>NZ_JBYNWF010000001.1:7500-4807500 GCF_057786075.1 Mesorhizobium sp. P171375
TATGTGCCGGCGCAGGAACCCGAACCGAATCCCGAATTGCTGACGGCGTTTGACGATTCCTCCACGCCGGTGGTGGTGCGCGGCAATCTGCCGAACGTCTATGACGGCATTTACCGCGCCGCCTATTCCTATGGCATGTCTAAGAAGCTGACCCAGCAACTGGTCAAGCTCCTGGCCTCCGGCGTGGACTTTCAATCGAGACTCAATCCGTCGGACCGCATCGACGTGCTGTTCTCGCAGCCGGACGGCGACGACCAGGCCTCCGACGAATTGGAACTTCTCTATGTCTCGTCGACCTTCGGCGGCCAGACGCGAAATTTCTACCGCTTCCAGATGCAGGACGGCTCGACTGACTATTTCGACGAGGATGGTTCGAGCGCCGAGCAGTTCCTGCTGCGCAATCCCCTGCCCGCCGGAAAATTCCGCTCCGGCTTCGGCGCCCGCCGGCATCCGATCCTCGGTTATGTCCGCATGCACACCGGCGTCGACTGGTCAGCCCCCATCGGAACCCCGATCATTGCTGCCGGCAACGGTGTCGTCGAGAAGGCCGGCTGGGCCGGCGGCTACGGCAAGCAGATCATCATCCGCCATGCCAATGGCTACGAAACGTCCTACAATCACCAGAGCGCCTTTGCCAAAGGCATCGAGCCGGGCGTTCATGTCCGCCAGGGCCAGACCATCGGCTTCCTCGGCCAGACCGGCCTCTCCACCGGTCCGCATCTTCACTACGAGCTGATCGTCAACGGCACCAAGGTCGACCCGATGCGCGTGCGCCTGCCGGTCGGCAAGGTTCTGAAAGGCGACGACCTGGTCGCCTTCAAGCGCGAACGCGAACGCATCGACGACCTGCTCAAGCAGGAAGACAGCAATTCGCTGAAGGTCGCCAGCGCCAAGATCGAAGGCTGAGCCTTCGTGCTGCGAATGAGTTAGTCGCCGAATCAGATTGCCCCGAATCAGGTCGACTGATTCTCTTCGGCTCGTGACCAGGGCAGCTTTTGCCCCGAAACGGTCGCCCAGGCGATAATGGCAGCAAGCAGGCAAAGCAGCGCCGTCACCGTCGACACGGCCGCAAACGCCGCATCGCTGGCGGCGAGCCGTGTTGCATCAAGTTCGGGCGCCAGGTCGGCCAATGCCGGTTCGCCGAACCCCGGAATACCAGGCCTGACGCTGGTGTCGAGCATCGTCGAATAGACCCAGGCCGCGAGCGACCCCATCGCCGCCACAGCAATCAGTCCGCCAATGCGCGAGACAGCATTGTTGATGCCCGACGCAGCCCCCGTGTCCTTGTCCTCGACCGCCGTCATGATCGCCGTCGACAGCGGCGACACCACCAGCGCCATGCCAAGCCCCATCACCGCCATCAGCGGAAAGGTGCCGGTCCAGAAATTGTGCATGCCGGCATGGGTGAGCAAGGCGAGCCCGGCAAAAGCGACGGCGACGACCAGGCAGCCGCTGGCGATCGGGAATCGCGGACCTATCCGGTCAGACCACTGGCCGACAGGACCCGACAGCAACGCAATCGACGCCGACAGCGGCAAGAAGATGAAGCCGACCTCCTTGGTGCTCAGCCCCCACCCGGCAATCAACAGCATCGGCAGGTAGAACAAATTGGCCGAAAGCGCGAAATAGAGGAAGAAGGTGGCGACGTTGGCGCCGGCAAAGGCGCCGATCCGAAACAGCTTAAGGTCGATCATCGGCACGCGCTGCCGAAGCTCGAAGACGATGAAGACGACGAGCAGCAGCGCGCCGGCGGCGATGCTCGGCCCCGACATCAGCCCGCCGCCTTCGGCGCTCATCGCGGTCAGTCCGTAGGCCAGCGCCCCGAAGGCAAGGGTGGCAAGCGCTGCGCCACCAAGATCGAGGCTTCGCTTCTCTGTTGGCGCATCAGCGGGAATTTTGGCCAGAAGAAGATAGATCGAGATCAGCCCGAACGGCAGGTTGACGGCGAAGATCGCCCGCCAGATGCCGCCGCCAAAGGCCGACAGGACGAAGCCGCCCAGCACCGGGCCGAGCGCCGTCGTCAGCGCCGAGGCGGCAGCCCAGATGCCGATCGCCCGGCCGCGCTCCTTCTTCGGATAGGCCTTGGCGATGATGGCGAGGCTGCCCGGCACCATGATCGCAGCGCCGATGCCCTGAATGGCGCGAAAGGCAATGAGCACCAGTGCATTCGGCGCCACCGCGCAGGCAAGCGATGCGACGATGAACAGTGCAATGCCGGCGACGAAGGCGCGTCTGAGGCCAAATCGGTCGCCGGCGGCGCCCCCGGCCAGGATCAGCGCCGACAGCGTCAACGCGTAGGCGTTAGAAATCCATTGCGCCTCGGCCAGGCTGGCGCCGAGGTCAACGCGCATCGCCGGCATGGCGATGGCCAGGATCGACCCGTCGATGAAGCCGAGCGCAGACGCCAGGATCGCCGCGACCAGCACGAATTTGCGCTGCGCCGGCGGACAAAACGAACCATTGGCAAGAGAGCCGGTCAGGGGGATTGCTGCAGCTTCGCTCGGAGACTTCATGAGAGCCTGCTTAGACTTCCGATGCCCTGGCAACAACCAGCCAGGGCTTCGCAGTCCTTGAAACCAGATCGACCTGACCGCATGGGCAGGAACCGCGCCTCAATGGATGCAACCGGCACATGGCGCGTGTTAAGTTCTTGCAACGTGCAAAGCAAGGGGAAGCCGCATGAAACGACCGCTGGAACCATCGGTAGAGGCGCGCGGGCGCGTCGTCGGCATCACCGATGGTGTCTTTGCCATTGCGCTTACCCTGATCGTGCTTGAGATTCGCGTGCCGGCACACGAAATGGTCCACTCCGAGGGCGAGCTGCTTTCGGCGATCGCAGCACTGGCGCCGCGCTTCCTGACCTATGCGCTGAGCTTCCTGACGCTGACCATCTTCTGGTTCGGCCAGCAGGCGCAGCACGGGCTGATCGCCAGGTCAGATCGGCGGCTGGCGACGCTGAACCTGTGTTTTCTCGCCTTCATCGCCTTGCTGCCGTTCTCGACCGACCTGCTGGCTGACTTCCTCGAGTTCCGAACCGCGGTGATCGTCTACTGGCTGAACCTGTTGATGCTGGGCGTGACGTTGTTCGCAAGCTGGTGGTATGCCGACGGGAACGGCATGATCGCCGAGGATGTGGACGCTGAAGCGCGGCGCACGGTCTACAATCGTATCGTCAAGGCACAGGCGCTGTGGGCGGCCGGCGCGGCGCTGTGCCTGATCACGCCGCTGCTCAGCATCGGTTTCATCCTGCTGGTACAGCTCATCTATGCCGCCGCGCCGCGCGCCTCACTGCTGCGTAAACTCGTCGGTTGAGGTCCCGCCGACATCCGCGATTGTTGGTCCGCCGACGAATTCCACCGTGACGCCCGGCGAGACGAGCTTGGCCAGTTCGCGCGCATCCCAATTGGTCAGGCGCACGCAGCCATGGCTTTCGGTCTTGCCGATCTTGGAGGGATCGGGCGTGCCGTGAATGCCGTAGGTCGGCTTGTCCAGCGCGATCCACACCGAACCGACCGGACCGTTGGGGCCGGGCGGAATGGTTAGGATCTTGTCGTTCTGGCCCTGCTTGAAATTGATGCTGGGGTTGTAGGTGTAGTTCGGATCGAGCGCGACCCGCGACACCGTATGGGTGCCGGTTGGCGACGGCGTGTCGGCTGAACCGATGGTGGCGGGATAGGCTGCGACCAGCTTGCCGGCGGCATCATAGGCAAACACCTGCTTCTTGTCCTTGTCGGCGACGATGCGGGCAACCGGCGTTGCCACCAGCCTGCCGAAATTGGCGACCTTGATGATGGTGCCGGGGCGATTGAAGTCGGCCTCGGGATTGAGCCCCTTCAGGTAGTTCTCGTCCATATGGAAGCGCTCGGCCAAGGCTTCGGTGACGGAGGTGTAGGCCATACGGTCGAGCTGCGCCTTCTGGCTGTAATCTTCCGGTATCGAGGCGACATAAGGACCGGCCGCGTCCTCCGGCGTGATCGTGTAGTTGGCGAAAGCATCGCCGCCGGTTTGCGCCAGCGCTGCCTGGATGCCGACGGCGTCGGTGGAGCGCAGATTGCTGCCGGTGATCTGATTGTAGGCGGCCAGCGCCTTGTCGACATTGGAGCCGAACCGCCCGTCGATGACGCCGGGCGAGGCGCCGGCGCGGTCGAGCAGCACCTGCAAGGCAGCCACATCCTGGCGCGCACCGAGTGAAAGCGAGGGATCGACGACAGTCTTGCCGCCATCGCTCCTGGGCGGCAGAGCGGCCTCGTCGCCGGGTGCCGCCGGTTCGGCGGGGTCGATCGAGGCTTCGTTCAGTGGCTGGCGCTTGACGGGGCGCGGCTCGGCAGACATCGGTGCTTCCGGATAAATGTCGCTATCATTGGCGTCATCCTGTGGCGCCGCCGGATAGGCGTCCACCGAATTGTCACTGTCAGGATCGTAGTCGTCGGCCGGTGGGATGATGACCCTGCCTTGCTCTTCCAATTGCCTGCGGCGGAAACGCGCCATGTCCTCGGGATCATCGAGATAATAACGGTCGTCATCCTCGACCGGTGCGCGTCCGAGTTCGCGCGCCCGCATCTGGCGGCGCAGCGCACGGCGGTCCAGCCTGGTCTGCGGCGGCTGGATGGCGATGACCTTGCCGGTGTCGGCATCGACGATGACGCGGTTGCCCCTGGCGTCGTAATAGATGTCGAGATTGCCGTCCTGGGCAAGCACGATGCCGCCGCTATCGGCAGCGCGAACAACCGGTAGTGCGTTATCCACCGTCGGCGATGCCATGGCGCTCGACGCAAGCAGCCCGGCGGCGAGCACCGAAAAGGCAAAGATCGTGCGGAACATGGTGGTCAAACTCTCCGGTCCGTAATTGCCGCCGCCCCGGCAGTATCCCTTCAGAACGCTCTCGCCACCGTTTGGATGCGCAAGCAACGCCCTGACCGTCAAAAGCCTGCAGGCAAACCCCTTCGCCAGCAAACCAGAACATAAGCTTTCCAACATGAACCGGGCATGAAGATGGCGGATTTCAAGGTCGCTACAGGCCCAATTCCTTGCGCGTCTGTTTCGTCAGCTTGAGGACAACGAGGCGATGGCTTTCGCCGAGATAGTCCTTCAGCGCATCATCATCCATGCTCTGGCTTGTCTGACGCTGGATCCATTTCATGCCGCGCGAAGCGAGGTACGGCGCCGGCCGGCAGCCGGGCTGGTCCTTCAGAATGTCATAGGCCATTTCGGAACATTTGAAGGTGACGAAAAGCTGGCCGCCATCATTCCAGCCGCCGATGGCAAAGACCTTGCCGCCGACTTTCCAGACATGCGCGCCACCCCACTGCACGACATGAGTCGTTTGCGGCAGCGAGGCGCATAGGCTGTTGTAGTCGTCCAGCGTCATGTGCGCCCCCCGCGAATTCACAAGAAAACGCCGCGCGTCCGTTCGGGACGCGCGGCGTATTGATCAGGCTGCGGCTTCAGTCGCCACCACAGTGGGCTTCGAGCGGAAATTCAACCGGTCGGACCCAGCGGTCACTTTGACGGTCGAACCGTCGAGAATCTCGCCGAGCAGGATCTTCTCCGCCAGCGGATCCTGCAGGTCCTTCTGCATCACCCGCTTCAGCGGCCGCGCGCCATAGGCCGGGTCGTAGCCCTTGGCCGCCAGCCAGTCGATCGATTCCTGATCGAGCGACAGCGCGATCTTGCGGTCGACAAGCAGGCTTTCCAGCCGCTTGAGCTGGATCTCGACAATGCGGCCCATATCCTGCCGGCGCAGCCGGTGGAACAGGATCACCTCGTCGACGCGGTTGAGGAACTCCGGCCGGAACGAGGCTCTCACCACGCTCATCACCTCGTCACGCACGGCATCGACATCCTGGTCTTCGCCGAGATTGACCAGATATTCGGCGCCGAGGTTCGACGTCATGATGATCAGCGTGTTGCGGAAGTCGACCGTACGGCCTTGGCCGTCGGTCAGCCGCCCGTCGTCGAGCACTTGCAGCAGCACGTTGAAGACATCGGGGTGCGCCTTCTCGATCTCGTCGAACAGCACGACCTGATAGGGCCGGCGCCGCACCGCTTCGGTCAGCGCGCCGCCTTCCTCGTAGCCGACATAGCCAGGAGGTGCGCCGATCAGCCGGGCGACCGAGTGCTTCTCCATGAACTCCGACATATCGATGCGCACCATCGCGCTCTCATCGTCAAACAGGAAGCTCGCCAGCGCCTTGGTCAGCTCCGTCTTGCCGACGCCGGTCGGCCCGAGGAACATGAACGAGCCGATCGGCCGGTTCGGATCTTGCAGGCCGGCACGGGCGCGCCGCACAGCTTTCGACACCGCCTGCACCGCCTCGCCCTGGCCGACGACACGCTTGCCGATCTCGTCTTCCATGCGCAGCAGCTTGTCGCGTTCGCCCTGCAGCATCTTGTCGACCGGAATACCGGTCCAGCGCGACACGATATGGGCAACGTGATCGGGTGTGACCACCTCTTCGACCATGCCGGCCTTGCCGTCCTGGGCTTCGGCTTCCCGGAGCTTCTTTTCCAACTCCGGGATCTTGCCATAGGCAAGCTCGCCGGCGCGCTGGAATTCACCCTTGCGCTGGGCAATGGCAAGCTCGTTGCGGGCTTCGTCGAGCTGTTTCTTCAGGTCGGCGGCAAGCCCGAGCTTCTGCTTTTCCGACTGCCATCTGGCGGTGATCTCGGTCGATTCCTCCTCGAGGCCGGCAAGCTCCTTTTCAAGCCGGGCGAGCCGATCCTTCGACGCCTCGTCCTTCTCGACCTTCAGCGCCTCGCGCTCGATCTTGAGCTGCATGATGCGGCGGTCGATCTCGTCCAGCGCCTCCGGCTTGGAATCGACCTGCATCCTCAGCCGCGACGCGGCTTCGTCGACGAGGTCGATCGCCTTGTCCGGCAGGAAACGGTCGGCGATGTAGCGGTTGGACAAGGTTGCCGCCGCCACCAGCGCCGAATCCGAGATGCGCACCTTGTGGTGCTGCTCGTATTTCTCCTTCAGGCCGCGCAGGATCGAAACCGTGTCTTCCACGGTCGGTTCGTCGACGAAAACCGGCTGGAAACGGCGGGCAAGGGCGGCGTCCTTCTCGACATGCTTGCGGTACTCGTCGAGCGTGGTCGCGCCGACGCAGTGCAGTTCGCCGCGCGCCAATGCCGGCTTCAACAGGTTCGAAGCGTCCATGGCACCATCGGCCTTGCCGGCGCCGACCAGGGTGTGCATCTCGTCGATGAACAGGATGATGCCGCCAGCGGCAGCGGTGACTTCATTGAGCACGGCCTTCAGCCGCTCTTCGAATTCGCCGCGATATTTGGCGCCGGCGATCAGCGCGCCCATGTCGAGCGCCATCAATTGCTTGTCCTTCAGCGATTCCGGCACGTCGCCATTGACGATGCGCAGCGCCAGGCCTTCGGCGATCGCCGTCTTGCCGACGCCGGGTTCACCGATCAGCACCGGGTTGTTCTTGGTGCGCCGCGACAGCACCTGGATGGTGCGGCGGATCTCGTCGTCGCGACCAATCACAGGGTCCAGCTTGCCGGCGCGGGCATCGGCGGTCAGGTCGCGCGCGTATTTCTTCAGCGCATCATAGGCCTGTTCGGCGCTCGCCGAATCGGCGGTGCGGCCCTTGCGGACATCGTTGATCACCTGGTTCAGCGCCTGTGCGGTGACGCCGGCCTTGGCCAGGATATCGGCCGTCTTGGCCGATTTCTCCATCGCCAGCGCCTGCAGCAGCCGCTCGACGGTGACAAAGCTGTCGCCGGCCTTCTTGGCCAATTCCTCGGCCGTCGAAAACACCTTGGCCAACGGCTGCGCCAGGTAGAGCTGGCCATTGCCGCCTTCTACCTTGGGCATGGCTTCGAGTGCGGTCTCGACGCCGAGCTTGACGTCGCGGACATTGCCGCCGGCGCGCTCGATCAGCGAGGCGGCCAGACCCTCATCGTCATCGACGAGGACTTTCAGCATGTGTTCGGGAGTGAATTGCTGGTGGTTGCGCGAGAGCGCCATGGTCTGGGCGGATTGGATGAATCCGCGGACGCGCTCGGAGTATTTCTCGAGGTTCATATCTGTCTCCTTCCATCACCGGCCCGCTTTGCGGCACCGGATCAGATTGCGGTGACGGACCCGCTCATCGGAGCCGGGTCCAGTTCCCGCCAGATATGGGGCGCAAACCATTGCCGCTCAAGACTTGCGGCACAGGATATTGCATACCTAAGCAAACGGAAACGGCGGAGATTTCTCTCCGCCGTTTCAAAGATTGCCGTCTTGTCCGGTCAGTTGTTGGCGTCGACGACGAACGGGTCGACGGTAGGGCTTTCAGCCGGCGCCGCATCCACCTCGGTGGCTGCAACGGTCTCGCTGGCGCCATCCACCTGTTCACCACCAGACTGGTCGTCACCGACAGGATCGGCATTGGTGCGCGGGCGGCGCGGGCGACGAGGACGACGCGCTGCGCCGCTCTCGGCAGCGGCCTCATTGAGTTCGGCACGGGCGGCCAGGGCCGCCGGCGACAGGTTTTCGTACAGCGGCGCCGACTCGGAGAAACCGGTCTCGGCTTCGGGTCCAACCGCGGAAACGGCCTCCGCCTGCACCGGGGTTTCGGTGAAGCGCTGCTGGTCGCCGCGCTGGTGCTCGCCGCGTTGGGCATAGTCGCCACGCTGGTCGTTCTGGCCATAACCGCCATTGGGGCGGCGGTCACGGTTGCGGCCGTTGTTGTCGCGCCCGTTATTGTTGCGGCCATTATTGTCACGGCCATTGTTGTTCTCGCGGCTGTTTTCCTGGCCATATGCCAGTTCGGCCGGCGTGCCTTCGATCGTCGGCTGCGGACCGTTGCCGTGGTTGGCCTGCGGAGCTTGTGTCTCGCCGCCATTGCCGTTGCCGGCATTGTCGAAATCGTCCCGATCTTCGTCGTCGTCGAAATCGTCGCGATTCTGCTGCTGGTTCTGGATCGGCAACTGCGCCTGAGCGGCGGCAATAATGCGATTGTAGTGCTCGGCGTGCTGGAGGTAATTCTCCGCCATCACCCGGTCGCCGGAGCTTTGCGCGTCACGCGCCAGAGTGGCGTATTTTTCGGCGATCTGCTGAGCCGATCCACGGATCTTCACGTCCGGGCCGTTGCTCTCATAGTTGCGCGTCAGGGGGTTTGGGCCCTTGCGGTTGTTATTGTTGTTATTGTTGTTGCCGCCGCCGCCATTGTTGTTGCGACCGCGCATGCGCCTGTTCTGCTGTTGTGGCCTCATTAGACTCTCTTCATTTTGAAATTTTCGAAAAACTTTCACGAACGGAGGCGCTCATGCAGCCAGCCGTTTCGTCTCTTCACCGGCGTTCGCCCGCATCAATTGCGTTGGCGCCACGTGTCATCCTGTTCCGGTTACATCACTTGCCGGACGATTCCCGCTCGAAGCTTGGGCGTCGTTTGCGCAAGAAGGCAGCTATTTCCAAGGAAAACCGAATCGCTAAGAGCACTGCCTGCTTCGTCTCATCCGGTTAAGGCGGACCCTAGCCGCATTCCCCGGCATTGCCAAGCGCTTTTTTGCACTGCGTCAAGGCTTTCCCTGTTCAAACATAAGAACCCTGTCGTTTCCGCCAAGATCGACAAATGCCTCGGCCAGCCTGTAGCCGGCTGCCGCGAATATGTCTTTGACCTCATTGCGCTGCGTGTGGCCGATCTCGACCGCAATCTTGCCTTGTGCTTCCAAAAACCCTGCCGCTTCGGCGGCGATGATCCTGTAGGGGCCAAGACCGTCCACACCGCCATCAAGGGCTCTGCGCGGATCGAAATCGCGGACCTCGTCCTGCAGATTTCCAATGTCTTCAGAAGGTATATAGGGAGGGTTTGCGGCAATTACATGGTAGCGGCCGCAAACTTTTGCGAACCAGTCGGAGTGGAGCGCCTCAAACCGGCCAGTCAGCCCGAGTTGCTCGGCATTGCGGGTCGCGGTCGTGAGCGCATCTTGTGAAATATCCACGCCGGTGGCGGTCGCGGCGGGAACGGCGCTGAGCAGGGCCAGCGCAATGGCGCCGGTGCCGGTGCCAAGATCGAGGATACGGCATTCCCCCAGCCTTTCGGCCGTTTCGCTGGCAAAGGGCAGGATCGCCTCGACCAGTGTTTCGGTGTCCGGCCGCGGCTCCAGCGTTTCCGGGGACAGCGCAAGACGCAGGCCGTAGAATTCGCGATAGCCGAGGACGCGGTGCACCGGTTCGCCGGCAAGGCGCCGCCGCAAGGCGGCATCGATTGCAGCGAGCGCACCGACGTCGACCGCCCTTTGCGGCTCGGCTATCGCCTGCGTGCGGTCAGTACCGGAAAAATGTTCGACGATCAGCCTGGCGTCCAGTGCCGAATCGGCGACGCCGGCCGCGGCAAGCCGCTCCCGCGCTGCTCGCAGCAGCCGCCCGAGCGTGCCGGGCAGATGATCAGCCATCGAGGCCGATATCGGCGAGCAGCTTCGACTGGTGGTCGGCGATCAGCGCGTTGATGACCTCGTCCAGCTCGCCCATCATCACCCGATCGAGCTTGTAGAGCGTCAGGTTGATGCGGTGATCGGTAAGGCGCCCCTGCGGGAAATTGTAGGTGCGGATGCGCTCCGACCGGTCGCCGGACCCGACCTGTGATTTGCGCGCCTCGGAACGCTCCTCGTCCGCCTTGCTGCGCTCCATGTCATAGAGCCGCGCGCGCAGGATCTGCATGGCTTTGGCCCGGTTCTGGTGCTGCGACTTCTCAGCCTGCACCACCATGATGCCGGTCGGCAGATGGGTGATGCGCACCGCCGAATCGGTGGTGTTGACGTGCTGGCCGCCCGAACCCGAGGCGCGCATCGTGTCGATGCGGATGTCTTCGGCGCGAATGTCGATATCGACCTCTTCGGCTTCCGGCAGTACGGCCACCGTCGCCGCCGAGGTATGAATGCGCCCGCTGGCCTCGGTCGCCGGCACGCGCTGCACACGGTGCACGCCGGATTCGAATTTCAGATGGGCAAAGACCCCCTTGCCGGAAATGGTGGCGATGATTTCCTTGAAGCCGCCGGCGTCGCCGTCGCTGGCCGAAACCGTCTCGAAGCGCCAGCCGCGCTCGGCAGCATAGCGCTCATACATGCGAAACAGGTCGCCGGCGAAAAGCGCTGCCTCATCGCCGCCGGTGCCGGCGCGGATTTCGAGGATGGCGTTCTTGTCGTCGGCGGCATCCCTGGGCAGCAGCAGAATCTGGATGTCCTTCTGCAGTTCCTCGATGCGCTCCTCGACCCCGGGCAGATCGGCCTCGGCCAGCGCCCGCATCTCGGCATCGGTGCTTTTATCGGCAAGCATCGCTTCGAGGTCGGCCTGCTCATGTTCGGCTGAGCGCAATTCCCTGACCTTGGCCACCATGTCCTGCAGCTCGGAATATTCCGAGGCCATCTTCACATAGACATCGGCCGCCGGGCCGGCCGACATCTGCGCTTCGAGCATCTCGAAACGCTTGACGACCTGATCCATACGCTCGCGGGGAAGATTGACCATGGTTGATGCTATAGCGGGATGGAGCGGTCGTCGGCAAAGGCCTGCAGCAGCGCCCGCATCGGCAGCCCATGCGCCGGCGCCATCAGATTGTCGGCAAAGAAGGCCTGCAATTCCTCCAGCGGCAGTTCGGTCAGCATCGCCTTGACCGGGCCGATCGAGGCCGGCGACATCGAGATCGAGCGGTAGCCAAGGCCGATCAGCGCCATGGCCGAGATGGGTTTTCCCGCCAGTTCGCCGCACAGCGTCACCGGCGTGTGGTTGCGTTCGCCGGCATCGGCAATCTGCTTCAGCACCCTGAGGAACGGCGCCGACAGCGTGTCGAAGCGGTTGGACAGCTGCGTGTTGCCGCGATCGACCGCCATGACGAACTGGAACAGATCGTTGGAGCCGACCGAGACGAAGTCGACCGCCTTCATCAATTCGTCGAGCTGGAACAGCAGCGACGGCACTTCCAACATCGCGCCGAGCTTGAGGCTGGTCGGCAGATGATGGGCAAAGCGCGAGAGATGCCTGACCTCGCGGTCGATGATTTCGCGCGCCTGTGCGATTTCGCCGAGTTCCGTCACCATCGGCAGCATCAGCTTCAGTTCGCGCCCTCCGCAGGCTTTCAGCAGAGCGCGGATCTGGGTTCTGAGCAGGCCTGGCCGGTCGAGCGTCAGGCGGATCGCCCGCCAGCCCAGCGCTGGGTTTTCTTCCTGGATGGCGCCCTTGAAGTAGGGCAGCACCTTGTCGCCGCCAATGTCGATGGTGCGGAAGGTGACTGGTTTGCCGCGCGCCGCGTCGAGCACGTCGCGGTAGAGTTTCTCCTGCGCTTCGGCGCGGGGGAAGGTCGAGGCGACCATGAACTGCAATTCGGTGCGGAACAGGCCGATGCCGGCCGCACCCGCTTCGGCCAGCTGCGGCAGGTCGACGGCGAGACCTGCATTCATCAACAGATCGACTTGCACGCCATCCTTGGTCACAGACGGCTTCTTGCGCAGTTCGCGGTAGACCTCCTGCCGGCGCGCCCGGAAGCGGACCTTTTCGGCATAGGCGGCTTCGAGGTCCGGCTGCGGCCGCAGATGGATGGTGCCTTCCTCGCCGTCGACGATGATGGCATCGCCGTTTTCCGCCATGGAAACGGCGCCCTTCATCTGGCCGGCGACCGGGATGCCCATGGCGCGCGCGACGATGACGACGTGGCTGGTGGCGGCGCCGTCCTCAAGCACCACGCCGCGCAACTTGTCCCTGGGATAGTCGAGCAGCTCTGCCGCGCCCATCGAACGCGCGACCAGGATGGCGTCCTTCGGCAGCGAAGCCGCGACATCGTCCGGCCCGCGCCCCATCAGCTGGCGCAGCAGCCGGTTGGCGAGATCGTCGAAATCGCTCATCCGCTCGCGCAGATAGGGATCGGTCATGTGCAGCATGCGGGCGCGCATGTCGCTCTGCACCTTCTCGACAGCAGCTTCTGCCGTCAGGCCGTTGCGGATCGCCTCTTCCAGCCGGCGCACCCAACCGCTGTCATTGGCGAACATGCGGTAGGCCTCGAGCACCTCACGGTGCTCGCCCTCGAAGGCGACCTCGCGCCGCTCCAGCATGTCGTCGATGGACAGCCTGAGCGAGCCGAGCGAGGACTGCAGCCGGCGGACCTCCTCCTCGCTGTCCTCGTTGAACAGATTGGTGACGACGATGCGCGGCTCGTGCAGCACGACATGGCCAAGCCCGACGCCTTCGTTGAACGACAGGCCGGTGAAGCTGACGGGACGGCGCAGGTCGAGTTCGAGGCCGGGCCGCGTCAGCCGGGCAAGATCGCCGGTGGCGATCATCTCGGCGATCACCATGGCGGTGGTTTCCAACGCCTCGACCTCGTCGTCGCGGTAGTGGCGCATGGTCTTGTTCTGCACCACGAGCACGCCCAGCGTGCGCCCTGCCCTGAGCACCGGCACGCCGAGGAAGGAATTGTAGATCTCTTCGCCCGTCTCCGGCAGGTAGGCGAAGGCCGGGTGTTCCTGCGCATTGGAAAGGTTGAGCGGCCGCGCACTGGCGGCAATCGTGCCGACCAGGCCTTGACCCAGGCGGAGCTGCGCCAGATGGACGGCGTTCGGGTTCAGACCCTCGGTGGCATAGAGTTCGAGCACCGAATCGGCGCGCAGCACATAGAGCGAGCAGACTTCGGCGACCATGTTGGAGGCGATGTCGCGCACGATCCGGTCAAGCCGCTCCTGCGGCTCCAGCGGCTCCTGCATGAGCTCGCGGAGCCGTTTGAGCAGAACGCGCGGGCCACTGGCCGTATCACGCATCGCGGCTTCTTCTCCAATGGGCATTTTGCCCGCCGCAGTTTCCACTGCGACCGGCGCACACGCAACAACTCAAATCGTTCTCGCTACTGCTTATCCAGACCGTAGACGGAATGCAAAGTGCGAACCGCGAGTTCCGTGTAGGGACCGTCGATCAGTATCGAAATCTTGATCTCGGAGGTGGTGATGGCCCGGATGTTGATGGCCTTGTCGGCCAGCGCTTTGAAGGCAGTGGCGGCGACGCCGGCATGGCTGCGCATGCCGATGCCGATGACCGAGACCTTCGACATGCCGGCCTCGGACTGCACGACGTCATAGCCGATCGGAGCCTTGAGGCGCTCGAGCACGGCCAGCGCCTTGTCGACGTCGCCGGATGGCACGGTAAAGGTCATGTCGGTGAACTTGCCGTCCTCGGAGATGTTCTGGACGATCATGTCGACATTGATGTTGGCCTCGGCCAGCGGGCCGAAAATGCCGGCGGCAACGCCCGGGCGGTCGCCGACCCGGCGCAGCGAAATCTGCGCTTCGTCCTTGGCGTAGGCAATTCCGGTGACGACCTGCTGTTCCACGATCTCTTCCTCGTCGCAAATGAGCGTTCCCGGAGGATTGAGCAAATCCCCCATTCCGGGCGCATCGGGATCGTCGAAGGACGACCGCACGAAGGTACGCACCCTGTGCACCATGGCAAGCTCGACCGACCGCACCTGCAGCACCTTGGCGCCGAGCGAGGCCATTTCGAGCATTTCTTCGAACGAAATCTTGTTAAGCCGCCGCGCCTTGGGTTCGATACGCGGATCGGTGGTGTAGACGCCGTCGACATCGGTGTAGATGTCGCAGCGATCGGCCTTGACCGCGGCGGCAATGGCCACCGCACTCGTATCGGAGCCGCCACGGCCGAGCGTGGCGATGCGGTTGTCCGGACCGATGCCCTGGAAACCGGCGACGACTGCCACCTGACCCTCGCCGAAACGCTTGATCAAAAACGCACCGTCAATGTCTAGGATGCGCGCCGCGCCATGTGCGTTGTCGGTCTTGATCGGGATCTGCCAGCCCTGCCAGGAGCGGGCGTGCACGCCCATATTCTGCAGCGTGATGGCCAGAAGGCCGGCGGTGACCTGTTCGCCCGAGGCGACGACGGCGTCATATTCGCGCGCATCGTGCATCGGCGAGGCTTCGCGGGTCCAGCCGACCAGTTCATTGGTCTTGCCGGCCATAGCGGAAACCACGACAGCCACCTCATGGCCGGCATCAACCTCGCGTTTGACGTGAAGCGCCACATTGCGGATGCGGGCGATGTCGGCGACGGAGGTTCCGCCGAATTTCATCACGATGCGCGCCATGGAAGCGAAATGCCTTTGACTGAAGCCGGCCCGGGCCGAAAGGGGAAGAAAGCGCCCGACAGAAGCCGACCGCTGAATGCGCGGCCTCCTTAGCCAAATGATCACCGTTTCGCAAGGCTGGCCACGGATTGCCGGCTTCAGGACGACGGCATATTGCGTTCCGCCCCGCCGCCGCTTACCAAATGCTGCCCGCGGGGAACTCCTTTTGGTCCAGCATATCAAATGATTGCTCGTCTTCGACGTGCCATGCGATGGCAATCGCTGCCGCTTTTCGTCGGCTTCGGCGTGCTGGCGTTGATCGTCGGCACGCGCGCGGTGCTGGTCGAGGGCCAGAGGGCCAATCGCGAGGCGGCGCGCGAGGCAATCGAGTACCAGGAATCGCTGTCCGGCCTGCTGTCGCTGGCGCAGGAGGCGGAGACCAGCCAACGCGGCTATCTCCTGACCGGGGAGAAATCCTATCTCCAGCCCTATCGGCACGCGATCGAGGCCATTCCGGGCCAACTGGCCCGCATCGACGGCATGACCGCTCCGGACGACCAACTCATCCAGCAGATCAATCGCATCAAGGAGGCGCTTTCACAAAAGCAGGCTGAATTGGCTGAGACGATTGCGCTCTACGATAGCGGCAACGCGGCAAAAGCGCTGGAACTGGTCCGCAGCGGCCAGGGCAAGACCGCAATGGAGCAGATTCGGGCCAGCATGGACACGATCCGGCGCATCAGCGGCGCGGCCATCGCCGCCCGCGACGAACATACCGACCGGGTCGAAAGCTGGCTGCGTATCGGCTCGTTCGCAGCTCTGCTGGCGATTTTCCTGCTTGGCGCCTACACAATCCGCCTGTCGCGCCGCCGTTTTCGCGAGGTCGCTGTCGCCCAGGAAGAGCTGATGCGCAAGAACATCGAGCTCGGCAACGAGATCCGGACGCGCGAAACGGCCGAATCGCAGATCCGCCAGATGCAGAAGATGGAAGCGGTCGGCCAGCTGACCGGCGGCATCGCCCACGATTTCAACAACATGCTGGCGGTGATCATCAGTGCCATGAACCTCGCCCAGCGCAAACTCGCGCGCGGCGAGCACGACATCGCGAAATTCATCGAGGCCGCGGTCGACGCGGCGACTCGGGCCGCCAATCTGACTGCCAGGCTGCTCGCCTTCTCGCGCCAGCAGCCGCTGGCGCCTCAAGTGGTCGACACCAATCGTCTGGTTACCGGGATGTCGGACCTATTGCGGCGGGCGCTCGGCGAAACCATCCGCGTCGAAACCGTGCTTGCCGGCGGCCTGTGGAAAACCCATGCCGATCCGAGCCAGATCGAGAACGCCATCCTCAATCTGGCGGTCAACGCCCGCGATGCCATGGACGACAATGGCAAGCTGACCATAGAGACCGCCAACAGCCATCTCGACGACAGTTATGCCGCCACCCATGCCGAGGTCAAAGCCGGCCAGTATGTGATGATCGCGGTCAGCGACACCGGCGCCGGCATGCCGGCAGACGTCATGGAGAGGGCCTTCGAGCCGTTCTTCACCACCAAGCCGGTCAACAAGGGGACCGGCTTGGGGCTGAGCCAGGTGTTCGGCTTCGTTAAACAGTCGGGCGGCCACGTCAAGATCTATTCCGAACCGGGCGAAGGCACGACGATCAAGCTCTATCTGCCGCGTTTCTTCGGTGCGGAAGAGGCTGTTCTGCCCACTGGCCGAGGCGACAATCCCGCTGAAGTCACTGAGACGGTCCTCGTTGTCGAGGACGACGCCCGCGTGCGCGCTTCAACCACGGACGCCTTGCGCGAACTCGGCTATACCGTCATCCATGCCGGCAGCGGCGAGGAAGCCTTGCAGAAACTGGCGGACAATCCGGGCGTGGCACTTATGTTCACCGACATCGTGATGCCGGTGATGAACGGCCGCAAGCTCGCGGAGGAAGCGCTGGCGCGCCTGCCGCAGCTGAAGGTGATCTTCACCACCGGCTTCACCAAGAACGCCGTGGTCCACAACGGCGTGCTCGACCACGACGTGCATTTCCTGGCCAAGCCCTTCACCATCGAGCAACTGGCAACGAAACTGCGCGACGTGCTGGACACGAAATGACCGAGACCCTGGAAATCGTCAATTTTCGGCTCAAACCCGGGACCGAAGCGGGCTTTGCCGCCAGCAACAGCCTGGTCAGCGACTGGCTGGCGCGCCAACCGGGTTTCGTAAGCCGCTGCCTGGCCCGGCGGGATGATGGCGGTTGGGTCGACGTGGTGCGCTGGCGGAGCCGCGAGCAGGCTCTCGCCGCCGCCGGGCGGATCATGGCCGAGATCGGCGATTGCGAGGCGATGCAAGCCATCGATCCCGCCAGCGTCGACATGGGGCATGCCGAGGTCGTGGTCTCGACCTGACGCCCTTCATTGTGCACGACGGCCGCCAAGCTCAGGCGACTCTTGTCCACAGGCCAGGATAGTCGAGCACGAAACCAGTCGGCGAAACCTCGAGGGTGTCGTCGTAGCCGAAAAGGGGGGCCGCATAGGCATAGCGAACCTTATCAAGACGCCTATAGCGCTGTTCGAGGCGCGTCAGCCTGAGTTCGGGAAAGGTCAGATAGGCCGCCGGAGCCGGCGTCGCCTGCCCGACGTCGAGATCAAAGCGGCGAATCGCCAGCAGATTCGAGGCCGGCGTGAAACCAAGATCGACATCGACAAGGCCGGCGACGTCTCGCTGGATTTCACCATTCAAGGTCCATCGGCCGTCGGCCGCGCGCTCGATCGCATAGCGCAGCGCGCGCAGGCCAAGAAAGCCATCGACCCGCGCCGACTTTGTCTGCCAGCCAGCATCGCAGACCACCTCATAGGCCAGGCAGCATGGCTTGTCGTCCTGGACGAAAATGGCCTGCCCGCTAAGGCAGTAGCCGCCCTTGACCTGTGAAAGCAGGCAGGAATCGTGGCCCTCCACATCCAGCCGACGCCAGAGAATCGACGCTGGCGTTAATGTCATGGAATCCACTCCGTCGAATTCGAATTCAAAAACGATGCCCCTCTTTCGCGTGGCATGCCAACCGTGTTTCATCGCGGCGTTCGGCAGCTGACATGCCCCTGACAGAGCGTGCCGCCGTGTCAGCACGGAAAATTGTTGCCTTGACATTCCCGGCCTCACACCCGACTTCCTATCGCTCCCAAGCAATTCCAGGAAAAGTGGGAACCGGTTTTCCGTCCGAAATTGCGCCCGAATAAAAGAGCTCTAGGAGACCCGCCCCATGCCAGAGCCCCGTCGATCGACGATCGATGCCGGAGAAGTCGAACGCTTCTCAGCCCTTGCCGCCGAATGGTGGAACCCGAACGGCAAATTCCGCCCGCTGCACAAGTTCAACCCGGTTCGGCTTGCCTATATCCGCGACCAGGTGGCGGCGCGTTTCGGTCGTGACCCGCGGGCGGCGCGGCCGTTCGAAGGCCTGCGCTTCCTCGACATAGGCTGCGGCGGCGGGCTGTTGTGCGAGCCGATGGCCAGGCTTGGCGCCGAAGTGGTCGGCGCCGACGCATCGGCAACCAACATCGAGGTGGCGAAGCTGCACGCGGCCGAAGGCGGGGTGACGGTGGATTACCGCGCAACGACGGCGGAAGACCTTGCCGATTCCGGCGAGAAATTCGACGTCATCCTCAACATGGAAGTGGTCGAGCATGTCGCCGACATCGACCTGTTCGTCGGCAAATGCGCCGAGATGGTGAAGCCCGGCGGCATCATGTTCGTGGCCACCATCAACCGCACGCTGAAGGCGCTCGGCCTCGCCATCATCGGCGCCGAATACGTGCTGCGCTGGCTGCCGCGCGGCACCCACCAGTTCGGCAAGCTGGTGCGGCCCGAAGAGCTGGAAAAGGCGCTCGGCAGCGCCGCCATGACTGTCATCGACCGCACGGGCGTCATCTACCATCCGCTCGCCGACCGCTGGCAGCGCTCCAAGGACATGGACGTCAACTATATGGTGCTGGCGGAAAAAGGATCGGTCTGAGCGCGAAGGAGGGCTTGGCGGCCGTGGACACTGCGAGGGCCCGAGAGCTGGCGCTCGATCTTCCCGAAACGGTCGAGAAATCGCATTTCGGCAAGGCTGACTTCCGGGTTCGCAACCGTATCTTCGTGTCGCTGCCCGAAGCCGGCCGTGCCGTCGTCAAGCTCGACCGCGACCAGCAGGAGATGATGGCCGCGGCTGAGCCATCGGTTTTCAGGCCGGTGCCCGGCGGTTGGGGCCAAAAGGGCTGGACGTCGATCATGCTTGAAGCCTGCGACGAACAGACGTTCCGCAGCGCAATTCGAGCGGCCTGGCGAAATGTCGCCCCGCCCGCCCTGCGCAAACGCTTCGACGCAAGCCAGATGTAGCCCGCTTACGCTTTCTGGCTTTGCGCCTTGGTGGTGATGATCACACCGATGGTGATGATGACCGCACCGGCCCAGGTCAGCAGGTGATAGTGCTCGCCGAGAAAGATCGTGCCGGCAAACAGGCCGACGGCCGCCGCCACATAGCCGATCTGGCTGAGATAGACCGGGCCGCCCACCGCCTGCAGCCGGAAGAAGAAGGCAAACATCGCCGAAGCTGACGCAACCTGCGCCACAACGACCAGCGGCACAGCGCCGAGCGGGGCGAATGCGCCGACGCCGAACAGCGCGAGAATCCCGACCAACAGCAGCGTTGCCGAGGCCAGATGGCTGCCGACGGCAAGCTCGATCGGACCGGTGCCTTCGGGCCAGTCGACGGTGCGATAGATGTTGCCGGCGGCAAGGCTGACCGGGATTATGAGCCCGACCAGCACCCAGAAGAAGTCGGCCGGCTGGCCGGCCTCGCCGCGCGTCACTGCCACCATAACTGCGCCGGTGAAGCCGACGGCAATGCCTGCGACGCCGAGCATGTTGGGCCGCCTGACGCCGAGCAGGATCGAAAACACTAGCGTGATGACCGGCGACAGCGTGAACATGATGCCGGTGTAGCCGGCGCCGAGATGCGGCATGGCCGAGAACATCAAGAGATTTGGCCCGGCATAGGACACGGCCGCAGTGATGAAGAAATAGCGGAGCCTGTGCGGGGTGAGCCGCATGCGCTGGCCGCTGGCGAGCAGCGCGCACAACAGGACACCGCCTGCGCCGAACGAGATGACGAAGGCCCAGACCATGGCCGGAACGTCGGCAGCCGTCGCCAGCTTGCCGAACGGCAGGGTCAGGCCGAGCAGGCCGCCGGTGACCACCAGCAAGCCGGGTGCCGATCCCCAGAGAAATTTCATCGAATGGTCCCGTCCACTCACTTGCGAAATTGGCACTTGCGGCACTCCGCCGATCCTGTATCTTGAGGTAACATAGCGCAAAGATTCTTAACGTCAAGATATTTAACGGTGAGACAAATGGATCGCGCGGCAAAGGCGATCGAGCAGTGGGCGCGGGAACGGCCGGACCTGGATGTTACGCCGATGCTGGTGCTCGGCCGATTGAACGAAGCCTCGTCGCTGATTGCCCGCGAACGCCTCGTGCCGCTGTTTGCCCGCTTCGGTCTGCAAGCCGGCGAATTCGACGTGCTGGCGACGTTGCGCCGGTCCGGCCAGCCCTACGCGCTGACGCCGACCGCGCTCTACGAGGCGACGATGGTGACATCGGGGGCCATGACCAACCGGCTCGACCGGCTGGAAAAGGCAGGATTGATCCTGCGCGGCCCCCACCCCAACGACCGGCGCGGCATTGTCGTGCAACTGACTGAAAAGGGTCTCGCCTTGATCGACGAGGCCCTCACCGCTCACGTCGCCAACGAACACGAAATCCTGGCAGGCCTGACGCAAACCGAGCGAGAAACGCTGGCTCTGTTGCTTGGCAAATTGATCGGAAGCCTGGTTGACGTCAGAGGCGACACCTAGGCCGTTTCGGATTGCGCCCGCCAAAGGCGCTCGCTTTGATGGCGAGCCAATTGAAAATGTCCTGGAATACACTTGAAAAAGGTCGCCGTTCAGCTTTCCTGAGCCGGCGCGACATCGTCATGGAAATCAGTTCCGCTCCTCCGGAAAACTCGGGATCGGCATAAACTCGATGCCGTCCTCGGCCAGGCTCTTGGCTTCGTCCAGCGTCGCTTCGCCATAAATGCCGCGCGCATCGCGCTCGCCGAAATGGATCTTGCGCGCCTCCTCGGCGAATTTGTCGCCGACATAATCGGCATTCTCGCGCACCTTCTCGGCCATCGCCTTCAACTGCGCCAACGCCTGCTTCTGGGCTTCGCCCATGGCCAGTGCGATTGTTTCCTGCTTGCGTGCGGTGGATACGGCCGGCGCCATCAGAGCCTTTTGAACCTTGTGCGAACCGCAGCTCGGGCAATCGACGAAGCCACGCTTCTTCTGCGTGTCGAAATCGTCATTGCTGCGAAACCAGCCTTCGAACTCGTGCTCATGCTCGCAGATCAGGGCAAAGCGGATCACGAAGCCGCGCCCCTGAGCCGGGGCGCCTCGGCCGTGCCGGCATTGACGGCAAAGTCGCGCGCGTTCTTGAGGTTGGGGATTTTTTTGCGCGCGGCCGACGACTGCGCGGTGTCGATCTCGGCGACGATCACGCCAGGCTCGGCATGCGCCGCCTCGGCAATGATGCGGCCCCACGGATCGACGATCAGCGAATGGCCGAACGTCTCACGGCCGTCCTCATGCAATCCGCCCTGGGCCGCGGCAACGACATAAGCGCCGTTCTCGATGGCGCGGGCCCGCAGCAGCAAGTGCCAGTGGGCCTCGCCGGTCTGGCGGGTGAAGGCGGCGGGAACAGACAAAAGATCGGCGCCGGCCAGCGCCTCGGCGCGGAACAACTGCGGAAAGCGCAGATCGTAGCAGACGGCAAAGCCGAGCCTCGCGCCATCGATCTCGGTGACGACGGCCTCGGTGCCCGGCTCATAGGCAGCGGATTCGCGCCAGCTCTCGCCATTGTCGAGGTCGACATCGAACATGTGGATCTTGTCGTAGGTGGCAAGCGCGGCGCCGTCCGGTCCAAACAGCAGCGCGCGGTTGGCGAGCTTGCCGTCGGCACGCAGGATGGCGGTCGAGCCGATATGCAGGAAGACGCCGAGTTCGCTGGCGAGCTTGCGCGCCGTCGCCACGATGATGTCCTTGTCTTCCGAAGTGAAGGAGGCAGCCCTGGCTTCCTTGTCGCGGATCAGCGCGCCGGTCATTTCCGGGGTCTGGATGTAGGTAGCACCCAGGCTTGCCGCCTCACGCACCAGCCGCTCCAGATCGACCGCGTTGCGCTCGGGGCTTTCGCCCGAACGCATCTGGATCGCCGCCGCCTTGAAAACACCCATCGTCATGCCCTCTGTGTCGTCGAGCCGTCGGCAAGCAACCTGTCCAGCTGTCCCCGCGCCTCCAGTTCGTGGAGTTCGTCGGAGCCGCCGACATGCGTGTCGCCAATGAAAATCTGCGGAAAAGTGGTTCGCCCGTGCGCCCGCGAAATCATTTCCTGGCGCAGTTCCGGCGAGAAGGATGCGTCATGCTCGGTGTAGGCGACACCCTTGCGGTCGAGCAGCCGCTTGGCCGCCGCGCAATAGCCGCACATCATGCGGGTATAGATCGTCACATCGAGCATCAGTCTGCAATCCTGTCTTTCCTTGATCTTATATAGTCGCGGACTCGTCTGCCCGAAAGTCCCCCGGCAGGACACGCGCGAAGGTCAGCACGTCGACCGCTCCGGCGCCGCCCTTTTTCAATGCCTTGGCGACCGAGCGCACGGTGGCGCCCGTGGTGTAGACATCGTCGACCAGAAGCACGCGGCGGCCGGCGATCTCGATTTCTGCTTCCGTGGGCACACGGAAGGCGGCGCGCACATTGTCCTCGCGCTCCTGCCGCTCCAGCCCGACCTGCTGGCGCGTGAGCTTGACGCGCCGGATCGCCGAGGGCGAGAAAGACACCCCGCTGAGCTGCGAAACAGCCCTTGCCAGTTCCGCCGACTGGTTGAACTGTCGCCTGAAAAAGCGCCGCCAGTGCAGCGGCACTGGCACGACGACATCGGCATCCGCGATCAGTTCGGCGCCGGCGCGCAGCATCCAGCGCGCCATCCATGGCGCAAGATCAGTGCGGTCCTGGTATTTCAGCCCTTGCACCATCTGGCGGGCAACCCCCGAATAGGCCACGGCCGCCCGCGCCCGCTCGAAAGGCGGCGGATAGGCGATCGCTTCGGCCGACAGGAACCCCTCGCCCATGTCGTGGGTGAATGGCGTGCCCATCACCGCGCACCATGGCCGCTCCAAGAGCCTGAGCTTGGGCCAGCAGGCGCCGCATAAAACGCCGGGCTGAGAGACATGCCTGCGGCAGCCGGCGCAGACCGGCGGGAACAGCACCCGTGCCGGCCAGTCCAACATCGTTTGAGCGAGGCTCTTGATCTCCATCACCGGATCGGCCACGTGGTTTGTCGTCCGCGCCACGAAATCACAAGGCGGACAGACAGGGATTGTTTGCCTTGCAGCCCATCATCGATACAGAGCTCTGGCTGGCACACAAGCGCCGGGCATTGGGCCATCCTGTGGCCGGCGCCGATTTTCTGATGCGGCGGGCAGCGGAAGATCTCGCTGACCGGCTCGGCGCGGTCGAACGCCGGTTCGGCAAGGCCGCCGTGCTGTTTTGCCAGACGCCGGCCGCGGCGGATGTGGTTGCTGCAAGCGGCAAGGCAGCAGAAATTGTGCGCGTCGAAGCGGACGCAGCGTTTCTGGACGGCCGGCCGGGGCTGGTGGCACCGCTGGAGACCGTGCCGTTCCAGCCCGAAAGCCTCGACCTCGCCGTCTCGCTTCTGTCTTTGCAGGCGATGAACGACATTCCCGGCATGCTGGTGCAGATCCGCCGTGCTTTGCGGCCCGACGGGCTTTTCCTCGGCGCCTTCGCCGGCGCCGGCACACTTTCCGAACTTCGCGAAAGCCTGCTCGCTGCCGAGACCGAGCTTTATGGCGGCGCCAGCCCGCGTGTCATCCCCTTCACCGATGTCCGCGACGCCGGCGCACTGCTGCAGCGCGCCGGCCTTGCGCTGCCGGTGGCCGACGTCGAAACGGTGACCGTGCGCTACGACACGCTGTTCGACCTCACCGCCGATCTCAGGGCGATGGGCGAAACCAGCGCGCTGACCGATCGCAGCCGGCGGCCGGGTGCGCGAAAGCTGTTTGCCCGTGCTGCCGAAATCTATGCCGAACGCTTTTCAGACGCCGATGGCCGGATCAGGGCAAGTTTCTCTGTTGTCTGGATGTCGGGCTGGGCACCCGATGCCTCGCAGCAAAAGCCCTTGAAACCGGGATCGGCGAAGGTCTCGCTGAAGACCATACTAGAAAATCCCGGCGGGCGTTGACGCTGCTCCGGATCAGTGATCGGCGAAGGCGTTGGCTAGCTTGCTATTCGTGTCGCTGAACAGAAACTGGATCGCATTGCTGACCTTGCCGATGCCGCCGACGATGGCAAGGGACAGCACGGCGACAATCAGGCCATATTCAATGGCCGTAGCGCCTGTTTCGTCTTCCAAAAATCGTTGCAACAATGTCTTCATGATCGTCGATCCCTCTTGTCACGACCATACCGCCGACCTGTTAAGAAAGGTTAACGGCACAAGCTTAACGGGCGATGAAACGGGGCCTGCGTTAAGGAAATCAATAAGCTTTTGTTGACCTTCTTCGTCAGCAGTCGCCGCTGCTCTGGCCGTCAGCGCGGATGATGCAGACCGAACTGGGTGAGGGCTGCAGCACGCTTCTGCGCAGTGTATAGGTGGCGCGCGCGCCGACCGAGCCGGTGTTCATCGTGTCCAGGCCGCTTGTAAGGGGATCGCGGCTGGACGATCGCGTCTGTTTGTCGAGGACGGGGACCGCAATCAGGGCCAGCGCCACCGCAGCCGAGCCGAACAGCAGCGTGATGCGCAATATGCTCATACCTGCATTGGCGGCGCGAAAGCTGCGATCCGGTCGGATCGAGTCCCATTCCCTGTCGACGCTCATGCAATCGCTCCCGGCGAATCCGCTTTGCCGCAATTTTTCACGACGAGATAAATCTTCCATTAACGCTGGTTAAATCAGGCCGGCGAAATGGCTTCTGCTCACAACAGGTCGATGAGGAACTGGATCAGCGGTGCGTCGGCAGGCGGCATCGGATAGTCCCGCATTTGCTTCGGCCGCACCCATTTCAGCACCTGCCCCTCTTTCGGCTGCGCGATGCCGCGAAAGCGACGGCAGACGAAGAGCGGCATCAAGAGATGGAAATCATCGTAGGAATGGCTGGCGAAGGTCAGCGGCGCCAGGCACGGTATGTCGGTCTCGATGCCGATCTCTTCCTGCAGTTCGCGGATCAGGCATTGTTCCGGCGTCTCGCCGGGCTCGACCTTGCCGCCCGGGAACTCCCACAGGCCGGCAAGCTGCTTGCCTTCTGGCCGCTGCGCCAGAAGCACGCGGCCATCGGCATCGACCAGCGCGCAGGCGGCGACCAGGAGCAGGCGTTTGCCGGTGAGAATCTGGCTCATGCGCCGGGCGGCCGGCGATAGTGGTAGCGATAAACTTCCTCGAAGCCGAGCGACCGATAGAGCGCCAGCGCCGGCGCATTGCCGGCCTCGACCTGCAGCCAGGCTTCCCGCGCCCCGCGCAGCCTGGCCCATTTCAGCGCCGACAGGATGAGATTGCGGCCATGGCCCCTGTTGCGCGCCGATTTGTCGGTGGCGATCTCGAACAAGCCGGCGAGATCGCCGTCATGGACGCAGATCAGCACCGCCAGCGGATCGGCCCCTTCCTCAAGCGCAAACAGCCCGACCTCGGGTTGAATCGCGCCGATGATTTCCGAAAGCCCCGGCCGCAGCGATGGATCCGAGCCGCTGACCTTGAGCGACGCACCAAGAAAGCGGCTGATATCCTTCAGCGGTATCTGGTCCATGGCCAGCGCCAGCTGCGCATCCGCCAGCGGCAGCCGCATCACCAGCAATTCGTCGAATGTGCTCCAGCCCTCATTGTCGAGATGCCTGGCCAGGTCCGGCCCTGACAGCGGCGAGATGCGGAAGGTCAGCGGCCTGCCATAGGCATCGAAGCGCCGGCTGGCGCGGCCGATGCGCTCGGCAATGTGCTGGGTGTCGCCGGGATCGAGCGGGTTGACCGAGTTCAGCCGCTTGGCCGGATGACCAGCCGTCAGCCGCACCACCCAGGTGCCGTCATAATGGACGGCCGCCGCCGGCCAGGCGCGAAAGCCGGCCGCCTCGTAGCGGCGCACGATGGCGAGCATGCTTGCCGGATGCCTGGAAGCCAATTCCATCAGCTCCGGTAATCGCCATTGATGGCGACATATTCCTTGGTGAGGTCGCAGGTCCACACCGTCGCCTTGCCGCGGCCGATGCCGATATCGGCGCGGATGCGGATGTCGTCGCGCTTCATATAGGCCGAGGTCGCTTCCTCGGAGTAGCCTGGATCGCGTTCGCCTTCATGCGCCAGCCGGTTGTCGCCGAACCAGATCGACAGAAGGTCGCGGTCGGCCGGTTCGCCGGCCTTGCCGACGGCCATGACGACGCGGCCCCAATTGGCGTCCTCGCCGGCAACCGCCGTCTTGACCAGTGGCGAATTGGCGATCGACAGCGCGATGCGCTTGGCCGAGCGCGCCGATTTCGCGCCAGTGACGGTGACTTCAACCTGCTTGCGGGCGCCCTCGCCGTCGCGCACCACTTGCAGCGCCAGAGATTTCAGCACCTTGCCAAGTGCGCGGCGGAAGGCGCCGAGGCGCGCATCCTTGGGATCGCTGATGGCGGGCGCGCCGCGCTTGGCGGCGGCACCGGTGGCGAACAACAGCAGCGTGTCGCTGGTCGAGGTGTCGCTGTCGACGGTGACCGCATTGAAGGTCTTGGCCGTACCGCGCGACAATAAATCCTGCAGCACCGGGGCGGCGATCGGTGCGTCGGTGGCGATGAAGGACAGCATCGTCGCCATGTCGGGCGCGATCATGCCGGCGCCCTTGGAAATGCCGTTGATGATGACGTCGGCGTCGCCAAGCTTGACCGTCGCGGTCGCCACTTTCGGATATGTGTCAGTGGTCATGATGGCCTTGGCCGCTTCGGTCCACAGGTCCGGCTTGCCGTCCTTGACCAGCCCGGCCAGCAGATGGCTGAATTTGCTGGTGTCGAGCGGCTCGCCGATGACGCCGGTGGAAGCGAGGAACACTTCGCCTGGCGTACAGCCTGCAGCCTTGGCCGCCGCCTCGCCGGTCAGTTGCGTCGAGGCGCGGCCCTTCTTGCCGGTGAAGGCGTTGGCGTTGCCGGAGTTGACGACCAGCACCCGCGCCTTGCCGGCGCCAAGGTTCTGCCGGCAGAAATCGACCGGTGCCGAGGGGCATTTCGATTTCGTGAACACGCCGGCGACAGCGGTGCCGGCATCGAAAACCATGGCCAAGAGGTCGGTGCGGTTCTTGTATTTGATCCCGGCCTCGGCGGTGGCGATGCGTACGCCCTCAATGGCAGGCATTTTGGGATATTTCTTCGGCGCGAGCGGCGAAATCGTTGCGGACATTGGAGACCTCGGGCGACGGAAAAACGCTGGGGAAGGCCGGTTTGCCCGATACCACGGCCCGGCGCAAGGGCGTTTTCTTGGCCGTCGGCGCCGGTAAGCCACCTTGGATTAAGCTTGCATTTCAAATCCGTTGGCGCCACCGGGGCCTCTGGCGTTATGATATCGGCCATGGGCAGGCTGGTTATCTTGGCGGTGGCGTTTATGGGCCTTTTGCTCCTGAGCGCCGATGCGCAGCCGGAACGGCGCGTGGCTCTGGTCATCGGCAACGGCACCTATGCCGAAGCCGGCACACTCACCAATCCGGTCAACGATGCGCTCGACATTGCCGGCAAGCTGCGCTCGATCGGCTTCGACGTCATTGAGGGCAACGATCTCGGCAAGCGTGAGCTCGAGCGCAAGATCGGCGAATTTTCCGATGCGCTGCAAGGTGCGGGCGTCGGGCTGTTCTATTATGCCGGCCATGGCCTGCAGGTCGAAGGGCGCAACTATATCGTGCCGGTCGACGCCCGGCTCGACATGCCGGTCAAGCTGCAGCTCGAAGCCGTGCCGATCGACGAAGTCCTCGACATCATGGAACAGCAGACCAAGGTCAGCCTGGTGTTCCTCGATGCCTGCCGCAACAATCCCTTCGCCCGCAGTCTGAGCCGCACTGCCACCACCCGCTCGGCGACCGCGCTTGCCGGCCTGGCGCAGTTCGATTCGACGCGCGGCTCCTTCATAGCCTTTTCGACGGCGCCGGGTGCTGTCGCCATGGACGGAACGGGGCGCAATTCGCCGTTTGCCGCCGCATTGCTGCGGCACATGGCCGAACCCGGCCAGAGCATTAACGACATGATGATCGCGGTGCGCCGCGACGTGGTTTCCGAAACCCGCGAGGGACAGCGCCCCTGGGAACAGGGTTCGCTGCTCGAGCGGTTTGAGTTCGTGCCTGGCGGTGAAGCGGTCGCGCAGCCGAAGCCCGCCGCCGCTCCGGCGCCCGAGACAAAGGTCGCGGCACTCGAACGCTCCGTCGGCGACGACAAGACCGCCATCGAGAAATTCCTGCGCGATGACTATCTGGCGCCCGATGCGGCGGCGATCCGCGAGACCGTCAAGCGGCTCTATGCCCCTTCCGCCACCATCTTCGGCACGCGCTACGACAGCGACGCCGTCGTCAAGCTCAAGACCGACTGGTTCGCGCAATTTGCATCCTGGTCGTTCAGTCTCGAGCCCGGCAGCCTCGACGTGACGCCGCAGGACGAGAACCGCGCCGAAGCCGTGTTCGCGATGAGCTATGACTATCAGCCGAAGGACAAATCGGTGGCGCGTATGACCGGCAAAACACGAGTCACCCTTGGGCTGGTGAAGAGCGACGGCCAATGGCGGATTGCCTCGGAAACCTCGCAAGCGATGAACTGATCGCCGCCGCGGGCGAGCTTCAGGCATGCGCCGCCCTACCCCCAAGCGTATCTGCTGCACTGCGATTCCCGACTTCGATAGTATCGCTTGAAACGGGCCGTTTCGTTTGACTGCCGGCTCACCTATATTGCCGGCGAAATTGTTGGCGAGGACAGACATGGGCGAGGATCCGGCGCGCAGATCGATCGGGGCGCGGCGAAATCCCGACAGCGCCGAGGCCATCCTCGAGGCCGCGGAAGCGGTGCTGGTCGAGGCCGGCTATGCCGGCTTCTCCATCGAAGCCGTCGCGCGGCGTGCACGCGCCGGCAAGCCCACGATCTATCGCTGGTGGCCGAGCAAGGCGGCCTTGCTGCTGGAAGTCTACAAGCGGCAAAAGCGCGTCGCCGTCCCCGATACCGGCAATCTCGAGGACGACCTCGTCGGGTTCCTGAGGAATCTCTTCGCGCATTGGCGCGACTCATCCTCGGGCAGCGTATTCCGCTCACTGATCGCCGAGGCCCAGTCGGATGAAGCGGCGGCGGCGGCCCTGACTGGCTATGCCGATGGGCGCCGGTCCCACACCGCCCGGATTATCGAGCGCGCCAGGGCGAGAGGCGAAGTCGCCGCCGACATCGATGCGGTACTGGTCGCCGATCTCGTCGCCTCCTATGCTTGGAAACATTTGCTGACCAACCGGCTCGACGAAGATGAGATGGCAATACACACCACGGTCGGTTATGTCCTGAGAGGGATCTCTCGCAATCGCTGACAATCGCCGGGGGGCGACTTGACCGAAATTACATCGCCTGTGCTGCCCGTCAGCCTGATCATCGTTTCCGACTATCTGACGCCGGATGGCGACGAGGAACTGCGCCGGGCAGTGCGCGCCTATGCGCAGGATGCACGCGGCGTTCCGGCTGAAATCATTCTCATGCTGCCCGAGGGCCATACCGCCGAGATTGCAGCCGAGTTTGACGGAAAACCGGCCTTCTCCTCCTCTTCGGTGATCGTCGCGACGCATGACAGCGACGAGTCCTCGCAACTGAAGGACGCAGCACTCGCCTATTGCCGCCATGACCTCGTCGCCGTGGTCGAGGCCGATTGCCTGACGCGGCCCGGATGGCTGGCGATCCTTTACGAAGCTGTCGTGAAAAACCCGAAGATCGATGCGATTTCCGGCCGCACCACTTACGGCAAGGACACCATGATGATGCGGGTGATGTCGCTGCTCGACCGCGGCTTCATTGAGCGCCGCAACCGCAACGGCCAGATCATCCATGTCAGCAACAATGGCGCTCTGTACCGGCGGCCGGTTCTCGAACGCTATCGCTTCGAAGCCGACCACGGACCTTTCGTCTCCTCGCATCTGCGGCAGCACGCAATGCTGAGGGATGGCGTGGCCATGGAGGTGGCCACCGAGGCGGTCTCGATCCACGCCTATGAGGGCCTGGGCTTCATCTGGGATGTCAGGCGCAACAAGGGCTACCAATACGCGCGCATGGATCTGCTGACGAAGGGCCGACGTTCGAGGCTGGGCCTCGCCTGGCGGGCGATAAAAACGTCCTTCAAGGAAAACCGCCAGACGGCGCAGGCCGTCGGCACGGCGTTTTGCCGCTGGACGGACTGGCCGCTGTTCTGGGCGATGATGCTTCTGGTGCGCATCCCCGAATTCACCGGTGCCCTCGCGGCAGGCGATCCGGCGGCGTTCAAGGCGTCCACCCATTATCGCTGACTTTCCGCCAGCCAAGGCTCAAAACGAAAAGGGCGCCAAACGGCGCCCTTTTGCGTGCTTTTCGAGGCGCGCCTTACTTGCCGGCTTCCATCGTGTCGACGGCCTTCTTCAAATTGGCGTCCGGGATTTCGACCTTGGCGGCGCCGCGCAGCTGCTTGACCAGCGCAAAATACTTGTCGCGGATGACCGCCTGCTTGGCCTGGTCCTTGACGTCGTCGAACGCCGGCGGCTGTTTGGTGCGCTTGTCCTCGAGCTTAATGACGTGCCAGCCGAACTGCGACTGCACCGGCTCCTTGGTGTATTTGCCGACGTCGAGCGCGAATGCCGCCTTGTCGAACTCAGGCACCATCTGGCCCGGGCCGAACCAGCCGAGATCGCCGCCATTGGTCTTGCCCGAGGGATCGCTGGTGTGCTCGTTGGCGAGCTTCTGGAAATCGGCGCCCCCGTCGAGCTGCTTGATGATCGCCTCGGCTTCTTCCTTCGTCTTCACGAGGATGTGACGGGCATGAACCTCATTGACCGGCGGCGTGCTGGCGATTTCCTGGTCGTAGCGGGCACGCACCTCGGCGTCGGTAACCTTGTCGACGACGCCCTTTTCGACCATCTCGCCATGCAGCGCGCGCTGCTGCAGGAACGCCATGCGGCGCTGGAATTCGGGATCCTTGTCGAGCCCGGTGGTGACTGCCTGGGCGGCCATGACGCGGATCTCGATGGCCGCGGAAAGGGCGGCGGCGCGGCGCTGCTCGGGCGGCAACTGCGCGAACTGCTGCGACAGCTCACCCTCGGCAAGCCCAAGGTCCGCCTCGGTCAGCTTCTCGCCATTGACGGTGGCGACGACCGCGTTGGGATCGACGGGTGCGGCGGCGGGCGCTGCAGCATCGGCCGGTGCGGGAGCGGCTTCCTGGGCCATGACAGGCGACAGCGAAAGAGCCGACAGGCCGAAGACCAGGCCAAGGCTGGCGAGCGACGCACGGCGAAACAGTAAGGACATCAAGATTAACTCCAAGGGGGATTGGTCGGGCTTGCAGATCAGCCGGATTGTGGCGGAATTTGGCGCTGCCCATAGGGCTAACGCGGCGTTGACATCAGTTGAGCCCCCTCTTATCTGTCCAACGACTTTGCGTCCAGAACCGTTTTCCGGGCGCTTTTTGCGTTTGTCTGCGTTTCACGCGGAATTGATGGGGCCGACCGGCGCTCATCTCAAGATTGAGAATTCTATCGAAAGGACCATTGGATGGTCAGTCTCGGCGGTCTCGCCCGTAAGGTTTTCGGCTCCTCAAATGATCGCCGCGTCAAGGCGACCCGGCCGCGTGTCGAGGCGATCAACGCCATGGAAAACGAGATGCGGGCGTTGTCTGACGCCGAACTTCAGGCGCGCACGGAAAAATTCCGCCAGGATATCGCCAACGGCGCCACCCTAGATGACCTGCTGATACCGGCCTTCGCCACCGCCCGCGAGGCGGCGCGCCGCGTGCTCGGCATGCGCCCCTTCGATGTGCAGTTGATCGGCGGAATGGTGCTGCACAATGGCGGCATCGCCGAAATGCGCACCGGCGAGGGCAAGACGCTGGTCGCCACCCTGCCCGTCTATCTCAACGCGCTGGCCGGCAAGGGCGTCCACGTCGTCACCGTCAACGACTACCTCGCCACGCGCGACTCCGAATGGATGGGCCGCGTCTATAAATTCCTCGGCCTTTCGGTCGGCGTCATCGTCCATGGTCTCTCCGATGAGGAGCGCCGCGTCGCCTACGCCGCCGATGTTACCTACGCCACCAACAACGAACTCGGCTTCGACTATCTGCGCGACAACATGAAGTACGAGCGCGCCCAGATGGTGCAGCGCGGCCACAATTACGCGATCGTCGACGAAGTCGATTCCATCCTGGTCGATGAGGCGCGCACGCCGCTGATCATTTCCGGTCCGCTCGAGGACCGTTCGGAAATGTACAACACCATCGACGCCTTCATGCTGCAGCTCGGCCCGGCAGACTACGAGATCGACGAGAAGCAGAAGACCTCGATCTTCACCGAGGAAGGCACCGAGAAGCTGGAAAACCTGCTGCGCGCGGCCGGCCTGCTGAAGGGCGAGTCGCTCTATGACGTCGAGAACGTCGCCATCGTTCACCACGTCAACAACGCGCTGAAGGCGCACCGGCTGTTCCAGAAGGACAAGGACTACATCGTCCGCAACGACGAGATCGTCATCATCGACGAATTCACCGGCCGCATGATGCCGGGCCGCCGCTATTCCGAAGGCCTGCACCAGGCGCTCGAAGCCAAGGAGCATGTGGCGATCCAGCCGGAAAACCAGACGCTGGCCTCCGTCACCTTCCAGAACTATTTCCGCCTGTACAAGAAGCTGTCCGGCATGACCGGCACGGCGCTGACCGAGGCCGAGGAGTTCGGCAACATCTACGGCCTCGAAGTCACCGAGATCCCGACCAATCTGCCGGTTATCCGCAAGGATGAGGACGACGAGGTCTACCGGACGGTCGAGGAGAAGTACAAGGCGATCGTCAAGGAGATCAAGGAAGCGCGCGCCAAGGGCCAGCCGACGCTGGTCGGCACCACCTCCATTGAAAAATCCGAGCAGCTGGCCGAGCGCCTGCGCAAGGAAGGGTTCAAGGATTTCGAGGTGCTGAACGCCCGCCATCACGAGCGCGAGGCGGCCATCGTCGCCCAGGCCGGCAAGCCCGGTGCCATCACCATCGCCACCAACATGGCGGGACGCGGCACCGACATCAAGCTCGGCGGCAACGCCGAGATGCGCATCGAGGACGAACTGGGCGACATGCCTGCGGGCCCCGAGCGCGAGGCGCGCGAAAAGGAAATCATTGCCGATGTCGAGCGCCTGAAGGACAAGGCGCTGTCCGCCGGCGGCCTCTACGTGCTCGCCACCGAGCGCCATGAATCGCGCCGCATCGACAACCAGCTCCGTGGCCGTTCCGGCCGCCAGGGCGACCCCGGACGCTCGAAATTCTTCCTGTCGCTGCAGGACGATTTGATGCGCATCTTCGGTTCCGAGCGCATGGATGGCATGCTGCAGAAGCTCGGCCTCAAGGAAGATGAGGCGATCATCCATCCGTGGATCAACAAGGCGCTCGAAAAGGCGCAGAAGAAGGTCGAGGCGCGCAACTTCGACATCCGCAAGAACCTGTTGAAATACGACGACGTGTCGAACGACCAGCGCAAGGTGGTGTTCGAGCAGCGCATCGAATTGATGGACGGCGAAGGCCTGTCCGAGACGATCGCCGAGATGCGCGAAGGCGTCATCGAGGAGATCGTCACCAAGAACATCCCCGAAAATGCCTATGCCGAGCAGTGGAACGTCGCCGGCCTCAAGGCCGAAGTCGCCGAATTCCTCAATCTCGATCTGCCGGTCGAGGACTGGGTCAAGGAAGAAGGCATTGCCGAGGACGACATCCGCGAGCGCCTGACCGAGGCCGCCGACGCCGCCGCCAAGGAGCGCGCCGAGCGGTTCGGCCCCGACGTGATGAGCTATGTCGAACGCTCGGTGGTGCTGCAGACGCTCGACCATCTGTGGCGCGAGCACATCGTCAATCTCGACCATCTGCGTTCGGTCGTCGGCTTCCGCGGCTACGCCCAGCGCGATCCGCTGCAGGAATACAAGGGCGAGGCGTTTGAGCTGTTCCAGGCGCTGCTCGGCAATCTGCGCCAGGCCGTCACCGCGCAATTGATGCGCGTCGAACTGGTTCGCCAGGCCGCCGAAGCGCCGCCGCCCGAAGCGCCCGACATGTTCGGCAGCCACATTGACGGCACCACCGGCGAGGACGACTTCCAAGGCGGCGAGACCGCACTTCTGGTCCGCCAGGAGAGCAACGCCATCGTCGCTCCCGAAGACCGCGATCCGAACAACCAGGCGACCTGGGGCAAGGTCGGCCGCAACGAAGCCTGCCCCTGCGGCTCCGGCAAGAAATACAAGCACTGCCACGGCGCGTTTGCTTGAAGGGCGTGAATTTCGATCGATAGGTCGGAGGGACAGCGCCCCCCTCTGTCCTGCCGGACATCTCCCCCACATGGGGGGAGATCGGCAGCTTCACTGACAGCGCCTTTTCTTCAACCTTGGTGATTGGCGAAAGCCGAAATCACGTCCAATCTCCCCCCTCGTGGGGGAGATGTCCGGCAGGACAGAGGGGGGCGCGAAGGATCGCGACCTCTCAGTTCACCCTTCCGAGCAACCCTCACAACAACCCTGAATCGCGCGCCGCGGCGGTCGCTTCGCCGCGCGACACCGCATCCAGCTTGCCCAGCACCGCCGAGACGTGGTGATCGACCGTCTTCGGCGAAATCGTCAACTGCTCGGCGATCCGCTTGTTGGACAAGCCGCGTTCGATCAGCTGCAGCACCTGCATCTGGCGCAAGGTGAGGCCGGCCACGTTGGCGCGTGTCGACCGGCGCGGGCCGCGGGCGATGCCGCCAATGCCGTTCTTGCGCATGATATCGCGCAGGCGCTGGGCAGCCGGCCTTGCCCCCAGGCCGTCAAAGATATCCAGTGCCAGCCGCTGCCCCTCTTCATCGCCAAGGATGAGCGCCAGAGCGCGTTCGTATGGCGCATTCAATTCGGCCCACAATGCCGAAGCCGAACGCCAGTCGCCGGTCAAAAGCAGTCGGTATGGGGTGGCCATATCGGCAGTATCGCCGGCCGGCATGTCCGGAGCGAGCAATGTTCGCCACAGCGCCAGCTCGCCGACATGGGCGCGCGAGCGCATCGGCGTTTCGGCGCGCGCGATCAGCGCCAGCGCCTCCTCTTTGTCGGTCAGCCCCAGCCATGCCTGCTCCGCCATCAGCGCTGCGTATGAACTCAGCATCTGCAGGTCCGCACCACTTCCGACGAACCGCGCCATTTCGGCAAACAAGGGCTCGGCCGACGGATCGCCGCGCCTCAGGCGCAATTTCGCCAACGCCAGCAGCGCCGGAAACCGACCCACGGTCGTTGTCCGCTCATTGTCGATGACGTCGGTCGCCGTTGTGGCGGCCTCGTCCCATTGGCCCTGGCGCAGCTGTACATCGGCCAGCATGCCCCTGAGATAGTCGCGCCATGTGCCGAGGTCGTTTTCGGTGCAATAGTGGATGCCGCTCTCAAGCACCGGCCGCGCCGCGTCGTAGCTCATCTGGGTGATCTCGAAGCAGGCGCGATTGGTGAAGGCGCGCGCGGCGTGTTCCTGGAAATTGCCCTGAAGTGCGATTTCGAGGCTTTGGTCGAGGCGCTGGCGCCCGGCAGCCGGATCCAGCCACTGCTCGACGCAGCCGACATTGTTGAGGGCATGCGAGGCGATGTCGGGCCGGTTCATGCGCCCGGCCAGCGCCGCCGCCTTCTCGCCATAGAACAGCGTGTCCTCCACCCTTTCCGACAGCATCGCCAGATGGGAAAGGTTCGAGTAGGCCATGGCGAGTTCCGGACCGGCGGGAGCAGCTTCCAGCATCGCCACTGCCTCGGCCCCGAAAGCGGCCGCCGCCTCGCGGTCGTCGCCCATTTCGCTCAGTCGGGAAAGCCATCTCAGGCTATCGCCTTCCTTCAGCCTGTTGCCGTTGGCCTGATGCAGTCGTCGTGCCTGTCCCTGCGACGCGAGCGCGTCGGCGATCTTGCCGATGAGGTGGCATTCGAAGGCATGTCTTTCGAAGAGTTCCGCACGTTCCGTGGCCGGCAGGCTGTCGGCCTGCTGCAAGGCGATCTCGTAGTAGCCGGCGGCATCGCGATGGGCGCCGACGCGCGACGCCTCGCGCGCGGCGATCGGCGCAAGTTCGCGCACCGCCGCCAGATTGTGGGCCTCGACCGCATGATGCACCAGGCGGCCGGTGGAGACGTCGCCATTCTCGAGCAGCGCAGCAAGGGCACGCTGGTTGAATTGCCGCCTGTGTGATGTCGTCAGCATCATTTCGATGGCGCGCCGCGCAATGTCGTGGCGAAAGGCGTAGCCATCGCCCAGATCATCGAGCAGACCATTGGCGACACACTCGGCCAGCTGGCCGGCGCTGGCGACGCCACACAGGCCCTGCAAAGCCCAGGCGTCGGCCCGCCGCGGAAACACCGACACCGCATCGAGCATCGCCCGGGCGCCAACCGAGAGCCGCTCGGCCCGCGCCAGCACGGCATCGCGCACGCTTGCCGGCAACGCCGTTTCGTTTTCGGCTGACAGCAATTCGGTGACGAAGAAGGCATTGCCCGCGGTCGCCCGGTAGATGGCATCGCCATCGCGGCCGGCCGCATCGGCAAGCGACAGCACCGCTGCCTCACTGAGCAGCGGCACGTCGATGCGGGCCACGCTGCTGGCCGGGATTTCGCCCAGCGCGCGGCGCACGCGTATCTGTCCTTCGCTGCGGTCGGTGCTCGCCGTGAGCAACAGCAGGATGTGGGTGTTGGCGATACGCCGGCCGAGGAAGCGCACGAAGTCGAGCGTCGCATCGTCGGCCCAGTGCAGGTCTTCGATCACAAGCAGGCTCGGCCCTTTCGCCGCAAATGCGTCGAGCGCATCGGAAAACAGCGGCAATCTCTGCCCATGCCGGGCGTCGATCGCGCGCGGCAGCGCCCATTGCGCCTCACGGGCCAGATCGTAGAGCGGCCCGAGCGGATCGGGGATCGACAGGTCCTCGCAAGCACTGCGCAACGTCGCCGCGATCTGCCCGACACGGGCCACGAACGCCTCGACAAGCGCCGTCTTGCCGGCGCCTGCCTCCCCCGCCAGCACCGCGACGCGGCCATGGCCGCCTATTGCATCGCCAAGCAAGGTCTCCAGCTGCTGCAGCTGCACCTGCCGTTCCAGAAGCATCATTGTCGTCTCGTATGATCGGAGTTTTCCCACCATGGCGGGCCGCTCACGATAGCCCGTGAAGAGAGCGCCGCAATGTGACTTTGCACACATTGCCGTGTCTCTTTCCACAAAGAACGACGCCAACATAGGGAATCGTCCCGCCCAATATGGGGAATCGTTCCGATGCGCGGGCCGGGCCGGCGTGGTCAACGTCCAGCCACGCTCCGATCGAGCGTGAATCAATGGAAAAGGAAGCCTTCCATGCCTCGCTATCTGATTGAACGCACATTTCCGGACGGCCTCAACATACCGATGACCGACATCGGCGCCACGGCGGTGGGCGGCGTCGTCATGCGCAATGCCGAAAAGGGCGTCACCTGGATCCAGTCCTTCGTCACGCCCGACAAGAAGCGCAGCTTCTGCATTTACGACGCGCCCTCACCCGAAGCGATCCGCAGCACCGCCCAGAAAAACTCGCTGCCGGTCGACAAGATCACGGAGGTGCGGGTTCTTGACCCTTACTTTTACCTCTGATCGCGCGCTCGGTCGCCACAATGATAAGCATCAAACTGCCCTTCGCGGCGTTGGCGAATTGCCTGATGGCCTGCCGGTCGGTGGAACCGAGCCTGTCCTGGGAAAGACCAGCCGGCCAACCTCCCTGCTCGGCCGCCTATGGCGGTTCGCGACGAAGCTGCCTGCGTATCTGCCTGAAAGGCGGCGCCTGCCCCCGGAAGGCGACTATCTGAGGAGCGACATCGGGCTCTCGGAACGGGAAGTTCCGCAGGAGTATTGGCAATATTACTTTTGGGATCGTTGATTTTGCACGGGTTTTAGCGGCGGCCGGAAGCTCGGCTACCGGAGTTGCATAACCATCACATGAACCGGGACGGACCAGTTCGTTCCCCCAAATCCTTGAACCAACGCCCCTGGCGTTTCGGCAGGCCCGATCGGCCGCCATCGCCTCGAGCGTCAACAAACGGACGGAAGACCATGACCACAACTCTTTGGACGACACGCTTTGCGGCCCTGGCCGCCATCTCGATCGCGGCCGGTGCTGCCGCCCAGGCACATGACGCCAATCCGCTGGCCGAAAAGGTGCGCGCCGCCAACAGCCGCTTCGAGAATGTGGCAGCCGCCACAGCCGAAGGTTACGCCCCGATCCCTTGCGCCAGCGGCATCACCGGCGGCGCCATGGGCATCCACTATGTCAACGGCGCCTATCTCAAGGACGATGCCGTCGATGTCGCCAAGCCCGAGGCGGTGATGTACGAGCCGATGGCCGACGGCAGCCTGAAGCTGATAGCGGTCGAATACATCACCTCGAAGGGCCCCGCCTCGCTCGAAGGCCAGCTGTTCAACTTCAACAGCGCCCCCAACCGCTACGGCCTCGGCCCGTTCTACGAACTGCATGTCTGGGCCTGGAAGCAGAACCCGACGGGCGCCTTCGCCGACATGAATCCGAACGTGTCGTGCGACGCAATGAAGGGAATGTAACCCTCCCCATGTGACACCTCGGGCACCGGACACACCCCGGTGCCTGGCCTTCCCCCTTGGCGGGGGGAGGGGCGAGCGCAACGCCGACCCGGCTCCCCAAGCTTCCCCGGCGTTCGCTCGCCTTTCGTTTTGCCACCGGCATACGATTGACGTACCTTGCACACGCGGCTGTCCTCGGCCCGTCGGTGCACCCGCACCTGCCCACCCTTTCTTAAGGTGTTTCGGATACACCCGAAGCCTTGAAAAGAGGCGGAAAACGGAGAAACATCGGGGTGCGCTTTTCCGCGGCGACGACGGCCGGGCGGTTCTTGCCGCAGCGCTTGGCGCTGCGCATGGGGCCGCTGCTTGGCCGCATCGATGCGGTGCTGTTCACCGCCGACGAGCGCGGCGAAGCCGGGCGCATGTCGCTCATCGCCTTTGCCATCCGCATCGTCAGCGCCGTCATCGCCTTCATCAGCCAGGTGCTGATGGCGCGCTGGATGGGCTCGTTCGAATACGGCATCTTCGTCCTCGTCTGGGTGACGATGGTCATCGTCGGCAACCTTGCCTGCCTCGGCTTCCACACCTCGGTCATCCGCTTCATCCCCGAATACCGCGAACGCAACATGCTGGCCGAGCTGCGCGGCATTGTCGTCGCCAGCCGCCTGTTCGTGCTGATTGCCTCAACCGCAATCGCCGGACTTGGCGCACTGGGCGTCTGGCTGTGCGCGGACTGGATCGAAAGCTACTATGTCATCCCCTTCATCCTCGGCCTGTTCTGCCTGCCGATGATTGCCATGGGCGACCTGCTGCAAGGCCAGTCGCGCGCCAATTCCTGGGCGCTGTTTGCGCTGTCGCCGACCTATCTGGTGCGGCCGGTGCTGATCCTGGCGCTAATGGCGCTGATGCTGGCGCTGGGCTATGCACCCGACGCCAGGACCGCGATCTTCGCCTCGATCGCCGCCACCTACGCCACCACGCTCGCCCAGCTCATCGGCGTTACCTCGCGCATGGGCAAGAATATCCCGGCCGGGCCGATGAAGGTGCATTTTTCCGAGTGGTTCATCGTCTCGCTGCCGATCTTCCTGGTCGAAAGCTTCTTCTTCCTGCTCACCAACGCCGATGTGCTGATGGTCGGCGCCTATCTCCAACCCAACGACGTCGCCGTCTATTTCGCCACCGTCAAGACGCTGGCGCTGGTGCATTTCGTCTATTTCTCCGTCAAGGCCGGCGTTGCCCAGCGCTATGCGCAGTTCACCCATGGCGAACCGGAAAAGCTCGCCGCCTTTGCCCGCGAGACGGTGTCGTGGACCTTCTGGCCGTCGCTGTTGATGGCGCTGCTGGTGCTGCTGCTCGGCGAACCCATGCTGGTTCTGTTCGGTCCTGAATTCACCGCCGGCTATCCGCTGCTGTTCCTGCTGGTGTTCGGCGTCGTGGCGCGCGCCGCTGTCGGCCCCTGCGAAAGCCTTTTGACGATGAGCGGCAACCAGAACATCTGCGCCGCCGTCTACGCCATGACGCTGGCCTTCAACATCGGCCTCAACATAGTGCTGATCCCGCTCTTCGGCCTGTGGGGGGCCGCAATCGCCACCAGCCTTGCCATGGTCTTCGAGGCGAGCGCGCTGTCCTTCACCGTCTGGCGCAAGCTTGGTATCGTCATGCTGATCTTCATGCCCGCAGCCAGGGGAGCCGCCTGATGGCCGCCACCCCGTTGATCGAGGAAACCAGTGGCGGTCCGGCCGGCGCCATGGTGTCGGGCCTCGCCGGCCTGGCGCGCGACGCCGACCCGGCCCATCTCGAGATACTCGCCAACAACCGGCCGCAGCGCAAGCTGGCGATCTATCCGGCCTCGGCCGGCTTCGAACTGGTCGAGGAACTCGATTATCTGTGCACCCGCACGATCGAACCGAACGTCTTCTTCAACCCGCGCTTCCTGGCGCCGGCCATGCCCCGGCTGGAGGATCGCGAGGTCAAGCTGGCGGTGATCCGCGACGGCGACGAATACCGCAACCGGCTGCGCCTGCTGGTGCCGTTCTCGGTCGAACGGCCGGCCGTGCCGCTCGGCGTTCCGGTGATGCGCACCTGGTCGAGCCCGTTCGGCCCGATCGGCACGCCGCTGGTCGACCACGACGACCCGATCGGCGTCGTCGAGGATTTTTTCGCCATGCTGTCGAGGCCGCACCTGAAGCTGCCGAAGATCTTCGTGCTGCCCGACATGCGGCTCGACGGCCCTTTGGCGAGCGTGCTTGCCACCGTTGCCGAGACGCGCGGCCTGACAATGGTTACCACCGGCAAGGCGGACCGGCCGGTGCTCGAAAGTACGCTCGACGGCGAGGCCTATCTGAAGGCATCGCTGCGTTCGCATCATTACCGCGAATTCCGCCGCCTGAAGCGGCGCCTGGGCGATCTCGGCAAACTGGAACACACCGTGGCGCGCGGTCCCGACGAGATCCGCCACGCCATCGAAAGCTTTCTGACGCTGGAAGCCGCCGGCTGGAAGGGTCGCGATCGCACCGCGATGGCCATCGACCGCTACCGCGCCGCCTTCGCCCGCGAGGCGGTGCACCGGCTGGCCGAGCACGATATGTGCCGCATCCATTCGCTGACGCTGGACGGCCGCACCATCGCCTGCCTGGTCGTCTTCGTCGAGGCCGGCGTCGCCTACACCTGGAAGACCGCCTATGACGAGACGCTGGCGACCTACTCGCCGGGCACGCTGTTGATGATCGAGGTGACCAAGCAGCATCTCGACGACCCCAACGTCATGATGACCGATTCCTGCGCCGTGCCCGACCATCCGGTGATGAGCCGGCTGTGGAGCGAGCGCAAGCCGATGGGCTCGCTGGTGATCGGGCTGACGCCGGATGCCGACCGCCTCGCCCGCCAGGCCGCCTCGCAGTTGCACCTCTACCGCGAGACCCGCAACATGGCCCGCCTGCTGCGCAACCGCGTGAGGAGTTTGCTGGGGCGGCGCTGAGCCGTGTACCCCTCGGGAGCCTTGAGAAAAGCCACTGGATCAACGACAAAACCCAAGCTATGGGTCGCGGCGGCAATTTCGGCCGGCCTTCACGACAAGCCATCCTGATGATCAGAACCTTTTTGCGTCACGCCAGTGCCCGTGCGGCCTTCCTGCTGCTTGCACTGCTGCCCGTTCGCGCCTGGGCCGATAGCTGTCCTGAGGATTGCAGCGAGCCCGCGCCGCCGGTCAACATCTACAGCCACACCGGCGCCGGCCATCTCAGCCCAGCCACGCTGGGTGCACTGCCGCGCGTCTATGTGCCGAACCGCTCTTCCAACAGCGTCACGGTGATCGACACCATGACCCTCAAGGAAGTCGACAGCTTCTCCGTCGGCAGCAAACCGCAGCACGTCGTGCCCTCGTGGGACCTGAAGACGCTCTGGGTCGCCAACAATGGCACCGGCAAGAATGGCAGCCTGACGCCGATCGACCCGATGACCGGCAAGCCCGGCCCGCAGATCGCCGTAGACGATCCCTACAATTTGTATTTCATGCCGGATGGCAGTGCTGCCATCGTCGTCGACGAAGCCCTGGAGCGGCTCGATTTCCGCGACCCACACACCATGGCGCTGAAATCGAGCCTGCCGACGCCGACCTGCGCCGGCATCAACCACGCCGATTTCTCGGTCGACGGTTCCTACGCGATCTTCACCTGCGAATACGGCAATGGCGGCCTGGCCAAGATCGACCTCAAGAACCAGAAGGTGCTTGGCCATCTCGACTTCTCGAAAATGGGCATGCCACAGGACATCCGCCTCTCGCCCGACGGCAAGGTGTTTTACGTCGCCGACATGATGAATGACGGCGTCTTCCTGGTCGACGGCGACAGTTTCAAGGAAATCGGCTTCATCCCGACGGGCATCGGGGCTCACGGCTTCGTCGTCAGCCGCAACGGCAAGCGGCTCTATGTCTCGAATCGCGGCTCGCACAAAATGGAGCAGGGCAAGGCAAAGGGACCGGGCAGCGTGACCGTGATCGACTTCGCCACCCGCGCGGTTGTCGCGCAATGGCCGATCCCCGGCGGCGGTAGCCCCGACATGGGCAATATCAGCGCCGACGGCAGACAGCTATGGCTCTCCGGCCGCTTCGACAGCGCCGCCTACATGATCGACACGATATCAGGCGCGGTCACCAAATTCCGCGTCGGCGCCGAGCCGCACGGCCTGACGGTCTGGCCACAGCCAGGACGATATTCGCAAGGCCATACGGGGAATATGCGGTAGGGTGCGTCTGCTCTGCCTTTTCTATCGGCGGCTGCTGCCATGGGCTTTATCGTGGCCCTGATGCTGGACCGGCTATGGATGAATGTCATCGTCCCGCGATCTTCTTCGGAACGTCGCCTGGCCTGGCGCGACGCGCGGGAGGGGGCATCGTTGCAACCGCGACGATCACTCCGGCACCCCGGAGATGCCCAGCGCCTCGACGTAACGCTCGGCGAACACCTTGTCCCGCCACGGGTTGATCTGCCTCTGCAGGGCGAGCGTGTAGGTCGGGAACGCCTCCATCAGACGCCGCGCCGCCGCCTGCGCCTCGTCCAGCCGGTTGAGTTTGACCAGCGCCATGATCACCACCCGGTGCGAGGTGCCGTAGTTCGGCATCTCCTGCAGCGCGCGTGCTCCCCATGCCAGCGCTTCCTCATAGCGCTCGAGCATCAGGTAGCTCATCCCGATGCCGGAGAGCGCGATGCCCTTCTCTGGGTCGACCGGGCTCAGCCGCATTGCCCTGTGAAAGTGCTCGATCGCGACGAGCGGGCGGCTGGAATGTGCGTTCACCCAGCCGCTGCTCGTATGGCCCTGCGCCGAATTGGGGTTGAGCAGCAGGGATCGTTCTATCGTGCCCAGCGCCATCTCGTAGTCCTTCGCGCTGTAGGCGAGCACCTGCGCGGCGAAGCGTAGGCTCGTGGGGTCGTCGCGCGCTTCGGCCAGTACCTCGCGCGCCATGCGCACGGCGACCCGGCCATCGTCGGGCTCATGCCAGCACTGGCTCACGGATACGCTGCGGATATAGGCGCCGAGCCCCTTTGCCAGGTTGAAGCCAGGGTCGATGCTAAGCGCCTCGTTGGTGAGCCGGCGCACGTCGGCAAAGCCCTCGCGCGTCATGCTGTAGAAGCGCGGCAGCGCGCGAAGATAGAGGTCGTAGGCGCTCATGTAGTCGGTCGGCTTCATGCGGGCCTGCTTGATCTGCTCCAGCCGGATGCTCGGCTCGACAGCGCCGACGACGCTCTCGGTCACCTTGTCCTGCAGGTCGAAGATGTCGCTCACGTCGCCCTCGAAGCGGTCGGCCCAGACATGGTGTCCGCTGATCGCATCCACCAGCTGCCCGCTGATGCGCACCCGCGATCCTGCTCTGCGGATGCTGCCTTCGAGCACGTAGCGGACGCCCAGCTCGCGCCCAACCTGGCGCAGGTCCACCGCCCGGCCCTTGTAGGTGAAGGACGAGTTTCGGGCGATCACGAAGAAGGAGTTCACACGGCTCAATCCCGTGATGATGTCTTCCACCAGCCCGTCGGCGAAGTATTCCTGGTCGGGGTCGCCGCTCATGTTGGTGAAAGGCAGAACCGCGATCGAGGGTTTCTCGGGCAGGGGAGGCGGCGCAGCCACCGAGGCGCTGGCGTCGGTCTCGACGCGATAGGCGCGCACAGGCCGCTCGATGTTCTTGAGGCGCAATTCGCCGAGCGGTGTGAAGCCGAAGTCGAGCTTGCCCTGAAGGTGGTCGTAGGCGGTGCCCGAGACGATCACGGTGCCGGGATCGGCGATGCTTTCGAGTCGGGCGGCGATGTTGACCCCGTCGCCGTAAAGGTCGCCGTCCTCCTCGCAGACCACGTCGCCGAGATTGACGCCGATGCGGAAGCGAATCCGCTCTTCCTCGGGCGTCTCCGCCTCATGTTCTGCCAGAGCCTGCTGGATCGCCATCGCCGAGGTCACCGCGTTAACGACGCTCGCGAACTCGCACAGCATGCCATCGCCGGTGAGCTTGACGATCCGACCATGGTGCCCGGAGACCAGCGGTTCGAGGAGGTCCTTGCGGTAGATTTTCAATCGCTCGAGCGTGCCGCGCTCGTCGCGCTCTGTCAGGCGCGAATAGCCGACCACGTCGCAAGCCATGATCGCTGCGAGGTGGCGCTGCGTGGTCATCGCGCCGCTCGGCAAAGCGCCTGCACCCGGGCCGCCCCGCGTCCATGTCCGGCCAACTTCCAGACGCCTCACCTGCATGGTATCCATCTCTCCCAGTCTCCGCCGGTCGCCGATACAGAACGGAGAACGCAGCCTGACCTTGCCCTCACAATACTTCGCTATCCCGCTTGCGAGGCGTGGAGCGCTCCAGTCGCCGCGCTAACAGCCAACCGACGACACGCCCACGCAGCCTCAGGGGACGCTGACACGCCACTCCCAGAAGGCCGGAGATATTTCCTGCCCTGTGTAACCGGTTGACGCCACCGTGGCGGTGCTTTTGTATCGGACATCGCACCAGACGTTCGCGCTTAGAGGCGATGAGGTCGGCGAGTGGGGCAAGCGGGACTGGTCAATCTGATGACTGATGCCTTCGCCTTGTCGGCCAAGGCACAGGCTGGACGCGACCCCTCATAGAGGGCGCCAAACGAGGCATTCCAAGGTGGATTTTGGGTGGATCAAAATCCACCGTGTTCCTTTAGCCTACTGGAAATAAAGCATTTCCAGGAGAGATTTGGTGCCCCTAGCCGGGATGGCGGGGGATTTCTAACCAGACTTCCTACCCGAACTTTTCGATTGAAAACCAATAGCTTGAGAGAGGCTTGCTCCCGAGGCGCCGAAGGCTCGGTGTACCTTTTGCTAATCCCTTGGTGTACCTCTCGTCAAGTCCGAGTTTCATGTTCGCTAGGCTATCTGACCCGCATGACTGAAAAGGCGGATCAGGGAATATGTTACATAAATGCCTTGTCAGGGATGATGGAATATGTAACATATCCCCTGCATTGGACAAGCAAGGAGAAACCCATGATGCCTGTAATCAGAATTAACGACGCCACATTTTCGGGCCTTAAGTCGATCTCGACATGGTTCGGCACGAAGACCCCTACCGAGACCATCGACCGCATCGTACGCGAGGCGATGGAGCAGCTAGGGCTGGAGCGCGATGACGAGCCCCAAGAAGCGATGGTAACGAATGGTCCTGCTATGCAGTTCGACGTTGCGCCGGGCCTTTCGTTCACGAAGCCGCTTAAGGTGACCATCAACGGCAAGAATGTGCCCAACCCGCGCTGGGCCTCGATCCTCCTGACGATGATCAGGCAGGTGAAGGCCAAAGGCGGCCTCGACGGAGACAAGCTCGCCCGAGACTTGGGCGTCCCTGCGAAGGCGGAGCGTTTCGAGGACGAAGGGTTCAAGTACCACGCTGATCTCGGCATCTCCATTCAGGGCCAATCGGCATCGGATGCTTGGAAGGAGGTTGATCGGCTTGCGAAGAAGTGGCGTATCCCTGTGAGCGTAGAGTTCTGGTGGCGCCAGAACAGCAAGGCGCAGTATCCGGGTAAGACAGGCATGCTGCGCTCCGGTGACTAAGCCTCACGGCGTTGATTGCGAGGGTGGCGGACGCTCTCGCAATCGCTGCTACTCGTCCCGCCAGATCACCCGTCTCTCCCAGCGGATTTCGACAAGGCGCCTGTAACGGATTGCGTGCGCCTGCTCTCCAGTGGGATGAAACAGGTGTGCGCTCATCCACTCACGGCTTCTGCACTTCTGGCAACGCACCTTGTCCCGCACTCTGTCGATTGTGACGTTTCCGATCACCTCCCTAAGCTCTGCCGGCTTGTAGTAGCGCGTGATGCGACAGTAACCGCACCGGATGCCCGCCACCTGCCCCGCGTCGTGGGCATGCGTCAGGGTCCATGCGGCACCTCTCGGCCACTTCTCGGGTTGCTCGGGCATGACCTGAAATGAGGATCGGCGGCGACTTCGGTCAAGAGGCCGCTTGACAGTTTTGTTCTCATTTCGTTCACTGTTGTAGATGAGCGACGAAATCCGCCTGCCCAAACCTGAAGATGGCACCCCGCCCGGTGTCCAGCACCACGTCTGCGAGCACGAAGGCTGCGAAAAGGATGCCGGCTGGGGCTTTGCCAAGCCGAAGCAAGCGCCGCACTGGTTCTGCTTCGAGCACCGGGCCGAGGGCGAGCACTGCCTATAGCTGGCAATTGCGTGGGACGTTCTCCGCGCCAAATCGATGTGCACTAGAGTGCGCATAAGTTAACGTAACGGTATTCACTCTAATTTGGAATTGCCAGCTGTACTACACTCCTCGCACATCCTCGGTATCGGATGTTAAGGAGGAGGCGGTGAACAACGAGCTTTCGACTGCCCTGCGCGTGCCGGCGGCCCAGTATCTTCGCATGTCGACCGAACACCAGCGTTATTCGCTGGAAAACCAGGGAGCGGCCATTTCGGAGTATGCCGAGGCTAGAGGCTTCGCCATCGTCCAGACTTATGTCGATGCCGGCAAAAGTGGTCTTAGTCTGAAAGGCCGAGATGGTCTCCAGAAGCTACTTGCTGATGTCGTGACCGGCGAGCGCAGTTATTCTGCCATTCTTGTATTGGACGTCAGCAGGTGGGGACGGTTTCAGGATACGGACCAAGCCGCCCACTACGAGTTTATCTGCCGCGATGCTGGTGTAAACGTCCATTATTGCGGCGAACCTTTCGAGAATGACGGCAGCATGGTCGCCAGCATCGTAAAGAGCCTTAAGCGGGTAATGGCAGCCGAGTACAGCCGCGAACTTTCCAGCAAGATCTATAGGGCGCAAATCCAGCAAGCTCGTATTGGGTTCAAGCAGGGCGCCCCTGCCGTGTACGGCACAAGGCGGCTATTGGTGAGCCAGGACGGAACGCCAAAATGTTGGTTGGGTTCGGGCGACCGCAAGGGGCTGAAGTCCGACCGGGTCATTTATGTGCCCGGGCCTCCTGATGAGCTCAAAACCCTGCGGCGAATTTTCCGAATGTTTGTTGTGCAGGGGAGAAGCGTCACAAACATCACCCAGATATTGAACGACGAAAAAATACCTAGCGTAGACGGCGGGTCGTGGGGCTGGGGCAGGGTTAAAGGTATCCTGCGGAGTGAGCTTATGATCGGAAACTACGTCTTCAACCGAAAAAATCACAAAATGAACAAGCCCCGACGTCCGAACCCTCCCGATCTTTGGGTGCGCACCAAGGTGATGGAGCCGATTGTCGATCCCAAAACGTTTGCACGGGCTCAGGGCGTTTTCAGGTCAAAACGGGCCTATGGTCTCCGTAAACGGGACATGATCCGAAGTTTGAAACGCCTCTTTCGCGAGAAAAAGACGCTGTCGCAGGCATTAATCAACGAGTGTCCCTATACACCCTCGGCGCGTGCATATTGGGCGCACTTCGGCAGCCTACCGGCGCTGTATAGGAGGGTTGGTTTTACATGCCCTCCGACTGGCACACGAGGTAGGACCTTCTCGGATGACGAGTTGCTAGATGGCATTCGCCGACTGCACGCAACGTTCGGCTACATCACAATCGCTTTGATCGACAAAGACCCCGACCTTCCCACGTACAAAGGTTTCACCAAACGCTTCGGCTCTATGCTGAAAGCCTATGGCTTGGCTGGCTTCCCTATGACAAAGAGCGAAAGTAACTCCGCTGCTCGACGACGGGATATCGTTAGACGCCGCAACGCGCAGTAGGCTTCCGTTGTGATGTCCTGCGGGACATGGACGGGATCGCAGCTTGCTCCTTCGAATGGCTCGCAACAACGCGGACTGAGCCCTTCTCAGCGACCTCTTAGAGCTCCCAAAAATCCTTCAGCGACGCATGGCGAAGCTTCTCCTCACTCTTGAGGAACTTGACCCGCCCCATCAGACCCGGCTTGAGCCACTCTGCCTTCTCTTTGGCGAGCCCTTTGGGCGGCGGTGCGCCTGCCTTGCCCTGAACGCGATCCCAAAGAGCCTGCCGCTTGTCAGCTTTGAAGGTGACGAAAGCGCCGCCCATGTAGTGCCCCTTGTCAGCCATGAGCACCATTGCCGGCTTCCCGGTCTCACGCTTCACGCCAATGATGTCCATTTCCTTCTCCACGTAGCACTTGATCTTGCGCCAGTTCATGGTCGAGCCGCTGCGATAAGGGCTGTCGAGGCGTTTCGAGACGATGCCTTCAAGGCCAGCCTCGCAGGCAAGATGGTAGACGGCATCGCCGGTGCCAGGCAGAGCTTCGCTGAACTGGATATGGCCGCCGGCCGGGATCGCCGCTTGCAGGATTTCGCGCCTGTCCTTCAGCGGCATGTCGCGCAGATCATGGCCGTTGAAGTGCAGAAGGTCGAAGGCGACGAGGTAAAGGTCTTGGGGGCGTCTCGTGATGGCGGAGCGCAGCGCATGGAAGTCCGAAAGACCGGCCTCATTCGTAACGATTGTCTCACCTTCCATAATGAAGCTCTCGGCCTCTATCGACTTCGCCTCGCTGGCGAGCGGCCGGTACTTGTCCGTCCAGTCGAAGCCGTTCTTGGTAAAAAAGCGGATGCCGTCAGCGTCTTTGATGACCTGTGTCCGGTAGCCGTCGAATTTGGCCTCATGGCCCCATTCGCCACCCTTCGGTGGCTGTTCGACCAGCTCGGGCTCCATCGGGCGGATGAATGACAGCCGGACGCGGCCGGTAGGCTTACGCATTGGAACCCCACGCAACTCCAGTTTTATTCAATATCGCATAGCCGAAAGCGTTCCGTTAGCCCTCGCTAAATTAAGAGACCGGTGCGTGCGAATGGCAGGCAAGCGAAGACAGAAGGAAAGACGCCCCGGGGCAGATTGTGTCGGAGCTGCACCGGAGGCGTCTTCTCGCCTGCTGTTAGGCACCTAAGTCAGGATAGCTGCTGCGGACTTCGGCAGCGTATTTCTCGGCTTCGGTCAGGGGCTCGGCGCGGGATGGTTGAGTAGGCGGCTGGGGCTTGGGCGTTTCCCTGCTCTCGCTGGTCACGCCTTGAGGAGGAGTGCTTCCGTCTGCCGGGAAGTAGAGGCTCTCCCCATAGCCCGGACGGGTGACTGTCCAGTTGCCCCGCCCGTCATTGTAGACGCGGTAAAGGTGCGCCGTGCGGGACCGCAAGACACGTGCCTGCCAATCCAGCAAGGCGCGGGGGTGGTGGATGGTGTCGGTCATTGCGCCGCAGCCCCGTGGATGCCCTGTGGGGATGACTGCCCGTCCTCATGCTCGACGCGGTAGACGATCATCACCCGACGCGCACAATGCCAGCGCGGAGAGCCGTTCCGAAGGACATCGCCTGCCTGCCCGGAACCTTGACCATCCACTCGCCCCGCTCCTCATTGAAGGTAAGGGCCTTTCGTTCCGCCGTGGGCATGTCGGCAATGAGAGCTTCAAACGCGCCGGGATGCTGGTAGGGCAGTGTTTCCATTCGGCCTAGAGCGGTCCTGCCAAGGTGGGCGAGCTTCTCCCGGTCGTTGTGAATGGTTGCCATACGGGCCTCACGAAGCTCGCCGTCAGTCAGCGTTTCCAGCAACATGTCAACCGATGCCACGCCGGAGGACAGCGCCCCCAGGACAGCGTTGGCCTGTGCGGTGAAGCCTTCGACAATCGCGGACACGGCGTCATCGGTCACACCCTGCGGGGTGCTGCCCTCAATGTCGCCGGTCTCTGCGGCCTGCCAAATGCCACCTTCAACAGCATCGGCACCCAAGGCACCCGCTAGGGTGTCCATCACGGCTGCTGCAAGGTCCGTTGCTGCATCGCTTGTGGTGCCTTCAGGCGTCTCGATCTGGTCGCCCTTCGACTGCTGCTGTTCGCCCTGCTGATTGCCTGCCGGGGAGGCGGTCTTACCCCCGACAGGCACATCAAAACCCGGCGGCAGCAATCCTGCGGCGCGGGCGGCTTCAATCGTGGTCTCGCCTACACCGGGGATGATGACGTTGCCGGGGCGGACTTGGCGCTCTGTCGTCACGGTGCGGGCGCTTAGGTCTTTCGAGACCTGTCGGCCATCGCCATGGGTGTCCACCTGTACCTTGCGGCTGGTCTGCACAGTGGGTGCGGCGGTCGGGGTGTTGCGGGCCTGCGCAGCGGCGGCTTGCGCGTCTCGGGCGGTGTCTGCGGTGATCTGAAAGTCGGCGTAATTTGCCATTGGCGGTGTGTCTCTCTTTTAGATGATGGATGATGGTGGTGGTGGTGGTTGCGACGTGAGCGGGATCTAGCCAAGATGAATTTCAGGGAACCTTTGGAGGGTCCCCACGAAGCCCCTGTCGGGTAGATTGCCCAAGTCGCGGAGGAGTGAGGTCTTTCGCCTGTAGTAGGCTTGGGAGCGCCAGCGCCCGCCCACGATGTCTCGCCGTTGGACAATCCACTGGATGCTGTCCTTACAGTCGATCACTCGGTAGCGGCGGTCGGCGGTGATGGCTAAGACGCCCTGATAACCTTCGTCGGTTTCACGGCGGGTCGATGGGGCCATGCGCTGGCCCGTTGATGGTGATGACAATTTCTACTCGTTGTTTTGTGGAGGTAGGGAACGCGTCCCGACAGGCCACCTTTCAGTCACCGGGTGTGGCTGGAGTGGCTTGGAAGGTCAGGTCGGTGTAGGACACTGGACAAGGCTGGACGCTTCTCCAGCCACGCTCTGTTGCGTATGTCGGTCGGGTGAAACGGTCAGCGGCGGATGACACCGCCTTCGGCCAGAACCTTGTGCCCGTAGGCTTCTGTGAAGGTGTCCGGCATCGTGCCTTGAAGGGTCCTGTCGATGAACTCTTGGGTGATCCCTTCCTCGGCCATGTAGCTGGAGTGGAGGTAGCCGGGGATTATGCGGGCGAGGTTGCTCCGGGAACGGAGTAGTCCAGTCTTGTTGTTCCAAACAACACGCGTCCCGCGCTTGGCCCGTGTCTGGAGGTTCCAGCCCCAGCCACGCTCGTCAACGATCACGCGACAGCGAGGGCCGATATAGGCGACGACTGCGCCGTACCGGCTGTCGTTTGGGTATGTCATATGGCGGTGTGCTCCTTTGCTATGGCGAGGTCATTGCGCTTGCTGCGCCGGCCCTGCGGTCCGTATTTGATTGTGAGATTGGTAGTGCGCAGATCGAGGCGGTTGCCGGTGACGTTCCGTACGAACTCTCCCGCCTTTGCCGCCATGATTAGGCGGGCTAGGGAGACCTGCGTGTCCCCCTGCCGAACCCGGACGGTGAATTGGGTGTCGTCGGAAGCGGTGCCGTCCCGGACGACGAACCACGCGGCGTTGCGTACGCCTTCGGGCAGGCTGTCGAATGACCGGCGCTCGACCTTGGCGAACAATGTGCGGTTGCGTATGCGGTCGTTGATCGGCACCAGTACGATTTCGGTGGAAACGCCCCAACGGCGATGGTCGTTAGGCGCCGTCTGGTAAGTCGATGGGCGGCCCGGAACTGGACCTGAAGTGGGCTGCATGTGGGATACGAGGCTCCATAAAATAGATAGTCGGACAGACAGACGGGGTGAGAAAGCTCCACGGACGCCTGCCTGCCCATTGACCTCGCCCTCACGCGCCGACATCGGAGCTGGAGACACAGAGCGCCGGGCTCGTGTAGTGGCGAAGGGTGGAACAATGAGCCGAGAGAACGCCTGTTGGATGAAAGCCGGGGTGTTCGATCTGGCGGCAAGACAGGGTGTCCGTGGAGAAAGGGAACTCGTTGGAAGGAGGGAGATGGCTTTTGTCGCCACCTCGCCACGAGAAAGGAAAACGATAGATGGCAGGGACGCGCTATCGAACCCTGTCACATGCAACGCCTATAAGCGTTAGCTGCAACCGGAGGGCGCCTCTCCTGAAGGGGGTGGGAATTGGCCCGACCTGTCACGTTAGGACCACGTTCGGGGCGGGTTCCTAAGGTGTGTCGGAATTGGTCGATTGGATCAATACGCGGTGGCTTCAACCCTGGAGGGGAGCCTTGCTCAAGAGGGAGAGAGAAGGGGGTTCGAGATAGCGACGCTCGGAAACGCCCTGAACCCTGTCACATGCAACGCCTATAGCGTTAGCTGCAACCGGGGAGCCTTTCCTGAAGTGGTGGGTAATCACCCATCAACACTGTAGGTAACCGGAGGCCCCTTTCCTGGGGGTGGGGGTAATCACGTTAGGAACACGTTCGGAGGCTGCTTCCTAGAGGGAGGGGTAATCCCCAACTCCAACATGTATCGGCAACCGGAGGGGCCTTTCCTGAAGAAAGTCGCAATCACCTTAGGACCCCGTTCGGAGGCTGGTTCCTAAGGTAGGTCGTAATCACCCGTTATGTGTGTGACTGGGGCGGCCATTCCTGAGGTTGGGGGTAATCGACGGCACCGCTACATACACGTTCAGAACCAAGTTCGGAGGGCGGGCTGTTCCTAAGTGAAGGGGTAATCGACGGCACTGCCCGCATACACGTTCAGAACCACGTTCGGAGGGCGGCTGTTTCTAAGTGGAGGGGTAATCGACGGCACCGCCGATATACACGTATAGAACCACGTTCGGGCGAGGCGGCATTCCTAAGATACGCCCTAATTGATTTCCGTGGCTGGAGCGCCGTTCGTGCCTGCCCGGTGTCCAACACCAGCCAAACCCGCCAAGCCACTCCAGCCACGCTCGGTGACTGAAAGAGGGCCTATAGGCGCTTCAGGGGAGCCCCGAAGATATGCGTCTCGGCCTCCCATAGCGCGGCGGTGCTCACGCTCCGGACCAGTTCGGCAACCTTGGCCTCCACCAGTAGGAGCGGCCATACCTCGTGAAGGGCGTCAAGCGGCCTCCCGGACGACAGGCGGTCGGCAATCTCGTGGAGCCAATCGGCGGCCACGCGGGCGGCTGTCTGCGGCCTCTCCCGCAAGGCGAGTTGCCAAGCGTCGTCATTCTCGGCGGTGGTAGTGGTGGTCATGCGCGGTCCCCCATGGGCTTGATGTTGACAGCGACCGTGCTACGGCGCTCAATCGAAGCAAGCAATAGCGGAATATTGGTGGGTGGATTGCACCCGATCCCGGCAACGGGACAAACATCTACCATGACTTCACGGGTCAATACCCTGCCCTATCCGGTATTTGTCCCGGACGCGGGCCATAACCGCCAACGATTAGTCTTTCGCTGGCCCAATGCGGCCATGAAGGTTTACCCCTCCGAACAGCGCCTTTAGTGCCATTCCTATGCCGAGAGCGCCGTAGAGTGCCATGAACGTCATTGCGAGTGTGTATGCCACGGTTGGGTCCTTCCCTTAGTTCGCGAGTATCTTTTGGACGGTCGCTGTGGAGTATCCCACGGCAGCGGCAATGGCCCTCAAGGATGCCCCTTCGGCCCGCATGTCGCGCACTCTCTGCTCAATGTCTTGGGTTACTGTCCTGGGCCGCCCAAGGTGGTCACCACGAGCCCTCGCTTTGGCAATGCCTTCCATTTGACGCTCCCGGCGCAATGCCGTCTCAAACTCGGCAATGCTGGCGAGGATGCCAAACATGAGCTTGCCATGCGGCTTGGTCGTGTCCAGTGACGGGTCGTTCAGCACTCGGAAGCCGACCCCTCTCTTATCAAGGTCCTCCACGATCTGGTGAAGGTGCGCCGCTGATCTGGCCAGCCGGTCTACCTTGGTCACAGTCAGCGTATCGCCTTTGCGAACATGCCGTAGCGCCTCCGCCAGCTTGGGCCTCTTATCGTCGAGCCCCGAAAGGCGGTCTTGGAAGAGGTGGTCTTCGGTCACCCCTGCCGCCTTCAACTGGTCGATCTGAACTGCCGTGTTCTGGTCTGTCGTGCTGACCCGTGCATATCCAACGATTGCCATGGCGTGAACTATCTCCTAAGAGCCAATGTTCACACCACTTACCTCACACTAAGTTCACATGTCAACGGGCATGTGAGAAAAAGATTACCTTTGTTCACACAGGGCAGTGCCGCGCTCGCGGGCTTCCCGGCGGGCCTTGGTTTCGTGGCGTACCCCCACCCCCTTTCCTTCCACAGAGAAAAGCGCCTGCCCCTATGCCCGCCCGCAAATCAGCCAGTACCGGGGGGTCTTCCGTTCCAAACACGTCGAAGGTGGACCCCTCGGATTTTTCCGCCAAATCGAGATCGCTTTCGGGGGCACACTTTGCTAAAACAAGGAGGCCTCTTGTACCGTGGTGGTAGAGGCGCTTGGGCTTGCCCGGTGTCCTACACCAGCCGACCCTTCGAAGCCGCTCCAGCCACTCCCGCTGCACGAACGGTGGCCTATTGGTGGCCGAGGGTGAGCCTCGGATGTGAGCCTGCACGAGATCCCACGCGGGAGGGAGGTCTCGATCACACACGGTCGCTGAATTGTCGCTATGCCGCGCCGCCCCCCTCTACGGTGATAGCCCCCAACGCTGCCCTGGCGTCTTCATATACTTTGAAACGTTCTTCCAACCACTCCTTTTTACGTGGCAACTCTGCTCGGTACGGATCAAGCGAAGGGGCTTTCATGGCCCTCTGGAGGAAGTCGATCCACTCGCCCTCTGCCAATGAAAGTGCCGTCCCCGCTTTCATAAAGGATGACGCCTTCTTCGCCAGCTCGATGTCGGAGAACGTGCCCGCGTCTAATTGAGCAATCATGTCCTCCGAAGATTTGTACATTTCGGATAGCGTGACATCGAGTTCATCTTTGCGGGCCTTGGCGTGGTCGAGGAGCATTTTGAGACTAGCGCGGTCTTTCTCCGTTCCTGGGGAAATATCGCCTACGACATCGAGCAATTGCTGGCATACGCCCGCTAGCCGGTCAAAATTGGCATCACTGCGTTCAAGGGCCTGCTCGGCCTCGATCACCTCTTTCTCGAAGCCGGGACTTGGCCGCCCATTGCTGAAGTCAAGTGCGCGGTGCATCGTCTTAATGAGTTTCTCTGCATCTGTGAGGTCATCAATAAGCGCACTTGTGAAGTAGCCGTGCTTTCCTTGAGCAAGTTTGAACGACGCGGCCTCCGATGAACCCTCCTCGATGCCAGACACTGCGAATACCTTAGTCGTCCTTTCGAACAGCTCTAGGCCAGCTTGGATCGCCGACAGACGACGGTTCAATCCGTCCTGAAGTTCGTCTACTGCCTTCTGTGCCTTGGATCGAAACAGGAAAGAAAAAAGCGACATGGTACGGCTATCTCCTTTCCGCGATTTTATACCAGAAGGGACCTCTTACGGTATTGAAATAGCAGTTCCGCCCTTGGGTTTACAGGCCCGCCCGTTCCACTGGACGACTTCCTCCCCGTACGCACCTAAAACTTTCTTGGGTAAATCGACCGCACCCTATTGAAAGTTTGCTAAGAGTGTTCCTACTTCGTTCCTGCGTAGACTTGAGGGTTAAAAATGGACAGCTCGAAACACACCCCCGTTGACGGGTTCTATACTGCCTACTTTTCGGGGGTGGCCGGAACGTCATTTGGCATGTTCGTATTTAAGGAAGGCGTGGTTGTGGGCGCTGATGTAGGCGGCGGACGCTACGATGGCGAATTCGCCTTGACGGCGGACGGAACTCACGTCGAGGCCAAAATCCGCTTCACACTCCCGGTAGGCAATCAATCTATAACGGGCATGTCGGCTGAAGCCGAACCCATAAGCATCGAGGTCCCGCTTCGGCTTCCCATTGAGTTCAACAGAAACGACGTTCACCGCATCGAGACCCCGCTTGGACCCATCAACGCAAAATTTGACAAGATGAGGGGCGCATAGTGGACGCGGTTATCTTCCTCGGATTGCGGTGGATCGACATTGCGACAATTTCAGCAATCGTCCTGGGGCCAATTCTGGCGGTAGCAGTCGACCGCTTTCAGCAGCGGTGGACCGACCGAAAACAGCGTCGACTGAAGATTTTTCGCGATCTAATGGGGACACGCAAGGCTAGGCTTGATCCCATTCACGTCGGCGCACTCAACCTAATTGACCTAGAGTTCTATGGGGTGGAAAGGGTTATGGCGCCCTTTCGGGTGTACATGGATAACCTCTACCTGCCCATGCCGATGCCGGAAGCTCAAGACAGGTTTTTCGATCAACGGAACGATCTTTTTGTCGTCCTCCTCCACGCGATCGGCCGGGAGCTTGGCTACAAATTCGACAAACACGACCTCGAAAAATGGGCATACGGGCCCAGTGGCTGGAACAACGACCAGAACATGCAACGTCAGAACATGACACTCGTGAATGAGCTGCTATCGGGTGTAAGGGCTCTACCCGTGACCGCAATGCAGCCAACGTCACAGAACCCGTTCCCACCCCCTCCGACCGTTGCGAAGCCGGAACCGGGACCGGCCAAATGACAGAGGAAGAGGACGGATTGCCAGAGACCTACTTCGAAGGCCTCTTAGAGCACCGAAAGGCCATGGTGGAGCTTCGGTCGGACCAACTGACGACCTTGGACAAGTCTCTGTTAGGCATATCAAGTGGGGCTCTCGCCATATCAATCACATTCATGGACAAAATTGGTGGCGGCGCAGGCGTCAGCACCTTCTTGCTTATGTCCTGGCTTTGTTTCGGTTCGGCTATCTCGGCAAACATCGTTTCCTACTTCACGGGCGGTGAAGATGCGCAGCGAGAGATCAAGAAGATCGACAATTGCATCATCACTGCCACCGTTTACGAAAGTGGTGGAAATCCGTTCAGAGGACTAACACAGGCCCTCAATATCATTGCACTTGTGCTATTTCTGCTCGGAGTTTGTTTTTTGACGCTTCACGCCTATACAAGCATGAGAGCTGCTGCCAATGCCCCCCCAACCGCCGTCCCGCCCACCAACACCCAGCCACGAACGCAGGGGAACCCCCAGTCCAACCCCGCCCCCAGCGGTCCCTAGCCGGGTCGGAGGCGTGGGCGCCGGCAAACCGTCATCTCCCCCGCCGCCGCCAACTCGGCCGACAAAGAAGTAGCTAGGCGGTTGCAGCCTTGGTCATGGCGTCCATCGCCACCTTAAGCCGCGCCTCGTCGCTCCCGTAGGTTTCCCCCACACCCCCGCTTGCATGCCCGAGGATCATGTCTTGGGTGACCTTCGCAACTCCGGCCACTCGCAGGCGGTCCTTCATATTGTGCCGAAGGGAGTGGACCGTGGCCTTGCGGTCTTTCACGATGGCCCGAACGTGTTTCATGAGGGCCGCTGACGCGCTCGTGGGGCCACTCTCTCCGCCGTAGCGAGGGAACAACAAAGCACCCTCGCCTGCCGCCTCCAGAGCGGCCTTCGCCGCCTTAAGTGCTTCCCCTACCAAGGGCACCTTCCGGCGCGATGATTGGGTCTTGAGACGCCGCGCCTCGTGCCATTGGACGTTGATGTGAGGAAGTTCTCCCTCCACGACGACGTCGACGGTGCGCGCACCCGTGACCTCTGCGAGCCGGCACCCCGTGCCCTCCAAGATGCGCCAGAGGTGCTTGAGGTCGTCGGCGCGTGACAGCGTGTCGATCCGCGAACGAATGGCGATAAGCTCCGCGTCCTTGAGCGAACGCCTTTTGTCCTTGGCTGTCTCGCCCTCATTCGAACCTCCTACCTCCAGCCCTGTGAAAGGGTTCGCGATGCGGCCCAGGTCCATTTCCTTAAGGGCGTGATTAATGACTGCCCTGATGTCGTTCAGATATCGTTCGACCGTAGACGGGCTGTTTTTAACGCGAAGCATGTGATCGAGCACGGCGCGGGCGTCTGCCCGTCGCAGCTCTGTCAGGACGGGGTTCCTTCCGAGAGCTTCTATCACATAACCCACTACCCGCTCTGCCCGCTGCTCGTCCTTCTTTCTCGCCAGTTCGCTTGAACTGGAGCGTTTGGCACGGTCCCCTAGATAAAGTCGCTTGGCGTCCTCCAGCGTGGGAAGGGGGGCCGGGCCAAGACCCGAATGCAGGGCGGCTATAAGCGCGGTCTCGGCAGGGGCAACGTCGAGAGGATGGCCTGTTTCCGGGTCAACCGGGCGGCCGGCAGTCAATCTTTCTGCCACCGAGGAACGGGCGAACCACTCGGCCTCACTTATGCTGGGCGGGTCCGGGTCGAAGCCAAAAGCCTTGATTGCATCACGAGTTTTGGCGAAGTGGTCGAGCGGGGTCTCGATGCGCGCAGTGATTTGGCCTCGACCCTCGGCGAGCCGGCGCTTCGCGTCCGTCAACGTCTGCTCGGCAATACCGTGCACTCGACCATACCGCTTAATCGCCTCTTGCTCGCTTTCCCCTAAAGGCGCGATCAGTTCACCCTTGCCGAGTATCTCCCGAAGCGGGGCGGGCACCTTGCGCCTATAGCGCCACGTCTGGCCGCGTTTCTGGACGTGCTTCAAGACCAGTCTCATTCGATTTGTACCCCCTGGTGTACCTAAAAGTGTACCTCGGGGAAAGCGAAGGCCTTGCAATCCTTGGGTTTCAAGGTGTGTCGGGTGGGAAGTGGTGCCCCTAGCCGGAATCGAACCAGCACTCCTTGCGGAACTCGATTTTGAGTCGAGCGCGTCTACCAATTCCGCCATAGGGGCTCAGGCCTGAGGGCCTGGATGGGCGCGGACTATACGGTTGGAGGCCTGTTCGTCAACTGGCCAAATGCGTCGCCCTGCCCTGCTTGCGGCAAAAGCCCGCCTTTCGGTTTCGTGTAGCTCCTGCCATTGTGCGGCGCAGAAAATCTTTCTAGACAGGCCGCGAGTGAAAGCGCGCCCGGCCTGAGAGATCGACGTGGCGCGCTTCGATCATTGTTTGTGCATGCCGTTGTCCCGAAGCCGCTGCGCAGTTTGGGCGACCTGCATCAGGAGAGCCGATGCTTCGCGGACTTTACGACTGGACCTTGTCGCTGGCGGCACGCAAATCCGCCGAATGGTGGCTGGCCTTCATCGCCTTCGTCGAAAGCTCGGTGTTTTTCATACCTGCCGACGTCTTGTACCTGCCCATGGCGTTGGCGCGGCCCGAACGCGCCTATCGCTACGCGCTGACCGCCACAGTTGCGTCCGTGCTGGGCGGCATTGCCGGCTGGCTGATCGGTTACTACGCCTACGACACGATAGCGCGGCCGATGCTGGAGCACTTCGGCGGCCTCGACATGTTCGAGAGGTGGCAGTCGTCCGGCACCGGGCTGATGCTGGTGCTGCTCGTCACATCCGGCGCCGCCCACTTGCCGCCGATGAAGGTGGTCACCATTCTGGCCGGGGCGCTTCACGTCAATCTCGTCGTCTTCATCGTCTCGGCCATCCTGGCGCGCGGCGCTCGCTTCTTGCTTCTCGCCTGGCTGCTGCGCCGCTATGGCGAGGAGATCAAGGAATTCATCGAGAAGCGTTTGGGATTGATCGTCGGCGCCGGCGCCGCCGCCCTGATTTCGCTCTATATCGTGGTCAAATACGCCTTCTGACCGCCCACGGCGGGCGGTGTTTCAGGACTATGCCGGCGGACGGCGAATTCAACGGACGAAGACCCATGACAGCGACCATGAATGCCGACACCGGACGCCAGCGGACGCGCACGGCTTTGTTTCTCGCCGTCGCCATGGCCGCCACGGTCGGCACCGCGCTCGCCTTCCAGCACATAGGCGGCTACATCCCCTGCCACCTCTGCCTGGAGCAGCGCACGCCCTATTACATCGGCGCGCCACTGATGCTTTTGGCGATGATCGCCTCGATGCTCAGCGCGCCGGCCTGGCTGACGCGCGGCCTGCTCGCCATTGGCGGCCTGCTGATGCTCTACGGCCTCTATCTCGGCGTCTATCACTCGGGCGTCGAATGGGCCTGGTGGCAGGGACCGGCTGACTGCACGGCCGGCGCCGGCCCGGTCGATACCGGCGGCAAGGGCGTTCTCGACGCGCTCGACAAATTCGTGCCGCCGTCCTGCGACAAGGCGGCACTTCGCATCCTCGGCCTGTCGCTGGCCGGCTGGAACGCCATCGCCAGCTTCATCCTCGCCGCCGTCGCCTTCCACGGCGCGCTGGCCCGCGATTAATTCAGCGCGACGCAGAGTTCGTCCAGAAATTCGGCAGGCTGAGTCGAATGGCGCGGCTTTCGAGAACCGGAGCGGAGCGTACTTAAGTACGTGAGCACCGGAAGCGCAGAAAGCTGCGTCAGGCGGCCAGCATGGCGGATTTGTGCCGAACTCTATGGTTCCAGTTCGACATCCCAGTACAGATAATCCATCCAGCTTTCATGCAGATGGTTGGGCGGGAACAGCCGGCCATTGTTGTGCAGATCGTGCACGGTCGGCTGATAGGGCTTTTGCAGCGGCCACATCTTGGCGTGCGCCGGCATCATGCCGCCCTTCCTCAGATTGCAAGGCGAACAGGCGGCCACGACATTCTCCCATGTCGTTGCCCCGCCGCGATGGCGCGGGATGACGTGGTCGAAGGTCAAATCCTCGGGCGTGCCGCAATACTGGCACTGGAAGCGGTCGCGCAGGAAGACGTTGAAGCGGGTGAACGCCGGGTGCCTGGACGGCTTCACATAGGCCTTCAGACTGACGACGCTGGGCAGCTTCATCGAGAAGGTCGGCGAAGACACCGCATGCTCGTATTCGGCGACGATGTTGACTCGGTCGAGGAACACCGCCTTGATGGCGTCCTGCCAGGACCAGAGCGACAAGGGGTAATAGCTGAGCGGACGGTAATCCGCATTCAGCACCAGCGCGGGAAGCCCATCCGGAGATACGGCAACCGTCACCTTGTTGACCTCCTCGTTCTAGAACCGATCGGCGCGGATACTGTAAGCCCGACATGACAGGGATGTGAAGCGGATTGTCGCTCCTCAAAAGCGGCAAAAATGCATGATTTTCATGCTTTTTTGCGGTTTCAGGCCGGTGGCGCGGCGTCCCTGCCCCTGGTTTCGCGATAATAGGACCAGAAAAGCCGCGATGCGACACCTCGCCACGGGCTCCATGATTCGGCCAGCGCGATGAGTGTTTTCTCCGGCGGACGTGGATCTATGCCGAGCGCATGGCCGACCGCGCTCTGCAGCGCGACGTCGCGCGCGGGGAAAATATCGGGGTGGCCGGCGGCGAACAGAAGATAGACTTCCGCCGTCCACGGGCCGATGCCCGGCACCGCTGTCATCGCCGCGATCGCCTCCTCGGCATCGAGCGAACAGAGGTGGTGCAGGTCGAGCCCGTCGGCCACGGCCTGGGCAACCGCGATCAGACCGCGCTGCTTCGGCCGCGACAGCCCGGCCTCGCGAAACATGTCCTCGCCGGAAGCGAGGATCGCCTGCGGCGTCAGCGGATCGACCAGTTTCACCAGCCGGCCGAAAATGGCATCGGCGCTCGCGCGAGAGACCTGCTGCGAGACGATGATCGAGGCAAGGCTACGAAACCCCGGCTCCGACAGCCGCAACGGCACCTCGCCGGCCATGCCTCGCACCTTTTCCAGCCGCGGATCGATAGTGCAAAGCGCATCCAGCCCCCGCGCAATGTCGTCCAGTGTCGCGATGCGTTGCATGGTATCCTTGTCCGCCGATGAGCAGCAAAGTAGCAATTGGCAAAACCCCTGCACAACCGGATTGCCGCCTCTGAGATGACGCTCCTGACATTCCGCTTCGCGCCGAGCCCGAATGGCGAACTGCATCTCGGCCATGCCTATTCGGCGCTGCTCAACCAGCAACTGGCGCGCGCTGCCGGCGGCCGCCTGCTGCTGCGCATCGAGGACATCGACACGACGCGCTGCACGCCGGAATTCGAGGCCGGCATTTTTCGCGACCTCGCATGGCTGGGTCTCGAATGGCAACGACCGGTGCGCCGCCAGGCCGGACATTTCGCCGACTATCAGGCCGTACTCGACCGGCTGATCCGCGAAGAGCTCGTCTACCCCGCCTTCATGAGCCGTGGCGAGATCAGGGCTTTTATCGCCGACAGCGAAAAGCGCGGCCGCGACTGGCCGCGCGACCCCGACGGCGTGCCGCTCTATCCCGCCGCCGACAAGGCGCTGCCGATCCGCGAACGCAACCGCCGGATCGCCGACAATGCGCCCTTCGCCTGGCGCCTCGACGTCGAAGCGGCACGGGCACGCCTCGGCACGGATTTGTCCTGGCGCGAATTCACCGACGAGACGCTGTCGGCGACAAGAGCTGTCGAAGCCCGGCCGCAGGATTGGGGCGACGTCATCCTGGCGCGCCGCGACATCCCGACCAGCTATCACCTGGCCGTCGTCGTCGACGACGCCCTGCAAGGCGTCAGCCATGTCGTGCGCGGCCGCGACCTCTATGCCGCGACCGGCATCCAGCGCCTGCTGCAGGAACTGCTCGGCCTCGGCCAGCCGGACTATTTCCACCACCGTCTCGTGCTTGGACCGGATGGGCGCAAATTGTCGAAGAGTTTTGGCGATACCGGCCTTGCCGCACTCAGGCAGGCAGGCGCTTCACCGGACGATGTCCGGCGGCTGGTCGGCCTCTAGCTAAAGGCGGGCCAGCCCCGCCTTGAGCAGCGCCAACGCGGCGATAAACGCGAAGGCGCCGCCCAGTCCCCAGGCAACCGCGAGCTTCAGATCTCTAAGGACGATGCCATGCTCGTTTGCGACCATGATCGCAACGAAAAAGCCAAGCGTGAACAGCAGCGTGTTGCCGGTCGACCCAAAACCGTCCTCCTGCATGATGGCGTCAAGCGCTGAGCCGAAGAAGAAGCCGAACACGGCCACGCTCGCAACCGTCATCAACAGCCAGCTTGTGTCGAGATGCAACAGCATGCGCGCTCCCTGTCGAAGCCGAAACGCCGTGTCGCCGGATCGATCGACAGAAGCCGATTGCCGTGACGCCGCCCTTTGAATTCGGCCGCCCCTTACATTCCCATGAGCTTATGTATCAATTGTTTCGCTTTGCTTGCCGGATTGAAGCGCATTAGAGCAATTGCCGTAGTTGACTCTTCACCCAATCGGCCCCCACCGGACACGAACGGCTTCCCCCAAAAATGCACAGTCTCAAGCGGTTCATCCCCGCCTCCTTCGTCGTCCTGTGGGCGACCGGCTTCATCGGTGCGCGTTATGCCATGCCATGGGCGGAACCCTTCACTTTCCTGGCGGCCCGCTTTGTCATTGCCGCCTTGCTGCTCGCCGGCCTGATGCTCGTGTTTGGCTCGAAGCGCGCCACAAGGGCCGAAGCGCTTCACGCCACCGTCGCCGGCATCCTCATGCATGGCGTCTATCTCGGCGCGGTGTTCTGGGCGATCCACCGAGGCATGCCGGCCGGACTTTCGGCGCTGATCGTCGGGCTGCAGCCGCTGATCACGGCGGTGCTTGCCGGCAAGTTCCTCGGCGAGGCCATCCTGCCGCGCCACTGGGCCGGCCTCGCCGTTGGCCTCATAGGTGTCGTCATCGTGCTGTGGCCGAAGCTCGGCGCGCTCGGTGGCGGCGTCACGTCGGAAACGCTGGTCGCTTCGCTCGTCTCGGTGCTGGGCATGAGCGCCGGCACCATCTGGCAGAAGCGCTATGCGTCGGGCGGCGACCTGGTGGCGGCGACGATGTGGCAATATGTCGGCGGCGGCGCGCTGATGATCCTGGCTTCGCTGGCCTTCGAGACCCACACGGTCGTCATCAATGGCGAGCTGATCTTTGCCATGGCCTGGCTGGTGCTGGTGCTGTCGATCGGCGCCATCTTCCTGTTGATGGTGATGATCCGCGACGGCGAGATGTCGAAGGTCGCGTCGCTGTTCTACCTGGTTCCGGCCGTCACGGCTGTCATCGCCTGGGCGCTGTTCGGCGAACAGCTCAGCCTCGTGCAGATTGTCGGCATGGCGATCGCGACATTAGGCGTTGGGCTGGCCACCGCCCGGCCGGCCAACGGAAAAACTGGGGAATTGAGGAATTGAGGAATTGAGGAATTGAGGAATTGAGGAATTGAGGAATTGAGGAATTGGAGAAAAAAGCACCCGACGCCAGATATGGCCCTTTTTTCCTCAAGTCCTCACTTCCTCAATTCCTGTCATCCGACCCGCGCCCTCGCTTCAAGATAGCGGCTGATCGCGGCGTTGAGTTCGCCGCCGAGGATGAAGATCGCCGATAACATGTACAGGAAAACCACCGCGATCATGATCGAGGCGAGCCCGGCATAGGTCGTGACATAGGACGAGAAGTGATCGAGATAGGTGGCAAAGACGGTTGAGCCGACAAGCCATGCGGCAAGCGTGAACAGGATGCCCGGTACGATCGAGACGAGGCGGCGCTTGCCCGCTGGCAGCCAGAAATGCACGGCAAACAGCCCGCCGACAATGACGGTCGAGGCGATGATGAAACGCCACAGCGTGATCGTGCCCATATAGGGCTTGATCCATTCGATATGCGCTTCTGCGAGCCGCGCGAGCAGCGGCGCGAACACCAGAAGCACGCTGATCGCCAGGAAGCCGGCCGTGGCGATCAGCACGAAGATGATGCTCTGCACCCGGCGGTAGATGATGCCGCGTGTTTCGGCGACGCGGTAGGCGCGGTTGAGCGAGGTGCGCAGTGCCTCGATGCCGTTGGAGGCGAAATAGGCGGCAAGGAGCACGCCATAGGTCAAAAGATCGGTGCGCCGCACGGTCAGCACGTTGAGCACCTCGCGCGCGATCGGCTTGGCAATCTGCTCGGGCCAGGTATCGAAGACCAGATGCACGGCCGTATCGGCGAACGCCTGCGCGCCCAGGAAACTCGCCAGCGTGGTGGCAAAGATCAGGAACGGAAACAGCGCCATCAGCGATGTGATCGCCAGATGGCTGGCCATCGCCCAGCCGTCGTCGGTGTTGAAATGGCCAAGCGCGTCATAGAGCACGCGGCGCAGCACGACGATATTCCGCATCAAGAGCCGCGTTCCCTTCGATTGTCTCGACGCCGCGAATATGGGAAGGGATTGTGGCAAATGGCAACCCTTGCTCAAACCACGATCCCACCGGCGAAAGAATTGCGCACCATCATTGTCACCGGTGCCTCTTCCGGAATTGGCGCCTATTGCGCCCGGGCGCTGAAGTCGGATGGCTGGCGGGTGTTCGCGACGGCGCGCAAGCTTGAAGACATCGCCGCGCTCGAGGCCGTGGGTATCGAGGCCTTTTATCTCGACTACCGTGAGCCCGACTCCATCGCCGCCCTTGCGGCATCGGTGCTGGAGCGGACAGGCGGACGCCTCGACGCCCTGTTCAACAATGGCGCCCATGCACAGCCGGGCGCCGTAGAAGACCTGCCGGTTTCGGCATTGCGGGAGCAGTTCGAGGCCAATTTCTTCGGCTGGCACGACCTGACCCAACGCATCGTGCCGGTAATGCGCCGCCAGGGACACGGCCGCCTCGTTCATTGTTCCTCGATCCTCGGACTGACGCCGGTGCGCTTTCGCGGCGCCTATTCGGCCTCCAAGCACGCGCTTGAGGGCCTGATGCTGTGCATGCAGCAGGAATTGCAGGGCAGCGGCGTCCACGTCTCGCTGATCGAGCCCGGGCCGGTGACGTCGAAAATTGCCAGCAACGGGCTGTTCTGGTTTTTGAAAAACATCGACCACGAGAACTCCGTCCACCACGTCGCCTATGCCGCGCAACTGGCGCGGCTCACGGCCGGCGGCAGCTCATCGCGGCTGAAACCGGGGCCAGAGGTGGTCTACACGGCCGTGCGCCATGCACTTCTGTCGCGGCGCCCACGCCCACACTATGTGGTAACTGTGCCGGCCAGAATCGGCGTCATGCTCAAGCGCATCCTGCCGGCATCGATGCTCTACCGCGTGCTTGCCAGGCGCGCCTGAGCGAAACGAACTGGAGCCGTTAGATGGTCACCGTCTTCAAAATCCTCGCCGTTGTGGCCATGGCCGCGGTCTTGATCGTGCTGGTCCGCGGCCTCATCAACATGATGCGCGGCGGCGACGGCGTCACCTCCAACAAGCTGATGCAGGCCCGTGTGCTATTGCAGGCCGTGGCCTTGGCGCTGATCCTGCTGGTGGTGTATTTCACCCGCAAGTGACGGCCGTTCGGGAGGCGACGTGGTCAAGCTCAACAAGATCTACACCCGCACCGGCGACGACGGCACCACAGGCCTCGGCATCGGTGAACGCAGGCTGAAATCCGACCTGCGCGTCGATGCCTATGGGACCGTCGATGAAGCCAATGCCTGCATCGGCATCGCTCGCCTGCACACCGCAGCTGGCCATCCCGCGATCGACGCGATGCTGTCCCGCATCCAGAACGACCTGTTCGATCTCGGCGCCGATCTCGCCGTGCCTGACGACGGCAAGCCGCTGGACTATGAGCCGCTGCGCATCATCGCCTCGCAGACCGACCGCGTCGAAAAAGACATCGACCTCCTCAACAAAGAGCTTAAGCCGCTGAAATCCTTCGTGCTCAACGGCGGCACGCCGGCGGCCGCGGCCCTGCATCTTGCCCGAACCGTGGCGCGGCGGGCAGAGCGCATCATGGTGGCGCTGGCGCAGGACCCGGCCGAGCACGTCAACCGCGAGGGGCTGAAATACATCAACCGCGTCTCCGACTTTCTGTTCGTGGCCGCCCGTGCGGTCAATGACAACGGAAATGCCGACGTGTTATGGGTGCCCGGCAAGAACCGCTGAGTTTTCTCGAAAGCGGACGAGGATCCGGGGCATGTTTATCCCGCTTTACGACACCAACAGGCTGCGCCACATAAGGCTGCAATATGTCACGATCGGCCTGATCGCGGCCAACGCGCTGGTCTTTCTTATCACCACGATCGGCGGTGAAAATTTCAACAACGCAGCCGTGCTCGGCCTCGGCTTCATTCCTTCAGTTGTCCACGACACAGCCGAACTCTCGCCCCAGTTCATCGTCATTCCGGAGAGCCTGAGCTACATCACCTATGCCTTCCTGCACGCCGATATCTTCCATCTCGGCGGCAACATGCTGTTCCTGTGGGTGTTCGGCGACAATGTCGAGGATGCGCTCGGCCACATCCGCTACCTCATCTTCTACCTGCTGTGCGCCATCGCGGGAGCCTTTTTCCAGGGGCTCGTCGCCTGGGATTCGCAAGTGCCGCTGATCGGCGCCTCCGGCGCCATCGCCGGCGTCGTCGCCGCCTATCTGGTCCTATACCCCCGAGTGAAGGTGTGGGTGCTGGTCTTCGCCCGTATTCCACTGCGCATCCCGGCCTTCATCCCGCTGATCCTGTGGATCGGCTTCCAGGTGGTGATGTTTGCCGCCGGCGGCGAAAACCAGATTTCCTGGGCCTGCCATATCGGCGGCATCATTGCCGGCGGCGTACTGGTGCTCATCATGCGCAGCCGCGGCGTGCCGTTGCTTGCCGGTGACGACGGCGAGCCCGAACCCGCCGATCAGCCCGCCGTTTCCACCGGGCCAGCGCCGGCCGATCCCGCGTCCACGCAACCGGCGACGCGCTGGGGCCGCGGCAGCGCTTCCGCTCAGGACTGAACCGATTTGAGTGGTTTGGCCGCTGCCGTAGCATATTGACGTGTTGCGCTGCCACAACTACGGAGGACGCCACCGTTAGGCGGCAGAAGACAAGAATTCCGTCCGGCCAGAATTCCGTAGTGCCGGAATTCAGTCAGGAATGTCGGCTTTCGACAACTCTGCAGTGGCGCACGCTGCTATAGCGCGCCCGAATATCTCAGGAGAGGTGACAGGCAAATGAAGATCCTTGTGCCCGTGAAGCGGGTTGTGGATGCGAACGTCAAGGTTCGCGTGAAGGCTGATGGTTCGGCGGTGGAACTCGCCAACGTCAAGATGGCGATGAACCCGTTCGACGAGATCGCGGTGGAAGAGGCGATCCGGCTGAAGGAAGCTGGCAAGGCCGAAGAGATCATCGTCGTTTCGATCGGTCCGCAGCAGGCGCAGGAAACCCTGCGCACCGCGCTCGCCATGGGCGCCGACCGCGCCATCCTGGTCAAGACCGAAGAACAGACCGAGCCGCTGGGCGTCGCCAAGGTGCTGAAGGGCGTTGTTGAGGCAGAACAGCCCGGCCTCGTCATCCTCGGCAAGCAGGCGATCGACGACGATTCCAACCAGACCGGCCAGATGCTGGCCGCTTTGCTCGGCTGGGCACAGGGCACCTTCGCCTCCAAGGTGGTGCTCGACGGCGACAAGGCCAAGGTGACGCGCGAAGTCGATGGCGGCCTGCAGACGGTGGAGCTGAAGATGCCGGCGATCGTCACCGCCGATCTTCGCCTCAACCAGCCGCGTTACGCCTCGCTGCCCAACATCATGAAGGCCAAGAAGAAGCCGCTCGACGAAAAGACCCCGGCCGATTACGGCGCCGACGTCAAGCCGCGCCTCAAGGTGATCAAGACCGAGGAGCCGAGTGGCCGCAAGGCGGGCGTCAAGGTCAAGAGCGTCGCCGAACTGGTCGACAAGCTCAAGAACGAAGCCGGCGTTTTGTAAGCGATCGGGAAAGGAACAGAAAGATGACCATTCTCCTCATCGCAGAACACGACAATGCAAGCCTTTCCGACCAGACCGCCAAGGCGCTGTCGGCTGCCCTGCAGATCGGTTCGGACGTGCATGTGCTGGTTGCCGGCAAGGGCGCCAAGGGTGCTGCCGATGCCGCCGCCAAGCTAAAGGGCGTCAGCAAGGTGCTGCTGGCCGAGGCCGACGAACTGGCCGAGCGCCTCGCCGAACCGACGGCGGCACTTGTCGTCTCGCTGGCCGGCGCCTACGACACCATCATTGCCCCGGCGACCTCGTCGGGCAAGAACATCGCGCCGCGCGTGGCGGCCCTGCTCGATGTCGCGCAGGTGTCGGAAATCATCGAGGTGGTTTCGCCGGATACGTTCAAGCGTCCGATCTATGCCGGCAACGCCATCCAGACGGTGCAGTCGAGCGACGCCAAGAAGGTGATCACCGTGCGCACCGCTTCCTTCCAGGCGGCGCCCGAAGGTGGTTCGGCTGCGGTCGAGACCGTCAAGGCAGCGGCCAACCCAGGCCTGTCCTCTTTCGTCGAGAACAAGCTGTCGGAGACCGACCGTCCGGAGCTGACCTCGGCCAAGATCATCATCTCGGGCGGCCGCGCGCTCGGCTCGGCGGAGAAGTTCCAGGAAGTCATCCTGCCGGTCGCCGACAAGCTCGGTGCCGCCGTCGGCGCCTCGCGCGCTGCCGTCGATGCCGGCTATGCCCCGAACGACTGGCAGGTCGGCCAGACCGGCAAGGTCGTGGCTCCCGACCTCTACATTGCCGTCGGCATTTCCGGCGCCATCCAGCACCTTGCCGGCATGAAGGATTCGAAAGTCATCGTCGCCATCAACAAGGACGAAGAGGCGCCGATCTTCCAGGTTGCCGATTACGGCCTGGTCGGCGACCTGTTCGTCATCCTGCCGGAGCTGCAAAAGGCGCTTTGACGCTCTCTGCCAAAGCGTATTAAATTGTGAAGGGTGGGGTAGACGAAGCTGCCCCACCCTTTTAGTTTGCACTGCACAAAAAGCAGGCCGCTAAGGCCTTTTCGACGGGATCGCTGCAAATGGCCAAGATCGAGACGATCGGCATTATTGGCGCCGGCCAGATGGGCGGCGGCATCGCGCATGTGTCCGCGCTTTCGGGCTTCAAGGTGCTGATCTACGATATCTCGCCCGACCGTATCGAGAAGGGCATTGCCACCGTCAGCGGCAACATGGCCCGTCAGGTTGGCTCCGGAAAGCTTGACGAAAAGCTGCGCAACGAAGCGATGGCGCGCATTTCGGCGGCTCCCGCCATGGCCGATCTCGCCGGTGCCGATCTGGTGATCGAAGCGGCGACCGAGGACGAGACGGTCAAGCGCAAGATCTATGCCCAGCTCTGTCCGCAGCTCAATCCGGAAGCGATCCTGGCGACCAACACGTCGTCGATTTCGATCACCCGCCTGGCCGCGCAGACCGACCGTCCCGAGCGCTTTATCGGCATACATTTCATGAACCCGGTGCCGCTGATGAAGCTGGTCGAACTGGTGCGCGGCATCGCCACCGAGGACCAGACCTTCGAGGCAGCCAAGAACTATGTGAAGCAGCTCGACAAGACGATCACCGTCTCTGAGGATTTCCCGGCCTTCATTGTCAATCGCATCCTGCTGCCGATGATCAACGAGGCGATCTACACGCTCTACGAGGGCGTCGGCTCGGTCGACGCCATCGACACCGCCATGAAGCTTGGCGCCAACCATCCGATGGGGCCGTTGCAGCTCGCCGACTTCATCGGGCTCGACACCTGCCTGTCGATCATGCAGGTGCTGCATGACGGCCTGTCGGATTCGAAATATCGCCCCTGCCCGCTGCTGGTGAAGTATGTCGAGGCCGGCTGGCTTGGCCGCAAGACCGGACGCGGCTTCTACGACTATCGCGGCGAACACCCGGTTCCGACGCGCTAACCTATCAGAACACTAGAGCGATTCCAGGAAAAGTGTGTAACGGTTTTCCGTCCGGAATTGCGTAAAAACAAATGTTTAGAGCGGTTCAGCGATTCTGTGAAACGCTGAATCGCTCTAGTCCGTTCCGCCGTCAGGACGCTGCCGCGAGCGGCCGCTCGGCCTGACCATTTGACTCGTTATCGTCAGGCGCCACGGAAACACAGCCGCGGCCGGCGGCCTTGGCCGCATAGCAGGCGGCATCGGCGCGGGCGATGATCTCGTCGACTTCGCCGCTGCGGATCGGCGCCACGCCGATGCTGGCGTCGATCGCATGCGGCCGGCCGTCCCAGGTGAACTGCAGGCCGCGTATGGCGTCGATGATCGAGCGGGCGGCAATCTTGGCGCCAGCGCTCGACCCCGATTTCAGGACGACCGCGAATTCATCGCCGCCGAGGCGGGCGATGATATCCTCCGGCCCAAGCGCGCCGCGAATAGCCTCGGCAACCCGCTTCAGCAGGGCGTCGCCGGCGGCGTGGCCGCCGGTGTCGTTGACCAGTTTGAAATGGTCGAGGTCGATGAACATGAAATGATGCTCGCCCGCCAGTGTTGCCGAGCCGGCCTTGCGGCGCCGGTCGACCAGCTCTTCCATGGTGCCGATGAAGCTTGAGCGATTGGCAAGGCCGGTCAGCGCGTCATGCGCGGCGGCGTAGGCGAGCTGGCGCTGCAAAGCGCGCGCATCGGTGAAATCCTGAAAGACGATAACCAGGCCACAGAACTCCTGGCGGTCATTCATGATCGGCGACACCACGTGGCGGATGCTGCAGCGCGTGTCGTCGCGGCGGATGAGGACGGCGCGGCTGTTCTGGTCGGCTGGGCTGGAGCCGCCGAGCGCCGGCCGGGTCATGCCGATCCTTTGCCCGGTCTCCTCGTCCACTGCCCAGTAGACATGGCCAAGCGTCTTGCCGAGCGCCTCGGCGCCGACAACGCCGGTCAGCTTTTCGGCGACCGGGTTCATGAAAGTGATGCGGTTGGCGGCATCGGTGCAGATGACGGCGTCGCCGATCGACTGCAGCGTCACCCTCAGCCGTTCCTTCTCATCCGCCAGAGCCGCCGCCGACACAATCAGGCTTTCCTCGGCCTGCTTGCGCTGGGTGATGTCGGTCAGGCTGCCTATGGCCCGGATCAGCCGGCCTTCGCTGTCGCGCTCGAGCGTCTTGCCGCGATCGAGTATCCAGACCCAGTGGCCGTCCTTGTGGCGCATCCTGAACTCGGCTTCGAAGAACGGCGTCCTGCCCTCCAGATGGGCGCGATCGGCCTCGGCCACATTCTCGCGGTCGTCGGGATGGATCATCGTCAGCCAGCGGTCGGGGTCGCCGTCCAGCTCGCCCTCGGCATAGCCCAGCATCTTCACCCAGGCGGCGGAATAGGTGGTGCCGCCCTTGCGCATGTCGAGGTCCCAGACACCTTGCCCGGCGCTGGCCAGGGCAAAATTCCAGCGCGTTTCGGCCTCGGCTATGCGCGCCTCAGATTGCTTGCGCGCGTCGATATCCTCGATCTGCGAGACGAGGTAGAGCGGACGGCCGCTCTTCTCGTCGCGAATGACGGAACCGGCAAGATGGGCCCACACCGGCGTGCCGTCCTTCTTGAGGTAACGCTTTTCGAACTGGAAGGCGTTGACGGTGCCCGCCCGGATGCCGTCCATGGTCTCACGGCCGATCAGCACATCGTCGGGATGCGTGATCTGGAAGAAAGTCAGCGCCTCGATCTCTTCCTTGCTGTAGTCGAGCATGGCGGCGAAGGCCGGATTGGTTTCGTGGATACGGCCATCGAGGCCGACAATGGCGATGCCGATCGCCGAATCCTCCATGGCGCGCCGAAAACGCTGCTCGCTCTCGGCGATCTGCCGGCGGTCGTCGAGTATCCGGTAAATGAACAGCGCGGCGAGCATCAGCGCCACGGCGGTGACCGGCACCGATATCAGCAGACAGAGCTTCAGCACTTCGGCGCTGACGTCGAGCCGCGACAGCAGCATCGCCACGACGGCGGCGCAAAATCCTCCGGCCGCGAGCACCAAAGCCACGTGACCGTCAGCCCGCAGGCTTTTTCGTTTCCATCGCGTCACTGTGCATGCCACCCCGTGCGCAACACATTTCTGCAGGAAACCTTGGATGATCGATTTTAAGGAAAGGTTGCGCCTGAGCCACCGGCAACAGGGTTAACCCGCAAACAATTGCCGGCATGATTAAGGATCGGTGATTATTGCGGGCTACCTCAGGCGGGCCGGTTACCAGCGCACGAAGAACCGTCCCCCGAGCGCGCCGAGCCCGGCAAGGACGGCGATGGCAAGCGTATACCAGGTGGCGACGAAAAGCGGCGAATCGTCGAAGCAGTGCGCGGCATAGAAGGTCGCCGCCAGGCCGCCAGCGAGCAGGCCTGCGACCGCACCGGCAAGCACCGGCCGCGTCGGCGCGCCATAGCGCAGCATCCACAGGAACACGGCAAGCGGCCCGATGCCGATCAGCGGGATGAAGCCCATGCAGATCAACATGTTGGAGCCGACCATGCGCGTGCTCCACATCGGCTCCGGCACCATGAACAGTTCGAGAGCTACGGCCACAGCCACAAGCAGCGGCGCAGCCGCCATCCAGGCCGCGGCTCTCGCCGTCGAAGCGCCCGGTGTCGACAGTGCCCGGATCAGGCCAAAGGCGGTGATGGCAAGCACGATAGTGAAGACGAATTTCGCCAGGAACCGCATCGTGTGCATGGCGATCATGATGTCGGGACGTGGCCCGATGGTGAGAAAGAAGACCACCGCCGCGATCACCACCGCCGCAGCCGCAGCCATCCACCAGGCCGAGCGCAGCGGCATCGCCTTGCTGCTGATATCAGCGTCGAGTGCCTTGATGAGATCTTCGGTTCTCATGTCACTGCCGCCCGAAGCGTTTGGCGATCGCGGCAAGCCCGCGATGCAGCGACACCCTGACCGCCGTCTCGCTGACGCCGAGCTTGGCCGCCGTCTCGCCGATCGAGCGGCCATCGACCGATATGGCCGAGACCACCGACCGCTGCGCCGGCGGCAGGCCGTCCAGCGCCCGGCTAATGTCGCGTTCGCTGACGGTCTCGGTCTCCGGCTCGGCAAAGGTCTCGGCGATCTCGTCGATCTCGATCTCGATGCGCCGTCCGCGCCGCCGGAAGGCATCGATCAGCTTGAAGCGGGCAATCGCATAGATCCACGGCAGCACCGGCGCGTCCTGGCGCCAGGTATGCCGTTTCACATGAATGGCCAGCAAGGTTTCCTGCACGACATCCTCGGGATCGACCCCGCCCTGTACGATCTTGCGCCTGACAAAGCCGCGAACCAGTGCGGCGATCCGGTGCAGAAAGTCGGCGTAAGCCCTTTCGTCTCCCGCGATCGCGGCCCGCATCAGCCGGGAAAGCTCGGCCTCATCCTTGCCGCTCACAAGAGTTCACTCCCCGATCTTCGCGCTTCGGCGCTGATTTGTTACGTGGCCAACGAAATAATGTCCAAGCCAAAGTGCGGCAAAATCACGAAAGTTTGCGGGCGAGCGACGGATTGAAGCAGCCCACCAATGTTGACTATGGTAATCAGGTATTGGTAGGTGCAGCCGTGCAAAACCAGAACCGCCGAGATCGAGGATGACGCCATGAAATATGCTCTTTCCACCCTGGTCGGCGCCACCGCGCTAGCAATCAGCCTGATCGCCGGTCCGGCGATGGCGGAAGATGCCGGCATTATCGTCTACAACGCCCAGCACGAGAGCCTGGCCAAGGAATGGGTCAATGGCTTTACCAAGGAAACCGGCATCAAGGTCACCTTGCGCAATGGCGGCGACAGCGATTTCTCCAACCAGATCGTCGCCGAAGGCGCTTCTTCGCCAGCCGACGTATTCCTGACCGAGAACTCCCCGGCCATGACCCTGGTCGAAGCGGCGGGCCTTTTCGCGCCGGTCGACGCCGATACGCTGGCCCAGGTTCCGGCTGAATTCCAGCCGAGCAGCGGCAAATGGGTGGGTGTCGCGGCGCGCAGCACCGTCTTTGCCTACAACAAGACCAAGCTCATCGCCGACCAGCTGCCCAAATCGATGCTCGATCTCGCCGATCCGAGCTGGAAAGGCCGCTGGGCCGCCTCGCCGTCGGGCGCCGATTTCCAGGCCATCGTCAGCGCGCTGCTTGAGCTCAAGGGCGAAGCCGCCACCGCCGACTGGCTGAACGCGATGAAGGAGAATTTCACCGCCTACAAGGGCAACGGCACGGTGATGAAGGCGGTCAATGCCGGCGAGATCGAAGGCGGCATCATCTACCACTATTACTATTTCGGCGATCAGGCCAAGACCGGCGAGAACAGCAAGAACGTCGAGCTGCACTATTTCAAGAACCAGGATCCCGGCGCTTTCGTCTCGATTTCCGGCGGCGGCGTGCTGGCCTCGAGCAAGCATCCGAAGGAAGCCCAGGCGTTCCTGAAATGGGTGACCGGCAAGGGCGGTCAGGACGTGCTGAAGACCGGCACGTCCTTCGAGTACGCGGTCGGCAAGGGCGCCGCCTCTAATCCCAAGCTGGTGCCGCTGGCCGATCTGCAGGCGCCGAAGGTCGACCCGGCAAAGCTGAACTCCAAGAAGGTGACCGATCTGATGACGGCAGCCGGCTTGCTTTAGTCCGCGTTCGTCCTAAAAGGGCAACGTTTGCGCTCCTGCGAGGCTTTCCGCAGGAGCGCTCTGTTTTCGGGATGGCATTGTCCATGACGACACATTGCGTTTCCGGCCGCGCCTGCGGCGCCCCCGCTCCGGCGGCAGTGGCGCGGCCGAGCTGATGCAATCTGCGGTCGATCTCGTACGTTCAGGCCAGGCAGCCGGGCGATCCCGCCGGCAGCCTATGTCCTGGATCGCTCTTGCCGCCATCATCGTCTCGCTGCTGTCGCTGCTGCCGCTTGCCTTCATCATCTGGATCGCCGTGCAGACCGGCTGGGACTCTGTCTCGGCCCTGGTCTTCCGGCCGCGCGTTGGCGAACTTCTGATCAACACCGTGCTTCTGGTGGCACTCACCGTCCCCATCGCCATCGTCCTGTCGATGGCGCTGGCTTGGCTGACCGAGCGCAGCGACCTGCCCGGCGCTCGCCTCTGGGCCTGGCTGTCGGTGGCGCCGCTCGCCATCCCCGCCTTCGTGCACTCCTATGCCTGGATTACCCTGGTGCCGGGATTGCACGGCCTTTGGGCCGGCGTGCTGGTGTCGGTCCTCGCTTATTTCCCGTTCCTCTATCTGCCGATCGCGGCGTCGCTGCGCCGGCTCGATCCCGCTTTGGAAGACGCAGCCGCAGCGCTCGGCCTCGGACCGTGGCGCGTGTTCGCACGCGTCGTGCTGCCGCAGCTGAGACTCGCCATTTGCGGCGGCGCGCTGCTGGTTGGCCTGCATCTGCTGGCCGAATATGGCCTCTATGTCTTCATCCGCTTCGACACTTTCACCACCGCCATCGTCGACCAGTTCCAGTCGACCTTCAACGGACCCGCCGCCAACATGCTGGCCGGCGTCCTGGTGACCTGCTGCTTCGTGCTGCTCGCTCTCGAGGTGTTGGTGCGCGGCGAAGAGCGTTATGCCCGCGTCGGCTCAGGTGCGGCGCGCCACCGGCAGCGCAGCAGGCTCGGACGCGCCACGCTGCCTTGCCTGGCTCTGCCTGCCATCACCACGCTACTCGCCATCGGCGTGCCCTTCGTCACCATCGGCCGCTGGCTGGTCGCCGGCGGCGCCGATGTCTGGCGTTTCGACGAGATCGGCCTGGCGCTTGGCCAGACGCTGTTCCTGGCGCTCGCCGGCGCCCTGCTTGCGACCATCGCAGCCATGCCGATGGCATGGATCTCGATCCGGGCGCCGGGGCCGCTGCAGCGGCTGCTCGAGGGCTGCAACTACATTGTCGGCTCGCTGCCCGGCGTCGTCATTGCACTGGCGCTGGTCACCATCACCGTGCGCATCGCCATGCCGCTCTACCAGACGCTGTTCACCATCCTGGTCGCCTATGCCCTGATGTTCCTGCCGCGGGCTCTGATTAGCCTCCGCGCGTCGATCGCGCAGGCGCCGATCGAGCTCGAACGCGCCGCCGCCAGCCTCGGCCGGCCGCCGCTGAAAGCGCTGTGGTCGACGACGATCCGCCTTTCGGCGCCTGGGGCTGCGGCCGGCATGGCGCTGGTGGCGCTCGGCATCATGAACGAACTGACCGCTACCCAGATGCTGGCGCCCAACGGCACGCGCACGCTGACCATGGCGTTCTGGTCCTACAGCGGCGAGATCGACTATGCCTCCGCCGCCCCTTACGCCTTCATCATGGTGGCGATGTCGCTGCCGCTGACCTGGCTGCTCTATGTCCAGTCGAAACGGATGGCCGGACGATGAGCTTTCTCGAAATCAGCGGCCTCACCAAGCATTACGGCCCGGTCGCAGCCCTTGCCGGCATCGACCTCAGCGCCGCCAGCGGCAGCCGCACTGCGATCGTCGGGCCGTCCGGCTGTGGCAAGACCACCTTGCTGCGGCTGATCGCCGGCTTCGAGGCGCCCGACCAGGGGCGCGTCGTGCTCGACGGCCAGGTACTGGCCAATGGCGGCCATGCCGTGCCGGCGCATCGCCGCGGCATCGGCCTGGTGGCGCAGGACGGCTCACTGTTTCCGCATCTCAGCATCGCCGACAATATCGGCTTCGGCATGGCCCGCGGCGAGGACCAGCGCACCGAGCGCATCGCCGAGCTTGCCTATACGGTCGGGCTCGACAAGGCGATCCTCAAACGCCGCCCGCACCAGCTCTCGGGCGGCCAGCAGCAGCGCGTGGCGCTGGCCCGCGCCATGGCGATGAAACCCAGGCTGATGCTGCTCGACGAGCCATTCTCGGCGCTCGACACCGGCCTGCGCGCCTCGATGCGCAAGGCAGTTGCCGAATTGCTCGAAGCTGCCGGGATCACCACCATCCTGGTCACCCACGACCAGGCCGAGGCGCTGTCCTTCGCCAGCCAGGTCGCGGTCATGCGTGACGGGAAGTTCTCGCAGGTCGGCACGCCGCGTGAACTCTATCTGCAGCCGAAGGACCGGATGGTCGCCGAGTTCCTTGGCGACGCCATCATCCTGCCGGCAAAGGTTTCAGGCGGCTTCGCCACCTCCTCGCTCGGCCGCATCGCCGTCGACTCGAAGGAGCGCCGCGACATCGCCCGCATCATGCTGCGACCGGAGCAGGTGCAGGTGAACCGCACGTCGCGCGAAGGCATGTCTGGCCCGCCGGGCACGATCTTCGCCGAGGTGACGGACTCGGAGTTCGCCGGCTCGATGTGCACGATTGCGGTGCGGCTGTTGAACAACCCCGATCCGCCTGACGCAGCCGCGATCGGCAACACGCCGCTGATCCTACGCAAGCCTGGCATCGACGCGCCTTCCGTCGGCGAGATCGTGCGTTTGACCGTCTCCGGCAAGGCGCATGTGTTTGCCTGAACTGCCGACGCGTCTGATTGGCGCGAACGGCTGCGTTAATCGACTCGTTTTCCGGCGTTGTCGAACCAATGCAGCTTCTCCGTCCTTGCCACGACGCGCAGTTGATCGCCGGGTTTGGCCGTGGCGCGGCCGGCCACACGCACGACAATGCGGTTGCCGCCGGCGGCACAGTGAAGGAAGCTTTCAGCTCCCACCGGTTCGACCGCCTCGACCAATGCCGGCAGCACGAGCGCGCCGGACGGTGCCTCGGCACCGAAGGTGACGTCGGCATCCTCAGGGCGGAAGCCAAGCGTGGCGGTGTTGGCAGGCGCAAAGTCAACCGCCTTGCCATCGGTCAGCGCCGGACCAGCCGGTCCCTGCAAAAGAGGCAGAAGGTTCATCGGTGGTGCGCCAATGAAGGAAGCGACGAAGGTCGAGGCCGGCTTCTCGTAGATGTCGAGCGGCGCGCCCGTCTGCTCGACCAACCCGGCATTCATGACGACGAGGATATCGGCCAGCGTCATCGCCTCCAACTGGTCGTGGGTGACGTAGACCGAGGTGACACCGAGCGAGCGCTGCAAATTCTTGATTTCGACCCGCATCTGGCCTCGCAGTTTGGCGTCCAGGTTGGAAAGCGGTTCGTCGAACAGGAAGACTTTCGGATTGCGCACGATGGCACGCCCCATGGCCACGCGCTGGCGCTGGCCGCCGGAAAGTTCGCGCGGGCGCCGGTCGAGCAGCGCCGTGAGCTCCAGCACCTTGGCGGTCGAGCGAACCCTGCTGTCGATCTCGTCCTTGGGCGTGCCGCGGTTGCGCAACCCGTAGGCCATGTTGTCGTAGACCTTCATATGCGGGTAGAGCGCATAGTTCTGGAACACCATGGCAATGTCGCGCTCGGTCGGGCCGATGCTGTTGACGATCTTGCCGTCGATGGCGACCGTCCCGGAAGAAATGGTCTCCAGCCCGGCAATCATCCGCAGCAGCGTGGACTTGCCGCAGCCGGACGGCCCAACCAGCACGCAAAGCTCCTTGTCGGGAATGGCGATGGAGACACCCCTCACCGCTTCGACGCCGCTGGGATAGATCTTGTTCACATCCTTCAGATCAACGGTCGCCATCAGCTTCTCACTTTTCGGAATCGACCAGTCCGCGCACGAACCAGCGTTGCATCAGCACCACGATCAGGATCGGCGGCAGGATGGCCAGCATCGCGGTGACCATGACCAGATGCCATTGGGTATCGGCATCGGCAAAGGAAACCATCTTTCTCAGCGCGATGACGATGGTGTTCATGTCGTTGCTGTTGGTGACGAGCAGCGGCCACAGATATTGCGTCCAGCCATAGATGAAGAGGATGACGAACAGTGCTGCGATGTTGGTGCGCGACAGCGGCAACAGGATGTCGAAAAAGAAGCGCCATGGCCCGGCGCCGTCGACACGCGCCGCCTCCACCAGTTCCCCCGGAATGGTCATGAAGAACTGGCGAAACAACAGCGTTGCGGTGGCCGAGGCGATCAGCGGAATGATCAGGCCGGCATAGGTGTCGATCATGCCGAGATCGACCATCACTTTGTAGGTCGGCAGGATGCGCACCTCGACGGGAAGCATCAGGGTGATGAAGATCAGCCAGAAGAAGACCATCCGAAGCGGAAAACGGAAGAACACGATCGCATAGGCCGACAGGATCGAGATGAAAATCTTTCCCACCGCGATGCCGAGCGCCATGACCGTGGTGTTGAGCAGCAATCGGCCGACACTGACGCCGCCGATGCGGCCGACACCGCCGAACAGCGCCTCGCTGTAATTGGTCCAGAACTGGTCGCCGGGCAGGAGCGGCAATGGCGGCCTGAGGATGGTCTGCAGAGTCTGCGTGGAGGCGACGAAGGTGTAATAGATCGGGAAGGCGACGACCAGGATGCCGAGGATGAGCACGGCGTGGGCGATCACGGTGCGAAGCGGGGACTGGCCGATCATCGCTCGCCCTCAGCCGTAGTGAACTTTGCGTTCCACATAGCGGAACTGGATGGCCGTGAGCGAGATGACGATGATCATCAGGATGACCGACTGCGCCGCTGAATCGCCGAGGATCAGATTGACGAAACCATCATTGTAGACCTTGTAGACCAGCGTCTCGGTGGTCTTTCCGGGCCCGCCGCCGGTGACGGCATGAACGATGCCGAAAGTGTCGAACAGCGCATAGACAGTGTTGACGACCAGCAGGAAGAAGGTCGTCGGCGCGAGTAGCGGGAAGACAATGGTCCAGAAGCGCTTCGTCTCGCCAGCGCCGTCGATGGCCGCCGCCTCTATCAACGTCTTCGGCACCGCCTGCAGCCCGGCGACGAAGAACAGGAAATTGTAGCTGATCTGCTTCCAGGCAGCCGCAGACACCAGCAGGATCATGGCGTGGTTGCCGTTAAGCAAGGGATCCCAGGCGATGCCGAGACCTCTCAAGGCGTAGGCCAGCGAACCGATCGAGGGGTTGAACAGAAACAGCCACAACATGCCGGCAATCGCTGGCGCTACCGCATACGGCCAGATCAGCAGCGTGCGATAAAGGCCTTTGCCGCGCACCACCTTCTCGGCCATGACGGCAAGCAACAGGGCCACCCCCATGGCGACGATCGCGGTCGCCAGAGAGAACACCAGCGTGACTTTGATCGAGTTGAGGTAGGCCGGGTCGGCCAGCACCTTGCGAAAATTGGCGAGCCCGACGAACTTGCTCTTCAGCCCGAACGGGTCTTCCCTGAGCATCGACTGGTAGAGCGCCTGCCCCGTCGGCCAGTAGAAAAAGATCAGCGTAATGGCGAGTTGCGGCGCCACCAGCAGATAAGGCAGGGTCTTGTTGGGAAAGACGACGCGTGGAGACAGTGTGATTCCCTCGCTATTCAGGAAGTTGTCCACGCGGGTCCGCGTGGACGAGGTTTAACTGACAAATCGCTTCAGTTTCCGATCGCTTCCTGAATCGCCTTGTTGCCGCGTGCGACCGCGTTGTCGAGCGCCTGCTGCGCAGTCTGCTGACCGGCCAGCATCTTCTCGAACTCCTCGTTCTCGATATCACGCACCTGCGGCAGGTTGACGAGGCGCACGCCCTTCGAATTCTCGGTCGGCGCCTTGCCCAGCATCTGCAGGATCGGCGTCTCACGGCCTGGGTTCTTGTCATAGAAGCCGGACTTCTTGGTCGCCTCATAGGCAGCGAGCGTCACCGGCAGATAACCCGACTTCTGATGCAGATACTCCTGCACTTCGGTCTTGGACAGGTAGGAGAAGAACGCCGCGACCCCTTTGTATTCCTCGTCCGATTTGTTGCCGAACACCCACAGGCTGGCGCCGCCCGGCGTGGTGTTCTGGGGTGCGCCCTTGGCGTCGCTATCATAGGGAAGCTGGCCGATGCCGTAGTTCATGCCCGACTTGACGATGTCACCGAGGCCCCCCGACGATTCGGTGAAGATGCCGCATTCGCCGGCAAGAAAGATCTGCTTGGCTTCGGAGGTGCGGCCGCCATATTTGAAGGTGCCGTCCTTGGCGAGATCGGCGAGCGCCTGGAAATGATTGACGAAGATCGGCGCATTGATCTTGAGCTCAACGTCGGTTCCGGCAAGTCCGTTCTGGTTAGTGCCATAGGAAACGTCGTTCCAGGCGGCGAAGGCCTCGAGGTGGATCCAGGTCAGCCAGGTTGAGGTATAGCCGCAGGAGGCGGCGCCGCTCGCCTTGATCTTCTTGGCGTATTCCCACACCTCGTTCCAGGTCTTGGGCGGGTTGTTCACATCAAGCCCGGCCTTCTGGAAGATATCCTTGTTATAATAGAGGATCGGCGAGGAGGAGTTATAGGGGAAGGACAGCATGGTGCCGTCCGGCTTCGAATAGTAGCCGACGATGCCGGGCAAATACTGGCTTTTGTCGAACGTCATGCCGGCGCTGGTCAAGACGTCGGCCACCGGTTTGATCGCGCCTTCGGCGGCCATCATGACGCCGGTGCCCACGTCGAATACCTGGATGATGTCAGGCGCTTGACCCGCGCGAAAGGCCGCGATGCCGGCATTCAGCGTTTCGGGATAGGTTCCCTTGAAAACAGGGAGAATTTCATAGTCGCTCTGGCTGGCATTGAAATCCTTGGCGATCTTGTCGACCACCTCGGCATTGGCGCCGGTCATGGCATGCCACCAACTGATCTGGGTGGCGGCGAAGGCGGAGGGGGTGGAAAGCAGGGTCAAGGTAGCGGCGACACCGGCCGCAAAGCCGAGCAACTTCATGTTCATCTCCCGTTTGTCATTGGCGAAAGGGGCACTCCCGCAAAGGCAATATGTGTCGCTCATGACAATCGGACAACGGTTTCATTGCTGTTTCGTGAATTTCATATCCGGCTAACTTCGCGCCCCTCACTCTGCAACGAGGACAGAGAGAAATGCCAAGCCGGCTCAGCGATACAATGGGGCGTGGTGGGCCGCGACGATCGCCGACCGCCCGGCGATGCGTGAAGGCCCGCGTGACAACGCCACTTACCTGCGTCATGCGGCCGCCATGCCGGCGCTCGGCCGGATCGAGATCGGCGGCGCGGCGTCGCGCCAAGCGCTGCTCGTGACCTTGCGCCCGGAATGAGACAAGATCGCTGCAAGGTACAACCGGAAAAACCCGCTGTAGTTGTGGTGCCCATAACTGATTCTTCAAGCGCCCCGTACTAATCAAGTCGATGGCTGATTGCTGCGGGAGAGCAGGTGGGGCGAGATGCTGACGGTCTATAATTGCATCGTGCACGAGCACGATCTGAGACTGGTCGCACTGGCAGCCCTTATTTGCGGTATTTCTTCCTTCTCGGCGGTCAATCTGCTTCGCCATGTCGACCGCTCAAACGAGCGCAACCGCTATACCTGGCTGATGATATCAGCCACTTCCACCGGCTTCGGTATCTGGGCGACGCATTTCATCGCCATGCTTGCCTTTTCTCCGGGAATACCCAACGCGTACAATGCGGAACTGTCGGCGCTCTCGCTAGCCGCTTCCGTCGCCCTGACAGCCGCCGGCATGTGGATTGCCACCTTGCGCCGGGGCATCGACTACGCCCTGGTCGGCGGCGCGATCCTCGGTGCCGGCATCGCCGCCATGCACTATATCGGTATGGCCGCTTTCGAGGTCGAAGGACGCATCGTCTGGAACACGCTTCTGGTCGCCGTCTCGCTGCTGGCAGGCGTCACTCTCGCCGCACTGGCGCTGCTGGTCGTGCTGCGGCGCCCGTCCATGCAGGCGACCATCGGCGCCGCCGTCCTGTTGACGCTGGCGATCTGCACCCTGCACTTCATCGCCATGGGCGCGGTGTCGATCTTCCCGGACTCCTCCATTGAGATATCGCAGTTCACGGTCGAGCCGGTATCGCAGGCCTTCGCCGCCGCTGCAGTCAGCCTGGTTATCCTGGTGCTTTCAGCCGCGGCACTGTGGATCGACCTGCGTTTCCGTCGTCACAAGCTCGAGGCCGAGCGTATGCATGGCCTCGCAAACGCCGCCGTCGAGGGCCTGATCGTCTGCGACGGCACCCGCATCGTCAGCGCCAATGACAGCATCGCCGCTCTCACCGGCATGGCACCGGAAGCGCTGAACGCGATGCTGCTCGGCGACCTTTTCGGCGAACGCACAGCGGCCAGCATGTCCGACTGCAGCGGACAGGCACAGGAAGCCGAGTTGAGAAGCCATGACGGCACCGCCATCCCCGTCGAACTGATCGCCAGGAGCATCGACTATTGCGGCAAGCCGCACAGCGTCGTCGCAGTGCGCGACATCCGCGAACGCAAGAAGGCCGAGCAGGAGATCCTGCGCCTCGCCCACTTCGACCCGCTGACCGGGCTCCCCAACCGCCGCAGTTTCTCCGGCCGGCTCGAGGCCGAAATTGCCGCAATGAACCGAGGCGGCAAGGGCGGGCACCTTGCGCTGTTGCTGCTCGACCTCGACCGCTTCAAGGAAGTGAACGACCTGTTCGGGCACGGCGCCGGCGATGCCATGCTGCAGAAGGTGGCGCTATGCGCCTCCGGCGTGCTCCGCCAGGGGCAGATGCTGGCGCGTCTCGGCGGCGACGAGTTCGCAATCATCGCCCCAAACCTTTCTGATCCGCAGGCAGCCGGCCGCATCGCCGAGGCGGTGCTGGCGTCGATGCGCGAGGAAAACCGGCAGTCGGTCGGCGGCGGCCTGGTGTCGGCCAGCATCGGCATTGCACTTTATCCGCTCGACGCCGATGAACCGACAGCCCTGGTCAGCCACGCCGACACCGCGCTCTATCGCGCCAAAGCCGAAGGCAAGGACACCTACCGTTATTTCGAGGCCTCGATGGGCGCCGAGGCGCGCGACCGGCGCGTGATGGAGCACGAACTGCGCCAGGCCATAGCGCGCAATGAGTTTCGCCTCGTCTACCAGCCGCAAAAGGAGATCAGTAGTGGGCGGATGGTCGGGTTCGAGGCGCTGATCCGCTGGCGCCATCCACAGCGCGGTGACGTGTCGCCGGCGACCTTCATCCCGGTGGCCGAAGACAGCGGCGTCATCATTCAGATCGGCGAATGGGTGCTGGCGACAGCCTGCGCCGAGGCTGCCCGCTGGAAGAGCTCTCTCACCGTCGCGGTCAATGTCTCGGCGGTGCAGCTCCACAACCCGAATTTCAGCCGCAAGGTCCACGAGGTCCTCCTTGCCTCCGGGCTAGCGCCAGGCAGGCTCGAACTCGAGATCACCGAAACGGCGCTGGTCAAGGATATGCCCCGCGCGCTCGCCACCTTGCGGCAGGTCAAGGCGCTGGGCGTGCGTGTGGCGATGGACGATTTCGGCACCGGCTACTCCTCGCTGTCCAACCTTCGCGCGTTCCCCTTCGACAAGATCAAAATCGACGGCTCGTTCATCAAATCGGTCGACAGCAACGGCCAGGTGGCGGCCATCGTGCGCGCCGTGCTGGGGCTTGGCCGTGGTCTTGGCCTGCCGGTTCTGGCCGAGGGCGTCGAGACGCTGGGCGAACTGAAATTCCTCGACGCCGAGGCCTGCGAGATTGGCCAGGGCTATTATCTTGGCCGGCCGAGCCCGATCGAGGCGTTCAGCGAACTGACCGGCGTCACTGCACCAGCTGAGGACGACGCCCCGATCGAACCGCGCGGCGGCAGCATCCTGATGCTCGAACCGGCGGCGGCGCTTCGCTCAGCTTAAGGCGCGAGTGCGGCCTCTATGAGCCGCTTGGCATCCGGTCCCGACCATTCGGCCGGGCCATTCATATGCGCGACCAGGCAGCCTTCGCCGTCGATCAGCATGGTGACGGGAAGGCCTAGCGCCAGGCCGCGTGTCTTGACGTCGTTGAACAACGCCAGCGTCGAATCGCGGTAGTAACCGAGCTTCTCGATGCCGATGTCGCCAAGGAATTTCTTCGGCTTCACATCGTCGCCGGCATCGACATTGACCGCGATCACCTCGAAGGCGTCGCTGCCCTTTTCCTTCTGCAGCGCATCGAGCGCCGGCATTTCGGCACGGCAAGGCGCGCACCATGTCGCCCACAGATTGAGCAGCACCGTCTTGCCGGCATGGTCGACGATCGTCATCGGCTTGCCATCCGGCCCGTTGAAGGCCAGGCTTTTCAGCGATTGCGGTGGATCGGCCGGTAACAATGCCGCAACCTGGCCCGTGGCCGCGGCGGCGACCTTCTTGGCACGGTCGCTCTTGGCGGCACAGGCGACGTCGTCCTTGCCGCCGCCAGTGGCAGCTTGCGCCGGCGTGCTGCCGGAGGCTGCGTTGTTGCCAGAACCGCTCTCGCTGACATATACCGCGACCGCGCCCGCCAGCACGCCCGCCACCAAAGCGGCAAGGATCAGGCGCGGGGCCGGGAAGTATCTATTGCCGTCTGCCATTATTCTAAAACTGCTCCGGAGCACGGGTTATAGCGATGAGCGACAAGAAGGCCAGCAACCAGATGTGGGGCGGACGTTTTGCCTCGGGTCCGGCCGCCATCATGGAAGCGATCAACGCGTCGATCTCGTTCGACCGCAAACTCTATGCGCAGGACATAAGAGGTTCGATCGCCCATAGCGAGATGTTGGCTGAAACGGGCATTATTTCGGCGGCCGATCAAGAAAAAATCGCTCACGGCCTGAACACGATCCTGAAAGAGATCGAGGCCGGCACGTTCGAATTCTCGACCCGGCTGGAAGACATCCACATGAATGTCGAGGCCCGCCTCGCCGATCTGATCGGCTCGGCCGCCGGCCGCCTGCACACCGCCCGCTCGCGCAACGACCAGGTCGCGGTGGACCTGAGACTCTGGGTCAAGGACGAGTGCTTCCGTGTCGCCGAGGCGCTGAAGGGTCTGATATCAGCCTTCCTCGAGCGGGCCGAGGAGCATGCGGCAACCGTCATGCCAGGCTTCACCCATATGCAGGCAGCGCAGCCGGTGACCTTCGGCCATCACTGCATGGCCTATGTCGAGATGTTTTCGCGCGACCTGTCGCGCGTCCGCGACGCCATCGAGCGGATGGATGAAAGCCCCTTGGGCGCGGCAGCCCTTGCCGGCACCAGCTTCCCGATCGACCGCCACCAGACCGCAAAAGCGCTCGGCTTCCGCGAACCGATGCGCAATTCGCTGGACAGCGTTTCCGACCGCGATTTCGCGCTGGAGTTCTTAGCCCTGGCAGCGATCTGCGCTACGCATCTGTCTCGGCTCGCCGAAGAGATCATCATCTGGTCGACGCCGCAGTTCGGCTTCATCAGGCTATCGGATTCCTTCTCCACCGGCTCCTCGATCATGCCGCAGAAGAAGAACCCGGACGCCGCCGAACTCGTGCGCGGCAAGACCGGCCGCGTCACCGGCCATATGGTCGGCCTGCTGACGGTGATGAAGGGCATGCCGCTGACCTATGGCAAGGACATGCAGGAAGACAAGGAATCCGTCTTCGATGCCGCCGAAACGCTCGATCTGATGCTGGCCGCGATGACCGGTATGGTGCGCGACATGACGGTGAACGCCGCCGCCATGAAAGAAGCCGCTGGCTCAGGCCACGCGACCGCGACCGACCTTGCCGACTGGCTGGTGCGCACGCTGGGCCTGCCCTTCCGCGAGGCGCATCATGTCACCGGCCGCGCGGTGGCGCTGGCTGAAGAGAAGAAGGTCAGCCTGGAGAAGCTTTCGCTGGAGGATCTGCAATCGATCAACCCCGGCATCACCCAGGACATCTTCTCGGTGCTTGCGGTGCAGAATTCGGTCAAGAGCCGCACAAGCTTCGGTGGCACCGCGCCGTCCGAAGTCAGGAAGCAGATCCGTACCTGGAAAAAGCGCATCGCCAAGGCATGATGCCGGGGTGCAATGCGCCGAGAACTCGGTTAAAAGCGGCAGCACATAAAAGTTTCGGACGGATGGATCGATGACCGCACGCAGGATTTTGGTGACGCTGACGCTCCTGACGGCGATGGTCGCCGTGACCGCCTGCGGCCGCAAGGCCGGTCTTGACACGCCCTATGAAGCAGCCGTCCAGGCCCGCAAGGACGCCGAGCGCGCCAAGCAGCCCGTGCCGCCGGAGCCGGAAAAACCGGTCGTGGACAAGAAGTTCATCCTCGACCCGCTGCTCTAGAGCCGACGAGACCGGCTTAGTTTATCTGGTCTCTTGCTCCAACTTCCGGAAACACTCTCGTGAACCATTTCGACTACCGCGACGGCGTGCTCCATGCCGAGGACGTGGCGATACCAGACATCGCCGCAAGCGTCGGCACACCGTTCTATTGTTATTCGACGGCAACGCTGACCAGGCATTTCCGTGTCTTTGCCGGGGCCTTCGCCGGGCTCGACACGCTGGTCTGCTACGCCTTGAAGGCGAATTCCAACCAGGCGGTGCTGCGCACGCTGGCAAGGCTGGGCGCCGGCGCCGACACCGTCTCGGAAGGCGAAATGCGCCGCGCGCTCGCCGCCGGCATCCCGGCCAACAAGATCGTGTTTTCCGGTGTCGGCAAGACCGCGCGCGAAATGGATTTCGCACTCGAGGCCGGCATTCTCTGCTTCAACGTCGAATCCGAACCGGAGCTGGAATTGCTGTCGGCCCGCGCCACGGCACTCGGCAAGGTGGCGCCGGTCTCGCTGCGCATCAACCCGGATGTCGACGCCAGGACGCACAGGAAGATCTCCACCGGCAAGGCCGAGAACAAGTTCGGCATTCCGTGGCAAAGGGCGCGCCAGGTCTATGCCCGTGCCGCCGGCCTGCCGGGCATCAAGCCCATCGGCATCGACACCCATATCGGCAGCCAGATCACCGAGTTGCAGCCCTTTGACGACGCCTTCGCGCTTCTGGCGGAACTGGTCGGCGCGCTGCGCGCCGATGGCCACGCCGTCGAGCACGTCGATCTCGGCGGCGGCCTCGGCATCCCCTACCGCACCGACAACAGCCCGCCGCCTCTGCCCGATGCCTATGCCGAGATCGTCAGCAAGCATCTGACAAAGCTTGGGGTGAAGGTGATGTTCGAGCCGGGCCGGCTGATCGTCGGCAATGCCGGCATACTGGTGTCGGAAGTGATCTTCGTGAAGGAAGGCGACGCCAAGAATTTTCTCGTCGTCGACGCCGCCATGAACGATCTGATCCGGCCGACGCTCTACGATGCCTTCCACGACATCAAGCCGGTCGTGCAGCCGCCCGCCGACACGCCGCGCATGGCGGTCGATGTCGTCGGCCCGGTCTGCGAGACCGGCGACTATCTCGGCCTCGACCGTGACCTGCCCCGGCTGAAGTCTGGCGACCTGATTGCCGTCTCGACGGCCGGCGCCTATGGCGCGGTACAGTCCGGCACCTACAACACAAGGCTTCTGGTGCCCGAGGTTCTGGTCGACGGCGACCGCTTTCATGTCGTGCGCCAGCGCCAGACCTATGACGAGCTGATCGGCATGGATTCGGTGCCCGACTGGCTTGCATAGAAGCCGCCGCGCCGGCTGCGCTATAGCCGGTTCTGGATGAGCATCCTTGTGTCGGCGATCTTGTCCTCGTCGCGGCGGTAGAACGTCCATTGCTTGATGCGCTTGGGGCGCAGCAGGCCGGCCTGGGTAAGCACGCGCATATGCTCGGAGAGCGTCGCCTGCGTAATGCCGAGCTTCTCCGCGATCAGCAGCGCGCAAACGCCGTCCTCGACCAGATCGCCGTCTGCCTGGGCCGGGAAGTGCGCCCGCGGATCCTTCAGCCAGTCGAGGATCTGCAGTCTGCGTTCGTTGGCGATCGCCTTGAAGACATCAACCTCTTGCATTTAGCCATTTTGCCAAGTTACTAATTGCTGTCAATCCCAAGGAGATGGTCATGACCAACGGCAACAGCATCACGCGCGAACGCATTGCCGCGATGGAGCCGCGCATCCGCCCCTATGTCAGACACACGCCGGTGTTGCGCGTCGACATGGCCGATTTCGACCGGCCGCTGCTGGCGGTCGACCTCAAGCTCGAATGCCTGCAGCATTCCGGCTCGTTCAAGGCGCGCGGCGCCTTCACCAATCTGCTGGAACGGCCGGTGCCCGCGGCCGGCGTCGTCGCGGCGTCGGGCGGCAATCATGGCGCCGCTGTCGCCTATGCCGCCATGCGGCTCGGCCACAAGGCGACGATCTTCGTCCCTGAAGTCAGCCCGCCGGCCAAGCTTCAGCGCATCCGCGGCTACGGCGCCGAACTGATCGTCGGCGGCGCCCGCTATGCCGAAGCGCTGGCCGCCAGCGAGGCTTTTGCCGAAAACACTGGCGCCTTGCAGATCCACGCCTTCAACCAGGAAGAAACACTGGTCGGCCAAGGCACGCTCGGCCTCGAAATCGAGCAAGACCTGCCTGAAATCGACACGCTGCTGGTCGCCGTCGGCGGCGGCGGCCTGATCGGCGGCATCGCCGCCTGGTTCGCCGGCCGCATCAGGATCATCGCCATCGAACCCGAGGGCGCGCCGACGCTGCATCGCGCCTTCGAGGCCGGCCACCCCGTCGATGCGCCAGCCGAAGGCGTCGCCGCCGATTCGCTGGCGCCCAAGCGCGTCGGCGAAATGATGTTCCCGATCGCCGAGGCCTTTGTCGAGCGCTCCATCCTGGTCACCGACGACGCCATCATCGCCGCGCAGAAGGCACTGTGGGAGCGGGTGCGGATCATCGCCGAACCGGGTGGCGCCGCGGCCTTCGCAGCGCTGTTGTCCGGCCGCTACACGCCGGCGCCGGGCGAACGGATCGCGGTCCTGGTCTGCGGCTCGAACACCGATCCGACAAAGTTCTAAACCTTGCTTTGACTGAAATGCGGAGGGAAACCCGCCAAAGCTTTTCAAGTTTTCCGGAACCGCCTCGCCTTTGCCGTGTTTGCTGGTAAACTTCTGCTTGTTGAGTCCGGGCTATCCCGCCCGGGCAGGAAGGGCCGATGACGGAAAGCCCCATTTCCAGCGGCGATCGCAGCCTGGCCGGACGGCTTGCTCTAAGCCGGCTGGCGACACGGGTCTCGATGACGGTCGAGCGCGGCTGGCCGCTGCTTCTGCCGCTGCTCATCGTCGCCAGCCTGTTCCTCAGCCTCTCCTGGCTCGGCCTTTTCCCACGCCTGCCTGACGTTGCGCGCATTGTCCTGGTCGCGGCTTTCGGCATTGCCGCGCTTGCAGCGCTCTATCCGCTGCGTTTCTTCAAGCTTCCCTCCGCCGCCGAGGTCGACCGCCGCATCGAGGCGGCCAACCAGTTGCAGCACAGCCCGGTGCTGGTGCAGACCGACCGTCCGAGCGGCAAGGAAAGCATCTTTTCCCAGGCGCTGTGGCGCGAGCACCAAAAGCGCATGGCCGACAAGCTCGGCGATCTTGGCGCCGATCTGCCGCGTGCCCGCGTGCCGGAACGCGACCCGTGGGGGCTGCGCGCCGTGGCGGCGCTGCTTTTGGTCACCGCTTTCGCCTTTTCCTTCGGACCGTCCGGCGGCAGGCTCTCCGATGGTTTCCGCGCCCATGCGGCGCGCGACATCGTTCCGCCGCGCATCGATGCCTGGGTGACCCCGCCGGCCTATACCGGCAAGCCGCCCATCTTCCTGACCACCCCAGTCATCGACAACAATGCCAAGCAGGCAGCCGCCACCTTTACCGTGCCGCAAGGCAGCGACGTCTCGCTGCGCGTCACCGGCGGCTCCGGCGAGGAAACGCTCAGCTTCGCCGACAAGAGCGGCAATGCCCGCGCCATCGACCCGACCGAGCCGCAGGCAGCAGCGATCAAGGCAGCGGCGGTCAACCCGGCAACACCCAAGCTGCGCCAGTTCACCGGCAAGCTGACGGCCGACGGCACGCTGACGCTGAAATCGGGCGAAGCCGATCTCGGCCAATGGGCTTTCGCGGTGATCCCCGACAAGCCGCCGACGATCCGCTTCGTCGGCGAGCCCAAGCGCGCCGTCAACGGCGCCTTCGAGCTCAATTACCAGATCGACGACGACTATGGCGCGGCCGCCGCCAAGGCGGTTTTCGCGCTGGTCGATCCGGCGGCGCCCGGTGCGCATCCGCTCTACGGACCGCCTGAAATGCCGCTGGCGCTACCGCGCCGCGGCGGCAAGGCGAACGCCGCCAAGACCACCAAGGACCTCACCGAACATGTCTGGGCCGGCGCCAGCATCAAGCTGTCGCTTGTCGCCACCGACGATGCCGGGCACACCGCGACCAGCGAAACCAAGACGATTGTGATGCCCGAGCGGCCCTTCGCCAATCCGCTGGCGCGGGCGGTGATCGAGCAGCGCCGCCTGCTGGCGCTCGATGCCAACGCCAAGCCGCGCGTGCTCGACCTGATGGACGCCGTCACGCTTCGGCCCGAAGACACGTTCGACACCATGTCGCATTACCTCGCCATCATGAGCGCCCGCAGCCGGCTGAAGATGTCCGACAGCGACGACCAACTGCGCAGCGAGGTTGGCTATCTCTGGGAAATCGCGCTCGGCATTGAGGAAGGCAATCTCTCCGCGGCGGAAAAGCGCCTGCGCCAGGCGCAGCAGGCGCTGCAGGATGCCATCAAGCGTGGCGCCAGCGACGAAGAGATCGAAAAGGCAATGAAAGAACTGCGCGAGGCGATGAACGAATTCCTGCAGGAGTTCGCCGAGCGCGCCAAGCAGAACCCGAACGCGCCGCAGATGCAGCAGAACGGCCGCGAGCTGCGCCAGAGCGACATCGACCGCATGATGGACCAGATCGAGAACCTTGCGAAATCAGGCGACCGAGACAAGGCGCAGGAGCTGCTGTCGCAGCTGGAAAACATGATGAACAACCTGCAGGCCGGCCGTCAGCAGCAAGGCGGCGAGCAGGACAGTGAGATGCGCCAGCAGATGGACAAGCTGGGCGAGATCATGCGCCGCCAGCAGGAGATGATGAACGACACGTACCGCATGGACCAGATGCAGCGCGGCCAAGGCCAGCGAGATCAAGACCAGCAGCAACAGGATGGCGACCAGCAGCTCGGCGGACAGGATCAGGACAAACCCGGCGTCGGGGACGACCGCGATCCGCTTGCCCGGCCGAAGTCGATGACGCCGCAGGAATTCGCCGATGCGATGAAGCAGCTGCAGGAAGGCCAGGGTCAGTTGCAAAGCGAGCTCGACAAGCTGAAGAAGGGCCTGGAAGGCATGGGCATGCAGCCCAATGAAGGATTTGGTGAGGCCGGCAAATCCATGGGCAATGCCGAAAAGTCGCTTGGCGAAGGTGAAGGCGACCAGGCAGTCGGCCACCAGGGCCGCGCGCTGGAAGCGCTGCGCAAGGGCGCCAAGGAGATGATGAAGCAGCTGCAGGCGATGCAGGGCGACCAGGGCGGTAGCCAGGAAGGCGGCCGCCAGCAGGACGCCGACCGCGATCCGCTGGGCCGGCCACGCGCCAGCCGCGGACCCGATTTCGGCGATTCGGTGAAGGTGCCCGACGAGATCGACGTGCAGCGCGCGCGCCAGATCCTCGAAGCGATTCGCAAGCGGCTCGGCAACGCGCTCAGCCCCGACATCGAGCGCAGTTATCTCGAGCGGCTGCTGGAGCTGAAGTAGCCTCCAAGGCAACATCCGTCGAACTGAATGGTATCAGCGCCATGCCGAAACTCGGTGCCGCAACGCCCATCCTGCGCATCTTCGACATCGCCAAGGCGCGCGAATTCTACCTCGACTTCCTCGGCTTCGAAGTCGAGTTCGAACATCGCTTCGACGACAATGCGCCGCTCTACATGGGTGTAATCCGCGACGGCTGCGTGCTGCATCTGAGCGAACATCACGGCGACGGCGCGCCGGGCGTGGCCATGCGCATCAAGGTCGAGGATATCGCCGCGCTGCACCGCGAACTGATCGGCAAGAAATACCGCTACGCCCGGCCGGGTCTCGAAACAACGCCGTGGCAGACCCGCGAAGTGACGGTCGGTGATCCCTTCGGCAACCGCCTGCATTTCTACGAGGATGCGGCAGGCTAGGCAGTTTCCTGGAAGGAGCTGTCTAATCGGACCTGTTGACGAATGCGTCGCGGATCGCTTCCTGCATGCCGTCGATCGCCTCGCCTGACGCGTTCGGGTTGCGATGCATCACCACATTCGAGGAGTCGATGTGGCCGAACCCGTCGGCGGCAGTGAGCTCGCGACAGCCATCGGGAATGTTGCTGTGCGAGATCGGCGCGATCGCCAGGCCAGAGGTGACGGCGAGCTTCAGGCCGCCGGTGGTGTCGCTGGTATAGGCGACTCGGTAGGCCAGGCCGCGCTGTTCCAGCGATTTGATGGCGAAGTCCTTGCACCAGCCGGCCCGGTTGTAGAGCGCGATCGGCACCGGCCGCTCCTCATGCATGTGATGCAGGCTCGATGTCACCCACACCGTCGGATCGTGCATCAGCACCTCGCCGCCGCCGGGATCCTGCCATTCGAAGACCACGGCGAGGTCGAGCTCGCCGGCAGCCAGCGCCGCCAGCTGCGCGCCCGAATGCGCATAGCGCACCGTGACCTCAACCTTGGTGTGGCGCTTGGAGAAGGCGCTGAGTGCTCGCGACAGGATGGCGTGGCCATATTCCTCTGGAATGCCGATCCGAACCGGCCCGCCGAGAGGTGCCGCCGCCATCGACGCCGCCGTCTCGTCGAGCAGCGAGACGATGCGGCGGGCATTGACGATCAGCTCGCCGCCACGGCGCGTCAGCGCTACGCCGCGCGAGCCGCGTTCGAACAGGCTGTCGCCGACCAGCTCCTCGAGCTTCTTCATCTGCATCGACACCGCCGACTGGGTGCGGCCGGCCTGCTCCGCCGCCCGGGTGAAATTGCCGGCTTCGGCAATGGCGACGAAGGTGCGCAGAAGATCGCTGTCGAGGGTTGGTCGCATCGAATCCGTCATAAGCAAATTTGATCGCTGGTATCATTCCAATTCGTTTGCAACATGTCAAACGCCGGACGATAGTCAGCTTACCCATTGGATATGCGGCCGCGAAATCGGTTGCGGACCAATCGAAGAGTCCTCACTCATACCCGCTGCCCGAAACGGTGGCGGGTTCTTTTTACCCCGCAGCCAGGCGGCTGCGGGCACTTCAGAATCAAATGGAAGAGCATGATGTCGTCCGAAAACCGCTTCACACTTTTCGGCATCATGCTCTAGGGGCCGGCAGCAACGACATGCGCAACCGGATCGTTCTCGGCATCATCAGCCTGTGCCTTGGCGTGCTGGTGTTCTCGCTCCAGGACCCGCTCGTCAAGGCGGTATCGGGCGGCTATCCCGTCACCGAGGTGATGTGGATCCGCTCGATCGTCGCCTTGCCGATCCTGATCGTTCTCGCCCAAGCCGATGTCGGCCTGCGGGCCATCGCCTCGAAGCGGTTTGGCCTGCTGACGATCCGCGCCTTCATCCAGTTCAGCTCCTATACGGTCTATTATCTGGCAATCGCCGCCTTGCCGCTCGCCGACGCGGTGGCGCTCTACTTCATGGCGCCGCTGTTCATCATGGCGATGGCCGGACCCTATCTCGGCGAACGCGTGTCCTGGCAGACGCTCGCCACCGTGCTGATCGGCATGCTGGGCGTGGTCGTGATGCTGCGCCCGGGCGCCGGCCTGTTCGACTGGGCGGCCTTCTTGTCGCTGGGTTCTGCGCTGCTCTACGGCTTTTCGCAGCTGATGGCGCGCAAGATCGGCGACACCGAATCCTCCACCGTCATGGCGTTCTACCAGAACGGCGCCTACCTCGTCGGCGCTGCCCTTGTTGCCGGCACATTCTGGCTTGCAGGCATAACCCACGCGGTCCATCCAAGCCTCGAATTCCTGGTGCGGCCATGGGTTTGGCCGACGACACCGGATTTCCTCAAGATGGCGGCCTGCGGTTTCGTCGCCTCGGCCGGGATGATCCTTCTGTCGCAGGCCTACCGGCTGGCGCCGGCCAACCGCGTGGCCACCTTCGAATACACGGGGATCATCTGGTCGCCGCTGTGGGGCTTTCTGTTCTTCAACGAGGTGCCGCGCTCGACCACCGCCATCGGTGCGGCGCTGATCATCGGCGCCGGCCTGCTGGCGCTCAACACCGAACGGCGCAGGAGCGTGGCGCCTGCCCTTGCTGCAAGCCAGGATGCGGCTTGAATAGCGTCAGGCAAAGCAGGCCAGCGCCTGTTCGACGCGGGAACGGATTTCGGCCAGCGTGAAAGGCTTTTGCACGACATCGATAATGATGCCGTTCAACTCCTCGGCGCGCTCGCGCTGGTCGGCATAGCCGGTCATCAGCAGGATCTTCATCGCCGGGAAAAGCCTGGCCGCCGCGATCGCCATCTCGATGCCGTCCATCTCCGGCATGCGGATATCGGAGACGACGAGGTCGTAACCGCCGCCCGCCGCGCTGATCATCGCCAGCCCCTGCGCGCCATTGGCGGCAATGTCGATTGAATGCCCGGCGCGTTCGAGCGCGCGGGCAGCGAGGGTACGGACGGACTCATCGTCCTCGACGATCAGAAGCTTTGCCATGGGCCGGAATTTGGCGGGCAAAAGTTGACTTTTTCTGAAAATTTGAAACGTCGAAGGCCTTTTCTCAAGCGTCGCCTTTGACGACACCGACGAATGGCAATTCCCGGAAAGCGTGGGCGACGTCCATGCCGTAACCGACGACGAAATAATCGGGACAGTCGAAGCCGACATAATCGGCGTTGAGCTCGGTCTGGCGACGCATGCGCTTATCGAGCAGCACCGCGATGGCGCAGCTTTTGGCGCCGCGCGACAGCATCAGATTGCGGGTGAAGGAGAGCGTCTTGCCGGATTCGAGAATATCATCGATCAACAGCACGTCGCGGCCGGCGACCTCATTGTCGATGTCGCGCAGCACCCTCACCTCGCCGCTGGTGGTGCCAGCGCCATAGCTGGAGATGAAGATGAACTCGACCTCCGGCGACAGCCCGACATCGTGCATGGCGCGAATGAGATCCGCGGCAAAGATGAAGGAGCCCTTCAACACCGAAATCACCAGCAGGTCGTGATAGTCGCGCTCGGCGATCTCCTTGGCGAGTTCCAGATTGCGCCGCGCGATCGCGGACGCCGAAAACAGGACTTCGATGTCCTTGCCGCGCACAACTGGCATCAATAACCTTTCCGAGAGATCGTCGCCTAACCGGCGAAAGTGACCGAGACGGCCTTTACACCGTTTCTAGGCACGTCGAGACGGCTGGAAAAGCCGAATCTTTCGCCAGGCGCCAGCGAACGGCTGGATGTCCCCAACGTATAGCGCGTAATGCGGCTGTCATTGCCGGTGACGCGGATTTCCAGCGGCGGCAATGGTCCCGCCTTCACACCGTCATTCACGGCCTCGCCATCGACGAACAGCACCGGGGTGGACCCGGAAGCGTCGACATGCGAGGTGACGCCGGCAATGCTGAGTACGGCGCCCGCCGGCTGCTCAACCGCAAAGAACGGCGTCTGGCGCACCAAAGCGTGGCCGCCCGAGACCCAGAAAGCGGCGAGCGCCGCACCGACCCCGGCGATCCAGAAGATCGGCCCGCCTCGCGACGCCGGCGGCCGCTCGGTTTCGGCTTCCGGCTTGCGCAGCATCTCCATGCCTTCGATCGACGGTGTGGCCATGTTGCGCGCAGGCGGCCGGATGGCGTCCGCCCTGGAGACACTGCGTGGCAGCACCTCATAATCGGCATCGACGATATCGGTCGCCATAGGACGCAATTCCGGCGCGACACTTGTCCCGGTCATGATTTCGCCGGAAACCGGGCGCGCGGTTCGTTGCTCAGCCATCATGGCCCCGCTGTTCGCTCTTCGTTTCTTTTAGGTAAATGGAAATGGTTAACGCTTCCCCACCGGAACCCTTGTGACGTATTCAGAAACAACGAAAATTAACCGACGGTTAACCATGGCGGCCGATGGTCGTTGGACAGAAAGGGCTGGCACGCCGCCGCCACACATTTCAGGTCGTCGCACGTGATCCGCTTCGAAAATGTCGGCCTCCGCTATGGCATGGGTCCGGAAATCCTCTGCGACATCTCCCTGCACATTCCGGAGAGCTCCTTCCAGTTCCTGAGCGGGCCGTCCGGCGCCGGCAAGACGACGCTGCTGCGCCTTCTGTTCATGTCGCTGAAGCCGACGCGCGGGCTGATCACCATCTTCGGCAAGGACCGCTCGCGCATCTCGCGCGCCGAACTACCGCATCTCAGGCGCCGCATCGGCGTGGTGTTCCAGGATTTCCGCCTGCTCGACCACATGACCACCTATGAGAATGTCGCCCTGCCGCTGCGCGTGCGCGGCCGCGAGGAAGCGAGTTACCGCACCGACGTCACCGAACTTTTGAAATGGGTTGGTCTCGGCGAGCGCATGCATGTGCTGCCGCCGGTCCTCTCGGGCGGCGAAAAGCAGCGCGCCGCCATCGCCCGCGCGCTGATCGAACAGCCCGAGATCCTGCTCGCCGACGAGCCGACCGGCAATGTCGACCCGCCGCTGGCGCGCCGTTTGCTCAGGCTGTTCATCGAACTCAACCGTCTCGGCACTGCGGTGGTGATCGCCACCCACGATCTCGGCCTGATGGAGCAGGTCGACGCGCGCCGCATGATCCTGGCCGGCGGAAGGCTGGATATCTATGACTGAACTATCCGCCGAACAGCTGCATGAAGCGGCCGCAGAGCAGGCCGCTACGCCTCAGCGCGTCCAGCGCCGCATGGCGCCGATCGTGCCGGCGCAGAACATTGCCGGCCGCGCTCTGGTGCTGGTCATCGCCATCATGACCTTTCTGTCTTGCCTGACCTTCGGCGCCGTCACACTCGTGCGCGATACCGCCTCGGTCTGGGAGAACCAGATCTCGCGCGAGGCGACGATCCAGATCAAGCCTGTCGACGGCCTCGACATGGAGGCAGCCCTTGCCCAGGCTTCGCAGATCGCCGGTGAGTTCCCCGGCGTGAAAGCGACCAGGATCATCGACCGCGATGCGACGGCCCGCCTGTTGGAGCCGTGGCTGGGCTCGGGGCTGAACATCGACGAACTGCCGGTGCCGCGGCTGATCATCGTCACCATCGACGAGACCAGCCCGCCAGACTTTGCCGCCATCCGCGCAGCGATCACGCCCAAACTGCCCAGCGCATCGCTCGACGATCACCGCACCTGGGTCGACCGGCTGGTCGCCATGGCCCGCACCACCGTCACCATCGGCATCGCCGTGCTGGTGCTGATGTTGTCGGCGACAGTGCTGACGGTGGTGTTCGCCACTCGGGGCGCCATGGCCGGCAATGGCCATATCATCGAGGTGCTGCACTTCGTCGGCGCCGAGGCGCGCTTCATCGCGCGCGAATTCCGCTGGCATTTCCTGGTCACCGGCATGAAGGGCGCTGCCGCCGGCGGCGCCGCCGCGATCCTCGTTTTCATCGTCTTTTCCTGGTGGTCGTCGCGCAACATGGCAACGCCGCAGGCCGACCAGGCCGCCGCTTTGTTCGGCAATTTCGCCATCGGATCGGCCGGCTATCTCGGTGTCGGCCTGATGGTGCTGGTGATCGGCGGGCTGACGGCGGCGACCTCGCACGCCACCGTCGTCGCCTATCTCAGCGACATCGATGTCCGTCAGCCGGATGCGGGCTGAGCAATGACGGCAGGAGCGAAAAACAGTTCGGGGGCCAGGGACAGGAATAACGGAGCGATCACGGATCGAAAACCGACGTAACGCAATGTGCGCTTTTTTCCTTATCAAAGCGGCATTTCAGGATTAACCATAGGATGATGGACGCGCGGAACTCGACCGGGACGGCTGGACAGATGCCAGTGGTGGGTGCGCGTTCACGTGTGCGCACCGGCCCGGGTCGTTTGCGGACGGTGCTGCGTCTTGCCTCCCTCTGTCTGCTGCTGCTGGTGGCGCTGTTTGCCGGCGGCTTCGGCTGGTTCGCCAGCAAGGTCAGCCACATGACCACCCCGGCCGATCCGGCAAAGGCCGATGCGATCATCGTCTTGACCGGCGGTCAGGCGCGCCTCGACGCCGCACTCGACCTGCTTGCCTCCGGCAAGGGCGAGAGGTTGCTGATCTCAGGCGTTCATCCCTCCGCCAGCCGCCGCCAGCTACAGGCTGCGACCGGCAGTGACAAGGAGCTGTTTTCCTGCTGCGTCGACATCGACCGCGCCGCGCTCGACACGATCGGCAATGCCCAGGAGAGCGCCAAATGGGTGGAGAGCCACGCCTATGGAAGCGTCATTCTCGTCACCAACAATTATCACATGCCGCGCAGCCTGCTGGAGATGAGCCGTCTGCTGCACGGCGCCAAGCTTGAGCCCTATCCGGTGGTCAACACCAACCTCGACAATGGCGACTGGCTGACCAAGCCGGAAGCACTGCGCGTGCTTCTGACCGAATACAGCAAATACCTGCTGGCGCTGGCGCGCGGCATCGTCCCGGTCCGCCAGACCGCCGACAGCGTCGCGCTGGCCGAGGTTTCGACCGCAAAGGACTGAGTCGATTACCCCTTGGCCGCGCCGTCCGAGGTACCGCGCAGCCGCGCAATCTCCTGTTCGAGCTGCTCAATCCGCTTGTCGCGTTCGGCAAGTGCGGCCGCCACGTCGGCGGCCTCGAAACGCTGCGGAATGTGTTGCGGGCAATTGGCATCCCAGGCCGAGACGGTGAACAGGATGACCTGCTCGGGGCGAGCCTTGTAATCCTGCGGCATCAGCTTTGCCAAAAGCTCGGCATCGTCCTCGACAACGCGCGCCGTGCCCCAGATCTTGACGCGCTGCCGATGCGCATAGTCGATGAGGAACAGGAATGCCTGGTTGTTGTCGGCAAGATTGCCCTGGGTGATGAACTGCCTGTTCCCCGAGAAATCGGCAAAGCCGATGGTCTTTTCGTCCAGCACCTTGAGGAAGCCGGCAGGCCCGCCGCGATGCTGGATATAGGGCTGGCCCTCGCCATTGGCCGTCGACAGGAAGACGCTGGTCTGCGCCGCGATGAAGTCGGCGAGGTCCGGCGTGATATGGGCGCGCCATCCGCCGCGCTCCTCGGCGCTGGCATAACCGTTGCGCGACCCCTTGCGGGTCTGGATCGCCTTGACCGTCGGCGTGAAGGCGACGTCGCTGGTGAAGGTATGCGCGTTCATGAAAGCCTCCTGGAGGCCAAATCTCTGGCCATTGTGTACTCCGATATAGTGGCTTCCATCTTTCGGATGTAGATGGCATGTTCGCAACCTTTCCTTCCATTTTCTGGAAGCAATGATGGATCGCTTCGACGCCATGTCGCTGTTCGTCGCCGCGGTGGAGGCTGGCAGCCTTTCCGCCGCCGGCCGCCGCTTCGGAATTCCGCTGGCGACGGTCAGCCGCAAGGTCTCCGACCTTGAAAAGCATCTGCAGACGCGACTGCTGAACCGTTCGACCCGGCAGCTGACGCTGACCGATGCCGGCCAGGCCTATCTCGCCGCCTGCCGTCGTATCCTGGGCGAGGTCGACGAGGCCGAGCGCACCGCCGCCGGCGAATACAGCACGCCGACCGGCGACCTGTTCATCACTGCCCCGATCGTCTTTGGCCGCCTGCACGTGCTGCCTGTCGTCACCGAGTTCCTCGCGGCCTACAGCCAAGTCAACATCCGCCTGACATTGGCCGACCGGATAACCCAACTGGCCGAGGAGCATCTCGATCTCGCTATCCGCATCGGCGAGCTTGCGCCGTCGAGCCTGGTCGCCATCCGCGTCGGCGCGATCCGCCGCGTGGTGTGCGCCAGTCCCGCCTACATCGCCACGCACGGCATGCCACAGGCCCCGGAAGATCTGGCCGGGCATGAGTGCATCAGTTTCGAGGGGCCCTCCGCTCTCGCCAGCTGGAGCTTTGCCGGCGGCAAGGGCGAACTGATTGTGCCGATCCGCTCGCGGCTGCGCGTCAACACCGCGGAAGCGGCGATCGATGCCGCGATTGCCGGCGCAGGCATGACGCGGGTGCTGTCCTACCAGATCGCGGACGCGGTACGCTCCGGCGTGCTCGTCCCGGTCTTGCGGCCCTTCGAGCCGCAGCCATGGCCGGTCAGCCTCGTCCATGCCGGCCAGGGCCTGCTGCCGGTGAAACTGCGTGCCTTCCTCGATTTCGCCGCACCGCGGCTGAAGCAGCGGCTGCTGCAGGCGATGTGGTGAGCCGAGGCTGGCTGCGGCCTTTGCGGCGTTTCCTTTTTGCCCGCGCTTGGTGTAACCAACGCACACCTCCTCAACGGGCCCTTCCCCGCATGCTCTATATCCGCTCGCTGGCGTTCAACCTCGTCTTCTACGTCAACCTGATCGTCCAGATGATCCTCTGGACCCCGTACTATTTCCTGTCGCCGCGCCACCGTGCCTGGTTCGTGCCGAAATTCTGGTCGCGCACCAGCCTGTGGCTCCACGACAAGATCGCCGGCACCAGGAGCGACATCACCGGTTTGGAAAACCTGCCCGAAGGTTCCTTCATCCTGGCGCCGAAACACCAGTCATTCTGGGATGCCATCGCCTTCTTCCCCCTCCTTCAGGACCCGCTTTACATCCTGAAGCGCGAACTGACCTGGATCCCCTTCTTCGGCTGGTACATCATGAAGATGCGGATGATCCCGGTCGACCGCGGCAGCCGCTCCAAGGCGCTGAAGCAGGTCGTTGCCTCGACCAGACAGGAAATGGCACGCAATCCGCGTCAGCTGATCATCTATCCCGAAGGCACGCGCCGCGCGCCGGGCGACGAGCCGGCCTACAAATACGGCATTGTCGAACTCTACGCGCAGCTCGGCGTTCCGGTGGTGCCGGTTGCCCATGTCGCCGGCCTCTATTGGCCGCGCCGCAAATTCATGCGCTTTCCCGGCACCATCAAGGCCCGCTTCCTGCCGCCGATCCCGCCCGGGCTCGGCAAGGACGAATTCATGGACCGGCTGATCGGCGAGACCGAAGCCGCCTGCGATCAGCTCCTGATCGAAGCTTCCCGCGCGCCGAACCCGCCGCCAATGCCGCCAACGGCGGTCAAGCGACTGGCCGAACTCGCTGCGGCCACGAAGACCCAGGCCTGATCTCGACACGACTCGGACTTACGGCCACGCGGCCAATGCCGTGGTCAGCACCAGTGTTGCGGCGAACACCAGATTGATGATCCGCGACGCCTGTGGCTGGCGCAGGGTGCGGGCGAAGGCCGCGCCAGCCAGAAGCCACAGCACATGGATAGCGACGATCATCAAGGTGAGAACCGCGAGCCTCGCCGGAACGCCGAGAGCATCGGCGCCGGCCGCCGTCGCGGAGCCGGCAAGGACCGCGGCAATCGCCACATAGGCCTTCGGATTGGCGACGGCGAGCAGGAAGCCGCCGAGGAAGGTTGGCAGCACAGCCCTGCTGTCGCGTGCCGCCAGCGGCGGCGCCGTCGCTATTCTGAAGGCGAGATAGAGGATGTAGGCGGCGGAAGCGACCGCCAGCACGGGCGCCACCCCCGGCATCGAGGTGAGGATAGCCGTGATGCCGGTGGCCACCACCAGCAGCACCGCAACCGTGCCGAGAATGATCCCCCAAGCATAGCGGAGCGAATTGCGCAGGCCGAAGCCTGCGCCTATCGCCGTGACGCTGATCGTCGCCGGGCCCGGACTGCCCATGACGACGGTTGCCGCCAGCACCAGCGCCAGCAATTGCTGCCACGACTGGGAAAGAACCTCTGCGGTCATGCGATTCTCCCGCATCTTGCCACGATGCGGGAGAAATATGTCGGGCGGCGCAGGGCGTCTTGGATGTTCGTGCGCGGCAAAGGCTCAGGCTGAGCAGCTAGGCGCTGGCCTTGTCCAGCGCCGCGAGATCCTCCGCGCTGAGCTTCAGCGATGCGGCGCGCACCAGGCTGTCGACCTGATCGAGCGTCGTGGCGCTGGCGATCGGTGCGGTGATGCCGGGCTGCACCATCACCCAGGCGAGCGCCACTTCCGCCTGGCTGGCCGAATGCCGCGCCGACACAGTGTCGAGCGCCGCCAGGATGCGCATGCCGCGCGCATTGAGATAGCCCTTCACGCCACCGCCGCGTTCACTTTTGCCAAGATCGGCCTCGCTTCGGTATTTGCCGCTCAAAAACCCCTTGGCGAGAGCGAAATAGGTGATGACGCCGATATCCTCCGCCACGCACAGATCATGCAGCGGCCCGTCGAAAGACGAGCGATCGTAGAGATTGTATTCCGGCTGCAGCACGGCATAGCGCGGCAGGCCGCGCAGGCTGGCCACATCGAGTGCGGCGCGCAACTGGCCGGCGTCGAGGTTGGAGGCGCCGATATGGCGGACCTTGCCCGCGGCGAGCAGCTTATCGTAAACGCCGAGCGTCTCCTCGTAAGGCGTGGCCGGGTCCGCCCAGTGCGACAGGTAAAGGTCGATCACATCGGTCTGCAGCCGCTTGAGCGATGCGTCGACCGCCCTCTCGATATGGGCGGCCGACAAATCCTTTTTGCCTTGCCCCATATCCGAGCCGACCTTGGTGATGACGACGATCTTGTCGCGGTTGCCGCGGCTTTTCATCCATTTGCCGATGATCGTCTCGGATTCGCCGCCCTTGTTGCCGGGCACCCAGCGCGAATAGGCGTCGGCCGTGTCGATGGCGTTGAGGCCGGCGCCGGCGAACCGGTCGAGCAGGTCGAAGGAGGTCTTCTCGTCGGCGGTCCAGCCGAAGACATTACCGCCCAGAACCAGCGGCGCGATGGAAAGGTCGGTTTGACCGAGACGGCGTTTCTGCAAGATGGGGCTCCGTGATGCTGGCGGCGGCGGGCGAACCCGAATGCTTCGGGCCGCAGCTAAGCTAGGTCTCGCCGCGCCGAGGTCAAAGGCCTCAGCCAATTTTCCGGCGGCCCAGCACTTCACAAAGGCGCGACCCGTTTCGCCACCTCTTCCAGCCAGTGATCGCTGATACCGAGCGCTTCGAGGTGCTCGACCGCGCTCAGCACATAGTCCTCATTGTTTCCGGACTGGCCGATGGCGCCGCGGATGACGTTTGCCGCATGCGCCGCGTCGAGGCCGCCGGCATACTGCTCGTGCTGGCGGTCGACGATATAGGCAAGCGCCGGGACCGTTTCGCCGCCGTCGAGGCGGATGTCGAGCACACGCTCAAGGTAGACGCTGGTCACCAGTTCGCGCTCGCGCAGATAGTCAAGCACCTCATCGCGCAACTCACCGGGCACGCGAAACGCCAGCCCGATGCAGGAGCCGCCACGGTCGAGGCCAAGCACCAGGCCCGGCCGCTCGCGCGTGCCGCGATGCACGAAGGAATAGACGCAGAGCGACCGGCGGTAGCCGTAAAGGCGGGCGCGCCGGGTCTCGACATGCGCGAATCCCGGCCGCCAGATCAGCGAGCCGTAGCCAAAAACCCAAAAATCGCCCATATCGCCAAGCCTGATTGCACGAGAGTGACGCCGCCGCATCGGAATCGGTGCTCTTCTGTCTTTTTGCTTGTTGCGTAAACCACAGTCCACCCGCAACACGCCGCGTTAATGAAAGCCGCAGCATGACGTCAAGTGACGAACGCCCGTCGAAGTTTCGCCGCCGGCTGTTCTGGCTCGCCGCTTTGGCCGTTATGCTGTTCGGCGCCTACAGCGCGGTTTGGTTCTATGTTGCCGGCCGCGTCAGAAGCGAAGCCGACAAGGCGGTGGCGCAGCTGAATATCAAAGGCATCGAGGCCGGCTGCGCCAATCTCACCGTCAGCGGCTATCCCCTGAGCTTCGCCATTTCCTGTGATACGCTGGCTTACGAGGACGACGCCAGGAACGTCGCTGCCTCGACCGGTAGCTTCAACTTTCTGGCCGAACTCATCCGCCCGCTATCGCCCGCCGCCGAGTTGCGCGGACCGCTGCGCACATCGATGCCCGGGATGACCCCGCTCTGGATCGACTGGGACAATCTACAGGCCGGTGCAAAGCTGTCCTGGCCCTTGCCGCGCAGCATTTCGCTGCAGGCCGAAGGCCTGTCCGGCCAGACCGACCCGGCTGATGACACCGACCCGGTTTCGCTGTTCAGCGCCGGAACTGCGGCGGGAGAACTGCGGCCCGACGGCCAGGACATCGGTTATGTCGGAAACTTCACCGATCTTGAGATCGATCCAGACGCGATCGGCGGGCGCGTGCTGCCGCCACTCGACGGCAGCGGTGACGCGACGCTGAAAAACGGCGTGGCGCTGATGAAGACCGAGGCAAAGAGCGTGCGCGGCCAGACCGCCGACATCCACAAGCTCGATCTGTCGTCGGGAACCGCGCGCATCACCGTCTCCGGCCCGGTGTCGGTCGACGCCAATGGCCTGGTCAACGCCGACCTGACGATCAAGCTCAAGGATCCCAAGGCCGTGGCGGCAATCCTCGCCACCGCCATCCCCGAGCAGAAGAGCCAGATCGAACAAGGCTTTGCCGGCTTGGCTTTGCTCGGCAACGAGCCGTCGATGCCGCTCAAGGTGGTGAAGGGCAAGGCCTCGCTCGGCTTCATTCCTCTGGGCAAGATCAAGCCGCTCGATTAGAGCATGATCCCAAAGGCGGGAACCGCTTTGGGGGAGGATCCATGCTTAGCCAAGCCAACGCATGAACCGGCCAGTAAAACTGCTTAGTGTCGGCGCGCTGACGCTGGACACCATCCTGCGCCTCGAAACCCTGCCCACGCACCAAGGCAAGTTCATCGCTTCGGACGGCGTCCAGATCGCTGCGGGCATGGCGACAAGTGCGGCCTGCGCCGCACGCCGTCTCGGCGCCGAGGTGTTCCTGTGGGCAAGTGCGGGTGACGATGTCATCGGCGACCAGCTGCTGGCCGGCATCGAGGCCGAGGGCGTCGATTGCAGTTTTGTCCGCCGCGTTCAAGGTGCGCGTTCGGCGCTGGCCTCGATCCTCGTCGACGCCCATGGCGAGCGCGTTATCGTGCCTTTCTACGACCCGAAGGCGCAGGCTGATCCCGAGACGCTGCCCGTCACAGACCTTGCCGCATTTGACGCCGTTCTCGTCGATGTGCGCTGGCCGGGCGCTGCCGCCCTTGCCCTGACCGCCGCGCGCGACGCCGGCAGGCCGGCGATCCTCGATGCCGACACAGCGCCACTCGAAGTGCTGGAGCTTCTGTTGCCGCTGGCGTCGCACATCGTCGCTTCGGAGACAGCGGCGCGCATTGTCTGCGGCCACGCCCTAGATCCGGAGACCGCCTGCGCCGATCTCGCCAGCCGCACCGATGCCTTCGTCGCGGTGACCGGCGGAGCGGCGGGAAGCTGGTGGCATGACCGGTCCTCAGGCTGCGTTCGCCACATCGCGGCGCCGAAGGTCAAGGCCGTCGACACGCTGGCCGCTGGCGACATCTTCCACGGCGCCTTTGCCGTTGGGCTCGCCGAAGCCATGCCTGTCGAGCAGGCCTTGCGCTTTGCCAGTGCGGCCGCCGCGCTCAAATGCCAGCGCTTCGGCGGCCGGCTGGGCGCGCCGGACCGGGCCGAGACAATGGCCATGGTCGCGGCGACCTGGCCTGCCTGAAACGGATTTTAGCTCTTGGCGGGGTGTTCCACCGCTTGGCGACCAAAATCCGGCACGTCGATATCCTGGCCGGCCTCGATGATCGAGCGGCGCACGGCACGGGTGCGGGTGAATAGGTCGAACAGCTTATCGCCGTCACCCCAGCGGATCGCCCGCTGCAGAAAGGCCAGATCCTCCGAGAAGCGTGCCAGCATTTCCAGGATGGCATCCTTGTTGTGCAGGCATACGTCCCGCCACATAGTCGGGTCCGAAGCCGCGAGACGGGTGAAGTCGCGGAAACCCGAGGCCGAATATTTGATGACTTCGGTCTTGGTCACCGATTCCAGGTCGTCGGCCGTGCCGACGATGTTGTAGGCGATGATGTGCGGCAGATGCGAGACGATCGCCAGCGTCATGTCGTGATGCTGCGGGTCCATTGTGTCGATGTTGGAGCCGCAGCGCCGCCAGAATTGCGACAGCTTCTCCAGCGCGGCCGGATCGGTATCGGGCAGCGGCGTAAAGATGCACCAGCGGTTCTCAAACAGCTCGGCGAAGCCGGCATCCGGGCCGGACTTTTCCGTACCCGCCAGCGGATGTCCCGGGATGAAATGCACGCCGTCCGGCACATAGGGCTGCATCTGTGCAATCACCGAGGCCTTGGTCGAGCCGACATCGGTGAGGATGGCGCCCATTTTCAGCGCCGGCGCGATCTCTTGCGCCACCTCGCCCGACGATCCCACCGGCACCGAGACGATGATGAGGTCGGCATCGCGAACCGCTTCTTCTGCGTCCGTGGTGTAGGACTCACCGAGACCGAGCTCCTTCGCACGCGCCAGCGTGGTCGGGCTGCGCGTCGCGATGGCGACATGGGCGGCCAGGCCTTCGCGGCGGATGACGCGGGCCAGCGACGAGCCGATCAGGCCGATGCCGACCAGCGCGATCTTTTCAAACATCGGTGATGTCATTGTTTCAGCTTTTCAGGAATGTCGTGAGGGCATCGATGACGCCACGATTGGCTTCTTCCGTGCCGACGCTCATGCGCAGCGCGTTGGGAAACCCGTAGCCGGTAACGCGGCGCAAGATATAGCCGCGCTGGGTGAGGTACTCGTCCGCCGCCTCTGCCGAATGCTTCTTGTCATTGGGGAAGTGGATGAGCACGAAATTGCCGACACTCGGTGTCACCCTGAGCCCTAGCTTCGTCAGCTCGTCATTCAGCCAGGTAAGCCAGGTCTCGTTGTGCAACGAACTGCGCTCGACATGGGCGCGGTCGCGGATGGCGGCAATGCCCGCCTCGATCGCCGTCGCGTTGACATTGAAAGGGCCGCGGATCCGGTTGATGGCATCGACAATGTGAAGGGGACCGTACATCCATCCGATGCGCGCACCGCCAAGGCCGAGCTTGGAGAAGGTGCGGGTCATGACAACGTTCTGCGCGCTGCCGGCCAGCTCGATGCCGGCCTCATAGTCGTTGCGCCGGACATATTCGGCGTAGGCCGCGTCGAGCACCAGAAGCACGTTGCCAGGCAAGGCGGCATGCAGGCGACGGACCTCCTGGAACGGCAAATAGGTGCCGGTCGGATTGTTGGGATTGGCAAGGAAGATGATTTTGGTCCGCGGCGTCACCGCGGCGAGGATCGCGTCGACATCGGCGCGCTCGTCGGTCTCCTTGACCGTCACCGGTGTCCCGCCGGCCGACTGGATGTAGATCTTGTAGATCATGAAGGCGTGTTCGGTGATGATGGCCTCATCGCCGGGCGCCAGATAGGTCTGCGCCAGCAGGCCGAGGATCTCGTCAGAACCGTTGGAGCAGATGATGTTCGCCGGGTTCAGGCCATGCACTTCGGCGATCGCCTCGCGCAGCCGACGGGCGGTGCCATCGGGATAGACATCAAGCTTGGCAGCGACCTCCCGCGCGGCCTCGATTGCTTTCGGTGACGGGCCGAGCGGGTTCTCGTTCGACGACAATTTATGGACCTTGGCGACGCCGGCCGGCGCCGTGCTCTTGCCCGGCACATAGGCGTCGATGTCCATGATGCCCGCGCGGGGCGTCGGCCGTGCCTTGTCCGTTGTCTTGTTCATGTCGCAAATCCGTCGAGAATGCCTCCGTCCGGAGGCCGCAGCGGAAATACAAGCCGTGGCTCCGAATGTCGAGAGGCCCGGGCAATAGCTGGCCGTTGACGCCGGGCCGCCCGAGTTCTAGAAGAACGGAACAGTTCCGTGGTGATTTGGCCGGTCGGCTTGCAGCCACGTTAAACAACTCGCTAAAGGGCCGTTTGCGTGACGTAACCGGCTTTGCGATCGCATTGCCGGTTTTTTATTGCCTGACGGCGGGCAAGGAGAGTCACATGACCGCGCTCCGCGCCGCAAAAACCAACAATGAGGCCGACAACCCGTCGAGCCCGGTGTTGCGTTTTGGCCCTGACAAGCCGCTCAAGCTCGACGCCGGCACGCTATTGTCGCCGTTCCAGATCGCCTACCAGACCTACGGCACGCTGAACGACGCCCGCTCCAACGCCATTCTGGTCTGCCACGCGCTGACCGGCGACCAGCACGTCGCCAACACCAATCCGGTGACCGGCAAGCCTGGCTGGTGGGAAGTGCTGATCGGCCCCGGCAAGATCATCGACACCAACCGCTTCTTCGTCATCTGCTCCAACGTCATCGGCGGCTGTCTCGGCTCGACCGGTCCGGCCTCGACGAATCCCGCCACCGGCAAGCCCTACGGGCTCGACCTGCCGATCATCACCATCCGCGACATGGTGCGGGCGCAGCTGATGCTGGTCGACCATTTCGGCATCGAGAAGCTGTTTTGCGTGCTCGGCGGGTCGATGGGCGGCATGCAGGTGCTGGAATGGGCGTCGTGCTATTCCGAGCGCGTCTTCTCGGCGCTGCCGATCGCCACCGGCGCGCGCCATTCCTCGCAGAACATAGCCTTCCACGAGGTCGGTCGCCAGGCCGTCATGGCCGACCCGGACTGGCATGGCGGCAAATATTTCGAGCACGGCAAGCGCCCGGAAAAGGGGCTGGCGGTGGCGCGCATGGCCGCCCACATCACCTATCTGTCGGAAGCGGCACTGCACCGCAAGTTCGGCCGCAATCTGCAGGATCGCGAAGCGCTGACCTTCGGTTTCGACGCCGACTTTCAGATCGAGAGCTATCTGCGCCATCAGGGCATGACCTTCGTCGACCGCTTCGACGCCAATTCCTATCTCTACATGACCCGTTCGATGGACTATTTCGACCTCGCCGCCGACCATGGCGGCCGGCTCGCCGATGCCTTTGCCGGCACAAAGACGCGCTTTTGCCTGGTCTCCTTCACTTCGGACTGGCTGTTCCCGACCGAGGAGAGCCGCTCGATCGTGCATGCGCTGAACGCAGCCGGCGCGTCCGTCTCCTTCGTCGAGATCGACACCGATCGCGGCCACGATGCCTTCCTGCTCGACGAACCGGAACTGTTCGCCGCCATCAATGGCTTCATCGGCTCGGCGGCCCGCGCCAGGGGGCTCCGCGCATGACCCCGAAAAGTTGCAGACTTTTCGCACCGGGATCATGCGCCATCCGAGGGGCGAAGCCATGAGTGTCAACCGCGCCCAGCGCGTCGACCTCGAAGTCGTTGCCGGCCTCATTCCGCCGCTCTCGCGGGTGCTCGACGTCGGCTCCGGCGACGGCCTGCTGCTCGAACTCCTGCAGGAGACCAAGCAGGTCGACGGCCGCGGGCTGGAACTGTCGCAGCGCGGCGTCAATGAATGCGTGGCGCGCGGCCTCTCGGTCATCCAGGGCGATGCCGACACCGACCTCGAATTCTATCCCGATAAGGGTTTCGATTTCGTCGTCCTGTCGCAGACCCTGCAGGCGACCCGCAACCCGAAGCTGGTGCTCGACGAACTGCTCAGAATCGGCAACCGCGCCATCGTCTCGTTCCCCAATTTCGGCCATTGGCGGGTGCGGCTGTCGCTGTTCTTCAAGGGACGGATGCCGGTGACCGAGGACCTGCCCTATTCCTGGTACGACACGCCCAACATCCATTTCTGCACCATCCGCGACTTCGTCAACCTGGTCGAGGAGCTCGGCGCCTCGGTCGAGAAAGCGACTGCGCTGGACGGCAACGGCCAGAAGATCGGCCTGTCGATGCCATGGTGGTTCTGGAATTTCTTCGGCCAGCAGGCGGTGTTCTTGCTGAAGCGATAGTGTCTCCTATCCCAGCACGTCCGTGGCCTTGTGCGGGTGCCTGACACCGTCGGCGATGACCACATCGGCGTAGGCGGTCATGGCTGAACTCCCTGTTCGATCGAAGCGCAATAACCGGCTCCGTTGGCGCAATCTGCGGAAATGACGGCCATCGGTCGATTACGTCAGGGGTAATCGGCCAGCCTACGGGCGTCCTGGCTCAACAGTTTGTGATGACATTGCCGCCGGTTTTTTGTAGCGTCGAATCGAATGCCATCCCGAGGTAAGGCTTGGAAGGCGAACCCATCAAAGCATCCGGCCTCCAGGGAATTCGGGGCATAATCGAAGCAGCATGTCCAAGACAACCGACCTCGCTCCGCTGATCTCGGTGATCACGCCGACGCACAATCGCCGCAGCAAGGTGGTGCGCGCCGTCGAGAGCGTGCTGGCGCAGAATTTTGCCCGGTTCGAGCACATCGTCGTCGATGACGGCTCGACCGACGGCACGGCCGCGGCACTCGCCGAAATCCGCGATCCACGGCTGATCTATGTCGGCTCGAAATGGCGTGGCGCCAATGCCGCCCGCAATGCCGGCATCGAGCGGGCGCGGGCGCCGGTGGTCACATTCCTCGATTCCGACGACGTCTATTTGCCGGACCGGCTGGTGCGGACGCTGGAGCAGTTCGACAACAATCCCTCGCTCGAAGTGCTGATTAGTTCCTTCGTGTCGCTGAAGGGCAATCGCCGCACCAATTGCGTCAACCGCGAGGCTCTCCTGAGCCGCGACTCGCTGGAACGAGCCCTTGTCGCGCAGACCATCTTCATTGCCGGGTCGGCAATCACCGCCCGGCGCGAGTCGCTTTTGGCCATCGGCGGCTACGACAGCGACGTCACGCGCATGCAGGATCGCGAATTGTTGCTGCGCTTTGCCCGGCGCAGCGGCGCGCAATTGTCCGAAGTGATCGACTGGAAAAAGTACAATTCGGAGAATTCCATCTCCGGACAGCGCGATGGCTATGTCGAAGCCTATGCCAGTTTGATCGACAAGCACCCCTATATCGCCGACCGCTATCCCCACATTCCGCCCTACATGATCGCCCGGCAGCTCATCGCCGACGCGCTCAAGGGCAGGGTTTCGCAGGCGTTCTCCGGCTATCTGGCCAACCGGTCGTCGAAGGCACTCGGCTATTCGCTGCCGCAACTGTTTCGCGGCTATGTCGGCGGCCGGCGCTGGCGCCGCGATCTCTACACCGAATTTCGCGACAAATACGGTGCGCGGCCGGCCTAGAGCTTCCCTCGGGAACTATTTCTAGGCCTCATTTGTCGAGTTCCGGGAAATAAGGGTCGGAATAAAGCCGCCGGTCGCGTTCACCCTGCAGGCAGTCCATGGGCGCTGCCGCGTCGATCGTGACCACGGTCGCATCGGCAATGCCGCTCACCTCCAGGATAAGCTTGCGGCGTATGGCGGTGGCGAATTCAGACGCTGCGTAGATCGGCAGCACGAAGGAGCCGGGCCCACCGGTGACGCAATCGTCATAATACTGGTCGAGATGGCTGAAGGTCGGTGACGGGCTGATCAGGATCGGCAGACCATTGATGACGATGCCCTTGGCCACCGCGGCATCGCGTGTGGTGGCGACCGGCAGCCCAGTGTTGTTGGGGCCGTCGCCGGAGATGTCGATCACGCTGCGTGGTGCGTCGAAGCCGGTGCTGTCGAAAAGCCCGGCGCCGAAGGCAAGCGCGCCGGAAATCGAGGTGCCGCGAAAGCTGCGGAACGGCCGCGCGGCTATTTTGTCGGCGAAGGCGTCGGCGCTTTCTGCGCTGTCGATGACCTGCCAGGCGATGACGCCATCCTCGCGCACGACGCCCGCCCATTCGAAATAGGCAAGCGCGATGCGGCCGGTCGTGCCCGAGCGCACAGCCTTGATGAAGTCGGGATGCCTGAGCGCCTCGACATAGCCGGCACGCTGCAGCGCGAACTCCCTCTCGTCCATCGACTGCGAGATATCGACGGCCAGCACCAGTTCGACATCCACGGCAACGGCATTGGCCGGGGCAGCCACGGGCGTGACCGGAGTGCAGGCAAGGCAGGCTAGCAGGCTGAGCGCATCGAGCATGGCCGCACCACGGATGTTTCGATCCGCGAATCTTCGCCGCGATCGCGGCGAAATAAAGCCTAATGCATGTCGCTCAAAAGTGGCCCCGGTTTTGAGAGAACGACATGCATGAAACAAAGACCTAAAGCGCGTCGCGTGAATCCGTTCAAATGCGTCGCGCTTTAGGCTACTCTTTTCGCGGGCGAGCCCCTCTCGGCGGCGGGTCGATGGCGCCGGCCCTGACGCGAGCGGGCTTCAGCGCCGGCGCACCGGAATCCTTCACGATCGTCAGGCCGCGCGGAAAGAACTGAGTGTTGTGCTGGCCGCGCCCGATATTGATGATCGCGGCTCCCTTCAGGTGCTTTTCCAACATCGCCAGCACTCGCCTCAGCGAGGGTCCGTCAAACGCATCCATCGCTTCGTCGATGATCACCCATTTCGGCTGCCGCAACGCGAGCCTGGCCACGCCCAGTAGGCGCTGTTCGTCATCGGCCAACTCATGGTCCCAGCGCCCCACGCGGTCGAGCGACGATGACAGCCGTTCAAGACCAACCTCGGCCAGCACGGCCGAAATGTCGGCATCGTTAGCGGGCGCATGCCCGTTCGCATGATTGAGCACCTCTCGCAACGTGCCGGCCGGCAAATATGGGACACGCGGCACGAAGATGAGGGTTTCTCCAGCCGGTAGGCCGATCCGCCCCCTGCCCCATGGCCACAGGCCGGCAATGGCGCGGAAGAACAGCGTCTTGCCGGCGCCGGGCTCGCCGGTGATCATGACGCGCTCGCCGGGATGGATTTCGACGTGGCTGTCGGCAAGCTTGGTGCAGCCCTCGGGCGAGGCCACCTGGAGCTTTTCGAACGTCAGGCTGCCATTGGCGTTGTCGCCGAATTCAATGCGCTTTTCCTTGTCGTGCAGCACATCGGTTTCATCGAGCGCGATGCGGAAGTCGGCAACGCGCATCAGCGTCGCGCGCCAGTCGGCGATGCCGCCGATGTTGTTGATGAACCAGCGCAGCGACGAATGCACCTGGTTGAAGGCACCAACCGCCATCATCAGCCCGCCAAAGCTGATATCGCCCGAGAAATAGACCGGCGACGCCACCAGGATCGGCGCCACCACGGTGATCCAGCCATAGGTATCGGTCACCCAGGACAGGTTGATCTGCGCGGTGTAGATGCGCCGCATGGCGCCCAGCACCGTGCCGAGGTCGAGTTCGAGCCGTCGCTTGGCGTCGGCTTCGCCATGGTAGAGCGCAATGGCGTCGACATTCTCGTTGACCCGCACCATCGAGGAGCGCAACTCGGCTTCGCGCGTGTAGCGGTCGCTGTTGAGGCGGATCAGCGGCCGCCCGACCAGCCAGCTCAACCATGAGGCGATGCCGGCATAGAGGAACGCTGCCCAGACCATGTAGCCCGGTATCGCCAGCGACCAGCCGTTGATGTGGAAGACGAAGCCCGACGAGAGTTGCCAAAGCACACCGACGAAGGACACCAGCAGGATGAAGGATTGCAGCAGGCCGACGCCGAGATCCGTCGACAGATCGGATAGATGCGCGGCATCCTGCTGCATGCGCTGGTCGGGATTGACGCCGATGGCGCCGGCATTGGCCAGCCGGAAGGCCCGCGCCGGCCGCATCCACTGGTCGATCAGGTCGAGCGTCAGCGCCTCGCGCAGCTTCAGCCGGATCATCTGGTTGAGCCAGGTCTGAGCGATGTTGAGCATCAGCAGCGTGCCGGCGATCATTGCAAAAATCATGAGCTGGTGAAGGAAGGCCGCCATGTCGCGGCGCGCCAGCGCATCGTAGAAGGGCTGGTTCCAGCGGTTGAGCAGAACCTGGCCAATCGACGTCGCGACGATGACGGCCATGATACCGACCGACGTCCACACCAGCCATTTGCGCATCGGCGAGCAGACCAGCGCCCGTTTGATCGTCGCCACCTGGTCGCGCAGACTGCTGGCTTCGACGGTCACCGGCTGGGCTGTGGCGTTCGCGTCCGGTTGATCAGCCATGACCTGAATCCTTGCGTTCAACAGCGGTGCTTAAACCGAATGGAGGGACTTGAAGGCATCCGCAGCTCAAACGGCCTGTGAATGCATCTGCGACAGATAGGTGGGAAAACCCCACGCAACACCAGTTTTAATCGTGATCACGAAGGTGTCACCTGACGCTTGGTCGATGTCACCCCTTCAGCGCGGTGGCCAAGCCTTGTCGCGCCGTGCGGCGACAGCACCGGCACGAAGACGCGGCGCGAGGCGCGCTGGGCGACCGGCACGCCCTGATAGAGCCGCTTCTGCGCCTCGACCACGATGACGCCGGAAAAGATCGGCCAGAACCGCCTGCCGGCGCGCTCCAGCACATTGTGGAAGCGCATCATGAAGCGCCGCGGCGATGGCGGGAAGAACAGCGCGTCGGACCAGGAAGCCGGCGTGAAATTCGCCTCGCGAAGCAATTCGGTGAGCTGGCCGCGCGAGAACGGCCGGCCATTGCCGAACGGCGTGTGCTCGAACCGGGCCCAGACGCCGCGCCGGTTGGGCACGACGATGACGACACGCCCCGCCGGCGACAACACCCGCCAGATCTCGTTCAGCGTCTCGCGCGGGTTTTCGACATGCTCCAGCGAATGCACCAGCAACATGCGGTCGATGCAGGAATCGACCAGCGGCAGTTCCTCGTCGAAGACCAGCGCCGTCGACGTCGGCCCGCTCGCCGGCCAGACCACCGCACCTTGGGTGGCCGGCATGAAGGCAAAGACCCGCTCGGCATCGGTGCCGAACCGCTCCAGCCACGGCAAGGTATAGCCGAGCCCAACCAGCCGCTCATTGGGCACGGCAGCCCATATCGAGGACAGCGCCATGGTGATCGAGCGTTCGGCCAGGCGGCCGAGCGTGGTCGAATAGAAGGAACGGAGATCGACGATATCGGAATGCATGCGCGGGACGGTAGCTGCGATGCCGCTGAAGTTCAACAAAGGTGCCAAGTTCCGGATGACATCGGCGGGCAAGCGCCCTATGTCTGCGGCGACAGATGGAGAGATGAAAATGCCGGTCGAAATCGAACAGTTCATGTGCCGCAGCGACAATTTCGGCGTGTTGGTGCATGACCCCAAGAGCGGCGAGACCGCCATCATCGACGCGCCCGAAGAAGCGCCGATCCTTGCCGCGATCGAGCGTACCGGCTGGAAGCCGACGCTGATCCTGACCACCCACCACCATGTCGACCATGTCGAGGCCAATCTGGCGCTGAAGGAGCGCTTCAAGCTGCGCATCGTCGGACCGGAGGCGGAAAAGGAAAAGATCCCCGGCATCGACGAGACCGTCGGCCAAGGCTCGGTCGTCCATCTCGGCGGTGAGCGGATTGATGTCATCGCCACGCCCGGCCACACGGCGGGCCACGTCTCCTATTACCTGCCGGCCTCGAAAGTGGCGTTCACCGCCGACACGCTGTTCGCGCTCGGCTGCGGCCGGCTGTTCGAATGCAAACCGCCGGTGATGTATGAATCGCTGAAGAAGCTCGCCGCACTGCCGGCCGACACGGTCATCTATTGCGGCCATGAATACACGCTTTCCAATGCCCGCTTCGCGCTGACTGTGGACCCGACCAATTCGGCGCTGAAGGAGCGCGCCGCCAAGATCGAGACACTGCGCGCCGACAACAAGGCGACGCTGCCGACCACGATCGGCGAGGAACTGTCGACCAATCCGTTCCTGCGCTGGCACGACCCGGCGATCCGCAAGCATCTCGGCATGGAAAAGGCCAGCGATGCCGACGTGTTTGCCGAGATCCGCAAGCGCAAAGACAATTTCTGACCATCATGACGTTTGCGGAAAAGCCATGACCAGCGCCGCTGAAATCATCGCCACGCTTAGCCTCAAGGCGCATCCGGAAGGCGGCTGGTATGCCGAGACCTTTCGCGACGGCGCCGGCGGCGCACGCGGCCATTCGACGGCGATTTATTTCCTCCTGGAAGAGGACCAGATTTCGGCTTGGCACCGAGTCAAGGACGCGGCCGAGGTCTGGCATTTCCATGCCGGTGCGCCGCTGGCGCTGTCGATGTGCGAGGAAGGCAGTGCCATGATCGAGCAGGTGCTCGGCATTGAACTTGCGGCGGGCGAGCGGCCGCAGATCGTGGTGCCGGCAGGCTGGTGGCAATCCGCGCGCAGCCTCGGCGAATGGACCCTGGTCGGCTGCACCGTGGCGCCGGGCTTCGACTTCGCCGCCTTCGAAATGGCCGAACCCGGCTGGGAACCTAGCTCAGCAAAAAGCCAAGCGTAATTGCCAGCTGGGCGGCATAGTAGAGCACCCAGACGGCATAGCGGATGCCGGCGCGATAGGGCGCGATGGCCGGCACCAGGAATTTTTCCGTGGCAAGCAGCCCGTCCGACGCCATGAACATAACGGCACCGATGATGACCCATGGATTGTCGAGCGTCAGCGCCGAGATACCCATCGCCAGGATGGCCGCGATATAGACGGCGATCGGCGCTCGCAGGCCGGGGCCGACACGGCGCCAGAGTGCCGCCAGCATGACGACGACGAAGGCGGCCATGGCGAGTGCGATGGCGCCGCGCCATGTCTCGGTGCCCAGCACATCCAGCCCGCCGCCGCTGCGCAGGAAGAGCGGCACATAGAGGATATGCGCCGCCAGGAAGCTGGCCAGCCCGCCGAGGAAGGCCTTCTCGCCGTCACGCGACAGGAAGGCGTCGCCGACGGCGCTGAGGGCCAGCGCCGCGATGAGCAGCAATGGACCACCTTGCATGAAGGCCAGCACCGCAAGCATGGCCACGGACAGCGCCTTTGCCGCCGAGCGGGCCAGCGTCGGCCGCATATCCAGGGTAAAGGCGTAGATCACCGCCGCCACCAGCGAAAAAATCAATGTCGCATTGGCATTGGCGTCGATGCCGCCGGCAAACGGCATCGTCATGCCTTGGCTCCGATCTCAGCCGGCTTGCGCAGGAACAGCGACTTCGCCGCCAAGGCCGCGCCGCCGGTGATCAGCACGCAGGCGGCGAGGATACGTAGCGACGGCTCGGCCACGCCAGCCACGATCAGCACCAGCGTCGACAGAAGCGGCGCCGCATAGCTTGCCGCACCCAGCACCTGGATGTTGCCGCGTTTGACGCCGATATCCCAGGCATAGAAGGCTGCACCCACTGGCATCAGCCCGAGCCCGAGCACCGCCAGCCACTGGCCGGGACCGTCGGGCAGCACCGTCTGTTCCAGCAGCAGATGGCAGACGAGCGAAAGGGCTGCCGTGGCGGCGCAGAACCAGGTGACGATCGACGTCGGCACCGCCGGAAAGCGGCGCGACAACAGCGAATAGGACGACCACAGCAGCGCGCAGACGGCGGCCATCGCATAGCCGAAAGCGTAGCGCGCATCGAAGGCAAGACCGCCGCCCTTGGTGACGATGAGGACAGTGCCGGCCAGCCCAAGCAACGCGCCGACGACATGGTTCCAGGCCGGCTTCTCGCCCGGCATCAGCGCCGAGCCGAGCACGATCAGCAGCGGCCACAGATAGGCGATCAGGCTTGCCTCCACCGCCGGCGCGTTGCGCAGTGCGGTAAAGTAGAAGAAGTGGTAGCCGAACAGGCCGGCAATGCCGATCACCCAGACCTGGCGCGGGATCTTCTGGCTTTTATCGGTCGCCGGCATGAACAACCGCGCGACCAGCCCGACCGCGGTGCCGATGGTGAAGGTAATGGCCGACAAAAGGAAAGGCGGCACGGCGCCCGAGGCGTCGGTGAGCAACGCCAGCAGCGCCCACATGGCGACTGCCGAGAAACCGATCAGTGTTGCGCGCCCCATGCCCGTCTCCGGCGGCGCGCCAGGCGCCTCTAGCAATTCCAGGAAAAGTGTCCGGCGGTTTTCCGTCCGGAATTGCGTAAAAACAAATTATTCAGCAGCTTCGAACCGCCCCGCGCTGACGGTCAAGGTGCCTATCTGCGTCCCGACCGTGGCGTGGATCGGCGCATATACGCCGGTTTGGCCGAGCGGTGCAAACGTCACCATCATCTTGCTCTTGTTCTTCAGGTAATTCAGCGCCTTGCGGCCCTTTCGGTAGCCCGCCACCGGCTCGAAGCTCATCTTGCAGGTGACGGTGTCGCCCTTGTAGCCCTTGACCGAGATCGAGCCTTTCGAGGCATAGGTCAGCGTCAGGTCGGCGCGCATCTCGCCATCATAGAACTTCACCTTGCGCCCGCAGACCTTGTCGAGACTATCGGCATGGATGACGGTGGCGGCCATCGGGTCGAGCACCGATGTCAGATCGTTGCCACCCAGCGGTATCCAGGTCTTGGGATTGCGCTTTTTCGGTTCGGGAATGACCTGAGTGGCGGTAACCGCGCCATTGGCAAAGCGGATATCGACCACGGAAGCCTTCTTGCCGGACTTGTAGTCGGCGCGAAACGCCTGCGGCTGCATCTGCTTGCCCAGGATCTTGCCCTTTGACGAGATCGTGCCGCTCGTATCGTCGAACAAAGTGGCGATACCGGCGCTGGAGACGGTGCCGTCGATGGAATAGCTATCGCCTTCGTAGTGGCTGTTAAATTTCGCCTTGGCCACCGAAAGGCCGAGGAACGACACCGTGTATTCGCCCTTAAAGGACTGCGGGGCAGTTGCCGGTGTGGCGGCGAGGGCTGACGTCGGCAAGGCAGCGGCAAGCACCGCGACAACGGCATGTGACGGACGAAGCATGGCGGGGATCGTTCCTTGAATTTTCAAGCCGCAGATGGGCAACTCCGGCCTGGCATGTCCCTATGCGACCGCTTATAGGCTGAATTTCGGCCTTTATATGAAAGGACCGCCGCATCCCGAGGGAAGCCGGAGCTTGACGCCTCGGCGAAATGCAACTATGGAACGCCAACTTTTCCATAAGGCCGCCTGACCGAAACCGCGCGCCGCCCGGCGCGGGCGAAAATGGTTTGGCAGGCTTAGAAAGAACTGAAGGTTAGAACCATGTCCCGTACCTGCGAACTCACTGCCAAGGCAGTCCAGACCGGCAACAATGTGAGCCACGCCAACAACAAGACCAAGCGCCGCTTCCTGCCGAACCTCGTCAATGTGACGCTGATTTCGGAAGCGCTGAACCAGAATGTGCGCCTGCGCATTTCGGCCAACGCGCTGCGTTCGGTCGAGCATCGCGGTGGCCTCGATGCCTTCCTGGCCAAGGCCGATGCCAAGGAGCTGTCGCAGCGCGCGCGCCTCTTGAAGAAGCAGATCGCCAAGAAGCTGGCCGACCAGCCCGCCGCTTAAAGATATTAAGGCGGGGGACGACCGCCTTGAGCATCGGAGCGATCCGATGCTCAAAACTTGCAAGGCAGCGCGATCCGCATTTCGGATAGCGCCTGGCTGGTTCCATTACCCAGGATAAAAAAATGACTTCCTTCTCGCGATATTTGCCCTTTGTGGCCGCCATGGCGCTTGTCGTCGTGGCATCGAACATTCTCGTGCAGTTCCCGATGCAGGGCCAGATCGGCGGCCTGTCGCTGGCCGACATCCTGACCTGGGGCGCCTTCACCTACCCCTTCTCCTTCCTGGTCACCGACCTTGCCAACCGCCGCTACGGCCCGACCGTGGCGCGTCGCATCGTTTTTGTCGGCTTCATGACCGCGGTGATCTGCTCGATCCTCGTCCCGCCCTTCCTGTTTCGCCACGGCCTGATCGAATTCGAGACCGCAGCCGACCGGCTGGTGCGCATTGCGACGGCTTCGGGTGCGGCGTTCCTTTGCGCGCAATTGCTCGACGTCACGGTGTTCAACCGGCTGCGCCGGCAGAGCTGGTGGCGCGCGCCGATCGTCGGCACGCTGGTCGGCTCGGTGTTTGACACGCTGGTGTTCTTCAGCGTCGCCTTTTCCGCCCTCTTCGCCTTCGCCGGCCCGAACGACAGCTTTGCGCTGGAGACGGCGCCGCTGATGGGCGTGCTGCCGGTCGAGACCATGCGCTGGGTCTCCTGGGCGCTCGGCGATCTCTCGGTGAAGCTGATCATCGCCGTGGTGGCGCTGATCCCCTACCGGCTGCTCGCCGCCCGCTGGAGCCAGCCGGCCTTGGCCGCTTAACGCTGTGATCCCCTGGGTCCAACTCGACAGTGCAAAGACGCCCGACGGCGCCCAGGAACTGCGCTTAAAGCAGCGCGGGGCTGAATTCTCCATCATGCTCGGCACCAATGAGCTGATGAACAGCCGCCTCAGCGGTTCCGAGGAAGAGCTGGCAAAACTCTCCTGCGACAGGATTGCCGGACACAGCCGACCGAAAATCCTGATCGGCGGCCTCGGCATGGGTTTTACGCTGCGTGCTGCCCTTGCCGAACTCAGCGCCGACGCAAGCGTCACCGTTGCCGAGCTTGTGCCCGCGGTCATTGCTTGGGCACACGGCCCGATGGCCGCTCTTTTTGCCGGTTGTCTCGATAACCCGCGTGTCAACATCCGCGAAGCCGATGTCGGGCACATCATAAGATCCGATGTCTCGGCCTGGGACGCCGTCCTGCTCGATGTCGACAATGGCCCCGAAGGCATCGTTCACAAGGGCAACGACGCTCTCTACAGCGCCGCTGGCCTCACAGCGGCCCGCACCGCGCTCAAGCCCGGTGGCGTGCTGGCCGTGTGGTCGCAAGGGCCCGACAATGGCTTCACGCGCAGGCTCAAGCAGGCGGGCTTTGCGGTGGAAGAAGTGAAGACGCGCGCCAACGGCAAGCGCGGCGCGCGCCATGTCATCTGGATCGCAACGAACCTCTAGCTGAGCTTGCGAGGAAAGACGGGCGGATCGCTTCGATCCCGCCCGACTTGGATAGAAGCTATCTCGACAGTTCGGCGGCAAGCGCCTCCAACAGACCGCGCGTACCCTCTTCCCGGCCTTGCGCCGAATCGACGCCATCGAAGAACACGCCCTGTTCGGTGAAGGTCAGACGGGTGCCCTCACCCGACGGGGCCAACTCGACCGTGGTCAGCGAGGCCGACATGGGCTGTGGCCCGATTGCCATCCGATAGGAGAACACGATGCGCTGTTCCGCAACGATGTCCTGGAACTGCGCGTCGAGCCTGATCTCCGGGCCGCCCTGATAACTGAACCGCGATACCTCAGCGCCGCCGACACGGAAGTCGAAGCTGAATTCGGCGATGGTGAAGCCGTGGCCTTCGACGCGCCAGCGCCGCACCGTCTCCTTGTCGGCAAAGGCATGGAAGACCTTGGCCGGCGATTGCGGATAGGTGCGCTCGACTGTGAAGGTGGAGTGGATGACGGAGTGCTCTTCTACGGGGGCGATCTGGTTCATGTCTCTTGGTCCTTGTCCTGAGTCTTCTTGGGGGATTCGGGGGATTGGTCTTCGGGGTCCGTCTCGGCCAGGATCTGGCCAAGACGGTCGAGATGGCGTTCCGCCGGAATGCGGCGTTCCGCGATCCAGTCGGCGAGCGGAGCGAGCCCGCCCGGTTCGATCCGGCAGGTGCGCACCCGCCCGATCTTTTCACTGCGGATCAGCCGGCAGGCTTCCAACGCCTGCAGATGCTGCAGCACGGCTGCAAAGGTCATGCCGAACGGCTCCGCCAGTTGGCTGACGGTCGCTGGTCCGCGGCTCAGCCTTTCCAGGATCTGGCGGCGGGTGGGCTCGACAAGAGCCCGCAGGATGCTGTCAATCTCCGGATAGTTAAGCATGGACTTGAGTATTCCGGCGAGAGAAAATTGTCAAGTCACGACTAAAGTATTTTCGAAAAGCTGTGCGATCAGCCGGGCAAAACCAGACAGGCGAAAGCTAAGAGACGGCAAGGCACACGCGGAAGGCGGCCGGCCGAAGGGCCGGCGCCTTATCTCAGGGTGAGCGAGAAGCCGCCCGCGCCGTGCGCGTCGAAATACCGGTACAAGGTGGAAGCATTCCAGCCATGCGGCGCCTCGCGACGGACGTCGAGGTGATCTGGGTCCTCGAAGCTCAACTTGGGCGTGGGTCCTTTCAACGACGCCGCGCTGTAATCCAGCGTCACGGAGTCGCCCGTGTCGGCAAAGGAGATGGTGATCTTGCCGTCGCCATAGCTGATGTCGGCGTCGTCGATTGAACGCTCGGCGAAGACGATGGTGGTCTCTCCGGCAACCCGGACGACATCCTTGCCGTCGCCGCGATCGAAGAACAGCTTGGCCTTGTCCGTGCCGGTGAGATCGATCCGATCGTCGCCCAGCCCGCCTGAAATGGCGTCGGCGGTGCGCGCGTTGATCCTGATTGTGTCGTCGCCGCTGCCACCCTCGACGCGATCGACCTTGGCGGCGGCGATGGCGATGGTGTCGTCATCATCGCCTCCGTAGACGCCAAAGACGGCCTGACCGCTCGCGATCGTGATGATGTCGGAGCCCTGGCCGCCGGAAATGCCATCGACCCTCTGCCCGGCGGCGGCGGTGATGATGTCGCGGCCTTGACCGCCTGAAATACCGCGCGCTTCGTTGCCCGCAGCAACGGTGATGATGTCGTCGCCGGCGTCGCCGGTTATGTTGTCGATGTTCATTCCGCCCGCAAGGACAAGCACATCGCGTCCGTCGCCGCCCCAGATTCCCGAGATATCCCGTCCCGCGGAAACGGTGAGCGCGTCGTCGCCTTCACCGGCCATGACGTTGTAGACATCCCGTCCGGCAGCAATGTTGACGACATCATTGCCGGCGCCGGCGAAGATGCCGCGACCGCTTGGCACGAAGATGGAGATTTCGTGGTTGACCGCATCGGATGCCTTCAGCGCCATGGCGCCTGCCGTCGTGCTGCCCTGCCAATAGTCTGAAGTGGCGTCCTCGGTGGCCACGAGATTGAGCCGATCGTTTCCGTCTCCGAGCGAGATGTAGTTCGGCGCAGTGTCGTCGCCGGACGAGGTGATGTTGACCGTGTCGTTGCCGGATCCGGTTTCGATGAACTCTGCATTGACGGGCATGACGACCAGGAATCCATTGCTGGCCCAGGCCCCTTCCATCGACAGCTTGATGATCCGCTCGAGCGCACTTTTCTGGGCACTGTCGCCTCGGCGAAGGCTCGGGCCATCGGTCAGGAGGCCGATCGGTTTCGGCTTCTCACCGGAATCGCCTCTGAGCAGCAATTGCAGGGCCACCTGCTGTCGAGATACGGATGAGACGCTCGTCATGGGTCCAGAACCGGTTGCACGGTTCCAGACAGGCGTCGCCCGACTGAAACCAGGGATTGCAAGGCAGTTTGCCGATTCGGCGTTACCAAACCGTGCATGGTTGCAGACGGGAAAGCAGAAATCCGGTCGGCTCAATCCTGGTGCAGGATGAATTCCAGATAGAGGTTGCGCTGCAGGATCGAATGGTTGTCGTCCGAGATCAGCGACACCATCACCGCGCCGTCGTCTCGGGTCCAGACGTCGAGCCCTTCCATATTGTCGATCTGATAGCCCATATCGGCTTCCATCAGCACCGGTCCGTCGGCAACCGCGCCCTTCCCGACGCTTTCGCCATAGATGCGTCTGAGCCGCATCTTCACCCCGCCGGCCATCGAAAAACTGCGCTCCAGGAGCAGCAGGTCGCCGTCCGGCAGGAAGGCGCCGTCGGTGATGTCGAAATCGCCATTGCGCTTGACGGTGAAGACGCCCTTGTGCGGTCCTTCGATGATGGCGGCATAGATGTTGCCTGATTTGTCGAGGCTCTTTTCCGAGACCACGACCAACCCGCCTTCGTGCTGGCCATAAGGATTGGCGTGGGTGACGGTCTCGAAGCCGCGATTCTGCCGAAGTTCATGGGCCGGAACCAAAAAATTCAGCTGCTTGAATGGCGCCTTCATATTGTCAGGGTCGATCTTGAACTGGGCGACGCGCTGGTCGCGCTCGAAGCCGACGGTAGCAATGCCGTCCTTGACCGCCAGGCCTTCGGCGTCGACTTGCCATTTCTTGTCGATCGGCCGGCCCGATGTATCGACCATCTGCTGCATGCGGAAGTTCTGGATGCCGGACGGCCGCTTGTCGGCGTCGTGGACTATGGTGCCGAAAAACCAGAAGCCTGTATCGGCGACGCCGATGAAATCGCCGCCGGGTTTGAGGAAGCGAAACGCCGACAGCGCGCCGAAATCGCGCGTCGTCGACGTCATCTCCAGTCCGCCGACGAATTCCAGCGGCCCGAACTGTTTGTCGGCGCTGCCTATATGGAAGTTGCTGATCGGTCGGGCCGAGACTTCGACCATCTCGACCGCGCTTGGCCCGGCGGCGATGGCTGGCGCCAAAGCCATGCCAAACAAGGCAGTGGCGGCAAAAAACGTCTGCCTGAAGCCACCGCGCAAAAAGATCATCCGGCGCGCCGATAGCCGCCGCGGCGCGTGTCGCGCGCGTTTTCCTCGGCAAACAGCGAGGCCAGCTGCTCGGTCATGGCGCCGGCCAGTTCCTCGGCATCGACAATGGTGACGGCGCGCCGGTAGTAGCGGGTGACGTCGTGGCCGATGCCGATGGCCAGAAGCTCGACCGGCGAGCGTGTCTCGATCAGCTCGATGACGGCGCGCAAATGGCGCTCGAGATAATTGCCCGGGTTGACCGACAGCGTCGAATCGTCGACCGGCGCGCCGTCCGAGATCATCATCAGGATCTTGCGCTGTTCGGGCCGGGCGATCAGCCGGTTGTGCGCCCACAGCAGCGCCTCGCCGTCGATGTTTTCTTTGAGCAGGCCCTCGCGCATCATCAGGCCGAGATTGCGGCGCGCCCGCCGCCAAGGATGGTCGGCGGATTTGTAGATGATGTGGCGCAGATCGTTGAGTCGGCCGGGGTTCGGCGGCTTGCCGTCCTTAAGCCATTTTTCGCGCGCCTGGCCGCCTTTCCAGGCCCGCGTGGTGAAGCCGAGGATTTCGACCGAGACACCGCACCGCTCCAGCGTGCGCGCCAGGATGTCGGCGCAGGTGGCGGCAACCGTGATCGGCCGGCCGCGCATCGAGCCCGAATTGTCGAGCACCAGCGTCACCACCGTGTCGCGGAATTTGGTATCGCGCTCCTGCTTGAACGACAGCGGCTGCATCGGGTCGATGACGACACGTACCAGCCGGGCTGGGTCGAGATAGCCTTCCTCGAGGTCGAAATCCCAGGAGCGGTTCTGCTGCGCCATCAGGCGCCGTTGTAGGCGGTTGGCGAGCCGCCCGACGACGCCGGAGAGATTGGCCAACTGCTTGTCGAGGAAAGCGCGCAGCCGGTCGAGTTCTTCCTCTTCGCACAGCTCTTCCGCACCGACCGTCTCGTCGAAGGCGGTGGTAAAGACCTTGTAGTCGATTTCCTTCGGCAGATTGGTGAAGGGATTGTCGTTGCGGCGCGCTTCGCCCGGGGTTTCGGCGTCCGCATCGTCATCGTCGGAGAGATCGTCGGCAGTGGCATCGGTGGCTTCCGTCTCGGACGACTGTTCGTCGTCAGCCGACGCTTCGGCATCCTCGGACTGCGACTGCTCGGAGCCGGAATCGTCTTCGCCACCCTCCTCGCTCTGCTCTTCGCCTTGCGGCTGGTTCTCGTCATTGTCCTCGGAGTCTTCGGTCTCCTGGTCGTCGCCGAGTTCCTCGGCCATCTCCATGGACGCCAGCATGTCGCGCACGACGCGGGCGAAGGCCTGCTGGTCGCCGAGCTTGGCCGAGAGACCATCGAGGTCGGCCTTGGCCTTCTCCTCGACCCAGGGCCGCCAGAGTTCGACCAGCCGCTCGCCGCTCTTCGGGATCGGGCGGCCGGTCAGCTTCTCGCGCACCATGAGCGCAAGCGCTTCCTCGATCGGCGCGTCGGCCTTGTCCTTGACGTCGACGAGATTGGCCTTGGCGTATTTGTCCTCCAGCATCGAGCCGATATTGTCGGCGACGCCCAGCATGGCGCGGCTGCCGATCGCTTCGACCCGGGCCTGCTCGACCGCGTCATAGATCGAGCGCGCCAGCTTGCCTTCCGGCGCCAGCTTGGTGTGGATGCGCTGATCGTGGCAGGCGCGCTTCAGCGCCATGGAATCGCCGAGACCGCGGGTAATCGCGATATCCTCTTTCGAGGCTTTCTTCGGCAGTTCGGGCAACCGGGCGCGGCTGCCGGCAAGCGCTGGCCTGTCCTTGGCGAAACCGACCTCAAGCTCCTTGTCGCCGGCTATGGCGCGCATGCAGACGGTGACGGCGCGCTTGAAGCTGTCGGCCTCAGACCCCGTCTTCGACTTGTTGCGCGTGTTGTCGCCCGGACCCGCCATTATCTATCTCTATTTCGCCGCCGGCTGCTGGCCGAGCTGGGTGCGCAGGATGCCAACAATCTCTTGCACCGAGATTGTAAAATAGCCGCCCTTGCCACTGTCATATGCCTGTCTCCACAGGCTATATCCATGGCCGAAGCCATCGGGAATTGGTGCAGTCCCCTCAAGCTCAACCACACTCTCCCTGAGCACGTTGGCCGCCACAGGAAGGTGGGGAACGGTTTGCAGCGGCTTTCCGTCATTCGGTATCGGCGCATCGGTAACTGAAATCGACACGATCGGTTGATCTTCGCCTTTCAGATTGTCGACTGCGCCTATGATCACCCGCGACGATATTGGCGTCGCACCGTGATAGGTCCAGGTCTGCCCAGGCTTGAAGGGTTCGTTCTGGGCCATAGCTGCCTGAGAGAGACCAAAGCAGAGGATTGAGAAGCCCCACAGGAACGTCCGACCGGTTGTTCCCATGGAGCGATGTTACCCCAGCACCACGTTGGCGGCGCTCTCAGGCAGATCCTCGCCAAAGGCGCGCTGGTAGAACTCGGCCACCACCGAACGCTCCAGCTCGTCGCACTTGTTGAGGAAGGTCAGCCGGAACGCCATGCCGATATTGCCGAAGATCTCGGCATTTTCAGCCCAGGTGATGACGGTACGCGGGCTCATCACCGTCGACAGATCGCCATTGATGAAGGCCGAGCGCGTCATGTCGGCGACGCGTACCATCTTGTTGACGATGTCCTTGCCCTTGCCGTCGCGATAGTGCTTGGCCTTGGCCAGCACGATGTTCACCTCATTGTCGTGCGGCAGATAGTTCAGCGTGGTGACGATCGACCAGCGGTCCATCTGCGCCTGATTGATCTGCTGCGTGCCGTGATAGAGGCCGGTGGTGTCGCCAAGGCCAACCGTGTTGGCGGTCGAAAACAGCCGGAACGCCGGATGCGGACGGATGACGCGGCTCTGGTCGAGCAGCGTCAGGCGGCCCGACAATTCCAGCACGCGCTGGATGACAAACATCACGTCCGGACGACCGGCGTCATACTCGTCGAAGCAGAGCGCGACATTGTGCTGGTAGGCCCAGGGCAGGATGCCGTCGCGGAATTCGGTGATCTGCAGCCCGTCCTTGACGACGATGGCGTCCTTGCCGACGAGGTCGATACGGCTGACATGGCTGTCGAGGTTGACGCGCACGCAAGGCCAGTTGAGGCGGGCGGCGACCTGTTCGATGTGGGTCGACTTGCCGGTGCCGTGATAGCCAGACACCATGACGCGGCGGTTGTAGGCAAAGCCGGCGAGGATCGCCAGCGTCGTCGCCTTGTCGAACAGATAGTCCGGATCGATGTCCGGCACATGCTCTGATGTTACCGAATAGGCCGGCACCACCATCTTGGACTCGAAGCCGAATTTTTCCTTCACCGACACCGTCGTGTCCGGCAAATTGGCGATGTCGCGATCGACCTTGTTCATCTCTATCCACGTCTCCACGGGCGAAAAGCCTGATTTCGCCGGCAATCGATTTTGTCCGGGGGCGGTCTTAGAGCCTTTTCCACCCTTATGAAAGTTGGAAAACGATACGAACCGTTGGGTCGCTCAGCACAAACCCGCCTGCTTGAGCACGCGATAGGCCTGCAGCACATCGCGGAACCGGTCTTCCGAACCTCTGTCGCCGCCATTCGCATCCGGATGGTGGCGCTTCACAAGTTCCTTATAGCGCGCCTTGATGTCCTTGCCAGTCGCCTTTGTATCAAGGCCAAGCGTTTCCAGCGCCTTGGCCTCAAGCGGCTTGGCCTTGCGTTCGCGCGCCTCGCGCGGGTCTTTCGGGCCTTTGAACAGGTCGAACGGGTCGCGCATACGGTTGTAATAGCCGGCGCGGCCGGAGCGCATCTGCGCCATATCGGGGGAGGAGCGCGTCGAAGCGCCGGCGAGGCCCATCTTCCATGTCGGCCGGTGGCCGGTCATCGCCTCCTTCTGGAAGCGAGCGATCTCGGTATCCGGCACGCCGGAGAAGTAATTGAAACCCTTGTTGTATTCGCGCACGTGGTCGAAGCAGAACTGAAAATACTCGCCTTCCTTCATGCGGCCGACCGGCGCGCGATGGGTGCCGGCCTCCTTGCAGCCGTCCCACTGGCAGATTGGCGAGCGCGACTTCAGCTCCGCGTCCTTTTCGGGACGGATCCGAATCTTCTCGAAATATTTGGGGTACGATTTCATCTCACCCATTTATGGGCTGTTCGCACGTGCGAAACAAGAATTGACATTTTCGCGATGATCGCCCTAACCGCTGAATCGCGGCATAAAGCAGGGCGAATGGTGATTTTTGAGGCGGCCCGGCGAGATCGATCCCGATTTCCCGATCACGCCTTTGCAGATATGGTGAAGGGAAACGGCGATGTCCATACAGGCGACCATGGAAGACAAGCTGAACAAGGCGTTTTCGCCGGAGCGGCTGGCTATCGTCAATGAAAGTCATCTCCATGCCGGCCACCATCACCACGGCTCCGACCATCACGGCGCCTATGACGGCACCGGCGAGACGCATTTCCGTGTCCGCATCGTCTCGCCCGTCTTTGCCGGCATGAGCCGCATTGACCGCCACCGCGCCGTCAACGAACTGCTGGCGGCGGAGCTGAAGGCCGGCGTCCATGCCCTGGCCATCGAACCGGCAGCCCCAGGCGAAAAGACCCGCTGGTAGACGTCAGGCGACCGTCAATTTCAGGAATGCCAGCGCGGCGGCCGTCAACGCATCGCCGTCCTCGCCAAAGTCACGGTTGATCGACATATGCGTGTAGGCGCTGCCGTCGAACAGCGTCACCGCCGTGCCGGTAGCGCGCAGGCGCTCGGCAAAGGCCGTCGATTGCTCGTCGCGGCCATCGGCGCGCGAATAGGCGATGAAGGTCGGCGGATGCTTGCGCCCGTCGACATAGCTCGCCGGCGACAGAGCCGCCCATTGCGAAGGATCGGAAAAGACGCGGGCATAAGCGCGGACCATGCCGCCGCTTTTTTCGAGTGCCGCAAGATCATACGCCCTGGTATCGTCGAGGATCAGCCCGGCAACGCCGGGCAGCCCGCCGCGCATGCCGGTCAGTGCGACAAGGTGGCAGCCGGCCGAATGGCCCATGCCGACGATGCGGTCGGGATCGCCGCCATGTTTGGCGATGTTGGCCCTGACATAGGCATAGGCCTTCTCAACATCGCCGGCCTGGGTGGCGACATCGGCCTCGGGCAACATTCGATAGTCGATGGAGACGAAGCAGAAGCCGTTGGCGAGCAGGAAGGCGGGCTTGGCACCGACCTGGCTGCGTTTGCCGAACTGCCAGGTTCCGCCATGAACGAAAAACACCACCGGCAGGTTCTTCGCGCCGGCCGGCGCGTAAATGTCGAGCTTGGCCGGTCCATAGTCGAACGTCTGCGGTTGCGGCTGGCGCTGCGGCTTAGCTGCCGTTCCACCGGCAGCCAGCATCGCTGCGATGGATGCCACGATGAAGCTGCGTCGATCGATCATCGTCATCTCCGGCCAAGTTTAGGCGACAGCGCGCGGACGCTCGCCACGCACCTAATCTACGAACCAAAAATGACAACTTTCGGTGCGAAAACAAATCCTCTCCTTGACGCTCCGCCAGCAATCACCACGTATCTTATTAGGCGAGCATTTTCGGCCGAATCGGGCATCCCCGAAGGCCAATGTCGGAGTGCGGTGCACTGTCCCTTCAGGAGAAGGGAACCACACTGCTTTCCGGCAGTTGATGGAGCGATGAGCCGATTGGCTGCCGGTCGGCTCCGAGGCGAAGCATCATGCGCGAGAATCAATCAGACGTCTTCGACCTGTTTTCGGAGATTTATTCCAACGCGGCCCAGGAAGAGATCAGTCTCCAGCAATATCTGCTTGCCTGCCGCGAGGACAAATCCATGTATGCCTCGGCGCCAGAGCGTATGGTCGAGGCCATCGGCGAACCGAACCTGATCGACACCAGCAAGGACGAGCGGCTCGGTCGCATTTTCTCCAACCGCACCGTCAAGGTCTATCCCTCCTTTTCCGATTTCTACGGAATGGAGGATACGATCGAGCGCATCGCCGGATATTTCCGCTACGCCTCGCAGGGGCTCGAGGAGCGCAAGCAGATCCTCTATCTCCTCGGTCCGGTCGGCGGCGGCAAATCCTCGCTGGCTGAACGGCTGAAGAAGCTGATGGAGGAGCGCCCGATCTACACGCTGAAGGTCGGCAACAAGATCAGCCCCGTCTTCGAATCGCCGCTCGGCCTTTTCCATCCCGACCGCATGGGCGATCTGCTGGAGGATAAATACGGCATCGCCCGCCGCCGCCTGAACGGACTGATTTCGCCCTGGGCGGCCAAGCGCCTCGACGAACTGTCGGGCGACATCTCCAAATTCAGCGTCGTCAAGCTGATGCCGTCGCGGCTGCGGCAGGTCGCCATCGCCAAGACCGAGCCCGGCGACGAGAACAATCAGGACGTCTCGGCGCTGGTCGGCAAGGTCGACATCAGGCAGTTGGAGAATTTCAGCCAATCGGATCCTGACGCCTATTCATACAGCGGCGGCCTCAACCGGACCACGCAAGGGCTGCTCGAATTCGTCGAGATGTTCAAGGCGCCCATCAAGGTGCTGCACCCATTGCTGACGGCAACCCAGGAAGGCAGCTACAACGGCACCGAGAATTTCGGCGCCTTCCCCTATCAGGGCATCGTCGTTGCCCATTCCAACGAATCGGAATGGCAGCAGTTCAAGAACAACAAGAACAACGAGGCCTTCCTCGACCGCATCCTCGTGGTCAAGGTTCCCTATTGCCTGCGCATCACCGAGGAAAGGCAAATCTACGAGAAGCTGCTGCGCGAAAGCGAACTGGCAAGCAGCCCCTGCGCCCCGGAAGTGCTGGACATTCTCAGCCGCTTCACCGTCTCGACCCGTCTTGCCGAACACGAGAACTCGTCGCTCTACACCAAGATGCGCGCCTATGACGGCGAGAACCTCAAGGAGGTCGATCCGAAAGCCAAGTCGGTCCAGGAATATCGCGACGCCGCCGGCGTCGACGAGGGCATGACCGGGGTCAGCACGCGCTTCGCCTTCAAGATCCTGTCGCAGACGTTCAATTACGACACCAAGGAGGTGGCGGCCGACCCCGTGCACCTGATGTACATCCTCGAGGAGGCGATCAAGCGCGAGCAATTCCCGAAGCAAACGGAAGCCGCCTATCTCGAATTCATCAAGTCGGAACTCGCGGCCCGCTATGCCGAGTTCATCGGTCACGAGATCCAGAAAGCCTATCTGGAATCCTACAGCGAGTACGGTCAGAACCTCTTCGACCGCTATATCGCCTATGCCGATGCCTGGATCGAGGATCAGGACTACAAGGACCCCGACACCGGGCAGATTCTCAACCGTGAGGTCCTGGACAAGGAGTTGTCGCAGGTCGAGAAGCCGGCCGGCATCGCCAATCCCAAGGACTTCCGCAACGAAGTGGTCAAATTCACCTTGCGCGCCCGGGCGCGCAACCATGGCCGCAATCCGTCCTGGACGAGCTACGAAAAGCTTCGCGAGGTCATCGAGAAGCGCATGTTCGGCCAGGTCGAGGACCTGCTGCCGGTGATCAGCTTCGGCTCCAAGCAGGACAGCGTCACGGAGAAGCGGCACAACGAATTCGTGCAGCGGATGGTGGAACGCGGCTATACCCAGCGGCAGGTGCGCCGGTTGGTCGACTGGTACATGCGCGTGAACAAAGCGGGCTGAGCAAAGCCGGGACGGTTCCATGCCGATCTTCATCGACCGCCGCCTGAACCCGAAGGACAAAAGCCTTGGGAATCGCCAGCGCTTCCTCAGGCGCGCCCGCGAAGAGCTCAAGCGCAGCATCCGCGACAAGGTCCGCGCCGGCGGCATCGCCGAGCTCGATCGCGAGCACGCCGTGCCGATTCCGCGCAAGGGCACCGGTGAACCGACCTTCGGCGACGACAAGGACAGCGGCCGGCGCCAGCACATCCTGCCCGGCAACCGGACGTTCAGCCCTGGCGATCTTATCGACAAGCCTGGCGGCGGCGGAGGCTACGGCTCGGCTCCGGGGACCACGGAATCCGAGGACGACTTCCGCTTCGTGCTGTCGCGCGAGGAAGTGCTCGACCTCTTCTTCGAGGACCTCGAGCTGCCGGATCTGGTCAAGCTCAGCCTCAAGCAGATACTCAGCTTCAAGCCGAGGCGGGCGGGCTTCGCGGCAAGCGGCGCGCCGACCAACATCAATGTCGGGCGCACGATGCGCAACAGCCACGGGCGCCGCATCGCGCTCAGGCGTCCAAAGCAGGCCGACGTGGACGCCATCGCCCAGCAGATCGCCGAGCTCGAATCCAGGCCGCCGGGGGCAAAGACAGGCGAACGCATCGAGGCTCTGCGCGAAGAGCTCGATCGGCTGGAGCGCCGGCGCAGGCGGATCGCCTATGTCGATCCGGTCGACATTCGCTTCAATCGCTTCGACCCTCAGCCGCGGCCGAATGCCAGCGCCGTCATGTTCTGCCTGATGGACGTCTCCGGATCGATGGGCGAGCGCGAGAAGGATCTGGCCAAACGCTTCTTCGTGCTGCTGCATCTGTTCCTGACGCGGCGTTATGAGCGGACGGAACTCGTTTTCATTCGCCACACCCATGAAGCCCAGGAAGTGGACGAGCACACCTTCTTTCACCACACCCAGAGCGGCGGCACCGTCGTTTCCACGGCGCTCGAGGAGATGCATCGCATCATCGAAGAGCGCTATCCGGCGTCCGAATGGAACATCTATGCCGCCCAGGCCTCCGACGGCGACAATTTCGCCACCGACTCCGAGCGCTGCATAGAACTGCTCGACCGCAAGCTCATGCGGCTTTGCCAGTATTTCGCCTATGTGGAGATCATCGACGAACGGGAAAGCCACATTTTCGGCTCGACCGAGAACGGCACGTCGCTTTGGCGCGCCTACAACGCCGTCGACGGCAAATGGCCGAACTTCCAGATGAGGCGCATTGCCGCGCCGGCCGACATATACCCGGTCTTCCGCGAGCTGTTTGCCAGGCAGCCCGACCTGCGCAAGAGCGCTTGAGGGCTTCGGCAATGGTCAGCCAGGCGCGCAAGTCCGAACTGCTGTTTTCCGGGTCCGACTGGGATTTCAACAAACTGTCCCGGGTCTATGACGAGATCGAAGCGATCGGCCGCGAAGAGCTTCGCCTCGACATCTATCCGGTGCAGATGGAGATAATTTCCTCGCAGCAGATGCTCGACGCCTATTCGTCGATCGGCATGCCGCTGATGTACCGGCACTGGTCGTTCGGCAAACGTTTTCTCCACGACGAGCTTCTCTACCGCAAGGGCGCGCGGGGTTTGGCCTACGAGATCGTCATCAACTCCAACCCCTGCATCGTCTACCTCATGGAAGAAAACACCATGGCCCTGCAGGCCTTGGTGACCGCGCATGCCGCGCTCGGGCACAACCATTTCTTCAAGAACAATCATCTCTTCCGGCAATGGACGGATGCCGGCGGCATCCTGAGCTATCTGGACTTCGCCAAGAGCTACATAGCCCGGTGCGAGGAACGGCATGGCATGGCCGCCGTGGAGGCGATCCTGGATTCCGCGCATGCGCTGATGGAGCAAGGTGTGTTCCGTTACCGCCGGCCGCCGAAACTGTCGTCGGAGCAACAGCGCGAGGGACTGCGCGAACGTCTCGAATACGAGGAGCGCTCCTTCAACGATCTGTGGCGGACACTGCCGCCCTCGCAGGGCAAGAGCAAGCCGGAAGCAGGGGACGAAATCCTTGCCGAGCGGAAGAAATCGCTCAATCTGCCGGAGGAAAACCTGCTCTATTTCCTCGAGAAGAACAGCCTCGTCCTCGAGCCCTGGCAGCGCGAGATCGTCAGGATCGTGCGTGTCGTCGCGCAATATTTCTACCCGCAGCGGCAAACCCAGGTGATGAACGAAGGCTGCGCCACCTTCGTGCATTACACGCTCATGAACACGCTGTTCGATCGCGGCCGCATCAACGAAGGCGCCATGCTGGAGATCCTGCGCAACCACTCCAACGTCATCTTCCAGCCGGCCTATGACGACCCGCGCTTTTCCGGCATCAATCCCTATGCGCTGGGTCTCGACATGATGCAGGACATCCAGCGCATCTCGACCGCGCCGACCGCCGAGGACCGCGACTGGTTTCCCGACATCGCCGGCCGCGGCGACTGGCGCGACACCTTGCTCGACGCCTGGGCAAACCACCGCGACGAATCCTTCATCCGCCAATATCTAAGCCCGACGCTGATCCGCAAATGGCGGCTCTTCGTGCTCGCCGACGGTGCCGACGAGCCACACTATGAGGTGGCCTCGATCCACAATGAGCGCGGCTATGCCAGGATACGGTCGGCGCTCGCGCAAAGCTACGATATCGGCGCCAGCCGTCCCGACATCCAGGTCGTCGACGTCGATCTGCTGGGCGACCGGCATCTGCGGCTGCAGCACGATGTCAAGAACGGTATCATGCTCGACGGCAAGAGCCGTGACGCGACGCTTCGCCATATCCGAAGCCTCTGGGGTTATGATGTCAGCTTGGCTGCGATCGATGCTGAAACCGGCGCGACGCTAAGCCAGCGCTCGACCAGGGAATTGTGATATCCACGGCCGAATTTAGCTAACTTCCCCCGCGGGCCGGATCCTGATCTTGGCGATCCGGTTCTTGTCGCGCTTCATCACCACGAAGCGCTTGCCATGGAAGGTAAAGGCCTGCTTTTCCTCGGGGATCGACTGCGTCTCGTGGATGACCAGCCCGGCAATGGTGGTGGCTTCCTCATCCGGCAGGTTCCAGTCGAGCGCCCGGTTGAGATCCCTGATCGGCACCGTGCCGTCGACGACGACGGAGCCGTCGGCCTCCTGCTTCACACCCTGGACGTCGACATCGTGCTCGTCGGCGATCTCGCCGACGATCTCCTCGATGATGTCCTCCAGTGTCACCAGACCTTCGACCTCGCCATACTCGTCGACGACGATGGCAAAATGCGCCTTGGCGCGCAGGAAGGCGTTGAGCTGTTCCTGCAAGGTCGTGGTGTCGGGCACGAACCATGGCTTGGACGCGATCTTCATCACGTCGATCTTGGTAAAGTCGTTGCCGACCTCGTTCAGCGATCTCAGCAGGTCCTTGGCGTGCAGCACACCGACAATGTTGTCGAGCGAGCCCTTCCACAGCGGCATGCGAGTGTGCGGGCTCTGCAGGATCTCGCGCACCACCGCTTCCGGCGCATTGTCGGCATTGACCGAGCGCATATTGGTGCGGTGGACCATGATGTCGGAGACTTCGAGCTCGTCAAGGTCGAACAGGCCGCCGACACGGTCGCGGTCCTCGCGCACCATCTGGCCGTCACGGCGGAAATCGTCGACCGCACCGCGCAACTCATCCTGGGTGGAGCGCTGCGGCTCGATGCGTGACAGCTCATAGCCGAACATGGCAAGCAGGCGCGTGCGCACGGCAATGAAAAACAAGATGAGGATGGCGAGGACGGCGACAACGATCCAGCCGGTGTCCATCTCAGCCGGCTTTCCCGTTGGCCGGATGGTTTTCCCTGAGGAACGACAGCACTTCGGACGCCGGCACATCCTTGGCAATAAAAGCCTGGCCGATGCCGCGCGTCAGGATGAAGGTCAACGCGCCGCGCGACACTTTCTTGTCCTGGGTGATGAAGCCAAGCAGCGCCTCGGCGTCGGGCAGTTCGCCAGGGATGTCGGACATCCGCCAAGGCAGGCCGACGGCGCGCAGATGCGCCTCGACCCTTGCCGCGTCGTCCGGGCTTGCCAGGTTGAGCCGTGCGGAAAAGCGATGCGCCAGCGCCATGCCGATGGCGACGCCTTCGCCATGGACAAGACGAGCACCGTCATACTGTGTGGCCCCCTCCAGCGCATGGCCGAATGTATGGCCGAGATTGAGCAGCGCGCGGTCGCCGGTTTCGAACTCGTCGCGGGCAACGACATCGGCCTTGGCTCGGCAGGCTTCGGCAATGGCCTCGGCCCGCTCCGCCCCGCCGGCGAATACCTTTGTCCAGTTCTCTTCCAGCCAGGCGAAAAACGCTGGCCGGTCGATCAGCCCGTATTTGGCGAGTTCGGCATAGCCGGCGCGAAATTCGCGGATCGGCAGCGTGTCGAGCACCTCGGTGTCGGCCAGCACCAGCTTCGGCTGGTGGAAGACGCCAACCAGATTCTTGCCGCGCGGGCTGTTGATGCCGGTCTTGCCGCCGACCGAGGAATCGACCTGCGCCAAGAGCGACGTCGGAATCTGGACGAAATTCATGCCGCGGCGCACGATCCCGGAGGCAAAGCCGGTGAGGTCGCCGATGACCCCGCCGCCGAGCGCGATGACGACATCGCCACGCTCCAGTCTGGCGGCCAGCACGCCGTCGACCACCTCTTCGAGATGGGCAAAGCTCTTGGTCTTTTCGCCGGCCGGCAAGGTGATGACAGCAGGCTGGATGCCGCCTGTTTCCAGACCGGCCTTCAGTGCGTCGAGATGTGTCGCCGCGACATTTTCGTCGGTGACCACCGCCGCCCTCGTGCCGGGCAGGCGGCGCGATATCTCGGCGCCGGCGCGCGCCAGAAGGCCGGGGCCGATCAGGATGTCATAGGCGCGCTCGCCAAGGCCGACCTCGACAGTGACCGGCTCGCTCATGGCCTCACCTCGCCCAGTGCCGTGGTGGCCGGAATGCCGAAATGCCCGCACAATGCGTCGACGACCTCGGTCGCGATGACCTCCTTGCGGTCGTCGCGTGTCGCCACGGTGACGTCGGAGGTCGCATAGACCGGATAGCGTTCGCCCATCAATCGCTCGAGCACGGCGCGCGGATCGGGGTTTTTGAGCAAGGGCCGGTTCTGCTTCTTGGAGACGCGCTCCATCAACAGATCGAGCTCGGCCTTCAGCCACACCGAGACACCATGCGACGCGATCGCGTCGCGCGTCTGCGCATTCATGAAGGCGCCGCCGCCGGTCGACAGCACCTGCGGGCCGTTTTCCAGGAGGCGCAGGATGACGCGCTGCTCGAGCGCCCGGAATTCGGTCTCGCCATAGCGTTCGAACAGCTCCGGCACGGTCATGCGCGACACGCTTTCGATCTCCTGGTCGCTGTCGATGAACGGCAGCGAAAGCATGGCCGCCACCTTGCGGCCGATCGCTGTCTTGCCGGCGCCCATCAGGCCGACAAAGACAATCGAACGACTGCCCAGCCTGTCGAGCAGCGTAGCATGGCTCTCGCCAGGAGGATTTGCTGGAAACGCGTTCATGAAACCATGCTGTTTCTAAGCCGTCTTTGCCGGCGTATCGACATCAAAAGCCGGTTTGCGTCAAGCATCGCGCCCTGAGCAGGCCTCGGAAAGTGCAGTGGTTTTCCCGCATCGACCTGCGTTAGACAAAACCCTTCGTGCTTGAATTGGCCGGATTGGCGTCCCATAAGGGCACAGGGTTTGGAATCGCAGAACAAGAAGACGGGCGAAAATTGATGCCGACACTGTTCCGCTTTGTCGTGACACTGATGATTCTTGCCGGCATTGCCTATGGTATGATGGTGGCGCTGGCGATGTTCGTCGAGCCGAAAAAGGCGGAAATCACCGTGCGCATTCCGCCGGAAAAGCTGAACCCCAAGAAAAACTGACCAAAGCAGGCTGACTTCAGGAAATGAACAGCGCGGCTCGCATCGAAGCCTTTCTCGAAATGATGAGCGCCGAACGCGGTGCCGCCGAAAATACGCTGTCCTCCTATCGCCGCGATCTCGAGGATGCCTCGCAGCAGATTCGCGGCGGGCTTGCCGGCGCTGCCGCGGCCGACATCCGCGCCTATCTCGACGACATCGCCGCGCGGGGCTTTGCCCCGACCTCGCAGGCGCGCAAACTGTCGGCGATCCGCCAGTTCTTCAAATTTCTCTATGCCGAGGGCCTGCGCGGCGACGACCCGACCGGCACGCTCGACAGCCCGAAAAAGGGCCGGCCGCTGCCCAAGACGATGAGCGAGGCCGATACCGGCCGGCTGCTCGACCGCGCGGCCCTCGAAGCAGGTAATGGCGTCAATGGCGACCGGCTGGCGGCGCTGCGCCTCCACGCGCTGGTGGAGGTGCTCTATGCCACCGGCCTGCGCGTCTCCGAACTGGTCGGCCTGCCGGTGACCGTCGCCCAGCGCGACGACCGCTTCTTCATGGTGCGTGGCAAGGGCGACAAGGAGCGCATGGTGCCGCTGTCGGCCAAGGCGCGCACGGCGATGCGGGCATGGCTCACGGCCCGGGCCACGGTGCCGGCTTTCGCCGACAGCCCGTTCCTGTTTCCGGCCGCCGGCGACAGCGGCTATCTCTCCCGGCAGGTCTTTGCCCGCGACCTCAAAGGCCTTGCGGCACGGGCCGGCATATCGGCGGCGAAAATATCGCCGCATGTGCTGCGCCATGCTTTTGCCAGCCATCTCCTCCAGAACGGCGCCGATCTCAGGGCGGTGCAGCAGTTGCTCGGCCATGCCGATATCTCGACCACGCAGATTTACACCCATGTGCTGGAAGAGCGGCTGGTGCGGCTGGTCAACGATCATCATCCGCTTGCCGACTAGGCCTCATATCGCTATGTGAGGGCACGTTCCACCGCGCGGCGCCCCGCTTTTCAGGGTTCCGTCAGTCTTTGCCTTCCGACGCATCGGTCCGCTCAAGAATGTACAATTACCTCGATTTCGAAAAGCCGGTGCAGGACCTTGAACTCAAGATCCTCGAGCTGAAGAAGCTTGCCGAGAATGGCGAGGCGGTCGATGTCGGCGACGAAATCAGCCGGCTCGAGAAGCGCGTGCGCGACGCGCTGCGCGATATCTACAAGGCGCTGACGCCGTGGCAGAAGGTGCAGGTGGCGCGTCACACCGACCGGCCGCATTGCGTCGACTACATCAAGGGCCTGTTCAGCGATTTCACGCCGCTCGCCGGCGACCGCAATTTCGGCGAGGACCAGGCGATCATCGGCGGCTTCGCCCGCTTCCGCGGCGAACCGGTGGCCGTCATCGGCCAGGAAAAGGGCTCGGACACGGCGAGCCGGCTCAAGCACAATTTCGGCTCGGTCCGACCTGAAGGCTACCGCAAGGCGGTGCGGCTGATGGAACTTGCCGACCGCTTCAAGATCCCGCTTCTGACGCTGGTCGACACCGCCGGCGCCTATCCCGGTGTCGGCGCCGAGGAACGCGGCCAGGCCGAAGCCATCGCCCGTTCGACCTCGGCCTGTCTCGGCCTCAAAGTGCCGTCGATCTCGGTCGTCATCGGCGAAGGCGGCTCGGGCGGCGCCATTGCCATTGCCACCGCCAACCGCGTCTACATGCTGGAACACGCCATCTATTCGGTGATCTCGCCGGAGGGTGCGGCCTCGATCCTGTGGCGCGACACCACGCGCTCCAAGGATGCGGCGACCAACATGAAGATCACCGCCCAGGATCTTCTGGAAATGAAGATCATCGACGCCATCATCCCCGAGCCGCTCGGCGGCGCCCAGCGCGCGCCCGAAACGGTGATCGCCGCCACCGGCGACCTCATCGCCAAGACGATGAAGGATTTTGCCGGCGCCAACACCGATTTTCGCGAGCAGCGCCGCGAAAAATACCTGGCGATGGGCCGCAGCCTCTGATTTCAGGCCGGCCGGGCGCCGCAATGTGGCGTCAGCGAGCAATTTCGCCACAAAATTGCCGCCGCATTCGGTTCAATGAAAAGTCCGTGACATCGAGCGAATTGCCGTGGGGGCAGCCGTCCGGAGCTTGCGGTAAGGAATTTTCAAGGTTAACGGGCTTAGTGTCCGTGAAGGTTTAGTGTGTTGGCCTGCGGCTGCGAAGCCCCACGCCCCGGGAAAAAGACATAGCCGTAACCATGTTTGCCAAGCTTGCCCGCACCGGAATCCTGATCGCCGCCCTCGGCGTTGCCGGCTGCAACGATTCCTCGATGAAGGATTTCGCGCCGGAGGCCAACAAGCCGCTGCCGGACAAGATCCTCGCCGACATGAAGGCCAAGGGCATGGTCCGCACCTCGTCGGTGATGGCCCGCATCTTCAAGGAAGAAGGCAAGCTCGAGATCTGGAAGGCCAAGACCACCGGCCGCTACGAGATGGTCGCCAGCTACGACATTTGCAAATGGTCGGGCAAGCTCGGACCGAAATACACCGAGGGCGACCGCCAGGCGCCGGAAGGTTTCTACACGGTTCGCCCGTCGCAAATGAACCCGCGCTCGAACTATCACCTGTCGTTCAACATAGGCTATCCCAACGCCTATGACCGTGCCAATGGCCGCACCGGCGCCAATCTGATGGTGCATGGCGCCTGCTCGTCGTCGGGCTGCTATTCGATGACCGACCCGCAGATCGAGCAGATTTACGCCTTCGGCCGCGATGCCTTCCAGGGCGGCCAGACCGAGTTCCAGATCCAGGCCTTTCCGTTCCGCATGACCGCCGCCAACATGGCGCGCTATCGCAACGACCCGAACTACGAGTTCTGGAAGATGCTGAAGGTCGGCTACGACAACTTCGAGATCACCAAGGTGCCGCCGAAGGTCGATGTTTGCGAGAAGCGCTATGTCTTTAACCAGGTGGCGCCTCAAGGCACGACCTTCGATCCGACCGGCGCCTGCCCTCCGACCACGCAGCCGGATTCGCTGAAGAGCGCCTACAACGCCTATCAGAGCAGCTATGACGCGGCCTTCACCGGCGCGGTCAAGGCCAGCGTGCCGGCGCCCAAGCCGACCATTGCCGGCATCAAGGAGGCCAGCATCGTTTCCGACTGGTCGAAGCGGCGCGCCCGCGGCGAGCGCGTGCCGATCGACCCGCCGTCGCTCAATTCCGATGGCACGGTGACCGAGACGGCGCGCATGGGCCGCATCGATTCGCCGGCCGGCCGCAAGATGGCCGCGCTCGACGCCGAGAAGGAAGCCAGGCGCAAGGCCGAGGAACAGCGGGTTGCGGCCATCGAAGCCGCGAAAGCCGCCAAGGCCCAGGCACTGGCTGAAAAGGAAGCGGCCAAGGCCCAGGCGGTAGCCGAAAAGGAAGCAGCCAAGCAGGCCGCCCAGCAGCCGGTCGCCACCGCCAGCGTCGAGGCAGCCCCGGCCGAGCCGCAGGCCGATGAAAGCCGGCTGTCAAAGATCAAGAACAAGTTGCTCGGCATGTTCGGCGGCTGAGGTTTCACCTTGGCCGCGATCTATGATCTCAAAGGGCTGAACTGCCCCTTGCCCGTTCTCAAGGCGAAAAAACGCCTGGCGGCGATGCAGCCGGGCAGCCGGCTGTGGCTGGAGACCACCGACCCACTGGCGGTCATCGACATCCCCGCCTTTTGCGCCGACGCCGGCCACCAGCTGGTTGAAACAGCGGCCATTTCCGGCGGCCATCGCTTTCTGGTCGAGCGCGGCGCGTAGCGCCTTGGAACTGCTCTATCCCTTTGTTTTGACGCAATTCGCAAGGGAAAGCGCTAGGCGATTTTCCCGGGAAAACCGCTCACACTTTTCCTGGAATTGCTTCAGCCCCCGGCAATCGCCAGCGGATTGCTCTCCAGCGCCGCACGATCCGGAGTGTCGATTGACGGACGGTTGGTGAAGGCGGCAAACAGCCGGCGCACATAGTCCTCCGGCATGTCGAGCGTGATCAGCACCAGCCTGGTGCCGCGCTGGCCGTCCGGCCAGGACGGCAGCCGCGCCGGCGGATGCAGGATCTTCTGCACGCCGTGGACGATCAGCGGCCGTGACGGGTCTTCTGCAAGCTCGATGACGCCCTTCATGCGCAAGAGCTTATCGCCATGCGCCGAACGCAACAGGTCGAGGAACATCTCGATCGCCGAAAACGGCACCGGCCCGTCATGCACCAGCGAATACGAGCGCACACGGGAATCGTGGCGATGCCCGGCGTGATCATGATCGCCGTGCCCATGGTGAAGGTGATCGCCATGATGATGGTGCTCATGGTCATCAGCGGCTTCTTCGCCCAGCCAGCGCTGCACGTCGGCGGATTTGGTCGCCGGATTGTAGAGACCGCAATCGAACAGGGCCGCGACGCCGGTTTGGCTGTCACCGGCCTCCAGCACTTTGGCACCCAGATTGAGCTGATGGAGCCGCGCCCGCAAAGCCTCGACATCGGCGGGATCGCCGGCCAGATCGACCTTGGTCAGCACGATGCGGTCGGCCACCGCCACCTGTTTGACCGCCTCGACATGGCCATCGAGCGTGGCATTGCCGTTGACCGCGTCGACCAGCGTGATGACGCCATCGAGCCGGAACGCCTGGACAAGGGCGGGATGCGCCATGATCGACTGCAGCACCGGCGCCGGATCGGCGAGGCCGGTGGTCTCGACGACGACGCGGGCAAGGCGGGCTATACGACCTGTCTGCAGCCGGTCGACGAGGTCGGCCAGCGTGTCGACCAGTTCGCCGCGCACCGTGCAGCACAGGCAACCGTCGGACAGTTGGATGATGCCGTCCGAGGCCTGCTCGACCAGGAGATGGTCAATCGCCACCTCGCCGAACTCGTTGATGATGACGGCCGTATCGACAAGAGCCGGGTCTTTGAGCAGCCGGTTGAGCAATGTCGTCTTGCCGGCGCCGAGGAAGCCGGTGAGCACAGTGACGGGTATCGGAAAACTGGCCATCGGCCTAGTTCGCGGCCTTGACCGGCTGGTCGCCTTGCACTGCGCTTGCCGAACCCACCACGACCGGTTCCGAGCCCTTTGGCGCCGGGACGTCGGGCCGCCAATTCGGCAGCGGCACATCGGCGAATTCCTGGCCGCCCTGGTCGAGCATTGCCTTCGGCGCCGGCCCGGTGGCGCCGCCAAGGCCGACGGCAACCAGCGTCGGCACATGGTCGAGCTTCTCCCGATAGGGCGATTTCGGTGCGGCCGTGGCGTTTTTTGCGGCGACCGGCGGTGCTGCCTCGGACTGTTCTTCGGGGGCCTTCTTCTTGCAGATCTCGTCATGCATGTCGTTGGGCGACATGGTATCGCCGTAGGACGGCATGGCCGCAACCGTGAGCCAGTTCGGGTCGGACATGGCAAAGCCCTGATCAAGCAGCCTGGCGGCGGTCTCGGCGCGGCTGATCGCCGATTTTTCGCCAAGCACGACGGCGACCAGCGTGCGGCCGTTGCGCGTCGCCGAGCCGATCATGTTGAAGCCCGAGGGACAGACGAACCCGGTTTTCATGCCGTCGGCGCCCGGGTAGCGGCCGATCAAGAGATTGTAGTTGGAGATCGCCTTCTTGCCGACGGCAAGGCCTTCGATCGAGAACCAGGGCGCGTATTGCGGGAATTCCTTGCGGATCGCCATCACCAGCAAGGCAAGGTCACGCGCCGTCGTATACTGGTCCGGCGAAAACAACCCGTTCGGGTTGACGAAATGCGTCCCGGTCATGCCGAGCCGCGCGGCTTCAGCGTTCATGCGGATGGCGAAGCCGGCCTGCGAGCCGCCTATATTCTCGCCGACGGCCATGGCGATGTCATTGGCCGATTTGACCAGCATCATCTTCAGCGCATTGTCGAGCCGCATCACCGAGCCCGGCTTGAAGCCCATCTTGCTTGGCGGTTCGCCGGCGGAATGCTTGGTCACCTTGATCGGCGAATTGAGCTGGACCTCGCCGGCGGCAATCGCCCGGAAGGTGACATAGGCGGTCATCAGCTTGCTCAGTGAAGCCGGATACCAGCGGCTGAAGGCGTCCTGATGCTGTAAAACCTTGCCGCTGTTCAGGTCGAACAGGACAATCGGATTGGCCGAAGCCGGCCCGGCCAGCATCGGCAGCGCCAAGGCGCCCGTTAGCAGTAATTTGAGGATATGGCTGTGCCGCATCATGGAATCCGAAATCGCCTCTTGCCGTAGTCGCCCCTGGCTCCGTAAGATTTCGTTACGCGATGGCCAGCATGATGAGATCCGGCCCTCAATTTCCGGATCACGTTGTTTGCGGTGCTATTTACCCTATGTGACGCCAAGATGGCAAAGTGCCTGGCAATCACAATTGCAAAGCAGCAGGCTAGACCGTCTGCTCCAACAGCGAGATGGAACCATTATGCCGATTCTCAACCGCGCCGCCGAGATGCAAGATGAAGTTGCCGGCTGGCGACGTCATCTGCACCAGACGCCAGAACTGAATTTCGATGTCTTCAAGACCGCCGCCTTCGTCACCGAGAAGCTGAAGGAGTTCGGCTGCGACGACGTGGTGACAGGCCTCGGCAAGACCGGCGTCGTCGGCATCATCCATGGCCGCAAGGGCGAAGGCGCGACCATAGGCTTGCGCGCCGACATGGACGCGCTGCCGATCAACGAGATCACCGGCAAGTCCTACGCCTCGACCGTGCCCGGCAAGATGCACGCCTGCGGCCATGACGGCCACACCGCAATGCTGTTGGGCGCCGCCAAATATCTGAGCGAAACGCGCAATTTTGCCGGCTCGGTGGCGGTGATCTTCCAGCCGGCCGAAGAAGGCGGCGGCGGCGGCAACGAGATGGTCAAGGACGGCATGATGGAGCGTTTCGACATTTCCAGGGTCTTCGGCATGCACAACATGCCGGGCCTGCCGGTCGGCCAGTTTGCCATCCGGCCGGGCCCGATCATGGCGGCGACGGCCGAGTTCACCATCACCGTCAAGGGCCGCGGCGGCCATGCGGCTATGCCGCACGGCACGATCGACCCGATCGTCATCACCAGCCAGCTTGTCGGCGCCTTGCAGACGGTTGCCTCGCGCAGCACCGATCCGGTCGAGGCCGTGGTGGTGTCGGTGACCAAATTCCACGCCGGCGACGCCTACAACGTCATTCCCGAGACCGCCGAGATCGCCGGCACGGTGCGCACGCTGAAAAAGGAGATCGCCAAGAAGTCGGAGGAGCGCATCCGCGCCATTTGCGACGGCATCGCCACCGCCTTCGGGGCGACGATCACTGTCGACTATGACGCCAACTACCCCGTCACCTTCAACAATCCGGAAGAAACCGTCTTTGCCAGCGATGTCGCGGCAAGTGTCGCCGGCGACACCCAGGTTCACCGCGCCATCCAGCCTGTGATGGGCGGCGAGGATTTCTCCTACATGCTGGAAGCCCGGCCCGGCGCCTTCATCTTCATCGGCAATGGCGAGACCGCCGGCCTCCACCACCCGGCCTACGACTTCAACGACGAGGTCATCCCGCACGGCATGAGCTACTGGGTGAAACTGGCCGAAACGGCGCTCGCCGCCTGACCTATGCCGCCGAAAGGCCGGCCGATTGCCTTCGGCCGGCCTCTTGATTTGCCTTCGGCGAGCCTCTTGGCGAAACGGTCCGAAGCGGCTATGTATCTGGCCGCGTGGTCCCGTAGCTCAGTAGGATAGAGCGGCAGATTCCTAATCTGTAGGTCACAGGTTCGATTCCTGTCGGGATCACCAACGTTTTCAAGCTTGCTTAATGTTCGGTGACCCCGCGCTGCGTATCTGCAAACGCTTCTTCGATGTCGGCATGGACAGACCTGCACCTTCGCGAAGGAAACAGCCCGACGCGCGCGACGCAGGTCGGCGGAACCTAGACGCGCGTCGGGCCATTTGCGGATGGGTTAGAGGACGGGGTTCGGCCCGCAACGCCCAACTTATAGGCACGTCAGCCATTGCTCAACTAAGACTGAAGTCCCCGGTCTTCCGTGGGTTCTGTCCCTGCAGGCTCGCCGAGAACACCCCAGCCCGAATTCTCAGCGAGCCAGCCGCCCCGGCATGAGGTTACAACGGAGCGACCTCCACCTGTACGGTTCGACGTGCGGAAAGTTGCGAAGCATCTCCCAGAGACTTCGGGCCACTTGACCTAAGGCTGGGTAGCATCATCCAGACCGACGAAAATGTATGAGGATTCACTAAAAAGTTCGGAACATCAAATGGACAGGAACAGAACCAAAGCGGTTACATCAGACCTTCGAAAGCAAGCAGCAAGACTTTAGTCCGATAGAGAAAAAGCCCACCACCGAGGTTTCAGCAGCGGGCTTTTAAGCGGCTACATCCACGAAGGGAATCGACCACCTTGCAAGTACAAACTCGGATGGGGCGGCTATGGCTCGCGGTGGTTCCGGTACGGTCTGAGTTGGGCGCCGCCAACTCAACGAAAGCCGGCCGCAACCTAGCTGGCAACCAGCGGAACGGTGACGGTCGTAGCGTAATTTATCGGATACTGGTCGAAATACGGGAAGGCGATGACGAAGGCATAGCTGGCGGTCAGATGCGCCATCTTGAAGCCGCCGCTGGCAGGGTCGATCGCAATCGTCACAACGACGTTCTGCAGACCCAGGTTCGCCAATTTCTCCGTAGCGATGGCCTGGATGTCGCTCTCCGAAAGCGTGTTGTTCAGTTGCAGCGCCCGAGAAGAGGTCTCCAGCGTATAGCGGACGGTCGACACGGCGTTCATGGCCCAGCCGAAGGCGAAGATTCCGAACAAAAGCATCACCAGGATCGGCGCGATCAAGGCGAATTCCAGCCCTGCTGCGCCGGAGCCGTCATGGCGCCATCTGGATCCGATCCTTTCAGCGGACACGGATCACCTGCTGATGACTGATCGCGCGCGGATCGGGGAAGACACCGAAGTTGAACGGGGGCACCCAGGTGCCCGTGGCCGTTATCTGGACGAAGACGTTCGGCAGCTTCGTTCCGCCGCAGATGGTGGTCGCATCCACGACCGTGGTGCCGCACAAATAGGAGCGGACCAGCACGACCGCGGCATCCTCGGGCTTGTTGTTCCAGCTCGAAAGCGCCACCGCCTGCGTTCCCGTGTCATTGGACGCGCCGGCCATCACGAGATTGGCCGCGGTTTTGACGCCGGCGCGCATCTGCAGGTAACTCGTCACGTAGGACCAGCCGTCGGCGATGCCGAAGCATACTAAGCACAGGACGGGCAGCACCATGGCAAATTCCACGGCAGCTATCCCGGATTTGTCCCGGACAATGCGCAAGGTCCGCCTACACATCCCCACTACTCTACGAGCTGAACGGACTGCGTCGCCGGAATGTCCTTCATCCCGAGGCTGGTGCAGTCCTGCTTGATGGTCGTACTGCCGGACCATTGGATGGTGTCCGCGACGACCTGAGTGCAGCCGCCGTTCCCCGAGAAGTTGCCAAGGTAGTTGACCTGCTGTTTGGGAAAATAGATCGCGCCGGTCAAAAGCGAGTCCGCGGTGCCGTTGAAAGTGCTCTGCGCCGCAGCTCCGTTCCTGTCGCCGTAGAACAGCACTCCGGAATAGGTTCCGGATGTCGGCGCGCTCAGCGTCACCTTGGCGTTGCCGTTCATGCTGACGGTGTTGCTGCCTGCCATGAAGATGGTTACCCCGCTGCCCGCGACGACCGCGTTGGCGTTGACCTTCATACCGCCCTGCACGACATAGACGCCGGGCTGCAGGGTGACGTTGCCACTGAGGCTCATGCCGCTGCAATAGGTGCCGGGCTGGAGTGTTTGCGACGTCTTGTTGCCGTTGACACTCTTGCACGGGTTGCCGGCCGTCGGCGTCGGCAGGCTGGAGAAAGGATCGGATGCCGGCAAGGCCTGGGTAACGTTAGACTTGCAGACCGTGGTCGCCGGATTGTTCAGCACCATCCCGCCGACCGTGACCAGGCAGTCGGCCTTGATCACCGCCGACCCCTGCGTCTTGATGGCGTCGCTGGCGGTCGAATTCGACATGACGACGCAGCCGACGAGGTTGACGTTGGTGTTGCCGGAGAAGAGCGCCGCCTGCGAGGCCGACGGATTGAGAGTTAGGTTGCAGGCCTTGGCGGCGTCGGTGATCAGCGCCACCGCCCTTGCCTGTTCGGCAACGGGCGCCTGGTTGAAGATCGCCGTGAAGTAGCGATCGAGGTTCTGCTTGACGATGACCTCCACCGCCTTCTTCGCGGTGTTCGGGCCAGACAATGGCGGCGTGTTGACCTCGATCGTGCCCGGCGTGGCAAAATTGTTCGAGGTCGCCGACTGGGTGGCGGCGGCGATGATGGTCGGGTTGTCGGAGCCCGCGATTTTCTCGAGCGCACCGGCATAGGCCGCGGCATCGGCGACAGCCTGCAGCTTCAGACTGTTGTAGTACCAGAGGGAGGTCTCGACACCAAGTCCCGCGCCACCGACGACGACCGGCAAGGTGAAGGCAAAGGTGACGGCAACGTTACCGTTCGCGGCGCGTTTTAGGCGGCCGAAAACAAACCACATCCAGGTGAATGCATTGAATGCCATATGTTATTAGAAACCACGAATAGATAAACGAATGTCTAAAAACTCCATTCCGATTCGACGTAGTCCGACGGGCCAGGCGCAATTGCCGCGATCGCGCCTCATGCCGCCGCTTGACCGTCGGAGGTATCGCCCCAGAAACGATGAATGCGAAACATCGTTTTCATGGAGAGGTCATATGCCGCTATCGCGAACGTTGTTGTCGACCAAAATGACATTTTACCCGTCTGAGACGAAGCTATCGAGAAGACAGGGGGATGGTTTCAAGACGCAAAATTGTTCAAATGTGCGGCGAGGCCGGAACGACAATCACGGCTACACTGAAGGGACGCCTGACAGGAATGGATTTCGATTGGCAAAGCATCAACGCTTCAGCTTCGTTTGCCGAGCGCGACTACGTGACGAACAAGCTGTCGACGTGGATGCCCATTCTTGAACCGCTAAGGGACACGCCGCTTTCGATTCTGGAAATTGGCTCCATGGAAGGTCGCTCCGCGCTATTCTTTGCCAGCTATTTGCGAAGGGCCGTCATCACCTGCGTTGATCCCTTCCACAAACGGGAGAAAAGGTTCGACAGGAATTTGAAGCGCTACGCCGATCGGGTTACGAAGATTCGCGACTTCTCGCTGCCGGCGCTGATCAGGCTACGCCAGGCAGGGGCGGAATTTGACCTGGTTTATGTCGATGGCTGTCACGAGCGCGAAAGCGTCATGATGGATAGCGTCCTGGCATGGGGGATGCTCAAGCTTGGCGGCACGCTCATTTGGGACGACTACACTGACTATAAGGACGACAAGGCCAATTGGGAACGTCCCACGTCCGCCGTCGATGGCTTCCTGGTTGCCTACGCGCAAGAGTTTCAAGAGATCTCGCGTACCAAACAACTCATCGTGAAGAAGACTGCTGATGCGCCACGCTGCCCGGTGAGGGGAAAGATCGGCTCACGCCGCCTCAGGAAATTTGTGCAATCCATCCAGGGCTGGCTTTGAGAGCCACGGCGACGGGACGCGCCTCGGACAGACTTTCCGCCCGAAACCAGCCATTCCGCCACGATCAGCCCGCGAGGCGCGCACGAAACAACGTGCAGCCGTCCGCCAGGCGCGACCTGGAGATATTCCGAAATCCTGCCTCGCTCATCCACGCGCGATACTGACCTTCGGTGTACGATTCGCCTGCGCGATAGAGGTTCAGGAAGGTGAGATTGAGAAAGACACCCTCGGGCGGGCCGAGGCGGTCGTCATCGACGACACCCCACCCCGCAATTGCGATCTCGCCTCCTTGTGTCAGGCAACGCGCGGCGTTCAGGATCGAACTGCGCGCCTGATCCGGCGGCAGGACCTGGACGACGGCCTTCAGGATCGCCAGATCGTGCTGACCGATCGATGGCGCGACCGTTATGTCGCCTTCTTCTACGACCACGTCGTCGGCACCGTATTCCAACAGGATGGCTGGCGCGACCGCTGCGACCGTTGGCAGTTCCATCAGCGTCGCCGCAATGTGCGGCCACCGCTCGCGAAGTCCGACGAGAATGGTCCCGGCGCCGCCGCCAATGTCGATCACCGAGCCGATCGCCGACAGGTCCAACTCGCGGGCCAGATTTCGGCCGAAAATCACCCCGCCCGGTGCGAGCATGCGGCTGAAGGCCGCCGCGGACTCAGGCCCCGCTTCGGAAAAGTCGTGCAGCGCAGCCGGCCGGTTCTGTCGCAACGACTCGGCGGTCAAAAGGTCGGCTCCCCAGAGCTCGCGCAGGAGCGCATGGTCGCCACCGCGATAGGTCGGCTTGGACGCGTCGAGGAACTCCGACGCCTCGGCTCCGTTGCGAAATTGACCATCCTCGACTTCGAGGAGCGCGATGCTGGCGAGCGCGTAGAGGAGCCGCGACAGACGATCGGGCTCGACCTTGAGCGCCGCCCCAAGGCTGTCGGCAGTCATCGTGTTGCCGCCGAGCCGGGTGAAGATGCCGAGATCCAGCCCGGCGCGAAGCGCCAAGGCCGGGGGCACCCCTGCGATCAGCTTGTCGATCCGATCAAAATCCACCATGCCATATCCCGTTGCGTGATCCGGGACCGACTTTGAAGCAGCTCGGCTAACCTCGTCAAATCAGCTTGCCAGCGCTCGCCCGCTCTCCGCGTCGAACAGGTTCAGCTTGGCGGTATCGGGTTCGACATAAAGCGTTTCCCCCGGACGCGCGCTGATCCTTTCTAAGCAGGCAAGGCCAGCAGCGCCAGTCCGGCCAGTGCCGAGCCGGCTAATGTCGGCAGCATGCCGATCTTCAGTTTCAGCATGGCGACCATCGCGGCTGCCGCCAGCAGTGCGGCGCGCCAGTCCAGCGACGACAGCACCGGCACCTCCATGCCGAGGCCGACACGGTGCACCGCGCCGAAAACGACATGAAGCGCAAACCACAGAGCAAGGTTCATCACCACGCCGACGACAGCCGCCGTGATCGCAGTCAGCGCCGCCGACAGCGCCTTGTTGCCGCGCAGCGCTTCGATGTAGGGCGCGCCGAGAAAAATCCAGAAGAAGCAGGGCACGAACGTCACCCAGAGCGTCAGCAACGCGCCGAGCGATCCGGCGGCGAGCGGGCTTATCGCACCGGCATTCCGGTAGGCGGCGACGAAACCGACGAATTGCAACACCAGGATCAGCGGTCCCGGCGTCGTCTCGGCAAGGCCGAGGCCGTCGACCATTTCGCCGGGTGCCAGCCAGCCGAACGAGGTCACCGCTGCTTGCGCGACATAGGCGAGTACCGCATAGGCGCCGCCGAATGTGACCACCGCCATCAGGCTGAAGAAGCCGCCGAGCTGTGTCCACACACTGGCTGGGCCGGTCAGCGCCAGGATCAGCACAACCGGTCCGAGCCAGATCGGCAGCCAGATCGCAATGGTGCGCGGCGCGTGCCATTTGGTCGGTCTGGTATGGGCAAGTTCGCCACGCTCGAACATCAGGTCGACGGCGCCCCTGACATCGGGCAAATTGTCCTTGCCGTGTGCGGCTCCGGAAAAACGCGCCGGCGCCAGGCGGTTGCCGATCCAGCCGGTCAGCCCTGCAAACAGGATGATGAGCGGAAACGGCAACCCGACGACATAGATGGCGAGGAAGGCGATCACCGCGATCGCCACCATCACCCGGTTCTTGAGCGCCCGTTTGCCGATGCGGATCACCGCCTCGACGACGACCGCCAGCACCGTTGCCTTGATGCCGAAGAACAGCGCCTCGATGACAGGGGCATCATTGTAGAGCACGTAGAAGATGCTGAGGCCCAACATGACCAAGGCGCCGGGCAGCACGAACAGGATGCCGGCAACGAGGCCGCCGGCGGTCCGGTGCAGCAGCCAGCCAATATAGATCGCCAGCTGCTGTGCCTCGGGTCCGGGCAACAGCATGCAATAATTGAGCGCATGCAAAAAACGCTGCTCGCCGATCCAGCGCCGTTCCTCGACCAGTTCCTTGTGCATCAGCGCGATCTGTCCGGCCGGCCCGCCGAAGGAGAGCAGACCGATCTTCGCCCACAGTTTTGTGGCTTGCCCGAAGGTCGGCGCTGGGGGCGCCTCGACACCATGAGCCTTTTCCCCAGCGGCAACGGCGCTCATGTTTTGGCCCCGCTCGGCCAGTTGTGGGTTTCGTCGGTGGCGTCGCGGCACCACCTGAAAAACGCGTCATAGAGCAGCATGCCGGCCTCGAGCTGTTCGAGATCGTCGCGGAACATGCGCGACAGGCCAAGCGATGCCGCGAGGAACCCCGCCGCCTGCGGTATGAGATCGAGGCGCGCCGTGTCGGCCGCACGCACGATCAAGGCAAGACGATCCAGCGCTTCGGACCGCAACCCGAATTCCTCGATCATGGTGTCGAAGGTGCAGCGCTCGCCGCGATGGCTCCAGAACACATCGTCGATGTCGAAGGGGATCGCCGCGAAACGGTCGGCGGCAGCCAGCACTTCGGCCGGTTCGACGAACAGGAACACCGCCGAAGGGTCGATGAAACGCCGGATCAGCCATGGGCAAGCAATGCGGTCGACCTTGGGGCGGGCGCGCGTCACCCAGACCGTGCGGCCCTTGTCGTCGCGGCGCGGCATCTTCCCGGCCTTGACCAGAACCCCCTTGGCCGCCAGCCAGGCCTCGAAACCGCCTTCCAGGGATTCAGCAGTGATGCCCTCATGGCGCAGCCAGGCAGCGACGCCTTGCGAGAGTTTTTGCCCCCTTTGACAGATGACGACGACGTGGCGTCCGGCGAACTCGGCCGCCCAGGTGGAAACGGCCTTGAAGTCGCGCCGGGATGAGGCCGGAAGCAAGCGCGGATCGGCGTCATAATCCTCGCCGGTGCGGACATCGACAAGAACAGGCGCGCCCGGCAGGCCGATGAGACGAGAAAGCTGCGCTACGGTGATTGCGGTTGTTGACGGCATGGCGTCCACCTCCAGAGTGAGAGTTTGGACGCGATCGTTGGGCTGACGCCTCACGGGGTCGTCGCGAAGGAACCCCTTGTCACTATGCTGGATTGATCGACCACGATTGTCAAGGAAGGAGCAGCGCTCGGGGCCTTCCTTTGGGGGCGGCGCCTACTGCGCCGTCCAGCCGCCATCCATCGGCAAGGTCGTGCCGGTGATCTGCCTGGCTGAATCCGAGCACAGAAACAGCGTCAGCGCGGCAAGCTCCTCGACGGTGACGAATTCCTTGGTCGGCTGCGCTGCCAACAGCACGTCGTGCTTGACCTGCTCTTCGGTCATGCCGCGCGCCTTCATCGTGTCGGGGATCTGCTTTTCGACCAGCGGTGTCCAGACATAGCCGGGCGCGATCGCATTGACGGTGATGCCATCCTGAGCGACCTCGAGCGCCACCGTCTTGGTCAGGCCGGCAATGCCGTGTTTGGCCGAGACATAGGCCGACTTGAACGGCGAGGCGACCAGCGCATGCGCCGAGGCGGTGTTGATGATGCGCCCCCATTTGCGCGCCTTCATGCCCGGCACCACGGCCTTGATCGCATAGAAGGCAGCCAGCAGATTGATGCGGATAATGGCTTCCCACTTGTCGTCGGGAAACTCTTCGATCGGCGCGACATGCTGGATGCCGGCATTGTTGACCAGAATGTCGAGGCTGCCGAAGGCAGCTTCAGCCTCGTGCACCATGGCGGTCACGGCCGCGCCGTCCATCATGTTGGCGCCGGAGTAGCGGCACTTGACGCCGAAATCCTTCTCGATGCCGGCGCGCTCCTGTTCGATCGCTGCGGCGTCGCCGAGGCCGTTGATGGTGACGTTGGCGCCTTCGGCGGCAAAGGCACGGGCAATGGCCAGGCCGATGCCGCTGGTCGAGCCGGTGACGAGCGCATTCTTCGAAGACAGGGAACCCATGGAGATCTCGCGACTGTTGGGAGGAGCTTTGACGCAGACGGTTTGTGCATCGCAACATAACAATGGCATGACCATATGTCATTGCGATTACAATGTTGTGATCCTCCACGCGCGCCTTGCGCTGGCATCGAAGTGACACGACATGGCACTGTCATGCTGCCGTGCAACATAATCGTCCTGCACGTCCGCAAGATCGTTCCTGAACCGATGGGTGAGCAATTTGGAAATCGCCGATGTCGTGAAGCGCGCCTATGCGATGCCGCTGACCAACCCGTCCTTCCCGCCCGGCCCGTATCGCTTCTTCGACCGCGAATACGTCATCATCACCTACCGCACGACGCGCGAGGCGCTCTAAGCCCAGCGCAATCAGCAATGCCAAGCAGGATCCACGGCACGGTCTTGGCCACCGCCAGATCCTGGCTGAGCGCGTAGCCGACATAGATGACACCTACGAGCACCAGCACGCCGAAGGCCGGCAGGAACCACTTGGCACCGCCCGTTTGATTGAGCGGATGGTCCGGTCTCGGAATCCCCGCTTCGCTAGAAACAACGTCCACCATCGTCCCACTCCGTTTGCACTGCAGCAAAGAACCACGGGTGACGCTATGGCTGGACGATGAAGCTGATGTGACGGCTATGGTCTTTTTGATCGCGCAAGGGCGCAGCAGCGCCGGAATTTGACCCGCCCGCTTGCATCGCCCTGATGGAACTATCCCGCAATCTCGAGCAGCGCCGATACGAGCAAGCGGCGTTCGTCGGCAGAAAGCACGTCGGAATCGAAGAGGTTCATGCTGCGCATCCCTTCGATGGCCAGAAAGCAGACCAGCAGCGTCTTGAGGTCCGGTGTCTCGCTCTTCAGCCGCTGCAGAAGCTGCGACTTGAAGGCTTTTATCGGCGTCAGGAAATCGGGATCCTCGGCGATCGCCGAAAATATCCACGAGGCCGTCGGCTTCGGCTCCTCACAATCAGCCGCCGAGAGCCGGATATAGGTGGCAAGCAGGCTCTCGCCGCTGGCGCCGGCGACGCGGCCCGATTCCAGCGCCAGCTCGAAGGCGCGCAGGTAATTCTCCACCAGGCCCTGCATCAATTTGGCCTTGGTCGGAAAATTGTAAAGCAAGCCGCCTTTCGACACGCCAGCGCGGCTGGCGACGGCATCCAGCGACAGGCTGCCGGGGCCGGCCTCGCGTGCTACGTCGGCGGCAGCGGCGAGTATCTTGTCGCGCGAATTTGCCCTTCGGGTTTTCATCGATCCCTTCCCCCGCAAGAGCCTAGGCGGAATTGACAAGACCGTCCAGACGGTACAGTAAGTGCCGTCATTTGTATCGGGACTTGCCCGTGGATAGGTGTCCCGAAATTCGGCTATTTTGCCGGACACCGGCCGAGGGGACAGTTCGTGAAGCGCTTCATCTCTATCACAGTAATTCTGCTTCTGCTCGCTCTGGTGTGCGTCGGCGTCGTCGGCTTCAACCTGTTCCGTGACGGCGCCATCAAACAGTATTTTGCCACCATGAAGCCGCCGGCGACCACCGTGTCGACGGTTGTCGTCAAGCCTTCCGACTGGACGCCGGGCGTCGAGGCGATCGGCACGGTGCGCGCCGTGCGCGGCGTCGACCTGACCGTCGAGACCAGCGGCATCGTCAAGGACATTCTTTTCCACGCCAACCAGAAGGTGCCTGTCGATTCGGTCCTGCTGCAGCTTGATGATGCCGTCGAACGCGCGGACCTCGCCGCGGCCAAGGCGCAGTCCGTATCCGACGAGACTGCGCTTGAACGCGCGGTTGAGCTGCAGCGGCGCGGTGTCGGCACGGACGCCACGCTCGACACCGCGCAAGCCGCGGCATCGGCCTCCGCCGCGCAGGTCAACAAGTTGCAGGCCGTGCTTGATCAGAAGCAGTTGACGGCGCCGTTCGCCGGCACCGTCGGCATCCCCAAGATCGACCTTGGCCAGTATCTCTCGCCCGGCAGCGCGGTGGTGACCTTGCAGGATCTGGACACTATGCGGGTCGATTTCACGGTGCCCGAACAGCAGCTGCCGCTGCTCAAGATCGGCCAGACCGTGCGGCTCGGCATCGGCGGCAGCGGCGGCGGTGGCGACATGCCATTTGCCGGCGCCATTCGCGGCATCGACCCCAAGATCGACGCTTCTAGCCGCCTGGTCTCCGTCCGCGGCGAAGTCGCCAACCCTGATGGCAAGCTGACGCCCGGCCAGTTCGTCCAGGTTCGCGTTGAGCTGCCGCAGGAAAAAAATATCCTGTCCTTGCCGCAGACGGCATTGACGTCGAGCCTCTATGGCGACTTCGTCTTCGTGGTCGTTCCGGCAAAGCCCGCCGAGGCGGGCGCGGCTCCGCCGGCAAAGGCCGAGGATCAGAAGCCGGCCGCCGACAAACCGGCCGACGATGCCGCAAAGCCGCAGGCCGAAGCCGCCAAGCCCGCCGCCGACGCGACGAAGTCCACGGACAAGGCCGCCGACAAGGCCGCCGCTGCCGACGCCGGCAAACCGGCCGCTGAAGAGGAGAAGCCGGCGCTTGTCCTGTCGCAGGTGTTCGTGAAGCCCGGCCGCCGCAACGACGGCATGGTCGAGATCGTGGAAGGCATCAAGACCGGTGACGAAGTCGTCACCGCCGGTCAGAACCGTCTCTTCAACGGCATGTCCGTTGCTGTCGACAACACCATTGATCCCAGCAAGTCGGCGAACCAGCAGGCTCAGCAATGAACGTTTCCGATATCTTCATTCGCCGGCCGGTGCTCTCCACCGTGCTGGCCTGCATGATCCTGCTCCTGGGTTTCCAGGGCATCTTCAACCTGTCGATCCGGCAATATCCCAAGGTCGACGAGACGGCGATCACCATCACGACCGCCTATCCCGGCGCCAGCGCCGACCTGATCCAGGGCTTCATCTCAGCCCCGATCGCGCGTGCCGTCGCCTCGACCGAGAACATCGACTACGTCACCTCGTCGAGCCGGCCCTCTTCCAGCACCGTGGTGGTGCAGATGAAGCTCGGCTCCAACCCGGATGTCGCGCTGACCGAGGTGCTGTCGAAGGTGCAGGGCGTGCGCGGCACCTTGCCTGACGCCTCGAAGGACCCTGTCATCGTCAAGGGTACCGGCCAAGAATTCGCGATGATGTACATCTCGATGCAGAATCCGAACATGACGAAGGAGCAGCTCACCGAATATATCGAGCGCGTGGTGCGGCCGCGCATATCGACGGTGGAAGGCGTCGCCGATGTGCAGATCTTCGGTGCCGAAGAATATTCGATGCGCGTCTGGATCGACCCGGTGAAGCTTGCCGCGCGCGGCGTGACCGCGGCCGAAGTGCTGACCGCCATCAACAACTCCAACTTCCTGTCGGCGCCCGGCAACACTGAGAACGAATATGTCGTGTCGTCGATCACCGTTCGCTCGACCTTGCAGACGCCGGAGGCCTTTGCCGAACTTCCGCTGCGTTCGACCGACGGCCAGGTGGTGCGGTTGCGCGATGTGGCGCGCGTCGAGCTTGCCGCCGAGAGCACCGACACCAGGGTGAGCTTCAATGGTAAGCCGGGCACCTTCCTCGCCATCTTCCCGACGCCGGCCGCCAACCCGCTGACGACGGCGGAAGCGATCCACAAGATCGTGCCTTTGATTCAGGACACGCTGCCGAAAGGCATGACCATCGAGATCGTCTACGATTCCACCGAGCAGATCAGCGCCTCGATCGACGAGGTGTTCAAGACGATCGCCGAGGCCGTCGCCATCGTCATCGTGGTCATCCTGTTGTTCCTCGGCTCGTTCCGCTCGGTGATGATGCCGATCGTGACCATCCCGCTGTCGCTGGTCGGCGTCTGCTTCCTTTTGTTTGCGGTCGGATATTCGATCAACCTTCTGTCGCTGCTGGCCATGGTGCTGGCCATCGGCCTTGTCGTCGATGACGCCATCGTGGTGGTGGAGAATATCCATCGCCACATGGAGGAAGACCACATGTCGCCGATGCAGGCGGCCTTCAACGGCATGCGCGAGATTTTCTCTGCCATCGTGGCCATGACCATTACGCTGGCCGCCGTGTTCGCGCCGCTGGCCTTCACCGGCGGCCTGACCGGTGCGCTGTTCCGCGAGTTCGCGGTGACGCTGGCCGGATCGGTGGTGCTGTCCGGCGTCATTGCCGTCACCATCACGCCGATGATGGCGGCGCGCCTGCTGAAGGCCGGCGCCCCCGGCCGCTTCCAGCGTATCGTCGACGGCACCTTCAGCCGTGTCGAGCATGTCTACGAGCGGGCGGTCACCGCCTCGTTGAGAAATCGGCCGGTGACACTGCTGATGGTCGTGGCGCTGGTTGCGCTCACCGGCTTCATGTTCACCAAGACTTCAAGCGAACTGGCGCCGGAAGAGGACCAGGGCTTCCTGCTGTCGATCGTGACGGCACCGCGCTATGCGACATCCGACTACACCGAGACCTATGTCAACCAGATCCTCGGCCTGGTGAAGGACATTCCTGAAACCAGGGCGCAATTCTCCGCCGTTGCCTTTGGCGGCGCGACCAACGGTGCCTTTGTCGGCTTCGCCTTCAAGGATTGGGCCGAGCGTCAGCGCAGTTCAAAGGAGCTTCAGGCCGACATCCAGGGACGTCTCGCCAAGGTCGCCGGCGTCGAGGCTTTCGTCTTCGCGCCGCCGACGCTGCCCGGCTCTGGCGGCGGCCTGCCGATCTCCATGGTGGTTCGCTCGACCGGCGGTTCGGCCGAGGTCTACGAGGCGGCCGAGCAGATCAAGAACAAGGCGCAGGCCTCCGGCCGCTTCATCGTCGTGCAGAACTCGATGTCCTTTGACGCGCCGCAGGTGACGGTGACCATCGACCGCGACCGCGCCGCCGCCCTCAACCTGCCGATCGCCGACATCGGCCAGACGCTGACGCTGTTGGTCGGCGGCGCCGAAGTGGCGCAGTTCGACCGCGACTCCAACAGCTATGACATCATCCCGCAGGTGCCGCAGGAATTCCGCGACAATCCCGACAAGCTCGGCGAATATTTCGTGCGCAGCGTGACCGGCGAGATGGTGCCGCTTTCGGCGGTGGTGAAGATTTCGACCAACGCCTCGCCGGCCGCGATCGAGCAGTTCAACCAGCTGAACTCGGCGACGATATCAGCGCTGCCGCTTCCAGGCGTCACCACGGGCGACGGGCTGCAGACCCTGGAGAACCTTGCCAAGGAGAGCTTGCCCGAAAGCTTTTTCATCGATTATTCCGGCCAGTCCCGGCAGGAGAAGGAACAGGGCAACACGATCCTGATCGCGTTCGCGGCCGCCGTGATCGTCATCTACCTGGTGCTGGCGGCGCAGTTCGAAAGCTTCCGCGATCCGCTGATCATCATGATGGCGGTGCCGCTGTCGATCTTCGGCGCCATCGTGCCGCTCAATCTGGGGCTTGGAACGCTTAACATCTACACGCAGGTCGGCCTGATCACACTGATCGGCCTGATCACCAAGCACGGCATTCTCCTGGTTGAGTTCGCCAACCAGCAACGCGAGAAGCACAAGATGTCGCGAAGGGAAGCTATCATCGCCTCAGCCAAGGTGCGCCTGCGGCCGATCCTGATGACGACGGCGGCAATGGCGCTCGGCGTCGTGCCGCTGATCGTGTCCAGCGGCGCGGGTGCGGCGGCGCGTTATTCGATGGGCCTGGTGATCTTCACCGGCATCCTGGTCGGAACCATGTTCACCCTGTTCGTGGTGCCGATGTTCTACACCTTCATCGCCAGCAAGGACCTGCCGCATCACGCCGAGAAGCCGGACCCGAAGCTGATGCCGGTGCCTGTCGACTGAACTGCGAAGACACCGCCGAACAAACAAAGAGGCCGGAAAAATCCGGCCTCTTTTTTGACTGGATTGATTACCGCGAAGCTCAACGAAGCTTCAGGCGGGAGCTCGCTGTGCAGCTGCGCCGCACGACCGCTCCAACCGCAGTCTGCTACTTGACGATGACGATGCTGGTGTTGGTCGGGCCGAAGGTTTCAACCAGCTGGTAGAAGTCGGCGGCATTGTCGGGATGCAGCCGCACGCAACCATGCGACGCCGGCTGTCCCAGCCGCTTGATGGCGTTGGTCGCATGCACGGCGTAGCCGCCGCTGAAGAACACCGAATGCGGCATCGGCGCGTTATCGTATTTCTTCGAGTACCACATCTCATGCATGCGGGTCGGCTTGAACGAGCCGGTCGGCGTGACATGCGCCCTGTCGCCGGTCGAGACCTTCCAGGCGAAGGTCGGCCGGCCGTCGACCAGCACTTCCATGGTCTGCTGCGACAGCGAAACACGTGCCACGATCTGGTTTGCCGCAGCATGGGCGGCGCTGTTGGCGGCGCCAAGCAGGATTGCGGCGCCTGCAGCGGCGACGGTGACGTTGATGAGTTTGGCGGAAATGGCTCTGTACATGATGGCTCCCCTTTTGCCGGCCCGGCCGGCGTCAATTCGATGACCGCTTATCCCTGCGTCATGTTTCAGGCTGACTTCGCTTGATGCTCGTTTTTGTTTCGAATCTGTTTCCTCTGGTTAACAAGCAAGGCGGGCAAGGGAGAAGCCAACGAGGAGCGTCCCGCCCGTCCTGCGCACTCCGGCTGTGGCCAGGCCGCCAAACGAAGGCGCGGATATCCTTATATGAAAGAGGTTTGACTTCGCTCGAAACCCACTTGCAACAAAGCGCGGCCCGGGCGGCATGATCTGGTTACAGGCCAACCGCACAGTCATCCCAACGAGAACAGCCGGCGCCAAACGAAAATGAGCATCAGATCGACCACCCTGTCCTGGCTTTTCAGGATCAGCATTGCCGCATTTGTTGTCGGCGGCATCGGCACAATAGCCGGCACCCCGATGACGAAACTGGCGGTCATGAATTCGGGTGAGGTTTCGACACTGCATGCCGCGCTGTTCATAGCCTTGGTCTGGATTGTCTCCAGTCTGCGCATCAGCCGCCTCAAGGCCTTCTGGCGGGTCGGCCTTGGGTTGAAGTGGATGCGCGGCCCCTCCGGCAACTTGCTGCCGAGAGGACCGAAGGCCCGCGCCGCAGCGGGGGGCTCCGTGGGCGGCGCGGGCACTTCGGGTTTATCCTGAAGCACCCGCGGTTTTTGATTTTGGGGGATACCGATGAAGACGAAATCTGCTGCCACGGTGCTTTCGGCACTGCTCTACGCACAGGGCTTGCTCGGCTTTGCCGGTCTCGCCACAGTTCTCCTGAGGGACCGCGCGCAGGCTTCCAGCGACATCGTGGTCGCCAGCGAATTGCCGTCGGGACCATCGCTTCTGGTGGTGCGCTGACGCCTATGCATGCCGCCCAAAATTGCGCAGCGGTTTTGGGCGAGCCGCGTAACAATCCAGCCTTACTGCTCTCAATCGGCGCGCTGCGTCGGCGGGTCGAACCGGTAACCGGCGCCGCGTATGGTGATGATGGTTTCGGTGTCGAGCTTGCGGCGCAGCCGCACGATGCGCGAATCGATCGAGCGGTCGAAGGCATCGGCATTTTCGGCCGGCGCCGCCGCAATGATGTCGTCGCGCGTCAGCACCTTGCGCGGGCTGGCCAGAAACAGCCTCAGCAGCGCCACCTGACCCGGCGACAGCTGCTCTTCCGCACCCGAGCGGTGCATGACGATGGCCGACCGCAAATCGACGGTGGCATTTTCCAGTACGATCAGTTCCTGGGCAGACCTGCCGCGTCGCGTCAGCAGGCCGCCAATGCGCGCGGCAAGCTCCCGGACATTGAGCGGGCTTTCAACGACGTCGGCGGCGCCAAGCTCGAGCGCCAGCACCTTGTCGACCAGATCGGCCGGTCGGCAGATCAGGATGAAATCGGGCCCGGCCTTCCCGTCCACGCTCTTGCCGCCGCCATAACGCCTGAGCAGGTCCCGCCCCTCCGCCTGGCTGACGCTGTCACCGACGATGACGACGTCTATGCCTCCGGCCGAGAGCAGGGATTCGGCTTCCCAGGGCTGCCGCGCCTCGCGCACGTCATGGCCACGCCGGTCGAGATGGTCGGCGAGATCGCCGGCCACCACATCGGCGACGGAAACCAGCGCGATGACGGATCGTGCAGCCATATTTTCTTCCCCTGCCCCTGCAACCGGATATGAGTGCTGGACATCATGTTTATACCCAATCTACTTTCTGCTGAAAGCGGGAGCGAGGCCATAGTGCGGGCACGAATTGTCATCGTCGAGGACGAGCCCGATCTCAGGGACGCGGTCGCCGAGTATCTCGGCGCCAATGGTTACGATGTGACCCAGGTCGGAAGCGCTGCCGAGGCGCGCACCTTGCTGGAGACCGAAGCGTTCAACCTGGCCATCCTCGACATCGCCATGCCCGGCGAGGATGGCCTGTCGCTCGGCCGCTGGCTGCGCTCGAAAATGCCGATCGGCATCATCTATGCCACGGCTGCCGGCACCGCGCTCGACCGCATTGTCGGGCTGGAGCTTGGCGCCGACGACTACATCGTCAAGCCCTATGAATTGCGTGAGGTGCTGGCCCGTGTCCGCTCCGTGCTGCGTCGGGTTCCGCAACCGAGCCCGCCGCAGGCCGCGAAGGCGCAAGCCGATGGCGGGCGCCGGCTGAGCTTCGGTCAATTCCAGGCTGACCTCGACGGCAGGCTTGTCACCGGCGCCAACGGCACCGTCATCGACATGGCCAAGAGCGAGTTCGACGTGCTGGAGGTTTTCCTGACCCGTGCCAACCGGCTGTTGACGCGGGCGGCGATCTCCGAGGCGATCGGCTTCGTCGAAGACCCGGAATCGTCGCGTGCGGTCGACATCCGCATCATGCGGCTGCGCAAGAAGATCGAAGCCGACCCGGCCAATCCAAAATTTTTGCGCACGGTGCGCGGCGAAGGCTATATCTTCTCGCTGCCGACCGGCGACGGACACTAGCAATTCCAGGAAAAGTGCGTAGCGGTTTTCCGTCCGGAATTGCGTCGGAACAAAGAGATGGAACGGGTGCACCGTTCTAGAGCCCTGCCACCCACGGCCCTGTATAGATGGCTGACATGACCGCTGACCCAGCACGCATGGACCTGAAGGGCGTTCGCCAGGGCGCGGCGATGGCGGCCGTGCGTGTCGTGCGCCGGCTGCGCGAAGCCGGCGACTGGCAGCGCGAGATGGACACCATCCTGGAGACGCTGTGCGTCGCCATGCACTGCCAGCGCGGCATCCTGTTCAGGCTGCGCGAGCTGCCCGGCCAGGGTTTTGCCCAGTCGGTCGCCGCCTACTGGATCGACCCGCGCTTCGGCGGCGAGCTGGCCTCACCGACAGTGATCATGCAATCGATCGTCGACAACGACCCGCTGCTTGAGCGGGTTGCGGAGGACGAACGGCAAGGCAAGATCTTCGCCGGCCACACGCGCAACCTCGACGGTTTCCTCAGGAGCGATTTCGAAAAGCAGCACATCAAATCGTTCCTGTCGGTGTCGGTGTTCGCCCACGGCCATCTGTGGGGCACGCTTGCGGTCAATGACTGCGTCAATGAGCGTGAGTGGACCGATGAGGAAGAGGCGGCGCTGCACATCATCGCGCTTGCCATCGGCGACGCCATTGAGCGGTCGCCGTCGGATGCCCACGCCAGCGAAGTCATCCGCCGCACCATGCTGCAGGCATCGCTCGACGCCATCATCGTCATCGACGAGACCGGCTCGATCATCGAATTCAATCCGGCCGCTGAAAAGATGTTCGGCTTCCAGCGCAGCGACATTCTCGGCAAGGACCTGCTCGATACGGTGGTGCCGGAATATTATCGCAAGGGCTATGTCTCGGGGGCCGAGTACATGTCTGGCCGCGGCGCGCCGATGGTCGGCCAGCGGCTGGAGACGGTAACCCAGAATGCGGCCGGCGAGGTGTTTCCCATCGAGCTGACCGCGACCGAGATGCGGGTTGCCGACCGCCACCTCATCTTCGGCTCGATCCGCGACCTGCGCGACAAACTGCGCGCCGAGGAAGAGATCAACCGCCAACGCGAGAAACTGCACCAGAACGAGAAGATGGCGGCGATGGGTTCGCTGCTGGCCGGCGTTTCGCACGAGCTCAATAACCCGCTCGCCGTGGTCGTCGCGCAGTCGACGCTGCTGCATGAATTCGCCACCGACCCGCAGACCAAGGTGCGCGCCGAAAAAGTACGCGCCGCCGCCGAGCGCTGCGGCCGCATCGTCAAGAGCTTCCTGTCGATGGTGCGCCTGCATCCGGCGGCCCAGGCCGAGACCGATCTCAACCAGGTGATCCGCGCCGCACTCGAAGTGACAGCCTATGGCGCGCGCTCGAGCGGCATCATCATCGACACCGATTTCGCGCCCGGCCCGCTGCTGGCGATGGCCGATGCCGACCACGTGACGCAGGTGGCCGCCAATTTCCTGATCAACTCCCAGCATGCTCTGGCCGGCATTGGCGGCGACCGCCTGATCAAGGTGCGGACATTCCGCAGCGACCGCGGCAATCCCGGCTTTTCGGTCGAGGACAATGGACCGGGCATTCCTGAGGCGATCCGCGGCCGCATCTTCGAATCCTATTTCACCACCAAGCCGGTTGGCGTCGGCACCGGCATCGGCCTGTCGATCTCGAAGTCGATCATCGAGCGGCACAATGGCAATGTCTGGTTCGAGGAGGTGCTGCCGCGCGGCGCGCGCTTTGTCGTCCAGCTGCCAGCGATCAGCAGCGGTGCGGCCACGGTCGGCGACAGCCCGGCCCGTTCGAGCGGCTTGCGCCACGCACTGATCATCGACGACGAACCCGACGTCGCCGGCTCGCTCTCCGACATTCTGGAATTGATGGGCATCAAATCGCGGATCGTGCCGGTCTGGACATCGGCGGCGACAACCCTGAGTGACCACATGCCACCCGACATCGTCTTTTCCGACCTGCGCATGCCCGGCATCAGCGGCATCGCCATCTACCGCGAGCTGTTGGCCGAGCAATCGGCGCTCGCCAAACGCTTCGTGCTGGTCACCGGCGACCTGATCGGCGCCAAGGCCGAGATCGAAGCCTTGCCGGCGCAGCAGCGGCCGCAGATCCTGGAAAAGCCGTTCTCGACGCTCGACGTCCGCGGCGTCCTCTCGGCAATAGCCGACCAGGTCGCCGCCGCCGGCTGATTTTTTCTTCCGAAGCCGAGGGTCTACCGAGATTCGGGTCAGGCCGAGCCGAGAACGGTGGACGCCGAGAACCGAAGCGGAGCGTACTTAAAGTACGTGAGCACCGGAAGCGCAGGCGGCCATCGTTCGCAGGCCGGCCTCACCCGAATATCGATAGGCCCGGAAAAAAGAGGCTCCCGACCGGCAGGACCGTCGGGAGCCAAGAAAGAGCGCGGGAGGAAGCGCTCGGGAGGTTCAAAAAACGTTGGGTGTCGTGGTCAGCGGCGCGGCGTTGGCGATCATGCGGATGGCACGCGCCTTGTGCACGCCGGACTGGGCGGCGATGACGCGCAGGCACTCCGCGCTCTCGGCGCCCCAGGCCTGGCCCTTGCAGGCAAAATCGATTTCCGGCACCGGCAGCCGGGCGGTCTTGATGGTGGTCGGCGCGCCATCGACGACATTGGCCGGCGGGTTGAGCGATGCGAAGGCCGGACCGGAAGCCGGCGTCAGGAACAGGACGGCAAGCGCGCAGGCGCCCAGCATCGAGAACATCACGACCGGATGGTCGCTGGCGCGCTGGCGCAGTGCCAGTTTGGCGCGCCGTTCATTGCTGGCGATCTCGGCTTTCGTATACATGTTGCTCCCCTTCGATTTCTTATGAAACGAACTTAACCGCGCCTGGTAACGGGCGAATGATGCGCTTGGCTTGCCCGCGTAACAGGTTTGAAACAAGAAATTCGGGCATGTCCGGGCAAATCCGGTCATGTGCCGACGGCAGGGTTCGTTTGCGGTGCTGTTTCATGCGCGCAATCAAAACGTTGACGACAGGCGGGCCGTGAATGCAGCAAATCCTACTGCTGGCCAGTCAAACTATGAACAAGCTCACACTGCGGATTGAATTTGCGACGGCAGGCATTTTTTCATCTCCGGACAGGGCCGCTTTTTTCGGTCCGGCGCGTCCAAATCCGTATGCGAGACGGCCATTTCACGACCTGGGCTAACGCCCGGATTTTCCGGGATTTTCTTCGATCGAGCCGGCTCCGAGCTGGCTCGACTACACCATCGAGAAACCTCCGGATTTCCACAAGCCATTGCATTTCAATGCAAAATGTGATTTTATTGAATGAGTATTCAACAAAAAAGAGCTTTCCATGAACCCGCACCTCCGTGACGTGGCGATCCCCAATGATTGGGACCGGCGGGGCCTGCCGGGCTGGGCTTATCATTCCGACGCGCTTCTCGAACTCGAGAAGGAATACGTCTTCCGAAATCATTGGCAGATCGCCGGCCATATCTCCGACGTGCCGAATGCCGGCGACTATTTGACCATAGACGTGGTCGGCGAGCGGGCGCTGATCGTGCGCGGCAAGGATGGCGTCGTGCGCGCCTTCAACAATATGTGCCGGCATCGCGGCAGCCGCGTCGTCGCCGACAGCCAGGGCACCTGCAAGAACGCGCTGGTCTGCCCGTTCCATGGCTGGGTCTACAATCTCGACGGCACGCTGCGCGGCGCCGCCCGCCCGCGCTCCTTCCCCGAACTCGACAAGACCGAATTCGGCCTGATGCCGCTCGACCTCGAAGTCTGGATGGGCTTTATCTTCATCCGCTTTCGCAAGGGCGGCCCACAGCCTTCGGTGGCCGAACTGCTGAAGCCGATCGAAGCAGAGATGACTCACTACAATGTGGCCGAGATGGTGCCGTCCTGGGGTATCTGGACGCAGAAGTCGCCGGTTAACTGGAAGTCGGTGCGCGACGTCGACAACGAAGGCTACCACGTCGCCATGGCGCATCCGGCGCTGCAGGATCTCTACGGTGCGACCTATTTCGACGAGCCGTTCATCAACGGCGTGTCGCGCTCCTTCGCCACCTACAATCCGCATGCCGGAAGGCGCTGGAGCGTGCGCGAATACATCAAGCTTGCGCCCGATGCGTCGCATCTGCCGGAGCATCTGCGCAGGGCCTGGATCTATTACGGCATCTTCCCCAACAACGCGCTGTCGATCATGCCGGAATCGGTGCAGTTCTATCAGGAGTTCCCGCTGTCGACCGGGCAGACGCTGCTGCGCGGCGCCATCTATCGCTACCCCGACGAGACGCGCGAACAGGCCGCGGCCCGCTATCTCGCCTATCGCATCGACCGCGACACCATGAACGAGGATGTGCAGCTTTCCGTCTGGTCGAACGAGTCGATGATTTCAGACGCCTTCGAGGGTTTTTATCTCTCCGACCTCGAATATGGCGTGCGCACCCACCACGACCATCTGCGCAAGCAGATTCCGGTTCTGGGCCTGGAGACGGCACCTGAGGAAAAGGACATGTGGTCGCTGAACGACGCGCTGAGGTCGCGGGGGTAGCGCGGCGACGGAATTGCCAATCTCCCCCCTCGTGGGGGAGATTAGCCTATCACCCCTGCCAAACCCCTTCTTTCCTCAGATCATCCATCGTCCGCGAAATGCCTTCACGCAGGATCGCCACCATGTCGTCGATCTGCGCGCGCGTAATGATCAGCGGCGGCGACATCACGCACATGTTGATCAGCGGCCGCACCAAAAGGCCGAGTTCATGGCAGTGCGCGTCGATGCGTTTGCCGACATCCTTGTCGAGCTGCAGCGGATCCTTGCTTTCGCGGTCGGCGACGCATTCGACGCAGCCCATCAGCCCCATGCCGCGGACTTCGCCGACCAGCGGCAGTTCCTCCAGCGTCTTCAGCTGCGCCTGGAAATAGGGCGCGACATCGCGCGTATGGGCAAGCACGCTGTCTTCAAGAATGTCGAGGTTCTTCAGCGCCACCGCGCAGCCGATCGGATGGCTGGTGTAGGTCAGGCCATGGCCGAACAGCGCGTCGGGATGGTTGGAGCGGCGCATTTCCTGAAGCAGCCGCTCCGAGATGATGACGCCGCCGAGCGGGAAATAGCCTGAGGTGACGCCCTTGGCGAAGGTGATCATGTCGGGGTCGATGCCGAACGCATCGCCGGAGGCAAAGACATGACCGAGCCGGCCGAAGCCGGTCACCACCTCGTCGGAGATATAGAGGATGTCGTTGTCCCTGCAGATCTCGCGGATGCGCTTGAGATAGCCATCCGGCGGCACGATGACGCCACCCGATGCCTGGACCGGCTCGCCGACGAAAGCGCCGATCTTCTCAGGCCCGACGCGGGCGACCGTGTCGCGGAACTGATCGACCAGGAAATTGGTGAAGGCGGCGATATCAATGCCTTTCGGCCGCCGGAACGGGTCGGGCGAGGACAGTTTGACCACCAGATCGTCGGCGCCGTCCATCCAGTCGCGGTCGCGCGGCCGGCCATTGAGCGAGGCCGACAGATAGGTCGAGCCGTGATAGGCGCCGCCGCGGCTGAGGATCAGCTTCTTTTCCGGCCGTCCGCGCACATTGTTGTAGAACTGCATGAAACGCAGCGCCGTCTCGACAGCCGACGAACCGCCGGTGGTGAAGAAGGTATGGCTGAGATCGCCCGGCGCATGATCGGCAATGCGCTTGGCGAGTTCGGCCGAGGGCGCATTCATCGTGTACCAGGGCGTGTTGTAGGACAGCATCATCGCCTGGTCGTACATCACCTTGGCCAGTTCCTCGCGGCGGTGGCCGACATTGATGCACCACATGCCGGCCGGTCCGTCGATCAGCCGCTTGCCTGTCACATCGGTGATGTAGATGCCGTCGCCTTCGCCGATCAGCGCGCGTGCTTCATTGCCGACCGAGCCGGCATATGGCCAGGGCTGGACCAGATGGCGCTTGGCGAGCTCTACCGCATCGTCGTCACCAGCCATCTCCATCGCTCTTAGGTCTCTTGCAGCCGCCATCATTGCCTCGCAGGTCTGGACCGTAATTTTCGCCGGACACGAAACGAAGCGCCAAGCCTTGAAAAGCGGGCTTTCTTCACTTCATTTTGAATGTCCGTTCAATCAATATTACAGAAATAGCGCTTGATTTCAATCCACGGATGCGCTCATGATGAAAGAAAGCCGGCAAGCTTGGAGCGCGGCCAGCAAAAGCGGTCATAGGCTTTGGTTCGATCGCGCTCCGCAAAAATTGGGAACAGGCAGCCGGCCCGGTCAATGGGAGTCGCATGGCGGGACAATTCGAGCCAGCAACCGAGATCGCGCCCGGAGCGCTGCAATGACAGCAGCTGCCGAAGGGTCGCCCGTATTCGGCATGACGCGGGCCAGGCGAAACGCCCTTCTGCAGTCCGAATCCGCTCAGGGCTTTGCCCTGATCAGCCCGACCTTCGTCTACGCTTTGATCCTGCTTGTGCTGCCGATCATGGTGGTGCTCGCCCATTCGTTCTGGACGCAGCACTACCTCACCATCGACCACACGTTCACGCTGGAAAATTACCGCATCGCGTTGACCGAGCCGATCTATCGCGATCTCCTCTGGCGCTCGCTCTACATCTCGCTGACGGTAAGCTTCTTCACCGTCATCCTCGCCTATCCCATCGCCTATTTCATCTCGTTCCACGGCGGCCGCCACAAGAGCCTGTGGCTGTTCCTGATCACCATCCCGTTCTGGACCAGCTATCTGCTGCGCGTGATGTCGTGGAAGGTGATCCTCGGCTATAATGGCGTGCTGAATTCCGGCCTGATGGGCCTCGGCATCATCGACGAGCCGTCGACAGCACTGCTCTACAATTCCAGCGCCGTCATCATCACGCTGACCCATGCCTGGGCGGCCTTCGCCATCCTGCCGATCTTCGTCTCGCTGGAGAAGGTCGACCGCACGCTGGTCGAGGCGGCCACCGATCTCGGCGACGGCCCGCTGCGCTCCTTCCTGCGGGTGACGCTGCCGCTGTCGGCGCCGGGCGTCATTTCGGCGGCACTCATCGTCATGATCCCGACGGTCGGCGATTACGTCACCCCGAAGCTTGTCGGCGGCAAGGACGGCGTGATGATCGCCAATGCCATCCAGGCGCAGTTCGGCAAGGCCGCCAACTGGCCGCTCGGCGCGGCACTTTCGGTCACCACCATGCTGGTCGTGTCGCTGATGGCGGGCGCCACGGTGCTCATCATCCGCGCCATTCAGAGGCTGGCGCGATGATGTCGATGCGGCGCCTCTTTGCCGGCGGCTGGCTGACCGCCTACGCCTTCCTCTACATCGTCTTTCTCTATCTGCCCGTAATCTTCCTGCCTATCTTCTCGATCAACACCGCGCCGACGCCGAAGTTTCCGCTCACCGGCTATACGTTGAAGTGGTACCAAGACCTGCCCAAGACGCCGGCACTGCTTGATGCCGCCTGGAACAGCCTGATCGTCGGTGTCTCGGCATCGGTGCTGGCGACGCTGCTCGGTATCCTCGCCGCCCGTTCCATTACCCGCTACCGCTATCCCGGCCGCCGCACCATCAACGGCCTGATCATGGCGCCGCTGGTGCTGCCGGAAATCATCCTCGCCATCTCCATGCTGCTGGTCATGCTGCAACTAGGCCTCAGCCTGTCGCTGTTCACCGTCGTGCTCGGCCATGTCCTGATCTGTATTCCCTATTCGATGACGGTGCTGACCGCAGGCTTCGAGGGGTTCGACCGCAGCCTCGAGGAAGCCTCGGCCGATCTCGGCGAGAGCGCCTTCGGCACCTTCCGGCGAGTGACGCTGCCGATGGTGGCGCCGGCGATCATTTCCAGCCTGCTCGTCTGCTTCACCATCTCGCTCGACGAGTTCGTCATCGCCTTCTTCCTCACCGGAACCGAGACGACGCTGCCGATCTACATCTGGGGCCAGCTGCGCTTTGCCGCCAAGCTGCCGGGCGTGCTGGCGCTGGGCACGCTGCTCTTGGTCGCATCCTTTGTCTTGATGACCGTTGCCGAGATCCTGCGCCGCCGTGCGGCCAGGCGCACCCAAAACGAGGGAGGCCTCTATGCCTGAGCCAACCCAGGCCGAACGGCCCCAATCTGATCGATCCCAAACTGACCGAGCGATGATCGAGATCCGCAGCGTCACCCGCAGCTACGGCGCCTTCAAGGCGCTCGACGACGCGACACTGACCATCCGGGAAGGCGAGTTCTTTTCGCTGCTCGGCCCCTCCGGCTGCGGCAAGACAACGCTGCTGCGCATGATTGCCGGTTTCGACAACCCGACCAGCGGTTCGATCTCGGTCGGCGGCCAGTCGATGGAAGGCATCCCGGCCAACCGCCGGCCGACCAACATGGTGTTCCAGAGCTATGCCATCTTCCCGCATCTCAATGTCGAGCAGAACGTCGCCTATGGGCTGAAACGGCTGAAGCTGGGCGGAACGGAAGAAAAGCGCCGCGTCGAGGAGGCGCTGGCGCAGGTCTCGCTGACAGGCCTCGGCAAGCGTCTTGGCACCGAGCTTTCCGGCGGCCAGCGCCAACGCGTGGCGCTCGCCCGCGCGCTGGTGATGCGGCCCAAGGTGCTGCTGCTCGACGAGCCCCTGTCGGCGCTGGACAAGAAGCTGCGCGAGCAGATGCAGGTCGAGCTGCGCCGGCTGCAGCAGGCGGTCGGCATCACCTTCGTGCTCGTCACCCACGACCAGTATGAGGCGCTCGCAATGTCCGACCGCATCGCGGTGATGTTCGGCGGCAAGATCGCGCAGGTCGCCTCGCCCAAGGAAATCTACCAGCGGCCGGTCAACCGCCAGGTCGCCGACTTCCTCGGCGGCATGAATTTCGTCAAGGCTGAGATCGTCGAGGAGAACGCCGCCTCGCTGGTCGTCGACACACTGGGCTTCGGCCGCGTCAGGACCGACAAGCCGAAGGCTTTCGTGCGCAATGGCGGCCGCGCCACGCTGGGCATCAGGCCGGAGCGCCTGCGTGTGCTGTGGGACAATGCGACGGCCAAATTCGAGGTCGCCGGCAAGGTGGTCGAGCGCCATTATTTTGGCGAGATCACCCATCTGATCGTCGAGATACCCGGATTGGAAAGGCCGCTGTCGGTCACCGAGACCAATGATTTCGGCGCCGATGACATCCCGGTCGGCACCTCAATCCGCCTCGCCTACGATCCCGAGGCATTGGTGGCTATGGCGGACTGAAGCTCGGTTACGATCTCTTTGGCAGCGATGCGCCCCATCACGATCGCACCCTCGACATAGCCCGGAAAGGACGGCGACAGTTCCGATGATGCGAAATGGACAGGAGCCGCGCCGGCAAGGATCGTGCACTCGGCATCCCGTGCCGTCACATCGACAATGAGGTCGCTGTAGGCGCCGCCGCTCCAGCGGTCTTGGATCCAGTCGCGCTGGCTGAAATCGATAATGTCGGCCGCGTCCGGACCAAGGGCGCTCACCAGCCTTGCCGTTACTTCCACGCGCAGCGAAGCATCGTCGAGTGGGCGCCAGCGCAGTGCCAACGGGCCGCCGACGAAGACGACGAGTGCGGCGTGGTCGATATCCTTGCTGGCGTCACAGGCGAACAGGCCCGGCAAATCGCGCCACATCACCATGCCGCACAGATCGCGATCGCGCCAGAACGGCTTGGGATAGCGCACCAGGATCTTGATCACCGCGCCGCTTTCCCAGACGCCAAGCGCCTTCTCGAGGACCGACGGCAAGGCCGGCGCGAAATCGAGCTTCGCGGCCGTTGCCGGCGGAAGCGCGACCAGCACTTTTCGCGCCTCTATGACGCTACCGGCCGAGACGACACGAACGCCATGCGGCCCGTGCTCGACGCGCATAACGGGTTCGTTGAGCCGCACCCGGTCGCCGAGATCGCCAGCCAGATCCTCGGCCAGCGACTGCATGGTCTCGCGCAAGGAATATTGCAGCTCAGGCACCTCGTTGGTGATGCGCCGGTCGTTGTCGATCAGGTGCCACAGCGGCACTCTGTCCATCGCCAGGCACCACAGGCCTTCGATCATCGACCGGAAAGCCGTCTTGGCGTCAGTGGGATCAGGCTGATGTTCAAGCCAGGTGGCAACGCTCATGCCGGCGATCGCAGGGTCGTCCGGCTCGATCGCATTCATGCGCTCGCGGATCGCCATCGCGCCGTAATAGGTCCGCTCGGCCTGTTCGACCGACAGCGACGGATGGGTGATGAAATCGCCATCCACATAGGTCTCGACGAAGGCCTTGCCGCGGGCCGCCGCCAGCGCCGTCACCTCCGGCATGTCTTCGCAGAAAAACTGACCGCCGCTGTCGATCCGTTCGCCAAGCCCGTTGCGAACCGCTTCGACCCTGCCGCCGACACGGTCGCGCGCTTCGAGCAGCACGAAATCGATGCCGGCCTTTCTCAGCACAAGCGCGGCCGACAGGCCAGTGAAACCGGCGCCGACGATGACGACGTCGGTTCTTTCAGTCTTGTCGCTCAATAGCCGGCCTTGATCTTCTCGAATTCCGTGACCATGCGCTGCTTGAGCTCGGGCGGCACTGGTTGCTGGAACAGCGTCTTGTCGAGGAACTTGTCGAGATTGTCGAAGCCGCGGTCGATCAGCACCTGATGGTCGATCGCCGCCATGCCGGCGCTGTTGCCGTGACCGTAACCGAAGGTCTTGACCAGATAGTCGGACACGGCATGCGCGTTGACCGCACTGAGGAAATCATAGGCCTGGTCGAGCTTGCCCGGCGCGTCCTTCATCAGCACATAGCCGCACACCCAGGTCGATATGCCTTCCTTGGTGTCGCGGTTCATCGCGATTGGCATGCCTTGGCCCTTGAGCGTCACGAAGGTCTCGTTCCAGCCCCAGACGAGGTCGACCTCATTGCCCGTAAAGGCCTGGTTGAGATCGGTGTCGTCGGTCCAGTAGAAGCGGACATTCTTGTGCACGTCGCGCAGGAAGGCGGACGCCTCCTGGAACTGCGCGTCGGTCATCTTGGTCCAGTCCTTGAGGCCGACGACCAGGCTTGCCAGCGCATAGGCATCGTCGACATTGTCGCCGATGGTGACGCGGCCCTTGAATTTAGGATCGGCAAAAATCCTCAGCGACCGCGCCTCCTCAGCCGTCACCTTGTCGGTGCGGTAGAGCAGCGAGGTGTTGCCCCAGTCGAACGGCATGAACCAGGCCTTGCCGTCGGCGGTGACGGCGAGATCCTTCATCGCCATGATGCCGGGATTGAGGTCCTTCCAGCCGGCGATCCTGGAGGTGTCGAGCGGCTGCAGGATGCCGGCCGCACGCCATTTGGCCACGCTTTGCGAGCAGGGGTGGGCGATGTCGGCCTTGAAGCCGGCCCGCATCTTCTCGAAGGCCTCGTCCTCGTCGCCGAAGAAAGCGAAAGTCGGCTCGGCGCCGTATTTGGCGGTGTAGTCGGGATGCAGCAGCGGATCCTCATAACCCGACCAGTCGAACACGACGAGGTCGCCACCGCCCTCGGCATAAGCCAGCACGGCGCCGGCGCCCAATGCGAAGGCGCCGGCAAGGGCAAGGCGGCGAAGCATGGAAGTCATGGTGCGAAACTCCTCATCGCTAAAAAGCAGCCGGGCGACGTTACGGAATTTCAGCGACCTTGGCGAGACCGTCTGCCCGCTGAGCGGCGGGCAGACGGATGAGGCCGGACGGGGCTTTAGTAGCCCGCTTTGATCTTCTCGAACTCGGCGATCATCTTGAGCTTGAGGTCGGAGGGCAGAGGCGACTGGAACAGGGTCTTGTCGACAAATTTCTGCACGTCGTCATAGCCCTTTTCCTTCAGGATCGCCTGGTCGACACCAGCCATGCCCTTGGCGTTGGCCTGGCCATAACCCCAGTCCTTGACCAGCACCTTGGCCGTCTCCGGATCGTTGACGGCGTTCAGATAGTCATAGGCCTTGTCGATGTTGCCGGGTGCGTCCTTGAACAGCACATAGCCACAGACCCAGGTCGAAATGCCTTCAGCCGTGTCCTTCCTGGACTTGATCGGCACGCCGGCCGCCACGGACTGGACCGTCGCGTCGTTCCACGCCCAGGCGAGATCAACCTCACCGCCGGAGAGGAGTTGCACGATATCGGTGGTGTCGGCCCAATAGGAGCGGACATTCTTGTGCACCTGGCGCAGGAAGTCGGAAGCCTGCTTGAACTGGTCATCCGTCATCTTGGTCCAGTCCTTCAGCCCGATGGCAAGGCTGGCCAGCGCATAGGCGTCGTCGACATTGTCGCCGATCGAGACCCGGCCCTTGAACTTGGGATCGGCGAAGGCCTTTAGCGACTGCACCTCCTTCGCGTCGATCTTGTCGGAGTTGTAGGTGACCTGGGTATTTCCCCAATCCCAGGGCATGAACCACGCCTTGCCATCCGAGGTAGTCGCCAGATCCTTCATCGCCATGATGCCGGGATTGAGGTCTTTCCAGCCCGTGATCTTCGAGGTGTCGAGCGGCTGCAGCAGCCCAGCTTCACGCCACTTTGTCACGCTCTGCGAACAGGGATGGCCGAGATCGGCCTTGAAGCCGGAGCGCACCTTCTCGAAGGCTTCGTCCTCGTCGCCGAAAAAAGCGAAGGTCGGCGAGTCGCCGTTCTTCTCGACATATTTCGGGTGGAAGCTCGGATCCTCATAGCCGGACCAGTCGAACACGATCAAGTCCTTGTCGGCGGCAACCGCTAGCGCTGCGGCCGAAGCCGCAAGCGTTGCCGTCAGCGCCAATGTCAGCGTCAGACGTCTGGTTAGTCTTTTCATTGCTGTTCCATCCTCTCTTGTCGTTGCGTCGCCGGCTCGACTGGCCGGCTTCTGGTTATCCGTAGTGCTTGGGGAAGGCCGCCGCGAGGAACGCGTTCGCCGCTTGCAGCGCGGTTTCGCGCGTGGTGTCTTCGGTTCCCATCATCAGCCGCAGCCATAGACCTTCCAGCATGGCCGACAGCGCCAGCGCCATGACCTGCGGCTCATAGCCGTAGCCGCCGCTCTCTTTGAGCGTCGCGCAAAGATCGATGAAGACCTGCTGGTAATACGCGTCGCGGGAACTGCTCAGCGCCTGATAGACCGGCCGCGACTTGGCCTCGCCCCAGAAGGCGAGCCAGGCGGCGAGCTTGCGCTTGTTGCAGATCGAGCGGTCGAAGTCGGCCCAAACCAGCACCTGCAATTGGCGGGCCGGATCATCACCGGCTTTCTGCAGGGCAGCACGCCAATGTGCCGAATACTCGTCATACATATACTGCAGCGTGGCGATCAGCAGCTTCTCCTTGCTCTCGAAATGAAAGTTGACGATGCCGCGCGACAAGCCGGCGCCATCGGCGACATCGGCCATTGTTGTCTCCGCGTAGCCGCGCTTGGCCAGCGAATCGATGGTCGCCTCGATCAGCTGCTGCTGCCTGACCTCCTTCGACGCCTTGCGGCCGCGTTTTTCCGGTTCGGTTTTTTCAGACGTGCCGGAGGATCGCTCTTCGCGCGCTGCAGCTTTCATCGGTGCCGTCATGCTCCACATTGCCGGCTATCCCACCATAGCCGGCTTCCACCCGCGAAGATGAGTGGGACGGTGCTCACCACTGTCAAGCACCTTCTGCATGGCTTCCCAGGTTCGTATGTTCTTGTCGACATAGGCCGCCCCGACCGCGGTCGCCGCCGTCTGGTAGAGCGGGCCTTTCAGCCTTTCCAGCTCGCCGCGCGCGACCTCGCGATACCAGGGATTGCGGTCCTTGACGACCACATCGGCAAAGCCGGCGCGCTGCATCGCCTGCGCATAGCGCGCCGGTGACGCCATGGCGAAGGACAGGCCCTCAGCTGCGACATAGGCCTTCATGTCAGGTGACGGTTCGCCGTCATGGCCGATCAACCAGTCGGAGGCGGCAAAGACGCCGCCCTGTTTCAGGATGCGAAAAATCTCGGCAAACAGCGCGTCCTTGTCGGGCACATGCAAAAGCGCATCCTTGGAGAAGACGACATCGAACGAAGCATCGGCAAAAGGCAGCGGCCCCGGCGGCGCCTGGATGAAGCTTGCGCGGTCTGAAAGCTCGCGCGCGGCGGCGCGCTTCCTGGCCGCCTCGATCACCGGCCGCTCGATGTCGAAGCCGGTGGCATGGGCAGCGCCGTGGCGCTCGACCAGATGCAACGCGATGCCGCCTGAGCCGCAGCCAATATCGAGAATGGTCTTGCCCTTGAGCCCTTCGATCACCCGGTCGACCTCATCAGGTCCGCCCGGCGACAGATAACCCTCGCCCCACAGCGCCTCGAGGAAGCGGATGGCGGTGTCGTCATATTCCGGCTCGGCATCTGCCGCTTCGATCATCGAACCTCGGTCCCGTCAGCCGAATTCAACACGTTCGATTGCCGGCAAAACGTAGCGCATACCAAAGAAAACGCAAGACCATTTGTTGAACATTCATTCAATATGGCTGGACAAAATGGCGGCTGCCATGCCAAATTCCGCGCATTCGGGAACAGACCACGCAAAAAATGAACAGCGGATCGCCTACGCAATTCCAGGAAAAGTGTGAGCGGTTTTCCGTCCGGAATTGCGAAAAAGAGAGAAGACTGAGGCAGAATGAAAGCTTGGGATGCGATCATCATCGGCGGCGGACACAATGGCCTGGTCAACGCCTGCTACCTGCAGCGCGCCGGGCTCGACGTGCTGGTGGTGGAGAAGAACGACTGGGTCGGCGGCGCCGCCACCAGCCGCGAGCTGACGCCGGGTTTCCTCTATTCCAACTGCTCCTATGTCTGCTCGCTGTTTCGTCCCGAGATCATGCGCGACCTGGAACTGCCGCGCTTCGGCCTGCAGGTCATCTCCTACGAAGGCGGCGCCGTATTCACCCGCGACGGCGACTACCTCGCCAACTACCGCGACCATGACGCCCACCGGCGCGAATTCGCCCGCTTCTCCAAGCGCGACGCCGAAGCCTACGATCGCTATTCGCGCGACGTGACGCGGCAGTGCCGCTTCATCCAGCCGCTGCTGATGCGCACCGCCCCTGACCCGACCAGTTTTCGGCCACGCGACCTCGGCGAACTTCTCTATCTCGGCAAGAAATTCGCCGGCCTGTCGGCCGAGGAAATGGCGCTGACGCTGCGCTTCTGGACCATGTCGATCTCGGAATTCCTCGACGAGTATTTCGAGACCGACGTCATCAAGGCGAACTTCGCTCTGTCCGGCATCATCGGCACCGCGCTCGGGCCGATGTCGCCCGGCACGGCCTATGTGCTGCTGCACCACTATATGGGCGAGGTCGACGGCTCGGTCGGCGCCTGGGGCTATGCACGCGGCGGCATGGGCGCCGTCACCAAGGCGCTCGCCGCCTCCTTTAAGGCGAGCGGCGGCACCATCCGCACCGGCGCCGAGGTTGACCATGTGCTGGTCGGCAGGGGCAAGGCGAAGGGCGTGGTGCTGGCTGGCGGCGAGGAGATTTACGGCAAGCTCGTCGTCTCCAACGCCGACGTCAAACGCACCTTCCTGAAACTGGTCGAGGAAAAGGAACTGCCCGACATCTTCCTGCGCCGGGTCAGGAATTTCAAGATCCGCGGCTCGTCCGGCAAGGTCAACATTGCGCTGGATTCGCTGCCCGAATTCCCGGCGCTGCCGAAGGATTCGCCGGTCTATCGCGGCGACATGCATTTCACCGATTCGATGGAGCGCATGGAGCGCGCCTATGACGACTGGAAGGCCGGGCGCTGGTCGGCCGACCCGTTCCTCGACATGGTTATCCCGACGACGCTCGACCCGACGATGGCGCCGCCCGGCAAGCACTTCATGAGTTGCTTCGTGCAATATGCGCCGCCCAAGGTGAACGGCCGTGACTGGACCGATTCCGACCGCGACGGTTTCGCTGAAAGCGTGATTGCGCAGATCGCCGAATACTCGCCGGGTTTCCGCGACCGCATCGTCCACATGGAGGTGCGCACGCCGCGCGAGATCGAGGCCGAGGTCGGCCTCACCGAAGGCAACATTTTCCAGGGCGAACTGACCTTCGACCAGCTGCTGTTCAACCGTCCGGTGCCGGGCTACGCGCAATACCGCTCGCCGGTCGGCGGGCTCTATATGTGCGGCTCCTCGACCCATCCCGGCGGCGGCGTCATGGGTGCACCCGGCCGCAATGCGGCAGCCGAGATCCTTCGCGACCTCGCCAAATCGACCTCGCATATGAGCCCGGCCCATGACGTCATTTGATGCAATCGTCATTGGCGGCGGCCATAACGGCCTTGTCGCTGCCGCCACGCTGGCGAAGGCAGGCCGCAAGGTATTAGTGCTGGAAGCCGCCGTCGATGTCGGCGGCGCGGCGCGCACCGAGGAGTTTGCGCCGGGCTTTCGTGTCTCCTCGATCGCCCATGTGCTCAACCGCCTGCATCCCGATGTGGTGAAGACACTGGAGTTGGAAAAGCACGGGCTGCAATGCGCGCGCACCGACTTCATGCCGTCCTTTGCCTTGTCGAAGGACGGCCTGCCGCTGGTCCTGCATGGCGCCTATGGCGAAGTGCTGACCGGCTCCACTCCGTCCGAGCAATCCGCCTGGAAGGAATTGCGCGCGCAGTTGCTCCGCTATGCCGGCATATTGAAACCATTCCTCTCCCGCCGCCCGCCCGATCTCGCCGGCATGTCGCTCAAGGAGACGGCGGCGCTCGGCCAGACCGCTCTGGCGTTGAAAAAACTCGGCAAGGAAGACATGCGCGACTTCCTGCGTGTTCTCCTGATGAACGTCGCCGACCTGCTCGACGAGCAGCTTGCCGACACCAGGCTGAAGGGCCTGCTCGCCTTCGACGCCACGCTGGGCAGCCATCTCGGCCCGCGATCGCCGACCTCGCTGCTCGGCCTCTACTATAGGCTGGCCGGCGAGACCGGCGGTGCGGCCGGCGCGCAGATGCTGCCGAAAGGCGGCATGGGCGCGGTCGTCACCGCCATAAGGTCTGCGGCGGAAAAAGCCGGCGTCACCATCCGCACAGCGGCACCCGTGGCCAAGATCATCGTCGAGAATGGCCGCGCCGTCGGCGTCGCGCTGGACAGCGGCGAGATGCTGCACGCCAGAACCATTGTCTCCGCCATCAATCCCGCCACCACCATGCTCGACCTCGTTGGGCCGCGCGAGATCGACACCGGCTTCGTGCGCAAGGTGAAGAACATCCGCATGAAGGGCGATGCGGCGAAGCTCCATCTGGCGCTCGACCGGCCGCCGCAGTTTTCAGGCGTCGACGCCGCCCACCACAAGGGCCGCATGGTCATCGCGCCCTCGCCCGACCATGTCGAGCGCGCCTTCAGCCCGTCGAAATACGGCGAATTCTCTGCCGAACCGGTGATGGAAATCACTCTGCCCTCGCTCTCCGATCCATCGCTCGCACCTGCCGGCGCCTGCGTGCTCTCGGCGGTGGTGCAATATGCGCCCTATGCGCTGAAAGAAGGCTGGGACGCCGGCAAACCAAAATTCCTTAGGGCTGTCATGGCGCAGCTCGAGCCTTATGCGCCAGGCATCGGCACGTCTGTGCTGCACGCCGAGCTTTTGACACCTGCCGATATCGAAGCCCATTGCCGCATGCCGGGCGGCCATTGGCACCACGGCGAATTGCAGGCCGATCAGATGCTGATGTCGCGACCGGTCTCCGGCTGGTCGGGCTACGACACGCCGGTGGAAGGGCTGTTCCTCGCCGGCGCCGGCTCGCATCCGGGTGGCGGTGTTTCAGGTGCGCCGGGCTTGAACGCCGCGAAGCGCATCATCGCGATGAAGGGGTGAGCATGATTTTACAAATCACAAACGGCGCGCTCTACGGCGCCCCCCTCTGTCCTGCCGGACATCTCCCCCACTTGGGTGGAGATCAGCAGCTCGATTTGTCGGCGCCTTTCTTGCAGCGTGGGAGATTGGCGAAATCGCTGGTGAGAGCCAATCTCCCCCCTCGTGGGGGAGATGTCCGGCAGGACAGAGGGGGGCGCGAAGGATCGCTGTCATGAACCATCAGCCCACCATCAAATCATCGAAGGCCCGCAGCATCGCGCAGGGTCATTTCCGCACGCTACGCCTCGGCACGCCGTTCCAGGCGCGCATCGATGCGCTGGCGAAGACCCAGGACTGGTACAACTGGGCCGGCTACCGCGCCCCGCATTCGCTGTGGGACGAAGAGCTCGAATATTTCGCCATTCGCAGCCAGGCTGCTTTGTTCGACATTTCGCCGATGACGAAATACCGCGTCGAGGGCCTGGATGCCGAAGCCTTTCTCGATCGCGTCACGCTGCGCGATGTGACGAAGCTGAAGCCCGGCCGCGTCCACTACACTGCCTGGTGCGATGACGAGGGTTTCGTGCTCGACGACGGCACGCTGTTCCGGCTGTCGCCGACCCGCTTCCGCCTGTGCTCGCAGGAACGGCACCTCCCCTGGCTGCTCGACAGCGCCATTGGCTTCGATGTGGCGGTCGAGGAAGAGACCGAAAGCGTCGCCGGTCTCGCCCTGCAAGGACAAACCTCCTTCGCCGTGCTGCGCGATGCCGGTTTCGCCGGCGTCGAGACGTTGAAAATCTTCGACCTCGCCGAGTTCCCGCATGATGGCGGCACGGTAACCATCTCGCGCACCGGCTTTACCGGCGATCTCGGCTACGAACTGTTCGTACCGGCTGAAAATGCGCTGAGTCTGTGGGACCGGCTGATGACCGCAGGCGAACTGCGAGGCATCCGCGCCATCGGCTATACCGCGCTCAACCGCGCCCGCCTCGAGGCAGGGCTGATCGTCGCCAATGCCGATTTCACCACCGCCGAGCATGCCATTCGCGCCGATCGCCTGCGCATGCCGGATGAGATCGGCCTCGGCTTCATGGTCGATCTGGAAAAGGGTCATTTCAACGGCCGCCGCGCCATCCTCGAAGCCCGCGCCAAGCGCAAGCTGCGCCATGTGCTGGTCGGGCTGGAGATCGAAGGTAACATCCCGGCCGAACACGCCATCGTCTACCACAAGAAAAGCCAGGAGGTAGGCCTGGTCAGCGCCGCCATGTGGTCGCCGATGGCCAAGCGCAACATCGCCATCGCTTCGCTTACGCGGCCCCACGGTGATACGATGGTGGAAGACCTCTGGGTCGAGATCTACGCCATGCGCGAACTGCAGTACCAGAAGCTGATGAAGCGGGCCAAGGTGGTGGCGCGTCCCTTCATAAAACTCGACCGCCGCACCGCCAATCCGCCGGCGGATTTCTGACCATGGTCGATCAACAGGACGATGAGGCGGAAACCGCCGAACAGTGGCAACTGGTCAACACGCCGCTCGGCGAAAAATGGTCGGGCCGCACGCGCTACGCCGCCGCCATGTACTTCTACAAGCGCGGCGAAATGAGCGCCGAGACGCTCGAGGTCTACCGCATCTGCGCGCGGCTGGATTCCGAGAACCCGCTGCCGATCATCAGGGATCGCGGCGCCGGCCAGGACTGGCTGAAGCGCATGGGCGCCTAGCCGATGGTCCTCTCCAGCACATTGAGCCAATTGCGATAAGCGATCTTCTCGATCAGCGCGCGGCCGAAACCGCGCGCGGCGAGCGCATCGATCAGCTTCGGCAGGCCGGCGACGTCGCCGATGACCGCCGGGATCATCGCCCCGTCGAAGTCCGAGCCGAGACCGACACCGTCCTCACCCAGCGCCTGCAGCAGCGAATCGACATGGCGCACCATGATGTCGAGGCTGGTGTCCGAGTTCATCCTGCCGTCGTCGCGCAGGAAGCCGGTGGCGAAATTCAGCCCGACCATGCCGCCGGTCTCGCGGATGGCGCCGAGCTGCCAGTCGGTCAGGTTGCGCGAATGGGTGCAAAGCGCATGCACATTCGAATGGGTGGCGACCAGCGGCGCGTCGCTGAGCGCTGCGACATCGCGAAAGCCTTTTTCGTTGAGATGCGACAGGTCGATCATGATCTTCAGCTGGTTGCAGGCCTTGACCAGCGCCTTGCCGGCATCGGTCAGTCCCGGCCCAGTGTCGGGTGACGAAGGAAAGCGGAACGGCACGCCATGGCCGAAGGCGTTGGGGCGGCTCCAGACGATGCCGAGCGAGCGCAGGCCGGCTTCATAGAGCACATCGAGCAGCGTGAGCTCGGGGTCTATCGCCTCGACGCCTTCGATGTGGAACACCGCCGCGATCGAATCTTTCGCCATCGCCGCGCGAATGTCACCGGCGCTGCGGCAGACGGTCAGCGCTCCCGCCCGCTCCAGCCGAAACAGGATCGACGCCATGCCGATGGTGGAATTGAGCGCTTCAGCACGCGGCAGTTCCGGCGGCAACGGCTCGTTGTCGCTCGGCGCCGGTGGCACCGGAGAGCGTTTGCTTTTCTCGACCGGTGGCGGGAAGATCGCGAACATGCCGCCTGCAAAGCCGCCCTTCCTGGCGCGCGGCAAGTCGATGTGACCGCCCTGCGTTCCCTCGACGAACAGCTTTTCGACGTCTGTGTCCTTCGACTGGTAAAGTCTCAGCAGCGTGTCGTTGTGGCCGTCGAAGACGGGGACGAGATCGGATTCGGTCATCAGGAAGCCATTCGGTCAGTTGGCAGGAGCGGACGAACCGCAGCGAACTGTGTACTTAGGCAAGAAGGCCGAACTGCGCAAATGCCAGAGACGTGTTCGCCTTGTGGCTGAGCGGCTCCGATCCACCTGCCGGGTCCCCGCTGCTTCGCAGCGTCCCGCCGTTCGCCAGCCTTTCATCGTGCCACCGGCACGATGAATTCGCTTCGCGAACCGGCTGCTCACCCTATTGCTTCAGCACATCGGCCCATTCCGGATGGCGGCGGAACTGGGCATTGGCGAAGGGGCAAAGCGGGATGATTTTCTTGCCCGCTGCGCGCGCATCCTCGACGGCGCGGGTGACGAGCCGAAGCCCGGCACCCTGGCCGCGAAACACGTCCGGCACTTCGGTGTGATCGATGATGATCTGGTGCTCGCCGACCTTGGTGAAGGTCATCTCCGCCTCGGCGCCGCCCGGCCCACGCAGGACATAACGGCCCTTCGAGCCGCGGTCCTCCAGTTCGATTTCAGGCAATTGGTCAGGCATTGCTTGCTCCTTCAACCGGCGCGCCAGCGAAAAGCCGCCTTGCCGCTTCGATCTCGTTCGGCTGCACCTCGTGGCCGCCATCGTGCCATTCCACTGTGACATCGGCGCCATCGGCGCGCAAATAGGCTTCCAGCCGCGACGTCAGATTGGGCGGGCAGATCGGGTCGCGCTTGCCGGCGGTGAGCAGGATACGACGGCCGGCAAGGCTGCCTTTCACCTCAGGTTCGAACGGAATCAGCGGATGCATCAGCACCGCCGCATCGAACAGATCCGGCGCAGCGAACATCACGGAAGCCAGTATGTTGGCGCCGTTGGAATAGCCGAGGCCGAGCACGGAAGACGGCTTTGCCGCTTCCACCTGCGCCTTGATGAAGCCGGCCATCTTTGCGGTCGCCCGGCCAAGGTCGTCCATGTCGTAGACACCCTCGCCGGTGCGGCGGAAGAAGCGGGCAGCACCATATTCAGAGACATCGCCGCGCGGCGACACGATGGTCGCCTGGGGCGCAAGGTCGCGCCCCAGCGACAGCAGCTGATTCTCGTCGGCTCCGGTGCCGTGGAAGACGAAGAGCAGCGGACCGCCGGGCGAACCCGGCAGCGCCTTATGAATGTAAGCGTCCTTGCTCATTGTCTCAGCCTTCCAGCTTCTGCAGATGTTCTTCGAGATAGGGCCTGAGATGCTGGTGCTGCGTCGGCAATTTCAGCGCCTCGCCGAGATGGGCGGTGTCCTCGTCGCGGTCGAAACCCGGCTCATTCGTGGCGACTTCGAATAGCACGCCGCCCGGCGTGCGGAAGTAGATCGCCCAGAAATAATCGCGGTCGATCACCGGCGTCACGCCGTAGCCCGTATCGATCAGCGCCTTGCGCACTTCGAGCTGCTTGGCGCGGTTCTCCACGGCGAAGGCGACATGATGGACAGAGCCGGCGCCGAGATTGGCGAAGCCAGCCGTCGGCAGCGATTCGATGTCGACGACATCGGCGCCGTTGCCGTTCTTCACCGCCAGCCGGCTGACATTGCCGGATTTGTCGACCTCCTCGTAACCCATGAACTTCAACAGCTCCTCCGTGGCGCCGCCATCCTTGAGGCGCAGCGACACCGAATGAAAGCCGCGGATCGCTTCGTCGGCGGGAACACCGCCCTTCAACCACGGCGCGCGGCTGTCGGCCTTGTCTTCGACCAGCGCGAAGCCATCGCCATCGGGACCGGCGAAGGCAAGCCGCTTCTCGCCGAATGTTTCTTCGCGCGAGAGACCGCTGACGCCTTCATCGGCAAAGCGCTTTTCCCAATAGCCAAGCGTGCCCGCCGGCACGGAGTAGGCCGTGGTGCCGACCTCGCCGACGCCGTGGCGGCCCCTGGCAATATCCGGGAACGGAAAATAGGTCATCACCGAGCCCGGCGTGCCGTGCTCGTCGCCATAGTAGAGGTGATAGACGTCAGGCGCGTCAAAATTGACGGTTTTCTTGACCCGGCGCAGGCCGAGCTTGTGAGTGAAGAAATCATTGTTCTGGCGCGCATCGCCGGCCATTGACGTGACGTGATGCAGGCCCTTGATCTGGTCGAGCATTGTCTTGCTCCTTCCCTTGGTGTTTGTGCGGCCCTCGCCGCTGTCCACGCCTATATGAGGGGCCGCCCGGCGCAGGCAAAGGCGGCAAACTCAGAATGGACTGTATCCCAATCGTGAACAGTAGAAAAATTTCGTTCACCATTTCAGTAAAGCTGACGGTCTTGCGCCGCCGCCAGAATCCGGTTCATTGAGCGTCTTCCCGACGTGACAGGATACAGCTATTGGCCGCGAAAAGCAGACGTCCGAACATCCTCCTGATCTCCTGCGACCAGTGGCGCGGCGATTGCCTGTCGGCTGCCGGCCATCCCACGGTGAAGACACCGAACGCCGATGCGCTGGCCGCCGAGGGTGTCCTTTTCAAGCGACATTACGGCGGTGCGGCGCCCTGCTCGCCGGCACGCGCTTGCCTCTACACCGGCCTGTACCAGATGAACAACCGCGTCTGCCGCAACGGCACGCCGCTCGACGCCCGCCACGGCAACATCGCGCTTTCGGCCCGCGCCCTCGGTTATGATCCGACGCTGTTCGGCTACACCGACGTCTCGTCCGATCCGCGCACGTTGGCGCCGGGCGATCCCCGGCTGAAAACCTACGAGGGCGTGCTGCCCGGCTTCAGCGTGCGCCAGTTCCTGCCCGAGCATCAGAAACCATGGTTGTCATGGCTGACGGCGCGCGGGCTCGACACCAGCGCCGGCTCTCCCGGCATCCATCGCCCCCTCGGCGAGGAAGCAAGCGACGGGACGACCAACGCGCCGCCGGTCTATTCCAGGGACGAGACACCGACGGCTTTCCTCGCCGGCGAATTCATCCGCTGGCTGGGCGAACAGGATGCGCCCTGGTTCGCGCATGTGTCCTTCATCAGCCCGCATCCGCCCTTCATCGTGCCCGAACCTTACAACACGCTGTATGATCCCACGGACGGCCCGGCCTTCCCTCGTGGCGAAAGCTGGCAGGCGGAGGCGGAAAGCCATCCCTATCTGGCCTACGATCTCGGCCGGCAAAGGCGTAAGAACTTCCGCCCCGGCACTGACGGCAAGGTGCGCGACTGGGGGGACGACAACATCCGCGCCATCCGCGCGATCTATTACGGCATGATCTCGGAGGTCGACGTGCAGCTTGGCCGCATCTGGCAGGCGATCAAGGCGGCCGGAGCCTGGGACGACACGATCGTTATCCTGACATCGGACCACGCAGAGATGATGGGCGACCATTTCATGCTCGGCAAAGGCGGTTTCTTTGACGGCAGCTATCACATCCCGCTGATCGTCCGCGACCCGCGCCGCGGCGAGGCGGCGGGCTCGACCGTCGATCGCTTCACCGAGGCCGTCGACATCTTCCCGACCTTGCTCGACCTGCTGGATGCCGACGCCCAGCCGCATCTCGACGGCTGCTCGCTGAAACCGTTCCTGGAAGGTAAACCGCCCAAGGATTGGCGCGACGCCGCGCATTGGGAGTTCGATTTCCGCTCCATTGCTGAAGGGGAAGCCGAGCGGCACTTCGGCATCGCCTCGTGTCAGTGCAACCTCGCCGTCATCCGCACGGAAGACTTCAAATACGTGCACTTCGGCGGCGGCCTGCCGCCGCTGCTGTTCGACCTGAAAAAGGATCCGGGCGAGCTGGCCAATGTTGCCGCCGACCCGACCTACCTCGCCGCGCGGCTCGAATTTGCCGAGCGTCTGCTTGCCTGGCGCGCCGAACATCTCGATCAGTCGCTGGCGCTGGCAGAGCTGACCGAGGATGGCGTGGCTGGGTATGTGAGTAGGGCAGTAGGCAGTAGGCAGTAGGCAGTAGGCAGTAGGAAAAGTATGGGATAGCCGGTGCTGTCGCGCTCCCTAATTTTATCCCTACTGCCTTACTGCCGTACTGCCCTACTCCCTTCCTTTACTGCATCATCAACCGCTGCTCATCCCGCTTCTCGGCGTAGCTGCCCTTGTCGTAGGCAGCCTGCGCCTGAAGCTGCTCCTTGGTGAAGTTGGTGTAGAGATACTTCTTGCCGTCCTTGTCGGTCATGAATTTGAGCTTGTCCATGCCGATCGCGACCTCCTTTGCGCCAATGCCGAGGAAGCCGCCGACATCGACGATCACCGCATCCGGCTTGCTGTCGGGTGCCAGCACGACGTCGCCGATCTCGCCGACCTTGACGTCGTTTGCGCCATAGACGGTCGTGCCTTTCAGATCGTCGCCCCTGATCTCGCCGACTGGCATTTCTGTCAGCGTCGATTTGTCGATGGCTGCGGTCTGCGTCGGGTCGGTGGCCTTCACGTCAGGTGACTCGGCCGCCGGAGCCTCGGCTGTCTTGTCCATCGGCGCCGCTGTGTCAGCCGGAGCGGCAGGCGGCGCAGTGGCTGCCGGGGCAGCGGGTGTCCCGGCGTCGGACATCGTCGTCACCGGCACCGGATCATAGACCTTGCGGTCGAAATCCGGCTGTGCCTGCAGTTCCTCCTTGGTTGTCTGCGCCACCAGCCAGCGATCGCCATTCTTCTCCGCCCACTGCGCCTTGGCGAAATCATAGGTGACGTTCTTTTCGCCGATACCGAGGAAGCCGCCGACGCCGATTACCAAGGACTGCGCCTTGCCCTCCTTGGTCAGCACGATGTCGTTGACGTCGCCGATGTTCTCGGCATCATCAGCGGTACCGTTATAGACGGTCTCTCCGACAATGTTGGTGGCAAGGTTGCCTTCGGCGCGTTTCACCACCGGCTCTGACGGCGCGGCGTTGAGGTCGACAGGCTTCTGCGGATCGTTCTGCGCACTGTCGGTGGAAGCAGGCGCAGGAGCCGGATCATAAGGTTTGCGGTCGAAGTCCGGCAGCGCCGTCAGTGCTTCCTTTGTCGTCTCGGCGACCAGCCAACGGTCGCCGTTCTTCTCGACCCATTGCAGCTTGCCGTAGTCGAAGGCGACGTTCTTGCTGCCGATACCCAGGAACCCGCCGACGCCGATGATGGCGGATTTGGCCTGGCCGTGTTCATCGAAGACGACATCACTGACGTCACCGATCTTCTGCGCATCATCAGCGGTGCCGTTATAGACGGATTCACCGATAACATTGGTCATCAGGGCGCCCTCGGCCCGCTGCGCGGCCGGCGCGATGGTGGCGGGGGCTTCAGCCGGCGCCGGGGTCGTCGCCGGGGCGGTCGTTGACTGCGCAAACGCACCAGTTGCGATCAGCGTTGCGAGCGCGGTCGTCGCGAAAAGAGTGCGGATCATGATTAAGTCTCCTCTTGCGTGATCTCGTGCGCGCCGCAACCGGCAAACCGTCGCCGGGAGACCGAAAGCGGCGCCTCCAATACGTTCACAACGTCGTGACAAGGCGCTTGTTCCGAAAAAACGGGGGCATCGGGATACCTCGGGCAAGTCCGTGGAATCACCCGACATTTCCGGCCGGCCGATGGAACCTTTGTAAGGCTTCGCCGTTTCAGCCTGCGGCTGGGCATTCCAGCCGCTAAAATGAATACGGAGCGGGCATGCGATTTGCGGCGGTGCTGAACCGGGACGGCGGCACCTTGCGGACGACCGATCTTTCCGCGTTTTCGGACCGGATGCGCCAGACGCTTGAGGCGGCTGGCCACACCATCGATATCGACATCGTCGAAGGCAAGGACATTGTCGCAGCGCTCGACAAGGTCGCCTCGCGACGCGGCATCGAGGTGGTGCTGGCCGGTGGCGGCGACGGCACCATTTCGGCCGCTGCGGCGCGGCTGATGAATAGCAAGAAAGCCTTAGCTGTCCTGCCTGCAGGGACCATGAACCTGTTCGCCCGCGGCCTGGGCATTCCGCAGACCCTCGACGGGGCCCTGACTTCCTTTGCTAACGGCGAGGTCATCGCGATCGATATCGCCAGTGCCAATGGCCGACCTTTCGTGCATCAGTTCTCGATCGGCCTTCACGCCAGGATGGTGAGGCTCCGCGACACCATGGAGTTTGCTTCGCGCCTGGGAAAGATCCGTGCTTCGGCAAAGGCCGCCTGGACGACGATCAACAATCCACCCGCCATGAAGGTGACATTGACGGTTGGCGACGCCGAGATCATCACCCGTATCAGCGGCATCGGCATCTCCAACAATCTGTTCGGCGAGGGCCACCTGCCCTATGCCGACAACCCTGCCGGCGGCGTGCTCGGCATCTATGTCACCGTGGCGCGACAGCGCGGCGAACTGGCCAGGGCCCTCTTCGACATGGTGCGCGGCAGATGGCGCGACAGCGACCATGTCGAAATCCATCAGGCCGATAAGGCAGTCGTGAAAATCCACACCGGAAGCAAGAAATTCGGCGCCGTCATCGACGGTGAACTGGTCAAGCTGGAGCGCGAAACAATTGTGCAGATTCACCCCGGCGCGTTGAATGTTCTGGTTCCGGCGCGGGCTGCGCAGGCAAAGGCCGCCTGATGCGAGCGCCTAACAAGAGGCGCGCTTCAGCCGCCGGCTGGCTGGTCCTGCCCGGCGGGCGCGCTCTGGTTGGCGGGAGCCCTGTTGTCGATCTTTTCGCCATAAATCTCGGCGGCGCCCCAGGCGATGAAGGCCAGCAGCAGCGCGGCGATCAGAATGCGCAGCCCATGCCAACCCCAGCGCCCCTGGCGGGCCTTGTTCTCAGGGATGATCTTGGTCATTGGCGCCGTTCCCATCATGCGACTGCAGGCGTGGCGGATAAAACCACGGCTGGCGAAACATGGTCGGGTAACGATTGGTTGCTACAAAAGTTCCGGGTCCCGACGGCAGCGCACAACGCGCGGCACTGCGGATGGGACCTGCAAGCGAGGGGACTTGGTGGATAAGAAGGTGGAGAAGGGTCTGCCGGCCGACGTTCGACGCGCCGTGGCGACGCCGGAGCGGCTTGCCGTGCTGCACGGGCTCGACGCGATCGACACGGCCTCCGATCCCGACTTCGATCACATCACCGGTCTTGCCGCCGCCGTGATGCAGGCGCCAATCGCCTTGGTCACGTTGCTCGATACCGAACGACAATGGTTCAAGTCCTGTGTCGGACTGGACGAGACCGAGACCGCCACCGACATCTCGTTTTGCGCGCACGCCATTGCCGCCGGCGACGAGCCTATGGTGGTGACCAATGCCAGCATCGATCCCCGCTTCGCCGCCAATCCGCTCGTGACCGGTAAGCATCATCTGCGGTTCTATGTCGGCGCGCCCATGGTGGTGGCCGGTGCGCGCATTGGCACCGTATGCGTACTCGACCGGGAACCGCATGACTTTCCGTCCCCTGCCGCACTCGATCAACTGAAGGCGTTGGCCAGTCTCGCCGCCAGCCTGTTTACGCTCAAAAACGCCACCCGCAGCGGCGCCATCGCCGCCGCAGCTTTGGTGCAGGAGGAAAAGCGCCGCGCCATCGCGCTCGATGCCGCCTCGCTTGCCAGTTGGGCCTGGGATATCCGCACCGACATGATCGAATGCGATGTGCGCCTGTCGGAACTGTTCAATCTGCCGCGCTCGAACCGGTTGCGGGCGCGCGACATATTGGGCGCCATCGACCCGCGCGACGTATACCAGACCGAGACGCGCTTTCGCGACGCCCTGACCGGCAGCGACGATTATTTCGGCGAATACCGGGTCAAGGGCTTCGATCCGCCGCGCTGGATAGCCACCCGCGGGCGCGTCATCGAGCGCGACGGCGAAGGCAAACCGACGCTGATCTTCGGCGTCAACTACGACATATCGGAACGCAAGCTCGGTGAGGAGCGGCAAAGGCTGTTGTTGCGCGAGCTCAACCACCGGGTCAAGAACACGTTGGCGACGGTGCAGGCACTGGCGACGCAGACCGTTCGCCACGCCCGCCGCCCAAGCGAATTCCTCGAAGCCTTCGGCGCTAGGCTGCAGGCGCTGGGGGCTGCCCATAACCTCTTGTCCGATCGCGAATGGCGCGGCATCGGCATCCGCGAACTGATGCAGATAGAGGTTAAGCCGTTCGATTCGACCCAACAGCCGCGCATCGCGATTTCCGGCCCGGATCTGCTGCTTTCGCCCGACCAGGCGGTGGGGCTCGGCCTGATCATGCACGAACTGGCCAGCAACGCGCTGCAATACGGATCGCTGTCGGTGGGCTCGGGAAAGGTCGACGTCGACTGGAAGGCGCTGGGCAAGAAAGGCGCACGCCGCCTTGTGCTGACCTGGCGCGAAAGCGGTGGGCCGCAGGTCCAGCCGCCGGAACGCCAGGGATTCGGCTCGATCCTGATCCGCCGCAGCCTGGCCAAGGTTTTGTCCAGCGAGGTTGTGCACGAGTTCCGTCGGGAAGGCGTGTTCGCGGAAATATCGATGCCGCTGGAAGATTTGCCGAGCTGAAGCGTCGGGGGAGTTCGGGCCTACTCGACATCGCCGTCCGGATCGCCCGGGCGCGGTTTGACGTTTTCCTTGTAGATGGCATAGGCCACCAGCGCGATGATCGGTCCAAGGACAAGTTCCTTGCCGCCTTTCCCCTTGAGCAGCGACGGCAATACGGCAAGGGCCGCCGTGATGCCGAGTGCCTTGAGGTCGGCATTGCGCCTTCGCGCACGTCTACGGGCGCGCGTGCCGGCCGCCAGTTGATGGATGAGCAGGATGAGCCCGGCGAGCACCAAGAAGCCGGCCGCGAAGCCCAGGCAGGCCGCCATCGACCCATAGCGGTCGGCGGCCCAGATATAGGCCGCCCCGAGGAGAAATCCGAGCCCGCACAGAGCCGCAACCGCGGCGACCCCATAGACGATCGCCGCCGTGCGCGCGCGGCGCATGGCGGCAATGGCTTCACCCGAGGCCAAAGCCGAAATCAACGATGCCAGCGTCCCCATCTCTAGCGAAAACTAGCGCCGGGCGAGAAGCGCGAACAGAAAGCCGACGCCGGCTGCGATGGCCAGCGACGTCACCGGCTTTTCGCGCACATTGGCGGTGATCTGGGCTTCGATATCCTTGGCGTTGCCGCGCAGGCTGTCGAAGGCAGCCTCACCCTGGGCGCGCAACTGCTCGACGCCTTCGGCGGCAGCGCGCCGCGCCGTTCCGTAGCCATGCTCGCCGGTCTTGGCCAATTGCTTGGTCAGCTTTTCGATGTCGGCCTTCAACTGCCGGATATCGGCTTCGAGGTCGGCGTTCGTCTGGGTTTCGCCAGCGGTTTTTCCTGCGGCAGTTGCCATTCTATAACTCCTTGCGTTTGCTTGGTTTCAAACGCCCCACACACGTCAAGGTTCCGAAATCGGAGACCATATCCATGAAAGGGTGTTTGCCTGTGCGAGTCCAGCCCGGCGGGACTCGTTCAGATCAACCTCAGATCAGCGGCCGGCGGCCCTCGCTCAAGCCCTCCCAGCGTGCGAGGTCCTTCAGCGCCTCCCGGTCGACCACTTCGCAACCGCCGTCGCGCCAGACGATCAGCTTGCGGTCGATCAGCTTGCGGATCGTCTTGTTGGTGTGGACCAGAGACAGGCCGAGGGTATCGGCGACGTGTTGCTGCGTGATCGGGATTTGCACTGGCGCCTTGCCGTTGAGCCCGACTATCGCCGCGCGGCTGGCGATGAAAGCGATCAGATAGGCGGTGCGCTCGAGCGCCGTGCGCCTACCGATGCTGAGCAAATTCTCGTCCAGCATGCGCTCCTCGCGCGATGCCAGCCAGGTGATATCGTAGGCAAGGCCCGGATGGTTGCGGTAGAGCTCGTGCAGGTTTTCGCGCTCGAAGACGCACAACAGCATCGGCGACAGCGCCTCGATCGAGTGCTGCATCTCACCAAGCAGGCTGCCCTGCAGGCCGATGAGATCGCCGGGCATCGAATAGTTCAGAATCTGGCGGCGGCCGTCCGACAGCAATTTGTAGCGGAAAGCCCAGCCCGACAGCACCGTGTAGAGATGAGCACTGTGGCTGCCTTCGACCAGCACAGTGGCGCCTTTGTCGACGGCAAGTTCGCCCTTCTTGAACGTGCTGACGAACGCAAGCTCCTGCTTCTCGAAGTCCCGGAACACCTGCAACGGCCAGAGCGGGCACTTCTCGCACGGATATTGGCGACTGGAAAAGGAACGACCGTTCTGGCCAGACATTTCGACCCCTCTTCGAAAGCCTCTTTGACAGAGACTGACTGCAACGCCTTTGCGAGGGCCACGGTTCCACCGCCGGCGGTGGGGCATGTCTTTTTTAAATGACAGGATGGCAAATACCGATCATGACTCGCTGCGCTCCAGTGAGGTGAATTCGAAACCTGCCTGACGTTGGAGCAGATCCGGCGAGCGAATTCGGATAAAAGCTACCGACGGGCCTCCTGTCCGATGCGGTTTTGATTTGGAGTCCCTGAACCCTGATGCCGCAAGAATTTAGGAGACATTGCCAGGTGCCGCCATTGCTCGAGGGATTGCGAATTCTTGTCCTGGAGGATGAATTCCTGATCGCCATGGATGTCGAGCAGCTTTGCCGCGACCATGGCGCCGGCGACGTGGTGATTGCCCGCGACCTGGCAGAGATCGACGAGCAGACGATCGCCGACAAGTTTGACGGCGTTATCGTCGACCTGATGCTGAGTGGAACGTCGACGCTCGACTTCGCCGCGCAACTGCGCCAGGCGGGCACGCCCTTCGTCTTTGCCTCCGGCTATTCGGACGCGGACGAGATCAGGGCGTCTTTCCCCGGCGTACGACTGGTAACCAAGCCATATTCGGGAGACGATCTCGTCGGGGCGCTGGCGGTGGCCTGCGGCCGCGCGCCAGTCTGAAATGCCTTCGATCGGTACTTGAGAGCCCGAGCCCGCAAACGGGCTCCGCTGTCAGGCGGCGTTTGAGCCGGTAACCTGCGACGAGATGGCGTCGGGGCCGTATTCGTCTTCGCCGGAGATTTTCAGGATCTCCTGCAGCCGTGTGCGAGCCCGACTGACCCGGCTCTTGATCGTTCCGACCGCGCAACCGCAAATCTCGGCCGCCTCCTCATAGGAAAAGCCGGAAGCGCCGATGAGGATGATGGCTTCGCGCTGGTCCTCGGGCAATTGCTCGAGCGCGCCGCGAAAATCCTTGAGGTCGAGCTGGCCGTGCTGGGCCGGATGAACGGCGAGCCTGGCGGTCATGATGCCGTCGCTGTCCTGCACCTCGCGGCCGCGCTTGCGCATCTGCGAATAGAACTCGTTGCGCAGGATGGTGAACAGCCATGCCTTGAGATTGGTGCCGGGCTGGAAGCTCTCATGCTTGTCCCAGGCCTTGACCAGCGTCTCCTGCACCAGATCGTCGGCCTTGTCGGCATTCTGCGTCAGCGACACGGCAAAGGCCCGCAGGCTCGGGATCGAGCCGAGCAGATCGGTCTTGAACCCTTGTGAGACAGCTGCCATGCCTCAGTCCTTCTTCTGTGCGGGTTCGGCCTGTTCCAGTTGCCTGAGCAACTGGGCGAAGCGATCCGGCACATTGTCGGAGACCAGCTCGTCATAATATTGTTTGAGTTTGCGGCCGATTTCCGAATTCGCCCCGAGCGGGTCACCGGAATTGGCCCGGCGCCTGCCAGCGGCGCCAGCCAGTGTTTCTTTATTCATGTCCTCATTTCGCCCTTAAATTCCAGCGCCTTAGCCGCCCTGTTACACAACGCCAAAAGCGGCCCCCTCGTCTGGTTGCCCATCGCACCACAAACGTCGTCCTTGGAGATTCGTTCCACAACCCTCGGAACTTTTTCACAAAACCCGCGTTGTTTGCCGGGGCTTGCAATCAGCTTGACCTAGAATCTATGCAATTACGTCATCTGAGGGAGACGTCTATCATGAGCCTTTCCGCAACCATTGCTCCGCACCTGCCGTTCCTGCGCCGCTTCTCGCGCGCCGTTTCGGGATCGCAGGAGAGTGGCGATGCGCTGGTCGCCGCGATGCTCGAAGCCATCATCGCCGATGTCGACATCTTCCCCGAAGCGTCGAACGACCGCATCGCGATCTATAAGGTTTTCGCAAAATTGTTCACCTCCATTGCCATCCGCGTTCCGCAGGAGCATGCGCAATCGGCATGGGAGCAGCGCGCCGCCGCCAATCTGAACGCCATTGCGCCACGGCCCCGCCAGGCCTTCCTGTTGGTCGCCGTCGAAGGCTTTAGCGAGGACGAGGCGGCTGAAATTCTCGATGTCGACGCCAGGGAATTCTCCGAACTGCTGGCCCAGGCGAGCAACGAGATCTCCCGCCAGGTGGCGACCGACGTGCTGATCATCGAGGACGAGCCGCTGATCGCCATGGATATCGAGGAAATGGTCGAGAGCCTCGGCCACCGTGTCGTCGGCACCGCCCGCACCCATGCCGAGGCGGTGGCGATGTTCGGCAAGACAAGGCCGAAGATGGTGCTGGCCGACATCCAGCTTGCCGACGGCAGCTCGGGCATCGATGCGGTCAACGAAATCCTGTCGTCGACCTCGGTGCCGGTGATCTTCATCACCGCCTTCCCCGAACGTCTGCTGACCGGCGAGCGGCCCGAACCCGCTTTCCTCGTCACCAAGCCGTTCAATCCAGACATGGTCAAGGCGCTGATCAGCCAGGCGCTGTTCTTCGACCGTCAGGCCAAGGCCGCCGCCTGACACAATCTCCAACGTCGCCGCATCCCGGCGTTGCCAAGCACTGGCGATCGTCCACCCGGTGATCGCCAGTTGTCGGCCGCTCCATGCCGCGCTTTGCGTGGTCGCGCTCGCGTGCCCCGAATCAATTCGCGTCCGGGCCCTTCCAAAGCCTGTCTTTTTCGGCAAATGGTGGAACAAACACCAACCACCCACGTTTTTATCTCAGCATCGGAAGGAGACGGATCATGCTCTACTGGGCGCTCGTATTTCTTGTCGTGGCGATCATCGCCGGCGCGCTTGGTTTCGGCGGTATCGCCGGCACCTCCGCCGGCATCGCGCAAATCTTGTTCTTCATCTTTCTCGCCTTCCTCGTCATCTCGCTTCTGGCCGGCCTGTTCAGGCGGGCCTCGTAAGACCGGCAGCGAGCCAACACTGGAAGCCGCACCCCTCAAACGGTTTCCAGTCACCGCCGGGCGGTGTCCTTCAACGGGACACCGTCCGGCGGACCTGTTTTGGGGGCTTATTTCAGGAACTGATTTCAGCGTGAATCGTTCAGCTTGAGTGGGTGGACAGGTGACTGATGCGTTCCAGAGGCGGAGAGACAGGCGAAAGCGGGCGGAATGACGAAGTCATCGCCCTGCATCCCGCTGAAAGCGGCATGCAGCTCGGCCGCGCCTTGCTCCATGCCCTGCATAATGCCGGCATTTCCGTTCTGTACCAGGACCGCGAAATGAAGACCGTGTGGGCGCGCAACATGCGTGAGCCATGGGCTTCCGATACTGCGGACAGTAACGGCATCCTGCCGCCGGCGCAGGCCGACCACATCGATATCACCAAACGCCAAGTCATCGCTTCCGGCCATCCTGAACGCCTCGAGCTCAGCGTTCCCACTGCTGAAGGCATCCGCTGGTTTCAGGTCTGGGTCGATGCCGATCGCGGCGACGGCGGCGATGTCCAAGGCGTTGTCACCACAATGGTGGAGACAACCGAGCAGAAACGCCGAGAACAAACGTTGAAGACGCTGCTGCGCGAGGTCAGCCACCGCTCCAAGAACCTGTTGGCCATCATCCAGAGCATTGCCACACAGACCGGCCGTTATTCCGAGACATCGGACGATTTCCTGACGCGCTTTCGCGGTCGGCTGCAGTCACTGGCCTCCTCCCAGGATCTGGTGACGTCGTCGAATTGGCGGGGTGCTGCACTACGCGAACTAGTCCGTGGCCAGGTCGTGCGCTATGGCGCCGATCCCGCGCAGAGCCTGCGGTTCAATGGCGTCAATCCCTACCTCAATCCCAACGCCGCTCTTCATATCGGCCTGGCCATGCATGAGCTCGCAGTCAATTCATTCAGTTACGGCGCCTTGGCGCGGCCGGATGGCTTCGTCGAGGTAACCGCCAATCTGTCGAGCGTCACGGAGACCGCTGATAAGCCGGCTTTGTCGCTGACCTGGGTCGAGGCCATTGTCGCCAATGACAACAGGCGCACCGAGAAACGATTCGGCAGCGTTGCTCTCGAACGCGTTGTGCCGGTATCGCTGAACGGCACGGCGACGCTGGAAATCACCGGCGACCGCCTCGAATATCGGCTTGTCGTTCCGCACGGCAATTTCGAAACCGAGTGAGCGGCCAGATTTGCCTCAGAGCAATTCCGTCCCGAATTGCGTCAAACAGAGAGCCCGGAGCGCCGGATTCCTTAACCGGCTGTTCACCATAAAGTCCGATGCTGAGGCACCCAGAGATTGCCGGCTCTTGACCAATTCAACCGACGCTTCGGCCGTGGCCTGCAACCCAACTATGGGAGGAATGATCTTGACGGTTGCCGATATGAACAGGCTGGAGCAGGCCGCCCGCGTCTCGATGAGCGGCTTTCAGGATCCTTATGCTTCCGCCTCGCCTGCGCCATACGCCTGGCATCCCTTGCTTCGTTTCGCCGCTGTCGCGCTCGTCGCCGCCATCGTTCTGATCGTGGCGTTGCAGCTGGGCTGAGCCACGTTCGCTTCGGGTTCACGCTGCTCCCAAATCTGGCTTAGCTGAAGGCTGGTCTGGCTCCTGGCCAGCCGATTATTAACGTCCCCAGCTTGCATCCCAGGAACTTTGACGGCTGTGGACCGTTCTTGTGGCGAGAGGATTTTTCGCCGTGGAACACATCGCCGCTTTGCTCCTGGTTATCGGCTGTTCGAACAGCATGACCGAATGCCGCGAACTGTCGGTGCCGGTCAGCGTGTTCGAAACCGCGGAGGCATGCACCGCCGAGCGGCCTTTTGCCATGGGCGACGTGCAGGGCCAGGCCCCGCATGTCGTCGCCAAATGTCTTGCCGTCGATCCTGCCTTGGAGGACGACTACGACCAGATCGTCTGGAACGTGCGCCCGGACGGTTCACTTGACGCATCCTTGCAGATTTCCAACGTCATGGTCGCGTCGAACGTGGCGCGCCGCGAAAAAGACTATCTTAGCCAACAATAAGATCGAGCGGGCAAAGGCCGCCATTTCATGCTAAATGGCGGCTGGAGCTTACTAAAGTGAGGACGAAAGTGAGGAGAGACTCAATGCGGAAATTGATTATTGCCATGGTTGCCGTGGTCGCCGTCAGCGGCTGCAGCACGACCGAACAGGACGTGGGTGTCGGCACGTTGGTAGGCGCCGGCGTCGGCGGCCTGGTTGGCGGCGGCAAGGGTGCGCTCATCGGCGCAGCCGTTGGTGCCGGTTCCGGTCTGCTGGTGCGCAACCTGCGCAATGGCTATTGTCAGTATCGCGACAATCGCGGCCGGCTCTACACCGCTCGCTGCTGATCCGCTTCAATGCGTCAAACAATCGAGACGGAGACCGGTTAGCCGGTCTCCGTTTGTTTGCGTGTATCGGGCGGCGGAATCCTGATTTCCACTGTAAGCCCGTCGGCACGAAAATCTCTGGCGATCGTGCCGCGCAATTCGCGCGTGACATTGAGATCGATCAGCTTGGTACCGAAGCCGGTCTTGGCCGGCGCTTCGAGTTGCTTCTGCCCGGCCTCGCGCCAGTTCAGAACCAGCATCCTGTCGGATCCGCGCCCTTGGAACGACCAGTCAACTTTAAGCGCGCCGACCGAATTGCCAGCTTCGCCATATTTCAGCGCATTCGTCGCCAGTTCGTGGAAGGTCAGCCCAAGCGCCTGCGTCGTCGTCTCGTCGAGCAGCACCTGAGGGCCTGACAATATCCCTTCCGGAAGCTCCTTGCCGAACACCTGGCCAAGCTCGATGCGCAAGAGATCGCCAAGGTCGGCCTTCTGCCAGCGCGAGCGCGTCAGCATGTCCTGGGAAGCCGCCATTGCCTGCAGGCGAGCCGAGAAGGAAGAGGAGAACTCCTTTACGTCGGTGGCGTGCGCTGCCGTCTGACGCGCGATCGCCAGCACCCGCGTGATCGAATTCTTGATCCGATGCTTCATCTCCTGCAGCATCAGATCCTTTTCGAGCAGGCTCTTTTCCGTCGTCTCGTGCAACAGCGACTTGGCGTCATAGGCGCGCTCCTGATAGCGCGCAACCAGCGCGATCGCGCCCGCCAGGAGCAACCCGAACAAGCCAAGCATCACCGGAATGGCGCGCGAAGACGGCTGCGAGAAAGCGCTGGTCGGCCGAAACAGCACCGTCCACGGCCGGCCGGCGACGATGATCTTGCGCGTCACCAAGAGCCTGTCGCCGAAGCTCGCAACCGGCGGCGTTTCCGACTGGAACAGAAGATTGTCGGCATCGACCTTGCCGTCATAGACTTCGGTGTTGACCGGTAGTAGCGGCGTGCGGCTGAGCGCGGTCTGGAACAGGTCGCGGGCGCGGAAAGCGGCGTATAGAAAGCCTGATGTCGACGACCTGGAGGCGTTAATGCCATCCGGTGCGGTTTCGACATTGAGCCTGACGAACACCAGGAAGCCGGTAAAGGTCTGTGCCGTGCCCGCGCCCTGGCCGAGTTGAACCAGGCCGCTTGCATGCTGTGCGTCATCGGCCATCGCCTTTTCGATCGCTTCGCGCCGCGCCGGTTCGGTGAACATGTCGTAGCCGATGGTCGACTCGTTGGCAGGATCGAGCGGCTCGAACAGCACGACGGGCGTGCGCCAGGACTGTGCCGTGTCCGGATAGACAGCGTGCGGCACGCCACGGTCGCGCAACATGTCGCGCTCGACCGCCGCTTCGTCGCCCGCTTTGGCCAGCCTGAGATAACCGATGCCGCGCAGGCCGGCGAAATTGCTGTCGACGTCGAGCGCGCTGAAGAAGGCCTTGAATTCGCTACGCGAAATCTCGCCATTGCGGGCGTCGAACAGCGCCTGCGTCGAGCGCAGCAGCGACAGATGCAGGTCGATGCGGCTTTCGATACGGTTGAGCGCATCGTCGGCCGTCGCCTCGAATTTGATCCGTGCCGCCTCCTGGGTGGCGAAGTAGGCGAAGCCTGCCATCGTCATGCTGATCAGCGCGACGGCAATGAAGGCGACAATCGGGAAAAACTTCTTCAAAGGATGCTGCGGCCCATGTATCTGGGACCTTTATGGCATGTCACCGCGCCAACACAATGGCGAGGCCAAACCATCGTGACAGCTGGCACATCACGTTCCAGATATTAGCCGGCTTATCGATCGCGCATCGGAGAAGATGACCGTCAGCCGATGATGGCGCTCGTCTCAGGCGGCGATCTTCAGCGCGCCCGGCCCGGGAATGGCGCCGGGTGGGCATTTGCCGAGGATGATCATGCCAAGCACCTCGTCCTGGGTGACATCGGTGGTGCGCGCGGTGCCGACGACCTGGCCGTTCTTCATCACGCAGACGCGGTCGGCGAGTTCGAACACGTCGTGGATGTCGTGGCTGATCAGGAAGATGCCGATGCCGTCGGCCTTGAGCTGCTTGACCAGCTCGCCGACCTGCGCCGTTTCCTGCGGACCAAGGGCGGCCGTCGGTTCGTCCATGATCAGGATGCGGGCGTTGAACAGGATGGCGCGCGCGATCGCCACCGACTGGCGCTGGCCGCCCGACAACTTGATCACCGGCTCCTTGAAGCGCTGGAAACGCGGATTGAGCCGGCCCATGACCTTGCGCGCCTCGGCTTCCATGGCGACATCGTCAAGCGTGCCCCAGCCGGTCATCAGCTCACGGCCGAGGAAGAGGTTGGCGGCGGCGTCGACATTGTCGGCCAGCGCCAGCGTCTGGTAGATCGTCTCGATGCCGTATTTCTTGGCGTCGCGCGGGTTGGAGATCGCCGCCTCCTGACCATTGACGAAGATCTGGCCCGCGTCGCGCTTGTAGGCGCCCGACAGGATCTTGATCAGCGTCGACTTGCCGGCGCCGTTATGGCCGAGCAGCGCCACGACCTCGCCCGGGAAAAGATCGATGGACGCATCGTCGACGGCGCGGATGCCGCCGAAGGCGATCGAGATGTTGCGCATGTCGATCAGCGCTGTGCCCGTGGGAGCAGTTTTTTCCATGATCGTTCCTCCCCTAGACCCGCTTGCGGTAGACGGTGTCGAGCCACACCGCGATGACCAGCACGGCGCCGACGACGATGCTCTGCAGCGGCGAGTCGATGCCGAGCAGCACCATGCCGGATTGCAGCGACTGCATTAGAAGCGCGCCGAGCATGGCGCCCATCACCGTTCCGGCGCCGCCGGCCAGCGACGTGCCGCCGATGACGGCGGCGGCGATGACCAGCAGCTCGTCCAGCGTGCCCAGTGCGTTGGTCGACGCGTTGAGGCGGGCCGACGAGATCGCCGCGCTGATCGCCGCCAGCACCCCCATGATCATGAACACCTTCATGGTCACCCAGCGCGTGTTGATGCCGGCAAGTTCTGCTGCTTCCGGATTGCCACCGATGGCGAAGACATAGCGGCCGAAACGCGTGCGTTTGGTGATGAAGGTCATTATGATGCCCGTGGCCACCGCCATCAGCACCGGTATGGCGATGCCATGCGCGATAAACAGCCCGCCTTCGGGAAGAGTGATGCCGTTCTGCCGCGCATACTGGCGCACGATGCCGATCGGCCATGGATAGGAATTGGCGATCCAGACGGCGCCGAGGATGGCCGCGCAAGCGACCACGCCAAGCAAGGTCTCAGCCCACACGGGGCGCAGTGGAAAGCTGAACCGCTTGCGCTGCGAGCGGCCATTGAGCAGCGCGAAGGCAACCGCCGCACAGGCGACGACGCCGACGATCCAGCTGGCGGTAGCGCCGATCGAACCGCGTGGTCCGCCACCCATCAGCTGGAAGGTGGCGTCGAGCGGCGCGACCGTGCGCCCGCTGGTGATCAGCCATGCCATACCGCGCCACACCAGTAGGCCGCCCAGCGTCACGATGAAAGCCGGAACCTCCATATAGGCGATGATGAAGCCCTGGAACGCGCCGATCAGCAGACCAAGCACCACGCCGGCGGCCAGCGCGATGATCCAGAGCCAGGGATTTCCGAGCTGGAAGCCGATGACGCGAATGAGGAATTCGGCCTGCGCCACACCCATGATCATACCGATCACGCCTTCGACGGAGCCAACCGAAAGGTCGATGTTGCGCATGACGATGATCAGCACCATGCCGGTCGCCATGATCGCGACCGAGGAGGTCTGCACCGACAGGTTCCACAGATTGCGCGGCGTCAGGAAAAGCCCGCCCGACAGGATGTGTATGCCGACCCAGATGACCAGCAGGGCGCCGACCATGCCGAGCATGCGCGTGTCGAGTTCGGTAGCCTTGAGGAACCGCCCGACGGCGCTGAGCTCGGATGCGCGCGCCCGGTCCGCAGCAGTGCTGGCGACCGGCTGATTAGAGGTCGTGTCGGTCATGCTATCCTCCCACCGGTTTGCCGTCTGGCGCGGATGCCGGAACATGGATGCTATTTGCTTTCCGTGGTCATTTGAAGCGGAAGCCCTTGGAGAAACGCCGCGGCTTTTGGGCCGCGGCGCCGAGATTTCGAACCGATAGGGTCCGGTTTTAGTTGCAGGCTGCAACGCTGCCGGCAGTGACGCCGGCGCAGACTTCGTCCTTCTTGATCCAGCCGGCATCGATGACGACGTTGAGGTTGTCCTTGGTGATGGCAACCGGGGTCAGGAACAGCGACTTGACGGTGTTGCCGCCGGGCGTGGTGAAGTCCTTGGCGCCGGCAATGTCGCCCGTCTTCTTGCCGTCGGCCAGCTGCGAAGCGATCTCGGCGGCGTTCTTGCCGAGCTCGCGCGCGTCCTTCCACACCGACACGGTCTGCGTGCCGAGCGCGATGCGGTTCAGCGCGGCATGGTCGCCGTCCTGGCCCGAGACCGGAACGGTTCCGGCCAGACCCTGCGCCGTCAGCGCCGCGACGACGCCGCCGGCGGTGCCGTCATTGGCCGCAACCACCGCATCGACCTTGTTGTCGTTGGCGGTCAGGAACTGTTCCATGTTCTTCTGGGCGTTGGCGGGCAGCCAGCCATCCGTGTAAGCCTCGCCGACATTCTTGATCTTGCCCGAGTCGATGGCTTCCTTGAGCACTTCCATCGAGCCGGCGAACAGGAAATCGGCATTCGGATCGGCACCCGAGCCCTTGATAAAGACATAGTTGCCTTCGGGCTTCGCCTTGAACACTTCGCGGGCCTGCATGCGGCCGACTTCCTTGTTGTCGAAGGTCAGATAGAAGACGTCCTTGTTCTCGATCAGGCGGTCATAGCCGACGACTGGAATGCCTTCGTCCAGCGCCTTCTGCACCGCCGGGCCGATGGCCGAGGCGTCCTGCGCCAGGATGATCAGCGAGTTGGCGCCCTGCGAGATCAGACTTTCGACGTCGGTCAGCTGCTTGCCGGGATTGGACTGCGCGTCGGCGGAAATGTACTTGTCGCCGGCAGCCTCGATCGCCGCCTTCATCGCCGCTTCGTCGGTCTTCCAGCGCTCTTCCTGGAAGTTCGACCACGACACGCCGATGACCTTGTCCTTCGCCTGCGCGACCGACACCAGCGTCAGCGACATGGCGACACCCGCCAGCATGGCGGCTGCAAATCTGTTCATGATAACCCTCCCTGCGCCGCGCACGGCGCGACAAAAACTGGCCCGAAGGCCGGCACACAGAGGCTCTATTTTTTCGAGCCTCGAAAAAATACTGGTCCAACGGCGGGGCGCTGTCAACATCGATTCTGATGGATTCTGATGGCTTCGCCGAATTTTTTCGGGACCCGCAATAAACAATGACAGCGCCGCTGGCTTCTGGCAATATTTGCGTGGCGTCCCTGACCGCCTCCACTATCATGAGGCGCAAGGGGACCGGGAGGAAAACAAAAATGTCGGTTGGAATCCGTCACGACGATCTGCGCCGTCGCAACCGTGCGATGGTGATTTCGGCCGTGCGCCGGGCCGGCCAGCCGTCGCGCACCGAGATTGCGGCGACCACAGGCCTCAGCCATTCGACCATATCGGCGATCTCGTCTGATCTGATTCAAGAAGGCATCCTGGCTGAGAGCAAACCCGGCGAGACGGGTGCGCTGAAGCGCGGCCGGCCGCAGGTTGGCCTTGCGCTCAACCCGGAAGCCGCCGCGGTGATGACCGTGGTGCTGTCGCTGAACTTCCTCTCCGTCACCGTCATCGACTATGCTGGCCATGTGGTCGCCGAGGAGCAGCGCCGGCTGGATACGCTGACCATGCCGCGCGACGAGCTGATCGGCGAATGCACGGCAATCGTTCGGCGGCAGCTCGAGGATCCCGATCTCGATGTTCAGAGCATCGCCCGCATTGCCATGGGCATCCAGGGCATCACCGATTCGCGGGCGCGCGCCATGCTGTGGTCGCCGATCACGCCGCTGACCGACATTGCCTTCGCCGACATACTGGAAGCGGAATTCGGCATTCCGGCCACCATGGAAAACGACTGCAACATGATGGCGGTGGCGCTGCAATGGCGCCAGCCTGAGCGCTACCGCGACAATTTCATCGCTATCCTGCTCTCGCATGGCATCGGCATGGGGTTGGTGCTGAAGGGCGAATTGTTTACCGGCACCCATTCCTCGGGCGGCGAGTTCGGCCACATGATCCACCGGCCCGGCGGCGCGCTGTGCCGTTGCGGGCGGCGCGGCTGCGTGGAGGCCTATGCCGGCAATTACGCCATCTGGCGCAGCGCCAAAATGATGAGCGAGGATGCCGAACCGGTCGATGTCGGCGACGCCGACATGCGGGCGCTCGCCGCACGTGCCCGCGAGACCGATGGCCCGGAGCGCGAAGCCTACCGCAAGGCCGGCGAGGCGCTCGGCTTCGGCCTCGGCAGCCTGTTCGCGCTGATCGATCCAGCACCTGTCGCCATGGTCGGAGTCAGCGCCGCCGCGTTCGATCTGATCGAACCGGCATTGCGCGAAGCGATTGCTCAGACCGCCGGCGGCCAGCACTCGAAATCGATCTCCTTCGACACCGAGCCCAACGAACTGCCGCTGATCCGCGAAGGCTGCGCTATGCGCGCGCTCAGCTTCGTCGACCAGGAGATTTTCGCACCGGGGATTCAGGCAAAAGCGGGCAAGCATGTCGCCTGAGGGGCCGGCAACAGCGCGGCGCGCCTAATCTTCCCGGATAGCGTAGCCGGCGCCGCGGATGGTGCGGATGACGTCGGGCATGCGGCCATTGTTGACCGCCTTGCGCAGTCGACCGACATGCACGTCGACCGTGCGCTCGTCGATATAGATCGTCTCGCCCCAGACATTGTCGAGCAGCTGGCTGCGCGAGAACACGCGGCCGGGATGGCGCATCATGAATTCGAGCAGGCGGAACTCGGTCGGTCCGAGCCTGATTTCGCTCTTCTTGCGGTAGACGCGGTGCGATTCACGGTCGAGCACGATGTCGCCGACCTTGAGCACGCTGGACAGCACTTCCGGCTTGGCGCGGCGCAGCAACGCTTTCACGCGCGCCATGAATTCCGGTGTCGAGAACGGCTTGACCAGATAGTCGTCGGCGCCGGTCGACAGGCCACGCACGCGGTCGCTCTCCTCGCCACGCGCGGTCAGCATGATGATCGGCAGCCGTTCGGTCTCGGGCCGCATGCGCAGCCGGCGGCAGAGCTCGATGCCGGACACCGCCGGCACCATCCAGTCGAGCACCAGAAGGTCGGGCACATTTTCCTGCAGCCGAATTTCGGCCTCGTCGCCGCGCGTCACCACCTCGACCTGGTAGCCTTCGGATTCGAGGTTGTAGCGGAGGAGCACGCCCAGCGGCTCCTCGTCCTCCACGACCATGATGCGTGGCGCGATCATCAGCAGTTCACCCTTGTCAGGCCGAAGTGGCCATCGCCGTCTCGTCCTGCTTCGGGCGATTGGCGGGCAATTGCTGGCCGGTCAGCACATAATACGCATTTTCAGCGATGTTGGTGACATGATCACCGATGCGCTCCAGATTCTTGGCGCAGAACAGGAGATGCGTGCAGGCGGTGATGTTGCGCGGGTCTTCCATCATGTAGGTCAAGAGTTCACGAAACACCGACGTGTATTTGACGTCGATACGTTCGTCCTCATTCCTGAGTTTCGCCAGGGCTGCCGCATCGGCCGCGGCATACTCCTCGACCACTCCTTGCACCTGGATCAGCACCAGCTGCGCCATCGCGTCGATGGAGTGCGAGAGGTCGCGCGGCGTGACGCTGAGGCCCACGGTGCCGACGCGCTTGGCGATGTTCTTGGCGAGATCGCCGATGCGCTCGAGGTCGCCGGCCATGCGGATCGAGCCGACCACGGCACGCAGATCGTTGGCCATCGGCTGGCGCTTGGCGATGAGCGTGATAGCGCGATCGTCGAGTTCCCGCTGGCGCGCGTCCATGATGGCGTCGTCGGACACGACGCGCTGCGCCAGCGCATTGTCGGAATTGAGCAGCGCTTTTGTCGAGCCGCTGACCATCGACCCGGCCAGATCGCCCATGTCGCGGATCAGCTTGCTGATCTGGCCCAACTCTTCATCGAAGGAAGCGACGGTATGTTCACCCATGATCGTGGTCCTCGTGCCTGAAAATTCAACCGCTGGACGGCTCAGCCGAAGCGGCCGGTAATGTAGTCCTGGGTGCGCTTGTCGTCGGGATTGGTGAACATCTTGTCGGTGGCGCCCTCCTCGACCAGGTAGCCGAGGTGGAACATCGCCGTGCGCTGCGACACGCGCGCCGCCTGCTGCATCGAGTGGGTGACGATGACGATCGTGTAATTCTGGCGCAGCTCGTCGATCAGCTCCTCGACGCGTGCGGTGGCAATCGGGTCGAGCGCCGAGCATGGTTCGTCCATCAGGATTACTTCCGGCGACACCGCAATGGCGCGCGCGATGCACAGGCGCTGCTGCTGGCCGCCGGACAGGCCGGTGCCGGGCTCCTGCAGGCGGTCCTTGACCTCGTTCCAGATCGCCGCCTTCTTCAAGCTCGACTCGACGATCTGGTCCATGTCGGACTTGCGCTTGGCCAGCCCATGGATGCGCGGGCCATAGGCAACGTTCTCGTAGATCGACTTCGGGAACGGATTGGGCTTCTGGAACACCATGCCGACGCGCGCCCTGAGTTCGACGACGTCGATGTTCTTGTCATAGATGTCGTCCTCGTCGAGCGTGATCTTGCCGGTCACCCGCGCCGAATCGATGGTGTCGTTCATGCGGTTGAGGCAGCGCAGGAAGGTCGACTTGCCGCAGCCGGACGGGCCGATCAGCGCCGTCACCTGGTTCTGGCGGACGTCGAGATTGACGTCGAACAGCGCCTGCTTCTCGCCGTAGAACACGCCGACCTTGTCGCCGCGCATCTTGATGACTTCGTTCGACTTGGCGTTCATTTTGTCGCCCACTGCGTTTTCAAGGGACTGTTCGGTCATGATGTTCATACCAAATTGCCTTTTTTCTACCAGCGCCGCTCGAACCGGCGCCGAAGCACGATCGCGGTGATGTTCATGGCCATGAGAAAGACGAGCAGGATGATGATGGCGCCGGACATGCGCTCGACAAAAGCGCGTTCGGCCTCGTTTGCCCACATGTAGATCTGCACCGGCAGCGCCGTCGCCGGATCGAAAGGCGTCTTCGGATAGTTGGCGACGAAGGCGACCATGCCGATCAGAAGCAGCGGTGCTGTCTCACCCAGCGCACGCGCCAGGCCGATAATCGTGCCGGTCAGGATGCCGGGAGCGGCAAGTGGCAGTATGTGCTGGAACACCATCTGCATCTTCGAGGCGCCAAGCCCAAGCGCTGCCGAGCGGATCGACGGCGGCACCGCGGCAAGGGCCGCGCGCGTCGCGATGATGATGGTCGGCAGCGTCATCAATGTCAGCACCAGGCCACCGACAAAGGCGGCCGAGCGCGGCATGCCGAGGAAGTTGATGAACACGGCAAGGCCGAGCAGACCGAAGACGATCGACGGCACCGCTGCAAGATTGTTGATGTTGACCTCGATCAGGTCGGTGAAGCGGTTCTTCTTGGCGAATTCCTCGAGATAGATCGAGGCCGCGACGCCGATCGGCAGCGCCAAAAGCAGCACAATCACCATCATGTAGAACGAGCCGATGATCGCCACGCCCATGCCTGACGTCTCGGGCCGGCTGGAGGCGCCATAGGTGAACAGACCGGTGTTGAAATGCTCGGCCATCACGCCGTCGGCCTTGAGTTTGTTCATCCAGTCGATCTGCTGGTTGGACACCTTGCGGCGCGCTTCATCGACGCCGAGGTCGATCTGGCCCTTGAAGGCGGAGTCGAGATTGGCCGCGGCCAGGATATTGACGTCGCGCGTCGTGCCGATCACCGACGGATCGGCGGCGACGATGTCGCGCAGCTGGACGCGGGCGCCTTCCGACAGGAAGCCCTTGAGCTTCATGACCATCGGCTTGTTGCTTGGGTCGATGCCAAGCTTGGCCATCAGCGCAGTGTCGGCGAGCTTGGGATAGTTCGCCTTGATCAGCACGCTCGGATCGGTGGCGCGCTTGCCGGAGGGATCGATGACTTTCTCGTCGAAGCTGATCGGCAGCGTCACCGTCGTCTGCCAGAAGGCGGTGTAGCCCTTCGAGACGATGGTGATCAGCATGATGGCCAGGAAGGCGAGGCCGACCGAGATCGCAATCACACCGTAGATGCGGAAACGGCGTTCAGCGGCGTAGCGCGCCTTCAGCCCTATGTCGCGGCGCGGACGCGCAACGGCGCCCGCCATCGTGTCCAGGGGAATGTCGGTCATTCGTACTGCTCCCGGTACTTGCGCACGATGTAGAGGGCGACGATGTTCATCACCAGTGTCAGCGCGAACAGCGTCAGGCCGAGCGCGAAGGCGACCAGCGTCTGCGGCGAGTTGAACTCGAGGTCGCCGGTCAGCTGGTTGACGATCTTGACGGTGATGGTCGTCATCGCCTCGAATGGATTGGCGGTGAGATTGGCGGCAACGCCGGCCGCCAGCACGACGATCATCGTCTCGCCGATGGCGCGCGACGCCGTCAGCAGGATGGCGCCGACGATGCCGGGAAGTGCCGCCGGCAGGATCACCCTCTTGATCGTCTCGGAGCGCGTCGCGCCCAGGCCAAGCGAGCCGTCACGCATGGCGCGCGGCACCGCGGTGATGATGTCGTCGGACAGCGAGGACACGACCGGGATCAGCATGACGCCCATCACCAGGCCGGCGGTGAAGATGCTCTGGCCCTGGATGAAGGGCGAACCGCCAGTGAGTGCCGCCGACAGGTCGCGCAGGAATGGCCCGAGCGTGACCACGGCGAAGATGCCGTAGACGATGGTCGGGATGCCGGCCAGCAGTTCCAGCGCCGGCTTGACCACCGCGCGAACCTTGGGCGAAGCATATTCGGCCATGTAGACCGCCGACATCAAGCCGACCGGCACCGCCACCAGCAGAGCGACGGCGGCGATATAAAGCGTGCCGGCGAGAAGCGGGATCAGGCCGAACTGGCCCTGGCTGCCGCCGGAGCCGGCAGCGGCGAAACGCGGATCCCACACCGTGCCGAAGAAGAAGCTCATCGGCGACACGCTTTCGAAGAAGGTGATGGTCTGGAACAGCATCGACAGCACGATGCCGACCGTGGTCAGGATGGCGATGGTCGATGCCGCAAGCAGCCCCCACAGCATCAGCCTCTCGACATTGTTGCGCGCCCTGGCGCGCGGCGCGATCTGCCGCAGCGCATAGAAGGCGCCGGCGATCGACAGCGCAAGCGTCAGCACCGCGCCAAACAGGCCGAGCCTGTCCTGGACCGTGTTCGCCTCGACGGCGATCGGGATCATGTAATCCTGCGTGTCGCTGGCCAGCGCCACGCCCTTGGCGATGAGCAGCGGCTGCAATTCAGCGAACGTGGCGGGAAGCGGCGTTCCGGCATCGAGCCGGCGCAGGCCCTTGGCGAGGCTCTTCACCAGGCTGGCGTCGAGCGCTTCGCTGGCGACCTTGGAGTCGACAGTGCGCTCGGGCAGGGCGGCGTGGATGTGCCGGTCAAGATAGAAGGACGAGCCGATGTCCCAGACGGCGAGCAGCAGGACGGCAGGCAGGACGGCGAGTAGAAAGGCCCACCAGCCGTGATAGTGGGCGCGCGAATGCGGCTTGACCTTGCCGGTATCGTGCGCCGCGGCGCGCTGGCGGCCGATCACGAAGGCGACCACGCCGATGGCAATGACTATGGCGAGTACGAGCAAGGACGACATCACCCACCCCAGGGAAAATTCAGATCGCGGCCGCCGTTGCGGCATGCAGCGAAATCAGGGCGCGGATTTGGTCCGCGCCCTGATCCAGTCGTTGATTACATGCTCTTCCCGGCAGCGAACGCGTCGCGCTGCGCCTGACGTTCGGCATCCGGAGCCGAAACCAGGCCGTACTGGGCGAGCGGGCTTTCCGGGCCGATCATCTGGTCGTCAAGGAAGAACTCGACATATTCCTTGAGACCGGGAACGACGCCGAGATGCGCCTTCTTGACGTAGAAGAACAGCGGGCGAGAAACCGGATACTTGCCGGTTGCGATCGTCTCGGTCGAAGGCACGATGCCTTCCACGGTGGCGACCTTCAGCTTGTCGGCATTGTTCTCGTAGAAGGCGAGGCCGAACACGCCGACGCCGGTCTTGTTGGAGTCGATGCGGGCGAGCGTCTCGGTGTAGTCGCCGTCGATGTCGACAGCCTTGCCGTCCTTGCGGATGGCGATGCAGGTCTTGCCGATTTCCTTGTCGTCGGCAATGCCGGCGGCCTTCAGGGCGGCCTTGTCGCAGCCGGCGTCGAGAAGCTTGGTCTCGAACACTTCGCGGGTGCCGTGCTTTTCACCGGGGATGTAGGCGGCGATATCCCAGTCGGGCAGCTTCGGGTTGACCTGGTTCCACTTGGTGTTCGGATTGTCGACGAGCTTGCCGTCAACGACCAGCTTGGCGGCGAGCGCCTTGTAGATGTCGGCGGGAACCAGCGCCCAATCCGGGCCCTTGATGTCGGTGGCGAAGACGATGCCGTCATAGCCGATGCGGACTTCCTGGACTTCCTTCACGCCGGCGTCGGCGCAGGACTTCAGCTCGTCCTTCTTGATCGGACGCGAAGAGTTGGCGATGTCGATGGTGTCTTCGCCGACCCCCTTGCAGAATTCCTTGATGCCGGCGCCGCTGCCGCCGGACTCGACAACCGGGGTCTTGAAGTTGGTGAAGGTTTCGCCGAACTGCTCGGCGACGATCTTGGCGTAAGGCAGCACGGTCGACGAACCGGCGACCTGGATCTGGTCGCGCGCGGCGGCGACACCCGACGATGCGGCGAACGCTGCCGCCACGGCCGATGCCGTAACGAGGAATTTCTTCATGTGGCCTGCTCCTGTTCGGAAGATGGTCTCTCGGCGCCCTCTTCAGCCGGCGCCCGCTGAGGCCAATAGCCTTCGATTATTACAGTCGCATGACAGTTTCGTGTCAGCCCGGTAACGTCGGATGGACGCACCGAAAGCCGCAGCCGGCCGGCCTCTCCGAGAGAGCCGCAGTTTGCCGCTGGAATCATAAGCTTGCGGGATTTTGCGCCGGCATTTGTCCCGGCAGATCGCAGGCGATGCCGAGAAAGAAAAACCGGACGGGAGCGCGTTGCCCGTGGCCAGAGCGTATCTTGGCCGAGCCATCGCCAAAAACAGGTCCGTTGGGGTAGATTTCGACGCTGTTTCTTTGTCGGCGGTCGCTTGCTCCCGCCCGTAACTGAATGAGCGGTTGAGTTGCCGCCATTTTCCCGACTGGGCGCAAGCTTTGATATGGTGCGATCGCACCATATCCCTGGACGTCGCGGCACCGCCGAATCCCGGCGCTGATATCAGCTAGCCGGCGTCTCGCTGGGCTTCGCTCGCGATGCCGGCCCAGCGCTCGACCTTTTCGAGCAGCGCCTTGGGACTGATCGGCTTGGGCAGATAATCGTCCATGCCGGCTTCCAGGCAGCGCTCGCGATCGCCCTTCAAGGCATGCGCGGTGACGCCGACGATCGGGATATGCGTGCCGCTCTCTTGCTCCAGCCGGCGAATCGCGGCCGTGGCTTCGAGCCCGTTCATCTCCGGCATCGAGACATCCATCAGGATCATGCGGGGATTGAGCCGGCCGAAAGCGTCGAGCGCCTTGCGGCCGTTGCCGACGATCTCAAAACTGTAGCCGGTTTCACCGAGGATCTGCGTGAACACCATCTGGTTCACCTCATTGTCCTCGGCAACGAGGATGTCGAGCCCGCGTTCGTTGCCGCCGGCCCGGGCGCGGGCGCGCACTGGCGGCGGATGCAACTGCGCCCGCTCGGACGCGGCGCGTGCCGGCGGCGCCGACACCCGCTGTACCATCGCTTCGCCGGAACCGCCGCTTGCGGCTTCCGGCGCCTGACCTGTCGTGCCGTGGCGATGGCGCTGGATGGTCGCGACCAGCGTCTCCAGCAACACCGAGGAGCGCGCCGGCTTGATCAGCTGCGCGTCGATGCCGAGGTCGCGGTAGCTGGTGTTGGCGAGCGACTGGTCGACCGAGGTCAGCATGATGATCGGTGTGGCGGCCAGCCCTGCGGTGTTGCGCACGATGCGCGCCATTTCGGCACCGCTCATCCCCGGCATCTGGTAGTCGAGGACGACGCAGTCGACAGGCACGCCATAGGCAGCCGCGGCGACCAGCACCTTCAGCCCTTCGGCACCGCTTTCGGCGGCGCAGGAATCGAACGTCCACGACACCATCTGCTCGGTCAGGATCGAGCGGTTGACGGCGTTATCGTCGACGATCAGCACCCGCGCGCCGGTGACGTCGACGGGCATGATGCGCTGCGCCGTCTGCTGGCCGGCCCTCGGCAGCGTGACGGTGAACCAGAAGGTCGAGCCCTTGCCCTCGGCGCTCTCGACGCCGATCTCGCCGTCCATCAACTCGACCAGCCGCGAGGTGATGGCAAGGCCGAGCCCGGTGCCTTCGTGGCGCCTGGTCGACGAGGTATCGACCTGATTGAACTTTTCGAAGACAGCCTTCAGCTTGTCCTCCGGAATGCCGATGCCGGTGTCGGTGACCGAGATGGTGAGCCTGGTTCCGGCCACAACCCTCTCGCCGGTGACATCGACCAGCACATGGCCTTCGTCGGTGAACTTCACCGCATTGCCGAGCAGATTGGTGACGATCTGCCTTATGCGGCCGACATCGCCGATGAACAGGCTTTCCAGGCCCGGCTCGACACGCACGATCAGTTCGAGATCCTTCTCCTTGGCGCGTGTCGACACCAATGTCGCCACATCCTCGATCGCCTCGGGCAGGTTGAACGGCGCCGGGTCGAGCACGAGCTGGCCGGCATCGATCTTGGAGAAATCCAGGATGTCGTTGATGATGGTCAAAAGCGCGTTGCCCGACTTGACGATAATGTCGGTGAACGTCTTCTGCTTGGTGTCGAGGTCGGATTTGGCGAGCAGCTCGGCCATGCCCAGCACGCCGTTCATCGGCGTGCGGATCTCGTGGCTCATATTGGCCAGGAATTCCGACTTGGCGCGGTCGGCGAGCACGGCGCGCTGGCGTGCCTCGCGCAGCTCGGCCTCGCGCATCTTCAATTCGGTGATGTCGGTGGTCGATCCGATGAGATAGAGCGAACCGTCGGAGGCGATCATTGCGCCCTTGCGCGCGAACTGGTGGCGCACATTGCCGTCGGCAAGCGTCACCGTCTCCTCGATCTCCTGCGTCTCGCCGGTGCGCAGCACGGCCATATCACCGGCGACGAAGGCCTCACCGTCCGCGCCGAAGATCTCGACGTCGGTCTTGCCGATCGCCTCCTCCTTGCTGAGACCGGTCAGGTCGCACCAGCCCTTGTTGACGTAGAATTGGCGCAGGTCCGAGCGCTTGGCGTAGATCGACACCGGCACGTTGTCGATGAGATTGCGGAACACCTCGTTCTCGCGCATGCTTTCTTCCAGCGCCTGCTCGCGCGCCTTGACGTCGGTGATATCGGTGCTGGAGCCGACCAGATGCACCGACCCGTCGAGCGCCACCAGCCGGCTCTTGCGCGTCATCAATTGCCGCACCGTGCCGTCGCGATGGGTAACGGGCTCCTCGATCTCGCGGCCGCGGCCGGTGACGACGACCTCGGTGTCGTCATGGGTGTAGGTTTCGGCGTCATCGATGTTGAAAAGCTGGAGATCGGTCCGGCCGATAACCTCCTCCTTGGGGATGCCGGTCAGCGCGCACCAGGCCTTGTTGACGAATTCCATGCTCAGATCCTGCGCCTTGATGAAGGCGGCGACCGGAAGTTCGTCCATGACGTGGCGGAACAGGTCGATCTGACGCATGCTTTCCTGCAGCGCCTTTTCGCGGCTTTTGATCTCCGAAATGTCGACGCGCACGCCGATGAAGGTGCCGTCCTCGGTCCGCATATCGTAGACCTGGTACCAGCGGCCGTCCGCATTGAGGCGCTCGTAGGAGGTGTTCGGCAAGTGGTAGCGGGCGAGGATGGCACTGAGCCAGACGTCGCGGTCGCCGTCATAGAGTCTGTCGATCTCGGGATCGCCGCTCGATCGGAAATAGCCGACCGAATGTCCCAGTTCCAGCGCGTCGCGGAAAGTGCTGCCGGGCTGCCATGCCGGCACCAGCGCCGGCAGCGTGTCCTGCAGCTTGCGGTTGGCGAAGACGAACTTGTCGTCGCGGTCGTAGATGATGACGGCCGCGGGGAGCGATTCCAGCACCGTGGCAAGGTTCTTGCGCGCGTCCTCGGCTTCCGTCTCGCGGCGCTTCATGTCTGAGATGTCGAACAGGAAGCCGGCGACATAGTTGCGGCCACTTGGCATGCCGACGCGGTTCTTGCGCACGATGCGCGAGCGCCTGGCGCCCTCGACCTCGAAATTCTCCTCGATCTCATAAGGCGTGCCGGTCGCCAGCACGGCGCGTTCGCTGTCTTCGAACAGCGCGGCATCCTTCCCCGGCATGAAGTCGCCGCCGGGCCTGCCCAGCATCGCTTGCGGCGTCTGTCCGAACAGCGCCGAGAACGCCTCGTTGACGAAGACGAAGTGCAGATTGTCGTCCTTGACGAAAATCGGGTCCTCGACGGCGTTGATCACCGCCTCGGCCAGCCGTGATTTTTCGAGCGCCTCGGCGAGTTCGGCCTCGCGGTCCTTTATGTCGGTGACATCGACATAGGAGATCAGCCTTTTGCCGCCGGCGAGCGGCGCCAGCGATGCAATCAGCGTACGGCCGTCATTGCGCGGCAATTGCCTAGAGCCCACCACGCCGGCCGAGATTTCTGCTTCGCGCTCGGCGATGTGGCGCTGCCATTCGGCGTCGTCGGCGCCGTAGGGGTCCATATCGCGGCTGGCTTGCATCAGCTCGCGGAAGCCGCAGCCGATCCCGGCACGTCGGGGATCGATTTCCCAGAAATCATAGAATGCGCGGTTGATCACCTCCGTGCGCATGTCCGCATCGAGGACAAGCACGCCGATCGGCATCTGGTCGACCATCGTGCGCAGATTGGCGAAAGTCTCGGCGGTCCTGGCGTTGGCGCTTTCGATCGCCGCGTCGCGAAGCGTCAGCTCGGTGATGTCGTAATAGGTCAGGAGCCGCTTGCCGCCGGACAGCGCCGTTACCGAGAACATCATGGTGCGGCCATTGGCATGGGTGAACTCGCGCGGCGCAACCGCGCCGGCGCGGATCTCCTCGATACGGGTGGCGAGGTAATGCTGCCACTGCTGTTCGTCGAGATCGCCATAGATGCCGTTGCGGCGGTTGAGCTCCATCAGGAGGCTGAACGGCGCGCCGACAGTGACGGCGCCGTCGGGAATCCTTGAGAGGTCGCGATAGGCCTTGTTGACAATGAGCGTGTCGAGCTTGGCGTCTAGCAGCACGACGCCCATATGCATGGCATCCATCGTCCGCTCGAGATCGGCAAGATGCTGCGTGCTCTCGTCTGCAGCTGGCGGCACCTGCCGAAGGTCGTCCAGCGCACCGGCCAGCGCCGTGACGTTGCGGCCAATGCCGCGATAGCCGGTAAACTCGCCCTCGCTGTCGAAACGGGGCGAGCCGGTGATCGAAACCCAGCGGCAGCCGGGGCGGCCGCCCTTCAATTCATAAACGAAGTCGCGAAATGGCCGATGCGCCTGCAGATCCTCCAGATGCGCGGCGGCGTGTCGATTGCCATGCACCATGTGCTTGAGGAAATCGAAGCGGAAGCGACCAAGAATGCTGGCGGGATCGATGCCGGTGGCGGCCTGGTAATTTTCTGAAAGCCAGGAAAAGCGCAGTTCCGCGTCGGTCTCCCAGACCCAGTCAGCACCGGCCTCGACCAGTTCGCGCAGCGCTTCGGGTGAAGCCCCAGCGGACGCGTTCTCGCCACACAAAGCAATCTCGACCAGCCGGCGCAGCGCTTCGGGCGAATCCTCGCCAGGAGTGTCCTCGCCACGCAAAGCGGCCTCGAACAGCTCGCGCAGCGCTTCGGGCGAAGCCCCGGCGGAATCGTCCTCGCCATGCAAACCGGCCTCGACCGGCTCATGCGGCGCTTCGGGTGAACCCCCGACGGACGTATCCTCGCCGTTCACAGCCCCCTCTCGGGAACCGCGTCCGCCGCGTGTTCCAACAGTCCCGTCAGCCATTCCGTTCCCACCCCGAGAGCCAAGGCCGAACCCCCTTAGCGGTTCGCCGGCGAAATGTGCCCGAGAAGCATTAATGATCCGCTAACCATAACGCATCCAAACTCCAACCAGAGCCCACATTGCCCTGCGGTATTCCGCCGGTTGTCGGCGGAACCCCGACCGGGCTATAGTTGGCGGGGGTATTGCGGATGACTGGTTGGATCGTGCCTTGTTTCTTGGGCGTGGCGCTGCTTGCCAGCAGCGGCTGCGCGCGCAGCTATGACGGCACAGTTGTGATCCCGAGGCCGCTCGATATCAGGCGGGTCTGGGATCGCGATCCGTCGCTGACCGAGGCCAGCAAGATGCAGGCGGCAGCCGGCGTGTTTCCGACGCCGCCGCCGCAGGAGCCGTACCGGCCGGCGGCGCGCCGACAGACGACATCGCCTCCGCCGAGACGGCACGTCAGGTCCAGCCCGCCCGCGATGACTTCCGAACCGGCCAACCCGCTCACCTGCAAGAATGTCAGCCAACCCGGCAAACGCTACAAGATGGTCTGCGAATAGCCTGATGCATATCGCCCAAAAGCGGCCCGCGGTTTTGGGATCAAGACATGGATAAAACAGGGTATTTCGGCGCCGCGCGGCTCAGTCCGCCGGGAAATAAGCCGGCCCGACCATCCTGACCGGCCGCGAGCCGGCCAAAGCTTCGACCGACTGCTGCTGGGCAGCGCCCGTGGCGTCTGGGGCATCGGCGCCGGTCTGGGGGATTTGCGCAACGGTCACGAGATCCGGCTTTGCCGACGGCAGGGAATGATGGCGTTGCTCATATTGGCCGGCGTCACCGTTCGCGCTCTCAGCTCGGCGACACGCCTGGAGTAGCGCTTGACGTCACAGGCTTTGAAAGTCGTATCGTCGCGGTATTTGAAGGCCGCCGGCAGGTCCTTGTAGGGTTTGCGCGTATCGAGCGCGACCATCTCGTCGGTTTCAAGCCAGCGTGTACAGGTGGACGCCGGCATCGTCGCAGATGTAGCGGCACTGATCGACCATCTCCTTGACATCGTCGCCTTGCACGAACTGCGACTTCGGCGCCGGGAAGAAATAGCCGTCGGACAGGCGAACGCAAAACAGCATGGAATTGCTGCCGATCATGGCACCTGCCGGACGCTGTTTCTGTTGCCTGGCGGCGGGCGCGCAGCCGAGCGCGACGAGCCTGGCCTGCAGCCCGGACGTATCCCGGCCCGAAATCGCGGCGCCGGCGATCTGGCGTTGCACCTGGGTGCGGCATTTGGCGAGGTCGGCGCAAGCGTTGAAGAAGCCGCCCGTCGCACTTTGCGCCGTGCAGCGGCGTTGCCTCTCCAGGCCCTGGATCGCCGCAAGCTGGCGGCGCAGCTGCGCGGGGCTGATCCCGCCGCCGCGGCCGGACGACGCCATCTGGCCCCTGAGTGCGGCGCAAGCATCGGCAAGGGAGGCCGAGCTTCCGAGGACGGTCGCCGTCATCACCAGTGCAAAGATTCCGACTGGCCACAAACGCATCATCGGCGCCCCTGGTCCTTGTACCCTATGGAGCCGATAGCCGCTCCAGACGATTGAGCCTCAATATATAAGGCAAGTCTAATTCAGAGGAAACCAGCAACAGCCAGGTATTTACACCAAGTGTATTATGCCGTCTCCTGTAAATTCACTATTACACTTTTGTTTCAAGATTGAGACGAAGCGAGGCATCGACCCGCCTAGGCCGCCACCGCGATCAATCCCGCGTTATGGCCCTTGCGGTTGAAACCTTTCTCCGCTGTCTCGCGTTGTATCGGGCAAAGGAGACCGAAGATGTCTATTCACTTCACTGTCTCTGGCCTGACCAGGAACCTGTTCCATTCGCTGGGGCTGGACCATGAATGGGCGCCGAGACCGCTCGATCCCGAACAGAGCCTGCTGTTGGAATGCTACCTGGCGGGGCAGATTCCCGAATCCGCCTGGGCCGACTACGTCTTCGAGACACCCGACCTGCAACGGCATGTCGACATAAGGCGCCGGCACAACTGATCAGAGCAATTCCAGGAAAAGTGTGAGCGGTTTTTCCGGGAAAAGCGCGTAGCGCTTTCCCTTGGGAACTGCGTCAAAACAACGAGAGAGTGGGTCGCCGTTTCTGTGAAACAGTGAAACGCTCTATCGCTCGCTATTGCTTGGGCGAGGCGAACTGCATGGTGAAGACATTGCCAGCTACGCCTTGTGCAAGCTTGGGCGAAAAGCTCAGGGGAAGACATTTCTGCAGAGCCGTGGTCGCAGCGTCGACAAACGCTTTCTTGGCATTGGCGTCACCATCGACCTTGATCGCCGTCGGCCGCGGCGGACCGATCAGCGTGCCGTCACGCTTGAAGCTGAAGCTCAAGGTGACGGTCGCATTTCCAGCATCGGTGGGTGGCGTCCAGCACGCCTGGATCGCATCGCCGACCTCCGTCATGGTGTCGAGCGGCGCCGCATTGGACGGGTAGCCTCCGGCCAACACAACGCCGGCAACCGCAAACAATTTCGCCACGCCCTTCATCGCAAAGCTCCTCGTACCTCGGCCGCCAAGCATGATGGTAGGGTCGACGCAGGCAATGGCAATATGCCTGATGTCAGACTTTATGGCAGAGCGCGGGGACGCGTCTTGTGGCGCATCGGCGAAAAGCAAAAGGCCGGCTTTGCGCCGACCTTTCCTTCCACTTCGGCGCCAGTACATCCGTGGTCGCGGGTGGATTGCCCTCAATAGACAGGGCTTTGGTTAACGAATCCTTAGCTTTGCGCGCCGGCCTGCGATTTCACATAGGCGATATAGCCTCTGACATCGCCGGCCGGCTCGGCATAGGCTTTGCCGAGTTTCTTCTCGATCGCCGCCATGTACTCCTTCGCCCATTTGGGCAGCGGATAGTCGATGACGGCCAGGAATTCGAGCGTCGATGCCAGGCGGATGTCGGCGATCGACGGGTGCTTGCCGCCGATGAACGGCTTGCCGTCCCTGAAGAAGGAGTGAAACACCTCCAGCGGCTCGGCAATTGCCGCCATCGCGGCCTTCTGCGCCTCGGACTTCTTGTCCGGATGGGCGTCACTGTGGCCGACCTCGCCGGCATATTGCGGGAAGCCGAGCGCCGGATAGGTCGCGCGCGCCACGTAGGGATAGAGCGTGCCGATCAGATAGAACATGGCGCTGTCGACCATCGCCCGCTTGGCCGGCGCCTTGGGATAGAATTTCTCCAGCCCGTGCTTGTTGGCGAGATACTGCATGATGGCGCAGCTTTCCCACAGCACGCCTCTGGGGAGACCCTTGTCCTCGATCATCGGTGTCAGATGCGCGGGGTTACGCGCCATATATTCGGGCGAACGCGTGTGGCCCCAGGCGTCGGTCTCGGCGGGGTCGAACCCGGCCGCGCGCGCAAACACCCGAACGGTCATGTTGTTGACGCTCGGCTTCAGCATGCTGATCTTCAAGGCCGGCTTCTTCGCAGCCTTGGCCGTCTTCGGCGCGGACTTCTTGGCGGCCGGCTTCGCCGCGGCTTTCGCAGCCGGCTTTGCGGATGCCTTCGCCGCAGGCTTGGCAGCCGCTTTTGCTGCCGGCTTGGCGGCGGTTTTCGGCGCGGCCTTGGCCGCAGATTTCCCGGCGCTCTTTGCAGTCTTTGCCATTATGGTTCTCCCCTTTTTGTGGCCGTCAGTATGGATTCTTCGGTGTCCGGTCGTCCGACAAGGTCGCGCGTGACCATTCGACCAGCGTCTGGATCGCGTCGGCGAGATGCACTTCGGCGATGTTGTAGTCGCCGCGCGCGACGCGCAGCTTGTGTGCCTGCATCAAGACGTCGGCATGGGTGAAGCCCGCCGGCGGCTCGAAGCGGTAGGACGCGAGCTCTATCAACAGGCCGAGCGGATCCTCGAAATAGATCGAGTCCATGAAGCCGCGATCCTTGACGCCGCTGTGCTTGATGGCGCGCTCGTCGAGCCGGGCGACCGCCTGCAGAAAGGTAACGCGCGACACGGCAAAGGCGATGTGGTGGACGCAGCCCGGCTCTGTCGGCGTGCGCCGCTGGACCGGCGTGCGGCTCTCGTCGGTGAAGACGGTGATCAGCCTTCCGTCGCCGGGATCGAAATAGAGATGGCTTTCGCTGGCCTTGTCGAGATTCGGCTGCTCGAAGATGAACGGCATGCCGAGCACGCCCTCCCAGAAATCGATCGACGTCTGGCGGCCAGCGCCGACCAGCGTGATGTGATGGACGCCCTGCGATTGCAGTTTCTGCATCGGTCTCCTCCCCGCCGACCCCTCGCCTTCTTGTGCGAACTTGGATCTTGCCAAATCATACCATCGCCGCACGCCATGCGCGCGGCGGATGTGCATGCCTGACGGCTTTTCCCGATCCGTTCCCCGGCGTTCTGCGCGCCGTAACGGCGTCGTGCAATGATGCTAGTGCAATTGGCAGCGACGCGCCAGAAGCGACGCCGCTGCGTGGCAGTGAAAAGAGCCAGAGGTTAAGGTTGCAAAACCTCGGCTAAGCGACGGCTCTGAACTCGGCCTCCGCCAGCGTGCCGAGGCTCGCGCATTCGGCGCACGCCATCGTATGTCCCGGGCAACCGGCTCGATGCGTCCCTTGCGGCAGCAGTGCCCCTTTGACGCGCGCCATCTGGAACAATCGAAAATCTTCCCGCTGCCGAGGCAGTGCGGGCATGTCATTTTCACCGAACTCATACCTGCTTTACCCGACCCAAATCCGCGCTGCCGCAGATGCTGCCCCGCACCGCAAGTAACAGAGATTGCTACGCTTTCAAGCGTCGCGGCCTGACTTAAATTGGGTGTATCCGTGTGCACCGACTGGCCGGGTTTCGCTGATGCCGCCGACCCTCGCGGTCAAAACGCGATCCACGTTCGAGCTTGTCAGAAGTAGTGGGGGAAGAAACGGCCCAGCCGTTATTTGGTACGCCCAAGGGGAATCGAACAACTGTTCCCGCCGTGGCAGAGAAACACTGCACGCATCTGGTGCTCTCGTACGTCGCGGACGATCAGGCAGCTGGCGCCGGACATCTGAACCAACAGACTGGCCAAAGCTTCACAGAATAGTCACTCTCAAAGGTGAGAATGATCCGATTCTGAAACTTCAATCGAATGGACGGGCGCGACATGCCGGGCGCGGGCATTCGTGCACATATCGTCACGTGGCCTTCCACGACTGCCGTTGAAAGACAGTTGAAAGAAGGGCAATAAGAGGGACCGCCAAAGCTAGTTAGATTGGATGAGCCCTATGACGCAGAGTATTCTCGAAAAGACGTTGGCAGGCGCGCAGAAGGATCAGGAGACGGTTCGATCCGGCAAGCCGATTGCCAAGGTTCCCGATGGCCTGTCGTTCCACGACATGACCGCTCATGTCGACGACAGGGGAAGCGTCACCGAAATCTACGACACCCGCTGGAATTGGCACCCCGATCCGCTGGTCTTTTGCTACATGTTTACCATCCGACCGGGAACGGTGAAGGGTTGGGGGCTGCACAAGCTTCACGAGGATCGATACTTCGTTGTCGATGGCGAAATGGAGGTCGTCTTGTATGACCCAAGGCCCGAGTCGAGCACTTGCGGACAGGTATTTCGGATTGTTCTGTCTTCAGCCCAGCCCCGTCTGATGAATATTCCCAGATTCGTCTGGCATGCGGACCACAACATCGGCACGACGGACGTTAGGGCAATCAATTTTCCTACAATGCAATATGACCACGCCAATCCCGACAAATACCGGCTGCCGCTGGATACCGATTTGATCCCGGTCGACTTTGGCGGCCTCAAGGGATGGTAGACGCTCCGCCGTTCTTCAGCGTCCTGATGCCGACCCATAATCGTCCCGACTCTCTTGCCTATGCGATCCAGTCGGTGCTGGCGCAGACGGAGCAATCGTTCGAGCTTCTGGTCGTTGGCGACGGCGCAGCGCCCGAGACCGAAGCGGTCGTGAAAAGCTTTTCCGACCCGCGCATTCGTTGGTTTGATTTCCCCAAGGCGCCTCACTTTGGCTATGCCAATCGAAATCTGGCGCTTCGATCGTCACGCGGGGAATTGATAGCCTTCGCCGCCGACGATGACTTGATGATGCAGGATCATCTTGCCCTCATGCGCGGCCAGTTCGTCGATCCGTCGGTGGCGCTTGTCTACGGCCAGGTCCTCTGGGTCTCGACCGACGGCATTTGCGGTCCTGATCTTACCAACCTGTTTTTTCCCGAAGAGCGGCGTCAATTCATGGCGAGAGGGAACACGATAGCGGCCTCAGGCGTCGTATATCGCGCCAGCGCTCTTGCGGAGCGGACGGTGTGGCCAGAAGATGTGAACGGGGCGGGAGACTGGGAGATCTGGCGTCGCATCGTGCTCACCAAGGGCTTCGCCGCCGTGCGCTACCTTCGCCTCCCGACGTGCCTGCATTTCTCCGCTAAGTGGAAAAACCTCAGAGACTCCGGGAATCCGAGGCTGACGGGATTTATCAACGCGTGTGAGAAATCGATCTGGTATCCAGCGCCGCTGCGGGTCGCCATTCCGACAGGACACATGGAACAAAAGGTCTTCTGGGACATCATGTCTGTCGATCCCGATGGCTGGACCGCAATCATTCGCGAAGCAGCAGCCGATGCCGTTAACCGACTTGCGGTCGACCGTCTCGAAAACCTGGTTAGACCCGACCCGCCGCCCACACCACCTCCGCCCGCTGCCCCAGATAATGGCCGAGCGGAGGCTCTTGCGGCAGAAGTACAGGCTCTCGCGATAGAAAGGGACGCTTTGAAGGTGGAGATGGAGGCGCTCAAGCGCTCGAAGAGTTGGCGTTGGACTGCCCCTCTAAGGCAGTTGCGAAGGCGTATCGGCCGATAGGGGGCCGGCGCCAAAGGGCATGAAGCGGCCGGATGATCCTATTCGTCCCCGTCGCCGAGGTACGCCTTCACACGTCCGAAATCGCGGTACATTCCGCCGTCCGGGTGTTTCTTCTCATGCCAGGTGATCGCCCAATAGCCGGTGTCCTGAAGACCTTCCATGACCAACACCCGATCGCGGTCGGCCGGGAAATGCTCCTTGAGAAGATTGTTGACGGCATTCAACCCGCCGTCCCGGTAGGCTTGTACATAGACATCGTCGTCCATCATATATTTCCCCTTTTAGGGCTGCCCGCTGCACCGGCAGCAGCAGCTTTCAGTACTCGGCATGCCTACCGCTTTCACGGCTTCCTCAACCGCACCCCGGCGCCGCCGCCGTTCTCGGGAATGAACTCGACGTCGGCAGATTCGAAAGCCTTTTGAACTGCGGCGATTGAATGCCCCGGCGTTGTCGCCTCAGTCTCGATTCTCGTCACGGTATTCCTGTGCACGCCTGACTTCTCAGCAAGATCTCGGACGTGCCCTGGGGCTCGCCGACGCCATAGGGTCGGGGCCTAAGCTGGCATATGCCTTGCTGGACCCCGCCCACGAAGCTCTCTCAAGCCAGGAGGGCCGGGGCTGATCATTCCGTAGCCGAAACAATCAGCCCTCTGCCTCAGGGTGGCGGGCTTTTCTATTTCATCGGGTCGCCAAGTGGAAGCCAAGTCACCTCTCCGGACGCCACAGGAACCAAGTTCTTCCAGACTTCCTGTCGATCATCACCGTATAGGCTGCCCCTCGGTGCGAGATCCATACAATGCGATGGAGCCGGAAACGGTCTCGTACTGACCGCCACTTTCGGAGCATCCGGCCGACAAGGCAGCAGTGGCCAACAAAAGTGCTTTCATGATCCTCCCGTTCATATTCTTCCCACAAAGCGAAGCGACCACGGCGGCTCATCGTATGTCCGAATATTCTGATACCTCTTGTCGAGTTCGTCTTTGATCGCCCAAACGCTATCGATCACCTGATACACATCGCGGGTCTGGCCGACCGGACCGCCGATGATGTGCTTCGAACGCAAGTCTCCATCCATATGGAAACCGTCGGATAGGAAGCGCTGGTGCCCGTTGCGGATGATCCACGCCAAGGCGGCTTGTTCGGGCTCATTGAGGATATCGAGGTTCCTGAAGGCCTCCTCGTTTATGAAGTTCCATTCGCCTTCGCGCCCCTTGGCTCGCCCCCGAGCCTTCTTCCGCCTGGCCCCTTCGGCGATCAGGTAACTACCAAACGAAACCAGCAGGATCGCTGCGCCGAACACTGCAACCCCGCCGGCGACCGCAAGCCAAGTGCCGCCGAGCTTTGCAAACGGGCCGAACTCATACCCATTTAAGGTGAGGACGGAGGCGCCTGCGATGAGCCATGTCCATCCCTGCTTTGCGGTTAACCCGAGTGCGGACTGAAGAAGGCTGACTAGGTGTTCCATTGCTGGACTCATGTTGCGTTCATGTCGCACGGACTTGCCGATAGTCGCAGGAACGCGGGCGAAATCAATCAGGTTGCGTTCATGCAAATTCGCGGGCGTTCATTTGTCCGACATTCGACGCAATATGGCAAAAGCCGCTAAGTGATTGAAATCCCTGGTACGCCCAAGGGGAATCGAACCCCTGTTCCCGCCGTGAGAGGGCGGTGTCCTGACCGCTAGACGATGGGCGCGTTCAAGAACCGGCGATATAGGCTGACGGTTTGGAAAAAGCAACTGGGCTTCGAGCGGCCGGACCGCTTCTATGGAATGTAGGTTTGCGGACCTAGCCTTTCGGCTCGATCAGGTCCCACAGATTGCCGTAGAGATCGGCGAAAACCGCCACCGTGCCGTAAGGCTCCAAGCGCGGCGCTTCGCGGAAGCCGACGCCCTTTTCCAGCATCGCTCTGTGGTCGCGGGCAAAATCGTCGGTTTCGAGGAACAGGAAGACCCGGCCGCCGGTCTGGTTGCCGATGCTCTTCTCTTGCGCCTCGCCGTCAGCTTCAGCCAGAAGCAGCCTCGCGCCCTGCCCGTTGGCCGGCGCCACCGTCACCCAGCGCTTGCCGCCGCCGAGATCGACATCTTCGGTAAGCAGAAAGCCCAGCCGTTCGACATACCAGGCGATCGCCTCATCGTAACTGGCGACGACGAGCGTGACGGTCGCGACCCGGCGATGGTTGGCAAACCCGGTCATGCAGGCTCACTTGTTGCGGATGGCGAAGCGGCCGATGATGCGGCGCTCGGCGATGTCGTAGATGAAAATGGCGCGACTGCCGTCGGCAAGCTCGGCGTCGATCGAGATGCGATTGCCTGACAGGGCTTGGCTGATCACCTTGGCGCCCACCGGCAGCACGATGTCGGCCGCGAGCGGCTCGCCGGGCGGCACTGGAATGTCGTTGGCGAGCGGCGGGGTTGTGGGCGGCGCTTTGCGCGATTTGTAGACAATGGCCGCGATCACCACCATAAGGGCCAGCAAAAGCAGGCCGAGATTGATGGCCATGAAGCGGATGAGCCTGCCGCGCACCTTTTCGATCTCGGGATCGAGCGGCTTTTCTTCTTCGTCGGCAACGGGCCGGGCCATGGCAGAACATTCCGGAACTTTTTTCGATGAGCGCTCATAGCGAAGAGACCAGACAATTCATAGAGGCGGAGCCAACCGTACTCGAAGCCGGCGCAGAAGCGGCCGGCCAGCGCCTCGACCAGTGGCTGGCGGCGAGCCTTGGCCCTGACATGTCGCGCAGCCGCGTGCAGATGCTGATTAAACAGGGCGCTGTCACAATCGACGGCAAACCGGTTGACGAGACCAAGCGCAAGATGAGTGCTGGCGAGCGCGTATCGGTCGTCATGCCCGAACCCGAACCGGCCGAGCCGCAAGGCGAGGCCATCGCGCTCGACGTGTTTTATGAGGACGACGAGCTGATCGTCATCAACAAGCCGGCTGGGCTGGTCGTTCATCCCGGCGCCGGCAACTGGACCGGCACGCTGGTCAACGCCCTGATCCATCATTGCGGCGACAGTCTCTCAGGCATCGGCGGCGTCAGGCGCCCGGGCATCGTCCATCGCCTTGACAAGGAGACCAGTGGCGTCATGGTGGTGGCCAAGACCGACCGCGCCCACAAGGCGCTGTCGGAGGCCTTTGCCGACCATGGCCGCACCGGCGACCTCGAACGTGCCTATCTGGCGCTGGTCTGGGGCATCCCGCCGCGGCCGACGGGAACGGTCGACGCGCCGCTCGGCCGCGCCGCCGACCGGGTGCGCCGCGCCGTGGTGCCGGAGGGCCGCGACGACGCCCGCCACGCCATCACCCATTTCACCGTGCAGGAGCGTTTCGGCGAAAACCAGCAGGAGTTCGCCACCGCCAGCCTGGTCGAATGCCGGCTGCAGACCGGCCGCACCCACCAGATCCGCGTCCACATGGCTCATATCGGCCATCCCGTCATCGGCGACCCCGATTACGGCCAGGCCTTCCGCACCAAGGCCAACCGGCTGCCCGAGCCGCTGAAAAGCCAGGTCAAGGCATTTTCCCGGCAGGCTTTGCATGCCTGGCTCCTTGCATTTCGTCACCCGACTACCCATCTACCGATGAGGTTCGAGGCGCCGATACCGGGGGACATGGAGGAACTCGTCGGCGGCTTTCGCAAACTCTGAACCCGCCATCTAAAACCTGAGCGGCATTGTTCACTTTAGCGTGACACACTGTTTCGTGTTGAACAAATGCCTGTCTTTTCTGGTTTTGTTCCTATATAAATCGGTTGTCGCGGGCGAGCCTTTTGGTGCTCGCGTCATATGCCCGCCGCGTTTCGGGGGCATCACTCCAATAGAGAGGGGGCGCTATCATGGCCCAGTCACTACCCAGTATCGTTTCCGGCGAAGGCGGCCTCAGCCGCTACCTGGAAGAAATCCGCCGCTTTCCCATGCTTCAGCCGCAGGAAGAGTACATGCTCGCCAAGCGTTACGCCGAGCATGAAGACACTTCCGCTGCGCACAAGCTCGTCACCAGCCACCTTCGGCTCGTCGCCAAGATCGCCATGGGCTATCGCGGCTACGGCCTGCCGATCGGAGAGGTGATCTCGGAAGGCAATGTCGGCCTGATGCAGGCCGTCAAGAAATTCGAACCCGAGCGTGGCTTCCGCCTCGCGACCTACGCCATGTGGTGGATCAAGGCCTCGATCCAGGAGTACATCCTGCGTTCGTGGAGCCTGGTCAAGATGGGCACGACCGCCAATCAGAAACGCCTGTTCTTCAACCTGCGCAAGGTGAAGGGCAAGATCCAGGCGCTGGACGATGGCGACCTTAAGCCCGAACAGATCACCGAGATCGCCACCAGGCTGAACGTCTCCGAAGCCGAAGTCGTGTCGATGAACCGCCGCCTATCGGGCGACGCCTCGCTCAACGCGCCGATCCGCGCCAGCGAAGGCGAATCCGGCGAATGGCAGGACTGGCTGGTCGATGACCACGAAAGCCAGGAAGACATGCTGATCGAGCAGGACGAGCTGGAAAACCGGCGCGGCATGCTGTCGGGCGCCCTTGCCGTGCTCAACGATCGCGAGCGGCGCATCTTCGAGGCGCGTCGCCTCGCCGAAGAGCCGCTGACTCTGGAAGAGCTGTCGGCCGAGTTCGACATCAGCCGCGAGCGCGTGCGCCAGATCGAGGTGCGCGCCTTCGAGAAGGTGCAGGACGCGGTCAAGGCCGCCGCCAAGCGCCAGACGCAGGCCCTGCGCACAATTGAGGCGCAGCCCGCGGCTTAAGGTCGGGGTCGGTTACGAAAAACATCAAGGCGGCGTCGGGAAACCGGCGCCGCCTTTTTGTGTCCGCTGGCGATTGGCGAAACCGGCGCGACAGCCCTTTCTCCCCGTCACTATACGGGGAGAAATGTCCGGCAGGACAATGAGGGGCAGCGCCAGATTTCGGCTTTGCCACCACAGGAGCAGCGGCGCGATCACAACAAACGTTGGCGCCGCCCCTCATCCGGCTGCCGCCACCTTCTCCCCGTATAGTGACGGGGAGAAGGGACTAACCGTGCTATCAAAGCCCATCCAGCGGAAACTTCAGATATCGCCTTCCATTGGCTTCCGGCTCCGGCAGCCGTCCGCCGTTCATGTTGATCTGCAGCGCATGCAGGATCAGCCGCGGCATCGGCAATGTCTTGTCGCGTCCCTCACGCAAGGCGACGAATTCGGCCTCGGTGTGCGCAGCAACGAGGTGGATATTCTTCGCCCTTTGCTCAGCGACGGTGCTCTCCCAACGCGCCTCACGGCCACCCTCCTGGTAGTCGTGGCCAACGAATACGCGCGTTTCGTCAGGCAGTGCCAAAATACCCTGGATCGAGCGCCACAGCCGCGCCGCGCTGCCACCAGGAAAGTCTGCCCTTGCCGAGCCGCTATCCGGCATGAACAGCGTATCGTGGATGAAGGCGGCATCGCCGACGACATAGGTGATTGAGGCGAGCGTATGTCCCGGCGAGAGCAGCACCTTGACCGGAAGGCTGCCGATCAGGAACGTTTCGCCTTCCCCAAACAGCCGGTCCCACTGCGACCCGTCGGCGGGAAAATCCGGCCAGTTGTAGATCGCCTTCCACAGCTTCTGGACCTCGACGATCCTGTCGCCGATCGCCGTCGGCGCTCCGGTCTTCTCATGAAGATAACGAGCCGCCGAGAAATGATCGGCATGCGGATGGGTATCCAGGATCCATTCGAGTTCCAGTCCGTTTGCCCGGATGAAATCCAGCAAGGCATCGGCGCTTTTCGTCGCCGTCGCGCCGGACCTTTCGTCGAAATCGAGGATCGGATCGATAATGGCGCAGCGCTTCGTCGCCGGATCGGCGACGACATACTGTATGGCTCCGGTCGGCTTGTCGTAGAAGCCGCTGACCAGCGGCTTAGCCAAAGCTGCGTCCAATTTCCGGCCCCCTGCCCCTCGCTCCGGCAGGAATGATTTTCTCTGCCGGAATGAACCAGGAGCATGGTCATCCAGCAAGGCGCACCCGTCAAGCACACCCTGCCGGAACAGGACAAAAATCGATAACGCCCGGGTCGAGAAAACCTAGGCGGACGGCTGCTTGGTCTTCCTGAGATAGGGCAGGACCGTGTCAAAAGCGCCGAAGCGCTTGATCGCATCCTCGTTGGAGACGGCAGCTGTGATGATGACGTCCTCGCCCTGCTTCCAGTTCGCTGGCGTCGCCACCTGGTGCTTGGCGGTCAGCTGCATGGAATCGACGGCGCGCAGGATCTCGTCGAAGTTGCGGCCGGTGGTCATCGGATAGGTCAGCACCAGCTTGATCTTCTTGTCCGGCCCGATGACATAGACCGATCGCACCGTGGCGTTGTCTGCCGGCGTGCGGCCTTCCGACGTCTCGCCGGCGCCCGCAGGCAGCATGTCATAGAGCTTGGCCACCTTGAGGTCCTTGTCGCCGATCAGCGGGTAGTTCACCGTCTGGCCGGTCGCCGTCTTGATGTCGGCCTGCCACTTGTCATGGCTCGCAACAGGATCGACGGAAATGCCGATGACCTTGACGTTGCGCTTCTTGAATTCGCCCGCCAGACCCGCCATCGTGCCGAGTTCGGTCGTGCACACCGGGGTGAAGTTCTTCGGGTGGCTGAAAAGGATCGCCCAGCCGTCGCCGATCCAGTCATGGAAATTGATCGTCCCTTGTGTTGTTTCGGCGGTGAAGTCGGGCGCGATGTCGTTGATACGAAGGCTCATGGCACATTTCCCCTGCAACAGATGTCGTTAGGAGCGGCACCAAGGCGGCGCCACGCTCCGGCATTGCCGCATATTAGCGCATAAATCGCGGCTGGGAGATAATAGGAAACTCTTGTCGGCGGTGGAACGAGCACTTTCGTGCTACGGACCCAGCGTTGGGCCCGACAATCTTTCGTTTCTGCGAGAAAAGGGTGCGCTCAGGCCTTGTTGACCACCAGCGACGTGGCCAGATCTTCCATGCGCTGGGCGAGCGCACCGAGCGCGCTGGTCAACACGGTGTCGTTCTTGTCGGCCTTGGTCAGCGCCTCGTCGCGCGTCTTGCGCAGCGTCTGCACCTCGGTCTCCATACCCTTGACACGCTTCTGCAGCTCCGACAGCTCGTCCATCACCATGATGCCGGCCATCACGGTCAGCCGCTGGTCGCCGATTTCGCCGAACGAATCCTTGAGATGCGAGACATAACGGTCGAAGCGTTCGGCCAAGTCGATCAGATGCTCTTCCTGGCCCTCGTCGCAAGCCATGCGGTATTGCTTGCCGTCGATGGAAACCGTGACCTGTGCCATGGCCTGCAGCTCCTATCTGTCCAACACCGCGCGGATGGTTTCCATGGCGGTCACCAGGCGGCGCGACACTTCCTTGTTGGCATCTTCCAGCCTTTCGGCGCGGGCTTCGGAATTGTCGAGTTCCTGCGCCAGCCGGGAACGGTCGGCGTTCATGCGCTGCACTTCAGCCTCGGCTTCGGAATAGTCGCGCTCGTGCTCGAGCTTGGCCGCGACGGCGTTTTCCAGCCCCTCGATGGCCTTGCCCAGCCTGTGGATGACTTCCTTGAGTGTGGTTTCCCCGGTCATGGCCTTCGTCCTGTGCCCTGCCCATCACCGAATCGCTCGCGTTCAGAACGCGTTATCCCGGAAACATTAGGCACCGGGTGAAGGCAACGTCAACAAAGCTCTCGCGACTGTCCCCTGCTAACGCTAATGTGGGCCTGCCGCAGGCATCACAAGACCGGCAAATGTGCAGGCGATTTGTTGACTAAAAGCCCGCGCCTGCTATGTGTCGCGCACCCTTTCCAGGGCTCTGCCAAGCCCGCAAATCCCCACCCCGGAGGTACCATGACGTCGCGTGAACAACATGACCGGATGGCCAATGCGATCCGCTTTCTCGCCATGGACGCTGTCGAAAAGGCCCAGTCCGGCCATCCAGGCTTGCCCATGGGCTGCGCCGACATCGCCACCGTGCTGTTCACGAAGTTCCTGAAATACGATCCGAAGAACCCGCATTGGCCCGACCGCGACCGCTTCATCCTGTCGGCCGGCCACGGTTCGATGCTGCTCTATTCCCTGCTGCACCTGACCGGCTACGAGGACATGACGATCGACCAGATCAAGCATTTCCGCCAGCTCGGCTCGAAGACCGCCGGCCATCCCGAATACGGCCATGCCACCGGCATCGAGACGACGACCGGCCCGCTCGGCCAGGGCCTCGCCAATTCGGTCGGCTTCGCGCTCGGCGAGCGCATCATGAACGCCGCCTTCGGTAACGACCTCGTCGACCACTACACCTACGTTCTGGCCGGTGACGGCTGCCTGATGGAAGGCGTTTCGCAGGAAGCCATCGCGCTTGCCGGCCACCTCAAGCTGAACAAGCTGATCGTCTTCTGGGACAACAACAACATCTCGATCGACGGCCCGGTCTCGCTGGCCGACAACACCGACCAGGTCGTCCGTTTCCAGGCCTCCGGCTGGAACGCCAGCCACATTGACGGCACCGATCCGGAAGCGATCGCCTATGCCATTGAAGCTGCCCGCCATTCCGACAAGCCGACGATGATCGCCTGCAAGACGACCATCGGCTTCGGCGCCCCGACCAAGGCCGGCACCAACAAGGCGCACGGCTCACCGCTCGGCGCCGACGAAATCGCCGGTGCGCGCAAATTCTTCAACTGGGACTCGCCGCCCTTCGAGATTCCGGCCGACATCCTCGACGCCTGGCGCACCGCAGGCAAAGCCGGCGCCAAGCCGCGCACCGACTGGGAAGGCCGCCTTGCCAAGGCCAAGCCCGAGCTGAAGGCCGAGTTCGAGCGCCGCCTCGCCGGCAAGCTGCCGTCGAACTTCGATGCCGTCATCGCCGACTACAAGAAGAAGCTGTCGGCCGATAAGCCGAAGGTCGCCACCCGCAAATCGTCGGAGATGGCGCTGGAAGTCATCAACGGCGCCGTGCCCGAAACCATCGGCGGCTCGGCCGACCTCACCGGCTCCAACAACACCAAGACCAGCCAGACCAAGAACATCACGCCGGACGATTACGGCCAGCGTTATGTCCACTATGGCATCCGCGAACATGGCATGGCCGCCGCGCTCAACGGCCTGACGCTGCATGGCGGCCTCATCGCCTATGGCGGCACCTTCATGTGCTTCTCCGACTATGCCCGCCCGTCGATGCGGCTGGCGTCGCTGATGGGCATCCGCTCGATCTTCGTCATGACCCATGATTCCATCGGTCTGGGCGAAGATGGCCCGACCCACCAGCCGGTCGAGCATCTGGCGGCGCTGCGCGCCATCCCCAACCACAATGTCTTCCGTCCGGCCGACGCGGTGGAAACCGCCGAATGCTGGCAGATCGCCATTGAGACGGAAAAGACGCCGTCGACCCTGGCGCTGACCCGCCAGAACCTGCCGACGGTGCGCACCGAATACTCGGCCAAGAACCTGAGCAGCCAGGGCGGCTATGAACTGGCCGCGGCCAGTGGTGACGCCGCGGTGACGATCTTCGCCACCGGCTCCGAGGTCGAGGTCGCTCTCGGCGCCCGCGACCTGCTTGAAAAGCACGGCCATCCGACCCGCGTCGTCTCGGTGCCTTGCTTCGAACTGTTCGACCAGCAGAGCGACGCCTACCGCAAGAAGACCATCGGCGACGCGCCGATCAAGATGGCGATCGAGGCCGGCATCCGCCAGGGCTGGGATCACCTGATCGGCTCCGACGGCATCTTCGTCGGCATGCACGGCTTCGGCGCCTCCGGCACCATCGAGCAGCTCTACCCGCATTTCGGCATCACCGCCGAAGCGGCAGCCAAGGCAGCGGAAGCCCGCCTGCACAGCAAGTGATATCCAGGGTCACTTGCACAGCAAGTGATCCCGGTCAGTCCCGCGAACCGCAAAGGCGGTTTCGCGGGACTGGACCAAGCTAATCGATTTAAATTCGGCCTTCTACGGCTGGATTCTTGTGCCATCCGCAGCTATGAAGCTGCGGACCCATCTGCCGCCTTTCGAGCTCCCAGGGAGAGTAAAATGACCGTCAGAGTTGCCATCAACGGATTTGGCCGCATCGGCCGCAACATCCTGCGCGCCATCCATGAATCCGGCCGCAAGGATATCGACGTCGTCGCCGTCAACGATCTCGGCCCGGTCGAGACCAACGCCCATCTGCTGCGCTATGACAGCGTGCATGGTCGCTTCCCGCACGAAGTGAGCGTCGATGGCGACCAGATCACCGTCGGCAAGGAAAAATTCAAGGTCACCGCAATCAAGGACCCGGCGCAGTTGCCGTGGAGGGATCTAGGCGTCGACATCGCACTCGAATGCACCGGCATCTTCACCGCCCGCGACAAAGCCGCGGCGCATCTGACCGCCGGCGCCAAGCGCGTCGTCGTCTCGGCGCCGGCCGAAGGTGCTGACCTCACCGTGGTCTACGGCATCAATCACGACAAGCTGACCAAGGACCACATCGTCATCTCGAACGCGTCCTGCACCACCAATTGCCTCGCGCCGCTGGCAGCCGTCCTGCACGAGGCCGTCGGCATCGAAAAGGGCATGATGACGACGATCCACTCCTACACAGGCGACCAGCCGACGCTGGACACCATGCACAAGGACCTCTACCGCGCCCGCGCCGCCGCACTGTCGCAGATCCCGACCTCGACCGGTGCGGCCAAGGCGATCGGTCTGGTGCTGCCCGACCTCAAGGGCAAGCTCGACGGCATCTCGATCCGCGTGCCGACCCCGAACGTCTCGGTCGTCGACTTCAAGTTCATCGCCAAGCGCGCCACCACCGTGCAGGAAATCAACGAAGCGGTGATCGCCGCTTCCAACGGCAAGCTCAAGGGCATTTTGGGCGTCACCCATCACCCGAACGTCTCGATCGACTTCAACCATGATCCGCGTTCCTCGATCATGGCGCTCGACCAGACTAAGGTCATGGACGGCAACTTCGTTTCGGTGCTGTCTTGGTACGACAATGAGTGGGGCTTCTCCAACCGCATGGCCGACACCTCGGTCGCCTTCGGCAAGACCATCGCCTGATCGCAGACCCACGTCTGACAGCTTCAAACGCCCGGCTTTGCCCGGGCGTTTTTCGTCAGAGGCGCGCTGGGCCGCCAAATGCCGGAAAATCAGCGGCATAGGGCAAAAAACCACCCTCCCGCCTTGCACTGGCCATGCCTTCGCCCCACTCTCCCGTAAATCGGGAGAAAGAGGAATTCGAGGGGCAAGTCACGGATGGAGCATGCGATCTATCTCGTCACGCTGGTCGGCACAGCGCTCGTCGTCGCCGCCGCGTTTTCGAGCCTGATCGCCTTCCGCTTCGGCGCTCCGCTGCTGCTCTTGTTCCTCTGCATCGGTCTCGCCACCGGCACTGACGGTCTCGGCATCGAATTCGACAATGCGCGCGTGGCTTATTTTGCCGGCTCACTGGCGCTGGCCGTCATCCTGTTCGATTCCGGTTTCGGCACCCCGCTCAATGCGCTTCGCCAGGCCGCCGGGCCGGCGCTGTCGCTGGCGACCTTCGGCGTGCTTATCACCACCGGCCTGTTCGGCGCCGCCGCCTATTATCTGCTCGACCTCAGTTGGCTGGAATCCTTCCTGCTCGGTGCCGCTGTCGCCTCGACCGACGCGGCCGCGGTGTTTTTCCTGCTGCGCGCTGGCGAAATCAATTTACGCGAGCGCGTACGCGCCACGCTGGAAGTTGAATCCGGCACCAACGACCCGATCGCCATCTTCCTGACCATCACCCTGGTCGAGGTCATCGCCGCCCACGCCAATCCCGAGACCCATGTGCTGGTCACCGATCTGTTCCTCGGCTTCGTGCTCAATATGGGCCTCGGCGCCATTGTCGGTGTGCTTGGCGGCCTTGCCATCGTACGCCTCGTCGACCGGCTCAATCTCGACCACGGCCTTCTGCCGATCTTCGTGCTGACCTTGTCGCTTATGGTGTTCGCCGCAGCCGGCGCCATCGGCGGCTCCGGCTTCCTGGCGGTCTATCTCGCCGGTCTGATTGCCGGCAATTCCGACATCCGTGCCGTCACCATCCTGAAACGCTTCCAGGACGGCATGTCGTGGCTGGCGCAGATCATCATGTTCCTGATCCTCGGCCTGTTCGCGACGCCGTCGCAATTTCCGACGATCCTGGTGCCTGCGGTGCTGCTTGGCCTGTTCCTGATGTTTGTCGCCCGCCCGGTCGCAGTCTGGCTCTGCCTGATCCCGTTCCGCCTGCCGCGCCCCGAGGTAGCCTTCGTGTCCTGGGTTGGCCTGCGCGGCGCAGTCTCCATCCTGCTCGCCATCACCCCGCTGCTCGGCGGGCTTGAGAACGGCCGCGTCATCTTCAACACCGCCTTCATCATCGTGCTGGTCTCGCTGGTGGTGCAGGGCTGGACGGTCGGGCCGCTGGCACGCCGCCTCGGCCTGATCGTGCCGGCGAGGCTCGGTCCGCTGGACAAGGTCGAGCTCGAACTGCCGGGCTCGGCCCATCACGAGCTTCTCGCCTATCGCGTCGCGCCCGGCAGCCCGGTGGCGCGCGGCGAGCGCATCCCGCGCTGGGCCAGGCCCTCGCTGGTGCTGCGCGACGGCCGCTCGATGCGCTTCCAGGACATGGGCCGGCTCGCTGCCGGCGACCAGGTCTATATCTTCGTGCCTGACCGCTATCCGCGCCTGCTCGACAAGCTGTTCGCCAGCCGCGCCGTGGTCGACCCCGAGGATGCCGATTTCTTCGGCGCCTTCGCCGTCGATCCGGCGCGCTCCGCCGCCGAGTTGGAAGCAGCCTACACGCCGGGCCTGACCGAAGCCGAGCAGAAGCTCACCGTCGGCGCGCTGGTTACGGCAAGGCTCGGCGGCCACGCCGAATATGCCGACCGGGTGCTGATCGGGCCGATCGAGCTGATCGTCCGCGACGTCGACGACAAGGGTAAGATCACAGGCCTCGGACTGTCCTTCGAGCCGACCGCGCCGGTGGCGCGGGTGCCGGTGTTCCTCAGCGCCGGCGAGATCGGCGACCGCGTCTCCGCCTTCATCCGCAACTGGCGCAAGCCGACGGAAACGGCAGAGGCGCGGGCTGACGAGAAGCCGGCACCGGAGCCGGAAAAGGCAACGACGGAGAGCTGACAAGGCAACCGTCCGCGCCGCCCCTCATCCCCTGCCGGCACCTTCTCCCCGTATAGTGACGGGGAGAAGGGAACAGGCTTGGCGCCCACTCTGCAATGCAGGCGATTGGCGAAACCATCGATGACAGCGACCTTTCTCCCCGTCACTATACGGGGAGAAATGCCCGGCAGGGCAATGAGGGGCGGCGCTGACCGAACGAAAGTTCGTCCCATCTTTACTAATGCCGTACTAATGCCGTCGCCTCAAAATTTGTTTCCTGCCCAAGCTCAAGCCTTGCATCGTCATTGATGCGAGGTATGGTCCCGGCGATTTTCACGGAAAGGAACCAGCATGGCCGCCTTCAAGACACTCGACGATATCGGCAATATCAGCGGCAAGCGCGTGCTGGTGCGGGTCGACCTCAATGTGCCCGTCGCCGACGGCAAGGTCACCGACGCCACCCGCATCGAACGTATTGCGCCGACCATCGCCGAGCTGTCCGGCAAGGGCGCCAAGGTCATCCTGCTCGCCCATTTCGGCCGGCCGAAGGACGGTCCCTCACCCGAATTCTCGCTGGAGCCGATCGCCAAGGCCACAGCCGAGGTGCTCGGCCGTCCCGTTGGCTTTGCCTCGGATTGCGTTGGCGACACGGCGGGAAGTGCAGTCGCCGCCATGAACAAGGGCGACGTGCTGCTGCTCGAAAACACTCGCTTCTACAAGACCGAGGAAAAGAACGACCCGACCTTCACCGAAAGGCTTGCCGCCAATGGCGACATTTTCGTCAACGACGCCTTTTCGGCCGCGCACCGGGCGCACTCCTCGACCGAAGGCCTGGCGCGGCTGTTGCCTGCCTATGCCGGCCGCACCATGCAGGCCGAACTCGAGGCACTGGAGAAAGGTCTGGGCAATCCGGTCCGCCCTGTCGTTGCCATTGTCGGCGGCGCCAAGGTGTCGACCAAGATCGACCTGTTGATGAACCTGGTGAAGAAGGTCGACGCGCTGGTGATCGGCGGCGGCATGGCCAACACCTTCCTTGCCGCGCGCGGCACCGCTGTCGGCAAGTCGCTGTGCGAGCACGACCTTGCCCCGACCGCCAAGCAGATCATGATAGAGGCCGCCGAGGCTGGCTGCGCCATCATCCTGCCGGTCGACGGCGTCGTCGCCAGAGAATTCAAAGCGGGCGCCGCCTGCGAGACCGTCGCCATCTCGGACGTGCCGGCCGACGGCATGATCCTCGATGTCGGCGAAAAGACCGTGAAGGCGATCGGCGAATGGATCGACCGCGCCGCGACGCTGGTCTGGAACGGCCCGCTCGGCGCCTTTGAGATCGAACCTTTCGACCATGCGACGGTGGCAGCGGCAAAGCATGCGGCGGCCCGCACCGCGGCCGGCAAGCTGGTCTCGGTCGCCGGTGGCGGCGATACGGTGGCCGCACTCAACCATGCCGGCGTCGCCGACGACTTCACCTATGTCTCGACCGCCGGCGGCGCCTTCCTGGAATGGATGGAAGGCAAGCCGCTGCCCGGCGTCGACGTGCTGAGGAAACAGGCCTGACCGGATCGGTGGCGCAAAAGCGGACGCCAGGAACTTTCAATCGATTCAAGCTTTCCGATGCCATTCCTTTGGCGGTAGACTTCCGTTAAGCGCGGAACAGATCCCTTCAGGAGAAGCAAGAATGAGCGAACGTCTCGAAGACATTGCCGCCGCGATCGTGGGCGGTGGCAAGGGCCTGTTGGCCGCCGATGAAAGCTCCGGCACCATCAAGAAGCGCTTCGACGTCATCGGCGTCGAATCGACTGCCGACAGCCGCCGCGACTACCGCGAGATGATGTTTCGCGCCAAGGACGCGATGACCAAATACATTTCCGGCGTCATCCTCTATGACGAGACCATCCGCCAGACGGCCGCCGACGGCACGCCGCTAGTCGATATCATCAAGGCCGCGGGCGCGATTCCCGGCATCAAGGTCGACGCTGGGGCCAAGCCGCTGGCCGGCTTTCCCGGCGATACCATCACCGAAGGCCTCGACGGCCTGCGCGAACGCCTTGCCGATTATTACAAGCTCGGCGCTCGCTTCGCCAAATGGCGCGCGGTGATCGACATCGACACCGGCAAGGGCGTGCCTTCGGCCAATTCGATCGCCTCCAATGCCCATGCGCTGGCCCGTTATGCCGCTCTTTGCCAGGAAGCCGGCATTGTGCCGATCGTCGAACCGGAAGTGCTGATGGACGGCGCCCACGACATCGACACCTGCTACGCGGTCTCGAAGGCGACGCTGATGAAGCTCTATGACGAACTCTACGCGGCCCGCGTGGTGCTGGAAGGCTCGATCCTGAAGCCCAACATGGTCATTGCAGGCAAGAAATCCGGCAAGACCAACAGCCCCGAGGAAATCGCTGAAAAGACCATAAAGCTGTTCCGCGAGACGGTACCGTCAGCAGTGCCGGGCATCGCCTTCCTCTCGGGCGGACAGTCCGACGAGGAAGCGACCGCCAACCTAAACGCCATCAACGCCATCGGCCCGCATCCGTGGAAGCTGACCTTCTCCTACGGCCGCGCCCTGCAGGCCGCCCCGCAAAAAGCCTGGAGCGGCAAGGCATCGAACGTCGCCGCCGGTCAGGCCGCCTTCACTCATCGCGCCCACATGAACCATCTGGCGGCGCTGGGGACATGGAAGGCGAGCCTCGAACAGGCTGCCTGAGCGCAGTCCTCCCGTTGTCATACAAACCCGGGCCGATGCGCCCGGGTTTTTGTTTGTGGCGAGCCTGGTCTTGGGATGGAGCTCGTCCATCCTTATCTCCCCTTCGGCAAAAGCTGACGGCGATGTCGGTTCCTGCCCATCCCGAACGTCCTTGGGATGACAGACAGGGAGAAGTTCATGCCTAGCAACAAGGTGGTTTCGCGCGAAGACTGGTTCCAGGCGCACAAGGCGCATCTGGCGCGCGAGAAGGAACTGACGCGGTTTCGCGAGCGCATCGCCGCCGAGCGGCGTGAATTGCCCTGGCTGAAGATCCGGAAAGATTACGTCTTCGAGACAGAGCAAGGCCCGAAGAACCTGGCGGAGCTGTTCGTCAACCGCAGCCAGCTCATCGTCTATCACTTCATGATGACGCCAGGGTCGGATCATCGCTGCGAAGGCTGCTCGTTCCTTGCCGACCATATAGACGGCGCCGACCAGCATCTGAGGCATCACGACGTGTCTCTGGTCGTGGTTGCGCGCGCGCCACTGGCGGAGCTGTTGCCTTACAAGCAGCGCATGGGCTGGAAATTCGACTGGGTGTCGTCCTACGCCTCGGATTTCAATTTCGACATGCAGGTCTCGTTCACCGACAAGCAGATCGCGGCCGGCGACACCACCTACAATTTCGAGACACGTCCACGGACATCGAAGGATCTTCCCGGCACCAGTGTTTTCTACAAGGACGAGAACGGCGACATCTTCCTCACCTTCACGTCGCGCGCCCGTGGCGGCGAGGCTCAGATCGGCACTTACGATTATCTCGACATGACGCCGAAAGGCCGCGACGAAAATGGCCCCTATCAAAACCTGATGGACTGGGTGCGGCTGCATGACGAATATCAGGACAGGCACGCGGACAAGCCGAACTGCTGCGACGATTGAAGGCGTTCACCTCAGCCCGAACATGCGCTAAGCCTGCCGCCAATCTATAACGGTATCGCCATGCGCTTCCCGGCCCTCCTCACCTGGCTCGCCTACCCCGTCTATGTCTGGCAGGGGCTCGGCGTGCGCCGCCGCACCACCCGCATGCTCCCGGCGCAAGGGCCGGTCATGCACGAGATCTCGGGCAGGGCGCCGGCGATCTCGCTGCTGGTGCTGGGCGATTCCTCGGCCGCCTCCGTCGGCATCGGCAATTCCGAGCGCGGGCTTGCCGCGCAGCTTGCCGTCATGATCGCTCAGCGCACCGGCAACGCCGTGCGCTGGCGCGCCGCCGGTTTCAACTCGGCAACGTCGGGGCAGATCCGCGACCATGTCCTGCCCAATCTCTCCGCCGACCCGTGGACGCATGTCGTGCTCGCCATCGGCACCAACGACACCAAGAATTTCCACTCCGTGCCGCGCTTCAAGAAAGAATTCGGCGGCCTGCTCTACGCACTTCGGGCCAAATGGCCGGAGGCGCGTGTCGTCTGGTCGCCGGTGCTGGAGTTCACCCGTGCGCCGGCCATGCCGCCGCTGCTCGGCAAAATCCTTGAGATCCGCGCCACCGCAATGAACCGCATGGGCGAGCGCCTGTGTTTCGAGCGCGGCGCCGTACCCGCGCCGCGCCTGCCGATCCCCAATCCCGAAGAGGGTTTCGCCTCCGACGGTTTTCATGCCTCGGAAGCCGGGTATCGGGCCTGGGCCGAACACCTGGTTGGACAGGTCCTCGCCGATTGACCAGATCGCGCACGGGTTCGGGCTAGCCGGTTTCGGAGAACTGGATCGATTATTTTCGAAATACTGTTGATTTCGGCATCCCTCCAATGAATTGGAGGAAGAATATTCCAAGTCAAAACAACATGAATGCGCCAGCCCGGCGTTACTTCTGCAATGCCACCTTGCGGATTCAGGACTGCTGGGTCATTCTGCCATTGGGCAAGGGGTGTGGGGTGGCATGTCGAACATTGCCGGCAAAGCATATGCAATGAATGTGCTGACACCGATGCGGCCTCGGTGGACTTGGATCCAGCACCTGATTTTCATGGTGGCGCGCGCCGGGCCTGCGCAGCTGTCGGGCTTGCTTGGGCTGAAGCTCATTCATTTCGCGCGTTGGGTGATCATCCGGCGCGACCAATGGCCTGATCTCGGCCAGGGCAAGCAGGCCATCCAGAACGACTACATGCTGTTCCTGTCCAATTTCAACGGCACCTGGGATCAGTATATCGACGCCTTCGCCGATGGCATCCCGAGCGGCCTGGACATGTTCTGGTATGCCAGCACCAGATATCCGCACTCGATCCCGATCTCGAGTTTCAAGGACTATATCGGCGCCAACCAGATCCATACCAACTACTATTACAACGCCACGCCCGGGGCAGCACAGCGCGACATCAAGGCAGCGCTGCGTGTCCGCAACGAGGTGCTGAAGCTCGCCAGGATCCACGCCAGCAGCGACCCGAAGGCCTTTGCGCAGGCCTACAGGGAAGCGCTTGTGAAGGTGGCCAATTCGCTGGCATCGCCGGGCTTTGCACCGATCGCCTCGGTAGCGACGCGCAAGGCCGACAAGGCGCGGAACGAATTCATCGACATGCTCGAAAAGAAGCGTGGGGCGGCCAATGCCAAACCTTGACGGTGGCCACTATTTCCTGACGGTCCTCGCCCCGATCCGAGTCGACATTATGATCGACCCCGACGAGATCGGCCGTTCGCGCTCGCACCGTCAACTGCTGGCGCAGAAGCTGGCGTTGCTGGCCACCGGCAAGCAAACGGCGGAATCGCCGCCCAATGCGCGGCCCTCGCCCTTCTCACTCAACACTTTGAACCACCTCGCCCGGTTCGTCATCATCCATGAACCAGCCTTCAACGGGCGCATTTCGAGCGATGCGTTGGTCAGCGCCGTGCGTGCCGTCAATCCGCTGGCGCCGCAGCCCGTAGATCAGCTGGGTACGCCTTTTCTGCTGTTCGCGGCCGATATCGACGCACAGGCCGAAGGCGATGCTCTACGCGCCTACACCGATCAATTGTGGGCGACGATGAAACGCGATCTGGTGATCATCTTCGGCCATTGCGTCGACTTCGACGGCATCGATTCCGCGGACGGGTTTCACGCCTATATCAAACGCTGCCAGATCGAGACGACGATGCCGTTCAACGACTACTGGCCGGACGGCCTCGACGTCAAAGACAAGACGCTGGAGATCGGCGCGCTCAAGCCGGTCGGCATCGCCGCGGCAGGCGCGATCGCAATATGGCTGGCGATCCTCCTCCTGCACAGCATCTTCGCCGTCTTCGGCGTTCACAATGCTTTTGCGCAATGGATCGCGACGGCAGCCACATGGGGCGTCGCCGTGGTTTCACTGCTGGTCATCGTGACGTTGCTCACGGCCTGGAGCCTGTATCGCAAGGTCTTCCAACAGGGCATGACGCCGTTTCCAACCGCACCCGGCGCCGACCTGCCTTCGGTCCTGAAGTCGCTGTTCATCCAGCAGCATTTCACCCGTTTCGCTATCGAGGCGCAGGGCCTTGACGACACAGCACTTCACGCCCGCTTCGGTGCCTTTCTCGGCGCCGTAAGCCGGACGATCCGGCGGAACCAACACAGCAGGCCGGTGAAATCCGGGCGCCGGCGGCGGAGTGGGCGCGATGATCGAACTCGACCTTCCCGACACCCAAGGCAACATCCATCGCCCCTATGGCCGTTTTGGCTTTCCACACAGCCGGCACCTGTTTTTCACCATCGCCGATGCTGCCGCCGGCCGGCTGTTCGTGCAAGGCATCCGGCCACGCATCACCACGGCCGAGCCATGGGGAAAGTCCGAGGCTGGTGGCGCTGGACCCACACTGCTGCGCAAGCCGCCGATCACGCTCAACATCGGCTTCACCTTTCTCGGCCTGCGCGCACTCGATCTGCCGACCCGCACGCTGCGATTGTTGCCCGACGAGTTCATTGACGGCATGGGCTGCCGCGCCGACATCCTCGGCGACGTCGAAGGCAGCGCACCAAAACACTGGGACCCCGTGTGGCGCTCGCATCTCGACGGGACCACTCGCCCGGCCCATGTCTGGGTGTCGCTCAATGTCGGCGCCAATCCCGACGGCACGCCGCTGCCTGAACTCGGGCAATGGACCGCATGGCTGCAGGAGCTTGTGGCAAAGTCCAATAGTGGCGTTGCTCTGCTCGCAGGGCACGGAGCTGACGGACAAGCCCTTTGGCAGGATTCCGCCGCGCTGATGGAACCCGGTCCTGACGGCACGATGATCCCGCAGCCGAAGGAGCCCTTCGGCTTCACCGACGGCATCAGCGATCCGGTCTTTCGCGGCCAGTTCCAGGCCGACGCAGAGGCGCGCGCCGTCATCGGCGCTGGCAAGATCGCTGAAGGCCCCTACGATCCCAAGACCAGTTGGAAAGCACTCGAGACCGGCGAGTTCATCCTCGGTCAGGTCGACGAGGGCCAGGAATTTCCGGTCGCCACGCAGCCGCCCGGCTTTGCCCGCAACGGCACCTTCATGGTCTGGCGCAAGCTGCGCCAGGACGTGCCTGGGTTCGAGGCCGAGATGCGGCGGCAGGCGGCCCTGTGGAAGCAGGTTACCGGCATCGCCGACGACGTGGAGGCCTATGAGACCGTCTCGGCCAAGCTGGTCGGCCGCTGGCGGTCCGGCATTCCGCTGCTGGCCGCGCCGTGCTGGGCCGATCACCAGCGTCTGATGGCCGAATGGGCCGATTGCATCGACCCCGCGCTGCGCAAGCCGCGCGACGACGCCAGGCACCAGGAACGGCTGGCCGCCTTTGCCCGGCTGCTCACCGGCTTCCGTTACGGCGATGACCCCGATCGGCGCCAAATGCCCGTTCGGCGCCCATATACGCCGCGCCAATCCGCGCGACATGCTCGACCCGCTGCTGAGCGAGACGCATGGGGCAAGCACGCTCACCAACCGCCGCCGCATCCTGCGCCGCGGGCTGCCCTATGCCGATCCCGATGGCGAACAGGGCGTGATCATGATGGCGATCTGTTCAAGCATTTTCCGGCAGTTCGAATTCATCCAGCAGCAATGGATGAGCTACGGCCTGGATTTCGAAGCCGGCAATGACACCTGCCCGCTGACCGGCAACCGGGCCGAATCCAGCAAGCACGTCATTCCGGCCGGGCCGGCCAACGCCACGCCCTTCATCGCGGCGAACCTGCCTGAATTCGTGACGACGCGCGGTGGCGATTACTTCTTCGTCCCCAGCCTCACCGCAATTCGCATGATCGCCATGGGCACGGTCGATCCGACCTGACACAAGCTGGCCTGCTTCGGCAAGGGCGGTGCTATGTCCAGTGTCCCAGCGCGCCGGCCAGCGCGATGGCAGCCATGGCGAGCAGCGCCAGCTTCCAGAAATCGCCGCGCCGCCTCAAGCCTGGCCAGCCGAGCGGCTTGATCAGCTGGATGGCCATCATGCCGATGATGACAAGGGCGAGCAGTTTCGACATGCTGCCTTTGACCAGCATCGCGGACGGCTGTCAAAGCGCTTCTTGCATGGTCTTTGCCAATCCAGCCATTCCTGACAAAAGGCTCGTTTCCGAGCCACTCGCAACGCACCTCGCAGCTTTCTTCAGCGACCTGACAGGCTCCTGACAGACTGCTGTCAGGAGGGGTGTGCGATAGTGTCTCCATCAGAGAAGAGGAGACGGTCATGAACAGCTTTGGTATTTTGAACAGCGTACAGCACTATGTCGGCAAGATCCGCACGATGCGCAATGAAGTCCGTACTCAGCGCTTCTTGAACTCCCTGCCAGCGGACATCCGCAAGGACATTGGCTGGCCCGATATGTATGAGGGTCGCAGCCGCATTCGCGAGGTCTGAGGCTTTTTTTCATGACAATGCTTGGATGCGGCCCCTGCAACGCCCGGATCATTGACATGAAACTCGGCCAGCAATGCCCCGGGCTGGCGCAAACCTTTTTGTGCTCGCTACCGACGATGCTGAAGGCTCCTGACAGAATGCTGTCAGGAGCACCATGACATAAATGTGTCAGGAGACATGAATGGTGAAAAGCTGGAACGAAAGGCTGAACACGTCGGGCATCAATGGCGTGAAACCGACGCTGCGCACGATAGGTGACGTCGTCGAGGGTCAGCCGATGCTGGTGCCGACGGCCCGCCAGGTCGATGATTTCATCCGCTCCATACCCAACGGCGTCGAGATGGACGTCCGCGCCTTGCGCACCGCTCTCGCCATCGAGCACGGGGCGCAAGTGACATGTCCGGTCACCATCGGCTATCATCTGGGCACTGTTGCAGAAGCCGCCAATGAGGATCTCGAGTGCGGCATGGAATTGTCAGCGATTGCGCCGTTCTGGCGCGTGCTCGACACCAACGCGCCGACGACGAAGAAACTGTCCTTCGGCGCGGAATTCGTCGCCGCGCAGCGCAAGCGCGAAGGATTGAAACCATAGTGGATGTCGCCCGGAACCGGTTTGGGGACCACGACATTCATAGCAAAGCAGCCGAGGGACCATACGATGCGCCGTGCCGACAGGCTCTTCCAGATCGTGCAGCATCTGCGCGGTGGCCGGCTGGTCACCGCCCAGAAGCTCGGCACCTGGCTCGAGGTTTCCGAGCGAACCATCTACCGCGACATTGCCGACCTGCAGTCGACCGGGGTGCCGATCGACGGCGAGGCGGGCGTTGGCTACATGATGAGGGAGGGTTTCGACCTTCCGCCGCTGATGTTCACGCGTGACGAGATCGTCGCGCTGGTCGCAGGCGCCCGCATGGTGCGCGCCTTTGGTGGTGCGGCCATGGCGCGTGCCGCTGACGAGGCGCTGGTCAAGATCGGCGCCGTGCTGCCCGACGCCGAGAAAGACCGCATCGCCCGCACCGAGATCCACACGCCGATGTGGGTGGTGAGCGACGCCGCCCGCGAGGCGATCGACCTGATCGAGCGCGCCGTCGAGAAGCGCCAGGTGCTGACCATCGACTATCGCGACGAGGCCGGTCGCGGCACCGCGCGCGATATCCGTCCGCTCGGCCTATGGTTCTGGGGCAAGGTATGGACGCTGGTCGCCTGGTGCGAGATGCGCGACGATTTCCGCGCCTTCCGCATCGACCGCATCGGCTCCGTGGTCATCGCCGGCCGTATCTTCAAGCCGGAGCGCGGCAAGCAGCTTGCCGATTTCTACCGCGCGGTCGAACGCTCCGAGGATTACGGCATGACGCCGGATCGGGCGGCGCGCAGCTGAGCTAACGGCAGCCACCAGCAAAAAGCCCGCGCGAAGCGGGCTTTTTATTGGCATGGGAACCTTACTCGTCGCGAACCCTACTCGTCGTCGTTGGTGTCGCCGTCCTTCGACTTCAGCGCCGAGAGCTTGGCGAACACGGCGTTGGCGTCGAGCTCTGCATCCTCATCCTTCGGCTTCTCCGGCGCCGGCACCAGCCGCTCGGTCAGGGCCGCCGGCAGCAGCGTGTCACCGACCGGCTGCGCGTGTTCGCGGCCGCGCGAGGCGCGGTTGACTTCCATGTCGAGGTCGATCTGCGAGGCGAGACCCAGCGTCACCGGATCCATCGGCTGCAGATTGGCCGAGTTCCAGTGCTTGCGCTCGCGGATCTGTTCGATCGTCGACTTGGTCGTACCGACCAGGCGGGAAATCTGCGCGTCCTTCAATTCCGGGTGGTTGCGCACCAGCCACAGGATGGCATTGGGTCGGTCCTGGCGCTTCGACAGCGGCGTGTAGCGCGGACCTTTGCGCTTGGATTCCGGCACCCGCACCTTGGGGTCGGACAGTTTCAGGCGCTGGTTCGGATCCTTCTCGGCGCGCGCGATCTCGTCGCGGGTCAGCTGTCCCGTCATGATCGGGTCCATGCCCTTGATGCCTTGCGCCGATTCGCCGTCGGCGATCGCCTTGACCTCGAGCGGATGCAGTCCGCAGAACTGCGCGATCTGCTCGAAGGAGAGCGCGGTGTTGTCGACCAGCCAGACGGCGGTCGCCTTGGGCATCAGCAGCGTATTGGCCATTTCCAAAATCCTTCTCGTTCGCCCGCGTTCCCGCGCGGGCGGTGGTTTAGAGCCACCAAAATGGGAAATTCGCGGCCTGTATAACCGCTCCGCCGCCGTTTCGCAATGTTTTTGGCGCAGGGTGCCCGCCGGACGCAGACTGCGTGGAGGTCGGAAAAGCCTCGGCCTCGGCGATCGTTGATGCCGAGTCATAAAAAGAGGGTCCAAAACGACAAAACCCGCCGGACAGGGTCCAGCGGGCTCGGAACCGGCGACGGTAAACGTCTGCTGCGGCTCTTGCTTCTAGCACATGGCCAGGCCTTACGGCCGGCCATGCTTCGAATTAGATGGCCTTGCGGGCAATCCGCTCGATGTCGCCGCGGCTGATGCCGAGGTCGCTGAGCTGACGGGCGTTGAGCTTGTTCAGCTCGCGCACGGTTTCGTTGTACATACGCCAGTTACGGAAAGCGCGGATCGGGTTCATGGTATTCCTCCAGTTGTTGGATCAAATCGTTTCGATGACGCTTAGATAGGCAGTGCTGCACACGAATTGAACAGACGTCTTTGCATAGCCGCAATGCAAATGCTGCATTGCACCATTAAGGTTCTGTTCATCTTGCTGGCAGCGGATACACGCCCAGGGCGTGTCGAGATTCAGGTCAGGCCGAGTCGAAAATGGTGGCGTCCGAGAAACCGGAGCGGAGCGTACTTTTTGTACGTGAGCACCGGAAGCGCAGGACGCCATCATTTGCAGACCGGCCTCACCTGAAAATCGATATGCCCTAGCCGACGTCGAGAACGATCTTGCCTATATGCTCGCCCTCTTCCATGCGCTCATGCGCGCGCCAGGCGTCGGCCAGCGGGAAGATCATGTCCATGACCGGCGACACTTTGCGTGTGCCGAGCAGCGGCCACACCTGCGCTTCGAGCGCCGCAGCTATCGCTGCCTTGAACTCGACCGTGCGGGGCCGCAGCGTCGAGCCGGTATGGGTCAGCCGCTTGACCATGATTTTTGAAAAATCGGCGCTCGCCACCGCGCCGGCCTGGACGGCGATCTGGACAATCCGGCCCTCGACCGCCGCCGCCTCGTAGTTGCGCGCGACATAGTCGCCGCCGACCATGTCGAGAATGACGTCGGCGCCCTTGCCGCCGGTGGCATCCTTGACCGCGGTGACGAAATCCTCCTCGCGGTAGTTGATCGCCCGGTCGGCGCCGAGCTTCAGGCAGGCGTCGCACTTCTCCTTGCTGCCGGCGGTGGTTACGACATAGGCGCCGAAGGCCGACGCCAACTGGATCGCCGTGGTGCCGATACCCGACGAGCCGCCATGCACGAGCAATGTCTCGCCTTTCTTCAGGCCGCCGCGCTCGAACACATTGTGCCAGACGGTGAAATAGTTTTCCGGCACGGCGGCCGCTTCTGTATGGGTGAAGCCGGCAGGCAGCGGCAGCACGCTGCCGGCATGAACCTTGACATATTCGGCATAACCACCGCCAGGCGTCAGCGCGCAGACCCGGTCGCCGAGGCGCCAGCGCGAAATCTCGTCGCCAAGGGCTGCCACTTCGCCCGATGCCTCGAGGCCGGGCAGGTCCGAGGCGCCGGGCGGTGGCGGATAGGCGCCCTTGCGCTGCTGCACGTCGGGCCGGTTGACGCCGGCCGCACGCACCCGGATCAGGATTTCGCCGGGGCCGGGCACCGGCACGTCGCGCGTTTCCGGTTTCAGCACCCGCGGTCCGCCCGGTTGCGAAATTGCAATGGCCGTCATCCTGGTCGGAATTTTATGTCCGCTCGCCATGAAGTTTTCCATCCCGATCCTGCCGGTCTGTCGCCGGCTGCCAGTTTCTTGCCGGCTGTTTGCATCAGCACCCCTGCCCTATGTATGCTGATTGCCGGATCAGGCAAATGCTGAATCAGGCCGATGCTGGATCGGCCAAATGCTGAATCAGGGAGGAGCGACGATGGCGATCTTCGACGACGAACCCAAAAAGAAATCCAGGCCGCATGAAATCGGACAGGATCTGTCGCTGCTTTCGGTCGGTGACCTGAACGAGCGGATCGGCATCCTGCGCGACGAGATCGCCCGGCTGGAAGCCGAATTGCAGACCAAGGGCAGCACCAAATCGGCGGCCGAAGCCCTGTTTCGCCGCGGCTAGTTTTCGCGTTCGTTTCGGCATCGGAGCATCCGCCGCCGAAAAGCCCGAATGCGCCTGTCTTCAGAGCTGCTCCCGTCTTCAGAAATGACATTCCCCTCCAGCCGGATCAAACAATGTTTGCAAGTTACAGACCGATCCTCTCGCTGCTTCGCGGCACTGCTTTCCTGCTCGCGGCTTCGGGATTGCACGGCCTGCTGCTGCCCTTGCGCGGCCAGATCGAAGGGTTTTCCACCGCATCGCTCGGCCTGATGGGCACCGCCTGGGCCGGCGGCTTCGTCACCGGCTGCTTCTTCGCACCGCGCCTGGTGCGCCGCGCCGGGCATGTCAGGGCGTTCGGTGCCTTTGCCGCGTCGGGCGCTATCGTCGCCCTGCTCACCGGCCTGATCATCGACGAATATGTCTGGATCCTGCTGCGCGCCTTCACCGGCTTCACCATGGCCGGCGCCTTCATGGTCATCGAAAGCTGGCTGAACGAAAAGGCCACCAATGAGAACCGCGGCACCGTCTTCGGCCTCTACATGATGGTCACCTATGCCTCGATCATGGGCGGCCAGATGATCGTTGCCGGCGGCGACGTCAAATCGGCATCGCTGTTCATGATCACCGGCATATTGTTCTGCCTGTCGCTGATCCCGACTGCGGTGTCATCGGCCTCGTCTCCCAAGCCATTGCAGGACGTTAAGCTCGACGTCAAAGGGCTTTATGCCAACTCACCGGTGTCGGCGGTCGCCTGCCTGTTGGTCGGTATCGCCAACGGCGCTTGGGGCACGCTGGGCGCCGTCTATGGCGCGCGCATCGGCATTTCCACGGCCGAGATTGCGTTGATGATGAGCCTTGTGGTTGTTGCCGGTGCCGCCATGCAGCTTCCGGCCGGGCGCCTCTCCGACAAGACCGACCGTCGTTTCGTGCTGGCGGGCGCCGCTTTCGGCGCCGCACTGTTCGCCATCCTGATCTTCCTGTTCGAACCGCACTCCTCGGTTCTCGTCATTGTGCTCACCGCCGCCTATGGCGCCTTCGCCTACACGCTCTATTCGATCGCGGTGGCGCATGCCAACGACCACGCGCGCGCCGAGGATTTCGTCAAGGTCTCGGGCGGCCTGCTGCTTTTGTACGGGTTCGGCACCATGATCGGGCCCTTGCTGGCCGCCGCCCTGATGGGCTGGTTCCGCCCCGAAGGCCTGTTCCTGGCCACCGCTCTGGCGCATCTCAGCCTCGCCGCCTACACGCTGCTGCGCATCAGCCGCCGCGCGCCGGTGCCGATCGAAGACCGCGATGCCTTCAAGACCCAGCCGGCCGACCGCTCGGTCACCCCTGAAGCATTGCGGCTCAGAAAAGCGGAAGCTGACGGTTGAGATTTGAAAAACTTTGCCCCACAAGTATAGGCATGATCTTTTCTGACGCCTTCATGGCGATTGCCGATCCCAACCGGCGCTATCTCTTGGAAGAGCTCCGGCGCGGCCCGAAAACCGTCAACGAACTGGCTTCGGGCCTGCCAGTCTCTCGCCCGGCCGTGTCCCAGCATTTGAAAGTGTTGCTGGACGCCGGTCTGGTTCAGGCCAAGGCCGAAGGCACGAGGCGGGTCTATACGGTCAGCAGTGCCGGCTTCCTCAAGCTCAATATTTGGCTTGATCAGTTCTGGGAAGCATAGGCGGGGCGCAACGCGGAAAATGCAACCGGTCCTTGCTCCCTGATTTAATGACAGGAGGACCAACCAATGCGACGCGAAACGCTTCTTGGTGCCGTGACTGCGGTCAATTTGATTTTGTTCGCAGCAACCGGTCTGATGCAAATTCTGCCGGCCGAAGCAGACGGCGCAGGCATCCTGCGCGGCAGCGGGCTTGAGATCGTTGATGGCGAAGGCCGGCTGCGGTCCAGCATTTCCATTCTGCCGGCGGCGGCAGGCGAGGCCGAGACGGTGCTGTTTCGGCTGATCCCACCAAACGGCCAGCCCTCGGTCAAGATCGCCGCCTCGACCGCCAGCGCCGGGTTGAGCTTCGTCGGCGGCGATGATGTGAGCTATATCATCCTCGAAGCCGACGGGCCCGAAACCCGGCTCAAGATGGTGGAGCCGGAAGGGCGCGAGAAGCTGATCGCACCCTAGGCGAGATCGTTCAGATCAGCCGTTATTGTAGGGAAAGAACTTGAAAAAGGGCTGCGCCTCCTCGATCACCCTGGCGAAAGAGGGCCGCTTGAGCAGGCGGTCGTGATAGCGTTTCACGGCCGGATATTTGTCGCCGAACGGCTCGACCTTGTTGGCGTAGAAGAGCGCCGGCGAGGCCGCACAGTCGGCCATGGTGAAGCTATGGCCGGCCGCCCAGATTTTCGAGCGCATCTCCTCCTCGACGATCGCGTAGGCGTTGCGCAGTTGCGCGCGCGCCTCCTCGACCCCGAACGGATCGGTGTTGTCCTGCGGCCGCAGCCTGTCGCCGACGATCTTTTGCATCGGCGCCTGGACGTAGAAATCATAGAAACGGTCGGCCTGGCGGACGGCCAGCGCCAGATCGATGTCTGTGGGGATGAGTTCGACCGGGCCTGGATAGTGCGCGGCGAGATATTCGATGACGATGGTCGATTCCAGCACCGTGCGCTTGCGCGCATCGTCACGCAGCGCCGGCATCTTGCCGGTCGGAGACACTTTCAGGAACGCCGCGCGCGATTGCTCGTCGCCGAGATCGACGATGACCGGCGTGAAAGGGATCTCGTTCTCATAGAACGCGATCAGCGGCTTCCAGCAGAACGAAGCCAGCGGATGAAAATGGAACGTCAGGGACATGCTTTGCTCGCTTGTTTTCGAATTCGTTGACACTGCCTGACAACACCGAAATGTCACCTGGCTTTTCCGCAGAGGAGCCTGTCAAGCCTCTGTCAGGGCTTGGTATGGGCAATGATAGCTGCTGCAATCGTGTCCCAATCCTGGGGATGCAGTTCGTGGCCACCGCCTTCGATGCGGACAAGCCGTGCGCCGGCGATGGCATCGGCGAGGGCCGCGCCATGCTCAACTGGAAAGATCGGATCTGACGTCCCGTGGATGACGAGCAGCGGGGCCTTGATCTCGTGCAGGCGCCCTTTCAGATCCTCGCTGCCTTTCAGCATGAAATGGTTGGTCGCGCTCAAAAAATCGCCGGATCGGTCATAGTCCTGTTCGATAAATGCCCGCATCGCCTTCTCGTCGAACGGATGCGCGGTGCTTGCGATGGCGTGGGCGTCCTTGACGACGAAGCCGACCACCTGCTCGCGGTTCGACCAGTCGACCTTGGCGCCGTCGGCCGAGTGCTCCATATAGGCCTCGGCCGTCCCCGGCAGATGCGATGTATCGATCCCCACCGGCGAACTGCTGATCACCGTCAATGTGATGACACGCGAGGGGTGTCTCAGCGCCAGCCGTTGCGCGATCATGCCGCCCATCGACATCCCCACCACATGCGCCTTCCCGATGCCGTGGCTGTCGAGGACGCGCACGGCATCGTCCGCCATGTCGTCGAACGTGTAGGGCGGTTCACCCGGCGCATATTTGGTCGACAGGCCGGTGTCGCGGTTGTCGTAGCGGATCACGAAACGGCCTTCGCCGGCAAGTTTTTTGCAAAGCGCCTCCGGCCACCACAGCATCGAGGCCATGGCGCCCGTGATCAGCAGCATGGCTGGATCCCGGGGGTCGCCAAACGCCTGGGAGACGATTTCGGGTGCTGCGGCCTTTGTCATGGGAATCTCCTCGCTTAAGCTTCAAACTGATTGCATTTTGCAATCGGTTGCACGATAATAAAACTGATACGACAATGCAACCGGTTTTTTTGGGGAGAGTCGGATGAAAACCGAACACCGCTCGGGATGCCCGATCAATCTGTCGCTGGAAGTATTCGGCGACCGCTGGAGCCTGATCATCCTGCGCGACATGATTTTTGGTGGCAAACGCCACTTTCGCGAGCTGCTCAACGGCTCGATCGAGGGCATCGCTTCCAACATCCTGGCCGACCGGCTGAAGCGGCTGATGGAACTCGGCATGCTGACCAAGGCTGACGATCCCTCGCACAAGCAGAAGGCGATCTACAGCCTGACCGAGATGGCCATCACGCTGGTGCCGATCATGGCGCATCTCGGTGCCTGGGGCCGCGTCTGGCTGCCAGTCAGCGAGGAGTTGTCGATCCGCGCCGAACTGCTGGAGAAGGGCGGCCCGCCAATGTGGGAGCAGTTCATGGACGAGTTGCGCCACGACCATCTGGGGACGCCAGTTGCAGCGGCGAGGCGGCCTTCCGTCCGCGCCACATTGCAGGCCGGATACGAGGCGGTGGTCGCTCGCAAGGCGTCGAGCGCCGGCCAGGCCGCCGCCTCCTGACCAACTTATTTTCCCATTTATGGGGCGGCTCTGCTATCAAGGGGCTGAAAAACATAATTTATGGGATTGGATAACGCTCTTGGTTGAGAACTCTAAGGATACTGCCCGCGCCCGGGCAGATATGCGTTTCAAGAAGCAGGAAGATGCAGCCACGGTGCGGCAAAAGGCGATGGCGGAGTATGTCGCCGAGGCCGACGCCCGCCAGGCCAAGACCAACAAGCTCCGGGCATTGCGCCTTGCCAAGGAAGCCGAAGATCTCGCCAACGCACCTGCCGCCCCGGTCAAGAAGCCGGCGCGGGCCAAGAAAAAAATCGCCTGACGATTCCCATGGTCGATGGCAGACTGGAAGCGGCTGAGCATATCGGCCACGCCCCCGCCTGCCATCCCGCTTTCCCACGCGAAGCAATTTCAACCGCAACCGGGATTTCGCATCTCGCGTGTCAGGCCGATGATTGACGCGTTTTGAACAGGAGACAGCCATGACCGCACTGACCCTCGAAAAGGCCAAGCACATAATCGACGCCGCTTTCGCCAAGGGCGCCGAGCTGAAGCTGAAGCCGCTCGGCGTCTCCGTGCTCGATGCCGGCGCTCACCTCGTCGCCTTCCAGCGTCAGGACGGCGCCTCGTTCCTGCGCCCGCAAATGTCGGCCGGCAAGGCCTATGGCGCGCTAGCCATCGGCATGGGCTCGCGCCGCGTCGAGGCCTTCGCCAAGGAGCGGCCGCATCTCGTCGCCGGCATTTCCGACGTCTCTGGCGGGCGCGTCCTGCCGGTCGTCGGCGGTGTTTTGATCCGCGATCATACAGGCGCCGTCATCGGCGCCGTCGGCATTTCGGGCGATACGTCGGACAATGACGAAGCCGCCGCCATTGCCGGCATCGAGGCCGCCGGCTTCACCGCCGACCCGGGCTGAGGCTTCGGCTAGTTCAGGTTGATATCCCGGCTCGCAGACCGCATCGAGACCGAGAAACCGGCCAGCACGTCGAACAGCGCGATCACCATCAGCGTGAAGAAGACGGAGTGCGCCGCGCCCTTCACCAGCAGGAACTCGACCAGGAACGCCACGAAGACCAGCGTCGACAACAGATGGTCCATGATCGAGGCGTTCGTGGTGCGCACCGATTTCACCATTTCGAGGAACAGGAAGATCAGCCCGATCACCACCATCAGGTCGCCGAGCGTCATCGAAAACACCCCGCCAGACATCATGCGGAATGAGAAGATTTCGGTGGCCCACGGATCGTCGCCGCTGCCGAATATTCCGAGGAGTCCGAGATTGTAGGCCACGAAGGGCACGATCAGCAGCGGGATAGCACCGAACATCAGGCGTCTCCTCTAGCAATTCCAGGAAAGTGTGAGCGGTCCGGAATTGCGTAAAACAATGGGGGCACCTTCTGTAGAATGCCCCGCAAGCACGCCGTCAAGATTTTTCGCTGACAGCCGTGAACACGGTCGAAGACCGGGTGCAACAACCGTGTCACCCGGCTCAGCGCCTGAACTGCCCGGAGCGCACGGCAGCGCCGATGGCATTGAGGATGAAAAGGCCGGCGGTCATCGATGTGACCTCGTTGACGTCGCGCGCCGGCGCGATCTCGACGATGTCCATGCCGACGACGCGCCCCTTGGCGAACAGCCCTTTGATCAACTCGATCGTCTGCCGGTAGCTGATGCCGCCAGGCGCCGGTCCTTCGACTGCCGGCATCACCGCGGGATCGAGACCGTCGGCGTCGATGGTCAGGTAGTAGCGGCCGCCATCCTGGATGCGCTTGAGCAGCGCCGTCGTTCCGATATCCTGCCATTCATCGGCGGTGATGATGTTGGAGCCGTAGGCGCGGGCCGCCTCGACCTCCTCAAGCCGGGCGCTGCCCTGTCCCCGGATGCCGAGCTGGAAAATCTCCGCGATATGCGCCATCTCGGAAGCGCGGCGGATGGGACTGGAATAGCCTTCCCTGACGCCGTTGACATTGTCGCGCCAGTCGAGATGGGCATCGATCTGCACCAGGGTGATCGGCCCTTCGCCATCAAACGCCCGGAAGATCGGGATCGGAATGCCGTGATCGCCGCCGATGGTAATCGGCAAGGCGCCGGCTGCGCGGATCTTGCGGATCGCCGCTTCTGCCCGCCCGTAGTGGCCGCCGGCGGCATCGCCGGGGACATCGCCGACATCGACCACCTTGACGTCCTGTCCGTCGAACAGGGTCCCGCCAATGTCGAAATCATAACGGTCGAGCCCGAGACTGATGCGCTGCGAGGCGCGCCGAACCGCGGTCGGCGCGTTGGTCTGGTCGTTGATCAGCTCGTCGATCGTGTAGGGACTGCCGTAAGGCATGCCGATGATGGCGACATCGGCCTTCAGCGCATCGAGATCCTCGACCAGCGGGAAATTCATGAAGGTCTGGAAGACATCGCGCGGTGCTGTGGTGAGCTTGGTCATGCTTGTCCTCCAAAACCGGTCGGTCGCCGCGCGGAAGCGCCGCGACAAGGCATGCGGACCCAATACAGCACTGCCGTCGCAGCGAGTATCGCCACGGACACCCCGGCCTTTGGCATAGAAGGCGCTCGGCTTGACGCCAGGAGGCCGCCAAACGCAAAAAGACCGGCCATTGGCCGGTCTTTCGCCAATTCAAACCGTCGAAAAGCTGGTCTCAGCTTTCCTTGGGCGTCAAAACCTGGCGGCCGCGATACATGCCGGTCTTCAGGTCGATGTGGTGCGGGCGGCGCATTTCGCCGGAATTCTTGTCCTCGACATAGGTCGGGGCTTTGAGAGCGTCGGCCGAGCGGCGCATGCCGCGCTTGGACGGAGAGGTTTTTCGTTTCGGAACGGCCATGGATATGCTCCACTACATGGTCAAAATGCCCCGATAGCCCTCGTGAAAGGGCCGCGTCAGGGCCATAATCTGAGAAAGTCGGGTGCCTATACACGCCCTGCGCCGTTTTGGCCAGCACTGCGGCGAATTTTTTTGAGCCGGCAGCGGTTCATCCTAATCAAGACAACCGACATAGGCCCCGGAACGACCGGCGCGGCGTTCGATGAGCGACGCCAGCCGCCGCAGACCCGGACCGGGCTTGGCCGGATTGCGGGCGATCGGATTGGGCAGCGACACCGCGAGCAGGGCGGCCTGCCGCCGCGACAGCCGTTTTGCCGAAACGCCGAAATGATGCTGGGCGGCGGCCTCGATGCCGTAAATGCCCGGTCCCCACTCGGCGATGTTGAGATAGATCTCCATGATCCGCCGTTTCGACATCACCGCGTCGAAATAGACGGCCAGCGGCAGTTCGACCACCTTGCGCACCGAGCCCAGCGGCCGTGACCACAGGAAAAGGTTCTTCACCGTCTGCATGGTGATGGTCGAGGCGCCGCGCGTTGCCTCGCCGGCCAGCGCATCGTCGACGACGCCGCGCAATTCGCCGACGTCGACGCCGCGATGGAAGCAGAACTGCCCGTCCTCCGACATGATCACCGAATTGGCCAGCACCGGCGAAACATCGTCGATCGACACCCAGCGCCGGTCGTAGCCGGAAATCGTCGCCAGGTCCTTCACCATCAAGGTCGATATCGGATGCACGAAGGACGGCAGGTAAAGGAACGTGAGCACAATGGGTATCGCCGCCAGCACGGCGACGACGACCAGGCAGCGCCGAGCCATGCGCTTCAGACCGGCGCGGTTCACGCGCCTCGGTCGCGCCATGTCCAGCCCTTCGGTTTCATGATCGACGATCGGTTCCGTCAAGCCGCCCACCCGCGCCACTCTCCCGCCTCCGGCATAATGGCGCGAGGCTTCTTGCGCAACGTCTGAGTGTCGGCTACCGCTCCCGGCCATGACGAAAGACGAGCACATGGCCTTTGAAGCCGCACTTTTGGTGCGGGCGGCGGCGATCGAGACCGAGCTCAGGCTGTTGCTCGGCCGTACGCTTGCCGGCGAGATCGCCCGGCCGGAGCGTCTGATGGCGGCCATGCGGCATGGCGTGCTGAACGGCGGCAAGCGGCTGCGCCCCTTCCTGGTCATGGAAAGTGCCGCGCTTTTCGGCGCCGATAGCGAGGCGGCACTCCGCGTGGCGGCCGCACTCGAATGCGTGCATTGCTATTCGCTGATCCATGACGACCTGCCGTCCATGGATGACGACGATCTGCGCCGCGGCCAGCCCACCGTGCATAGGGCCTTCGACGAGGCCACCGCCATCCTGGCCGGCGACGCGCTGTTGACGCTTGCCTTCGATATCCTCGCCGATGAGGCGACGGCCTTGCCGGCGGAGCGCAGGGCAGCCCTGGTGCTGGCGCTGGCCCGTGCCGCCGGCGCCGGTGGCATGGTCGGCGGCCAGACGCTCGACCTCGAAGCCGAGCGCAGCCGGCCGGATGAGGCCGGCATCATCCGGCTGCAGGCGATGAAGACCGGCGCGCTGATCCGCTTCGCCTGCGAAGCCGGCGCCATCATTGCCGGCGCCGCCCCGCAGGACCGTGATCGGCTGGCCGAATTCGGCTCGGCGGTCGGGCTTGCCTTCCAGCTTGCCGACGATCTCCTCGACCTGACCGCCGATGCCAGCCAGATGGGCAAGGCGACCGGCAAGGACGCCGCCGCCGGCAAGGCGACGCTGGTGGCGCTGCACGGCACGAATTGGGCCCGCAGCCAGCTCCATGGCCTGGTCAAGCAGGCGCATGAATTGCTTGAGCCTTACGGCGAACAGGCCGCCCTGCTGAAGGCTGCGGCAAGTTTCGTGGCAATCCGCAACAACTGAGGTTTTGGGCGCTTCCGTGGGTGCGCTATCTGACGTTGACGACGACCTTGCCCTTGGCACGTCCTGTTTCGACGTAAGCCAGCGCCTCATTGGTCGCTTCAAAGGGAAAGACCCTGTCGACAACCGGGCGGATCGCCCCATCTTCGACGAGGGACGTGATTTTGCTCAGCTGATCACCTTGCGCCCCCATGAAGAGGAACGAAAATTCCACGCCTCGGCGCTTGGCTTTGGTCCGGATACCGCGGCTCAGCAGGCGCAGCAGGAGCCTTAGCACCACGTTCAGTCCCTGCTTCCTGGCAAATTCGGGATCCGGCGGACCGGAAATGGAGATGAGCTTGCCGCCCGGCTTCAGCACATTCAGGGATTTTTCAAGCGTCTTGGCGTCCTGGCTGTTCAGGACGACGTCGTAGCCCGATAAGACGCTCTCGAAGTCGTCTTTCTTGTAGTCGACGACGACATCGGCGCCGAGACCCTTGACCAGGTCGGCACTCGCCGCGCTCGCCGTTGTCGCAACGGTCGCGCCGAGATGCTTTGCCAGTTGGATGGCGAATGTCCCCACGCCGCCGGAGCCAGCCTGGATGAAGATCTTCTGGCCCTTCTTCAGCCCTGCCCTCTCGATGAGAGCTTGCCAGGCGGTCAGACCCACCAGAGGGATTGAAGCCGCTTCTTCCATGCTGAGGTTTGCGGGCTTCAGGGCCACATCGGCTTCATCGATTGCGATGAATTCGGCAAATGTCCCGATCCGACCGTCGCGCGGCCGCGCATAGACAGCGTCGCCGGGTTTGAATTTGCGGACTTTCGAGCCCACCCTGACAACCCTCCCAGCCACGTCGTGGCCCAGGATAAAGGGCCGGCGATAGGGCAGGATGAGCTTGAATTCGCCGGTTCTGATTTTGGAATCCAGCAGGTTCACCCCTGCGGCATGGATCTCGACCAGGACATCATTGTCCCCGAGCTCCGGCTCCGGCATCTCGGCCAGCCGCAGAATGCCCTTCTTGCTATATTTATCGACAACGAATGCCTTCATGGCAGTGACTTTCTAAAAGTGTTTATCGGTGTTCCTGAATGAAACAAACCGGCGTTTTCGGCAGCAAAGCCGCCCTGTGGGAAAGGTCTCAGCCCTCGAGGAAGGACAGGGCCTTCGGGACGAAGTCGGCGTAATTCTGGAAGATCCCGCCATGCCCGGCATCCGGGTAGATCACCAGTTGTGCGCCCGGGATACGCCTGGCGAGATCATAGGTATTGGCGCTCGGCACCATCCTGTCCTGATCGCCATTCGCAACAAAAGTAGGAATGCGGATGGTGCTCAAATCTTGCGGCGTTTGCAGCCCATAGGCCTTGATCGCCTTCAGCTGCGCGCCGAACGCGCGCAGCGAAATCGCCTTGTCACGGTTGCTCTTGCGCTCTTTCAGCCGCTCCAGAAATGCGTTTGCGGCACGACGGCCATTCGCCGTCCTTGTGAAGAAGAGATAGTATTTCGCATCCCGAAAGGTCAGCGCGCCCTTGATCATGTCCACGATCGTCAGCGGCGTCACCTTGTCGATGCCTTGGCCGCCGGCCGGCCCGGTGCCGGACAGGATGAGTTTCCGCACAAGCCTGGGCTCGGTCAGCACAATCTCCTGCGCCACGAAGCCACCGAGTGAAAAGCCGAAGAGATCTACTTCTTCGAACCCCAACGCCCTGATAAAGGCGACGGCATCGCGCGCCATCCCGGAGATGGTTGACGGCGTTTTGCCAGCCGAAGCACCGATGCCTCTGTTATCGAAGGCAATCACCCGCCGGGTCGCAGCGAGACCATCGACGATGCGTGGATCAAAGTTGTCCAGCTGAGCCCCCAGATGATTGAGCAGGATCACCGGCACGCCGGTCCTGGGTCCGAGTTCCCGGTAAACAAATGCCGTGCCGCCGACATCCACAGAGCGCGTTGGCGCATCTTGAAACGATAGCCGTGAATAGTGCGACTGATTGAATGTATGTGCCATGTTGGACACCTCCGAGCTGTGGCGCCTGACCAATTGTGTTGTGGCTGCCAGTCTCATGTGCGTGAACTCCCTCGCTGTGGTTCAGACCGGTAGGCGGAACTGCTTGCGCAAGGTCTTGTCGAACATCTCTGCCGGAGCGAAGCGACGCAGCATGCTGACCTGGCGCGCTGCCTTGCCGGCGGTATATCGCCGTCGCGGACGGGCATCGGTCGCCGCCTTGACGACCACATCCGCCACCACTTCCGGCCGATCGGCTTTGGGCATCACGTCGCGAAGCAGCGCGCCGACCCCGGCTCGGGCCTGATCGTACTCTTTCAATACGGAATCTGGCTCGATGCCGTTCTGGTCGAAGACGGTACGCACGTATGCCGGCTCGATGACCGAGACGCGAATATTGAAGGCACGCACCTCGTGGTCGAGCGATTCCGAATAGCCCTCGAGCGCATGCTTGACTGCCGAATAATGAGCTGCGTATGGCGCAGGTACCAATCCCAGAATCGAGCCGATGTTGATGATGCGACCTTCGCCGCGCCGCCGCATCGACGGCAGCACAGCATTGGTCATGCGGATGACACCGAACAGATTGACGTCGAACAGGGCCTGCACCTGTGCGACCGAGGATTCCTCGGCGCCGCCAAGCAGGCCGACACCGGCATTGTTGACCAAGAGGTCGATCCGGCCGGTCTGCGCCAGCACGGTTGAAACGAGGGCGCCGACGGCGTCACCATCGGTCACGTCGCATGTCAGCATGGACACCTGCTTCGGGCCGTTGCCGGCCTTGCTGCGACTTGTTCCGAAGACGGCAAATCCTGCCCGCGCCAAGGCCTCGGCGCTGGCGCGGCCGATGCCCGAGGAGGCTCCGGTCACGATCGCGGTTCTTCCCGAAAGGGTACTCATTTGATACTCCGGAGACATGAGGGCTAGCTTTTTGCCGTTGGTTGAATTACGATCATAATATCACATTACGAGCATAATGCAATAGCAGAAAGGAAAAGCCGCCATGCGCTACGAAAAGGGCCGAAAGGACGCATCCCGCGATCGGATCGTGGAGGTCGCCGCCCAGCGGTTTCGGGGTGACGGCATCGCCGCGTCGGGACTGGCAACCATCATGGGCGACGCGGGGCTGACGAACGGAGCCTTCTATCCGCATTTCCAATCCAAGGCGGAGCTTGTGCGCGAAAGCCTGGTTGCGGCCATGGAGACCCAGTCGCAGCAGCTGCACGAGGTATTGGCCGCCGGTGGTCCGGAGATGGGCATAGCGGCGTATCTGTCGGCTGAGCACCGGGATAATCCGGGAACGGGCTGCGCGTCCGCCGCGCTGCTGCCGGAACTCGCGCGTCAGCCGCTCGAAACGCGCGAAGTCTACACCGAACGCTTGCTGGTTTTGGTGCGCCAGTTGTCTGCAGCGCTTCCGCAGACCAGGGATCCGGAAGGCGCCGCCATGGGTGTCTTTGCGACCCTCATCGGCACGCTTCAACTGGCCCGCGCGGTGGCAGGGACGGAATTGTCGGATCGCATCCTTGCCGCAGGAACAGATGCGGCGCGGAGGCTGATCCAGGCACCTGAGGGTGGGAAGGCATCCTAGACTAGGCCGTGAACCCATAAACGCGAACAACTGAGATTGGTGGGGAGCGGTCGGTCAGCTGGCGAGCGAACCGGCCAGATGCGGCTACTGAAACCGAATTTCGCGGACTAGACCGCGAGATCCTCAAGCAGACGCGAGATCGTGCTTCGCCCCAGAGCACTCATGGTCGGATTGGTCACCCGATAGTACCAAACGAGACCCATCGCCTGCTGGAAAGCCCATGCGGCGCCGCGCCTCCATTCCAATTCACCGGCCTGAATAGCTTCGTGAAAGGCTGCCCGACGGGCACGGTCGAGTAGGTGCCATGCAACGACCAGATCGAGCGCCGGATCGGCTGGGCCGAAGCTGCCACCGTCAAGAACTCCGACCAGACTTTCCCTTTGTACCAAGAGGTTTGCCGGGATGAGGTCCTTATGGCTCATTACCTCGGAACCTGCAGGAGGCAGTTTGCGTAGGACAGCCCATAGGTGCCGGAGACGCGCGACGTCGAGAAGGTCTTCACTATTGGAGAAGCAGACCTCCATCCAATCATCATGATCTGAGAGGTTCCCGCCTCGCCCTCGCCCATCGAAACGTCGCCCCTTCACGTCTCCCCTGCGAAGCGAGGTCACGAGACGGGCAAGATCGAGTGAGAAGGCTGTTGAGCCGCTCAGCCCGTTGGGCGTCGCCGTTTCGCCCTCTATCCAACTCTGTACGAGCCAGGGCATGGGGTAGGCTGGGCTCGGCCTGCCTAGCCCAATCGGTTGAGGAGTTGGAAACGGGCAATATTCCTTCAGTTCGTTCATCGCAGCCGCTTCCGCCCTCAGCAGGATGGTGCATGCGGTTTGGTCCATCATTCGCAAGGGGAAGCGTGCGGCGTATTTCGAGCCGATGCGGAAAATTGCGTTGACGGTACCTGCTGTTACGAGCGGCACGATCTTCTGATCTTCGTACTGAGGGAACTGATCGCGGATCAGGTCTCGTGCAAGGTCGATTTCGATGCGCACCTGGTCGCTATGCATGAGTTGCCGCTCTCCCGAGTGGTTTGACCACATGTGCAGTGACTGTCTGTCCTCTGGTTGCCCTGTTGGCACGAATGACCAATAGCCGGAATGAGGCCGTTTGCCGACTGGCTGCTTTCACATTGCGCCGGATTCTGATTCAGGGCCTATGAGTTTACAAGCTAGTGCAGATGCCGGAGCTTGTCTGGGTTGCGCATGACATAGATGGCCGCGATCTTGCCGTCCTCAATGTCGAGCGCGGTCGTCTGCAATTCGCCATCGGCTTCCAGCGTGATGAACCCTGGCAATCCGTTGATGAAGCCGACGCGAACCAGCGTCGAGCCGTTCTCGCGCAGCCAGACCGCGACTTGCTCGTACTGCTTCATGACGGCATCGAAGCCGAGCAATGGCTGCATGGCTGCCGGACGCTTGCCACCGCCATCGGCATGGGCGCTGACATCTTCCGTCAACAGCGCGCCGAGCGCCTGCATGTCGCCGCTGCGCGAGGCCGCAAAGAAAGCCTCGGCGATCTCGAGGCCACGCTGCTTCTCCACCTTGAAGCGGGGCCGGGCCTGGCGGACATGGGCGCGGGCACGCGCGGCAAGCTGGCGACAAGCGGCTGCGTCGCGCTCGATAGCGGTCGCGACCTCCTCGAATTCCAGCCCGAACACATCGTGCAGCAGAAAGGCCGCCCGCTCCAGCGGCGAAAGCCGCTCCAGGACCAGCATCAGCGGCAAGGTGACGTCTTCCAGGTCGTCCTCTTCCACGATCGGCTCGGGCAGCCAAGGACCGATATAGGTCTCGCGCTGGCGCCGCGCGGATTTGAGCTGGTCGAGGCAAAGCCGCGTCACGGTACGGCGCAGGAACGCTTCGGGCTCGCGCACCTGCGACCGGTCGGTTCCCATCCAGCGAATGAAGGCCTCCTGCACGACATCCTCGGCGTCGGTCACCGAACCGAGCATGCGGTATGCGACCCGCATCAGCTTCGGCCGCAGCGGGCCGAAGCCCGCTGCCGTATCTTCAGGAGCGGCCTCCGTCATCAGGCCGCCGCCTTGGCGCTGGAGCGTATCGCTGCTGCATCAGTGTAAAGCCCGAAGCCGACGGCGATGCGGTTCCAGCCATTGATGATATTGATCAACACGGTGAGCTTCACCTGCTCCTCGTCAGTGAAATGCGCCTTCAGATCATCATAGGCGCGTTCGCGGTCCTGTTCTTCCGAGAGGCGCATGAGCGCATCGGTCCAGCCGAGCGCGGCACGTTCGCGGTCGCTGTAGCAGGGCGCCTCGCGCCAGGCCGGCAGCAGGTAGATGCGCTGCTCGGTCTCGCCATTCTCGCGTGCTTCGGTCGCATGCAGATTGATGCAGTTGGCGCAGCCATTGATCTGCGACGCCCGAAGCTTGACCAGCTCGTTGAGGCTGTGCTCAAGCCCGGCGGCGATCGAGAGCTCCGTCGATGCGCGCTGCCATTGCTTGATCAACGCAGGGGCAGCGGCGAAGAGGTCCAGTTTGGCGGTCATGATTGCAGTCCTTGTTGTTGGGTACACTCTCATGACGAGACAGGATCGGCTGGTGTGACATCAGGCCAGATTTTTTTGCGCAACAGCTGAGATTGGCGCAGGGGATGACGCCGATCCGAGCTTCACAGTGTCGCCTCGGCGAAGATGCGGGACGCCCATTCCAGGAAAGCGCGTAGCCGGGGAGCAAGCTGCCGGTTCTGCGGATAGAGCGCCGATAATGGCGTCGGCGTCGGGGGAAAATCCTGCAGCACCTCGACCAGTGTCCCGTCCGCCAGATCTTTTTCGAGCCGATAGCGTGGTGCTTGCAGAAGCCCGAAGCCCAGGCGCGCCAGCGCGGCCGCGGTGTCCGAATTGTTGACCTTCACCCGGCCCGGCAGCGTGACCCGATGCACCCTTGTGCCGATCGTGAACTCCAGCGGCAGGACTTCGCCTGTGCGCGAGGAGACGAAACCGATGGCCTGGTGGCCTTCCAGGGCGTCAGGCGATGCGGGCATCCCCTGGCGCTTCAGATAGATCGGGCTGGCGCAGGTGATTTCGCCGATCATCGCCAGCCGTCGCATGATCATGCCACTGTCTTGTGGTTCGCCCGCACGGATGACGCAATCGACCCCTTCGCGTACCAGATCGACCAGCCGGTCGCCCTGGCCGATATGAAGATCGATCTGGGGATAGCGTTCGAGGAACGCAGGCAACTCCGGCAACAGGAACCTCTGCGTGAGCAGCGGATGCGCGTCGATGCGCAACAGGCCGCGCGGTTCGGCGCTGCGGAATCCCGCCTCGGCATCCTCCACTTCACCCAGGATCGAGAGGCAGCGCTCGTAATAGGCCTGTCCATCAAGCGTCGTGGCCACGTGGCGCGTGGTCCTGTCCAACAGCCTCGTCCCGAGATGATCCTCCAGGTGTTTGATTGCTTCGGTCGCGGTTGAACGCGGCAAGCCGAGATCGGCCGCCGCCGCTGTGAAATTGCGCCGTTCCACCACGCGAACGAACAGCCGCATCCTGTCGAGTCGATCCATAGCGTATTGTTCGCTACGTCCGAATACTGCTGTCAAGATGTCGCCGATTATTCGGATAACGTGGCAGGCTATATCCATTCCTGCAGCATTCAACCTGAAGGAAACTGAAAATGCCGTTTGCCAACTTCAAGACACCGCAAGCCGCTCTAACGAAGACACAGAAGGAAGAACTCGTTCACAGGACCACGCAAATGTTCGTCGAGTATTTCGGCGAAGGCGTTCGCCCCTACACAATGGTGCTGATCGAGGAAGTCGCCGACGGAGGCTACGGTCGCGCAGACGAAGTCTTCGTCATTCCGGATGCCTACCGGGCTAAGGACGCCTGAGTTCGGGATATCGCATCCAGTCCGTGCTTGGCACATATGAATGCAAAGGATCCGGCGCGAACGAAATTTTAATGTAAATCAAGCGTAATCCCGACCATTAAAATGATGCGTATGTGTTGGGGTTGCGCATGCCGGAATACTCTTCCTTCATCCGTTCGATCCGGATCCGCTATATCTCGGGATTGCTGATCTTCGCGCTGGCCTCCGCCGCCGTGATGTTTGCGCTCAATCGCGTCAATTCCTTTCGTCACGACGTCGACGCGGTGAGCAGCAATCTCGTCGTCTTCACCCGCGATCTGCGCAACGCCTCCAGTTTTGCCGAAACCGCCAGCACCGCATGGCGCACGGAAACCCGTGACGGCCTTGCCGCCGCCGCGCGCGGCCATTCGCAACGCCTGACCGGTGAGATCGAAACGCTCTCGGCCCAGCTTGCCGCGATCAAGCCGAGCCTGTCGGCCAGGACTCTCAACGAACTCTCCTCCGCTTCCGTCAACGGCGATCTGTTCTGGTCGTCACGCGATATGGTGCGCAACTTCAACCTGATGTCGGCGGCGCAAAAGACCGACGAATGGAGTTCGCGCGAAATCCTCAACCAGAACGATCTGTTCGTCCAGCCAATGCTGGTGCGGGTGCGCACCGCCATGGACAGTGAACGCCATCTGGCCGACGCCTCCAGCGACCGGCTGCTTTTGTGGGCAAGCGGCCTTTTGTTCGCGGTTCTTGCCATTGCCGCCTTGTGGATCTTCCGGCCGATGGAAAAGGCGATCCGCCGCGCTTTCACCGAATCCGCCGCATCCTTGTTCAAGGCCGAAGCGGCCGACCGCGCCAAATCGGAATTCCTGGCCAATATGAGCCACGAGATCCGCACACCGATGAACGGCGTGCTGGGCATGGCCGAGCTGCTCGCCAAGACCGACCTGACCCCGCGCCAGAAGACGTTCACCGACGTCATCGTCAAATCCGGCAATGCGCTGCTCACCATCATCAACGACATTCTCGATTTCTCAAAAATCAATGCCGGCCAGCTGACGCTCGATCCGGCGCCCTTCCGGCTTGCCGAAGCGGTCGAGGACGTTGCCACGCTGGTGTCGGCGCGCGTCGCTGAAAAGAACCTCGAGCTGATCGTGCGTGTCGACCCGCGCCTGCCGGCCCATGTCGTCGGCGATGCCGGACGCTTCCGGCAGATCGTCACCAATCTGCTCGGCAATGCGGTTAAGTTTACCGAAAAAGGCCACGTGCTGATCGATGTCGGCGGCGAGGTGGTCGACGGCCTGGTCCAGCTCAAGGTCCGCGTCGAGGACACCGGCATCGGCATTCCGGCCGAGAAGCTGGAGAACGTGTTCGAGAAATTCGCCCAGGTCGACGGCTCGTCGACGCGCCGCCATGAGGGCACGGGGCTCGGCCTTGCGATTGCCGCCCGCCTTGTCGACCTGATGGGCGGCAAGATCGGCGTCGAAAGCGAGATCGGCCGCGGCTCGGTGTTCTGGTTCGCCGTGCCGCTGCCGGCGCATCGACAGGACTCGCGCGACGAGATCGTGCCGGTCGACGTCACCGGCGCCCGCGTGCTGGTCATCGACGACAACCCGGTCAACCGCGAGATCCTGCTGGAGCAGCTCAGAAGCTGGAGCTTCGACTGCGCGGCTGCCGAAAGCGGCGCGGTCGGCCTCGCCTTCCTCGATCGGGCCAGCCAGCTGGGTGCCGCGGTCGACTGCATTATCCTCGACTACCAGATGCCCGGCATGAACGGCGCCGACGTCGCCAAGGCGATTGCCGCAGACAGCCGTCTCTCCGCCATCCCGATGGTGCTGTTGACTTCGGTCGACCAGGTCGATTTCGGCAAGATGGTCATCGATTTCGGTATCGCCGCGCATCTGACCAAGCCGGCGCGCTCGGCCATCCTGCTCGGCACCGTCATCTCGGTCATCCAGAAGGCGCGAGCCCAGATCGGCAAGGCCCACTTCGTTCGCGAGCCCGTGGTCGCGCAGGCAGCGCCCGTGGCGCCGCCGGCCTTCACCGTCATTCGCGGCCCGGTGATGCCTGCCGCCACAGTGCCCGAATCGATGACCACGCCGAACGGCCCGATCGATATCCTCATTGCCGAGGACAATGACGTGAACCAGCTTGTGTTCGGCCAGATCCTCAACGGGCTTGGCCTCAGCTACCGCATCGCCGGCAATGGCCGCACCGCCGTCGAGATGTACCGGGCGCTGCGGCCGAAGCTGATCCTGATGGACGTCTCCATGCCGGAGATGAACGGCTATGAGGCGACCCGCGCCATCCGGGCGGCGGAGGCGGGGACCGGCAACCATACGCCGATCATCGGCGTGACCGCGCACGCGCTGAAGGGTGACCGCGACAAATGCATCGAGGCCGGCATGGACGACTATCTGCCCAAGCCCGTTTCGCCCGACCGCCTCGGCAGCAAGATCGGCACATGGCTTAGCGAGACGGTGGCGGCGAAGACGGCTTGATCAAATCGCCGCGTCCAGACGATAGCGGCGCATCCAGTTGAGACTTGTTTCGTCCGAGAGCCTTGCGACGCCAGGCTTCACATCCTCCGCGTTCGGCGCCTGAACGCCGAGCGCTGCGCAGATGGCCGTCAACGTAGCCGCCGGATCGCCTGAAAGCCGCTCATAGCCAATCCGCAGCGGCATTATCCCCTGCTCCGCAAACCATGTGTTCCAGGCCGCGTCATAGGCTTCGAGTTTTGGCGAGTTCATGCTGGATCCGCTCGAAATCGTAGCGGGGTTCCTGCGGCGGCGCGACGCGTTCGATCTCGGTTCCGTCAGGCGCAATATGCCAAAGCCCGGTCTGCTCCGCCTTGATCAGCGACACCGCCTGCGCCAGCTTGTTCTCGCGCGACAGGTGGATGTAGAGGACACGGCCGAAGGCATTTTCAAAACGCGCTTTGTCCGATGGCAGTGCGGGGAAAATCCCGTCGAGGATCGCCGAAAGCACATCCAGATTTTCCCGCATCAGGCGCAGGCCGAAGATGGCTGTTCCGCCCTTCCCAGCCCTGATCGCCGCCTGGAGATAGGCGACATCGAAGTCATGCGCGCTCATCGTATCCGGATGCGGCAAAGCCCACTCTCCGGCCCATTCCGCAACATCCTGCCGCCGGTAGAATGAGTGCGGATCGCCGGCCATCCTGGTCGACGCCAGAAGACCGCACAGCAGAGTGCTTCCGGTGCGCGGCGTGCCGCACATGATGTAGGCGTCGAACATCCGCACCCATCCAGGTCAGAGCCAGCTGAAACACGGTTGCCCAATAGCCCAAATCGCATCTGGACGCGACCGCCACATTCACATGCGGGCGCTTCGTAGAACCGCTTTAGCCGCGCCGGAATGGATAGAGGAACTGGCGCCAATATCCGTTCGGCACCGGGTGACCATGAATGCCATAGCCCTTCGGCCACCGTCCTTCAGGCATATGATAGGTGCCGAACAGCCGGTCGAGCAGCGGGAAATGAATAGCGAAGTTGACGTCGATCGCTTCTTTCTCGAGGCCGTGATGCCAGTGATGGTAGCGCGGCGACACCAGCAGCTTTTCGACCGGGCCGAAACTGGTTCCGATGTTGGAATGGATGAAGGAGGAATAGACGTAGACGATCAATATATAGGTCTGGATCGCCGATTCATCGAAACCCAGCACGAACATCGGCGTGGCGGTCAGGCTGCGCAGCACGATGATTTCCAGGAAATGCATGCGCGCGCCGGCAATCCAGTCCATGGACTTGGCTGAATGGTGGACCGCGTGAAAGTTCCACAGCCAGGGGATGCGATGGAAAGCCCGATGCACCCAATACTGAGCAAGGTCGGTCAGGAACATCACCGCCAGCAACTGCACCAGCCAAGGCAGGTCGTGGACCCAGGCACGCACGGAACCGAGACCGCCCTGGGCATTGACGAGATTGGATGGGGCCAAGGTCAGATAGGTCAATATCTGCACCAGCAGCGACGAGACCAGATAGTAGAACAGGTCCTCGCGCCATTCGTCGCGAAACACCGTCTGATCCTTGTTGCGGGCGAACAGGCGCTCAAGCGGGACAAACAGCACGCCCATGAACAGGGCGTTCAAGATGAAGAAATCGAGGCCGAAGAACACCCCGTCGATATTCAGCTGATGATGCACCGGAAGCATGCCGATCAGCGACGCCAGAAGCACGGTGAACATGGCCGCCGCGCCAAGCGTCTTTTGCCTGCGCAGCATCATGCTCAGTATGGCCAGGATATAGCCGGAGATCAGAACGAAGTAGAGCACCGGCTTGAAGAACAGCATCTGATGGATGGGCGCCAGATCCGGCATCGACGTCAGCGACGGATAGCGCAGCACGACAACCATCAACAGGGCGGTGACCCCGGCAAGCAAGGCAATCGAGCCGGACAGCCAGCCGGAACCGAACGGGCGCTTGGCGCGCGGCGTTTCCAGCTCACCGACGACTCTTCTCAGGAAATTTGCCACCGGCATGATGCCCCCTTTTTACGATCCCAAAGCTCTCGCCCGAGATATCGACCCATCTTACTACAGTGTGGCGCATTAATATTCGGTCGACGCGACCTTGAACATTAGAGATGACTATCGGGTCTTGGTAGCTCGGCAGAAGCTACGATCGTGGCAAAGACGCCAGGCGCTATAGTCCGAACTTTTTCTGGATGCGACGGGCGCATTCGAGCGGCGTGAGTTGGCTGGTGTCGACTTCGAGATCGTAGTCGACACCCTTGTGGACGCGGTGATATTGCCAGCGCGCCAGGCCGGGCAGCCTGTCGGCACGCGCGGCCTCGCGCGCTTCCAGCACCTCCAGTGGCGCCATGACGCCGACGACATGTAAGTCGAAAGCTGACAGCAATTCGCGATACTCCGCTATCCCGTCACTGAAGATCACATCGTCGACGATGAGATTGTTGCCTTGCCCGGCCATGGCGGCGATGGCGTGGCGCATGCCACGCATGGCGCGCGCGCCGACCGGCCCGCTCCTGATCACCACCGACGGCTTGCCGTCTTCCAGCACGGTCTCAAAGGAAAACCCGTCGGCATGATCCTGAAGCGCCTCCGGCAGCATGTCGATGAAGGCATCCATCTCGACATGCAGGAAGGGCGTGGCGGTGATCGTCTGCAGGGCTCTGGCAATCGAACTCTTGCCGGCGCTGCCGACACCATTGAGCAGGGCGATTTTGGCAGTCATATCGTCACCCTCGTGCCTACCGGTTGCGCACGACGATACAGGCGCCGCCGATGCTTTGCAGCTTCTGGCAGATGGCATTGGCCGCAGTGCGGTCGTCGACGCCGATCCTGACGGCATAAATCCCCCGCCGGCCGATTGGCGTACGCACCCGGCTGACCACCGGATCATGCCCGGAAAGCAGCCCCGGAAACCGGCTCCTGACCCGCAGCCACTGATTGATCGCAGCACCGCGGCGGAAATTGCCTGCCACCTGCACGCCCCACGGCTTCACATTGATCGAAGCCATCGCCACGGTTCTGGACATGATCACCGGCAGCTTGCGGCAGGCGACGGCAAAGCTGGTCTTGGGATCGAGCGGCGCGACCGTTCCGGCGTAGGCGCTGTCGGAGAATTTGTCGACCGGCTCGCCCATGACGTCGAAGACATAGCTTTCGGTTTCCATCGGCAGGAAGCCGCCGGAGCCGAGCCAACGCGACACCCGGTTCTCGCCGGCATTGTAGGCGGCCGCCGCCAGGCCGAGATTGCCGTAGCTGACCTTCATCTCGGCGAGATACTTCGCCGAGGCCGGGATCGCCTGGTCGATGTCGAAGGGATCGGCAAGGCCACGCATCTTGGCCGTACCCGGCATGAACTGGGCGATGCCTTCAGCGCCGACCGGGCTCACCGCATTGGGATCGAACCGGCTTTCCTTCCAGATCAGCCGGGCGAAGTAATCCTTGGGCAGGCCGTTCTGCTCGGCATGCGCCTCGATCAGGTCGCAAACGCGGCCGATCAGTCGTTTCGCCGCAGAGCGCGATTGTGGTGGATCGGCGAGTGCCTGTCCGGCGCAACCCAGCCCACAGAGCAGGATCACACCGGCTTTGAGTAACGCGCGCATCGGCCTATTCGGCCGCGGCCTTGCCGTGCTGTCCAAACCGCTGCTCGATATAGTCCGCGACCATTTTCTCGAAATCCGCGGCGATCGAGGGACCGCGCAGCGTCGCCGACTTCTTGCCGTCGACGAAAACCGGCGCCGTCGGCGTCTCGCCGGTGCCGGGCAGCGATATGCCGATGTCGGCATGCTTGGACTCGCCGGGGCCGTTGACGATGCAGCCCATCACCGCGACCTTGAGATTCTCGACGCCGGGATATTTTTCGCGCCACACCGGCATGTTCTTGCGCAGGTCTGCCTGGATGTTCTGCGCCAACTCCTGGAACACGGTGGATGTGGTGCGGCCGCAGCCGGGGCAAGCGGCGACGATCGGCACGAACTGGCGAAAGCCCATGGTCTGCAAGAGCTCCTGCGACACCTGCACCTCGCGCGTGCGGTCGCCATTCGGCTCCGGCGTCAGCGAGATGCGAATGGTGTCGCCAATGCCTTGCTGCAAAAGGATGCCCATGGCGGCCGACGAGGCGACAATGCCCTTGGAGCCCATGCCGGCTTCGGTGAGGCCGAGATGCAGCGCATGGTTGGAGCGCGTTGCAAGCTCGGTATAGACGGCAATCAAATCCTGCACGCCGCTGACCTTGGCCGACAGGATGATCTTTTCGCGGGCCAAGCCGATTTCTTCGGCCATTTCGGCCGACAGGATCGCCGATTGCACGATCGCCTCGCGGGTGACCTCCTGCGCAGTCAGCGGAAAGCCTTGGCGCTGGTTTTCGTCCATCAGCCGCGTCAAAAGCTCCTGATCGAGCGAGCCCCAATTGACGCCGATGCGTACCGGCTTGTCGTGCTTGATCGCCATTTCGACGATCGCCGCGAACTGGCGGTCCTTCTTGTCCTTGAAGCCGACATTGCCGGGATTGATGCGGTATTTGGCCAGCGCCTCGGCGCAGGCCGGATGATCGGCGAGCAGCTTGTGGCCGATATAATGGAAATCGCCGACCAGCGGCACATTGATGCCGAGCCGTTCCAGCCGTTCGCGGATGCGCGGCACGGCGGCAGCGCTCTCGTCACGGTCGACAGTGATGCGCACAATCTCGGAGCCGGCGCGATGCAGCGCCGCAACCTGCGCGACGGTCTGGTCGATATCGGCCGTGTCGGTGTTGGTCATCGACTGCACGACGACCGGCGCGCCACCGCCGACGATCACGCCGCCGACATCGACGCCGACCGAGGTGCGGCGCGGAAAGGGGGAGGAAAAATATCCGGTCATGCCGGCAGCCTCTTGTCTCCGGAGCGACGTGCATCCGTCTTGACGCACAAGGTACGCTCAAACAGTTGTCAGCGCGTTGCGCTGAGGTCCGGGCATGAGGTGGAGGAGCAAAGATGGCTTGTCAATGGCGACAGGCGGGCAGAGTCGCCAAATCACGGCGGCGCGGCGACCCGTCACAGACGGTGTCGACCGGCCAACAGTGTCGGAATCAGTAACAAGAACAAACCTCCGGCGGCGTGTCGCTGCCGGAGCGATGGATACGCGCCTGAACGGCGCGTCTAATCCAGGAAGGGCGTCAGTGTGTCGTCGGTTTCGCCTTCAGTTTTTCAATCTCGTCCTTGAGTGCCAGCTTGCGTCGCTTGAGATTCACGATTTCGAGGTCGTCGACCGATGGATGGTTCATTGCATCGTCGATTTCGCGTTCGATATCACCGTGTTTCCGCTGCAACTCATCAAGATGGGATGCAAGAGACATGATTGGTTCTCCCTTTCATGGTTTCCTCGATTGCAGCCGTCAAAGGCACGTCCACCGCAGGTCGTTCTGTGACGGCACCATGACACTCTGCCACCATCTGGCGGCGATGTCGAATGCTGCGTGGTAGCATTCCACGACAATGTGAAATGTGGTATTGGCTGCGCGCCGGCTACAAAACCCCGCCGGTCCCGCCCAATCAGGCCCATCATTGGGCGCCGCAGACGTGCAGACGGTAGATAATGTCCGAACAGGAACAGGCTGATATCCGCCTCGAATTTTCTCGGCTGAAACAAGAGCATGCCGATTTCGACGCGGCCATCAATGCGATGATCGCCATGGGCTGTGATCCCCTGCAGATCCAGCGCATGAAGAAGAAGAAGCTGTTCCTCAAGGACCGGCTGATGGCGCTGGAAGACAAGATCATTCCGGACATCATCGCCTGAGCGATAGCCTCGGAGCCTGACCCCTTACCCCGGGATCGAAAGCCTTGCGGCGCGTTCACGTAATAGCGCAACAAGCTCGTCGGTTTTTTCCTTCGCGGTGTCGATCGGAACCACCAGGCACATCGTTGCCTCAACCTTGCCTGTGACGGAAAACACCGGGGCAGCCAGGCATTTGGTATAGGCGTCGACCAGCCCCGACGTGATGCAATAGCCGGTCGTCCTGGCCGTCGCGATATCGTCGATGAAATCGTCGAGCTGCAGCCTGCGGCCATCGGGCAGCAAAAGGTCGTCGTCCGACACCATGTCCTGGATAGTAGCCCTCTCAAACCCGGCCAGAAGCAGCCGCCCTGATGCCGTCCATGGCAGCGGGATCTGCAGGCCGGTGGCGGAGCTGATGCGGAACGGCCTGGTCCCTGGGCTGGAATGGACGATCGTATAGCGGCCGCTTTGCAGCATGCACAATTCGGAGGTCTCGCCGGTCTCGCGCGACAGATTGTCGACCTCCTGCCGGCCTCTGCGGAGCAGGTCGTTGCCCCTGACATAGTCCATTCCGTAGAGGTAGAGCTTCTTACCGAAATAGACCCGGTTGCCGTCGCCCTCCATCTCCAGGAGACCCGCATCGACCAGCGAGCGCACCAGCGTATAGGTCGTCGAACGCGGCGCGTTGACGCCCTTGGCGAGGTCGCCAATGCCGATCGCACGCTGCGTGGTGTGCAGGAACTCAAATATCTCGAGCACCCGGTTGAGACCCTTCTCGCGAGAGCCGGGGGTCTTGTCCTCGGTCGGGCTGACGTCGGGCCGATCTTTAACGCCAATGTCGTCTTGCATTACTGATTCCTGATGTTAGTATCTGTCTTGTACAAGGTACATGTGTCTTTTGTAAGAGACAAATTGCAAAAAAGAGCATGGACCTAAAAAAGGGGTACACACGAAAGGAGGTCGCAGTGAACGACACATCCAAGAGACGTGATTTTCTGAAATTAGGAATGGCCGGGCTCGCCACGGCCGGAGTCATAGGCGCAGCCGCCTCGGTCGACGTTCAGAAGGCGGCGGCACAGGCCGCACCGGACAGCCTGCTGCGCACCGTTCTGGAGCGTGGCAAGCTGATCGTCGGCACCGGCAGCACCAACGCGCCCTGGCATTTCGAGAACGATGCCGGCGAACTCGTCGGCATGGACATCACCATGGGCCATATCCTGGCCAAGGGTCTTTTCGACGACCCGACCAAGGTCGAGTTCGTCATGCAGGACCCGGCGCAGCGCATCCCCAATGTCACCACCAACAAGGTCGACATCACCATCCAGTTCATGACCATGACTGCCCAGCGCTCGCAGTTGATCAACTTCTCCAGGCCGTACTACGTCGAGGGTGTCGCGCTGCTGACGCTTCCGACAGCCGAGAACAAGACATTCGACAAGCTGCTCGCCGGCGGTTCGGCGACACGGATTTCCATCCTGCAGAACGTCGATGCCGAACAGAATGTCCATCTCGTCCTGCCGCAGTCGCAGGTGATGCAGATCGACACCCAGGCCAATGTGCTCCAGGCGCTGGAATCGAAGCGCGTCGACGCGGCCGCCGTCGATCTCTCGACGGTCCGCTGGCTCGCCTCGCGCAATCCCGATAAGTATTTCGATGCCGGCAAGAGCTGGTTCTCGATGCTTTACGGCGCCGCACTCCGGCAAGGCGATCTCGACTGGCTGACCTTCGTCAACACGACCTTCGCGACCGCAATGTTCGGTCATGAAACGGCGCTCTACGACGCGGCATTCAAGGATTATTTCGGGTTGGAGCCGCCGGCGCGGCATCCTGGTTTCCCGGTCATCTGACGCAGCCTGTGGAAGGGTGCCCGGCACCCTTCCACCCTCTTCTTTGACGTTCCTCGGCATTGCGGGAGACGCATGGGCTATACGCTCAACTTCAACCTGATCTGGCGGCATTTCGACAAGCTATGGGGCGGCCTGCTGCTCAGCCTTGAGCTCGCCGTCATCTCGATCGCCATCGGCATCGTCATCGGCCTGGTGCTGGCGGTCTGGTATGTCTCGGCCGGACGCGTGGTGCGCGCCATCATCGCGGCTTACGTCGAGTTCATTCGCAACGTGCCGCTGATCCTGTTGGTCTATCTCGTCTTCTACGGCGTGCCGACCGTGGTTGATCTCGCCTACGACGCGCCGACCTCGTTCGTGCTGACGCTGTCGGTCTACAGCGGCGCCTATCTGGTCGAGGTTTTCCGCTCCGGCCTCGAAGCCGTGCCGCGCGGGCAGCTCGATGCCGGCAAGGCGATCGGGCTCACACCTTGGCAGCGGCTGGTTCACGTGCGCTTTCCGACCATGCTGCGCATCACCTTGCCGGCGCTCTCCAACACCTTCATCTCGCTGTTCAAGGACACGTCCATCGCCTCGGTCATCTCGGTGCCCGAACTGACTTATGGCGCCCAGTGGATCAACTTCAACACGTTCCGCATCGTCGAGGTCTATCTGGTGACGACGGCGATATATCTGGTGACCGGCTACGCGCTGCTCTTCGGGCTGCGGCTGGTCGAGCGACGGTTCAGGACGGCGCGCTGACATGCTTAGCCAGATCCTCTACGCATTGCCGTTCCTCGCCCAGGGTTTCGCCGTGACCTTGTGGGTATCGCTGCTGGTCGTGGTGCTGTCGCTGATTGCCGGCGTCGCGCTCGGCGTCGGCCTGGTCTACGGCCCGGCGCCGCTGCGCTGGGCGGTGCGCATCTTCTCCGACACCATCCGCGGCATCCCGATCCTGGTGCTGATGTTCTTCGTCTATTACGGCCTGCCCGCGGCCGGTCTGCATCTGGAATCCTTCTGGGCAGCGGTGCTGGCGCTGACCTTGTTCAAGACGGCGCAGGTCGTGGAGTATGTACGCGGCGCCGTCGGCTCCATTCCCAAAGGCCAGTCCGAGGCGGCGATGGCGATCGGCCTGACCTTTCGCCAGCGGCTCACCTCCGTCATCTTTCCCCAGGCCTTCCGCCGCTTCCTGCCGCCGTGGATCAACGGCGTCACCGATGCGGTCAAGGGCAGCGCGTTGGTTTCGCTGCTCGGCATCACCGACCTGATGCAGGCGATCAACCAGGTGATCGGCCGCACCTATGAGGCGATGCCGCTCTATATCCTCGGCGCCTTGATCTACTTCGCCGTCAACTATGCGCTTTCCTACGCCAGCCGGCGGCTGGAACGGCGCTTCGCCTTCATCCGGGACTAGCACGATGGCCACAAGCTTAAACGACACTACAGCCCTTCTCGACATTGCCGGGGTCTCGAAAGCCTTCGGCTCGGTCGAGGTGCTGCGCTCGGTCAGCCTCAAGGTTGAGAAGGGCGAGGTGGTCACCGTCATCGGGCCTTCGGGCAGCGGCAAGACGACCCTTTTGCGCTGCGTCAACTTCCTCGAAAGCTATGACTCAGGCTCGATCCGTATCGACGGCAAGGAGGTCGGTTTTCGCGAAGCCGGCGCGCGCCAGCGGCGCAGCGAGCGCGACCTGGCCGCCATGCGAGCCGAGACCGGCATGGTGTTCCAGAGCTTCAACCTGTTTCCGCACCTCACCGCCGCCGGCAACATCATGCTCGGCCTCATCAAGGTGCGCGGCAAGAGCAAGGCCGAGGCGCGCCAGATCGCCGAGCATTGGCTGGGCCGCGTCGGCCTGGCCCACAAGGCCGACAGCCTGCCGGCGGAACTCTCCGGAGGCCAGCAGCAGCGCGTCGGCATTGCCCGTGCGGTGGCGATGGAACCAAAAATCCTGCTGCTTGACGAGATCACCTCCGCGCTCGACCCCGAGCTGGTCGGTGAGGTGCTGGCCGTTGTGCGCAGCCTCGCCGAAGACGGTATGACCATGGTGATGGTCACCCACGAGATGGCCTTTGCCCGCGACGCTTCGAGCCGCATCGTCTTCATGGCCGATGGCGGTGTCAGCGCTGTCGGCCCGCCGAAGGAAATCCTCGCCCAAGAGACCACCAATGAGCGCCTGCGCACTTTCCTGGCGCGGTTCCGCGCCTCGCAGTTCTGACGTGGGCGGCTGAAGCCGCCCCAAGGAGAATTCTTCCATGACGCCTTACATCCGGCTCGCCGAACTCGGCCTGACGCTGCCCGAGCCGCCGACACCCATCGCCAATTTCGTCACCCATGCCGAAAGCGGCCGGCTGATCTTTCTCTCAGGTCAGGGGCCGCTGCGCGCCGACGGCACGCTGTGCACCGGCAAGGTCGGCGAGGACGTCACCGTCGAGCAGGCCTATGAGCATGCACAGCTCACCGGCCTCAATCTGCTGGCCGTCATGCATGCCGCCGCCGGCGATCTCGGCCGCATCGTGCGCGTCGTCAAGCTGCTCGGCTTCGTCAATGCGACGCCGACCTTCAGCGACCACCCGAAAGTCGTCAATGGCTGCTCGGATCTGTTCGCCAACGTCTTCGACAAGATCGGCGGCCATGCCCGCTCGGCGATCGGCGTCGGCTCGCTGCCTGGAAACATCACCGTCGAAATCGAAGCGGTGGTCGAGATCGCTGCCTGACAGTCAAGGGATTTGCTCAACATGAAAACCTATTCCGACACCGGCTCCAACACCACGATCCGCGAACGGCTGGGGCTGCGGCCGATCATCAACGTCTCCGGCACGATGACGACGCTGGGCGCCTCGATCATCGTTCCCGAGGCGATCAGCGCCATGGCCGAGATCGCCTCGCAATGGGTGGAAATGGACGATCTGCAGCGCGCCGCGAGCGTGATCACCGCCCGGCTGACCGGCGGCGAGGCCGGCTTCATCACCGCCTGCTGCGCCTCAGGCATCACCATGGCGATCGCCGGGGCAATGACAGGCACCAATTTGCTGGCGATCGAACGGCTGCCCGACGATACCGAAGGGCTGAAGTCCGAAGTCGTCATCCAGCTTGGCCATATCGTCAATTACGGCGCGCCGATCGACCAGTCGATCCGCGTCGCCGGCGCCAAGGTCATTCCGGCGGGCACGGTCAGCGTCACCCAGGACTACCATGTGCGCGAGGCGATCAACGAGCGCACCGCGGCGGCGCTCTACGTCGTCGCACACCACACCGTGCAATACGGCATGCTGTCGCTGGAGGAGTTCAGCGAGATCTGCCACGCCAGGGGCGTGCCGGTGATCGTCGACGCGGCTTCCGAATATGATCTGCGCAGTTTTCTAGCGCGCGGCGCCGACATCGTCGTCTACAGCGGCCACAAATTCCTCTCGGGGCCGACCAGCGGCATCGTCACCGGCCGCAAGGATCTTGTCCGCGCCGCCTATCTGCAGAACCGCGGCGTCGCCCGCGCCATGAAGGTCGGCAAGGAAAGCATCGCCGGCACCATGGCGGCACTGGAAGCCTGGGAAAAGCGCGACCATGCCGGCATCCGCCGGCGCGAGGAAGCGGCGCTCAATCTCTGGAAGGGTGCGCTGCAAGGGATACCGGGCATAGCCGCCCACATCATTCCCGACCCGACCGCCAATCCACTTGACCGGCTGCAGATCTTCGTCTCGCCCGAAAGCCGCTTCACCGCCGCCGGCCTTGCCTCGGCACTTGCCGCAGGCTCGCCGCCGATCATCGTGCGCAACCACGAGGTCGAGCGCGGCCATTTCTTCCTCGACCCGTGCAATCTGCACCCCGGCGAGGCCGAGATCGTCGCCGAGCGCCTGCGCGCCGTGCTGACGGCGGTCGAGCGGCCGGCGGATGCAATGAAACAGCCGCGAAAGGATTTGTCCGGCGCTCTGCGCTGGCCGGATTGATCGCCAACGAGGCCAAACAAAGCTCATGCACTCCGGCCGATCACGCGACTGTGAACAGCCGGATTTGCACACTGCGGGAATAAACCGCCGTCAAAGCAGGTCTTCTCGGCATACGCCATCGCTGGCGTTGAGGAGACGGATATGCCGCATCATTACTGGGATCGCGATCATGGCCACGGCACCAGCCGTCGTCATGCGCTGGACCGCATGAGCGTCACCAGTCTCCTTTCCATGGCGCTTGACACCGGTGACGCAGATGAATTCACTTTCGCTACTGCAGGCGGCTTTGCCTGTTTCTGCGGGGTTCGCCCGCACAAGCAGGGCGAGACCGGCACTGGCTGAGAGCGCAAGGCCTGTTCGTCCTGGAGTGTCCGATCATGGTGCTGCCTTGAGCGAGAGGGCCTTGGCCGAACGCTTCAAAGAAGTGGTGCTGCCGCATCTCGGCGACGCGCTTGCGCTGGCGCGTTGGCTGACCGGCAATGCCGCCGACGCCGAAGATGTCGTGCAGGACGCCTGCATCAAGGCGCATGCCGGCATGTCAGGCTATGCCGGCGGCAACACGCGCGCCTGGCTGCTGACCATCGTGCGCAACACCGCCTACACCTGGATGTCACGCAACCGGCCGCGCGGCATGATGGCCGTCGGCGACCTCGGCGATCTCGACGAGATGGCGGCTGCACACGGCACGAGTATGCCGGACGAGGAAGGTCCAGAGGCGAGCCTGATCGCCAAGGCCAATACGGCAGCGCTGGAATCCGCGGTCGCCGCGCTGCCGCAGCCGTTCCGCGAGACGCTGGTGCTGCGCGACATCAACGGCTTCAGCTATCGTGAAATAGGGGCCATGCTTAGCGTGCCGATCGGCACGGTGATGTCACGGCTGGCGCGGGCTCGCGGCCTGCTTGCGTCCGAACTGGGGAGAGCGCCATGACCGCCCATGATGACGGACTGCCCAACGATCCCGAAGGCATCAGGCTGATGATCCACGCTCTGGTTGATGGCGAACTCGATGCGGCCGCCGCACTTGCCGTGGAACGCCGCATCGCCGCCGATCCGACGCTTGCCGCCGAGCATGCCCGCATCCTTGCCTTGCAAGGCGCGGTCGGCCGCTTGCCGCGCCCCGATGTCAGCGATGCCTTTCGGGCCCGCATCGCGGCGGTACGGCATCGGCACAACGGCCGCAGGGCGAGGCACCGTCGGCGCTGCCGGGATTGATCGCCGGTGCAGCCCAGCAACGGCGAGCCACCGATACGCGGCCTTCCCAGGCGAGGCCATCGCCAAGGGTGCGCCGCTTCGGCTCCTTCGACTGGCGCGCCATGGCGGCGTCGATTGTCATGACCGCAGTGCTGGCCAGCGGCACCACGCAATGGGTGATGTTCAATGCCGCATCGGACAGCGTCGCAGCAGAGATCGCCGGCGACCATCGCCGCAGCCTGCTCGCTGCCAGCCCGATCGACATCGTCTCGTCCGACCGCCACACGGTGAAGCCATGGCTCGATGCCCGCATCGGTGTGTCGCCGCCGGCGCCCGATCTTGCCACGGATGGCTTCGCGCTGATCGGCGGCCGGGTCGAGGTGGTCTCGGGCCGTCCGGTTCCGGCGCTGGTCTACCGCCACCGCGAGCACCTGATCACGCTGGTGGCCGAGCCGCAGCAAGGCGGTCGCGTCACCGAACCGAAGGACGTTTCCTCGGGCGGCTTCTCCATGGTGCACTGGAGCGACGGCGCCTTCTCCTACTGGGCGATCTCCGACATGGAGCGCCCCGAGCTCGACGATTTCGTCGCCCGCTTCCGCAAGGCAGCGGTGTGACGCCAAATTGAAACTTTACAAAATTCTTCGTTTGTGTGAAGTCACGATCGCCAAAAGGGTCGACCATGACAGCCAGTCGTTTCGCCACGCGCCTGAATTCCTTTGCTTCGCGCCCACAGGCGGAGTGGCCCGGCCTCACCGGAAAGCCGTCCCTGATGCAGATGGCGGCGCGCGCCGCGAAGGTTGCCGGGCTGACCGACGTCGATTTGAATTTTCCCGACCATGTCGGCGAAAAGCCTGCTGAAATTGCACGAAGGCTCCGCGAGCTCGGCCTAGGCATCAACGGCTTTGCCATGCGCTACTATTCCAATCCGGCCTTCAAGCTCGGCGCCTTCACCAATCCCGATCCGGCGGTGCGCCGCGAGGCCATCGACATGACCAAGGCCGGCATCGATGCAGTGCGTGAGGCTGGCGCCAGCCTGATGACGCTCTGGCTTGGCCAGGACGGCTTCGACTACGCCTTCCAGGCCGACTATGCGGCGATGTGGCAACACGAAATCGATGGAATTCGTGAAGTCACCGCACATGATCCGGATTGCCAGATAAGCCTGGAATACAAACCCAATGAACCCCGCTCCTACAGCCTGATGCCGGATGCGGCGACGACACTGCTGGCGATCCGCGATGTCGGCCTTCCCAATCTCGGCGTTACGCTCGACTTCGCCCATGTGCTCTATGCCGACGAGCAACCGGCCTTTGCCGCCGCGCTGGTGGCGCGTCATAGCAAGCTGCTCGGCGTGCATCTCAACGACGGCTACGCCAAGCGCGACGATGGGCTGATGGTTGGCGCCGTGCATACGCTGCAGACCATCGAACTTCTGAGGCAGATCCGCCGCGACGGCTACGTCGGCGCAATCTATTTCGACACGTTCCCCGACATGACGGGGCTCGATCCGGTTCACGAATGCGAAGTCAACATCGCCACCGTCAAACGCATGCTGCACATCGTCGACCGGATCGACCGCGACAACCGTCTGTCCGCCGCGATAGGCAGCCAGGACGCGGTGACATCGCAGGCCATCATCCAAGAAATCATGCTCGGACCGGACACATGAGCCTGAGCGGGATGGACCTGAAAGCGGTAGGTCCGCGCATCCGCATGATGATGCCGAACCTCACCCCGCTGGAAGCGAAGGTGGTGGAGACCGTCTTCGGCCGGCGCCGCTTCGACGAGAGCATTCCCCTGAAGGAGATTGCCGGGGAGTCGGGCGTGTCCGAGGCGATGGTGGTCAAGATTGCCAAAAAGCTGGGCTTCTCCGGTTATCGCGAGTTCCGCACTGCCGTTTATGAATACAGCCGCCTGCCGACAGCGGAGATGCACCGCGAGCTGTCGTTGGACGACGGCCCTGCGGAAATCGTGCAAAAAGTGTTCCGCACCTCGATCCAGGCTCTGGAGGAAACGCTGGCGATCCTTGATATCGCAGAATTCGACCGTGCCGCTGATTTGCTCTACAGGGCAAGGAACCGTGACTTCTATGGGGTCGGCGGTTCGGCGCAGATCGCGCGCGACGTCTCGCACAAATTCCTGCGCATTGGCATCCGCGCGTCCGTCTATGACGATTCGCACATGATGCTGATGTCGGCCTCGCTGCTGGGCGCCGATGATATCGCCGTCGGTTTCTCTCATTCCGGCAACACGTCGGCCGTGATCGACGCCATCCAGTTGGCCCGCAGCAACGGCGCACGCACGCTGGCCATCACCAACTACGACACGTCCCCACTCGCTGGGTTAGCCGACATCGTGCTGTGCTCGACCGCGCAGGGCTCGCCATTGATGGGAGAGAATGCGGCGGCACGCATTGCACAGCTCAATATTCTCGACGCGCTGTTCGTGGCGGTAGCGCAGCGCGATTCCCAGTCGGCGGAGCGCAATCTTGGCCGCACCATGTCGGCGGTTAAATCAAAACGAAAAGACCGCGGCTCATGAGCAATCCGCCACTGGTCACCGTGTTTGGCAGCCTGCATTACGACATCATGGTCGATGCGCCTGATAGGCCACGCAAGGGCGAGACCGTAACCGGCCATGCCTGGCACCCGAAATGTGGCGGCAAGGGCGGCAACCAGGCGGTTTCGGCGGCGTGCGCCGGCGTGCGTGCGGCGATGATCGGAGCCGTCGGCGACGATGATTTCGGCACGGCTCTGCTGGCCAATCTCATGCGCGCCGGCGTCGACCACAGCTGTGTGCGGGTGGTGCGGAATACAGGCTCCGGCATGAGCGTCGCGATCTTCGACGCAGAAGGCGACTACGGCGCAGTGATCGTCTCGGGCAGCAACCTCACTTTGGGCGAGGCCGACATTGCCTCGGCTTCCGAAATGGTGGCCCAAACGGTGGTGCTGCTGCTGCAGAACGAAGTGCCCGAGGCCGCCAACATCGCCGCCGCGCGCGCGGTGAAAACGAGGGGCGGCCAGGTCGTGCTCAACGCGGCTCCGGCCCGCAAACTCTCCGATGATCTGATCGCGCTGGTCGACATCCTCATCGTCAACGCCATTGAGGCCGAATTCCTGGCCGGCATGGCGGTGGTCGAAACGCTCGACGGTGCCGCGCAGGCAGCGCGACGCCTTGTCGATCTCTGCCCCACGGCAATTGTCACGGCAGGCGGCGAAGGTGTCGCCTGTTGTGAGCGGAGCGGCGAAGCCTTCGCGCTCCCTGCCATTCCGGTCAAGGTTGTCAGCACGCATGGCGCGGGCGACGAATTCGTCGGTGCGCTGGCCGCAGCCCTAGCCAGGGGACAGGCCATGCGGGTGGCCCTCGCCGCCGCCAACGCCGCTTCGGCCGTGCTGGTCTCGGCGCCGCAGGTCGAACGTTCCGGTAGCTAACGGCCGGTTTTGACATCACCAAAAGACACCAGGCCCCGGGTAGTGTCTCAGTTTGAAATCCAGAAAATCGCCGGTCACGTTTGAAGCCCTAGGCGAAACCGCCCATGCTTAGCGGAAAGCATGGGGACGGAACGCTTTGGTCGATGGACGATCTTTGCGAGAAGGTGGACGCCGTAGCGCCTAAGCCGGGTCCGCGCGGACCATACAAAAAGGGGCCTAAGGCGGAGCTTCGACGGTAAACTTGATCGCGGCATAGTAAGCCGCAACATTGGCGATGTCTTCATCACTCAGGCTCTTGACGACCGCCGACATCATTTGACTCTTGCGCTGTCCGACCTTGTAACCCCACAGCGAGGCGACGAGATAGTCGTACTTCTGCCCGGCGATATTGGGCACGTAAGACAGTTTGCCGAGGCCATCCTTGCCGTGGCACGATTGGCATTTCACCATGACCGTCTGGCCGGCGGTGCTGTCGCCTCCTCCTGCCTGCGCAAATGGCGAGGTGACCACAATGGCAGCCAGGCCAAGGATCAAACCACGCATAGCTATGCTCCGTGAATTGCTCCGTAGATCGGACTACAAGGCACCCTACACCCGGCGAGACGGCATAGCGAATCTTCCATGGTCGAAGATCGGAATTTCAAACTGAGACACTACCAGGCGCCGCGCATCCTTGCCGTCGATGCCGAATTCCGCTAAGGCGCGCCTTTGCCGCCGGGAGCATGCGCTTGACCGATCACCGCGCCGACGTCGCCATCATCATGGGCAGCCAGTCCGACTGGGCGACGATGCGCCACGCCGCCGAAACGCTTGAGGCGCTTGGCATCCCGCACAAGCGCCTGATCGTCTCCGCCCACCGCACCCCCGACCGGCTCTATGATTTCGCCAAGGGCGCCAAGGCGGCCGGCTACAAGGTGATCATCGCCGGCGCCGGCGGTGCCGCCCACCTGCCCGGCATGACGGCGGCAATGACGCCGCTGCCGGTGTTCGGCGTGCCGGTCGAATCGAAGGCGCTGTCCGGTCAGGATTCGCTGCTCTCCATCGTCCAGATGCCGGCAGGCATCCCGGTCGGCACGCTGGCCATCGGCAAGGCGGGTGCGGCCAACGCCGCCCTTCTGGCAGCCGCCGTATTGGCGCTCAACGATGAGCGGCTCGCCGCCCGGCTCGATGCCTGGCGCGCCGCCCAGACCGCCAAGGTCGCCGCTGAACCGACGGACGCGCCGTGAGCCTGCCGGCGGGATCGACCATCGGCATCATCGGCGGTGGCCAGCTCGGCCGCATGCTGGCTGTTGCCACCGCGCGCCTCGGCTACCGCACCGTGATCCTCGAGCCGCAGGCGGACTGCCCGGCGGCCCAGCTCGCCAACCGGCAGATCACGGCAGCCTATGACGATGCCACCGCCCTTGCCGAACTGGCAGCGGTTAGCGCCGTCGTCACCTACGAATTTGAGAACGTGCCGGTGGCCGCCGCCAGCGCGCTTGCCGCCAAGGTTCCGGTCTATCCGCCACCCAGGGCGCTGGAGGTGGCGCAGGACAGGGTCACGGAGAAGCAATTCCTCAATGGCATCGGCATCAAGACCGCGGATTTCCGCACTGTCGACAATGACGACGAGCTGACCGCGGCGCTGCGAGAGTTCTCGGGCAGCGGCATCTTGAAGACGCGCCGCATGGGCTATGACGGCAAGGGCCAGCGTGTCTTCCGCAACATGGAGACCGGCGGCTTTGCCGGCACCTGCGAGGCCATGGGCAATGTGCCGCTGATTCTGGAATCGTTCGTCGCTTTCGAGCGAGAGATTTCAGTGATCGCCGCGCGCGGGCCGGACGGCGCTGTCGCCGCCTACGATCCGGCCGAGAATGTCCACCGCGACGGCATCCTCCACACTTCCACTTTGCCGGCCCAGATCAGGCTGGAAACGGCGGCGGCGGCGCAAGCGGCGGCGGCAAAAATCCTGTCGGCCCTCGATTATGTCGGCGTCATCGGCGTCGAGTTCTTCGCCCTCGCCGATGGCTCGCTGCTGGCCAACGAAATGGCGCCGCGCGTGCACAATTCCGGCCACTGGACGGAAGCTGCCTGCATCGTTTCGCAGTTCGAGCAGCACATCCGCGCCATTGCCGGCCTGCCGCTGGGCAACCCCGGCCGGCATTCCAACTGCGTCATGGAGAATTTGATCGGCGACGACGTCCTGCGCGTACCCGCTCTGCTCGCCGAGCCCGAACTGATGCTGCATCTCTACGGCAAGGCGGAAGCCCGCCCAGGCCGCAAGATGGGCCATTTCACCCGCATCAGCCGGCGTAGCTGAGCAATTCCAGGAAAGCGCGCTCGCTTTGCCTGAGGGGCGTGGACCCTATTGCAGCTCGTTGTTCAGATCCCCGTCTTCATCGGGGCTGGCGCAACTCGCGTCGCCTTCCTGGCAATTGGCGCCGGACGTCAGCTGCTTGGTGCGCTGCTCCGTCAGTTCGGTCAGGCATTGCGAAACCTCCATCGGATGGATGGAGCCGCCTTCGCTGTCTGTCGTGGTATAGGCGCATTCGGCGTCGCGGAAGGCGATCCAGGCGCGCTGCGCGACCTGCAGCAGCTTCCTGCTCTTGTCGTCGTTGCGGCTGATCAGATCCTTGTAGGCCTGGTTGAGCTTGGCGTCAGCCGCCTGATAGTCCTCGCCGGCACAGATGTTCATCATCTGCTGGCTGTCGTCGTTGCGGTCGCATTCCTGCGCCTGTGTGGTGGAGGCCGCTGCCAGAACGGCAAGGCAGGCGAACACAAACAACAGGCGCACGGACCTCTCCAAATCAGCTTGCGGGCGCCGCACCATTCCAGCCCGCCTTCGGCGGCGCAATGGCGTCGAGCCGAGATGGCGGATATTTGATGGCCAAAGCCGTTCTCAGCCTCTATGCGGCACGCTTGCGGTTGACACGGGCAAGGCTCCTCGTTTATGAGCCACGCAAGTTCAAAGGCGCGTCTTCTGGCGCGCCTTAATAATTCGGCCCGGACAGGGCCCAGACCGACGGGCAAGACCATGAAGATCAAGAATTCGCTCAAGGCGTTGAAGGCGCGTCACCGCGACAACCAGCTGGTTCGCCGCAAGGGCCGCATTTACATCATCAACAAGACCGCTCCGCGCTACAAGGCGCGCCAGGGCTGAGTTTTCGGCCGGAGGCTCGTTGCCTCCGTCCCTGTGATGTTATTTGCCGGAGATCCGGCACTTTCACGCTAATTTCAGTTTGACGATCCGCCGTCCGGGGTTAGATTCCGGCGATGCGGATTCTTTTTGCATTTTTCGCGACCCTCTTCCTGTTCAGCGCCACAGCAGTGCGAGCGGATGATCCACCGGCCGCCACGACGCCGCCGGTTGCCGTGACCAAGGAAGCCCGGCTCGACCAGCTGTTTGCCGACCTGAAGCGCGAGCGCAACGAAAAGGCTGCCGAGCGCATCGCCGGGCGCATCTGGGGCGAATGGTTCCAGTCAGGCAGCGCCTCGATCGACCTGATGATGCAATGGTCGCAAAAGGCGATGGATGACCAGAAGTTCGACGTCGCCCTCGACTTCCTCGACCAGGTCGTCACCCTGCAGCCAAAATATGCCGAAGGCTGGAACCGGCGCGCCACCGTGCACTACATGATGAGAAATTTCGGGAAATCGATGTCCGACATCGACCAGACGCTGCAGCTGGAACCACGCCATTTCGGCGCGCTTTCTGGCCTGGCGCAGATCATGGCCGCCACCGGCCACAAGCAATCGGCGCTCGAAGCCTGGCAGAAGGTGCTGGCCATCTACCCGATGATGCGCAGCGCCCAGGACCAGGTCGCAACCCTTTCGGAAGAGCTTGCCGGCGAAGGCATTTGAGTCAGGGGAATAAGGCAGTAGGGCAGTAAGGCAGTATGTGAAGTGCCGGGAATGGCTCGCCCTACTGCCCTACTGCCCTACTGCCCTACTGCCCTACTGCCCTACTGCCCTACTGCCCTACTGCCCTACTGCCCTACTGCCCTACTGCCCTACTGCCCTACTGCCCTACTGCCCAAAACTTATCCCCCTCCACCCCCGTACCTCTCCTCATGAACCTCATCTACGCCGCCTGTGCCTTTCTCCTCGCGCTCGTCTTTGCCCTTGCCGGTGTCACCCGCGCCGGCGCATGGCTGATCGAGTGGCGCAATCCGCCTGCCGGCGAATTTGCCGACATTGACGACGCTCGCATCCACTATGTCCACGTGCCGGCGCCACGAAATGCCGAGTTGCCGGCGATCGTCTTCATCCATGGCGCCAGCGCCAACCTTAGGGATCAAATGCTGCCGATCCGGCCTTTGCTCGAGGGCCGCGCCGAAATGGTGTTCGTCGACCGGCCGGGGTTCGGCTGGTCGGAACGCGGCCCCGGCAACAATGAAAGCCCGTCGGCGCAAGCCAACGCCATCGCCAAGCTGATGGACCGCCTCGGCATTCAGAAGGCCATCATCGTCGGCCATTCCTTCGGCGGCGTGGTCACCGCCGCCTTTGGTCGCGAGCACCCCGACAAGACGCTCGGCCTCGTCTTCCTGTCGCCGGTCAGCCACCCCTGGCCGGGCGGCGCGACCGCCTGGTACTATAAGCTGACCGCCACCCCCATCATTGGCTGGCTGTTCTCGGAGACATTGGCCTATCCGGCCGGCACACTGCAGATGAACGGCGCCACGGCTTGCGTGTTTTCGCCCAACAAGGTGCCGGACTTCTATGTCGGCAACGCCTCGATCCCGCTGGTGCTGCGTCCCGGCGCTTTTCGCGCCAATGCCATCGATGTCGCCGGCCTCTACGACTATGCGCTCAGGGCCGCGCCGCATTACCGCGACATCAAGGCGCCGACGATCGTCATCTCGGGCGATCGTGACAAGGTGGTCTATGCCTCGATCCATTCGGTCGGCCTGGTCAAGGACATTCCGGGCGCCGAGCTGATCTGGGTCCACAATCTCGGCCACAAGCCGGATTGGATCGCACCAGACCTCGTCGTCGGCGCCATCGAGAAAGTCGCCGGCAAGGACGTCGACCTCAAGGCGCTGGCAAAAACCGTGGAGACGCGGATCGCCGGCGACGCCTACAATGAGGGGCAATGCCCCGACATCACGGTGCCCGACGCGGAACTCGCCCCGACCTGATCGCCTCATGTACGTCCTGAAACACGGCATCAAGAAAAACCCGGAGAAGCGATGGGCATTGCCGGACCGCGTCTTCTTCGGCCATGGCGGCTGCGCCATTCTCGCAGGCGCCTTTCTCGAGCACCCTCCTCTGGAAGGATTTTACGGCGAACGTATCCTTCCAGGCGAGGGCTTTTCCGGGAACCATATCTATGTGACCAACGGCGTTATCGCGTTCGACTACCATGGCTATTCAGCCCGTGAGCGGCTGCTGGAACACCATGGAAGAGGCTGGGCATCGCACAGCCCCGGATGGCACTGCGCAATCACCAGGGTCGATTTCGATCTGCTCGACACGGTCGAACTCAACCGGCGAAAGATACTGGGTCCGGACCAGTACCTGCACGACCCCGTTCCCCGGGCTCGCCACTTCCTTCGGCGCCTCGATCACGCCGAAGCCGCGGCAAGAGCGCTGCGAACTGTGACGCGTTGAAGCCTCTCTCAGCCTATGTTGCGGCTGACCTGCGCGTCCGATCCGACATAAGCGATGCGCAGCATGTTGGTCGAGCCCGGCGTCCTCAGCGGCACGCCGGCCGTGATGATGACGCGGTCGCCCGGCTGGCCGAACCCCTCTTCGAAAGCGATGCGGCAGGCGCGGTCGACCATATCGTCGAGATCAACGGCATCGGGCGAGACGACGCAATGTGTGCCCCACAGCAGCGACAGCCGCCGCGCCGTGTTGAGGATCGGCGACAGCGCGATGATCGGCACTTGCGGCCGCTCGCGCGCGGCGCGCAGGCCCGTGGTGCCCGACGCCGTATAGGTGATGATCGCCGACAGTTTCAGCGTCTCGGCGATCTCGCGCGCGGCGAGCGAAATGGCGTCGGCGCCGGTCGCTTCCGGCTCCGAGCGCTGCGCGTTGATGATGCCGGCATAGGTCGGGTCGGTTTCGACCTTGGTGGCGATGCGGTTCATCATCGCCACCGCCTCGACCGGATAAGCGCCGGCCGCCGACTCGGCTGAAAGCATGATGGCGTCGGCGCCCTCGAACACGGCGATCGACACGTCGGAGACTTCGGCGCGGGTCGGCACCGGGGCGGTGATCATCGATTCCAGCATCTGCGTGGCGACGACCACCGGCTTGCCGGCGCGGCGCGCCGCGCGCGTGATCTGCTTCTGGATGCCGGGCACCGCTTCGAGCGGCATTTCGACACCGAGATCGCCGCGGGCGACCATCAGCGCGTCGGACAGTTCGATGATTTCGGCCAGCCGGGCGACGGCTTGCGGCTTTTCGATCTTGGCCATGATCAGCGCCCGGCCGCGCGCGATCTTGCGGGCTTCGGCGAGATCCTCCGGCCGCTGCACGAAGGACAGCGCCACCCAGTCGACGCTTGCCGCCAGCACCGCATCGAGGTCCTTGCGGTCCTTCTCGGTCAGCGCACCGACCGGCAGGTCGGTGTCGGGCAGGCTGACGCCCTTCTTGTCGGAGATCGTCGTGCCGGCGACGACCGTGCAGGTGATCGACTTGCCGTCGCTCTTCAGAGCCTTGAGCTCCAGCTTGCCGTCGTCGATCAACAGACGGTGGCCGGCCTCGACCGAGCTCAGGATTTCGGGATGCGGTAGGTAGACCCTGGTCGAATTGCCGGGCTCGGGATTGTTGTCGAGCGTGAAGGTCTGGCCAGCCGTCAGCACCTCCTTGCCGTTGGCGAACTTGCCGACGCGCAGCTTCGGCCCCTGCAGATCGGCCAGGATGCCGATCGGACGGCCGACCTTTTCCTCGACGGCGCGGATGCGGGCGACCAGCGTGCGCATCAGCTCGTGGTCGGTGTGGCTCATATTGATGCGGAAGACATCGGCGCCGGCTTCGAACAGCTTCTGCAGCATCTCCTCGGACGAGGAGGCTGGACCGATGGTGGCGAGGATCTTGACCTTGCGGCTACGTCTCATTGACTGTTTGTTCCCGGGGCGGCTGGTGCGCCTCCCGTTGTGGACTCATCGGTCAGCTGGACCATCCAGCTTGCCTGCTCGCCCGTGTCATATTCCTGGAATCCGGCGCGCTGGAAGCCCCGGGCGACGCAATCGGTAACGCCGGCGATCTTGAACTCTTTTTCGGCCACGCACATGTTGATCGGGCCATCCCAACGCCCGCCACGCTCGGCGTCTTCTGCATAAAGATAGTAAAACCTTGATGACAGCGGCCCTTCGATCAGCGTCTTGCAGCTCGATCCTTCGATGTGCCACCAGCCCTCGGTGATCCAGCCGGCCTTGGCGCGGTAGCCGATGCCGACGCCGACCAGGTTCTGCGTGGCGTTGCAGACGCGGAAATCGGCGCGGGCGGGCGAGGCCGCGACCAGCGCGGTAAGTCCCACCGTCAAGGCCAGGAGCGGCACGGCAAAGGCGCTGCGCGCACGCGGCCTGCCGGCGGAACCCATCCCGAAACCCCTCAACAACGTCATCTGCATCTCTCAACGCCCCTTTTCGGAAAAGTCCGGGCGCATGTCAACGCGCCGTTCTGTCCAATTCCAATCGATTTAGAAAGGCCCCCGACACGCAATCTGCCGCGCGTGACCGGATTTTCGCAGAAACCGTGGCCAAACAACGGCATTGCGCCAGCGTCCTCTTCGTGGAATGACGATACCACCCTCCCCGGAAGCCAGCGAACAGACCTTTTCAGCCAATGACCCGATCCACAGTTTTCGCGCCTTTCGATCTTGTCGAAGGCGACCGCAAGCGAGGCATCGTGCTTGTCGCCGACCATGCCCGCCGCGACCTGCCGGAGGAGTATGGCAGCCTCGGCCTGCCGGCGGCACAACTCGAGCGTCACATCGCTTACGACATCGGCGTCGAGACGGTGATACGCGAACTGGCGGCAGCGCTCGACGTGCCGGCGGTGATCGCCAATTATTCGCGCCTGCTGATCGACCCCAATCGCGGCGAGGACGACCCGACGCTGATCCGTCAGCTCTATGACGGCACCGTGGTGCCGGGAAACTACCCGATGGCATCGGAAGAACGCGAAAGGCGGCTCGACGGCTTCTATCGGCCCTATCACGACGCGGTCGGCGCCATGATCGCCTCGGTGGCGCAGGCTTCAGGCAAAGCGCCTTTCATCTTCTCGGTGCATTCCTTCACCCCGGCCATGCAAGGCATTGCGAGGCCCTGGCATGTCGGCATCCTTTGGGACCTCGACGACCGCGTGGCGCGGCCGCTGATCGACATGCTGGCGCAGGACACAAACCTCGTCGTCGGCGACAACGAACCCTATGATGGCGCGCTGCGCGGCGACACCATGTTCAAGCACGCCATCGTCAACGGCTTTCCCCATGCGCTGATCGAGATCCGTCAGGACCTGATCGCTGATCAGAAGGGTGCGATCGCGTGGGCTGAACGGCTGGCGCCGATCGTTGACGCCATCGATCGTCGTCCCGATATACATCAGGTGAAAATGTTCGGCTCGCGCACCGGGCCGCTGTGAGGATCAAGACATGACCGAGCTCAGCGACGAACAGAAACGCGATTTCGAAGCCGCCGCCTTCCGCCGGCTGATCGAGCATCTGCGCGAACGCAGCGATGTGCAGAACATCGAGCTGATGAACCTCGCCGGCTTCTGCCGCAACTGCCTGTCGAACTGGTATCGCGAGGCCGCCAATGCCGAGGGCGTCGACCTCGGCAAGGATCAGTCGCGCGAAATCGTCTACGGCATGCCCTATGCCGACTGGCAGGCGCTCAACCAGACAGAGGCTTCGGACGCCAAGAAGGCCGAGTTCGAGGCGAGGCGGCCGAGGGATCACTAGCGCCCGGCGGGCAACGCTTATAGGCGTCCACGCGCCCGCGATTGGCGGAGCCCTACGCGACTTCGTCATCCTAGGGTGGAGCAGTCGCGCAGCGACGTCGCGGAAACCCTAGGATCCATGCCGCGAGGGGCCGGCACGGACACAGCGGCTCAGAATGATGGTTGCGCCCACCAGGCCTGATTCTGCGCCGTCGCATCGCACAGACGGCACGGAATGGATCCTCGGGTCTGCGCCGCGTCGCTACGCTCCTTGCTCCGCCCGTGGATGACGAAGGGATGGGGCGTTTTCGCCAATCTCCAACGTCTGATGGTCCACCGAACGGTACCGACTCCATTGCCGCTTTGGTCCAAGCATTTCCTCAACCACAGCGCTTGACTGCAAATTGAATCGATCTAATTTGCCGCGCGAAGCCATTTTTGACCGGATTCGAACCCATGGACGCGCAAAACACCATGCAGGGCGCCATTCGCGGGCGATGGGCCGTAGCTGCCATCTTCCTCGCCAACGGCTTCCTGACTGGCAGCTGGGCGCCGCAGATTCCGGTGTTCCTGACCCGGCTCGACATCACAAAATTCACGCTCGGCCTGCTGATCCTGTTGTTCGGCGTCGGCGCGGTCGCGGCCATGAGCTGGTGCGGCCATCTGATCTCGAAACATGGCTCGCGCACGGTGCTGCGCTGGTTCGGCCTGTGCGGCAGCCTCGGCCTGCTGGTCGTGGCGCTGGCGCCCAACGTGCCGCTGGCGGCGATCGCCATGGTCATCTTCGGCGGCTCGATCGGCGGCATGGATGTCGCCATGAACGCCAATGCGGTGGTGGTGGAAAGAAGGCTGTCCCGCGCCATCATGTCGTCGTCGCATGGCTTCTGGAGCCTTGGCGGTTTCGCCGGTGGCGGCCTGGGCGGCTACGCCATACAGACCTATGGCCATCTCGCCCATGCGGCTGTCGTCACGGTCATCGCTTTTGCCGTCATAGCCGTGGCGGTCGGCTACCTCATCGCCGAGGACAAGCCGCAGGCCGCCGAGCATCATAAATTTGCGCTGCCGGCCAACCCGCTGGTCTATCTGGTCGGCCTGATGGCGCTGCTGACCATGATCTCCGAAGGCGCCGTGCTTGACTGGGCGGCGCTTTATCTCCGCCAAGAGCTTGGCGCCGACCTTGCCATTGCCGGTCTTGCCTACGCCGCCTTCTCCGGTGTCATGGCGATCATGCGCTTTTTCGGCGACGGCGTGCGCAACCGCTTCGGCGCGGTAGCGACGCTGCGCGGCTCGGCCATCGTCGCCGCCGCCGGCATGCTGATCGCCGGCCTGTCGCCTTCGCCCTGGGTCGCCATCGCGGCCTTTGCTCTCTGCGGCTTCGGCATCGCCAACATGGTGCCGATCATCTTCTCGGCCGGCGGCAACCAGGAAGGCATGTCGTCGGGCACCGGCATGAGCGTCGTCACCACCATGGGCTATTCCGGCATATTGGTGGCGCCGTCGGCGATCGGCTTCGTCGCCGAGCATTTGAGCTTTGGGCCGATCTTTGTCGCCATGTCGGGGCTATTGATCGTCGTGCTCTTGATGGCCGGGCTCGCTCACCGCGCCGAATTCGCGGCCGCTCCCGCCGAATAGCGCTTCAGCTCCTCGTAGAGGAAATCGGCGACGCGACGGATGCGCACGCTGGTGCGCACGTCGCGATGCATGGCCAGCCACACCGGCAGGCTGGGCAACGGCATGCCCGGCAGCAGTTTTTCCAGCAATGGGTCGCTGTCGGCCAGCGGCTCCTGGCCGAGGCCAATGCCGTTTCCCGCCCGCAACGCCTCCCACAGGACGATCTGATTGTCGGTCCTGAAACGAAAATTGCCACGGGTGACCGGGATGCCGAACTGGGTAAAGCCGCGGATCATTTCGTCGCTACGGTCGAAGCCGATCAGCGGATGGTCGACAAGGTCGGCGGGCTTGAGCGGGCGGCCGCGCCGGTCGAGATAGGATTTGGCCGCGCAGCAGCACAGCGCAATATCGCAGACCTTGCGCGCCGTCAGCTCGTTCTGTGCCGGCTTGACCATGCGGATGGCAATGTCGGCATCGCGCCTTAGCAGGTTCTCGACCTGGTTGGAGGCGACGATCTCGACCTCGATGCCCGGCTCCTCGATGCCGAGCCGCGCCGTCATCTTCGGCAGCACATAGGCGGCCACCACCTCGCTTGCGGCGATGCGCACCGTGCCTTCGATCGCCTCGACCGAGCCCAGCGCCAGTAGCGAAAAGGCGCTCGCCTGCTCGCTCACCACCTTGCCGCGCTCGAACAGCGTGGCGCCGGCTTCCGTCAGCGCATAGCCGCGCCGTCCGCGCCGGAACAGCGTGACGCCGAGCGCCTGTTCGAGCTCGCCAATGTGACGGCCAAGCGTCGGCTGGCTGGCCGACAGCTTTCGCGCGGCGGCCGAAAGGCTGCCGGTTTCCGCCACGGTGACGAAGCTCTTGATCAGGTTCCAGTCGATCTCTGTCATTCATTCATGAATATCAAAACTGCATCCGTAGTCAATTTTCATTCGAATGTGGAGGCATCATATTCGACCTGCAGACACAAACACGGAGACGAAAAATGACCAAGATCGCAATTCTGGGCGCCAATGGCCGGCTCGGCCGCGTGGTTGGCAAGGCCTTCATCGACGCCGGCTTCGACGTCCGCGCCGTCACCCGCACCGGCAGGGTGCCAGCCGAACTGAACGGCGCGGCGGCCGTCGCGGGCGACGCCATGGACCGCCAGTCGCTGATCCGCGCGACCGAGGGCGTCGACATCGTATTCAACGGCCTCAACCCGATCTACACCGACTGGGGCAAATGCCTGCCGATGGCCGAAAACGTCATGGCCGCCTGCCATGCCAACGGCGCGCTGCATCTCTTCCCCGGCACCGTCTACAACTACGGCTCACCGATGCCTCCGGTGGTGACAGAAGATACGCCGTTCCGCCCGACCACCGAGAAGGGCCGCATCCGCTGCGCCATGGAAGCGCTGTTTGGCCGCGAGGCGGATGCCGGCCGCGTGCGCACCATCATTCTGCGGGCCGGCGATTTCTTCGGCGGCACCGGCAGCGGATCGTGGTTCGACCTCGTCGTCGCCGCAAAGATGAACAAGGGCGTCTATACCGCGCCCGGCCCGGCCAACCTCGTGCATGAATGGGCCTACCTGCCGGACTTCGCCGTCGGCTTCGTCGGCCTGGCGCGCAATCTGGACAAGCTCGGCTTCTACGAAGCGCTCAACTTCCCCGGCCATGCCGTCACCGACATGGACATCAAGGAAGCCGCCGAGAAGGCGCTGGGACGTCCGCTGAAACTGACCTTCATGCCCTGGTGGGTGCTGCGCGCCGGCAGCTCGTTCGTGGCAATGTGGCGCGAGATCGTCTCGATGTCTTATCTCCGCTTCGAACCGCACCGGCTCGTGTCCGACCGGCTGGAAGGCATCATCGGCGAGATTCCGCACACCCCGTTGGATCAGGCTGTGGCAGAGGCGCTCGATGACATCGGCATCACCGCCCCTCGTGCAAAAGACGCAGCGTAGGCATACAGTGTAGGGCGTCAGCCACGCTTGGTATGGAACCCAACTCGCACCTGGCCCAATCGCGGAAATGAGCAACCGGATGGTCATTGTGAGGAGACTGTTTATAACGGTCGGCGAGATCACGATGACCAAGGGGAGACGATGCGTTACATACGTCCGCTTTCAATCGAAGATGCCGTTGGCCTGCTGGCCGGCTCTTCCGGCACATCAGCCATTCTAGCCGGAGGCAGCGACCTCCTCGTCAGGATGAAGGGCGGCTTCGTCGAGCCCGACCTGATCGTCGATATCAAGGCAATCGAAGGCTTGAGCGAGATCCGGCAGACCGCCGACGGCTTCAGCATCGGCGCGACTGTTCCTTGCGCCGTGCTGGGCGAGAACTCAGCTCTGAAGAAGGCTTGGCCCGGCGTCGTCGAAGCGGCGAAGCTGATCGGTTCGAAGCAGGTGCAGGGACGCTGCACCATCGTTGGCAATCTGTGCAACGCTTCGCCGGCCGCCGACAGCGTCCCGGCTTTGGTGGCCGCCGGCGCCAGGGCTGTGGTTGCCGGTCCTTCGGGCAAGCGCACCATTGCCGTGGAGGCCGTGCCGATCGGGCCCGGCAAGACCTCGCTCGCCAAGGGCGAGATCATCGAGGCGATCCTGCTCGACAGCCAAGCGCCGCGTTCGGGCGATGCCTATCTCAGATTCATTCCGCGCACCGAGATGGACATTGCGGTGGTCAGCGCCGGCGTGAACCTGACGCTCGACGAACATGGTGTCATCACAGCCGCCCGCGTGGCGCTTGGCGCCGCGGCCCCGACCGTGCTTCTGGTCGAAGAGGCAGCCGAGGCTCTCATCGGCAGGAAGCTCGACGAAGCAGCGCTTGAGCGGCTGGCCAAGGTCTGCGCGGGGGCCTGCCGGCCCATCGACGACAAGCGCGGCACCATCGAGTTCAGACGGAAAGTTGCGGGCGTGCTGGCTACGAGAGCCGCGACGACCGCCTATGCACGTGCAGGAGGCAAATGATGGCCGGTGTAGCAGTTTCAACGACAATCAACGGCGATCACGTCGAGTACCTTTGCCAACCCGACGAGACGTTGCTCGACGTCCTGCGCGACCGGCTCGGGCTGACCGGCGCCAAGGAAGGCTGCGGCACCGGCGACTGCGGCGCCTGCAGCATTATCCTCGACAACCGGCTGGTCTGCTCGTGCCTGGTGCTCGGCGCGGAAGCCGAGGGCCGAATTGTCGAGACCGTCGAGGGCATGGCGCATGGCGACCAGCTGCACACACTGCAGCAGAAATTCCTCGAGCATGCGGCCCTGCAATGCGGCATCTGCACGCCGGGTTTTTTGATCGCGGCGAAGGACCTTCTGGCCAAGAACCCCGATCCGTCCGAGGAAGAAATCCGCTTCGGCCTCGCCGGCAATCTCTGCCGCTGCACCGGCTACGACAAGATCGTGCGCGCCGTCCAGGACGCGGCTAATGTGATGAAGGGAGCGTAAGCCATGAATTTCGATCCGCGCTTTTCAGGCCGCAAATTCGCATCCGTCGGCACCCGCCCTATCCGGCCCGACGGCATCGACAAGGTGACGGGACGTGCGCGCTACGGCGCCGACTTCAACATGGCGGGGCAGCTGGTCGGGCGTGTTCTGCGCAGCCCGCATGCCCACGCAAAGATCCTGAAGATCGACACCTCGAAGGCGGAAAAGCTGGCCGGCGTGAAAGCGGTGATCACCGCCGCCGACCTGCCCGATCTCACCGATGGCGACGCCGCCATGTTTGACGTCCTCGACAATTGCATGGCGCGCACGAAGGCGCTCTATGACGGCCATGCCGTGGCCGCGGTCGCGGCCGTCGATGCCCGCACGGCGCGGCAGGCGCTGAAGCTCATCCAGGTCGACTACGAGCTTTTGCCGCATGTCACCGATGTCGACGAGGCGATGAAGCACACAGCCCCCTTGATCAACGACACGATCTTCACCGAGGGCCTCGAGGAAAAGCCGAAAAAACCGTCCAACGTCACCAAGCGCAGCCAGTTCGGCCATGGCGATGTCCATCAGGGTTTCGGACATGCCGATTTCATCGTCGAGCGCTCGTTCAAGACCGAGCAGACGCATCAAGGCTATATCGAGCCGCATGCCTGCGTGGCGAACGTCTCGTCCGACGGCACCGCGGACCTCTGGGTCTGCACGCAAGGACATTTCGTCTACCGCCAGCACTGCGCCCAGCTGCTCGGGCTGGAAGCCTCGAAGCTGCGCGTCACCTCGTCGGAGATCGGCGGCGGCTTTGGTGGCAAGACCCATGTCTGGGCAGAACCGGTGGCGCTGGCTTTGTCGCGCAAGGCAGGCCGGCCGGTCAAGCTCGTCATGACCCGCGATGAAGTGTTCCGCGCCTCTGGCCCGACCAGCGCGACCTCGATCGACGTGAAGATCGGCGCCCGCAAGGATGGCACCATCACCGCGGCAGAGGCGACGCTGCGCTATTCCAGCGGCCCCTATGCCGGCACCTGGGCCGAGATCGGCGCCATGACGGCGTTTGCCTGCTACAAGCTCGATAACGTCAAAACCGTCGGCTTCGAAGTGCTGGTCAACCGGCCGAAGACCGCCGCCTACCGCGCGCCGTCAGCACCCATGGCGGCGTTCGCCGTGGAAAGCGCCGTCGACGAGCTGGCCAAGGAGCTCGGCATGGATCCGGTCGAGTTCCGCATCAAGAACGCCGCGCAGGAAGGCACGAGATCCTCCTACGGCCCGGTCTACGGCCCGATCGGCATCGGCCCGACGCTGGAGGCGGCGAAGACCCATCCGCACATGAAGGCGCCGCTGGCCAAAAACCAGGGCCGCGGCATGGCCTGCGGCTTCTGGTTCAACTTCGGCGGCCAGACCTGCACCGACCTCAACATCGGCATGGACGGCTCGGTGTCGCTGGCCGTCGGCACCGTCGACGTCGGTGGGTCCCGCGCGTCGCTGTCGCTTGTGGCGGCGGAAGAGCTCGGCATTGCCTATGAGCAGGTCAAGGCTGTTGTCGCCGACACGTCTTCCCTCGGCTACAACGACATGACGGATGGTAGCCGCGGCACCTTCTCGTCCTCGATGGCGACCATCTCGGCCGCCCGCAACGCGATCAAAATCCTGCGCGACCGCGCCGCGCAGATGTGGGACATCCCGGTCGACGACGTGGTCTGGGAAAACGGCCACGCCATCGCCAAGGGCGAGAAATACGGCAACCTCGCAGCACTGTCGCTGAAGGAGATCGCGGCCGCTTCCGGCAAGACGGGCGGGCCGATCGCCGGCCACAGCGAGCTCGTCGCCGACGGCGCCGGCGTCTCCTTCGCCACCCATATATGCGATATCGAGGTCGACCCCGAGACCGGCGCTGCGCGCGTCGTGCGCTACACGGTGATCCAGGATGCCGGCAAGGCTGTGCACCCGACCTATGTCGAGGGCCAGTACCAGGGCGGCGCCGCGCAAGGCATCGGCTGGGCGCTCAACGAGGAGTACATCTACGGCAAAGACGGGCGTCTCCAGAACGCCGGCTTCCTCGACTACCGCATCCCGGTCTGCTCGGACCTGCCGATGATCGACACCCAGATCCTGGAAATACCCAACCCCAACCACCCCTACGGCGTGCGCGGCGTCGGCGAGACCTCGATCGTGCCGCCGCTGGCGGCGATCGCCAATGCGATGTCGAATGCCGCCGGCGTGCGCATGACCCACATCCCGATGTCGCCGCCCCGCGTGCTCGCCGCGATCGAGGCGGAACGGCAAGGTTAGAGCGAGGTCTCGCAATGGTCGAAGTCACCCTCTGGGGCGCCCTCGGCCAGCTCGCCGGCGGCCAGAGCAAGGTCGAGGTCGAGGCCAAGGACATAAGGGAGCTGTTCAGGAAGCTGGCTGAACAGTATCCCGGCATAGAGCCCTGGATCGAGAAGGGCATCGCGGTGGCCATCGACGGGACGATCTATCGCGATACCTGGTCGAAGGAATTGCCACAGGGGGCGGAGATTTTTCTGCTGCCGCGGCTGGCTGGGGGGTGACGGGACCGCCCCGCCATCGGCTAGCATCAAGGCCTCGAACGTCGTGGTTTGGGCCGGAGAACGAACCCGCTGCGCGGGATGGGCGCGTGGGGTGAGGTAGCGATCACGACCCGGACGTCGCGCTCGCATTGAGGGTGGTTCGGCAGCGGCAGAGCATGGCGGGCTTCTTCAACAAGGAGCCTGACCATGCACCATCCCGTTCTCGATGCACCCGTCAGCCCGCTGCGCCAGCGGCTGATCGACGACATGAACATGCGGCGCTTCTCACGCGAGACGCAGCGCAACTATCTCCGCGACATCGGACGCCTGGCGACATTCCTCGGGCGTTCACCAGACACCGCTACCGCCGACGACCTGCGCCGGTTCCAGATCGAGCAGCAGGAGGACGGCGTTCCCGTGCCAACGATGAACAGCATCGTGTCGGCACTGCGCTTCTTCTTCACCCACACGCTCGACCGCCCGGACCTGGCGCGCAGGCTTGTCCGGCTGGCGCATCCGCGCAACCTGCCCGTGGTGCTCAGCCGCGACGAGGTGGCCCGGCTGCTCAACGCCACCACGTGTCTCAAGCACCAGGCCGCATTGTCAGTCGCCTATGGCGCGGGCCTGCGTGTCGCCGAGGTGTCGATGCTGAAGGTTGCCGACGTCGACAGCGAGCGCATGCTGCTGCGCGTCGAGCGTGGCAAGGGCGGGCGCTATCGCAATGCCATGCTCTCGGAGGACCTGCTCACGCTTCTGCGTGAGTGGTGGAAGGTCGGACGTCAGCAGGGCGTGATGCACCGTGACGGCTGGCTGTTCCCCGGACAGCACGCGATGAAGCCGATCAGCACGCGGCAGCTCTATCGCATCGTCGTCGAGGCGGCCCAGGCCGCCGACATCGCCAAGCGGGTCGGGCCGCACACGCTGCGCCACAGCTTCGCCACCCACCTGCTGGAGGACGGCACCGACATCCGGATCATCCAGGTCCTGCTCGGGCATGCCAAGCTCAACAACACCGCCCTTTACGCGAAGGTGGCGACCCGAACGGTGCGCACGGTCACGAGCCCGCTCGACAAGCTTGGCCTGTTCAAGCCGGAAGAGATCTCATCCGACGGCTGAGCGTGCGCGCCTCGATCGAGGTTGCCGACGTCTTCCGTGCTGCCGGACCCGCTTACCGGGCCGCCCACGCAGGTCATCTGAGCCTGCAGCAGCTCAAGGTCATGTCGGCGATCGAGTATTGCCGCACCGCAGCCCTTGGCGGTCACGTCGAGGCTTGCGAGGACTGCGGCCAATGGCGGATCGCCTACAACTCCTGCCGCAACCGGCACTGCCCGAAGTGCCAGGGCGCGGCGGCGCGGACGTGGCTGGCCGAGCGCGAGGCCGACCTGCTGCCGGTCGGCTACTTCCATGTCGTGTTCACGCTGCCCGCCGAGGTCGCCGACATCGCGTTCCAGAACAAGGCGCTCGTCTACGACCTGCTGTTCAAGGCGGCAGCGGAGGCGATGCTGACGATCGCGGCGGATCCAAAGCATCTCGGCGCGCGCATCGGCATCACCGCCGTCCTTCACACTTGGGGCTCGGCGATGACGCTCCATCCGCATGTCCACATGATCGTGCCGGGCGGCGGCATCGCGCCGGACGGAAGCCGCTGGATATCTTCTCGGCCGGCCTTCCTGCTTCCGGTGCGCGTACTCGGCAAGCTGTTCCGACGGCTCTTCCTCACCCGGCTGGTCGCTCTGCACGACGCAGGACGGCTCGCCTTCTTCGGATTTATGGCGCACCTGTCCGCGCGGCAGGCATTCGTGCGGCACCTGTCGCCGGTCCGCAAGAAGCGCTGGGTGGTGTACGCCAAGGCGCCGTTCGCCGGGCCGGAGGCAGTGCTCGCCTATCTGTCCCGCTATACCCACCGGGTTGCGATCTCGAACCGCCGCCTCATCCGGTTCGATGAAGCAGGGGTCACGTTCCGCTACAAGGACTATCGTCGTGACGGCACCGATCGGCAGCAGGTCATGACACTCGCCACCGACGAGTTCATCCGCCGATTCCTGCTCCACATCCTGCCGCGCGGCTTCCACCGCATCCGTCACTACGGCCTGCTCGCCGGCGGCTCCCGCAAAGGCAGCCTCGCACGCGCCCGCGAACTGCTGAACGTTGCTGCGCCGTCGGAGGACGACAACTCGGTAGAACCGACTGACTTCCGTCCGCCATGCCGATGCTGCGGCGGAAGCATGATCATCATCGAGACGTTCGAACGGTGGCGACAGCCGCGCGGACCGCCGGACACCACCGCGACGAACCGGGAGAACTCTCCATGACCCGGCATGGCATGCTCCAGCGTTCAGCCGCAGGCGCCCAGCCTCCGGCAACGGACCCACGCGTGTCCATGGTGATCATCGACGCCGAACGGGTCGCGTCCGGCCGCGCGCCGAGCCGACAATACCGCGTGGCTGAAAGGCGAAGCGGTCCGTCCACATCAAAACCGACGCTTGCCGGCGGCGGTCGCGCCGTCGCCGACACCAGCCGCAAATCGAAATCCCCATAGCCATCGACTGTGGCCCACGGGTTCCTTCCTCGGGGACTTTCGTACGCCTGCCGGCGCCCGAAACTCTTCACGGAAGCGGAAGAACCGCTTTTGGGCGGATTGAACTGAAAGCCCACCTTCGCGCCCAGCACATCGGCGGCTGTTTTGCGCCTGGACCGGACATTGCATGTCTAGCATGTGCGTCATCATGCCCGCAGCTTGTCGAGCAAGGTCTTAGCCTCTTTCAAATCGATCGTGTCGAAGCCTTCGGTGAACCAGCCGTAGGTCGGCGCGAGCAGGTCGTGCGCCTCGGCGCGCTTGCCCTGTTCGGCCAAAAGGCGCGCAAGCGATGTGGCGGCGCGCAGCTCCCAGGATTTGGCACCTTGCTTGCGAGACCGTTCGATCGCATGGCGGAACGAGATTTCAGCCTCCTGGCAATCGCTTGGTTCCGCGGCAGCCAATATAGCACCTCGGAGCCGCAGCAATTCGGCGTCGCACCACTGCTCGCGGGTCCGGCTCACCTGGTCGAGAGCCCGATCAATCAGGCGCACGCCGTCCGACGCGCGATTGACACTCCCGAGCACCTCCCCGAGGAATCCCATCGTGTACGCCTGCGTCACTTGCGTTCCGACGGCCTGCATCCGGGCCAGGCTATCCTCAATTTGGGCGATCGCTCGCTCCTTCTGGCCCTGCTTCGCCGAGAGCCATCCCTTCTGCTGGGCGGCCATGGAAACCCAGAAGGGATACGCCTGCTCGGTCGCGAAAGTGAGCGCACGGTCGATCCGCTCCTCGGCTTCGGCCACCTCGCGTCGGAAAATTCGTAACCACGCTGCCCATACCAGCACGTAAGCGCGGCTGAAGGGGTGCGCCAATCGCTCGGCCAAGACAAGGGCGTCTTCCATCCGGGTCAGCGCCTGGTCGGGGTAGCCGAGGTGCCAAAGCACCGCTGACCCACGACATAAGCAAATCGGTCCGGGATCCTGGCCGTAGAGGGCGAGATGAGCTCGATGTCGCTGTGGGCGATACGCTTCGGAGGCCAGCTCTAGATGTTTCCGTGCCTCCCTGAAGTCGCCGCGCCAAGAACAGCTGACCCCCCGAGCATAATGCGCTTCGACCACCCACACGGGATCGTTACTCTGCAGGGCAAGGTCGAGAAGCCGTCCGCTCAGCTCGTGCGCCGCCGTGAGTTCGGCGCGCGTGGCCGAGTAGATGGCCAGGCCGAGCAGAACCGGGAAGACAACCGCATCTTCTGGCATCACCTCGCAAAGGCGGCGCGCGCGAGAATAAATCGGCTCGACCTCGGCATTTGCGTAGCCATTCTTGGCGGTGAGCACGCGGCCCAGCACCGTTAGCGCTGCGAGCTCCCGTCGCTTGCGCTCCGGGCCCGCGGGGAGCGTTTCGATTAAGTTCAGCGCTTTCTGCAGATGGCTCTGGGCCTCATCGTTGGCCGAACGGTCGTTGGCGCTCTCTCCCGCGCGCTGCCAATAGCTGATGGCCTGAAGGGAGAGGCCTGCAGCCGTATAGTGCTGAGCCACGATCTCGGGCTCGTGTTCGACGACCTCGCCGAAATGCTGCTCGAGCGCGTGGGCGATCCGGGTGTGCAGCTGCTGGCGGCGACTGCGCAGCAAGGTGGAATAGGCGGCATCTCCCACCAATGCGTGCTTGAAGATGAACGTCGCGTTCGGCGGCCGACCGCGCGCGATCACGAGTTCGGCGCTGATTAGTTGGTCGAGTGCGCCATGCAGTTCCTGTTCCTCGCGCTGCGCAACCGCCGCCAGCAGCTCATAAGAAAATTCGCGGCCGATGGCAGCGCCAATCTGCGCGACCTCCCGCGCTGGCGTCATTAGCCGATCGAGCCGCGCCAGCAGAGAATCCTGCAGGGTTGCAGGGATCGCCAACGGTGGCAGCGGGCCCGAGAGTGTGTAGCGGTCGCCTTCATCGGTCAGCACGTCAGATTCAATTACGGCCTTGGTCACCTCCTCAAGGAACAGGGGCACGCCGTCTGTCTTGGCCACCATCTGCTCGAGCAACCCGCCCGGAAGCGCCTTGCCCCCGGTCAACCGCTCCACCAGGGCCACGCCCTGTCGGCGGCTTAAGCGGTTCAGCGTGAGCGAGGTGACCTGCGGGTGGTCGATCCACCGCGGCTCGAACTCAGGGCGGAAACTGAAGATCGCCAGTACTGCAAGGCGGGGGATCTGCTGGACCAATCGGTCGAGAAGCTCTAGCGAAGTTGGATCAATCCAGTGGATATCCTCGAAAACCATCAGTACGGGCTGGCGGGCCGCTAAGCCAATAAGCTGCCGGGCCAGAGCATCGAGGATCAGCTCCTTCTGGCGCTGAGGGCTGAGGTTCAGGGGTGCGTAGCGGCTGCCTACCGGAAGCGAAAGAAACGCCGACAACAAAGGGGCGACTTCCCGGACCTTGTCTGTGGACCGTGCCAAGAGACGCTCTAGCTTGTCGAGTTTTACGCTCGGCGAATCGTCTGGATGGAAGCCAGCCGCGCGGGTGAGCTGGATAATCGACGGGCGAAGGGCGCTATTTGCGTGGAACGGCGAGCACTGGCAGCGGATGCGGATGTGCGACCGGTCCCGCAGGCGCTCGCGGAGCGCCTGAATCAGGTGCGACTTGCCGATGCCGGGCTCGCCGGAGAGCAGGACCACCTGCCCCTCGCCGGACGTGGCCTTGCCCCAGAGCTCCGCGAGCAGAGCAAGCTCGTGCTCGCGCCCAACTGTGGGGGCGAGGCCGCTCGTCGCGCGCGCTTCGAACCGGGTCTCGGCGGTACTCTCGCGAAGCACGCGCCACACGCGGATCGGGGCGTCGAACCCTTTCAGGTCGTGCAGGCCCAGGTCGGCGAACTCGAACAGCCCACCGAGTAGTTGGCGCGTCGCGAGCGGGATCACGATCTGGCCGGGCGCCGCCAATGCTTGCAGCCGAGCCGCTAAGTTTGGCGACTCGCCGACCACCGCTTCCTCCTGCGCCGCTCCTTCGCCGATGAGGTCGCCCACCACCACCAGCCCCGTTGCGATGCCGACACGTATCGCCAGCGCCGCTTGTGCCGGGGTCGCGAGCCTTGCGATCGAATCAACGACCGCCAGCCCCGCGCGCACGGCTCGCTCTGCGTCGTCCTCATGCGCTTTCGGATAGCCAAAATACACCAGCACGCCGTCGCCCATGTATTTAGCCACAAACCCGCCAAAGCGACGCACGGCCTCGGCAACGCACTTCTGATAGGCCGCAATCACCTCACGCAAATCCTCAGGGTCCATTCGCGCGGAGAGTGCAGTCGAGCCGACAAGGTCCGAGAACATCACGGTGACCTGGCGGCGCTCGGCGGTGTCTTTCGCGGCGTTTTCGATTGCCTGAGGCGCATCGGATAACAGCGATGTTGGTGCGCTTACTTGAGCGCGCAAGGCTGCGATGGCGTCGAGCAGCTTACGACGATGTCCGACAAATCCGACACCAAGATCCTTCAAGTCCTCGGCCGTCAACCTCGGCAGGACCGTGTCGTCGATCTCATTCTCGCGGAAGGAGGCCTCATACTGTTCAAGGCCAAGCCTCCGCAGCCAACCTCCGACGTCCATGGTGGCGCCCCTGGCTTGCCTACCCACGCATGATCCACCAGGGGAGACAGCCTGTCTAGGACCGGGTTTTGAATGTTTGGGTCAAACCCGACCATCATGCCGCCTGAGCCGAATGCCTGCTTTCGGGAGACGACGAAGGAGCCATCAGTGGCGGACATGAGGCGCGAAGCGGCCATTCACCGTAACTTGCCGGAACGCAACAAGGCCCCTCGCGGGCCTTGCCGTATCAAACGCTGCCGTAGAGCGGTTCCGTCCCTCACTTCCCCATCAGTTGCTTGGCATTCTCAGCCGTGATCGCGGTGGTCTCCACCGTCACCGTCGCCTGCACCGCCACGGCGGCGGGAAGCCCGACACCCGACCGCAGGCGATCGAAGCGACAGGCGCCAAAGGGCCGTACCTGACCCTATGCTCGCTTCACAATTCTCGGTTTAGTCGATCGGCGGGATTGAGCCGCGCTCTCGAGGACCAAGGCCAACCGCTTCTCTTCTTCGATGGCGCGATCTACTGCCTCGATTTCCTCTTGGAGCGCCTTCAGCTCGGCTCCGTAGCTGGAGCCATCGCTGTCCCCGATCTGAAAGCCACTTGCCCGCATTGCGTCGCGAGTATGGTGCACGTTACGGACTCCTTCGCGTCGAGTTGCGACCAGGATTTCCCTAAACTCTTCAAGACGTTCAACGTGATTGCGAGTCATTGCGTTCTCCTATTTCGTCGTCATCGTCGCTGCGGCGATTCAGAACGGCTAAAAATTACGACGCAGAAGGTTTAAATGATTACAGGAGATTCTCTCGACAAAGCATGAGTGCGGAAGCTCAAATTTGAACGTCTTGCAATAACGTGGAGCGCAGCAGGCGGAAAATTGGCCTGGGACCGAGGTGTTAGACTCTTCCGGCGGCTTCGAGGCTCGGAAGGCCAGAAGCGGACCTTTAAGCGCCGGGCCGCTGCAAGGGTTCTCAAACCCTCGGGCGGTCAATACGTGGCGTCCCACGGGGGCTCTGTCGCCAAGTTGTACATCACGTGCGCACTTCACAAGCCACCCCGGCCATAGCGCCAATGCCAACCATGCACTAACATTCCAACTCGACCCCGTTGGGGCTGGCCAGTGATCTGTTCAAAGGGAAGTACCCATGACCAATCATTGCTGTGGACCGGGCTATGCTTCTCCAGCCGAGGCGATGACGGCACCTCGCGAAAAGCTGCTCTATACGATTGCCATCTACACCGGCACGGGCATTCAGAAGCCGGACTATCTGTGCACCATCGATGTCGACCCGGAGAGTTCGACTTACAGCCAGGTGATTTCGCGTTTGCAAATGCCGGGCATTGGCGATGAGCTTCATCACTCGGGCTGGAATGCCTGTTCGTCGTGCCATGGCGATGCGAGCATGGAGCGGAAATATCTGATCGTGCCGGGTGTGCGCTCGTCAAATCTGCATATTGTCGATTGCGGTACCGATCCGCGCCGCCCGACACTGTTCAAGGTGATAGACGGCGCTGAAATCAAAGCTAGGACCAACCTGTCGGCGCCACACACGGTGCATTGCCTCGGCTCGGACATCATCGTTTCCATGCTTGGTGACGCCCAGGGCAATGCCCCCGGCGGCTATTTGCAACTCAGCAAGGAGTTCGAGGTTGTCGGCCGCTGGGAAAACTCCATGGGCAGTATCAAGTTTGGTTATGATTTCTGGTACCAGCCGCGACACAACGTAATGGTCAGTTCGGAATGGGCCGCGCCCAATACCTTCATGCCTGGCTTTGACCTGGAAGAGGTTGGTCATCTGAAATATGGCCGAGAGATCCATTTCTGGGATTTTGAAAAGAAGGAGCCAAAGCAAACATTCTATCTCGGTGAAGATGGCTTGATCCCACTGGAAGTGCGATTCCATCACAATCCCGACAGCAGTCACGGCTTTGTTGGCGCTGCCCTTTCTGCAAATATCATCCATTGGTGGAAGGACGCGGCGGGTGACTGGCAATGGGAAAAAATTATCGACGTCGGCAATGAGCCGCATCCCGATTGGCCGATACCAATACCGGGCGTGATCTCGGTCATTCTGCTCAGCATGGACGATAGATACCTCTATCTGTGCAACTGGTTGCATGGCGACATTCGTCAATACGACATCTCTGACCCTCATAACGCCAAGCTTACCGGACAAGTGTGGATGGGCGGACTTCTCGGCCGTGCGCCTGAGGTCAATGGCGTGAAAGTGACTGGCGGGCCTCAGATGATACAGCTCAGCCTCGACGGCAAGCGCCTCTATGTGACGACCTCACTCTTCTCGACGTGGGATAATCAGTTCTATCCGGAAATCCGCACCAATGGCGGATGCATGCTAATGGTCAATTGCGATACGGAAAACGGCGGCATGGAAATCGATCCGCTATTCGTTGTTGATTTTGGTAAGGAACCAAATGGACCAAGCCGCTGCCACGAAACCCGTTATCCCGGCGGTGATTGCACGAGTGACATCTGGGTATGACCAGCTTCACCATCACTCTCGCCAATCAAGGCGGTGCGGCCTTTGACGTCGATCACCGCAAGCCCCTCTTGCAAAGCTTGCGCGAGCAGGGCGTGGATCTGCCGTATGGGTGCAAGTATGGCGGCTGCATAACCTGTGCAGCCAAAATAATCAGCGGCAAAGTCGATCAAAAAGCGCAGCGAGCGCTGAACAACCGTCAGATCAACAATGGCTATATAATCCTCTGCGTCGCCCGCCCTATGAGCGACTGCACGCTGGAGGTCGGCGTTGAGAGCCACGACAAGCTCTATCGCAACCCTTTCCTTGACCCGCTGGCCGCTCATGAATTGAAAGCCGATATTGCGACCCCGCTGGAAGCAAAGAAATGACCCATATGAATCATGATGAGCCCTATTCGGAGGCTTATCTGCAAGACATTCTGAAATCGGTCAAAACCATCGCGATGGTGGGGGCCAGCCCCGATAAGACCAAATTTTCCTATGGGGTACTCAGGGTGCTGCACGAAGTCGGCTACGACATGATCCCGGTCAACCCCAGTCCCGGTCTGGATGAGATTCGAGGGCTTAAGGTGTACGCGTCACTAGCGGCCATCGACCGGCCTGTGGACATGGTTGAGGTTTTTCGCCGCTCCGAAGATCTGTTGGAAGTTGCACAGGAGGCCATCGCAATCAATGCCAAGGTTCTGTGGGGTCAGATTGGGGTGCGCGATGACGCTGCCGCCCAGTTGGCGGAGGAAGCGGGCTTGAAAGTGGTGATGAACCGCTGTCCCAAGATTGAGTTGTTCCGCCCCTTCTGGAAGCCTAAGTTGCACCTGGGGATATGATTGCAGGGGCGCAGAATTCGGGGTTGTTTTCGCTCTCAAAGCGGACGTCTGGCGCAACATGCGCTCACGATCCGGATGAGACCTTACGGCCCGTTACCAGACGGCCAGCAAGGACATGGCCGGCCTTGCTGAAAACTTTCATTCTCTCGGGGGCTTCCACAATCTGTTAGGCACTGGTTGGAAGTGGCTACGATCAGGCAGTCGTGGTACTTTTGTCGGCTTGAAAGCGTGACACACCACGGTTTGCCTTGGGAGATGCCAAATGCGCATGCCCTTGCTCTTCATTCCACTGCTGCTTGCACCGATTGTATCGCATGCCGCCGACATTCACGACGCCGCCATGGCGGGCGATGTCGCGGCGATCACGGCGGCGCTCGATGCAGGCGCCGGTATAGATGAGAGTGATGGAACTGCGACGCCGCTCTATCTTGCGGTCTGGATGGGCCACATCGAAGCGGCAAAACTGCTCATAGAACGTGGGGCGGACGTCAACGCCCAGACGACTGGGGGTCCCCCGCTGATGGCGGCCGTCGGGCCAGGCAAGATCGATCTGTTAAAGCTGTTGCTGGAGCGGGACGCAGATCCAAATACCAACCGTGGTGGCGAATTCGCCCTTCATGTCGCCGTCGCTCTCGATTGTTTCGACTGCGTGAAGGCACTGGTCGAGGCCGGCGCAGACGTGAATGCGAAGACAATGGACGGCAAGACACCCCTCCATCTGGTAAAAAGCAGGGGGCAACGCGAAGTTGCCGACTATCTCTTGTCGCACGGCGTCGTCTTGCCAACACCAGCCCCAATCTCAATGAAGTTGGCTTCTGCCGATGTCGAGAAAGGCCGAACCTACTTCACCGGCCGGTGTACCAATTGCCACAACGCCGAGCCACAGGGAGGGAATAAAATAGGACCGAACTTGTGGAGCGTCGTCGGCCGCGACAAGGCATCTGTGGCAAATATGCGTTACTCCGACACGTTGCTGGGCTGGGAGGGTGTATGGACGTACGAGGACCTGAACAGATATCTCTTCGGGCCCATGCTCACCACGCCGGGCGTCAAGATGGAGACTCCTGGTGTCCCGGACGACACCGAACGGGTCAACCTGATCGCCTACTTGCGCACACTCAGCGACAAGCCGATCCCGCTGCCCTGATTCGAGGGTATCTTGTGCAACTGCTGCTACGGGCCTGCGTTGGCTAGGCGATAGTACTTTGCCTGAGGTGCGATGCCAGATGGTCGCTGAGATCACGCGCGTCGTCGCCGGCGCCGTCGATCAGCGAAGACTTGCGGCGGCGCAGAAATTGCGTCCCCATCAGGTACAGGCCCGGATGTTCCACTACACCGCCGTCGTGACGGACGTGGCCCTTGCGGTCGAGGACCGGCAGTTCCAGCCAGGAGTAGTCCGGCCGGTAGCCGGTGGCCCAGATGATCGTCCTGATAGCGCCTCCGGCAAGATCGAGGCCGAGCGGCGGGTTGTCCTCGACACGGGTCGGCGGCGGGCGATCCGGCGGCCCGACCGTAGCGTCCAGGCCGTTGGCGCGCGCCCATTCGTCGATGAGGTCGAGCAGCCGGGCCATCTTGAGGTCGGAAAGCGCGCACATGTTGCGCAACGACCCCGCAAACTGGGCCTTGCCGTCTTCGGTGATGCCGGCAAGACGACCGATGAGCCGGACGCCGAGGTCGTCGAGCGCGTTGAGGTCGAGGGTGGTGCGGTCGGGAGTGCCGGCAAGCTGCAGCGAAGGAACCCGTCGCGCCCGCCTGATGTCGTCGACCTCGTCGTAACGCTCGTCGAGCACGCCGGCGGCGTCCATCCACCATTCGAGGTCCTTGCCGCGATAGACGCGGGGCGCCCTTATGTGCTCGCCCACCGACAGGGTCACTTGACGCCCCGAACGCTGCAGCTCCTGTGCGATCTGGGTGCCGCTCGACGACGCGCCCACCACCATCACGCCACCGTCGGCGACCTGACGCGGATTGCGGTAGGACTGTGCCGTCAGCATGGCGACCGACGGCGGCACGCGGGTGGCGACGTCGGGCAGGCGCGCGATGTTGCACGCGCCCGACGCCAGCACGACGGTCCGACACCGCCACTCGCCGCGGTCGGTGCGTACGAGATATCCCGCCCCGTCGCTGCGAACCGAGGTAACGGTCGTGTGGGTTCTGACCGGAGCCGAGATCGCCCTGGCATAGTTCCCGAGGAAGTCGATCACTTCAGGCATCGTCCGGTAGCCGTCGGGGTCGTCGCCGTCATAGCGGAAGCCCGGCAGCCGGCTCTGCCAGTTCGGGGTGAGCAGCCGCAGCGAATCCCATCGCTCTGTGCGCCAGGTATGGGCGACCTCGCCGCGCTCCAGCAGCACATGGTCGATAGAGCGCTCCGCCAGGCAGCGGCTCATCGCGAGCCCCGCGTGCCCTGCGCCGACGATCACTGTGGTGACGGAACTAATCGCGCCCTCTCATCGGGAGAGTCTACGGCTCGAAGCGCCTTTCAATTCACCACGACCGTGACGTTCGTCGGATTGGTAACAATGTCATAGACCGCCGACCGCTTCTGCGACTGGGCGACGAGCGCCTCGATGTCTTCTTGCTTGGCGTCAGCGTCGATGTTGTATTTCACCGTGATGCCACTGAAGCCGTTGCGGACGTCGCTGTCGATACCAAGTATCCCAGCGATATCCATGTCGCCTTCGATGGTCGCCTTCACCGACTTCAACTGGATGTTCCGGTTCTGGGCAACCGCGGCGATGCCGGCGGTCAGGCAACTCGCCAGCCCGACCAGCACGTATTCGACCGGCGTGGCGCCCTGATCCAGGGAAGCGAAGACCTCCGGATGGTCGGCGTCGAATGCGAAGGTGGTCTTGCGATGCTGATCCTGGCCGAGACCGTAAAAACTCTCGACCGTCGAGTGGCTGTGGGTGCCGTCCTTCCATTCGCAGGCCGCGCGCCACTTGAACTGCGCAGCCTCCGGGGCGTTGGTAAGCGCTTCTTTTGCGGCGAGCAGCGCCTCTACGTTAACGCCGTTGTTTGCCTGTACTTCGGAAGCCATAATTATTATCCTCCCTACCTTGCACTGGCTCAAAAACCCGACCGATTCCACTGACCTCCTGATCAGATTTCACCATGACCTGACATGGTATGGGCAGCGACGCGTTTCTACAAGGTGTTTCCGCGCAGGCATGGTCGCCCTCGTATACCGAGTTGCGCCTTTGCAGGCTCTGGCGCGACCACGACCTTCACCGTGGTCAATTGCAGTGTCTGCTTCCGGGCGGAGGCAAAGTTCGCCTCAACGGCCGACATGCGGCGCAAAGCTGACAGGCCCTCTAGTACCGTTTGCTGCCATTCGCGATGCGGACAATGAGGTCATCGTTGTCGTCGAACTTTGCCTTTCGGAGCGATTTGGGCTTTGGGGCGAGAGCGGCCGTGAGAATGGATATCGGCCGGGTGCGCACTTGAAATGAGTTATGGAGTGACGAGGCCAGCAGTTGGCTGTGGGATCGTCTGCCCGAGAAGGTGCAGCGTTCGTGGGGCGCCATCTAGTGTAAAGGCGGTGCCTCCGTGCTATAAATGGATTGTCGACGCCGCCCTAGGCCGACCGCCATTTCAGCAGGCCGAAAGACGTATGTGCCGCAACATGGGCTCAAGCCACCCGCCCGCACATCTGTTGTCGATTGGCCCGCGAGGAGTGATCAGCATGTCAGAGCGTCTCGACATAGGCCCGCTGCAACTTGGCGAAACGGCGCCCAATTTCGTGCTCGACGCGATTACTCGCGAGGGCAAGATAGCTATCGACGATTTCCGCGGCGAGAAGCCAGTGCTGGTCGGACTGTATCGAGGTCTCCATTGTCCTTTTTGCAGGCGTCATATCGCGACGGTTTCGCTGCTCACACCAGCCCTTAACGCAAAGGGCATCGAAACCCTGACGGTGGTGAACACGCCCATCGAACGGGCACGCCTTTATCTCCGTTATCATCCGATGCCGGCTCTGCTCGCGGCGTCTGATCCTGAGCGGGCTTCACACCGCGCTTTTGGGCTCCCCAATATGCAGATCACCGAGGGCGAGAGCGCATGGCCGCACAAGGCCTCAATGAGCGATGTGAAGGCGATGCGGCTCAACGTGCCGGGCGAAATGCCTGAGCCGATGGATCCGTTTGCCACGCTCGAATATCTGAACAAAAAAGACAACTACGATATCACTGAAGCGGACCAGCAAATGATGGCGACCGGCGTGGGCCAGCTCATGGGCCAGTTCCTGCTCGACCGCAACGGCGTCGTTCGCTGGACGTTCTCCGAGGTTTTCGATGGCGGCTTGGGCGCCCGCCCGAACTCTGAGGCGATGATGTCGGTCGCGTCGCAAATCGGAAGGTAAGGAGCAGCTTCGGTAGGGGGCTAGGCGCGAAGTTGGCCGCCGTCGCTTGATGGGGCCCTACAATCGGCACCGCACTCGCCTGCCATGAACCCGGGGGGCGCGGTCGTCCAGCCGCCCTACTACCAGTGCGAACCGAGCGGCGTCCGCGCTGCGGGCTCATCGGCCTCTTGCTGCAGGTCTGCGGCGATGCGCCGGCTTACCGCCCCAGTAGATTTTGTTCGACGGTTTTCAGCTGCGCCAGCATCGCATTTTTCGCACATTCCGGAGCGCGGCGAACCAGACAATCCAGGATTGCCTGGTGCTCGTCGCAATACCTCCGGCGGCGTTCCTCCGAGAATGAGCACTTCTTCATTTCGAACCAGGGAATGGCTCCGTCCTGTCGTTCGGACGCATCAGCTTTCTGGGGGGTAATGTCGGGGCCACCATAGCCTAGCATCAAGGTCTCGAAACGTCGTGAATGGGACCGACTGGAGACGGTCGGCTTTTGGCAAGATAGCTTGGAAACCTTGTGCCATAGCTCCCCACGTTCCTTGACATCGGGTATTTATCCGAAATTATGGAGGAAAGAAGGATCGCAGGCATGACGGGAATCGCGCTGTCGGGCGTATCAAAGCACTTTGGCGCAGTCGAAGTGATCCGCGAGGTTAGCCTGGACATTGAGCCAGGAGAGCTGGTCGTGTTTCTCGGCCCGTCCGGTTCTGGCAAGACGACGCTGCTCCGGATGATCGCCGGTCTCGAAAGCATTGACGAGGGCACGCTGACGATCGACGGGGTGCGCTCGGAGAACCTGGCGCCGGGCAGGCGCAACGTTGCGATGGTCTTCCAGAACTATGCGCTTTACCCACATATGACAGTCGCGGAGAACATGGCCTTTGGGCTGAGGAACATTCGGGTCGCCCCGGATGTTATACGCCAACGGATCGCTGAGGCTGCGCGTATCTTGGAGATCGAAGCGTTGCTCCACCGGCGGCCGTCGCAACTCTCCGGCGGGCAGCGCCAGCGCGTGGCCATCGGGCGTGCGATCGTCAAGGAGCCCAAGGCATTCCTGTTCGACGAGCCACTCTCCAATCTGGACGCGGCGCTTCGAGCTCGTACACGCGTCGAGCTTGCCGAACTGCATCAGCGTTTGAAGTCGACGATGATCTACGTCACCCACGACCAGGTGGAAGCGATGACCCTCGCCGACCGTATCGTGATCCTCAACGATTGCCGGATAGAGCAGATGGGAAGACCCGACGAGGTCTATGCACGTCCGGCATCGCGATTCGTCGCGACCTTCGTCGGGTCTCCAGCGATGAACCTTCTACCTGTTACGGTTTCAGGCTCAGGCGACAGGCTCAAGGCGCGCTTGACGGATGGATCGCTCGTCGACCTTCCCGGCGCGCCGGTCAACATGGATTGGCGCGAACTGGGAGTGCGGCCGGAATCGCTGACTGTCGTCTCCGAGGGCAGTGATACATCCGCCACGGCCACGGTTGTCGAGCGCCTTGGCGAGCGAACGCTCGTCTATGCGCGGCTCGCGGATGGGACGCAGGTTACAGCACAGGATCGCGGGCTCTCGAGCGTCAAACCGGGCGACGCCGTTCGGCTGAAGTTCGACACCGCCGCCCTCCATCTTTTCGCCGCGGACGGATCGACCTGGCACGCGCGCTGACCGGGCCTGAATCCGCCGACCGGGGTCGTGCCCCCTGGCATTGCGCTTCGCTTGCGGGCCGAGGCTAGCCCTTGATGCCTGCTGAGAGCGTTATCGCTTCGGTTACTCGGCGTTGGAAGAAGAGGTAGGCCAGTGCCACGGGAAGGCCGGCCAGTACAGCTGCCGACAGCTGGCGCGCGTAGTAGACGCCGAAGGCGTCATTGACCTGCGTGATGCCGACGGTGATCGTCATCATCTCGGTGCGGGTAACAGAGAGGAACGGCCACAAGAACGCGTTCCACGTCCAGATGAAGCAGACGATCGACAGCGCCGTCGTTACCCCCCAGTTCATCGGCACGTAGATTTTGAAGAGGATCCCGAATTCAGACGCATTGTCCATGACCGCGGCCTCACGGAAGTCCTTCGGGACCTGATCGAAGAATTGCTTGTACACGATGATGATGACGGGATGGATGAGCTGCGGCAACATGATTCCAGCCCAGCTGTTGAGCAGGCCAAGGTTGGCGACCAGCACGAAATGATTGATGATCAGCGCCGAAGTTGGCACCATGAAGGAGGCGAGGATCAGCCACCATAGCGCGATCCGCCCCGGGAACCGCAACTGGGAGATCGCGTAGCCGCACAGCATCGAGATGAAGATGGTGATGACCGTTACGCCGACCGCGACCGCCACCGAATTGATGTACCAGGTGCCGATCTGTGTGGTGGTCACGGCGGAAATATAGTTCTCCAGCGTCGGCGTCTCCGGCCAGAGTTCGATGTAAGGCCGGACGACTTCGTCGTCCGGTTTGAGCGATGAGATCACACCCCAATAAAGCGGGAATGCCCATAGGATGGCCCAGACGAGCGTCAGTGCCGTGATTATCCCGCCCCAAAAGTTCCAGCGCTGCGCAGCCATGGCGTTCATCGGCGCCGCCTTTCGGCGAGCCGGAGCAGTTGGAATTGCAGGACCGAGACGACGACCACAAGCACGAAGAGGGTGACGGCGACAGCCGCAGCCCTGCCTCCCTGGTTCTGCTGGAAGGCCTTCTGGAAGACGTAGTAGACGAGCACCATATTGTCGTTCGGCCGGCCGCCGATCGAGAACAGATAGACCTGATCGAAAATCTTGAGCTGCAGGATGAGTTGGATGGTCAATACCAGCGAGGTGATCGGCCATAGCAGTGGCCAGGTGATACGCCGGAACGTGGTCCATCGCGTCGAGTTGTCGAGCGCCGCGGCTTCGTAGATCTCCACTGGTATGGACCGTAGTCCGGCGAGGAAGAGGAGGATCGAGAAACCTGCGGTCCACCAGATCGTCACCCCGGCCACCGCCGGCAGGAACCAGGCGCGCGACTTAAAGACCGGTACGCGCGGGATTCCCAGCCAGTCCAGCACATGCATCGCAATCCCGAACTGGAAATTCAGCGTCCAGTCCCAGATCAAATAGACCACGGACACCGGCAGGATGTAGGGCAGGAAGAACAGCGCCAGCACGGTCGCCTGGAACCGGCCCTTGAGGCGTGACACGCCAAGCGCGATCAGCAGGGCGATGAGTGTTCCCGGGACGACCGTCATCAGCACGAAGTAAGCGGTGTTCCAGACCGCGCGCCGGAACATCGGGTCGTTGTCGAGCCGCAGGTAGTTGTCGAGACCAACCCACCGACCCTCGCCGATCAGCGGCGCATCGGTGAAGGAGATGCGAAACATCTGAACCGTCGGATAGACGAACGCCAGCAAGTAGATCGCAAGGAAGGGAGCGACCAGCACCAGCGCGACAAGACGTTCAGTTCGGGAGTTGCGAAGCATGGCTCTTCCTCAAATATGGCTGGGACCGTCCTGGGCGAGGCGGTCCCAGCCTTTGAGCCCTACATGCTGTTCAGCTCTTCCTTGATGGATTTCACCGCCTCGCCCGGGTCCATCTCTCCATTGAGGGTCGGCACGAAATAATTGGACATGATGTCGAAGATCGGCCCGGCGACACCAGCCTTGGGCGACTTCGGATCGAAGATCATGTTGGCCGTCAGCGTCGAGTAGGTCGCATTAGGCCCCATTGCCTTGTATTCCGCCGTCTCGGTGACTGGCCTGTAGGCCGGGATGTGGCCTGCCGTGGCCCAGAAAAGCGAGTGCTTGTCCATCCATGAGATCACCTCGAGAACGGTGGCACGCTTTTCAGGAGTGATCTCCTTGCCCTTGTTCTTCGGGATCGCGAACGAGTGGCTGTCCGCATAGGTGCATGGCTTGTCGAAGATCACCGGGATCTCGACGGCGCCCCAGTCGAACAGCTTGCCTTGCTTGGCGAGGTCGGTCATCGTAGGAACTTCCCAGACGCCGTTGATCATCATTGCGGCCTTGCCTGAGGTGAATAGGGCGACGGTTGCGGGATAGTCCGTATAGGTCGACTGCAGCCCAGCTTTCGTCCACCCTTGCAGAACCGCTAACGCTTTCGCCAGCTTTTCAGCGTTGTCGCCGGCGAGGAACTCGTTGCCCGTCAGAAGCTCGCCACCTTGCTGGCACACCAGCGGAGTAAATGGTGCGGTACATGAAGTTGCCGTCGGCGGTGACGCTGCCCAGCGGGAACTCGACGCCGGCGTCCTTCAACTTCTGCAGTGTTGCGGTGAATTCCTCCTTGTTGCCCATGCCCACGGGACGACCGTCGTCGCCGAGCACGCCTGCCTTCTTCAGGAGGGCGCGATTGTAGTACAGGACGATTGGATGGGTATCGAGCGGCACTGCGTACTGCTTGCCGTCGACCGTCACGGCGCCCATCGTCGTCTGGGCAAAGTCCGAGGCCGAGAGGCCCATCTTGCTCATGTCGTCGGCTGTGATTTCTTCGAGAATATCCTGGCTCACCGCCAAGGGGATGCGGCTGGCATGATAGGTCATGACGTCTGGCGCCTCTCCGACCGCGGCCGAGGTCTGCACCTTCGCGTAGAAGGGCGTGCCCCACTCCAGCGTCGTGGCGTCGATCTTGATCTTGCCAGCGTGGGCGGTGTTGAAGTCGGTGATCATCTGCTTCATGCGCACACCGTCACCGCCGCCGAGGAAATCCCACCATATGACGGTTTCTTCGGCCTGGGCCGCGACGGCCCAAAATCCTCCGGCCGCAACCACCGCTATGGCCATTATCCTGCGAAAGTTCATCTCAGCTTCCTCCCGAGTACGGCGGTTAGATCCGCCTTGAACGTTTCAATGCTACACCAAACCAAACCCCCTGCAACGGATTTTACGGTATATATCTGATAGTCGGATATTAACTCAGAGTGTCACACGCACCATCGAGTAAGAGTGCGGCGGCAAGTTCAACGTCATTCCCTTGCTGCTGAGCGCTGCCCCGTTGCCTTTGACTGGTGACACGTTGTCCGGCGCGTCCTTGGTGTTACAGGCCTCGAGATCGTCATGACGGATGATCGTATGCTCGATGGACTTGGCGACGAACCGCTCGAGGGCGACGTCGGCCTCTATCGTCTCGGACCCATGCCGGTTGATTGCGAAGAAGGTCAGCGTGCCGGCGTTCGAATCATGCACGCCTGCAATGTCGAGCCATGGCACCTTGTCGGCCGCGGCCGCATCATAGGTAGGCACCTCGACCGCGAGCTGCAGCGCAGTGCCGCGGCCATGCTTGGAGGCCAGCATGAAAGGCCAGTAGATCGTCTGCCGCCAGGCGCCGCCGCCGGGATCGGTCATGATCGGCGCGATAACGTTCACCAGCTGCGCAATGCAGGCGATGCGAACAATATCCGACCGTCGGATGAAGGTGTTGATGATGCAGCCGACCTGCAGCACGTCCTCGAAATTGTAGATGTCTTCCAAAAGCCTGGGCGCTTCCGGCCAGTCCCAGGCGCGCATACGCTCGGCGTCCAGCTTTCGCTGATGGTACCAGACGTTCCACTCGTCGAAGGAGATTTTCACGTCCCGCTTCGAGCGGGTCTTGGCCTTCACGTAGTCGATGATGCCCGCGACCGTGCCAATGTAGCGGTCGAGCTTGGCTGAAAGAGCCAAATATTCGGCCGTATTCTTCTCGTAATTCTCGAAATACATGTGGAGAGAGATGTAATCGACCTGCTCGTAGGTCGCCTCCAACACTGTTGCTTCCCACTGCGGATAGGTCGGCATATTGGAATGCGACGAGCCGCAGACGACCAGTTCCACTGTCGGATCGAGGCCGCGCAGCGCCTTGGCGGTCTCGTTGGCGAGATGGCCGTATTCGCTCGCCGACTTGTGGCCGACCTGCCAGGGACCATCCATTTCATTGCCGAGACACCAGAGGCGGCAGTTCCAGGGCTGCGTGCGTCCATTCTTGACCCTCAGGTCGGACCAGTAGCTGCCGCCCGGGTGGTTGACATATTCAACGAAGGCCCGCGCCTCGTCGAGGCCGCGGGAACCGAGATTGACCGCAAGCATCATCTCGGTGCCGACTTTTTCGGCCCAGTCGGCGAATTCGTGGATTCCAACCAGGTTCGGCTCCGTGGTGCGCCACGCAAGATCGAGGCGCCGTGGGCGGTTCTCCTTTGGGCCTATGCCGTCTTCCCAATTGTAGGCGGACACGAAGTTGCCACCCGGGTAACGGCAGATCGGAGTGTCGAGCGCACGCACCAACTCGATCACGCCCTTGCGCATCCCCTCTGCGTCCGCTTGCGGATGTCCGGGCTCATAGATGCCCGTATAGACCGCCCGGCCAAGATGCTCGAGAAACGATCCGTAAAGACGTTTGTCGATATCCGCGACGGCGTAGGCCGCGTTCGCCGTGACTCTGGCTTTCATGATCCCTCCCACTGCGGACTATCAATCCGACTTTCCGGTTTGTATCCGGGTCGTGGGTCAGTTAAGGGCGGAGTTCATCCGCCCGTCAAGGGTCCAGTATGCTCTCAAGCCTTGAGCAGGCGCAGAACGATGTCGTTGCTGTAATTGCCGAAGCCGCTGCCGAAGATGTTTATGCCGCCTGGGTGACGCGCATCTTCCTTCACGCCGATTCGTATCCGGATCGAGCGGTGCCGCTCGAGTTCCAGATCAGCCAGCGAGCATTTGGAAACCTTGTCATCGCCGCGATAGGTGCCGTTATTCGTGACGCGCCAGTGTACGAGGTCGCCATACTGCGATCCGGCTAGCTTCCACCAGCCGGGCGTATGCTTGCCGCGCTTGTCGCCATAGTCGGCCGGCGCCGTCCAGGTATCTATCTCGTGTCCGTTAATCGCGACCGTGATGTCCGATGGCCAATCCTTCGAGGTGCCCGGCACCTCGGACGAAAGCTCCATCGCCAGCTCCAACCCGCCGACTTTGGCATTGGCAAGCGTCGCATTGTTGGGAAACTGGTATTCGACGAAGCCGCGCGTGAACCACAGCAGCCCAGCCCGCATACGGTCAGGATCTAGGAAGGTGTCGGGCACATCGAGAAGTCCGATGACGCCGTCCTTTGAACACAGGCCGCAGGGGGCGGAAACTTCGCATCTCGTGTAGAGTCCAAGCGGCATCGCCACTTCTATGACGCCGAGATCCTGCGCCGGGGTGCGGTCCTTAAAGACGACAACCAACTCGGAGAAGGTCGAATAGCAGACCTTCTGGCTTCCCTTGCGCGCCTTCTGTGATTTCGTCTCGATCAAACCGACATCGACAAGAACCTGGATGTTTGCGGAAATTGTCGATTGCGGAAGACCCAATTCTTCAGCCACCTGATTGACGTTTTTCGGCCCCTTGCGGTGCAGCAGATCGAGAATCCTGACCCGGACCTCGCTCGCAAGGCTCTTCAATAAGTCGAGCCGCTCAAGCGGATCGACAACCATGATTTCATTCGACATATGGCCCGCACTCGTCACACGGGTTATGTATCAGCAGATCAGATACAGATAAAGCCGGTGACAGTTCTGAATTGAACCGCGTAGAAGCACCCGATCGAGATTTTTCATGGACAGCCGGTCATCCTCGACATTTCCACCAACAGCGGAAGATCACGAACGTCGCGGCGAGGGCTGACGCAGGATATGGAATTCATCGAAACCCCAGCCGTCGAAGATCTCTGACTCGGGAGTGATCGTGACGCCGCTTTCCGGCGTTGCATCGGCCCACACCCCGGCACCAACACAGATCATCACGTGGGAGAAACGAGTCTGACGTCTATCAAGCGCCTCTGCCCGAGGCTCTCGGGCAATTCGAAGGAATTATGACGTCTGCTTCTGGGAACCAGTATAACAATCCGCAATGGTCGCGAAGGAGACCTGGCCCATATGGCCTGCTCATGCGGGCCGACCTGTTTGTCGTGCCAATTGGGCGCCGGGAATCGGGGTAAGGTACCTCGGCGCCGGCGTTCTGCCAGCCGGAACCGGCGGAAAGGAAACAACCCCCGGCGCTTAAGTCACCACTGAAAGGCTCGCCGGCTGCAACACGCCGGGGAACGGGCCGATCCTGGCAGGGCGGTGCCCGGACTGGAAGAGGTTGCTGTGGAGGTTGGCGACCCACTGCTTGCCTTCGGTCGTCAGCTCCAGATAGCGGATCGCGTCGCCAATATAGGGCTCGACCTTCAGCGTGAAGAAATCGCTGAAGATGGCGCTGAGATCGGCGGCGGTCTTGCAGCCGAGCTTTTCCACCATCCCGGTCTCGGAGAACTCGGCAAACAGCGCCGGCAGCTTGCGGTGGTAGAAGGGATCAGCGAGCTGGCCGATGAGATCCGCGGCCCTGACCAGCGCCGGCTCGGTGTCGGTGGCCTGGTAGGCCGGATCGTCCGGTACCGGAAAGCGCGTCATCTCGATCGCCGCGACAATGCGCTCCTCGTCGATGAACTTCGAGGACCCAAAGCGTTGGCGCGCATAGATCTTGGCGCGCTCGATATGATAAGGCGCGAGCACCGCGTCGGAGGCGCCGCGTGGTGGCGTATGGCGCTCGCCGGCCTCGTTGATGACGAAGCTGTCGTCGGTGTCGCCCGGGCATATGCCGTGCACCATGCCAATGTCGTGGACCAGCAGCGCACAGGTGTAATGCAGCCAGTCATCGGGGGTCAGGGACTCCGAAAGCAGCCGGCCGCGGATGATCTGCTGGCCGGCGAGCGTAACCATCAGCGTGTGCTCGATGTTGTGATAGAGGGCGTTCGAATTGCCGATGCGCTCCAGGACAAGGCGGGCCGCGCCGCCTATGTAGGCCGCATACTCCGAATTGCGATGCGAGAAATACTGCAGATAGAGTTCCGACAGATGGTCGCCGAGCCGGTCGGCCATGATGGAAATCGGATTGAGCATGACAATCGTTCCTGGCCAATGTGAAGCACGCCAAGTCGCGTGCGGCAGGCATCCTAGCACGGTTCCGGCGCGGATTTTATCTCAGCGTTGGTGATGCGCATCGCGGCGGCAGCATGCACCTTTGCGCTTGCCTTGAAGCCATCCTATTCTGCAGGGTAGTGGCCGGTTGTGGGCTTGAAATGTCGGTACTGCCTTTCCTGAGAATTTACGCACCGCTGAACGCGGCGCTGGCTGCGCCCGGGCTCCTGGCGGTGGCTGCGCTCACGACACCGAACATTTCGGGACGAACCAGACTGGCCCTGGTTGCCCTGCTCGCTGTCATTTGGGGCGCCTATCTCGTGCAGATGGTCGCGACGCTGCTCAAGCGCCGGGCGGGAGACCTTCAGGACAGGACGCCGGCAATCGCCATCGATGTGCTCGCGGTCCTGGTTCCACTCGCGGCATTTGTGCTCGTCGGCACGCCCGACTGGAGCCTCTACTGTGCCGTCTGGCTGCTGAAACCGCTGCGCGACTCGACCTTCTTCCCGGTGCTGGGCAGGGTGCTGGCCAACGAAGCGCGCAACCTGATCGGTGTCACCACGCTGTTCGGCGTCGTTCTGTTCGGTGTCGCGCTCGCGGGCTATGTCATCGAGCGCGGCATCCAACCGGAAAAGTTCGGCAGTATCCCCCAGTCAATGTGGTGGGCGGTGGTCACGCTGTCCACCACCGGCTATGGCGACGAAATTCCGCAAAGCTTCGCCGGCCGCGTCCTAGCCGGGGCGGTCATGATGAGCGGCATCGGCATCTTCGCGCTCTGGGCCGGCATTCTTGCCACGGGCTTCTATCAGGAAGTTCGTCGCGGGGAATTCGTCCGCAATTGGCAATTGGTCGCCGGCGTGCCGTTGTTTCAGAAGCTCGGCCCGGCCGTGCTGGTCGAGATCGTGGCCGCGTTAAGACCTCGCACGGTGCCGGCGGGCGCCGTGATCTGCCGCGTTGGCGAGCCCGGTGATCGAATGTTCTTCGTCGTGGAGGGTCGCGTCACCGTCGCGACGCCGAAGCCGGTGGAGCTTGGCCCTGGCGCCTTCTTCGGCGAGATGGCGCTGATCAGCGGCGAACCGCGTATGGCGACCGTCAGCGCCGCAACGGCGGTCTCCCTCCTGTCGCTGCACGCGGTGGATTTCCAGATGCTGTGCAGCAGCAGCCCGGAGATCGCGGAGATCATTCGCAAGACCGCGCTCGAGCGGCGCAGCGCAGCGCCGACGGCTTGACCCGTACTGCAGTCCCGGTCGCGAAGGTGATCTTGTACATGACCTACTCTGCGCGCCGATCTGTTTGTCGTGCCATTCATCGCCAGCGCCCATGAGAGGCGAAGCCAGATGGCTAGCACAAACTTTGTCTTGGAAGGGCAGGAGTCGCCCGAAGTTGAGCCATCGGCCGAACAGATGAAGCCGGGTTCGTTCGCACAGACTATAAGGCGAACGATGCGGGACGAATTGCTGGATAATTTAGGCCTGCCGCTAGCTCAACCTGCAGGCATTCCTCGGCGTCCCCACCCGCGCGGACCAGAAAATAGGCACGTGCCATGCCAACAACGCTGCCATCAACGCTCACACGCATGAGCAAGCTGTGCGTATCGGCATTGCTCATCATATTGATTTACGGCCAATCCACCCTGTCCGCTGAGGAGCACGACAAGACCCTTCATTACACCTCTGGCGGCTCAGGAGCTGCAATCGTGACCGCAGGCTTCAACCTCGCTGACGTACAATATGTCGAGCAGCTCAATGCCCTGCCTGCGGGAATGAAGGGACTGATATGGCTGGACGAATCCGGCGGAGTGACGCCGCGCTTTATCGCGAAGGTCAAGCCCTTTATAGGCAACCCGAGGCTGTTTGGTTTTCGCCTCTGTGATGAGCCGGATATCACCGGCAAGTATCATCCTCCGGCAGTTAGCCCGGCCGCGCTCAAGGCCGAAGCCGAGTGGATAAAGGCCAATGTCCCAGGAGCGGTGACGTTTATCACCCTTATGGACATGGGGTCTTTCGATGCCCCCGGTTTCATGAACACATTTAATCCGGCCAACACCGGGATCGATTTCTTCGGTCTTGATCCATATCCCGTACGCGGCAAAGCTTTCGATTTGGATTTCATCGACCGGACCGTCGAGGCGGCCGTTGCTGCCGGCATTCCGATCGACAGAATTGTGCCTGTGTTCCAAGCCTTCGGCGGCGGCAAATGGAAGACCTATACCGGCGCGTCCATGGACGTTTATGAACTACCGACACCGGACCAGGCGAACCAGATATTCGCGCGCTGGGCCGTTTACTCACCCAATCCCGTGTTTGATTTTGCCTATGCGTGGGGATCACAGAACGGGGACACCAAGCTGGGCAGTACCAGCCCAGAGGCACTAAGCCTTCGCGCGGCGTTCAAGGCACATAACACGGCGCAGTAGAACGGCCGTGCTCATTCGGCCTAAGGTACCGCCACGACGCGTGGTGTGCAGGTTCTCTGCAACCGCGCTGCTGCATTGCTATCCGAACAGGCGATGCACTTGGCCGTTCAACTGGACGCCAAGCCCGCGACTGCGAAACCTGTGAATGATCGACTTGATTTCCTTCCAGCGGCGCTTCTCGGCCTGGCGCCTTTGGAACCAAAGGCCGCCGCCACCGATAAGACAGCATAAGCCGACACCGAGTATGAAGAGAGGGTCGCCTTCCTCTCCGCCACCAAAGAATAGCGCGGTGACGATAAACACGCCGCCTGCAAGCAGGGCGATCAGGGCGACCAGGTTATAACCTGAAGACGCATCGTTCTGGCTGCAAAGAAGGCGATAGCGTTCAGCAAGCCGCGCTTCGTCTTCGCTCAGATCCACCGCGCAGCCCTCTAGCTTCCTGCAACACATTTATCGCCCCGGTTTTCTCAATGTATGGGGTGTAGGCGACAAATGGTTCATTCAAGTGAGTGATAGATCGAAATTTTTACCACCTTCTAAAACCTGTCGGGACTTATAGCCGCTCGGTAGGTTCAGCGCGGAACCTGTGCCGCCGCAGCCAAGGCCCCTCGGCCTCTGGGCGAATACAATCCAAGGCCGAGCCGTTACACGCCGAATGCTGCCTATCCCTAAGCCCCCAGCGTCGGCTCGGTATTCACCTCCAGCGCCTCTTCCGCCTCATCCTCCTCGCCCAGCACCTCGCCATGCACCCCCAGCGGTCGGCCGATCCAGATCGGGTCGACCAGGTGGTCGCGCTTGGGGTTTGTCGTGTTTGGATGGATGAGGATGCTGAGACCACCGTGGTTCAGCATCAGCCATGGAACCAGCGTAGCGAAAATCTCGGTGGCGAAGGAGACCTGGTACATGGCCTGCTCGTGCGGGCCGACCGGCTCGTCGCGCCAATTTCCCAGCCGCACGCGGAAACGTTCGCCGATGCGCAGGCGCAGCCATTCGGCATGCTGCCGCTCGGCCGGCCCGTCATAGTAGATATGGGCGTGATAGCTGGCGATCTCGGCGAGAGGCCTTGGCGGGCTGGCGGCGTCTGCGTTCACCTCGATGGCTCCCTCGATGATTGTCCTGCGGACAGCGTATACACAAGGGAGCTACCCGGCCAAGGGGGCGTAGCGCGTGCTTGTCGTCTGCAGCGAACCATGCTGCCTCCGGCTTAGCTGCATAGAGACCCGCTACCTCGATTGCCTCCAATCAAATCCTGCCCATCAGCACCAGGATCAGCAGCACCACTAGGACGATGCCGGCGATGCCCGAGGGGCCATAACCCCAGGAGCGGGAGTGCGGCCAGGCCGGCACGGCGCCGATCAGGATCAGGATCAAAACAATGATGAGGATGGTGCTGACGGTCATTAAGAATCCCTCGCCGCGAAATGCGGATATGATGGGACAATGCAAAAGGCCGCCCGGTTGTTCCGGACGGCCTTTTGTCCGACTGACCGAAGCTGGCCTATTCGGCGGCTTTCGGGAAGGCGATTGCCGGCTCGTCGAGCGGACCGGGTCTCTGACTCGAGGGGGCATCGGGTTTCTTGTCGCGGCCGGATATCCTGCGGAAGAACGCATAGAAGCGGCTGTTCTTGCTGCGCGTGAAGATCATCAGCATGGATGGCGTTACCACCAGCGTCAGCAAAGTAGCGAAGGACAGGCCGAAGACGATCGCCGAGGACAGCGATATCCACCATTGCGTCGACGGCGCGTTGATCGTCGTCTCGTGGTGGAAGATTTCGAGCCCAAGGCCGAAGGCGATCGGCAGCACGCCGAGGATGGCCGATACCGCCGTCAGCACGACCGGGCGAGCACGCTCGCGGCAAGTCTGCAGCACCGCCTCCATCTTGTCCCAGCCTTCCTCACGCAGCCGGTCATAGGTGTCGATCAAAACGATGTTGTTGTTCACCACCACGCCGGCCAGCGCGATGACGCCGATGCCCGACATGACGATGCCGAACGCCTCGCCTGTCAGAAGCAGGCCTAAGAACACGCCGATCGTCGCCATGACCACGCAGGACAGCACCAGAAGCACGCTGGTGAACTTGTTGAACTGCATCAAGAGCACCAGGAAGATCAGGAAGATCGCCGCACCGAAGGCCTTGCCGAGGAAGGCGCTGGCTTCGGCGCTGTCCTCGTTCGAGCCGGCGAGCTTCCAGCGTATGCCGCTGTCGAGCTTCATGTCGGTGACCGCCTTGGCCACCTCCGCCTGCACCGCCGCAACCTGCGTGCCGGCGGCGACGTTGGCCTGCACCACCACGGTGCGGGCGCCGTCGATGCGGTTGAGGATGCCGACCGTCGGCTCCGGCTTGCGAACGACGAAGTTCGAGATCGGCACCGAGCCTTGCGAGGTCTGCACCCTGAGCTCGTCGAGCGTCGACAGCGTGCGCCGGTCCTCCGGCAGGCGCAGCCGGATGTCGACTGCATCGTCGGCGCCGGCCGGCCTATATTCCGACAGCTTCAAGCCGTTGGTCACCAACTGCACCACGGTGCCGACCGAGGTCGGGCTGATGCCGTACTGCGCCGCCTTGGCGCGGTCGACCTCGAGCGCCCAGTCGACGCCGGGCGGCGGCAGACCGTCGGAAATATCGATGACGCCGGGCACCTTGGCGATGCGCGCCGCAACGGCACGGGCCTGGTCGTCGAGCCCCTTGGGATCGATGGCCGAAAGCCGGAGCTGGATCGCCTTGCCGGTGGGCGGACCGGCTTCCGGAACCCGCACCTCGACATCAACGCCGGGAATGCCGGCCATGACGGCGCGCAACTCGTCCAGGATCTGGTTCGCCGATTTGCGCTCGCGCCAGTCGATGAACTCATACTGGATGACGCCGACGACATCTTCGGGCACATCCTGACCGCCACCTTGCGTCTTGCCGACGCGGGTGTAGACCGATTTCACGCCGGGCCAGCCGAGCAGCCGGTTTTCCGCGATCTTGGTTGCGGTGTCCATTTCGTCCAGCGAAAGATTGCCGCGGGCATGCACATAGAGCAGGCCGTAATCGGGCTCGACGCTGGGGAAGAACTCGACGCCGGCGCCATATTTCGAATAGGCGAAGCCGACGCCGGTCAACAGGACGGCGGTGAGCACCAGCACGGTGATGGGGAAGCGCACCGCCTGCCTGACCAGCGCCATGTACCAGCCGTCGCGATTGTCGTCCTCGTGATGTTCCGGCGCCTTGGCGAAGATCGCGCCCAGCGTCGGCGCGAAGACCAGCGCGTAGAGCATCGAGGCCGACAGCGTGACGATCAGCGTGATCGGCATGTATTTCATGAAGTCGCCGATGATGCCGGGCCAGAACAGCAGCGGCGAGAAGGCCGCGATGCGCGTCATGGTCGCGGCGATGACCGGACCGGCCATGCGCTTGGCGGCAAGCGCGAAGGCTTCGGCCTTCGGCATGCCTTCGCCCATGCGCCGTTCGGCGAATTCGGTGACGATGATGGCGTCGTCGACCAGCATGCCGACCGCCAGGATGAGGCTGAACAGCACGATCATGTTGATCGTGTAGCCCATCATCGCGAGCAACAGGATGCCGATCAGGAAGGATGACGGAATGGCAAGTCCGATCAGCAGCGAGGCGCGGCCCGACAACGCATAGAGGATGACGATGAACACCAGGATGACCGCAATCATCACGTGGTTCTGCAGGTCGCCCAGCAGCTGGTTGACGAAGACGGACTTGTCCTGCGTGTAGGTGATATTCATGCCTTCCGGCATGGTCTTGACGTAGGCGTCGGACACTTCCCGCACCTTGGCCAGCGTGTCGATCAGATTGGCGCCGATGCGCTTCTTGACTTCGATGGCGATGGCCGGCTTGCCGTTGAGGCGGGTGATCGTCTCGGCGTCGGCGAAGGTCGAACGGACCGTGGCGATGTCCTTGGCCTGGACAACGGCATTGGGTCCGGCGACCACCGGCAGGGACGCGACATCCTCGGGCGTCTCGATCAGCGACGGCACCTTGACCGCGTATTTGCCTTCCGAGCCCTCGATGTTGCCGGCCGCGACCAGGCTGTTGGAGGCGCCGACCGCGCCGATCAGCTGGTCTAGCTGCAGGCCGTAGGACGACAGTTTCATCGGATCGATGACGACTTCGACGAGATCGTCGCGCGAACCCTGCAGCGAGCCTTCGAGAACGCCGGGCACTTCTTCGATACGGTCGCGCAATTCGCGCGCGGCGGCAGTCAGCACGCGCTCGGGCAATTCGCCCGACAGCGTCACCACCAGCACCGGGAATTCGGAAATGTTGACCTCGGTGACGACAGGCTCTTCGGCCGCCTGCGGCAGGTCGGCCTTGCCGTCCTGCACCTTGGAGCGCGTGTCCTGCAATGCTGTCGCCAGGTTGGTCTGCGGCTGGAACTCGACCAGAACATAGCCGCCGCCCTGGAAGGCGGCCGAGCGCATTTCCTTGAGGCCCTTCAGGCTCTTCAGCTTGCTTTCCATCGGACGCAGCAGAAGGCGTTCGGAATCCTCAGGCGAAATGCCCTGATAGATCAGGCTGACATACATCATCGGAATCGGAACGTCGGGTTCCGCTTCCTTCGGTGTCGACTCATAGGCGACCCAGCCCGCCAGCAGCAGGAAGACCAGGACCGAAATGGTCAGGCGGGCATTGTTGATCGCGAGTTTGACGATATCCATGGCTAACGCCTGTTCTCAAGATTTCAGGAGCCGCATTTGCGGCCGGTTGTCCCCGCCCGGGGCCATCCCGGCGCTACTGCGTTGTCGCTTCGCCCAACAGTTTCTGGATGGTCGCCTGGTCGGCCTCGACCGGCTTGACGATGTCGCCTTCCTTGACCAGTTCCTGGCCGGCGACGATGACGCGGGCATCGGCGGGAATTCCGCCAAGCACCAGGCCCTTCGGTGAATCGTCGACCAGGTCGATCGGGAAGAACACCACCTTGTTGTCCTTGTCGACGGCGCGGATGCCGAGGTCCCCCTTGTCGCCGAGCGTCACCACCGAGCGCGGCAGCATGACGGCGTCGGTCGGCAGCGCGCTGAGCGCAATCTCGGCCGTCATGCCGGCCGGCACCGAGCCGTCACCATTGGGAATGGCGATCTCGACGCGGAAGGTGCGGGTTGCCGACGAGGCGTCGCGGCTGATGTAGCGCACGGTGCCTTCGACGATCTGGCCGCTGACCAGCCGGACAGTGGCCTTGTCGCCGAGCTTGAGATAGCCGAGGTCGCGCTCGCTGACTTCGCCACGCGCAATCACCGGATCGAGCTTGAGGATGGTGGCGACTTCGCCGCCCTGCATGACGGAACTGCCGAGTTCCACCGGCACCCGGTCGATGACGCCATCGAAGGGCGCCTTGACCAGATTGCGGTCGAGCTCCGCCTGCGCTGTTTCCAGCTGGGACTGCGCCGCGGTCAGGTTCGAGCGCGCCGTGTCGAGCTGCAGCTTAGGCAAATTGCCTGACTTCATCAGCCGCAGCGATGCGTCCAGTTCGGCCTGGCGCTGCACTACGAGCTGCTTGGCGTTGTCGACCATCGAGATCTTCTCTTCCGCCGCCAGCATCAGCACCAGATCGCCGGTCTTGACGTGATCGCCCTGCTTGACCGGCAGCTTTTCGATGACACCGGCAACGCGCGTCGCAAGCACGGCGCGCTTGTCGGCCTCGGTCAGCCCGGAAATGCGGATCGCGCGGGCATAGGTCTTGCGCGGCGGCGTCACCACCGCGACGGTGCGCAGCGGCGCCTTCGGTTCGGCCTCGGCGGCCTTCGACTTGGCTGCATCCGGCGCCTTGGCCTGATCGTCTGGCTTAACCTGATCGCCTGGCTTGGCTGCGCCTTCGACAGCGGCGCTGCCAACAGACGAGAACGCACCTGTTCCCATCCAGGCGGCGAAGCCGATGAGCACGACTATAGCGGCAAGCTTGTGAAACCTGATTTTCGGCATCATCGTTTTTCCACTGTGAGGTTCGGCCAGACCGTTTTCTAACAAGGCCCGTCTTTTGAGGGGCTATCGTGTCTTCCAACTCGGGCGCGTCGCCGATATGGGTGCGCGTCAGGCCGTCTTCAATTTGCCGTGAACGGCGAAGCGTGCTTCTACATCAAAGTTGCAGCGCAATATAGTCACAAAAGTTGCGCGATCATTGCGTCAGGGACACGGCGCGCCTGCCGCCATCCAGTTCTCGATTGCTTGATAGGTCGCTTCGGCCGAGCCGGGCGCCGGCTCACGATCGGCACCTGGCGCCCAGCCCCAGGCGACCAGTTTGTCGTCGCGCACATGCAGCGCAACATCCTCCAGGCTGCGGTCGCCATTGCGGTTGCGATCCTTGATCTGGGCGCAGATTTCCGCCGAGGATTTGCCAAACCAGACCATCTCGGCCGGCGCCAGATGCCAGTTCTCGGCACCGGGCGGTCCGTGCAATGCACTGGAATTGCTGGCGAAATGACATGTGGTGCAGCGCAGGCCCGGATTGCCGAAGCCGGAGCCGTCGGCGCCACGCTGGACGTTGAAGGCATGAACGCGCGTACCGCCATAATGAGCGCCGGACCAGCGCGGCCGGTCGTCGGCGACATGACAGTCGGCGCAGCGCGGATGCGAGAACACGGCGTAGATCTTGTCCCATTCGGGCAAGCCTTTGGCAGGGTCGACCGCCATCGGCGCCGGTGTCTGGCTTTCTTGTGCGGTCGCGAAGAGCGCCGCTGACAATAGGGTGGCAACAGACGTCAGGATGATGAGGAGCTTTTTCATGCGAAGGCCACCGCCTTCGATAGCGGCAGCGTCCGGATGCGTTTGCCGGTGAGCGCGAAAATGGCATTGGCCAGTGCCGGCGCCGCCGGCGGTGTGCCGATCTCGCCGACACCGCCCATCTTGTGGAAATTCTCTAATATCGCGACTTCGAACGCCGGGCACTGGAAGATGCGCATGGCATCGAAGTCGTGAAAATTCGACTGTTCGACCATGCCATCGGCGAAGGTGATTTCCTGACCCATGGCCGCCGACAGCCCGTAAATGGCGGCCGAGATAAGCTGCGCCTCGATGATGCCTGGGTCGAGCGCGGTACCGACATTGGCGGCGATCCACATCTTCTCGATGCGGATGCCGGCGGGCGTGTCGGCGACCTGGACGATCTCGCCGACCCAACTGCCGAAGGACAGCGAGAAGGCCATACCCCTGGCCTTGCCGGGCGGCAGCGCCTCATCCCACTTCGCCATCGCGGCGACCTTCTCCACCACCGCAACCGCCGCCGGATAGGCGGCCATCAGTGTCTTGCGCAACGCGACCGGATCGGTCTTTCCGGCCACCGCGATTTCGTCCAGAAATCCTTCGTGGAAGAACCCGTTGATCGAACTGCCGACCGAGCGCCACGAGCCGACAGGGATGGTGACCGGGGCGGCAATGGCGCTCACCCGGTAATTCGGGATGGTGTAGGGCTGGTCGTAGGCGCCATCGACGATGGTCTTGTCTGGCCCGATCGGCGATATCGAAGGGAACAGCCGGCGCAAGGTGCCAGCGATCACCGATGGCGAGGCGATCGTCATGTCGACGGCGACCGGCAGGCCGTCATCGCCGAGCCGCGCCCGGAACTTGCCGACAGCCGCCGGCCGATAGGCGTCGTGGCGCATGTCCTCTTCGCGCATCCACGTCACCTTGACCGGCCGTCCCTCGGTCGCTTTCGCCATCAGCGCCGCGCACAATGCATAGTCCATCTCGACTCGGCGGCCGAAGCCGCCGCCCATGAAGGTGGTGTGAACCGTCACCTTGTCCTGCTCGATGCCGAGGATATTGGCGCAGAGCTGGCGCACCAAGGTTGGCGCCTGGTTGCCGCACCAGATGTCGAGCACGCCGTCTTTCAGCCGCGCCGTCGCATTCATCGGCTCCATCGTTGCATGCGCCAGATAGGGCACGGCATAGTCGGCCTCGATGATTTTTTCGGGCGGTGCGCCGGCAAAGGCCTTGGCGACATCACCATTGTCGCGCATCGCCGAGCCCTCGGCGCCAAGCGCCTGCTTCAGCACCCCGGCAATCGCTGCGCTGTCCGGCGGATATTCGGCATCGGCCCATTTGACGTCGATTGCGTCGGCCGCCTTGAACGCTGCCCAGGTATTTTCAGCGATGATGCCGAAGCCATGGCCATAGTTGGTTTCGAGCGGCACGATCTTGATCACGCCAGGCATCCTTTCGGCCTTGGCGAGGTCAGCGCTGACCGGCTTCGACCAAAAGCGCGGGCTCATCTTCACCGTGCCATAGACCATGTCCGGCAGGCTGACGTCGATTCCGAAGATCGGCGCGCCGGTGACCTTGGCAAGCATGTCGATCCGCTTTTGCGGCTTGCCCAGCAGTTTCCAATCGGCTTTGTCCTTGAGCCGGACTTCCGCCGGCGGCGCCATCGCGGCAGCACTGGCGGCCACGTCGCCATAGGTCAACGACTTGCCTGAGGCCTTGTGCAGGATTGAACCGTTGGCCGTTTCCAGATCGGCAGCAGTGACGCCAAGCTTCTGCGCCGCCGCCGCGATCAGCATCTGCCGCGCGGCGGCGCCCGCCTGCCGCATCTTATTGAAACCATCGCGCGTCGAGGCCGAGCCGCCGGTGCCTTGCAAAGCGAGGAATTTGCCGACCACACCCAGACCAGAACGCACCGCCTCCGCGGTCATGCTCTCGTCGAAGAAAGCGAACGGGCCGCCCTCTTCCAGGATCGCCGCATTGTAATAGGCGTAGGAGGCCGGGCCGTGTTCGACCTTGACCTGTTCGAGACCAACATCGAGCTCTTCGGCGACCATGACGGCAAGTGTGGTCGAGATGCCTTGTCCCATCTCGGCGCGCGGGGCGACGATGGTGATCGTGTTGTCGGCGCCGATTTTCACATAGGGATTGAAAGTCGCCTCGCCGGTGGCGAGATCGCTTTCCAGCGGGTTCGGGTAGGGCTTGCGGTAATAATAATAGCCGACGGCGACGCCACCGGCGATGGCAGCCGCGCCGATGAGAAAGCTGCGCCGCGCGATCTTTCCGACACTGGCCATGATCAGAGCCCCGCCGTCTTGAGGACGGCCGCCTTCTTGATGGCGGCGCGGATCTTCGGATAGGTGCCGCAGCGGCAGAGATTGCCACCCATGGCATTGTCGATGTCGGCGTCGGTCGGATCGGCGACTTCGTCGAGCAACGCCACCGCGCTCATGATCTGGCCGGCCTGGCAATAGCCGCATTGCGCGACCTGCTCCTCCAGCCAGGCCTGCTGCACCGGATGCAGCTTGCCGGGCGTGCCGATGCCCTCGATGGTGGTGATGGCGCCTGTCGCCTGGCCGACCGGCAGCGAGCAGGAACGCACCGGCTGGCCGTCGACATGCACCGTGCAGGCGCCACAGGCGGCGATGCCGCAGCCGAATTTCGGCCCGGTCTTGCCGATGAGATCGCGCAGCGCCCACAGCAGCGGCATTTCGGGATCGGCATCGATGTCGAACGACTGGCCGTCGACTGTGAGGCGCATGGGGATACCCTTCGTTGTCGTCCATAGCCCGGACGAAATGATCGACTGCCATCTCGCCTTACAAGTTGACAAATTTCGTAATTTTGTCAATAGAGGTTCCGCAGATAGTGTCGCAGCCGTGAATCAGATCGAAGACATCACCACCACAGACCCCAGGCGCACCCGCATTCTGGACGGCGCCTTGAAGGTATTCCTGGCCTATGGTTTTTCGCGCACCACCATGGACGACATTGCGCGCGCCGCCGACATGTCGCGGCCGGCGCTCTATCTGCTGTTCAAGAACAAGACCGACATTTTTCGCGCCATAGCGATGATGATTTTGTCGCGATCGGTCGAGGCGGCAAAAGTGGCGCTGGCCGGCGATCGCGCCTTCGCCGAGCGGATGACGCAAGCCATTGACGAAGCCCTGATCTCGATGATGCGCACCGTCATTGCCTCGCCGCACGGCGCCGAACTGCTCGACATGAAGTCGAGCCTTGCCGATCTCGTCGGCTGCTGGCGCGACGGCCTTGGCGCGCATATCGGCACGGCGATCGAGAACGAGGCCAGGCGCAATGGCACCGACCTGGCGGCCAAGGGCCTGTCGGCGCGGCTGCTCTCCGACATGCTGCTTGACGGCCTGGAAGGCATGAAGGCGCGCATCAGCGACCCGGACGAACAGCGCACGGCCGTGGCCGCGCTGGTCAAGGTGATCGACCTCGCCCTTCAGGCCTGACGGCGCTCTGCCTCGGGCTTCTTGCGCGCGGCGAGGAATTCCTTGACCCGCCGACCCGGCGCCGGCCCGCGCACCGGCTTGAAGCCGTCGTCGAGCTCGCCGGAAAGATCGAGCGTCGGGCGCTTGCCGACGGCTTCGTAGTTCTCTTCCAGCCAGTCGCTCGCCGCTATGCGGCCAAGATCGCGCAGATAGGTCAGGAAAGCCCATTCGGCATTGACCTTCGACGACGCCGACAGATCCTTGAACGCCTCGTCGGCATCGATGCGATGCATGCGGATGTCACGGTATTCGCCAGGCGGCAGGCGGCCGGCGGCGATCAGTTCCTTGACGAAGGCGATCGAGCGGAATTCGTTCAGCAGCCCGGCATTGAAGGTGATCTCGTCGATGCGGTTCTGGATCTCGTTGGCGCTTCTCGGCGTGCCTTCGCGCACCACCGGATTGATCTGCACCAGCAGCACGTCCTCGGTCGCCGCCGTCTTGAAGAACGGATACAGTGCCGGATTGCCGCCATAGCCGCCATCCCAATAGGGCACGCCCTTGATCTCGACGGCGCGGAACAATTGCGGCAGGCAAGCCGAGGCCATCACCGTGTCGAGATCGATCTCGCCGTCGGAAAAGACGCGCAACTGTCCGGTCTCGACATTGGTCGCCGAGATGAACAGTTCCATCGACTTGCAGGCGTGGACATTGGCAAAATCGATCTCCTGTTCGACCACGTCGCGCAGCGGGTTGAGCCCGAGCGGATTGGCGACATAGGGCGAAAACACCCGCGACATGGTGTCGAAGAAGAAATAGCCGGGCGTGTTTTCGATCGACCAGTTGCCCCAGGCGACGTCCCACGGCATGCGCTGCACCGGGCTGAAGCGGCCTTTCGCCGCCACCGCACGCCAGAAATCGTCGAGCTTCTGCCGCGCGCCGTCGACGCCGCCGCGCACGAAGCCGTCGGCCAGCGCGACCGCATTCATGGCGCCGGCGCTGGTGCCGGACACCGCTGCAATGTCGAGCCTGCCATCCTCCAGCAGCCGGTCGAGCACGCCCCAGGAGAAAGCCCCATGCGAGCCGCCGCCCTGCAGCGCGATGTTGATCTTCTTGGTTTCCTCCGCCTTGCCGTTCTTCGTCATGGCGTTCCTGTATCGGTTTGGTCGCTACTGCCTTATTCCGCCCGGGAATCGGGCGGGTTCGAATGCAGCGGACTTATGTTGCAGTGCAGCATATAAGGGATGGCCGATGCAAGAACACGAACACGGTCGCGTGATCACATGAAATTTTGGTCATAAAAGAAAGGCCTCTCCGCCGTGAGGCGGAGAGGCCATGTTCTTCCGAAACCCGGAGCCTCAGGCAACAAGCTTCGGCACCGGCCCGACATAGCGCGACTGCGGCCGGATCAGCCGGCCCGTGATCTGCTGTTCGCGCGCATGCGCGATCCAGCCGGCGACGCGCCCGGCAGCAAAGACATTGCTGAACGCCGCAGGCGGAAAGCCCGCCGCCTCCAGCACCAACGCGGTGTAGAACTCGACATTGGTCTGTAGCGAGCGTTGCGGCTTGGCGATGCGAAGCACCTCGAGCGCGGTCTGCTCGACCTTTTCGGCAAAGGCCAGCCGGCGACCGGTATCGCCTTCACCGCCAAGTTGCCGCACCACCGCTTTCAGCACATCGGCGCGCGGATCGCGCACGCGGTAGATGCGATGGCCGAAGCCCATAATGCGCTCGCCATGCTGGACTTCGTCGCGCAGCCAGGTGGCGGCATCGCCATGCGCCTGGATTGCATCGAGCATCTCGATCACCGGGCCGGGCGCGCCGCCATGCAGCGGCCCCTTGAGCGCGCCTAGTCCGGCCAAAACAGAAGATGTCAGCCCGGCCTGCGTCGAAGCGACGACGCGGGTAGCAAAAGTCGAGGCATTGAGGCCATGGTCGCAGACGGTCACCAGATAAGTGTCGAGCGCTTTTGCCAAAGCCGGCGACGGGACCGCCCCCTTGAGCATTCGCAACATGTCGGCTGCATGATCGGCCTTGGCGTCCGGTGCGATCGGCTGCTCGCCGCGCTTGAAGCGCAGCAGGGCCGGCGTCAGCACCGTGGGCGCCGCGATCAGCCGCAAAGCATCCGTCAGGCTCTCGCCGTCCGGCAGCAGCGCCATGCCGGCGCGCATGGCGCTGTAGACGTCAAGCGGCGCCAGAAGCGGCAGCGAAGGTTTGAGCCGCTCGAACACCTCGACGCGAGCTTCGCCCAGTCTTGCCGCCAGTTCCGCATCGCTTGGCAGATCGTCGAAGAAACCGTCCAGCAGCAGGCGAACCACCTGCGCGTAGCGCCGCCGGCCGGCCAATTCCGGCAAGGCATGGCCCCTTATCGTCAGATGGCCGCCGAGGCCATCGACATCGGAGAGCACCGTCTCCGCCGCCACCACATCATCGAGCCCGTTCGTCATGTCTCATCTCCTTGCAGCTTTGCCCAGTGAAATATAAAAGTTGACCACGCGCTCATCAATCTTGATCAACATAATCAATATCAGGGATCAAAATGTCCGAATGGCTGTCGCGGGAAGAGGCGCTGGAAAGGCTCAAGGTCCGGCCGCAGACGCTCTACGCCTATGTCAGCCGTGGCCGCATCGGCATGCGCCCCGATGAGACCGACCCGCGCCGCAGCAAGTATCGCCTTGACGACATCGCCGCACTTGCCACCCGGCGGGCGCGCGGCCGCAGTCCCTCGGCCATCGCCGAGAGTGCGATCGCCTGGGGCGAGCCGTCGATCGCAACGGCGATTTCGACCGTGGTGCACGGTCGCCTGATCTACCGGGGGCAGGATGCCGTCGCGCTGTCCAAATCCGCCACGCTGGAGGAAACCGCCGCTCTGCTCTGGGCCCTGCCCGAACCGGTGGCTTTCAAAACACCATCGTCTGAGGCGCCTCATCCAGCCGGTCGCGCTTCGGCTTTCGCGCAGCTTGCCATGCTTGCAAGCCAGGGGCGGCCGTCGCTCGGACGCAGCGCCGCCTCGCTGTGTACCGAGGCCGCGCACACAATAGGGGCGCTGGCGCAATCACTAGGCGCCGCGGGCGGCACGGCGCCTATGCATCGGCGTCTGGCGCGGGGCTGGTCGGCGGACGATATCGGCGCGGAGGCGATCCGCTGCGCCCTTGTCCTGCTTGCCGATCATGAACTCAACGCATCGACCTTCACTGCCCGCGTCGCGGCCTCGACCGGGGCCTCGCCCGCCGCATGCCTGCTGGCTGGCCTGGCGACGCTGACCGGCCCGCGCCATGGCGGCGCCGGCGAAGCGGTGATGCAGCTGGCGGAGGATGCGGCTCGGCACGGCGCCGAGGCGGCGATCCGGCGCTGGCTCGGCCACGACCGGCCCTTGCCGGCATTCGGCCATCCGCTCTATCCCGACGGCGATCCTCGTGCCACCGCACTTTTGGCAGTCATCCCCGTCGACGAGACGCTGCAACAGTTGGAAAAGGCCGCTATCGCCGCGACCGGCACGCACCCGAACATCGATTTCGCCCTGGCCGCGCTGACGCGTAGTTTTGGCCTGCCGCGCGATGCACCATTCCAGCTGTTTGCGCTTGGGCGTAGCGTCGGCTGGGCCGCGCATACGGTCGAGCAGATCATGAGCGGCAGCATCATCAGGCCGCGTGGCCGCTATGAAGGTCTTTGACCTGAACAATTCCAGGAAAAGTGTGAAGCGGTTTTCCGTCCGGAATTGCGTAAAATAGAACCCCCTCAGCCCGACCTGGAAGTGCTCCCGAACCGCGCACGGTACGCGACGGGCGTCGTGGCGAACTGCTGACGGAAGTGATGCCGCAACGTGCCTGCCGCGCCGAAGCCGGCGGTCTCGGCAATCCGCTCGATCGGCATGGCGGTGTCTTCCAGCAGCGTGCGCGCCCGCGAAAGCCGTTCCGAGAGCAGCCAGCGCGCCGGCGTAACGCCGGTTGCGGCCGCGAACCGGCGCAGAAATGTCCGCTCGCTCATCCCGGCTAGTTCGGCCAGGACGGCGGCGGGATAGTCGGCCGAAATATCGGCGCGCATTCTGTCGATCAAAGGCCCGAGCCGGCTGCGCTCATGCGGCTCGGGAACGGAACTCTCGACATACTGCGCCTGGCCGCCGTCACGGTGCGGCGGCACCACCAGACGACGCGCCACCATGTTTGCCGCTTTGGTACCGAAGTCGCGCCGCACCAGATGCAGGCAAAGGTCGATGCCCGCGGCACTCCCGGCCGATGTCAGGACATTTCCCTCATCGATGTACAAAACATCTGGAACCACGGTGATGTCTGGGTACATCTCCGTCAGCTTATCGCCATAGCGCCGATGCGTTGTCGCCCTTTTGCCGGCAAGCAGGCCCGCGGCGGCAAGCACGAACACGCCCGAGCAGATCGAAAGAATGCGGGCGCCGCGCTCGTTCGCCTTGCGAAGCGCCTCGATCAGCGCCGGCGGCACCGGCGCCTCCGATCCGCGCCAGCCAGGCACGATCACCGTGTCGGCCTGGCCGATCAGATCAGCCCCGCCGTCAGCAACGATGCGCACACCGCCCAGCGCGCGCATTTCGCCGGCATCGATCCCGGCAACGGCAAAACGGTACCAATCCGTTCCCATTTCCGGCCGGGGCAAGGCGAAGATCTCAACCGCCACGCCAAACTCGAACGTGCACAGACCGTCATAGGCAATGGCAACGACGAGAGGGTTCGCAGGGCGCGGATTGGCGGAAGGCATATTTGGCATGATCTTGACGATATATGGCAAAGCTGCCAGCTGCAATCGCTCTGCTTCCTGCTTTATCTCCAACCCATCAGCAATGGAGATACGCGAATGAGCTACGTGACAGACATTCCGGCGGCATCGCCGGAAATCACCCGTGACCATTTCCTGCGCCGGCTTTCCGTCGAGACCGACTGTTCCGACGTCGCCGCGGCGCTGCGCAGCGGCGATCAAGATTTTGTCCTTTTGCATGTGGTCGGTTCGCCGGAAGCCTATGAACGCCGGCACGTGCCGGGCGCGCTGCGTCTGCCGCACCGCGAAATATCGGCCGAACGGATGGCAGAGTGGCCGGTAGAGACGCTGTTCGTCGTCTATTGCGCGGGACCGCATTGCAATGGCGCGGATCGAGCCGCCTTCAAGCTGGCCGGCCTCGGTCGTCCCGTGAAGATCATGATCGGCGGCATTACCGGCTGGCAGGACGAGGAACTCCCCTTCACTTCCGGCAAGGAGCCAGGCGTCTTGCACGCATGAGCCTTGGTTCAGCACCAGAGCGGTTCATCGTTTCACGGAAACGCCGAACCACTCTATCTCTTTGTTTGAGCATGATCTTTTCCTAAAACCGGATTCCACTTTTCGGGATCATGCTCTAGGCTGGCGCGGGAGCGTGTGCGCGATATGGTCGACCTTGCAGACAAGCGAAAGAATGCACATGGCGGCGATTATGGTCCGTCCGTTCGGACGGCAGGATGTTGGCGCGGTGCTCGCGCTTATGCGGGCGCTGGCCATCTTCGAGGGCTATGACGACAAGTTCCACCTCACCGAAGCGGACCTTGTCGAACACGGGCTGGGGCCATCGCCCCGGTTCGGCGTGCTCGTGGCAGAGCGAGAGAACGTGATCGTCGGCATCGCCGTCCACTACATCATCCCGTGGACCTACGACCTGAAGCCGGTTGTCTGGCTTAAGGAACTCTACGTCGCCGAGGCAGCGCGCGGCTTGGCGGTCGGCCATGCGCTTGTTGAACAGCTTCGCCAATACGCCGCCGGCATCGGCGCGTCCGCCATCAAATGGACGGTGCTGAAATCCAACATGCCGGCGAAGGCCTTCTACCGCTCACTCAGCGGGCAGCCCGACGAGATCTGGGAATCGTGGCAGCTGAAAATCGACCCGTGAGGGCAAGGCCCCGACCGGTAGGGCCGGTCAGGCCAGGCCGCGCCCGTCTTACGACATCGTGTCGAGCTTGCGCTGCATGGCGGCGATCTGTTCCTTCAACTCCTGAAGGTCGTCGCCGCTCTTTTCCGGCACTTCCTTGCGGGCCGGCTCGGGCGCAGCCGCGGCAGTGCCATTCGAGGCGGCTGGCGGGAACGGCGTGAACAGGCGCATGGCGTTCTGGAACATTTCCATGTTGCGCCGCGTCTGCTCTTCCAGCGCCTTGATCGGCGTGGCGATCTTCATCACATCGAGCGGCGACTTGCCGATCGCGCCCTTCATCTGCTCGCGAAAGCGCTCCTGCTCCTTGGAGAAGGCGATCATCGACTGTTCGAGGAAGCTTGGCACGATCATCTGCATCTGGTCGCCGTAGAACGCGATCAGCTGACGCAGGAACGGGATCGGCAGCATGTTCTGCCCGTCCTTGTTCTCCAGCTCGAAGATGATCTGGGTCAGCACCGGATGGGTGATGTCGTCGCCGGTCTTGGCGTCCTGCACCGTGAACTCCTCACCCTTCTTGACCATTTCGGCCAGGTCCTCGAGCGTCACATAGGTGCTGGTGCCGGTGTTGTAGAGCCGGCGGTTGGCATATTTCTTGATAATGATTGGGTCGTCTTTCGCGGCCATCAGCATCCTCCCGGGACACCGGCGTGCCTGAGTAAGCCGCCGGTAACGATTGCGCCATTTTTAAGGATATCCGCAAAAGCTCCATAATTCCAAGCGGTTTGTGCAGTGCGGCATCATTTAATGCTGCATGGCAGGCTAAATATGCTGCGCAGCAAAGGCCCGGCGACCGCGCTGGCCGCTCGCGCCCTGCTTGCGGCGCATGGCCGGCATGCCCATTTCCGGTTTGACTTGGGGTGTGGAACGGGCAAGAAAAGTCCCAACAACACTAGAGAATACGACCTCGAAGTCTGGAGAGAAACATGTCCGCTTCCAATTCAATCGTCGTCGCCAGTGCGGCGCGCACCGCTGTCGGCTCCTTCAACGGCGCCTTCGCCGCCACCCCGGCGCATGAGCTTGGCGCCGTCGTCATCAAGGAGCTTTTGTCGCGCACTGGCGTCGAGCCGGGCGAAGTCGACGAGGTCATTCTTGGCCAGGTGCTGACGGCAGCCCAGGGCCAGAACCCAGCCCGCCAGGCGTCGATCAATGCCGGCCTGCCCAAGGAGACCACCGCCTGGGGCCTCAACCAGGTTTGCGGCTCCGGCCTGCGCGCCATCGCGCTCGGCATGCAGCAGATCGCCACCGGCGACGCCAAGGTAATCATCGCCGGCGGCCAGGAATCGATGTCGCTGTCGCCGCACGCCGAGCACCTGCGCGCCGGCGTCAAGATGGGCGACTACAAGATGATCGACACCATGATCAAGGACGGCCTGTGGGACGCCTTCAATGGCTACCACATGGGCAACACCGCCGAGAACGTCGCCCGCCAGTTCCAGATCACCCGTGACGATCAGGACCAGTTCGCGCTGGCCTCGCAGAACAAGGCCGAGGCCGCACAGAAGGCCGGCAAATTCAAGGACGAGATCGTCGCCGTCACCATCAAGGGCAGGAAAGGCGACACCATTGTCGACCAGGACGAATACATCCGCCACGGCGCCACCATCGACGCCATGACCAAGCTGAAGCCGGCCTTCGACAAGGACGGCACGGTGACCGCTGCCAACGCTTCCGGCATCAATGACGGCGCCGCCGGCGCGCTGCTAATGACCGAGGCCGAAGCATCGCGGCGCGGCATCACCCCGCTGGTGCGCATCGCGTCATGGGCGACCGCCGGCGTCGATCCGGCGATCATGGGCACCGGACCTATTCCCGCTTCGAAGCGAGCGCTGGAGAAGGCCGGCTGGTCGGTCAAGGACCTCGACCTTGTCGAGGCCAATGAAGCCTTCGCCGCACAGGCCTGTGCCGTCAACAAGGGCATGGGCTGGGATACGTCGATCGTCAACGTCAATGGTGGCGCCATCGCCATCGGCCATCCGATCGGCGCCTCCGGCGCGCGCGTCTTCAACACGCTGGTTTTCGAGATGCGCCGCCGCGGCGCCAAGAAGGGCCTCGCCACGCTCTGCATCGGCGGCGGCATGGGCGTCGCCTTGTGCGTGGAAGCGCTGTGAAAAGAGTGAATGGTGAATAGGCAATGGTGAATGGTCGAAGGCGGCACATCGCTCGCCATTCACCATTCACTATTGACCATTCACCAAATTGACCATTCACCAAATTGACCATTCACCAAAAACTTTAGGGAGGAGGAACTTCATGACCAAAGTAGCGCTCGTCACCGGTGGATCGCGAGGCATCGGCGCCGCCATTTCGATCGGCCTTAAGAATGCGGGTTACACGGTTGCTGCCAACTATGCCGGCAATGACGAGGCTGCGGGGAAGTTCAGCGGGGAAACAGGCATCAAGACCTACAAATGGTCGGTCGCCGACTACGATGCCTGCGCCGCCGGGATCAAACAGGTCGAGGCCGATCTCGGCCCGGTCTCGGTGCTGGTCAACAATGCCGGCATCACCCGCGACGCCATGTTCCACAAACTAACGCGCGAGCAGTGGAAAGAAGTCATCGACACCAACCTCTCCGGCGTCTTCAACATGACGCATCCGCTGTGGGGCGGCATGCGCGACCGCAAGTTCGGCCGCGTCATCACCATCTCCTCGATCAACGGCCAGAAGGGCCAGGCCGGCCAGGTCAACTATTCCGCCGCCAAGGCCGGCGACATCGGCTTCTCCAAGGCGCTTGCCCAGGAAGGCGCTCGCGCGGGCATCACCGTCAACGTCATCTGCCCCGGCTACATCGCCACCGAGATGGTCAAAGCGATCGACGAGAAGGTGCTCAACGAGCGCATCCTGCCGCAGATCCCGGTCGGCCGCCTCGGCGAACCGGAAGAGATCGCGCGCTGCGTCGTCTTCCTCGCCTCCGAGGACGCCGGCTTCATCACCGGCTCGACCATCACCGCCAATGGCGGCCAGTACTTCGCCTGAGCGACAGCATTTCGCCTGAGAGAAAAAACGGGCCGGCTCGCGCCCGTTTTTTCGTCGTCGACAGGCAACGCTCTCAGGCTTCCATGTCGGCACTGCCCCGTTCCGGCACGCAAAGATTAACGGCGCCGGCTCAGGCTGTGCGAAACTCGCTTCACAAGCTGTGAATTCTCGGTGGGCAAGCTGTGGATAACACAACATATTGGGGTGAACAAATCGGGAAAACCCGCCCATCGCTGATTCGTCTCCGATTCGTTCCGGCTTTGACCGAAACGTTAGGGGCGAAGGCCGAAAAGCTCTGCCAAATGATTAAAGCTGGGTTAAGAAAAGACAATAATTTCATAACCTTGGCCAATGACCGCTGAGCAGTGGCCATTCTTCGCTGGCGAAGGTTAATGGCAAGGCCCGCCCTGCATGAATCGGGCCAGTTCAATGGATTCAGCATGTGGTGAGACTCCCGGTCGCAAAATCCACATGTAGCCGTGAACAAAAGCTGAATCTGCTGGAGTCACTGATTCGTAGCCGATTCGTTCCAGACTCGTTCCAACTGTTAATCGGGAGCGAATCCGGACCTCGAACGAGACTCGCGAACTGACGGCCGGAACATTCCGCTTTCGCTTCGCGCCCGAAATCCCTATGTGTCGCGTGTCATACGCGCCATGCGAGGCGCGCTCCCGACAACACGATGCAGAAAGCCTCATTTCCGGGCCGATGAACATCCAGCCGAAACACACCCAGCCGCTGATCCTGTCGGGCCGCGACGTGACCGCCGTGCTGGGTCCGACCAACACCGGCAAGACCCATCTCGCCATCGAGCGCATGGTCGCGCATGAGAGTGGCATCATCGGCCTGCCGCTGCGGCTGCTGGCGCGAGAAGTCTACGCCCGCGTCTGTGAAAAGGTCGGCGCCCACAAGGTGGCGCTGATCACCGGCGAGGAAAAAATCCAGCCGCCCGGCGCGAAATATTCGGTCTGCACCGTCGAGGCCATGCCGCGCGAGACCGACGCCGCCTTCGTCGCCATCGACGAGGTGCAGCTTGCCGGCGACCTCGAACGCGGCCACATCTTCACCGATCGCATCCTGCACCTGCGCGGCCGCCAGGAAACGCTGCTGCTTGGTGCCGCCACCATGCATGGCATTCTGCAGCGCCTGCTGAAGGGCGTTTCGGTGGTGACGCGGCCGCGGCTGTCGCACCTCGCCTATGCAGGCTCGAAGAAATTGACCCGCCTGCCGCGTCGCACCGCCATCGTCGCCTTCTCCGCCGACGAGGTCTACGCCATCGGCGAACTGATCCGCCGCCAGCAGGGCGGCGCTGCCGTCGTGCTCGGCGCCCTCAGCCCACGCACCCGCAACGCCCAAGTGGCAATGTTCCAGGCGGGCGACGTCGATTATCTCGTTGCCACCGACGCCATCGGCATGGGTCTCAACCTCGATCTCGACCATGTCGCCTTTGCCCAGAACCGCAAATTCGACGGCTACCAGTACCGCAATCTGACGGCGGCTGAGCTCGGCCAGATTGCCGGCCGCGCCGGCCGGCATTTGCGTGACGGCACATTCGGCGTCACCGGCCAGGTCGATCCGCTGGACGAGGAACTGGTCAAGCGCATCGAGGGCCATGAGTTCGACCCGGTGAAGGTGCTGCAATGGCGCACCGCGCATTTCGATTTCGCCAGCCTCGACGCACTGAAGCGTTCGATCGAGACCAACGCCCCGGTCGAAGGGCTGACGCGGGCGCTGCCGGCGGTCGATGCGCAGGCGCTCGAACATCTCTCCCGCGACGAGGACATCCGCGCGCTCGCCACCAACGCCAAGCGGGTGGCGCTGCTGTGGGAAGCCTGCGCGCTGCCGGACTACCGCAAGATCGCGCCGGCCCAGCACTCCGACCTCATCGCCTCGATCTACACGGACCTCGCCAAACACGGCCATGTCGACGAGAACTACATGGCCGAGCAGGTGCGCCGGGCCGACACGACCGAAGGCGATATCGACACGCTGTCGCACCGGATCGCCCAGATCCGCACCTGGACATTCGTGTCCAATCGGCCTGGCTGGCTGGCCGATCAGGCACACTGGCAGGAAAAGACGCGCGAAATCGAAGACAGATTGTCGGATGCGCTGCATGAGCGGTTGACGAAACGGTTTGTAGACCGCAGGACTTCCGTCCTCATGCGGCGCCTTAGAGAAAATACAATGCCTGAAGCCGAAATCACTCCAACCGGAACCGTCCTTGTCGAAGGCCATCATGTCGGCGAGTTGCAAGGGTTCCGCTTCACCGCCGACCAGAGCGCCGGCGGCGAAGACGCCAAGGCCGTGCGCACGGCAGCGCAAAAGGCGCTGGCCGCCGAGTTCGAGGCGCGCGCCGAACGCTTCGGCGCCTGCGCCAATGGCGACCTGGCGCTCGGCTCCGACGGCACGCTGCGCTGGATCGGCGCGCCGATCGGCACGCTGGTTGCCGGTGAGGACGCGCTGAAGCCGCGCCTGGTGCTTTTGGCCGACGAGCAGCTGACCGGCCCCGCCCGCGACAAGGTTGCTGCGCGCGCCGAGCGTTTCGTCAATTTCCAGATCGAGTCGCTGCTGAAGCCGCTGGTCGACTTGAAGAATGCCGAGCAGATCACCGGCATCGGCCGTGGCATCGCCTTCCAGCTCGTCGAGCATTTCGGCCTCATCAACCGCCGCGACATCGCCGAAGAGATGAAATCGCTCGACCAGGAGGGACGCGCTGCCCTGCGCCGGCTCGGTGTGCGTTTTGGCGCCTACCACGTCTTCGTGCCGGCGCTGATCAAGCCCGCACCCGCCGGCCTGATTACGCTTTTGTGGGCGCTGAAGAATGACGGCAAGGACAAGCCCGGCTTCGGCGACGTGGTGCACGCGCTGGCCTCCGGCCGCACCTCGGTGGTCATCGACCCGGCTTTCGACAAGACCTTCTACAAGCTCGCCGGCTACCGCAATCTCGGCCGCCGCGCCGTGCGCATCGACATCCTGGAACGGCTGGCCGACCTGATCCGCCCCGCGACCAACTGGAAGCCCGGCCTCGGCCAGCGCCCGGATGGCGCCTATGACGGCCAGTCCTTCATGGTGACGCCGCCGATGATGTCGATCCTCGGCGCCACCGCCGACGACATGGAAGAGATCCTGAAGGGTCTCGGCTACCGCGCCGAGCCGAAGCCGCCTGCAGAGGTGAAGGCGCGGCTGGAAGCGCAGGATAATGCGGCGCGGGAAGCGGCTGCGGCAAAGCTGGCGGAAGCGGCTGCAAAGGCTGCGGCGGAAGCCGCCGCAGCGGATGCTGTCACCGAAGCACCGGCCGAGGGTGCGGAGCCGGATGCGGCTGTTGAAGCTACCGCCGCAGAAGTTACGTCAGAGGATACCGCAGAGTCCGTCGCCCAACCGGCAGCGGAGGCTGTTTCTGAAGAGCAAATCGAAGCTCCCGCGGAAATCGCGGAAGAAGTCCCGCCCGTTACAGAAGCTGTTGCCGACGTCACTGTCACCGAAGGCGCCGATGCCCTTACCTCCCCTTCGATGGGGGAGGTCGCGGCGCGAAGCGACGCGGGTGGGGGTGACGGCGCTGACGAAGCAGGTCGTGCTGACGCCGCCGACGCTGAAGATGCAACCGGCGACGCCGGCGCTACCCCCACCCCGGCGCTGCGCGCCGACCCTCCCCACGAGGGGGAGGGTGGAACTGGCGAAGCCGCGCCAGAGGCTGAAGAACCAAAACCAATCCTGTTGTGGCGGCAGGGCCGTTTCGAGCAGCGCCCGCGTCATCGCCACGAAAACCGCAGGGACAATCGCCCGCGCAACGGCCAGGCTGCCCGCACCGGTGCGCCTGCCGATGCCGCGGGACAGCCGGCACAGGGCGAGCGGCCGGCCTATCAGGGCCGGCGCGACCAGCGCGACGGTGCGGCCAAGCCGCGCTTCGACCGCTCGAAGTTCAAGCCCAAGCCGCAGGCCGAAGGCGAACAGCGCCGCGATGGCAAGCCGCAAGGCGAGCGTCGCGAAGGCCGGCCCGACTGGAAGGGCGGCAGGCCGGAAGGCAAAGGCGGTCCGCAGGGCGGCAAGCCGGCCTTCCAGGCCAAGCCGCGGGAGGAACGGCCGGTGCGCTTCGATCCGGACTCGCCCTTCGCCAAGCTCGCCGCCTTGCGCGACCAGCTGAAGAAGTAGGCCCGGCACGGTTCGATGGTTGCTGAGGGTCGCCAGCGCATCGACAAATGGCTGTTCTTCTCGCGCGCGGTCAAATCGCGCTCGCTGGCGGCCAAGCTGGTGGTCGCCGGACGCGTCCGCATCAACAGCGACAAAGCAGCGCAGGCGTCGGATCTGGTCAAGGCCGGCGATGTTTTGACCATCACGCACGAGCGCCGCATCTTCGTCTGGAAGGTGCTGGCTACAGGTGCGCGACGCGGCCCGGCCGAGGAAGCGCGCACGCTCTATGAGGATCTGTCCCCGCCGCCGGCGCCGAAAGGCGAGGCTGTTGCCGATGCCATTCCCGCGCTGCGCGAGGCCGGCAGCGGCCGTCCGACCAAGAAAGAGCGCAGGCAAACCGACCGCCTGTTCGGCGAAGACTGAAGCCTTGTCGGTGTTTGCCATGCCGCTGATCTGCAATCCCATTTCGGAAGCGCCGGTCGCGCCAGGCACAGCCGCCCTTGCAAGCGGCAGGCAAAGGGGTTACCTCACCAAAAAAGCCTGACAAGAACGGGACGTCCCGGAGCCGACCAATGACCTATGTCGTGACCGACAACTGCATTAAATGCAAGTACATGGACTGCATCGAGGTCTGTCCGGTCGACTGCTTCTACGAAGGCGAGAACATGCTCGTCATACATCCCGACGAGTGCATCGACTGCGGCGTCTGCGAACCGGAATGCCCGGCCGATGCGATCAAGCCCGACACCGAACCGGGTCTCGACAAATGGCTGCAGGTCAACACCGAATACGCCGAGAAGTGGCCCAACATCACCGCCAAGAAGGAGCCTCCGGCAGACGCCAAGACCTTCGATGGCGAGGCCGGCAAGTTCGAGAAATATTTCTCCGCTGAGCCAGGCGAAGGCGACTGATGCTACGGCCGACTTGGCCGTCATAACGCAGCGTAACGCGCATCATACATCAACGGCCTTGACAGGCGGTGATGTCGCTCGACCTTCGCGTTTGCAGCAAAACCTTGATTCTTCCTACTTTTTGTGCTACATCTGCTGAAACATGCCGGTGACACAACGTCGATTTATGGCGCAAGCGCCCCAAATCACTGAAAGGTGAACTCCCCAATCGGACCAGAGCGATCTGGGCCAGGCAGTCGCTATGTATGCGGTTTGCCGGTCCCGGCTTTTTCCGATGGGTTCATCTGTTGTGCGGCTAACGATCGGCGTCCCCGATCGCACGCGTTCGGACCGGCAGGCCGCCGGTGCCACAACAAGGAGTTCAGGGCGTAATGGCTACGATCACCCCGCAGAAGAAGTCCACCGCGGCACGTCACGGTTTCAAGACCGGCGAGTACATCGTCTATCCGGCGCATGGCGTCGGCCAGATCGTCTCGATCGACGAGCAGGAAGTTGCGGGCCACAAGCTGGAACTGTTCGTCATCGACTTCCAGAAGGACAAGATGCGGCTGAAAGTGCCGGTCGCCAAGGCGACCTCCATCGGCATGCGCAAGCTGTCGGAAGAGGATTATGTCGAGCGCGCGCTGAAGGTCGTGCAGGGTCGCGCCCGGGTCAAGCGCACCATGTGGTCGCGCCGCGCCCAGGAATATGATGCCAAGATCAATTCGGGCGATCTGATCTCGATCTCGGAAGTCGTGCGCGACCTCTACCGCGCCGACAACCAGCCGGAGCAGTCCTATTCCGAGCGTCAGCTCTATGAGGCGGCACTCGACCGCATGGCCCGTGAGATCGCCGCGGTCAACCGCATGTCGGAAACCGAAGCCGTGCGCCTGATCGAGGTCAACCTCAACAAGGGCCCTAAGCGCGGCGCCAAGGCCGACAATGAGGAATCCGAACAGGAAGAAGCTGCCTGATCGCTTTCACATTTGAATTCATGAAAAACCCGGCCTCGCGCCGGGTTTTTGTTTTTGGGCCTGAGGTGCGGCACGGCCCCCACCCGGACCTTCGGTCCGACCTCCCCACAAGGGGAGGTAGAGGGCTCAGCCCCCGGCTTCCTTCGCCGCTTCCTGCTTCAGTGTTGCGATAAAGCGCTTCGTCCGTTCGCGCTCCGGATTGCTGAACACCACGGCGGACGGCCCCTTCTCGACGACCACGCCAGCGTCGAGAAACACCACTTCTTGAGCGATCTTCGAGGCGAGGCGCAGGTCGTGCGTCGCCATCACCATTGTCGTGCCTTCGCTGGCGAGTTTTCCCAGCACGTCGACGACTTCCTGTGCCAGCTCAGGATCGAGCGCCGAGGTCGGCTCGTCGCAGAGCAGCACCTTGGGCGACGGCGCCAGCGCGCGGGCAATCGCCACGCGCTGCTGTTGGCCGCCCGACAGAGTCGCCGGCCAGGCATCGGCCTTGTGCGCCATGCCGACCTTCTCGAGCAGCGCCAGCGCCCGCTCACGCGCCTTTGCCGTTGGCCATTTCAGCACCGTCACCAGCCCCTCCATGACGTTCTCGATGGCGGTGCGGTGCGGGAACAGCTGGAAATTCTGGAACACCATGCCGGTCTGCAGCCGCAGGCGCTGGATGTCCCGACTGGGGATCTTGATGCCGGGACGGAATTCCAGCGCCTCGTCGCCGATGCGCACCGTGCCCGAGGTCGGGATCTCCAGGAGGTTGATACAGCGCAGCAGCGTGCTCTTTCCCCCGCCGGACGGACCAACCAGCGCCGTGACGCTGCCCTCGGCAATTGTGACCGTCACGCCCTTCAGCACGAGATTGTCGCCGAAGCGCTTTTCGATGTCGGTGAGGCCGATCATGAGCGCGCCTCCAGGAAGCCGCCGTAACGGTTGAGCCGTTCCTCCAGCCGCGTCTGCAGGGCAGACAGCACCGAGCTCATTGCCAGATAGAGGATCGCCGCCTCGACATACAGGATCAGCGGCTCATAGGTGGTGGCGACGATGCGCTGCGCTGCCTGGAACATTTCCGGCACGGTGATGGCCGCAGCCAGCGACGTATCCTTGACCAGCGAGATGAAGGTGTTGGACAGCGGCGGCACCGCGACCCGGCCGGCTTGTGGCAGAATGGTGCGCCGCATCGCCTGGCTCCAGGTCATCCCGATCGAATAGGCTGCCTCCCACTGGCCCTTCGGCACCGAGCCGATCACGGCGCGGATGATTTCGGAACTGTAGGCGCCGATGTTGAGGGTGAAACCGATCAGCGCCGCCGGAAAGGCGTCGAGCAATATGCCGACCGAGGGCAGGCCGTAGAAGATCAGGAACAGCTGCACCAGAAGCGGCGTGCCGCGAAAGATCCAGACATAGAAGCGCACCACCGCGACCAGCGGCTTCGGCCCGAACAGCCGCACCAAAGCGACAACCAGGCCGACGAACAGGCCGAGCGCAAACGACAGCAGAGTCAGCGGCACGGTGAAGATCAGCGCCGCCCACAACAGCGTCGGCAACGAGTCCAGCATCAGTTGCAGCCAGTGCGGCACGAGCGGCTCCTCTCCTTGCAAACGCCGTCTAGACCGGTCCGGCAGTGCAATTGTGCGGTTGTCATATCATGCGAAAAACGGCGAGCCATCAAAGACGGCCCGCCGCTGTATTGTGTCATTGCCGGCAAACCGCCGGGAGACCTTCGTTACTGCGAAACGTCCTGGCCGAAATAGGTGTCGGCGATCTTCTTGTAGGTGCCGTCGGCCTTGATGTCGGCCAGCGCCTTGTTGATCGCGGCCACCAGCTCCGGATCGCCCTTGCGCACGATGACGCCGGAATAGTCGGCGTTTTCTTCCTGCGCGGCGATCTTCACATTGGCGTCGGGCTTGTGCTTCTTGAAGTCGAGGAAGGACAGGCTGTCATTGATGGTGGCATCGGCGCGACCGGTGAGCAAAAGCTGGATCGACTGGTCGAAGCCGTCGGTGCCGACGAGTTCGGCGCCGTTGGTCTCGGCGAGCTTGCCGAAATTCGAGGTCAGCGACTGCGCCGCCTTCTTGCCCTTGAGATCGGCAAAGGTCTTGATGGCGGTGTCGTCGCCACGCACGATCAGCACCGCCTTGGAAGCGATGTACGGATCGGAGAAGTCGTACTTGGCCTTGCGTGCGTCGGTGATGCCGACCTCGTTGATGACAGCGTCGTAGCGGTTGGCGTCGAGACCGGCGATCAGCCCGTCCCATTTGCCTTCGAGGAACTCGACTTTCACGCCAAGCTTGTCGCCGATCGCCTTGGCGATCTCGACGTCGAAGCCGACCAGCGCGCCGGCATCATCATGGTAGGTGAAGGGTGCGTAGGTGCCTTCGGTGCCGACCTTGATGGTGCCGGCCTGCTTGATCTGATCGAGGTTGGCGCCGGCATGGCCGGCTGTGACAGCCAGAACCTGCAGCGTTCCGGCGACGATGAGCGAATTGAGCCATTTCATTTTTCTGTGATCCCGTCGATGGCCGGTGTCCGGCGCTTGTGAGAGCCGGAAACTGACAGATAGAGAGCCGCAAAATAAGGAACCAGATTTCAAAAAAATGGCGATCCAGAAATCAGAATTCTCAAAGTAACTCAGATTGGTGCCGATCGCCCCGTTTTGTGCTGTCGGCGCGCGCTGTCGGATAGCATAAAACAACCACCATCGGCGGCGGAACCAATCCCCGGTGTGGCACGTTCATGCCCTGTTGTAGGGCGCTGCGTTTCCATTTCAAGAACCCTAGCTGCGCCAGACCCAAAGCAATTCCCAGGAAAAGTGGGAAACCGGTTTTCCGTCCGGCATTGCGTCAAGATAGAGCCAGCGGCCGGCAGGCCGTCCGAAAATGTCCGGGAGCAGGAGCGCGGCATGATCGAAGACACGGCAGGACGGACCATGGTCCGCGCGGCGATGAAGGCCCCCTATCTCGAGCGCGACGAGGAACATGTTCTCGCCCTGCGCTGGAAGGAAGACCAGGACCAGCAGGCGCTGCACCAGATCACCGTCGCGCATATGCGGCTGGTCATCTCCATGGCTTCGAAATTCCGCCACTACGGACTGCCGCTCGGCGATCTGGTCCAGGAAGGCCATGTCGGGCTGCTGGAAGCGGCGGCGCGCTTCGAGCCGGAGCGCGAGGTGCGCTTCTCGACCTATGCGACCTGGTGGATCCGCGCCTCGATGCAGGACTACATCCTGCGCAACTGGTCGATCGTGCGCGGCGGCACCTCGTCGGCGCAAAAGGCGCTGTTCTTCAATCTGCGGCGCTTGCGCGCCCGGCTGGCCAATGGCGCCGAGCCGATCTCCAACGCCACGCTCTATCGCGAAGTCTCGGTAGCGCTCGGCGTCTCCGAGGCCGACGTGGCGATGATGGATTCCAGGCTCTCCGCGCCTGACTCCTCGCTCAACGCGCCGCTCGCCGACGACAGCGGCACCACCGAGCGCATGGACTTCCTGATTTCGGACGATCCGCTGCCGGACGAAGTCGCCAGCGATACCATCGATTTCGAACGCCGCCTGCTCTGGCTGAGAGCAGCGCTTGGCGCGCTCAATGCCCGCGAACTCAGGATCATCGAGGAACGCCGGCTGACCGACGAGGGCGCTACGCTGGAAGCGCTCGGCGAGACGCTCGGCATTTCCAAGGAGCGTGTCCGCCAGATCGAGGCCCGCGCCATGGAAAAGCTGAAGGTCGCGCTGGTCAAGCAGAACCCGGAATTTCAGACGCAGGCAGCCTGAAATTTCCGGTTGGCAGCAGTATTAAGATATTTTCCGATCAGGATATAAGACCAGCACATCAGATTTCCTCGCCTCTCATTCGCAGATTGTGAATTCTTTAACAGACCTGCTGAGCTGCAGGGTGTTTGTTGGGGTTCACCAGATCATAGCGGATGAGGATTTTGCCATGTCGCGACTCTGCGTGTTTCTTGCAGCTTTGATCCTTGTGACCCTGACGACTTTAGAGGCTAGTGCCGATCGAAAGGTTGCTTTTGTGATCGGCAATTCCGAATACCGGGAGCTTCCGGCGCTCAAGAACCCGGACAAGGACGCCGGAGACATCGCAAACACGTTCCGGACGGCCGGCTTCGACGTTTTCGTCGCCAAGGATTTGACCAGGCTTCAGTTCGAGGTGCGCTTCCGCACCTATCTCGCGGCGGCCGACGGCGCTGATCTCGCGGTGGTCTATTATTCGGGTCACGGCTTCCAGATCGGCGGCGAGAACTTTCTCATCCCGGTCGACGCCACGCTTAAGGATGCGGCCGACGTGGAAGTCCAGGCAATCAAGCTCGACGACATGTTGCAGCAGTTGCGCTCGAAATCGAAAATCCAGGTGATCATCCTCGACGCCTGCCGCAACAACCCTTTTCCGCGTAAGAACTATTGGCTTCGCGACCAGCTGATCGTCGCCAGCGGTAGCGGGTTGGCGCAGGTGAAGGGGTCTGAGAACGCGCTGATCGCCTTTGCCACCGAGCCGGGGGCCGTTGCCTATGACGGGCGCGGCAATCTCAGCCCATTTTCCTCCGCCTTCTCCCGTCGTGCGTTGGCGCCGAACCAGGAGATCAGGGCTGTCATGGCCGCCGTGCGCCGCGATGTGGTCAAGGCAACCGGTGGCAAGCAGGTTCCATGGGAAAATTCCTCGCTTCTCGACGATGTCTTTCTGATGCCTCGCGCCAACCGCCCGGCGCTGCCGCCGGTGCTGGAGAAAATCGTGCCGTCCGGCATCGGGCCAGTCGCGCTGGATCTGCCGGCGCCAGTAGACGTCGATGGTGGCGCGGTCAGCGTCAGCATCGAAAGCCTGCCGGCACTCGGACGGCTGACGCTTGATGGCAAGCCCTTGGCCATGGGCGAAAGGATCGAGGGTACCGACCTGCCGCGTCTGCGCATGGACGCCCCCGAATTGGCGGGTTGGCAGGAACAGGTGGATACGCTGGCCTACACCACGCACAACGAGTGGGGTGGCGAATCCCAAGGCGTTCTGTTGTTGCGGATCAGAAACGGCGCGGGCGCCGAGGGCAAGCAACTCATGGCCTCAATCGCCGCCGAGCAAAAGCAGGCGGTGGTTGAGCGCGGCATTCGTATCGCCGGCGCCGCCGAAGCGATCGAAAACCGCGACATCGAAATCCCCGTCGGCGTCGGCCCGATTCCGCTCAAGCTGGATTTCCCGGCCAAGGACCCGTCGATCAGCTTGAGGCTCGCAAGCTATCCGGCAACCGGGACGCTTTCCCTGCCGGACCGCATTCTGTCGCCTCAATCGAGTCTAATGGCCGACGATGTCGACAAATTGCGCTACGAGGCGCAGATCGGCTCCGCGACGCCGGTCGAGATCGGCTTTCAGATCCGTGCCGACAACGCATCGAAGCAGGCGACGCTGAAGCTGTCGCCAAGCGTCGATCCCTGCGATCGAGCGGCGGGCGAACCTCTCGACCTGCAAGGCGTTGTCCCGGGCCGGTTGGCGAACGAGATTGGCGACGACGCGGTCGAGCTCTGCCAGGCCTCGGTGAAGACCTATCCAGAGATTGCCCGCTTCCATTACCAACTCGGACGGGCGTTGCTGGCCTCGGGCAAGGTCAATGAGGCGAGGCAGGCAATCCAGCAGGCCGCCGACAAGGGATACGTCCGCGCGGCTTTCGCGCTCGGCTCCATCGTCTCGTCGGGAATAGGGACGGTCGCGGATCCTAAACAGGCCAACCGCTTCTATTCAGAAGCATCCGAAAAGGGTGACCCCTACGCCATGACCGCGTGGGGACGCACCCTGTTCAATGGGCGTGGCGTCCAGCGCGATGCCGCCAAGGGGTTGGACTTGCTGCTCAAATCGGCGGCGATGGGGCATATCGATGCCATAAACGATCTCGCATCGATCTTCATGGAAGGTCGCAATGGTGTTCCAGCTGATCCGGACCGCGCGCTCGCCTTCTTCAGAGCCGGAATGGAGCGGCAAGAGATGTATTCCCTGGGTGTTCTCAGCACCCCGAAGCGGGTCGCCTTGGCGATTCCGGCGTGCAAGGTCCGGCCCCCGAAAATCATCACGAAAATAAAGGTGGTTCCCATACCCGCGCCAAGACCGAAGGCCCCGAAACCCGTGCCGCAAACCGGCCGGGCGGCCTGGAGCGGCAACAACGGTGATGGTTCCGAGCGCCGTGCTTCAAATCCTGGTGGTGGTGAGAACACCAGTAGCGAAGGCACCGACAGCGGTACCGATACCGACACGAACACCGACAGCAACCTCTGAGAGTGGCAGTGACCGCAGTCCTGCTTCGCACGGGCAGGCGCCATCGAAACCGGACTGCGCTGCTACTTGTCCGTAACGATCTTGACCTTGTCGCCGGCCGAAACCGAGGCGCCCGGCGACATCGCGTTGAGCACCCTGAACAGATCGAGCTTGCGGTCGACGCCGACCATCTGCGCCGACAGCGAACCCATGGTCTGGCCAGCCTGAACGGTAACGACACGGATGTGCAGTGGCTTCAGCGCCGCCTTCTCGGCCGCACTCAGGATACGGAACGAGCCGCTGACGGAACGCGCCACCGGATCGAGCGTGGTGCTGGCTGAGGGGGCCGCCGTTAGCAACCGGTAGACCTGGCCGCCGGCGCGGATCACCGCAATGTCGAACTGCCAGCCGTCGGCGCCGGCATGCGCGGTCGCCGCCTCGTTGCCGTTGATCGTCTCCTGGCGCACGCTGGTCTCGTCGAGACCGGCCACCCAGCCGCTTCTGATATAGTCGGTCAGCGCCCGATCCTTGTCGATCGACACGCCGTCGAAGCGGACCGCCATGTCGCCGGGGCCGGTCGCCGTCACCGCCGCGGCCGTATTGTCGATGATGAAACCGTCCGGCACGGTGAACGATACGCCGAGCCCCGGATGCAGGAAGGTCTGGCCGCGCACATAGCCTTCTTCCGGCGTGTCGCCGTACAGCAGGCCGTCAATGCCAGCCAGGAAGGAATCGCGGTCGCGTGTGCCGACGCCCGGCGCGCCGAACTGGCGGGCGTGGCGCTGCGCCAGATCGATGCGCTGCGGCGTGTTGGGGTGCGTGGCCAGGAAGTCGAGGCTGGCATCGGTGGCGCCGCTGATCGAGCGGAAATCGGTATAGGCCGACATCGACTGCAGGAAGCGGCCGGCGGCATAGGGATCGTAGCCGGCTTCGCCGACCGACTTGATGCCGATGGCGTCGGCCTCCAGCTCCTGGTTGCGCGAGAACTGCGCCAGCCTCAGCTTGCCGCGGATCAGGGCCGCCTTGGCGGTCGGACTGTCGCCGAGCACATCCGAGACGACTTTGGTGGCTAGGCCTTCCTCGGCCTCGAGCTGCTGGCGCTGCAGGCCATGGTTGGCGGTGACGTGGCCCATCTCATGCGCGATGACGGCGGCGAGTTCGGCCGAATCATTGGCCAGCGCCAAGAGGCCGCGGGTGACGTAGAGATAGCCGCCCGGCAGCGCGAAGGCGTTGACGTTGGGCGAATTGAGGATGGTGATGCGATAGGTCTGGGTCGGATTGGCCGACACCACGGTCAGGCTGCCGACGACCTTGGCCACCATGCGCTCGAGCTTGGGGTCGGAATATTCCCCGCCATAGGTGGCGAGGATGCGCGGATGCTGCGCCTTTGCGAGTTCGGCGAGCTTGCTGTTGGCGGCGACATTGTCGACCGTGATCGGCTTGTCGGACGGCTGGAAGCCGGATTCCTGCACTTCCGGAGGCGTGAACATCTGGCAACTGGCCAGCGCCACGGCAAGGCCGGCCAGCGCGAGGAAGCGCGCCAGCGGCCTGCGTCTCAAAGTATCAGTGCCGGTCGACAGTACGGCGTCCCTTCAGCTCTCGGCGCATGACCTGGACCCAGGGGTCCGCGCCAGCGAAAATCGAATTTTTCGGTGGCAATCCTGCACAAATCAAAAAACCTACAGCGTTTTACGCATCCGGATGGATGCGGCGCTGTAGGGGGCAAATCACGGCTCGTGCCGGACCAATACAGGGCGGACCTAGCCACATCAGTTGGACCATGGCAAGCAAGCGCCACATCACCTGTCGCCGGTTTGGTCGTAAATTATGTCCGCTTCCGGGCAATATCGCGTGATCCGCCCGAACTTGCGCCGATATAGCGCCGAAACGCTTCGGGACCAGTGCCGTCGAAAAAATCGGCGGCAGATCCCGTTGAGGCAACCCTGCCATTGTCCAGAAAAACCATCTGCTCTCCGATGCGGCGCGCGTCTTCTGGCTGATGCGTGACGAACAACACCGTCATCGCCCGCTCGGCATGGACGCCGGCCACGAGGTCGAGCATGTCGTCGCGCAGTGCGGGCCCAAGCGAGGCGAACGGCTCGTCGAGCAACAGCACCGGCCGGTCGCGCACCAGCACGCGGGCGAGCGCCACACGCTGCCTTTCGCCGCCGGAGAGTTCTCGCGGCAGGCGCTTTTCCTTGCCGGCAAGGCCGACACGGCTCAGGGCCTCGGCGATTGCGGCGCGGTCGGTTTGCGTCAGGCTAAGCGACGGCGAGCGGCCGAGCCCGACATTCTTCTCGACAGAGAGATGGGCAAACAGATTGTTTTCCTGGAACACCATCGACACCGGTCGCGCCGATGGCGCGGAAGCGCCGACATCGGCGCCGCCGATCAGAACGCGGCCGGATTGTGGCGTCTCGAAGCCGGCCACCAGGTTGAGCAGGGTCGACTTTCCCGAACCGCTCGCCCCCATGATGGCGGTGATTTTCGAGGCAGCGAATTCGACATCGAACAGGAACGGCGCCTCGCCATAGCTGAACGAGACCTTGTCCAGCCGCACGACCGCGCCTTTTTCCACGGCGGAAGTCACGATCTTTCTCCTCGTCCCAACCAATCCGCGGCGACCACCAGAGCCAGGCAGACCGCCCCGAGCAGCAAAGCCAGCCCGGCGGCGTCGGCTGTGCGGTAGCTGCCCATGCGCGCCAAGAGGAGATAGGGCAATGTCTGCACTGAATCGCTGCCGAACAGTGCGATGACACCAAGATCGCCGAGCGACAGCGCCATGGCGAAGGCAAAGCCGGTGGCCAGCGGCCGCCGCAGCGACGGCCAGTCGACCAGCCGCAGCCGGCTCCAGCCCGAAATGCCGAGCTGTGCGCACAGCTTTTCATGGCGTTCGCTTGCCGCATCATAGGCCGGACGCATCGCGCGGATGGCGAAGGGCATCGCCATCACCGCGTTGACGGCGACGACCATGACCGGCGCGATGGCAAAGACATCGGCGACCGTGCGCAGCAGGAGAAACCAGCCGGCGCCGATGACGATGGGCGGCACGACGAGGACAAAACCGGCGCCGGTGTCGGTGGCATGTTCGAGCAGCGAGCGGGCGCCGCCACGGCGGTGTAGGGACAGCGCCCGGCGTGCCATGATCAGCGACAGCGATAGCGACACCGAAAGCAGCGCCGCCAGGAGGCTGAGACAGGCGCTGGTCAGCGTCGCCTGGCGCACCGCGCTCTCGCCGGCCAGCCGGCCGAGATCGGCGCCAAGGCCGGATGCGACGGTTGCCGCCATCGGCCCGGCGACGAACAGCAAAGCGAGCGCGATCAATACGACATTAAGCGCCGTTTCGACCGGGCCGGCCGAGAGATAGCGGCGCCGCGCCACAGGCAGGTTCGCATCCCCGGTCACATTGGCGCCAAGCCGCGTCAGCGCCAGCACGACGGCAAAGGTCAGGGCAATTTGCAGCACTGTCAGTGTAACTGCCCGCGCGGGATCGAAATCGAAGCGCAGCGCTTGGTAGATGGCGACCTCCAGCGTCGTCGCCGCCGGCCCGCCGCCGAGGATGAGCACGATGGTGAAGGAGGTGATGCAAAGCATGAAGACAAGGCCGGCGACGCCCGGCAGAGCCGATCGCAGCACCGGCCATTCGATCAACCGGAAGGCTGGTCTCGCCCCCATGCCGAGCTGGCTTGCCAGCCGCCATTGATCGGCAGGCACCGTGCCCAGTGCCTCAAGGAACAGCCGTGTTGCCAGCGGCAGATTGAAGAAGACATGAGCGACGAGGATGCCCGACAGGCCATAGATATCGGGCCAGCTTTGACCACCGATCGCGGCGAAGTAGCCGGCCCGGCCATAGAGCGCCAGTATGCCGAGCGCCGCGACAATGGCCGGCAGTGCCAGCGGCACGGTGAACAGTTGCAGGATGAAACCGCGGCCAAAGAAGCGCGGATGCCGCGACAGAGCACGCGCCACGAACAGCGCCGGCACGACGGAAAGCAGCGTCGAAAGGACTGCTTGCCAGAGCGTGAAGCGGACAACGCGCAGGAGATAGAGATCGAAGGCGGACGCAGCACCGCGGAGGTCGTGCGCGCCTTCGCGGATAAGCCCGGCAAAGGCGCCGCCGATCAGCAGCGCGATTGCCGCGAGCGCGACAATGCCGGCGGTGACGCGGGGGTCAGAGCGTTGCACGCCGGACCGCCCAAAAGATCTTTGGCGGGCGTCGCGTTCCTTCGCGCCCCCCTCTGTCCTGCCGGACATCTCCCCCACGAGGGGGGAGATCAGCAGTTTCCGCGCTCCGCTCAAAACGTTGGAGGTTGGCGAAAGCCGAGGCGACACCCAATCTCCCCCCTCGTGGGGGAGATGTCCGGCAGGACAGAGGGGGGCGCCGTAGAGCGGTCATCTTCCGATCATCCAGCCAAATCTACTTGCTCATCACCGCCAGCCACTCATCCACCCAAGCCTTGCGGTTGGCCGCAACCTCTTCCGGGCTGAACAGCAGCGTCTTCACCGGCTTGACCAGTTTGTCGAAGGCCGGATTGAGCGGCTTGTCGATTTTCCCCGCCGGGAACATCCAGTTGGTCTCCGGAATGACATTCTGGAATTTCGGCCCGGTCATGAAGGCGAGAAACTTTGCCGCCAGGGGGTTTTTCGCACCCGTGGTGGTGATGCCGGCGACCTCGATCTGCAGATACTCGCCTTCCTCGAAGGATGCCGCCTGGTAGCGATCGGTGTTTTCGGCCACCATGTGGTAAGCCGGCGACGTCGTGTAGGACAGCACCATTGGCGCCTCGCCCTTGGTGAACAGGCCATAGGCTTCGCTCCAGCCCGGCGTCACCGTCAGCACCTTTGGCTTGAGCTTGGCCCAGGCTTCCGGCGCCTTGTCGCCATAAACCGACTTCACCCACAGAAGCAGGCCAAGGCCCGGCGTCGAGGTGCGCGGATCCTGGATGACGATCTTGTCGGCGGCATCGCCTTCGACCAGTTCCTTCAGGCTCTTGGGCGGGTTCTTCAGCTTCTCGGTGTCATAGACGACAGCGAAATAGCCATAGTCATAGGGGACGAAAGTATCGTCGCTCCAGCCGCCCGGCACGCTGTTTTCAGCCACAGCGCCATGCGGGACAAACAGGCCGGAGGCCTTGGCCTCGGCAGTCAAATTGGTGTCGAGGCCAAGCACGATATCGGCCTTGGTCGACGCCCCCTCGAGCTTGACGCGGTTGAGCAGCGCGACGCCGTCGGCGACCGAGACGAAGTCGACGCTGCAGCCGCATTCGGCTTCGAATTCCTTCTTCACCGCAGGACCCGGGCCCCAATCGGCAGTGAAACTCTCATAGGTGTAGACGGTGAGTTTTTCCTGCGCGGACGCAGGCACGGCGAGAAGCGAAAAAGCAAGACCCAGGGCTGGGACAAGACGGGACAAAAACATGCGCATCGGCACCTCCTTCATTCGTGTTTGAAAGGAATTGAGGCGTCGGTCTGTCCGAAGCGTCTAATCCCTCCGCCGGTACAAACCGGATCAGGTTCAGCGGGTTGGCGAGACTGCCTCTCAGCCGACCCGCGAAACATCGCGTTCGGCACCCCGTTAGAGCGTTTCGACACATAGGGCCGGCCAAGGTGCCACGCAAGCGGAACTTTGCCAGAGCATGATCCGAAAAGTGGGAACCGGTTTTCTCGGACAAACGGGAACCGTTTTGTCCGGAGATCATGCTCCAACAAAAAGCTAGCCAAGGCTCGGCCTTCCGTTTCGCCGGCGGGGCTGGTAAGGGCCACCGGATATGAGCACATTCACCATCCTGCTTGGCGGCGATCTCATCCGCACGCCGCGGCTCGACCGCCAGGTCGAAGGCGCGCGCGTCATCGCCGCCGACGCCGGCATCGGCCATGCCCGGATGCTCGGCCTGATGCCGGAGCTTTGGGTGGGCGACTTCGATTCCGTGCCCGCGGAGCTTCCCGTCGATCTCGCCGCCGTGCCGCGCCAGGTATTTCCGCCCGAAAAGGACAAGACCGACGGGGAGCTGGCCATCGCCGCCGCACTGGAGCGCGGCGCCACCAGCCTGGTGCTGGCCGGCGCTTTCGGTGGCAAGCGCGCCGACCATGCGTACCTTCATCTGGCGCTCAGCCTGCGGCTGGCCGAGACCGGCACGAAAGTGCTGTTGACCAGCGGCGCGCAGGAGGGGGTTCCCTTGCTGCCGGGCAAGGCCGGCTTCGACTACGCCGACGGCACGTTGTTTTCCGTGCTCGGCTTTTCCGATCTTTCGGGCCTGACCGTGTCCAGCGCCAAATGGCCGCTCGACCATGTCGAGGTTGCCTTCGGCTCGTCGCTCACCATCTCCAACGAGGTCAAGTCAGAGAAGACCGGGGGCCGGCTCGAAATCGCACTTGGCCATGGCCGCGCGCTGTTGCTCGCTCATCCCTATCCCTTGCCTGAAAGCTGACATGGCCCCGCCCCTTCTCAACCTCGACGGGATAAGACTGACCTTCGGCGGCACGCCGCTGCTCGACGGCGCCGAACTCACCGCATCCGCCGGCGACAAGATTGCGCTCGTCGGCCGCAACGGCTCCGGCAAGTCGACGCTGCTCAAGATCGCCGCAGGGCTGATCGAACCGCAGGACGGCGAAGTCTTCCGCCAGCCTTCGGCAACGGTTCGCTATCTCCCGCAAATGCCCGACATGGATGGCTTTGCCAATGTGCGCGCCTATGTCGAGGCCGGGCTTGGGCCGGCCGACGATCCCTACCGCGCCACCTATCTGATGGAGCATCTCGGCCTCGCCGGCACGGAAAACCCCAACGACCTCTCCGGCGGCGAGGCGCGCCGCGCCGCGCTTGCTCGTGTGATGGCGCCGGAGCCTGATATTCTGCTGCTTGATGAGCCGACCAACCATCTCGATCTGTCGGTGATCGAATGGCTGGAAGAGGAGCTTGTCCGCACCTCGTCGGCGCTAATCGTCATCTCGCACGACCGTCGCTTCCTCGAACGCGTCTCGCGCGCCACCGTCTGGCTCGACCGCGGCCAGACCCGCCGCCTCGACAAGGGCTTTGGCCATTTCGAGGAATGGCGCGACCAGGTGTTGGAAGAGGAAGAGCGCGAGCAGCACAAGCTTGGCCGTCAGATCGTGCGCGAGGAGCACTGGCTGCGCTACGGCGTGACGGCGCGGCGCAAGCGCAACATGCGCCGCCTCGGCGAACTCCAGACCATGCGCCAGCGTTTTCGCGGCCATCGCGGCGCCGAAGGCTCGGCCACCATGGTGGCCAGCGACGCCGCCGAATCCGGCAAACTGGTGATTGAGGCGAAGAACGTCGAGAAGAGCTTTGGCGACGTCACGGTGGTCAAGGGCTTCTCGACCGGCATCCAACGCGGCGATCGTGTCGGCCTGGTCGGACCGAACGGCGCCGGCAAGACGACGCTGTTGAAGATGCTGACCGGCGAAATGAAGCCCGATGCCGGCTCGGTGCGGCTCGGCACCAATCTGGAGATCGCCACGCTCGACCAGAAGCGCGAGGCGGTCGATCCCCAGGAGACGCTGGCGCAATATCTCACCGACGGACGCGGCGAGAACCTCGTCATCAATGGCGAGCAGCGCCATGTCGTCTCCTACATGAAGGATTTCCTGTTCAAGCCCGAACAGGCGCGCACGCCGGTGCGTGAGCTGTCCGGCGGCGAGCGGGCGCGGCTGATCCTGGCCCGCGTGCTGGCGCGGCCGGCGAACCTTCTGGTGCTGGATGAGCCGACCAACGATCTCGACATGGAGACGCTGGAACTGCTGCAGGAACTGGTCGCCGGCTTTGCCGGCACCGTCATCCTGGTCAGCCACGACCGCGACTTCCTCGACCGCACCGTCACCAGCATCATCGCGCCGGATGGTGGCGGCCGCTGGATCGAATATGCTGGCGGCTATTCCGACATGCTGGCGCAGCGCGGCGGCACCCGGCTCGACGACCGCAAGGCTAGGCCAAAGGCTGAGGTTGGCGAAGCGCCGACATCAGCCAAAAGCGAGGCGGCAGCACCGAAAGGCCCCGCGAAGAAACTGTCGTTCAAGCAGAAATTCGCGCTGGAAACGTTGCCCAAGAAAATCGAGGCAGTGACGGCCTCGATCTCGCGGCTGGAGAACAACATCGCCGATCCCGCCTATTACGAGCGCGACCCCGCCTCATTCCAGAAAACCATCGCCGCCCTCGACAAGGAACGCGCCACGCTGGCAGCACTCGAGGAGGAATGGCTGGAACTGGAAATGCTGCGCGAGGAGATGGAAGGCTGAGCTTGCAGTCTTTCAAGCGCGCTGCCATGCTCTTGTCCGTAGGTATGGATAGGGCTGTTCAAATGGCTGATGCTCAGTCGTCGCGAAAATCGCTCAAACTTTCCATTGACCTCCGATTGATCGAAGAAGCGAGGGCCTTGGGGATCGACATCGGTCGCGCCGCCGAGACCGGCCTTGCAAAGGTGATCGCTGCGGAAAAGACACGCCGATGGCAAGAAGAAAACAAGGATGCCATCGAAAGCTGGAACGACTACGTCAGGCGAAACGGGCTGCCGCTAGCCAAGCATCGCCCGTTTTGAGCTAGGCCCGCTCGCCGCTCGGGGAAAGAGCAGGCAGCTTTAACGCTGCCCCATCAGCCCGCAGTCTTCGCCTGCCAGGCCTTCAGCGCCTCGTCGAACACCTTCTCGCCGGGGATGCCTTTTTCCATGGTCAGCAGCGCCCGGCGTCCGGTCTTGTAGACCACCGGCACGTCGATCCAGTCCTGGCCGCGAAGCAAGGTCAGATTGGCGTCCTCGTCGGCCTTGGTGTCGTTGAGCGCCACCAGGAAGAAGCCGTCGGCGATCTTGGCCGGGATGCCGATCAACGGGCTGCCGGCATCCTGCTCCGAGCTCTTCATGGCAACGCGCAGGATGTTGTCGACGCCGCCGCCGTCAAAGCCCTCGGGTGTCAGGAAGATCATCTCGATGATGTGGCTGGCCGGCAGCGTCTGGTCGGTGTTGCGGCGGATGGTCATGCGCAGTTGGATGTCCTTGCCGGGAATGCTCGCTTCGGCGCGAATCGCCGGTTCCGGCGGCAGGTCCCCGCCGGGCGATTCCTGCACCAGCGACCAGACGATGCTGCCGGGTTCGGCCGAGCCCTGCGCGGTCGAGGTGCGTTCCTCATAGAAGATCGCCTTCTGGCCGACCGCAACGGTTGGCTCCGGAGCGGCGGCCGTCGGTGCCGCGGGCGGCGTGCCGGTTGCGGGCGCTGGCGGCGTGGCCACGGCATCAGCCGGTGCTGCCCCATTGGCCGGCGGCGCGGCGCCATCGGCTGGCGGCGTTGCCGGTGGCGTGGCGGAAGCGTCAGGCGCCGGCGTGGCGGGCGCCACCGTGGCTGCGGTATCGCCGGGCGCTGGGGTCGCCGGCGCTGGCGCCGCAGGGGCCGGAGCCGGAGGTGCCGGAGCCGGAGGCGGTGGCGTGGTCAGCGCGGCGACGGATTCGCCCTCGCCAATGCCGCTTTGACCGGCCGCGGGACCGGGGTCGGTCTCACCGCCTTCGGGCGTAAGGCGCTGCGTGAATTTCGTTCCTTCGCCGGCAGCTGCCGGTGCGGGCGCCTCGGCCGTGGGCTTGGCCGGCGCCGGCTTGACCAGCGGCTCGGTCGAAACAGTCTTGGTGTCGCCAAGACCGAGCATCGAGCCAAACGCATCCTTGTTCAGCCAGATGCCATAGCCGCCGCCGGCGACAACCAGCAGTGCGACGACAGCGGCGATCAGCCCGCCATAGCTGCGCTTGCGCTCGGCTGGGCGCAGGCGCTGGAACGTATCCGCGGCCGGCTGCTCGTCATTGGCAAACGCATCGGCGCTATCGTCTTCGGCATCCAGCTCCGCGGCTTGCTCGTTGATGGTTTCTGCACGCGCCGCAGGCGGCGGCGGTGTCGGCGCGGGCCGCTGCCAGCTCGGCTCCGCCCGGGTGGCAGGCGCCGGCTGCACGGGTTTCGCCGGCTGCCAGGCAGGTGCAGGCGCGGCGAGCGGCTTGACATGGCTGGACTGGTTCTTGTTGCGGTCGATGGAGGAGAAGATGTGCTCGAGCTCGGCCAGCGGATCGGATGCCGGCGCCGGTTTGGCATAGTCGCGCTCGACACTTGCAATAGCGTCTTCCAGGGAGCGTTTCTGCGTGGTTATGGCTTCGGTGGCCAGCGGCGGCGAATAGTCCGCAAGCTTCTTCGCCAGCATGGTACGAACGCTGTCATAAATGCGCGTACGCTTTTCGGGCGTCTCGTCGCCGTGCTTGTCGAGCGCCCTTTTCAGAATAGCAACGAAATCTGCCATGCTTCAGTCGACCTGTATTTTGTTTCCGCGCCGGCCCCCGCAAATCAGCCGCGATGCCCGGAAAGGCTTCAGAAAACTAGTCTTGAAACGGATCGGTCACAAGTATTGTGTCGTCCCGCTCCGGGCTGGTGGAAAGGAGCGCGACCGGTGCGCCGATGAGCTCCTCGATGTAGCGGACATATTTGACGGCCTGCGCCGGAAGGTCGTTCCAGCTGCGCGCGCCGGCGGTGGTGCCGTTCCAGCCCTCCAGCGTCTCGTAGACCGGCTCGACGCGCGCCTGCGCGCCTTGGCTGGCCGGCAGATAGTCGATCATTTCACCGTCGAGCCGGTAACCGGTGCAGACCTTGATTTCGTCCAGACCATCGAGCACGTCGAGCTTGGTCAGCGCGATGCCCTTGATGCCGTTGACGGCGACGGCCTGGCGCACCAGCACGGCATCGAACCAACCGCAGCGGCGCTTGCGGCCGGTGACGACGCCGAATTCGTGGCCGCGCGTGCCGAGGAACTCGCCGATTTCGTTCTTCTGCTCGGTCGGGAACGGGCCTTCGCCGACACGCGTCGTATAGGCCTTGGTGATGCCCAGCACATAGCCGATGGCGCCCGGGCCGACGCCCGAACCGGCCGCGGCCTGGCCGGCGACGGTGTTGGACGAGGTGACGAACGGATAGGTGCCGTGGTCGATGTCGAGCAACGTGCCTTGCGCGCCCTCGAACAGGATGCGCTCGCCAGCGCGGCGCTTGTCGTCGAGGATTTTCCAGACGCGGTCCATATAGGGCAAGATCTCATTGGCGACCGAGGTCAGCTCGGTCATGATCGCCTCATGGGTGACTTCGGCATGGCCAAGCCCGCGACGCAGCGCATTGTGATGCGTCAGCAGCCTGTCGACCTTTACGGGAAGCGTTTCCAAATCCGCCAGATCCATCACCCGAACCGCGCGCCGGCCCACCTTGTCCTCGTAGGCGGGGCCGATGCCACGACGGGTCGTGCCAATTTTTGTGCCGGAATTGGAGGCGGCGTCCTCGCGGAATCCGTCCAGTTCCCGGTGCAGCGACAGGATAAGCGCGGTGTTTTCGGCTATTTTCAGGCGGTCCGGCGTCACCTCGACGCCTTGCGCCTTGAGTTTCGCCACTTCGGCGACAAAGGCGTGCGGGTCGAAGACGACGCCATTGCCGATGATCGACAGCTTGCCTTGCCGCACCACGCCCGACGGCAGCAGCGACAGTTTGTAGACCTTGCCGTCGACGACCAGCGTGTGGCCGGCATTGTGGCCACCCTGGAAGCGCACGACCACGTCGGCGCGCTCCGACAACCAGTCGACGATCTTGCCCTTGCCTTCGTCGCCCCATTGCGAGCCGACGACCACCACATTGGCCATGTTTCTTTTCCCTTGAAATGCCGCCCTGGCGGCCTGGATATGGTTCGAAACGACAGGCCTCTATAGCGTCAAGACCTCGCAAGTGCGACCTTTCTTTGCCGCCGAAAATGCCCTGAGGCACAACAATTTTCGGCTTTGACATCATTTACTTGGGCTGGCGGGAGCCTTAGGCCGGCAACACCGCAGCTTCTGCGGCTGCCGGAATCTGCCATGCATCGACGCGCCTACCTGTTCCTGCTGATCACCACCTTGCTGTGGGGCGGCAATTCCGTCGCCGGCAAGCTGGCGATCGATCATGTCTCGCCGATGATGCTGGTCTTCCTGCGCTGGGTTCTGGCGGTGGCGATCATGTTGCCGATCGGCTGGCGCACGATCCGTGAAGACTGGCCGGTGGTGCGCAAACACTGGCTGCTGCTCGGCGTGCTTGGCGCCTGCGGCTTCACTTTGTTCAACACCATCTTCTACACGGCGCTCAACTATACGACCGCGATCAACGTCTCGATCGAACAGGCGGCGATGCCGATCGTGATCATCGTCGCCAATTTCATCTTTTTCCGCTTGCGGGTGAACTGGGCGCAGGTCGCCGGCGTCGTGCTGACCATAGCGGGCGTGGTGCTGACCGCCTGCCACGGCGACCCGCGCCGGCTGCTGACGCTGGAACTCAATTTCGGCGACGCCATCATGCTGATCGCCGTCATCCTCTACAGCGGCTATTCGGTCGGGCTGCGGCTGAAACCGGAGATGCGCTGGCAAAGCCTGATGCTGGCGCTGTCGATCGCAGCGCTGATCACCTCGCTGCCTTTTGTCCTGTGGGAAGCCGCGGCTGGCAAGGTCATCGTCCCCGATGTCAGCGGTTGGCTGATCATTGTCTACACCGCGGTCGGCGCCTCGGTCATTTCGCAGATCCTCTACATCAGGGGCAACGAACTGATCGGCGCCAACCGGGCCGGCCTGTTCATCAACCTGGTGCCGATCTTCGGCACGCTGCTGTCCGTGCTGATCGTCGGTGAGACATTCCAGCTCTACCAGGCGCTGGCGCTCGTCCTGGTGCTGGGCGGCATCTCGCTCGCCGAATATAGCGGGCGCAAGATGGCGGACCTGCCGCTGGTCTTAAACGAAGAAGGCGCGGACTAGAGCAATCCCAGGAAAGTGGGAACCGGTTTTCCCGGGAAAAAGCGCGCAGCGCTTTCCCTTGGGATTGCGCCCAACAAAGCCCGCGCCTTCGATTCCGTCGCTACGTCAGGATCACATCGCGTTGACGTCGAACTGCAGCCGTTTGGCCGAGTCGATCGACTTGTGCGCCTTGACCTGTTCCAGCACATTCTCCGGGAACGGCGCATCGAGATAGAGCAGCGCAATCGCGTCGCCGCCTGGCCGGTTACGTCCCAGCTGGAAATTGGCGATGTTGACGCCGTTCTCGCCGCACACCGTGCCGAGCAGGCCGATAATGCCGGGCGCATCGGCGTTGGTGGTGTAGAGCATGTGCTGGCCGACTTCGGCGTCGAGATTGATGCCCTTGATCTGGATGAAACGCGGCTTGCCGTCGGAGAAGCAGGTGCCGGCGATCGAGCGCGTCATGTGCTCGGTCTTGACCGTCAGCTTGATGTAGCCGTCGAACACGCCCGACTTGTCGCGCTTGACCTCGGCAACGATGATGCCGCGCTCCTTCACCATGATCGGCGCCGACACCATGTTGACGTCGGAGACCTGCGGCCGGATCAGGCCGGCAAGCGTGGCGCTGATCAGCGCGCGTGTGTTCATCGTCGCGGTCGAGCCGTCGAACAGGATCTCGACCTCCTTGATCGGATCTTCGGTGACCTGGCCGACGAAGGCGCCGAGCACTTCGGCCAGCTTGACGAAAGGCTTCAGCCGCGGCGCTTCCTCGGCGGTGATCGACGGCATGTTGATGGCGTTGGAAATGGCACCCTTGATCAGGTAGTCCGACATCTGCTCGGCGACATGCAGCGCGACATTCTCCTGCGCTTCGGTGGTCGAAGCGCCGAGATGCGGCGTTGCCACGACATTCTCCATACCGAACAATTCGTGGTTCTCCGCCGGTTCGATCTCGAACACGTCGATGCCGGCGCCTGCCACCTTGCCGCTCTTCAGCGCCGCGACCAGATCGGCCTCGACGATGAGCCCGCCACGCGCACAATTGATGATGCGCACGCCGGTCTTCATCTTGGCGATCGCGGCGGCGTCGATAATGTTGCGCGTCTTGTCGGTCAGCGGCGTATGCAAGGTGATGAAGTCGGCGCGGGCGAACAGCTCGTCGAGCTCTACTTTTTCGACGCCGAGCTCCTCGGCGCGGCTGTCCGACAGGAACGGGTCGAAGGCAATGACATGCATCTTCAGCCCGACGCCGCGCGTGGCGACGATCGACCCGATGTTACCGCAGCCGATGACACCCAGCGTCTTGCCGGTGATCTCGATGCCCATGAAGCGGTTCTTTTCCCATTTGCCGGCATGGGTGGAGGCGTTGGCCTCCGGAATCTGGCGGGCCAGCGCGAAGATCATTGCCACCGCATGCTCGGCGGTGGTGATCGAATTGCCGAAGGGCGTGTTCATCACGATGATGCCCTTGCGGCTCGCCGCCGGGATGTCGACATTGTCGACGCCGATGCCGGCACGGCCCACGACCTTCAGCCTGGTGGCGGCGTTGATCAGCTTTTCGGTGACCTTGGTCGCCGAGCGGATGGCAAGACCGTCATATTGGTCGATGACTTCAAGCAGTTTTTCCTTGTCCTTGCCGAGATCGGGCAGGTAGTCGACCTCGATGCCGCGGTCTTTGAAGATCTGCACGGCGGTGGTGGAGAGTTTGTCTGAGACGAGAACGCGGGGCGCCATGGCGACCTCCTTCAAATGGAATTTGATCCGTGGGAATAGGCGGCCCGAAGGCCGCCGCAAGAAATCTCAGGCCGCCGCTTTCAGCGACGCCTTCTGCGCGGCAAAGGCCCAGTCGAGCCAGGGCAGCAGCGCTTCGAGGTCGGCTGTCTCGACAGTCGCGCCGCACCAGATGCGCAGGCCGGGCGGTGCGTCGCGATAGGCGCCGATGTCATAGGCAACGCCTTCCTTGTCGAGCACCGACACGAGCCCCTTGGCGAAAGCCGCCTGTCCGTCGGCATCGAGTGCCGCGACTTGAGCGTCGGTGAAGGACAGACACACGGAAGTGTTGGACCTTGTCGCCGCATCGACTGCGAGATGGCCGAGCCATGAGGATCTGTCGACAAAGCCGTCGAGCACAGCGGCGTTGGCATCCGCTCTGGCAATCAACGCGTCGAGACCGCCGATCGACTTCGCCCAATTGAGCGCGTCGAGATAATCCTCGACGCACAGCATAGACGGCGTGTTGATGGTCTCGCCTTTGAAGATGCCTTCGATCAGCTTGCCGCCCGACGTCAGGCGGAAGATCTTTGGCAGCGGCCACGCCGGCTTGTAGGTTTCCAGCCGCTCGACGGCGCGCGGGCTGAGGATCAGCATGCCGTGCGCGCCCTCGCCGCCCAACACTTTCTGCCAGGAGAAGGTGACGACATCCAGCTTCTGGAAATCGAGCCTCTGGGCGAATGCGGCCGAGGTCGCGTCGCAGATCGTCAACCCTTTGCGGTCGGCCGGAATGAAATCGCCGTTCGGCACCCGAACGCCTGAGGTCGTGCCGTTCCAGGTGAAGACCACGTCGCGGTCGAAATCGATCTTCGCCAGATCAGGCAGCTCGCCATAACCCGCTTCTATCTTTCTGGTATCGGCGAGCTTCAGCTGCTTGACGACATCGGTCACCCAGCCGGAGCCAAAGCTTTCCCAGGCGACCATGTCGACGCCGCGCTCGCCAAGCAGCGACCATAGCGCCATCTCGACGGCACCGGTGTCCGACGCTGGCACGATGCCGATGCGGTAGTCCGCTGGGACCTGGAGAATTTCCCGCGTCAGCTCGATCGCCTGTTCGAGCTTGGTCTTGCCGATCTTGGCGCGGTGGGAACGGCCGAGCGCAGCGTTCTTCAGCGCCTCGACCGACCAGCCGGGGCGCTTTGCGCAGGGACCTGAGGAGAAATTGGGGTTTGCCGGACGGAGTCCGGGCTTCGTATGCGTCGTCATCGTGGTCTATCCTTCCAGATAGTGGCCCCTCGTTGGGGAGGGGTGGCCCACGGACGGCGATATGCGTTCAGCCATCAGGCGTCAAGAGGAAAGTTTTTGTCGCGGACAAGATACAAGCGATCCGCGATCAGGATGTCGTGAGCCCAAACGCAAACGGCGGATCGAAAAGATCCGCCGTCAGGCTTCGTGTCTATAGCGAGCCTACCAGAGGTCGTAACGCAGCCCGAGTTTGACCTGATGATTGCTGATGCCCTTTCGGATCGGATACGACGTCAGGCTCGCGGCCGTGACATATTCGGCATCCGGCGCCGAAAAATACTGATAGCCGAGATCGACGGAGACATTCTTGGTGATCTGATAGGCCAGGCCCGCATCCAGCGTATAGGCCAAGGCATACTGGGTCTTGTTGTCGCTCCGGACGAAATCATCGGTGGCGTCGAGATTGTCGGTGAAGTAACTCGCCGACAGCTTGTATTTGCTCCGGACCAGCCCGATGCCGGCACCCAAATAGGGTGTGATCCCGACATAAGTGCCAAGATCGACATAGCCATTGACCATCCCCGACAGGGAATAATTCTCCAGGGACGCCGACGCCACCGTTGCCGTGGCCGGCGGTATCACGGTCGCGGTGTCGTCATAGTGGATGCCAACCTTGTTGCCCGGCAGATAGCCGAGATTGATATCGGCGCGCAGATAGTCGTTGAAATGATAGCCGAAGCCGATGCTGGCAAAGGCCGGATCCTGCTTTTCGCTGAAGCTCCCTGGCGGCGAAGGCGCGAAGGTGAAATCCTGATCCTGGTAGCTCTTCTGCGCCAGATAGGAGACGTCGCCGCGCAGATACCAGCCCGAACCGACCTCGACCGGTTGATAGTCCGGCGCCTGATCGACATAGACCGGCGGATCGTAGTCGGCGGCCTGCGCGGGCGTCAGCGGAGCAAGCACGAGTGCGGCTAGCGCCGGCGCTGTCAGCGATTTGAAATTCATGGGTCCCCGGCTCCTGAAATTGGCGCGCGTCATTTGATTGCAAGCGCCGTTTCAGTAGGCATTGTTAACCATAGTGGTTAAGTGCGGGTTAAGGATAACGCGGCGTTACCGAATTGATTTCGGCAGGCTTTCTTCAGCGCAGGCGGCGGATGGAAATGCACCGCAATCGCCAAACGAAAACCGCCCGGCATAACCGGGCGGTTCGCGAATTCCAGGATTTCGAAGCGACTACTTGGTGTAGATCGGCTCCGGCTCGGGAACGTAGGGTTCCGGCGATGTGCAACCATTATTGCCGCCGAACTGATAGCGCAGACCGCCGCGTACCTCATGTGTGTTGATGCCATGGTCGAAGCCTGGCCCGGAACTGCTCACGTCGAAGTCGAACATGCGGCCTCCCTCAATGTGAGAGTAGCGATAGCCGGCATCCAGGATCACCCTGTCGGTAAGGCAATAGGACGCGCCGGCCATGAGCGCGTAGGCAAAGCGCCAATTCTTCGACCCGGGGTTGGTCTCGGTTGTGTTCGGGTCGTGGACGGTATCCCATTTGACGTGCGCGCCGCCGATGCCAGCGCCAACATAAGGCGTGATGCCGTGCCAGGTGCCGATATCGTAATAGGCGTTGGCCAAGAGCAGCAATGCGCTCATTTTCGACACTTCGACCGATGTCGTAACGCCATCGTTGGTTGATCCGTTGAAGTCCGAAGCGAACCAATAGTCGGCTGTCAGGTCGGTACGAAAATGATCGTTGATCTTGTAGCCAATGCCGGCGCCGAGTGAGAAGCCGCCCTTAAGCTCGCCGGAATCGAAAACATTGCTGCCGGGAGGCGGCCCGTAGGTGATATAGTCGATGCCGCGCAAATCCGACTTATGATAGTCGATGTCGCCGCGGATGTACCAGCCGCCGAAATCGGCGGGCGGCTCATAGGCAACCGGCGGAGGCGCTTCCTCGACCACCGGCGGTTCCGCCAGATCGGCGGCGAAAACCGGCCCGGCCACGCCTGCGAACAGCGCGGCAAGGAGAGCCATTTTTGCTGTATTGAACATGCTTGTCACCCCTGAGAACCGTCGGGAAAAATCCAACCCGCCCGAATATGATTGACCTCAGTTGTGGATAATGAATTGCAAAAGTTAAAACGCGTTTAACCCTGTCGATTAACCACGAATTCTCGATATTTTAGCAAACAGTCTCTGCCGGCATCATGCTGGGGCCACCCCGCCCGAAACAAAAAGCCCGCCTGGAGGCGGGCCTTGAGGTCTTCGAGCCGGCAGTTCGCGCCTGCCGCTGGAGGCGGCGCGATCAGGCGGCGCTGCGCGTTTCCGAGATGATGTCGACAATGTCGTTGACCACGGCTTCGACCAGCTGCGGGTCGTCGCCCTCGGCCATGACGCGGATCAGCGGCTCGGTGCCGGAGGGCCGGATGACCAGTCGACCGGCCCTGCCGAGACGGTTGCGCGCATCTTCGATCGCCGCCTTGACCGGGGCTTCCTCAAGCGGCTTGCCGCCGGCGATGCGGACATTCTTCAACAGCTGCGGCACGGGCTCGAACTTCTTCGACAATTCGCTCACCGGGCGGTTCTGCCGCTTGATGCAGGCGAGAACCTGCAGCGCCGAGACGAGCCCGTCGCCGGTAGTCGAGAAATCGGACAGCACGATGTGGCCCGATTGCTCGCCGCCGACATTCAACCCATGCGCGCGCATATGTTCGACGACATAGCGGTCGCCGACCTTGGTGCGGTGCAGCTGCAGCTTCATGTCGCCGAGAAAGCGTTCGAGGCCGAGATTGGACATCACCGTCGAGACGACGCCGCCGCCGGCGAGCCGCCCGTTCTGATGCCAGGATTCGGCAATCAGCGCCATGATCTGGTCGCCGTCGACGATCGTGCCGTTCTCGTCGACGATGACGACGCGGTCGGCATCGCCGTCGAGCGCGATGCCGATGTCGGCGCGCACTTCATGCACCTTCTTCTGCAGGCCGGCCGGATGGGTCGAGCCGCATTCCTTGTTGATGTTGAAGCCGTTCGGCTCGACATTGATGGCAATGACCTCGGCGCCCAATTCCCAAAGGGCGGCCGGCGCCACCTTGTAGGCGGCGCCATTGGCGCAGTCGACGACGATCCTGAGACCCGACAGCGACATCGAGCGCGGCAGCGTGCGCTTGGCGAATTCGATGTAGCGGTCATGCACGCCGTCGACGCGCTTGGCGCGCCCGAGCCCGTCGGAATCGGCGAGCGCCAGCTCGATGTCCTTGTCGAGCATGCTCTCGATCCGCTCCTCGATCTCGTCGGAGAGCTTGTAGCCATCAGGCCCAAACAGCTTGATGCCGTTATCGAAGTAAGGATTGTGCGAGGCCGAGATCATGACGCCGATATCGGCGCGCAGCGAGCGCACCAGCATGGCCACCGCCGGCGTCGGAATCGGGCCGAGCAGGAAAACATCCATCCCGGCGGCACAAAGGCCGGCCACCATCGCATTCTCGATCATGTAGCCGGACAGCCGCGTGTCCTTGCCGAGCACGACGCGGTGGCGGTGGCTGCCGCGCTGGAACGACAGGCCGGCGGCCATGCCGACCCGCATCGCGATCTCAGCCGTCATCGGAAATTTGTTGGCGCGCCCGCGAATGCCGTCGGTGCCGAAATAGTGCCCTGCCATGCTAGCCAGAATCCCCGTCGGTTTTTCAGCTGCCCGTAATGCCACAAAATTGGGCACCACAAATCATCACAATGTATGATCGTATGTTACCAATCCTTAGAAAATCATTGTAGCGATCTGTTCAAGTGTTTCCACAACCTAAAACGGTGACACGGTCTTGCCGCAATATAGCAGTCACACTAAGCCGCTCTGCGCAGGTTGTCCGGTAACCCTTCTTTTCGAGGCCGTAGATCGCAATGATTTCATCACCTTGTCGGGAGGACGCGCTTTGCGAGGGTATCGGCCTGAGCTAGCGTCTGGCGCAGCCTAGCGTTGAGAGCTATTGATTCACCAAAGGGACACCATCGGCGCAGCAACGGGAGAAACGCCATGCTCATCCATAAACTTGCAACCTTGACGGGTCTTGCCGTCGCAACCTTGTTCATGGCGGCGCCCGCCAACGCGCTTACCATGGCCGAGTGCAGTACCAAGTATAATGCCGCCAAAGACGGCGGCACGCTGAACGGACAGACCTGGAACCAGTTCCGTAAGGCCGAATGCGGCACCGACGCGGCCGCCACCACCGAGACCGCCAAGCCGGCCAAGAAGGCCGCCGCGGCCAAGGACACGACCAAGGCCGCTGCTGCCGCCGACGACGGCGGCACGGGCCTGACGGCCAAGGAATGCAGCGCCAAATACCAGGCTGCGAAGGTTGCCGGCACGCTCAACGGCGTGAAGTGGAACGATTTCCGCAAGACCGAATGCGCCGCCGGCGCCAGCGCCACGGCAGAACCCGCCAAGGCCACGACCAAGGCTGCAACCGCAGCCGACGATGGCGCCAAGGGCCTGACGGCCAAGGAATGCAGCGCCAAATACCAGGCGGCAAAGGCCGCTGGCACGCTCAACGGCGTGAAGTGGAACGACTTCCGCAAGACCGAATGCGCCGCTGGCGCATCCGCGGCGGCAAAACCGGCCAAGGCCACGACCAAGGCAGCTGCCGACAGCAGCGGCAAGGGTCTGAGCATGGCCGATTGCAGCGCCAAGTATCAGGCGGCCAAGTCTGCCAACACACTGGGCGGCAAGAAGTGGAACGACTTCCGCAAGGCCGAGTGCGGCGCCGGCGCCGATGACGACGACACCGTCCCGGCTCCGAGCGAGGCGACTTATACCAGCGAGCCCGAGAAGCCCTCGGTCACCGCTCCCAAGGGCGTGAAGTTCCCGACCGCCATCTCGAAGAAATACGCCAGCGAGACGCCGGCCAAGGGCCGCATGCATACCTGCCTCGAGCTCTACTACGCCAACAAGGATGCCGACACGCTGAATGGCCTGCGCTGGATCCAGAAGGGCGGCGGCTTCTACAGCCTCTGCAATGCCAAGCTGAAGAGCTGATCGCGTAGCCATTTTCTCCAGACAAAGGCCCGCGCATCGCAACATGCGCGGGCCTTTTTGTTGCGCTCGAAGACGCCCGGTTTGCTCGCGGTCTACATACCGCGGAAGCTGTCGGCATCATCTATTCGCCCACACTGCCCACCGCCAGACTTATCGGTGGTACGCAAAGATTCCAATTGAACATATACGGAACAAACAGTATACAAAAGGACATCGAACTTTTGTCAACCAAGGAGGGTCTTATGTCCAGATTGAAATTGGCGGCATTGGCTGTGACGGCATGGGTTGCTTGGAGCGTCGCCCCTGCAAGCGCACTGACGATGAAGGAATGCGGCGAGGCCTATCGCACAGCCAAGGAAGGCGGCACTCTGAACGGCATGGATTGGACCGCTTTCCGCACGGAGAAGTGCGCGACGTCAGCTGCGGAGAGTGCCAGCGCGGATACGGTCAAAACCGAGCCGCAGCCGAAGACGGAAACCAGCGCGGCGGTCGCCCCCGCTGTAGCGCCGGCGGGCGTGACATTCCCGACCACCCTCGCCGCCGAGTTCAAGACCGAAAAGCCCGCGAAGGCGCGGATGAAGACCTGCCTGCAGGGTTACCACGGCAACAAGGACGCAGGTACGTTGAACGGCCTTCGCTGGATCCAGAAGGGCGGCGGCTATTACAGCCTCTGCAATGCCAAGCTGAAGAGCTGATCGGCCAGCAGCGTTTGAAGATCGAAAAGCCCGCCAACCTCATGGTTGGCGGGCTTTTGTTGAGGTCTTGCCAGCCTCAAGCGCCTTGTTTCGAGAGCCGCAGGAGCGCGACTAGGCTTGAAAGATCGGCATTGGCCTGGCCGACAGCCACCCCGCGCTTCATCAGGCTTTGCATCGGCAGGACGAGTTCCGTGCTGACATCAGCGGACCTGCTGGCGTCGATCAGATTGACATAGGCATCAGCCTGCATGCCCAGATTGGAAACGACATCGCTGGTGTGATCGCCACTGTCGATCTGTTCCGCCCATTTCGGCAGCAGGCCTTGCATCGCCTGGAGCCAGGAGGCCAGCAGTGGCATGAACGCGCCGGCAGGGATCCCGGCCGCGCCCGTCAATGCCAACGCTTGCAAAGTGCCCGCGAACATTCCGTACATGCCGGTCAGAAGCGAGATATCGTAGAGCGGCGCGAGGCCAGCATCCTCACCGAGATATTTGCTGGTGCCGAGCGCTCCGAGCTGCCCTGAACAGGCGTCGAACGCCTGGCTCGAGCCGCTGTAGAGGATCAAGGCGTGCGGCCCGCCGATCATCGGCGGCACCGCCATGATGCCGCCATCGATATAGTCGGCGCCGTGGCTTACCGCCCAGTCGGACATCTCGCGCGCCTGCTTGGGCGTGCCGTTGGTGAGGTTGACCACTGTGCGACCCGACAAAGCAGCCGCTACGGGGCCGAGCGCCTCACGAACAGTGTCATAGACAAGCAGGCACGTCACGATCAGCGGACTCGACCTGACGGCTTCCTCGACACTCGCGGCCACGATGGCACCCTTGGCTGCTAAAGCTTCAGCCTTAGCCGGAGAACGGTTCCACACCGTCACCGAATAACCCTGGTTCAAAAAGGCTTCGGCAAGCGCCGTACCCATGGCGCCAAGGCCGATTACAGTTATTTCGCTCATCTTGCTGCTCCTTCGTTTGGTTGCGCGGTTACGCCGGCATCGGGCTCAGGTCCTGGCCGAGGCCACCGTCGACGGTCAGCCGCGCGCCCGTGGTGAAGGTCGCGTCGAACGCCAGGAACAGTACTGCACGCGCCACCTCCTCGACCGTGCCATGACGCTTCATGGGGGTGACCGCATCGCCTATGCTCATGAAGGCTGCCCGTTCTTCCGCGGATGCGCCGGCCACTCCCATGGTCGGCGTATCGATGAAACCGGGACTGACGACATTCACCCGGATCAGGCGCGGCAGGAGTTCCGCGGCGAGCACCTTGGCGAAGGCGCGAAGTGCCGCCTTCGAACCGGAATAGACGCTCATGCCGCCAGTGCCGGATTCGTCAGCGATCGACGAGGTGAAGACGATGGCGCCGCCATCCCTGATGAGCGGCAGCAGGCGCTGCACGGTGAAAAAGGCGCCCTTGGTATTGATGTTGAAGGCGCGGTCGTAGCTGTCCTCGGTGACCCGCTCCACGGGTTCGAGATTGGCCACCCCGGCATTGATGTGAAGGAAGTCGATCTGGCCGAGCTTCTGCCCCACTTCGGCACCGAGCGTGACGATATCGGCCATGTCGCTGATATCGGACCGCACGACATGAGCTCGCGAAAACAGCTCTCTGCGGGCGGCCTCGATGTTGCGCTGGTCGCGGCCGGTGACCAGGACCTCGGCGCCGCCTTCGATCAGAGCTTCGGCGACGGCGAGCCCCATGCCGTGCGTCCCGCCGATGACAACGGCCTTCTTGTTTGCGTATCGTGTCATGATCCATCCCTTTTTTGACAAAATCCGGCCGCCGACGGCCTTTGCAGGTCGAAGCGAGGTACCGATATGATGTTGTGGTGTTCGCCAATGCCGGCGAGCTGGTTTGAAGCTATGGACCGGCTTGGTTTTTCTCAAGTACCGACAAAAATGTAAGCTACCCACCGATTGCTCAGAATTGGATGAAACATGGGAAAGAAACAGCCAGATAGTTGCGGATTGGGGCCGGCGCTGGAGGTCATCAGCGGCAAATGGAAGGCGTTACTGCTCTGGCAGATTCACAAGGCGCCGGCCCGATTCGGTGAGTTGAAGCGGCTGGTGCCTGACATCAGCGAAAAGATGCTGATCCAACAGCTGCGCGAAATGGAGGCTGACGGCATCGTTCACCGCGAAGTCTTCCCCGAAGTGCCGCCCCGGGTCGAATACTCGATCACCGAATTCGGCATCGAGCTGGACAATGCCCTGATCCCGCTGGCCAGATGGGGCAAGCAACATGCTGGCCGGTCTGACGGTGTGCGCCCCGGCAGAGCCAGTGCAATCGCACCACACGTTCTTTGATCAACCCTGAATAGCAAAACGCCGCGGATTGAAGCCGCGGCGTTTTCTTAAATCGAGTGATTTCAGCTCAGCTAGACGGCTGAGGCTCCATGCCGCCTTCGGGCTCCGGGCCCTTCTTGCGGCGGCCGGACTTCGGCACGGCTGAGCCACGGCTCGGAGGGGTATCATCCCCCAAATCCCGTGCGGGCTTCTGCCCAGCAATCAGCTGCTTGATCTCCTCGCCCGAAAGCGTCTCGTATTCGAGCAGGCCCTGTGCCAGCGCAATCCATTCCTTCTTCTTCTTGGTCAGGATGGACTTGGCCGAGACATAGGCCTCGTCGATCAGCCGGCGCACTTCGGCGTCGATGATCTGCGCGGTCTCTTCCGAGATGTTCTGCGTGCGCGCTACCGAATGGCCGAGGAAAACCTCTTCCTGGTTGTCGCCATAGGCGACATGGCCGAGCTTGTCGGAGAAGCCCCAGCGCGTAACCATGGCGCGCGCCAGCTTGGTCGCCTGCTCGATGTCGGAGGAAGCGCCCGAAGTGATGTTCTCCTTGCCGAACTTGAACTCCTCGGCGACCCGGCCACCCATCATAATGGCAAGCCGCGAGACCATGTACTTGTAGCTCATCGAATAGCGGTCGCCTTCCGGCAGTTGCATGACCATGCCGAGCGCACGGCCGCGCGGGATGATGGTCGCCTTGTGCAGCGGGTCGGCGGACGGCACGTTGAGCGCCAGGATGGCGTGGCCGGCCTCGTGGTAAGCGGTGAGCTCCTTCTCGGCCTGGGTCATGGCCGACGAGCGGCGCTCGGCGCCCATCATGATCTTGTCCTTGGCGTCCTCGAATTCGGCCATGGTGACGAGGCGCTTGTTGCGGCGCGCCGCCATCAGAGCGGATTCGTTGACCAGATTCATCAGATCGGCGCCGGAAAAGCCCGGCGTGCCACGCGCGACCACCTTGAGGTCGACATTGGGGGCCAGCGGCACGTTGCGCACATGCACCTTTAGGATCTTCTCGCGGCCGACGATGTCGGGGTTCGGCACCACCACCTGGCGGTCGAAGCGGCCCGGACGCAACAGCGCCGGATCGAGCACGTCGGGCCTGTTGGTGGCGGCGATCAGGATGATGCTCTCGTTGGACTCGAAACCGTCCATCTCGACCAGCAGCTGGTTCAGCGTCTGCTCGCGCTCGTCATTGCCGCCGCCGAGGCCGGCGCCGCGATGGCGGCCGACGGCGTCGATTTCGTCGATGAAGATGATGCAGGGCGCGTTCTTCTTGGCCTGGTCGAACATATCGCGGACACGGGACGCGCCGACGCCGACGAACATCTCGACAAAGTCCGAACCCGAAATGGTGAAGAAGGGCACATTGGCTTCACCGGCAACCGAACGGGCGAGCAGCGTCTTGCCGGTGCCGGGAGGACCGACGAGCAGCACGCCGCGCGGAATCTTGCCGCCCAGGCGCTGGAACTTCTGCGGATCGCGCAGGAACTCGACGATCTCTTCCAGATCTTCCTTGGCCTCGTCGACGCCGGCGACATCCTGGAAAGTGACACGGCCATGCGCCTCGGTCAGAAGCTTGGCCTTCGACTTGCCGAAGCCCATGGCGCGCCCGGAGCCGGACTGCATCTGGCGCATGAAGAATATCCACACGCCGAGGATCAGGATCATCGGCAGGTAAGAGATGAGATAGCTGAACAGCGAGGTGGAACCGTCCGATTCAGGACGCGCATTGATGACGACGTTCTTGTCCTGAAGCCGCGAGACCAGCTGCGGATCGCCGGGCGAATAGGTCTGAAAGCCATTCGCGTTGTCAGTGTAGGTGCCCATGATGCGGTCGCCGGCGATGGTCACCGTCTTGACCCGGCCGGCCGCAACCTCTTGCAGGAACTGCGAGTAGGGAACGTCTTGCGAGGCTCCACGCGTCTGCGGCGTCTGGAACAGATTGAAGAGAGCGATGAGCAGGACCGCTATGATCGCCCAGAGCGCGAGGTTGCGATAATTCGGATTCATCAATTGTCCCGTTGGCACCCTGTGGGGCACGCGTATGAGAGGAAACTTGGGCCTAACATAGGGAGAGCGCCTCCCCTTGCCAAGCATAACAGCACGTCTGGGTTAAGCTTTCGCGCCACCATCAACCGGCACTGTGGCGGCTGGAAGGCAAGGCCGGGATGGGCGGCGCGCCGGTCAGTTCGGCGACGGCCCCGGCCAGCGCCAGATCGAAGCTGGGCAGGAAGCGTGCAAAAGGCGCGACGGCCGGGCTGAGGGCGATTGCCGGCGCCGTCGTTACATCGCCTGCAAAACCAAGGCATTCGCCGCCGCGCCACAGCGCCGGTTCCGCAGCCAAAGCGACGCGGACAAGGCTTGCTGGCGCGCCATTCCCGGCACTCCGTTTGGCCGCGGCAGCCGCGCCGAGCGGCGCGATCAACAATGCACCAGAACTGTCGCCCAATGTGATTGCCTCTGCTTCGGTGATCCGCCTGCGACCGTCCCAGAGTCCGACCGCCAACGGTGCGGCAGCAGGCAGGTCGCGCGATTCACGGTACAGGAAGATGCCGGTGCGCCTGGTATCGACGACCGTCCGCGACAATGTGGCGCAAAGCGGCCCGGCCTGCATTTGCTGGAACAGCGCTTCACTACGCGCCTGGTCCGGCAACAGGGCGACACCGCCCGTCGCCGCCAGCAGGACACGCAGCCCATAGACCGCGGCTTGCGTGTCGTCTGCGTTGGCGAAACCGGGTTCGAGGCGGATGAGACCCGGTGCCGGCTGGCTGGCAAATTGCCGGATCAGCGCGGCGGCGCGGCGTCCGAGTTGCTCGCGCTCGCTGGCCGCCCGTCCAGCAAGGCCGATCGCCTCGGCAAAACGCTGGCCGCCCCGGTCTTCGCCGAGCACGGCGCGAATGCGCGGCCGTTCGAAATGCGCGTCCGTGTTGGTCGGGTCCTCCGTCCAGCCGACATTTTCGCGCCGCAGGAAGGCCCGCAATGCCGCGCGCCGTACGCCGAGCAGCGGCCGCGTGATCCAGATCCGCCAGTCATAGAGGGTGGCCGGCGCCATGCCGGCGAGCCCGCGGCCTGCCGTTTCACCAAGCTCGTGGCCATCATTCCGCGCGGCTCGCATCAGCACGGTCTCGGCCTGGTCGTCCGCGGTGTGGCCGGTCGCGATCACACCGATGCCCCGCGCCCGCGCGGCCTCGGCCAGCAGCCGGTAGCGTGCCTCGCGCGCCGCCGCGGGCAGACCGGTCGACGGCTTGTCGCCGGACCAGCTAAGTATGCGGTGCGCGATACCGCGCTCGGCACAGAGCTTGGCAACGGCGCGTGCTTCCGCCGCCGCTTCCGGACGCAAACCGTGGTCGATCGTCACCGCCAGCAGCCTGGCTGTCGGGGCGCTGCGGTCGAGGTGAGCTTTGAGGAGAAGAAGGAGGGCGGTCGAGTTGCTCCCGCCGGACACGGCTGCAACAGCGCCGTTGGAAAAGTCGATCGTTGAAAAATCCGAAAGGTCAGGCTCGGTATCGAGCATCAATGCATGTCGCCCAAAAGTGGTTCCCGGACGCCGACATGCGAGGGGAAGACTAGCACGCCGCCAGCGCCCTTTCCTGTTTGACGCGTTCCTTGAGCGCGGCCGAAATATCGGGATAACGCTTGCCGATCTCGCCGAAGGTGGCGCAGGCGACATCCTTCTGCTTGAGGCCGACCAGCGACACGCCGAGCTTCAAAAGCATGTCGGGCGCCTTCTTGGCCTTCGGATAGTCCTTGCTGGCGGAGAGGAAAACCTCGGCCGCGTCGTGGTATTTCTGCTGGCCAAGCAGGGATTCGCCCAGCCAGTAATGCGCGTCTGCCGCCTTGGCGTCCTTGGGGAAGCGGGCGATGTGATCGCGAAAACCCTGCTCGGCGGTGCTGTAATCGCCCGACAGGATGAACTGGTAGGAGTTGCGGTAGATCTCTTCCGGGTTGTTCGTGGCAGGCAGCGCCGCCACCACCGTGCCGTCGGATTTGCCGGTCTTGGGACCGGTCGCCGGCGCTTCGGCGGCGGGAGCCGCACCTTCCGCCGGCGCGGTCGCCTGCGTGTTGCCGCCGGCGTCGACCACATTGCCGTTCTTGTCGACAGTGATGGTGCCGAACGTCTTTGGCGGAGTGCCGGTGATCACCTTGCCGGGATCGCCGGTCTGCGATTCGACGATCACTTCGCCGACGCTCTGGCCGCCATCCGATTGTGCACCCGAATCGGCCGGCGCTTGGCTTGCCGGGGCCTCGGCGACGCTGTTGCCGGTATCGCCATCCTGCGGCGCCGCCTCCGATTTCTTCTGCGCCGGCGGCTGCCCGCTAGAGCCGCCTTCCAACTGCTGGAAGCGGAACTCGTTGTCTTCCTGCTGCTTGCGCATCTGCTCCTGCATCTGCAGGACCTGGAAATTGAGTTCCTCGATCTTGCCGTTCATCTGGCGCAGCTGTTCTTCGAGGCTGGCGGCGGTGGTGCCGTCTTGCTGCTGTGCGATCTGTTGCTGGTCCGGCTTCTCTTTGTTGCCGAAAATGCCGAGCGTCGGCAGATGGAAGGAAAAGCCGCTATCCGCGGGTTGTCCGGTGCCGCTCGCAGTAGCCGCGAAGCCTGATACGAGCAGCAGCGCAAGCGTGCCGCTCAAGATCGATCTGAAATGCATGTGCCTCTCGCCGTGTAATTCGTGAGCCTGTTCGCGCCTTCCAATCACAGGAACCAGCCAGACGCCCTCGGCTCTTAGCAGGAGGCGAGACTTCGGCCAAATTTTGTTTCCCAATTTTGTTTCCGGGCCTGGAACTGAAAAAGGCGGCCAATGGCCGCCTTTCGCATGGAGGTGTTGCAATTTTGCGACACAAGCAATTCCAGGAAAAGTGTGACACGGTTTTCCGTCCGGAATTGCGTCAGGATAGGCGCGTCGCCGTCTTGCCTATCAGGAGCCGGCGCCGGAGAGCGTGGTGACCGCGCGGCGATTCTGCGACCAGCAGGAGATGTCGTCACAAACCGCGACCGGACGTTCCTTGCCGTAGGAAATCGTCTTCAGGCGGCTTGCCGAAACACCCCTGGCAACCAGGAAGTCGCGGGTGGCGGCGGCGCGGCGGGCGCCGAGCGCCAGATTGTATTCACGCGTGCCGCGCTCATCGGCGTGGCCTTCGACGACGATGGCATACTGCTTGTACTGGTTGAGCCACTGCGCCTGGCGCGACAGCGTCGTCTGCGCATCGGCGCGGATCGAAGACGAGTCCGTATCGAAGAAGATGCGATCGCCAATGTTGACAGTGAAGTCCTGCGCCGAGCCCGGCGTTGCGGCACCCGCGCCATTGAGACCGAGGTCGGCGGCGCTGTTCGGGGTCTTCTTCGAGGCGCAACCGGTGATGGCGAGCATCGCGATCAGCGCAATCATCGCCGGGTTTCTGGTAAGTGCTGCGATACGGCCCATGCCGCCTCTCCTTCGTATTCGAGTGATTTCGTTGATCACCCAGTAACCACGTTTGGGTTAACCGGCATTCAAGAAACACGGTTAAAATTTGGTTTCAGCGCCCGTCCGCAGCCGAAATAACCTGATGCCACAATGGTCGCGGACCGTAGGCGGAAATGCGGCCAAAAGGCGACTTCGGCGTGAAAAAAGCCCCAAAACGGGGCTTTTAGGGCACTGTTGCCAAGTTGCAACGTGGCAAGCGAAGGCTGGGCCAAAACTTGGTTTATTCGAGCAGCGGCGACCAGGCAGGATCGGAAGCGAAGTTCGCCGTCGGGATCGACTGTTCGTTGCGGCCAGTGAGATCGACGGAAACCAGTTTTGGGCCACCGGCAGAGTCGCGGAAGAACATCAGCACGCGGCCGTTGGGCGCCCAGGTCGGTCCTTCCTGCTGGAAGCCGGACGACAGGATGCGCTCGCCAGAGCCGTCGGTCTTCATCACGCCGATCTGGAATTCGCCGCCGGTCTGCTTGGTGAAGGCGACGAGGTCGCCGCGTGGCGACCACACCGGCGTCGAATAGACGCCGTCGCCGAAGGAGATGCGGGTCTGGCCCGAACCGTCGGCGCCCATCACATAGATCTGCGCGCGGCCGCCGCGGTCGGACGTGAAGACCACCTTGCTGCCGTCCGGCGAATAAGACGGCGAGGTATCGATGGCGGTCGAGTTGGTCAGCCGCGTCGTCGAGCGGCTGCGCAGGTCCATGGCGAAGATGTTGGAATTGCCGTCATCTCGCAGCAGGCTCATGATCACCTTCTGGCCGTCGGGCGAGAAGCGCGGAGCAAAGGTCATGCCGGGGAAATTGCCGACCAGTTCGCGCTGCCCGGTCTCGATCTGCAGCAGATAGACCCGCGGCTGGCCGCTTTCGTACGACATGTAAGTGATTTCCTGCCGGTTCGGCGAGAAACGCGGCGTCAGCACGATCGACTTGCCGTCCGAGAGATAGCGGACGTTGGCGCCGTCCTGGTCCATGATGGCGAGCCGCTTCTTGCGCGCATTCTTGGCGCCGGACTCGTCAATGAAGACGACGCGGGTATCGAAATAGCCTTTCTCTCCGGTCAGCCTCTCATAGATCGCGTCGGCGATGATGTGGGCGACGCGCCTGGTGTTGGCATCGTTGGCGAAGAACTGCTCGCCGGACATCTGCTGGCCGGCAAAAGTGTCCCACAACCGGTACTGGGCGCGGATGCGGCCGTCCGCCTCCTTGCCGACGCTGCCGGTTACCAGCGCCTGCGCGTTGATCACCTTCCAGTCGTCGAAGCGCGGCTGCGCATCCGGATTGGCGATCTTCTCGATGAAGGCGCTCTTGTCTATCGGTGCGAACAGACCGGAGCGTTTCAGATCGGCGCTGACGATATCGGAGATCTGGGCGCCAATCTCACCTTGAAAATCGGTGATCGCGATCGGCAACGGCTCGACATTGCCCTTGTTGACGTTGATCTCGACGAGTGCTCGCGCCGGCAAGGTGGCAACGGCAGTCATGCCCAGCGCCATGGCTGCAATCGTCAGGAGCGGCTTGAGGATGGATTTCATGTCGTCTCGCTTCTCTTAACTGATTTTGTGGACGCCAGACTTAAAGCCCAAGCATCTCTCTGGGATCGAAAGTGACCCGAACCTGGGCCCAGATATCCTGCTTGCCGGCAGGAACCTGCAGGCCGGCCATGTTGCATTTCTGGACGGCACGCACCGCACTCTCGTCGAACTGCTGGTTTCCGCTCGATTTCTCGACGGTCGGCCGGCCATCGAGCTTGCCGGAGGCGTCGAGGTTGAACAGGACCACGGCGACGAAGTTTTCCGAACCCTCGAGCCCCACGGGAAGGGTCCAGCAACCGCCGAGCTGATCCGACAAAGCGCCCATTTCGCTTTGCGACAGCTTCTGGCCCTGGGTCTTGTCGGCGCCGAGCGACGCCTGCTGCGTCGAGCGCTTGGCGCCGCCGCCGGATGGCTTCTGCTTGTCGAGGAGAGCTGAAATCTCGTCAGCGTTGAACTGCTTGTCCTCGGACTTCGGCTTGGACGATGCTTCCTTGACCGGCTTGTCCGCATCCTTGCGATCCGGCGCTTTGGCGCTTTCAGCCTGCGCCGGCTGCGGCTTCGGTCGCGCTTCGGGCGCGGGTGCGGAATTCGGCAGCTGCGCCTCCTCCGGAGGCTGCTGTTCCGATATGGCCTCGGCTACCGCGTCGGGCTTGACCTCAGGCTTCGGTTCGATGGCTGCGGTCGTGTCCGGTTGTGGCGCTGGCGCCGGCTCCTTCGCCGGGGTGGGCTTCGGTTCCGTCTGCTTGACCGGCTCGGGCTTGACCTCTTCCTTCGGCTGCGGCACCGGCGCCACTTCCGTCGCCGGTGTCGGCTTCGGCTCTTCCTTCGGCTTCGGCGCGTCCTCGGTCTTAGGCTTCTCTTTCGGTGTCGGCGCCGGCGGCGGGGCCGACGCCAGCTCCACCGGCTTCGGCTTGGCCTCGTCCGTCACCGGCTTGTCGGTGTCGGCGCTGTTCTCACCGATCTTCTGTGCTTCGGGCACGATATCGGGGCGCTTGGTCGGGGTGGGCGCCGGCTTTTCGCGCATCACTGCTTTCTTGTCGCCCTGCAACGTCTGCGCGACGGCCTCCATCGGCACGATTGCGACCGAAACTGATTCGGCATCGGACGCGGGCATGGCAGGCGGCGACGACAGCGTGAACAGCCCGAAGGCCAACGCTACCGTGTGCAAGATCACCGATGTGGTGAGGCCGGTCCGCATCTTGGTGCTACTGTTCCTGTTCCTGCAGTGAAACCAGGCCGATGTTCTTGTAACCAGCGGCCGAAATGCGGGCCATCACCTTCATGGCGGTGCCATAGTCGGTCGACTTGTCGCCGCGGATGAAGATGCGTTCCTCATAGCCGGTCTTGGAAATCGCCTGCAGCTTGGCCACCAGTTCCTCGATCGGGATTTCGGTTTCCTGCAGGTAGATCTGGCCGGCGGCATTGATCGAGACTGTGATCGGCTGCGTGTCGGCATTCATCGCCTTGGCCTGCGTGTCCGGCAGGTCGATCGGCACGCCGACCGTCAGCAAGGGTGCCGCGACCATGAAGATGATCAACAGCACCAGCATCACGTCGACCATCGGCGTGACATTGATTTCCGATATCAGCGCGTGATGGCGGCCGCGCCGCCTGTGGCCGCGCCCGCCGCGTCCCGAGATGCCTACGGACATACCCATCTTGCTGCTCCTCAGGCCTTCGGTGCGACTTTTTCATCGATTTGGCGCGAGAGTATGGCGGAGAACTCGTCCGAGAACCCTTCCATGCGCACCGCGATCTTGTTCGCGTCCGATGACAGCTTGTTGTAGGCGATAACGGCCGGGATGGCGGCGAGCAGGCCGATGGCCGTTGCCAGCAGCGCCTCGGCGATGCCGGGCGCCACCACCGAAAGACTGGTGTTCTTGGACGCGGCAATGGCCTGGAAAGACGTCATGATGCCGATGACGGTGCCGAACAGGCCGATGAAGGGTGCCGCCGAACCGGTGGTGGCGAGGAAGCCGAGCCGTCCCTCCAGCCGCTCCATCTCGCGCGTCAGCGCCAAATCCATCGCCTTGTCGATACGGGTCTGCAGGCCGAGCGGCGATTTGGCGCCCTTCTCGAAGCTTTTCTTCCATTCGCGCATGGCTGCGACGAAGATCGCGCCCATGCCGGTGGTCTTGCGGTCCGCGAGCGTCCGGTAAAGCTCCTCCAGCGACTGTCCCGACCAGAACACCTGTTCGAAGCGGTTGAGCGACAGCCGCATGCGGGCATAGCTGACCAGCTTGTCGACGATGATCGCCCAGGTCCAGATCGAAGCGCAGAGCAACCCTATCATCACCAGCTTGACCACCCAGCCGGCCTGCATGAACAGCGCCCAAATCGACAAATGCGCTGCCGGGTCGGCGAGTGCGATATTTTCCATCGTTCAAGTCCTTAAGATTTTCCGGGCATCGCTGGCGGCTGGCCCATGGGCATCCCTTGTGGTCCGTTCGCGCTAGGCTTGCGGATTACCCCAAAATGCACCGTTAGCGGCCTTTTCAGGGCAAATATTGGTGAAAGGAAGGCGCGCGGATTCTTCCAATCTTCACCAATCTCTTCATGAACCGTTATGGTTAAGGATGGGTTAGGAAATATGGCGCGGCGCATTGCCGCGCCTCGGCACGCGGGCAGGCTGTTCACAACGATCGAAAACGCTGCCAATCAGGCCGCTCGTTGCAGGCTGGTAGGCCCTGGTATCAACTTGCTCTCGGTATGAAGGCCGCGATCCATTCCTTGGGAAAGCGTTTCGGCCGGCCGTTCTCACCGATGATCGCCGCCTGGACCTTCGCCTCGACTAACACCTCGGCGCGGCGCTTCAATTGCTGTGCCATGACGATGCGGGCGCCGGAAATGTCTTCGGTGCGAGTGTCGATGGTAAGGATATCGTCCATGCGGGCGGGCGAACGAAAATCGATCTCCATGCGCCGCACCACCCAGACGATCCGTTCGCCGTGCTTGCCTTGGTGAAGTTCGGTGTGATGGACGCCGGCGAGCCTTAGATAGTCCGAGCGGCCGCGCTCGAAGAATTCGAGATAGCGTGCGTGGTAGACGACGCCGGAGAAGTCGGTGTCGGCATAATAGACCCGTGCCATCAGCCGATGGCCGAATTCCGTCAGCGCGCCGGAAAGCCCGGCAGTGAGTGCCGCCGATTTACCATGATCGTCCATCGCGCTTTCCTTTTTGCCCCTGGCGGGGCACCTGTCCTGTCAAAATCACCAGCGCAGCAAACCGGATGGCACTGTTGAAGGCGATGATCAAGACCTTGATGGCGGCGCTGCTGGTGCTGGCGGCGTCTGCGCTGCCCGGCCACGCCGCGAGCTTTTCGATGAAGCGCGGCCTCAACCTCGACCAGTGGACGACCTGGGTCGGGGAAGACAAATGGAACGATCCCAAGGCCATCCTGCCCTATCCGGAATGGCGCAAGTTTCTCAACGAGGACGACCTCAAGGCGCTGAAGGCCGCCGGTTTCGACTTCCTGCGCATGCCGGTCGACCCCTCGCCGTTTATGTCGGACCAGACGCTGGCGCTGCGCGACGACCTTTATGCCAGCGTGCGGGACTCGGCCCGCATGATCAACCGCGCTGGCCTGAAAGTGATCGTCGACATGCACCTCATCCCCGCCGGGGGCGGCCGCGAGATCGGCATGGGCCAGGTGATGGACGATCCCGCCATTTTCGACGCCTATGTCGAGGTCATCCGCAAAATGGCGCGCACGCTTGCCACTGAGGACCCGACGCAGGTCGCTTTCGAGCCGATGAACGAGCCGATCGTCGATTGCGATAGCGACGGCACCAGCCTGTGGCCCGAGCGCCAGCAGAAATTGTTCGCGGCCGCGCGCGCCTCCGCCACCAGGCTGACGCTGATCCTGACCGGCGCCTGCTATTCCAATGCGGCCTCGCTGGTCAGGATAGACCCGAAGACGATCCCCGACGACAACATCATCTGGACCTTCCACTCCTACGACCCTTTCCTGCTCACCCATCAGGGCGCGACCTGGGCCGGCGATTTCATTCCCTATGTCACCGGCCTGCCCTATCCGCTGACCGCGGTGCCGCGCGCCGAGCTCGATGCAAAACTGGACGCGATCCGCGCCAAGATGAAGGCTGAGGCGCCGTGGACCAGGCGAAGCGGCCTGCTCGCCTATCTCGACGAACAGGTGGCCAGCATGGACACGGACGAGAAGCTGCTCGGCGTTATGGATGCGCCGTTCGAAAAGGTCGAGGCCTGGGCCAAGGCCAACGGCATCAAGCCGGAAAACATCACGCTGGGCGAATTCGGCATGATCCGCCAGGAGTATGGCAACCCCTATGTCATGCCGCCGCAATACCGCGCGGCTTACGTCAAGGACGTGATCGCGCGCGCCGAGGCGCATGGCTTCTCATGGTCGGTGTGGAGTTTTGGTGGCGCCTTCGGCATCGTCGACGCTTTCAACGGCGAAAAGGCCGAGCCTGCCGTGATGGATGCGATCCGGTCGCTTCACTGAAGGCGAGGTCTATGTGGAACCAAGATCGATCTGCAGGATCTCCGGGCGCATGCCGAACCGCACCGGTGCGATGCTGAAGCCGAGTCCACCCGACACAATCAGGTTGCGGTCATTCTCGACGACATGGCCATAGGCGAAACGGTTGCCGAAGCGGGACGGCACCACCGGCGAATAGCCCAACAGCCTGACCTGTCCGCCATGGGTGTGGCCCGACAGCGTCAGCGAAACCCGCCACGGCACTTTCGGGAAAATGTCCGGCTCGTGGGCGAGCAGGATGATGGGCGCCTGGTCGCTGACTTTGGCCAGCGTGCCGTCGAGATCGTCCAGGCCCTTGAAGTGACTGCGGCCCCAGGCCCGGCCGGGGAGCAACGCCAACTGATCGGCAAGACCGGCGAGCCAGAAGCCGTGCCCGTCCTTTTCCAGGCGTACGACATCGTTTTCCAGCACCGGAATGCCGACGGTCTCCAGCGCCTTGCGTGAAATCGTCGGTCCGACGCCAACCCTTTGGGCGGTACGGTCTTCCCACCAGTCATGGTTGCCGAGGATCGACCAGACGCCCAGTGGCGCCTTGAGGCCGGAAAGTGCCGGCGCCCATTCCGAGGCATCCACCCAGCCCGTCACTATTCGAGTGCCAGCCGGATAGTCGCCAAGCATGAGGATCACATCCGGCTTGAGCGCATTCGCCTCGGCCGCAAGCGAAGCGATCCGCTCCGGCGTCATCCAGGGGTGGCAGGCATGGATGTCGGAAAGCACGACGGCGCGCAGCTTCAAACCCGCAGGCCAATGCGGCGGCGTCAGCTGATAGCGCTTCACATGCGTCAGCAGCATCGGCTCGATGCCAACCGCATAGGCGCTGAGCGAAACCAGCGAGAGGAACGAACCGCCGACGAATTTCAGGAACCCGCGTCTGGTGATCACTTTCCCCGCTCCGACCCTGATCGGAGCGGTTCCGCGCCGACATTAAGACGCACGATAAAATCCAGGAATGCGCCTTCACGCTGGCAGGCTTGAGGAAATTCTGCGCAGACAAACCGTTCCGAAGAACAAATCTCCGTTACTCTTCCTGGAACAGGTTGATCTGCTGCTGGGCCAGGTCCTTCGGCGCGTCGAGGCCGAGATGGCGCCAGGCATTGGCGGTCAGCACGCGGCCACGCGGCGTGCGCTGGATGAAACCCTGCTGGATCAGATAGGGCTCGATAATGTCCTCAATAGCATCGCGCGGCTCGGACAGGCCGGCGGCGATGGTCTCGATACCGACCGGCCCGCCGCCGAAATTGCGGGCGATCATCGAGAGATAGCGGCGGTCGAGCGCGTCGAGGCCGAGCGCGTCGACCTCAAGGCGGGTGAGGGCTTCATCGGCAATCTGCCTGTCGACATGGCCGTCACCGGCAACGGAGGCGAAATCGCGCACCCGGCGCAGCAGCCGGCCGGCGATGCGCGGCGTGCCGCGGGCGCGGCGCGCGATCTCCAGAGCACCGTCGTCGCCGAGCGGCATTTGCAGGATGCGTGCGCCGCGGCGCACGATCTGCTCCAGTTCCTCGACGGAATAGAAATTGAGCCTGACCGGAATGCCGAAACGGTCGCGCAGCGGATTGGTCAAAAGGCCAAGCCTTGTCGTTGCGGCGACCAGCGTGAAGCGGGCAAGGTCGATCTTGACCGAGCGCGCCGCCGGGCCTTCGCCGATGATCAGGTCGAGCTGGAAATCCTCCATCGCCGGATAGAGGATTTCCTCCACCGCCGGGTTCAGCCGGTGGATCTCGTCGATGAACAACACGTCGCGGTCTTCGAGATTGGTGAGCAGCGCCGCGAGGTCACCGGCCTTGGCGATCACTGGCCCCGAGGTCGAACGGAAATTGACGCCGAGCTCGCGCGCCATGATCTGCGCCAGCGTCGTCTTGCCAAGCCCAGGCGGCCCGACGAACAGCACATGGTCGAGCGCCTCGCTGCGGCCTTTTGCGGCCTCAATGAAGACCTTGAGATTGGCCCTGACCGCCGCCTGGCCGACGAAATCGGCGAGCGTCTGCGGCCGCAAAGTCTGCTCGGCATCCTCGCCGCGCTTTTCCGGGGCAATGAGGCGAGGGGAAAGGCTCATGCCGCCTTCCTCGCACAGGGTAAAGGAGGGGGCAAGCAACCGCTCACCGCGCCAATTCCTTCAACCCGAAACGAATGAGCTTCGAGGCATCCGCATCCTCGCCGGCGGTCTTCAGCGCCGCCGCCACGGCATTGGCTGCTGTGTCGCGCGAATAGCCGAGATTGACCAGCGCCGAGACGGCGTCGGTGATCGGCGCCGGTGCCACACCCTCGCCGAGCTCCTGCTTCAGGCCGATCGTGCCGGAGGCGGTTCCGGCATAGGCCGGCGCCTTGTTCTTCAATTCGGTGACGATGCGCTCGGCCACCTTCTTGCCAACGCCGGGCGCGCGGCTGACCATGGCGATGTCGCGCAGTGCGATCGCGTTGGCGAGGTCGGCCGGCGCCAATGTCGACAGGATCGCCAGCGCCACCTTGGCGCCGACGCCCTGCACATTGGTCATCAAGAGCCGGAACCATTCGCGCTCCAGTATCGACTGAAAGCCGTAAAGCCGGATCATGTCCTCGCGCACATAGGTCTCGATGAACAGCACCACCGCTTCGCCCGGCGAAGGCAGCGAGGCCAGAGTGCGCGCCGAGCAATAAGCGACATAGCCGACGCCATGCACGTCGACGAGGCAGAAATCCTCGTCGATCTCGTCCAGCGTGCCCTTGAGCTTGCCTATCATGCTCAATAGCCTTTCATGATGCCAAAGCCGCCATCCTGTAGGCGACGCTTTGCCGGTGATGCGCATGGCAGATGGCGATGGCCAGTGCGTCGGCGGCATGTTCGGTGTCGAAAGTGGCTTTCGGCAACAGCACCTTGACCATCATGTGGATCTGCTTCTTGTCGCCATGGCCAACGCCGATCACCGCTTTCTTGACGGCATTGGGGGCATATTCGGCGACGACAAGGCCGGCGCGCGCCGGCACCAGCATGGCGATGCCGCGCGCCTGACCGAGCTTCAGCGTCGCCACTGCATCCTTGTTGACGAAGGTTTGCTCGACGGCCGCCTCCTGCGGCATGGCAGCGTGCAGGATCTCGGCCAGCCCGTCATGCAACTGACAAAGCCGTGTCGCAAGCGCCGCCTTGTCGTCGGAGCGCACGGTGCCGGAGCCGACGAAGCGCAGCGAATTGCCGAGGCTTTCTACGATGCCCCAGCCGGTGCGCCTCAGCCCCGGGTCGATACCGATGATGCGAATCGCTTCCCCCATCCGCCAAGTTTACCTCCGGCGGACAGCGATGCCAGCGAAATGTGAACAAACCGGAAACGGGAGGCGTTTTAACCCCGGGCGAAAGCCGTGTTGAGCAGCGTGATCTGGTCGGAAACCGGATTGACGCGGCGGACGGCGGACGGCGTCTCGGTAAACGCGCCGCCATAGATCTCCTCGTCCATACGGCGCACCAGAGCCTGGAGGCGCAGCGAGCGTGTGACGAGATCGAGGAAATCCTTCGGCAGTTCGTTCCAGCCGGCCGCCTCGTCATGCGCCGACGCGGTGTCGAGGCGAACCTTGGATTTTTCCGAAGCAACCTGGTCGCGGGTCATCTCGCCGGAGTTTGCCGCCCGCTGCAAAAGCAGCCAGGAGGCAACCTGCATCAGCCTGGTGGTCAGCCGCATCGATTCGGCCGCATAGAGCGTCGCCGCCAGCCTGGACAACTTTTTGGCCTCGGCCCGGCCCTTGCCGTCGAGATATTCGGCTGCTTGCTCAACCAGGCCCATGCCTTCCTGGTAAAGCGGTTTGAAGGATTGGGAGAAAACCCGGCGTTCCGCCAGTTTGATGGTTTTCGCGATGCCCTTCGAAGGCTCGTTCATCGATACGCCCCTGCACTACCCCGTCGGCTGATTCGGCTTCTTCGCCGTCACGCCGGCACCCTAGATGACTGAAGCTTGAAAATGCGCTTCGCCGCCGTTGAAGGCAAGCACATGTTTAACAAACGGTTAACGCCGGCGGATGGGCGCGAGGCAGCCCAAAATGCGGACAAAAAAAGAGCCGCGGATAAGGCGGCTCTCAGGAGTTTAACAGGGAGGCGTCAAACGAAGTGGCTCCAACCACTCGGTAAGAATCCAGATAACTGGATGGACATAGTAAACACCTGTAAAGCTTAATGAACCCTTAACGGAGCGGATATTTCTTGATCGACCGCTGCCGTTCTGTGCCGTATCAGCACAACGGCCCTCAGAACCTGATCGTCAGCTTGCTCCAGCCTTCTTCCAGATCGCCGGCAAGGAAATGAAGGCGAACAACAGCATTCCCGCATAAAAACCGATCGAGGAAGAGGCCAGTACCGGCTCGATCTCCGGATGGCCCGCAAGTTCAAAATAGAGCCCGATCATCAGCGCGATGCCGCTGACTGCCGTCAGCCAGAAATGGATGACGGCAATCGTCTTTTGCCCGATGGCCGGGAACAAATGATAGAAGAAAGCGAACACCGCCGACATCAGCCAGCCCGCCACCATGGTGTGTGCGTGGGTCGGCATCTGCCATGGTCATTGGTGATCGCCATGTGCAGGCCCAAAGCCATGCCGCACAGCGCGTAGATGACGGCCAGGGTGAAGAAATTTCGTGCTACGCCTTGCATGGGATGCCCTCGTTGATTGCCGCAGACTTGGTTCGATCGCGCGCGGCCAGAATGGAACGTCGGTCGCGAGCGGCTTAATCTCGGGACGTTTCAGGATCATGCCGCAGAACCTGTCCTCTTTTGCCATGACAGCCGCCCGTCGCCGCGGCTTGCCACCAAAATGAATGATCAAACCGCGGTAACAGACTGGAGCGCCGACGCGACATCGTTCCGAAACACGCGTTGCGCTAAACGCCCGTTCCTCACACCGTCGCGCACAGATCCGTGCCGCCGCAACCCACCGGAACTGCCCAGGAGCAACCTATGGACTGGTATTCGATCGTCAAATTCCTCCACGTCGTCACAGCCATTTTGTGGGTCGGAGGTGGGTTCGTGCTGTTCCTGCTCGGCATGCTTGCCGAGCGCGCCGGCAACATCGAGGAAAAGCTGCAGGCGATCCGTGGCAGCGGACAACTGGGCGGCAGGTTTTTCGCACCGATGTCGATGCTGACGCTGATCTTCGGCCTGATCATGTGCAGCTTCTGGGTGGGATTCGCAGATTTGTGGATTGTCATCGGTCTCGTCGGCTATGCCACGACCTTTTCGATCGGCATGTTCGTCTTCAAACCAATCGGCGAGCGCATGGGAGCGGTGGTCGCCAAGGAGGGAATGTCACCTGCTGTCCTTGCCATGGGCCAGCGCATGATGAGCGTGGCACGCTTCGACTATGCAGTGATGCTGGTCGTGGTCGCGGACATGGTGCTCAAACCGACCGAGCACGACATCGGCATTCTCGCCGGCATGATTTTGGTCGTCATCGCCGGCGCCGCACTGGCCTTTGGCGGCAGTCGCCGTCTCGTGCCGAGCGCTATCTAACACCGAGAATATGTAGGCGACCGTACGGCCGCCTCGCGCTGCTTTACAGCTGGCCGGCGATCCCGTCCCACAGCAGCTTGACCGCGACCACGGCCACGGTCGCGTAGGTGAAGGGATAAAAGATCTCCGGCCGCATGCGCCGTACCAGCCAGGCGCCGGCAATGGTGGCCAGCGGTGCCAGCGGCATCAGCACGGCGGACGCCGTCAGATTGGCGGTGTCGAACTGGCCGAGCGCGAAATAAGGGATCAGCTTCAGCGCGTTCGTGGCGGCAAAGAAAATCGCCGATGTCCCCGACAGCACTTTCGGATCGAGCCGGATCGGCAGCGCATAGACCTGGAAGGGCGGGCCGCCGACATGGGCGACGAAGCTGGTGAAGCCGGCGACGGTGCCCCAGAAGGCGGCGGCGATGCGGTTTGGCGCCGCCGCATGGTCGGAACCATGGCGGAACTGCAGATAGAGCCAGCGCAGCACGAAGATGAGCGCGACGGCACCGACGATCAGCCGCACCATCTCTTCGGTGACGAGCGCTGCCGTCAGCCAGCCCAGCCCTATGCCGATCACCGCACCAGGCATCATGTCGACCAGCATCTTGCGGTCATGGACGCCCCACCACGTCCACACCGAAACGATGTCCATCAGGCACAGGATCGGCAGCAGGATGGCGGCCGCCTGCACCGGCGGCATGGCCAGCGCCATCAAAGGCACGCCGACAAAGCCGACAGCGCCGCCGAAGCCGCCCTTCGACAGGCCGACAAGGATCACCGCCGGAATGGCGGCGGCATAGAACCACGGATCGGCGAGCAGACCTGACATGAAGTGAGGGAGGCTGGAGGGAAGACTGGCGCTGCAATAGCCCAGAAACCCGTGCACCGCGACCATGAAAATGCCGGCTGTGGCGATCAATTGTGCGTAAGGCACCGGCGTCGGATTTGCGGCACGATTGCCGTCGATGCATAAGGCACCGTCCCCGCATGAGGTTTCGAGAATGAGCGAAGTCCAGATCCGCCGCGCCGAGGAAATTGACCTGCCGGCCATCGTCGCCATGCTTGCCGACGATCCGCTCGGCCGCAGCCGCGAAGACGCAAGCGAACCGCTGGCCAAAGCCTATCGCGACGCCTTTGCGGCTGTGAACGCCGACCCCAACCTGCTTCTGGCCGTGATGACGGACGGCGGCCGCGTCATCGGCACGCTGCAGATCAGCTATCTTGCCGGCCTGTCGCTGCAGGGCGCCTGGCGCGGCCAGATCGAGGCTGTCCGCGTCGCCGCCGACCGGCGCGGTGAAAGGCTGGGACAGCGCCTGCTGGAATGGGCGGTCGAACAATGCCGTGCACGCGGCTGCAAAATTGTCCAACTGACCACCAACAAGAGCCGCCACGACGCGCACCGCTTCTATGACCGGCTCGGCTTCAAGGCCAGCCACATCGGCTACAAGCTGGAACTCTAAGCATTTCCCATCGGCGGCGGGCGGCGCCGGATCGGCTGCGCCTTGATGATGGCGGTGCTGGTTTCGGCCTTGTCGGCGATGCGGTCGAGCAGCTTGTCGAGCTCGCTCATCGAACGCACATAAAGTCGCGCCACGAAACAATCGTCGCCGGTGACCTTGTCGCATTCGCCGAACTCGGGGATCTCCTCGATCAGCTGCTGCACGATATGCAACTTGCCCGGCAATGGCCGGATACGCACGATCGCCTGCAGCGGATAGCCCAGCGCCTCCGGGTCGATCTCGACAGTGAAGGCGCGGATGACCCCGCGCTCCTCGAGCCGCCGCAGCCGCTCGGACACGCTGGGCGACGACAGCCCGACCTGCTGCGCCAGATCCTTCAATGAGGTCCGGGAATCCTTGACCAGGATATCGAGAAGCTTTCTGTCCAGCTCGTCCAGCATTTTTCATTTCCTCGCAAAAGGCAGAGATCGCCTTAGTAAATTAGGTTGCGACCACATATCACCTTTCAGAAGTCATATAAACCCTCGGGATCGCATGAGATTATCTCGCCTCAAGAGATATCAGAGGTATTGTCATGGACAGCACGGTGCGCGGCACGATCGAAATGACGGCGGCGATGACAATCATCGGCACCATCGGCTGGTTCGTTGTCATGTCGGGCCAGCCCGTCATGGACGTGGTGTTCTGGCGTTGCGCCTTCGGTGCGGTGGCGCTGCTCATCACCTGCGCAGCACTCGGGCTGCTGCGCGGCAAGCTGACGCTGCGCATCGTTGCCATCGCCGCGCTCGGCGGCGCGGCCATCGTCATCAACTGGCTGTTGCTGTTCAGCGCCTTCTCGCGAGCCTCGATCTCGATCGCCACGGCGGTCTACAACACCCAGCCCTTTATGCTGGTCGGCTTCGGCGCGCTGTTCTTCGGCGAGCGGCTGACCCTGACCAAGCTGACCTGGCTCGGCATCGCCTTCGCCGGCATGCTGTTGATCGTGCAGACAGGGCCCGATGCGGGTTCCGGCATCGTCGGCAGCGATTATGTCACCGGCATCGGCATGGCGCTGGGTGCTGCCTTCTTCTGGGCCGTCGCGGCCATCGTCGCCAAGAAGCTGAAGGGCACCCCGCCGCACCTGATCGCGCTGATCCAGGTCTGCGTCGGCGTCGTCATGCTGGCGCCCTTTGCCAACCTCGCCCATTTGCCCGCCGATAGCTGGAGCTGGGCCATGCTGGTCACACTTGGCGTCGTCCACACCGGCCTGGTGTACATATTGATGTATGGCGCCATCCAGAAACTGCCGACGCATGTGCAGGGGTCGCTGTCCTTCATCTATCCGGTCGTGGCGATCCTGGTCGATGTCGTTGCTTTCGGTCACCGGCTGCATCCGGCCCAGCTCGTCGGCGCCGCCGCCATCCTGATTGCCGCCGCCGGCATGAATCTCGGCTGGACTTTGTGGAAGGCCAAATCGCCGGCCGAAAGCCCGCAAGCCGTCAAATGAGCCGCAGACCGGCCGCTCGCCGGCGATCGTAAACCAAGCCATCGCATCGATCCTCGCCCGCCTGTTCAAGGCGGGCGCTTTGCTCTATGCCGCAATGCAACCATCTTCGCCCGGCATAGGCGAATTCCGGGATCGAAAGCCAATGAACGACGCAACACCCCCCAATCGCTGCCGCATCGTGCTGATCGCGCCCAAGAACGCACCGGCCGAGCGCATTACAGCTGCCTTCGAGGGCGGCGACGTCGCTTCGCTGATCCTGCCTGAAAACGGCATGGACGAGGCTGCCTTCCAGGCCTTTGCCGAACAGATCGTACCCGTGGCGCAGGCGGCCGGCATCGCCGTCATCATCGCCGGCGACACCCGCATTGCCGGCCGCGTCCAGGCCGACGGCATTCATGTCGAGGTCTCCAAGGACGCGCTCGCCGAGACCATCGAACACTTCGAGGGCAAGATGATGGTCGGCGCCGGTGGCGCGAAGACCCGCGACGACGCGCTGGAACTCGGCGAAACCAGGCCCGACTACATCTTCTTCGGCCGCTTCGGCTACGACAACAAGCCGGAGCCGCATCCGCGCAATCTGTCACTCGGCCGCTGGTGGGCCGACATGATCCAGATCCCTTGCATCGTCATGGCCGGGTCGGACCTGGCCTCGGTCGAGGCGGTGGCGGATACCGGCGCCGAATTCGTGGCATTGTCCAGCGCTGTCTTCGCCGACGGCGCCAATCCGAAAGCGGCGATTGCTGCCGCCAATGCGCTGCTCGACGAAACCGCGCCGCGCTTCGAGGACTGACGTGCGCCGACCAGGACTTGCTATCGCGGTTTTCGTTGCGGCCTTGATGAGCGGGGCGGCGATGGCGGCGGAACCCATTCCGCTGCCGCAGCCCAGGCCTGATACCAGCGCACCCGACATCAGCGCACCGGATGCGAAGGCCCCCGATGCGGCTGCCGCAAAGGCCGGCGCCTCAAACACCGGCGCCACGGGTTCTGGCGTTCATGTCGACAAGCCGATCGACACCCCGCTGCCGCAGCCTGCGACGACCGCGCCGCTGCCGTCGGCCGACGCCATCAATCCTGAGCGTTTCGGCGCCAAGCCGGCGGACCCGGCCTATGGCGCTTTCCAGCGCGGCCTCTACAAGACCGCCTACAATCTGGCGTTGGTACGGGCCCAGAATGGCGACCCGGCGGCACAAACGCTGGTGGCCGAGATCCTGTCGCGCGGGCTGGGTGTGCCGCTCAACCCGGCGGAGGCCGCCAAATGGTATGCGCAGGCCGCCGAACAGGGCATCCCGGAATCGCAGTTCCAGTACGCGCTGATGCTGCTCGACGGCCGCTACGTCAAGAAGGACGAGAAGGGAGCCTACGCCCTGATGCAGGCCGCCGCCGAAGCCGGCAATCGCCTGGCGCAGTTCAACTTCGCGCAGCTGCTTGTGCAGCAGGATCCGGGCGATGCCGGCATTGCCAGAGCCATGCCTTATTATGAGCGCGCCGCGGCGACCGGCCTTGCCGACGCCCAGTATGCGATGGCGCAAGTCTATGCCAATGGCGTCGGCGGCAAGCCGCACGACGATGCCCAGGCACGCCGCCTGCTGGCGCAGGCCGCAAGGCAGAACTACGACACCGCGCAGATCGATCTTGCCGCCTGGATGATCGAGGGCCGCGGCGGTGTCCGCGACCTGAAATCCGGCTTTAACTGGATGAAGCAGGCGGCCGAAGGCGGCAACGTCGCCGCCCAGAACCGGCTGGCAAAGCTTTACATGGGCGGCATCGGCACCGATCCCGACCTGATCCTGGCTGGAGCCTGGTACGTGGTCGCCCGCCGCGCCGGCCTTATCGATCCGGAGATGGACGATTTCCTGCAAGGGCTGACCGACGACCAGACCAAGCAGGCCTTGCAGAAGGCAAACCGCCTGCCTTGACGGGCGATGTCACCCGACATGATCGAGCACGACCTTGCCGAAGGGCGAGCCGTGTTCGAGATGCCGAAAGGCTTCTTTCGCCTCTGCCCAGGGAAAGACCCGGTCGATTGCCGGCCGCAGCCGGTTGACGGCAAGCGCCCGATTCATGGCCTCGAAGGATTCGCGCGAGCCGACCGGAATGCCGCGTGCTTTCACCTGGCGGTGGAAGATGTCGAGCGGATTGATCGCTCCTTCACTGCCACCGAGATAGCCGATGACATTGATCTGGGCGCCGCGCGCCGACGCCTTCAGCGACTGCGCGAAACTTTGCGGACCGCCGACTTCGATGATGTGATCGGCGCCCCGGCCATCGGTCAGCGCCAGCACGGCCGACGACCAGTCCGGATTGTCGCGGTAGTTGACGCCGTCATGCGCGCCTAGCTCTTTCGCCCGGGTAAGTTTCTCATCGCTGCTCGACGTAACAATGATGCGCGCTCCGGCGGCCCTTGCGAACTGCACGGCAAACAGCGACACGCCGCCGGTGCCGAGGCTGAGCACGGTTTCGCCTGCCTTGAGCTTGCCTTCCGTGAACAGCGCATGCCAGGCGGTCACGCCAGCGCAAGGCAATGTCGCCGCCTCGGCGTCGCTGAGATGCGCCGGGACGATGACAGCCGCCTGTTCGTCCAGCCGGGCGAATTCGCTCAGCAAACCGTCGATCGGACCGCCGCGCTGGTAGGAAGGTTCGGCGATGGCGAAGCTGCCGCCGACCCAGCGCTGCCAGAACGTGCCGCAGACCCGGTCGCCGACCTTGAAGCGGCTGACCTCGGAGCCAAGCGCAACGACCTCGCCGACGCCGTCGGAAAGCGGTACCAGCGGCAAGGGGAATGTCGTGTGATAGCTGCCGCGCGCGATCTCGACATCGCGGTAGTTGAGGGCCGTCGCCTTGACCCTGATGATCATCTCCTGACGGCCGGGTTCCGGCATTGGCCGTTCGACCATTTTGAGATTGTCGACGCCGCCGGGGCTCTGCAGTTCGATTGCCTTCATTTTCGTCGTCCTTTCCTTGAAAGGAAATCGCTTGTCAGGCGATGGATTTCAAATTCATAATGTTCAACATGATTATGCTTGCAGAACATGGTTGCGGTGATGCTTGAGGAACTGCGCACGCTCGCCCTGTTTGCCGAGGAAGGCTCGATCCAGAAAGTCGCCCGGCGCCTGCCGCTGACGCAGCCGGCCGTGACAAGGCAGATCCAGCGGCTGGAGGACATGCTTGGCACGACGCTGCTCGACCGCCGGCAAAAGCCGCCTCGACTGACCCCGGTGGGTCTGGAAGTGCTGGCGCGCGGCCGCGACATTCTCGCTTCCGTGGAGGCACTGAAATCCTTTGCCGGGAAGACCGAGCCGGAAGGCCTGCTTCGCCTTGGCCTCGCCCATGGCCTTTCTGACCGGGGCGTGGCGGAGGCCATTGCCAATGCTGCGGCGATGTTCCCGAAAGTGTCGTTGCGGCTCAAGACCGGCTGGAGCGCCGAACTTGTCGATCAGTTCGACCGCGGGCAGATCGACCTTGCCATCGTGCTGCGCGCAGGCGGCAACGATGACGGCGATGCCTGCATCGGCATCGAACGTCTCGGCATCGTGACGAACGAGCAGGCGCGGCAGATACCCGACCTCAAAAATGCTGCCTGGATCTTGAGCCCGGCGCCGTGCGATGCGCGCCAGCTTTTGCTTGCCGCTCTTGGCGATGACGGCCGCAGACTATCCATTGCCGCCGAAATCCAGGACCCGACCATGCAGCTGGAATGGGTGCGCCGCGGCCATGGTGTTGGCCTGATGCCAATGCGCCTTTTCGGCAAGCAGCTGCCGCAGGGCGTGACACTTGTGGAGACGAAGAGCCTCGACCTGTCCATGCAAGTTGTCGCCCTGCGCTCGCCGCACATCCATCGGCTGGCGAAGGTCGCCCAGGCCATCGCCGACGCGGTCGGCTCGGTTGTCAATCAGCCGGGCTGATCGTGCCTGCGTCGGCGCCGTATCCGGTGCCCGACGTGCGCGTATCGATGCCTTCCGGTCGGCGCCGACCTGCCCGCTCCCTTGCCTCTTCGGGTGATTTGTGGTCTTGGGAGCCCGAAATCGCTTGTCCAGCGACCATCTCATTCCCGGATCAACATCATCATGGCCAAGATCAATGGCAACGAAATCCGTCCCGGCTATGTCATCGAGCACGATGGCGGCCTCTGGGTGGCGGTCAAGACCAACACCGTCAAGCCCGGCAAGGGCGGCGCCTACAACCAGGTCGAACTGAAGAACCTGATCAACGGCACCAAGCTCAACGAACGCTTCCGTTCGGCTGAGACCGTCGAGCAGATCCGGCTCGACCTGAAGGATTTTTCCTTCCTCTACGCACAGGACGACGCGCTGGTGTTCATGGACACCCAGAGCTACGAGCAGCTCGAACTGGCGAAGGATTTCGTCGGCGATCGCGCCGCTTTCCTGCAGGACGGCATGATGGTGACCGTCCAACTTTATGAGGACCGGCCGATCGGCATTTCGCTGCCCGACCAGGTGACGCTGACCATCACCGAGGCCGATCCGGTGGTGAAGGGCCAGACGGCTGCGTCTTCCTATAAGCCGGCGGTGCTGGAAAACGGCATTCGCGTGCTGGTCCCGCCATTCATCGGCGCCGGCGAACGCATCGTCGTCGACACCAACGAGCTCACCTACATGCGCCGCGCAGACTGATCTTAAGGCGCAGCAGCAGGAAGAAACACGATGGCACGCTCAGCACTTCTCAATGTCATGGTCCAGGCCGCCATGAAGGCCGGCCGCTCGCTGTCGCGCGACTTCGGCGAGGTGCAGAACCTGCAGGTGTCGATGAAGGGGCCAGGCGACTATGTCAGCCAGGCCGACCGCAAGGCTGAGGACATCCTGTTTGCCGAACTATCGAAGGCGCGGCCGGGCTATGCCTTCCTGATGGAAGAGCGCGGCGCGGTCGAAGGCGACGACGACCAGCACCGCTGGATCGTCGACCCGCTCGACGGCACCACCAATTTCCTGCATGGCATTCCGATCTTTTCCATCTCGATCGCGCTGGAGCGCCAGGGTCAGCTCGTCGCCGCCGTCATCTACAATCCGGCGATGGACGAGCTCTACACCGCCGAGCGCGGCGGCGGCGCTTTCATGAACGATCGCCGGCTGCGCGTTGCCGGCCGTATCAAGCTCACCGACTGCGTGATCGGCTGCGGCATCCCGCATCTCGGCCGCGGCCAGCACGGCAATTTCCTGGTCGAGCTGCGCAATGTGATGGCCGAGGTCTCCGGCGTGCGCCGCCTGGGTTCGGCCGCGCTCGATCTCGCCTATGTCGCCGCTGGCCGCATGGACGGCTTCTGGGAAACCGGCCTGTCGGCCTGGGACATTGCCGCCGGTCTGCTCTTGGTCCGCGAAGCCGGCGGCTTCATCTCCGACATGGATGGCGGCCAGGACATGCTCAACGCCGGCTCGGTCGTTGCCGGCAACGAGGTCATCCAGCGCGCGCTGCTCAAGGCGGTGAAGAAGCCGATCTCGGCGCGCTGAAGCGCCGCAGTCGCAAAACCGCAACCAAAGCTTGAAATACTGCCCGGCGACCGCCCAGATAAAGGGGGGACGAAGGACCTTCGCGCATGCCGCCACTATCCCCGCCAGAAACGCCAATCGATATCCCCTTTGTCGGGCGCTGGCAGTATTCGCGTGCGGAGATGATCGCCGACGGCGTTGTGCACGCGGTCGGTATCGTGCTGGCGATAGCGGCGGGCTCGACCTTGCTGGCGCTGGCCGCTTTCCATGCCGGTCCGGGCGAATACATCGCCGTAGCCTTCTATGTGGTATCGCTGCTGACCGTGCTGTCGGTGTCGCTCACCTACAATCTGTGGCCGGTGACATCGCCGGCAAAATGGATCTTGCGGCGCTTCGACCATGCAGCGATCTACCTACTGATCGCCGCTACCTACACGCCCTTTCTGACCCAGCTCGACGGCTCGCCGTTGGCGCTGCCGATGATTGTCCTAGTCTGGACGGCAGCTGTGACCGGTATCGCCATTAAAGTATTTCTGCCCGGCCGCTTCGACCGCCTGGCCATCGTCTTCTATCTCGCCATCGGCTGGAGCGGCATCGTTCTGGTCAAGCCGCTGATCGAGACATTGCCGACAACGTCGATCGCGCTGATCGTCGCCGGCGGCATCGTCTATTCCTGCGGCGTCATCTTCTTCGCCTGGAAGGGGCTGCGCTTCCACAATGCCGTCTGGCATGGCTTCGTCATCACCGGTGCCGGGCTGCATCTTGCCGCCATGGTCGACTGCCTGGTTATCAACCGCCTCTGAAAGGCGGAGCGCGGCCCGATCTGTCGGGCAATATTGCCAAGCGCCATTCAATTTGGTCACAATTCCGTTTAGAGTCGCGAATTACGTGATCGGCGGCAGTGGAGTAATTCCGGGAAAGTGTGAGCGGTTTCCCGTTCGGAATTGCGTCAAGGCAAATAAAGAGCATCGGAAACGGGGCACGGATGGCTTTTCTCAGATCTTTCGGCGTGGGCAGGCGCTCTGATGTCCTGATGTACGATCCGCACAAGCTGTCGAGCCCACAGGTCTTCCTCCTGACCATGGTCATCTTCCTGTTCATCGTCGCCTTCATCGCCGCCATCCTCACCCGCCAGATCTCCAGCGCCTTCACCACCAATCCCGGCCTCAACGGCCTTATCATCGGTGTGCTGGCGGTCGGCATCCTGCTGGCCTTCGCCCAGGTCGGACGGCTGTTTCGCGAAGTGCGCTGGGTCAATTCCTTCCGCGCCGGCTCCGAAACCACCGAACCGGTGCTGCTGGCGCCAATGAAGGCGATGATCGGCCGTTCATCGACCGTTGCCTTCTCGACCTCCTCGATGCGCACCATGCTGGATTCGATCGCCACCCGCCTCGACGAAAGCCGCGACACCTCGCGCTACCTCGTCGGCCTGCTGGTGTTCCTCGGCCTGCTCGGCACCTTCTGGGGTCTTTTGAACACCATCGGCTCGATCCGCGAGACCATCGAATCGCTCGATCCCGGCACCGGCGACGCCGCCGCCGTGCTCGAATCGTTGAAACAGGGCCTGTCGGCGCCGCTGGCCGGCATGGGCACGGCCTTCTCGTCCTCGCTGTTCGGCCTTTCCGGTTCGCTGGTGCTCGGCTTCCTCGACCTGCAGGCCGGCCGCGCTCAGACCCGCTTCTACACCGAGCTTGAAAACTGGCTGTCCTCGGTCACCGATCTCTCCTCCGACATCGTCGTTGCCGATCCGGCCAAGAACGAGCCTTCCGACGAGATCCGCCTTTTGTCGGAGCGGCTGCGCAGCATGCAGGAAAACGGCGGCGGCTCCAATCCGCGCGTCGCCACCGCGATGGCCAATCTCGCCGACGGCATTTCCGGCCTGGTCAAGAACATGCGCTCCGAGCAGCAGATCATGCGCGACTGGGTCGAAGCCCAGTCGGACGAGCAGAAGGCGATGCGCAACACGCTGGAAAAGATCGCCGACGCGCTGAAGAAGCCCGGGGTGCACTAGCATGGCGCTCGCCAGGGGCCGTCGCACCGACCGCCGCATCGATTATTGGCCGGGCTTCGTCGACGCACTGTCGACGCTGTTGCTCGCCATCATGTTCCTGCTCACCGTCTTCGTGCTGGCGCAGTTCCTGCTCGGCCGCGAACTCTCCGGCAAAGACACCGTGCTCTCGCGCCTCAACTCGCAGATCAACGAACTGACGCAGTTGCTGGCGCTGGAGCGATCGAGCGCGCAGGACAAGGACGATTCGCTGGCCAATCTGCAGGCCTCGCTGTCGGCGGCGGAAGCCGAGAAGAGCCGGCTGGAGCAATTGCTGGCGCAAGGTGCGGGTGCCGGCGACGCCGCCAACCAGCGTGCGGCTCAACTGGGCGGCGAACTCGACAACCAGCGCCAGATCAGCCAGCAGGCGCTGAGCCAGGTCGAGATCCTCAACCAGCAGATCGCGGCGTTGCGCAAGCAGATCGGCGCGCTCGAGGACGCCCTCAACGTCTCTGAAACCCGCGACCGCGATTCCAACACCAAGATCGCCGATCTCGGCCGTCGGCTGAACGTCGCGCTGGCGCAGCGCGTGCAGGAACTGAACCGCTACCGCTCGGACTTCTTCGGCCGGTTGCGCGAAATCCTCGCCGACCGCGAGAACATCCGCATCGTCGGTGACCGCTTCGTCTTCCAGTCGGAGGTGCTGTTTCCGACCGGCTCCGAAGTGATCAACGATGCCGGCAAAGTCGAGATGAAGAAGCTCGCCGACGCCATCATCGAACTGCAAAAGGAAATTCCGCCGGAGATCAACTGGGTGCTGCGCGTCGACGGCCACACCGACAACAAGCCGCTGTCGGGCACCGGCCGCTACCGCGACAATTGGGAGTTGTCGACGGCGCGCTCGACGTCGGTGGTCAAGTTCCTGATCGAGAATGGTGTGCCCGCCAATCGGCTGGTCGCCGCCGGCTTCGGCGAATTTCAGCCGCTCGACCCCGCCGACACCGAAGAGGCCCGCAACAAGAACCGCCGCATTGAACTGAAGCTCACCGAACGTTGATTGTTGGTCACGCGAATTTGTTCGACGTCTCAACTCTAGGGCGCAAGGCAGCCTCGGCAAGGCCTGAAAACATTATCTTTTTTTAATTACACTTCACGTTTCTGGGCTCCTAATTTGCCGCGCAGGGCCGAGAACCGCCGGCGATGCCTCCCATCGCGACGCGACGGAACCCGACGGCCCGCGTCGGGAAGGCGGAGCGAAAGCGCTTACCCCTTCCAAAGCAGGAGGAGACGCACATCATGCGTTCTTTGAAGACTCTCAGGACTGCAGCCCTTACGACACTTCTGATCGCCGTTCCGCTCGCCGGCGCCTATGCCGCCGGACATCATCACAAGGGCGCCCTCGACGCCAGCGACCCGACCGACATGACCGGTCCGCGCGTGACTGGCCTGATCGAGCAGATACAGGGCATCGACCAGGGCATCACTGATGCCAGGCAGGCCAACGCGATCACATCGGCCGAAGCGCATCGGCTGCATCTGCGCGCGGCGCATATCAGCCAGGCCGCCGAACGGGTCGCTGGCTCGGATCATGGCCGGATCCCGGCCGCGCAATATCACGACCTGCTGCGCCGGCTCGACAATGTCGATCAAGCTCTGATGTCCGATACCGGTAGTGGCTTCATGATCGGTGACGGTTCCGACGGCGGCAATTATCCGAACGGCTGAGAACCCGCTGCGATATCCTCGGATATCCAAAGAATGGGGACGGGACAGTCTGACGCCCGCGGGATCTGGTCCGGGGGCGTCTTTTTACCAGCCGAGCAAGAGCGCGACGAGCGCAACCACCGCTGGCACGGTCTGGATATACAGGATCTTCCTGCTGGCGGTCGCCGCGCCATAGAGCCCGGCGGTGGCGACGCAAAGCAGGAAGAACACCTTGATCTGGAATCCGTCCGCGCCGAGATAAAGGCCCCAGATCAGCCCGGCGGCAAGGAAGCCGTTGTAGAGCCCCTGATTGGCGGCAAGCACTTTCGAGGCACTGGCAAAGTCCGGCTTGAGGTTGAACGCCTTGTGGCCACGTGGCGTGTCCCACGCCACCATCTCCAGATAGACGATGTAGCAGTGGATCAGCGCCACCAGCCCGACCAGTATGTTGGCGATCATGTCTTTCTCCCCCAGGCGGCATCACGCCGTCGGGCCATATTGAGCACGCCCGCCACGGCGTGCAAGCTTGCGCCGCCTTGCCCCCATTGACCGACACTTGTGCAGGGTTGCCAAGCCTGGCGCATTGGTATCTTTTCCCGCCGTCCAAAACGCGGAACCTGCCATGTCCTTTCAGAAACTCGATGATCTCGGCCACAAGCTCGAAGCGCTGGAACATGCGCTCGCCATCCTCGGCGCCGACGAGGCGACCCACATGGCCGTCGGTGGCGGTGAGAAGCGCGCCGAAGCCATGTCTTCCCTGGCCGGCATGCTGCATGCCCGGGCAACGGCGCCGGAAATCGCCGACTGGCTCGCTGCCGCCGAACAGGAGGTGCTGAACGAGGAGCAGCAGGCGGCGGTCCGGGAATTGCGCCGGCAATACACCAACCTGACCTGCCTGCCGGTCGAGTTCGTCGAGCACCAGACGGTGGCGCGCATGCGCTCCGAGCAGCTCTGGCGTGACCTGCGCGCCAAGAACGACTGGGCCGGCTTCCTGCCGGCACTCGAAGGTGTCATCGCGCTGGTCCGCGAGGAGGCCGCACTGCGCGCCGATGCGCTCGGCCTTGATCCCTACGACGCGCTGATGGAGCAATACGATCCCGGCAACCGCGCCGCCGACATTACGCCGGTCTTCACTGAGTTGAAGACGTTCCTGAAAGGCTTCGTGCCTGAGGCGCTGGCCGTGCAGGAAGCGCGGCTGGCCAGCCATCCGCTTAAGCCGCTCTCGGGCAGCTATGCGATAGACCGGCAGCGCGAGCTTGGCCTCGCCATGATGGCGGCGGTCGGCTTCGACCTCACCCATGGCTCGCTGTCGGTGTCGCATCATCCTTTCTGCGGCGGCGTGCCGAGCGACGTGCGCATCACCACCCGCTACAAGACCTCGGATTTCCTGTCGGCATTGATGGGCGTGCTGCACGAGACCGGCCACGCGCTCTACGAACAGAACCTGCCGAAGGCCTGGGCGCACTGGCCGCTGGGCAAGGCGCGCGGCATGGCGGTGCATGAAAGCCAGAGCCTGTTCGTCGAGAAGCAGATCGGCCGCAACCCCGAATTCTGGCGCTGGGCGCTGCCCGTGGTCGAAAAGCATCTCGGCGAAGCCTGGTCGCTCGACGACATCCTGCCCCATGTACACCGGGTCGAGCGCGGCCTGATCCGCGTCGACGCCGACGAGGTCACCTACCCGCTGCATGTCATCCTGCGCTACGAGTTGGAGCAGGAGCTTGTCTCGGGGCGACTGCAGGTTGCCGACCTGCCCGAGGCGTGGGACGCCAAGATGCGGGAGTATCTTGGCCTGTCGACCATCGACAACCCGGCCGACGGACCGATGCAGGACGTGCATTGGCCAGGTGCGGCCTTCGGCTATTTCCCGTCCTATACGCTGGGCGCCATGATGGCAGCGCAGCAGTGGGCGGCCCTGACCAGCAAGCATCCTTCCGCCGACGACGACCTTGCGAAGGGAAACTTCGAGGCCATCAACGGCTGGCGCCGCGACAAGATCTGGTCGCAGGGCTCACACTGGTCGACGCCCGAACTGCTCGAACGCGCCACGGGCGAGAAACTCAACGCCGCGCATTTCACCCGTCACCTGCAGCAGCGATACGGGGCTTGAGCCATTTCGGCTGGCACGGCATCCAAAAACATAGGGCATGGTCTTTACTTCTGCCGGAAAGCCTTTGACAAAAGGGGCTCTTTGGGGCGCTGGCGAAACTGGGATGTCGGTCTGTATTGATTTTTGTGTGATCAAATCTTACTGGCGGCTCATTGCTTTCGCCCTGTTTCTGGTCAGCTTGAGTTCTCCCGCCCTGTCCGACGACGTCGTCCTTATCGGACCAGCGCCGGCCTGGACCAGGCTGATCGACGTTCCCTCGGCTGACGCCACCCGATCCGACCAGATCAGGAACGGCATCTCGTGGCTGCTCTCGGACGACCAGATCGTGCACCGCACCGGCGGCTACGACCAATACTCCCGCACGGTCTATAAGATCGTCGACCGGCCCGGCCTTGAGCAGGGCGCCGGAATCAACCTGCAGTTCGATCCGTCGCGGCACAAAGTCACCTTGAACCATCTGCACATCATCCGCGATGGCGCCGTGATCGACCGGCTGGCAAGCACGAAATTCGATATTTTCAGGCAGGAGAAGGATGCCGAGAAAGGCCTGTACGACGGCTGGCTGACGGCCCATGTCAACGTCGAAGATGTGCGTGTCGGCGACATTGTCGACTATGCGACGACCTACGAAATCACGCCGCTCGTCGGCAAGGATCTTTTCTTTTTCAGCTTTGCGACCGAGTGGGAAGAGCCGGTGGCACTCATCCGCGCAAACATCACCTGGCCCGCCAGTCAGCCGCTTCAGATCAAGGCAAGAGGAACGGAACTCAAGCCAGGAATCTCGTCGTCGGGATCGGACACAGTCTATTTGTGGGAGATCCGCAATCCGAAACCGGTCAAGGTCGAGGACAACCTGCCGGTGCAATATCCGGCCTGGGGCTCCGTCGACGTGGCCTCGACCGCAGACTGGCAAAGCGTCGTCGACGCCATTGCGCCCCACTACAGGCCGGTGACCGATTTTCCCGCCGACTTCGCAGCCAGGCTCGACGACATCGCCGTCAAGCATCCCGTGGCCGAAGACCGGATGATCCACGCGACGCGGCTGGTGCAGGACCAGATCCGTTATGTCAGCCTGTCGATCGGTGCAGGATCCTACATTCCACGCGATCCGGCGACTGTCCTGCAAAGCGGGTTTGGCGATTGCAAGGACAAGGCACTGCTGCTTGCCTCGTCGCTTGTGCGACTTGGCATTTCTGCCGAAGTCGCCCTGGCCGATCTCGACCATGGGCGGGCTCTCGACCAGCACCTGCCGGCGCTGCGCGATTTCGACCACGCCATCGTCAAGGCGAAGATCGGAAGCCAGACATACTGGCTGGATGCCACCAACGACCTTCAGGGCGGCAAGGCATACAACCTTGCGCAGGCCGATTATGGGTTCGCACTGCCGCTTTCCAGCACCGGCGGATTGGAGAAGATGCCGACCCCGGAACTGACCAGCCCGTCGATCCAGGTCGCCGAAGAATTCGACTTTCCCGAGAAGCCGGGCGATCCTTTGTCGCTGACGGTCTTTTCCATGTACGAAGGCGCCGACGCCGACTCGATGCGCAACAGGCTGGCTGGCCAGTCGCTGACCGAGCTGTCGGACAACTATCTGAAATATTACAGCAAGCAGTATCCGGGCATTCAAAGCGTCGCAAAGCTGGAAATCCTGGATCAACGCGACGGCAACGTCGTCAGCGTTAAAGAAAGCTATTCATTGCCGGCGCAGGCGCTGGCGGCCAACGATCTTGCCAAGAATTTCCCTATCCAGGCGGCGGATCTCGGCAACTATCTCCCGGCCCCGACCATCGTCGGCCGTCGCGGCCCGATATCGCTCGGCACTCCGTATTACCGTCGCCACAGCGTGACGGTGCGCAACCTCAAGGCGAGGTTTTCCGGCGAGGAAATAAAGAACATCGCGACACCATATGTGTCGCTGAAGACGTCGTGGAGCAACACGGCAACCGAATTCCGGGTGGAATGGAATTTGCTGACACTGGCGACGGAAGTTCCTGCCACGGCGATTGCGGATTATCTCAAATCCGTCGAGGACATCTCAAAGGACGTTCAGTGGCAGTATGACTTTACCTACATCGATCCGCCGCCCGCCGAAGTGAAGGTCAGCGATCCGGACACGCAACAGCGACAGGTCATCGCCAGCATGTTCCTGTTGACCTTGTTCGTCGGCGTCCCGGTATTCATCGCTGTCCGGCGTGGCCGGCGCCAGCCTGCCCGCGGCTGAACTCAATTTGCGCCGCAGCACCTACTCCGCGGCACCCCTGAACGCGCTGGCTCCGGTTTCGAACTGCAGCTTGGCCAGCCGCGCGTAGATACCGCCCTTGGCAACCAGGCTCTGATGCGTGCCTTCCTCGACGATGCGGCCGCCATCCATGACCAGGATGCGGTCGGCCTTCAGCACCGTTGCAAGACGGTGGGCGATGACGATGGTGGTGCGGCCCTGCATCAACCGTTCCAGAGCCGTCTGCACCAGTGTTTCGCTTTCGGCATCGAGCGCCGAGGTCGCCTCGTCGAGCAACAGGATCGGCGCGTCACGCAGGATGGCCCGGGCGATCGCCACGCGCTGGCGCTGGCCGCCGGACAAGGTCACGCCGCGCTCGCCGACTTGGGCATCATAGCCCTTGTCGAGCCTGAGGATGAACTCGTCGGCCAGCGCATTCCTGGCGGCTGCCTCGATCTCGGCATTTGACGCACCCGGCCGGCCAAAGCCGATATTGTCGCGTGCGCTTGCGGCAAAGATGGTGACATCCTGCGGCACGATGGCGATGCGCTCCCGGACATCGGCCGGATCGGCCTCGCGCACGTCGACACCGTCGATGGCGATGCGGCCGGCCTCGGGGTCGTAAAAACGCAGGATCAGCGAAAAGACAGTGCTTTTTCCGGCGCCCGAGGGGCCGACGATCGCCACCGTCTCGCCCGGCTTCACCTGGAAGCTCAAGCCATGGACGGCGGCGCGGTCGGGCCGCGCCGGATAGGAGAAGGAGACGTCGTCGAAACTGATCGCGCCTTTCGCCTTGGCCGGCAGCGGCAATGGCTTGGCAGGCGCCAGGATCGCCGGCGTCTCGTCCAGGATCTCGGTCAGCCGTTCGGCAGCACCCGCCGCCTGGGAGAGCTCGCCCCACACTTCTGACAGCGCGCCGAGCGCGCCAGCGGCAAACACCGAATAAAGCAGGAACTGGCCGAGCGTGCCGGGCGACATCGTGCCGGCAAGTACGTCGCGCGAACCGAACCACAGCACCGCCACGACCGAGGAAAAGATCATGAAGATGGCAAAGAAGGTGAGGAATGAGCGGGCGAAAATCGACGAGCGCGCCGCCTGGAACGCGGCTTCCACTGCGGCCGAGAACCGCCCGGTGACCAGCGTCTCGTTGGTGAAGGCCTGCAGCGTGCGCACCGCGCCGATCTGCTCGCTGGCATAGGCGGTGGCTTGCGCCAGCGTGTCCTGCGCCTGCCGCGACCGGCGCCGGACCGAACGGCCGAAGGCGACCAGCGGCAGCACGATCACTGGAATGGCCGCGATGACCAGGCCGGACAGTTTCGGGCTGGTGACGACCATCATCGCCACCGCGCCGAGGCCGAGGATGACATTGCGCAGCGCCACCGAGGCGGTGGCGCCGACGGCGGATTTCACCTGCGTCGTATCGGCCGCGAGCCGCGAGACGATCTCACCCGACTGCGCGGTGTCGAAAAAGGATGGCGACAGCGTCGTGACATGCGAAAACACATCGCTGCGGATGTCGGCGACGACCCGTTCACCGAGCGTGATGACGAAATAATAGCGGCCGGCCGATGCCGCCGCCAGAATGGCTGCCATCGCCACCAGGGCCGCGAAATATTCGGCGATGAAGGTGGTGCTGGACGCGCTGAAACCGTGGTCGATCATGCGCCGCACGGCGAGCGGCAGGGTGAGCGTCGTCGCCGCCGCGATGGCCAGCGAGATGACGGCGCCGATGACCAATTTGCGGTAGCGGGCGATGTAGGGAGAGAGGCGCCTGAGCGGTCCGAGCGAGCGTCTGCGCTCGTCCTGTCCGCCGCTGATATCCGCCATGACCGTTTCCTCTGGCCGCTTCCAGGTGGGCGCTTTCAATATGCGCCTGCCGCGGCCTTGTGATTCAATTCCGGCTGATGTATAGGCTCGCCGACCGTTTTAGAAGCCGTGGCCTTTCAATAGCTGCGGCTTCGAGTTTTAAAAAGGGGCGCATCGACGCAGGCCACGGGCCCGTCGGCAGCGCCACAAGCCAGGAAGCACGACAATGAAGGCCGACATCCATCCCGATTACCACACCATCAAGGTCGTCATGACCGATGGCACTGAATACATGACCCGTTCGACCTGGGGCAAGGAAGGCGATACGATGAACCTCGATATCGATCCGACCACGCACCCGGCCTGGACCGGCGGCCAGCAGACCCTGCTCGACCGCGGTGGTCGCCTGTCGAAGTTCAAGAAGCGCTTCGAAGGTTTCGGCCTCTAAGCCGGACAAGCCCTGCAGAATAATTTAAAGAACCCGCCCCCAAAGGCGGGTTTTTTATTGGCCACAGCCCCCTTCTCCCCGTCACTATACGGGGAGAAGGTGCCGGCAGGCGGATGAGCAACCGTGTTTCAGATTGAAGCTGGGCTCCAGGGTTTGTTGTCTCGGACCATGGCGTTGAGGGTTGTGATGAGCTTTCGCATGACGGCGACGATGGCGACCTTTGCCAGCTTGCCGTTTTCACGCAGGCGCCGGCGGAAGGTGGCGAAGACGGGATTATGCACTCCGGCGCTGAGCGCAGCCATGTAGAGGACGTTGCGGACGGACTCTCGGCCGCCCCAGATGGATCGCTTGCCTTTGAGCTTGCCACTGTCGTGGTCATAGGGAGCAAGCCCGACCAAAGCGGCGATCTGCCGATTGGACAAGCGACCCAGTTCGGGTAGCAGCGCAATCAGAGTGGCACTTAAAACCGGGCCGACGCTGGGTGCGGAACGCAGCAGGCGGTCGCGATGTGCCAAGCTGCGGTCGCCCGCGATCGCCTGTGCGATCCGTTTGTCGAGCAGCAGGATATCGGCATGGAGCCGGGTCGCACGCCGCTTGGCCAGGCGCTGGAGAGCCGTATCGCGCACATGCTCAAGCTGGTTGTTGACGCGGCCGAGTTCGGCGTGGAGCTGGCGCCGTGCCGTGACCAGTTCGGTCACCAGCTCAAGGCGAGGGTCGAGATCGGTCGGGTGGACCGGCAGTGTCGCCAGGAAGCGAGCGATCAGACGTGCATCGATGCGATCATTCTTGGCGTTGATGCCGGCTGCCCGTGCGAACTGGCGCAGCCTGTGCGGGTTGATGCGACGCACCGGAAGGCCCTCCCGCCATAGCGCCTTGAGCGCGGCCCGTTCATAGCCGCCGCTCGCCTCGAGACCGATCGTGTCGATCGCGCTACCCGACAGCCGCTCGATCAAGGCCGCATGACCGGCTTCGTCATTGTCGAGCGTGAACAACTCCCCTGTTTCCAGAATGGCTATGTCCAGCCGATCCTTGGCTACATCGATGCCGACATGAAGCGCAATTTGTGTCATCTTCTGATCCCTTCCTTGCTGGTGCGGGGTCGAATCCCTTGCAACCGTTCGGGCTATGGAAGATGCGGCGGAGCTCCTTGCTCATCCACGGGCTTATACCAAGGGGTATACGGGCTTCCGTCGCAGCGGGTGATCCGGTCGTGATCCGGATCACCCGCCAGCCCAATCCTGCATGATTCTAGAGACACAAGGGGCAGTGCCAGCATTGGCAAGTTTGATCATCAGCAAAATAGCCGGCCTGAGAAATTCAGTGACGGTTTGCGACGAAGCGACGTCAAATCATAGGTCAGCGCTGCCCCTCACCTGCCTGCCGGCATCCTCTCCCCGTATAGTGACGGGGAGAGGGGCGCTCTCGCCTATGGTTTCGCCAATCGCCAGCGCTGCCGTACAAGCCCAAGCTCGGGTCGTCACTACCCTTCCAATAACTCCCGTAGCGCCATGCGCTTGTAGGCGGCCACCAGCCTGTCGCCCTCCTGCCGGTCGACCGAGATCGCCAGCCGCACTGCGGCCTCGCCCATCTGCCAGACCAGAAACGCCGTCGTCTCCAGTGCGACCGGATCGGCGCCGGGTTGCAGCCGCTTGAGGACCGCGGTCAGGAATTCGGCATTGGCGCGGCTGTCGGCGAGTTCGAGCTGGCGCAGCGCCTTGTCGGCCTGGGTACCCGACCATATGTCGCGCATCACCGGCTCGGCCAGGAACAGCCGGTAGTAGATATCGACCAGCTCCGAAAACGCCTGCCGCAGGCCTTCGGCGTCGGTGACATCCTTGAGTGCCGAGGAGATGCAGGCCTGGCTTTCGGCGGTGTAACGCTCGGCCAGCGCCCAGACGATCGCCCGCTTGTCGGGAAAGAACTGGTAGAGCGAACCGATCGACACCCCGGCCCGTTCTGCCACCTCGCCCATGCGCATGGCGTCGCTGCCTTGTTGGGCAATCAAAGCAGAGGCTGCGGCCAGCATCCGTTCGACCCGCTCGCGGCTGCGTTGCTGCGTCGGCGCCCGCCGCGGCGATGCGACCTGCTCCTGGGCAGATGCGGGCGCTGCTGTGTCTTCCATGACTGTCTCCGGTCTCGAGAAAATTGCCAACAACGGCTTGACTCGCAAAATACGAGGGTTTATCACGTTTTGCAAATGTGAGGATTACTCATATTAACAGAGGAAAAACCACAATGACTGACACCAAACCAATCCTGATCCTCGGCGGCACCGGCAAGACCGGCCGTCGCCTCGCCGAGCGGCTGACCGTACAGGGCGTTCCCGTGCGCATCGGCTCGCGCTCCGGCAGCCCACGCTTCGATTGGGAGGTTCCGGCGACCTGGGGGCCGGCCCTGCAAGGCGTGCGTGCCGTCTACATCAGCTACTATCCCGACATCGCCGTGCCGGGCGCGGCCGAGACCGTCGACGCCTTCGCCAGGCTTGCAGTGGCCAGCGGCATCACCCGCCTGGTGCTGCTCTCCGGACGCGGCGAGACGGAGGCCCAGCGCGCCGAAGAGATGGTCAAAGCCTCGGGCGCCGACTGGACGATCCTGCGCTGTGCCTGGTTTTCGCAGAACTTCAGCGAAGGCTTTCTCATCGAGTCTTTGCTCGCGGGCGAAGTTGCCCTGCCTGTCGGTACTGTCGGTGAGCCCTTCATCGATGCCGACGACATCGCCGATGCCGCCTTCGTTGCGCTGACCGAGCCGGGCCATGTCGGCCAGCTCTATGAGCTGACCGGGCCGCGGCTGCTGAGCTTCGCCGACGCGGTCGCCGAGATCGCCAAGGCGGCCGGGCGCGACATCCGTTACGTCAAGGTCTCGCATGACGAATTCACCACCTCTGTCGCGGCGCATGACTTGCCGCCCGAATTCGCCTGGCTGCTCAACGAGCTGTTCACCGAAGTGCTTGACGGCCGCAACGAGACGCTGACCGATGGCGTCCAGCGTGTGCTCGGCCGTGCGCCGAAAGACTTTTCCGCCTACGCACATGAAACCGCCGCAACCGGCGTGTGGAGCAACTGAGATGATCAAGCTTCTTCCCACCCTCACCATCATTGCCGCAATCGGTTCGGGCGTCGTCGGCGGCGTGTTCTTCGCCTTTTCCAACTTCGTCATGGCGGCGCTTGCCCGGCTGCCCGTCCCTCAAGGCATTGCGGCGATGAATTCGATCAACATCACGGTGATCACCCCGACCTTCATGGCGGCGCTGTTCGGCACCGGCCTGCTCTGCCTGGTGCTTATCGCCGCCGCCATCATGGGCTGGAGCCAGTCCGGCTCGTACTGGTTGCTTGCCGGCGCGGTGATCTATCTGATCGGCAACCCGATCGTGACCATGGTCTTCAATGTGCCGCTCAACGATGCGCTTGCCGCCGTCGACCCAGCCAGCGCCAATGGCGCCGCCGTGTGGGCGAACCATCTGAACCAATGGGTGATGTGGAACCACGTCCGCACCATCACCGCCATCGTGTCGATGGCCTGCTTCATCTTCGCATTGCTGTGAAGATGGCACTTTGCAAATGCAAAAGACCTCGCTCAGGCGGGGTCTTTTTGCGTGGGGTCCTTTGAGGTGTGACCCTTGCGATCGGAGTGGCCGAGATCGCGGTCCGGATCGATCACATCGCGAACCAGTTGCTTGAGTTTTGCTGCTTCCGGGAAACCCCCGTCGCGCTTGCGATCCCAGACCAGCTGATCGTTGCAGGAAATGGTGAAGATGCCGCCGGTGCCCGGCACCAGCGTCACTTCGCCCAGATCCGTGCCGAAGGTCGAGAGCAGTTCCTGCGCCATCCAGCCGGCGCGCAACAGCCACTGGCACTGCGTGCAATAGGTGATGCGGATGGTGGGCAGCTGGCTCATGTCCGAGTTTCGATCACGCCGCGCTGAGCTTGGCCATTGTCTCGTCGTCGACCTCGAAATTGGCGTAGACGCTCTGCACGTCGTCATCGTCCTCGAGCGTCGCGACCAGCTTCATCAGCGACTGGGCGCGTTCTTCGTCGACCGGAACATTGTTCTGCGGCTGCCAGATCGGCTTCACCGATTCGGCCTCGCCGAGCGAGGCTTCCAGCGCCTTCGACACTTCGCCCATGCTCTCGAAGGCGCAATAGATGGTGTGGCCTTCCTCGTCCGATTCCACGTCATCGGCGCCGGCCTCGATCGCCGCATCCATGACCTTGTCGGCGCTGCCGACGGAGGCCGGATAGTAGATTTCGCCGGCGCGGTTCCACATGAACGACACCGAGCCGGTTTCGCCGAGCGCCCCGCCGGCCTTGGTGAAGGCGGCACGTACGTTCGAGGCCGAACGGTTGCGGTTGTCGGTCAGCGCCTCGACGATCAGCGCCACGCCGCCCGGCCCATAGCCTTCGTAGCGCACCGCTTCGTAATTCTCGGCATCGCCCATCGACGCCTTGTTGATGGCGCGCTGGATATTGTCCTTCGGCATCGACACCGCCTTGGCGTTTTGGATGGCTAGGCGCAGGCGCGGGTTCATCGACGGATCCGGCGTCCCGCTCTTGGCGGCGACGGTGATTTCGCGCGCCAGCTTGGAAAACATTTTCGACCGCACCGCGTCCTGGCGGCCCTTGCGGTGCATGATGTTCTTGAACTGTGAATGGCCAGCCATGGCACCCCTGTCGTCTTCGGCTAGAGCATCGCGAAGCGAGGCGACGATACCCGGCCTTCCCGCAAATGCTCGAATTTAAATTCGGAACGTCTCTCGCATGCCTGCGAAGGCTTACGGCGTTCTCTGTCGGAATGGCCGGCTTATAGATAAATCGGCTCAATTCGTCCAGACACCGCGTTCACAGCGCCCCGGCGAGCAGCTTCAATGCCCACCACCGGATTTCCTGCGCCGCCGCGCCAGCATGTTGAGGCCTTCGACCAAGGCCGAAAAACCCATCGCGGCGTAAATGTAGCCCTTGGGCACATGGTAGCCCATGCCGTCGGCGATCAGCGTCATGCCGATCATCAGCAGGAAGCCCAGCGCCAGCATGACAATGCTCGGGTTCTTGGCGATGAAATTGGCCAGCGGCCCGGCCGCCAGCATCATCACGCTCACCGCCACGATCACGGCGATATACATGATGGCGATCTCGTCGGTCATGCCGACGGCGGTGATGATGGAATCGATCGAGAAGACGAGGTCGAGCAGCAAGATCTGGAAGATGGCGCCGGCAAGCGAGATCTGTAGTGTCTCGCCCATCATCGTGTCCTTGTGGTCTTCCGGGTCGACCGTGTGATGAATTTCCTTGGTCGCCTTCCACACCAGGAACAGGCCGCCGGCGATCAGGATCAGGTCGCGCCAGGAAAAGCCGTGGCCGAAAGCGGTGAACACCGGCGTCGTCAGCTGGACGATGATCGAGATGGTGGCAAGCAGCACCAGCCGCATGACCAGCGCCGCCGAGATGCCGAGACGGCGGGCGCGGGCGCGCTGCGCTTCCGGTAATTTGTTGGTCAGGATCGAGATGAAGATCAAATTGTCGATGCCGAGCACGACCTCGAGCACGATCAGCGTCAGCAACGCGACCCAGGCGGTGGGGTCAGAGACAAATTGAAAATGTGGCGCCAGGAATTCAACGAGCTGCATGGAGGTCGTCCCCTCTACGATCTAGAGCAGTTTCGTCGCCAGTTAGGTACTATAGTCCAGCATATCAATGTCATGACCAGAAGGATGGTGCGGTTTCTTCAAGCCGCGGCCCGCGACGAAACGGCGCGATCTTCTCGGTCAGGCCGGTGCGGTCGGAAATATCGACGCCGATGCCACACAATGTCGCCGGTCCGGTCGCCGCCTCGAAGCGGCCTTTCGGCACTTTCGACAGGAACCGGTTGAGCGGCTCTTCCTTGTCCATGCCGAGCGAGGAATCATAGTCGCCGCACATGCCGGCGTCGGACATGTAGCCGGTACCGCCATTGAGGATCTGATGATCGGCGGTGGGCTGGTGCGTGTGGGTGCCGATGACAAGGCTGGCGCGCCCGTCGACGAAATGCGCGAAGCACATTTTCTCCGAGGTCGCTTCGGCGTGGAAGTCGATGACCACCGCATCGGCCTGCTCACCCAGCGGACACGCCGCCAACTCGCGCTCGCCGGCCTGGAACGGATCGTCGAGCTCGGGATGCATGAACACCCGCCCCATAATGTTGGCGACCAGCACGCGCGCGCCGTTCCTGGCGATGTAGACGCCGGAACCGCGCCCCGGCGTGCCCTTGGGGAAATTGGACGGGCGAAGAAAACGCTCCTCGCGCGGCGCGAAGATCAGCGCGTCGCGCTGGTCCCAGACGTGGTTGCCAGTGGTAACGACATCGGCACCGGCCGCGATGGTGTCGCGAAAAATGTCTTCGGTGATGCCGAAGCCGCCGGCGGCGTTCTCGCCATTGACGATGACGAAATCGAGTTTGAAATCGGAGATCAGGCCGGGCAGTTGTTCCCACACTGCCGTACGTCCCGATTTGCCCACCATGTCGCCGAGGAAGAGAAGTCTCATGCCCACTTCTATCCAGAGGCACGGACGCTAGGCAAGCGCTACCCGGGCGATTGGCGCTAACGCCGGCCGAAAGTATCACGCTGCTGTTGAGACGGCTTTGTGTTCGCGCCCGCAACGCGGACAGGTGGCGGCATCATCGGCGACACCGGCGGCGCGTTGCGTCCGCGCAGCCAGAAGAACCAGACGTAGAAAGCGGTGAACCCGCCCGTAACGGCAAAGAGCAGCAACCCGCCGCGCCAGCCCTTCATTGCGGCGGTATCGAGGGACGATGGATCGGTGGGGTCGTAGTACAGTTCCACCTGGTCGCCTTTGGACGCGGTGTAGAGACCAACGTCCTTTCCCTTGCCGGACCAGCTCATCGGCGCATCGTTGGCGACATAGCCGATGGCGACATTGATGCCTTTCGTGGCCATGCCGTTTTTCTGCGTTTCGGTATAGGAGCTGACGTCCGTCACGGTGGCAACCGTCTGATGCCAGGCGAACTGGTGATGCAGGGCGGTTCCGACAATGTGCAAGCCCATCGCGAACAGCGTCACCGCGATGAGGACGAACGGCATCAGCAGGAAGCGCGATAAGACAAACATCATGGCCGCCATCGACTCGGGTCGTATTGAGCAAAATACTACCCCGGCATGTCTTGGAAACGCGTTAAGCGGATCGCGACTTTTTAAGCGATATCGAAGCGGCGTAAGCCGCTCTCGGTGAGTATTTCCGGAATGACGACGTCATGTGGCTCGTCGGGAACCCGCGCTACCTCCTGGCAGTCGAAGGCGATGCCGATCAATCGGGGTTGGCGCCCCATGGCGTGCAGGCGCGCGATCGCCCGGTCATAGTGGCCGGCGCCGTAGCCAAGGCGATGGCCGCGGGCATCGAAAGCAGCGAGCGGCACCAACATCACCGCGGGATCGAGAACCTCGGCTTCCTCATGCGGACCGACCGTGCCAAAACCCATCTCGACCATCGGCGCGCCGCGCACCAGCTCGCGAAAGACGATTGTGGTCTTGTCGAGAATGGCCGGCAGGCAAAGCCTTGCCCCTTGCTCGCGCAAAGCGAACATCAGCGGCCGCACGTCGACCTCCGAGCGCATTGGCCAGAAGCCGGAGACGATCTGGCCCGGCTCGACCGCTAGGTGATCGCGCGCCGTCTCGGCCATTTCCAGCGCGGCCTCCACCCGCCAGAACGCATTCAGCGCATCGCGGCGACCGAGGGCTTCCTTGCGGAGATGTTTTTTGAGTTCTTTCAGAGAGGTCATGGAGCCAAGGTAGAAAAGGTCGGATTTGAGCGGAGTGTCAGTAGCGACGTTTTCTACCGCACGATCCACCGAAATGTCAGTGAACCCCAGCGTGTGAGTGACGATCCACACAACCGGTGGAGAGAGCGATCCCGGGAACCTACAAAGTAGGTGGGCGCCGTATGAGAAAACCCACGGGTCTTCCCAGGGACAGCTCCCTAAGGATCGTTAAGGCCCCGGGGAAAATGTCCTCCTGCCGGGAAGCACAGATCGTCGCCCCCAATATAGGCCGCTGGTCGGTCCAGCGCCAGTGACACGAGCCGATGTTTCCATTTCGGATGCACGCCCTTTTCGACGCGACTGGCTCGCCCTTGCACAGGCCGGGCGGCGTCCTTACGGTCGCGATGACCAACCGAGGAGCAAGCATGCGTTTTGAAGGCACGGCGGCCTATGTCGCCGACAAGGATCTGATGGTGGCGGTCAATGCGGCGATCGCGCTGGAGCGGCCCTTGCTGGTCAAGGGCGAGCCCGGTACCGGCAAGACCGAACTTGCCAGGCAAGTGGCGGCGGCACTCGGCCTCGACCTGATCGAATGGCACGTCAAGTCGACGACGCGCGCGCAGCAAGGGCTCTATGAATATGACGCGGTCTCGCGGCTGCGCGACAGCCAGCTCGGCGACGAGCGCTTCAACGACATCAGGAACTACATCAAGCGCGGCAAGCTGTGGGAGGCGTTCGCGGCCGGCATGAAGGTCGTGCTGCTGATCGACGAGATCGATAAGGCCGACATCGAGTTTCCCAACGATCTGCTGCAGGAACTCGACCGGATGGAGTTCTTCGTCTACGAGACCGGCGAAACGATCCGCGCCGCGGTCCGACCGATCGTCATCATCACCTCCAACAATGAGAAGGAACTGCCGGACGCCTTTCTGCGCCGCTGCTTCTTCCACTACATCCGCTTCCCCGACGTCGACACGCTGCACAAAATTGTCGACGTGCACTATCCCGGCATCAAGCAGAATCTGGTGCGCGCGGCACTCACCCAGTTCTACGAAATCCGCGAGGTGCCCGGCCTGAAGAAGAAGCCGTCGACCTCGGAAGCGCTCGACTGGATCCGCCTGCTGGTCGCCGACGACATAGCACCCGAGGATCTGCGCGCCGACCCCAAGAACGCGCTGCCCAAGCTGCACGGCGCGCTGTTGAAGAACGAGCAGGATGTGCATCTGTTCGAACGCCTGGCTTTCATGGCCAGGCGGCAGGGATGAGGATCATTCGGCCGAGTTGACAGCTGTGAGCCGGTTTCCACCGCTCACTCGGCGGGAGCAAACTCTGTCTCCTGCGGCGCGACGCGCTTCGGTCCGAAGATGACAAAGCCGATGACCGACAGGGCAAGAACACCAATCCCGCAATAGAGCATGACCCAGCCGAAGCCATTGACCAGAGCGTCGTGCACGATGGCGCCGGAGGGGTCGAGGGTTGCGAGCTCAGGCGTCCCTTGCGCAAGGTCGTGGAGATTGCCGGTGGCGATCCTTTCCGCCAGCGCGCGCACCGCGCCTGGGCTCAAAGCTGTGCCAAGTGCGCTGCTGAGATAAGAGACGATACCCTGCGTCAGCAACAGGCCGAGCACCGCAATGTTGATGGCGAGCGTGATCAGGCGTGCGCTGATATCGATGCCGGACGCCATGCCGGCGCGATCCGGCGACACCGCGCCGGTCGTGGTGTTGGTGGTCGGTGAATTGGTGAGACCAATGCCGATGCCGGCGATCAGCGTGCCGGGCAGCATGGTCAGCCAGGTCGCCCCTTCGAGCCCGGAGCCGATCCACATGGCGATGAAACCGATCCCCAAAGTCAAAAGGCCGAGCGGGATGGCAATCCGCGCCTGGTAGCGTGCGCGGATGCGCTCGGCGATTGGCGGCATCACCATGAAGGGCAGCGTGTAAACGAGCAGCAAAAGACCGGTCGTCGTGCTGTCATAGCCGAGCACGCCCGAATAATAGATCGGCAGATAGATGATGAACGGCCAGTAGCTGAAATTCATGCCGATCGCGCCCATGATCGCACCGGAAAACTGGCGGATGCGGAAGACCGAGAAATCGAACATCGGATAGGCATTGACCCTCTCGGCGACGAGAAAAGCAATGAAGGCCGCCACCGACGCGGCAATCACGCCGATGCGGGCGCTGACTCCGAGGTCCGCACCTTGCGTGATCAGATAAGAGAAGCCGAACACTGCGGCTGAAAGCGTCAGCATGCCGGCCCAGTCGAGCGTCTGGGCATTATGATCGCGCGATTGCGTGACACCGGCGCCGATGAAGGCGAGCGCCAGGATCGCCAGCGGCACGTGGATGAGGAACACCCACTGCCAATTCGACAGTGCCACGATCAGGCCGCCGATGGCGGGACCGAAGCCAAGCCCGATGCCCGCGACGACGCTCCAGGCGACGAAAGCCTTGCCACGTTCACGTCCGTCCTGGAACTGGTGCGACAGGACGGCGACGCTGCAGGTCAGCATCGCGCCGCCGGCAAGACCTTGCAGGAAACGGGCGGCGATCAGCAGCGGCGCACTGGGAGCCAGGCCGCACAGCAGCGAGGCGAGGCCGAAGGCAATGGTGGTGATCACCATCACGCTCTTTCGGCCGAACCGGTCGGCCAACGTCCCGGTGGCCATCAGCACCGTGGTGCAGGCAATGGTGTAAGCATTCATGATCCACTGCAAATCCTTGAAGTCGGCGGCGAGCACGCTTTCCAGTTTCGGCAGGATCACCGGCACGCTGGAGATTTCGAGCCCGAACAGCAGCGAGGCCAGGCACACGCCGGTGAGCGCAATGGTGTTTCGTTGAATGGGCAACGGCATATCGATCTCTCTCCATCGGAACACGGGGCGGCGCTCTTCAAACCGCGATCAGGTTGAGATAGAGGAGACTTGATCATGAAAAAGGCTATGGTTGGCTATATCAGAAATGACAAATTGGCATGCTGCCCAATGGGAGCTTGTAAATGACCAGCCTTGATGTCGATGCGGTCCGCACCTTCGTGATGGTGGCCGACCTGCAGAGCTTCACCCGTGCCGCCGCAGCGCTCGGCAGCACCCAGGCCACGATCAGTGTCAAGCTGCGCCGTCTCGAGGAAAAGCTCGGAGCGCGGCTGATCGAACGCACGCCGCGCCGCGTCAGCCTGTCGGCGAAGGGCGCCGTTTTCCTGCCCTCCGCGCGCGACTTCCTGGCCGCGCATGAGCGCGCCATGGCTGAGTTTGCCGAAGCACCTTGCCGGCTCGCGCTCGGCTTTGTCGATCATGTCGCCGGCCCCGAGCTTTCCGTCCTGATTGCCCAGCTCCATGCGCACGATCCCTCGCTCACGCTCAGTTTGAGGATCGACACCAGCACCATTCTGAAGGAAGCGTTCGATCGCGGCGAACTGGATGCGATCATCGTACACCGCGAAGGCGACAGCCGTCCGGGCCGGACCTTGTCGCGCAACCACTATGGCTGGTTCGCATCGCCTTCCTTCGAATGGCAGCGCGGAACGCCGTTACGCCTGGCGCTTCTAAGCACGATATGCAGCTGCCCGGATCGCGTACGGGCGGTCGAGACGCTGGACAAGGCAGGCATAGCCTGGGAAGAGGCCTTCGTCGGCGGCGGCGGGGCGGCCGTCAACATTGCTGTATCGGCGGGCTTTGCCATTTCGGCGCTGGCCCACCGGGTCGTTCCTCCCGGCCTGGTCGAGGTTGGCCGCAAGCTTGGCCTGCCACCGCTTGACCCGTCCGAAGTGGTCCTGCATTCACACACGCTGGCGCCGCGGGCGCGCGAGGCCCTGTATGTGCTGGCGACCGCATTTCGCGAGTACAATTCTGCGGCTGCCTAGGCCAAGCTGTGCGATCTGATTCCATCGCAAGGGATCGGGCTTTGGAGGAACCTAAATGACAGAGATCACCGTCCGCCCGCTGGCGCAGGCCGACCATGCCGACTGGCGGCGTCTGTGGACCGCCTACCTCACCTTCTACGAAACCAAGCTGCCGGACGAGGTGTATGACATCACCTGGAAACGGCTGTTCACTGACGGAGAATTCGAGCCGAAGGGTTTTATCGCCACGCTCGACGGCAAGGCGGTCGGCCTGACCCACTATCTGTACCATCGCTCCGGCTGGTCCGAAAAAAACAACTGCTACCTGCAGGACCTGTTCGCCGACCCTGATGTGCGCAGCAAGGGCGTGGGTGCGGCGCTGATCGAAGCGGTAAAGCAGGAGGCCGGCAAGATCGGCGTCAAGAACGTCTACTGGATGACCCACGAAACCAACACCACCGCGCGCAAGCTCTACGACGGCGTTGCCCGGCGGACTGGCTTCATCGAGTACGATCTGCTGTAGATAGCCCATGTTCATGCCCTTCTTCCTCGAACTGAAGGCCGCGCGGGTACCCGTTTCGCTCAGGGAATATCTGTCGCTGCTGGAGGGGCTGGAAGCCGGTCTGGTCGATTATGACGTCGAGGGTTTTTATTACCTCGCCCGCGCCGCTCTGGTGAAGGATGAGCGCCATATCGACCGCTTCGATCAGGTGTTTGCGCATGTCTTCAAGGGCATTGAAGCTCTGGGCGGACCGGATGCGGTCGATGTCGCCAACATCCCCGAGGAGTGGCTGCGCCGGCTCGCCGAAAAGCACCTGACCGAGGAAGAGAAAAAACTGGTCGAGGCGCTCGGTGGTTTCGACAAGTTGATGGAGACGCTGAAGCAGCGGCTCGATGAACAAAGAGGCCGGCACCAGGGCGGATCGAAATGGATCGGCACCGGCGGCACTTCGCCTTTCGGCGCCTATGGCTACAATCCCGAAGGCGTGCGCATCGGCCAGCACGAAAGCCGCAACCGCCGTGCGGTGAAGGTGTGGGACAAGCGCGAGTTCAGGAATTTCGACGACGCCGTCGAGCTCGGCACCCGCAACATCAAGGTGGCGCTGAAGCGGCTGCGCCGCTGGGTGCGCGAGGGCGCGGAGGAAGAGTTCGACCTGCCCGGCACCATCCATGCCACCGCCGAGCACGGCTATCTCGACGTGCAGACGCGCCCCGAACGGCGCAATGCTGTGAAGCTTCTGATGTTCTTCGATGTCGGCGGCTCGATGGACGACCACATCAAAAGCGTCGAGGAGCTGTTTTCGGCAGCCCGCGCCGAGTTCCGCCAGCTCGAATATTTTTACTTCCACAATTGCCTCTACGAGGGCGTGTGGAGGGACAACCGCCGCAGGCACGCCGAGACCATCCCCACCTTCGACCTGCTTCACAAATACGGTCCAGACTACAAGGTGATCGTCGTCGGCGACGCTTCGATGAGCCCTTACGAGATTGCGCATCCCGGCGGCTCGGTCGAGCACTGGAACCCGGAAGCCGGCACCGTCTGGCTCGGCCGCCTGCTGCAACAATGGCCGAACGCGGTCTGGCTGAACCCCGAAAACCAGAAGAACTGGGGCTTCACCCACTCGATCGCGATGATCCGCGATATCTTCGGCGGCCGCATGTTCCCGCTGACGCTGGCCGGGCTCGAAGCCGCGACCAAGCAGCTCTCACGCAAGCATTGAGCCCCAAACACGCCTCTGCGCTGGGCAGGCGTGTAACAAATGCTTATGTTGGTGCGAATACTGGCTGCAACCAACAACAAGCCGCCAAGGCTGAGGAGATTGGATGGATACCCACACCTACCCCGTTACCCGCACTGACGCCGAATGGCGTGCCCGGCTGACGCCGGAGCAGTATGCCGTCATGCGCGGCCACGGCACCGAACGGCCCGGAAGCTGCGCCCTGCTCTACGAAAAGCGCGCCGGCACCTTTTCCTGCGTCGGCTGCGACCAGCCGCTGTTCGAATCCAAGCTGAAGTTCGAGAGCGGCACCGGCTGGCCGAGCTTCAACGACCCGGTGCCGGGTTCGGTCGAAAACACCGTCGACCGCAGCTACGGCATGGTCCGCACCGAATGCCACTGCGCCCGCTGCGGCAGCCACCTCGGCCATGTCTTCGAGGACGGCCCGCCGCCGACCGGCCTGCGCTATTGCATCAACGGCGTGGCGCTGAAATTCGAGCCGGCGGCTTAAACCGCAGCGCGGTCATCATCTCTTGGAAAGGGCGGCTCCGGCCGCCCTTTTTCGTGCCCTGCCGACGTCTCAAGCAACGACCACCAGGATCAACCATAGCGCGGAACCGAGCATCATCAGCGAGGCCTTGGCGCCGCCGGCCTTTTCCGCGACTCGCCAGACGGCCAGGGTCAGGAATATGTTGTAGGGTACCGGCGCGAAATGCACGGCCAGCACCACGGCCAGCGGCAGCTTCAGCCCGAGCAGGATGAGCGCGACCACCGACGACGCGACGTTGATCGCAGTGCCGACAACGACCAGGTCGCGCCAGAACAGACGATCGAGCGACACGGCACCGTGCCAGCGGGAGCCAAAGAAGTATCCGACGGCGGACATGGGCGACCTACCTCTGTCCCAGCACATCGGTGACGGCGCGCTCGAAACGGGAGCATTCGGTCACCAGCCAGTCGGCCATGGCCGGCCAATTGTCCTCGGCGTAGCAGTTCACCTGCCACATCGAATTGATGCCGAGCCCCTCACAGCTCTGTTCGGGCCTGAGTTTCAGCCTGCCTTCGATCGCCGGCTGGAAAGGCTTCAGCCGCGACCAGGCTTCAGTGGCGCCGAACTTCGCGTTGCGGCCGAAGAAGACGCCAACATGGTTTTGCGCCGGCGCGACATACATGGACAGGACCAGGGCGAAGTCCGGCAGCCCGCGCTGCCAGAACCAGGGTCCGCGCCGCGCCATGGAGGCGCGTTCCTCCGGATGCCGTTCGGCGAACAGCGCCCAGAAGCTGCGTTGGCGGAATTCAGAGGCGCGGCGGGCGCCAAAGTCGAATTCGCTCATGGTTCAACCCGTCGAAAGGCGCCGCTATCGACGCCCGGAGGCTGCCCCCGGCCTTACACCATGCCGAGCGCGGCCTTGTACAGGTCGAGGATGGATTCTTCCTCTTGGCGCTCGGCCTGGTCCTTCTTGCGCAACCGGATGATCGAGCGCATCGCCTTGGTGTCGAAGCCGGTGCCCTTGGCTTCGGCGAACACCTCCTTGATGTCGTCGGCGATGGTCTTCTTTTCTTCCTCGAGCCGCTCGATGCGCTCGATGAAGGCGCGCAACTGGCCGGCGGCAACAGTCTGGCTGGTCTCGGTGATGTCGTCGGCCATGTTTTTCTCCGCTTCTTTTTAGGCGCCGCGATTCTGGCGCGGCAAAATTGGAGCGGGTTCGATGCCCGAGCGGGCGCGGCGGGTCAAGCCATTATCGATGCGGCATGAAGAGTTCCGCACGCCTTAAGGCGTGTTGAGATTTAGGTCAGGCCGAGCCGAAAATGGTGGCTTCCGAGAACCGGAGCGGAGCGTACTCAAAGTACGTGAGCACCGGAAGCGCAGGAAGCCGCCGTTTGCAGGCCCGGCCTCACCTGAATATCAGTACGCCTTAGCCAAAGGCGATCAGCAGATCCTTCGCGTCGATCTGATCGCCGGCCTTGACCAGCACTTCGGCGATCGTGCCGTCGCGTTCGGCATGCAGCGCCGTCTCCATCTTCATGGCTTCGATGGAGAGCAGCACGTCACCAGCCTTGACCGCCTGGCCGGCGGCAACCGCAAGCGCGGAGACCACGCCCGGCATCGGCGCGCCGACATGCGCCTCGTTGCCGGGCTCGGCCTTGCGCCGTGCCTTGGCCGCCGAGGCGCCATGCGCCCTGTCCGGCACCCGGACGCGGCGTGGCTGGCCGTTGAGCTCGAAGAACACGGTGACCATGCCCTTCTCATCGACATCGCCGATGGCAAGGCAGCGCACCACAAGCGTCTTGCCTTTCTCGATGTCCAGGAAGATCTCGTCCTCGGACTTCATGCCGTAGAAATAGGTCGGCGTCGGCAACACGCTGACCGGCCCGTAGGTCTCCTGCGCGGCGGCAAAGTCGGTGAACACCTTCGGATACATCAGCCAGGACGCGAATTCGTATTCCGAGAGCTTGCGCTCCAGCTTCTCCTCAATTTCCTTGCGGCTGGCCTTGAGGTCTGCCGGCTTGAGCAGCGAGCCCGGCCGCACGGTGATCGGTTTGCTTTCCTTCAGTGCCTTCTTCTGCAGCTTCGCAGGCCAGCCGCCGGGCGACTGGCCGAGATCGCCGCGCAGCATCGAGATGACCGAGTCCGGGAAGGCGATGTCCTTGGCCGGGTTTTCGACGTCGGCGACGGTGAGGTCCTGGCTCACCATCATCAGCGCCATGTCGCCGACCACCTTGGATGACGGCGTCACCTTGACGATGTCCCCGAACATCAGATTGACGTCGTGATAGGCTTGGGCCACCTCGTGCCAGCGCGTCTCCAGCCCGAGCGAGCGTGCCTGTTCCTTGAGGTTGGTGAACTGGCCGCCCGGCATTTCGTGCAAATAGACTTCCGAGGCCGGCCCCTTGAGGTCGCTTTCGAAGGCGGCGTACTGGTTGCGCACCGCTTCCCAGTAGAACGAGATGTTGCGGATCCATTGCGGATCGAGGCCGGGATCGCGCTCGGTTCCCTTCAGCGCCTCGACAATCGAGCCGAGGCAAGGCTGCGAGGTGTTGCCGGAGAAAGAATCCATCGCCGCATCGATGGCATCGACGCCGCTTTCCACGCCCGCCAGCACCGTCGCCGCCGACAGGCCTGACGTATCGTGGGTGTGGAAGTGGATCGGCAAATCAGTCGCCTCGCGCAGCGCCTTGAACAGCACGCGTGCGGCGGCCGGTTTCAACAGCCCCGCCATGTCCTTGACGGCGATGATGTGGGCGCCCGCGGCCTGCAATTCCTTCGCCAGCCCGACATAGTATTTGAGATCGTATTTGGCGCGCGCCGGATCGAGGATGTCGCCGGTGTAGCATATCGCCGCTTCGACCAGCTTGCCCTCGGCGCCCACCGCGTCCATGGCGACACGCATATTCTCGACCCAGTTCAGGCAGTCGAAGACACGGAACAGGTCGACGCCGCCAGCCGCTGCCTGTTTGACGAAATGCTGCACGACATTGTCGGGATAGTTGGTGTAGCCGACGCCGTTGGCGCCGCGCAGAAGCATCTGCAGCAAAAGGTTGGGGGCGGCCTCGCGCACTTTGCTCAGCCGCTCCCACGGATCCTCGGTGAGGAAGCGCATGGCGACGTCGAAAGTGGCGCCGCCCCAGCATTCCAGCGACAGCAGCCGCGGCAGTGCCCGCGCATAGGTGCCGGCAATCCCGGCAATGTCATGCGTGCGCATGCGGGTGGCGAGCAGCGACTGGTGGCCGTCGCGCATCGTCGTGTCGGTGACCAGCACCTCTTTTTGCTCACGCATCCAGGCAGCGAATTTCTCCGGCCCCAACGCGTCGAGCTTCTGCTTGCTGCCGCCCGGCACATTGCCGTTGAGATAGGGCACGACGGGCGCTGCCGCATCGGCCTTCGGCATCGGACGGCCGCGGGTTTCGGGATGGCCGTTGACGCTGACGTCGGCCAGATAGTTGAGCAGCTTGGTGGCGCGGTCCTGGCGCTTGACCTGCGCGAATAGCTCCGGCGTCGTGTCGATGAACCTGGTCGTGTAGGAATTGTCGGCGAAGCGCGGGTGATTGATGATCGCCTCAAGGAAGGTGAGGTTGGTCGCCACGCCGCGGATGCGGAATTCGCGCAAGGCCCGGTTCATGCGGGCGATCGCCTCGGCCGGTGTCGGCGCCCAGGCCGTCACCTTCTCCAGCAGCGGATCGTAGAAGCGGGTGATGACCGCGCCCGAATAGGCGGTGCCACCGTCAAGGCGGATGCCGAAACCGGCGGCTTCGCGATAGGCGGTGATGCGGCCGTAATCCGGAATGAAACTATGCTCCGGATCCTCGGTGGTGATGCGGCACTGCAGGGCGTGGCCGTTCAGCCTGATGTGGGCCTGCGCCGGCACGCCCGACTCTTTCGTGCCGATGGCAAAGCCGTCCAGGATGTGGATCTGCGCCTTGACGATGTCGATGCCGGTCACCTGCTCGGTGACGGTGTGCTCGACCTGGATGCGCGGATTGACCTCGATGAAGTAGAATTTGCCGGTGTCGGCGTCCTGCAGGAATTCCACCGTGCCGGCGCCGATATAGCTCGTCTCGCGCGCGATCTTGAGCGCATAGCCGCAAAGCTCCTGGCGCAATGCCTCGCTGAGGTAGGGCGCCGGCGCCCGCTCGACGACCTTCTGGTTGCGGCGCTGGATCGAACAGTCGCGCTCGAACAGATGCACGGCATTACCGTGCGTGTCGCCAAGCACCTGGACCTCGACATGGCGGGCGCGCTCGATCAGCTTTTCGAGATAGACCTCGTCCTTGCCGAACGCGGCCTTGGCCTCACGTTTGCCTTCGGTGACTTCGCGAACCAGATCAGCCTCGGCGCGGATGGCGCGCATGCCGCGCCCGCCACCGCCCCACGATGCCTTGAGCATCACCGGATAGCCGATTTCCTTGGCCAATTTCTTGACCGTGTCCATGTCGTCCGGCAGCGGGTCGGTTGCCGGGATCACCGGCACGCCGACCTCGATGGCGAGATTGCGCGCGGCGACCTTGTTGCCGAGCCGGCGCATCGTGTCTGGCTTCGGGCCGATAAAGGTGATGCCGGCCTCGGCGCAGGCATCTGCGAATTCAGGGCTTTCCGACAAAAGGCCATAGCCCGGATGGATGGCGTCGGCGCCGGCCAGCCTGGCGACGCGGATCACTTCCTCGATCGACAGATAGCTTTCGATCGGCCCCATGTCCTTGGCCAGATGCGGCCCGCGCCCGACCTGGTAGCTTTCATCGGCCTTGAATCGATGCAGCGAATATTTGTCCTCCTCGGCCCAGATCGCCACGGTTTTGAGGCCGAGCTCGTTGGCCGCGCGAAACACGCGAATGGCAATTTCGGACCGGTTGGCGACGAGGATCTTCGTGATGGCCAAGGAAGAAGGCTCCGGACAGGGAGGGATGGGGGCTCAGCAATGATTAACGCGAAAATGCTGCAGTGCAACCAAAATCGGGAGGCGATTAAACCGATTTAAATAGATTCTAGCACTGCAAAGCGAGAGACTGCGTGCGAATGGCGTCGCCAAGTGACGCGAATTGTCATCCCGCGCACAATCCGCTCCCGGCTAATGGTTCTTTTTTAGCCAATGCCGTCGCTACGCGCTCCGGCAGGTTAAAGAAAAATGCCCGGCGCAAGCGCCGGGCATTTCGTAGGGATTGCGTTATCCGATCAGGACTTCGGCAGCCAGGTGATCTTGCCATCCGGACCCTTCTTCCACTCGTACATGATGTAGCCCGGGAGCTTCGGATCGCCCTTCTCGTCATAGGCGAGGTCGCCCAGAACGGTCTTGAACGGACCCTTCTCATGCAAGGCCTTGGCCACTTCCACCGGGTCGTTCGTCTTGGCCACGGCAGCGGCTTCGGCGATGACCTGCATGGCGGCATAGGCGTAGAGCGTGTAGGCTTCCGGCTCAAAGCCCTGGGCGCGGAACTTCTCGACCAGTGCCTTGTTCTCGGGGATCAGGCGCGGATCCGGACCAAAGGTGTTGAGCGTACCGATAACCGCGTCGCCGGCGATCGCAGCCAGCTCGTCGGTGACGATGCCGTCGCCCGACATCAGGGTAGCCTTGAGGCCCTGGTCAGCCGACTGGCGGATGATCAGGCCGGCTTCGGTGTGCAGGCCGCCCCAATAGATCAGGGTGACGCCGGCGTCCTTCATCTTGGCGATCAGCGCCGAGAAGTCCTTGTCGCCGACATTGACGCCTTCATACATGACTTCCGTCAGGCCGGCTGCGTTCATCGCCTTCTTGGTTTCGTCGGCAAGGCCCTGACCGTAGGGGGTCTTGTCGTGGATGACGGCAACCTTGGCGTCCTTGAAGTTGGCCGCAATATAGGCGCCGGCGATGCCGCCCTGCTGGTCGTCGCGTCCGCAGGTGCGGAACACGTTCCACAGGCCGCGCTCGGTGAATTTCGGGTTGGTCGCCGCTGGGGTCACTTCGACGATATTGTTGTCGACGTAGACTTCCTGCGACACAGGAATCGAGACGCCCGAGTTGAAGTGGCCAACCACGAACTTGACGCCGTCGCCGACGAACTTGTTGGCGACCGAGATGCCTTGCTTCGGATCGGAGACGTCGTCGCCGACTTCAAGCTTGATCTGCTCGCCATTCATGCCGCCTGCTGCGTTGATATCGGCGACAGCCGCTTCCGCACCCTTCTGCAGCTGCGCACCGAAGGCCGCATTCGGGCCGGTGATCGGACCGGCGACGCCGACGAGGACGTCAGCCCATGCGTTACCGCCGAACGCGACAAGCGCGGTCAGGGCAACGGCGGACAAAAGTGATTTCTTCATTTAAACGCTCCCATTTACGAGGTGGGCGTGGATGATACTTTCATGCGATGCCCACCCTTATCGCAGAAAGCGTACTTTGCCGATTTTCAGGCCCTTGTCACGCCGATTCATCCCCGAGACGGCGTTAATGGTGAACGTCAACCTTTCGGCTTCCAGCTTAAGATCGAAGCACGTTCGTAAAGCCAATTATACTGCGTCACCATCTGGTTGGTGCGCGTGTATTGATAGCCGACAAACCCCAATATCATGAGCACGATTGTGTCCACGACATAGTATTGCAGCGAAAACATCGTGCCGCCGAACAGGGCATGATGAATGAACCTTATGCCGATGCCGAGCCCCAGCAGGTAGGCGAACAGCGCCGGCAGGCTGCGCCATGTCTGGGCGCTTGCCTTGCCGGTCATCCATGCCGCCCAGCCGCCGAGCAGACAGGTGACGAAGAAGAACTGCCAGATGGAAGGTTCCTCGTGAAGAATGCCTTGCATGGTGAAGACTCCCTAGCATGATCCCGAAAAGTTGCAGACTTTTCGGACAAAGGTCATGCGACAAACAAACAAATTGGAGCGGAATACTGTATGCATAGATTCCGCTCCAAACTCAGTGATGGCCGCCTTCGAGATAGGCCGCGCGCACTTCCGGATTGGCGAGCAATTCCTTGCCGGTGCCGCTCATGGTCACGTTGCCGTTGACCATGACATAGCCGCGCGTGGCGAGCTTGAGCGCGCCGAAGGCGTTCTGCTCGACCAGGAACACGGTCAGCCCTTGCGTGCGGTTCAGCTCGCGGATGGCGTCGAAGATCTGCTTGACGATCAGCGGCGCTAGGCCAAGCGACGGCTCGTCGAGCAGGAGCAGCTTCGGCCGCGCCATCAGCGCGCGTCCGATCGACAGCATCTGCTGCTCGCCGCCCGACAGCGTCCCGCCACGCTGGGCAATGCGCTCCTTGAGGCGCGGGAACAGTGTGAACACCTTCTCGGCATCCTCGTCATAGTGCTTGAGGTTGTCGAGACCGGCGCCCATCTGCAGGTTTTCCATCACCGTCATGCGCGGGAAAATGCGCCTGCCTTCCGGCGACTGCGCGATGCGCATGCGCGCGATCTCGTGCGTCGGCATCTGGGTGATGTCGGTGCCGGCGAAAGTGATGGTGCCGGAACGGGCCCGCGGCGCCCCGAAGATGGTCATCATCAGCGTCGACTTGCCGGCGCCGTTGGCGCCGATCAGCGCGACGATCTCGCCCTGGTTGACGTGGACATTGACGCCGTTCAGCGCCTTGATGTTGCCGTAGTAGGTCTCGACGCCCTTGATGTCGAGCAACGTTGTCTCGGCCATCACTTACGCCCTCCGCGCGGCTTGGATGTCGGGGATTTCCCGGCGGGCTTGGCCGTGGCCCGCTCGGTTGGTTTTCTCGGCGCGACGTTGGCCTTTGCATCGAATTGAGCTGCCTTCGAGGCGCCTTTCGACACCGTGACCCGCTCGCCCTCGCTGTGGCCGATCGTGTCGCTCACCGGGCCGGCGAGATAGGAAGACGACGTGCCTGGTCCGTGTGCCGTATCAGGCCCTATGTCCAACTGCTCGATGACGTCTTCATCGCCGACCTCGGTCAGCACCGTCTCGACCTCCTCGTCGTCGACGCCGAGATAGGCGGCGATGACGCGTGGGTCGGTGCGCACCGATTGCGGGCTGCCGTCGGAAATCTTGCGGCCATATTCGAGCACCACGACATGGTCGGAAATCTGCATGACCACCGACATGTCGTGCTCGATCAGCAGGATCGAGGTGCTGCTCTTGATGTCCATCAGCAGCGAATTGAGCGCGGCCGATTCCTTCGGATTGAGACCGGCCGCCGGCTCGTCGAGGCACAGAAGCTCGGGCCCCGTGCACATGGCGCGCGCGATCTCGAGGCGCCGCTGTGCGCCATAGGGCAAATCGCCGGCCGGATCGTCGGCGCGATCGACGAGATCTGCCTTTTCCAGCCAGTGCTTGGCAAGCTCCACCGATTCGGCCGAGGCCCTGCGGTAGCCGCCGATCCCGAACAGGCCCAGGATCGTATAGCCCGATGCCTTCATCAGCTTGTTGTGCTGGGCAACCAAGAGGTTCTCCAACAGCGTCATGCCCGAGAACAGGCGGATGTTCTGGAAGGTGCGTGCCACCTTGGCGCGCGCCGGGATTTCGTGATTGGGCAGCCGTTCGAGCAGGAAGCTCGAGCCGTCGGCACCGTTGAGCGTGATCATGCCTTCCGACGGCTTGTAGAAGCCGGTGATGCAGTTGAACACGGTGGTCTTGCCGGCGCCGTTGGGTCCGATCAGCGCGGTGATCTCGCCGCGCTTGGCCTGGAACGACAGGTCGCCGATGGCGACCAGGCCGCCGAACTTCATCGACAGATGCTCGACCTGGAGAATGGCGTCTTTCATGCCCGGATTGGCCTTTTGAATCGAACTCGCATTCATCAGCCGTGTCCTTCCTTGGTGAAGGAACTGGAGACCGCTCTTCGCTCCTTGAGGAAGGCAGTCGGCTCACGACTACCGACGAAACCGCGCGGCTTCCACAGCATGACGATGACCATGGCCATGCCGAACAGAAGCATGCGGTAAAGCTCCGGCGTGAAGTCCTTGCCGAAGACCTGCTTGAGAAAGTCGAGCTCCCGCAATGCCTCGGTGCCGCCGATCATCACCATTGCGGCGACCGCGATACCGACCAGCGAGCCCATGCCACCGAGCACAACGATGGCCAGGATGATCGCCGATTCCAGGAAGACGAAGGATTCAGGGCTGACGAAGCCCTGCCGTGCGGAGAAGAAGGCGCCGGCAAAACCGCCGAACATGGCGCCGGTGGCAAAGGCGGTGAGCTTGGTGGTGGTGGTGTTGATGCCGAGCGAGCGGCAGGCGATCTCGTCCTCGCGCAGTGCCTCCCAGGCGCGGCCGACAGGCATGCGCCTGAGCCGGATCGTGACGAAGGCAGTCAACAGCGCCAGCGCCAGGATCAGATAGTAGAGGAAGATCTTGTAGTAGGCGCTCGACTGGGCGATGTGCAGCACCTTGCCGATATAGTTCGGGTCCGTCGAATTGAACGTCATCAGGCCGAAGAACGTGACCTTCGGAATACCAGAGATGCCGGCCGAGCCGTTGGTGACTTCACGCCAGTTGATCAGCACCAGGCGGATGATCTCGCCGAAGGCCAGAGTGACGATCGCCAGGTAGTCGCCACGCAGTCGGAGCACCGGAAAGCCGAGCATCACGCCCCAGAAGGCGGCCATGGCGCCGGCCGCCGGCAGCAGGATCCAGAACGACAGGCCGTAGTGAGAGCCGAGCAGCGCATAGGCATAGGCGCCGACCGCGTAGAAGGCGACGTAACCGAGATCGAGCAGGCCGGCGAGGCCGACGACGATGTTCAGCCCCCAGGCCAGCATCACATAGATCAGGATCTGGATGCCGAAATTGTCGATCCACTTCAGTGAGCCCTGCAGCCCGCCGACGAACGACCACGACATCAGCGACAACACCCCCACGACCAGGATCGGATAGAGCACCAATGCGGTGACCCCGAGCTTGGTGAAATTATCGTGGATGTAGGCGCGGAAGTAAAAGATCACACAGGCCAGCGCATAGATGACGGCCAGCGCACGCAGGAACTGCAGATAGCCGGCCAGACCATCACCTACCAGCCCCGGCAAGGCGCCGCCGAACACAAACAGTATCGCTGCCAGCACGATGGCCACGATGAAGGCCGGAAGCAGGAAGAAGCGCGACGCCACGCTGGCCGGCAACAGGCCGGTGGCGACATTGGCGATCTTCTGATTGGCCATGAAGGGCTGGCCATAGGCAATGTAGAAGAAGCGGCCAAGCATGGTCAGCACGACCACGGTGATGAGCAGCCACCAGCGCGTCACCAGGATCAACTGGTTGCTGATGTTCTGGTCGGTCTTCAGGCCGATGAACAGAACGAACAGGCCCAGCGAGATGGCACCGGCATAGAGCGCCTCACGAAATGCGCGCTGCACGGGGGAGGCGACGGTGTCGCGCTCCGAGGATACGGTAACCGCCATTGTCTCAGACCTTTTCGACTTCTGGCCGGCCCAAAATGCCGGAAGGCAGGAAGATCAGCACGATCGCCAGGATGGAGAACGCCGCGACGTCCTTGTAGTCGATCGAGAAATAGGCCGACCACATGCTCTCGATGAAGCCGATCAACAGCCCGCCAAGCACGGCGCCCGGCAGAGACCCGATGCCGCCGAGAACGGCCGCGGTGAAGGCCTTGACCCCCGGCACGAAGCCGTCGGAGAAGGCGATAACGCCGTAATACATCAGGAACAGCGTGCCGGCGACGGCCGCAAGCGCTGCGCCCATGATGAAGGTGATCGAGATCGTGCGATCGACGTCGACGCCGAGCAGCGCGGCCATCTTGCGATCCTGTTCGCAGGCGCGCTGGGCGCGGCCAAGCGAGGTCCTGTTGACCAGGTACCAGAACAGCGCCAGCAGCAGCGCGGTGACGATGACGATAATGATCTGCTTCAGCGACACGCTGATGCCGTTGATGTTGTAGACTTGGCTGACCATCGGCGGGATCGGCTTGTTGCGCGGACCCTGCGTCACCTGGATGAAGTTCGACAGCGCGATCGACATGCCGATGGCGGTGATCAGCGGCGCCAGCCGGAACGACCCGCGCAGCGGCCGGTAGGCCACCTTCTCGATCGTCCAGTTGTAGAGGCTGGTGAGCAGCATCGCCACGATCATCATGATCAGCAGCGCCAGGACGATCGGCACCGAATAGAACAAGGAGCCGAGGATGAGGAAGACGACGAGGGCGGCGAATGCCCCGACCATGAAAATGTCGCCATGGGCGAAGTTGATCATGCCGATGATGCCGTAGACCATCGTGTAGCCGATTGCGATCAGCCCATAGATCGATCCCAGCGTCAGCCCATTGATAAGCTGCTGGACAAAGTACTGCATGTGTACATGGCTCCCCTGGAATGTCGCCCATGCAGACGCATTCCTTTTCGTATTTCCCCTAGTCGTAAAGTTTCGAGCCCGGATTGCAACGTGATTTTTCAAACGTCGTGCGTGTTTTGTCGGCACGCCTTCCGATTGTCCGTTTTTTTGCTCCCGACCCCTGGACTATCGCGGACCCTATCATTGGCATAACGCAATGTCTTTGACGATTCAGCCGGACCATGCACCTCATTTCGAAGAAATCGCCGTCAAAATTAGGTGATGAGACGATTCGTTGCGTTTCTGAGAGGCTTCGTTTTTTAGCCACATTCCTTTCCTCGGGGGCAAGATTCTTGCCGCTTGGCCTTAGGCTATGCGCAAGTGGATTGTGATGGTCGATAGAAGACAGTGTAAAAAACCAGGCTTCCAGGCCCGCCCGCCGGGCAAGGAAGCGACTGCGCGTCTGTGATCAGTAGGCGGATCCACCGTGGTCGCTCAGCGCATGCCGCTCCGTACCCTTCAAGGGCGGATTGAAGACGCTGACCAGGATCATGTCGCCTGCGGCGTCGGCCCGCAGATAATGCTCGTCATGCTCATTGAGCACATAGATCGTACCCGGCTCTATACGATGCACCGCACCGGACATGTCCTCGACCTCGCCGGCGCCGGCGATGCAATAACAGGCCTCGAAATGCCTGACATAGTGGAGGCGCGATTCGCTGCCTGCGCGCACGACAGTGTGGCAGACGGTGAAGCCCATGCCGTCCTGCCGGGTCAGCAGCCGGTGGCTGGTGCCGTTGCCCCAATTCACGAAGAAGTCAGATTTTTCTACATCAGCCAATTGTCTGGTGAACATTGCGGTTTTCCCTGCGGATGCCGGCCAAGGATCGAGAAGTTGAGGATGGATTGGTGATCCACGGTAGAGATGCCGCATGCCGGGCGGACTTTCAAATGATTGCTTCTCACCGGTCATGTTAGTAAATCTTACCGATGGACTACATTCCGCTGAATGCCATCCGGGCCTTTGAGGCTGCCTCCCGCCGCTTGAGCTTTTCCGCTGCCGCCGAAGAGTTGCATGTGACCCATCCGGCGATCAGTCACCAGATAAGGCGCCTGGAGGAGTGGCTTGGCGTGCCTCTGTTCCACCGCGACGCTCGCAAGGTAAGGCTGACCGATGCCGGCGTGATCCTGCAGGCGTCAGCGAGCGCAGCCCTTGCCGAACTCGGCGCCACCTGCCGGCGCATCCGGCGCAATGCCGCGGCGGCGGCGATTTCTGTCGGCTGCATCCCGTCCATCGCCAGCCGCTGGCTTGTGCCCCGCCTGCCAGCCTTCACCGCCAGCCATCCCGACATCGGCATGCGCGTCGCCTATGCCAAAGCCGAGGACAGGCTTGGCGATGGCGACAATGACGTGCTGATCACGCTCGGCGCCGATCCGACGCCCGGCGTCACCAGCCTGAAACTGTTTTCGCGCCTCAACCGCCCAGTGTGCAGCCCCTACTATCTGGCCGGCAGGGAGCATCTCAGGACACCTGCCGGGATCGCCGGCGCCGACCTGCTGCACGACGAGAACCGCCAGGGCTGGAGCGAGTGGTTTGCCGAGGCCGGACTGGCCAAGGTCGATGTCGGCAACGGGCCGGTCTTTGCCGACTTCAACATCCTTGCCACCGCGATCATCGCCGGGCATGGCGTGGCGCTATGCCCGGTCGATGTCTTTCGCGACGAACTGAAGCGCGGCGACCTGGTGGTCCTGTCCGACATATCGACGAACCGCGACAAGGCTTATTTCCTGACCATGGCGGCGAATGCCTCCGCCGCCGCACTCACCTTCGCCGACTGGTTCCGTCGGGAAGTCTCGGTCGATGCCGAGGGCAACCAGCCCGCTACTTGACGACGAACCCATGCGCGAACGGATCGCGGTCGTCGATGAAGATAGTGTTCAGACCGGTCATCCGCGCCCAGCCGCCGATCGAAGGGATGATGGCCGGCTTGCCGGCAACGGTGACGTCTTTTTCGACCTTACCCTTGAACAGCGAACCGATGATCGATTCATGGACGAAGCTGTCGCCGGCCTTGAGCTTGCCCTTGGCGTGAAGCTGCGCCATGCGTGCCGAAGTGCCTGTGCCGCAGGGCGAACGGTCGATCGCCTTGTCGCCATAGAAGACGGCATTGCGCGCATCGGCGCCCGCCACCGTCGGCTTGCCCGTCCACAGCATGTGCGACAGCCGGTTGATCTCAGGATTTTCTGGATGCACGAACGAATACTTCTCGTTGAGCCGCTGCCGCACCACCGGGCTCCAGGCGATGAAATCGCCAGCGGAGCAGTCAGCCATATCGCGGTAATTCGCCTGCGGTTCGACGATGGCGTAGAAATTGCCGCCATAAGCGACATCGACGGTAATCTCGCCAAGCTGCGGACACTCCACCGTCAGCCCTTCCGCATAAAGGAAGGACGGCACATTGGTGATACGCACCTCTTCGACATAATCACCAACCTGTTTGTATTCGGCGATGACCAGCCCGGCCGGCGTGTCGAGCCTGAGCACACCCGGCGTTTTCGGCTTGATCAGCCCATGTTCGATGGCCATCGTCACCGTGCCGATCGTGCCGTGGCCGCACATCGGCAGGCAGCCCGATGTCTCGATGAACAGGATGGCGATGTCGCAATCGTCGCGCGTCGGCGGATAAAGGATCGAGCCCGACATCACGTCATGGCCGCGCGGCTCGAACATCAGCCCGGTGCGGATCCAGTCATACTCCGCCAGGAAATGCGCTCGCCGTTCCATCATCGTCGACCCCTCGAGCAAGGGACCGCCGCCAGCGACCAGCCGCACCGGATTGCCGCAAGTATGGCCGTCGATGCAGAAGAAGGATTTTTTGGCCATGATTTCCTCGAACTCAAAACCGTTGCGGGCTGAAGGGGGTAAGATCGATCGGCGAAGTCTGCCCGAGAACGAGATCGCGGATCAAGCGGCCGCTGGCCGCCGCCTGGGTCAGGCCGAGATGGCCATGGCCAAAGGCGTAGACAACGTTGGGCGCAGTGCGCGCCGTGCCGATGACCGGCAGCGAATCCGGCAGCGACGGACGATAGCCCATCCATTCGCGGCCGCCTGACGGGTCCAGCCCCGGCAGGAATTGTTTGGCTTTTTCCAGCATTGCCTTCGAGCGCGCAAAATTCGGCGGCCGGTCGAGTCCGCCCAACTCGACGGCGCCGCCGACGCGCAAGCCTGTGTCGAGCGGCGTGATGACGAAACCGTGGCCGGAGAAGATCAGCATCCGCTGCACGGCGAAGGCGGTCTTCGGCAATGTCGTGTTGTAGCCGCGCTCGGTCTCCAAAGGGATAATGTCACCGAAGTTCTTGGCCAGCAAATGCGACCATGCCCCGGCCGCGACGACGAGATGCCGCGCCTGCCGGACAGTGCCGTCGGCCAGCGTCAGCGTCACGCCGGCATGATCGGCGGCGATGCGCTCGACGCGTGCTTTTTCGAAACGCGCGCCCAACCCTTCGGCATAGGCCCAGACTGCCTTGCCGAGCAGTTTCGGGTCGGCGACGGTCTTCCATCCCGGCACGAACGTGCCCTTGATGAAGCGCGGTGACAGTCCAGGCTGCAGCCGCGCCAGTTCCTCGCCTTCGACATGGCGAAAGCCGATGCCGAAGCGCTCTCGCGCCGCCCAGCCCGACAGTCCGGCCTGGAACTCTGCCTCGCTTTCGTAAAGTTCCAGCGAACCATCCTCGTGCAGCATCGGCCGGGTGCCGGACCGCTCGAGCAACCCCATCCATTCGGCCTCGGCGAGCCTCATCATGCCCGCCTGTGCCACAAGGCTCGCCTCATAATGCCGCGGCGCGCCAGCGCGCCAGAAGCGGAACAGCCACGGCAGGAGCTTCGGCAGATAGGCCGGTGGGATGCTGAGCGGTCCGAGCGGATCGGCAAGCCATTTCGGCAATTGCCGCATCATGCCCTTATGCGCCATCGGCAGCACATCGGAGAAGGCGAAGGCGGCGGCATTGCCGGAGCTGGTTTCCTCGCAGATGCCGGTACGGTCAAAAACGGTGACGCTGCGCCCGGCCTCAGCCAGCAGGGCTGCGGCACAGATGCCGACAATGCCGCCACCGACAATGGCGATGTCTTCCCCTTCTCCCCGTTCACGGGGGTGAGGAGTGGTCCGCGCAGCGGACGAAAAGCCAATTGCTTGGCTTTCCGAACGACGAACGCCCGGAGCGCCAGCGAAGGGCTGCGGTGCCCGAAGGGCGGATGAGGGGCGGCTCCCCGCCTCTGCCGATCTGGAATTTCCTTGCACGCTGGCGCTGCCCCTCATCTGGCTGCCGCCATCTTCTCCCCGCGAACGGGGAGAAGAAAGCTTTCAGAACGTCGGCAGCTTCGGCCGTACCGCCAATGCGTCCTTGACGATCTTCTCGACTGTCTTGCGGCGCTCGCCTGACAGCGGCTGGCGCGGCATGCGCACGCGGTCGTTGGTCTGGATGGCGAACACTTCGGCAAGCTTGATGTTTTGTACCAGATAGGTCGAGACATCGAGATCAAGCAGCGGTCGGAACCAGCGGTAGACCGAAAGCGCCTCCTCGCGGCGGCCCTGCTTCATCAGTTGGTAGATGGCGACGGTCTCGCGCGGGAAGGCCGTGACCAGACCCGCTACCCAGCCGATGGCGCCGACCGACAGCGCCTCGAAAGCGAGATTGTCGACGCCGGTGAACAAATCGTAGCGGTCGCCGAAGCGGTTTATGATCTCGGTCGAACGCCTGATATCGTCCGACGATTCCTTGATGGCGACGAAGCGCTTGTCGGCGGCCAGCTCCTCCATCTGGTCGACGGTGACGTCGACGCGGTAGGCGAGCCGGTTGGAGTAGATCATCACCGGCAGGTCGCCGGCCTGGGCGACGGCGCGCAAGGCGGCGACCGTCTCTTCCGGGTTGGTGTGATAGATCGGGCTCGGCACCACCATCAGCCCGTTGGCGCCTTCCTTGGCGGCGCGCTTGGCGATGCTTGCCGCCTCGCGGGTGCCGGCCTCGTTGACCGTCAGCAGCACCGGCTTGTTCCCGGCGACTTTCTGTGCCGTCTTCAGCACCTCGATCTTTTCGTCATGCGACAGCATCGGGCCTTCGCCGAGCGAGCCGCAGACGATGATGCCGTCGCAGCCGGCCTCCATCTGCAAGGCAAAGCAGCGCTCCATCTCGGCATGGTCGAGGCGGTCGTCAGCAGTGAATTTGGTCGTGACGGCAGGGAAAACTCCGGTCCACATAGCTGTCTCTCCATCTGATATATCAGCCGTATATCTGCTAAGAAATCTACTGTCAATGCGGAATCTGCTATGATATATCTAAAATATATCAGGAGCGCACCTTTGATATCCACCGACACTGCATCCCCAGAGCCGGCTGCCACCAAGGCCTATCGCGCGCTCGAACATATGATCGTGACGCTGGAACTGGCGCCGGCGAGCTTTGTCACCGAGGGCGCCCTGATCGAAAGGCTCGGCCTCGGCCGCACGCCAGTGCGCGAGGCGATCCAGCGCCTGGCCTGGGAAGGCTTGCTCGACATAAGGCCACGCGCCGGCATCGCCATTGCGCCGCTGCATCCCGGCGATTGGCTGCGCGTGCTTGACGCGCGCCGCGGCGTCGAGGTTGTGCTGGCACGCTCAGCCGCCCGTTTCGTCACCCGCGAGGCCGCCGACATGTTTCACGACGCAGCACTTGCCATGCAGAAGGCGGTCATCTCGGGCAACGTGCTGGCCTTCATCCAGGCCGACAAGGCGCTCGACGAGGCGCTGGCGCAAGCTGCCGACAACCCGTTCGCGGCGCGGCTGGCCGCGCCCTTGCAGACCCACAGCCGCCGCTTCTGGTTTCGCTACAAGGCCGATACGGGGCTCGCCGAATCCGCCGAGCACCATGTCGCGCTGATCCGCTCGATCCTGGACGGCGATGAGGAAGCCGCCGCCAAGGACGCCAAGCGCCTGATGGCGCTGCTGCGTGGCCATGCCGAGACGGCGGCGACGCGCTGAACGGGCGATCAGATCCCTTGCGCGGTGGCGATGGCGGTATTCTCCCATCCGTCACCGGTCGCGAAGATGCAGCTTCGGCCCTTCACGTCGGTCACCAGCATCGACCAGGTCCCATTTGCCGCAACATAGATCTCGACAATGGCGGCCTCGCCGACCACACCGTAGCCGATCTGCTTTTGTTGAAAGGCCTGCGCCAGCCCCGCGACGAGGTCGCTGTGGCCACCGCAGACAAATTGCGCCTGCGCCGATAGCGTCGACAGCGCCAGCGCGGTGCCGATCGCGGCTATACTGATCCATCGAAACGAAAATTTGTGTGCCATTGGGCACCTCCTTCGCCTTGGCGTTCCGGCAAAGGGAGGCACATGGGGCAGCCTCAATACACCGAAACGCTCCAGGCCGGGTTCGACGTCTTCATCACGTCACTCCTTCTGGTTTTCCGGTCTGTCGTCAGGGAATTTTATCATTCCCTTGAATCGATATGGTGAGGCCCCGATCCGAAAACAAGCACCATTGCCTTGCCCTCGCCGGTGCCAACCGAACCGCCAAAGACGAAAAAGGCAGGATGACCCGCCTCATTCTGTATTTGGAATGTTTCCCGAACTCCATCGTCGGGATGACGAACTCCGCACCGCCCTTGATGCCTGCCCGCGCGCGCAGCCAAAGGCGAGGACGCACAAGTGAAAGAACGTCCGGTCAGTTCATCGTCGGGATGACGAATTCCGCGCCATCCTTGATGCCGGACGGCCAGCGCGACGTCACCGTCTTGGTCTTGGTGTAGAAGCGGAATGCGTCCGGGCCGTGCTGGTTGAGGTCGCCAAAGGATGACGCCTTCCAGCCGCCGAACGTGTAATAGGCGATCGGCACGGGGATCGGCACGTTGACGCCGACCATGCCGACCTGGACACGGGAAGCAAAGTCGCGCGCGGCATCGCCGTCGCGGGTGAAGATGGCGACGCCATTGCCCATTTCGTGGTCGTTGGCGAGCTTGATGGCGTTCTCATAGGTCGGCGCGCGCACCACCGACAGCACCGGCCCAAAAATCTCTTCCTTGTAGATGCGCATGTCGGCGGTGACGTTGTCGAACAGGCAGCCGCCCATATAGTAGCCGTCCTCGTAGCCCTGCATGGAGAAGCCGCGGCCGTCGACGACCAGCTTGGCGCCTTCCTTGACGCCGATGTCGACATAGCCCTTGACCCGCTCCAGAGCTTGGCGCGTCACCAGCGGGCCGAAATCAGCGGAGGAATCGGTCGATGGGCCAACCTTTAGGCTTTCGACACGCGGGACCAGTTTTTCCATCAGCCGGTTGGCGGTGTCATTGCCGACAGGCACCGCCACCGAGATCGCCATGCAGCGCTCGCCGGCCGAGCCGTAGCCGGCGCCGATCAGCGCATCGACCGTCTGGTCCATGTCGGCGTCGCGCATGATGATCATGTGATTCTTGGCGCCGCCGAAGCACTGCACGCGTTTTCCCGCCGCCGTGCCGCGCGAATAGATGTAATGGGCGATCGGCGTCGAGCCGACGAAGCCGATAGCCTTGATGTCGGCATCGTCGAGGATGGCGTCGACGACATCCTTGTCGCCATTGACGACGTTGAGGATGCCGGCCGGCAGGCCGGCCTCGATGAACAGTTCGGCGATGCGCATCGGCACGCCCGGGTCGCGCTCCGAAGGCTTCAGGATGAACGCGTTGCCGCAAGCGATTGCCGGCGCGATCTTCCACAGCGGGATCATCGCCGGGAAATTGAACGGCGTGATGCCGGCGACGACGCCGAGCGGCTGGCGCATCGAATAGACGTCGATGCCGGGGCCGGCGCCGTCGGTGAATTCGCCCTTCATCATGTGCGGCGCGCCGATGCAGACTTCAACCACTTCGAGGCCGCGCTGGATGTCGCCCTTGGCGTCGGCGATGGTCTTGCCATGCTCGCGCGCCAGTATGTCGGCCAGTTCGTCATAGTCGCGGGCGACCAGTTCGAGGAATTTCATCAAGACGCGCACGCGGCGCTGCGGGTTGGTGGCGGCCCATTTCGGCTGCGCCTCCTTGGCATTCTCGACTGCCGCGCGCAGTTCCGCTGGCGAAGCCAGCGCCACCGTGCCGCGCACCGTGCCGTCCATCGGCTGCATGACATCCTGCTTGCGCCCGCTGGTCCCGGCGACATGCTTGCCGCCGATGAAATGACCGTATTCGATCATGGTTTCTCTCCCTGAGTTTGTGATGATGCATTCAACGCCTTTGCAGGCGCGAAGGCAACGCGAGGGAGAACGCAACCGTTGTGCAGGGATTAGACAACGGCGACCCGGTGTGCATTAATTGCCGCAAATGGCGATGTTCTGTTGATTGGCAGCAAGGATAGAGAGTTGCGATCCTTCACACCCCCCTCTGGCCTGCCGGCCATCTCCCCCGCAAGGGGGGAGATCAGCAGCGTCAGCGACGGTGCCTTTCTTTCGGCGGTCAGGATTGGCGAAAGCCGGAGTGACATCCAATCTCCCCCCTTGCGGGGGAGATGGCCGGCAGGCCAGAGGGGGGTGGGCGGGAACGCGGCGCTCGCCACTAAATCGGACCATCCGCATGAACTGGGATGACGTCCGCATCTTCCTCGCCGTGGCCCGCGCTGGGCAGATCCTCGGCGCCGCCAAGCGCCTCGAGCTCAACCACGCCACCGTCTCACGCCGCATCGCGGCGCTCGAGGATGCGCTGCGCACAAAACTCTTTCGCCGGCTCACCACCGGCAGCGAGCTGACGCCGGCCGGCGAGCGCTTTCTCGACATTGCCGAGCGAATGGAGGGCGACATGATCGCTGCGCGCTCAACCGTGTCGGGCGAAGGCGACGATATTTCCGGCACGGTGCGCATCGGCGCGCCCGACGGGTTCGGCGTCGCCTTCCTCGCCACGCGTCTCGGTGCGCTGACGGCGCTGCACCGCGAACTGACCATCCAGCTGGTGCCGGTGCCGCGTTCCTTCTCGCTGTCACGGCGCGAGGCCGACATCGCCATCACCGTCGAGCGGCCGAGCGAAGGCAGGCTGGTGGCGGGAAAGCTGGTCGACTACACGCTCGGCCTGTTTGCCTCGCGCGCCTATGTTGAGGCACATGGCCTGCCGCGAACATCAGCGGAACTTAGCCAGCATACATTGATCGGCTATGTGCCGGACCTCATCGTCAGCCCATCGCTCGACTATGCGGCCGAGTTCAGCCCGGACTGGCGGACCAGCTTTGCCATTTCCTCGGCCCTCGGCCAGGCCGAGGCGGTACGCTCCGGCGCCGGCATCGGCATCCTGCACACCTTCGTCGCCCGCTCGATGCCGGAGCTGATCCCCGTCGACATCGTGGCGCCGATCCGCCGCGCCTACTGGCTGGTCTATCATGAATCGGTTCGCCCTCTCCGCCGCGTGCAGATCGTCGCCAACTTCATCACCAAGGCGGTGGAGAGGGAGCGCGGGCTGTTCGTGTAGGCTATCGCCTTTCCCTTGCCATAAAATCCCCTTCCTTTGCCACGGAATATCCTGCGCCTGATGCCACGCTCACTGGTACGGTGGAGCGCCGGGTGGCACATTTTTCGGAAAGCTGGCGCGAATAACAATGCGAGCCGTTCTTGCCATCCTCCTGCTGGCCTGGCTTTCGGCCTGCGCCAACCCATGGACCACGGTTCCGGAAGCTGAACTGCCTAGGCCGGTCCGCACCGCAATGGCCCGCCCCTCGCCTTTCGTCTTCGGCAATTATTGCGGCCCGGGCACCCGCACCGGCGACCTCTCGGCCCGGCCGGTCGACCGGCTCGACAGCGCCTGCCAGATCCATGACGCCTGCTACATCGCGCGGCGCAACCATTGCGCCTGCGACGGCGCTTTGGTCGCCTCGGCAAAGGCAATCCGCGGCGACAGGACGGTGCCGAAAAAGATGCGCGGCGAGGCCGAGCTTTTGATCGCCACCTTTGCGCTTCCCGTCTGCAAGGTCTTTCCGCAAGGCTTCCTGCCACCCCGCGACCCGGCCGAGCTGAAAACCATGAACGGGACGGCGGGATGAACCGCGCCACTTGCCTGGTCCTGGCCGGGCTGGCGCTTATGGCGCTGGCCGCATGCGCTGGTCCGCTTAAACATAGCTGCGACTTCTTCCCTGGTAACGAGGACTGCGCGCGGCCCTCGCTGTCGGCCGACGCGCCAGGACCGCAAGTCGCTGCCACGCAGTTTTTCGGCGATGCCGGCACCGGCGACTACGAAAGGAAGTTTCTGGCGCTGCTCGCCCACAACCAGATCGGTGCCATGGACAGGGCGAACGGCACCGGTCCGTTCGGCTATGACCGCCATGCCATCGCCAACCGCGATTTCCAGGCCACCTACCGGACGCTGGAACGACTGGCGAAGCCGGTCGGCGCGGGGCGGATGCCAGCGGCGAGCGGCACGGCTGGCGAAGGCCATTTTGACGGCCGCTGGCGGGTGTCGCGGCAGACCCTCTATATCGACGCCGCTGCCCGACCCTCCGCGCCCAAGACGTTCAGCTTCTCCGGCCTGCAGGCGCGCTCGGTTGAGATCGTGCTGCGCCAGTCGGGAAAGCTGCCTGTCGACATATCGGGCGCCTGCGACGGCGCGCTGGCGATCCGCGCCGTCGGCGGTTCGCGCACCGTGGCGAGCGGCGCTGCACTCCGGCTCCGCCTGTCGGCCGGGCAAACCGCCAGCCTGTTCCCGAGCGATGGTCTTAACCGCTGCAGTCTCAAGGTCAGTTCCAGTCTGGCCCTGGCGGGGACGCCACTCATCATCCTGCGCGAAGAGGTCGCGTACCCGGCGATTGCCGCGCTCGACAGCCGCTACGAGCGCTGTCCGGCGCCCGATCCCTCCGGGCTGGAGGAGCTCGACCGTGTCTTCTATGCCGGTCGCTGGCTGTCGCAGACCTGCTCGCTGCCGCTGGGGTCACCGCGCCTGTTGCGCAAGTCGCGCGACGGCTTCAACGCCAAGGTCGAGGCGCTGCTCGGCGTGCCGCTACCCGACAGCGCCTTCGACAAGGCCGACCCCGAACTGCCGCTCGACTTCTCGCGCGCGCCGAAACTCAAGCTGATCTACCTGTCGTCGCTGGAGTTCAAGGCCGACTTTTCCGGCCGCATCCTCGAGCGGCTGATCCGCTACCACGCCGCCCTCGGCACTAAGGTGCGCATCATGGTGACCGACGTGCTGGAACGCGACAAGGACGACGCGCTGCTGCACCGGCTGGCGGCCGACTACCCCAATGTCGAGCTGCAGGAATACCGCTGGCGGGCCGACCAGGGCGCGCCGATCGACGAGCAGCTGTCGCAACTGCACAAGACCCACCACGTCAAGATGCTGGCGACGCTGGCCGAGAATCCCGCCCGCTCGCGCGTCATCATCGGCGGCCGCAACATCCATGACGGCTTCCTGTTCCACAAGCCGATCGACCTGTCGCGCAATCCCAACCTGGAGCAATACGGCAAGACCGACGGCTTCTCGCTGAACTACTATTCGAACTGGAGCGATTTCGACATCGAGTTCGCCGACCCGGCAACGGTAGAGATATTGGCTGCGCACCTCTCGACCTTGTGGCTGCGCGACGCCGACACCGACATTATCAGGCCTTTCTCCATTCCGGTGCGCACCGACGGCCGGCGCCCCCCAGGCACGGTGCGCCATTTCATCTCCGTGCCTTATGAGGACAACCACGCGCTGGAGACCTATTTCGTCGAGCTGATCGACACCGCAGAGCACCATATCGAGATCGTCAATCCCTACCTCAATCTGACACCGGAGCTCAGCATGGCCATCGAGCGGGCTCTGGCGCGCGGCGTCAGGATCGACATTGTCGGCCGCATCGACCTCAAGGGCGACATTGGCGGCAAGTTGCTGACCGCGCTCAACAAGCTGTTCGTCGAGAAATATGGCGACCGCATCAACATCCGCGAATTCAAGGCGCCCGACGTCGTGCTGCATTCCAAGATCATGATGATCGACGAAAGGCTGGTGACGATCTCGTCGGTCAACCTCAACAACCGCAGCTTCTTCCACGACCTGGAGAACGGCATGATGGTGCTTGACCCCGCCTTCTACACCAGGATGCAGCCGGTCTACGACGACTATGTCGCCCATTCGAACCCGGTATCGACCAAGGTGACGATACCCTGGGCTTACCGGTGGCTGTTTTCGAAGGGCTGGGTGAAGGAGGCGTTCTGATCCCTACCGCAAATACCGCTCCGGCCCCAACTCTCGCACATCGATATCAGGCACTTTGCTGGAGATGATGTCGGACAGCACCTTGGCCGAGCCGCAGGCCATGGTCCAGCCAAGCGTGCCGTGGCCGGTGTTGAGATAGAGATTGGAGAACTCGGTGCGGCCGATCAGCGGCGGCCCATCCGGCGTCATCGGCCGCAGCCCGCACCAGAACGACGCGGCCTTGAGGTCGCCGCCATCCGGGAACAGGTCGCCGACCGAATGTTCGAGCGTGCGCCGGCGCAATTCGTGCAACCGCAGATCGAAGCCGGAAATCTCCGCCGTGCCGCCGACGCGGATGCGGTCGCCGAGCCTGGTGATCGCCACCTTGTAGGTTTCGTCCATCACCGTCGAGACCGGTGCAGCCGCCGCATCCTTGATCGGCACGGTGATCGAGTAACCCTTGACCGGATAGACCGGGATCGGACGCCTGAGCAGTCGCATGAAGCGCGCCGAATAGCTGCCCAGCGCCAGCACGTAGGCGTCGGCCGCGCGCGAGCGCTGGTCCGTGCCGAAGCTGACGATGCGATTGCGGTTCTTGGTGAAGCGCCTGATCTGCGTGCCATATTCGAATGTAACGCCGCGCGCCACGCAGAGCTCGGCCAGCCGGTCGGTGAACATCTTGCAGTCGCCGGTTTCGTCGCCGGGCAGCCTGAGCCCACCTACAAATTTTTCCCTGACGCCGGCCAGTGCCGGCTCGGCGGCGATGCAGCCATCGGGATCGAGCAACTCATAGGGCACGCCATATTTCTTCAGCACCTCGACATCGCCGCCGGTGCCGTCGAGCTGCTTTTGCGTGCGAAACAGCTGCAGCGTGCCCTTGGTCCGCTCGTCATAGGCGATGCCGGTCGCCTCGCGCAGCGCCTTCAGCGTGTCGCGGCTGTATTCGGCGAGCGGCACCATGCGCGCCTTGTTGATGGCGTAGCGATCGGCAGTGCAGTTGCGCAGCATCTTGAGCAGCCACGTCCACATGTAGGGATCGAAGGCCGGTCGCACGACCAGCGGGCCATGCTTCATCAACAGCCATTTGATCGCTTTCAGCGGAATGCCGGGACCGGCCCAGGGCGAGGCATAGCCGGGCGAAACCTCGCCGGCATTGGCGAAGCTGGTTTCCAGCGCCGGCCCTTTCTGGCGGTCGAACACCGTGACCTCGTGGCCGGCCTCGGCGAGGTAGTAGGCTGTGGTGACCCCGATAACGCCGCCGCCCAACACGAAGATCTTCATCGCATCACTCTCCACGACGACATCTTATCCGAGCCTGAAGCCGTCGCCTCCTGTCTGCCGGATTTTGCCGCGTCCGCCAAGGGGTGGCGTGTCGCGCCTCTATTCGTTGATGTAGCGGCGATGAAAGCGCGGGCCGAGGCTGGTCAGGATTTCATAGCCGATGGTGCCGGCATGACCGGCCGCATCGTCGACGCTCTGCGACGGACCCAGCAGTTCGACAAGGTCGCCCTCGCGCAGCCGGCCGGCCGGCAGCGCCGAAATGTCGAGGATGATCGAATCCATCGACACCCGTCCGACAAAGGGCAGCCTGACACCTTCGAACCAGGCGGCCGATGCGGCGCGCCGGTGCCAGCCATCGGCATAACCGAGCGAGATTGTCGCTGCGCGCAAGGGACGGCTGGCCAGAAAGGCATGGCCGTAGCCGACGCCCACACCCTTTTCAATGCTGCGCGTCTGGATGATCTTTGCCTCGAGCCGTACCACCGGCAGCATCGGGTTCGCCTCGTCCGGCGTCGGGTTGATGCCGTAGAGCGCAGCACCTGGGCGGGCGAGGTCGTACCGATAGCGCGGCCCGAGAAAGATGCCGGAGGAATTGTCGAGCGACGCCGGCGCCTTGGGCAACATTTTGCGCAACCGTTCGAATTCCATGAGTTGCGCATCATTGGCCGCATTGGTGGGTTCGTCGGCACGGGCCAGATGGCTCATGACCAGGACAACGTCGACGCCGGCGAAGGCATCGGCCGCAAGCGCCTCGACCTCCGCAGGCGCCATCCCCAGCCGTGACATGCCGCTATCGACCTGAACGGCCGCCTTGAGCTTGCGGCCGGCCTTTCGGCCGGCCTCGCTCCAGGCCTCCAATTGCCCGGCGCTGTTGATGACGGGCACAAGATCCGCCGCTATCGCTTCCGGCTCGGAGCCCGGCGGCAGCCCGTTCAGCACATGGATCGCGGGCTGCGGCCCGAGTGCCTCGCGCAGCGCGACACCTTCAGTGAGATGCGCGACAAAGAAGATGTCGCAGCCCTCGGCAACCAGCGCCGCCGCCACCTGGCGCGCGCCAAGCCCGTAACCGTCGGCCTTGACGACGCCGGCGCAGCGCACGCCGCCAAGCTTCGCCTTCAGCCGCCGGTAGTTTTCTTGGATAGCGCCGAGATCGATGGTCAGGATAGCGCCGGCCGCCGCTTCGCTGATCGGCTGCAAGCCGGCTTCCGGCTCTGAACGCGATGACTTCCCCACGGCGCTGCTCATCCCGGCTCCTGACCAGAGCACCAAACAACTCTATCAGTAAGGACACATTTTGGACGCCGCAACAGCTTGAGTGCCTACGCCAGATGCCGGAATGCCGCCACCACATCCTCATAGACCTTGCGTTTGAACGGCACGATCAGGCCGGGCAGGTCCTGCATCGGCCGCCAGGCCCATTCATCGAATTCGGCCGTATGGCCGCCGGGCGGCGGATTGATCTGGATTTCGCTGGTCTCCCCATGAAAGCGGTAGGCGAACCATTTCTGCGTCTGGCCACGATAGCGGCCCTTGAAGGCGATGCCGACCAGATCGGCCGGCAGATCGTAGTTGATCCAGTGCGGCGCCTCGGCCAGCAGCGTGACCGAGCGCATGCCGGTCTCCTCATAGAGCTCGCGCCCGGCTGCCTGCAGCGGCTCCTCGCCCTTGTCGATGCCGCCTTGCGGCATCTGCCAGAGCTGCTTCGTGCCGGCAAATTCGCTGTCCGGCTCGGCGATGCGATGGCCGACCCAGACCATCCCGTCGCCATTGAGGATCATCAGTCCGACGCAGGGGCGGTAGGGCAGCGTCTCGGGATCGATCTTTTTAGCCATCAGTCAGGTCCAGCCGTTTCGGGAGTTCGCGCTAATTTTCTTCCGGGTCGATGGCCACCGCCGAGATCGGCACGATCTCGATGCCGCGCTTTTTCGCCTCGAGCACCCACGCCGCAACCGTGTCGACGGTGAGATCGAAGGCCGAGCCTATGCCGACGGCGGAGCCTTTGGCGCGCGCTGTGGCTTCCAGCGCGTCGAGCTTTTTCAGGATGGCGCCGCGATCCTGCACGGCATCGATCGCCATATCGCCGGCGACAAACGGCACGCCGTCCTTCAGGGCGAGATCGGGCGCCAGACTCCGCGCGGACGAGCCGTCGTCGATATAGGCAAGGCCGCGTTTGCCTAGCTCGGCCATGAACGGTCCCATCGCCGTCGCGTCGGCGGAAAAGCGCGCGCCCATATAATTCATGACGCCGGTATAGTTGGTCGTTCGCGACAGCGCCCAGCGCAAGCTCTTCAGGTTGTCGTCAGGGCTCGCCGCCACCGTCAGCGTGTTGCGGCCGGGATTGACGTTGGGATAGTCGAACGGTTCGAGCGGCACCTGCATGACCACCTCATGCCCGCTCTGCCGTGCCGCCTGCATCCAACGGCCGATGCTGTTGCCTTGCGGCGCAAAGGCCAGCGTCACTTCCGCCGGAAGCTTGGCGATCGCCGCCTGGGTTCCGGTCTGCGACACGGCAAGCCCACCGATGACGATCGCCACGCGGGCGCCGCGCGACCCGGACCACGGCCGCGCATAGACGTCGAACGGCCGCCTGCCGTCGGCGGCGCGTACCGGCAGCGGGCCGGTGTCGCTGGCCTCGATCAGCGCCTTGTCAGGAATATGCGCGATCTTCAGATTCTGACCGATCGTCGACGGGTCATGGATGACGATGGCCGCATTCGCTGGACCGTCGCTCTCCTGGGTCTGCACATGGATGATCTGCGGCCCGGCTGCCTTGGGCGGCGTTTCCGCCTTCGGCGCCGCGGGCTCGGCAGTCGGTGCCGCCGCGGCAGGCTCCGCAGCCGCCGTCACCTTCGGCGTCGAGACCGCCGCCTGTTCGGGCTTGCGGAAGGGCTTTTCGCGAAGCGCGATCGCGCCGGAGATGCCGAGCGCGGCCAGGACGACCAGCGTCGTCGCGACAGTACGGGCGCTCAACCCGCGCGACGCAGCGCGCGGCCGGACGGTCTGTCCGAGCGGGCGTTCTATTTCCTTGCCGATGTCAGCCAAGCCGTATCCCCGGGCGCATGATCAGCGAAACCTTTTCGCCATGCGCAGATCCAAAACTGACGGCGCGTCCTCGGCGCGCCTTTTGAGGCACCGCTCCAGCCACTGCCTCCGAATCAAACTGCCGGAACCTTGCGGTCCCGGCAGCATTGCATTGCTTCGATCAGGCAGCCAGTGCTGCCGGTCGACTTACTGGTTGAGCACGGCCTTCTCCGGATTCGGCGGGAACGCCGGATCGGTCTTCTGGCCGCGCAGCAGCTGTTCGGCGTAGATCAGCTGCAGATCGTCCTTCGGATCCGGCGGCACATAGGCTGCCGAGCCCGAACCGGTCTCACCCTCGTCGGCGCCCTTGATGTGGCCCTTGAGGTCCGATTCGCCACGCGTCAGGTCCCTGCCCTGCAGTTCGGGCGGCAGCGGCTGGTCGACCTTGATGTCGGGCGTAATGCCTTTGCCCTGGATCGACTTGCCGGACGGCGTGTAATAAAGCGCCGTCGTCAGGCGCAGCGCGCCGTTCTCGCCAAGCGGGATGATCGTCTGCACCGAGCCCTTGCCGAAGGACTGCGTGCCTACCACGGTGGCGCGGCGCAGGTCCTGCAGCGCGCCGGCGACGATCTCCGAAGCACTGGCCGAACCGCCATTGACGAGCACGATCAGCGGCTTGGCGCCGATGTCGTCGCCTGCCTTGGCGTCGAAGCGGGTGACATCCTTCGGGTCGCGGCCGCGGGTCGAGACAATCTCGCCACGGTCGAGGAAGGCGTCGGACACGCTCACCGCCTGGTCAAGCAGGCCGCCCGGGTTGAGGCGCAGATCGAGCACATAGCCCTTGAGCTTGTCGTTCGGCACCTGCTTCTTGATGGTGTCGATAGCGTTCTCGAGGTCGTCATAGGTCTTTTCGGTGAAGGAGGTGATCTTCATGTAGCCGATGTCGTTCTCGACCCGGAACTTGACCGCCTTGACCTTGATGATGTCGCGCACAACCGTCAGCTCGATCGGCTTGTCGGCGCCCTGGCGCAGGATGGTGAGCTTGATCGGCGTGTTGACCAGGCCGCGCATCTTCTCGACCGCGTCATTGAGCGTTAGGCCGCGAACCTCTTCGCCGTCGATCTTGGCGATATAGTCGCCGGCCAGCACGCCTGCCTTGGCGGCCGGTGTGTCGTCGATCGGCGTGATCACCTTGACCAGGTCGTTTTCCATGGTGACCTCGATGCCGAGGCCGCCGAACTCACCCTTGGTCTGCACGCGCATGTCCTGCGCCTGCTCGGCATTCATGTAGGACGAATGCGGATCGAGCGAAGCGAGCATGCCGTTGATGGCGTTTTCGACCAGCGACTTGTCGTCCGGCGGCGTCACATACTGCGCCCGCACGCGCTCGAAGATGTCGCCGAAGATCGCCAGTTGCTTGTAGGTTTCGGAGCCTGCAGCGTTCGCCGTCGAGCCGGGCGCGCCATAGACCAGGCTCATCGCTGACGCGCCCATCAGCGCACCGGCAATAAGAAGCGACAGTTTCCGCATCATTTCACGTCCTTCCAGAGAAGCGGTCCGCCCACCATGGGGTCGGATCGACGGGTTTTCCATCCTTGCGGAACTCGACGTAGAGTTCCGGCGCGGCATTTCCATTCTTCGAGGCCGAGGTGCTTGCCACCCGGGCCTCCCCCATCGCGCCGACCGGCTCTCCTGCGAGCACCGATTGGCCAGACGCGACGCTGATTCTGCTCATCCCCGCCAGGACGACATGATAGCCGTCTCCCGCATTGAGGATCAAGAGTTGACCATAGGAGCGAAAAGGGCCCGCATAAAGCACATTTCCGTCCGCCGGCGCCGTGACGATGGCTCCCGATTGTGTCGCAACCATGTCGCCAAGCATCACCGCGCCGTTACCGTCATCGGTCCCGAAACGGCGCTTGATCTTGCCGGTGACCGGCAGCGCGACCTGGCCCTGAAGCGCCGAAAACGGCGCCGATGCAGTGAGACGGTGGCCTTCCGGCACCGGCAGTGACGCCAGTTCCGTCGACGCTGTGGTATCCGCGTCCGGCTTGTCGCCGCCAGCCGCCTTCTGCTCGCCTGCCTTAACTGCATCGGCCGCCTTGCGGCTCTTGTCGGCCTCGAGCGAGGCGATCAGGTCCTTCAGGCTGCCGGCCTTGGCCGCAAGCGCCTGGGAGCGCTGCTTTTCCGCCACCATTGCAGTCCAGGTGTCCGCCTCAAGCTTCTGCTTGGCTTCGAGCAGCATGGAGAGGCGTTTCTTTTCCGCCGTCTGCTCGCCGATCGCCGCCGTCAGCCGGGTCCGCTCGGCCTCGATCGAGGCCGTTACCCGCGTCTGTTCCTTGAGGTCGGCCAGCAATTTGTCGGTCTGCTGGCGCAGTTCCGGCACCACCGCGCCGAGCAGGATGGCGCTGCGCACCGACGACAGCGCGTCTTCCGGCTTGACCAGGATCGCCGGCGGCGGATTGAGCCCCATGCGCTGCAGCGCGCCCAGCACTTCAGCCAGCACGTCGCGTCGCGCCGCCAGCGAGACGCGGATCTTCTGTTCCTCGCCCTTCAGCCCTTCCAGCCTGGCGCCGATATCCTCGATGTCCTGGCCGAGCTTCTGCTCGGTCATCGCCGACTGGATCAGGGCCGCGGTGATCGAGGCATGGTCCTTCTTGACCGCCGCAATGTCGGCGGCAAGCTTGGCCAGCCGTTCGGACGACAAGGTGATCTCGGCCGAAACCTTCTCATATTCGGCGCGGCTCTGGTCCGGATCGGGCGCCACGTCGAGCGTGTTTTCGGCCCGCGCAAGGCCGAGCGACAGCAAAACCACGGCTGCGGCGATGCCGCAGCGTGCGTGCCAGAAGCCCGTTCCTGATTTCCCGTTGTCAGCCATTGAAGCCCGACTCTATGCGTGGCTTCGTTAACGAACCATCAACCATGATCGAAACCGAAGCCTAGCATAAGACAGCCGCGCATTGGGCCGGAAATCGGTATGACGGTGATTGCGTCCACCGGTTTACGACCGATGGTACGGATGGCCCGAGAGAATTGTCGCCGCGCGATAAAGCTGCTCGCCCAGCATGACGCGCACCAACTGGTGCGGCCAGGTTGCCGCGCCGAACGACAGCACCAGATCGGCCTGGTCGCGCAGCGGCTGGTCGTGTCCGTCGGCGCCGCCAATGGCGATGACCAGCGCCTTGCGGCCCCCATCGCGCAGCTGGCCGATGCGGCCGGCGAAATCGTCTGAGGACAGGTTTTTGCCGCGTTCGTCGAGCAGGAATAGCGCCGTGCCCGGCTGCAGCTGCGCCTGCAGCTTCTGGCTTTCCTCGCGGCGGCGCTCATTGGCGTTCTGGGCGCGTCCCTCGGCAATCTCGGCGACACCAGAGAATTCGAGCCCGATCGCCGGGCCGCTCTTGGCGAAACGCTCGAAATAGCGGTCGGCGAGTTCTCTCTCGGGGCCGGTCTTCATCCGGCCCACGGCATGAACGAATACTTTCATCCCGCCTCTATAAGCCGCGCGAGCGCCTTAGTGGAGGGTCTCTTCCTCGAGATCCGGCGCCTGCCACATCTTTTCAAGATTGTAGAATTCGCGGACTTCGGGGCGGAAGACATGGACGATGATATCGCCCGAATCGATCAGGACCCAGTCGGCGCCGGACAACCCCTCGACGCGCGCCATGCCGAGCCCGGCATCCTTGAGCGCCTTGAGGAGATGGTCGGCGACAGCCGAGACATGGCGGTGCGATCGACCCGACGCGACGACCATGTAGTCGCCGAGGCTCGATTTCCCCTGAATGTCGATTGAGACAATATTTTCGGCCTTGGAGTCTTCCAGACTGGCAAGGACTGTCTTGATGGCACGGGATACGGCGTCATCTACGCTGATCCTGGCCGGCGAAGGCACGATGTCGGCCTTCTTCCGCAGTGCTGTTCTCAGTGTATTTCCTTTCGCAGCAAGAACAACCAAATCACCCATGAAATCAGGTGACACCCCATAGATAGGCAGAGTTCCGTTGCAGTTTCAAGACGCAGGCTCTGCCAGCGCGAACGTGGCGCCCACCTTGCGGTTCCGCCGGGCTCCAAAAAAATCGGAACCCATGGCGTCCACAGGGGTTATCGACGCACCCCCCCAACCGGAATTTCTCTGATGCCCATCGATCCCCAAAACACGCTTCTCACCGTGCAGGCCGGCCTTGCGCAACTGAGCACCCTGATCGTTTCCTATTCTTTCTCCGCCATCGGCGCCGTCATCCTGCTGGTTGTCGGCTACCTCGTTGCCGGTCTCGCCGAACGCTCGATCTCAGCCGGGCTCGGCCATATCCATGGCTTCGACGCGACGCTGCGGCATTTCTTCTCGAAGATCGTCCGATACGCCATCCTGATCCTGGTTGTCATCATGGTGCTCGGCCAGTTCGGCGTGCAGACGGCCTCGATCATTGCCGCCATCGGCGCCATCGGCCTCGCCATCGGCCTGGCGCTGCAAGGCACGCTGCAGAACATTGCCGCCGGCATCATGCTTCTGGCGCTCAGGCCATTCCGCATCGGCGAATATGTCGAGGTCGGCGCCATTGCCGGCACCATCCAGGAAATCGGCCTGTTCGCCACCAAGCTTCGCACGACGGACGGCGTCTACGTTCTGGCGCCCAATTCGACGCTGTGGAACCAGCCGGTTCGCAATTTCACCCGCAACGGCGTGCGCCGCAGCGACATCACGCTGACCATCGGCTCCTGGAACGACATCGACCTGGCGCAGAAGACGATGCTGGGCGTTGCCGGCGCCGAGCGCCGCATCAAGCGCGAGCCGGCGCCGATTGCCTTTGTCGCCACCGTCGGCGATGCCACCGTCGCCATCACCTTGCGCTACTGGACATCGGCGGCGGATTTCTTCGCCACCCAGATCGATCTCACCAAGCGCGTCAAGCAGGCCTTCGACGCCGAGGCCATCTCGGTTCCGGCGCCGCCGCCGGAGGCCCGGCAGGAGGCTTCCGCCACCCGACAGTAGGTCTGCGGGACTGGTCTAGCGCTACTCTTCCGGCGCGTAGGCGAGCTCCACCGGCAACGGCGCCTGAGCCGACATCGGCGCGAAACTGCCGGTCTCAGTAGCAGGGACTGCCCGCGTCGTCGCCACCCGCCACAGCACGAACAGGCAAAAGACGGTGGCGATGACGATCGCCACATAGATGAAGGCCTGCGTTCCATAGACAGCCGACAGCGCCGTCACGATGCCCGGCACGATGAAACCAGACAGCGACCAGGCAAACAGCAGCGAACTCGACAACGCCACCATGTCGTCCTTGCCGGCGCGGTCGGCGGCATGCGCACTGGCCAGCGAATAGATCGATTCCGAGGCGCCGTCCCAGATCACATAGATCACCACCAGCAACGCCAGCGCGCCGCCGTCGAAGCCGATGGCGAGCAGGCCGGCGACGATGGCGAGTGCTGCAGCGCCGGCCAGCACGTAGCGGCGGTCGGTGCGGTCGGAGATCCAGCCGAGCGGGATCTGCAGGATCAGCGTGCCGACAGGCATGGCCGAGAGCAGCAGTGCCACATCGGCCTGGCTGTAGCCCTTGGCCGTGGCGTGGATCGGCGCGAAGCCCGAAATCGCCATCGACAGGCCGCCGACGGCCAACATGCCGGCCACGCCGACCGGCGAGATTCGCCAGGCGCGCCCGAGCGCCACCGAGGCCGCGCGAGGTGGTGGCGGTTGAGCTAGACGGGTCATCCCCACCGGCAGGATCGACACCGCGGTGAAGGCAATGCCAATCAGCGGCGCCTGCGCCGACGCGATGTCGACCGCCGCAAGCAGGGCATAGCCGACGCCGAGCCCGGCGACATAGGCGACGTAAAACACCGCCATCACCCGGCCGCGAATGGCGTTGGCCACGGCATCGTTGAGCCAGCTCTGGGCGACGATGAACAGGCCGCATATGGCAAAGCCGTAAAGCGCGCGCGCCGCGATCCACAGCAGCGGATAGGTGCCGGCGCCGATGGCCGCGTTGGAGAGCGCAATCAGCGCCGACAGCACCATGAACGCGCGGGCGTGCCCGACCCTTCTGACGAGAGGTCCTGTCAGGATGCAGCCGGCAAGGCCGCCGGCCGACAGGCCGGTGATGATCAGCCCGGCCCATGTCGGATCGAAATGCTCCACACCGAGCCGGACCGGGATATAGGCAAACATCAACCCATTGCCGACCGCAATCAGCGCCATCGACACGACGACACTGGCAATGGCGATCACCGGCGCCGGCGGGGCGCCGTGATGCGGGTCGATGTTGGTGTGATTCACTGGCGTGGCCATATCAGCGCAGCATCGCTCAGCCGGCGTCGAAAGGCCGCCGTAAAAGCGACATCGGCAGGACTTCCCTTCTCCCCCTATGGCCCTGTTGCACAGTTACGGGAGAAAGGCGTGCGGAGCGGTTTGACCGTGATGTCTCGCTCGGCTTTGCCTTTTGGGGTGGAGTTTGATGGTGGCGGAGGCCCTCAGGCCGACGCAGGGCGCACCTATCCCGTGATGGCCGCCCATCGGCGCATGTTGAAGGCGATGGCCGCCATCGTCACTTGAGCGGTAGCCTTGGCCAGTCCGATGTAGCGGATCGTGGTCAGCTTCATGCGGTTCTTGAGCGTGGCGAAGGTGGTTTCCACCGCCGCTCGCCGTCTGGCGATCAGGCGATTGTAGCGCTTGAGCCGTGCCGGCAGCGCATGATGCTTGTTGGGACGGCGCGCAATGCGCACCTTCTTGCCCTGTGCCTTCAATCGGGCACGGCGGGCATGGGTGTCATAGGCGGCATCCGCCCACACCGTCTTCTCGTCGCCGCAGATCAAGGCATCGGCCATCACCGTGTCGTTGACGTTGGCCGGTGTGGTGATCACCGTGCGGATCAGGCCCGAACCCTCATCCACCCCAAAGGTAAAGCCATCCTTGCCCTTGCGCATGGTGGGGCGGGCGTCTGCGTCCTTCGACGGCCGCTCGGGTGTCGGCGGTGCCGAGACCGCATCGATCAGCGTGGCGTCCAGCATCGTCCCACGCTTCAGGATCACACCGGCCTTCTCCAGCTGCCGGTCCAGTTCGCCAAACAGCCTCTCCATCAGCCCTTCGCCGACAAGCAGATTGCGAAAGCGCGACAGAACCGTGTGATCGGGGACCGTGTCGTCTAGGCCAAGCCCGGCAAAGCGCCGGAACGACAGCCGGTCGCCGAGTGCTTCCTCCAACTCGCGATCAGACAAGCCATAGAGCGATTGCAACAAAAGCGCCTTGAACAGCACCAGTGGCGGCCAGGCTGCCCGACCCGGCCCGCCATCCCGCAGCCGGTTGAGCAGCTTCTCGAACCGGTACCACTTCACCAGACCTGACAGACGGTCGAGCGGCGAAGAACCGCCCGCAAGCTTGTCGCCCAGAAATGCCTCCACCAGGCTCAACTGACCCGTCCGCTTAACCGCCATTGCGACTCTCCCGGCTTTCGCCTTCAGAGAATCACAACCAGCCAATTACGCAACAGGCCCCCTATGGGAGAAGGGAACTCCGTGCCATTCCTTACCCCTTCGCAGCCCTGCGAATAGCGCTCGACGACAGCGAGGAGCGCGGGCCGTGAATAAAAGTCCAGGCCGGCGCTTTCATGCGGGCGAGCCGGGGCGCGTCGCCCTCGTCGACGCGGGCATAGTCGAAGGTCTTGGCGACGACCGAAGACAGGAAGGACAGCGTCGCACCCGGGCGGTCGATGACGGCGATCGGGAAGGTCATGACGATCTGGCGCCAGCGTTGCCAGCGGTGGAAGTCGCGCAACGAGTCGGCACCCATGATCCAGACGAAATCGACGCCGGGATTGCGCGCCTTGACCAGCGCCAGCGTGTCCGCAGTGAAGCGGATATGATGCGCCGCCTCGACGGCGGTGACCTTGATCTTCGGGTTCTTGGCGATCTGCTCCGACTGAACCAGCCGGTCGCCGAGCGGCGCCAATTCCCTGGTGCTCTTCAACGGATTGCCTGGGGTCACCATCCACCACAGCTGGTCAAGCGCCAGCCGCCGCAGCGCAATTTCTGCCACCAGCGCATGGCCGGCATGGGGCGGGTTGAACGAGCCGCCAAACAGGCCAACAGAAAGACCCTTTTCGGCGTGGGGCATTTTGAGATAGCGGGAGGAAATAGCGCCCTTACCCTCCCCCTTGTGGGGAGGGTCGATCCGCGAAGCGGAGCGGGGTGGGGGTGTTGCAGAATTCAGCGTCGTACCCCCCACCCGGCTCGCCACGCTCGCCACCCTCCCCACAAGGGGGAGGGTAAGGCCAGCGCTCAAGGCCTCACCTGTCCCGACCCGCGCACGCGGTATTTGAACGAGGTCAGCTGTTCGACGCCGACCGGTCCGCGCGCATGCATCTTGCCGGTGGCGATGCCGATCTCGGCGCCCATGCCGAACTCGCCGCCATCGGCGAACTGGGTCGAGGCATTGTGCAAGAGAATCGCCGAATCGATCTCGTTGAAGAAGCGCTCCACCGCCTTTGCATCCTCGGCGATGATTGCCTCGGTATGATGCGAGGAGAACGTTTCGATATGGTCGATGGCGCCGGCAATGCCGTCGACCAGCTTCACCGCGATGATGGCGTCGAGATATTCGGTCACCCAGTCGGCATCGGTCGCGGGCTTGGCGTCGAAGAACAGCTTCATCACCTCCAGATCAGCATGGATTTCGCAGCCGGCCGCACGCAGCGCGTCGAGGATCGGCACCAGATGGGTCGACGCCACGGCACGATCGACCAGCAACGTCTCGGCAGCGCCGCAGACACCGGTGCGGCGCATCTTGGCGTTGACGGCGATCTTGACCGCCATGTCGAGGTCGGCCGAGCGGTCGATGTAGAGATGGCAGATGCCCTCGAGATGGGCAAAGACCGGCACCCGCGCCTCGCTCTGCACCCGCCCGACCAGGCTTTTGCCGCCGCGCGGAATGATGACGTCGAGATTGCCGGAGAGACCCTTCAGCATCTCGCCGACGGCGGCGCGGTCGGTGGTCGGCACCAGCTGGATGGCGTCTTCCGGCAGGCCGGCGGCTTTCAGCCCCTCGACCAGGCAAGCATGGATGGCGGCGGATGAATTGAGCGAGTCCGAGCCGCCGCGCAGGATCACCGGATTGCCAGCCTTGAGGCAGAGCGCGCCGGCATCCGCCGTCACATTCGGCCGGCTCTCATAGATGACACCGACGACGCCGAGCGGCGTGCGCACGCGCTCGATCTGCAGGCCGTTCGGCCGCTCCCAGGCGGCGATGACGTCGCCCACCGGATCCTTGAGTTCAGCGATTTCGCGGATTCCGTCGGCCATGGCGCGGATACGCGCCGGATCGAGCTTCAGCCGGTCCATGAAGGAGGCGGACAGCCCGGATTCCTGGCCATTCGACACATCGATGGCGTTGGCGTCGAGAATCTCCTGCTGGCGCGCGATGATCGCGTCGGTCATGGCGAGAAGCGCGGCATTCTTGGCGGTGGTGGTGGCGATGGCCAACGGTCGGGCGGCGGCGCGGGCGCGGTGGCCGATATCGGCCATCAGCGCGATCGTGTCATCCCCGGATTTTTCATGCAGCTTCAGCATGGCTCATCCTCCGCTTACGTCGCCCCCGGCCCTTAGCTGGCCGGCAGCTCGTATCTGGTCACCCGGATCGCTCACCACAAGATCATCCCTGTGGATCATCGCCGAGCGCGCCTCATAGCCGAGCACTGTTTCGATCTCGGCGGTTTTCAAGCCTGCGATCCTTACGGCATCGGCGGCATCGTAGGCAACCAGCCCGCGCGCGATCTCGCGGCCCTCGGGTGACAGGATAGCCACCGTGTCGCCGCGCGAGAAATTGCCGCTGACCAGCCTGACGCCGGCCGGCAGCAGCGATTTTCCTGACAAGAGCGCGCCGATGGCGCCGGCATCGACTGTGAGCCGCCCGGCCGGTTCGAGCTGGCCGGCGATCCAGGTCTTGTAGCCTTTCACTGGGTTGGCGCTCGGCTTGAAGAAGGTGGCGCGCTCGCCACGCTCGATCGCCATCAGCGGCGACAGCCTGGTGCCGGAGGTGATGATCATCGCGGTGCCGGCGGCGGTGGCGATCTTGCCGGCGTCGAGCTTGGTGCGCATACCGCCGCGCGACAGTTCGGAAGCCGCCGCCCCCGCCATCGCCTCGATATCGGGCGTGATGCGGTCGACCACGGGGATGAACTTCGCCTGCGGATCGCGCGCCGGCGGTGCGGTGTAGAGCCCGTCAATGTCGGAGAGCAGCACCAGAAGGTCGGCGCCCATCATCGTTGCCACCCGCGCCGCAAGCCGATCATTGTCGCCATAGCGGATTTCGGAGGTCGCCACCGTATCGTTCTCGTTGATGACCGGCACCGCCTTCATCTTAAGCAATGTCGAGATTGTCGCGCGCGCATTGAGGTAGCGGCGGCGCTCTTCAGTGTCGCCCAGCGTCAGCAGGATCTGGCCCGACTTCAGCCCGCCCTTGCCGAGTGCATCCGACCATGCGCCGGCCAGCGCGATCTGCCCGACGGCGGCCGCCGCCTGGCTCTCTTCAAGCTTCAATGCCCGCTTGCCGAGACCGAGAATGGTGCGGCCGAGTGCAATGGCGCCGGACGACACGACCAGGATCTCGGCGCCGCCATTGGCCAGCACCGCAATGTCATCGGCCAGCGAGGCCAGCCAGTCGCGCTTCAGCCCGCTGGTGCGGTCGACCAGCAAGGCCGAACCGATCTTGACCGTGATGCGCCGGTATTTTGTCAGCGACTGCGCCGTCATCGTTATGAATTCCAGCGGGTCTCGACGGGAGTGGCGGTCGCGTTGCGCGCTTCGCCAACCACCGCCATCAGCGCGCGCAGCACCGCTTCGACGCCTTCGCCGGTGACCGCCGACAACAGCATCGGCGCGCGGCCCGCGGCGCGTTTCAGCGACGCAACCTTCTTCTTGCGTTCATCCGCGTCAAGGATGTCGACCTGGCTGAGCGCCACGATCTCGACCTTGTCGGTCAAGCCATTGCCATAGGCGTCGAGTTCGGCGCGCACGGTCTTGTAGGCCTTGCCCGGGTTCTCCTCCTGCGCCGAGACCAGATGCAAAAGCACCCGCGTGCGCTCGACATGGCCGAGGAACCGGTCGCCAATCCCGACACCCTCATGCGCGCCTTCGATCAGGCCCGGAATGTCGGCAATGACGAATTCGCGCGCATCGATGCGGGCGACGCCAAGGCCGGGATGCAGCGTGGTGAAAGGATAGTCGGCGATCTTCGGCTTGGCCGCGGTCACCGCCGCAAGAAAAGTCGACTTGCCGGCATTGGGCAGCCCGACCAGGCCGGCATCAGCGATCAGCTTGAGCCGCAGCCAGACATTCATCTCTTCGCCGGGCAGGCCTGGATTGGCGCGGCGCGGCGCCTGGTTGGTCGAGGTCTTGAAATGCTGGTTGCCGAAACCGCCATTGCCGCCCTTGGCGAGCAGGAAGCGCTGGCCGACCACGGTCAGGTCGCAGATCAGCGTCTCATTGTCCTCGGCAAAGACCTGGGTTCCCGCCGGCACCTTCAGCGTCACGTCGGCGCCCTTGGCGCCGGTCATGTTGCGGCCCATGCCGTGGACACCGGTCTTGGCCTTGAAATGCTGCTGGTAGCGATAGTCGATCAGCGTGTTCAGCCCGTTGACGGCTTCCAGCCAGACATCGCCGCCGCGGCCGCCATCGCCGCCGTCGGGGCCGCCGAACTCGATGAACTTTTCGCGCCGGAACGACACCGAACCGGCGCCGCCGTCGCCGGAGCGGATATAGACCTTGGCTTGATCGAGAAATTTCATTGGACTACGCAGTTTCTGCTGTTGGCCTTGCGGCTTTGCTCTAACCTTGCGCCTTGCTCTAAACCAAGGCGGACCGAAGGGCGAGGCCGATTTGCGACTAAAGCGCCGGATGCCCTTTTGCCGGGGAAGCGGTAGCAGTGTTCGCGGGACGGAGCGTGGGGGGCGTGGGAATGAAGGTCGTCACCTATAACATCCAGTACGGCATCGGTCTCGATGGCCGCTACGATCTCGGCCGCATCATCGATGCGGTGCGCGGCGCCGACGTGATCGCGCTGCAGGAAGTGACCCGCAACAATCCGAGGAACGGCAACCGCGACATGGTGGCCGAAATCGGCGAGGCACTGCCCGAGTATTTTGCCGCCTATGGCAGCAATTTCGAGGTCAATGTCGGTTCGCGCCTGGAAGCCGGCCGCGCCATCACCACCACCTTCCAGCTCGGCAACATGGTGCTGTCGAAGACGCCCATCCAACTGTCGCGCAATCTGCTTTTGCCGCGCAGCCGCAGCCTGGAGGCGATGAACTTCCAACGCGGCGCGCTCGAGGCGCTGATCGAGACCCCGCTCGGCTTCGTTCGCTTCTATTCCACCCATCTCGACCATCGCAGCCCGGTTGAGCGCGCCAGCCAGATCCGTTTTCTGCGCCAGCGCCTGTTGAACTATGCTCTCGAAGGCGGCGGTCTCTCCGGCATTCCCGAGATCGGCCTGCCGGACCTGCCCTATCCCGAAGCCTTCATCGTCATGGGCGACTTCAACATGCTGCCCGGCTCCTCGGAGTATGTCGAACTCGTCGGCCGCCCGGACCATGAGTTCGGCATGCCGCTGACCGCCGATCTCGCCGTCGATGTCGCCCAGCGCCTCAACGCGCCGGACATCGTCACCTGGGTCGATCCCAACCGGCCGCAAGACACAAGCCGCCACAAGCGCATCGACTACATCTTCACCTCGGCCTCGCTCGCCGGATCGCTGAAGCGCCTGTGGGTCGATCAAAAAGCCGTCGGTTCCGATCATCTCCCGGTCTGGGTAGAGATGGGTTGAGCTAAGCCCGATCCACAACGGACGTTTCCAAACCTGTCGTTTGGAGCCACGCGCCTAGGTGTGTTGAGATTCAGGTCAGGCCGAGTCGAGAATGGTGGCTTCCGAGAACCGGAGCGGAGCGTACTTAAGTACGTGAGCACCGGAAGCGCAGGAAGCCGCCTTTCGCAGACCGGCCTCACCTGAATATCAATACACCTAGAAGTGGACCCAGTTTCGCAGACTTATCCACGTCTTCCTGTCTAACCGATAGCGCTCGACCGGCACCTGGCCGGCGACGATCGAGTTCAGCATGCCCTGGCCGGCATACTGGAAGCCGCATTTGTGGATGACCCGGCGCGAGGCCGGATTGATCACTCGCGTCGAAGCCTGCAGCACCTGGGTCGACGTCCGCTGGAAGGCGAGGTCGACCAGCGCATGCGCGGCCTCCGTCGCATAGCCGCGCTTCCAGTAGGGCTCGCCGATCCAGTAGCCGAGTTCCAGCCCGCGATCGGTCATGTTGAGGCCGGCGCAGCCGACGAAGGTGTCGGTGCCAGCGAGCGTCAGGGCGTACGCAATGCCGGCGCGGCGCGACCGGGTCATGGCCAGGAAGGCGCGCGCCTCGGCCTCGCCATAGGGGTGCGGCATGCGGGCCAGCATTTCGGCGACATGACGGTTGTCGGCAAGCTCGACCAGTTGCGCAATATCGGCTTCGCAGGGCGCCCGCATCACCAGCCGTTCCGTGGCCAGCGCCGGGCAGTCTATCGCGTAACTTTCGTCTTCGGTGTCTTCCGCTTCGGCAACCATTTCAGTCCTCCAGGCAAGAAAAAAGGGGAGATGGAAAACCCATCTCCCCTGATCCTTTTCCTGGCTCCATTCACTGGTTTGGCCAGACACCGGTTCCCGAGATGGGCGCCGGTTTTGTAGTGCGGAACCGGCTACTCCGCGGCTTTGGTAATCGGGTCGACCGATACGTAGGTTCGGCCGTTGGCTTTTTTGTTGAAGGTGACTGCGCCGGTCTCAAGCGCAAAAAGGGTGTGGTCCGTGCCCATGCCGACATTGACGCCGGGATGCCAGGTGGTGCCGCGTTGACGGATGATGATGTTGCCCGGGATGACGGCTTCGCCGCCGAACTTCTTCACGCCCAGACGCTTGGAATGCGAGTCGCGACCGTTGCGCGACGAGCCGCCAGCTTTCTTGTGTGCCATCTAACTAACTCCGATGCGCCTCACGAGGCGCTTGAATGGTCTTATGAACGCGTTCGCGTTCCGTTTCAAGTCCGATCCGGCGACCTTGTCGCCGGAAAAATCACTTCTTCGCCAGCTCCTTGGCCTGCTCGCGCCAGTCCTTGATCTGGTCGGCGCTGAAGGGCATGTGCTCGTCGATCTTGGCGACATCCTTGTCGGTCAGCTTGGCCAGCTGCGCGAAGGTGATGATGCCCTGTTCGGCCAGATCCTTGGCGGCGACCGGGCCGATGCCCTTGATCACGGTCAAATCGTCCGGCTCGCCCTTCGGCGCCTTGAACAGCGGCGCAGCGACGGCGGTCTCGGTCTTGGCCTCTGCCTTGGCTTCCTTCTTGGCCTTGGCTTCCTTCGGCGCGGCCTCGGCCTTCGCCTCGGGCGCTACGTCTGCCTTGGCTTCCGGCGCCTTGGCTTCAACCTTGGCTGCGGCCTTCTTGGAAGGCTTGGCGCCACCCAGCAGGATCTCGGCGATCCTGACCGTGGTCAGAAGCTGGCGGTGGCCGATCTTGCGGCGCGAATTCTGCCGCCGGCGCTTCTTGAAAGCGATGACGGTGCGGTTCTTGCCCTGCTCGACGACTTCCGCCGTGACCAGAGCGCCATCGACGAACGGTGCGCCGAAGGTGACATTTTCGCCCTCGCCATGGGCGAGAACGCTGCCGATTTCGACGATATCGCCGACATTGGCTTCGAGCTTTTCGATCTTCAGGAGATCGTTGGCGGCAACGCGATACTGCTTACCGCCCGTTTTAATGACTGCGAACATTTTTTGCCTTTCGCTGTTCGGTCGGCCTTGATGAACCGCCTCTGGCGGTTCGGCCGTCTTTTTGTCAGTCTGCGGGTTCAAAAAACAAGCGGCGCGGAAGAACCCTCCACGCCGATTGCGCGCTTCCCCTAACCGAAGGTTTGGCTGAAGTCAAGGCAAACGGCCCGATTCCCTGCTGCTCCGGTCCTTGCTCCAGAACGCGGGCCGACGCCGCCTGTCGACGCCGCCAATGCCTGATCAGGCAAGGCCCGCGCAGGAAGCTGAATTTCGCCGCGGATTTGGCCTTGTAACCTGCCCGCCCAGCCGTTATCTAGTGCGCCGCGCCGGCAACGGCCGACCATGACCGCGGAGAGGTGGCAGAGTGGTCGAATGCACCGCACTCGAAATGCGGCATGGGTGCAAGCCCATCGGGGGTTCGAATCCCTCCCTCTCCGCCATACAACATTGAAGTTGTACAATATTCCTCCGCATTAAAACGATATCGGACTGACCCCGCCGATCTTAGCTTTATCTTTTCGTCACCGTGGCAAAGATGAGAAATTTGCCAAGTTCCCTTGCTTCGTCGGAAATGACGCTGTCGGCATCACGGCGGAACAGGCTTCCCGGCTGCAGTCCCTAGTTAGCCCGCGCCTTCTGTAGCGAGCCACGATTCACAGAAAGCCTTATCATAGCCTTGCCAATCAGACACTTAGTCAAATTTAGAGCGATGCCAGAGGACTTTCTAAGAGCGACGGCCCAGGACATGTCGCTCACCATAGACCGCAATCACCCACCGAGGAATTTGGTCGTGTGGGCGTCTGGAATTCCCCTTCCAACGAAAAGAAGCATCCATTGAGAAGTGAAGTACCCTGATCGTGGAGATTGCCCCTATCTCACACCACGCCGAAGCTGCCGTTGGAACATGCTCTCTTCTCACAGCTAAGAAAGAACCGACTAGGGCATAGCGGGTTGAGCAGGTTGTTGCGGTGTCGTGGCGACAAATGACCGGACAATGGCGTGAGGCACTTGGCGGGTGTCCTTGTAGAGCGACCCTTTCCACGGCCCTATGGGCTTATATCGTGATCCAACAACGGGACCTTCTTGGGTGTCATTGTACCGGCGACATTTCCAATCGCTTCGCTGCCAGCTTAGATTGCTGCCAGCTATGGCGGCCGGCTGTGCCGGACTAGTCGGAACTACCTGCGAGCGGCAGGTGATTGCCGGCGCCGACCTTGCGGGCGAGCAGATAGTAAAGTTCCATCTCCCCCTTCCCTTTCACATGAACTCGGGCGCGGCTCTCAAACACGTAGTCGTCGGCCAGAATTTGCATAGCTGCCTCGGTCATCTGAATACGGCCGGCGCTGCCCAGTGACTCCATGCGAGATGCGGTATTTACGGTATCTCCCCATACGTCGTAAAACAGCTTCTGTGTTCCGATCACGCCAGCGACGGCCGGTCCCACGTGGATTCCTATTCGTGTGGCTATTTCCTCTCCCATCTCTTCCGACAGATCGCGGGTCGCATCCAGCATATCGAGCGCCAACTCAGCTACCCGTCGAGCGTGCCCTTCTTGGCGGTCAGGCATTCCACCGGCCACCATATAGGCGTCTCCAACGGTCTTGATCTTCTCCAAACCATGCTTCGCTGCCAGGCGATCAAACCTGGTAAAGACACGATTGAGGAATTCTACGACCTCTGGCGCGGGCAACTTGCTCGCGCGAGGAGTAAAATCCACTATATCTGCAAATAGAATGGCGACCTCTTCGAAATGGTCAGCAATTATCTCCTCAGGTCGTTCTTTCAATCTTGCAGCAACTGAGGCAGGCATAAGGTTCTGCAACAGGCTTTCTGACCGATTATATTCCCGCTCAAGCGCCGCTTCAGCCCGATCTCCTACACGAAGAGCGTAGTATATGGAGAAAAACACTAAAACTGACGAACCTAGCAGCGAGTATCTTAGGTTAAATCGCGCAAGATCTCCCTTAACGGGTTCGAACGATAGAGACGGGAAATCAAATTGCACTAAATAGAATCCATAAAGTGAGAATATCGTAAGAAATAGAGACAGCACTAGACGTTTAGAACCTAGGGAGATCAATACCGCCGGCGCCGCAAGAAAAAAATAGTGACTGCCTAGCGAGGATCCAGCGATGTACCCTTGGCCGACAAATCCTACCCAAGATACAACGCAAAAGTATACCGTAGATACTATTTCCCCAAAACGATTCAACAACGGCGTCAGCGCCCACATAAAAAGCACGAACGACGCTAAAAAAATCAGCCGTTTATGACTATAGAAGTCAACGAGAATGAATTGCAGCAGCACAAATATTGTGCTCAGCACGACCAATACAACAAATACATTGAGCGCTTTAAGGTGGCGACTAGCCACCTGGTCTTTTCCGGTTGTCCCGAATGCGATGAGATTTCGAGCTAGTCTGGCAAGTTTTGGAAGCATCGTTCGGAGTAGTTTTGACAGCTGCCACGGCGTATTAGGTGTGACGTTCGGATCTGTCATGCGAGTTCCCCGCCTGGCGATAATGCCTGAGCATAGTGGCATGCGCGTGAGGAGTGGCATACGGCGCGCCAGGAAGGCGGGGCATCGGGAGGGGCCGGTCCAGATTTGCGGCACGGTATTAAGCGGATTGTGGGAGGGGCGGGTCGCAGTTTGCCGAATTTGCGGTCCATCATTCACGCCTGCTACAAACTGGGCCACTGAAGTTTCTTTTAGAGAAAGAAATCTAACCCAGTCAGACCGTGATCGATACCCGTCAGGATGATCGTGAGGTCCGCCGTAGTATCGCCGTCCACGTCGGCCTGAACAAATGTGTTTCCATCGCTCTCATACCACGTAACGCTGTGCGCAACGACGTTTGAGTTGTGACCAGCAAACGCGAAGCCTTGGTCTTTCTTGACGGAAGTGTTCGCATCAATTGCAAACAAATCGATGTGATCCGCATGCTGGAAGTCGAAGTCGGTGATGGTAGTCGGAGTGGCCGGCGCGCTGTCGGCCAGCGCTTTAAACATAAATGTGTCGGCACCTGACCCGCCGGTCAGAACATCGGCCCCGCCGCCGCCAGTGAGTTTGTCTGCACCACCGCCGCCGATGATCGTATTGGCACCAGTCGTTCCAATCAGAACGTCGTTAAAAGCGGAGCCCGTAAGGCTTTCAAATGAGATCAGCGTATCTTGCCCTGCGCCAACGGTGTTCTGTGGAGCCGTTACTGCGAGGCTAACCGTCACTGCCGCTCCGGCGTGCTCGTAGGAGACCGTGTCGAAACCAGCTCTTCCGTCAAGAACGTTGTTGCCGTTATTGCCCTCAATGACGTCGTTAAGGCCAGAGCCCGTCAGATTCTCGATGTTGACTAGCGTATCGCCCTCAGCATCGCCACCATGTCCTGTTCCCGTCGCCAAGCTCACCGTAACGCCCGCGGACGATGTCACGTAGGATGCCGTGTCGGGACCCAGCCCCCCATCCAAGAAATCTGCGCCCAGCCCGCCGATCAAGACGTCCACACCATTTCCGCCGTCCAGATGGTCATTGCCGGCCAATCCTGAGATCGTGTCGTTGCCCCCTAACCCGGAGATCGAATCCTCTTCACCAGTTCCGGTCAACGGCTGGCCCGCGTTAGTTCCAACAATCGTCGCTCCAACAACATTCTGGGCGGTCACCGCAATCGCCTGCGTGTCGATACCGCCGTTGCCGTCGGAAACCTGGACGGTCACGTCGTAGACGCTGTTGGAGCCGACGTCGGTCGGATTCTCGAAGTCAGGTGCCGTGACAAAGGCGAGCGCGCCTGTCGTTACGTCGATTGCGAACAGAGCTGCGTCCGCACCACCAGCAATCGTATAGCTCAAGCTTTGGCCCGCGTCGGGATCAGTGGCGGTTACCGTGGTGACCGCCGTGCTGTTCTCGGACATCGACACCGCCGTCGTGTCGCCGCCGCCGTTCGAGGTGATGGTCGGCGGTTGATCACCCGCCAAGTCGGCGAGGAAACTGTGGGTGATGCCGCTGCTGTCCTCGTAAGTCCCGGTGATCTGGCCCGAATCGTTGATTCCAGCGACAAAAGTAGTGCCGTCGGTTGCGAAGGGATCGTCAATGGTGGTGTAACTGCCGCCGCTATAGAGGAACCCGTGCATGGTGTTGCTGCTGTCGGCGTAAAACCCGGCGATCTGGGCTGGGTCGTTGATGCGAGTGGCAATACTGCCGGCAGCGCCTAAGGGATCGTCGATGGTGGTGTAGCTGCCGCCGCTATAGAGGAACCCGTGGAAGCCGCCGCCGTCGGTGTAATACCCTGTGATCTGGCCCGTGTTGTTGATCGTTTCGGCAACGGTGCTGGTGGCGAAGGGATCGTCAATGGTGGTGTAGCTGCCGCCACTATAGAGGAAACTATGGGTGCCGGTGCCGTCGCTGTAATTCCCGGTGATCTGGCCCGAGTCATTGATGCTGGTGGCATACGTGAGGTAACCGGCTGTGAGGGTGGTGTAACTGCCGCCGCTATAGAGGAATCCGCGGTAGGTGCCGGTGCCGTCGTTGTAGTACCCCGTGATCTGGCCCGATGCGTTGATGTCAGTGGCATACGTGAAGTGGGGGGCGAAGGGATCGGAAATGGTGGTGTAGCTGCCGCCGCTGTAGAGGAAACTGTGGGTGCCGCTGCCGTCGTAGTAATAGCCGGTGATCTGGCCCGATTCATTGATGCTTGTGGCATACGTGCCGTTGGTGGCGAAGGGATCGTCGATGGTGGTGTAGCTGCCGCCACTATAGAGGAAAGTGTGGGTGCCGGTGCCGTCGGTGTAATACCCGGTGATCTGGGCCGAGTCATTGATGCTGGTGGCATACGTGCCGTTGGTGGCGAAGGGATCGTCAATGGCGGTGTAACTATAACTTGGCATGTCGGGCTTCCTCTGGTCAGGCCATGACACTTTGGCCTGTGCTGGCGGAACTTGTCCGTTCTCTGCAAAGACCACGCTGCCAAGCAGCCACACTCCGGGCGCTCATCGCACCTGCCGTGAAATGGTTCTTTGTCAGAGTTCTATCGTGCCCGCCGAGGGCATTCGGCTGCCGGTAAGTCCGAACGGAGATTTCGGCACCTACGTTTATTAAGGGCAGCTCGTGCGTAACCTTAACGAAATGTTAACCTAAAGTAAACGCGCTCGCGACGACGGCCAAGGGCCGAAACGCGAGTGCTCTCACCCCTGAAGCTCGCCCGCTCGCCGTTAAAAGTCGCCAACAGAGGAAAGTTCGACTTGGACACCCATATTCCTCGGAAAAGCACAGCCGCTCCACCAGCGTCCCTCGGCTTCAGAGGGTTTTCAGAATTTCGGGCGACATCGCACCGGTGGCGAACCAGGCAGTCAAATCGGCTGAAAAAATGGGGGAAATCAAAACGCGGGATTGGCGGCCAGCTTTTACGACCCCGGTCTTGGATTTCTATCTTTGCGCTTGGATCAGAGCTGGAGATCTTCGGTTGCCGTCACCATAGAGGGAAAAGTTGATGAAGCCATTCGATGAGCCACTCGGGATGTGGTTGGCAAATGCCTCGAACGGGAAATGGCTGACTTTCATCTGCGACCTTGTTAGGCCTGACACAGCCTTTGCCCGACAACATCCGCTGTCAACTGCTTCACCGCACTGCTTCTGCGGCAATCGAGGCGCAGCGCTTCAAAACGGACATAGCTGCCATGATCGTCCACTCTCTCTCGTCGAACGCGAAGGTGGTTTGCGGAATATTCGGCATTCGTCGCCTTGTTCGGCGCGATTGCGGGACACTGACCAGCTTGTGTGCGTCCACCCGAAAGCACGCCCACGGATGTATGTGGGCTGGGCGTCGGGCGAGATCCACCATCAGCCCAAAAACGGTCCGCTACCCGCCTTCTAACCCTGCCAGTGCCATCCTTCCGACATTGCTCATCCCATTACACCTTGCGATGGGAATTCCGCCGTAAGCACGTGCTTGGCACAATCCGCAGTTGGCGCGCTGCAAGCAGGATTTCGGGCCGATGTCGGTTGCGAAGATGCCGCTTGCACAGCTAGGCTGAAAGCCATGATCTTCACCCGCCGTGCACTCGAGCGGCGGGATCGAAGCGGCGTTTGCTGCTTCGACGCAGCGGGCTCTGATTGGATGCGATGACATTGACGGGATGACAGATCAGGAGCAAAGTTGAGCGCACCGACCGAGTCCGGGCGGCCCGGCCGAGACCGCGTGTGCGATGAAAACCTCGAGCAGCACGGCGACTGCCGGGAGGAAGAAATGAGCCGGGTCAAGGACGTTTGCGATCGAGCACGATCGCTATGGCTGCGGGTGGTGCGATCGACCCACCCTGTCGACGATGTCGAGAACGACGAGCTGTATCGGCTGACCGACGGCAAAAACAAGGCCAACACCGGCACCAACTTCGAGGCGTCCCGTTTCGACATCGAGACCCGTCTATCGCGATGGGAGAGCTACACGCCGCCGAACGTTAACTGAAAACTATTCCGGTTCGGAGTACTTTGGAGAGCCCAGCCACAGCAGCGATCGAGCCGAGCAACGACATGATCGTTCTGCCGTTCCACCACGCTTACCGCAACAAACTTCGGAATGATCCCTGTGTGCACTCAAGACGATTTCATGCTCGTCTCGCCGCCGCACTACGACCCTGAGCGCTACCCGCCGGGCTCTTGCATTCAATAGGTCCAACGCCCACCATTTTCGCCCGCTGCCTCAACGGCGGCGGGCTTTTCATCTGGCGGTGGGGACTAGCGGGATTAGCGGGCAAAATGCCGTCGCTTTCGAGTGTCCGCAGATGTGGTAAGGTTGTCGGCGAGTAGCAGAGGTCCAGCAACAATGACTTTGAGACGAACCAGAGCCTACGGCACATCCAGCTTGGTTCTAGCGGTTTGCATTGTATTTGCTTGGCAGAACGCCGCTGCCGCTCAAGATTGCGACGCAGCCGCGGCGCCTGGCGTCAATTGGCAGGACTGTGACAAAAAGCTTCTCATCCTAAAAGGACAGGACCTGAGCGGGGCGAACCTGATCGGTGTTGATTTCACTTCGACCGACCTCAGGAACAGCAATCTCCTTGCGGCAAATTTTGAGAAGGCAACGCTTGTGCGTGCTTCACTGGCCGACTCGACCGCCAAAGGCGCCCGGTTCGACAAAATCGAGGCCTACAGGACCGACTTCAGCCATATGGACGCGCAGGGCGCTGTGTTTACGGGCGCGGAAGTGCAGCGCTCGAATTTCCAGGACGCCAATCTGACCAATGTTGATTTCACAAAGGCGGAATTGGGGCGAGCGCAGTTCCATGACGCCGATATCAGCGGCAGCCGCTTTTCGTTTGCCAATCTCGCGCGGGCGGACTTCCGAGGAGCGACGTTCACCGCGCCGATAGACTTTGACCGCGCTTTTTTCTTTCTGACCCGTATCGAGGGCCTCGATCTTTCCAATTCGGCGGGTCTATCCCAGTGGCAACTCAACATGGCTTGCGGAGACGCCCGGACCGAGTTGCCTTCTGGCTTGACGAGACCTGAAGATTGGCCCTGTAGCGAGCCATAGGCTCGGCGCCGTGTCGCTGCCGGGGCTGAAATCGTCAAGCGCGCCCTTGCGGGGGTAAGCTTCGGGATGGCTGCATGCCTCCTGATGGCCGGCACGGGCGCCTATATGCTGTTTCGCTAGCGCCTTTTCGTGAGGAGACTATGGGCAAGCATTTCCGCGACGAACAGATCGAGGAATTCCTAAAAGCCTACGTCGCGAGGTTCCCGGACGCCGTAGAGCGAATGGAACATGTCATGTTGAATGCGTTCGACGACAATGACGAGCTGATGTCCCAGAACTTCCGCGAGATTTATCAGGTCGCACAGTCGATGGAATTCTTCACGGCATACGCGACGCATGAGCCGAGTGCGATCCATCATTTGATCAGGGACGTAGCGAGACGTGTGTCGGATGGGCTTGGCCCTATGGGATCGACAAAAATCAAATATTGACGCGCCGCCTGGCTGAAGCCTGGATAGCAAGATGCCCCACCGGAATCAGCCGGTGGGGCTCTTGGAACAGCCCACTTAGGGACTAGCTGAAGGGCTGTTCGGCGGTGTGACCCGGGGAGGATCACATGTGCAATTTGGCACCTTCCTTTGCCCGGCACATCGGCCGAACAGATGAGGACGGTCCCCGTGCCTTGGACTCTTGTGCCGGCGGTGCGGTGGTGATTTGCTTCTGCCGTCATAGTCAGGGACCACGGTGAAGAACACCGGCCGGCGGTCGCGGTCGGCAGCCTTGCAATCCGAGCAGGCGAACAGCCAGACGAGATCCTGATGCATGGACCCGTGATCAGGACCAAGCCTGTCGATGAGCGCCTGGACGTCTAGCTTTGTGGATTTGCAGCAAACCGGGTGCGCGCAATTGACGTAGACAGATTCGCGGGCGGCAAGGGTGTCGGCGAGGGTTTTTTGAGGCATGGCGATCTCCATTCGAGGGGTCGCCGCAACGAGGGAAATATAGGAGGCAAGGCTTGAAGATGACAGGGAAAGAGGAAAAGTTTGAGAAGATCGACACTAAGCTATCATCGATCCAATCCGATATGACTTCGCTGCGTGCGAAGGTCGATCATCTCCCAAGCGCTTTCAATGTTGTGCAGATTACTGGCATCTTGCTGGCACTGGTTATCGCCAGCATGGGTGGTGTGCTTGCCGTCCTGAAGTATGTCGCTACTCCCAAAGCGCGGCCATGCTAGTGATGGTGAGCGTCCGGGGGTGAGGCTTCAGTAAGGCTTAAGCCCAGGTTCAGGAGGCGGCGCGTTCGGGTCGGGGCAATCAGACAATTGCTCACACGCAGGAGGCCGATCGCCAACTCCGCCATAACGTTCCACCAGTTTTGCGAATCCGTAGGCGAAGGCGAAAAGAAGCGCCAGGACAGCCACTATTCGGACGGCCATGCGGGATTATAGCACGATCATCCCGGCGCGTTTGTTTAGGCTTCCCTAATGGAATATGATCTCTTGTCAGCCGGCACCCATTGCCGGTTAGGCCCGGTGGTCAAACCCCAAGCCCCCCGCCCTTGACCGCTGGGCCGCCAGTAGCCGCGCCAGCGCGCATTTATGCCGACCGTCTGCCAATGTTGGCGCGACAGGAAAGTGCATCGTTTTACTCAATTTCCAATTGCTGGACTCGCGCGATGCGTCGGTAGTTTAATTTTGCATCAGGCCAAGGAGTGGAAGGGTCGCGAACTGGGAGGAACTAGACACATGGATTTCGAATTCGACATCCGCCATCCGTCTGACGATCAGCCGTACGAAATCACCTCTTTCGCCAAAAAGTACGGCCTTACGATCCCAATTGCGGACGCCGTGCTCTTCGCCAAAGGACCGTCGCGGACGGCATGCGACGCTGCAGCACTGGCTTTCCTCTGTGCTATTGCCGCACAAGCCAAGAGACAGAGGGCGCAATAGACTCGCCAGGCGGCCAGCGGGGCTCCTACGCCCGCGAAGCCCTCCGCGCGTCCCGGTGCCCGCCTGTGGCCAGCGCCATGCACTGCACGCCATACCGCGGGAAAGCCCTTGTTGCTTATCGAGCCATGGCCCGAAATGACCGTGGGGCAGTGACGCCTTGTTGCGTAGCAGCCAGCGCCCGATCGGCGCCTGCTAGGCGACGAGGCCTTGCCTGATCTGGTTTACTTCTTCGATCGGGACCGGATGCCCGGTGAGGAAGCCCTGCATCAAATCTACCCCCAGGCGCTGCAGCAATATGTACTGCTCTTCCGTTTCAACGCCCTCGGCGAGCACGACATGGCCAAGATTGCGAAGCAGTCCGACCATGTCCCGCAACAGGCTCAAGCCATGAGACGTCTGGCAATCGTGGAGGAAGCTGCGGTCGATCTTGACCACGTCGAATTTGAAACGGCGGAGCCATGTAAGGCCAGCAAATCCCGTTCCGAAGTCGTCCAGCCAGATCTGAACCCCCAATTTTCGCAGCCGCTCCACGTTTCTTACCGCTTGCGCCTCCAGAAAGATGTCACTGCCTTCGGTGATTTCGATGGCCAGTTTCTGTGGCGCGAGGCCGTGCCGTCCAAGGATTTCGGTGATCCGGAGTGAAAAGTTAGGAACCTTGAGCTGAAAAACAGATACGTTCACGGTCACGACCGAGCCCAATCCGTATTCCGCCATGTCACCGCAGGCTCGATCGACCAGCCACGTACCCAGTTCCACTATCGCGCCAGTTTGCTCGGCAACGGGTATGAATACGGACGGACTGATCATGGTACCGTCGAAGTCACACACCCGCATCAGCGTCTCGTGGCCCAGCACCCGTCCAGACGCCAGGTCGCAAATTGGCTGGTAGGCGACAGAAACGAGCTGGTTGGAAACTGCCAGCTTCAGCAGTTCTGAAAGATTTTCGCCGGAGCGATCCCGGCCGGTGGCGTGCGGGTCGTAAATTGTGAACGTAGCCCGACCCGCAAACTTGGACGCGTAGAGTGCGCGGTCAGCTTCCTGCAGCAGGATTCTAAGCTCTATGCTCTGATCGGCCCGCGTCAACGAGGCTCCGGCACTGATCGTGACAATGTTGAGCTTGTCACCCCGATCAGGGTGATAGATGTCCAAGTCCTCCACAGCGCGACAAAATTGCTGCGTTATTTCGTGAAGGTGAGCCCGTCCGGTGACCTTGCAGAGAATGACGAATTCTTCTCCGCCATAGCGTGCCGCGACGGCGTTGTTCGAAGCCGCTATTTCGGAAAGGACCTGGGCGAGTTTGATCAGACAATCGTCGCCGGCTTGATGACCAAGTCCGTCATTGAACCTTTTGAAGTAGTCGACGTCGATCAGAATGAGGCCTATCTCGTCGTCGTCCGCGGCCCAGTCTTCGCGCAGCTCCGAGAACTCTCGAATGATCGCTCTCCGGTTTTTCATTCCCGTGAGCGGATCGGTGTCCGCGATTTCGGTTAGCTTCTGCCCCTTCCTTATCGCAGCCTGCTCCTGGAACTGTGCCCGAAGTGCGTGCAGGAAAGTCTGATACCGCTCCAGGCTAAGTCGCCAGGAAAGATACAGCGACAACACCAGACAATTCACGAAATACGCCGACAGCACGACTCGGCCAACGATGTCGGCCTGGAGGAAGAACAGCGCGGCGCACACAAAGCTTGCGGCGACCGTCGCGGAGGCAATGGCCGAAAGCCAAAACCGGAAGTTGAAGAACAAATTCGCACCCAGGATAAACACGGTGCCAAAAACCATGAAATGGGAGAGGGCATCCTGATGCTCTGTTCCAAGAGCGGAGACGAGCCATCCAAGGGCACCGGATACGATCGCCAGCGCCGCTACAAGGTGCAAGGTGGCAAGGGCGAAGCCCCGTCGGGCGACAAATTCAACAAGCGCCAGGGAAGTGATCCCCAGCACAACGCGGGTCAAAACAAGCCGATCGGCGATATCCGGAAAAAGAAACCAATCGAAGAGGCCATAGGCCACATAGCTGACTACAGCAGCCGCAATACCCCATCGCACGAGCCTGCGATTTTCATCGGCATCTTTCTGCAGGAACAGTGCCAGGAGTTCCGGATCGGCCGAATGCCACCGCGGGCGTGCAATCGCAACCGCCACCTTCTGGGCAACGTCCTCGCTCAGTTGCATTGCAACGCTCCTCTGCGATCTGCAGTAGCGAATGCAATAGCCGAGGTTGCCTGCCATCGGAGAATGAAGGCGCCACTGTCCGCAGGAAACGTCGGATGTCGCTAACCGACGGTAAACAGGCGGTTCGGATTTAGCCAGTTCAGCAAGGTGAAGGACCGCTCAATTGGCTAAAGTTTTATTAAAAGTTTATTAAAATAGTTCGCATCGTGCAGCGACACACCTATGCTGTTTGCCGGGGACCGGGGGGTAAAACCGGAGAGTAAACGGCATGCCAATCGACCCAAAATTGCAGCTCGACGAATACAGCCTCGTCACCACCAGACTGATGAAAAAACATGCCGCGACCTCGGAAGAGACGACTGACGCCGACGAGTTGAGGAACAGCACGGCCCAGCTCGCCCTGATACTGGATCTTGCTCACCAAGCCTTCATGCGGCACAAACCGGCCGCCCCCATCGTCCACCGCCTGGCAGGCAGACTCCATAAGCTCCGCCGGCAGGTTGCTCCCGCGGTCTGGCAGAAACTCGTCCCGTTGGCTCAGCAGCATCGGGTCGCGGAATATTTGATCCAGGATCCGTTCACGCGTTGGTCGGTCGAAAAACCGCGCGGGTATTCAGGCGATGCAGGCCTGCTGGACATTTACTACAAGCATCCCGCTGCCGACGATGCCGTGGCTTCGTCGACCTTACTTGGTCGGCAAATTTACGCGTACACCAGTGAAGCCGCCAGTTCGGTGGCGGGGCGCGAGCGGCGGGATATCCTGGCCAGGACCGTCGACGAGACGGCCAGCGGTGTGGCGAAGGCGGAGGTCCTGGCAATTGCCTGCGGCCACCTGCGGGAAGCCGAACGCTCCGACGCGTTGGCCAAGCGCAAATTGCAACGTTGGATAGGCCTGGACCAGGACCCCATCAGCGTAGCCACGGTGAACCACGACTTTGCCGGCACGGCAGTCGAGGCACTCCAGGGCTCTGTACGCGGCATTCTTCGCCGCGCCTATGCTCTTGGCACATTCGATCTCGTCTACGCATCGGGGCTTTACGATTACCTGCCGCGTGCCATCGGCGTCCGCCTGCTGCAAAGAGCCATGGAATTCGTCAAGCCTGGTGGCGAATTCCTGTTTGCCAATTTCAGCGACGAGATCACGACCGATGGTTACATGGAGACCTTCATGGATTGGCCGCTCATCCTGCGTTCGGCTGACGATATGCGGGACATCATCAATGCTGCCCTCGGTGGGAGCTCTTTCGACGCGAAAGTCTATTATGGCTCGAACCGAAATATCGTTTACGGCAAAGTCAGGAAGGGCGACCTCTAACTGACACAGTGCGGGGAATCGCGCGAGTCTCCCATTTTCGGCATCACAGCTGCCAGCGCTTAAGATGGTCGATCAGCGCGCGCAGCTTCGGCGCGGCATTCCTGCGGCTCGGATAATAGAGGTAGAAGCCGGCAAAGCGCGGGCAGTAGTTTTCGAGCACTGGTATCAGGTCGCCGTGTTCGATTGCGCGGCGAAAGCTCTCTTCCATGCCGAAGGTGATGCCCGCTCCGGCGACAGCGAGCTTGATCATCAGGCTCATCTCGTTGGTCGTGATCTCCGGCGGGACCTCGACCCGGAATTCGCGGCCCTGATCGGCGAATTCCCAGCGATAGGGCGCAACCTTCGGCGCCGGACGCCAGCCGATGCAGCGATCTTGGGCAAGTCCGCGGGATGAGACGGCAGGCCGAAGCGGTCGCGATAGGCAGGCGAGCAGACGGCAATCTGCCGCTCGTCACCCGCCACCGGCACGGCGATCATGTCCTCGTCGATCACCTCTCCCAACCGCACCCCGGCATCATAGCCTTCGGCGACGATGTCGAACTCTTCGTCGGTCACCGTGATATCGAGCTGGATCTCGGGATTGGCAGTGCAGAAAGCCGCGAGAAACGGCCCGGACAGGAAGCGTTCGGCAATCGAGGATACGGCCAGCCGCAACTGGCCGCGCGGGCGGTCGCGCAGTACCTGTGTCGCCTCGAGCGCGGAGCGCATGTCGGCAATGGCCGGTCCGACGTCGGCATGGAGCCTCTCGCCGGCTTCGGTCAGGCTAACGCTGCGCGTGGTGCGTTGCACCAGGGCAATGCCAAGCTCTCCTCCAGCCGCTTGATCGTCTGGCTGACGGCCGAGCGGCTGACGCCCAGCCGATCGGCTGCAGCGCGGAAATTCCGCTCCTCGGCGACAAGCGCAAAGACCACCAGTGCATTGACGTCAGGTGACACTGGTTAGCTCCGCTTTCCAGAGTGTGGAGAAATGGGTGTCTTATCGCAACAATGCTCTCGGCGTATCTCCCCGCAACCCACCTCTCAGTCCAGACATAAGGAAAGTTGCCATGTCCCTCGACAAGATCGTTCTCGTCACCGGTGGCTCCAGCGGCATCGGCGCCGCCGGCGCCAGGCTGATGCTCGGCGCCCGCCGCACCGACCGGCTGGAAATTCTGGCCCAGAAAATCCGCGCAGGCGGCGGCGAGATCATGACCCGCCGGCTCGACGTCACCGACCGCGCCGATGTCGCGACCTTCGCCGACGCGGCGCGCTAGGCCTGGGGCCGGGTCGACGTCATCGTCAACAATGCCGGCATCATGCCGCTGTCCCTGATGGCATCGATGAAAACCGATGAATGGGACCAGATGGTCGACGTCAACATCAAGGGCGTGCTCAACGGCATCGCGGCGGTGTTGCCGGAGATGACGGCGCGCGGTTCGGGGCACATCATCAACATTGCCTCGGTCGGGGCGCTTACCGTGTCGCCAACGGCGGCGGTCTATTGCGCGACCAAGTATGCCGTGCGCGCCATTTCCGACGGACTGCGGCAGGAACGCAACGACATCCGCGTCACTTGCATCCACCCGGGCGTGGTCGAGAGCGAACTCGCCGGCACGATCACCGACCCGGCAGCGGCGGCGGCGATGAGCAGCTATCGCGCCATCGCGCTGCAGCCCGACGCCATCGGCCGGGCGGTGCGCTTTGCCATCGAGCAGCCGGACGATGTCGACGTCAACGAGATCGTCGTGCGCCCGACGCGGGCGGCGCATTGACGCGTTCCGTCGCCGCGTCGCTTGTCTTGGCGCTATTCAACTCCGCAACCACCGAGCACCCCCCGATGAACACCAATCCTTATGTCGGCATGTGGTTCACCGCCGACCGTAATATCCGCCACGAACTCCTGGCCAACGGCCGCTATGTCGAGGCAAGGGGAAAACGCGAACGCGCCTATCTCGGGCGATATGTCGTGACGGGCAATCACATCGATTATTGGGACGACACCGGCTTCACCGCCGACGGAGACTTTGTTGATGGCGTGCTGCACCACGCCGGCATGATCCTTTACCGGGACAAATGACGGGTCGCCGAGCGCAATCCGGGCCGATCGGAACAGATCTCCAGGCCTTTGCTGCTACTCGGTCGTCAGTTGGCGGAGTTTCCCGGCAGTGTCGCAGCCCGCATTCATCATCCTGCTCATGCTGCTGGCGGTGGTCGTCGCGCTGTCGGCGACCGCCTTTCCCGGCGCTATGATCGGCTTCCTGTTCGGCATCACGGCCGCCTTCTTTATCGCGATACCGGGAGCGGCCATCGGCGATGCGCTGCATCGGGCCGGTGTTCCAGTGCCTGGCGAGCAACTCGTCTAGGCCCTGGGCGGCCTTTACGCCGTGTTTGTCCTTGCCGCGGCCGTGCAGGCTTTGCTGCGGCTGCAGCACAGCGACATGGACGGAGCGCGATCAGCGGGGTTGCGGATGGCCCTTCTATTCGCCGTGCGGCTGATCGCCTGGCTGTCGAGCAATGCAATGCAACGCAATTGGCCCTGACCCCATTCAGCTCTCGAAATACCTGACACGGTCGAGATCGGCGATAAGTCCCGGCCCGGTCGGCAGCCATCCCAGCGCGTTGCGGGTCTGCTCGCTGGAAGCCGACAGGTCCCTGCCGATGAAATGGCCGAGGAAACCGAAATGCCCGGCCGCCTCCTCAGGGCTCTTGACGACGACCGGCAGGTTGAGGCGGCGACCGATGATCTCGGCGATCTCCCTGGCCGCCACGCCCTGTTCGGCAACCGAGTGATAGCTGACGCCGCCGGTCCCCTTCTCCAGCGCCAGCCTGTAAAGCGTGGCGGCGTCGGACCGATGCACCGCGGCCCAGCGGTTCATGCCGTCGCCAACATAGGCCGAGACACCTTTTTCACGCGCAATGGCAATCAGCATCGGCACGAAGCCGTGATCGCCGTCGCCATGAACGGTGGGGGCAAGGCGCACGACCGATGCGCGCACCCCGCACGCGGCAAGCGCCATGGCCGTCGCTTCCGAAGCGCGCGGCATGGCGGCGGATGGAGGCGCGGGTTTGTCGTCCTCGGTCGCTGCCCTTCCCTGCGCAAACCCGGCGAGGCCGGAGGTGACAAGCAGCGGCCGCTCCGAACCTTCCAGCACCGCGCCGAGCGTTTCGATGGCGCGCTGGTCGGCTGCGCAACTGGCGGCGAATTTCGAAAAATCGTGGTTGAAGCCGGTATGGATGACGCCGTCCGCTTGGGCGGCGCCGCTGCGCAGGCTGTCCAGGTCCTCGATATCGCCACGATGCGCCTCGGCCCCTGCGGCGACGATCGACATCGCACCCGCTTCCGAGCGCGCGAGGCCAAGCACCTGATGGCCCGCCCCAAGCAATTCCCGCACAACGGCCGAACCGACAAAACCGGTGGCACCGGTAACGAACACACGCATGATGATTTCTCCTCGGGTTGTCGAAGGCCGCACAGGCAGCCCGCATGCCGAAGGAGATAGAAGGTTGAGATCATACGATCTATGCTGTAAAATCCGAAATATCTTCGCAATCGTCCGGGAATGCTCATGGATCCGCTGTCAGACGTGCTGTCGCTGCTGAAGCCGCGCAATTACCTGTCCGCAGGCCTGGAGGCCGGTGGCGACTGGGCGATCCAATTCCCCGACCAGCAGGCCGCCATCAAATGCGGCGCCGTGGTCTCCGGTCGATGCTGGCTGTCGGTCGAGGGGGTCGATGACGCGGTGCGCCTTGACGCCGGCGACTGTTTCCTACTGCCGCGCGGCCGGCCCTTTCGGCTTGCCAGCGATCTAGGCCTGCCGACGGTCGACGCCCGAACGATCTTTTCACCGGCGCGCACCGGCGGCATCACCACCCACAATGGCGGCGGCGATTTCCTGCTGGTCAGCAGCCGCTTCGCGCTGTCCGGCGACCATGCCGGCATCCTGTTGCGGATGCTGCCGCCCATCGTCCACATCCGTGGGGACAGTGACCATTCGGCGCTGCGTTGGCCGGTGGAGCGGATGATGCAGGAATTGCGCCAGCGGCGTCCCGGCGGCTTTCTCATCGTCGAGCATCTCGCCCATATGATCCTGATCGAGGCCTTGCGCCTGCATATGGGGGCTCGTGACAGCGTCGGCTGGCTGTTCGCGCTGACCGACAGGCAGATCGGCGCCGCGATCGCCGCCATGCACGAAGACCCGGCGCATGCCTGGACATTGCAGACGCTGGCCGAGCGCGCCGGCATGTCGCGATCGACCTTTGCGCTGAAGTTCAAGCAGACGGTCGGGGCCTCACCCCTGGATTATCTGACGCGCTGGCGCATGATGCTCGCCGGCGACAGGTTGATGCATTCCGGCGATCCGGTGTCCGTTATTGCGCTGGCGCTCGGCTATGAATCCGAAAGCGCCTTCAGCACGGCGTTCAAGCGCGTCATGGGCTGTTCGCCGCGCCAATACAGCCGGCGCCTGGAAACGGACTCGCCGGCGCAGGGCGAACGCGAAGCCGCCTGAGCAGGCGATCCGATGCCGGATCACCTTGCCTACAGGCTGTAGCGCGAGCGAAACTCGGCGAAGGACATCGCCAGATGGTTCTCGTCCACCTTGCCGGTGATCCCGTCGATGCTGCCCGACTGGCTGAATTGCCAGATGGCATAGTTGGTGAAGCCTGACGGTATCGGCGGCGGCCTGGAGCCGTAGCGGGCGAGCCAGAGCGGGCAGTTGCCGAAGCCGCTCGGGTTGCCCAGCGCCTGCCAGATATTGGCGCGGGTGTAGATGAACGGCCAACGGCCACTATGGGCGGACCGCACCGCCGCCACCCAATCCTTCGCCTTCTGGACATAGGCGGCCCGCGCCGCGGGCGTTGCCGGAATGAGTTCGATGTCGAGCGACGGAATGAGGTCGCCGCTGCCGAACGACACCGTGTTGAGGAAGGCATGCGCCTGGTCGGCGCCCGAAGCGGTGTTGCGCAGGAAGTGATATCCCCCCACCAGCAATCCCGCCGCCTTGGCATCGGCAACATTGCGCACCGCGAATGCGTCCTTGCTGGTCTTGTCGGATATCTTGACGAAGGTGAACTTGACCCCGGCATTGCCGACCCGCGTCCACTTGATGGCGCTGGCGCCACCGCCGCCGGCCTCGTTTTGATAATGCGAAACGTCGATCCCCTCACGCGTCGGCATGCCCTGCTCCCATAGCCAACCGGGCGCCGAAAAATTCGGCGCGCCCCGTCCGTTTCATGCAAGTTGTAGAGTCCCCCGAAGCTCGGCGAGGACAGATGCGGAATGGAAAAACCGGCTGTCTCGTCTTCGCTAAGTTAGGGCATATTAGCCCTATCTAAGTTCGCCTCTGTGAACGCCTTCACACAGTCCTGTTTTGCAGGAAGCGGACGATCCGCTCGTTGACAGCGTCGGGCTTTGCGTCCTTCCACAACAGGCGGCCAATGGCCGCCCGTTTCGTTTCCCGCGACAGGATCAATATCCGTCGACGTCGATCACCGCCTGCGCAAAAGCCTGCGGCGCTTCCTGCGGCAGATTGTGGCCGATGCCGCCCTCGATCGTCCGGTGCGCATATTTGCCCGAAAACTTGTTGCGATAGGCCGTCGGGTTGAGATGCGGCGCGCCATTGGCGTCGCCCTCGAGCGTGATGGTCGGCACGCCGATGACCGGCCCGGCGGCAAGCCGGTTTTCCAGCTCGTCATATTGCGGATCGCCTGCCGCCAGCCCGCCGCGCCAGCGATAATTGTGAATGACGATGGCCACATGGTCCGGATTGTCGAAGGCCGCGGCGCTGCGATCGAAAGTGGCGTCGTCGAAGTTCCATTTCGGCGACGCCGTCTGCCAGATCAGCTTGGCGAAATCGTGCCGGTATTTGTCGTAGCCGGCCGCGCCGCGCTCGGTGGCGAAATAGAACTGGTACCACCAATCATGCTCGGCACTTGGCGGCAGCGGCACCTTGCCGGTCTTGACGTTGCTGACGAGATAGCCGCTCACCGAGACCAGCGCCTTGCAGCGTTCCGGCCACAGCGCCGAGATGATGCAGGCGCAGCGCGCGCCCCAGTCGAAACCGGCAAGGATGGCTTTGGGGATACTGAGCGCATCCATCAGGGCGACGATGTCCTGGGCGACCACCGATTGCTGGCCGTTTCGCATCGTCTCCGATGACAGGAAGCGCGTCGTGCCGTAGCCGCGAAGATAGGGCATGATCACCCGATAGCCCGCCGACGCCAGCAGCGGCGCGACATCGACAAAGGCGTAGATATCGTAGGGCCAGCCATGCAGCAGAATGACCGGCGGCCCGTCGGCCGGACCAGCCTCGGCATAGCCGATGTCGAGAACGCCGGCCTTGATCTGCTTCAGCGCGGCGAATGACGTGTTCGTCCCTGGTTTGACTGTGGGCAGGGTCGCCGCCTTTGCCGTGCCGGTCAGCGCGCCGGTCGCGCCGGCCAGGCCGGCGGCGGCGAGGGTCAGGGTCGCCGCACCAAAGAAGCGGCGGCGGTCGTGGTTGATTTCGTCGGTCATGGGTTCTCCTACTGAGTTGATACCAGCTGGAAAGGATGGCCCGGGTGTATCTCCCATGTGTCCCCATCCGTTCAAATTGAAAGCGGATGTAGCGAGGCGGCATCCGGACACACTGAGATACATTTCCGGCCGACCGGCACACATTCGGGATACGTCGCTTGCCTCTTATACGGAGGTCGCTGGCCTCCGGGCCATTGCGACTCAACGTTATCCTCCCCTAAGGAAATTATCCCATGACCGCGATCGAAAAAGTCCTCTACACCGGCAAGACCCACACCACGGGCGGCCGCGACGGCGCGTCCCGCAGCTCGGACAGCCATCTCGACATCAAGCTTTCACCGCCCGGTACCGGCGCCGGCACCAATCCAGAGCAGTTGTTCGCCGCCGGCTGGTCGGCCTGCTTCATCGGCGCCATGGGCCTTGCGGCACGCAAGATGAACGTCGCCTTGCCGTCCGATGTCGCCGTCGATGCCGAAGTTGATCTGGCCACTGGAGAGGGCGGCTATCTGCTCCAGGCCCGTCTCAATGTCAGCCTGCCGGGTGTGGATCGGGAAGCTGCCCACGCCGTGGTGGAGGCCGCGCATCAGACCTGCCCCTACTCCAAGGCGACGCGTGGTAACGTCGGCGTCACGATCGAGCTGGTCTAGCCAGCCGGAAATGAACAACGGCATAGCCGCCGGCAGCTTATCTCGTCTCGCGGATACACTGCCGGCGGCACCTGGTGCACTTTCCCAGAGAAAATGTACTGGTGGCAGGCGAAGAAAGGCAGGAAGCATCCACGATGGATCATGTCGATCATATCCTGATCGTCGACGACGATCGCGAAATCCGCGAGCTGGTCTCCGGCTATCTCAAGAAGAATGGCCTGCGCGCCACCGCGGTGCCGGATGGCCGGCAGATGCGCGCCTTCCTCGATACGGATTCCATCGATCTCATCATCCTCGACGTGATGATGCCCGGCGACGACGGCCTGGTTCTGTGCCGGCAGCTGCGTGCCGGCAAGCACAAGGCAACGCCGATCCTGATGCTGACCGCCCGCAACGACGAAACCGATCGGATCATCGGCCTAGAGCTGGGCGCGGACGACTATCTGGTGAAACCTTTCGCCGCGCGCGAGCTTCTGGCTCGCATCAACGCCGTGCTGCGGCGCACGCGCATGCTGCCGCCAAATCTCCAGGTGACCGAGACCGGGCGCCTGCTGAAATTCGGGACTTGGCGCCTCGACACGGTTGCGCGCCATCTTCTCGACGAGGATGGCACCGCGATCGCACTGAGCGGCGCCGAATACCGGCTGCTCTGCGTCTTCGTCGACCACCCGCAGCGTGTCTTGAACCGCGACCAGTTGCTGAACCTGACGCAGGGGCGCGAAGCCGAGATTTTCGACCGCTCCATCGACCTGCTGGTCAGCCGCCTGCGCCAGCGCCTGCGCGACGATGCGCGCGAACCGGCCTACATCAAGACGGTGCGCAGCGAAGGCTATGTGCTGTCCATGCCTGTCGAAATCAGCGAGCCGGGCTAAGCGCGATGGCAATATCCTTCCGGCCCTGGCCGCGCACCTTGCGCTCGCGGCTGTTCCTGATCCTGCTGGCCGGCCTGATCGTGGCGCAGGGTCTGTCCTTTGTGCTCTTGATCGCCGAGCGCTTCGCGTCGGCGCAGACAATCATGTCCGATACGCTGGACAGGGACGTGAGATCAGCGATCGCCATCCTCGACCGCGTCCCCGCGGCGGAACGGGCGCAATGGCTGCCGCTGCTCGACCGGAATACCTATCGCTACGTGTTGGGGCCGGGACTGCCGGGAGTGCCCGAACTGACCGGCCGGGGCCCCTTGATCGGCGCGACCATTCGCGAAGCGGCCGGCCCGCGTTTCCCGGTGAGAGTCGAAGCCATTCCTGCCGACGGAGAGCGTCTTCAGGCGCATTTGATGCTGAGCGATGGCGCACCGCTCACCATCGATGTCCGGCCCTCGCTGATGCCGCTGGCGCGGTGGCTGCCTTATGTGCTGGTGGCGCAGCTGCTTTTGCTGGTGCTGTGCAGTTGGTTCGCCGTTCGGCTGGTTATCCGTCCGCTTGTCAATCTGGCCAACGCTGCCGACACGCTCGATCCGGGCAAGCCCACGCCTCGTCTCAGCGAATCAGGACCTCTGGAAGTTGTCCATGCCGCGACCGCCTTCAATTCGATGCGCGAGCGCATCGCCGAGCATCTCGAAGAAAGGATGCAGATCCTTGCCGCCATCTCCCACGACCTGCAGACGCCGATCACCCGCATGAAGCTGCGTGCCGAACTGTCCGACGAAACGCCCGGCAAGGAGAAGCTGATGCACGATCTGGCCGAGATCGAAAACCTCGTGCATGAGGGCGTGGCCTACGCCCGCAGCGCCCGCGGCAGCCTCGAAAAGCCCTCACGCATCGACCTCGGCTCCTTTGTCGAAAGCCTGGTCTACGACTACCAGGACACCGGCAAGGCCGTCTCCGCCGGCGCGGAGATCGATGCTGCGGTGGTGACGCGCCCGCAGGCACTGCGGCGCATCCTCACCAACCTCGTCGACAATGCGTTGAAATTTGCCGGCAGCGCGGAAGTCTCGGCGGAAAAGGGACCCGGCGACCACGTCGTCATAAAGGTGCTCGATCGCGGCCCCGGCATTCCCGACGACCAGCTCGAGGCCGTCTTGCAACCGTTTTTCCGCCTCGAACAGTCGCGAAACCGCGGCAGCGGCGGCGCGGGACTAGGCCTGGCGATCGCCTATCAATTGTCGCTTGCGATCGAGGGCAAGCTCGAGCTGAAAAACCGGCCCGGCGGCGGATTGATCGCCGAAATCCATTTGCCCAATCAGATGCAAATGGGCCGTAACTCGTGATCACACCGATCCATCGGCTTGGTGCGCGGCGATGGCGCTCAGGAACGCCTTGCCGAACTCCTTGAGCTTGGCGGCGCCGACACCGTTCACCTCGGCAAAATCGTCGAGGTCTTGCGGACGACGCTCGGCCATGTCGATCAGCGTGCGATCCGAAAACACCACATAGGCCGGCACCTGGCGCTCCTTGGCCAGACGCAGCCGCAGCGTCTTGAGCGCGGCAAGCAGCGACGCATCGACATTTTCACCCTGGGGATTCTGGCCGGCACGAGCCGCGCGGCGCGCGGTGCGGGTGCGCGTCTCAACGCGATACTGGAACTGCACCTCGCCACGACCGAGCGCATGGCCTTTTTCAGCGATAGCCAGGCCGCCATGGCCGCCCGGGTCCGGCATCAGGAAACCGTTCGCGACCAACTGACGGATCAGCGACTGCCAAAAGTCCTTTTTGTGCGCGGCACCGCTGCCGAAACCGGCCAGCCTGTGATGGCCCCTTGCCGCCACCTTTTCGGTCTCGTGACCAAGCAGAATGTCGATGACATGGCCGGCGCCAAAGCGCTCGCCGCTCTGCGCGACCGCCGCCAGTATGATGCCAGCCTCGGTGGTGCCGTCGGCGCGCGGCGCCTGCTCCAGGCAGTTGTCGCAATTGCCGCAAGGCGAAGCCTCTTCGCCGAAATAGCCGAGCAGCACCTGGCGCCGGCACTCCGCCGTCTCGCAATAGCCGATCAGCGTGTCGAGCCGGCCATGCGAGCGGCGCTTGTGCTCGACAGCAACGTCTTCGTCCTCGATGAACATGCGGCGCATGCGGATATCGCCGAGGCCGTACAGCATATGAGCTTCCGCTGCTCGCCCGTCGCGGCCAGCGCGACCGATTTCCTGGTAATAGGCCTCCAGGCTGCCCGGCAGATCGGTGTGGAAGACATAGGCGACGTCAGGCTTGTCGATGCCCATGCCGAAGGCAATGGTCGCCACCATGACGACGCCGGACAGCGTCATGAAAGCGTTCTGGTTGGCGTCACGCGCCTCCTTGCTCATCCCGGCGTGATAGGCGAGCGCCGTGACGCCGTTCTTCTCGAGGAAGGCCGCCATCTCTTCGGTCTTCTTGCGCGACAGGCAATAGACGATGCCGCTGCGGCCCTGATGGCGCTCGATGAAATTGAGCAATTGCCGCTTGCTGTCCTGCTTGGGCTCGATGGCAAGCTTGATGTTGGGTCGGTCGAAGCCAAGCACCTGCGTTTCCACACGCCCGCCAAACAGCCGCGTCTCGATGTCTGCCCGCGTCGTCTCGTCCGCCGTCGCCGTCACCGCAATGATCGGCACGTCGGGAAAGATGCCGCGCAGCTGCGACAGATCTTCATATTCGCGCCGGAACGCCGGCCCCCATTGCGAAATGCAATGCGCCTCGTCGATGGCGATCAGCCTGACATCGAGCCTGGCCAACGCATCCAGCATGCGCTCGGTCATCAGCCGTTCTGGCGCCAGATAGAGCAGCCGCGTCTGGCCCGACGCAACACGCCGCCATGCCGCGACATTGGCGTCGCGATCGATCGACGAGTTGATCGTGTCAGCCGCGACGCCGGCAAGGCGCAGTGCCGCGACCTGATCCTGCATCAACGCCACCAGCGGCGACACGACGATCGTCAGCCCGCCCTTGACCAGCGCCGGCACCTGGTAGCAGAGCGACTTGCCGGCACCCGTCGGCATCACGGCCAGCACATGACGGCCGGCGAGCAGCGCCTCCATCACGGCGGCCTGGCCGGGGCGAAAATCGTCGAAGCCGAACACGTTCTTCAGGACGCGCCGTTTGGGATCGTGCGTCGAAACGCTCGTCGTCGATATCTGCATCACTGATGTTTTCGATCGGCCGCCCGAAGCAGCGGCATGGGGCAACGATTAGCCCAGCCCCCGTCCGACCACAACAAGCAGCAGCAACATCCCACCGATGATCGACCTGGCTCGCGCCGTTAAACCTATCTTCACAATGTTGCGGCACCGTCCGAACCCTGCGGCGATGTTTCGAGTACCGCTGCGCTACGAGCGCACAGGCAACAGGCCCGCGCCTCCCAGGAGGCGCAGGGCTGTCCGGGGAAAGTTTTGAGTGAATCGAAATGCCGCATGTGCATGCCCCGTAAAACGGGGTTTGTCCGTCTTCTCTCTGGTTGTCGAGACTCAGAAAAGGAACGGGGCATGCGCTTTGCACCTAGCATCTTCGGGCAGCTTCTTGAAGCCATGGATCGCCGTCAATTCCAAGCCATTGTGGATCGTCACGACGGCGATGCCTACGACAAATCGTTCAGGAGTTGGGATCATCTGGTGGCGTTGATCTATGCCCAGTTCTGCGGCAGCGACAGCCTGCGTGGCCTGGAAGCCGGTTGGAACGCCAACAGCCAGCATCATTACCACCTGGGCAGCGGTCCGCTGATGCGTTCGACCTTGTCGGACGCCAACGCACGGCGCCCGGTCGCCATTTTTGCCGAGGCCTTCAGCCTGGTGGCGGGTCTGCTCGACCGGCAGACGCGGCAAGAGGGTAAAGAAATGCTGCGGCTGATCGACTCGACCCCCATTCCACTGGGCAAGCTGTGCGAGTGGGCCAAGTCGAACGGACGCATCCGCGGCATGAAAGTCCATGTCGTCTATGACCCGAAGGCCGACCATCCGCGCGTCCTCGACATCACCGACGCCAACGTCAACGACGCCCAGATCGGCCGCCGGATCACCATCGAGCCCGCGGCGACCTATGTGTTCGACAAGGGCTATTGCCACTATGGCTGGTGGACGGCGATCGCCGAGGCCGGGTCGGTCTTCGTAACGCGGCCCAAGACCAACATGGGGCTGGCGCAGCTGTGCAACCGCCCCGTGGCCGAGCCGCAGGGCGACGGCTTCCTGATCCTGGAAGACAGTGAGGTGAACCTGGTCAGCAAGGGCGCTTGCAAGCTGCCGATACGCCTGCGGCGCCTGCGCATCCAGCGCCAGGAAGGCGACACCATCATGCTTTTGACCAACGACATGGCGCGCTCCGCAGTCGAGATCGGGCAGCTCTACAAAGGCCGCTGGCAAATCGAGCTTCTGTTCCGCTGGATCAAGCAGCACCTCAAGATCGGCAAGTTCCTGGGCAACAACGGCAATGCAATCCGCCTGCAGCTCTTCGCGGCAATGATCGCCTATGCACTGCTGCGCATCGTCGCGCGCACCCGAGGTGTCGCCATTCCAATCCTGCGGTTCACAGAGCTGGTCGCCCAATACTTGTTCGGGCGGCGAAAAATAAACGCCATCGACAAGCCGCCGCCGGTCAATCCGAGCCGACCAAGAGACCGATCCTCCCTCAATCAGATGGCCTTCATATATGAATAACTTTCCCCGGACAGTCCTGCAGGAGGCGCGGGTTTTCCGTTTCTGGAACAGACCGGAAAGGCTATCAGGCCAGGAAATCGCCCCGATGCGGGGTAAAGCTGTCAACGAGGCGCCCGGCCTCCAGCGCCTTGACGCCGTGCACCAGATTGGACGGCACGATGAAGCTGCCGCCGGTCTCGATGGTTTCGGTGCGGCCGTCGATGGTGACCTCGAATCGGCCTTCGGCGACATAGCTGGCCTGGACATGCGGGTGCGAATGCAGGGCGCCGACACCGCCCTTGTCGAAGCCGAATTCGACCAGCATCAGCTCATCGGTGTGCAGGAGAACGCGCCGCCTGTTGCCGTCCGGTGTCGGCGTCCAGGCGCTCTCGCCGGGCTGTGCGAAAATCTTGGCTTCGGTCAACGCTGTCTCCTTATCGCGCCAGCCAGCCACCGTCGACCGGAACCACGGCGCCATGCATATAGTCGGACGCCGGCGCCAGCAGAAAGACGGCGGCGTCGCCTATGCATTCCGGCCCGCCCCAGCGACCGGCCGGGATGCGCGCCAGTATGGCCGCACTGCGGTCGGGATCGGCGCGCAGCGCCTCGGTGTTATTGGTTTCGATATAGCCCGGCGCAATGGCGTTGACGTTGATGCCTTTGGCCGCCCATTCGCAGGCGAGCAGCCTTGTTATGCCGAGCGCACCATGTTTCGACGCGGTATAGGATGCGACACGGATGCCGCCCTGGAAACTCAGCACCGAGGCGATGTTGACGATCTTGCCACGGCGCCCGGGATCGGCCAGCACGCGCCTGGCAAAACCTTGGCTCAGAAAGAACAGCGTCTTCAGATTGACGTCGATGACGTCGTCCCAGTCGGCCTCGGAGAAATCGACCGCATCGGCGCGCCGGATGATGCCGGCATTGTTGACCAGCCCGTCGATCGGTCCGGTCTTTTCCCAGACCTGGTCGAGCATCGCCTTGGCGGCGTCATGATCGGCGAGATCACACCGCACGGCCTCGAACTGCCCGCCGGCCTCGCCGACCTTCCTTTCCGTGTCATCCATCCCCGAGCGGCCGACGCCGATGACGGTGCCGCCGGCGCGCGTAATCGAGACCGCGATGCCCTGGCCGATGCCGGTGTTGGCGCCGGTGACCAGGATGCGCCTACCGCCGAGGCTGAAGGCGGACGGCCCGCTCAACGCACTTCGCCCAGCGGCACCGGATCGACATCGGTGTAGTCGACATTGTCGCCGGCCATCGCCCAGATGAAGGCATAGTTGGAGGTGCCGGCGCCCGAATGGATCGACCAGCCCGGCGACAGCACCGCCTCCTCATTGGCCATGACGAGATGTCGGGTTTCGTCCGGCTCGCCCATGAAATGGAAGACGCGCGCCGTCTCCGGCACATCGAAATAGAGATAGGCCTCCATGCGTCGGTCATGCACATGGCAAGGGATAGTGTTCCACACCGAGCCCGGCGCCAGCTGGGTCATGCCGACCACCAGCTGACAGGTCTTGACGCCCTCGGCATGGATGAACTGGAAGATCGAGCGCTCGTTGCAGGTCTCCTTGCTGCCGAGGTCGAGACGCTTCGCATCGCCGATACGGATCAATCGGTTCGGATGGGTGTGATGCGCCGGCGCGCTGAGCAGGTAGAACTTGGCCGGCTGGCCCGTATCGGCCGAAGCGAACGACACATCGGTGCTGCCCATGCCGAGATAAAGCATGTCGCGTGCCTGCAATGGGTGGGTTTCGCCATTTGCCGTCACCGAGCCGGCGCCGCCGATGTTGACGATGATCAGCTCGCGGCGGTCGAGAAAATTCCTGGTGCCCATCGGCTTGATCGCTTCCAGCGGCAGCGATTCCGCCACCGGCACGGCGCCGCCGACGATCAAGCGGTCATAATGGGTATAGGTCAGGCTGACGCGTCCCGGCTGGAACAGGTCGTCAATGTGGAAGTTGTGACGCAACTCGTCGGTTCCCATGCACGCCGCGGCTACCGGGTCGATGGCGAAACGCGAGGTATAGTCGGTATGGGGATGATCCATCATTGCTCCAGCTGATTCTTCTATTCGGTTTCCGCCGCCTTGACCGAGTCGGCATAAAAGACCTGGCGTGCGTGCAGGCGCTCGCGATAGCGCTGCTGGCTGGCGGTGAGATGGGCGCGCATCGCCTCGCGCGCGGCTTCGGCGTCACCCGATGTGATCGCATTCAGGATCACCAGATGCTCGCGCTGCAGCCCGCGCTGATAGCTGTCGGACTGCACCAGTTCGGTCGACCAGGGCGAGGTCACGTCGCAGGGAATGGCTCGCCGGCCCAGCACATCGAGCATCTCGACATAGAACGGGTTGTTGGTGGCGCTGGCGATTGCCCGGTGGAAAGCGAGATCGGCCGGACCGGTCGGCTCGCTGTTGAGAAGCAGGCGCTCGAATTCGAAGAAGGCTTCCTGGATCGCCGCTTCCTGCGCCGCATTGCGGCGGATGGCGGCGAGCCCAGCCGATTCGATTTCGACCGCCAGGCGCACCTCGAGCACGTTGAGCGCGACCGAATCCTTGGCTCCCATGTCGGCGGCGAGCGCGCCGAACATGGTCGAGATGTGTTCGGTGACGAAGACGCCGGCGCCCTGGCGCGCCTCGACCAGGCCGTCGGCGGCAAGCTTGGCCAGCGCCTCGCGGATGACGGTGCGGCTGACGCCGAAAGTCTCGGTCAACTGGCCCTCGGTCGGCAATTTGTGGCCCGGCAGGATCTCGCCCGCATGCAGCTGCTTGCGGATCGCCGCGACGACAGTCTCCGACAGTTTGGGTTTTCTCTCGACCCTGAGATCAACAGCGCTATCCGATGCCATGTCGCACCCCTGTTTGAAGACGCCCTATTTGCCCTATTTGAAGACACTCGGCAGCCAGAGCGAGATCGCCGGAATATACGTCACCAGCCCGAGAACCACGATGCCCGCGCCATAGAACGGCCAGATCGAGCGCATCGCTTCCCATACCGTGATCTTGCCAACCGCGCAGGCGACGAACTGCACCGTGCCGACCGGCGGCGTGTTCAACCCGATGCCGAGGTTGAGGATGGTGATGACGCCGAAATGCACGGGGTCGACGCCGTAATGCGTGACCAGCGGCAGGAAGATCGGCGTACAGATGATGATCATCGGCCCCATATCCATGAAGGTGCCGAGCAGCAGCATCAGGACGTTGAGCAAAAGCAGCACCACCAGCGGGTCGGTGGAGATGGCGTTCATCCCGGCGATCAGCAGCACGGGCACTTTGAGATAGGCCATCAGCCAGCTGAACGAGGCCGCCGTGCCGATGATCAAAAGCACCATCGAGGTCGTGCGCACCGCGCCCTTGGTGGCATGGACGAAATCGCTCCAGGCCATCGACCGGTAGACGAAGACGGTGACCAGCAAGGCGTAGAGGATGGCGATGCAGGAGCTTTCCGTCGCCGTGAAAATGCCTGAGCGGACGCCGCCAAAGATGATGCCGATGAGCAGAAGCCCGGGCACGGCGATCACCGCCAGCTGGCCGACGCGCGAGAAGCCGGGGAAGGCCTCGACCGGATAACCGCGGCTGCGGGCGACAAAATAGGCGGTGACCATCAGAGACGCGGCGAACAGCAGACCGGGCAGGATGCCGGCGGTGAACAGGTCGGCGATCGAAATCTTGCCGCCGCCGGCGATCGAATAGATGATCATGTTCTGCGACGGCGGCAAAAGCAGCGCGATCAGTGCCGCCATCGAGGTGACGTTGACAGCATAGTCCGCGCCGTAGCCGCGCTCTTTCATCTGCGGGATCATCAGCCCGCCGACAGCAGCGGCTTCAGCTACCGCCGAGCCGGAAATGCCGCCGAACAATGTCGCGGCGATGATGTTGACCTGACCAAGCCCGCCCCTGACATGGCCGACCAGTGAGCCAGCAAAGGAGACGATGCGCTGCGCGATGCCGCCACGCACCATCAGGTCGCCGGCGAAGATGAAGAACGGAATCGCCATCAGCGAGAACGCCGACATGCCTGATTTCAATTGCTGGAACACCACTAGGGGCGGCAGGCCGAGATAAAGCACGGTGGCGAAAGATGCGGCACCCAGGCAAAACGCGATTGGCGTGCCGGCAAACATCAACAGCGTGAAGACGCCGAACAGGATCCAGAGTTCCATCTAGGCCTCCTGCACGGCCGGCATCTCCGGTACGTCTTCGAGATTGATGTCCTTGTCGATGTCGACGCCCGACCAGCGCAGCACGATGCGTTCGGCCGAGAACAGGCAGATCAGGACGCCGCCGGCGACCAGTGGCAGATAGTCGAAGCCGCCGGGAAGTTCGAGCGCCGGAATGACGGTGTGCCAGGTCAACCCGACCAGCTTCCAACCATACCAGACCATGCCGAAGCCAAAGCCGAACGCGATCAGGTCGGACAATGTGCGCAGCGCCCATTTGCTGCCTTTCGGCAGGATGTAGAGCAGCACGTCGAAGCCCATATGGTAGTTCTCGCGCACGCCGACCGCCGCCCCGAGGAAGATGAACCAGTTCATCAGCATGATGGCTGTGACTTCCGTCCAGCTCGGCGACGCGTTGAGCACGAAGCGGGAAAACACCTGGTAGGCGACGAGCGCGGTCATGACGACCATCCCGACACAGGCGAGATAGAGCGCGCCGTCGCAAATCTTCGAAAGCACCGCGCTGAAGCGCGGCGGCGCGCCGTTCCTGGCATTTCCCGCAGTCATCCGATCCTCCCGGTCTTCCGTTCCTGAAATGATTGGCGGGCGGCGCTAGGCCGCCCCGCCAGGAGATTACTTGGTTGCCTGGATGCGCGCGGCGAGGTCCTTGAGCTCCGACGTCGACAGATACTTGTCGTAAACCGGCTTCATCGCATCGATCAGCGGCTGCTTGTCGATCTCGCTGACCTTGACGCCGGCCTTCTCGACGATGTCGCGCGACTTCTTTTCCTGCGCGTCCCACAGTTCGCGCATCTTGACGACGCTGTCCTTGGCCGCCTGCTTGACGATCGCCTGGTCTTCCGGCGACAGCTTGTCCCAGCTCGGCTTCGCCATCACCAGCACTTCCGGTACGATCTGATGCTGGTCAACGGTGTAGTGCTTGGCGACCTCATAGTGCTTGGCGGATTCGAAGCTCGGCCAGTTGTTTTCGGCGCCGTCGATGACGCCGGTTTCGAGCGCCGAATAGACCTCGCCATAGGCCATCGGCGTGGCGTTGGCGCCGAGCGCATTGACCATGTCGACGAACACGTCCGACTGGATAACGCGGAACTTCATGCCCTTGAGATCGGCGATCGAGGTAATGTCCTTCTTGGTGTTGTAGAAGGAGCGCGCACCGGAATCGTAGAAGGCGAGACCGACCAGATCATGCGCCTCGAAGGCCTTCAGAATCTCGTCACCGATCGGCCCGTCCATTACATGGCGCATCTGGTCGACCGAGCGGAACATGTAGGGCAGCGACGGCACAGCGGTTTCCGGCACGATGCCGTTGAATGGCCCCATCGAGACGCGGTTCAAATCGATGACACCCGTCTGCGTCTGCTCGATCGTGTCCTTCTCCTCGCCGAGCTGCGCCGAATGATAGACCTCCACCGAATAGCGCCCGGCGGTGCGCTCCTTGATCAGCTCGCCCATATATTTGACGGCCTCGACCGTCGGATATCCATCCGGATGGGTGTCGGCCGAACGCAGCACGGTCTGGGCGTTGGCGACGCCGATCATCAGTGAGCCGAAGGCGAATGTGGCCGCCGTCAGTTTTGAAAAATGCAACATGACTGTCTTCCTCCCTTTGTAAAAATCAAAGCGCCCGGCTCAGAGCCGGTACGCCTTCTTGGCAAGCGTGTAGGCAAGCTCCCGCGCCAGCTCGTGCGCCTCGTCCTCCCGTAGCCGGTGCTCGGCGACGAGACGGGCGAGAAAGGCGCAGTCGACCCGGCGCGCCACATCGTGACGGGCGGGTATGGATGGAAAGGCGCGGGTGTCGTCATTGAAACCGACGGTGTTGTAGAAGCCGGCGGTCTCGGTGGTCATCTCGCGGAAGCGGCGCATTCCTTCCGGGCTGTCATGGAACCACCAGGCAGGCCCGAGCTTCAGCGCCGGATAGACGCCGGCGAGCGGCGCCAGTTCGCGCGCATAGCTCGTCTCGTCGAGCGTGAACAGGATGATGGTCAGGTCGCGCTCCAGCCCGACGCAGTCGAGCAAGGGTATGAGCGCCGCCGCATAGTCGGTGCGGGTCGGGATATCGAAGCCTTTGTCGCGGCCGAATTTTTGGAAAATACCAGGCGAATGATTGCGCCACGAGCCGGGATGGATCTGCATAACCAGCCCGTCGTCGCGGCTCATCTTGGCCATTTCGGTCAGCATCTGGGCGCGAAACAGTTTGCGCTCGCGCTCGTCGTCAGAGCCGCGACGGATGCGGTTGAACAGCTCTTCCGATGCCGCATCGGAAAGGTTGGCGGTCTCCGCAGTCGGATGGCCATGGTCGGACGAGGTCGCACCGAAGCTTTTGAAGAAGGCGCGGCGCTGGCGATGCGCGTCGAGATAGCCGGCCCATGTGCCGGTATCGCAGCCGCTGACCTCGCCGAGACGGTCGAGGTTGCCTAAGAAGCCCTCGAAGTCCGGATCGACGACGGCATCCGGCCGGTAGGCGGTGACGACGCGGCCTTGCCACCCGCTGTCGCAGATCGCCTTGTGCCATCGGAGATCGTCCAGCGCCCCCTCGGTCGTCGCAATGACCTCGATGTTGAAGCGCTCGAACAGTGCACGCGGGCGATAGCCGTCCTGTTTGAGCAGGCCGGCGATGGTATCGTAGTGGCGGTCGGCGGTGCTGGCGTTGAGCGGCTCGTCAATGCCGAACAGATGCTCGAGCACATGGTCGAGCCACAGTCGCGTCGGCGTACCGCGAAACAGGTAATAATGCTCGGCAAAGCGCCGCCAGATCGTCCGTCCGTCGCTCTCGACTGATGAACCGTCGAGGGCTGATATACCGAGATCCTCCAGCCGCACGCCCTGGCTGAACAGCATGCGGAAAATGTAGTGGTCGGGCACGACCAGCAATTGCGCCGGGTCCGGAAACGGCTCGTTGAGCGCATACCAGCGCGGATCGGTATGGCCGTGCGGGCTGACGATCGGCAGGTCCTTGACCCCGGCATAGAGATCGCGCGCGATCGAAAGCGCACGCCCTTCAGCGGCAAAAAGCAGATCGGGGTGGATCAATCCTGCCACGTCACTCCTCCCAAGGGCGCTATCGGTAGGATTGGGAAGAAGTAATGTCAACATACAAAAATTCGATTGTTATATGATGACTTTTAGCCAACACCGGGTCATTGTGCGGCGGGAGAACGGATGTTACGCCGCTAGCCTCCCGACCGATCAATCCGAGCCCGACAAGCCAAACCATGACAACCAGACGCCTTTGCAACGACACGGTGCGATCCTTGCCGGCCTCGGTTGCGATCCCGGCCTATGACCGCGCCGCCGTCGCCCCAGGCATCGTCCATCTCGGCGTCGGCGCCTTTCACCGCGCCCATCAGGCAGCCTATGTCGATGACTGCCTGGCCGCCGGCGAGACCGGCTGGGGTATCATCGGCGTGTCGCTGCGCAGCCCCGACACGCGCGATGCGCTGACGCCGCAGGATGGGCTCTACACGCTGGCGGTCAGGGATAGCGGCGGCGAGCAGCTCCAGATCATCGGCTCTATCCAGTCGATGCTGGTGGCGCCGGAAGATCCCGGCGCGGTGCTGGCCGTGCTGACCGATCCGCGAACCCGCATCGTCACCTTGACCATCACCGAGAAAGCCTACCTCAGGACAGCCGACGGCAGCCTCGACGAAAAACATCCCGATATCGTCCACGATCTCGGTAATGCCGGATCGCCAAAGACCGCGCACGGCTTCCTGGCCGAGTCGCTGGCGCGCCGCCGCGCCGCCGGCACGCCGCCTTTCACCGTGCTGTGCTGCGACAACCTGCCGGCCAATGGCGCCACGCTGCACCGGTTGCTGGTCGCCTTCGCGAAACTGCGCGATGCCCGGGCCTCTGCATCGGGCAATGCCCCGCTCGCCAACCACATCGCCGACCAGGTCGCGTTTCCGTCAAGCATGGTCGACCGCATCGTGCCGGCAACCACCGATGCCGACCGCGCGCGCATCGCGGCCGAACTCGGCGTCGAGGACGCCTGGCCGGTGATGACCGAACCGTTCCGGCAATGGGTGATCGAGGACCATTTTCCCGCGGGACGACCGGCCTGGGAGAAATTCGGCGTCACCATGGTCGAGGATGTCAGGCCGTTCGAGGACATGAAGCTCAGGCTGCTCAATGGCGCCCATTCAGGCATCGCCTATCTCGGCCTGCTCAGCGGCCACGCCACCGTCGACCGCGCCTTTGCCGACCCGGCGATCCGTGAATTCGTGGACCGGCTCTGGGCTGAAGCGATCCCGACCTTGCCTAGAGATGCCGGGCTCGACACGTCAGCCTACACGGCCGAGCTTGCCGAACGTTTCTCCAACGCCGCGCTCGCCCACCGCACGGCGCAGATCGCCAATGACGGCAGCCAGAAACTGCCACAACGTATTGTCGCATCCGCCATCGAACGCATCCAGGCCGGCCTGGTCCCGGAGCATCTGACGCTGGTGATCGCTGCCTGGATCGCGGCGTGCGAGGCGCGCGGCAAGGACCTGCCGGAAGCCCACTTCACCGATCCCCTCGACGCGGCAATGGCCGCGCTCGGCGAACGGCGGACTCTTGAACGGGTAGCGGCGGTGTTCGACCTCGCCGGCTTCGCCAGCGGCAAGCCCGAGCGTCAGCCGCTCATCGAACTGGTCGCCGCCCACCGCGTCCATATCCGGCAGGGCGGGGTCGCGCTTGCGCTTTCGGCGCTCGGAAAGACGAGACGTGCCTAACGGCGATCCAGGCCCGGATTCTGATCCGAAAGAGCCCGCATTGCCGAGCCGGCAAGTCGCGACTCCGTCCGACTGCTGACGTGCTTCAGCCATATCTGTGGGCACAAAAAAGGCCGAGTTGAACCCGGCCTGTCTCGTAGTTTGTTTTCGCCTGCGGCCTAAGCTGCCAGCAGCGCGCTTTCGAGCGTGGTGAGCTGAGCGAGGAACTGCTCGGCCTTGCTGCGGGACTGATCGTCCTTGGCATCGGCAGCGTCTTCCTTGGCGTCCTGGATGCGGCGGGCGAGATCGGCGCGGTCGATGTCGCCGACGGCAACCGCCGATTCGGCCAGCAGCGTGCAGCCGGAAGGCAGGATGTCGGCAAAGCCGCCGAACACCACATAGCGCTCTTCCTTGCCGCCGGCGGTCTTCACCGTGACGACGCCTGGCTTGATCGTGGTCATGACCGGCGCGTGATGCGCCATCACGGTCATCTCGCCTTCGGCGCCGGGAATGACGACGGCTTCGACCTGCTCGGAAACGAGCAGCCGCTCCGGCGAGACCAGTTCGAATTGGAAAGCTTCAGCCATGTCAATTTAGTGAGTAGGGAATAGTGAGTAGGGAGTAGGGAGAGAGGACAAATGTCCCGATCGCCCGGCTGCTATTCACTACTGACTACTGACCACTCCCTATTGCCTTGATTATGCCGCTTCCGCCGCGAGACGCTGTGCCTTCTCGACTGCTTCGTCGATGCCGCCGACCATGTAGAAGGCGGCTTCCGGCAGGTGATCATAGTCGCCGTTGCAGAGGCCCTTGAAGCCCTTGATGGTGTCGGCGAGGTCGACCAGCTTGCCCGGCGAACCGGTGAACACTTCAGCGACGAAGAACGGCTGCGACAGGAAGCGCTCGATCTTGCGGGCGCGGGCAACCGTCTGCTTGTCCTCTTCCGACAGCTCGTCCATGCCCAGGATGGCGATGATGTCCTGCAGCGACTTGTAGCGCTGAAGGATCGACTGCACCTGGCGAGCGACGCCATAGTGCTCTTCACCAACGACCAGCGGGTCGAGCATGCGCGAGGTCGAATCGAGTGGATCGACCGCAGGGTAGATGCCCTTTTCCGAGATCGCGCGGTTGAGCACGGTCGTCGCGTCCAGGTGGGCGAACGAGGTCGCCGGCGCCGGGTCGGTCAAATCGTCGGCCGGCACGTAGATCGCCTGCACCGAGGTGATCGAGCCCTTGGTCGTCGTGGTGATGCGTTCCTGCAGCGCGCCCATGTCGGTGGCGAGCGTCGGCTGATAGCCCACGGCCGAAGGGATACGGCCGAGCAGCGCCGACACTTCCGAACCCGCCTGCGTGAAGCGGAAGATGTTGTCGACGAAGAACAGCACGTCTTGGCCCTGGTCGCGGAAATATTCGGCCACCGTCAGGCCGGTCAGGCCGACGCGGGCGCGGGCACCCGGCGGTTCGTTCATCTGGCCATAGACCAGTGCCGCCTTGGAGCCTTCGCCGCCGCCCTTCTTGTTGACGCCGGACTCGATGAACTCGTGATAGAGATCGTTGCCTTCGCGGGTGCGCTCGCCGACACCGGCGAACACCGAGAAGCCACCATGTGCCTTGGCCACGTTGTTGATCAGTTCCTGGATCAGCACGGTCTTGCCGACACCGGCGCCGCCGAACAGGCCGATCTTGCCGCCGCGGGCGTAGGGCGCCAGAAGGTCGAGAACCTTGATGCCGGTGATCAGGATCTGCGCTTCCGTCGACTGTTCGACATAGGACGGAGCCGGCTGGTGAATGGCGCGCATTTCGATGCCGTCGACCGGGCCTTCTTCGTCGACCGGCTCGCCGATGACGTTGATGATGCGGCCGAGCATGCCCGGGCCGACCGGCACGGTGATCGGCGCGCCGGTGTCATAGACGTCCTGACCGCGAACCAGACCTTCGGTGGAGTCCATGGCGATGCAGCGCACGGTGTTTTCACCGAGATGCTGGGCAACTTCGAGCACCAGGCGATTGCCGACATTGGTCGTCTCGATGGCGTTCAGAATGGCCGGCAGGTGATCGCCGAACTGGACGTCGACGACAGCGCCGATGACCTGGCGGACCTTGCCGACAACGCCGGTCTTCTTCACAACGGCGGCCGTCGTCTTCGCTGCCGTAGCCTTGGCCGGGGCCGCTGCCTTGGCGGGCGCAGCCGCCGTCTTGGCCGGAGCGGCCTTCGCCGCTGTTGCCGGAGCCTTTGCCGCCGCTTTGGGAGCTGCCGCCTTCGGGGTCGCTGCTTTCGCCATCGTCTTTACCCTTTTCGTCCTTTGTTTCTCACGCTCCACCACAAGGTCGATGACCTCCTGGCGGCCGCGCCTAGAGCGCCTCGGCGCCCGAAATGATTTCGATCAGTTCCTTGGTGATCTGCGCCTGCCGCTGGCGGTTGTAGGTGATCGACAACTTGTTGATCATGTCGCCGGCATTGCGCGTCGCATTGTCCATGGCGCTCATCTTGGCGCCCATCTCGCCGGCTGCGTTTTCGAGCAGCGCGCGGAAGACCTGGACCGAGATGTTGCGCGGAATGAGGTCGGTCAGGATTTCGCCTGGCTCCGGCTCGTATTCGTAGACGGCATTGCCGCCAGCGGTCGCCTCGGCGGGCGCGGAGGCCACACCGGCCGGGATGATCTGCTGTGCCGTCGGGATCTGGCTGATCACCGACTTGAACTGCGAATAGAACAGCGTGCAGATGTCGAAGCCGCCCTCGCCGAACAGATGGATGACCTTGCGGGCGATGGCGTCGGCATTGACGAACCCGAGCGTTTTGACCTCACGCAGATCGACGCGTTCGAGGATCATCGAACCGTAGTCGCGGCGCAGGATGTCGAAACCCTTCTTGCCGACACAAATGATCTTGACCTGCTTGCCGTCGGCCAACAGCCGGCGGATGTGGTCGCGGGCGAGGCGCGCGATCTGCGAATTGAAGCCGCCGCACAGGCCGCGCTCGGCGGTGCAGACGACGAGCAGATGCACGTCGTCCTTGCCGGTGCCGGTCATCAGCGCCGGGGCATCGCCGCCGCCGCCGATCGCCTGGGTGATGTTGGCGAGCACCAAACCCATGCGCTCCGAATAGGGGCGCGCGGCTTCCGCGGCTTCCTGCGCGCGGCGCAGCTTCGCCGCGGCGACCATCTGCATCGCCTTGGTGATCTTCTGCGTCGCCTTGACCGAGGCGATACGGTTACGAAGGTCTTTTAACGAAGGCATGCTTCAAACCTGATCCCGTCCGTCCGGCTTTCTCAAGCGAAGGTCTTGGCGAAGGCATCGATCTCGGCCTTCAGCTTGGCGCGCAGATCGTCCGACAGCGCCTTCTCCTTGCGGATGCCGTCAAGCACGTCCTTACCGGCCGAGCGCATGTGGCTGAGCAGGCCATGCTCGAACTTGCCGACCTGATTGATCGCCAGCTTGTCGAGGTAGCCGTTGACACCGGCGAAGATCACCGCGACCTGTTCCTCGACCTTGAGCGGCGAGAACTGCGGCTGCTTCAGGAGTTCGGTCAGACGCGAACCGCGATTGAGCAGGCGCTGCGTGGCGGCGTCGAGATCGGAGCCGAACTGCGCGAAGGCCGCCATTTCGCGGTACTGCGCGAGCTCGCCCTTGATCGAGCCGGCGACCTGCTTCATCGCCTTGATCTGCGCCGACGAACCGACGCGCGACACCGACAGGCCGACGTTGACAGCCGGGCGAACGCCCTGGAAGAACAGATTGGTTTCGAGGAAGATCTGGCCGTCGGTGATCGAGATCACGTTGGTCGGGATGTAGGCCGACACGTCGTTGGCCTGCGTCTCAATGATCGGCAGCGCGGTCAGCGAACCGCCGCCATTGTCGTCATTGAGCTTGGCGGCGCGCTCGAGCAGGCGCGAATGCAGGTAGAACACGTCGCCCGGATAGGCTTCGCGGCCCGGCGGGCGGCGCAGCAAGAGCGACATCTGGCGATAGGCGACAGCCTGCTTCGACAGATCGTCATAGCTGATCAGCGCGTGCATGCCGTTATCGCGGAAATATTCGCCCATGGTGCAGGCGGTGAACGGCGCCAGGAACTGCATCGGCGCCGGATCGGAAGCGGTGGCCGCGACGATGATCGAATAGTCGAGCGCCCCGCGCTCTTCGAGCACCTTCACGAACTGCGCGACGGTCGAGCGCTTCTGACCGATGGCGACGTAGACGCAGTAGAGCTTTTCCTTCTCCGGTCCGTTGTCGTGGACCGCCTTCTGGTTGAGCATCGTGTCAAGAATGATGGCGGTCTTGCCGGTCTGGCGGTCACCGATCACCAGCTCGCGCTGGCCGCGGCCGACCGGGATCAGTGCGTCGATGGCCTTGAGGCCGGTCGACATCGGCTCGTTCACCGACTTGCGCGGGATGATGCCTGGCGCCTTGACGTCGACGCGCTTGCGTTCGGTTGCCTTGATCGGGCCCTTGCCGTCGATCGGGTTGCCGAGCGCGTCGACGACGCGGCCGAGCAGGCCCATGCCGACTGGCGCATCGACGATGGCGCCGGTCCGCTTGACGGTGTCGCCTTCCTTGATGTCGCGGTCGGCGCCGAAGATGACGACGCCGACATTGTCGGCTTCAAGGTTGAGGGCCATGCCGCGGATGCCGCCGGGGAATTCGACCATCTCGCCGGCCTGGACATTGTCGAGGCCATAGACGCGGGCGATACCGTCACCGACGGACAGCACCTGTCCAACTTCGGAGACCTCGGCCTCCTTGCCGAAATTCTTGATCTGGTCTTTCAGAATTGCGGAAATTTCCGCGGCGCGGATGTCCATCAGCCGACCTCTTTCAGTGCAAGCTTGAGCGAATTGAGTTTGGTTTTGAGCGACGTATCGATCTGGCGCGAGCCCATCTTGACCACCAGCCCGCCGAGCAGCGACGGATCGACGGTGACGGCGATGGCCACGTCCTTGCCGGCGACGCTTTTCAGCGCGGCCTTGAGTTCTGTCTGTTGCGCTGCCGTCAGTTCATGCGCCGAGGTGACCTCGGCAGCGGTCTCGCCGCGATGTTCGGCGGCGATCTGGCGGAATGCCTTGATCATGCCGGGCACGGCGAAGAGGCGACGGTTGCGGGCGACGACGCGCAGGAAATTGCAAGTGAGACCAGTGATGCCCGCCTTGTCGGCGATCGCCGCGATGGCCTTGGCCTGGTCCTCGCTGGAGAACACCGGGCTGTTGATGAGGCGGGTCAGGTCGGCGCTGCCATCCAGCATCGTTGCGAAGCTGTTGAGGTCGGCCTCGACCTTGGCCACTGAATTGGACTGCAGTGCGAGTTCGAACAGCGAACCCGCGTAGCGTTCTGCGACACCTGAGATTGGCGATGACGATTGAGCCACGGACCGTCTTTTCTCTTGTCTGACAGGCCGCAGATTGTTGGCGCGAGCAAAAAACTCTGGCTAAATCTTTGACCTTACTAAGTTTTTCCAAGCACGAAGACGCGGCTTCCGCTATCCCCGGCCGAAAGTCGATTGCCGTCTAGCACAGGCATTTTAAGACCGCAATGCGTCGTTCCGCATGCTTTTCAGGCACTATTGTCGCATCCGGCGGCAGAGTTCAACCAAAGCCTTCGGATTGGCCGCCGATTCAGGGCAGAAAGCCGAAGACGAAGGCGAGCGGCAGTGCGGCCAGCGCCAGCTCGACAATGATCGACGCCCAGTTGAAAGGCGTGTTCGCGCCATCCGACATCATCGACAGCAAACGGCCGAAAGCGGTGAACAGCCAGGAGAAGCCAAGCGCCATATAGAGCCATGGCTGCGCCAAAAGAATGCAGCACAGGCTGACGCCGAGATAGAAGCCCGACATGCGGCCGCGCCCTTCGGCGATGGCCGCTGCCTTTTCCGGTCGAACCTGCAGCCTGAGGATGCGAAAGGCTAGCCCCGGCGCGAGGAAGAATATGAGGCCCAGCGCCAAGGTGACGACGGCGCTCGACCACGCCAGCCATTCGCCCTGGCTGGTCGGCCACGGAAACGCAAACTCCATCTTTGTCCCCTCGCAATGGCTCTCTGAAATCGCGAGCATTCTAGCGAAGGAAAGACTGCGCGCCAGATGGCGGTGGGCAGTTTAACAACGGCGCATCAAGAGAGCGCGAAATTGACCGCCGCCTCGGCATGGATGCGCGTGGTGTCGAACACTGGAATGTCGAAATCGCCTTGGCCGATCAGCATGGTGATCTCGGTGCAGCCCATGATGACGCCGTCAATCTTTTCATCGCGCCGCAAGCGGGTGACCTCGTCGAGGTAGGCCGCCTTCGATGGTGCGCTAACGATGCCCTGGCAGAGCTCGTCATAGATCACCCGATGCACCATGTCGCGGCCGGCCTGGTCCGGCACCATCGGCTCGAGGCCATATTTGTCGGCCAGCCGGCCCTTGTAGAAATCCTGCTCCATGGTGAAACGCGTCGCCAGCAGCGCCGGCCGTCTGACGCCGGCGCCCTTGACCGCCACTGCCGTGGCATCGGCGATGTGGATAAGTGGAATGGACACCGCCGCCTGCACCTGGCGGGCGAGCTTGTGCATGGTGTTGGTGCAAATCAGCAGCCCCTCGGCGCCGCCCGCCTCCAGCTTGCGCGCGGCATCCGCCAGAAGCACGCCCGCACCGTCCCAGTCGCCGTGATGCTGCCGCTCGGCGATCTCGGCGAAGTCGAAGGAATGGAGCAGCAGCTTTGCCGAATGCAGCCCGCCCAATCGCTCGCGCACAATCTCGTTGAGCAGGCGGTAGTAGATGCCGGTCGATTCCCAGCTCATGCCGCCGAGCAGGCCAAGGGTTTTCACAGCGTCTTCGCTCCGTCGAAAATTTGCACGATCAATCTCATAAAAAGCTTTGCGGGTCGATGTCGACCTGTACGCGGACCGAGCCGCGTTGCTTCGGCCCTTCAGCCAGCATGGTGCGGATGAAGCCTTGCATGTCGGCCCGCCGCTCGCCCTGGATCAGCAAGCGGAAGCGGTGGCGCCCGCCAAGCAGGGACAGCGGCGCCTCGGCCGGGCCAAGCACGAACAGGTCGCTGGCCTGGGGTGCTGCGCGGCGCAAACCACGAGCGTGGCCTTCGGCCTCCGCCCGCGTCACCGCGCTGACGATGACGCCGGCGAGCCGGCCGAAAGGCGGCAGGGCCGCCCGTTCGCGCTCGGTGATCTCGCGCTCGTAAAACGCCTCGGCGTCGCCCGAGACGATCGCCCGCATCACCGGATGGTCCGGCTGAAAAGTCTGCAGCAGGCCGAGGCTCTTCTTGCCGGTGCGCCCCGCGCGGCCTGTCACCTGGCTGAGCAACTGGAAGGTGCGCTCGGCAGCGCGCGGATCGCCATTGGCGAGACCCAGATCCGCATCGACGACACCGACCAGGGTCATGTTGGGGAAGTTATGCCCTTTGGCGACGAGTTGCGTGCCGATGACGATATCGGCCTCGCCATTGGCGATGGCTTCGAGCTCCAGCCGCAACCGCCGCACGCCGCCCATCAGGTCGGAGGACAAGACGATGGTGCGCGCGTCGGGGAAATGCGCCACAACCTCTTCGGCGATGCGCTCGACGCCCGGCCCACAGGCGACGAGATGGTCGAGCGTGCCGCATTCGGGACAGGCCTCCGGCCGCTTTTCATTGTGCCCGCAATGATGGCAGACAAGCTGGCCGCGAAAGCGGTGCTCGACCAGCCAGGCCGAGCAGACCGGGCAGCCGAAGCGGTGGCCGCAGACCCGGCACAGCGTCAGCGGCGCATAGCCACGCCGGTTGAGGAACAGCAGCGACTGTTCTTTTTTCTCCAGCGTGCGCTGCATCTGGTCGATCAGCAGCGGCGACAGGAAGCCGCCGCGCGCCGGCGGCGCTCGCCGCATGTCGATGGTCTTGAGGTCGGGAAGGGCGGCCTCGGCAAAGCGCGCCGAAAGCACCGCCCTGCTGTAGCGGCCCTGCTGCGCATTGACCCGGCTTTCGACGGACGGCGTCGCTGATGCCAGCACCACCGGAAAGCTGCTGATATGGCCGCGCACCACCGCCATGTCGCGGGCATTGTAGAAGACGCGGTCCTCCTGCTTGTAGGCAGGGTCGTGTTCCTCGTCGACGACGATCAGCCCAAGCTCCCGGAACGGCAGGAACAGCGCCGAACGCGCCCCGGCGACGACGCGCACGCCGCCTTCCGCCACTTGCCGCCAGACCTTTTCGCGCATTCTGGGCGGCAGGTCGGAATGCCATTCGGCCGGCTTGGCGCCGAAGCGCTGCTGGAAGCGTTCGAGGAAGGCATGCGTCAGCGCGATTTCCGGCAACAGGATCAGCACCTGCTTGCCCTGGTCGAGAGCCGCCGCCACCGCTTCGAAATAGACCTCCGTCTTGCCCGATCCGGTAACTCCATCGAGAAGCGTCACGTTGAAAGCACCGGCCGCGACATTGGCGCGCAGCATGGCGGCCGCATCAGCCTGGTCCGGCATAAGCTCCGGCAGGGCGTAGGAGGCATCGGGCGCTGCAACCACCGGTCGCGGCGGGATCATCACCGTCTCGAACACGCCTTGCGCCTTGAGCCCCTCGATCACCGTCGACGACACGCCTGCCGCATGCGCCAGCCCGGATCGCGTCCAGGCGAGGCCACCTTCCGCCGTCTCCAGCACGCGTGTCCTCGCGTCCGTCATCCGATCGGGCATGAGAAGCGTCCGCTGCAGGCCCTCGATCCATGGTTCGGGATCGAAAGCCTCCGGCGCCCTGAGCAGCATGCGCGCCACCATGCCGGGCGGCGACAGCGTGTACTGAGCGATCCAATCGACGAAGCGGCGCATGCCGCGGTCGATCGGCGGACAGTCGAAAACCTGCTCGATCGGCCGCAATTTCTTGGCGTCGACCTGTTCGGTCACACCGTCCCAGACGATGCCGGCAACCTGGCGTGGTCCCAGTGGTACGCGCACGATCGAGCCCGGCACCACGCGCATGCCGGCCGGCACCGCATAGGTGTAAGGCCGTTCGGCGGGCATCGGCACTAGCACCGGCGCGGCTGCGACAAAGGGCGAATCTTCGATCATCGGGCGTGACCTTGCCCCGACTTTGGTCTAGATCAAAGGGCAACCCCGAATGTGCATGGCATGCACATGGAAATCTTTCAGGAGACCCCCATGAAATTTTTTGTCGACACCGCTGACATCAAGGACATCAAGGAACTGAACGATCTGGGGCTGCTCGACGGCGTTACCACCAATCCCTCGCTGATCCTGAAATCCGGCGGCAAGATCGCCGAGGTCACCAAGCAGATCTGCGACATCGTCAAGGGCCCGGTTTCGGCCGAGGTCGTGGCGACCGAATACAAGGACATGATGGCGGAGGCCGAGGTGCTGGCCAAGATCGCGCCCAATGTCTGCATCAAGGTGCCGCTGACTCTGGACGGGCTGAAGGCCTGCAAGACGATCCGTACCCAGATGAACCGCATGGTCAACGTCACCCTGTGCTTCTCGGCCAACCAGGCGCTGCTCGCCGCCAAGGCCGGCGCCTCGTTCATCTCGCCCTTCGTCGGCCGCATCGACGACACCGGTTCGGACGGCATGGAGCTGATCCAGGAGATCCGGCAGATCTACGACAACTACGATTACCCGACCGAGATCCTGACCGCGTCGGTGCGCACCGTGAACCACGTCAAGCAGGCCGCGCTGATCGGCGCCGATGTCATCACCGCCCCGCCGGCGACGCTAAAGGCGCTTGTCAAGCACCCGCTGACCGACAAGGGCCTCGAGCAGTTCCTCGCCGACTGGGCCAAGACCGGCCAGAAGATCGGCTGAGACCAGGCTTCGATATCAACGAAAGGGCCGGGAAACCGGCCTTTTTTATTGCGATCCGCATATTGGGGAACGCTCAGAGACCGTTTCGAAATTCGCTCTGGCGAGTCATATGGTGGTGGTTTCGAGAACCGGAGCGCAGCGGACATTTCGGTCCGTGAGCACCGGAAGCGCAGAAAACGCCATCAGATGACCGCCGGAGTAGACTTTCCAAACGGTCTCTCAGGCCTTTTTGCCGTGCCTGACCAAGTCCTGGGCGACCGACAGGCTCACCATTTCAGCCAGTTCGCGCGCGGCGCGGTTCTCGGCGTCGAGCTGCGCACGGTAGGAAGCGAACTCCTGCCTTGGCTTGTCGAAGGATGACGGGATCGAGCGCTTGCCGGTGGCGATTACCGCACCGGTCTTGGCATCGGTCAGCACATAGTTCGCCGTCAGCGTCACCGTGCCTGCGGTCGGCTCATCCTCGTCGGTCTGGACCTGCACCACAGCGGCCGATTCGACCAGTTCGGTGACGCCGAGATCGAGCATGTAGACCGGCGCTGGCGGCTCGCCGGCGCCCTGGCCAAAGGCAAAGATCAGATTGTTGCGGACCTGCTGGGCATAGCGGGTCTTGACCGGCTTGACCGCGATCGACGCCAGTTCGGCTGAAGCGCTGACGGTCGAGCCTGCCGTCAACGGCGCACTGGAATAGAGCGGCCTGACCGTGCAGGCCGAAACCAGCGCCATCGAGACGACCATGCCGTACAGCGCGGCGCGGCGCAGCAAATGCGTCGTCTTTTCCAGATCAGGCAACGACATTGACGATCCTCTGCGGCACGATGATCACCTTGCGGGGCGCCTTACCTTCCAGCGCTTTTTGCACGAAGTCGAGGGCCAGCACCGCTTTTTCGACCGCACCTTGGTCCGCGTCGCGGGCAATTGTCAAATCCCCACGCTTCTTGCCGTTGACCTGGACCGGCAGCACGATCTCGTTGTCGACGACCAGCGCCGGATCGTAGACCGGCCACGGCCGTTCGGCGACCAGATCGGTGCCGCCCAGCGTGTGCCAGCACTCCTCCGCCAGATGCGGCATGACCGGCGCAACCACATGCACCAGGATCTCCACGGCCTCGCGGCAGGCGCCTTTGAGCCCTGCATCGGCCTTGCCCTCGGCGACGTCATTGAGCGGCGTGGTCAAGGCGTTGGCCAGCTCGTAGATGCGGGCGATGGCGCGGTTGAAGCCGAGCCGTTCAATGTCTTCGCCGATCGCCTTCAGGATCTTGTGCGCAGCCTTGGAAACAGCACCCGCTTCGCCCTCCTTCGCCGCCTGCGGCTTGACGCCGTCGAGCGTCTCGGCGGCGATCGACACCAGGCGCCAGACGCGCTGGATGAATCGATGCGCGCCGGCGGCGCCATCGTCGGTCCATTCGACGTCGCGCTCGGGCGGCGAATCCGACAGCATGAACCAGCGCGCGGTGTCGGCGCCGTAACCGTCGGTGATGTCTTCCGGGCTCACCGTGTTCTTCTTCGACTTCGACATCTTTTCGAGCGAGCCGATCGCCGCCTCTTCGCCGGTGGCGATCTCGATGGCGCGGCGCTTGCCGCCGGCATCCTCGATCCTGACCTCTGCCGGCGACAGCCAGCGTCCATTGGTCGACGCGCCGCCGACGCGGTAGGTCTCGTGCACCACCATGCCTTGCGTGAACAGGCCCTTGAACGGCTCGGCGAGATCGAGATGCCCGGTCTCGCGCATGGCGCGGGTGAAGAAGCGCGAATAGAGCAGATGCAGGATCGCGTGCTCGATGCCGCCAATATACTGGTCGACCGCCAGCCAATCGTCGGCAGCCTTGGGCTCGGTCGGTTCGTTGGCCCAGGGCGCGGTGAAGCGCGCGAAATACCAGGACGAATCGACGAACGTGTCCATCGTGTCGGTCTCGCGCCGCGCATCCCTGCCGCATTGCGGGCATTTGACATGCCGCCAGGTCGGGTGACGGTCGAGCGGGTTGCCGGGACGGTCGAACTCGATGTCGTCGGGCAGTTTGACCGGCAGGTCGGCCTTCGGCACCGGCACCACGCCGCAATCCTCGCAATGGATCATCGGGATCGGGCAGCCCCAATAGCGCTGGCGCGAAATGCCCCAGTCGCGCAGGCGGAAGTTCACCTTGCGCTCGGCCATCGGCCGGCCACCGATGCTTTTCTGCTCCAGCAGCTTCGCGACTTCGTCGAACGCCTGCTCCGGCTTCATGCCGTCGAGGAAGCGCGAATTGATCATCACGCCGTCATCGACATAGGCCTCTTCCGTGATCTGGAAGCTCTTTGCGTCGGCATCTTCCGGCATCACCACCGGGATGACCGGCAGGCCGTATTTGTTGGCGAAGTCGAGGTCGCGCTGGTCGCCCGACGGACAGCCGAAAATGGCGCCGGTGCCGTATTCCATCAGCACGAAATTGGCGACATAGACCGGCAGCGTCCACGAGTCGTCGAACGGATGGACGACGCGGATGCCGGTGTCGAAGCCCTTCTTCTCGGCCGTCTCCAGTGCGGCCACCGACGTGCCCATATGGCGCACTTCGTCGATGAACTTGGCCAGCTCGACATTGGTCTCCGCCGCCTTTTTGGCCAGCGGATGATCGGCGGCAACTGCCATGAAGGAAGCGCCGAAGATGGTGTCGGGCCTGGTCGTGTAAACTTCCAGCTCATGCGTGTCGCCAACGGGTGCTGCCAGCGGCCAGCGGATCAGCAGCCCTTCGGAGCGGCCGATCCAGTTCTGCTGCATCAGCTTGACCTTTTCCGGCCACTCGCCGAGACCGTTCAGCGAATCCAGCAGATCCTGCGCATAATCGGTGATCTTGAAGAACCACTGCGTCAGCTCACGCTGTTCGACCAGCGCGCCGGAGCGCCAGCCGCGCCCGTCGATGACCTGCTCGTTGGCGAGCACCGTCATGTCCTCCGGGTCCCAGTTGACCTTGGAGGATTTGCGCGTCACCAGCCCCTTCTCGACGAAATCGAGGAACAGCATCTGCTGGCGGTGGTAATAGTCGACGTCGCAAGTGGCGAATTCGCGCGCCCAGTCCAGCGACAGGCCCATCATCTTGAGCTGTTCGCGCATGGCGGCGATATTGGCGTAGGTCCATTCCTTGGGATGGACCTTGTTCTGCATCGCCGCATTTTCGGCCGGCATGCCGAAGGCGTCCCAGCCCATCGGATGCAGCACGTTGAAACCCTTGGCCCGCTTGTAGCGCGCCACCACGTCGCCCATCGTGTAGTTGCGGGTATGGCCGATATGGATCTTCCCCGACGGATAGGGGAACATCTCCAGCACGTAGTATTTCGGCTTCGGGTCGTTGTTGTGCGCTTCGAACAGCTTCTTTTCGGCCCAGGCTTTCTGCCATTTGGGCTCTGACGCGCGCGGATTGTATCGTTCGGTTGCCATCGGATGATTTTCACTTAAAAGCAGGCGCAAGCCGCCGGACAAGGCCCGGTGGCCGAGGTAAATGTCGTCGCGGTGTTCACCATGGATTGCCGGACCCGTCAACTGCGGCGAGCCGGCGAGGGCTAGAAAGACAGGCAGGATATAGGCATGGCCAACGCCGTCGAACAGTTTTTCGCCGTCAAGACAAGGATCGCCACTGCAGAGCGCGAAGCCGGCCGCGACGCCGGTTCCGTGACCCTGGTGGCGGTGTCGAAGACTTTTGAAGCCGACGCCATCCGCCCGGTCATCGAAGCCGGCCAGCGCGTCTTCGGCGAAAACCGGGTGCAGGAAGCGCAGGCCAAATGGCCGGCTCTGAAACAAGAATTCCCCGACATCGAGCTGCATCTGATCGGCCCGCTGCAGTCGAACAAGGCGAAGGAAGCCGTAGCCCTTGCCGACGTCATCGAGACCGTCGACCGCGAGAAGATCGCCGCCGAACTTGCCAAAGAGATCACCAGGCAAGGCCGGACTCCAAAACTCTATGTCCAGGTCAACACCGGTTCGGAGCCGCAAAAGGCCGGCATCGAGCCGCGTGACGCCGTCGCCTTTGTTGCTCATTGCCGCGACATTCACGGGCTGGCCATCGAAGGCCTGATGTGCATCCCGCCGGCGGACGAAAACCCCGGCCCGCATTTCGCTTTGCTGGAAAAGTTGGCGCGCGAGGCCGGCGTCGCCAAACTGTCGATGGGCATGTCCGGCGACTACGAGACGGCCATCGCCTTCGGCGCCACCAGCGTCCGCGTCGGCTCGGCGATCTTCGGCAGTCGGTAGTTTCTCCCAGCACTCCTTGCCGCGTCGTCGGCCGAATGCTATATCTAGCCAAGCTAGCTAGGAAGCATCTATGAACTGGCACCTTCAGGACGCAAAGAATAATTTCTCCAAGGTGGTTCAACGCGCGCGCAGCGAGGGACCACAGACGGTGACGTTGCGCGGCGAGCGTGCCGCAGTGGTGCTTTCCGCCGAAGATTATGACCGTCTGGCCGGAAAGAAGAAGTCGTTGGCCGAGTATCTTTTGACCGGCCCGGTTTGGGATGATGATTTCGCCGAGGAGGTCAACCGCCGCCCGGATACGATGATCAGAGATGTCGACCTCTGATGTATCTGCTCGATACGAACATCGTTTCGGATGTGCAGAGGCGACTACCCAAGCCCACCGAATGGCTGGCTTCGGTGGATCCCACATCGGTGAGTCTCAGCGTCATAACGCTTGGAGAGATCGAGCGTGGGATCATCAAGTTGCGCAAGGTCGATTCCGAAAAGGCAACACGCCTCGATCTATGGCTACGCGAGCTTCGGCGCGACAATGCCGGCCATATTCTTGCTGTCACGGAAGATGTCGCGTTGGCTTGGGGCCGCATCACCGCCGGTCGCACGCGAGGCAGCGCGGACACGCTCATTGCAGCAACCGCGCTCGTCCATGATCTCATTCTTGTGACGCGCAACGTCACTGACTTCGATGATACAGGCGTGACGGTGCTCAACCCTTGGGACGACTGACCGTCTCCGCTACCTGACGCACGCGAGCCGGCGTGGTTGGACCACCGGCATGGTTGGACCAATCGAGAGTCTATCATTGCGCCACGACTAGAAACGAAACGTACCGTTCCTATTTGCTTGGCGTCATCATAATTCTGCTGGAGCCGCCACCATGCGCTACAACCAACTCGGAAATACGGGGATGTTCGCCTCCGAACTCTGCCTCGGCACCATGACTTTCGGCGCCGCCGGCGAGAATGCCCAATGGGGCCTCATCGCCAGTCTCGACCAGAAGGGCGTGAACGACATCGTTGCCCGCTCCATCGCCGCCGGCGTCAATTTCTTCGACACGGCCGACGTCTATTCGTTCGGCCAGTCCGAGCGTCTGCTCGGCCAGTCGCTCAGGGATCTCGGTGTCAAGCGCTCCGACGTCATCATCGCCACCAAAGTCCACGGCGCCATGGGCCAGGGCCCGAACGAGCGCGGCTCGTCGCGCGGCCACATCATGGATTCGGTCGACGCTAGCCTGGAGCGGCTGCAGCTCGACCATATCGACCTCTACCAGTTGCACGGCACCGACACGGTGACGCCGATCGACGAGACGCTACGGGCGCTGGACGATCTCGTCGCCAGCGGCAAGGTTCGCTATGTCGGCGTCTCCAACTGGCAGGCCTGGCGCATCGCCAAGGCGCTGGGCATTGCCGAGCGCAAGGGCTTTTCCCGCTTCGAGACCATCCAGTCCTATTATTCGATCGCCGGCCGCGACCTCGAGCGCGAGATCGTGCCGCTCATCAACGAGGAGAAGCTCGGGCTGATGGTGTGGTCGCCGATGGCCGGTGGCCTGCTGTCGGGCAAATACGGCCCCGGCGCGCCCGGCAATGGCGAAGGCCGCCGCGCCGCCTTCAACTTCCCGCCGGTCAATGAGGATCGCGCCTGGGCAGCTGTCGCCGTCATGCGCGACATCGCCAAGAAGCACGACGTCAGCGTCGCCACCGTGGCGCTCGGCTATGTCCTGGCAAAACCTTTCGTGATGAGTGTCATCATCGGCGCCAGCCGCATGGAGCAGCTGGAACAGAACCTTGCCGCGGCCGATGTGAAGCTCGACGTCGACGATCTCGCCAAACTGGACGAGGTCAGCGCGCTGCCCTCCGAATATCCCGGCTGGATGCTGGAGCGTCAGGGCGCCGGCCGCCGCCCGGCGCCATTCGTGCCGAAGAGGTAGGCGCATCTCGGCCTGATGCTTCGGGAGCCATTTGGCTGCCGAACGTCTGTCAGGCTATCCGCACGCTCTCAACCAGAAAGTCGAGAAAGGCCCGCACCCGTGCCGGCAAATGCCGGCCCTGGCCGACATAGACGGCGTGGCTAGGCTCCTCGTCGCCCGGATTGAAATCCTCCAGCAGCCCCGTCAGCCGGCCCGCCGCAATGTCATCAGCCACATGCCAATGTGCCAGCCGGGCGATGCCGGCGCCGGCAACCGCCATCAGCCGCATCGACTCGCCATCGCTGACCACCGTGTTTCCCATTATCGGCACCGTGACGGCGTTGCCGGCTGCGTCGACGAACTGCCAGCCATCGACATGCCGGACAAAGCCGAAAGCCATGCGATTGTGCCGGTCGAGATCGGCAGGTGTCAGTGGCGTGCCATGTGTGACTAGGTAGGACGGTGCTGCAACGACCACCATCCGACATTGCCCGAGCTTGCGCGCCACCAGCCGCGATTCGCCGAGCGGACCGGCGCGGATGGCGACGTCGGCGCGCTCCTGCATCAGGTCGATGACGCTGTCGGTCAGCACCAGGTCGACCGAAATCTCAGGATAGCGTTCGAGGAAGCGCGGCAGCAGCGGGATCAGCCGGTGCACCCCGAAGGGCACATAGCTGTTGACGCGCAACCGTCCGCGCGGTGCCGCACCCACGGCGGCCTCGCGTTCGGCCGCCGCCATGTCGGCCAGGATGCGCAGCCCGCTGTCGTAGAAGGCCGTCCCTTCCGGCGTCAGCTGCAGCTTGCGCGTCGAGCGGCTGACCAGCCGCGCCCCGAGCCTTGCCTCCAGCCGCGCGATCAGTTTGCTGACCGCCGACGGCGTCATGCGCAACGCGCGAGCGGCGGCCGAAAAGCTGCCCGCCTCGACGACGCGCACGAACACTTCGATCTCGCCGGAGCGGTTGATGTCGGGCCTGGCCATCTGTGAATCTATTTCACAGGAAATATGCCTAAGGCAAGTCTGGTTCACAAGGCGTGGGTGCACGATCTCTTGGGTCGGGGCGCGGATTGGACAAGGCGCTCATCGTCTTGGAAGTGGAAACCGCCATGCCTCTTGCTCTCTATGCCCTCGCCGCCGGTGCCTTCGGCATCGGTGTCACTGAATTCGTCATCATGGGCCTGCTGATCGATGTCAGCAAAGATCTCGGCGTCTCGATCTCGGCCGCCGGCCAGCTGATTTCAGGCTATGCACTTGGCGTCGTCATCGGCGCACCGCTGTTGACTATCGCCACCGGCAACTGGCCGCGCAAGACCGTGCTCTTGGCCCTGATGGCCATCTTCACGATTGGCAACCTCGCCTGTGCGCTGGCGCCAGACTACTGGACGCTGATGGGCGCCCGCATCATCACCGCCTTTGCCCATGGCACCTTCTTCGGCGTCGGCTCGGTGGTCGCCACCGGCCTGGTCGCACCCAACAAGAAGGCCTCGGCGATCGCGCTGATGTTCACCGGCCTGACCATCGCCAACATTCTCGGCGTCCCCTTCGGCACATGGCTCGGCCAGGCCTTCGGCTGGCGTGCCACCTTCTGGGCAGTAACCCTGGTCGGTCTGGCAGCCTTCGCCGTCATCCTCCTTCTGGTGCCGCGCAGCCAGACGGCGCCCGAGAAGACCAGCCTGCGCGCCGACCTCGCCGCGCTGTGCCGCACGCCGGTGCTGCTCGGCCTTGCCACCACCGTGCTCGGCTATGCCGGCGTCTTCGCCGTCTTCACATACATCGCCCCATTGCTGACCGAGATCAGCGGCTTCAAGGAAGCGGCGGTGTCGCCGATCCTGCTCGTCTTCGGCGGCGGTCTCATCGCCGGCAATCTGCTTGGCGGCAAGGTCGCCGACCGCTGGCTGGTACCGGCGGTGCTCGGCAGCCTCGTGGTGCTGGCGCTGGTGCTGGCAACCATGACCTTTGCCGTCCACAGCCAGGTCCTGGCCGTGATCTATGTCGGCCTGCTGGGTGCCGCAGCCTTCGCCACCGTGGCGCCGCTGCAGATGTGGGTGCTGGAAAAGGCGCAAGGTGCTGGCCAGAGCCTCGCCTCGTCCTTCAACATCGCCGCCTTTAATCTCGGCAATGCCGCCGGCGCCTGGCTCGGCGGCGCGGTGATTGCCCATGGCCTCGGCCTCGGCTCGCTGACTTGGGTCGCCGCCTTGCTGCCGGTCGCGGCACTCGGCGTCGCCGCCCTGGCGCTGCGCCTCGACAGAAACGGCGAGCGATTGGTGCCGGCCGCCGTCTGCCCAAGCGCCGCGGAGTGACCGTAGCTCCGAAACATTCCTACCTCGACAGAAGCCAAGACACGAACCCAACAGGAGAAACCGTTGTGACCAACAGCAGAGATCCGGTTCGCTACGCCATCCTTGCCAATGCGGTCAGGCATTTGAGGCTCGTTCCTATCGCCCTGGCGGCGTCGTTGATGTTCGATCCGGCGATAGCCGGCGAAAGGCAAGGGTGGGTCGGCACCTGGCTGGCCAGTCCGCAATCGACGTGGGGCGCCGATTTTGCCTTGCCGGTGAAGATACCACCGCAGCTTGAGAACCAGACCATTCGCCAGACGGTCCGGATCAGCCTCGGTGGCGAGAAATTCCGCGTCGTCCTGTCGAACGAGTATGCCGCCACGCCGGTCCAGATCGGCGGGGCCTATGTGGCGGTCGCCGGCGAGGGATCGAAAATCGTCGCCGGCACCGATCGCGTGCTGACCTTTGGCGGACAGGCCAAGGCCGCAATCGCGCCGGGCACGTCTCTGATCAGCGACCCGGTGGACCTGCCGCTCGATGCCTTGAGCCGGCTTTCGGTCTCGGTCTATCTGCCGCAGGAAACGCCGCTCGCCACCTTCCATTGGGACGGCAAGCAGACCGCCTATATCGGCAACGGCAACCAGACGGCTTCGGACGCGTTCGCGGCTACGCAGACCACCGACGCACGCATCCTGCTCAGCGAAATCCTGGTCGACGCACCCGCAAATGACGGCGCAGTCGTCGCTATCGGCGATTCGATCACCGACGGCGCCGGCGCCACTCTGGATGCCGACAACCGCTGGCCCGATTTCCTGGCCGCTCGCCTCGCCCCGAAACAGGTGGCGGTGCTCAACGCCGGTATATCCGGCGCCAGGCTGCTGAACGACGCCATGGGCGTGAAGGCATCCGCCCGCTTCGACCGCGATGTCCTGGCCCAGCCCGGCGTCAAGGCGGTGATCCTGCTCATCGGCATCAACGACATCAGCTGGCCAGGCACGCCATTCGTGCGCGAAAAATCCCTGCCCGCTTTCGAAACCTTGACAAGCGCATACCTGCAGCTCGCCGCCCAGGCCCACGCCCACAATCTCAGCATTGTCGGCGCCACATTGACGCCCTTCGAAGGCGCGCTGAGCGGAACGCCGCTTGATGCCTACTACACGCCGGAAAAGGATGCGCTGCGCCAGAAGGTCAACAACTGGATCCGCACCAGCGGCGCCTTCGATGCCATGGTCGATTTCGACCTCCTGCTGCACGATCCGGCGCATCCGACACGCCTGCTGCCCGAATTCGATTCCGGCGACCATCTGCATCCAGGCGACAAGGGAAACCAGGCCATGGCCGACGCCATCGACCTCGCCACACTGGTCAAAAACTGAGCGACGCATCCGCTGCTTCGGTTCACACTTTGAAAGGACATAAAATGGATTATCGACGTCTCGGCGCATCGGGCCTGAAAGTGCCCGCACTCTCCTTCGGCGCCGGCACTTTCGGTGGCTCCGGCCCGCTGTTCGGCGCCTGGGGCAACAGCGACGCCAAGGAGGCGCGGCGGCTGATCGACATCTGTCTCGAGGCCGGCGTCAATCTGTTCGACACGGCCGATGTCTATTCGAATGGCGCTTCCGAACAGGTGCTTGGCGAAGCCATCAAGGGCCGCCGCGACGCCGTGTTGATCTCTACCAAGACCTCGCTGCCGATGGGCGATGGGCCAGCCGATTACGGCTCGTCGCGCTCGCGCCTGATCAAATCCGTCGACGCGGCACTGAAGCGCCTCGGCACCGATTACATCGACCTTTTGCAGCTGCACGCCTTCGACGCCGGCACACCAATCGAGGAAGTGCTGTCGACGCTGGACGATCTCGTACGCGCCGGCAAGCTGCGCTATGTCGGCGTCTCCAACTTCTCCGGCTGGCAAGTGATGAAGTCGCTGGCGGAAGCCGACAAGCACGGTTATCCCCGCTACGCCGCGCATCAGGTCTACTATTCGCTGGTCGGCCGCGACTATGAATGGGAGCTGATGCCGCTCGGCCTCGACCAGGGTGTCGGCGCGTTGGTCTGGAGCCCGCTCGGCTGGGGCCGGTTGACCGGCAAGATCCGCCGTGGCCAGCCCCTGCCGGAAAAGAGCCGGCTGCACGACACCGCTGATTTCGGCCCGCCGGTCGCCGACGAGCACCTCTACCGGGTCATGGATGCGCTCGACGCGGTGGCCGAAGATACCGGCAAGACCGTGCCGCAGATCGCCATCAACTGGCTCTTGCGGCGCCCGACCGTGTCTTCCGTCATCATCGGCGCCCGCAACAAGGAGCAGCTGCGCCAGAACCTCGGCGCCGTCGGCTGGTCGCTGACGCCGGAGCAGATCGGGAAGCTCGACGCGGCAAGCGAGGTTACCGCGCCCTACCCGTACTTCCCCTATCGCCGCCAGGAAGCTTTCGCCCGGCTCAGCCCGCCGGCGGTTTGAACCTGGCTCTTCATTGAACGGCTTTGCCGCCGTTCAATGCAGCACGAACTCCCCATCGACCTTGCGCCATTCGTTCGGTGCGATCAGCTTCTGGTGCGTGTAGGTCACCGAATGCAGCGGGCCGTCGAGCTTGGCCTGCCAGAATTCGATGAAGCGGACCAGCACCGGGAATTTCGGTGCCAGATCGTAATCCTGCCAGATGAAGCTCTGCAGCAGGTGCGGGTGGTCGGGGAAGTGATAGAGAATCTTGGCCGTGGTCAGCCCATAGCCTTTGAGCATCAAGTCCATTTCGGCATGGTCACGCATTGCAGCCCCCTGCGTCGATCTCCTTTCCTCCCAATGTTGGATTCTGCGCTCACTTGCTTAACTGTCTATTGATTTTTTTTGATCGTCGCGGGCATTTTCCACGCTAAAACATGCAGTTAGCAGCGACCTTGGCAGAGTGCTGACAGCCGCTGAATCCACGGCTGCGGCATCCCGCCGCGCGAATCCAACGTCTAATGTTGCCGTCAGCGCGGAACTGTTAATAATGCCGCCGAATTCGCGGCTGCGTCGCCGCGAAACCGTTGGCGCCAAGCCGACGGAACGGTTCGGGAGGAATGCCAGAAATGTCCGAGGTTCATGTCCACCGCGTCCAGCCGGCGTGGAAGAAGAACGCGCTGATCGACAACGACACCTACCTGAAATGGTATGCCGACAGCGTGAAGAATCCGGACAAGTTCTGGGGCAAGCACGGCAAGCGCATCGACTGGTTCAAGCCGTTCAGCAAGGTCAAGAACACCTCCTTCGACGGCAAGGTCTCGATCAAATGGTTCGAGGACGGCGAGACCAACGTCTCCTACAACTGCATCGATCGCCATCTGAAGAAGCGCGGCAACCAGACCGCCATCATCTGGGAAGGCGATAACCCCTACGACGACAATAAGGTCACCTATAACGAGCTTTACGAGCACGTCTGCAGGCTGGCCAATGTGATGAAGAAGCACGGCGTAAAGAAGGGCGACCGCGTCACCATCTACATGCCGATGATCCCGGAGGCCGCTTATGCGATGCTGGCCTGTACGCGGATTGGCGCCATCCATTCGATCGTCTTCGGCGGCTTCTCGCCGGACGCGCTGGCCGGCCGCATCGACGACTGCAAGTCGACCTTCGTCATCACCGCCGATGAAGGGCTGCGCGGCGGCAAACCGATTCCGCTGAAGGACAACACCGACAAGGCGATCGAGATCGCGGCCAAGGCCGGCACCAAGGTCGAAAAGGTGGTGGTCGTGCGCCGCACCGGCGGCAAAGCCGGCTGGGTCCAGGGCCGCGACGTCTGGTACCATGACGAGATCGCCACCGTGAAGGCGGACTGCAAGCCGGAGAAGATGAAGGCCGAGGATCCGCTGTTCATCCTCTACACCTCAGGCTCGACCGGCAAGCCGAAGGGCGTGCTGCACACCACCGCCGGCTATCTCGTCTATGCCTCGATGACGCACCAATATGTCTTCGACTACCATGACGGCGACATCTACTGGTGCACCGCCGATGTCGGCTGGGTCACCGGTCATAGCTACATCGTCTATGGCCCGCTCGCCAACGGCGCCACCACACTGATGTTCGAGGGTGTGCCGAACTACCCTTCGCAGTCACGCTTCTGGGAAGTCATCGACAAGCACAAGGTCAACATCTTCTACACCGCGCCGACGGCGCTGCGCGCGCTGATGGGCGCCGGCGACGAACCGGTGAAGAAGACATCGCGCAAATCGCTGCGCGTGCTGGGCTCGGTCGGCGAGCCGATCAACCCGGAAGCCTGGCAGTGGTATTTCAACGTCGTCGGCAACGGCAAGGTGCCGATCGTCGACACCTGGTGGCAGACCGAAACCGGCGGCATTCTGATCACACCGTTGCCCGGCGCCACCGACCTCAAGGCCGGCTCGGCGACGCGGCCCTTCTTCGGCGTCAAGCCGCAGCTGGTCGACGGCGAGGGCAAGGTGCTGGAGGGTGCCGCCGACGGCAATCTCTGCATCACCGATTCCTGGCCGGGCATGATGCGCACCGTCTATGGCGACCACGACCGCTTCGTGCAGACCTATTTCTCCACCTACAAGGGCAAATACTTTACCGGCGACGGCTGCCGGCGCGACGCCGATGGCTATTACTGGATCACCGGCCGCGTCGACGACGTCATCAACGTCTCCGGCCACCGCATGGGCACGGCGGAAGTCGAATCGGCACTCGTCAGCCATGACAAGGTTTCGGAGGCTGCCGTCGTCGGCTATCCCCACGACATCAAGGGCCAGGGAATCTACAGCTACGTCACCTTGATGAAAGGCGTGGAACCGACCGAGGAGCTGCGCAAGGAGCTCGTCGCCCATGTCCGCAAGGAGATCGGCGCCATCGCGTCGCCCGACAAGCTCCAGTTCGCTCCCGGCCTGCCGAAAACCCGCTCCGGCAAGATCATGCGCCGCATCCTGCGCAAGATCGCCGAGGACGATTTTTCCGCACTTGGCGACACCTCGACACTGGCTGACCCGGCCGTGGTCGACGACCTGATCGCCAACCGCCAGAACAAGAAGAGCTGACCCGTTTGATGAGTGCACTGGGGGCGGTTACGGAGCTCTGGCGTTACCCGGCAAGCTCGCTTGCCGGCGAGCGCCGGGACGCCATTTCGGTCGGCCTTGAGACCATCGGCGGTGACCGGCTGTTCGGCCTCGTCGATGTCTCGGACAACGAGATCGCGCGGCCCGATCGCGACGCGAAATGGCACAAGGTGCCGCGCATCCGCACAAGGCTGAGCAACGACCGGAAGCTTGAAATCGCCGTTCCCGACGGCGACTGGCTGGCAGCACCAGGTGCTGAATGCGATCGCGCCATCTCGGCCTATCTCGGCTTCGCCGCCTCGATCCGGCCGTTCAGCAAGGAGATAGCGCCCGGCTACACCGGCCCGCTGACCGCCGAGAGCTACCGCAAGGCGCCGATCCATCTCTTGACCACCGCATCGCTGGCGCGGCTGAAGGCGCTGCATCCGGAAGGCACCCCCGACACGCGCCGCTTCCGCCCCAACATCGTCGTCGACATGGCGGCGGTTGAAGGTTCGTTTCCCGAGACCGAATGGATCGGCCGCAAGCTCGCCATCGGCGACCTGCTGGTGACTATCTCGGCGCCATGCCGCCGCTGCGGCTTCACCATCATCTCCCAGGACGGCTTCGACCACGACCCTGGCATCCTGCGCAATTTGGTCCGCCACAACGCCCATAATCTCGGCGTCTATTGCACGGTGGACAGGCCAGCCAGCGTCGAGATCGGCGCGCCGATGCGGTTCGTTCGGGATTAGCGCCGGGCCAGCCCCGGATCAGACAGATCACTAACGATACAAATCCGCCCGTGTCGGCGGCAGGCCGCTCGGGCCGCGCGCGCGTTTGGTGACGACGGTCTGGAAAATCTGCGCCGAGGCGCGCTCGAAGGTGATCGAACAGCCGGTGAGATAGAGCAGCCACAGCCGCGCCTTGGCCTCTCCGACTTCGGCCACCGCCTCGTCGAAACGGGCCTGCAGCCGTTCGGCCCACAGCCGGCAGGTGCGCGCATAGTGTTCGCGCAAATTCTCGACGTCATAGACCAGGAAGCCATGCGCCTCGAAATTGCCGAGCGTCATGCCGATCGTGTCGAGTTCGCCGCCGGGGAAAATGTATTTGAGCAGCGCCTTGAACTCCGGCCCCTTGCGCAAGGTCTTCTTCAAATCGCCCTTGCTGCGCCTTGTGATGGCGTGGTGCAGATAGATGCCGCCCGGCTTGAGCAGGCGATGGATGGTCTTGAAATAGGTGGCGTGGTTAGCGAGCCCGAGATGCTCGAACATGCCGATCGAGGATATCTTGTCGAAGCTGCCTTCGAGCTCCGCATAGGATTTGATCTCGATGGTGATGCGGTCTTCCAGCCCCTCGGCGCAGATGCGCTCGCGAGCAAGATCGGTCTGCGCCTGCGACAGCGACACGCCGTGGCCGACGACGCCGTAATGCTTCACCGCATGGATCAGCATGGCGCCCCAGCCGCAGCCAATGTCGAGCAGCTTTTCGCCTGGCTTCAGCCGGAGTTTGCGGCAGATATGGTCGAGCTTGTCGGCCTGCGCCTGATCGATGCCGTTGGCGAAATCCGTGAAGTAGCCGCAGCTGTAGACCATGCGCTCGTCGAGGAAGAGCCGGTAGAAGGCATTCGAAATGTCGTAGTGATGCTGGATCGCCTCCTGGCTCGAGCCGCTGACATAGGGATTGCGCCCCGACAGATCGGTCCGCGCACTCATCTGTTTGCGTGACAAGAGCACCGCCGGCAGGTCGCGCAGGATCGCCAGCTTCGGCAGCGACTTGATCTTGGTTCTGAGCTTGCCTTGCGACGGCAGGGCGTAGAAATCGAAAATCGTCCCGTCTTCGATGTCTATCGTCTTGGAAATCCACATCTCGATCAGTGTCGACAACGATGGACGCTTCACCACCTGCCAGACGATGTCCTGGTCGTTGATGGTCAGCACCGGACCGGTGGCAGGGCCGATCCGCTCGCCGGTCCACAGCCTTACGGCAAAACCCGGCTTCAGCGTCTCGATCACCGTGCGAACGATGCGCGCGGCCTTCTCGGCTGCCTCCATGCCATTCCTCCGAATGCTGGTCTCCCAGCGGGAGTTTGCCCGGCTGGACGGCCGATCGCAACCCGGCCCGGAAAAGCTAGCCCGCCGGCTATTTCAAACCGGCATCTTGTCTTTTGCTGCAACGCACCCCATCATGACGGTGTGTTCAACAAATCGAAAGGAGGTGATCCGATGTCGAGTGATTTCGTTTTCCAGAACGTGGCCTCAGCGGATTGCACTTTCGGGAAGCAGTCTTCCCGTTAAGGCGCGAGAAGCGCGGTGGGTGACTTCGGTCGCCGCCATCGGCCGCGCCATGGACGGAAACACGGAAGGCCGCCGGCTTCGTCAAGAAGCGGCGGCCTTTTCCTTTGGAGCGTTACTGGGTCAGTGCGACCTTTTCGGTGTTGCTGATGATTTCCTGAAAGGCGGCGTCCAATTCTGCTCCGGTGGACGCCTCGAAATAATGATTGGCGGCGGAAGTGTCTTTCGACGAACAGTCCTTCAGCACCGCCTTTGCCTGGTCTCGCTCGATTGCCGACATGGCCTTGTCGTTTAGATCAAAGCCGATGGTGAAAATCTCGATGCCGTCATTTTTCATATTGCCGCACAGTGATTGGGCGTTGCTGCGCGTAAGGTTGCCTTGGCTGTTGTAGTTGCCGGTGGCGCCGGCGAAGGCGGTGTTGAACTGGCCATCGGTCATCAGGATCGCGACCTTGGCAATCTTCTTGGCATTGGCATCCGCCGCACCCTTGCCGAGACCCGCATTCTTGATCGCGGTACGCCATTGCGGCGACAGCATATAATAGGTCCACTGAATGGCGATCGCGCCGGCCGTATAACCATCGGCCCGGAAGTCGTCGATCGCATCGAGCAATACCCCGGAATCGGCGGTCAGCGGGATCACGTCCGCATCGGGGCACCTGTTCATGCCTCCGCCACCGAGATGATCATCCCGGTTGACCAGGGCATAATATTTCTTGCCGCTCTTGTCCGTGCGAATCGTATCCGGGCCATCGGCGCTCAAATCGGCATTGCCGTTTTTGTCCTTGCGCTCCGTGGCGCAATTATCGGGGTTTGGCACCGCCGCGCCAACAATAGAGATATAGTCGCTGAAGGACGGCAGCAGGTTCTTGCCCGTCTTGGCGACGAGAAGCGAACTGCCGGCGACAGGCGGCAGTTCAGAACTGACTGCCTTCTCGGCATAGACGTTTTCCGCCAGCTTGCCGGCGTTCACGCCAGATGCGTAAGGCACGATCGCGACGCGGATGCGGGGGTTCTTCGGATCCTGGTTCCGCAGCATCGTCTGGACGGCGTTTTTCGCTGCGGCCTTCAGATCGCCGATCTTGTCGACACTGCCCCGCTTCGCCATCGATCCCGTTATGTCGAGCATCATGGCGATCTCGACCTGCTTGTCCGAATAGAGCGCGGAGGTGGAAGCACCGACGCGCTGCATGTCGCCGACGCTGAACAGCGGAAAGTAGAGCCCGACATCGACATGGGCGTCGGCCGTGACCGTGTTGGCGGTCCTGTCGACGGTGAGCTTGTCGAGAACGATCTGGTTGGCTTGCAGTATGCCGGCCATGCTGTTGCCGTCGAGAAAGGCCTGCACCGACTTGTTGGCATCGGCTTCCTTGATGACCCCGGTGGTCAGGTCGCGCGCCGTGGAGGTAACGGCGGCATCGACCGCGCCCTGCAGACTCGATTTGGCGTTGTAAATCTGGGAGATGTTGACGGCAAAGCCGACGCTGAGCGCCAGGACCGAAGCGGCAAGGCCGAACAGCACCGCGAAACTTCCACTGCGATCCCTGGTGAAAACACCCGCCGCCTGAATAAGACCCCCGTAATTCCGCATCCTTCAGCCTCCGTTCGCCTCGGCCCAGTCGCCGTAGGAAGGCCAATGCAGGATTCCGGCCGGATCGCGCGGTTGCCTCCACGAAAGCAGCCAACTATCATTCAAGCCGTTGTTTTTGCTGGGTTCTGCATCGCAGCAAAGTGAACGGGCGGTAAACGGAAATTCACGCAAGCGACTTCGTTTACGAAGTGCTTACCATGATCCATTGCGTGCCGAATGCCGATCCCGATCCGGCACAGATGTCCGGAGGATGCAGTGTGTCGAAGCGGATCAGAATCCGGGCCAAGAACCGCTCTATGCGAGCATGTGCGCGCTGACGGTCTTGTCGACGCCGTGATAGGGCGGATTGAATAGCTTGCCTTCCTGCTCATGGGTCCAGACCTTGAACAGGCTGAGCCGATGCGGGCCGAAACTGTGCAGCAGCGGCACATCCGTGGCGTCGCGGCCGCGCGCGATAACGACGCGGCCGATCCTGGGCGTGTTGTGGCGGGGGTCGAACGTGTACCACTTGCCGTCGAGGTAGACTTCCATCCAGGCCGAGAAATCCATCGGCGCCGGATCGACCGGCACGCCAATATCGCCGAGATAGCCGTTCACATAGCGGGCCGGGATGTTCATGCAACGGCACAGCGTGATCGCCAGATGGGCGAAGTCGCGGCAGACACCGACCCGCTCCTCATTCGCCTGTGCGGCCGTGCGCGTCGGACGGGCATAGCCATAGCCAAAGGACAGCCGGTTATGGACATAGTCGACGATCGCCTGCACCCGCGCCCAGCCGGACGGCAGATGGCCGAAAAGCTGCCAGGCCAACCCGCTCAGATGGTCGGTCTCGCAATAGCGGCTGCCGAGGAGATAGCCGAGCACATCGTCCGGCAGTTCGGCCACAGGCACTTCCCTAGCCAGCGTGTTGACCGCATCGGGCTCGCCGCTGTCCTCGACGACAGCGTCGTAGAGGATACGGAAATTGCCAGCGGGCACGACAAAGCGGCGGCAGGCATTGCCGAACAGGTCGTGATAGACCTTGCTCGGCACCGAAGGCGAGGTCAGCACGCGCGTCTGCCGCTTGATGTCGGCTTGCCGATCCGCATGGATCTCGAGAAGCGAGATGACCGGCGTGGCATCCACGCAGTCAATGGCGATTTCGTAGCCAAGCCGGATCAGCATCGCAATTCCCCCTCGATCTCGTGGAAAACAGTTTTGCTCAACGCCAGAAGCGGGACCATGGTTCCCTGGAACTATCGAAAAGGACCGCCCACGCCTTCCCAGGCGGGCGTGGCGACGTTACGGTCGAGCGACATGTTTTGACCCTCCTGAAACGCTCCCTGACCCTATTGGAAAATCTTTATGTTTGCAGGCAGAAAATTCGCCGCCTTCCTCTTCGATATGGATGGCACGGTGCTCAATTCGATTGCTTCGGCCGAGCGGGTCTGGGCAGCGTGGGCGCTTAGGCACGGTCTCGACGTCGAAGCCTTCCTGCCGACGATCCACGGCGTGCGCGCGGTCGAGACCATCACCAGGCTGGCGCTTCCCGGTGTCGACCCGGTCCACGAGGCGCATGTGCTGTTGCAGGCCGAATCGGACGACGTCGAAGGCGTGCTTCCGATCGCCGGCGCCGTACCGTTTCTCAACGCTTTGCCACCCGAGCGCTGGGCGATCGTCACTTCGGCGCCGCGTCCGCTGGCGCTGCTGCGCATGCAGGCGGCCGGCATCCCGGTTCCGGCCCTGATGGTCGCGGGCGAGGACGTTTCGCACGGCAAGCCGGCGCCCGACTGTTTCCTGCTGGCAGCAAAACGCCTCGGCGTCGATATCGGCGACTGCCTGGTCTTCGAAGATGCCCCGGTCGGCATTGCTGCGGCGGAAGCTGCGGGCGCGTCAGTGATGGTGATCAGCGCCACCCACCAGCACCCGATGGCGACACTGCACAGCGCGATTGCCGGCTACGACGCTGTAGGCATCGCCGTCGATGACAGCGGCTGGATGACCTTGGAGCCGCAGCGCAGCGCGGCCTGAGGAATTGAGGAGCTGGAGAACTGGAGAACATCGGGCGCTATGCGCCTTTTTCTTCAACTCTTCAGTTCCCCAGTTCTTCTGTTCCTAGAAATCGCTGGTCAGGCCTTTGACCTCCCAGTCGCCGTAGCGGCCGGGTTCCTTGCCGCCGCGGCCGCCGATTTCCTTGGGCAGCGCAGCTTCCTTCTGGCGATACTCGTCACGGCGCGCCTTGGCTTCGGCCAGCGCCCGGCGGGCGGCGGGTGTCAACTCTTTTGGCAGCGCGTCGTCCTCCGCTCCGGCCGGTGTTTTACTGGGTTCATCGGTCATGCGATAGTTCCGGCGGATTGAAACGAGAGGCGGCGTTTCCCATCATATAGCGATGATGACACCCGGATCGACCCCTTTTTGCCACGGCCGCAAACGGAGCAGATGATGAGCACGCTACGCACCGCCATGCTTCTGGCCGCGATGACGGCGCTGTTCATGGGCGTCGGCTTTCTGATCGGCGGCACCGGCGGCATGATGATCGCCTTCCTGGTCGCCGCCGGCACCAATCTGTTCAGCTATTGGAACGCCGACAAGATGGTATTGTCGATGAACCACGCCGTCGAGGTCGACGCCAGGAATGCGCCTGAATTTTACGCCATCGTCGAGGCGTTGGCCAAGCAGGCCGGCCTGCCGATGCCGAAGACCTATCTGATCGACAATCCGCAGCCCAACGCCTTCGCCACCGGCCGCAATCCCGAGAACGCCGCCGTCGCGGCCTCGACCGGCCTGCTGGAGCGCCTTTCGCATGAGGAAGTGGCGGCGGTCATGGCGCATGAGCTCGCCCACATTCAGCACCGCGACACGCTGACCATGACCATCGTCGCGACGCTCGCCGGCGCCATCTCCATGCTCGGCAATTTCGCCTTCTTCTTCGGCGGCAGCCGCGACAACAACAACCCATTCGGCTTTGTCGGCGTGCTTGTGGCGATGCTGGTCGCGCCCTTCGCCGCCATGATCGTGCAGATGGCGGTCAGCCGCACGCGCGAATACGAGGCCGATCGGCGTGGCGCCGAAATCGTCGGAAATCCGCTTTGGCTGGCATCAGCGCTTGACAAGATCGCCCGCGGCGCCGAACGCATCCGCAACCCGGATGCCGAACGCAACCCCGCGACCGCGCATCTCTTCATCATCAATCCCCTTCACGGCGAGCGCATGGACAGCCTGTTTTCGACCCACCCGAACACCGACAACCGCATCGCCGCGCTGCAAGAGATGGCGCGCGACATGGCTGGTCGCACCAACCAGCCGGTGCCGCGCCAGGCGCCCGTGCCCACCGAAGAACTGCAGGCCGATGGCCAGCAAGGCCCATGGGGCAGGCCGGCGCGGCCCGCGCCGCCGGCCGAACCGGAACAGCCAAAGCCCAACCCGTGGGGCCGCAACCCGACCGGACCCAAAGGTCCGTGGTCGTGAGCGAAGCCAGAGGCCGGCCCGCACATTCAGGCGATCGCGAAGACAATGCAGGCGAGCCCGTCGCCGGCCTTGCCGCGCGCAAGGCGGCGGCGCGGCTGCTCGCTGCTGTCATCGATGCGCGCACGCCGCTCGACGGGCTGACCGACCACGAGAACGGCCATCCGCAATACAAGGCGCTCGACCTGCGCGACCGTGGCCTGGTGCGCGCCATACTGGTCACCGCACTGCGCTACCGCATGACGATTGCCGGGCTTTTGGCCAAGCGCCTCGAAAAGCCGCTGCCACCCAACGCGACGGCTCTGTCGCACGTCCTCCATGTCGCAGCGGCGCAGATTCTGTTCCTCGACATTCCCGACAGTGCCGCCGTCGACCTTGCCGTGACCCACGCCAAGTCCGATCCCCGCACGCAGCGCTTTTCCGGCCTCGTCAACGGCGTGCTGCGCACGTTGGCACGCGCCAAGGAAACCGAACTGCCGGCAGCCCTCGCCGCCACCGACGAAGCGCCAAAGTGGTTCTCGGATAGGCTGAAGGCCGCCTATGGCGCCGACAAGACGAAGCAGATTCTCGCTGCTCACCGGGTCGAGGCGCCGGTCGACTTCACCGTCAAGGCCGATCCCGAACTCTGGGCCGAAAAGCTCGGCGGCATCGTGCTGCCGACCGGCACGGTCCGGGTGGAAAAGCTCAGCGCCTCCGTCACCGAACTGCCCGGCTTCGGCGAAGGCGCCTGGTGGGTTCAGGACGCCGCCGCCAGTTTTCCGGCGCGGCTGTTCGGCGATGTCAAAGGCCTGCGCATCGCCGACCTCTGCGCCGCCCCGGGCGGCAAGACCGCCCAGCTGATCCTTGCCGGCGCAAAAGTCACCGCCGTCGACAACTCGAAGAACCGGCTGGCGCGGCTGACCCACAACCTCGAACGGCTCGGCCTGTCGGCGGACATTGTCCAGGCCGATCTGCTGAAATACCAGCCGGCGGCGCTGTTCGACGCCGTGCTGCTCGACGCGCCCTGCTCGTCCACCGGCACGGTGCGGCGGCATCCCGACGTGCCGTGGACGAAGACCATGGCCGACGTCGAAAAGCTCGCCGACCTGCAGGCAAGGCTGCTCGCCCGCGCCGTCACCTTGGTCAAACCGGGCGGTCGGATTGTTTTTTCCAACTGCTCGCTCGACCCGATCGAAGGCGAAGATCTTTATCGCGTCTTTCTGGCCGGAAACAAAACCATCGCCGACGATCCACTGCAGCCGGGCGAGATCGACGGCATCGATGCTTTCCTGACCAGCCAGGGCACGCTGCGCACAACGCCCGCCGATTTCGACCTAGGTTCGCCGGGCCGTTCCGGCCTGGACGGCTTCTTCGCCGCCCGCATGCGGCGCGCGGCCTAGGGTCGTCGGTCCAGGTTGCCGACCGCAGACCTTGGTGATCAACCGCGTCACAACCGCAAGTGAGTGCCGGATTGTCGGGCTTACCCCCGGAAATCGCTCGACTTTTTTCGAAGTTGACCGGCCGCCGGCAGCGTGAAGCCCTTCACGTCGGCCGAATTCGACTTCGCATAAGTTCTTGAATCATATAAGCTTGTGCTTGGGAAGTGGACGACGAGGAGGGGTTTTGGCACTGGCTGCCGGCAGTACGACACGTCTGTGGACGCTTGTCGCTAAGGAGTTTTGGCGCAAGACGCGCCGGCGCCTGCGGGCAGGGCCAGTCTATCGCTGGCGCTATTCCGGACGCACGCCGGAGCGCGTCCTGATTGCGCCGCCGGATCTCAGGCTCGCCGACCCGCAGATCGCGCTCGAAATCTATTATGGCCGCTACCCGCTGTCGGGCCATCTGGTCGAGACCGGCGGCAAATCGCCGTTCCAGATCGACGTTGCCAATCGTGGTTGGGTGAAAACGCTGCACGGTTTCCGCTGGCTGCGCCACATGCGCGCCGCCGGCACCGAGCTGGCCGCAGCCAACGCCCGCGCGCTGGTTTCCGACTGGATCGCCATGCACGGCAACCAGATATCCGGCATCGCCTGGGAGCCCGGCACCACCGCCAAGCGCGTCATCGCCTGGCTGCAACATTCCTCGGTTGTCCTACAAGGCGCCGAATTTCCGTTCTATCGCGCCTTTCTGAAATCGCTCGCCGTGCAGATCCGCTATCTGCGCTCGATGGCGCGCGAAATGCCGGATGGCAAGGACAGGCTGCGCGCCCGCATCGCGCTTGCCTTCGCCGCGCTGTCGCTGCCGGCGCCGGCCTCGGCATTGCGTGGCGCCACCCGCAATCTGGCGGAAGAACTCGACCGCCAGATCCTTCCCGACGGCGGCCATATTTCGCGCAACCCGATGGCGGTGCTGGAACTGCTTGCCGACCTTCTGCCGCTGCGCCAGACCTATGCCAACCAGGCCGAGACGCCACCGGCAGCACTTATGGGCGCCATCGACCGCATGCTGCCGGCGCTACGCTTCTTCCGTCACCAGGACGGCAGCCTCGCCCGCTTCAACGGCATGGGCGCAACCATCCACGACCGCATCGCCACCATATTGCGCCACGACGACACCGCCGGCGCGCCGCTGCTGCATGCACCGCATTCCGGCTATGAGCGGCTGTCTATGGGCGGCGTAACCGTCATTGCCGATACCGGCGCGTCGCCGCCCATCGACGTCTCCAACGCTGCGCATGCCGGCTGCCTGGCCTTCGAACTGTCCTCGGGCCGCCAGCACTATGTCGTCAATGCCGGTATCGACACCTATGGCGCCGCCGAATTCCGGCCGCTGGCCCGCGCCACCGCGGCGCATTCGACCGCCACCATCAACGACACCTCGTCGGCGCGCTTTTCCCATTCGCTGCGCGTCAACGACCTGCTCGGCACGCCATTGCTCGGTGGCCCGCAGCATGTGCCGTGCAAGCGCATCGACCAGAAGGGCGCGCAAGGCTTCATCGCCCGCCATGACGGTTACGTCCAGCGCTTTGGTTTCCAGCATGAGCGTGAACTGAAACTGTCGAGCGAGGGCAATGTGCTTGCCGGACGGGACCGCTTCCTGCGCCCCGGCGGTGCGGCGATCCGCAACAATGGCCGCGACTTCGTCGTGGTCCGCTTCCACATTCATCCCGACATCAACCTGCTGCAAGACGAGCATGACCGCCTGGTGCTGACCGCCGACGAGGCCGACACCTGGGTGTTCACCTGCACCGAGGTGGCGCCGGAGGTGGAGGAATCGATCTATTTCGCCGGCCTCGGCGGTCCGCGCCGCAGCCGCCAGATCGTGCTTGCCTTCAAGGCCTCGGAGATTGCCGAGGTGCATTGGCAGCTGACGCGGACCGGCATCGCCGGCTACCCCGAGAACAACTGAGCGTCGTCGCCGGCACCGGCTTGATCGAGCTTCCGGCTTGATTTCCTGACCTTATGTGCTACGGCCCGGCAACGCTCTCCAATCAGCCCTGAAAGGCCGCCAGCCCATGGCCGTCGCCGCCAAGAACATTCCGGCACCTGACCTCGTTCCGGTCCGCCGCGCCTTGCTTTCCGTTTTCGACAAGACCGGCCTGATCGACTTCGCCAAAGGCCTGGCCGCGGCCGGCGTCGAGCTGGTCTCGACCGGTGGCACGGCAAAATCGATCGCCGATGCGGGGCTGGCCGTGCGCGACGTTTCCGAGCTGACCGGCTTTCCCGAGATCATGGACGGCCGCGTCAAGACGCTGCATCCGTCGGTGCATGGCGCGCTGCTCGGCGTGCGCGACGACCCCGAACATGCCAAGGCCATGCACGATCACGGCATCGAGCCGATCGATCTCCTCGTCTCCAATCTCTACCCGTTCGAAGAGGTCCGCCGGTCCGGCGCCGACTATGCAGCGATCGTCGAGAACATCGACATTGGCGGCCCGGCGATGATCCGCGCCTCGGCCAAGAACCACGCCTATGTCGCCATCGTCACCGATCCCGGCGACTACGCCTCGGTGCTGAACGCGCTGGAGATGAACATCGGCTCGCTGTCGCTGGACTTCCGCAAGAAGCTGGCGGCCAAGGCCTTTGCCCGCACCGCCAGCTACGACGCAGCGATCTCCAGCTGGTTCGCCGAGACGCTGGAGATCGAGCACCCGACCTGGCGCGCTTTCGGCGGCCGGCTGGAGAGCGTCATGCGCTATGGCGAGAACCCGCATCAGGGCGCCGGCTTCTACGTCAATGGCGACAAGCGGCCGGGCGTCGCCACAGCCCGCCAGTTGCAGGGCAAGCAGCTGTCCTACAACAACATCAACGACACCGACGCCGCCTTCGAACTGGTCGGCGAGTTCGATCCCAACCGCTGCGCCGCGGTTGCGATCATCAAGCACGCCAACCCGTGCGGCGTCGCCGAAGGCGCTTCTCTGACCGCGGCCTATGCAAGGGCGCTGGCTTGCGATCCGGTCTCGGCCTTTGGCGGCATCGTCGCGATGAACCGCATCCTCGATGCCGAGGCGGCGGAGGAGATCGTCAAAACCTTCACAGAAGTGATCATTGCGCCGAACGCTTCGGAAGACGCCATCCGCATCGTTGCCGCCAAGAAGAATTTGCGCCTGCTGGTCACCGGCGGCCTGCCCGATCCGCGCGCTGCCGGCACCACGGTGAAGTCCGTCGCCGGCGGTATGCTCGTCCAGAGCCGCGACAATGCGGTGGTCGACGATCTCGAACTCAAGGTGGTGACCAGGCGCGCGCCGACAGCGGCTGAGATGGCCGATCTCAAATTCGCCTTCCGCATCGCCAAGCACGTCAAGTCGAACGCCATCGTCTACGCCAAGGACGGCGCCACCGTCGGCATCGGCGCCGGCCAGATGAGCCGTGTCGATTCCTCGCGTATCGCCGCCCGCAAGGCGCTCGACGCGGCGGAAGCGGCTGGCCTGGCGGAGCCGCTGACCAAAGGCTCGGTGGTTGCCTCCGATGCCTTCTTCCCCTTCGCCGATGGGCTGATCTCAGCCATCGAAGCCGGGGCCACCGCCGTCATCCAGCCCGGCGGCTCGATGCGCGACGAAGACGTCATCGCCGCCGCCGATGAGCACGGCATCGCGATGGTGTTTACCGGGGTCAGGCACTTTAGGCATTAGCGCTGCCTTTACCCTCCCCTCGATGGGGAGGGTAAAGCTCACCCCACCGGCTGATCCGCCGGATACGGCGTCCAGATCAATATAGCGATGCCGACGCCCAAGAACAGCACGATCGCAGCCATACCGAGCCGCGCCGAGCCGCTGGCGAGCGTGATCGACGCCACCATGAACGGCGCCAGGAAACTCGTCGCACGTCCGGCCAGCGCATAGATGCCGAAATAGCGGCCGGACTCGGCAGCGGTCACGCTGCGCGCCATATAGGAGCGCGACGATGCCTGGACCGGCCCGAAGGCCAGCCCGATCAACAAGCCGTAGAAGATGTAGGCCTTTTCCGCCGCCGTGCCGAACAGGCCGCCGCTATCGGCTCCCGGCATCATCCAGGCGCCGAACAGCGTGTAACCAGGCCCGGTCGAAACGATGCCGATGGTGGCGAGGCTGAGCATGACGAGCGAAATCATCACGATCGTCTTGGAGCCGAGCGCGGTGTCGAGACGCGCGGCAACCAGGCAACCGACGATAGCGACGACATTGAGGATGATGCCGAACATGCCGATCTCGGTGATCGACCAGTGGAACATCGCCGCCGCAAATGTGCCGCCCAAGGCGAGCAGCGCGTTGACGCCGTCCTGATAAATCATGCGAGCGACAAGGAAGCGAAGGATGCCACTGCGCTGGCGCACTTCGGTCAGTGTCGACGTCAGCTCCGACAGGCCTTCGCGTACCGCCGGCACGATCGGAATGCCTTTGATGGCGTCCGGCGTGAAGAAAAACATCGGCAGGATGAACAGGAAATACCAGCCGGCCGACAGTGGCCCGGTGGCGCGCGCGTCCTCGCCTAATTTCGGGTCGAGCCCGAACAGCGGGTCGATGCCGATGATCGTCTTGCCGGTCTCCGTCGAACCCGCCAGGCAGGTGACGACAAAGATCAGCGCGATCATGCCGCCGAGATAGCCGAGGCCCCAGGCCATATTCGAAATGTGGCCGATCTCGCTCTTCGGCACCAGGCGCGGCATCATCGAATCGTTGAACACGGTCGAAAACTCCGCCGCCACTGATGCGAGAGAGAAGAACAGCACCACCAGGAAAAGGTTCGAACCGGGAGCGGCGAACCACAGCAGGCAAAGACTGATGATCTTGATCGAGGCGAAGAAGGCGATCCATGGCTTGCGAGGGCCGGTCTGGTCGGCAATCGAACCGAGGATCGGCGACAAAACGGCGATGACCAGGCCCGCAGCGGCGATGCCATAACCCCAGGCGGCCTGTCCGCTTTCGGGATCGCTGGCCATGCGCGAGACGAAGTAAGGGCCGAAGATAAAGGTGGTGACGACGGTGAAGAAAGGCTGCGCCGCCCAGTCGAACAGCATCCATCCCCAGATGCCGCGTCCCGATGCCCGCTGCACTGTTTCTACCGCCGCCATGCTGAAGATCCCTGCTCCGCCCGTATCGGGCGCCATGTCTGCATGTTTCCGGTGCTCATGCAATTAACAAGCGCCGCGCCCCGACCTCCCCTTGTGGGGGTGAGAAGCGGTCCGCGTTGGCGGACGAAAAGCCAATTGCTTGGCTTTTCGAGCTTCGAACGCCCTGAGCCAGCGAAGGGCCGGGTGCGACCGATCGCCCCGCCGGGTCCCCGCTGCTACGCGAGTCCCGGCGTTCGCCGGCCTTTCATCGTGCCACTGGCACGATAAATTCGCTTCGCGAACCGGCTGCTCACCCCCACAAGAGGGAGGGTAAGCCTCACATCCCCGTCAAATCGCTCATCAGCCCCGACGCCACCGACAGCCGCGACACGGTGATGTCGCCGCCTTCGGTCAGAGCCTGCAGCCGCTCGCGGATGCGGGCCACCCGCTCGCCGCCGGCCTCCAGCCAGGCCGCCACCGGGTCCGCCGTGCCGGCATGGCCGGTGAGAGCGGCGACCGCGATGCCGCGTCGCGCCGCGCCGATCGTGTCTGTGGCACGCGACAGCGCCAGCTGGTCGTAATAATCCGACGGCGTGATCGAACGCGCCGCCTCTTCGACGCGGGGAATGCGGAAAGCATCGCTGACAGCAAAGAACGCCTTGGCCGCCGCGACGATGTCGGAATTGGCCGTGCGCGCGGTCAGCGCGATATCGGGGATCAGTGCCGCCAGATCGGCCATAGCCAGTTGCCCGGCGAGCTTTTCCGGAGCGCCGGCCTTGAACAGGCCATGCCGCCGTTCCTCGACCCGCTCGCGCGAGAAGCCCGGCAGCAGCGAGATGAGCTTCGGCTCCAGCGCCTTGCGCGCCTCCTGCAATTCGGCGATGCGCTGGCCGAGCGCTGCCGTGCCCGCGTCGTTCTTCAGATACCAGCCGCTGGTCACAAAGATAAGCCGGCTGAGGGACTGGTAGAGGTCGAGCTGTGCCTGGCCATCGATCTGGCTGTCGAGCGCGTCGATCTCGCGGTAGAGCCCCGGCAGTCCAAAGCCATCGCGCACCACGGCGAAGGTGCGCACCACATCGGCGGCGCTGCGCCCTGTGGCTTCCTGCAGCCGGTTGACGAAGGACGGGCCGCCGCGGTTGACGAGATCATTGGCGACGACGCGGGCGATGATCTCGCGGCGCAGCCGGTGGCCATGGATTTCTGTGGCGTATTTCTTCGCCATCCGATCGGGGAAATAGCCCATCAGGTCGCGGTCGAAATGCGCATCGTCCGGCACGTCGCTGGCGACGATGTCGGAAAACAGCACGATCTTGGCATAGGCAAGCAGCACGCCGAGCTCGGCCCGGGTCAGCGGCTCGCCGCGCGCCTCGCGATCCGCAAGGGCTGCCGGCGACGGCAGCGTCTCGACCGCACGGTCGAGCAGGCCGCGCGCCTCCAGCGCCGTCATGAAGCGGCTCTGATGCGCGATGTCGGCGAGGCCACGCTTGCGCGCGATCGAAAGCGCCAGCGTCTGTTCGTAATTGTTGGACAGAACCAGCCCGCTGACCTCGTCGGTCATTTCAGCCAGCAATTTGTTGCGCGCAGGCCGGGTCAGCAGTCCCTTGCGCATGGCGGAGGCCAGCGCGATCTTGATGTTGACCTCGACGTCGGAGCAGTTGACGCCACCCGAATTGTCGATGGCGTCGGAATTGCAGCGGCCGCCATTCATACCGAACTCGATGCGGGCGCGCTGCGTGACGCCGAGATTGGCGCCCTCGCCGATCACTTTCGCCCGGACGTCGAGCGCGGTGATGCGGATGGCGTCATTGGCGCGGTCACCGACTTCGGCATTGGTTTCGCCCGATGCCCGCAAGTAAGTGCCAATGCCGCCGAACCACAGAAGGTCGACATTCGCCTTGAGGATGGCGATCATGATCTCGACCGGGGTCGCGGTGGTCTTGGTGAGGCCGATCGCGGCGGCGGCTGCCGCGGGTAGCGTGATCGACTTCTGGCTGCGCGAGACGATAACGCCGCCTTCCGACAGTTTGGTCTTGTCGTAGTCCTGCCAGGACGAGCGCGGCAGCGCGAACATGCGCTCGCGCTCGGCCATCGACGCCACCCTGTCCGGATCGGGATCGATGAAGATGTCGCGATGGTCGAAGGCGGCGATCAGCCTGGTCTGCGGCGACAACAGCATGCCGTTGCCGAACACGTCGCCCGACATGTCGCCGACGCCGACGACGGTGAAGGGCGAGGTCTGGATGTCGCGGTTCATCTCGCGGAAATGCCGCTTCACCGCTTCCCAGGCGCCCTTGGCGGTGATGCCCATCTTCTTGTGGTCATAGCCGGCCGAGCCGCCGCTGGCGAAGGCGTCGTCGAGCCAGAAGCCGTGTTTCTCCGAGATAGCGTTGGCAGTGTCGGAGAAGGTCGCCGTGCCCTTGTCTGCGGCAACGACGAAATAGGGATCGTCGGGGTCGCGCCTGACAACGCCGGCAGGCGGGATCACTCCATCCAGGCCGATATTGTCGGTGATCGACAGCAGGCTGGAGACGAAGTTCTTGTAGGCCGAGGTGCCGGCCTCGAAGATGGCGTCGCGGCTGCCGCCCGTGGGCAGGCGCTTGGGGAAGAAGCCGCCCTTGGCGCCGACCGGCACGATAACGGCGTTCTTGACCTGCTGCGCCTTGACCAGGCCGAGCACTTCGGTGCGGTAGTCCTGGGCGCGGTCCGACCAGCGCAGGCCGCCGCGCGCCACCGGACCGAAGCGCAGGTGCACGCCCTCGACCTCGGAACCGTAGACGAAGATCTCGCGCCACGGCCGCGGCGCCGGCAGGCCTTCGACCGCCTGCGAATCGAGCTTGATCGCCAGCGACTGGCCCCGCGCCTTCGTTTCGGCAACGAAATGGTTTGTGCGCAGCGAAGATTCGATCAGATTGAGGTAGCGGCGGATGATGGTGTCGTCATCGATATTGGGCACCTCTTCCAAGGCATCCTTGATCTTGGCCTTGAGATGCTTAGCGGCAACCACGCCTTCCGTCCCGGCCGTCGGCCCGAGGCGGGCGACGAACAGCGCATGCAGGCCGCGCGCAATGTCGGGGTAGCGGTTGAGTGCGGCGGCAATGAAATCCTGGCTCTGCGGAATGCCGGCCTGCTGCAGATAGCGGCCATAGGCGCGCAGGATGGTGACCTCGTCCGACCACAGGCCGGCGGTCTGGGCAAGGCCATTATAGCCGTCATTGTCGACGTCGCCGCGCCAGACCGACAGGAAGGCGTCCTCGAACAGCGCGCCGCCGTCGCCGAGGTCGATCGCCTTGCCGTAGCTGTTCTCGAGCTCCATGTCGTGGATGAAGACCATGCTGGATGGATCGTCACCGACCTCGAAGGTGCGCTCGCTGATGACGCGGAAGCCGATGTTTTCCAGCACCGGCACACGCCTGGACAGCGCCACCGGGTGGCCGTGGTGAAAGATCTTCAGCGACGCCTGCTGCGGCTTCTGGTCGCCATGGCGGTAGTAGTCGATGGCGATCGGATTGGCCGGGCTGATCTTGGCGATGCGCCCAGCGTCCGCCAGCGCCACCGCCGGCGGGAAGCTGTCGCGATAGCTTTCCGAAAAGCGTGAGGCGATCGCGGTCATCGCCGCGTCGGCGCCGGTCTCGGCCGCGGTTTCGCGCAGCGCGTCGTCCCAGGTGCGCACGATGTCGCGGATCGCCGCCTCGATGGTGGCTTGCTCGATCTTCGGTGTCTTGCCGCCGGAGCGGCCGATAATGAAATGCACCCGCGCCAGGCCACCTTCCGGGAAGGCTGGATAATAGGCCGACAGGCGGCCTTCGAATGCCGTCTTCAGGTACGCCCCGATCTTCTCGCGCACGACGCTGTCGTAGCGGTCGCGCGGCACGAAGACCAGGATCGAGACGAAGCGGTCGAACTGGTCGGCGCGCACCAGCGCCCTGACCCGCGGCCTCTCCACCAGTCCCAATATGGCTTCGGCATGCTTCCGCAGTATCGGCACCGGGACCTGGAACAGCTCGTCGCGCGGATAGCTCTCCAGCACATTGATCAGCGCCTTCCCGGAATGATCGCCTGGATTGAAGCCGGACTTGGCGATGATGGTCTCGGCCTTCGACCGGAGATAGGGAATCTTCATCACCGAGCGCGTGTAGGCGGTCGAGGTGAACAGGCCAACGATGCGCAATTCGCCGGCAAGCGTGCCCTTGTCGGTGTAGGTCTTGACGCCGATGTAATCGAGATAGATGCGGCGATGCACGGCTGACTTGGCGTTGGCTTTCGTGACGATCAGCGGTTCCGGCCCGTGCAGGAAGGCGCGGATTTCCGGCGTCGTCGTCACCGCTTCGGTGCCGCGCCTGAGCACCAACACGTCCGGATCGGACAGGATGCCGAGGCCGGGCTTGTCGGCGCGCTCCAGCGTGCCGCTCTTTTCGCCACCGGTATATTTGAACTCGCGCATGCCGAGGAAGGTGAAATTGTCGTCGCGCAGCCATTCGAGGAAGGCGATGGCCTCGGTTACACTGGCCTTGTCGAGCGGCACCGGCGCATAGCGGAATTCGTGGATTGCCTGGTCAAGGCGGGCCAGCATTGGTTTCCAGTCGGTGACGGCAGCGCGCACCTGGCCCAGCAGTTTCCTCAACCGCCCGGCCAAAGCCTCGGCCTGGTCGACCGGAAGGCGGCCGATATGCACATGAATCACGCTCAGCCGGTCAAGGCTGCGATCACCCTTGGCGAAGCCGCCATCGCCGAGGATTTCCTCGACGCCGCTTTTGCCATGCTTGACGACGATGACCGGATGCGTGACCAGCAGCGGCTCGCCGGCACTCTCGGTAATCTCGCCGAGGATGGAATCGAATAGGAACGGCATGTTGTCATTGACGACGGTGATCACCGTCAGCGGCCGGCCCTGGCGCACGACGCCGGAGTCGACGTCGATGGCGACGACGCAATCGCCCTTCTTATGCCTGGCGACGGCGCGCCCGGCCAGATCGGCGGCGCGCTGAAGGTCGGCAGCATCGTAGGCGGCGACGTCTTCGGCCGGCGCGCGCGCCAGAAGATAGTCGGCGAGTCCGCCTTGTCTTTCGCTCGTCCTTGCCGCGCTTCTCTTGGCCGGAGCCGTCTTTTTCGGCTGGCTTGCGGTTTTCAGGCTGGCCATGATGCTATTCCCTCCCGTCATATGCTTTTGCGATTATGGTAGCAGATGACTGCTGTTTGGCGACAAAGGTTTGACGGCTTGCGAAGATTATTCGGAATTTTGGCTGATATCAGCGACGAGTGAGGAGAACGGCCCCCATGACCGGCAAGACCCCCGCCAGCATGAGCAGAAAGATCACGGCACTTGACCTCGCCCCTGGCGAACTCAGCGATGCGACAAAAGCCTACTTCGCCAAATGCGAGGAGAAGCTCGGCCTCGTTCCCAACGTGCTTCTGTCCTATGCCTTCGACGAGAAGAAGCTGCGCGCCTTCACCGACACCTACAACGACCTGATGCTGGGCGATTCGGGCCTGTCGAAGGTGGAACGCGAGATGATCGCGGTCGTCGTCTCCTCGATCAACCATTGCTATTACTGCCTGACCGCGCATGGCGCGGCGGTGCGCCAGCTTTCCGGCGACCCGGCTTTCGGCGAGATGATGGTGATGAATTTCCGCGCCGCCAATCTGTCGCCGAAGCAGACAGCGATGCTCGAATTCGCCGTCAAGCTGACCGAAGAGCCGGCCAGGATCGTCGAGGCGGACCGGGCGGCCCTACGCAACGCCGGCTTCACCAACCGCGACATCTGGGACATCGCCTCCACCGCCGCCTTCTTCAACATGTCGAACCGCGTCGCCGCCGCGATCGACATGCGCCCGAACGACGAATACCACGCCATGGCGCGCTGACGGACCGCCAGCACCTATAAACTAGCGATTACGCATTCTCATTGCGTCTCCGCCATTTTGGTCCGATGATTAACGATTGCGGTGGCCGCATATCAACGATTGCGGCAAGGCCGCATATCGCAGGGCGGCGCGGCCGCATGCCGGTTCGACGCTGCCGATCAAGGGAGGAGAACATGGCGAAGTTTCTCTATGTCTATCACGGCTCGGGCAAGATGCCGACCGAGGAGGCCGAACGGAAAGCGGCAACGGATGCCTGGACGGACTGGTATGGCAAGCTCGGCTCGGCCGTCGTCGACGGTGGCAATCCGGTCGGCATGTCGAAGATGGTGCTGCCCGGCGGCAAGGTCGAGAACAATGGCGGCAGCAATCCCACCGCCGGCTACACCATCGTCGAAGCAAAGGACATCAACGATGCCGTCGCCAAGGCCAAGGACTGTCCCATCCTGATGGACCCGGCCTTCAGCGTCGAGATCGCGCCGATCATCGAAATGATGTGACGTGCCGTTTGTTCCAGCATGATCTTCGGAACCAAAGCAAACCGGGTTTCGCTTTTCGCTGACCCGGTCCTTCGGTTCCGGATCATGCCCTATGACCGCGCTGCGATCGCCGCCGCGGCACCGGCCATCGTTGTGGCACTGATGCGATTGGCGATCTTCATGGCGCGCTTGCTTTTCAGGAGCTTGCGCGCCTGCGAGGCCGCGAGCACCCGGGCGAGATCGATGGCGATCAGAACCACCGCCATCGTCGCCGTCAGCTCGACCCAGCCGACGATGCTGACCGAAGCCAGGTCGATGATGGTCGGCAGCAGCGCCAGATAGAACATCATGATTTTGGGATTGCCCAATGTCACCGCCATGCCGGCCAAGAACAGTTTTGTCGCCGAATCCTCGCGTGGCATCTCGCCTTCTTTCGCCTCGACGGGCGCGGTCCACATCTTCCAGGCGAGATAAGCGAGATAGGCGACGCCCACCCATTTCACAACGACGAAGGCAAAATGGAAAGTCTGCGCCACGATAGCCAGCCCGAACACCGCCAGCGACAGCCAGATGCCCTCGCCGATCCACATGGCAAACAGGAACGGGAACACATCGCGAAAGCCCTTTGAAATGACGCGCGCAACCAGCGCGGCGATCGACGGGCCTGGCGAGCCGGCAGCGACGAACAAAGCGGCGGCGAAGATCAGAAGCGAGGTGAGGTGCATGACAGGATCTCGGTATTGGTCAAGCGACAATAGCCCGACTCCGGGCGGCTTGGCAAAGCAGACGCGGTTCTTCGCCCCCACGCGAGTGGAGGAGGAACCCAAGTCCTGCGGCGCGCGACAATCTCAGCCGCCGGACCTTGCCCGCACCTATGGTTTGAGAAAGGATCGCGGCCATGAAATCAATCGTCATCCACGCGGCAAAAGACCTTCGCATCGAGGAGACCGATCCGGGCGTGTTGGGCGCCGGACAGGTCGAGATTTCAGTCGAGGCCGGCGGCATTTGCGGTTCGGACCTGCACTATTACAATCATGGTGGCTTCGGCGTGGTCCGCCTGCGCGAGCCGATGATCCTGGGACATGAGGTTGCCGGCACGGTGAGAGCGCTTGGCGCTGGTGTCTCAAGCCTCACCGTCGGCGACCGCGTCGCGATTTCGCCCACCCGGCCCTGCAATGCTTGCCGCTACTGCCTGCAAGGCATGCAGAACCAATGCCTCAACATGCGCTTTTACGGCAGCGCCATGCCGATGCCGCATATACAGGGCGCCTTCCGCCAGCGACTCGTCGCCGAGGCTTGGCAATGCCACAAAATAGCGGACCATGTCTCCATCAACGAAGCTGCCTTCGCCGAGCCCTTCGCGGTGACGCTGCACGCCGTGAACCGCGCCGGCTCGCTGCTCGGCAAGCGGGTGCTGGTCACCGGCAGCGGACCGATCGGCGCGCTCTGCATCCTGGCTGCGCGCGTCCACGGCGCGCGCGAGATCGTCGCCACCGATGTCATGGACGCCGTTCTGGTCAAGGCCCGTGAGATCGGCGCCGACCGCACCATCAATGTCGCCACCGACGGCGCCAGCCTCGCCGCCTACAACATCGAAAAGGGCAGTTTCGACGTCATGTTCGAGTGCTCCGGCAACGAGCGCGCGGTGCGGGCGGGGTTCGACGTGCTGAAGCCGCGCGGTGTGCTCGTTCAGCTCGGCCTTGGCGGCGACATGTCCCTGCCACAGAATCTCATCGTCGCCAAGGAGATCGAGATGCGCGGCTCCTTCCGTTTCCACGATGAGTTCGCGCTGGCCGTCGACCTGATCAACAACCGCCGCGTCGACGTCAAGCCGCTGCTGACCGGCATCTATCCGATGGACGAGGCGGTTGCGGCGTTCGAGATCGCCGGCGACCGCACCCAATCCATGAAGGTGCAGATCGCCTTCGCCTGAGCATGGCGGAACACCCGCTATGAGCCTTGCCCGCGTGGCATCTTGTCGCTAGAAGAGCCGTCCCGACATCCATTTCGAGCTTCACTTTGCCTCAGTAACCACCGGTCTCGCCAACTCCCCTGATCACACCTGGCAGGGCGCCGCCATCAGCGGAGCCTGCTCCATTTTCACGTGTTCCTCAGGCGGCGGTTCGAGACCGGTTTGGCACTGCTGAACCGCTGTCGCGTGGCTCCGCCCGTGACACCTGACTTCCGACCATAGCTAGCTCTCGCCACGCCGTGCCCGTATGGGCATCTCGACATCGCCGGCCTGAAGAACTTCCCGACTGGAAGGTTTTTCGGCTTGTCTCGACATCTCGCTATCCGCTGGACGATCGCGCCCTGCACGGCACCTCGACCTCTCATCAACTGCAACCGCTGCGGCACGGTGAAGGCCTATTGCTGCAGCGACAAATTCCGCGTCAACGCCAATGGCAAGCGCATCGACGTCTGGCTGATCTATCGCTGTATCGACTGCGACAATTCGTGGAATTTCGGCATTTTCGAACGCTGCAACCGCCTCGACATCGAACCGGCGCTGCTGGCTGCCCTTGAAAGCAACGACCCGGCCCTCGCCCGCCGCCACGCCTTCGATGTCGTGACGTTGCGAAGCCGGGTTGGCCGCGTCGAGGAGTTTTCCGACGTCGCCATTCACAAACAGAGGCTCGGCGACGAGGGCGAACGCGCCGGCGCACTCGAACTCAGGCTCGCGCTGGAAATGCCGACATCGCTGCGACTCGACCGTTTGCTTGCCGGCGAGCTCGGCATCTCACGGTCGAGGCTTCAGGCGCTGGAGGAGAAGCGATTGCTGGTGGTTGATCCGGAAGGGGCCAAGGCTTTGCGCAAGCCGGCCCGCAACGGCACCACCGTGCGGATTGATCTCGCCAGCGAAGCCGACCGCAAAGCTATCATCTCAGCGGCCAGCGGATAAACGAAAGGGGCGAAGCATGTTGGTGCTTCGCCCCGTCCCATATCCGGAAAAATCAGACGATTAAGCCGCGCCGACCACTTTCGCCGACTTCTCGAAGCGCTTGCGCTCGTTCGGGTCGAGATAGAGCTTGCGCAGGCGGATGGTCTTCGGCGTCACCTCTACCAGCTCGTCGTCCTGGATCCAGGCCAGCGCGCGCTCAAGAGTCATGCGGATCGGCGGCGTCAGCTTGACCGCCTCATCCTTGCCGGCGGCGCGGATGTTGGTCAGCTTCTTGCCCTTCAGCACATTCACTTCGAGGTCGTTGTCACGGCTATGGATGCCGATGATCATGCCCTGATAGACCTTGACGCCCGGGTCGATGACCATCGGGCCGCGGTCTTCCAGGTTCCACATGGCGTAGGCCACTGCTTCGCCCTGTTCGTTGGAGATCAGCACGCCGTTGGTGCGGCCCGGCAGTTCGCCCTTGTAGGGCTGGTAGGCATGGAACAGCCGGTTCATCACGGCGGTGCCGCGCGTGTCGGTCAACAGTTCCGACTGGTAGCCGATCAGGCCGCGCGTCGGCGCGTGGAAGACGATGCGCTGGCGGTTGCCGCCGGAGGGGCGCAGTTCGACCATCTCGGCCTTACGCTCCGACATCTTCTGCACGACGATGCCGGCATGCTCCTCGTCGACGTCGATGACGACTTCCTCGACCGGCTCCAGCAATTCGCCGTTCTCGCCGTTCTGCATGACGACGCGGGGACGCGACACGGCGATCTCAAAGCCTTCGCGGCGCATCGTCTCGATCAGCACGGCCAGCTGCAATTCGCCACGGCCGGAGACGAAGAACGAATCCTTATCGGGCGATTCCTCGATCTTCAGCGCGACATTGCCTTCGGCTTCGCGCAGCAGGCGGTCGCGGATGACGCGGCTGGTCACCTTATCGCCTTCGGTGCCGGCGAGCGGCGAGTCATTGACCAGGAAGGACATGGTCACGGTCGGCGGATCGATCGGCTGCGCATGCAGCGGTTCGGTCACCGCCGGGTCGCAGAAGGTGTCGGCAACGGTGCCTTTCGACAGGCCGGCAATGGCGACGATGTCGCCCGCCTGCGCCTCCTCGATCGGCTGGCGCTCGAGGCCACGGAAAGCGAGGATCTTGGAAATACGACCGGTTTCGACCAGCGTGCCGTCATGGTGCAGCACCTTGACCGGCTGGTTGGACTTCAACGTGCCGCTCTCGATGCGGCCGGTGATGATGCGGCCAAGGAAGGGATTGGCTTCCAGAATGGTGCCGATCATGCGGAACGGACCCGGGTGAACGGTCGGCGCCGGCACATGCTTGATAACGAGATCGAACAGCGGCGCCAGGCCCTGGTCCTTCGGGCCTTCCGGGTTTTCGGAGACCCAGCCATCGCGGCCCGAACCGTAGAGGATCGGGAAGTCGAGCTGCTCGTCGGTGGCGTCGAGCGCGGCAAACAGGTCGAACACCTCGTTGACTACCTCGACGTGTCGGGCATCCGGACGGTCGATCTTGTTGATGACGACGATCGGCTTCAGGCCGACCTTGAGCGCCTTGCCGACGACGAATTTGGTCTGCGGCATCGGGCCCTCGGCGGCGTCGACCAGCACGATGGCCGAATCCACCATCGACAGGATGCGCTCGACCTCACCGCCGAAATCGGCGTGGCCGGGGGTGTCGACGATATTGATGCGGGTATCCTTCCAGTCGACCGAGGTCGCCTTGGCCAGGATGGTGATGCCGCGTTCCTTTTCCAGGTCGTTGGAATCCATGGCGCGCTCGGCGACGCGCTGATTGTCGCGGAAGGAGCCGGATTGCCGGAGCAACTGGTCGACGAGGGTGGTTTTTCCATGGTCGACGTGCGCGATGATCGCGATATTACGAATTTTCATGTTGTGGTCTCGGGAGCGTTGCAGGCAGCAGGCCAAAAGGCGCCGCCTCTTTCGGTTGCGCGGCTCATACAGGGTTTTTCGCAATTGCGAAAGAGGAGGCGCATCACCAAATACTCATCAAATCTTAAGCATCTCGGTGTGAGATGGTTTTGTTAACCAAGGCGGAACCTTTCGGGGTCCGGGCTGTTCGACATTCATGACCGACAAACTCAACCGATTTTGGCCACTCATCGCTTCGGTCGCATTCGCTGCCGTGCTGGCCGCCAATGCCGCCCAGTCGGCCGCGGCGCTGAAGGAAGCCAATCCTGCTTCGTCGTCCGACCAGACGGCCGAGCAGATGTTTGCCGACGCCCCTGATGGCGTCGACCCCGTGGTTACCGGCCCGGTCAGCGCCTACTTCAAGCAGAGGCAGCAGGTTGCCGGCTGCGACAGCGCGGTTTGGCCAAAGATTCCGACGGTTTGTTACCCGGATTGAGGGTGCGCTTTACCCTCCCCCTTGTGGGGAGGGTCGATCCGCGAAGCGGATCGGGGTGGGGGTGCTCCCACAGACGCCGGCGCTTCACCCCCACCCCGTCTCGCCAGCTTCGCTCCGCGAAGCCGCCTCGCCGACCCTCCCCACAAGGGGGAGGGTAAAAAAGGCCCTCCTACGCCGACCGCACCGGATCCAGTGTCACCTTGTAGAGCTCGTTATCATCACGATCCATCAGCCGCACCGTCAGCTGCTCGGTCGCCCCTGAAATGTCGACCAGCCCAAAGAACTGCAGGCCGGCCGATGGCGGCAGGTTCTGGCCCTGTTCGGCGTTCGGCGCCTTGATGAATTTCAGCTCCGGGCCGAACGTCATGTCGAAATCGTTGGGGCCGAACGTGCCGGCATGGATCGGGCCGGAGACGAATTCCCAGAACGGATTGAAGTCCTGGAACTGCGCCTTGTCGGGGTTGTAGTAGTGCGCGGCCGTGTAGTGCACGTCGGCCGTCAGCCACACTGTGTTGGTGATGCCGGCGTTCTTGATGTAGCGCAACAGGTCGGCGATCTCGAGCTCGCGGCCCTTTGGCAGGCCGTTGTCGCCATTGCTGACGGCTTCCGCGCCGACCTTCTTGGTGCCGTCGTCCCAGACGACGAGGCCGAGCGGCATGTCGGCGGCGATGATCTTCCAGGTCGCCTTGGAGTTGGTCAGTTCGCGCTTCAGCCATTTGGTCTGCTGTTCGCCGAGCATACGGGACTCCGGCGTCATGGTGTCCTGCATGTCAGGGCCGTTGGGGCCGCGATAGGAGCGCATGTCGAGGAAGAACACGTCGAGCAGCGGCCCATGGGATATCTTACGATAGACGCGGCCCGGCTCCGACGGTTCGTAGCGGATCGTCGTCATCTCATGGAAGGCGCGCGCCGCACGCGCCGCCAGCACATGGATGGATTTTTCGGTGTAGCGGCTGTCGGCGCTCAAATCCTTCGAATCCGACCAGTTGTTCAGCACTTCGTGGTCGTCCCACTGGTAGAAGTTCGGGCAGATGGCGCTCAGGGCGAGAACGTTCTTGTCCATCATGTTGTACTTCCACTGGTCGCGGTACTCGTCCAGCGTCTCGGCCACCTTGCGCTTGCCGTCGATGAGGACGACGTTCTTCCATTTGCCGCCGCCAGGCAGGTCGACCTCATCCTTCATGGCGCCATCGGCATAGATCGTGTCGCCGGAATGCAGGAAGAAGTCAGGCGTGTGCTTGGCGATGGTGGCGTAGGTCTTCATGCCGGTCTCGTCGATGCCCCAGCCCTGGCCGGCCGTGTCGCCCGACCAGGCAAACTTGATGTCGCGCTTCGAGGCCGGTGCAGTGCGGAAGCGCCCGACGATCGGCTCGGAAACGACATTGATGTCGGCGAGGTCGGCGGCCGTCATGCGGTAGAAGATGTCCTGGTCGGCAGCCAAGTCGGTGAGCAGCCGCTTGACCGTAAAGTCGCTGGCCGGCGAGGTATCGAGCGGCGCCAGCCGGGTGGCGTTGGCGAAATTCTCGGTCGACGACACTTCGAACATGACGCGCGAGGGTCGATCGGTGCGCGTCCACACCATGCCGCTCGAGGCATCGACATCGCCGGACTGGACGCCATGGGTAAAGGCCGGGCGCTGGCTGGCGCGCGAATAATAGGGCAAAGCGAGGCCCGATGCGCCGAGCAGACCGGCCGCACTCGCTGAGGTGACGAAAGCGCGGCGGGTCATCGAGATCTTGTTCATGGCTGTCTCCTGATGGCTTGAACGTCCGCCACCAGCGTCCAGCCTCAATGTTTCAGCCGCATCTCGGAAAGATGAAGTTTTGATAACAATGAACAGTCGAACTGCTGATCTCCCCCCTCGTGGGGGAGATGGCCGGCAGGCCAGAGGGGGGCGCGAAGGATCGCCAGCCACTCGGGTGCTTGCCGGCCAAGCGCCGGCTTAACGATTCGATTGAACGGAAAACACGAAGATTGAACTGATAACTCGGCGGGACAGCGCCCCCCTCTGCCCTGCCGGGCATCTCCCCCACAAGGGGGGAGATCAGCGCTCCACCGTCGCGCTCAAGCCACCTGCGGCTCCGGGTCGAAGGCCGGCCGGCTCGTATTGATCAGCAGCGACAGACACGCCGCCACAATCGCCGTCATGCCGGCAATCAGGAAGGCCAGTTCATAATTGCCCTGCAATTCCCGCATGGTGCCGCCGAAGGCTGCGGCGGCTGCCGCACCGACCTGATGACCGGCGACGATCCAGCCGAACACGATCGGGCCGCTGCGGTCGCCGAAGGCTTCGTTGGCGAGCCGCAGCGTCGGCGGCACGGTGGCGATCCAGTCGAGGCCGTAGAGCACGGCAAAGATGATCAGGCTGGTCGCCGAGAAGCCGGAATAGGGCAGGTAGATCAGCGACAGGCCGCGAATGCCATAGTAGACACCGAGCAGCTTGCGCGGGTCGAAACGGTCGGTGAGCCAGCCCGACAGCGTCGTGCCGATCAGGTCGAAAATGCCCATCATCGACAAAAGGCCGGCCGCCTGCACCTCGCCGATGCCCATGTCGCCGCAAAAGGAGATCAGATGGGTGCCGACCAGCCCGTTGGTCGTGAATCCGCAGACGAAGAAGGTGGCGAACAGATACCAGAATACCCTGGTTCCCGCGGCGCGGCGCAGCGTGTTCAGCGTATGCGCCAGGAAATTGCCTTGCGAGGCCGGCGACACCGGCGGCACGTCATCGGCCTCGGCGCCATAGCGCACCATGCCGATCGAAGCCGGGCGCTCCGGCACCAGCAGCCAGACCAGCGGCAACAGACAGGCGGTGGCGACAGAGACGGCGATGGCAACCGGCTGCCAGCCGCCCGACTGGGCGAGCGAGGCGAGCAGCGGCAGGAACACCAGCAAGCCGGTGGCGCTGGAGGCTGACATCAGCCCCATGACAAGACCGCGATTGGTCTTGAACCAGCGATTGACGATGGTGGCGCCAAGCACCGTAGCAACAGCACCGGAGCCGATGCCGGAAAACACCCCCCAGGTGATGAACAAGTGCCAAGGCTCGGTCATCAGCAGGCTGAGCGCGGTTGAGCCCGACATGACCACCAGCGAGGCCAGCAGCGTGCGGCGCAGACCGATACGCTCCATCAATGCGGCGGCGAACGGCCCGGTCAGGCCATAGAGGAAGATGCCGATGGCAGCGGCAATCGAAACGGTATCCCGTCCCCAGCCGAAGCTTTTGTCCAGCGGCAGCATCATCACGGAGGGAGCCGAACGCAGACCGGCCGCGATCAGCAGGCAGAGGAAGATGACGCCGACCACGACGAAAGCGTAGCGCTGGCCAAAGGGACGGGATTGAGCTATCATGTTACTGACCGGTACGTTGCAGGGTGGAGGCAGGTATATGTACCGATCGGTAACATTGTCAATCGAGTCATATGATGCCAACGGACAAAAATATTGAACTGACCATCAACGACGGTCATGCAGCGGCGCCGCCCAAGGCTGCCAAGAAGATCCTCGACGTCGCCTACGACCTGTTTTACCGGCGCGGCATCAGGGCGATCGGCGTCGACGAAATCGTCAAGCGCGCCGGCGTGACCAAGCCCAGCCTCTACCGCAGCTTTCCCTCCAAGGACGAGCTCGCCGCCTCCTATCTGCGGCAATATGACCGTGAATATTGGGAGCGTTTCGACGAAGCCGTGGCCGCTCATCCCGGCAACCCGCGCGCGCAGATCAGCGCCTTCCTGACCCGCGTCGGCAAGCGTACGCAAAGACCGGACTATCGCGGCTGCGGCATGACCAACGCGGCGGTGGAATACCCGGAACACGGCCATCCGGCACGCGTCGTCAGCGAAGCCAACAAGCAGGAACTACGCCGCCGCTTGCGCGAAATGGCGGCAGCAATGGGTGCACAAGACCCTGACACGCTGGGCGACGGCCTGCTGCTTCTGATCGAGGGCGCCTATATCAGCGGCCAGCTGTTCGGCCTTGGCGGCCCGGCGGCATCGGTGGCGCGCAACGCCGACCTGCTGATCGAAGCCAGCTTGAAGAAATAACATTTTCGAGCGTTGGCGCCGCCCCTCACCTGCCTGCCGGCATCCTCTCCCCGTAAACGGGGCGAGGGGCGCTCCCATCACCGATTTCGCCAATCACCAACGTTGCAAGAGTATCGCTGGGGCGCGGCCAGCCTCTTTCTCCCCGTTCACGGGGAGAAATGCCCGGCAGGGCAATGAGGGGCGGCGCCAACCGCTGATAGCGCACGCTAGGCCTGTCGAAAATTTGACGATAGGCTGGAACGAACTCCACGGGAGACGTCCACATGCGCACCCTGCTGCTTGTCCCCTTTGCCCTTGCCGCCCTCTGCCAGGCAGCCCATTCCGACGGCATATCCAGCGCCTACACCGATCTCGACTCGCAAAAGGATTGCGTGACCTATGCGCAGGCGGAGGAAGGCGACGGCGACTGGGCTGAACTCGCCTGCGCCGGCTATCGCGGCTATCCCGTGCTGATCGCCTATGACGATGCGCGTGAATCGCTGTTTTACGGATTTCCGCCCGGCGGCGACATGACCTCGGTCTGGGAGAGCTTTTCCGGCTTCAACTCGTCCGGCGCCAAGATCGAATGGCGCATCGAGAGCAAGGGGGACGTCGCCGTTCCCTTCGCCGTCATCCACCGCCGCTCGATCGGCAACCCCGAGGACGAGAACAAGCCGACCGAAGTGCTGCTCGTCGCCAAGGTCGCCCAGATGGAAGCCCGCGATGGCTGCACCATCGGCCTTGTGCTCGCCACCGGCAACCCGCAAGCCAACGATCAGGCGCGCAAACTGGCGGATGAGAAAGCGAAGAGTTTCGCCTGCGGCAAGGACAAGCACACCGTCATTGGCGATGTGCCGGCGTTTGGTAGGGTGGATAACTAAGGGCCGTTCGCGTTGGAACGCCCCTTATGCAGTGTCGTCGGTTCGTGCTGCCCCTCATTGTCCTGCCGGACATTTCTCCCCGTATAGTGACGGGGAGAAAGACGCTGTCATCGCAGCTTTCGCCAACTCACACGTTGCAGAATGAGAAGCCGAGGACAGGGCTACTCCCTTCTCCCCGTCACTACACGGGGAGAAGGTGCCGGCAGGCGGATGAGGGGCGGCGCCGTGCTTAGCGGCCGCTCGCACCCCCAAGCGTCGCCGCCTACTTCGCCGCCTTCGCCCGCGCGATCGCGTCGATAATCATCTTCTTGGCGTATTTGGAATCGTGCCAGCCTTCGATCTTGACCCATTTGCCGGGTTCGAGATCCTTGTAGTGCTCGAAGAAGTGCTGCACCTGGTCACGGGTGATCTCGGGTAGCTGCGTGTATTCGGTGACGTTTTCGTAGCGCAGCGTCAGCTTTGGTGAGGGCACGGCGATGATCTTCTCGTCCTGGCCGGCATTGTCTTCCATGATCAAGACGCCGATCGGCCGCACATTGATGACGCAGCCCGGCACCAGCGCGCGCGTGTTGCAGACCAGAACGTCGATCGGGTCGCCATCGCCCGAAAGCGTGTGCGGCACGAAGCCGTAATTGCCGGGGTAGCGCATCGAGGTGTGCAGGAAGCGGTCGACGAACAGTGTGCCGGCCTCCTTGTCCATCTCGTATTTGATCGGCTCGCCGCCGATCGGCACCTCGATGATGACGTTGACGTCGTCAGGCGGATTCTTTCCGCTGGCAATGGCTTCAATGCGCATGGCTCAATCCCTCTCTCGATTTCCAAGATCGATAGCGGGCGAAGCGCAGCCGCGCAATGCGGCGATTGGTACGCAGCGCTCATGGAAGCGCACAGTTTGTGAATGGGCTGTAACCGAGGCGGCGCCTGCTATTCCCAGACGAAGGCGACCTTCTTCAGCGCCTTCTGCTCGAAAATCTCGACGCCCTCGGCAACATCGCGGCCGCCGGCGCCGGCATAGAAGGCGAGCGCGTTCTGGTTGTCTTCCAGCGCCCACACCACCATGCCTTTCAGACCGTGGTCGGCAAGCCGTGCCCGCGCCGCCTTGAACAGCCGGCTGCCGAGCCCGATGCCCTGATACTCCGGACGCAAATAAAGCTCGTATATCTCGCCCTGCTGCCGAAGTTCGCGCGCGCGGTTCTTGCCGATCGTGGCATAGCCGGCAATGGTGCCGCCGATCTCGACCACCAGCACGCTGGCGGCACGGCGAATCGCGTTCGCCCACCAGTCGGCGCCGCGACGGTTGATCATCGAGGTCAGCGAGCGATGCGGGATGATGCCGGAATAGGCGCCCTCCCAAGCCTGCTGATGCACGTCGGCGATGGCGCCAGCGTCGCGTGGTTCTGCCTTCCTGATGTCGATGCTCAGCGTATTCATGATTTGTTAACCATAAACCCGCATCGGCCATTTGCAAGAGTCGAGGCCAACTCGCCAACCGCTTTCTCACAGCCGACCACGACACTGGTGACATCGGGCAAAGCCTGCCTGAAAAACGCGCTCAGCCGAGGCGGTCAGGCGTGCGGCTGAGGTGCGTTCGCTGGCTTTTCATATCTCGACGAGATGATCGTCCAGCTCATTTGCGTCGCCTGACGTCACCGGGAAATGCTCGGCCAGCACCGCGCCGACCTGCCCGATCGCCTTGACGAAGCCGTCGGCGAGCCGGTCGTCGCCGGCATGCTGCGTAAGGTCGCGGATGACGCCGTCCCAGACATGCTGGCCGACCTTGCTGTTGATGCCCGAGTCGGCGACCACTTCGGCATAGCGTTCGGCGATCGACACGAAGACCAGCACGCCGGTGCGCGCCGTGGTGCGATGGACATTGCGGGCGAGGAACTGCCTGAGCGCATTGTCATGTGCCGCCTGATAACGCTGCCGGCGCGGCACCAGATGGATGCGCAAAGCGGGCAGCGCCCACAACAGCACTAGCACCGAGGCCAGCGCCAGCAGCTGTACAATGACGAAATGCGGCAGCCGGATCGACAGCCACCAGGCTTCCAGCCCATAGGCGACGGCGAGACTGACGATCAGCATGCCGGATGTCGCCATGAAGGCGGCCGGAAAGAAATAGCTGTCGCTGGCATGCGCGACGACGCAGTAGATCTCGCCGTCGGTTTTCGATTCGGCGGCACGGATCGCGGTGGCGATGCGCTGATGGTCCTGCGGGCTGATCGGTCGTGTTGCCATGTCTCTCACCAGCTCCCTGAAGACCCGCCACCGCCGGACGAACCGCCGCCACCTGAAAACCCACCGCCGCTGCTTGAGCCCGACGACCAGCTGCTGCCCGAACTTCCTGACGACCATCCACTGCCCGAGGACCAGCCCGACGACGAACTCGTTGTCCAGCTGCTTGAACCCGAAGACGATCCCCTCGGTCCCTGGCCATAGCGAAAAGTCATGCCCAGCCACTTATACACGCCCGGCGACAGCTTGGTGCCGAAGATCGGCGGCAGGAAGGCCATCGCCAGGCCGCCGAAGAACATCGTCGCCCACAGGATCAGGAAGATCGCGACGATAGGATCGATGGGCGTGCTGTTGTCGGCCGGATTGCGTTTGCCGCGCGCCTCCAGCTCTTCGGGATTGCCTTCCAGCACCATGACCATGTCGTCGACGGCTTTGGAAATGCCGCCGGAGAAATCGCCGGCACGGAAAGCCGGCACCATATCGTTTTCGATGATCAGTTTTGTGTGCAGATCGGTCAGCGTGCCTTCCAGCCCATAACCGACCTCGATGCGCATCTTGTGGTCGTTCGGCGCCACCAGCAAAAGCACGCCATTGTTCTCGCCGGCCTGGCCGAGCTTCCAGAAGCGGAACAGCCGGTTGGCGTAGGGCTCGATCTCCTCTCCGTCGAGACTGTTGATCGTTGCCACGACGATCTGGTCGGAGCCCTTTGTCTCGAAGTCGGCCAGTTTCTGGGTCAGCGCCGCCTCGGTCGCGGGGTCGATGATACCGGCATCGTCGACGACGCGACCGGTGAGCGCGGGCAACTCCGCCGCCATGGCGGTAAAGCCGAAGATCAACACCGCCAGGGCAAACAACGCACCGGCGGTGAAACGCCTGGAGAGGCTGATGATGGGCATCATCATATCGACACCGCCTCCAACGCTTCCGGATTGCCCTCAAGCGCCATGACTGTCCTCGAGCACCTTGATGATGTCGTCGACGGCCTTGGAAAGGCCACCGGAGAAATCGCCGGCGCGGAAGGCCGGCACCATGTCGTTTTCAATGATCCGTGTGGCGTGCGAATTGGTCAGCGCGCCCTCCAGCCCATAGCCGACCTCGATGCGCATCTTGCGATCGTTCCTGGCCACGAGCAGAAGCACGCCATTGTTCTTGCCCGCCTGGCCGAGCTGCCAGAAGTTGAACAGCCGGTTGGCGTAAGGTTCGATCTCCTCGCCGTCGAGGCTGTTGATCGTGGCGACGACGATCTGGTCGGAGCCTTTGGTCTCGAAATCCGCCAGCTTCTGCGTCAGCGCCGCCTCGGTCGCGGCGTCGATGATGTCGGCATTGTCGACGACACGACCGGTGAGTACGGGCAACTCCGCCGCCAGCGCTGCGAAGCCGACGAGCAACACCGCCAAGCCCAGCAAGGCAGCGCCGGTCATTGCGACGAGACGGCCATGCCAAGAACTGATGATGCGTGTGGTCATCTCGTCACCAGCTTCCCGAGGAGCCGCCGCCGCCGGACGAACCGCCACCGCCTGAAAAGCCGCCACCACCGCTTGAACCCGACGACCAGCCGCCGCCCGAACTGCCCGAAGACCAGCCGCTGCTGGATGACCGCTTGTGCGGCTCGAATGTCATGCCCAGCCAGCGATAGCGGCCGGGGCCGAGTTTCTTGCCGAAGATCGGCGGCAGGATGGAGGCCGCCATACTGCCGAAGAAGATGATCGCCCAGATGGTTATGAAGACGGTGAAGAACAGATTGTCCATGTCGATGGGCGGTTGCTCATTGCGCTTTCCGCGCGCCTCCAGTTCTTCCGGATTGCCTTCCAGCACCATCACCATGTCGTCGACGGCTTTGGAAATCCCGCCGGAGAAATCGCCGGCGCGAAACGCCGGCACCATGTCGTTTTCGATGATCAGCCTGGTGTGCAGGTCGGTGAGCGTGCCTTCCAGTCCATAACCAACCTCAATGCGCATCTTGCGGTCGTTCGGCGCCACCACAAGCAGCACGCCGTTGTTCTCCTTGGCCTGGCCGAGTTTCCAGAAGCGGAACAGCCGGTTGGCGTAAGGCTCGATCTCCTCCCCGTCGAGGCTGGGGATGGTGGCGACGACGATCTGATCGGAGCCTTTTGTCTCGAAGTCGGCGAGTTTTTGGGTGAGCGCCGCCTCGGTCGCGGCATCGATGATGCCGGCATTGTCGACGACACGGCCGGTCAGCGCGGGGAGATCGGCGGCGAAGGCTTTGAGGGGGAAGAGGAAGCAGAGAAGTATGCCAAGGAAGGCTAGGTAGGCGTTCCGTCCCACCCCCCTCTGGCCTGCCGGCCATCTCCCCCGCAAGGGGGGAGATCGGACGTCATCTGTGCTTTCGCCAATTTTCACCGTTTGAAAGAGATGTCCGGCCACGAAGCTGCCAATCTCCCCCCTTGCGGGGGAGATGTCCGGCAGGACAGAGGGGGGTGTGAAGGAATACAAGGCCGAAAATGACCAAGCTTGCCAACCGATCGCTTACCCGCCCTGCTTCGTGCCGAAATCGACCTTCGGGGGCTGCATCTTGTCTTCTTCGACGGTGAAGTTGGCGAACGGCTCGTTGCTGCGGAACCAGAAGGTTGCCCACAGCACCGAGGGGAAGGTCCTCAGTGTCAGATTGTAGTCCTTGACCGCCAGGATGTAGTCGCGCCGCGCCACTGCAATGCGGTTCTCTGTGCCTTCGAGCTGCGCCTGCAGCGCCAGGAAATTCTGATTGGCCTTGAGATCGGGATAGGCCTCGGACACCGCGATCAGCCGCGACAGCGCACTGGTTAGCCCTGCCTGGGCATCCTGGAACTTCTTGAGGGCTTCGGGATCCTTCAGCGTTTCCGGCGTCACCGTGATCTGCGTCGCCTTGGCGCGCGCTTCGACCACCGCGTCGAGCGTGTCCTTCTCATGCGCCGCATAGCCCTTGACCGTCTCGACCAGGTTCGGGATCAGGTCGGAACGGCGTTGATACTGGTTCAGCACCTCGCTCCAGGCTGCCTTGGCATTTTCCTCCGCCGTCGGGATGGTGTTGTAGCCGCAGCCGGCAAGCAGCGGCAGCACAATGGCCATCATCAGCACGGCCGGCAGGCTGCGGAAGGGGAAGGCAAGACGCTGGGCAAACATGGTGTGGTCCCTCGATAGAAGTTGCATGGGAAGCATTAGCACAATCTGCGCTCAAGAAAATGTCTGCGGCTGGCGCGCACGCATGCGCTCGCGAGGCCCTGTGATTGACCGCGCGAACACGATAAGGTCGCCGGCAAACAGGACAGGATCATGGCGCAACGCCAAGACGATGACAGCGAATCGCGCCGCATTATCGAGCGCGTGGCAAACGAGAGCGGCCCGGGCGGGACGTCGTTCATCGCGCGTGCCGCGAAAGGCGCGCGCGATCACGTCACCGCCGCCGAGGCCGACCGCTCCGATCCGATCGAGGTCTGGGGCACCCGCATTGGCCGAACGCTTGGGCTCATCGTCGCCCTCGGCCTTTTGATCTGGCTGGTGTATTTCGTCTCCCGGGGCAGCTAGAGCATGATCCCGAAAAGTGGGAACCGGTTTTCGGAAAAGATCATGCTCCAAAAAAGAGATAGATCGGGATGACGATTCAACGAAACGTCATCCCGATTTAGGAATTTCATGAACAGCGAAAAAGCCGACGCGCCGCGCGCGGTCATCGTCATTTCCAGCCATGTCGCCCGCGGCTCGGTCGGCAACCGCGCCGCCGTGTTTGCGCTGGAAACGCTGGGCTTCCCGGTGTGGGCGGTGCCGACGGTCATCCTGCCCTGGCATCCCGGCCATGGGCGGGCCACGCGCATCGTGCCGCCGCTCGACCAGTTCAAGGCGCTGATGGCCGATCTCGAGCGCGCGCCCTGGCTGGGCGAGGTCGGCGCCGTGCTGTCGGGCTATCTCGGCGAGGCCGGCCAGGCCGAGGCCGTCGCTTCGCTGGTTGCTGCGGTCAAGGCGAAGACGCCGGACGCGGTCTATATATGTGACCCGGTGATGGGCGATTCCGGCGGGCTCTACGTACCCGAGCCGACGGCCGCCGCCATGCGCGACCGGTTGATGCCGATCGCGGATATCGCCACCCCCAACCGCTTCGAGCTGGAGTGGATGGCCGGCGCGCCCTTGCCCGATCTGAAATCGGTCATTGCAGCTGCCCTTCATGCCGGACCACGCACCATGCTGGTGACGTCGGCGCCGTCGATGATGACCGGCGGCACCGGCAATCTGCTGCTCGACGGCAGCCAGGCGCTGCTGGCCGAACACCGCCTCATCGACAAGCCGCCGAATGGGCTGGGTGACCTCACGGCTGCCGTCTACCTCGCCCGCATCCTGTCGGGACAGCCGCCGATCAAGGCGCTGCAGTCGACCACGGCGGCGGTCTACGAGATCCTGGCGCGCACAGCCAAGCGCGGCGGCGACGAACTGCAGCTCGAAACCGATGCGCAAAGCCTGTCGCACCCGATGGCGATGGTGCAACTGCGCCATCTCACACACCCAGGGCGGGACCGCCGGGCGTGACATCCGGTGTGCTCGTCGGCGTCGACGGCTGCAAGGCCGGCTGGATCGCCGTCCGCCGCGATCTGGATGCCGCACCGTCAGTCTCTGTCTTTCCAAGCTTCGCAGAACTGCTCGACGCCTTGCCGACCGATGCGATCGTGGCTGTCGATATGCCGATCGGCCTGCCTGACTTCTCGCAAAGAGGCGGGCGCGGACCGGAAGCACTGGTGCGGTCGCTGCTCGGGCAGCGCCAGTCCAGCGACTTCTCTATCCCTTCCCGCGCTGCCCTTTACGCCGACATCAGCGACTTCACCACGGTTGAGGCCTGGTATGAAGCGCATCGCCGCGCCAGCGACGTGGCCAAGACGACCTCCGATCCGCCGCGCGGCGTCTCGATCCAGGCTTTCGGCATCTTTGCCAAGATCCGCGAGATCGACGCGCTGCTGATTGCGCGCCCCGAGCTGCGCACCCGCGTCTACGAATCGCATCCGGAAGTCGCCTTCTGCCGGCTGAACAGTGAAAAGGCGATGACGCTGCCGAAGAAGATCAAGGGCGCCGTCAACCCGGCCGGCATGGAAGAGCGCAAGGCGCTGCTGTGCCGACACGGCTATGTCAGAGCCTTTCTCGATCAGAAGCCGCCGACAGGGGCTGCCGCCGACGATTTCCTCGACGCGGCAGTGATGATGCTGATTGCCGGACGCCTCGCCTGCGGCGAAGCAAGACCGTTTCCCGACCCACCACTTGCCGACCGTTTCGGCATTCCCGTCGCCATTTGGGCGTAAGGCAGGCCGCGACCCATGCGTGCCGCATGGCGATTTGCGACGGAGTCATCCGCAATTCGGCATTGCCCGCGACGGGCATTTGCCGTTAGAGGCTTTCTCAACTGAAAACGAGCTGCCGTCTCCAACCCGGAAAGGCTCCGTCCTCCGCCCATGCCCCACCTCCCCGAACACCTTCTCAACGGCTATCGCAACTTCATGAACGGCCGCTATCTCACCGAGAGCGGACGCTATCGTGAGCTCGCCCGCGAGGGGCAGTCGCCCGAAACCATGATCGTCGCCTGCTGCGATTCCCGCGCCGCCCCCGAAGCGATCTTCGACGCCGGCCCCGGCGAACTCTTCGTGTTGCGCAATGTCGGCAATCTGGTGCCCCCCTATGCGCCGGATGGTGAGTTCCACTCGACTTCCGCCGCGCTCGAATTCGCCGTGCAGAGCCTGAAGGTGAAAAACATCGTGGTGATGGGCCATGGCCGCTGCGGCGGCATCCGCGCCGCGCTCGATCCCAATTCGGCGCCGCTGTCGCCCGGCGACTTTATCGGCAAATGGATGAGCCTGATCGCGCCGGCGGCCGAGACCGTGTCGTCCAGCACCTTCATGACGGCGACCGAACGGCAGACGGCGCTCGAGCGCATTTCCATCCGCTATTCGATTGCCAATCTGAGGACTTTCCCTTGCGTCTCGATCCTCGAAGGCAAGGGGCGGCTGGCGCTGCACGGCGCCTGGTTCGACATTTCGACCGGCGAACTCTGGGTGATGAACAAGGACACCGGCGACTTCGAGCGGCCCGATTTGACGTAGGAGGCGAGAAATGCGGGATTGGCGTGCGGCCCCTTTCGTCGTGGCAGTACTGACGCTGACGCTCACCCCTGCCCGCGCCGATGACGGCGCCATCATCGCCCGCTGGTATTCGGCGCTGCTGGTCGCCGACCGCACCGGACTATCGGAGCTGCTCGCCGACGATGTCCGCATCAAGCTCGACGATCTCGGCGTCGTGCAGTCGAAACAGGAATTCATCGCTTCAATCGACGAATGGAAGGGTGCGGTCGCCAGCGCCGCGATCCGGCATCGCATCGAAAAGAGCGAGGCCGGCGTCACCACGGTCATCGCCTGCTACGATTTTCCCAACAATGACATGCTGATGCAGGAGACGTTTGCCGTCACCGGCAACCGCATCACCGCCACTTCGCAAGCGGCGATCGCGGAAAATTGCGACGGCTTCTGACGCCAGCTTGAACAGCCACGCTGTTGCGCCGCGCCAGGCATCGCCCTACATCGGTCAGCAAGCCCCGCCAATCATCGAAAGGTCCCCATGCCGTCCACGAAAACCGTCGACCTCGCCGCCCATCCGCTGACCAAATGGCAGGGGCCGCTCGGCCTGCCGGATTTCGCCAGCATCGGCGACGGCGATTTCTCCGCAGTGTTCGACGCAGCGCTGAAGGCGCATGAGGCCGAGATCGATGCCATTGCCGGCAACAAGGATGCGCCGACCATCGACAACACGCTGGCAGCACTTGAGCTTGCTGGCGAGCCGCTCGATCATGTCTCGTCGATCTTCTGGTGCCGGGCCGGCGCCCACACCAACGACGCGATCCAGGCGCTGGAGCGCGTGATCTCGCCAAAGATGTCGAGGCATTTCTCGGCGATCTCGATGAACGAGAAACTGTTTGCCCGCATCGACGATCTCTACCAGCGCCGCGAAACGCTCAAACTGGACGCCGAGACGCTGCGCGTGCTGGAAAAGACCTGGAAAGGCTTTGTCCGCTCCGGCGCCAAGCTCGACGCCGACGGCAAGAAGCGGTTGGCCAACATCAGCGAGGAACTGTCCTCGCTTGGCACCACTTTTGGCCAGAACGTGCTGGCCGACGAGCGCGACTGGGCGCTGTTCCTCGATGAGGCAGATCTTGCCGGCCTGCCGGACTTCGTGAAGAGCTCGATGGCCGAAGCCGCCGAGACGCGCGGCCAGAAGGGCCGCTACGCCGTTACTTTATCGCGCTCGATCTACGAACCGTTCACCACCTTCTCCGAGCGCCGCGACCTGCGCGAGACCGCCTTCCGCGCCTTCACCATGCGCGGCCAGAACGGCGGCGCCAGCGACAACACGTCAGTGGTGCGCGACATGCTGAAATTGCGCGCCGAAAAGGCCAAGCTGCTCGGCTATGGCTCTTTCGCCGCGCTGAAGCTCGACGACACCATGGCCAAGACGCCAAAGGCGGTGCACGATTTGCTCGATCCGGTCTGGGAAAAGGCGCTGGAGAAAGCGGCGGCCGACCAGAAGGAGCTGGAGCGGCTGGCGAACGAGGCCGGCAGCAACGAGAAATTTGCCGCTTGGGACTGGCGCTTCTACCAGGAGAAGTTGCGCACGGAGAAATTCGCCTTCGACGAGGCGGAGCTGAAGCCATACCTGCAGCTCGACCGCGTCATCGACGCCTGCTTCGACGTTGCCACCAAACTGTTCGGCATCACCTTCGAGGAGAAGAAGGGCATTGCCACCTGGCATCCCGACGCACGCACCTTTGTGGTGAAGAACGCCGATGGCAGCGAACGCGGCCTGTTTCTTGCCGACTATTTCGCCCGATCCTCCAAGCGTTCCGGCGCCTGGATGAGCGCACTGAAGTCCGGCTATAAGCTTGGCGATGGCTCCAAGCCGGTCATCTACAACATCATGAACTTCGCCAAGCCGCCGGCAGGTGAAACAGCCCTGCTGTCGGTCGATGAGGCCAAGACGCTGTTTCATGAGTTCGGCCATGCCCTGCATGGCATGCTGACCGACGTCACCTGGCCGTCCGTGGCGGGCACCTCGGTCAGCCGCGATTTCGTCGAACTGCCCTCGCAGCTCTACGAGCATTGGCTGACGGTGCCGGCGGTGCTGGAAAAGCATGCGCTGCATGTGAAAACCGGCAAGCCGATGCCGAAGGCGCTGCTCGACAAGATGCTGGCCGCCCGCACCTTCGGCGCCGGCTTCGCCACGGTCGAGTTCACGGCGTCGGCGCTGATCGACATGGCCTATCACGCGCGCTCGGATGCGCCGGACCAGCCGCTTCAATTCGAGGCCGAAACGCTGGAGAAGCTGCACATGCCTGACACCATCGCCATGCGCCACCGCACCCCGCATTTCGGCCATGTCTTCTCAGGCGACGGTTATTCAGCCGGCTACTATTCCTACATGTGGTCGGAAGTGCTCGATGCAGATGCCTTCGCCGCCTTCGAGGAAACCGGCGATCCGTTCAACCCGGCGCTGGCCGAACGGCTGCGCAAGAACATCTACGCCGCCGGTGGCTCGAAGGACCCGGAGGAGCTCTACACGGCGTTTCGTGGCAAGATGCCGTCGCCGGAGGCGATGATGGTGAAAAGAGGGTTGGTGTGATTAGCTAATCTCCCCCCTCGTGGGGGAGATGGCTGGCAAGCCAGAGGGGGGCGCTGTCCCGCCGACCTTTCAGTGAACGGGAAGCGCTGGCCGACTTGTCTTTGCGTGTCCTATGACGAGGAAGCGTCGCGATCCTTCGCGCCCCCCTCTGCCCTGCCGGGCATCTCCCCCACAAGGGGGAGATTACAGTTTCCACGGATCCGCCACCCTAGGCCACACCGGCCGCGTCAGCTTCGTATACTTCGTCTTCGCCGGATTGCTCGGGTACGAGCTCGGCGCCGACAGATAAATAATCTCCGCCGCGATCGGTTCGAAGCCGGCGTAGAAATGGTTGGTCGACTTGATCAGCAAGATATCCTTGCTCATCGGATCGACGCCGATGTTGGAGAAAATATCCGGCTCGAAGGTCTGCGTGCGGTTGGTGTTGAGGATGATGTCGATTTCGGTGCCTTCGATGCGCACCAGCGCCGTCGGCCCGAGCGTCACCCGGCTTGGCCCGAAGCTTTGCCATCCCTCCGAAACCGCCTTCAGCACCCGCACCTTCGCATCGATCGGTTCGCCGGCCAGCGCGCCGGCCTTGCCGCCGAAGCGAAGATCGATGACCGCGCCTTCACCCGCCGCCTGGCAAAAGGTGACGGCAATCGGGTCCCAGATCGTCGCCACACCAATTTTGTCGACGCCGCGCTCCAGCAAGGTGCGCAGCACGACGGTGCCATCGCCGGCGACGCCGCCGCCGGGATTGTCCCAGATGTCGGCGATAACCACCGGTTTGTTCGGATTGTCCGCGCGCACGGCCAACGCCCGCGCGATGCCGTCTTCGATGTTCAGCATCGTCATCGCCGTCTTTTCGCGCATGGCATAGAGCTCACGCCCGAGCTTCTCCGCCAGTGCATCGCCTTTGGCCTTGTCATTGTCGGTGACGACGAGGATGCGCGTGCCCATCTCCGGCACGTCGGCCGCCATGAAGCCGTGGATGACCGAGACCGACAGCACGCCGTCCTTGCCATGCAGCGCCTTGATGCGGTCGACGAAGGAGCGCATCGGCTCACGGCTGGTCGGCAGCACCTGGATCATGCGGCAGTCGAAGGTCGAGATCACAGGCCTGATTTCTCCACGCGCGGCAGCCAGGCCAAGCTCGACCACATGCTCGCCGCGCTCGTAGAAATCGGTGTGCGGGAATTCGAGGAAATAGGCCATGACGTTGGCGGCTGCTACGCGCTTCGGCGTCAGATGGCTGTGCGGGTCGAGCTCCACCGCGACCACCACATCCGGCCCGACCATGGCGCGAACCCGCTCGAGCAGGTCGCCTTCGCAATCGTCATAGCCTTGCGCCACCATGGCGCCGTGGAGGCCCAGAATGACGGCATCGACCGGCAGCGCTGCCTGGAGTTGGCCGAGAATCTCGTCGCGCAGCGCTTCATAAGTCTGCCGCTGCACCAGCCCACCCGGCTCCGCCCAGGTGGCGGTGCCTTCGATGACGGTCAGCCCTTCGGTGACCGCGCGCCGGCGCAGCGCGACCATCGGCGAGGAGCACAAGGTCGGCGTGTCCGGATGCTTCCCCGGACCGGCATAGAACGCCATCTCGAAGGAGGCCCGGTCGGTCGGCACCGGCGAGAAGGTGTTGGTTTCCGTCGCCAGCGAGGCGGTGAAGATACGCATGGAAGCTCCGTGATGTCAGGCTATTTGACCGCCCCGAGCGCCAGCCCTCTGACGAGATAGCGCTGCAGCCAGATGAACAGGATCGCCACCGGCAGGGTCGCCAGCAGCGTCGCCGCCATCACATGGTGCCATTCGATCGTGTAGCGGCCGGCGACCAGCGAGAACACCTGGATTGGCAGCGTGTAGCTTTCCTGGCTGCGCAGCATGGTGAGTGCGACGACGAACTCGTTCCAGGCATTGATGAAGGTGAAGATGGCGGTGACCGCGATCGCCGGCAGGCACAGCGGCAGGAACACTTTACGCAGTGTCAGCCAGCGGCCGGCGCCTTCCATCCAGGCGGCTTCCTCGAGATCGCGCGGAATGGTGTCGAAATAGCTCTGCAGCATCCACACGGTGAAGGCGACGTTGAAGGCCATATAGATGACGCCGAGCGCGGTCGTTGATTCGATCAGCCCCCAGGCTGCCATCAGCCGGAACAGGCCGAGCACCAGCACGATCGGCGAGATCATCTGCGAGATCAGCAGGAACTGTCGGAAGGCGCCATAGCCGGCAAAGCGAAACCGTGACATGGCGTAAGCGGCCGGCACCGAGATCAGGATGGCGCCGGCCGTGGCAATGACAGAGACATAGAGCGAATTGGCCAGTGCCTGGCCGAAGCCCGTCGCCACCCACATGTCGGCGAAATTCGACCAGCGGAATTCGCTCGGCCACCAGGTCGGCGACAACACTTCCTGCCTCGGTTTGACCGCGGTCAGGAACATCACGGCAAACGGAAAGATCGTCACCACGAGCAGCGGCGAAAGCAGCAGCCAGGCGATGATCGTGCGCTTCAGCTTGGGCGTCATGTCCGTTGCTCCCGCATGGCGAGGCGCACATAGATCATGGTGAAGATCAAAAGGATGGCGAACATCAGCAGCGACACCGCCGACGCTTCTCCCAGCTTGCCGATGCGGAAAGCCAGTTTGTAGAGATGGGTGACCAATATGTCGGTGGAATTGGCCGGCCCGCCCTGCGTCATCACCCAGATGATTGGGAACGAGTTGAAGACGTAGATGGTGTTGAGCACGATGGCGATGTTGATGAACGGTTTTAAGAGCGGAAAGGTGATCTCGCGAAATTGCTGCAGCGGCGTGGCACCCTCCAGCGCCGCCGCCTCGTAGAGATCGTCGGGGATTGACGACAGGCCGCCGAGGAAGATCGTCGTCGTGAACGGCACCGTCACCAATATGCCGATCAGCACCTGCATCGGGAAGGCCGTCTCGGCGCGCGCCAGCCATTGGATGTTTTCATGGATCAGGCCGAGCCCGATCAGCGCCGAGTTCAGCATGCCGCTTTCGCCGTTGAGTGCCCAGCGCCAGACCACCGCTGTCATCGTCAGTGACACCGCCCAGGGCAGCATGATGATGACGCGGGCAATGCCGCGCCCATAGAAATCAGTGTTGAGGATCATCGCAACCGGCACCGACAAAAGCAGCGCGCCGCCGACCACCAGCACAGTCCACAGGCCGGTGCGCCAGAGTGCTGCCAGGAAGTCGGGATCGGCGAGGAAGGCTGAATAGTTGGCGAAATTGTTGAAGTCGCGCAGCTGGCCGAAGCGGCTGACATCATGCGTCGAAATCTGGATCAGGTCCCAGACCGGCCAGAAGATGACCACAGACGCCAGCAGCAGGCTGGGCAAGGTCAGCATATAGGGCAGGAAGCGATTTTGCATCGGCCGGTTTTGTACCGTGTTGGACATCAGTGGCGCTGGCATCCCAGCTCGGATCAATCTTGCATATCGTGCTAGAGCAGCGCTTCAGGATTTGAGTTCCCTGCAGACGTTTGCGCTGCCCCTCACCTGCCTGCCGGCATCCTCTCCCCGTATAGGGACGGGGAGAGGGGCGCAGTCATCGACGGTTTCGCCAATCTTCGGCGTTTCAGGAATAGCGCCAAGGCTGCGGCCGGCCCCTTTCTCCCCGTCACTATACGGGGAGAAATGCCCGGCAGGGCAATGAGGGGCAGCACTGACATCAACGAATCTGTCTTTCTGCTGAAGACTGAAAGTAGTGGCGCGCCCCGATCTCTAGGGGCGCGCAGGGAGATACGCCCTATTTCTTCAGCACCGCGTTGGCCTTATCAGCCGCTTCCTTCAGGCCTGCCTCGGGGTCGCCGCCGAGATAGATTTTCTGCATGGCATCCGAGGTAATCTGGGCGACTTCTTCCCAGCCCGGGATGACCGGCGCGAAACGGGCGTCGGGCAGAAGTGCGGTGAAGGCGGCCAGATCGGCATTGTTAACGTAATAGTCCATCTTGGCCTCTTCCTTGTTCACCGGCAGGAAGCCTTCCCCTTGCGTGAACTTGGCGCGCTGTTCGGTGGTGAACAGGAAATCCAGCAGCTTCCAGGCCTCGTCCTTGTTCTTGGAATTCTTGAACATGATGATGGAATCGGTAACGCCGTATGTGCCGCGCGCGCCGGTCGGACCGGCCGGAATGGCAGCCACGCCATATTTCAGGTTCGGCGCCTCGTCCTTGATCTGGTTGGACAGGAAGGGTGCGGTGATCATCATGCCGACCTTGCCCTGCTTGAACAGGTTCTGCACGTCCTCGCGATTGTTGGAGGTGACGCCAGGTTCGGTCAGCCCCTCGTCGATCATCGACTTGTAAAGCTTGGCGGCTTCGAGCGCACCCGGCGTGCCGAGGCCGGACGTGCCGTCCTTGTTGAGGATCTCGGTGCCCTGTGACCACATCGCATAGTAGTAATAGACGTCGGTCTCGATTTCCTTGCCCTGCAGGCCGAAGCCGAAGGTACCGGTGCCCAGCGCCTTGATCTTGCGTGCGTCTTCCTGCAGCTCGGTCCAGGTCGCCGGCGGGTTGGCGATGCCGGCCTTCTCGAACAATTCCTTGTTGTAGTACAAGGCGCGCGCCGAAGCCGCGATCGGCAGGCCGTAGGTCTTGCCGTCCATGATCGACGGCGACAGGAAGGTGTCGATGAAGCGGCCCTTGAAGTCGGGCGTGATGTAGCTGTCGAGCGACTCGGCGACATCCTGCTGGACGAAGTCGATCAGCCAACGCGTGCCGATGATCGACAGGTCCGCATTGGTGCCGGCGGTGATGTCGGTGGTCAGCTTCTGCAGCAGCACTTCCCATGGCACCACTTCGAACTTGACGGTGATGCCGGGATTGGCGGCTTCGAATTCCTTCTTCACCGCTTCGAAATACGGCCCGGTCTTGGCGCTGTATTCGGCGACGGTGACGCGCACGTCGCCGGCGTCCGCCTGCGCCGTCATCGCCAGCATGCTCATTCCGGCCATCAGGCCCATGGTCCATTTCGCAAGCGTCATATGATCTCTCCCATTGATTGGCGCCTGCGCACTTGCGGCTTTCAGGCGGCCTCGGTTTTATGTGACTTTCCTACATTATCCATCATTTCGCGCTGCGCAAGCGGATTATTCTGTTGCTTAATTACATTTCTTAAAATAGCGTTTTGCGACTATCGTAGACCCAGGGAGACGCGCAGGGTGGTTTCAAAGGCCGAATTTGCAGGTAAGACTGTGCTGGTCACCGGCGCCGGCGGGGGCCTCGGCTCGGCCATCGTGGCGCTGCTGGCGGAGCGCGGCGCACGGGTCGTCGGCTGCGACCAATCGGCGGACCAACTCGGCGGCGCCCATCTGACATCGCGCTACGTCTTCGACCTGCTCGACCGAGCTTCCATCGAAGCGGCGATACCAGCGATCCTCGAGAAAGACGGCGTTCCCGACATACTGATCAACAATGCCGGCTGGACGCGCGCCGAGACGCTTGCCGCGCTGACCCCCGACAAGATCGAGCATGAACTCGACCTCAATCTGACCGGGGTGATGCTGTTCGCCGATCCGCTGATCAAGGCGATGGCCGCGCGTGGTTCGGGCAACGTGGTTTTCATCTCCTCGGTTAATGCGATTTCCCATTTCGGCAACCCGGCCTATGCCGCGGCCAAGGCCGGCATCAACGCCTATGCGAAATCGATCGCCGTTGAGCTCGGCCGCAGCGGCCTGCGCGCCAATGTCGTCTGCCCCGGTTCGATCCGCACCGCCGCCTGGGACCATCGCCTGGCCAAGAACCCGGATATTCTCGGCAAGCTGCAGCGGCTCTATCCGCTCGGCCGCATCGTCGATGCCACGGAAGTGGCCGAAGCGGTGGCCTTCCTTGCCTCGGAGCGCGCATCGGGCATAACGGGGGCGGTGGTGCCGGTGGACGCTGGACTGACCGCCGGCTTCTTGCCCTTCATCGACGACATATTGGGAGCCTGACCATGACCGATGTCGAGTTCCGCGACCTGTCGAAATCCTTCGGGCGACACAAGATCCTCGAGAACATCAGCCTCGATATCAAAAGTGGCGAGTTCGTCGTGCTGGTCGGCCCGTCCGGCTGCGGCAAGTCGACCTTGCTGCGCATGCTGGCGGGACTGGAGCCGATCACCTCAGGCGATCTGCTGATCGGCGGCGTGCGCGCCAACGATTTGCCGCCGCAGCAGCGCAATATCGCGATGGTGTTCCAGTCCTATGCGCTGTTCCCGCACCTGAAGGCGGCAGACAATATCGGCTTCGGTCCAAAGATTCGCGGCGAGGCACGCCCTGCCATCGTTGAGAAGGTCAAGAAGGCGTCGGGCATCCTCAACCTGTTCTCCTATCTCGACCGCTACCCCCGGGAGCTGTCGGGCGGCCAGCGCCAGCGCGTCGCCATGGGCCGCGCCATCGTGCGCGAACCTTCGGTATTCCTGTTCGACGAACCGCTGTCCAACCTCGACGCACAATTGCGTGTCCAGATGCGCACCGAGATCAAGGCGCTGCACCAGCGGCTGAAATCGACCATTGTCTATGTCACCCACGACCAGATCGAGGCCATGACCATGGCCGACCGCATCGTGGTGATGGACCGCGGCGAGATCCAGCAGGTCGGCGCGCCGCTGGAGCTTTACGACCGTCCCGCCAACAAATTCGTCGCCTCTTTCATCGGCTCACCGTCGATGAGCTTCGTGTCCGGCGCGCTGAAGACCACGCCAGAGAAGACCTGGTTCGAGTCGGCCGGCGGTGGGCGGCTGGCGCTCGGCGGCAAGACGGTGCCGGCGGGCAGCACGGTCGAGGCCGGCATAAGGCCCGAACACTTCGTCATCGGCGAGGCTGTCGACGCGATGGCGATCAAGGTCGATGTCGTCGAGCCGACCGGCTCGGAAACCCATGTCTATGGCGCCATCGGTGCCGATACGGTCCGTGCCGTGTTCCGCGACCGGATACAGGTCAAGCCGGGTGAAATGCTGCCGGTCTCCGTCGCGCCGGGCAACATCCATCTGTTCGACAAGGCGACAGGCCTGCCGCTATGAAAGCGCCGGTATGAAAACGAAAATCCAGGGATGAAGACGACAACCCAGAAATGAAAACGCCGGCCGACATCATCACGCGCCTGCAGCTGATGTTGCAGGATGGTACCAAATCGGACCGCCGGCTGGCCGGCCTCGTGCTGACCGATCTCGATTTCGCCTCCAAGGCTGCGATCTCCGAGATCGCCGCGCGAGTCGGCGTCAGCGAGCCGACGGTCACCCGCTTCTGCCGCAATCTCGGCTGCGAGGGCTTGCGCGACTTTAAATTCTATCTGGCGCAGGCCATCGCCATTGGCGGCCAGTATCTGTCGCCCGAGCCGCTCAGCCGCGATGCGCGCGAGCAGCGCATCGCCTCAGCCATCACCGAAGCGGCAATTGCCGCCATCCAGCGTGCCAGCGAAAACCTCGACATGAAGACGCTGGTGGGCGTCGCCGCGCGCATCGTCAATTCAGGCAATGTGCTGTGCATCGGCTCCGGCGGCATTTCCTCGATGATGGCGACCGAGATGCAGAACCGGCTATTTCGGCTGGGCGTGCCGGTGCTGGCGCAGATCGACGGGCAATTGCAGCGCATGTATGCCGCGGTCGCCACATCAGAGACGACGCTGATCGCCTTTTCGGTGTCCGGCTATGCGCGCTCGGTCATCGATGCGGTCCAGGTTGCCCAGCAATATGGCGCCACCACCATCGCCATCACCCCGCCGGACTCAGCACTCGCCAAAGCCGCCGACACGGTCATCCAGTTCCAATCGCTGGAAGACGGCAACATCTACAAGCCGACCTCGTCGCGCTATGCACTGCTGTCGATCGTCGACATGATCGTCACTTCGGTCGCCGAGACGCGCGGACCCAGGGTTCTCGAAAACCTGCGCCGCATCAAGCAAAGCGTGAACACGCTGAAGGTCGACGATCCGAAGCTGCCGCTGGGGGATTGAGAGCGACGCGGAAGCTGCCAATCTCCCCTCTCGTGGGGAAGATGTTCGGCAGGACAGAGGGGGGCGCTGTCCCGCCGACAGATCAAGGGTGTACATGCCGCAATGCTGGATCTTCGATCAGCCGCTGAGCGTTTCAACGCGCAGCGCCAGCACAGCCGGATCACCCGCGACACGCAGTGTCTTCAGCCGTGAAGTACCTCCACCGACAACCGACACGGTCGATGCAGGCACATCGAGCGCCTTACCAATCAGCCGCTCCAGCGCGGCGTTGGCCGCACCATTCTCCGGCACGGCGCGCACGCGCGCCTTCAAATAGCTTCGCCCGTCCGCCGATATTTCGACGCCTTCAAGCCTGTCCGCGGAAGACTTCGGCGTCAGCCGGACGAACAGGTCGATGCCATTCTCGCGGGTACGAAAAGGCGCGCTCAAGCGATCTTCGGCCTCACAGGACCAGCGGCGCTATCGTGGTGAGAATGAGCTGCCTGAGGAAGAACAGGAGCAAAAGCAGGATGATCGGCGAGATGTCGACACCGCCAAGGTCGGGCATGAATCGACGGATCGGCCGCAGCGCCGGCTCGGTCAGCCGGTAGAGCATGTTGCCGATGCTGCCGACGAACTGATTGCGCGAGTTGACGACGTTGAAGGCATAAAGCCAGGAAAAGATCGCTGAGGCGATGATGACCCACCAGTAGAGGTCGAGCGCCATGACGATTGTTTGAATGAGGGCGAGCATGCCGGTCTCCAATTGTTGCCGACATGTAGCCATTGCGCACGAAACCGGCAAGGGCAGCCTTTGCACAGCGCCGACGCGGCATGGCGACAAGGGATTTCGGCAAACCCCCGCCTTGACAGGAAACCGCAGCCTTCGATAAATGCGCCATCCGCTGGACGGGGCTGTAGCTCAGCTGGGAGAGCGCGTCGTTCGCAATGACGAGGTCAGGAGTTCGATCCTCCTCAGCTCCACCAGCGGAATTTTTCCCATTCCTTGCTCGTCCCGAACGGATTCGGAAAAGCGCGCAGCGCTTTCCTCTCGGGAATTGCGTCAAAGCCCGAGCCTGGGAGCGAGATAGGGCGCGAGCGCAAGCGAATAGGTGGCCGTCAAATGACCATTGTCGCGCCAAACGATCATATTGCCGACAACCGCCGGGCATAGTTCCAGCCCGCACATGGCGTCGGTCATATCGACGACGCGCACATTTTTCTGACCCTCTGCAGCAAGCGCCAACACGTCGTTGAGCTCGGCGTCGCTTCTTTTGGTGAAGCATTTTACAGGCGTGGCGCTCAGGCAATCGCCGGGCTCAAATGCCATCAAGGGCGTGTTGCGGATGACGATGATCCGGGAGCCCGCCTCCGTCAGTCTGCTCCAGACGTCGCGCAGCCCTTCGATCATCAGGTCATCGGGAACCGATCCTGCGTTGGACTGGCTGGTGATAACAGCGAACGGTCTGAGCTTAAGGATTTCGGCCAGCACTTTCTCTCGCCACTCGTAGCAGGATGGATACGGTTTGCCGTCCGACATGGTGGGCGCACGCGCGAATGCGCAGGCGGATTTCGAGAAAGAAACCAGTTTGAATTTGCGGTCCTTGGCGATCTTGTTCAGAGCTGGACCCCATTGGGCCGCGTGAGAATCCCCCACGAGGACGATGGTTTTCGCGCCGGCCGGGTCGCCCAGCACACATCCCACCGGTTTGGCGCCTTTCAGGTTCTGCTGACATCCCGCTGCGAACAAACTCGACACGTCCCGCCTTAGCCTGGCCAACGGCGGCAGCAGGTCCACACCCTCCGGAACCGCGGCGCCGGCCAGCAGAGCGGCGGGCCCAGGATAGGCAAGCGTGCCAATCAGCGTAATGTCGGTGCGTTGCGTCGTCACAAAATGCAGCAGCGCCTCGGATGCCGCCACGCATGCCAAGACCGCGATGGTGCCGTATCCCAGCGGCTTCCACCACGCGCCGCCCCGGGGTTGTCGATAAGGTTGTTCGACATAGCGATAAGACAGGTCCGACAGGACCAGGGTCACCGCAATCAGGCCGACACCACTGGCAAATGTCGGCGAATGGCCCTGTCCCAGGAAGAATGTGATCAGCGGCCAATGCCAGAGATAGATCGAGTATGATCGATCGCCGATGAAACGAAGTGGCCACCAATCGAGTCCACGAAACCGGCCGGCTTGGACTTCGCCAGCCAGGATGACGAGCACGGTGGCCAAGGTTGGCAATATCGCACTGAGGCCAGGGAACGGTGTCGCTGCGGAAAACAGAAAAGCGGATGCGAGGACGCCGGCGATGCCGGCAAGCGCCAGCAGCCGCCTTGCACCCGCTCCCAGCCGAAACCGGCGCTCGCCAAGCACCAGCAGGCCGCCCAGCGCCAGTTCCCACAGGCGGGTGTGACTGACGAAATAGGCCTGGGCGGGATCTGTTTTCGTCAGGATAACCGAGGCGACCAGCGATGCAACGAAAACGAGCGACAATGTCGTCGCCAGGCATCGCCTTAGGGAGAGCTGCCATCGCCGCGCCAGCCAGATCACGCCGATCATGAGCACCGGCCAGACGATGTAGAACTGCTCTTCGATGGAAAGCGACCAGTAATGCTGCACCGGCGTCGGCAGATTGTCGGCGTCGAGATAGCTGACAGCCTGATGGGCCAGGCGCCAGTTCTCGACATAGAGCGCGCTGGCCAGAATCTGCTTGGCGGTTTCCTCCCAGCGCGCCTTGGAAATGAACAGCAGCGTGCCGAGCAGCGTCACCAGAAGCACGAGGATCGCGGCCGGCAGAAGCCTGTGAATCCGTCGCGAATAGAATTCTATCACCGAGACGCGACCGTCGCGCAGCGCCATCTGCGCCAGCAAGCCGGTGATCAGATAGCCCGAGATGACGAAAAAGACGTCGACGCCGATATATCCACCGGGAAGAACATAGGGCCACAGGTGAAAGATGACGACCAGAGTGACGGCCAGTCCGCGCAACCCTTGTATTTCGGGCCGAAACCGACGTTCCTGATTAATTGTCACCTGATGTCCCAAACAGTTTCAGCCGGCCTTAATCAACAGGCCAGTCCGCGCCACGGTCTTCATAAGGGCAGAGAGCGGCGAGGCAAGAGCCGATCGCGGCAGCTCATTCTCTTTCCGTCTCCAGCCCGCTCACCAGCGTGTCGACGAAACCCAGCAGCTCGCTTTCGAGGTCAGTGGGCGCGAGGCCAATGAAGCGGTCTTCGAGCGAGATGGCGACGATGCCGTGGACGGCGGAGAACAGGGTGCGCGCGCGGGCCAGCAGGTCCGGCGTGTCCAACGCGGGCAGCAACTGGGCAAGCGGCTCGACCAGATGCTGGATCAGCACCGCATGTTCGGCCAGGTGCCATTCGGGCACCGCCACGCCTGGCGCCATGCGGTGTTCGAACAGCGCCTTCCATGCCATGCGGTTGTCGCGGGCGAAGCCGAGATAGGCCTTGGCCAGCGCCTTCAGCCTCGCCCTTGGCTCTGCGGCGCCCGTCGCCTCCTGCTGCAAGGCCTCTCCCAGCCGCGCCAGCGTAATCGAATTGACGTGCAGGATGAGCTCGTCGAGGTCGGCAAAGGCGGTGTAGAGCGCACCCAGCGCGCAGCCGGCATCGGCCGTGATGTCGCGTGCGCGCAGCCCGGCGAGCCCCGAGGATTGAATTCGCGCCTGGGCGGCCTCGATCAGCCTGCCCCTGAGATCCTCACGTTTGGCGTCCCGTTTTGCCGTCATTAACCTTCCTCATACGAAATTTATGAACACCGTTCATTTTCCCCTTGAACGTCGTTCACGATGTGTTACGTTGCATTCGTGAACAACGTTCATAGAGGAGAAACGGGAATGTTGAAACAGTTTTTTGCACTCGTTCGCGGCCGCAGCTACGAAGCCGCCGAGGCGGTCGTCGACCGCAACGCGCTGGTGATCTTGCGCCAGCAGATCCGCGATTGCGCCGACGCCATCGCCGCTGCCCGCCGGGCGGTCGCAATTGCCATCGCCCAGAACGAACAGGAAGTCGCGCAGTTCAAGAAACTGGTCGTCCGCATCGACGACCTGGAGAAGCGCACGATCGCCGCGATCGAGCAGGGACAAAATGAACTGGCCCGCGAGGCCGCCGAAACGATCGCCATGCTGGAAGCCGAACGCGATGCCTCCAGCGAGGCGCAGAAAAGCTTCAGCACCGAAATCGAACGGCTGAAGCGGATTATTCGCGTCTCTGAAATGCGCCTGCGTGAATTGCAGCGCGGCCAGCGCATCGTTGCCGCGGTCGACTCGACCCAGCGCCTGCGCGAAAGCGCGCCGGGCTCAAGCCTCTCGGCGCTCAGGGACGCCGAGGAGACGCTGCTGCGCCTGCGCACACGGCAAAAGCAGATCGACGCCACCGCGGCCGCCATGGCCGAGATGGAACAGTCGGGCGATCCGGCCGCGGTCAGCGAAAAGCTCGCGGCCGCCGGCTGCGGCGCACCGCTCAGAAGCAGCGCCGACGCCGTGCTCGAACGGCTGACGAAGACCATGACCAAGCCGGCGTGATTGTATCCGGCCTGAAACAGACCCACGCCCAACCAACCTAACCCTGAAACGAAAGGATTATACCGATGACCCCGAACACCTACTCCCCCAAGGACTCGAGCGCCTGGAAGACCTTCACCATGGCCAGTTTCGTCGTTGCCGCCACGATGATGGCCGGCGGCATCTACTTCATGGAGGCGAGCTTCGCCGCCAAGGGCTTTTACGCCATGGCCGCCATCATGCTCGTGCACACCTCGATCACCATCACCAAGACGTTGCGTGACTCGGAAGAAGCAAGCCGCTTCATCAACCGGCTGGAAGACGCCAAGACCGAGAAGCTGCTGATGGAAGTCAGCCGTAGTAACGAAGTGTAACCGGGTTCCCGCTAAAACAAGGCTCAAACCGCGCAAGACCGCTGATCGATCCCAACAGGATTTCACCGGTCTTGCCCAATGGAAGTCGCCGCTATGGAAATCGCCCCGATCAACCGTCCCACAGCTCATCTGATGACATCCCGGCGCTTTGCGCCTTTGTTCTGGACGCAGTTCCTGTCCGCCTTCAACGATAATTTCCTGAAGAACACGCTGGTGTTTCTTATTCTGTTTACGCTGGCGGCGGATCAGGCGGCGTCTCTGGTCACTCTGGCGGGCGCCGTCTTCATGGCCCCCTTCCTGCTTCTGTCGGCGCTTGGCGGTGAGATCGCCGATCGCTTCGACAAGGCGCTTATCGCCAAGCGTCTGAAATTCGCCGAGATCGCCGCGGCGGGTGTCTCTGTCGTCGGCATCGCGCTGTCGTCCATTCCCGTGCTGATGGTGGCGCTCTCGATGTTCGGCATCATCTCGGCGCTGTTCGGGCCGATCAAATACGGCATCCTGCCCGATCACCTCGAGCGCAAGGAACTGCCCAAGGCCAACGCCTGGATCGAGTCCGCCACCTTTGCCGCCATCCTCGGTGGCACCATTGCCGGCGGCGTTGTTTCCGCCGATGGCATCGGTGTCACAGTGTTCGGACCGATCATGATGGCGCTCGCCGTCGGCTGCTGGCTCGTCAGCCGCTACATCCCATCCACCGGTTCGGCGGCGCCTGACCTCGTCATCGACAGGAACATCTTCCGCTCGACCTGGCGTCAGGTTGCCGAGTTGCGCGCCGACATGCGCATCTGGCGCGCCGGCCTGATGACCTCGTGGTTCTGGCTGATCGGCGCCATCGTGCTGTCGATCCTGCCGACCCTGGTCAAGGATTCGCTCGGCGGCAACGAGATGGCGGTCACCGTCTATCTCGCGGTCTTCGCCGTCTCGATCGCCATCGGCTCGGCCATCGCCGCCTGGATGTCGCAGGGCCGCATCGTGCTTCTGCCGGCACCGGTCGGCACGTCGCTGCTGGCGCTGTTCGGCCTGCATCTGGCCTGGACGATCTGGAGCATGACGCCTTCGCCCCAGGCAGAAACCCTTGGTGCATTCTTCGCTGGCCCGAACACGATCCGGGTCGCGATCGACCTCGCCGGCATGGCCATCGCAGCCGCCTTCCTGGTGGTGCCGACCTTCGCCGCCGTGCAAGCTTGGTCGCCCGAGGCGCGCCGTGCCCGTGTCGTCGCCGCGGTCAGCATCGTCAATGCCGGCTTCATGACGGTCGGCGGCATTATTGTCGCCTTGATCCAGACCAAAGTCTCCACCGGCGGCATTCTGTTCGGCCTCGCCGCGGCCAATGCGATTGCTGCCTGGCTGATGCTGAAATTCCTGCCGACGAGCCCCTTCCGCGATTTCGTCTCCATCCTGTTCCGGGCCTTCCTCCGCCTGGAGGTCGAGGGCATGGACAACCTCAAGGCGGCCGGCAAGGCGCCGATCCTGGCGCTCAACCATGTCAGCTTCCTCGACGGTCCGCTGGCGCTGACGCTGACCGATGAGGAGCCGGTCTTCGCCATCGACTACACCATCGCCCAGGCCTGGTGGATGAAGCCGTTCATGAAACTTGCCCGCGCTTTGCCGCTCAATCCGGCCAAGCCGATGTCCACCCGCACGCTGATCAAGGTCGTGCAGGGTGGCGACCCGCTGGTCATCTTCCCGGAGGGCCGCATCACCGTTACCGGCGGCCTGATGAAGGTCTATGACGGCGCCGCCATGGTCGCCGACAAGACCGGCTCGATGGTTGTGCCGGTGCGTATCGACGGGCTGGAGAAGACCTACTTCTCGCGGCTGAGCTCGCAGCATGTGCGCCGCCGCCTGTTCCCAAAGGTCAAGGTGACCATTCTGGAGCCGGTCAAGCTCGAAGTGCCGCAAGAACTGAAGGGCCGCAAGCGCCGCGCCGCGGCCGGGTCTGCCCTCTATCAGGTGATGTCGGACCTCGTCTTCCGCACCCAGGACATTGACAAGACAGTGCTGGAAAAGATCATCCAGACCGCCACCGAACGCGGCATGAGAGAGCTCGCCGTGCAGGACCCGGTCACCGGTTCGCTGAGCTACGGCAAGCTGCTGACGGCTGCGGCCGTGCTTGGCGAGAAATTCAAGAACCTCTACGCCGGCCAGCAGACGCTCGGCATCATGCTGCCCAACGCCAACGGCTCCTGCGCGACGCTGCTCGGCGTCATGTCTTCCGGCAAGGTTCCGGCGATGATGAACTTCACCGCCGGCGCCGCCAACATCCTCTCCGCCTGCAAGGCCGCCGAGGTGAAGACCGTGCTCACCTCGCGCGCCTTTATCGAACAGGCAAAACTCGACGCCGTGGTCGAGGAGCTCGGCCGGTCGGTGAACATCGTCTGGCTCGATGATTTGCGCGCCACCATTGGCCTCAAGGACAAGCTCCTGGGCCTGCTGCGCAAAAGCACGCCGCGCGTTGCCCGCAAGCCCGACGATCCTGCGGTGATCCTGTTCACCTCGGGTTCGGAAGGCACGCCCAAGGGCGTGGTGCTTACCCACCGCAACATCCTGGCCAATGCCGCCCAGGCGGCGTCGCGCATCGACTTCCACTCGGGCGACAAGGTCTTCAACGTGCTGCCGATCTTCCATTCCTTCGGCATGACGGCGGGCACCGTACTGCCGCTGATCTCGGGCGTGCCGGTCTATTTCTACCCCTCACCGCTGCACTACCGCCTCGTGCCCGAACTGATCTACGGCTCGAACGCGACGATCATTTTCGGCACCGATACGTTCCTCTCAGGCTATGCCCGCACCGCGCACCCCTACGACTTCCGGTCGATACGCTATTGTTTTGCCGGCGCAGAACCGGTCAAGGCAGCGACGCGCATGACCTATATGGAGAAGTTCGGCGTGCGCATCCTCGAGGGCTATGGCGTCACCGAAACAGCGCCGGTGATCTCGATCAACACGCCGATGTACAACCGCTCCGGAACCGTCGGCAAGATCATGCCCGGCATGGAATATCGCCTCGACCCGGTGCCTGGCGTCGACGATGGCGGCCGGCTGTTCGTGCGCGGACCCAATGTCATGGCCGGCTATCTCCGAGCCGAGAAACCCGGCGTGCTCGAGCCGCTCGAAGACGGCTGGCATGACACGGGCGACGTCGTCGCCATCGACGAGGGTGGCTTCATCACCATTCGCGGCCGCGCCAAGCGTTTTGCCAAGATCGGCGGTGAGATGATCTCGCTGGCGGCTGTCGAAGCGCTGGCCGGAGAATTGTGGAAGGGCTCGCTGTCGGCGGTCGCGACCGTGCCCGACGCACGCAAGGGCGAAAAGCTGATCCTCATCACCGAGGCACCCGGCGCGGCCCGTGCGGACTTCCTGGCTTTCGCCAAGGCCAATGGCGCCATGGATTTGATGGTGCCGGCCGAGGTGCGGGTCGTCTCAAAAGTGCCGGTGCTCGGCTCCGGCAAGCTCGACTTCGCCGCCGTCACCAAGATGGTCCGAGACGAAGAGGCCTTGAAGACCAAGGCCGCCTGATCCACTCACAAGACGGGTCGGCACAAAACGCCGGCCCTTCTTGTCGTCACGTCACGGCCTCCCGCTGCGCGATCAGCATGGCCATGCGCTGCACGGCGCGCAATTCCATTTCCACGCCGGGCGACGATGCCATCGCCGGCATGTTGAGCGCGACCACGGCCAACGGGTCGAGTGTCGCCAGCAGCACATGCGTCGCCTCGTATTTCTCGAACAGCCATGCCAGCTGCTCGCGTATGTCCTCGTCCACGGGGGCATCCGGCTGCACGTCGGCGAGCGAGCGCACCGGCGCCTGTTCCAGCGCCCGCGCCAGCACCTTCAGGTCGAAATCGCCGAGGTCGGCGGCCGGCAGGATCAGCGCGCCGTCGACGAGGATATGGTGCTGCAGGCCGCGCAGGAAGCGCGCGGAATCCGTCAGGTCGCCCTCGGCCATGTGCTTCAGCAGCGAGTCGCGGCGTTTTTCGGCGGTGAGGCTGACGCTGTCATTGTAGATGACGGCCAGCAGCGTCGCCGACAGCACGATCACCACGCCCTGCACGCTGCCGCGCCAGCCGAGATCATCAATGCCGCCCAGCGCCAGCCCGGCAAACACCGAGCTCAGCGCGATGACGGCAAAGGCGCCGATCGTGTCGCGGTGGCCGAGGCTCGCCCGTCCGAGACCAATGGTCAGCCAGCACAGGAACAGGATGGCGATGCCGCCGAGCCGCACCGGCACTTCGAACAGGCCGGGCCGATAGTCGGTGACCATGAACGGAAGGATCAGCAGCAGCGACAGCGCCATGCGCTCCACGGTGCGGTTCTCGGCCGCCGACAGGCTGTCGCGATCGCGCGTCATCACCAGCCAGCCGATGGCGACAAAACCACCGAACTGGAAGGCCAGAAGCATCGCCATCCGCCATGGCTCTGCAAGGCTTTCCGGGATCAGAGCCAGCAGGAGGAACAGCAGGGCGCCACTTGCGGCGAAGAATTTAAGCGCAAACGGCGCATGCCGGCGCAGCAAGCCCTCAGTCAGCAAAAGAGCGGCCAGCGGCAGCAGGCCCGCTGCCGCGATGGTGACGAAGCGGAAGAGGGCGAGGCCGGTCGTCCAGTCCAGAATGCGGCAGGCGAGCAGCACCGCCAGCACACGCAACCCAAACAGGAAGCGGCGCGACAACCCATCGTCGCGCCCGCCGACGACCGATATCACGATCAGCAGGCCGAACAGCGCCGCCAGCGAGGTGATGGTGTCGGCGACGAGTGTGTCGTCGAAACTCATGGCTCCGCTGCCATCAGCTTGAGCGTGAAACGGCGTACCGCATCTGAGGCCGCTAGCGTGTCCATGGTCTCAGCACATTCCATTGCCGGCTCGAATCCGCCCAGTGAACCACCGGCAGCACCAGCCGCTGCAGCGTGGCGGCGGCACCCGCCACGGCAAGGGCGGCAAGCGAGCCGCGCGGCACCGCGTCGGCGAGATAGGTGCGCGCCGCCTGGAAACTCATCTGGCCGATTTGTAGCATGTCATCGCCGCGCCCATAGTCGAGCTCTTTCTGGCAGAACTCGTTATAGGTCTCGACGCGGTGCTTGGCCGCCTCGTCGAAGGTTTTTTTCAGATCGTCCGAGCCGCCTGTATAGGCATTGGTGATGACGAAGCGCTCTTCGTCGAAACCCGCTTCCGGGCCAACGCCGAAGACATGGCGGTGGCGCGCCATGATCTGCCGCGCCAAAAGCACATGGGTCAGCGAGCGCCGTGCGCCGGCATGCGGTCCGGGAAATACATTGGTGAAGGCTTCGGCGACCATGCCGACGACGGCGGGCACCTGGGTGACGTTGGAGATCCAGATCGGCCGCAGCTGGTTGCGCAGGAACATCAGGAAGCAGGTCAGGCCGTAGAGGATCCAGCTCAGCCCCCGGCTGCGCTCGTCCGGATCGACCATGACGAGGCCGAGGTGCAGGACCTCATACGGCTTGCCGGCCAGTGAAATCTCCATCAGCGCCAGCGCGTTGAAGGCGATCGGCCGCCCGTCGCTGCGCCGGTAGACGATGGTGATGATGGAATGTTCCAGCCGGCTGCGATCGCCGGAAAACACGCCATAGGTCAGGCTGCCGGCCTTCAGCGTCGTCGACGCCACCAGCCGCAGATCGCTGCTCAGCTGCTCCAGATCGGCCGCCGTCATCCAGCGCCCAGGCCGCTCCACGACGCGCGTCTCGTAGCCGTCGGACACGCGCATACGCACATCCATGAACCGACCCGGCAGCAGCTGCAGAACCGCCTTCAGCACTGTTTCCCCCTGAGGCCAAGCCAACCAGTATAATCCCTCCCGCCGCCTAAGGCGTGGTAAACCCGAATACAGCAATGCCTGGTTGTGCCCAACAAGGTAAAAGAATAGCTCCAATCGCCGACCAGTGCGGGCTCAGCTTTCCGCAGCGACGAGATGGCCGTTGCCGACATCGTTCAGCGCCAGCTTCAGCGGCGCTTCGCCGATCTTGCGGGTCGCGCTCGGTATCTCCTGGTCGAGGCGGGCGAATCGGCTTCTGCGCTGCGCCGGGTCTGGCACCGGCACGGCTTCGATCAGCCGCCTGGTGTAGGGATGGCGCGGGTTGGAAAACACCTGGTCGCGTGTGCCCATTTCGACGATCTGGCCGAGATACATGACGGCGACGCGATCGGAGATGTTCTCGACCACCGCCATGTCATGCGAGATGAAGAGATATGCGACGCCGAATTCGCGCTGCAATTCCTTCAGCAGGTCGAGCACGCGCGCTTGTACCGAGACGTCGAGCGCCGAAACGCTTTCATCGGCGATGATCAGCTTTGGCCGCAGCGCCAGCGCCCGTGCAATGCAGACGCGCTGGCGCTGACCGCCGGAGAATTCATGCGGATAGAGCTCCATCTGGTCGGCCGACAGGCCGACGCGCTCGAATAGCACTGCCACGCGATCGCGGCGCTCGTCCTTCGAGGCGATGCCGTGGATCACCAAGGGCTCGGCGACGAGATCGCCGACACGCATGCGCGGATCGAGCGAGGCGAACGGGTCCTGGAAAATCATCTGCACGTCGCGGCGCACCGCCTTGCGCTCGACGCGGCCGAGACCGGAAAGATTGCGCCCGCCAATAACGATGTCACCGCTATACGGCACCAGCCCTGCCAGCGCTTTGGCGGTGGTCGACTTGCCGCAACCCGATTCGCCGACCAGCGCCAGCGTCTCGTTGGGCGCGATCGAGAAGCTGACGCCTTCGACGGCGTGGACGCGGCGGGTGACCTGGCCAAAGATGCCTCCGCGCAGATCGAAACGGACATGCAAGCCGTTGACCTCGGCGACATTGGCCGGTTTTGAGGCTTCAAGCACATCCCTGGATTTCTGCCGCCCGACGCCGCTGCCGATGCGCGGCACGGCGGCCAGCAGTTCGCACGTGTAATCGGCCTGCGGTCGGGCAAAGATATCAGCGGTCTTGCCCTCCTCGACCATGCGGCCATGCCGCATGATGATGACGCGGTCGGCCATTTCGGCGACCACGCCCATATCGTGGGTGATCAAGATGACACTGGTGCCGTGCTGACGCTGCAGGTCGCGCAACAGTTCCAGCACCTCGCCCTGCACGGTGACGTCGAGCGCCGTCGTCGGTTCGTCGGCGATCAGCACATCGGGCTCGAGCGCCAGCGCCATGGCGATCATCACCCGCTGGCGCATGCCGCCGGACAGCTCATGCGGAAACTGTTTTAGCCGGCTTTCGGCTTCAGAGATGCGCACCGCCTTGAGCGCTTCGATGGCGCGCTGGCGGGCCTCGGCCTGCGACAGGCTGGTATGCGCCTCGATGGATTCGGTCAGCTGCCGACCGATCGACAGCACCGGGTTGAGCGAGGTCATCGGCTCTTGGAAGATCATGGCGATGCGGTCACCGCGGATGCGCCGCATCTGGCGCTCGTCGAGGGTTGCCAGATCGGTGTCGCCGAGATGGATCTTGCCGGACGAAATACGCGCAGCCGGCTGCGGCAGGAGTTGCATGATCGCCAGTGCGGTCATTGACTTCCCGGAGCCAGACTCGCCGGCAATGCAGAGTGTCTCGCCACGCGCCAGCGTCAGCGACAGGTTGGAGACAACCTCCCGCTCACCGTCCTCGCCACGCACGCTGACGGAGAGGTTGGCGATGTCGAGGATTGTTTCGGGGATCGAGGTCATCGCAAGAGCGGGGTTCTGAGAAGTTTATTCCGGCACGCCCCCCACCCGGACCTTCGGTCCGACCTCCCCACAAGGGGGAGGTAGGGCGCCGGCGCTTCACCCTCCCGCTTGTGGGGAGGGTCGCTGCGAAGCAGCGGGGTGGGGGTGCGGCGCCGACCCAAGATCATTCAAACACGCAGCGCGGGAAGTAGAACGACACCACCCAGTTCGGCATGTCGACAATCTCGCTGATGCGGAGATCGCCGCAGACCGAGGCCAGCATATAGGCCTCGACCGGGTCTATTCCGTAGCGGCCCGCGAGCAGGTCGACCATCTGCGCGACCGCCTCCTTCGCACCCATCATCAGGTCTGGGCCGATGCCGGTCGTTACCTCATAACCCTTGGCGTCGAGATGGCGCGTCACCGGGCCCGACGTGGTGAAGCGCGGCGTCTTCAGCCTGGCGTCCTTGACCAGATCGAGCTTGAGCACGACGTCCATCGGGCTTTCGATCGCCGTGCCACAGACCTCGCCGTCGCCTTGCGCGGCATGCGTATCACCAACCGAGAACAGCGCACCCGCCACTTCCACCGGCAGATAGAGTGTGGTGCCGGCGGCGAGGTCGCGGATGTCGAGATTGCCGCCGACGCGCCGCGGCGGCACCACCGAGTGAAGCCCCACCTCAGCCGGGGCGTTGCCGATGGTGCCGGCGAAAGGCTTCAGCGGCACGCGCGCATTTTTACCGAACAGCGCCGGCTCGAGCGAGGCGGCGTCGTATTTCCAGATGTTCAGCGCCGGCTCTGTAAAATCCTCGGCAAGCAGGCCGAAACCCGGAATGTTCGCCGTCCAGCCGAAGCCGGACGGTTTGAACATTTCGATCGTCACCTTCAGCGCATCGCCCGGCTCCGCACCCTCGACGAAGATCGGTCCGGTCACCGGGTTGACCTTTTCGAAGTCGAGCTTGGCGACGTCGGCGACCGTGCTGTCGGCCTGAAGCTGGCCGCCCCCTGCATCGAGGCACTGGAACTCGATGGTCGCGCCGGGCGCCACCCGCTCGGCCGGGACAAACGAATTGTCCCAGCCGAAATGGTGATGGCGCCCGTGGATGGTGTAGTCGCAGTTACTGCACATCTTTTACGTACACATTGTCATAGTTGATCGGGATATGGACCGGGTCGACATAGAGGTTGTCGGCGCCGCCCATGCGGGCCGATTTGAGCGTGAAACGCTGCTCGTTGAAGATCGGCGCCCAAGGTGCGTCCTCCATCACCTTGTCGTAGATGGCGCTCCACATCTTGTCGCGTTCGCCGGCCTTTGCCGGGTCGACCACCGAGTCGGCCTCGGCCGCCTTGGCGTCGAGATCCTTGTTGCAATACCACGACCAGTTCCAGCCGCCGGGCACCGCGCCGGCGCAGCCGAGGATCGGGCCGTAGAAGTTCGACGGATCCGGGAAGTCGGCGATCCAGGCCATACCGCCGGACCAGATCATCGGCGCGCCGGCCTTGTCGCCGCCGGCCGCAATGACATTGGCCTGTGCCAGCGACTGGATGCTGGCCTTGATGCCGATCGCCGCCAGATCCTGCTGGATCGCCTGGGCGATGCGCGGGTTGGGGTCGGTGTTCATGGCGAACAATTGCGTTTCGAAGCCATCGGGATGGCCGGCCTCGGCCAGCAGCGCCTTGGCCTTGGCGACGTCATAGGGATAGCCCTTGTAGTCCTTGTTGTAGCCGGGCATCGACGGTGGCAGCGGCTGGTTGGCGGGCACGGCGCGGTTGTTGATGATCTGCACGACGCGCGCCTTGTTGATCGCCATGTTGACGGCCTGGCGCACCTTCACATTGTCGAATGGCGCCATGGTGGTGTTCATGGTGACATAGCCGGTCTGCAGCTGGCCGCCTTCGACGACGCGCGCCTTCTGTTCGGGATCGGCCATCACCTCCTGGAACTTGGCCGGCGGAATGACGTCGCCAAGCACGTCGACCTCGCCCTTCTGCAGACGCAACAGCGCCACGATCGGCTCCTGGCCGATCTCGAAGGTGATCTTGTCGAGATGCGGCAGGCCCTTGTGCCAGTAATCCGCATTGCGCTCGAAGACGAGCCGCTGTCCAAGTGTCCACTCAGTGAGTTTAAAGGCGCCAGTACCGACCGGATGCCTGCCGAAATCGGCGCCGTATTTCTCGACCTCTTCCTTCGGCACGACATGAGCGAAGTTGATAGCCATGACATGCAGGAAGGTGGCATCCGGACGGGTCAGCTCGAACTTGACGGTATAGGGGTCGACGACGGTGACGCCGGACAGGCTTGTCGCCTTGCCGGCAGCGACATCGTCATAGCCCTTGATCGAACCGAAGAAGCCGGCACCGGGGCTCTGCGTCTTCGGATTGGTGACGCGGTCGAGCGAGTACTTCACGTCGTCGGCCGTCATCTCGCGACCATTGTGGAACTTCACGCCGTGGCGAAGCTTGAAGGTGAATGTCTTGCCGTCCGGCGCGATCTCGTAGCTTTCGGCGAGGTCGGGCTTCAAATTGGTGGTGCCCGGCTCGTAGTCCATCAGCCCGTCGAACAGGCTCTTGATCATCGACCAATTCTGCCAATCATAGCCAATCGCCGGATCGAGGGTGGCGACATCGTCCTTATAGGTGACGATGATGGCGCCACCTTGCTTGGCGTTGGGGTCGACCGCGTCTTCGGCGCGGACGCTTGCCATGCCGAGCATGAGCGCCAGCCCCGATGCCGCGACGGTGGATGCAAGAAACTTTTTCATTGTTGTGTTCCCTTTCTCTGTTTGTTTTTCATTTTCATCTGAGCTTGATGATCATCTGAGTTTGATACGGGGATCGATGAAGGGCGCGATGATGTCGGCCAAGAGATTGCCGAGCACGATGGCGAAGGCCGACACCAGCGTGACGCCCATGATGATCGGAATGTCGACGCGCTGGATCGCCTGCCACGCCAGCTGGCCGATGCCGGGCCAGCCGAACACGCTTTCGACGACGACGATGCCGCCCATGAAGATGCCGATGTCGATGCCGATCATGGCGATGACAGGCAGGATGGCGTTGGGCAGCGCGTGGCGGAAAATGATGGCGCTGCGCGCCAGACCCTTGGCGCGGGCGGTGCGGACATAGTCCTGGCGCAGCACGTCGATCATCGACGAGCGCATCATGCGCGCATACCAGCCAGCGCCGAGTATGCCCATGGTCAGCGACGGCAGCACGAGATGCCGCCAGGTGCCGTAGCCGCCGATCGGAAACCAACTCAGCCGCACCGCAAAGACGTAGAGCAGCAACAGCCCGACGACGAATTGTGGCGCCGAGACGCCGACGAAGGAAGCGACCATCAAGGTCTGGTCGGTGGCGGTGCCGCGCTTGACGGCGGCGATCAGGCCCATGCTCAGGCCGATCAGCAATTCGCACAGGATGGCGCCGACCATCAAAAGCAGGCTTGCCGGCAGACGCGAGACGATGAGCTCTGTGACTTCGGAGCGCTGGATGTAGGAGCGGCCGAGATCACCGCTGATGAGCTTGGTGAGATAGTGCCAGTACTGAACGACGAAAGGCTGGTCGAGGCCGAGTTGCTGGCGGATGTTTTCCACCGTCTGCGGTGTGGCGCTGCGGCCGGCGATCTGGCGCACCGGGTCGGCCGGCAAGAGGTAGAGCAGCGCAAAGGTGATCAGCGAGACGCCGAGCAGGATCAGCAGCGACTGGATCAGGCGGCGGCCGAGATAGGCGATCATGCCCGGCCTCTTTGCGTCGGATCGAGGATGTCGCGCAGCGCATCGCCGATCAGGTTGAAGGCCAGCGCCAGCGCCAGGATCGCCGCACCGGGGATGAACACCAGCCAGGGTGCGGCCTGGAAATAGGTCTGGTTTTCGAAAATGATGTTGCCCCACGACGCCGTTGGTGGCTGCACGCCAATGCCGAGGAAGGAGAGAGTCGCTTCCAGCAGCACCGTGGTCGAGATGCCGAGCGTGCCCCAGACGATGATGGTCGGCAGGAGATGCGGCAGGATGTGGCGAAACAGGATGCGCGGCGCTCCGGCGCCGATGGTGCGTTCAGCGTCGATGAATTCACGCTCAGCGAGTGAGGATGTTTCGGTGTAGATGACGCGCGCGGTCTGCACCCAGTTGACCAGCGCGATGACCATGGCGACGATCCACAGGCTCGGCTGGAATACCGCCGCCAAGCAGATGGCGAGCAGCAGGGCCGGGAACGCCATCATCAGATCGGTGAAGCGCATCAGCGCGCTGCCGACCCAGCCGCGGAAATAGCCGGCGGTGACGCCGACCAGCGTGCCGATCAGAAGCGCCACGCCATTGGCGACAATGCCGATGATCAGCGAGGTGCGGGCGCCGTAGAGGATGCGGGTCAGCAGGTCGCGGCCGAGCAGGTCGGTGCCGAGCCAGTACTGGGCGCTCGGCGGTAAGGGCGACCCCTCGATGGTCAGGCCATCGAACATCTGCTCGTTGGGATCGTAGCCGGTCAGCCACGGCGCCAGGATGGCGCCGGCGACGACGACGGCAACGATGACCAGCCCGAGCAGCGCCAGCCGGCGTTTGATCAGCCGGCGCCAGACGCCGGCGCGCGGCTTGACCGGCATGCGCACAGGCGTCGGGAAATCAGGCGCGATAGGACTGGTCATCGCCGCCTTCTTCACCCGTTACTTCCTCGCCCGTTCCTTCCTCACTTGTCATCGCCACGATCCGGCGCGCTGCATCCTCGACACTGATCTGCCAGCTCATCGCCAGCGAGCGCAGCTGCGCATAGGCGCGCTCGTCGTCGCTGCCCTTCGACAGCGCCGCCACCGCCCGCACGATGGTCTGGCGCTCGGCGACGCGCTGGCGCAGCGACGCAATTTCGCCGGCTAAATGTTTTCGCGCCTCGAAACTCTGCCTCGCGATCAGAAGCGCGCTGTACACACCGGCATTGCCGACCGGCTTCAAGAGTTGCGCATCGGCCTTGTGCGACAGCGCCCATTCGATACGGCCCGGCGCCTCCGAACCGATCAGCGCCACCAACGGCATCGGCGCCTCGCCCGCTTTCCACGGAAATTGCTCGTCAAAGCCGAGATCGGCGTCGAAGAAGACGAAATCGGCCGCCAGCGCCCCAGCCGGCAATTCCGGCCAGCAGTCGACAGTGATCAGGCCGATGGCCGACAATTGCCGGGTGATCGCCTGCACCGTCGGGTGCGGTCGATGCAGGATGAAGGCCCTGGCGCCGCCAAGATTGGGGATGCGCGCCCTGGTCACGACACCACCCTCAGGCGCGGACGGCCGAACGTTTTTGCCGGATCGTAGCGGGACAGATACGGATCCGGCGCCACCTCATCCTCGCGACTGACGACCTCAAAGAAGCCGTCGGCGATCCGGCCGATGATCACCGGCAGTGTCGCGTGCTGGGAATGGGCGTCAATGGCGATCGGCCCGAGCCGCGTCGGGAAGCGCCGCTCGGCGAAGGCTTTCGAGAACTCCGCCGGACCGGCGTCGGCGTCGCGCGACAGCACCTCTGCCATCACTTGCACCGAGGCATAGGCGGAAGCCTCGAAGGACGAGGCGAAGGCAGCCGGCCGCGGCGCGAAATACGGCCCGACCGACAAATGTCCCTTGCCGGTTTCGCCGATCGCCGGCAGTTCGCCCTCGGTGAGGTTGCAGGAAATGACCGGGCAGTTTTCCGGCCTGAACGCCGCATCCTCGTCGCCCAGATCGCGATAGGCGGCGAGGAAGGCATAGGACGAGGTGCCGATCAGATTGTTGAGGATGAAATTCGGCCGCGTTGCCCGTATTTCTGCGATCAACCGCGACACATCGGTCTCGCCGATGCGCAGATAGCGTTCGCCCAGCACCTTGCCGCCGGCATCCGCGATCAGGTCGCGCGCCACGCGGTTCATCTCCCAGCCCCAGATGTAGTTCGAGCCGAGCAGGAAGCCGTTGGCGCCGAAGCGAGGCACGACATGCGCCATCAGCGGCACTAGGTGCTGGTTGGGGCAAGCGTGCATGTAAACGACGTGCTCGTTGGCCTCGAAGCCCTCATAGGGGCAGGCATACCAGAGCATGCCGCCCGCCTTCTCCAGCACGGGGATGGTCTCCTTGCGGCTCCACGAGGTGACGCAGCCCACGACATGGCGGGCGCTGCTGGTCCTGAAAATGTCTTCGCACAGCGTCGCGTAGCGATCGGCATTGCTTTGCGGATCGCGCTCGACCGGCACCAGTTCGATGCCCGAGCTGCGGTCGGCATTGATGTCGGCAATGGCGCGCATGGCGCCCATCCGGCACGCATCGGAGACCAGCTGATAGCTGCCCGAGCGCGAATAGAGGATGCCGATCTCGATACGCCGTTTCAAACTGGACCCCAGAAATGACAATGCCCCGCAGCCAGCACCGCAGGGGCGAGGCATACGAGGCATATTTGCCGCCCGGCGATCAGGGCCGGTATTTCGCCTTAGCGTATTCGCTCCGGCGGGTCAGTCAAGCCCTTACCGACGTCGACATGCAACGCCACGGCTCGCCAATCAGCCGTGACCAGCTATCTGGCTGTCGCTCTTTGACTGTGTTGGCGGGCATAGGCCACACAGGCGTCCACCGTACTGACACAAAGCGCGTCCCGTCTGTTCGGCAAATTGTTGTCGCCCGCGTAGGCGACTTCGGCGACGCGGCCGTTGGCCATGCGAATTTGCGTGTCGCAATAACCGCCGGGAGCGACATTGACGGAGCCGCCGACCGCCGGGATCGCGCCTACCGCCATGGTTGGGACGGCAATGCTGAGATTGCCGCGCTGAACGACGCGCTTGTAGGTCCAGATCTGGCCAGACCCGCCAACGTCTGCGGTGGCGGTCGGAAACCCCGCGCACATCCGGACGTCGGCTTCGCTGAGGCCGACCATCTCCTTGCGGGCCGCCGCCGCCGTGGGGTCAACCTTGGCGATGCGTGATGTATCGTCGGGAATGACGCAGGAAGACTGGACGCCGACGACAAGAACAGGAAGGGCAAGCTTTCTAATACAGGAAAATGTCATACCGATTGTCGGATTTGCAATGCGCCCGGCCACGCTCTTTACCTAGGCAAACAGGCTAGCGGTTCAACCCGTTCAGCTTCACGAAAAGGTGGCCGAGCAAGGCGAGGTATCGGAGTCGCCATCCTTCCGCTTGCCATGGTGCTGATCGTGCGCGGCAAGAATGCCGAGAACGGGCTTGGCTTCTCGCCGCATGGCGCCGGGCGCAATTTTTCGCGCACCAACAAGGTCGGTACCGTTCGCTGGACTCCACTTTACCGCAGCGTGAACATCAAAGGCGCCACGACAGCCGTACCGACCTTCTCTGGCGGTGGTGCGGGCACCGTCGCACCCTGCAGAATGCTCAGCGCGGCTCGATCGAGGTCCGCGTCACCCGATGATCGTGTCAGCCGGACGGAGGTCACCTTGCCCGAAGCGCTGACGACGAAGGTCACATTTGCGGTACCCACGGCGCGCCGCGACCTTGCCGCGCTCGGGTAGCGCTTGTGCCGATTGATCCATCCGATCAGCTGTGAGTTCCATTTGCTTGCACTGACTGATGATCCACTCGATTGCGACGCCTTCGGCGCGGAAGCCTTCGCCGCCGCCTTCGCATCGACACTGGCGGTCACGACCGCTTTCGCCGGCGTGGCCTTTTCCTTCTTCTCTTTCTTCGGGGGCGGCTTGGGCTTTTCGACCGCCTTCTTCGCCTTCTCGACCGGCTTATCCTCCACCGGCTTGGCTTGCGGCAGCGGAATGACCACGTCCGGCGCAATGGCCGGGACAATGTCGGGTACGACCTCGTCGAGCGGCGGCTGGTCGGGTTGTTCGGCCGCGGCCGTCTCGACTGGTGCGGGCTCGTCGAGCTGGACCTCTTCAGCCTCCTCGGTGACCGGCTCCGGCTTTCCGACGTCCGGCTCCACGACAGGTTCTGCGTCGGCGACCGTCTCCTCGACCTGGTTCGTCGGCTCCGGCGTCACCACATCGGCTATCGCGTCGTCCGGCACTGCCGGTGCGACCATCATAGGCGACAGTTCGATCGCCACCGCCGGCGGCGGGCCGCCATCCATCTCGTTGGCCAGGCTGAAGCTCTGCACGGCATAGGCGATCGCGACATGCGCGCCGACAATGAGCACCGCTGCCATTGTCCACAGACCGATCTCGCGCGCGCCAGTGCGCGGCGGATCGGCCATGGGAACTGCAGCGGCCAGATGCATCATGGGGCGGGGCCTGGTTGCGACGGCGCGGCCGGTCCCGCCGGCACCGTTTCCAGCCCGACCAGCGCAATTTTCAGGTAGCCGGCGCCGCGCAACAAATTCATCACCTCCATCAGATCGCCATAGCCGACCGCCTTGTCGGCGCGCAGGAAGATGCGGGTCTGCTTGTCGCCCTTTGTCTTGCCGTCGAGCACGGCGGCAAAGGCCGCGCGCGGCACACTGTCATTGCCGATCGCCAGCGTCAGATCGTCCTTCAGCGTCAGGAACAGCGGCGTTTCCGGCCGCGGTGCTGGCGTCGCGGTCGAGCCCGGCAGATCGACATTGACGTCGACCGTCGCCAAAGGCGCCGCGACCATGAAGATGATCAGCAGCACCAGGATGACATCGATGAACGGCGTAACGTTGATCTCGTGGTTTTCCTCGAGATCGCCGTCGAAGGTCTCGCGAATTCTAGCCGCCATGGCCCATCACTCCGCCGCCAGCGCAGGCACTTGCGGCACCGTGCGGAAATCCAGATCGCGGCTGACCAGCCGTTCGACGCCGGCCGAGGCATCGGCAAGGATCTGCCGGTAGCCGGATATGGAGCGCGCAAAGACGTTGTAGATGACAACAGCGGGAATGGCCGCGACCAGGCCCATCGCGGTGGCCAGCAGCGCCTCGGCGATGCCGGGCGCGACGATGGCGAGGTTGGTGGTCTGCGCCTGCGAGATGCCGATGAAGGCGTTCATGATGCCCCAGACGGTGCCGAACAGGCCGACAAAGGGTGCCGTCGAGCCGATCGTTGCCAGCACGCCGGTGCCGCGCGACATGCGCCGCGCCGCCGCCGCCTCGATGCGCGACAGGCGCGACGTCACGCGTTCCTTCAGCCCGTCGCCGGTGACGTGGTCCAGCGCGCTGGCCGAAAGCGCTGCCTCTTGCTCGGCGGCCTGCACCAGGAGCGCGCCGGGGCCGCCGCTGTTGCCCAGCGCACGACTGGCCTGCAGCAAGGTGGCGGCATTGCCGATGGCGCGCGCGGCGCGCCGGGCGCCGAGCTTGCCGAACAGGATTTCCAGCGACTTGGCCAGCCACACCGTCCAGGTGACGAGGGAGGCGAATGCGAGCCCGATCATCACCGCTTTGACGATGATGTCGGCGGCCATGAACATGCCCCAGGGCGACAGATCGTGCGGCAGGGCCAGCGATATCGCCGAAGGCTCGGTCCGCGCGGTTGCACCGGGCTGGCCTGCAGGCTGCGGTGCGGTCGGCGCGACAGGTGCGGTGGGTGCCGCCTGTTCCATCGCCGCTGGCGGCGCGACTGCCGCCGGCTGGCCGGTTGCTGCCGGTTCCGTCGTCACTCGAGGTTGAATGGCCGGCTGCTCCTGCGCCGCAACGCTACCGGCCGACAGCATGACCGCGGCCAGCGCCGCCAACAAACCATTTCTGGACACGCTTCGTCCTCGCTTCATCATTGCACACGTAGCCGATCGGCTGGCCGCCGGCCGACGGCGCGCCAGCAGCTTGATCAGCGTCGAGTTGCCCGAGCCGGTGAAGTCCAGCCACGGATCTTGGCCTTTCTCAGGCGCGGCGAGCTCTTCTTGAAACCGGTTCCGGCAAGCCGTGTCCGTTTGACTATGAAACATGACTTTACTAGTCAACAAATAAGATGACTTTTTGAGACAACAATTTGTCGAGGCGTGTTGGCGTCGCATCGAAAAGCCGGAAGATGGAGGCAGCATCCTTGCCTCGGCCAGCCTCACCCTCGCGCCGGCTACGTCTATCGCCGCCTTCACGATCTCAGCACTTGGCGTCTTCGCACTAAGGGATGGACGGCGGCGCCGGTCCTGAGCCACGATGACGAGAGGCAAGCGGGAGGCATGCGGCGATGATCAAGGCGACACCGTTCGATTTCCCCTATGACGGCCGGCTGGTGCCGGCAAACACCGCGCTCGTCGTCATCGACCTGCAGGAGGACTTCCTGTCGCCGACAGGTTATTTTGCCAGGAAGGGTTATGACCCCGCCCCGCTGCGCGCCATCCTGCCGACGGTCAACCGGCTGATATCAACGGCACGCGCGGCCGGCCTCACCATCATCTACACCAGACAAGGCTATCGCTGCGACATGGCCGACATGACGCCTTATGAGCAATGGCGCCGCAAGCGGGCGGGCCTCGAAGGCACCGACGTGCTGCTGCGCTCGGGTTCTGGCTTTCAGATTGTCGCCGACATAGAGGTCGCGGCCGACGACATCATCGTCGACAAGACCTGCAACAGCGCCTTCACCTACACCGATTTCGAGCTTGTGCTGCGTGCACGAGGCATCACGCATCTGATGTTTTCCGGCTGCACGACCGATGTCTGCGTCCACACCACGCTGCGCGAGGCCTGCGACCGCAATTTCCAGTGCCTGACCATCGCCGACGCCTGCGCCAGCGGCGACCAGTACGCGCATGAGGCGGCGCTGCATATGGTGACGGTGGAGGACGGCGTTTTCGGCGCGCTGACCGATTCAAGCGCCGTCCTTAACGCGCTGGCGCGGCTGGTTGGTAAGGCAGGCTAGAAGCCTGCCTTGTGTTGCAGGTCACCGCGCTGCGTGTATGTCCGACCCTGCTCGCGACGCAAACGCGCCGGGCTGCGGCACTTCGGCCTCACGACGCGCTAGCGAGTTGCGCGTGAGCGCGATCGTCTCGCGGGCGATGCTGGCGATCTCCCGCGGCCTGTCGACGCCGACGATCATGAACTCGCTGATGCCGAGCGCCGCATAGGGTAGCAGCGACAAAGCGATCTGTGCTGGCGGTCCGGAGAGTTCCACCGCCTTATGGCCGGCAGTAGATACGTGGCCTTCTGAGCGGATACGAATCGGAAGCGCAAAACGCAGCTTGCCGGCGCGGCCATGCTCGGCGGCGGCGCTGCGCGCGCGCTCCATCAGCTGGCGGATCTCATCGAGCGAGCCGGGCGCCAGCTCAAAGACGTCGGCATGCCGTCCGGCGACCCGGAGCGCGGTGCCGGACTGGCCACCCATGCGGATGGTGATATCGGCGCCATGCGGCCCCTTGCGCGGCACGTAGCCACCCTTGATGCTGTAGAAGGCGCCTTCATGGTCGAAGGGCCTGTCGTTCGACCACAGCCGCTTCAGCAACACCAGATATTCGTCGATGCGCTGCCAGACCACCGTGTGGCCAACCGGACGCGTCTCGGCATCGTCGTCGTCCAGCGGCTCGCTCAGCATCCTCAGCGATAGCCGACCACCGCTCCTGGCGTCGAGCGCCGCCAGTTGCCTGGCCGCGACCGCGGGCGCGATTACGCCGGCCCAATGCGTCAGAACCACTTCCAGCGACGAGGTGCGGTCGAGCGCCTGGGCGGCAATGTCCATATTGGTCAACAGCCCGGCCTGATCGTCGACGACGATCTTCTGGAAGCCGGAATCCTCGATCAGCGACAGCTTTGTCGCCGTCTCGACGAAATCATAGAAGAAAGGAACGGCCGAACCGGCGTCGGCGGCCTGCGTTTTGCCGGGAACATGCGTGAACTCGATCGGCATTGCCATCTCCTCCATCACGTTGGATGCATGTCGCTCAAACGTGGCCTCCGGGTTTGGGGCAGCGACATGCAAAAAAAGCGGTCCGCGCCAAAGCGCATCCGCGTTCGGTTCATCAACTCCGGTTGCCTGAAGGCGCTAGAGCGTTTCGCCACGGCGAACCGCTCTATCTCTTTGTTTCTCGCAATTCCGGACGGAAAACCGCTTCACACTTTCCTGGAATTGCTTTGGGTCGCCACCCTTTCGGCCTGAACGGATCAGGGGATCAGGCCGAGCACAACTGCCCCGGTGAACGCGAACGCAAGGGCAAAGACGAGATAGGCGAAGGCGCCTGCATAGGCCGGGCGGAAAGCCTGGGCATTGGCCAGCCTCTGGCTGCTGCGATCCGTCTCGGCGTTCTGGATATAGGACATATCGACCTCCGTCTCGCCGGTTAATCTATAAAATCAGTAGACTTTGTCGATTGCTATTTTTTGGCAATACGCAGAACAATTTTCTCAATCCTCGATGTCAATTGGTCTGAGATTGCTGGGAGGCCACGATTCGAGGCAGGCGACCAGCCAGCTTGGCCAGCCTTCGCATCGGCGATAGCATCGCCATTCCCGAGCAAAAGCGGACGATTTCAAATCAGGGCATGGGGAACACAACATGGGTGCAAGACTGGCGGGCAAGGTCGCCATCATCTCGGGCGGCGCGACGGGTATGGGCGGGGCGGCGTCGGAACTGTTTGCGGCCGAAGGCGCCAAGGTGGCGATCATCGACCGCAATGGCGAGGCGGCGGCCGCAACCGCCGCGGCGATACGGGCGCGCGGGCATATAGCCGAGCATTTCGTCGCCGACGTCTCGGACGAGGCACAGGTCGAGGCGGCGGTGAAAGCGGCGATAGCCAAGCTTGGCCCCGCGACCGTGCTGTTCAACCATGCCGGAACCATCGTGATAAAGCCGTTCCTGGAAACGACGGTGCAGGAATGGGACTGGCTGCATGCCGTCAATGTACGCTCGATGTTCCTGATGACCCGCGCCGTGCTGCCCGGCATGATCGCGGCCGGCGGCGGCTCGATCGTCTGCACCTCGTCGATCTCGGCGGTGGCGGCCACACCGATGGAGGTGCTCTACGACACCACCAAAGGCGCCTGCCATATGTTTGCGCGCGCCATTGCGGTCGAGTTCCGCGACCGCAACATCCGCTGCAACGCCGTCTGCCCCGGCTTTATCAGGACACCGCACGGCCTGCGCGAGGTGGCCGATCTCGGCAAGCTCGGCGTCGACGTTTCGGATGCCGCGTTGGCCGCGCAGCAAGGCCGCATCGGCGAGCCGGAGGAAGTGGCCAAGGCCGCGCTGTATCTGGCTAGCGACGAGTCCAGCTTCGTCAACGGCACGCATCTGTTCGTGGACAACGGCTTTACCGCGATGTGAGTATCCCAGGCTTGGCGCCCTTCCTCTCCCCCGTCGATCGGGGGAGAGGTGTCGAGCGCAGCTCTACGGAGTGGGGTCGACCCTTGGCGCAGTGCAGGAAGATTCTTGCGCCTTGGTCCCCTTTCACTGTCCGTTGGCGACGGTTGCCTGCTGGTTCCCCCACTCCGTCGCTGCTTCGCAGCGCCACCTCTCCCCCCTGCGGAGGGAGAGGAAGGGCGCCAAGTCCTACTCGTCTACCGCTCCTCCCGTCGGAACGGCTTCAGCAGCGCTGACGGCGCCACCGCATTGCGCGACATCACCGCCATCGCCACGATGGTGAAGATGAAGGGCAGCATCAGGAACGCCTCGTAGGGGATATGCCCGAGGCCGCTCGCCTGCATGCGCAATTGCAGCGCATCGACGAAGGCGAACAGCAGCGCCGCGCCCGCCGAGCGCCACGGGTCCCAGCGGCCGAACACGACCAGCGCGATCGCCACCCAGCCGCGGCCGGAGACGACGCCGAAGGTGAAGGCGTTGAACTGCGCCATGGTGAGGAAGGCGCCAGCGAGCCCCATCAGCGCGCCGCCGAGGATGACCGCCTGGACGCGCGTGGCAATGACGCTGACGCCGGCGGAATCGGCAGCGCGCGGGTTTTCCCCGACCATGCGCACAGACAGGCCCCAGGGCGTGCGGTAGAGTATGAAGGCGGCGAGCGGGATGGCGATGATCGCCATGTAGACCAGCGCAAACTGGTTGAACACCGCCGGGCCCAGAACGGGAATGTCGGAGAGGATCGGGATCGGCAGGGTCTGAAAACCCTTGATGCTCGGCGGCACCGATTGCTGGCCGAAGATCAGCCGGTAGAGGAAATAGGCAAGACCCGACGAGAACAAGGTCACGCCGATGCCGCAGACATGCTGGCTGAGGCCGAGCGCCACGGTGAACAGTGCATGCAGCGCCCCCATCAGCGTGCCGGTCAATACAGCCGCCAGCACGCCGAGCCACAGACTGCCGCTGAGGCTGGCGGCGGTGAAGCCGGTCATCGCCGACAAGAGCATGATGCCTTCGATGCCAAGATTGAGCACGCCGGCGCGCTCGGAAAACATTTCGCCGAGCGTCGCGAAAGCCAGCGGCGTGGCGATACGGATGATGGCGGCGAGAAAACCGACCTGAAAAATCTGTTCGAACACCGCGCTCATGACGCCGCTCCTACGCGGCGGATGCGGTAGGCCGTGAACAGCAGCGCCACCAGCATGGCAAGCAGCGCGGTTCCCTGGATGACATCGCTGAGGAAGGCCGGAACGCCGGTGGCGCGCGACATCGCCTCGGCGCCGGTCATCACGGCGGCGAGGAAGATCGCCGCCGGCACGACGCCGAGCGGGTTGAGCCTGGCCAGCATGGCGACAACGATGCCGGAATAGCCATAGCCCGGCGAGATGTCGCTCATCACCTGGAAATGCACGCCGCCGACCTCGCCGACGCCGGCGAGCCCGGCCAGCGCGCCCGAAAGCAGCGCCGTCGAGATCAGCACCCGCTCGACATGGATGCCGCCATAGCGGGCGGCCTCCGGGCTTTCGCCTGTGACCCGGATGCGGAAGCCGAGCGTGGTGCGCACGATCAGGAACCAGACCAAGGGTGCCGCAATCAGCGCCGCGATGACGCCGAGATGCAGCCTTGTGCCTTCGAGCAGCACTGGGAAATTCGCCGAATCCTCGATCGGCGGCGAGATCGGATAGCCGCTGAAACTATCCTTCCACGGTCCCTCGATCAGCGCCATCAGCGCGTAGTAGATGACCGAGTTGAGCAGCAGCGAACTGACGACGTCATCGACCTTGAATTTCACTCGCAGGGTCGCTGGCACCAGCGCGACAGCGGCACCGGCAGCAGCGCCCGCCAGCGCCATCAACAGGATTGCGAGCGCCCCCGGCATCGGGATGGCGCCGACGAAGCAGCTGGCCACGGCGCCGGCCAGCAATTGGCCTTCCGCGCCAATGTTCCAGAATTTGGCCCGGAAGGCCACCGCGACCGCCAGCCCGGTGAAGATCATGGGTGCTGCGCGCACCAGCGTTTCGGTGATGGCATAGCTGTCGCCGAACGAGGCCGACAGCATCACGCCATACGCTTCCAGCACCCCGGCGCCGGCCAGAGCGATGAGCCCGCTGCAGAGCACAAGCGTGGCAGCGATGGCGATGATCGGCAGCGCCAGGTTGAACCAGGCGGGGGTCGAGGTGCGGGCCTCCAGGCGGAACATCAGCTACGGCCCTCCACCCTCAGCGCAGCTGTCCCACCGATGTATCCGGTGTTGGCGCCGCCCCGCATCCGTCTGCCGGCACCTTCTCCCCGTATAGGGACGGGGAGAAGGGGGCTGTTTGCGGCCTCGGCACTTTTCCTGCAACGCCGGCGATTGGCGAAAGCCGTGATGAGAGCGTCCCTCTCCCCGTCACTATACGGGGAGAGGATGCCGGCAGGCAGGTGAGGGGCAGCGCTGACGGCCAAAGCACTATGTTGTGGGCAATATCCGAGGAAGTCAGCCAACAGCATTGTTCAAGCGCTCCCCTCCGCCCCTGTCATCAGCAGTCCGAGCCGTGCGATCGTGGCGTCAGCGCTGTCGAGCGTCCCGGCGATGCGTCCCTCATACATCACCGCGATGCGGTCGCAGAGCACCAGCAGCTCCTCGAGATCCTCGCCGATGACGACGATGCCGCAGCCCTTGGCGCGCATGTCGAGGAACTTTTCGTGGATGAAGCGGGCGGCACCGATATCGAGGCCGCGCGTCGGCTGCGAGACGATCAGCACCTTGGGATCGAAGGCCAACTCGCGCGCCAGCAGCGCTTTCTGCAGATTGCCGCCCGACAGCGCGCCGGCGCGGATCATCGGCCCGGGGCACCTGATATCATAGGCCTTGATCTGCTCTTCAGCGAAGGCGCGGATCGCATCCGGCTTGAGCAGGCCCTTGCTGCTGAACGCCGCCGTGCCGATGCGCGGCAGCACCATGGAATCGGCGAGCGGCAGATTGGTCACCAGCCCGGTCGTCATGCGGTCTTCCGGAATGCGGCCGAGGCCGAGCGCCTGCACCTCGCGCGGCGAAAACCGCGTCACTGCTTTGCCGGCTATCGTCATCGCGCCGGCATCAGGCACCCGTGTGCCGGAAATCACTTCGGCCAGCGCCCGCTGACCATTGCCGGAGACGCCGGCTATGCCGAGGATCTCGCCGGCTCGCACCGACAGCGATATATCGCGCAGCGGCGTGCCCGCGTGCCTTGAGGTTGAAATGCCGTCGAGCGTCAGCACCGCCGCACCCGGCGTCGACGGCCCCCTCGCCGGCGGCACGATCTCGTGGCCGCACATCAGCTGCGCCATTTCCGCCGACGTCGTGTTGCCCGGATCGTCAACGCGGCCGGCGACGCGCCCATGCCGCAGCACGGTGCAGCGATGGGTAAGCGCCCGCACCTCGTTCAGCTTGTGCGAGATGAAAATGATGCCGAGGCCTTGCGCCGCCATCGAACGCAATGCCGAAAACAACCCGTCGACCTCGCTTGGCGCCAGCACCGCCGTCGGTTCGTCGAGGATCAAAAGCCTCGCACCGCGAAACAGCGCCTTGACGATTTCGAGCCGCTGCTGCTCGCCGACCGACAGCGCAGAGACCGGCAGATTGGGGTCCAGCGTCAGCCCATGCTGTCTGCTGATGTCAGACAACCGGGCAAGCCCGCCGGCACGATCGATGCGGCCGGATTTGCCTGATATGCCGATGAGCAGGTTTTCCAGAACCGTCAGCCGCGGCGCCAGATGAAAATGCTGATGCACCATGCCGATGCCGGCGGCCAGCGCATCGGCCGAACTGGTAATCCGCACCGGCTCGCCCTGGATGAGTATTTCGCCGGCATCCGGCGCATAGGCGCCGAACAGCACGTTCATCAGCGTCGTCTTGCCGGCGCCGTTTTCGCCTAGCAGCCCGAGGATTTCGCCGGGCGCGACGCTGAGGTCGACGGCCTCGTTCGCCTTGACGGCGCCGAAGCTCTTGGTGATGCCGCGCATTTCGATGAGAGGGGCGGACAAGGATGCTCCTGAATTGTGAGGGCGTGCCCGTCACACCCCCCTCTGGCCTACCGGCCATCTCCCCCTCAAGGGGGGAGATCGGATGTCACGCCGGCTTTCGCCAATTTTCCCGCCGGAAAATAGAAGCGCCAGCGTCGAAGCTCCCAATCTCCCCCCTTGAGGGGGAGATGCCCGGCAGGGCAGAGGGGGGTGCCCAGGCACCACCCTCCAACCAAACCTCAATCCGAGACCGGCGTATTCTCATCCACATCCACCCGGAAGTTGCCTTCCAGGATCTCGGCCTTCTTCTTCTCGACCAGGTCCTTCACGTCCGCCGGCAGCGTCTTGTCGAATTTGTGGTACGGCGCCAGGAACGACCCGCCCTTGGCCATGCGCGAGAAGTCGCCATAGTCCTGCGCGGTGAAGACGCCGGCCTTGACCAGTTTGATCGCCTGCTCGACCGTCGGGTACATGTCCCAGACCGGGCCGGTAATGACCGTGTCGGGGCCGAGGCTCGACTGGTCTGACATGTTGGAAATGGCGTAGATCTTCTTCTCCACCGCCGCCTCGATGACGCCGAAGCGCTCGGCGTAGATGACGTCGACGCCGGCGTCGATCTGGGCGACCGCCGCTTCCTTGGCCTTGGGCGGGTCGAAGAAGGAACCGATGAAGGCGACCTTCTTCTTGATGTTCGGGTTGACCTCCTTGGCGCCGGCAAAGAAGGCGTTGACCAGCCGGTTCACCTCCGGAATGCCCATCGCCGCGACGGCGCCGACCGTGCCCGACTTGGACATCTTGCCGGCGATGATGCCGGAGAGATAGGCCGGCTCGTGGATCCAGTTGTCGAAGACGCCGAAATTGGGTTCGGCCGGGCCGGCGCCCGAGCCGAACAGGAAGGCAGTCTTCGGGAACTGCTTTGCCGTGCGGCGCGATTCGCGCTCGGCGGCGAAGGCATCGCCCAGCACCAGCTGGTAGCCGCCTTGCGCATATTCGCGCATGACGCGGCTGAAATCGGCGGTCTGCACCTTTTCCGACCATTTGTATTCGATGCCGAGTTCCTTCTCGGCCTTCTGCAAGGCGACGTGGATCTGGTTGTCCCACGGCTCCTCGATCGGCGTGGCGAAGATCGCCGCCACCTTGAGCTTCTTGTCCTTGGCGAAGGCGACGCCCGGCAGCATGGCCGCGGCCAGGCCGAGTGCGCCGAGTTCCAGCACGTCGCGCCGCGACAGGCCGGTCGATTGCGATTTGTTTTTCCGGTTTTCCATCAAGTGCCCCTCTGTTTGACAGCCGTGTCGAGCCGGCTGTTCTGAAATCAGACACGGAACTATGGAACGGGTGCGGACTTTTGTCCACATGGTCAAATTTGGCGCGATTTATCGCAAGGCCTTCTCGCCACCGGCCACAGTGATGACACCGACGATGATCAGCCCGGTCAGCAACAGCCGAACGCCGGCGCTGACGCCGAATGTGTTGAGCATGGTCAACAGCAGCACCAGGAACAAAGCCGCGCCCCAGACGCCTGGAACATTGGCCTTGCCACCGGCGACAGAAGTGCCGCCGATGACGACGACGGCAATCGAGGCCAGCAGGTACTCATTGCCGATATCGACATTGGCGCCGCGGAAATAGCCGGCAAGCAGCGCGCCGTCGATGCCGCCGAGCGCGCCCGACAGCGTGTAGGTGAGAAACCGGGTGCGGCCGACATTGACGCCGGCCAGCCACGCGGCGCGAATGTTCTGGCCGATCGCCAGCACCGAGCGGCCATAGATCATGCGCTGCAAAGCGATGGCAGCAGCAATGGTGAACAGCACGGTCAGGATCGCCAGCACCGGAATGCCAAGGACCTGCCAGTTGGCGAAATCGGCAAAGCCTGGCGGCGGCTTGATCTGCAGGCCGCGCCCGTAGCTGATATCGATCGACTGGATGATGAAGCTCGCCGACAGCGTGGCGATGATCGGCGGAATCCTCAGCGCCCAGATCAGCAGATAGTTGACGGCGCCGATGGCAGCGCCGCAGGCGAGCGCGGCAATCAAGCCCACAACGATCATGGAATCGCTGCCATCCATCACCTTCATGGCGACGGCGCTGGCGAGCCCGATATTGGCCGGCAGCGACAGGTCGACATTGCCGGGGCCAAGCGTGATGACGAACATCTGGCCGACGCCGACGATGACGGTGAAGACGGCCAGCGACAGTGCTGCCGTGACCATGCCACCGCCGCCGTAGCCGCCGGTGAAGGAGATGGTCGCCAGCCAGACCAGCAACGCGCCGAGGAAGGACCAGATCCAGGGTTTGGTGGCCAGCGATTTTACCGGCGTCATCGCTACCTCTCCCTGCGGCTGATCAGCACCCGAGCGGCCAGCACGATGATCAGGATGGCGCCGTTGGCGGCGACCTGCCAGTCCGGCGGGATGTGCATGAAGGTGAGCAGCGGCGATGCGGCCAGCGCCAGCGTCAGCGCGCCGAGCACGGCGCCGATCGGCGACACCCGGCCGCCGACGAATTCACCACCGCCGAGAATGACGCCGGCAATCGCCAGCAGCGTGTAGCCATTGCCGATATTGGCATCGGCCGAAGTGGTGATGCCGATCAGCGCCATGCCGGACAAAACGCCGAACAGCCCGGTCAGCGTAAACAGCACGATCTTGGTGCGCAGCAGCGACCAGCCGGCGCGCCGCAGCGCCGCCGGATTGCCGCCCGAGCCGCGCAGGATGACGCCATAGGAGGTGCGCATCAGGCCGAAATGCACCACCGCCGCGATCACCAGCGCGGCGATGATCGGAAATGGAATGAAGGGCGGCTTGAACGACATCAGCGCCAGCAGCCAGTCCGGCGCCTTGCCGCCCGGCTTGGGCAGGACCAGGATGGCCAAGCCCTGCCAGACGAAGCTCATGCCCAGCGTCACCACAATCGACGGCAGGTTGCGCAGATGGATCAGCGCACCGAGCAGCGCATAGACGCCTATGGCCCCGATGAGCACAATCACACCAAGCAGCGGCGCATCCTTCAGCCATGTCGCGGTGACGCAGCCGACGAAACCGACAAAGGTGCCGATCGACAGGTCAAGCTCATTGCCTGATATGACGAACATCTGCGCGATCGTCGCCAGCGCGATCGGGATCGCCAGATTGAGCATCAGGCTAAAGCCGAAATAGCTGATGGCGCGGGGGTTGAGCCAGGCAATGGCGATGAGCACCAGCGACAGCGACAGCGCCGGCAACAGGCTGCGCAGCAGTCGGGCCCGTGCGGCACTGCTTCGCGGCGAGGAAGTTGTGCCGGGAGCGATAGCCGTCATCTCAGGCCGCATCGCCGAATGAGGACTGGATGATCTTTTCCTCCGTCAGTTCGTCGCGCGTCAGATTGGCGACGATGCGGCCATTCTTGAAGACATGGATATGGTCGCAATTGTCGAGCTCTTCGGTCTCGGTGGTGTACCAAAGGAAGGTTCTGCCCTTGGCCGCCTCCTCGCGCACGAGGTCGTAGACCTCGAGCTTGGTGCCGATGTCGACGCCGCGCATCGGGTCGTCCATCAGCACGATCTGCGCATCGGAACCCAGTGCGCGGGCAAACAGCGCCTTCTGCTGGTTGCCGCCCGACAGCGAAAAGATGTTGTTGGTCATGTCGGGCGTCCGGATGCCGATTTTCTGCTTCCAGAATTCGGCAAGCTCGGCCTCGCGCTGCGGCGAGATCAGCAACCCGTTGCGCAGTCGTGCCAGCGAGCGGATGCCGATATTTTCCGCAATCGACCATTGCGGAAAAATGCCGTCCGACTGGCGGTCACCGGCCACCAGCGCCACCGGCGCGGTCACCTCGATGCCGGTCTTTCTGCGCGTAGCGGCGGCGAAGATCGCCAGCAACAGATCCGTCTGGCCATGGCCGGCAAGCCCGGCAAGGCCGATGATTTCGCCGGCGCGAGCGACAAGCTCCCTGCCGTCCTCTTGCCGGGCAGGCCGCGCCCGCACCCTGATGGGGCTGTCCGCCGGCCTGGCGGCGGCAATCTCTGCAGCTATTTTCTCGCGCGCTTCCGCACCGCCCATCGTCGCCACCAGCCGGTCGCGGTCGAACGCCTTTGCGGCGTCCGTGGCAACGACCTTGCCATCACGCATCACCACGATGCGATCGGCATTCTGCAGCACCTCGCCCAAGACATGCGAGATCAGGATGCAGCTGCCGCCGGCGGCGACGAATCGGCGCACGAAGGCTAGCAGTTGGCCGGCCGTGTGTGCGTCGAGCGAAGAGGTCGGTTCGTCGAGAATGACCAGGTCGAGCGGATCGCGCGTCACCGTGAAGGCGCGCGCCACCTCGACCATCTGCCGTCGGCCGATCGACAGGTCGCCGGCAATGTCGTCGGCCGAGATGCCGTGATCCGGGAAAATTTCGCCGAGCTTGGCGGCAATAAGATTAGCGGCTTTGCGCCGCCAACCGAGGCCGGTCAGCGCTGGATGATTGATGCGCGTATTCTCGGCGATGCTGAGGTTCGGGCACAGCGACAGTTCCTGGAACACGCAGCGTATGCCGAGCGTTAGCGCGCGCGCCACCGAGTAGTCGATTTCCACATTGCCGCGCACCGCGATCTGACCGCCGTCCGGCCGCAGCGTGCCGGCCACCATATGCATCAGCGTCGACTTGCCGGCGCCGTTATGGCCGACCAGCCCGACGCATTCGCCGGCGCCGACATGAAAGTCGACGCCGTCAAGGGCACGAACGGCGCCGAAATGTTTTTCGGCGCCGTTCAGCCTGATGATGTCGGTATTCGCCTTGAGCATGCTCAACGATATCCGGTTGGCAATGCGGACGGCAACCGGACTTGCATCACTTGATGTTGGCTTTGATCGCCGCGATGGCTTCTTCCTGCGTGTATTCGTGGGTGGCGACGCCACCCTCCTTGATCTTCGGCAGCGCGGCCTCAAAATCGTCTTGGGTGAAGGCCAGATACGGCACCAGGAGATCGTGCGGAATATCCTTGCGGCCGTCGAGCACCTGCTGCGCCACCCAGAAGGCGAGCGTCGACACACCTGGTGCGATCGAAGCCGACCAGGTCTTGTAGCCGTCCTTCTCCTTCTGCTCCTTCCACCATTTCAGCTCGTCCTGCCGATTGCCCATGATGATGGTCGGGCGCGGCTTGCCGGCGGCGGCGAAGGCTTGCGCGGCGCCATAGCCGTCACCGCCCTGGTCGACGATGCCGACGACATCCGGCAGCGACGGCAGGATCGTCGCGACCGCCTTCTGCGCCGTCGTCTGGTCCCAGTCGCCGGTCACCGAGCCGACGATCTTGAATTCGGGATGCGCGGCGACGCCTTCGAGGATGCCGGCATGGATGGCGTCGTCGATCGAAGTGCCGGCAAGGCCGCGTATTTCAAGCAGATTGCCGCCCTTGGGCTGGAACTTGGCCATCTGCTCGACTTCCTGCTTGCCCATATCCTTGAAGTCGACGACGACGCGATAGGCGCAAGGTTCGGTGACGATGCCATCGAAAGAGACGACGACGATGCCGGCGTCGCATGCCTGCTTGATGGCGCCGTTCAGCGCATCCGGCGAGGCTGCGTTGATGACGATGGCGTCGTAGCCCTGCAGGATCAGGTTCTGCACCTGCGCTGCCTGGGTCGGCACTTCCTTGTCGGCGGTGGTGAAGATGTCGGCGGCGCCAACGATCTTGTCCTCGACCGCCTTCTTGGTGACGATGCCGTAGCTGTCGAGCATCGCCTGGCGCCACGAATTGCCGGCGTAATTGTTGGAGAAGGCGATCTTCTTGCCGCTGGTGTCGGCCAGCGCCGTGCCCGAGGCGAGCATTGCCGCAAGCGCGCTCAGGACGAGCAGTTTCTTCATGTCATTATCCTCCCATGGATTGTCGGCTCCGCCGACTGTTGCTGATGATTTTGGCGTTGGCTGCCTGTTTTTTATCTATTGTCAGACAAATGCAGATGCGCCCGCTTGTCAACTGCGATCGGCCCCGCTTTGGCGATCAACTTCAGGTGCGATGATTGAAAAGCCTTCATGTGCTGGTCTAGGGAAGGGTCCAGGAGACCATGCATGGCAGCGACGCCGCCGACCCTAGCCCCCAGTGCATCCGAAAAAATGGGCGCGCCCGGAATTCCGGCGCGCTGGACGTCGAGCGCCAAGAGCGGCGTTGGCGCAGCGCTGTCGCCGGCGAGCCGCATCTGGTTCACGCTCAGCCACGGCATCGTCAACGAGGTCTATTATCCCGGCCTCGACAGCGCCTGCACGCGCGACATGGGGCTGCTGGTCACCGGCCCCGGCGGCTGGTTCTCCGAGGAGAAGCGCGACGCCACCCACGTCATCGCGCCGTTCGAGGACGGCGTGCCGGCATACCGGCTGGTCAACACCACCCTCCGTTACCGGATCGAGAAGCGCATCCTGGCCGATCCGGCGCGCCCCGCGCTGTTGCAGGAGACCAGCTTCACGCCGCTCGAGGGCAATGCCGCCGACTACCGCGTCTACGCCCTGCTGGCGCCGCATCTGGTCAATGCCGGCATGGGCAACACCGCATGGGTCGGCGAGCACAAGGGCAAGCCGATGCTGTTCGCCTCCGGGCGCGGCACCTGCCTGGCGCTCGCCTCGTCGCTGCCCTGGGGCGACTGCTCGGCCGGCTATGTCGGCTTTTCCGACGGCTGGCAGCAGCTCAGCCGTGAGGGCCGGCTCGGCCTATCCGGCCAAATAGCCGAGGACGGCAATGTCGCGCTGACCGGCGAGATCGGTTTTTCCTCAGGCAACAACACGGCCCTGCTGGCGCTCGGCTTCGGTTCGACGCCAGACGAAGCCGCCGAAAACGCCACCGCCAGCCTGAAGCGCGGGTTTGAGCCGGCGGCAAAGGCCTATGTCGCGAAATGGCAGAAATGGCAGGCGGGGCTGCTGCCGCTCGACCACCATGATGCATCCGGCCTCAACACCTACCGCGTCAGCACAGCGGTGCTGGCGACGCACCTGTCGCTGGCCAGGCCAGGTGCTGCCGTCGCCAGCCTGTCGATCCCGTGGGGCTTCAGCAAGGGCGACGACGACCTCGGCGGCTATCACCTGGTCTGGCCGCGTGACCTCGTTGAAACCGCGGGCGGCTTCCTCGCCGCCGGCGACCCCGCGCAGGCGTTGCAGATCCTTACCTATCTCCGCTCGATCCAGCAGCCGGACGGCCACTGGCCGCAGAATGTGTGGCTTGACGGATCGCCCTATTGGCCGGGCATCCAGATGGACGAATGTGCCTTCCCGCTGCTGCTGGCCGATGCGCTGCACCGTGCCGGACATCTGCCGCGCGCCAAACGCGCTGCTTTCATGCTGATGATCGAGAAGGCGGCGTCCTATGTCGTGCGCAACGGCCCCGTTACCGGGCAGGACCGCTGGGAAGAGGATGCCGGCTACAGTCCGTTCACGCTTGCCGTCGAGATATCGGCGCTGCTTGGCGCCGCCGATCTGTTCGAAGCCTCGGGTATGGCGGAGCCGGCTAACTATTTGCGCGAGGTCGCCGACTGCTGGAACGACCAGATTGAGCGCTGGACTTATGTCAGCGACACGCCGGAGTGCCGGCAAGCCGGCGTCGACGGCTATTACGTCCGCATCGCGCCGGCCGATGATGCCGGCGCGGCTTCGCCGAAGGACGGCTTCGTGCCGATCAAGAACCGTCCGCCGGGAGATACCGACAAGCCGGCCGAGGCGATTGTCAGCCCGGACGCACTGGCGCTGGTCCGTTTCGGCCTCAGGGCCGCGGACGATCCGCGCATCGTCGACACGGTCAAGATCATTGACGCGCAATTGCGCTGCGACCTGCCGCAAGGACCTCTCTGGTATCGCTACACCAGCGACGGCTATGGCGAACACGCCGACGGCGCGCCCTTCGATGGCACCGGCGAGGGCCGCCCTTGGCCGCTGCTCGCCGGCGAACGCGCCCACTACGAATTGGCCGCCGGAAACAAGGACAAAGCGGCAAGCCTGCTCAAGACATTCGAGGCGTCCGCCGGGCAAGGCGGCCTGCTGCCGGAACAGGTCTGGGACGGCGCCGATTTGCCGGAACGCGAATTATGGTTGGGCAAGCCATCGGGCAGCGCCATGCCGCTGGTCTGGGCACATTCGGAGCACATCAAGCTCTTGCGTTCGCTGCGCGACGGCGCCGTCTTCGACATGCCGCCGCAAGGCGTCAAGCGCTACATCGAGGACAAGACCGGCTCGCCGCTGAGGATATGGCGCTTCAGCAACAAGCTGCGCACCATGGATGCCGGCAAGACGCTGCGTGTAGAATTGCTGCAGCCGGCGGTGATCCGCTGGAGCAGCGACCGTTGGCAGACCATCCACGAAATCGAGACCGCCGAAAACGCTCTGGGCGTTCATCTGGCTGACTTGCCCGTGGCCGATATTCCGCCGGGTAACACCATCGTCTTCACTTTTTTCTGGCCCGACGGCGACCGTTGGGAGAATGTCGACTTCACCGTCGGCATTGAAGAACTAACTCGCCAGTAATTTTCTTTCCTCCAGCGACTAGGACAACACCATGCAGATCGGAATGATGGGACTGGGCAGGATGGGCGCCAACATGGTGCGCCGCCTGATGCGCGACGGCCATGAATGCGTCGTCTACGACATCAACCCGGCAAGCGTTGCCGCCCTGGTCGCCGACGGCGCCATCGGCGCCGCCTCGATGGAGGAGTTCGTCGGCAAGCTGTCGAAGCCGCGCAGCGCCTGGCTGATGCTGCCGGCGGCGATCACCGGCAAGATCGCCGACCAGGTGGCAGCATTGATGGAGCCCGGCGACATCATCATCGACGGCGGCAACTCCTACTACCACGACGCGGTCGACCAGGCCGCCGAGCTTGCGGCCAAGGGCCTGCACTATGTCGATGTCGGCACCAGCGGCGGCGTCTGGGGCCTGGAGCGCGGTTATTGCCTGATGATCGGCGGCCCCGACGTGGCGGTCAAACATCTGGATCCGATCTTCGCCACGCTGGCGCCCGGCGCCGATGCCGGCGCCACGCCCGACAAGGCGGGCGGAACCGCGCCGTTCGGCTATCTGCATTGCGGACCGAGCGGCGCCGGTCATTTCGTCAAGATGATCCACAACGGCATCGAATATGGCGTCATGGCCGCCTACGCCGAAGGCATGAATATCCTGAAATCGGCCAATGCCGGCAAAAGGCAGCGCACCGCGGATGCCGAGACCAGCCCGCTGGAAAACCCGCAATACTACCAGTTCGACATCGACCTGCCGCAGGTTGCCGAAGTCTGGCGCCATGGCAGCGTAATCGGCTCCTGGCTGCTCGACCTCACCGCCGGCGCGCTGAAGAGCGACCCGGGGCTGGCCCAGTTCGGCGGCCGCGTCTCGGATTCCGGCGAGGGACGCTGGACACTGAAGGCGGCGATCGACACGGGTGTGCCGGCGCCGGTGCTGTCCTCGGCGCTGTTCGACCGCTTCTCCTCGCAAGGCGAATCCGAATTCTCCGACAAGCTTTTGTCGGCCATGCGCTATGCCTTCGGCGGCCATGTCGAGAAGCCGAAGGCCGGCAAGTGAAGCCGACAGGGGAGACGAACGCATGAGCCAGGACCGGTCCGACACGCTGGTGCTCTTCGGGGCCACCGGCGACCTCGCCCACAAGAAGATATTTCCCGCCCTTTACCAGATGGTCGCCAAGGGGACGCTGACCGAGCCGGTGATCGGCGTCGCCTTCGACGCCTGGGACATCAAGCAGCTGCAGGCACGCGCCCGCGACGGCATCGTCAACGCGCTCGGCAAGATCGACGAAAAGATCTTCGCCAAATTCGCCAATTTGCTGCGCTATGTCAGCGGCGACTACCGGGACGGCGCGACCTTCGCAAAGCTGAAGACCGCGCTCGGCTCGGCGCAGCGGCCGCTGCACTACATGGCGGTGCCGCCAACCATGTTCGAGACGGTGGTTCAGGGGCTGGAACAGTCCGGTACCGCCCATGGCGCGCGTCTGATGGTGGAAAAGCCGTTCGGCCACGATCTGCAATCGGCACGCTGGCTGAACCGGGTGTTGCATCTGGTGTTTGACGAGCAGTCGATCTTCCGCATCGACCATTATCTCGGCAAGGAAGCGATCCAGAACCTGCTCTATTTCCGTTTCGCCAATGCCTTCCTCGAACCGATCTGGAACCGCAACTTCGTCGAAAGCGTGCAGATCACCATGGCCGAGGATTTCGGCATCGACGGCCGCGGCAAATTCTACGACGATGTCGGCGCCATCCGCGACGTGATCGAAAACCATCTGCTCAACATCCTTTTGCTGCTCGCCATGGAGCCGCCGGTTGGCCGCTCCGCCGACGATCTGATCGACGAGAAGGTGCAGGTGCTGCGCGCCATCCGCACGCTGACCAAGGACGACGTCGTGCGCGGCCAGTTCACGGGCTATCTCACTGAGCCCGGTGTGAAGCCGAACTCGCCGGTCGAGACCTTTGCCGCGGTGCGCTTCATGGTCGACACATGGCGCTGGCGGGACGTCCCGTTCTTCATCCGCACCGGCAAAAACATGCCGGTGCATGTGACCGAGGTGATCGTGCGGCTGAAGCGGCCGCCGCTCGACGTTTTCGACCCGATCAAGCCTGGTGACGCCAATTATGTCCGCTTCCGCATCGACCCCCAGGTGGCGATCTCGATCGGGGCGCAGCGCAAGGCGGCCGGCGACGACATGGTCGGCGAGCAGGTCGAACTCACCGCGCTTGACGACTCGAAGAGCGACATGCCGCCCTATGAGCGGCTGATCGGCGACGCCATGAACGGCAATGGTCAGCTGTTCACCCGTCAGGACGCCAGCGAACTCGCCTGGCGCATCGTCGGCCCGGTGCTTGGCGACACCACGCCGCCGCATATCTACGAGCCCAAGACCTGGGGCCCGGCCGAGGCGATGGCCAACTTCGGGCCGCCCAACGGTTGGATCAATCCGGCCAAGTGAGCGGAGGAGACGATATGGCCAAGGCAGCCAAGCGCGCCACGACCGGGCCTGAACAGATCGTCTTGGCGGTCGATGTCGGCGGCTCGCACGTCAAGATCCTGACCAGCGCCGGCGGCAAGGAGCGGCGCGCCGATTCCGGTCTCGGGCTTACGCCGCAGCAGATGATCGCTACGGTCAAGACGTTGGCCGAAGGGCTGGCCTATGATGTCATCTCGATCGGCTATCCCGGCCCGGTGAGGGAGAACAAGCCTTCGCTCGACCCTGCCAATCTCGGCACGGGCTGGGACGGCTATGATTTCACCGCCGCCTTCGGCAAGCCGGTCAAGGTCGTCAACGATGCGCTGATGCAGGCCATTGGCAGCTATGAGGGCGGGCGCATGCTGTTTCTCGGCCTCGGCACTGGCCTCGGTGCGGCGATGATCCTCGACAATGTCGGCCAGCCGATGGAACTGGCGCATCTGCCCTACCGCAAGGGTCGCAGTTTCGAGGACTATATCGGCGAGCGCGGCCTGGAGAAATTCGGCAAGAAGAAATGGCGCAAATACGTCTTCGACGTCGTCGAGCGGCTGCGTGCGGCCCTGCAGCCGGACTACATCGTCATCGGCGGCGGCAATGTCGACAGACTGGATGAATTGCCCGCCAAATCCAGGCGCGGCGACAATACGCGCGCCTTCGAGGGCGGCTTTCGACTATGGCGCGACCGGGCGCTGATCGTCTGATAGTATTGAGATTCAGTATAGTTGTTCAAAATAACGTGTGACGCGACACGAAGTCATTGCGTTACGCAGATTTGGCGATTAGAGCGGTTGCACCGGATGGAATCATCTGGCGCAACCGTACAAATGCGGCAAGACAAATGACTAGAGCGGATTTCCGGCTCCGCAGGGACAGCTCCGGAAGTTTCCGCCACCCCCTAGCGACGGAGAGATAAATTGGCCGACGACAGCAACGACTCTGACAAGGACATCGACCTGCTCGAACTAACCGCCCATATCGTGTCCGCTTACGTCGAGAAGAACCGCTTGCCCGTTGCCGGCCTGAGCGATCTCATCGCCAGCGTTGCGGCGTCGATCGGCGGGCTCAGCCAGCCGCCGGCTCCGGTAGCGCCGCCGCAAATCCCGGCCGTCAATCCCAAGCGGTCGGTGACGGCGGACTACATCATCTGCCTCGAAGACGGCAAGAAGTTCAAATCGCTGAAGCGCCATCTCGGCGTTCATTTCAACCTGACGCCGGAAGCCTACCGCACCAAATGGGGCCTGCCGGCCGACTATCCGATGGTTGCCCCCAACTATGCGGCGTCGCGCTCCGAACTGGCCAAGTCGATCGGCCTCGGCCGCAAGGCCGCCGCGCCCGCGCCGGCCAAGGCGAAGGGTCGCAAAGCCAAAGTTCCGGCCTGAACATCAGCAGCTCGGCGCTGAGCCAACAGTTTGGACGACTGGAACAGAAGCCTGCCGGCGAATGAGCCTTGGCAGGCTTCGTGCTTTTATGGCTTGTACCTCTGAAATGTCAGGACTTTGGGGGAGCGGCCATGAACTACGCCAGAATGGTGATCGAGAAAGAGGCGCCGGAGGAATACGGTTACGACCGAATCCGCTACAACCTCTCCGAAAGCTCGATCGCCGACCAGAAACTCTCCGACATCGGCCTGTCGCTGCCTGACCTGACCCTGTTCTATGGCGAGCATCGTGGTGACAAGGAGCTGCGGGCGCTGATCGCGGCCCAGGACAAAGGCATCTCCGCTGACGATGTACTGGTCACGGCCGGTGCGGCCGGCGCGCTGTTCATCATCTCGACCTCGCTTTTGTCCGAGCGCGACCACCTCGTCGTCGTCCGGCCGAACTACGCCACCAACATCGAGACCCCCAAGGCGATCGGCTGCGCCATCTCCTATGTCGACCTCGACTTCGACAGAGGTTTTGCCATCAATGTCGGCCGCGTCGCGGCCCAGCTGCAACCGAACACCAGGCTGATCAGCGTCACCTGCCCGCACAACCCGACCGGTACCATGATGGGCCGGGCCGATCTCGATGCGCTGATTACGCTCGCCGAAGCGAGCGGCTGCCATCTGCTGGTCGACGAGACCTATCGCGACCTCTCCTACGGACACCGCCTGCCGGCGGCGGCCTCTCTCAGCCCCAAGGCGATCAGTGTCTCGTCACTGTCGAAAGCCTTCGGCATTCCCGGCATTCGCATCGGCTGGCTGATCACCAGGGATGGCGAGCTGCAGGAGCGCTTCCTCGCCGCCAAGGAGCAGATCGGCATTTGCGGCAGCGTCATCGACGAAGGCATTGCGCGCGGCATGCTGGAGCGCCGCGACGCCTTCCTGGCGGCGCTGTTGCCGGACATGGCAAGGCGCCGCGACATCGTCCAGGCCTGGATCGACCGTGAGCCTCTGGTCGACTGGGTGCGGCCGCAAGGCGGCGTCGTCGGCTTTCCCAGGCTGAATGTCGACGCGAGCTTCGACCTCGACCGCTTCTATGTCAATTTGCTGGAAAGCCACGGCACCTATGTCGGCCCCGGCCACTGGTTCGACATGCCGAAGCGGTTTTTCCGCATCGGCTTCGGCTGGCCGAAGGAGGCCGAGTTGCGCGGCGGTCTGGATGCCATCTCCGCCGCACTGAGGCAGTAACTTCACCGTGCAATCGGGCGGGATTGGACGAAAAACTCTTGATCCAGGCCGGATTATAACGCATACGCGCCCCGAACTTTGATACGTCTCATTGGCCGGAACAGCGCCCATCTTTGGGAAGTGCCCCGCCGGCCAGTGCAAATCGCAACGGGGCCATATCCATGACATCCCATTCCCAGACACCGCCGGACCAGCGCTACGCCGCTTTCCGCCACCGCTCCTTCCTGAGCTACTGGGCGGCGCGCTTCCTCACCACCTTCGCCACCATGATCGTGTCCGTCGCCGTCGGCTGGCAGATCTACGATCTGACGCGCAATCCCTTCGATCTCGGCATTGTCGGCATCGTCCAGTTCCTCCCGTCGCTGCTGCTGGTGCTGGTCACCGGTGTCGTCGCCGACCGTTTTGGGCGCCGCCTGATCATGGCCCTGGCGACGGTGATCGAGGCAAGCTGTGCGCTGGTTCTTCTGGTCTTGACGCTGCGCGGCCTCGTCAGTCCCGTGCCGATCTTCGCCGTGCTCGCCTTTTTCGGCGTAGCGCGCGCTTTTTACGGACCTGCCTCGTCATCGCTGTTCGCGAATCTGGTGCCGCCGGAGGACTTTGGTAACGCAATCGCCTGGAACTCGTCGGCCTGGCAGACGGCAACCATTGTCGGCCCGGTCGCCGGCGGCCTGCTCTATGGCGTCTCCGCCGAAGCCGCATACGCCACCGCCTCCGTGCTGATGCTGGTGGCTGGCCTGCTGATCTTCACCATTCCCAAGCCGGCCCAGCAAAGCGCCACCGACAAGCCGACGATGGAAACTTTGTTTGCCGGCTTCCGCTACATCTGGAGCGAGAAGATCGTGCTCGGCGCCATCTCGCTCGACCTCTTTGCCGTGCTCCTGTCCGGCGCCTCGGCGCTGCTGCCGGTCTATGCCCGCGACATTCTCGAACTCGGCCCCTGGGGCCTCGGCCTCTTACGCTCGGCGCCGGGCATCGGCGCCATCTGTGTCGCGGTCTGGCTTGCCGGACACCCGCTGCGCGACAATGCCGGCAAGATCATGCTCGGCTTCGTCGCAGGCTTTGGCGCCTTCACCGTGCTGTTCGGCGTCTCCACCATCACCTGGTTGTCGATCCTGGCCCTTGCCGGCCTCGGCGCCACCGACATGTTCAGCGTCTATATCAGGGAAACGCTGATCCAGCTGTGGACCCCGGACGAGGTGCGCGGCCGCGTCAACGCCGTCAACCAGGTCTTCGTCGGCGCCTCCAACGAAGTCGGCGAATTCCGCGCCGGCACCATGGCGGCGCTGATCGGCACCGTGCCGGCCGTGGTGATCGGCGGCGTCGGCGCGATTGCCGTCGCTGGTCTATGGGCGGTGCTGTTTCCGCAGCTGCGCAGGGTGCGGCATCTGAACAGCCGCAACTGATTGAACGCGGATCTTAGTCGCTGGATCGACGCTCGGGACAATCAGCTTGCGCGGCTGAGATGGGGCCGGAAGCGGACGGACAGCTTCGGGCCTCAGATTTTCAATAGGGACCCTCAGGCCGGTGCGAGCAACATCGTGAGCTGGCCCGAAGCGGTCGTTGCTTGGGCGGCAAGCCGTCGCCAAGATGAGGTCCACTCGTTGCAATCAGGTTACCAGCTCAAGTATTTTCTGCCAGCGAGGATGATTGTGAAGCTTGGCGAAGTCAGAGTCCTGTTTTACCCATGCCTTGGTCTCGTGATTTGCGTGCGGAAGCAGACGCGCCAACAGATCTAGCGCCGGCTCGGCATCCTCCAAAAGCGAGTAGACGCAAGCAGCATTGTATTGGGTTAGAATATCGTCGGGATCAATGGCCAACGCACGCGACGTCCATTCCCTCGCACGGGCGATCTCTCCAATTTCGGCAAGCGCGCTGGCGCCTAGATAGGCTGGGCGCGGGTTATCGGGATGCAGAGCCAACTCGGCTTCGGCCAGCTTAATTCCTGTGCGCGCTGCATAGATAATATCCTTGTCCCGGCCCAGGGAACGGTAGATCGGGATCAGCAGGATCTGGCTCTGGTAGTCATCTGGCTTGATCTCAATCGCCCGTTCATATAGCCGCGCGGCTTGATCGAGTTTACCCTGCGCGAAGGAGGCGCGAGCGAAAAAGTAGTGGGCTTCGTACAGGTTAGGATTCAGGGCAATCGCGCGTTCAAATTCCGTCTCAGCCTCGGGATAACGCTCCCCGAGCGATAAGGCCAATGCGCGCGAAGCATGAGCCTCGGACAGGCCACCCTCAAGATCGAGTGCCTTGGCGCTGGTGGCCAGAATACTCTCGACTGCTATGTTCTCATAATAATGTAGAAACAAAAAGGAGTCGCAGTCGGCGATCCCGGAATACGCTCGGGCATAAAGCGGATCGAGCTCGACCGCTTTCGAAAACATTCGCCTCGCAAGCGTGTAATATGCTCTCGAGTGCCTATGCAAGAACTGCCGCCCGCGAAGATAGTAGGTGTAGGCATCGATGTTTTCGGTTGGCGCTTGGCCAACGATCTTTTTCTCCTCCGGCAGAAGCTTTACCTTCAGCTGCTCGACGATCGTTCTCGTTATCTCGTCCTGGATAGCGAAGATATCGGTCAGGTCTCGGTCGTATCGGTCGGCCCACAGATGGGTTCCGTCCTTTCCGTTGATGAGCTGAGCTGTTATTCGCACGCGCTGGCCAACCTTGCGCACACTTCCTTCCAAAACGGTCGTGACGTTGAAGCGCCGGCTCACATCCTGTACGTCGACCGGCTTGCCCTTATAAGTGAATACAGAATTACGGGCGATGACCGACAGGCCTGAGATCTTGGAGAGGTCCGTGATGATGTCCTCGGTAATCCCGTCAGAAAAGTACTCCTGCTCCGGATCTCCGCTCATATTGAGGAAGGGGAGCACCGCTATTGAAGGCTTCTCCCTCTGCGGCAGATTGCCTTGAGGCGTCTGCTCTACGCTCGCAGCACGTGGATCGAGCGACACGTTGTAAACCCTTACAGGTTGTTCGATGTTCTTTAGCTTCTGCTCGCCGGTATCCTCGAAGAGGAGGTCGAGCCGGTTGCCCACATTGTCGCGCACTGGGCCGGAAACCGCGATTCCACCGGACTTGGCGATGGTTTCGATTCGTGCCGCGACGTTCACACCCTCGCCATAGATGTCATCGTCATCGACGATGATGTCACCGAGGTGGACGCCAATGCGGAATTCAATCCGCCTGTCCTCGGGTATGTCGATGTTCCGCTCGCGCATCTTTCGCTGAATGTCGGCGGCGCAGGCGACCGCGTTCACCACACTCGGGAACTCGACCAGCATTCCGTCGCCGGTCAGCTTTACGATTCGTCCTCCATGCTCGCCGATCTTGCCGTCTACCAGTTCCTTACGATGAAGCTTGAGCGCGGCAAGCGTGCCGACCTCGTTCACTCCCATGAGGCGGCTATACCCAACGACGTCGGCGGCAAGGATGGCTGCGAGTCGGCGCACAAAGTTACCTGTGGATATTGGCTGATTTGAACCTTCAGTAGCAGGTTCTTGGCGCTACGCCCATGAGAAATCGAATCCAAGTTATGGTTTGGCGCCTATCTTGAATGCCTGGATAAGTAAATCCTCGCTCTCACGTCGCAAAGCCGCGAAGGGCATTGCGCTGAATTGCCCCGTCATACAGGTAATGTCGCCAGTGTTGTCGTCTTGCGCAGATGTGGGTTCCGGAGTTTGGTAGCCACCCTCGTTAGTAAAGTCTGCCAATAAGCAGATTTCAATTTGTCTCTACGACCGGCATGCGGCGCAAAGCAGTCGTCCACGCCTCGGCGGACGTAAGTCTTCTTGGGTCATGCTTGGCCGTTCAGAGTAATTGGACTTTACTCTATCCCTCAGTAGGCTTGCCGAAGATCAGCTGCAAAAACTCGCTCAGCCAGCGCTTGAGATGCATGTCCCAGATCAGCCGGCCGCCGAGATGGTCGCGGCCGGGCTGCGCACCGGGCAATTCGAAGCGGTGCGCGCCGCGCACCACCCAGCGCTGCATCATCAGCCGGGTCAGTTCGCCATGAAACTGGATGCCCCAGGCATTGTCGCCATAGCGGAAGGCTTGGTTGGGGTAGGTTTCGGCGGTCGCCAGCAGCGTCGCATCCCTGGGCAGCGAAAAGCCTTCGCGGTGGAACTGGTAGACCATGTCGGGCCAAGGCAGCAGCTTTTTGCCGGCTTCGGTCGGCTTCAGCGGATACCAGCCAATCTCGACCAGCCCCTCGCCATGCCCTTCGACCTTGCCGCCGAGATGGTTGGCCAGCATCTGCGCGCCAAGACAGATGCCGAGGAAGGGCCGGTTCTCGCGCAGCGGCACGTTCAGCCAGTTGGTCTCGCGGCGGACGAATTCATCCTCGTCATTGGCGCTCATCGGCCCGCCGAACACGACTGCGCCGGCATGCAAATCCAGTGTTTCCGGCAGGCTGTCGCCGAGCGGCGGCCGACGGATGTCGAGATCGAAACCTTCCTCGAGCAGCATGTGACCGACCCGGCCGGGGCTCGAAGTCTCCTGATGCAGCACGATCAGGATTTTCGGTTTCGAGCTCGGTCTAGGCGGCATGGAGAGCTGGGATCCTATTCGTCGCTCGACGTTCCACTGGCGCCGGGCGCGGCGGCGGCCGCCTTGCGACGTGCCTCGATCCGGTCTTGGCGTTCGACGCCGATCAGTTCGGCGACGCGCCAGACCGTGTTGTCTTCCAGCTCATGCAGTTCGCCATCGGCATAGACGATCTCCCACATCAGGCCGATGAAGGCCTTGCGCGCATCAACATCGAGATGGCGTTTCAAGACGCTGGTAAAGGCATAGAGGTCGATCGCCTCATTGTCGGCGCGCTCGCCAGCGGCAGCTAGCGCATCGAGCTCATCGCCGCTGATCGAATAGCTCTGCGCCAGCACCTGCTTTAACCGCTCCCACTCGACATCCTGGCGCACGCCGTCGGCATTCATCACATGATAGAGCAGCGCAGACGCGGCAACGCGCGGATCGTCCGCATTGGCGCGAGCACCGGCCCCGGAAGGAAGGTCTTTCAGAAAGGACAGGACGCGTTCGAACATGGTGCTCACATCAGGTCAGAGGTCAAAACAGGCGGAACCGGCGTGGTGATTTCTCCGCTTCGTCTTCGGGGTCGACGCCGGGGTCGTCCGGCAACCGGATAACCTCCTCGGCCGGCTCGACCGCCTCGGCATCCGACGGCACGGCGGCAAAGGCAGCGGCAGTGACCGGCGTGACATGGTCGTCGCCCATCACAGACTTCGGCTCAATCGGCGCCTCGGTGATCGTCCTGGCGACGGCCGGATGATCGATCACCTCGGCTTCCTTTGCCGGCTTGGTGGGTGCCGCAAGCACCGGCACCTCGGCCCCAGGCGTCTCCTCATGGCTGTCGATGAGCTGGCCGAGCCGCTCCATCGGCGCGCGCCAGGCGAAGGCGTCGAGCTTGCCGCTGACCGGCGACACCGGCGCCCAGCGTTCGGAGACGACGCCGTCGGCAACCCAGGCCGGATCGCGCGGCGCCCTGACCGCCTTGGACAGCAATTGCCGGATCTTGCCCTGATCGCCGGTCTCGGCCTCCTCGATATCGGCCAGGAGCAGGTAGGCGCCTTCGCGACGGTCCATGCGGATCGCCGCTTCGGCCTCGCGGCGGGCGGTGGAAAAATCCCCCGCGTCGAGCGCGGCGCGTGCCACCGTCATCGACGATTCGGCGTTGTTGCGCTTCAGCTCCTGCAGCTTTTTCGCCCGGTTCAGGCGGTCGACCACCGCATCGCCCGGCCTTGCATGCGTGTAGAGCTCGGCGATCTCCGGATGCGGCTCAGCTTTCCAGGCTGCCTCGAGTATCTTGGAGCCTTTGCGGACGTCATTCTGCTTGAACAGAAGATTGGCCGCCGCAACCGCGGCCGGTGCGAAATCGGGCGCCAGCTTGTTGGCCTCGACTGCGGCTGTCTTGGCCGCGTTGGGATCGCTGTCGGTCAGCGCCTGCGCCTTGGCGGTCAACAGCACGGCGCGGCGGCGATTGGCGGCGTCGCGTTCGATCTGCCGCGTCGACTTCTGCGCCTCGACCAGCTTCAGCGCGCCGTCCCAGTCGCCGCGCCCGGTCAGGTCTTCGAGTGTCGATTCCGCGGCCCAGGCCAGTTGCGGCGCCACGGCAGCGGCGCGGCCGGCATAGTGGCGCGCTGCGTTGCGGTCGCCCAGCCGCTCGGCTTCGAGATAGAGCCCGCGCAAGCCGAGCAGCCGCATTTCGGGATCGTCGAGCATCGCCTCGAATTTCTCGCGCGCGCCCTCATGGTCGCCTTCGAGCAGCGACGCCTGCGCTTCGAGCAGATGGATCAGCGGTTCCTGGTCGGAGCGGATCAATTTGGCCGCTTCCTTTGTCTTCCTGCGCGCCAGCGCGCCATCGCCGGCGCCGGCAGCGATCATGCCGGTCGACAGCGCCTGGTAGCCGCGGTCGCGGCGCCGCACGCGGAAATAGCGCGAAATCGTATAGGGGCTGTTCCACAGCGCCTTGATCAGCCACCAGACGATCATCACTGCTGCGACGACGGCAACGATCGCAACCGCCGCCACCATCAGGCTGACCTGATACTGATAGCCGTTGAAGGTGACGACCATCTCGCCGGGACGGTCGGCCAGCCAGGCAAAGCCCAGGCCGAGCGCGAAGACGGCGGCGAGAAAGGTGAGAATGCGGATCATCGTGTCGTCCTCATGCCTTCATCGCGCCTGCAATCAGCGCGTCGACCTGCGTCTCGACCTCGATGCGCGCCTTCAGTTTGCCGGCAAAATCGGCGCCCGCGGCTTTCACCGCGTCCGGTAGCGTCGCATATTCGCTGAGCGCCTTGGCGTAGTCGCCCTGGTTGACCGCCACCTCCATGCGCGCCACGGTTTCGGGCGCGCCGGCGCCCTCTACGGCACCGATCGGCCGTACCTTGACCAGCGATTCAGCGCTCGACAAAAGGTTCTGGAAGAAGCCGGCATTTTCGTCGACCGGCGTCGCGGCAGCGACCATCGCATTGGCCGCCGCATCGGCCTCGCCGGCGATCTCGGTGCGGGTCGGCACGCCCTTTTCGGCATAGGGACGCAACGCCGCAATCTGCGGCGCATCGGGCGAGATCGCCGCGAAGGTTTCCAGCTCGGCGGCAAACGGCGCGCCACGGTCGAGCGCCGCCTTCAGCGCCGAAGCGGCGATGGCCATAGCGATCTTCGGCTGGGAGGCCTGTGACTCGACCTTGCCAGCGAGCCGCGTCACCGACTGTTCGAGCGCGGCGATCTTGGCCTCCTGCGCTTTGGCTGCCTCGCCGGCCGATTTCACCAACGTATCCAGACCAGCCAGCTTTTCGGTGAGCGGCGCGAGGTCGACGGGCGCCGTGCTGCCGGCCTGGCCGAGGGCCGCGACCGCCGTCTCGATCTGCTTGACCTTGTCGCCAAGCGCGGCAAGCCCGGCATTGTCGCCGGCGCCGCCTTGCTCGACCGCCGATTTCAGCGATGCGACATCGGCCTTCACCTGATCCAGAGCCGACGACAGCCCGTCCACCTTGGCCGTTGCGGCGCCACTGCCGCTGGCTTCCCTGAGGTCGGCGATTTCGCTCTTCAGCGAGGCGATCTCGCCATTGACGCCGTCGAGCGAGACCGTGCCACCGCCCGAACCCGGAGCGCCGAGCACGCCGGCAAACTGCAGCCCGCCGGCGGCGGCCAGCGCGATGACACCGCCAATGATGCCGGCGGCAATGCCGTTGGAACGCTTCGGCTGCGCTGCCATGGGCTGGCTCCTCACCTCGGCTGTATCAGGCGTTTCCTTAGATGCACCCGGCTTGGGCGAGGCATCCTCGAAACTGTAATCGGAGGTCCTGGCGTGCGACGGCGCGTCCGAGGCGGCGGGATAAGGCCTCTCCGGTTCGCCGGACACCTTGGCACCGGTGCTCTCCGGCGCGGCCTGCGCCGCGGCGTCGGAATGCTCCCACGGCTCGAGATCGGCTTGGTCAGCATGAACCGGCTCGTCAGGCGTCTCCGGCTGTGCATCGGCCGTGGTGGCAGCCGCCTCCTCGTGCATGACCGATTCGGCCGAGGTCTCGGTCGCATCGGGGCTTGGGGATGCCGCCACATCGCCATCCGCCTTGGCGGCATCCGCATCGACGATGCGCGAGACGGCGCCGGGTTCGAGCTCGATGGTCACCGGCTCGCGGCGGCCTTTCGAATGTCGCATCTTCGGCGTCTTGACCATGCCTGGGCTCCGCAAATCCTGCTTCGTCTCAACGCCTGACGGCGCGTGATGGTTTAAAAAATGGTCTAGCACATCACCAAGCGGTGAAAAGGGGCGGCGTGATGACACGGGGGTCAGGGGCCTGCACGCAACAGCTCAAGCAACGCCTCCTCCTGCGGTTCCCGGGCAATGCGGATTTTTTTGCCGGTGGCATTGCCGAACGCAGCTGCTATGCGCTCAGAGAGGGCAAAAATCCGCGCCTTTCCAAGGAGATCGCCCAATTCCGCCCGCTTGGCCAAGGCCTGCAACGCTGCCGCCCCCTTGGCCGAATAGAGCAGCACCGCATCAACCGCCTGACCGGACAGGCGCGCACGGATTTCATCATCGGAATAGTTCAGTGAGACAGTGTCGTAGGTTTCGATGGCGCGGACCTCGACACCGGCCTGCCGCAGCCGCGTCTCGAAAGCCGGAAACCGCACGCGTCCCGTGAGATAGACGATTGCCTTGCCGAAAATGCCGGCGGCAATCGCTTCGGCCAGTTTCTCGGCGTCGCCCGGCCCTTCGCTGACCGACAAAAATCCTGCCGCGCGCGCCGCTTCAGCCGTCCTTGCGCCGACGGCATGGCAAGGCAAGGCGGCAAGCGCCGCGATGAGCTCTTTCGGCGCATGGCGCACGGCATTGGCACTGGTGATCGCGACGGCCACGGCATTGTCGCCTGCTGCGCTAGCATCGACCGGCAGCGCTAGGGTTTCGGTCAATGGCACAAGGATCGGCTCAAATCCCAGCCCCTGCAACCGCCGCATGGTGCGCGACGCCCCGGGTTGCGGCCGCGTCACCAGGACACGCATATCAGACCCAGCCGTCGAAGAAGGTTTCGCCGGCCTTGGCCCGCACCGTTTTGGCGGCGTCCGTGCCGATACGAGCGGCATCCTGCTCCGGACCCTCGGCCTTAACCTCATGCGACTGCGTGCCGTCGGGCGAAATGATCAGCCCGGCGAAGGTCAGCGTGCCGTCCGCTATCGTAGCATAGCCGGCGATCGGGGTGCGGCAGGAGCCGTCGAGTGCCGCCAGAAAGGCGCGCTCGCAGGCCAGCGCCTGGCCCGTCGGCACATCATGGATGGCGGTCAGCATCTGGTCCACAGCGCTGTCGCCGATGCGGGTCTCGATGCCGATCGCGCCTTGTCCCGGCGCCGGCGGAAAAGCGTCGAGCGGCATCAAATCGGTGACGACATGGCCGAGCCCCAGCCGCTTCAGCCCGGCATGGGCGAGGATAGTGCCTTCGGCGACGCCTTCCTCCAGCTTGCGCAGCCTGGTCTGCACATTGCCGCGGAACATCACCACGTCGAGGTCCGGCCGCATGCGCCGGATCAGCGCCTGGCGTCGCAGCGACGACGAGCCGACCCTGGCGCCTTGCGGCAGGTCGATGATCCGCCTCGCAGCCTTGCCGATGAAGGCGTCGCGCGCATCCTCGCGCGGCAGGAAGGCGGAAAGCTCCAGCCCGTCGGGCAGCACCGTCGGCATGTCCTTGGAGGAATGCACGGCGATGTCGATCGCGCCGGCCAGCAGCGCCTCTTCGATCTCTTTGGTGAACAGTCCCTTGCCGCCGGCTTCCGACAGCGGCCGGTCCTGGATGCGGTCACCGCTGGTCGAGATGACGACCACCTCGAACGCTTCCGCCGGCATGCCATGCGCTGCCATCAGCCGCGCCTGCGTCTCATGCGCCTGGGCGAGCGCGAGCGGGCTGCCGCGTGTTCCGATTTTCAAAGTTTGCATGGCGCGCGGTCCGTGATAACCCCCGGCTGGCTTTGCGTTTCCGGCACTCCCTCTAACGAGGAACGTCCGGCGACACAATCTCTGGAGACAGCGACGAATTGATCCGCGTTCTGGGCATTGAGACGAGTTGCGACGAGACCGCCGCCAGCGTGGTGACGTTGGACGGCGCTTCCGAGCCGGTGATTGCGTCCAACATCGTGCTCAGCCAGATCGAGGAGCACGCCGCCTTCGGCGGCGTCGTGCCGGAGATCGCCGCGCGCGCCCATGTCGAGGCGCTGGACGGGATCGTCGAGGCAGCCCTTGCCGATTCGGGCACAACGCTTGCCGACATCGACGCCATTGCCGCCACCGCCGGGCCTGGTCTGGTCGGCGGGCTGATCGTTGGTTTGATGACGGCCAAGGCGATAGCCGCGGCCGCCGGCAAGCCGCTGATCGCCATCAACCATCTCGAAGGCCATGCGCTGACCGCAAGACTGACCGACGGGCTCGACTTTCCCTATCTGCTGCTGCTGGTCTCCGGCGGCCACACGCAAATCGTCGCCGTGCGCGGCGTCGGCGACTACCAGCGCTGGGCGACCACCATCGACGACGCGCTCGGCGAAGCCTTCGACAAGACGGCGAAAATGCTCGGCCTGCCCTATCCCGGCGGCCCGAATGTCGAGAAGGCGGCAGCAACGGGCGATGCGACCCGCTTTGCCTTTCCACGGCCGATGAAAGGCTCGGCGCAGCCCGATTTCTCCTTCTCCGGTTTGAAGACCGCCGTGCGCCAGGCGGCGACCGCCATCCAGCCGCTGAGCGAGCAAGATGTCGCCGATATCTGCGCCTCGTTCCAGGCGGCGGTGGCCGATGCGCTGGGCGACCGCGTTGCCCGTGCGCTGGCCCGCTTTCGCCAGGAATTTCCGGACAAGGCCATGCCCTCGCTGGTCGTTGCCGGCGGCGTCGCCGCCAATCGCACGATCAAGGCGACGTTGCACAAGCTGTGCGCCGAGGCCGGCTTTGCCTTCGTCGCACCGCCGCTGAAACTGTGCACCGACAATGCGGCGATGATCGCCTGGGCCGGCATTGAGCGGCTGCGGGCTGGGTTGTCGCAAGAGAACGGTTTCGATTTCGTGCCGCGTTCGCGCTGGCCGCTGGACAGCATTTCGGCGCCGATGGTCGGCTCCGGCCGGCGTGGAGCGAAAGCATGACCGGCAGCAAGGCAAGCGACAGGGACAAGACCGGCTGGCGCGTCGCCGTGCTCGGAGGCGGCGCCTGGGGCACTGCGCTGGCGCTGGCCATGCTGCGCGCCGGCCACGATGTCCGGCTCTACGCACGCGACGAAGAAACCGTCGCCGCCATCCACCGCGGCGAGAACCCGCGCTATCTCCCCGGCATCGCCATCGAGCCCGGCATCGCGGCGACGAGCGATATCGGCGCTGCGCTGACCGACGCCGATTGCGTGCTGGCCGTGGCGCCGGCGCAAGCGCTACGCGCCATGCTGACGACGACAAAGCCCCATATGCCGAAAGGCATTCCGCTGGTTCTTTGCGCCAAGGGCATTGAGCGCGGCACCGGCGCGCTGTTGTCGGCAATCGTCGCGGACATTTTGCCGGAAACCCCGGTCGCAGCCTTGTCCGGCCCAAGCTTCGCCGCCGATGTCGCCAAGGGCCTGCCGACCGCTGTCGTGGTCGCGGCTCGCGATGACGCCCTGGCGGCCGAGCTTGCCGCCCGCTTTTCGGCGGAAAACCTGCGCTGCTATTCCAGCGACGATTTGATCGGCGTCGAGATCGGCGGCGCGCTGAAAAATGTCTTTGCCATCGCCGCCGGTGCCGTCACCGGCGCCGGGCTCGGCGCCAGCGCGCAGGCCGCCATGGTGACGCGCGGTTTCGTCGAATTGCGCCGCATCGGCGCGTCCTTCGGTGCAAAACCGGAGACGCTGATGGGGCTTTCCGGCCTCGGCGATTTGCTGCTGACCTGCTCGTCCGCCCAGTCGCGTAATTTCGCCTACGGCTTGGCCTTGGGACAAGGCAAGCCCTTGGCCGGCCTGACGCTCGCCGAAGGCGTGCCGACGGCGGCGATCGCCGCCCGCATCGCCACCGAGCGCGACATCGACGCGCCGATCATTACTGCGGTGTCGGCGATACTGGATGGCACGATCACCATACGGCAGGCTGTGTCCGCCCTGATGACGCGGCCGCTGAAGACCGAAGCTGATATCTAATTGTATATACCTCGGAACAACTCGGCATTGTCCTCACCGGCGACGATGAGGTTTTCGTAGTCACCTTCCGGAAGCAGCAGTGCCTCGGCCGGACCGCTGCGCAGAACAACGTCGCTGACACCGGCCTCCAACGACAAAGGCAAGGAACGCGGGGTGCCATTGATCTCGACCTTGCCATCTGCTGGCTGCCCGTTCGTCGTGTACAGGTTGTACCGTCCAGGGACCGGCACCTTGAAAACGTCCAGACGGCCGGAGCGAAGGCGACGGCCGGCCATTCTGATGTTGGGAGCGATCTGGACGTAGCTGTCGCGGATAAGAGGGGCGATCACGGGGTCGATCATATCCATGCGATATGACCAGAGGACCACCTTGGGCGGAGAGTCAGAGAGGATTTTGTACGCTTCCGATTCCCTGCCTTCCTGCAACGTTTTCAAGACATGGTGCTGGTCGAGCCAGAGTGTGGAAGGCTCCTGTCGATTGGGCAGCATCCCGATGCCGTCGAAATACTTCTCACCCGGCGCGAGCAACGTTTCCGCGCGCGCGACCAGTTCAAGCTGGGTCTGATTGTTGAGGCGAAGGTAGACAACATCGCTTGCGTAGCTCATGGCCATTGCTGTGATCAGCACCGTCAGGACAACAACCCGGTAGCGCGCGTAGGCTGCGGTAACGTCGAGAAGCTCCAATGACCAGAGCGCAATGAACGGCAGCGCCATGATGAAGACATAAGGCCAGGGCTGGTCGTGCGCGAACACCAGCGCCGTGACGATGAGCGAAAAGATCAGTGCAATTCGCCTTCGTTCATCGAGTTTCATGATCCGCATCAGCGACAAAGCCATACCGGAGAAACAGATCCCGTAAAGAATGGCGTTCCGCGCCAGGGTCTGCACCACGAACTGCCTCAGTCCACCGTAGTCACCCCCCCCACGCGTCGCAATCTCGACCGGGCCTAGTATGAGGTTTTTGGCCGCGAGAACGGGGGCGCCACCGCCGAAGATGAAGCAATAGACAATTACGGGAACCGCCCATCCGAGCACGAGCCACCCCCCGCGGACCGCACCTGTCGCGTAGCGTCTCATCAAGGCTGCGTCAGCGACAAGGCTGACCCCGAGCGCAACGTTAAAGTAGACTGACTTCTGAGTGGTGAGGAAGGCAAGGCCACTTAACATGCCAGCGGCGAGAAGCTGCCTTGCGCTCAACGCAGGTGCGCGCAGGATAACCAGCAGCGCCGCCACGGCGAAGAACACTGCCGGCGGTTCGGCAATTGTGCGAAAGATGCGTTCCATAAAATTCGAAAAGCACAGGAGAATGAGGACGATCGTCAAAGAGCGCACGCGGTCCTCGCCAAGAGCGCGAGCGCATGCGTAGATCAAAGCGATGGTGCCGCAGGCCAGCAGCGCAGACTGCATGCGGCCAGCAAGCAGAATTGATGTGGCATTCCAGCCGATCAGATGAGCAATCTCATAAAAGACCGCGTAGCCGACCGCCTTGGGGTGCCAGATCGTATCGAACAGGCCGTTGGAGAAATATTTGGCCCATCCGAGTTGGACGAATTCATCCATGACGAAGCGGATGTTCCAAGCCAGAACGAACAGCAAGATGATCTTGAGTGCGATCAAGACATGCAGAAGACTTGTGGTTGGGCGCTGCCCGAGAGCGAACAGCTTGTTTGGTCCCGGCTCCTGCGTATTCAAGACATCCCCCTCGATCGTGCCCCAGGCAGACCACTCTTACCCGGCAGCTCCGCTTGGCAGAGCATGTTCCAGCGCGGTTAATTTTCCGAGCACTGTGCTGCGGCCGTCGCGTTTATGATACGGGTTCTTGCAGTGCTCCGCTCCAGCCAGCTTATACGCAGCGGACTTTAGCCGCTGTTAGCGTTTTGCTTGTTAAGAAGGGGCTATATTCAAACACGGCAACCTGCCTTCTGCGACAATGCGGCGGCTTGAAAGGACATCGCGTGCTACAACCCAAGATGGCATCGGGCCTCGTCTGCCCAATCTGCTATTCTAAGCTTGGCACAAGCCAGGTTGCCCTGACCTGCGAATCTTGCCCTGCCACCTATCCCGTGCACAAAGGCATTCCATTCTTTGTCGAGTCGCCGGTGAGGGAGGGCTTCGACGCGAGCTTCCATGAAGAGGCGTATACCGGTACCAGTACGCGCGCCCGTCTCTACAATTCGCTGAAGCAGGTCATCACAAGCGAATATTCACCGCACGACACGCTGAATTCGTTTCTTGCTTTGATACCTCAGGACTCAATGATCGTTGAGTTCGGCTCTGGCGCACGGCGCGTTCGCTCCGATGTCCTCAATATTGACCTGTTCCCCACCCCGAACGTCGATCTGGTCGCGAATATCGAGCACACGCCGCTTGCAAGCAATTCCGTCGACTTCGTTATTCTGGACAGCGTGATCGAGCATGTTCCCAATCCGGAAGCGGTCGTCGATGAAGTGTTCCGTGTCCTAAGGCCGGGTGGAAAGCTGCTGTGCATCAACCCCTTCCTGTTCCCCTACCATGGCTATCCTGCCCACTACTGCAACTTCACCAAGGACGGGATCGAGCAACTCCTCCGGCGGTTCGGAAAGGTGGAGGTCCAGACACATCAAGGACCGACAAGCGCGATCGTCAACATCCTTTCGGAATATATCGGCGTCGTTGTTGGTCGAGAGAACCGAACCCGCTACATGGTAGCGAAAGCCGCGATCCTGACGCTGACATTCCCGTTGAAGTTTATCGACAAATTCCTGGTCGATCGCCCGGAGAGTCATCGGATCGCCAGCATGCTCGGCACCATCGCGACCAAATAGCGTGTCGTTGATCCGCGCGCTTACCGCCTCGCGACCCGCCAGGATCTACCAATCTACTACCAGCTGAGCAGTTCACAATAATTCGGCCGGTCCGGTAACGCCGATGCTCTTTTTGCTGTGGGGAAATGCCGTCTTGCCATGGCCGTGAAGTCCGAGCGTGAAAATAGCACGACATGCTTGTCTCCGGTAATGTGCCGGTCCGCAAGAAGCGACAAGGTGGCGCGTATTCCACCAGGCTCGATATCCTTCAAGATGATCTTCCGGCAGGCCCAGCGTTCGCAACTGTCGGCCAGCGATTTGAAGAATGCGTCGCGCCCATCGACCGGCACATGATGAATGACGTCGGAAATCGTCACAACATCATAAGATCCTTGCACGCTGGAAAGGTCCGTGGCGGGCAGAAGTTCGACCTTCGCCCGATTTGCGTTGCTTAGAAACGCACCGATTGAAGGTGCGAGATCGCACATCGTAACCATTAGGTCGGGGCGCCGATCAAGCAACCGGTCGACGAGCGCTCCATCCCCGCCGCCGATATCCAAAACCTTCGCGCCGTTCGGCAATTCGCGATCGAGAAAATCCGCAATTGCATTGAGATTGACGAAAACACGACGGTAGATGTCTCCGACCGGCTTGAAATGGCGGCCAAGAGCCCTGCGCATGATCTGTCCTGGCGGCAACATTCTCATTCCTCGTTTCCCGTGGTTGAGCGAGAGGATGTCGCCGGCAAGGTGACGGGCTTTAGATTGAACCGTGACCAGATAGCAAAATGCGCAACGACAACGTTCCAGATGAGTAACGCAACTGTGGCGATCGGAGACGCAATCGCAACACCAAGGCCGAGGCATGAACAGAGAAGCACCATCATGGCTACCGAGATCGGGTAGGCCGCAGCCACACCTGCCGCAAAACGCGCAAATGCTTTCAAGCGAAGTGGCTTGCCGAAGGTGAACCAGCTGTGAAGAGCGTATCCCGTAGGCATCACAGCCAGGAATGAAATCATGATGCCCACCAGGTAGTGCCCACCCAGCTGATCAACCGCAATCATGATGGCATTGTGCGCAATTGCGCATATCGCTCCCACCACAGTGTACCGCCATCCACGTTCCAAAAGCGGTCTTTCGTGAGCGCCGGCATGGTTGCTCTTGTCCACTTGTTTGTCGGCGATCCTGGCAGAGCTGAACATTGCCTCAGAACGCTCCTGTCAGTTTCGCGCGAAGCCGGCACATGACGCGCTCCAGCAATCGCGAATCGCGCAAGTAGCGCGTTAATCCCGTCGGCCCGAGCGACAGCATGGTGCGAGCCGCTCGAACCAAGGCCTTCAAGTCGCCGCCCGACGCAGCCGCCAGCGACACATTAACGCTGATCGATGCCCGAGCAGCAGATTCAATCTGGCGTTGGCTGCGCGCCGAAAGCCGGTACAGATGGCGCTCTAGGACAGTCTGCATTTGCGAACGGAATTCATTCGCATTACGCGACCCGGTTACAGTCAGCGAACCTCCATGAACCCGGAAGGCTGTGGTTATCTCTTGGTGATAAACGACAGATCCGGCAACAGCGAGCTTCGCCCACATATCCCAATCCGCCGTATACCAGAGCATCTCATCCATGCCCCCGCATGCCAGCCACGCACTCCGACGAAAGATCGGAGCAGGCACAGACACAAAATTCTGTATGAGAAGCCGTTCCAGCAAGAATTCAGATTCGAGCACCTTTTCGCTTGGCAAGGGACAGTTCCAGCATCCCATTCGCCGACCGTGGCGGTCAACGATCGCAGTCGGGGCTAAATGAAGCGCTGCTTCGGGTGCGTCCGCGAGCCAGCGTCGAGCGGCCTCAATGCGCCCGGGCAACCACAGGTCGTCTTGGTGGAGTATGCAGACATAATCGGCGGCGGCTAGCTCAACGCCCAGGTTGGTCTTCGACTGCCAAGGCCCGAGATCATTTCGCCGAAGCAGCCGGAACGCCGGCAGGTGGAGGAATCGCTCGACAATGGCAGCTGTGGCATTCGTCGGGCTGCTGTCGATAATGATTATCTGCAGGTCGCCAGTCAGCTCCGCAGCAAGTGAATCAAGTGTCGCTCCAATCCATGCCGCCCCGTCATGGACAGGCATGACGACCGACAGAAAAGGCTTTTCGGCCGCGCGGCTTACTGCTTGAATTTCCGCTCGCGAGGCTGCTGAAGGGTTAGAACTCATGTCTGGCGCTCAATGTATCAAGCAGCAACTTGAGCACGAAGCCGGATAGCACCATGGACATGCCGGCCACGCAGATAGTGGTGACCACAAAGGTCAGGTGCACTGATTGCTCCATGGGGCCGCCGACAAAAATCCAATGTAGCGCCAGTGCCACGTCCGCCGCGAAGCCGGCTGCCGCGAGTACGCCACCGGAAAAAACCAGCCATTCCAAAGGGCGACCGCGCGTCAGCCATGACACAATTCGACCGCTGTAGACCGGATGGTAGATGGCGATTGCCACCTTTGCCAGCATACCGAACAGGATCGCTGACAGGCCAATCAACGTCGCCATAGCCGAGAGCGCGACGAAGTGAATTCCGAAGTACCATCCGCCGATGCGAACAGGTCCGGCAGCGAGAACTGCCAGGCCGACAATGCCAGTGATCAGCAAGGTCAGCCCAGGCACGAGATACATGGTGTCCGGCGCGTGAGCAATAATGAGCCGCAAATGGCGCCAACCGTCGCGGAAGGAACGCAGATGCGGCGCGCGGTTTCGCTTGTCGGGGTAGAGCTTGATCGGCACTTCACGAATGCTCAGTCCAGCGCGATGCGCATTGATGATCATTTCCGAGGCGAATTCCATTCCCGGCGAGCGTGCGCCGATTTTCTGAAATGCCTCTCGAGTGAAGCCGCGCATGCCGCAATGGAAGTCGCGGATCGGAGATTTGTGCAGCCAGCGAGCGATGGTGGACAGGACGGGATTGCCCAGGTAGCGATGCAACAGCGGCATGGCGCCCGGCTCGATACCGCCGGCGAACCGATTGCCCATGACAAAGTCCGCACCCAATTCCAACGCATCGATGAAATCGCCGAGCTGGCTCCAGTCGTAGGAATCATCGGCATCGGCCATGATGAGATATTTGCCCTCGGCTGCCTCAGCCGCGGCACTGATTGCCGCGCCATAGCCCTTTACCGGCTGATGGACGACGCGCGCTCCCAACTGTTGCGCAATCTCCACCGACCTGTCCGTGGAGCCATTATCGCCGACGACGACTTCCCCCTTGACGCCGCGCCTCGAGAAGGCATCGAAAGCTTTGCGGATGCAGATGCCAATCGTCAATTCTTCGTTCAGGCAAGGAATGATTGCAGAAACGAGAACACGCTCGGTCTCCATGCTGGCCGTGAAAGCAGGCGTGGCGTCGTCGATCCTGCTTGTCATGTCACCCGCGATGCTCTCCATGGCGTCCTCTATTCAGGCGTTCTGGAAGAACCAGCCCATCCCCACAACTGACCCGCTGGGAGCGTATCATATCGAAAATTGATTATCTTTGACTTACGAAATATCCCATCGCGCCTCATGAGCCAGTAATCGCAAAGGCCAGGCGCTGTTTTTTCGCAATACAGCGCTGTTGCCTGTGTCTGCTCTTTCGGGCGAAGCGATATCGTCTGTGACTTTCATCAAACTCAAGTGGATCAATCATTTCAATGCCTTGGCCTTGGGCGGGGCGGAGATCCACGCGACAGATCGTCATTTGGCATTGACCGGAAGGCACCATAAAAGCAAAAACGCGGTTTCGGCAGTTCAAGGCGAACTGTAGTCGCAATCCCAACCCGGAGTTTCGAAAGCATGCTGTTTGCGTTGATTTGCAAGGACAAGCCCGGCAGCCTGCAGGTGCGCGTCGACACGCGGCCCGCCCATGTCGCCTTTCTCGAGGGCTTGAACACCGACAACACATTGGCCTTTGCCGGTCCGTTCCTCGATGCCGACGGCAAGCCGAACGGCAGCCTCGTCGTCGTCGAGGCGCCGGATCTGGCCGGTGCGCAGGCGCTGTCGGCCGCCGACCCCTATGCCAAGGCCGGGCTGTTTGAAACCGTCGAAATCCGCCAGTGGAACTGGACCTTCAACAAGCCGGCGGCTAGTTAATTCCGGCCACGCCTGGAGCAATTCCAGGAAAAGTGTGTAACGGTTTTCCGTCCGGAATTGCGCAAAAAATAGTAGTTGGAGCAAAGACATGAACTACTGGCTGTTCAAATCCGAACCTTCGGTCTTTTCCTTCGAGGCGCTGAAGGCCAAGGGCAAGGCTGGCACGCAATGGGACGGCGTGCGCAACTATGCGGCGCGCAACAACATGAAGGCGATGCAGATCGGCGATCTCGGCTTTTTCTACCATTCCAATGAGGGGCTGAACGTCGTCGGCATTGCCGAGGTCTGCGCGCTTGCCCATCCCGACAGCACCACCGACGATCCGCGCTGGGAATGTGTCGACATCCGCGCCTTCAAGGACGTGCCTAACCCGCCAACGCTAGAACAGGTCAAGGCCAATCCGAAACTCGCCGAGATGGCGCTGGTCAGGCTCGGGCGGCTTTCCGTACAGCCGGTGACTCCGACCGAATGGAAGGAAGTCTGCCGCATGGGCGGCCTGACGCCCGCTCCGTGACGGTCCTCACGCCGAACAGCGCGAAAAAGTTCATTCTCGACAACACGGCGCTGATGACGCCGCCGCACGTGCCGGAAATTTTTCTGCGCCTTGCCGATGAGGCGCATGACCTCTGGCAGCGAACCGAGGACGAGTTGGCCGAAATCGGCTTGCCGCCGCCCTTCTGGGCCTTTGCCTGGGCCGGTGGCCAGGGCCTTGCCCGCTATATCCTCGACAACCCGTCTGAAGTGCGCGGCAAACGTGTGCTCGACTTCGCTTCCGGCTCCGGGCTTGTCGCCATCGCCGCCGCCAAGGCCGGTGCTGCACAAGTGATCGCCACCGACATCGACCCGTTCTGCGAAACGGCGATCCGCCTCAATGCCGAAGCCAACGGCGTTGCCATCGAATTTTGCGGCACCGACTGCATCGGCACCGATGCCGGCTGGGATGTGGTGCTGGCCGGCGACGTGTTCTACGACAGATCCTTCGCCGACACGCTGATGCCGTGGTTTTCGACACTGAAGGCGCACGGCGCCGACATCCTCGTCGGCGATCCCGGCCGCTCCTACATGCCGAAGGTAGGCCTGGAGCCGCTGGCCATCTACGAAGTGGCGGTGACGCGGGCGCTGGAGGATTCCCTGGTCAAGCGCACCACGGTGTGGCGCTTCGCTTGACGGCACTGCCGAACAGGCATTCCATCGCGGGATTGATTTGAGAATACGCATGTCGTTATCCCAAGACCGCTCAACACTTTTGGGCGACATGCTTGAGGGGAGGACTTTATGGATTTTTCAGCAGTGAACTGGCTGGCGGTCGTTGTCGCGGCCGTGGTGGCGTGGCTGTTCGGCGCCGTCTGGTACATGGCTTTGAGCAAGCCGTGGCTGAAGGCGGCCAAGCTCGATCCGGCGACGATGAGCAAGTCGAAGCTGCCCTTCGTCATCTCCTTCATTGCCGAACTCATCATGGCGCTGGTTGTTGCTCTGGTTGTCGGCGCCATGACCGGCGGCGAGCCGGCCCTTGCCGCCGGCCTGGTCTTCGGCTTCGTCCTCTGGCTCGGCTTCGTCGCCACGACGCTGACGGCCAACCACCGCTATGAGAATTTCGGCTGGGACCTGACCCTGATCGACGGCGGCCACTGGCTCGGCGTGCTTTTGATCATCGGCGCGGTGATCGGCTGGTTCGGCGCACCGGTCGTCGCCGGCTGAGACCTTCCAAAAGTCGAGGATGACCTATTACTCATCCCAGGTCCGGCGCGTCGGGGTCCGGCTGCGGGTTGTGGACTTCGCCCAGGATCCAGTCCTTGAACGCGATGATCCTGGCATCGTTTGCCGACGCGGCTGGATAAACCAGGAAATAGGCGAACTCGGCCGCGACCTTGAGGCCGAGTTCGAATGGCCGCACCAGCCGTCCCTCCGACAGGTCGTTGGCCACCATGGCGAAATCGGCGAGCGCCACCGCATTACCGTCGAGCGCCGCCTGCACCGCATCTGACGAAGAGCCGAAAACGATGGTCCGGCTGTCATCAAAATCGTCGATGCCGGCCGCCGCCATCCACATGCGCCAGTTCGGCCAGGTCACGCCCTGGCGCGCCCATACGATATGGGCAAGCGTGTGCCGGAACAGATCGCGTGGCTCTCGAAGCGGGGGACCGGAGGTCAGCAAAGCCGGGCTGCACACCGGAATGATGATGTTGTCGAACAGACGGTGGCTGACAATGCCCGGATATTTCCCGGTGCCGAAGCGAATGCCGATATCGACGTCGTCGCGCTCGAAATCGCGCACCTCATAGGTGATGTCGAAGCGAAGTTCGATCCCGGGCTGATGCTTGCGGAAATCGTCAACGCGCCGCATCAGCCATTTGGTTGCAAATTGCGGGTCGAGCGTAATTTTCAGGAGCGCCATGCCGCGCGTCATCTTTTGTGCCCGCGACACCGCCCGGTTGAGCAGGTCGAGCGCATCGAGCGAGGCTTCGAACAGCACCGTGCCTGCCTCGGTCAACCGGATGGTCCGGCTGGTGCGGGTGAACAGAACGATGCCGAGCTGATCCTCGATTTCCTTGATCTGGTGGCTGACCGCGGCCGGCGTCAGCCCGAGCTCATCCGCGGCCCGGGTGAAATTGAGGTGCCGGGCCGCCGCTTCCAGCGTCCTCAGTGCGCGGGTTCCGGGCAGCAGGCGGGCCAATCGATCTCCAAATAAAACTTGATGATATGGAGAAAACTACTCGTTTCTCCTTTGTCTTTCAATCCGACATGATGGACGCAATCGAAACACCATCAAACCGGATTTGATGTCCGGAGGAACGGATCACACCATGTCCACCGTCGCTTTTCATTCGCCGATCGCCCGTCCGACCTGGTTGCGCGCCGTGCTCGACTGGCTTCGTCACGCCAGGGTCGCGATCCACCTTACCCAGCAAAATGTCGTCCACCAGGACGTCGAGGATCTCTCCGACCGCGAGCTGCGCGACATTGGCGGCGAACGCAAGGATGTCGCCCGCGCCATGGACCGGGAGTTGGGCAGGCTGGGACTGCTGGATATCGGCTGGCAGAGGAATAGGCAGTGGTGAATAGGCAGTAGGCAGTAGAGAAAAATGAGGCGGCACCGACACCCGGCCCTACTGCCTACTGCCTACTGCCTACTGCCTACTGCCTACTGCCTACTGCCTACTGCCTACTGCCTACTGCCTACTGCCTACTGCCTACCGCCTACTGCCTACCGCCTACTGCCTACTGCCTACCTAACCACCCTCATCACCGTCCTGTCCGAAATCAGCGGCAACAGCCGCGCCATCGTCCGCGCGGTTACCGCCACGCAGCCTTGCGTCGGCGTGAAGCCGGGACGCGCCAGGTGGAAGAAAATGGCGCTGCCGCGCCCGCGCCGGCGCGGCGCCATGTTCCAGTCGAGCACCAGGCAGGCATCGTAGAGGCGGTCGTCGCGCCGCATCCGCTCATGGCTAGCGCCGTAGGGGATTTTCACCGGCCGGTTGTAATTGCGGTCGTCCGGCACCTCGCACCAGCCGAGATCTGGGCCGATCGGCGCCATTGCCAGCCGGGTTTTGCGGGCCGCCGGAAAATGATCGCCCCGAAAATATCCCGATAGAATCCGCATCTCGCCAAGCGGCGTCGCGCCATCGCCCTCGCGCTTGTTGGCGGAGATGCCACCGCGTCCGAGCGCGCACGCGAACACCTTGCTGCCGGCCTGCAAAATCCCCTGGCTTGGGTTGCCGGGCCTCGCCCGTACCACCAGCACCCGCAGCCCTTTAGGCAAAATTGCGCCGGCTGCATTGCGAACGCGTTTTTTCTTGTATGATCGTGTCACGGAACAAATCACTGTGATCGGACTGTTGCGCCGGTCAGCTTCCGCATAAATGGGGGTCGGTCAACTGAAAATTCTTTTCAAAACAACGGATTGATCCATGACATCACGTACCATTCTTATCGTTGACGACGATGACGACCTGCGCGGAACCCTCGTCGAGCAACTCGCCCTTTACGAAGAATTCGACGTGCTGCAGGAAGCGACCGCCGCCAAAGGTGTTGCTGCTGCGCGCGGTGGGCTCATCGACCTGCTCATCATGGATGTCGGCCTGCCCGACATGGATGGCCGCGAGGCAGTGAAGATCCTGCGCAAGGGCGGCTACAAGGCGCCGATCATCATGCTGACCGGCCACGACACCGATTCCGACACGATTCTGGGCCTTGAGGCCGGCGCCAACGACTATGTCACCAAGCCGTTCCGCTTCGCCGTGCTGCTTGCCCGTATCCGCGCGCAACTGCGCCAGCACGAGCAGAGCGAGGACGCCACCTTCTCGGTCGGTCCCTATACGTTCAAGCCCAGTCAGAAGCTTCTGATCGACCAACGCGGCGCCAAGGTGCGGCTGACGGAGAAAGAGGCCTCGATCATCAAATATCTCTATCGCGCCGACCAGAAGGTGGTAACGCGCGACGTCTTGCTCGAGGAAGTGTGGGGCTACAATTCCGGCGTCACCACGCACACGCTGGAAACCCACGTCTACCGGCTGCGCCAGAAGATCGAGCGCGATCCTTCCAATGCTGAAATTCTTGTGACAGAAAGCGGCGGCTACAAGCTGGTTCCTTAAACATTTCATTATCCAATAGGCGGTCGGGGCAGGACTGTTTTCGGGTACGATCCGGCTGGGGGAGCATGGATCGACCCCGCGCATCAGCCCAAAATCGATTCGGTTTTGGGGAAGAACGCTGCGCAGATTGAAAAATGTTGGAGCGTCCTTTGCGTGGCCAGGAGGACGCGTGGCGCTCTAAGGGAGGGATTGGACTGACCGTTCGGGGACGCAGCTAGAGATGGCGCTGGATGACGACATCCGCATCCTGTCCGCCGTGAAGCTCTTTGAGGGTTTCACGCAGGAACAGCTGCGCCTGCTCGCCTTCGGCGCCGAAGCCACGCATCTGCAGGCCGACCACAAGCTTTACCGCGAAGACGACGAGGCCGATTCGGCCTATATCGTGGTCAGCGGCCGCATCGTGCTCTATCGCGAGCAGAATGGCGAACGCGTCCCGATCGGCACCGCCGGCCCCGGCACGATCCTGAGCGAACTGGCATTGATCGCCGACACCAACCGGCTGACCAGCGCATCGGCCGAGATCGATTCGGAAGTGATCCGCCTCAGCCGCAAGATGTTCCGTCGCATCCTCGAGGAATATCCCGACGTGGCGGTGAAACTGCACCAGCGCATCCTGGACGATTTCCAGGCCATGATCGCCCGCATCGAGAAGCTGGCGCCGCGGTTTGGCGAGTGAGACGCGGCGCGCCGTATCGTTAGAAACGCATGAGGGACAGCACCTCTCTGTGGCCTGCCGGCCATCTCCCCCGCAAGGAGGGAGATCGGATGTCATCACGGCTTTCGCCAATCTCCAACGCTTAAACCCTGACGCGACATTTGAACTGCCAATCTCCCCCCTTGCGGGGGAGATGTCCGGCAGGACAGAGGGGGGTGTGAAGGATCGCTACAGATGAATTCCTTTGTAGCCTACTCCAAATCAAATCTTGCAATCACCGGCACATGGTCCGACGGCCGATCCCAGCCGCGTGCGGCGCGCAGGATTTCGTAGCCGGCAAAACTTGGCACCAGGTTCGGCGACGACCAGACATGGTCGAGCCGGCGGCCGCGATTCGACGCTTCCCAGTCCTGCGCCCGGTAGCTCCACCAAGTGTAGAGCTTTTCTTCAAGCGGCACGTTGAGCCGCATCAGGTCGACCCAGTCGCCGGCCATCCGCATCGCCTCGAAATTTTCCGTCTCGACCGGCGTGTGGCTGACGACGTTGAGCAATTGCTTGTGCGACCAGACATCGTGCTCCAGCGGCGCGATGTTGAGGTCGCCGACCAGAATCGAGGCTGACACCTCATCATGCGCGGCGCGGATGGCGTTCATCTCGGCGACGAAGTCGAGCTTGTGGCGGAACTTGCTGTTGATCTCGGGATCGGGCTCGTCGCCGCCGGCCGGCACATAGAAATTGTGGATCAGGATCGCCTTGCCGCCGGCTTGTACCTTGACCGACAAATGCCGACTGTCGTCGATCTCGCAGAAGCGCCGCTTTTCGACAATCTCGATCGGCCGCCGCGCCACCGTCGCCACGCCGTGATAGCCCTTCTGGCCGTGGAAGGCGATGTGCTCGTAGCCCGCCTTGCGGAAGGCTTTTTCCGGAAACAGCTCGTCGGGAACCTTCGTCTCCTGCAGGCAGAGCACATCAGGCGCCTGCTCCGCCAGCAGCCGCTCGACGATCGGCATGCGCAGGCGCACGGAGTTGATGTTCCAGGTGGCGATGGAAAAGGGCATGCAGGAGTCCGGTCCGAGGCAGCGAAAATCCCGCCGGGACAGCCCGACAGGACATTGTGCCTATGAAATTGGTCCTGGAACTACTGCCAGCCACACGATCTAAAAACAAGCAGGCGTTAACCGCCAACGGCGCAGGAGGAATGCCCGCAGCGGCAGAACACTATCTGGTCTTGGTGTTCAGCTCGCGGTTCGCCGTATAATCGATGGCAAAGGTATCCGCAGGGAAACTGACGCCTTCCTTGGTGTTGTAGATCATCACCGTGGTGTCCTTGCCCTGTGCGTCGGTGATGGTCCACTGGCGCAGATCATAGGATTTCGGATCGAACATCATCGTGATCTTCGAATTGCCGAACACCGACTTGTCGGCGAGCTGGATGGTGGTGAGGTCGCTCTCTTCCTTGATCGATTTGACGCGCCCGCCGGAGAGGTCGATTTTGGTGTCGAGCAAAAGCTTCAGCGGCGTCTTCGACAGCGGATAGAGATCGGACGTGTTCAGCCGCTTGTTGAGGATGACCACCGACTTGCCGTCGGAAATCACCCGGAAATTCGACTTGCCGTCATAGTTGAAGCGGATTTTGCCCGGCCGCTCGAGGAAGAACTTGCCGCCGGTCTGCTGGTTGTTAGGCCCGAACTGGACGAACTCGCCGCTCATCGATTTGACCGAGGAGAAGTGGTCGGCGATCTTTTGCGCCGTCGGCGGCACCGCCGCCTGCGCAGAGGCCAGAAGCTGGAACCCCGGCATGACATTGACGGCCGCGGCGCCGGCAAGAACCAGGCCAAGGCCGAGCAGCTGGCGGCGGTTTGGAGCGAAATCGCTGAGCGCGGAAGGATCGTTTTTCATGCCGGTCACTCTCGTGTGGTGTGTGTCTCGTTGCAGTCCGTGGACCCCCAGTTAGACTTAAGTTTGGCGGCCGAACGGCACTCTGTCGCTTGAACGCGCCAAAAGGTTCAAGGTTGCCGCCGGGCGGTCTTTGCCCCGGCGCTATTGGCCAATCAGAACTTGTCGTCCTCCGTCGGCACCAGGATCTCGCGTTTGCCGGCATGGTTGGCCGGGCCGACAATGCCTTCCTTCTCCATCTTCTCGATGATCGACGCCGCGCGGTTGTAGCCGATGCCGAGCCGGCGCTGGATGTAGCTGGTCGAGGCCTTGCCGTCGCGCAGCACCACGGCCACCGCCTGGTCGTAGGGATCGTCGGAATCCTCGAAATTGCCGCCACCGCCGCCACCGCCCTTGCCTGACGGCTCGTCGTCATCGTCTTCGCCGTCATCTTCGGTGATGGCGTCGAGATATTCGGGCACGCCCTGCAGCTTCAGATGCGCGACGATCCTCTCGACCTCGTCGTCGGAAACGAACGGGCCGTGCACGCGCTGGATGCGGCCGCCGCCGGCCATGTAGAGCATATCGCCCATGCCCAGCAGCTGCTCGGCGCCCTGCTCGCCCAAAATGGTGCGGCTGTCGATCTTCGACGTCACCTGGAAGGAGATGCGGGTGGGGAAATTGGCCTTGATGGTGCCGGTGATGACGTCGACGGACGGGCGCTGGGTGGCCATGATGACATGGATGCCGGCGGCGCGCGCCATCTGCGCCAGGCGCTGCACCGCGCCTTCGATGTCCTTGCCGGCGACCATCATCAAATCGGCCATCTCGTCGATGATAACGACGATATAGGGCATCGGCTCGAGGTCGAGATTCTCAGTTTCGTAGATCGCCTCGCCGGTCTGGCGGTCGAAGCCGGTCTGCACGGTGCGCGAGATTTTTTCGCCCTTCTTCTCGGCCAGTTGCACGCGCGCGTTGAAGCCGTCGATGTTGCGCACGCCGACCTTGGACATCTTGCGGTAGCGGTCTTCCATCTCGCGCACGGTCCATTTCAGCGCCACCACCGCCTTCTTCGGATCGGTGACGACAGGCGTCAAGAGGTGCGGGATGCCGTCATAGACCGAGAGTTCAAGCATCTTCGGATCGATCATGATCAGCCGGCAGTCCTGCGGCGTCAGCCGGTAGAGCAGCGACAGGATCATGGTGTTGATGGCAACCGACTTGCCGGAGCCGGTGGTGCCGGCGACCAGCACGTGCGGCATCTTGGCTATGTCGACGATGACCGCCTCGCCATTGATGGTCTTGCCCAGCGCCAGCGCCAGCTTGGCCTTGGTCGTTTCGAAATCGCGGCTGGCCATGATCTCCCTGAGATAGACGGTCTCGCGCTTGGCATTCGGCAGTTCGATGCCGATGGCGTTGCGGCCGGGCACCACGGCGACACGGCAGGCGATGGCGCTCATCGAACGCGCGATGTCGTCGGACAGGCCGATGACGCGCGACGATTTGATGCCGGGCGCCGGTTCCAGCTCATAGAGCGTGACCACCGGGCCGGGCCGGACGGCGATGATCTCGCCTTTGACGCCGAAATCTTCCAGCACACCTTCGAGCAGGCGCGCATTCTGCTCCAGCGCGTCCTTGGACAGGCTGGCGTCGCGCACCACATTCTTCGGTTCCGACAGGAAATGCAGCGACGGCATTTCGAACGTTTCCGAGCCGATCAGCGAGGTCTGCGCCTCGCGCTGGACGCGGGCGCCAGGAGCGGGACGCGGCGCAGGTGCTGCAACACGGGTCGCAGCATCGGAGCGGAAGTTCTGCATCTTGGCATTCGGCGCGGCACGGCGTTGGACCGGCTCGTCGTCGAGATCGACCTCTTCGTCACCATTGTCGAACCCGGCATCGAGGACGTCGTCATCGTCCGGATCGACGGAAACGCTGCGGTCATTGACCATGGCGGCGAAGAATTCCGGCTCGACGCGGGCTCGGCCATCCGGGCTCATCCGCGCTTCGGCGAATTCCGCCGATTCGACCCGTTCGGCGGCACGGCGCCATGCGGTGGAGCGCTGCTCCATCTCCGGTTCGTACTCGTCGCGCTCCTGCTGGCGGCGCACAGCCCGGCGGTGCATCCAGGCACGGAACGACAGCCACCAGTGCGTAATTGCGCCGAGCGCCAATATGCCTTCGTCGCCCTCGTCCTCGTCTTCGTCGAAGAGCAGGTCGTCCTCTCGGGGATCGGGCTCGGCAGTGCGCTCCATGACGGCAAAGCCGTTCTTGCGCGCAATCAGCGCCGAGCCATAGGCAAACAGCCACAGCGCCGGCGCCATGAGCACCATGGCAATGATGCTGGCAACGAGGCCGGTCGGGTAGCCGCGAATGAGCAGGCCGGGGATGTTAAGCACCATGTCGCCGAACACGCCGCCGAGGCCGGTCGGCAGCGGCCAGGTCTTGGGCGGCACCACGCAGCCGGCCATCGCCGCCGCAAGCAGCGCGAAGCCGAACCAGGCGAGGCCGCGCTTCGGCAGCCTGTCGACGCCACGCGCCGAAAACAGGAGAAAGCCCCAGATCACCGCCGGCACCAGCGCGGCGACCGCCGCAAGGCCGAAGAATTGCATGGCGAGGTCGGAGAACACCGCGCCCGCATAGCCCATGGCATTGGTGACGATGTTGTCGGTGGCGTGCGAGAAGCTCGGATCGGCGACGTTCCAGGTGGCCAGCGCCGCGACCCCAAAGGCGACCAGCGCAAACAGGCCGGCGCCCACCAGCCGCCCGACCTGGCGGCGCGCGAATGCCTGGATGCCGTGCCCCGTATCGGTCAGCGCGAGCGGTGCTGAAGCCCCTGAACGCATGCTCTTCCCCGTCTGTTTTTGCCTGGCCGGGCGCATGACGCACTCCGGCAGATTCGAACGCCAGACTATCGGGGGGAAGGTTAAGGCCGCATTAACTATAAGGCCGCGGGCAACGATCTTGCACAGAGCGCGCAACGGCCGTTTCGACTCATGCCTGCTGCGATAAAGGGATGCCAGCGGTGACACCGGACAGTTTTTCACGCTTTGACAGCGTCGGCTTCTCATAGGCTTTTTTCATGGTGAGACGTCCTGTTCGAGTGAGGTCGCGAATCTCGCGATCTTCCACGAGGTGTCACACCGGTCCGGCGCTTGCATCCCCCGCGCGGGGGACGCTGGGGCCATCACTTGCGTCGATCATCGGTTGGCGCCGCCGAGCGCCCGGATGACGGTACTGCAAAAAAAGAGGCCCGGAATGACCCGGGCCTCAAAGCGTGAGCCCTTTTCGGGAGCGTCACGACGGGATGGGAGAATGCGGGGGCGGCCGAGGCCGCCCCCGGGAAGGCTTACGAGTGATAGGCCGCTTCGCCATGCGAGGTCAGGTCGAGGCCTTCGCGCTCGGCGTCGGCCGTCGGCCGCAGACCGATGATCAGGTCGACGATCTTGTAGAGGATGGCGCTGCCGATGCCCGACCACAGCAGGGTCACCAGGACGCCCTTGCCTTGCGCCAGAAGCTGTGTGGCCGTGCCGGCATAGCCGGCGGCAAAGTCGGCGGTCGAATAATCGACGATGCCGGCGCCGCCGAGGGCGGGATTGACCAGTATGCCTGTGCCGAGCGCACCGATGATGCCACCGATGCAATGGACACCGAAGACATCGAGGCTGTCGTCATAGTCGAACGTGTTCTTCACCACCGAGACGAAGAAGTAGCAGACGAAGGTGGCGACGATGCCAAGCACGATGGCACCCATCGGGCCGGCAAAACCGGCCGCCGGCGTGACCGCGACGAGGCCGGTGACCGCGCCCGAAACAGCGCCGAGCATGGAGGCTTTGCCGCGCAGCAGCGATTCAAGCACGATCCAGGTCACTGCCGCCGCCGCCGTGGCGACGAAGGTGTTGATCATGGCCAGCACCGCATAGGCGTTCGCTTCGAGGTTCGAACCGGCGTTGAAGCCGAACCAGCCGACCCACAGCAGCGAGGCGCCGACCATGGTCAGCGTCATCGAGTGCGGCGCCATGATGTCCTTCTTGTAGCCGATGCGCTTGCCGATCATCAGCGCGCCGACGAGGCCGGCAATGCCCGCATTGATGTGAACGACCGTGCCGCCGGCGAAATCGATGGCGCCGAAGCCGAAGATCAGGCCGGACGGGTCGGCATAGGCGCTCGGGCCCCCCCAGAACCAGACCATGTGCGCGATCGGGAAGTAGATGACCGTCACCCAGAGGATAACGAAAAGGATCAAGGCGGAGAATTTGACGCGTTCGGCGAAGGCGCCAACGATCAGGGCAGGCGTGATGCAGGCGAAAGTCATCTGGAAGACGACGAACACCAGTTCAGGAATGGCGACGCCCTTGCTGAAGGTTTCCGACAGCGTCGACACATTGACGCCGGAGAGAAACATCTTGGAGAGGCCGCCGACGAAGGCGTTGCCCGGGGTGAAAGCGAGGCTGTAGCCGTAGAAAACCCAGATGATCATGACCACGCTGGTGATGGTGAAGACCTGCATCAGCACCGACAGCATGTTCTTGGTGCGAACCAGGCCGCCGTAGAAAAGCGCAAGGCCGGGAATGGTCATCAACAGCACCAGCACGGTGGAGATCATCATCCACGTGGTGTCGCCCTTGTCGACGGTAAAGGCCGGCGCCGCTGGCGCTGCCGCGGCGACGGCGGGTGCCGCTTCCTGCGCCAAGGCAGCAACCGTGCCCAATGCTCCGAGCGCGAACGAGCCCAGCAGCGCGGAGCGCGCCACTGTCTTCAAGGTGGAAGGAATATTCATTGAACTCTCCATTGGAATACGTGTTCGCCGCTTAGAGCGCGTCGGTGTCTGTTTCGCCGGTACGGATGCGTACCGCCTGATCGATGCCGAAGACGAAGATCTTGCCGTCGCCGATCTGACCGGTCTTGGCCGCCGCCGTGATGGCTTCGACGGCCTTGTCGACCAGGTCGGTGCTGACCGCGACTTCGATCTTGATTTTCGGCAGGAAACTGACCGCGTATTCCGCCCCGCGATAGATTTCCGTGTGTCCCTTCTGACGCCCGTAGCCTTTGACTTCGGTGACGGTCAGGCCCTGGATGCCGACGGCGGTGAGCGCTTCGCGCACCTCGTCGAGCTTGAACGGCTTGATGATTGCCATCACGATTTTCATAAGGTTTCACCCTTTGCTGTTGCGGTCCCCCGCGTTTTACACCTTCACCGATCCCAAAGAGCCCGGAGAGTGCCCAACAGGATTCAAGCTCCGTGCCAGTTGCCGAAGCAGTGTTTTAACTCATTGTAAACAAACGGATTGACCGGGCCGCAGCAGCGCGGTGCACATTGTCACCGGACAGTCACTGATTAAAAAATGGGCAATTTTTAGAAAATGCCTATTCGGCAGGCGGACGCTTCAGGCGGATCAGGCCTTCCTGGGCAACCGAGGCGATCAGCGTGCCGTCACGGGCAAACAACGAGCCGCGGGTGAAGCCGCGCGACCCTTGCGTCGACGGGCTGTCCTGCGTGTACAGGATCCAGTCGTCGAGCGGATGGCTGCGGTGAAACCACATGGCGTGGTCGAGGCTCGCCGCCTGGATGTCGCGGTCGAAAATGGCGCGTCCGTGCGCAAAGGTCGAGGTGTCCAGCAACGTCATGTCCGAGAGGTAGGCAAGCACCGCAGCCTGTATGCCGCGGTCGGCCGGCACCGGGCCGGTGGTGCGGATCCAGATGTTCTGCTGCGGCTCCAGCTTTTCGCGGCTGGTGTAGTGTTTCAGCATCACCGGCTTCATCTCGATCGGCCGGTCGCGCTCCCAGTAGCGCCTGATGCCTTCCGGCACCGCCTCGCCGAATTTGCCCAGCAATTCGCGCTGCGACAACAGGCTGTCGGGCGCCGGCACGTCGCGCGGCATCGGCAGCTGATGCTCGAGGCCGACCTCGTCCTGCTGAAACGAGGCCTCCAGCGAAAAGATCGCCTGGCCATGCTGGATCGCCACCACGCGGCGCGTGGTGAAGGAGCCGCCGTCGCGGATGCGGTCGACCTCGTAGACGATCGGCACCTTGGTGTCGCCCGGCCGCATGAAATAGCCGTGCAGCGAATGCACATGGCGCTCGGGCTCGACCGTGCGCTGGGCGGCGACCAGCGCCTGGGCGATGGTCTGGCCGCCGAAGACGCGCTGCCAATCGAGCTTTGGGCTGCGACCACGGTACAGATTGTGTTCCAGCTGCTCGAGGTCGAGAATGCTGAGAAGCTCGTCCATGGCCGCTGTCATGCTTCGTGACCTCGCCTTAAAGATGCTATGGCGGTTTCGGACAGGAATGGCGGGCAGTCAAGGCCGCAATGTCCCCGTGGAGGCAGGACGGTCATGGCTTCGAAAGGAATTGACATGGCAGACCGCAAGACGGACGCAAAAAACTCGCTCGACGTGTTGATCGCCGGCGCCGGCTATGTTGGCCTCGCCGCCGCCGTGTCGCTGAAACAGGCGCGGCCGAGCCTGGCGGTTGCCGTCGTCGATGCAGCCCCAGCCGGCGTTTGGCAGAAGGACGGCCGCGCCTCGGCGATCGCCGCCGCCGCTTGCCGCATGCTCGACCAGCTCGGCGTCTGGCAGGAAATCGTCGGCCACTCGCAAGCCATCACCGAAATGATCGTCACCGATTCGCGTACCGCCGATCCGGTGCGCCCGGTGTTCCTCACCTTCGACGGCGAAGTCGCGCCGGGCGAACCGTTCGCCCACATGGTCGCCAACCGGGATCTGAACGGCGCCTTGCGCCGCCGCGCGCAAAAGCTTGGCATCGATATCATCGAAGGTGTCGCGGTCAGCGCCTTCGACACGAACGGCGCCGGCGTCACCGTGCATCTGGCCGACGGCGCGACGCTCAAAGCGCGGCTGCTTGTCGCCGCCGACGGCGTCAATTCGAAATTGCGCGACATGGCTGGCATCAAGACGGTGAAATGGGAATATGGCCAGTCCGGCATCGTCTGCACGGTGGCGCATGAGCGCCCGCACAATGGCCGCGCCGAGGAGCATTTCCTGCCCGCCGGCCCGTTTGCCACTTTGCCGCTGAAGCCGACCGAGGACGGCACCAACCGTTCATCGCTGGTCTGGGTCGAACGCTCCGAGGATGCCGAGAAACTGGTTTCGGGCGACGACCTCGTCTTCGAGCATGAGCTGGAATTGCGCTTCGGCCTCAAGCTCGGCGAGATCCGCGTCACCGACAAGCCGCGCGCCTGGCCGCTCGGCCTGACCATCGCGCGCGCCTTCGTCGCCCCGCGCATCGCGCTTGCCGGCGACGCCGCCCACGGCATCCACCCGATTGCCGGCCAGGGCCTCAATCTCGGCTTCAAGGATGTGGCGGCGCTGGCCGAAGTGATTGTCGAGGCCGATCGCCTTGGGCAGGACATCGGCGCGCTCGACGTGCTCGAGCGCTACCAGCAATGGCGCCGCTTCGACACCGTGCAGATGGGCGTCACCACCGATGTGCTGAACCGGCTGTTTTCCAACGACATCGGCCCGCTGCGCCAACTCCGCGACATCGGCCTCGGCCTCGTCGAACGCATGCCCCGGCTGAAGGAGTTCTTCATCCGCCAAGCGTCGGGGCTGTCGGGCGACACGCCACGGCTGCTGAAGGGCGAAGCGATCTGAAGCCCTCACGGTGCGAGCGACAGATTATCGAAGGTCAGCGCCGCCCCTCATTGCCCTGCCGGGCATTTCTCCCCGTATAGTGACGGGGAGAAAGGGCTTACCGCACCCTCGGCACTATTTCTTGCAACGCTGGAGATTAGCGAAATCATCGATGAGAGCGCATCCTCTCCCCGTCCCTATACGGGGAGAGGATGCCGGCAGGCAGGTGAGGGGCAGCGCAAACGCTGGCCATGGATTCAAATCTGAAGCAACCGCCCCGAATATCGGCACACCTCAGTTCACCTCGAAACCCAGCTTCTGCCGCAGCCGCAGCATGCGCTGGTCGGCGACCTTGAAGCTCTGCTCGCCACCTTGCGCGACGCGGTTCAGCATCTGCAGCAGATCTTCCCGCTCGTGCGGATCGAGGCGCTCGCGCAGGAAAGGCGCCAGCTTGTCGATGACGATGGTCGTGTCGTCGATCTGCGCCGAGGCCCACTTGGCGTAGACGACGGCCTCGTCGGTTTTCTTCTGGTTCTCGGCAATCTGCGAAATCACTTCGCGGATGATGGTTTCGCGCTTTGGCAGGATCGGGCCGTGCTCCGCAGCCATGGCAGTGATCAGCGTTGCCGCCGCCACGACCGGGTCGTCGATCGCCGTCAGCGGCGACAGCGCCGCCTGCTTGCGCAGCTTCTTGCGGCGGATGTTGCCCTGGACGCGCCCGACGACATCGGCGACCTCGCGCGCGGCGTCGTTCATGGCCTTCATGCGGTACCACCAGAACGCCGCCGCTCCCAGCACGCCGAGAAGAGCAATCAGAAAAGGCATGTCGAAAATTCCCCCAAAATCCCGGCGACGATAAGAGAACTCCGACGTTGCTTCAACACGCAAGAATTGCGGCTGGTTAAGAAAACAGAGGGTTTCCCCTTGGAGCACCGACACCGGGACCGAACATCTTGTTTTCAGGTCGCCGGCCGCAAAGCCAATCAGACAATGCCCCTTTTTGCGATAACGCCATTATCCGGCTCAGCACCTCTCATGCAAGAAATTTCACAGAGTGATTTTTCATGCATACTCATTGACACGCAAAAAATCCCGGCCTATTCAAACTCGCCAGAGATTTCACATGATGAAATTTCTTGCAAAAGCTTATGCGACGAGGCTTTCATCGTCGGGGAACCCGGAGGAGAGAATGAACAGGATTGGGCTGGCGGGCGTATTGAGCGCCGCCGTGATGACGCTGACCCTGGCGATGCCAGGCGCAGCGTCGGCAGAGAGCAAGTTTCAGTGCAAGCCGGATGAGACCTATGTAATGAACGTCATGGTCTCCGCGCATCCTTATTGGGTGCCGGTCTACCAGGGCTTCAAGCAGGCAGCTGCGGCGATGGGCTGCAAGACCGTGTTTTCAGGCACGCCGGACTATGACATCGCCAAGCAGATTGCTTCCTTCGAACAGGATCTGATCAAGAAGCCGGCCGGCGTGCTGCTGCACCCGATGCAGGCCGATCCGTTCATCGAGCCGATCAACCGCGCCATCGAAAACGGCACCACCGTCGTCACCTTCGCTGCCGACTCGCCGAAGTCCAAGCGTGTGTCCTACATCACCTCGGACAATCTGGCGGAAGCCAAGTTTGCCGCCGAGGAAATCGTCAAGCAGGTCGGCGACGATGCCGAATATGGCGTTCTCGAGAACCCCGGCCAGAGCAACCACGATCTGCGCGTCACCGCCTTCATCGACTACCTCGCCAAGAACTATCCGAAGATGAAGCTGGTGGGACGCCAGGCCTCCAACCAGGACGCCAATGTCGCCAACAAGGCGGTGGCCTCGATGCTGCAGGCCAACCCGAACCTGAAGGCGCTGTGGATTCCGGAAGCCGGTTCGGCAGAAGGCGCGGTCGCTGCCGTTCTCGAAGCCAAGGCCAAGGTGCTGATCATGCACGCCGACATCACCCCGGCGACGCTGGAGCAGATCAAGGCCGGCAACATCCACATGGCGTTGAGCCCAAACCAGGGCATGCAGGGCTATCTCGGTTTCGTCGCCACCTTCATGGCGGCGCACCCCGAGCTGATCGACCCGTTCAACGACTACAAGACGTCAGGCTACAACCCGATGAGCATCCCCTTCGCCGATAACGGCTTTGCCGTCATCACCAAGGAGAATGCCGACTCATTCGACCTCAACAAATACATGCAAGGTCGCGATCCCAGCTGATCCGTCCCAATTGAGCAGCCGCGCCGCCCGGCGCGGTTGCCTCACCCTCCCAGGCGAGCGCACAAGTGGAAACTCCTGCCCTTCTCACAATATCCGGCCTCAGCAAATCGTTCGGCCCTGTCCGGGCGTTGCGTGATGTCTCCTTCGAGCTGCGCGCCGGCGAAATCCACGCCATCGCCGGCGAGAACGGCGCCGGCAAGTCGACGCTGATGAAGGTCATCGACGGCATCCTGCCGCCCGACAGCGGCGACATCCAGGTCGACGGCCGCTCCGTGTCGATCCCCTCACCGCTGGCGGCGCAGAAGCTCGGCATCGGCTTCGTGCATCAGGAGATTGCGCTCTGCCCCGATGTCTCGGTGGCCGAAAACATCTTCATGTCGATCACCAACGCCAGCGAGGCGCTGCTGATGAACTACCGCGACCTCGAGAAACGCGCAGCGGCAATCCTGGCGCGGCTCGGCAACATCGATCCGACCGCGATGGTGCGCAGCCTGTCGATTTCCCAGCAGCAGCTGGTCGAGATCGCCAAGGCGCTGACGCTCGACTGCCGCATCCTCATCTTCGACGAACCGACGGCAGCGCTGACCGAGCGCGAGGCGCAAAAGCTGTTCGAGATCATTCACCAGCTTGCCGGCGAAGGCATCGGCATCATCTACATCTCGCACCGCATGGCCGAGATCTTCGACAATTGCGACCGCGTCACCGTGCTGCGCGACGGCCAATACATCACCACGCTCGACATCCCAGCGACGACGCCCGAACAGGTGGTGGCGTCCATGGTCGGCCGCGTCATCGACAGCCTCTATCCCGAGAAGCTGCGTGACGACGAGAAATCCGAAGACATCCTGCTCGAGGTCGCCAACCTCTGCGACGCGACTACCTTCCGCGACATCAGCTTCCAGCTGCGCAACGGCGAAATCCTCGGCATTGGCGGCCTGATCGGCGCCGGTCGCAGCGAGATCGTCAAAGGCATCTGCCGGCTGGAGGGTGCAGTGACCGGCGATGTCAGCCTGCACGGCAAGCGCCTGTCGCTGACCCACTACGCCGACAGCATCGCCGCCGGCATCGTCTACCTCTCCGAGGACCGCAAGGGCGACGGGCTGTTCCTCGACATGTCGATCGCCGCCAACATCTCGGCGCTGGCTGTGGATCGGATCTCGACTCGCTTCGGCCTCATCAACGAGCGGCGCGAGAAGCATCGGGCCGAGACGATCGGCAGGCAGCTGTCGCTGAAATGCGGCCATGTCGGCCAGCCGGTTTCGACGCTGTCGGGCGGCAACCAGCAGAAGGTGGCGATCGCCAAGATGCTGTCGGTCGATCCCAAGGTGATCTTCCTCGACGAGCCGACGCGCGGCGTCGATGTCGGCGCCAAGGCCGAAATACACCGCATCCTGCGCAAGCTGGCGCGTGACGGCGTCGGCATCGTGGTCATCTCGTCCGAGTTGCCGGAACTGATCGGCGTCTGCGACCGGGTGCTGATCGTGCGCGAGGGCCGTATCACCGGCGAGGTCACCGGCGACGCGATGACGGAAGAAAACATCATGGTCCTGGCATCGCTTGCCGATGAAGACCGGGAACGGAGCGCCGCATGAGCATCGTGGGGGAAAGCATGGACAGCTCGACGCGAGCCGCCCGGATGGGTCTCGGCGAAAGGCTTGGCGGCTTGATCCGAATGCGCGAGATCGGCCTGATCCTGATCATCGCCGTGCTGTTTGCCGTCATGTCGTTCGCTTCACCCTATTTCCTGACCTGGGACAATATGCGGGCGATGGCGATGGCCTTCGCGGTCGAAGGCATTGTCGTCGTCGGCATGACCATCCTGCTGATTTCCGGCGGCATCGACCTTTCGGTCGGCTCGGTCACCGCACTCGCCATGGTGATCGCCGGCCTGCTATTCCTCGGCGGTGTCGACCCCTGGCTGGCGTCACTGGCAGCGATTGCAGCCTGCGCCGGCATCGGTGCCTTCATGGGATTCTTCGTCACCAGAGTGGGGCTGCACCACTTCATCGTCTCGCTGGCGGTGATGGTGATTGCGCGCGGGCTCTGCCTGCTCGGCACCGGCGGCCGCCCACTTGGGCTTTACACGCTGCCGCCCGAGTTCAAATTCATCGGCCAGGGCGCCATTGGCGGCATTCCGGTTGTCATCATCATCTTCATCGTCTTCACCGTCCTGTCCGACTTCATGCTGCGCCGCACGACGATGTTCCGCAAAGTCTTCTACACCGGCAGCAATGAGAAGGCGGCGGCTTATTCCGGCATCCGCACCAAGAAGGTCGTGTTCCTCACGACGACGCTCTGCTCGACGCTGTGCGGCTTTGCCGGGGTCATCTACATGGCCCGCTTCGGTTCGGCCCAGCCGACATTCGGCGCCGGCATGGAGCTGAACGTCATTGCCGCGGCGGTGATCGGCGGCGCCAGCCTGACCGGCGGCTCAGGCACAATTCTCGGCGCCATCCTCGGCACCATCCTGCTCTCCGTCGTTTCAAGCTCGCTAGCCCTGCTCGACGTGTCCGTCTATTGGCAGGACATCATCCGCGGGTCCATTCTGCTGACGGCGGTCACCGCCGATTACTACTTCAACAAGCGGCGGGGCTGAGATGGCGGACGGCAGGGAAGATTTCGAGGCGATCCGGCAGATCCACACGGTGCTGGTGCTGCACTTCGTCGACGGCATGAAGCAGAACGACATCGCCGCGGCGCTCAATCTGTCGGCGTCCAAGGTCAATCGCCTGATTGCCCAGGGTCGCAAGCTCGGCATGCTGAGGATCGCGGTCGAGAGCCCGTTCCAGCGTTTGGTCGATATCGAAAAGCAATTGATCGAGGTCGCCCAATTGGCGGGCGCAATCGTGACGCCAACCGTGGCCGGCAGCCCCGACAGCACGCTGCAGCAGGTGGGACGCGCGGCGGCCAACCAGTTGCTCGAGACCTTGCGCGACGGCGACGTCATCGCCATTACCGGCGGCAAGGCGATCAGCGCCCTGGTCGAGAATCTGCAGCCGGAACGCGCCTTCGACATCACCGTCGTGCCGCTGACCGGCGGCGTCCAGGGCAAGCACTATACCGACGTCAACCATCTGGCGACGCGGCTGGCCGAACGGCTCGGCGGCACCAGCATGCTCTTGCATGCGCCGCTGTTCGCCGAGAGCCGGGAGCAGCGTGACATTTTGCTGGAGATGGCCTCGGTGCGCGAAATCTTCGACCTGGCCCGCAAGGCCGCGATCGCGCTGGTCGGCGTCGGATCGATCCAGACGCCGGGCTCCAGCTACTACGACCTTCACCCGGGCCTCGACCCCGACCGCGAAAAACTCGCTGCCAGCGGTGCGGTCGGTGAGTTCCTTGCGCATCTCATCCGCGACGACGGCACGCTGGCCGACTACCCGCCAAATGACCGCCTAGTGGCGCTGGCGCCTTCGGAGCTCGGCCGCTGCCGGTCGGTGATGGGCGTGGCCAGCGGCGCCGAAAAAGTCTGGCCGATCCGCGCCGCACTGCGCGGCGCCTATCTGAAATCACTGGTCGTCGACGAAGAGACGGCCAACGCAGTCCTGAACAACGCGGAGAGCATACGCAATGTCGCCTGAAATGTTGACGCGCACCATTGGCGCGTCGGGAATCTCCGCCTCCGCGATTGGCCTCGGCACCTGGGCCATCGGCGGCTGGATGTGGGGCGGCACCGACGAAACGCAGTCCATCGACACCATCCGTGCCTCGATCGACGAGGGTGTTTCGCTGATCGATACCGCCCCGGCCTACGGGCAGGGCCTGTCGGAGGAAATCGTCGGCAAGGCAATCAAGGGCCGCCGCGACAAGGTAGTGCTCGCCACCAAACTTGGGCTGGTCTGGCACACGAAGAAGGGCAACCACTTCTTCGATTATGACGGCGCGCCGGTGCATCGCTATCTCGGCGCCGATTCGGTGGTCTATGAAGTCGAGCAGAGCCTGCGTCGTCTCGGCACCGACCATATCGACCATTACATCACCCACTGGCAGGATCCGACGACGCCGGTCGCCGAGACCATGGAAGCACTCGACCGGCTGAAAACCCAAGGCAAGATCCGCTCCATCGGCGCCAGCAATGTCAGCATCGGCGATGTGGAGGCCTATCTCGCGGCTGGCCAACTCGACGCCGTGCAGCAGGAATACAGCATGGTTGCGCGTGGCATAGAACAAGACCTTTTGCCCTTCTGCGCCGAGAACAACGTGTCGGTGCTCAGCTACTCCTCGCTGGCGCTGGGCCTGCTCTCCGGCAAGATCGGTCCGGACCGCGTCTTCACCGGCGACGACCAGCGCAAGGACAATCCGCGCTTCTCGCTGGCCAACCGCCGCAAGGTCGCTGCGCTGATGGACGCGATCGGGCCGATTGCCGAGGCGCATGGCGCCAGCGAGGCACAGGTGGTCATCGCCTGGACCCTGCAGCAGCCGGGCATCACCTTCTCGCTCTGCGGCGCGCGCAGCCCGCAGCAGGCCAGGGAAAACGCGCAAGCCGGCCGCATTAGATTGTCAGGACAGGAGATCAACCAGATCAGTGAGGCCGCCAGCCGCCATCTGACCAATCTCGCCGCCTGACGCCATCCATAACCGAAATCCAGTTGAGCTGCCGTCCACCGGACGGCAGAACGGCCAACCTTGCCCGGCAAAGCCATGCCTGATCAGAGAACCGCCATCCTCGACACGATCCGCCGCGACGGCGCGTTCGATGTCGTCGTCGTGGGTGGCGGCATCAACGGCATCGGCGTTCTCCGCGAACTGGCGCTGCAGGGCCTGAGGGTACTGCTGGTCGAGCGCAATGATTTCTGCTCCGGCTGCAGCGCCGCGCCTTCGCGCATGATCCATGGCGGCCTGCGCTATCTCGAAAATGGCGAGTTTGGCCTTGTCCAGGAATCGCTGCACGAACGCGACGCGCTGCTGGCCAATGCACCGCATATGGTGCGGCCGCTGCCGACGACGATTCCGATCCGCACCGTCTTCTCCGGGCTGATGAATGGCGCAGCCGGCTTTCTCGGGCTTTCGGAAACACCTTCGAGCCGCGGCGCGCTGGCGATCAAGGCCGGGCTCGCGCTCTACGACTGGACGACACGCAAGCGCCGGTTACTGCCGCGCCACAATTTCCGCGGCGCCAGGGCGACGCTCGCGCAATGGCCGGCGCTCGACCCAAAGCTGCGCTTTTCCGCCACCTATTACGACGCTTGGATCAGTTATCCGGAACGGCTCGGCATCGAACTGCTGCGCGACACCGCACGGCTGGCGCCCGACAGCCTCGCGCTCAACCGCGCCGAGATCGCGCGGGTGGGGTCGACCTTCGAACTCAACGACACGACGAGCGGCGAGCGCTTCTCCGTAACCGCCAAGGTGATCGTCAACGCGACGGGCGCATGGCTGGATTCGGCGATCGCCCGGCTCGACGCCTCCGAAACGCCTGCAGCGCCCTTGGTCGAAGGCACCAAGGGCTCGCATCTGATCCTCGACAACGAACCGCTCTACCAGGCCCTCGGCGGCCATATGATCTTCTTCGAGAACGCCGACGGCCGCGTCTGCATCATGTTTCCCTATCTCGGCAAGGTGCTGGTCGGCTCGACGGATATCCGCGTCAGCGAGGCCGGGCGCGTGCGCTGCGAACCGGCTGAGACCGACTACATACTGGCGGCGGCGCGGCTGGTGTTTCCGTCCATTCCCGTCCACGCCGACGAGGTCGTCTTCACCTATAGCGGCATCCGGCCATTGCCGAAGAGCGACCATGCCTTCACCGGCCGAATCTCGCGTGGCCATTCCGTGCATCGCATTGCCGGCGACATCCCGCAATTCTGCATGATCGGCGGCAAGTGGACGACCTTCCGCGCCTTCGCCGAACAGGCGGCCGACGAAGTGCTGGCCGAGCTTGGCCGCGAACGCCTTTGCGGTACGCTGACCCTGCCGATTGGTGGCGGCCTCGGATTCTCCGCACACCCGGCGTCGCTGGCTGCCGATCTGGCGGGTGAGTTTGCGATCAGCGACGAACGCGCCCCCTATCTCGTCGATCGTTACGGCAGCGGCGCGCGCGACATCATCCTGTTCTGTCTCGGACGTCCCGACGATATCAGGCTGGACGACCGGACCGAAACCACGGCGGCCGAGATCGTCTACCTCATCCGACATGAGTTCGTGACCTGCCTGTCGGACCTTGTCCTGCGTCGCACCTCGCTTGCCATTGCCGGTGACATCTCGATGGTTTCAATCGAACGCATCGCCGATGCTCTGGCCGCCGAGCGCGGCTGGAACCGCCAGCGCCGCGACGACGAGGTAAAAAGCCTGGTCGCCGAACTCGACACCTATCACGGCGTCTCGCAAGAGATGCTCGACCAACGCACGATCTCAGGAGCACAAAATGAAAGTCAGCGCCAAAGCCCGGATGAACCGGATGTTCACCAACGGCAATTGCCTCGACGTGGCGCTCGATCACGGCGTGTGCAATGAACCGGGTTTCCTCGTCGGCCTGGAGGACATGCCCAGGGTCATCGACACGCTGATCGCGGCCGGCCCCGACGCGTTGCAGCTCGCCTATGGCCAGGCCGATCTCTTGCAATCGCGGCCCGACAAGGACAAGCCGGCGTTGGTCATGCGCATCGACATGGGCAATCCCTATAACGCTGAGCGCCACCGGGTGATGTGGTCGATGCTGCAGAACCATGATGAGCCGATCATCGGCGCGCTGGAGATGGACGCGGCCTGCGTTGTCGTCAATCTGTTCATGCTGCCGGACGAGCCGGAGCTGTTTCGCCAATGCGTCGAAAACATCAGCAAGGTCCGCGCCGCCTGCCACCGCTACGGCATGCCCTTGATGATCGAGCCGCTGGTCATGCTGCCGAACGATATCAGGGGTGGCTATCAGGTCGATGGCGGCGCCGAAAAGATCGTGACGCTGGTGCGGCTCGCCGCCGAAATGGGCGCCGACATCATCAAGGCCGACCCGACTGACCGGCCGGAGGATTTCCACCGCGTCGTCGAAGCAGCGCGCGTGCCGGTGCTGGTTCGTGGCGGCGGCAAGGATGACCTCAAGACGGTGCTGGCAAAATCGTCGGCTCTGCTCAGACAAGGCGCCAAAGGGCTGGTCTATGGCCGCAACATCTATCAGCATGCCAACCCGAAGGCGGTGGTCAACGCGCTGATGGCGATGATCCACAACGACGCCGGCGGCGAAGAGGCCTGGGACATCTACAACAATGGCTGATCAAGCCGCATATCTGCTCGGCCTCGACGCCGGCAACACCATCATCAAGGCGGTGTTGTTCGACCAAACCGGTCGGCAGCTCGCCATGCATGCCGTCGCCGGCCGCTCGCACACGCCGCAACCCGGTTATGTTGAGCGCGACCTCGGCGGCATGTGGGCCGATGCGCGCGACGCCATCCGCGCCTGCATTGCGCAGGCCGGCATCGATGCGCGTGAGATCGCTGCCATCGGCTGCGCCGGCCATGGCAATGGCCTCTATCTGATCGACCGCGCCGGCGCCCCGCTGATCGGCATCCAGTCGCTCGATACACGCGCCGCCGGCACGGCGACGACGCTGGCGTCGCGCAACGCCGAGGCACTGCACGCCATCTGCCTGCAAAAGCCGTGGCCGGCGCAGACCCCGACCTTGCTGGCCTGGGTCAAGCAGCACGCACCGGACCTCTATGCCGCGACCGGCACGGCGATGCTGTGCAAGGATTTCATCACATTTCGCCTGACCGGTGAGCGGGTGAGCGATGTCTCCGACATGTCCGGTTGTGGCCTCGTCCGCATGCCCGAAGGCGTTTACGATGCCGAGCTGCTCGCGCTCTACGGCATCGAGGATGCGCAGGCAAAACTGCCGCGATTGTTGGACAGCGCCGACATTGCCGGTGCGGTGACCGCGAAGGCAGCTGAAGAGACCGGGCTGGCTGAAGGCACGCCGGTCATTGCGGGCTATTTCGACGTTGTCGCCAGCGCCATGGGCGCCGGCGTCGTGCGGCCCGGCGAAGCCTCTGTCATCGCCGGCACCTGGTCGGTCAATCAGGTTTTCTCCACCGAACCGGTGGTCGACCCCAATGTTTTCATGGTGGCACGCTTCGGCCCCGGCCGCTTCGCCAACATCGAATCCAGCGCGACATCGGCCGCCAATCTCGAATGGTATGTGCGCGAATTTGTCGAGCGTGGTGCCCACCATGACGACCCCTTCGCTCACTGCAACGCCGCGGTGGGCGCGGTAACGCCGGCCTGGGACGATCCGATTTTCCATCCGTTTCTCTACGGCTCGGGGCAAGGCGCGGAATTCCGCGCCGGCTTCTACGGCCTCGCCGGCTGGCACAAAGAAGGCCATTTGCTGCGTGCGCTGTTCGAAGGCGTGATGTTCGAGCACAGGCGCCACATCGAGGTGTTGAAGAACGCCGGCGTCGGCTTCGACAAGGCTGTGCTGTCGGGCGGCGGCTCGCGCAGCGAACACTGGCCGCAAATCTTCGCCGACGGGCTTGGCGTGTCGATCAGCGTACCCGAGGCGCGCGAGACCGGCGCGCTCGGCGCGGCGATAGGCGCCGGCGTCGCGGCCGGCCTGTTCGCCGACTATGAGGCCGGCGTCGACGCCATGACCCGGCAAAGCGCCGCCTATCGGCCGGACCCGGCCATGCGGGACCATTACAACAGGCGTTATCGCGCCTATTGCGGCCTCGCCGATACGCTGCGATCGTTCTGGGCCGAACAGGCCGCAGGACCGAGTAGAACACCGCAATGACCCAACGGCTCGATGGCGACTACGACTACATCATCGTCGGCGCGGGCACCGCCGGCTGCGTGCTGGCCAACCGCCTGAGCGAAAACCCGGCGACACGCGTGCTTTTGCTCGAGGCCGGCGGCAGCGACAATTACCACTGGGTGCATATCCCCGTCGGCTATCTCTATTGCATCGGCAATCCGCGCACCGACTGGATGATGAAGACCGCCCCGGAAGCAGGCCTGAACGGCCGCTCGCTGGTCTATCCCCGGGGCAAGGTGCTGGGCGGCTGCACCTCGGTCAACGGCATGATCTACATGCGCGGCCAGGCGGCCGACTATGATGGCTGGCGGCAGATGGGCAATGTCGGCTGGGGTTGGGACGAGGTGCTGCCCTACTTCCTCAAATCCGAGGACCACCATGCCGGCAAGACCAGGCTGCATGGCGCCGGCGGCGAATGGAAAGTGGCGCGGCAACGCCTGTCCTGGCCGATCCTCAACACGGTGCAGGAAGCCGCGAAGGAATTCGGCATCATGCCGCGCGAGGACTTCAACGACGGCGACAATGAGGGCTCCGGCTTCTTCGAAGTGAACCAGAGCAAGGGCGTGCGCTGGAACACGGCCAAGGCGTTCCTGCGCCCGGTGCTGCGGCGGCCCAACCTTCGTCTGGTTGTCAACGCGCATGTCGAGAAGGTGCTGTTTGACGGCAAGCGCGCGATCGGCGTCCGCTATCTCGCCGGCGGCGAAGCCATCGAGGCAAAGGCCGAAAGTGAGGTGCTGCTGACGGCAGGCTCGATCAACACGCCGAAACTGCTCGAGCTTTCCGGCGTCGGCCAGCAGGATCGCCTCGCCGCACTCGGCGTCGACGTGGTGCACGCCAGCCCCGATGTCGGCGAAAACCTGCAGGACCACCTGCAGATCCGCACCGTCTACAAGGTGTCGTCGGCGCTGACGCTCAACACACTGGCCAACAGCCTGACCGGTAAGGCGCGGATCGCGCTGCAATATGCCTTTGCCCGCTCGGGGCCGATGTCGATGGCGCCGAGCCAGTTCGGCATGTTCTCGAAATCCGATCCGTCGATGGCGACGCCGGACCTTGAATATCACGTCCAGCCGCTGTCGACGGATCGGCTTGGCGACCCGCTGCACCCGTTCCCGGCGATCACCATGTCGGTCTGCAATCTGCGGCCCGACAGCGTCGGCTCCGTGCACGCCACGACGCGCGAACTGGCCGTGCAGCCGGAAATCCGGTTGAACTATCTGTCCACCGTCCGCGACCGCGAGATCGCGCTGCGCTCGGTACGCCAGGCACGCGCGATCATGACCGCCAAGGCGCTTGAGGCCTTCCATCCGGAAGAAATCCTGCCCGGTCTCGCGCACCAGTCCGACGATGATTTGCTGCACCAGATCGGCTCGATCGCCACGACCATCTTCCATCCGGTCGGCACCTGCCGCATGGGCATCGACGACCGCGCCGTCGTCAGCCCGGACCTGCGCGTGACCGGTCTCGACAGCCTGCGCGTCATCGACGCCTCGATCATGCCGCGCATCGTTTCCGGCAATACAGCCTCGCCGGTGGTGATGATCGCCGAGAAGGCGGCGGACATGATCCGCCGCGCGTGAGCCTGCCACACGCGGCCGACGAAGCGTTCCGTCCTTCTTATGACCCTGGCACGTCGTAGATCGCCCGGACCTCAATGGTGCCGATTTCGGCCAGCGGAATCTCGCCGGCGATCTCCAGCGCCTCATCGAGCGTGTCGGCCTCGATCATGACGAACCCAAGCAACTGCTCCTTGGTTTCGGCGAAGGGACCGTCGGTGATCAGCCGTTTGCCCTGGCGCCGCCGGACCGTCTTCGATGTTTTCACCGATTGCAGCGCCTGCGCGATGATCAGCTTGCCTTGCTGATCCAGCGACCGGTCATAGGCCATCGAATCGGCGTCGAGCTTGGCCAGACGCTGCGGCGTCATGGCATGGAGGTCTTTTTCCTCGCCATAGACCAGACAGACATATTTCATTTCCAGCTCCCTTCCTCAGACGAACCATAGGCGATCACGGTATCATTTGCGCCGTTGCCGGCAGCCACATGGTCGAGAAGGATGACCGCAAGGCCGATGATGGCAATTGCCGCGAGCAGCCGGCCGAAGCCGGAAGGCGGCAGACACAACCGGTCGATTTCTTGTCGATCAGCCCTGCGGCGGCCAGGGCCTGTCCAATGGGCAGAAAACAGATTGTTCATGGGTACCTCCATCCGCCACGAGAATCCGTGGCCGCCCGCAGGACGGCCGGGGCCGGGACAAGTCGACATTTTTGCACGCAGATTTTTTCAAAAAAATCTTGGCCGTAATCGTCAAGGCCGTACCCACACCGAAACAGCGCGGTGGTCTTCCCCTGCCGCCGCGCTATAGTTGAAGAGAACGCCGCCTCGCCGGCGCCATCGCTGCAATCAAGGAGGATTTTATGGACCGCACCGCAAACGCCGTCTGGAAAGGCAATCTGAAGGAGGGCAAGGGCACGCTCGACAGCCAGAGCGGCACTTTGAAAGGCACGCCCTATTCGTTCAAGGCGCGTTTCGAGGACGAGAGCGGCAAATCCGGCACCAACCCCGAAGAGTTGATCGCCGCCGCACATGCCGGCTGCTACGCCATGCAGCTGTCGCATTTCCTGGCCGAGAACGGCACGCCCGCCACCGAGCTCGACGCCAAGGCGGTGGTGACGCTGGTGCCCGGCACCGGCATCACCGGCAGCGCCATCACCCTGGTCGGCAAGGTGCCCGGCATCGATGCGGCGAAATTCAAGGAATTGGCCGAGAAGGCCAAGGCGGAGTGCCCGGTGTCCAAGGCGCTTGGGGCCATCAAGGTGTCACTCGACGCGAAATTGGGGTGAAGGGCCGGCAGGGTCTGCACCGTACTTTCGCCGTCAGCGCCGCCCCTCACCTGGCTGCCGCCATCCTCTCCCCGTAAACGGGGCGAGGGATGCTGTTATCGACGGTTTCGCCAACCGCCAACGTTGCAAGAAATGCGTCGCGGTTGCGGCCGGCCTCCTTCTCCCCGTCACTATACGGGGAGAAGTGCCCGGCAGGGCGATGAGGGGCAGCGCGAACTTCGGAAATCTTACCCGCCCAGCGCTTCGAGCCGGGCGCGCAGCGCGGCAACATCTTCTTCCAGCACCCTCACGCGCTCTGCCAGGTCGGAAGCAGGCATGGCTTGCGCGCTGCGCTGTACCGATAATGCTGCGACATCCACCGCTCCAGCGAGCAGATGCACGTAGCGGTCCTCGCGCTGGCCCGGACCGCGTGGGATTTCCTGGATCAGCGGCGGCCGGCGACCGATCAGCATGTCGAGTTCGGCGCGCAAATCCTCGATCGACGAGAACCGCGCCATGCGCTCAGCTCGCGCCAGGAGCTCATGCGCCGTCTGCGGTCCACGCAACAGGAGCAGCCCGAGCAAGGCGGTCTGCGGTGTGGTCAGCGAGAAGCGCTGCGCCATCTGATGCTCATAGCGCTCGACGCGCGAACCGAACATCTGCCGCACCAGCCCCTTCTGCTCGAGCAGCTTCAGCCCGCGGTGCACCTCCGTCTGCTCCAGCGCCATGACAGGCTCGCGCGCCGTCTTCTGATTGGCTGCGGCAAGTGCCGCATTCAGCGTCAGCGGATAGACGTCAGGCGTCAGCTCCTTCTTTTCGATCAGGCAGCCGAGCACGCGAGCTTCGACGGGATTAAGGATGGGAAGGTCTTCGCTCATTGGGTTGCAATCCTTTCTGAGGCTGGCGGGACAGCCCCCTCTGTCCTGCCGGACATCTCCCCACATGGGGGGAGATCGCCAGCTTCGCCGACAGCGAGCCATCCTTCAACCTTGGAGATTGGCGAACGAGGGGATGACAGCCAATCTCCCCACCTGTTGGGGGAGATGTCCGGCAGGACAGAGGGGCGCGAAGGATCGCTGCGTTCGAGATCGCCGCGAGCGGCCCGCCGGGCCTAAACCCGCCGCTCCACCATCATCTTCTTGATTTCGGCAATTGCTTTGGCCGGGTTCAACCCCTTGGGACAAGTCTGGGCGCAGTTCATGATGGTGTGGCAGCGATAGAGCCGGAACGGGTCTTCGAGATTGTCGAGCCGCTCGCCCTTGGCTTCGTCGCGGCTGTCGATCAGCCAGCGATAGGCCTGCAGCAGCGTTGCCGGGCCGAGATAGCGGTCGCCATTCCACCAGTAGCTCGGGCACGAGGTCGAACAGCAGGCGCACAGGATGCACTCGTAGAGCCCGTCGAGTTTTTCGCGGTCCTCATGGCTTTGCAGCCATTCCTTGGCCGGCGTCGGCGAAACCGTCTGCAGCCAGGGCTGGATAGAAGCATGCTGGGCGTAGAAATTGGTGAGGTCGGGCACCAGATCCTTGACCACCTGCATATGCGGCAGCGGATAGACTTTGACGGCGCCGGAAATGTCGTCGCAGCCCTTGGTGCAGGCCAGCGTGTTGGAGCCGTCTATGTTCATGGCGCAGGAGCCGCAAATGCCTTCGCGGCAGGAGCGGCGCAAGGCCAGCGTCGGGTCGATCTTGTTCTTGATGTAGAGCAGCGCGTCGAGCACCATCGGTCCGCAATCGTCCATGTCGACGAAATAGGTGTCGATGCGCGGGTTCTCGTCATCGTCCGGCGACCAGCGGTAGATCCGATATTCCCGCAGGTTGGTGGCGCCCTCCAGCTTGGGCCAGGTCTTGCCCGGCTGCACCTTCGAGTTCTTGGGAAGCGTGAGTTCGACCATTACCGCAGGTCCTTTCGGATGACGAGCTTCAGCCCGGACCAGATTTCATTGACGGCAGCGACCTTGACGTCGACCAGGTCGCGCTTCAGCGCTTCAGTGCGAACGACGCCTTCGGTGATATCGGTCGGCACTTTCGAAGCCTTTTTCGGCCAGGACACCCAGACCATGCCGTTACGCTTGATCGCCGCTTCGACATCGCCGAGGCGATCCTCGATCTCGGTGCGCTGCCGGGTGAAGGCGTGGACGGCATCGTATTTCAGGGACGTTCCCGAAATCGCCGACCAGTCGCCCAGCCGGTCGACCAGGGCGAAATCGACGGCGTCCGTGAGATCGCTGAGATCGTCGGGCAGCGCGATGAACGCCGCGACCATCCCGTCCTTCAGGCCAAGCTTGGCCGGAAGCGGCGTGCCCGAATATCCCGAGGCCGACAGCGCCATGGTCAATACACCCTGGCCTTGGGCGCGATCTTGGCGAGGCTGATGCCGCCGTCCTTTTCCGCCTGCAGCGGCTCGGTGTGCACGGGGCGGTAGCTTAGGCTCACCTTGCCGTCCTCATTGAGCCGCGCCAGCGTGTGCTTGCGCCAGACCTTGTCGTCGCGGGCCGAGAAATCCTCTCGCGCATGCGCGCCACGGCTCTCCTTGCGGGCTTCGGCGCCGTAGACCGTGGTGATGGCATTGGCCATCAGGTTTTCCAGCTCCAGCGTCTCGACCAGGTCCGAGTTCCAGATCATCGAACGGTCGAAGACCTTGATGTCCTTGAGCTCGGTCCAGATTTCGGAAATGCGCTTGCAGCCGTTCTCCAGCGATTCCTGGGTGCGGAACACGGCGGCATCTTCCTGCATCGCCTTCTGCATCCTTTCACGCAGCACGGCGGTCGGCGTCGAGCCGTTGGCATGACGCAGGCGGTCGAAGCGGTCCATGATCCTTTCGACCGAGGCTTCGTTGGGCGCGGGGATCGCCGAATTGCGATCGATGACCTGGCCGGCACGGATCGCCGCGGCACGGCCGAACACGACGAGATCGATCAGCGAGTTCGAGCCCAGCCGGTTGGCGCCGTGGACCGAGGCGCAGCCGGCTTCGCCGACCGCCATCAGTCCGGGCGATACCCGGTCGGGATTTTCGGCTGTCGGGTTCAGCACCTCGCCCCAGTAATTGGTCGGCACGCCGCCCATATTGTAGTGCACCGTCGGCAGCACCGGGATCGGCTCCTTGGTCAGGTCGACGCCGGCGAATATCTTGGCCGATTCCGAAATGCCGGGTAGCCGCTCATGCAGGACGGCCGGGTCGAGATGATCGAGATGCAGGAAGATGTGGTCCTTCTTCTTGCCGACGCCGCGGCCTTCGCGGATCTCCAGCGTCATGCAGCGCGAGACGACGTCGCGCGAGGCAAGGTCCTTGGCCGACGGCGCGTAGCGCTCCATGAAGCGCTCGCCCTCGGAATTGACGAGATAGCCGCCCTCGCCGCGCGCGCCTTCGGTGATCAGGCAGCCGGCGCCGTAGATGCCGGTCGGGTGGAACTGCACGAATTCCATGTCCTGCAGCGGGAAGCCGGCGCGTGCGGCCATACCGCCACCATCGCCAGTGCAGGTGTGCGCCGAGGTCGCGGAGAAATAGGCGCGTCCGTAGCCGCCGGTCGCCAGCACCACCATCTTGGCCGAGAAGCGGTGAATGGTGCCGTCGTCGAGGTTCCAGGCGACGACGCCGGTGCAGGTGCCATCCGGCTCCATGATCAGGTCGAGCGCGAAATACTCGATGAAGAACTGCGCATTGTGCTTCAGCGACTGGCCGTAGAGCGTGTGCAGGATGGCATGCCCGGTACGGTCGGCCGCCGCGCAGGTGCGCTGCACCGGCGGGCCATCGCCATAGTTCATCATGTGGCCGCCGAACGGCCGCTGATAGATCTTGCCCTCTTCGGTGCGCGAGAACGGCACGCCATAGTGCTCGAGTTCGTAGACCGCGGCCGGTGCTTCGCGCACCATATATTCCATGGCGTCGACATCGCCCAGCCAGTCCGATCCCTTGACGGTGTCATACATGTGCCACTGCCACGAATCCGGACCCATATTGGACAGCGAGGCGGCAATGCCGCCTTGCGCCGCCACCGTATGCGAGCGGGTCGGGAACACCTTGGTGATGCAGGCGGTGCGCAGGCCTTGCTCGGCCATGCCGAGCGTGGCGCGCAAGCCGGCGCCGCCGGCGCCGACGATCACGACATCGAATTTGTGGTCGACATAGGTGTAAGCCGGGTTGGCTGATTTTGCGTCCTTGGCCAACTCAGCCTCCGAATGCGAGCTTGAGCAGGGCGAAGATCGAGGCGACGCCGACCGCTATGGTGAAAAATGTGCTGAGCGCGATCGTCAGCAGCTTCAGGCCTTCGCTGATCACATAGTCCTCGATGATCACCTGCATGCCGAGCCGCATATGGTAAAGCCCGGAAATCAGGAAAAGGATCATCACCAGCGCCACGAACGGATTGGCGAGCGCTGCCCGCACCTCGGTATAGCCGGCGCCATTGAGCGCGATGAGGAAGCCGACGAAGAACAGTGTCAGTGGAATGTTGGCGAGCGCCGTCAGCCGCTGGCGCCAGAAATGCTGTGTCCCCTCGTGGGACGAGCCGAGACCACGGACTTTCGCCAGCGACGTGCGCATGTCGTTGTTGCTGCCGCTCATCACAGGGCTCCCCGCGCCATATAGCCGGCGACCCAGATCAGCAGCGTGAGCGCAACCGAGCCGGCGAGCGTCGCCCAGGCGATCTTCGATGCCGTGCGTTTCTCGAGCCCGGCGCCGGTGTCCCATACGAGATGGCGCACGCCACCCAGCATATGGTGCATCAGCGCCCAGGTGTAGCCAAACAGGATGAGGCGGCCGAGCCAGGTGCCGAAGGCCCAATTGACCCAATCGAAAGTCGCTTGCGAACTCGCCGCCGCCATCAGCCAGGCCGCGACCAGGAGCGTGCCGAAATACAGCGCGCCGCCGGTGATGCGATGGATGATCGACATCGTCATGGTGATCGGCGGGCGGTAGATCGTCAGATGCGGCGAGAGCGGCTGTTCACGTCTGGCGGTTCGGGTGGCTGGTGATTTGCTCATGGCTGCCCCAGTTCGAAGTCCGGAGCCGCAATGGAATGCGGCGTTTGCCGCCTTCACGTATGACTTCAGACAGCCGGTTTCTAATGCTCTTTTTGCACCGCGTCAAAGCCAGAAAATCGTTTTGGAAACGTCATTTAGTCTGACAAAAAGGCTGACGATTGCTTCAATCGATTAGGGGCTGGCCCGAAGGCGGCGCAACGTTCGCTGCAGTGCGGAATAATCGTTCCGCGACGGCGGTTCTGGATGAACATGCAGGCGAGCTATGACCTCGCCGTCGGGAGCAAGGCCAGGAAGGTCGAGATCGACAGAGCAGCTCCAAGCGGCCTGACCAGGCCGACACCGGGGAGAAGGCGGCCGCCGGATGGGGACCGCCTTCGGGGACTCAATCAGCGCACAACATACATGATGCGCCGTGTCTGCGGGTCGACCAGCGCAGGCTGGCCGTTCACATAGACATAGCGGTAGCGGTAATCGGGGATTTCGCGCAGTTCGACGGTGTCAGGCAAGGTCGCGCCTGTCACCACCTCGCCGTCGAGATAGACCGGGTCGAGCCGGTGCGTGCTGACATAGGTGCCGACTTCCGCCGGCGGCCTGTCGATAGCGTCGATAGGGCCGTCGTCGGAAAGGATCGCGCCGGTATAGGTGTCGGGATAATCATCCTGCGGCGGTGCAACGACGGTGATGGCGGCGTCGGCGGGGCGGCGCGTCAGCACGACGCGGCTGCCGCCGAAATCGGCCGTCACGTAGTCGGAATAGACCCAGCCCTGGCCGCCGGCCTCGGCGATGGTGCACCATTTGCTGTTTTCGATGCAGCCATTGAGCGTCGCCGACTGGCCGGCGGCAAGCACGCCGATCACCGGATATTGCGGGCCGGGGCCGGCGCGCACGTTAAGATCGGTGACGGCCGAGACGGCAGTATCGGCGAGTGCCGCACCCGACATGGCGACAAGCGCCCCGGCGACGGCCGGAAACAGTATGCGTCTCATGATTTCGCTCCGTTTTCGTTGGTCCCTCGCGAGCCGAAACGAAACCGGGCCTTATGCGTTCCGGCTAAAATGCCTGTGCCGGCTCACGATTTATTCCGGTTTCTTTCGGTAAACCCGTCAGAAGCTCATGTACGAAGGCGAGTTTCTGCGCCGTGACGTCCGAAATGACGAAGGGATAGAGGTCGGGCAGGCCCATGCAGCGGTTGATCGAGTTGGAGGCTTCCGACAGCACCAGCCAGCGGGCGAGGATCTTTTCGAACGGCTCGGGCACGGCGTGAGGCTCGGCTGGGGCGGGCTGCAGGCGGCCACCGGTGTCGCCCTGCGGCAACACATTGGCCTCCATCGTCTCCAGCTGGCCGAGCGGAAAGTTCAACGCGTGCACCATCTCCAGCGTGTCGGTGATGTGCAGATGGTGCGCCCAGGTCTCCGCCCAGTCCTCCCACGGATGCGATGTCGCGTAGGCAGAGATGTGGTTCTGCTGCCAGTCGGGCGCCGCACCGTTGGCGTAGTAGGTCTGCAGCGCCTGTTCGTAATCGGCGCGCTCGTCGCCGAACAGCGCCCGGAAGGCGTCGAGCCTTTGCGGGTCGTCGCGGATCAGCCGGTCCCAATAATAGTGGCCGAGCTCATGGCGGAAATGGCCGAGCAGTGTGCGGTAGTTCTCGCCCATCTCGACGCGCCGTCGCTCGCGCTCGGCCGAGTCCGCCTCGGCGACATTGAGCGTGATCAGGCCGTTGTCGTGGCCGGTCAGGATGCGCTCGCCGCCGGGGCCACCGCCGATCGGGTCGGCCAGGAAGTCGAAGGCCAACCCGATCTCGTCGCCGGGGTTCTGCTTGGGCGCCACCGGCAGGCCGAAGGCGAGCAGCGAATAGATGGCGCGCTTCTTGGCCGCCTCGACGCGGATCCAGCGGCGGCGGTTGCCGTCGACGGAGAGGTCGGGGATCAGCTGGTTCAGCACGCAGGCGCGGCAGAAGCGGTGGCCCGGCTCGGCCATCCAGTTGCAGGCGCATTCATCGGCGTTGGTGCAGTGGAAGATGCCGTCGATATCAGACAGGGCGAAGCGCGCATGCTCTGGGTCGTAGAGCACGAGGTTCGAGCAGCTCAGGCACTGCGCGTTCTCGAAATAGAGCCGGTGGCCGCAATGCGGACAGTCGAACAGTTTCATCTCGGCCTCAAATCGTCACGGCAGTTATATGGTACGCGCGGCGCGCGGCCCAAAACGCCAGTGACCGGCGGGCGTTCCGCTTTTCCGACGCTATTTCACGGCCAGCCGTGCGGCGACTTGCCGCGCCACGTTCTCGCCCGACAGGCGCGCGCCGCCGCAGGTCTGGATCAGCGGGCCAGCCAGATGCTCGCCGGCGAAGAAGATCTTCTCCGCCACCGGCTGCATCAGCGTTGCGCGGGCCTCCGAGCGTCCGGGACGGGCCGCGGCATAGGCGCCGCGCACGAAGCGCTCGCCGCCCCAATTGGTCATCATGGCGCGTGCCACATGCTTTCTGGTGTCGCTGCCGAAAATGCCGCACAGCCGGTCGACGACGAAGTCGATGCCGGCCGCCTCGCCCGCCGCCGACATTTCCCAGGCGAAGTCGCCGCCGACAAAACCGACCATCAGGTCGAGGTCGAAGGGGAAGCACAGGAAATAGATGTCGTGCCGGGCCATGCGTTCGATCAACAGGTCGTCGAAGGGCTCCAGGCCGAGCCTGGTGCCGCGGATCTCCACCGGCAGCTTGGTCAGCATGCCCATCGGCAGGTCGAAGAAGGCGCCAAAATGCGCGTCGGGAAGTGCAGGCGAGAATTCGATCTCCTCGAAGGCGAGGACGGCCGGCGAGGCGGTGACGATCACCGCCTTGGCGCGCACGGTGCCGCGATCGGTGACGCAGGCGACGCCCGGCACATCCCACAGGATCTTGCGCACCGGCGTTGACAGTTCGACCGGCAGGTCGGCGCCGAAGCGGGCGACCAGCGCGCCGAAGCCTTCTTTGCTGAAATAGTTCGGGTCGAGATCGGCGGCGGCCTGGAAGTCGCGGATCGAGATCTCGTCCTCGTCGGCGCCGAAATCCATCGGTCCGGCGAAAGTGGCGGCGGCGCGCGGCGCCTGGCCCTTGGCCAGAAGCGTCGACAGCCGGTCGTCGTCGCCCTCTTCGACCTGATGCGTGGCCAGCAGCTCGAACAGCCGCGCATCGGCGGCCTTCATCTCTGCCTCCTCCTGCTCGCTCGCCTTGCGCTGGCGGTAATAGAGATGGTCGACATTCATGTCGTGGTGATGCAGCGTCCAGCCGGCAGCCTGCGCTTCGGGAAAATAGGGATTGCGGTCGGCGGCGTGCAGCCAGGCGCAGCCGATGTCGAACGGGATGCCGAAATGCTGGTCGCTGGTCCAGGCGCGGCCGCCGATGCGGCCCATGGCTTCGAGCAGCTTGAAGGAAAGGCCTGCGGCACGAATGGTCCTGGCGGCAGCTAAGCCAGCTGAGCCGGCGCCGATGATGACGACATCAACGTCTTCCATGGTTCCCCGCCACAATAAGCACTTGATCGTAGGCAAATTCCGCTGCATTGGCCAGCGTGGCGCCGGGGCTACGGTGACAATGGCGCGTTTCACTGGCAAGTTCACAACCGGGACGTGATTCAGGCAATCAGGAGAGACAGCATGGCATTGTTTGCCAAGGGAAGAGTTTTTGTGGCCGCGGCAGTGGCGGTATTTGCGCTGGCGACGGGCGCGCAGGCGGCCGCCAGCTGCGGCAAGACCGGCGCGGGCTTTGACGCGTGGAAGTCGGACTTCGCCGCACAGGCCAGGTCCGAGGGTATCGGCGGGAAGGGTCTGGCTGCTCTGGCCGGTGCCAACTACGCGACCAAGACGATCTCCGTCGACCGCGCCATCCACAAGGCATTCAGCGGCTCGGTGGACGCTTTCATGAAGCGCCGTGGCGGGGCTGCCATCATTTCCAAGGGCCGTGCGCTGAAGAAGTCGAACGCGGCGATGTTCGACAGGATCGAGAGCAATTACGGCGTCTCGCCGGGCGTGCTGCTCGCCATCTGGGGCATGGAGACGGGCTTCGGTGCCTCCCTGGGCAACCAGAACACGGTCTCCGCCATCCTGACGCTGGCTTACGATTGCCGCCGCCCGGGATTCTTCTACCCGCATGCCATTGCAGCGCTGAAGCTGGTCGATCGCGGCGCGCTGAGCGCCTCGTCGGTGGGTGCCGCGCATGGCGAGATCGGCCATACTCAGTTCCTGCCGGGCAATGTTCTGAAGTATGGCGTCGGCAACGCAAATCTGCGCGACAAGGCGACCGCGCTGGCGTCCACCGCCAACTTCCTCAAGGCTCATGGCTGGCGGGCGGGTGCGAGCGCAAGTGCCAATATGGGCGCAATTGCCGGCTGGAATTCCGCCAGCGTCTATCAGCAGGCCATCGCCCAGATCGCCGACGCAATCGACGGCAATTGAGCGACAATCCCATTCAACGGAAAGCCCGGCCATGTGCCGGGCTTTTTTGTCGGTGCGTGTGGCATGCCAAGAGCAGCGAGCGCCTGGGTTCTCAATTAGCCGCCGCCCAAGGGGCATTTCTCGGAAGCGGGAACCTCGAAGAAGCCGCCGTAAAGATTTGAGCAGGTACGGAACTTGGAGTTCCGCGGCGTTGGAGGAGCCGCCTTTGGCCTGCCCTTCATATCGATTTTGGTCGGTTGGTCGAACTGCGCGTAGCCGCTCAACGGGCATTTCCGGGAAGCGGGAACCTGGAAGATGCCTGCAGTACCTTTGCAGGTACGGAAGTTGGGGTTCCGTGGCGCCGGCGTGGCCGTAGCCGCAGCCTTGGACTTGCCCTTGATGACCAGCCATATCTCGGTCGATTGGTCGAGCTGCAGCCGGTTCAAGTCGGAGTAGCTGATCCGCCCGCTGCGTATCCCTTCGCCAAGGCGCTGGCAGAACAAGGCCGGCATGCGCTCTTGTGAAACGCCCATGAAAGAGGCGATTTCGTGCTTGAACGTGATGCTCCATAAATGGACAGCGGAGATGCACCCGTCTGGATTCTGCTCGCGTTTCGCGGCCGCCTGCGAGGACTGGCATCCGGTAAAGACGACGGCCGCCGCAAGCAAAAGAAAAATGGCGTTCTTCACGATCAGAATCCCTCCGTCCCGCGAGGGAATTTAGATGAAGCTTTTAGAACGTCAACAGGATCCGCCTGGCTGGTTTGACTTTTCTTATATTAGAGATGTCAAATAAAAACCCGGCGTCTCCACCGGGTTTGCCTGGAATAGTAGTTGGGCTCAACCCTTGCGGTTGCGTGCTGCAAGTGTCCTCAGCCGCAGCGCGTTGAGGCGGATGAAACCGGCGGCGTCCTTCTGGTCGTAGGCGCCGCGGTCATCCTCGAAGGTGACCAATGCGTCGGAATAAAGCGTCTTCTTCGACTTGCGGCCGGTGACCATGACATTGCCCTTGTAGAGTTTCAGGCGCACCGTGCCTTCGACATCTTCCTGGCTCTTGTCGATCATAGCCTGCAGCATCAGCCGCTCGGGCGAGAACCAGAAGCCGTTGTAAATCAGCTCGGCATAGCGGGGCATGAACTCGTCCTTTAGGTGGCCTGCACCCCTGTCGAGCGTGATCGACTCGATCGCGCGGTGAGCCACGATCAGGATCGTGCCGCCGGGTGTTTCGTAGACGCCGCGCGACTTCATGCCGACGAAGCGGTTCTCGACCAGGTCGAGCCGGCCGATGCCATTGTCGCGACCGAGGTCGTTGAGGGCCGTCAGCATCTCAGCCGGCGACAGCTTCTTGCCGTTGAGCGCAATCGGATCGCCCTTCAAAAATTCGATTTCGATCTCGGTGACCTTGTCGGGCGCATCCATCGGCGAGACGGTGCGCTGGTGGACGAATTCCGGCGGTTCGCTCCACGGGTCTTCCAGCACCTTGCCCTCCGAGGAGGAGTGCAAGAGGTTGGCGTCGACCGAGAAGGGCGCCTCGCCTCTTTTGTCCTTCGCCACCGGGATCTGATGCTGCTCGGCGAAGTTGATCAGGTCGGTGCGCGACTTGAACGACCAGTCGCGCCACGGCGCGATGACCTTGATGTCGGGGTTCAGCGCATAGGCCGAAAGCTCGAAACGGACCTGGTCGTTGCCCTTGCCGGTGGCGCCGTGGGCAATCGCGTCGGCGCCGGTCTCCCTGGCGATCTCGACCAGGTGTTTCGAGATCAGCGGACGGGCGATCGAGGTGCCGAGCAGATAGGTGCCTTCATAGACGGCGTTGGCGCGGAACATCGGGAAGACGAAGTCTGAGACGAATTCCTCGCGCACGTCGACGACGCGGATATCCTTGATGCCCATCATCTCGGCCTTCTTGCGCGCCGGTTCCAGCTCGCCGCCCTGGCCGAGATCGGCGGTGAAGGTGACGACTTCGGCGCCGAGTTCGGTCTGCAGCCATTTCAGGATGATGGAGGTGTCGAGGCCGCCGGAATAGGCGAGCACGACCTTCTTGACGTCTTTGGTCTTCGACATTGTTGGCGGTTCCGCGACAAGGGTTCTTCGCGGGCGAGGTATCACGGGCTTTCCGGCCAGCGCAAGGGACGAACGCCGATCAAGGCTGGACCAGATGCTGCGGCCGTCAGCGGCTGGAACGGGCCAAGCGCCTGCGCTATAGGCTGCGCTTCCTTTTGTTCAAGCATCGGATTCTCCCAAAACCGGCTTCCACTTTTGGGTCCGACGCTCTGCCAGGGGCCACCAATGTCCTTCATTCCCGACACCACGACGCTGATCCAGTTCGCCGTCGCCACCATGATCCTGGCGATAACGCCGGGGCCAGACATGACGCTGTTCGTCTCGCGCACGCTGAGCCAGGGCCGCGCTGCCGGCTTTGCCTCGCTGGCCGGGGCGCTGTGCGGCACGCTGATCCACACCACTTTGGTGGCGGTCGGCATCTCGGCGCTGATCGTCGCCTCGCCAATGGCCTTCCTCGTGCTAAAGATTTTTGGCGCTGCCTATCTCGTCTTCCTGGCCTGGCAGGCGCTCACCAAAGGCTCGGCATTTTCGCCGCAGAAGAAGAGCGGCCCTGAGATTTCGCTGTTTCGCAGCTGGGTCGCCGGGCTCGGCGTCAATCTGCTCAACCCGAAGATCATCCTGTTTTTCATGACGTTTCTGCCGCAGTTCGTCTCGGCACATGACCCGAACGCACCGGGAAAACTGTTCTTCCTCGGCGTGATGTTCATCGTGCTGTCGATCCCGGTGACGGCGCCGATGGTGTTTGCCGCGGAAAAGTTTTCGGCGGCGATGAAGGCCAGCCCGCGCGTCACGCGGGTGGTCGACTATCTCTTTGCCGGGGTGTTTTCGGCCTTCGCGCTCAAGATTTTGACTGCTCAGGCGAAGTAGCCGCCTGCCACCAGCTTCCGGCCCAGCGGCCGGCGCTTAGCCAGTAGAAGATGCCGCCGACCATGCCGCAGCCGATCACGGCGGCGATGGCGTGCGGATCGGTGACGTCGAAATTGATGTCGGCATTCTGGTGGACGAAGCCGAGGAACACCGCGGCCACGATGCCGCCCGCAAGGGCATAGAACAGCCAGTCTCTGCGGCTGAGTATCTCCGAGATCAAGATGACGATGGCCGCCGGCATGAAGGCGAAATAAGCGATGAACAGCGCCACGAAGGGGATCGAGAAATACAGCGATGCGGTTGCCGTCGGATGGGCATGTTCGGGCGCGTAACCGAGCGAGGCCAGGAACAGGACGTTGAGAAAGGCGCTCGCCGCCAGCGAGGCGACGACATAGCCGAACAGGATGACGGCGAAGCGGACGAGATAGGCGATGACGCGGCTCACGCCTCGCCGTGTCCCGCGATCATCATGGCCTCCAGCGCCAGCCGGTCGACCTTGCGCATGCGCTCGGAGTCCGACTTGAGCTGGCCGCAGGCGGCGAGGATATCGCGGCCGCGCGGGGTGCGGATCGGCGAAGCATAGCCGGCATTGTTGATGTAGTCGGCAAATTTCTCGATCGTCTCCCAGTCCGAGCACTGGTAGTTGGTACCCGGCCACGGGTTGAACGGGATCAGGTTGATCTTGGCCGGAATGCCCTTGAGCAATTTGATCAGCCCCTTGGCGTCCTCGATGGAATCGTTGACGTCCTTCAGCATCACATATTCGAAGGTGATGCGCTTGGCGTTGGAGAGGCCGGGATAGGCGCGGCACGCCGCGATCAGCTCCTTCAGCGGATACTTCTTGTTGATCGGCACAAGCAGGTCGCGCAGGTCGTCATTGGTGGCGTGCAGCGAGATCGCCAGCATGACACCGATTTCTTCGCCGGTGCGCAGGATTTCCGGCACCACACCCGAGGTCGACAGCGTGATGCGGCGTTTCGACAGCGACAAGCCGTCGCCGTCGGAGGCGATCAGCAGCGCCTTCTTCACCGCCTCGAAATTGTAGAGCGGCTCGCCCATGCCCATCATGACGATGTTGGACACTTTGCGGCCCTCGGCCGGCACGATGGCGCCGTCGGGCGTGTCACGGTCGGGGAAATCGCCGAGCCGGTCGCGGGCGGTGAGCAATTGCGCCAGGATTTCCTCGGCAGTCAAATTGCGAACCAGCTTCTGGGTGCCGGTGTGGCAGAACGAGCAAGTCAGCGTGCAGCCGACCTGCGAGGAGATGCACAGCGTGCCGCGGCCTTCCTCGGGGATGTAGACGGTCTCGATCTCGACCGGACGGCCGGCGCCGCGCGGCGGAAAGCGGAACAGCCACTTGCGGGTGCCGTCGGAGGAAATCTGCTCCTCGACGATTTCGGGCCGGGCGACGGTGAAATGCTTGTCGAGCTCGGCGCGCAAATCCTTGGAGATGTTGAACATGCCGGCAAAGTCGGACATGCCGCGCACATACATCCAGTGCCACAGCTGCTGGGCGCGCATCTTTGCCTGGCGCTCGGGCACGATGCCGGCGCCGACAAGGGCTTCGCCGAGCTCGGCCCGGGTCATGCCGATCAGCGACGGCTTCTCGGCCGATGTGGCACGGGCGCGCAACGCATCGCGTGCGCCCTCAGTGGTGAGATCGAAGGAAAGGGTCATATCAGCGCCAATATAAGCGAATTGCGGCCGATTTCATCCATCGTGCCGGAAATGAAGCGCGGCGCATAGCACAGCTTGCGGCGAGAGTCATGCGGGGCGGCGAATGTTGCGGCCTGCCGATCCCATCGTCCGGCTGACCCGTCGCGGGCGGCGAAGCGCCATCCCATCGCGGAAAATCGATCACATGTTCGTGTTGGCGTAACGATTGGCAGTCCATCGCGAAATCTGAAAGGGGGCGACTATGCCTCTGTAAAAATGGGAGTACGCGGAATGCAATCAATCAAGCTTATTGTTGTTGCCGGACTCATCGGCATGTCTGCCGCCCCGGCGTTTGCCGAGGATGCGATGGGAACGATGACCATGATGAAGGGCGGGCAGGTGACGGCGATCATGCCGGACGGCCACATGGGCACAATGATGCCGGATGCCAAGATGGGCGCCGAGATGATGAAGATGGCAAAGCCGATCAAGCACTGCATGATGATGATGACCGACGCCCAGGGCAAGGCCTACATGATCGACACGTCCACCAAGAAGGCTCAGGCCGAATGTGAAAAAATGGCCATGTGAGGTTCGAACCGGCCTCGCTTCGGGCATTCCCGCCGGCGCAGGCGTCGGCGGGCTAATCTCGAATGCCTGCGCGAAAGTGGCCTTGAACTGAGTGGCAGTTCGACCTTGCGGCCTGGCCTTCATTCAAATTCCGTCAGGCCAATTGGCCTACTTGCACTTGGCGATGGACGACAACGCGGCCGAGATGCCCTTCAGCGAAAACACATAGGTTGTCGTGTTGCCGCGGCCGGATTTCGCCGACACCTTCATGTCGGTGCCGGTCTTCATGGCAGCGATCAGCACCGGTTCTTCGGCGGCGTTCTCCACCCAGGCCGACTTGCCGCGGGTGAACATCGAGAACGACTTCTTGTCGATGGTGACGGTGGCCTTGGAGCCTTCCTGGAAGGTGTAGCCGGCGATGAATTGCGGCTCGTAGGACACCTGCTGGCCCGGCCGCTGGCTGACGAAGAAGAACATGTCACCATGGTCGAGCGTCGGCGGCTGCTTGTCGGTCGGCACGGTCAGGACGTAGCAGACCTTGCCGCCCTGCGCCTGATAGCTGTAGGTGCCCCAGGCGTTGTGCTGGCCGATCTTGGTCGCCTGCTGCGCCAGCGCCGGCGCTGCAGAGGCCACCAGGACCAGGCTCGAGACTAGTGCAATCAATCCGCGCATCGCTTTTCCCGTATTCCAAATGGTGCGGGGGCAGGCCGGCTTGGCGTCCTGCCCGTCGCTTCATTTTGATTTAATCTGGGTTACCAAACGGTGAATTTCCCTCGGAAAAGGACATTCACCCATGGAAACCACCGCCATTTCCGCGCCGCTTGTTGAAAAACGGCTTTCGCAATGTCCCTGCGGCGACTTGGAGGCCACGAAAGCGGCAAGAGTTTGACTTTTTCAACGGCCGCAGCGGAACCCGAAGCCAAGCCGCTATCGCCCTGTTTGAACGCCGGATTTCTGGAAAACAAGTTCGCTGATGGGACGGCCGCCGGTTCAGCTCTTGTCGGCGATCGCTTCCTTGGCGGCCTTGCGATGGGCAGGCGTGATATGGGCGCTGACGGCAGTGATCGCTGCGGTCAGCACAGCGATGTCGTCGGTGAAGCCGAGGCCGAGGACGAAATCGGGGATGACGTCGACCGGCAGTACGAAATAGCCGAGCGCGGCGAGCAATATGCCCTTGGCGCGCAAAGGCGTCTTCTTGTCGAGCGCGCAGTAATAGGCGGCGACCACCTCTTCCATGAAGGGTATCTGCCGCGCCGCCTTCTTGGCCGTGCGCCAGAATTTCGCGCGCACTTCGCTTTCATCGCCCAGCCTGTTGCCGAAGCCGAAGAAATCAAAACCGGGTTGTTGCGCCATCAATGTCTCCTCTGCTGGCTGTCGCGCACTGTGTTGCGCGCGGCCGGCACGGGAAAATGTGGTGAAAGTGCCGGTCCGCTACAAGAGGACGACGCCGATTTGCCGGCACTGGCGCGTTGCAACGCTGGGCTGTCAGCCGCCGAAATACCCGTTCATCTTCTTCGCTAGCGCAATGTCCAGCGCGGTGACGCCGCCGGCGTCGTGGGTGTTCAGCGTCACGTCGACGGTCTTGTAGACGTTCGACCAGTCGGGGTGATGGTCCATTTTTTCCGCAGCCAGAGCGACGCGGGTCATGAAGGCGAAGGCTTCGGAAAAATTCTTGAAGACGAAGCTGCGTTTGATGGAAGCGCCGTCCGCGGCCAGCGACCAGCCGCCCAGTTCGGCCAGTGCAGCTGTAATGGCGTCCTTGCTGAGTTTCTCTCTCGTCATAATGATGTCCTGTGCTATCCCGATCTTGACCCTCACCATAGTGCAAGTCGCCCAAACGTGCCTTGCGTTTTGAGATGCCAAATGCACAAACGGCGCATATCGAATGAGCATAAAGCCGATAAATTCCATTCTGTTCGTCTGCCTCGGCAACATCTGCCGCTCGCCACTCGCCGAAGGCGTGTTTCGCGCCGTGCTGGCCGAGCGCGGCCGCGATATGGTGCTGGACTCGGCCGCGACCGGCGGCTGGAACCTCGGCGAAGCACCCGACCCGCGTTCGGTCGCGGTCGCTGCCCGCCACGGCATCGACATTTCCGGGCAGCGGGCGCGCAAGGTCCGGTCGGAGGATTTTGCCCGCTTCGACCTGATCCTCGGTATGGACCGGCAGAATGTCCGAGACCTGAAGGTGATGGCGCCGGCCGGTGCCGGCGAACGCATCCATCTGCTTGTGGAGTTCGCGCAGGGAAAAGCCCGCGACGTGCCGGATCCCTATTACGACGGGGCGGAAGCCTTCGCTTCGGTCTACCGCATGATCCGCGAAGCGTCGGAGGCGCTGGCAAAGCTGCTTGAGGAGCGCGCATCGGCGCCGGACAGCGGCCAGGCTTCCTCGACGATGTAGGGGCCGCCGCCGACCGAATCGCGCGACGACATCAAGACGAAGCGGCCGACGCGAAACGGCAGCGTCGAGAAATTGCCGCGCGCCGACAGATATTGCGCGACGTCGAGCGGGCTCGAATTGCGCAGCCGGGCCAGCGTCACATGCGGTGTGAATTTGCGCGGGTCTGCGGGCAGACCGAGCCGCTGGCAGATACGGTCGATCTCGCCTTGCAGTGCGGAAAGGTCGGGCGAGGCAAAAACGCCGGCCCAGACGGCATGCGGCTTTTTCTGGCCGAAGGCGCCGACCCCGGACAGCGTCAGCGAGAAGGATGGGCGGTGAACCCGGTCGAGCGCGTTGGCGATCTCGTCAGCGACATGGCCTTCGACATCGCCGATGAAGCGCAGCGTCATGTGGTAGTTTTCGACATCGATCCAGCGGGCCCCGGGCAGGCCACCTCGCAAAAGGGACAGCGAAAGCGCGGCGTCACGCGGTATTTCGAGGGCGGTGAAAAGACGCGGCATGGTGAGCCTCCCTTCCTCGAATCGAACTATGCCCCTACCGAATCATCGATATTCAAGCAGGGCAAGTGGTTTGTTGGTCGCAGGCTTTCCCTAATGTTTCCCTTACGGAAGGCCGCGCCAGGAGCGAATGTCCGGCCTCAGGCGCCGCCCTCGACCGCCGCAATTGCCTTTTCCACGGTGGGCAGGATGCGCTCGACCATCGCATCGACGCCTTTCGGGTTGGGGTGCAAGCCGTCCTCCAGCTTCAGGCCGGACTGTCCGGCAACGCCGTCGAGAAAGAACGGATAGAGCGGCACATCGTATTTCGCGGCCAGCTTCGGATAGATCGCATCGAAGGCGGTCTGGTAGTCGGCGCCGAGATTGGGGGCGGCGCGCATGCCGGCCAAAAGCACCGCGATGTTGCGCGCTTTCAACTTCGCCAGCATGTCGTCCAGGTTCTTTTCAGTAATGCTGGGCGAGACGCCGCGCAGCATGTCGTTGGCGCCGAGTTCCAGGATGACAAGCTTGGTGCCGTCCGGCACCGACCAGTCGAGCCGCGACAGGCCACCGCTCGACGTATCGCCGGAAACGCCGGCATTGGCGACGCTCACATCAAGGCCCTTGGCGCGAAGGGCTGCCTGCAATTTGTCGGTGAAGCCTTCGCCGGGCCCGAGGCCAAAGCCCGCCATCAGGCTGTCGCCGAAGCCGACGACGGTGAATGTCTCGGCCCGCGCCGACGAAATGGCGCCGCAAAGGGTGAGGAAAAGGATGAGCCCTGCGGCAATCGAGCGTTTGAAAGACATGCGGCAGGCCCCATATGACCAAGAATTCTTCCGGCGACGGCTTCCGGCAGGCAGAGCCTTCATCTCCATATAGGACGCTTTAATTGTGACAGAAGCCGTCATCGAGCTGAAAGACATATCCCTGACCCTCGGCCAAGGCGCGTCGTCCGTGCATGTCCTGAAAGGCGTCAGCCTCGACGTGACGCGCGGCGAGGCGACCGGCATTGTCGGCCCTTCCGGCTCCGGCAAATCGACCTTGCTGATGGTTCTGGCCGGGCTGGAGCGGGTCGATTCGGGCACGGTGCGCATTGCCGGCGAATCGCTTAACGGCAAAAGCGAGGATCAGATCGCATCGTTTCGGGGCCGAAACATCGGCATCGTCTTTCAGTCCTTCCATCTCATTCCCAATATGACGGCGCTGGAAAATGTCGCGGTGCCGCTGGAGCTGGCCGGCCATGCCGATCCGTTCGGCGTAGCCGCGCGTGAACTGACAGCCGTAGGCCTCAGCGACCGAGTCACCCACTATCCCGGCGAACTCTCCGGCGGCGAACAGCAGCGCGTGGCGATTGCGCGGGCGCTGGCGCCCGCGCCGCGCATTCTCATCGCCGACGAACCGACCGGCAATCTCGACCAGGTGACGGGGCGGCAGGTCGCCGACCTTTTGTTCGCCAAGGCGGCCGAGCGCGGCATGACGCTGGTGCTGGTCACTCATGATCCGGCCCTTGCGGCGCGCTGCTCGCGCCAGGTGTCGATGCGCTCGGGCCGCATCGAGGATGCGCCTCTGCTCAAAGTGACGGCGTAGCCATGGCTGGAAAGACCCCCTCATCCGGCCCTTCGGGCCACCTTCTCCCCGCTGGGGAGAAGAGGCTGACGCCGGCGCTGGTGACCTCTTCTCCCCTCGGGGAGAAGGTGGCCGCGAAGCGGCCGGATGAGGGGGCGACCTGGCTCCGCACCCTGAAACTCGCGTTCCGCTTTTCGCTGCGCGAGATGCGCGGTGGGCTGTCCGGCTTCATGATTTTCCTGGCCTGTATCGCGCTCGGCGTTGCCGCCATCGGTGGCGTCAATTCGGTGGCGCAGGCGATCACCGCCGGCGTTGCCGACCAGGGCCAGACGCTGCTTGGCGGCGATCTGCGCTTCCAGATCAACCAGCGCGATACGACGCCGGCCGAAAGCGCCTTCCTCGGTGGCCTGGGTGCTGTGTCGCACAGCGCCAGCATGCGCTCGATGGCGCGGCTCGAGGACGGCTCCGGCCAGGCGCTAGTCGAGGCCAAGGCAGTCGACGACGCCTATCCGCTCTATGGCGCGCTGCAGACTGAGCCGCAGCTTGGCAGACAGGATCTGTTCGGTGAGAAATCCGGAATCTTCGGCGCCGTGGCGCCCGACCTGCTGTTCGATCGGCTCAATGTGAAGATCGGCGATCGGTTGAAACTCGGCAGCGCGACATTCGAATTGCGCGCCGGGCTGGTGAGCGAGCCGGACGCGGTGTCGGATGGATTCGGCTTCGCGCCGCGGCTGATGGTCTCGACCGCGGGGCTTGCCGCGTCGGGGCTGATCCAGCCGGGCAGCCTGGTCGAGAATGCCTACAAGGTTCGCCTACCGGCCGGCGCTAGCGAGGCCGATCTCAAAAGCATCCAGAAACGGGCCGCGAGCGATTTCCCCGAAGCCGGCTGGTCGATCCGCACGCGCTCCAACGCCGCACCCGCACTGTCCTCCAACATCGAACGCTTCTCGCAGTTCCTGACGCTGGTCGGGCTGACGGCGCTGGTGGTCGGCGGCGTCGGCGTCGCCAATGCGGTGCGCGCCTATCTCGACGGCAAGCGCGGCGTCATCGCCACCTTCAAGAGCCTTGGCGCTTCGGGCGGCTTCGTCTTCACCGTCTATCTCGTACAGATCCTGATGATCGCCGGCCTCGGCATCGTGCTCGGCCTCATCCTCGGCGCCGCCATGCCGTTCGCGGCGAGTGCCGCGCTGCAGTCGGTCATTCCGGTTCCGGCCGAAGGCGGCTTCTATCCCGGCGCGCTGGCTCTTGCCGCGCTGTTCGGGCTGCTGGTGACGCTGGCGTTCGCGCTGCTGCCGCTCGGCCGCGCCCGCGATGTGCCGGCAACGGCGCTGTTTCGCGAAATGGGGTTTGAGGGCCGCGGTTTTCCGCGCCTGCCCTACCTTGCGGCGGCGGTCGGCATCGCGCTCGCTTTGGCCGCCTTGGCGATCCTGTTTTCCGGTGACCAGCGCATCGCCTCGATCTTCGTCGGCGCGACAATCTTTGCCTTTCTGGTGCTGCGCCTGGTCGGCGCGCTGGTGCAGTGGGTGGCGCGCAAAAGCCCGCGCGTGCGCTCGGTCGCGCTCAGACTCGCCATCGGCAACATCCACCGGCCCGGCGCGCTGACGCCTTCCGTCGTGCTGTCGCTGGGGCTCGGGCTGACGCTCTTGGTGACGTTGGCGCTGATCGACGGCAATCTCAGGCAGCAGATCTCAGGCAGCCTGCTGGAGCGGGCGCCGAATTTCTTCTTCGTCGACATCCAGAACGGCGATGTCGACGCCTTCTCGGCGCTGGTCGGCAAAGAGGCGCCCAAGGGCATGCTGATCAAGGTGCCGATGCTGCGCGGCCGGGTGATGGCGCTGAACGGCGTCGATGTCGACAAGGCCAATGTGCCGGCTGAAGGCGCTTGGGTGCTGCGCGGCGATCGCGGCCTGACTTATGACGCCAAGCAGCCCGCCAACGCGACGCTGACCGAAGGCAGTTGGTGGCCGGACAATTATACCGGCGAGCCGTTGGTTTCGTTTTCCAACAATGAAGGCAAGGCGCTCGGGCTGAAACTCGGTGACACCGTCACCGTCAATGTGCTGGGCCGCAACGTGACGGCCAGGATCGCCAATTTCCGCGAGGTGCAATGGGAGACAATGGGCATCAATTTCGTCATGGTGTTCTCGCCCAACGCTTTTGCCGGCGCCCCGCATGGCTGGCTGGCGACGCTGACCGAGAAGGACGCGTCGGTAGCGGATGACGCGCGCCTGCTCAACGCCGTCACCCGTGCCTTTCCGGCGGTGACGACGGTCCGCGTCAAGGACGCGCTCGATATCGTCAACCGACTGGTCGGCCAACTCGGCACGGCGATCCGGGCTGCGGCCGGTGTGGCGCTGATCGCTTCGGTGCTGGTGCTGGCCGGCGCGCTCGCCGCCGGCAACCGCGCCCGCATCCACGATGCCGTGGTGCTGAAGACGCTGGGGGCCACGAGGCGGACGCTGATCACGGCGTTTTCGCTCGAATACATGCTGATCGGGTTGGCCACCGCGGTGTTCGCGCTTGCCGCCGGCGGCATCGCGGCCTGGTACATCGTCGCCCGCATCATGACGCTGCCATCGCATTTCATGCCGGAGGTGGCGGTGGCGACGTTGGTGTTTGCGCTGGCGATCACCGTCGGCATCGGCCTTGCCGGCACCTGGCGGGTGCTCGGCCACAAGGCGGCGCCGGTGCTGCGCGACCTCTAGGTCTCAAGCGGCAAAGCCGGCCGAATCCGGCCGTTTCCGATTAAATCTTGGTAATGCAGCGGCCGCGAAAGCCTGGAAAACCGGCTTCCGGCGATTCACCAAGCGTTGCGGCCCGTTACGGTCTTGTTCTTGACGTCAAGAACCATCATATTTCGCCACAGGCATGCTGGAGCCCCGCCAGCGGCGCCCAGGCCCGGAAGGGCCTGACACCGTACGGGGCAGAAGCAACAGAGGATTCCAATGGCTGAGCCCATTCGCAATTACCAGACTTCGGCCGTGCCGGGCGCACGCGCCGACATTGACCAGGGCCTGCGCAGCTACATGCTGAAGGTCTACAATTTGATGGGGCTTGGTCTCCTCATCACCGGCATCGCCGCCTGGGGCGCTTTCCAGCTCGCCGTCACCGGCGACGGACAGCTGACCGCTTTCGGCACGCTGATCTACGCCAGCGCCTTCCGCTGGGTGGTCATCCTGGCCCCGCTCGCCGCAGTCTTCTTCCTGTCGTTCAGGATCCAGTCGATGAGCGTGGCTGCGGCGCAGACGACCTTCTGGGTCTATTCGGGCCTGGTCGGCCTGTCGCTGTCGACCATCTTCCTGGTCTACACTGGCGCCTCGATCACCCAGACTTTCTTCGCCACGGCTGCCGCCTTCGGCGGACTGTCGCTCTATGGCTACACGACCAAGCGCGATCTTTCAGCGTTCGGCTCGTTCCTGGTCATGGGCGTGGTCGGCCTGGTGATCGCCATGGTGATCAACATCTTCCTGCAGTCGTCGGCGCTCGGCTTCGCCATCTCGGCGATCGGCGTGCTGATCTTCGCCGGCCTCACCGCCTATGACACGCAGACCATCAAGGAAATGTACTACGAAGGCGACCAGGCCGACGTTGCCGGCCGCAAGGCGATTATGGGCGCGTTGAGGCTCTATCTCGACTTCATCAACCTGTTCATGTTCCTTCTGCAGTTCATGGGCGATCGCCGCTAAGCGGTCTCCATCCAGGCAACTGGACCATCGAGTTTGCGAAGGGCGGCCCAACGGCCGCCCTTTTCTTTTGTGCCGGCCTTTGCTGTGATGGGAGGCAGATGAATCGTTTGCACAAATTATGAGCACTATTTCCATACGCGCGGCCCTGGAGGGCGACCTCGACCGAATCACCGAGATCTACGCCGATGCGGTGACGCATGGCACGGCGAGCTATGAGCTGGAGCCGCCCAGCCGCGCCGAGATGGGGGTGCGCTTCGACAGCCTGACGGGCGGCGGCTTTCCCTATCTGGTGGCGGAAAAGGATGGCGACCTGCTTGGCTATGCCTATGCCGGCGCCTTCCGGCCGCGTCCGGCCTACCGCTTCATCGTCGAGGATTCGGTCTATGTCGCGCCTGATGCCAAGGGGCAAGGCGTCGGGCTGATGCTGATGCAGGCCCTGATCGAGGCCTGCCGGGTCGCGGGCTTTCGCCAGATCATAGCGGTGATCGGCGACGGCCATGCCGACAGCGCCTCGGTGCGGCTGCATGAAAAGCTCGGCTTTCGCCATTCCGGCCGCCTGGAAGGCTCCGGCTACAAGCACGGGCGCTGGCTGGACACGGTGTTCATGCAGCTGTCGCTGAATGGCGGGGCAACTCTCGCCCGATCCGGACTCGCTGCCGGAGCGGAAATTTCGCGAGAGTCTTGGCGGGAAGTGAGTGGGGTTGTAGGAACTGGGGAATTGATGAACTGAAGAATTGGAGAAAAGGGACTACGTCCTGGAGAAATCCCGTCTTCTCAATTCCTCAGCTCTCTATTTCTTCAATTCCCCAATTCCTAAGTTCTTCAATTCCCCAACTCAGGCCTCGACAACTTTCAGCTTGGGATCGAACACGCCGAGCACGCGGCCGAGTTCCTGGCCGCGCTTGAGGATGCGGCCACCGGCAGCGATGACGGCGAACGCGCCTTGCCGGCGCGCCAGTTTCGGATCCTTGACGATCTGGAACAGCGGCACTTCGCTGGCTCGGCGGAAGACCGAAAACACAGCGCGATCAGCGAGATGATCGATGGCGTAGTCGCGCCACTCATTGGCGGCGACCATGCGTCCGTAGAGTCTCAGGATCTCATCGAGTTCACGCCGGTCGAAGCGAACCGGCTGGTCGAGGCGTTCGCGTCGCGCCTCCTGCAGCGGGATCAATATTGCGGATGAGTCCCCATCCTCCGCTCCACCGCTGCTGCGATCGGTCATACCGCGATCCCTTTAAAAATGAATCTCGCTTGCAGAAGTTGGCGTGTTCGCGGTGGAATTGCAAGACCCGGCTAACCATCCCGGGGCTGCGCTGTTTTCGCAACGTCCAGTCACTTTTATAAAACGCGGTGTTTGAATTGGTGATGCTCCGCCACATTCCTGCCTTATTTTATCCGCGCTCATGCCCCAATGTCCGACGAATTTACCGGCGTTGCCTGAGACGGTTCGGTCCGGCACCGGCTCGTAAACCCCAAGCCCCCCGCCCACGGGTCTGCGTCGGATCGAACCAACCTCGGACTTTCCTTAGGGAGAGACCGGGTGCGACGATCCCAAAACCTAAATGACCGACGTCAGAAGCAAGCTGACGTCGGTTTTTTGTTGGGCGATGCGCTTCCCTTCTCCCCCTGTGGGAGAAGGAAGAGGTGGCGCTACGGCTTGTGAATAAACGCGGCGCCCAAAATCGGGCCGGGCAGGCCGTCCCTGCCGACCGATTGCAGCAGCACGGCGCAGCCGCCTTTCTTGGCGATCTCGGTCATCGGCAATTCGTAGCGCTGCGCCTTGCCGTGCCACATGCCGGCGGTCTGGATGCCGGTGACGGCGTTCCAGTAGGTCATGCTGCGGCCGGTGTTCTCGCCCTTGGCGATGGTAACCGTCTGCGGCGGTTCGAAATAGACGATGACGACATGGGCGTCGCTCGGGCCGCTGCCGGCGTCGCCGGTATCGATCATGACGCGGTCGCTGGTGCGGCTGACCTTGATGCTGACCCGCATGCCTTCGCCCGACTTCTCCATGCGGGCAAGCGCACCGTCGACCTCCCTGCGGCTGGCGCCGTTGACATGGCTGCGACCATTGATGACGGCTTGCGGCGTGTACACCGAGCGGGTGCCGAAGGCGCGCATATAGTCATATTGCCGGTCGGTGTTGTCCTTGTTGCTCAGCGTGTCCTGCCAACCGAGATAGTCCCAGTAATTGACGTGGTAGGCGAGCGCGACGACGTTGTCCTTGGCTGCCAGCTCGGCAAAGAAAGCGTCGGCCGGCGGACAGGAATTGCAGCCCTGGCTGGTGAAAAGCTCGACGACGCCCAAGGGCCTGTCAATCTGGGACTTGTCGGTCTGCGGCTTGTCGGCCTGGGTGGTGCCGGACTCCTCGGCAAACCCGGTCCCGGCAAGCGCCGAGAAGGCCAGCGCGAAAGCCGCAAGCCGTAGAGGTTGTCGAGATGCCATGGCCGTTCCGATTCCCGCCGGTGACGCCGGCCTTGTTCTGGTTGCCCAGATTTGTGGCAGAAGCGACAGTCAACGGGAAGTCACGTTGCGGTGAAATTTTTGCTGCCGCAACCGCGGGTATGGCCGCTACAGGACGGTGCACTTCACCGCCCGGTTCGATCGGGGGCATGGCATCAGGAGCTTGCGGCAGATCTTGCTGAGCTCAGCCGGTTTTTACTGCAAGCAAACAGGACGGAACTTCCATCCGCCCGGCCAATGCTTTGGAAAGACTGGGCGGTAGGCAGTAGGCAGTGGGAGGCCTTATTCCCTACTGCCTACGCCCTATTCCCTACGCGGCCAGATCGCGCAGCACGTATTGCAGGATGCCGCCGTTCTTGAAGTAGTCGAGTTCATCCAGCGTATCAATGCGGCAGATGATCGGCACGTTCTTCACCGTGCCATCGCCATAGGTGACCTTGGCGATCATCGTCTGGCGCGGCTTGATGGCGCTCAGGCCGTCGATCTCGACCAGCTCGTCGCCCTTGAGGTTTAGCGAGGCCCATGAGGTGCCTTCCTCGAAGACGAAGGGGATGACGCCCATGCCGACCAAGTTGGAGCGATGGATGCGCTCGAAGGACTGGGCGATGACGGCGCGGACACCGAGGAGGTTGGTGCCCTTGGCCGCCCAGTCGCGCGACGAGCCGTTGCCGTATTCGACGCCGGCGAAGATGACCAGCGGCACGCCTTCCCTTTTGTACTCCATCGCCGCGTCGTAGATCGATTCCTCTTCCTTCGACGGGTAGTGGATGGTGTAGCCGCCCTCGCGGCCATTCTCGCCCAGCATGTGGTTGCGGATGCGGATGTTGGCGAAGGTACCGCGCATCATCACCTCATGGTTGCCGCGCCGCGTGCCGTATTGGTTGAAGTCGGCAACGCCGACGCCATGGTCGGTGAGGTATTTGCCGGCCGGCGACGCCGCCTTGATCGAACCCGCCGGCGAGATGTGGTCGGTGGTGATCTTGTCGCCGAAGAGACCCAGCACGCGCGCGCCCTTGATGTCGCCGATCTTGCCGAAACCCGCGGTCATCCCAGCGAAATAGGGCGGGTTCTGCACATAGGTCGAATTGTCGTCCCAGGCATAGGTCTGGCCTTCCGGCGCCTTGACGTTCTGCCAGTACTCGTCGCCCTTGAAGACGTCGGCATATTTGCGGGCGAACAGCTCGCGGGTGACGTTCTTCTCGATGAACTCCTGGATCTCGGCCGAGCTCGGCCAGATATCCTTGAGGTAGACCGGCGTGCCGTCGCGGCCTTCGCCAAGCGGTTCGGTGGTGAGGTCCTTGGTGACCGTGCCGGCCAGCGCATGCGCGACGACCAGCGGCGGCGACGCCAGGTAGTTCGCCTGCACGTCGGGCGAGACGCGGCCTTCGAAATTGCGATTACCGGAGAGCACCGCGGCAGCGATCAGGCCCTTGTCGTTGATGGTCTTGGAGATCGGCGCCGGCAGCGGGCCGGAATTGCCGATGCAGGTGGTGCAGCCGAAGCCGACCAGGTTGAAGCCGATCTGGTCGAGCTCCTTCTGCAGGCCGGATTTTTCGAGATATTCGGCGACCACTTGGCTGCCGGGCGCGAGCGACGTCTTCACCCAGGGTTTTTGCTTGAGGCCGAGGCGGTTGGCGTTGCGCGCCAACAGGCCGGCGCCGATCAGCACGCTCGGGTTCGAGGTGTTGGTGCAGGAGGTGATGGCGGCGATGACGACGTCGCCATGGCCGAGATCATGGTCGGTGCCTTCGACGGCGTAGCGCTTGTGGATTTCGGCGGCCTTCTTGTACTCGGTCTCCATCGCCTTGGCGAAGCCGGCCGGAATGCCTTCCAGCGCAACGCGGCCTTCGGGGCGCTTGGGGCCGGCCATCGACGGCACGACCTCGCTGAGTTCAAGCTCGAGCAAATCGGTGAAGACCGGATCGGCCGAGCCGGTGTCACGCCACATGCCTTGCGCCTTGGAATAGGCTTCGACCAGAGCGATGCGGCTTTCCTCACGGCCGGACATTGTGAGATAGCGGATGGTTTCGCCGTCGACCGGGAAGAAGCCGCAGGTGGCGCCATATTCGGGTGCCATGTTGCCGATGGTGGCGCGGTCGGCCAGCGTCATGTTGGAGAGGCCGGGGCCGAAGAACTCGACGAACTTGCCGACGACACCCTTCTTGCGCAGCATCTGGGTGACGGTGAGCACGAGGTCGGTGGCGGTGACGCCTTCTTTCAGCTTGCCGGTGAGGCGGAAGCCGATGACTTCCGGCAACAGCATGGAGACCGGCTGGCCGAGCATGGCGGCCTCTGCCTCGATGCCGCCGACGCCCCAGCCCAGCACGCCAAGGCCGTTGATCATCGTGGTGTGCGAATCGGTGCCGACGCAGGTGTCGGGATAGGCGGTGGTTTCGCCGTCTTCGGTGTTGGTCCAGACGACCTGGCCGAGATATTCGAGGTTGACCTGGTGGCAGATGCCGGTGCCGGGCGGCACGACGCGGAAGTTGCGGAACGCTTGCTGGCCCCATTTCAGGAACTTGTAGCGTTCTTCATTGCGCTCATATTCGAGCTCGACATTGCGGGCGAAGGCCATCGGCGTGCCGAATTCGTCGACGATGACCGAGTGGTCGATGACGAGATCGACCGGCACCAGCGGGTTGATCTTCTGCGGATCGCCGCCGAGCGCCTTGAGGCCGTCGCGCATCGCCGCGAGATCGACCACCGCCGGAACGCCGGTGAAATCCTGCATCAGGACGCGGGCCGGGCGATACGCGATCTCTACGCCGGCGGTACCCTTGTCGGTCAGCCAGCCGGCAACCGCCTGGATCGATTCCTTGGTGACGGAGCGGCCGTCTTCATTGCGCAAAAGGTTCTCCAGCAGCACCTTCATCGAATAGGGCAACTGGGCGATGCCGGTGAGGCCGTTCTTCTCGGCCTCGACCAGATTGTAATAGACATAGTCCGCGCCACCCACGGTGAGGGTGCGGCGGCAATTGAAACTGTCGAGGGATTTTGACACGTGCGGTCCGTCCTTGTCTGTTCAGCCTGAAAGGGAACGGACGCCGATGGGCATGCAATCACGCGCAAAGGTGCGGGTACGGCCATTTCCGCTGTCCGCTCCCAAGCAACCCGAGCCGTTCAAGGCGGCGCGTGCGCTGGTTCGGCGCAAATTCTCTTCCCGTGCCGACCGCTGGCACGGATGTCCCGCATATAGAGAATTTTCTGGAATAGTTCTAGACAGGCGACAGGCAATTTTGTGCGATGCGGCAGCTGTCGCACGGTAAAGTTTTCGGGACGGGCAAGGATGCGGCTGATCGCCGAAAATCTGGGCGGCGAACGCGGCGGCGAGACGGTCTTTTCCGACATAGGCTTTGCGCTCGAGAACGGCCAGGCGCTGGTCGTCACCGGACCGAACGGATCAGGCAAATCGACCCTGCTCAGGATCATCGCCGGGCTGCTGCCGAAAGCAGAAGGCGACGTGCGGCTTGAAGGCGGCGGCGAGACGTTTCCGACGATCGCTTCGGCCGTCCATTATCTCGGCCATCTCAATGCGATGAAGACGGCGCTGAGCGTGATGGAAAATTTGCGCTTCTGGCGCGATTTCAATGGCGATGGCCAGTTGGGTGTCGAAGAGGCGCTGGAGACGGTCGGTCTCGGCGGCATCGGCTATCTACCGTTCGGGTACCTCTCGACCGGGCAGAGGCGGCGGGCGGCAATAGCGAAATTGCTGGTCAGCCATCGGCCCTTGTGGCTGCTGGATGAGCCGACGGCGGGGCTGGACAAGGCTTCGGAAGCGCGGTTTGCGGGGCTGATGGCGAGGCATTGCGCGGAGGGCGGGATTGTTGTCGCGGCGACGCATCTGCCACTGGGGTTGGATGGGGCGCAGGCGTTGGTGATGGGGGAAGCCGCTTGATGTCGGTCCTCTACGTGCAAGAACGCCTTCCTCAACAAAGGACCACTTCGTAATGTGGTCCCTCTTCCTCCGCGACATCCGCCTCTCTATCCGTGCCGGCGGCGGAGCGTTGACTGGCGTCATCTTCTTCCTCGCCGTCATCGCCACCATCCCCTTCGGCGTTGGGCCGGACCTGAAGCTGCTGGCCCGTATCGGTCCGGCGATCCTGTGGATCGGCGCTCTGCTCGCCTGCCTGCTCGGCCTCGACCGGCTGTTCCAGGCCGACCGCGAGGACGGGTCCCTCGATCTTCTGGTGCTGGGCAATGACCGCCATATGCTGGCGCTGACGGTGCTGGTGAAGTGCCTGGCACATTGGGCGGGCAGCGTTCTGCCGCTGGTGGTCGCCGCCCCTCTGCTCGGCCTATTCATGAACATGGAGCCACTCGGCATCGGCGCGACGGCGCTGACCCTTCTGGTCGGCACGCCGGCAATCACCTTCATCGGTGCGGTGGGCGCGGCGGTGGCGGTGGCGCTGCCGCGCGGCGGGCTGTTGATCTCGGTGCTGGTGCTGCCGCTGACCATTCCGGTGCTGATCTTCGGCGTGTCGGCCAGCTACGGCGCGGTGGCCGATCCCGACCCGTTCGCGCAGCCCTTCCTCATTCTTGCCGCGCTGACGCTGTTTCTTGCCGTGCTGGGGCCGGTGGCGGCAGCGCTGGCGCTGCGGCATGGAACGGATTGACGTGGCGGCTGCGGCGCAGCGGCCAATTGCGAAGCCGAAGCTGCAAAGCTATGGGAAGGCCATGATCGAGCACGGCGAAGCGACAGCGGAAGGGAAGCGGGCTGCATGAGCGCACACGCCCTTTATGTAACCGCCGCCTATTGCATCACGGCGATCGTGCTGGCCGGGCTGATCGGTTGGATCCTGCTCGACCAGCGTGGGCGCAAACGCGAACTGGCAGAACTAGAGGCAGCAGGCGTACGGCGGCGTTCGGACAAGGCCAGCACTGGGGCCAGCACGGGGGCCAACAAACCATGAGCACGGAAAGCGAAACGCCGGCGCCGCCGCGCCGCCGCCTGATTGTGCTGTTGCCGCTGCTGGTTTTCCTCGGCCTTGCGGGGCTGTTCCTGTTGCAGCTTTTGTCGGGGCGCGACGAGGCGGAAGTGCCGTCGGCGCTGCTTGGCCTGCCGGCGCCGCAGACCAATTTGCCGGCGCTGGAAGGGTCAAACCTGCCCGGCCTCGATTCAAAAACCTTCGCCGGCAAGGTGACGCTGGTCAATGTCTTTGCATCGTGGTGCGCGCCGTGCCGGGAAGAACATCCGGTGCTCCTCGCGCTGTCGCAAGACAAGCGCTTCGTCATGGCAGCGCTGAACTACAAGGACGAGCCGCAAAACGCGCGCCGGTTCCTCGGCGATCTCGGCAATCCGTTCCAGGCCATCGGCGTCGACGAAGCCGGCCGCACGGCCATCGACTGGGGTGTCTACGGCGTGCCGGAAACCTTCGTCATCGGCAAGGATGGCAAGATCGCCTACAAGCATGTCGGGCCGCTGACGGGCGAGTCCTCGCAGACGGTGCTGATGCCTGAAATTGAGAATGCGCTCGCGGCACCGGGCTGACGGCCGCCTCGCTTCGAACGCGGGGCCGTCAGGGCATTAAGCTCAGCCGTAGATCTGCTTGCGGACCTGGTAGAGCATTTCCGAGCGATCGGCGCGCAGGTCGGCGAGGTCGCGGCCGGAAAGGTTCTCGATTTCGGCGACGAGGCGGTTGTAGTGCTTGCGCTTGGCAATCGAGGTGCGAGCGCGGGTCATGAAACTGTCGAAGATCATAGCAAGGGTCCTTTCGTGCCGCATATCAGCGGCGAATTTGTTCCTCCCTTGACTGTACGCAGCATGACATAGGAATGGTGCGATGCAAAAAGAAGATGTTGCAATGCACCATTGCACAGAGCGCATAGCCGGTTAATGCAGCGCTAACAGCACCGTACCCGGCCGGGCAGGCTGGCGAGCCAATGCCGGGCCGCATGCCTTTTGTCTTACAAATTGCGCATGCGCCATCTTGCCTTCTCGCCCGCAGGCTGGCTTGATCCGCGCGTCACGTGATGCCCGGAGGAAAAGCATGGCGGCCGCAGACTATTACGAAATTCTCGATCCGCGTTTCGCGCGGCTGTTCAATGGCAACGCGCAGGTGGAAAAACTGTTCACCGGATGTCAGTGGGCGGAAGGGCCGGCCTGGTTCGCTGCCGGCCGCTATGTGGTCTGGTCCGACATCCCCAACAATCGCATGCTGCGCTATGACGAGACCGACGGCAATGTCAGCGTGTTCCGTCAGCCCTCCGGCAATTCCAATGGCAACACCGTCGACCGCCAGGGCCGGCTGGTGACGTGCGAGCATTCTGGCCGCCGCGTCAGCCGCACCGAGTATGACGGCTCGATCACCACCATCGCGGCCAAATGGAAAGGCAAGCGGCTGAATTCGCCAAATGACGTCGTGGTGCGCTCCGATGGCTCGATCTGGTTCACCGATCCGAGCTACGGCATCGACACTGACTATGAGGGCGACAAGGCCGAGAGCGAAATCGGCGCCTGCTACGTCTACCGGGTCGATCCCGACAGCGGCGAGGTCGAGGCTGTCATCACCGACATGGTCCGGCCGAACGGGCTTGCCTTCTCGCTCGATGAAAGCCAGCTCTATGTCGTCGACACCGGCCGCACCCATGGCTCACAAAACCCGGCGCATATGCGGGTCTTCAACATCGGCAAGGGCGGCAAGAAAGTGTCGGGCGGCAAGGTGTTCGCCGACTGCACGGCCGGCCTGTTCGACGGCTTCCGGCTCGACGAGGCCGGCCGCATCTGGACCAGCGCCGCCGACGGCATCCACTGCTACGATCCCGACGGCACGCTGATCGGCAAGGTCAAGGTGCCGGAAGTCACCGCCAATTGCGTGTTCGGCGGCAACAAGCTGAACTGCCTCTACATCGCCGGCACGACGTCGCTTTACATGGTGCGGCTGATGGTGAACGGGGCCAAGACCTATTGAGGCTGCTGGAAACACTTCTCTGGCGGCCCTTGATGGCGCTCCTGCGCATGCCCGCGACGCCGGTTGCGCTGCGGCTGCCGGAACCGCCGCGAAGTGGTTCGCTGGAGCGGATTCCTAAGCCGTCTGCCAGTGGCGATATCAGGCACAATTCAAGGGGAGGACGTCATGCCATTCGTCAACATCCGCATCGTCAAGGAAGTGATCGCCGCTGATCCGGCGGGCAAGAAGGCTGACATCGCTAGAAAGGTAACGGCGGCCATCATGGACGCCACCGGGCTCGGCAACGACGATGTCTGGGTGGTGTTCGAAGAGGTCAATGCGCGCGACTGGTATGTCGGCAAGACCGATGTCGAGACGCTGCGGAAGGGGTAGGCTGGGGTGCAGCCTTGCTAAGCCGGCGGGACAGCACCCCCCTCTGACCTGCCGGCCATCTCCCCCTCAAGGGGGGAGATCGGATGTCGCCTCTGCTTTCGCCAACCACCAGCGTTGAAGGAAGGCGAAGACCGCAAAGCTGCCAATCTCCCCCCTTGAGGGGGAGATGCCCGGCAGGGCAGAGGGGGGTGCGAAGGATCGCAAGCGATGATGATTGCCATCGCTCACCGCGCCCGGATGAACTCCGCGAAGGTTGAAACCGCTTCCCGCATCGCCAGCACGCTTTCCGGCTCCGCCAGGATCGCTTCCATCTCTGGCGGTTTCTTGCCGAGCAATCCAATCTCCAGCACGGCGTCCTCACAAAGCGCGAAGGACATCGTCCGCATGATCTCGGCCAGCGCGGCGCGGGCGTAGAGCGAGCGTGCGGAGGCGTGCACCAGCATCGCCGGCTTGCCGACGGCGGCGTCGCGCGAGACCAGCCAGTCGAGTGCATTCTTCATGCCGCCCGGCACGCCATGCGCATATTCGGGGCAGGAAACGATAATGCCGTCGGCGCTGGTGACGGCCCCGATCAGCCGTGCGGCTTCGCGTGGCGTGCGCTCGCCTTCGTCGTCGGGATTGAAGATCGGCAGCAGGCCCAGCCCGTCATAAACGGCTACGCGGCAATCCGAAGGCGCGTTCGCGGCCAGCGCCGCGAGCAGCGCCGAATTGGTCGAGGCAGCGCGCAGACTGCCGGAGATGGCGAGGAGTTCGATCACGGGAAAACCGGGCAAAGGAGAACCGGGCAAGGGGCCGGAATGGCGAATCGTGCCCGAAATCTACCACAGGGTCTTGCTGTAGGCCTCGTCCAGTGAGCGGTCGAAATCATCGGGCGTTTCGGCATGCGCCATCTGATCGGACAGGATCTGGCCGAGCGTCGGCAGCGTCGCGCGGTCGTACCAGCTGTCCGGCTTCCACAATTGCGAGCGCATGAAGGCCTTGGCGCAATGCATGTAGGCGGCCTTGACGCTCACCACGACGACGCTTTGCGGCTGTTTGCCGTCGACGGTGAGGCGCTCACGCAAATCCGCATCGACGGTGATGCGGGCGTCGCCATTGATGCGCAGCGTTTCGTTCATGCCGGGGATGAGGAACAGCAGCCCGACCGAAGGGTTGAGCAGGATGTTTTCCAGCGTGTCGAGCCGATTGTTGCCGGGCCGGTCGGGGATGGCGATGGTCTTGTCGTCGAGGACAAGGGCGAAGCCGGGCCTGTCGCCTTTCGGCGTCACGTCGGCATTGCCGGCGTTATCGGAAGAACCGATCAGCACGAAGGGGCTCTTGCCGATGAAGGAGCGGCAGTGGCCGTCGAGCGCCCTGAGCTCCTTGCGCATCGAGGCGTCGGTCGGCCGCGGCGTCTTGTAGATTGTCCTCAACTCGTCGCTTGTGGTGACGAATTCCATGGCCCCTCTCCTCCAATTCCAGCGCAATTCCCAAGGGAAAGCGATACGCGCTTTTCCCGGGAAAACCGCTACACACTTTTCCTGGAATTGCTCTATTTGCCAGCTTTCTCCGCATTCTCGGTCTTGTCATCCAGCGAATGGCGCAGGATCAGCGGCATCTGGCTGAAGGTGAACAGCAGCGTGATCGGCATGATGCCCCAGACCTTGAAGGTAACCCAGAAGTCGGTCGAAAAATTCCGCCACACCACTTCATTGGCAAGAGCCAGGAACAGGAAGAACAGGCCCCAGCGGAAGGTCAGCTTGCGCCAGCCTTCGGCATCGAGGCGAAAGGCCGAATCGAAGACATAGCCGAGCAGCGAGCGGCCGAAATACAGGCCGCCAAGCAGCACGCCGCCGAACAGCGTGTTGACGATGGTCGGCTTCATCTTGATGAAGACGTCGTCCTGCAGATAGAGCGTCAGCGCGCCGAAGATGAAGACGACGACGCCCGAGACCATCGGCATGATCGGCAAGGTGCGCATCAGCAGCCAGGAGGCGATCAGCGCGATTGCGGTCGCGGCCATGAACAGGCCGGTGGCGACGAAGATCGGCCCGCCGAATTCGGCCAGCACCGGAAATTTCTCGACCAGCCAGGCGCCGCGCGCATTGGCGAAGAAGAACACCATCAGCGGCCCGAGTTCCAGCACGAGCTTGAGCAGCGGATTGACGCTTTCCTTCTTCTTTTGCGGGTCGGACGGGTCGCGTTCGAGGATGGGAGGGTTCATGACTTCCTTCTGACGCATGATCTTGTCCAAAAAGCCGTCAGCTCTTCGAGATCATTGCCTGTTACGCTACGCCCGCGATCGCCCTGGCGAATTCGCTGGCCGAGAATGGTTCGAGGTCATCGACCTGTTCGCCGACGCCGATGAAATAGACCGGCAGTTTATGCTTTGCCGCGATCGCCACCAGAATACCGCCGCGCGCCGTGCCGTCCAGCTTGGTCATCACCAGGCCGTTGACGCCGGCGACATTGCGGAAGATCTCGACCTGGTTGAGCGCATTCTGGCCGGTGGTGGCGTCGACCGTCTGCAGCACGGTGTGCGGCGCTTCCGGATCGAGCTTGCCGAGCACGCGCACGATCTTTTCCAGTTCGGCCATCAGTTCGGTCTTGTTCTGCAGCCGGCCGGCGGTGTCGATGATCAGCACGTCGGAGCCGGACTCTTTGGCCTTCTCGAAGGCGTCGTAGGCAAGGCCGGCGGCATCGGCGCCGATCTTGGAGGCGATGACCGGCGATTTCGTCCGCTCACCCCAGATCTTCAATTGCTCGATGGCTGCAGCGCGAAAGGTGTCGCCGGCGGCGAGCATCACCGACAAGCCGCCATCGGTCAGTTTTGCCGCCAGCTTGCCGATGGTCGTGGTCTTGCCGGTGCCGTTGACGCCGACGACCAGGATGACATGCGGCTTGTGCGAGAGGTCGAGCTCCAGCGGCATGGCGACATGGGTCAGCACCTTCTCGACCTCGGCCGCCATCACGGCGCGCACTTCCGCGTCGGAGACATCCTTGCCGTAGCGGCTGGAGGCCAGCGCATCGGTGACGCGGAGCGCGGTTTCCAGGCCGAGATCGGCGCGGATCAGCACATCTTCTAGGTCCTGCAGCGTGTCCTCATCCAGCTTGCGCTTGGTGAAGACGCCGGCAATGTTGCCGGTGAGTTCGCGCGACGACCGGGCAAGCCCGTCGCGCATGCGCTGGAACCACGAACGACGCGGCGTCGGTTCCGGCGCCTTGACCGGCTCAGCCTTCTGCTCGACCTTTTTGGTGACGGTCACCTTGCCGGGAGCGGGTTTGGGCTCTGGCGAAGGTTGCGGGATTGGAGGCGGGACGGGCTGCGGTTCGGGCGCGATCTCGGCAATGACTCGCTGTGCTTCGACCGGCGCAGGTGTAGCTTCGGGCGGTGTGCGCTTTACCTCCCCCTCGATGGGGGAGGTCCCGAGCGCAGCTCGGGGGTGGGGGTGACTGGCACCAACGCCGACGCCATCACCCCACCCCGCCGCTTCGCGTCGACCCTCCCCATCGAGGGGAGGGTAAGGCGCTGGCGCAGAAGCTTCTTCCTTCTCCCCGTCCCTATACGGGGAGAAGGTGCCGGCAGGCGGATGAGGGGCGGCGCTGGCTTCTGAGATCGGCTGCGCGGGAGACGGCGCCGGTGGCGGCACCTCGATCGGGGGCGCTTCGGCGGGAACCTCGGCCGGTGTCGGCACCTCGTCAGGCGCTGGCTCAGGCTGCCCTTCCGGGCGCGACGGTTCGATCTCCGGCTTGGCTGGTGCCGGCGGCACCTCTTGCGGCTGCGGTTCGGGCTCCGGAGCGGCGGGCGACGCAGGAACCTCCTCGGGTTCCAGCGGCTCGGGCTCAGGTTCCGGTTGCGGCTCTTCCTCCGGCACAGGCTCCGGCAGCGGTTCCGGCTCGGAGGGGACGACCGGCTCCGGTGCTGGCGGAATGGTCGGCGCTGGTTCGGGCTTCGGCTCCTCGGGCGCCGGCTCCGGCGCTGCCTTTACCTCCCCCTCGATGGGGGAGGTCCCAAGCGAAGCTTGGGGGTGGGGGTGATCGGCGTCGGCGCTGTCACCCCTCCCCGCCGCTTCGTGGCGACCCTCCCCATCGAGGGGAGGGTGGGGCGCTGGCGCCTCGTCACGCTTCAAAAACTCCGGAACGACCTGCTCGGCGGCAGGCTTCAGCGCCTCAAGCGCATCCCATTTGATCGGCGGCAGCGGCGCGGTTTCGTCGATGTGCGCCTCGACGAGTTCCTTCTTGCCGAACGAAAATATCTTCTTGAAAAAACCGGCCATGCTTCAATCGTCTCAGGCGGCGCGGGCAGTGAGCGGCGCTGCGGTCAACCGCGCGCCGTCATGGCCGGTAATGGTGGCCTCGACGATCTCGCCCGGCGCACCGGCGGCGATGGCGGCCAGCGTAAATCCTTCGGTGCGGCCGAGGCCGTCGCGCTCGACCAGGATCGACTGACGCGTTCCCGGGAGTGCCGACAAATGGCGGCGATACGCGGCCTCGCCGGCGGCGCGCAGCCTTGCGGCGCGCTGCTTCACCAGTTCGCGGCGGACCTGCGGCATGCGCGCGGCGGGTGTGCCTTCGCGGGGCGAGAACGGGAAGACATGCAGATGCGTCAACCCGCATTCCTCGACGATCTTTATCGAATTCTCGAACATGTCCTCGGTCTCGGTCGGAAAGCCGGCGATGATGTCGGCGCCGAAGACGATGCCGGGACGCAGCTTGCGCACATCCTCGCAGAAGCGGATCGACTGGTCGCGCAAATGGCGGCGCTTCATCCGCTTCAAAATCATGTCGTCGCCCGACTGCAACGACAGGTGCAGATGCGGCATCAGCCTGGGCTCGGTGGCAATGGCATCAAGCAGATCGTCATCGGCCTCGATGGAATCTATGGAGGACAACCGCAGGCGCTTCACCTCAGGCACCTGCTTGAGGATGGTTTTGACCAGTCTGCCGAGTTTCGGCGCACCCGGCAGATCGGCGCCGAAGCTGGTCATGTCGACGCCGGTCAGCACGATTTCGGCATAGCCATTGCCGGCGAGCCTTTTGACCTGCTCGACCACGGCGCCCATTGGCACCGAGCGTGAATTGCCGCGGCCATAGGGGATGATGCAGAAGGTGCAGCGATGGTCGCAGCCATTCTGCACCTGGACGAAGGCACGCGCCCGGCCCTCGATGGCGTCGACCATGTGACCAGCGGTCTCGCGCACCGAGAAAATGTCGTTGACGCGCGCCTTCTCGGTGTCGTTGACGCCGAAATCCGGCAGCGCGCGGTAGGAGTTCGCCTTCAACTTCTCCTCATTGCCGAGCACGAGATCGACCTCGTCCATGGCGGCAAAATTCTGCGGTTCGGTCTGCGCCGCGCAGCCGGTGACGATGATGCGCGCCTGCGGGTTTTCGCGGCGGGCCTTGCGGATCGACTGCTTGGCCTGGCGCACCGCTTCCGAGGTGACGGCGCAGGTGTTGAAGATGATGGCGCCGCCTGCGAGCGCGCCGAGGCCGGCACTTTCGGCTTCGCGACGCATCACCTCGGATTCATAGGTGTTGAGGCGGCAGCCGAAGGTGACGACGTCTATGCCTTTTGCGTTGGCAAGACCAGACATCAGGCCGCGCTTTCAGTGTCGCGAGCCCAGCTTCCGGTCGACGGATCGAAACTGCCGGAAAACTCCCATTCGGCAGCGCCGGTCAGGATAACGTGGTCGTCCTCGCGCCATTCGACATGCAGAGAGCCGCCGCCTGGCGTCATCAGCGTGACGCTGCGGCCGGTGCGCCGGGTGCGGGCTGCGGCGACTACCGCTGCGCAAGCGGCCGAGCCGCAGGCCTTGGTCAGGCCGGCGCCGCGCTCCCAGGTACGGATGATCATCGTCTCCGGCGACGTCACCTGTGCGATTGTAATGTTGGCGCGCTCAGGGAAGATCGGATGGTTTTCGAGCAGCGGGCCGAGACGCTCGAGCTCGTAGGACCAGACATCGCGATCGACCCAGAAGATGGCGTGCGGGTTGCCCATCGAGAGAGCCGAAGGCGAATGCAGCACCGGCGCGTCGATCGGGCCGATCTGCAATTCGATCATGCGGGTGTCGCGAAACTCTTCCGCCAGCGGAATATCCTGCCAGCCGAAGCGCGGCGTGCCCATGTCGACCGAGATGGTGCCATCAGCGTGCTCGACGGCGTTGAGGATGCCGGCGCGGGTCTCGAAGGTGAAGTTCTTCTGGCCGGTTTCGGCGGCCAGCGCCTGGACGACGCAGCGCATGCCGTTGCCACAGGCCTGTGCGCCCGAGCCGTCGGAATTCAATATGTCGATGTAGTAGGCGGTGCCGGGCGTGCGGGCGTCATGGATGGCCATGATCTGGTCGAATCTGGTCGCCGCATCGGCGTTGAGCGCGACAGCCGACGCTGCCGTCACTCGATCGGCACGGCCGCGCATGTCGGCAACGATGATCTCGTTGCCGATGCCGTTCATCTTGGCGAAGGGGGCCGTGCCTGCCATAGCTTCCAGTAGTTCCTGTCCGTTTTGCCGCTATATGGCGGAAACGGGCGGGAATTACCAGTGCGACGGGGTCTCAGGTCACGGCAAAGACGCCGAGCACGATCAGCAGGAAGATGACTAGAACGATGCCGATAAGGACGCGCGCGCCGGTGGCGGCGGCGCCCGCCAGCGCCGGCATGCCGAGCAGGCTCGCGGCAGCGGCGACGATCAGAAGAATGATGATCCATTTGATCATGGAAAGGCTCCCGGCCAAATTGCGTTGCGCAAACAACGCGTTTTGGCCCGTTGGGTTCCTTCCCTAGATCTCCGGCACGTCCCAGATTTCGCCCGGCCGCAAGGCGCGGAAGCGCTCGTGCGGAACACCCTTTGCTTCCAGCGCCTCGGCCAGTTTTCGAACCGGCTCGTCGACCGGTTCGTCGGTGAGATGGAACGTGCCCCAGTGGCAGCCTGCGGCGTGAGCCGCGTTGCACAGCTGCATGCCTTGCACCGCCTCCTCCGGATTCTGGTGCTGTGGCGCCATGAACCAGCGCGGCTCGTAGGCGCCGATCGGCAGGATGGCGAGGCGAAAGCCGCCATGTTTCTCAGCCATCAGCCGGTAATTGGCGCCGCCATGGAAACCGGTGTCACCAGCGAAATAGATCTTTCCGGCGGGGGTTTCGACGACGAAGCCAGCCCACAGCGCCATGCGGCGGTCGCGCGCGCCACGCGCCGACCAGTGATGCACCGGCTCGACATGGACGGCGATGTCCTTGGTAATCTCGACACGCTCGCCCCAGTCATGCGCCGTCGTTCGCATGCCCGGCACGGCGCTATCGATGATGGCGTCGTTGCCGAGCGGCGTCAGCACAAGCGGATCGTGCTTCGCCTTCAGCCGCTTGAGCGTGGCAAGGTCGAGATGGTCGTAGTGATTGTGGCTGACCAGCACCAGGTCGATCGGCGGCAGCTGGGAAAACGCGATGCCTGGCGCATTGACGCGCCTGGGCCCAGCAAAGGAGAGCGGCGAGACGCGCGACGACCACACCGGGTCGGTCAGGATGTTGAGGCCGGCGGTCTGGATCAGCAGCGTCGCATGACCGACCATGGTCAGCCGCAGCCCGCCGCTGTCGATGCGCGCCGCCGGCTCTGTCGGTTCGAACGGGCTTGGATTGGCTGTCGGCCATTTCGAACGCTCGCCGCTCAGCTGCCATTTGAGCAGATCTGTGAAGCGGCCGGGCATCTGGCCGTCGGGATTGAAGAAGAGAGTACCGTCGAAATGGTCGCTGGGCGGGCCGCTGTAATAGCGGTTGGCGGCTCTCTTTCTCGCGGCCAAGGTTTCGGCTCCGGCAGGTTTCTGTCCCTGCTAGATAGGGACGAGGGCCTCCGGCGCAAGCATTTGCCGCTGTCGCAACCGATCTACTGGTTCGAACCGCGCTAGAGCCAAGGCACGCCCCTCGCCCGCCAGGAATTTTGCGATAAATTTGCAACAATTTTTGCTGCAAACCCTATTTTAACCATATCGGGTTGAAATTTCGCCACCTTCTCCATCTTGGTGAGGGTGAGAGTGTGCGGACGGCTTCCCCCCAGCCGGATCCGACGGAGGTTGAAATGATTTTTTCGAGAAGCGGCCTGGTGGCCGTATCGCTGGCAGCGCTGTTTGCAAGCGGCTGTTCGACCTCGCGTTTTTCATCGATGGATGACCAGCAGCCGGCGCCGCTGCAGCCCGCGCCCGCCGGTACGGTGAGCGGAAGCCAGCTGCCGCCGCCGGCAGCGCCGGGCACAACCGACCCGTCGCAATTCCCGACGGCGCCGGCCGGCACTCAGGTCGCCTCGCTGCCGCCGGATGGATCGGCGCCTGCGGGCGCCACCGACCTCACCGCGGCCAGCGTCGCCGGCGTCTGGAACGCCAGCGTTTCCGGACAGAGCTGCAAGGTGGCGACGCCGCAGACCAAATTCGGCGCCGGCTATCGCGCCGGACCATTGCATTGCCCCGCACCGATCGACGGCATCAAGTCGTGGAACGTCGCCGGCAAGCAGCTGACGCTCTATGACGAGAATGGCGGCACCCTGGCGCGGCTCTATTCGTCGGGCGGTTCGAAATTCGACGGCCAGACTTCCACCGGCTTGCCGATTTCGCTTACAAGATAAGCTGCCTATCCCTAGACAGCGACGTGACCGATGCATCTGCGTGACGGCCTCCAGACCCATGCGACCGTCAGGCAGCGCTACGACCATCTGGTCGACACCGGCGCCATCGAACGCGATCCGGCGCAGGAGCGCATCGCTGCCGCACTCGACCGGCTGACCGATGAGATCTCGGTCAAGCGGCTGGCGCAGAAGTCGAGTGCGCTCGGCTGGCTGTTTGCCCGCAAGCGCGAGACGCGCGAGGTCGTCAAGGGCCTCTACATCCATGGTGGCGTCGGCCGCGGCAAGACCATGCTGATGGACATATTTTTCGAACTGCTGCCGGTTCGCCGCAAGCGCCGTGCCCATTTCAACGACTTCATGGCCGATGTGCAGGATCGCATCCAGAAGCACCGGCAGGCGCGCAAGAATGGCGACGCCAAGGAGGACGATCCGATCCCGCCGGTCGCGCTCCAGCTTGCCGAACAGGCCTGGGTGCTGTGCTTCGATGAGTTTTCGGTCACCGACATTGCCGATGCGATGATCCTGTCGCGGCTGTTTTCGGCGCTGTTTGCCAATGGCGTGGTGCTGGTCGCCACCTCCAATGTCGCGCCCGAAAACCTCTATCGCGACGGGCTGAACCGCCAGCTCTTCCTGCCCTTCATCAGCATTCTCGAGCGTCACGCCCAAGTGCTGACACTCGATGCCGACAAGGACTACCGGCTGGAAAAACTGACGCGCACGCCTGTCTATGTCACCCCGGCGGATGCCGAGGCCGACCGTATGCTGGACGAGGCGTGGCAGGCGATGACACGCGGCGCGCCCGTCGTCGAGACCACCGTGGCGGTGAAGGGCAGGCAGGTGGTGGTGCCGGCCGCCGCCGGCGACACGGCGCGGTTTTCCTTCGCCGATCTCTGCGAAAAGCCGCTTGGCGCCCGCGATTTCCTGGCCATTGCCGGCCGCTTCTCGACCATCTTCATCGATCGCGTGCCGGTGCTCGGCGAAGGCAGGCGCAACGAGGCCAAGCGCTTCATCCTGTTGATCGATACGCTCTACGATCACCACACGCGGCTGGTGGTGAGCGCCGAGGCCGCGCCGTCTGAGCTTTATACGGCCAAGCGCGGCGTCGAGGTGTTCGAATTCGAACGCACCGCCTCACGGCTGATCGAGATGCAAAGCCGCGACTGGCTGGAAGACTGGGCGGAACGGCAGAAGGCGCAGAAGCCCGACGGCAGGCATAGCGAGCCTCCGGTCGCGATGGCCTAAGCCTTCAAGTGGGCGGCAAGGTTCCGGCAACAACCGTGTAGTGGTCGACGAATTCGGGCTTTTCCAGAAGGTAGCGATCGTCTTCGGGATAGTAGCGGGCCAGTTGGGGTGCATCCCCGGCAAAGCTTCGCACGGCGTCCATTGATGACCACCAGCTCAATGTGACGATCTCCGTCGAGCCATCGTCGCGATCGCGCATAAGCATCTGGAAACCGCGATTGCCGGCCGTAGCCGCGTAGTCGAGGCCTCCCGTCCTCTCGACATAGGCGGCATAGGCAACGCGATCCTGTGTACGGATGACGGACGACCAGCGACGCAGAATGAGCGGTTCTGTCTCAGTCATGGCTAACCTCCCTGTTGTCGTGGCGGCATTCTAGAGCCTGTAGACATACATCACGAATGGCTCGGCTACTGCGCCGCGCGACTCATAAAGCGAGCGCGCCGCGACATTGTCCGGCTCGGTGCCGACCCATGCCTCCTCACAGCCCTGTTCGCGCCCGATCATGAACATCGCATCCAGCATCTTTCGGGCGATGCCCTGGCGCTGGAAGGCCGGGGACACGCCGACCTCGTCGATGTAGAGTTCGCTGACCTTGTCGGGGTGGCGGTGGATGACGGCGGCGCACTGGCCGACGACGACATCTTCGGACAGTGCCACGATCATGAAATGGCCTGGTGCGGCGAGATAGGCCGCGAGCCTGTCGGCGCGCACCGGCTCGTCGAACACGTCTTCGGCGACCTGCTTCACAAGGGCGTCATCGCCGGCATATAGTCTTCTGATTTCCACGTTCATCGTGTAAAACCTCTCAAGTCGGCTTACAAACTTTTACGTTTACGTAAATCCCATTGTTTCTAACCGATTGAAATTATTCACTCGAAAATAATCGGTTGAATATATTTTCCGCCAGGGCTACTGGATGCGGCGAAATCTCGCGGATACCGCAGCCTTCCGGCCTCTTCCTCGACGCCGTCAACCAGATCGCCACAGATTTGGGCGTCGTCACAGACAAAGGGAAAATTTCCTCACATGGCACGCAACAAGATAGCGCTTATCGGCTCCGGCATGATCGGCGGCACTCTCGCTCACATGATCGGCCTCAAGGACCTCGGCGACGTGGTGCTGTTCGATATTGCCGAGGGCATTCCGCAAGGCAAGGGGCTCGATATCGCGCAGTCTTCGCCGGTCGACGGCTTCGATTCGAGGCTGACCGGCGTCAATGACTATGCCGGCATCGAGGGCGCCGACGTCTGCATCGTCACTGCCGGCGTGCCGCGCAAGCCGGGCATGAGCCGCGACGACCTGCTCGGCATCAACCTCAAGGTCATGGAACAGGTCGGTGCCGGCCTGAAGAAGTACGCGCCCAAGGCTTTCGTCATCTGCATCACCAACCCGCTCGACGCCATGGTCTGGGCGCTGCAGAAGTTCTCCGGCCTGCCCAAGACGCATGTCGTCGGCATGGCCGGCGTGCTCGACAGCGCGCGCTTCCGCTATTTCCTCGCCGAAGAGTTCAAGGTCTCGGTCGAAGACGTCACCGCCTTCGTGCTCGGTGGCCACGGCGATTCCATGGTGCCGATGATCCGCTATTCGACGGTGTCGGGCATTCCGCTGCCCGACCTCATCAAAATGGGCTGGACCTCGAAGGAAAAGCTCGACCAGATCGTGCAGCGCACCCGCGATGGCGGCGCCGAGATCGTCGGCCTGCTCAAAACCGGCTCGGCCTTCTACGCGCCGGCGGCTTCCGCGATCGCGATGGCCGAATCCTATCTCAAGGACAAGAAGCGCGTGCTGCCTTGCGCTGCGCATCTCTCGGGCCAGTATGGCGTCAAGGGCACCTATGTCGGCGTTCCCGTGGTCATTGGCGCCGGCGGCGTCGAGCGCATCATCGAGATCGACCTCAACAAGAGCGAGCAGAAGATGTTCGACGCTTCGGTGGCGACGGTGCAGGGCCTGACCGAGGCCTGCGTCAAGATCGCCCCGCATCTCGCCTCGAAGTGATCCCCCGGAGACCATCCAGATGAACATCCATGAATATCAAGGCAAGGCGCTGCTGAAGAGCTTTGGCGCGCCGGTGGCCGAAGGCGTGCCGGTGTTCAAGGCGAGCGAGGCGGAAGCCGCGGCACAAGCGCTTCCCGGCCCGCTCTATGTGGTGAAGAGCCAGATCCATGCCGGCGGCCGCGGCAAGGGCAAGTTCAAGGAGCTTGGCGCGGACGCCAAGGGCGGTGTGCGGCTGGCGAAGTCGGTTGCCGATGTCGTCGCCAACGCCAACGAGATGCTCGGCCATACGCTGGTGACCAAGCAGACAGGCCCGGCCGGCAAGCAGGTCAACCGGCTCTACATCGAGGACGGCGCCGACATCGAGCGCGAGCTCTATCTGTCGATCCTGGTCGACCGCGCGGTTGGCCGCATCGCCTTCGTCGTCTCGACCGAAGGCGGCATGGACATCGAGGGTGTCGCCCACGACACGCCGGAAAAGATCATCACCCGCGCCATCGACCCGCTGGCCGGCGTGACGACCATCGACGTCGACATATTGGTAGAAGCGCTGGGGCTCACTGGCGACGCCGCCAAGGATGCCGCAACGCTGTTCCCGATCCTCTACAAGGCCTTTGTCGAAAAGGACATGAGCCTGCTCGAGGTCAATCCGCTGATCGTGATGAAGAACGGCCGGCTGCGCGTGCTCGACGCCAAAGTGTCGTTCGACAACAACGCTCTCTTCCGCCACCCCGAGCTGATGGACCTGCGCGACACCACCGAAGAGGACGAAAAGGAGATCGAGGCGTCGAAATACGACCTCGCCTATGTCGCGCTCGACGGCAATATCGGCTGCATGGTCAACGGCGCAGGCCTTGCCATGGCGACGATGGACATCATCAAGCTCTATGGCGCCGAACCCGCCAACTTCCTCGATGTCGGCGGCGGCGCGTCCAAGGAGAAGGTGACGGCGGCGTTCAAGATCATCACCAAGGACCCGGCCGTCAAAGGCATTTTGATCAACATCTTCGGCGGCATCATGAAGTGCGACATCATTGCCGAGGGCGTGATTGCCGCGGTCAAGGAAGTCGGCCTGCAAGTGCCGCTGGTGGTGCGCCTCGAAGGCACCAATGCCGAACTCGGCAAGAAGATCATCAACGACAGCGGCTTGAATGTCGTGTCGGCCGATGACCTCGACGACGCGGCCAAGAAGATCGTGGCAGCGGTGAAGGGCTGAGCGGATGCCTCCGCGCAAGATAAACCTCGTCGAGGCGGCGGATCAGAAGATCACGAAGGTCTTCGATCCGCATATTGCCGGCGATGTCAATGACAGCCAGGCGAAGGTTGCCAAGTTCGGCGAGACCTTCGACTGGCATGCGCATGAACATGAGGACGAAGCCTTCCTCGTGCTGCGGGGCAGGATTGCCATCGATTTCCGCGACGGTCCGGTCGAGCTCGGCGAGGGCGATTTCATCGTCGTGCCGAAGGGCGTCGAGCATCGGCCGCGGTCGCTGACCGCGGAGCCGGTCGTGCTGATGTTCGAGCCGGCAACGACGCTCAACACCGGCAACGCCAAGAGCGCCCTCACCGTCACCGACCTGAAGCGGCTCTGACCATGAACGCTGCGTCCTTCTCCTCGCTCTCGGCCGATCACCAGCGCCTGCAGGCGCTGGTCGGCGCGTGGCGTGGCGAGGAAGAGGTCGCGGAAACGCAATGGGCCGATGGCGGCGCGGCGACGTCGGAAGTGCTGGCAGAGGCTGAGTTCGGCGGGGTGTTCGTGGTGCAGCGCTATCGCCAGCGCCGCGACGGCACCGTCTCCTTCGGGTCGCACAGCGTGTTCGGCTTCGACCAGCAGAACAGCGTCGTCACCATGCATCAATTCGATTCGATGGGCTTTGTGCCGGCCTCGCCGGCCACGGGCACGTGGAACGGCGCGGAGCTCACTCTGGAGCGGACGTCGCCACGCGGCTCCGCGCGCGTCACATATATTTTCGACGATGCCGATGCCTACCGCATGCGACTGCATTTCAAACCCGCCGGCAGTGATGGCTGGCAAGACATGGTGAGCGGCGTCTACCGGCGCGTCTCGCCTTCCTCGATCAACGGTTTTTAGAAAAGGGCTCCGATGTCCATTCTCATCGACAAGAACACCAAGGTGCTGGTGCAGGGCCTGACCGGCAAGACCGGCACGTTCCACACCGAACAGGCGCTGGCCTATCACGGCACCAAGATGGTCGGCGGCATCCATCCCAAGAAGGGTGGCGAGACCTGGACCGGCGCCAAGGGCGAAAGCCTGCCGATCTTTGCCAGCGTTGCCGAGGGCAAGGCCAAGACCAGCGCTAATGCCTCGGTCGTCTATGTGCCGCCGGCAGGTGCCGCCGAAGCCATCCTGGAAGCGATCGAGGCCGAGATCCCGCTGATCGTCTGCATCACCGAAGGCATTCCGGTGATGGACATGGTCAAGGTCAAGGCGCGGCTCGACCGCTCGACCTCGCGGCTGATCGGGCCGAACTGCCCGGGCGTGCTCACCCCCGACGAATGCAAGATCGGCATCATGCCCGGAAACATCTTCCGCAAGGGCTCGGTCGGCGTTGTTTCGCGCTCGGGAACGCTTACCTATGAGGCGGTCTTCCAGACCACCAATGTCGGCCTCGGCCAGACCACCGCTGTCGGCATTGGCGGCGACCCCGTCAAAGGCACGGAGTTCATCGATGTGCTGGAGATGTTCCTCGCCGACGACGAGACCAAGTCGATCATCATGATCGGCGAGATCGGCGGTTCGGCCGAGGAAGACGCCGCGCAGTTCCTCAAGGACGAGGCCAAGCGCGGCCGCAAGAAACCGATGGCGGGCTTCATTGCCGGGCGCACCGCGCCGGCCGGCCGCACCATGGGCCATGCGGGCGCGGTCATCTCCGGCGGCAAGGGCGGCGCGGAAGACAAGATCGCGGCAATGGAATCGGCCGGCATCAAAGTATCGCCGTCGCCGGCACGGCTGGGCACGACCCTGGTCGAGGCGATCAAGGGTTAAGGCAATAAGGGAGTAGGGCAGTATGGCAGTAGGGGAATAGGAAGAACGGGACGAGCGGCGGCAACGCCACTTTCCTACTACCCTATTGCCTTACTGCCCTACTCCCCTCCAAACGTAAGGAGACGGAGCCAGGCTCCGCAGACAAAATGGCAAGACAAGATCAGGCCAACGACCAGTTTTCACTCACTTCATTCCTCTATGGCGGCAATGCCGACTACATCGACGCGCTTTATGCCTCCTATGAGGATGATCCGGAGTCGGTAAACCCCGAATGGCAGGACTTCTTCGCGGCGCTGAAGGACGACGCCGGCGATGTGCGCAAGAACGCCAAGGGCGCCTCCTGGGCAAGGCCCTCCTGGCCGCTGCAGGCCAATGGCGAGCTGGTGTCGGCGCTCGACGGCAATTGGGGCCTGGTCGAGAGGACGGTCGAAAAGAAGGTCAAGGACAGGGCCGTCACCAACGGCGTCGTGCTGTCGGATGCCGACGTGCATCAGGCGACGCGCGATTCGGTGCGCGCCATCATGATGATCCGAGCCTACCGCATGCGCGGCCATCTGCACGCCAATCTCGACCCGCTCGGCATCGCCAAGCCGCTCGAGGACTATAACGAGCTATCGCCGGAGAATTACGGTTTTACCGCTGCCGACTACGACCGGCCGATCTTCCTCGACAATGTGCTCGGCCTCGAATTCGGCACCATCCGGCAGATGCTGGAGATTCTCACCCGCACCTATTGCTCGACCCTCGGCGTCGAGTTCATGCACATCTCCGATCCCGAGGAGAAGGCCTGGATCCAGGCCCGCATCGAAGGCACCGACAAGGAGATCTCCTTCACCGCCACCGGCAAGAAGGCGATCCTGCAGAAGCTGGTCGAGGCCGAAGGCTTCGAGCAGTTCATCGACGTCAAGTACAAGGGCACCAAGCGCTTCGGCCTCGATGGCAGCGAAGGCCTGATCCCGGCGCTGGAGCAGATCATCAAGCGCGGCGGCCAGCTCGGCATGAAGGAGATCGTGCTCGGCATGGCGCATCGCGGCCGGCTGAACGTGCTCTCCCAGGTGATGGCCAAGCCGCACCGCGCCATCTTCCACGAGTTCAAGGGCGGCTCGGCCGCTCCCGACGAGGTCGAGGGCTCGGGCGACGTCAAGTACCATCTCGGCGCTTCGTCGGACCGCGAGTTCGACGGCAACAAGGTGCACCTGTCCTTGACCGCCAACCCTTCGCATCTGGAAATCGTCGATCCGGTGGTGATGGGCAAGGCGCGCGCCAAGCAGGACTATCTGTTTGGCCGAAGCCGCGAGGAGATCGTGCCGCTGGAAGAACGCGCCAAGGTGCTGCCGCTGCTTCTGCATGGCGACGCCGCCTTCGCCGGCCAGGGCGTGATTGCCGAAATCCTCGGCCTGTCGGGCCTGCGCGGCCATCGCGTCGCCGGCACGCTGCACTTCATCATCAACAACCAGATCGGCTTCACCACCAATCCGCGCTTCTCGCGCTCGTCGCCCTACCCGTCCGACGTCGCCAAGATGATCGAGGCGCCGATTTTCCACGTCAATGGCGACGATCCGGAAGCCACGGTCCATGCCGCCAAGGTGGCGATTGAATTCCGCATGAAGTTCCACAAGCCGGTGGTGGTGGACATGTTCTGCTACCGCCGCTTCGGCCACAATGAGGGCGATGAGCCGGCCTTCACCCAGCCGATCATGTACGCCAACATCCGCAATCATAAGACAACCGTGCAGATCTATGGCGATCGACTGATCGCCGAGGGCCATATCACCCAGGCCGAACTCGACAAGATGAAGGCCGACTGGCGCGCGCATCTGGAATCCGAATGGGAAGTCGGCCAGCACTACAAGCCAAACAAGGCCGACTGGCTGGACGGCGCCTGGTCGGGTCTGCGCACCGCCGACAACCAGGACGAACAGCGCCGCGGCAAGACCGCCGTGCCGGTTAAGGTGCTGAAGGAGATCGGCAAGAAGCTGACCGAGGTGCCGAAGGGTTTCGAGGCACACAAGACCATTATCCGCTTCCTCGAAAACCGCCGCCAGGCGATCGAATCCGGCGAAGGCATCGACTGGTCGACGGCCGAGGCGCTGGCTTTCGGCGCCATCCTGCTCGACGGCAATCCGATCCGTCTGTCGGGCCAGGATTCCGAGCGCGGCACCTTCTCGCAGCGCCATTCCGTGCTCTACGACCAGCGCGACGAGACCCGCTACATCCCGCTCAACAATCTGTCGGCGGCGCAGGCGGGCTACGAAGTCATCAACTCGATGCTGTCGGAAGAGGCGGTGCTCGGCTTCGAATATGGCTACAGCCTGGCCGAGCCGAAGGCGCTGACGCTCTGGGAAGCGCAGTTCGGCGACTTCGCCAACGGCGCCCAGGTGGTGTTCGACCAGTTCATCTCCAGCGGCGAGCGCAAGTGGCTGCGCATGTCGGGCCTCGTCTGCCTGCTGCCGCATGGCTATGAGGGCCAGGGTCCGGAGCATTCCTCGGCGCGTCTCGAACGCTTCCTGCAGCTCTGCGCCGAAGACAATATGCAAGTCGCCAACTGCACCACGCCGGCCAACTATTTCCACATCCTGCGCCGGCAGCTGAAGCGAGACTTCCGCAAGCCGCTGATCCTGATGACGCCGAAGTCGCTGCTGCGCCACAAGCGGGCCGTATCGACGCTGCCTGAGATTTCGGGCGAAAGCTCGTTCCACCGGCTGCTTTGGGACGATGCCCAGCTGTTGCAGAACCAGGCGATCAAGCTAGTCAAGGATTCCAAGATCCGCCGCGTCGTGCTGTGCTCAGGCAAGGTCTACTACGATCTCTATGAGGAGCGCGAGAAGCGCGGCATCAACGACATCTATCTGTTGCGCGTAGAACAGCTCTATCCGTTCCCGGCCAAGGCGTTGATCACCGAATTGTCGCGTTTCCGTAACGCCGAGATGGTGTGGTGCCAGGAAGAGCCGAAGAACATGGGCGCCTGGTCGTTCATCGATCCGTATCTGGAATGGGTGCTGGCGCATATCGACGCCAAGCATCAGCGGGTGCGCTACACCGGACGTCCGGCGGCTGCATCGCCGGCGACCGGGTTGATGTCCAAGCATTTGGCGCAGCTCGCCGCCCTGCTCGAAGACGCGCTCGGCGAATAGAACCTGGCACATAGAACAGACAGAGAAGAAACGGACAGGCACAATGGCTACCGAAATCCGCGTTCCCACTCTCGGCGAATCCGTCACCGAGGCGACCATCGGCAAGTGGTTCAAGAAGGTCGGCGATGCCATTGCCGTCGACGAGCCGCTGGTCGAGCTCGAAACCGACAAGGTGACGGTGGAGGTGCCAGCGGCTGCCGCTGGGACGCTGGGCGAAATCACCGCCAAGGAAGGTGAGACGGTCGGCGTCGGCGCTTTGCTTGGGTCGATCTCGGCCAGTGGTGCTGCCGCTCCTGCAAACAAGCAGGAGGCCAAGCCGCAAGCCGTCTCGCAAGCGTCGAGCCCCGACGCGGCCCATACGACCAAGCAGGCCGCGGCCGAGACTGCCAAGATCGCCGGTGACGCCGGCGCGGTCGAGCCGCGCTCTATGCCGCCGGCCCCGGCCGCCGCAAAGCTGATCGCCGAGGCTAATCTGTCGGTCGATCAGGTGTCCGGCTCGGGCAAGCGCGGCCAGGTGCTGAAGGGTGATGTGCTCGACGCCATCGCCCGGGGCGCGCCGTCGCAGCCGGCCGAAACGCCGAGAGCCGCACCGGCGCCCGTCGTGCTGCGCGCGCCGTCCTCCGGTGACGATGCCTCGCGTGAAGAACGCGTGCGCATGACCAAGCTGCGCCAGACCATCGCGCGCCGGCTGAAGGAAGCGCAGTCGACCGCCGCCATGCTGACCACCTTCAACGAGGTCGACATGTCAGCGGTGATGGCGCTCAGGACCAAGTACAAGGACATCTTCGAGAAGAAGCATGGCGTGAAGCTCGGCTTCATGGGCTTCTTCACCAAGGCGGTCACCCATGCCTTGAAGGAGATCCCCTCGGTCAATGCCGAGATCGACGGCACCGACATCATCTTCAAGAACTATGCCCATATCGGCGTTGCCGTCGGCACCGAAAAGGGCCTCGTCGTGCCGGTGGTGCGCGATGCCGATCAGATGTCGATCGCCGAGATCGAAAAGGATATCGGCCGGCTGGGCATTGCCGCGCGCGACGGCAAGCTGTCGGTCGCCGACATGCAGGGCGGCACGTTTACGATTTCCAACGGCGGCGTTTACGGCTCGCTGATGTCGACGCCGATCCTTAATGCGCCGCAGTCGGGCATTCTGGGCATGCACAAGATCCAGGACCGGCCCGTCGTGGTCGGCGGCCAGATCGTGATCCGACCGATGATGTACCTTGCGCTCTCCTACGATCATCGCATCGTCGACGGCAAGGAAGCAGTGACCTTCCTGGTCCGCGTCAAGGACAGCCTGGAGGATCCCGAGCGGCTGGTGCTTGATCTCTAGAGGCTGGTCGGTTTTGAGCCGGGGAAAGGACTGCGCCGCCGCATGACGACCCGTTCCTCGCGCTTCCGGTCCGGAATGGTTTTCACGGCAGTGTGTGCGGTCGGCGTCACGCAAGCTGTATCTACAGCCCACGCCGCCTGCCCGCTGGCGCTCGCCGTCTATGGCGATGCCGAGAGCGAGGCCGGCATCGATTTTCGGCCGACGACGGGTGCGGCCACCGTCACCAACGCCTTCAAGATGGTGCTCGACAAGGGCGTCGTGCTCGACGGCATCGTCATGTGGACATCAGGTGTTTCGCGGCCGCACGGCTCGCTGATGTACAAATGCCCAACCGGCGACGTCACCGGTGACGAGCTCGCCGCCTGCACGGTCTGGCAAGGTGTCGTCTACAGCGCCGACGACAAGGGCAACATCGCGCTCATGGCGGCGGAGGGCACGGACGCACCGCAGAGCCTGATCTTCCCCGATCTCGGGCCGTCGCTGCAGATATCGTCGGCCTTCGGCGCCAACGGTTTCTCGAAACTGCCGTGGGACGTGTTTCTGCTGAAAGGTTGCCAGGAATGAGCGCGGCCAAGAAGGTTCTTCTGGTCACCGGCGGCAGCCGCGGCATTGGCGCGGCCACCTGCCGGCTTGCGGCGAAGGCCGGCTACCGCGTCGCGGTCAACTATGCCGCGAACGAGGCCGCCGCCAAGGCGCTGGTTGCCGAAGTCGAGGCGATGGGCGGTGACGCCTTTGCGGTCAAGGGTGACGTCGGCAACGAAGGCGACATCGTGGCAATGTTCGAGGCGGTCGACCACCGCTTCGGCAGGCTCGATGGCCTCGTCAACAATGCCGGCGTCGTCGACGTCAAGGCGCGCGTCGACGAGATGAGCCTGGCGCGGCTGGAGCGCATGATGCGCATCAATGTCATCGGCTCGTTTCTGTGCGCCCGCGAAGCGGTCAGGCGCATGTCGAGCAGGAATGGCGGCCAGGGCGGCGCCATCGTCAACATTTCGTCGGCGGCGTCGATACACGGCTCGCCCGGCGAATATGTCGACTATGCCGCGTCCAAGGCGGCGATCGACACCTTCACGCTCGGGCTGGCGCGCGAAGTCGCGACTGAAGGCGTGCGTGTCAATGCGATACGGCCAGGCATCATCGACACCGAGATCCATGCCTCCGGCGGCCAGCCGGACCGGGTCGAGCGGTTCCGCGACATGCTGCCGATGAAACGCGCCGGCACGGCGGATGAAGTCGCCCATGCGGTTCTCTATCTTTTGTCGGATGAAGCGTCCTATACGACGGGCGCGATCCTGAATGTTAGCGGCGGCCGCTGAAGGCCACAAATCAAAGGGATAGAGCATGATGGTCTCCGAAAACCGCTTCACACTTTTCGGCATCATGCTCTAGGCAAGAAGGACACCCATCATGGCTTATGACGTCGTTATCATCGGATCGGGACCGGGCGGCTATGTCTGCGCCATCAAGGCGGCGCAGCTCGGGCTGAAGGTCGCGGTGGTCGAGAAAAACGCCACTTTCGGCGGCACCTGCCTCAACATCGGCTGCATCCCGTCCAAGGCGCTGCTTTACGCCTCCGAGATGTTCGCGGAGGCCGGCCATTCCTTCGATACGCTAGGCGTCGAGATACCGGCGCCAAAACTCAATCTGAAGAAGATGATGGCGCACAAGGATGCGACCGTTTCGGCCAACGTCAACGGCGTCGCCTTCCTGTTCAAGAAGAACAAGATCGACTCGTTCCGCGGCACCGGCAAGGTGGTCGCCGCCGGCAAGGTGTCGGTGACGGCTGAGGACGGCAAGGTCGAGGAGATCGAGACCAGGAACATCGTCATTGCCACCGGCTCGGATGTCGCCGGCATTCCCGGTGTCAAGGTCGACATCGATGAGAAGGTGATCCTGTCGTCGACCGGCGCGCTATCGCTCGAGAAAGTGCCGGAGCGACTGGTGGTGGTCGGCGGCGGCGTCATCGGGCTGGAGCTCGGCTCGGTATGGGCGCGGCTCGGCGCCAAGGTCACCGTGGTCGAGTTCCTCGACACCATTCTGGGCGGCATGGACGGTGAGGTTTCCAAACAGTTCCAGCGCCTGCTCTCCAAGCAGGGCTTCGAGTTCAAGCTCGGCGCCAAGGTGACCGGGGTCACCAAGGCCAAGAAGGGTGCGACGGTTACCTTCGAGCCGGTCAAGGGCGGGGCGGCCGAGACCATCGAGGCCGACGCGGTGCTGATCTCGACCGGACGCCGCGCCTATTCGGACAGTCTCGGGCTGAAGGAGGCCGGCGTCGAGGTCGATGAGCGCGGCCGGGTCAAGACCGACGTGCATCTCAGGACCAACGTCGCTGGCATCTACGCCATCGGCGATGTCATCGCCGGACCGATGCTGGCGCACAAGGCGGAGGATGAAGGCGTGGCGGTGGCCGAGACCATTGCCGGCCAGGCCGGTCATGTGAATTACGACGTCATCCCGAGCGTCGTCTACACCAGCCCGGAAATCGCTTCGGTCGGCAAGACCGAGGAGGAGCTGAAGAAGGCCGGCATCGATTACAAGATCGGCAAATTCCCGTTCACCGCCAACGGCCGCGCGCGCGCCATGCTGCACACCGACGGCTTCGTGAAGATCCTCGCTGACAAGGTCAGCGACCGCGTGCTCGGCGTCCACATTGTCGGCTTCGGCGCCGGCGAGATGATCCATGAGGCTGCGGTACTGATGGAGTTCGGCGGCTCGTCCGAAGACCTCGCCCGCACCTGCCACGCGCACCCGACAATGTCGGAAGCGGTCAAGGAAGCGGCACTGGCCACGTTCTTCAAGCCGATCCATATCTGATTTCGACAGGGAAGTTTGCGGCACGTCGCCGGTGAAGGATCGCTACCCTCGCCAATAACAGGCCCCAAAACAAAACGGCCCGCTTCGCAGCGGGCCGTTCGTTATTAAATTCAGTGGCCTGATTACTGGGCCGGTGCGGGAGCCGGAGCAGGCGCGGGAGCCGGGGCTGGTGCCGGAGCGGGCTCAGGCGCGGGTGCGGGCGCCGGGGCTGGCGCGGGGGCCGGTTCGGCGGGCTTCATCGGCTCAGCCGGTGCAGGCGCAGGTGCCGGTGTGCTGGCTGCCGGCGGCTCGGCGGGTGCCGGATGCTCGCCGCTTCTTCCAAAAACATAGTACGCGACAATCGCAAGGATGACGACGACCAGCGCAATCAGCCAGCCGCTGCCACCGCCCGATTTGGGCGCCGGGCCCGGGTCGTTAGGGTTCGACATAAAAGTGTCCTCCGTGGATGAAAAGCATCAAACAACACCCATCAACGCGCAACCGTTGAACGGGTTTCATACTAGGCCTGGAAATCGCCGAACGCAGGAAAATTCTGATTTGCAACCGCTCGGTGGCCTGTATTTCCCCCGCAAAATCAATCGCGAGTTCGCAAAAATGAGCTTACCTGTACTTTTTCGCCAAGAATAGGGCCAACTGGTCTTCGGACCGCGAATCAGCTGCGGACCCAGACACAACCGAGCCTTGCGTGATTCGGCAGGCAAGGAGCCGCGCAGATCAGTCGACGGCAGTGACAGTATAGCCGGCTTTGCGAAAATCCTCCACCAGGCCTTCGGGGCCGGGAAGATGCAGGGCGCCGACCGCCATGAAGGCGTTACCCTTGGCCAGGATCGGCTGGGCATGGTCGACCATCACTTTGTTGCGGTCGGTGATCATGGCCTGCTCGAAGGCGGCGTACCCTGCAGCGTCGTCCTCTTCGCCTGGGGACATTGACCGCAGGAGCGGCCAGAACGTGCCGGTGTCGCCGCGCTGGTAGAGCACGATCATGGTCTCGTTGATGTCGTTTATCTTGTCGCCGAGCTTCAAGGTTTCAACCAGCCCCTTGATGTGAAAGGCGATCGGCAGCGAAGCCATGGCGCGGAGCTGGCCGGCGGCGGTTTCCAGGCCTTCCACCGGCTTTCCATTAGCCTTGGCGTCCTCAGCCAGCTTGACGTCGAGAACCGGCGCGCCGCCCGCCTGGCGGGCGACCTCGCAGACCGGCAGCGCGACCATGGCCGACAGCAGCCACGGCTTCATCTTGGAGACGCTCGCCGGCGGAATGCCGCGCGCATCGAGCCCCTTGTTCACCACCGCCGCATCCTCCGGCGACAACAGCGACGACAGCGTCGTGCTGTCGGTGAACATCATCAGCTCGGGCTCCTTGAGCATGGCCTCCATCATCTTCTGCTTGTCGAGCACGTCGGTGGTTTCGATGATGATGGTGCCGGCGGCGTCGTAGGCCCGCTTGGCGGCCGGCGGCAGCGCGGTCACGCGCGGGTCGGTCATGTGCATCGTGCCGAACAGGAAGGATGGCTTTTCGCCTGATTTTTCCAACTTCCACAATAGGCCCTTGCCGTTCAGCGTCGCCGCCGCTTGCGCCTCGATCCTGGCATAGGTGGCGGGGTCGTCCTTCTGCAGGGCCGACAGCAGATCAGCGCCGGTGCAGACCGGGACGTCGGCATGCGCCTTACCGGCGGCGAGCAGCAGCACGATGAGGAAAGACAGGAAAAACAGCGCGTTGAGCGCGACAAGCAGCTTCAGCGACGCGAGGGCCGCGCGGTCGGCGATGGCGATGACGCGTTTCATGATCGCTTTTCTAGGACCGAAAAGCGGCGAAACGGTTAATCGGCGGCGCAAATTTGAAGAGTTCACGCCCTTGGGTGGGCGGACTCATAGATTTCGAGCAGCCTTGCGGTGTCGACGCCGGTATAGACTTGCGTCGTCGACAGGCTGGCATGGCCGAGAAGCTCCTGGATGGTGCGCAAGTCACCGCCGCGGCCAAGCAGATGGGTGGCGAACGAGTGGCGCAGCGCGTGCGGGGTGGCGGTATCCGGCAGGTTGAGCGCCGAGCGCAGTTTGGCCATGTCGCGCTGGACGATGGCCGGATTGAGCGGTCCGCCGCGGGCGCCACGAAACAGCAGGCCCTTGGGGTCGAGATGGTAGGGGCACAGTTTGCGGTATTCGGCGATGGCGCGCAGCGCCACCGGCAGCACCGGCACCAGCCGGGTCTTGCCGCCCTTGCCGGTGACGCGCAGCACGGTGTCGGCTTCCGAGGCCAGGTCGGCGGCACTGAGGCCAAGCGCTTCGGAAATGCGCAGGCCCGAACCGTAGAGCAGCGTCAGCACGGCGGCATTGCGGGCGGCGATCCAGGGCTCCTCCGCCAACTGGCCCTCCACCGAGACGACATGTTTGGCGTCGCTGGCGGTCAGCGGCTTGGGCAGTGATTTTGGCTGGCGCGGCGCGCGCAGCGCCGCTGCTCCCGCTGCGTTTGCGAGACCGCGCCGTTCGAGGAAACGCAGCAGCGAGCGGATGCCGGCAAGACCCCGGCCGAGCGTACGGGCGCCGGCGCCGGCGTTGCGCCGCGCGGCGAGAAAGCCGCGCAGATCGGCCGGACGCAAAGTGGCGATGTCGGCAATGCCGGGCGAGCCGCCGCAATGTCCCGTCAGGAAATGCAGGAACTGGCGCGTGTCGCGCTCATAGGCTTCGACTGTCGCCGGCGACAGCCGGCGTTCGCGCGCCAGCATCTTCAGCCAGCTCTCGCGCGCCGCCTGGAGGTCGGGTTTTGCCGGGATGAGAAATTCCTGCATGCGACCATTGTCAGGCAGCCGGGTTAGGAAGCGGTGAAGAAGCTGTCATTGAAATGGCCACGGGAGGGCGTTAGAGCAGGGCAAAGGACATCAGCCATGAGCAAGCCCCAGAACCCCGTCCAGATGGCCGTGATCGGCGCCGCCCACGGCATCAAGGGCGAACTCAGGGTCAAAACCTTCACTGGCGAGCCGCTGGCGCTGGCCGATTATGGGCCGCTCTATGCCAAGGACGGCCGCGCCTTCCAGATCATCGACATAAGGCCCGCCAACACCGTCGTCGTGGTGCGCTTCAAGGGCATTGCCGACCGCAATGCCGCCGAGGCGCTGGCTGGCACGGAGCTGTTCGTCGACCGCTCGATGCTGCCGGACGATGGCGAGGAGGACGAGTTCTACCACGCCGATCTCGTCGGGCTCGAGGTCCGCGTCGATAAGGACGCGGTCATCGGCAAGGTGGTCGCCGTGCACAATTTCGGCGGCGGCGACATTCTCGACGTCACACTCGGCGGGCGCAAAGGCGTGCTGATCCCGTTCACCCAGGCCGCCGTGCCGCAGGTGGCGGTTGCCGAGGGGTTTGTCCGCGTCGATCCGGCCGCCGCCGGTCTGATCGAGGACGAGGATGGCGAGACGCCGCGTGAAGACAATTTCGACGCGAAGGGCCGGCCGCGCGGGCCCAAGGACGCCGGAGGCAACCGGTGACGTTCAAGGCATCGGTGCTGACGCTCTATCCCGAGATGTTTCCGGGTCCGCTCGGCCTGTCGCTGGCCGGGCGGGCGCTGGAGGCAGGTACTTGGTCACTGGAAGCGGTCCAGATCCGCGACTTTGCTGAGGACCGCCACCACACGGTGGACGACACGCCGGCCGGCGGCGGCGCCGGTATGGTGATGCGCGCCGATGTGCTGGCCAAGGCGATCGACCATACGGCGCCAGAGGGCGATCCGCGGCCAAAACTGCTGATGAGCCCGCGCGGCAAACCGCTGACGCAGGCGCGCGTGCGCGAGCTTGCGGCCGGGCCGGGCGCCATCATCGTCTGCGGCCGCTTCGAAGGCGTCGACCAGCGGCTGATCGAGGCGCGGAACCTGGAGGAGGTCTCCATCGGCGACTTCATCCTCTCTGGCGGCGAGCCGGCCGCACTTGTGCTGCTCGACGCCGTGGTGCGGCTGTTGCCCGGCGTGATGGGCAATGCGGTGTCAGGCGAAGAGGAAAGCTTTGAGAACGGCCTGCTCGAACATCCGCACTACACGCGGCCACAGGAATTCGAGGGCAGGCCGATCCCCGACGTGCTGACGTCAGGCAATCACAAGAAGATCGCCGCCTGGCGCCGCGCGGAGTCCGAGAAGCTGACCAGGGATCGACGACCGGATTTGCTCGCCGCTCAGCCCTTGGCAAAATAGTAAAACGCCAGAAACAGGCCGACGGCGATGACGAAGCCGCGTACTGCGTTTTGCGGCACGCGCTTGGCGATCCAGACACCGGCATAGCCGCCGAGCGCGCCGCCGGGGATCATGACGATCGCTTGCGGCCAGGCGACGACGCCGCCGGAGACGAAGACGATGATCGCTACCGCCGCGATAACCACGGCCAGCATGTTCTTCAGCGCATTCAGCCGGTGATAGTCGCCGGCCTGAGTCAGGCCGAGCGTCGCCAGCATCATCACGCCCATGCCGGCGCCGAAGAAGCCGCCATAGACCGCGGTGAGGAACTGCGCCAGCGACCCGGCGAGCGAGCCGACCGCGGCCTCGTGTCCCGGCTTGGGCGCCGGCTTCAGCCACGGTCCGGCGGCGAACAGCGCGGTGGCGGCCAGCAACAGCCACGGCACCATGACGCGGAAGGACGGGTTGGACAGCGCCAGAAGGATGAGGGCGCCGGCCAGCGCGCCGGCGGCCGAAATCAGGCAGAGCAGCAGCGCGCCGCGCCAGAAATGCTCGATGTCGGTCCAGTAGGCGAGCGTCGAGGTGATGTAGCCCGGAAACTGCGTCACCGAGGACGTGGCGTTGGCGACGATCGGCGGTACGCCGACCAGCGACATGGCGCCGAAGGTGATGAACGTGCCGCCGCCGGCGACCGCGTTGCATGCGCCCGACAGAAAGCCTGCCGCAAACAGCAGGGCCGCGTCGAGAACGGACATGTCGAAAATCGTCATGAGAGTGGCGCCGGACAAGTATGCGTCGTCCGGCTTAGGAAGCTTGGAGGGCAGGCGCAACCCTGCACTGGACGATTGCGTGGTGGCATGCGACCAAAAAAGACAGGGCCAAGGCGTGACAAGTGAGTGAAATAGCTGTATGTGCCCGCCCGTACTGGCGAGAAAAATCTCCCAGACCCGTCAACAATGACGGTGTAGTCGCCCCTGCCCAATGTCCAGAAGACAGATGTCTCGGAGACAAAGGGCATAGCCGAGCGGTCAATGGAACTGCAAGGCGAGTGTCGGACGCTCTGACTGTCGGAAGAACAAGAAGTGGACTATTGAGATGGATATCATCCGTCAGCTCGAGGCCGAACAGGCCGCCAAGATCGAAGCCAAGCGCAAGCTTCCCGAATTCCAGCCCGGCGATACCGTGCGCGTCCAGGTCCGCGTGACCGAAGGCACCCGCACCCGTGTCCAGGCCTATGAGGGCGTCGTCATCGCCCGCTCCGGCGCCGGCTTCCAGGAAAACTTCACCGTCCGCAAGATCTCCTACGGCGAAGGCGTCGAGCGCGTTTTCCCGGTCTTCTCGCCGATGGTCGAGGGCGTCGAGATCGTGCGCCGCGGCAAGGTGCGCCGCGCCAAGCTCTATTATCTGCGCGACCGTCGCGGCAAGTCGGCCCGTATTTCGGAAAACACCGGCGTGCGCGCCCGCAAGCTCAACGATGAGGAGCGCGATGCGCTGAACGCCGAGAAGGCCCGCATCGAAGCCGAGAAGGTCGCCGCCGCCCAGGCGCTGGCCGCAGAGACGGCCGCTAAGGAAGCCGCCGAGAAGAAGGCCGCCGACGAGGCTGAAGCGGCAGCCAAGGCCGCTGCGGAAGCCACCCCGGCCGAATAAGATCTCGACCAAGGATTTTGGAAAGGCGGCTTCGGCCGCCTTTTTTCGTTTCACCAGACTGTGAACGATTGTCGGCCGAGAAATTGGGGCTCGGCTGTTGACCGCGCATTATCTTGTGTACTAAATAATCGTACACAAATTAATTGGAGAACTGAAATGGCACTCTACACCACACAGGCTCGCGTCACCGGCGGCCGCGCCGGCCATGGCGAAACCAGCGACGGCCTGCTCAAGGTCGACCTCGCTTTGCCTAGGGAACTCGGTGGACAGGGTGGCGCCACCAATCCCGAGCAGCTGTTCGCGGTCGGCTATGCCGCCTGCTTCGAAAGCGCCATCCGCTTCGTCGCGCGCAAGCAAAAGCTGCCGCTGACCGATGCGTCTGTGACCTCGACCGTCAGCCTGCTTCCCAACGGCGAAGGGTTCAAGCTCGGTGTCGCGCTCGCCGCCGAGACGAAGGGCCTTGATCAGGCGGCGGCGGAAGCGCTTGTATCGGAAGCGCACAAGATCTGCCCCTATTCAAACGCGATCAAGGGCAATGTCGAGGTGGCGCTTTCGACAGTGGCGCTTCCGGCAAAGGCAGCATGACGACGAAGACCGAAACCAGAGCCACAGAAGTCCCGGCGGATACCGCCGGGACGATCGCTGTTCCGCGCCTGGACCAGCAGCTCTGCTTCGCGCTCTATTCCGCGAGCGGGCTGATGACCAAACTCTACCGACCCCTGCTCGACCCGCTCGGCCTCACCTATCCGCAATATCTGGCGATGCTGGCGCTGTGGCAGCATGCGCCGAGCACGGTTGGCGAGCTCGGCGAGGCGCTGGGGCTGGATTCGGCGACGCTGACGCCGCTGCTCAAGCGGCTTGAGGTGGGTGGCCTGGTCACCCGCCGACGCGACCCAGCCGACGAGCGCCGCGTGCTGGTCGAACCGACCGCAAAGGGCCAGGCGCTGCGCGCACGCATCAAGGATGTATCCGCCGGCCTTGCCTGCGCCATGCCGCTGGAAGTCGAGGAGCTGAAGTCGCTGCACCGGACCTTGACCGGGTTTGTCGCAAAATTGCGTGACGCGGCGTCACCATCCTGACCCGTCGTTTGACGGTTTCCCTTGTGCTCGAAAGCGGCCTAGTTAGCCATAGCGGGTCACGGAAGAATGCCGACCGCGAAGCGTTCTAAAACCGCGCCGGTTGAAGGCATTGGAATCCACTTTCACCGGACGCTGAGCACCGGACCGGCTTGCAAGCCGTCTGCGGACGGCTAAAGTCGCGCCTGGATTTTCATGTGAGCCCGGCTGCAAGCGGGCTTCTCATCCTGGAGTGTATCATGACCAAATCGAAACTGCTGCTGGCCGGCCTGCTGGCCTGTTTCCTCGCGCCCGTTGCTGCATGGGCGGCCGATGCGCTGCCCGACCTCGGCGGCAAGAAGGTGGTGGTGGTGACGGAAAACGCCTATCCGCCGCTGCAGTTCATCGACCCCAAGACCGGTAAGCAGATCGGCTGGGAATATGACGCGATGGACGAGATCGCCAAGCGGCTGAACTTCAAGGTCGAGTATCAGAACACCTCCTGGGATGCGATGATCCAGGCGGTTTCCGACAACCAGTACAACATCGGCATGACCGGCATCACCATCAAGGACGACCGCAAGGAGAAGGTCGATTTCTCCGACCCCTATATGCGTTCGGAGCAGTTCATGCTGGTGCGCGGCGACGAAAGCCGCTTCACCGACGCCAAGACCTTTGGCGCCTTCAAGGACGGGCTGATCGGTGCCCAGGCCGGCACTACGCCGTTCTACACCGCCGTCTACAGCGTGCTCGACGGCAATGAGCAGAACCCGCGCATCAAACTGTTCGAGACGTTCGGCGCCACCGTGCAGGCACTGAAGTCCGGTGACGTCGATGTCGTCCTGACTGACGGCACCGCGGGCAAGGGCTATGTCGACGCCTCTGAAGGCAAGCTCAAGCTGATCGGCGGCCCGCTCGGCACCGAGGATTTCGGCTTCATCTTCCCGAAGGGATCGGAGCTGGTGAAGCCGGTCAACGCCGCAATCGCCGCCCTCAAGGCCGACGGCACGCTGGATGCGCTGAACAAGAAGTGGTTTCTTGACTACAAGATGGGGCAGTGATGTCCGACGCCTTACCCTCCCCCTTGTGGGGAGGGTCGATCCGCGAAGCGGAGCGGGGTGGGGGTGCCAGCGCCAGCGCCTTGTCACCACCCCCACCCCGGCTCACCAGCTTTGCTATGCAAAGCTTGTTCGCCGACCCTCCCCACAAGGGGGAGGGTGAAGCGCCCTGATGGCCACGCCACCCGTCTCCACCCCCAAATCCGATTTCCCCTGGTGGCTGGCCGCCGCGATCGTTCTCGCGGTGATCGCCGCGCTCTACATTGGCACCAGCGATCTCTACGCCCAGGTCTTCGCCACCGTCGCCAAAGGCATCGGGATCACCATTTTTGTCACCGTGGTCGCCTTCGCTCTCGCCTCAGCCATCGGGCTCGGCATTGCGCTGATGGGGTTGTCGGGGTCGCGATGGCTCAGGCAAATCGCCCGCTTCTATGTCGAGATCATCCGTGGCGTGCCGATCCTGGTGCTGCTGTTCTGGATCGCCTTTGCCGGTGCGCCGGCCTTCGTCGCCGCCTGGAATGCGCTGACCGCGCCGCTGCAGAATGCCGGCCTGATGGGCGAGCTTTTGGTGCGCGACGTCTCGCTGTTGTGGCGGGCCATCATGGCGCTAACCATCGGCTATTCCGCCTTCATCTCCGAGGTCTTTCGCGCCGGCATCCAGTCTGTCGAGAAAGGCCAGATCGAGGCGGCCAAGGCGCTGGGTCTTTCGCGCACGCAACGTTTCCGGCTGATCGTGTTTCCGCAGGCGATCCGCACCATATTGCCGCCGCTCGGCAATGACTTCGTCGCCATGGTCAAGGATTCCTCGCTGGTCTCGGTGCTCGGCGTTGCCGACATCACCCAGATGGGCAAGATCTATGCGGCCGGCTCGTTCCGCTTCTTCGAGACCTATTCGATCGTCGCCTATATCTATCTCATCCTGACCGTCGGCCTGTCGCTGGCGCTGCGGGCGCTGGAGAAGCGGCTGCGCCGCGCGCACGAGGAATAGAAGTCCCGCGGAGACCGGGCTACGATCGAGACCAGATCGTGCCGGGAGGATACAAGCGATGAATGTCGACAAGGCCAATGCAGCGCTGGACTCCGTCTATTCGGCCGACACGCCGGAAACGCTGGCGCAAGCCTATGCAGACTGGGCGGCGACCTATGACAGCGAGACCGCCTCGCTCGGTTATCTCCTGCCGTTCCTGATCACCGCCTGGGTGGCGCGCCATGTGCCGGTGGGCGACGGCCCGCTGCTCGACGCCGGCTGCGGCACCGGCCTGTCGGGCCCTTCGCTCAAGGCTCTGGGCTATGATGACATTGCCGGGCTCGACCTCTCCGACGACATGCTCAAGATCGCCGGCAGCCGGAACGCCTACAGCGAACTGAAAAAGGCGATGCTCGGCGGCCCGCTGCCTTGGCCGGACGGGCATTTCCGCGCCTTCTTCTCGACCGGCGTGTTCACCATCAGCCACGCGCCGGCCTCCGGCCTGCACGAGCTTGTGCGCATCACGAGGAAGGGTGGCCACGCCATTTTCACCGTGCGCGACCAGGTGTTCGAAAGCGGCGGCTTCCAAGCGGTGTTCGACGCGCTGGAGCGAGCCGGGAAATGGCGGCCGGTAGAGCAAAGCTCGTGGTTCCGCTGCTACGCCGTCGCCGAGCCCGACGCGCTGGTGAAGACGTTTGTGTTCGAGGTGCTTTGAGCGCAGCCCTCTTCCCCTTCTCCCCCCGTGGGAGAAGGTGGCCTCGCGAAGCGAGGTCGAATGAGGGGTGTTCCAGCTTGGCAAGGACGGCGATCCTTCCAACACCCCTCGTCCGTCTCGGCGCTGCGCGCCGATCCACCTTCCCCCACAAGGGGGGAAGGTGAAGCCGCCGCTCTCCGCAATTGCCGAAAAGCCAAAACATTGGTATGAGCCACGCCATGGAAGAGCTTTTTGGCGATCCGGCCTTCAAGGGTTTCGTGCTGCAGGACAGAAAACGCCTGCCGTCGCGCTTTTCTGCGCGCGTTTCGGGCGCGCTCACCAGCCGACTTAGCTAGGCCGCTTTCGCCGGGCCGAAGGCCTCCGGCGCGTCTGCCCTTCCCCTATTTCAAATCGACGGATTTACGCACATGAGCGCACCGCGCACCCTCTACGACAAGATATTCGACGACCATGTCGTCGATCGCCAGGACGACGGCACCTGCCTGCTCTACATCGACCGCCACCTCGTCCATGAGGTGACCAGCCCGCAGGCCTTCGAAGGCTTGCGTATGAGCGGCCGCAAGGTTCGGCATCCGGAAAAGACGCTGGCCGTGGTCGACCACAATGTCTCGACCTCGCCCGAGCGCAAGTTCGGCATCAAGAACGAGGAAAGCCGCATCCAGGTCGAGGCCTTGGCCAAGAACGCCAAGGATTTCGGCGTCGAGTATTATTCCGAAAACGATATCCGCCAGGGCATCGTCCACATCATCGGACCGGAGCAGGGCTTTACGCTGCCCGGCATGACCATCGTCTGCGGTGACAGCCATACCTCGACCCACGGCGCCTTCGGCGCGCTGGCGCATGGCATCGGCACGTCAGAGGTCGAGCATGTGCTGGCGACGCAAACGCTGATCCAGCGCAAGGCCAAGAACATGCTGGTGCGTGTCGACGGCCAGCTGCCGGAAGGCGTCACCGCCAAGGACATCATCCTTGCCATCATCGGCGAGATCGGCACCGCCGGCGGCACCGGCTATGTCATCGAATATGCCGGCGAGGCGATCCGCGCGCTGTCGATGGAAGGCCGCATGACGATCTGCAACATGTCGATCGAGGGCGGCGCGCGCGCCGGCCTGATCGCGGCCGACGAAACCACCTTTGCCTATGTCAAGGACAAGCCGCGTGCCCCGAAAGGCGCTGCCTGGGATGCCGCTCTCGAATACTGGAAGACACTGCAGTCCGACGAGGGTGCGCATTTCGACAAGGTGATCGTGCTCGACGCGGCCAAACTGCCGCCGATCGTTTCCTGGGGCTCGTCGCCCGAGGATGTGGTTTCGGTGCAGGGCGTCGTTCCCAATCCGGAAGAGATCACGGACGAGAACAAGCGCAGCTCAAAGATCCGCGCGCTCGACTATATGGGGCTGACGCCTGGAACCAAGATCACCGACATCACGCTCGACCGCGTTTTCATCGGCTCCTGCACCAATGGCCGCATCGAGGATTTGCGCGCCGTGGCCAAGGTGGTCGAAGGCAAGACCGTGAGTGCGCATGTCGACGCGATGATCGTGCCGGGCTCCGGCCTGGTCAAGGAACAGGCGGAGGCCGAAGGTCTCGACAAGATCTTCATCGCCGCCGGCTTCGACTGGCGCGAGCCGGGCTGCTCGATGTGTCTCGCCATGAACGACGACCGGCTGAAGCCGCATGAGCGCTGCGCCTCGACATCGAACCGCAACTTCGAAGGACGGCAGGGCTTCAAGGGCCGTACCCATCTGGTGTCGCCGGCGATGGCGGCAGCGGCGGCGATCGCCGGGCATTTCGTCGACATCCGCGACTGGAAATAGTTTCCGGCGCGCAGCTCATAATCCATATCAGGTCCCGGACCGCATCGCGGTTCCGGGACCTTTTTTCATCCGCTCTGCCCGCATATTCGCTCTGGCTTAACCGCTTGTTGGGGCTTGCGCTCTATGGTCTTCCCCGACGTCACGCGGGGAAGTCACCGTCCTTTGGACACCGGTCTGTTCATAGCGCTGCTCAATCCGACGATCGCGCTGGCGCTCGGCGCGGCGTTTCTCGTGCTATGGCTCTACCAGCGCCACCGGCCCTATCTGGCGGTGCTCGGCGTAAGCTATTGCGTATCCGCGCCCGGCTTCCTGCTGCAGTATTTTACCTTGCCCGTCGGCATGGTGCTGACCAAGCTCGCCTCCAACCTCTGCTTCACCTTCGCCGCGTGCTGCCTCGTCGGCGCGATCATCGCGCGCTACGGCAGGCGCGTGCCCTACGTCGCGATCGGCATTCTGGCGGGTGGCGGGCTGGCTGCGTTTTGCTGGTTCTTGTTCGTGGAGCCGGACCTCACCTGGCGCATCCTGTCCATCAATTTCGGTTTTGGCGGACTTAGTCTGCTGGTCGCCGCCGAGCTGCGCGCCGTGCGAGACAATGGCCCGACCGAAAAGATCCTGTTCGTGCTGTCGCTGCTGTCGGGGTTGAACTTCATCGGCCGGACTCTGCTCGTCGTCATCTCGCACGGGCCCTTCACCAGCTATGACGGGTTTTATGGCTCGTCCTACTGGACGACGGCACTGCTGACGCACGCGCTGCTGTCGTTGCTGATCGCGCTCTGCCTGTTCTCGGCCGCAGCACTCGACGTGATGAAGGCGCTGAAGACCGAGACGCATACCGACCCGCTGTCCGGCCTGCTCAATCGCAGGGGGTTTGAGGAGCGCGCTTTGCTGGTGCTGCAACACTGCGCCGCCGCCAAGGTGCCGGTCGCACTGGTGCTGGCCGATCTCGATCACTTCAAGGCGCTCAACGACAGGTACGGACACGCCGCGGGCGACCAGGTGATCGCCGACTTCGCGGCCAAGCTTCGTGCCGCCGCCGGCGCGCGCGCCGTTGCCGGGCGCATCGGCGGCGAGGAGTTCGCCGTGCTTTTGTCGCTGAGCGACCTCGCCACGGCGCGGCTGTTTGCCGAGGCCGTGCGCACGCACTATTCGGCCGGCAGCGTCGACGGGTTGCCGCCGGGCACAAGAGTGACCGCGAGCTTCGGCGTCGCGGCGCGCACCGGCGACGAAGGGCTGGAGCCGCTGATGCGGCGTGCCGACGAGGCGCTCTACAAGGCCAAGAAGAACGGCCGCGACAGCGTGCGGCTGTCCTATGAGCGGGCCGAAACGGTGTTTATCCCGGATTCCGGCAGCGCCAGCTAGAACGCCTCGCCGTTTCACGGGCTAACCATCGTACGACAGCCGGCCACAAAGGCCGACCATACCGATTGGTCTAGCGGCAAGGGCTGAGGTTGGGCATCTCGCCGTCGGAGAGGCCGTACATATAGGAGCGGCCCTTCACGAACACCGGCGGCTGATAGCAGCCACGTCTGGAGATGTGATCTGCCTCATCTTCATAAAGGACTTCCGGTTCTGCTTCCGGCTGCCCGGCACCGGTGTAGTCGGACAATTTCTTGGCCAGTCTGCCCTCGCCGACGATGATGCGCTTGTAGCCGGCGGCGCTGTCGATGACGAGATTGCCGAAGGAATCGGCATAGACGCGGTCATGATGGCGCGACCAGGCCATTGCCGGGGCAGCGAAACCGACAGCGGTCACGGCCAGCACAAGCGCCGCAAGGCGCGTTCTTCCTGAATTCGAAAGCATGGTGTCCTCTCTGCTCTGGACCCGTTCGAATCGGAAATTAACCTTTTATTAACCTTTGTTAAGAGGGCAGGTGCATCCAACGGCGATCTCTCGTCAAACATGGTTAATATCCGACGGGTTGGAAAACCCGCCGGCCATCTTTCGGCCATGCTTGACCGCACCATCGACCGGAAATTGGAACGACGCCCGGTGAGCTTGATCCTGGCGCAGCATCGCGGCTAGTTTCCCGCGCGGAGGACAATCATATGGCGTTACGCCGGGCCTGTCGGATAACGCTCGCGCTTGTTGCCTTGCTGAGCACAGCTGCCTGCGTGCCGCAAAACAACGCGCCGAAGGCCGCAAGCGCTGCCGCTCCCGCCGTCTCGATGGCCCCCGGCGCACCTGTGACCGCTGCCCCCATCGCTGTCGAAACGGCCGCCCCGCAACCGCGCACCGCTACCTACAATTGCGCCGGTGGCGGCAGAATCACCATCGAGAATCTCGGCACATCGCTGCACGTGCTCAGCCCCGACGGCACTGCCGAGGATCTGCCGGCCTCCCCCGCCAACCAGAACAGCCGGTATGGCGCGGCCCATGACGCAATCGTGATCGACGGACGCGAGGCGCTGGTGATGAAGGGTGGGAAGACGCCGGTGACGTGCAAACGCTGACCCCGGATGCGCGGATATTTCAGGTGAGGCGGCTTGCGAACGGCAGATCGCGTCGGCAATAGCGGCTTTCGCCGATCCCATAAATGTTTCGTATGTCGTCCTGCCGGCAGGAATGCGGGAGCAATTGCGCGCAAGACGCCGATCCCCTAGATCATGCGACCCGAGCGTTCGGCAGAGGAATTCGCGTGATATCAGATCCAACCGCCTTCGAGCGCTATCGCAACACGGCTACCGAAAAGACCAACCTGCCGCGCCTGACAATCGGAACGGCCATCGTCGTCCTGTTCTGGGTGGCGATCACTTTGGTGGTGGTGCTTGGCGGCACCTATCTCGCTATCATCTGGCATGTATTGCCGGGCGATCCGCGCGGGCCGCTACAGGGCTTTCTGGCCTCGCCCATCGGGATACTCACAGCGCTCACCTCGTTTGCCGGTATCTGGCTCGGCCTGTGGCTCGCCATGCGTCTCGTCCATGGCGAGCCGCTGACCGCGCTTCTTGGCCCCAGCCGTCGCGTCTCCTGGCCCGGCTTCGTCAAGGGCCTGATCGCGGTGCTGATCACCTCGGCGCTCTCCGAAGTCCTGCTCTATTGCCTGCAGCCTGAGATCGCGCGCGGCGCGATCAGCCTGTCGACATGGCTGCTGTTTCTGATCCCGATCGTGGCGCTGGCGCTGCTGCAGACTTCGTCCGAGGAGATGCTGTTTCGCGGCTATCTGCTGCGCGGCCTGGCCAGGCGCTTCGAGAGCCCGTACGTCTGGGCACTGCTGCCCGCCTTGTTGTTCACCTCCTTGCATTGGAGCCCGGATTCGAGCCTCGCCATCAACGCCTGCGTGCTGGCCTCGATCGCCGCCTTCGCTCTGCTGTTGACGCTGCTGGTCTATGTCACCGGCAATCTCGGCGCCGCCTTCGGCGCCCATCTCGGCAACAATCTCACCGGTTTCCTGCTGATCTCGCACCAGCAGAGCTACAATTCCTTCGCCCTGTTCAACGCCAAGCCGCTGGAAGGCCCCGACTGGACGACGACCGATGCGGTCATCATCGCCGCGATCGGCATCGTCTGCACCTTGCTGACGATCCTGCTGCTCCTGCACCCGCGCTCGCCGCTGAAGGTCACGACAGACCTTCGGGATGCAGCCAGGGTGAACTGAGCCAGGATCGGCGCAGAGACCCGGCAGGCCGCCCAAGTCTTGACTCTTCGGCCGATTTCCTGTCTACACCCCCCGAATTCCGCGACGAGTATCCCTCCGAGCAAGCCGACCAGGACGCCAAAACCTCTTTGAGGTGGGTGCTGTAAACAGATCCTGGAGGCCAACACCCGGCAGCGCTGAGCGCCCCCGGGTGCTTTTTGGCTTTGCGCTTGCCCGGGCTTTTGTTTGGACAAGCTCTTTTGTTTGGACACTTGGCGCGAACGCATTACCTCTCGGGCACCATCCGGGTGCCTGAGAAAAGGAAACAGAATGTTTGAATCACTTCAGGAGCGCCTTGGCTCCATCCTGAACGGCCTGACCGGCCGCGGCGCACTGTCGGAGGCCGATGTCTCGGCAGCGCTGCGCGAGGTGCGCCGTGCACTGCTCGAGGCGGACGTGGCGCTGGAAGTGGTGCGTTCCTTCACCGACAAGGTGCGCGAGAAGGCCGTCGGCGCCGCGGTCGTCAAGTCGATCAAGCCCGGACAGATGGTCGTCAAGATCGTCCATGACGAGCTGGTCGACATGCTGGGCGCCGAAGGCGTCGCCATCGACCTCAATGCGCCGGCCCCCGTCGTCATCATGATGGTCGGTCTGCAGGGCTCCGGCAAGACGACCACCTCGGCCAAGATCGCCAAGCGGCTGACCGAGCGCCAGAACAAGAAGGTCCTGATGGCCTCGCTCGACACGCGGCGTCCCGCCGCGCAGGAGCAGCTCCGCCAGCTCGGCGAGCAGGTCAAGGTGGCGACGCTGCCGGTCATATCAGGCCAGAACCCGGTCGACATCGCACGGCGCGCCGTGCAGGCGGCCAAGCTCGGCGGCCATGACGTCGTCATCCTCGACACCGCCGGCCGTACCCACATTGACGAGCCGCTGATGGTCGAGATGGCCGACATCAAGAAGGTGTCGAGCCCGCACGAGATCCTGCTGGTCGCAGATTCGCTGACCGGCCAGGACGCGGTCAACCTAGCTAAGAGCTTCGACGAGCGCGTCGGCATAACCGGCCTGGTGCTGACCCGCATGGACGGCGACGGCCGTGGCGGCGCAGCCCTTTCGATGCGCGCCGTCACCGGCAAGCCGATCAAGCTGATCGGCACCGGCGAAAAGATGGATGGGCTGGAGGAATTCCACCCCAAGCGCATCGCCGACCGCATCCTCGGCATGGGCGACATCGTTTCGCTGGTCGAAAAGGCTGCTGAAAACATCGACGCCGAGCAGGCGGCGGCGATGGCCAAGAAGATGCAGTCGGGCAAGTTCGATCTGAACGACCTTGCCGGCCAGCTTCAGCAAATGTCGAAAATGGGCGGCATGGGCGGCATCATGGGCATGATGCCCGGCATGGGCAAGATGAAGGACCAGATGGCCGCCGCCGGCCTCGACGACAAGATGTTCGGCCGCCAACTCGCCATCATCTCGTCGATGACCAAGGCCGAGCGCGCCAATCCCGATATTTTGAAACACTCGCGCAAGAAGCGCATTGCCGCCGGTTCCGGCACCGACGCCGCCGAAATCAACAAGCTCTTGAAGATGCATCGCGGTATGGCCGACATGATGAAGGCGATGGGCGGCAAGGGCAAAGGCGGCGGCCTGATGCGCGGCATGATGGGCGGCCTGGCCTCCAAGATGGGCCTGGGCGGCATGATGCCTGGTGGTCCCGGGGGTATGATGGGTGGCGGCATGCCGGACCTCTCCAAGATGGACCCCAAGCAGCTCGAAGCCTTGCAGAAGCAGGCGCAGGCCGCCGGCCTTGGCGGCATGAAGGGCCTGCCCAGTGGCCTTCCTGGCGGCGGTGGCCTGCCGGGTCTGCCTGGTGGCATGAAACTTCCGGGGCTTCCCGGCCTTGGCGGCGGCGGACTGCCCGGGCTTGGGAAGAAGAAGTGAGGACGCTATGAACGAAGAAAAGGACATGGCCGATGCCCGCATCATCCTGGCCGGCTATCGCGCTTCGATCGATAACATCGATGCCGCCCTCATCCACATGCTGGCCGAGCGCTTCCGCTGCACCAAGGCGGTCGGCGTTCTGAAGGCCGAGCATGGCCTGCCGCCGGCCGACCCGGCGCGCGAGCAGCAACAGATCACCCGCCTTCGCCAGCTGGCGAAGGATGCCCATCTCGACCCCGATTTCGCGGAAAAATTCCTCAACTTCGTCGTCCGCGAAGTGATCCGCCATCATGAGCAGATCGCCGCGTCCAACGGCGCAAGCAAAGCCGGCTAAGTAAGTGCATGTCGCCCAAAAGTGCGCAGCGGTTTTGGGATAACGACCTGCACAAGACAAAAGCCACACCCTATCAATGAAATCAGAGCTTTTAGGAGAAATGAAATGGCACTGAAGATCAGACTGGCCCGTGCGGGCTCGAAGAAGCGTCCTTACTACCACGTCGTCATCGCCGACGCCCGTTCGCCGCGCGACGGCCGGTTCATCGAGTCGATCGGCTCGTGGAACCCGCTGCTGCCGAAGGATGGCGAGCGCGTCAAGGTCGACGCCGACCGCGTCAAGCATTGGCTGTCGCACGGCGCCCAGCCGACCGACCGCGTTCTGCGCTTCCTCGACGAGGCCGGCCTGCTCAAGCGCGAAGCCCGCTCCAACCCGAAGAAGGCCGAGCCGGGCAAGAAGGCGCAGGAACGCGCCGCTCTGCTGAAGAAGGCACAGGAAGACGCAGCAGCAGCCGTTGCCGCCGCTGCCGCGGCCCCGGCCGAGGCGGAAGCCGCCACCGCCGAGTAAGCGTTCGCTTCATCGCTTTAAGAAAACGGCGGGCCTAGGCCCGCCGTTTTTCGTTGACGTCCGCTCAATAGCCATCCGGGCAGCGGGCGATATAGACACGCCCATAGCGGTCCCGATAGCGGCAACGGTCCGGTTCGTTGGCCCGGCCGATCAGTGCTCCTGCAACGGCACCAACCGCGCCGCCAACGACGGCCCCTTCCACGGGATCATTTGCGACCGCAGCGCCTATGGCCGCTCCGCCCAGACCGCCGACAGCCGCGCCCTTTTCCGTTTGCGAACAGGCGCCGAGCGCCGTTGCCAAGACCAGAATGGTAAGAATTTTCTTCATTGTCGTTTCCTCTCCAACCGAAAGCGCCTCCACGCGCCTTGGCTCGACAACGCATGACACCGTGAATTGATCCATTGGAGGGAAGATGCGTTCCGGCCCATTCCGGCCGGTGCGGCTCGTCCTATTTCTCCGTGGCACGCTTCAGATTGGCGAGGCCCGCCTCGAAATCCTTGCCGATCAGCGTATCGAAATTCATGAACAGGCCCATCAGCTTGGCAATGAAGGGCCGGCTGCCGCGCATCGCCCAGGTGACGCTGGTGATGTCACCGGCCGGCTTCAGCGTGAAGTCGACGCTGTTGTTGGCCCGGAACGGTTTTTCGAAGTCGAGCTTCAGCGATACCAGCGAGGATGGCACGGAATTGACGATTTCCATGCGCCCCTTGCCGGCCTTGGCATTGCCTTCCCAGGCATAGGCCGCGCCCTTGCCGCTTTCGCCGCCGGACAGCGTGCGCTTCATCTCCGGGTCGAGCTTTTCATAGGGCGACCATTCGGGCCAGCGCTTGAAATCGTTGATCAGCGGAAAGATCGCTTCCGGCGCGGCCTTGATGCTGGCCGTGCGGGCGGTGACGAAATCATTCGGCCGTGTCGCGGCATAGATGAGGACGGCGGCGATGATAACGACCAGGATGATGAGGATGGTGGTGAGCATCTTTTTCTCTCCTTCGTGCTTAGCGGCTGAACGGGATCAGGGCACGGACGCGTGGGTCGCGCAGATACAGGCCGCTCCACAGGATGATGCCGAGATAGACGCCGAACAGCGTGTGCGAGAACAACGGGCTGCCGACGCGCATATTGGTGGCGATGGCGCCGCCGAGATAGCCGGTGAGCAGAATGGCGCCGAGCACCGAAGTGCGCGGCAGCGCATAGAGCGCCGTCGAGATTAGCCCGATGATGCCGAGCATACGCGCGACACTGACATCGGCCGGCCAGCCGAGCGGCACCATGGTCTGGGTGACGACATCGAGCGGCGGCAGCTTGATGACGCCATCGGAGATCATGAACAGGACGATGAGGCCGCTGAACACGCGGCCGGTCCACAAGGCGCCCGGCGAGACGGGCGTGGTTTGAGAAATGCTCATGCTGCTCCCTCCTAGGTGATTTGAGCCGTTTGCTGGCTTCGAACCAAGGACGCTGCATGAGGCATGCGATCCTACAGGACAGGGATTCTTTTTGGGCGCGGCGGCGTCACCCGTATCGAGGCCTAGGAGAAATAGAACTTTTCGGCCGGGATCATCTTCGGCGGCGTTTCGCCCAGCGCCTCGAACACCGAGATCTCGCAGACGCGGCAGAGGCCGTCCAGCGCAAGGTCGTTGGGCTGGGTGCCGAACGGATCCTCGAGCTCTTCCGACAGTGCGTCGAGGCCGAAGAAAGTGTAGGCGATCAGCGCCGTGAACAGCGGCGTCGCCCAACCGGCGGCGGACGCCAGCCCGAATGGCAACAACAGGCAGAAGATGTAGGCGGTCCGCTGCAGGAGCAGCGTGTAGGCAAAGGGCAGCGGCGTCCCGGCGATGCGCTCGCAGCCGGCCTGCGCGGCGGCGACTTCCGACAGCCGCTCATCGAGGATGCGGTAGCCGATCGTATCGATGGCACCGGCCTTGCGGAGTGCCGCGATGCGTCCGCCCATCCGCCGCACCATGGCGTCCGGCGCGTTGGCGGCCTTGGCGGCGCCTTCAACGTCGTCGCCGATGAAGGTGCGGGCTTCCGCCGTGGCGTCGACGCGCCTGAGCAAGCCACGCAGGAAGTGACAGAAGGCGGTCGCTTCCATCAGCAGGCCGCGCAGTTCGTTACGGTCCTCGATCAGGCCGCTCGAGGCGCGCGCGAGGTTGCGGATGTCGAAGACCAGTTGGCCCCATAGCTTGCGCGCTTCCCACCAGCGGTCATAGGCGGCGTTGTTGCGGAAGCCGAGATAGATCGACAGCGCGACGCCAAGCAATGCGAAGGGTGCCGTGCCGGCATTGCCGAAGTCGAGCTTCAAGGCCCTGACGATGACCACCACCATCGCGCCATAGGCGGCAAAGCCGAAGATTTGCGGCAGGATGCGCGGCACCACGGAGCCGCGCATGATGAAGAACAGATGCAGGAATCCCGGACGCGGACGAACGATCATCGAAACCCCTTTCACGGACCGGCGCCGGTCCTGAGCCCGTCTAGTGTGCAATGCACCGGCAAGGCAAGCTCGGCCGCCAGCGACATCGCCATGTCGCCCAAGTGGGGGACTACCGGCGCGATGCCGGCCGGTCTAAGGACGAAGCGGGACAGTTCCCGCAGCTTGGGAACGCCCAAGGAGGCACCATGGCCGGCGAGACCGATCTGAAAAAACTGCTGGCGTCGATGATGCCGCACCTTCTTGCCGGCGTCCATGTCTTTGCCGCGCTGGCGCCCGGCACGCCGATGCCGGAAGACCTCGACCCGGTCATGCAGTTTTGCGAGCGGGAAGGCATGACGCTGATCGTGCCGGAGGAGCAGGCGAAGGCAGCCGGCCTCACCGGGACGTTCCGCTGCCGGATGATCACGCTGAACATCCACTCCTCGCTTGAAGCCGTCGGCTTCCTCGCCGCCATCACCACCCGGCTGGCCGCTGCCGGCATGGGCGTCAACCCAGTCTCGGCTTTTTATCACGACCATCTGTTCGTTCCCGCTGAACGGGCGGAGGAGGCAATAGTGATACTGGAAAGTTTGGCGGAGGAGAGCCGGCTTACTTGAAACGCCCGTGCCGCCCCTCATCCCCTGCCTGGACCTTCTCCCCCGTGAACGGGGAGAAGGAGGCTAACGGCCGAAGGCCGAGCCCGCGACTGCGGGCCGCCGGCTTTCCGGCGCCCCCGCGGAGGGCCCGCCGCGGCAGCGGCGATACGGCCCGTGAGCGAAAACTAGACCGCCGTCAGGCCGCCTTCTTCTTCGGCTGGATCAGGCCGCGCTCGACCAGCAGTTCGGCGATCTGCACCGCATTGAGCGCCGCACCCTTGCGCAGATTGTCAGCGACGATCCACATCGACAGGCCGTTGTCGATGGTCGAATCCTCACGGATGCGCGAGATAAAGGTAGCGTCCTCGCCGGCCGATTCGAGCGGCGTGATGTAGCCGCCGTCCTCGCGCTTGTCCAAGACCTGGCATCCCGGCGCTTCGCGCAGAATATCGCGCGCTTCGTCGGCGGTGATCGGCTTTTCAAACTCGATGTTGACAGCTTCCGAATGGCCGATGAACACCGGCACGCGCACGCAGGTCGCCGTCAGCTTGATCTTGGGGTCGAGCATCTTCTTGGTCTCGGCAACCATCTTCCACTCTTCCTTGGTGAAGCCGTCATCGAGGAAGACGTCGATATGCGGAATGACGTTGAAGGCGATGCGCTTGGTGAACTTCTTGACGTCGACCTGGTCGGCGACGAAGACCGCGCGCGTCTGCGTGAACAGCTCGTCCATGCCTTCCTTGCCGGCGCCGGACACCGACTGGTAGGTGGCGACGACGACGCGCTTGATGGTGGCGAAGTCGTGCAGCGGCTTCAGCGCCACCACCAGCTGCGCCGTCGAGCAGTTCGGGTTGGCGATGATGTTCTTGCGCGAAAACAGCGAGATCGCGTCCGGGTTCACTTCCGGCACGATCAGCGGCACGTCCTGATCGTAGCGGAACGCCGACGAATTATCGATGACGACGCAGCCCTGCTTGCCGATCTTCGGCGACCACTCCTTGGAGACGGTGCCGCCGGCCGACATGATGCAGATGTCGGTGTCGGAAAAATCATACTGGTCGAGCGTCTTGACCTTCAGCGTACGGTCGCCGAAGGACACTTCGGTACCCTGGCTGCGCCGCGAGGCCAGCGCCACAACTTCGCTTACCGGAAAGCCGCGCTCTTCCAGTATGTTGAGCATTTCGCGACCCACATTGCCCGTGGCGCCGACTACTGCAACCTTGAAACTCATTCGAAATCTCCTGTCCCTCTCCGCTTGGTTTTTGGAGAAAACCCGCCGGCCAATGCGGGTTCCGTCCCCCGGGCCGGACCCGGGAGAGGGTGGTTAGGCCAAGGGAATCACACCGTTTTGGTGGTGGTTTTGCCAGTTTTATCGGCCAAGAATGCGGTTTTGGTTGAACGGTAAGACGCGCGAACGCGCCCGGCCCCACTGACGTGGCCGGGGAAGTCGAATGCAAGAAGCGCCATCAGAAGGCCGCGCATCGAAAATGATCCCGTTCGATGCCGGCTTTTACGCGGTTTGCGTCAGGAGTCAATTGGCGCGACCGTCCCTTTTCCCCGTCACTCTACGGGGAGAAGGTGCCCGAAGGGCGGATGAGGGGCGGCGCTGACTTCGATGGTTAGCTCATCCGGAAGTAAGGGCCTGAAGCCTTGCTCCCCGGCTTACCCATCAGCGTTGGCGCTGCCCCTCACCTGCCTGCCGGCATCCTCTCCCCGTATAGTGACGGGGAGAGGGGCGCTCGAGTCAACGATTTCGCCAATCGCCGGCGCTATGCCGCCTGCTCTGTACAATGGCGACCGCAGGAAGTAGGAACGCCCGAGAAATGCTTGGGCTGGCGTGTGCATGAGCCGGCGTTGCCGCCCGTAGGCGGCCAAATTCCGAAAGAGTAACATGTCCAATTTCGAAGGTATCGTTCCTGCGCTGGCAGAGGCGCTGGAAAAACGTGGCTATGTCGAGCTGACGCCGGTGCAGAAGGCGGTGCTGGAGCTGGGCGAGGCCGACGCTCTGGTGTCGGCTCAGACCGGCTCCGGCAAGACCGTCGCTTTCGGCCTGGCATTGGCGCCGACGCTGCTTGGAGGCGCCGAGCGCTTTGGCCCGGCTGGCGTGCCTTTGGCATTGGCGGTGGCGCCGACCCGCGAGCTCGCCTTGCAAGTCACGCGCGAGCTGCAATGGCTCTATGCGCCGACCGGCGCGACCGTCGCCTCCTGCGTCGGCGGCATGGACATGCGCTCCGAGCGCCGCGTGCTGGAGCGCGGCGCCCATATCGTCGTCGGCACGCCCGGCCGGCTGCGCGACCACATCACCCGCAATTCGCTCGACATGTCGGCGCTGAAGGCCGTGGTGCTGGACGAAGCCGACGAGATGCTCGATCTCGGCTTTCGCGAAGACCTCGAATTCATCCTCGACGCAGCACCTGCCCAGCGCCGCACGCTGATGTTTTCGGCCACCGTGCCGCGCTCGATCGCCACGCTGGCGCAGGGCTATCAGCGCGATGCCGTGCGCATCTCGGCCGGAGGCGAGGAAAAGCAGCATCTCGACATCGAGTACCGGGCGCTGAATGTCGCCTACCCCGACCGCGAGAACGCCATCATCAATGTGCTGCGTTTCTACGAGGCGAAGAACGCGCTGGTGTTCTGCAACACCCGCGCCGCCGTCAACCATCTGACCGCGCGCTTCAACAACCGCAATTTTTCCGTCGTGGCGCTGTCGGGTGAGCTCAGCCAGAACGAGCGCAGCCATGCGCTGCAGGCGATGCGCGACGGCCGCGCCAAGGTCTGCATCGCAACGGATGTCGCCGCGCGCGGCATCGACCTGCCCAATCTCGAACTGGTCATCCACGCGGATTTGCCGACCAATCCCGAAACGCTGCTGCACCGCAGCGGCCGCACCGGTCGTGCCGGACGCAAGGGCGTCAGCGCGCTGATCGTGCCCAACGGCGCCCGCAAGCGCACCGAGCGGCTGCTGCAGAATGCCGGGCTTAAGGCGACTTGGGCGAGCCCGCCCTCGGCCGACGACGTAATCAAGCGCGACGACGAGCGGATCCTTGCCGATCCGGCTTTCGACGAGCCGGTGGCCGATGACGAGCGCGGCTTCATCGAGGCGCTTCTGGCCAAGCACGGCGCCGAACAGGTGGCAGCCGCTTTCGTGCGCCAGTGCCGCGCCAGCCGCTCGGCGCCCGAGGATCTCATGGACGTAGCGCCGTTCACGCCATCGCGTGAAAAACCGGCGGGCGAAAAGTTCGAACGCCGGGATGAGGCGCCCAGCCGTCGCGACGATTTCGGGGACAGCGTCTGGTTCTCGCTGTCGATCGGACGGCGGCAGAACGCCGAGCCGCGCTGGCTGATCCCGATGCTGTGCCGCACCGGCAACATCTCCAAGCGCGAAATCGGCGCCATCAAGATGCAGCAGGAAGAAACCTTCGTGCAGATTGCGGCCGATTGGGCCGACCGCTTCCTCGCCGCCATCGGCCCTGACAAAAAGCTGCAGGGCAACATCGTTGTGAAGCGCCTGGACGGCACGCCCGACCTGTCGCGCGCCGGCTACCAGACGCCCAAGCCCGACAAGAAGCCGCATCGCGGCAAGCGCCCGTTCGAGGCGCCGCAAACTGCGCACAAGCCGAAATTCGAGAAGCGGGAACGCCCGGCTGGCGATGCAAAGCCTTGGGCCGGGAAGCCAAAATTCGACAAGGCCGGACCGCCGAAGAACAAGAAGCCGAAGAAGCGGCCGGAGTAGGATTTTTGGAACGCTGGAGGGACAGCACCCCCCCTCTGGCCTGCCGGCCATCTCCCCGCAAGGAGGGCGATCGGCAGCTCCTGCCTCAGCGCCCTCTCTTCAACGTTGGAGATTAGCGAAGGCATTCGCGGCATCTAATCTCCCCCCGGGGAGATGTCCGGCAGGACAGAGGGGGGGTGTGAAGGAACTCAATGGAGGAGTGCGCGATTCTACACCGCTGCACTCCGGCGATGACTAGGGCGCGCTCCATTTCGTCCACCCCCTTGCAGTCCGCCGCAACTTTGAACAGTCTACGCCAACACGGGGGTGAGGCGGATGCAGGGCGAAGTTCTTCATTATGACGAGGCCCAGGGGTTCGGTTTCATCACCGGGGCGGACGGCAACCGCTACACCTTCGCGCGCGAAGATCTGCGCCGCGATACGGTGATTGCCAAGGGCGCCGTGGTCGAGTTCCTGCCCGCGAGCGGCCAGGCGCGCGACGTTTTCTCGATCCGCGCCCAGGCCGCTGGACAAGCCACCGCAGCTCCCGCTGCAAGCGCCGCGCCGCCCAAACCCGCCGCCGCTTCAGCCGCGCCGCAGCATTTCGGCCGCCTGGCTGACGACGGCGCGGTCCACGATAGCGGACTGCCGGGTTATTTCTGGCGGGGCGTGACGCGCAACTACATCAACTTCGCCGAGCGCGCCTGCCGCAAGGAATTCTGGGCCTACTGCCTGTTCTGGACCGTCAGCTTCATCCTGGTCGGTCTGGTCGGCGCCCTCGCCGACCAGACGATAGGCAATTTCAATGACGGCAACGGGCCGATCGTGATGGTCGGCGTCTGGGGCCTGTTTGTGCTGGCGACGTTCCTGCCCTGGCTCGGCCTCATTGTCCGCCGGCTGCACGATATCGGCCTCACCGGCTGGCTCGTCCTGCTGATTCTCGTGCCGACCTTCGGCACCCTGGCCATCATCGTGTTCGGACTGATCCCGACCCAGGGCCACGAAAACCAGTGGGGGCCTGTGCCGCAGGGTGTCAGGGTTTAGAGAGTTCTTCTTAGCGCATCACCGGACAGCCTGAGAAACACCTTCCGCCCGTGCCGTTCGGCGCCGAGCCGGTCGTAGAAACGCAACGCGCCCTCGTTCCAGTCTTCGGTGGTCAGGTCTATGCGGCCGATTCCTTCCCTGAGGCAATGGCCGGCGAGAAAGCTGAGCAGCGCCCGTCCGGTGCCGGCGTTGCGAGCATCCTCGCGCACAAACAGATCCTTGAGGAACATCAGCCGTTCGAGATCGATGCCGGGATGCGCGATCGCCACCGAGGCCAGCCCCGCAACCTTGCTGCCGGCGAAGGCCAATGCGAAATGCGGATAGGCTGGGCTTTCATCGCCGAGCCATTTTCGTGCCGTGGCAGCCGTCCGGCGATGATCGAGCGGCGCCTGCCGGTAGTGCGTCGCCATCTCGCAAAGCACGGTGGCAAGCGCTTCCGCATCGTCGGTCGTCGCCCAGCGGACGTCGACCGCCACCGGATCAGCCAAGGAATATGGCGATGATGGCATCGCCCATCGCGACCGTGCCCACCTCTGTCATGCCCTCGGACAAAATGTCCTTGGTGCGCAGGCCGTCATCGAGCACGGCGGCGATTGCGCCTTCGAGCTTGTCGGCCTCGGCAACCATGCCGAAGGAATAGCGCAGGCACATGGCGAAGGATGCGATCATGGCGATCGGGTTGGCGATGCCCTGGCCGGCAATATCGGGCGCCGAGCCATGCACCGGCTCGTACAGCGCCTTGCGCTTCCTGGTCTTCACGTCAGGCGCGCCGAGCGAGGCCGACGGCAGCATGCCGATCGAGCCCGTCAGCATGGCGGCGATGTCGGACAGCATGTCGCCGAACAGATTGTCGGTGACGATGACGTCGAATTGTTTTGGCCAGCGCACCAGCTGCATGCCGCCGGCATCGGCCAGCATGTGATCGAGCTTGACGTCGGCGTATCTAGCCTTGTGGGTCTGGGTGACGACCTCGTTCCACAGCACGCCGGATTTCATCACGTTGCGCTTTTCCATCGACGTGACGTGGTTCTTGCGGGTGCGCGCCAGCTCGAAGGCGACGCCCGAAATGCGCTCGATCTCGAACGTGTCGTAGACCTGGGTGTCGATGCCGCGCTTCTGGCCGTTGCCGAGATCGATGATCTGCTTGGGCTCGCCGAAATAGACGCCGCCGGTGAGCTCGCGCACGATCAGGATGTCGAGGCCTTCGACCACCTCCTGCTTGAGCGAGGAGGATGCGGCGAGCGCCGGATAGCAGATCGCCGGGCGCAGATTGGCGAACAGCTCCATGTCCTTGCGCAGCCGTAGCAGCCCGGCCTCGGGACGCACCTCATAAGGCACCTTGTCCCATTTCGGTCCGCCGACGGCGCCGAACAGCACGGCATCCGCCGCCATCGCCTTTGCCATGTCGGCATCGGAAATCGCCGCGCCATGCGCATCGTAGGCGCAGCCGCCGACCAGGCCTTCATCGGTGATAAAACCGCTGCCCAGCTTGGCGTTCATGGCCGCAATCAGCTTCTTCACCTCGGCCATCGCCTCGGGGCCGATGCCGTCGCCGGCGAGCAGGAGAAGATTTTTCGAAGCCATCAGAACCGTCCCGACACTGTTTGGAGAAACCGCGGCCTTGCTAAACGCCAAGCGGGCTGCATGCAAGCCTGGAAGCGCAATCACCGATGCGAGAGAATATTGACCAATCTGCCGAACGGATCGCGCACATAAAAGCGCCGCACGCCCCAGGGTTCGTCGGCCGGGCCGTATTCGATGGCAAAGCCGGCGGCCTTCATGGCGTCGAGCGCCGCTTCGACATCATCGACCTCAATGGAGAGGTCCGGCACCGGCGTGCCCGAGCCGCCTTGAGCCATGAAGCTGATCTGCACCTGCATCCGTTCGTCGGAACCGTAGGTGACGATCCAGCCCTGATCCATCAGCACATCGAGGCCAAGCACGTCCTGGTAGAAGCGTTTCGCCGCTGCCGCGTCCTGCGTCCCGATATTGGCGACGATGCGCCGGACCGTCATGGCTTTGGCCTCCTCATGTCGTGTGCCGCAGCGCCGTGACTTCGATCTCGATCTTCATCTCAGGCTTGTTGAGCTGGCACACGATCATCGTCGCCGCCGGGCGGATGTCGCCGAATGCCTCGCCGAGGATCGGGAAGACGACATCCACGAAGGCCTGGTCGGTGATGTAATAATGCGCCCGCACCACATCGGCCATCTCGAAGCCGCCGTCCCGAAGCGCCTTGGCGATGGTGGCGAGACAATTGCGCGTCTGCGCCTCGACCGTCTCCGGCATGGTCATCGTCGCATAGTCGTAGCCGGTGGTTCCCGACACGAAACACCAGTCGCCCTGCACCACCGCACGCGAATAGCCGGCGGTTTTCTCGAAGGGCGAACCGGTGGAGATGAGTTTGCGCATGAGGATTCCCCGTGATCGTAAGCGCTCGTCTAGCAGAGGAGTGCTGGACCGGTCGTGGGCCAACTCAGATGGAGTGGCGGTGCAAAAGGTCTTATGCTGGCGGGACAGCGCCCCTCTCTGTCCGGCAGGACAGAGGGGGGCGCGAAGGATCGCGGCGGACCAGAAGGCCCGCCCCGTGAAAACCCTAGTTCCCCTGCGCCTTGTCAAACGCTTGCTTGATATCCGCCGGCCAGGTCTTCACGTCCGGCCACGCCTGCGGCTCACCATCATCGCCGCGGCGGGCGAAGTAGAGCGTGTGCTTGACCGGATCGACGGCCATGAAACCATCGCTGCCGCCGCAATCGTGCGGCACGCAGCCGCTGGCATAGAAGGCGCCGGACGCCGTCTTTTCGGTGCCGCCGCCGACCAGCAGGCTGGTCGCCATGTCCGGCATGGTGTCGCCAAGCAGCGTCTTCGCCGCCTTGTAGACGGCCTCGTTGTGGAAGGCGTCGATGATGTTCTGGTACTTGGACGGATCGACATCTTTCCAGTCGGTGCCGGGCTCGGGCGCATATGTCAGCTCGCCTGAAATCGTCAGCCCTTCGCTGGGCGACCATTGCAGCGCCTGCTGCTCAGCGCCCGGCAACAGATAGGGCACGAAATAGATCGCATTATCGGCCACCGCCGCCGGCGGCGCGCCGCATTCGTCCTGCTCGACAGTAAGGCTCTGGATCTCGCCGCCCTCTGGCTTCCAGACGATCACCGTGGCCGGGCCGCACTGGTTGCCGCCATCGCCGACATTGACCAGCGCCACGTTGACGCCGCCGACCTTGACCACCTTGTCGAAGAACACGTCGTAGTTGCTGGCCAGCTGCTTGCCGTCATAGGCCAGCACCTTCTCGCCATACTCTTCCTGCTGGGTGATGGTCAGCTGCCCACCCTCGAACGGGATCGGCCCTTGGCTGTCATCGCCGGCCAGGGCCGTATTGCTCGACGCGCCCGGGTCGGCGGCCTCGCCGGACGGATCTTCAGCCGGCACCAGCACCGTGTCGGTCTGTGCATGCGCGCCAGCCACCGGCATCAGCATCCACGCCAACACGCAGGCGCCAGCAAGAAGCGAACGTGTCATGACTGTCCCCTCCGTTCAGCCGCCACGAACCCGGCCTTTGACGGTCGGGTTAAGTCATACTGCTCAGGCCCAGGGGCGCTCGGCGGCGTTCTTCTTCTCGAACGAGGCGATGGCGCCGGCCTTTTCCATGGTCAGGCCGATATCGTCGAGGCCGTTCAGGAGGCAGTGGCGCTTGAAATCGTCGAGGTCGAACGTGACCACGCCGCCGTCCGGACCACGGATTTCCTTGGCTTCGAGGTCGACCGAGACCGTCGCATTGGAACCCCGCGAAGCGTCGTCCATCAGCTTCTCCAGATCCTCCGGACTGACGGTGATCGGCAAGATGCCGTTCTTGAAGCAGTTGTTGTAGAAAATGTCGGCGAACGAGGTCGAGATGACGCAGCGAATGCCGAAATCGAGCAGCGCCCACGGCGCGTGCTCACGGCTCGAACCGCAGCCGAAATTATCGCCGGCGACCAGGATCTGCGCCTTGCGGTAGGCCGGCTTGTTGAGCACGAAATCCGGGTTTTCCGAACCGTCATCCTTGTAGCGCATTTCGGCGAACAGCCCGCTGCCGAGCCCGGTGCGCTTGATCGTCTTGAGATAATCCTTGGGGATGATCATGTCGGTGTCGACATTGACGATCGGCATCGGAGCGGCGACGCCGGTGAGCTTGGTGAATTTGTCCATGGCTTTTGCCCGTATTTCGTTGCGGGAGATTGCTGAGGCACCGTTTACACAAAGCCGGAGGCAAATAAAAGGCAACTGTTTGTGCGTGCCCGGATCGAAGGATCGGCGCGGCACCATCTTCAAAACCGGCCGCTGCTGGTGCACCTTGCGCTCATGACCACACAATCGAAGATAATCTATGCCAGCGAGCCGGAGCTCGACGTCGCTGAGTTCCGTCGCGTGCTGGTCGAATCCACACTCGGCGAAACGCGTCCTGTCGACGACGAAGCCCGCCTGCAGGCGATGCTTTCCGGCGCGAACCTGGTGCTGACCGCGCGCCTCGACATCGAAGGCCGACCACTGATTGGCGTTATCAGGGCCATCACCGACTTTTCCTGGGTCTGCTACATCTCCGAACTTGCCGTGTCCCAATCGGCGCAAGGGCTTGGCATCGGCAAAGGCCTGATGGACGCCGCGCGGCGCGAGCTCGGCCCTTCCGTCGCCATCAGCCTGATCTCGATGCCCGATGCCGTCGGCTTCTACGAGCGCATCGGCATGAAGCGCATGGCCGATGCCTTCTGGTTCTCCCGCAAGCGCTGACCTGACGCCCAGGTGGGGGTAATCCATCGACTAGGGAATAAGATTCAGAAAAGCCAAGTCCACGACCGGCGGGCAGGGTCAGCGCCGCCGGTCGTGCCGTAGACGCATCGGCTGCCGCTTGGGGGGAGCCTCCGATCCGTTTTGGAAGGGTTGTTCCCGCGCACTCTCCAGAGTTGGGTGCCTGCGGCACCAGCCCCCCTTTTGGCGTCGACCTGCCGTTTTGGTGAGCAGGAAACCACAGATCGGCCGCTGTCGAATGCGCTTGGAACTTCCCTCGACTTGGATACTGGCTATAGCGGCACGGGGATCGAGGTTCTTGGGCAATGCGGAACGGTGTTTGGGGCGGGGCGGAACAATGCATTCTGCCGCCCAGTAGCCGCCGCCCTTGACCCGCGCCTCATCGGGTCCACATCCCCGGCATGGAAAATCGCCGATCTCTGATAGGCACCGCCGGCTGGGGAATTCCGTCCCGATACAAGGATGACTTTCCGCAATCCGGTTCGCATCTCGAGCGCTACGCAAAGCGCTTTCCGGTCGTCGAGATCGACACCTCGTTCTACAAGCCGCACCGGCGTAAGACTTATGAGCGCTGGGCAAGCTCGGTGCGCGAGCACTTCCGCTTCGCCGTCAAGACGCCGAAAACCATGACCCATGAGCATCGCCTCGCCGATTGCGAGGCGCTGGCAGAGGACTTTCTCGAGCAGGTCGAAGGTCTCGGCGCGAAGCTGAGCGTGCTTCTGGTGCAGCTACCGCCGAGCCTGCCCTTCGAACCAGAGGTAGCAGGCGGTTTCTTCGCCATGCTTGGCAAACGTACCAAAGCAAGGCTGGCTTGCGAGCCGCGCCATCCCAGCTGGTTCGGCGCCGAGGCGGATGCGCTTCTGGCCGGCGGCCGGATTGCCCGCGTTGCCGCCGATCCGGCCCCGGTCCCTGAGGCGGCGTTGCCGGGGGGCTGGTCCGGCCTCGCCTATTTCCGCTGGCACGGCGCGCCAAGGATCTACTATTCGGATTACGACGCCGAAGCGCTCGACCGGTTTGGCCGTCAGGTGAAAGCGGCGGCAGATGCCGGGGCCGAGGTCTGGGGGGTTTTCGACAACACGGCGAATGGGCATGCGCTGGGCAACGCGATGGTGGTCGATGCGATGATCGCCTAGACGCTTTTTCCTTCCCCCCTTGTGGGAGAAGGTGTCGCCGAAGGCGACGGATGAGCAACCGTGTTTCAGATTGAAGCTGGGCTCCAGGGTTTGTTGTCTCGGACCATGGCGTTGAGGGTTGTGATGAGCTTTCGCATGACGGCGACGATGGCGACCTTTGCCAGCTTGCCGTTTTCACGCAGGCGCCGGCGGAAGGTGGCGAAGACGGGATTATGCACTCCGGCGCTGAGCGCAGCCATGTAGAGGACGTTGCGGACGGACTCTCGGCCGCCCCAGATGGATCGCTTGCCTTTGAGCTTGCCACTGTCGTGGTCATAGGGAGCAAGCCCGACCAAAGCGGCGATCTGCCGATTGGACAAGCGACCCAGTTCGGGTAGCAGCGCAATCAGAGTGGCACTTAAAACCGGGCCGACGCTGGGTGCGGAACGCAGCAGGCGGTCGCGATGTGCCAAGCTGCGGTCGCCCGCGATCGCCTGTGCGATCCGTTTGTCGAGCAGCAGGATATCGGCATGGAGCCGGGTCGCACGCCGCTTGGCCAGGCGCTGGAGAGCCGTATCGCGCACATGCTCAAGCTGGTTGTTGACGCGGCCGAGTTCGGCGTGGAGCTGGCGCCGTGCCGTGACCAGTTCGGTCACCAGCTCAAGGCGAGGGTCGAGATCGGTCGGGTGGACCGGCAGTGTCGCCAGGAAGCGAGCGATCAGACGTGCATCGATGCGATCATTCTTGGCGTTGATGCCGGCTGCCCGTGCGAACTGGCGCAGCCTGTGCGGGTTGATGCGACGCACCGGAAGGCCCTCCCGCCATAGCGCCTTGAGCGCGGCCCGTTCATAGCCGCCGCTCGCCTCGAGACCGATCGTGTCGATCGCGCTACCCGACAGCCGCTCGATCAAGGCCGCATGACCGGCTTCGTCATTGTCGAGCGTGAACAACTCCCCTGTTTCCAGAATGGCTATGTCCAGCCGATCCTTGGCTACATCGATGCCGACATGAAGCGCAATTTGTGTCATCTTCTGATCCCTTCCTTGCTGGTGCGGGGTCGAATCCCTTGCAACCGTTCGGGCTATGGAAGATGCGGCGGAGCTCCTTGCTCATCCACGGGCTTATACCAAGGGGTATACGGGCTTCCGTCGCAGCGGGTGATCCGGTCGTGATCCGGATCACCCGCCAGCCCAATCCTGCATGATTCTAGAGACACAAGGGGTGTTCCAGGGAACACCAACGTCTCACTCCGCTGGAACACCCCTCATCCGTCGCCTGCGGCGACACCTCTCCCACGAGGGGAGAAGGAAGAAGCGTCAGCCTCAAATCACATTCAATTCCCGAAACGCCCTGCCCTCGGCCACCCGTTGATACCCAAACGCCGAGCAATCCACCGTCCGGTAGCCGCCATGGACGATCAGTTCGGCCAGCGCCTTGCCGACCGCCGGCGCCTGCTGCAGGCCGTGGCCGGAAAATCCGTTGGCGAAAATGAAATTGCCGACTTCCGGGTGCGGTCCGATCACCGCGTTCTGGTCGAGCGTGTTGTAGTCGTAATGGCCGGCCCAGGCGCGTGTCGCCTTGATCGCTTCGAAGGCGGGGATGCGCGTCGCCAGCACCGGCCAGATCACCTCTTCGAACAGCGGCCAATCGACATCGAAATCCCTGGGGTCGGCCGGGCCGTCGCCCTCTTCCGGCTCGGCGCCGCCGGTGAGATAGACAGAGCCTTCCGGCCTGACATAGATGCCTGAAGAGTCGACCAGCAGTGGCATGTCGGTATATTTTTCGCGCGCCTCGAACACAAAGACGTTGCGCTTGCGCGGCTCGACGGGCAGCGTGAGCCCGGCAAGAGCGGCGACCTTGCCGGCGTTTGGACCGGTGGCGTTGACGACGATGCCGGCCTCGAGTTTTTCGCCATTGTCGAGCGTCACGCCGGTGACGCGGCCACCCTGCCGCTCGATACCGGTAACATCGGCGGCGATGAAATCGACCTTCTTGTCGCGCAACGCCTTGCGGAACAGCGTCAGCATGGCATGCGCGTCGAACCAGCCCTCGCCGGTGCGGCCGAAGGCGCCGGCGCTGATGCCCTCCGTCGACAGCCAGGAAAAGCGCTTTGCCAGCTGGTCGGCGTCCTCGAGCAGAATATCGGCGCCCTCGGCGATCTGCGCCTCGTGATTGGCCTTCAGGATCGGCAGCCCGGCCTCGCCGGCCAGGATCAGATAGCCGCCCTCGCGAAAGCCGATATCGGCATCAGTGCCGAAGGTCTCCTTCAGCCGCCGGAACAGTTTTAGCGTGAACTGCGACAGCCGGATGTTCTCCGGGATCGAGAATTGCTGGCGGATCGAGGCCATGGACAGCGTCGTCGCCGCATGGGCGAATTGCGGATCGCGCTCGATCAGCGCGATCGAGCCGGAAAAGCCTTCCTCGCGCAGATAGTAGGCGACAGAGGAGCCGACGATGGCCCCGCCGATGATGACGATGTCGTAGCGCACTCTTGTTCTCCAATCCGCTGGCCTTACGTGGCCGGCAAGGAAATCTCGAAGCGCGTGCCGCGCCCGGAGTCAACCAGCGCGATCGTGCCATCATGCGCTTTCAGGAGGGCCAGCACGATGCCGAGGCCCATGCCGGTGCCGCCGGATTCGCGCCGTGTGGTGAAGAACGGTTCGAAGATGCGTGCCCGGTTGCTCGGCGAAATGCCGCCGCCGTCGTCGCTGACCGCAATGGTCACCTTGCCCTCCGCGCCGGCTGCCGCCAACAAGACCTGCGTGGCGCCATGCCTGGCCGAATTGTCGATCAGATTGGCAAGGACGATCGCCGCATTCTCGGCCGAGATGCGCAGACCTATCGCGCCACCCGCCTCGACGTTGACCGCCAGCCTGCCATCCACCGGCAGCAGCGCCAGCGCTGCATCGAGCGATGTGCTTTCGCCGCTCGGCGCCAGGTTTTCGGCGCGCGCCAGGTCGAGCAGGCGGCGAACCAACAGGTTGAGCCGGCCGGCATCGGTGACGATGTTGCCGGAAAACCGCTTGCGCTCGGCGGCGTCCATCGCACCGCCGGAATCGCGCAACAGCTCGGCCGCGCCCTGGATCGCCGTCAGCGGCGATTTGAGCTCGTGCGAGACATGAGTGGCAAAGGTCTGGATGCTGTCGGAGCGCGCCTGCAGCTTTTCAGCCATGTCGAGGAAGGCGGCGGACAGTTCGGCCATTTCGCGCGTGCCGTGGTGGTCGAGCGGCCGGATCGCGTCGCGGTCGCCGGCGGCGATGCGCCTGGTGCGCTCCATCAGCGCATAGATCGGCCGGCTGACGGTGCGCAGGAAGACCAGCGCGATCAGCAGCGTGCCGCAAAGCATGGCGATGGCCGCCAGCGTCACCTTGCCGCGCTCGCCATAGAGGTGTTTGACGATGTTGTTCGGCGTCCGCGACAGATAGATCACGCCGGCGACCCGCCCGTCGACCGCAACCGGCATGGCGACGAAGACGCGGACTTTGGTGCTGCGGCTGACCGAATAGAGCGGCGGCGGTGGCTGATCAGGAATTCTTTGTCTCAACGCGCTGGCGTAGTGGCCGGATAATGCTGTCCGCACCTCCTCGACACCGCCGAGCGACAGGCCGACCTCATCGCGCCCGGCAATGACGACGCCCTTGGGATCGAGCAGCCGGAAGCCGGCCAGCGTGGTCTTTTGCGTCGTGTCGAGAATGCCCGACAGCCGCGCGCCGATCGCCGCGAAGGCCGGATCGGTGGTGGCCACGATGCCGGCGGGCCGTGTCGGCAGCAGATAATCGGAGGCGAGATCCAGGCTCGGCTCGATCGGCTGGTAAGGCGAATCGTCGCCGCGGCTGGCATCGTCGTTCTCAGCCTCAACCGGCCCGCCAAGCTTGTCCAGGGAAATGCCGGCGTCGCGGACATCCTGCGCATAGATGGCGGCGATGACGGCGCCCTGCGCGATCAACTCGCCCTCGGTCTGGCGGATCAGCTGGTTTTCATAGAGGCGAAAGAAGAACAGGCCGACCAGAGGCAGCGCCAGCACCATGATGAGGATGGCGAGAACCACCGTGGCCAGCCTTGGCCGCCATTTGGTGCCGATCCATTTGCGGTCGCTCAGGCGCCGCATCGGCCAAGCCGGAAGCCGACCCCATGCACGGTTTCGATGGCGTCGTGGCAGCCCGCCGCCGCCAGCTTGGCGCGGATGTTGCGGATATGGCTGTCGACGGTGCGGTCGGCGACATGGATGTTGGCGGCATAGGCGCTGGCCACCACCAGGTCGCGGCCCAGCACATGCGCCGGCCGTGCCAGAAACCCTTTCAGGATCGAGAATTCGATCGCCGTCAGCGCCAGCGCCTTGCCGTCGAAACTGGCGCCGTGGCTGGCCGGCGTCAGGCTGAGCTTGCCATGCGCGAAAGCCCTGTCGTCGGTCGGGTCAGGCGCCACTGGGCGGGCGCGACGCAAAATGACGTTGACGCGCGCCACAAGTTCGCGCGGGCTGAACGGCTTGGTGACATAGTCGTCGCCGCCCATTTCGAGCCCGAGGATGCGGTCGATCTCTTCGTCGCGCGCCGACAGGAACAGCACCGGCACATCGGAGCGTTGCCTGAGCCGCCGGCAGACCTCCAGCCCGTCCATCTCCGGCATGCCGATGTCGAGCACGACGAGGTCGGGCTCGCGGCGTTCGATGGCCTGCAAGGCGGCCGCGCCGTCAGACACACCTTGAGTCTTCATCCCTGCCTTTTCCAGCGCAAAGCAGATGATCTCGCGGATGTGCGGATCGTCGTCGGCGACCAGGATCTGATGCGGCATGGGTCTAGCGGTCCGGCGTGGATGGCATGGCAGGCGGTTGCTGTGCCGGAGGAAGCACGAGCGGGCCTCTCTTGTCGAGAATTTTGGCCAACCGCCAGCCGCGAAAGCTCCAGGCTCGCCACTGCTTCTGTTCGGCGATAGTGTCGTCGATCATCACCTGGTCGGCCAGATAGGTGATTTGGTTCCCGAATTTATGCATGTAGAAGCGATCCAGCGCCGGCATGGCAACAGCGCCGAACGAGCGCAGATACTGCGCATCGAGCGGGGTGCCGGAACCGGACATTTCAAGCGAGTGGTCGACATTGAAGTTGGCGATCGTTGCTGCAAAGTTGACGAAACAGCAGGCATAAAGCGTCGCCGATAACGTCAGAAGATTGGCCGAGAACAGCCATTCGTTGGATTTCCTGAGCGCGATGCGGGCGATGATCAGGGCCAGCCCTGCCGCCACCAGCCCCATCCAGACAAAAGCGGCGATGCGCCAGTAGGTCAGCGCATAGATGCCAATATAGAGGTCGAGCCGCAGGATCGACGAGATCACCAGCACGATGTTCTGCGCCACCCAGGCATAGACCAGCCGGCGGATCAGCGGATCGCCTGAGGTTTCGCTGCCCGGCCGCAGCGCCGCCAGCACGAAGCCGGCGGCCAGCAGCGCGGTGACGATCAGCGGATAGGCGCCGCGATGCGCATAGGCGGCGTAGCTCAAGCCGTCGGGCAGGGCGACCCCGCCCCAGAGATAGGCACCGTCGAGCCCGGTCTGCAGCGCAAACAAGGCGTTGAAGACGATCAAAGCGCGCAAGATGGCGCCCTTGCCGAAGACGATGTCCTCGACCACATGCCGCTCCGCTTTGGTTGCCGGCTGGGCGCCGGCAAGGTTCTGTCTCGGCCGTGGGATAAGGCGCGGGAAGCGCGGCAGGCGCGGCCGCAGCAGGGCCCAGACACAAGCGAGCACAAACAGCCAGAAGGCAATCCGCGCCAGCTGGATGAGATCGAGGAGCTTCATCAGGTCGATCAGCGACAGCCAGTAGTCGATGACAGGATTGGCGGCGCCGAACAGCGTCAGGAAAACGGCGCCCAGCGTCAGCGGCATGACCCAGACCGCGATGGACGCAAACCGGATCCGGCGGCGGCCAAAGCGACGCGCCGTCTTGCGCCAGCGGATGAAATCGCTGACGAACCGCAATGGCACCGCCAGGAGAAACAATGCGATCTGGCCGACAATGCGCGCAACGCTGCGCCGCAGCCGCCCGGCCAGCGACAGCGCAAACACCACCATGGCCACGAGCGCGACCGAGACCGACAGCGCGCTGACATTTTCGGCCAGCGGCAGCAGCGCGACGAACAGGGCGGCCGGCCTGAGCCAGGGAATGGGGGAATTGAGGGCAGCGGGATGCACGGCGACGACCGCGCCGGCCGTCACGATGGCGAACAAAAGAACGGTGATGCCGGCCGGCTGGCCATAAAAGAAAAAATCCGCCAGCGCGACGAGCAGGACGGCGATGCCGAAGCGGCTGCAAAAGCTGACGAATGATGTCATGCGAGGACTTTCCTGATGGGCTGGATCTGGCCGGCGGGCGGGCGGATAAAAGGGAGCAGGCTTGCCTCCGTGCGAGGGCGGGCCTCCGGCCGGGGCGGATCGACCAGCCACCAGCTTTCGCTGCGCAGCCGGCAGGGCAGGGACCAACGGTGGGTGCTTCGCTGTTGCATGCCGCTGTTGTCGCGGGCTCGCATGAAGACGGCAGGGCGGATACGAGGAGGATTTCCGCAATCGTGTGCAGTTTTCGTGCAGGGCGGAATGGGCGCTTCGAGCTTTGTTTTCAGGCGTTTGCGCTGCCCCTCATCTGCCTGCCGGCATCTTCTCCCCGTTGAACGCAGGGCTGTCCGGGGAAAGTTTTGAGTGAATCGAAATGCCGCATGTGCATGCCCCGTAAAACGGGGTTTGTCCGTCTTCTCTCTGGTTGTCGAGACTCAGAAAAGGAACGGGGCATGCGCTTTGCACCTAGCATCTTCGGGCAGCTTCTTGAAGCCATGGATCGCCGTCAATTCCAAGCCATTGTGGATCGTCACGACGGCGATGCCTACGACAAATCGTTCAGGAGTTGGGATCATCTGGTGGCGTTGATCTATGCCCAGTTCTGCGGCAGCGACAGCCTGCGTGGCCTGGAAGCCGGTTGGAACGCCAACAGCCAGCATCATTACCACCTGGGCAGCGGTCCGCTGATGCGTTCGACCTTGTCGGACGCCAACGCACGGCGCCCGGTCGCCATTTTTGCCGAGGCCTTCAGCCTGGTGGCGGGTCTGCTCGACCGGCAGACGCGGCAAGAGGGTAAAGAAATGCTGCGGCTGATCGACTCGACCCCCATTCCACTGGGCAAGCTGTGCGAGTGGGCCAAGTCGAACGGACGCATCCGCGGCATGAAAGTCCATGTCGTCTATGACCCGAAGGCCGACCATCCGCGCGTCCTCGACATCACCGACGCCAACGTCAACGACGCCCAGATCGGCCGCCGGATCACCATCGAGCCCGCGGCGACCTATGTGTTCGACAAGGGCTATTGCCACTATGGCTGGTGGACGGCGATCGCCGAGGCCGGGTCGGTCTTCGTAACGCGGCCCAAGACCAACATGGGGCTGGCGCAGCTGTGCAACCGCCCCGTGGCCGAGCCGCAGGGCGACGGCTTCCTGATCCTGGAAGACAGTGAGGTGAACCTGGTCAGCAAGGGCGCTTGCAAGCTGCCGATACGCCTGCGGCGCCTGCGCATCCAGCGCCAGGAAGGCGACACCATCATGCTTTTGACCAACGACATGGCGCGCTCCGCAGTCGAGATCGGGCAGCTCTACAAAGGCCGCTGGCAAATCGAGCTTCTGTTCCGCTGGATCAAGCAGCACCTCAAGATCGGCAAGTTCCTGGGCAACAACGGCAATGCAATCCGCCTGCAGCTCTTCGCGGCAATGATCGCCTATGCACTGCTGCGCATCGTCGCGCGCACCCGAGGTGTCGCCATTCCAATCCTGCGGTTCACAGAGCTGGTCGCCCAATACTTGTTCGGGCGGCGAAAAATAAACGCCATCGACAAGCCGCCGCCGGTCAATCCGAGCCGACCAAGAGACCGATCCTCCCTCAATCAGATGGCCTTCATATATGAATAACTTTCCCCGGACAGTCCTGCGTTGAACGGGGAGAAGGGGGCTGGCCGCAAGGGCTGCGCTCGTGTTGCAAGGCTGGCGATTGGCGAAATCGCCGATGACAGCGTCCCTCGCCCCGTTTACGGGGAGAGGATGCCGGCAGGCAGGTGAGGGGCAGCGCCAGCTTCGGCGATTGGCCGATTGCTCAGCACACTTGCCTCGGCCTATTGCAGGCGGCATAGATCGGCCATGACAAGCGAACCCTACCGCCCGCGCCGCTCTGTACTCTACGTTCCGGCCTCCAACGACAAGGCGCTGGCCAAGATCGCGACGCTTGCCTGCGATGCCGTGATCATCGACCTCGAAGACGCCGTCGCTCCCGCCGACAAGGTCGCGGCGCGCGAAAAGCTGGCCGGCATTTTCGCCAGCCGGCCGAAGCGGCGCTGCGAGATGATCGTGCGCGTCAACGCGTTGTCCAGCGAATGGGGCACCGATGACCTGCTGGCCGCGGCAAAATTCGAACCCGACGGCATCCTGTTGTCCAAGGTCGCAACGCCGCGCGACATCCTCGAAGTCGGCGATGTGCTCGACGACAATTTTGCCTCCGACAGTGTCAAACTCTGGGCAATGATCGAGACGCCCAAGGCCATGCTCAACATCGGCGCCATTGCTGAACTCGGCCGCGACCCGGCCTCGCGTCTCAATTGTTTCGTTGCCGGAACGAACGATCTGGTCAAGGAGACCGGCATTCTGGCGACAGCGGACCGGCGCTACCTCGTGCCCTGGCTGATGCAGATGGTGCTGGCCGCGCGCGCCGGCGGCATCGACATGCTCGACGGCGTCTCCAACGATTTTCGCGATCCTGATGCTTTTGCGCGCGAATGCACGGAGGCCGCCGCCATGGGCTTCGACGGCAAGACGCTGATCCATCCGGCCCAGATCGACGCCGCCAACCGCGCCTTTGCATCCGCGCCCGAAGCGCTGGCCGAGGCGCGCGCGGTGAAAGATGCTTTCGCCTTGCCGGAAAACACGGGCAAGGGCGTGATTGCGCTGAACGGCAGGATGGTCGAGCGGCTGCATCTGGCACAGGCCGAAAAACTGCTGGCGAAGGCCGCCGCCATCGGCGCATGATTGCCTAAGCCGGCTTTGAAAAGATCACGCCTCGACAAGACACTCACGACAGGACCTGACCCATGAGACTTTACCGCTTTTTATCTGCCCCCGACGATTCCACCTTTTGCCACAAGGTGACCGCGGCGCTGAACAGGGGCTGGCACCTGTACGGCTCACCGACCTACGCCTACGACAAGAAGACCAAATCGATGCGCTGCGGCCAGTCGGTGGTGAAGGATATCGACGGCCAGGAATACGGGCCGGATACCAAGCTGAGCGATTGGTAGGCTTTGCAAGCACCGACGCAGGCTGTGTCGAGATTCAGGTCAGGCCGAGCCGAGAATGGCTGATACCGAGAACCGGAGCGGAGCGTACTTTTGGTACGTGAGCACCGGAAGCGCAGGAAGCTGCCGTTCGCAGGCCGGCCTCACCTGAATATCGGCACAGCCTTACTCAGCCGCCTCTTCGATCTTTTCCATATCATCGTCCGACAGGCCGAAATGGTGGCCGATCTCGTGGATCAGCACGTGGGTGACGATGTCGCCCAGCGTCTCTTCGTTCTCGGCCCAGTAGTCGAGGATGGCGCGGCGGTACAGCGTGATGCGGTTGGGGCCTTCGCCGGTCTGCGGGTTCCAGCGCTCGGCGATGCCGCGGCCCTCGAACAGGCCGAGCAGGTCGAACGGCGTCTCCAGCGACAGATCGTCCATGATCTCGTCGGTCGGGAACTCGGCGATCACGATGACGATCTCGCCGGTCAGCTTGCGAAAATCGTCCGGCAGATGCGCGTACGCCTCCAGCGCCAGAAACTCCATCTCCTCGATCGAAGGCGAGAGTTCGTCGTGCCAGGTGCGGGTCTTGTAGATGCGGGCCATGCTGTGTCCTTTGATCCCGGCATATAGGCTTTCGCACCGGACTCGGCAATGAAGCGGCAATTCCATGACGTCAATGGTCATAGAGGAATAAATTCCTTCTGACTCCGCTTGACTCTTGGGGCACCCTCTGGAATCTATAGGAACATAACAGGAACAATTGTGAAAGAAACTGACCGTCATGGCGACATCAGCCGTGGCGCGGGAGACTGTTTTTGCCCTGCGCCGCCAGATCGCGAAGATCGAGGGAACGCTGCCCGAGCGCCTGCAAGCGCCCGCCGGCGAGCGACCTCGTGCGCATGCTGAAGGCAATGTCGGCGGTGCGCCCGAATCTAATGCCGATGTCACCATCATCCGGCGCGGCCTTGCCGTGGCTTCGCCGGATGCCTTCCTGCCCACCGGCGTCGAGCGCCTCGATGCCGCGCTGAACGGCGGCCTGCCGAAAGCCGCGCTTAGCGAAATCCATGGCCTCGAGACCCGCAATGCCGGGGCTGTCGCCGGCTTTGTGCTGTCGCTGGTCAGCCTGATCCTCAAGGGACAGAACCTGCCCGTGCTGTGGATCGGCACGTCAGAGATTTTTCGCGAGGCCGGCTTTCCCTATGCCAGGGGATTGCAGGGCATGTTCGGCATCGCGCCGGAGCAATTGCTGTTTTCCGAGGCGGCGAAACTCACCGATGCGCTGTGGGTGGCCGAGGAAGCCGCGAAGATGACCGCGCTGGCCGCAATCATCCTCGAAATCCGCGGCAGCCCGCAGCGGCTCGACCTCACCGCAACGCGCCGGCTGCACGCCCGCGCGCAAAGCGCCGGCCGGCCGGTGTTTCTGCTGCGCCAGGCCGGCGAGGCCGAGCCAACGGCGGCACCCGTACGCCTTATCGTGTCGGCCGCAGCGGCTGCAAGCCGCCGGACCATCGCCGGGCCGCTCGCCGGCTCAATCGGCCGCCCCGCCTTCACCGTCAGCATCGGCAAGAGCCGTAGCGCTCTGCCCGGACAATTCACACTGGAGTGGAACCCCGATGAACACAGTTTCGAAGAAAGACGGGAAGAACGGCCAGAGAATTCTGTCGCTGTGGTTTCCGCATCTCGGGGCAGAGCGGATCCTGCGCCAGCGCCTGGGACGGTCGTGGCGTTCCCGGCCGTCGGATCATTTGCCTCTGGTGATCAGCCATCGCGACCGCAGCGCCCAGCGCATATCGGCCCTCGACGAGCGGGCTGAGGCGCTGCATCTGAAGCGCGGCATGGGCATTGCCGACGCGCGCGCCATGCATCCCTCGATCGACATCGTCGAGGCCGATCCGGAAGCCGACCGCCGGCTGCTCGAAGGTCTCGCCGACTGGTGCGACCGCTACACGCCGCTGGTGGCGCTGGACGGCGCCGATGGCCTTTATCTCGACGTCACCGGCTGCACGCATTTGTTCGGCGGCGAGCGCGCCATGCTGGATGACATTCTTGCACGCTTTTTCCAGCAGGGTTTCGAGGTCCGCGCCGGGCTTGCCGCGACGCCGGGCGCGGCCTGGGCGGCGGCGCGCTTCTGCGGCGACCGCATCGTTCCCTCCGGCGAGGAGGAAGCGCTGCTGGCCCCTTTGCCGCTGGCCGCACTGCGCATCGAAGCCGATATCCGCGCCAGCCTGGAAAGTGTCGGCCTGCGCACCGCGGGCGCGGTCATGGCCGCACCGCGCGCGCCGCTTGCCCGCCGCTTCGGCGCCAGCTTGCTCTTGCGCCTCGACCAGGCGCTCGGCCGCCTCGACGAGGCGGTATCGCCGCGCCTGCCGGTGGCGCCGCTTTCGGTCGAGCGCCACCTCGCCGAGCCGGTCGTGTTGACCGCCGAGATCGAGCGGCTGGTGGAAATGCTGGCTGTGACGCTGAAGGTCGACTTGGAGCGCCGCGGCGAGGGCGCCCGGACGCTGGCGTTGCTGTTGTTTCGCGTCGACGGCGCCGTCAGCCGCATCGCCGTCGGTACATCACGCCCGTTGCGCGAACCGAAGCTGATCCAGCGCCTGTTCCACGAGCGGCTTACCGCGCTCGAACAGGACATCGATGCCGGCTACGGCTTCGACCTGGTGCGGCTTTCCGTGCTGGTGGCTGCCGCCTTCGACATGCAGCAGGCCGATTTGACCGGCGAGACCGAGGACGACGGCGCCGACATCGCGCTGTTTGCCGACCGCATCCGCGCCCGGCTCGGCGACAGCGCGGTGCTGAAAGCGGTCGCCGTCGAGAGCCATTTGCCGGAGCGCGCCGTCGCCACCATCCCCTTCTCCGAGGCGCCGCAACGGACCACGCCGCCGAAAAGGCCGGACCGGAAAGACGCGCCGCCGGCAACCATCTTCCCGCCTGAGCGGCCGATCCGGCTGTTCCGTTCGCCCGAGCCGATCGAGGTGCCGGCCACCGAAATGCCCGAGGGGCCGCCGATGAATTTCCGCTGGCGCCGCGCGCTCTACCGGGTCGCCCGCGCCGAAGGGCCAGAGCGCATCGCGCCGGAATGGTGGCAGAAGAGTGAGGAGGACGCGCCGACGCGCGACTATTTCCGCATCGAGGACAGCGACGGCCGCCGCTACTGGCTCTACCGCCAGGGGCTCTACGGCGCCGGGCAGCCTTCGCCGCGCTGGTTCATGCATGGTATCTTCGCATGAACGCGCTGACCGTCATTCCCTATGCCGAATTCGGCATCCAGTCGAATTTCTCCTTCCTGCGCGGCGCCTCCAAGCCGGAGGAACTGGTGGTGGCGGCCAAATTCCTCGGCTTCTCCTCGATCGGGCTGGCAGATCGCAACACCGTCGCCGGCGTCGTGCGCGCCTGGCAGCAGGCCAAGGTCGAGAAGCTCGCCTACCACCCCGGTTGCCGGCTGGTGTTCGGCGACGGCACGCCGGACATTCTCGCCTATCCGCAGAACCGCAAGGGCTGGGGCCATCTCTGCCGCATGCTGACGCAGGCCAATCTGCGCGACGAAAACGAGAAAGGTGCAACTCTTCTCCAGCACAGCGACCTGCTCGAATGGGGCGATCTTCTGTCGCTGGCGGTGCTGCCGGATCTCTCGACGAATGCCGACGATCCCCTGGCATTGATCCGCCAGCTGAAGGATCGTTTTGGCGCCAACCTGCGGCTAGGCGTGGCGCCGGATTATCGCGGCAATGACCGCTTCCGCATCGAGCAGGCGGCCGCCATGGCGGAAGCCGCCAGCGTGTCGCTGATGGCGACCAACGATGTGCTCTACCACACAGCCGAGCGGCGCTCGCTGCAGGATGTGCTTACCGCCATCCGCCTCAATGTGCCGGTCGCCGAGGTCGGGCTGGAACTGACGGCCAATGCCGAGCGCCATCTAAAGCCGCCGCTGGAAATGGCCCGCCTCTTTCGCCGCCATCCGCAGGCGCTGGCCGAGACGCTGCGCTTTGCCGGCGAGCTGACCTTCTCGCTTGGCGATCTCCAGTACAACTATCCCGACGAGCCGACGCAATCGGGCCTCGGGCCGCAGGCCGAGCTCGAGCGTCTGGCCAGGGAGGGGGCCGCCACGCGCTATCCGGCGGGCGTCCCCGCTTCCGTCTCGCAGCGCATCGGCGAAGAGCTCGCTCTGATCGAGCGCCTGAACTATGCGCGCTATTTCCTCACCGTTTACGACATTGTCCAGTTCGCCCGCAACGAGGGCATTCTGTGCCAGGGCAGAGGCTCGGCCGCCAATTCGATCGTCTGCTTCTGCATCGGCATCACCGAGGTCGGCCCCGAGCGCATCGACACGCTGTTCGAGCGGTTCATTTCCGAGGAGCGCAACGAGCCGCCCGATATCGACGTCGACTTCGAACATGAGCGGCGGGAGGAGGTGATCCAATACATCTACTCCAAATACAGCGCCAAGCGCACCGCGCTGGCGGCCGCCGTCATCAGCTATCGCGGCCGCTCGGCATTGCGCGAGGTGGCCAAGGCCATGGGCCTGTCGGACGATGTCCGCAGCGCGCTCTCCAGTTCGATCTGGGGCTGGTCGACCTCGGAGCTCGGCGAGAAGGAGGCCCATGCCGGCGGCCTCGACCGCAACGAGACCTCGACCCGTCACGTGATCGCCCACGCCAACGAGATCATGGGCTTTCCCCGGCATTTGTCGCAGCATGTCGGCGGCTTCGTCATCACCAGAGACCGGCTCGACGAGATCGTCCCCATCGTCAAGACGGCGATGGAGGCACGCAAGATGGTCGAATGGGACAAGGACGATCTCGACGCGGTCAAGATTTTGAAGGTCGACGTGCTGGCGCTCGGCATGCTGACCTGCCTGAAACGCGCCTTCACCTTGCTCACCAATCATTACCCGGATGCGCGCGATGAGTATGGCAGGCCCTATGTGCTGGGAAGCCTCCCGCCTGAGGACAGGCATGTCTACGACATGATCGGCCGCGCCGACACGCTCGGCGTCTTCCAGATCGAATCGCGTGCCCAGATGTCGATGCTGCCAAGGCTCAAGCCAAAGGATTTCTACGACCTTGTCATCGAGGTGGCGATCGTGCGGCCGGGCCCGATCCAGGGCGACATGGTTCATCCCTATCTGCGCCGCCGGCAAGGCAAGGAGAAGGCCGAGTATCAAAAGCCGGAGCTGGAGGCGATCCTCAAGAAGACGCTGGGCGTGCCGCTGTTCCAGGAGCAGGCGATGAAGATCGCCATCGTCGCCGGCGGCTTCAAGCCGGGCGAAGCCGACGAATTGCGCCGCGCCATGGCCACCTTCAAGCGCACCGGCACCATCGGCAATTACCGCCAGCGCATGATCGACGGCATGGTCGGCAAGGGATACACCAAGGACTTCGCCGAGCGCTGCTTCAAGCAGATCGAAGGCTTCGGCGAATACGGCTTTCCCGAAAGCCACGCCGCCTCCTTCGCGCTGCTCGTCTATGCCTCGTGCTGGTTCAAGACTTTCTATCCCGACGTGTTCTGCGCCGCGATCCTCAATTCGCAGCCGATGGGGTTTTATCAACCGGCGCAGCTGGTGCGCGACGCGCGCGACCATGGCGTCGATATCCGCGACGTCGACGTCAATTTTTCCGGCTGGGACTGCACGCTGGAGGAAGACGAATTCGACCCGGCCCGCATCCTGCCGCGCCATGCCGAGATGCGCGGTGTCATCGAGACAAAGCACGCCGTGCGGCTCGGCTTCAGGCAGATCAAGGGACTGTCCAAGGAGCGCATGGAGCAATTTGCCGAGCGGCGCGGCGCCGGCTATTCAAGCGTCAGGGATGTCTGGCTGCGCTCCGGTCTCGATGTCGACGACATCGAAAGACTGGCGCAGGCCGACGCCTTCCGCTCGCTCGGCCTCGACCGTCGTGAAGCCTTGTGGGCGGTGCGCGCGCTGGACGGCAAGAGTGCCGCCGAAAGACTGCCACTGTTCGACCAGCCGGCGATCCGGCTGCGCGAACTCGAACCCGAAACAAAACTGCCGATAATGCCGCTCGGCGAACATGTCATCCATGACTACCGTTCGCTCGGCCTGTCGCTAAAGGCGCATCCGGTCGCCTTCCTGCGCGAGCGGCTCGACCGCGCCGGCGTCATCCCCAATGCCAACCTTGGCGCGGTTCGCGACGGCCGGCGGGTTTCCGTCGCCGGGCTGGTGCTGGTGCGCCAGCGGCCCGGCAAAGGCAATGCGATCTTCCTGACCCTGGAGGACGACAAGGCCGTCGCCAACGTCATTTTCTGGGAAAGGACGTTTACCCGCTTCCGCCCCATCGTCATGGGCGCCCGCTTCGTCAAGGTCACCGGCAAGCTGCAGTCGGAATCCGATGTCATCCACATCGTCGCCGAAAAGATCGAGGATCTGACGCCCTGGCTGACAGTGCTGCTGGAGGAGATGACACCGGCCGTGCCGGTCCGGCCCGACATCGCAGCGCTGTCGGACAAGGCCGAGAGGGTCATGCCCAAGGGAAGGAATTTTCAGTAGGGCTTTATGGAGACGCCCATCGCATCGTCATCCTGGGGCGAAGCAAGGAGCGAAGCGACGCGGCGCAGACCCCGGGATCCATGCAGTGACATTAAGGCATTGAAACGGTGCAGAATTCTGCTCCGCTGCACCCTTCGATCAGGTCGCGGCATGGATCCTAGGGTCTCCGCGACGCCGCTTCGCGGCTGCTCCGCCCTAGGATGACGAAGGGAGGAGCGTTTCGGTCAATCTCCAAGGTTTGCGATTTGCCCCTAAAAGGAACGATCAAGGGCTACCTGCCGATCAGCGTCCAGCCTGCGCCGGCCCACTCAGCCGCGGCGGCGACAGCACATCCTCCGCCGAAATCGTCCGCGCCTCCGAGGGCAGCATGATCGGGATGCCGTCGCGCACGGGATAGGCGAGCTTGGCGAGCCGCGAGATCAATTCGCCGCGTTCCGGGTCCCAGGCCAGCGGCCCTTTGGTCAGCGGGCAGGCCAGCAGCTCCAGCAGTTTTGGATCGACATTGGCCGTCTTGCCGTCACGTCCGTCCGCTGCCATCGTTTCCTCTTTCAGCCAACCACCGGCCCAAGATGCGTTGACACACCTTACTGCAAACTCGAGCCAAAATCCTCATTCTCGCGCGCCAGCGCCATTTCGGTGATGGCGATCAGCGTCTCGGCGCGGGCTCTCAAGTCGGGCGCTTCCAACAGCGCCTGTTTCTCGGCCGGGCCGTAAGGCGCCATCATCGACAGCGCGTTGACCAGCATGGCGTTTTCAGCGCGGCTGACGCTTTCCCAGTCGGCCTCGAGCTCGTTGGCCTGCAGATAGGCACGAAACGCTTTAAGCAGCGCAGGCCGGTCGACCTCGCTCGCCGCCTGGTCTTCGCTAAGATCGGTGAGGAACGGCGCCAGCTTGCATTGCCGGAACGGCGTCTTCAACGGCAGCTCATGCGTGATGCGGAACCGGCACACACCCTGCAGCGAAATCAGATAGCGGCCGTCGCCGCTCTCGGCCATCGAGATGATGCGCCCGGCGCAGCCGACATTGCACAGTTCGGGCTCACCATCGGCACGCAGCGCGCCGTCGAGGCTGGGCTGGATGATGCCGATCAGCCGCGCGCCGGCGATAGCCTCATCCACCATCTGCAGATAGCGCGGCTCGAAAATGTTGAGCGGCATACGGCCGCCCGGCAGAAGCAGCGCGCCGGCAAGCGGAAACACCGGGATGGTCGACGGCAGATCCTTGCCGACCCGGTAATGTGCGTTTCCGACCTGCACTTAAGTCCTCCGATCGCTTCGGGCGCGACAGTATCGGCCTAATCTGGCGCAGCCGACGCCGGCCGCAAGGTCCCAAAACCATTCCGCCGGTAATTTCGCCGGCGAACGGCTCAGGAAAACAGCAGCGACGACAATTTGCGCCGCGCCGCCAGCGTCGCCTCGTCGGTCATGCCCCAGGCCTCGAACAGCTTCAGCAGCTGCGCCCTGGCGCCGTCCTCGTTCCAGGCGCGGTCGGCCTTGATGATGGCCAGCAGATTGTCGGCCGCCGCATGGCGATCGCCTCGCGCATTCTGGACCATGGCTAGATCGAAACGCGCCTGGTGGTCGCCGGGATTGGCGGCCAGGCGCTGCTCGAACTCGGCGGGATTGCCAAGCGCTGCCGCTTCAGCCGCCAGCGTCATCTTGGCGCGCAGCGCGGCAAGTGCGGGCGCATCCTTCTTGGCCTCCGGCGCCGTTGCCAGCAGCGCCTCGGCGCCCTCGCTGTCGCCGGCCTCGAACAGAAGCTCGCCCAACCCGGCGATAGCCTCGATCGTCTCCGGCGCCTGCGCCAGTATGGCGTCATAGATGTCGGCTGCGGTCTGCGCATCGCCCGCCGCATGCGCTTCGGCTGCCGCGGTCAAAGCTTCTGCGACCGGCGGCGCGCCATTACCCTTACCGCCGACCTTGGTGATGAATTCGCCGATCTGGCTCTCGGGAATGGCGCCCATGAAACCGTCAACCGGCTGGCCGTCCTTGAAGGCGATGACCGCCGGGATCGACTGGATGCCGAGCTGGCCGGCGATCGAGGGATGGTCGTCGATGTTCATTTTGACCAGCTTGACCTTGCCGCCGGCGGCCTTGACCGCCTTTTCCAGCTGCGGCGTGAGCTGCTTGCAGGGGCCGCACCATGGCGCCCAGAAATCGACCAGCACCGGCTGTTTCCGCGATTCCTGGATGACGTCGGCGGCGAAGGCGGCGGTCGTGGTGTCCTTGATCAGGTCTCCACCGGCCGGTGCCGCGCCGGGCACGGCCTTGGCCGGCTCGGCGCCGCCATACTGCACGGAGGTGGTGTACTGACCGGAATTGCCGCCGAATTGGCGGCCAAACGGATTGTTGTTGTCGCTCATGTCGTCGCCCTTCCGGTCGCGCCCCTCGCCAGCGGAGCAGGCGCGACATCCATGCTAGAGGTCAGTTTTCGCCATCCATGTGGCGATCAAGCCGAGACTTTCAAGATAGCAGCATCATGGCCGGTTGCCTCGACGAATCTGATGAGGTCGGCGGAAGCGATCGACGTCGTCGCCTCATTGATCAGCGGATGCGCATTGATGACGTCATGCGCCATCAAATCCTGGTCGAGCACCACCTTGACCCGTCTCTCGGTGTCGTTGATCAGCCCGAACACGGTGACGGCGCCCGGAACGACGCCGAGCAGCTCCATCAGCATCTCCGGCTTGCCGAAGGAGACACGGCTGGCGGCGCCGATGATCGTGTGGATCTGCTTCAGGTCGACGACCGCATCCTCGCCGACGCTGACCAGGAAGAAATTGTCCTTCTTGTCCTTGAGGAACAGGTTCTTCGTGTGGCCGCCCGGTATCTCGCCGCGCAGCGACTGCGAATCGGCGACCGTGTAGAGCGGCGGATGACGCACGGTCGACACCGATATGCCGAGATCGGCAAGAAAGGAGAAAAGCTCGGCTTCAGTCTTCGGCATCGATGGTCTTTCCCTACCTGGTACAAGTCTGGCCACGCGCAAAGCCGTTTACGGCCAATGATGCCGCCGAGACAAGACCGTGATGCGGGAAGTCAATGAATGACCAGCGTTGCCAACGAGGTTCGGCCAGGCGATTTGGCGCGACCAAAAAGCCCGTCATTTCCCTGTTGCAATCGCCGCGCTCTTCAGCCATATAGGCCCGGCTTGCGGCCCTAGGGCCGTGTGAGCGGGTGTAGCTCAGGGGTAGAGCACAACCTTGCCAAGGTTGGGGTCGAGCGTTCGAATCGCTTCACCCGCTCCAAATCTTCTTTAGATTTGAAAAGCAAAAAGGGCCCGGGAAACCGGGCCTTTTTGCTGTCTGGCGCCGGGGAACGCCAAGGGGGAGCTGCCTCGGCTCGCCACCTAGCGGGGCTGAACTCCGCATTTTGAGGAGCCCGCGCCGGCAACCTCCAGGGGCGATGCTCCGAGAGGAGCTGCACTGCACGTCAGCGGCAGCGGGTTAGCAGCATCATGCCGAAAAGGAATTGACATGCTCGCTCCAGCCTCTTGTCACCGTCAGGCTCGCTTGGATCAAACAATATACTGCCAAGGACCTGCACATACGGCTTGAGATAATTGACCGATAGCGGACGTTCTGGAGGAAATCCGATATTAAACTTTGACGGGTTGCCCCCATTTGGCTTTTTCTGATCCTCGGTGACCTCGATCGTACAATTTGCGTCTGTAATTTCCGCGGAACCGCCGGCTGCCAGCTCGTGATAAACTTTTAGTTTTGTGTTCCCCTCGTATCCGGCGTGGCCGGTCAGCAGGCCGGGCCTCTCCGCCTTGTGGTTGTTTGCCCTAAAATAGTCATAACTGTTGGCGGTCAGGATGAGATTTTTCGTGACATTCACATACCCGTCTGCGCTCGGAATTTCAGCGTTGAAATTGTTGTCCTTAAAGATTTTAAGCTTAGCCATTTTCTCCCTCCATTTAGCCAATTGGATTCGGATGTCCCGCCGTCGCAATCAGGTCGGGCATAGAGAAATATCTGAAATTTGCAGATGGTAGCTCTGGTCGCCACGCCGGCTCAGAAAGAATTGAGTTTGCGCTTGATTCAATCGCGGCGTGAACTGTTTCCATCATGATGCGACTTCCCAGCGGACCTAAGTGGCATCCACCGCCAAAATGCTCTGCCTCTCTCAGGATGTAATACCAAAGGGGCGTTCGGGTTAGCAGGTCGGGGTGGTCGGTGAAGGCTTGCCGGATTGATGGGTCGTCAGTCGGAATTTGTTCAGGCAAAAGGTAGGCCAGGGGCGGCTGCTGCTTTGAAACCAATGCAGCGTTGGTCAAAAGGACAGCATGCTGCGCAGTGGCGAGGCCCAGTTCATGGCCCGTTTTCATGGTCTCCTCAGCGAGTCCGAACACGTCCCCCGGAGCCGGGTTGCAGCACAATTCGTCGAACAGGCAGTTGGGCAAGCTTGCTAATGAAGGGGAGAGGCTAAGATTGATCTTATTTGCCTTGATCGGTTCAATCGCTTGCGCATCATACGCGGTGCCAGAAAAATCCAGCAACAGAAACCAGTTCGTGACCCAGTTTCTTAGAAGGCGATGAGCCGATGAGTTCAATTTATCGCCAGAATTTGCGTAGCTGGATTCCATAAATTCGGACAGCCGCGCCAACCCCTCGATCCGGTTCCACGGTCGGTACGCATCCCTGATCATGCTGTGGCCGAAACGTGCGACCGCCGCTCCGAATTCGATAGGAAGCCAATCTGGGTTTTGAGACGATGCTCCGGCTTTAACGATGCAGCGGCCGTGCTGCATTACATTGCGAAAGGAGGATCGATCTACGATGCGGGGTAGATAGTCATGTAAGACCGCAGATTGAAAATGCTGCAGCCAAATGCGACGAACTTTCTGCCACCACACTTTGTCGTAAGAACCCTTCTTGGCGGGGTCGTAGCCCTCTCTTTTCGCAATGGCATTGAAAAACTTTAACAAGGCCACGTGACACTGCGCCAACGGCAAGAAATCATCGTTGCGGTTGTCCATTATCAGCGGCTTGCCTTCCTCAGGCAGTCCGAGATCGACACGAGGCAGATCTTCAGGCATGACCACGCTGCCTGACGTACAGCCTATCGGCAACGGTCCGGAGTCATGACATCCGGCCCCCAGCATAACTGATGCATCAATCCGGAGCACGCTGTCTAGGTCGAGAGCAGGTGTTCTATCGTTGGCGGGATCCTTACCCGGTCCCATAAAACTGATGTCGTGGAAAATAAACTGGCCGAAATATGTGTACCCTGCCGGGATATCGCTATCATCCGACGAGGCATAGGGCTTGTGGGTAAGTGCGTCTCCAAGCGCCACCAGAGCCTTTATGGACGGAAGCGCCTTGCCTTCATGCAATCCGAAGATGTGCTTATAGGCGGGCGTGTTGGCTACGCGGACCAACGCCAAGAATTCTTCGTGGCCAACTTCCTTTGGCGTCTTGCGACGCTCAAATAGCAAGATACGGTCATCCGCTCTGACGAGATAAGCTTTTTGAGCATGGCGGGCCATAGTATTCCACCGGGCCGTATTTTAGTATGAACTTATCAACCGATCGGCACAAGTCAGCAGTTTCGCATTTGTCTGATCGGGCTTGAAAGCCTGCGAGTATTGGAACAGCATCGATGACGGCCTGGTGCCGGCTGATGGATCAAGGGAGCTTGTGCGTGTGGACATCTACCTGGCATAGCCGTTCCAGATCACGCCGATCCTCGTCCCGCTTGATTGGGAAGGCGCCTAGAAACCAGTCCAAGATGTCCTCCAGAGCCGGTGCTGCGGGTCCTGCCCAGGCTGCGGCAATAGACTCCTGCAATTGCATCAGCGCCGCACGCGCTTCATCCGTTCTGCCTAACTTGCGCAGGGCGGCAGTTTTCCAACCAGCGGTGTCGACGATTGCGTTTTTGGACCGATCGGCCGCCTCGATTGCGCCTTCGAAATCTCCAGCAAAATAGCGGATTACCGCGATGTGCGACCACTGATAGTCCAAAAACATGGATGTCAGATCCATTGCACGCTCCAGCAGACGCGACGCAGAATCGACGCGGCCCATGAACGCCATGCCCAAAGCGGCCGACACCAGTGTCTTGGGACTGTTGGGGTTGAGTTCGGCGGCCAGTTCGTAGTGCACTTCCGACTGTTCGAAGTGTCGGGTCATGGCTGTCGACCAAGCGACGACCAAATGATTGCGTGCATCCAAGGGATCGAGCGCCACAGCGCGTTGGGCGAGCTCGGCAGCCCTCTCCGTTATCGAAGGATCGGCAGCAATTCCCGGTCGGATGAATTGTCGCGCGTTGTGGATGCTGGCCAGACTGGCGTAGGCAGGAGCGAAGTTCGGGTCAGCAACGATCGCGCCTTCGAACAGCCGTTGGGCCTCGTCCTCGGCATCTGGTGTCCAGCGCGTCAGTAAGTCCTCGCCGCGCAACCAGGCATCATAGATATTGAGATTTTGCGGGAGGCCCCTGACCTGACGCGACAGCCTGTCATGCGAAAGGTAAACTTCCAAAGTGGAAGCAATCCTTCCGACCAGCTGCTTCTGCAAAGCGAGCCAGCTTCCAAGCGAAAATCTGAACGAATCGCTCCAAATGACCTGATTCGTGTTGGCATCGCTTACCGAGACGATCAACTGCATGTCGTCCTGGTTGTCCACGCATTGGGCCGCCAGCAGATAGTCCGTGTCGGGACTTTCGATTGCAGTATCTTTTAACTCGATGACTGTGAACTCCCGGAACTTGGATAGATTGGCGATCAGTTCGGAGCGGAATCCCCAGACCAGAAGAGAGATCTTCTTTGTTCGAGCCTCAAATTTTGCGACCGCAAGCGTTGGCGCGGGTCCGCTCGGTCGAGGTGGTTTCTTTCTGTTCAACAATAGCGGCTCCGGACCCTTGAGGGCCTCGGCCAAAGCCGTCGTTTCCATGCTCGGCAGCAACTGATATCGTTCGCGCAGAAGGTCGCGCAGATTTTCGTAGACGCGCATTGCTGCGGCGACATTCTGCAGTTCCGCATGGTGGCGGATGAGACAGCGCGCAGCGCGCTCATGGCTGGGCTCGAGGACCAAGAGGGCATTTGCCGCCCTGCGCATTGCAGGTTCGGCTATCTCGAAGCGTTCCAGCATGGCCTCCAGGGCTTCCAATGCGTGGTCACGCCAGTTGTGCCTGGTGACGCTCAGCCACGCACTGAACAGGTCGCTGGTGTCTTCCAGGCCAAACAGGATCGCATCGGACCAATCCGATCGTCGAAGCAGCAGCTCGTCGATCTTGCCCTCTCCAAGATCCTTCAACATGCGAACGACATCGACGGTTACGCGCGACGGGCTCAACCCGATAATATTTCCGCGCCTGAGAATTCCTGCCGCCGAGTTGCCCGCAATTGATCTTTCGGCGATCTGCAGGCAGTTCGCCATCGCACGCCGAGCGGCTACCGGGCTTCGTTCTGGCCAGATCAAGGTAGCCACCCGGTCATGCACCTCCTGAAAATTGCTGGACAGTGCAAGATATCCGATCAGGGCCTGCGCTTTCGGGGAACGCAAGGCGATTGCTTCGCCATCTTCCCGGTAAAGGCCAAGCCCATCGATGACCGAAATCAGTCGCTGATGGCCGTTATCCGGGACATCCGCGAGGTTGGAGGCAACCACGTTGTAGAGCGTCAGCGGCTCAGGCATGTTCTTCAAGGCGGGCCGACCGGCGAACCGAAAACGCCACCGCCCGGTGTTGCGGGCCGCCCAGTAGACGTCCTGGGTCACACACACACCGCCTGACTCGGCCATGGCCTGCACCCGGGCGGCCACGTTTATCGCATGGCCGAACACGTCGCCGTCACGGCGATGAACCTCTCCAATATGCAATCCGATCCGGAATCGACTGTAGAACGCTCTCCTGTCCAGGAGGTCAGCCAGGCAACCCTGCATGAAAATGGCGTAGTCGATGGCGTTCGATACACCGTCGAACAGTATCAGGACCCCGTCGCCTGTCGTCTTGATGAACTCGGCGCCGAATTCCTCGCAATGGGTTTGGAAGAGTTGGAAACACTGCGAAACGAGATCGAGTGTTCCAAGTTCGTCGGCCGCGGTTAGCCGGCTATACTGAGCCAGGTCCGCAAACAGGATTGATTTAAGGGTCGCTCGCTCCGATCTCGCTTGCATAGTCGCCGCCCATGCCCGTCGAATGTGTTATTCTGCTCCCCAACGCACGCTTAGTCGACGGTACAAAGAACTGATGGCAAATGCTTTCATTGACGGCTCTAGCGAGCTCGCCAGGGTCGGCGAGTTGTTCGACGTGATTGACCTGCCTGTGACGGATGTTCCGGCTCATTTCGCTATCGCAATCCCCAAGGACGCTCTGCTGCAAATGCCAGCAGCACCGCGCGCAGCAATGCCCGAAACGGGGAGGCTGGCGAGCGGCCGAGGATTGAGCATCGACGATTGTCGGGCGAGTTGCCTTGGCGAGGCAGCCGAACTCTTCAGTTGCTGCTCGTGGGGTGACGAGCCGTTGATCACCGCTACGGTCGACGAGATCGGATCGGCGGCAATCGCTCCTGAACGGCTGAACGGGTTCAGTCCCGATCAAATCGCCGCCCGCGCTGCGTGGAACAAGGAAAACAACGGCTTCGATTGGCGGCCGCCGATCAGGGATGGCTCCGCCGCGCTGAACTGGCTGCGGGTTGAAGATGCATTTGGGGGGAATGGGGCGTTCATACCGGCAGACTTTGCTTTCATAGGACGGAAAAAGGTCGGCGAGGAGGGCGCGGTCGCCATCGGCGATAGCAGTGGGTGCGCTGCAGGACCTGGTGCGGATGCAGCGAAACTGGCGGCTGTCCTGGAGTTGGTCGAGAGGGATGCGGCGGGTCGGTGGTGGTATGGAAGAAGGCAGCGCCGAACAATTGATCCGCACTGTCTCTCGGGCGTCGACGCGCTTGTTGACTGGGTGTGGGATCGCGAGCGTCGAACCCGGCTCTTCGACATTACCTCCGACATCGACGTCCCGGTGATTGCCGCTGCCTCGGCGGAGCCGGACGGCAGCGACGTCTCGGTAGGCTTTGCTGCGGGCAAAAGCCTGCAGTCCGCTGCGACGGCCGCCTTGACCGAGATGCTTCAAATGGAGATATCGCTCAGGGCTTCACGAGCGCTTGGCGACAAAGCTGGTACCTGGTCGCGATGGCGGGAGAAAACCTCGATGAATACCCGGCCGCTGAATATGGCGCCGATCCAATATGTCGCGCCAAGTCTGCCTCATCGCGCGGTTGAACGTGACCTATCGGACGTGCTCGACGCCTTGGCGCAGAGAGGGATCGATTTGTGGTTTGCCGAAATGACCCGCGCGGAAATCGGCATTCCCGTGTTTCGCGCCATATCTACCCTGCTCTGCCACTACAAACCACGCTTCGGACGCACACGACTCCTTGCTCCCGATGCCCGCGATCTAAGCTTCGACCCCAGTTCGCCCGCGGATCAGCCGTTGCTTTTAGTTTAGTGTTGGCAGCATATTCGAGGGCCTCCACCCAGGATGGTCTATCCACAAATCGTCACCAATCTCCAGTTGCTCTGTTTTTTGGCAGCTCCATGCGTTCAAGTACCTGGTTCGTCGTTCACTTCTTGCTCGTCGTAGCCATTTGCTCCCCCGCGCGTTCGTGTTTAATGAGTTGATCATCCATCGGGTTTCCGAGGGGAACCGCAAGGCGGGGCGCCTTTTGCTTTTGCCAAACCGGCGATGTAAGCGCGTTGCGGGACTCTCGTTCTACCTTAGAACCAGGCGTGGGTAAGACGGCGTGGCGCATAATTCCTTGGTTTCCAGTTCGGCGAACGGCGGCACCGCTGCCGAAGCACTCGCGTGGCTCGCGTTGCGGAACGCCGCGTCGGATTGCGGCTCAGGTTTGCGCTCGATCGACACGCAGCCCCTGCGCGCGCTCCCGGCAGGACGCAAGTGGGCGGGTGAGATCGCCAGGGTGATCGTCGATGGCCTTGTGGCGGGAAGCCTGTCGGCGCCGGCGCAATTGGCTGCCGGATGGGACAGGTTCGGCGGCGCCATCACCGAGCTGATCGTCGGACTCGGCAAGATCTGGGACAATCCTGCGGCAGCTCGCCGCATCCAGTATCAGCTTGAGCAAATGCTTCTCGACGCCGACGATCTTGCCGTGCCGCGCAGGCTGGCGCGGACGCTTGGAATTCGCGTCGACGCTCGAAACCCGGCCGCAACCGAACTGCCTGAAGGGATCGATCAGATCTACGCCCACCTGATGATGGATGGCCGGATCGAGGCTATCGTACAGTTCGGCGTACTCGGGACAGTGACAAGGGATCATTGGATTGAATTGATCCGGAATGTCGTGCCCGCTGAGCGGCCTGGCCTTGCAGCTGAGGCATTGTCGACCTCAGCGGAACGCGGGCCCGATCCGGACAGCCATTTTGGCAAACTCGCGCAATTGGCCGCGCAAGCGCGGGAGTTGGTTCGGTCGAGCGCCGAACCTGCACAGCCTCCTGCAACGCCACGCCGAGGACGGATCGCGGACAGGAATGATCGCACGGCGTTCTGGAACAGCTATTTCGCGACCGAGGATCCGTGGAAATACGGCTCGCTCTATGAGCAGGAAAAATATCAACGGCAGCTCGAAATTCTGCCCACCGGTCCCATCGGACGGGCGCTTGAGCTGGCCTGCGCGGAGGGCCATTTCACACGGCAGCTGGCGCCGCGCGTGGGCCATTTGACCGCAACCGACATCTCCGCCATAGCCATCGAGCGGGCCCGTGCGCGATGCAGCGATCAGCCGAATGTTGAGTTCGGCGTGCTCGATTTCGCTGCCGACACGTTGCCGGATGAGATGGATCTGATCTTCTGTTCGGAAGTGCTCTACTACCTCGATGACCTCGCCGAGTTGCGGCGCATCGCCAAGAAATTCGCTGCGGCGTTGGCGCCTGGCGGCAGTTTCATCAGCGCACACGCATTCGTGCTGCGTGACAATGTCGAAAAGACGGGCTTCGACTGGAACACATTCGGCGCCCAAGCGATCTCCGAGACGCTGGCAGCGACCGAAGGCCTCGTGCTCGAGCAATCGATCCAGACCGAGCTCTACCGCATAGACCGGTTCCGCCGCCTGTCCCCGGACGATGTGGTGACGGAACCGGTGATCGATCATGTGCCAATCCGCGCGCCCATCGAAATCGGGGTCGCGCGAAACATCGTCTGGGGTGGGGCTCGGGCCTTGCGCCGCGACGTTGCGCGCAGCGAACAGCGCCAACGCATCCCTGTTCTCATGTATCACGGCGTCGCCGATGAAGGTCCGGCCGCGCTCGCCCGTTTTCGGCTTGCGCCCGCCGCATTCGCCAGCCAGATGGCATGGCTGCGCGCCAACGGCTTTCACGCGATCGGGTCCGAGCAGCTGGAAGGGTTTATCGCCAACCGTCAGCCGTTCGCTGGCCGCCCGGTGGTCATCACCTTCGATGACGGCTTCCAGAATTTCGCCGACCACGCCTGGCCGATCTTGCGCGCCAACGACCTGACCGCGGAAGTGTTCCTGGTGACGGACCTGGTGGGTGAAACTGCAGGATGGGACGCTTACAGCGGTCCGCCGGCGCAGCTTATGGGCGCCGGGACGGTGCGACGCCTCGCCGCCGAAGGCGCGTTCTTCGGCAGCCATATGGCGACGCATCGCGCGATCGATGGTCTGTCGAGCGCTGACCTGGCCGCCGAACTCTTGCGCTCTCGCATGTTCATCGAACGGTGGACAGGCCGGCCAAGCACCGCGTTCGCGGCACCCTTCTCTGTCACCGACCGACGCCTCGGCCGGCTGGCCAGGGAGTGCGGCTATCGAGTGGGCTTCGGCCGCAAACACGGGCCGGCGGACCTCGATAGCAATCCCATCGACCTTCCGCGCATCGAGATACGCGGGGACCGCTCGCTCGATGACTTTGTTGCCACTGTCGAGGCCGTGCTCGATGAACGCTGAACGTGTCAGTGTCCCGCCCACAATGCGCAAGATACAATCGACGAGACGCCCCGCAGCGTAAGCGCATAGTCCCGTGCCAGCGCCGCCCTAAGTCCTGAGACACGCGAAGGATTCCATCCATTCGCATCGGGCAGGATTTTTAGTAGGCTGCCGCAGGCAAATTGGGGATTTCGGCGTGATGGTGGTCAACGATCGTCTTCTCGAAGGCAAGATGACCGAGATCGAGCAAGCGCGAGCATGGAGTCCGCGCGTCATCTCAAAATTCGAAACGCTTATCAGGAGCGGCGACGACCAGGCGCTCTATCGCGTCAATCCGCTGGCTTTCGCCCGAGACCGCGCAATCGCCGAGCCTGAAGCAATCGACCTTTTCCTTTACGCGGCCCGCTGCGGCCTGTTCGATATGAGCTGGGATGTGCTCTGTCCCCAGTCCGGGATGGTGCTCGACAGTTTCGGCGCCCTGCGCACGCTGCAGACGCATTACGTCTGTGGCCTGTGCGACGTGTCGGGCGATACCGACCTCGACGACTTCATCGAGGTCTCCTTCTCCGTGTCGCCCCATCTGCGGCGCCTTCCGTTTCACGAACCCCAAACGCTCTCTGTCGAGGATTTTCACTGGAAGCTGCGCTTCGGCAATGACGGGCGGCTGCCCGGGCAGGATGTACGCTTTCTGGATGTTCTGCGAGGCTTCGTGCGCGGCATGACGTTCCTGCCGCCGGGCACCACAACAATGCTGCGCGCTGATCTCGGTCCGGGCTCCCTGTCGGGCGTCAACGTGCAGACACAGGCGGCATTCGCTGTACCCATATCAGGGGATCCGGTGTTGGCGCCGACACTTCTCAAGATCAACTATGACGGCAAGCGTTTCTTGCCGTCGTTGCCGACAGTGCCGCCCGGTCCGGTTGTCATTGAGGTTACGAATACCGGACCCGATCGTGGCGCGTTGCTTCTCATCAACTGGCCGCCCGAGCTTGTCGCGTTGACGACCAAACCGACGCTCGATTTCGACCCATATGTTTCCGGCGGGGCGCTGCTCGCGCGGCAAACCTTCCGCCACCTCTTCCGTTCCGAGCGTGTCGACGAGAAGGAGGGGCTCGGCATCCGGCAGATCACCTTCCTGTTCACGGACCTCAAGGGTTCCACCGCCATGTATGAGCGCCTCGGCGATCTCAACGCCTATGCCCTGGTCCGCGAGCATTTCGCTCTGGTCAACGCGGCGGTTCAGCAACATTCCGGAGCGGTGGTCAAGACTATTGGAGATGCGGTGATGGCAGTATTTTCGCGGCCGTCGGATGCAATCTCGGCCGCACTCCACATCTTTGAAGAAATCGATCGCTTCAACGGCGACCACGACGGGCCGGGGATCATCCTCAAGATCGGTGCCCACTGTGGACCGTCGATTGCCGTGACGCTCAACGACAACCTCGACTATTTCGGCCAGACCGTGAACGTCGCCGCGCGCGTGCAGTCACTGGCGGAAGCCGGACAGCTCTGCATCTCCGAGGCGCTCTATTGCGCGCCCGGCGTGAGTGACCTGCTTGCGGGTCGAAGCGTCGTCGCGTTTGACGCGCCTCTTCGAGGCGTAGAGGGCGATGCAACTGTCTATCGCATCATGCGAGGATAGAACGCGACTGCCTGCCGCAGCCATTGCCTCGGCCCGAGTAACCCGCCTGTTTACCTCGTTCACAAGCCTATTGGGCGACCTGCGACACGGCTGACATCAGTTCCTGCGGGTTTGGCGCGCCAAACATGTATCGCCCACCCTCCGGCACCTCGGTGAAGCTCCAGCGGACGATACCCTGCCGGTCCAGCAGGAACTGACCGACCAATTGTCCGTGTCCCGTTGCGATCATCCGCTCGTCGGCTTCGGTCAGTTCGTAGTGGTCCTTCTTGTCGAGGATTGCGGCGGCCGTCATAGGATCCATGGGACCGGGCAATTCGCCAGGGACGTCGACCCGCATATCCTGTGCCGCTGCCATTGCGACCTTGTACGGCCAGTTCGTCTCGTTCTCGGTGAATTCGAGATTGGGCAGTCCAAAAGCACGATGTGAAGCGCGTTCCGGGTCCGAGGCCGCAAGCAGGTTCGGCATCGGGTGATAACGGAAATAGAGACGCGCCCGTTCGATCGGCGTGTTGACCACCGTCAGGCTCCCCACGCCCCTTTCGCGCAGCTCCGGATCAAGCCGCGCCTGGGCGGCGATGTGGCGCCGGCAAAACGCACAATGCAGACCTCGAAACAGGCCGACCAGCACGGGCTTTTGTCCGCGAAAGTCGTCTAGCGCGATCTTGCCTTCCTGGGTAATGGCGTCGAGGACCACGTTCGGCGCACGGTCGCCCGGCTGAAGCGGCAACAAGTCACTATGCGCGGACATTTCCAACCTCCACCCCCGGCTAGTCGAGAAACGGCAGCACCACAAGCCCTTCCGGGTCGAGCCCGTGCTGGGCGCATATACCCTGCGCCAGGGAAAAGTAGCGTTCGGCCTCGGGCAGATTGTCGAGGTCGAGATTAAGCGTTGCAAGACCATCATAGCACGGAAACAGCAGTTGCGGTTCGCCCGTTTCGCGGGCTACGTCCAGTGCTTCGTGGAACAAGCCAACCGCCAGGTCCGGACGGCCGTTGCACTGGTGGATCTGCCCAAGCACGATCAACGGCACCGCCAGGTGTTCGCGCTGGTCTAGCGCCCGGTCGATCTCGATGGCCTTCTCGGCAGCAGGCACGCCCTCCGTTGGGCAGCGATCCGTGAAAGTACAACAAGCCACCGCCAGATTGACGAGGAGGCGCGCCTGGAAGCCCAGATCACCAATACGGCGCGCCACTTCAAGACCGCGCCGACAGACCTCCATCGCCTTGGCCGGATCGATGGTCGTGTAAAGCACGCCGAGATTGGTGTAGCCGCGGCAGGCCGCGCCCAGCAGACCGGCGGCTTCGGCCAATTCAATGCTGCGCTCGACCTCCCGCACGGCTTCATGGTTTCGCCCAAGGCGAGCCAGCGCAACACCCTTTGTATTGAGTGCCTCGGCGGTCACGAGAGTGGCATCCTCGGGGACATGCTCAGTTGTCAGAGCGCGTAGGCAATCCAGCGCCGCGTCCGCCCATTTTGCCGCGAGCGCGTGATCTCCGCTACGGAATGCCTGTCGGCCACGCTCTTGCCACAGATGCGCCTGCTCGATCGGGGCATCCGCTCCATCGAGGAGCGCCGCCGCTTCGGCATAGCGGGATTCCGCGTTGTCCCGCTTGCCGACGTCCCAGAGCAGTCGACCTATCTTGCGCAAAACGCGCGCCGCAGCGACGCGATCGGCTGACGCGCGGTATGCCTGCAGCACCGTCTCGTAGTGCTGGTGCGCGATCTCGCGGCGGCCTGCCGGGCCGCTCAAATCGGCAATGCGCTCTGCAATTGCCAGTTTGAGCGGTGTTTGTGCCTTCTCGCCCAACGCGGTCAGCGCGCGCTCGTAGAAACGAAGGGCGTCGTCATTGGCGTATATCATGCGAGCGCGATCGCCCGCCGCCTGCAGGTAATGCGCCCCTCTCTCGCGCTCGGCGCTCAGTGCGAAATGGTGACCGAGCACGGTCAAATCCTCGAGCCGTTCCGGCTTGTCGCCGCACAATCGCTCCAAGGCGGCGCCGACCCGCCCGTGGATGTCGGTCCGGCGTTGCAGGAGCAGATTCTGGTAGATCACGTCCTGCAGCAATGTTTGCGTAAAGCGGTAGCTTTGCGACGAGACAGAACCAGATCCGGCAACTTCCTCGATGATTTCCGCATCGCAAAGCAGTTCGCAGCCGGCCTCCAGGCGGCCGGGGTCGGCCGTCACGGCCTTCAGAAGCGTGGCATCGAAGCGTGGGCCGATTACCGCGGCTTCCTGGGCCAACCGGCGCACGTCATGAGGCAGCCGGTCGACGCGAGCAAGCAACATTGCCTGGATCGTGGCGGGGATGCCGGTTGCGACTTCGCCTGCCACGGTCCGCCATTGCTGGCCCTCGCGCGTCAATACACCGCGATCGATAAGGCCACGAACGATCTCCTCGATAAAAAGCGGGTTGCCGCCCGCGCGCTCGAGGATCTGGTCGAGAAGCCCTCCCGCGGAGTTTACCCAGCTCTCACCGAAAAGTGCCGCCACCAGGCTGCGTCCGTCATGGCTGCTGAGCGGCGAAAGCCTGAGCGCTGTGTGACTGACCCGACTTGAGTCGAGCTGGTCGTTGTCCGGCGCCGGACGATGCGTGACCAGCAACATCAACCGCGTGCGTTCGAGCCTGTCCATCACGAAACGCAGTGCCTCGAGCGAGACGGCGTCGGCCCAGTGCAGGTCTTCGACGACAATCAACAGCGGCGACAACGCAAGCCGCCGTTCGATGATTGTGCGGACTGCGTAGAGAATTTGCCGCCGCAGCTGCTCGGGCTCGACATGCTGCAAAGTGGCATCGGGGTCGCCAAGGCCAAGCACATGGTAGAGCAAAGGCATCAGCCGCTTCGCCTCCTCGCCCTGCAGGCCGAGATCGGTCAGCAAGGCTGCGAGCTTGTCCCGCATTTCGTCGCCATTGTCGTTTTGCATCATCCCGGCAGCGCTGCGCACCACTGCGCCCAGGGCGCCGAATGATTGTTCGCCCAGCGGTGAGCACGTGGCCTGCCGCACGGCGACATTGCGAAAACGATCCTCGTCGCCGACGCGGGCGACGAACTCCTTCACCAGCCGCGATTTCCCGATACCGGCTTCTCCGACGAGGCGGACAAGTTGGGCCGAGCCGCCGCATGCCTGGTCAAGGCTCGCCAGCATTCTGTTGAGCTCCGCATCACGGCCTATTATCGGCGCACTGAGGCCGAGCGCCTCGAGCCCACGCGCTGCACGCGGCGCGGCCAGCGGTGCATCCAGTCGATGGACGAGCACACTGCCGGCCTTGCCGCGCAAGACGACATCGCCCAGCGACTCGTAAGAAAAGGCATGCCGGGTCAGCCTGTGCGTGAGCTCACCCACCAGCACCTCACCCGGCGCTGCCAGCGATTGCAGGCGTTGCGCGGTGTTCACCGTGTCGCCGGTCACCGAATAGGATTTGGCGGTGCCGATGCCCAATCCGCCGGTAACGACCGGACCCGTGTTTATGCCGATATGGAGCAACAGAGGCGAACCGGAGCGGGCTGTGCTTTCACCGAGCCGCGCCGTCCGGGCGATCATGTCGAGAGCGGCGCGAAGCGCGCGTTCCGGATCGTCCTCATGCGCGACCGGCGCACCGAACAAGGCGAGCAGTGCATCGCCGATGAATTTGTCGACGAAGCCACCAAAGTTTCGCACCGCCGCCGTCAATTCCTTGAACAGTTCGTTCTGCAGCGCTTGCATGACTTCGGGGTCGAGCTGCTCGCTGAGTGTCGTGAAGCCGCAGAGGTCGGCGAACAGGACCGTTACCGTCCGTCGATCGGCGTCAGAGACGGGAGGCTGCCCTTCCTCGCTTTCGATGTTCGGCGACGGAGTTCGAGAGGGTGGCGCAATGGTCCGGCCTGGTGTCGGAGCAGGCCGTTCAACGGCTTTTGTGGACGCACCGACGCTTGCCCCACATTTCGGACAGAACTCGAAATCGGGTGCGCAGGCGTAGCCGCAACTGGCGCAAGGCACGGGCTGGCGCCGACCACACTTCGGACAGAAGGCGTAGCCGCCCTCAATCTCGAAACCGCAGCCCGAGCAGTCCATAGTCACCTCACCAGAGCATGATGCCGAAAAATGTAAAGCGGTTTTCGGACGACATCATGTTCTATCTCTTTGACCGGGGTGATGACGCGTGACCTCGCCACGCTCGTCACGGCCAGCACAAGGATGAACCGATAGCCGTCAACCGGCAAGCGGCAGCGCAAATGGGCATCCGGGTGGGTTCGGCGGCAGAGCGCTGCCGATATAGGCGGCTAGCCGTTGTTTGCAAAAGTTCCCTCCCAGCCCCCATCTTCCTGTATCGTGGAGATGAGGAGGCGGACGCATGAGCGAGAACCGTAAGCTGGCCGCAATCCTGGCCGCAGATGTGGTCGGATACAGCCGGCTCGCGAGCGCGGACGAAGATCGTACCTTGGCGAGGTTGCGGACGCTGCGCAGCGACCTGATCGATCCGACCATCGCAGTGCACAACGGACGGGTGATCAAGCGCACCGGCGATGGGGCACTGGTCGAGTTCCGCAGTGTGGTGGATGCCGTGCGCTGCGCCGTTGAGGTTCAGAACGGCATGGCTGAGCGCAATGCCGGCGTGCCGCAGGACCGCCGCATCGAGTTCAGGATCGGCATCCATCTGGGGGATGTGGTCGAAGAAAGCGACGGCGACCTGATGGGCGACGGCGTCAACATCGCCTCGCGTCTGGAGGGCGTCGCGGCGCCCGGCGCTATCTGCCTGTCCGAGGATGCCTATCGCCAGGTCAAGGCGAGGCTCGACCTTTCGGTCAGCGATCTCGGCAGCACACAGCTCAAAAACATCGCCGAGCCGATCCGGGTCTATTCGCTGCAAGTCGGGACCAAGGCGGCCGCGACCCCGGAACCCGCGACGAGCCGGCCGGCAACGGCAGCGCCGCCGAATCTGTCGATCGCCGTGCTGCCGTTCGCCAACATGAGCGGTGACGCCGAACAGGACTACTTCGCCGACGGCATCTCCGAAGACATCATCACGGCGCTGTCCAAACTGTCGCAACTCTTCGTCATCGCACGCAATTCGTCGTTCACCTTCAAGGGCCAGAATGTTCATGTGCAGGACGTCGGCGCGAAGCTGGGCGTACGGCATGTGCTTGAGGGCAGCGTACGCAAATCGGGCAACAGGGTGCGCATCACCGCGCAGCTCATCGATGCAATCTCGGGCGGCCATCTGTGGGCGGAGCGGTTCGATCGCGACCTGACCGACATATTCGCCGTGCAGGACGACGTGACGCAGCAGATCGTCGGTGCGCTAGCGCTCAACCTGACTGATGGCGCCCGTCCGCGGCTGGCTCCGGAGCCCCCGCGCAACACGGAGGCGTATGACTGCTTCCTGCGCGGCCGGGAGCTGTGGCACCGGCTGACGAAGGAGACGAACACCGCGGCCCGCGACCTCTTGCAACGTGCCACCGAGCTGGACCCGAACTTTGCCTCTGCCTACGCCTTCCTTGCCCTCACGCACGGCATTGATTACCTGAACAGGTGGGGTGCGTCACCGCCGGAATCGATGGCGCAAGCCGAAGAGGCCGCAACGCGAGCGGTGACGCTGGATGACAACGATCCCTGGGCGCACTGGGCGCTGGCGATAGCCAAGCTGTACACACGACGGCACGATGAGGCCGTCGACGAGGTCGAGCGCGCACTGGCCCTCAATCCGAACTTCGCCGAAGCGCATGTCTGCCGCGGCGAAACGCTGTACTATTCAGGCAGACCCGAGGAGGCCCTCGAGAGTTTCGCCCGGGGAAAGACCTTGAACCCGTACTTTCCGGATGTGGTTCTGCACTTCCAAGCTTTGGCGTTGTTTCAACTGGGAAGGTACGACGAGGCCGTTGACCTCTTGCTGCAACGGCTGGCTCGCAACGCTGCCACCGATGTCTCGCGCGCGCTTCTGGCCGCCAGCTACGGCCATCTGGGCCGCTTGGAGGAGGCTCGCGCGGCATGGCAGGAGGTGCTTCGCGTCAATCCCGACTTTTCGCTGGAATACCGTCGCAAAGTCTTGCCTTACAAGAACCCTGCCGATTTCGAACTCATGGTCGACGGCCTCCGCAAGGCCGGTGTGGTGCAATGATCGGGTAGCGGCCTGCTCAGACGCCAAAGGCCCGGCCGATCTTGCGCCATCGGGCGTTTTCGCGAACCAGTTTCAAGTCGTCGGTCGTCTCCGCAAATGTCCGCAAACGGTATCGCCGGAGCAGATCCGGAAAGAGCGCCCCTTCCGGCAGGCCGGCAAGCTGCTCGCGGACCGAAAGCTTCTCATCGATGACCCGCATGCCCCAGGCATTTTCCCGAACCTGCAGTTCCGCAGCCAGATCGCGCTCCTCAGGAGCGTTTTCATCGAGCGCAGCCAGCAGGATCGAGTGGAAAAGCGCGACATAGCCAATCTGTCTCAGGCCACCCACAACCCGCACCCGCGGCAAAATGGCGAGCACAAGGAACATCAGGAACAAGTTCGGCAAAAGCACGCCGTCCAGCAGCGCCTGCCTGAGATGCAGCCGCTCGAACGGGATGGAAACACCATGCGGCCTGTAGGGCTCGATCAGGCGCCCGTTCTCCAGCACAAGCTTGCGCACGCGCTCTTCGCGAATGCCCCAGAAATAGTCAGTGGCATTGGGCAGGAATCTGCCGAATGAGCCCGATGCGGCCTCTTGCAAGGCATGGTCGAGACGCTGGCGCTTTGCGGGCTCAAAGAGCAGCCTGGAAAGAAGGCTGCCATCATCGTCCAGATGCCGCGCCATGGCGGAAGCGGCGAGCCGATCGTCGATGAAAACCGGCCGGGCCATGCCGGAACGATCCCAATCGGCGACCAGATCCCCGTTGAGTTCTGTCAGCGCATCGGCAGCGGTTGCAAACACCTTGTCCTGGCTGGCGAGCAGTGTACCCAGCCAGCGGCTGGCATCCGTCTCATCGCCCACCGCTTCGAGGGCGCGCTTGTTGAGGGAGACGGGACCGGCCGCGCAGACGCTTTTGCGGCACAGTTTGTGGCGCCCCATGCCAAACAAATTGACCTTGTCGTCGCCGACATCGAGCCATCCCGGTCCCTCCTGGCCGACGGTCTCCATGGTCATCGTCGTTCCCATGAAGCCGAAGAAGGCCGACAGCCCGTTTTCGACCGCGCCGAGCCAGGCAAGCAGCAGGGCATCGAAGGTGATCCGGTCCATCAGAAGCAGGCAGTGCAGGCCGGACTGGATCACTGGTCTGTGCTCGAATTCGTCGAGCGCCTTGCCGACCTCTTCGGGCTGCATGATCGCAGCAAGGCGCTGATGCAGAACGTCGCGCAGGATCGAGCGGGCAGCGATCGACGGGCCTGATGCAGGCCTTGCGACAGGTCGCCACAGATGGCGGGCGTAGTCGGAAACCGGCGCATTCCAGTTCTGCTCGATGTCACGCACCACTTCCGGGCAGAGCAGCGACAGCACGGCCAGAATTTCCGCCGGAGGCGCAGGGGCTGGGGCAAGGATGGCGGTCATCAGAACCGCAGCCGCGCCATGCTCAGGAGGTCGTGGTACTGCCCGTCGGTAAAGCCGGCCTTTACATGTCGGCCTTCGACCTCGAAGCCGTGGCTGGTGTAGAGGCGGATGGCCGGTTCGTTGTCGGCATAAACGGTCAATTCGACCCGCTTCAGGGCGCGCCAGTTGTCGGCCACATCAAGCAGCGCGGCGAGTATGGCAGAGCCTATGCCCTTGCCGACAAAGCCGTCGTCAAGGCCGATGTTGATCTCGCCTATATGCGAACGGCGCGGCGAACCTTGCACGACCAGGCTGCCATGGCCGACCACCTTGCCGTCCATTTCGGCAACGATCCAGGTGGTTTCCGGACCGGACTTGGCGATGCGCCGCTCCACCTGCTCCACCATCTCGAACGGCATCCTGAGCGTGCCCCTGCGGAAGCCCGGCATGTTAAAGATGGCGCAAAGCGCCTCCGCATCGCTTGGCCGTACGGCCCGGAGCTGCGGCTGGATCTTCTCTAGGGATGGCAAGGTCATGGTTTTCCTGGCGAAGGCTATCAGCCCCGCACGATGCACCGGACATCACCTTAAAATCCAGCCGTCTCTGCAGCCTATGATGCCGATTGCGCGCTGAAATACCGGGAAGCGGTGGTGAGTTTGACGCCCCCACTGACGCCGATCCAGCCAAAAAGGGCGAGCCAGCATAATGTCCTGGTCGCCGTCCAGTCGATCCGGTGCACTGCAGCGTCAGTGATGACAAGGCCAAGAATGGCAAGCAGGCCAACCAGAAACTGCGCCAGGCCGAGCACCAGCAGCTCCTCGCGCGGTGCGCTTTTCGAGACGAGATATGCGCCGCCAGCGCCGGCGAGGAAGATGGCGCTGTAGACTTGGGCGTGAAAGGGATCGACCGGCCATGGCCAGGTGCTGCTGACCATCAGGGGAAACAGCAACATGCCGACGCCATAGAGCCCAAGGATCGCCGTTTCTGCCAACATGTAGCCGCGCCATGCGGGGTTCAGGGTCATGCCTTTTGCTGAAGGACGGGCCCTGGAACGCCACAGGAACAGCCCGGATACCGCGGCCGAGGCAAGATAGACCAGGAACCATAGCCAGCTCGCTTTTCGCCCGAAGTTGAAATAGCCGAGATTGATCAACGAAACCGCCGACACGATGACGGTGAAGATGAAGGCCATGACGAGCACCAGCCTGCCGGGCGACCAGCGATTCCAGAACAAGAGCGCCGCCATCACCGCCATTTCGGCGGTGTAGAAGCCGCCGAGGAAGCGGGCACTGAATGGCGTGACAGGCCAGGGCCAGCGCGGCTTGACCAGTGCCGGCGCGAAAAACAGGCCGGCACCTACGATCAGGACGATGATGACCCCTAAGGAGAAAATGCGCAGGGCCGCCGGAAATGGCGGGTTGTCGGATGTCGGCATGGAGAAAGCCCCCAAAATGCATGCCCAATGTAGCATCATAGTGCCGCTTGCGGCCGGTGAAAATCGGCGGACGGAAATTGAACTGTCACAAGGCTTGTCTATTCGAATGGTCGTACGGCCCGTTTCGGCGTAAAATGGCGGACTCGGACCAAGGAGCGGTCCGCCAACCCGCCTCGGGGCGCATTCTCCGGAGCCTGCACGATGAACGAAGCTCAGGATCTGTTCTCGCTTCTGCGGCAATCGACCGATGTCGATCCGCAGGCAATCGACGCGATCCGGCGAACCATCGCGGAAGGCAAGGACCGCGAACTTTGCCGCATCAACGCGCTGGCCTTCGCCAGCAAGCATGGCCTCGACGAGGAACGCGCCATCAGCGCCTTTCTCCATGCGGCGCGGGTGGGCATCTTCGACATTTCCTGGAATGTTCTGTGCCCCGGCTGTGGCGGCGTGCTCGACACCAACGCCACGCTGAAAACGATGCAGAGGGACGAATACACCTGCGCGCTGTGCTCCCAGGGCTATTCGCCGACCCTCGACGAGATGGTCGAGGTGACATTCACCGTCAGCCCCCGCATGCGCAGGATTGCCGCCCACAATCCGCACGAACTGCCGTTGATTGAATACTTCCGCCAGATCTACTGGGCGTCCGGCGCCGATCTGCCGGAAGAGGATTTGGCGGAGAAGATGGAAGCGTTCTGGCTCGAGGATATCGAACTTGCGCCCGGTGAAAAGGCGGTTCTGCCCATACAGCTTCCGTCCGAATTCGTCATCGTCTTCGAGCCGGTTACGCATTCAGCGCAGTTCATCGACGCCAAGGGCGAACCCACAAAGGAGCGCCGAAGCCTTTCCCTGGTTTTCGACCGCGACCATGTCCAGAACCAGACGCTGGAGATGCAACCAGGTCCGCTGCGCATTTCGCTGGAAAACAGGACCGACACCCGCGTGCTGCCGACGGTCTTCATCGCCGGCCATGCCTTGCATGATTTCCTGGGCAAGCGCCGGCCTTTCCTGACCGCCAAGCGCCTGCTCACCAACCAGACGTTCCGCGATCTCTATCGAACGGACACGCTGGACATCAACCAGCGGCTGAAGATCACCAGCCTGACCTTCCTGTTCACCGACCTGCGCGGATCGACCGAGCTTTACGAGCGGGTGGGCGATCTTTCAGCCTTCGATCTCGTGCGCGAGCACTTCCAGGTTCTGCACGAGATCGTCGCGGCGGAGGCAGGCGCGGTTGTGAAGACGATCGGTGATGCGGTGATGGCGACCTTCGCGACGCCAGATCGTGCGATTGCCGCGGCCCTTAGGATGCGCGATGCCATGCGTGCGCTCAATGACAAGAGCGGGCGCGAGGACCTTCTGCTCAAGATCGGAGTCCATGCCGGGCCCTGCATCGCCGTGTCCATGAACGAGCGGCAGGACTATTTCGGCCAGACGGTCAACATAGCTTCACGGGTCCAGAACCTTGCCAAGGCACAGGCGATCTTCGCCACGCGTGCGGTGATCGACGACAATCTCACCGCCGATCTGTTGCAAAGGAAGGCGCTGACGCCCGTGCCTCATGAGGTCTCGCTGCGCGGCATTGAGCGGGAGATAGCAGTCTATACGATCCCTTGAAGACTTGGTCCCTAAAGCAATTCCCAGGAAAAGTGTGAGCGGTTTTCCGTCCGGGAATTGCGAAAAGCAAAGAGATAGAGCGGTTCGCCGTTTCCGTGAAACGGTGAAACGCTCTAAAGACCCGTCTCCACCCTCACACGCGCTTGCAGAGAAAATAACGATCGGCGGGCTCCGAAGTCGGCGCCGGCAGGCGTTGCAGCTGCGGGTGATCGAGCGGCGTGCCACTCACCGCGAAGCCGCCGACGCGAAGCATGCCCGCAATCAGATCGGGAAGCCAGGTGGCAGTCACTGCATCGCGATCTTCATAGCCGGTGCCGATGTCGGCATGGACAAGAGCGGCGTCGATGCCAATGAATCTCCTCGCCGTCTCGCGTATATCGCCGAGCACGAGATTTTCAGCGTCGGGAATTGAGCTGGCGTGTGCGCCAACTTCGCGGTCGAACACCACGATCCGGCGTCCGGGCAGGCGCTCGCGCAGATGGTGGAACGTCCGGCCATTGCCGAGGCCGAGCTCGAACACAAGCCCCTCCATCTTCGCCACCTCGGGGCAGATTTGATTGAGAATGTCGCGCTGTGCGGTCATCCTGCTGATGAAATTATCGAGGCGACTCATATGCGATTGTATGTCCTGAACCAGCAGCCCCGATCGAGGCTTGCCGCATATAGAGGCGAATGACGAACCCTGCAACAACCGCATAGGCTGCCGACAAGGATCATACCGGGTGGAATAGGCGGCCCGCCGCCGCGCAACTGCGATGTCACTTGTAGGGGTCTGCGGCGTCCCGCAAGCCGTCGCCGAGGAAGTTGAACGCCATGATGACGAGAATGACGGGGAGCATCGGCAAAAGCAGCCATGGATAGAACGCGATCACGCTGACGCTGCGCGCCTCGGTGAGCAGGATGCCCCAGCTGGTTATCGGCGCCCTCAGGCCGAGCCCGAGGAAGCTCAGCGCCGTCTCGCCCAGGATCATGCCGGGTATGGACAGCGTCGCCGTCGCGATCAGATGCGACATGAAGCCGGGAATGAGATGCCGCCGGATGATGCGGCTGCTCCCGGCGCCCATCAATTGCGCGGCCAGAACGTAATCCTCCTCGCGCAAGGCCAGAAGCTTTGAACGCACCGCACGCGCCAGTCCGGTCCAGTCGAGCAACCCGAGGATGACGGTGATGCCAAAATAGATCAGGATTGGACTCCAGGTTATCGGCATGATCGCCGCCAGAGCCAGCCATAGCGGAATGCTGGGGATCGATTGCAGAACTTCGATTATCCGTTGAACGATCAGGTCGAAGATACCGCCGTGGTAGCCGGCCAGCCCTCCGATGACGATGCCGAGCAGGAAGCTGAAACTGATACCGACGAGGCCGATTGTCAGAGAAATGCGTGCGCCATAGATCATGCGCGAGAGCACATCGCGCCCCAGCCTGTCAGTGCCGGCCAGAAAGAGCTGGCCGTTTTCGACCGGGCAGACAAAATGCCTGTCACCTTCGATCAGGCCCCAGAACTGGTAACTGTCGCCCTTGCAGAAGAAACGGAGCCGCTGAACATCATCCTGTTTGTCGATGTAGTTCCGCTTGAGCGTGTCCATGTCCAGCATCATCTGGCGGCCATAGACGAACGGCCCGATGAACTCGCCATTGTGGAACAGGTGCACCTGCTGCGGCGGCGAATAGATGTAGTCCATGTTGCGCGTGTGCAAATTGTAGGGCGCCAGGAACTCGCAGATCAGTATCCCGAAATACAGCACCGCCAGGAAGATGCCGGATACAAGGGCAAGCCGGTGCTTGCGGAATTTCCACCACATCAGCCGCAACTGCGATGCCTGAAAGACCTTCGACTGCTCCGGCGTCATCGCCTCGACCGACTGCAGGTCAAAGGGCTCGATGGAAATGTAGTGCTGCAGTGGAGCACCCGGAGCGGGCAGCGGGGATTGCGTGTTCATTTGGTGCTGCCGCCCTGCAAACGAATTCGTGGATCAAGCATCGCCAGCGCCAGGTCGGAAATCAGCACGCCGATGACCGTCAGGAAGGCGAGAAACATCAGGAACGACCCTGCCAGATACATATCCTGGCTTTGCAGCGCCTTGATCAGCATCGGCCCGGTCGTTTCCAATGACAGCACGATCGCCGTGATTTCGGCGCCGGAGATGATGGCCGGCAGGATGGAGCCGATGTCGGAAATGAAGAAATTGAGCGCCATGCGCAGCGGATATTTGACCAGTGCCCTGAACGGATGAAGGCCTTTGGCGCGCGCGGTCACGACATATTGCTTGTGTAGCTCATCGAGCAGATTGGCGCGCAGCCGCCGGATCATGCTTGCCGTGCCCCCGGTGCCGATGATCAAGACCGGGATCCAGAGATGGGCGAGGATCGACTTCGCCTTGGCCCAGCTCATCGGCTCGCCGAGATATTGCTGGTCCATGAGGTGGCCGATGGACGTGCCGAACCAGATGTTGGCGAAGTACATCAGGATCAGCGCCAGCATGAAATTCGGAATGGCAAGGCCGAGAAGGCCGAAGAAAGTCAGGCCGTAGTCGCCCCAGCTGTATTGATGCGTGGCGGAGTACATGCCGATCGGAAAGGCAATGAGCCAGGTGAAGATGATCGTGACGAAGGAAACCAGCACGGTCAGCCACATTCGGTCCCCGACGACGTCGCGAACCGGCAGCTCATATTCGAAGGAATAGCCGAAATCGCCGTGTAGCATCCCGCCGACCCAGTAGAAGTAGCGAATGACCGGCGGCTGGTCGAAACCATATTCCTTGCGCATCATCTCGATGCGATCGGAATCCACCGCTTCGCCCTGGGCCCGAAGCTCGGCGACATAGCTGTCGAAATAGTCGCCCGGCGGAAGTTCGATGATCGTGAACACCAGTGCCGATATGACCAGCAGCGTTGGAACCATCACGGCGATGCGCCAGACAAGATATCGAAGCACGCTCAGGAGCCTCCAAGCCAGAATGTATCCGGCATGTAGACACCGAAATAGGCAGTCGGGTCGTAGCCGTAGAGCGCCTTGTCAGGCAGATTGCGCAGCCGCGAGGACACCAGAATCGGCTGATGCGTTCCGTTCACCGTGCCTATCGAAAACACCTGATCGGTGTAGATCGACAGCATCGAATTCCAGATTTCGGCGCGCTCCGTGGTTGCGGTCGATGCGTTCCAGCGTTCGAGCAAAGCCATCAGCTCGACCACTTCAGGAAGATCGGGCGCCTCGCCCATCTTGCCATGAGATAGGTAGTGCGCGCCCCAGAGCGGCCATTGCAGCTGGTCGTCGATGGTGGGAGCCAGCTGATACGGGTTCATGTCGGCGGTCGCCACGCCATTGTCGATGCCCGACCACATCGACATCATGATCTGGCCGCCAAGCGCGCGGCTGCGGAAGATGTCGCGCTGCGAAGTCCGGATGAACAAGGCGATGCCGATCTTGCGCCAGTGATCGGTGATTAGTTCGAGCGCGTCGGTTTCCAGCGTGCTTTCGCCGGCCGTTTCCACGATGATCTTCGCAGAACGTCCATCGGAAAGCATCCGCAGGCCATCATCGTCACGTGCCTGAAGCCCGGCCTCGTCGAGCAGGGCATTGGCCTGGTCGGGATCATGGGCGACCCATGCTTTCGCGAATTCCGGCCGGTAGAGCGGGCTCTCCGGAAGGACCGTATCTGCACTTTCCTGCGCCAATCCGTAGAACACGGCCAAATTGATCTCGCGCCTGTCCACAGCGAGCGAAAGGGCGCGGCGCACGCGCACGTCACGCAAAAGGCCACGCCACACCTGGTCGGCACAGTTCAGATTGGGTAGCAGCGCCAGCCGCGAACCCTGAGTGCGTTTCCACAGATGCATCTTCACCGGGTAGCGCTTCTCCGCGTCCTTCAGGAAAGCGTAATCAGTGAAGTCAATTCCCAGGCCTTGCAGGTCGCTCTCGCCCGCGCCGGTCTTGGCGGAGATGATCGCCGATGAGCTGACATTCAGGATGATCCGGTCGACATAGGGCAGTTGCCGGCCATTCTCGTCTATTCGATGGAAGAACGGGTTGCGTTCGAAGATGAACTGCTCGGCCGGCGGCTTGGTCCGGTTCTGCCAGGGATCGAGCGTCGGCAGATCAGGGTTCTCCGGGCGATACTGCCGCGACATGCGGATATGCAGGAGCGTCCATTTCTTGGCCCGGTTCTCCTTCATCAGGCCGGCGAGCCGGAATGGATCCTGGTATTTCTTGTGGAACTGCTTGAGATAGGCGGCCGGCAGAACAAGCGATAGCGGCGCAGCGGCAGCGAGCTTGGGCAGGAAGTCGGGATTGGGCGCATCCCAACTGTAGCGCACCGTCAACGGATCGACGATCTCGAAGCGTGGCGGCTTGCCGCCCGCCATCAGGGCCGGAGCGAGCCCGCCTTGCGAAAGCTCATCGTTCAGCCAGACATCTTCCCAGCAATAGCGAAAGTCCTCCGGCGTCAGCAGGCTGCCGTCGGACCATTTATGTCCTTCCCTTATCTTGAAGGTGAAGATGCGATCATCCGCTACGTCGAAACTTTCGAGAATGTCAGCTTGCAAGTTAAGCTTTTCGTCATAGCCGACCAGCCGAGAATACCCGTAGATCGTCATCATCCGGATATCTTTCTGGCTGCCGATGATCGTCCGCAGCGTGCCGCCATACTCGCCGGGTTGCCGGCCCATGGCGGCGAGATTCAACGCGCGCGGGCTCTTGGGCAAGCGCTCAGCGAGTGCCGGCAGCGCCTTGGCCGTCAGCTGCGGCTGAAGAAAATCCGGCTCCAGATCGCCAGCGCGCGACGTGCCCGGCAGGAGTGCCGAAGCCATGAGGCCAAGGAGGGTGCGACGGCTGATCAATGGCGCAACTCGCTGACGTCGGCGGAACGTCGGGCCAGCACGAGATGGCCGCCGCCAAGATCGAGCGGCGACAGCATATCCTCTTCGCCCTCGTCGCGGAATTGCGGTCCCCATGCGCTGGTGTCGGAAGCGCCGCCGAGCTTCAGCGTCTTGAAATCCATTGGCCGGTCGAGATCGGGGAAAGGGACTGCGGCGAGCAGTGAGCGCGTGTAGGGGTGGATCGGTTTCCTGAGCAGAATTTCGCGCGGCGCAAGCTCGACGATACGCCCGCCGCACATCACCGCGATGCGGTCCGCCATGTAGTCCACCACCGCCAGATTGTGGGATATGAACAGGTAGGTCAGACCCAGTTCTTTCTGCAGGTCCTTCAGAAGGTTCAGGATCTGCGCCTGGACAGAAACATCGAGCGCCGAAACCGGCTCGTCGCAGATCAGCAGCTCAGGCCCCAGCGCCAACGCGCGCGCGATGCCGATACGCTGACGCTGCCCGCCGGAGAAACTGTGGGGATAGCGCTGGATGAAGCGCGGATCGAGCCCTATTGCCTGCATCAGGCTCTTGACCGTGGCCAGTCGGGACGCGGCATTGCCACGTTGATGGATTTCCAACGGCTCGCTCAAGATGTTCTCCACCGTCATGCGAGGGGAGAGCGACGAAACCGGATCCTGGAAGACCATCTGGATTTTCGCGCGCAGCAACTGCAGGGCGTCTCCCTCGGCGTCCAGGACGTCGATCGGTCCTTCGCGGCCGTTGAAGACCACGGAGCCGCCGCTGGGGGTGACAGCCCGCATCAGGATCTTGCTGACGGTGGTTTTGCCGCAGCCGCTTTCGCCGACCAGACCCAGGCACTCACCCCGCCTGATATCGAAGCTCACGCCGTCCACGGCGCGAACAGACGTTTGATGGCTCCCGCCGAACCATGCGGACTTGCGGGTGGTGTAGACCTTTTTCAGATCCCTGACCGACAGCAGGATGTCGTCCGGCCCCTTCGAGTCCGGCGCCGTCTGTTTGCCCAGCAGGTTGCCGACATTCACCGGCACCTCGCGGAGCGCCTTTAGCCTCTCGCCGGGCTTCAGGTCGAAATGCGGAACGGCTGCCATCAAGCCCTTCAGGTAAGGGTGACCTGGCCGGCGGAATATCGCCTCCACAGGTCCCGCTTCCATGATCTCGCCGTGGTACATGACCACCACCTCGTCGGCGACATTGGCGACAACGCCGAGGTCGTGCGTGATCAGCAGCATCGCCATGTTCAGCTTGGTCTGAAGCCTGCGCAGCAATTGCAGGATTTGCGCCTGGATGGTGACGTCCAACGCCGTCGTCGGCTCATCGGCGATCAACAGAGCGGGCCGGCAGATAAGCGCCATGGCGATCATGGCGCGTTGCCGCAATCCTCCCGAAAGTTCAAACGGATACATGTCATAGGCGCGCTTGGGATTGGGAAACCCGACAAGACTGAGCATCTCCTCGGTCCGCGCCTTGCGCTCCGCTCGAGCCATGGGCGTATGAATCTGCAGAGATTCGCTGACCTGATTGCCGATCGTGTGCAGCGGCGACAGGGATGTCATCGGCTCCTGAAAGATCTTGCCGATGCGGCTGCCTCTCAACGCCCGGATTTCTGGTCCATCGCGCGGCATCTTCAGGATATCCTGCGTCGTGCCGGGCTTCTCAGGATCGGAAAACAGGATACGGCCGCGAGCATTGGCTGTGTTCGGCAAAATGCCCATCACTGCCTGGCTGAGAACCGATTTTCCGGAACCGGACTCGCCAACAAGCGCGGTAACCTTGCCCGGCAGGACGCGAAGATTTGCGCGCCTGACGGCATGCAACGGTCCCCCGACAATGGCAAACGAGATGCCAACATCCTCGATTCGCAGCAGATCAACGCTCGAATTCATTCTCACACCAGCCCCACTCCTGGCGACCCTGCCGGCCGGCAGGCCCTGAGCGAGACTAGCGCATTGCCAGCTTAGAGCAACTTGGATTCTAAACGAATTCCCCGGCGGAACCGCCGACCGGACTTACAAAGGCGGTCGGATCATCGTGGCGGTTACTGGAGCTTCCTCCGGTCGCCCGCCGACAGCCGCGCGGCATCGCGATGAAGCAGCATGACCTGCTCGGCGTCCGATATCCGGTCGTGAAACGGCTCCAGCGCAGCGTCTTCATCGAGTGCCAAAGCACCCGACAGGTCAGGTGAAAGCACCGTCAGCTTCTGCTTGATACCCGCCAGTTCTTCCTTGCCGAGCGTCAGCCAGCTGGTGGCGCCGCAGTAGCCGGCGAACTCTTTGCTGGCGAGAACGCTGTGCGGATATTTCTTGGTCAGGGTCTGGAGGCGCTGGACCTCGTTTACAGCCGAGCCGAAGACCGAGAATGTGAGCCGGTCGGTAAGCCCGACATTGCCGAACATCACATTGCCGACATGCAGGCCGATACCAAATTTTATGTCGCCCAACCCCTGCTCTTTTCTGCGCAGATTGAGCTCCATCATACGCGTGCTGGCCTTGTGCGCTGCCGCAAGAGCGGCCTGGCACGCGATCTCGGACTGCGCGCGGTGCCTTTCGCAGGGATAGACGGCAATGAAGCCATCCCCCAGGAAACTCATGATCTGCCCGCCTTTGCGATTGAAAGGCGCAGCAATGGCATCGAAAAACTGGTTCAACGTATCGATATAGAGCTCGCGGCCGGAGGTTTCGGCAAGCCTCGTCGACCCGCGCATATCGCCCATGACCAGTGCGGCCCGGATTGTATCGCCCTCGCCGCGCTTGATCTGGCCGTCCAGCACGCGCCTGCCGGCGTCGCCACCGAGATAAGTGGTCATCATGTTGTCGGCGAGCTTGGTGAGCACCGCCATCTTGGCTGCGATAGCGAGATGGTTCTGGATGCGCAGCAGCGCCGAAATCATGCTGTCGCTGAAGCCTGAAGCACTGTCCGTGGACCAGGATCCCATCATGCCCTGGCTGGTATCGCCGTTGAAGGGATGGACGAAAGCCATGTAATCGGTGACGCCCATAAGCCTGAGGTCATCGAAAACAGGAAACTCCGACCGCACCGACGGGTCGAGCCGGCGGCGCAGATGGTCGAGCTTGTTGCTGAGCAGATGGTAGTATGGGCTGGTCAGGAATTTGTCGGAATGAACGCCGTTCTCACTGCGGAAGCCTTCCACTTCCAGGCCCTGGCCGCGAAGCCAGGTGAAGCCAAGCGCGTCATAAAGCGGATGAAGCATCGAAAAGCTCAAATGCACCCGCTTCAGCGGCACCCCGGCAGCAGCCAGCCGTTCACAAAAGCCCTTTACCAAGGTTTCCAGGTCGTCGCCGGCCAGCGCCGATTGGGTCAGCCAATCGGCAACCTTATCCATGAGAATGCTGGAAATTTCTGCTTGCGTTGTGCTCATGCTATCCCGAAACCCGTCGAAGACGAGCCATCTCCTTTGATTTGCCAAATCCTCGAAGTCAATGAAACCGGCTTCGGGGGCAAAAGCCGGCGAAGAATTTCCCGAATGACTGTCCTTGCAGGAAGGAAACAGGCGTAACTGCGTTTACTTCGCGAAACATTATGTGGCGAGGCCGCCCCCGGAGTGCAAGTGCAATCCCAATCCTGACATCGGGCAAAGAATTCGCCGGCTCAGCCGCCGTCAGGCCTTCACCACCGTCTCTCGGGCGAGCCCGAGGCGGCCAAAAACATTGCGTGTGTCGACGATCAGAAGTGCGTGATCAGCGATCACCTGATAGTCGATCGCGTCGTGGTCGGTTGCGACGACGACCGCATCGAACTCCTTCAAGGCCGCCTCGGTCAGCTCGACCGAGCGACGCCCTTTGATCGCCATATGCTCGCGTGTGGTCGGAATCTCGGTAACATGCGGATCGTGGAATTCCGCCTTGCCGCCCCATTCCTCGATGAGTTCAATGAGCCGCAGTGAGGGGCTTTCGCGGATGTCGGGCACATTTTTCTTGTAGGCGAGCCCGATGATGAGAATACGCGAGCGGCTGAGCGCCTTGCCGCAGCGCCGGTCCAGCGCCTTTGCCAGTTCATCGACCACATGACGCGGCATGGCCGTGTTGATTTCCGCCGCCAGCTCGATGAAGCGGGTCGGCAGTTCGTATTCGCGCGCCTTCCACGTCAGGTAGAAGGGATCGATCGGAACGCAGTGCCCGCCAAGGCCTGGGCCAGGATAGAAAGGCATGTAGCCGAAGGGCTTGCTCTTTGCCGCCTCGATCACCTCCCAGATGTCGATACCCATTGCACCGAGCACGACCTTCAACTCGTTGACGAGGGCTATGTTGACCGAGCGGAAGATGTTTTCCGTCAGCTTGACCGCCTCGGCGGTCGCCGTGCTGGAAACCGGAACGACGGTCTTGACCACGCTTTGATAGAAAGCCTGCACAAGCGTCGCTGCCTCAACGCCGTCGCCTGCCACGACCTTGGGGATTGTCGCGACTTCAAAGCTGCGGTTGCCGGGATCCTCGCGTTCGGGCGAGAAGCCGAGGAAGAAGTCCGTCTTCGAGTGCAAGCCGGTTTCTTCCAGTATGGGCTTGATCACGTCGTCGGTGGTGCCGGGATAGGTGGTCGACTCCAGCACGATCAGCTGGCCGAGACGCAGGTGCTTGGCGATGGTGCCTGCCGTGTTCCTGACAAAGGAGAGGTCCGGCTCACGGTGTTTCGTCAGCGGTGTCGGAACGCAGATGATGATGACATCGCAGACGGCCAGTTCGGCAAAATCCGCGGTGGCGCGGAACCGTCCGCTCGCCACATGGCCGGCAAGGGCCGTCGGCGTCACAGCCTCGATGTAGGATTGGCCGCTGTTCAGGCTCTCGACCTTCCGGGCTTCGATGTCGAAGCCGGAAACCGGGAAGCCGGCGCGTGCGATTGCAACCGACAGCGGCAACCCGACATAGCCCAGTCCGATCACGCCGACTTGCGCGGCGCGCGTCGAAATCCGGTTCAGAAGACGGTCATATGTCGATCGTGAGGCGTCCAAAAATCTGCTTTCCCGTCAATTCGGACAGACTATCCGCTCCATGGCGAGGCTCACCTGGCCCCGAGAGCCGTGGCCGAGGCATATTGCGGAAAAACGATTTCCGCAAGCCGTCATCAGGCCGGCGCCTTAGCCTTCAGGCTCGCGGCAGCCATCGCATAGCCGCCGTCGGCGCCATCGATGAAATGAACGTGATCAGGCTGCAGCGGCGAGATGACGAGGCATGTCATCAAGGCCGATTTCTGGCGGTGCAGGCCATAGCTGCAAATGCCCGCTTCCTCCGCCTGTTTCAGCCGGCTCTCGATTCGTTGCAACACATCCGCGTCAACGTCGATGGTCATCTTCAAGCCGTCGTCGAACTTGCGGAAATCCGAATTGCTGGCCACTTCGCGTTTGTAAACCTTCGGATCGAAACGGCCGATCGTCCAGCCAAATCTGTCGGTGACGGCCGTAAGCGTCATCAGGAATATCACCCACAGCTTCGTCAGCCACCGCCGCCCTGGCGGCGCCGTGGCCCGCGCCTCGACATCGAGGCCGGCGGGCAGCAGACTGTAGGCCGGCCCGTCTACCGGCACCGGGTGGCCATCGCGTTCTTGCCTGCCGGCAAGGGCGATGATGTCGGACGCCAGAAACTGAAAACCGCGCAAATCTCGCGAAGCCCCTGGTATGGCTATGATCGAGACAATTTCGCCGTGCCGGGCCTCAATCGGGTTCCAGCGGCAGGAGAGGCCGGTCAGATCCGGCCGCGCGCCGGCCGGCGCAGGGTCGATGCGGTAGCGCCCCGCTTTCATCTCGGCTTCCGCCCAACTGCCGCCACCGCCGGCGAACATGGCATAGAAGGCCGCTTCGGAGGCCTGGAAACGCGCCACGCGAACGTCGAGGCCTTGCGCTCTTATGTCCTTTATCGGCACTATTGCCGCACGCAAGGTCAGGTCCAGTTCGTCCGCCACCCATCTCTGGACAGAAGCCAGCGCGTTGCGGGCGATCTCCAGCGCCGAGCCGGGAAACGCCACGAGTGCGCCGTCGCCGCCGAAGACATAGGGAAGATCTTGCCGACCCAGCGCATTGAGCAGCGCCGAAATGACGCTGGCGCCGGCCATATTGACGGTTTTATAGCGCCCGGCCCCGATCGCCTTGGTCGAGCCGACGATGTCGGCGGTGGCCAGCGCCCAGCCATCGGGGAGCGGCCGATAGTTATCGATATCGGCAACGCTTTCGAACTTTGCGAAGACCGGCAAAGAAGCGACAAACGGGTCGGACGCGACAGCTGTTTCCATGAGCATCAGATAGCACATTCCAGCGCTTGAAGGTGAAGTCGATCATGCGTCGAAATTGACTTGGTACAGCTTTGCGATGATAGGATCGCGCAATGCGAATTGCCTTTTACGCGCCGCTGAAGTCGCCCAATGATCCCGTTGTCTCCGGCGACCGCCAGATGGCACGGATGCTGATCAAGGCGCTGCAGCACGGCGGGCATAGCGTCGAACTGGCATCGGAGTTGCGCTTCTATCTACGCCAGCCGGAGCCGAAAAGTTTCGATGCGCTCAAGATCGAGGCCCGGGACGAAGCCGCGCGGCTGACAAGGCTTTGGCAGCGTGACGGCAAGCCCGATCTCTGGTTCTGCTATCATCCCTACTACAAGGCGCCCGACCTGATCGGGCCAGAGCTGGCGTCGGCCTTTGCTGTCCCCTATGTGACAGCGGAAGCCTCCTATTCCAGGCGGCGCAACGCCGGCTTATGGGCCGATAGCCAGGCGTTGGTGGCGCGAGCCATCGAACAGGCGGCGCTGAACATCTGCTTCACACAAAGGGATCGGCAGGGACTGGCAGATGTGATTCCTGACGCCGCTCTCGGCATGCTTTCGCCTTTCATCGACACATCGGCATTCAGGGAAACGCCGGCCCGGGGTTGTCCGACGCGCCTTGTTACCGTTGCCATGATGCGCCCAGGCGACAAAGTCGAAAGCTATCGCATGCTGGCCCAAGCGCTCGGCTCGATCGGCCACCTGCCCTGGACCATGTCGGTCGTCGGCGACGGGCCTGCCCGTGACGAGGTCAAAGCGCAATTCGCCGGCTTGCCCGCCAACCGTATCGAATGGCTTGGCGCGATCGAGCCGGCCGCCGTGCCGGATGTCCTTTACACCAAGGGAATTTACGTCTGGCCGGGTTACGGCGAGGCCTATGGCGTTGCCTATCTTGAAGCCCAGGCCGCCGGCCTGCCGGTGGTGGCTCAGGACATTGCCGGCGTGCCGGAGGTCGTGCGGGATGGCCAGACCGGGTTTCTCACCCCACCGGGCGATGTGGCGGCGTTCGCTTCCGCCATTGCAAGGCTTCTGGCCCATAACGACGAAAGGACCATCATGGCCGCAGAAGCCAGGCGTTTCGTCCTCGAAGAGCGCTCGCTGGGTGGTGCGGCGGCGCGTCTGGCCGAACTTCTCAAGAAGAGCCCGGTCTCATGACACCCGATCCGATCTGGCAGCCCTTGGTGGACGAACTGGCGCGCCGGCAACGGGCGGGCCGCAAGGCGGAGTTCTGGCTGCGCGACGATGACGCCGTGGATCCGACGCCCGCGCTTGATCGGCTGCTCGACCTCACCGGTGAATTCGCGGTTCCGGTCACTCTGGCTGTCATTCCGGCCGAGACCGACGGCAAGCTTGTCGTCCGGCTTGACGAGGCGCCGCATGCCACGGTCGCCATCCATGGCTGGGCGCACCGAAATCATGCGCCCGCGGACCAGAAAAAGCAGGAGCTCGGCCCGCATCGGCCACGCGAGGCGGTGCTCGACGATCTGGCTCGCGGGCTGTCGCACCTAGGCGGCCTGCACGGCGCACGTGCCGTTCCGATGCTGGTGCCACCCTGGAACAGGATCGACGCCGGTCTGGTATCCGACCTAGGATCCATAGGATTTGCGGCATTGTCGGTCTATGGGCCGCCGAAGCCGGCTTCCCTGGCCGTCATCAACAGCAATGTCGACATCATGGATTGGCATGGCACCCGCGGCTGCCGCGACCATGGCCTGTTGGTTCAGGCCATCATCGCGCAATTGCAGCATGCATTCGATGGCGGCGAACCGGTCGGCCTGCTCACCCACCACCTCGTCCATGATGAATCGGCCTGGCTTTTCCTTGAACGGCTGTTCGCAGTCACCGCTCGGACTGAAGCCTGCACATGGCTTCCGATCCGGACATTGATCGGGCGCAGCGCCGCTAGAGCATGATCCCGAAAAGTGGACTCCGGTTTTCTCGGACAAACGGTTTCCGTTTGTCCAGAGATCATGCTCAAACAAGGAGAGAAAAATAGCTCAGCGCTTTTTGTGCAACGAGACCGGGAATTGGAGCGTCTGGCCATCCCGCGCGGCAAAAGCGCCGGCAAACCTGTCCTTGGCCAGTTTCTCCATCTCGTCCAGCTGCCCGTCGGTGCGTGTCGGATCGTGGTGAAACAGCGCAAGCCCCCGCGCACCGGCCGCCTCACAGAGCTTGACTCCCTGTTGCCATGTCGAGTGCCCGTTACCGCGGCGGCGTTCCATTTCCTTCTCGGTGTAGGTGCAATCATAAATGACGAGGTCGGCATCGTCGATCAGGCCGAGCACCGACTGATCGAGTTTGCCCGGCTCGTGCTCGGTGTCCGTGATCACCGCCACGACGCGGCCGCCCCATTCGACCCGGTAGCCTATGCAGCCGCCCGGATGGGTAAGGCTGCCGGTCCGAACCACCACCCCTTCGCGCGGCCGAAGCACGTCTCCTGACACAAAGTCACGGCAGTCGAGCTTTGCCTTGCAGACGTCCATTTTCACCGGAAACCATGGCGGCCGCATGAACTCATCGATCATCTGCCGGGTCGTCATGCGTCCTGCAAGATGCCCGGACCAAAGCGTAAGCTTGACGCTCGGGTCAAAGATCGGCGCAAAAGCCGGCAGTCCGATGATGTGATCGTAATGGCAATGGGTGAAAAACAGGTCGAAATCGGTCACATCCGACGCCTGAAGCGCCCTGCCGGCAGGCCGCAGGCCGGAGCCCGCATCGAACAGAATCGTATGCTTGCCGCATCGCATTTCAATGCAGATTGTGTTGCCGCCATAGCGAGCGAATTCTGGCCCGGATACCGCAATGCTGCCGCGCACGCCCCAAAACCTGACCAGGAAAAAATCGTCGTCCATGCTACCTTTTGCCTACCGTAGCTTCAGGCGTTTCGTGCATCGATCAGATCCGCGGTCGTATGGCTTAGCCGATCGGCAAGAACCCGCACCATCTCGATGGTCATTTCCGGAAACTCCTTCATAAGCCTCAGGAAATGATCCTTGCGGATTCTCAGGACTTCCAGCGAAGTTGCCGCCCTGACGGTGGCGGTGCGGGAGCTGTTGCACAATATGGCGATCTCGCCAACGATCGAATTTGGCAGCAGTTCGGCAACTTTTATCGGCCCGCTGTCGGAATCGACCAGAATATCAGCCTTGCCTGAAAGGATGACATAGGCGGCGTCTCCCTCATCGCCCTGCCGGAAAAGAATCTCGCCGGCGCTGTAGTTCACGCGGTCGGATGTGAACGCAAGCAGCTTGAGCTTTGCCGGCTCGATGCCAGAGAACAAGGGAACGCGTTGCAGCATTCCAACTTCATCCTTGAGCAGCATTGTCGCAAACCTTCCTAAATTCGCGTCTGCCAGACTATGACAGAAGTTCCTTGAAGATACCGTTCCCTGCCAAAAGTGTCTCGTGCGTACCGTCTTCCACCAATTGGCCAGAGTCAAAGACGATAACGCGGTCGAACATCATCGCCATTGCCGGACTCGTCACGACCCACACGATTGCCGGCGAATGGCCGTCGCGTCTGGCTTCCTCGAGCACGTTTCGCAGCACCTTGTCCTGAATGCGCTGGTCGAGCGCCGATAGCGGCCGGTTGAGAATGAGAAAATCGGGACGCTTGAGCAGGGCCCGGGCAACATCGAGCTTCTGGCGCTGTCCACCGGTCAGCCGCCTGCCGCCGGCGCCGACATTGAAGTCCAGGCCAACATCCAGCAGCTCGGCATAAAGGCCCAGTTCGTCAAGAATGTCATAGACGATTGAGCGTATGCGGTCCGGCGCGTCGGGATGGTTGGTGCCCACACGCCCGAACAGGACATTGTCCATGACGGTGGCCGCGGCAATGTATTTGTCAGGATCATACCGTTCGATCGCGTTTTGCAGCTGGGGCGGCAGATTTTCATAGAACTGGTTGCGCGCGGCGACGATCTTGCCCATCAGCTCGTCGGTCAGCAGGCCGAAGCGGTGCCGGGGCTCGATATAAGCAAAGCTCAAGGTGATGATCATGGCGCGGTCGGCCTCCGAAACCGCCTCGTAGGGACGGTTCTTGAGCCGCTGCAGCAAGGTCTCGTAGGCGGGTATCTCCTCGGCGCTCATGAAGGCGAGCTGCTGGAAGAACTGGTGATCGGGCGGCAGGTCGGCAAACAGCTCGATCGCCTGTTCGGCAATCTCCATGCCCATTTCGTAGAGCGTGCGGTCGAGGCCAGCTTGCTTCAGCACGGAAGCAAAATAGGGATTGGCCGCCAGAGCCTTGTCGGCCAGCTCGGGGCCGGCAGCAGCGCCGAAAAGCAGGTTCTGACCGATCGTCGCTTCCGTGTTGTAAGCGCCCGGCTCGAAAGGAACCACCAGTTCGCGCAGCCCTTCCTGTTCCAGCCGGGTTCGCAGCGCTGCACGCAGTTCGACGATCCGCCCGGCAAGCTTCGTGTGACGCGTGAGGTCAGCCGAAGAGCGCAAGCCAAGATCCAGAATGTCGCGCGACAGAAGAACCGCGTCGAGCACCCGGCGCACGGCTTCAAAGAGGTCATGCGGGCCGGTAGCACCGGCGGAGACATAGTCGATCCAGTCGCTGTGGATATCGAAATCCGGATTGCCCGACCGGCGCGCCTCGTCGATGTTCCAGCGCTGCTTGTCTGCCGCGGCGCCTTCATAAGTCACCGATGTCAGCGGCGCATGCTTCAACCCGTAGAGCAGGTTATCGCGCAGGCTTGCCTGGAACAGGAAAACATCCGACGAGGCGTAGGACATGCGCCGGCCAGTCACTGCTTCGGGGAGTTCAAGCAGGTCGTCGGCGCCCGAAGCGACCTTTCCGCTTTCCGGCCAGTTCAGCCGTGCGAAGGCTTCTGCCAGCGCCTCCGCTCCACCTGTTGAGGTACTGACCAGCGCCACCGTCTCGCCCGGCTTGACCCGCATGGAGATACGGTTGAGGAGCATTGCGCCGCCATCGTCTGCTATGGACAGACCGACCGCCGACAGCGGTTTTGTCATCGGACCGGGATCGTCGATCGTCAGTGCTCCGATTCCCGGCGCAATGATATTCTCAACGGTGAACTGTTCAACGACCTGCTGATATTTGACCTGGACATCCTGCCGATCCTGATCCCAGTCGATCAGTTCCTTCATCGGTCCGGGCAGGTCCTTGTAGGCGCCGATCACGGCCACCAGTTGGCCGACGTCGAGCCGGCCCGCGATGACCAGATAGCCGCCGATCATGTAGAACAGAAACGGCGTGAGCTGCGCGAGAAAATTGTTGAGGAACTTTACCATGAATTTCCATTGGTAAAGATCGAAGCGGATCTTGAAGATGAGCCCTAGCCGGGCGGCTATGTCGGCGCGCTCGTAGTTCGAGGTGTCGTGGACGTGAACCGCGCCGATGCCGTCGACGATTTCGCCAACCCGGCCCGAAAGCGCGCGCGCCGTCAATTGCCGTTGGCGCCCGAGCACGAGCAGGCGCCGCCGCATGCGCGGGATGAGCACGATCTGGATCACCACAATCACCACCGCTATCATGCCGAGCCAGACGTTCTGGACCATGATGAACAGCATGGCCGTCAGCGCCTGGCCGCCGAGCAGCACCGGCTGCAGGAAGGCATCGCCGATGAAGCCGCCCAGCGGCTCCACCTCGTCCTTCACCATGGTCGCCACTTCGGCGGATTTCACCCGCTTGAAGTAAATCGGCGGAAAACGCAGCACACGATCGATCAGATCGAAGCGGATACGCCGCAGCATGCGCTCGCCGAGGCGGCCTTTGTAGGTATTGATGTAGAGTTTGAACAGGCCGTTGATGACGACCAGCAAGAGGAACACGATGCTGAGGGCAAGCAGCGTCGCCGTGCGGTCGAGTTGAAAACCGGAGAAGAACTGGACCTCGCCAATGAACGGCAGGTCATAGTGCAGCCTCATGAAGGGAAGGGTCGCGCCGGGTTGCTCAAAGCCCTTGCCCTGGATCGGGCCGTTGACGATCAGCTTGGGCAGGTTGAAGGACATGAAATAAGGGATCATCGAAAGCAAGACGATCGCCAATATCCAGATCTGCTGCTTCCTGGTGTGCCTCCAGATATAGCGGGCTAGGCTGGGTTCCATATGCGACTGCGGACCCCTCAGTTGGAACGATGCAAGCGGCCAAACGGCTGGCGGCTTGCGTGGGATTTTGGCGAATAGCCTAACAGCAGGGGGCCGCCGCTGCGCGACTCGTGCCGGCGGATGGACGCCAATGGTCCGAACAGATGCAATAGGTTCCCTCCGGCAGCGGGCAATGGCAAAACGACTTGCGGCATAGTCACGTCCGCAAGTCGAACAGCCTCGTGGGAGGCAAGATTGCGTTGTGTCGCCCGAAATCCCAACATAGAAGACGAATATGATGGATGTCACGCAACCACGCAATGCCGGCATGGACGGGCACGAGCAAGCCCTGGACCTCACGCGGGGAATTGCTGCCTACGTCAACCACCCTCTCGTGGCCGCGCTGGCGCGCGTCATCGCCAAGCATCCGCAGGCCGATATCGCCAACGCCTTCAACCACAAGCAGGTCGCCTGCAAGATGTGGGCGCTCGACAGGCTGTTCGAAAGCTGCGGCGGCCGGTTCGGGCGCATATGGGTTCTGGGTGGATGGTACGGCGTGTTGCCGGCAATGCTTTTCAACGACGCCCGTTTCGACATCGCAGCGGTCGACAGCATCGACATCGATCCCGAAGTCGGGCCGGTCGCCCGGACCCTCAACCGGGAAGCCGGCGACCGCTTCCGGGCGCTGACGGAAGATATGTACGCACTCGACTATGCGGCCGGGCAGCCTGACCTGGTGGTCAATACGAGCTGCGAACACATAGCGGACCTCAGCACGTGGCTTGCCCTGCTTCCGCGGGGCACGACTGTGCTGCTGCAATCGAACGATTACTTCAGCGAGCCGACGCACATCAACTGCGTGGCGTCACTGGCAGCCTTCGAAGCCATGGCGGCGCTGCGGGAGATCAGGTTTTCCGGCGAACTGCCGACAAAAAATTATACGCGCTTCATGCTGATTGGAACTGTTTGAAGCGCGTTGGGCGAATCGAACCCGGACGCGACCCGCGTTAGGTTTTCGGGGACCAGGTCCGATACCGCTCGCGCAGGATTTGCGCCGAGCGGCGCGCGCCTTCCAGATCGAGACGATGCGCGGCCGGCTCCGGTCCCGCAAGCGCCTGCTCGATCGCTTTCGCCAGACCCTCAGGCGTCAGGTCCTTTTCCGCCAGCACCGTCGCCAGACCGAGTTCTTCGAGCATCAGGGCGCGGACCGTCTGTTCGGTTTCCCCGCCGGCCGCGAACGGTACAAGCAGGGAGCGACACCCCGCGCGCAGGACATCGCCGACCGTGTTGTAACCCGCCTGCGAGACCGACAGCCGGGCACCGGTCAGCAGGCTGGCGAAATCCTCGCGGAACCGGAAGATGGACAGGCCCGGCGTGGCATCGCGTGAAATCGCGTCAAACTCGTCCTTCGGCAGGTTTGGGCCGGTAATCAAACACCACTTCCGGGCGTTGTCGGCATTGTGCGCCGCCGCGATGGTGGATCGGACAAGGCACTTTCCGGCAGCCCCGCCGCCAACCGACACCACGACGTCGAAGCGCTCGGAAGCCGCGGGCGCCGGGGGCGCGGCAACGAGCCCTGTGTAGGCAACCTCGGCCCTGATCGCTCCCGCCAGTGGAAATGTCTTGCCGATGGTTGCGAAAGCCGGATCGCCATGGACCATGACAAGGTCGAAATGCCTGTTGACGAGATCGACCGTTTCCTCGTTTCGGCCCGGCTTGACGCGCTCCTGAAGGATGTCGCGCACCGACGTCGCCAAAAGCGGCCTGGGCGACATCGCGTCGATGGCCTCGATCAGCGGCAAGAGTTCGAAACGCATCTGCCGGCGTCCAAAGGGAAACGCCTCGACAATGACGATGTCAGGCCTGCAATCGCGGAATGCCTGCAGCAGCATCCCGCAACGCCGCGTCTTGAAATCATCGTCGACGGGCTTGCCTTGCAGGTCGACAAGCCCGGAAAATCCTTCATCGCCGGAGGTAACAGGCGGCAGCGTTACAGATTTTACACCAGGTCCCGGAAACCCCGCGACCGGCGTTCCGCCGGTCACGACGGTGACGTCAAACCCGTCATCGGCCAGGGCCGCCGCAATGCGGCTGGCGCGGGCGAGATGGCCGATGCCGAGCAGGTGCTGGACATAGAAGAAAGCGCGCAGCCGCTTCATTCGGCGGCCCGCCACTCCCGCTCGAACAGGTCCTTGAGCTGTCCAATGCTTGCCATATGATCGAAATTGCCGCGCACGCGCCGCTCCGCGGCGTCGCCGAGGCGGGCGCGCAGCACGGGATCACGGATCAGGCGCTCCAGCGCCTGTGCCAGGGCAGCCGGGTTTTCCGAGGGAATCAGCAGCCCGGTTTCATCCGACGATAAAAGCTCCGGCACGCCGGAAATGTCGGTCGACACGCAGGCAAGCCGCTGGCTGGCCGCCTCCACCAGAACATTGGGCAGACCGTCCCGGTCGCCATCCGCGGTGATCCTGCAAGCGAGCGCAAAGATGTCGGCGCTGCGATAGTGCTCGAGCACCTCCTTCTGCGCCAGCGCGCCTTTCCAGGAGACGCGACCCTCCAGTCCGAGCTTTCGCGCCAGCGCCTTGAGCCGTTCCAGTTCCTCGCCGCCGCCGATATGCTCGAACCGCCACGCCAGATCACCAGGCAAGAGGGCGAGAGCCTCCAGCAACGTGTCGTAACCTTTCTTTGCAACGGCGCGCCCGACACTCAAGATGAGGACCGGTTCGTCCGGCGCCGAGCCGTCATGTTGTTTTCGCGCCGCGTCGAAACTGCCGAAGCGATCGAGGTCGAGCCCATGATAGCTCAGATGCACGGACGCGCTGCCGTTGGCGAGTTTTTTCAGGCGGTCGAAGCCGGTTTGCGTGCAGGTGACCGTCCAGCGCGCCGAGGAAAGCTTGCCGGCCAGATCCCAGTCCGCCGAAGTCCAGATGTCCTTGGCATGGGCCGAGCAGCTCCAGGGCTGGCCACGAAGCTGGCTGGCATAGCGCGTCACCGATGCCGGCGTGTGCACGAAATGGGCATGCAGCCAGCCTGCATCTTGCGGCCATTCGGCCGCCAGCACGAGCGCTTGGCCGAAGCGGCGCACGCGATTGCGCGTAAAGTCGCGGGGGATATCGGCAGCCAGCGATTTGAGCGCGCGCCAGAAGCCCGGCCGCGGCAGACAGGCAAACAGCGAGCGAGCCACGCGCAGCGGCTCTCTATGCAGATATTCCGGCAGATAATGGACGGGCGCCTTGATCTCGTCATGCACCGGGTGACGCTGTGCGTCGGTCGGCCGCCTGAGCGCGAAAAGTATGAGGTCAAACCCCGCACGCTCCAGACCGAGCAGTTCTTGCGCGATGAAGGTTTCCGACAGCCGCGGATAGCCCTTCAGAACCACGACGATCTTGCGGCTTTGCAACTCAGTTCACACCTTCAATGACCGAAAGGTGATGGCCGGCCCGGCGGTCGAGCAGTTCTGCGACGATTTCGGAAATATGAGGGAGCCCTTCCAGCGTCAGATGCGGATTGCTTTGCGATGGGCGGGGCCGATCCGGCAACACCTTCAATGCATCGGCGAACCGCTGGGAATCCTCGGCTTCTTCCGGCAAAAGCATCTCGATGAGGCCGAGTTCGGCTGCGCGCCGGGCGCGGATCAGTTGTTCCTCGCGGGGCGTGACGCGTGGCACGATCAGCGCCGGCTTGTCGAAAGACAATATCTCGCAATAGGTGTTGTAACCGCCCATCGCCACCACCGCCTTGGCGCCGGCAATCAGCTCTTCCATGCGGTTGTCGAACTCGATGATCTTGACATAGGGGATCTTGGCACCCTTCCTGACCAGCTTGTTGCGCTTGCGCGCCGGCATGTAGGGCCCCAGCACGATCAGCGCCCTATGCTGCAATTGCGAATCCTGCTGATAGGCATCGATGACGTCGTGGATCAGGTCGGCGCCGTCACCGCCGCCACCGGTGGTAACCAGGATATAGTCGCCCTCGGGCCTGTGGCCGGGCAACTCGTTCTGCTGCAGGCTCCGCTGGAGGAAACCGACAAACTTCATCTTTGCCCTGACCGCCGGCGGCACATCCAGGCCGGTCAACGGATCGTAGAAATCCGGCGGGCCATAGACCCAGACCTTGTCGTAGAACAGGCCGATCTTGCGCATCACATCCCTGCGCGCCCACTCAGCTTCGAGCAGATGCGGCGCGTCCATCACCTCGCGCAGGCCGAGCACGAGCGTGGTGCCCCGCGTCTTGAGGTAGGACAGAGTGTCCTCGATCTCACCGCGCAAGCCGAGCGGCTCCTTGTCGACGATGAAGATATCCGGCCGGAAGCTCTCGGCCGTGTGGCGGATGATCGACTGACGCATCCTCAGCGTCTCATGCAGATCGATATCCTTTTCCAGCGAGGTGTATTCGCCGTTGCGCAGCTTGATGACGCTGGGAATCTTCACGAAGTCGACACGGGCGCGGTAGTCGAAGGCGCCGGCGATGGTCGCACCCGAGATGATAAGCACCTGAAGTCCGCGGAAATCCCCGACCAGCGAGTGCGCGATCGTTCGGCACCGCTGCAGGTGGCCGAGCCCGAACGTGTCGTGGCTGTACATCAGAATTCGAGCGTCTTTTGCGTGCTGTGTCATGTTGAACGTCTTTTAGAATTCTCGCCGGACGGTGGGCAACCCCGCAAGCTTCGAAATCATCCGCGGGCCTGCCGACCTGTTCTGAGACATGATGGGCGCGAGGTACACAACGGCGTTCGTCCCCTGGGCACGAATGCCAAGGGGCGCTGTTTGTGGCGCGATCCCTTGTCTTCGCAGACGATAGACGACCCGAGCACAAATCTCTGTCATGAGGCTTGACCCCGTGGAATTACATGCCTGCGGCCTGAGGCAGGCAGCGCGCATATTGCGAAAAGTTGAGAGCGACCAGGGGAAACGAGGTTGCCGCACATTGTGAGGAGAACCCCGCACCTTGGGAAAATGCTTCATAATCCATTGAAACGCAACGACCGCCAGAGGCCGCTCGTTGCGGCCTTTTATCCTGCCATCAGCGTAGGCCGGTGGCAAGCCTGTCACGTGGAAGGGTTTCCGGATAGCGACCGCCGCACAAGGCCGACAGCTGGGCGCACATGATCTGCCCAATCGGTCGACGCAGATTTCGGTGACGCGGATCGCCACAAGGTTGCAACCACAGCCGAAGTTGTTCGTGACTTTGACGCGTGGGGAAAGCAAGTCGTAGTTCTGAGACAAAAGCATCAGCTGGCCGTTGAAAGAAAACCGGGATGCGGTAGTATCGCATCAGATGTTTGCGACTGCTTGACCGGGGGGTGCAGTGGATACGTCTTCTTTCAAGCGCTGGCCGGCAACACTGGGGCTGCGCGATTCTGCGGTCTTTCAGACTGTGTCGCGCCGTATCTTCGGGGATTTGCCATGACAGCTGAAGCCAATACTGATCAGCTTACCAGGGAGGGTGTCGAAGCCATCGTTGCGGCAATCACGGCGCGGGTCACGGACCGCGAGGCGCTGATCTGGCTGTGGCCGCAGGTTGAAAAGCAACTGACGTCCTATGACGGCCATCTACAGACGACATTGTTTCCAGGTTTCGAGGCGCCTGCCGTGACGGCGTTGCCGAGGGCGCTCAGCCGGCGCGAACTGGCCGCCACGCTAAGGCTGGCGCTGCTGACGATCCTGGACAGGATCAGCCCTCTCGAGGCCGCCGCGCCCACAAGTGCTGCCGACATACTGGCGGAATGGAACAAGCTTTCGGCCTTCGTCAGAAACAACATCAGCGATGGCTTTTCCGGATTTCAGAATATTCGCACCCGGCTCTATACCCAGTTCGGCGCGCCCAGCAATCCGGCCAAGGCGATCGACCGCGTCAACGCCTATTACAGCCAGCTCTCGGGTGCCGGCTTCCCCAAGGCGAGCTTCAAGTCGCCGGTGCATCCCGTGCTCAAGGCCCGGCTGGCGAACACGGTGGCGCTGCTGACGGCCAAGGGCGCCACAGCCGCGCTGACCAAGATCAAGAGCGTCGGCGGGTTCAACATCAGGCCCAATGTCAATTCGCCCGCGCGGCTCAGCAATCATTCCTTCGGCTGGGCGGTGGACATCGATCCGGCGATCAACCCCAATGTCGACAAGGATAATCTGCCATTGGCCATTATCGCCGCCTTCACCGGTGTCGACCTCTACGGCGCCGAGAGCGCCACGCTGCGCGCCGGCGGCCCTTATGACACGCTGCTGCCGGCGGCTATTGTACTGTCGAAGGCCAACGCCGCTGTCGTTGCCGCTTTCGCCAATGCCGATGGCCTCAAGGCCGCCATGGGCAACGCCATAACACGGCTGGCCGGCGTGACCCTGCCGGCGGCGAAGCTTGCCACGGCCCATGCGCTGGCAACCGCCGTGCCGGCCAAGCAGACCGATCTCGCCACGCTGCTTCAGGGCGCCGGCGCCACGCCGGCCAAGGCCAAGTCCACCGCGAAGCTGCTGGCCGATGCCGCCGACCTCTCCCGCAGGGCGGCCAGGGTCAGCTCACCCAAGATCATCGGTACCGACGCTTCGGTTGCCCGCTTCGGCTTCTTCAATCTTGCTCCGCAAGCCGCAGCCGGGTTGGCCGCCAGCGACGGCGGCGGCCTGCGCTGGCTGGGCGCTGCTATCGGCACCAAGGACTACATGCATTTCGAGCTTGCCGCCACCGATCAGCCGAAGCTGTTCTGACAGTGCGTAGCGTCTGCAGTTTCTCGATATTTCACTCATTAATCGAGTTTTATCGATTGTAGGCGGAGCGGTCCAACCGCCTCAAAAATTTAAGTGCGCTGATAAGAGGAGCGCCAATGAGATTCGCGGCCATCCAAGATCCATGTGACCACTGGTTTGTCTACGATTTGATGTCAGCCCTGCCGGCGGAGGTAGAAGGACGATTGCTGATGGGGCTGACGCGGCGCGAAGCCGAGCAGCTTGCCGCGCAGGCCAATGCGAGCTTCGTCAGGCAGGCGACCCGTTCGCCAGGTCCGCACCCCAGCTTCGCCTAGAGATGCCGGCCTGACTACGCTAGCCTTGCCCTTGTCGTACGCGGCGTCGCCAGCAAAAGGCTGGTCTCGCTGCCCGTTATCCCGGGGATGAGCCGGATGCGGCGCAGCACCGCGTCGAAATCGGTGAGTGAGGCCGTGCCGAGCTCGACCACCAGGTCCCAGCGGCCATTGGTGGTGTGGATGGTCGAGACCTCGGCGAGGCCGCCGAGCGCCCGGACCACGCGGTCGGCGGCATGGCCTTCGATCTCGATCATCATCACCCCGCGTATCCTCTGGTCGACGGCGTCGGCGCGCAGCACCACGGTGTAGCCGATGATCTCACCCGACTTTTCCAGCCGCTCCATGCGCGCCCGGACCGTGGCGCGCGACACCCTGAGATCGACCGCGAGGTCGGAGATGCTGCGCCGGGCGTCGTGCCGCAGCAACGTGACCAGCCTTTCGTCGAGCGCATCCATGTTTCTATCCACTTTGATCAGGACGACTTACCGGAATGATAAATCAATCTTTTCGAAATGCCAATTTCGCCTGTTCAAACTGCCGGGCCGGGATGGTTCATTCCACGCATCAATCGCCCAATCAATTGCAAGGACAAAAAGAATCATGCGCTGCAGGATCGTTGGCGCGCCGGTGCAGGACGGCGCGGGCAGGATGGGATGCGAGATGGGGCCGAGCGCGCTGCGCACGGCAGGGCTTGTCTCGGTCCTCTCCGAACTCGGCCATGAGGTCGAGGACTGGGGCGCGGTGCAGCCGGCTGCGGCGCGCGCCATCGTCCACGGCAATCTTGCGCTGAAGGCGCTGCCGGAGATTTCCGCCTGGACGGCGGCGATCGCCGAGACCGCCTATGCGGCCTCGAAGGACGCCATGCCGATCTTTCTTGGCGGCGACCACGCGATATCAGCCGGTACCGTATCAGGCATAGCGCGCCGGGCGGCCGAGCGCGGCCGGCCGCTCTTCGTGCTGTGGCTCGACGCGCATCCGGATTTCCACACGCTCGACACCACCGTCACCGGCAATCTGCACGGCGTTCCGCTTGCCTATGCCAGCGGCCGGCCGGGCTTCAACGGCTATTTTCCGGACCTGCCCGTCGCCGTCGATCCCGCCCGCATCTGCGTCATGGGCCTGCGCAGCGTCGATCCGGCCGAGCGGCGGGCGCTGAGCGAAGCGGGCGTGACCGTGCATGACATGCGCACCATCGACGAGCACGGCGTCGCGCCTTTGCTGCGCGCCTTCCTCGCCCTTGTCGAAGAGGCCAACGGCCTGCTGCATGTCAGTCTCGACGTCGACTTCCTCGACCCTTCGATCGCGCCGGCTGTCGGCACCACAGTGCCCGGCGGCGCCACCTTCCGCGAGGCGCATCTGGTGATGGAGATGCTGTCCGACAGCGGCCTGGTCTCCAGTCTCGACCTTGTCGAGCTCAACCCTTTCCTCGACGAGCGCGGCCGTACCGCCACGCTGATGGTCGATCTCGCCGCCAGCCTGATGGGCCGCCGCATCATGGATCGCCCGACCCGCAGCCATTCCGGAAGCATTGCATGACCCAGCCTTCCCGCCTTGCCATCGTTCCCTTCGTCAGCGTCGACCGCATGATGAAGCTGGTGCTGACCATCGGCGTCGAGCGGTTCCTGACCGAACTCGCCGCCTATATCGAGGAGGATTTTCGCCGCTGGGAGCTGTTCGACAAGACGCCACGCATCGCCTCGCACAGCCATGACGGCGTCATCGAGCTGATGCCGACCAGCGACGGCAAGATGTATGGCTTCAAATATGTCAACGGCCATCCGAAGAACATGCGCGAGGGCCGCCAGACGGTCACCGCCTTCGGCGTGCTCGCCGATGTTGGTTCCGGCTATCCGATGCTGCTGACCGAAATGACGATCCTGACGGCGCTGCGCACTGCGGCAACCTCGGCTGTCGCCGCCAAATATCTGGCTCCCAAGGGTTCGCGCTCCATGGCCATCATCGGCAATGGCGCCCAGTCCGAGTTCCAGGCCGTCGCCTTCAAGGCGCTGCTCGGCATCGACCGGCTGCGGCTCTACGATATCGACCGCTCGGCTTCCGAAAAATGCGCCCGCAACCTCGCCGGCAAGGGCTTTGACATCACCATCTGCACGGCCGGCCAGGATGCGGTGGAAGGCGTCGACATCATCACTACGGTGACCGCCGACAAACAGTACGCCACCATCCTCACCGACAACATGGTCGGCTCCGGCGTTCACATCAACGCGGTCGGCGGCGACTGCCCGGGGAAGACCGAGCTGCATCGCGACATCCTGCTGCGCTCCGACATCTTCGTCGAATTTCCGCCGCAGACGCGCATCGAAGGTGAGATCCAGCAGCTCGATGCCGACCATCCGGTGACCGAGCTGTGGCAGGTGATGACCGGCCAGGCCGAGGGTCGTACGTCAGCGAAGCAGATCACGCTGTTCGATTCCGTCGGCTTCGCCACGGAAGATTTCTCCGCACTTCGCTATGTTCGCGACCAGCTCCAGGCCACCGGCCTCTATGAGGAGCTCGACCTGCTCGCCGATCCCGACGAGCCGCGCGACCTGTTCGGCATGCTGCTCCGGGCAGCGCTGCAGCCGGCCGCGTGAAGAAATTGCTTGAGTAGTCAAAGCCGATCGAAACTCTGCTTGCCAGGGCAGCGCCGCCCCTCATTGCCCTGCCGGGCATTTCTCCCCGTATAGTGACGGGGAGAAAGTGGCTGACCTCACCTTCGGCATTATGTCTTGCAACGCCGCCGATTGGCGAAACCATCGATGAGAGCGCCCCTCTCCCCGTCACTATACGGGGAGAGGATGCCGGCAGGCAGGTGAGGGGCAGCACAGACGCCTAGAAAGCTGGCTCTACTGTCGAAGCGGCGCGCAGCTCTCCCGTTCGACGAGCACCGGGGTGAGCACTTCGCGGCGCGAATGCGCCGCCGGCTCGGCGACACGCGCGAGCAGCAGGCTGACGGCGCGCGTGCCGATCTTCTCGACCGGTTGTGCGATCGTCGTCAGCGGCGGCCAGGTGGTGACGGCATAGGGTATGTCGTCGAAGCCGATCATCGACATGTCGTCGGGAACCCGCAATCCGCGCGCCCGCAGCACCGTCAGCGCGCCCATGGCCATCAGATCGTTGCAGGCAAACAGCGCCGTGATGCCGGGCGCCTGCGCCATGAGCCGTTCCATCGCCGTGCGGCCGCCGGCGAAGTGATAATCGGAATCGACCACGGCATTCGCCGGCAGGTCGAGCCCGGCTTCCTGCAGCGCCCTGGCGAAGCCGCGCAGGCGGGCCGGGCTGGAACTGGAATCGCGCGGGCCGCCGATGACGCCGATCTTCTCGTGGCCGAGCCCGACCAGATAGCGACCGGCGAGATAGCCGCCATGATCGTGATCGACCAGCACGGAATCGACATTGACCGAATGGATCTCGCGGTCGAGCAGCACCGCCGGCACGCCGGGCAGCACGCTGGAGAACACCCGCGCATGGTCGGACGAGCCGGCAAAGATCAGCCCGTCGATCTGCTTGGCCATCAGCACCTGGAGGTAGCGCTCCTCCTTCTCGGCGCTGCCGTCGGAATTGCACAGGATCACCGTATAGCCGGCGAGGAAGCCGGCATCCTCGATCTGGCGCGCCACGCTGGCGAAGAACGGGTTGGAATTGTCCGGCAGCAGCAGGCCGATGGTCTTGGTCTCGCCGCGCCTGAGACTGCGCGCCAACGTGTTGGGCCTGTAGCGCAGAGCGGCGATGGCCGAATGCACGCGCTCGGCCGTCTCCGGCTCGACATGGCGCGTGCGGTTCATCACATGCGAGACGGTTGCGACCGATACTCCGGCATGGCGCGCGACATCGGCAATCGTCGTCATTAGTTGTCCCTCTAGCGGATCACCTTCAGCAGCTTTTCCCGATAGGCGTCTAGGATGACGGCAAGCACAATGACAAGGCCTATCACAATCGGCTTGAAATTATCGCCGACGCCAAGCAGCTGCAGTCCGGTCGACAGCACCTGCAGGATGCAGGCGCCGACCAGCGTGCCAATGATCGAGCCCTTGCCGCCGCTGAGGCTGGTGCCGCCGATGATGACGGCGGCAATCGCGTTGAGCTCGTAGCCGACGCCGGCGATCGGGCTGCCGATGTTGAGGCGCAACAGATAGACCATCGCCGCGATGCCGGCGGTCAGGCCGCTGATGGTGAAGGCGGCGATCTTGTAGAAATCCGGATTGTGGCCGGACAGCCGCACCGCCTCGTCATTGGTGCCGACGGCGAAGATCATGCGGCCGAACACGGTGAAGCGCAGCACGAACCAGCCGGCCGCGATCACCAGCACCGCGATCAGGAAGATCGACGGCAGGAAGCCGCCGATGATGAGATTGCCGAAATCGACGAAACTCTGCGGCAGGCCGGTGATGGTGGAATTGTCGCTGACAACGCGGGCCGCGCCCGCCGCCATGTTGAGCATGCCGAGCGTGACGATGAAGGACGGGATCTTCCAGCGCGTCGAGATCCAGCCATTAAGGAAGCCGCAGGCCGCTCCCGTGGCCATGCAGGCCAGCAGCGCCAGCAGGATCGCCACCCTCGGCGACAGGCTCTCATCGATCATGACCGTGGCGCCGACCACCGTGCACAGCGCCAGCACCGATCCCACCGAAAGGTCGATGCCGCCGGTCAGGATGACGAAGGTCATGCCGGCCGCCAGCACCGTGTTGATGGCGATCTGGACGAAGATCTTCAGCGCATTGCCTGACGTGGCGAAGTAGGGCGCCGTCGCCGAGAAGAACACGGTGATCAGCACCAGCGCCAAAAGCACGCCGGCATCGCGCACCAGAAAGCGCAGAAATTTCGCCCGGCCCGGGGACAGGGGGGCCGACGCAGTCACTTGCGACGTCTCGCTCATGGTCGCACATACTCCTGATAGGCGAGCGACAGGATGTGCTCCTGGTCGAACGCGGCGCGCGGCACGTCGCCGACAATCTTGTTTTTGGAAAAGACGATGATGCGGTGGCACATGCCCATCAGCTCGGGCAGGTCCGACGACACCATGATGATGCCCTTTTTTGCCGCCGCAAGCATCCACAGCAGCTGGTAGATCTCGCGCCGCGCGCCGATGTCGACGCCACGCGTCGGCTCGTCGAGGATCAGCGTCGAGGTGCCCCTGAACAGCCACTTCGCCAGCACCACCTTCTGCTGGTTGCCGCCCGAGAGATTGCGCACCGCCTGCTCGATCGAACTCGCCTTGACCCTGAGCTGGCCGACCAGGTCGTTGGCGGCGGCAGCCTCGGACCGGCGGTTGATAAGCCCGTTGCGCGAGACTTTGCTCAGATCGGTGATGGTGATGTTCTTGTCGACCGCCATGTCGAGCAGTAGGCCCTGCCCCTTGCGGTCTTCGGTGAGCAGGCTCAAGCCGTGCCGCACTGCATCCTTGGGCGCGGTGATCGCCACCGGCTTGCCGTCGATCTCGACCACGCCGTCTAGTTTCGGATCGGCCCCGAACAGCGCCCGCATGGCCTCGGTGCGGCCGCTGCCGACCAGCCCGGCGACCCCGAGAATCTCGCCATGGCGAACAGCGAAGGAAATGGCAGGGGTCTCGGTGCTGCGTTTGAGATTGGCGACGCTGAGCGCGACGGTGCCCGGCACGATCGAAGCATCGAAGCCGTATTCGTCGGCAATGTCGCGGCCGATCATCATCCGCACCAGGTCCGGCACGGTGAGGCCCTGCAAGTCGCGGGTCGCGACCAGTTTTCCGTTGCGCAACACCGTCACCCGGTCGCCGATCTCGAACACCTCGTGCAGACGGTGCGAGATGTAGATGATGGTGACGCCCTTGGCCTTCAGCCGCTTGATGATGGCAAACAGCCGCTCGATCTCCGGCGGCGTCAGCGTCGCCGTCGGCTCGTCGAGGACAAGCAGCTTTGAGTCATTGCTCAGCGCCTTGGCGATCTCGACCAGCTGCATCTGCGCCACGCCGAGCGCCTCGACACGGGTGCGCGGATCGATGTCGAGCCCGACCTCGTTCAACAGCGCCACGGCGCGGCTGTTGAGGGCCTTGCCGTCGACGATGCCGAAGGCGCGGCGCGGCAGTTTTTCCAGCATCAGATTCTCGGCGATGCTGAGATAGGGCAACAGGTTAAGTTCCTGATGCACGATGCGGATGCCGGAGAGCTGCGCATCATGCGGCGTCTTCGGCCGATAGGGCTGGCCGTTGAAGGCGATCGAGCCTGTGTCCGGCTGGTAGATGCCGGCCAAGAGCTTGATCAGCGTCGATTTGCCGGCGCCGTTCTCGCCCAGGATGATGTGGGTTTCGCCACGCGCGATCGACAGCGACACCTCGCTCAGCGCGACGGCGCCGGGAAAAATCTTTCCGACCCCTTCAAGGGAGAGAATCGCATCCATGGGCAGCGGAATCCTAAACTGCGCTCTCAAGCAATTTCAGGAAAAGTGCGCAGCGGTTTTCCGTCCGGAATTGCGTAAAAACAAATAGTTAGACCACGCGAAAGCGGCGCGGGCGCGTCGCCATCGCCGCCGACAGTTTGCCGGCGGCGATGATGAGACAAGCGGAAACGCCGGAGGGAGTACCGGCGCCTTCGTTCGCCTCAGCCGGTGATCAGCTTGATATCGGTCTTGACCCAGCCGGAGAATTTCTCGCCGGCCATTTCGCGCAGGCCGTAGTCGATGCCCATGGCGGCCATCTGCGCGCCATACTGCTCCACCGTTGCGAGCATCTTGCCCGCCTTGAGCAGCGGGCCGACGGCCGGGATGTTGTCGAAGCCGACAACCTTAATCTGGCCCGACTTGCCGGCCGCGTCGAGCGCCTTGACGACACCGAGCGCCATTGAATCGTTGGCCGCCATCACACCCTGTATGTCCTGATACTGGGTGAGGAAGTTGGTCATCAACGTGTTGGCTTCCTCGGTCTCCCAATGCGCCGTCTTGGAGTCGAGCAGCTCGAGGCCGTTCTCCTTGACCGCGTCGTCGAAGCCGAGCTTGCGCTCCTTGGCATTGTCGGCTTCCGGGTTGCCTTCGAGGATGACGACCTTGCCACCCTTACCCAGCGCCTTGCCCAGCGCATCGCCGGCAAGCTTGGCGCCGCCGCGATTGTCCGGACCGAAGAAGGCAAGGTCGATGCCGGCCTTCTTCTTGGCTTCGGTGTCGAGCGCGACGTCAATGTTGATGACCTTGATGCCGGCTTGCAGCGCCTTGGCGATCGGCGTCACCATGGCCTTCGAATCGGCCGGCGCGACGACGATGATGTTGTAGTTCTGGGTGATGAAGTTCTCGATGGCGTCGACCTGGGCGGCGAAGTCGCGCTCGTCCTTCATGCCGACGGCGGCGAAGTCGAACTTGTCCTTGTTCTTGGCGGCATACTCCTCGGCGCCGGCCTGCATCTGCTTGAAGAACTCATTGGCCAGCGACTTCATGACCAGTCCGACCTTCGGCTTGTCGGCGGCAAAGACCGGCTTAAGCGGCAGCGCGAGTGCGCCCGCGGCCATGGCGCTGGTCATCAGGAACTGGCGGCGCGAGAACGGGCCGAGTCCGTCCGTAATTGTTTTCTTGCTCATGATTTCCTCCTCTGTGACCTCTAGTAATCGGTTACGTAACCGATTACGCCGCAGGTTAGTGCGCCGCTTTGCCAGGTGTCAATATCGGCGGCGGCAACTTCCAGCGCCGTCGCTGGCGCACCTTACGGTGGCTCGGGCCGCAACGCGTCCGTCTCGATGGGCCAAAACGCCACCGGCCGACGCATCGATCGCATTCTCGCTGCCGCCGCAGCGCTATATCGTTCTCAATACCTGGTGATTCCCGGTCCAGTGATTCCCGAGCAGACAGGAAGCCTTCATGCATGGTCTGACGCCCATACTTTCCACTGTGGCCGCCTCGTTCCTCGCCTCCTTCGTCGAAGTGGTCGAGGCCTTCACCATCGTGCTGGCGGTCGGCGTCACCCGCAGCTGGCGGCCGGCGCTGACGGGCGCCGCCCTGGCGCTGGCGCTGCTGGCGGCTTTGGTGCTGGCCTTCGGACCGTTGCTGGCGCTGGTTCCCATTAGCGTGCTGCAGTTCGTCGTCGGCTTGCTCCTGATCCTGTTTGGCATGCGCTGGTTGCGGAAAGCCATCTTGCGCAGCGTCGGCGTCATTGCCCTGCATGACGAGGACGCCGCCTTTTCCAAGGAAACCGCCGCCTTGCAGCAACAGGCCAAAGACCGCCGCGCCGATTACCTGGCCGGGCTCGCGGCTTTCAAGGCGGTGCTGCTCGAAGGCGTCGAGGTGGTGTTCATCGTCATTGCCGTGGGCGCTGCGCATGCGCAGACCTTCTATGCCAGCCTTGGCGCGCTGGCCGCCTTCATCTTGGTAACGATCATCGGCCTGGCTGTGCATCGGCCGCTGGCGCGGGTGCCGGAGAATGCGCTCAAATTCGCCATCGGCCTGATGTTGACCAGCTTCGGCATTTTCTGGACCGGCGAAGGCCTTGGCGCCGACTGGCCGGGCGCCGATCTGGCGCTGCTGGCCATCTTCGCCGTCATCGCCGTCGCGTCATTCGCCATCGTGCGCTGGTTGCGCGACCCCAAGGCTGCACAAGGAGCTGCCCGATGAAAGTCCTGCGCCTCATCCTGAAGGAACTCGTCGGCATGTTCATCGACGACGGCAGCCTGGCGACGCTGGCGCTGGTACTGATCGTGGCGATCACCGCGGCGGTGAAGCTGCTGGCGCTGCCGCCGCTTGCCGGCGGCATCCTGCTTCTGGCGGGCTGCCTCGCCATCCTGCTCTACAGCGTGCGCCGCGCGGCGCGGCGCTCCGGTCAGTAGAGGGTGAAAAACACCGGCAGCACGCCGCTGATCCGCAACTGCTCGACCGTCTCGATGGCCGGAAACAGCGCCAGGAAATAGAGCCCGTCGACGAATGTCCGCCGCAACGCCTTGGTCGAGAACCGGCGTTCGGCCTGGTCGTGAAACAGCAGCGGTTTCGGCCAGAACGGCGGCGTGCGTTCGGCATAGGCGCTGTAGGCGGGGCCGAACTTTCCAACCAGGAACTCGGCCTCCTTGCGCGCCGTCAGCCGGAACACAAGGTAGCTCACCAGAGCGAGCGCCGCCGCCACCAGCACCGAGCCATACATCAACCCGATGCCCGCGGCGCCGACCGTGGGAAAGAAATAGAGCGGATTCCGGCTCATCGAGAACGGGCCGATGGTGACCAGCTCTTCGTTCTTCCTGCCGCCGACATAGAGAATGCTCCACAGACGGCCGAGGAAGCAGACCAGCACGAAGCTGATACCCAGCGTTTCGATGTATTCGTGCCCCTCCGAGCCTTCGACGAAAAGGGCTTGGCGAACAGCAGCGGCGCAATGGCGAGGACTGCGGCCACCTGTACGACGATCAGCCGCTTGTGCTGGTCGAACGCCTTCGCCGCCGGCTTGGGGGGAGCGTCGCTCATCGTAGTTCCTGCTCTCCGGAAGGGCCCATCGCGCCGGTGTCTCGCCACCCACTAGCGCTTCAGTGCGGCGATGGCGAGGCGACCGGCAGGGATTTTGGCATTCTTACGAATTTGTAAGCGGGCGGACCGCTGCTGGGCTTTTTCGGCTCGTGACGCCTGACAATCCGGCATCACAAGGTGGAACCGACTATTCCAGGAGAAAGTTTGAAGCCGCTTTTCGGCCGGAATTGCGCCAAAACAGGGCGTTAGAGGATCGCCGGGGCGGTCAACCAGCGATCGGAACAACGATGCGACTTCTGCTTGTCGAGGACGACCCACGCACGGCCGACTATGTCGTCAAGGGCCTGAGTGAGGCAGGCCATATCTGCGATCTGCTGCGCGATGGCCGCGACGGGCTGTTTGTGGCGACCCGTGACGCCTATGACGTGATCGTCGCCGACCGCATGCTGCCTGGTCTCGACGGCCTGTCGATGATCAAGGCGGTGCGCGCGGCCGGCGTGCGCACGCCGGCGATTTTTCTGACCTCGGTCGGCGGTGTCGACGACCGCGTCGAGGGGCTCGAGGCCGGCGGCGACGATTATCTGGTCAAGCCTTTCGCCTTTTCCGAACTGCTTGCCCGTATCAACGCGCTCGGCCGCCGCCCGGCGGCGCAGGAGCAGAAGACGATGCTGCGCATCGCCGATCTCGAAATGGACCTGATCATGCGCCGCGTGACCCGGCAAGGCCAGGCCATAGACCTGCAGCCCCGGGAATTCAGCCTGCTCGAAGTGCTGATGCGCGGCGAAGGCCGTGTGATCACCCGCACCATGCTGCTCGAACGTGTCTGGGATTTCCATTTCGATCCCAAGACCAGCGTCGTCGAGACCCATATCAGTCGGCTACGGGCCAAGGTCGACAAGCCTTTCGACGTGTCGCTCATCCACACCGTGCGCAACACCGGCTACAGCCTGCATGCGCCGAGTTGAATGGGCCAAGCTCGACCGCATCTCGCACGTCCGACCGGCTGTCCGTATATAAGCGAAATGTCGATGCTGGACTCTGCAAAGCGATGGGCGCGCGGCATCAAGCGCGACACGGTGGCATTGTGGCTTGCCGCTCGCGATCCACGTGTGCCTTGGTATGCAAAGGCCGCCGCCGGAGCGGTTGCGGCCTATGCTCTGAGCCCTATCGACCTCATTCCTGATTTTATCCCTGTCATCGGCTATCTGGATGATCTGCTGATCGTCCCGCTCGGCATCATGCTTGCGGTCGAGCTGGTGCCAGCCGGTCTTATGCAGGAATTCCGTGATGCGGCCACGCGCCGCGCCAGGCCGGTTGGCAAGGCCGGACTGGTCTTCATGATTGCTGTCTGGATATTGGCGGCCATGGCGTTGCTATGGCTGTTCTGGCCGAAGTCCGCCTGAAGCGATGAAGGAGACAAGCGCCAACCTGCTGCGCAGCACGCCGTTCCGGCTGGCGCTCACCTTTGCCTTGCTGTTCGTGCTCGCCTTCATTCTGTCCGGCGCCATCGTCTACCAGCTGATGAGCGCCGATCTTGCCGAGCGGTTGGACGAGGGGATCAAGGAGACCTATTCCGTCGTCGCGGTCACCTATTCGCAAAGCGACCAGGAGGATCTGGTCCTGGCGGTCGACAGCCATGCCGCCCTCAGCCCCGAAAAGGAGCAGCTGTTTTCGCTGACTGACGGCAATGGCAATCGCCTGGCCGGGAATTTCACCGCGGCCGACCTTCCCGACGGCTTTTCGGATTTTGCCGCTTCCCTGCCGGGCGTGGCGCCCGGCACCCTATACCGCGCCTGGTCCGGTTCGGTCGGGCCAAACAGCCTGACCGTTGCCTTCTCGCTCTCCGAAACCGAGGAGCTGGAGAGAATCGTGCTGATGAGCTTCGGTTGGGCAACCTTGATCATTTCCGGCCTTGGGGTTGCCGGCGGCGCCTTGCTGGCGTCGCGGGTGCAACGTCGCCTCGACGGCATTGCCGCCACCATGGACGATGTCTCCAACGGCCGGCTCGACGCCCGCATTCCGCTGCTTGGCAATGGCGACGACATTGACGGCGTCTCCTCGCAGGTGAACACCGCGCTGGAACGGCTGGCATCCCTTGTCGACGGCATGCGCCAGGTCAGCGCCGACATCGCGCACGACCTGAAGACGCCGCTGAACCGGTTGCAAATGATTCTCGAGGCCGCCGCCGACAAGACCGCGCGGGGCGAAGCCGTTGCCGACGAGATGGCGGAGGCACGCGAAGAAAGCCTGCAGATCAACGAGACCTTCGATGCGCTGTTGCGCATTGCCCAGATCGAGGCCGGCGCGCGCAAGGCGCGCTTTGTCGATCTCGACCTCAACGGCGTTGTCGAAAGCATCGGCGAGATTTACGCCGACGTCGCCGATGACAACGGCAAGTCACTGTCGGCTCGGATTGTCCCTGGCGCGCCATGCCTGGTTCATGGCGATCGCGACCTGCTGACGCAACTGTTCGCCAATCTGGTGGAAAACGCGCTGCGGCATTGCCCGAAGGGCACAACTATCCGGCTATCCGTGACGCGGCGGGCCGACCGCATCGTGGCTGAAGTCGCGGACAATGGCCCTGGCATACCTGCCGAAGAGCGCGAAAAAGTGTTCCAGCGGCTCTACCGGCTGGACACCAGTCGCACCACGCCCGGCAGCGGGCTAGGGCTCAGCCTGGTGCGGGCCATCGCCGACCTGCATGGGGCATCGATCGCGCTCGAGGACCGCCGTCCCGGGTTGGCGGTGGTGGTCGGTTTTCCTGCGGCAAAGGCATCGCTGAGCTGAGAAGAGAGGCGTCAGCCAAGATATGAACGTCACGCCAGGGCCACTTCTCGCGAAGGGTGGCCGAATGAAGCGTTGGTCTTTCGCGGCGATGGCGGCGCTATCCTTGCCATCGCCTCTTGCCGCTGCTGGGGACGCCAAAACGGGTGCCGCTGATGGGGGACAACAGCGAGCACCCGGTGACCGCCGATGATGCGACTTTGGTGGTCGGCCACCAATGTCTTGGCAAGGACTTGGTTGCCGCATCCGGCCCTCTGCCTTTGACGTTAGGACTTCGGTCGGACGTCCCCTGGGACCGTAGTCCCACAGGCGGAACGATCGCACAGGGGCACCGTTCTCTGCAGTGAAGTCGGCTAACAGGAGCGAAAGGCAATGGATGATCGAAACACCAGCGTTATGGAAGCTCGGTGGCTTCTTGCTGTGCCCGTCTCCCTTATGTTGACGGTTCTTTTCGCCGGTTTCTGGCTTACGTGACTGGCCAGCGGCCCGATCGTTTGTGAGGGATGCTCGACGAACCATCGGGCGGGCATGCTAACTCGGCAGTTAGTCACTAGAGCGCAGAGCCAATAATTAGCAAGCTTACGGAACAATAGATATCTGGAAGAGTTGGATGTTTTGGGCAGAGATCATGTAGTGTTGAAATCGGCCCTTAACATCGAAAGGTTTTTGTCATGAAAAAATACCTTGTCACAATCGCTGCAGGTCTTGCACTAGTCGCCGGACTTGGCGCTGCCGTAGCGGACACTGTCGTCGTTCTTAAGCCTGAGCAGCAGACGATGGTCCGCGAATACATCCACAAGCAGAAGCTCGCATCGGTCAGCCTGCTCGGTGTAGAACTCAACGTCGGCACTGCTCTGCCGGATACGGTCGAGCTTCACGCAATCGACGTCCCCGACGTCAAATACAAGTATACGGTCGTCGGAGACCATGCAGTCCTCGTCGACCCGGATACGCGCAAGATCGTTCAGATCATCGAGTAGCAGCTTCGGCTGGATGTCCTCCGGTCGCTGACGGCCCGCTCCTAGAGTTGTTCTTTGGGAGCGGGTTTTTCGCGTTGAATAGTCCGCGGTCGCAGCCGCTAGGACAAGGACCCGACTAAAGCACGGTATATCCGGCGCTCGTACGCTCGCGGCGAAAATCCGAGGGCGACATGCCGGCCAGCTTGCGGAACGATTTGTTGAAGGCGCTGAGCGAGCCGAAGCCTGAATCCATAGCGACGCGCAGCACATTGGCGTCTTCATGCATCAAAAGCGCCTGCGCGTAGCTCAGCCGCAAGAGGTTCATATATTCGTTGAGCGTCATGCCGGTCGACTTCTTGAAAATGTTCATGGCGTATTTCGGATGGATGTCGGCCGCCGCCGCTATGTCGACGCAGTCTATGTCGTAGAGAAAATTCTCGGCGATGAAGTCGCACATGCGCCCGACATTGCGCAGCGATTGCTGGTCGAACGGGCCGCCGGTTTCCTGGCCGATGGCGGTTTCCGGCACCAGCCGGTAGGGCTCGAACCGCACCCGCTCCAGCCGCAGCAGCAGCTCATTCACCGCGTGCTCGGTTATCGCCGGATCGCCCGAGCGGAAATAGCGGTTCCAACGCTCGAAATTGTGATGGTCTGCCGGGTCGGTGGCCGATGTCACCAGCGTGGCGCCCGTCATCAGCCGGTGGCGGATGTCCGTCGGCAGATGCAGGCGGAAGAAATGCACCAGCGGCAGATGCGCGCCGGCATAGATGGCGTCGTCGGAGAGATCGTCCATCTGGTGCGGCAGCCCGCCCCAGAACAGGCACATGTCACCGGCCGACAGCGAAATCTCGTGCTCGGCCATGCGGTAATGCACACTGCCACGGACGATGAAATTGACTTCGACCTGGGCATGCCAATGCGGCTTGAGCATCACCAGCGGGTGATTGTGGAACATCTGCAAGGCCATCGGCAGGCCTTCGACGCTGCTGGCGCCAGGCTGGTAAAACGGCCGTTCCGGCATCTTACTTTCCGCCCATTCTTTATTCCCGTTGTCGGGGACAAGCCTTCCGCGCTGCTTAGTTTAGCCATGCTCGCGAAGAGAGAGCAAATGAAATGGGAGGATTTCAATGCGCACGACACTGACCTGTGCCGCGCTGGCGCTTGCCCTGGGCTCAGCCCCGGCCTTTGCGCAGTCCGGCGAAATCACGATCTGGAGCTGGAACATCGCCGCTTCGTCGCTGAAGGCCACAATAGCCGGCTTCAACAAGCAATACCCCGACGTCAAGGTCACCGTTCAGGATCTCGGCAACCAGCCGACCTATGACAAGTCGATCGCCGGCTGTGCGGCCGGTGGTGTCGGCCTGCCGGATATCGTCTCGGTGGAGAACGGCGAAGCCGAGAACTACTGGAGCCAGTTCCCCGACTGCTTCGTCGATTTGCACACGCTGGGCTATACCGCTGAGGACCAGAAGAAATTCCCCGATTTCAAGCGCACCGAACTGGAAGTCGGCGAGAAGGCCTATGCCATGCCGTGGGATTCCGGCCCGGTCGCCGCCTTCTACCGCCGCGACTTCTACGAGAAGGCGGGCGTCGATCCGGCCTCGATCAAGACCTGGGACGATTTCATCGCCGCCGGCAAGAAGATCCAGGCCGCCAATCCCGGCGTCACCATGACCAATGCCGATTTCAACGGCGACACCGAATTCTTCCGCATGATCGCTAACGAGCAGGGCTGCGGTTATTTCGCCGAGGACGGGCTGTCGATCACCGTCAACCAGCCGAAATGCGTCGATACGCTGACCAAGATCAAGGAGATGAAGGACGCCGGCATCATGTCGTCGGCCGACTGGGGCACCAAGATCACCAACAACACCGCGGGCACCGTCGCCACCCAGGTCTATGGCGGCTGGTATGAGGGCACCATCCGCACCGAATCGGCCGGCGAAAACGGCAAATGGGGCGTCTACCTGATGCCGTCGCTCACCGCCGACGGTCCGCGCGCCGCCAATCTCGGCGGCTCGTCGCTGGCCATCACCTCGGCCTCGAAGAACAAGGAAGCCGCCTACGCCTATCTGAAATACACGCTGGAGACGAACGAAGGCCAGATCACCATGCTGAAGGAGTTCGGCCTGGTGCCGTCGCTGATCTCGGCGCTAAACGATCCCTATGTCTCGGAAGGCCTGCCCTATTGGGGCGGCCAGGCGGTGTGGAAGGATATTTTGGCCACCCTGCCCAAAGTGGTGCCGAGCCGCGGCACCCCGTTCCAGAGCGACGCCGAGATCATCATGCGCGCGGTGCAGACCAAATATCTGGGCGGTGGTTATCCGGATGCAAAGGCGGCGCTTGACGATGCTGCCAGCCAGATCGCCTCGGCAACTGGATTGCCGATCAAGTGACGAAGGCGGAGATGTTGGCGGGTCAGATATAGGGCAACTTGTCGGACTGTTGGCGCTGCCCCTCACCTGCCTGCCGGCATCCTCTCCCCGTATGGTGACGGGGAGAGGGACGCTCTCGCCGAACATTTCGCCAATCGCTAGCGTTGCAGGAAGAGCACCAAGGCTGCGGCCAGCCCCTTCTCCCCGCCACTATACGGGGAGAAGGTCCCGGCAGGGGGATGAGGGGCGGCGCAAAGCCTTAACAATTGAACGCCGGCTAACAACAAGCCGGATATCAACCTAGGAAAGCACGAAGGAAGGAGGAGAACCATGCGCTATCAGAATGCCACCGCGTATCGCTTCCTCACGCCCTATTTGCTGATCTTCGCCATCTTCTGGGTGTGGCCGATCATTTCCTCGTTCATGATCTCGTTCCAGGCGACGCGCACCGTGCCGTGGCGCTTTGCGCCGACCTTCAACTGGGGCCGGCTTATCGGCGACCCCGCTTTCTTCAACGCGCTGAAGAACACGCTGCTCATCCTCGTCATCCAGGTGCCGGTGATGATCTCGCTGGCGATCGTCATGGCGGTGCTGCTGAACTCGCCGCTGTTGAAAGCGCGCGGCCTCTACCGCTTCGCCTTCTTCGCACCGGTCGTGGTCGGCGAGGTCGCCTACTCCGCGGTGTTCCGGCTGATGTTCAATCTCGATTTCGGCATCATCAACAAATTGCTCGCCAGCGTCGGCCTGGCCAAGATCGACTGGTTCTCCAATGTGACGCCGGCCATGGCGCTGATCATGATCGCGGTGACCTGGCGCTGGGCCGGCTACAACGCCATCATCCTGCTCGCCGGCCTGCAATCGATCCCCGAGGATGTCTATGAGGCGGCGACGCTTGACCGCGTCAGCAAGGTCAAACAATTCTTCTACATCACCCTGCCGCTGCTCAAGCCGGTCATCGTCTTTTGCGCCGTGCTGTCGATCATCGGCACCATGCAGCTCTTCACCGAGCCGTTCCTGATCACCGAGCGCGGCGGCCCGGGCGGCGGCACCGAGACGCTCGGCCTGCTGCTCTACCGCCAGGGGTTCCGCTCGCTCAATTTCGGCTACGCCTCGGCCGTCGCCTACACCATGGCGGGCTTGGCCATCGCCATCACGCTGGTGCAGCTGTGGCTGACGAGAGAGCCGAAATGAGAGGGGAGCCGAAATGAGCTCGCTCTCGCAACGCCGGCTCGGCCGCAGCCTGCTGCTGCATCTGTTCCTGACGCCGCTGGCGGTGATCTGGCTGTTTCCGCTGTGGATGATGATTGTCTTCTCGACCATGCCCGACAACGGCATCTTCAGTCCCGGCATCGAACTCTTGCCGCACGACAATTTCCTCGCAAACTTCCACAATCTGCAGCGCGACACCGACTTTGTCGGTGCCATCGGCATTTCGGTCTCGGTGGCGGTGACCTACACCGTGCTGTCGGTGCTGCTGACCTCGATGGCTGGCTGGGCGCTGGCGCGCTACCATTTCGTCGGCAAAGGTTTTGTCGTCGCCATCATTCTCGGCACCATCACGCTGCCTTACGCGGTGGTGCTGATCCCGCAATTCATCATGGTGGCGCGCGACTTCCAGCTCGCCAACACCTGGGTGGCGTTGATCGTGCCGCCTTTGTTCAATTCGCTCGGCGTTCTGTTCATGCGCCAGGCCTTCTCGATGATGCCGCACGATCTGTTCGACGCCGCCCGCGTGGAAGGCGTCAAGGAATGGCGCATCTTCCTGTTCGTCGCACTGCCTTTGGCGCGGCCGATGCTGGCCGCGCTCGCCATCATCCTGTTCCTCGCCTCTTGGAACAATTACCTCTGGCCGCTGCTGATCAACAGCCAGCCCGGGGCGATGACAGCACCGGTGGCGCTCGGCACGCTGATCGGCCTGACCAAGGTCTCCTGGGGCGGCCTGATGGTCGGCGCCGTCATGCTGACCGTGCCGATGCTCGTCGTCTTCGTGCTGCTGCAGCGCCACTTCATCGCCGGCATCGCCGCCGGCGCCGTGAAATAGGGACAACAGCGACATGGCGGCAGTCACCCTCACCAACGTCATCAAGCGCTTCGGCGTCTATGAGATCATCCATGGCGCCAACATCGATATCGCCGACGGCGAGTTCGTCGTCTTTGTCGGCCCGTCCGGCTGCGGCAAGTCGACCTTGCTCAGGATGATCGCCGGGCTGGAGGACATCAGCGGCGGCGAGATCGCCATTGGCGGCAAGGTGATGAACGATGTCGAGCCGGCCGACCGCGGCATCGCCATGGTGTTCCAGTCCTACGCGCTCTACCCGCACATGACGGTGGGGCAGAATCTGAGCTTTGGCCTCAGAATGACCGGCAACCCGAAGGAGGACACCGATCGGCGGGTGAAACGGGCCTCCGAGATCCTGCGCATCAGCGAGCTGATGGCGCGGCGGCCCAAGCAACTCTCCGGCGGCCAGCGCCAGCGTGTCGCCATCGGCCGCGCCATTGTGCGCGAACCGCAAGTGTTCCTGTTCGACGAGCCGCTGAGCAATCTCGACGCCGAGCTCAGGGTCCAGATGCGGGTCGAGATCTCGCGCCTGCACAAGGAGCTTGGCACGACGATGATCTACGTCACCCACGATCAGACCGAAGCGATGACGCTGGCCGACCGGATCGTGGTGCTGCGCGGCGGCCATGTCGAGCAGATCGGCCGGCCGCTCGATCTCTACGACAGTCCCGACAACCAGTTTGTCGCCGGCTTTGTCGGTTCGCCGAAGATGAATTTCATCGAGGGTCGCGTCGTCGGCCGCAACACGAGAAGCGTCACCGTCGAGCTGGTGGGTGAGGAAAAGGCCCGTATCATGCAGCCGCTGGCCGGCGCCGTGCCGGAAACCGGAGCCAAGGTCATCGTCGGCGTGCGGCCCGAACATTTCGGCAATGCCGGCGAAGGCGATGCCGACCTTACCGTCGGTATCGACGTGGTCGAGCATCTCGGCGGCACCAGCTTCATCTATGCCAGGACCGCCCATGGCGAGGACCTGGTGATCCAGCGCGACGCGGCGAAGGTCCCCGAAACCTCCGAGATCACCGTGTCCATCCGCAAATCCTATCTGTTCGATGAAAACGGCCAGCGTCTGCGCTGAGCCCTTCAAGCCTTTCCAAGGAGAATGACCATGACTTCAACCGCGCCCATCCGTTGGGGAATCCTCGGGCCGGGCGACATCGCCAAAGCCTTTGCCGGCGGCGTGGCCGGATCACGCACCGGCACGCTGGCAGCGCTCGGCGCCCGCAACCCCGGCAAGGAGGGCTTAGCCCAGACATTTCCCGGCGCCCGCATCCTCGACGGTTACCAGGCGCTGCTCGACGACCCCGATATCGACGCCGTCTATATCGCCATACCGCATCCCGGCCACGCCGAATGGGCGATCAAGGCGGCCGAGGCCGGCAAGCATGTGCTGTGCGAAAAGCCGCTGGCGCTGACCGCCTTCGAGGCCGACGCCATGATCCATGCCGCGCGCAAGGCCGGCACCTTCCTCGGCGAGGCCTTCATGTACCGGCTGCACCCGCAGACGCTGAAGCTGGTCGAGCTGATCAAGTCCGGCGTCATCGGCGAAGTGCGCATGATAAAATCGAGCTTCGGCTTCGCCATGCCGGGCTTCATGCCGGAGCACCGGCTCTACGCCAATGATCTCGCCGGCGGGGGCATACTCGATGTCGGCGGCTATCCCGTCTCGATGGTGCGGCTGATCGCAGGCGCTGCGACGGGAAAACCCTTCGCCGAGCCAGACAAGGTTGCCGGCGCCGCCCATCTCGGCCAGTCCGGCGTCGATGAATGGGCTTCGGCATTGCTGCATTTCCCTGGCGGCGTCGTTGCCGAAGTGTCCTGCAGCATCTCACTCAACCAGGAGAATGTGCTCTCGATCCTCGGCACCAAGGGCCGCATCGAGGTGCCGGATTTCTGGTTCGCCGGCGGAAACCGCGATGTCGGCCTGGGCAAGATCGACGTGATCGGCTCGAAAGGCAAACGAGAAACCATCAGCGTCAACGAAACCCGCCATCTCTATTCCTTCGAGGTCGACGCCGCGGGCGAGGCGATCCTGGCCGGGAACCAGGAATTCGCCTGGCCTGGTATGTCCTGGAACGACAGCCTCGGCACGCTGCGAGTGCTCGACAGATGGCGCACTGCTGTCGGGCTCGAATATGAGATCGAAAAGCCGGCTAAGCGTATCAGCACCATCTCCGGCCGGCCGCTACGCACCGACGGCACCGCCATCGGCAAGCGCAAGATTCCAGGCCTGTCGAAACCGGCTTCCGTGGTGGCGCTCGGCTTTGAGGATTTCCGCACCTTCTCCTCGGGCTCGATCCTGCTCGATGCCTTCTTCGAGGCCGGCGGCAATCTGTTCGACACCGGCTATGTCTACGGCGCCGGCTATACCGAGACGCTGCTCGGCCAGTGGCTGAACAACCGCGGCGTGCGCGAGCAGTCGGTCGTTATCGCCAAGGGCGCGCACTCGCCGCTCTGCTATCCCGATGTCATCGGCAAGCAGCTCGCCCAGTCGCTGGACCGCCTGCAGACCGACCATGTCGACATCTATTTCATGCACCGCGACAACCCGGATGTGCCGGTCGGCGAGTTCGTCGACGCCATGGATGCGGAGGCCAAGGCCGGCCGCATCCGCGGCCCTTTCGGCGGCTCGAACTGGACGATGGCGCGCATGGACGAGGCGATCGCTTATGCCGAGAGGACCGGCAAACAGAAGCCTGGCGCCCTTTCCAACAATTTCTCGCTGGCCGAGATGCTGGAGCCGATCTGGGCCGGATGCATCACCTCATCCACCGACGACTGGAAGGCATGGTTGACGAAGCGGCAGATGCCGAACTTCGCCTGGTCGAGCCAGGGCCGCGGCTTCTTCACCGACCGCGCCGGCCGCGAAAAGCAGGACAATGAGGAGCTGGTCCGGGTCTGGTACTCCGAGAAAAACTTCGGCCGCCGGGACCGCGCCATCGAACTGGCGAACCGGCTGGGCAAAAGCCCGATCCATATAGCGCTCGCCTATGTGCTGGCACAGCCCTTCCCGTCCGTGCCGTTGATCGGCCCGCGCACGCTGGACGAGCTGGAGGACAGTTTGAAGGCGCTGGATATCAAGCTGTCGGCGGAGGATGTGGCGTGGCTGGACAATGGGCCGGAAAGGCGGAGGGCTTAGCGCTGCTAATCTCCCCCCTCGAGGGGGAGATCAGCTCCTCACCGATCGATCCGTGTCGACAAAATAATCGACGACGACGTCCGCTCCACCCCGTCCATCGCCCCGATCTCGTCCAGCAGCGCGTCGAGATCCCTTATCGACGGCGCGTCGACGATGACGATCATGTCGAAATTGCCGCTCACCGAATGCAGTGTCCTCACCGGCGGCAACGCCTGCAACGCCCGCACCACCTTGTCGGCGAGTTTCGGCGTCACGGTGAGCAGCACATGCGCCCGGACCAGTCCCTGCTCATAGTCCGGCGCCAGCCGCACGCCATAGCCGGTGATGATGCCGCGCTGTTCCAGCCGCTCGATCCGGCTTTGCACTGTGGTGCGCGACACGCCGAGCTGGCGCGCCAGCTCGGCGGTCGAGGCTCGCGCATTGGCGCGCAGCAGGGAAAGCAGCTTTTGTTCGGCGTCGCTGAGCATTTCGACGATCCTTGTCGTCTTATCGTCCAAAGAGAGGGTTCGTTTCGAACAATTCCACGCTTCCTTTCGCCAGGCAAGCTGCGATTCTCAAGGTCATGCCGCCCACCGCGCAGCGGTTCGGGCCAAGGGCTTTTGTGAGGGATCGAATCATGAAGAAAATCATCGTCGTCGGCGCCGGCAAGATCGGCTCCACCATTGCAGGCATGCTCGCCGACACCGGCGACTACCACGTCACCGTTGTCGACCGCGCGGCCACACAGCTTGCCGCGGCCGAACTCCCCGCCGGTGTCGAGGGGCTGGAGCTCGACATCACCGCTCCCGGCGCATTGGAAGCAGCCCTTGCCGGCGCTTTCGCGGTGCTGAGCGCCGCTCCCTTCCACCTCACCACGCGCATCGCCGAAGCGGCCGCCGCCACCGGCATCCACTATCTCGATTTGACCGAGGATGTCGTCTCGACCCGCCGCGTCAAGGAACTGGCCAAGTCGGGCAAGAGCGCCTTCATTCCGCAATGCGGCCTGGCGCCGGGCTTCATCTCCATCGTCGCCAATGATCTCGCCAGCCGCTTCGATACGCTGGAAAGCGTACGCATGCGCGTCGGCGCGCTGCCGCAATACCCGTCCAACGCGCTGAACTACAATCTGACCTGGAGCACCGACGGCGTCATCAATGAATATTGCGAGCCTTGCGAGGCGATCGTCGAAGGCGAGTTGATCGAAGTGCCGCCGCTGGAAGAGCGCGAGGAATTCTCGCTCGATGGCGTCACCTACGAGGCCTTCAACACGTCCGGCGGGCTCGGCACTTTGGCCGAGACGCTGAAGGGCAAGGTGCGCACGCTGAACTACCGCACCATCCGCTATCCCGGCCATGCCGCGATCATGAAGGCGCTGCTCAACGACCTTGGCCTGCGCCACCGCCGCGATGTGCTGAAGGACATTTTCGAGAGCGCTTTGCCGGCAACGCTGCAGGACGTGGTCATCGTCTTCGTCACCGTCTCGGGCCGCCGCAACGGCCGCCTGCTGCAGGAGACCTACGCCAACAAGATCTATTCGCAGCGCGTCGGCGACCAGGTCCGCAGCGCCATCCAGATCACCACCGCCTCCGGCATCTGCGCCGTGCTCGACATGCTGGCCGACGGCACCTTGCCGGCCACCGGCTTCGTCAAGCAGGAAGACATCGCGCTCGACGCCTTCCTCGCCAACCGCTTCGGCCGCGCCTACGCCCAGCACGAGATGGTAAGCCGGCTCGCGAGCTGAGGAGCCTAATCTCCCCCCTTGAGGGGGAGATGTCGCCAAAGGCGACAGAGGGGGTCGCCGCGCGTGAAGCGCTAACTTCCATCTGTCGCAAGGGAGGTCGCATTCCAGTCGAACCGACCCCCTCTGGCCTGCCGGCCATCTCCCCCTCAAGGGGGAGATCACGCACCCTCAAATATGCAGCGCGTGGCTCAGCGCCTTCAGCGTCGCCCCTACTTCCGCAGCTGCATCGGTCGTCCGAGCAGAAACCGGATGGCATTTCCCGCCGTGCGCGGGGCTATGGTCAAACCCTGCGCGGCCTGTTTTGGCTTGCTCTCTTTTCGATCGGGCCTTTGGATGTCCACACCCGGCCGGCCCACCGTGAAGGACGGCTCCGCGACCGGTTTGCCCCTCAGGACATTGGCGGCATTGTTGTCGTGGATGACGATGCACCATTGCGCGCTCTTTGATGCTGCCACCACGGTGTTGTAGCGGGTCGCGATCTTGGTATGGCCTTCGCTGTAGACGCCCTTCATGGCAGGCACTCTTCTTTCGACCAGGGTGCCGAAAGCCGACGCCGCATATTCATGCCGGGTGTAGCGTCTGGTCGCGGTGTCGAAATTCTGGCCATGGGGAAAGGCGATGTAGAGTGGCTCCTCCAGTCCCTTTTCGATCTCCCGGCGCGCATAGTGGTCGACGCGCTCCATGAAGTCTGGCGCCAGCGCATCGTCGCTGTCGAGCCGGGTGAGCGCGACGAATTCGGCGTCCGTATCGTCCTGGACGAACGCATTGAAGCGATCATTGTAGTTGGCACCGGCGTCAATGAGGACCGGCTTGGTTTCAACTCCCTTCACGCAATCGCAGACGGTCCGGATGTAGTTCTCGTGCGTGTCGGCATCGAAGGCGATGAGCACGCAAAAATCTTTTAGGGTCTGGCTTTCAAGCGAAGGCGCGCAATAGGTGTCGAACAACGCCAGTCGCTCGACAAGCCAGACCGGGTCGAGATTTGCCCGCCCTTGTCCGTCCCATTGGCTCGGGTTGAAGCCAGTGGCCGTGTTGTAGCGAATCGCGGTATATTTCTTCAGTGCAGTGCCCATGGACAAGCACTAATACATTTCGTCAATTTGCGACATCGACGGCTCGTTTCTGTCGCTTCGGCTGGCTGGCGGGGTGAGCTTCTTCACCCTCCCCACAAGGGGGAGGGTAAGCAACCCTCAAATATGCAACGCGTGGCCCAGCGCCTTCAGCGCCGCTTCCTGGAATCCTTCGCCTTGCGTCGGATGCGCATGGATCGTGCCGGCGATATCCTCCAGCCGCGCGCCCATCTCCAGCGCAAGGCCGAACGCCGCCGCCAGTTCCGACACGCCTTGCCCGACCGCCTGGATGCCGAGCACCAGATGGTTATCCGCACGCGCCACGACGCGCACGAACCCGTCCTCGCCGAGCTTGGTCATCGCCCGGCCATTGGCGGCGAAGGGGAACTGGCCGATCTTGATCTCGCCCAGCGCCTTCGCCTCTTCAGGCGTCAGCCCGGCCGTGACTAGTTCCGGATCGGTGAAGCACACGGCCGGGATCGAGCGCTTGTCCCAGCTGCGCTTGTGGCCGGCGACGATCTCGGCCACCATTTCGCCTTGCGCCATCGCCCGGTGCGCCAGCATCGGCTCGCCGGTGACGTCGCCAATGGCATAGATGCCGCGCATCGAGGTGCGGCACTGGTCGTCGATCTTGATGAACTTGCCGGCCATGTCGAGGTCGATCTGGTCGAGGCCCCAGCCTTCGGTCACCGGCCTGCGGCCGACGGTGACCAGGATCTTGTCCGCGGCAATTTTAGCGCTCTTGCCATCCGAAGTCTCGACCAGCAGCGCGTCGCCCTTCACGCCTTTGGCCTTGGCGCCAGTCATGACGTCCACGCCCAGCTGGGCGAGCCGTTTCACCACCGGCCGGGTCAGCTCCGCGTCATACTGCGCCAGCACGCGCGGCAGCGCCTCGACCACGGTCACCGCGGCGCCCATCTTGGCAAAGGCCATGCCGAGCTCAAGGCCGATATAGCCGCCGCCGACAACCGCGAGCTTTTTCGGCACTTCGCTGAGAGCGAGCGCTTCGGTCGACGAAATCACCGGCCCGCCGAACGGCAGGAACGGCAGCTCGACCGACGCCGAACCGGTGGCGATCACCACGGTCTCGGCGCGGATGATCTGGGTGCCGGTCTCGGTCTCGACCGCGACGGTCTTGCCGTCGCGGAACGTCCCCCAGCCATAGACGGATTTCACCTTGGCCTTCTTCAGCAGCCCGGCGACACCACTGGTCAGCCGGCTCACAATGCCGTCTTTCCAGGCGACGGTCTTGCCGAGATCGAGCGCTGGGGCACTGACCGAAATGCCGAGCGGGCTGCTGCCGCCGGCCATATGCGAGACCGCCTCGAACTCTTCCGCCGCATGGATCAGTGCCTTGGACGGGATGCAGCCGACATTGAGGCAGGTGCCGCCCGGTTTGCCGGCTTCGACGATCACCGTGTCGATGCCGAGCTGGCCAGCGCGAATGGCGCAGACATAGCCACCAGGCCCGGCGCCGATGACAAGCAGCTTGCAGGAGATTTCTTTCATGATGGCTGTCCTTTCGGCGACGGCCGCCGCGCGCCTTCCCTTCTCCCCTTGTGGGAGAAGGTGGATCGGCGCGATAGCGCCGAGACGGATGAGGGGTGTTCCATGGAACGCCAACGCCTCACTCCGCTGGAACACCCCTCATCCGTCGCCTTCGGCGACACCTTCTCCCACAAGGGGAGAAGGGGGAGCCAGGAACCCTGCGGCTCGCGCCTTACGATCAACTCCATCACCCTCAATCCACAAATATCAGCGCCGGCGTTTCCAGTAGCGCCTTGATCCGCTGGATGAACACCGCCGCGTCCCAGCCGTCGACCACCCGATGGTCGAAGCTCGACGACAGGTTCATCATCTTGCGCGGGATGAACTGGGTGCCGTCCCAGACCGGCCGCACCATCATCTTGTTGACGCCGACGATCGCCACTTCCGGGTGGTTGATCACCGGCGTCGTCGCGACACCGCCCATGGCGCCGAGCGAGGTGATGGTGATGGTCGATCCCGACAGCTCGTCGCGGCTCGCCGTGCCCGACTTCGCCGCCTCGGCCAGGCGGTTGAGTTCGGCTGAGCAATCCCAGAGGTCGCGCGCCTCGGCATGCTTGACCACCGGCACCACCAGGCCCGACGGCGTCTGTGCGGCGATGCCGATGTGGACGCCGCCATGCTGATGGATGATGCCGGCCTCGTCGTCGAACAGCGCGTTGATGTTGGGCTGGTCGGCGATCGCCTTGACCATCGCCCGCATCAGGAACGGCAGCAGCGTCAGCTTCGGCCTTTCGACACCCTTGCGCTTTTCCTTGTTGAGCGCGGCGCGCAATTCCTCGAGCGCGGTGACGTCGATCTCCTCGACATAGGTGATGTGCGGAATGCGTGACTTCGCCAGCGACATTTTCTCGGCGATCTTGCGTCGGAGCCCGATGACCTTGATGTCCTCGACGCTGTCATTGCGGGCGAGGCCCGATGCTTTCGCCACCTGCGGCCCGCGCGCCAGAAAAGCCTCGATGTCTTCATGGCTGATGCGGCCGGCCGGGCCGGTTCCCGATACCTGGCGCAGATCGATGCCTGCCTCTTTGGCCCGCAGCCGAATGGCTGGCGATGCCAAGGGCTTTTCGCCCTCCGGGCGCGGCGCGTCGGAAACCCGCTCCGGGATTTTGGGCGCGACCGCAACAGGCGCAGCTTTGGCTACCGGCTCTGACACCTTGGGTTTGGCCGCAGGCGGAGCTTCGGGCTTGGCCTCGGCCGGCTTCGCCGGCTCTTCGGCCTTCGCCGTCTGCCCGGCCGCATCCGCCTTCACATTGCCCTCACCCGCCACTTTCAGCCGCACGATCGGCGAGCCGATCGCTACCGTGTCGCCGATCTCGGCACCCAGCCACAGGATCTCGCCATCGACCGGCGAGGGGATTTCCACCGTCGCCTTGTCGGTCATCACGGCGGCAAGCACGGAATCCTCGCGCACGAGATCGCCGACCTTGACGTGCCATTCCACAAGTTCCGCCTCGGCGACGCCTTCGCCGACATCGGGCAGCTTGATGATGTGTTCGCCCATCTTAAGCTCCCATGGTTTCAATGAGTGCGCGTCCGACACGGGCCGGCCCCGGGAAATACTCCCATTCCTGTGCATGCGGATAGGGCGTGTCCCAGCCGGTGACGCGCGCCACCGGCGCCTCGAGGTGATAGAAACAGTTCTCCTGCACCAGCGCCGAAAGCTCGGCGCCGAAGCCCGAGGTCAGCGTCGCTTCGTGCACGACGACGCAGCGCCCGGTCTTCTTCACCGAGGCGACGATCGTGTCGAGGTCGAGCGGCAGCAGGGTTCTGAGATCGATGATCTCGGCATCGATGCCGGTCTCCTCGACAGCAGCCTGCGCGACATAGACCATGGTGCCGTAGGCCAGAACGGTGACAGCCGAGCCTGCTCGGCGGATTGCCGCCTTGCCGAGCGGTACCGTGTAGTGCCCATCGGCAACTTCGCCCAGCTCATGCTTCGACCATGGCGTCACCGGCCGGTCGTGATGGCCGTCGAACGGGCCGTTGTAGAGTCGCTTCGGTTCGAGGAAGATCACCGGATCCGGATCCTCGATCGCCGCGATCAGCAGACCCTTGGCGTCATGCGGGTTGGATGGCACCACCGTCTTCAGACCCGACACATGAGTGAACAAGGCTTCCGGGCTCTGGCTATGCGTCTGGCCACCAAAAATGCCGCCGCCGGTCGGCATCCGGACCACGATCGGGCAGGTGAAATCGCCGTTCGAGCGGTAGCGCAGTCTAGCTGCTTCCTGGGTCAGCTGGTCGTAGGCCGGGTACATGTAGTCGGCAAACTGAATTTCGACGCAGGGCTTCAACCCATAGGCGGCCATGCCGATGGCCGAGCCGACAATGCCGGATTCGTTGATCGGCGCATCGAAGCAGCGGCTCTTGCCGTATTTGGCCTGCAGGCCTTGCGTGCAGCGGAAGACACCGCCGAAAAAGCCGACATCCTCGCCATAGACGATGACGCGTTCGTCGCGCGCCATCGACACGTCCATGGCATCACGAATGGCCTCGATCATGGTGCGTCTTGGCATGGTCAGACCCCCGCCTGCTGGCGCTGCCGCCTCAGATGCGGCGGCATCTCGGCATAGAGCCCTTCGAACATGTCGCGGGTCGACGGCTTGCCACCGGCATGCAGCGTGCCGTGGCTCTCGGCTTCCTTCTGCGCCGCGATCACCGTTTCCAGGATTTCCGCTTCGGCCTGCGCATGACGCTCGTCCGACCAGACGCCCTTGTGGATGAGATGGTTTTTCAGCCGCACGACCGGATCGCCGAGCGGCCAGGCGTCGGATTCGGTCTTCGGCCGGTAGGCGGACGGATCGTCCGAACTCGAATGCGCGCCAGCGCGGTAGGTGACATATTCGATCAGCGTCGGCCCAAGGTTCTGCCGCGCCCGCTCCGCCGCCCATTTGGCCACCGCGTGCACGGCGAGATAGTCATTGCCGTCGACGCGCAGCGCTGGAATGCCGAAGCCAAGGCCGCGCGCGGCAAACGTACCGGAGCCGCCGCGCGCAATGCCCTGAAACGTCGAGATCGCCCACTGATTGTTGACGACGTTGAGGATGACCGGCGCCTTGTAGGTCGAGGCGAACACCAGTGCGGAGTGGAAATCCGATTCGGCGGTCGAGCCGTCGCCGATCCAGGCCGCCGCGATTTTCGAATCGTTGGAAATCGCCGAGGCCATCGCCCAGCCGACCGCCTGGATGTACTGCGTCGCCAGATTGCCGGAGATCGAGAAGAAGCCGTGCTCCTTCGACGAATACATGATCGGCAATTGCCGGCCTTTCAGCGGATCGGCCTCGTTGGAGTAGATCTGGTTCATCATCGTGACCATCGGATAGCCGTCGGCGATGAGCAGGCCGGCTTGCCGATAGGTCGGGAAATTCATGTCGCCCAGCTGCAGCGCCTTGCGGAAGGCGCAGCTCACCGCCTCTTCGCCGAGATGCTGCATGTAGAACGAGGTCTTGCCCTGGCGCTGCGCCATCTGCATGCGGGCATCGAAGCTGCGCAGCGTCATCATATTGCGCAGGCCCTCGAGCAGTTCCTCGTCGGTAAGCAGCCCGGCCCATGGCCCGACCGCCTCGCCGTCGCGGTTCAGCACGCGGATGATCGAAAACGCCATGTCGCGGATGGTGCGCGGATCGACATCGATCTCCGGTCGCGGCGCCGAACCGGCCTTCGGGATGGGTACGTTGGAAAAGTCAGGCGTCCCGCCCGGCCGCACCTCAGGCTCCGGCACATGAAACCGCAACATCCCAGCATCGGCCATGACCTTCATCCTCCAATGTTGCCCGGTCGCGTATATCAACACATCTGCGCCGCCAGACCAGTGCGATTTCGTGAGGGCCAGAACGCGCACCCATCCTCCCGGTCATCGGCCTGCTCAGGGCCGATGCGGCACGCGGCGACAGGATGCAGATATGGCGGCGAAATTTCTTGTCGATGTTTTCAGTCTGCGCGCAATTAGGCGAATGGACATGATGGGTCCGGCGCAACAGCAGACAATTCTGCCAATGTCAGCGCTGCCCCTCATTGCCCTGCCGGGCATTTCTCCCCGTATAGTGACGGGGAGAAAGGGCTGGCGCAGCCTCGGCGCCATTCTTGCAGCGCTGGCGATTGGCGAAGCCAGCGACGAGAGCGACCCCTCTCCCCGTCACTATACGCGGAGAGGATGCCGGCAGGCAGGTGAGGGGCAGCGCTGTCGCCTGGATATGAGGCACCCATCACTGCAGCCGCATAGAAACAGTCGCACTTCACTGGCTCCCGTTCACTCCGCGCCCGCATCATGCTAACCACCCATCATGGCGCAGAAGAAAGGATACGAGGTCGATTCGTGGCTGGCGAAGCCGGACGCGCGTATCTCGATCGTCCTGCTTTACGGCCCCGACCGCGGCCTCGTTGCCGAACGCGCCAAAGCCTTTGCCGAAAAGACCGGCCTGCCGCTCGACGACCCCTTTTCGGTGGTTCGGCTCGATGGCGTGGAGGTCGATCGCGACCAGGGCCGGCTGCTCGATGAAGCCCGCACCGTGCCGATGTTTTCCGACCGACGGCTTTTATGGGTGCGCAACGCCAGTGGCCAGAAGCCGCTGGCCGAGGACGTCAAGGCGCTGACGGTAGAGCCCGCGCGCGACGCCGTCATTCTCATCGAAGCCGGCGACCTGAAAAAGGGCGTCGGCTTGCGCGCCATCGTCGAGGCTGCCGACACCGCCATGGCGCTGCCCTGCTATGCCGACGAGGCTCGCGATATCGACAGCGTGATCGACGACGAATTGCGCAAAGCCGGCATGTCGATGGCGCTCGACGCCCGCCAGGCGCTGCGCCGCAATCTCGGTGGCGACCGGCTGGCGTCGCGCGGCGAGATCGAAAAACTGGTGCTTTACGCGCACGGCCAGAGGGAAATCGGCCTCGACGACGTCAGGGCGATGTCCGGCGACGTCTCCGGCGCCTCCTTCGACGATGCCGTCGACGCGGTGCTGGAAGGCAAAGTCAGTGACTTCGACACCGCCTTCACCCGCCACTGCCTGTCCGGCGGCCAGCCTTTTCTTGTGCTGTCCTCGGCGATGCGGCAGTTCCAGCAGCTTCAGGTCATGCGTGGACAGATGGACTCCGCCGGCCGCAACGCTGCCTCCGCGGTTGCGGGCGCAAGGCCTCCGGTCTTTTTCTCCAGGCGCAAGCTGGTGGAAAAGGCGCTGGAACGCTGGAGCGTCGATGCGCTCGGCCGTGCGTTGATCCGGCTGCAGTCGGCCGTGCTACAGACCAGGCGCAGGCCGGACCTGTCCGAAGCGTTGGCGCGCCAGGCGCTGCTTGGCATTGCAGTGGAAAGCGCGAGGCTGGGGCAGCGCAGCTGATCTCCCCCCTCGAGGGGGAGATGTCGCCGAAGACGACAGAGGGTGTCGTCTCAGCCGCCTCGACCTCATCCGTGATGAAAAAGGGGGTCGCGCTTCACGCGATGCGACCCCTTCTGGCCTGCCGGCCATCTCCCCCTCGAGGGGGGAGATCAGCAGCTCCACCGCTGCCTCCATCGGTCAATTCATGACCATGGCTTCCATGGGCTGGAAGGTTGGCAGCGCCTGCGGAAAGACCAACACTACTGCGCCATAAAAGAGCAGAGCGACACCCGACAGCTTTGCGATCCTCTGCCCTGACGGCAGGGTCTTTTCTGCAAAGATCAGCAAGGTGACCACGGCCATCGCGGCGATGTTCATGATCCCGAGAGGAAAAAGAGCGAGGAACAAAAGCCAGCAGCAGCCCAGGCAAAAAAGCCCATGCTCCAGGCCCATGCGTACCGCGCCCCCACTGACCATCGCGCCATGAGGTCAGGATGAAACCAATGGGCGTACGGCATTTGGCCAGGCACAGATCCTTCAGCGGAGAAAGTTGATAGGCGCCTGCCAGCATCAGCAGCACGCCGCCGATGCGCGCAGCCGTGGCGGCGGACATTCCCGCATGCGCTGCAATGAGCTCTCCGCCCGCCGCACCGGCAAAGGCGAGCGCACCCATCGCGCCCCAAAGCAGCATGTAGGCAGCCACGAAAAACCAGGTCGAGACAAAAGTCTCGCCGCACCCCCGTTTGCCGGCCTGAACGCGATGAAATGTCAGCACCATGGGCGCGGCGGTAGGGAACATCATGGCAATCATCATGATCATCCAGACGGCAAGAAACAGCGGCGCCTTCATCCCCATGGTGGGTGAGTACATGCGCATGTCCGCGTCCATGCCGAGCCACTGCCAGACAAGCACGGTCCACGCTGCCGCGGCGACAACAATCAGCAGCGCGAGAATGATGTTTCGCTGCAATATCAGCGCCATGGGCTAAGTCCGTTGCGGCCGGGAACTAGAGCAATTTCAGGAAAAGTGTGAGCGGTTTTCCGTCCGAAATTGCGTCAAAACAAAGAGATAGAGCGGATCGCCATTTCCATGAAACGGTGAGACGCTCTAGTGCTGGCCGGACCAATTGATCGGGGCATAGTGCCCGTTTCGGCGGGAATTATCCCAGCTCATGCTGTGGTCGCTGAATGTGCTGCCTTCCGCCCCCATCGCCAGAGCGAGCCAGTCGGGGTTGACCGGATGGCCGGTGGCCGCCCACATCTGCCCGTCCTCGCGCATTGTCGGCAACGGTTCGACCGCCATCTGCATGATGCCCGCGATCTGCGCCGACCGCTTCTTGCCGTCGATCCGGTAGCTTATCGGCACCTTCTTGGCTCCGAGGTTTGTGCCGATCATGGGTGCCAGCACCGCCATCGGACCGCCTGCAGCGCCGGTGAAGATCGCGCCCAGCGCTTCTGTTTGCTTATCGTCGGCGTGTTCGTCGATATACGCAGCAGCCGTCCAATTGCCGTCCGCCATCGGGCCCGGCGCGTGAGCAACCATCGCAACATTGAGGCCATCCAACCGAACGTCACCGTATTTGCCGGTATCGATATGAAAGACCAGGCCAACGTCGCAAACGCCTTGCGTCGGCTTCGATGTCAGCTGCGCGTTGGTGGACAGCAGGCAAGGACACACGACATCGCAGTTGCAATTTTCGAAGTAACTTCCAGACAGTTGCCAACTGACCGCCATTTGCGCCTCCCCACGTCAGGCGCGTCGGCATATCGCTTGGGCGAGGTGGTGCCGTTCACAAATGTACGGGAACGGCAATTAGCCCCCCGCGACTGATCGGCACGCTAGGGCAGATAATTTAAGCCATACCTAATTTAGGGTACGCCGTTGCCCGGAACTGTCAAGCCGCAACGCCGATGCTGGCGATTGGCGAAAGCAGCAGCGATGGCTGATATCCTCTTTGTGGGGGTTGAGGAGTGGTCCGCGCAGCGGACGAAAAGCCAATTGCTTTGGCTTTTCGAGCGACGACCGGCTGGCAAGCCAGAGGGGGCGCGCTGTCCCGCAGACGTCTCAAACCACAGCGTGGCCTCCACTGGCATTCGCGATCAATCCTGAACCGGGCGAGGCGACAGGCGCCATTCCCCGTGTTTATCACCGATATATCAGCGCTAAAACCTAAGCTTAAGCCAAAACATCTTTCGCCGGCTAAATACCGTGGCGCCTCAATCGCCTAGCGCTCGTCCTTCAAGCGCCGGCACAACTCGTCGAGCTGCTCCAGGCTGCGATAATTCACGCGGATCGCGCCGCCCTTGCCCTTGTGCTCGATGGTCACGATCATGCCGATCGTGTCGGTCATCAGCTTTTCCAGTGCCAGCGTGTCGGCATCTTTGTCCGACCCGCCTTGCGCCGGCTTGGCCTTGGGCGGCGTGCCGCCTGCCGGCATCTGCGCCAGCGCCTCGGCCTGGCGCACCGAAAGCCCTTCCTCGACAATCTGCTTGGCGAGCCCGGCCGGATCCTGCGCCGTCACTAGCGTGCGGGCATGGCCTGCCGACAGCGCGCCGTCGACCAGCATGTCGCGGATTGCGTCCGGCAGCTTCAACAGCCGCAGCGTGTTGGCGACATGGCTGCGGCTCTTGCCGATGACATTGCCGAGATCGGCCTGGGTGTAGCCGTGGTCGTCGATCAGCTGCTGGTAGCCCAGCGCCTCCTCGACCGGGTTGAGGTCGGTGCGCTGGACGTTCTCGATGATCGCCAGTTCGAGCGCCGTGCGGTCGTTGACGTCGCGCACGATGATCGGGATCTCGGTCAGCCCGGCACGTTGCGCGGCGCGCCAGCGCCGTTCGCCGGCGATGATCTCGTAGCGGCCGGCCTGGGTCGGCGACGGCCGCGCCACCACCGGCTGCACCACGCCATGCTCGCGGATCGATTGCGCCAGGTCGGTCAGATCGGCATCGCCAAAATGCCGGCGCGGGTTTTTCGGATTCGGGCTCAGAAACTCGATCGGCACCTTGCCGTCGGCGCTCGCAGCCGGCTTTTCAGCTGCCGCCGGACGATCGATCTCGCCGATTAGCGCCGCCAGTCCCCGCCCCAGTCTTTTTCTCGAAAGGTCTTCGCTCATCTCTGTTCCAGGTCTTGAAATCGTTTCGGTATCGAATCGGCTTGGTTTATCAGCCCATCCTAATCAAGCGGCGCGCAATTTACGCTCGCGGCGGATCACTTCGGAGGCCAGCTGCAGATAGGCCTGGCTGCCCGAGCACTTCAAATCATAGAGAATCGCCGGCTTCCCGTAGGACGGCGCCTCGGACACCCGCACATTGCGCGGAATGATGGTCTCGTAAACCTTGTCCCCCATATGCGCGCGGACATCCTGCACCACCTGGTTGGCGAGGTTGTTGCGGCCGTCATACATGGTCAGCACGATGCCCTGGATGATCAGATCCGGATTGATTGTGCGGCGCACCTGCTCAACCGTTTCCAGCAATTGGCTGAGGCCTTCCAGCGCGAAGAATTCGCATTGCAGCGGCACGAGAACAGAATCGGCTGCCGCCATTGAATTCAAAGTCAAAAGGTTGAGCGATGGCGGGCAGTCGATCAGCACATAGCCGAAGGGCGCGCCGCGCTCGGACGCGGCACGCAGCGCATTGCGTAGCTTCAGCACCCGGTCGGGCGCCGAAGCGATCTCCATCTCGATGCCGAGCAGGTCGAGCGTCGACGGCACGATCGACAGGCCAGGCACCGCCGTCGGGATTGCTGCGGCTTCCAGGTCAAGCTCGCCGGTCAGTACGTCATAGGACGACACCGTGCGGTCCTTGCGGTCGATGCCGAGACCCGTCGAGGCATTGCCTTGCGGGTCGAGATCGACAATCAGCACCTTTTCGCCGATGGCGGCCAGCGCCGTGGCCAGATTGATGGCGGTGGTGGTCTTGCCGACGCCGCCCTTCTGGTTGGCGACGGTGATGATGCGGGGGCCAGTTTTCATGGGTCTATGCCAAATATTCATTTCGCGGGGTCACCAAAAAGGTCGTCAACCGGTTGCGAAGGGAAGCCTACGCAGCCCGCAGATCGGTCACTTCGAGGATGACGCCATGGGCGTCGGTCATGCTCGGATGTTCTACCAGATCGAAGGCCCAGCGGTGAGTGCTTTCTTCCACTTCGGCGCGGTAATCCCGGCCTTTGTGGAACAGCGCCCTCGACCCCTTGGTCAGCCATGGCGCCGACAAATCGAGTAGGGCGGGTAGGGCGGCAAGCGCCCGCGCTGTGACAATTTCCGGCGTGGAAACAAGAGCATAGCTGTCGTCGATGCGCCGGGCGACCACGCGAGCCGGCAAACCGAACTGGCCGATCACCGCCTGCAGGAACGATGCTTTCTTGCGGTTGCTCTCGACCAGATCGATCGACGCCCCGTCCCGTTCGACCAACAGGAAAGCCAGCACCAGGCCCGGAAAACCGCCGCCCGAACCGAGATCGGCCCAGCGTTTTGCCTCAGGTGCGATTCGCGCCAGCTGCGCGCTGTCCAGGATATGGCGGCCCCAGACATCGTCCAGCGTCGATGGCGCGGCAAGGTTGATGCTGCGGTTCCATTTCAGGAACAGATGTTGGAACGCCACCAGACGTTCGAATGTTTCACGTGAAACCGGTCCCGCTGCTTCCTGCAGGCTCGTCCATGAGGCAGCGCTCACGCAACGGCCCTTTGCGCAGCCGATTCGGCATTGCGGACATGCGCGACGATGATCGCCAGCGCCGCCGGCGTCATGCCCTCCATGCGCTGTGCATCCGCAATCGAGCGCGGCCGCCGCGTCCGCATCTTCTGCTTCAGCTCATTAGAAAGTCCTGGAACATCTGCAAAATCGACAGAGGTAGGAATCAGCCGGCTTTCCTCGTGCCGGATCTGCGCGACATCAGCCTGCTGACGATCGAGGTAAACCGAATATTTCGCTTCCGTTTCGAGCCGCTCTGCGGTCTTGGCGTCGATGGCGCCGAATGCCGGTGCGACGCGGGTCAACCAGGCAACATCCACGCCTGGATAGGCCAGCAACTCATAGGCGGAGCGGCGCACACCGTCTCTGTTGACCTCCAGCCCGTGACGCGCCGCTTCATTGGGCGTCATCGTCGTAGCAACCGCCAGTTCGCGCGCCTTCTCAAGGTCAACGGTGACTTGGTTGAACCGCTGCGTTCGCTCCTGCGATACAATTCCAAGCTTCGTCGCCAGCGGCGTCAGGCGCTCGTCAGCATTGTCGGCGCGCAGCGACAGCCGGAACTCAGCCCGCGACGTAAACATGCGGTAGGGTTCGGCAATGCCGCGGCTGGTCAAATCGTCGACCATCACCCCGATATAGGCTTCGGTGCGGCTAAGCACGATCTGCTCGCCGGCCGAAGCCTTGCGCGCGGCATTCAGCCCGGCGAGCAAGCCTTGCGCGCCGGCTTCTTCATAGCCGGTGGTGCCGTTGATCTGCCCGGCCAGGAACAGGCCGGCGATGCGCTTGGTCTCCAACGTCGGCTCGAGCTCGCGCGGATCGACATGATCATATTCGATGGCATAGCCCGGCTGCAGCATGGTCGCCCGCTCCAGGCCGGGGATGGTCTTCAGAATGTCGAGCTGCACATCCTCGGGCAGGGAAGTCGAAATGCCATTGGGGTAGACGGTGTCGTCGTCGAGGCCTTCCGGCTCAAGGAAGATCTGGTGACCCTCGCGATCGCCGAACTTGACGATCTTGTCCTCAATCGACGGGCAATAACGCGGACCGACCCCTTCGATCGAGCCGGAATACATGGCCGAGCGGCCGAGATTGGCGCGGATGAGGTCGTGGGTGGCGGGCGTCGTGCGGGTGATGCCGCAATGGATCTGCGGATTCTTGATCGTATCAGTCAGCAGCGAGAACGGCGAGGGATGCTCATCCGCCGCCTGGCTTTCCAGCGACTCCCAATCAATGGTGCGGCCATCGAGCCGCGGCGGTGTGCCGGTCTTCAGTCGACCGAGCGCAAATCCCGCGCGGCTCATCGTTGCCGACAGGCCAAGGCTCGCCTGCTCGTTCATGCGACCGGCGACGATTTTCTTCTCGCCAATATGGATAAGCCCGCGCAGGAAGGTCCCGGTGGTCAGCACGACGGCGCCACAGACCAGTCGCCGCCCGTCGGCCAGCAGCACGGCGGCGATACGTCCTTCTTCGATCTCAAAATCCAGAACCTCGCCCTCGACGACGTCGAGATCGTTCTGCTGCCGAATCGCTTCCTGCATGGCCAGCCGATAAAGCTTGCGGTCCGCCTGGGTGCGCGGCCCGCGGACGGCAGGGCCTTTGCGCCGGTTGAGCAGCCGAAACTGGATGCCCGCCGCGTCCGCAACCCGACCCATCAGCCCGTCCATGGCGTCGATCTCGCGCACCAGATGGCCCTTGCCGAGCCCGCCGATCGCGGGATTGCAAGACATGACGCCGATCGTGTCGACGCGCAGCGTGATCAGCGCCGTCCTGGCGCCGGCACGCGCAGCAGCGCTCGCCGCCTCGCACCCGGCATGGCCGCCGCCCACCACAACCACATCATAGTGATCGATCATTTTCCGTTCCAGATTCAGAGATTGCCCGACACATGTCCCTGCGAGGCGGCGCTGTCAAGGATGGCAGGGCTACCGTTTGACGTGAGGTCGCACGAAAGTACTACGCTCGCGCGTGTTTCACGTGAATCAAAGCCTTGGTGGATAACCACTTTTGGACTGCGCTGCCCCTCATCCGCCTGCCGGCACCTTCCCCCGTATAATAACGGGGAGGAAGGATGGGCTTCCGCGTCGGCGCCAAACCTCCACGTTGGCAGGATAGCGAAACCGTCGATGACATCATCTTACTCCCGTCACCTTACGGGGAGAAAAGTCCGGCAGGACAATGAGGGGCGGCGCATACTTCCGGAGACGGTGAGTGCATGTTTCACGTGAAACGACCCGGTGGCCATGTTTCACGTGAATCACCCTTGCGCAGCAGCGCACTGTTTCACGTGAGTCACTTTCCAATGCAGAACTGCGAGAAGATCACGTCGAGCAAATCCTCGACATCGACCGCACCGACGATGCGACCTAGTCGGTCCGCGGCAAGGCGTAGCTCTTCCGCCCGCAGTTCCTGGCCGCGCTCTTGCCCCGACAAAGCCGAGGTCAGAAAGCGCTTGGTCTCGCTGAGCAACTCCACATGCCGCAATCGTGACGGCAGGATGTCACCGGCATCGCCGATCGCGGCGGCCGCGCGCGCACCGATCTCCGCCAGCAGTTCGGCTAACCCCGTGCCTTCCACCGTCGATATCAACGCGTCATAGGCACCCGACGGTGGCGCGCCCTTCTGCAGGTCGACCTTGGAGCCGACCCTCAAAGCCGGGATGTCGGCCGGGATGTCACCGATCGCGACCGGGTTCGCCAGATCTTCCAGCAGCAACATCAGGTCCGCCGCCTGCGCCTTGGCGCGTGCCTTCTCGATGCCGATGGCTTCGACCTTGCCCGGCGCTTCGCGCAGGCCAGCCGTGTCGGTTACCCTTACCCGCACGCCGTTGAGGTCCAGCACCACCTCAAGCAAATCCCGCGTCGTGCCCGGTTCATCGGTGACGATCGCGGCCTCACGCCGGGCCAGCGCATTGAACAGACTGGACTTACCGGCATTCGGCGCGCCGAGGATGACGACCTCGAAACCGTCGCGAATGATTTCCGCGGCATGGAAACCGTCGATATGGCGGCTGATCTCATCAATCATCGCCCGGACATCCGACCAGACCGTATCCGAAACGGACCCGGGGACGTCCTCCTCGTCAGAGAAGTCGATCTCGGCCTCAATCATTGCCCGTGCATGAATTAGCCGCCGGCGCCATCCGAGATAGAGCGCGCTTTGCGCGCCCTCGGCATTCTGCACCGCAAAGCGGCGCTGCGCTTCGGTTTCGGCGTTGACCAGATCGGCCAGCGCCTCGGTCTCGACCAGATCGAGCTTGCCGTTGAGAAAGGCGCGGCGCGTGAATTCGCCCGGCTCGGCATGCCGGACGCCATCAAAACCGGCCATGGTCTCCAGCATCCTGCCGGCGACAGCGCGGCCGCCATGGACGTGGAATTCGGCGACATCTTCGCCGGTAAAACTGGCCGGCCCAGGAAAGAACAGCACCAGGCCGTTGTCGATAAGCGATCCGTCGTCCGCCCGGAGCTTGCGCAGGGCGGCAACACGGTCCTTAACCATGCCGCCGGCAATCGTTTCGATAACGAATCGAGTCTTCGGCCCGGAAATGCGAATGACAGCGATGCCGGCGGGGAGGCGGCCGCTGGACAGCGCAACTATCGAATCGTCTGAAATCATTTGCCCGCTCTAGCCAATCGCCCTAGCTTGAAATCCATCCCGACACCGCCAAACCGAGCTTGCCCGCCCGTGACCTTGCCTGCGCAAAACCTGCTTGCCGAAGAAGCCAGCCCCTATCTGCAGCAGCACAGCGGCAATCCGGTGCATTGGCGGGCCTGGTCGCCGGCGGCACTGGCCGAAGCCAAGGCCTTGCAGCGGCCAATCCTGCTCTCGATCGGCTACGCCGCCTGCCACTGGTGCCATGTCATGGCGCATGAAAGTTTCGAAAACGACCAAGTCGCCGCCGTCATGAACCGGCTGTTCGTCAATATCAAGGTCGATCGCGAGGAGCGGCCGGACATCGACCAGATCTATATGGCCGCTCTGTCGTCAATGGGCGAGCAGGGCGGCTGGCCGCTGACAATGTTCCTCAACCCCGACGGCAAGCCGTTCTGGGGCGGCACTTATTTCCCGCGCGAGCCGCGTTATGGCCGCCCGGGCTTCATCCAGGTGATGGAAGCAGTCGACAAGGCCTGGCGCGAGAAGCGGCAAAGCCTGGACCAGAGCGCCGACGGCCTGATCGGCCATGTCGAGGCGCGCCTGGCCGGCGTTCACGCCAAGGCCCTGCTCGACAAAGCGACGCTCAGCGATCTCGCCGGCCGCATCGACGGCATGATCGACCGCGATCTCGGCGGCTTAAGCGGCGCGCCGAAGTTTCCCAACGCGCCGTTCATGCACACGCTGTGGCTGTCCTGGCTGCGCGACGGCGTCGCGTCGCATCGCGACGCCGTTCTCATCAGCCTGGAAAAGATGCTGGCCGGCGGCATTTACGATCATGTCGGCGGCGGGCTGAGCCGCTATTCCACCGATGCCGAGTGGCTGGTGCCGCATTTCGAGAAAATGCTCTACGACAATGCGCAGCTGATCCGCCTGTGCAACTGGGCCTATGCCGCGACCGGCAACGATTTGTTCCGGATACGAATCGAAGACACGGTCGCCTGGCTGCTGCGCGAAATGCGCGTCGACGGCGGCGCCTTCGCCGCCAGCCTCGATGCCGACAGCGACGGCGAGGAGGGGCTTTTCTATACCTGGAACAGGCAAGAGATCGAAACTGTTCTCGCAGACGATTCGACCTTGTTTTTCAAATATTTCACGCTGTCCAGTCCGCATGGCTGGGAAGGCAAGCCGATCATCCACCAGACGGACGCACAGCAAAGCCAAAGCGTGCCTGACCGGGACGTACTGGTCGCATTGAAGGAACAGCTGCTGGCAGCACGGGAGCAGCGTGTCCGTCCGGGCAGGGACGGCAAGGCGCTGACCGACTGGAACGGCCTGATGATCGCGGCCCTCGCCGAAGCCGGCCGCTCGCTGAACCGGCGGGACTGGATCGACGCCGCAGCAAAGGCTTTCGCCCACATTGCCGATGCCGGTCATGACGGCCGCTTGCCGCACTCCATGCTCGGCGCCAAGAAACTGTTTCCGGCGCTGTCCAGCGATCATGCCGCGATGACCAACGCGGCGATCTCGCTGTTCGAAGCCACGGGCGATCCGGGCTACATCGACCAGGCCAGGCAATTCATCGACCAGCTGGATCGCTGGCATCAGGATGGCGATCAGACTGGCTACTATCTGACGGCGTCCGACAGCACCGACGTGCCGATCCGCATCCGCGGCGATGTCGATGAAGCGATTTCTTCGGCCACCAGCCAGATTATCGAGGCGCTGGTTCGGCTGGCCTCGGTTACCGGCGATCTCGTTTTGCAGGAGAAAGCATGGCGCGTCGCCGAACACGCCATGGGCCGGGCAGGGCACCAGTCCTACGGCCAGGCCGGCATCGTCAACGTCTGTGCCCTGGCGCTTGAACCGCTGAAGCTGGTATTGGTCGATACCCCAGAGAGCCCAAGCCTCGTTCCGGTTGCGAATCGGAATCCTGACCCCCGTCGGATCGATATCGTTGTGGCAATCGGAACGGAGGCGAATCGACCGACTTTGCCGGGCGGTATCCTGCCACCAACCGACCGACCGGGCGCCTGGCTGTGCACCGGCCAAGTCTGCCTGCCAGTGGTGACGGATCCGCAGGAACTCGAACAGCTCCTGCGCCGCCAGTAGCTCAGCCGGTCTTGCCGTCCAAGGCCTAAGGGAGCGGCGTTGCATCAATGGATGGCGACCGCGGCCTGAACAGCAAATCCTTGCCGGCGACCACTGTATCGGTTGCCACCTATGCCCACTCCGTATCGGGAATGCGACCTGTCGCCTGTCAAAGAAAAGCCCCATCCCGATTTCCCGGAATGGGGCTTCAGTGTTTGGACCGGACTGGACCGTTTTTACGTATTCATCGAATCGAAGAAATCCGCATTCGTCTTGGTCTGCTTCAGCTTGTCGATGAGGAACTCGATCGCGTCGGTGGTTCCCATCGGCGCCAGGATGCGGCGGAGCACGAAGATCTTCTGCAGATCCTGCTTGGAGACCAGCAGGTCTTCCTTGCGGGTGCCGGACTTCAGAATGTCCATGGCCGGATAGATGCGCTTGTCGGCGACCTTGCGGTCGAGCTGGATTTCGCAATTGCCGGTGCCCTTGAACTCTTCGAAGATGACTTCGTCCATGCGGCTGCCGGTGTCGATCAGCGCGGTGGCGATGATGGTCAGCGAGCCGCCTTCCTCGATGTTGCGCGCCGCACCGAAGAAGCGCTTCGGCCGCTGCAGCGCATTGGCGTCGACACCGCCGGTCAGCACCTTGCCGGATGACGGCACCACGGTGTTGTAGGCGCGGCCGAGGCGGGTGATCGAATCGAGCAGGATGACGACATCGCGGCCATGCTCGACCAGGCGCTTGGCCTTCTCAATGACCATTTCGGCGACCTGGACGTGGCGCACCGCCGGTTCGTCGAAGGTCGAGGAGATCACCTCGCCCTTCACCGAGCGCTGCATGTCGGTCACTTCCTCGGGGCGCTCGTCGATCAGAAGCACGATCAGATAGCATTCCGGATGGTTGGCGGTGATCGAATGCGCGATGTTCTGCATCAGCACGGTTTTACCGGTGCGCGGCTGCGCGTTGATCAGCGCGCGCTGTCCCTTGCCGATCGGCGCCACCAGGTCGATGACGCGCGGCGAGATGTCCTTGCTGGTCGGATTGTCGATCTCCATCTTCAGCCGCTTGGTCGGATAAAGCGGCGTCAGATTGTCGAAGTGGATCTTGTGGCGGATCTTTTCGGGATCGTCGAAATTGATGGTGTTGACCTTGAGCAGGGCGAAATAGCGCTCGCCCTCTTTCGGGCTGCGGATCGGCCCTTCGACGGTGTCGCCGGTCTTCAGCGAGAAGCGGCGGATCTGCGAGGGCGAGATGTAGATATCGTCGGGACCCGGCAGGTAGTTGGCGTTGGCGGAGCGCAGGAAACCGAAACCGTCCTGCAACACCTCGACCACACCGTCACCGATGATCTCGATTTCCTGGGCGGCCAGTTTCTTCAGGATGGCAAACATCAGCTCCTGCTTGCGCATGACGCTGGCGTTTTCCACCTCGAGCGATTCGGCATAGGCGATCAGCTCTGGCGGTTTCTTGTTCTTGAACTCTGCGAGTTTCATTTCTTGCATAGACGGACTCTGAGTAGGCTTTTTGAGGGAAATATCGGCTGGATGCGACAAATGCCGGGCGCGGCCGAAAAGCGAAATGGGCGGCGCATGACGGGAAGGAAGACCCGTCTTGTATCGTCGGTCGTTTGAAAGAGCAAGCCGCCTTTTGCGGAACCAAAAGAGGTCTAAAACGGCTTGACGACAACCAGGATCACAATGGCGATCATCAGCAATGTGGGGATCTCGTTGACGATCCGCCAGTGCCTGGCCGGTTTTTCGTTGCGATCCTCGGCGAATTTGCGCACGGCGCCCGCCAGATACCCATGCACGCCGGACAACAGAAGCACCAAGCCGATCTTGGCGTGCAGCCAACCGCCATGGAAACCAAATATCTTCCAGGCCATCCACAGGCCGAACACCCAGGTGATGACCATGGCCGGATTGATGATGCCGCGCAGCAGGCGCCGCTCCATCACCTTGAAGGTTTCAGACTGAACCGAACCTTTCTCGGCATCGGCGTGATAGACCAGTAGCCGCGGCAGATAGAGCATGCCCGCCATCCAGGAGATGACGGCGAGGATATGGATCGCCTTCGCCCAGGGATAAAAACCCTCGGGCGCGAAGAAAACCAAAAGTGCGGTGAGAGCTACCAGCACTCCGATGCCAACGGTCATGCGCACCATTGCCTGACCCGTGCTCCCGGCAGCGTTGCCCGTATCGTTCGACTGAGCCATCAGCGTGTCGCGCTCCGCACCTGCTTCACCATTGCCTCGACATGCGCCACCGGCGTCTCCGGCGTGATGCCGTGGCCGAGATTGAAGATCAGCGGTCCGTCGCCCAGCGTCTTCAGGATCGCATCGACGCCATCGGACAGGGCTTTGCCGCCAGCCACGAGCCGCAAGGGATCGAGGTTGCCTTGCACGGCGCCACCGGCCTGCAATGCCTTCGCTGCTGCCAGGGGTACGGTCCAGTCGATCCCCAGCCCTGTTACGCCAGTCTTCTGTCGATAGCTCTGGTAGCGAGCACCGGCGCCTTTGGGAAAACCGATGATCGGGACGTCCGGGTGGACTGCCTTTACCTGGCGGACGATCTCAGCCACCGGCGCAACGCATAAGAGGTCGAATGACGCATCGTCGAGCACGCCGGACCAGGAATCGAAAATCTGCACCACGTCGGCACCGGCCTCGATCTGGCGGATCAGATAGGCCGCCGAATGATCAGCCAAAACTTTCAGGAGCTGTTGGAACGCGACCGGCTCGCGATAGGCAAACAGCCTGGCCGGCGCCTGGTCAGGCGTGCCATGGCCGGCGATCATATAGGTCGCCACTGTCCACGGGGCGCCGCAGAAGCCGATCAATGTCGTCTCGTCAGGCAGTTTTGCCCGCAATCGGCGAACCGTCTCGTAGACCGGTTCGAGATTCACGTGAAACGTTTCGCTGTTGAGCTGAGAAATCTCGGCCGCGTTGATCGGCGTCAGCAGCGGTCCGCGGCCTTCTTCGAAGCGCACATCGCGGCCCAGCGCATGCGGCACGACCAAGATATCCGAGAACAGGATCGAGGCATCGAAGCCGAAGCGTTCGATCGGCTGTAGCGTCACTTCAACGGCGAGGTCTGGATTGTAGCAGAGATCGAGGAACGATCCGGCACGCTTTCTTGTCTCGCGATATTCCGGCAGATAACGCCCGGCCTGACGCATCATCCAGAGCGGCGGCGGAAACGCTGCCTTGCCTCTCAGCACGTCCAGCATGATGCGGTTCTCGGGCATTGAGCGCTCTCTTCCCCTGCCTTCTCTATAATTAAATAGTCTATTTCTAGAATCTTCTGATTCTAAGAGTCTGTTGGTTGTGGTGGTTGTCACCTGTCCCGCTTCGCCCTGGAAAAGGCCAGCCAGCATATTGTCGCGTGCTTCTTCCCTGGGATTGGCGGAGAGTGTGGATGACCGGGATTCCATCACTGGAGTCAAGGGCTTGACGCCAGCCGTGCAAAACGGGCTCTGTGGACGAAGCGCTGGCAAGAATCCCCGTCCCCAGATTTGTCCCCAACCGCCCGACGAAGCCGACAGCGCATCGAATTGTGGACAACCTGCCTTCTGATACAGTCGCCTCCAGCCGGTCGCCTTTCCGGTCCCTGTTTATCCACACCAGCCCACAGCCCCAGGTGCCCCCTGTGAACAAACCCCAGAGCTTCTTCCACCTGCACCTGATTTCCGACGCCACCGGCGAAACGCTGCTGGCGGCCGGCCGGGCAGCCTCGGCGCAATACAAGGATGCGCGCGCCATTGAGCACATCTATCCGCTCATCCGCACCGAGAAGCAGGTGGCGAAAGTGTTCGAGGACATTGAGGAGGAACCGGGCATCATCCTCTACACCGTCGTCGACCAGAAGCTGGCGCGCGGCATTGACGAGCGTTGCGCTGCGATGGGCCTGCCCTGCGTCTCGGTGCTGGAGCCGGTGCTGACCGTCTTCCAGTCCTATCTCGGCACCCCGGCCGGCCGCCGCGTCGGCGCCCAGCATGTGCTCGACGCCGACTATTTCCGACGCATCGATGCGCTCAACTTCACTATGGAGCATGATGACGGCCAGCTGCCGGCCAATATGGATGATGCCGACATCGTTCTGATCGGCATTTCCAGGACATCGAAGACGCCGACCAGCATCTATCTCGCCAATCGCGGCATCAAGACCGCCAACATCCCGATCGTGCTCGGCGTGCCGGTGCCGGAAAGCCTGGTCGCCGCCAGCAAGCCGCTGATCGTCGGCCTGATCGCCACCGCCGAACGCATCTCGCATGTCCGGCAAAACCGCGTGCTCGGCAACAGCAGCACCTACGAAGCGACCGATTATGTCGACCGCGCCTTGATCACCGAAGAGCTCGCCTATGCCCGCCAGATCTGCACCCGCCATAACTGGCCGATGATCGACGTCAGCCGCCGCTCGATCGAGGAGACGGCAGCGGCCATTGTTGCCCTGCGGGGGAAGAATAGGTAATTGAGCGGAGATGACTTTGCCGCTCTTCTTAGCGGAGGTTCGGCGCTGCCCCTCACCTGCCTGCCGGCATCCTCTCCCCGTATAGTGACGGGGAGAGGGGCGCTGCCTTCGATGGTTTCGCCAATCACCAGCGTGGCAAGAGGTGGCGCGTGGACCGAAGCTGCCCTTTCTCCCCGTCACTATACGGGGAGAAATGTCCGGCAGGACAATGAGGGGCGGCGTCAACGTTGCGGATTAACGCCCGATACTCCAACCGTCCCTGTATCTGCGCCGAGTGCTAAAATGACCGAAAAAATCATCCTCGCTTCCGGCAGTCCGTTCCGCAAAGCAATGCTCGTCACTGCCGGGCTCGACATCGAAGCCGTCCCGGCCGATGTCGATGAACGCGCGCTCGAGGCGCCGCTGCAGGATAGCGGCGTGTCGCCGGAAGATGTCGCCCTGATCCTCGCCGAGGCCAAGGCCACCGAAGTCAGCGAGCGCAGACCGGGGGCGCTGGTGCTCGGCTGCGACCAGACTTTGTCACTGGGAGATGAAGTGTTCCACAAGCCGGCCGACATGGAAGGCGCCCGCCGCCATCTCTTGGCGCTGTCCGGTAAGACCCATCAATTGAACAGCGCCGTGGTGCTGTGCCGCGACGGCAAGGTGCTGTGGCGCCATGTCGGCATCGCCAGCCTGACCATGCGCAAGCTCGATCCTGCTTTCATCGGCCGGCATTTGGCCCGCGTCGGCGCCAAGGCGCTCTCTAGCGTCGGCGCCTACCAGATCGAGGGCGAAGGCATCCAGCTGTTCGAAAAGATCGAAGGCGACTATTTCACCATTGTCGGCCTGCCGCTCTTGCCGGTGCTCAAGGAATTGCGCGCGCTCGGAGCCATCGATGGTTGAGAGAAAAGCTTTCGTCACCGGCCACCCGATCGCGCATTCGCGTTCGCCGAAGATTCACGGCTACTGGCTGAAGATATACGGCATCGACGGCAGCTACCGCGCCATCGATGTCGCGCCGGCCGATTTTCCCGCATTCCTCACATCGCTGCAGGCCAACGGCTACCAGGGCGGCAACGTCACCATCCCGCACAAGGAAGTCGCCTTCGCCCGGGTCGAGCGCCGCGACGAAGCGGCTGACATGATCGGCGCCGTCAATATGCTGTGGCTGGAAGACGGCCTGCTGTGGGGCGGCAATTCGGACTGGATCGGCTTTGCCGGCAATCTCGACGAGTATACTCCGGGTTGGGACAGGAACGGCCCGGCCGTGGTGCTCGGCGCCGGTGGCGCCTCGCGCGCGGTCATCCACGCGCTGAAGGTGCGTGGCGTCAGGGATATTCGCATCGTCAATCGCACTTTGGCGCGGGCGCAGGAACTGGCAGACCGCTTCGGCGCCGGCGTCACGGCGCATGGCGCGGTCGGCGACCTGCTTGCCGATTCCGGTCTGCTCGTCAACACCACGGCGCTCGGCATGCATGGCGATGCCACGCTCGCCGCCGATCCGGCAGGCCTGCCTGGCCACGCCATTGTCGCCGACATTGTCTATGTGCCGCTCGAGACGCCGCTTCTCGCCGCCGCCCGCGCGAGAAATCTGAAGACCGTCGACGGGCTCGGCATGCTGCTGCACCAGGCCGTGCCCGGCTTCGAGCGCTGGTTCGGCCAGAAGCCGGAGGTCACTGCCGAATTGCGGCAGACGATCGTCGCCGACATCGTCGGCAAATGATGGACGCCAAGACATGATCGTGCTCGGCCTTACCGGATCGATCGGCATGGGCAAGTCGACGACGGCGAAGATGTTCGCCGACGCCGGCGTGCCAGTGCATGATTCCGACGAGACCGTGCACCGGCTTTATTCCGGCAAGGCCGCGCCCTTGGTCGAAGCAGCCTTTCCCGGCACCACCGTGTCCGGCGTCGTAGATCGTGCGAAATTAGGCGCGCGGGTGCTGGGTGACGCCGCCGCACTGAAGACATTGGAGACAATCATCCACCCGCTGGTCCGCGCCGACGCCGATGCCTTTCTGGCAAGACACCGCGACGCCGGCGCGCCGCTGATCGTGCTCGACATTCCGCTGCTGTTCGAAACCGGCGGCCGCAACCGCGTCGACAAGGTCGTCGTCGTCACCGCGCCGGCGGAGGTTCAGCGCGCCCGCGTGCTGGCGCGGCCCGGCATGAGTGAGGAAAAGCTGGTGGCAATCCTGGCCAAGCAGGTGCCTGACGCCGAAAAACGCCGGCTGGCCGATTTCGTCATCGACACCGGCGAAGGGATGGACGCGGCCCGCGCCGCTGTCGACGCCATCATTGCCGAACTCTCCGCGCGATGAACTGTTCGGGCAGAACTCCCGGGGGATAAGTGGTCGGGCCAGCCTCCTGACGGCAGGCTGTCAGGCATAGCCCATTGCCATTTTATTCCCTCGTATGATTCTGCTTGCTTAGGAGGGAGCTGATTCGATGCGTGAGATCATCTTCGATACCGAAACCACCGGCCTCGACATGCGTGACGACCGCATCATCGAGCTCGGCGGGGTCGAACTGGTCAATCGCTTCCCGACCGGGCGCACCTTCCACAAATTCATCAACCCGCAAGGGCGCGCCGTTCATCACGAGGCGCAGGCCGTGCACGGCATCAGCGCCGCCGACCTGGTCGGCAAGCCGACCTTTGCCGAAATCGCCGAGGAATGGCTGTCCTTTACCGACGGCGCCAAGCTCGTCGCCCACAACGCCAATTTCGATATCGGCTTCCTCAACACCGAGTTCGGCCGGCTCGGCCAGCCGGTCATCGATACGGGGCGCGTCGTCGACACGCTGGCGCTGGCGCGACGCAAGCACCCGATGGGTCCCAATTCGCTCGATGCGCTCTGCCGCCGCTACGGCATCGACAACGGCCACCGCACCAAGCACGGCGCGCTGCTCGATTCCGAACTGCTTGCCGAAGTCTACATCGAGCTCATCGGCGGCAAGCAGGCGGCGCTCATCCTCGAAACGGTGGCGGTGCAGGTCAATAGCAACGGTGACGTCGCCGACATCGACATCTCGATCGCCGCCCGGCCGATCGCCCTTCCCTCGCGCCTGACCGAGGCTGAACGCGCCGCGCACGCGGGACTGGTGGCGACGCTGGGCGAAAAGGCGCTGTGGCTGAAGGTGGCGGCAGGGTGAGCGGACTGCGTAGGTAGCGTTCCGTCACACCCCCCTCTGGCCTGCCGGCCATCTCCCCCTCAAGGGGGGAGATCAGCAGCTTCGCCGCTCCAGCCATTCCTGCAAGGTCGATTGGCGAAGGTTGCGATGACGGCCAATCTCCCCCCTTGAGGGGGAGATGCCTGGTAAGGCAGAGGGGTGCTGTCCCGCCGGCCTCTCAAATAAAAAGCCCGGCACAAGGCCGGGCTTTTCAATCCATAATGGCGAACCCTCAGCTCACCTTGACCTTCGACGCGGCCTGGTCCTCGGCCAGCTTCTGCTGGAACATCTGCGCGAAATCGATCGGGTCGAGCATCAGCGGCGGGAAGCCGCCATTGCGGGTGGCTTCGGCGATGATCTGGCGGGCGAAGGGGAACAGGAGCCGCGGGCATTCGATGAACAGGATCGGCAGCATGTGTTCCTGCGGGAAGCCGGAGATGGCGAAGACACCGCCATAGACCAGCTCGACGTTGAACAGCACTTCCTGGTCGAAGGACGCCTTGGCGTTCAACGTCAGATTGACGTCGAACTGCTTGTCGGAGAGCGGGTTGGCGTTGACATTGACGTTGATGGCGATGCCGGGGGCCTTGTCGCGGCCGCGCAGCGAGTTCGGCGCGCCGGGGCTTTCGAAGGACAGGTCCTTCACATACTGGGCGAGCACGTTGAGCGACGGCTGCGCCGTTTCGCCGTTGTTGCCGTTGGCGGCGCCGACCGGCGCGTCATCTTTGCTGGCCATGAGCCTTGATCCTTTTGCCTGGGCAGCAGCGCTGACCGAATTGAAATCGGGCGTTGGCTAGCATGGTCGGCATGACAAGACAAGGTTTGCCGCCTTGCTTCTCCGTTCGTCATCCCAGGGCGAAGCAGCCGCGCAGCGGCGTCGCGGAGACCCTGGGATCCATGCCGTGACGTTGGTCGAAGGGCGCGGCGGTTCAGAATGGCCATCGTCTCCCTGACACCCCACTGACACCCCAGATTCTGCACTGTTGCAGCGTTCGAAGGTCGCGGCATGGATCCTGGGGTCTGCGCGCGTCGCTTCGCGCGCCTTGGTCCGCCCCAGGATGACGAAGCGCAGCCTCAGTCGTCCTTCAGCCGCCGCCAGGGCGAGTTGTGGTCGGGGCCGCGCTTGAAATCGTCCTCGCGCGAATAGTCGCCGTCGTCGAGATCGATGACCTTGTCGCGCGACCTGCCGCGGAAACCACCGGTGGTGAAATCAGTGGCGACGACGATGCGGCCCTTGAGCCTGCTCCAGGCAAGGTCACGCACCGGCGGCAGGAACAGAAGCAGGCCGATAATGTCGGTGATGAAGCCGGGAATGATCAAAAGGATCGCGGCGACCACGATCATGGCGCCGTGCGCGAGTTGGCGGCTTGGGTCGCCGCCGCCGGCCATCTCGGCGCGCACCCGCGCCATGACGCCAAAACCCTGGTGCCTGAGCAGAAGCACGCCGGCAAGGCTGGAAGCCAGCACCAGGCCGACCGTCGCCAGCGCCCCGACCTCGCGGCCGACAATGACGAAACCGGCGATTTCCAGCAGCGGCAGAGCAAGCAGGAACAAGGGGAGGAAGGAAATGCGCAAGTCTTGACCGATCGTTTCCATGTTTTTGCCGGGCGGCGTACAATCGCCGCTGGCACTGAGGCCGTTAGATAGGTATGCCTGCCTTTGATTTGAATGATTGCGCCATGCGTTCTATATGCTTTGCATGTTGAACGCTATGCGACCGCGGCCCGGATTGGCCGGCGGTCCAGGCCAGGTCAGGGATTGAGTGGCGAAAGATATGGGATTCTTCGACTTCGGCACCATTTTCTTTCTGATTGCCGCAGTGGTGATCTTTTTCCAGCTGCGCAACGTGCTCGGCCGCCGCACGGGCAGCGAACGCCCGCCCTTCGATCCTTACACGGCCAGCCGCAACGACAAGGACGCGACCCAAAAGCCCGAAAATGTGGTTTCACTGCCGCGCAAACGCTTGCCGGGCGAGACGGCTGCCGAAACCTATGCGGCCATCGACGCTTTCGCCAAGCCCGACACCGATCTGAACAAAGGCCTGCGCACGATCAAGGATAATGATCCGTCCTTCGACCCGAAGGGTTTCGTCGACGGCGCCAAGATGGCCTATGAGATGATCGTCATGGCCTATGCCGATGGCGACCGCAAAACGCTGAAGAACCTTTTGTCGCGTGAGGTTTTTGACGGTTTCGTGGCCGCAATAGGCGACCGCGAGGCGAAAGCCGAAAAGATCCAGTCCTCCTTCGTCGGCATCGACAAGGCCGACATCGTCTCGGCCGAGATGAAGGGTGGCGAGGCCCATATCACGCTGCGCATCGTCAGCGAGCTGATTTCGGCGACCCGCGACAAGGCGGGTGCTGTCATCGATGGCGATCCCGAGACGGTGGCCGAGGTCAAGGATGTCTGGACCTTTGCCCGCGACACACGTTCGCGCGATCCGAACTGGAAGCTGGTCGCCACTGAGGAAGAAGACTGAATCCCGGACATTGGCGGGGCCACGGTGTCGCTATCGTCCCTTTTCGTCGAGAAATCCTTTGGTGATCTTCCCGGCTGGGCTGCGGACGATCACCTTGCCGCCTTCGAAGCCTTCCGCCGTTCGGCCTGTCATGTCCTGACCAAGCCTTATCGCACCGGTTCGCTCGGTGTCCGGTTCGACGCATTCGCCGGGGCCTATGACGAGGCGCGTTCCGTTTCGCCGGCGAATCGGTCGGCAGCCAAGGATTTCTTCGAGCGTCATTTCGTTCCAGCCAAGGTTCAGGCTGAAAATGCGGGTCTGGTCACCGGCTTCTACGAACCGGAGGTCGAGGCCTCGCCGGTGCGCGTGGAAGAATTCACGGTACCGCTTTTGGCGCGACCGAGCGATCTCATCGACATCGACGGTGCCAACCGTCCCGAGGGCATGGACGAGTATCTGGTCTTCGCCCGTGACACGCCGCAGGGGCCGGTCGAGTATTTCGACCGCGGCCAGATCGAGCGCGGCGCGCTGGCCTGCAAAGGCCTGGAAATCGCCTGGCTTGCAGAAAAAGTCGATGCGTTCTTCATCCATGTGCAGGGCGCCGCCAGACTGAAGATGACCGACGGCCGGCTTTGCCGCGTCACCTATGCCGCCAAATCCGGCCAGCGTTTTACGGGGCCAGGCAAGATCCTCGCCGATCTCGGCGAGATCCCGCTCGAAAAAGTGACCATGCAGTCGATCCGTGCCTGGTTCAGGGCGCATCCCGACCGCATCGACGAGATCCTCTGGCAGAACCGCTCCTACATCTTCTTTCGAGAAGCGGATGTCGATGATGCAGCACTCGGTCCGATCGCCGCCGCCAAGGTGCCGCTGACGCCGGGCCGCTCGCTCGCGGTCGACCGGCTGCTGCACACATTCGGCACGCCCTTTTACATCGATGCACCGACACTGACAGCGTTCGACAAAAAGCCTTTCCGGCGGTTGATGATCGCGCAGGACACCGGCTCGGCCATCACCGGACCGGCGCGCGGCGATCTCTTCGCCGGTTCAGGCGATGCCGCCGGCGAGATCGCTGGGGTCGTGCGCAACGAGGCGGATTTCTATGCGCTGGTTCCAAGAGCTCTCGTTTCGGAGACGAATCGATGAGCAAGCGCCCCGATAGGCTCAGCGAGGACGACCGGGTGTTGTGGAACCTGGTGGCGCGCACGGCGCGACCATTGAAGGGAAGGATGGCGGTCGACATTCCAGACATCGTCGTCGACCCCAAGCCGTCACAGACTCCGGTCGCTGTCGGCCCGATCGTTGCCTCCAAACCGAAAGCGCAACAGGTTTCGCATGCGCTGGACGAGCCGACGCTGGACAAGCTGAAGAAGGGCCGGCTGCCGATCGAAGGCCGTGTCGACCTGCATGGCATGACCCAGGACGAGGCCTATTCGCTGTTGTTCTCGTTCCTACACCGGGCGCATGCCGGCGGTATCCGCTATGTCCTGATCATTACCGGAAAAGGTTCGTCGTCGGGCGGCGACGGCGTCTTGCGGCGAGCCGTGCCGGCCTGGTTGTCGACGCCCGCCTTCCGGCCGCTGGTCTCCAGCCATGACCATGCCGCCCGCAACCATGGCGGTTCGGGCGCGCTCTATGTCCGGCTCAGGCGGCTGCGCTGATGGGGTCGGTCCGATGACGCCATTCGGCGAAAAACTGCGGGCGCTTCGAGCCGAGCGCGGCGTCCGCCAGAAAGACATGGCGCAGGCGATCGGTGTTTCCGCCGCCTATCTATCGGCGCTGGAACATGGCCGCCGTGGCGCGCCGACCTGGACGCTGATCCAGAAGATCATCGGCTATTTCAACGTCATCTGGGACGATGCCGAAGAGCTGGCCCGGCTGGCCGAAGCCTCGCATCCGCGCGTAAAGCTCGATACGTCGGGGCTCAGCCCGGCCGCGACCGAACTTGCCAATCTGCTGGCCGAGAACATCGAGAAGCTGGACGAAGCCGAGCTTCGCCGCATCACTGCGTCGATCCGGGGGGCACTTGGGCGTGCCGGATAGGATGGCATGAGGCGCTTGCCGGCGTTCGCCTCAATTGCAGAGGCGATCGCCGGCGAGACGTTGCATCACTTCTTGCCGGCAGTGCTACCACGGCCGCCATTGTCGTGATGGTCGCGGCCATGGCCCTCGTGGCCAAGGCAATCTGCAGTGCCGGCGCTGCAGCAACGGCCAGCCCACCAGTCGTTGGTCTGGGTGTTGGAGCAGGTGATGGTCTGATCGGCCAAGGCCGACCCGGCCAGGGACGACACCGCGACGGCGGCAAGGAAGGTGTTACGCAGAAAAGCAGTCATTTGAAGTCTCCTTGGTTGGATTGGTTGGGTTCGTTTACGGCTGTGTGTCGCCGGCGGAGACGATTTGGTTCACGGAGACTGCAAAATCTTTGGAAGGCGGTTCGGGCGCGCGGTTGGCAACACCGGCGCTGCCCCTCATCCACCTGCCGGCACCTTCTCCCGGTGAACGGAGAGAAGGTGAATGGCCGCCGCGCTGGCGCCTATTCTGCAACGTTGGCGATTGGCGAAATCATCGATGACAGCGTCTTTCTCCCCGTACTATACGGGGAGTTGAGGAATGGTCCGCGAAGCGGACGAAAAGCCAACTGCTTGGCTTTTCGAATGACGAACGTCCGGCAGGGCAATGAGGGGCGGTGCTGGCCTATGATGTGAAGCAGCTAAAGCGCGCGCCATGAGAAGCCGCTTCGACGCGGCGTGCCTGAATGGGCGTGCTAAAACTTTACTGGACCGCGCCGACCAGCACCTGCTGGCCACCGCGGATCGAGACCCAGCGGCCGGTGTTGTCGATCGCCTGCCGCTTGAGGAAGCGGTAGCCGGTGGCGTCCCAGATCTTCACCTTGTCGGTGAGATTGTCGAGGACGTAGTCGCCCTTGTCGGTGCGCACCGTCAGCACCGCATGGCCTTCGCCGTCCGGCTTGCGCACGACGGTGATCAGGAGATCGGCCAGCGACACGCCCGAGCGGGAGAGCTGGCGGCGCTTTTCCAGCACATAGTCCTCGCAATCGCCGACGCCCTTGTCGGGATAGGCCCAGACTTCGTCCTTGCCGTAAATGTCGTAATCGCTCATCGGCTTGACGGTGGCGTTGACCCTGGATGTCACGCTGATCAGCTTGCGCATGAAGGTGTCGGTCATCGCAGCCGGGTTGAGATTGCTTGGCCGGATCGAGCATTCGCCCGGATTGGACTTGCAGAAATCATAATGGCCGATCGGCTGCGAGGTCATGCCGCCGGTCGCCATGGCGCCGCCCGCCGAAGCCGGCGCCGCCCAGCATCCCAAAACCGCCAGCCCTGTTGCCGCACACAAGCGCAGCGTCCGTGCCATCGCTGAGGAAGTCATTGTCCCCGTTCGCCCTTGTTGTTAACGAAAGGTTAAAGGGGATTTACAGTCCGTGTCAATTATGGGGGGAGATAGATTCTCCGGCATGGTTACCCGCGCTCGCCCGACAGCGTCTATTGTGCAACAGAACGCCTCTGGCGTGCGAAGTCGCGCCGCTTCTGCAGGCTATGCACGCCGCAGCTGTGTCGAGCCTCAACCCTTGGCGGAGCGAACCAGCCTCGGCTTGACCGCAACGCGGTTCTGGCGACCGTAGCTGGTGATGAAATCGACGATGCGCGGAACGATTTCCGAGCGGAAACGCGAGCCGTTGAAGACGCCATAATGGCCGACAGCCGGCTGCATGTAATGCGCATGCCGGTCGGCTGGGATGTTGGGGCAGAGGTCATGCGCGGCCTGGGTCTGGCCGAGACCGGAAATGTCGTCGTTCTCGCCCTCGACCGTGAACAGCGCGACGTTGCTGATCGCCTTAGTATCGACGATTTCGCCACGATGCATCATCTCGCCTTTGGGCAGCGTATGGCGCACGAACACCGTGTCGACGGTCTGCAGATAGAACTCCGCCGTCAGGTCCATCACCGCCAGATATTCGTCGTAGAAGTCGCGGTGCTTCTCGGCATTGTCGCCGTCATGCTTGACCAGGTGCATGAAGAAGTCCTTGTGGGCGATGATGTGGCGGTCGAGGTTCATGCTCATGAAGCCCGACAGCTGCAGGAAGCCCGGATAGACCTCGCGGCCGAAGCCCGGCACCGGCCAGGGCGCGTTCATGATGACATTGTCGCGGAACCAGTCGATGCCCTTTTCCTTGGCCAGGAGGTTGACCGCGGTCGGGTTGCGGCGGGTATCGATCGGCCCGCCCATCAGTGTCATGGTCGAGGGCACGAAGGGATCGCCGCGCTTTTCCATCAGCGCCACCGCCGCCAGCACCGGCACCGAAGGCTGGCACACCGCCATCACATGGGTGTCGGGCCCCAGCGCATGCAGCATGTCGATGATGTAGTCGATGTAATCGTCGAGGTCGAAATGGCCGTCGGTCAGCGGCACCATGCGGGCATCGACCCAGTCGGTGATGTGAACGTCGGCATAGGGCAGCATCGCCTCGACCGTGCCGCGCAGCAACGTCGCATAATGGCCCGACATCGGCGCCACGATCAGAAGCTTGGGGTCGGCCTTGCGCCCGGCAGGCACCGATCGTTCGAAGCGGGTGAGGTTGCAGAACGGCCGCGACCACACCGTCTTTTCGCTGACCTCGACGCTTTTCCAGTCGACCACGGTCTTGCTCAGGTCGAAATGCGGCTTGCCGTAGCGGCGCGTCGTGCGTTCGAAGAGTTCGGCGGTGGCAGCCACTGAGCGGCCCCACGGCGTGTGCGAAAACGGGTTGAGCGGGTTGGTGTAGAACAGCCGCACTGCATCGGCATAGAGCCGCGCGGGCTGCAGGGCGGCATGGTTCATTTCATAGAGCTGGTAGAACATCAGGTACTCCGCAGCTGCCGTGATCGAAGGGACGACGAGCAGCGCCGATCCTTGAATGTCTCGCGCGGAGGTTAACAAGATATTGCTGCGATGCAATACGTCACGTGGCGTGACATATCCCATTCTTTGGTCCAAGGCCTTGAGAATCCGCTTCGAACGGGACCAGCCGGCTCAATGTGCAGCTGCGAAAGCACGGCCGTCGGAAATTGAGAGCAGATGCGTCCGGCCCGGATGGGCCGGACTTGGACAGATCAGACGCGCGCCACGCAGACGGAGGTATGGCCGGAGCCGATGAAGCCGAGCTGGCCGGCGGCGCCCTTCGACAGGTCGAGCATGCGGCCCTTGATGAACGGGCCGCGGTCGTTGATGCGCACGATGACGCTGCGGCCATTGTTCTGGTTGGTCACCTTCAGCCTGGTGCCGAAGGGCAGGCTGCGATGCGCGGCGGTCATTGCCGACGGGTTCATGCGCTCGCCATTGGCGGTCCTGGAGTGCAGCGCGTACCAGGAAGCACGGCCGCATTGGCCGGCGGCAGAAGAGGCGGATACGCCGACCATCAGGCCAGCCGCGATCGTTACCGCGACAAGCGCGGTCTGGTTCTTCTTGTTCACTTGGGAGGCTCCTTTTACGGACCCCAGCCGGTAAGTGCTGAATAAGGCAGGAAATGCGGCAAGTATCTGGCGGTTCCGTGGCACTGGCACACGTTTGGAGTCACTGGGAAACAGTTTGTCAGGGGTTTTTCGCGATGCGCCGGGGTATTTCAGGCGGCTTTCGGGGCGATTTTGCAGATACCTTCAGCAAGATAAGGCATTATTATACAAGTAAAAACACGCGCGACTGGACCTCTTCCTTTCGCTCTTTCATCACGGCCATGGCGCAATTGACAATCGACTTGGGAAAGGAATCTCGGCGATGAGACTGTTCAGATATCTGCTGGCCCTGATTGTATTGGCCATAGGCGCGCTGTGGTCGCTGCAAGGCCTCGGCGTGGTCGGCGGCAGCTTCATGACCGGCCAGTCGCAATGGCTTTATATCGGCATCGTCACCATGCTGGTCGGCCTGCTGGGACTGGGATGGGCGAGCCGCTCGCGCGGCTGAGTGGGCGGCCGCCGGGCGATCGTGGTCAAGGAACTACCCGAACAGCTGGTCCAGAATCCTAGCCTTCCAGGCGGGCAAGCTCGACCGAGCCGCGCCGGCGCGGCCGCGCCACGGGCACGTCGAGGTCGAGCGCGATGCGGCCTTGGTTAATCACCACCACCCGGTCGGCCAGCGCAACCGCCTCGGCGACGTCATGCGTGACCAGCACGGCGGTGAATTTCTGCTCCAGCCAGATGCGTTCCAGAAGCTGCTGCATTTCGATCCGGGTCAGCGCATCGAGCGCGCCGAGCGGCTCGTCCAGCGCCAGGATGCGCGGCTGGCCGATCAGTGCGCGCGCCAGCGCCACGCGCTGTTTCTGGCCGCCTGAGAGCACCGAGGGCCATTCGTCGGCGCGGTCGGCAAGGCCGACTTCACTCAGAATAGCGAGCGCGCGCCGCCTGGCTTCCGCACCAGCGGCAAGGCCGGTCAGCCCGACCTCGACGTTTTTCACCACGCTGGCCCAGGGCAACAGCCGCGGCTCCTGGAACATGAAGCGGCTCTCTTCCCCGGCGCCGGCTTTCGCCTCCGGCCCGAATGTCAGGGAGCCGGCGGTCGGCCGGTCGAGCCCGGCCAGCAGCCGCAAGAGCGTGCTCTTGCCGCAGCCGCTCTTGCCGATCACGGCCACGAACTGTCCGACCGGCACGTCGAGATCGATGCCGTCGAGCACGATCTTGTCGCCGAAGCGCTTCTCAACGCCCTTGAAGGCAAAGGCGCGCGGGCTTTCGATCGCTTGCGCCGGCCGGGACGGCTCGGGCGCGGCGACAAAGGAGCGGACGGCGGCGAGGCTGGCGGCGGGCATCGATACCTCAGGCGTTCTGGAAGGCGGGGTGCCAGCCGAGCGACAGCCGCTCGAGCAGGCGGGCAAGGCTGTCGGCAAGCTTGCCGAGCAGCGCATAGATCAAGATCGACAGCACGACGACGTCGATGAGCAGGAATTCGCGCGCCTGCATGGCCATGTAGCCGAGACCGGAACTGGCCGAAATGGTTTCGGCGACGATCAGCGTCAGCCACATAATGCCAAGCGCATAGCGCAGGCCGACGAAGATCGCCGGCAGCGCGCCGGGCAGGATCACCTGAAAGAACAGCGCGCGGCGGTCCATGCCGTAGACCCGGCCCATCTCGACCAGTTGCGGGTCGACGCTCTGGATGCCGAGCAGCGTGTTGACGTAGATCGGGAAGAACACGCCGAGCGCCACCAGAAACAGTTTGGCCTCCTCGTCGATGCCGAACCACAGGATGACCAGCGGGATCAGCGCCAGATGGGGGATGTTGCGGATCATCTGCAGCGTCGTGTCGGTCAGGCCGCGGCTCAGCGCCGACAGCCCGTTGGCAAGGCCAAGCGCAAAGCCGATCGAGCCGCCAATGGCAAAGCCGGCCAGCGCGCGCGCCGTGCTGACGCCGATGTTTTGGATCAGCTCGCCCGACAGCGTCAGCCGCCAGAAGGCTTCGGCCACGGCGCTCGGCGCCGGCAGCACATTGGCCGGCATGATTCCGGCGCGGGAAGCTGTCTCCCAGCCGGCGATGAGGAGCGCCGGCAACAGCCAGCCAATGCCGCTCTGTTTCACGCAGGGCCAGACTCATGACGAAGCCTGCAGGCGGTTGGCGCCATGGAAGCCGACGGCGAATTCATTGGCGATGTTTTCATGCGCCTGCGCCCGTTTGGTTCCCAGCCCAAGCCGCGGGAACAAAAGCTCGGCGACGCGGTAGGCTTCCTCGAGATGCGGGTAGCCGGAGCCGATGATGGTGTCGATGCCGATCGCCTGGTACTCGCGGATGCGTTCGACGATCTGCTCCGGCGAGCCGACCAGCGCCGTACCGGCGCCGCCGCGCACCAGGCCGACGCCGGCCCACAGATTGGGCGAGACCACGAGCCTGTCGCGGCGGCCGCCATGCAGTTCGGCCATGCGCCGCTGGCCGACCGAGTCCATCTCCTTGGTAAAACGCGCCTGGGCATTTTCGATCTGTGCATCGGTGACATGGCTGATCAGCCGGTCGGCGGCGCGCCAGGCTTCTTCCTCGGTTTCGCGGACGATGAAATGCAGCCTTATACCGAAACGCAGTTTTCGGCCGCGCCGTTCGGCCTTGTTGCGCGCGGCAGCTAGCTTCTCTGCGACCTGCGCCGGCGGCTCGCCCCAGGTCAGGTACATGTCGACGAGATCGGCGGCGAGCTCCTGGCCAGCTTCGGACGAGCCGCCGAAATAGAGCGACGGCCGCTCCTGGCTCGGCAGAAGGTCGAGGCGGCCATTGTCGACGCGGTAGTATTTGCCGTTGAAATTGACGCTCTGGCCCGACACCAGCGCGCGCCAGATGGTCAGGAATTCCTGCGCCTGGGCATAGCGCTCGTCATGTGGCAGGAAGACGCCGTCGCCGGCAAGTTCGGTCGGATTGCCGCCGACCACGACATTGAGCAGCAGCCGGCCGTTGCTTAAGCGATCGAGCGCCGCGGTCTGGCGCGCCGCGAAGGTCGGCAGCGTCACGCCAGGCCGCAGCGCTACCAGGAATTTGAGCTTTTCGGTCAGCGCCGCAAGGCCAGAGGCGGTGATCCAGGAATCCTCGCAATTCTGCCCGGTCGGCAGCAGCACGCCGGGAAAGCCGAGCCGGTCGACCGCTTGCGCGATCTCCTTGAAGTAGGCGAATTCCGGCGGGCGCTGCTGCTGCTCGGAGCCGAGGTAGGACCCGTCGCCATGTGTCGGAATAAACCAGAAGAAATCGAGTGGCCTGGCTTGCGGAGCGGCTGGAGCGGTCATGGCGAAATCCTCAAAGCGGAAACGGCAAAAGGCGCCGGACGTTTCCGCCCGGCGCCGCGCGAGAAAGATCAATTGCCCGGTGCGGTCCAAACGGCGTCGGAGATGCGCACTGCATTCGGGATCAGCTTGAGCTTGTAGAAACGGTCGGCGGTCGCCTGCTGGCCGGCGATGATCGCGTCGGTGATCGGGAAGATGCCGAATTTGCTACGGTTGGCGGCGATCGTCTGTGCGTCGAGCGGCACGCCGGTCACTTCGTGCAGCGCCGCGGCCACCTTGTCGCGGTTTGCGTCCGCCCATTTTGCAGCCTCGCTGAGCGCCGCGATCGTCGTGGTAACGACTTCAGGATGCGCCTTGGCGAAATCCTTGTTGCCAAGAATATAGCTGTTGACCTTGAGCACGTCGCTGGACCGCGCCAGCACACGCGGCTGGTAACGTGTTTCGGCGATGGCGAAGAATGGATCCCACACCACCCAGGCGTCGATCTGGTCGCTGGCAAAAGCGGCGGCGGCGTCCGCCGGGCTGAGATAGACCGGCGTGATCTGATCGAAGCCGACGCCCGCTTTTTCCAGCGCAGCGACGAGAAGATTATGAGCGCTGGTGCCCTTGCCGACGCCGACGCGTTTGCCCTTGAGATCAGCGACCGACTGGATAGGGGAAGCCGGCTTGACGAAGATCGCCTCGCCATCGCCATTGGAAGGCATCGCTGCGACATACACGATGTTGGCCCCGGCCGATTGTCCGAAGATCGGTGGCGCGTCACCGGTGTAACCGACATCGATGGCGCCGACATTGAGCGCTTCGACCAGCGGCGGACCGGCTGTGAATTCGACCCATTTCACCGCGACACCCTTGTCGCTCAGCGCCTTTTCGACCACCTGCTGCTGCCGGGCGATGACCGGCAGGCCGGTCTTCTGGTAGCCGATGTTGAGCTGCTTCAGCTCCTGCGCTGAAGCACTGAAGGACAAGGCGACACTCGCCGCCAAAAGGCCGAGGCCGAAAACGCGTCTGGTCAGGCTGAACATGATCCCTCTCCTTCGCTTGTGAACCGGCGCCGGGAAGGGCTCCCTGCCGTTGGATGAGGGCTAAGGCTAGGTAGTTCTATAAATTTAGTAGAGGAATGAAGTTGCGAGATGAGTTGAAGAGGCGGAATTGCTTTCTACGACTAAGCGGAGACAGCCGGCGCAAGCCTCTTTCTCCCCGTTCACGGGGAGAAATGCCCGGCAGGGCAATGAGGGGCAGCGCCGGCTTTGGCGGGTTGCGTTCAGGGCTAGGTATCGAAAAAGGCTTGGCGCCGCCCCTCACCTGCCTGCCGGCATCCTCTCCCCGTATAGAGACGGGGAGAGGGACGCTAATCGCCACCCCTCACTGCGACCAATACTGCCAGGCCCAGTAAAACCCTTCGTCGCGCGGCGGCAGGCGGTCGCGTTCGGCGTCGAGTTGCACCGGCGCCGGCGATTTCGGCTGCGGCTGTGGCAACTGGTTATCCCGCCAGGCGAGCAGCCAGTTGCCGAGATGGGCGAACAGCACGGCTGTGGATTGGGTCATGTCATCACTCCTTCTGTTCCGGGATCGGTGGTCCGCGCGCTGCGAAGGGAAGCAGCCGGCCAAACCGGCGGGCCCTGTTGTCATTCGCGTCCTGCCCACGGAACCAGCTGACGCTCGATCCGGCGGATGATGAATTCCAGCACGAAGGCTATTGTCGCGATCACCAGAATACCCATCACCACGACATCGGTGACCAGGAACTGGGCGGCCGATTGGATCATGAAGCCAAGGCCGCGCGTCGCCGCCACCAGTTCGGCCGCGACCAGGGTCGACCAGCCGGCGCCGAGCGCAATGCGAAGGCCGGTCAGGATCGAAGGCAGCGCGCTGGGCAGGATGACATGGCGCACGACCTGGCGCTGGGTCGCGCCGAGGGAACGCGCCGCATTGATGCGCTCCTGCGAGACGCCGCGCACGCCAGAAGCCGTCGACAGCGCCACCGGCGCCAGCATGGCAATGGCGATGACCAGGATCTTTGACGGCTCGCCGATGCCGAACCAGATGATGACCAGCGGCAGATAGGCGAGCGGCGGGATCGGCCGCAGAAATTCGAGCAGCGGATCGAAGATGCCGCGCCCGACCGTCGAAATGCCAATGGCCAGACCAACCGGCACGCCGATGACGATGGCCGCGATCAGCGCCGCGAAGACGCGACCGAGGCTGGCAACGATATGCTGGAGCAGCGTGGCGTCGACGAAGCCGTCGCGGGCGACGACAATGAATTTGGTCCACACGGCGGCGGGCGAGGGCAAAAACACCGGCGACACCAGCTGCAGGCGGGCCGACAGCGCCCAGGCCGCCAGCACGACCAGAATGGTAACGGCGCTGACCGCGCGGGAAGAGATCCAGCTGCGTTTAGGCCGCGGCCGCGACCACGGCACTGAGATGGTATCAGTTTCGCCGGCCTTGATGGTCGGCCGCTCATTGTACGAGGTGACGCTCATGCCGCCTCTCCTTCGAAGATTGCGTCGGTCAGTTCGCCGCGCGCCGCGGCAAAGGCAGGGTCGGCCTTGATGGAGCGGATGGGCTCGCCTGAGGCATAGCGCCGGCTGAAGCCGGTCTCGAATGTCCGCACCACATGGCCAGGTCCCGGCGTCAGCACGACAATGCTTGTGGCCAGCACCAACGCCTCCTCGATACCGTGCGTCACCATCAGCACGCCGACCTGGGCGGCTGTCCACAAATCGAGCAGCGTCGTCTGCATGCGTTCGCGCGTCAGCGCATCGAGCGCGCCGAGCGGTTCGTCGAGCAGCAGGAATTCCGGTTCGGCGGCGAGTGCACGGGCGAGGCCGACGCGCTGGCGCATGCCGCCGGACAATTCCCAGATGCGCTTGTCGCCGACGCCGTCGAGTTTCACCAGCTTGAGCAGCTCATCGGCGCGCCGCGCGCGTTCAGCCTGCAGCACGCCGCGCAGTCGGAGCGCAAAGGCGACGTTTTCGCGTGCCGTAAGCCAGGGAAACAAAGCATCGTTCTGGAACACCACGGCGCGGTCCGGGCCTGGGCCGGTGATCGGTGAGCCGCCGATGGTGGCTACACCACGCGCGGGCTCGACCAGGCCGGCGGCGACATTGAGCAGCGAGGTCTTGCCGCAACCGGAGCGGCCGACCAGCACGACGAAATCGCCCTTGGCGACATCAATCGACACCCGCTCGACGGCCGGCTGGCCGTCATAGTGAACCGAGACCTTGTCTAGGACGAGATGGGACATGGAACAGGCTCCGAAAGAGATCAGCCTGCCCCGAAACCGCTCCTCGTTTAGCGGCTCCGGGACAGGCAACACGCGGCGTCAGGGAAGAAGAAACCGCGCGTGTTGGGGTCAGTTCGAAGCCAAGGCCTCGGTGACGTATTTCGACGACACGTATTTCGAATAGTCCGGCAGCACGGCATCGATCTTGCCCTGCTCCTTGAGGAAGGCGGACGCCGCCTCGATCGCCTTGACCGTGCCGCCGCCGAGGAACTTGTCGGAAGCCTGCTCTTCCAGCGTCGGGAAGACGTAGCCCTTGAGCAGTTGCGGCACTTCTTCCAGCTTGGCCCCGGTGATCTTGGCGATCTTCGCCGCTTCCGGCGACGACACCGACCAGGCGTCCGGCTTGGCCAGGAATTCCGCATAGGACTCACCCGTCACCTTGACGAAGTCGCGCACGGCTTCCTGGTTCTTCTCGGCAAAGTCGGTGCGCACGATCCAGGCGTCGAAGGTCGGCGCGCCCCAGGCGGCAACCTGCGAAGAATCCAGCACCACCTTGCCTGTCGTCTTGATCTGGCCGAGCGCCGGATCCCAGACATAGGCGGCGTCGATGTCGCCGCGGGCGAAGGCGGCGGCGATTTCCGGTGGCCTGAGATTGAGGATCTCGACCGACTTCGGATCGACATTCTCGTGCTTCAGCGCGGCGAGCAGGCTGTAATGCGTCGTCGACACGAACGGCACCGCCACCTTCTTGCCGGCGAGGTCGGCGATCTTTTCGATGCCGGACCCGTTGCGGGCAACCAGCGCTTCGGATTCGCCGATCAGGCCGACGACGAAGATGGTCTGGATCGGCAGTTCGCGGCTGGCGGCTGCCGCCAGCGGGCTCGAGCCGACATAGCCGATATCGACCGAGCCGGAAGCAACGGCGGCGATGACATCGGCGCCGGAATCGAATTTGCGCCAGTCGATCGTGGCCTTGGTCGCCTTTTCATAGGCGCCGTCGGCCTGCGCCACTTTCGAAGGTTCGACCACCGTCTGGTAGCCGATGGTGATCTTGAAATCCTGCGCCTGGGCCGAGCCAAGGAAGGCCGCACCCGCCAAGGCTGCCGACGACAGGAGGACAATGCGTCGCGAAATGCTGGACATGAAAGGCTCCATGAAATGAGAAAAACCGGATGCCTGTTCATAGTCAGCTAATTCTATCGTTCTTGTAGAGTTAAATCCTTCCAAGCAAGACGGGCTTGTTAGAAAAAAGCCACCGGCCGATACCCGTCAATGAACCGTGATACTCTACACGCGACCGTGTAGAGCCGGCGCAAACCATCAATCCGCCGGCCCGGCTGGCCGGAAAGAGGCAGCTTTTCATGCTGGTACGCCTGACCCTGATCTGCAGCGGCGCAACGCCCGCCACGCGCAAGGGGTCGTTCCCTCTCGACGAGGCGCTGGAACCGCAATCCCTGGCGTTGGCGGCAGCGATGACCCTGCGCCGTGCCGACCGGGTCTGGACCAGCCCGGCGCTGCGCGCCCGGCAGACCGCTGAGGCGATGGGGCTCAGACCGTCGGCCGAGCCGCTGCTGGCCGAGCAGGATTTTGGCCGCTGGGCCGGCAAGGGTTTCGCGGAGGTGCAGGCGCTTGATCCCAACGGCGTCGCGGCCTGGCTCGGCGATGCCGAGGCCGCTCCGCATGGCGGCGAGTCGCTGGCCGATGTGGCGCGTCGCACCGCGAGCTTCTTAGACGACCTGATTCGGACGAGCGGCCACACCATCGCCGTGACGCATGCCAGTGTTATCCGCGCGGCCATCGTTCACGTCCTCGATGCGCCCCTTACGGCCTGCCGCAGGATCGATGTCGAGCCGCTGAGCGTCACCGATTTCCGCAGCGACGGCCATCGCTGGATGTTGCGCTCGAGCGGGGTGCCGGTGGCCAAACCCGCCAAGTCTGACCAGTTGCAAGGCGACGGCGCCCAGTCCTGAGCGGAGTATTGGGCATTCGTCCCGCCCATACCGATCTTGGTCGCCGACAGCGAACGAGATTGCGCGCAGCGCCTTGGCTGAGCAAATCCATGCTGTAAATAGCCGCCGATTTGAAAACACGTTCCGCCGGTTCGAGGGTAAGTATAGTAATCTTATCGACATTGAGGAATGGAGGAGACGATGCGCGGCCACTCTGCCACCATGATCGCTCGCGGCATCCGCCTGCCTTTACAGCCCAGCCTGTGACCTTTAACGGCACAAAGCCCTGCTAAAGTCGCCCCTGCGGCGTGAAAACGAAGCAAAATCAAGGTTTCTCGGCTTGTATATCATGTCACTAGAATTTATCTGTCGAAGTAGCTTGCACGCGGCGGGGAGGCACGTCAGGCGTTTCGCAACCGATGGTTTTGAGCCATCGCCCGACAGGGAAACGTTCGCTCTATGCTCACCAAAAAAGGCAAGTACGGCCTTAAGGCGCTGGTCCACCTGGCGCAATTGCCGGTCGGGCAGCTCGCCTTCGTCGGCGACATCGCCAGCGGCAACAACATCCCGAAGAAGTTCCTTGACGCCATTCTCGGCGAATTGCGCAATGCCGGCTTCGTCCAGAGCCGCAAGGGCAAGGAAGGCGGCTATCGCCTGGCGCGCCCGGCCGACGAGATCAAGGTCGGCCATGTCGTGCGCGTGCTCGACGGACCGCTGGCACCCATCCCGTGCGCCAGCCGCACCCAGTATCAGCGCTGTGAAGACTGCAATGAGGCGACATGCCAAGTCCGACATCTGATGCTCGAGGTCCGGCAGGCCATCGCCGAGGTGCTCGACCAGCGTTCGCTGGCCGAGATGCGCGACATCGTCCTCGACGACCTTGCGGTCGCGAGGGGCATAGACGGCCTGCCGCTGACGCAGAAGGTCCTCGCCTGATCCTGAGCGTGCGCACATGAGTGTCGGGCGCACCAATTCGATCATTGTTGTCGGTGGCGGCGCCAGCGGCGTCGTGCTTGCCGCGCATCTCCTCAAATCGCCCCACCCCGATCTGCGCGTCACGCTGATCGAAAAACGCCCGCATTTCGGCCAGGGCATCGCCTATTCGACGCTGCTGTCGGCGCATGTGCTTAACGTCAGCGCCGCCGGGATGAGCGCCTATGCCGACGATCCCGGCAATTTCTGGCGCTGGCTGCAGGGGCGCGGCCTGGTGAGCCAGGAGCAGACGCCGCAGACACCATTCTACGCGCCGCGCAGCGTCTATGCCCGCTATCTCAAGGAACTTTTGGACGAACTCGAAGAGCGGGAAAAGGAAACCGGCCGTCTCAGGCTGATCCGCGAGGAGAGCCTGTCGATCTCTCCGACCTCTTCCGGGGTCGAGGTGACGCTCGCCAACGGCACCAGCGTGGTCGCGCATCTGGCGGTGCTTGCCACCGGCCATGACGAACAGCCCGGCGCCGGCCAGGGCCACGCCATCCGCATGGGCACCGAGGCCGATACCGCGCTCGATCCTGAAGCCCGCGTGCTGGTGGTGGGCACAGGGCTGAGTATGGTCGACGCCTTCCTGTCGCTCGAGCAGCGTGGCCACAAGGGCGAGATCGTCGCCGTGTCGCGGCGCGGCCTGCTGCCGTCACCGCACCGCAAGGGCAACCCGATCAAGCTCGACGTCGCCGACATTCCGCTCGGCACCCAATTGTCCTATTTCGTCAGCTGGTTCCGCGACCTGATCCGCGAAAACCAGAAAGCCGGCATCGACTGGCGCGACGTCGTCGATGGTCTGCGCCCCTTCAACCAGAAGATCTGGCAGAACTGGCCATCCTCGGCCAAGCGCCGTTTCGTCGAGCACACCAAGGCCTGGTGGGATATCCACCGCCACCGCCTGGCGCCGGACGTGCATGCCCGCGTCACCGAGGCGGTGCGCACCGGCCGCATCCGGCCCGTCGCCGGCCGTGTCGTAGGCATCGAGGCGGGCGATGGCTTCACCATCGACATCCAGTCGCGCCACACGCAGGCGCTGGAGACGCTCCAGGTCGACCGCATCTATGACTGCACGGGCATCGCCAGGGACATCTCGACCACGTCGAACAGCGTCGTGCGCTCGCTGGTCGACCGCGGCCTGGCGCGGCCGGACCCGCTGCGGCTCGGCCTCGATGTCTCAGCCAAATGCGAAATCATCGCCGGCGACGGTTCGGTTTCAGCCAAGATCCTCGCCGTCGGACCGCTGACCCGGGGAACCTTCTTCGAGATCGATGCCATCCCGGATATTCGCGTCCAGTGCGCGCGGCTGAGCAAGCAATTGCTGGGCTAGGGTGATTCCGGAAAGACTATAAATCTGACAGATCCGTATTCGGCTCGACCCGAGAGCGCCTTCCGCGATCGCACCATGGGTTACCCGGCGGCAGGCAAAAGAATGGCCGGTGCGGAGGATGCTTGGGTTGAAAGCGTACCGCACCGGCCATTGCGGGATTAGGCTTGGATTTTGGGATCGTCGCCCCGCACTGACAAAGCTACATATATATTAGCTGTATCTCAATTAAGACTGAAGTCCCTGCCGTAATGGGACGTCTGGACATCATTCCGGGGAAAAGTGTGAGCGCTTTCCCCGGCCAAAGCGCGTTAGCGCTTACCCAGGGAGTGTGTCAAAAATCAAAGAGAGCGCGCGCGTTCAGCCGCCCAATGCCTCGCACACCAGGCGTGCCCTGACTGTTTCCCGGTCTCGCAAGTCGATCGCGACCCCGGGCAACCGCTCGCGGAATTCCATTCCTCCTCTGGCCAGTTGATTGGCACGATCTACCTTCTTTCCGCCTGCAAACGGCTTGAAAAGAAGCTACGCTGCCGCTCTGCCCCCGAGGCGGTCGCTTGATCAAGGGAGCACATCGACATGAGCGAGCACAGGAAAGCTGCGCCAGGCAGTTCGGACGGCGCGTTATCCCGCCTGCGTCCACCCTACGCCTCAGTGCTCGACCTTATCGGCCAGACGCCGGTGGTCGAGCTGACCAAATTCGACACCGGAAAATGCCGGCTGTTCATCAAGCTCGAAAGTCAGAATCCCGGCGGCTCGATCAAGGATCGCATCGCGCTGTCGATGATCGCGGCGGCCGAGAAAGAAGGCAGGCTGAAGCGTGCCGGCACCATCGTCGAGGCGACCGCCGGCAATACCGGCCTCGGCCTTGCCCAGGTAGGCATCCCGAAGGGCTACCGCATCATCCTCGTCGTGCCCGACAAGATGTCTCGCGAAAAGATCCAGCATCTGCGCGCGCTCGGCGCCGAGGTGCGCATGACGCGCTCCGACGTTGGCAAGGGTCACCCCGAATATTACCAGGACATGGCCGAGAAGATTGCCGCCGAACTGCCCGGCGCTTTCTACGCCAACCAGTTCGCCAATCCGGCCAATCCTAAGGCGCATGAGACCACCACCGGCCCGGAAATCTTTTCGCAGCTCGAGGGCGATGTCGACGCCGTGGTGGTCGGCGTCGGCTCCGGCGGCACGCTCACCGGGCTTGGCCGCTACTTCGCAAAAGTCTCGCCGAACACCGAGATGGTGCTCGCCGATCCGGTGGGCTCGGTGCTGGCGCCTCTGATCAAGACCGGCAAGATGGAAGAGGCCGGCAGTTGGACCGTCGAAGGCATCGGCGAGGATTTCGTGCCGCCCAATGCCGACCTGTCGCTGGTCAAGAAGGCTTACTCCATCCCCGACAAGCAGAGCATGCTGGCGGTGCGCGATCTCTTGTCCAAGGAAGGCATTCTCGCCGGCTCGTCCTCGGGCACACTGCTGTCGGCAGCCCTGCGCTATTGCCGCGAGCAGACGACGCCCAAACGTGTCGTCACCTTCGTCTGCGACAGCGGCAACAAATATTTGTCGAAAGTGTTCGACGATTTCTGGCTGGCCGAACAGGGGCTGGCCGAACAGGAGCAGCATGGCGACCTGCGCGATCTCGTCATGCGCTCGCACCGCACCGGCGACACGGTCTATGTCGGCCCGGACGAGAGCCTGCTCAACGCCTATGGCCGCATGCGCCGCTCCGACGTCTCGCAGCTGCCGGTGCTGGACAACGGCAAGCTCGTCGGCATCGTCGATGAAAGTGATATTTTAGCCAAGGTCGACGGGCCCTATGACGGCCGCTGGGATCGTTTCAACGCCCCGGTGCGCACCGCCATGACCTCCAATCTGCACACGCTGCAGGCCAATCAGACACTGGATGCGCTGCTGCCGGTGTTCGACCGTAACGAGGTCGCCATCATCTTCGATGGCGACGAGTTCGTCGGCCTGATAACCCGTATCGACCTGATCAACCATTTGAGGCGCGCCCGATGAACGCAAACACCCCCCCTTCTTCGGGATCATCAACTGGCAAAAACCGCCTGGCTTTCTCGACGCGCACCATCCATGGCGGCCAGAGCCACGACCCGCTGACCGGCGCTGTCATGGTGCCGATCTACGCGACCTCGACCTATGGCCAGCAGTCGCCCGGCGTGCACAAGGGTTTTGAATATGCCCGCAGCCAGAACCCGACGCGCTTTGCCTTCGAGCGCGCCGTGGCCGATCTCGAAAGCGGCTCGGCCGCCTTCGCTTTCGCGTCCGGGCTGGCAGCGATCTCGACCGTGCTGGAACTGCTCGACAGCGGAGCCCATATCGTCGCCACCGACGACATCTATGGCGGCTCGTTCCGGCTGATGGAGCGGGTGCGCAAGCGCTCTGCCAATCTGCAGGTCTCCTTCGTCGACTTCACCGACCTCGCCGCCGTCGAAGCCGCGATCCGCCCGGAGACGAAACTGCTCTGGGTCGAGACCCCCACCAACCCGCTGCTGCGTATCGTCGACCTCGAAGGCGTCGCAGCACTCGCCAAGCGCAAGGGCGTTTTGACGGTCGCCGACAACACCTTCTGCAGCCCCTATATCCAGCGGCCGCTGGAGCTCGGCATCGACATAGTCGTCCATTCGACAACAAAGTATCTCAACGGCCATTCCGACATGGTCGGCGGCGTCGCGGTCGTCGGCGACAACAAGGATCTCGCCGCCCAGCTGAAATTCCTGCAAAACGCCATCGGCGCCATCTCCGGCCCGTTCGACAGTTTTCTGGCGCTGCGCGGCATCAAGACGCTGGCGCTCAGGATGGAGCGGCACTCGGCGAACGGCCTTAAGATCGCGCAATGGTTGGAAGCGCGAAAAGACGTGCGCCGCGTTGTCTATCCCGGCCTCGCCAGCCATCCGCAGCACGCCATCGCCGTCCAGCAGATGCACGCCTTCGGCGGCATGATCTCGGTCGACCTCGACCGCGACCTCGCCGGCACCAAACGCTTCCTCGAACGTACGCAATTGTTCACCCTGGCCGAAAGCCTCGGCGGCGTCGAAAGCCTGATCGAGCACCCGGCTCTGATGACGCACGGCTCGATTCCGGCCGAAAAGCGGGCAGCGATCGGCATCTCGGATTCGCTGGTGCGGTTGTCCGCCGGCATCGAGGATGGCGATGATCTGATCGCGGATCTGGATCAGGCGCTAAGCGCTTAGGCAGCTGTCTGCTTGGCAGCGAAGAACCCGTTGAAGCTGTTGTTTAGTCGTCGTCTGCGGCTAGGCGCAAATCCGCCAGTGAGATCATCAGCGTCATCGGGTCAAGCGGCGAGGGATTGAAGCCGAGCTTTGTGTAAAAGGCCCGCGCATCCTCGGAAATCGCGTGGACCAGGATGCCTCGTATACCAAGGGTGTCTGCTGCATTCATCACCCGGCGCGCAGCGTCCTGCATGAGCGCCATGCCCAACCCCTGACGCTGATGGGAGGCATCGACGGCAAGGCGAGCAAGAATGGCGACAGGGATCGGGTCCGGCATGTTGCGCCTGAAACGACCAGACGCATAGCTGGCGGCAACGCCGCCCGACGCCAGTGCATAGTAGGCAACAACCCTATTGCCGTCTCGGCAGGCGACGAACGTACGTGTCGCGCCGCTGTCCTGATTGGCCAGCGCTCGGCGTTTCAGCCAGTCGTCCAGGACCGGCACACCGGACGAAAACGAGGACAGGTCATGGGTGCGGTCCAGGGGCTCTGGCGGTCGCAGCGTCATTACAGCGTCGCGCATTCCTTGGATGTTCCATCCGGCTCATTCGCCCGTCTCCCATGGCAGGCGAGCGTTCATCAGCTTGGACAAGCGCTTATCAGGCTTGGCCGGCGCATCGAGCAAAGCGAGGAATTCCGCATAGGCTTCCGGCGAGACCTTGATGAGAGTGCGGTCGAGCAGCGTATCCTCGGCCATGCGCCGTGCTGCATCGAGGATGAAATCCGTTCGCGTTTTTCCGAGCGCGCGCGCAGCCTCGTCGATCAGGCCCCGCTCTTCGGGCTTGATGCGAATGTTCAGCGTGCTTCGCTTGGAAGCTTCGGTTGGAGATTCGTGCTTCATCGTTTCAGCATAGCAGATCGTAATGACATTGTCATTATAGCCTGAGCTACGCTCCCCCGTTAACAAACCCGGAAGCCTTTGCTTAACCCTTCGCCGCTATCTCCCGCCGGGGGAGGCATGGCAAGAGTGAGTGTGATGGACAACAGCCCGGAAAAGCGCAGCGAATGGCGCACCATTTTTTATGTGCAGGCCCGTGTGGCCATCCTGTTTGTCCCGGTCGTCGCCAGCCTTCTGGTCATCGCCGCACTTGCCGGCAACCAGCGCAATCCCGACGCCATCGACCGCACCGTCACCGGCTCGGTGAAATAGCCGGCCGTGAATCTGCTCCGCCGCCTGTACGGCGAGCCTTGAAGATGAAAGCCGGATGAGCCGGGCTTTTATTTAAGTCGTTCTGAACCCGTCTCCGCTGGCATGCAAAACAGTAACCGCAGAGTCTTGTCCTTCACGCGATCCTGTGGCGTGTGGTGATGATGAAATACCCGAGGACGTCATGCAGATCGGCAGTATAATCCGCATCGATTTAGAACCGGGATTTATGGATGAGAAAAGGCGACTTCAGCGAGCTGGCCATGTTCATCGAGGTCGCTGAGCAAGGCAGCTTTACCCGCGCTGCCGCAAAACTCGGTTTGTCCCAGTCGGCGCTCAGCTATGCCGTCCGCATGCTCGAAGAGCGGCTCAAGGTGAGGCTGATCTCGCGAACGACGCGCAGCCTGTCGCTGACCGACGCCGGCGAAAGGCTGCTTCGCAGCTTGCGTCCGGCATTCGATCACATCGACAGCGAACTGGCCGCCCTCACCGCGCTTCAAGACAAGCCCGCGGGCACCATCCGCATCACCACCTTCCGCCACGCCGCAAGGACGGTGCTCTGGCCTGTCCTGCTGAAGCTGCTGCCGGAATATCCGGACATCGCCGTCGAGATCAACGTCGATGAAGGGTTGACCGACATCGTCGCCGGCCGGTTCGATGCCGGCATCCGTGTCGGCGAGCAGGTCGAGAAGGACATGGTGGCGGTTCGGGTGAGCCCGGATGTGCGCATGGCCGTGGTCGGCTCTCCGTCCTACTTTGCCGGCCGGACGATCCCGCAAACGCCGCGTGAGCTGAACGATCACAAATGTGTAAGCTACCGACAGAGCACGAGCGGCGGGCTCTATGCCTGGGAGTTCGAAAGCGGCGGTGTCGAGCTCGACGTCCGGGTCAACGGGCCGTTGATCATCAACGACAATGAGATGCTGGTAAATGCGGCGCTCGGCGGACTGGGGCTGGTCTATACTTTCGAAAGCCAGGTTGCCAAGTATGTTGCCGACGGCCGTCTGATCCGCGTCCTAGAGGACTGGTGCCCGCCATTCTCCGGCTATCATCTCTATTATCCAAGCCGGCGGCAGCATACGCCGGCTTTCGCTCTCTTGCTCGAGGCGCTCCGCTACAAGGGCTGATGGCAAGTCGGGAGGCGAATCGAGGTTCGGCCCATTTATAAATGCCATTTCTAACTGCATGCAGATTGTATCGGCTAATCAGATAGAGCGATAAGGCCTAACTCCCTGTTATCGAAAACAGGAGTTGGACATGAGCAAGGTCTGGTTCATCACGGGTGCGGGCAGCGGCATTGGCGCCGCCACCGCCAAGGCGGCCCTGAAGGCAGGCGATCGGGTGGTCGCGACCGGCCGCAATCTCGACAAGGTCCGTAATGCGCTTAGCGACGTCGCGGGCGACAGGCTTGCGTTCGTTCAATTGGACGTCGCCAGTGAAGCGCAGGCGAAGGCGGCGGTCGACGAGTCGATGAAGGCGTTTGGCCGCATCGACGTTCTGGTCAACAATGCCGGCTACAGCTTGCTCGGCAATTTCGAAGAACTGAGCACCACTGAGATCGAGGGGCTGATCTCGACCAATCTGTACGGCGTGATCCATGTCATGCGCGCCGTCCTTCCGATCATGCGCAAGCAGCGGTCGGGCCGGATCATCAACGTCAGTTCGCTTGCCGGGGTAATGGGTTTCAAACACTGCAGCGCCTACAGCGCCGCCAAGTTCGCCGTCGAAGGGCTTTCGCTTTCGGTGGCCGAGGAGGTCGAACAGTTCGGCATCAAGATCGTGGCGGTCGCACCGGGTTTCTTCCGCACCGATCTCCTCGCTGCGCGCAACGCCAAATATAGCGCCAGCACCATCGCGGACTACGCCGCTGAGGGCAGCGCCGAAGACATGTGGTCGGGCTATGACGGCAAGCAACAGGGCGATCCGGCCAGGCTCGGCGATGTCTTTGTGAAGCTTGCCGGGATGGAAAATCCGCCGCGAGAGTTCGTCGCCGGCAGCGATGCGCTCGCGGCATTCGAACCGGTCCTCGAAGGCCGCCTGAAGGAGCTGCGCGCCTACAGAGATCTGTCCCGGTCGACCGACGGCTCGTTCTAGTCGCGCCGCCCAAAACCAAGAGGAACTACAAAATGAAGAAACTTGTTATCGGCGCGGCCACAGTTGCGGCCGCTACCATCGCTCTTGCCGCAACCGTCCGTGCGCAGGATACCCAGCCGCCGGGCTACATGATCGCCAACTACACGATCAAGGACCAGGCCGGATACGACAGGTACATGCAAGCCGCCGGTCCGCTCGCTCCGAGATTCGGCGGCAGGATCATTGTCTTCAACCTGAATGCAACCGCCGTCGAAGGCGAGCCGAAAAAGGTCATGGCCATCGCCGAATTCCCCAGCGTGGCCGATGCGCGGCGCTTCTACAACTCGCCCGAATATAGCGCCGCCAGGAAGTTCCGTACCGCTTCGACCGAAGGTTCGGTCATCATCACCGAAGGTTTTGTATCTGCGAAGCAGTAACAGGTGAATGAGGGGGGCGACGACGGGCGCGCCCTGCTCCGAATCTCAGCCGACATGAATTCTCAGGCAGAAACCAAGGAACTCGTCATGGGCAATCAACCGGACAATGCCGTTCAGCAGGACGGCGCGCCATCGAGCAGCCGACGCCAGCTTCTGAAAGCCGGCGCGGCACTCGCCACGCTCCCTCTCATCGCCGGCACCTCCGCGGGTGCGCAGGCTGCCGACAATCAAACGACATCAGGTGCAATCATGACCGATCAAAGATCCGAAGACTTCATCAACGACATGGCCGATTTGATGGCGCATTCGACCCGCACGCCTATTCTGCGCTGGCCGCATGAATACGGCATGGACTACGAAGAGATATTCTTCCCGGCGATGGATGGGGTGACGGTCGAGGGCTGGTTCATTCCGGCCGACTCGGACAGGTTGCTCATCTTCAATCACCCCATGCCCTGCAACCGCTACGGCTATCCGGGGCACCTGGAGCCATGGACCAACTTCGGCGGCTTCGAGGTGAATTTCCTGCCGGAATACAAGATACTGCATGACGCCGGCTACAACATCATCACCTACGACATGCGCAACCATGGCCGCAGCGGCATCGGCAGCGGCGGCGTCAATGGCCACGGCGTGTTGGAGTATCGGGACGTGATCGGATCGTTGCGCTACGCCAAGTCCCGGCCAGATACCAAGGACATGAAGACGGCCCTTTACAGCCGGTGCCTCGGAGCGAATGCCACGATCGTCGGCATGAAGAAACACCCCGAGGAATTCAGGCATATCAAGGCGATGATTGCCTTGCAGCCGGTGTCGCCGGCGGTGTTTGTCCAGACAGCGGTGGAAAACCAGAAGATCGCAAACGGCCTGGAACGGTTCGACGCGGCCTTCCACAAGCGGACCGGCTTCCACCTCGCCGACGTCTGGCCGATGGACTATGCCAGGGCGGTGACGGTTCCGACACTCGTCGCCCAGGTCCGCAACGATTTCCTGACCAAGCCCTCCAATGTGCAGGAGATCTACGACACCATCTCCTCGGAGGACAAGAAACTGTTCTGGATCGACGGCACGGACCAGCGTTTCGAAGGCTACAATTACTTTGGCAAGAACCCGCAGCTGGTACTGGATTGGTTCAGCTCGCACTTTGGTGAGGCCTAGAGGACAGGGCACCGGTCTTTGACGGTTCAGCTCTCCCCGGAGGAAAGCTAAACACGGCCGGCCTAGGGTCGCGCCGCCTCAGAAAAACTTCGGGATCGGGCCGTTCTGCGGCGTCACGTCGCCGTCGAGGTCGATGAACACCTCGTCGACAAAACACCAGGCCCAGCCCTCAGGCGGGTCGTAGCCTTCGATGACTGGGTGCTTGGTGGCATGAAAGTGCTTGGTGGCGTGGCGGTTGGGCGAGTCGTCGCAGCAGCCGACATGGCCGCAGGTGCGGCAGAGCCTGAGATGCACCCACATCGAGCCGCTCTTCAGGCATTCCTCGCAGCCAAGCGCGCTCGGCGTCACCGTCTTGATGCCTGCCGTGTGCCTGCATTCGTCCATCATGGTCTCCCGGCTGTTTGATTTGCCGCGGCGTCGCCGCGCGCGAGATAGGCGTGCAATGCCGCCACCACCTGGGCGCCTTCGCCGACGGCCGCCGCCACCCGCTTGACCGAGCCGGAGCGCACATCGCCGATGGCAAAGACCCCGCTGCGGCTGGTCTCCATCTGGTCCGCCGCTATCTCAGCGCCGGTGCGCACGAAACCCTTGGCGTCGAGCGCGACATTGCAGTGCGCCAGCCAGTCGGTGTTGGGGTCGGCGCCGATGAACAGGAAGAGATGCTGGATCGGGCGTGTCGTCTCGACGCCCGTCCTCTGGTTACGCCAGCGCAGCGCGGTCAGGTTACCCGCCTCGCCCTCCAGCGCCTCGATCGCGGTCTCGGTCACCACCTCGATGTTCGGCTGCGCCTTGATGCGTTCGACCAGATAGCGCGACATGGTGGAGTCGAGGCTGTCGCGGCGCGCCAGCAGCGTCACCTTGCGCACCTGGCTGGCTAGATACACCGCCGCCTGCCCCGCCGAATTGCCTGCGCCGACCAGCGCCACCTCCTGTCCAGCGCACAGCCGCGCCTCGATCGGCGAAGCCCAATAGTGCACCGACGTTCCCTCGAACTCGGCCAGATTGGCAATGTCGAGGCGGCGGTAGCGCGCGCCGCTGGCGATCACGACCGTGCGTGCCTTGACGCTCTCGCCGTCGCCGACGTCGAGCTTGTAACCCGGCGCGTCGCCGGCGGCGCCGAGCAGCTTCGCCTCGTCGGGGATGACGATTTCGACGCCGAATTTCTGCGCCTGGTTGTAGGCGCGCGCCATCAGCGCCATGCCGGTGATCCCTGTGGGAAAACCGAGATAGTTCTCGATACGCGCGGAGGCGCCGGCCTGGCCGCCGAAGGCGCGGCAATCGAGCACGATGGTCGACAGGCCTTCGGACGCCGCATAGACCGCCGCCGCCAGCCCCGCCGGGCCGGCGCCGACAATGGCGACGTCATAGACCTTGTCGGGGTCGATCGGCCGCAGCAGGCCGATGCAGCGGGCGAGTTCGGTGTCGCCGGGATTGTGCATCAGCTTGCCGTTGGGGCACAGCACGATCGGCAGATGGTGCGGGTCGACATGAAAATGCCCGATCAGCGTTTTGGCGCACGGGTCGGTGTCGGAGTCCAGCGCCCGGTGCGGCTGCCCGCTGCGGCGCAGAAACCCCTGCAGCCGCAGCGTATCGCCATTGCCGGCCGGGCCGATGACGATCGGTCCGCTGCTGCCGCTTTCAAGAAGCCCGACGCGGCGCAGGATCAGTGCCCGCATGATCCGCTCGCCGAGATAGGCCTCCTGCACCATCAGGTCGCGCAGCCGCTGCGAGGCAATGACGAAGGCCTCGACCGGCTCTTTCGCTTCGGCATTGACCAGCGACGGCCGGCTCGAAAGCTGCGCCAGTTCGCCGATGAAATTGCCGGGACCATGGGTGACGATGGTCTCGCGCCGGCCAGGCCCCACATCCTGGGTGATGTCGACCGCGCCCGACAGGATGACGATCAGCCCCGGCGCCACAGTGCCGGCGGTGACGATATGCTCGCCCGCTTCATAAGAACTCGCCTCACCGAACCGGCGCATGCGCTCGATATCGGCGTCGCCCAGGATGGGAAACATCTGGTCGCGGCGGGTGACTGTGATCGGCTGGGCGGGTGGGGCCATGGTTGGGAGCGTAGCGTCATGGACGTCGGGTTTGAAGCAGTTTGTTGGCAGCCTGACCGGAAGGGCAGGTTTGGCCTCGCGACTTCGTCTGCAGGAGGAGCAACGCTCCTTCTGAGGCCAACCAGACCGGCCACCTAGGCAGTGTGAGCAGGTGAGGCGTCTACGACAAGCTCGTCAACTTTCTGGGCGTGCTCGGCAGCTATGTTGACCAAAGCGGCAGCTGTTTCCTGGGGTGTCCACCCTTGAGCCAATGCCGCCGCCACCAGCTCGCCAAATGCCGCCTCCAATGCGACTTCACAATTGATCTCCCGATCTTGGCTGGTCTCGGGCAGGAGCGGTGCTTGCACGGATTGCGTCATAACTTTGCACCTCAAATCCGTGTCCTACCGGAGCCCAAAAAAGCTCAGTATGGCGATGACGATAACAACAGCCCCAACGGCCCATATGATCCTGTTCACGACGGCTCTCCCTGTTCACACCAAAACCTAAATCGCAGGCAAACTCCGGCTTCAAACCGCGATCTCAAACAACAGTCAGACGTGCTCCGTGTTCCCAAAAAGTCCTGCCCATAGGACCATTGCTCGTTTTATCGGACTTACGTCCTATTCAGGCGAAACACGTTCTGGGCCGCCGAACGAGGCTCGGAATGTCTGGTGACAGCAAGTGCGAGTGGCGCGTGCTTCCTTGGCTGACCGGACACGGGGGACTCGAGCGTCTCGGAAGCCGCTCCGGTTCGGACTGAAGTCTTAACGCTTTACGACTGAATACCCTGAGCAGGAACAAAGGCTTACAGCCCCCGTTGCCCCTCGAGAACTTAAAAGGAGGACGAAATGGCTGACGGACCAACTGTAGTGAATTCTGGAGGAGGCGCAGGAACGGCGGTAGCGATTGTTGTCGCAATCGTCGCCATCCTTGCCCTGCTTTTCGTCACCGGCGTCATCAATCTCAATGGCGGCGGTGGTGGACAAGACATCAACGTGAAAGTCGACGTGCCTAAGGTTGAGGCGCCCGCCTCTGCTCCCAAGGCCGAGGCGCCTGCCTCTGCGCCCAAGGTTGAGGCACCTGCGCCCGCGCCAGCGGCTCCAGCCCCGGCTCCCGCCAACGGCGGTTGAGCCGATCGGCTGCGGCTCCAGCGCGGGAGGAGCGCTGGAGCCAGCTTTTCACCGGGGAACAAGACAATGGATGATCCACACAACAGCGTATTGGAAGCTCGGTGGCTTCTTGCCGTGCCGGCTTCGGTGATCTTCGCGGTCTTGTTGGCCGGCTTGATCCTGACCTGAAACACCTTTCCGCGCGAAATGGCGCGGCTGGCAACTTACCGCTAGCTGATGCGGACACGTCGCATGGCACTGCGCCTGAGGGTAAACAGCGCGCCGACCAGTGCGACGTTTATCAGGGCGAGCCCGAGCAGTACGGTCAGCAATCCGCGCTCACCGGTATGTTGCAGGAGCAGCGCGCCGACGGAGGGCGCCGCGGCTTGAGCGATCAAACTCGGCATGGCGAGCCGACCCATCAGCTTCGCATAGCCGGTGGCGCCAAACAGGGCGAGCGGCAACGTGCCGCGCGCGATCGATTCCAGGCCGATGCCAGCGCCGTAGAACACCAGGGCGACCGGCAGTACCGGCAGCCCGGTCCAGAGTGTCGCCACACCGATGACAACAAACGTCACCGAGGCAAGTTTGGTCCAGATCGGATGGTGATAGCGCGCGATCATCATCTCGATGGCGCGGGCGCCGACCTGGGCAGGACCGACCAGCGCGCCGAGGCCGACCGCCGCGCCGAGCGCCAGGCCGGTGGATTGCAGCACGGTCAGCAGATGCACCGACAAGGTCGACGATATGACCGCTGAGAACGTGATGCTTGCCGCCAGCGTCGCCATCAGCGGCAGGCTGCGCGGCGCCAGGCCCGTTTCCGGCGCGACAGTCGTCTGCGCAGACGCTTCGGCGGGAACGCCGCGCGGCAGGATGAGCAGATAGGCCGGCAATGCCACCACAAGCTGGAGTGCCGCATAAACTAGGCACACGCCGCGCCAGCCGAACGCATCGAGCAGAAACGCCGAAATCGGCCAGCACACCGTGCTGGCAAAACCGCCAAACAGCGTCAGGCTGGTGATGGTCGAACGGGCATTGCGCCCATACAGCCGTCCGAGCGTGCTGAAGGCGGCGTCATAAAGGCCGGCGCCCATGCCGAAACCCATGATCAGCCAGCCGGCGACGAAGACGGCCAGCGTCGGCGACGCGGCAAGAACGAGCTGGCCAATGCCCAGGCAAACGGCGCTGAAGGCGAGCGTCATGCGGCCACCGTGGCGTTCGATCGCGGCACCGACATGCGGCGATATCAGGCCCGCGACAAGCAGCCCGAGCGACAGGCTGCCGATCACCCAGGGAAAGGGCCAGCCGGTCTGAGCCGACACGGCAGGGCCAATGACGGCCGGCAGATAGTAGGAGGAGCCCCATGCCATGATTTGCGTGAGGCCGAGGGTCGTGACGATGACCGGACGACTTGGGATTGTAGCCACTCAGGCATGCTCCCGAGAAACGAGTGGAGCGGCTATCGTCGGTGCCTTCACGCGCCCGTCAAAGCCCGCTATTTCTGAGCACTCAAGAGGAAAGGCCTGATGCGCATCGCCGTGTTTGATGAGAATGAGGCAAGGCTTCATGTGCAGGCCCTGGTCGAGATGCTGACCCAGAGCGTCGAAGACGGCGCGCTCGTCGGCTTCGTGCTTCCTTTCGACGAGCCTCAGGCGCTGACACATTGGGAGGGTGTTTTTCGTTCGGTGAGGGAAGGCGAACGGCTTCTCATCTGCGCCGATATCGACGGCCGTGTCGTCGGCACGGTTCAACTTTATCTTTCGCCGGAGCCGAACGCACCACACCGGGCCGAGGTTTACAAACTCCTCGTTCATCGCGACTTCCAGCGGCAAGGCATCGGTCTCGCTCTCATGCAGGCTGTCGAGCGTGAGGCCATCAGCAGAAAACGGTCTCTGCTCCTCCTCGATACGGTCGAGGGCGGGGCCAGCGAGCGACTTTACAGGCGGCTCGACTGGCATGAGGTCGGTTCTGTCCCGCATCACTTTGTCGACCCGCATGGCCAGCCGAAAGTCTCCATCTATTTCATGAAGCATCTGCCGCTTTAGGCTGCGGCTGCCGGCCGTCGATGGCGGCGGCGAGTTCACGCGGCAACGCCGCAACCGCACCCACCCTTGCCGACAGCTTTTGCCTCGGCATCGGCGACGCAGCAGGCATCCGCCTCCTTTGCTGCCGGGCCGCCGCAACAGCCTTTTGAGGCATCGCCAAGTGAAGAAGACGGCACCGTACAGACACCGGTTTCCGGTAGCACCAGTTGCACTGCATCGGCGGAAACCATGTCGCCGGCAAGAGCAGCAGCGACAGAGCGGACTTGCTCATAACCCGTCAGCAGCAGGAAGGTTGGCGCCCTGCCATAGCTCTTGATGCCGACCGTGTAGAAGTCGGGCTCGGGGTGGCTGAGCTCACGGTGGCCATGCGGCGGCACATCACCGCAAGAATGCTCGTTGGGATCGATGAGTGGCCCCAGTGCCTTGACGCCTTCAAGCCACGGATCGAGGTCGAGGCGAAGCTCCCTGGTCAGCGAGAGATCGGGCCGCTGCCCGGTTGCGGCGATGATGCGGTCGACAGGGCCGACCTGGCGCAAACCGCCTGCGGTCTCGCCTTCGACGATCAGACGATCTTCTTGCGCACGGATGGCGACGGTCGCAAATCCTGTTACCAGCGAGACGCGGCCGCTTTCCGCCAGTTCGCGAACATCGGCACCAAGCTCGCCGCGCGCCGGCAAAGCATCGGCATCGCCGCCGCCATAGATGCGCACGAGGTCGGTGCCGCGCGTCACCCAGATGGACGCGGTGCCGGGCTCGGCATCGGCCAGTCTGGCAAGGTCGAGCAACGCATTGGCGGCCGAGTGCCCCGAACCGGCAACCAGCGTCGTGCGGCCGGCATAAAGAGCGCGGTCACGGCCGAGAATATCGGGGATGCCATAGGCGATACGGTCGGCATTCTCTGCCTCGCCCTCGGCCGCGATTCCGCCCGCGCCGAGCGGATTGGGCATCTGCCAGGTGCCGGAGGCATCGATGACGGCGCGGGCGCTGTCTCGCCTTGTGCCATTGGCCGTTTCGACCACCAGCATGAAGGGCCGCGTCTCGCGTGCTTTACTCAGCACCTTGTCGGCGCCCCAGCGCGAGATACCAACGACGCGAGCGCCGGTTTCGATCACCGTCGCCAGTACCGGCAGCCCGGTAAGCGGTTCCAGGTAATGCTCGACAAGCTCGCCGGCGGTGGGGAATGCCTCGGGCTCCGGCATGTGCCAGCCATGGGCCTCGAGCAATTTTCTCGCCGCGTGATCGATGCAATAGCGCCAGGGCGTGAACACCCTGACATGGCCCCAATCCCGCAGGTTGGACGCAACGCCGCTGCCGGACTCATAGACCTTTACCGGCAGGCCCTGTTCCAACAGATGGACCGCTGCCGCCAACCCAACCGGACCGGCGCCGATGACGGCAATGGGTAGATCGCCTTGCAGGGTCATTTCTATATCTTCCATCCTTCCGGGATTATCGAAATAACAAGCAAAAAAATTACGCGGCCACTTCTCCGGTGGCGGGAGTGCAGGCGGCATCGGCACAGCATTCGTCGGCGAGGAAACCGACCAGATCCTGCATGATGGGATAGTTGGCGCGGCAGATCAGCGTCGTCGCCTGCCGCTCCTGAGTCACCAGGCCGGTGAGGATCAGCCGGTGCAGGTGATGCGACAAGGTCGAGGCAGCGACGCCGAGACTCTCCTGCAAATAACCGACCGGCCTGCCGGCTGCACCGGCCCTGACCAGCGTGCGATAGAGGGTCAGCCGCGTCGGGTTGCCGAGCGCTTCAAGCTGTTTTGCTGCTTGTTCGAGTTTCATCGAAATACAATACGCCAGTGATCGAGGCCGTCAAGCGTTATTTCGACTGCCATCGAAATAACGCGCTGCTCAGATGACGCGCTTGCCCTCGGCATCGATGACGAGCTCACCATCCTCCTTTGTGAAGGCGCCGATCTGCGGATTTGGAAGGATGTCGAGAACGGCTTCCGACGGCCGCGCCAGCACGACGCCGAGCGGTGTCACCACGATCGGCCGGTTGATCAGGATCGGATGCGCCAGCATGACATCGAGGATCTCGCCGTCGCTCCATTTGGGATCGCCGAGGTTGAGCTCGGCATAGGGGTACCCTTCTCGCGTAGCAAGTTGCGCGGTGTCATTCCCATCGCCGCAATCAGCTCGACGAGCCTTTCGCGCGACGGCGGCGTCTTAAGATACTCGATCACTTCCAGCTCCTGCCATGGTTTCGACCGTACGGCCCCGGTCGTGCACTTTGAGGGGACTTCTGGATCCGTTCGGGAATGAGCCTGATCGATGATGCGGCCGACAGCGCCTGGATCGCGTAGGCGACGACGTCCGTCCAGTACTATCGGGTCACGCCAAGCGTCCGGGTAGCCGCGGAGTCTGCAGCGGAATCCCCGGTGCCCCCAAGGCAGATCCGGGCAAGAGGCCATTCGTCACATCCTTGTAGAGCGCTATCGGGTGCGGGTGCCCCACCAGATATCCTTGGATCTCGGGACATCCTTCCTTCATCAGGAAAGCACGCTCCTCTTCTGTTTCGACACCCTCTGCGATGACGGGCAATGTCAGTGCACTCCCCAGACTGAGTATCGTGCGCACGATGGCGGCTGACTGGACGTTCGAACCGACACCCGAAACAAAACTGCGATCGATCTTGATCTTGTCGAATGGAAACGCCTGTAGCGAGGAAAGTGATGCATATCCGGTTCCAAAATCATCCATGGAAATCCTGACGCCCAACGCCTTCAGTCGCCGCAAAACCGACAATGCAGTTGCCCGATCCCGGATGAGAACTCCTTCCGTGATTTCCAGCTCCAGGCGTCCTGGCGCCAGGCCGGTCTCGTAGAGGATCGAATGAACCAGGCCCACCAGGTCGCCGAAACGGAATTGCACCGGGGAAAGATTGACGGCGATCTGCAGGGGGTTGGCCCAGGAGGCGGCTTCGTTGCATGCCTGCCGGAGCGTCCATTCGCCTATTTCAACGATCGTGCCATCCTGTTCGGCAAGGGGAACAAACGCAGTCGGCGAGACGAGCCCGTGTTTTGGATGGTGCCAACGAGCAAGTGCCTCAAAACCAAAGATTTCGCCGTCTATCCGGGCTTGCGGCTGATAGTGGAGCACAAGTTCGCCACGTGTGACTGCCGATCGCAAATCTTGCTGCAGGGCGTAGCGTTCTCTTAGTCGCCGGTCCATTTCCGGATCGAAGAATTGCAGCATTCGGCGACCGTCCGCCTTGGCTCGGTAGAGCGCGGCGTCGGCATTTGCCATCAGCGATGCGGCACTCTCTCCATCCCTCGGATAGATCGCCGCGCCGATGCTCAGCCCGATTGAAATGTGCTGGCCCCGGATTTCGAATTCGCCTGCCGCCGAATCGAACAGACGGTCGGCGACTTCCTTGGCTCCGGCGGGTCGTTCATCCAAGGCCAGGACAAGAGTGAATTCGTCGCCGCCCATGCGGGCGATAAAGGCCTCCGGCGCCGCCGCTTGCAGACGCCGGGAGATGGTGCACAGGAGATCGTCGCCGGCGGCGTGCCCAAAAACGTCGTTGGTCTCTTTGAAATGATCAAGGTCAATGCTGAACACGACAAAGCTGGCATGCTTTGCTCTCGCCCGCTCGAGCGCCGTGGCCAGGTGCGCTGCAAGCGCAGTTCGGTTCGCCAGACCGGTAAGCGGATCGTGGTGAGCGAGATGCGCGATTTCCTCGTGCCGTGCCATGAGTTCGGTGCGCGCTACGTTCATATTCTCGCGCGCGTCGTCCAGGCCGTGGGCGGCTTCCCTCACCTTATCCTGGAGCAGGTTGAAGCTTTCGGCCATCTCTCCAAGCTCGTCGCGAGAGTTTACCGTCACCGGCATGATGTTCACGGAGGCATGCGCTGCAGCAAGGTCTCCACGCCCCAGAGCAGCCATGGCGAGAGAGAAGTCCTTCAGCGTTCCGGATGTCAGACGCTTCGCTGCGTTGCTCACCTCGGTCGCCGAATGGGTGATCATTCCCGGCAAAATCAGGCCGACACTGATGGTCAGCAACGCGACAACGACAAAAATGTCCTCCAGGGCGGCGATCAATGGAGCATCGACGTTGGGAACGCTGCCGATCGCCAGGAAATAGCCGGCACCGTCGAGCACCAGCACAAATAGCATGGCTCCAGTAAGCTTCAGGTGAAGCGTATGCGGCAGCAAGGGCAGACCCAGCGCGTGGCGATCCTCCATGGCGCGCCAGGCGTAAAGCGCAGCACCCGAATAGGCCAACGCCAGACCGAACAGGACGGTAGGAAGCCCAAACTGCTGGAAGCCCAGTATGGCGGTCAACAGCCATATTGCCGCCGCGCCCACGCCAAGGGCGATCGTTCCTCTGGGAGCTCGGAAAGGCCGCGCGGCATCGGGATGGTCGCGGCGCAAGAGCCAGACTGCGATGTTCGGCATGCAGATGCTGATCAGGTACGTAAAATTGGCTGCAGCGATCATCCAGAGCGGGTACCCGCACAGCATGAAACCGATTGCCGCGGCAGCTGTGAGCAGCGTTGCCGCCCATGGACAATCTGTTGAGGTGCGGCTGGCCAGGAATCTCGGCAGCAGGCCGTCTTCGCTTAGCTGTGCAAGGGTCCGCGCGGCGCCTGCCAATGGCTGCAACGTTCCATGGAACATGTTGAACATGATGAACCAGATGGCGGCGGCTTTGCCGAAACCGCCCAACAGGGGCGCAAACGTCGGCCCGAGGGCCATGGCGAGGTCCGTGCCGAGTGGTTCTGGTCCAAGCACGCCCAGCCAAACGACCGGCAGGACAAGGAAATAGATGCCGGCCATTCCCGCGCTGGCCCACATCGCCCGAGGAATGTTGCGGTTGGGATCGATGGTTTCGCCAACATGGCAGGCTGCGGCTTCAAATGCCGGCGCGGCAAATCCGATCAGGTACAGCCCCGCCATCACTGACGTGATGTCGCCAAAAAGGCCGGCAAACGGGCTGGTCAGCGTAAAATCCGTCGCCTGCCGCCAGTCGACCTCGCCACTGATGACCGGGACAAGGGATGACAGAAACGCAAGCATTGCGGAGGCTGTGGCGATCGGTATCGCCAGTCTGACCACCCACTTGATTCCACACAAATTGACCGCCGTAAAGAATGCGATGAGCGCGCAGGCGACCGCCTCCACGGGGAGGCCTGGCAAGTACCATTGCTGGATTGCAGACGCCGAAAGAACCGCTGTCAGTCCGCAGGTCGGAACCCAGCCCCACCAATAGCAAGTGCCCGTCAAGGCCGAGAGAACGGGACTGTAGGGTCGGAAAGCTTCCGCGCACGCTGCAGAGATACCGCCGACGCGGTTTGGCCACATGAGAACCAGTTCGGTCCACGCCGGCGCGGCGGCCCAGCTTAGAAGCAGACCAATAACGAGCAACGGTACCGCGGCGCTTCCTTGACCGGGAATATTCCCCTGGCCGACAAAAAGAGCGGCGATCAGAAAGAGGCTTTGATTGCTGCCACCCATGGCGAGCGCTGTCGTGCCCATCCATCCCAGGGTTCTCGGGTGCGGTCGAGAAGGAGTGACGTCGCGCATTCTGAGACATCCATTCCAGTGCGGAGCGCTGTCAGACTCGCGATCATGTGTAGGGGTGTTTCTGTCTAACGCAGCGCTCTCGAAGTCAAAGATGAACCTAGGTGAGACATATTAAGACTTCGTACCAAGGCCGATCCGCTCGATAATCACTGTCGATTGGCGGGTGCACGGTTCGACAATGTGCGTGCCGGCGCGTTGGATCTTATCTCATTCGCTTCTCGAAGTCGTCGGCCTCTTTCATCTATGGGCATCGACGCAAAGGCAAAGCGAATAGTCGAGAATACAAGTCGCCGATCGACCTGGCGCTGTTTGGTGAGGTCGAGCACATCGCGGGCCACATGCGCTTATAGGCAAGAGGGCCAACGGGTTCAATTCTCGGGGCAGTCCCTGACGCCGGGAAGGAAGAACGGATCGGCTTTCGTCAGGTCGCTGACGCCCACAGAACCATAGGCAACAAAAAAGCCCGGCGAACCGGGCTTTCTGTCAGGCGTCTGAACCATATCGAATGGCTCGAAACGGGAATTTGATGCCCAGAAGAGGACTCGAACCTCCACTCCTTGCGGAACACGGACCTGAACCGTGCGCGTCTACCAATTCCGCCATCATCTGGCATACGGCTAGCCGCGAAGCAGAGCCCAAGCGGCATAGGATAGCTCATCCCAGAGCCAAAGGACCGTGTCCATGGCTCCTGTCCGCTAGAGTCTCGATGACCCGGCATTCCGCCACTCTGCCGCAGGCGCACTCATCGACCATGCGTGTCAGTTCCAGGCGCAGGGCGTTGAGGCTGGCGATCCTGCTCTCGACTTCCGCCAGCCGGGTCTTGGCGATCGCATCAGCTGTCGCGCAAGATTGCTCCGGGTTGTCCTGAAGCGACAGCAGCGCGCGAATGGCTTCGACTTCAAAGCCGAGTTCGCGGGAGTGCCTGATAAAAGCCAGCCTTGAAACGGCGGCTTTCTCGTACCGTCTCTGCTGCCCTTCGGTGCGCGGCGGCACCGGCAGCAGCCCGATCTGCTCATAGTAGCGGATGGTGGGGACCTTCACCGCCGTTCGGCGCGAAAGTTCGCCGATTGAGAAATCCATAAGAAACCTCTTGAACCTCTAGTGGCTAGAGGAACTAAGGTGATCGCAAGCATGGAGATTTTCAATGGCTGACGATTGCTGCGCGCACGAAACAACGACCTGCGCGGGTCCGGCGCCCTTGGTGCTGCCAGCCAGGACCGACAGGGCAGAAGCGGAAGATCATGGAGCGCCGGGTGCTTCATGCTGCTCGGGCGGAGTGGCTGTTTTTGACGGCATGGACGTTCGTTACAAACGGGTGCTTTGGGCGGTCATTGCGATCAACGGCGCGATGTTCCTCACCGAGATGGTCGCCGGCCAGCTCGCCGGCTCGCAAGCGCTCAAGGCCGACGCTCTGGATTTCCTCGCCGATACCGTCACCTATGGCCTCAGCCTCGCCGTGATCGGTGCAACGCTCCAAACACGTGCGACCGCGGCCTTGTTCAAGGGGCTGTCTCTGTTCGTCATGGCGCTGTGGGTGTTCGGTTCGACGGTCTACCAGACCCTGGTGCTCGGCGCTCCGAGCGCGGAGGTCATGGGGGTCATCGGCTTCCTGGCGCTGGCTGCAAACCTCGGCTCCGTGCTGCTGCTGCGCCCCTACAAGGATGGCGACGCCAATGTCCGCTCGGTCTGGCTTTGCTCGCGCAATGACGCCATCGGCAATGTGGTGGTGATGGCTGCCGCCGTAGGAGTCTGGCGCACAGCCACCGCTTGGCCGGATCTTGTCGTCGCCGCGCTGATGGCGGGAATATTCCTGACCTCGTCCGTCCAGATCCTGAGACAGGCCTGGGTTGAGTACAGCCAGAGCCGCCAGCTTGCTGCCGCGGAATAACAAAAAAGCCCGGACGAACCGGGCTTTTTTGTCAGGCGTCTCAACCACGCGAAGCGGTCCGAAACGGGAATTTGGTGCCCAGAAGAGGACTCGAACCTCCACTCCTTGCGGAACACGGACCTGAACCGTGCGCGTCTACCAATTCCGCCATCTGGGCTGGTGCGGGCTCATGTAAGCGGGCTAGCAACAGGTGTCAACGCGCTTTTTCAGAGCATGATCCCGAAAAGTGGGAACCGGTTTTCGGAAATGCTCAATCAAGAAACGCCCGCGGCGACGCGCCGGCTCAGTTTTCCAGCACGTCCTTCGACGCCACGGTGGAATCGGCGTTGAGCTTGTAGATCACCGGCACGCCGGTGCCGAGCTCGAGCTTGACGATCTCCTCGCCGCTCTTGCCGTCCAGCGCCATGATCAGCGCCCTGAGCGAATTGCCATGCGCTGCGACCAGCACCGTGCCGCCCCTCAGCACATGCGACTGCATGTCGTGCAGATAGTACGGCCAGACGCGGGCGCCGGTGTCCTTCAGGCTTTCGCCGCCGGGCGGCGGCACGTCGTAGGAGCGGCGCCAGATGTGCACCTGCTCTTCGCCCCACTTCTTGCGCGCGTCGTCCTTGTTGAGGCCGGAGAGGTCGCCATAGTCGCGCTCGTTCAGCGCCTGGTCGCGGATCGTCTTGAGGTCGCTCTGGCCCACGGCGTCGAGAATGTGCTGGCAGGTCTTCTGCGCCCGGATCAGCGCCGAGGTGAAGGCGATGTCGAATTTCAGGCCGCGCGCCTTGAGCTTCGCACCGGCTTCCTTGGCCTCCTTGTGGCCCTGCTCGGTCAGGTCTACATCGCGCCAGCCGGTGAACAGGTTCTTCAGGTTCCATTCGCTCTGGCCGTGGCGCACGAGCACGAGAGTTCCCGACATGTTTGCTCCTTCGAGTTGTGGGGTGGGTCTGAGCAATTCCAGGAAAAGTGTGTAGCGGTTTTCCGTCCGGAATTGCGTAAGAAAAATAGATGCCTCAGCTCAGGCCGAGCACGTCCCGCATCGAATACAGTCCAGGCTTCTTCGCACGAGCCCAAAGCGCCGCCTTCACAGCACCGCGGGCAAAGATCGCGCGGTCCTCGGCATGGTGCGACAGGGTGATGCGCTCGCCGGTGCCGGCCAGGATCACGCTGTGGTCGCCGACCACCGAGCCGCCTCGCAAGCTGGCAAAGCCGATCGTTCCAGGCTTGCGCACGCCGGTATGGCCGTCGCGCGCGCGCGCATCGTTGCCGGCAAGCGCAATACCGCGTCCCGCCGCCGCCGCTTCGCCGAGCAGCAAGGCGGTGCCTGACGGCGCGTCGACCTTGTGCTTATGGTGCATTTCGAGGATCTCGATGTCGAAATCGTCGGCGTCGAGCGCGCGCGCCGCTTGTTCCACCAGCACCGCCAGCAGATTGACGCCGAGGCTCATATTGCCGGATTTGACGATCGTCGCGTGGCGCGCCGCGGCTTCGATCTTGGCGTTGTCTTCCGCCGAACAGCCGGTGGTGCCGATGACATGGGCAATGCGCGCCTGCGCGGCGTAGCCGGCGAATTCGACGGTAGCGGCCGGAGCGGTGAAATCGAGCACGCCGTCGGCCTTGGCGAACACCGGCAGCGGGTCGTCTGAGATCGTCACGTTGATGGTGCCGATGCCGGCAAGTTCGCCCGCATCCTTGCCGAGATAGGGCGATCCGGCGCGTTCGACCGCGCCGACCACGCGCGCGCCGGGGATCGAATGGATGGCGCGGATCAGCGTCTGGCCCATGCGGCCGGCCGCCCCTACCACCACCAGGCCCATATCGCCGGATTCGCTCATACCGTCCTCCCCAACACCTTCTTTCCACGCGAACGCGGCAGCGGAGTTTGGATTGGCTTGGCGTCGTCGACAAGCCCCAGCCCCTTCTTGCCCTGCACGCGGTGGAAGCGGGCATAGACGCTGTGCGGATCGGCCATCAGCGAGGCGTGGGTGCCTTCCTCGACCAGCCGGCCCTGCTCCATGACGATGATGTGGTCGGCATTGACCACGGTCGACAGGCGGTGCGCGATCACGATGGTGGTGCGGCCGGCCATGACGTGGGTGAGCGCTTCCTGGACGCGGGCTTCGGCCTCGTTGTCGAGCGCCGAGGTCGCTTCGTCGAGCAGCAGTATCGGTGCGTTGCGCACGATGGCGCGAGCGATCGAGACGCGCTGGCGCTGGCCGCCCGACAGCGTCGCGCCGCTTTCGCCGACCGGCGTGTCGTAGCCTTGCGGCTGCTGGCGGATGAAGTCGTCGGCCGCGGCCTGGATCGCCGCCTGCTCGATCTCGGCGTCGGTGGCCGAAAGCCGGCCATACCGGATGTTGTCGCGGATGGTGCCTTCGAATAGATAGGGCGACTGCGAGACATAGGCGATCGAACTTCGCAGCGAGTGTTTGGTGACTTTGGAAATGTCCTGGCCGTCGATCTCGATCGTGCCTGCATCGACATCGTAAAAACGCTGCAGCAGCGCCACCAGCGTCGTCTTGCCGGCGCCCGAGGCGCCGACGATGGCCGTCATCTTGCCGGCGGCGGCGGTAAAGCTCAGATCTTGCAGCACCGGCACTTCCTCGACATAGCGGAATGACACGTTGTTGAACCGCACCGCGCCGGTGGTGAAATGCGCCTCCGTGGCGCCTGGCGCGTCGCCTTGCTTCGGCTCGCGGTCGAGCAGCTCGTAGATCATGCGCGCATTGACCAGCGCCCGCTCCATCGAGACCTGCATGCGCGCCAGACGCCGGGCCGGGTCATAGGCCAGGATCAGCGCGGTGATGAACGAAAACACCGCGCCCGGTGGCTGGCCGAGGACCAGTGCCCGATAGCCGGAATAACCGATGACCGCGGTCACCGCGAGGCCGGCCAGCATGTCGGAGATCGGCGACAGCCGTTCCGAAACGCGGGCGATCTTGTTGCTGCGCTGTTCGGCGCTTGCCGCGAGGTCGCCAATGCGGCGCGACAGCTCCTCCTCCATGGTGAAGGCCTTGACGATGGCGATGCCTTGCGTGGCCTCCTGCACGGCCCCGATCAGCCGGGAATTGATGAGCACCGATTCCCGGTTGATCTTGCGTACCCGGCGCGTGATGTAGACGACGGCCCAGATCAGCGGCGGTCCGATCAGCAGTGAACTCAGCGACAGCACCGGATCCTGGTAAATCATGACGCCTACAAGGCCGACCAGCGTGACGGCGTCGCGGGTGATCGAGACGATGGTCAACGACAAAAGGTCGCGAATACCGCCGACATTCTCATTGACCTGCGCCGCCAGCCGGCCCGAACGCGTGTCGTTGAAGAAGTCGACGCCGAGCTTCATCAGATGATCGAAGATGCGTCTCTGGTAGCGCGCCACCAGATTGTTGCCGATCGTGGCCAGCGCCACCGCCTGGCCGTAGCCGGCGAAGCCGCGGATCATGAAGGCGCCCATGAAACCGGCGCAGATCCACAAGACGGCGCCGCCCTGCCGTTCGTAGAAGATCTGGTTGACCATCGGCGCCATGATCCAGGCGCTGAAGGCCGTCGTGCCCGAAACCAGCAGCGAACAGATGATGGCGACGGCATAGTGCCAGCGATAGTCGCGGCTGTTTTCAGCCAGGATGCGGCGCAGCACCGCCGAGACCTCGGCCGGTCTCGCCTTCAATCTGTTTGGGCTTTGAAGTGTCAAATCTGCAGCGCTTCGTCGGTTTCCGCAGGGTAGAGCGGGCTGAATTTGGCCCCCTCTTAGCGCCCCGGCCACGGCTTGCCTATGGCGAAACTTCGTCGCGGCCGGGATCGCAGCCTGAAAGGGGCCCAAAGAAAGGCAAAGCGGGATCACGCCCGCCAGCGCCGCCCCGCGGTCTGGACGCCGAACAGCGACGGGTTGCGGGCATAGGCGGCGAGCCCAAGAAGGGCCGCCAGCGGGTGGGTGATGACATAGACCGGCATCGAGGCCATCAGCGCGCTGTGCGGCGCCTTGTCCTCGAAGGCGGCGCGGAAATTGCCCTCCTTCAGCGCCGGCACGATCTTTTGTGCGATGCCGCCGGTCAAAAACACGCCGCCGCGGCTCATGAACACCAGCGCGAGATCGCCGGCGGTGCGGCCGAGACAGGTGACGAACAGCGCCAGCGCCTCCTCGGCGACCGCATCAGTCTTGGCCAACGCTGCCCCGGTGATCTCGGCCGGCGTGGTGAAGGGAGAAGGTTTTCCGTCGGCCTTGGCCACCGCCCGGTAGACATTGACCAGACCACGCCCGCACAGGATCTGTTCGCCTGAAATGCGGCCTTCGAGCTTCTCGATATGCGGGAATACCTCGAAATCGCGGGCTGTGCGCGGCCCGATATCCATATGGCCGCCCTCGCCGGGCACCGGTATCCAATGGTTGAGCGCATGCACCAGCCCGGCGACGCCGAGCCCGGTGCCGGGGCCGAGCACGACGCGCCCGGCATTCTCCTCCGGCGTGCCGCCGCCGATCTTTTCCATATGCTCTTCGCCGAGCGCGACGACGGCCAGCGCCTGCGCCTCGAAATCGTTGAGCACGACGATGTCGCTCAGGCCGAGATTGGAAAACATCTGCTTCGGCTTCACCACCCAGGGACAGTTGGTGAGCGGGATCTCGTCGCCATCGACCGGCCCGGCGATCGCCAGCACCGCCGAATTCGGCCGGATGGACGAGCGGTCGAGCACCGCCGCCTGGATCGCCTCGTCGATGGTGTTGAAATTGGCCGTCTGCACGATCTGCGGCTCGCCGGCTTCCGAATTCGCATCGAGCACGATCGAAAAGCGCGCATTGGTGCCGCCGATATCGCCGATCAACACTGGAAACCGCAACGCTGCGTCGTCGTCGCCTGACATGCTCTTGATCGTCCCCTTTGCGACGCCGTTGCGCCCGTTTCAATCGATTGACTAGCGCATGACCCAGGAAAGGGGAAGCGTCAGGTCGCCTTTACTGTCCGACGTTTGCCGGCGGCCGTCGCCTCGGCAGGGGAATGCCGATCTCCGGCGTCGCGGTGAAGGCGTTAGCGGCGCTTGGCAGGCCCGCCGCGTTGCCGTTGATGGGCGGCAAAGGCGCATCAGGTTCGGGCGCCCTGGCCGCGATCGGCACGCCGCCGCCGCGATAGGTGACGGCTTCAACCGAGTCGGCATCGGGCTGGTCGAGCACGAACTGGCATTGTTTCGGCAGGTTCGCCATCGTCATCACGTCGCGTGCCTTGGGTGCGTCCGGGTTCTTGTTGGGCCTCCACGGCTCCGCGGTGAACCACCAGGCCAGCGGCTTGCCGCAGCCGTCATCGTCTGGTGTCGCTTCCTGTCCCTTGCAGTTGGGCGAGCCCGGCTGGCAGCCGATACGGATATGGAAATGATAGTCATGGCCCCAGAACGGCCGGATCTTGCGCAGCCAGGAACGGTCGCCGGTGACGGTGTCGCAAAGCTTCTTCTTGATGCCGGGATTGACCAGGATGCGCTCGACTTCCGGGTAGCTTGCCGCACGCTTCAGCAGCTGCGTGTGCATCGGCTTCCACAGCCTGTCCTTCACCAGATGCGTCTTTTCGTCGACCATCAGCGTGGCGCTGATGTTTTCGCGCTCCTGGGTCGTGAGCTTGCGGTCGGGCATTGGTGTCAGCCAGATGTCGGCGTCGAGGCCGATCTGGTGCGAGGCGTGTCCGGTCAGCATCGGCCCGCCGCGCGGCTGCGAGATATCGCCGATCAAAAGCCCCGGCCAGCCGTCGGCGGCGGCATCGCGCGACAGTTTCTCGATCAGCGCGATCATCGTCGGATGGCCCCAGCGGCGGTTGCGCGAGGGACGCATCACCTCCCAGTTCTGACCGTCCATGGGAATGGCGACGCCGCCGGTGAAGCAGCCCTTGGAATAGAAGCCGAAGGATTGCGCCGCCGCCACCGCCGGCAGCTTCTTGGCGCCGAACAGGTCTTTTGCCCTGGGCTCGGCCGTGATAGCGCCCGCCGCCAGCCCGGCCAAGGCAACGATCGCCAGCGCCGCCGTCAGGAACGGCCGCCTGCCGGGCAAGGATCGCATCGAAATCGTCATGAGCCCCCTCTGCTGCAGGCAGCTTATTCAAGCGAATCATAGCACGCCCGGCGCCGCGTTTCGATTATCCACCCTTGATCGGGCTGCGCGGCTCGCCATCGCGCCAGCTCCCGTCAGCCCACATCTGGTCGAATGCCTGGCGGTAGTCCGGAAAGCGGAACCGATAGCCCACCGCCTTGATCGCTGTGTTGGCGACGCGCTTGTTCTCGCCATAGAAAGACCGCGCCATGGGCGAAAGTTGGGCGGTCTCGAAAGGAATTTCCGGCGGCGGTTCGACGCCCATCAACGAAGCGGCATAGGTGACGACATCCTGCGGCGGCGCCGGCTCGTTATCGGTGACGTTGAAAATGCCGCCCGTATTGCCGTCGACGAGATGCCACAGCGCACCGGCAATGTCGTCGCAATGGATACGGTTGAACACCTGGCCGGGCTTGACCAGCCGCCGCGCGGTGCCGTTCTCCAGATTGACCAGCGCATTGCGGCCTGGCCCGTAAATCCCGGAAAGCCGCAGGATAGCCACCGGCTTGCCGATCTCGCGGCCAAGCTCCAGCCAATCCTGCTCGGCATCCACCCGCATCACCGAGCGCTTCGATACCGGCCGGCATGCCGCCGTCTCGTCGACCCAGCCGCCGCCATAGTCGCCATAGACACCGACGGTGGAGAGGTAGCCGATCCAGCGAAGGGCGGGCATCGCCGTTATCGTCAGGCGCGCGGCGTTGAGCACCGGGTCGCCGGCCTCCTCCGGCGCCACGGAGACGATCAGATGCGTGGTATTCTCCAGCGCCTCGCCAACCTCAGGCGTCAGCGCGCCGTCGAACAGCAGCGGCGCAATGCCGGCCTGTTTGAGCGATTCGACCTTTTCCGGCGTGCGCGTGGTGCCGAAAATCGTCGCCTTTTCCTTGTTGGCCCCGGCAAAGGCCTTGCCGGAATAGCCGGCGCCGAAGATGAAGACCTGCTTTTCGCTCATGCATGCGCCTCTGTTGGCAGCGCGGACAGCCATTCGTCGCGCACTGTCGCGTCGGTTTCGGTTTTTAGGTTGACGGCGGCCCTATCCCTGAATTCGGCCTCTGGCACCAGCCGCGCCAGCGCCCAGATGGCCGCGCCGCGCACCAGCGGAGACGGATCGCTCAGCAAGGCACGCACCGGGCCGGTCAGCGAAAAATCCCCGGAATTGCCGGCGGCGATCAGCACATTGCGGACAAAGCGGTCGCGGCCGATACGTTTGATCGGCGAGCCCGAGAAGAAAGACCGGAACGTGGCATCGTCCAGCTGCAACAGTTCCGCCAGCGCCGGCTCGCGCAATTCGTCGCGCGCGGCGAGTTTTGCCTCCGAGGCGGCGCGGGCGAACTTGTTCCACGGGCAGGCGGCGAGGCAATCGTCGCAGCCATAGATGCGATTGCCGATCTTTTCGCGGAACTCGTGCGGGATCGGCCCCTTATTCTCGATGGTCAGGTAGGAAATGCATCGTCTGGCATCGAGCCGGTAGGGCGCGGGAAAGGCATCCGTCGGGCAGGCATCGAGACAGGCGCGGCAGGAGCCGCAATGGTCCTCGTCGGGGGCATTGGGCTCAAGCTCGGCGGTGGTGAAGATGGTGCCAAGAAACAGCCACGAGCCGTGCTCGCGGCTGACCAGATTGGTGTGCTTGCCTTGCCAGCCGAGCCCGGCGGCCTCGGCCAGCGGCTTTTCCATCACCGGCGCGGTATCGACGAACACTTTGACGTCGCCGCCGGCCCGCGCCACGATCTTGCCGGCGATCTCCTTCAGCCGGCCCTTCATCACCTCGTGGTAGTCGCGATTCTGCGCATAGACCGAGATCGCGCCGCGGTCGCGTCTTGCCTGCAGCGCACGCGGATCATGGTCGGGGCCGTAATTCATCGCCAGCACGATGATCGAGCGTACTTCGGGCCACAGCGTCGACGGTTCGCTGCGGCGCTCGAGCGTCTCGGCGATCCACGCCATCGAGCCATGAAAACCATCGGCGACGAATTCGGCGAGCCGTCCCGGCGCCAGCGGGATCGAGTCAGGCGTGGTGACGGCCACCGCATCGAAGCCGGCGCGCCGCGCCTCCGCGTCGATCAGCGCGCGCAGGGTTTCGCGTTTAGAAGTCGAGGTCCGCATAATGCGACACCGGCGACAGGCCGCGCACCCGGTCGGAGAGCAGCGGCCGGAACGACGGCCGCGATTTCACCCGCGTGTACCATTCGCGCGCCGCGGCATGCTCGCGCCAGTCGATCTCGCCGAGATAATCGAGCACCGACAGCGTCGCGGCGGCTGCCAAGTCGGCATAGGTCACCTTGCTGCCGGCCAGCCAATGACGGGTGCCGGCCAGCCAGTTGGTGTATTTCATATGCTGGCGGATGTTGGCGCGCGCGGCCCGGATCGCGCCAGAATCGGGCGAACCGCCGCCCGCCGTCTCCGGCATGATCGGCTTCAGCACGCGTTCGCGCACCAGATGCCTGGTCACTTCGCCCTCAGCCTTGTTGAGATACCAGTCGGTCAGCCGGCGGATCTCGGCGCGCTGCATCGGGTCTTCGGCAAACAGGCGCTTGTCACGCTTCAGGACACCGCGCGTTTCATCGAGATATTCGGCGATCACCATGGCGCCGACGATCGGCACGTCGCCTTCGGCCAGCAGGATCGGCAAGGTGCCGGCCGGGTTCAGCGCCAGGAACTCCTTGCGCCGTGTCCACGGTTTTTCCTCGATCAGCGCCAGCTCCTCGCCATACTCGCCAAAGGCGAGGCGAACGAAGCGGCAGGTGGCGAACATCGGGTGATGGAAAAGCGTCAGCATGGTTCCGCGATAATTCAGCGCACTGGCGAATCGCAGGGCGCACCGGTAAGTCTTGGCGGCCCGTCATGCGGCCGTCACGGTGTTGCGACCTATAGGGGGACTTCTGCGCCGTGACAAGCAAGCCATTTGCAAGCCGTTTCCTTCCGTCACTTGAATGCCGAGGTTGCCATGGATAGCCACACCATTGTCGAAGCCCTGCTGCTCGGCCTGCTGGAGGGGCTGACAGAGTTCATCCCGGTGTCCTCGACCGGCCATATCCTGCTTGCCGGCCATTTCCTCGGCTTCCATTCCACAGGCAAGGCCTTCGAGATCCTGATCCAGCTCGGCGCCATCCTGGCGATCCTCAGCGTCTATTTCCGCCGCCTGTGGCAGATGCTGCTCGACCTGCCGGATGACCGGCTGACGCGGCATTTCGTCCTCGGCATCCTGATTGCCTTCCTGCCGGCGGCCATCATCGGCGCGCTGGCGCATGATTTCATCAAGACCATCCTGTTCGAATCGCCGCGGCTGATCTGCATCATGCTGATCATCGGCGGCGTCGTGCTGCTGGCGGTCGACCGCATGAAGCTGCAACCGGTCTACCGCGACGTCGAACGCTTCCCTACCCGGCTCTATCTGCAGATCGGCCTGTTCCAATGCCTGTCGCTGATCCCCGGCACGTCGCGCTCCGGTTCGACCATCGTCGGCGCCCTGCTGCTGGGCGTCGACAAGCGCGCGGCGGCGGAATTCTCCTTCTTCCTTGCCATCCCGACCATGGTCGGCGCCTTCGCCTTCGACCTGTTCAAGAACCGCAATGTGCTGACCACGGCCGACCTGCCGATCATCGTCATCGGCTTCGTCGCCGCCTTCGTCGCCGCGCTGATCGTCGTCCGTTTCCTGCTCGATTACGTCTCACGCAACGGCTACTCGCTGTTCGGCTGGTGGCGCCTGGTGGTGGGTGGTGTGGGCTTGGTGGCGTTGATGATTTGGGGGTGAGGAGTGGTCCGCGAAGCGGACGGAAAGCCAATTGCTTGGCTTTCCGAACGACGAACGGTGAAGGCCCGGTCCGCCTCCGGGCGGATAAAAAGGTCCAGTGAACCTTTTTAAGGGGACTGAACGCCCGGAGGGCGGGGAGCCAGCGAAGGGCGAGCGACGCCTGCCACTAGCCCCTCAACCCCTCCCATAAAACGCATTCTCGACATGCACCGGCCAGCGCCAGGGCAGCACGGCCACCATGTCGAAGCGCATCGACAATTTGCCGTAGTCCTGCTGCCGCGACAGCCAGATATCGGCGGCGGCTTCGATGCGGCGCTCGGATTCATGGCCGATCGCCTCCATCGCCTCCCTCAGCGTGCGCCGCGCCTTGACCTCGACGAACAGCACGAGGTCACCGCGCCTGGCGATCAAGTCGATTTCACCGAAGCGCGTGCGATGGCGGCGCGCAAGAATGCGGTAGCCCTTCAGCATCAGCGCCGCTGCCGCCAGCCACTCGCCGCGATGGCCGCGCCGATAGGCCTTTTGGCGGCTGGCGCTCGGGCGCTCAGCCACCTTCGCCTTCTCCAGCGGCATCCCTCAGCTCAAGCAGCCGCCGGTACAGCGCCTGCTTCTGCCCGCCGGTCATCTTCGCCGCTTCCGCCGCCGCCTTGGAGGCCGGCATTTCGGCGGCCAGCGACAGAAGCAGCCGGTCGATGTCGGCGGGTTGGTCGGCCTTGACCTCAGCCGGGCCGACACAGACGACGATCTCGCCCTTCGGCGTGTCGGCCGCCGCATAGTGGTCGGCCAGCCCCTGCAAAGTGCCGGTGCGCATTTCCTCAAAGGTCTTGGTCAGCTCGCGGCCGATGGCTGCCTTGCGCTCGCCACCCAGCGCCTCGACCATGGCAGCCAGCGTTTCGGCGAGCCGGCGTGGCGATTCGAAGAAGATCAGCGTCGCCGGCACCGCCCTGAAGGTTTCCAGCTTGGTAAGCCGCTGCCCTGATTTCACCGGCAAAAACCCAGCGAACAGGAAGGCGTCGGACGGCAGGCCCGACGCCGTCAACGCCGCCAGCGGCGCCGACGGACCCGGGATCGGCACGACGCGCAGGCCGCGCTCCTGCGCCTCGCCGACCAGCCGGTAGCCGGGATCGGAGATCAGCGGCGTGCCGGCGTCGGAGATCAGCGCCACGCTCTGTCCGGCCTCGAGCGCTGCGATCAGCTTCGGCCCGGCCTCGCTGGCATTGTGCTCGTGATAGGCGGTGGTGCGACGGCGGATGCCGTAGCGGTCGAGCAGCACGCGCGAGACGCGGGTGTCCTCGCAGGCGACAATGTCGGCGGCGGCCAGCGTTTCAAGCGCGCGCAGCGTGATGTCGGAGAGATTGCCGATCGGCGTCGCCACCAGATAGAGCGCCGGCTCGAGCGGTCGGGCCGGCATCTCGGTCTGGCCGATCACATAGCTGCGTTTTTCGCCGGTCACCGCTCACTCTCCGTTCAGCCCTGTTTGGCACGGCGCAGGCGCGGTTGCAAAAGCCCGGCGTCCCGCCTCAACCTGACCGCCCCAAACCTGACGCCGATGTAATCCGGCCGCCATGTCTTTGCCATAGTGGGGAACGAAACCGTGGCCGGCGGATTGAATACCTGAGTCTCTTGAGGAGGAGGACAGGATGGACAGCCTCAAATTGCAGGACGTTTTCGAGCCCTACTATGCCGGGCGCAACCGCGTGCCCGCGCCAAAGGACAAGCGTCTGCTCGCCAAGAGCGAGACCAGCCTGACCAGGCGGGCCACCACCCCCTTGCCGACGAATGTCAGGCTTTCCGACAATCAGCCCCAGCCAAGCAGCACGACGGAGCACTGACCGGACGATGCCCAATCGCTTCGATATCTTCATCACCCGTCTTGAAACCAAGAGCGCCAGAGAAGGCGTGCCGCCGCATCCGATGAACGACCAGCACAGCGTCCGTCGCGACAAGGCCGACGCCAAGCCGGCCCGACCCGGCAACGCGCATGCCGAAAAGCACCGTGGCAAGCGCCGCTTCAAGCACGACGCTTAATTGCCGATAGGTGCGGCATCGCTGCCTTCGTCATCCTAGGGCGAAGCAACGAGCGAAGCGACGCGGCGCAGACCCTAGGATCCATTCCGTGACGTCTGCCGAAGGATGCGGGGATCAGAATTCTGAACCGTTGCAACGCCTTAACCTCGCGGCATGGATGCTCGGGTCAAGCCCGAGGATGACGAACGCTCGGGCGTGGAACGCCCCAACCACATCGGTCAGCCCAGATATCTCTGAACCCTCACTTCGAGCAATCGCACCAACACCGGATCCATGAATTCATAGTCATCCGGGATATCGAGGCAGATCAGCCGAGCCTTCTTCAGGCTCGCCTTGAATTTCTTCTGCAGCTTGGAGCGGTGCGCCTTTTCCATGACGAAGATGATGTCGGCCCACGCCACCAGTTCATGCGTTAGCGGCGTGTCGGCATCGTGATTGGTGCCGGCTGAGGCGACCTCGATATCCTGGCGTTTGGAAAACACCTGCTCGGCAGTCGGGCTGCGCAAACGATTCTGGCTGCAGACGAAGAGGACGTTCTTCAAAGCCTTTTCTCAAGCATGATCTTATCCGAGAACCGGGCCTCCACTTTTCGGGATCATGCTTACCGCGCCAGATCCGCCACCACGGCGTCGAGCACGATCATGCCGGCCGGCGTGGCGCGCAGGCGGGCGTTGCCGATCGGCGCCACCAGCCCCTCGTCCTGCAGCACCGACAGCCGCGCGCTGGACAAGCCGCGCCCGGAAAACGTCTCGTAGCGGGTAAGGTCGATGCCTTCGGCGAGCCGCAACCCCATCAGCAGGAACTCGTCGGCCTCCTCCGAACGCGTCAAGACTTCGCCGCCGGTGACGCCATGGCCCTTGGCCTCGACCAGATTGGCCCAGGTCTCCGGCATCCGCTCGGCGATGGTGACGGTGCGGTGGCCGTTCTCGATGAAACGGCCATGCGCGCCCGGCCCGACGCCGACATATTCGCCATAGCGCCAGTAGGTCAGATTGTGCCGGCTTTCGGCGCCTGGCCGGGCGTGGTTGGAAATCTCGTAAGCCGGCAAACCATGCGCCGTGGTCACCTCTTGCGTCAGCGCGTAGAGATCGGCTGCCCGGTCATTGTCGGGAATGGTGAATTTGTGCGCCGCATGCAGCGCGTGGAACGGCGTGCCTTCCTCGATGGTCAGCTGGTAGAGCGACAGATGGTCGGCGGCGTGGCCGATCGCCTGTTCGAGCTCCGCTTGCCAAGCGTCCAACGTCTGGCCGGGACGGGCATAGATCAGGTCGAAGGAAAGGCGCGGAAAAATCTCACGCGCCAGCCCGATGGCATGCAGTGCTTCCTCGACATTGTGCAGCCGGCCGAGAAAACGCAAATCCTTGTCGTTCAGCGCCTGCACGCCGAGCGACACCCGGTTGACGCCGGCGGCGCGGTAGCCGCGAAAACGCTCGGCCTCGACCGAGGACGGATTGGCTTCCAGCGTCACCTCGATGCCATCGGGCACGGTCCAGTTCTTGGCCACGGCGTCGAGCACCGTCGCCACCGTCTGCGGCTGCATCAGCGAGGGCGTGCCGCCGCCGAGAAAGATGCTGGTCACTTCGCGCGGCCCGGTGCGCCCGCGCATCGTCGCGAGCTCGGTCTCGAAGGCGCGGGCAAAGCGCTGCTGGTCGACCGGCTGGTGGCGGACATGGCTGTTGAAGTCGCAATACGGGCATTTGGCCGCGCAGAACGGCCAATGGATATAGACGCCGAAGCCCGGGCTGCGGTCCAGCGACATCTCAGGCCGAACCAAGTCTGGCGCGGGCGAATTTCTGGAAGGCGCGGGCGCGGTGCGACAGCGCCGTTGGCTGGCCGGGCTTCCAGCCATGCTTCTCCTCGGCGCTCATCTCGCCGAACGTCTTGTCGAAACCGTCGGGTAGAAACACCGGGTCGTAGCCGAAGCCGAGTTCGCCGCGCGGCGGCCACACCAGCGTTCCCTCGGCCTCGCCGCGATAATATTCGGCTTCGCCGTCTGGGAAGGCGAGGCAGATGACGGCGACGAAGCGCCCCGTCCGTTGCTTGGGCTCCGCTGCGCCGACCTCTTGCAACGCCACTTCGGTGCGCTGCATGGCCATGCCGAAATCGCGCGTGCCTTCCGGGGTTTCGGCCCAGTTGGCGGTGTAGACGCCGGGTGCGCCGTCGAGCGCGTCGACGCAGAGGCCCGAATCGTCCGACAGCGCCGGCAGGCCGGTGGCTTTGGCCGCCGCAAAAGCCTTGATGTAGGCATTTTCCTCGAAAGTGGCGCCGGTCTCGTCCGGCTCCGGCAAGCCGCAGTCCTTGGCCGACTTCGCCTCGAAGCCGAACGGACCCATCAAATCGGCGAATTCGCGCAGCTTGCCTGCATTGTGGCTGGCGACGACGATCTTCTTTCCATCGAGAGAATGCATCAAAGGCCCCAGATCCGTGGCTCGGCAAATTCGATCGAATTGCCCGAGGGGTCGCGTATGTAGATCGAACGCCCGCCTTGCGGCCAGTCGAATTCGCTTTCAATGGCGATATCTTTCGCCTCAAGCTGCGCCTTCCAGCGCCCGAGTTCATCCGCGCTTGCCGCAAAGCAGAGATGGCCCTCGCCGACCGTGCCATGCGGCGGCACTTTCAGCCGCGCATCCGGCGCCGGCGGGATTTTGGTCGCCTCGGCGTTGAAGATCAGCAAAACGCCGGCGCCGCAGCGGAAGAAGAGATGGCGGCCGTCGACTTTGCCGAGGAGGTCGAGGCCGAGTACATCGCGGTAGAAGGTTTCTGCGGCCGCAAGATCGGAGACGTAGAGAGCGGATTCCAAAATAGCAGAGGGAGTCACGAGGCACCCCCCTCTGCCCTGCTGGGCATCTCCCCCGCAAGGGGGGAGATTGGCAGTTCCGCTGGCAGCGTCTCAACGTTGATGGTTGGCGAAAACGGTAGCGACCTCTGATCTCCCCCCTTGCGGGGGAGATGGCCGGCAGGCCAGAGGGGGGTGTGAAGGATCGCCGACGTCATCGCACTAAATTCAATCAGGCCACAGCCATCTGCTGCAAACTCACCAACCTTTGGATGCCCTTCTTGGCCAGACCCATCAGCTCCGCGAACTGCCCTTCGGAGAAAGGCTCGCCCTCGGCGGTGCCCTGGATCTCGACGATGCCACCCTTGCCGGTCATGACGAAATTGGCGTCGGTGCCGGCCGACGAATCCTCGATGTAGTCGAGATCGATGACCGGCTGGCCGTCATGGATGCCGCAGGAAATCGCCGCGACATGGTCTTTCAGCACTTTGGCAACGCTGGCCATCTGCCGTGCTTCCATCCAGCGCAGGCAATCGTAGAGCGCCACCCAGCCGCCGGTGATCGAGGCCGTGCGGGTGCCGCCATCGGCCTGGATGACATCGCAGTCGACGGTGATCTGCTGTTCGCCCAGCGCCTGCAGGTCGACGACCGCGCGCAGCGAACGGCCGATCAGCCGCTGGATCTCCAGCGTGCGGCCGCCTTGTTTGCCGGCAGAAGCTTCACGGCGCATGCGTTCGCCGGTCGAGCGCGGCAGCATGCCGTATTCAGCCGTCACCCAGCCCTTGCCGGAATTGCGCATCCAGCCCGGCACCTTTTCCTCCAGGCTCGCCGTGCACAGAACATGCGTGTCGCCGAATTTCACCAGGCACGAGCCTTCGGCGTGTTTGGACACGCCGCGCTCGAAGGAGATGGGGCGCATTTCGTCGGCTTGGCGTTTGGAGGGGCGCATCGAGGCCTCTTTCTGTTCTTTTTGCGGTTGCGTGGGCGGCTTGTAGACGCATGCAGCCCATGGCGCAAAGGAAAATGGCCGCAAACGCGGCGCGGTGACCGCATACGGCATTGGGCGATCGCAAGAGCGACGCCGCTGGCCGCAAACGCGGCAGCGGGCGATCTGGAACAGACGCCGCTGACCGCAAGTGCGGCAGCGGGTTGCGCAGGGGCGAAGGAAGTCTATATCCTTTAGCCGGAGGTTTTTGGCCCGAATGACCAAGGCAGTCACCGAACCCAGTCTGCTGGCACCCGCGCTGCAGTCGCTCGACATGCGCTCGCGCGACATTTTCCGGCGCATCGTTGATTCCTACCTCAAGGATGGTGAGCCTGTGGGATCGCGCAGCCTGTCGCGCATCCTGCCGTCGTCGCTGTCACCGGCCACCATCCGCAATGTGATGAGCGATCTCGAACATCTCGGCCTGATCTATGCCCCGCACATCTCGGCCGGGCGGCTGCCGACGCAGACCGGCCTGCGCTTCTTTGTCGATGCCTTCATGGAGCTCGGCGATCTTTCCGACGAGGAACGCCGCGTCATCGAGGCGCAGGTGCGCGCCTCCGGCTCGGGCGCGACGCTGGAACACATGCTGACCGAGGCCAGCCAGATGCTGTCAGGCATGTCGCGCGGCGCCGGCCTGGTGCTGGCCACCAAGAACGAGGTGGCGCTGAAGCACATCGAGTTCATCCAGCTTGAGCCGACCAAGGCGCTGGCCGTGATGGTGTCGCAGAACGGCGATGTCGAGAACCGTGTCGTCGACCTGCCGGCCGGCATCACCGTCTCGCAGCTGCACGAAGCCTCCAACTTCCTGAACGCCCATATCAGGGGCCGCACGCTCGCCGAGGCGCGCATCGAGATCGCTCGTATCAAGGACGAGACCAGGGCCGCCCTCGACACGCTGTCGCAGGATCTCGTCGAAAAAGGCCTGGCGGTGTGGGCGGGCGCCGACAGCGGCCTGCCGGCGCGTCTCATCGTGCGCGGCCGTGCCAATCTGCTCGAAAATGTCACCGCCCAGGCCGACATCGAATTGCTCAGGCACCTGTTCGAGGACCTGGAAACGCAGGACGGGCTGATCCAGCTGCTCGACCTCGCCGAGGACGGCCCCGGCGTGCGCATCTTCATTGGCTCGGAAAACAAGCTGTTTTCGCTCTCCGGCTCGTCGCTGGTGGTGGCGCCTTACCGCGACAAGGATGCCCGCGTCGTCGGCGCGCTCGGCGTCATCGGCCCTACCAGGCTGAATTATGCCCGCATCGTGCCCATGGTCGACTACACTGCCCAATTGATTACCCGGATGTTGAGATAAGCCGAAGCCGGGATCACCGCAAAGGAGGGCGCAGAATGGCGCTTGAATCGTTCAAGGCCCAGATCAGTCTGCTGCTCGAGGAAATGGTCAACCAGCCCGAGGACGAGCACGAAATCCAGGAGCAGCTACGCGAAAAACTTCGCGAAATGCGCGCCATGGGCCTGCCGCTGCCGGACGATCTCGTCGCGCTGGAAAAGCGGCTCGACGACGATCTCGACGTCGAGGAAGAAGACAGCTGACGGGTTTCGCTTGAATCTGCGCGCGCACGCTTCTCTTTTGTGGCGCTCGCGCGATATCTCTTCTTTGCATGGCGCCCCGACCGGCGTGAATTCGAGGAGGACAGCATGATCCGGATTGCCGGCTTCGCGAGCCTTGCCCTGCTTGTGGCCACCAGTGCCTTCGCTCAGCAAGCCGATCAACCGCTGCTGACCGGCAAGGACGCTTTCGGCGACTGGAAGGCGGACAAACCGGGCGTGCGCCGGCTGATCAAGCCGCAGGACCTGCAGGCGCCCTTTGTCACCGAATCCGCATCCAATGGCCCCGGCGTGGCGGAGAGGCCCGAAGGCGCCAATCCAGTTGTGCTGCCGGGTTTTACAGCGGAGCTTATCGCCTCCGGTATCGCCAACCCGCGCGTCGTTCGCGTTGCTCCGAATGGCGACCTGTTTGTTGCCAACAGCAACTACGACGAGATACGCGTTTATCGTCTCGGAAAGGGTAGCGCAAAACCCGTCCAGAAAGCGATCTTTGCCAGCAACCTGAGCCGACCCTACGGCATTGCCTTCTATCCGCCGGGCGACAAGGCGCAGTGGGTCTATGTCGCCAACACCGATAGCGTGGTGCGCTTCGCCTATCGCGACGGCGATCTGAAAGCCTCCGGTGAACCGGAGACGATTGTCTCCGGCATTCCCTCGGGCGGCCACTGGACTCGCGACATCGCCTTCTCGCCCGACAGCAAGACGCTTTATGTCTCGGTCGGCTCCGAATCGAATATCGCCGAGGGCATGGGGAAGGAACCGCGCGGCGGCCTCGACGCCTGGATCAAATCCATGCCTTCAGGTGCCGCCTGGGGCGAGGAGGACGGTCGCGCCGACGTGTTGGCCTTCGACGTAGACGGCAAGAATGGCCGCATCGTTGCCACTGGCCTGCGCAATTGTTCTGGCCTGACCGTGCAGCCGGCGACCGGCGCGCTGTGGTGCGTCGTCAACGAGCGGGACTCGCTCGGCGACAACATTCCGTTCGAATTCGCAACCACCGTAAAGGACGGCGCCTTCTACGGTTGGCCTTGGTACTACATCGGCAACAATGAGGATCCGCGCCGCAAGGGTGAGCGCCCAGACCTTGCCGGCAAGGCGACCATCCCCGACGTGCTGATGCAGGCGCATTCTGCGCCGCTCAACATTGTCTTCTATGAGGGGAGCAATTTCCCGGCCGAGTACAAGGGCGATGCTTTCGTTGCCCTGCACGGGTCCTGGAACCGCGGCGTACGCACGGGCTACAAGGTGGTGCGACTGAAGTTCAAGGATGGCAAGCCGACCGGCGAGTATGAGGATTTCATCACCGGCTTCGTCATTTCCAATGACTCCGTCTGGGGCCGGCCTGTCGGCGTCGCGGTGGCCAAAGACGGCGCGCTCATCCTCACCGAGGATGCCAACGGCACCATCTGGCGCATCACTCATGTCGACGGGCCTTCCTGAGCCCATTGGTTTGGCAAAGAGCTGCCCCAGTGCACGTCCCGATGTATCGCCTTGGGATAGGTATGGATCACCTCGGCCGATGAGACGCGGTCGTCGAAACCGGTATCCCTGAGATTGAAGAGGCCGACCGAGCCGAAGGACTTCTTCGCCCCTTGCGCGAATCGGCTGTCGCTGAAATCGTGTTCGTAGAGCGTCACCGTGACGTGACCGTCATTGAGCTTCGGCACGTAAACACTGCTGATCGTGTCGTTGGCGACGCCCAGCTGGTTGACGTTGAAGCGATAGACGTCCTGCACCATGCGCCGGGCCGCATTGCCGTTGATCATCCAGTATTCGCGGCGCGATGCGCGGTTCTGGTCGTCAAGCTTGAGCGCTGCCTTGCGGCCAAGCCCGAGCCAGTGCTCGAACATCATCACATTGGCGCCCCAGGGGTAGGGATAATTGGACTTGTCGACGATGCGCCGCACGCCGGTGTCGGGGATCTCATTGGTGTCGACATAGTCCAGCCATTGCAGCTGGAACGACGCTTCCACGTTGAGGTCGCTGTTGCGCGGATCGGAAGCAACGATGCGCCAGTCGGAAACCGGCGGATATTTGGTGTCGAGGTCGATGTAGAATTCGCCCTTGGCAGTGTCATCGGGGTCCGGGGAGTCGCGCTCTAACGCGACCAGCCGCACCTTGAAGCGGTTGTTGACGACCAGCGGATAGATCATCGGATGAACGGGGTGAGCGCCGGGGTTCCGGCTGTCGGCAAAGTACCCAGGCGCTCGGACGATATCGCTCGTGCCCTTGTCGAACAGGCTGAAGGCCTGCCGCCCCTCGAACCACAGATACCATTCCAGCTCGTGCCCGCGCGCCCCGGAATGGGGCTTCCATTGCAGAAGCTGGATGTGAAGTCGTTTCGCTAGCATGGGCAGCTCCTGTCGGTGTAGCCGCGCAAGAGCGCAGCTATTAGGGATTGCAAAGTGCGGTGGGGCGGATGGGGGATAGCCGCTCTCCCACGGCGCGTAAGTGAACCATCTCTCGTTATCGGCCGTGCCCTGACGACCGTCCGACCTTGCTGGCGCATTCGAATCCGTTTTACCCCTGCCGACTTTCATGGCATCAGGGGCACTTTACGGGGTGCAACCGTCATGACCCTCACCGGCTTTCTCGCCTATAGCGCCGCACTCGGCATCGCCGCCGCCATTCCCGGCCCTGGCGTCACCGCGCTTGTGGCGCGGGCGCTGGGCTCCGGCTTCCGCTCGTCGCTGGCCATGTCCTTCGGACTGATGCTCGGCGATCTCATTTATCTCACCGCCGTGGTGCTCGGCCTTGCCTTTGTCGCGCAGACCTTCGGCATGGTCTTCCTCGCCATCAAATGGCTGGGCGTCGCCTATCTCGCCTTCCTCGGCTGGCGGTTCTGGATCGCCGGCATCACGCCCGAAACGGTCGAGGCCAAGAAAGGCAAGGGTGGTCTGGCATCGAGCTTCCTTGCCGGCCTCACCGTCACGCTCGGCAACCCGAAGACGATGATCTTCTATCTCGCAATCACGCCGACCATCGTCGACCTGAAGACCATCACGCTCGCCGACTACGGCATCCTGGTCGCGCTCACCGTCATCGTGCTCTTCGTGGTGCTGGTGCCTTATCTGGCGCTGGCCGCCAAGGCGCGCTGGTTTCTGAAATCGCCGCGCGCGCTGAAGGCGCTGAACCGCACCGCAGCCGGCTTCATGGTTGGCGCAGCCGCAGCCATTGCGGCGCGTCAGTAGACCGGTTTCAGCCAATCCATTCCGCCAATCGGGCCATCCGGGAAATGCGTTTCCGGGAGGTCGGTCTTTTCAGCAAGCACCCCACTCGATATTTTCGGCCGGCAGCCTATCTTGCGCGGTCGAAAGCCCTATTCTGTCCGCCGATGCCAATTGCCTGACCAATTGCCTGATTTGACTTGGGAGCGAAACCAATGAACAAGCCCGTCTCTTCGCCGCGCGTGCCCGGCCGCGGCCGCGTCTACAATTCGATCACCGAGACGATCGGCGACACGCCGTTGGTGCGGCTCGACAAATTCGCCAAGGAGAAAGGCGTCGTTGCCAACCTTCTGGCCAAGCTCGAATTCTTCAACCCGATCGCCTCGGTCAAGGATCGCATCGGCGTTTCGATGATAGAGGCGCTGGAAGCGTCGGGCCGCATCAGGCCCGGCAAGACGACGCTGATCGAGCCGACCTCCGGCAATACCGGCATTGCGCTCGCCTTCGCCGCCGCCGCCAAGGGCTACAAGCTGATCCTGACCATGCCTGAAACCATGTCGGTGGAGCGCCGCAAGATGCTGGCGCTGCTCGGCGCCGAGTTGGTGCTGACCGAAGGTCCCAAGGGCATGAAGGGTGCCATTGCCAAGGCCGACGAGCTGGCGGCGACCCTGCCCGATGCTGTCATTCCGCAGCAGTTCGAAAACCCGGCCAATCCGGAGATCCACCGTCGCACCACGGCCGAGGAGATCTGGAACGACACCGATGGTGGTGTCGACATCTTCGTCGCCGGCATCGGCACCGGCGGCACCATCACCGGCGTCGGCCAGGTGCTGAAGCAGCGCAAGCCTTCGGTGCATGTCGTCGCCGTCGAGCCTGAGGCATCGCCGGTGCTGTCGGGCGGCCAGCCCGGCCCGCACAAAATCCAGGGCATCGGCGCCGGCTTTGCGCCAAAGATCCTCGACACCACGATCTATGACGAGATCGTCAAGGTTTCAAACGAGGAGTCGGTCGCCAACGCCCGCCTCGTCGCCCGCCTCGAAGGTGTGCCGGTCGGCATCTCGTCGGGCGCCGCACTCCAGGCGGCGATCGTCGTCGGCTCACGGCCGGAGAACAAGGGCAAGAACCTGGTGGTGATCATCCCCTCCTTCGCCGAGCGCTATCTGTCGACGATTCTGTTCGACGGGCTTGGCGCCTAGTCCCGGGTGAACTTGCTGAAAAAGCGTCCGTGGCGGGCCTGCTTGAGCGAGGCCGCTGCTTCCGATGCGTTAAAGCTGCCGAAGGTGGAGGGACGTTGACCTTCGGCGGCCAGAGGCTCGAGATATTCGGACCCGATGCAATAGCCGGGGAAGCACGCGCTGATGTCCGCGCTTCATGAAGATCGGAGCCTCGTTCGATTCAATAACCCCGTTCGAGGTCGATCTTGTTGGACAGAGGCTCTCCTCTTGCGATTTGACCGCAGAGATCGGCGGTCTGGTCGATACCAGAATCAACCCAGAAGCTCGCGACATGAGGTGTGATAGTCACCCTGGGATGACTCCATAACGGCGATGAAGCCTCCAGCGGCTCACGTTCAAACACGTCCAGACAAGCACCAGAAAGTTGACCCTCGTCGAGAGCGCGGATTAGGTCGGCTTCGTTGACATGCGCGCCCCTGCCGACATTCACAAGGTAGGCACCTCGCTTCATTTTTCCAAAGGTACTGGAGTTCAGTATCCCACGAGTGTCACCAGTCAGGGGAAGTGAACAGATAACGTAGTCCCGGCTTGTTAGTGCGTCCGCAAGCTGGGCACGGCCAAAGTAACTATGTATGCCAGGAAGCGTCTTTTGATGGCGGGACCAGACTGCCGTGTCGTAGCCCAAGTCTGCAAACAGCTTTGCGGCCCAGCCACCGATGCGGCCTGCACCCAGTACAACAATTCTTGTCTCGGAGATCTTCCGCGGCGCAAGCGGATTCCAAACCTTGCGGGTTTGCAGACCCATGTAATCCACAACATGCCGTTGCTGGCAGAGAACGCGAAGGACGATGTACTGCACCACTTCCGAAGCCTGCTCACGCGTTGCGAGCCTGATGAGCGGAACACTCTTGGGAAAGCTCTGAAGATCAATACCCTCGACACCGGCCCCCAAATAGACGACGGCGCTTAGCCCCGTCATGGCGTCAAAAAAGCCAGGACTGGCGCCCTTGTCGATCAGCACAACATCTATGTCACTTTTGTTCCCGGCATCTGGCCAAAGCCTGAACTCGAGCTGCGGCACGCGGGTTTTCAGCTCGGCAGCCCATACCTGTGCATCGATGTAGTCAGGATACTCATTGACCATGAGAACGGTAATAGGCCCGCCGAACACTTCGCCCCCCAGATTCAGGCAATCAGGCATCCACCGGATGACCGGTCTGTTGAGGCTGAGGTTTGCGCAAACTGGCACCAGTTGCAAGACCAGACCCCGGCGCTATCTGCCGCCGCTCAATTCTTCAGCGCCGCCCGTTTCCCCTGCAGGAAGCGGCGCACGGCCGGGTCGCGCTCGAGGCCGATCGCCCGGTCATAGGCTTCGACCGCTTGCGCTGCATTGCCGAGCCTGGCCAGCAGGCCGGCGCGGGCAGCCCAGTAGGGTTGATAGTCATTAAGCCGCTTGTCGTCGCCGAGCACGTAAAGCGCCGCCAGTCCCGCCGCCGCCCCGTCGACCTCGGCGATCGCCACGGCGCGGTTGATCGCCACCACCGGCGACCCGGCAATCGCCGACAGCGCATCGTAAAAATTTCGGATCGCCGCCCAGTCGGTCTGGCCGGCTCGCCGCCGCGTCGCGTGCACCGACTGCACGGCCGCTTCGAGCTGGTAGCGGCCGATCACGCCCATGGTCGCAGCGTGGCCGAGCAGCGCTTCGGCCTCGTCGATCAGCGCATGATCCCACAGAAGGCAATCCTGATCGGCAAGCGGAACATAGTCGCCGGCTTCATCGCGCCGCGCCGGGCGGCGGGCCTCGGCGAACAGCATCAGCGCCAGCAGACCGAGCGCTTCCGGCTCGTCGGGCATCAGCGACGCCACCAGCCGCCCGAGCCAGATGCCTTCGGTCGCCAGGTTGCGGCGTTGCGTTTCAGTGCCGGCCGGGTCGGTCCAGCCTTCGGCGAAAGCGGCGTAGATCGCCTCCAGCACCGTATCCAGCCGCTCGCCGAGTTCGGCCCGCTCCGGTACGCGGAACGGAATGCCGATCTCGCGGATCCGGCTCTTGGCGCGCACCAGGCGCTGGCCCATCGTCGCCGGCGAGACCAGGAAGGCCGAGGCGATGGTCGCCGCGTCGAAACCCAGAACCGTCTGCAGGATCAGCGGCGCCCGCACGCTGGCCTCGATCGCAGGATGGGCACAGGCAAACATCAGCCTGAGACGCTCGTCGGGCAGGTCTTCGTCTTGCATGCTTGCCTCCATCTCCTCGGCCATCAGCTTGAGATGGTCGCGGCTCGCCTCGCTGGTCAGCCGACGGCGCACCGCATCGACGCCACGGCGGCGCGCCACGGCCAGCAGCCAGGCCTCCGGCTTTTCGGGCACGCCGGTTTTCGGCCAGCGCTCAAGTGCTGCGGCAAAGGCATCCGCAAGCGCGTCCTCGGCGCCGGCGACATCGCGCGTGCGCGCCGCGAGCCAGGCGACGAGCTTGCCGTAGCTTTGCCGGGCGGCCGCCTCGGCCGCCGCGCGCGCGATCTCCGGTCGACTGTCCATCACTGGGTCATTTCTGAGAAGGGTACTCGGTCATTTCCCAGATCGGCCGCACCTCGATAGTGCCGGCGCTGGCACCTGGACAGCGCGCTGCCCATGCGATCGCCGCGTCGGCGTCCTCGGCCTCGATCATATAGAAACCGGCAAGCTGCTCCTTGGTGTCGGCGTAGGGGCCGTCGAGCACATTGGTCTTGCCGTTGGCCGTCCGCACCGCGGTGGCAAGCTGGGTCGGCTTCAGTCGGTCGCCGGCGAGCCACGCTCCGGATTTCTTCAACGCTTCGGTGTAGGCGCCGTATGCGGCGCTGATCTCGTAGGTCTTGTCGCTCGGCGCGGCCGCCATCGCGGCTTCGTTCGCGTATATCAAAAGCATGTATCGCATGGTCTTCTCCTGTTTTTCGAAGGCCGCGTCGTTGCGTGCCGGACGTATGTCGTGTGGCCATGCCCGATTTCGACAGGCTTCAGAAAAACTTTCATCTTCACAAGGAGATTTCGCAAGGACCAGATCTTTCCTGGCTGGACGATGGCAGCACCGGACTGGCAGCGGTCGCGCGCAGCACTATCCTCTGTCGTGGCGGGCACGTCACGCGAGGCATGGGAGGAGAGAATGGAACTCGTGACCCACAAGAAATTCAAGAACGGCCGGTTGATGCCATGGGCAAAGGGCACAGTCGTCAGTGGAGCGAGAGGAACCGTCTATCTCTGCGGCAACACCGCGACATCGGCCGACTATGATCCAGCCGGCAAGAAAGGCGGCGGCTTCGCCGGCGATGCGGCGGCGCAGTGGCGTGAAGTTCTCGGCAACATCAAATCGGATCTGGAGGAACTGGGCAGCAGCCTCGATCACCTCATCAGGCTGACCTTCTTCGTCAGAGGGCCATTTCCCGACGGCGGGGTGCTCAGCTCTCCCAATTTTCGCCTCGACGTGCTGGACGCGTTCTTCGCAGAGCATTGTCCGAAGCACTGCAGCTACAACAATCCGCCGCCTTCGGAAGTGATCGGCGTCGCAGCGCTTGCCCAGGCCGACATCGTCATCGAGATCGTCGCCGTCGCCGCGCTGCCGGACTGAGGTCGCGGGGATGGATCAGGCGTTCGGCTCGAGCCAGCCGCGATAGCGCACGATCAGCCCGGTGAGCGGGTGCGAGATCTCGACATGGAAGCGGAAGCGGCCGTCCTCGACGCTCTCATAGGATGCCGAGCGCGGGCAGAGCCACATCGGCAGCTTCAGGCCGAGAAAGCTCCAGCGGCGCAGCACCAGCGACAGTCTTCCCTGCTCTGCCACCAGCGCCATGGCGAAGTTCAGCGGGCCGAAGCGCTCGCACAACAGCCGCTGTGATCGGCCTTTACCGACGAACTGGCGGCTGGAGAAAGTGTGAGCGCCAAACGTTCGCGTCCACGTCTCGCCATCCTTGCCGGAGTCGAAGCGGACCTGGACCGGCACGTCGGCACTGGCGGGAGGAAATCCAACCAACCAGCCAGATAGCCGGCTAAGAATACCGGCGCCGCGTTCAACGCTGCCGCGTCCCTCGGCCGTTCCAACGCGCTCATGCATGGCGCGGATTTCTTCGGGCAGATCCTGCCAGGTGCCGCCGACCACTTGCGGATAGAGGGGCTTTTCGACGTCGGCAGTGTCACCCCTGAAGCCGGTATAGATCGCCTTGCCGGCAAACAGCGCCTGATAGTCGTCAAGTTCCAGGTCGCGCACCGCCGCTCGCGCCCCTGGGGCCGGCGCCTGTCCTTCCAGCGTCTTGCGCACCAGCGCCTCCACCGCCATGGCCGGGATCAGCGGCCCGTCATCGCCTTCGGCCAGCAGATGCCAGGAGCGTTTGATCGCTTCACCCGCCTTGTCGACCCCCTCCACCGCGACGAACATGCCGCCGCGATGTTCGCCCCAGCGCAGCCGGTTGGACGCCCAGTGCATCAGCGGCGCCAGCGGCGACAGCGACCGCACCAGTCCGATCCGCACCAGCCAGGCAAGGCCGATCAAGGCGCGGTGCAGGATTTCGGGAACCGGCCCGGCGCCCATCCAGATGGTTTTGGCCTGCGGCCACAGGTCCGCCAGCGCGCGCAAATCCGGCACGTCGACCAGCGAAAACAGCGTGCTGTTCAGCGGCACCTTGCCCGGCGCGGCAATCGTATAGCGCATCTGCTCGGTCAGCGGATGGCCCTGCGCCTTACCGCCATCGCGTTTCAGGTCGACCGGCTGGCCGGCGTAACCGGCAATGGCGCGGATGACATTTTCGCCGACGCCGGCAAAGGGCGACGGCGCGATACCGCCCTGGATTGTGTCGACCCGCGCCATGCCGGCGGAAAGACGACGCACCACCGCTGCGGTCAGCACCGGGAAACTCGACACGCCGGACAGCACGAACAGGCCTGCCTTGCGCGCCGCATCGTCATACGCGGAGACGCCGGCGACGAAGTCCGACCCGTCGGCGAGGTCGAGATAATGGATGCCTTGCGCGATGCAGGCCTCGATCAGCCGGTAGCGGCCCGCGCCATAGGCCTGGAACGGACCGCTGGCGTCGACGACACAATCGGGTTTGAGCGCCGAAAGCTGAGCCGGCAGATCACCGCCGCGATCGAACGCAAGGGGCACCATCTTCGCCGCCGCGCCGATGCGGGTTTTGCACCAGGCTTCGGCCTTGGCCAGCCCGCGCCCGGCGACGATCAGCGTCAGGCGCGGTTCGCTCTCCAGCAACTGCACGATGCGGCCGCCGAAAATGCCATAGCCGCCGACGACCAGAAGCCTCATCGCGCTGTTGCCTCCATGCATGTCGTTTCCCCAAAACCGAGGTCACTTTTGGGCGACATGGGATCAGCCAATCATCCGCGCACGCATCGTGGCGGACGGGATCTCGCAACTGTCCTTGCGGCCGAAGATGGCGTAGCGGTTTTTGGCGATGCGTTCGTAGAGCCAGTCGCGCAAGGGGCGCGGCAACAGCAGCAGGGCTTTCGCCGCCCGCCATGGCCAGCCGAGTTCGGCCATCACGGCAACAAAACTGTCCAGCCGCATGAAAGGAGCGCCGCCGATGAGGACCAGATTGGTCTCATAGCTGTCTGTGCGCAGTCCATGTTTGTGGAACAGCGCCTCGCCTAAGGGCGACTGCGCGGTGGCGAAGCGGAAGCGGTTTTTGCGGTCGAGCCTGACCACCGTGCGTACGAAGCCAGAGCACAGCACGCAGACGCCATCGAAAACGATCAACGGCTGGCTGGCATCGAAGGGTTCAGGAGGAGAAGTCACGGGACATCCGGCAGCTTGTGTCAGGCGACACTAAGCCTGCCGGCTACGGGATCAAAGCCGCGGCGTTGTCGCACGGCTTCTCGCGGCCAGAGCGGGGCGCTCGGCGCGATAGGTGGTTGCGCGGTAGTCGGCGGCCGGTCTGCAGATCCGGCTGTCGTGACGGCTTTCGAACGTCATGATCAGTGCGCGCCGAGCGAGCTGCCGCGACGGGCGCAGGCCGGGCCCGGTCCGCGCATGTAATAGCGCTCCGGCCGATAGGTCGGCGCGATGAATTCGCGGATGGCGGCGGCATAGCCGGCGATGTGGCCCCAGAATTTCATTTTACTTAGTCCCTGTCCCGATTTTCGGATGTCCCGTCCGATTGCGGGGATCATAGCGTCGAGGCGTGAATAGTCGGTGAACACGATGTTAATCTTCGGTCGAAAACCCGTCGCTTCGTGGCCGGAATGCGGCTGTTTCGGGGTCTTTCAGTGTGGTTCGTCGCCATTTCGGGCATTGTGACTTTTGCATCACATATGTTTCGTCTCGATGTCGCTTGGGCGCGGTTCTGTTTCAATTTCGGCGAGCTCTGCGAAATTTCCGTGCGCACGGCCGGAAAGCTCCTCTGGCAGCGCCCGGAACCGGAACGGGCTTTGCCCGTTCTCGGTTGAACCGCATCGCGCAGGAGTTTTGCCATGGCACCCCGCCCCGCCTGGAAGGGCTATCTGAAACTGTCGCTGGTCACCTGCGCCGTCGAACTGACCAACGTCGTCACCCACACCGAAAAGGTCTCGTTTAGGGTGCTGAACCGCAAGACCGGCAACACGGTCAAGCGCATCTATGTCGATGCCGAAACCGGCAAGCCGCTGGAGGAAGGCAATGAGATCAAGGGCTATGAACTCGACGACGGCGACTTCGTCCATATCGAGGAAGACGAGATCGCCGCGGTGCAGATCGAGTCGTCGCACACCATGGCGCTGGACGGTTTCGTCGACAAAGCCTCGATCCAGCAGATCTATCTCGACACGCCCTATTATGTCGCGCCGGCCGACAAGGTGTCGGAGGAAGCCTTTGCCGTCATCCGCGACGCCATGGCCGGCAAGAAGATGGCCGGGCTGGCGCGCATCGTGCTCTATCAGCGGGAACGTCCCGTCGCTATCGAGCCGCTCGGCAAAGGCATGGTGCTGACCACTTTGCGCTACGACAACACGGTGCGGCAGCCCGAAACCGTCTTCGGCGACATCGAGGCGGTGAAGACCGACCAGGAGATGACGGATCTCGCCGAACTCATCATCGACAAGAAGAAGGCGAAGTTCGATCCGTCGAAATTCGAGGACAAGTATGAGGACGCGCTGCTCGAACTGATCCGCGCCAAGAAGGCCGGCAAGAAGGCGCCGAGGCCACAGGCCGCGCCCAAGCCGTCCAACGTGGTCAATCTGTTCGACGCGCTGAAGAAGAGCCTGTCGGATGGCGGCGCGGCGAAGGGCTCGGCCAAGAAGGCGAGGCCGGCGGCCAAAAGCGGCAAGGCGAAAGCCGCCGCGCCCAAACGCAAATCGGCGTGAGCACCATGGCCAGCCTCGAACAATATCAGTCCAAGCGCGATTTCAAGAAGACCTCCGAGCCTGCCGGCAAGGTTACGCGCGGCAAGCAGCCCGGCGGCATCTTCGTTATCCAGAAGCACGATGCGACCAGGCTGCATTACGATTTCCGCCTCGAGCATGACGGCGTCTTGTGGAGCTGGGCGGTGACGCGCGGCCCGAGCCTCGATCCGCACGAAAAGCGGCTGGCCGTGCATGTCGAGGACCATCCGCTCGACTATGCATCCTTCGAGGGCACCATTCCCAAGGGCGAATATGGCGGCGGCACGGTCATCGTCTGGGACGAAGGCACATGGACGCCCGAGATCGACGCCGCCAAGGCGATGAAGAAGGGCCACATCTCATTCGAGCTCAAAGGAAAGAAGCTGAACGGCCTGTGGCATCTGGTGCGGCTGAAGCCACGCGCGGGCGAAAAACGCGACAACTGGCTGCTGATCAAATCAAACGATGCCGCTGCCCGCCCGGGCGAAGATATTCTGAAGGACGCACCGAAGTCGGTGAAGTCGGGCCTGACCATCGAACAGGTCGCGGAGGGCAAGACCGCCGACGGCAAGAAGCCGAAAGTCTGGCATTCCAACAAGCCTGCCGCCGGCAAGGCGAAAGCAGCGCGCGGAAAACGCCTCGACTTCATCGAGCCGCAGCTGGCGACGCTGGAGCGCGACGCGCCGCCCGGCAAGGACTGGCTGCACGAAGTCAAATTCGACGGCTATCGCATGCAGGCGCAGATCGCCGGCACCGAGGTGCGGCTGCTGACCCGCACCGGCCTCGACTGGACGGAGAAATTCGGCCCCGAGATCGTTGCCGAACTGGCCCAACTGAAATGCAGCGACGCCATCATCGATGGCGAGATCGTCGTGCTGGCCGACAGCGGCGTTTCTTCTTTCTCGCTGCTCCAGCAGGATCTCTCCGCCAATCGAACCAGCCGCTTTACCTACTACGTCTTCGACCTGATGCGGCTCGACGGAAAGGATTTGCGCCGCGAGCCGCTGGTCGAGCGCAAGCAGGCCTTGCAGGAGCTGCTCGGCGAGCCGGCCGAAAATGCCGCCGTCCGCTTCAGCGACCATTTTGCCGAACCCGGCAAGATCATGCTCCAGCACGCCTGTCGCATGGGGCTGGAAGGCATCGTCTCCAAACGCGCCGACGCACCCTATCGCAGCGGCCGCGGCCCGAGCTGGGTGAAGTCGAAATGCACGGCGCGCCAGGAATTCGTCATCGGCGGCTATCTGCCGTCGGAAAAGACCGGCCGCGGCCTGCGCTCGCTGCTGGTCGGCTATTTCGAAGGCGGCAAGCTCAATTATGCCGGCCGCGTCGGCACCGGCTTTTCGGTCAAGGGCGCCACCGATCTGAAGAAAAAGCTCGATGCGTTGAAGGCAAAATCGTCGCCCTTCGCCGCAGCCGTGCCAAACGGCAAAGGCCTGGTCTGGGTCAAGCCAGAACTTGTCGGCGAAGTGGAGTTCCGCAGCTGGACCTCGGACCGTATAATACGCCACGCGTCGTTCCAGGGACTGCGCGAGGACAAGCCGGCGGAGGAAGTCGTGCAGGAAAAGCCATCGAAGGCCGACAGCAAGGCAAAGCCCGCGGCAAGCAGCGCCGGCAAGGCTGCCGGGACCAAAGCTGGGGCAATGACCACCAGCGTAAAACTATCCCATCCCGAAAAGCTGCTGTGGCCCGAAGAGAAGATCTCCAAGCAGGCTTTGCTCGAGCACTATGCGCTGGTCTGGCCACGCATGCAGCAATTCGTCGTCAACCGGCCACTCAGCCTGGTGCGGGCGCCGGACGGCATAGGTGGCCCGCGCTTTTTCCAGAAACACGCCTCGGCCGGCATGAGCGACAAGATCGCCCGGATGAAAGACCCGACCGACGGCGAGGAGATCCTGTTCATCCGGGATTTCGACGGCCTTGCCGCTCTGGTCCAGTACGGCGTGGTCGAGGTCCACATCTGGGGCTGCACGACCGACGAGCTGGAAAAGCCGGACCAGATCATCTTCGATCTCGATCCCGACGAGGGCGTCGACGTCAAGGCGGTGCGCGAGGCCGCGCTCGACATCCGAGGCAAGCTCGACGATCTGTCGCTGTCCAATTTCGTCAAGCCATCGGGCGGCAAGGGCTACCACGTGCTGGTGCCGCTGAAACCATCGGCGGACTGGGAGGCGGTCAAAACCTTCTCCCATGATTTCGCCAAGGCGCTGGAGCAGGCCGCGCCTGATCGCTACACGGCAACGCTATCGAAAAAGGCGCGCACCGGAAAAATCTTCGTCGACTATCTACGCAACGGTAGGGGTTCGACGACGGTCGCGCCCTACTCCTCACGCGCCAAGAAGGGCGCGACGGTGTCGATCCCGGTGACCTGGGCGGAGGTGGAAGCGGGGCTGGCGCCGAATTCTTTCCCGATCGGCGACAAGACGACATTGAAGGAGTTGGAGAAAGCTGATCCTTGGGCGGATTTCTTCAAGCAGGCGAAGGTGTTGAAGCGGGGGTGAAAAGGCCGACGTAGCGATCCGTCACACCCCCCTCTGTCCTGCCGGACATCTCCCCCGCAAGGGGGGAGATTGGCAGCTTCAAAGCGTCGCTCTTCTTGCGAGGTTGGAGATTGGCGAAATCCAAGGTGCGCTTGATCTCCCTCCTTGCGGGGGAGATGGCCGGCAGGCCAGAGGGGGGTGCTGTCCCGCCGACGTCTACCTCAACCCAAAAAAACCCGCTCAAACGCCTGTTTCCCCGGCGGCGAAAACACCACGGCGCGACTATCCTTCTCCCGCCTTGCCCATTTCTCGGCCAGGATCTTGTCGAGGATCGCCGCGCCCAGCGTGCCGGCGAGGTGGGAGCGGCGCACGCTCCAGTCGAGGCAGGCGCGGCAGACCGGCCGACGCGGCTTGGCATCGACATCGATGCCGATGGCCGAAAAATGCGAGGCCGCTGATGGCCCGAGCCTGATCTCCTGCTCGTCGCGCAAAAGAATGTCGCGCGCCACGAGCCGGTCCAGCATCGCCACCGCCTGCTCGCCGGCAAGGTGGTCGTAGCAGACGCGTGCCACGCGCATGGCGCCGTCGCGCGGACCCGGCCGCACACGCTTGGGGCCAACGGCTTCCGCCACGCCGGTGATTGCTTCGATCATGCCCGCCACCTGCGGCCCGGCGAGGCCGTAATAGCGGTGCCGGCCCTGGCTGGCCAAAGTCAGCAGCCCGCCCTCCATCAGTTTGGACAGATGCGAGGACGCCGTCGGCAGAGACACGCCGGCTTCCAGCGCCAGTTCGCTTGCCGTCAAAGCCGTGCCGCCCATCAGCGCATTCAGCATGTTTGCCCGCGCCGGATCGCCGACCAGGCTGGCGATGCGGGCAATGTCGGGTCCTTCACGCATAGTTAGGTCTCCATCGAAGCATTCTTGCGAGATAATCACTAATGTCGGCTGAGATCAAGGAGAACGCCGATGCCAACCGCTTCCGCCCCACTCGCCAGCCGCCAGACATTCCCGTTCGTCACCTGGCTGCACCGGCATCTGCTCGCCCGCTGGTATGACCGCCACCTGCAGCGGCTCGACCTCGCCGAGATCGACGACCATCTGCTGCGCGATCTTGGTCTGACCCGGGAGGATGTGCGCCGCGAATGCGCTAAATCCTTCTGGCAGGCCTGACCGCCGGCATTTTGCTTAGCAGGCCCGGCGGCGCAACGTTTCGACGCCGCTCGAACTATCGACGCAGAAAACCCAAGGAGATCACGATGACCATCACCTGCTTCATCCGCTACGAGATCGACCCGTTCGGCAAGGCGGCGTTCGAGCAATATGCCAAGGCCTGGGGCCAGGCGATCCCGCGCTGCGGCGCCGATTTGATCGGCTACTACGCCCCGCACGAGGGCTCGGCCACCACCGCCTACGCCGCCTACAACATCGACAGCCTGGCCGCCTATGAAGCCTACCGCGCCCGGCTCGCCGCCGATCCCGCCGGCAAGGCCAATTACGAATTCGCCCGCCGCGAAAAGTTCATCTTGAAAGAAGACCGCATCTTCTTGAAGCTGGTGTCCGGACCGCATGGACCGCGGCAGCTGTTCCAGCCCGCGGTCAAGGAGGAAGCATGATCGCTGTCATCTTCGAGGTCGAGCCGGCACAGGGCAAGCGCGATGCCTATCTCGGCATCGCCGCGGAACTGCGGCCGCTGCTCGACGGTATCGATGGCTTCATCTCCATCGAGCGGTTTCAGAGCCTGGTCGACCCGAACCGCATCCTGTCGCTGTCCTTCTGGCGCGATGAGGAAGCGGTCAAGGCCTGGCGCAACACCGAGGAGCACCGGGAGGCGCAAAAGGCCGGCCGTGGCGGAATCTTTGCCGGCTATAGGTTGCGGATTGCGCATGTGGTGCGGGACTATGGTCTGACGGAGCGGGATGAAGCGCCGGCGGATAGTCGGGCGGTGAATGGGTGAAGCTGACGATGTGCAGCGGCATTCATAACCGTCGACCATCGCGCCGCCCCTCATTGTCCTGCCGGACATTTCTCCCCGTATAGTGACGGGGAGAAAGACGCTGTTGCCGATGGTTTCGCCAATCGCCAGCGTTGCAGAACAAGCTGCGAAATTCGCGATAGCCCCCTTCTCCCCGTTACGGGGAGAAGATGCCGGCAGGCAGATGAGGGGCAGCGCCGACCTTCGCTTTACCTAAGCATTCCCGATCAGCACCCCGGCCGCAAACACCAGCGCCCCGCCCAGCACCACCTGAAACGCCGCGCGCAGGAAAGGGGTTTGCATATAGCGGTTCTGGACGAAGGCGATCGTCCACAGTTCGAAGAACACCACCACCGCGGCCACCGCCGTTGCTGTCCAGAAATGCGGGATGAGATAGGGCAGCGCGTGGCCGAGGCCACCCAGCGTCGTCATGATGCCGACGGTCAGCCCCCGCTTGATCGGCGAGCCGCGGCCCGACAGTTTGCCGTCGTCGGAGGCGACTTCGGTGAAGCCCATCGAAATGCCGGCGCCGATCGAGGCGGCAAGGCCGACCAGCAGCGTCTGCCAGGTGTCATGCGTGGCGAAGGCGGCGGCAAAGATCGGCGCCAGCGTCGACACCGAGCCGTCCATCAGCCCGGCCAGCCCCGGCTGCACATAGGTCAGGATGAACTGGCGCTGCTCGGCGCTGGCCTCCTCGTCCTTCACCTCGCCCGGAACATGCTTCTGCTCCAGCCGATGCGCCGAATTCTCATGGCTTTGCTCCGCCGCCGCGAGGTCGTTGAGCAGTTTTCTGGTCGAAGCGTCGCTGGTGCGCTTGGCCGCTTCGACATAGAAGCGATAGGCCTGCCGCTCCATCTCTTCGGCCTGCCGCCGAACATTTTCGACGCCGAGCGGCCGCACCAGCCAGTCGGGCTTGCGCTCGTAATAGCCCTTTACATGCTCGCGGCGCAGCAGCGGAATGCGCTCGCCGAAACGCTTGCGGTAAAGCTCGATGAGGGAATCGCGATGGCCGTCTTCCTCGAGCGCCATCGCCTCGAACACTTTTGCCGATTGCGGAAAGCTTTCGGCCAGTCCCTCGGCATAGGCGCGGTAGATGCGCCCGTCATCCTCTTCCGACGAAATTGCCAGCGCCAGGATCTCCTGTTCCGACAGCGTTTCAAAGGGACGGCGGCCGAAACCGAAGACACGGGAAAGCATGATAAATTCACCCTAGTTTAGAATGGTTCTAAACTAGGCGCTGGCGCTTCTCCGGTCAATCGCCGGTCACCAAGTGTTGAAGCGCCCGTGCTGCGGCGTACCCTTCATTATCAGCGAATGTTCACCTATATTGACGGCGACACGCAAAGCGAAAGGTATCCTGGAGATGACGGCAAAGCCGCACGACCACTTCGATCCCAAACCCGTCCTCGATCTCATCGCCAGCATCGAGGCCGACCTGCAGCGGCTGAAAGGCCTGGTTGAGCAGCAGGTCGAAAAATTCGACCCCGCAAATCCGCACAACAAGGCCCCCGACGGCAAGCTGACCGAGGAAGGCGTCGAGTGTTGCTACCGCATGTTCGACGAAGGCAAGTCGCGCTATTCCGTCGCCCAGCAGATGAAGATCTCGTTTGCCGCCGCCACGCACAGGTTCAATGCCTGGCGCAAGGCAGGTGGAGCGAAGCGGCAGAGGGCGTTGTTAGGGTGAGCGGCCGAAGCTGCTGATCTCCCCCCTCGTGGGGGAGATGTCCGGCAGGACAGAGGGGGGCGCTGTCCCGCCGACCTCCCTGCTGCCTGCAGCCCAGCACCCGTCATCCGTTCAGCATACGCCTCCAAGCCCAGCCGCAATCACAATATGCTGGCAGACATTTTCGATGTCGCGAATGACGTCGTCATTCCAGAACCGCAGGACGGTCCAGCCATCTTGTTCGAGCCGCGCTGTCCGCGTTTCATCGCCGGCAGCATCCGCATGCTGCGAGCCATCTACTTCAACGACCAGCTTCTTCTCCGGGCAAGCGAAGTCGACAATGTAGCCGGCGATGGAAAATTGCCGTCGGAAGCCAAGCCCCATCAACCGGTGCGCACGAAGTTCGTTCCAGAGCTTGAGCTCGGCTGGCGTCAGGACTTTGCGCATCGACCTGGCGTTTGCGCGATGTCGAGGCGGCAATGGTGTGTGCGGCATTGGTGGTTGTCTAGGTTGGTACTCTACGGCGCCCCCCTCTGTCCTGCCGGACATCTCCCCCACACGGGGGGAGATTAGCAGCTTCGGCCGCTCCGCCTCACGGCACCAGATCAATCTCTTCCGTCTCGCCGCCTTCGCAGGTGTAGCAGCAGTCTTCGCATTTTTCCTTGTTGTTGGGGCCGACGCCCCAATAGGTTTCCTCGTCGCCATCGACCCAGGCGCCGTAGCAGATCGACTCGCCTTCGTTGCACGAGACCGGGATCTGCTTGGTCTCGCCATCGTCGAGATAAAAGTCCTTGTCGTCGCCCGGCCAGACATAGTCGCGGTCCTGGCTGTAGAGCTCGAGGCGCATGGCGTTGGGATGGCTGTTCTTGACGGCAAAGGTGATGTCGGCGGCATAGGCCGATGGCGCAAACAGCGCGGCAAGCGAAAGCGCTGCGACGATGCGGCGCGTGATGGTGAGAGACATGGCATTCCCCGAATGAGAATCGGCCCCCTCGGCCGAGAGCGTCAGCATCGCATGCCGGCGGCTGACATTGAAGGGCGGTCGCTGACTGATTTTGGGGTGATTGGCGACCGCGTCCCCGCCTACCCCACAAACCCCACTCTCTTGTGCCTGCCGTCGCAAAACGGCTTGTTGGCCGAGTGGCCGCAGCGGCACAGGAAGGTGCGGGTGGTGCGGTCGATCGTGTGGCCGGTGCCGGTGACGATCTCGGCATTGCCCTCGACCTTCAACGGCCCGTTGGTGGTTGGCGTTATGGTCAGCGGGCCGTTGCGCGCCTCGAGCGTCGCCGGCGCCTCCTTCAGCGGCGGCTCGCCGGTGGCTGTGAAGCCGGCCTTGATGTGGCTGTTGTCGCAGAACGGCTTGTTCTGCGAGGCGCCGCAGCGGCAGAGCGTGGCGCGAAACAAGGTCTCGCCGCCCAGCACGATCTCGGCATGGACGGCCAGCGGCCCGTTCTCGCGCAGCCGCACGGTGTTGACCACCGGCGGCTTCTCCTGCGGCCCGCCATCCTTCCTCAGATAGCCGATGGCGCCGGACGGACAGTTCTGAGCCAGCGTCACGACTTGCTCGACATCAGCCGCCTCGGGGTGGATCCACTCGCCGGGCGCATTGGGCACGAAAACATCAGGATTGCCGAGCACGCAATTGCGCGAATGGATGCAGCGCTTACCGTTGAAGGAAATGTCGATCTTCTCGCCTTCGACCGTGCCTGCCATGGAGCTCTCCTCGTGGTGGGTGACAAGAGGCTAGGGCGGTGGCGGCAAGGGCGCAAGCCGGCCGGGAAGGCGAGGCGCGTGATCTCCCCCCTCAAGGAGGGAGACGAGGCGCGCCTGCCCTCCGCTATGGCTTCGGGCGTTCGTCGCTTCAATCGACAAATCGTTGTCGATTGATCGGCCTGCGGCCGACCACTCCTCACTCCACCAGATCAATCGTCTCGGTCGTCTTCTCCACGCAAATGAAGCAGCACGTATCGCATGGCTGGTCATTGTCCGGCCCGACCCCTGCCGAAATCGCATCGTTGCCGTTCACCCAGGCGCCATAGCAGATGTTTTCGCCCTGAGAGCACGAGATCGGCACCGATTTCTGTGAGTTGGGCTCGATCAGAAACACCTGGTCGCCGCCCGGCCACGACATCTTGCGGTCACGGCTGAACAACTCCACCGCCACCGCCTGGCTGCGCAGGTTCTTGACGAAAAACGCCATGTCGGCGGCATGCGCCGGGGTGGCGAGGAGAAGGGCGGCAAGGGTGAGGCGGAGCATGATGGTGGGACCCGAATCGGAGACGGGAACTAGAGCATGAGCGGAGAAGCGGCGGTAGAGCGGGGTAATCTCCCCCCTCGAGGGGGAGATGTCGCCAAAGGCGACAGAGGGGGTCGGTCCGACCGGACTCGACTTCATTGACGCCAAGGAAGGCTAGCGCTCCACGCGAGGCGACCCCCTCTGGCCGCTGCGCGGCCATCTCCCCCTCAAGGGGGAGAGCCCTACCGCCTCACCACCACATGCGGCGCAAATGTCTTTATCGCTTCGACTATGTCCTGGCCGCGCACATCCAGCGACGACACTTCCATGTGCACGGTGTTTCCGCCGAAGGGCAGCACCAGGTTGAGCGCATTGGCGGGCGCATATTTGATCTCGTCGGGCGGCTCCCCGGTCAGTTCGAAATTGACCATTCCCGAGCCCTTGCCGGGGGAGGAGAGGTGCACGCTCACCACCTTGTCCCATGGCACCAGCACGTCGCCGAGGCGGCGATCGCGGAAGCCGTTTTCGTCGAGCACCACCTTGACCGAGGTGTCGAAGGCGCGCGCGCGATGTAGCCGCCGAGCCCGAGGAAGCCCAGCGCCAGCAGCGCCACCAGCAACACCCGCCCGCCGTCGGCGCCGCTGACCAGCCCCTTCAGCGTGTAGAAGCCGAAGATCGCCACCATCAGCAACGACCCGGCGACGGAACTGAACTTGTTGGTGGGACTGTTGCGGAGTTCTATCGGCGCGGACATTTCGGTGGTTTCCGAGTGTTGAGTTTCTTTGCCTGAGTGAGAAGGAAGAATCAGCGCCTCACCACCACATGCGGCGCGAATGTCTTTATGGCTTCAACCATGTCCTGGCCGCGCACATCCAGCGACGACACCTCCATGTGCACGATGTTCTTGCCGAAGGGCAGCATCCGGTCGAGCGCATTGGCGGGCGCATATTTGATTTCGTCGGGCGGCTCCCGCGTGAGCTCGAAATTGAGCATTGCCGCGCCCTTGCCGGAGGTCAGATGCACGCTCTTCACCATCGCCCATGGCACCAGGACATCGCCGGCACGAGCATCGCGAAAGCCTTGGCTGTCCAGGGTGACCTGGACCGACCTGTCGAAGGCGCCGCGCGCGATGACATAGCCCAGCCCAAGGCAGCCGAGCGCCACCAGCGCGATGACCAGCACATGCCCGCCATCGGCGCCCGCCGCCAGCCCGCGCAGCGCGCCGAAACCGGCAATCGCGCCGATCAGCAACGGCCCGATTGCCGGGAAGATCTTTCCCGTGACGCTGTTGCGGAGTTCGAGCGGCGCGGACATCGGACAAGATTGAAACTGAACGCCGCGGGAGTCGAGAGGTCTATGCCGGGCTGGCAGGCGCGCCTTGGCGAGCAGGGGCCGGCCGCTCCCGGCAGAAGTACAAAATCGCCAGCAACATGGCGACAAGCACAACCGCGTAGATAGGTGAGAAGGCGACGATCCTCTCTGCTTGGTCCGCCGAGCGTAGAGGTCCATAGGTGGGGCGGACCATCATGGCCGCAACCATCGCATCACGGAAGAACAGATAGTTTATCGCGGTCAACGGCAATGTGGCCGAGAACAGCACGGCGTTGAACAATCTCGCCCTGTGAGCAAATCTCAGCAGCATGGCGCCGCCCCAGCCATGAAAAGCGGCGTGAAGTGCGAGCGCCAACATCTTCAGCGGTGTGTCTTCGACCATAAACAGAAATGGCATGCCGTTGCTGGGTTGGGTCAACTGCACCAGTTGCCATATCGCGGACAGGAAGCCGATCGTGCCAAGCAGAAGGTTAGGCCATTGGCGCAGGCTGACGCCGGCCTCTCGCTCGGTAAGCGCGTAGTGCAACAACCAATCGCCCACCGAAAGGTTTGCCAGCCGCGCTAGGGATAGCAAGGCTAATGAGACGACGATGCGGGCCGACCACGACATCGACTGACCGAGAATGGTCGCCGCGATGCCCGGAAACAATTGATCGATCAGGCCAACGGCCGCATCGATCCAAAAGAAATCGAGTATGAGGCCGAGAAACGGCAAGGTGAATTTGCGCAATTGAAATCCCCAGCAAGCTGGACCTGTCGCCTCTGTTACCGCTCATTGCGTGGGCCGCACAAGTGTCCAGATCCAGCCGGCAAAAGTCAGCACCAGGAACGGATAGCCGGCGGCGGGCAGCGGCGCCGAAGTGGGCAGCAAGGGCGCGCCCCACAGCACCATGGCCACCGTCACTACAAACAGGATGGCGGCGATGAGGCCGGTGAGCCGTATCCACAGCGCAAAGGTGTTCGCCACGCTGATCAGGACGAGCGCTGCCGCCCACAGCGAGATGCCGCCGACATAGGAGGGCACGCTGGCCTCCAGCCCCGCCGCATTGCCGGCGAGCAGCAAGCTCTCGCCGGCGAGGAAAGTGAGAAACCCGGCCGCGACGCAGTCATTGCCCAGCCGCTGGTATTTCATGGTCAGCAGCGCGGTGGCCACCACGAGCGCCACGCCGTCGATTGCCCACAGCGTTTCGCGCAGCGGGGCGCTCGCGACGAAGGTCCCGGCCAGGCCGAAGGCGCCGCCGATGGCGAGGCCGATTGCGACGGTCGTGTCTGAACGCATGTGGTGGCTCCGTAAACCGGGAAGAGGATACGCTGGGGTCGGGCGTTCTTAAAGGGTAACCCCGAAAGACGCAGCGCCTGCTACTTCCGACGTGATCAATCGCAGCAAAACCAGACCGGCCGCTTCAAAATTAGCAACCGCATGATAGGATCCTCAAATTGAGGGGAACACTTACATATGGTTGGCTTCGCGCTCTCCCGAATAACTACCGTATTAGAGGGTCAATTTACCAATCTTATTGACATGAGCGACTTTGACAGTCGGCCCACCCAAAAGAGGGTCTGTTTCTTGCAGCGATCCTTGGCCGCTCTTGCGATCAAAAATATCTGCAAGGTTGACGCCAAAACCGCCGGACAATCCATCACAGATGGCTTCGGCGACAATGGTATTGACGCGCTGTTCTTCGACAGCCGATCGGACACGCTCTTTCTCGTTCAATCAAAGTGGTCTGAGCAAGCAAACAAGCCCCCGGATACAGAGGCCATATTGAAGTTCATTGAAGGCGTTTACGACCTTCTCGCCGCCAAGTTTGAGACCTTTGGACCGAAAATGAGGGCGCGGGAGGCGGAGATAAAGGCGCTTCTGGAGTCGGAGCGCGACCTGCGAATCCGCCTATTGGTACTTCATGTCTCGACGCAACCCATCCCTCCCGATGCGCAACGCCGGCTTGGGGAGTTTGTTGCTGTCCTAAACGATCCTATCCAGAATTCTCAGCTGGACGTAATGGATCAAACTGGCGTGTATGAGTTGGTCACGTCTGAGTCGAAAGCGCCCGACATAAAACTTCAAGTTGGGCTTTACGATTTTGGCAGTATCGAGACGCCATTTCTCGCCTTTTATGGCCGGGTTCATGTTCGCGAAATTAAGCAATGGTGGACCGAACATGGGAACTCACTATTTGATCAGAATCTCCGATTGTACTATCCCAGCTCACCTGTAAACGACGCCTTGAGTCAGACCGTCAATAAATTTCCTGAGTACTTCTGGTATTTTAACAACGGGATCACAATAATCTGTAAGAATGTTCATCGCGGGCTTATCGGTCAACCAGTCAAAAATTTTGGCATCTTTAATTGTAATGGCGCCAGCATCGTGAACGGTGCTCAAACCGTTGGCACTATCGGCAAGGCCGATATTCCGTTTGACGCGCCGGGCGATTCACCACCCGACAGTATCGCCTCATGGGTGCAGGTGAGGATCATCTCGTTAGAGAAAACGCCTGACGATTTTAGCCGCCGAATTACTCGCGCGGCTAATCTGCAAAACGCGGTTGGCAGTCGAGAATTTGCCGCCATGGATCCGTTGCAACACCGGTTGTCATCCGATTTCGCTTTGGACAAACGTCGTTACGTTTACAAATCCGGCGATGCGGATCCGCGAGGGGAGGATGGGTGTAGTATCGTCGAGGCGACCCAAGCCCTCGGATGCAAAAAGTCTATTGCTTTGGCTGTACTGGTCAAACGTGAGATTGGAGCCGTGTGGGCCGATACGGACTCCCCACCATATACAGATCTTTTCAATCGCGAATTGACGGCTACCACTCTATGGCGCGCAGTGGTCGTGATGCGAACCGTAGACGAGGAGCTTCATCGGCTGCGTAAGGCGGCATCTTCAAATCGCATCGACATGGTCTGCATACACTTGAACCGATTGATACTGCATCTGGTTTTCCAAGATCCACATGTATCAAAAATCGACAATGAACATTCGGATTTGGACACCTTGATGTCATCCGTTCGCTCTGCTGTGCCTCCTGTGTTTGAGGCTGTAGCAAGCTGCGTCGCCGAAATATTTCCCAACGACTACCTTGCGCACCTGTGCAAGAACCAAGCTAAATGCGAGGACATCGTTGACAGAATAGCGAACCCCGCAAAAGCCAGCGAGCAAATGCCCACGAAGCAGATTAGCCTGTTTCCGGAGGATGAGCGATAAGTGCCGGCCGGACCGCTTAATCGCCCATCTTCAAGGCCTGGATAAACGCCTCCTGCGGGATATCGACCTTCCCGAACTGCCGCATCCGCTTCTTGCCCTCTTTCTGCTTGTCCAGCAGCTTGCGCTTGCGGCTCACGTCGCCGCCGTAGCACTTCGCGGTCACGTCCTTGCGCAGGGCCGAGATGGTTTCGCGGGCGATGACCTTGCCGCCGATCGCGGCCTGGATCGGGATCTTGAAGAGGTGGTGCGGGATCAGCTCCTTCAGCTTCTCGCACATCTGCCGGCCGCGCTTTTCCGCTGCCGTGCGGTGGACCAGCATGGACAGCGCGTCGACCGGCTCCTCATTGACCAGGATCGACATTTTTACCAGGTCGCCTTCCTTGTAGTCGGTGAGATGATAGTCGAAGGAGGCGTAGCCCTTGGAGATCGACTTCAGGCGATCATAGAAGTCGAAGACGACTTCGTTGAGCGGCAGATCGTAGGTCAGCATGGCGCGCTTGCCGACATAGGAGAGGTCGGCCTGGATGCCGCGCCGGTCCTGGCAGAGTTTTAGAATACCGCCGAGATAGTCGTCCGGCGTCAAAATGGTGGCGCGGATCCACGGCTCCTCGATGGCCGAGATTTTCACCACGTCGGGCATGTCGGCCGGGTTGTGCAGTTCCTTCATCGAGCCGTCGGTAAGCAGCAGCCGGTAGACGACCGAGGGTGCCGTGGCGATGAGGTCGAGGTTGAACTCGCGCTCCAGCCGCTCCTGGATGATTTCGAGATGCAGCAAGCCCAGGAAGCCGCAGCGATAGCCGAAGCCGAGCGCGGCGGAGGTTTCCATTTCATAGGAGAAGCTGGCGTCGTTGAGGCGCAATTTGCCGACGGCGGCGCGCAGATCCTCGAAATCGGCGGCGTCGACCGGGAACAGGCCGCAGAACACCACCGGCTGCGCCGGCTTGAAGCCGGGCAGTGCCTTTGCCGTCTGGCGCTTGTCCTCGGTGATGGTGTCGCCGACGCGTGTGTCGGCCACTTCCTTGATCGAGCCGGTGAAGAAGCCGAACTCGCCGGGGCCGAGCTCGTCGACATTGATGCGGGCCGGCGTGAACACGCCGGTGCGCTCGACCAGATACTTCGCGCCGGTGCCCATCATGCGGATGGTCTGGCCCTTTTTCAGCACGCCGTCGATGATGCGCACCAGAACGATGACGCCGAGATAGGCGTCGTACCAACTGTCGACCAGCATCGCCTTCAAGGGCGCGGTGGCGTCGCCCTCGCGCGGCGGCGGCAATTGGTGGACGATCGCTTCCAGCACATCGGGAATGCCGAGGCCGGTCTTGGCCGAGATCAGCACGGCGTTGGAGGCGTCGATGCCGATGACCTCCTCGACCTGCTCGCGGATGCGCTCAGGCTCGGCGGCCGGCAGGTCGACCTTGTTCAGCACCACGACGATCTCGTGGTTGTTGTCGATGGCCTGGTAGACATTGGCCAGCGTCTGCGCCTCGACGCCTTGTGAGGCGTCGACGACCAGCAGCGAACCCTCGCAGGCGGCCAGCGACCGCGACACTTCATAGGCGAAGTCGACATGGCCGGGTGTGTCGATGAGGTTGAGGATATAGTCCTCACCATTGTTGGCGCGGTACTTCAGCCGCACCGTCTGCGCCTTGATGGTGATGCCGCGCTCGCGCTCGATGTCCATCGAGTCCAGCACCTGCTCCTTCATGTCGCGCAGCTCCAGCCCGCCGGTGGACTGGATCAGCCGGTCGGCAAGCGTGGATTTGCCATGGTCGATATGGGCGACGATGGAGAAATTGCGGATGTGGTTGAGAGGCGTGCTCATGATGGGGCGGCTTTAGCAGGGGCGGGTTGCAGGGGCAAGCGGGAGCGGGTTTGCAGAGCAACGCTGCCGGGAATGAAGCCGCAATGACCAATGTCTGCGCTGCCCCTCATTGTCCTGCCGGACATTTCTCCCCGTATAGTGACGGGGAGAAAGGCCCTGGCCGCAGCCGCGGTGCTCTTCTTGTTGCAACATTGGCGATTGGCGAAACCGGCGATGACAGCGTCCCTCTCCCCGTCTCTATACGGGGAGAGGATGCCGGCAGGCAGGTGAGGGGCAGCGCCAACGCCCGGAACATGTGTCGTCCTGCACGGCACACATCACAAACCGGTGAGCGCTGTAACGAAGCCTCGGGCGGCGGCGAAGTGAGTGATGACCGGTGCATCCCAGCGCCCCCACGGAGCAAGCCCAATGTCCACAAAACTTATCGCCTTGTCCGGCCTCCTCGCAGCATCGCTGTTGTCGTCGATCGGCACCGCCTTCGCCCAGCCGCTCACCGTGGTCGAGCTCTTCACCAGCCAGGGCTGCTCGTCCTGCCCGCCGGCCAATGCCAATCTGATCAAGGTCAAGGACCAGCCGGGCGTGCTGGCGTTGTCGTTCAACGTCACCTACTGGGACTATCTCGGCTGGAAGGACACGTTCGGCCGCGAGGAGTTCACCCAGCGTCAGGTGCGCTATGAGCCGTCGCTCGGCCGCTCCGGGCCGTTCACGCCGCAGGTCGTGGTCAATGGCGGCGCCGATGCGGTGGGTGCTGCACCCGGCGAGATCGAGCAGCTGATTTCCTCGAGTGGCCACGCTAAGGGACCGTCGCTGTCGCTCGATGGCGGCAAGATCAGCATTGGAGCGGGTTCCGCGCCCGGCGGCAAGGCCGATGTCTGGCTGGTTCGTTACAACAAGGGCGTCATCGAGGTACCGGTGGCGCGCGGCGAAAACACCGGCCGCACGCTGCCGCATGCCAACGTCGTGCACTCGCTGGAGAAACTCGGCAGCTGGAGCGGGGACGCTACTTCGCTGCCGCTGCCGGCGGCCTCCGGGGGCTTGAGCACCGCGGTGCTGGTGCAGACCCCGGGCGGCGGGCCGATCCTGGCAGCAGTCGCCGACTGATTTTTCTTTGTCCACCCAACGCCGCTAGCGCGGCATAACCGGGCTCGCATCCGCGCGCCCTCATCAGAGAGGAAATACCACCATGACCAAGACCCTGACGGCACTCGCCTTTGCGCTTTCGATGACGGCCTTCGCCGCCGGCGCCCGCGCCGAAGACGCCATGAAGCCGGCCGATCCGATGGCCACCGAGGCGATGAAGCCGGCAACGGACGCCATGAAGCCCGCCGACCCGATGGCGACGAATGCGATGAAACCCGCCACCGACGCCATGAAGCCGGCCGATGCCATGAAACCCGCAACGGATGCGATGAAGCCGGCGGACGCGATGGCGCCCGCGCAATAAGGCTTGAACCCGTGGCCCGGCCGTATGGCGGCCGGGCGGCGCACGGCAATTTGAGAAACCAGACGGGACGATCTGTCGTATAGTCGTCGCCACCATCAAGGAGATCAGACATGACCGGCATTGCAAGGACGAGAACGCCGATCTTCAAGAGCGCGCTTGCCGCACTCATCGTCGCCGCGGCGGCAGCCGCCTTCTGGCAGAGCCCGGCGCGCTCGGCCGAAGATGCGGTGGTGATCCCGCCGCCGGCAATGGACGAGAAAGCCGCCAGCGGCAGCGAGACGGCGATCTTCGCCGGCGGCTGCTTCTGGGGTGTGCAAGGCGTGTTCCAGCACGTCAAGGGCGTGACCAAGGCCGTCTCCGGCTACACCGGCGGCGCCAAGGATGATGCCGTCTACGAAACGGTGGGCAGCGGCCGCACCGGCCATGCCGAATCGGTCGAGATCACCTACGATCCGTCCAAGGTGACCTACGGCCAGCTGCTGCAGGTCTATTTCTCGGTCGCCCACAACCCGACGCAGCTAAACTACCAAGGCCCGGACTCAGGCACCCAGTACCGCTCGACGATCTTTGCCGAGAACAGCGAGCAGCAGAAGATCGCCCAGAGCTACATCGCCCAGCTCGACAAGGCCAAGGTGTTTCCCAAGCCCATCGTCACCACGCTGGAGACGGGCAAGACCTTCTATCCGGCCGAGGAGTACCACCAGGACTTCCTGACGCTCAACCCGACCTACCCCTACATCGTCTACAACGACCTGCCCAAGGTGGCGAATTTGAAGTCGCTGTTCCCGGCGCTTTATAGCGAAAAGCCAGTGCTGGTGCTGGCGGGGAAGAGTTGAGCAGGGCCTTCTCCCCGTCACTATACGGGGAGAAGGTGCCGGCAGGCGGATGAGGGGCGGCGCCGGCATCGAAAGGTTATCGGCGCACCCAACGTGACAGGTTTGCGCTGCCCCTCATTGCCCTGCCGGGCATTTCTCCCCGTATAGTGACGGGGAGAAAGACGCCGTCATCCACGCTCAATCATACGTCAAATCCGTCGCCTTCCCGCCAAACACGCGATACGCATAGAACGAATAGAAGATAATCACCGGCAGCACGACGACCGTGCCGGCGAGGATGATGGCGAGGCTTTCCGTCGCTGACGCCGCCTGCCAGATGGTCAGCTTGTCGGGCACCACGAAGGGGTAGAACGACCACGCCAGCCCGGCAAAGCCGAGGGCAAAGATGGCGGCCAGCGTCAGGAACGGCCGGAGCGCATGGCGGTCGTCGGGCTTGGGCAGATGGAAGGTCTGCCGCCACAGCCACAGGAACAGCAGCGCCGACAGGATCGGAAGCGGCGACAGATAGAGCATTTCGGGCCAGACGAACCATTTGGCGAAAATGCGCGGGCTGGCGAAGGGTGTGGCCAGCGACACCGCTGCCATGCCGAGCGCGGTCAGCACAAGGGCTGTGCGCAGCCAGCGCACCGCCTTCCTCTGCAATTCGCCCTCGGTCTTGTAGATCACCCAGGCGGCGCCCATCGCGGCGTAGGCGGCTGATAGGCACAGCGCCACCAGCGCGCCGAAGGCGATGCCGCCCAGGCCGACATCGAGGCCCAGCACATAGACGCCCAGCATATAGCCCTGCGCCAGCGAGGCGATGATGGAGCCGAGGAAGAAGATGCGATTCCAGCGATGCTTCTTTCCAGACGGCACTTTGGCGCGGAAGTCGAAGGCGACGCCGCGCAGGATCAGGCCGACCAGCAGCACGAAGACCGGAATGTAGAGGGCGGTCAGGATGACGCCATGCGCCATCGGGAAGGCGACCAGCAGCAGGCCGACGGCCAGCACCAGCCAGGTCTCGTTGGCATCCCAGAACGGGCCAATGGCGGCAATCATCGTGTCCTGCTCGTGATCCTCGGCGACCGAGAACAGGATGCCGATGCCGAGATCGAAACCGTCGAGGATGACGTAGATCAGGATGGCGAGGCCCATCAGCCCGGCGAAGATGAGGGGGAGCGCGGTTGGCCAGTCGAAGGTCATTTGCTTCCTCCGCGACAACGATGGACAGAATGCACGGCGCCTGACTCGATATCCTCAGATCGATTACCGAGATTGGCGCCGCCCCTCATCGCCCTGCCGGGCACTTCTCCCCGTATAGTGACGGGGAGAAAGGGGCTGGCCGCAATGCCGGGTCTCTTCCTGCAATGCCGGCGATTGGCGAAAGCGGCGACGACAGCGCCCCTATCCCCGTCCCTATACGGGGAGAGGATGCCGGCAGGCAGGTGAGGGGCGGCGCTGACCTTGAATATGTGCATCCTCACTCTCCAGCAGCCGGTTGCGACATCGCCGTCTTCATCACGCCCGGCAGCGGCGAGGTGTCGCCGTCCTTGGCCGCCTTCAGCGCCAGGTGCACCAGCACGCCGAGATAGGCGATCAGCAAAAGCACATAGAGGATGAGATAGATCGCCAGCGTCAGCGCGACATGGCTGCCGGCGACCGGGCCGACCGCATCCGCCGTCTTCAGCACGCCGGTGACCAGCCAGGGCTGGCGGCCGATCTCGGTCGTGTACCAGCCGGCCAGTGTGGCCAGCCAGCCCGACAGCGACATCGGCACCATCAGCATCGCCAGCGGCCTCGGCAGGCTGTGGCGGCGCTTGAGAAAGAAGGTCGCCGACCAGGAGACGATCAGCATCAAAATGCCGGTGCCGACCATGATGCGAAAGCCCCAGAACAACGGAAGGACCGGCGGATGGAGGCCGGGATAGTCGTTCAGCCCCGGCACGACGCCAGTGGTCGAGTGCCGCAGCACAACACTGGCGCCGTCGGGAATGGCGACCTCGAACTTGTTTTCCTTCGTCGCCTCATCCGGCCAGGCAAACAGCACCAGCGGCACGTTGGGGCCGGTGTTCCAGTTGGCCTCCATGGCGGCGATCTTCTGCGGCTGGTGCTCCAGCGTGTTCAGCCCGTGCTGGTCGCCGGCAAAGATCTGGATCGGGATCAGGATGGCGGCGGTGAAGACGCCGGTGCGCAGCGCCTTCCACATCGATTCCGACCGGTCGCCGCTGAGATAGCGTAGCGCCGACAGGCCGGCGATCAGGAACGAGACGGTGAGCCCCGAGGCGAGCAGCATGTGCACGAGGCGGTAAGGCATGGACGGGTTGAAGACGATCGCCCACCAGTCGACGGGATGTGCCTTGCCGTCGATCATCTCGAAGCCGGCCGGCGTCTGCATCCAGGAATTGAGCGCGATGATCCAGAAGGCGGACAGCGTGGTGCCGCCGGCGACAAGCACGGTCGCCAGCGTGTGGACGCGGTTCGACACGCGGCGGAAGCCGAACAGCATGATGCCGAGGAAGGCCGCTTCGAGGAAGAAGGCGGTGAGGATCTCGTAGGCGAGCAGCGGCCCGGCGATGTTGCCGACCTTTTCCATATAGCCCGGCCAGTTGGTGCCGAACTGGAAGCTCATGGTGACGCCCGAGACCACGCCCATGGCGAAGGACAGCGCGAACACCTTCACCCAGGTGAAATAGGCGCGCATCCAGGCGGAATCGTTGGTGGCGTTGTAGCGGAGCTTGAAGAACAGCAGCACCCAGCCAAGCGCGATGGTGATCGTCGGAAACAGGATGTGGAACGAAATGTTCGCCCCGAACTGCATTCGCGACAGGATGAGCGGGTCCATGGCGGGCTCCGGCTGCTGTTTCTTGTCCCAGAATAGGCTGCTGATGCGATGCGGTCAAAGCGGCGTGGCGCCACGCGGGGCGCGTTGTCGCAGCAGATGAAGCCAATCCGTCAGCGGTCCCGGCTACCCCCGGCGAAACGGCCAAAAGGGAACGTTTGTCCACAATTGTCAGCAGCGGCATTGACTTCCGGGTGCGCGCACCGACATTCAGCGCAATAATAATCCCTTTCAAGCAGTCGTTTCCCGCCCCATGTCTTCCACGAATTTGCCCGCCATCATTTCGATTTCTGGGGTCACCAAGACCTATGCCACCGGCTTCAAGGCGCTGAAGGAAATCAACCTCGACATCGAACGCGGCGAGATCTTCGCGCTGCTGGGGCCGAACGGCGCCGGCAAGACGACGCTGATCTCGATCGTCTGCGGCATCGTCAACCGCTCGTCGGGCACCGTCACGGTCGACGGCCATGACATCAACCGCGATTACCGCGCCGCGCGCAGCCTGATCGGGCTTGTGCCGCAGGAGCTGACCATCGACGCCTTCGAGACCGTGTGGACGACGGTCAATTACAGCCGCGGCCTGTTCGGCAAGGCGCCCAACCCGGGCTTCGTCGAGAAGGTGCTGCGCGATCTCTCGCTGTGGGACAAGAAGGACGCCAAGGCGATCACGCTGTCTGGCGGCATGAAGCGCAGGCTGATGATCGCAAAGGCGCTGTCGCACGAGCCGCGCGTGCTGTTCCTCGATGAGCCGACGGCCGGCGTCGACGTCGAGCTGCGCCAGGACATGTGGGCGATGGTGCGCCGGCTACGCGACGACGGCGTCACCATCATCCTCACCACGCATTACATCGAAGAGGCCGAGGCGATGGCCGACCGCGTCGGCGTCATTAACAAGGGCGAGATCATCCTGGTCGAAGGCAAGGCCGAGCTGATGCACAAGCTTGGACGCAAGCGGCTGCTGCTGGAGCTGCGCACGCCGCTGACCGCCGTTCCCGATGCTTTCTCGCGCTATAGACTGGAGCTCTCGCCGGATGGCGCACAGCTGACCTACACCTATGACAATCAGAGCGAACGCCCCGGCGTCGCCTCGCTGCTGCGCGAGCTCGAGGCGGCCGGCATCCAGTTCCGCGACATGGACACGCAAAACAGCTCGCTCGAGGAGATTTTCGTCAATCTGCTGAGGCAAGAACCATGAATTGGCGCGCAGTCTGGGCGATCTACCGGGTCGAGATGGCGCGAGCGTTCCGCACCGTGCTGCAGAGCATCGTCTCGCCGGTGATCTCGACATCGCTCTATTTCGTCGTCTTCGGCTCGGCCATCGGCTCGCGCATCACCGAGATCGACGGCATCAGCTACGGCGCCTTCATCGTGCCCGGCCTGATCATGCTGTCGCTGTTGACGCAGTCGATTTCCAATGCCTCATTCGCCATCTACTTCCCGAAATTCGTCGGCTCGATCTACGAACTGCTGTCGGCGCCGGTGTCCTATCTTGAGATCGTCATTGCCTATGTCGGTGGCGCGGCGACCAAGTCGATCATCCTCGGCCTGATCATCCTGGCCACGGCCTCGCTGTTCGTGCCGCTGCACATCCAGCATCCGTTCTGGATGCTGGCCTTCCTGGTGCTGACGGCGGTGACCTTCAGCCTGTTCGGCTTCATCATCGGCATCTGGGCGAAAAGCTTCGAGCAGCTGCAGCTGGTGCCGCTTTTGATCATCACGCCGCTGACCTTCCTTGGCGGCAGCTTCTATTCGATCAACATGCTGCCCGAGGTCTGGCGCACGGTGACGCTGTTCAACCCGGTCGTCTACCTGATCAGCGGCTTCCGCTGGAGTTTTTATGGCAAGTCCGACGTCTCGGTCGGCGTCAGCCTCGGCATGACCGTGGTGTTCCTCGCCATCTGCATCGCCATCGTCGCCTGGATATTCCGGACCGGCTACCGGCTGCGCAACTGACGAACCGTGGCTTCGGCCAAGGGCTAGACCGCCTTGATCAGGCGCAGCAATCCCAGCATCTCGACCAGCGTGCCCTTGCGAAAGGCGATGTAGGTTGGCTCCTCGGTGCCGTGGAAGCGGCGCTTGAACGCCGCCTGGCCCTTGAGGTTGAACTTGCTGCGGTTGACCCAGGGCGATTCATAGGCGCGCTCGAAGGCGTTGCGCCAGAAGCTCAATTCGGCAAATTCATTGTCCCCGACGTCAAGCATCGGCGACAGGCCGAGCGTGACGACGGAAATGCCCTCGCCGCGAAAGCGGTCGACGGCGAATTTGGTCAGGCCGATTTCGGCATGCGGCGAGGCATCGATGTGCTTGCGCTTGAACGAGGTGGTGTAGCCGATCACCTTGCCGTCCCTGAACAGCGGGTCGAAATCGAGCAAGGCGACGAGTTCGCCTTCCGGGCTGTAGAGAACGAAACGGCGCATATCGATGCCGAGATGATCCGCAAAGGGGCGGTTGAGGAACGCCATCTCCCAGCGCTTGACGATGCGGTCGGCCCGCCAGTTCTGCGACAGGCGCTGGACCTCGTCGAGATAGACCGCTCCCTCGCCAAAGGAAAACCCCTTCTTCAACAGCCAGCGTTCGGAATAGCGCACGGTTTCGTTGCGCTTGCCGGAAAAGTCGTGCGCGGGAAGCTCCAGCCGCGTGTCGATTCCGAGACGGTTGACCTGGTAGCCGAGCCCGGACAGCACGCGCGCCGTCGGTTCGCCGATCTGTACGAACCACGGGCTGTCGGCGGCTTCGACGAAGCGTCTTATGTAGTCGGGCCGATCGGGCGGATAGGCCACCGGGTCACCGAGCGCGAAATGGTGCTTCATCTTGGTGCCGAAGGCGATATAGCCCTCAGTGTCGCCGAAATAGGACAGTTTTTGCTGCACGGCGGTCGAATAGGCCAGCGAGAAGTCGCCGTGCCGGCGGACCAGCGCCAGCCGCTCGACATGGGTCAAATCCTGGCGCGGCACCTTGGCTGCGGCGCCCTCCAGCAGTCTGTCGAGAAAGATACGCAAGGAGGGCATGGTCGAGCTTCCGCGTGCCGATGATAAACAGAGGCCTGCCCCCAAGGCCTCGAATCAGTCGCATTGACGCGACCTCATTATCGATCATATCGCCCATGTGCCATACAGGACGTGCCATACAGGACGGGTCCCCATGGCGCAGCTAAAAGGGAATCTCGACCGAATGGCGGCAACGACAAGCGAAGCGATCCCTATCGTCCGGGGGCCGAAAGGCTCTGATGAGACGGTGATCGTCATCGGCGCCGGGGCAGCCGGGTTGGCAGCTGCCGACGCGCTTGGCCGGCGCGGCATGGCGGCGGTTGTGCTGGACAAGGAACAGCGGATCGCCGAACCGTGGCGGCGACGACACGAGAAGCTCACACTCAATACGCATCGTGCGCTGTCGGCCCTGCCCGGTCTTGCCTATCCGCCGCGCACCGCCGCCTTTCCGAACAAGGATGTCATCGTCGGCTATCTCAATGATTTTGCCCGCACCCGTGGCATAAGGGTCGAATTCGGCACCGCCGTCGAACGGATCGAGCGCAACGGCGGCCACTGGCTCGTCCATACCAGCCAAGGAGTGCTGAACGCACGACACGTCATCGTTGCCACCGGCCGTGACCGCTTGCCGTGGACGCCGGACTGGGCAGGCAAGGCGACTTTCACCGGCAAGCTCGTCCACGCCGCTGATTTCGGCACAGCGGAAGACTATGCCGGCAAAAAAGTGCTGGTGGTCGGGGCCGGAAATTCCGGCTTCGACGTGCTCAATCATCTTGCCTGCGCCGACACAGAAGCTGTGTGGCTGTCGGCCAGGCAAGGTCCTTCGCTGATGCCGAAGCGGATCGGCAAGGTTGCCGTCGCGCGCTTCGGCGGCTTCATGGCGATGCTGCCGACGTGGATTGCCGACGCCGTGATCGCCGCGACGCAACGCCTGGTGTTCGGCGACCTCACCCGCTTCGGCCTGCCGCCGGCGCCGAAAGGCGGCGCCAGCCGGCTCGGCGTCGAGCAGATTGCGATTGCCGTCGACGACGGCGCCGTCGCCGCGTTGAAGGCCGGACGGATTTCGGTGGTGGCGCCGGTGACGGCCTTCGAAGGCCCGGGCGTGCGGTTGAACGACGATACGGTGATTGAACCGGATGTGGTGATCGCAGCGACCGGCTATCGCACCGGCTTGGAGGCCATGCTGGGCGATCTCGGCGTGCTCGACGCCAAGGGCGTGCCGAAAGCCAATGGCGGCACGCCGAGCGGCCAGCCCGGCCTGTGGTTCATCGGCATGCGGCCCAGTCTGACCAGCTATTTCCACAGCGCCGGCCTGCAGGCCGAAGCGATCGCCAGGCAGATCGTCAGAGGGTCGTAGCGGCCTTGGCGATTGGCTGAGGCACCCCCGTCCCTTCGTCATCCACGGGCGAAGCAAGGAGCGAAGCGACGCAGCGCAGATCCCGGGGTCTTCGCGACGCCGCTGCGCGGCTGCTCCGCCCAGGGACGACGAAGCTGAGAGGCTCCGGGACTAGGGCAGTCTTGATTCCGTTTCTTGCCTTGTTATATAACATGTAATGAATAAGTGAGCGGACCGCAATGGAAGACATCATTCGATCTCTTGGCTACCTCACCCTAGGCAGCAGGCTGAAGCGCATCGGCGAGCAGCTGCAGGCCGATACGCAGCGCATGCTCGATGGTCTTGAGGTGCCGGTCCAATCGAGCCAGTACCCGCTTCTGGCCGCGCTCGATCGGCTTGGGCCGCTGCCGGTCGGCGAGCTGGCGCAGTCGCTCGGCATCACCCAGCCGGGCGTGACGCGCAGCGTGGCGCTGCTGGCCGAGCTGGGGCTGGTCGAGGTCATCCAGTCGGACGGCGACCAGCGGCGGCGAATGGTCTCGCTGACCAAGAATGGTCAACGTCTGGTCGACAGAGCGAAGCGGGACGTGTGGCCGCGCATCGAGAATGCCGTCGCCGACCTGTGCAAAGGCCTTGCAGGGCCGCTTCTCGAACAGCTCTCGGCCATCGAGGACGGCCTGGCGGCGGCTCCGCTCGATCGTCGTGTAAAGCAGGGTGTCGCGCCATGAGCCATATCCTCGACCGTCCCGTCTGGAGCGCGCTCGACACGCGGCATCGAATCTTTGCCAATGGCGACAAGCTCGCCAGGCGCTATCCCGCATCGATCGTCCCCTTCGCCGCCACCGCGACGGACGATGCCGAAAGCCTGCAAGCATTCGGTAGGCTGGTTTCGCCAGGCGAAAGCGTGATCATGGCCCAGGCCGACGCCATCGCCCTCCCGGACGGCCTGTCGGCAATCTCGACCGCCGATGCCGTGCAGATGGTCGCTGAGAAGCCCTTGCCGGCCGTGTCGGACGAGCGTGTGCAGCAGCTGACGCTGGACGATGCGGCCGAGATGCTCGCTCTGGCGTCGCTGACCAGGCCAGGCCCGTTCACGCTCAAGGCGTTGAGTCTGGGCGATTTCTGGGGCGTAAAGATCAATGGCAGGCTGGCGGCAATGGCCGGCGAGCGCATGAAGCAGCCCGGCTACAGCGAACTCAGCGGCGTGTGCTCGCATCCGGACTTTCGCGGCGGTGGCCTTGGCCGGCTGCTGTCGGTGTTCGTGTCCAACCGGATCATGGCACGCGGCGAGGTTCCCTACCTGCACGCCTATGCCAACAATGCCAACGCGATCGGATTGTACGAATCCATCGGCTTCCGGCTGAGGTCAAAGATGAACGTGGCCGTCGTGCAGCGCGCCGGCTAGGCCACCTTGGGGGCTCAGGCTGATTTCGGCTCCAACCGGCGGAAACCGACGGTTTCCATAAGCATTTCCTCCTCGACCATCCCGGCATTGTGGAGCGCGAGCAAGTTCAGCGCGATCTCCCGCGCCTCGGCCGAATCGGGATGCACGTCGCGCGTGCGGCAAGCCTCGTCGAACACACGTTGCAGCTTGGCGATGTCGTCGGGCCTGAGCAGGCCACGGTCATAAACAGACTTCGGCATGGCAGCCTCCTCCACAAGACCTAGGGCGCCAAGAATAAATGTCCAATCTTTCCCGACGCTTGAGTAGAGCAGTCGCCTGGATTTGGGTGACTCCGGCCCGAGCGTTGGCAATCAGACTGCGATCTTGCTGCCACCCACCCGGGTGCCTCTGGGTCGGGCCTGTTCCACCGCAGTCTGCTTGACGTGCCGGCACGCTTGCGAAACAAGGGCTGCCACAAACGACAGCGAGGCACAAAAGTGAGTTTCTGGGGACTGGCGCAGCTCGTCATTTCGACGGTCATTTTCCTTTTGGCGGCAATCGCGGCCAAGCAATGGGGGCTGGCGCCGAGCCTCGGCAAGATCGTGCTGACGCTGGCGCTCTATACGGCGGGCAATCTGATGATGCTGCGGCTGGTCCGCGAGTTTGGCATGTCGGTGTCGTTCAGCCTGTCGGCGGTGATCCAGCTGGTGGCGGTCAATGCGGTGGCGCTGGTGTTCTTCGGCGAACGCGTCAACGCCTTGCAGGCAACCGGCATTGTGCTGGCGATCGGCGCGGTGGCGCTGATCACGCTCGGGCCCTATCTGCAGGGGCGGCTATAGTCCGATGAAGACCGCCCTCCGCACCCTCGCCAACTGGATCGAATTTCCGGTGCTGCTCGCCGGACTGATCATCGCCGGCGGATTGTGGGGATTCGAGGAGCTGATGGAAGTGGCGCGCGACACCACCCCGCATGCTTTCGATACCGAGATCCTGCTTGCCTTCCGCCAGGCCGGCCATCCCGATGTCCCGCTCGGCCCGCTCTGGCTGCAGGGAGCGATGCGCGACATCACCAGCCTCGGCAGCTCCACGGTGCTGGTGCTGATCGTGGCGGCGGTGATTGTCTATCTGCTGCTGATCCGCAAGGCAGGAACGGCGCTGTTCATCCTGGTGGCGGTGGCCGGCGGCCAGGCGCTGTCCAGCCTGTTGAAAGCCGGCGTCGACCGGCCGCGCCCGGACCTTGTCTCGCACCTCGCCACAGAGACGTCGCTGTCATTCCCAAGTGGCCACGCGATGGTCTCGGCAGTGACCTATCTAACACTCGGCTCGCTGGCGGCCCGGTTCCTGCCGGGACGTACGACCAAGATCTTCGTGCTCTGCCTGGCGGTTTTGACGACGCTTCTGGTCGGCGTCAGCCGCGTCTATCTCGGCGTCCACTGGCCTTCCGACGTGCTCGCCGGCTGGTGCGCCGGCTTCGCCTGGGCAATGCTGTGCTGGCTGGCAGCGCGGCTACTGCAGCGGCGGTATGCGGTGGCGGATAGTGACAGCGAGCTTGAAGAAAACTAACGGTCCGGAGCGGAAATCAGATCAGCCGGTTGATCAGCCCGTGCCCGCAGCCTGCCAGCAGAAAAACCGCCGGCAGCAAGGCTGCCGATGTCATCAAGATCTTGAAAATCTTCAACTGATATCTCCCCGCCAAAGAGAACCAAGGCGGATAGCGTAGCATGCTTATCTTGTTTTCCCACCGTCCGGCTCCACAGGCGGATCATGTTTCATGTATGCATCATGATGGTTGAAACATCACAATGATTATATTATACCTCCACCCCGCAGACTCAGACGGGGATTCCAGCCGATGATCACTGCCGCGCAGATGCGCGCCGCAAGGGCGCTTGCCGGCATCGATCAGAAGACGCTCGCCGAGCGTGCCGGGGTTTCGCTTCCGACCATCCAGCGTATGGAAGCGAGCGACGGCGTGGTCAGGGGCGTGGTCGACACGCTGATGAAGGTCATCCAGGCACTCGACGAGGCCGGGGTGGAACTGATCGGCGAGAATCAGACCAGCGAGCGCGGCGGCCGGGGCGTGCGCCTCAAGCCGGTCGCGCCGAACCCGCAAGGCTGAGCCGGCATTAGTCGCGACGGCGACCGCCGACAGTCCTGCCGACGATCCCGCCGCCTTCACGCAAGCGGAAGGCAGTCCATGGATCAGATCCGGCGGGCAGTACATCAACCGGCCCAGAAGTCGGCCCAGAAATCGGCAAAGCCGACATTTTCCGAGCTGTTCACACCCAAGCTGGTGACGGTCTGGCGCGAGGGTTACCGCCTGCCGCAGTTCAAGGCCGACTTCATGGCCGGGCTGACCGTCGCCATCGTGGCACTGCCGCTGTCGATGGCGATTGCGATCGCGTCGGGAGTGACGCGGGAGCGCGGCCTGTTCACGGCCATTGTCGGCGGCTTCATCATCTCGGCACTCGGCGGCAGCCGCTTCCAGATCGGCGGCCCGGCCGGCGCCTTCATCGTGCTGGTGGCGGCGACGGTGCAGCGCGAAGGCATTGACGGGCTGCTCTTGGCAACGATGATGGCCGGTGTCCTCCTGCTCGCCATCGGCTATCTCAGGCTCGGCACCTACATCAAATTCATCCCCTATCCGGTGACGGTCGGCTTCACCGCCGGTATCGCCATCATCATCTTTTCTGGCCAGATCGTCGAACTGTTCGGGCTGAGGCTTGCCGGGCCGGAGCCCGGGCCGCTGCTGCCGAAGCTGATGGCGATCGGCAAGGCGGCCGGCACGATCAACATCTCGGCGACGCTGGTGGCGGTGCTGACCATCGCCACCATCGTCGCGGTGAAGCGCTGGCGGCCCGGCTGGCCGGGCATGCTGATCGCCGTCGGGCTGGCCTCGCTTGTCGTGGCGCTGCTTTCCTTGCCGGCGGAAACGATCGGCACTCGCTATGGTGGCATTCCGCGCAGCCTGCCGTTTCCGGCGCTGCCGGCGCTCAGCTTCGACACGGCGATTGCGGTGCTGCCGGACGCCGTGGCCTTTGCGCTGCTCGGCGCCATTGAATCGCTGCTCTCGGCCGTGGTCGCCGACGGCATGACCGGGCGGCGGCATCGCTCCAATTGCGAGCTCGTCGCGCAAGGCTTTGCCAACATCGCGTCTGCCCTGTTCGGGGGCATCTGCACCACCGGCACCATCGCCCGCACCGCCACCAATGTGCGGGCCGGCGCCCACGGGCCGGTTTCGGGCATGCTGCATTCGCTGTTCCTGCTGGTCTTCATGCTGGTGGCCGCACCGCTGGCCAGCTACATCCCGCTTGCCGCTCTTGCCGGGGTGCTGGCGGTGGTGTGCTGGAACATGTTCGAGAAGCAGGCCTTCGTCACGCTGCTGCGCGCTTCGCGTGGCGATGCGCTGGTGCTGATGGCGACGTTCCTGATCGTCGTCTTCCGCGACCTCACCGAAGGGATCGTCGTCGGCTTCGCGCTGGGCTCGATCCTGTTCATCGACCGCATGGCCAAGTCGATCGCGGTGGAGGCGGACCTGCCACTGGTGCAGGACGATGTCGCCGACAGCAGCGGCCGCGCCTACGATGCCAGCGAGGCAAGCGATGCCGACACCGTCGTCTATCGCATCTCCGGCGCCTTCTTCTTCGGCGCCGCCTCGACCGTCGGCACGGTGCTGGACCGCATCGCCGACCAGCGCAAGAACTTTATCCTCGATTGCTCGGCGGTGCCGTTCTTCGATTCCACCGCGGCCAATGTCATCGAGGGCGCGGCGCACAAGGCGAAGCGCGCCGGGGTGCGATTCATCATCGCCGGCGCCTCGCCGCAGACGCGGCGCATGCTCATCAACCACGGCGTCAAGCGGCCGCTGGTGACCTTTGCTGCCTCGATCAACGATGCGCGGGCGCAACTGGCCCCGGAGAAGTAGCCGCCAGCCGGGGACCGGCCGGCGGTCGATCACTGCGATGTTCCATCGAAGCTCACCGCGGCGATCTCGCCTTCGTTCATCAGCGGCACGAAGATTCGCGTGCCGTCTGTGCCGATATCGGCGCTGCCCGGCTTGAACTGCACTACTGCTTCCGGAGCGCCGCCAACCTTGTAGCGATAGAGCGTGCCGGTCATGTAGGCGGTGGCGTAGATGCTGTCGCCGATGGCGACGACGCCGTCGAGGTCGGCAAAGTTTTGTGCGCCCGGCAACGGTGAAACCGTCTTGCTGGCGAGATCGACCGACAGCAGGCTGCCGGGTTCGGCGGTGCTGAAATCGGCCTTGATGCCCTTGCCCCAGGACGCCACGATCAGCCTACCTCCTTCTACAAAGATGCCGTTGGGTGCGGCGAGCTTCGCGTCCTTCACGAACAGCTCGGGCTTGTCGCCGTCGATGCGGTAGATGGCGTCGGCCAGCATATCGGTAACATAAATTTTGCCCGAACTGTCCGACGTCACGTCGTTGAGGAAGACGGCGCCAGGCACATCGATGGCCGACACGAGCTTGCCGCTGGCGAGATCGACGACGCGCACCTTGGTGATGTCGGCAACGTAGAGCTTGCCGCCGGAGATCGCCGAGCCCTTCGGCGCATCCATGCCGTCGGTCCAGTGCTGGGCGACGACCTTGCCGTCCGCAGACAGCACCGAGAGATAGCCGTTGCCGTCGGCCTCGCCGGGATTGCCGACGATGTTGGAGACGATGATACGATTGTTGGCGGCGTCGAACAGCGCCGATTCCGGCTGCTGGAAGCCGGAAGCGCGCCAGACTTCGCCGGCCTGGGCGACCGGTGCAAGCGCGATGCCGAAGGCGGCGAAACAAATCGAGGTGATGAAGGTTTTCATGGCCAGGTCTCCTGATGACGGGCGGAGAGCTAGAGATTTCGATACTTTTCGGAAAGTCCGATTGTCGCTAGTATCGAAACCCGATACCAAATGGCGCAAAAGAGGTGCATCCCATGAATGGCCTGATCTTCGAGGCGCTGAAGCGGACGCTGAAGGCCAAGGGCGTCACCTATCGCGACCTTGCCGAGCGCATGGGCGTTTCCGAGCCGACGGTGAAGCGCATCTTCCACGAGCGCAATTGCAAGCTCGACCGGTTGGTGGAGATTTGCGCTGCTGCCGGAGTCGAGCTGGAAAACGTGTTGGGTTCGATGAACAGGGGACCGGGACCGGTCAACCGCATCGCACCGGAGATCGAGCGCAAGCTCGCGGGACGGCCGGCGCTGCTGTTCATCTTCGTCATGCTGTCGGAGAAATTCACGCCCGAGGGCGTCATGCATTCGCAAGGCCTGAGCGAAGCCTCGATGTTCCTCTATCTGCGCGATCTCGAAGCGCTCGGGCTGATTGCGCTGGGCAGCGGGCTGTCGGCGCGGCTGCTGGTCGACACGCCGATCCAGTGGAATTTCGAAGGGCCGCTCAGGCCGCTGTTCGAGATGACCAACAAGAATTTCATCGGCTGGGCGATCACCCATCTGGAGCGGGAAGCGACCTTCGTCTCGTTCTCGCGGCGGATGCGGCCGGAGACCGCGGAGATGGTGAAGCGCGAGGCCGAGGAACTGGCCGATCGCGTCAAGCTGCTCGCTCATCACGACCAGCACACGACGCCGGAAGACGGGCTGACCGGCTACAAATGGACGTTTGCTTTCGGCGCAACGCCGTTTCCGGCGATCATGCCGATCGGCCCGCACCCCAGGGATGCCGGAGCGTTCGACCGACCCGCGGCTCCGGCAAAGGGACGCCGTCCTCTGCCGGCCTGACACGGCCAAGCCACCGCCTGTCCTGCTTCGGTTTTCAACATGATCTTTTGTCTGGACGCCTTTGCTCTTTGCAGCCCCATTTCAAAAATGAAACCACATTCATGATAGAGTTCGCGCACTGATTTGCCAGACTGTAGAGGTCGGGTTTGCCGAATGCGTGACACGTCCCCGTGAAATCGAAGTGATCCCATGCCGACCGCGCCAACACTTGAACTTCGCCGCTATTCGCGCCTGAAAAATTTGCGGGCGCGCGCAGAACGCCAGGGTGCTGCATTGCAGTTCTGGGCGCGTACGGCATCGCTCGCCGTGATCTCCTGCTTCTTTTCAGTGATCAGCCGCTGGGATGCCTCGCTGCTCTTCGTGCTGGCGGGCCTCGCGCTGTTCCAGCTCATCGGCCTGATCCAGTTTCGCTTTGCGCGCCGTCGCACGGCGCGATGGTGGATCGGTTACCTCGTCGGTACGCTGGACATCATTCTGTTGACCGTTCTGCTGATAACGCCCAACCCGTTTTCACAGGAGGTCGCGCCGGCCGCGATGCAACTGCGCGAGGGCAGCTTCAAATTCCTGCTGATTTTCGTATGCCTTGGCGCGCTGACCCTTTCGACACGATTGGCGCTCTATCTCGGCGCGCTCGCGGCCTTGACGTGGACGATCGGCGTGGGATGGGTCATTCTTCGTCCGGGAACCGTCATTCCGGCGACGAACCTCTATTCGATGCCGGTCACAGAGCGACTGAACCTCTATCTCAACCCCAATTTCGTCGATACATTCGCGCAGGCGACCAACGTGTTGGTCGTGCTGATTATCGGCGCAATCATGGCGCTGGTTGTCTCTCGTTCCCGACATCTGTCGGAAGACTATGTCAAGGCAGAGCGCGCGCGCGCCAATCTCGCCCGGCATTTTTCGCCCAATGTCGTGGACCAGCTCGCCACGGATGACGAGCCCTTCGGCCCGGTCCGCCGGCAGGATATCGCGGTGCTGTTCGCCGACATCGTCGGCTTCACACACTATTCCGAGGATCATCCGGCCGAAGCAGTGTTCGAACTTCTGCGTCAGTTCCACCGTCGCATGGAGCAGGTCGTTTTCGACCACCATGGCACCGTCGATAACTATATCGGCGATTGCATCATGGCGACATTCGGGGTTCCGCAAGCCAGCCATGACGACGCGACTCGGGCCATCCAGTGCGCTGAAGCGATGATCGCCGCTCTCGAAGACTGGAATGTGCAGCGGGTGTCCAGGGGATACCCGCGGCTGGACGTTCGGATCGGTGCACAATATGGCGCTGTCGTCATCGGCGCGGTCGGCAGCGAGCGCAATCTGTCCTTCGCGGTGGTGGGCGACACCGTCAACGTCGCCAGCCGTTTGCAGTCGCTCTGCCGTGAGCTTCACGCGAATATTTGCTTTGGGTCACGACTGATTGAGGCCGCGAAGGCGGAATCGCCCACGACACAGTTGAATGCGCGCGATCATGGTCCGTTGAGCATCCGCGGCCGGGACGAACCGGTCCATGTCTGGGTCGAACACAGAGCCGAAAACCAGGGCGCTATTGCGGTTTCGGCATGATGCGAGCCGCGCATAGAACGATTCAGGAAAAGTGCGCAGCGCTTTCCCTTGGGAATTGCGTCAAAACAAGAGATAGAGCGGTTCGCCGTTCCCGTGAAACGGTGAAACGGTAAAACGCTCTAGGGGCATGTCCTGACCCCGGCCGAAAGCCATCACGTGTTTGAGGCGATTGCGCCAGCCTTCGCGGATGCGGCGTCTGTGCTTGCCTTGTCGTCCCAGGTCACCGTTCGGTAGTCGAAACCATATTCCAGCGTCGGCTTGACGATGCGGAAAAAGGGCGACAGGTCGAAATCGCGCGGCGTGTAGAGCGAGTGGTGGCGGATGTGCAGGATTTCCTTGCGCATATAGGTCGACTGCGCCGAGGCGCGGCCGGGTGCGCGGGTGATCTCGGGCAGGATCGGATAGCGGATCTCGCCATAGGCCTCGGCAATCAGCGTCGAGCAGATGGCGCGCGTCGGATCGCCCGAGCCGAAAGCCAGCATGCGGCGGCGCCAGCGCACCGGCACCGGCGGTGCCGGCAGGAAAAAGCGCAGCATGTCGAAGATGTTCTTGAGGTCGTATTTCAGGCCGAGCTTGCCGATCATGAAGGCGACGACCTTGTCGCGGTCTTCCGGCGTCAGGCCGCTCGCGCGACAGATGCGCGTGTTGTAGGTGCGGTAGCGCGACAGCGGCACGGCGACACAGCCTTCGCCGAGCGTAACCTCGATCAGGCGCGGCCGCTCCGACCCATCAGCGGGTTCGGACAAGGCATCGCCAACATAGAAGGCGGCGTGCGACCATGTCGACTGGGTCAGATATTTGATGACCGCGGAGATCTTCTGGTTGCCCTCGATGAGCAGGATGTCGCCGGGTTCGAGCGCGCGACGCAGCGTCTCGGCGTCGGACGGCGTGTAGGGCTCATAGCCGGAGGATTCGTCCTGCAGCCGGCCGGCAAGCCAGCGGCCAAGTCGGTCGAGAAGCGTTTCGGCGGGCGCGGTCATCGTAGAGCGTGACTAGCACGGGCCGACCGGCAAGGGCCAGCGCGCCGTCAACCGACCGGAACGCCCGTCTCTTCCTGCGGCGCTGGGCCGGCGAGGTCGTCGCGCGCATTGCGGGCAAGTTTCTTTGTCGATCGCTTGGGGTTGTCGCCGAACAGGTCGGCGGCCCCGGCGAGACAGGTCCTCTTCAGGCTCTTTTCCGAGCGCTTCAAAAGCTTGCCCAGAAGCTTGGTTTCCTGGGCATCGCCGAGCGGTTCGTCGTCGGCTTCGAGCAGGGCGCGCATGACGAAGACATCGTGCAGTTCGCCCAGCTTTTCGCCCAGTTCGTCGACCGCCTTGCGCCGCACCTTGATCGGCGTTGGCCACAGCCGGCCGAGCAGCGACAAATGCATCGAGTGGGTCTTTGCCGCCTTGCGCAGGTCGTGGAAATCCTCGGCCTCACCGCGCGATCCCGCCCTGTCTAGCGCCTTCCTGGCGCGGCGCAAGGTCTTGCGGGCGCCGTCGGCGAGCACGTCGGCGGCGTGTTCGGGCAAATCCGGGAGCAGCAGCCGCTCTATCCGGACCAGGCCTTCCTCGCAGGCGGCGGTCGCAGCACCTATGGCGGCGTCGAGGCCGGCGCCGGCATGCATTTCATGCTGGCGGGCAATAAGCCGATCGCGCACGCTGTCGAGGCCGCCGCCGGCAACATGCTCTGGAAAGGCGGCCGCCAGCCGGTCGATGGTCTCGACCAGCGCGGTTGCTTCACGCGGACCCGCCAGCAGAGCCGCCACCTGGCGGTAGCACTGGTTTTCAGTTTGGCAAAACGTTTCGTTACCGGAATGGACCAGGCGCAGCAAGGCGCGCGCGCTCTTCAGCCGCTTGCGGCATTTGTGCAGCGCCGGCTCCGGCCGGTCGTGCGCCGCAGCCAGATGCGCAAGCGCCTTGCCGATTTCCTCGCCAAGGATGCGTCTGACCTCGCCGGTCAGCGGCAGGCGCGGATCGATGCGAAAACTCATGCGGCGATCTCCGGAATCCCCCCAAGGGCGAGCGACGCGTTGTAAAACCTTTGCTCGCCGGTCACTTCGCGGCCGAGCCAATCAGGCAGCATTTCGTCAGGTACATCCTCCGGCGTCTCAAGCTCGGCCACCACCAGGCCAGCAAGAATCCCGCCGAAAACATCGACTTCGTAGAGATAGCCGCGATGCCTAACATGGTGGCGTGTCTTCTCGATGACATGTCCGATGGCGAAGGCCAGCATCTCCTCGGCATCGGCCAGCGGGATCGGATACTCATACTCGTCGCGCTCGCGGGCGCGGCTGCCGAATTTGAGCGTCAGTTTCGCCGAGCTGCCGTCGCTGATGCGCACGCGCACGGTGCGGCCAGGGGCTGCGGCAAGGTAGAACTGGCGAATGCGGATATCCGCCTCGGCCAGATCACGCCACTCGGCGCTGGAGACCAGGAACTTGCGTTCGACTTCCTTGCCCATGGCCGCGCACTTAAGCGTCTGCGGCTCGACATGGCAAGCCGGCACAGAGAATCAATTTGACTTTAATCAATCGATTGATTAAAGTAGTTGACATGATCAAACCAACACCCGGTAGAACGCCCCGCCAGGAGACATCGCCTGCCGAGCAGACGCGCGCCGCACTTGTGCTGGCCGCGCTCAAACTGTTCGGACGGCAGGGCTTCGACGGCACCTCGACGCGCGAGATCGCGGCGGAGGCCAAGGCCAATATAGGTTCCATCGCCTATCATTTCGGCAGCAAGGAAGGGCTGCGCGCGGCCGCCGCCGACCACATCGTCGAGACCATCCAGACAATCGCCGGACAAGCGATCGGAACTGCGCCGGCTCAGTCCACTCCCGAGGCTGCCAGGGCGCAGCTGTTCGCGGCGCTGGAGCGCATGGTGGGGTTCATCGTCGCGAGTCCCGAGGCTGGCGAAATCGTACAATTCGTACTTCGCGAGCTCTCGCATCCCACGGCGGCGCTCGACCGCATCTATGCCGGCGTGTTCGAGCCGACGCATCGGCGGCTCTGCCAGGTCTGGGAACAGGCGACCGGCGAGCCGGCCGAGAGCGAGGCCACCAAGCTCACGGTTTTCACGCTGATCGGCCAGGTCATCTATTTCCGCATCGGCCGCGAGGCGGTGCTGCGCCGAATGGGCTGGCGCGAGATCGGCGCCGCGGAAGCCGCCAAGGTGGTGGCAGTCGCCACCAACAACCTCGAGGCCATGCTGGGCGCGCGAAAGCCGGCCGCCCGCAAGGAGGGCAAGCGATGAGTTTTCTCTGTTCCCTGCCGCTCGCGGCCCAGCTGTTCAGCGCCTGCGCGCCGGCGGCACCCCTGGCCGTCGGCTATGTCGAGGGCGAGTATGTCTTGCTGGCGCCGATCGAGGTGGCGCAGGTCGAGACCGTCAAGGTCAAGCGCGGCGACCGTGTCGAGCCCAACACGCCGGTGGTGACGCTGGAAAGCGCCGACGCCAAGATTGCCGTGGCGCAAGCCGAAGCGGCGCTCGCCCAGGCGCAGGCGCAGCTTGCCGACCTGCAGGTTGGCAAAAGACCGGAAGAGATTGCCGTGCTGAAGGCCGAGGTCGACATGGCCCGCGCGCAAGCCACCGACGCCAGGCGCCGCTATGACCGCGCCAGCGATCTGTTCAAGCGCGGCACGGGCACGCAGGCCGACTACGACACCGCGTCCGCAACGCTGGAGACGGCCAATGCGCGGGTCGGCCAGGCGGAAGCCAATCTCGCGGTCGGCGGCCTGCCGGCGCGGCCCGAAACAATTAAGGCGGCCGACAACCAGGTCAAGCAGGCGCAGTCGGCCCTGGAACAGGCTGAGTGGCGGCTGTCGAAGCGGGTGCTGGCGGCGCCCTCGCCCGGCCGCGTCAACGACGTCATCCGCAACCCCGGCGATACCGCCGGCCCGACCGCGCCCGTCATCTCGATGCTGCCCGACGGCGCCGTGAAACTCAGCGTCTATATCCCGGAAAGAGCCTTTTCATCGATCAAGGTCGGCACGCTGCTTTCCGTCCATTGCGACGGCTGCGGCGAGGGCGTGAAGGCCCGCGTCAGCTATGTCTCGCCCGATCCGGAATTCACCCCGCCGGTCATCTATTCGCTCGAGAACCGGCAGAAGCTGGTCTACCTCGTCGAGGCGCGGCCGGAGGGTGATGCACAAGCGCTGCAGCCGGGGCAGATCGTCGATGTCGAGCTGGCGGCCTCGACACAATGAACGCCATTGACGTCCATGGCCTGGTCAAGCGTTTTGGCGACAAGACCGTTGTCGACCATGTGACGATGTCGGTGGCCGAAGGCGAGATCGTCGGCTTTCTCGGGCCGAACGGCTCGGGCAAGACGACGACCATTCGCATCATGTGCGGCCTGCTGACGCCCGACGAGGGCGAAGGCACGGTGCTGGGATTCAACATCCGCACCGAGTCGCTCCGGATCAAGCGCGAAGTCGGCTACATGACGCAGAAATTCTCGTTCTACGAGGATCTGACGATCGGCGAAAACCTCGAATTCGTGGCGCGGCTCTACCGGCTGAAGCCGGTCGAGGAGCATGTGGCGCGCACGCTGGAAGAACTTGGCCTGACGACGCGCCGCAACCAGCTCGCCGGCACGCTTTCGGGCGGCTGGAAGCAGCGCCTGGCGCTTGCCGCCTGCATCATGCACAAGCCGAAGCTGCTGCTGCTCGACGAGCCGACTGCCGGCGTCGACCCGAAGGCGCGGCGCGAGTTCTGGGACGAGATCCATCGCCTCGCCAGCGGCGGGCTGACGGTGCTGGTCTCCACCCATTACATGGACGAGGCCGAGCGCTGCCACCGCATCAGCTATATCTCCTATGGCAAGATGCTGGCCACCGGCACGGTGGACGAGGTGGTGAAGAATGCCGGGCTGACCACCTTCGTGCTGCAAGGGTCGCGCCTCGACCAGGTCGCCGATGCCCTGAAGGAACGGCCGGGCGTCGACCAGGTTGCGCCGTTCGGCGCCACGCTGCATGTCGTCGGTTCCGACAAGGCAGCACTCGAAAAGGCGCTCGCCGATGTCGAGAAGGAGCACAAGGGCGTCAGCGTAAAACCCGGCGAAACCAGTCTCGAGGATGTGTTCATCCAGTTCATGTCCGGCTCGAAGGACAATATGGCATGAACAGTGTCTTCTCCTTCGCCAGGCTCAGTGCGCTGCTGATCAAGGAATTCATCCAGATGCGGCGCGACCGCATCACCTTCGCCATGATGCTGGGCGTGCCGCTTTTACAGCTGGTGCTGTTCGGCTATGCCATCAACAACGATCCCAAAAGCCTGCCTGCCGCACTCGTGGCGACCAGCAACGACCCCTACACCCGCGCCATTGTCGCGGCCCTGCAGACGACCGGCTACTACCGCTTCGACCATGTCGCGCAAAGTGCCGAGCAAGCCGAATTCCTTATGGCGCGCGGCGACGTTTCCTTCGTCGTCACCATCCCCGCCGATTTCGGCCGCCGGGTCGAACGCGGCGACAATCCGCAGATCCTGATCGAGGCCGACGCCACCGATCCGGCCGCCGCCAGCGGCGCCATCTCGACTCTAAGCACTGTCGCCAGCCAGGCGCTGCTTCGGGCGCAAGGCATGCAGGAGGCGGCGGCCGAGAACGCCAGGGGCCAGCTCGACGTGGTGGTGCACCGGCGCTACAACCCGGAAGGCATCTCGCAATACAACATCGTTCCCGGGCTGCTCGGCGTTATCCTGCAGATGACCATGGTGATGATGACCTCGATCGCGCTGACGCGCGAGACCGAGCGCGGCACGATGGAGAACCTGCTGGCTATGCCGTCCAGTCCGCTCGAGATCATGCTGGGCAAGGTGCTGCCCTATCTGGCGGTCGGCGCGGTGCAGGTAGTGGTGGTGCTGGCAGCGTCGAAGCTTTTGTTTGCCATCCCGTTCACCGGTTCGATGTCGTTGCTGCTCACCGCCGTGCTGGTGTTCGTGCTGGCGCTGGTGCTTCTCGGCTACACCATCTCGACTATTGCCCGCACGCAGATGCAGGCACTGCAGCTGACCTTCTTCTTCTTCCTGCCGTCGATCCTGCTGTCGGGCTTCATGTTCCCCTATCGCGGCATGCCGGGCTGGGCGCAGATCTTTGGCGAGATTTTCCCGCTGACGCATTTTTTGCGCATCACCCGCGCGGTGATGCTGAAAGGCGCCGAGCTGCCGGCGGTGGCGGGCGAGATCACCTGGCTGGTTGCTTTCGCGGCTTTGTTTGCCGGCGTCGCATTGGTGCGGTTCAGGCGGACACTGGATTAGCTCTCAAGGGTTGAGCGATTTTGGACCGCTGACGAACGGGCTCCCCTTGACGTAAAATCGCAGCGGGCGGTCTGCATCCTTGGTAATGCCGATGCGGATGCCTTGGCCGATGTCGCCGGCTTGATGCTCATCTTCGGCCAGCCATAGCGGACCTTGCCGGCACAGATCGAGGCCGTCGAGCGAACGGTCGATCCGCAAGGCGTGGGCAAGCCGTCCCGGCCCGCGTGCCAGGTCACGCAAGCGCTCGACACCTCGGTTCTCCCGCATAAGCGGAATGCCTTCGAGCGGTTCGAGCGCCCGGATCAGGACGCCGGTGCCGGTCCCCGCCTTCTCGCTCGAGACGTTAAGCATCCAGGAGACGCCATAGGCGAGATAGACGTAGGCGTGTCCGGGTCCGAGAAATAGCGAGCGATTGCGCGGCGTCATGCCGCGATAACCATGGCCGGCAGCATCGCCGACGACATAGGCTTCGGTCTCGACGATACGGCCGCTAACGATGCCTTCAGGCAGTTCTCGGACCGCCACCTTACCGATGAGATAGCGGGCGAGGGCGGCTGTATCACCCGGGAGTTCGGCGCGGTCGAGCTGGCGGTAGATGTCGGCCCTGTTGCTGCGCATAAGCCTTACTGCCGATTGATATGCAATGCGCGAAAGAAGCTATTTTCGTATCGGTTGAATCTGACTTTCGCCCATTCGGCGATGACGATCTCTTCGTCGATGACCGGCCGTCTGTAGTCCTTTGTTTTCCTGACACCACCGCCCTCCAGGGTCTCGTCGAGATGGGTCATTTTGGGTGTTCCGTCAGAAAACCTTAGATACATGTAGGCGAAAATGGCCACATGCCGCTTTCCAATAGAGCCTGTATAAATCTCAATCGCATGAACTGCTGCCTGAACGGCTTCGAAGGATTTGCCCCGTTGCGCTCTTTCGAGTTTGACGAAAAGCAGGAATAACCTTTTGTCGGCCAGAGTGAGACTGCCATCGTCCGTATTTCTCACGCCATGACCGAGCAGTTTTCGCTTCGTATAATGGTAGATTGAAAAAGCCATCGTGCACTCATGTTCGCCCCAACGAAATTACGCGCACTTACCACCTTTGCAAGACGCAGAGCTAAGTGTTCGAGCGTAGCTGCCTAGGCAGCGAGTGAGCGGCGGGCCACGCCTATCGCCGCCTGGCTTCAAGATATCCGCTCGACCCATAGCGCGCGCGAAGGTCCCGGCTCGAACGGATCGCCGAAATACTGGGTCTCGCGGGCCACCTTGCCATCGACGAACTCCATGATGCTCACCGTATAGGAGGGAACGCCGTCATAGGTCAGGACATATTCGGTGATCCAGAGATCGCCTGAGCCGATGATCCTCCGCACCGCGAAGCGCTTCTGGTTGGGCTGCGCGGCGCGCGACGACTGGATGTTGCGCCGCCCACGAATGCGCTCGCCCGACTGCGGATAGTCGAGCACCGCGTCGTCGCGATAGATCTGATGCTCCGTCTCGAAATCATTGGCATCGGAGGCAGCCCAGTGGCGATCCAGAGCCGCTCTTATGTCAGCGTCTGCCATATCGGTTCTCAGGCCGCGGCCATGATCTCGGCATAGGTGCTGAAATCGACATTGCCGCCCGACAGCACCACGGCCACGCATTTGCCCGACAGCTCGATCTCGCCTGACGAGAGTGCTGCCAGCGCGACGCAGCCGCCGGGCTCGACCACCAGCTTGAGATGGGCCATGGCGTCGCGCATTGCTTGCGCCGCCGCCTTGTCGGAGACGGCGATCGCGCCGGCCAGGTTCTTGCGGTTGATCTCGAAAGTGATCGCGCCAGGCTCTGCGGTGAGGATGGCATCGCAGATCGAGCTGTGGCCGGGTTCGTTGGAAACCCTTTCGCCCTTGGCCAGCGAGCGGCGGGTGTCGTCGAAATGCTCGGGCTCCACCGCCCAGACGGCCGTATCTGGCGAGGCGTCTTTGACCGCAATCGAAATGCCGCTCGACAGGCCGCCACCACCGCAAGGGATGAGAACCGCGTCGAGGCTGACGCCGAGCGCCTTGGCCTGGCGCATCAGTTCGAGGCCGATCGTGCCTTGGCCTGAGATGATGGCCGGATCGTCGAAGGGCGGCACCAGCACCATGCCTCTGTCCATATAGGGGCGCACCACGGTCATGCGGTCGTCGCGAAAACGATCGAACGGCACCACCTCGGCGCCCATCTTGCGAACGTTGGCGATCTTCATTGCCGGCGCATCGGCGGGCATGGCGATGACTGCCTTGACGCCGAACATGGCGGCGGACGCGGCGACGCCTTGAGCATGGTTTCCGGAAGAAAAGGCGACCACGCCGCGGCCGCGCTCTTCCTCGCTCAGCGTCGACAATTTGTTGTAGGCGCCGCGAAACTTGAACGAGCCGGTGCGCTGCAGCGTCTCCGGCTTGAACAGGATGCGGCCGCCGAAGCGCTTGTTGAGTTCCAGCAATTCGATCAGCGGGGTTTCGACGATCAGGCCGGAGAGTCGCGCGGCGGCGGCGTGGATGTCGGCAATGCCGGGAAGCGTGGTCATGACGAAGTCCTGAGAGGGATGAGATCGGCGCATGGTGCACGCAAAGGCAGGCCGCGCACCAATGAAAAAATGTGACCGTTACAAAGTTTGGCGGGCATGAACTCGCGAGGAGGAGGGTCAAACTGGCCCACCTCTCCCGCCTTTATCCGCGAGGCCGTATCGGCTAAGGGCGGGGAACAGAATTCCGGACCGCCAGAAATGACCACCAAGCCCAACCCCCTGTTCCTCGGCATCGACACCGGCGGCACCTATACCGACGCCGTGCTGTGGTCGGAACAAGGTGGTCCTAAAGGCAAGGTGCTGGCCAAGGCCAAGGCGCTGACCACGCGGCACGACCTTGCCGTCGGCATTTCCGGTGCGGTCGACGCGGTGCTGGAGAAATCCGCCACCGACCCGGCCGCGATCAAACTCGTGTCGATGTCGACGACGCTTGCCACCAACGCACTGGTCGAGGGCCAGGGCGGTCGCGTTGCGCTGATCATGATCGGTTTTACCGAAGCCGACCTTGCCCGCGACGGGTTGAAGACCGCGCTCGGCACCGACCCGGTGGTGTTTTGTCAGGGCGGCCATGATGTCCATGGCAATGCGGCCAAGCTCGACCTCGCAGGCCTCGAGGCGGCGCTGCCCGAACTCGGCGCCTCGGTGTCGGGCTTTGCCGTCTGCGCCTATTTTGCCACCCGCAACCCGGCGCATGAACTCGCCGCGCGCGACCTGATCCGCGAAAAGACCGGCCTGCCGGTCACCGCCAGTCACGAATTGTCAGCCAAGCTCGGCGGCCCGCGCCGCGCGCTGACCACTTTGCTCAACGCCCGGCTGATCTCGATGATCGACCCGCTGGTGGCGGCGACTGAGGGCTTTCTCGAGGCGCGCAAGATCGCCGCACCCCTTATGGTAGTGCGCGGCGACGGCGCGCTGGTTTCGGCCGCTTTTGCCCGCCAGCGGCCGATCGAGACGATTTTGTCCGGCCCGGCCGCCAGCCTGGTCGGCGCCCGCCACATGACCGGCTTGGACAACGCCATGGTCTCCGACATTGGCGGCACCACGACGGATGTCGCAGTGCTCGATGGCGGCCGCCCACGGCTCGATCCCGAAGGCGCCACGGTCGGCGGGTTCCGCACCATGGTCGAGGCGGTGGCCATGCGCACCTTCGGCCTCGGCGGCGATTCCGAAGTGGCGCTGGAAGATGGCGCGCTCAACCCGAAGATCCTGCTCGGCCCGCGCCGCCTGGTGCCGTTGGCGCTGGCCGGAATGATGCATGGCGTTGCAGTGACATCGGAACTCGAACGCCAGCTCCGCGCGCCCAATCCCGGCCGCATGGATGGCCGTTTTGCGCTGCGCACGGGCGTGCCGGACAGGCTTGCCGCTGGTCTGACGGCGCCCGAGGCAAAACTCTACGACCAGATCGGCACTGTGCCGCTGGCCGTCGACAGGCTACTGGCCTCGAACGCCCAGAACGCCACGCTGAACCGGCTGGTCTCGCGCGGCCTCGTGCACATCTCCGGCTTTACGCCTTCGGACGCCGCCCATGTGCTGGGCAAGCAGGCCAATTGGGATGTGGCCACCGCCCGGCTCGGCGCCGAACTCTTCGCTCGCAAGCGCGACGGCCGCGGCCAGAACATCGCAGCCTCGCCGGAAGTGATTTCCGAACGCGTGCTGGTGATGCTGACGCGCTGGTCGGCCGAGTACATTCTCGAGACCGCCTTCGCCGAGGACGGGCTGGATGGCGCGGCAACCGTCGCCCACGCGCTGGTGCAGCGCGCCGTCGATGCCCATCCCGGCATCGCCAGGCTCAGCGTCGCGCTCGACCGCCCGGTCATCGGCCTCGGCGCCTCGGCGCCGCTGCACTATGCCGGCTTGGCCGAGCTGGTCGGCAATGAATGCGTGGTGCCGGAAGACACCGACGTCGCCAACGCCCTCGGCGCCGTCGTCGGCCAGGTCCGCGTCTCGGCCGAAGCCCGCGTCAGCCAGCCCAAGGAAGGCCTGTTTCGACTCGCGTCGGGGCAGACGGTGCGCGATTTCACCGACGAGGCCAAGGCGATCGCGGCGGCGGAAGCCGATGTGCGGGCCATTGTTGCCGAACGGGCGAAGGATGCCGGCACCGACAATGCCGAGATCGAAGTAGCCACCGAATTCCGCGTCTCCACAGTCGAGGCTCAGCGCATGTTCATCGAAGCGCATGTGGTTGCGGTGGCGTCGGGCCGGCCAAGGATTGCGGTGTAAGCCTTCTTCCTTCTCCCCGTTTCACGGGGAGAAGGTGCCCGGGCGGATGAGGGGCAGCGCCAACCCACGCAGTTTCACGGTCTCGCCACCTCACATATCACCGCGCCGCCCCTCATCTGGCTGCCGCCATCTTCTCCCCGTAGAACGGGGAGAAGGACGCTGTCGCCGCCGTCTTCGCCAACCTGCCAAAATCCCGCCTTCACCCTAAGCTGAATTGACCCTTCACCCCTGACATGCCAAAGGCCGCAAAGCCTTTCATCTGGAGAAGCCCCGATGACCGATCGCGTCGAGATCGCCGGATTGCGGATTGCCCGCGAACTCAATGACTTTGTCGCCGGCGAAGCGCTGCCGGGCACCGGCATTACGGCCGACACGTTCTGGAACGGCTTTTCTTCCATCGTGCATGATCTCGCGCCGAAGAACAGGGCGCTGCTGGCCAAGCGCGACGCCATGCAGGAGAAGCTCGACGCCTGGTACCGCGCCAATGGCGCGCCCATCGACATGGCGGCCTACAAGATTTTCCTCAAGGAGATCGGCTATCTCGTTCCCGAAGGTCCGGCCTTCAGCGTCAGCACGGACAATGTCGACCCCGAAATCGCCGTCGTCGCCGGGCCGCAGTTGGTAGTACCGGTGATGAATGCGCGCTATGCGCTCAACGCAGCCAATGCCCGCTGGGGGTCGCTCTACGATGCGCTCTACGGCACCGATGCCATTCCGGAGGCCGGCGGCGCCGAGAAGGGCAAAAGCTTCAACCCCGCGCGCGGCGCCAAGGTGGTGGCCTGGGCGAAAAACTTCCTCGACGAGTCCGTGCCGCTCACCTCGGGCAAATGGGCAGGGGTGAACGGGCTTACAGTCCAGGGCAACATCTTGCGGCTCAGTGCCGGCGCCGGCGGCACCACGCTGGCCAACCCGAAACAGTTTGCCGGCTATCGCGGTGAGCCCGCCAACCCTGAAGCCATTTTGCTTACCCAGAACGGCCTGCACGTCGAAATATCAATCGACCGCGCCAACCAGATCGGTCGCACCGATCCGGCAGGCATTGCCGATGTCATCCTGGAATCGGCGCTGACCACCATCCAGGACTGCGAGGATTCTGTCGCGGCGGTGGATGCAGAGGACAAGGTCGTGGTTTACCGCAACTGGCTCGGCCTGATGAAGGGCGATCTCGCCGAAGAAATCAGCAAGGGCGGCAAGACTTTTGTCCGCAAGCTCAACCCCGACCGCGTCTGGACCGCGCCAAATGGCGGCGCGCTGAGCTTGCCTGGCCGCTCGCTGATGCTGGTCAGGAATGTCGGCCACCTGATGACCAATCCCGCCATTCTCGACCGCGACGGCCATGAGGTGCCGGAAGGCATCATGGATGCCGCACTGACGGCGCTGATCGCCCTGCACGATGTCGGCGCGAACGGCCGCCGCGCCAATTCCCGCGCCGGCTCGTTGTATGTGGTGAAGCCCAAGATGCACGGGCCTGAGGAAGTGGCTTTCGCCGTCGAGATTTTCGACCGCGTCGAAGCGCTGCTCGGCATGGCCAAAAACACCATCAAGATGGGCATCATGGACGAGGAGCGGCGCACCACCGTCAACCTCAAGGAGGCGATCCGCGCGGCCAGAGAGCGCGTCGTGTTCATCAACACCGGCTTCCTCGACCGCACCGGCGACGAAATCCATACCTCGATGGAAGCCGGGCCGATGATCCGCAAGGGCGACATGAAGCAGGCCGCCTGGATTTCCGCCTATGAGGCCTGGAATGTCGATACGGGCTTGGAATGTGGTCTCGCCGGCCACGCCCAGATCGGCAAGGGCATGTGGGCGATGCCCGATCTGATGGCGGCGATGCTGGAACAGAAGATCGCCCATCCCAAGGCCGGAGCCAACACCGCCTGGGTGCCGTCGCCGACCGCTGCCACGCTGCACGCCACCCACTATCACAAGGTCGATGTTCATGCCGTCCAGGTGGCGCTGAAGAGCCGGCCAAAGGCCAAGCTCGATGACATCCTTTCGGTGCCGGTGGCGGTGCGTCCGAACTGGACGCCGGACGAGATCCAGCGCGAGCTCGACAACAATGCGCAAGGTATTCTGGGCTATGTCGTGCGCTGGATCGACCAGGGCGTCGGCTGCTCCAAGGTGCCGGACATCAACGATGTCGGCCTGATGGAAGATCGCGCCACGCTGCGCATCTCCTCGCAGCACATCGCCAACTGGCTGCACCACAAGGTCTGCTCGCAGATTCAGGTCATGGATTCGCTGCGCCGCATGGCGGCAATCGTCGATCTGCAGAATGTCGGCGATCCGCTCTACCGGCCGATGGCCGCCGACTTCGACAGTTCCATCGCCTTCCAGGCCGCCTGCGACCTGGTGTTCAAGGGCCGCGAACAGCCGAATGGATATACCGAGCCGGTGCTTCACGCGCGGCGGCTGGAGCTGAAGGCGAAGCAGGGCACGGTCTGATTCAGCCCGGCCGGAGGTAATTGCTTGTTACTGGCCGCTCCGCATCTGAGGCGGGATCCGCATGTGGTCGCCGGTTGCGGTGACCTCACACGCGTTGGATCGAGCGCGACAAGAAGACGTCGGTATGCCTGACATGCGCCGGAGTTTCGCGGAAAGGTGCGCAGGGCCTGAAGCCGAACGCCTCGTACACGGCAACGGCGTTGCTCATATAGAAGGTCGTGTGGATCAGCACCGTGCGGGCTGGCCCTTTCTCGATCTCCGCCAATGCAGCGCCCATCAACTCGCGACCTATCCCTAATCCGCGGAAAGATGCGTCGACGAAGAATCTGTGAAGCTCCACTGTGTTGTCGTCGAACTGGTCAAAGGCGAGGCAGCCTGCCGGCCGGCGCTCCGATCGTGCAATGAACGCCATGGCAGCAGGCACGCCGAATTGCATCGCCAGCTCCGGGCCGCTTGTTTCCGGCTGGAAGAGGATCCTGATATCCTCCTCCGAAACGCCGTGGGGGGCCGAAGCGTCGACATCCCATTGCGCAAGCTTGCGACAGAGCCCTGCCAAGGTCTCGAAGTCTTCGGCGCTACGGGCCGGTGAAACTGAGATCATCCCTCGCCCCCGCGGATCTACGCGATCATAGCACGCACGGCCCCCCGACGCGAAATGCACATCGTCCGGCTCAGTTAAGGCGGCGCCTAAGCCGCCTGCGCCACCCGCTCCGACATCATGCGATAGGAAATCGCCTCGGCCAGGTGGATGCGGCCGACGGTCTCGCTGGCGTCGAGGTCGGCCAGCGTGCGCGCCACTTTCAGCACGCGGTGATAGGCGCGCGCCGAAAAGCCGAGCTTTTCGCTGGCGTCTCTCAGCAGCGACAGGCCGGCTGCATCCGGCACGGCGATGTCTTCGATGATCGAGGGCGAGCAATGCGCATTGGTGGTCGCGCTGGTGACGGCGAGCCGTTCGAAGCGCTCGCGCTGGATGGTGCGGGCGCGGGCCACGCGCTGGGCTACGGCGGCGCTCTTTTCCGCCCGGTCGGGGCGGATCAGGTCGGCGGCCGAGACCGCCGGCACCTCGATCCTGAGGTCGATGCGGTCGAGCAGCGGGCCTGAAATGCGCGCCTGGTAGTCGGTGCGGCAGCGCTCGCCGCGCAGGCAGCGATAGCCGGGTTCACCGGCCATGCCGCAGCGGCACGGGTTCATCGCCGCCACCAGCTGGATGCGCGCCGGATAGGTGACGCGGTGGTTGGCGCGCGCGATCATGCAGTCGCCGGTCTCCAGCGGCTGGCGCAGCGCATCCAGCGTCTGCGGCGAGAATTCGGGGAATTCGTCGAGGAACAGCACGCCGTGATGGGCGAGCGAGACCTCGCCCGGCCGCACCCTGAGGCCACCGCCGACCATCGCCGCCATCGAAGCCGAATGATGTGGAGCGCGGAACGGCCGCCGGTCGGTGAGCTTGCCTTCGCCGAGTTCGCCCGCCACCGAGGCAATCATAGAGACTTCGAGAAGCTCCTTCGGCGCCAGCGGCGGCAGGATCGAGGGCAGCCTTTGCGCCAGCATCGATTTTCCCGAGCCTGGCGGGCCGACCATCAGCAGATTGTGGCCGCCGGCCGCCGCCACTTCCAGCGCCCGCTTGGCGCTCTCCTGGCCCTTGATGTCGCAGAGGTCTGGCAGGTCGCGCGCCGAGACATGGATGCCGGGCTCGGGCCGCGACAGCACCTGCGTGCCGCGAAAATGATTGGCAATCGCAATCAGGCTGCGCGGCGCCAATATGTCGAAATCCTTGCCAGCCCATGCTGCTTCCGGCCCACAGCCGAACGGGCAGATCAGGCCCTTTCCCTCGGCATTGGCGCCGATCGCCGCCGGCAGCGCGCCAGCGACCGCGGCAATGGTGCCGTCGAGCGACAATTCGCCGAGCACGACATAGGAGGCCAGCATATCGCCCGGGATGGCGCCAAGCGCCGCCATCAGGCCGAGCGCGATCGGCAGGTCGTAATGGCTGCCTTCCTTGGGCAGGTCGGCGGGCGCCAGGTTGACCGTGACCTTTTTCGACGGCATCGACAGGCCCGACGCATGGAGTGCCGCCTGCACCCGCTCGCGGCTCTGCAAGAACATTACAGGAACATGCAAGTGTCGCGTCCTTCCGGCACCATACGATGCCGACGCCTGCCTTCGCCCGAGACAGAATTAACCACAAAGGCGCGGCGCGGTTGGGTGTCACCGATCCGACTCGCATACTATGGTATGGTTGGGACTGGGGGACATCCGCAGCGCGTCCAGGCGCCAAAGCGAGGAAAACAGGATGCCGACCTTAAGCAATGGCAGTCAGCTCACCGTATGGGAAGAACCCGACTATCCCAATCCAAGTCCAGACGCGGTGCTTTTCAGCATCACGGAACCCGACGGCGACGTGATCGGGCCGATAGGGGCAAAGCCCGATTTCCCGTTCGGCGGGATCGACGTGGCTTCGGTCGATGTCTTCGACGGCTTCTTCACCATCACCAGCTTCACCAATGAGGGCAGGACCGAGACCTGGACGACGGTCGAGACGCAGGTCTTCGACAACGACGGCAATCTTCTCCGCACCTTGTCCGACCAGGCGGCCTACCTGTCGGCCCGGATCGTCTCGGTCAACGCCGACAGCCCCGACACCATCACTGTCACCTGGATCGGGGCGAACGAGTATTTCGGCGGCGAAAACACCCAATACGGCCAGCACCAGATCATCCTGGAGGGCGGCACGCTGCAGCCCGACACGTTCGTCAATCATGCGCCCGCGGTCGCCAATCTGAATGTGTCGGTTTCGCAGGGGGAATTTCTCGACGACATCAAATTCAGCGCCGCCGATGCCGACTATGATCTCCTGAGCTTTGTCGTCGTCGATGGGCCGGACCATGGCACCTTTGAGCAAAGCACGCGTTTCGACGGCAACCACTATCCGTTTCACCAGGGTCACTATGGCAACAGTCTGCACTATCATGCCGACTTTCTGAACGGCAATCTGTTCGACTACACGCCCGAGGCTGGCTTCGTCGGCACCGACAGCTTTACGGTTTATGCCACGGACGGCCAGGGCAACAGCAACCTGGCGACGATTACGATCACGGTTGTTCCACCGGCCGAATCCATCACGCTGACCGACGCCACGAACACCGTGAGCTATGGAAGCTACGATCGTGCCGTGCTCATCGACGCAATGGGTGGCGGCGACCGCATCACCGGCACCTGGTTCAACGATACGCTCGACGGCGGTGCCGGCCACGACCAGCTGTTCGGCGGCGCCGGCGCCGACACCCTGATCGGTGGCGCGGGCACCGATTGGCTGAAGGGCGGCGCCGGCAACGACGAATTAAGCGGCGGCGCGGGCACGGACGGCATCCGTGGCGATGAGGGCGACGACGCCCTCGACGGCGGTGCCGGCTCCGACGACCTGCGCGGCGGCGTTGGCGATGACATCCTCAACGGCGGAGCCGGTGGCGACCGGCTGGCCGGCGGCGAGGGCAGGGATGTCTTCGTGTTCGACGCGCTTGGATTGGCGAATTGCGACAGGATCGAAGACTTCGATGCGCAAGACGATATGATCCGCCTGGACAGCTCTGTGTTTGTCGGACTGCAGGCCGGACCGCTTTTCGCGGCAGTCTTCGCGATAGGTGACAAAGCCATCGATGACAGCGACCACATCCTTTACAACGACGTGACCGGCGACCTTTTGTTCGATGTGGACGGGGTAGGCGGCGCGGCGGCTGTCAAATTTGCCGCCGTCGACCCGGGCACCTGGGTCACCGCGGACGATTTCATTGTGATCTAGGGCAAGGTATGAAACGGTTTTCCTGCAGGAATTGCGTGAAAGCAAAGAGATAGAGCGGTTCTGTGGTTCCGCGAAACTGCTCTATTTCCGCTTCCCTTCCACCGCGTCCCAGAACAGGCTCGCAATGTCGGCGCCGCCAAAACGTTGCACTTCGCGTACGCCGGTGGGCGAGGTCACGTTGATCTCGGTCATGTAGTCGCCGATCACGTCGATGCCGACGAGGATGAAGCCGCGCTCTTTCAGCGACGGTCCGATGCGGGCGCAGATCTCGCGCTCGCGCTCCGTCAGCTCGGTCTTTTCGGCGCGGCCGCCAACATGCATGTTGGAGCGCGAATCGTGGTCGGCCGGCACCCGGTTGATTGCGCCAACCGCCTCGCCGTCGATCAGGATGATGCGCTTGTCGCCCTTGCGCACATCCTTCAGATAGCGCTGCACGATATAGGGCTCGCGCGACAGCTGGGCGAACATCTCGAGCAGCGAGGCGAGGTTGCGGTCGTCCTCTTTGAGATGGAAGATGCCGGCGCCGCCATTGCCGTAGAGCGGCTTGACGATGATGTCGCCGAATTGCTTGCGGAAGGCGGCGACTTCCTGCGGATCCTTGGTGATCAACGTTTCCGGCATCAGGTCGGGGAATTCGGTGACGAAGATCTTTTCCGGGCTGTTGCGCACCAAGGCCGGGTCGTTGACGACCAATGTCTTCGGGTGGATGCGCTCGAGGATATGCGTGGTGGTGATGTAGTTCATGTCGAAGGGTGGATCCTGGCGCAGCAGGATCACGTCCATCTCCGACAGGTCGGTGCGCACCTTGTCGCCCAGCGTGTAGTGATCGCCCTTCTCGTCGCGGAGCTTCATCTCCTCGATGCGGGCAAACACCTTGCCGCTCAGCATCGACAGCCGGTCGGGCGTGTAGTGGAACAGTTGGTGGCCGCGCCGCTGTGCCTCCAGCGACAGCGCAAACGACGTGTCGCCGGCGATCGAGACGGTGGAGACATGGTCCATCTGGACGGCGATCTTCAGGGGCATCTTCTGGTCTCCAGCGGGTCGAGCAAGTCCAGGAAAAGTGCGTAGCGGTTTTCCGTCCGGAATTGCGGCAAGGCAAGCCGCCGATATACGGAACTCGGGGGCTTCTGCCAATCGGCCAGAGCCTATTGCCGGGCGGCGCTTCGCTTGGTGCAAGCGCTAGGAGATCGTTTCGAAATTCGCTCTGGTGAGTCAGATGGTGGTGTTTTCGAGAACCGGAGCGCAGCGGACGTTTGGGTCCGTGAGCACCGGAAGCGCAGAAAACGCCGTCAGATGGCCGCCAGAGTAGAATTTCCAAACGATCTCAGCGGTCGAAGACCAGCCGGGAGTACCCGAGGAAGGACAGCGCCATCGCCGCCAGCGAGGCAATCGCAAGGGCCACCAGCGGCGGCATTGCCGGCAGCGCGAACAGGATGGCGCAATAGACGACATAGTTGACGATGCTGGTGGCGATGCCGACGCCGCCATAGCGCGCACCCTCCTGCGTTACGCCGCGGCTCGACGGCGAAAACGTCAGGTGCCGGTTGATCTGCCAGGTGACGCAGAGCGCAAAGCCGATCGACAGCAAGCGCGCGACGAAGGCGCCGAGCGGCGTCACGGCCAAAAGCAGCCAGAGTGCCGCGGCGTCGGCGAAGAAGCCGACGGCGCCGGCAAAGACGAAGCGGGCGAGCCTGCCCACGGCCTCAGGCGGCCCGGGGCGTCTTGCCCGGTTCGGCCTTCGCGGTTTCACCAGTGCGTTCGCGCCGTTCGATCCGGCCAGACGGGACCGAGAGATAGAAGATGCGCTTCTGCTCGGCGCGTCCGCGCGATACCGAATCGAGGATCAGTCCGGTCACCATCGCCAGCATAGACAACAGCAGCAGGCCGACCGACAGCACCCAGGTCGGCATGCGTGGCACGAGGCCGGTCTGGGCGAATTCGATCAACACCGGCGTCATCAGGGTAAGGCTCGATGCCAGGAAGAGAATCGCGAAGGCGCCGAAGAAGCGCAGCGGCTGCGTCTCCTTCATCAGCATGGCGAACATCCACAGGATCCTGGCACCGTCGCGATAGGTCGACAGCTTCGACGACGATCCCTCAGGCCGGCGGCCATAGTCGAGCGCGATCTCGCTGACCGGCAGCTTGAGCTGCGAGGCATGCACCGACATTTCGGTCTCGATCTCGAAGCCGCCGGAAACGGCGGGAAAGCTCTTGACGAAACGCCTGGAGAAGACGCGGTAGCCGGAGAAGATGTCGGTGAAGTCGGTGCCGAACAGCTGCTTGTAGAGGCTGTTGAAGATGCGGTTGCCGAAGGCATGGCCGGAACGGCCGGCATCGTCGGCGACGCCGCGCCTGGTACCCACCACCATGTCGCAGCGCTCGGTCTGCAGGATGTTGATAAGCTGCGGTGCATCTTCCGGCGCATACGTGCCGTCGCCGTCGGCCATCAGATAGATATCGGCATCGATGTCGGCGAACATGCGCCGCACGACATTGCCCTTGCCCTGACGCGGCTCGCGGATGACGATGGCGCCGGCCGCGCGCGCCTTGAGCGCGGTCAAATCCCTGGAATTGTTGTCATAAACATAGATCGCGGCCGACGGCAGCGTCTCGCGAAACCGCCGCACCACCTCGGCGATGGTCAGTTCCTCATTGTAGCAGGGCAGGAGCACGGCAATGGCCGGCTCGTGGCGGACTTCGTGCGGCATTTCCGTCTCCCGATGCCCGGCGGAGCCTCCGGCCGCGCTCAAATGCGGCCTCGCTCAGGCGACTTTACTATTTATTGAAGCTGTTAAGGCTAGGTTTAAGCCGAGCTTCTTTCCGACAAAGGCCGTGATGATGAACGCAGCCAAGGCGGGTGCTTCCTCCTGGAAGTCCGATATGACGCTGGCGCTGCTTGCCATGCTGGTGGCGCTGGCCGTCAATGCCACCACGGGCTTTCGCGAATTGAGCAATGCCGGCGGCGACAATGACAGCCTGCTGCGGCTGGTCGAGGTTCGCGATATGCTGGCCGGCCAGGGCTGGTTCGACCTGCATCAGTACCGGATGGGGCCGGAAGGCGGCTTCGTCATGCACTGGTCGCGGCTGGTCGATGCGCCGCTCGCCGCCATCATCCTCGTCGCTTCGGCGCTGACCGGCAGCATGGCCATGGCCGAGGCGATCGCACAGGTGCTGTGGCCGGCGCTGCTGTTTTTCCTGGCGGTGTTCTTCCTCGCCCGCGCGGCGCGCAGCTTTGCCGGCGCCGGCGCCGTACTGCCCGCAATCGTCATCGGCGCGGCGGCGCTGCATTTCATCGGCATCTTCTTGCCGGGTGCGCTCGATCATCACAATGTCCAGCTGACGCTGACCATGGCCAGCCTCAGCCTGCTGCTCAAGGCGCCTGCACACCGCTGGGCGGCGCTGATTTCGGGTCTGTGCGCGGCACTGACGCTGGCCGTCGGCATGGAAACCGCGCCCTATGTCGCCACCATCGGCGCCTGCATCGCCATGCTGTTTGTCGCCGACCCCGGCGGCGAGCACCGGATCGCAAGGGACTTCGGTCTCGGCTTTGCCGGGGTTTCGGCGTTCGTCTTCGTCACCACCATCCCGCCATCGACTTGGGGCCAGGCGCAGTGCGATGCCTTTTCGGCCGTGCAATTCGTTGTTGCGGCAATCGCCGGACTGGGCCTTGCCGTCGTGACGTCGCTCAGGGCGTCCAATGGCACGGCCGGCCGCCGGCTGATCTCGCTCGGTCTACTCGCGCTTGTGCTGGGCGCCGTCGTCGTGGCGCTGTTCCCGCAGTGCCTTGCCGCGCCCTACGCAAACCTCGATCCGCGCCTCAAGGAATTGTGGCTCGACCACATCGATGAGGCACAGTCGCTGTTCCATATTGCCGTCAGCGACCCGGCCTCGGTGGCGGCGCGCTATGTCACGCCGCTGGTGGCGATCGCGCTGATGGCGCTTCGGCTGCGCGGACCGTGGCGCCGCCAGGACAGCCTCGTCGGCGCCTTGCTGGCCGCCGCCTTCATCGTCAGCGCCTGGCAGGTCCGCGGCTCGACATTCTCGATCGCCTTTGCCGTCATCCCGCTGTCGGCCTGGATCGCAACATGGCGCGAACGGGCGAGCATCAGCCCTTCGCGCAGCGTGTCGCTGCGCATGGCGGCAGTCTGGCTGGTGTCGGTAAATGCCGTCTGGGCCGGCGCTGCCGCCGCCACCTCGAGCGCATTCGAGGCCGATAAGGTCTCCGCCGAGGCCAAGGACGCCGATCCGGCCTGCACGCGCAAGGCCTCCTTCGCAACGCTGGCCAGGCTGCCGGACACCACGGTGCTTGCCATTTCCAATCTCGGCTCACCCATCCTGGCCTATTCCGGCCACCGCGTCTTTGCCGGCCCCTATCACCGCAACATCGCCGGCGACCTGCTTGCGCTCGATGCCTTCCTCGGATCGGCGGACCAGGCCAAGGCGATCGTGGCGCAGCACCATGTCGGCCTGGTGGCGCTCTGCCGCGGCAGCGCCGAAAGCAAGGTGCTCGCCGCCAAGGCGCCGCAAGGCTTCCTGGCCGGGCTGATGCAGGGAAGCGTCCCCGATTGGCTCGAACCGCTGGCCGAAACACGCGGAAACCCGGTCGAACTCTACCGCGTCCGCTAAAGCATCATTCGCCAGCGAAAAATCGATTTCGCGATACGGTTCCTAAACGCTTTGCTGCCAGTCTCAGCGTAAATTTCGGACGTCAAAACAGGGATACCGATGCAAACGACGTTTGGCACCGGGCAGGCAAGCAGGGAAAACTCGGATCTGGCGTTCACCGACACGCTGACCGGGCTTGGCAACCATCGCCGCTTCTTCGACAAGGTCGACCGCCTGATCAGCGACCGTGCAGACGATCCCGCGCCCTTCACCGTCGGCATTCTCGACCTCGACGGCTTCAAGCCGATCAACGATCTGTTCGGCCACAAGGCCGGCGACGACATATTGATCCAGGTGGCGATGCGGCTGCGCGCCTCGATGGACAGCCACTCCACCGTCTGCCGCATCGGCGCCGACGAATTCGCCTTCCTCTATCCGATGGTGTTCTCGGAGGAAGCCGCGGCCGAGAAGTCGCGCATGATGATCGAAATCCTGTCGGCGCCCTACGATGTCGGCGAACGCACCGCCAGGCTTTCGGCTTCGGTCGGCTGCTCGCTGTTCTATTCCGGCGACGAAACCACGGAAATCCTCGTCAACAAGGCCGAAACGGCGCTCTACCATGCCAAGCGTTCGGGCCGTGGCCGCGTCGTCGTCTATACTAGAGAGATGGAAGAGGCGGCCAAACGCGTCACCCGCATCGAGCAGGCGCTGCGCCGCGCCGTCTCGGCCGGCGAGGTGGAGCCGCATTTCCAGCCCATCGTCGACCTCAACACCCGCCGTACCATCGGCTTCGAGACGCTGGCGCGCTGGACCGATCGCGACCTCGGCGTCGTCCCGCCGACCGTGTTCATTCCCATCGCCGAGGAGCGCGGCATCATCGGCCCGCTGTCGCAGCTGGTGCTGCGCAAGGCGACCGAAGCGGCGCGCAGCTGGCCGAAGGACCTGTTCCTGTCCTTCAACCTGTCGCCCTCGCAGCTCGTCGACCAGAACACCGGCCTGCACATATTGTCGATCCTCGACCGGACCGGCTTCGATCCGCGCCGGCTCGAGATCGAGATCACCGAAACCGGCCTGATGAACGATCCGGCCTCGGCGGAGAAGATCGTCGAGGATCTGCGCCGCGTCGGCATCCGCGTCTCGCTCGACGATTTCGGCACCGGCCAGTCCTCGCTCGGCCGCTTGCGCGAATTCCACTTCGACAAGCTCAAGATCGACCGCGCCTTCGTCTCCTCGATCCTTGACGACCGTCCGTCGGAGCACATCATCCGCGCCATTCTCGCCATGTGCGAGGGGCTCGGCATGGATGTCGTCGCCGAAGGCATCGAGGAGGAGGCGCAAGCCGACCGCCTCGTCCAGTTCGGCTGCGCCGGCGGCCAGGGCTATTTGTTCGGCAAGCCGGTCGATGCCGACGCCACGCTCGGCTATCTCCGCGATTCCTATCGTGGCGCCGTCTACGCCAAGGCGATCTGAGCGCCGGCATGCCATTCATCGAGCAGGTCAGCGGTTTCAGGCCGGGCTAGGCTTCGCCCAGCGTCTTGCGTCTTTTTGTCTGACATAAGCCGAACAAATCGCCGTTTTCGCCCTTGCTCGCCGGACTTGGCTGGATAGGATGCGCGCCGACCGGACCAGAGCAATTCCAGGAAAAGTGTGAAACGGTTTTCCCGGGAAAAACGCGTAGCGCTTTCCCTTGGGAATTGCGTCAATCAAAGAGATAGGGCTGTTACCCGTTGCCATGAAACGGGGAACCGCTCTGGGAGACAAAAAATATGATGCCATCGGCGGATTTTGCCGACCTCAGGGGCGCCTCGGTGCTGATCACCGGTGGCGGTTCGGGAATTGGTGCGGCGCTGACCGAGGGTTTTGTTCGCCAGGGCGCCAATGTCGCCTTCATCGACATCGCCGATGGCCCAAGCACGCTGCTTGCCGACCGCGTCGAAAAGGAACTTGGCCGGCGGCCGCTCTACCTCAAGACCGATTTGCGTGATGTCGAGGCGCTGCGCGCCTCTGCGGCCCAGGCGGCAGAAGTGCATGGCGACGTCACCGTGTTGGTCAACAATGCGGCGTGGGACGAGCGCCACGATGTGGCTGACGTCAGCGTCGAGTTCTGGGACAACAACCTCGCCGTCAATCTGCGCCCGCATTTCTTCACCGCACAGGCGGTGGCGCCGGGCATGAAGCGGGCCGGCGGCGGCTCGATAATCAACTTCACCTCGACCTCCTATCTCATCAACCACCCCGACATGCCGGCCTATACCGCCGCCAAGGCCGGCATCCTCGGTCTCACCAAAGGCCTCGCCGGCAAGCTCGGCGTCGATGGCATCCGCGTCAACGCGATTGCGCCGGGCTGGGTGATCACCGAACGCCAGAAAGAACTCTGGGTCACCGAACAGGGGCTCGCCGCTCATGTAGCCAAGCAGTGCATCAAGCAGGTCATGCAGCCCGACGATATTGTCGGCACCGTGCTGTTCCTTGCCTCCGACGCCTCTCGCATGCTGACGGCGCAAATGCTGATCGTCGACGGGGGTTTCCTGTGAGCCCGGCAAGCCAGGCAGCAGCGGGCAAAGCTCCGGCCGTCGCCGCCGTCGACTGGGGCACGACCCGTATGCGGGTCTGGCTGGTCGACGAGGCGGGTGGGGTGCTTGCCGAACGTCGCGGCGATGACGGCCTGATCACCGCGCAGCAGAAAGGTTTTTCGGCCATCCTCGAAGGCCATCTAGCGGCGCTTGGCGCACCTGACACACTGCCGGTCATAATCTGCGGCATGGCCGGCTCGCGCCAGGGCTGGGTGGAGGCGCCTTACGTCACCGTGCCGGCGCCGATCGGCGCCATTCTCGCGGGTGCCGCCCGCATTCCCGGCCAGAGCCGCGACATCCGCATCGTGCCTGGCCTGGCGCAGCGCCTGGAAGACGCGCCGGATGTCATGCGCGGCGAGGAAACCCAGCTTGCCGGCGCCGGTTTGCCGGCAAAGGGTCGCCATCTCGTCTGCATGCCCGGCACCCATTCGAAATGGGTACTCGTCGAGGACGGGGCGGTCGATGGTTTTTGCACCTGGCCAACGGGCGAGCTTTTTTCGGTGCTGGCCACTCACTCGATCCTGCGCCATTCGCTGGGCGAGAATCCGAAGCCGGTCACAGCTGACAATCCATTCTTCCAGGACTGGTGCCGCAAGGCGCTGGCCGAGGGCGGGGATGTAACGTCGCGGCTGTTTTCGATCCGCGCCGCCGGCCTGTTGCAGGACCTCAAGGCAGATGACGCCTCCGCCTGCTTGTCCGGCCTGCTGATCGGCGGGGAGATCGCCTCGGCAGGTCGCCGCTACGGCGAAAGCACTACCGCAATCGTGTTGGTCGCTTCCGGCTCGCTTGCGGCGCTTTACCGGCAGGCGCTCGACCTTGCCGGGCTTTCTGTCAGGACGGTCGACGCCGACGAAGCGGTGCGTGCCGGCCTGATCGAGGCCGCGCGGGAAAATGGCATGATTGCCAGAAATGGAGTGAGCGCGTGACCCAGACCGCACCTTTCCCGAAGCTCAAGCGTGGTCTTGTCGCCATTCTGCGCGGGCTGAAGCCCGGCGAGGCTGTCGCCATCGGCCAGGCGCTGTTTGATGCCGGCATCGAAGCAATCGAAGTGCCGCTCAATTCACCCGAGCCGTTCGTCTCGATCGCCAGCATTGTCGCGGCTTTGCCCAGGACGGCGCTGGTCGGCGCCGGCACGGTGCTGACGTCGGCCGATGTCGACGCGCTGCACAAGGCTGGCGGTAGACTGCTGGTCAGCCCCAACATCGATGCCGAGGTCATGGCCCGCGCCATGCACCATGGCATGGTGACGATGCCCGGTGTGTTCACCCCCACCGAAGCGTTTCTGGCCATCCGGCTTGGCGCCTCGGCGCTGAAATTCTTCCCGGCAAGCGTGCTTGGCGCCGGCGGCATTTCGGCGATGCGCGCCGTGCTGCCTGCCGATACGGTGGTCGGCGCCGTTGGCGGCGTTTCGGAGAAAGACTTTGCCGGCTACAAGTCAGCTGGGGTGACCGCTTTCGGCCTCGGCTCCAGCCTGTTCAAACCGGGCATGAGCGTCGACGAGGTGGCCACGCGTGCCCGGGCGGCGGTGACGGCCTGGGATGCGGCGTTCGGCGGAGAGGCATGATGGACAAGGTTTCGGTCTTTTCGGATCATATCTGTGAACTCGGCGAGGGGCCGAGCTACGATCCGGCCACCGATACGCTGTTCTGGTTCGACATCGTCAACGGGCTGTTGCTGGAGCAGGGCGTCACCTCAGGTGTGCTGAAAGTCCATGAGCTCGGCCAGATGGCCAGCGCCATCGCCATCATCGACGACAAGCGCCAGCTTATCGCCACCGAGACCGGCCTGCACGTCCGCGATGTGGCGACCGGCAAGCTGACGCTGCATACGGCCATCGAAGCCGGCAATGCGCTGACGCGCTCCAACGATTCGCGCGTCCACCCTTGCGGCGCCTTCTGGGTCGGCACCATGGCCAAAAACGAGGGCAAGGGCGCCGGCTCGATCTACTGGTTCTTCAAAGGCGAGCTGCGTACGCTTTACACCGGCATCACCGTGTCGAACTCGATTTGTTTCTCGCAGGATGGGACGATCGCCTACTACACCGACACCGCGACCGGCCTTTTGATGCGCGTCGCCTGCGACCCCGCGACCGGCCTGCCGGTTGGCGAATCGAAAGTGTTCGTCGACCACCGCTCCTCGAAGGGCTATGTCGACGGCTCGGTCGTCGACCGCGACGGCGTGTTGTGGAACGCCGTCTGGGGCGGCAAGGCGGTCAAGGCTTATGCGCCCGACGGCACGCTGCTGCGCGAAATCCCGATGCCGGCAACGCAGTCCTCCTGCCCGGCCTTTGTCGGTTTCAAGGCCGACCGGTTGGCGGTGACCTCGGCCTGGAAGGGCAAGGACGACAAGCAACGCAAGCTTGACCCGCAGGCCGGCATGACCTTCCTGCTCGACATCCCCGTCAACGGCCGCTTCGAGCCGCGCGTGCTGATCGCCTGAGAGGCACCAGTGCTTCGTTGAGGGTTGTCACGCAACCGCCCGGCCCGGTCGGTTTCACGCAAGCCGATGGTGCCTGCCGTGCGATGGTAATAGCCTCTATCGCCGGGAGCCGACCATCCGATGCCGCAGAACCACCCGACCTTGATCCTCGTCCACGAGCCGGAAAAGGCCTGTTTCGACCGGCTGGTTGCCGATGGCTTTCCTGTCGAGCGTGCCCTGGAAATCTCGTCCTATTTGGCGCAATCGACCGATCTTGCCCCCGAATTCGATGAACTTGCCGCCGCTTGCGAGCGACGCAGCCTCGACTTCCTGCCGATCGAACTCCACGATGCGGCAGCAACGCTGGCGAAAGCCGATTCTGAAACGACCTTGGTCTGGACTCTGACCGACGGAATCGCCTATTTCCGCGGCGCTGCGGCGCCTGCACTTGCCAGGCTGAATGGACTCAGGACCATCGGCGCCGACGATGCGATGTTCGCGCTCTGCCAGGACAAGTTCCGTTCCGGCGCCGTGCTCGGCGCGCTCGGCCTGCCGGTGCCGCAGGCCGGCCTCGCGCGCGACGGCCGCTGGCTGGCCGAGCCGCGGCCATCAGCCGCCGGCTGGTTCGTCAAGCCGAACCGGCTCGGCTCCAAGGTCGGCATCTGGCCGGATTCGCGTGTGGCTGATCTGCAGCACGCGCTGGAACTTAGCCGGCGTGTCTATGCCGCCTATCGCGACGATGTCGTCGTCCAGCCCTATGTCGCCGGGCGCAATGTCCGCGCCAGCTTCCTCGGGCTTGAGCCGGAAACCGGCGCCGAAGCGCTCGGCATCGCCTTTGTCGATTCCGCCGGCGATTTCCAGACCATGGCCGACTCGATGGCGCTTTACGGCGACACCGGCGAAGCCGCCAAGGCAGCCGGGCTCTACAGCGAACCGGTGCTGGAGCCGGTCGTCGACGCCCAGCCGGCTGCCGCGGCAACCATCCGTCGTATTGCCGAGCGACTAATGAGCGGGCTTGGCCTGCGCGATGTGTTTTCCATCGACTTCAGGGTCGAGGCCGACGATCACGTCCACCTCATCGAGTTCGAGGTCTGCCCCGGTCTGCCCTGCTTCGATTTCCGTGCCTATTGCCGAGCACAGTGGGGCATGACACTGGCCGATGCGATGGCCGCAACCGCCGCGAACAGGTTCAAGCGCTAGACACCCTCGACCAGCACGATCTCTCCGTCGGCCACCTTCTGGCGGATGGCGACGGCGCGCTGGTATTCCGGCGAGTGATAGCAATCATGCGCCACGCTGAGCGATTCGAATTCGATGATGACGTTGCGGGCGCGGCCCTGGCCCTCGGCCTTTTCGTGCTCGCCGCCGCGCGCCAGGAATTTCGCGCCAAAGCGGTCGAAGGCAAGTTTTGAGGCCGCGACATAGTCCTTGTAGCCTTCAGCATCGCGCACATCGACGCGGGCGATCCAGTATCCCTTTGGCATTGTTCTTCTCCTGGTTCGAAAAATGTCAGGCGGCGCGCATCTCTTCCAGTATGGCCTCCGCCGCTGCACGCCTGTCGCTTGCAGCGACGATCGGGCGGCCCACAACAAGATGGCTGGCGCCATTGCGGATCGCCTGGCCGGGCGTCACCACGCGCTTCTGGTCGCCATGGTCGCTGCCCTTGGGCCGGATGCCGGGCGTCACCACCGCCAGATCAGGCCCGACGATGCGGCGCACCGCTTCCGCCTCTTCGGCCGAGCAGACGATGCCGCCCATGCCGGCATGCAGCGCCTGTTCGGCGCGCCTCAGTACCAGCGTATGCGGATCGTACTCATAGCCGGCGTCGATCACGTCCTGTTCGTCCATCGAGGTCAGCACGCTGACCGCCAGCAAGCAGAGGCCGCTGCCCTCGGCCGCCTCAACCGCTGCCCTCATCGCCTTGGGATAGGCGTGGATGGTGAGCATCGTCATGCCCATCCTGCCGATGTTCTCGACCCCCTTGGCCACCGTGTGGTCGATATCGAGCAGCTTCATGTCAAGGAAGATCTTTGTCCCGCCGCTGGCCAGGTCCTTGGCGAAGTCGAGCCCGCCGGCGAAGGCCAGCTGGTAGCCGATCTTGTAGAAGGAGACGACGCCATCGAGCTCGCTCACCGCACGTTCGGCTTCTTTCACCGTCGGCAAGTCGAGGCCGACAATCAGTCTGTCTCTCATGGTCTGTGCCTGCATGGCTCCGGCAATCATGCCCCGATCCGGGTCGACAGCATGCGCGAGGTTTCGATCAGCGTGCGGCATAGGTGCTCCATCGATTTGTTCAGTCTCTCATCCCTGAAATTGCCGTCGGCGTCGAAGGCACTGCCGCCATCAGCTACCGAGCATTCCGGCGTCACCACTTCCATCCGGCAGCGCACCAGCACGGCGCGCAGATGGTTGATGCAGCGTATCCCGGCGAAATGTCCGTTGGAAGACGAGCACAGCCCGGCGACCTTGCCGGCAAACGGCCTGAACGTGCGGCCGCTATCCGTGCGCACCCGGCTTACCCAGTCGATCGTGTTCTTGAGCAGCGGCGGGATCGAGCCGTTATATTCCGGCGTCGCGATCAGCAGTCCGTCATGGGCGGCGATCAGCCGGCCGAGCTTCACGGCATTGTCGGGGACGCCTTTTTCTTTTTCGAGATCTTCGTCCAGGATCGGCAGCGTATAGTCGGCCAGCGAGATACGCGTCACCTCGGCGCCCTGCATGGCCAGCTCCTTCTGCGCCACATCGGCGGTCCTGCCGCTGAAGGCGCCGCTGCGCACCGAGCCGGCAAAGACGAGGATTTTCGGAATCACTGCCATTGGCCAACCTTGTCCCGGGACAGGTACAGCCAAGGATCACTCAAATCAATGCGCCTCGCGGCGGTAGATCCACAGCTGCGTCGGCGGGATGTTGCGGAAGATGAAATCGAAATGCTTGACCGTGTAGTCGCCGCGGCCGGGCGGGATCGGCGACAGCGGCCCGTAGGTCAGCTGTACGATCGGCCGCCCCACCGGGATGCGGTCGAGCAGACTTTCGATATAGGCGATGCGCTGTGCGACCGGGAAGTTGAGCAGCGGCACGCCGGAGACGACGGAATCGAACACCATGTCCCGCTTGTCGCCGAGCGTCGCATTGAGATTGAAGGCGTCGCCCTCGATGACGTTGACACCGGGATAGAGCTGGCGCAGGTGGCGCACGAAATCGGTGTTGTATTCGACCGCGTAGAGGTTTTCGGGCCGAACGCCCTGGGCGAGGATGGCGCGGGTGATGACGCCCGTGCCCGGGCCGACCTCAAGCACCGGCAGGCCGGACTTCGGATTGACGATCGAAGCCATCTTGCGGGCGGTGATGGAGCTTGTCGGAACGATCGAGCCGACGGTCTTCGGCTTGTCGATCCAGCCCTTGAAGAATTTGAGTTCGTCGTCGAACTTCTCCGCCAGCGCTTTCCGCAATCCCGGACCACGTGCCATGCAAGTTCTCCTCAACCACCCCCCTGCATGCTACTTAGCAGCTAACAGGTCCAAGGCAAGGCACGATCTGGCATAAGATGTTGATGACGTTCGGGAAGTGTGGCGGCCCTGTGCGTGGAAATCAGCGCTCGCTGAAGGATTCGAAAAAGTCCTTCATGCGGGCGAAGAAACCGCTCGACTGGGGCGAGTTTTCCTTTGACGACAGCTGTTCGAACTCCTCCAGCAGCTCCCGCTGGCGCCGCGACAGGTTCTGCGGCGTCTCGACCGCAGTCTGGATGTAGAGGTCGCCGACATTGGGCTGGCGCAGCACCGGCATGCCCTTGCCCTTGAGACGGAACTGGCGGCCGTTCTGGGTGCCCTCGGGCACTTTCACCTTGGTCTGGCTACCGTCCGGCGTGGTCACCTCGAAGGAGCCGCCGAGCGCTGCCGTCGTCATCGAGATCGGCACCTTGCAGTAAAGGTCGGCGCCGTCGCGCTGGAAGAATTCGTGCGGCTTCACCGCCAGGAAAATATAGAGGTCGCCCGAGGGGCCGCCGCGCAGGCCGGCTTCGCCCTCATTGGCAAGCCGGATGCGGGTGCCGTCCTCGATGCCGGCCGGAATGTTGACCGACAGCGAGCGTTCCTCGGTGACACGGCCCTGGCCGGCGCATTTCGGGCACGGGTCCTTGATCGTCTGGCCGCGGCCCTGGCATTGCGGGCAGGTGCGCTCGATCGAAAAGAAACCCTGCGTGGCGCGGACCTTGCCGTGACCATGGCACATCGAGCACGTCACCGGCTGGGTACCGGGCTTGGCGCCGCTGCCGGAGCATTCCGTGCATGAGATCGAGGCCGGCACGCGGATCTGCGCGGTCTTGCCGGCAAACGCCTCTTCCAGCGTGATTTCCATATTGTAGCGCAGATCGGCGCCGCGCTCGCGGCCGCCGGAAGAGCGGCGCTGGCGCCCGCCCATCATGTCGCCGAAAATATCCTCGAAAATGTCGGCGAAGCCGCCGGCGCCAAAACCTTGCGCGCTGCCATTCATGCCGCCTTGCTCGAAGGCGGCGTGACCGAAACGATCATAGGCCGCGCGCTTCTGCGGGTCCTTCAGCGTCTCGTAGGCTTCGTTGATTTCCTTGAATTTGTGCTCGCAGGAATGATCGCCGGGGTTGCGATCGGGATGGAACTGCATGGCGAGCTTGCGGAAAGCGCTCTTGAGCTCCTTGTCGTCCGCGCCCTTTTGTACGCCCAGCGTTTCGTAGAAATCAGCTTTCATCTTTTCCCGCAGTCCGGATGCTCAACGTCTTGATGCATGTCGCGTCGTTTGCCGGCACGTTGTCTCGATTTAGGAGCGGTGCTGCCCGGATGCTAGGGCCGGCGCGGACTTGTCCGTGTTTTTCGGTGACTTTTTCGGCAGGACCCGCACTTTTTTCAGCGAGGGTTGCAAAAAAGCCCGGCCTGCGCCGGGCTTTCTGCACTATCTTGCCGTCAGGCCGTTCAGGCCGACTTCTTCTTGTCGTCGTCTTCGTCGATTTCTTCGAAATCGGCGTCCACCACGTCGCTATCCTTGGCGGCGTCCGCCTTGGCGTCGGCTTCCGCCGCTTCCTTCTGCGAGGCCTCGTACATGGCCTGGCCAAGCTTCATCGAAGCTTCGGCAAGGGTCTGCGACTTGGCCTCGATATCGGCAGCGTCGTCGCCTTCCGCCGCGGTCTTCAGCGCGGTGATCGCATCCGATATCGCCGTGCGCTCGGTCTCCGAAACCTTGTCGCCATATTCCTTCAGCGACTTCTCGGACGAATGCACCAGCGCCTCGGCCTGGTTGCGGGCCTCGACCAGCGCACGCCGCTGCTTGTCGGTCTCGGCATTGGCTTCGGCGTCCTTGACCATCTTTTCGATGTCGGCATCCGAAAGGCCACCCGAGGCCTGGATGCGGATCTGGTGCTCCTTGCCGGTGCCCTTGTCCTTGGCCGAAACGTTGACGATGCCGTTGGCGTCGATGTCGAAAGTGACCTCGATCTGCGGCACGCCGCGCGGCGCCGGCGGGATGCCGACCAGGTCGAACTGGCCGAGCGCCTTGTTGTCGGCGGCCATTTCACGCTCGCCCTGGAAGACGCGGATGGTCACGGCCGACTGCGAATCTTCAGCGGTCGAGAACACCTGGCTCTTCTTGGTCGGGATCGTCGTGTTGCGTTCGATCAGGCGGGTGAACACGCCACCCAGCGTCTCGATGCCGAGCGACAGCGGCGTCACGTCGAGCAGCAGTACGTCCTTGACGTCGCCCTGCAGCACGCCGGCCTGGATGGCGGCGCCGAGCGCGACGACCTCATCCGGGTTGACGCCCTTGTGCGGCTCCTTGCCGAAGAACTGCTTCACGATCTCCTGGATCTTGGGCATGCGGGTCATGCCGCCGACCAGGACCACTTCGTCGATTTCGCCAGCCTTCAGGCCGGCATCCTTGAGCGCCGCCTTGCACGGCTCGATGGTGCGCTGGACGAGGTCGTCGACCAGCTGCTCGAACTTGGCGCGGGTCAGCTTCAGCGTCAGGTGCTTCGGGCCGGTTGCGTCGGCGGTGATGAAGGGCAGGTTGATTTCGGTCTGCGTCGTCGACGACAGCTCGATCTTGGCCTTTTCAGCCGCCTCCTTGAGGCGCTGCAGGGCAAGCTTGTCGTTCTTCAGGTCGATGCCCTGTTCCTTCTTGAACTCGGCCGCCAGATATTCGACGAGACGCATGTCGAAATCCTCGCCGCCGAGGAAGGTGTCGCCATTGGTCGACTTCACCTCGAACACGCCGTCGCCGATCTCGAGCACCGAAATGTCGAACGTACCGCCGCCAAGGTCATAGACGGCAATGGTCTTGCCATCCTTCTTGTCGAGGCCGTAGGCGAGCGCGGCTGCCGTCGGCTCGTTGATGATGCGCAGAACTTCCAGGCCGGCGATCTTGCCGGCGTCCTTGGTGGCCTGGCGCTGGGCGTCGTTGAAATAGGCCGGAACGGTGATGACCGCCTTCTCGACCTTCTCGCCGAGATAGGCTTCCGCCGTTTCCTTCATCTTCTGCAGGATCATGGCCGAGATCTGCGAGGGCGACTGCTTCTTGCCGCCGGCTTCGACCCAGGCATCGCCATTGTCGCCCTTGACGATCTTGTAGGGGACAAGCTTCTTGTCCTTCTCCGTCACCGGATCGTCATAGCGGCGGCCGATCAGGCGCTTGACCGCGAAGATGGTATTTTCAGGATTGGTGACCGCCTGGCGCTTGGCCGGCTGGCCGACGAGACGTTCGCCGTCGCCCGAGATGGCGACGATGGAAGGCGTCGTGCGCGCGCCTTCCGCATTCTCGATTACCTTGGGTTCCTTGCCATCCATGATGGCGATGCAGGAGTTGGTGGTGCCGAGATCGATACCGATTACTTTTGCCATTTTTCTAGTCTCTCCGCTAAGCAGGCTCTCAGGACCCGTAAGGCGTTCCGACGAAAGCCCCTGTTCACAAGAAATTCCGCCCCGGCTACCGGCATTCCGGCGCTGGGCGGCTTGGCGCGTATATAAGAACAGGCGGCATCGGGCGCAAGCATTCTGCGCACGGCGTCCACGATGCGTCTCTTTGTGCCAAATCGACCCTCCGTCGGGCGGAAGCGGTCGAGCGGGCAGCATTATGGACGAAAAGGCCGCTTCTCATCGTTTTTGCCGCAGCTATAGTGCCATTTCGTTTGGGGATTGGATAATGCGTTGGATTTTTGCGCGATTGCTCGCCCTTTTTGCCGTTGCCAGCCTTTCATGGGTCACGTGCCCGCCGGCCCAGGCAGTCGAATTCCAGACAATCACCATCAAGGTCGGTTATGGCGCGGGTGGCGGCTATGACCAGACTTCGAGGCTGATTGCGCGTCATCTCGGCAGGTTTCTGCCCGGGCAGCCCAACATCATTGTGCAGAATGTGCCGGGTGGTGGCAGTCTGAAGCTCACCAAGATGCTCGTGGGCAGCGAACCGGCCGACGGCAGCGTCATCGCCTCGATCAGCGAGGCTATGTTCTACGCCCCGATCCTCGATCCCGAAAACGCGACTTTCGACCCGCTTGCCTTGCAGTGGATCGGTTCGATGGTCGATGATCCAGCGTATTGCCTGACCAGCAAGCAATCCGGCATCGACACGATGGAAAAGTTCCTGCAGTCGGATTTCCTGATCGGAGCGACAGGCAAGAACAGCACGACCTACATCTTCGCCGCACTGGCCAAGAATGGCATGAAGGCCAGATACAAGATCGTCACCGGTTTCGACGGCACCGCCGATATCGAACTCGCCATGCAACGCGGCGAGATCGCCGGCATGTGCGGGGTATCGAGCTCCCTGCTCAGAAGCGATCGCGCCGCGATCAACATTATCGGCACGTTCGGGCAGGGCGGTTCCGGCGCGACGCCGAGCATTTCGGCAACCATCGCCGACCCGACGGCACGTCAGGCGGCCGATCTCATCGAATCGGCGCTGCACATCCACCATCCGCTCGTCGCCCCGCCCGGCGTGCCGAAAGAGACCGTCGACGCGCTGCGCAAGGCCTATTCCGCGATGGTCGTGGATGCCGATTTTCTCGCCGATGCCACGAAGCTTGGCGACCTCACCCTCAAACCGACATCCGGCGAAGCGATCAGCCAGCTGGTCGCGCAACAGCTGAAAGCCACGCCTGCGGTCTTCGCCGCCGCCCGGGAACTCGTGAAATAGGCCTAATGTGGATCTGATCCTTACCGCCATTGTGGAGATGGCGCAGCCATTTCGCATGCTCATGCTGGTTACCGGCGTGTTCGCCGGCCTTGTCGTCGGTGTCGTGCCGGGCATTGGCGGCCTGTTCGCCATGGCCCTGCTGATCCCGATGACCTACAATATGGACCCCTTTGCCGCCTTCGCGCTGCTGCTCGGCATGGGTTCGGTCACCACCACGTCGGACACCATTCCGGCCATCCTGTTCGGCGTTCCGGGCTCGGTCGGTGCCGCGGCAACCGTGCTTGACGGCCATGCCATGGCCAAGAAGGGCGAAGCGGCACGCGCCTTCGGCGCCTCCTATTCGGCCTCGATGATCGGCGGCGTGTTCGGCGCGCTGGTGCTGGCGGCGGCAATTCCCGTCATGCGCCCGCTGGTGCTCTACCTCAAGACGCCGGATTTCTTCGCCATTTGCGCCTTCGGTCTCTCCATCGTCGCCATCCTTGCCGGCAGCCAGCCGTTAAAGGGTCTGGCGGCGGCGATGCTCGGCATGCTGGCCTCTTTCATCGGCATCGACAGCATTGCCGGCATCGAGCGCTGGAGTTTTGGCCAGATCTACCTCTGGGATGGCTTGCCGATTTCGCTGGTCTTTCTCGGTCTGTTCGGCCTGCCCGAACTGGCCTCGCTGCTCATGCGCGGCTCGATCCAGGGCAACGCCGAGCGGCCGACCTATGCCGGCATGTGGCAAGGCATCAGGGATACGCTGCGCGAATGGCCGCTGGTGCTGCGCTGCAGCGCCATCGGCTCGCTGCTCGGCGCCGTGCCCGGCATCGGCATCGCCGTGCTTGACTGGATCGCCTATGGCCATGCCTCGCGCCGGCCGGGTCCCGGGCCGAAATTCGGCCAGGGCAATGTGCGCGGCGTCATTGCGCCGGAAAGCGCCAACAATGCCAAGGAGGGTGGCTCGCTCATCCCGACCATCGCCTTCGGCGTGCCGGGATCGGCTTCGATGAGCATCCTGCTCGGCGCCTTTGTCATCCACGGCCTTGTCCCCGGCCCCGATATGCTCGGCAAGAACGCCGCGATCACCGTTTCGATGGTGCTGTCGATTGCCGTCGCCAACATCGTCGGCGCCGTGACTTGCCTGCTGTTGACCAGGCAGTTGGCGCGTATCGCGCAAGTGTCGGCAGCGATCCTGGTGCCGCTGGTGGTCACCTTTATCGTCGTCGGCGCCTACCAGACCAATATGAGCGCTTTCGACTTCCTGCTGGTGATGCTGGTCGGCGCGGTCGGCATGGCAATGAAGGAGCTCAACTGGCCGCGCTCGGCCTTTTCGCTCGGCTTCGTGCTCGGCCCCAGCCTCGAAAACTATTTCTTCCTCGCCTACCAGATTTCCGGCTGGGCCTGGCTGAAACAGCCGCTGGTGCTCATCCTGCTCGGCCTCGCCATTGCCGGCGTGGTCAGGCAGACGGTGTCCTGGATCAAAGCCCGCGGCAATGCCGACTCCTTGCCGCCGGCGTTGCCCGATATCGCCGGCAGCAGTGCGCTGACGCTGCTTGGCGTCGCGGCTCTGGTCACGGCATTGCTCGATTTTCCCTTCGAGGCCGCCATCTTCCCGGCCATTACGGCCGGCCTTCTGGCGCTGTTTTCCTTGTTGACGACTGTCCAGACCATGCTGCGCTGGCGAGCGCCGGTCACCGCCACCGGGACCGATATGGCGCCGGCCGGCGAATGGCAGCCTTCCGACGGGCCGGCTATGAAAGGCAATCTCACCGTGCTCGGCCTTTGCCTGGCGCTCGCCTTTCTGGTTCTGCTGGCCGGGCATCTGGCGGCCACCTTCATCTTCGTGGCCGGCGGCATCTGGTTGCTTGGGTCGCGGTCGCCGAAGATGGCGCTGGCTGTCGCCGCGGGCACGACGCTTTGCATCTATGCGGTGTTCGATCTCCTGGCGTCGCAGCCCTGGCCGGCGCCTTGGCTGGCCGGTCTTTTTAAAGATTTCTGAAACGGCGGCGCGGATGCGCAGGCAGCGCCAGAGCTCAAGGCGGGCCCGGCGGTGTTCGAGCCAGAAACCTGCTGAAGTAGCCTGTCGAGGCAACGGCTAAGGCTTGGCAGCGGCCGGCGACAGCGTTTCTAGCAGGCGCCGGCGCAGCAGCTTGCCATTGTCGTTGTAGGGCAGCGAACCTACCAGTCTGATCTCGCGCGGCCGCCGGTCGGGCGAGATGTTGGCGCGCAGGAAGGCCTCGAACTCGGCCACGCTTGCCTGGTCGGCGACGATGAAGGCGGCGATCTCCTGACCCATCGTCGCGTCGGGAAAGCCGGCGACCGCGACATCTCTGACCTTGGGGTGGGTGCGGATCAGCTTTTCCAGTTCCTGTGGCGCGACATTGACGCCGCCGCGCACGATCATGTCGGCCTCGCGGTCGACAATGGTCAGGAAGCCGTCATCGTCGACGAAGCCGATGTCGCCGGGAATGCCCCAACCGTCGCCCATGACCTTGGGATCGACGAACGGTTTGTTTCCCGCCGACACCACCGCTGAAACCATTGTCGATGTCCAGGCCTTGATCAGTCCGCTCTCGCCCTTGCCGAGGACGCGCCCGTCCGCATCGAGGATTTCCACACGCACATCGGCAAACGGACGCCCGGCAGTGCTGGGCTTGGCCAGCACGTCGGCGCCGGACAGGGTGGTGATGCCGCCGGTCAGGCTCGACGCATAATTGATGCGATATCCCGGTGAAAGGTTGCGGTAGGCGGCCAGCTTGTCCTCGATGGTTGCCGGTCCGCCGATGCTGAACAGCACCGCCAGGTCCGGCAGCAGCCGGGTCGAGCGTTCGCCCACTTCGCGCACCAGCCGTGTGATCACCGGTGGCGGCAGGGCCGTGCCGCTGGCCTGGAAGGACAGCAGACCCTCGATCAGCTCGGACGGCGTGAACAGCGGCGGAAAGAAATTGACCGTCCCGCCATGGCGCAGATAGCTGAACACCTGGTGGCGCGTCGCCGAATAGGACATCACCATCGGCGTCAGCAGACGCATGACCGTCCCGGTCAGCCCGCGCCGGCGCCCCGTCACGCGCCCGGCTAGCGCCGCATGTGATTGCAGATAGCCTTTTGGGTCACCGGTCGTGCCGGACGAGAACATCAGAAAGGCCGGATTGCTGTCGTCGCCAGGAGCGCCGGAATAGGGCGCGGGCGAGGCGTGCTTCCAATCCTGCTGGAAAGCGACGCCTGGATAGACATCGTCCCCGGGTGGGCTGCGGCTTTCGAGGATCAGCGTCAGCACAAAATCGCGCGCAAACTGCGCCCGCTGGCTGCGCGGCGCGCGAAAGTCGGCAATCGAAACTGTTGCGCCGAGCTTCCAGCAGGCCAGGGTCGACAGCACGACGTCGATATTGCCGATCATGGCTAGGCCGACGCGATCGCCGGAGCGAATACCGAGCGCGCTGAAATTGGCGGCGACATGGTCGATCTGGGTCAGCGCTTGCGCATAGGTGATCTGGTCGCGACCACTGACCATCGCCGCGCGGTCGCCATGGCCGGCGAAGGCAGCCAGTACGTCGCGGCCAAAACCCATCTAGCGGACCGGCATTCCGGCCGGCGCGCGCCTGGCGTCGAGGAAGGCGATGATCGCAGCGTCGATCGCGTCCATGTTGGCGGCCCGGAACTTGTCATGGGTGCCCGGCATGACGACCGTTTCCACCCGCGTGTTCCCGCTCGCCCAGTCTTTGTACTGCTCGACCGTGGTGGCGCTCCATTCCGAGCTGGCGACGACCAGTATGTCGCAAGGGTAGGAAGACGGTGAAAAACCCGCGGCAGCGCGCACCAGCATGCTCTTGAAGGCCTTCTGCCTGGTGTGACGCCCAAGCCTGGACTGCCCAAGCCCGACCGCTGCCAGCGTGTCGCGCAGCAGCCGCCAGTAGATGACCTTGCGGGTGATTTGGCGCCGCCTTTGTGCGGTCATGCGGTTGTCCGCCATCGGCTTCAGCCAGGCCGAACCCAGCGGCGGCGGGTCGATCAGCAGCAAAGCCGGCCGCTCGCCGGTCGCCTCGAAGGTCAGCCTTCCGACCTCGATTGCCAGCAGCCCGCCAAGGCAGATGCCGCCGATGACGCGCGGGTGCTGGCCGGTGGCCGAACTCAAGCCGTCGAAATAATTGGCGCTGATCTCCTCGACGCTGTCATACGGCGTCTCGCCGGGCTCAAGCCCCATGCCGCGTACGGCGATGATGGAATAGCGTTGCTTCAGCGCCTTGCCGAAACGGTTGGCGAACAGCGCCGAACCGGAAATGCCATGGATCATGGCGATCGGCTCCTGGCCGTGGCTGCCGGAAACCTGCACCGCCAGCCGCCGCGCCGGGTGCTCGGGCAATTGCAACGCGATCAGCCTGCCGAATTCGCGCGGCGTCGGCGCTTCCAGCAGCACCGAGGTCTGCAGCTTCACGCCGAACCGGCTCTGCACCGCAAGCACAAGAGTTTCGGCAGCCAGCGAATCGCCCCCGAGATCGAAGAAATTGTCGTCGAGGCCGACCGAGGCCAGCTGCAATTCTTGCGCAAAGATGCCGGCGATCGCCTGCGCCGGGCCGCTGCCCAACACGGTTCGGTCTGGCCGGATGGTGTTATGCATGTTCATCGGCAAGCCCTTGAACCGATGGAATTGCCGTTGCCGGCAATAGTGCATCCCCTGAATGCCTGTCCGCTTTTAACCCACAGCCTATGTGTTGAACAGTGGCCTATCGCTGCGCAATACCGGCAGGCGCCGCTCCGAAGGCCTGCGCGCACAGCGCCTGCAGCTTTGGAAAGACATGGCTACCGCCGGCGATCACCTGCGTTCCCTGGGCAAGCACGGTCTTCGGGTCCGGTTTCAGCACCATGCCGCCGGCCTCTTCCACCAGAAGCATGCCGGCCAGGCAGTCCCACGCATTCATATGTTCCTCGACATAGCCGAGCAGCCGGCCGGACGCCGCATAGGCCAGCATCAGCGCGCCCGATGCATTGCGGAAGAAGACGCCGCCTTCTGCCATGATCAGGCCGATCAGCACGGTGACATGCTTCGTTTCCGCGCGGTTCGACAGCCCGGTGCCGACCGATCCTTCCCCGAGGCCGGCGGTGCTGGCCTTGATCGGCCGGCTATTGACGAAAGCGCCGCCGCCGCGGCGGCCGTGAAAAGTCTCGCCGGTCGACGGCTCGTGAATGACGCCAACGACGGCTTCGCCGTCCTTGGCGCAGGCAATCACCACGCACCAGGCGGGAATGCCGCGCACGAAATTCGCCGTGCCATCGATCGGATCGATCACCCAGACATGGCCCGTCGATCCCTCAACCGCGGCATGTTCCTCGCCGACGATGCCATCCTGCGGATAGGCGGCGGCGATCGCCGTGCGGATGAACAGTTCGACCTCGCGGTCGCCATCGGAAACCAGGTCCTGATGGCCCTTGCTCTCGATGGTCAGGTTTTCGAGGTCGCGGAAGTATTTCAGGGCGAGTTCGCCGGCGCGTCGCGCCAGATCGATGGCGAAATGCATGCGCTGGTCGAGGTCATGGGTCACGGCAAGGCTCTTGGCTGAGGAAGGCGTCTGCCCTTAGCAGACGAGCCTCTCCTGCAAAAGCTTCACTGGCGACTCACGCGGCTTGCGACAGCGATTTGTGCGCCTCGGTCAGGATTTCGAACGAACGCACGCGCGCCGCATGGTCGAAAATCTGCGCCGTCACCATCAGCTCGTCGGCGCCGGTGCGGCGCACGAAGGCGTCGATGCCTTGCCGGACGGTTTCGGGCGATCCGACGACGGCACAGGACAGCGCCTGGCCGAGCATGGTTTTGGCCATCGGCTCCAGCGTCTGGTCATAGCCTTCGACCGGCGGCGGCAGGCGGCCCGGCCGTCCGGTTCGCAGGTTGACGAAGGCCTGCTGCAGCGAGGTGAACAGCAGTTTTGCCTCGGCATCGGTCGGCGCGGCGAAGACGTTGAGGCCGAGCATGACATAGGGCTTGTCCAGCTGTTCAGACGGCTGGAAGCGCGAGCGGTAGATGTCCAGCGCATGGTCGAGCTCGGCCGGCGCGAAATGCGAAGCAAAGGCATAGGGCAGGCCAAGCATGGCGGCGAGCTGCGCGCCATAGAGGCTTGAGCCGAGAATCCAGACCGGCACCTTCTGGCCTTCACCGGGCACAGCCTGGATACGCTGACCTGCCTCGGCCGGCTGGAAATACCCCATCAGCTCGACGACATCCTGGGGGAAATTGTCTGACGCCTCGAGGTTGCGGCGCAGCGCGCGCGCCGTGCCCATATCGGTGCCGGGCGCGCGGCCGAGGCCGAGGTCGATGCGGCCGGGGTGCAGTGCCGCCAGCGTGCCGAACTGCTCGGCGATCACCAGCGGCGCATGGTTGGGCAGCATAATGCCACCGGCGCCGACGCGGATCGTCTTGGTGCCGCCGGCGACATGGGCGATGACGACCGCGGTCGCCGCACTGGCGATGCCGGGGATGTTGTGGTGCTCGGCCAGCCAGTAGCGCTTGTAGCCGAGCTGCTCGGCATGGCGGGCGAGGTCGAGCGAATTGGCCAGCGACTGCGAGGCGTTGCTGCCTTCGACGATCGGCGACAGGTCGAGAACGGAAAGAGCGGTCATGGGCCTTAAGCCTTTACAATGTTCAGCTGCCGGACCTTGGTTTCGAAGGCGGCGCGGTCGGGGATGATGATGTCGAGCTGGCTTTCCAGAATGTCGGCGAATTCCGCCGCTGTCGCGATCTCGCGTTGCTCGCTGCGGCCGCCGACATGATGCGTCGACAGCCTGGCGTTGCGCAGCGCATAGCGCCGGTCGGGCAAGGCGCGCGCCGCAACGACGGAGGACAGGAAATGCGAGGTCGGATGGGTCGAGACGAAGTAATTGGCGACCGCATAATCGACCTCATAGGCTGGTTGCATGTCGAAGCGGTGGAGTGTCTGCCAGTCGCCGCCGACATTGGCTTGTACCCGAAAATGATCTGACGTCTCGATGATGCGGAATGTTTCGTGCGGGGTCTGTTGTTCGAGGCCCGGCTCGAGCAACAGCGGCGCGGTCATCGTCAGGCCGCCAAAGCCGACATCGGCAATGTAGGTCCTGCCGTCGAGCTCGATCCGCAACAGCATGTGGCTGCGCGGGGTAATGGCGTCCTCCGGCAGACCCCTCAGAACCCGCGCCGCGAGGCCGCTGACCTCGAAGCCCAGCGCCTTCAGCGCATGCATGAGGATCAAATTGTGTTCGAAGCAGTAGCCGCCGCGGCGGCGCGCGAAAATCTTGTCCTGCAGCGAAGCGAGATCGAGCTTCACCGCGATGCCCAGCAACGGATCCATGTTCTCGAAGGGGATCGCTTGCGGGTGCTGCCGGTGCAGCACCTTCAGCGCGTCGAGCGACGCATCGATCGGACCGCGATAACTGATCCGGGCGAAATACGCGTCGAGGTCGAAGGAGGCGTCGGTCATGGCAGGGTCCGGCTTGACCGGCTCGATATAGGCACTCGATCGGAAGACGACAAACAAGAGACGACAAGCAAGAGGCGGCAAGCAGTACCGGCCTCTATGCCTTGGCCTCGCCATTCTCCTCGGCCGCTTCGTCCTCCACCACGACCGCCGTCTGCTGTGCGGCGAGGAAGTTGCCGACATGGCCGAGGCCTTCGAAATGGTCGCAGAACACCTTGATGACGACCAGCAGCGGCACGGCCATCAGCGCGCCGACAAAGCCCCACAGCCAGGACCAGAAGGCGATGGCGATGAAGATCGCCACGGCGTTGATCTCGAGGCGCCGGCCGACCACCATCGGCGTCACGAGCTGGCCCTCGATGATGTCGCACAATAAGACAAAGGCCGGCGCCAAAAGCGCGTAGGAGATGGTGTCGAAGCTGATCAGCGCCATCACCGAGACAAGCACGATGGTCAACATTGCGCCGACATAGGGCAGGAAGTTGAGCAGCGCGGCGGCGACCCCCCAGACCAGCGGATTGGGCATGCCGAGCGCCCACAGGCCAAGGCCGATGACGGCGCCGAGACCGGCATTTATGATCGTGACGGTAAGCAGATAGTGCGAGATTTCGCGCTCGACGTCATAGACGACGCGCAGCGCCCGCTTCTTTTCGCTGAGGCTGGCGAAGGACTGGATGATCTTCTCGTAGAACATCGTGCCCGATGCCAGCAGGAACAGCGACAGCACGAAGATGATGGTGAAGCTTGTGCCTGCCGCCAGGACATTGCTGGCCGCCGCCGACAGGATGCCGGACTGCGCCAACGCCACTTTCTGGATGCCCGGCTCCTGCGAGGTCTCGGTCATCTGTTCGATCTGATGCGAGATCTGCATGATCCTCTCGAGGGGACGCCGCAATTGCGCCAGCCGCTCGGTCAGTTGCTGGCCGATCGACGAAGTGTTGTTGAGGAGGTCGATGACCGGACCGCTGAGCAGGTAGCCGGCGATGGCAAAGACGCAAACCGACAGCACGACAAGCAACGTCGCCGACACCAGTTCGGGAATGCCGCGCTTGCGCAGGAAGCGTACGATCGGCGTCAGGGTCAGCGTGAGCAGGAAGGCGAGGATGACCGGCATGAAGAAGGCGCGGGCGAAATAGAGCGCGTATATGGCCATCAGGATGAAAATGCCGATGAGCAGCGAACGCATCAGATGCGTGTCCGTGCGGGCAACGACGCGCGCCTCTTCGGCCTCGGCAAGGACTGCGCCCAAAGCGGCGGGTTCGGCTTTCATCGTTTTCCCCCGACAGCGCACCGCAATTGGTGCATTCCGCTGACGGAAACGCCTCTACCGCCTCTAGGTTCCGTTAGCCGGCAAGGCCAACAATCCAGACGACGTCGTCGAATTACGCGGCGGGCGCCGTTACCGCCGGCGCCGATTTCGCCGTTTCCTTGCGCACGATCGGCGCCACCTTGGTGCCGTAGAGTTCGATCGCTTTCATGATCTTGGCGTGCGGCATGGTGCCGATCGCCATCTGCAGCAAGAAGCGATCGTTGTTGAATATCTTGTGCTGGGCGACGATCTTTTCCGCCACAGCTTCAGGATTGCCAACGAACAGCGCGCCGTTTGGGCCACGCGATTGATCGAAATGCGCCCGCGACGTGGGACCCCAGCCGCGTTCGCGGCCAATGCGGTTCATCACTTCGGCTTGCGGCCGATAGAAATCGTCGGCCGCCTGCTCGGTGGTCTCGGCGATGAAGCCGTGCACATTGATGCTGGTGGCGAGCCCCGTGGGGTCGGTGCCGGCACGCTTGGCAGCCTCGCGGTAGATGTCAAACAGCGGCGCAAAGCGCGCCGGCTCGCCGCCGATGATGGCCAGCGCCAGCGGCAGGCCGAGCACGCCGGCGCGGGCGGCCGATTGCGGCGTGCCGCCAATGGCGATCCAGATCGGCAATTTGTCCTGCAACGGGCGCGGATAGACGCCACGGTCGTTGATCGGCGCACGCAGATTGCCGGACCAGGTGACTTTCACGCTGTCGCGTATCGCCAGCAGCAGGTCGAGCTTTTCGGCGAACAGCTCGTCATAGTCTTCGAGATTGTAGCCGAACAGCGGGAAGGATTCGATGAACGAACCGCGCCCGGCCATGATCTCGGCCCGGCCGCCCGACAGAAGGTCGAGCGTCGCGAACTGCTGGAAGACGCGCACCGGATCGTCGGAGGACAGCACGGTGACCGCGCTGGTCAGCTTGATGCGTTTGGTGCGTTCAGCGGCGGCGGCCAGCGCCACCACCGGTGCTGAAGCGGCATAGTCGGGGCGGTGATGTTCGCCCAGACCGAAGACGTCGAGGCCGACCTGGTCGGCCAGCTCGATCTCTTCGATCAGGTTGCGCAGCCGCTCGTGCGGGCCGATCGCGCCGGGGCCGGGCTCGGGACTGACGTCGGCAAAAGTGTAGAGACCGAGTTCCATGATCTGTCATCCAATGGTTGGTTTTGCGGCTAGAGGTAGCGACCGAGCCGCCTTGCCGCCAGAGGGGAGGATGGTGAACAGTGCATGTCGGTTTCGGCCAGCTTCTGTCGGCTTTGGTCGGCAAAAGCGCGTCTCCTGTCTGCAACAGCGTAGAATTTCATGGCTGGCATTCCGTTTTGGCGCTTGAACTCTCGGTTTTCGCGCGTATGTAAGCGTCGCGAATTGACTTCAGGGAAGTGGACTTGGCTATCTACAGGGAAAAAGACATTTTTGAGCGGCGCAATGCCGCGAACGAGGCAAAGAAGGCGCTTCTGGAGCGCTTCAAGTCAAAGCCGGCGGCAGATGATCCTGCGGTGCTGGCAAGACAGGCCGAACGCAAGGCGATCCTTGAGGCGCGTGAAAAGCGCGAGGCCGAAAAGGCCAGGCTGAAGCAGGAAAAGCTGGCACGCGAGGCGGTCGAGAAGGCCGAGCGCGAGGCAGCAGCCGAAGCGGCGCGTATTGCGGCCGAAGAGGCAGCGCAGGCTGAAGCGAAGATCAAGGAAGCCGAAGAAAACGAGCGCATCGCCCGTTTGCTGGCCGACGAAGCCGAACGCAAGGCCAAGCGCGACGCACGCTATGCGGCGCGCAAGCAGCGCACCGGCCGGACGCCTCCGGGCTTCTCCGCCCGCTAACGCTTCGATCGAAACGATCGGACATCAGGGTCGCCTTCCAGCGGCCCTGAACGTATTTGTGCGCCGACTTCCTCGGTTGCTTTGGCTTAAAGCACCAGGAAAATGTGAAGCGGTTTTCCCGGGAAAAGCGCATTGCGCTTTCCCTTGGGATAGAGCAGATCGCCGTTTCCGTGAAACGGTGAACTGCTCTAGGCGGCGAGCTTCAGCCCCATAATGCCGCAGACGATGAGCGCGATGCAGCCGAGCCGGATCGCGGTTGCCGGCTCGCCCAGCAGCCAGATGCCGAGCAGCGCCGTGCCGACCGTGCCGATGCCGGTCCACACCGCATAGGCCGTACCGACAGGCAGCGTCTTCAGCGCCAGACCGAGCAGCCCCAGGCTGACGATCATCGACGCGACGGTGAGCACCGTCGGTAGCGGCTTCGAGAAGCCGTCGGTGTATTTGAGGCCGATCGCCCAGCCGATCTCGAACAGGCCGGCGAAAAACAGAAAAATCCACGACATCGGGATGCACTTCATTCCATGAGGATGGCGGGTCGTCCCGGCCGGTTTTTTCGGGGAAGGCGCGAGGTCGTCCTCGCTGCCTCGATATAGGCGGCTTCGCCTGCCCGATCGACAAAACACCGGCAGCATTGCTCATGCCGCCGGTGTAAAAATCTGCGCCGAAACGGATTGCCCGGATTTCGGTCCGAGCGACTTACTTGTCCTTGAGTCTGATCGCCTTGACGGGAGGCGCCTTGAGCGCCGGAGCCGCGGCGGGCTTCTTGGCATCCTTCTTCGGCTTGCGGGCTTCCTTGCCGGCCTTCATCGCACCTTTAGCCATGATTCGATCCTCCAATTGCTGGGACGCCAAGTGAAACAAGAGAAACGCCGGACTGCAAGGGGGCTGGCGCCTGTCGCCGGCGCCAGCGGGCCGCTTTCAACCGCTTTCTAATTTGCTCGTAAACCATGCCGGTCCGTGCCATGGTTGTCTTCGCACTGCAGCATCAGGCCGCGCTTCCTGCCGGGCGATGATCAGGCAGGCCGGTCAGGACACAGATGCGAATCCACATCGGCTGCGAGATGAGCTTCGACTTTCCGCAGGAAACGCCGCTGATCGCGATGCTCAACGTCCACTACTCCAGGGCATCCGATCTCGAGCGCCCGGATTTCCTGACCTCCAGCCCGCCGGTGCCGATCCAGAGCTATCGCGACAGTTTCGGCAACTGGTGCAACCGTTTCGTCGCCCCGCCCGGTCGCTTCACCTTCGGCACCGATTCCGTGATCCGCGACCCCGGCACCTTCGAGATGGGCGACCTGATGGCCTGGCAGCACGAGGTGCGCGACCTGCCGTCAGACACACTGCTGTTCCTGTTGCCCAGCCGCTTTTGTGAGAGCGATCTTCTGGCCAGCGAAGCCTGGCGGCTGTTCGGCAATACGCCGCTCGGCATTGCGCGTGTCCAGGCGGTCTGCGACTTCGTTCACAACCACATCGTCTTCAGCTATGGCAATGCGCGGCCTACGCGCACTGCGGCCGAAGCCTATCGCGAGCAAAGCGGCGTCTGCCGCGACTTTGCCCACCTCGCCGTCACCTTCTGCCGTGCGCTCAACATCCCGACGCGCTACTGCACCGGCTACATCAGCGACATCGGCCTGCCCAAACCCTGGGCGAGCATGGATTTCGCCGCATGGATGGAGGTCTATCTCGGCGGTCGCTGGCATGTCTTCGATCCGCGCAACAATTCCCCGCGCATCGGCCGCATCCTGATCGCTTCCGGCCGCGACGCCGCCGACGTGCCGCTGACCCATATCTTCGGGCCGGGCACGCTTGCCAGCTTCAAGGTCTGGACGGACGAGATCATCGAATAGCGGCGTCTTTTTCTCCAGCCAGCCTTCAAGGGCCTGAACGACCGGGCTTCTGGCACGTTGTGATGCCCGTGGAGCTTCGGTCGCAGGGCCGTTACATTGTGTGCCTTGGAGGGACAGCATGGCAGCGCATGGCGGGTCGAAGACGGTCATCTACGCGGCACTCGCCGGCAATCTCGCCATTGCGCTGACCAAGTTCGTCGCGGCCTTCTTCACCGGCAGCTCGGCCATGCTGTCGGAAGGCGTGCACTCGCTGGTCGACACCGGCAATGGCGGCCTGCTGCTCTACGGCATGCACCGCGCCGCCCGCCCGCCGGACCGCACACATCCGCTGGGCCATGGCCGCGAGCTGTATTTCTGGAGCTTTATCGTCGCCCTGCTCGTCTTTGCGCTCGGTGCCGGGGTGTCGTTCTACGAGGGGGTCATCCACATCATGGCGCCCGAGCCGATCGCCAATCCCAAAATCAATTACATCGTGCTCGGCCTCTCCGTGCTGTTCGAGGGCAGCTCCTGGTATGTGGCGCTGAAGGAGTTCCGCCAGCAAAAGGGCAAGCAGGGCTGGCTGCAGGCCGTGCAGTCGAGCAAGGATCCGAGTGTCTACACGATCCTGTTCGAGGACAGCGCCGCCCTTCTCGGCCTCGTCGTCGCCTTTGCCGGCATCCTGGCGGCGGAAGTCCTCGACATGCCCGAACTCGACGGCGCCGCCTCGATCGGCATCGCGGTGATCCTCGGTGCCACCGCCATTTTCCTCGCCCGCGAAAGCAAGGGCCTGCTCATCGGCGAGACGGCCTCGCCGGAAGTACAAGCCAAGGTGCTGGCGATCGCCCAGCAGGATCCGGCGGTGCAACGGGCCAATGGCGTTCTCACCGTCCATCTCGGCCCGCAAGAGATCGTCGCCGGCCTCAGCATCGAATTCGAGGATCATCTGACGGCGCCCGAGATCGAAGCATGCGTCGAGCGCCTGGAGGCGCTCTTGAAGAAAGAGATGCCGGAGATCACCAGGCTGTTCGTCAAGCCGCAGACGACGGGAACCTGGGAACGCCGGCGCAAACAGGTCGAAGCGTCGTCGGATTAGCGCTGGACCAGAAGTCCACCGTTGGCCTCATCGTCTGGTCCCGCTAAGATCACTCGACGGATTTCGGAGGAGCAACCATGAAAATCGATGGTGGGTGTCATTGCGGCGCCATCACTTATGAAGCAGAGGTCGACCCGGAAAAGACCTCGATCTGTCATTGCACCGACTGCCAGCAACTGACCGGCACGGCCTTTCGTGTCACCGTTCCCGCGTCTGAGGATCACTACCGGATCACCAAGGGCACGCCGAAGGTCTATATCAAGACAGGATCGAGCGGCGCCAAGCGCGCCCAGGCCTTTTGCGGCGACTGCGGTTCGCATCTTTACGCGACGTCGGTTGGCGACGGCCCGAAGGTCTATGGGATCAGGGCGGGAACCGCGCGGCAACGCGAGGATCTGGTTCCGACACAACAGAAATGGCACCGGTCGGCCCTGCACTGGCTTCCGAAATTCGAGGGCATCAGCATCGTGGAGGCGCAGTAGCACCTGCCTCCCGGTTAAACGCGCCCCAAACCGGACGATGATGTGCTAGGCTCACCATCAAACGGATGGCGGGTGAAAGCGATGCTGGAAACAGACAAGATTTTTGCCGGCTCGATTCCGGAAAACTACGACCGCTATATGGTGCCGTTGATTTTCGAGCCGTTCGCCGCGGATATGGCACGGCGGGCAGCGTCCCTGTCGCCCGGCGCTGTCCTGGAAGTCGCCGCCGGCACCGGAGTTGTCACCCGCGCATTGGCGCCAAAACTGTCTCCTGGCGCAAGCTATGTCGTGACCGATCTCAACCAGCCGATGCTCGACTTTGCTGCTTCGCGGCAAGCCCCCGACAGTCGCATCCAATGGCGCCAGGCGGATGCTCTGGCGCTGCCGTTTGAAAATGCGACCTTCGATCTCGTTTGCTGCCAGTTCGGCGCGATGTTCTTTCCCGACCGCACCGCCGGCTATCGCGAAGCAAAGCGGGTCCTGAAGCCCGGAGGCCATTTCCTGTTCAACGTATGGGATCGCATCGAGGAGAATGTGTTTGCCAGTGATGTGACGAACGCTCTTGCCGAGATCTTTCCGGACGATCCGCCGCGCTTTCTCGCCCGCACGCCGCACGGCTATCATGACACGGCCCTTATCCGCAGCGAGCTGGAAAGTGCAGGTTTCTCCCGTGTGGCGATCGAGACGAGGGCCGAACAAAGCCGCGCATCCTCGCCGCGGCTTCCGGCGGTTGCCTATTGCCAGGGGACGGTTCTTCGCACCGAGATCGAGGCCAGGGATGCGGGAAAACTGCAAGCGGCAACCGACCGTGCCGCAGCCGTGATTGCGGCCAGACATGGCAGCGGCGAGGTTGCGGCCAAAATTCAGGCACACGTAATCGTGGCTACGGTCTAGAGCAGACTCTAGTCGTCGCCTTCGACGACACGGAGCCTGAGCTGGCCCGTCTTGGAATCCGCCACCCGCACCCCGGGTTCGGCCTTGGCGGGCCCGCCGCCGCGCACTTCAGCTTCGCTTTCGCCAAACTCCAGCGCCTCGATCTTCTGGCCGCGTTTGGTCACCTTCGACGTCGACACCAGTATGTCGTCGATATCCTTGGCCGACTGGGTGAAATGCGTCTGCAGCCGGCGCACCCGTTCGTCGACGCGCTGAACATCTTCCATCAGCCGAATGACCTCGCCCTGGATCAGATGCGCCTGCTCGCGCATGCGGGCATCCTTGAGGATGGCCTGGATGACCTGGATCGACAGCATCAGCAGCGACGGCGAAACGATGATGACCCGGGCGCGGTGCGCCTTCTGGATGACGGCGTCGAAATTCTCGTGGATTTCGGCGAACACCGATTCCGACGGAACGAACATGAAGGCGGTGTCCTGCGTCTCGCCCTGGATCAGATATTTCTCCGAGATATCGCGGACATGGATCTCGATGTCACGGCGGAAAGCCTGGGCGGCGACCTTCTGCAGGTCAGCGCCATCGGCGGCGCGGATGGCGTTCCAGGCTTCGAGCGGAAACTTGGCGTCGATGGCCAGCTGCGGAGCGCCGTTCGGCATCCTGATCAGGCAGTCGGGCCGGCTGCCATTCGACAGCGTCGCCTGGAATTCATAGGCACCCATTGGCAGGCCGTCGGCGACGATCGCCTCCATGCGCGACTGGCCGAAGGCGCCGCGCGTCTGCTTGTTGGACAGGATCGCCTGCAACTGCACGACCTGGCCGGCCAGCGACTGGATGTTGCCTTGCGCGGTGTCAATGACCGCCAGCCGTTCCTGCAATTTCGCCAGGCTCTCATGCGTCGATTTGGTCTGCTCGGTCATGGTCTGGCCGAGGCGGCCGGTCATGGCGTCGAGGCGCTGGCCGATCGACTGGTTGAGTTCGGCCTGCCTGGCGCCGAACACCTCGGCGATGGCGCCCATGCGGCCCTGCATCTCCGCCTGGCTTTGCAAAATGCCGGCCATCCGCGCCTCGGCGTCGCGGGCGTGGTCGGCGGCTTCCGCGGCGGCGATGGTGCGCGCCCTGGCCGACCGCCATAGGGCAACCACCAGCGCCAGGAACAGGCCGAGAAACACGATCGCGCCGAAGGCCAGCGCATGGCCGAGCGTGATCGTCGTGGCGCCAAGCTGGGCCACAGGTTCGGAAAGGATGGAGTTCAGGTCGTTCATGTCGCCAGCATAGCCGATTCGCCGGTCTGGCACAGATCAAAACGTGAACGGGCGCAAACCGCCCCGGTTGACGCTTTTCGCATGACGTCTTAGGTGAGACGCCATGTCGATCAAGCCGCTCATCATCCTTCCCGATCCCATCCTGCGCCAGGTTTCCAAACCTGTCGAACGCGTCGATGCGCCTTTGCGCAAACTGGCCGACGACATGCTGGAGACCATGTATGACGCGCCGGGCATCGGCCTCGCCGCCATCCAGATCGGCGAGCCGCTGCGCATGCTGGTCATCGACCTCGCCAAGGAAGACGAGACGCCGGCGCCGCATGTCTTCATCAATCCCGAAATCCTCGAAAGCGCCGACGCCCGCTCGGTCTACGAGGAAGGCTGCCTGTCGATCCCGGACTATTATGCCGAGGTCGAACGGCCGGCTTCGGTGCGGGTGAAATATCTCGACCGCGACGGCAAGCTGCAGGAGATCGAGGCCGAAGGCCTGATGGCGACCTGCCTGCAGCACGAGATCGACCACCTCAACGGCGTGCTGTTCATCGACCACATCTCGAAACTGAAGCGCGACATGGTGGTCAAGAAGTTCAAGAAGCTCGCCAAGGACAAGGCGCCGGGCAAGCTGGTGGGATAGGAAAAGATGCCGCTTCGCGTCATCTTCATGGGCACGCCGGAGTTTTCGGTGCCGGTGCTGCGCGCGATCGCCGAGGCCGGACACGAGCTAGCAGCCGTCTACACCCAGCCCCCGCGCGCCGCAGGCCGGCGCGGGCTGGAACTGACGCCGTCGCCGGTGCAGCGCGAGGCCGAGCGGCTTGATATCGCAGTGCGCACGCCGATTTCGCTGAAAAGCGAGACCGAGCGGGCCGCTTTCCGCGCGTTGCAGGCCGATGTCGCCGTGGTTGTCGCTTATGGTTTGCTGTTGCCGAAGGCCATTCTGGAGGCTCCGCGGCTCGGCTGTATCAACGGCCACGCCTCGCTTTTGCCGTGTTGGCGTGGTGCTGCTCCCATCCAGCGCGCCATCATGGCCGGCGACACCGAGACCGGCATGATGGTGATGCGCATGGAAGAGGGCCTGGACACCGGCCCGGTGGCACTGGTTGAAAAATGTGCCATCGACCCCGATATGACGGCCGGCGACCTGCACGATCGGCTGATGCACATTGCTGCCACACTGATGGTAGAAGCGTTGTCCCGAATTCAGACCGAAACGCTGGTATTCACCTCGCAAGCTGTGGATGGGGTGACCTACGCCCGAAAAATCGACAAATCGGAGACCCGCGTGGACTGGACGCGGCCGGCTGTCGAGGTCCACAATCACCTTCGTGGCCTGTCGCCCTTTCCCGGGGCCTGGTCCGAGATTGAAATTGGCGGCCGTACGGAACGGCTGAAACTGCTTCGCTCGACGCTTGTGGACGGCCAATCACTTACCGAAGATTGGTCGCCTTCGGAAGGCATGGGCGAGTCGGGAGGAATTCTCGATGACCGGCTGACGGTCGCCTGCGGAACAGGCGCGGTCAGGCTGGTCGAAGTTCAACGGGCGGGCGGAAGGCCCGCTGCCGCGCAGGAGTTTCTGCGCGGGGCCAAGATCGAAAAAGGAATGAAATTCACATGAGCATGATGTCGATACGCGCGGCAACGCCGCGGGACCGCGAGGCTATTCGCCTCGTCGAGGAACACGCATTCGGCCAGCAGGCGGAGGCCGGTCTGGTCGACGCGCTGGTCACCGGCGGCGACGCCGTTGTCGAGCTTGTGGCGGAAGAAGACGGCCAGGTGGTCGGCCACATCCTGTTCTCCAGGCTGTATGTGCAGAATGGCGGCAAGAGTTTCCCGGCGGTGGCACTGGCGCCGCTGGCGGTGGAACCTTCGTTCCATGGTTCGGGCATTGGTGGTGCGCTGATCCGCGAGGCGCATATCCGCCTCAGGGATGCCGGCGAGACGCTGGCCGTCGTGTTGGGCGATCCGGCCTATTACGGCCGCTTCGGCTACAACCATGCGCGCGCCGAGCAATTCGAGAGCGAATACCAAGGCGAGGCACTGCAGGCGCTGGCCTGGGGCGACTCACCCGAAAAAGGCAAACTGGTTTACGCCCAGGCCTTTACCGCACTCGCCGCCTGAGCGGCGGGTGCAGATCGCTTATGCCGCGTTTTCGTCTCGATATCGAATATGACGGCAGCCTCTTCGCGGGCTGGCAACACCAGGCGGATCAGCCTTCGGTGCAGCAGGCGATAGAGCAGGCGATCGAGAAATTCAGCGGCGAGGCGGTGCGGTTGCGCGCCGCCGGCCGCACCGACGCCGGCGTGCATGCGACCGCCCAGGTAGCGCATGTCGACCTCGCCAAGGCGTGGCCCAACGGCAAGGTGCGCGACGCCATCAACGCGCATCTGCAGGCGGCCGGCGCGCACGTCGCCATCCTGCAGGCGACGCTTGTCCCCGACGATTTCGACGCCCGTTTCTCGGCCACCGGACGGCACTATCTCTACCGCATCCTCAACCGGCGCGCGCCGGCTGCAATGGAAAAGGGCAAGGTCTGGTGGGTGCCGAAGCGGCTCGATGCGGACGCCATGCACGAAGCGGCGAAAGTCCTGCTCGGCCGACATGACTTTACAACCTTCCGCTCGACGCAATGCCAGGCCAACAGTCCGGTGCGGACGCTGGACCGGCTCGATGTGAGCCGCCAGGGCGACCTGATCGAAGTCAGGGCCTCGGCGCGCTCGTTCCTGCACAACCAGGTGCGCTCCATGGTCGGGTCGCTGAAACGCGTCGGCGACGGCGGCTGGACGGCTGCCGACCTCAAGGCCGCGCTCGACGCGCAGGACCGCGCCGCCTGCGGCCAGGTGGCGCCGCCCGACGGGCTTTTTCTCATCGGCGTCGATTATCCGGAAGAATCCTAGGCCGGGGCGGTCGATACAGTGATGCCTAGCAGCGCCACCAAGCCGAACAAGACGGCCAGAGACACCACCAACATGCCTGTGAAAACGGCGGTGCCGACAGCCGCGCCCTTGCCGATCGCTGCGTTGGTCATCCGCCAGGTGAGGACCAGCGACAGCACCACCAGAACCAGCCACACCAATTCGGCGAATGGGTTGCCGGACGGCAGGAAGAGCCTGATCAACGCCGATGGCAGCAGCATCCAGGCGGTGATTGCCGACGCCCAGTTGCTGGCGACGACGTAGTGGACGAAGCGGTCACCGATGCCGGCACGCGACGCGACCAGGGCAAGCGCGACCAGCGGCAGCAGCCACGAGCCGAGGTCGACGGTTGCCAGCCGGATCAACATGCCCAGCCGCCCGGCGAACGCATTGGGGTCGCCGATCTCGTTGGCCGTGCCGACCCAGCCGACGATCATCGCCGGTGCGGCGACGACGATGGCAAAGAAGGAATTCCAGAAGCCGTCCGCCGACAGGTCGAGCAGCCGCAAGCCGTCGGCCTTGCCGAGCATCAGCCGCCAGGCGCCGGTAAGCGATGAAGAGGTCTCGTCAACCGAAAGCATGATCAGCCTTGCTCGAACCAGTCTTCTATGAAGCGCTGGTAGATCTGGGTCAGCGTTTCGAGGTCGGCCAATGCGACGCGTTCATCGACCATATGCATGGTTTTGCCGACCAGCCCGAACTCGACCACCGGGCAATAATCCTTGATGAAACGAGCGTCCGAAGTGCCGCCGGAAGTGGAGAGCGCCGGCTCCTTGCCGACCGCCGCCTTGATCGAGCCACGCAGCGTGTCGATGAGTTTGTCGTCGCGCGTCAGGAAAACGTGGCTCGGCCGGTCGCGCCAGACAAGCTCATAGTCGACGGGGGTCTTCTTGCCGGTCCGGTATTTCTTGCGCTTGGCAGCCTGGTCGAGGCGGTTGTGGATCTCTGCCTGCACGGTCTCGGCCGTCCACGTGTCGTTGAAGCGGATGTTGAAGGTGGCTACCGCCTTGGCCGGGATGACATTGGTCGCCGGGTTGCCGACATCGATCGAGGTCACTTCCAGATTGGTCGGCTGGAAATCCCTAGTGCCCTTGTCGAAGACGGGGTGGAACAAGGCCTCGACCAGGCTCATCAGGCCGCGCACCGGATTGTCGGCAAGCAAGGGATAGGCGACATGGCCCTGGCGGCCGTTGACGGTGACGCTGCCCGACATCGAGCCACGCCGGCCGATCTTGATCATGTCGCCGAGCGCGTCCGGATTGGTCGGCTCGCCGACGATCGACGCATCCCATTTCTCGCCCTTGGCCGCCGCCCAGTCGAGCAGTTTTGTCGTGCCGTTGATGGCCGGGCCTTCTTCATCACCGGTGATCAGCAGCGAGACCGAGCCTTTCGGGCCTCCCTTGTTCTCGACATGGCGCGCCACCGCGGCGATGAAACAGGCGATACCGCCCTTCATATCGACGGCGCCGCGGCCGTACATCTCGCCCTTGGCGATCTCGGCGGCGAAGGGCGGATGCGTCCACGATGCCTCATCGCCCACCGGCACCACGTCGGTATGGCCGGCAAACATCAGATGCGGCCCATTGCCGGAGCGGCGCGCATAAAGGTTCTCGATGTCGGGCGTGCCGTCTTCGGAAAACACCGGGCGTTCGACGGAAAAGCCGAGCGGCTTCAGCATGCCTTCCAGCGCGGCCAGCGCACCACCCTCGGCGGGAGTTACGGAGACGCAGCGTATGAGGGTCGCGAGGTTGGCGGCGGGATCGGTCGGCAGTTTCATGGGCAAAGCGATAATCGAAAGCGAAAGGCCTGTCACGGCCAGAGATGATGACCGGTCCTGCCGCCGACATTATGGTTTTCATGTCGTATAGTGCAGGCCAACACGGGATTGTCGCATGGCCAATGCCGAAAAGACCATCGTCATTGCCGGCGCCGGCAGCATCGGCTGCTATGTCGGCGGCTGCCTGGCTCTGGCCGGACGCAAGGTGGTGTTTTTGGCGCGGCCGCGCATCGCGGAGGCCTTGCTGGGCGGTGGGCTGCGCGTCACCGACCTCGACGGTCGCGACCGATCCATCAGGCCAGTGTCCGTCACTGCCGACCCCGCCGCCGCCCTGGCCAAAGCCGACGTGGTGCTGGTAACGGTCAAGAACGGCGCCACTGAAGAGATGGCGGCGCTCATTGCCGCATACGCTCGTGGCGATGTCGTGGTGGTCAGCCTGCAGAACGGTGTCGGCAATGCCGACCGGTTGCGTGCCGGGCTGGGCTCTCGACCGGTGCTCGCCGGCATGGTGCCGTTCAATGTCGTCCAGTCGGCCGAAGGCGACTTGCCGCTTCACATGCATCGCGCCAGCGAGGGCAAGGTGATGATCGAAGAGGGTGCGGCCGGCCTTGCCGACCTTCTCGATGTCGAAGGCCTTGCCGTCGAAACCCATGCCGACATCAAGGCAGTGCAGTGGGGCAAGTTGCTGATCAACCTCAACAATGCGCTCGTCGCGCTGTCCGGGCTGCCGCTGGCGAGCGAGCTCGCCGACCGCCGCTGGCGGCTGATCCTTGCCGGTCAGATCGACGAGGCGCTGGCGGCGATGAAGGCGTCATACATCGCCCCGGCGCGGATCGGCGGCCTGCGTCCCGGCCTGCTGCCGAAACTGCTCCGGCTGCCGGACTGGCTGTTCCGGCGGGTGGCGAGGCGCATGCTCGCCATCGACCCGCAGGCGCGCTCGTCGATGTGGGACGACCTCCAGCGCGGCCGGCCAACCGAGATCGGCGACCTGCAGGGAATGGTCCTGAGCCTCGCCGAAAAGGCCGGCACGCCGGCGCCTTTGCTGAAGCGGGTCACCGCGCTGGTGCGACAGGCCGAGCTGGAAAAACGCGGGTCGCCCAGGCTGACGCCGGAAGCCGTCACGGGATAGGCCGCTCGCCGCGAGCGTCAGGCCTTAGCCCGGAAAAAGCAGGCGCGCGCCAGCACCGCGTCACAGCTTTGGGGCGCGCCTGGGAGCCGGCACTTTGCTCGCCGGGCCTGGCGCCGGCGGCGGCTGCACCGCCGGGTCGTTCTCGATCAGCGTGATCTTCTGCCAGATCTTGCGCGACAGGTTGGATGCCAGGTTCTCGACGTCGTTGACGCCGTCGATGACCACATCGTCATTGACCGACTGCGCGAACAGCGCAGCGATCTTGCCGGTGATCGACAGCATTTCCGAGCAATAATCGAGGTAGCGCGCCAGGTCGGCGGCATTGGTGATACGCGCCGGCGAATGTGCGGTCGGCCTGAAATTGGCAGACAATGCGGCCGGATCCTTGGTCAGCTGGTGCATGTCGATGACATGGATCAGCGACCTCAGCCCATGCAGCTGGCGAAACACCCGCTTGCGCTTGATGCGCTCCTCGGTGCGGATCAGCGCCAGCAGGCCGAGCACGGCAAGGATGATCATGTTGATGGTGGCTTCGATGCCTTGCACCGACTGCACCGCGTCGTCGGCCTGCGAGATGTGGATGAGCGGCAGGATGGTGCCGACGAACAGGAAGATCAGCGCGCCGGCGACAACGGCAGCGACGATGGCGCCGCGCAGCCACCAGATCGGCGCCTCGAGCGCCTGCGCCGCCTTGGCCAGGTCGCGCGACAGCGACACCAGTTCCGCGGCGACGCCACGCAGGCCTGCCTCGGGAAAACGCTCGGCGACGCGCCCTTCCAGCCGCTCGGCGGTGTCGATGATCAGTTTCGGATCAAGCGTGCGGTAGCGCATGGCGAGATATCCGGTCGGCCCTCAGGCTTGTGCGGGAGAATTGGTGTGCCGGCCGTAGCGATTGGGCCCGGGATCACTTCTGAAGCAGGCAAGAATGAGAAGAAGAATCGGGCCGATGATGAGAGAGATCAACGCGTAGTAAGTCGGCTTGCCGAAATCATGGAAACGTTTTGCCGTAACCGCGAAGCTCGACCAGGTTGAAATCAGCACAACGGTCCAGAACACAGTGGCCCACACCTGGCTATTTGCGGTGCCGGGCTCCAGTCTGGCAAACTGGTAAAGCGGGAAAAACTGGGCAAGCAGCAAAAGCAGGCCGGCCAGCGCATACGCACCGGGGCTGACGCGGCCTGAGGTTTTGAAGAAAAGCCAAATGAGGTCTGTTTTTTCAGGCAAGCGGATCCGGTCCGTATTGATTGGCGCCCCTGTTGCCTTCGAGGATGCCCAGCTCGACGATGAGCCAGATCGCCCCAATGAAAGGCACCAGCGCGATAAGTGTCCACCAGCCCGACTTGTTGCGGTCATGCCAGCGCTTGGCGTAGACGGCGAAGACCAGATAGAGCGTGGCGATCACATAGATCAGGTAGACGAAACCATAGGGCATGTTGTTGAACGTGGTGCCGATGATGTTGTCGATGATGATGGCGATAATGGCGCCAACGAATATCACACCGACGCAAGCCCAGAATTTGGCGCGGTTGATACGGCCTTCATAGCTTGTCAGAAGATACTTCCAGTCCATGTCACCCCTCCATGCGGAATCAGCGCGACGGAATGTCGCGCCGGCGGAAGGTGCGTCCGTTTGCAAAAAAGATCAATCGCGCAGCAATTCGTTGATCGAGGTCTTGGAACGGGTCTTGGCGTCGACGCGCTTGACGATGACGGCGCAGTAGAGGCCAGGGCCCGGCTCGTTGTTCGGAAAAGCCTTGCCCGGCATCGATCCGGCAACGACGACGGAATTCGGCGGCACTTCGCCGTAAAAGACCTCGCCCGTGGCGCGGTCGACGATCTTGGTCGACTGGCCGATGAACACACCCATGCCGAGCACCGAGCCTTCGCGCACGATGCAGCCCTCGACCACTTCCGAGCGCGCGCCGATGAAGCAATTGTCCTCGATGATGGTCGGGCCGGCCTGCATAGGCTCCAGCACACCGCCAATGCCGACGCCGCCCGACAGGTGCACGTTCTTGCCGATCTGGGCGCAGGAGCCGACCGAGGCCCAGGTGTCGACCATGGTGCCGCTGTCGACATAGGCGCCGACATTGACGAAGGACGGCATCAGCACCGCGCCCGGCGCGATATAGGCCGAACGGCGCACGATCGACGACGGCACGGCGCGGAAGCCGGCCTTCTCGAAATCGACAGCGCTCCAGCCGTCGAACTTCGACGCCACCTTGTCCCACCATACGGCATTGCCCGGGCCACCCTTGATGATCTCCATGGGATAGAGCCGGAAGGAGAGCAGCACCGCCTTCTTCAGCCACTGGTTGACATGCCACTTGCCGTCGGCTTGGCGCTCGGCGACGCGCACGGTGCCGCGGTCGAGCAGGTCGAGTGAAGACTGGATGGCGTCGCGCGTTTCGCCGCGGGTCGCGGTCGAAATCGTGTCGCGCTCCTCGAAGGCCTTCTCGATGGTCTTTTCGAGGCTCGCCAGATCAGGCTTCGACATGAATTCGCTCCGTTACCACGCTGTTAAGGCCATCGCCTTAACCTGTTTTGAAAATCGCGCGGACCCCTGGCAGGCTTTGCCTGCCTGGGTCTTTGCATGTAGCAGGTTCTTGTCGCAAAACCGCCGACACTTTTGCGGAACCTGCTTATGTTAAGGCGTATTGGGGGTCAATCGCGCGTGCGCCACGGGACGGCGCAAGTGAACTGTTGGGATGGGTAAAGCATATGACTCCTATGGAAAAGGCAGGATGGACGCCGCTGCCGCATTCGGACGAGGATCTGGAGCGCTCGAAAAGCGTGCCCGATACGCCGCAGACGCGTGCCGACACCTATCGTCTGGCTTGGAACGATCCCGATTTCATGACGCGTCGCGAATTGCGCGCGGTGCGGTTGCAGCTGGAACTCCTGAAGCCCGAAATGATCCTGGCCGAACGCGGCATCCGCTCGACGGTGATCCTGTTCGGCGGCGCGCGCATTCCCGAACCTGGCGGCGAGGCCTGGGCGGCCAAGAACGAGACGCAGAAGAAGAACCTCGAGGAAAACAGCAAATACTACGAGGAGGCGCGCAAATTCGCCCGCCTGTGCGCGAAGCAGTCAGCCACGTCCTATTATCGCGAATTCGTCGTCGTCACCGGTGGTGGGCCTGGCGTCATGGAGGCTGGCAATCGCGGCGCCGACGATGTCGGCGCGCCGTCGATCGGCCTCAACATCGTCCTGCCGCACGAGCAGGCGCCGAATGCCTATGTGACGCCGGAGCTGTGCTTCAACTTCCACTATTTCGCCATTCGCAAGATGCATTTCGTCATGCGCGCCAAGGCTGTTGCGGTGTTTCCGGGCGGCTTTGGCACCATGGACGAGTTCTTCGAGACGCTGACGCTGATCCAGACCGGCCGAATGGAGCGCGTGCCAGTGATCCTGTTCGGCAAGGAGTTCTGGAAAAGGGCGATCGATCTCGATTTCCTGGCCGAACAGGGCACCATCACGCCCGGCGACCAGGACATCATCGACTTCGTCGACACCGCGGACGAGGCGTGGGGGATTATCAGCCGCTTCTACAAGTTAGGGGAGTAAGGGAGTAGGGCAGTAAGGGAGTAGGGAATTTGATCTGGATGCGGTGAGTGCAACCGCCGTATTCTCCTACTACCCTACTGCCCTACTGCCCTACTGCCCTACTGCCCTACTGCCTCACTCCCCGCGACTATCCCCGTCAGGAAACTGGCGAGATCGTCGGTGACGAAATCGACGTCGTCCTCATTGGCCGGGTCGCGTTCCCAGATCTCGGCAAAGGTCGGCTCGAAATTGCGCGGCACCACCAGCACCGTGGTCATGCCCAGCGATTTCGGCACCTCCAGATTGCGGGCGAGATCTTCGAACATCACCGCATTGTGGCCGGTGACGGCGTGCAGTTCGGCAAACTTCTCATAGGTCTGGCGCGACGGCTTCGGCGTCAGCCCGGCGGCGACGATGTCGAATATGTCGTCGAAATGGTCGAGGATGCCGAGCTGGCGCGCGGTCCGCTCGGCATGCCTGCGGTCGCCATTGGTGAAGATGAATTTGCGGCCTGGAAGCTGGCGGATGGCGGTGCCCAGCACCGGATCGGGCACCAGCCACGAATAGTCGATATCGTGCACCTTTTCGAGGAAGTCGTCGGGGTCGATGCCGTGGCGCGTCATCAGCCCGTTCAGCGTCGTGCCATATTCGAGATAGAGTTCCTTCTGCAGCTTACGGGCCTCGTCACGCGGCAGCGTCAGCAATTCTCCGACATAGGCCGTCATCTTGACGTCGATCTGCGAAAACAGGTTCGAATGGTGCGGATAGAGCGTGTTGTCGAGGTCGAACACCCAGTCGGTGACATGGGCAAAGCGGGCGGGATCGGGCGACGTGGTCATGGCGTCCTTATGGCACGAAATATCTGCCGTTCGAACCCCTTTCTGATGTCAGGCTTATCCACAACCTATGTGCATCTAGAGTTGTAAAAATGGGCTCACCTTTCAAATTTTAGCCATCGCCGAAAGGTGGCCTTCAGGGCTTGCTGGCACAGAGACGGTTCAGTGGGAGCCAGCGATGAGTCGCATACTTTTAAAGTCCGCCGCCGTCGCGTTCGGCTCGGTAGCCGTCTCGCTTTTGCTGACGCTTATTATCGTTCCCGCCATGGGTTTTCCGATCAGCCGCACCATCTGGCTGACGTCGACGGTGTGCCCGCTGGCGCTCGCCTGGATCGCCTGCGCCAGCACCTTCTGGCAGACCGATAGGCTGAAAGGCGCGCACCGCGACCTCGCCCGCGCGCATGCCCAGCTCGCCGCCGCGCACCGGCGTCTGTCGGAGAAGGCGAGCCGCGACGACATGACCGGCATGCTCAACCGCGAGAGCTTCTTTGCCGCACTCGACGGCTCGCGGCGTAAATCCGATCGTGGCGCGCTGCTGATCATCGACGCCGACCATTTCAAGGCGATCAACGACAGTTTTGGCCATCTGACCGGCGATGATGCGCTGCTGTTGATCGCCAGCGCCATCGAGCGCGGCGTGCGCAGCGGCGACGTGCTTGGCCGCATCGGCGGCGAGGAGTTCGGCGCCTTCCTGGTCGGCGCCACCGGCGCGGAGGCCAGGCGCGTCGCCGAGCGCATCCGCCGCGAAGTCGAACTGATCCGCTTCCGCCCGGTCGACGAGCGGACTGTGCCGCTGACCGTCAGCATTGGCGGCATCACTTGCGGCGAGGATGCCAATGTTTCGGAACTGATGCGCGCTGCCGACCTCCGGCTCTACGAGGCCAAGCACCGTGGCCGCAATTTGTCGATCCTCGACCGGGACATTTCCGAGGCCGCCTGAGGCTCGCTAAGGATTTGCTAACGTCGTTTTTCACGCAACCACGCCGTTTACCCGGTTGTAAGCCGTTTACCGGCTAGGACTGGCACGGAAATGGCCTGTCGGGCCGGCACGTGTGCCGTTCAGGGAACGCCATGCGTGGATCGAGGCCCCCATCGAGAGACGTGTCATGAGTTTCTTCATCAAGAAAGTATCGCGCCGCGCCATCCTGCAGGCGCTGCTTGCGATGCCGGCGTTACGGCTGTTTCGCAAGCTGCCTGACAGCGACCGCCCCCATGCCGATCCCGACGAGATCGTCGAGGTCAATGGCTGGATCCTGAAGCGGAGCGACCTGGCATGATCTTCGACAGTTATGAGGCGTATCGCGCCTCGGAGTTCAAACCCAGGGTCTGTATCCTCGGCTCAGGCCCTGCCGGCACCACCATCGCCAGGAAGCTTGGCGCCGCCGGCATTCCGGTCGTGGTGCTGGAAGCCGGCGCGCGCGAATTCAGCGACGACTCGCAGGATTTCTACCGCGGCACCACGGTCGGCGATCCTTATTTCGATCTCGATATCACCCGGCTGCGCTTCATGGGCGGCTCGTCGAACCACTGGGCCGGCTGGTGCCGGGTGCTCGACAGCCAAGATTTCGAACCCAAGGCGTGGGCGCCGGACACTGGCTGGCCGATCAGCCGCATCGACATCGAGCCCTATCTGAGTGAGGTGCATGATATCCTCGAGCTTCCCGACTTCCGTCCCGATGTGCCGATTTCGGACGACATACGCTGGGTGCAGCTGATCAAGAGCCCGGCCGTGCGCTTTGGCGAGAAATTCGCCGACGAGCTCGACAAGAGCAAGACCATCGCCGTCGTGCTCAACACCTATGCCACCGAACTTGCCGGCGACGGCAAGCGGGTGACTGGCGCCAGGCTATGGGCGAACGGCCAGGATGCCGGCACCTTCAGCGCCGATTATTTCATCGTCTGCACCGGCGGGCTGGAGAATTCACGGCTGCTTCTATGGTCGAACCAGCGCTCCAATGGCGGCGTGGTGCCGAACGCCACGGCGCTTGGCCGCTACTGGATGGAACATCCGACCTTCGAGGGCGGCAATGCCATCCTGGCCGACTACAGCGAGTTCGAGGTCGACGCCGTCAACGAGGCCTTCTTCTCGCCGACGCTGGCCGCCATGGAGCGGCTGCAGATCATGAATTTCGGCATCCGCCTGATCGAGACGCCCTATGCCGGCGTCAAGAGCCTGATTGCCGACCTTGCCTGCACCGCACCCGACGCCGCCGAATGGGTGGCGTATCAGCTCAGCCAGAATCTGCGCTGCGCGGCCCAGCTCTACGTCGCCTGGGAACAGGCACCCCTGGCTTCGAACCGGATCGAACTGTCGAAGACCGATGTCGACCATGCCGGCGTGCCGCGCATCGAGCTGCACTGGAAGAAGTCGCCGCTGGAGCGCCGCACCATTCTGGAGGGGCTCAAACTCTTCGGCACGACGTTGATCGAGAAGGACCTCGGCCGCGTCCGCATCATGGACTGGCTTGCCAATGGCCAGGACTATCCGGCGGATGAGGAACTGGCCGGCCACCACCATATGGGCGGCACCCGCATGGGTACCGATGTGACCAAAAGCGTGGTCGACGCCAACTGCAAGGTGCACGGCATGGACAATCTCTATGTCGGCGGCTCCTCGGTGTTCTGCACCTCGGGCGAATGCAACCCGACGACGACGATCACAGCGCTTGCCTGCCGGATGGGTGATCATCTCAGCAAGATCATCACGGTGTGACGCAGTCATCATGTCTAATGTTCCAAAAAGCAGGCGGCGCCGGCGCCTATGACGGCTGCCGGCGCCGCCTTGGCGCGCCTTTGGGAAGATGGTGCTGAGTTGTAGCGATTTACGCAATTCCGGACGGAAAACCGCTACACACTTTTCCTGCAATTGCCCTAGAGGCCGTAGACGGCGATGCGCACCAGCACAGCCGCGGCGGCCAGCGCCACCAGCAGTATGCCGAGGCCGATGGGCGAGCCCCAGCCATACCATTTCATCGCCATCTCGGCATATTTGTACTCTTCCTCATGCGAGAGGGGTGCACGCTGTTGAATCAGGCTCATTTTCACTCCTTGTCGGCGGCTGGCCCCTTGCTATGTCCGGGCCGCAACCGCATATTGATGCAATGGTCTAAATGTTAGACAGATTGATAGTTAGATGATCGAAATAAAATCGTCAAGCCGGAATCGTGACGACATGACGACGGCCATCGGCCTGGCCATCATGCAGTGGCAGGACGCGACGCAGGCCTATGACGAAGCAGTGGGGGCAAGGCTTGGGCTGAATATGGCCGAACGCCATTGCATCGGGCTGCTTTACGGCGGCCCGCAATCGGCCGGCGCCATCGCGATCGCAACCGGCCTGACGCCGGCCGCTGTGACCGCGCTGATCGACCGGCTGGAGGCACGCGGCTACCTGACCCGGACGCGCAGTCTGGAAGACAGGCGCAAGGTGGTGATCGAGGCGACCGAGGCGACGCGCGAGCTGTCGGAGCGCTACTACGGCGCCATCGCACGCGAAGGCGAGAAGGTCGTCGCCACCTTCAGCGACGCGGAACTCGCCACCATATCGCGCTTCGTCCACGCCGCACTCGACCTGCAGCGCGACCAGCTGGCGCGACTGAACGCCGAGGGGCCGGACGCCGAGCGATAGGGATGCCTGTGTGTTTGCACTGCATATGTCGGCAGGGACGAGACTATTTCGGCTGGACTCCATAGGCGGCAAGAAACGCCTCCACCGAGGCATCCGCGTGTCGTTCAAGTTCGGCTTTGGAACGCCGGTTGCTTCCCGTGAACATGGCTTCGTTCATGGGGATCCAAAGAAGCATTCCGAAAAAATGGCTGGCTGCCAGATGGGGATCACTGGTTAGTATCAGTCCTCGACTGGTGAGCTTTTGAAAGCAGGACGCCATTGAGCCAAGCATGCGCTCGAAGCCCTTTTCGTACCAACTGCGGCCAAGCTGCGGCATTCGGTCCGCGTTGGCGATAATTAGGCGCCGCAGCTTCAACAACTCTTCATCCATGAGAACCGCTATCAAACGTCGAGCAAGCTGCCGCAGGCCACCCTCCATGAATTTCGCCTCGGAAAGCAGCGTCGTCACGGACTCGATGATGTCGTTGGCTTGTGTAGCGGTCGACAGAACGACTTCGCCGAACAGCGTCTCCTTGTCGGTGAAATGCTTGTAGACGGTCTGCTTGGAAGCTCCCGCCCTGGTAGCGATTTCTTCCATGCTGGTCCCGTCATAACCCTTAGCGATGAACGCCGCCGTGGCCGCCTGGATGATTTCACGATCCTTGCGTGCCGATCTCGTCTCACCGTCGATTTTCATCGCGCTCCCTTGACCGGTACTAGACGGTACCGTTCCCACGTGATAGCCATGAAAACGGTACTGGACTGACTAGTACCTGTCAACGAAGGCAAGGCTTAGACCGATGACCAAGATGATCTTCCTCAATCTACCGGTGCGCGATCTGCAGGCAGCGACCAAGTTCTATCTCGCGATCGGGGGCACGCTCAATCCGCAGTTCTCGAACGACCAGGCCAGCTCGATCATGTTCTCAGACTCCATTGGGGTCATGCTGCTGACGCACGGACACTACAGCCAGTTCACGGCACGGCAGATCGGCGACGCCAAGCGTGACAGCCAGATGCTGATCGCGCTCACCACAGACAGCAAGGACGAGGTCAATGCGATAGTCGAGAAGGGCGTGGCGGCCGGCGGCCGCGCCGATCCAAACCCTGCGCAGGATCTCGGTTTCATGTTCAACCGCCACATCGAAGACCCCGACGGCAACGTCTGGGAGTTCCTGTGGATGAACCCGTCCGCCATGCAATAGGCCAGCGGAATCGAGCGCCCGAAGCGCGTCGCGTTGAAACGGATTCACGCGACTCGCTTCAGGTCTTTGTTTCCGGGCGCAACGCCTTAAACATCGGTTCCGGATTTGCTAGACCGTCGCCGGGTCGAGCGCGGGCTGCCCCTTGCGGCGGGCAACGATCGCCTTGAAATCGGCGGTCCGGAACGCATCGCGCAACACGTCGAAGGACGGCAGCACGAAATAGGCGCGCTGGAACTTGTCGATCTCGTAGCCGGTGCGCATCACCGTTTCGAGGTCGAAGGGCACGTGATGCGCATCCGGGCTGTCGACGGCGAACTGCAATTCGGTGAAGGACGACATCAGTCCGGCGCCGAAAGCCTTCAGCGGCTGGCCCATCTCCTGCATCAGGCCGTATTCGGCGGTGTACCAGTAGAGCCGGGTGATCATGTCGTCGCCGCCAAGCGCAATCACGCTCTCGGCCTTCTCGCCGTACATCTGCATGAAGTCGGCAAACACCGGCTGCGTCAGGATGGGCACATGGCCGAAGAAGTCGTGGAACATGTCGGGTTCGACGATGTAGTCGAGTTCTTCCTTCGTCCGCAGCCAGTTGGTCACCGGAAAGCGCCGGTTGGCGAGATGGTCGAAGAAGGGCGCGGCCGGAATGAGGCCGGGAACGGCGACGATTTCCCAGCCGGTCAGCTTGCGCAGCTTCTCGCTGATCGCGCCGAAATCCGGGATCCTGTCCAGCAGGCCGAGCGTGGCGACGCCGTCGAGATAGGAGTGGTGCGCCAGTTTTTGGGTCAGTTTGGTCTGGCGGTCGCACAGCGTGCGCCACACCGCCTGTTCCTCGGCGCTGTAGTCATAGCCTTGCGCCACGGTGAAGTCGGAACGGCACACCGAATAGTCGCCGCGCAGGCCTTGGGCCGCGCAATCACGGGCATACTCGGCAACGTTCATCGTCGTCATGGTTCTTCTCCCCTGATCATGACACGTCGAATCTGTTCGGCAAATGTAGCGGCAGCCGGCGAGGCAATTCAGCTTTGATGATGGCTTGGAGACAGGATTTGAGGTAAAAGTCACCACACGAAAGCTGAAGGAGAGTGAAAATGCCTCAGTTTGACGATTTCGAGATCAAGATGCTCGACATCCTGCAGCGCGACGGGAGAAAACCCGTATCCGAGTTGGCGCAGGAGATCGGCCTGTCGACGACACCATGCGCGCGCCGCTTCGAGGCGCTGCAGAAGGCCGGCATCATCAAGGGCTTCGCCGCCGTGCTCAGCCGCCGCGCCGTTGGCCTGATGGTCGAGGTGTTCATCGAGGTGCGGCTGGTCAGCCACAGCGACGGTTCGCCAGAAACCTTCATTGCCGCCGTGCAGCGAATGGACGAAGTGTCGTCCTGCTGGACGATGACTGGCGAGCACGATTTCCTGCTGCATGTCATGGTGCCATCGGTCGACGAGCTCAACGCCTTCGTCATGCACCGGCTGATGCGGCTTTCGGGAGTGCGCGACGTCCACACTCAGCTGGTTCTGCAGAACATCAAGGGCCCCGGCCACGTGCCGCTCGCCCATCTCAGGCGATGAACGCAGGCATCGCCATTTCTGCCGAAAAGCTGCACGCAAACTGCTGAATGGAGCCCAATTGCCGATCTGAAGCGCCGGCTACCCATGCGGACCACTGCTCCGGGGTCCGTCATGAACATCGTGCTGATCAATCCGCCGCACACCGCCATCGGCAGCCGCGTGCCCGACGACCATCTGCCGCCGCTTGGCCTTTTGGCAATTGGCGGGCCGCTGATCGACGCCGGCCATGATGTGCGGCTCGTCGATGCCGAGTTCGGGCCGATGCCATTGGACACCCTTGTGCGCGATGCTTTGAGCGGCCAGCGCGACTGCATCCTGATCGGCCATTCCGGGTCGACCTCGGCGCATCCGACCGCGCTCACCATCGCCCGCATGGTCAAAGCACGCGAGCCGGCGACGCTGGTGATCTATGGCGGCGTGTTCCCGACCTATCACTGGCGCGACATACTGGCGGCAACCGATGTCTTCGACTTCATCGTGCGCGGCGAGGGCGAGGCGACCATCGTTGCCCTCATCGAGGCGCTGGACAAGCGCCGGCCGTTGGCCGAAGTCGCAGGCATCGCCTATCGCGACGATCTCGGCCGTCCCTTCGCGACGCGTCCGGCCGCCACCATCGCCGCTCTTGACGACTATCGCGTCGGCTGGGAGCTGATCGACCATCGCCGCTACAGTTATTGGGGCGGCAAGCGCGCCGTGGTCATGCAGTTTTCGCGCGGCTGCCCGCATCTGTGCAATTATTGCGGCCAACGCGGTTTCTGGACCCGCTGGCGGCATCGCGACCCCAAGAAATTCGCGCAGGAGATCGCCTGGCTGCACCGCGAACACGGCGTCGAACTGGTCAACCTCGCCGACGAAAACCCGACCGTGTCGAAGAAAGCCTGGCGCGCTTTTCTCGATGCGCTGATCGCCGAGAACGTGCCTGTGCTGATCGTTGGCTCGACCCGCGCCGACGACATTGTGCGCGATGCCGATATCCTGCATCTCTATCGCAGAGCGGGCGTCATCCGCTGGCTGCTCGGCATGGAAAACACCGACGAGCAGACACTTGCATTGATCCGCAAGGGCGGCAGCACCTCGTCCGACCGCGAGGCAATCAGGTTGCTGCGCCAACATGGCATATTGTCGATGGCGACCTGGGTGGCCGGGTTCGAGGACGAGACCTTTCGCGACCTGTGGCGCGGCTTTTGCCAGCTGCTTGCCTACGACCCCGACCAGATCCAGGCGCTCTATGTCACCCCGCATCGCTGGACGCCGTTCTTCCGCATCGCCCGGGACCGCAAGGTGATCCAGACCGACGCCCGGCTGTGGGACTACAAGCACCAGGTGCTGCAGATGACGCGGCTGAAACCCTGGATGCTGTTCTTCTCGGTCAAGCTGATCGAGGTCGCGGTGCAGTCGCGACCAAAGGCATTGGCCCGCATTCTTTTCCACCCCGATCCCGAACAGCGCCATTCGATGCGCTGGTATACGCAAATGGGCCGCCGCGTCTGGTTCCGCGAGGTCTGGGGTTTCTTGGCCCGGGACCGCCGCCTGAAGGATGGTCCGACGCTGGCCGAATTTTGGGGCGCGCCGCAGGATGCCGAAGAAGAATCGATGGTTGTCGTGCGTCCGCCGCGCAAGCCGGCCGAAGCGGCCGTCGCGATCTCGCCCGGCGCCTGAGGGCTCTACTACCCACAGATATACGTAGCGTATGTGTATTGACATACGCTACGTATGTGCCCATCTCGGAGATACGGGGCGTATGTAAACGACCCCGAAGCGCAGGCCGACATCGTCGCGAGCCTTGCCTTGTCCAGATGGAGTGAAAATGACCAAACGTGACGCTATCTTCCCTGCCGGCCGGCAGGCTCTGTACGAGATCAACCGCTATTCGGCGGCAATCCGCTCAGGCGACTTCCTGTTCATCTCGGGTCAGGTCGGCAGCCGCGAGGACGGCTCGCCGGAACCGGTCTTCGAAAAGCAGGTCCAGCTTGCCTTCGACAATCTCGCAGCCGTCCTGAAGGCCGCCGGCTGCACGTTCGACGACATCGTTGATGTCACCACCTTCCACACCGATCCGGCCGCGCAATGGGCCGCGATCGATGCCGTTCGGCTGAAGGCGCTCGGTGAGCCGCCCTACACCAACTGGACCGCGGTCGGCGTCAATTGGTTAGCCGGCTTCGACTTCGAGATAAAGGTCATCGCACGCCTGCCCCCAACCCGCTTGACAGAACTGGCAGCCTGATCGACGGGCTGCGGCCAGCTGCGGCTCAGGGCACGATCAGCGTGCCGGCGCCGTGTTCGGTGAACAGTTCGAGCAGCACCGCATGCGGCGTCTTGCCGTTGAGGATGACGACGCCTTCGACGCCGCGCTCGATCGCCTCGATGCAGGTTTCGACCTTGGGGATCATGCCGCCCGACACCGTGCCGTCCTTGATCAGCGCCTTGGCCTCGGCCACCGTCAGTTCATCGATCAGCTTCTTGTTCTTGTCGAGCACGCCGGGCACGTCGGTCAGGAACAGAAGGCGCGTCGCCTGGCAGGCCCCGGCGATGGCGCCGGCAAAGGTGTCGGCATTGATGTTGTAGGTGTGGCCGTCGCGGCCGGGCGCCACCGGCGCCAGCACCGGGATCATTTCGGAGCGCGCCAAGAGGTCAAGCAGCGTGCGGTCGACCTCGACCGGTTCGCCGACGAAACCGAGATCGAGCACGCGCTCGATGTTGGAGTCCGGGTCGATCATGGTCTTGCGCGCCTTTTCGGCGAACACCATGTTGCCGTCCTTGCCGCACAGGCCGATCGCCCATTCGCCTTCGGCATTGATCAGCGCCACGATCTCCTTGTTGATCGAGCCGGCCAGCACCATCTCGACGATCTCGACCGTCTTCTGGTCGGTAACGCGCAGGCCGCCCTCGAACTTCGATTCGATGCCCATCTTGGCCAGCATGGCGCCGATCTGCGGGCCGCCGCCATGGACGACGATCGGGTTGACGCCGGACTGCTTCAACAGCGCGATGTCGCGGGCAAAGGCCTTGCCGAGTTCGATATCGCCCATGGCATGACCGCCATATTTCACCACCACGGTCTTGTGCTCGTAGCGCTGCATATAAGGCAGTGCCCGCGAAAGCAGGGCGGCCTGCATTTCGGCGGTGGCGGTGATCTCCGTCATCGGCGTGGTTCCCTGGATGTGGGTAAGGACGGCGGCGTCTTAGCGGGAATTGGCGCAGGCCGCAAACGGCTTTGCTGTCACAATGATGAAATCGCAGAGACGGCGCGATCTAGCCCGGCACCCTTCAGCGGCGCCCGCCGCGTCAGCCAGCCGGAGCAGGCTGATTGCGGGTGATGCCGAAGGCGGCCGATTCGGTCATCAGCCTCAGCCCTTGTTCGGGCGAGGTGCTGGTTGCGACCGGAATGAGCCCGGCAGCGAGATAGCGCTCGGTCATCACCGAATTGAAGTCGCGGTGAAAGCCGGAATGCGGCTGCCGGTATGCGTCGGCACGCCCTTGATGGCGATGCCGAGGTCCTTCAGCGCAAAGGGCACGCCGGCCAAAGGCAGGGTGCGGTCGACGGATTTCGCCCGTGTCCGCGCCGCATCGTAGAGCGGCTCGGCAATGGCGTTGATGTCGGGGCGGGTGGCCTCGGCGCGCGCGATGGCCGCATCGACAAGGTCTTGCGGCGAGATTTCGCCGCTATGTACCAGCTCTGCCAGGCCGGTTGCATCGTTTTCCCACAGCATCCGTTCGGCCGACATCGCTTTCCCCTTTTTATGAGAGGCTAACGACAGCGGATTTCCTTGGCAATCGACCGACAATTACTCGCGATTCAGCTGGGACGACGTTTGCGTGGAGAACACCAATTCTGCCTATGCAAATAAATCGCAATCGCCTAGCTTGCCGGCATGACGCCGCAGGACATCTCCACCCTGATTGTCCGGACTTCGATGAAGGATCGGGCTGCGTTTGACCTGCTCTACCGGCAGACCAGCGCGAAACTTTTCGGCGTGTGCCTTCGTGTATTGAAGGACCGGGGAGATGCGGAAGAAGCGCTGCAGGAGGTCTTCGTCAAAGTCTGGACCAAGGCCGATCGTTTCGCCGTTTCTGATCTCAGCCCAATCTCTTGGCTGGTAGCCATAGCGCGCAATCATGCGATTGATCGCATCAGATCGCGGCGCAAGCCTGCTGCCGATATCGATGCCGCGCTCGACGTGGCTGACCCGGGTCCGGGGCCTGAGGCCATGGTTGTTGCGGGCGGCGAATCCGAGCGCATCTACCAGTGCCTCGAAGAGTTGGAACAAGACCGGGCGCAAGCCGTCCGGGGCGCTTATTTGAACGGCGAAAGTTACGCCGACCTGGCGGAACGTCACAAGGTTCCTCTGAACACGATGCGAACATGGCTGCGCCGCAGCCTGTTGAAACTTAGAGAATGTCTGGAAAGATGACCCTGGCAGAAGAAAATGGACCGGAACGTGGAGGCGACGACCTGCTCGCAGCCGAATACGTTCTCGGTGTGCTGCCGGCGGATGAACGCCAGATAGCCTCCGGACGTATCGACGCGGAGACCGGCTTCGCTCGTCTCGTCGATTCCTGGGAGGTTCACCTTTCACCGATGGCCGCCGCCTATGCGGAAGTAGAGCCGCCGGCCACCATCAAGCCGGCCATCGATCGCCGGCTGTTTTCCTCCACCGCAGCGTCGACTACTGCGGCGCCGAGCGGCAGCCTTTGGGCGAGCCTTGCCTTCTGGCGCGGCCTCACCGCAGCGGCTCTCGCCGCGCTGGTGCTTTACGTCGCCGTGCCTTACGTCAGGCCGCCGGTCGTCGTGCCGCAGGAGCGCCTCGTAGCCTCGTTGGCTGCCGATGGCAGCGATGTCAAATACCTCGTCGTCTACGACGCCGGACGCAAGGATGTCGGCCTGTCGCTGGTGTCGGGCGAACGCGCCGCCGGCAAGGACTTCGAACTGTGGATGATCGAAGGCAAGAATGCGCCGGTTTCGATGGGCATCATTCCCGCCGGCCAGACCACGCACATCCCGGTTACCCCGGCCGTGCAGCAGAAGCTGGCGCAAGGCGCCGTACTCGCCGTCAGCGTCGAGCCGACGGGTGGTTCGCCGACCGGACAGCCGACCGGACCGGTCGTTGCCGCGGGCGATCTGAAGGGTATCTGATAGACCTCAAGGTCATGACGTGGTCAGGAAGTACAGCGGAAGTATATCTTCCGTTGTTTTCGTTTTGGCCGCCGGCGGCGAAAATTAATGGTTCGGTCCCCCGAAAATGTGATTCGCCGAAAAAATAAAGAATAATTTTTCCGGCGCGCGGAAACTCAAGCAGTTCTTCTCCGTATCTCCTCATGTTCCCGAAAGGGGAACAATAACCCGAGGAGTCCGAACACTATGCGTAGAATCGCCACCCTTTTGCTCGCCGGTACCATTGCCGTCTCCGCTCTCGCCACCGCTGCCTATGCCGAGAATCCGATGGTTGGCGGCGCCGCCATGTTCGCCAACAAGAACATCGTCGAGAACGCCGTCAATTCGAAGGACCACACCACGCTGGTCGCGGCCGTCAAGGCTGCCGGCCTGGTCGAGACGTTGCAGGGCGCCGGCCCCTTTACCGTCTTTGCACCGACCAATGACGCCTTTGCAGCCCTTCCGGCCGGCACGATCGAGACGCTGCTCAAGCGCGAAAACAAGGACAAGCTCACCAAGATCCTGACCTGCCATGTCATCGGCGCCAAGGCGATGGGCGCGGATGTCGCCGCAATGGCCAAGACCGACGGCGGCACCCACAAGGTCAAGACGGTCGGCGGCTGCGAGCTGTCGCTCAAGGCCGATGACGGCAAGGTCACCGTCACCGACGAGAACGGCAATGTCGCCAATGTGACGATCGCCGATGTCGAGCAGTCCAACGGCGTCATCCACGTCATCGACGAGGTCCTGCTGCCGAAGATGTAACAAAGCGCCTGCCGCCAACGAACAGTTGGTCAAGGCTCCCTGCAGATTGCGCGGCTCGAGTCCCCGTGGGCCGCGCAAACGACCGAGCGCTCCATCCCGTCCGCTAAAAGTGCGGAACCGGTATGGAGCGTTCGTTTGCAGGGCCACCGTCACCGGCTTTTGATTTTCCAGTGGCGGCCAGATTTGGCAAAACAACCGCAGGAGGATTTCTGTCATGAACCGTCGCGATTTACTTCTCAGCGGCGTCGCCTTTGCGGCCGTTGCCGGCGCTGTGGCAACGTTGCGCCTGGGCGGGCCTCAACCCGCCAAGGCTGCCGAAACCTTCGAGGTCACCAAGACAGACGCCGAGTGGCACGCCATCCTGTCCGACGAAGCCTTCGACGTGCTGCGCAAGGAAGGCACCGAATATCCCGGCACCAGCCCGCTGCTCAACGAGCACCGCAAGGGCATTTTCGCCTGCGCCGGCTGCGACCTGCCGGTCTATTCCTCAGAGACCAAGTTCGATTCCGGCACCGGCTGGCCGAGCTTCTGGCAGGAGATTGCCAACGCCGTCGGCAAGACCGAGGACCGTTCGCTCGGCATGACCCGCACCGAGGTCCACTGCCGCCGCTGCGGCGGCCATCTCGGCCATGTCTTCGATGACGGACCGGCGCCGACCGGCCTGCGCCACTGCATCAACGGCGTTGCGCTCAGCTTCAAGCCGGCCACGGCCTGACCGTTCAGCATCTCTTGGCGCTGTCGTGAATTTGGGGGGTGGCGTAGCGACCGCCTCCTACCTGTGAAAATGGGGCCAAAACTCTTAAAATCAAGAATTGGCAGATGCCTTTTTATGCGTAGATTCCCCAGCCCTTAACGAGAGGGCCAGAATCTATGCAACGAACTGAAGAAAGGGCTCGCCAAGGCGAGCGCAAATCGATCGGTCATGCTGATGCCGACCGGTCGCAAATCTCCCATCCCGTGGTGATCGTCGGAGGCGGGCCGACCGGACTGATGCTGGCCGGCGAGCTTTCCTTGGCGGGCATCGATGTCGCCATCGTGGAGCGGCGCGTTGGACAGGAGCTCGACGGGCTGCGCTCCGGCGGCCTGCACGCACGAACCATCGAGATCTTAGACCAGCGCGGCATTGCCGATCGGTTTCTGGCGCAAGGGCGGACTGCCCAGGTCGCGGGCTTTGCCGGCGTTTCCCTCGATATCAGCGACTTTCCCACCCGCCACGATTACGGGCTCGCTTTGTGGCAGAAGCATATCGAGCGCATCCTAACCGAATGGGTGGAGGAGCTTGGCGTCACGATCTACCGTCGCTGCGAGGTGACGGCTTTCGTGCAGGATGACAGTGGCGTCGACGTCGCCCTCGGCGACGGCCGCTCGCTTCGTGCCGATTACCTCGTCGGCTGCGACGGCGGCAGAAGCCTCGTGCGCAAGGCATCGGGCATCGAGTTCCCGGGTTCGGATCCGACGACCAGCAACCTGATTGGCGAGGTCGAGGTAACAGAGGAGCCGAACTGGGGCATCCACCGTGATGCAACGGGCATTCATGGTCTCAGCAGGCTGGACGACGGGACCGTGCGGGTAGTGGTGACCGAACACGAGGTCGGGGCTGTCGCGCCGCCCACGCTGCGCGATCTGAGCGACGCGCTCATTGCTGTCTTCGGAACCGACTATGGCGTCCACAATCCGGCGTCGCTTTCCCGTTTCACCGATATGGCCCGGCAGGCAGCGTCATACCGCCAGGGACGGGTGCTGCTGGCCGGAGATGCAGCGCACGTGCATCCGCCGGACGGCGGACAGGGCATGCAGCTTGGTGTGCAGGACGCGGTCAACCTGGGATGGAAGCTCGCTCAGGTGGTCAGGAAAACGGCGCCGGAAAGCCTGCTCGACACCTATCAGGCCGAGCGCCACCCGGTTGCCGCGCGTGTGTTGAAAAACACCATGGCGGCGGTCGTGCTCCGCCGTGAAGACGAACGCATAAAGGCGCTGCGAGACATGGTATCCGATCTTCTCGCCATGGAAGAGCCGCGCAGGCGTTGTGCGGGCATGATGTCCGGCCTGGATATTCGCTACGATTTCGGCGAGGGCCACGAATTGCTGGGATGTCGCATGCCGGATCTCGACCTCGTCACCGCCGACGGTCCGCAAAGGGTCTTTACGCTGCTGCACGACGCGCGACCGTTGTTGCTCAACTTTGGAAAACCCCGCGCTTTCGACATCGGCCCATGGGCGGATCGGGTTCGCTCGTTCGACGCTAGATATGATGGTGCATGGGAGCTGCCTGTGCTGGGCGCGGTCGAAGCGCCCGGCGCCGTATTGGTTCGGCCCGACGGTCATGTGGCCTGGGTCGGTGGCCCGACATCGGCTGGACTGGCCGACGCGCTGACCAGATGGTTCGGGCCGCCTGCCGCGGCATAAAGGTCGGGAAATCTCGATAGCGGTTGATGCTTAAGCATGACCCCGAAAATCGGGGGTGATTTCCGGGGTCATGCATGAGGGCGCCAGGCGGGGGGTCCGGCGCGCTCAATGGCCTCCGCCGCCACCGCCCGCAGGCGGCGCCGGCTTGGAGATGACCATGGTGAAAACAGCCATGATCGCGAACAGGGCGGTCAGCATGGTGAACACGTCCATGAACGACAGCAGCGACGCCTGCTGGTGGGCCATGCCCGACAGTTTGGAGATCGCCGCCTTGGTGGCGTCGAGGCCAGGAGTCTGCTGGAAGTCGAGCGTCATGTTCTGCAGCTTCTGCTGGGCCGCAGCACTGCCCCATTCCACATGCTCGGCCAGCCTTGCGTAGTGGAAGGCGCTGCGATCGATCAGCACGGTGTTGATCACGGCAAGGCCGACGGCGCCGCCGAGGTTGCGGGTCAGGTTGAACAGGCCCGACGCATTCTTCAGCCGGTCCGGCGGCAAGGTGCCGAGCGCGATGTTGTTGATCGGCACCATGCACAGCATCATCGAACAGCCGCGCAGGATCTGCGGGATGAGCAGCTCGTAAAAATCCCAGTCTGCCGTCAGATGCGTCATCCACCAGGTGCCGGCGGCAAAGCCGAGCAGCCCGATCATCATCATGACGCGCAAATCCATCTTGCTCGACAGGATGCCGGAAATCGGCGCGGTGACGAACATCGCCAGGCCACTGACGAACAGCGCTTCGCCGATCATCATCGAATCGTAACCGCGGATGCGCCCGAGAAAGACCGGATAGAGATAGGTCAGGCCGTAAAGGCCGATGCCGATGACGAAGGAGAACAGCGAGCCGAACGCAAAGTTGACGTTGGTGAAGGCCCTGAGATCGACGATAGGCTCCTCGGCGGTAAAGGCGCGCCAGAAGAACAGCACCGCACCGACAACCATAATGATGGCGCAGATGAACACGGCCTGTTCCTGCAGCCAGTCATGGTTGGGACCTTCCTCGAGCACATATTCCATACAGCCGAGGAAAGCCGCCATGCCGGCAAGGCCCCACCAGTCGAACTTGCTGAACAGGCCGAGATTGGGCTTGTCGAAGTCGATCAGCGACCAGGTCGCGGCTGTCACCAGAATACCCGGCACGACATTGATCAGGAACAGCCAGTGCCACGACAAGGCATGGCTGATATAGCCGCCGACGGTCGGGCCGATGGTCGGCGCCAGCGTCGCCACCAGGCCGATCATCGGCGACACCATGGCGCGGCGCGATGGCGGGAAGATGGTGAAGGCAGCCGCGAAGACGCTCGGGATCATGCCGCCGCCGATAAAGCCCTGGATGGCGCGGTAGACGATCATCTGGTCGATGTTGGTGGCCGTCGCGGCCAGCGCGCTGGCCGCCGTGAAGCCGGCCGCGGCGCCTGCAAACAGCACGCGCGTCGACAGCATCCGGCTGAGGAAGCCCGACAGCGGGATCATCACCACTTCGGCGATCAGATAGGCGGTCTGCACCCACGGGATTTCATCGGAACTGGCGCTCAGGCCAGCCTGTATCTCGGCCAGCGAGGCCGAGACGATCTGGATGTCGAGGATCGCCATGAACATGCCGAACACCATCGCCAGGAAGGCGATGAGGCGGCGCGTCGAGATGGTGGTCGGCACCGCCGGCATGGCAGGTGCCGGCACGGCTCCAGCAGTGATGGTTGCGGTTGCCATGGCGTTCTCTCCCGGCGGCCGCTCAGTTCGCCGCGGCCGGAGCCGTGCGGCTGTCGACGGCGACGACGACGCTGAGGCCGGCGCGCAGCCTGCCCGCCTTCAGCACATCGGCCGGCACCTCGATGCGAACCGGGACGCGCTGCACCACCTTGGTGAAGTTCCCGGTGGCGTTTTCCGGCGGCAGCAGCGAGAACACCGCGCCCGAAGCCGGTGCCAGCGACGACACCGTGCCTTCGAAATCATGGCCGTCCGTGGCGTCGACCGAGATCCGCACCTTCTCGCCGGGCACCAGCTTGGCCAGCTGCGTCTCCTTGAAATTGGCGACGATATAGAGCTTGTCCATGGGCACCACGACGGCGAGCTTCTGGCCGGGGCTGACGAGGTCGCCCTGCTCGACCGAGCGATTGCCGACGACGCCGTCATACGGTGCCTTGAGCACGGTGAAGGACAGATCACGCGCTGCCTTGTCGCGGCTCAGCTGCAGCGAGGCCAGCGTGCTGGCGGATTCGGCGCGCTGCGCCTCGAACACGCCGATATTGGCCTGCGCAGCGGCGATCTGCGCGTCGGCGCCGACAAGGGCTGCATTGGCCTGGTCGAGAGCGGTCTGGGCATCGTCGAGCTGCGCCTGCGTGCCGACATGGGTCTTGACCAGTTGCGCGGCGCGCTGCTGGGCACGGGCGGCGTTGTCGGCGGCTGCCTGGTCGGCGATCTTCTGCGCCTGCGCCTGCTGCAGCGACGCCTGTGCCGCCTTGGTCTGCGCATCGATGCGGTCGAGCGTCTTGGTCAGGGTGGCGATCTGGGCCTCGGCCTGGGCGACGGCAATCTTGTAGTCGCCGTCATCGATGGTCAGCAGCGGGTCGCCGGCCTTGACTTGCTGGTTCTCCGAGACCTCGACCTTGTCGACATAGCCGGAAATCTTCGGCGAAACGAATGACATGTCAGCCTGGACATAGGCGTCGTCGGTCGAGATCAGGAACCGGCCGTCGGTCCAGTAGTTATAGCCATACCAGGTGCCGGCGCTCAGCAGCGCGAGCCCGACAATCGGCAACATCAGCGAGCGCGCCGAGCGCTTTTTCTTCGCAGGGGTCTCGGCCAGAACTTCGGCGGCAGGCTTGGGAGGCGCTTCCGGAGCTTCGATGACCGGCGAGACCTTGGCGGTGGGGAAGGGCCGGACTTCGGCGGTCGTGGTTGGGGTGTTCGAGGACATGATATCTCGCTACTGTCGCTATATGAGCAAATCGTGTTATACTGAACCGTTCGGTTCGATGTGGACGTTGACATAGCGTTAAAGTAGGCCCATATCAAGGGGCAATCGAACCAGTCGGTTCGAATTATTTTGCGAGGTGTGACTTTTATGGCCGACACGTTAGCCGACGCCGAAAAGGATTCGTGCGATGTGCTGGACAGCGCGCGCCGCGGCCGCCCGGCGGCGGGCCAGGATCCGGTCAAGCGCAGCCAGATCATCGAGGGCGCGCGTCGTGTATTCATCGACAAGGGCTTCGAAGCGGCGTCGATGAACGACATCACCCGCGAGGCCGGCGTCTCGAAGGGCACGATCTATGTCTACTTCGCCAACAAGGAAGAGCTGTTCGAGGCGCTGATCGAGGAAGAGCGCGGCACCATCTTCAAGAACATGTACGACATGCTCGACCGCGCCGACGATCTGCGCCAGACGCTGGTGAAGTTCGGCAAGGTGCTGTCGATGAAGATCACCTCGGCCAAGGTCATCCAGGCGCAGCGGACGGTCATCGGCGCGTCCGACAGGATACCCGACATGGGCGCCCGGTTTTACGAGCGCGGCCCCAAACGCGGCCACGACAAGGTGGTCGACTTCCTCAATGCCGCCATCGATCGCGGCCTGCTCAAGATCGACGATGTCGACCTTGCCGCCTATCAGTTCACCGAACTGTGCCTGGCCGGCCTGTTCCGCCAGTGCATCTTCGCCTACCGCACCAAGGCGCCGAGCCAGGATGAAATCGAACACATCGTGCGGTCGGGCGTCGGCATGTTCCTGAAGTTCTACGGCACCGAAAAGCTTGCCGAGGAAGAAAGCCACCAGCTGATCGCCCTGGAGGCAAAGGCCAAGGCAAAGGCCTAGCTGGCTCGCTCAGCCGCCATTGGCGGCCAGCACGATCGCCGCGCGTAATTCCTCGAGACCCTCGCCCTTTTCCGATGATGTGGCGAGCACGAACGGAAACGCCGCCGGCCGCTTCTTGATTTTCAGCAGCGTCTCCTCGATCAGCCTCGGCACGCCCGCCGCCTTGATCTTGTCGGTCTTGGTCAGCACGATCTGGTAGGACACCGCCGCCTTGTCGAGCAGCGACAGCACCTCGTCGTCCTTGGCCTTGATGCCGTGGCGGGCATCGATCAGCACATAGACCCGCTTCAGCGTCACCCGGCCCTTGAGATAGTCGAAGACCAGCTTGGTCCAGTCGTCGACCTTTTCCTTCGGCGCGCTGGCATAGCCGTAGCCCGGCATGTCGACCAGCGCCATTGGCGGCAGGTCGGTGCCTTCGCCGGAAAACCCGCCCGGCACGAAATAGTTGAGCTCCTGTGTGCGCCCCGGCGTGTTGGAGGTGCGCGCCAGCCCGTTATGGCCGACCAGCGCATTGATCAGCGACGACTTGCCGACATTGGAGCGGCCGGCGAAAGCGATTTCCGGCGGCCCTTCCGGCGGCAGGAATTTCATCGCCGGCACACCGCGGATGAAGATCCACCCCTTGGTGAAAAGCTCGACGCCGATGTTGCCCAACGCGTTCAAACCGCTGCCTCCAGCCTGGAAATATCGGCGCCCCGGATGGCATTGAGGTTGCGGCCGATCTTGTCCACCGGCCAATTCCACCACGCCACGGAAAGCAGTCGCCGCACGGTCCTGTCGTCGAAGCGCATCTTCACCACCTTTGCCGCATTGCCGGCGACGATCGCATAGGCCGGCACGTCATGCGTCACCACCGATTTCGCCGCCACGATGGCGCCATGGCCGATCGACACGCCGGGCATGATCACCGCATCCATGCCGATCCATACATCATTGCCGACCATCGTGTCGCCGCGCACTTCCTGAGACCACGTTTTCGGATCGAAGCCGTGCTCCCAGCCATGGCCGAAAATGTTGAACGGATAGGTCGAGAAGCCGGACATCGCATGGTTGGCGCCGTTCATGATGAAGCGCGCGCCCTCGGCGATGGCGCAGAACTTGCCGATGATGAGCTTGTCGCCGATGAACGGATAGTGATGCAGCACGCACCGCTCGGCGAATTTGTCCGGTCCGTCCGGATCGTCATAATAGGTGAAGTCGCCGATCTCGATATTCGGCGCCGTGACCAGCGGCTTCAGGAAGCCGACCCGGGTATGCATCGGGATCGGGTGCTTGATGTCGGGGTTGGGTCCGTCCATGGCGAGGTCCGTCGAAGAGTGGCAGCCGGTGGGTGCGTCGTTCAAAATAGCCTGATCCGCCCTATACCACCAATCGCCCGACGCGCGAGCCTTCGCTATCAGCCTTGCTCGATGGAGTGGAGCGGCGGTTCCCGATCGGAACCGTGAGGGATCCTGGGGCGGTTCACCCGCTAAAACGAAACCGGGGCCCTGCGAAGGACAAGCAGGACCCCGGTCGTGTCGAAGGCGGCTTCCGCAACACATGGCACCTCGTCACGAGGCGGGATGGCAAGCCGAGAAAGCCGTCACGGACTTGCCGTCATCCCCTTTTTCCGGAAGCCGTTACTTCGGCAACAGCACCTTGTTGACGACGTGGATGACGCCGTTCGACTGGTTGACGTCGGCGATCGTCACCTTGGCGGCGCCGCCGGATTCGTCGACGATGTAGAGCGAGCCGCCCTTGACCTCGGCGGTCAGCGTGTCGCCGGAAACGGTCTTCATTTCATATTTGCCGCCCATCGCCTTGGCCTTGGTCATCATCTCCTTGGCCGAGATCTTGCCGGAAACGACATGCGCGGTCAGGATCTTGGTGAGCTTGTCCTTGTTCTCGGGCTTCACCAGCGTGGCGACGGTGCCGGCGGGCAGCTTCTTGAAGGCGGAATCGGTCGGCGCGAAGACGGTGAACGGACCGGCGCTCTGCAGCGTGTCGACAAGACCGGCGGCCTTCACGGCTGCCACCAGCGTCTTGTGGATCGGCGAGTTGACGGCGTTCTCGACGATGTTCTTCGTGGTCGACATCGCGGCGCCGCCGACGGCGGGATTGGCGAATGTGTAGACGGTCGTGGCGGTGAGACCGGACGCCGCCAGGACGGCAGAGATGCAGAGAGCTTTGAGGATGGACTGTGTCATTGGAGAACCCTTCCATTGCGACAATTGTTGATTCGATTGTCGGGGAGAGTTACGCGGCATTGCCCGGGATAGTTTCAAGAATGAATGCAAAAAATATAATAGAAACAGATAGTTAAATGATATATCGGTTACCCGGCACCAATGTCCCCGCGACATAGGTCACGAGGATGCGGCTCCAGCGAAGCAATTTTCCAATGAAGGGTAATCCGTCCTGAACGTCCTGGGGGATACAGGATGAGACACGCCCTTCACGCGGCTCAAGTTTCGTCCTTCACGGGAACGTGATGCGCGTTTCGTCCAACAAAAAACCCCGGACAGGCCGGGGTTTTTTCGATTGGAATGGGCGCCGGCTACTCAGCCGGCGATGGTTTCTTTCGAAACAGCGCCGCCAGATTGTCCCACAATTCGATCTTGGCGCCCTGGCGCTTCATGATCACGCCCTGCTGCAGGATCGACAGCGTGTTGTTCCAGGCCCAGTAAATGACGAGGCCGGCCGGGAAACTGCCCATCATGAAGGTGAAGATCACCGGCATCCAGGTGAAGATCTGCGCCTGCGTCGGGTCCGGCGGCGTCGGGTTCATACGCATCTGCAGGAACATGGTGATGCCCATGACCACCGCCCAGGCGCCCATATGCGGCAGGAATGCCGGTGGCGCAAAAGGCAACAGGCCGAACAGGTTGAAGATCGAGGTCGGATCCGGCGCGGCCAGATCCTGGATCCAGCCGAAGAACGGCGCGTGCCGCATCTCGATGGTGATGTAGAGCACCTTGTAGAGCGAGAAGAACACCGGGATCTGCAGCGCCACCGGCCAACAGCCGGCGAGCGGATTGATCTTCTCGGTCTTGTACAGCTCCATCATCGCCTGTTGCTGCTTCATCTTGTCGTCCGCGTATTTCTCGCGGATCTCGAGCATCTTGGGCTGCACCTTCTTCATGTTCGCCATCGACGCGTAGGATTTGTTGGCGAGCGGGAAGAAGATGGTTTTGACGACGACGGTGGTGGCCAGGATGGCCAGGCCGAAATTGCCGAAGAATTTGTACAGCGTGTCGATCAGGTAGAACATCGGCTTGGTGATCCAGATGAACCATCCCCAATCGATCAGCCGGTCGAACAGCCTGATCTGGCGGTCCTGGGCGTAGGCGTTGATCTTGTTGACTTCCTTGGCGCCGGCAAAAATCTCGGTCTCCACCGTCGCCGACTGGCCGGCGGCAATGGTGATCGGGTCGGTGAGGAAGTCCGACTGGTAGCGCGGGCGGCCATTGTCGTAATAGGCATAGTGCGGCTGGAACGGCTGCTTCTCGGTCGGCACCAGGGTGACCGCCCAGTATTTGTCGGTGATGCCAAGCCAGCCATCGGTCGACTTGCTGGGCGTGTAGAGCTTGTTCTTCTCGATGTCGGCGTATTTGTGCTCCTGCAGGCCTTCCGTGCCGGTGACGCCGATCAGGCCTTCATGCAGCACATAGGAGCTGGCAACGGCCGGCTTGTCGAAGCGGATGACGCGGCCGTAATTGGACAGCGTAACAGGCGCCGAGCCCGAATTCTGAACCGCGTCGGAAACCGTGAACATATAGTCGCCGTCGACGGAGATCGTGCGCTTGAAGGTCAGGCCCTTGTCGTTGGTGAAGGTCAGCGTCACCGGCGTCGCCGGCGTCAGCGTCGCATTGCCGTCGACGCTCCAGACGGTTTCCGGACCTGGCACCGCGCCGGTCGTGTCGCTGCCGACAAAGCCGATCTCGGCATAGTAGCCGGTGGGCAGCGCCTGCGGGTTGAGCAGCTGGATCTGCGGCGAGGTCTTGTCGACCGTCTCGGTGTAGTGCTTGAGCTTGAGGTCGTCGAGGCGGCCGCCGGTCAGGTTGATCGAGCCCGACAGGCTCGGCGTGTCGATCTTGACGCGGGCAGTCTTGGCCACTTCCTGTGCACGGCCTTCCGGCGTCGTGACGTAGGTGCCGGGCGCGTTCGGAATGGCGCCGGGCGCCGCGGGCGCCGTCGTGCCGCCGGGATTTGCGGCCTCGGCCGCCTTCTTCTGCTCCGCCGCCCGTTGCTCTTCGATGCGCGTGGCTTCGGCTTGCCGCTCGCTGCGCGGCAGCACGTAGAAATATTGCCACAGCCCAAGGATCAGCACCGACAAGACGATGGTGATGTAGAAGTTCCGGTTGTTTTCCATCGAAAGCCCTTGGCCTATCGTGTTCCGCTGAGACGGCGGGAGAGCTCGGCCTTCAACTGGCCGAACGGAATGGTAAGCACGTCTTCACGCCCGACGATGACATAGTCATTGCCGGGCGCCATGTCACTTGCGGCATGGGTGCGCACGGCTTCTTTCAGTCGCCGCCTGATGCGGTTGCGCACGACTGCATTGCCGACTTTCTTGGTGACGGTGAAGCCGACGCGCGGCGACAGACCGTCATTGCGGTCGAGAACTTCAACGAGAAAAAGCCGCCCGCGCCGCTTTTCACCACGGCGGACGGCCAGGAATTCCGCACGTTTCAGAAGCCGCTTGGGGTTTGGTCCCACTGGCTTGCCGGTTGCGGGCAACGATCTCGTCTTCCGTTCAGGCGCTGAGCCGCTTGCGGCCGCGGTTGCGGCGAGCTGCGACGACGCCGCGACCACCCTTGGTGGCCATGCGAGCACGAAAACCGTGCCGGCGCTTGCGGACGAGTTTGGACGGTTGGTAGGTACGCTTCATTTGTTTTAATACCGCGGGGTGCGGCCCTTCTTGATTCTGTCACTGTGTAACAGGAGCTTTGCCGGGCCGGTATTGGCGCGATCGAAACCGCGCCGGGACGAATGGCCCGAGCGTGAGCGGCTTATAGAAAGAAGGGTTTTGGGAGTCAATCCAGCGCGAACACCAGTTCGTCGCCGCGCTAACCACCAGTTCGATGCGGTTTATTGCTGGTACCATCGTCCAACGAAGGATGAAATTGGCAAAAAAGCCGCAATCGCCTAATCTCAACCGATCAAGCGTTTGTGAAGACAGGCCTTAATGAGCGAAGTTGCCTCAGCGGATGAAGGGACCGGCCCGGTGAAAGCCGACGCCAGCCCAGACTCCGCTCGCCTGGTTCCGAGCCGTTCGGTGCCCTTGGCACGCGGCCTGTCCACAAAACTGCTTTTGCTCACCATTGTCTTCGTGCTCCTGGCCGAAGTCCTCATTTTCCTGCCATGGATCGCCAGCTACCGCCTGGCCTGGCTGAAGGAGAGGCTCAGCACCGCCGCCGCCGTGTCGATCGTGCTGGTGCAGGGCGAGCCCAATTCGCTCTCCCGCGCCGCCCAGAACGACGTGCTGATGGCGATCGGCGCCAAGGCGATCGCGGTGCGCGACGGCGGCGTCTCACGCCTCCTGGTAGTGGCCGAAATGCCGCCGCAGGTCGACGAGCATATCGACATCGCCAATGTCGGCATGATCAAGGGCATGACCGGGGCGCTCGACACGCTGTTCTTCGGCGGCAAGCGTATGCTGAGGGTCTTTGGCCCGGTCGGCGAAAGCGACAAGGAATTCGAGCTGATCATGCCCGACTATTCCTTGCGCAACGCCATGCTGCGCTATTCGCGCAATGTCGCCTTAGTCTCGCTGCTGATCTCGCTGTTCACCGCCATGCTGGTCTATGCCGCGATCGACCTGATCATGATCGGCCCGATCCGCACCATGACGCGCTCGATGCTGTCCTTCTCCGAAGCGCCCGACGATCCCGGGCGCATCATCCACCCGGCCGCTCGCGCCGACGAGATCGGCGTTGCCGAACGCGAACTGTCGCAGATGCAGGAACGGCTGCAAAAGATGCTGTCGGAGCAGAAGCATCTTGCCGATCTCGGCCTCGCGGTCTCCAAGATCAACCACGACATGCGCAACATCCTGGCCTCGGCCCAGCTGATGTCGGACCGCCTGCGCCTGGTCAAGGACCCGACCGTGCAGGCCTTCGCGCCAAAACTGCTGCGCGCGCTCGACCGCGCCGTATCCTATTCCGAAGGCGTGCTGGCCTATGGCCGCACCCAGGAGCCGGCGCCCTCGCGCCGCCGCTTGCGGCTGCGCCAGCTGGTCGACGACGTCCACGGCCTGCTCGACATCGAGGACGGCATCGAATTCGTCAATGCCGTCGAGCTCGCTTTCGAGGTCGATGCCGATTCCGACCAGCTGTTTCGCGTGCTCACCAATCTGTGCCGCAACGCGGTGCAGGCGATGGCAGCCGACTCCGAGAGCGCGCTGGTGCGCCGGCTCGCCGTGTCGGCCGAGCGCATGGGCAGCGTCAGCCGCATCATCGTCACTGACACCGGCCCCGGCCTGCCGCCCAAGGCGCGCGAGAACCTGTTCGCGGCGTTTCGCGGCTCGGCCCGCAGCGGCGGCACCGGCCTTGGCCTGGCCATCGCCCACGAACTGATCCGCGCCCATGGCGGCACGGTGGAGCTGGTCGAATCGATCGGCGGCCGCACCACCTTCGCCGTCACCATCCCCGACCAGCCGGTCCGCCTCGACCAGGCCCGCAACGGCCTGCGCCGCCCCGCCTAGGTGTGTCGATATTCAGCTGAGGCCGGCCTGCGCTGAATCTCGTCGCACCTTGATCTGCACCGTCGAAAGCGCCTGCGACAAAACTTTTGCCGGATCGGCTTGCTTTTCGGAAATTCAGTCGTTAGGGAACACGTCTCGTCGCGGCCGGTCGCCAGGACCGGATCGTGGGGCTATGCAAAGCATGGCCTGTTGCGCGCCCGTAGCTCAGCTGGATAGAGCACCAGACTACGAATCTGGGGGTCAGGAGTTCGAATCTCTTCGGGCGCGCCAAATCGCTACCACTTCAGAACAAAACTGGGCACCAAGTCATCTCCGACTGGAGTGGGTCATCTAGGATTAGGCGCAAGGTAAGTATGGGCTGAATTGCATTCATATTTTGTCGAGACCTCCTCCCGCCGCCGCTGACGCACCGCGTCTTGATTGCACTCAGCCGCAATAGACTTTCCGGTGGTCATCAAGGAACTCGGATAGCGATCTGGGCTGTCGTCCGAGGAGCGTTGCGATGTCCGGAGAGACGACGTTCTCGCTGACCCCGTAGGCTGATGCGATGCAGGCTAGGTCGTAGGCGCGCCAGTCGGGCATCCCGGCCGCGCGTAGTCGGTTTTCATATTCCGCAGGTGCGACTGCCTCATGGATCGCGGCATCTCGCTGGAACGGCTGCAGGCTGAGATCGATCGAGTGACCTACCATGGACTGGTGTTGCTGCGCTGGAAAAGCCACTCGCGACATTTGTACCAAATAGTCATGAGTCGATAACTTAAGCCATTTGTCGGGATCTGCCACGAGCGCCGTAGCGGTTGGGGTAGGTCTCAGCAAAAACCACGAACCGCAGATATGAACTGGTGCCCACTTTCAGCAAATGTCGCGAGATGGATCTGGCGGTTATTGCGGCTTTCCTGTCAGCATAGGGTGTCCGCGGCTCGTATCGAAATCTCCCGGATGTGCTGACGGAAAACCTGTCGGAACTCCCTGAAGTTATCGAACCCGAGGGCAGTGGCCACTCTGACCACGGTTGAGGGCGACACTCCGCATCGGTCCGCAAGCGATTGCGCGGTGCCGAATGCTACAATTTCCGGATGGGCGAGAGCCGTGCGTGCGACGCGCTCCTGTTGCTCTGGGAGGCTAAGCCTGGTTGCTACAATCATATCCTTTAGCTCGGCGATGGTCGTCGGTTTTCGAATGGTTTTATCCGTGCTCATGATCGTACTTCGGGTGCTTGTTCGGCCATGGACAGGAGGAGTTGTCCGACAGAGACTGTTTTGCTTCTCCTAAAGCTCACCCAAGAATCTCTACCAATTTCACCGGGGACCCGTGCTTTGCAGACTGGGTTGCAGCTTCCGCCATCGCAAGCGCGGCGACACCATCATCGAGTGTGACCGGCAGGGCCGAACCCGTGTTTACTGCGTTCACGAAGGCAGCCCACTCTGCAGCGTAGGCGGGCATGTAGCGCTCAAGAAAGAAGTAGGTCGGCTTTGCACCCGTCACGCCAGAGGTGGTGGACTTTATTACGGTGTTCTCCAGCATGTTCTGTGCCTGCAGCAATCCTTCCGAACCAAGCAATTCCAGACGCTGATCATAGCCATAGACGGCGCGGCGGCTGTTCTTGATTACGGCAATGCGGCCATCGGCATAGCAAAGCGTCACCACGGCAGTATCGACATCGCCAGCCGCACCGATTTCTGGGTCGACGATAGACGTACCGACAGCCGAGACAGCGACGGGAGCCGCCCCCATGATGAAGTTTGCCATGTCGAAATCATGGATCATCATGTCTCGGAAAAGGCCACCCGAGACCTTGATATAAGCAACCGGCGGCGGTGCCGGGTCGAAGGACGTGATCGACAGCAGCTCAGTCTTTCCAATCTCTCCACGGTCGGCCGCAGCCTTAAGAGCCGCGAAGTTCGAGTCAAAGCGCCTGTTGAAGCCAACCATGACCGGTTTGCCGTTCTTAGCGGCCACCTTCTGACAAGCCTGTGCCCTTGCAAGGCTGAGGTCGACAGGCTTTTCACAAAGCACTGCCTTGCCCGCTGCCGTCGCCCGCTTGATCAAGTCGGAATGGGTATCGGTGGAGGTGGCAATCAGCACGGCATCGATGGCGGGATCGCTGAGGATCGCGTCGGTCGCGCGGACGTCGGCACGATATTGGGCCGCGAGCTTTTCGGCAGCGGCGGGATTGATGTCGGCGACGGCTACGAGGCGGCTACCGGGGTTGGTGGAAATGGCGGTGGCATGGACGCCCGCGATACGGCCTGCGCCCAAAAGGCCGACATTCAGAATGGTGGATGACATGGATGATCCTCTTGCGGAAATGACGTTCAGACAGTGAAAGAGGTGCGGAAGGCTTCAAGCGCAGCTTCCGGATCGCCGGAGGCAAAGGCTTCCATACCAACGGGCCCCGCATAGCCCATCGCTTTCAGGGCATTTGCAACGCCGTGCCAATTCACTTCGCCCGTGCCTGGTTCGCACCGGCCGGGATTGTCAGCTACCTGAACCTCACCAATCCAGGGCAGGCAGGCCTCGCACCAGCGGATAAGATCACCCTCGCCGATCTGGGTATGGTAGAGATCGAGATTGATGCGCAGTTGCGGGCGGTTGACGGCAGAAACGAGCGCAAGCACGTCTGCCGTCGAGCCGAAGGGGCAGCCAGGGTGATCGATGGGGTTCAGGTTTTCTAACGTGAAGACCTGACCCTCGGCTTCTGCCAGATCGCAGATGCGGTTGAGTGTATCGCGAGCCCGCTGTTCCTTGCCCGGCGCGAAGGCACCGATCTTCGGGATCGGAATGCCCATGTCGCCAAGCGCCGTGCCATGCAGGTTCAGCCGGTGGACACCGAGTCGCTTGCCGACCTTCGCCGTTTCCGTAGCAGACGCCAGAAGCATTTCGCAGCCATCCGCATCGGTCAGCCGGCCCTCGAGATAGCCATTCATGATGGTGAAGGTGGCACCGGTTTTTTCAAGCGCATCAAGATTCCAGGCGGGCCAGTTCCAAAGGCCGACGCCGAAGCCCATTTCTTTCAGGCGGCTTGCCCGCCATTCGATTGGTTTGTCGCGCCAGAGCATTTCGGCGCAAGCGGCAAGTTGGAAGCTCATCTTAGATTTCCTGAAGTTTGAAATCGGCCGGTGCAACCGGCATGACACCCTTGAGAAGGGCCACGGATTTTTCGAGGCCCTCAAGTGAGTTGAGAAGCACGTCCTCATGCTCGATGGAAAGCCAGCCGTCGTAGCCAGCCATCTTCAAGCGATAGCAAAACTGTCGCCACCACTCCTCACTGTGGCCGAAGCCGAGTGTGATGTATGACCAGGAGCGGGCTGGAATGTCGGTCAGGTTGCCGTTTTCGAGAAGGCTGGTCACTGCCTGTTTGGGCGCGTTCAGGAATGTGTCCTTGGCATGGACGTGATAGACGGCCTCCCCCAATGCCTCGGCTGCTATCAGCGGATCGGCTCCCATCCAGAAGAGGTGCGAGGGATCCAGGTTCGCGCCAACGATAGGGCCGACTTCTTGACGGAGTTTCAGGAGCGACGGCACGTTGTAGACGCACTGGTTGCCATGCAGTTCGAGCGCAATCTTTTCCACACCGCATTCATTTGCCAGCGCCACGATCTCGGTCCAGAACGGGAAGAGTTTTTCTGCCCACTGGTATTTGAGGATCGCCTGCGTTTCCGGCGGCCAGGAAGAGACGACCCAGTTTGGCATGGTATCGGACGGATTGCCCGCAGGCAGGCCAGACATGGTGCAGACCGTCTTGATACCCATCTCGCCTGCGACCCGGATGGTGTTCTTCAGACCTTCGCCCTGAGCCGGATCGGTCGGGTGAATCGGATTGCCATTGGCATTGAGACTGATCACATCAAGCCCACGATCAGAAAAGCCCTTGAGGAAGTCCTTCTGCGCGACCGTGTTACCCAGCATGGATTTGAGATCGAAATGCGGTGCGGTCGACCAGCCGCAGGTGTTGACCTCAATACCGGAGACGCCCATGCGTGCAGCGTTGTCGAGAAGGTCGTCGAGCGGCATGCCGGCGAGGCTGTCAGATACAAAACCCAGTTTCATGCGTAGAACTTCGGCTTGGAAATCATGGTGACGAGCTGCTTCTGCCCGGAAGCGAGTGCCGTTACGCCTGCCTCGGCGGCAACTGCAGCGGCATAGCCATCCCAGCAGCTTGATGCGATTTCGGGAAACGCGTCTGTGTCGACGAAGCGTAGGAAGGCGCGGTTCTGGCGGCGATAGGCATCGAAATAGCGGGTCCGCCAATCGGCATCGTAGCCGGTGTGGACGCCAAGCGAGCGTTCGAGATGGGTATAAGCGACATGGCTCATGGAAATACTCGCCTGCTCGCCCACGAGTTCGGCACGAACGTCGTAGCCATACGCAGCGTTGTTGTTGATCTCGATGTTGACGAGTTGGCCATCGACGGTTTCGAGGACCATCAAGACGGGCGCGACGCGTCGATCAGAGCGCTTCGGCTGGAAGGCAGAGATCCAGGCATATTCGGTGCCAAGTACATGGCGCACGACGTCGAACTCATGCGGGGCGGAATTGGTGATTGCCATGGCACCGGTGAAGTCGGAGGCTGGCGTTTCCACATTGCGGTGGAAGTTGTGCATCATCAGGACTCGGCCAAGCGTGCCATTTTCAATTGCCTCTTTCATCTCGACATAGGACTGGTCGTAGCGCCGCATGAAGCCGAGCTGGACGAACTTTTGACCAACTTCCTGTTCGGCCTGCATGATCGAGAGGCATTCGGCCGAGGACTGCGATAGGGGCTTTTCGCAGAGCACCTTCTTGCCCGCGCTGATGCAGGCGAGTGACAGCGGCGCATGAGTGAAGTCCGGGCTCGCGACGATCACCGCATCCACATCGGCACGGGCAATCACGGCTTCCGGATTACTTGCAACGTCTGCCGCACCATGGGCATCGGCCACCTTGCGTGCGCGGACTTCATCCATGTCGCAGACCACCTGAAGGCTCGCGCCCGGCATTTCCTCCACGACGATCCTGGCGTGGTCAGCGCCCATCAGCCCTGCACCAATGACTGCTACACGCACCATTGGACAAACTCCTTGCGTTCGGTTGGCCAAAGCCCAACCGCTTTCCATTCAACAACTCCGCTACCTGGCGGCTATGCCCATATTCACTCAGTGAGCGGGGGGCGGCGGAAGACCGTCATGGGTCTCCATATAGCCTTCAATAGAGGCTTCGAGACTCGCCATGGATTCACCACCGGCCATCAGATCAGCGATCTGCTCGCGTGTCTTTTCCCCCTTGCGGAAGTCAGCTGCAATTGCACCACGAATGAGCACTGTGAAGTGATCGCCCACTGCCATGGCATGCATCACCTGATGGGTGATGAAAATGACCGCCAGGCCACGACGCTTAGCTTCATTGACGATACGCAGTACGTGAGCAGCCTGCTTGACGCCGAGGGCTGCCGTCGGCTCGTCAAGGATGAGGACACGGGCTCCGAAATAGACAGCACGGGCAATCGCGAGCGACTGGCGTTCCCCTCCGGAAAGGCCACCGACCAAACGATTACCGTCGGTGATGCGTGTGATCCCCATTTTCTGAATCTCTGCAACTGCCACTCGGGCAGCGGTTTTGCGGTCGAAATATTTGAACGGTCCCCAACCCTTTGTCGGCTCCGAACCCATGAAAAAGTTACGTCCTATGGACATCAATGGATATGTCCCACCGAATTGGTGAACCGTAGCTATCCCGCGTTCCTGAGCCTCACGGGGACTGGAGAACAGTGCGGGCTGACCATCCATCAGAATTTCGCCACGCGTCGGCTGATAGACACCAGACAGCGTTTTGATGAGCGTCGACTTACCCGCGCCGTTGTCGCCAAGCAGGCAGAGCACTTCACCTTCACCGACCTTGAGGTTGATATCGTTCAGAACATCAATATGGCCGAACGATTTGTCGACGTTTCGAAACTCGAGAACGGGTTTCTTATCGGACATTGCCGCTCTCCCTATTTCTTCTTGAACGTCGACCAGCTGGTGGCCAAATGACGAAACGTGTCATTGAGCAGGACAGCGATCAAAAGCATGACACCGATAATGAGGAAAGACAGGTTTCTGTCGATCTCTGTGAAACCAATAGCTTGGGTAACAATGGAAAGGGTGAGCACCCCGAAGACAATGCCCATTACAGTACCAAAACCACCCGTGAGGAGAACGCCACCTACGACCACGGCGATAATGGTGTTGAAGATTAGGCCAAAATTGGCCTGAGACGTTGCGGAGCTGAATGTCATCACCTGAAGGACGCCAGCAAAGGTCGCCGACATGGAACACAGCATGAAGAGTGCAATCTTCATCCTGGTTACAGGAATACCTGCGTTTCTCGCACTTTCCTGGTCTCCACCAAGAGCAAAGACCCAGCTTCCCTTGGGAGAGTAATGCAGAAAGAAGACGAATGCTGCGACAAGCCCACCCCACCAGAAGACGGAAGAATTGAAGCCATACACCTTCCCGCCGAAGAGCGATTTAGCCCAATCTGGCGCATGATAGAAGGAATTGGTGTTGTTGATGAAGAAGATCGACAGGTAGAGCGTAAGGCCTGCCACTGCAAAGAGCGTCGCCAACGTCACGATGAACGACGGCACGCGCGTGTGGGTTACGATGTATCCATTGATGAAGCCGATCAGTGCACCGATGGCAAGCGCTGCAGCTACACCGACAAGCACAGGCATCTGATAGTGCTCGCAGACAATAGCAACTGTCATCGTGGAGGCGGGAAGTACCGCACCGGTTGAAATATCGAGTTCACCGGCAATCATCAGGAACCCGACCGGAATTGCAATCATTCCTATGAGTGACGCGAAGTTCACCCACGTAGTTACACCAGCCACGGACAAAAAGTTGCGGCTATATCCGAACATAGCAAAAAGGATGAATACAGCCACGAACCCCATGAAAGCACCAGCCGCAGGGGTGCGAAAAAAGGCCTTGATGGATGAAATGGCCGATTCACTCTCGATGGCGGGTGTTTCAACGGTGTTGGTTCTTAGGTTTGTGGCGGTCATGGAAGCAAAATCCTCAGTTGCCGCAGACGAAGTTGCATAGAGGGAGCATGGATGAGACCCGGCCAGGTTAGCGGCCAGGTCTCAGCCTCGGGCCAGCCTCAACGTGCGCCGAGTTTGACGCCTTCGATTGCCGAAGCAACATTGGTCTTGTCGACAATCGCGGGACCAGTCAGAACCGGCTTCGTCGCAATCGCAGTGCCGAACTTCAGGTTTGCAAACAGCATGGAGGTTGCGAGGAACCCCTGCAGATAAGGCTGCTGGTCGATTGCGAAGGTCTGGGTGCCCTTTGAAATGCGATCCAGAACCGAGGCCGACATATCAAAGGTGCCAAGCTCAATCTTGCCGGTCTTGCTCTGCTGATCGATGGAGCTAGCGGCAGCATCTGCAGCCCATGCAGCGAGCGTGATGACGGCGTCAATGGACGGATCCGCGATCAGCTCGGATTTGATTGCTTCAGAGGTACCATTCATGTCCTGGTCAAGGTTAGCAGGAACACGGAGGATGAAGGTGTCTGCGCCAGCCTTCTTCGCACCGTCTTGAACGCCCTTGCAGCGGGTCTCGAGATTTACGGCACCTGGGTTCTGGATGTGGCAGAGGATTTTCTTTGCACCATGAGAAGCGAGATACTTGCCACCCTCAACACCTGCCAGATATTCGTCCGACCCGAAATAGTTTAGCGATCCGTAATTATCCATCTCACTCTGGCCAGCGTTGAAGGAGATGATCACCACCCCCTTGTCCCGCGCAGCCTTGAGGGCAGGGGTTTCGGATTCTGGCAGCCAGTTCGGGATAGCAATACCTTTAGCGCCCTGGGCTACAGCCTGTTCGATTAGCGAAGCGAGGTCCGGGCCGAAGTTGTCATAGTTTTGGGTCTGCATGAAATTGACGGTGCCGCCATTAGCCTTGACCATCAGCGAAGCATCATCGACGCCCTTCTTGACCATGTTCCAGAAGCCATCTTGGGCCGAGCCCACGATGACGGCGATATCCGTGTCACCCGCATGAGCGCTGGATGCCAGCATGAATGCCATGGCTGCGGTAGCGATTTTCTTGGTGAACGACATGTCGAATTCCTCCTCACGTTAAAGCCGCATGGTTGCGGCTCGACATACTTTTTTGCCTTTTTTGGCCGTGCGGCCGATGCCGGTAGGCACGCGCAGGTCCGCGATCTCAACACAACGACGTTGAGCCTCCTCGTCCAAATTGTGCGCTGGGCCTCCCCCAAAGCGCTGACGGCTCCTAGATCGCTGAGCACCGTCAACGCGTAATGAATGCTACGTTGACATCTTTCAGGTCAATCTGGATTATGATCGCCTCAGAACTTCGTCTCAAATCATTTCAAAAATTTGTACGGATGATCTTTTTTGAGATGCCGAAACCAGAGTAATGGAATTTTTGACATGAAGAGACCAACGATTCCAGACTTGGCAAAAGCTGCAGGTGTATCCGTCTCAACGGTCAATCGAGTACTGTCCGAGCCTGAATCGGTCCGGAGCAATACGCGCACCCGCGTATTGGCAGCCGCTGAGGAAATCGGCTTCTACGGACTTGGCACCATCAAGCAGGCGGCGAAGGCACAAGCGGTGATCCACCGTGTCGGGGTTTTGCTGCAGCGACGGGAGAGACGCTTCTATCGCCTACTCGGCGATTCAATTGCGCAAGCCGCGGAAGCTTATCCTGCCTGCAATATCGATCTGACAGTCGAGTACATGGAAGACCTCACGCCGGAGAAAGTCGCGGCACATATCCAGTCGCTCGGCGGGCGGTGCGAGGCACTTGCGATTGTAGCGCCGCAGCATCCTGCCGTTGCGGACGCGATTGACGCAGTTCTTGAAAGCGGCGTGCCGATCGTTTCACTTATCGGCCCCCTCACGGCCAAGGGAGGCATCAGCTTTGTGGGGCTCGATAATTGGAAAGTAGGACGCACCGCTGCCTGGGCGTTTGACCGCATGGTGAGACAGCCGGGGAAAATAGGCATTCTTGTGGGCAGCCACCGATTGCGAAACCAGGAAATGAACGAAAGCGGGTTTCGTTCTTACTTTCGTGAACATAATTCGGGATTCACGCTGCTCGAACCGTTGCCAACTTACGAGTCAGCCGTGGTTGCCCGTGAACATGTCGAAAAGCTGCTGACAGACCATCCGGATATGTGCGGACTATTCATCTCAGGGGGCGGTGTTACAGGTGCGATAGCCGCACTCAGGGCTACTCCAAAACGGGAAGACTTCGTTACCGTAGGCTATGAACTCTTTGAAGATACGCGGGCTGCTTTGATAGACGGTACGATTTCGCTAATCCTGTCACACCCCATAGAGCGTTTTGCATCAGAGACTATTGCAACTCTGGTGAAAGCGAAGAACGCAGGTCCTGATCACGGGGTATTTAGGATCACGTTTCCATTCGATATGTACAGCCCGGAGAGCATTTGATGACGACTTGGCCCTTAAGTTGGCCATCCAAATTATAGGCTGGGGTGCACCTACCTCTTCACGTCCGCTTTGCGAGTGTCTACGGCATCAGAGCACTATGAAGACACCATCAGGCTCGCGACTGTAACTCCTATCGGATTCCCGCCCTCACCAGAAGCCGGGGACCAATCTGTGCCGCACGCGACGGGAATAATCGTCATATCCGGGAAGTTCGGCCCGCAGCAGCCGGTCTTCCCATGCGGTGCGCAAGACGAGCACCGACGACGCCAGCGCCGCGGGCACCAGGGCCCAGAACGAACCCAGCGCAAGCGCCATGCCGAAGAACAGAACCAGTGCGGCGATATAGCCGGGGTGGCGCACGAAACGGTATGGGCCACCGTCGATCACGCGCTGATGCCGTTCGGACTGGATGCGGACACCCGGCTCGAAGTATGGGTTCACCGCTTGTGCCCATCCGGTCACTGCGACGCCCGCCAGCACGGCGATGTAGCCGCAGAGCACCGCCCAGACGGGAACGGCCGACCAGTGAAGGCGCCCGGCGTCGAGCGCCGCCACCGGCAGGATTGCCACCATCGCCGGCAGAATGACCGCGAGCAACGCCTTGTCCCAGCCTTTCGTGCCCTGCTGAAACCGACTGCGCGCGCGGTAGATGATCGGATTGATCCGCGCGATCACCAGCGCCGAGACGCCGAACGCCGAAATCAGAACGGCAAGGAACACCCATCCGGGCCACCAGGCAATCGTGCCGGCCGGCACGAAGATCAATCCCAGCAGCCCCAGCGGCAGGCCGATCGCATAGGCAATGCCTGTGCCGCGCGACATCGCGGGCGGCTCCCGGGGCGTCTTGGTCTGTTCCATGGTGCTAGCTCCTTCGGCGAATTTGTCTCCGGACTGGAATGCCGACTGATCACGTCGATCGGGATCGCGGCTTCTTCGCGCGCCACTGCCCCAGCGCTGTCTCCATCGCTTGGCGTATCGCCAGGTAGAACGCCGCCATTTCGTCGAGGCGATCACGCGCTGCTCCCGACGCGACGGCGTCCGTGCTGTTCTTCAGCAGATCGGCGAGCGCGTCGAGCAAGCGGTTCTGTTCGGTCAGCATGCCCTCGTAATTGTCGGACACCGCGTACAGAGCGCGCTTGCTTCCGCGCTCGCCGTGGCGCTGGGCGAGCCTGTAGGCTTCCAGCAACCGCGCCGCGACGCTTGCGCTGCTTTTGCTGATCTCGAGGTCTGCCGTGATGCGGTCGAGGCTGACCGGCTCGGCGCAAAGCAGCAGGTAGCCGTAGAGGCGCGCCGCTGTCTGGGGCACGCCCCAGGGGATCAGCAACCTGGCCGCATCCTCGATGAAGCGTTGTTCGGCAGGGCGATTGTTTGACATATTCGGCATATCTCGAATATAATGCCTTTAAGGATGATGGATGACAAGGGCCTGCCCCCGGAGCCGGTTATGCTTCCCTATCTTGTGGCTGGGATCGTCATCGTCGGTTTACCGACGATCTATGCGGCGGTGCGATTCCGCGAGTATCGAAAATTTCTGGCCGGCGCGTTCTTCGTCAGCAGCGGCATGCAGTTCTACTTTTATCTGGCGAAGATTCCGATCCCGCTGATGTGGACAAACGCCATTCAGTCCCCCGAACTCAGTGGCGTGCGCGGGACGATCCATTTTGCGCTGTTCCTGATCTGCCTCTACTTTGGCTGGTTTTTCCGCCGCGATCGTCGCACCGACTGAGTGTTCCGCTCAGGTCTTCAGGACGTTGGCGGCCCTCGCACGGCCTCGATTCCCGGCGATCCTGGTCGGACATTCCGATGGCGGCACGCTCATCACGCACGCCGGGGCTGATCCGCGCGTGGCAGGGGTGGTTTACATCGCGGCACTGGCGCAACGCTGCACCGGCCTTTGGCTGGCGGAACTCCAAGCATGATCTTTCAATGAATTGGAACAGATGCAGCCGGCTGCCGTTTTGCTTTCTTTCGCCATCTGAAAGGAGGTTCAGATGCCCACCCCCGCCGAACTCGAAGCCAAGTTCTGGAAATCGTTGAAATCCGACATGACGATGATGATCGGCCTTGATGGATCGAAGGTCATCCCGCGTCCGATGACCGCTCAAATTGAGAATCAAAACGGACCCATCTGGTTCTTCACGGCGACCGATACCGAGCTTGTCGAGGGCCTGAAAGATGGCAGCGGCGCGACAGCTACCTTCACATCGAAGGGTCACGACCTGTTCGCCACAGTGCAGGGGAAGCTTTATCTGGACAACAACCCAGTGGTCATCGATCGGCTTTGGAATCGTTTTGTCGCCGCCTGGTTTGAAGGCGGGAAAGACGACCCGAGGCTGGCACTGCTTAGGTTCGACCCGCAGGAAGCTGAGATCTGGCTCGACGGCTCAAGCTTGACGGCAGGCATAAAAATGCTGCTCGGGTTCGATCCGAAAAAGGAATACAAGGACAAGGTCGCCAAGGTGTCCCTCTGAGGCGACGCAACTTTGGCAATGCGGGGCTGTTGAGCGATGGACACCAAGTCCTCGTTGATCGATACCGAAGCGGCCAATCGTGCGTTGGCCACGTCGGAAACCAGCAAGGCCGCCATAAGGGCAGAGGATGGGGACCGTGGTCGCGATGCAGCCTGGCCGTCACAGATTCCTGCACTCGGCTGGAGGGATATCGTCTGGCGGCTCTGGGAAGAGTTCAACAAGGACCGGGTTCTGCTGGTCGCGGCCGGCGCCACCTTCTATCTGCTGCTGGCGCTGTTTCCGGCGCTGGCGGCCTTCATCTCGATCTACGGCTTTGTCGCCGATCCTGTGACAGTCGCGGACCATGTCGCCTATCTCGGCGGATTGCTGCCGTCGGGGGGATTGGATATCATTCGCGGACAGTTGCAGGCTCTGGCCAGTCAGAAACCGGGAGCGCTCGGAACAGGTTTCTTCGTCGGCCTTGCGATCGCGCTGTGGAGCGCGAACAGCGGAATGAAGGCGCTCTTCGATGCGATGAACATCGCCTATGAGGAAAGCGAGAAGCGCAGCTTCATCACGCTCAATCTCATGTCGATCCTGTTCACGATGGGAGCCCTGGTGATCGGCATCGTGCTGTTGCTGACAGTTGGCGTTGTCCCGGCCTTGTTGCGCTTCTTCTACCTTGACGCCTGGACAGAGACCCTTGTTGCGGTGTCTCGCTGGCCGATCCTGACAGGCTTCATGCTTACAGGCATTTCCCTGCTCTACCGTTTCGGGCCGAGCCGCGAACATGCGAAGTGGCGATGGCTGAGCTGGGGGGCCTTGATTGCGACCGCCGTCTGGATCGCCGCATCGTGGCTGTTCTCGTTCTACCTGCAGCATTTTGCCAACTACAACGCCACCTACGGATCGCTGGGCGCTGTCGTCGGCTTGATGATGTGGACATGGATTTCAGTCATCATCCTCATCGCCGGCGCCGCAATCAATGCCGAGATGGAACATCAGACGGCAATCGACTCGACCACGGGTCCCGCTCTGCCGATGGGCGAGCGCGGCGCGGTGGTTGCCGATACGCTGGGCAAAACAGCTGATTAAGCGGCTGGGATCGCTTATCCGGCAAAGAGCCGACGCGGCGCGCGAAAGCAGGTGGAGATCGACGCGGCTTGCTCTCGCCCTTTCCCGATCAGGAACCAGCTTGGCCAATCGGCCTCGCACCGGCCAGATACCGCTCATTGTCGAACGGTTCGGCCTGGGTGCTATCCGGGCTCCACATATGGCGTTGGGTCTCCGTCAGATTGCCAAGATAGACATGCAGCGCGCCGGAGCGGGCGCTGCCGGTGTTGGCGACCGCATGCACAGTATCCGGGGTCATGTGCACCACGGCGGGTGCTGCGATGTCCTGCCGTTCCGGTGTATCGATCTCACTGCCATCGACGGGATAGATGAAGTTGGTCTCGCTGCCCTTGTAGATGCCGATCAGCGCATCCATCAGATGGTTGTGCGCGGGATACTGCAGGCCCGGCGACAGCGTGATGTGGTAGACGGTCAAATCAGGGCTGGCATGCAGCAGCAGCTCATCGTCTTCCTCCTCATGGGCAAGCACGCCTGAGGCGTGAAAACGATCAGTGTGCTCGCGCAACACCGCCTTGACCCGATCGAAGGCATCAGGACTTTTGGCTGCGTTGACGATATCGGCGGTTACGGCGTAGAGAGGCGAGTTGGCGGCAAGAGGCATTGTCAGCTATCCCTCTTAAGAAGCTTAATACTCATAACTGAGATGCTCAGGCTAGCGAATGCCGGAACCAGCGTCAACTGCCCAGGAAGACCTGACATGATCGCCCCGAAATCAGCAGCCGCATCACCCTCGACCGCCGACATATTGCGCAGCGAGGAGGCCTACGAGCAACTGAAGAGCGACATCGTCGCCTGCGTGCTGCGCCCCGGCGAAAGCCTGACCGAAAAGCAGATCGGCGATCGCTACCAGATCAGGAAGGCGACGATCCGCTCGGCCCTTGCCCGGCTGGCGCAGGAAGGGCTGATCAAAAGCGAGCCCAGGCGCGGCTACGTCATCGCACCGCTCAGCCTGCGCGACGTCAACGAGATTTTCGATGTCCGCGGCCTGATCGAGCCGGAAGTGTTCCGGGTGGCAGCCGCCAACATCACCGAGCGTGGGCTCGAGGACATCAGGCTGGCGGCGCAAAAGGTGCTGAAGCCGGAGACGCTGCGCAGCCATGTCGCCTTCCTCGCCGCCGACCGCGCCTTTCGCCTTGCGCTGGCCGAGCTCTCGGGCAATCTGCGGCTGGCGCGCCTGCTCGACCAGATCCTCGACCAATCGGAGCGCGTTCTCCATCTCGGCTTCAAATCGCGCGACTTCACGCAAGTGATCATCGGCCAGCAAAGGGAGCTCGTCCTTGCCTGTGAGGTGGCCGAGGTCTCGGCCATCGCAAAGCTTGCCCGTTCGCAGTGCCTGTCGCTCAAGAAGCAGGTGCTCGAGGCCCTGCTTGCCGGCTCCAAACTGCAGGACGCCAATTTGCAAAGCTTCGCCTGAGGCGGCGAGGTCTGCGCTCACCGGTGGCATTCACTCGTCAATGAAGCGGATCTCCGCGTCGGCGAGGCAATAGGGCGCATAGCGGAAATCTCGGATATGGCTGACCTTTCCGTTCTGCCAGTCGACCAGCATGAAACCGCGCACGGCATCATCTCCCGCTTGCGGGTTGCGGATCAGGATCGCCGCCCTGCCGTCGACGAAGCCCAACGACAGCGCCCAGTCGCCGACGCGGTCGTAATTGCCGAAATAGTTGGAAACCTGCGCCTTGCCGCGCATCCGGGTGCGGTTGACGACCTCTAGCTGGATGTCCTCGGCGATCAGAGCGCGCACGGCGTCGAAGTCGCGCCCGTTGAACAGGTCGACATAGCGGCGCAGGCGCCGCTCGTCGTCGGCGTCGAGTTTTGTGGCGGGCGTCTGTTCGTCCTGCGCCGCCAGCAGCCGCAGCTGTGCGCGGCCGCGATGCAGCGCCGCCTTGGTCGCGGCCAGCGTCGCGCCTGACACTTCGCAGGTCTCGTGCAGGCTGAGGCCAAGCACGTCGACCAGGATCACGGCGCTGCGCTGCGCCGTCGCAAGCTGCATGAAGCTGCGCAGGCTGGTAGCGGTGGCGAGCCTGGCATCGGCGCTTGCGGAGGGGTCTTCGATCGTCGTCATGTCGGTCTCGCTCATGCGCGCCTGCTCCCGCTGGCGCCGGCGCAGATGATCCTGCGCGGCATTGTGGGCGATGCGAAACAGCCATTGCTCGGGCCGCTCGACAGAGGCGTCGCCGTCAATGGCCTGCAGCGCCTTGATCATTGTCTCCTGGACGATGTCCTCGCCATCGATCACCGAGCCGGCCATGCGGGCGCAATAGCGGTGCAGCTTCGGCCGCAATTCGCCGAGCATCGCCTCCAGGGCCACGCGGTCGAGTTTTGCCGTGTTCATCCTGTCCATTCCTAAGAGCGAGCCTTTGCCGTCAAGCCGGCACGACCTCGCCGGCCAGCATACGATAATTGCCGACGATCTTTGCCGGCGATCTGGCCAGCGGCGTCGAGCGTCGCGCGGCATGATCGGAGCTGAAAGCCTTGAAGGCGTCGAGCCCGGTAAGGCCGTCGCCGTCCTGGCTGACAAGATGGATGAACTCGCCATTCTCCAGCTCCAGGACGAGGTAGCGCACGGATTGCGGCTTGGTTTCGTCGAGCGCCTCGAACACCTTTGCAACCAGCATACGGTTCTGCGCGATGCTTTCATCCTTCACGCCGTAGCGGATGAGATTGTAACCCATGTGTCGTCTCCTGTTTTTCAAGTCTGCAGGGAGAAGACGTTTCGCGGCGTCGAAAAGATTCTCACCGCCGGCGAATCTTTTTGATCGCTCGGATCGTCTTTCCCCGTGGACGGCTGCGAGGCAGCCATCGAGGAGCAGGAGAGACCCATCATGCACATCCAGTTTGCCGAGTTGCCTGTCATCGACCAGGACCGCGCCAAGGCCTTCTACACCGATCATCTTGCCTGCCAGGTGGCAGCCGACCAGCCGATGGGCGATGGCGGCTGGCGCTGGATCGAGCTGACATTTCCCGGCGCCGTCACCAATTTGCATTTCGTCAAACGCTCCGATGACTCTCCGGGCGCCGAACCAGTTCTGGTGCTCGTCGATGACAATGTCGAGGCAACGGTCGCCGCGCTGAAGGCGCGCGGCGTCGAAATCATCACCGAGCCGCAGGAAGCGCCGTGGCAGCCGGGCCGGACCGTCGCCGAGTTCCGCGACAGCGAGGGCAACCGCATGGTTGTCGCCAGCAAATGAGCGGGGCCAGCGCAAAGCCGAACTTTGACATGAGAGCAACAGGAGAGATGGACATGACCCCCCAATCGTCGACGCTGAAAGTGCCGGGCGCCAACCTCTATTATGAAACCCGTGGCTCCGGCCCCGTTCTGCTGATCATCCCCGGCGGACCGCAGGACGCCGGCGTTTTCTCCGATATCGCGCACCATCTTGCCGACCGCTACACGGTGGTCGCCTACGACCCGCGCGGCAATTCACGCAGCACCTTCGACGGGCCGCCGCAGGAACAGGACCTCGATGTCCATGGCGACGATGCCGCCCGGCTGATCGACGCGCTCGGCGCCGGGCCGGCCTACGTGTTCGGCACCAGCGGCGGCGCCCAGATCGGCCTCAACCTCGCCGCCCGCCATCCCGGCCGGGTGCGTGCGCTGGTGGCGCACGAGCCGCCCAGCATGATGCTGCTCGAAGACCCGGCGCCGGCATTGGCCGGCATGCGCGACCTGCACGACACGTATCGCAGCCACGGCGTCGAGGCGGCGATGCAGAAATTCTTCAGCGAGAACGGCCTGTCGGAAGGGCCGGGCCAGGATGAAGCCGGACCGCAGGACGGGCCACCTTCGTTCGTACCGTCGCCCGAAGAAGCCGAGACCTTTGCCAGGGTCAGCGGCAATTTCGAATACTGGCTGGCGCATGGCGTCATGCCGCTGTCGCTCTACCGCCCCGACGTCGAAGCGTTGCGCGGCCGCCCTGTCGTGGTCGGCATCGGCGAAGAGTCCATCGGCCAGCCGATCGACGGCATGGGCAAGGCACTGGCCGACAGGCTCGGCACCAAGCGCGCCGCCTTCCCCGGCGACCATATGGGCTTTGCCCCCTATCCCGACCGCTTCGCCGAGACCTTGCACCTGGCGCTCAGCGGTGCGTGAGATCGTCAGTTCAAGAGAAAAGGGCGTCCGCATGCAGAATGCGGACGCCCTTCTCTAATGAAATTAACCGGCTAAGATTGCCGTATCAGACAGCCTCCCAGCCTTCCTTGCCGCCGGCGCGGAAGATGGCGTCGATGACCTTCTGGTTGAGCACGGATTCCTCCAGCGTGAAGACGCGCTCCTTGCCGCCCGCGGCCGCCCTGGCAAAGGTCTCGACCTCGCGCCGGTATTGCTGCGTGCCTGGAAAGCGGAACACCTGCGCCTCGGTGTGGTTCTGGTTGTGCAGTTCGATCCTGTGATGGTCGTAGAGCCCGGCATTGAACGGCGAGAACACTTCGATGAAACCCTTGTCGCCGTGGAACACCATCACCTGTCGCGCCGCCATCTGTGTCGACAGATAGAAGGACAATTCGAAATCGCCGAAATCGGCGCGGATCGAGGAATAGATGTCGGTGCCGAATTTCTTGTCGCGCTCGATCGTCGCCTGCACGCGCAACGGCTCCTTGTCGGTGCAAAAGCGTGTCGAGACCGTCGGGTAGACGCCGATGTCGGGCAGCGCGCCGCCGCCGAGATCGAGCTGGTTGCGCATGTTGGTGGGGTCGACATTGTAGTAGGAGAACGCGCCCTGCACATGGCGCAACCGGCCGATGGCACCGTCGGCGATGAGGTCGCGCACCTTGATCCATTGCGGGTGGTAGATGACCATGAACGCTTCGCAAACCAGCACCTTCTTCTGGTCGCGCAGCTTGATCAGCGGCAGGATGTCCTTGGCGTCGAGCGCCAGCGGCTTTTCCACCAGCACATGCTTTCCGGCTTCGATCGCCTTGGCCGTCCACTCCACATGCTGCGAGGTCGGCAGTGGAATGTAGACGCCGTCGACCTCTTTGGAAGCCAGCAGTTCCTCATAGGAGCCGAAAGCGTGGCGGGCGCCGAAACGCTCGCCCAAAGCCTTGGCCTTCGACAGGTCGCGGCTGGCGATCGCCGACAGCACGCCATTCTCTGCCTCGACGATTGCCGGCAGTAACTGCTCGCGGCCGATCTTGGCCGTCGACAAAACACCCCATCGGAACATCAGGCTTCTCCTATCGATTTTACAGGCGGGGAGGTTTGCCTGAAATTGGGGGAAAAGCCAATGCGCGGACGCTGGTCCTTGCTAACCCTTCTTCCCCGTCAGCGTCATGTCGAAGTTGACGATGTTGGAATAGATCGGCGTGCCGACATCCATGCCGTAGCGCGAGCGCAGCACCTTGCCGGTGACATGGAATTTGATCGTGCCGCCCTTCAGCCCGCCGAACTCGGCGGTGAACTTTTCCGCAAACGTCTTGCCGCGCGCCGTCAACCGGCCGCTGACCAGCGCGGTGGTGTCGCTGGTGCGGGTGACGCTGGTCGAGCGGAACTGGATTTCCGGATTGTTGGCGGCATCGAACACCGCGTCGGAGCGCAGGAAGGCATCGATGCGGCCCTGGCCTGTGCCGACGCTTTCGGGATAGATGGTGAAATTGACCTGCGAACGCCCCACATCGCTGTTGTCGATACGGATCGAGCCATTGAACCGGCCGAAGGCGCCGTTGAGCCCGCCGCCGCCGACCTTGCCGATGGAAAAGCGGATGCTGGAGCTGGCTGGGTTGACCGTATAGCTGCCGGCTGCGTCGTTAAGGTCGACCGCGGCCAAGACAGGCATGGCAAGGCAAGCGGCTATAGCCGCCAATCCGAAGATGCGCGCATACATGGGTTTTGTCCTTCCGGGGCAGGCAAAGTCCTGCGTCTTTCCTCCATGAACGAATACGCGGCGCGCCCTATTCCATGTCGGGCGCTGACGAAGGCGTGATCATGCGCGTGAGCACGTTGTCGCGGAGCCAGAAATGATGGCGCAGCGCCGCCAGCGCATGCAGGACGACCAGCGCAATGCCGGCATAGGCAAGATACCAGTGTAGGGCTGCCCAGAAGTTTTCCGCCGTGTCGGACAGGCCGAGCGGCAGGTTCGGCATCACGAACAGGTTGAACGGCATGCTGGGGATCTCCAGCATCGACACCGAAACCAGCGCCCAGCCGGACAAAGGCAAAGCGAGCTGGAAGGCATAAAGCGCCAGATGCGCCAGCGGCGCGGTGCGACGCTCCAGGCCTCCGACCGAGGCCGGCAAAGCCGGCGTCACATTGCCGAGCCGCCAGGCGATGCGCAGGATGATGAGGCCGAGCAGCAGAAAACCGAAGGATTTGTGCAGCTGGATCAGCTCGAAGGCCGTGCGCTGGCTGGTCAATCGCACCATGACGAAGCCAAGTGCGAACTGGCCGATGAAGATGATGCCGATCAGCCAGTGAAGGATGATTGCCACCCAGCCGTAGCGGTTCGTGCTGTTTGTGATGGACTGCATGGTTGGTGAACGAATGCCGGATGGGCTTTCTTCCGGCGCGCCTTACCCTCCCCCTTGTGGGGAGGGTCGATCCGCGTAGCGGATCGGGGTGGGGGTCCTCGTAGGGCGCAGCCCCCCACCCCGTCGCTTCGCGCCCACCCTCCCCACAAGGGGGAGGGTGGGCTAACCGCCGACCTTGAAGAAATCCACAAACGCCCTGAGCGCCGGGCGCATCTGGCGGCGGCTGGGATAATAGACGAAGAAGCCGTCGAAGGGCGGGCACCAGTCTTCCAGCACGCGGATCAGCCGGCCGTCGGCGAGCGGCGCGCGCACATAATCCTCGAAGACGAAGGCGAGCCCGGCGGCATCGATCGCTGCCTGGGCGATCAGATGGTCTTCGTCGAGAATCAGCGGTCCTTGCGCGGCGATCTCGATCGCCTCGCCGTCCTTTTCGAATTCCCAACGGTAGAGGATACCGCTGGAGAAACGGAAGCGGATGCAGCGATGGTCGGCCAGATCGCGCGGGTGACGCGGCTTCGGCATTTTTTCGAAATAGGATGGCGCGCCGACCACGGCGCCGCGAATATCCGGCCCGATGCGCACCGCGATCATATCGCGCTGCAGGCTTTCGCCGAGCCGCACGCCGGCATCGAAGCCGCCTTCGACGACATCGGTGAAGCGGTCCTCGATGACGATTTCCAGCACGATGTCGGGATAGGCCGATGCAAAGGCGCCGAGTCTGGGCGTCAGCGTAAGGTGGGCTGCGGTGCGCGGCACGGTCAGCCGCAGATTGCCGGCCGGCCGGTCGCGCGCCTCGATCGCTGTTTCCAGCGCCAGGTCGATCTCCGACAGTGCCGGCCGCAGCCGCTCGAGAAGCTGGGCGCCTTCCTCCGTCGGGGCGACACTGCGGGTACTGCGCGCCAGCAGTCGCACGCCAAGCCGCGCCTCCAGGCTCGACACGGCGTGGCTGACCGCCGAAGGCGCAATGCCGAGCTCGCGGGCCGCGCCCCGGAAGCTGGCGCATTGGGCGACGGTCGCGAGCACGGCGAGTTGGGAGAGGTTCGTTCGATTCATTGATCTATCTTATAGCACAAGCTGTGCAAAAGACGGATGATTATCGAACGCAAGGCAAGGCGCTATCTCCTGTCCATCGCAACAAGGAGATGCGCCATGAAAACCCGCAAACTAGGCACCGAACTCGAAGTCTTCCCCGTCGGCCTCGGCTGCATGGGGATGAGCTTCGGCTATGGCGGCCAGCCGGAAGCCGAAGCGATCGCCACCTTGCGCCGCGCCGTCGAGATCGGCGTGACCTTCTTCGACACGGCCGAAGTCTACGGCCCCTTTGAGAATGAAATCCTGCTCGGCAAGGCTTTGAAGCCGGTGCGTGATAAGGTGACGATCGCCACCAAATTCGGCTTCAAGATTTCCGAGGAAGGTTCAGGCATGGCGCGCATGGTCGGTGTCGACAGCCGCCCCGAGCACGTCAAGGCGGTGGCGGAAGCCTCGCTGAAGCGGCTCGATACCGATGTCATCGATCTCTACTACCAACACCGTGTTGACCCCAACGTGCCGATCGAGGACACGGTCGGGGCCATGGCCGAACTGGTGCGCGAAGGCAAGGTGCGGGCGCTGGGACTGTCGGAAGTGAGCGGCGCGACCCTTCGCCGGGCGCATGCCGTGCATCCAATCGCTGCCGTGCAGAGCGAATATTCGCTGTGGACCCGCGATCCCGAAGACGAGGTGTTGGCCGTCTGCCGCGAACTCGGCATCGGCTTCGTCCCCTACAGCCCGCTCGGCCGCGGGCTGCTCACCGGCACCATCGCCAAGCCGGATGCCCTGGGCGACGACGACTGGCGCCGCACCTTGCCGCGCTTCCAGGCCGACGCCATGGCGGCCAACGCCAAGGTGATCGCGACGCTGGAAAAGCTGGCGGCGCAAAAGGGCGTGACCTCAGCTCAGCTGGCGCTCGCCTGGGTGCTGCACCAGGGCGACTTCATCGTGCCGATCCCGGGTGCGCGCAAGATACGCCATCTCGAGCAGAACACGGCGGCGGCCGGGATTGAGCTGAGTGCGGCCGAAGTGGCGGCGATTGGCGATGCGTTGTCACCGGACAAGGTGATGGGCAAGCGCTATACGGAGGAATTGCTGGCGCTGGTGAATGGGTAAGGTCACCACGGCACCACCGTGATCTCCGGCCAGCAATCCCTGGCCCGTTTACCCTTGGCCTCATGCGTGCGCTGGTTATCCGTCACCCGGTTCGGCGTAATCCGAAACGAAAACATGTCATCCAGCCCAAACGGCGCCACCAGCTCCAACTGGCCGTCAGCATCGTATCGAACCCCGACCGCATGCGTCTTCGACGCAAAATGGCTGACGGATTCGCTGGAACTCGTATAGCGCGGGCAGGGCCGGCCGAATTTCTGCGGATACCACAGATGCACCCGCGCCTGGTTGCGCACCTCGACCGGCAGCGCCAGCCCTTTGAAATGCTGCGCCGCCCGGCGAATGACGACGTCCTCAGCCTCGTAAGACAGGTCGCTGTCATCGAAGTAGAAGAGGTCGACATCCCTAATGCCGTAGCCCGACGGCTTGCCGGTCAGATGGTTCCATATGGAATTATAGAGTGCGCCGGACACCACCAGCCAGTCCGGCAGGTTGAACGAACGTGCTCGCGCCAGCGCCTCGCGGACCAGCGGGTCAGCCGATACGATGGCGAGGAACGCTTCGCGTTGTGCTTCGAACGAGAGTCCGGAATAGCGCAGATGGTCCATCGCCCTTTGGAGAGCGATTCGCCATCGCTCGGCAATCCTCGGAAGGAAAATGCGTAGAGCGGCGTTAGCCGCTCTAGGTTCTCAGCACGCCGCCCGTCTGCTTGCCGACATTGTCGACGATGCGCTTGGCCAGCGCCTCGAAATCCTCGTCGGTCAGGGTCTTCTCCACCGGCTGGATCGACACCTCGATGGCGATCGACTTCTTGGCGGCACCGAGCGATCCGCCTTCGAAGACGTCGAACACCGAAACAGCGGTGACCAGCTTCTTGTCGGCGGCGAGCGCTGCGCGCACCAGTGTGCCGGCTTCCACCGTCTTGTCGACGACAAAGGCGAAATCGCGCTTCACCGCATGGAAGGCGGAGAGCTCCAGCTTCGGCTTGGTTTTCGTCGGCTTGGCCTTCGGCTCCGGCACAGCGTCGATATACACCTCGAAACCGCAGATCGGTCCGGAAACGTCGAGGCCTTCCAGCGTCTTCGGGTGGAATTCGCCGAACGTGCCGAGCACCGTCTTCGGCCCGAGCTTGATCGTGCCGGAACGGCCGGGATGATACCAGGCCGGGCTGCCCGGTTCGATCTGCAGCCGGTCGACCGGCGCGCCGCAGGCTTCAAGCGCCGCGATCGCATCGGCCTTGGCGTCGAACACGCCGACCGGACCGGAATTGCCGGCCCAGCTGCGGCCGGACCCGTCGAGCTTGGCCGTGCCGCGCCGCACGCCGGCGGCAACGCGCCGCTGCTGATCGGGGCCGTCGCCCTCATAGGTGCCGGAGACCTCGAACAGCGCCACATCGCCAATGCCCTTGTCGGCATTGCGCTGCGCAGCGGACATCAGCCCGGGCAGCAGCGACGGCCGCATATCGGACATGTCGGCGGCGATCGGGTTGGCGAGCTTCAGCGCCGTCTGGCCACCGCCGAACAGTTCGGCATGCCTGGCCGGGATGAACGACCAGGTGACCGCCTCCATCATGCCGCGCACGGCCAGCGAGCGCTTGGCCGTGCGGGTGCGGACCTGCAGCGTCGTCAGAATCTTTGAATTGACGGCATCGTGGGCGCCAAGCGGCTGCGGAGCAATGTTGTCGACGCCGTGGATGCGCATGACTTCCTCGACCAGATCGGCTTTGCCATCGACATCCGGGCGCCAGGACGGCACCGCGACGTCGACGACGTCGCCGGAGCCCTGTGGCTCGAAGCCGAGGCTCGAAAGGATCTCGAGGCTTTCCGCCCTGGGCACCTCGATGCCGGTCAGCCGCTTCACTTCCGACAGCGGGAAGGCAACGATCTTCGGTTTGTGCCCGGCGTATCCGACCACCTCGGTTTCCGTCGGTTCGCCACCGCAGAACTCCAGCACCAGCCTGGTCGCCAGTTCGACGCCCGGCACCATGAATTCAGGGTCGACGCCGCGCTCGAAGCGGTAGCGCGCATCGGTGATGATGCCAAGCGTGCGGCCGGTGCGGGCCGTGGTGATCGGGTCCCAAAGCGCCGATTCGATCAGCACGTCGGTGGTGTTTTCATCGCAGCCGGAATGCTCGCCGCCCATGACGCCGGCGATCGATTCGACGCCATTGTCGTCGGCGATGGCGCACATGTCAGGCGTCAGCGTGTATTCGCGTCCGTCCAGCGCCATGACCTTTTCGCCATCTTTGGCGCGGCGTACGACAAGATTGCCGGCGACCTTCCTGGCGTCGAACACATGCAGCGGCCGGCCGCGGTCGAAGGTGACGTAATTGGTGATGTCGACCAGCACGCTGATGGGCCTGAGGCCAATGGCGATCAGCCGCTGCTGCAGCCATTTCGGCGAAGGACCGTTCTTGACGCCGCGCACCAGGCGCAGCGCGAAGCCGGGGCAGAGCTCCGGCGCCTCGATGGTCACCTTGACCGGCGTCTCGCCCTTGCCCTTGATTGCCTCGACCGGCGCGGTCTTGAGCCGGCCGAGCCCGCTTGCCGCGAGATCGCGGGCAACGCCGTAAATGCTGGTCGCGTCCGGACGATTCGGCGTCAGATTGATCTCGATCACCGGATCGTCGAGATGCGCGTAAGCCGCGAAGCTGGTGCCGACAGGCGCATCCTCAGGCAGGTCGATAATGCCATTATGCTCATCCGACAGCTCCAGCTCGCGCTCGGAGCACATCATGCCATGGCTTTCGACGCCGCGGATCTTGCCGACCGTCAGCGTCACGTCGATGCCGGGCACATAGGTACCGGGCGCAGCGAAGGCGCCGATCAGGCCGGCGCGCGCATTCGGCGCGCCGCACACCACCTGGACAGGCGCCTTGCCGTCACCGGTGTCGACGGTTAGCACCCGCAGCCGGTCGGCGTCGGGATGCTGCACGGCGGTCAGCACCTTGGCGATGACGAACGGCTTCAGGCTGGCCTTGTCGTCGACATGCTCGACTTCGAGACCGATCGACGTCAGCCGCTCGACGATTTCGCTAAACGTGGCGTCGGTCTCCAGATGATCCTTGAGCCAGGAAAGGGTGAGTTTCATCACTGTGTTCCGTTTTGTCTGTGCCCGTCAGGTCTGGGCACGCTTGTCTTCAAATGGCGCGGCAAATCGTCGGGCATATGCAGGAAAGGCAGCTGCTCGCGCACATGGGCATGGTGCGTCGGCCGGAAATAGGCCGGCATGTCCATGGCGCCGAGCATGAAATAAATGTGGTCTTCCAGCCGCTCGTCGACATAGGCGATCGGCGAACCGCAAATGCCGCAGAATGAGCGCGTCACCGGGCCGTTCTCGTACATTTTCAGCGCCTTGCCGGTGAAAGCCACCTGCTCGGTCAGAAAGCCGACAAAGGCCGACACCGGTGCGCCGCTGGCCCGCCGGCAATCGCCGCAATGGCAATAGCTGATGTGGTGCGGTTCGGCCGAGGCCTCGAACCGCACCGCGCCGCAGCGGCAGCCACCGGTGTGCGGCGCCGTCATGCGGACAGACCTCCGAACAGCGTCGGCATGTCGAGCGGGCGGAAGCCGTAATGCGACAGCCAGCGCACATCGGCATCGAAGAAGGCGCGCAAATCCGGCATGCCGTATTTCAGCATGGCGATGCGGTCGATGCCCATGCCCCAGGCGAAGCCCTGATACTCGTCGGGATCGAGCCCGCCGGCGCGCAGCACATTGGGATGCACCATGCCGCAACCGAGGATCTCCATCCAGTCGGAGCCTTCGCCGAAGCGCACTTCGCCCGGCCGCGAGCGGTCGCACTGGATGTCGACCTCGAGGCTTGGCTCGGTGAACGGGAAGAAGGACGGGCGGAAGCGCATCTTCACCTGCGGCACCTCGAAGAACGCCTTGCAGAACTCTTCCAGCACCCACTTCATATTGGCGACATTGGCCGTCTTGTCGATCACCAGCCCCTCGACCTGATGGAACATCGGCGAGTGAGTGGCGTCCGAATCCTGCCGGTAGGTCTTGCCCGGAATGACGATGCGGATCGGCGGCTTCTGCTTCTCCATGGTGCGGATCTGCACGGGCGAGGTATGGGTGCGCAACAGCTTGCGCTCGCCCTTCTCGTCCGGCTGGAAGAAGAAGGTGTCGTGCATCTCGCGCGCCGGGTGCCCTTCGGGGAAATTCAGCGCAGTGAAATTGTAGTAGTCGGTCTCGACGTCAGGGCCTTCGGCGATGGCGAAGCCGAGATCGCCGAAGATCGCCGCGATCTCGTCGATGACCTGGCTGATCGGATGGATGCGGCCGCGCTCGGCCGGCGACTGCCGCACCGGCAGCGTCACGTCGACCGTCTCGGCGGCGAGCCGGGCAGTGACAGCCACGTCCTTCAGCTCGGCCTTGCGTTGGGTCAGCGCCTCCGTGACGCGGTTCTTCAGCCCGTTGATCGCCGGGCCCTTGATCTGCCGCTCCTCGGCGCTCATCGCGCCCAGTGTCTTCAGCATTTCGGAGACCGAGCCCTTCTTGCCGAGTGCGGCAACGCGCACCGCTTCGATCGATGCCTCGTCGCCGGCCGAGGCGATGTCGGCCATCAGGGAGTTTTCGAGAGTATCCATGTCACTCATGTTCCAGACCCGATCAGAGCAATTCCAGCAAAAGTGCGAAACGGGTTTCCGTCCGGAATTGCGTAAAGCAAAGACGCTCTAGGCATAAGAAAAACCCGCGCCAGCCGTGCCAGCGCGGGTTCCCCAAATCAAGTGTTGAATAGCTTGGGAAGCGCTGGTCTTAGGCGACAGCGCTTTCAAAAGCATTCGGCGTGGTGTTCTTCAGATATTCGAGCGCGACCTTGGCCTTGGCGACCAGGGCGGCGAAAGCCTGCGGCTCATGGATGGCCATGTCGGACAGGATCTTGCGATCGATTTCGATGCCGGCCTTGTTGAGGCCGTCGATGAAACGGCCATAGGTCAGGCCATGCTCGTGGGTCGCGGCGTTGATGCGCTGAATCCACAGCGCGCGGAACGAGCGCTTGCGGTTCTTGCGGTCGCGGTAAGCATACTGCAGCGACTTTTCCACCGCCTGCTTGGCGATGCGGATGGTGTTCTTGCGGCGGCCGTAGAAGCCTTTGGCGGCTTTCAGGACCTTCTTGTGCTTGGCGTGCGAGGTGACGCCTCTTTTTACGCGTGCCATGTCATGATCTCCTTAAAAACGCTGTTCCGACCGAATGCTCAGAGGCCGTTCGGCAGAAAATTCTTGATGACCTTCTTGCCGTCCGGTTCAGCCAGAACCATCGTGCCGCGGGCATTTCGAATGAACTTGTTGGAACGCTTGATCATGCCGTGACGCTTGCCGGCCGCAGCCGACAGGACTTTACCCGTACCTGTGATCTTGAACCGCTTCTTGGCGGCCGATTTGGTCTTCATCTTGGGCATTTTGCTACTCCGTATTGGTGGCGCACAATCGCGCTTCTTGTTCGCTTCGGGCGGACCAAAAGCCCGAAAAGCAAATGAAACCGCCACGGCATGCCCTGCCGGGCGGTTTTTTGGAACGCGGTCCTATACGTCAAAGCAGGCGCGCGCGCAACACCTCAGGCGCTGCGACGCTCTGTCCGATTATCAAGGAAGGCGGAACAATACCGGCAGGATCCCCGACTGCTGGGCGCCATCGATGGTCTCGAACACCGGCAGCGCCACCAGGAACACCAGCCCATCGAGCAAGGTGGTCAGCAAAAGCCGCGGCTTGAAGCTGCCGGTATCGCCTTCCTGGTAGAGCGACAGATTGGGGAAGAAGCGCGGCACTCGCGCCAGATAGGCCCGGTAAGGTGCGCCGAGCAGTTCCTTGAGGTACTTCTCTTCGCGCAGAATGACGATGTGGAAGGCGCCTGCGCACAGAAGCGCAAACAGGATTATGCCGGAGAACGAGCCGATCTGCGCCCCGACACCAGCGGCAGCAATGGTCGAGAACACGTAGAGCGGGTTGCGTGTGATCGAATAGGGTCCGCCGGTCACCACTTCCGAGGATTTGCGGCCACCGATGTAAAGTGTCGACCACAAGCGGCCGACGACGCCGAGGAAAATCAGCAGCACGCCGAACATCTCGATCGTTTCGTGCACCGGGGTTTCCGGTGGAAAGGTCGACTGGCCGAACAGCAGTGCGGCGAACAGCACCACAACCAGCACCGCAAGCACCATCCTGCGCATGTGCTGGTAGCCGCCCAGCTCCTTGATGGGCGCAGGCTTGATTTCATTGGCCATGTCGGGAATCCGATCGTGGAAAAGCTTTGCCGGCGATCGCGGCGTCTGCCAAGAAAACAGGCGTCCCGCCGATCGCCGGGACGCCGTGGGCCATGATTCAGGCGGATTTAGAGCGCGACGCCACGCCTAGACACAACGTGATCCAAAGCAATTCCAGGAAAAGTGTGAAACGGCTTTCCGCCCGGAATTGCTTCAAAACAAAGAGATTCTAGCGCGGCGCCAGCACCATCATCATCTGGCGACCTTCGAGCTTCGGTTCGGCTTCGACCTTGGCGATGGTCGACACTTCCTCGCGCACCTTGTTCAGGAGCTGCATGCCGAGTTCCATATGCGCCATTTCGCGGCCGCGGAAGCGCAGCGTCAGCTTGACCTTGTCGCCTTCCTCGAAGAAGCGCCGCACGGCCTTCATCTTGGTCTCGTAGTCATGGCTGTCGATGTTCGGGCGCATCTTGATCTCTTTGATCTCGATGACCTTCTGGTTCTTGCGCGCCTCGGCCGCCTTCTTCTGGTTGGCGTATTTCAGTTTGCCGAGATCGAGGATTTTTACGACAGGCGGCACCGCATTGGGCGATATCTCGACCAGATCGAGCCCGGCCTCTTCGGCGAGCAGCAATGCGTCGTTGATGGAGACATCGCCTCGGTTCTGGCCTTCGGCGTCGATGAGCTGGACCCGGGGAACCCGGATATCACGGTTGGAGCGCGGGCCATCCTTGGTGGGCGCCGCTGCTTTGAAAGGTCTGCGAATGGTCGTGGTCTCCTTGGCCGTTTCGTTCAGGGTTCAAATCTAGAAATATTCAGGACGCGCCAATGTGGTGAGCGCGCGGGCGGAGTCAATAGCACAGCGCTGACGGAAAATCACCCTGAACGCTGGCCTGCACCAAACAAAGGATATAGCGGGCACTTTCCGCTTCGCCTTTGCCTGTGCCAAAAGACCGGCGAGGAAAATCAGGACTGACAGATCGACATGACCGCGACCACCCCGACCCTGCTGGATGTCCAGGGAATCAGCATCGCGGTCCGCCATGAGGCGGGCGCGACGCCCGGAATCGTCTGGCTCGGCGGCTACAAATCCGACATGCTGGGCACGAAGGCCGAGACGCTGTCGGACTGGGCGACCAAAGAAGGCCGCGCATACCTCCGCCACGACTATTCCGGCCATGGCGAGTCCGGCGGCGCCTTTGCCGACGGCACCATCTCGAAATGGCTTGGCGAGAGCCTCGCCGTCTTCCGGCGTTTCACCAAGGGCAGGCAGGTGCTGGTCGGCTCCTCGATGGGCGCATGGATTGCGCTGCGCATGGTGCAGGAACTGCGCAAGGCTGGCGACACCAGTGTCGTCGGCCTGGTACTGCTCGCCCCGGCGCCGGATTTCACCAACGAACTGGTCGAGCCGGCGCTAACCGCGGCACAGAAGCGCGACCTCAAGAAGAAGGGCTTTTTCGAGGAGCCGTCGGACTACTCCGCCGAGCCTTACATCTACACAAGCGCACTGATCAACGACGGCAGGGCAAACCGGGTCATGACCGGGCCGATCGACACTCATTGCCCCGTCCACATCCTGCAAGGCCTGGCCGATGCCGATGTGCCGGCAAGCCATGCGTTGAAGCTGGTCTCCCTGCTGCCGGCCGACGATGTCACGCTGTCGCTCATCCCCGATGGCGACCATCGCCTGTCGCGTCCGCAGGATCTCGACATGCTGCTCAGGGCCGTGGGCGACATGGTCCAGCGGGCGGGTTAGGCAAGAATGCGCATTTCCATCCCGATATCCGCCTTTGTCGCGGCAATCGTCGGCTTCGGCGGCACGCTGGCCGTCGTCATTGCCGCAGCCAAGGCGGTTGGCGCCACCCAGGCCGAAACCGCGAGCTGGGTGACGGCTTTGTGCCTGGCAATGGCGATCGAGTGCCTGTGGCTGTCCTGGCGCACGAAGATGCCCATCATCACCGCCTGGTCGACACCCGGCCTGGCGCTGATGGCGGCATCGAGCGGCTTTACCATGGCCGATGCCGTCGGCGCCTTCATCGTCACCGGCATCCTGTTGATCGCCACCGGCATGTTCAAGCCGCTGACCCAGCTAATCGCCAAAATACCGGCCTCGGTCGCCTCGGGCATGCTGGCCGGCATCGTCGTCACCTTCGCGCTCAATGCCGTCAAGACCATTCCCGTCGACCCCTGGCTTATCCTGCCGCTGATCGCGGCCTTCTTCGTCATTCGCCTGTTCAACCCGGCGCTATCGGTGCTGGCGGTGCTGATCGGCGGCGGCATTGCCGCCTTCCTCACCGGCCGTGTCGGCGGCCTGCCGGCGCCGGAACTGTCGACGCTGACACTGATTGCGCCGCATTTCAGCGCCGCCGCCGTCATCGGACTGGCGCTGCCGCTCTACCTCGTCACCATGGCCTCACAGAACCTGTCGGGCCTCGCCGTCTTGCGCGCCGCCGGCTATCACCCCGAACCCGGCCCGCTGATCGGTGTCACCGGCCTGTTCTCGCTGCTGTCGGCGCCGTTTGGCGGCTCGACCACCAATCTGGCTGCGATTTCGGCGGCGATCTGCACCGGGCCGGACGTGCATCCCGACCCCGCCGAGCGCTGGAAGACCGGCCCGTTCTATGCGCTCGCCTATCTCGTCTTCGCGCTTTTCGGCGCCTCGCTGGTGGCGATCTTCGCGGTGCTGCCGCAGAGCCTGATCGTGCTGGTGGCTGGCCTGGCGCTGATGGGGTCGCTCGCCAATGCGCTGTCGATCGCGCTCAAGGACGAGGACCAGCGCATGGCTGCCACGGTCACCTTCGTGGTCACCGCTTCAGGGTTGACCCTGTTCGGTGTCGGCGCCGCCTTCTGGGGGCTGGTCGCCGGGCTGGTCGTGCTTTTCCTCGAAGCGCTCAAAAAGCGATAATCATTTCAGCCCCTTGTCCGGTTTTGGCCGGCATTGTCTTGAATCGCCGTTTTTCTCATCCCATTTCGAATCCACGCAGCCGTTCGTGGCTGTCTCCAACCGAAGGAATGGGAGAAAATGAACACATCCGCATTGATCCGCCCGGCCTGGACGCCGGCGACCATCGCGCTGATGGTGATCGGCTTCATGGTGTTCTGGCCGCTTGGCTTCGCCATGCTCGCCTACATCATCTGGGGCGACCGGCTTGACGGCTTCAAGCGCGACGTCAACCGTGCCACCGACGGCATTTTTGCCGGCTGCCGCCGCGGTTCCGACAAGGCCGCGCGCTGGGGCCACGGTTCGGCTCGCACCGGCAACGTCGCTTTCGACGACTGGCGCGAGAAGGAACTCGAGCGCCTCGCCGAAGAGCGCCGCAAGCTCGACGAGATGCTGAGCGAGTTCGACGACTATGCCCGCGAATTGCGCCGCGCCAAGGACCAGGACGAGTTCGACCGCTTCATGGCCAACCGCAACAAGTCGACGGCACCGACGACCTCGGGCTCGACCGAAGCGGGCAAGCCCGCGACCCCCAAGCGCAAGGGCCCGAACCTGCTTGACGACTGAGATCCTGCGACAGGTCTCGGCATGAAAGACGGCGTCGCGCGAGCGGCGCCGTTTCTTTTTTGTTCTCTTTTCGCGTTCGCTCTACTGGTCGTTTTCCTCGAATCGCGTATCGTTCAGCCATGTCCTTCGGCTTCTTTCGCAACCTGACCAAACCAAAGCCCTCGCCCGTTGAAGAGCGAGAGCATGTCGTTGCCGGCCGCACGCTGCCGCTCAGGATCGTCGAGAGCGCCCGGGCACGGCGGTTGACGCTGCGCATCGATTCCGGTGGCCAGGGCCTGCGCATCACCGTGCCGCCGGGCCTGCGCCGAGGCGAGGTGGAAAAGTTCCTGCACCGCCACCAGGACTGGCTGGAGCAGCGGCTGGCGAAGGTGCCGACACGCCCACAGGTGCGCCCCGGCATCAAGATCCCGATCCGCGGCGTGGCGCATCGCATCGTCCATGAACCGTCAAAGCGCGGCACCGTCACCTTATCGCGTGACGAGCGCGGCCCGCTGCTGACCGTGCATGGCGAGCGCATCCATCTGCCGCGCCGCATCGCCGATTTCCTCAAGCGCGAGGCCAAGAAGGAGATCGAGAAGCTCGTGATCAAGCACACCGAGGCGCTCGGCAAGCGCGCCAAGGCGATCCGCTTCAAGGACACGTCGAGCCGTTGGGGCTCCTGCACCTCCGACGGCAACCTGTCCTTCTCCTGGCGCATCATGATGGCGCCGACGCCTGTCATAAACTACCTCGTCGCGCATGAGGTGGCGCATCTCAAGGAGATGAACCACGGCCCGAAATTCTGGAAACTGTGCGAACAGCTCTGCCCCGATACCGACCGCTGCAAGGACTGGCTGAAGCGCAACGGCGGCGCGCTGCAGGCGATCGTGTTCGATTAGAGTGACCGTCAAAATCGATTACCGACTCTATGAGGCAGGCTGGGCAGATTGTGATGTCGCAATCGGAAACAGCCTCACATCCGTGCAAGCATCCTATCTTGGCGATGCCTTGCGGGAGTTGGTCGAAGCCACGCTCGCCGTTGTCGAAGGCTCGGCCTATTCGGTCGCGCATTTCTGCGAAGAACCGGGAGAGTGTCGCTTCGTACTGGAGCCCAAGGAAGAATCGATGAGGATTCGAATCCTGGAGTTCCCGGAGATCTGGTCCAAGGAACCGGATGAGGCGGGAATCGTCGGGTTTGATGAGGTATGCGGACTGCGAGAATTTGCAGAGGCCGTCCTGATCGCGGCGAGAGCTGTTCTCGATAGCCACGGGCTACATGCTACTTGGAGAAATGGCGCCGCCACGAATTCCCGTCAGAAGCGGTCTACAAATTGGGCCGCGCGCTGCGGGGAGCAACGTTCCATTGACCGGCATCGGCATCAGGCTGGGGCCCCTCAATCGTCATTCGCCGCATTGAGCTGGTCAGGCCGCAGCCCCTCATCGCCATGGCGGGGCCAGGGCAAAAAGTTCTTCTCGAAATCATCGCTGCCGAAATAATCCAGCGCCCGGTGCGCCTCGGCGCCGTTGAAGGCGGCCTTGTCCATCAGAAGGGCGATCACTTCACGCGCCTGCGCCATCTTCTGCTTGAGTTGGGCGACGGTTTCGTCTGCCATGATCTTGCTCCCGCCTGCTATGTCTTCAAAAGAAGGTAGCGCGTTCCGGCCGGGTGGCAAACAGCATGCTTTTTCTCGACTCTTGTGGCTTTTCGTGCCAATCCCCGCGCCATGGCGCTCGATATCAAGATCTGCGGGTTGAAGACCGATGAGGCAATGGCTGCGGCATTGGCCGGCGGCGCCAGCCATGTCGGCTTCATCTTCTTCGCCAAGAGCCCGCGCTATGTCGAGCCGGCGGAAGCCGGCCGCCTGCGCCAGGCGGCAATCGGCAAGGCAACGGCGGTTGCGGTCACTGTTAATGCCGATGACGCGTTCCTGGACGAGATCGTCGCCAAAATGCACCCCGACATGCTGCAGTTGCACGGTTCGGAAACCCCCGAGCGGGTGGCCGAGGTGAAAGCCCGCTATGGCCTGCCGGTGATGAAGGTTTTTTCCGTCAGCGAGGCCGCCGATCTCGACAGGCTAAAGCCTTTCATAGGCATTGCCGACCGGTTCATGTTCGACGCCAAGCCGCCAAAAGGCTCGCAACTGCCGGGCGGCAATGGCGTCGCCTTCGACTGGCGCATTCTGGCCGGCCTTGACGCCGGGCTCGATTACATGCTTTCCGGTGGGCTCAACGCCACCAATATCGGCGACGCCTTGAGGTCAGCCAATCCGCCCGCAATAGACATTTCGTCGGGCGTGGAAAGCGCTCCGGGTGTCAAGGATCCGGCGCTGATCGAGCAGTTTTTCCGGGCCGTCAGGGCCGCGCGCGACGACCGCGCCGCCTGAACAATTCTTTCGAACCAGGAGATCGGCGATGGACCAGCCGGCGACACCCAATTCCTTCCGCACCGGACCCGACGAGCAGGGCATGTTCGGCATTTTTGGCGGCCGCTTCGTCGCCGAGACGCTGATGCCGCTGATCCTCGACCTCGAACGGCACTGGAACGAGGTCAAGAACGATCCGGACTTCAAGGCCGAACTCACGGATCTGTCGACCCACTATGCCGGCCGACCCTCAAAACTCTATTTCGCCGAAGGGCTGACCAAGCATCTTCGTGAGGTTTCCTCGGCGAAGGGCCTCGGGGGCGGCGCGAAAGTCTATTTCAAGCGCGAGGATCTGAACCACACCGGTTCGCACAAGATCAACAATTGCCTCGGCCAGATCCTGCTGGCCAAGCGCATGGGCAAGAAGCGCATTATCGCCGAGACCGGCGCCGGCCAGCATGGCGTGGCCGCCGCCACCGTCGCGGCGCGCTTCGGGTTCCCTTGTGTCGTCTATATGGGCGCCACCGACGTTGCCCGCCAAAGCCCCAACGTCTTCCGCATGAAGCTGCTCGGAGCCGAAGTGCGCCCGGTCACCGCCGGCCACGGCACGCTGAAGGACGCCATGAACGAGGCGCTGCGTGACTGGGTCACCAATGTCGAGGACACCTATTACCTCATAGGCACTGCCGCCGGCCCACATCCCTATCCGGAGCTGGTGCGCGACTTCCAGTCGGTGATCGGCACCGAGGCGCGCGCCCAGATCCTCGAGCAGGAAGGCCGGCTGCCGGACACCATCATCGCCGCCGTCGGCGGCGGTTCCAACGCCATCGGCCTGTTCCATCCGTTCCTCGACGACAAGGAAGTCCGCATCATCGGCATCGAAGCCGGCGGCCGCGGCCTTGACGGCATCGAGCATTGCGCCTCGATGAACGCCGGCGCGCCCGGCGTGCTGCATGGCAACCGCACCTATCTCTTGCAGAATGCCGACGGCCAGATCATGGACGGCCATTCGATCTCGGCCGGGCTTGATTATCCAGGCGTCGGCCCCGAGCATTCCTGGCTGCGCGACAGCGGCCGCGTCGAATATGTGCCGATCCTCGACGATGAAGCGCTGGAAGCCTTCAAGCTGACGACGCGCGTCGAAGGCATCATCCCGGCGTTGGAATCCGCGCACGCCATTGCGCACGCGGTTAAGATCGTGCCCGCGATGGACAAGGACCAGATCGTCATCGTCAACCTGTCGGGACGTGGCGACAAGGACGTGCACACAGTGGCCTCGATGCTGGGCATGGAGATTTGATCATGGTGACCCGCATCGACCGCCGCATGGCGAAGCTGAAAGCCGAGGGACGCCCGGCGCTCGTCACCTATTTCATGAGTGGCGACCCGGACTATGACACCGCTTTGTCGATCATGAAGGCGCTGCCCAAGGCGGGCGCCGACGTCATCGAAATGGGTATGCCGTTTTCCGATCCGATGGCCGATGGCCCGGCGATTCAGGCAGCCGGCCTGCGCGCGCTGAAGGGTGGCCAGACGCTGGTCAAGACGCTGCAGATGGCGGCCGACTTCCGCGCTGGCGACAACGAGACGCCGATCGTGCTGATGGGCTATTACAACCCGATCTACATCTACGGCGTCGACCGTTTCCTCAAGGATGCGATCGCCAGCGGCATTGACGGGCTGATCGTCGTCGACCTGCCGCCGGAAATGGACGAGGAACTCTGCATTCCGGCGCTGAAGGCCGGCATCAACTTCATCCGCCTGGCAACGCCGACCACCGACGACAAGCGCCTGCCCAAGGTGCTGCAGAACACATCGGGTTTCGTCTATTACGTCTCGATGACTGGCATCACCGGCTCGGCTCTGGCCGACACCGGCAAGGTTGCGGCCGCGGTCAAGCGCATCAAGGGCCATACCGACCTGCCGGTCTGTGTCGGCTTCGGCGTCAAGACGGCCGAGCAGGCGCGCATCATCGGCGCCAATGCCGACGGCGTCGTTGTCGGCACCGCCATCGTCAACGCGGTCGCCAATGTGCTGGGGCCGAAGGGCGAAAAGACCGCCGACCCGGCGGAAGCCGTTGCCACTTTGGTCAGCGGCCTGTCGCAAGGCGTGCGTTCGGCCCGCCTTGCTGCTGCCGAATAGTCTTCTTACCTTCTTAGCCAACTCTTCGTCAGGACAGGAGCCGAAGCGATGAACTGGATCACCAATTACGTTCGCCCGAGGATCAATTCGATGCTCGGCCGGCGCACCGACATGCCGGAGAATCTCTGGATCAAGGATCCCGAGACCGGCGAGATGGTGTTCCACAAGGATCTGGAATCCAACCAGTTCGTCATCCCGTCATCGGGCCATCACATGAAGATCTCGGCCAAGGAGCGGCTGAAATTCTTCTTCGACGACGGCAAATACGAGCAGCTTGAGAACCCCAAGGTCATGCAGGACCCGCTCAAGTTCCGCGACGAGAAGCGCTACACCGACCGTCTGAAGGACGCCAAGGCCAAGACCGGCCTGGAAGACGCAATCGTCAACGCGCTGGGCACGGTCGAAGGCCTGCCGGTGGTGGTGACGGTGCAGGATTTCGCCTTCATGGGCGGCTCGCTCGGCATGGCTGCGGGCGACGCCATCGTGCACGCTTTCGAGGTCGCCCTGCAGCGCAAGCGGCCGCTGATCCTGTTCGCCGCCTCCGGTGGCGCGCGCATGCAGGAAGGCATCCTGTCCCTCATGCAGTTGCCGCGCACCACGGTTGGCCTCGATCGGCTGAAGGAAGCCGGCCTGCCCTACATCGTCGTCTTGACCAACCCGACCACTGGCGGCGTCACCGCCTCCTACGCCATGCTGGGCGACGTCCACATCGCCGAGCCCGGTGCGCTGATCGGCTTTGCCGGCCCGCGCGTCATCGAGCAGACCATCCGGGAAAAGCTGCCGGACGGGTTTCAGCGCTCCGAATATTTGATGGAGCACGGCATGGTCGACATGGTGGTGTCGCGGCTGGAACTGCGCGGAACGATTGCGCGGCTGTTGAAGATGCTGCTCAAGGTTCCCGAGCAAAAGCCGCTGGAGCCGGAAATCCTGCCCCCGGCGGTCATCCCGACGGAAGCCCGGCCGCAGGTCTGACGCGACATTCCTGGCCGCTATCAGCGATTGCGCGCGATGTTTCGCGCAGTATTTTATTGCGCATGATCCTTTCCGAAAACCGATTCCGGTTTTCGGGGTCATGCGCTAGGATTCCCCTATGACCACACTTGCCGCCGACCGCGAAATCGACGCCTTGATGGCGCTGCATCCGAAAGGCTTCGACCTTTCGCTCGACCGCATCACCCGGCTGCTCGAACGTCTCGGCAATCCGCAGGACCGGCTGCCGCCGGTCATCCACATCGCCGGCACCAACGGCAAGGGTTCGTGCGCGGCCTTTTCGCGCGCGCTGCTCGAAGCCGGCGGCCATCTCGTCCATGTCCACACCTCGCCGCATCTGGTGAACTGGGCCGAGCGCTATCGGTTGGCGGCCGAAGGCGGCGGCAGGCTGGTCGATGACGAGACCTTCGCCGAAGCCATTGCCCGCGTCGCCCGGGCCAATGAGGGCCAGAAGATCACCGTCTTCGAGATACTCACCGCCGTCACCTTCATCCTGTTTTCCGAGCACCCGGCCGCTGCGGCCATCATCGAGGTCGGCCTTGGCGGCCGCTTCGACGCCACCAATGTCGTCGCCCGGCCGGCCGTGTCTGTGATCATGCCTGTGTCGATGGACCACGAAGCCTATCTCGGCGACCGCGTCGAACTGATCGCCGCCGAAAAGGCCGGCATCATGAAGCGCGGCTGCCCGGTTGTGATCGGCGCGCAGGAGAGCGAGACGGCGCTGCAGGTGCTGATCGAAACCGCCGAGCGGCTGGATTGCCCGACCTTCGTCTATGGACAGGATTTCCTCGCTTTCGAGGAAAACGGCCGCATGGTCTACCAGGACGAGGACGGCCTGATGGACCTGCCGCCGCCGCGCCTGCCCGGGCGCCACCAGTTCGCCAATGCGGCGGCAGCGATTGCCGCGGTCAAGGCCGCCGGCTTCGAGATTAGCCACCGCGCCACGGAGAAGGCTATGGCCAAAGTCGCCTGGCCGGGCCGCATGCAGAAGCTGGCGCAGGGCAGACTGGCGGAGTTGGCGCCCCAGGGCGCCGACATCTGGCTCGACGGCGGCCACAATCCGGGCGCCGGCATGGTCATTGCCGAGGCGCTGGCCGAGCAGGAGGAAAAGAACCCGCGGCCGCTGTTCCTGATTGCCGGCATGATCAACACGAAGGACCAGAGCGGCTATTTTCACGCCTTCAAGGGTCTGGTCCGCCACGTCTACACGGTGCCGGTTAGCCTGAGCGACGCCGGCGTGCCCAATGACGAGCTGGCGGTCCGCGCGACGGAAGCCGGTCTCACCGCCGAGCCGGTCAGCTCCGTCGCCAGCGCGCTGATGCTGCTGCGCGACACCTGGGATGGACCGGCGCCGCGCATTCTGATCGGCGGTTCCTTGTATCTCGCCGGCGCGGTTCTGGCCGAGAACGGCACGCCGCCGACCTGAAGCCATTTCACTGCGAGGAGCCAGTCATGATCAAGGTCAAGCAGCTCGCCCACGTCTGCATCTTCGCGCATGATCTGGAAGCGACGCGGGCCTTCTACCGCGACGTGCTCGGCCTCGACACCCAGTTCAACTTCCTGCGCGACGGCAAAGTGTTCGGCTTCTACCTCAATTGCGGCGGCCGCAGCCATGTCGAGGTCTTCCAGAAGGGCGAGACCAGCTACAGCGAGCAGAACCAGATCAACCACTTTTGCCTTGAGGTGGAAAACATCGACGCGGCGATCGCCCACATCAAATCGAAGGGCGTCGACGTTACGGCCAAGAAGCACGCCTGCGACGACACGTTTCAGGCCTGGATCCGCGATCCCAACGGCGTGAAGATCGAGCTGTTCGAATACACCGAAAAAAGCGCGCAATTCACCGGCGGCGACCGAATCGCCGACTGGTGATTGCGTCGGCCTATTTCAACTCGATCTCGATGAAGGCGTATTCGCCCTCATTGGCGCTGATGACGTCGTGCTCGACGCCCTCCTTGCGGAAGTAGGGCGCACCCTTCTTCATCTCGGCGAAGCTCTCGCCGTCCTTGGTCACCAGCTTCACCTTGCCGTCCATCAGCGGCACCACGACATAGTCGTGGCCATGCCGGTGCCAGCCGGTGTTGTCGCCGGGCTGGAAGCGGTATTCGGTGACGATGACGCGTTCATTGTCGATGAAGACGGTGGCCTTGGCGGATCCGGTCATTCTGTCTCTCCCTGTCCTGCCTCAAGCAGATGACATGGAGTGCGCCGGCGCGAGGGCCAGAGAGGTCGTGCGATGACGCCAAAGAAAAAGCCCGGCGTGAAGGCCGGGCTTCGATATCGGGAGTTCTGCTAGGGCAATTCCAAGAAAAGTGTGAAGCGGTTTTCTGTCCGGGATTGCCTAAAAAAGCTCAAACGAGGCTGCCATTGATCCAGTGCGACAGCGCGGTCTTCGGCGCGGCGCCAACCTTCATATCGGCCACTTCGCCGCCCTTGAAGATCATCAGCGTCGGGATCGAGCGCACGCCGAACTGCGCGGCAAGCTCGGGGTTCTCGTCGATGTTCAGCTTGGCGATCTTGATCTTGTCGCCGAGCTCATTGGCGATCTCTTCCAGCGACGGACCGATCATCTTGCACGGGCCGCACCACTCCGCCCAGAAATCCACCACGACGGGCTGCGAGGCGTTGAGCACATCGGCCTGGAAATTGCTCTTGTCGACCTTGACGGTGGCCATACGAAAATCCTTTCGAAATTTATCTCGCACCAAATGTGGTGGTTGAGCAGCCCTTCTTCAAGCAGAACTTGTGTCACGCTCCCGTGAGTCGGGCAAGGGCGTCGTCCATGGCCTCAGCCGGCAGTTCGATCAGCCTTGGCACCTCGGTAAACAGCAGAGCCGCCGTCACGTCGCGGCCGGGATAAAGCGGCTTCAGCAGCGCGCGATAGAGCGCCAGCTGCAGGATATAGGCCGGCGGCACCTGGGCTAGGCCTGCCGGCGCCGGCCGGTTGGTCTTGTAGTCGACGATCGACACTTTTTGCGGCGTCACCGCCAGCCGGTCGATCTTGCCGGAGATCGAACGCAGTCTGCCTTTCACCTCAAGGCTGCCCATAACAGCGACCTCCGCGCGGGAACTGGGCGAGAACAACTCGGCAAAGCGTGCATCCCCAAGGATCGCCATCACCGAGGCCAGCGCCTTGTTGCGCTCGGCTTCGGTCCAGTCGGCACCGGCACGGCTTAGATATTGCCTCGCCAGACCTTGCCGTTCGTCCTCGGCAAAGCCGGGCAGCATCTGCAGCAATTTGTGCATCGTCAGCCCGCGCATCACCGCAAAACCGGGCTCCGCCTCACTGTCCAACACTGGCGAGCGCGTATCGACGACAGCCTCCTTACCCTCGTCGATCAGGGCCGAGGCGCCGGAGGGCGAAAGCGGGCGCGGCAGCTCTTCGTATGGCGGCAAAGGGCGAAACAGGTTTGCCGGCAAGAACGGCAGAAGCGGTTGCGGCAGCCGCGCCTCGTCGGTGGCTGCCGCCGCCACTGGCGGCAGCTTGGTCATGACAAAGCGGTGCACCGGCTCACCGCTGGCGGGGTGGCGGCGCTCCGTGCTTTCCGGCGCGCCGGTCAGTGCGCGGCTGACGATCGAATGCCAGGTGCCTGTGCTGGGCGAACGCTTGCCGTGATAGCCGCAGACGATCAGCCGGTCCTCGGCGCGCGTCATGCCGACATAGAGCAGCCGGCGATATTCGTCGTCGGCGAGTTCCCGCGCCCGCGCCGAGGCCGCCCGGGAGAAACCGTTGGCGACATCGCTTGCCGAGCGCCAGAGATAGCCCTTGCCGTCAAAGTTGCGGCCCGAACCCTCGAACGGCATCAGCCGAGGCAGATGCTGGTCGCTGAACGGCGCCGATCCGCCATCGACGAGGAAGACGACAGGCGCTTCCAAGCCCTTGGCGGCATGCACGGTCATGACGCGGACCTCGTCGCGCGTCTGGTCCATTTCGCGCTTGATCTCCGGGCCGGTGTTTTCCAGCGTCGCCAGGAAGGCCTCCAGCCCCGGCAGGCCAGTGCGTTCCTCGGCCAGGCAGAAGCTCAGGAACTCGTCCAGAATATCGCCGGCCTCCGGTCCAAGCCGGGCGATCATCTTCTTGCGCAGGCTGTCGCGCGCCAGCACGCCGGCGTAGAATTCGAACACCGGCCGGAACGCCGCCTCATTGGCCCAGCCGTCGAGCCGGGTGACGATAGCGGCCAGCGCGGCACTGTCGCCGGCATGCTGTCGCAGTGACGTTATCAGCGATGTCGTGGCCGGCCTTCCCGCGCCAAGCGCAAACAGCGTCTCTTCCGACACGTCGAAGATCGGGCTGCGCAGAACGGCGGCAAGCGAAAGATCATCCTGCGGCTGGATGAGGAAATGGCCGAGCGCGATCAGATCCTTCACCGCAATATGGCCGGGCAGGCTCAGCCGGTCGGCGCCGGCGACAGGAATGTCACGGTCCTTCAGCGCCCGCGACAGCGCGTGCACGAAGCGGTCGCGCTTGCGCACCAGCACCAGAATGTCGCCGGCCCGCAGCCTGCGGCCCTTGCCTTCGATGATCTCGCGATCCCTAAGCCAGGCCTGGATCGTCGCCGCCACATGTTCGGCAACGCGCACCGCCGGTGCGCTGGCGTGGTTGACCGGCAGTGTCCAGTCGTCGGGTTCCTCGACCGCATCGGCGCCAAGCGATGGCCAGACCTCGACATAGCCCGGCGCATCGTTGCGGATCGCCTTGTGGTCGAGCGGATCGGGGTCGTGGCTGATGCCGCGCCGCACACCCGGATCGGCAAAGACACGGTCGACGGCGGCCAGCACATCGTCGGTCGAACGGAACGACCAGGTCAGCTTGAGGTCGGCAAACGAAGCCTCGGCATCGCGCACGCGCCCGGCAAACAACAGCCGGCTGTCGGCAAAGGAATCCGGCGCGGCGCCCTGGAACGAATAGATCGATTGCTTTTCGTCACCGACGGCAAACACCGTGCGATTGGCCGTACCGCGCTGGCCATGGCCGGCGAAAAACTCTTCCGCCAGCCGCTTCACCACCTCCCACTGGTCGGGGCTGGTGTCCTGCGCCTCATCGAGCAGGATATGGTCGATGCCCTGGTCGAGCTTGTACTGCACCCACGGCCCAGCGTCCGGCCGCGCCAGAAGATTGACGGTGCGGGTGATGAGATCGTTGAAGTCGAGGAAGCTGCGGCCGCGCTTCAGGCGCTCGTATCGCACGATCAGCCAGTCGGCGATGGTCAGCGCCGCAACCGTGCCTTCCAGCATCCGGAACAGCGCCAGCCGGTCGGAAACCTCTGTGATCGCCTTGACGGCGGCGAGATAGCGCTCGGGTAGGTCGGGCAGCCGGTCAAGCAGCGCCTTCTTGAATGCCTTGGCGGGATCATAGGGGTCGCCATCCGCCTTGAGGAAGGCTTTGCCCAGCATCTGCAACCGGCGGATCGGATCGGTCTCCACGAAGGCCTGACGGGCATAAGGCAGAAGATTGTTGAGAACAGTGCGGGCATCGACGGCTTCGGCTGCGCTGGCGAACACGGCAAAGAAATCAGGCAGGAAACCCGGCAGCGGCCACACCGATGCCGCTATGTCTTCGGCGCTCTGTCCGGGACGGAAATGGAATTCCTCGAACAGAGCCTGAAAGCCGGCGCCGTCGCGCCCGACCGCGTCGATGAAGCCGCGCAGGCCGTCGCGCTTGCGCACGATTTCGGAAAGCAGCGCGTCGAGCCCGTGTTCGCCGCCGCGTTCCAGCACGGTGGCGAAGGCCTCGGCCAGTCCGGCGTCGCCGGCAGAAGTGCCGGAAATCATGTCGCGGCGCGCGGCGGCGAACAGCGAGGCCTCCATCTGCGGATCGAGCATTTCGAAATGCGCCGGGATGTTGGCCTCCAGCGGGAACTGGTGCAGCACCGATTCGCAAAAGGCGTGGATGGTCTGGATTTTTAGCCCACCCGGCGTCTCCAGCGCCTCGGCAAACAGCCGGCGCGCCCGGCGCATGGTGTCGCCGTCGGGTCGGCGATCGTCCAGCGCGGTGATCTTGGCGGCAAGCTCGACATCACCAAGCGCCGTCCATTCCGAGAGCGTCGAGAACACCCGGTTCGACATATTGGCGGCGGCGGCCCGCGTATAGGTCAGGCACAGGATCTTCGACGGATCGGTGCCGTTGAGCAGCAGCCGGATGACGCGCTGGGCCAGCACATGCGTTTTGCCGGAGCCGGCATTGGCCGATACCCAGGCCGAATTCTTCGGGTCGGAGGCGCGCGCCTGACTGGCGGCGGTCTCGGTTGGGATGGGATAGGCCTTCTTCATGCCTCCCCCGCCTCGTCGTCGCTGTCGCCGCCGGCCGACCATTCGAGCACGCGCGCCAGATGGTCGTAGTCGCCGTCGCTCTCGCCCTCGCGAAACGGCAGCGCCCGCGACAAGTAGCCGGTCGTTGGGTCGGCATAATGGACAAGCAGCTTTTCCAGCCGCGCCCAGGCTTCTTCGGCGAGGTCTTCGGCGGTCCTGGGCTGGCGGTTGTAGTCGAGGATGGATTCCTCGAACACTTCGCCATTCGGCTTCAGCCGCACGAAGGCAAGTTGCGAGGGTTCGCGCGCGCCAAGCCCCTTGAAGGCGCCGCGCCGGAGCAGTGCGCCTTCCAGCGCCAGCTGCGGCGCCAGCAGCGTGTGCGCTTGCGCCTTGGATGGCGAAGAGCCGGTCTTGTAGTCCAAAATGTCGGCCATGCCGCCGGCCAGCAAATCAACACGGTCGGCATAGCCTGACAGCGTCACCCCGGTACGGCCGACAGCGGTTTTTTCTGCCCGCTCCTCGGCATGCCGCCGCGCGACGGCGGGAGCCCGGCCACGCTCCCATTCGATGATATTGGCGGCAAGCTTTTCGAAACGCGGCCACCACACCGCCTCGACATCGGCGGGAAGCGCTATATCGGCAAAGCATCTGCCGCCGGCGGCGATAAGGCGTTCCAGGGCTTCCGGCGCGCGCGGATCGGCAACCTCAGTCGAGAACAGGTGCAATATGTCGTGAAACAGCGTACCGCGCTCGGCCGCACCTGGATCGCGGATCACCGGTTCCAGTGGCAGCAAGCCGAGAATGCGCCTTGCATAGACCGCATAGGGGTCACGCCGCAGCGTCTCGATCTCGGTGACCGAGAAGTGGGTGGGCCGCATTGCCAGCGGCGGCTTCGGCTGCGGCCGTGGCGCGAAATGTTGCCGCTCGCCGGCGTCCAGCGCGCGGGCCCAGGCCAGCAATTCATCGCCGCGCTGGTGCGGCGCGGTCGCGGGGTCGTTGCCGATGAAGGTGAGTATGCGCTGCAGCCACCGCGACGGCACGGCAGGTGCGTCGCCTGCGCGGGCCGAGCGCGTCAGCACCACCTTCTTTGCCCCCATCGCCATCTGGAAATCGTGAGCGGCAAGGCCGATGCGCCGCTCCGGGGGCTCGAGGTCGATGCCGGTCTTCATCAGCCGCGACATGAAGCGGTCGCTCTCCGGCTTGCGCGGCCACACGCCCTCGTTCAACCCGCCAATGACCAGCGTGTCGACGCTTTGCAGCCTTGCTTCAAGCGCGCCCCAGATGGCGATGTTGCGGTCGGTGCCTTGCCCCGGCTTGACTGTTTCCGGTGCTATCAGCGCGTCCATCACATCGGGCCATTCGTCGGCAGCGAAGTCGAACGACGCCGAGGCCGCGACCACGCCGCGCAGCAGTTCGGCAAGCTTCTCGCCGGCATCACCAGCGTAGAGTTCGGCAAGGCTGCCGTCCGCCGTGCGGCCGAGATTTTCCAGCGCGGCGACGCTCGCCTTGGTCAGCGCGACGAGATCGGCATTCTCTTCGCCGCGAAAAGTGGTCAGCGGCGCCAGCGCCGTCGCAAGCCGGCCCAACAGATCGCGAGCCTCCTCGACACCGCGCACGGTCAGGCGCGAAAACCAGAAGGGCTGGCGCCTGTCGCTGCTCAGGCCGGCAAGGCGGTCCTCAAACAGCGCCGGCAGCGAGGCGATGTCGGGACGGCCGGTGCCGCCGCGCAGCGCCACCAGTTCGATGAGCTCGGCGGCATGGCGCACGACGGCCCGCTCCAGGCCGAGCCCAAGCAGCGGATGCTTGAGCAGCGACAGCAGGCCGACGGGGTCGCCGGGCCGGAACAGGGCTTGCAGCGTTAGCCGCAGCAGGCTGGCAGCCGGCGTGTTAGCGAGCGGCGTGCCGCCGGAATCGTCGGCGATGACGCCAAAGCGCAGAAGCTCGGCCGAGACGCGTCGCGCCAGCGCCCGGTCGCCGGTGACAAGGGCCGCTCGCTGTCCCGGCTGCTCGACGGCTGTCTTCAGCGCGATGGCGATTGCCACCGCCTCGTCGCGTTCGCTGGCAGCTTCCACCAGCGTCACGTCGGCGAAGGCGTCAGTGATGTCGCCGGCATTGAAGGTGATGCGCGTCTCCGCCCACAATTCGGTGGTTTCTGCGGGCCGCAGCGCCTCGCCGACAAGCGCGGCACGAAGCGCCTGCGCCGGCTCGGCGGATACGACCTCCTCGACATCGCCGCGCAGCACGCCGATCTTGCCGATCAGCTTGGCCATGCCGTATTGCGGATGACCGAGCAAAGCAGGCCGAGCGCCGGGTGCTGCAATCGCGGCAAAGGACGGCTCGTCCAGCATCCCATCGAGACCGGGCAGCACCACGGCGCCGTTGGGTAGGCCGGCGACCGCGGCAAGCAGTTCGGCCGTGGCCGGGATCGAGCCGGTGGAGCCGGCGGCAATCACCGGGCCTTTGGGCGGGTTGCGTTCGAGCCTCTTCGCCTCGCGCCGGATCAGTGCATTGCGGTGCGCGGCCGGGTTGGAGCGGTCGCGCTCCTCCAGTAATTTTGGCCAGGCGTCGGTAACGATGCGAAGGAAATCGAGCGTCACCAGCCACCAGCCGGCAAGATTGCCGGTCACCAGATCGGCAAGCCTGGTCCAGTCCGTGCCTTCGGTTTCGATCTCGTCCATCAGCCGGGCAAGGTCGCGGGCCAGCCAGATCGCATCGGCGGCGGAGGCCGGCACGACGATCTCTTCGTCGAACATGGCCAGGACATGCGCCGGCAAGGTGCGCTTCCACGCCCGCACCAGCGGCGCCAAAAGCAGCAGGCGTTCGATCGCGGCGATCGGCGGCGCCATCTCAAGCTCGGCCGGCGTGCCAGTGTCGAAGGCGGCCTCGTCCTCGTCGAACTCGCCGAGCGGGCGGATGACCGGCAGGATCGCCGAACGGCGGCTCACGCCAGGTCCGGAAAGCGCGTCGACAAAGGCACCGCGCAGCGCGCGCGCCGCACGCCGTGTCGGCACATAGATGGTGACGTCGGCCAGCGCCAGCGGATCGCCGTCGAAACGAAAGCTGGGCACCAGCCGTCCGGCCAGAAAGGCCTCGGCCAGAGTCGGCAGGAATGGCGCTCCGGGCGGGATCGAGAGAACGCGGCGCGCGCCGCTCATACCACCTTCGCGAGGGCGCCGGCGACCGCCGCTTCCGCCTGCGGAATGGCATCGGGCGTACCGACGGTGATCCAGCGGCCCCGCATCTGCATGCCGAACAGACGGCCAGAGGCGATCGCCTTGTCGAAATAAGCATTGAGCGAATGCGCGCCGGCTGGCGCGTCCTTGAAGATGGCGGGATCAACGATCGCCGCCCCCGCATAGATCAGCCCGGCCGGGTCGCCTTTCGAGCGCCGCAGGCCGCCATCCGGCGCCATCAGGAAATCCGTGCCGACGCAGTGTCCGGTCGCCGAGTCGAGATCGGTAAGCATCAGCAGAATATCCATTTTCGCGCCGTCCCATGCAAGGGAAAGGCGCTCAAGGCTGGGCTGGCCGCTGTCGATCCAGAACGTGTCGGCATTGATGATGTAGAAGGGTTCGGCACCCAGCAGCGGCAATGCCTTGACGATGCCTCCGGCCGAATTCAGCAGCGCATCGCGCTCGTCGGAAATGACGATTTTGGGCCCTCGCCTCCCGGCGACATGAGCGACGATCTGGTCCGGCAGATAGTGCACGTTGACGATGGCCTTGGTGACCCCGGCCGCTTCGAGACTGTCCAGCCCCCAGTCGAGCAAGGTCTTGCCGGCGATTCTCACCAGCGGCTTAGGCATGGTGTCGGTGATCGGCCGCATGCGTTTGCCGAGACCAGCTGCCAGCACCATCGCGGTGGTCAAGGTCACGGTGCGCGTTCCTCCAGCAGGCCATGCGCCATATAGAACTCCTTCAGCCCGGCCAGCGCCGGGTGCGCCAGCGCCCGCCTGAGATAGTCTCGGATGCGCGGCAGGTGTTTCAGATAATAGGGCTTGCCGTCGCGCTTTTCGAGCCGCACGAAAATGCCGAGGATTTTCGAATTGCGCTGCGCCGCCATAATTGCATAGGCCTCGCGGAAAGCGGACTCGTCGAAGCCGCCGGCGGCTTGACGCGCCGCGACATAGGCATCGACGGTGTGTTGCTCGATGTCGGGCGAGACGGTGACGCGGGCATCCATGGCCAGCGACGCGACGTCGTAGGCGGCCGGGCCGAGCAGCGCATCCTGGACGTCGACGATGCCGAGACGATCGTGGCCGGTGCGGTCACCGCGCCAGATGATGTTGGGCGAATGGAAGTCGCGCAGCATCAATGTGTATTCGTCTGTGTTCAGCCGGTCGAGAACCGCGTTCCATTCCTTGTGATAGCCGGCGCGCAAGCCTTCGCTGGCTGGGGCGCCGGTCACCATCGGCACATACCAGTCGACCAAGAGGTCGGCTTCGATCAGCATCGCATCGCGATCGAAGGGAGGCACGTCGTGATAAATGCCCGCAACGGCCTCCATGCGCTGCGGCCACGCCTTGCCATGCATCATCGCCAGCAATTCGGCCGCCGCCGCATAGCGCTCGGCCACTGGCTCGCCCTGGCCGTCGAGAAAGCCTTCCGAGCCCAGATGCTCCAGCAGCAGAAAGCCCTGATCGAGATCCTCGGCGTGAATCTGGGGGACGCTGACACCTTGCGCCAGCAGTGCCTTGTCGATGGCGACAAAGGCCGTCACCGATTGCGCGGTGTGGGCGATCACCGCGTAGGGTTTGCCGTCGCGCACCGGCGGTCCGAGCACCAGCCGCGGCGAGTTCATCAGCACGCGTGGCTCGAGGCCCGCGAGCGAGACGATCTCGTAAGAGCGCGCCGAGGCGTCGCCGACGAAATGGCGCCGCGCGGCCTCGCCCCAGCCGGCCGTTGCGAGGAAGTCGCGCATCGCCAGCGATCGCGCCATGCGTTCGAAGGCTGCACCTTCGCCCGACAAGTTCGCTAATCGGCCTTCTCCATGATGGACCAGTTCGATCCAGATCGACGTCTTGGGTAAGGCGGCCTCGGCCCGCTCCGGCCATTCAACCAGGGCTGCGCCTTGCAGCAGCGCTTCGTCGAAACCCAGCTCGTCGATCTCGCCCGCTGAGGACAGCCGATAGAGATCGAAATGATGGACGGGAATGCGCGTGTCGTAGCTTTGCACCAAAGTGAAGGTCGGGCTCGGCACGTCGAGGCCGGCATCGTCGGCCAGCGCCCGGATCAGAGCACGCGCCAGCGTCGACTTGCCGGCGCCGAGATCGCCCTTGAGCGCCAGCACATCGCCCGGCCGCAGCGCCATGGCCAGGTCTTCGCCGAGCCTTGCGGTCGCAGCCTCGTCGGCGAGAAAACGCTCCAGCACAGCAACAGTCATCGAGCGCGCTACTCGGCCGCGGCGCGGATGCCCGACGGTGCATCGGGGAAGGTGCAGATGACGGTGGTGCCCTGGTCCTTGCCGGTCTCGATGCGCACGCTGCCGCCATGCAGCTCGACAAAGCTCTTGACGATCGACAGGCCGAGCCCGGCGCCGCGCCGGCGTCCGCCATTGGTACGCGGCTCGAAGCGGCGGAACACCGAATCGAGCAGGTCCGGCGGCATGCCGGGACCGTCATCGTGGACGGAGAATTCGACGCCTTGTTCCAAATGGCGGCAGGCCAGCGTGATCGTGCTCGCTTCAGGCGCGTAATTGGCCGCGTTGCTCAACAGATTGTAGAGGATCTGGCGGACCCGGGTCTCGTCGCCGTGGAAACTCTTCGGCGCGGCCGCGGCGTCTATCTTGAGCTTGATTGCATGCTCTTCCAGCCGGTCGGCGACCAGTTCGGCGGCGGCCTGGATGGTGCGATCGACGCTCACCTCCGAAATGTCGAGCTGCATGATGCCGGCGTCGACGGTGGCGAGGTCGAGTATGTCGTTGACGATGGTGAGGAGCACCGAAGACGACGAGCCGACATGCTCGACATATTCGCGCTGCTTGGGGCTCAGCGGCCCGGTCGTTGGCAGCGACAACAACTCGGTGAAGCCGATGATGTTGGTCAGCGGCGAGCGCAGCTCGTAGGAAACGTGCTGCACGAACTCGTTCTTCAGCTGGTCGGATTTCTGCAGCGCCTCGTTCTTGTCCTTCAGGGCGCGCTCGACATTGACGCTGTCGGTGACGTCGACGAAGGTCATCATCACCTGCCCGTTGGGCAGCGGGATGACGGCGTAGCTTAGCACGGTGCCGTTCTTCAGCTCGGTCTGGCCGTGGCGCTCGCGGCGCTCGTCGTCGAAACCGGTGATGGCGGCGACGAACCCGCCCCACGGGCTGTCGACGGCGCGCTGGTCGCTGAGGTCTCGGATCGCCGATACATGGACGTTGGGCTTGACCACATCCTGGCTCAGCCCCCACAGCGCGACAAAGGCCGGATTGGACAGACGCAGCCGCCCATCGGGGCCGAACACCGCGACGCCCTCGGCCAGATTGTCGAGCGTCTCGCCCTGGACCCGCACGGCGGTCTGGTAACGGCTTTCCAGGTCCATCTTCTCGGTCAGGTTCTCGAACACCCAGGTCACGCCGCCCTTGGGCTGCGGGTTGGCGACCACGCGGATGGTCTTGCCGTCGGGCAGATGCCACCAGTGTTCCTGCGATTCCACGGCGCGGTAGGCGTTAAGCAGGCCTTCCTTCCAGCGCCGCCATTCCGGCTGCTCGGCGATCTTGCCTTCGCTGCGCAGCCGGTCGAGCAAAAGCGCATTGTCCGGCGCGCTGTGCAGGAAGCCAGAGTCCAGCCCCCACAGCTTCTGGAAAGCCTGGTTGAAAAAGCGCAGCTTCTCGTCGGTATCGAAGATCGCCACCGCCGTGTTGAGCTGGTCGAGCGTGTCGGCATGGCTGCGCACCGTGCGCTCATATTCGCCGCGTATGGTTTCGGTGGCGCTGGTGTCGCAGGCAAGGCCCGCCGAGCCGTCGCTACCGGCGAAGTCGGTGACGGCGAAGACGCGGCGGTCGCCCTCGATCACCGTCGACAGCGTCTGCTCGAAGACCGGGTGCGATTTGTGTTGTTCGGTGATCTGTTCGCGCGCCTGGCCACCAAGGAATTCCTTGGCTTCGCGCACCGCCGTTTCGGCGCTCGATGCCTCGACCGCGCCGGCATAGGCGCGGTTGACCCATTTCAGCCGCCCGTCAGCGGCGCGCAGCCATGCCGGCATCGGCAAGGCGTCGAACAGGCCGATCATGGTGTCGTAGTCGGCGGCCAGCCGCTGGTTCTCGATCTTCAGCCTGGCCTGGCTGCGCTGCGTTTCCGACAGCGAGACGAAGCGCACCAGCACATGGGCGGCACTCTTGCGGCCATGCACTTCGAGCGGCGCCCCGGCCTGCGATTCGATGACCAGATCGAACGGCTTGGCTTTCTCGCGCAGGCCCGCGACGGCATTTTCGAGCGCTGCCGCCGAGCGCGGCATCAGCCAGCGGCCGAAGGCGAGGAAAGCCGCACGGTCTTCCGGCGCGCCGCTTTCGAGCGGCAAAGTTCCGATCAGCTCGGGCTTCTTGTTCTCCGAAGCCCAGACGATGATGCGCTGGTCGCGCAGATTGAGCAGCGCTTCCGAACGCTGCAGCGCCGCGTTGACATCGGCGATGCGGGCCCTGAGCTCGACATTCTGCGCCGAGGTGCGGGCTCTTTCGCGGATCAGGAAGATGGCCGAGATTAGAGCGGCGCCCATGACGCCGACGAACATGGCGAGCTGGATGACCTCGACTGCGCTGACCGACAGCCCGGCATTCTGCGCAATGGATGGCTCGGCATGCGCGGCAAACAACGTAAGCGGACCGGCAAGCGCGGATGTGGCGAGAAAGCCCGCGATGCGGGCGCCGACGCGCTTCTTTAGGCCGCCGCCTGTCATGGCGGAGCCAGTGATATCGGAATCGTCATGGCCGCCGGAAACGGCCCGTCCCGCGCGAGGCGGGTTTTCCCCCGGCATGTCTTGGTCCTCTTCGCCGCCTGAATGCAAGACCGCCTAGATCAGGATGACGTTGGTAGAACGCCCTCCCGATCTAACTCCTTTTTTGAAGAGCATGATCTTTTCCGAAAACCGGTTCCCACTTTTCGGGATCATGCTCTCTATGCGTGAGCCGGCCCTCGTCCCCGGCCCGCGAATCACCACAATAGCGCGTGCTGGAATCGGCGTGAAGAATCATTCCGCGCAAAAAGAAGCCGGGCGAAATGTCAATCGCCCGGCTTCAATATCTAGTGGTAATTTGCGCTATGCTTAATAGCGGTAGTGTTCCGGCTTGAACGGACCCTGCGGAGTCACGCCGATATAGGCGGCCTGTTCGCCGGACAGTTCGGTCAGGCGGGCGCCAAGCTTGTCGAGATGCAGGCGCGCCACCTTCTCGTCGAGATGTTTGGGTAGCACATAGACCTGGTTCTGGTACTGGCCGGGCTTTGTGTAGAGTTCGATCTGCGCCAGCACCTGGTTGGTGAACGAGGCCGACATCACGAAGCTCGGATGGCCGGTGGCGTTGCCGAGGTTGAGCAGGCGTCCCTCGGACAAAAGGATCATCCGCTTGCCGTCCGGGAAAGTGATCATGTCGACCTGCGGCTTGACGTTGGTCCATTTCAGGTTGCGCAGCGAGGCCACCTGAATCTCATTGTCGAAGTGGCCGATATTGCCAACGATCACCATGTCCTTCATCGAGCGCATGTGGTCGAGGGTGACGACATCCTTGTTGCCGGTCGTGGTGATGACGATGTCGGCGGTCGGGGCCGCATCTTCCAGCGTGACCACTTCAAAGCCATCCATTGCCGCCTGCAGCGCGCAGATCGGATCGACCTCGGTGACCTTGACGCGGGCGCCGGCGCCCTTGAGCGAGGCCGACGACCCCTTGCCGACGTCGCCATAACCGCAGACGACTGCGACTTTGCCGGCCATCATGGTGTCGGTGCCGCGGCGAATGCCGTCGACGAGCGATTCCTTGCAGCCATATTTGTTGTCGAACTTCGACTTGGTGACCGAGTCGTTAACGTTGATCGCCGGGAAGGGCAGCAGGCCCTTCTTCTGCAACTGGTAGAGGCGGTTGACGCCCGTCGTCGTCTCTTCGGTGACGCCGCGGATCGCTTCCTTCTGCTTGGTGAAGAAGCCGGGCGACGCCTTCAGACGCTTCTTCACCTGGGCGTAGAAGTACTCCTCTTCCTCGCTGTGCGGGTTGGACAGAACGTCCTCGCCGGCTTCGGCGCGGGCACCGACCAGGATGTACATGGTGGCGTCGCCGCCATCGTCGAGGATCATGTTGGAGAGGCCACCATCGGCCCACTGGAAGATCTTGTCGGTGTAGTCCCAGTACTCTTCGAGGCTCTCACCCTTGACGGCGAAAACCGGGATGCCGGCCTCGGCGATGGCTGCGGCGGCATGGTCCTGGGTCGAGAAGATGTTGCACGAGGCCCAGCGGATGTCGGCGCCGAGCGCCTTCAGCGTCTCGATCAGCACGGCCGTCTGGATGGTCATGTGCAGCGAGCCGGTGATGCGCGCGCCCTTTAGCGGCTTCTTGGCGCCGAATTCCTCGCGGCAGGCCATCAGGCCCGGCATTTCGGTTTCGGCGATATCGAGTTCCTTGCGGCCCCAGCCGGCAAGCGAGATGTCGGCGACCACATAGTCCTTGCTACCTGTCATGGCAGTGCTCCGGTGTGATTTGTCTTCAGATGCGCCTGCGCCACACGGCGCGTCGAAGGGCGCGGGAATGCCGGCCTGACTAGCAGATCGCCGCTCAGACGACAATGGGATATAAAGAAATCTTTATGCGCGTATGTGTTTTCAGCACTCTTCGCCGAAGCGCGAGGCGACCAACTGCTCTAGCGCGTCCATCACCGCGACGGCCTCAGCGCCGCTGGCGGTGACGCGGATCGAATAGCCGGGGCTCGCCGCCAGCATCATCAGGCCCATGATCGAGGTGCCGCCGACCTTGAGGCCGTCCTTCTCGACATGGACGGTGGCGTCGAAGCCGCTGGCGACCTGGACGAACTTGGCCGAGGCGCGCGCATGCAGGCCACGCTGGTTGATGATCGGAAACTCCCTAGTGATCGAATCTTTGGCTATCTGGTCCTTTTCCGATGCCATGCTCATTTGCTGCTCAGGAGCTGGCTGGCGACATTGATGTATTTGCGCCCTGCGGCCTGTGCCTCGTCGAGCGCCGCCGCCATGTTGTCACCCTTGCGGATCGACGACAGCTTGATCAGCATCGGCAGGTTCATGCCGGCGATGACCTCGGTACGGCCGGATTCCATCACCGAAATGGCAAGGTTGGACGGCGTGCCGCCGAACATGTCTGTCAGAACAATGACGCCGGTCCCGGTGTCGACGCGGCCGACAGCGTCGACGATATCGCTCCGCCGCTGCTCCATATCGTCATCGGCGCCGATCGCCACGGTTTCGAAATTGTCTTGTGGCCCCACGACATGTTCCACGGCATGGCGGAACTCGGCGGCCAGTTGACCGTGCGTTACAAGCACGAGTCCGATCATTCTATAGTGGCTCCCGTCATCGCCGCTTCACAGGCGCTTTTTATGCTCGCCGGCCATCCCAGGCGGCGGGAGCGCTATCTTGTCGACGCGCGGCGCGTTGACAAGCCCAAAATTGCGCCTGCCATGGCCATTTTGACGCATTGCAGCAAAAAACCGGGGGCGGATCATACGAAAGGCGCAATCGCCAGCCGCGCCATGACCGCCGGCAAAGCCGCACTGACGTTGCGCTCGGCAAGGTCGATGCGCGGCACATTGCAGCCCGCGATCATCTCGCTCAACTCGTCCTGGAAACGCACCATTTGCTCGGCGGCAACCAGTTGGATCGCGAGGTCGATCACCGCGCCGGGTTCGAACAAAATCAGCTTCGGCCCAAGCCCGGGCACCTCGGTGAGGCCGGCGATGCTGGCCGGCGCACGGCAGACCAGCCGCCCGAAATGCGCCGCGACAAACAGCTGGTCGTCGCCGATCAACCGCGCAAACAGTCCGCGCCGGCCAAAATGATCGATCAGTGCCAGCGCCAGCGTCGTCTTGCCCGAGCCGGACGGCCCGGTGATGACAATGCCGCGCTCGCCGATCAGGATCGCGGTGGCGTGGATATTTTCGGGCTTCACGGGGTCAGGCATACGCGGCTACTAGATCGGTATGACGTTTGGTTGAATCGTCATCCTGGTCTAGCTCTTTGTTGGAGCATGATCTTTTCCGAAAACCGGTTCCCACTTTTCGCTGACGCGGTCCTTCGGTTCGGGATCATGCTCTAATCAGCCTTCGGCCGGCAGCGTCACGACGAAGCGCGCGCCCTTGATGTCGCCCGGGGTACCGGGGATGTTCTCGGCCGTCAGCGTGCCGCCATGGGCTTCGACGATCTGGCGGCTGATCGACAGGCCAAGCCCGGAATTCTGGCCGAACGCCTCGCCGGCCGGCCGATCGGTGTAGAAGCGCTCGAAGATGCGGTCGATGGCGTCGGCGCGGATGCCGGGGCCGTTGTCGTCGACGGTCACGATGTTGACCTTGCCCGAGCGTGCCAGGGAAATGGCGATATGGCCGTGGTCCTCCGGCACGAAGGAGCGGGCATTCTCGATCAGGTTGGTGATGACCTGGCCGATCCTCAGATCATGGCCGGTGACGAAATAGCCTTTGACGCCTTGCGGCAGCTTGGCGGCCTTGAACTCGATCTCGACCGCCTTCTTGTTGCGCGTCGCCTCGCGCGACACGGCGACGAGGTCGGTGATGAATTTCTTCAAATCGACGATTGCCGCATCCTCACGCGCCAGCTCGGCGTCGAGGCGCGAGGCATCGGAAATGTCGGTGATCAGCCGGTCCAGCCGCCGGACATCGTGCTGGATGATCTCCATCAGACGCGCGCGTGAATTGTCGTTCTTGGCCAGCGGCAGCGTTTCGACCGCGCTGCGCAGCGAGGTCAGCGGGTTTTTCAATTCGTGGGAAACGTCGGCGGCAAAGCTTTCGATGGCCTCGATGCGGGCATAGAGCGCATTGGTCATGTCGCGCACCGCGATCGACAGATTGCCGATCTCGTCCTGGCGGTCGGAAAAATCGGGGATTTCCTCGCGGCTCTTGACGCCGCGCCGCACGCGCACCGCCGCCGCCGACAGCCGCCGCAGCGGATTGGCGATGGTCGACGCCAGCAGCATCGACAGGATGGCGGTGACCAGTGCCGCGATGCCGAACACGCGCAGGATCGCCTTGCGCTCGGCGGCGACGATCTTGTCGATGTCGCCGCCTTCGGTCGACAGCATCAGCACGCCGAGCACGGCGCGGAAGCGCTGGATCGGCACCGCCACCGAGACGATCTGCTCGCCCTGTTCGCTCACCCGCACGATCGTCGACGGGCTGCCGGTCAGCGCCTTGACCACCTCGGGGAAGGCGGCGCCGTTGCCGCCGGGCTGCTCGTGATAGACAGGCAGATCCTTGTTGCGGAAGAAATCGAAGACGAATTTTTGCACCCGCTCCAGCATATCCGGCTGCTCGTCCTCGACCGGCGGCAGGTCGTAACGCAGGATCTGGCCGCGCGAGTAGAGATGGCGTGAATCGAGCAGCAAATTGGCGTCGCGGTCATAGATGCGGGCGCGCGTGCGCGTCGGCGAGATCAGCCGCCGCAAGACCGGCGCGACGCGCTCGGGATTGATCGGGAAATCGAGATTGTCGAGCTGGTCGGAACCCGGCCCCAGGCTCTCGCCGGCCTGCAGTTCGAGCAGTTTTTCCGGATCGATGCTGATCGAATCCGTCTCGACCGTCGCCGACGCTGCGATCGCGCCGGCGATGATCTCGCCCTGCGTCATCAGGCTTTCGACGCGGGCGTCGATCAGCCCGTCGCGGAAGGTGTTGAGATAGAGGATGCCGGTGACCAGCACGGCCAGGCCCGCCAGGTTGAGGAACAGGATGCGCCGGGTCAGGCTGGAAAAGATGTGATGGCCGAGGAAGCGGCGCATCGGCACCGTGATCCTCGACAGGAATGCGGGCATAATCCTGGACGGTCGCCTGCCGGCGCCCGCCCGTCTGCCTCGCTCTACGTCAACTGCCATCGAATAGCAGCTCCCGGTCCGGTCTTAAGCTTCGCGGAACCGGTACCCGACTCCGTAAAGCGTTTCGATCATTTCGAAGTCATCGTCGACGGCCTTGAACTTCTTGCGCAGCCGCTTGATGTGGCTGTCAATGGTGCGGTCGTCGACATAGACCTGCTCATCATAGGCCGAATCCATCAACGCATCACGGCTTTTTACCACGCCGGGGCGCTGCGCCAACGAGTGCAGGATGAGAAATTCGGTGACCGTCAGCGTCACCGGCTCGCCCTTCCAGGTGCAGGTGTGGCGTTCCTGGTCCATGACGAGCTGGCCGCGTTCGAGCGAGCGAGCCTGCTGGCTGGGCGCCTTTGCCGCAGCTTCGCGGGCACTGGCACGGCGCAGCACGGCGCGCACCCGCTCAACCAGCAGGCGCTGCGAGAACGGTTTGCGGATGAAATCGTCGGCGCCCATCTTGAGGCCGAAAAGCTCATCGATCTCGTCGTCCTTCGAGGTCAGGAAGATCACCGGCAGGTCGGACTTCTGCCGCATCCGACGCAGCAGCTCCATGCCGTCCATGCGTGGCATCTTGATGTCGAGGATGGCGAGATTCGGCGGCCGCGCCGCCAGGCCTTCCAGCGCCGACGCCCCATCCGTGTAGGTCTCGACGCGATACCCCTCGGATTCGAGGGCGATCGAGACCGACGTCAGAATGTTGCGATCGTCATCGACAAGCGCGATTGTTGCCATTTCAAGCGGCTCCCTCATGAGCTGTCCCTTCTGTCTTAGAGAAGGGGCTTTTGCAGGACAAATTAGGTACAAAATGTGGCACAGGCTCCATCCGCTGTCGCGGACGGCTTGCCAGCGGCCCCATCGGAACCTCTACACGGATTGGACGAACACTGTGTGCCAATCCTTTGGGCAACCACCGTGATTTTTTGCACATATAAACGATTTAAACAACTTTCAAATTTTTTAAATCGATTAATGATTTGATATCATTCGGGTTTTCTGGTTCTGACCGTCTCAGCCACCTCGCGGGCATGTCGGAAATACGTCGGCAAACTGCGGCGAATCCAGAAGAAGGGACCCTTGATGTCGGAAGTCGGCAAACGCAATTCCGCCTGCGCGATCGATCGTATCGGCCTGAAAACCACCGGCACGGTTCATTATAATTTTGGTGCGGCCGCCCTTTACGAGGACGCGATCCGCCGTGGCGAGGCCAGGTTGACCGCCGGCGGCGCGCTGCTTGCCGAGACCGGCCAGCACACCGGCCGCTCGCCCAAGGACAAGTTTGTCGTGCGCGACGGCGCCACCGAGGGTCATATCTGGTGGGACAACAACAAGGCGATTTCGCCGGCCCAGTTCGAGACGCTGTTCGCCGATTTCCTTGTCCACGCCGCGGACAAGGATCTGTATGTGCAGGATCTCGTCGGCGGCGCCGATGCCGATCTGAAGCTGCCGACGCGGGTCATCACCGAATTCGCCTGGCACTCGCTGTTCATCCGCAACCTGCTCATTCGCCCCGATGCGGCCGAGCTCGGTGAGTTCGTGCCGGAGATGACCATCATCGACCTGCCGTCCTTCCGCGCCGATCCGGCCCGCCACGGCAGCCGCACCGAAACGGTGATTGCGGTCGACCTGATCCGCAAGATCGTGCTGATCGGCGGCACCTCCTATGCCGGCGAAATGAAGAAGTCGGTGTTCACCATGCTGAACTACCTCTTGCCGGCCAAGGGCGTCATGCCGATGCACTGTTCGGCCAATGAGGGACCGGCCGGCGACGCGGCGATCTTCTTCGGCCTGTCGGGCACCGGCAAGACGACGCTGTCGGCCGATCCGTCACGTACGCTCATCGGCGACGACGAGCATGGCTGGGGGCCGCACGGCATCTTCAATTTCGAAGGCGGCTGCTACGCCAAGACGATCCGGCTGTCGGCCGAAGCCGAGCCGGAGATCTTTGCCACCACGCAGCGTTTTGGCACGGTGCTGGAAAATGTCGTGCTCGACGCCGACCGGGTGCCGGACTTCAACGACGGAAGCCTGACCGAAAACACGCGCTGCGCCTATCCGCTCGACTTCATCCCCAACGCCTCGAAGAGCGGACGCGCCAGCCACCCCAGGAACATCATCATGCTGACCGCCGATGCTTTCGGCGTCATGCCGCCAATCGCACGGCTGACCCCGGCGCAGGCGATGTATCATTTCCTCTCCGGCTACACGGCCAAGGTGGCCGGCACCGAAAAGGGCGTGACCGAGCCTGAAGCAACGTTCTCGACCTGTTTCGGCGCGCCGTTCATGCCGCGCCATCCCAAGGAATACGGCAATCTGCTGCGCGAGCTGATCGCCCGCCACGACGCCGATTGCTGGCTGGTCAACACCGGCTGGACAGGCGGCGCCTACGGCACCGGCAAGCGCATGCCGATCAAGGCGACGCGCGCCTTGCTGGCCGCCGCCCTCGACGGTTCGCTGAAGGTGGCCGGCTTCCGCACCGATGCCAATTTCGGCTTCGAGGTGCCGGTGGCCGTTCCGGGCGTCGACAGCGCCATTCTCGACCCGCGTTCGACTTGGGCCGACAAGGCTGCCTATGACCGCCAGGCAGCAAGGCTGGTCGGCATGTTCGCCGTCAACTTCGAGAAATTCGAAAGCCATGTCGATGCCGTCGTGCTCGGCGCCGCGCCGCGCCTGCAGGAAGCCGCGGAATAGTCGAGGCATCGTCCGTTATTGAAAAGGCCCGGTCCCGATCGGGCCTTTTCTTTTTCGGTCCGCCGCGCCATGACTGCGGCATGCCGATCGACGACATCATCATTGCCGACGAAGCCGTGATCCACCAGGGTGACCTGCACGAGGATTTCATCCGCTCGTCCGGTCCCGGCGGCCAGAACGTCAACAAGGTGGCCACCGCGGTGCAGTTGCGCTTCGACGCGGCCAACGCCACGGGTCTGTCGGAACGTGTGCGCGCACGCACCATCAAGCTGGCCGGCCAGCGCGCCACCAAGGACGGCGTCATTGTCATCGAAGCCGGGCGCTTCCGCACCCAGGAGCAGAACCGGGCCGATGCCCGGGCAAGGCTGACGGCGCTGGTCGCCAAGGCCGCCGAACCACCGCCGCCGCCGCGCAAGAAGACCAGGCCGTCGAAAGGCGCGGTGGAGCGGCGTCTGAAGAGCAAGGCCGGGCGCGGCACGATCAAGAAGCTGCGCGGCCGGGTAGAGAACGATTAGGCTCCTTTGCTCGTGCCTGACCAAATCTGGGACGGCGGCTTTCGGGTCGCCGTTTTTGTCGGGCGGTGGCATTGTTGGCCTTTGAACTGGAGTAACCGCCAACTCATGCTCGTTCTGCCCAAAGGCGTCCGCCATATGCCTGGCTACTTGCCCCGCGCGGCTCAGGAAGCGCTGGTCGAAGACGTACGCAAGGTGGTGCAGCAGGCGCCGCTGTTCGTGCCGGCGATGCCGCGCACCGGCAAGGAGATGAGTGTGCGCATGACCAATTGCGGCTCGCTCGGCTGGGTCACCGACAAGGAACTGGGATATCGCTACCAGCCGACGCATCCGCTGACCGGTGAGCCATGGCCGCCGATCCCCGACGCGCTGATGCAATTGTGGCAGGAGGTCGCCGCCTATCCCCACCCACCGGAGGCTTGCCTGGTCAATTTCTATGCGCAGGACGCCAAAATGGGCCTGCACCAGGACCGCGACGAAGCCGATTTCTCGGCGCCCGTGGTTTCTGTTTCGCTCGGCGACGATTGTCTGTTCCGGGTCGGCCAGACGACGCGCGACGGCGGCACCAAATCGTTCAGACTGAAAAGCGGCGATGTCGTCGTGCTCGGCGGTGAAGGCCGGCTCTGCTTCCACGGGGTCGACCGCATCTACCCGTCGACTTCGGCGCTGCTGAAGAACGGCGGCCGCATCAATCTGACGCTGCGGCGGGTGACGAAGGCGGGGCACTAACCGATTCTACAGGTTTTCCTCGTAAAAGCGCCTGGGCATTGCAACGTCGGCCCGGGGATCATGACAGACAGCAGTGTAATCTTGCGTCAACTATGGGCTGCCACCAACGGGGCAATCCCACTGGTTCGCCGGGATTCCGGCCTTTATCTGTTCATTGCCATCTACACACTGGCCGGACTGGTTTTTCTGCACGCGATCGGCGCGGCCGACCGCAGCGCGTATTCGATATACTTCTGGCGCTGGATATTGTTGAACGGCGTGATGCCGTCGGCCTTCGCCATTCTTGTCGATGTGAGCCTGCTCATGCACCGCTTCGATGGCAGGCGCCGTCTGGCGGCGAAACATGTGTTTTCGACATCGCGGCTGGCATACTCGCTCTCGGGTCTATGCCTCATGATGGCGCTCATGATCTTTCAGGGCACATTCACCTCGGTGAAAAACGGCATGCCGGTCTGGCAGGACGGCTTTTCATTCGACGTGACACATGCCGACATCGACGCCTTCCTGCATTTCGGCGCCGATCCGTGGCGCTGGCTCTACATGGTCGCTGAAAACGATTTCGTGCGGATTGCCGTCGAGTGGAATTACAACGTTTTGTGGTTCGCCCTCAATTTCGGTGCCTTGTTCTTCATCGTGACATCGCCCTGGACGGCGTCGATTCGAACACGCTATCTCGCCTGCTTCATGGTGGTCTGGGTTGTCGTCGGCAACATCCTGGCCGGGCTGTTCCTGTCAGCCGGTCCGGCATTCTACGGTGCGGTCACAGGCGACACGGCACGGTTTGGCGAACAGATGGCATTCCTGGCCCACGGCGCCGGATCCTCCAACTCCGCCGTTTCCTATCAGCAATATTTGTGGACGCTGCATGAGGCCAGGCAGACGGGTTTCGGCTCAGGCATTTCGGCCTTTCCCAGCCTGCATGTCGGCCTGGCGATGCTCAACGCGCTTTTCGTGCGGGAGTACAATCGCCGTCTCGGCGCAGTAGCGTTCGCCTATGTTGCCTTTGTCGCCGTGAGTTCGGTGTATCTGGCCTGGCACTATGCGATCGACGGCTATGCCGCCGCCGCTGTCGCGATCGTGGTCTATGCCGTGGCGCGTAAACTCGTCCCCGCGGATCGGCCCTATTTGCGGCTACCGACGCAGGACGAGCCGTCAACCGAGATCGTGGACCGCCCGGGGACCGCGGCTACAGTTTCCTGAGCGCCACTTCCTCGACCAGGTGATTGGCGCCCTTGCGCAGGATGAGGTCGGCGCGCGCCCTCGTCGGCACGATGTTCTCGCGCAGGTTTTTCAGGTTGATGTTGGCCCACAAGCCTTCCGCAATGGCGCGCGCGGCGTCTTCGGAAAGCTGCGAATAGCGGTGGAAAAAGGAGTCCGGATTGCGGAAGGCGGTCTCGCGAAGCCGCATGAAGCGGGCGATGTACCAGTGATGAATCAGCTTTTCGTCGGCATCGATATAGATGGCGAAATCGAAGAAATCCGACAGGAACGGCACGATCTTGCCGTCCTTCGGCAATTTGCCGGGCTGCAGCACATTGATGCCTTCGAAGATTAATATGTCGGGCCGGTCGATGGTGACGAACTCGCCGGGAATGACGTCATAGGTCAAATGCGAATAGACCGGCGCGCGGACATTGCGCTGCGCCGATTTGATGCCCGAGAGGAAACGCAGCAGCGCACCGACATCGTAGCTGTCGGGAAAGCCCTTGCGCTCCATCAGATTGTCGCGCCGCAACACCTCGTTGGGCAGCAGGAACCCGTCGGTGGTGATGAGGTCGACCTTGGGGCTCGACGGCCAGCGCGCCAGAAGCTCCTTCAGCACGCGCGCCGTGGTCGACTTGCCGACCGCGACCGAACCGGCAATGCCGATGATGAACGGCGTCTTGACCACATCCAGCGCATTGAAAAAGGCCTGGCGTTGCCGAAACAGCAGCTGGCTGGCCTCGACATGGGCCGACAGCAGGCGCGACAGCGACAGATAGATGCGCTTGACCTCTTCGAGGTCGACCGGATCGTTGAGCGAGCGCAGACGGTTGATCTCGTCTTCGCTCAGCGTCATCGGCGTGTCGGCGCGGAAGTTCGACCATTGCTCGGCCGAGAAGAAACGATAGGGGGAATATTTCTCGGTCGGAGCGAGCTGGTCCATCGAGTTTCCTGCCCTCTAGAGCATGATGCCGAAAAGTGTGAAGCGGTTTTCGGACGACATCATGCTCCTTCTTCAATTTTAGAGACGGATTCAGATTTCAGGCCTTGGCCTGAAATCATCCGGCTCTAGCGGTCAACCCTTCGACCGCGAAGCCTTTTCGGCGACGCCCGAGCGGCCGGTACGGCTCTCGAGCTCGCGCAGTACGTCGTCCAGCGGAACCTCCGCAATCCCAAGCACGACAAGCCAATGATATATAAGATCGGCACTTTCGGAAACGAGGGCTTTTTTGTCGCCTTTGACGGCAGCAATGACGGTCTCGACCGCCTCCTCGCCAAGCTTTTGCGCGGCCTTGTCCATGCCCTTGGCAAACAGTTTCGCCGTCCACGAGTCCGGGTCGCCGGATCGGGCGCGTTGGGCGATGATTGTCTCCAGCTCGGAGAGCGAGAATTCAGCCATGGCGCGTAGCAAGCCTTTCTTAGCCGGAAACGCTCTAGGGCCGATCGACGGATGAGTCCAGCCGCATCGGCAGCCCGGCCTTGGCCATATGCGCCTTGGCTTCTGCAATCGTGTAGGTGCCGAAATGGAAGATCGACGCCGCCAGCACGGCTCCGGCGTGGCCGTCGCGGATGCCCTCGACCAGATGATCGAGCGTGCCGACGCCGCCCGACGCGATGACCGGCGCGCGCACCGCATCCGCGATCGCGCGGGTCAGCGCAATGTCGTAGCCGGCCTTGGTGCCGTCACGGTCCATCGAGGTCAACAGGATCTCGCCGGCGCCACGATCGACCATTTTTCGCGCAAACTCGACCGCATCGATGCCGGTCTTTTCGCGGCCGCCATGGGTGAAGATTTCCCAGCGGTCGGCCTCATTTGGCGCCGACACCTTCTTGGCGTCGATGGCCACGACGATGCACTGATTGCCGAATTTGTCCGCTGCCTCGGCGACAAAATCCGGGTTCTTCACCGCCGCCGTGTTGATCGACACCTTGTCGGCGCCGGCCAGCAGCAGTTTTCTGATATCGGCGACTTGGCGCACGCCGCCGCCGACCGTCAGCGGCATGAAGCACTGTTCGGCGGTGCGGGCGACGACATCGAAGATGGTTTCCCGGTTGTCGGACGACGCGGTGATGTCGAGAAAGCAGAGTTCGTCGGCGCCGGCCGCATCATAGGCTTTTGCCGCCTCGACCGGGTCACCGGCATCGACCAGATCGACGAAATTGACGCCCTTGACGACGCGGCCGTTCTTGACGTCGAGGCAAGGGATGACGCGGGCTTTCAGCATCAGCTCTTCTCCATCGTCGCCAGCAACTCGCTAAGCAACTCGCCGACCAGCGGCGGAACCTCGGCCTGCGCGTCGAAGGCCGGATCGTAGGCCGAGATGGTGATGCCGGAAATCGGCAGCAGTCCGGCCATGCCGCAGACCGCCTGGCGCAGCTGTTTCGGCTCCGGGCCGCCCGGCGTGGTGTAGCGGTTGGCCTGCAGCGCCTCGGGATCGTGCACGTCGAGATCGAGATGCAGATGCACCCGCTTTGCGTCTGGTGCCTTCAGCCTGCCGCAGGCGGATGCCCAGTCCGGGCATTCGGCGCGGATGACCGGCAGCGTCTTCAACAGCTCCTGTTCGGCCGGATCGAGGTCGCGGGCATTGACCAGCACGCAGCGTGCCGGATCGATCGGTTTGAAGCCGGGGATGGAAGAGGCCATCGGCTTCCAGCACAGGCCCAGGATCGTCGCCAGCGCCATGCCGTCGAGAAAGCCGTAGACGGAGGTTTCGGGCGTATTGAGGTCGCCATGCTGGTCGGCCCAGATGATCGCATCGGCATCTTCGCCGGCGACCGCACCGGCCGATGTCAGGCAGTTGCCGGCGAGCACGATCGGAAAGCGGCCGCGGTCCAGGGCGATGCGGACCTCGCCGCAGACGGCATTGCAGACCGCAAAGCCGGTTGCGATCTCGCGCTCCTGCTCGTCGCCAACCCTGCCGATATCGGTAACGACGACGTCATGGCCGGCCAGCGTCAGTGCATCGACGAGCCCGCCGGCGACGATCGCGTCCGGTCCCTGGCCCATGCCGCCGTGATAGTGACCGCTGTCATAGGAGGCCAGGATGATGGAGATTTTCAAGATCGGGTCTCCATTGCCTTGCCTTGCAGCACCGCCAGCGCCTCGGCCGGGTCGATGCGCCCGTCATAGAGCGCGCGGCCGGAGATGGCGCCTTCGAGCTTTGTTGCGTCGGGCATGGTCATGCGCACGATGTCGGCGATCGAGGCCAACCCCCCCGAGGCGATGACGGGGATCGACACCGCGTCGGCGAGGTCGATCGTGGCATCCCAGTTGATGCCGGTCAGAACCCCGTCGCGGTCGATGTCGGTGTAGATGATGGCGGCGACGCCGGCGCCCTCGAATTTCTGCGCCAGCTCGATGACGCCGAGGCTGGAGGCCTCGGCCCAGCCTTCGACCGCCACCTTGCCACCCTTGGCGTCGATGCCGACGGCAATCTTGCCCGGGAATTCCTTGCAGGCCTGCTTCACCAGGTCGGGGTCGCGCACCGCCACGGTGCCGAGAATGACGCGCGCCAGCCCGCGGTCGAGCCAGTCCTCGATCTGCGCCAGCGTGCGGATGCCGCCGCCAAGCTGCACCGGGTTCTTCGTCGCCTTGAGAATGGCGCCGACCGCCGCGCTGTTGACGCTCTGGCCCTTGAAGGCGCCGTTGAGGTCGACGACGTGCAACCACTCGAAGCCCTGCTCCTCGAAGGCTTTGGCCTGCGCCGCCGGATCGTCATTGTAGATCGTCGCGGTCGCCATATCGCCGTGCTTGAGGCGCACGCACTTGCCGTCCTTCAGGTCGATGGCGGGAAACAGGATCATGCGGCCTTGCGCTCCTGGAACGATTGGGCGCCCGAATTGGCCTGTGGATCGCTGCGACCAGTCAAACGTTCGCGCCGCCCCTCATCCGCCTGCCAGCACCTTCTCCCCGTATAGGGACGGGGAGAAGGGAGCAGTTCCGGCCTCGTCGCCACGTTGAAATTTAGTGGAAACATCGAAGAAAGCGTCTTTCTCCCCGTCACTATACGGGGAGAAATGTCCGGCAGGACAATGAGGGGCAGCGCCAACGACCAGTGTGAATGGCTCATCAAGGTCTCCAGCGCAGGAAATTGGTGATCAATGCCAGGCCGAGCGCCTGGCTTTTTTCGGGATGAAACTGCGTGCCGGCGAGGTTGCCGCGCGCAACGGCTGCCGTCACTGGGCCACCATAGTCGGCAACGGCCAGCACCTCGTCCGGCTTTGTCGCGTCAAGATGATAGGAATGGACGAAATAAGCGTGCAGGCCCTTGGGCCCGGTCGCAATGCCGGAAAACAGCGGGTGCTTGCGGTTGAGATCGATCGTGTTCCAGCCGATCTGGGGGATTTTCAGCGCCGGATCGGTCGGCGCGATCTCCTTGACGTCGCCGGCGATCCAGCCAAAGCCTTTGGTCACGGTCTTTTCCAGGCCACGCTCCGACATCAGCTGCATGCCGACGCAGATGCCGAGGAACGGCCGCGCCTTGGCAATCGCCACCTCCTCCACCGCTTCCCACATGCCGGCCACGCCGCGCAGGCCTGCCGCGCAGTCGGCATAGGCGCCGACGCCGGGCAGCACGATGCGGTCGGCGCTGCGCACCCGTTCGGCATCGGCGGTAAGCTCGATGGCAGCCGCAATGCCGGCTTCATGCGCGGCGCGCTCGAAGGCCTTGGTGGCCGAGCGCAGATTGCCCGACCCGTAATCGATGATCGCAACCCGCATGTCAGCCTTTTCCCGGCGTATGGGTCAGCCCGAGCGTCAGGCCGGTCTGCGCCGGCCGGGCAAGACTGGCATCGGGCACGATGCGTGGCAGCGGCGCCTGTTCCTCCGCCTTCGCCTCCGCGTCCAGCGCCTGGCGGATGTCGGCAGCGTCATAATTGTCGGCTTCGATCACGCCCCATTCATGCCAGCCCCGGCGCCGAAGCGCCGCGATGCGCCGCCCCTGGCCCTCCAGGCCGATATAGAGCGAGACCAGCAGCGACAGTGCCGAGCCTGCCCAATCCAGTCCCAGCCTTTGGCCGAGCAGCGAGATGAGGCCCATGGCGACGAAGGCGAGCGCGGCCTCGACCCACAGCCGGTGCCAGGCGAGCCACAGCGGCGCAAACAGAAAAGCCAGCCAGGAAAACCCGTCGCGGACAAAAATGGTTGCGTCGGCCGCCTCGGTGCGGCCACCCCCAGGTTCCATCACGACATAGATGGCCATCAGCCTACCCTTTCAGAGATCCCTTGGTGGAGGGAACCGCGTCCGGCTGGCGCGGGTCGCGCTCCAGTGCGAAACGCAGGGCGCGCGCCACCGCCTTGAAGCAGGTCTCGGCAATATGGTGGTTGTTGGCGCCATAGTGATTGGTGACATGCAGCGTGATGCCGGCATTCTGCGCCAGCGCCTGGAAGAATTCACGCACCAGTTCGGTGTCGAACGTGCCGATCTTCGGCGACGAGAAGGCGACGTTCCAGACCAGGAACGGCCGGCCGGAGACGTCGATCGCAGCGCGCGTCAGCGTCTCGTCCATTGCAAGGTCGATCGAGGCGTAGCGCATGATGCCGCGCCGCTCGCCCAGCGCCTTGGCCAGCGCTTGGCCGATCGCAATGCCGGTGTCCTCGACCGTGTGGTGGTCGTCAATATGCAGGTCGCCCTTGGCCTTGACCGTGATGTCGATCAGCGAATGGCGCGACAGCTGGTCGAGCATATGGTCGAAGAAGCCGACGCCCGTCGACATGTCGGAGATACCGGTGCCGTCGAGATGGACCGAAACCGCGATCTCGGTTTCCTTGGTCTTGCGGCTGACTTCGGCGGAACGGGACGCCATGACCTTATCCTTGTCTTTGGGCAAACGACTGGGGGCGAAACGGAAAGACAATGCCTCCAAGCGCTCATTTGCTTGAAAACGAAAGCCTTCTAGCAGCATGATCCGGCGATTGCCAGTTGCGATGCGGATCGCTATCGCCGGTAGCGGAGGCGGTTTGCAATCACCCGCCCCATGCATACATATGGCCGATCGAAATCACTCGTACCGCGCCAATCGCCTTGTCGGGATCGCGCGAATCGGAGCTATAAATGTCGAATGAACTGACCATGCATGCCACGACCATCGTGACGGTGCGCAAGGGCAACAAGGTGGTGATCGCCGGCGATGGCCAGGTCAGCCTTGGCCAGACCATCATGAAAGGCAATGCCAAAAAGGTACGCCGCATCGGCAAGGGCGGCAATGTCATTGCCGGTTTCGCCGGCGCCACGGCGGATGCCTTCACCTTGCTGGAGCGGCTGGAAGCCAAGCTCGAACAATATCCTGACCAGCTGACGCGCGCCTGCGTCGAGCTTGCCAAGGACTGGCGCACCGACCGCTATCTGCGCCGTCTCGAAGCCATGATGCTGGTCGCCGACAAGTCGGTTTCGCTGGCGCTGACCGGCACTGGCGACGTGCTCGAACCCGAATTCGGCGTCATGGCCATCGGCTCCGGCGGCAATTATGCGCTGGCGGCTGCCCGCGCGTTGATGGACACCGACAAGGACGCCGAGGAGATCGCCCGCAAGGCGATGCAGATCGCCTCCGACATCTGCGTCTACACCAACAACAATTTCGCCATCGAAACGCTCGATGCCGCCTGAACCAGGCGTGCTCTATGATTTTCGACCGGTGACCGAGAAAGACCTGCCGATGATCGCCGGCTGGCTGGCGGAGCCGCATGTCGCCGAGTGGTGGGACGATCCGGAGACGGAAATCGCCGGTATCCGCGAAAACATCGACTCGATTTCCGTCGAGCCGCTGATCGTCGAACTCGACGGCAAGCCGATCGCCTATCTGCAGAGCTACGATCCGCATCTGGAGGATGGTCATCCCTATGCCGACCAGCCTTTCGGCACGCTCGGCATCGATCTGTCGATCGGCGTGCCGGAACTCGTCGGCAAAGGCCATGGCTCGGCCATCGTGCGGCAGTTCGTCGAACAGCTGTTCGAGGAAGGCGCGCCGCGCGTCGTCATCGATCCGCATCCCGACAATGGCCGCGCCATCCGGGCCTATGAAAAGGCCGGATTCCGCACCATTGATCGCAGGCACTCGGAATATGGGGACGTGGTGCTGATGGCCGTAGATGCCGAAGGCGACACGCAAGAGGGGGAATAACCTGATGACGACACTGGGCGGGAACAAAAATTACTCGGCCTACGAAGACAGCTGGCGGATGGGGCTTCTGCTCGTGCTCGCTCTGCTCATCTTCCAGGCGGGCGCGCTTTACGGCATGGGCCGCACGCCGATCTGCACTTGCGGCTACGTCAAACTCTGGCACGGCGTGGTGAACAGTTCGGAGAATTCCCAGCACATTTCCGACTGGTACACCTTCTCGCACATCATCCACGGCTTCCTGTTCTACGCCTTGGCCTGGTTCCTGTTTCCGCGCTCGCCGATCGGCCTGCGCCTGGCTTTTGCCGTTGTCATCGAGGGCGGCTGGGAGCTTCTGGAAAACAGCCCGTTCATCATCGACCGCTACCGCGCCGGCACCATTTCGCTGGATTACTACGGCGACTCGATCATCAATTCGGTGTCCGACACACTGGCCATGGTGCTGGGATTTGTGATGGCCAGAAAGCTACCTATATCAGTCGTCGTCGGCCTCGCCCTCATCTTCGAACTGGGCGTCGGCTATCTCATCCGGGACAATCTGACGCTCAACGTGATCATGCTGCTGCATCCGTTCGAGCCCATCAAGCAGTGGCAAAGTGGAATTTAGTGATATGACCACCTTCTCTCCCCGTGAAATCGTTTCGGAACTCGACCGCTTCATCATCGGCCAGAAGGACGCCAAGCGCGCCGTGGCCATAGCCTTGCGCAACCGCTGGCGCCGCCAGCAGCTGGAAGGCCAGATGCGCGAAGAGGTGATGCCGAAGAACATTCTGATGATTGGCCCGACCGGCGTCGGCAAGACCGAGATATCGCGCCGCCTGGCGCGGCTCGCCGGTGCCCCCTTCGTCAAGGTTGAGGCGACCAAATTCACCGAAGTCGGCTATGTCGGCCGCGATGTCGAGCAGATCATCCGCGACCTCGTCGAGATCGCCATCGGCCTGGTGCGCGAAAAGATGCGCGAGGACGTCAAGGCGCGCGCCCACGTCAACGCCGAGGAACGGGTGCTGGAAGCCCTTGTCGGCAAGACCGCGAGCCCGGCCACCCGCGATAGCTTCCGCAAGAAATTACGCGACGGCGAGCTCGACGACAAGGAGATCGAGATCGAGGTGGCTGATACCGGCACCGGTGGCATGCCCGGTTTCGAGATTCCCGGCATGCCGGGCGCCAATATCGGCGTGCTCAACATCAACGACATGCTGTCGAAGGCGATGGGCGGTAAGAAGACCAAGGCGCGCAAGACGACGGTCAAGGAATCGTATGCGCTGCTGGTCAACGACGAGTCCGACAAGCTGCTCGACCAGGACGAGGTGGTGCGCCGGGCGCTGGACGCGACGGAAAACGACGGCATCGTCTTCCTCGACGAGATCGACAAGATCGCCTCGCGCGAAGGCGGCATGGGCGCCGGCGTTTCGCGCGAAGGCGTGCAGCGCGACCTGCTGCCGCTGATCGAGGGCACGACTGTGGCGACAAAATACGGGCCGTTGAAGACCGACCACATATTGTTCATCGCCTCGGGCGCGTTCCATGTCTCGAAGCCGTCCGACCTGTTGCCGGAACTGCAGGGCCGCCTGCCGATCCGCGTCGAACTGCGAGCGCTGGAAAAGGACGATTTCGTCCGCATCCTCACCGAGACCGAGGCCAGCCTGATCAAGCAGTATATCGCGCTGATGAAGACCGAGGGCGTCGACCTGACCTTCACCGACGACGCCATCGATTCGCTGGCCGGCATCGCCGTTGACCTCAACGCCAGCGTCGAAAACATCGGCGCAAGGCGGCTGCAGACGGTGATGGAGCGCGTGCTGGACGAGATCTCCTACGATGCGCCGGACCGCAACGGCACCAGCGTCACCATCGACGCCGCCTATGTGGAAAAGCATGTCGGCGACCTCTCCAGAAACACAGATTTGTCGCGATTCATCCTTTAAACGGGGGCGCCGGATCAGTCCGGCGCCGGCAGAGTGCCGCGCGTCCTTCGGGCGCGCAAAGGTCGCTCTAACAGTATTGAATCGACGCATCGGACTTTCCAAAAATCGGTTCCGATTTTTGGGCCGATGCTTCGGCAACAATTTCCGGCAAACAACATTATGTGTGGCCGGATGGTATCATGCGGCCACCTTTCGTCTTGCCGTGTGACGGGGCGCTCTCGACTCAACCCGGAGCACTACCCTAGTTTGCGCGGCATTATTGCAGGCGGCGGCGCATGAAAAAACTGATCCTGATCATTCTCGGCTTGACGCTGGCGGCGACGCTGTTCGCCGCCGACGCGGCAACATTGGTGCCGGCAGGCAACCGCAACGCCGTGCAGCCCGACATACCCGGGGCGTCGAGCCGTCGCACCCAGGCCACCAACACCACCTTCCAGGCCAAATACCGCAAGGTGTACGCGCTGCTGCAGAGTGACGCCGAACTGCGCGCCAAGATCAAGAAGGCGGCCGCCGCTTACGGCATCAACCCCTTGCACATCGTCGGCGCCATCGTCGGCGAGCACACCTACAATGTCGACGCCTACGACCGGCTGCAGACCTATTATGTCAAGGCGATCTCCTACCTCTCCAGCAAGCTGTCCTTCGCCTATGACGGCGAGGACATCACCGATTTCGTGCAGCGGCCGGAATTCAAGAAATGCACGATGTCCGACAGCTACGATCTGTGGGAATGCCGCGAGCAGGTGTGGAACCACTCTTTCCGCGGCAAGACCGTCGGCGGCACCAGCTTTCCCAACGACCGCTTCGGCGCCACCTTCTTCCAGCCCTATTATGCCGGCCAGACCTTTGGCCTCGGCCAGCTCAACCCGCTGACCGCGCTGCAGATGAGCGATCTCGTCCACAAAGTTTCGGGGTTGCCCGAGCTCGATGTCGGCGATCCGAATGGGGTCTACAAGACCATCATGGATCCGGACCTGACGCTGCCCTACGTCGCGGCGACGATCAAGAAATCGATCGACGCCTATAAAAGCATTGCCGGCTTCGACATTTCGGGCAATCCGGGGCTCACCGCCACGCTCTACAATGTCGGCAATCCCGAGCAGCGCGCCTATGCGCTGAAAGCCGAAAACGACAAGCGCCGCGCCGCCGGCGAGCCGGAAAAGCTGCCGGAAGAGAACTATTACGGCTGGCTGGTCAACGACAAGCTGGACGACCTGAAGGCGCTGTTTTAGGCGCTGAGCGGGCTTGGACGGCCTGCGATGGATTTAGATTCTTCGGCGTCTGCGCTGCCCCTCATTGCCCTGCCGGGCATTTCTCCACGTATAGTGACGGGGAGAAAGACGCTTTCATTGATGCTTTCGCCAATTTTCAACGAGGCGCCGAGGGCGGCGACAGCTCCCTTCTCCCCGTCACTATACGGGGAGAAGGTGCCGGCAGGCGGATGAGGGGCGGCGCTGACCTCTACAAACGCTCGAAGACTCACGCCGCCAGCAGCGACTTCAGCTTCACATCCTGCGATCCCAGCGCTTCCGGCGCTGGCTTTACCCGCTTGGCGATCAGCATCTCGGCCAGCCTGATGTCGCGCGCCACCGCATTGCCGGGGCCGATACCGCTCGCCGCCACCAGCCTGCCATCCTCGGCGAGGTGGAAAAGAATGAAGGCGCCGTCGCTGAGGTCGCGGCGCACCGTGCGTTTGCCTTCGTCCGAAAGCCCAGCGATCTGTAGCGACAGCCCATACTGATCCGACCAGAACCACGGCACCGCGGCATGCGCCTCGCCGGCGCCCAGCATGTTCCTCGCTGCCAGCGCACCCTGTTCCTGGGCATTGCGCCAGGCCTCCAGCCGCACGCGGCGGCCAGCATAGACAGCGAGCGGAAACGAACAACAGTCGCCGGCGGCAAAGATGTCCGGGTCACCAGTGCGCAGCGTGGCGTCGACGGCGATGCCATTGTCGATGGTCAGACCCGCTTCGACGGCAAGCCCGGTGACCGGCACGGCGCCGATGCCGATGACGGCCAGATCGGCAACGATCTCTTGTCCGTCGGCGAGCGCAATGCACACCTCGGTGCCGTCATCGGCGATGGAGATGATGCCCTGGCCGGTGAGGATTTTCACGCCCTCGGCTTCATGCTCTTGATGGACAATCTGGGCGATTTCGGCCGGCACACCGCGCATCAGGATGCGCGGCTGCGCCTCGATGACGGTGACCGCAGCCCCGAGCTTGCGCGCCGAGGCCGCGAGTTCAAGACCGATGAAGCCACCGCCGATGATGGCGACGCGGTTGCCTGCACTCAGATGCTGGCGAATGGCGAGTGCGTCGGCAAAGGTGCGGAGGTAGACGCAGCGCGACCCCAAACCTGGCATCGGCAGCCTGCGGGGTGTCGAGCCTGTCGCCAGCAGCAGCTTTCCGTAGGGCAGGACCGAACTGTCCGACAGCCACACCGCATGTGCCGCACGGTCGATCGTCACCGCCTGGACCGAATGGATATGCCGGATCGATTTCTCGGCCAGCATTGCGTCGCTGGCGATCGCCTTGATCTCGGGCGCATCGCTCGTCATCGCGTCCTTCGACAAAGGGGGCCGCTCATAGGGCAGATGCGGCTCGTCACCGACCAGCGTCACCGGCCCGTCATAGCCGAGCTCGCGCAATGCCAGCGCTGCCCGCCCGCCACATTCGCCGGCGCCGATGATGACCATCCCCGCTTGCATCGCCATCATCCGATCTGGATCAGCACTTTGCCCGCCTCGACCTTGACCGGATAAGTCGCGAGGTTGACGCAGACCGGCGCGCCGCGCGCAGCACCCGTCTTGTAGTTGAAGCGGCCATTATGCTTGGGGCATTCGATGATGTCGTCCATCACCAGCCCGTCGGCCAGATGCACCTTTTCATGTGTGCACAGGCCATCGGTGGCGAAATAATCATCGTCCGGGCTGCGATAGATGGCGAAGGTACGCCCGCCATGATCGAAGCGCATCACATCCTCTTCGTCGATGTCACCGGCCGCGCAGGCCTCGACCCAGTCGCTCATTTGTACCTCCCCGAAAATCGGATCGCCGCGATCATTCCGCCGCCGCGGCGGCGACGGCATCGTTGTGGAATTCGTCGCGGTACGGCCTGGCGGTCGGTGGCAATTCGCGCTTGATGAAATAATCCTCGTTGCGCAGTTGGCGCAGCAAAGCCGGGATCATCTCGCGATAGCCGGCCAGGATCGACGGCGTCGGCGCCGGCAGATCGTGCTTGATCAGCGCATGCAGCCTGGGCAGCGCGTGATAGGGCACCATCGGGAACATGTGGTGTTCGACGTGATAGTTCATGTTCCAGTAGATGAAACGGCTGATCGGGTTCATGTAGACGGTGCGGCTGTTCAGCCGGTGGTCGACGACATTTTCGGCGAGGCCGCCATGCTGCAGCAGGCCGGTCATGACGTGATGCCAGGCGCCATAGAGGCGGGGCAGGCCGATCAGCATCAGCGGCAGCCAGGAATGCAGGTAGAGGGCCAAGCCGATGGTCGCGATGTAGATGGCGAGCCATATGCGGGCCACACGGATCGCCTTAGGCTGCTCCTGCTCGGGAATGAAGGTTTTTTCGGCGGCGCTGATGACGCCGGCGGCATTGCGCACCATGTCGGTCATCGCATGCCAGGCGTCGAGAATGCCGAAGAAGTTGAGCACCACGCGCAAAAGGTCCGGCGGCCGCATGACGGCGATTTCGGGATCGCGGCCGACGATGATGGTGTCGGTGTGGTGACGCGTGTGGCTCCAGCGCCAGGTCACCGGGTTGCGCATGATCATGAAGCAGGCGAGTTGGTAGACGGCATCGTTCATCCACTGCGTACGGAAAGCCGTGCCATGGCCGCATTCGTGCCAACGGGAGTCGGTCGAGGAGCCGTAGAGCACGCCATAGACGAAGAAGAACGGCACGCACCACCAGCTGCCCCAGAACCAGGCGCCGCCGGCGGCACTCAGGATCAGCGCGGCGAGCCAGATCGCGGTGTCGCGGATCGCCGGCCCGTCGGAGCGCTGCATCAGCTCCTTCATCTGCTTGCGCGGAATGTCGGTGTGATACCAATCGGCCGCCGACAGTCCGGTCTCGACGGCGAGCCTGGCGTCGCGGCCGATCAGGCTGTAGTCGCGCCGGGACGGTGCTGCGTCCATCACTGCCGTCATCGTGGTTCCTCCATCAGCGCCTTGCGATCAGCCCACAATGGAAGCTCGGGCGCAATAGCTGGGAATTCAAAATAGCGCCAAGCCATGATAGTCTCAATATCACAAAGATAGTTTCTATCATTTCATATCAGAATGAGGTAACCTCAATTCGCAAGCAGCGGAGGATCCATGGCAAAGCGGCCAACCATCACCGATCTGGCGCGCATCTCCGGCGTCAGCGTCGCCACCGTCGACCGGGTGCTGAACAACCGGCTGCCGGTGCGCGAGGAAACCGCGCGCCGTGTCTATGAGGCCGCGACCGGTATCGGCTATCACGCCGCCGGGCTGATCAAGCAGCGCATGCGCCAGGAATTGCCGGAATACCGACTCGGCTTTCTGCTGCTGCGCGGCAATGATGTCTTCTACGGCGATTTCGCGCGGGAACTGGAAGTGGCGGTCTCGCAATCGCAGCGCTTTCGCGGCGTCGCCACCATCGACTTCGCCAGTTCGCTCGCCGCCGACGAGATCGCCGCCCAGATGCGCAGACTGGCGGCGAAATCCCGGGCCATCGCCGTTGTCGGCCCGGACCATCCGACGTTGACGGCGGCGGTGGAGGCGCTGAAGGCGCGGGGGCAACCGGTCTTCTCGCTGCTGTCGGACTTTGCCGCCGGCATCCGAGAGGGCTATGTCGGCCTCGACAACCGCAAGGTCGGTCGCACCGCGGCCTGGATGATCGCCAAGGCGGCGCCGAAGCCCGGCAAGGTCGCCCTTTTCGTCGGCAGCCATCGCTTCCACGGCCATGAACTGCGCGAGATCGGCTTTCGCTCTTTCTTCCGCGAACACGCGCCGGAGTTTACCGTGATGGAAACGCTGGTCAATCTGGAAGCCAACCAGGTGACCCACGATGCGATGATCGATCTCCTGGCGCGCTATCCGGATCTTGCCGGCTGCTACGTCGCCGGCGGCGGCATGGAAGGCGCGGTCTCGGCGCTGCGGGCGGCGAAGCCGGCAAACATGCCGGTGGTCGTCTGCAACGAGATCAACGCCGAATCGCGCGCAGCACTCGCCGACAACATCCTGACCATGGTGATCTCGACACCGCTCGCCGCTCTGTGCCGCGAGCTCGTCGGGCTGATGGCGCATGCCATCGAGGCCGGCGCCGCCAATGCGCCGGGCCAGACCTTTCTGCCCTTCGACATCTACGTGCCGGAAAACATTTGACCCTCGCCGGCGAGAGTCGGCCCGGAAATGATAGAATCTATCAGAGCGAGCCGAAAATCCGCCATCCGACCGCGGAATCACCCTTGACGTCGCGGCGGAAAATGGAATAAAAATTTCACTAACTGGGTATTTTGGTTCTTTCGTTCCGGAACATCTGTTTCAAACAGGGGAGGCTGGCGTTCCAATCCTTGGGAAAGCGCCATCCGGAACAGAGACGATATCAGGGAGAGATTCCTCGGGCGATCGGGGATTCCGGGTAGATCGGTGCAGCCGGACACCAAATGTGGAGGAGAAACACAATGAAGAAACTGATTTTGGGCGTCGCCTTTGCGGCGCTGATGAGTTCGTCCGCTTTTGCCGCCAAGATCGGCGTGTCGATGGCCAAGTTCGACGACAACTTCCTGACCGTGCTGCGCAACGGCATGATCGAGCAGGCCAAGGGCATGAGCGGCGTCGCGCTGCAGGTCGAAGACGCACAGAACGACGTCGCCAAGCAGCTCGACCAGATCAAGAACTTCGCCGCCTCGGGCGTCGACGCCATCATCGTCAACCCGGTCGACACCTCGGCCACGCAGGCGATGTCGGACGCTGCCGCCGCCGCCAAGATCCCGCTCGTCTATGTCAACCGCGAGCCGGTCAATGTCGACACGTTGCCCGACAACCAGGCTTTCGTCGCTTCGAACGAGGCCGATTCCGGCACGCTCGAGACCAAGGAAGTCTGCCGCCTGTTTACCGAGGCCGGCAAGAAGGAAGCCAATGTCTATGTCATCATGGGCGAGCTTTCCAACCAGGCCGCCGTGCAGCGCACCAAGGACATCGACGATGTCATCGCCACGCCGGAGTGCAACTTCATCAAGATCATCGACAAGCAGACCTCGAACTGGAACCGTGACGAAGCGCAGAACCTGATGACCAACTGGCTCTCGACCGGCAAGCCGTTCGACGGCGTCATCGCCAACAATGACGAAAGCGCCATCGGCGCCATCCAGGCGATGAAGGCCGCCAACGTCGACATGAAGTCGGTGGTCGTCGGCGGTGTCGACGCCACGCAGGACGCGCTTGCCGCCATGCAGGCCGGCGACCTCGACGCCACCGTGTTCCAGGACGCGGCCGGCCAGGGCGCTGGCGCTCTGGACGCCGCCCTGAAGCTCGCCAAGGGCGAGAAGGTCGAGCACAAGGTCTATGTGCCCTTCCAGCTCGTGACGCCGGCTAACATCGACAAGTTCCTGAAGAAGAACTGAGCCGTACGCATACGGGGCGGCGCTCTCACGCAAAAGACAGCGCCGCTCCTTCTTCCCTCGCTGCCGGCAGGCGGCGAGGAACGATCGCGGCTGACGGAGGATAGAAGATTGTCACAGACATCGCATGGCGTCGGCGGGGTCAGCTATGACGCGAAGAAGCGGACATGGCCGGCCGAATTCAACGTCTTCCTGGCGCTCGTCATCCTCGTTATCGTCTTCGAACTGATCGGCCGCATCTTTCTCGGCGACTCCTTCCTGTTCAACACCCGCGACAATGTCGCAGGCATCTTCAATGAGGCCCGCCTGCAGATCATCATCCTGCAGGTGTCGATCGTCGGCATCATCGCCATCGGCGTCACACAGGTGATCATCTGCGGCGGCATCGACCTGTCCTCGGGCTCGATTGTCGGCGCCACCGCGATGATCGCCATGAGCTTTGCCCAGGTGGCGACGGTCAACGGCAATCCCAACCCCAAGGCGATGTTCCTGGCGCAAGGCTGGACCGACCTGCCGGTCATCGTGCCGGTGCTGGTTGCGATCGGCTGCGGCATGCTCGCCGGCCTGATCAACGGCTCGTTGATCGCCTACACGCGCATCCCGCCATTCATCGCCACCCTCGGCATGATGATCACCGCGCGCGGCATCGCCAAATGGTGGTCCAAAGGCCAGCCGATCTCGTTTCCCACCGACAGTTTTGCCGCCATCAGCACCGGCTCGAGGCCGGTCATCATCTTCCTGGCGCTGGCGGTGCTGTTCCAGCTGATCCTGACCTATACGCGCTACGGCAAGCATTGTTATGCCATCGGATCCAACGAGGATGCCGCGCGCATGTCCGGCATCAAGATCCCCAATCACAAGATCCTCGTTTACACGATTGCCGGCATTCTTGCCTCGCTCGCCGCGGTCGTGTTGTGCTCCAAGAACCTGACGGCACAGTCCGGCATGGGTGTGATGTACGAGCTCGACGCCATCGCCATGGCGGTCATCGGCGGCGTCTCGCTGTCGGGCGGCCGAGGCTCGATCATAGGCACGGTGATCGGTGCGCTGATCTTCGGCGTCATCATCTCCGGCTTCACCTTCCTGCGCCTCGACGCCTACTATCAGGAGATGGTCAAGGGCGTGATCATCGTCGGCGCGGTTGTGCTCGACCAGTGGCGTCAACGCATGCGGGCATTGAGGGCTTGACCATGTCAGACATCGTCCTGAAGACCGAAAACCTCACCAAGCGCTATGGCGGCGTGCATGCGCTGGAAGGCGCCAATTTCGAGCTGCGCAAGGGCGAACATGTCGCCATCATGGGCGACAACGGCGCCGGCAAATCGACCTTCGTGCGCCAGATCACCGCTGTCGAACAGCGCACCAGCGGCCAAATCTGGTTCGACGGCAAGGAAGTGAATTTTGCCGGCCCAATCGAGGCCCGCACGGCGGGCATCGAGACGGTCTTCCAGAACCTGGCGCTGGCCGACGATCTCGACGTGCCGTCAAACCTGTTCCTCGGTCGCGAAAAGGTGTTGTTCAACCTCGGCCCGTTCTCGATCCTCGACCGCAAATACATGCGCAAGGCGACGGAGGCGGCGCTGATCCGCACGGCAGTGAAAATCCCCAATCTGTCCAACACCATCCGCCACATGTCGGGCGGCCAGCGGCAATGCGTGGCGATCGCCCGGACCGCAACCTTCGCCTCCAAGCTGATCATCATGGACGAGCCGACGGCGGCGCTCGGCGTGCAGGAGACGGCGCAGGTCGAAAACATCATCCGCACACTGAAGGACAATGGCGAGCCGCTGATCCTGATCAGCCACAATATGCGCCAGGTGTTCGACCTGTGCGACCGCATCGTCGTGTTCCGGCGCGGCCGCATCGTCGCCAATCTGCGCAAGGAAAACACCGACGGCAACGACATCGTCTCCTACATCACCGGCGCCAAGACCGGGGAGGCGGAACTCGCGGCCTAAACAGGATGATCATCCGGTTTCCGGAACGATCTGACGCGCTGACCAATTCCGGGAAAGTGTGAAACGGTTTTCCGTCCGGAATTGCGCCAAAACAAGAAGTACCCTTGCCACCTTCCCCTCAGGGGAAGGTGGAGACACAACTCTCTCGAACCCCATCCCCCTAGAGGAAATACTCCATGACTGTTCGTTTCGCCCTCCTCGGTGCCGGCCGCATCGGCAAGGTCCACGCCCGCGCCGTCGGCTCCAACCCACAGGCCAGACTGGTGGCCGTCGCTGATGCCTTCGAAAAGGCGGCGACCGAGCTGGCGACTGCCTATGGCGCCGAAGTGCGCACCATCGACGCGATTGAAAAATCAAAAGACATCGACGCCGTCGTCATCTGCACGCCGACCGACACCCATGCCGATCTGATCGAGCGCTTCGCCAAGGCCGGCAAGGCGATCTTCTGCGAGAAGCCGATCGACCTTAACGCCAAGCGCGTGGAAAAATGCCTGGCCGTGGTCGACAAGGCCAAGGCGACGCTGATGGTCGGCTTCAACAGGCGTTTCGATCCGCATTTCGCCGCCGTGCGCAAGGCGATCGACGACGGCGCCATCGGCGCCGTCGAGATGGTCACCATCACCTCGCGCGATCCGGGCGCGCCGCCGGTCGACTATATCAAGCGCTCGGGCGGCATTTTTCGCGACATGACCATCCACGATTTCGACATGGCGCGCTTCCTCCTCGGCGAGGAGGTGGTGGCGGTCAGCGCCCATGCCTCGGTGCTGGTGGACAAGAAGATCGGCGAAGCCGGCGATTTCGATAGCGTCAGCGTCATCCTCGAGACAGCGTCCGGCAAACAGGCCATCATCTCCAACTCGCGCCGCGCCACCTATGGCTACGACCAGCGCATCGAGGTGCATGGCTCCAAGGGCATGGTCGCCGCCGAAAACCAGCGGCCGGTGTCGATCGAACTGGCCAATGAGAAGGGCTATACGCGCCCGCCGCTGCACGATTTCTTCATGACCCGCTATCTCGACGCCTACGCCATCGAGATCGCCGCCTTCATCGCCGCCGCAACCTCGGGCAAGAAGGCATCGCCGAGCGGCGCCGACGGCCTCGTGGCACTGAAGCTGGCCGATGCGGCGCTGAAGTCGGCGACGTCAGGCAAGACCGTCCGCCTCGACTAGTAAGAACCCACAGGAGCAGCGCGATGAGCACATCAGCCGATCGCAATTCGAAGACGCGCGCCATCGTCACCGGCGGCGCGCAAGGCATCGGCTTTGCCGTCGCCGCAGCGCTGGCCGACGAAGGCTGCCGGGCGCTGGCGCTCATCGGCCGCTCGCAGGAGAAGGGCGACAAGGCCGTCGCCCATTTCAAGAAAGCCGGTGTCGACGCCATCTTCATCAGCGCCGACGTTTCGAAAGTGGCCGACTGCAAGCGCGCGGTCGCCACCGCGATCTCGCATTTCGGCACCATCAACGCGCTGGTCAACGCCGCCGCCACTTCCGCGCGCGGTTCGCTGGTCGAGACCTCCGAAGAGGTTTTCGACCAGATTTTCCAGACCAATGTGCGTGGCCCGTTCTTCCTGATGCAGGGCGTGGTGGCGCATCTGCTGGAGAAGAAGGCACCCGGCTCGATCGTCAACGTGCTGTCGATGTCGGCGCATTGCGGCCAGTCCTTCCTGGCTCCCTATTCCTCGAGCAAGGGCGCGCTGGCGACGCTGACCAAGAATGTCGCCAACGCCTATCGCTTCAACCGCATCCGCTGCAACGCCGTGCTGCCCGGCTGGATGGACACCGAAGGCGAGGACATCGTGCAGAAGAAATGGCACGGCGGCTCCGACGACTGGCTGGAAAAGGCCGAGGCCGGCCAGCCGATGGGCCAGTTGGTGAAGCCCGACCAACTGGCGCGGCTGATCAGCTACATGGCCAGCCCGCAATCCGGCGTCATGACTGGGTCGCTGGTCGACTACGACCAGAATGTTGCGGGGACGTCGCCGGAGTAAGGCCGGCGCCGCGGCCGGCCCCTTTCTCCCCGTCACTATACGGGGAGAAATGCCCGGCAGGGCAATGAGGGGCAGCACCGACTTTGACAGTTACAGGGTCGATTGAAGTAGCGCTTTTCGCCCCCGTCCTATCCTCCGACGCAAGCGCCGCCCCTCACCTGCCTGCCGGCATCCTCTCCCCGTATAGTGACGGGGAGAGGGGCGCTCTCGCCGGCGATTTCGCCAACTCATTTACGGCACGTGACAAACACCCCGGCTTCGATTATATGAGCCTCATGATCAACCTGTCCGCCACGTATTGGTACTTTAGCAGCTCGCTGGCGGCGGGAGGATTGCGCTCGATCTGAAGATTGCAGCAACAAGTCCGAACAGCCGCCAGACCTGGCGGCTTTTTTGTTTCAGCCGGCAGGTCTCCTAAAAACAGGAGCAGAAAGCCGTGTTGACCACCACAGACGACCTTCGGGTCACCGAAATCAGGGCATTGAGCACACCGGAAGAGGTGATGCGCGAGATACCGCGCACGCTGACGGCGACGCGCACCGTCGCCACGTCGCGCAACGCCATCCATTCCATCCTTACGGGGGCCGACGATCGACTGCTTGTCATCGTCGGCCCTTGTTCCATCCACGATCCGGTCGCGGCCGTTGACTATGCCAGCCGTCTGGCGGCGCTGCGCGAGACCCTGTCCGACCGGCTCGAGATCGTCATGCGCGTCTATTTCGAGAAGCCGCGCACCACGGTCGGCTGGAAGGGCCTGATCAACGATCCCGACCTGGATGGCAGTTTCAACATCGAGAAAGGGTTGCGCATGGCACGCAACGTCTTGTCGGCCGTCAACAATCTCGGCCTGCCGGCGGCGACCGAGTTCCTCGATATGACCATCCCGCAATACATTGCCGACCTCGTCGCCTGGGGCGCCATTGGCGCGCGCACCACCGAAAGCCAGATCCACCGCGAGCTGGCATCGGGCCTGTCCTGCCCCGTCGGCTTCAAGAACGGCACCGACGGCAATCTCAGGATCGCCGCCGAGGCGGTGAAATCGGCTGCTCAGCCGCACCATTTCATGGCGGTAACCAAGGGCGGACGCAGCGCAATTGCTGCAACCACCGGCAATGAGGACTGCCATGTCATCCTGCGCGGCGGCGTTCAGCCGAACTACGACGCGGCAAGCGTCGAAGCGGCCTCGGTCGAACTCGCCCGCATTGGTGTCGCGCCCCGGCTGATGATCGATATCAGCCACGCCAACTCGAGCAAGAAGCCGGAGAACCAGCCCAAGGTTGCGGCCGATGTCGCCGGCCAGGTGGCGGCTGGTGACGAGCGCATCATCGGCGTCATGATCGAGAGCAATCTCGTCGCCGGCCGGCAGGATGTGGTCCTTGGCAAGCCGCTGGTCTACGGCCAGAGCATCACCGATGGCTGCATCGACTGGGCGACCACCGAGACGGTGCTGCACGGCCTCGCCGGCGCCGTCGAATGGCGCCGCTCAACCCGCCGCGCCATGCTGGAGAGCCGGCAGGGCGCGGCTTGACGCTTGCCGGCGTTTGCTCGGCACGCACCCCCACCCTAACCCTCCCCAGGGAACGCTGCCGCGTGCCATCATCGAAACCGAACTTCTGCTGGTTTGCTGGGTTTCAGCGCCTACGCAGTCTCCCTCCCCCTTGTGGGGGTCCGAAGGACGGGCGAGACCCGTGGCTCGCCCCGGCAGGATTAAGGGTGGGGGTATTCGTAAAGCGCAAGGGCCCAGGCCATAGGCGGCGATTGCACTGCGGCGGGTAGCAGCAATCACGCCGCCTTCAAACCGTGCCAGGCGGTCAGCACCGAAACCACAACCAGAAGCAGTCCGGCCGCCCGGCCGGCAAATATGGTCGCCCGCGGATTGGCGACCAGCAGATTGCGGCTGCGCCCGGCTGACACTGCGAGCCCGCCATAGACGGCAAATTGCGTGGCGACCGTCATCAATCCCATGATGGCCGCCTGCATCCAGATCGGACCATAGGCCGGCTTCAGGAACTGCGGATAGACCGCAAAGACGAAGAGATAGGCTTTGGGATTGATCAGGCAGATCACCAGCCCCTGGCGAAACGCCTTCCATGCGGAGCGGCTGCCGGCCGGCCCGTCTTGGCCGACCTTGATCGAACTGCGTATCAGCGTCAGGCCGATATAGGCCATGTAGACGGCGCCGGCGATCAGCAGCGGGTTGTAGAGGATCGGCACGAAGTGCATCAGCAGGCCGACGCCGACGGCGCCGTTCAGCGTATGCACCATGCCGCCCGTCATGATGCCGCCGGTCGCGGCAAGCCCTCTGTTGCCGCCGCCGGTCAGTGCATTGGCAAGCACGAACAGCATATCCATTCCGGGCACGATGATGATGCCGAACAGCAGGATAAAGAAAAGCCAGAGATTCTCTGCATAACTCATGTCAGTTGCCTGTCGCTTCCTGCCAGTGTGCCGTTGGGGAGTTTGTTGATTTTCAACCCGATAGGCAGTCCAATAGATCATCCCAACTGACGGGGATGTGTCAGTAGCGTTTTGATCGGGAGAGGAAATGCGCAAGGCGTCGCGCCTGTTCGAGATCATCCAGATCCTGCGGCTGGCAAGGCAGCCGGTGACGGCGGCAATGATCGCCGGGCAGCTGGAAGTGACGGTCCGCTCGATCTATCGCGACATCGCCGCACTGCAGGCGATGCGCGTGCCGATCGAGGGTGGGCGCGGCATCGGTTACATACTGCGCCCCGGCTTCGATCTGCCGCCGCTGATGTTTTCGATCGAGGAAATGGAGGCGATCGTGCTGTCGCTGGCGCTGCTGGAGCGCACGGGCGACAGCGAACTCAAGCAGGCGGCCAAGCGCGTCAGCGCCAAGATCGCCGGCGCGGTGCCACCGCCCTTGCGTCAGGCGTTCGACGCCAACGCGTTGCATGTCTGGGGTTTTGCCGCGCCATCGATCGGCGCGGTCGACCTAGCGCTGGTGCGGCGCGCCATCCGCGACGAGGAAAAGCTCGACCTCTCCTATCGCGACGAAATGGGCCGCGCTTCCGAGCGGCTGATCCGCCCAATCGCACTGATCTACTATGCCGAGACCGCCAACATCGTCGCCTGGTGCGAACTGCGCCAGGCGATCCGCAATTTCCGCAGCGACCGCATCGAGGCTTGCCAGCCGACCGGCCTGCGCTTCAAGGGCGAAGGCGATCGTTTGCGGCAGGTCTGGGTCGACGGTTGGGAGACGAACGCTGTGGCCGCAGCCGGCTAGAGCGGTTCATCGTTTCACGGAACCGGCGAACCGCTCTATCTCTTTGTTTTTACGCAATTCCCAAGGGAAAGCGCTCCGCGCTTTTCCCGGGAAAACCGCACACACTTTTCCTGGAATTGCTTAGGCGAGCAGATACTACCGCACGTCCACCCAGCGCTTTTCCTCGAACGAGCGCGCCATGGCGTGCACGGTGCGCTCGATCTCCAGCCCTTCAGCGAATTCGATCACGCGCGCCGGCTTGCCGGCAAGCCGCGTCAGCAATTCGTGGCATTCGATGGTCTTGAGGTCGTTGAAGCCGAGGCCGTGGCCCGGCGCCGGCAGGAAGGCGTCGTAGGGTTTGTGGTGCGGCGCCACCAATATGGTGCGATAGCCTTGCTCGGTCGGGCGGTCGGCGGTGACATAGAGCTGGATTTCGTTCATCCGCTCCTGGTCGAACAGGATCGATCCCTTCGAGCCGAAGATCTGGATGGCGATGCGGCCCTTGCGACCCCAGGCCGAGCGGTTGACCAGCAGCGTGCCGGCCACACCGTTTTCCAGATGCATCAGCACGCTGGCGATGTCGTAGGTTTCGACTGCACGGCGGCCGCCGGCGTCGACCCGGCGGTCGGCATAGGGTTTGGACATGTCACACATGACGCGGGCAACACGGCCGAACAGGGTGCTGACCAGCGACAGCGGATGCACAGCGAAATCGTCGAGCGCGCCATAGCCCGACGCGGCTTCATGCTTCCAGAAGAACCGCGCTTCCGGGTCGGCCATGAAATCCTCATCCATCTCGATGCGCAGATGGTTGACCTCGCCGATGATCTTCTCATCGAGCAGCGCGCCGATGTGGCGGATCGCCGGACTCTGTATGTAGTTGTAGCCCAGCGCCGCCACCTTGCTGGACTTCTTCGCCGCGGCCGCCATCGCCTCGGCGTCGGCAAAGCTCGGCGCCATCGGCTTTTCGCACCACAAATGCTTGCCGGCTTCGAGGATGGCGATGGCCATTTCCGGATGGAACTGGTTGGGTGTGGTCAAGGAGACGATATCAACCTCGGGATCATTGACCACCGCGCGCCAGTCGCCGGAGGCCTTTGCAAAGCCGAACTCGCCCGCCTTGCGTTCGGCAAGCTCCTCATTGACCTCGCCAAGATGAACCAGTTTTGGCTTGGCGACATCCGGAAAGACGGCACCGACGGCGCTCCACGCTATGGCGTGGCACTTGCCCATGAAACCCGTGCCGATAAGACCGACGCCGACCATCTTCTTCTCCACTGGATAAAATCCTCGATGGATGAATTAGTCCATTTTGTTCTGAAATGGAATGTCTGCCTCATTTTTTATGGCGTTCTTGCGCAGGCTCGCTATGATGAGGCACAGAGGACGTTCTCAAAGAGGGAGCATGATGTTGTCCGAAAACCGCTTCACACTTTTCGGCATCATGCTCTAGATGAGCTTGGACGGGGCGACGATGGACGAACGGGTACCTCGCGATTTCGAGACGCTGCGCGCCACGATCCTCGATCGGCGTGAAACCTTGCCCAAGCGCATCGCCCAGATCGCCGCCTACGCGCTCGACAATCCTGATGACATCGCCTTCGGCACCGCCGCCAGCATCGCCGCTTCGGCCGGTGTGCAACCCTCGACCCTGATCCGTTTTGCCCAGCAGCTTGGCTTCGACGGCTTCACCAGCCTGCAGCAGGTGTTTCGCGAGCGGCTGCGCGAGCGCAACTCCTCCTATGACGAGCGCTTGCAGGCGCTGCGCGCCAAGGCCGATGCGGGTGCGGGCCACCGCGCCATCTTCGATGGCTTCGTAGCTGCCGCCAGCACCTCGCTCAACGACATTTCGCGCACGCTGGACGAGGCGCATCTGGAAGACGCGATCTCGCTGCTGGCCAAGGCCGAGACCATCTATGTGCTCGCCAAGCGCCGATCCTATCCGGTGGCGAGCTACATCGCCTATGCGCTGGGCAAGCTGAAGATCCGCAACCAGCTGATCGAATCGGCCGCCGGGCTGAATGCCGAGATGGTCGCCTTTGCCACGCCGGCCGATGCCGTCATCGCCATCAGTTTCTCGCCCTACGCGCCGGCCACCATCGAGGAAGCCCGCACCATTTCCGAACAGGGCGTGCCGATCGTCGCCATCACCGACAGCTCGTTTTCGCCGCTGGCGCAATTCGCCAGGGTGTGGTTCGAAGTCGCCGAGGCCGATTTCGCCGGCTTCCGCTCGTTGTCGGCCACCATGGCACTGGCCATGGCGTTGACCGTCGGCGTCGGCGAGAAGCGGCGCAGCACAAGCCGCAAGCGCAAGGCCTAGATCACCTCTACGGCCGCCTCGCCTGCCGCCGAAAGCCGCGCCGCGTCACGCGCCGGTGGCGCTCCGAACTGGCGGGCATATTCCCGGCTGAACTGGGAGGCGCTCTCATAGCCGACGGCAAAGGCGACGCTGGCCACATTGCCTGGCTGGGCAAGCAGGAGATGGCGGGCCTCCAGCAGCCTTATCTGTTTTTGATACTGGATCGGGCTCATCGCCGTCGCCGCCTTGAAGTGACGGTAAAAGGCAGCCTTGCTCATATGGGCTATCTGGGCGAGGTCGCTGACCCGGATCGGCTGATGGCAATGCGTCCGGATCCAGGCGATCGCCTGGCCGATGCGGGACAGATGGCCATCGGCGCGCGCAAGCTGGCGAAGCTTCCCGCCCTGCGGTCCTTGTAAGAGCCGAAACAGCATCTCGCGTTCGAGCATGCTGGCCAGCACGGGTATCTCGGCCGGCCGGTCGAGCAGCCGCATGATGCGCCGCAATGCGTCGAGCAAATCGTCATTGACGGGCGAGGTGGAGAAACTGTCGCCGCCAAGCGCCGGTTCGTGCTCGACAAGGAGGGCGGCGACGGCCTGCAGATCAAGGGTGAAGCCGATGGCGAGGTAGGGACGCGCGACGCTCGCTTCGACCAACTGGCTGATGGTCGGCGTCTCGACAGTGTAGATGAAATAGCTGGCTGGATTGTAACGAAGAGCCCGGTCGCCGATCAGAACCGTCTTGGCGCCCTGCAGCACGAACAGGATCCCCGAACCCCACACGCCCGCCACTGGTGCCGTAGTGACTTCGCTGCGGCCGATGGAAACGCGAGGAATAGCCGTAGCCGTTCGTCGCCCGCGCGCATGGCGGCCGGCGATATCGATCAGCTCCCGCAGCGCCTCGCTCATGGCACGAGCATCGCGCATCCACACGCGCCGCGCAACCGTCGTGAGAGGATCAGGCAAGAGCGGGAGAGGTTTCAGCGCGCGACGTTGCCAAGGATACGCCATCTCAGGGTCTTCGACATGCACAGAAGGAGAGCTCTAAAATGACGACATCGAAAAGTGCTGTGGTTACCGGCGCCAACAAGGGCATCGGCCGCGAAATTGCCCGACGATTGGCGACGATGGGCTTCAAGGTGTGGCTCGGCGCCAGGGATGCCGAACGCGGCATGGCGGCAGCGCAGGAATTGCGCGCCGAAGGCCTGGACGTTCAATGGCTTGAGCTGGATGTCACACAGGACGACAGCGTGGCGGCCGCCGCCAAAACCGTCGCCGCAGAAGGCCCCGGTCTCGACGTACTGGTGAACAATGCGGGCATCGCCATCAATTATGAGCTGCCGCCGAGCGAGCAGCATCTGGCCGATATCAGGGCAACCTATGAGGTCAATGTGTTCGGTCCGATCCGCGTCACCCAAGCCTTCCTGCCGCTGCTGTTGGCAGCACCGGCCGCGCGCATCGTCATGGTCAGCAGTTCGACCGGGTCGATCGGCCGCGCGCTCGATTCCGGCACCCCGAACCAGGCGGTCAACCTGCTGGGCTACGGCAGCTCCAAGACGGCGCTGAACGCCATCACCGTGGCCTTCGCCCGGGAACTCGGGCCGAGCGGCATCAAAATCAACGCCGCAGCACCCGGCTACACCGCCACCGACCTCAACGGCTTTAAAGGCCACCGCACCGTGCAGCAGGCGGCCGAGATCGTGATACACTTGGCGACCCTGGATGCCGATGGTCCGAAGGCCGGCTATTTCAACGACGATGGCCCGCTCCCCTGGTGAACGGAGCCGGCCCCGAAGTCCCCACCCCTTTGTGCCACTTTTAAGAGAAGGAACGCTCATTCCATATTGACTATGGATTGGAATTATTATTTCATATTGGCGGCGTCACGCTGCCGCTCGCGCGTGTCCCCCAACTAGGTTGCTCAAGACAACAAGACTGACGGGAGGTTCCAATGAGCGAAGCCGTGGACGCGAAATACGCTCCGCTCGATGTCATCACCATCGGTCGCGCTTCCGTCGACCTTTATGGCCAGCAGATCGGCTCGCGGCTGGAGGATATCGGCTCCTTCGCCAAGTCGGTCGGCGGCTGTCCGGCCAACATCTCGGTCGGCACGGCGAGGCTCGGCCTGCGCTCGGCGCTGCTCACCCGCGTCGGCGACGAGCAGATGGGCCGCTTCATCCGCGAACAGCTGCGGCGCGAAGGCGTCAATGTCGACGGTCTCAAGACCGACAAGGAGCGGCTGACGGCGCTGGTGCTGCTTTCGGTCGAGAGCGAAGGCGTCTCGCCGATGATCTTTTACCGCTCGGATTGCGCCGACATGGCGCTGGCGCCGGAAGACATCGACGAGGCCTTCATCGCCTCGGCGCGTTCCATCGTCGTCACCGGCACGCATTTTTCCCGCCCCAACAGCGACGCCGCCCAGCGCAAGGCGATCCGCATCATCAAGGCCAAGGGCGGCAAGGTGGTGTTCGACATCGACTATCGCCCCAATCTCTGGGGTCTCGCCGGCCATGCCGAAGGTTTCGAGCGCTATGTCAAATCCGACCGCGTCTCGGCGCAGCTGAAGACCGTGCTGCCCGATTGCGACCTCATCGTCGGCACCGAGGAAGAGATCATGATCGCTTCCGGCGCCGATGATTGCCTGAGCGCGCTGAAGACGATCCGCGCGCTGTCGTCGGCCACCATCGTTTTGAAGCGCGGCGCCATGGGCTGCATCGTCTATGACGGGCCGATCAGCGACGATCTGGAAGACGGCGTCGTCGGCAAGGGTTTTCCGATTGAGATCTACAATGTGCTCGGCGCCGGCGATGCCTTCATGTCCGGCTTCCTGCGCGGCTGGCTGGGTGGTGAAGACCATGCGACTGCGGCGACCTGGGCCAATGCCTGCGGCGCCTTTGCCGTGTCGCGGCTGCTCTGCGCGCCGGAATATCCGACCTTCGAAGAGCTGCAGTTCTTCCTCAAGAACGGCAGCAAGCATCTCGCCTTGCGTAAGGACGAGGCGATCAACCACATCCATTGGGCAACGACCCGCCGGCGCGACATCCCCTCGATGATGGCGCTTGCCTGCGACCATCGCGTCCAGCTCGAGGACGTCGCGGCCAAGACCGGCGCCGATCCGGCCCGCATCCGCGACTTCAAGGTGCTGGCGGTCAAGGCGGCAGCAAAAGTCGCCGCCGGCCGTGACGGCTATGGCATGCTGATCGACGAGAAGCACGGCCGCGAGGCGATGTTCGAATTCGCCAGGCATCCCTTCGCCTGGCTCGGCCGGCCCGTCGAACTGCCGGGCTCACGGCCGCTGCGCTTCGAATTCTCGCAGGATATCGGCTCGCAGCTGGTGGAATGGCCGGTGGACCACTGCATCAAATGCCTGTGCTTCTACCATCCCGACGATCCGGCGGCGCTCAAGGAAGAGCAGCAGCAGAAACTGCGCGCGCTGTTCGAGGCGGCGCGGAAGGTCGGGCGGGAATTGCTGGTCGAAATCATCGCCGGCAAGCACGGCAGGCTCGACGACACCACGATCCCGCGCGCGCTGGAAGAACTCTATGCGCTTGGCATCAAGCCGGATTGGTGGAAGCTCGAGCCGCAGGCCTCGGCCGGCGCCTGGGCCAAGATCGAGGCCGTCATCCTCAAGCACGATCCGTGGTGCCGTGGCGTCGTGCTGCTTGGGCTGGAAGCGCCGCAGGACGAGCTGGAAGCTGCCTTCGCCGCGACCGCCAAGGCGCCGATCGTCAAGGGCTTCGCCGTCGGCCGCACCATCTTCGTCCACGCCGCCGAACAGTGGTTGGCCGGCAAGATGTCGGATGACGAGGCGATCGCCGACATGGCGTCGCGCTTCGAACAGTTGACCGAAGCGTGGCTTGCCGCGCGTGGCCGTAAAGCAGCATAAAGGCGCGGCACAGGACTGCGGAGGAAAACACTATGACGAAGACAATCCGCCTGACGATGGCGCAGGCGCTGACCCGCTTTCTCAGCAAGCAGATGACCGAGATCGACGGCAAGAAAGTGCCGATCTTCGGCGGCGTCTGGGCGATTTTCGGCCACGGCAATGTCGCAGGGATCGGCGAGGCGCTCTATCAGGTGCGCGATGAACTGCCGACCTTCCGCGCCCACAATGAACAGGCGATGGCGCATGCGGCGATCGCCTATGGCAAGGCTAATTTCCGCCGCCGCTTCATGGCCGCGACCTCGTCGATCGGCCCGGGCGCGCTCAACATGGTGACGGCGGCAGCCCTTGCGCATGTAAACAGGTTGCCCGTCCTGTTTTTGCCGGGCGATGTCTTCGCCAACCGCATCCCCGATCCGGTGCTGCAGCAGGCCGAAGATTTTTCCGACGGCACGGCGACGGTCAATGACTGCTTCCGTCCGGTGTCGCGCTATTTCGACCGCATCACCCGGCCCGAGCAGATCATCCCGGCGCTGGCGCGGACCATGCAGGTGCTGACCGATCCGGCCGATTGCGGCCCGGTGACGCTGTCGCTGTGTCAGGACGTGCAGGCCGAAGCCTATAACTATCCCGAAAGCTTCTTTGCCGAGCGGGTCTGGCACCAGCGCCGGCCGCGTCCGGACCGGAATGAGCTTGCCGCTGCGGTTGCAGCGCTGAAGGGTGCGAAGAAGCCGCTGATCATCGCCGGCGGCGGCGTGCTCTATTCGCAGGCCTCCGCCGAACTGGCAAAATTCGTCGAAGGCGCCGGCATTCCCGTCTGCGAGACGCAAGGCGGCAAGTCCTCGCTGCCGGACAATCACCCGCTCAACATGGCGGCTGTCGGCGTCACCGGCACATCGGCCGCCAACCGGCTGGCCGAGGAGGCCGATGTCGTGCTCGCCATCGGCACGCGCCTGCAGGATTTCACCACCGGCTCGTGGGCGCTGTTCAAGAATTCCGGCAAGACCATCATCGGGCTGAATGTGCAGCCTTTTGACGCCGGCAAGCACCGCGCGCTGCCGCTGGTCGCCGATGCGACCGAAGGGCTCGCCGAACTCGGTGCTGCGCTGAAGGGCTGGAAGGCGCCTTCCGCCTGGACCGACAGTTCGGCCACCGGCAAGAAAGCCTGGCAGGCCGATGCCGGCAAGGTAACGGCCTCGACCAATGCCGCCTATCCCTCGGATGCTCAGGTGATCGGCGCCGTGCAGCGCGCCCTGGGCTCCGGCGTGACCTTGCTGCATGCCGCCGGCGGTCTGCCCGGCGAGTTGCACAAGCTCTGGCAGGCCGGCGCGCCCGGCTCCTACCACGCCGAATACGGCTTCTCGACCATGGGCTATGAGATTGCCGGCGGCCTCGGGGCGAAGATGGCCAAGCCCGATGAAGAGGTCGTCGTCATGATCGGCGACGGCTCCTACCTGATGCTGAATTCCGAGATCGCCACCTCGGTGATGCTCGGCCTCAAGCTCACCATCGTGCTGCTCGACAACCGCGGCTATGGCTGCATCAACCGGCTGCAGATGGCCACAGGCGGCGCCAACTTCAACAATCTGCTGAAGGACTCGCGCCACGAAATCCTGCCCGACATCGACTTCGCCGCACATGCCGCCAGCATGGGCGCAATCGCCGAAAAAGTGCCGTCGATCGCCGGCCTGGAAAACGCGCTGCGGAAGTCGAAAAAGCACGACCGCACCACCGTTCTGGTCATCGACACCGATCCGCTTGTTTCCACCGATGCCGGCGGCCATTGGTGGGATGTGGCGGTGCCGGAAGTCTCCGCGCGCAGCCAGGTCAACGCAGCACGCAAGGCCTATGACGAAAAGCGGCAGATGCAGAGCGTGGGTGACTGAAGTGGGCGCTGCCCCTCACCTGCCTGCCGGCATCCTCTCCCCGTATAGGGACGGGGAGAGAGACGCTGTCATCACCGGTTTCGCCAATCACCGTCGTCGCAAGAAAGACGCCGAGGTCGCGGCTAGACCCCTTCTCCCCGTCACTATACGGGGAGAAGGTGCCGGCGGCGGCAAAAGAATGAACTGTTTCAATCCGGAGTGACAACTTGAAAGCCAAACTGGGCATGTCCCCCATCGCGTGGTGGAACGACGATCTTGCCGAACTCAGCGACGACGTCTCGCTGGAAGAATGTCTGCGCCAGTCGCGTTCGGCTGGCTTCACCGGTATGGAAATGGGCCGGCGTTTTCCCAACGACCCAGCTGTCATGCTGCCAATCCTCAAAAAGGCCGACGTGACGCTCTGCGGCGGCTGGTTCTCCGGCACGCTGGTCGACGAGGACATGGGTAAGAACAAGGATCGCATCCAGCCGATGATCGACCTGTTCAAGGCGGTCAACGCGCCTTGCATCGTCTATGGCGAGGTCGGCCGCTCGATCCAGGGCGACCGTTCCAAACCGCTTGCCACCAAGCCGAAATTGTCGGGCGACGAGATGAAGGCCTATGCAAGGCGGCTGACCGAGTTCGGCGAATGGTGCGCCGAGCAGGGCATGCCACTGTCCTATCATCACCACATGGCGGCGGTGGTCGAGACCGAGCCGGAACTCGATGCCTTCATGCGCCATTCCGGCGACGGCATTCCGCTGCTGCTCGATGCCGGCCATCTCGCCTTTGCCGGCGGCGACGTGCTGCGCGCCATCGACAACCACCACAAGCGCATCAGCCATGTTCATGTGAAGGATGTGCGCATGGCCGTGATCGACGGGCTCGACCGCACAAAACAGTCCTTCCTCGACGCCGTGGCGCTCGGTGCCTTCACTGTGCCGGGCGATGGCTCGCTGGATTTCGGCGCCATCGTGCAGCGTTTCGCCGACCATGGCTATGAAGGCTGGTTCGTCGTCGAGGCCGAGCAGGACCCGAAGAAGAACCCGCCGCTGAAGATGGCGCAGGTGGGCTACAAGGAACTGATGCGGGTGATGACGGCAGCCGGCTACACGGTTGAGACGCAAGGGTTCCCCAATGTCTGATGCGATGGCTTTCCGCCGAGCCTGCTTGCTGTAGATTGGCCCGATGAAAGATTACGAACACCCATTCTTCCGGCCGCTGTGGCGGCGCGTTGCCGTCGTCGCCGTCTGCGTGATCTGGGCCGGAATAGAATTCGCCTCCGGAACACCGTTCTGGGGCGTCATCGCGCTCGGCTTCGCCGCCTACGCCGTCTGGCAGTTCTTCTATCTCTACAAGCCGGTCGACGGGGCGAAGCCTCCGGTCGAGCCGAAGACTGGCGCCGAACCGAAGGAATGACCGCAATGTCGAAACTGCTCGTCAAAGCCGACAAGGGCCATGGCCGCGTCGCCCATGTCACGCCCAAAAGCGCCGGCTGGACCTATGTCGGCTTCGATCTGCACCGGCTGCAGCCGGGCGAGACCGCTTCCGGCAAGACGGGCGATCGCGAAGTCTGCCTGGTGTTCGTCACCGGCAAGGGCAACGCAAAGGCCGGCGGCCAGGAACTCGGCCTGCTGGGCGAGCGCATGTCGCCCTTCGAGGGCAAGCCATGGTCGGTCTACATCCCTGAGGGATCGGACTGGTCGGTGACTGCGGACACCGATCTCGAACTCGCCGTCTGCTCGGCGCCGGGCCTGGGCGGCGGCCTGCCGGTTCGCGTCATCGCACCTGACGATCTCGGCCAGGAAGTGCGCGGCAAGGGCACCAACACGCGTTACGTCACCAACATATTGCCGGAGGGCAAGCCGGCCGACTCGCTGCTGGTGGTCGAGGTCATCACGCCCGGCGGCCATACATCGAGCTATCCGCCACACAAGCACGACCAGGACAATCTGCCGGCCGAATCCTATCTCGAGGAAACCTACTATCATCGCCTCAACCCGCCGCAGGGCTTCGCCTTCCAGCGCGTCTATACCGATGCCGACAAGTCGGGCGCCCGCGAACTGGACGAGGCGATGGCGATCGAGGACGGCGATGTCGTGCTGGTGCCCAAGGGCTACCATCCCTGCGCCGCCTGCCACGGCTACGACCTCTATTATCTCAACGTCATGGCCGGCCCGAAGCGGACGTGGAAATTCCACAACGCGCCCGAGCACGAATGGCTGATGAAGGCCTGACCACCCCTGTCTTTCAGGGGGAAGCTGTTGGCCCAGTTCGGAAAAATCGTCGGCTAACGACCGATGGGGTCGATTTGCCATCGAAAACCCTTCAAAGCTTCGTCAATCCGTCATGGAAATCACCTATGGCAGCGGGGACGGTGCATGTCGCCCAAAAGTGCGCAGCGGTTTTGGGATAACGACATGCCGAAGCAAATAGACTTAAAGCGCGCCGCATCGAGCCCTCAAGAGGCGGCGGGCTTTAACGAGGATTTTCGATGCGCTACGCCATCTATTTCACCCCAAGGCAGGACGAACCGCTGGCGCGGATCGCCGCCAACTGGCTGGGACGCGACCCTTTCGGCGCCGCCACAAAGCCGGTCGAAGCGGTGGGCGACCTGTCGGCGGCGGAAGTCGCCTTCCACACCGCATCGGCGCGCCGCTACGGTTTCCATGCGACGCTAAAGGCGCCCTTCCGGCTGGCGGCCAACGAGACGGAAACCTCGCTGCGCGCCGCCCTCGACGCCTTTGCCGAAGCGATGCCTACCGTCACCATCCCGCGCCTTGTCGTCAGCCAGATCGATGGTTTCTTCGCTTTGGTGCCGCAAGGTCCGCTGCCGTCGCTTAACCGTTTCGCCGATGATGTCGTGCTTGGCTTCGACCGTTTTCGCGCACCGCTGACCGAGGCCGAGATCGAGCGCCGCGGCCCGGATTCGCTGAAGCCGGCCGAGTTCCGCAATCTCTGCCAGTGGGGCTACCCCTATGTCTTCGAGACCTTTCGCTTCCACATGACGCTGTCCGGCCGGGCCGGGCCACAGGAAAGCCTACGTCTGCGCGCAGCAATCGACAGCCTGTTCGCAGAGGTGCTGCAGCAGCCGGTGCTGGTCGATGCACTAACGCTGTTTGTCGAAACCGAACCGGGCGCCCCGTTCATGGTGCTCTCCCATCATGCGCTCGGCCGCCGCGCGGCGAGAAAAACCGCCTGACCACTTCGCCTGAAACCCAAGGACTGCCTGAGATGACTGCCGAGACCGTTTTGACCAATGCCCGCATCGTGCTTGCCGACGAGATCGTCGAGGGCTCGCTCGTACTGCGCGACGGTTTTATCGCCGGCATCGACGCAGGCACCGGGCGGACCGGCGAGGATATGGGCGGCGATTACATCATTCCCGGCCTGGTCGAACTGCACACCGACCATCTCGAAGGCCATTACGCACCGCGGCCGAAAGTGCGCTGGAACCCGATCGCCGCCGTCCTTGCCCATGACGCGCAGGTGGCCACCGCCGGCATCACCACGGTGCTCGATGCCTTGCGCGTCGGCATGGACGAGGACGCGGATCTCACCTCCGACGACATCCGCAAGCTGGCCGATGCCATCGAGGACAGCGTGGCGCAGGATCGCCTGCGGGCCGACCACTTCCTGCATCTGCGCTGCGAGGTCTCGGCGCCGGACTGTCTGCAGGCCTTCGCCAATTTCGACGGCGATGAGCGGGTCAAACTGGCGTCGCTGATGGACCATGCGCCGGGACAGCGCCAGTTCGTCAACCTCGAGACCTACGCCTATTACTATCAGCGCAAGCTGAAGCTGACCGATCGCGACTTCAAGTTGTTCTGCGAAAAGCGCATGTCGGAATCGGCGAAGAATTCGGGACCGAACCGGGTAGCGATATCAGCCGCGTGCAACGGGCGCGGCATTGTGCTGGCAAGCCATGACGACGCCACATCAGGCCATGTCGACGAGGCGATTGAGCAAGGCGTGCGCGTTGCCGAATTCCCGACCACGCAGGAAGCGGCCAAGGCTTCAAAGGAGGCTGGACTCGGAGTGCTGATGGGCGCGCCCAACGTCATGCGCGGCGCCTCGCACTCCGGCAATGTTTCGGCCCGCACGCTGGCCGCCGACGGACTGCTCGACATCCTGTCGTCCGACTACATTCCCTTCAGCCTGATCCAGTCGGCCTTCTTTCTAGGCGACGTCGTCGAAGGCATTTCCCTGCCGCAGGCGGTCGCCATGGTGTCGAAGAACCCGGCCGAGGCCATCGGCCTCAGCGATCGCGGCGTCATCGAACCGGGCCGCCGCGCCGACCTGGTGCGCGTGCGCGTCGACGACCATGTGCCGGTCGTGCGCACCGTCTGGCGCCAGGGACGCCGGGTCGCCTGATGGTCTCGGCGTCGATCGAGCGCGAACTCACCGCCGAGGCCTTTCCGGTCCGCAACGGCGTCTTTGTCGCCGTCGTCGGCCCGAGCGGCGCCGGCAAGGATACGGTGATCGGCTACGCCAAGTCGCTGTTTGCCGATGAGACAAGGCTGGAGTTCGTGCGCCGGGTCATCACCAGGCCGAGCGACGCCGCGAGCGAGGACCACGACACGCTGGCCGACGCTGCCTTTGTCGAAGCCGAGGCTGATGGCGCCTTCGCCATTTCCTGGGAGGCGCACGGTCTGCGCTACGGCATCCCGGCCGATGTCGACTGGTCGATCGCCAATGGCCATGTCGCGGTCGCCAATGTCTCGCGCGCGGTCATCCCGGTTCTGCGTGAGCGCTATGCCAATCTGGCTGTGGTCGAGATCACCGCTGCCCAGGAAATCCTCGCCGAACGGCTCGCCCAGCGCGGCCGCGAATCGCGCGGCGAAGTGCTCGCCCGCCTCGCCCGCAGCGCCAATGTCGCTTTGTCCGGACCCGGCGTCACCTCCATCGACAATGGCGGCCCGCGCGAAGCCGCCGGCGAACGCTTCGCCGAAGTGCTGCGCAAGGCGATGGCGTTCTCCGACATGTCGGGGGTAATTTAGCGCTACTCCGCCGCCACGGCGCCCTTGCGGCTGGCGTCGAGCATCAGCCGTCTTGCGCGGAACACGCCCCATTGCTGGTCGACCAGCACGCCGATGAGGATCACGCCGCCCATCACGGCGAAGTTGAGCGAAGACGGGATGCCGAGCAGATTGACCAGGTTCTGCAACTCCTGCAGCAGCACGGTGCCGAGGATGACGCCGACCAGCGAGCCCTCGCCGCCGCGCAGCGAGAAGCCGCCGAGCACCGCCGCCGCGATGGCGTAGAGTTCATAGAACTGGCCATGGCTGGCCGGCGAAATCGAGCGCGTGTACATGGCGAAATAGATCGCCGACAGCGCCGTCAGCACGCCGCAGATGACATAGGCGGCCATGACGACGCGGCCGGTGCGGATCCCGGAATATTTCGCGGCTTCCTCGTTCTTGCCGATGGCGTAGAGATAGCGGCCGAACACCGAGCGGTGCAGCACCACCCACATGACGATGGCGATGACGATCAGCGCGATGAAGCTGTTGGGCACGCCCCATGACCGACCCGCGGTGAGGAATTCCAGCTCCGGAAAATTCTGCCCGAAGCCGAAGCCCGCGGTGCCGTCGGCGGTGTAGAAGCGCGCCACGCCGCGATAGATCAGCAGGCCGCAGAGCGTCACCACGAAGGGCTGCAATTTGAGCCGGGTGATCAGCCAGCCATGCACCAGCCCGATGATGCCGCCGAGCACCAGGATCAGCGGCAGCGCGATCGGCCATCCCAGGCCGCGCACGGCGATGAAGTCGATGAACAGCGTACCGAGCAGCGCAACCACCGAGCCGACCGACAATTCGATGCCGCCGGTGATGATGACGAAGGCCTGGCCGATCGACAGGATGCCGAACAGCCCGATCAGATTAGAGGTGTTGGCAAGGTTGATCGGCAGCAGGAAGCGAGGGTTGATGATCGCCACCACCGCTCCGACCACCAGGATCAGGATCAGCAGGCCGAGATCTTTCTTGCTCATCGTCGTCTCCCCAATGCCCGCTTGAGCAGGTTCTGCAAAAATGTTCCGTGCGACCCGCGGCAAAGCAAAATGCTATTTTGGCTTCTTGCCGACCGCCAGCAACAGCACGTTTTCCTGGCTGAATTGTTCCTTGTCGAGAATGCCGGAAATCTGGCCCTCATGCATGACGGCGATGCGGTCAGACACGCCGATCACCTCTTCCATGTCGCTGGAGATCATCAGCACGGCGACGCCGGCATCGGCCAGCGCCCGCATCAGCCCGTAAATCTCGGCCTTGGCGCCGATGTCGATGCCGCGCGTCGGCTCGTCGAGGATCATCACCTTGGGGTTCATCGCCAGCCACTTGCCCAGCACCACCTTCTGCTGGTTGCCGCCCGACAGCGTGCCGGTGCGCGTCTGCACCGATGGCGCCTTGATGCCGAGATCCTTCTTCTGCTTCTCGGCGGTGACGGTCTCGGCATTTGCCGACACCAGCTGGCGCTTCGCATGGGCCGGCAGATTGGGCAGCGAAATGTTTTGCGCGATCGACAAATCGAGCAGTATCCCGGTCAGCTTGCGGTCTTCCGGGACGAGAAAAATGCCGTGCGCGACGGCATCGGCCGCCGAGCCCAGGACAAGCGGCTTGCCGTCGAGTTCGAGCGCGCCGCCAAGCGTGCTGTCGATGCCGAAGAACACCCGCGCCAGTTCGGTCCGGCCGGAGCCGACAAGGCCGGCAAGGCCGAGGATTTCGCCACGCCTGACATCGAGATCGACCGGCCGGGCAGGGTAGGCGGGGGTGCGTACAGCTTTGGCCGATAGCGCCGTCGCGCCCGGTGCCCGCGCCGCTTCGGACGCTTTCTCGCGCTCCTTCAGCATGCGGCCGATCATCAGCTTGACCATCTGGTCGTGGTTGATGGCGCTCTTCGGCAAAGTGCCGGCCAGCATGCCGTCGCGCAACACCACCACCCGGTCGGCTACGCGCTCGACCTCGTGCAGCCGGTGCGAGATGAAGATGACGCTGATACCATCGGCCTTCAGCGCCTTGATGACGTCGAGCAGCTTGTCGGTTTCGGCGATCGGCAGGCTTGAGGTCGGCTCGTCGAGGATGACCAGCCGCGCCTTGATCGACAGCGCCTTGGCAATCTCGACCATCTGCTGCTGCGCCAGCGACAGGTTTGCGACCGGCGTATCGGCGGAGAAATTGGCGCCGACACGCTTCAACAATGGCGCCACCATCTCGCGCAGCCTGGCGCGGTCGACCAGCCGCAGCGGCCCGCCACGCAACGGCTCGCGGCCAAAAAAGATGTTGGCGGCGACGTCGAGGTTTTCGAACAGGTTGAGTTCCTGATGCACGAAGGCGATGCCCGACCCCAGGCTGCCTTCGACGCTAAGCCCGTCATGCGCAACGCCGTCGACGGTGATGGTGCCGCTGTCCGGCCGGGTGACGCCGCCGAGGATCTTCATCAAGGTCGATTTGCCGGCGCCGTTTTCGCCGACCAGGCCGATGACCTCACCCGGCCTGACCTCCATGGAAAAGCCATCCAGCGCGACAACGCCTGGATAGGTCTTGCGCACGTTCTCGAGGCCGAGGAACGGGGTAGTCGCTGCGATGGATGTCTCGGAATAGTTCATCAAGCCACAATTGATCGCGCTTGCCAGCAGCCGCTGGGCCAAAATGGCCCCTTCAGCAGACTGACGGGCCTTCGCCCGCCCGTCAACACGATCGCCGGCCCAAGGCGAACCTTGAGCCGGCGTAACCGCTCGTGGCCTCAGTTTCCGGACATCGCCTTCAGATTGGCCGCATAGGCGTCGACATCGTCCTTGCCGATGATCTTGGTCGGGATGATGATCAGGCCGCCTTCCGGAATGCCGGATTTGTCGCCCTTGAGATAGGCGGCCATCAGCTTCATGCCCTGGTAGGCCCATTCGAAGGGCTGCTGCACGACGGTCGCCGCCACCGTGCCTTCCTTGACGCCGCCCAGCGTGATCGGATCGTCATCGAAACCGACGACGGTGATCGAGCCGAGCTTGCCGGCGTCGCGCAGCGCTTCATAGATGCGCGGCGTGTTGTAGGAGTAGAAACCGACCATGCACGTGATGTCGGGGCTGGCGACCAGCGCGTCCTCGACATTCTTCTTGGCGCGCGCCTGGTCGATGTCGTCGCCGCGCACGTCGACCAGTTCGATCTTGCTGCCGGCGAGACCGTCCTTCATGCCCTGGATGCGTTCCTTGGCGTTGTCGGCGCCGAGCAGGCCGACGAAGCCGAGGCATTTGCCGCCGTCGGGCATCGCCTTCTTGGCGATCTCGGCCGCCTGCTTGCCGGCGTCGACATTGGACGAGCCGATATAGGCGACGCGCTTGGTCTGCGGGGCATCGGAGTCGGTGGTGAACAGCGCCGTCTCGGAGGCGATCTTGTTCAGACCGTCGGTCGAGGTCTTGGGGTCGACGGCCGAGACCATGATCCCCTTGACGCCGGCGGTCACCAGATCGTCCATCAGCCGCTGCTGGATGGCGACCGAGGACTGCTCGGGATATTTGAGTTCGAGATTGTAGTCGGGCAACTCGCCCTGCGCCTTCTTGACGCCGGCTTCCGCCGCCTTCCAGAAGTCGGACGCGCCGTTGACGACGAAGGCCAGCGTCGGCTTGTCGTCGGCGCGCGCAATGGCTGTCGCCGTCAGGCCGAGCAGCAGGGCTGCCGTGGCTACGGATGCATGTCGTATCAAGGATTTCATGTTCAACCTCCCGTTTTGGCTCAGTCGTCGGACTGAACCGATCTTGCATTCACTGAATTGCCGCTTGCGATTTGGACGCCCTCCTCCTCAGGGTTCCCGGCACTGAAAGAATGGCGTCGTTCCAGTCGCGATCACGGACTTTAGAGACTCATCCCGTGCTCGTAAATAGTCTGATTTGTCTGACATATCACATGTCCGAGACAGAGCTTGCGGAGGCAATCCCCGCTCGCCATCAGGCCATTCACGCGCACTTCTCGCCGCGCGGGTCCCAGCCGGACCGGACGCGGCGGATTGACGTTACAGCGCATTTTTGTATTAGTAAACAGTATTAGTAAAAGGTCTCATGCGAGGGCGCTGGCAAGGCGGCGGGGCTCGTTCTCCCAAGGTGCGGCGCTTCGGCGGCGTCCAAGCGGATGCCTTGCAGTTGTTGAGTTACGACCGAACGGAGAGGCGTAGCGGCAGCGAGCTTAAGCTGCTAATAAACATAATCATATCCGGCGACTTCTATTAGTGGATGGCGCCGAACCATCTTGTCGGCCTGACTGGCTGCCGCTAGACAGGCCGTGGATTGGGGACACGAATGCCATGAGCGATACGATTGACCCGGACGGCCCGGCCAGCGACGCGGCGCGGCGGCGCAAGGCGCCGGCGAGAACCGCCAAAGGCGGCCGCGTCACCATGACGGATATTGCCAGGGCTGCCGGCTGCTCGCAGGCAACTGTTTCCTTCGTGCTCAACAATTCGCCCGGTATCAGGTTGTCGCAGCAGACGCGTGAGCGGGTGATCGACGCCGCGCGTGCGCTCGGCTATTCCGCGCCTGCCTTCTCGGCGCTGCGCAAACCGGTTCCCGCTTTCGAAGGGCTTGATGGCGTCATCGGCTTCGCCGTCGACCAGCTGGCGACCAGTCCGGAAGCCGTCGTCGCCATCGAGGGCGCGCGCCAGGCGTCGTGGAACGCCGGCAACGTCTTGCTGGTGGCGCAGACCATGGGCGACGCCGTGATGGAGCCGCGCGCCATTGCGGCCCTCACCAAGCGCGGCATCTCGGCGCTGATCTACATGACCATCTTTACCCGCGAGATCTCAGCACCCGACTTTCTCTACGGCCTCGATATCCCGGTCATCCTGCTCAACTGCTACACATCCGACTATGCCTTCCCCGCCGTGGTTCCTTCCGAGATCGCCGGCGGCCAGAGCTCGACCCGGCATCTGATCGGCTACGGCCACCGCCGCATCGCCACCATCACCGGCGAACCCTGGATGCAGGCCGCGCAGGACCGCCTGAAGGGCTACCGCAGGGCGCTCGCCACCGCCGACATCCCGTTCGATCCGGAGCTGGTGGTCGAAGGCGACTGGTCGGCAAGTGCGGGCTATGCCGCGACCGTCAAGCTTCTGGCGCTGAAAGACCGCCCGACCGCCATCTTCTGCCAGAACGACCGCACGGCCATCGGCTGCTACGAAGCGCTGAAGGAGGCCGGCCTGCACATACCGCAGGACATCTCCGTCGTCGGCTATGACGATGAGGAGATCGCCAGGCATCTGTTCCCGCCGCTGACGACATCCATCCTGCCGCACATGGCCATGGGCCAATGGGCGATCGAGCAGCTCGAAGTGCCGCCGCCACCCGGCCGCGGCCGCTATCCCATCACCAAGCTCGAATGCCCGCTGGTCGAGCGGGACTCGGTGGCGGCGGTGGCGGGGCAAGCCTGATCTGCCCATCCCGAAGCAAATCGGGATGGGTAGGTTTCAGTATTTGTGCCCCACGGCAGCATTATCCAAACCCGGGATCAAACTGCGGCTAGAACCGCAGGATGACATAGGAGCGCCTGCGATAGCAGCGCCTGTGCCACCGGCCATGGCGCCAGAACCTGCGGCAATGCCGTCTCCAGACGCGCCGCCTGTGGTGGCGACGGTGCCATCGCCGATGGTAGATCTGCTCGACATCGCCCGGGCCTTCGCCGTCATCGAGAGAATTGGCATCCTGCTTGTCGAGTTCATCGAGAATGCCGTTACCGATATTGGGAACCCCGGCCATAGCCTCAAGCGGCCGAACCGTCGTAGCAAGCGCCGCGGCCCCCGCAACGCCGAACAATGCTGTCAAGAATGATCGCCGATCCATCAAAACCTCCATCAGAGGATAAGGCTAACATCAGCCAGATAGAGCGGCTGGGACAAAAGGCCAGAGGACTTCGGGGGCTGGTATAAAAGGGGTTAATCAGGCAGATGGCAGCCAGCCAGGCGGCAGTTAGCGCAAGGCCGCGACCGGGCGCCGCGCTTCCTTCGGCTGGGCGACAGAGCCATGCAGAATGCCGCCGATGTTTGCGACCAGAAACGCGGCCAGGTCGCGCGCCGGCGCATCCAGCCGTTGCGAGGGCGCGATCAAGGCCAGCTCCGACGGCGGCTGTTCCGCAAAACCGTCGGCCGCGCTCAGCAGGCGGTGCTCGGGAAGCACCGCATCCACCGGCAGCAGGCTGATGCCCAGCCCCGACGCCACCGCCGCTTGCACGCCGATCAGCCCCTGGCTTGTATAGGCGATGCGCCACATCCGCCCCGTCGCCTCGATCGCGCGCGTCGCCCTTTGCCGGTAGATGCAGCCTTGCGGAAACATGGCGAGCGGCACGGGGTCGGCGTCGAGCGCACCGGACGGGCCCGCTACCCAGGCAAGCGTCTCCTCCCAGCGCCCCAGGCAGGGCGCGTCGCTAGGCTCGCGTTTGATCAGCGCCAGATCGATCTCGCCATTGTCCAGCAGGCGCCGCAGCTCAAAACTCCAGCCGCTGACGGTGTCGAGCCGCAGATGCGGCGAGGCCCGGGAAAATCCCGACAGCAGGTCGATCAGCCGCCGGCCGGCAAAATCTTCCGGCACGCCGAGCCGCACTGTCTTCGGCGCCGCGGGCTGCTGCAGGGCCGCTTCCGCCTCCGCCGAAATCGACAGCAGCCGGCGTGCGTAGCCGAGCAGCACTTCGCCCTCTTCGGTGACCTGCACGCCGCCCGGCGCGCGCTCGCGCACCAGCAGGCTGTGGCCGACGCTGTCTTCCAGCCGCTTGATCTGCTGGCTGATGGTCGACTGCGTCAGGTGAACGCGCTCCGCCGCGCGCGTAAAACCGCCGGTTTCGACGACCGCGACGAAGCTGCGCAACAGATCGAGATCCAGATCCATTCGAATTTCCACTTGAGCCTATCGCAACATTTAATTTTCAAATGACTGAGATCGCTGCCAGTGTCCAGCCGACTTTTCCTGAGGTATCTCCAAATGGCATTGAACGGGCCGCGCCCGACCTGGCTTACATTCGATTGCTACGGAACGCTGATCCAGTGGGACGAAGGCCTGATGGCGGCGATGGAAACGATCCTCGCGCGCAAGGGCCGCAAGATCGAAGCGGAAGACTTCATCCCCGTCTATGACCGGCATGAGCACGCGCTCGAGCATACCAGGCCGCATTTGTCCTTCGCCGACGTCACCGCAAAGGCCTTGCAACTGGCGATGCGCGATTTCGCGCTGGAAGCGGCGGCTGACGACGCGGAACTGCTGACCTCGTCGATCGGCAAGATGCCGCCTTTTCCCGAGATTGTCGCGACGCTGCGCCGGCTAAAGGATGCCGGCTTCAAGCTGGCGATCATCTCCAACACCGATGATGCCATCATCGCCGGCAACGTCGCGCAGCTCGGCGGATCGATCGACCGGGTCATCACCGCCGAGCAGGCGCAGGCCTACAAGCCGTCGCGGCAGATTTTCGAACATGCCTGGCGAACCCTCGGTGTGACCAGGGACGAGCTGGTGCACATCTGCGCCAGCCCGCATCTCGACCTGGCCGCCGCACGCGATCTCAAATTCCGCGCCGTGTGGGTCGACCGTGGCACCGGCCGGCGCCCGCCGCCCGACTACCAGCCGGACGCGATCGCGCATGGGCTGGATGAGGTATCAGGTTTTTTCGAAGCGGCCGGCTGGCTTCCGGCCCGGTAGGCGCGCACGAGGCGCACCCTCTGAGGTGCCTGCGCGAGCGGCCGTCTAAGCCGGGTGGTTCAACAGCGGAACGCCTTGAGCAATTCCAGGAAAAGTGTGAACGGTTTTCCCCCGGGAAAAGCGCGTACCGCTTCCCCGGGGAGAAACAAAGAGCTCTAGCGCCGAGCCAAAAGCAGGCAAAGCTGCTTCAGGTCGCGATCGTAGGTGCCCTGGCCGCTGAGCACACTGGCGCAGCGTTTCTTCATCCTGGCGAGCTGGCTGCTCGACATGGCGTTGATGGCGGTCACCACCGGTCGCGCCGGTATCGCCGGCGTGTTGGGATCTCTCGGGCTGGTGGGCCCCCCGCCAATGCCGATGCCGACCCGGCCGTCACTCCATTGCCCACCCCGACGCCGGCGCCGACCTCGACACTGTTGCCGACCGCTGCGCCGACACCGGCATTGACGCCGGCGCCGACCGTTGCGGCGGCGCCGGCCGCGACACCGCTGGCGCCACCAACTGTTGCGCCGACACCGGCAGAGACGCCCCTTGTGCCGCCGACCGTTGCGCCGGCACGCCCTTCTGCCGCCGACAGAGACACCAACGCCAAACCCGCCGCCACTGCCGCCGACCGAGACGCCCACCCCGCCGACGCCCACATTGAGCCCGCCCGCGTTAGCCGGAAAAAACAAAGGTGAACAGTGAAAGGCGAAAGCTCAAATAAGGAATGGGGTCGGACTCTGAAACAGCTCCCTTAGATATAAGACAATTTCGGCTTTCCCCTTGCGACGACCCCTCGAAGCCGTCGCTATCATGACCGGATATTGGCAAACTCATTAAGTGTAGGCCTCTGGTGAACTGTAAGGATCCCGGGTACATTCCTCTAAATTTTTTGGGGGGGTACTATGAAAACAATAATTCCTGACTATCACGGCCTTTCCGCTGAAGTTCTTCAAAAGGCGGAACTTATGCCGGGGGCAAATGGCAGTCCAGTTCTAACGGACATTCAATTTGAAGCCCTAGAAGCCGGGGTGGCCCGCGGAGAAAGTCTGTTGGTTAGCGCTCCGACGTCTACCGGCAAAACACTCATTGGCTGGTGGACTATAGCTTCGGCAATTCAGGCGGGATACAGCGCCGTTTATCTTGTCTCTCATCGAGCACTGGCAAAGCAGAAATTCGAAGAGGCAAAGCGTCTGTTTCTTAAGGACTTTCTCGGCGATGATCGTTCCGCAATTGTTTGTGCAACGGGGGATAGCGTTGAGGACGCGGCAGGACGAAAGACCAACGCACCGCTTTCGTCGGTGATCTTGGTCGCGACGTACGAGAAGTTTCTTGGCACATTGTCGGTCGGAGGGCCACCACGTGACCTGACTAACATCTGTTTCGTTTGCGACGAAGTCCAGTTGGTTGGGGATAAGCACCGAGGCCAGAACGCCGAGCTTCTTCTGACACTGATGCGCCGTGCGGGCTGGCGGCAGTTCGTAGGGCTCTCTGCGGTTCTCAGCCCTACAGACGCTCAAGCGTTGGCCGACTGGCTGGGGATACGGCTAGTCAGGAACCCTGTGCGGGAGAAGGCTCTGACCATCGAATGTCGAACCCCTTCTGCAACACTCTCGGTGTCAGCCGGGCCGGGTTTCGAAGGTCTGTTGCAGCAAGGGCCAGCAAGTCGAAATCGTCACATCGGCGCGGTCATCTCGGAACTGCTTCAGCAACGGCGCAGTCCGGTAATTGTCTTCTGCATGAAAGTTGATGACACATACGACCTTGCTGGGTCTTGGGCTCAGAGCAGGCCGGCTGTCTCGCTTAACGCGCCGGCGGGGATCGATATCGAGCAACCTCTCCTAGAAGCGCTCAGGCGGAGAACCGCGTATCACAACGCAGAACTGACCGAAGATGAAAGATTGTTTGTAGAAGAACGACTAGCAGCTGGAGAAGTTGACGTGGTTTTCGCGACATCAACCCTTGCTGCGGGCGTTAACTTCCCCCTCGGAAGCGCTGCATTTGCATCTTGGATGCGGTGGAATTCGGACCGTCGCGTTCATGTGCCAATAGACCGGGCGGAATTTCAAAATATGGCGGGCCGAGTTGGCCGTATGGGGCAGGCCGCCGCGCAAGGCCACGTCGTCCTAATCGCAGACGGCATCCAAGAAACTAGGCAAGCCACCGCGATGATGGACCTAACTACCCAGTCGCCCCTAGGCCTTGGGATTTCGCCTGAAGACTTTGGGACGCTAACGCTCCAGATTTTTGCCGGAAAGCTATGCACGAGCAGAGAAGACGCGTTTGACTTGGTCGGGTCGACATTAACAGCCTCTCGCGAGCGCGAAAAAAATCGATCCGGCATAGATCATTGGAAAGATCAACTATTTCGTCAGATCGACCGCCTTGTTGACGTAGGGTGCTTAATAGAACTTCACGGCCAGATAACGGTTACGACTTTTGGCATTGCCGTCGCGCAATCCGGACTTAAGCCAGAGACCGCCCTTTTCTTTATCGAGGGGCTGAAAAAGTCTTCGGCCGAATTCATACGGCTCATTAATCAAGCAGGTTCTGGAACAACTGAGGATGACTTCCTCTTCGTGCTTAGCCACGCAGCCATCCGCTCTCCTGAGTTCGGAGTTCTAGGCGGAAAGGCTACCCGCACGTTAAACTGGAGGATTGGCCGAAACGGTGCAGTGCCGAATTCCTTCGCTAGTAGGCTTAGCGCAATCCTATTTGATCAGCCTTGGACAGCCGACGCCGGGGCCGCGAATGGGCCTTGCAGCTAACCGAATGGGCTGCGGGGACGGCCCGAAATCAAATAGAGAAGATTGTCGCAGGAGTGAGGTTAGGAACCGTTCACGGAGTAGCACGCGACGTCTCTTGGGTTTTGGCCGGAGTTTCGGAAATTATCTCAAGCGTCACTTCCCCGACGCTGGCCGACGAAAGCAAACCAACTGCGCTTCGCGGAACGGGCGAGGACGTTCAAGCAGTTCGCCAGCTTGCCCGTGCAATTCGTCGTCAATCGATACGTCTTGGGACGGGAGTGCCAAGTGATGTCCTTTGGATGACGGAGCTTAGGCTGCCAGGGCTACAGTCCCGCCTCCGGCGCGAAGACATCATGAGTCTTCGTAGGGGTGGCCTTTCGAGGCCTTTTGACATGATGGATGGCAGCGACAGCGCTGACGAAAGACGCCGGCTTGCGCTTGGCCTGAAGGAACCCGGCGGGATAGCGAATCTCATCCGCAACGCCGCCCGCGCTTGGCGACAAGATGACCGCAAACATTCTAGGACACTGCATATTCGCCGAGCAAATCGACTGACCCTTGGGGATCAAATCATCGCATTGTACGACAATCGAGGAACAGCGTTGGAAGAGGCTTTTGCCGCTTCGTTAGCCGGGCTTGGAATACCCTGTCAAATGCTCGACCAGCAGGGGCGGCAGGGCTTTCCAGACTATCTAGTTTCAGTCGAGGATTACCTGCCAATCGTCGTCGAAGTGAAGTCAAAAATCAGCAACGAAGACACAGTACCCCTGAACGCTGCCACCGAGGTCCTAGCCGCCTCCGAGCTTGCGGGATTAAAGAACAATCCCTGTGTCACGTTGTGTAGCCCCGGCGTGGATCCGAGTGTCCCCACGGCTATTGAGGCTGCCAAGCGCCTGTGTGTGGTCGATGTGTCCGATTACTGCGAAGCAATCTTACGGCTGCACGAGGGGACCCTCACTAGGAGCGGACTCTACAATTGGTTGACTACGCCCGGCGTGGCCCTAGCGGAGGCACTTCCCTCGCCGGTTACCCAATAGACTAGCTATGCTTTCGAAATTGTCTGTTTAAGCTCGAAGCGAACCGGGAGGGGGAAGCGTCAAAGCAAATTTGGGGTCAGAAATTTGAGAGGTCACCTTGCAGTGCATTGGGCTGACCTTCACCCCCCTTTGGCTTTTCAATGCGCTAGGGAGAAATTGGCGCACCCGACAGGATTCGAACCTGTGACCTCTGCCTTCGGAGGGCAGCGCTCTATCCAGCTGAGCTACGGGTGCCTTCAGGGAGCCTGAAAACGAACCGGCCGTTAGGCCGGCCAGCCACGGCTTCTTAGCGGAAGCTGGCGCGGGCATCAACGGGCAATTGGATTCGGATCCCGTCGCAAGCAACCATGGTTCGAGAAGCCAGGCCCTAAAGGCCCGCAAGCCGGAAAACGAAAAACCCGCCTCGGCGGCGGGTCGCTGGCGCAAATCAGCACCATGTCAAGAATAATAGCACAATTGCCGTCACCGGGCAATCGATCGCGAGCGCCCATCGCAGGCTCTCTGCCTTCGGGCGCCCTTCAGAAGGTCCGCGAGACCTCCGCCCGAAGGCGGCGCTTCACCGCTCGTCGCTCGAAAAGCCAGGCAATTGGTGTTTCGTCCGCTACGCGGGCTCACCCCGCCGCATCCACCTTCGCCACCCTCCTGCGCACCCGGCGCGTGGTGCGCTTCGCCTTCTTCGCCCCGGTCAGCTCGTGCATCGCGTCCAGCTGCATCTGCTGCATTTCGGCCAGCCGCGTCCATTGGCGCGAGATCAGGTAGTCGAGCTTTTCGTGCAGGTGGCGCACTTCCAACTCGGCTTTCAGGTTCACCCGGTAGTCGTTGAAGGAGCGCAGGCGGTCTTTGGACTCCTGCCGTCTCTGGCTCATCATGATGATCGGCGCCTGGATGGCGGCGATGCAGGAGAGCAGCAGGTTGAGCAGGATGAACGGGTAGGGGTCGAAGGCGCTCTGCAAGCCCTCGAGCAGGTTGATGCCGATCCAGATGGCAAGCACGCTGCCGAACGAGATCAGGAACCACCAGCTGCCGCCGAAGGCCGCCATATTGTCGGAGACGCGGTCGGCGAACGACCTGTGCTCCTCGAACTCCTCTTCCGAGTTTTCCGAAATCGTGTCCTGCCGGGCGATCAATTCGACCACCTGGCGGTCGAGCTCGGAGAATTCGCCATGCTCCTGCTGCAGCAGCTCCTCCATGTAGCGCATGCGGTAGCGGCCGAGCTCCTCGCGGCTGATGCGGGCGCCGCGCGGCAGGTCGGGATGGTCGGAGCGGATGCGGTCGGCCAGGCTCGGCCTGAGATCGTCGATGCGCACCAGGTCGCGCTTGCGGAATTTTCGGCCCGATATCGCCGACGGCTTTCGCTTCGGCTTTAGGCGGCCATGAACGGTCGGTTCGGAGTCCGGCACCTCGGGCGCTTCGAGCGCCTCGTCGGCAACCAGCTCGGCTTCGTGGGCGGGCGGTGCCTCGAAATACTCGCCGCCGCTGTCGTTTTCGCTGTCGGCCTGCTCGGATGGTTTTGGGACGGTGCTCATGATGCCGGCTCCTGCTGTCGCGCCCACGATACGCCAAGCCGGCGCGGCATAGCCACTGTTGCGGTGAGATTTGCGGGCCTGTGCAAGCGCTTGTGATGATGGGAGGGTCGTCACGCGCGCCGGCTGGCGCGATGGTCATCGGCGGCTGGCCTCATCCCGGCCCTGTGGCCAAGCTGGCGGGGCGCTTATATCCATGGGAGAGGCTGCGCCATGAAGCTCTTCGCCAGTCCATCAGGGGCATTGGATCGCCCCACAACAGGGGTTGTCGTCATGTACAAACATATTCTGATCGCCACCGACGGTTCGGAACTCGCCGCCAAGGGCGTCGCCCACGGCCTCGAACTGGCCAAGGGCCTCGGTGCCACTGTTACCTTCGTCAACGTCTCCGAGCCGTTCCCGGCACTGGCCTGGGGCGGCGCAATGGCCGGCTATGTCGCCGCCGAAGAGCTGGTCAATTACGAGGAAAACGCCCGCAAATATGGCCGCCAGGTGCTGGACAAGTGCAAGGCCGAGGCCGACGCGCTCGGCGTGCGGGCAAAGACCCTGTACGTCGAGAACAGGACGCCGGCCGAGGCCATCCTCGACGTCTCCCGCTCCGAGGCCTGCGACCTCATCGTCATGGCCTCGCATGGCCGCCGCGGGCTTGGCAGGCTGGTGCTGGGCAGCCAGACCGCCGAAGTCGTGTCGCTGACGGAGATCCCGGTACTGGTGGTGCGGTAGGGTCAGCCGCGCCTGCCGCAGAGTTGAGATAGGCAGCGATCCTTCACGGCCCCCCTCTGTCCTGCCGGACATCTCCCCCTCAAGGGGGGAGATCAGATGTCACAACGGCTTTCGCCAACCACGAAAAGGAGGCGCGACGCCGAAGCTGCTAATCTCCCCACTTGAGGGGGAGATGGCCGGCAGGCCAGAGGGGGGTGCTGCCCCGCCGACGTTTCAGAGTTTCTCCACCAAAACGACGGGGTTCTACTGCGGCGGCAAACCAGGCAACTGCGACTCAGGCGGCTCCAGACCAGGCAGCGCCGAACCCGGTGGCGGCAGGCCGGGGAGCGGCGACGCGGCCGGCTGGTCTCCTGCAAACATCAGCCGCATCTTCGTATCGGCCATCGCTGGCGAGAGGCTGCGCTGGATCAGCGCTTCGACATGGTCGTTGCGCTGGCGGGCGCTGTCAGCGCCCATCACCACCACGATCAGCCTGCGGCCGTCGGCATTGTAGGAGGTGACGATGTTGTAGCCGGAGGCCCTGATATAGCCGGTCTTGATGCCGTCGACGCCGCGCACCCGGCCGAGCATGTCGTTGTGCCCGCGCACCAGCCGTCCGCGGAACATGAAATCGCTTTCGGAGAAATAGTGGAACTGTTGCGGGAAGCGGGCGCGCAGCGCCATGCCGAGCGTCGCCATGTCGCGCGCCGTCGTGTGCTGGCCGGCGTCGGGCAGGCCGGATGCATTGCGGAAGACGGTGCTGGTCATGCCGATCTGGCGCGCCTTCGATGTCATCATGGCGGCGAACTGGTCCTCCGAGCCGCCAAGATATTCGCCCACCGCCACCGCCACGTCATTGGCCGATTTGACCACGATCGCCCGGATCGCCGAATCGACATCGATGCTCTCGCCGCGCCTGAAGCGCAGTTTGGTCGGCGGCTGCCGGGCAGCATTGTCGGAAACCGGGATCTGCGTCTCCTTCGAGACGCGGCCGGTCTCCAGCGCCTCGAACAGCAGATAGAGGGTCATCATCTTGGTCAGCGACGCCGGATAGCGTTGCGCCGTCGAACTGACCTCGAACAGCGTCTTGCCGTTGGCATCGACGACGATGGCCGCATATTTCGCCTGCGGCGCCGGCACCGCCAGCACGCTGTCGGGCGGCGCCGTGGTGCTGCAGCCGGCAACGAAGACCAGCAGCGCCAAGGCGGCGACAAATCTCTGGAGGAGGGCGAGGAAATGGAAATCGGGCAAGGCAAGTCCGGCGTTGCTGAGAGGGCCGGAACCTAGCCTAACCCGAATGCCGCGTCCATTTGGTTAACGGGGGAAACTGCCAATCTCCCCCCTTGCGGGGGAGATGCCCGGCAGGGCAGAGGGGGGTGCTGTCCCGCCGGCCTCTTGCCAGGGCGGCGCAATCTCCTCGGATTGGGGGGATTGAGTGTAACTCGAAGGTTGGCGAACCTTCACACCCCCCTCTGTCCTGCCGGACATCTCCCCCGCAAGGGGGGAGATTGGATGTCACGCGGGGCTTCGCCAATCACCGCGCTGAAGTGGCGACCTCGACGTCTGTCCGCCCCGCCCCGAAATCGCCCGTTTCCTGTCCTGTTTTGCCGACGGGGTTGCGCTGCTACACTGCGCGCGGCAATTGCTTTGGGGGGGTTGACATGACGACCGGTGACATCGGCGCGGCTGCGCCATCTCTTATCAGGGCTTCGCTCGGCCGCACCGGCAAATGGGCCGGCAGCGTCGCCTTCATCGGTGGTGCCGCTTCCGACATTCTCAATCCGCTGGCGCCGTTCGCCGCCTATATCGCGCTGGTCGCCTCGGTTGCCGCCGCCATCATCGCCATCGCCATTGTTCTGCGACTGGTGCTGGCCGCAAAGGCGCTGCCGGCGCTGATCTTTGCCACCAGTGCGGCCGCCGTCGCCGGCGGCGTCTACGGCCTGCAGCAGCAGACCAATTCGCAGAACGGGATCATCGCCGGCCTGGTGCCGGCCATCGCGCAACTGCAGCAGCAGCTGGGCATCGTCTCGGCCAGGGTGGCCAGGATCGAGCAGACCGTCACGCAGACCCAGCAGACGGTCGACCAGGTCAAGCAATCGACCGACGCGGTGGCGAAAAAGACCGAGGAGATTGCGTCGAACCAGCAGCAGCAGACCGAACAGGGCGCGCAGACGCAAAAGACCGTTGATCAGGTCAAGCAGACCACCGAAACGCTCGCTGCCGGGCAGCAGAAACAGGCCGAGCAGGCCGACAAGCTGCAGGCGACCACCGAGCAGATCGCCGCCTCGATCGACACCATCGCCAAGGGCTTCGCCGCACTGGCCGCGCAAGGCGGCGCGATCGCCGAGCCGAAGCGGCCGGACGAATTCTACCACAATGCCCGCGTCTACGAGCTGTCCGGCGACATGCTCAATGCCCGCCGCTCCTACCTCGCCTTTGCCGGCTTCGACGTCGACGCCGTCGATCCCTACACCCGCTTTGCCACGCTGCTGCGCGTGCAGGACGGCAACGCCGGTGCGCGCGAAGTGTTCGGCCAGTTGGCCGACAAGGGCAAGGCGCTGTCGATCAAGCTGGTCCATATCCTGCAGTTCGACGATGCCCAGCGGCTCGACAAGCTCAACGCTTTTATCGCGGCAAATCCGGATTTCGCACCGGCCTATTATCTGCTCGCGCAGGAGTTCTCCGAGGATCGCCTCGGTGTCCAGTCGCTGTCCGACAAGCGCGGCGAAGCCGAGGCGCTGACCAGGTTCGTCTCCTACGAAAAGGATGGCGGGCTGCTCAAATATTTCGTCGACCAGACGCAGCTTGCCGACTGGCTCGACCGCAGCCGCAGCCGGCTAACGGCCCTTGGCGACGTGCTCGACCCCGCCCGTTTTGCCCCGTCGCTGACGCCGATGCGCTCCAATGCCGGCTGGACAATTTCCATCTCGCTGCCCGAGGCGGCGACCGGCATTTCCTGGCGGCTGGGCGAGTCTGGTCCGTTCACCGATACCGGGCTGATGGCGATGAACGACCAGCGCACCGGCAAGCCGATGCCCAATCCGAGCTTCGAATTGCCCGACAGCACGATGGCCACCATCATCGGGGTAAAATATCTCGATCTCAGGGGCCGCGAGACCGGGCCGTTCAACATAAGTTTCGATCCGGAAGCCGCACTCCAGCAGGGCAACAAGCAGATCCTCGACCAGTTCTGGACCTCGTGGATCGCCTTCGACGCCAGCGGCAATCACGGCCTGGTCTATTTCTCGCAGATGCTGTCGTACCGTTGCGGCATCAAGGAGGTGCGCTACAGCCTGAACGGCACCGCGCTCGACAAGGAGATCAAGCTGCCGCCTTGCGACAAGAAGGATCCCTACGCCATCCCTTATGACTACCAGCCTTACTTCAAGGTCGCCGACAGCGTGACGTCGATGGCGGTGCAGGTCACCTACACCGACGGCACCAAGTCGCCGGTGCGGGAATACAAGCGGCAGTAGGGGGCGGGGCCGGTCTTGGTCTATATGCCTTGCCGTTCCGACCGTTTGCGCCGCCCCTCATTGCCCTGCCGGACGTTCGTCATTCGAAAAGCCAAGCAGTTGGCTTTTCGTCCGCTTCGCGGACCATTCCTCAACTCCCCGTATCGTGACGGGGAGAAAGGGGCTGGCCGCAACGCCGGCGCCCTTCTTGCAGCGCTGGTGATTGGCGAAAGTCGCGGCGACAGCGCCCCTCTCCCCGTCACTATACGGGGAGAGGATGCCGGCAGGCAGGTGAGGGGCGGCGCTGACCTTCGACAAGTTGGCCGCCTTCGACAGCGAACTGGCCTGATGCAAAATGCCGGAAGCTGCGCTTGCGCAAGCTTCGCCGAGCGGGTTTGTTCGCTTCCATCAGAATCAGCAGGTGCATGGATGGATACGGTCACGATCAAGGCAAAAGGCATCTCGGTCACGGTCGACCTCACCGTCGGCCATATCGCCGACATGACCGTCGACAGCGAGGGCCGCCAGCTGAAACCGTTGCACCGCGCGCCCTGGATCGACGCCGGCGAGACGCTGCCGCCGGACCTGCCCGAGGGCACCGTGCGGCTTTCAGGCGATTTCCTGTGCGCGCCGTTTTCGGCCAGCGACATCGAGGCAGCACCCTTGCATGGCTGGCCGGCTAACAGCGGTTGGGATGTCGTTGCCAGCGAAGCGACATCCGATGGCTGGCGGGCCATCTTCCGGCTGCGCCGCCAGGTCATGGGCGCCTCGGTCGACAAGATCTTTATGCTTCGGGATGGCCATCCCTTCCTCTACCAGGAGCATGTCTTTTCCGGTGGGTCGGGCGCGGTGTCCGCCGCCCACCATCCGATGACGGCGATGCGCGACGGCGGCCGGCTGGCCTTTTCGCCCAAGCGCTTTGCCGCAACGCTGGACACACCGTTGGAGCCCGATCCGGCTCGCGGCCGCTTCAAGCTTGCCTATCCCGCGCGCACCACCGATCTGACGCGCTTTCCGGCCACCGGCGGCGGCACGCTCGATCTCACCGACTACCGCATGGAGGATCAGCGCGAGGATTTCATCACCATGGTTGAGGCCGATCATGGCGGTCCGGGCTGGACGGCGCTGGCGCGCCGGGCCGAACAGGACCTGGTGCTGGTGCTGAAGAACCCGGCCGAGTTGCCGGTCACCATGCTGTGGTTCAGCAATGGCGGCCGCGACTACGCGCCGTGGAGCGGCCGCCATCGCGGCGTGCTCGGCATCGAGGACGGCCGCGCCGCCGTCGGCCATGCCGCCTCGATCGGCGACAACTGGCTGAAGCGCGAAGGCGTGCCGACCGCCTTTGCGCTCGGCGGCGATGTCTCCTTCCGTCATGTCATCGGCGCGCTGCCGCAGGCAAGCGGCGAACCGCCGCGCGATATCGCGACGGCGGATGGTCAGATGCGTCTCACCGGAGCCGACGGTTCGACCCGCGACGTCGCCTTCGACAGCGATTTCCTGCGCATCGGCAAGCACGGCTGATTTTCGAACGCTAGCGCTGCCCCTCACCCGCCTGCCGGCATCCTCTCCCCGTATAGTGACGGGGAGAGGGGTGATGTCGCCGACGGTTTCGCTAATCTTCGACATTGCAAGAAATGCGCGAGGTCGCGGCCAGCCCCTTCTCCCCGTCACTATACGGGGAGTCGAGGAGTGGTCCGCGAAGCGGACGAAAAGCCAATTGCTTGGCTTTTCGAATGACGAACTCCCGGCAGGGGGATGAGGTGCGGCGCTGACCTGGATCGTTGGCTGTTGGCCAGACGACCCAAATCCCGGTTTGAAATTTCCACCAACAGCCGCCAAGATGCGGCTGAAACCATCTGGCTGCAAAAGAGGCTCTCATGTCCGAAATCGCCCACCTCGCCGCCACCATCTTCAAGCGCGCCGGCAAGGCGAAGCGCTTCATCGTCGCCATTGCCGGCCCGCCCGGCGCCGGCAAGTCGATGCTGTCGGCCGGCCTGCATGATCTGTTGCCGGAAGGCGCCTCGGAAGTCGTGCCGATGGACGGGTTTCACTATGACGATATCGTGCTCAACCAGCGCGGCCTGCGGCCAAGAAAAGGCGCTCCCGAAACCTTCGATTTCGCCGGTTTTGAGGCGCTGTTGAAGCGCATCCGTTCGGGCGAGCCCGACATCGCCATTCCGGTGTTCGACCGCAGCATGGAATTGTCGCGCGCCGCAGCCTCTATCGTCGCTGCCGAGGCCAAGTTCATCCTGGTCGAGGGCAATTACCTGCTGCTCGACGAGGAGCCGTGGTCGCGGCTGGCGCCTTTGTTCGACTTCACCATCTTTGTCGATGTGCCGCGCGCCGAACTCGAGCGTCGCCTGCTGGAGCGCTGGCACGAACATGGCCGTTCGGACGAAGACGCACGCGCCTGGATCGCCTCCAACGACATGCCCAACATCGACCGCGTGCTTGGCCGGCGAAGGTCCGCCGACCTTGTTGTGGGCGATCCCGCATAATTCTCAGGATTTCCGAACGGGAACCTTAAGACTTTCAGGTCGTTATCGCTGACGAGGCAACTTAGCCACAGAGGGATTTCGTCCGATGGCAACCAAAGCAAGAAAACCCGCAGCCGCCAAATCCAGGGCAACGCCAGCCAAGGCCACCCAGGCAAAAGCAGGCGCCGGCCCGGCAATTGCGGAGCGCTCCAAGGATGCAAAGCCGGCTTTCGGCAAGGCGGCGCCGAAGAAGGTGGTGCCAGGCGTAGCGGCCAAGGTGGCGGCAAAGCCTGCCAAGGCCAAGAAGCCGGCAGCCAGCGGCAGCTCGGTAGGCACGATGCGCAATGTAGCCAACGTTGCCGCCGGCGCCGTTGTCGCCACGGCCAGAGGCGCTGCATCGCTCGCGTCGTCTGTCATGGGCAGAGGCGGCTCCAAGGCCAAAGCCAAGGCAAAGTAGCTCGGCTCGTCAGCCTTTAGCTGGAATGGTGAGGCCTCGTTGCACCGCAGGCCGCGCCAGGCCGCGCTCCAGCCATGCCGCAACGGTGGGGAAACCGTCGAAGCCGACGAGTTCCCGCGCCTCGTAGAAGCCGATCAGATTGCGCACCCAGCCCAGTATTGAAATGTCGGCGATGGTAAAATCGTCATCCATGATCCAGCTGCGGCCTTTCAGCCTTGTCTCTAGCACGCCGATCAGCCGCCGCGACTCGTTACGGTAGCGATCCAGCGGCCGCTTGTCGGCGATCTCGCGTCCGGCGAATTTGTTGAAAAAGCCGACCTGTCCGAAGATCGGCCCGATCGCCGCCATCTGGAAGAACACCCACTGGATGGTTTCGTAGCGCCGCACCGGATCGGCCGGGATCAGCTTGCCGGTCTTGTCGGTGAGGTAGAGCAGGATGGCGCCGGATTCGAACAGGCCAAACGGCTTGCCGCCCGGGCCATCGGGATCGATGATGGCCGGAATCTTGCCGTTCGGGTTCAGCGACAGGAATTCCGGCGTCCAGCTCTGGTCCTTGCCGATGTCCACCAGATGCGCCTCGTAGGGCAGGCCGAGTTCTTCCAGCGCGATCGACACTTTCACCCCGTTCGGCGTCGTCGCCGAATAGAGTTGCAGGCGATCGGGATGGCTGGCCGGCCAACGCTTGGTGATCGGAAAAGCGGACAGGTCGGTCATCGAAAGCTCCGGTCGGGAATTTGGCGCTGGCGTCGCGCCGTTTGGCGGGTTGCGAAGGATTATCCGCCACGTGTTTGCCGATCAACCGGCCGGCGGTGCACACACCGTGTTTACCAACGGTTTACGGCCAGCCGCCCGCCGTCAGACCGACTTGAACGCAATCACGGCATTGGTGCCGCCAAAGGCAAAACCATTGCTGATCGCCGCCCGCACCTTGCGCTCGCGCGCCACATTGGGCGTGACGTCGAGATCGCAATCGGGGTCGGCCTGCCGGAAATTGGCCGTCGGCGGCACGATGCCTTCGCGGATCGCCATCACGCAGGCGATCATCTCCAGGCCGCCCGAGGCGCCGAGGCAATGCGCATGCATCGACTTGGTCGACGACACCGAGAGCTTGTAGGCGTGGTCGCCAAACACGCGCTTGATCGCCGCCGTCTCGATCTGGTCGTTGGCCTTGGTGCCGGTGCCGTGGGCGTTGAGATAGTCGACGTCCTCGGGGTTGAGCCCGGCGTCGGCCAGGCAGGCGCGCATCGCCGCCGTAGGCCCTTCGACAGTCGGCGCGACGATGTCGGATGCATCGGCGGAAAGGCCGGCGCCGGCAATCTCGGCCAGAATGTCGGCACCGCGCGCCATGGCGTGTTCGTAGGTTTCCAGAACCGCCATGCCGGCGCCTTCGCCCAGCGACAGGCCCTGGCGGTCGGCCGAGAATGGCCGGCAGGTGTCGGGCGCCAGCACCCGCAGCGCTTCCCAACCCTTTAGAATGCCCCAGACCAGCGGCGCATCGGTGCCGCCGGCGACCATGACGTCGGCGCGGCCAAGCCGGATCTGATCGACCGCCGAGGCGAAGGCGTGATTCGACGACGAACAGGCCGAGGTGACGCCGAACACCGGCCCGCGCAGGCCAAGCACCATGCTGACCTGGCCGGCCGCAGCGCTTGGCATCACTTTCGGTACGGTGAAGATGCCGGCACGGTTCTTTCCGTCGATCAGGATGGCGCGATAGTTCTCCTCGATCGCTTCCCAGCCGCAAACGCCGACGCCGACGACGGTGCCCATGCGATACGTGGTGGCTTCATCCGACGTCAGTCCGGCCTGCTGCATGGCTTCGCGCGCGGCAATCGCCGCCAGCAGGCTGAAGCGGTCCATCGACACGGTCTGCTTGTGGCCGATGCCATGGTCCGGCATCGCCTTGATCTCGCAGCCGACCTTGACCTTCAAATCATGCAGCAGCGGGTTGTCGATCTGGCCGATCGCCGATCGTCCCGCGCGCATTTCGTTCCAGATCGCAGGCGCATTGGTGCCAAGCCCGCATATGCCGCCTATGCCGGTAATGACGACTCGCTTGTGCATTCAGGCTTTCTTCGCGATCAGCGCGCGAACAGCCTCGACCATGTCGCCGACATTCTTCAGATTGCTCCAGGCATCGACCGTGTTCATCTCGATCTCGATGCCGTACTGCTCCTCAAGATCGAAGATGATCTCGGTCAGTTCCAGGGAATGGATGCCAAGCGCGGTCAATTCCGTATTGGTGGTGATCTCTTCGCCGCCGGGCTCCGCATGTGCCCTGATCTTGGCGATGATTTCCGTTGCCAGCTCGTCAGCCATTCGATTCCTTCCCCAATTTTATCATTTCGGGTGCCGATTGGTTGGCGCCCCTGTTGCCTGGACTGAAAATCGCCGTCGCCTTCAAAACCCCGCCAGGCGCGGCATGACCGTTCCAAAGAGGCTCCCTCTATAGAAACGGAAACGCTGTCAAGCAACAAGCTATATCGACAAGCTACATATCGACAAAGCAGCCGGAGTGCTTAACGTTGGGGCGATGGATACGTTGCAACATGGCTTGACCGCGGTGCTGCCGGCCCAGCGCGTCGCTGGTGCTGCTCGGCTTGCATGCGGCGTCAGTGCCGGCCGCACCAGGCTGTCGCGCCTCTATCAGGATGGATCGGCCAAGATCCGGATGCCGGCCGTCGCGGCCGATCCGCTCGAAGCCGTGCTCATCAACACCGCGGGCGGGCTGACTGGCGGTGATCGGCTCGGCTGGGAGATCGATGTCGGGCCAGGTGCCTCCGCTTCGATCACCACCCAGGCCTGCGAAAAGATCTATCGCGCCGAAAGCGACCGTGCCGAAGTGCGGGTAAAGCTGGGCGTCGGCGCGGATGGCCGTATTGCCTGGCTGCCGCAGGAAACCATCGCCTTCGACCGCTCGGCCTTTGCCCGCACGCTGGAAGTCGATCTTGCCGCAGGCGGCGAGGCATTGCTGCTCGAGGCCACCGTCTTTGGCCGCCTGGCCATGGGCGAACAGGCAACGCAAGGCCATTTCCACGACCGCTGGCGGGTCCGCCGGGACGGCGCGCTCATTCATGCCGAGGATTTCCGCATCGGGCCGGCGATTGCAGCCGCCCTTGGCCGCCCGGCGGTTGCCGGCGGCGCCATTGCCGTGGCGACGCTGCTGATGGTTTCGCCGCATGCCGAAACCTTGCTCGAGCCGGCCCGCGACATTATCGGCGCCGACGGCGATGCCAGCGCCTGGAGCGTGAAACGATCTGGCAAGCTTCTTGCGAGGCTGTTTGCCGAGGACGGTTACCAGCTGCGCAAGCGGCTGGTTCCGCTCGTCGAACTGCTCAACGGGCGGGCCGGTCTGCCCAAATTATGGTCACTCTGAGCCAAATCCAGGCCAAATCCAGGAAAGCGCATGAACCTTACGCCGCGTGAAAAAGACAAGCTGCTCATCGCCATGGCGGCGATCGTGGCACGCAAGCGGCTGGAACGCGGGGTCAAGCTCAATCACCCCGAAGCGATCGCGCTGATCACCGATTTCGTCGTCGAGGGCGCCCGCGACGGCCGCCCGGTCGCCGAACTGATGGAGGCCGGCGCCCATGTCGTCACTCGCGCGCAGGTGATGGAAGGCATCGCCGAGATGATCCACGACGTCCAGGTCGAGGCGACCTTTCCCGACGGCACCAAGCTGGTCACCGTGCACGAACCGATCAGGTGAGGAGGAAACGATGCTCGAACTCAGGCCCAACTGCGAATGCTGCGACAAGGACCTGCCACCGGAAGCGACGGATGCGCTGATCTGCACCTTCGAATGCACTTTTTGCGCCGACTGCGCTGAAAATGTGCTGGGCGGCGTCTGTCCGAATTGCGGCGGCAATTTTTCCGTCCGCCCAATCCGGCCGGCAGAGAAGCTGAAGAAATATCCGGCCTCGACCAAACGCGTGCTCAAGGCCGAAGGCTGCGGCCCGCGCAAGGCCGCGTGACTGTTATCCTGAATTGGAAGGTAGACCGATGATCTCCGCTTCGACCAAACGCACCACGCTCGCCGCAATCCTGCTGCTGGCGGCGGCCATGCCCGCCTATGCCCATGTCGGCATCGGCTCCACCTCGTCCTTCACGGCGGGCTTCGCGCATCCGCTGTCCGGTCTCGACCATGTGACCGTCATGGTCGCCGTCGGCCTGTGGGCCGCGCTCAAGGGCGGCAAGGCGATCTGGGCCTGGCCGCTGGCCTTTGTCGGCGTCATGCTGGTCGGCGGCGCGCTCGGCATGCTGCACATGTCGTTACCTTTCGTCGAACCGGGCATCCTGGCCTCCGTGGTGGCTCTCGGCCTGCTGGTTGCGCTGGCGGTCGAATTGCCGGTCTCGGCCGGTGTCGCCATCATCGGCCTGTTCGCGCTGTTCCACGGCCATGCCCATGGCACCGAAGTGCCGGAAAATGCCGGCGGGCTTGACTATATGGCCGGCTTTGCCGTTGCCACGGTAGCGCTCCATGCCATAGGCATCGCCGCCGGCCTCGGTCTCGGCATGCGCTTTCGCGGCCTCGCCCGCGCTGCCGGTGCGGCGTGTGCTGCGGTCGGCGTCAGCCTGGTCTTCGGCGTTCTGTGAGGGCCAGGATGATCCCCGGCGAAATCATCACCGCAAGCGGCGACATCGAGCTCAACAAGGGTTTGCCGACCGTGACGCTCAAAGTCGCCAACAGCGGCGACCGGCCGATCCAGGTCGGCAGCCACTACCATTTCTTCGAAACCAATGAGGGGCTGAAATTCGATCGCGACAAAGCCCGCGGCATGCGTCTCGATATCGCCGCCGGCACGGCGATGCGCTTCGAGCCGGGCCAGCAGCGCGACGTCACGCTGGTGCCGCTCGGCGGAAAACGCGAGGTCTACGGTTTCCAGCAGAAAATCATGGGCAAGCTGTGAGATCGACAGGGTCGAACGCCCTGAGATCAGTTCGATGGCCTGGCCGCTGCATAGATGACGATTCCTGCGGGGCCGTCGAATTCGACGGCGAGGACGTCCTCGGCAAGCACGCGCCTGGAATCGATAGCATTGAACAGCAGCGCGTTGGCGTCGATCTCCTTGCGCAATTCCGCAATATCGTCCTGATGCTGCCTGACCTTGCTCTCGACGGCCGGCGGCGGACCGCCTTCGCTGCGCGCCGCGTCGGTGAGGAAGACGATATCCACCGTGTCGAGCTTGGATGTCTTGCGTACCGTGCCGATGTTTTCACGCGTCCGCTCGATCGCGGCGATGAGCTTTCCGGTCTCCGTCGTCGTCCGCGCCTCTTCCTGGCGGACATCGGAGCCGACGATCCGGTTGACGGTGTCCGCGCTTTCAACGGCCTGCGCGGCGGGCGGTCCGTAGGCCGCGAGGAACACGCTAGTGGCTATGGTCTGGAGCCATCTGGCGTCGGCAAAGGGAATGGTCGGCATAGATCGCTCCTGGCGAACTTTTCTGCGCAACGCCGTTCGGCGCCAAAGAAGCCAAACGACTCCCGTCCGGCGAAGGTTCCCTCCGCGATAGGGCCGGCGGGCCGGGTATCGGCCCGCCAGGCGCTGTCGTCAGCTCGCCTTCTTGGTGACCAGGGTCAGCGCGCCATTGGTGGTCATGCTGGCGGCGACCACCTGTGCCGAGGTGAGCCCTTTGGCTTCGAGCGCCGACTTGAGCTGCGGTGTCGCATCGATCGAGCTGCGCAATTTCTGCAGCCCGGCATCGCCGCGCTTGGCGATCACCTGGTTGACCTGTGTCTGGGTGGCCTCAGGCAGCTCGGTGATATCGACGATGTTGACGCTCTGGATCGCCGGCGCCGCCGGCTGAGCACTAGGTGCGGTTGGTTTCGGTTGCGGCGTCGGCTGCTGCTGGGCGCCGGCCACGGTCGCGGAGGCGAGCGTGGCGGCGGCTGCAAGAACGATGATTTTGCGCATGGATTTTCCTTCCATCGAATGGGCCAGGGATTTGGCAAACGGTTGGTTTGGGGTGGCACGCCCACCTCAACGGCCAAATGGGATCAGAAGGTGTCGCCGAGCGGGTCATTGCATGACCATTGGATGGCGACGATGTGGAATTCGGCTGAAGCCAGACCGTTTTGAGGAGCATTGACTGATGGCTAGAATCACCCGCGCCGCCTATGCGCAGATGTACGGTCCCACCGTCGGCGACAAGGTCAGGCTTGCCGACACCGAATTGTTCATCGAGGTCGAAAAGGACCTCACCATCCATGGCGAAGAGGTGAAATTCGGCGGCGGCAAGGTCATCCGCGACGGCATGGGCCAGAGCCAGGTGTCGCGCGCCGGCGGCGCGGTCGACACCGTCATCACCAACGCGCTGGTGATCGATGCCACAGCCGGCATCTTCAAGGCCGACATAGGCCTTCGCGACGGGCGCATCGCGGCCATCGGCAAGGCCGGCAATCCGGACACGCAGGACGGCGTCACCATCATCATCGGCCCCGGCACCGAGATCATCGCCGGCGAGGGCAAGATCCTCACCGCCGGCGGCTTCGACGCGCATATCCATTTCATCTGCCCGCAGCAGATCGACGAAGCGCTGATGTCGGGGATCACCACCATGCTCGGCGGCGGCACCGGCCCGGCGCATGGCACACTGGCCACCACCTGCACGCCGGGCCCGTGGCACATGGCGCGCATGATCCAGTCCTTCGACGCCTTTCCGATGAACATCGGCCTGTCGGGCAAGGGCAATGCCTCGCTGCCGGCGGCGCTGGAGGAAATGGTGCTGGGCGGCGCCTGTTCGCTGAAGCTGCATGAGGACTGGGGCACGACGCCGGCGGCCATCGACTGCTGCCTGTCGGTCGCCGACGAGTACGACGTGCAGGTGATGATCCACACCGACACGCTGAACGAATCCGGCTTCGTCGAAAACACCGTCGCGGCGATCAAGGGCCGCACCATCCATGCCTTCCACACCGAAGGCGCCGGCGGCGGCCATGCGCCTGATATCATCAAGGTCTGCGGCCTGCCCAACGTCATCCCGTCCTCGACCAACCCGACCCGGCCCTATACCGTCAATACGCTGGCCGAGCATCTCGACATGCTGATGGTCTGCCACCATCTGTCGCCATCGATCCCCGAGGACATCGCCTTCGCCGAAAGCCGCATCCGCAAGGAAACCATCGCGGCCGAAGACATCCTGCACGACATCGGCGCTTTCTCGATCATCTCGTCCGACAGCCAGGCCATGGGCCGTGTCGGCGAAGTGGCGATCCGCACCTGGCAGACCGCCGACAAGATGAAGCGCCAGCGCGGTTCGCTGCCGCAGGAGACCGGCAACAACGACAATTTCCGCGTCCGCCGCTACATCGCCAAATACACCATCAACCCGGCCATCGCGCATGGCCTGTCCAAGGACATCGGCTCGATCGCGGTCGGTAAACGCGCCGATCTGGTGCTGTGGAACCCGGCCTTCTTCGGTGTCAAACCGGATATGGTGCTGATCGGCGGCATGATCGCCGCCGCCCCGATGGGCGACCCCAACGCCTCGATCCCGACCCCGCAGCCCATGCACTATCGCCCGATGTTCGGCGCCTATGGCAAGGCCAGGACCAATTCGTCGGTGACTTTCGTCTCCAAGGCAGCACTGGAGTCGGGCCTGCATGGCCGCCTCGGCGTCGACAAGCAGTTCGTTGCGGTGGAAAACACCCGCGGCGGTATAGGCAAGCATTCGATGGTGCTCAACGACGCTACGCCGCATGTCGAGGTCGACCCCGAGACTTACGAAGTTCGCGCCGATGGCGAACTACTCACTTGCGAGCCGGCAACCGTGCTGCCGATGGCGCAGCGGTATTTTCTGTTTTGAGGCCGGCAATCCGATCGACCGGGCAAAATGCGTTGCGGCTGGCATCCCGACGCCGCAATATGCTGCCCACGACAAGCCGCATAGTGATCAGGCATGGCCACCGAAATAGCGTCCGCCCACGACATCTTCCCGCATATCCGCATCGTCATGGGCATGGTGATCGGGCTTGGCGTCACGCGCCTTTTGTCAGGGCTCGCGCGCATCGTCCAGCATCCCGGCCAGTACAGGCTCTACCCCGTGCACCTCGCCTGGGTGGCTTCCATGCTGTTGCTGCTGGTGCATTTCTGGTGGTGGGAGTTCGGTCTCTATGCCATCGAGACCTGGACCTTCGGCAAGTACCTGTTCCTGATCTTCTACGCCATCACGCTTTTCCTGCTGTGCGCGCTGCTGTTTCCGGATTCGATGCTCGACTACACCAGCTACGAGGATTTCTTCTATTCGCGCCGCGGCTGGTTCTTCGGCCTGCTGGCGACGACCTACCTGCTCGATGTCGTCGACACGCTGCTGAAAGGCCCCGAGCATTTCGCCCGCTACGGCAATGAATATCTGTTCCGAACGCCGGTTTTCGTCCTGCTGTGCATCGCCGCCATCCTGGTGCGCGACCGCCGTTTTCACATTGCCTTCGTGGTAGGCACGCTGATCTATCAGGTCTCGTTCATCCTGCGGCTCTTCGACACCATCGTCTGAGTGGCCACAATCATCTAGGGTCGCGGAGAAAAAGGGTTCAACCATGTACAAGGCCATCGGATCGCGTGGATCCCGGGTCAGCCGCGTTCTCTGGATGCTCGAGGAACTCGGTCAGCCCTATGAATTCGTCGAGGTCAAATTGCGCTCGCCGGAAGCCTATGCGCTCAATCCGTCGGGCAAGGTGCCGATCCTCATCGACGACGAGTTGACGGTGACGGATTCGGCGGCGATCTGCGTCTATCTCGCCGACAAACATGCCGACAAGGGTTTGGGCGCCAATCCCGGCCTCGCCGGACGCGCCGAGATGGATTCCTGGATGCATTTTGCCCAGTCGGAGTTCGAGGCGCCGCTGTGGAACAAGGTGCGCCACCGCTTCCTGCTGCCGAAGGAAGTGCGGGTCGATGTCGGCCCCGCCGCCGCCTACGATTTCGCCTCCGAGACCAAGGCGCTGGACCGCCGCCTGGGCGACGACCCGTTTGCGCTCGGCGATCGGTTCTCTGCCGTCGACGTGTTGTTGGGCGACATGGGCAACTGGGCCCGCGCCGGCAAATTCCCCGATCGAATCCGAGCGCGTCAACGCCTATTTCGACCGCGTCTTGGCGCGGCCTGCCCGGGCGCGGGCGCAAGCCAATGGCGGAGCCATGCGATGAAACTCAACCTCAACACCGACTTCACCAAATTCCCGCGCGCCGTCCAGGTTTTGCCTGCCGGCAATGCAGGAACCACACCGCCATCCGGTCGTGCGGTTCTGCCCCATGACGAGCGTCATCTGCGCCGGCGTGCCATCGAGCTTGCCGATGGCAGCAAGGTGCTGGTCGACCTGCCTGAACCGGTGACCCTGAACGATGGCGATCGGCTGGTCCTGGAGGACGGCCGCCATGTCGAAATCACTGCAGCATCCGAAGAGGTCTACGACATCCGCGCTCGCGACGCCGTGCACCTGACCGAGCTTGCCTGGCATATCGGCAACCGGCATCTGGCGGCGGCGATCGAGCCTGGCCGTATCCTGATCCTGCGCGACCACGTCATCAAGGCGATGCTGGAAGGACTCGGCGCCACGGTGCGTGACGTCTCCGAACCGTTCAAGCCGGTGCGCGGCGCTTACTCCGGTGGGCATGATCATGGCCACGCGCACGCCGAAGCGCATGCACACAGCCACGCCGAGACGCATTCTCACTCACACAGCGAGTCGCATTCCCATTCCCACGGCTATTCCCATGACGGGCATCATCACGATCATGACTGACCAGCCTTCCGGCATCGCTTTGCTGCGGCTGATGGCGTGGCTCTCGCCGGCCTTTCCGGTCGGCGGCTTCTCCTACAGCCACGGCCTCGAGCGCGCCGTGCATGACGGGTTGGTGGCCGACAGCGATGGCCTCGCCGGCTGGCTGGAAACGCTGGTCGAGATGGGGTCGGGCTGGAACGACGCCGTGCTGTTCACAGAGGCTTGGCGCCGCGCCCGCGACGGGGGTGGCGACCTCCATGAAATTGCCGATCTCGCCGAAGCGCTGGCCGGCTCGCACGAGCGCCACACCGAAACCATGCTGCAAGGCGCCGCCTTCCTGAAAGCTGCGTCGGCATGGTCCAATCCCGTGCTGGGCCGCTTGCCGGCCGAATGCGCCTACTGTGTCGCTGTCGGCGCCGTTGCCGGCGGCAATGGCATCGCGCTTCAGGACGCGCTGTCCGCCTTCCTGCAGGCCTTCTTCTCCAACCTCGTCCAGGCGGCTATCCGGCTGGGCGTGGTCGGTCAGAGTGGAGCCACCGCCCTGCTCGCCGGCTTCGAGCCGCTGGCGCTGGCGACCGCCGCGCGGGCGGCTGGCTCGACATTGGACGATCTCGGCGGCTGCGCCTTCATCTCCGACGTGATGGCGATGAAGCACGAGACGCAATACTCCAGGCTGTTCCGCTCATGACCACGCTCGCCTTCGCTCTTTCGGCCGTCCTGCTGCTGATCACCGCGCTGCATGTCTATTGGGGCCTTGGCGGCATCTGGCCGGGCAGGGACGGCGCCTCCTGCGCCCACGCCGTTGTCGGCTTTCGCGGCGTTGACGAGATGCCGACGACGTTTGCCTGTTTTGCCGTTGCCGCGTGCCTGTGTCTGGCAACGTTGTGGCCGCTGGCGCTCATTGGCTTCTTTGCCTCGCCTTTCCCAGGGAAGGCCTCGCCGCAAGCGCGCTGCTCATCGGGCTGGTGTTTCTCGGCCGCAGCATTGCCGGTTTCACGCCCTGGTGGCGGAGATTGGCGCCGGAGCAACCTTTTGCACGGCTCGATACCAGCTTCTATTCGCCGCTCTGCCTGCTGATCGGGCTAAGCTTTGCAATCCTCGCCATCACGGAGTTTTCGACATGACGGAGTTTTCTGCATGACTCAGGCCAACGGCCCTCTTCGCATCGGCATCGGCGGTCCTGTCGGATCCGGCAAGACGACGCTGACGGAAAAGCTCTGCAAGGCGCTGCGCGACGATTTTTCCATCGCCGTCGTCACCAACGACATCTACACCAAGGAAGACGCCATGATGCTGGCCCGCCTGCAGGCGCTGCCGGACGACCGCATCGTCGGCGTCGAGACCGGCGGCTGCCCGCACACCGCCATTCGCGAGGACGCCTCGATCAATCTGCAAGCGATTGCCGGGCTCAACAAAAAATTTCCGGACCTCGACATCGTCTTCATCGAATCCGGCGGCGACAATCTCGCCGCCACCTTCTCGCCCGACCTTGCCGACCTGACGCTTTATGTCATCTCGGTCTGCCAGGGCGAGGAAATCCCGAGGAAGGGCGGGCCGGCGATCACCCGCTCCGATTTCCTCATCATCAACAAGAGCGATCTCGCGCCCTACGTGAACGTCAACCTCGATGTGATGGAGAGCGACGCCGCCCGCATGCGCGGCAAGCGGCCGTTCGGCTTCACCGACCTGTCGCGCGGCAAGGGCCTGCAGGACGTCATCGACTTCATCGTCGAGCATGGCGGGCTGCAGCCGGCTCGCTCGGCCGCTTGACCTGCAAGCCGGCCTGACCCACCAGTTTACCGTTGCTGGCCACGGTCGGGCGCGGCATTCTCTCGAAAACGGAGGTTTTCAGATGAGCATCGCCCGCCTGCAGAAGGAAACGCTGACCAACCTGCCCTACTACGAAGAGCGCGTCGATCTCGCCGCTGCCTTCCGCTGGACGGCGCGGCTCAACATGCATGAGGCGGTGGCCAATCATTTCTCGCTGTCGGTCAACGAGGACGGCACCAAATTCCTGATGAACCCCAACCAGGTGCATTTCTCACGCATCAAGGCGAGCGACCTTCTGCTGATCGACGCCAGCGATCCCGAGACGTTGTCCGGCCCGAATGCGCCGGACCCGACCGCCTGGGGCCTGCACGGCGCCATCCACCGCAACGTCCCGCATGCGCGCTGCGCCATGCATGTGCATTCGATCCACGCCACCGTGCTGGCATCGCTGGCCGATTCGACCCTGCCGCCGATCGACCAGAACTCAGCAATGTTCTTCAACCGCCATGTCGTCGACGCCCATTATGGCGGGCTGGCCTTCGAGGAAGAGGGCGAGCGCTGCTCGCAGCTGCTCACCGACCCCAAGGTCAAGGTGATGGTGATGGGCAATCATGGCGTGATGGTCATCGGCGATACCGTCGCCGATGCCTTCAACCGCATGTTCTATTTCGAGCGCGCCGCCGAAACCTACATCAAGGCGCTGTGGACCGGCCGTCCGCTGCGCACGCTCTCCGACGCGATCGCCGAAAAGGCCGCCAGCGAAATGGACGACTATCCAGGCCAGGCCGAGCGTCATCTTGCCGAGCTCAAGGCGATCCTCGACGAGGAGGAGCCGGTTTACCGGAGCTGAGAGGTCATTTCGCAACGCCGGTAGTTGGCGAAACCATCAACACAGCCACTTTCTCCCCGTCACTATACGGGGAGAAATGTCCGGCAGGACAATGAGGGGCAGCGCCAAGGTTTCAGAAATCAGCATCTGGACGCCGACGCTTTGCCAAGTCAGCGCTGCCCCTCATCCGCCTGCCGGCACCTTCTCCCCGTATAGTGACGGGGAGAAGGGGGCTGGTTTCAGGCTCGCCGCCCTTCCCCCAATGCTGACGCTTAGAGCCCCAACTGAGCCCGCAACTCTTCCGCGCTGTTGATCACCACAGCCCCGGGCGGTCCTTCCATTGGCGCTTCCGGCCAGAAGATCGTGCGCATCCCCGCCGCCAGGCCGGATGTGGCGCCGGTCACGCTGTCGTCGACCGCCACCGCATCCTCAGGATCGACGCCGGCCAGCCACGCGGCGCGCAGGAAGGGCTCGGGGTGGGGTTTGCCTTCGCGCACGTCGTTGCGGCTGATCGTGCGCATGCCGGGATAGATCAGGCCGACGGCGCTCAGATTGGCGTCGACGATCACCCGGTCGGAATTGGACACCACCGCCTGCTGCACGCCGAGCGCCCGCAATGCGTTGAACACCTCGATCGCGCCGGGGCGCGGCTTCAACGTCGCTGCCATTGGCAAATAGTGATCGTATTTGCGCACGATCCAGTCGTCGAAGGGCAGGTCGAGGCCGAACTCGCTGCGCAGCATCTCGTAGACCGGTCCTGCGGCGATGCCCAGCACCCGCTCATGCAGGTCGACCGGTGGCGCTATGCCGACGCTGCGCAGCGCCGCCACCAGGGCGGCCTCATGCAGCGGCTCGCTGTCGACCAGCGTGCCGTCCATATCCCAGAAAACCGCTTTCGGCGTCATGCGCGAGGCTCCTTTTGCCGATCCCCTTAAAGCGTTTGTACCGGGAGATAAACCGCCGAAGCCATGTGCAGGCGATTTTCGCCGTGGCGATTGCCTCGTCGCAATCGGGTCAACGCGGCAAGCAATTGCCCTTTGCATAGACAATTGCGCACCGGCCCATTCCCTGCAAGACTATGGGCTTCGCCCAAAAGGGGCGGGCCTGGGAGGAAGACTTTGAATTCGCGGCAGGACGGTGGCAGCAACAGGCTGGATGAGGCGGCGCGCGCCGGCTGGCTTTACTATGTCGCCGGCAACACGCAGGACCAGATCGCCACCACGCTCGGCATTTCCCGGCAGACTGCGCAGCGGCTGGTATCGCTCGCAGTATCGGAGGGGCTGATCAAGGTGCGCGTCGACCACCCGATCGCCAATTGCCTCGACCTTGCCGCGCGGCTGAGGTCGCGCTTCGCGCTTGACCTGGTCGAAGTAGTGCCGAGCGATCCGACCTCGTCCTCGACCACGATCGGCATTGCCGAGGCGGCCGCCGCCGAGATCGAGCGGCGGCTCAGGTCGCCGACGCCGATCGTCATGGCCATCGGCACCGGCCGTACGCTGAAGGCGGCGATCGAGCAGTTGCCGCCGATGGAATGCTCGCAGCACAAGGTGGTGTCGTTGACCGGCAACATCTCGCCCGACGGTTCTGCCGCCTTCTACAACGTCATCTTCACCATGGCCGACAGGGTCAAGGCGCGCTCGTTCCCGATGCCGCTGCCGGTCATCGCCTCGTCGCCGGAAGAGCGCGAGATGCTGCTCGCCCAGCCGATGATCCAGCCCACGCTGGCGCTCGCAGCGGAAGCCGACGTCACCTTTGTCGGCATTGGCGATCTCGGCCCGAAGGCGCCGCTCTACGAGGACGGCTTCATCTCGGAAAGTGAATTGAAGGCGCTGCAAAAGGCCGGCGGCGTCGCCGAGATCGTCGGCTGGGTGTTCGACCGGGAAGGCCGCATGATCGAGGGCATCACCAACGACCGGGTATCGTCGGCCGCTTTGCCGTCACGCGAAAAATCGCTCGTCATTGCGCTCGCCATGGGCGAGCGCAAGCTGCCGGGCATTCTGGCGGCGGTGAACCGGCGGCTGGTCAACGGCCTCATCACCGACGAGCGGACCGCCACGGCCCTGCTCGACAGCGCCTGAGCTGGCGATAAAAATCGGCACGGCTATTTATGCCGCCCGCCAACGTCGTTGCCATCGAGGAAACCCATGTCGCGCTGCAGATGCGGCGACAATTCCCGGACGTCGACATAGCCGCGCTTGCGGTTCACAAGCTGGGAAAATTCGTGCGCCAGCACGGAAAACCAGCTCTGTGCCGGGGCCGAATGGAGCTTTTGCTGTACCGTGGTCATGATCTTCAGCCTCCGCTATGCTTGAACTGGATTGATCGTCCACACCAGATATCGGTCTGATCGGCTCCTGCTTCCAATCAAACGTCGATCATGACCCATAAGGAGGGCTTATGCCCGAACTCAAGGCACCACAGCTTACCCAACTGCCACCGCTGCAGGCCATCAGGGTGTTCGAAGCCGTCGCGCGGCATCTCTCCTTCACCAAGGCGGCGCAGGAACTGGGCATGACCCAGGCCGCCGCCAGCTATCAGATCAAGCTGCTGGAAGAGCGCATCGGCTCGCCGCTGTTCCTGCGCCAGCCGCGCCAGATCGTGCTGACCGAACCCGGCCAGCGCCTGGCGCCCGCCGTCAGCGAGGCGTTCAGCCTGATCAGCAGCGCCTATTCGGCCGCACGCGGCGGCGCCGATGGCGTGCTTTGCGTGTCGACGCTACTGACCTTCGCCTCGAACTGGCTGGCGCAGCACCTCGGCTCCTTTCAACTGTCGCACCCGTCGCTGGCGGTGCGCGTCGATACCTCGAACAGGGTCATCGATTTCACCCGCGAGGACATGGACATCGCCATCCGCTCCGGCAGCGGCAAATGGCCGGGGGTGGAAACGCACCTTCTGTTCAAGGCCGATTTCACCCCGGTGCTCAGCCCGGCGCTCGCCGCCAGCATTGGTGGCGTCCACGAACCGGCCGACCTTTTCAAACTGCCCATTCTCGATCCCGGCGACATCTGGTGGCGGGAATGGTTCGCCCTTGCCGGAGTGCCGGCGGACGAACTTGCCAATCGCACCGGCACCAGCATGGGCGCGCAGGCTTATGAGGCGAATGCGGCGATCGCCGGCCATGGCGTGGCGATCCTGACCACGGCGCTGTTCAAGACCGAGCTCGCCGCCGGCCGCCTGATCCAGCCCTTCGACCTGGTTGGCGACGACGGCCACGCCTATTGGCTGGTCTACCCGACGGCCCGCCGCAACGTGCCGAAGATAAAGGCCTTCCGCGACTGGATCCTGGCCGAGATCGCCTGCACATAAGGCCCGAGCGATTCGCGGAATGGTTCCGGGAGTGAACTCTGCAAGGTCGAGTCGCAGATCCACGAAAGCTTCGCTTTTCGGGGACAAGCAGGCTATCGGGCAGCCCGGTTAACCAAGCCTGAGAAAAACACTGTCGATATCGCCTGCCTGGCTTGGGCTTGTGCTTGTGACGACCCAATTGAACGGGATCAATCCTGTGCAGATTGAAAACAGGACCGATCAGCGGGCTGATGAAAGTCTATCGCGTTGAAGAAATCGAAAACAACACCGTGCGCGTGACGCACGCGATCGAAGCATTCACGCCATTTCAAGCTGCCGTAAAGGCAATCGGCCGCGAAGTCAGGCTGCGCAAGGACGAACCTAGCTGGATCCGGGTGACGGAAACGCTGACCAGAGCCAATCAAACTCGCGACGGCCGGGTTTTCGAATATTCCATCGGAAGCTACCCGGCCCACGGCTGAGGGCTGGCCCTAGCTCCATGATTGATGGGGTTGCGATGGCAAGCCGCCCTTATGTTCGCGCCCCGACGGGCTACCCCGAAACCATTCAATATTCTCTCCCCGCCCGACACCGCGCGGCACCCGCGCTTGCTGCGCTGCAGCATCGAATCCGGCTTGACATAATTAATGCCAGGTGAGTAATTGCTCAGCACCAAGGCAAATGCTCATCTTGGTTCATGGGAGGAATTTGATGAAACTTCGCACGCTCACTCTGGGCCTGTTGTCGGCCAGCGCTTTCGCTTTCGCCGCGCATGCCGAATCCATCACCATCGCCACCGTCAACAACGCCGACATGATCCGCATGCAGACGCTGACGGACGACTTCGCCAAGGCGAACCCCGACATCAAGCTCAACTGGGTCACGCTCGAAGAGAATGTGCTGCGCGAGCGCGTCACCACTGACATCGCCACCAAGGGCGGCCAGTACGACGTCATGACCATCGGCACCTACGAGGTTCCGATCTGGGCCAAGCAGAGCTGGCTGCTGCCGCTCGACAAGCTCGGCGACGACTACGACGCCAAGGACATCCTGCCGGCCATTGCCGGCGGCCTTTCGGTCGACGGCAAGCTCTATGCAGCACCGTTCTACGGCGAAAGCTCCTTCGTCATGTACCGCAAGGACCTGATGGACAAGGCCGGGCTGACCATGCCCGACGCCCCGACCTGGGACTTCATCAAGCAGGCCGCCGACAAGATGACCGACCGCGCCAATGGCGTGAACGGCGTCTGCCTGCGCGGCAAGGCCGGCTGGGGCGAGAACATGGCCTTCCTGACCGCCATGTCGAACTCCTTCGGCGCGCGCTGGTTCGACGAGAACTGGAAGCCGCAGTTCGACCAGCCGGAATGGAAGAACACGCTGCAGTTCTATGTCGACCTGATGAAGGCCGACGGCCCCGAGGGCGCCTCGTCCAACGGCTTCAACGAAAACCTGGCGCTGTTCCAGCAGGGCAAGTGCGGCATGTGGATCGATGCCACGGTCGCCGCATCCATGGTCTCTGACCCCAAGAGCTCGAAGGTCGCCGACAAAGTTGCCTATGCGCTCGCGCCTGACACCGGTCTCGGCAAGCGCGGCAACTGGCTGTGGGCATGGTCGCTGGCCATTCCGGCCGGTACGCAGAAGGCTGACGCGGCGCAGAAGTTCGTCTCCTGGGCAACCAGCAAGCACTACTCCGAGCTCGTCGCTTCCAAGCTAGGCTGGGCCAGCGCTCCTCCGGGAACGCGCACCTCGCTCTACGCCAATGCCGAGTACCAGAAGGCGGCGCCCTTTGCCAAGATGACGCTGGACTCCATCAACGCCGCCGACCCGACACACCCGACCGTCAAGCCGGTGCCCTATGTCGGCGTCCAGTTCGTCGCCATCCCCGAGTTCCAGGGGCTGGGCACCACCGTCGGCCAGCTGTTCTCGGCGGCACTTGCCGGCCAGTCGAGCGTCGACGATGCGCTCAAGCAAGCCCAGGACGCCGCCACGGCAACGATGACCGAAGGCGGTTATATCAAGTAAGGCTCCTCCCGGTGCCGACTGCCGGCCGCCTTCCTGGCCGGCAACGGCCGCCCGAATCCCAGTTCGGGCGGCCCCTTTCACACACTTGAAAATTTGGCTGACCTTGAAGGGTGACCGTCATGGCTACTCAGCAGACCCGTTCGCTTGCCCGCTTCATGATGGCGCCATCCGTGGTGCTGCTGTTCGTCTGGATGATCGTGCCGCTGGTCATCACCCTGTGGTTCTCCTTCCAACAGTACAATCCGCTCAATCCGATCCGCGACGGCTTCGTCGGCTTCTCCAACTACGCGCTGTTCTATTCCAACCCGGCCTTCCTGCAGTCGATCCTCAACACGCTTGTTCTGGTGGGCAGCGTGCTGCTGATCACCGTCATCGGCGGCATCCTGCTGGCGCTTTTGATCGATCAGCCGATGTGGGGACAGGGGATCGTGCGCATCCTCGTCATCTCACCGTTCTTCGTTATGCCGCCGGTGGCGGCGCTTGTCTGGAAGAATATGATCATGCACCCGCAATACGGCGTCTTTGCCGACATTGCGCGCTTCTTCGGGGCTCAACCGATCGACTGGTTCGGGCAGCATCCGATGACGGCAATCATCATCATCGTCGCCTGGCAATGGTTGCCTTTCGCGACGCTGATCCTTTTGACTGCCCTGCAGTCGCTGGACGGTGAGCAGAAGGAAGCCGCCGAGATGGACGGCGCCGGCTTCGTCAGCCGCTTCATTTATCTGACGCTGCCGCACATGTCGCGCGCCATCACCGTCGTCATCCTGATCCAGACCATCTTCCTGCTGTCGGTCTATGCCGAGATCCTGGTCACCACCAATGGCGGCCCCGGCTACGCCTCCACCAACCTGCCCTTCCTCGTCTACCAGAAGGCGCTGCTGGAGTTCAAAATCGGCCAGGCATCCGCCGGCGGTGTCATCGCCGTAATTCTCGCCAACATCGTCGCCTTCTTCGCCATGCGCGCGGTCGGCAAGAACCTGGACAAGTAAGGGAGGATACGATGGCACGTGCAGTCACCACCCAACACAAGGTCATTGCGACCGGCGCCGCCTGGATCGTCGCGCTGCTGATCTTCTTCCCGATCCTCTATACGATCATCACCTCGTTCAAGTCGGAGCAGGAGGCCATCCAGGGCTTCGCCCTGATCCCGTCGGGGACGTTCGAGAGCTATACCGAGGTTCAGGCGCAGAGCGGCTATTTCAAGTTCTTCTTCAACTCGGTGCTGCTCTCGGTCGGCTCGACCATCCTGGCCCTGATCGTCGCGGTTCCGGCCGCCTGGTCGATGGCCTTCTCGCCGGGCAAACGGACCAAGGACATCCTGATGTGGATGCTCTCGACCAAGATGATGCCGGCGGTCGCGGTGCTGTTCCCGATCTACCTGATCTTCCGCGACACCGGCCTGCTCGACAGCCGCATCGGCTTGATGGTCATGCTGATGCTGATCAACCTGCCGATCGTGATCTGGATGCTCTACACCTACTTCCGCGAAATCCCTGGCGAAATCCTCGAAGCGGCGCGCATGGACGGCGCTACCCTGTGGGGCGAGATCGCCTATGTGCTGACCCCGATGGCGATACCAGGCATAGCGTCGACCATGCTCCTCAACATCATCCTGGCATGGAACGAAGCGTTCTGGACCATCCGTCTGACCACCACTGAGGCCGCGCCGCTGACGGCCTTCATCAGTTCGTTCTCAAGCCCGCAAGGCCTGTTTTGGGCCAAGCTTTCGGCGGCCTCGACGCTGGCGATCGCCCCGATCCTGATCATGGGCTGGTTCAGCCAGAAGCAGCTGGTGCGCGGCCTGACGTTCGGAGCCGTGAAGTAAACCGAAACTGCCTGAAGCAACCGGCTAAAGCAATTCCAGGAAAAGTGTGTAGCGGTTTTCCGTCCGGAATTGCGTAAACCAAATAGTTACCCCTCGGGGAGGAAACCATGGGAAACATCACGCTCAAGAACGTCTCCAAGCATTTCGGATCGACGGTCATCATTCCAGGCCTCGACCTGGTCATCGAGAATGGCGAGTTCGTCGTCTTCGTCGGTCCGTCGGGTTGCGGCAAGTCCACGCTGCTGCGCCTCATCGCCGGCCTTGAGGACACCAGCGGCGGCACCATCAACATCGATGGCCGCGACGTCACCGGCGAGGCGCCGGCCAAGCGCAAGCTGGCCATGGTGTTCCAGTCCTATGCGCTCTACCCGCATATGACGGTGGCCAAGAACATCGGCTTCCCGCTGAAGATGGCGGGCGAGGATGTGGCGACGATCGACAAGAAGGTGAAGGACGCGGCCCGGGTGCTGAACCTCACCAACTACCTCGAGCGCCGGCCCGGCCAGCTCTCCGGCGGCCAGCGCCAGCGCGTAGCCATCGGCCGCGCCATCGTGCGCCAGCCTTCGGCCTTCCTGTTCGACGAGCCGCTGTCCAACCTTGACGCAGCACTTCGCGGTACCATGCGTCTCGAGATCAGCGAACTGCACCATCAGCTCAAGACGACGATGATCTACGTCACCCACGACCAGATCGAAGCCATGACCATGGCCGACAAGATCGTCGTGCTCAACGCCGGCAACATCGAACAGGTCGGCTCGCCGATGGAGCTCTACAAGTCGCCGAAGAACCTGTTCGTGGCCGGTTTCATCGGTTCGCCGAAGATGAACCTGATCGAAGGCGCGCCGGCCGCCAAATACAACGCCAAGACCATCGGCATCCGTCCCGAGCACATGAACATCTCGACCACGGCGGGCGATTGGAAAGCCACTGTTGGTGTTGCCGAACATCTGGGATCCGACACCTTCCTGCACGTCCAGGCCGATGGCGTCGGCACGCTGACTGTGCGCGCCGACGGCGAAATGCCCGTCCGTCACGGTGACACCATTTACCTCACGCCCGACAAGGTTCGGATGCATCGCTTCGGCCCCGACGGAAAGGCGCTGACGCAGTGAGGCTGAAAGGCAAATCGGCGCTGATCACCGGATCCGCGCGCGGCATCGGCAGGGCCTTCGCCGAAGCCTATGTGCGCGAGGGCGCGACCGTCGCCATTGCCGATATCAATCTGGCGGCTGCCGAAAAGACTGCCTCCGAGATTGGCGCCAAGGCCTATGCGGTCAGGCTCGACGTCTCCGACCTCGCTTCGATCGAGGCGGCGGTCAAGGCGGTCGAGACAAAAACCGGCGGCCTCGACATACTGATCAACAACGCCGCTTTGTTCGACCTGGCGCCGATCATCGAGATCACCAAGGCGAGCTACGACAAATTGTTCTCGGTCAATGTCGCCGGCACGCTGTTCATGCTGCAGGCCGCGGCCCGGTCGATGATCGCAAGGGGCAAGGGCGGCAGGATCATCAACATCGCCAGCCAGGCCGGACGGCGCGGCGAGCCGCTGGTCGCTGTCTACTGCGCCACCAAGGCCGCGGTCATTTCGCTCACCCAGTCGGCAGGGCTCGACTTGATCAAGCACCGCATCAACGTCAATGGCATCGCGCCGGGCGTCGTCGACAGCGACATGTGGGATGAGGTCGACGCGCTGTTCGCCAAGTATGAGAACCGGCCGAAGGGCGAGAAGAAGCGGCTGGTCGGCGAGGGCGTGCCTTACGGCCGCATGGGCAAGCCGGAGGACCTGACCGGCATGGCCGTGTTCCTGGCCAGCGATGACGCCGGATACATCGTCGCCCAGACCTACAATGTCGATGGTGGCCAGTGGATGAGTTGAGGGGCGAAGGCACTCTTCTCCCCGTCCCTCCACGGGGAGAAGAGGCCGGGATTACGCAGGCCGCAGCCCGGCCAAAGGGTAAAAGCAGATGACCATGAAACTCTCTTCCTCCATCCTCGCCAAGCTCCCCGCCAAGGTTGCCGGTCCCAGATATGACCGCGCCAGGCTCAAAGCCGGCATCGTCCATTTCGGCGTCGGCAATTTCCACCGCTCGCACCAGGCCGTCTATCTCGACGAACTCTTCAATGCGGGCATTGGTCATGATTGGGCGTTGATCGGCGCCGGCGTCTTCGAGGGCGAGAAAATCGGCCGTGGCAAGCTGCAGGAGCAGGACTGGCTGACCACCGTGGTCGAGCAGGATTCCGACCATATGAGCGCCCGCGTCACCGGCGTCATGATCGACTTCCTGACGCCCGGCGATGCGGATGCCATCATCGACCAGCTTGCCGATCCCGCCATCAAGATCGTCTCGTTGACCATCACCGAAGGCGGCTATTTCATCGATCCGGCCTCCGGCAAGTTCAACCCGACCCATCCCGACATCGTCGCCGACGCGCAGGCCGGCACGACGCCGAAGACGGTGTTCGGCCTCATCCTGGCCGGGCTGATGCGCCGCCGCGCCGACGGCATCGTACCGTTCACCGTCATGTCCTGCGATAACATCCCCCACAACGGCCATGTCACGTCGGACGGCGTCATCGGCCTTGCCCACCTGATTGACGAAGATCTGGCCAACTGGGTCAGCGACAACGTCGCCTTCCCGAATGGCATGGTCGATCGCATCACGCCGGCCACCTCCGATCGCGAGCGCGGCATCCTGGCGACGGAGTTCGGCCTCGAGGACAATTGGCCGGTGTTCTGCGAGCCGTTCAAGCAATGGGTGCTGGAGGACCATTTCACTGACGGCCGTCCGCCGCTGGAGAAAGTCGGCGTCCAATTCGTCAAGGACGTCGCGCCTTACGAACTGATGAAGATCCGCATCCTCAATGGCGGCCATGCCACCATCGCCTATCCAGCAGGACTGATGGACATCCATTTCGTCCATGAGGCAATGCAGGAGCCGCTGGTGCGCGGCTTCCTCGCCAAGCTCGAACATGACGAGATCATTCCGACCGTGCCGCCAGTGCCGGATACCGTGCTGGAGGACTATTACGAGCTCATCGAGCACCGCTTCTCCAACCCGAAGATCGGTGACACCATCCGAAGGCTTTGCCTCGACGGTTCCAACCGGCAGCCGAAATTCATCATCCCAACCATCGCCGACCGGCTGAAAGCAGGCAAAAGCGTTGCGGGTCTCGCGCTGGAATCGGCACTGTGGTGCCGCTACTGCTTCGGCACCACCGACAGCGGCGCCGTCATCGAGGCCAACGATCCGGGCTGGGACCGGCTGCAGGCCACGGCCAAGGCGGCGAAGGACAAGCCCGGCGCCTGGCTTGCGATGGAGGACATCTATGGCGATGTCGGCCGCTCGGCGCCGTTCGCCGAGGCCTTTGCCCATGCGCTCAACGTTCTGTGGGCGAATGGGGCGCGCGCGACGCTGACGCGCTACATCGCCGGCAAGCTCTGACGCGAGCCGCAATGACGCCCGAACTGGTCATCTTCGACTGTGACGGCGTGCTGGTCGACAGCGAGGCGCTGTCTGTCTCGGCCCTGCTTGGCATGATCACGGCTGCCGGCGGTTCGGTCAGCGAGGACGCCGCCTACGAGCACTTCCTCGGCAAGAGCATGAAAAGCGTGCGCGAAATTCTCGGCCGCGATTTCGCGATCGACATCACCGACGGTCAGCTGACCGACATGCGCGTCGAACTGATGCGCAAATTCCGTGAGGAGCTGAAACCGATACCCGGGATCAGGGAGGTCCTGCCGAAACTGGGCGCACCTTGCTGCGTCGCCTCCTCGGGCACGCTCGACCGCATCCGCTATGCGCTCGACGTCACCGGCCTGCTTGGCCTGCTCGAGCCACATCTGTTCAGCGCCGCCATGGTCGCGCGCGGCAAGCCGGCGCCCGATCTTTTTCTCCACGCCGCCGCCTCGATGCGGGCCCATCCGAGCAGCTGCCTTGTCGTCGAGGACAGCCCGGCCGGCATCGCCGCGGCCCGGGCCGCCGGCATGCGCGTCTTTGCCTTCACCGGCGGTTCGCACGCCGGCAACCCGGCCTTGAAAGCGCGGCTTGCGTCGAGTGAACCGGACTTTATATTCGCTGACATGCTGCAATTGCCCGATCTGATTGCAGGCCTGGGAGCGAGAGTAAAAGCATCTTGACGAAAAGCTTCGTTTGCGCGGTCGATGTCGGCACCGGGAGCGCCCGCGCGGGCATTCTCGACACGTCAGGCACCTTGCTCGGCCGCGCCGAGCATCCGATCGTCATGAACCAGCCGAAGGCCGATCACGCCGAGCACAATTCGCAGGATATCTGGTCGGCAGTGTGCATCGCGGTGCGCGCCGCGCGCGAAAAGGCCGGCGTGTCAGCTGAAGACATTGTCGGCATCTCGTTCGACGCCACCTGCTCGCTGGTGGTGCTGAACAGGGATGGCGGCCAGCTCAGCGTGTCGGTGACGGGGGAGCGGCGCTGGGACACCATCGTCTGGCTCGACCATCGCGCCATTGCCGAAGCCGACGAGTGCACGGCAAGCGGCCACGCCGTGCTCGACTATATCGGCGGCGTCATGTCACCGGAGATGGCGACGCCGAAGCTGATGTGGCTGAAGCGCAATCTGCCCGGCACATGGCATGAAGCCGGCTATCTATTTGATCTCACCGATTTCCTGACCTGGAAGGCGACCGGTTCGCTGGCGCGTTCGCAATGCACGCTGACCGCCAAATGGACCTATCTGGCGCATGAAGAAACCGGCTGGCGGCGCGATTTCTTCGAGACCGTCGGGCTTGGCGATCTTTTCGAGCATGGCAATCTTCCGGAGAAGGCAAGCGCGGTCGGCGGCGATATCGGCACGCTCTCGGCCGATGCGGCGGCCGAGCTTGGCCTGACCGAGAACTGCCGGGTCGGCGCCGGCGTCATCGACGCCTATGCCGGCGCGCTCGGCGTGCTCGGCGGCTTTGCCGGCGATCAACAGAATATCGGCCGGCATCTGGCGCTGATCGCCGGCACCTCGTCCTGCGTCATGGCAATGTCGCCCGACCCGCAACCCTTTGCCGGCGTCTGGGGTCCCTACTATGGCGCCGCACTTCCAAAACTCTGGCTATCGGAAGGCGGCCAGTCAGCCACCGGCGCGCTGCTCGACCACATCATCCGCTGGCATGGCGCCGGCGGCGAGCCGGATGCAGCCATGCATGCCAAAATTGCCAGGCGCGTCGCCGAACTGCGCGCCACCGAGGGCGACAAGCTCGCCGCCAGGCTGCACGTACTGCCGGATTTCCATGGCAACCGCTCGCCCCTTGCCGATCCGCATGCCGTCGGCGTGGTCAGCGGGCTGACGCTGGATTCCTCCTTCGACAGCCTGTGCAAGCTCTATTGGCGCACCGCCGTCGGCATCGCGCTCGGCGTGCGCCATGTGCTGGAGGCGCTGAACGAGAACGGCTACTTGATCGACACGCTGCATGTCACCGGCGGCCACACCAAGAACCCGTTGCTGATGGAGCTCTATGCCGACGCCACCGGCTGCGCGGTGATCGAGCCGCTGGCCGACGAAGCGGTGCTGCTCGGCACCGGCATGGTCGCAGCCACCGCCGCCGGACTGTTTCCGGACCTGAACGCCGCTTGCGTCGCCATGCAGCAAGGCGGCAGAACGCGGGCCTCGAACCCGGCCGCTTCAGGCCGCTTCGACCGCGACTACAAGATCTTTCTCGAAATGCACCGGCAGCGGCAGGCGCTCGACGCGATCAGCTAGGCTTCTGCGCTCTGCGCAAGGATACACCTGACGTCGCGTCGAACAGGTGGACGCTCTCCTCCTCGAATGTATAACGCACCGGCGCGCGCAACGCCGGGCATTCGCGGGCCGGCACCAGCGCGCTGACCTCCTTGCCGCCGCAGGCGAACGTCACCAGTGCGTCATTGCCATGGAACTCGATGAGATCGGCGGTGCCTTGCAGGAGGTTGGTGCTGTCCCCGGCGTCGGCGGTCTTCAGGTCCGGAGGCCGGACCCCAAGCACCGCGCGATGGACGCCTCGCAGGTCGAAACCGGAGCCTTCGATGGAAAAGGTCGTGCCGGCGCCGGTCAGCGCCCAGCGGTCGTCCTTTTGACCGACCGCCACGTCAATGAAATTCATGTTCGGCGTGCCGATGAAGCCGGCGACGAACAGATTGCCCGGCTGCCTGTAAATCTCCGCCGGCGAGCCGATCTGCGCGATGACGCCGCCCTTGAGCAACACGATGCGGTCTGCCAGCGTCATCGCTTCGAGCTGGTCGTGGGTGACGTAGACGGTGGTGGTCTTCAGCGACTGATGCAGCCGGGCGATCTCGACCCGCATATGGTTGCGCAGCTTGGCATCGAGATTGGACAGCGGCTCGTCGAACAAAAACACTTTTGGCGTCTTGATCATGGCGCGCGCAATCGCCACGCGCTGCTGCTGGCCGCCGGAAAGCTCCGTCGGCTTGCGGGCGAGGTAAGGTTCGAGGCCCAGCGTCTTGGCCACAGCCTCGACCCGCTTCTGGATCTCGGCCGCGGGCACCTTCTGCCGCTTGAGGCCGAAGGCGATGTTGTCGAAGATCGTCATGTGCGGGTAGAGCGCATAGTTCTGGAACACCATGGCGATGCCGCGATCGCCGGGTTCGAGATCGTTGACCACTCTGCCGCCAATCGACACCTCGCCGCCGCTGATATCCTCCAGCCCGGCCAGCATCCTCAACAAGGTCGACTTGCCGCAGCCGGAAGGCCCGAGGAAGACGACGAACTCATGCTCCTCGATGCTGAGGTTCAGGTCGCGGATGACGGTGGTGGCGCCGTACGCCTTGTCGACATGGGAACAAACGATCGCGGACATGATCAGCCCTTCTCGCCGGTGAGCAGGATTTGCAGCTTGACGTCTTGCGGGTTGCCTTGCGCCGCCCGCTCGAAGGCCTCGATGCTGTCGGCAAAAGCATAGGTGCCGGTGATCAGCGGCTTGAGGTCGACCTTGCCCGAAGCGATCAGCTGCAGCGCGCGGTCGAAGATGTTGGCGTAGCGGAACACCGTCTCGATGCGCACTTCCTTGGAGATCGCCGCCGGCACGTTCAGGCTGACCGGCTCGACCGGCAACCCGACCAGCACCACAGCGCCGCCGGGCCGCACGACATCGAACAAATTGGCGAAAGCCTTCGGGCTGCCGCTCGCCTCGAAGACGATGTCCGCGCCCCAATTGTCGGTAGCGGCGGCGACCGTATCGACCAGCGATTGCTCGCCGATATTGACCGGCACGATGCCGGCATATTGCGCGGCGATCTCGAGCTTGGGCGCGGAGAAATCGGAGATCAGCACCTTCGAGCAGCCGCCGGCAAGGGCGGCAAGCGCGATCATGATGCCGATCGGCCCGCAGCCGACGACCACGGCGACATCGCCCGGGACAATGCGGGCGCGGCTGGCCGCCTGCATGCCGATGGCAAAGGGCTCGACCATCGCGCCTTCGGCAAAGGAGACATTGTCCGGCAGCCTGTAGGTGAAGGCGGCCGGGTGCACGGCGTAAGGCGCAAGCACGCCATGCACCGGCGGCGTCGCCCAGAAGCTGACATCAGGATCGACATTGTAGATGCCAAGCCTGGTCGCGCGCGACGACAGGTTCGGAACGCCCGGCTCCATACAGACGCGGTCGCCGATCTTGAACGTCTCGACATTGGCGCCGACCTCGACGATCGTTCCCGCAGCTTCGTGGCCGAGCACCATCGGCGCCCGCACGACATAGCTGCCGATGGCGCCATGCGTGTAATAGTGCACGTCGCTGCCGCAGACGCCGACCGTGTGGATGGCGATTTTGACGTCGTCCGGTCCGACGTCGAGCGGCAGCGCGATCTCGCGCAGCGACAGTTCGCCTTTTTTCTCAAGCACCAGTGCCCGCATCGGTCAGTCCTCGCATCAAGTCTTTTTTTGCCGGAAAACGGAATTCAGGAAGCCGCTGAGCACGCCGAGGAAAAGCAGCGGCGGCAGCGACAACAGCACGACCGAAGCGTTGAGGATGCCCCACGGCACGTTCATGCCTTGCTGGGACAATTCGGAAGCGACGATCGGCAAGGTCTTGGCGTTGGAGCTCGACAGCATCAGCGCGATCAGGAACTCGTTCCACACCAGCACGAAGCTGAAGGCCACGGCCCCGATCAGCGAGCGCGCCGCAACCGGCAGCGCGATCCGCCAGAACACCGAATAGGCGCCGTAGCCGTCGACAAAGGCGGCTTCCTCGATTTCCTTGGGCACGGCCTGGAAAGCAGGGATGGCGAGCCACATGATCACCGAGATGGTGAGCAGCGAGTAGGTGACGATCAGCGCCGGCAGCGTGTCGTAGAGGCCGATCTGCAGCCAGATCACCATCAGCGGAATGGCGACCGCAACCGGCGGCAGGAAGCGCAGCGACAAAACGAAGAACTGGATGTCGCCGGCAAAGCGGTTGGGATAGCGCGCCACCGCATAGGCCGCCGGCAGGCCGAGCACGACGCCGATCAGCACCGCGCAGCCGCAGGCGATGACCGAATTGTATAGCCCGGTCATGACACTGTCGCGGCCGATGATGTAGCGGATGTTGTCGAATGTCGGCGAAAACACCAGGCGCGGCACGCGGGTAATGATGTCGACATTGTTTTTTAGCGAATTGAGCGCCGTCCAGGCGAGTGGAAACACCGCCATGAAACCGGCAAACGCCAGGATGGTCTTGCCGATGATCAGGCCTAATCTTGTGCGACGGGGCCTCATGCCTGCACCCGCTTCCACAGCATGGTGAAGGTGATGACGGTGGCGATCATCATCAGCACCGCCATGGCCGAGGCGTAGGACACCTTGCCGGATTCGATGAAGCCCTGCGAGAAGGCGTACATGTCGAGCGTTTCGGTCGCCACGCCCGGCCCGCCGCGCGTCATCACATAGATCAGGTCGAAGGAACGCAACGACTCGATCATCTTGACGAACATCAGGCTGATCAGCGGCGCCTTCAGCATAGGCAAGGTCACATAGGCATGGATCTGCCAGCGTTTGGCGTGGTCGAGCCGCGCCGCCTCGATCGGCTGCGGTGGCAAGGTCTCCAAAAGCTTCAGCACGATGACGGCGAAGAACAGCCCCCACTGCCAGACATCGACCGAGGCGACGGCAAACAAGGCCGTCGACGGCTTCGACAGCGGATCGAAGATCAGTCCACCGGTGATGAGCCGGTAGGGGTAGGTGGCGATGCCGTAGAGCGGATGATAGGCGAACTTCCACACGAAGGCTGCCGATACGCGCGGCAACAGCACCGGGATGATGAACAGCAGACAGTAGATGTTACGCAGCCGCGGCGACGCCGCTTCGAACATCAGCACGCCGAGCCCGATCGCCACCACCATTGTCGCCACGACGGTGACGATTTCCCATTTCACCGACACCCAGACGGCGTTGAGGAAACGCCGGTCGAGGAACAGATCGATGAAGTTCGACAGCCAGACGCAGGAATAGTCCGACGAGCTCAGTTCGCGGTTCTGCAGCGCGATGACGATGGCGTAGAGCGTCGGCACCATCGACAGCACCAGGAGAATGGCGAGCGTCGGAACCAGAAACGTCACGGGCAGGGAAGAGCGTCGGCGCATTGCCTATCCTCGGGCTATGCCTTTCGGGGGGAGACCCGCGGCGCACAGGTCCCGGCATCCAATCGAATGCCGTGGACCGCGCGCCGCGGGCGGGAGGATTACTTCTTTTTCATCAGCTCGTTGGCGTAGGCCTCGAGCTCGTCGAGACCGCCCTTGACGTCGGTGCGCGTGCCGGTGACCAGCTCTTCCAGGATGATGCCCCAGCGGTCGCCAAGATCCGGCCAGCGCGGATCCTGCCAGAAGTTGACGGCCGTCACCTTGCCGGTCTCGGCCAGCGCCTGGCCGAGATCGGCGCCATAGATGTCGGCGAACTCCTTGCTGGACAGGATGCTGGTGCGGTTGAGCTCGCCGAACTGGTGCGCGTCGAGCCGGCGCTTCTCATTCTCCTTCGACGTCGCCCAGGCGATGAACAGGCCGGCGCATTTCTTCGAGGCGTCATCGGCATTGGCCTTGGCAGCAATGGCGAGCCCATGGCCGTAACCGCCGCCGGTCAGCGGCGAAGGCGGTGGCAGGAAGCCGATCTTGCCGACCACTTGCGACGTCTTGGGGTCGACCGCCATACCCGACAGCGGTGTGGATTCGACGAGGATGGCGACCTGGCCCGACAGGAACGCGCCGGTCGATTCATCCCAGCTGCCGGTCTGCGTGCCGGGCGCCGAATCCTTGAACAGCTTCAGGTACGTCTCGGTCGCCTTGACGGCAGCCTCGGAGTTGAAAGCCGGCTTGTCGCCGTCGAACCATTTGCCGCCATAGGCCTTGAAGAACGGCATCCAGCGCCAGACATTGGCGCCCGAGCCCCGCGCTCCGCGAAGTGCAATGCCATACATGCCCTTGTCCGGGTCGGTCAGCTTCGGCACGTCGGCTATCAGCTCGTCCAGCGTCTTCGGCGGCTGGATGCCGGCGGCTTCCAGCACATCCTTGCGATAGACCATCAGGTCGCCGCCGCCGGTCAGTGGCGCGAACCAGACCTTGCCGTCGTAGGTGGCGACCTTCTGCCGGCCCGGATCGAAATCGGCATAGTCATAGTCAGCCGGATAATAATCGGTCAGCGGCACGATCCATTTCGACGAGGCGAACAGTGCGACATTGGCTTCGTCGACGTAGTAGACGTTGTAGTTGCCGACAGTGGACGCATCGGCGCGCGATTTTGCCCGGCGATCGTTCTCGTTGAGATAGTCGATCTGGAAGCTGGCGCCGGCCAGTTTCTGGAATTCGTCCTTGGACTCTTCCAGCAGCGTCAGGCCGTCGCGCGGCTGCGCCAGCACCTTGACCGGTGCCGAGCAGACCGGCGCCGCCAGCGCCATGGTCGAGAGGGTGGTGGTGAGCATGAAAGCTGCGCTTAAGCTCGCAGCGAGCCGAATTGGTTTCATTGATTTTCTCCTCCAGGAACAGTCGCAGGAAGCGGAAGTCCTCGGTTGCGCGATCCTCGCCATCGCCCGAGCGACAAGCCACCCATCGCCAAAATGAGGAGTTGCTAAAGGCCGCGCTAGAAGCCCCGTTGCAGCAGACCTGTACTTTTATGCATTGTGCGCTGCAAAATCGGCTCCTCGGGGACGGTGTCCGTCAGATGAGTACCGATGGGTCGGGATGGCCGGTTTTCAGGCGCGCATCGTCAGCCGCTGCCGCGACAGCTTGCGATAGGATGACGGCGTCATCCTGTGCTTGCGCAGAAAGGCGCGGTTGAAGTTGGAGATGTTCATATAGCCGACTTGGAAGCAGATGTCGGTGATCGGAATATCGGTGTCGGCCAGCAGCTTGCAGGCCTGCCAGAGCCGAAGCTTGGCGATGTGGTCGCTGAAGGAGTTGCCGGTGTTCTTCTGGAAGAAGCGCGAAAACGTGCTTTCGCTCATGCCGGCCAGTTCCGCCACCTCCGGCAGCTTCAGGTCCTCGGCGAAATGCTGGAACAGATAGGTCAGCGTGCGCTGGATGATATCAAGCGAGGTTGCATCGAGGGCGGGTGAGAAATCCGGCGACGACAAAAGTTCGTATTCGTCGGTCCTGGCCAGCAGGTCGACCAGCTCAAGGAACAGGCAGAGCCGGGCGAGCCCGTGCACCGTGCCCATCCGCTCCATCAGCGCGGCGCCTTCGAGCGCGGTTTTGCCGTGAAAGACGATGCCGCGCAGCGACCGCTCCAGGAACGGCTCCAGCTCGCGCAGTTCCGGCAGCAGCCCGGCCGATCCGCGCAGCCTTTCGGGATCGAACTGCAGAACGATGTCGCGGCCTTCGATCAGCTCGCCGGGTTGCACCGACGTCACCCAGTCATGCGGCAGCCCGCCGCCGACAATAGCCAGATAGCCCGGCCCGAACTCGCCGATATGGTCGCCGACCAGCACGACGCCGGAGGATTTCCGCAAGAGATGGATTTCGTACTCCGGATGGAAATTCCAGACATTGCGCTCCCAGGGATAGTCGTCGAGTCGCCACAGAAAACTGTCGCTCGCCTCGGTGACGATATGCTCGAAGGCAGGCACCGTGCGCGGGATCGCGGCCGTATTCTTTCTGCGCCTGAATGCCATCGTCTGCTCTCCGGGCGAATCCGGATGCGGTCCGGTCGCCGCTCGTTCCTAGAGCAATTCCAGGAAAAGTGTGAGCGGTTTTCCCGGGAAAAGCGCGTAGCGCTTTCCCTTGGGAATTGCGTAAAAACAAAGAGATAGAGCGGTTTCACCGTTTCCCTGAAACGGTGAAACGCTCTAGTCTGTCGCCGGCAAGTGAGATCTCTATCTTCACGACGTCAGCGCCGGCTCTCGATGATCTCGATGAAACGGGCGAACAGCCCGGCCTGGGATTTGATGCCGAGCTTGCGGTGGATGTTGCGGCGGTGGACCTTCACGGTTCCCGGCACGATGCGCAACGCTCTCGCGATCGACTCGGTGGAATGCCCCTGCAGCACCAGGTCGACGACATGCTTTTCGCGCGGGGTCAGCGACAGGCTCTCCCAAATGTGGGCGCGGTCGAACTCATTGACCGCGGCGATCGTCTCGTCTTGCTCCGCTTCGTCAGGCTCGTCGGCCGCGAGAGCTGGCCAGCGCAACCGGGCGAAACCGATCACCGCCGGCGCCATGTCGCGCAGCAGCCTGGCATCGGCGGTGCCGAAGGCCCCCGAGGCCTGCAATCGCATCAGCGACAGCACCAGCGCATCCTTGCCGGGCAATGGCACGAAGAAGCCGAGCTCCTCGGCGAGTCTTGTCTGGCTGTAGTAGGTGCGAAAATACTCGCTGGCATAGAAGCGGTCGGGCGCCAGTTCGCGCATGCGCCAGAACCCCTCCTTGCGCTCGACGGCCGCGTGGTGGAACGGGTCGAGCAGATAGGGGCCTTCCTGATAGAGCGTGACGAAGACATGACTTTCGGCCGGCGAGAAGGTTTCGAACAGCAGCGACGGACGCGCCGCGCCGCGATAACCGAAGATCACGCAGTGGTCGAAGCTGACATGCTGCCTCAGCCAATTGACCATCGCGCTGCCGAACAGGTCGCCGCTGGTCTCTCGCGTCGCCGCGACAAGCGCAGCGAGCAGGGCGTATTCGTCGCTGCGGGACACACTCAACCTATACCCCCTTAAACGAGAAAATACATCAGATATACCACCTACGAGGTATATACTAGCCACCGTTGGCTCTGGTAGCGTCGTGAAATAGCCCTGTTGCTGGAGGCCAGCACTTTGACCGCAGTGCCCGACATTGAGTTTCGCGGCGTCACCAAGCGCTATGGCGCGGTGACCGCGGTCACCGGCATCGATCTCGCCATTCCGCCCTCCGCCTTTGTCGCCCTGCTCGGCCCGTCCGGCTGCGGCAAGACGACATGCCTGCGCATGATCGGCGGCTTCGAGCAGCCGAGCGAGGGCCAAGTGTTTATCCGCGGCCAGGACATGGCCGGTACGCCGCCCTATCGCCGGCCGGTCAACATGGTGTTCCAGCAATATGCGCTGTTTCCGCATCTCGATGTGGAAGCCAATGTGTCTTACGGACTGCGTCAGGCACGGCCACGGCTGTCGTCGCAGGAGATCGGCCGGCGCGCCGGCGAGGCGCTCGAAATGGTGCGGCTCGCCGGCTATGGCAGCCGCAAGATCCACGAACTCTCCGGCGGCCAGCAGCAGCGTGTCGCGCTGGCGCGCGCGCTGGTCAACAAGCCCGCGGTGCTGCTGCTCGACGAGCCGCTGGCGGCGCTCGACAAGAAGCTGCGCACCGACATGCAGATCGAGCTGCAGAACCTGCAGCGTGAGATCGGCATCACCTTCGTGCTGGTCACCCACGACCAGGAGGAAGCGCTGTCGATGAGCGATTTCGTCTGCGTCATGAATGGCGGCCGCATCGTTCAGCTCGGGCAACCGAACGAGATCTATGACGAGCCGGCCGACCTGTTCGTCGCCGATTTCGTCGGCAAGACCAATCTGTTGAGCGGCAAGGTCGCCGGGCATACAGGCGACCTGGTCAATGTGGCGCTCGCCGACGGCACCGTCATTGCCGCGCGCAAGCGAACCGCCTTGCAGCAGGGCGAGGCCGTTTCGGTCAGTCTGCGTCCGGAATCGCTTAGCCTCGGCGCCACGGAAGGCGGCCCGTTCAAAGGCATCGTCCGCAACCGCATCTTCCTGGGTTCGACCGCGGAATACGCCATCGAGGTCCAGGGCATCGGAACGCTGCTGGCCAAGGCCGACCATGTGATCGGCCATGGCAATCTCTTCAAGCCGGGTGAACCCGTCGCCATCGGCTTTGCCTCCGGGACGCCGCTGGCGTTTCCGGAGATCAAGAACAACGGGACCAACCAGAGGGTAGCAAAAAATGTCGAAATCATATCGTGACGGACTGCCGATAAGCCCTGAGAACTTCGTCGACCAGCTGATGCGTTTGAAGCGCGGCTCGATCGGCCGCCGCGACTTCCTCGGCCTCACCGGCCTGGGCATCGCAACCGCGGTGATGGCGCGCGAGATCGGCATCATGCCGACGCCGGCCTTTGCCGCCGAAAACCTTGGCGACCGCATGTCGATCGCCACCTGGCCGAACTACCACGACCCGCAGACCTTCGAAAACTTCAAGAAGGACACCGGCGTCGCCGTCGACGTCAACGTCTTCGGCTCCAATGAGGAGATGCTGGCCAAGCTGCAGGCCGGCGCTTCGGGCTGGAGCCTGTTCGTGCCGACCAATTACACCATCTCGACCTACAAGAAACTCGGCATCATCGATCCGCTCGATATGGCGAAGCTGCCAAATTTCGACGGCTCCCAGGAAGACCCACGCTTCACCTCGGAAGGCACGATCGACAGCACGACCTATGCGGTGCCGAAGAACTGGGGCACGACCGGCTTTGCCATCAACACCAAGAAGCTGGCCAAGCCGATGACCAGCTGGAAGGAGTTCTGGGACGTCGCCATGGCTGAGGGCGATGGCCGCACCATGGTGCACGACTACCAGCTGACCACCATCGGCAACGCGCTGAAATATTACGGCTATTCCTTCAACTCGCTGAAGCCCGACGAACTTGCCAAGGCCGAGGAACTGCTACTCAAGGTCAAGCCGCACCTGTTCGCGGTGTCGTCCGACTATCAGCCCGGAATGCGGGCGGGCGACGCCTGGATGACCATGTGCTGGACGAATGAGGGCGCGCAGTTGCATCGCGATATCCCAGAGATCGCCTATGTGCTGGGCAACGAGGGTGGCGAGGTCTGGACCGACTTCTACGCCATCCCGAAGGACGCGCCGAACAAGCCTGCCGGCTATGCCTTGCTCAACTATCTGATGACCCCTGAGGTTGCGGTGAAGGAGCATCTGGCCAATGGCGCGCCCTCGACCGATGCACGCGTCAACAAGCTGCTGCCCAAGGAAGTGCTGGACAATCCGATCCTCTATCCGGCGGCCGACCTTTTGACGCCGCTGGAATTCGGCGCGGCGGCGACGCTGACCGACCCCGGTCGCGCCGAGCTGATGGCACGCTTCAAGTCGGCTTGAAGCCGGCCTGAAGGAGACAAGCAACCGGCGGGCACATGTCCGCCGGCATCGGGGCGGTTTTTCATGCACGGCAACAGATTTCGGCATAATATCCTGACAGCGCTGCTGCTCGCTCCGGCTACAGCGTGGCTGGTGGTGTTTCTGGTATTGCCGTTCATCGCCATTGCCGTGTTCAGCGTCGGCGAGCGGGCGCCGGAGGGCGGCTACCAAGCCGCGTTCACGCTGGCGCAATACGCCAACCTTCCGGCGCGGGCGACCGCTTTCTGGAACACGATGATGCTGGCGCCGGTGGGCGCGCTTGCCTGCCTGCTCGTCGCCTACCCGGTCGCCTATTACCTTGCCTTGAAGGCGCCGCAACGCTGGCGGCTGATCCTGCTTGCGCTCGTCGTCATTCCGTTCTGGACCAGCCTTCTGATGCGCACCTATGCCTGGATGTACATTCTGGGCGGACGCGGCATCCCGGCGCTGCTCGCCTTTGTCGGCATCGAGGATGTCAGGCTGATCAACACGCCGGGCGCCGTTCTGCTCGGCATCGTCTACGGCTATCTGCCGCTGATGATCCTGCCGATCTATGTCAGCCTCGAACGGCTCGACCGGCGGCTGCTGGAAGCCTCCGCCGATCTCGGCGCGACGCCGCTCTCGACATTCCTGGGCGTGACCCTGAAGCTTTCGCTGCCCGGCGTGATGACCGGCTTCTCGCTGGTCATGATCCTGCTGCTCGGCGAATACCTGATCCCGACGCTGCTTGGCGGCGGCAAGGTGTTCTTCATCGGCAACGCGCTGGTCGACCTGTTCCTGCAGTCGCGCAACTGGCCGTTCGGATCGGCCATTGCGATCATGCTGGTGGCGGTTTCGGTGGCGGTGCTGATTGCTGCCAACCGCATTTCGACACGGGTGTCGGGCGCCCGCAGGGTGGACCTGATCTGATGCGCGCCTTCGTCACCGCCGTCTTCGCCTTCCTCTATCTGCCGATTGCGCTGGTCGTGCTGTTCTCCTTCAACGCCGGCCGTCATGCCAGCGAGTTCACCGGCTTTTCGGTGCAGTGGTATGGCACCGCGCTGTCGAACCCGTTCCTGGTCGAGGCGCTGAAGAACAGCCTGTTCATCGCCACCACCAGCGCGCTTCTGGCGGCGGTGTGCGGCACCGCGGCGGCACTCGGCCTGGCGCGGGTCGGGTTCAGAACCCGCGCCGTCTTCGACGCGCTGATGGGTGCCGCGATCGTCGTTCCCGGCGTCGTCATCGGCATTTCCACACTGGTTGCGCTCGTCCAGCTGTTTGGCGTGCTCAACCCGTTCCTCGCCTCGATCTGGCCTGACGACCAGCCGCCGCGCCTGTCGCTCGGCTATGGATCGATCATTGCCGCGCATGGCCTGTTCTCCATGGCACTGGTGACGATGATCGTCGGCACGCGTCTCGCCAGCCTCGACCGCAATCTGGTCGAGGCATCGAGCGATCTCTATGCCACGCCTCTGACCACCTTCCGCTCGATCGTGCTGCCGCAGATCATGCCGGCGGTGGTCGCCGGCTTCCTGCTTGCCTTCACCTTCTCCTTCGACGATTTCATCGTCGCCTTCTTCGTTGCCGGCGCGCAGACGACACTGCCGATTTATGTCTTCGCCTCGATCCGGCGCGGCGTCACGCCGGAAATCAATGCCATTGCGACGATCGTGCTCGTCGCCTCGGTCCTGCTTGTGGTGCTTGCCCAATGGCAGCTGCGCCAGCGCAAGCCGGCAAACTGAAAGCCGCATCATGATCCTCAAAGACCGCATCGCCGTGGTAACGGGCGCCGGCTCCGGCATCGGCCGCGCCGGCGCCATGATCATGGCCAGGGAGGGCGCGGTCGTGGTCATCGCAGACCGGGATCAGGCCAGCGGCGAGGTGACGGCTTCCGACATCCGCGCGGCTGGCGGGCGGGCAGAAGCGATCGCGACCGATGTCGCTGACGACACGGCTGTCGAGCAACTCATTGGTGGCACGCTCGACAAGCACGGGCGGATCGACATCCTGCACAATCATGCCGGCATCCAAGTCGGCGGGGCGCTGACCGAGGTCGAAGTCGATGGCATGGATGCGTCCTGGCGCATCAATGTACGGGCGCAGTTTCTGGCCGCGAGGATCGTCATGCCGGCAATGGTCGCGCAAGGTGGCGGCGTCATCCTCAACACGGCCTCGAATTCCGGCGTATTCTACGACCGCGAGATGATTGCCTATGCCACCTCCAAACATGCGGTGGTGGCGATGACCAGGCAGATGTCGCTGGACTATGCCCGGCATAATGTCCGCGTCAACGCGCTCTGCCCCGGCTGGGTCGATACGCCCTTCAACGAGCCGTTCATCGCCCAGATGGGCGGACGCGAAGCGATTGAGACCTATGTCCGCACCAATATCCCGATGGGTCGCTGGGCCAGCGCCGAGGAGATCGCCGAAGCGATCCTGTTCCTCGTCTCCGACCGCTCATCCTTTATGACCGGCCAGGCACTGGTCATCGACGGCGGCGAAAGCATCGGCTGATCCAAGGACGGCCGGATGGGAGGGTCTCGCGTCTCTGGCTCAATCTCTGCCTGTCCCTCCTCGCTTGCCTTAATGTGGCATTTCGTCCAATAGAACGGCACAAACGCCGCGAAACCGAAGGTTTTGCCGTTTGGAAGTGCGGCTTCCGGCCTATTGCCGACGCGCCGCAATCGGAAAGAGCAGGACAATGTCTGCGATCGAAGCCGGCGCTCGTGCGCCGGAAAATCTTTGGCGTCAGGAAATCAGGGCGACGCTGGCGCTCGCCTGGCCGATGGTGCTGACCAATCTCGGCCAGACCGCGATGACGGCCACCGACGTCATGATGATGGGGCGTCTGGGCGCAGACACGCTGGCCAGCGGCGCGCTCGGTGCCAACCTTTATTTCATGCCGCTGATCTTCGGCCTCGGCCTGATGCTGGCGACCTCGCCGATGATGGCGACCGAGCTTGGCCGCCGCCGCCATTCCGTGCGCGACCTGCGCCGCACCGTGCGCCAGGGCCTGTGGCTGGCGATTCTGATCGCCATCCCGATCTGGATCTTCCTCTGGCATGGGGAAGCCATTCTGCTGGCCATGGGACAGGAGCCGGCGCTCGCCCATCAAGCCGGTATCTATCTGCATTGGCTCGAATGGGCGGTGCTGCCTTTCTACGGCTATATCGTGCTGCGCTCCTTCATCTCGGCGTTGGAGCGGCCGGGCTGGGCGCTGGTCATCGTCTTCGTCGCCGTCGCCTGCAACGCCTTCTTCAACTGGGTGTTCATGTTCGGCAATCTCGGGATCAGCTCGATGGGCATTGCGGGCTCAGGACTTGCCACGATGTTGTCGAGCATGCTGATGTTCGTTGGCCTGGCGGCGGTGGTGATGCTGGAAAAGAAGTTCCGCCGCTATCGCCTGTTCGGCCGCTTCTGGCGCGCCGACTGGCCACGCTTCAAGGGCCTGCTGCGGCTCGGCCTGCCGATCGCCGGCATCCTCGCCTTCGAGGTGACGATCTTCAATGCGGCCGCCCTGCTGATGGGCCTGATCGATGCGGATTCGCTGGCCGCGCACGCCATCGCCATCCAGATTGCCTCGATCTCCTTCATGGTGCCGCTCGGCCTCAACCAGGCGGTCACGGTGCGCGTCGGCCTGGCCCACGGCGCCGGCAATCCGGCAGGCGTTTCACGCGCCGGCTGGACCGCTTTCGTCATCGGCGTCTCGTTCATGGCGCTGATGGGGCTGGTGATGGTGCTGTGGCCGCATCTGCTGATCAGCGCCTTCATCGATATGACCGATCCGGTCAATGCAAGAGTGATCGCGCTTGCCGTGTCGTTCCTGGCCTTTGCGGCGCTGTTTCAGATTTTCGACGGCGCGCAAGCCGTTGCCGCCGGCATGCTGCGCGGCCTGCACGACACCAAGGTGCCGATGATCTATGCCGCCGTCGGCTATTGGGGCATCGGCCTGCCGCTCGGCGTGTTGCTCGCCTTCCATTTCGGCCTGCACGGCGTCGGCATCTGGATCGGCCTGGCGTCGGGTCTGGCGGTGGTGGCGGTGCTGCTCCTGGCGCGCTGGCTCAGGCGCGACCGCATCGCGCCGCCGCTCGTCTTCAGCCATTGATGGCGCACCAATCGGTCCGCCTATTGCCCGAAGCAGTCAATGCAGAGCAGATGTCTGATGTCGCCTTTTGGGCCAGAAGCGGATTGGCGGCTTCGGGCCATGGATATTCAATAGCGGACCTTCGCGACCGGTGCGAGCGTAGTCTTTTAGCTGACCCTCCGATGCCGTTCAGCCTCCGTCTCAGAACGTCTTAATCGGGGGCGAAACGCGACCTTCGGATAAGCGTTCACGAATTCAGCAAAGGCTGGGTTTGACCGCCATAAACTGACATCGCTCTAGGGTCGGAATGATTGACTCCGACCATCGCATCGCGACGTTACTCGCGGAGCGCTTTGGAGCGATATCAGCTTGGACAGTTCCCGCCGTCGCCTTTTTCAGGAAGGAAGAAACGTCGCCGCTCGCAAGCGGTCAATTCGCGTGGAACAGTCTGCTTGGCGTGGTCGATGAGGTCTTGGGGGGTGTGGAAGACGCGAATTATTCGGACGCTCTCTTCTCCGGACACGATTGCGATCCTCGTTCCATCGGAACCGAAAGCCGCGCGCATCAGCGCCGGTCGGTTGGCCTTTTCCTCCCGTCTGGCAAGCACTGCGATCTCGCGCCCCGACTGCGCCCCCCAGAGCCTGACCGTGCGATCCTGCGACGACGCCGTCACGACATATAAACCGTTAGGACTGAATTGCGCGCTGTCTACTGCGCCGCTGTGACCCCTGAGAACGACCTTTTCTGTTCCTGCCGAAACGCTCCAGATCCGGACGGTTCCATCGCGTGAGGCAGTTAGGAGAGACTGACCGTCCTGGCTGAACGCGACGGCTGTTAGCTCGTCGCTGTGACCCTTCAGCGTCGCGACATTGTTTCCGTCCTTGATCGACCAGATCCGCGCGGTGTGGTCGAGCGAACCCGTGACAGCCAGTTGGCCGTCTGGACTGAATGCCGCCGCGGTGATTCGGTTCTGATGCCCGATTAGAACCTTGAACTCAGTTCCGTCCGTCCTCAGAAGGTGCGCAGCGTTGTCATCCGTTGCGGTAAGGACGAGAGCCCCGTCCGGGCTGAAAATGGCCTGTGGCAATTTCGCGCTCGTCTTCACGACGGCCAATTCGGTGCCGCTCGCCGCATCCCACAATTGTGCGGTACCGTGGATCGAATCCGCCTCCAAGAGGTCTCCGTCGGGACTAAACTGAACGTGAAGTAGCCCGTCATTGGATTTAAACTGCGTGACCTCGCGTTTGCTCGCGACGTCCCAAACAAGAACTCGGCCACCCAGAGACGCTGTTGCCAATCGACTTCCATCAGCGCTGAACGTTGCGCTTTGGACAATTTCATGTGTGTCAAGCTCGGCTATCTGACGTCCGGTTACAACATCCCACAGATCCGCTGCGCTATCCCCACCTCCAGTCAAAAGGTGCACATTGTCGGGACTGAAGACCGCAAAGGTCGGCGGATATTCGTGGTGGAGCGCAGTCGTCAGAACCCCGTCGATATCCCAGAGCCGAGCGGTGCCATCGTGCGATGCAGTGAGAAGAACGCTGTTGTCAACTGGGCTGAATTCCACGTGCTCGACCAAGGCATCGTGGCCAATGATGGTGGTGAGCAGCGACGCGCGCTCGACGTTCCAGATACGAATCGCGTTATCGATAGAAGCAGTAGCCAGGAATCGATCGTCTTGGCTGAAGACGCTGTTCATCTCCTGATCGCGCTCATCCGGGGCCATGTAACTTAGTTGGAGCCCCGAGGATTCCTGGCCAAGCACCCCTAGCAATCTGCCCGAGATTCCGTCCCAGAGTCGGGCGGTACCATCGAGTGATGCCGTCGCAATTCGACGGCCGTCGTGACTGAACACTACGCCTTGTAATTGTGTGTCGCTCTTATGACCGGCCAATGTTGCAATTTCCATGCCTTTCGACACGTCCCAAAGGCGCGGGGGGTAAGGGCTTGAAATTGGGCCTCGAGAGCTTATCAGGATCCGGCTTCCGTCCGGGCTGAATGTGACACCGTATATCCAAGTGGTGACGTGCAGCGTCCGGTTCAGCCTGCCATCATTCGCATTCCAGATAAGAACGGTGTTGTCTGCAGTTGCGAAGCTCTGGCCATCGGGACTAAAGCTCGCCAGGGGGTCTCCACGGCTCTCTACACTCAGAACTTTCCTTCCGGTTTGAGCGTCCCAGAGTGATGCATTGCTGTTCGCACCCGCTGTCAGCACCCGGGTGCCGTTCGGACTGAAAATTGCAGTAGGAAGATTCCCGACCGGCTGAAGTACAAAAAGCTGCTCCCCTGAGATGGCGTTCCAGATGCGCGCGGTGCCGTCTCTAGCAGCTGTAATGACGCGGCTTCCGTCCGGGCTGAACTCCGCTCTCTCCACGGCGCCTTGGTGGCCCTTCAGAACTGCAGTCTCGGTACCATTCGGGACATCCCAAATGCGTGCGGTCTTGTCGTAGGATGAGGTGACAATGCGGTCGCCGGCCCGATTGAAAGCTGCATGTGTTACACCGGCGTCGTGGTGGAAGATCGTCGTCTGACGGTGCGTTAGCAAAGCCTTGTAAAGTGCGGCCTCCGCTTCAAAGAGATACGGGCGTCTGTCTGCAGATGTACCCGTCGGCAACGCTTCCAGCGCAAGCAAGATTGCGGCCTCGGTATCACCACTCACTGCGGTTTGTTGCGAAAGAAACGCAAGTGAAAGAGACTGGTTGCGGAGCGCTTGGTCGCGCGCTTCAAGGGCCTTGCTCTCGGCCGACCTGGCCTTGTCCGCGCTCATTTGCGCCAGCGCCGCCTGCCGCATTGCTTCCTGCTGCCCTCTGAACCCAACGAATGCTCCTGCTCCAGCCAAGAGAGCCAACACCGTCGCGACAATGGCCGCATAGCGCGTCCGTCGCGCCAGCTGTATCGCAGCGGTCGCCGCGAGATCCCGACGCTCGGCCTCTCCCGCGAGCCGGTCGGCCTCGCGCTCCAAGCGTTCGCGTTTTGCCGCTTCAGCAGCCTCGATCAGTGCCCGCTCTGCCTGCCGGTCCTTCTCCTCTCTCTCCTTCTGGGCACGCGACGACGCCTCGATGTATTCAACGACTTGATCGTCGACCTCCTCACGTCTCGACAGCAGCAATTCCTCACCCTCGGCGAGCCGCTTGCCGGACGGCAACAGAAGCTCGCGGTTCTCGTTGTCCGAGTGCCATCGGTGGGCGTCAGCCTTAAGCCGAGCCCGCGTCTCAAGGAAGCTCCTATTCGCGTTGACAATGTCGCTGGCGCGCGGCCAACGGCTGAGCAGCGCCTCATGTGCCACGCGGACGAAGACATGGCCCGCAGGGTCCTCATCACTGACCAGGAGCCGGGTGGCGATCAGCGCGTCGACGAGAGTCAATCGTGCCGGCGTCCCCGCGACTTTGCTGAGCAGGACTGGACTTGCCGTAACCGTTTCATCACCCGGACGCACCGTGGTGAGAGCGCGTAGCACCGCGGGCAATGCCTCCTGGATGTCGGGCGGGAGCGCGTCGACGACTTCATCGGCGCGGCGCGCGATCGCCCCTTCGAGGCCGCCAAGCGCACGATATGCAGCAAAGGTGAGGATCCGGCGCTCCCGACCCACCTCGTACAGCGCATCGAGAACGAATTCGAGAAGCGGCAACGATCCGGGATCGGCGGCTGCCGCGTCCTGCAGCACATCATCGAGCCGCCCGAGATCGGCGCGCTCCTCGAAGCGGAGCCCGGCAGCGCGAGCTGGCTCGCGAATGATCTGGGCGATCTCAGGGCCCGTCGGCGGCAAGAGCTCATAGCTGCCAAGCCCATCCTTCAGCGCCGAGAAGCCTCGGACTTCGCCGCAGCGGTGAAAGAAATCCGACCGGATCGTCGCAATCACCCAGACCAGTCCGCTGCCGGCGAACGCCGCCAAGAGCCGCAAAAGCGCTTCGCGCGACGCTGGTTCCTTCTCCGTCGTGAACAGTTCCTCTGTCTGATCAATGGCGATCAGTAATCGTATTTGTGAGAGGGACGAGCCAGCCGCGGCGGCTGCTCTGCCGAGTGCATGGCGGACCAGAGTCAGCACGCGATCGGGAGAACTTCGACAGAGTTGAGTGAGTTCAGCCGCTGTCAGTTCGAGAGCCAACTCGGGCAAAGCAGCTTCGCAAAGCAGTCCCGCGGCCAACGAGGCGACAGCATCAGGCCCTTCGGACGGGCGGATCAGGCAACGGCGCCACAAACTGATGCCGACCACTGCGCCGGATCGGGTGATTGAAGGCATCAGCCCGGCGCGCAGAAGTGAAGACTTGCCGGAGCCACTCATCCCGTAGATGAGCAAAAATGCTTTGCCGTTGGCTGCCAGCTGCTCCAGCCTTTCGGTGCAAGCGGCAATCGCCCGCGCTCTGCCGAAGAAGAGGTCGGTGTTTTCAAATTCGAAGACGTCGAGACCGCGAAAGGGCGACCTGACCTCTTCCTCCGAAGCGAGGGGTACGCGATAGACGTGCACAGGTCGGGCGATATTCTTCACTTTGTGATCGCCAAGATCAATGAAATCGAGCGACAGCCGATCGCGAGCCTGTGTATAGATTGCTTCGGATACACATATCCCGCCTGGGTGAGATAACGCTTCCAGACGCGCGGCGACATTCACGCCCTCGCCCATGAGGTTGTTACCCTCTACGACGACATCGCCAAGGTTGATCCCAATGCGAAATCGCAGGCGGTCTGGCTCGGGGAGGCCGGCGTTCTGTCTATCGATCTCCAACTGGATTTCGGTAGCACACCGCAGCGCCTCGACGGGGCTTGCGAACTCCGCGATGACACTGTCTCCGGCGCTGCCGAACACCCGTCCCTCATGGTGCACAATCAGCCGGTCAATGATCTGTCGATAGTCCCTCAGGGCCGCAAGCGTACCTTCCTCATCCCTGCCTATCAGCCGGCTGTAGCCCACCACATCGGCCGCAAGGATGGCAGCCATTCTCCGCTGAACGCGATCCACGGTCATAGTCAGCTCCTGCGAGAACATCCTAGAGGAAATAGCGGCTGATGAGGAGAGAGACCGCTTGACTGTTTCAAGTGACGGTGTCGGCGGAACTCGGCCCCGCTTGCTGCGGCGCGACCGCATCGCGCCGCCGCTCGTCTTTAGCCATTGAAAACAAAAAGCAGACCGTCCAATTTTGGATGGAGGGCTATCGCTAAAGCTGCGGTTGGCTACTGACCCAACCTAAGCCTTGCCACCGTTCGGCCAGCCTCTCCCCTAGTCAAAGCTGATAAGGTAGATTGTCGCATCGGGATGAGGCGATGCAACACTCATTTGGACAATTCGAACTGGATGAAGCTGCCCGCAAGCTGTCGCTAAGCGGCGTTGGGCAGAAGATCCAGCCGCTTGTCTTTGATTTGCTGGTGTACCTGGTGCGCAACGCCGGCAGGGTGGTGCCCAAGGACGAATTGATGGACGCTCTTTGGCCGGATGTTATCGTGACTGAAGCATCGCTTCAGCGCGTGGTCAGCCTCACTCGAAAGGCGCTTGCAGCCGGTGGCCTGCAGGACGCGATACACAGCTACGTTCGCCACGGCTATCGCTTCGCCATCGATGAACCGGGACTGGGGTATGTCCGGCCTGCCTCGTTGCAAGGGGACGACATGCTTGCCGAGGCCCGCAGGCTGGCAGCCCTGCGCGACTGGAGCGCGGCTGCAAAACTTTTCGCGCATTTGGCGGACAATGAAGATCTCTCTCCTGCTGATGTCGATCTCTGGGCTCTGGTCGTCGAATGTGGTGGGCGACCGACCGAGGCGATCCCTGTGCTGGCCCGCGCGGTGGCGGCTCATGTCGAGGCCGGCGACTTGGCCCGCGCCGCCAGATCCGCTGTCACGCTCGCAAAGATCCAGGCCGAGCGCGGATCAGGTGCCGTTGCAGAGGGATGGCTGGAACGTGCTGCGTCGCTTCTGTCTCAGTCGCCGGACGATGCTACGCAAGCATATCTGCTGTGGATGAGGTCGCGCCTTGCATCCTCGGGCGGCCGTCCCGAGGAAGCGCTGCAGCTGGCATCAGCCGCTTACGCGATAGCTGAAAATTGCGACGATCCCGGCCTGCGGGCTCTGACTTTGACATACAAGGGGTTTTTCAATCTCGCCCTCGGCAAGATCGAGGAGGGCAGCGAGCAGCAAAACCATGCGGCGGCGATCGCGTTGTCGAGCCAGGTCGACCCGATCACCGGTAGCCTGGTTTACTGCAATATCCTCTGGAGCTGCAGGACATATGCCGATTGGCCCCGTGCCCGCCAGTGGAGCGAAGGCTTCGAAAGCTGGTGCACCGCAAGTTTTGCGCAGACCTCGGGCGCGTGTGACCTTCATCGTGCCGAAGTGGTCGCGGCGCAGCAGATCTTGCCTGAAGCCCTGACCTGCATAAACGACGCGCTTCCCAAACTCTCAGCGGAGGAATCCTGGTCGCTCGGTGAAGGCTTCCGCGTTCGCGGCGATATCTTTGCCATGATCGGCGACCTCACATCGGCGCGCGCCGACTACGACCAGGCTTATGCACTGGGCTGGGACGCGGAGCCGGGCAATGCCGTGCTTTTGTTCGAAACAGGCGATCTGGACGGGGCGCTTGCCGCGCTCGACCGGGCTCTGCAAGGGATGTCGTGGTTCCATCTGCAGCGGCGCGGAAACCTGCTGGTGAACGCAGCCTGCATTGCGGCGCGCGGCGGGCGCTCAGCCCAGGCGTCAATCTATCTCAACGAAATCGATGCACAGCCAGAACGCTGGCGGCAACCGGCAACGCAGGCCTTGATAGCCGAAACCAAGGCAGCACTTTGCGAGCCAGACGACCCGAACGGCAATCGGCTTCTGCTGTTGGCCCGGCAGCTCTGGACCAGCGCAGGCGTCGAATATCACGCGGCAAGGGTTCGGCTGCAGCTCGCCAGCGCCTTGTTGCGTACAGGCGACGCCAGCGGTGCGAAAGTGGAGATCACCGCGGCAGAGAGATCGGCCCGCCACCTGGGATCACGGCGCCTGGAAGAGGAAGCCGCAACGCTTCGCCACAGCTTTTCGCGCGAGAGCCAGCCGCCCGGCGATGGCTCCATGCAAGAACTCACCCTCTGATCCTGCCTGCCTCCTGATCGAGCTATCGGCGGTGGCAGCGAAAGATCAGCCAGAGATCAGGTCCCGATAAGGACGATCAGTCCCCCTCGAAGGTAATTTTTCCCCAGCCAGGCAGACACGCCTGGCAATCAGCAGCGTCGGCCAAAGGCTGGCGCGATATCGAAAGGGAAAGATCATGAACCTGTTTGTTATCCGCCGCCCGAGCGCGTGGGCATCCCTGCAGGAACTCGAAGCCGCCGGCGCGAAATCGGCAAAGGTCGCCAAGGAACAGATGGCGGGCACGGTCAGCTGGATCCGCAGCTATGTAGTGCACGAGCCCGACGGGCGCATCGGCACCTTCTGCATCTACGAGGCCAAGGACGGCGAGGCCATCCGGGATCACGCCAAGCGCGTCGGCATGCCCGGTGAGGAATTCTATCCCGTCGCCGACACGGTCATCCTTCGCAACGATCCGATGACGGCGGCGGCCTGACGACCTCCAGTCGCTGCCTCGCGTGAACAAAGCGAGGCAGCGTCATTCAACCAGCAGACATTAACAGCACGGCGCTTGGGGCGGCATGCCGCCTTCCATGCGCTGCGATTCCCACGAATGGAGAAAGCAATGTTTCACTACCTGAAGCGCGTTTCGATCGGGCTGAGAGCACGCAGGGCCGAGAGGGCCTTGCAAGAACTGCCCGACCACATCCTGAAGGACATAGGCATTCGCCGCGGCGCGATCGCCTTTGCCGTTCGGGAACACTTCAAGGACCGTCTCGTCTGAGTGCCCAGCATCCATTGGAACCAGGGACATGGACCTTCTGATAAACATGGCGAACATCCTGTATGTGATCGCCTACTTCACGCTGGACATTTTGCGGCTGAGGATTCTCACCACGGCGGCTGCAATCTGCCTTGCCGTGTATTTCTATAGCCAGCCGGCGCCGCTCATGAACGTCGTCGGCTGGAACGTTTTCTTTGTGCTTCTGAATATGGTCCAGATCGGCCGCATTTTGAAGTCTCGCTATGGTTGAAGCAACGCTTGATGACCTGCTCGGCGCGAGCCTGAAGTGTTCGCTTTTGGCCGAAAGAACAGCTGAATCTAGGACGGCATGAGGCGCGTTGCAGTTCGCGGACTTACCTGAACAGTGGAGTGGCTTTGGTCGGACCTCGATCGCCTCGGCTGACTAGCGCCGGGCGCGGTATTGGCCATGCCTGTGCGTTGGCCCGCAGCATGCCCGCCGCAAACTTTGCGCCGATCATGACGCCACAATCCGGTTGTTGCAGTATTGCAACTGGAACTACTGTTAATCTCGGCCGAAAAATCAGGTTGCATGTTCAAAGGTTGACAGTTCGACAATTGGCCGAGACTGATGTCTCCTGATGCATTTTCGGTGTGGGATGGCGTGTCCATGAAACTGAACCTGATGGCCAGCGTGTCGACGTTAGCTCTGGCGCTCGGCTGGACCTCTGCTGCACATGCTGCCGAGGCCGTAGAAATCCCCGCTGCCCAGGACCTTTGGTATGTCACGCTGTTCGGCGGCGCGAGCTTTCCCAGTGAGGTAAAGACCCACTCGGAGTACTACAACAATGACTTCTCCATGGACTTCAAGACCGGCTTCATCGTCGGCGCGGCCGTCGGCAAACGGTTCAATGACGTATTTCGCGTCGAAGGTGAACTGTCCTATGCTCGCTACAAGGCGAGCACGTATTCCGAGGGTCCTTTTTCGGGGTACCCGGCCTCGGGCAATTTGTCAGCTACATATCTGCTTGCGAACGTCTGGGCCGACGTTGCTCATTTCGGGAAGGCCACGGTCTACGCTGGCGGCGGCCTCGGCGCCGCCTATGTAACCGCCGACACCCATTGGGACGGGCACTCGTATGGCTACGGGTCGGGCGGGTGGGGCTTCGCCGGTCAATTGGGAGCCGGCGTCAACTACACGCTGGCGCAGAATATCGACATCGACTTTGGCTACCGGTTCAAGGCTGTCTCCAGTGTCGACTTCGATTCCAGTCGCGAAGGCGACGCCGTTTTTTCAAACGGCAAGCTGAATTCCCAAAACCTTCAGCTTGGCGTGACGTTCAAATTCTGATTGGTTGCAATTCGATCCGGCTGACTGTTGTCGGCTTGTCCGGCAACCATGAGTTAACGATCCCGTTGTCGCTGCTCCAGCAACCCGTGGCACCATAGCTATGGCCCAGAACTCGCACCCCACCACGGGGAAATCTGCTCTGGAGACCTTACAGCGCGGTATCGACTTTCAACGGCGAAATCTCTTTCGCGAAGCAGAGTTTTGCTACCAGACCGTCCTCCGCCAGCAACCCAACAATGCCATGGCGCTTAACCTGATGGGCACGCTGGCAATCGAAGCGCATCGAAACGATGTGGCCATTAGCTACATGAAACGAGCAGTCAAACTCGATCCCAACAACGCTATTTTCCGAAATAATCTTGGTAATGTCTATAATCTTGTCGGCAATGTCGATCTGGCGCGCAAGCATCTGAGAAAAGCGATCGATCTCGACGGCAGGCTGATCGAGGCTATGTGCAACCTTGGCCGGTCCTATAGGACCGAACTTGCGGGCGAAATTGCCGAGGGTTTCTATCGCAGGGCGCTCGAGGTCGACGGCCAGTCGCTCACTGCCCTTGTCGGCATGGGCGACCTTCTCACGGATATGGGCAGACAAGCCGAAGCAGTTGGATATTTTGAGCGTGCCATTGCCCTCGACCAGCGGAATGTCGAGGCACTGGCCGGGCTGGCGCTCGCACGACGGGCGATGAAGGGCGATCCCGCCCTGGCGTTGGTGCAGGCCCGCCTCGAGCTGCCGACGACCACCGATCGTGATCGGGTGATCCTCCACCATGCCGCCGGAAAAATGCTTAACGACCAACACGAGTATCTGCCTGCGATCCGCCATTTCACCAAGGCAAAGGCCATTTCCGGCAACGACTTCGATATTGACCTGCACACGAGGCTTTACGACAGCTTCATCCACACTTTCGACGCTGGTTTTTTTGAAGCTCGTCAAGGATTTGGCAATCCGTCCGACCGACCTGTCTTCATCGTTGGCATGCCACGTTCGGGAACGACGCTGACCGAGCAGATATGCGCCAGCCATCGGGGTATCTATGGCGCCGGCGAACTGCCGATTATCCGTCTGTTGGCTGCAGAACTTGGGTTCGATCAGCTTGATCCTACGATCTTCACCAAGGCCATGGGGGCACTCACTCCGCAGAAATCCAAAGACCTCGGTTCGAAATATCTCGGCTATCTCAAGAAGCGCAACGACAAAGCGATACGCGTCATCGACAAGATGCCGCATAATTTCGAACTATTGACTTTCATCAGCCTTGTTTTGCCAAACGCGCGTGTCGTCCATTGCATGCGCGACCCGATGGACAATTGCACATCCTGCTTCATGCACAATTTTTCGGATGCGCATGGCTACAATGCCGACCTCGCCAAACTTGGCCAGTATTATCGGCAATATGATCGCCTGATGAATCATTGGGCAAAGGTCCTGCCAATTGCTATCCATGACATGCAATACGAACGAACCGTGGCTGATCTCGAAACCCAGGCTCGCGGATTGATCGCTTTCCTCGGCGTGGAGTGGGACGCCGCCTGTCTGCAATTTCACGAAACTGAACGCACAGTCCGAACGCCGAGCCGCTGGCAGGTGCGCCAGCCGATCTATTCAACCTCTGTCGAGCGTTGGAAGCTATATGGCGATGCCCTTGACCCGTTGCGGGCCGCGCTGGGGCCGCTCGCCCAAGTCTGAGATCGCGTTGAACACGTCCGAGGCAGTGGCTGCTCACGCCATGGCGCTCGAGGCTAAATTGGCCATGCCTTCGCCAAAGGAAACGAGCGGTTAGCGCATCGGGGCCGTAAAAGCCCCGATATTCACGCTCTTACATGCCTTCAGTTGCCGTCCGACGACATAGCACCGAGCAATCTGCGAATATCGCCGAACCGGGCGATCGAGCCGAACACCAGTGCCGCCACCGCGACGAAGAACACCGACACCGCGGCCATGGTCGGCGTGTAGCCGTAGCGCAGCGCGTTGAAGATCTTGATCGGCAGCGTCTCGGTGGTGAAGCCGATCGTCATATAGGCGACGATGTATTCGTTGAGCGACAGCACGAAGGCGAAGGCGTAGCCCGAGACGAGGTAGGGCAGGATCAGCGGCAGAACCACGGTTTTCAACACCGTCCGGTCGTCGGCGCCCATGGTCGCTGCGGCCTCGACCAGCGAGCGGTCGATCGAGGCAAAGCCCAGGGACAGCGTCACCAGCGGCAGCGTCACGAAGAAGATGGCGTGGCTGATGATGGCGGTGAAGAACTGGCCGAACAACCCGACCGTCGCCCAGAAGGAGAGGAAGCCGAGCGCGGTGATGACCGGCGGCAGGATGAAGGGGGCGAGCCCCAGCACCTGAAAGATGTTCGCCCATGGCGCGATGCGCCGCCACAGGAACCAGGCCAGTGGCAGCGCGACCGCAACGGCAATCGCCGCCGAACAGACGGCCAGCGTCACCGAATGGATCAGCGCCAGCCGCCATTCCGGGTCGGTGAAGATCTGGGCGTACCAGCCGAGCGAGAAGCCGACCGGCGGGAAGCTGAGCTCCTGCCGCGAATTCACCGATACGCCGGCGACGACGATCAGTGGCGCCGCCAGGAACAGGGCGACGATGGTGAAATAGACACGGCGCAGCAAGGTCGCGGTCATAGGGCGTTCTCCCGGCGTCCGACGAGCAAGGTCAGTCCAACCAGCGCCAGCGAGATCAGCACCAGGAACACCGCCATTGCCGCGCCAAACGGCATGTTGGACTGGTAGATCGCCTGGTCGGTGATCAGCACCGACAGCGTCCAGTGTTGCGGCCGCCCGAGGATTTGCGGCAAAAGATACGAGCCGAGCGCAAACACGAACACCATGATCAGCGTGGCTACGATGGTGTTGCGCAGCGCCGGCGCGACGACGTTGAAGAAGGCTTTGATCGGCGAGGCGCCGAGCGTGCGCGCGGCCTCCAACAGTGTCGGGTCGAGGCGGACCAAAGCAGGATAAAGCACCAGGATCGTGTAGGGCAGCGCCTGGTAGACCATGCCGGTCAGCACCGCGCCGAAGGTCGGCAGCAGCGCCACCGGCTTGTCCATCAGCCCGATCGCCACGAACAGGTTGGTAATGCCTGCGGTGCGCGAAAACAGCGTCGACCAGGCAAAGCCGATAATGACTTCCGACAGCGACAGCACGGACAAGAGGCCGACCAGCCACAGCGTCTGCACGCGGCGCGGCCGCCGAGTCAGCAGGTAGGTGAAGGGGAAAGCGATGCAGACGCAGCAGACCGCGACCAGCACCGCCAGCATCAGCGAGAAGCCGAGCACGCCGCCGAAGAACACCGACAGGAAGCGGGCGTAATTGTCGAAGACGAAATCCGGCGTGTAGAACCCGGCCGGATTTCGCTTGAAGAAGCTCACCGCGATCATCGTCGAGAACGGCACGACGAAGAAGACGATCAGCATCAGCGCCGGAAAGAACAGCGGTGTGTAGTCGGCTACCGACCTCGGAGCTTCCCGTCTCATGCGCCGAGCACCACGCAGCTTGCCGGCGGCAGGGTGACGCCGACCTTGGCGCCGACCGGCACGTCATGGCGCTCGCGCGGCGTCGTGACCGCAATGATGCTGGTGCCGCCAACGTCGACGAAGGTCTCGATGGTGCCGCCGAGGTCGCGCACGAAACTCACTTCGCCGGTGATGGCCGAGCCGCCGGGGCTGCCCAGATGCACATCCTCGGGACGGACCGAGACGGACGCTTTTGTCTGACCCGCCGGCATGGCCAGGCCCGGAATGGCGGTGCCCAAAATGGTGGTGCGCCCAGTGCTGTCGACTTCGGCCGGCAGCAGATTGGTGATGCCGATGAAGTCGGCGACGAAGGCATCGGCGGGTTTGCGGTAGATCTCGATCGGCGGCGCCGCCTGCAGGATCTTGCCATGGCCCATGACGACGACGAGGTCGGCCATGGTCATGGCTTCGCGCTGGTCGTGGGTGACGACGATGGTAGTGATGCCGAGCCGCTGCTGCAGCTGGCGCAATTCCACCTGCATGGCCTCGCGCAATTTGGCGTCGAGCGCCGACAGCGGCTCGTCAAGCAGGAACAGTTTTGGCGACAAAGCGAGTGCCCGGGCAATCGCCACGCGCTGACGCTGGCCGCCCGACAGCTTGGCCACCGGACGGTCGGCAAAGCCGGTCAGGTGGATCAAGCTCAGCAATTCGTCGACGCGCTTCTTCTGCTCCTCCTTCGAGGCGCCGCGAATGCGCAACGCATAGGCGATGTTGTCGCCGACGGAGAGATGCGGAAACAGCGCCAGCGACTGGAACACCATGCCGAGATTGCGCTTGTGCGTCGGCAGCGGCGTGATGTCCTCGCCGTCGAGGACGATGGCGCCGCTGGTCGGTTCCTCCAGCCCGGCAATCATGCGCAGCAGCGTGGTCTTGCCGCAGCCCGACGGGCCGAGCAGGCACACGAACGTGCCGTGCGGCACGTTGAGCTGGACATTGTCGACGGCGGCGAAATTGCCGAATTTTTTGGTGATGCTGTTGATGTCTAGTCCGGACATGCTCATCCCTCTCAGGCTGTGCGCTGGAGCAATTCCGGGAAAAGTGTGTAACGGTTTTCCGTCCGGAATTGCTTAAAAACAAGAAGTAGGTCGCCGTTTCCATGAAACGGTGAACTGCTCCAACTGGCCGCCGGAAGAAATCCGGCGGCCGTCAGTTTTCAAAGAGGATCGGGCTGATCAGCCGACGATCAGCTCGGTCCACTTCTGGTTGATCCAGTCGGCCTTCGACGTGTAGAGGTCGTAGCGCGGGATGATCGGATCGATATCCGACGATACCGCGGCGAACTCTTCCGGCTTGAGGTCAAGCACCTCTTTCTTCAAGGTTGGCGTGGTGCCGACCTTGCGCGACATGACGCCCTGCATCGACGGCTGGCTCATATAGTCGATGAAGACATGTGCCTCGTCGACCTTGGTCGAGGCGCGCGACAGCACCCAATTGCCGGAATCCTGGATGCCGCCTTCCTTCGGGAAGGTCGAGCGGACATGGAAGCCGTCGGCGACCGCGAGCCCGGTGACGTCGTGATAATACTGGCCCATCGGGATTTCGCCCGACTTCAGCGCCTGCTCGAACTGCGCCTCGTCGCGATACCAGAGGCGGACGTTCGGCTTGACCTCGGCGAGCTTCTCGAACGCCTTGTTCAGCCCCTCCTCGGTGTCGAGCGCATTGGTGCCGCCCATGAAGGTCTTGGCCGTCACTTCGAGCAGGAACGAGTTGGAGGCGAGCGCCAGCAGGCCGAGCTTGTCTTCGTTGGCCTTGTCCCAAAGGGCTGCCCACGATGTCGGCGCGTCCTTGTAGACATCGGTGTTGCTGACCAGCGTGATCCACCAGGCGACGGCGCCGATGCCGGCGACGCGGCCATCCGGGTATTTGTTGATGAAGCGCGGCAACAGGTCGCCATAGTGCTTGAACTTCGACGTATCGAGCGGTGTCCACAATTCGGTCGACTGGCCCTTCAGCGTCGAGGTCTGCGACATCATCGAAAGGTCGGCCGGCGCCTGGCCGGCCTTGGCCGCCTGTTCCAGCTGCACCAGCCAGGCCTCGCCGGTCGGCTCGGCGACCGATTCCACGGCAATGCCGGTGGCCTTGGTGAAGTCGGGGAAGATGTGCTCGTCGAAGGATTTCTTGAAATAGCCGCCATAGACCCCGACCTTCAGCGACTTGTCCTGCGCCCGCAGGATCGAAGGCATGGCGAGCACGCCAGCGGTGGCCAGGCCCGCGCCAAGCACGCCGCGCCGTGTCAGGGATTTTCCGATCAGTCTGTTCATCCGATTTCTCCTCAGTTGATGCCGGTCTGTCCCGGCAGGTTCCCTTCACGCACTGTCGCCGCCGGGCGTCAGTGGGCCGCCGCTCGTTGTTCGAGCGTACGGGCGTATTGCGTCAGTGGAAAGCACATGACGAAGAAGATCAGCGCCACCAGCCCATAGACCTTGAACGGTTCGAAGGTGGCGTTGTTGATGGCGTTGGAGGTCCTGACGAGCTCCTCGAAGCCGATGATCGAGGTGAGCGCCGTCGATTTGATCAATTGCACCAGGAAGCCGACGATCGGCGCCCTCGTGATCGAGAAGGCCTGCGGCAGGATGATCAGCCTCAGCTCCTGCAGCCGGTGCAGGCCAAGGCTGGCGCCGGCATCCCACTGTCCGCGCGGCAGGGCATCGACGCCGCTGCGCCAGATCTCGGCCAGATAGGCGCTGGCGAAGAAGGTCAGGCCGAGCACCGCGGCCGTCCACGGCTCGATGCGCAGGCCGAGCATCGGCAGGCCGAAGAACATCAGGAACAGCTGCATCAAAAGCGGCGTGCCCTGGAACAAGGCGATGTAGCCAGAAGCGATGCGCCGGCTCCATTTGTTCTCTGCGATGCGGAAGAACAGGATGATCAGGCCGACCAAAGCCCCGCCGACGAAGGCCGCCAGCGACAACAGCACCGTCCAGCGCGCGGCGAGCAAAAGGTTGCGAACGATATCCCAGAAGGTGAATTCGATCATGACACGCCGGCTCCCAATACGCGGCGCCCGCCTGTGACCAGCAGCCGGCGCAAGGCCATCGACATCAAGAGATAGACCAACGTCACGACGAAATAGGTCTCGAAGGAACGGAAGGTGCGCGCTTGCAGCATGTCGGCCTCATAGGTCAGTTCACGCACCGCGATCTGCGACACCACGGCCGATTCCAGCATCATGATGACGACCTGGCTGGTCAGGGCCGGGTAGATCACCTTCAGCGCCTGCGGCAGCACGATCTTGATGAACACCTGGTGTGGCCTCAAGCCCAGCGAAAGGGCGGCTTCCGTCTGTCCGCCGGGCACGGCATCGAGGCCGGCGCCGACGATTTCAATCGTGTAGGCCGCCATGTTGAGCGTCATCGCCAGCATGGCGGCCAGGATCGGATCGAGCCTTATGCCGAGGCTGGGCAGGCCGAAGAAGATGAAGAACAGCTGCACCAGGAACGGCGTGTTGCGCATCACCTCGACATAGACCGCGATCGCCCGCTTCAGGAATGCCGCGCCGTTGCGCCGGCCGGCGGCGCCCAGGATGCTGAGCAGTGTGCCCACGAGCGTGGTCACGACGATCAGCAGGATCGTCGTGAGAGCACCGCGCGTGATGTCGCCCAGAGCACCGGGGAGCCAGGCAAAGGCCACGGGAACTCAATCCTTGAGGTTGTCAGGATTGAGCGGCGTCTTCAGCCAGGCCTTCGAGCTCTCGTCGAGCTTGCCGTCGGCCAGCATCTTGGCGACGGCGTCATTGACCGCCGTCTTCAGCCGGTCCTCTTTTTTGTTGAGGCCGATATGCGAAGGCGAGGTCAAAAGCTGGAACTTCTGCTCCGGCTTCAGCGCATCCTGCTTGGCCAGCACCTGGGCGCCGACATCGTTGCCGACCACCATCAGCTGGGTCTGGCCGGAGATGAAGGCCTGGATGACGGAGTTGTAATTGTCGAAGCGCTTGATGTCGGCGGAAGCCGGTGCAGCTTCGGTCAGCGACGTATCTTCCAGCGTGCCGCGATTGACGGCGATCGACTTGTCGGCGAGGTCTTCCTTGCCTTTGACCGAGAGCGCTGCGGGGCCGATGACGGCGATGTAGTAGGGCGCGTAGGCGGCGGCGAAATCGATCACCTCCTCGCGCTCCTTGGAATAGCCGACGCTCATCAGGATATCGACGCGCTTGTCGGTGAGATAGGGGATGCGGTTCTGGCCGGTGACGCTGACGAGGTTGAGCTTCACCTTCAAGGAGTCGGCAATGGCCTGGGCCACGTCGACGTCATAGCCCTTGATGCTCATATCGGCGCTGGCCGAGGAGAAGGGCGGGAAGTCGGAGAAGATGCCGACATTGATGGCGCCGGCCTTGGTGATGTCGTCGACGGCGTCGGCATGGGCCTGGGAGGCGAAGCCGAGGCCGGCGAGCATCAGCGCGGCGGCGACGGTTGATTTCATGTGAAACGTCATTGTGGTTCCCTTCTGGAAGCTTGTTTGTTTGAAACGGCCGCCGGCTCCAGCGCGGCGGCCGCCTTTGCATGTGAAGTCCGTCAGGCCCCCTTGCTCTTAATGGCCGGGCTGAACACCATCAGGCTCAGGATCTCGAACAGGACCTGCGCGCCGACATGGGCGGTGTTGGTCGTGGCGTCATATTGCGGCGCCACCTCGACGACGTCGCCGCCGACAATGTTGAGGCCTTTCAGGCCGCGCAGCAGTTCGAGCACCTCGCGCGTCGTCAGGCCGCCGATTTCAGGTGTGCCGGTGCCCGGCGCGAAGGCCGGATCGACGCTGTCGACGTCAAAGGAGATGTAGGTCGGGCCGTCGCCGACAATCTTGCGCGCCTTCTCGATGATGGCGGGGATGCCGAGTCCGGTCACCTCTTCGGCGTGCACGACCGTCATGCCGGATTCGTAGGTGAACTCCCACAGATATTCGGCCGAGCCTCTAATGCCGATCTGGATGGTACGGGTCGGGTCGAGTACGCCGTCCAGCACCGCGTTGCGGAAGGGTCCGCCATGGTGGAACTTGGTCATGTCGAACAGCCCGCTGGTGTCGCAATGGGCGTCGATATGGATCATGCCGACCGGCGCCTTTTTGCCGACCGCCTTCAAGATCGGATGGCTGATCGAATGGTCGCCCCCAACGGAAAGAGGCAGCACGCCGGCATCGACGATCTGATTGGTGCGGCGCTCGATATCCTCATGGCTGATCTCCAGCCGGTAGCGGCTGCGGAATGGGGTATCGCCGATGTCGGCGACGCGCAGCTCATGCGTCGGCGCGCATTCCAGCACATGGTTGTAGGGGCCGATGCGCTCGATGGCGCGCAGAGCCCTGGGCCCAAAGCGCGATCCGGGACGGTTGGTGACGCCGAGATCCATCGGCACGCCGATGATAGCCACTTGCAAATCGCCGAAATCCGGGTTGTCGGCCGATATTTCGCGGTAGGGTGCGGCGAGGAAGGTCGGGATGCCGGAATACGGCGCCAGCCTGGTGCCGCTCTTGGAGAAGATCTTGTCGGCGACCTTGCGGAATTTCGGGTCGAACATCTCGCCGCCATGGCTCTCGCCATATTTGCGGCGCAACGCGTCGAGCTTGCCGCGATCGTAACCCATGTCGGTCTCCTCCTGCCGGGCTGGTGCATGCGGCCGGGGCGGCATCTTGCGAACTGACCGTCATCCGGCCGGGTCGCTGTCCCGCTGGCTGCCTGCAGATTTCACGTCATTGATGCTGTTCTGGGACAAAGTGTCCGGCAGCCGCATTGAAAAATCAATTGATATTGTTAGGGTGCTGGTTGTGAGAAAATCTCACAGAGTATCCGGTTGCCCATGGCCAAGCGTCTGCCGCCCCTAAATCCCCTGCGCGCCTTCGAAGCGACGGCGCGCCACGCCTCGCTGACCAAGGCGGCGAGTGAGCTGAACGTCACCCATGGCGCCATAAGCCATCAGATCAAGGCGCTTGAGCAGTCGCTGGGCGTAAAACTGTTCGAACGCACCGGGCAGCGGGTAAAGCTCACACCGCATGGCGCCGAACTGCTGCCGGCGGTGTCGACCGCGTTCGACGGCATCGCCGCCGCCACCCAGCGCATGACCAGGCCGGCCAGCGCCGGCACGCTGTCGGTGTCCTGTGTTCCGGCGCTGCTGCTTCTGTGGATGACGCCGCGGCTCGGCAGCTTCATGGCGCAATATCCCGATATCAGGCTGACGCTGATCCCTTCCAACGACCCCAAGGACATCCGCGCGCCGCAGGTCGATGTCTGTGTGCTCTATGGCGACGGCAGCTGGACCGATTGCTGGATGCGCAAATGGTCGGGCCTCGAACTGTTCCCGGTGGTCAGCCCGACGCTGATCAACAACCGGCCGATCCGCACCTGCCGGGATCTCGCCGACCATGTCATCCTGCATGGCGATGACGGCCGCGAGTGGCACACCTGGCTGGCGGCCGCCGACGGGCTGGATCTTGAACGCGGCCGTCGCCACCATCTCGGCGATGCGCGCACGGCGATCGAAGCCGCGGTGCATGGCCATGGCGTGGCGCTCGGCGATTCCGTCACCGCCAGCATGCTGCTCGCCAGGGGCCTGCTGGTGGCGCCGTTCAGCCTGTCGGTGCCGGCGGTCGACGATTTCTATGTCGTCTGCCGCAACGAGATGCGCTCGGCGCCGATCGTGCAATTGTTCGTCGACTGGCTGTTTGCCGAGAAGGAGCAGGCCGACAGCCGCGCCGACGCGCCGGTGGCCGGCCGCATGGGCATCCGCAGGAAGCGTCCGGCGCTGCGGGTGGTCGGCGCCAAGAGCTGAGGCTGGACCGGAGCGGCTCCTTTTTGTCGGGCCAGTTGGGAAAGCGGGCAGCGCTTTCAAAAATTCAATGCTAATAAGCTCTTGCCAAGCAATTCCAGGAAAAAGTGTGCGGCGGTTTTCCGTCCGGAATTGCGTAAGACAGACGCGAGCAGCGAAGGCGACGGCAGGACATGGCAAAGACCGATATTGCGCGGCGCGTCTACAACCACACTTGGAAGCTGGACCCGATCGTCCGTAGCCTGCTCGACACTGATTTCTACAAGCTTCTGATGCTGCAGATGATCTGGGGCATGTACCCCAAGGTCGACGCCACCTTCTCGCTGATCAACCGCACCACATCGGTGCGCCTCGCCGACGAGATCGACGAAGGCGAACTGCGCGACCAGCTCGACCATGCCCGCACGCTGCGCTTCTCCAAGAAGGAGATGATCTGGCTCGGCGGTAACAATTTCTATGGCCGCAAGCAGATCTTCGAGCCTGAATTCCTCGCCTGGCTGGAAGGTTTCCGACTGCCGGACTACGAGCTCTCCAAGCGCGACGGCCAGTACGAGCTCTCCTTCAGCGGCCCGTGGATGTACACCACGCTGTGGGAAATCCCGGCGCTGGCCATCATCAATGAACTCCGCTCCCGTGCGGCCATGCGCGCCTTCGGCCCGTTCGCGCTCGACGTGCTCTATGCCCGCGCCAAGGCCAAGATGTGGGCCAAGACCGAGCGCCTGAAGGCGCTGCCTGGCATCCGCATCTCCGACTTCGGCACCCGCCGCCGCCACTCGTTCCTGTGGCAGCGCTGGTGCGTCGAGGCGCTCAAGGAAGGCATTGGCGAAGCCTTCACCGGTACCTCCAACGTACTGCTGGCCATGGACAACGACCTCGAAGCGCTCGGCACCAACGCGCATGAACTGCCGATGGTGTTTGCCGCGCTTGCCGATACGGAAAAGGAACTGAAGCAGTCGCCCTACAAGGTGCTGCAGGACTGGCAGCGCTATTATGGCGGCAACCTGCTGATCGTATTGCCCGATGCCTTCGGTACAGCATCCTTCCTGCGCGACGCGCCCGACTGGGTCGCCGACTGGACCGGCTTTCGCCCTGACAGCGCACCGCCGATCGAAGGCGGTGAAAAAATCATCGACTGGTGGCGCGGGAAGGGCAAGGACCCCAGGCAGAAGCTGCTCATCTTCTCCGACGGGCTTGAGGTCGAGACCATTGAGGAGACCTACAAGCACTTCCAGGGCAAGGTGCGCATGTCCTTCGGCTGGGGCACCAACCTCACCAACGACTTCGAAGGCTGCGCGCCGACCGAGACCAACAGCCTCGATGCCATATCGCTGGTTTGTAAGGTGACGGAGGCCAATGGCCGCCCGGCGGTGAAGCTGTCGGACAATCCGGCCAAGGCGACCGGGGACAAGAAAGAGATCGAGCGCTATCTCCGGATTTTTGGGGCCAAGGACCGCGTGGAGCAGCTGGTCAAGGTTTGAGGCCGTGCATCGCGGGTTAAGATGGAAATCCCGGAGAACTTGAGTTCCCGCCCACCCCCCTCTGTCCTGCCGGACATCTCCCCCGCAAGGGGGGAGATTGGCAGCGTCGGGCACCGCGCCTCTTTCTTCGCCCTTGAAAATTGGCGAAAGCCCAGGCGACATCTAATCTCCCCCCTGGCGGGGGAGATGTCCGGCAGGACAGAGGGGGGTGTGAAGGATCGCGGCTGGCTGACATATGTCGCCTGCTACCTCCTCCTCACCGTTCTCCCCACCCCAGCCTTCGCCCACGCATCCGATCGCGGCCACGTCCTGCTCCTGCCCACCGGCTACTACATCGCCGGCGGTGCACTTGCCGTCGCCGTCAGCTTCCTCGTCCTGGCTTTGCTGCCACCCGACGCACTCGACCGCTTCTGGCGCCGCCGCTTACAACTTTTCACATTCAGCGACGCCCCTCGCACAATCGTCAGCCTCATCTCCTTTGCCGGGTTTGCAATCCTCATCACAGCAGGCCTGTTCGGCAGCCGCGACCCACTCTCCAACCCGCTTCCCTTAACCATCTGGACCCTAGTCTGGGTCGGCCTCGCCATCGCGCAAGGCCTGTTCGGCGATCTCTGGTCATGGTTGAACCCATGGTATGGCCCATGGCGGATCGTCACCCGTCTGCTCGGCCGACGCGGCGACCAGGCGCACCATCCGCGCCTTCCCGCATGGCTCGGCTGCTGGCCGGGCGTCATCCTGTTCTTCGCCTTTGCCTGGTTCGAGCTGATCGACCCGGCGCCCGACGACCCGGCGCGGCTGGCCTATGCCGCCGGCTTCTATTGGCTTTTCACCTTCGTCGCGATGCTCGCCTTCGGCTATCCCGGCTGGAGTCAACGTGGCGAATTCCTGACCGTCTTCTTCGCCATGGTGGCACGCTTTGCTCCGATCGAACGCGACGAGGCGGGCCGGCTCAATCTTTGCTGGCCAGGCGCAAAACTACTCGGCGCCGCGCCTCTGTCGGCCAGCGGCATCGCTTTCCTGCTGCTCAGCCTCTCGTCTGTCTCCTTCGACGGCCTGTCGAAAACCTTCTTCTGGCTCGGTCTGTTCGACATCAATCCGCTGGAATATCCCGGCCGCACCGCGCTGATCGGCATCGGCAGTTTCGGCCTGGTGCTGACTTTCTTGCTGCTGGCGGCGGCATTCATGCTGGCCGTCATCCTCGGCCAGCATCTGTCGGGCAGCCGGCATTCCCTCGGCGAAGCTGCGGGCCTGCTGGTCTGGTCGATCGTGCCGATCGCGCTTGCCTATCATGTCGCGCATTATCTGACGGCGCTGCTGGTCGACGGTCAGTATGCGCTGGCCTCTCTGTCCGACCCGTTCGCGCTGGGCTGGAACCTGTTCGGCGCCGCCGACATGCAGATCGAGGCCGGCATCGTCGCCGGCGCCGACTCCGTCTGGTGGCTGTGGAATGTGCAGGCCGGCATCATCATTGCCGGCCACATGCTGGCCGTGCTTGTCGCCCATGGTCTGGCCTGGCGGCTGCACCCGGTTCCATCACGCGCCGCCCTCAGCCAATTGCCGCTCACCGTGCTGATGATCGCCTACACGATCTTCGGCCTCTGGTTGCTTGCTACGCCGACAGCGGGATGAGAGAAGACGGTGGACATGCCAGCGCATGACCCCGAAAATCGGCTTCGATTCTCGGAAAGGATCATGCGCAAAACAAGAAATGCTCCAGCGTCCTTTGCGCGTCCTGATGGACGCGCGGCGCTGGATGCGGAAAGCCCGCTTGCCAGGTCGAAGCTTTGGTGATTTAGTTTGTATACATGCGATTTTCGCCCCTTCCGCAAGGGAGTGGCCTTGCCTCGTTACAGACAGTCAAAACTCAAAAACAGGGGAACTGCCGTGACTGACAAGAATGGGTTTTTCGATCTCTCCAAATCCACGCTCTCTCGCCGCACGGCGCTGAAAGGTCTCGCCGCCGGTGCCGGCCTGACGCTCGCGCCCGGCTTCGTCCGCTACAGCCAGGCGCAGAGCTCGGCGCCGATCAAGATCGGCTTCCAGTCACACCGCACCGGCATCGGCGCCGCCTATGGCCGCTGGTACGAAAAGACCAGTGTGGCCGCGGTCAAGGCGATCAACGATGCCGGCGGCATCAATGGCCGCCCGGTCGAACTGGTGATCGAGGATGACGGCACCGATCCCGGCCGCGGCGCCGAAGTGGTCGGCAAGTTCGCCACCCAGCACAAGACCGACATCGTCTTCGGCACATTGTTCTCGCATGTCGTGATCGGCTCGGCGCCGGCGGCCGGCGAAAACAAGATTCCCTATTTCGTCGTCAGCGAAGGCCACCATGTCGCCTCGACCAAGCTCAACCGCTACGTCTTCCAGCCCGGCATCACCGATGTGAAGAGCCAGATCCAGTCGATGGCGCCGTGGATCGCGGCCAATGCCGGCAAGAAGGTGACGCAGATCTTCCCCGATTTCGCTTTCGGCTACGACCATCGCGACTACCTGCCGCCGGCGCTGAAGGCGCAGGGCGCCGAGGTCATCGCCCAGATCGCCATCCCGCCGACGGAATCCTCCTTCACCAAATATTTTCCGCAGATCCCGGCCGAAACCGAGGTGATCTACCACGTCATGGTCGGCCCGGCCGTGCTCACCTTCGTCAAGGAGCTCGGCGAGTTCTACGGCTCCAACCGGCCGCAGCTGTTCGGCTTCATCAATTCGCTCGAAGCCACCGACATCAACAGCCCCGGCCTCGAATTTTTGGACGGCAGCCATTTCTGGGAAGGCTCGCCGCGCTATGCTCAGGCCAACGACTCAGCCGCGCAAAAAGCCTACCGCGCCGCCGTCGGCATCGACGACAATGGCGCTGCCGTCGGCGACCCCAAGGACGTCTCCACCGCCGCCCACATGTTCGGCTGCTGGGAAACGCTCTACGTCGTCAAGAAGGCGATGGAAGACGCCGGCTACAAGGGCCCGGAAGACCGCGCCAAGCTGGTCGAGGCGACCGAAGCGCTGACCGAATTCGCCGAGGGGCCGGAGCATCCGCAGGGGCCGAAGACCTTCAACGGCAAGATCCACCAGTGCTTCGGCATCCAGAACATCTCCAAGGTCGAGGGCGGCAAGCTGAATGTCGTTCACAAGACCAAGATCGAAGACGGGCTTTACGAGGCCGAGGGGGATTACACGACGCAGGCGCTCTAAGTTGCTCCAGCGAGCGTGAGCGCCAGCCCACCCCCCTCTGTCCTGCCGGACATCTCCCCCTCAAGGGGGGAGATTGGCAGTTTGTGCGCAGGCGCCTTTCTACCGCCGTCGGTAGTTGGCGAAGCCCATCGTGAAATCCAATCTCCCCCCTTGAGGGGGAGATGCCCGGCAGGGCAGAGGGGGGTGCCTCGCGCGCCCGCCGGTGCCTAGCCCATGCACTTCGGACCCCATCTCCTCCTCGCCGCCCTCGAAGGCCTCGTCACCTCAGCCGTGCTGGCGTTGACCGCACTGGGCCTGTCGCTGGTGTTCGGCGTCATGCGCGTCGTCAACGTCGCCCATGGCGAATTCTTCATGCTGGGCGCGGTGCTCGCCTGGGCGATCTCGACGGCGATCCCCGGCCACCCCACCGTGGGCTTCCTGGCCGCACTGGTGATTGCGCCGCTGATCGTCGGCGCCATCGCGCTCGTCGCCGAGCGGCTGGTGCTGCGCCGGCTCAATTACAATCCGGAAGCCACCATCGTCGCCACCATCGGCATGCTCTACATCATTCAGCAGCTGGCGCTGAGCTTCTACGGCCCGGAGGCGCGGCCGGTGGAGCCGCCCTTCAGCTACCGCATCCTTTTGCCCTGGTTCGGCTATTCCGGCTACAAGCTGTCGATCATCGCCGCCTCCGCACTTCTGCTCGTCGCCACCTGGCTGGTGCTGACGCGCACGAAAATCGGCCTCATCATGCGCGCCACCCAGTATGACAGCGAGACGGCGCAGGCTTTTGGTATCCCGGTCGACCGCGTCTATGCCGGCGTCTTCGCCCTCGGCGCCATGCTGGCCGCCATTGCGGCTGTGCTGATCGTGCCGATCAGCCAGGCGCACTATCTGATGGGACAGGACCCGCTGCTGCTCTCCTTCATCGTCGTCATCATCGGCGGTCTCGGCTCGCTGCGCGGCACCGTCGTCGCCGCTGTTCTGATCGGCCTCTCCGACGGCATCATCTCGGTGTTCTTCTCGCCGACTTTGGCCAAGATCATAGCCACGCTGCTGGTCGCCATGGTGCTGGTGTTCCGCCCACAGGGCCTGTTCGGGCAGGCGTCGCGATGAGCGAAGCTTCGCCGGCAAAAGCCTATGCTCTGCATCTCGGCGTCATCGCGCTGCTGTTTGCGCTGAGCTTCGTCCTGCCGGAATACCATCACGGCCTGCTCGCCCGCATCATGGTGCTGGCGGTGTTCGCCATGGGTTACAACATGTTGTTCGGCTATGTCGGCCTGCTCAGCCTTGGCCACGCCATGTTCTTCGCCGCCGGCCTCTATGGCGCAGGCCTGTCGGTCATCCATCTCGGCTGGAACGTGCCATTGGCCTTTCTCGGCGGCATAGCCTGCGGCGCGTTGCTGGCGCTGGTGATCGGCCTGCTGGCGCTGCGCACCACCGGCGTCGCCTTCATGATCGTCACCATGATGTTCGCGCAGGTCTTCTATCTCGTCATCCTGTATTTCGCTGCCTGGACCGGCGGCGACCAGGGCTTGGTCGTGCCGCAACCGGCGCGCGTTCTGAGCTTCGGCGCGACATCGCTCGACCTCACCAACCCGACCGTGCGCTACATGAGCGCGCTGGCGCTGTTCTCGGCGGTGCTCCTAATTACGCTCGCCATCGTCCGTTCCCGCTACGGCCGCGTGCTGGTCGCCGTGCGCGAGAACGAGGAGCGGACCAAAATGCTCGGCTATGACACCTTTTCCAACAAGCTCATCGCCGTCGTCGTCTCCGGCACCATCTGCGCGGCATCGGGTGCGGCCTATGCGCTGTTGTTCGGCTATGTCGGCTCAAGCTTTGCCTCGGTGCAGTATTCCATCCTGCCGCTGCTCTGGGTGCTGCTCGGTGGCGCCGCCACGACGCTCGGCGCGCTGATCGGCACGGTGTTCATGTACTATGTCATCGACATCACCAGCGGCTACACCTCCGCCTATCTCTTGATCGTCGGCATCGCGCTCATCCTCCTGGTGCTGTTCTTCCCCAAGGGCATTCTCGGCACCATGCGCCAGCGCTGGCTGGGGTGGCTGCCATGATGCCGATGCTGACCACCAAGGGGCTATCGCGCAATTTCGGCGGCCTTCGCGCCGTCGACGGTGTCGACTTTCAGCTGATGCCGGGCGAGATCCGCGCGGTCATCGGCCCCAACGGCGCGGGAAAAACCACCTTCGTCAGCCTGATCAGCGGCCGCATTCAGCCGTCCTCGGGCATGATCGTCTTCGACGGCGCTGATATCACCACCCAGCCGGCCTATCTCAGAGTGCGCCGGGGCATCGCCTACACTTTCCAGATCACCAGCGTCTTTGCCAATCTCTCGGCCTACGACAATGTCGCGCTGCCGGTGCAGCGCACGCTGACCGACGGCCGCTCGAAAGGCGCCGTGCGCACGGGGGTCATGGCCGCGCTGGAACGCACCGGCCTTGCCGACCGCGCCCATATGCCGGCCGGCCAGCTCTCCTACGGCCATCAGCGGCTGCTGGAAGTGGCGATGGGTCTGGCGCTGAAGCCGCGGCTGTTGATCCTCGACGAGCCCACGCAAGGCCTGGCCGATAGCGAGATCGACAATTTCATCGAGCTGGTGCGCGAGATCGCCAAAAGCGCCACCGTGCTTTTGATCGAGCACAATATGCCGGTCGTCATGCAGCTGGCCGACCGCATCACCGTCTTCAACGCAGGCAGGATCCTCGCCGAAGGCACGCCCGAACAGGTCCGCGCCAACACACAGGTGCAGGAAGCCTATCTGGGGACGGCGCCATGACCGGAGCCCCCGCGACGGAAGCGCTGACCATCTCCGGGCTCGACTGCTTCTATGGCGAGGTCCAGGTGCTCTACGGGCTCGACCTCGTGCTCAACAAGGGCGAGGTGCTGTGCCTGTTCGGCCGCAACGGCGCCGGCAAGACGACGACGCTGAAGGCGATCATGGGCTTGGTGCCGGCGGAGGCCGGTTCGATCCGGCTGGGCGACCAGGAACTGACCGGCCTGCCGGCGCATGAGGTGCCGAAGGCCGGCGTCGCCTATGTGCCGCAAGGCAGGCGGCTGTTCGCCGAGATGACGGTGGCGGAAAACATCGAGATCGGCCTGATGGCGCGCGGCAGCGGCAAGGCCGTGCGGGAAAATGTCCTCGACCTTTTTCCATTGCTGCGCCAGCGGCTGCGGCAACGCTCCGGCACTTTGTCCGGCGGTGAACAGCAGATGCTGGCCATGGCCCGGGCGCTCTGCCTCGAACCGCAGGTGCTGTTGCTCGACGAGCCAACCGAAGGCCTGATGCCGTCGATGATCGCCAAGATCCGCGAGACCGTGGTGAAGCTGCGCGAGCTGGGCGTCTCCACCATCCTGGTCGAACAGCGGGTCGATGCCGTGCTGTCGGTCGCCGACCGCGTCTGCTTCATCGAAAACGGCCGCAACCGCGAGACCGTCGATGTCGAGCAACTGCGCGCCGACCCGTCGGCGGTCAGGCGCTATGTGGGGGTGGGCTGAAGCAGGCCTGGACCTCTGAACTCTAATCGTCCAGCGCACCGATCGCTTTCGCGCGCACAAATGCCAGGCCGGCCAGTGCGAGATCGCCAACCGCCATGCCGCGGAACGCGAATGCTGTCCGCTCATTTGCGCCCTGACGACCGGGCACGTCGCCGCCGACCAAACCCGTCAGATCGCCGGCAACGAGCTCCGGTCTCACCATCGGTTTGCTCATTTGCGCCTCTTGCACCAGGTCGTCTATGACGATGCGATCGAAGACAGTCATGGTCTCGGGCAGCCAGGGCAAAGCCAGATCGGTCATGGTCGCGAAGGCTCCCGCCTTCAGCCATCGGGCATCCAAAAATGGAGTGGGCTCTGGCACTAGAGTGACTGTCGTCACCACAATATCGGCAGGCTCGATCGCCTCTTTGGCGGTATCGCTGGGTACTGCGGTTAGACCGCGAATCTCGGCCAACCGACACAATGCGTCACGATTGCTTTGGCCCCGACCAAAGGCGCGAATCTCTTGCAACGGAAAAAGATCGGCCAGGACCTCGAGATGACCGCGCGCCTGAACGCCGCATCCGATGAACGCGACGCAGGCCGAGTCGGCCCGAGCCAGACGCTTGGCGGCCGCAGCGCTTAGACCGGCCGTCCGCTTCGCAGTCACCCAATTGCCGTCGACCACTGCAAGCGGCAGACCCGTCTCAGCGTCGAGAAGGGTTACGAGCGAGTTCAGGATTGGAAGTCCCCTTTCGGCGTTGCGGGGGTTGACCAGCAGCGATTTGGTCGCCAGCACCCGGGGCTCCGTCGCGACTCCGAGAGTGGCCATGATGTAGCGGTTATCGCCCGGCAGAACGACTGCCTTCGGCGCACACCATACCTCGCCCCGCCTCTGACCGACGATCTGCCGCTCGATTTCGTCGACTATGTCGGACGTGGAAATTGGCAGGCTATCCAGGAATTCGCCCGACAGATAAGGCAGGCGGTCGGCTTGGATGGTCATTGTCTCCCCAACAATGGCTTGTCTCGGTACGCATTCTTCGGTTTCAGCGTGCAGTCGACCCCTATCCTCGTTGATAGCAGAAATTGCTGACCCCGCATACGCATGCGCTGTCGGCTCCATGCCGCTCGCAGACGGATCCCGGTCCCCGAAGCCGATGGCTGCCTCAGCTAAAAAACAAAAAGCCCGCGACCAGAAATACCGGCACCAGTACCAGCCCTGACCACGCCATATAGCCGAAGAAACCCGGCATCTTCACGCCGCGATGCCGGGCGATGGCATAGACCATGAAGTTGGGCGCATTGCCGATATAGGTGTTTGCGCCCATGAACACGGCGCCGGCCGAAATCGCAGCCAGCGTCGAGGCGGCTTTCGTCATCAGATGTTGCGGATCGCCACCAGCGAGTTCGAAGAACACCAGATAGGTCGGTGCATTGTCGAGGAAGGACGACAGCCCGCCGGCCAGCCAGAAATAGGCGAGATCGTTAGGCTGACCGGTGGGCGAAGTGACCAGCGCGACCAACGGCGCCAGCGCGCCATCATGGCCGGCGCGAAGGATGGCAATCACCGGCACGATGCAGACGAAGATGCCGGCAAACAGTTTTGCCACCTCCGCGATCGGCCCCCAGGTGAAGCCGTTCGCCTCGCGATCGATCTTGCGTGAGACTGCGAGTGACACCAAGGCGAGCCCCAGGATGATCGCATCGCGCACCAGGTTCTGCAGTTCAAGGCTGACGCCCAATATGGAAAAGCTCACGCCCGGCTTCCACGCCGCCGACAGCAGGATCGCGCCGATGACGCCGGCCAGCAGCGGAAGATTGGCCACGCCGCGAATGCGCACCTTCGTATCCGGGGTCGGGTCCTTGATTTTCGGCGCGCCGCCTTCGCGGCGATGCAGCACGATGTCGATGGCCAGGAAGACAAGCAGCACCATGCCGCCGGTGAACAGCGTCTCGCGCCAGAGGTTCGCCGTCGTCCAGAAGAAGTCGACGCCACGCAGGAAGCCGACGAACAATGGCGGGTCGCCGAGAGGTGTCAGTGAGCCGCCAATGTTGGAGACGAGGAAAATGAAGAAGATGACGACATGGGCGTTGAACGGACGGTTGTCATTGGCGCGCAACATCGGCCGGATCAGGATCATCGAGGCGCCGGTCGTGCCGATCACCGAGGCCAGCATCGCGCCGACAAGCAGCAGCCCGGCATTGACCAGTGGCGTGCCGTGGATGTTGCCGGCAACAAGGATGCCGCCCGAAATGGTGTAGAGCGCGAACAGAAGGATGATGAACGACATATATTCGGTGAGCAGCGTGTGCAGCACGGCCTCGCTCGCCAAAGGCGTGCCGAAGGCGATCGCCAGCGGCACCACCACAAGTGCTGCCCAGGCGGCGGCGATCTTGCCGTAATGATGCTCCCAGACATGGTGGAACAGCAGCGGCCCGGTGGCGATCGACAGCAGCAGTCCGGCAAACGGCAGCCCCCACCACAGCGACATTGCGGCACCAGGCAATTCGCTGCTGTCGGCTGCAAAGGCCAGTTGAGGGGACAGGACGGAGCAGACAACACCTGCCGTGAGAATCGCCCCTAACTGTGTACAGCTCCCTCCAAACCTCACGGCTCAGTCCGCAGTCGGGTCTTCGAGCCTCACCCCGGCGTCGCGCATCCGCTTCAGCATCGCCTCGACCGAACCGTTGAGATCGATGCCGCGGCAGGCGTCGAGCCGCACCGTCGTCTTGAAGCCGTGCTTGACCGCATCGAGCGCCGAGAAGGCGACGCAGAAATCGGTCGCTAGGCCGACCAGCGTCACAGTGTCGATACCGCGCTCCTTGAGGTAGCCGGCGAGCCCGGTTGGCGTCTTGTGGTCGTTCTCGAAGAAGGCGGAGTAGCTGTCGATCGCAGGGCGAAATCCCTTGCGGATCACCAGTTCGGCCTTGGTCCAGGCGAGACCTGAATGGAAGTCCGAGCCAAGGCTGCCCTGAATGCAATGGTCGGGCCATAGCGTCTGCGGCCCATAGGGCATCTCGATCGCGCTGAAAGGCTGTGCCCCCGGATGGCTGGAGGCAAAGCTCGAATGTCCGGCCGGGTGCCAGTCCTGGGTCAGCACGACGTGCTCGGCGTGCCGGATCAGATCGTTGACCAGCGGCACGATCTCGTCGCCGCCCGCAACCGCCAGCGCACCGCCGGGGCAGAAGTCGTTCTGCAGGTCGATGACAACAAGCGCTTCGTCGGCCATGGCGCCTCTCCTCTTTCTTCGTCTCGAGCGGGGATCGAGTGAAAAACGCCGCGGATGCGACCGGATGCAGAAACTTGACCAGATGGCGGCCTGCGTCAACCTCTGCAAGCGTAACAAATGCGTGGTGACCAGCTTCCCGCAAACTCCGGCTTTGACAATTCCCGCCAGCTTGATATCATTTGCATACGAATGAATTTGGCCAGATCGAATACTGGCGGGGTTTCGGGAAGACCCCACTTTTTGGGAAGGCCCATTTCTTGGGAAGGCAGGCGTGATCCGTTACGCGAAACCCACCACGCTGGACGAGGCGCTCGCCATGTTGAGCGAGGGCGCCTGGCGCGTGCTTGCCGGCGGCACCGATTTCTATCCGGCGCAAGGCGCCAAGCCGTTCCGCGACAATGTTCTCGACATCAATGGCCTGGCTTGCCTGCGCGGCATCGCCGAGACCGAGAGCCATTGGGTTTTGGGCGCCCGCACCACCTGGACCGATCTGGTCCGCCATCCCTTGCCGGCGGCTTTCGATGCGCTGAAGCAGGCCGCGCGTGAGGTCGGCTCGCTGCAGATCCAGAATGTCGCGTCCATCGCCGGCAATCTCTGCAACGCCTCGCCGGCTGCTGACGGCGTGCCGGGTCTGCTGGTGCTGGACGCCGAGGTCGAACTGCGGTCAGTCGCAGCGACGCGCTACCTGCCGCTGCAGGGGTTCATTCTCGGCAACCGCCGCACGGCTTTGCTGCCCGGCGAACTGGCCACCGCCATCCGCATTCCGAAGCGCGCTTCCGCCGGCAGCTCAGCCTTTGTCAAGCTTGGTGCGCGGCGTTATCTCGTCATCTCCATCGCCATGGTGGCGGCGCGCCTTGTCGTCGACAACGGTATAGTCACGGAAGCGGCCGTTTCCGTCGGCTCCTGTTCAGCTGTCGCCAGGCGGCTCGCCGGTGTCGAAGCTGTGCTGCGCGGCAAACCTGCCGGCCCGGCACTCGCCGATGCGGTCCTGTCCGCGCCGATGGCCGAGCTGTCGCCGATCGCCGATGTGCGCGGCAGCGCCGAATACCGGCTCGACGCGGCACGCGAGCTTGTCGCCCGCGCCGTGCTGGGAGCCTGCGGTCTGACGAACGACAACAGCATGGTGGCGGCATGAGCCAGGTTCGGTCTGAGGCGATAGAAGCTCTGCCCGACCTCGTGCCGGGCTTCGGCCTCGAGCGTGCGGATATCGCTTTCGCCGTCAATGGCGCCGCCGTCTCGGTCAATGTGCCGCCGCTGCGCCGGCTCTCGCAGGTTCTGCGCGACGAATTGCAGCTGACCGGCACCAAGGTCGGTTGCGATGCCGGCGATTGTGGCGCCTGCACGGTGCTGGTCGACGGCGACGCCGTCTGTGCCTGCCTGATGCCGGCGGCCTCCGCGGCCGGGACATCGGTGACGACCGTCGAAGGCCTCGCCAATGGCCGCCTGTCGGCGCTGCAGGGGTCTTTCCTGGCGCATGGCGCGGCGCAATGCGGCATCTGCACGCCGGCCCTGCTGGTCGCGGGCACGGCGCTGCTGGAGACAAAGCCGAACCCGACAGAGGTCGAGGTGCAGGATGCGCTGGGCGGTATCCTCTGCCGCTGCACCGGCTACAGGAAGATCATCGCGGCGGTGATGGATGCCTCCTTGCAGGTGTCCAGCCTTGATCTCCGTTTGCCTCAGTCGGGCAATGCCGTAGGTGCCTCTCCAGTCCGGCTCGACGGCGTGCCAAAAGTCACCGGCGGCGAAAAGTTCGGCGGTGATTCTTTCCCCACCGATGCGATGGCTGTGCTGGTGGTCCGTTCGCCGCACTATCACGCCAGCTTCGCGTTCGGCGATCTCGATGGCTGGGTGAAGAAGCATCCCGGCATCGTCGGTGTCTTCACCGCCGCCGACATTCCAGGCAAAAACTGTTTTGGCGTCATCGGTCCATTTGCCGATCAGCCGGCGCTGGCCGAAGGCTTTGCCCGCCTGCGCGGCGAGGCTGTGGCGCTGGTCGCCGGCGAGCGCGAGGCGATGCTCGATCTTGACCTCAGTGATTTCCCAGTCCGCTGGACCGAATTGCCGCATTTTCTGCAGCCCGGCGACGCGCAGGCCGAAGGTGCTGCGCTGATCCATGCCAACCGCCCGGACAATTTGTTGACCAAGGGCTTTGTCGAGCGCGGCGACCCCGAGGCCGCTCTTGCCGGCGCTGCCTTCACCGCGACCGGAGCCATCGACACCTCCTATGTCGAGCATGCCTATATCGAGCCGGAGGCCGGCCACGCCTATATGGATGGCGACACTCTGGTCGTCGTCGCCTGCACCCAGGCGCCTTACATGGACCGCGACGACACGGCGAAAGTGCTCGGCCTTGCCGTCGACAAGGTCCGCATCGTGCCGACCGCGACCGGCGGCGGTTTCGGCTCGAAGCTGGACGTCTCGCTGCAACCTCTCATCGGCCTTGTGGCGCTGAAGACCGGCCGGCCGGCAGCGCTCGCCTACACCCGCAACGAATCCATGATGTCGACCACCAAGCGCCATCCCTCCGAGATGAAGGCAACCATCGGCGTCGATGCCGAGGGACGGGTCACCGGCATGGTCTTCACAGGCGATTTCAACACCGGCGCCTATGCCAGCTGGGGCCCGACCGTCGCCAACCGCGTGCCCGTGCACGCCTCCGGTCCCTATGCGACGCCGAACTATCGGGCCGAAGGCCGCGCCATCCACACAAACGGGCCGATCTCCGGCGCCTTCCGCGGCTTCGGCGTGCCGCAGGCGACTATCATGCAGGAGACGCTCTATGATGAGCTCGCCGGCAAGCTTAATATGGATCGGCTCGATTTCCGCTTGAAAAACTGCCTTCGGAACGGCGCCGAAACGGTCACCGGGCAGAGGCTGGAGTCGGGAGTCGGTATTTTCGAATGCCTCGATGCTTTGCGGCCGCATTGGGCTCGCGCGACGGCCGACGCAGATACATTCAATTCCTCCAATACGAGCAAAAAGCGCGGCGTCGGCATCGCGTCCTGCTGGTATGGCTGCGGCAACACCTCGCTGCCCAATCCGTCGACCATAAGGGTCGGCATTGCGCCAGCGGGCGAGGTCATCCTGCATCAGGGCGCCGTCGATATCGGCCAGGGCTCGAACACCGTCATCACCCAGATCTGCGCGGACGCCCTCGGCCTGCCGCTGGACAGATTCCGGCTGAAAAGCGCCGACACCGCGATCAGCCCCGACGCCGGCAAAACATCGGCCTCGCGCCAGACCTTCGTCACTGGCAAGGCGGCCGAAAAAGCCGGCTGCGCCTTGCGCGAAAAAATCCTGCGCTTTGCCAATGTCTCGGAGAACGCGGCCTTGCAATTGGACGGCGCGGCGCTCGTCATCCGCGAGGGTGAAGCCACGCGCCGCATCGATCTCGCCGCCCTCGATGTGGATGCGGACGGCTTCGTCTTCCGCGCCGAGGAGACCTACGATCCGCCGACGCTGCCGCTCGATGCCAAGGGCCAGGGCAAGCCTTACGCCGTCTATGGCTATGGCGCGCAGATCGCCGAACTCGAAGTGGATCTCAAGCTCGGCACCGTGAAGCTGTTGAAAATCACCGCCGCGCACGATGTCGGCAAGGCGATCAACCCGCTGCTGGTCGAAGGCCAGATCGAAGGCGGCATTGCGCAAGGCATCGGCATGGCGCTGATGGAGGAGTATATCCCCGGCCGTACCGAGAATTTGCACGACTATCTCATCCCGACCATCGGCGATGTGCCGCCGATCGAGCACATTCTGATCGAGGTTCCCGATCCGGAAGGCCCGTTCGGCGCCAAGGGCCTGGGCGAGCATGTCCTGATCCCGACGGCACCCGCGATCCTCAACGCCATCCGCCACGCCACCGGCGTGCTCATCACCAAGGTCCCGGCGACGCCGACGCGCATCCGCGCTGGCATCCGCGCAAAAGATGGCATCCGCGAAAAGGAGGCCGGCCGATGAGCGAGCTTGCCGAACGCTTCGAAACCCACGATCCCGGCGAGAAGCTGGTGGCGGAGAAGATCCGCTGCGATGCCTGTCCGGTCATGTGCTACATCGCCGATGGCCGCACCGGCGCCTGCGATCGCTACGGCAACTCAGGCGGCCGCATCGTGCGCATGGACCCGCTGACCATTCTCGACCACGCGGCCGAGAGCGGCGCCGCCGTCGTGCCTTTCACGGCCGAAGGCGAGCAATGGGACGGCGAACTCGTCAACACCGGCCGCCGCTTCGTCACCGCAATCGGCGCTGGCACCACCTATCCCGACTACAAGCCGGCGCCGTTCATCGTCAGCCAGGAGGTCGAAGGCGTCGATCTGGTGACCGTGGTCACCGAGGGCATTTTTTCGTACTGCGGCGTCAAGGTGAAGATCGACACCGACCGCCATCTCGGCCCCGAAACGGCAATCGTGCGCTCGCAAGGCGAAGCGATCGGCCATGTCACCACAGGCGAATACGGCTCGCAGATGCTGTCGCTGGGCGGCGTGCATCATCTGACCGGCGGCTCCAAGGCAGAGGGACGCGCCACGTGTGACGCGATGCTCAATCTGTGCAACCGCAAGCCGGTCGAACTGACCATCGACGGCGGCGCCACCATCATCGTCGAAGCCGGCAAACCACCTGTCATCGACGGCAAGCAGGAACACCGCATGCGCGTCGGCTGCGGCTCCGCCACCATCGGCATGTTCGCCACGCAATGGCGCGGCCTGGTCGACGAGGTGGTGGTGGTCGACGACCACATCACCGGCGTTGTCTCCGAGCATCAGGCCGGCAAGGTGCTGGGCTGGCAGGAGACCGGCATCAAGATCATCGGCCGCCGTTCGACGCCGGGCCGCTATTTCAAAGTCTCCGAGCCCGGCCTCGGCTGGGGTGGCACCTCGATTTCCGATCCGCTGTCGATCCTCGGCGAGTGGAATTCCAAGAAGGGCGCGCGTCCGGGCCTATCGCTGCTGATGGTGTCGACCACGGGCGAGCAGTTTGCCTTCTACGAACTCGATGACGAATTGAAGCCGGTCGAAAAGCCATTCCCGGAACGGCTGCAAAAATCGGTCGGGCTGATCGAGGACAATTGTGAGCCGGCGCTCTGCACCGTGCTGTTCATCGGCGGCGCCGGCGGTTCGCTGCGCGCCGGCGTCACCGAAAACCCGGTCAATCTCACCCGCTCGGTGCAGGGCCTGAAGACCTATGTAACGGTCGGCGGCGCGCCGGTCTATGTCTGGCCGGGCGGCGGCATCACGCTGATGGTCGACGTCACGCGGGTGCCGGAAGGCGCTTTCGGCCATGTGCCGACGCCGGCGTTGGTGGCGCCGATCGAATTCACCTTGCGCCGCGACGACTATATCAGGCTGGGCGGCTACGAGGCCGAGATACGCAGCGTCGAAGATATTGTTGCCAAGGGTGGCGAATACCTCAATCCGCGCCGCGGTACAGGCGCCGAGGCTCAGAACCCGTGGCCACCGCTGGCGCAGTTGCGCCGCGCCGGCTCGAACGGGGCCACCTGATGCAGGGCCCGCAGGTCAACTGGCTGCAGGACGGCAAGCGGCTGCATCTCAACCACGGACCGATCGACCTCATCGTCGAGGCCTTCGGCGAGGTGGATGAGAGTCGTGCCGCCTACGACCAGGCCGTCGCGCGCTTTCAGACGATCCTGATCGAGTTGGTCGAGGAGCTGCCCGAACTGCGGCTGCCGGCATTTTTCCTGGCGCCGCGCACCTTCGCCGGCCCGACGGCGCGCCGCATGGAAGCAGCCGTCATTCCCTTGGCGGAATGCTTCATCACGCCGATGGCCGCCGTTGCAGGATCGGTAGCCGACGAAATGCTCGCCGCACTGCTTGCCGGCCGCAAGCTCGATCGCGCCTATGTCAACAATGGCGGCGACAGCGCGCTCCATATCGGCAGGGGCCAGTCAATGAACCTTGCGATCGCCGGCACTGGCAACGGTATGGCCGACCGCATCACGATTCACTCGGCAGACGGTGTGCGCGGCGTCGCCACCAGCGGTTGGCGCGGCCGCTCGTTTTCGCTGGGCATTGCCGATGCCGTCACTGTGCTGGCGCGCACTGGCGCCGAGGCCGACGCGGCGGCGACGCTCATTGCCAACGCCGTCGACCTGCCCGGCAATCCCGCCATCAAGCGCATTCCCGCACAGGATCTCGCGCCGGACAGCGATCTGGGCGCGCGGCTGGTGACACAAGCTGTCGGCACGCTTGCCCTTGGCGACGTGGAGCGGGCGCTGGACAATGGCCTTGCTGTCGCAGAAGATTTTCGCCGGCGCGGCCTGATCGCCGCATCGGCGCTGTTTCTTGGCGGTGAGACCCGCATCAGTGGTTCCATGGCGCTTGCCGCGCCCAACAAAAGTCCTGGGAAGGAAGTTGCCCATGCCTGAGTTTCCGATCCGCAAGATCGCGGTTCTGACCGAAGAGATCTTTCACGATGGCGGGCCGCTCGCGGCCACGCCGCGCCGCCGCGCCGCAGCCGTGGCGCTGGTCAAGAACCCGTTTGCCGGCCGCTACGTGGAAGAACTGCAGAGCGCCATGGACGATCTGAAGCCGCTCGGCCTGCTGCTCACCGACAAGCTCATTGCCGCATTGGGGGGCGACATCAAGCAGATCGACGCCTACGGCAAGGGCACCATTGTCGGGTCGGCGGGCGAGCTCGAGCATGGCGCGCTGTGGCATGTGCCGGGCGGCTACGCCATGCGCGAGCGGCTCGGCGACGCCAAGGCGATCGTGCCGTCGGCAACCAAGGTCGGCGCCTTCGGCTCGCGGCTCGACGTGCCGCTTGGTCACACCAACGCCGCCTATGTGCGCAGCCATTTCGACGCCATGGAAGTCGGCCTCAGCGACGGGCCGCGTCCCGACGAAATCCTGTTCTGCCTGGCCATGAGCTGCGGTCCGCGCGTGCATGATCGCATGGGCGGCCTGGCGGTTGGCGACATCAAGGCCTGGGACGGCTTGCGATGAGCGGCGGTGAGCTCAAGCTGGTCGAGGCCGAAGAGCCTGACGATCACGATTATCGCCTGCAGGAGCAGGTCGGCTTCATCCTGCGCAAGGCGCATCAGCGCCATGTCTCGATCTTTGCATCGCAGATCGGCGACCTGACGCCGCCGCAATTCGCAGCGCTGGCCAAGCTGCACGATGTCGGCGAGACCTCGCAGAACCAGCTCGGCACGCTGATCGCCATGGATGCGGCAACGGTCAAGGGCGTGATCGACCGGCTGAAAGCGCGCGGCCTGGTCGATCTCACCAAGCATGAGGTCGATAAAAGGCGGTTGCTGGTCAATCTGACGCCTGAGGGACGCGAGTCCATCGAGCGGCTGATCCCGCTGGCACGCGCCATCACCCAGGAAACGCTGGCGCCGCTGACCGCCAAGGAGGCGGCTACCTTTATGCGGCTGCTGGCGAAACTCGCCTAAGCAATTCCAGCAAAAGTGCGAAGCGGTTTTCCCGGGAAAAGCGCGTAGCGCCTTCCCTTGGGAATTGCGTCAAACAAGGAAATTTCAAGCGCGCAGCCGCGCGCCTTCTGGATCGAAGAACGGCATCGACGCCACCACCGCGCGTGTCGGCTTGCCGTCAATGTCGATGCTGAGTTCGGTGCCGATGGCGGTGAACGGCAGCCGCAGATGCGCCGTCGCCAGCACCTTGCCCAGGGAATAGCCGTGATCGCTGTAGGTGACCACGCCAACATCCTCGCCATCGGCCAGAACCCCGGCATCCGTCGCCGCCGGCCTGTTGCCGTCGAGGATCAGACCGGTCCAGCGCTCGTCGAGCCCCTTGTCACGGATCTTGAGCAGTGCGTCGCGGCCGATGAAATCGCCCTTGTCGAACTTGATCCAGCGATCGAGTCCGACATGGAATGGAGTGCGGGTCTCGTCCATGTCGATGCCATGCGCCGGATAGGCCTTCTCCAGCCCGAGCGTGAACATCGCCAGCACGCCGTAAGGTTTCAGGCCAAAATCGCCGCCGGTCCGCATCAGGGCGTCCCAGACGGAGGCAGCCTCGTCGGCCGGCACGAACAGTTCGAAGCCGAGTTCGCCGGTCACGCCCGTGCGCGAGATCAGCACCTTCGTCTCGCCGACGCGCCCTGAAGTGAATGCCCAGCGCTTGAGCCCATCGAGATCGGCGTCCGACACCAGCACCTTCAGAAGCGCGCGTGATCGCGGCCCCTGTATGGTCGGGAAAGCGACAGCCGCGGTGATATCCGTGACATAGGCTTTTCGGCCCTCAGCATGCTGCTGCAGCCAGGGCAGCATCTTCAGCCGGTTGACCGAGCCGGTCACCAGCATGAAATGCTCGGGCGCCAGCCGAAACACGGTGAGGTCGTCCATGATGCCGCCATCGTCGCGGCAGACGGTGGAATAGCGCACCTGTCCCGGCTTCATCGCAGCGGCATCATTCACGATGACGTGGTTGACCAGCGCCTCGGCTTCCGGCCCCTTGATGTCCATCTTGCCCATGGTGCTGAGGTCCTGCACGCCGACATTCTTGCGGGTGTTCAGGTGCTCATCGGCAATGCCGGAATAATATTTGGCCGAAACGAAATTGCCGCCGACCCGGCCCATCGTGGCGCCGAGCCCAACGATGCTGTTGTAGAAAGGGGAGCGCCGCTCAACCAAGAAACTTCTCCGTCATCAAAGAGAAACGGCAGCGCCTGACGGCGCTGCCGAGGTCAGGCTTGGGAGGAAATTAGCTGCCGTAGACGTCGAACGAGAAGTAATTGTCGTTGATTTCCTTGTATTTTCCGTTGGCGCGCAGCGCGTCGATGGCGGCATTGAACTTGTCGGCCAGCTCCTTGTTGCCCTTCTGCAGGGCAATGCCGACGCCCGGCCCGTGAATGGCCGGGTCGGCGGTCAGTGTGCCGAGCAATTTGCAGCAGGCGCCGTCGGGCTTCTTCAGCCATTCGGTCAGGATGATCGAGCCGTCCATCATCGCGTTGAGCCGGCCATTGGCCATGTCGGTGCGGGCGTCGTCGCCGGTCGGATAGGCCTTGACGGTCGAGCCCGAGTATTTCTTCTCGGCGAAATTCTGGTGGATGGTGGCGCTCTGCACGCCCAGCACCTTGCCTTTCAGATCGTCCGGCGACGTCCCGGCGACGGTCGAATCCTTCGGCACGGCGATGGCCGGCGGCGTCTGGTAATATTTGTGGGTGAACTCGACCTTCTCGGCGCGCTCCGGCGTGATGGTGATGTTGATGATGGCGTCGAACTTGCCGGCCTGCAGCGCCGGAATGGAGCCATCGAAATCCTGCACGGAGAACTCGCACTCGGCCTTCATTTCGGCGCACAGCGCCTTGCCGAGATCGATGTCGAAGCCGCCCAGTGTGCCGTCCGAATTGGCATAGTTGAAGGGCGGATAGGCGCCCTCCGTGCCGATCCTGAGTTTCTCGGCAGAGGCAGCACCGGTGGCAAGCAGCAGAGCGGTGGCAGCGGCAAGCACGAAACGACCGAAAAGACGCATGTTCTGGTTCCCCGTTGACCAAAGCAATTCCAGGGAAAGTGTGGGCGGTGTCCCCCCAGGAATTGCGCAAAAACAAGATAGAAGTCTACGGTCTTTGCGATGCGCGGCGGAGACGGAAACGACATGCTCTGCGGCGATCACGGCGCGGCGGCTGCCCTGACTGTGAGGTAAATTACATATTGATGATGTGCGCGGGCAGATGCTGAATTGAGACAGGCAGTTCAGCCCTTGTGGCGGTCATGGGAGGACCTCAATGGACCAGCAGGAATTCGTGCAGGAAGCCGCGCAACGGCGCATCGACGAAGACATCGCCAAGCGCGTCAAGGTTCACCAGGCCAACATCGAGCGTCTTGAAGCCGCGAGGGAAAGTGCCGGCAATCTCGAGGCCGCCGTCGCCAACCGCCCGCTGGTGATGCTGGCGCAGGGCGATTCCTGGTTCGACTATCCGCTGACCGGCAACGGGTTTCCCTTTGTCGACACCGATGTGATCGCGCAGCTGCGCCGGATCGGCTCGATGCCGCCGACGATCCTCAACCTCGCTCATCACGGCGATGCGGCGACCGACGAGATGTCGCTGCCCAAGCAGCAACGGATGATTTCAGCCTTGCGCAACAAGGCGAACTGGCTGGACGGCAAGCCCGACGCCATCCTGTTCTCGGCCGGCGGCAACGACATTGCCGGCGACCAGTTCTGCATCTTCCTCGACTTCAACGACGGCCATGCCGCCGGGCTGAACAAGGACCGCTTCGCAAAGGCGCTGGGCATGGTCGAGGCCTGCTATCTCGATTTGTTCGCTCTGCGCGACCGCGTCGCGCCTGGCGTGCCGATTTTCGGCCATTGCTACGATTTTCCAATTCCGAACGGCGCGCATCCATCCTGTGCCGGTCCGTGGCTGAAGCCGTCGCTCGATTTCTGCAACTGGTCGGTGGCCAAGGGCACGGTCATCGTTCACGCGGCGCTGGCGGCATTCCGGGATGTGGTGAAGCGTCTGGCCGACGAGCCGCGCAACAATTTTCACCTGGTCGACACGCAGGGAACGCTGAAGGTGGCCGACTGGGCCAACGAGCTGCATCCCGATCCCGCCGGCTTCAAGAAGATCGCGCAGAAATTCGCCGACGCCCTGAAGGCGAAACTGCAGACCTGATGATTGGATAGGCGCTCGACGCCGCCCAAGGCCGTCGAGTTCATTTGGCCCCGAACAGGTCCTTGGCTTGCTCTGCCGTATAGTAGCCAAGCCGGACATCCTCGGCGACCAGTTTCGGATCGCGCTGACGCGGATCGCCATAGCCGCCGCCGCCCGGCGTGCCGACGCGCACGCGGTCGCCGGCCTTGAGTGCGATGTCCTGTTCCTTGGACAGATGCGGCGGCACATGTTCCTCGCCGCTGCGAAACACGGTCACCGTGTTCACCGCGCCGTCCTTGCCGCCGAGCGCGCCCTGCGGGCCGAAGCGGCCATGATCCATGACGAAGGATGCGCGCGCCTCGCCGCGCAATATCTCGACCTCATAGGCGAGCCCGAAACCGCCGCGCTGCTTGCCGGCGCCGCCCGAGCCTTCGCGCAGGGCATAGTGGCGATAGAGCACCGGAAACGCCTGCTCCATGATTTCGACTGGCGGCGATTTCGAAATGCCGATGGTAGAGCAGCCATTGGTCAGGCCGTCATGGCCGGAATTGCCGCCATAGCCGCCGCCGGAGATCTGGTACATGACATAGTCGCGGCTGCGCACCGGATCGTTGCCGCCGAGCGCGAAATTGCCGCTGGAGCCGGCCGGAGCCGCCGTCACCTTGTCCGGCAGCGCCTGCACCATCGCCGCGAACACCGCCTCGGCGATGCGCTGCGAGACTTCCGCCGCACAGCCTGAAACCGGTCGGGGATATTTGGCATCGAGGAAAGTGCCTTCAGGCCGCTTGACGATCAGCGGCTCGAAAGCGCCGGCGCTGATCGGCACATCAGGGAAAATATGGCGCATGGCGAGATAGACCGACGACAGTGTCGTCGCCAGCACGCTGTTCATCGGCCCGGCGCAGGGCTTTGACGAGCCGGCAAAATCGAACGTCAGCGTGTCGCCCTTCTTCTCGACGGCGAGCGCGATGGTCAGCGGCTCGTTGACCACGCCGTCCGAGTCCACAAAGGCGGTCGAGCGGTAAATGCCGTCGGGAATGGCGGAGATGTTGGCACGCATCTGTTCGGCGGCGCGGCGACGCAGTTCGGCAATCGCTTCGACAACAGTTTCGTCACCGTAACGATCCAGGATTCCGTTGAGCCGGTCCTGGCCGATCAACAGTGCCGCGGCCTGCGCCCGGATATCGCCGATGCGCTGGTCGGCAACGCGGATGTTGGAGCAGATAATGGCGTAGATTTCCGTGTCGAGCACGCCCTTCTTGAACAGTTTTACTGGCGGCAGCCGCAGCCCTTCCTGCTCGACTGCCGTGGCCGAAGCGGAGAAGCCGCCCGGCACCGAGCCGCCAATATCGGGCCAATGGCCGGTATTCGATAGCCAGCAAAATATCTTGCCGTCGCGATAGACCGGCATGGCGAAACGCACATCCATCAGATGCGTGCCGCCGAGATAGGGGTCGTTGACGATGTAGATGTCGCCGGGTTCGGGGGCCAGGCAGCGGCCGTCGGCGATCATCTCGATCACCGTCTTGGTCGAGTACTGCATGACACCGACGAACACCGGCAGGCCCTGGCTGCCTTGCGCGATCAGCGAACCGTCGACGGCCGAATAAATGCCGTCGGAGCGGTCATTGGCCTCGGCGATGACAGGCGAGAAGGCGGCGCGCGAGAAGGTCAGGTCCATCTCGTCGCAGACTTGCTGCAAGGCCGCCTGGAGGACCGAAAGCGTTATGGCGTCGAGCTTTTGCATCTCAGGCCTCGCCGATGTCGATGATGATGTTGCCGTCGGCGTCCGAACGTGCGCGGTCGCCGGGTTCAAGCACCGTGGTGGCGTCCATCTGTTCGAGGATCGCCGGCCCCTCGATGACGGCATCGAGCGGCAGTTTTTCACGTGCATAGACAGGCGTGTCGTGCCAGCGGCCGGCGTACCAGACTGGCCTTGTCTCGCGCAGCGCCTCGTCAAGCGTCTTGGCGCGTCCGGCCGGGTCGATCAGTCGCGATAGGTCGATCGCCGGCCGCACGCCGGTCACCGAGGTGTTGAGGTTGACCAGATTGGCGCGGATTTCCGGCAATTCGACCTTGAAGCGGGCGAAATAGGCCTTTTCGAACAGCGCCTGCAGCTCGCTCCGGGTCACCGAGGACGACGGCAGCGCCACGTTGATGATGTGGGTCTGGCCGACAAACTGCATGTCGGCGGAATGGGTGACACGGATCGTCTCCGGCTTCACCGCTTCCTTGCCGATCAGCTCTTCGCCTTCGTTTCGGTGCCGTTCCAATACCATATGGAGCTGGGTTTCATCGAGCACAGCGACCGGCTGGTTGATGGTGTTGACGAAGTCGTGGCGCAGATCGGCGACGACGCAGCCGAGGGCGTTGGTGATGCCCGGACGCGCCGGCACCAGCACACGGGGCAGACCGAGTTCGCGCGCCAAAGCGGAGGCGTGCAGCGGTCCGGCGCCGCCAAAGGCAAACAGTGCGAAATCGCGCGGATCATGGCCACGCGACACCGAGACCATGCGGATGGCGCCGGCCATTTTCATGTTGCCGAGCCGCAGGATTGCGCCCGCCGCCTCGACGCCGGAGAGCCCGGTGGCCTTGCCGATTTTGTCTTCGAAGATACCGGTGACGCGCTCGACGGTGACCGGATTCTCGACCGCCAGCAGCTTTTTCGGCGCCAGCCGCCCGAGCACCAGATTGGCGTCGGTGATGGTCGGCTCGGCGCCGCCGCGGCCGTAGCAGATCGGGCCGGGATTGGCGCCGGCACTTTCGGGGCCGATCTGGATCAGCCCGGCCGCATCGACGCGGGCGATCGAGCCGCCGCCGGCGCCCACCGTATGCACTGCCACCATCGGCACATGGATCGGCATCGCATATTCGATCTCGATCTCGTTCGAGACGGCGGGCTCCGCGTTGCGGATCAGCGCCACGTCAGTCGAGGTGCCGCCCATATCGTAGGTGACCAGGTTTTCGAAGCCGGCGCGCTTGCCCGTATAGGCGGCCGCGATGACACCCGAGGCCGGGCCCGACATCACGGTTTTGGCAAATTCGCGGGTGACGAAGCGGGCCGAGATCATGCCGCCATTGCCGTTCATGATCAGGAAGTCGCGGGCATAACCTTTGGCCGCCAACTCCTTGCGCAGCCGCTCGACATAGCGTTCGAGGATCGGCTGCACCGAGGCGTTGACTGCGGCGGTCACGCCGCGCTCGAATTCGCGTGCTTCCGACAGCAGCGCATGGCCGGTGGTGATGTAGCCATTCGGCCAGAGCTCGGCGGCAATTTCGGCAGCGCGCCGCTCATGCCTGGGGTTGGCATAGGAGTGCAGGAAATGGATGACCAGGGATTCGCAGCCGGCCGCGATCAGCGCCCTCACCGCCGCGCGCATCTCCGGCTCGTCGAGCGGCGTGCGCACCGCGCCCGATGCCTCGACACGCTCCGACACTTCGAGCCTGAGGTCGCGCGGGATGATCGGCACGAAGCTGCCGGTCATGCCATAGGGCTGTGGCCGTGTGCGGCGGCCAAGCTCGATCACATCGCGAAATCCCCTTGTCGTGATCATGCCGGTTTTCGCCAGCCGGCGTTCCAGCACCGCATTGGTGGTGGTGGTCGTGCCATGTACGATGAGGTCGATGCCGTCTATGGCAAAGCCGGTGACGCCAAGCGCTGAAACCACGCCGAAAGCCTGGTTGTCGACCGTGGTCGGCGTCTTGGCGATATGCACTCGCCCGCCGTCCTTGCCGTCGATCAAAATGAGGTCGGTGAAGGTGCCGCCGACATCGATGCCGGCAACGACGTTACCCAGGGAATCCGGTTGCTGCACCGAAAAATTCTCTTTCATTGTCGAAACCCGAAATGGCAGGACTACGAATACGCCGCAGTTTGGAAAGCTGTTTTAGTGCGGTATCTTGACACAAATATCGTTTGTATACTAATAAATTTCGGACACAAGAGCTTACCGCTTTGGAGTGTGTGAACGGCACGCCGGGACCTGAATGGTTCGGGCGCGCAGGAAATGGTTTGGCGCCCGCATATGTGAGTGGGCAAGACAGAGTTGGATTTGATGAACACCACATCCGCATTCAACACCGCCGGCGCCCGTCCGCTGCAGTTCCCGATTCCGGCCAATGTCTATGCCGAAACCGTCGTCTCGGTGAAGCACTATACCGACCGGCTGTTCTCGTTCCGCATCACCCGTCCGCAGTCGCTGCGCTTCCGCTCCGGCGAGTTCGTCATGATCGGCCTGCCCAATGCCGAAAAGCCGGTGTACCGCGCCTATTCGGTGGCAAGCCCGGCCTGGGACGAAGAGCTGGAGTTCTTCTCGATCAAGGTGCCGGAAGGCCCGCTGACTTCCGAATTGCAGAAGATCCAGGTCGGCGACACCGTCATCATGCGCCAGAAGTCGACCGGCACGCTGGTCGTCGACGCGCTGACCCCGGCCAAGCGGCTGTTCATGATTTCGACCGGCACCGGCATTGCTCCCTTCGCCAGCCTGCTGCGCGATCCCGACACCTACGACAAGTTCGACCAGCTCATCCTGACCCACACCTGCCGCGATAATGCCGAACTGGTCTATGGCCAGGAACTGGTGGCGGGGCTCGAGAACGATCCGCTGATCGGTGAGCTGACCGGCGGCCGCGTCACCCTTTACAACTCGACGACCCGCGAAGAATCGGCGCGCATGGGTCGCATCACCGCGCTGATCGGCTCCGGCAAGTTCTACGCCGACCTCGGCATCGAGAAGCTCAATCCGGAGACGGACCGCATCATGATCTGCGGCTCGATGCACATGCTGAAGGACGTCAAGGAACTGGCCGAAAGCCTCGGCTTCCACGAGGGCTCGCTCAGCCATCCCTCGAGCTTCGTCGTCGAACGCGCTTTCGTAGGCTAATATCTGCCGGCGCTTCGGCGCCGGCGCTCTCGGATCGATGTTTTGACCATACGGTCAAAATTCAGCTGCTTTCGCCGCCTTTTTCCGATATGACCGCTTGAAGGACTCGTGAAGCATCGATTCACGGGCTATCTTCGGCGTGTGTCGCCCGAAGCTGCTTTGTGGCCCGGGAACAACGACACGCACCACGACGTAAAATCGTCGAGCGAAAGGGCAGGAGATGAGCAGCACAATCCGCGAAGCCGATCTCGGCGCGTCCAAGGTCACGCCGCTGCCAGCGCGGGCGGCAGCCAACACCCCTGTCCCACAGTCGCATGGTATAGCCCGCAACACCGGCATGCGGCTTGATCTCGGCTTCATGGAATCGGTGCGCTCCGTCAACCGCTCGGCGCTGGAACGCCGCGTCGCCAGCCTGACCAAAAGGCGCTCGATCAAGGCCGACAACCAGGCGGCATGGCTGCTGCGCGCCGTCTCCTGCATGGACCTGACGACGCTGAACTCCAACGACACCGAAGAGCGCGTGCGCCGTCTTTGCGCCAAGGCGATCAATCCTTTCCGCCGCGACATCGTCGAGGGCCTCGGCATAGAGGGCGCAAAGATCCGCCCGGCGGCTGTCTGCGTCTATCATCCCTTCGTGGCGACGGCCGTTGACGCGGTGCGCGGCACCGGCATCCATGTTGCCGCCGTCTCCACCGCTTTTCCGCACGGCCTCGCACCGCTGTCGACGCGCCTGCAGGAGATCGAGGCCTCGGTGCGCGATGGCGCCGACGAGATCGACGTCGTCATTCCGCGCGGCCTGGTCTTCGGCGCCAAATGGCAGGAACTCTACAACGAGATCGTCTCGATGCGCGAAGCCTGCGGCGATGCGCATCTCAAGGTCATCCTCGGCACCGGCGACCTCGCCACGCTGCGCAACGTCATGCTGGCCTCGATGGTGGCGATGATGGCCGGCGCCGATTTCATCAAGACCTCGACCGGCAAGGAAAGCGTCAACGCCACGCTGCCCGTCGGCCTCGCCATGGTGCGCGCCATCAGGGCCTATTTCGAGGAGACCGGCTTTCTCATCGGCTTCAAGCCGGCCGGCGGCATTTCCACCGCCAAGGCCTCGCTCGACTGGCTGGTGCTGATGAAGGAGGAGCTGGGCCGGCCATGGCTGGAGCCCGACCTGTTCCGCTTCGGCGCTTCGAGCCTTTTGACCGATATCGAACGTCAGCTCGAGCACCACCTGACCGGGCACTATTCGGCCAATCATCGCCACGCGATGGCGTGAGCTCCCACCCTCCCCCTTGTGGGGAGGGTCGCCGCGCAGCGGCGGGGTGGGGGTCAGGAAACCAGATCCGCAGTCGAATGAATCGAACAGACAGAAATTTACCCCCACCCCGATCGGCTTTGCCGATCGACCCTCCCCACAAGGGGGAGGGTGAAGGAGGCACCACATGAACATCCTCGAACGCTATCACGCCATGGAATACGGCCCGGCGCCGGAAGCCCGCACCGAGGCCGATGCCTGGCTCGCCGCGCGCGACTTCGGCAAGGCGCTGTTCATCGACGGCGCTTGGAAGGCCGCCGCCAGCGGCAAGACTTTTGACACCAGCGAACCGTCCTCCGGCAAGCTGCTGGCCAAGGTCTCCGATGCCGGCGCCGCCGACATCGACGCAGCCGTTGCCGCCGCCACCAAGGCGCTGCCGAAATGGTCGGCATCCTCGGGTTACCAGCGCGCGAAGGTGCTTTATGCCATCGGCCGCGCCATGCAGCGGCATCAGCGCCTGTTCGCGGTGCTTGAGACAATCGACAATGGCAAGCCGATCCGCGAAAGCCGCGATATCGACGTGCCGCTCGCCATCCGCCATTTCATCCATCATGCCGGCTGGGCGCAGGCGCTGGACAAGGATTTCCCTGGCCATAAGGGCGTCGGCGTCGTCGGCCAGATCATCCCGTGGAATTTTCCGCTCTTGATGCTGGCCTGGAAGATCGCGCCGGCGCTTGCCGCCGGCTGCACGGTGGTGCTGAAGCCGGCCGAGTTCACGCCGCTCACCGCCATCCTGTTCGCCGAAATCTGCGAACGCGCCGGCGTGCCGAAGGGCGTCGTCAACATCGTCCAGGGCGGGCCTGAAGCGGGCGTCGCTATCGTCAACCATCCCGGCATCCAGAAGATCGCCTTCACCGGCTCGTCCGAGGTCGGCAAGATCATCAGGAAAGCCACTGCTGGGTCGGGCAAGAAACTGTCGCTGGAACTCGGCGGCAAGTCGGCCTTCATCGTCTTCGAGGACGCCGATCTCGACAGCGCCGTCGAAGGCCTGGTCGACGGCATCTGGTTCAACCAGGGCCAGGTCTGCTGCGCCGGGTCGCGGCTTCTGGTGCAGGAAGGCATTGCCGAGGCCTTGATCGCCAAGGTCAAGGTCAGGATGAGCCGGCTGCGCGTCGGCAGCCCGCTCGACAAGAACACCGATATCGGCCCGCTGGTCGACGCCACACAGCTCGACCGGGTCAAGGGCCTGGTCGCCGAAGGGGCGAAACAGGGTGCCGTCTGCTGGCAGCCGGATGCAGCACTCCCGTCTTCCGGCTATTACCATCTGCCGACACTCGCCACCGGTGTTTCGCCGGCTAACATATTGGCGCAGGAGGAAGTGTTCGGCCCGGTGCTGGCCACCATGACCTTCCGCAACACCGAGGAAGCGATCGAGCTTGCCAACAACACGCGTTATGGTCTGGCCGCCTCGGTGTGGAGCGAAAACATCAACCTCGCTCTGCATGTCGCGCCGCAGCTGAAGGCCGGCGTCGTCTGGGTCAACGGCACCAACATGTTCGACGCCGCCTGCGGCTTCGGCGGCTACCGCGAAAGCGGCTTTGGTCGCGAAGGCGGGCGCGAGGGCATGTTCGAATATCTCGCGGCAAAGCTGCCGCTCGGTCCGGTGATCAAGCCGGCGACGTCTTCCGCGCAGCCGGTCGAGCAATCGGACGGCGGCGCCATCGACCGCACGGCAAAGCTGTTTATCGGCGGCAAGCAGGTCCGCCCGGACGGCAATTACTCGCTGGCGATAGCCACTGCCAAGGGCAAGATGGCCGGCGAAGTCGGCCTCGGCAACCGCAAGGATATCCGCGACGCCGTTGCTGCCGCCCGTTCCTGCAAGGCCTGGCCGGAGGCTACCGCCTACAACCGGTCCCAGGTGCTTTATTACCTCGCCGAAAATCTGTCCGGGCGTGCCGCCGAATTCGCTGCCCGTCTCGCCGAACTGACAGACGCCAAGGCCGCCCGGGAAGAAGTAGAACAGTCGATCGAGCGCCTGTTCCTCTATGCCGGCCTCGCTGATAAGTTCGAGGGCAGAGTGCATCAGCCGCCGGCCCGCGCCGTCACGCTCGCCCTGCACGAGCCGGTCGGCGTCGTTGGCATCGTAGCACCCGACACCGCGCCGCTGCTCGGTTTCATCTCTCTGATCGCCCCAGCCCTTGCCATGGGCAACACCGTGGTCGCCGTGCCGTCGGAAAAATACCCGCTGCTCGCCACCGATCTCTACCAGGTGATCGAATATTCCGACGTTCCGGCCGGCGCCATCAACATCGTCACCGGCCGCACGGCGGAACTTGCCGGCGTTCTGGCCAAGCACGACGATGTCGACGGGCTCTGGCTGTTCGCGGATGCCGACACCTGCGCCAAGGCGGAGGCCGATTCCATCGGCAATCTCAAGCGCGTCTGGACCGGCAACGGCCGCAGCCTCGACTGGACGTCCGACGAGGCCGCAGGCGATGCCTTGCTGCGCCGCGCCGTCGAGGTCAAGAACGTCTGGGTGCCTTACGGCGACTGAGGATTCGTGTTCCCGTCTTCGGAGCGGACCGTCGGGCTTGACGCCGGAAATAATGTTCTTTAACGAGAAAAAACATTTATCGGGTTGGGCGCAGGCGGCACAATGTGCTCGCCTGGCACAATGCATCGCGACCGTCTGCCGGTAGAAAGCCGGTTGATCGCAAACGGACGGAGGAGAAGACGAATGGCGGATCTGGCAGGCAAGGTCGTTGTCGTCACGGCGGCGGCGCAAGGCATCGGCAAGGCGAGCGCGCTGGCCTTCGCCAAGGCAGGTGCCGTCGTCCATGCCACCGACATCAACGAAGCGCTGCTGGCCGAACTCGCCAAGACCTCTGGCATCAAGACCCGCAAGCTCGACGTTCTCAACGATGATGCGGTGGCATCGGGCTTTGCTGAAATCGGCCGCGTCGACGTGTTGTTCAACTGTGCCGGCTTCGTCCATTCCGGGTCGATCCTCGAGATGAAGGATGCCGATCTCGATTTCGCCTTCAACCTCAATGTCCGCGCCATGATCCGCACCATCCGGGCTGTGCTGCCCGGCATGCTGGAGCGCGGCGACGGCTCGATCATCAACATGTCTTCGGTTGCCGGCGCCGGCAAAGGCGTTCCCAACCGCTTCGCCTATGGCGTCACCAAGGCGGCGGTCATCGGCCTGACCAAGGCGATTGCCGCCGACTATGTCGGCAAGGGCATTCGCTGCAACGCCATCTGCCCGGGCACGGTCGAAAGCCCGTCGCTGCAGGACCGTATGCATGCTCAGGGAGATTACGATGCCGCCCGCGCGGCCTTCATCGCCCGCCAGCCGATGGGCCGCCTCGGGACGCCCGAAGAGATCGCCGATCTTGCCGTCTATCTGGCCGGTGCAACCTATACGTCCGGGCAGGCTTATAATATCGACGGCGGCTGGTCCATCTAGATCCCGAAACCGCAGGTTTCGCGTCAGCAAAAGTGGTCTGGCAAATCATGGATGATCAGGATCGCCAAGTCTGAAAATCCTACCCTGCCAGGCGCCTGATGTGGCACCTGCGCTTGGCCGAGGTCGGATTCGATTGCTAAGGTCCGCCTCAGACTGTTGTCGCTTGGCGGAGCGAGTTTGAAAACGGCCTTGGGCCGCAATTTGGAGAGCAAGATGAAACTGCTGCGCTATGGCGAGGTTGGGAGCGAGCGCCCCGGCCTGCTCGATGCGGATGGAACGATCCGCGATCTTTCAGGCCATGTCCCTGACATTGCCGGCAAGACGCTCGATCCGGCGTCGCTCGAGACATTGTCGAAGCTCGATCCGAAGTCGCTGCCGGCGGTGTCCGGAAAGCCCCGGCTCGGCCCTTGCGTTGCCGGCACCGGCAAGTTCATCTGCATTGGGCTGAACTATTCCGACCACGCCGCCGAAACCGGCGCCACCGTGCCGCCGGAGCCGATCATCTTCATGAAGGCCAGCTCGGCCATTGTCGGTCCCGACGATGACGTGCTGATCCCGCGCGGCTCGGAAAAGACCGACTGGGAGGTCGAGCTCGCCGTGATCATCGGCAAAACGGCGAAATATGTCAGCGAGGCCGACGCACTGGATTATGTCGCCGGCTATGCCGTCGCCCATGACGTGTCCGAGCGCGCCTTCCAGGCCGAGCGCCAGGGCCAGTGGACCAAGGGCAAGAGCTGCGACACGTTCGGCCCGACCGGCCCGTGGCTGGTCACCAAGGATGAAGTGGCCGACCCGCAGAACCTGAAAATGTGGCTGACGGTCAACGGCAAGACCATGCAGAACGGCTCGACCAAGACCATGGTCTACGGCGTCGCCTATCTCGTCTCCTACCTCAGCCAGTTCATGTCGCTGCATCCCGGCGACATCATCTCCACCGGCACGCCTCCCGGCGTTGGGCTTGGCATGAAGCCGCCGGTGTTCCTGAAGGCCGGCGATGTGGTGGAGCTCGGCATCGAGGGGCTCGGCCAGCAGAAGCAGACCTTCAAGGCGGATGTCTAGCCGCCTCTTCTCTTAAGTCTGCTTGCTCGAGGGCTGGCGCTCGCGTCAGCGCCAGCCGAGAGCCGGCGCGACGTGCTTCAGGATCGCCTCGATGACATGGGCGTTGTACTCGACGCCGAGCTGGTTGGGGACGGTCAGAAGCAGCGTGTCGGCCTCGGCGATCGCTTCGTCCTCTTTCAGCTGCTCGACCAGCACATCAGGCTCGGCTGCGTAGGTACGTCCGAACACGGCGCGTTTTTCGGGTTCGATGTAGCCGAAATGGTCCTCGCTGTCGTTGCCGCCGAAATAAGCGCGGTCACGGTCGTCGACCAGCGCGAAGATGCTGCGGCTGACCGAGACGCGCGGCTCACGCGCATGGCCGGCTTCCTTCCACGCCGCACGGAAGGCGCGGATCTGTTCGGCCTGCTGGACGTGCAGCGGCTGTCCGCTCTCGTCGAACTTCAGCGTCGAGCTTTGCAGGTTCATGCCGAGCTTGCCCGCCCATTCGGCGGTCGCGTTGGTGGCGGCGCCCCACCAGATCCTGTCGCGCAGGCCGGCCGAGAACGGCTCGAGGCGCAGCATTCCGGGCGGGTTGGGAAACATCGGCCGCGGATTGGGCTGCGCAAAACCTTCGCCACGCAGCACGTTCAGGAAAACCTCGGCATGGTTGCGTGCCATGTCGGCGTCGCTCTGGCCTTCCAGCGGCACGTAGCCGAAGTAGCGCCAGCCGTCGATCACCTGCTCCGGCGAGCCGCGGCTGATGCCGAGCTGCAGCCGGCCGCCGGCGATCAGGTCGGCAGCACCCGCATCCTCGGCCATATACAGCGGATTCTCGTAGCGCATGTCGATGACGGCGGTGCCGATCTCGATGCGGCTGGTGCGGGCGCCGACTGCGGCTAGAAGCGGATAGGGCGAAGCAAGCTGGCGGGCAAAATGATGGACGCGGAAATAGGCGCCGTCAGCGCCAAGCTCCTCGGCCGCCACCGCCAGGTCGATCGACTGCAAAAGCGCATCGGCGGCCGAGCGCGTCTGCGATTGCGACGAGGGCGACCAATGGCCGAAGGAAAGAAAGCCGATCTTTTTCATGCGCGCATCCTGTTCATTGCAGGTCCCTACTTCGTCGCCCGTGCGATTGGGTTCAATCGTATCTGACGCAACGCAGTGTCAATGGCGCCGACCCTTGACGGTTTCGCGACCATACCCATCGGCATGCAAAGCACCAGGATTGTCTATTTGTCAGAGCCAGCGAATATCGAACCGGCATCTGGCGCGCCGCTTTTTGGGCCAAATGAACCAAGGAAAGGCGATGTGCCGCAAACTCCATTCGCTTGACGGGCTGGTTTTGAAATCTTCTCGCTCATTAAATTCTACAAAATCGGTAGCCTTAATGCACATACCATCGTGCAAGGAGCCGCAAAAATGTCGAGAAAGCTGGTGGTGGGGTTGTCTGGCAACCTTACCCGTCCGTCCAAGACCAAGGCTTTCGTCAGCCACATCGCCGGTGAAGTGGCGAGCCGTGCCGGCGCGGCTTTGAGCGTCTTCGACATCGAGGATCTCGGTCCGTCCTTCCCATCGGCACGGCATCTTGGCGATCTCGATCCGGTGGCCCGCGCCATTGTAGACCAGGTGCTGGGCGCCGACGTGCTGGTGGTTGGCTCACCGACCTTCAAAGGCAGCTATACCGGGCTGTTCAAGCATTTCTTCGACCTGCTCGACCCGGCATCGCTGCGCGGCAAGCCGGTCATCCTTGCGGCGACCGGCGGCGGCGAGCGGCATTCACTTGTCGTCGAGCACCAGTTGCGGCCGCTGTTCGGCTTCTTCGAGGCACAGACCCTGCCGACCGCGATCTACGCCTCGGACAAGGATTTCGCCAATGGCGTGCTGGTGTCCGAAGCCGTCCAGGCGCGAGCCAGGCAGGCAGTGGCCGAGGCATGCCGGGTGGCCGGCGTGCCCTACAGCGTCGTCCGTGCCGCCTGAAGATCAGCACGCAACATCCCTTCCCGCACAGACCAGAAGGACGCCTTGCGCATGACCAGAGCCAGCAAATCCCAGAGCAAGCCGCGGCAGATCAAGCTCGGCGCCTTCCTGCCCGGCGGCGGACAGCATATTGCCGCCTGGCGCCATCCCGATGCGCCGGCCGACGGCGCCACCAATTTCGAGTTCCACAGACAGCTGGCGCTGACCGCCGAGCGCGGCCTGTTCGACGCCTATTTCCTGGCTGACAATCTGACCGTCGGCCTCGGCGCCCGCGAAGGCGGAAACGCCAAGATCGCCGGCTTCGAGCCGGTGACGCTGTTTGCGGCGCTGGCGCCGCTGACCACGCATCTCGGCTTCATCGCCACGGCCTCCACCACCTATGAGGAGCCCTACACGCTGGCGCGCAAATTCGCTTCGCTCGACCTGTTGTCGAACGGCCGCGCCGGCTGGAACGTGGTGACCTCGGCCGGCGACGAGACCGCACGCAATTTCAACCGCGATGTCCAGCCCAACCACGCCGAGCGCTATGCGCGGGCGCATGAGCATGTCGAGACGGTCAAGGCGCTGTGGGACAGCTGGGAGGATGACGCCTTCATCCGCGACAAGCAGTCGGGCCGCTTCTACGACAAGGACAAATTGCATGACATCGACCACAAGGGCGAACATTTCAGCGTCAAGGGTCCGCTCAACGTGCCGCGCCCGGTGCAGGGACATCCGGTTGTCGTACAAGCCGGGCAGTCGGAAGATGGCCGCGGACTTGCCGCGCACTCGGCCGAGGTCATCTTCACCGCCCATCAGAAGCTCGAGACGGCGCAGGAATTCTACCGCGACATCAAGGCTCGCGTGGCGGAAGTCGGCCGCGATCCCGACCAGGTGTTGATCATGCCCGGCGTTGCGCCCTTTGTCGGGCGCACCGAGGAAGAAGCCCGCGCCAAATACCAGCAGCTCAACGACCTCATCCTGCCCGAGGACGGTGTTGCGCTGCTCAACGGGCTCGCCGGCCAGACGCTCGACATCAGGGGCTATCCGCTCGACGGCCCGCTGCCACCGAGCAAGGAAACCGAAGGCATGAAGAGCCGTCAGGCGCTGATCCGGCAGATCGCCGACGAGCACAACTTCACCATCCGCCAGCTCTACCAATGGGTGGCGACGGCGCGCGGCCACTACACCATCGTCGGCAGCGTCACGCAGGTCGCCGACCAGCTGGAAGAATGGTTCACCAGCGAGGCGGCCGACGGCTTCAACATCCTGCCGCCCTGGCTGCCCGGTGCGCTCGACGATTTCGTCGACCTGGTCATTCCCGAGTTGCAACGGCGCGGTCTGTTCCGCACCGCTTATGAAGGCCGGACACTGCGCGAGAATCTCGGTCTCAGGCGGCCGGAAAACCCATGGACCGTCGCCCGCTCGACCGTCCTTGCCGCCGAATGATCCTCATAGCTGAAGGGATGACGCGATGACATTTCAGCACATCGATCGGCCGATCACGATCCGCGCCAGTCGCAGCGAAAGCGGGCCTGGCGACGACTTTCTGCGCCTCAGCGGTAGGGCGGCTGTCCGCTTCCTGTCGCGCTACGGTGTGCTTGTCGGTTTCCTGGCGCTCTGGCAGGTGGCAAGCAGCGTCGGATGGGTCAACGCGGCGGTGCTGCCGCCGCTCGACATGATCATCACCGCGCTCTGGAAAGGGCTTGCCGGCGGCAGCCTGCTCGGCGACATCGCCATCAGCCTGCAGCGCGCCGGCATTGCCTTTGCGGCGGCGGTTGCGGTCGCCATCCCTCTCGGCCTGTTCATGGGCCAGGTGCGTCCGGTCGAAACAGCGCTCGATCCGATCCTGCAAGTATTCCGGCAGACGTCGGCGCTGGCGCTCTACCCGGTGTTCATCCTGCTCTTGGGGCTGGGCGAAACCTCGAAGATCTTCGTCATCTTCTGGGCAACGCTGTTTCCGCTGCTGCTCAACACCACCAGCGGCGTCAAGGAGGTCGATCCCAAGCTGCTCGAAATGGCGCGCGTCTACGGGGCGAGTCGGCTCACCGTGTTTCGCCGCGTCGTGCTGCCGGGCGCCGTGCCGTCGATCTTCGTCGGTCTGCGGCTGAGCGCCACCACCGCGCTGCTGCTCCTGATCGCCTCTGAGATGATCGGCGCCAACAAGGGCATCGGCTTCCAGGTGATGAACGCGCAGTACAATTTCCAGATCCCGCTGATGTTTGCGGCAATCGTCATCCTCGCCGGACTTGGCCTGATCGCCAACCAGGCGCTGGTCGCGCTGCAGCGGCGGCTCTATCGTTGGAGCAATCCAGTCAATTAGCAGTCCGTACATCACCCTTATCCAGGCCAGCTCTTACCCAGGAAAGACCGGATCATGAAAATCACTCGCCGTTCCCTGCTTGCCGGCGCACCGCTTGCCGCCGGCCTCATCGCCGCCGGCCTGCCGCGCCTCGCCTTTGCCGAAACCGCACCCGTGAAATTCCGCTATCTCGCCAGCCGCGGCAGCATCTCACCGCATGAGCTGGCCGCCGAGCTCGGCTACTACAAGGGGCTCGGCGTCGAGCTGGAGAATGTCGGCTATGCCTCGGGCGGACCGGAATCGCTGTTTGCGCTGTCGTCCGGCAGCGTCGACATCGGCTCGGCCGCCACCGCGGCGGTGATCAACTCGATCTCTGGCGGCAACGACTTCGTCGCCGCCTATCCGAGCAACGGCATCAACAAGGACGTGAAGAGCGTCTTCTATGTGCTGGAAGACAGCCCGATCAAATCGATCGCCGACATTGCCGGCAAGACCATCTCGGTCAACACGCTAGGTGCCCATCTCGACTATACGGTGCGCGAAGCCCTGCACAGCGTCGGCTTGCCGCCGGATGCCGCCAACCTCGTCGTCGTGCCTGGCCCGCAGCTGGAGCAGACCTTGCGCTCACGCCAGGTCGACATAGCCGGGCTCGGCTACTGGCAGGCGACGTTTGCCGGTGCGCTGGTCGCCAATGGCGGCGTGCGCGGCGTGTTCGACGATACCCAAGTGCTCGGCGAACTTGCCGGCGGCTTCGTCGTGCTCAGGCGCGACTTCATTGCCGCCAATCCGGATGCGGCGCGCAACTTCGTTGAACAGTCGGCGCGCGCTTCAGACTGGTCGCGCCAGAACCCGGACGAAGCCCGCAAGGCGCTGGCCAATATCCTCAACAAGCGCGGTGAAAACGGCGATCTCGCCCGCTACTGGACCGGCTTTGGCCTGCGTGAAGGTGCGCAGGCGAACGATCGAGACATCGATTTCTGGGTCGCCGTGCTGGAGCGCGACGGCCGTCTGGCCAAGGGCAAGCTGAAGGCTGCCGACATCCTGTACCGGCCCGGCGAAACCAAGACCAACTGAGCTCTGAAATAGCTGGGAGATGAGATGACCGGTTCCAACCGTGGCGGAGAGGTCTCGATCCGCGACCTCTCCAAATCCTTCAGCCTTGGCGGGCGCCGGCTTGCCGTGCTGCGGACACTCAACCTCGACATCCGTTCGGGGGAATGCCTGGTCATCGTCGGCGCCAGCGGCTCCGGCAAGACCACGTTGCTGCGCATTCTGGCCGGACTGGAGGCTGCCGACAGCGGCGCCGTCGCGATCGACGGCCAGCCGGTGCATGGCGTCGGCGCCGAGCGCGCCGTGATTTTCCAGGAGCCGCGCCTGCTGCCCTGGCTGAGCGTACTCGGCAATGTCGCCTTTGGCCTTGAAGTCCGCGGCGTGCCCAAGAGACAAGCCGAGGAACGCGCCCGCTTCTACGTTGCGCTGGTCGGCCTTGCCGAATTCGCCGATGCTTTTCCGAGCCAGCTTTCGGGTGGCATGGCACAGCGCGTCGGCATCGCCCGGGCGCTTACCGTCCAGCCCGAAATTCTCCTGCTCGACGAGCCGCTGGGAGCGCTGGACGCCATGACCAAGATCGGCATGCAGGAGGAACTGGCACGCATCTGGAGCGAGGAGAACGTCACCATGGTGATGGTCACCCACGATCTGGAAGAGGCGATCTATCTAGCCGACCGGGTGCTGATCCTGCCCAAGGAGAAAGGCGGCGCGGCAAGGCTGATCGACATCGACCTGCCGCGCCCGCGCGAGCGCAGCGAAAGCCGCTTCGTGCGCTATCGCGAAGAATTGCTGCGCGAGTTCGGCCTGCATTGATCGGGGCGGGCGCCAGCCGTGGGCTGACACAGGAGGTTCGCTCTCGCGATTACTGCTTGGTGAACGTGCCCGTATAGGTGCGGTCGGCAAGCCCATAGGTGACGGTCAGCGTCCCGTCCGCCTGCATGACCGCGCTGACGTCCGCGCCATTGGGAAGGCGCCGCAGTTTCAACGTGTTGCCGAAAATCTTGCCTTCACCGTCGGCCACGCCCGGTTTGTTGTCGGCGACATCGCCCCAGGCGTAGATGGCGGAGACATTCCCGCCGCGCGAAATCGTCAGCACGGCGAGCTTGCCGTCATACATCCCATCGAGACGTCCGCCCCATATGCCGGAAAATGCGACATATTTGGCCGGGATGCCCTCGCCGGGGGGCATGACCCTGACAGACGGATCGAGGACCGCCGCACCGTCCGCGGAGATCGCGGCAGGCGCCATCGGCTGAGGTGCGGGCGCTGGCGGCGGGGATGATGGTTCAGGCGCCGACTGGCAGGCGACAAGCATGAATGCCGCGAACCCGAGCGTCGGAAAGAGACTGTTTGGTGGAGCCAATCGGAATCGAACCGACGACCTCTTGAATGCCATTCAAGCGCTCTCCCAACTGAGCTATGGCCCCACTCCGGCAGTCAGCCGGCGCCGTTGCCGGCGTAGAGGTCCGGAGCGGTTCAACACCGCGCCGTTTAGTGCAGGCGGCTTCTAACCCCGTCTTCCCTGAATATCAAGCCTGCAAGAACCGCTTTTTCGTCACAGCTCAAGAAAGCCTGCGGGCGCATATGCCCGCGGTCGATCAGACCTCGTCGTCGTCGTCGCCGACGCCGATCATGTCAGCGACATCGTCATCTTCTTCTTCTTCGTCGGCAAGGAACGTATCGTCCTCGTCGTCGCCGAGGTCCACATCGTCCTCGTCGTCGCCCAGATCGGGAAGGTCGTCGCCGGCCTTGACGTCTTCGTCGGCCTCTTCAAGCGAGACGACTTCAACGCCTTCTTCTTCCTCGGCGTCTACTTCCTTCTCGGCCACTTCCTCTTCCTCTTCGATGGCGGCGATCTTGCCTTCCTCGAAGTAGGAACGCGGATAGGTCTTGCCCGTATAGGGCGAGACGATCGGGTCCTTGTTCAGGTCGTAGAATTTTCGACCCGTCTCAGGGTCGACACGCTTTGTGCCAAGTTCGTTTTTTGCCACGGCAAGCCTCGTCAGTAAAAGAGTGGTCCCCATAACCACAGTTTACCGCGCTGTCAAAGCGAAAAGCCGGCGTCACAAAACCAAGTACTGAAAGGCCCCGCGCCAAGTGACGACCATGGGGATGACCATTTGTGCCCGCCGTGATACGAGACCGCCGCAACAAATGAAAAGCGCCGGTGCGCCGGCATTCCGTCCAGGGAAATTCCATGTCTCACGCCGCCGCTGCCAAGCCGGCCACCGCCCGCAAATCCTCAGCCCTTTCCGGCACCGCCCGCGTGCCGGGCGACAAGTCGATTTCACACCGTTCCATGATGTTCGGCGGCCTGGCCTCCGGCGAAACCCGCGTCACCGGCCTGCTGGAAGGCGAGGACGTGATGCGCACGGCTGCCGCCATGAAGGCGATGGGCGCGCATATCGAGAAGCGCGGCGCCGAATGGGTGATCCGCGGCACCGGTAATGGCGCGCTGCTGCAGCCGGAAGGCCCGCTCGATTTCGGCAATGCCGGCACCGGTTCGCGCCTCACCATGGGTCTTGTCGGCACTTACGATATGGAAACGACCTTCATCGGCGACGCCTCGCTGTCGGGACGGCCGATGGGCCGCGTGCTCGAACCCTTGCGCCAGATGGGCGTGCAGGTGCTGAAGGCAACGCCCGGTGACCGCATGCCGATCACGCTGCATGGACCGAAGCATGCCGCCCCCATCACCTACCGCGTGCCGATGGCCTCGGCGCAGGTGAAGTCGGCCGTGCTGCTCGCCGGCCTCAACACGCCGGGCATTACCACCGTCATCGAACCGGTGATGACGCGCGACCACACCGAAAAGATGCTGAAGGGCTTCGGCGCCAACCTGTCGGTCGAGACCGACGAGCGCGGCGTGCGCCATATCTTCATCGAGGGCCAGGGCAAGCTGACGGGACAGATCATAGCGGTACCGGGCGACCCGTCCTCGGCCGGCTTCCCGCTGGTCGCGGCGCTGATCGTGCCGGGTTCCGACATTGTTATCGAAAACGTGCTGATGAACCCAACTCGCGCCGGCCTGCTTCTGACGCTGCAGGAAATGGGCGGCCAGATAGACATCTTGAACCCGCGCAATGCCGGTGGCGAGGATGTCGCCGACCTGCGCGTACGCTACTCCGAATTGAAGGGCGTCACCGTGCCGCCCGAGCGGGCGCCGTCGATGATCGACGAATATCCGGTGCTCGCGGTTGCCGCCAGCTTCGCTGAAGGCGAAACGCTGATGCTGGGCCTGGAAGAGCTGCGGGTGAAGGAATCCGACCGGCTGGCGGCGGTGGCCAACGGATTGAAGATCAATGGCGTCGACTGCACCGAGGGGGAAGCTAGCTTGGCCGTGCGCGGCAAGCCCGGCGGCAAGGGCCTGGGCGGTCATCCCAACGGCCAGGACACGACGGTCCAGACCCATCTCGACCACCGCATCGCCATGAGCTTTCTGGTCATGGGCCTGGCAACGGAAAAGCCGGTGACCATCGACGACGCCGCCATGATCGCGACCAGCTTTCCGGAATTCATGGATTTGATGACTGGGCTGGGCGCGGAGATCGGGTGAGATACGTTTTCGTTCATTGGAAACATGATATACCAGAGGAGCCGTCCCACCTCTGGTATGAAGTCGCCGACGACAATTTTCAGAACCGAACAATAGAATTCTATGCCGATGGCTCCGTGGGCTTCGCCATTCGCGGCCCCGCCCTTGACGGGTCGGAGGATATAGAAGTCGGAGGGACCGGAAATTCGACAGAGGGCTTTCCTGATCTCGCAGAGATCAATTCGGACAGCCAGTTCGAAGCCTCGGAAGTCACGGCGGTTGACTTCGAGCGCCAATGGCGTGAGGCACTTGCATCGAGGTTTCGAATGACACACGTCTTCACCATCGCCATCGACGGTCCCGCCGGCGCCGGCAAAGGCACCCTTGCCCGCCGGCTTGCCGACCACTACCGCCTCAACCTCCTCGACACTGGCCTCACCTATCGCGCCGTGGCCTACGCATTGCTCCAGCACGCGCTACCCCTCGACAATGTCTCGGCGGCCGAGACCGCCGCGCGTCAGGTCGATCTGGCGAAGCTCGACCGGGCGGTGCTATCGGCGCATGCGGTTGGCGAGGCTGCCTCGAAGGTTGCGGTTTACCCGACCGTGCGGCGCATCCTGGTCGAAAAGCAGCGTGACTTCGCCAAAACCCCTCCAGGCGCGGTGCTCGACGGGCGCGACATCGGCACCGTTGTGTGCCCGGACGCCGACATAAAACTCTATGTGACGGCGAGCGCCGAGGTGCGCGCGCAGCGCCGGCTGGCGGAGATCGAGAGCATCGGCGGCTCAGCCAATTTTTCCGAAATCCTCGCCGATATCGAGCGCCGTGACGCGCGCGACATGGGCCGCGCCGACTCGCCGCTGAAGCCGGCAACGGACGCGCACTTGCTTGATACCTCCGAAATGGCTATAGAGGCCGCGTTTCTGGCGGCCAAAACGATCATAGACGACGCCTTGGCCAAGAGAGATAAAGCCTGATTGAAGGTTTTCCCGCTGCCACCGATTGCCGGAAGCGAAGAAAATACCCATATCGGGCACGAACCAGCCTGCCAGCATTCTTCATGCGCCGGAATTGCCGCTTAGGCGGCCCAGGGCTTTTGTAGCCCGGAACGCCGGCAGGCCAACGCAACGCTAACCCACGGCGCCCGTCCCGCAACAGATGCGGGGCACTCCAGGAGAAAATATGTCAGCTGCAAATCCCACTCGCGACGATTTCGCGAGCCTGCTCGAAGAATCATTTACCACCGGTCACTCCGGCGAAGGTCAGGTCGTCAAGGGCACGATCCTGGCGATCGAAAAAGACATGGCCATCATCGATGTCGGCCTCAAGGTCGAAGGCCGCGTGCCGCTGAAGGAATTCGGCGTCAAGGGCAAGGACTCGACGCTCAAGGTCGGCGACACTGTCGAAGTCATGGTCGAGCGCATCGAGAACGCACTGGGCGAAGCCGTCCTGTCGCGCGACAAGGCCCGCCGCGAAGAGAGCTGGGTCAAGCTCGAAGAGAAGTTCACCAAGGGTGAGCGCGTCGAAGGCGTCATCTTCAACCAGGTCAAGGGCGGCTTCACCGTCGACCTCGACGGCGCTGTGGCCTTCCTGCCGCGCAGCCAGGTCGATATCCGCCCGATCCGCGACGTCTCCCCGCTGATGCACAACCCGCAGCCCTTCGAGATCCTCAAGATGGATCGCCGTCGCGGCAACATCGTGGTGTCGCGTCGCACCGTGCTCGAGGAAAGCCGCGCCGAACAGCGTTCGGAAATCGTGCAGAACCTCGAAGAAGGCCAGGTTGTCGAAGGCGTCGTCAAGAACATCACCGATTACGGTGCGTTCGTCGACCTCGGCGGCATCGACGGCCTGCTGCATGTCACCGACATGGCATGGCGCCGCGTCAACCATCCGACCGAAATCCTCAACATCGGTCAGACGGTCAAGGTGCAGATCATCCGCATCAACCAGGAAACCCACCGCATCTCGCTCGGCATGAAGCAGCTCGAGTCGGATCCGTGGTCCGAGATCGGCACCAAGTTCCCGATCGGCAAGAAGATCAAGGGCACCGTCACCAACATCACCGACTACGGCGCGTTCGTCGAGCTGGAGCCGGGCATCGAGGGCCTCATCCACGTTTCGGAAATGTCGTGGACCAAGAAGAACGTGCACCCCGGCAAGATCCTGTCGACGACGCAGGAAGTCGACGTTGTGGTGCTCGAGGTCGATCCGGCCAAGCGCCGCATCTCGCTCGGCCTCAAGCAGACGCTCGAGAATCCGTGGCAGGCTTTCGCTTCTAGCCATCCGGTCGGCAGCCAGGTCGAGGGCGAGGTCAAGAACAAGACCGAGTTCGGCCTGTTCATCGGCCTCGAAGGCGACGTGGACGGCATGGTGCACCTCTCCGACCTCGACTGGACCCGTCCGGGCGAGCAGGTCATCGAAGAGTACAATCGCGGCGACATGGTCAAGGCGCAGGTGCTCGACGTCGACATCGACAAGGAGCGCATCTCGCTCGGCATCAAGCAGCTGGCCAAGGATACGGTCGGCGAAGCGGCGACTTCAGGCGAACTGCGTAAGAACGCGGTCGTCACCTGCGAAGTCATCGGCGTCAAGGATGGCGGTCTGGAAGTGCGGCTGGTCGACAGCGGCATCGAGACCTTCATCAAGCGCTCCGATCTGAGCCGTGACCGCGACGAGCAGCGCCCCGAGCGCTTCACTGTCGGCCAGAAGGTTGACGCTCGCGTCATCGCCTTCGACAAGAAGACCCGCAAGCTGCAGGTCTCGATCAAGGCGCTGGAAATCGCCGAAGAGAAGGAAGCGGTCGCACAGTACGGCTCGACCGACTCCGGCGCTTCGCTGGGCGACATCCTGGGCGCCGCGCTGAAGAAGCAGGGCAGCTAAGCCGCTTCGCGCGCAGCGCGTAAGCCTCGGTTGCTGCCGCGCCTCGCGCACGGCCTGAACCAAGAAGACCCGCGGGCTGCAAGGCTCGCGGGTTTTTTCATGCGCGTGAGAGCTGGGTGGCGGCGGCCTTACGAGGCGGTTGGCACAAGACAAAGACGGTGGAACCCCTTCAATTCGGCACGGGCGGCTGTAGGGTCGGGCGCATGTCGTTTGCCGGCATAAACGTGGGATGTCACGCCCTTGGGGGCAACAGAGAAGCATTGCGCATGAAGGTCGTCGAACTCTATCGCTATCCGGTCAAGAGCCTGCGCGGCCATGCCGTGCCGAGCGCCGATATCGAGACCATGGGCATGGAAGGCGACCGTCGCTGGATGGTCGTCGACAAGGACGGGCAGTTCCTCACCATTCGCCAGATACCGGCAATGACGACGATCGACGTCGAGCATCGCGGCACCGGCATTCTGTTGAAGCATGACAGGCATGGCTCGCACGCCGTAGAGGCTCCAGGCTCTGGTGCCGCGCTGCGTCAGGTCAAGATCTGGAAGGACATGGTTGTTGCGCGGTCGGCCGATCCGGCCGCCGGCGCCTATCTCTCGGCGATTCTTGGCCGGCCCGTCGATCTCGTTTATTTCGACGATCCGAAGAACCGGCCGGTCGACCCGGAATTCGGCCAGCCCGGCGACTATGTCGGCTTTGCCGACGGTTTTCCGTTGCTGATCGCGACGACGGGCTCGCTGGACCATCTGAACAGCCATCTTGCCAGGCCCATCGAGATGGCGCGGTTTCGGCCGAACATCGTCCTCGACGCCGAAGGCGCATGGCCTGAAGACAACTGGAAGACGATCCGCATCGGCGCTGTCGCGTTGCGGATCGCAAAGCCCTGCTCGCGCTGTGTCATCACCACCCGCGATCCGCACAGCGGCGAGCAGCCGGACCCGCGCGAGCCGTTGCAGACGCTTGGCAAACTCCACCGCTCCGCCAAGGGCGGCATTATCTTCGGCCAGAACGCGATTCCGAACAACGCCGGCACGATCTCAATCGGTGACGCAGTCGAGGTCGTGGAGGCGGGCGTCTCGAACCTGACATAGTCGCGGGGTTCTTCTATGCCGTGGAAGCGTCGGCGGCCGCCATGTTGGAAACGGCCGACCTTGGCTCTAGATTGAGCTCCGTCGGCAAAGGCCGCTGGTGGAAGCCAGACGATCGGAGGCCCCATGACCCGTATCGGTTTTGTCGCAGCATTCCTTTTGATCGGCACTGCGGCGGCGTCGGCTGCATTACCTCCCTACTGGCAGCGCAAGGCGGAGATCGACGCCATCACCGACAGCGGCGATGTTGCGCGCAGGCTGGAAAATCACGGCCCGATCGACGTGATCGAGCATATCGGAAATGACCACTACCGGGTGGGCGGCGGCGACTGCACGCTCGATGTGTTTATCGTCGACGATGCGAGCGCGGAACCGATGCCGGGCCCACGCAAGTTCAAGCTGCAGATAGGCAAGCTCGTCTGCAAATGAGACGCCCTACGCGGCGCCCTTCAGGCGCGGCCGTAAAGCGGCACCAGCGTGCCGCTCATCGCCAGATTGGCCGGCGATGCCAGATAGGCGATTGCCTCTGCGGCGGCTTCCAGGCTGACCCATTTGGTGACATCGGCATCCGGCATGTCGGCACGGTTGGCGGGCGTATCGAGCGTCGAGGGCGCAATCGCGTTGACCAGTATGCCCTTGTGCTTCAACTCCTCCGCCATTGCCACCGTCATTGCCGCCACCGCGGCCTTGCTCGCGGCATAGGCGACCATGCCGGCGCCGCGACGCGGGTCGAGCCCGGCGCGGGCCGTGACATTGACGATGCGACCCGCAGTAGCCGAGCCAAGCATCGAGCGCACGGCCGCGCGGCAGCACAGGAAGGCAGTGCGGGCGTTGGTGTCCATCATTTCGGCAAAGGATGCCGATTCGATCTTCTCGACAGGTGCTGCGGCAAAGCCGCCGGCCAGATGGATGGAGGCCCACAGATCAGGAACGCTGTCGTAAAAGGCATCGACCTTGGCGGGATCGGCGAGATCGACATTATGCGCCAGCCGGACGCGATCATCTGCCGTGAAGGGAAAATGCGTGGGGGCCGCGGCATGGGCATTCGGCACGTGGCAGATCGCGCCGTCGGCCAACAATTTGCCGACAACCGCTGCACCGAGCGCCCCGGTGCCACCGGTCACCACGATATGCTTTCCCTGAAGTGTTTCCGTCATCCTGGACCGCTCCTGTAATTTTTTATGATTATGTCGTTCTTTCGCCGCGCCCGACGCAGAGCGTCGCGCCTTTTGCACGATCACTCAACTGCCATCTCGACATGGCAGTGTTGCGTCTTTGCATCGCTCGAAGCAGCCGGCCGCCCCTTTGCCGGCGCATGGACGTACGGCGGATGGCAAAGCGTCAATCGATGGTGATTTCGATGACGTGCGGTAGCCCGGTTGCGCGTGCGCGTTTGAGCGCATCGGCAAGATCAGCAGTACCGGCAAGCCGTTCGGCGGCAATGCCGTAAGCCTCGGCCAGCTTGCAGAAATCCGGTGGCGCCGGCGACACGCCGACTGGTTCGACGCCGACATCGAGCATCGAAGTCTCGATCTCGCGATAGCCTCTGTTGTTCCAGACGACGAAGATGACCGGCGCCGGCGCATCGAGCGCCGCGCCCAGTTCCGGCAGGGTGAACTGGAAGCCGCCATCGCCGGTGAGACAGACCACCGGCACGCCGGGCATGGCGAGCGCGGCACCGATCGCCGCCGGCGGCCCATAGCCGAGTGCGCCGAAGCCGGTGGCGGCGTTGAACCAGCCGCCCGGCCGGTCGTGGTCGTAGTAGAGATTGGCGGCGTAGATCGGCTGTGTGGAATCGCCGACGATGATGGCGCCCGGCAAGGCGTCGCGGATGGTTTCCACCGCATGCACCTGTGCTGCATAGGCGGGGCTCAGTTCGGCAAAGGCCGCTTTTCGTGCCGCGTCGGCGCGGCTCTCGCCGTCCTTCGCTGCGACACGATCAGGGCCTATCGCGGCAAGCAAGGTTTCGACCGCCTCAGCGCAATCGGCCTGGATGCCGACGCTCACCGGGCGACGGGCGAGCTGGTCGGCGCCGATGTCGATGCGGATCAGGTTGGCCGGCAAGACAAAACCGCCATCGCTGTAGCCGTCGTAATCGGTCGGGCCGAATTCGGTGCCGGCGGCGATGACCAGATCGGCGTCGGCCATCAGCGCCCGCACCGCTTTCAGGCTGGGGCTGGCAGGCACGCAAAGCGGATGCGCGTGCAGCAGGCCGCGCGCATTGGCGGTCTGGACGACAGGCGCACCCAGCCGCTCGGCCAGGCGCTGCAAGGGCTCACCGGCGCGCTTGGCACCACCGCCGGCCAGGATCAGCGGCCGGTGCGCGGCGGCGATCAGCCTAGCGGCTTCGGCGATTGCCGCGCCATCCGGCGCCGGTGGCGCCGCATTGGTGAGCAGAGCAGTGATGCCGTCGGCCGGTTTGACCATGACATCGGTCGGGATTTCGATATGCACAGGCCCCGGTCGCGAGGACGAAAACAGCGCGAAGGCCTGTGCCAAAGCACTTGGCAATTCGCTGGCCTCGGTGACGCGCTGCGAAAACAGCGCCACCTTCTCCATCATGCCGCGCTGGTCCGGCAGCTCGTGCAGGAAGCCCAGCCCCTTGCCCAGCGTCGGCATCGCGTTGACGCCCGAAATCACCAGCATCGGCACCGAATCGGCGCGTGCCTGGCCCATGGCGGTGATGGTGTTGGTCAGCCCCGGCCCGGTGATGACGAAGGCGACGCCCGGTCTGCCGCTGGCGCGCGCATAGCCGTCGGCCATGAAGCCGGCGCCCTGTTCGTGCCGCGGCGTGATGTGGCGGATTTTTGAGCGCGCCAGCCCGCGGTAAAGCTCGACCGTATGGACGCCCGGAATGCCGAAGACGGTGTCGACGCCATGCGCCTCGAGTAGCTTGATGAGGGCTTCGCCGAGCGTTGTCATTTGTCTTTTCCCCTTTCCGGTGCGAGGCCGAGCTCGGCCTCTATGGCTTTGACGCCGATCGCCGCCAATTCGCCAGGCGAGAACATCTCTGCGGCCAGACAGCCTTCGATCCAGAGCCCGTCGATGATCGCGTTGATCGCGATGGCATGGCGGCGCAGCTCATTTGCGTCCGGCCTGCGCTGTTCGGCGCCGAGCACTTCGGCCACGACCGCTTCCACCTCGTTGCGAAAGCCGAGATAGCCTTCGCGGTGCACTCGGGCGAGCGACGGATCCGCGCCGGCGCGGCCGATGAAGGTTGCCCAGAGCGAAAACACGCGCGCATCGATGATCGGCGCATTGAGGTTGGCGGTGACGAAGGCCGCAAGGCGCTGGCGCGGCGAGGCATTTTCCACAAGCAATGCCGCTTTCGCCTGCTCGGTCATACGGCCCATCAGCGCCGCGTAGGCTTCCTGCAGCAATTCCTCCTTGCCGGGGAAATAGTGCCGGATCAGCCCGGCGGTGACACCGGCGCGCAAGGCGATGGCGCGCAGGCTGGCGCCCTCCAGGCCATGTTCCGCCACGCTGTCCAGAGTCGCGTCGATCAGGTCCTGCCGCCGCCGCTCCTCGCCCTCGCGACGGAACTTGCGGCGCTCATTCATTGGCGCAGGATGGGCCGCGTCAGGCATGTCGGCCCACCTTCGCAGGCGATGCAGAGCGCATCCGCGTCGAAGATTTCAACCGTGCAGCCGGCTGCTTCCATCGCGGCCTGGGTCTTGGGAAAGCCTGCGACGGCAATGACCTTGTGCGGGCTGGTTGGCAGCACGTTCAGGCTGAGGCCGTTGGACGCGGCAAACTCTTCGGCGTCGCCTTCCACCAGCCGGATGCCGCGTGCCTTCAGCAACTGATAGAACGGGGCCGGCAAAAGCGGTGAATAGACCAGCGCGAGGTCGTCGGCCAGCGGGCTGATCACCGACATCAGATGCAGGCACGCCTCCTCGCCCTGCCACAGCGGCAGATCGAAGCCGTAGACGGAAATGCCCAGCGGCGTCAGCAGGTTGGACACCTGCTGGATGCCTTCCTGGTTGGAGCGCACACCGCGCCCGATCACCAGCGTGCTGTTATCCAGCCATACGCAATCGCCGCCTTCGACCTGGCCGGGAGCCTCGACGCGGCCGAGGATAGGAATACCCAGGCGTGTATAGGTTTCCTCATGCAGCGACGGCTCCCTGGCGCGCAATGGCTTGCCCATGGACAGGATCAGCGCGCCGCGGTCGGTCATCAGCGACGGGTCGTGGGTGAATACCGAGTCCGACAGTCCGTCGGCCTTGTCATCGATCCATTCGATTTCGGCGCCGGAAGCCCTTACCAGTTCAGCGAGAGCCGCGTGCTGCGATGCCGCTTTCGCCGGATCGAAACCCGGGCCATAGTGCCAGGTAGCCCTGTCGGCGCCGCGCATGGCATTGGCCGCCGACCGCATCAGCACACGCCGCAACGGCGCCGCCATGGACTGTGATCCGAAAGCGCTCATCGATGCCCTTTTCAAGGTGAAAAAAATGGGAAAAATTTCATCGAAAGCTATTTATACACTTGCACAATAAGGCCGCAAGTGCCGTAATGAGCGAGATTGACGGGCTCGCGCTGTTGAGTCCATGCTGAAGTCTGGAGTGGCATTACAGCGTATGTTGATTAGCCGGATAGACGTTCGACGATCTGCCGTCGACCATGTGGTAGAGGTCACCCGGTGAGCGCGGTGGGAGTCGCCACAGTCCCATCCGGCAAGGCGCTGAATAGTGCGGCCGAAGCCATCCATGTCGAGAACCTGCATAAGAAATTCGGCCAGCTGCATGTGCTGAAGGGCGTTTCGCTGTCGGCGCGCGACGGCGAGGTGATCGCCATCATCGGCGGCTCGGGCTCCGGCAAATCGACGCTGCTGCGCTGCATCAACTGCCTGGAGAACCCGACCAGCGGCATCATCCGTGTCAATGGCGAGGAGATCAAGCTCAAGGCGGACAGCCACGGCCACACCATTCCCGCCGACCGCCGGCAGATCGAACGCATCCGTTCCAAACTCGGCATGGTGTTCCAGAACTTCAACCTGTGGAGCCACATGACGCTGATCGAGAACGTCATTGAGGTTCCTGTGCACGTGCTCGGCGTCAAGCGCGACGTGGCGATCAGGGAAGCCGAAAAGCTGCTGGCGCGGGTCGGCCTCGCCGAAAAGCGCGATGTCTACCCGGCCTATCTCTCCGGCGGCCAGCAGCAGCGCGCGGCGATCGCCCGCGCCCTGGCTATCAACCCGCGCGTGATGCTGTTCGACGAGCCGACCTCGGCGCTCGACCCGGAACTGGTCGGCGAGGTGCTGAAGGTGATCGGCGACCTGGCGCGCGAAGGGCGCACCATGGTGCTGGTGACGCATGAAATGAAATTCGCCCGCGAGGTCGCGACCCACGTCGTCTACCTCTACAACGGGCTGGTCGAGGAAGAGGGGCCGCCGGAGCAGATCTTCGGCGCACCGAAATCCGAAAGGCTGAAGCAGTTCATCCGCAACATCGGCTAGGAAGGCCGGGACGGAAGAAAACCGGGAACCAACAACAAAATGGGAGTCGTGACTATGAAGACTGTTCTGAAAACCTTCGCCGCAGCGCTGCTGCTCGGCGTCGCCACCATGGGCGTGGCCAAGGCCGATCCGGTCAAGATCGGCGTTGCCGCTGAGCCTTATCCGCCCTTCACCTCGCCGGACGCCTCCGGCAAATGGGTGGGCTGGGAAATCGAGTTCATCGACGCCGTATGCGCCGAGGAGAAGCTCGACTGCGTCATCACGCCTGTCGCCTGGGACGGCATCATCCCGGCGCTGACGACCAAGAAGATCGACGTCATCGCCAGCTCGATGTCGATCACCGCCGAACGCGAGAAGACCATCGACTTCTCGGACAAGTACTACAACACGCCGACCGCCATCATTGGGCCGAAGGACCAGAAATTCGGCGCCACGCCGGACGACCTCAAGGGCAAAGTGCTCGGCGTGCAGGTGTCGACCACCCATTCGGCCTATGCCAAGAAGCATTTCGGCTCCACGGCCGCCGAGATCAAGGAATACCAGACGCAGGACGAAGCCAACAACGATCTGGCCGCAGGCCGCCTCGACGCCGTCCAGGCGGATTCCATCGCGCTCGACGCATTCCTGAAATCGGACCAGGGCAAGGCCTGCTGCGACTTGAAGGGCATGGTGGCTCCCGATGACGAGGTACTCGGGCCAGGCGTGGGCGCCGGCGTGCGCAAGGAAGACACCGAACTAAAAGAAAAGATCAACGCCGGCATCAAAGCGATCCGCGCCAACGGCAAATATGACGAGATCTCGAAGAAGTACTTCGATTTCGACATTTACGGCGGCGGCGGCGCGCAGTCGAACTGACGATCCTCGCATGAGCTAGGAGGCATGGCGCTTAGCGCCATGCCTTCCTGCCCGATCTTTCCCAGACATGCTTGCCGCCGGCGCTGCCGTTGGCGGTTAGAGCCAGCAATCCGGGGGCGACGCTGATCGACGCACTTCTTTCGGCCTCGGCGGCCGGCATCATCGAGCTTCTTTCGCCCTACCCGCCGGGCTGGGGCGGCACGCTGTTGCTTGGACTGCTCCATTCGATCGAGATCGCGCTGGGCGCCACGGTCCTCGGTCTCCTGATCGGCACCGGCGGCGCTTTTGGCAAGCTCTATGGCGGCCCGGTCGTGCGTGACCTGCTCGCCGTCTACACGACCGTGGTGCGCGCCGTACCCGAACTGGTGCTGATCCTTCTGCTCTATTATGCCGGAACGGACCTGATAAACCAGGCGCTGACCGCAATGGGCTACCAGCGCGTCGACATCAGCGGCCTTGCCGCAGGCATCGCCGTGCTCGGTTTTGTCCAGGGCGCCTATTCGACCGAGGTGATCCGCGGTGCGATCCTGGCCATTCCGCAGGGCCAGATCGAAGCCGGCCGCGCCTACGGCATGTCGCCCGGCCTGATGCTGCGGCGCATAACGCTGCCGGCGATGCTGCCCTTCGCCATACCGGGCCTCGCCAATCTCTGGCTGATCGCCACCAAGGACACAGCGCTTCTGGCGGTGGTCGGTTTCTACGAGCTGGCGTTGGCAACGCGGCAGGCCGCCGGCGTCACCAAAGCCTATTTCACCTTCTTTTTCGCCGCGGGCGTGCTCTATCTCATCTTGTCGCTGGTCTCCAACCTGCTCATCGGCCGTGTCGAGGCCTGGTCGCGGCGCGGCATGCCTTCGCTCAAGGAATCGCGCTGATGGCCGGAGAGGCGACCATCATCAATGTTGCGGCCCGAACGTCGCTATGGTTGCAGCCGCATCGCATCGTGCTGATCCTGGTCGCGATCGCGCTGGTTCTCGGTGCGGCCTTCTTCATGCGCTGGGACTGGCTGCCGCAATATTATGAAATGGGACTGCTGGGCATCTGGCGCTCGCTGTGGATCCTCGCCGTCACCTGCTTTCTTGGTTTCCTGCTTGCCGTGCCGCTCGGGCTGGCGCAGGCTACCGGCTCGTTCTGGTTCGCCGCACCCGCCAAGACATTCTGCACCGTTATCCGCGGCACGCCGCTGCTGATCCAGCTCTGGCTGCTCTATTACGGGCTGGGCTCGCTGTTTCCGCAATATCCGTGGATCCGCGAATCCTGGATGTGGCCGTATCTCAGGCAGGCCTGGCCCTACGGCGTTCTGGCGCTGACCTTGTCCTTCGCCGGTTACGAGGGCGAAGTGATGCGCGGCGCCTTTGCCGGCGTGCCCAAAGGACAGCTCGAGGCTGCCCGCGCCTTCGGCATGAGTCGCTGGAAGATTTTCCGCCGCATCTGGCTGCCGCAGGCCATCTACCGGGCGCTGCCGACGCTGACCGGCGAAACCGTGCTGCAGCTGAAGTCGACGCCGCTGGTGGCGACGATCAGCGTCATCGACATCTTCGCCGTCTCGTCCAAGGTGCGGCAGGACACTTACCTGACCTACGAGCCATTGCTGCTCCTGGCGCTGATCTACATGACGATCACCGGTATTCTGGTGTTTGCGTTCAGCAAGATCGAGGCGCGGATTCCGAACAAGATTGGGTAGTGAAATAGTGAATGGTAAAATAGTGAATGGTGAATAGTCGGCGGAAAGGGGTCGCAATTTTCGCGCCCTCGCCTAAGACGGCCATTCACTATTCAACATTCACCGTCATTAAGGCTCACCATGCAACTCTCTCTCGACCAGGCAACCGGGCTTTGCCGGATGGCGGCACTCGGCGCCGGCGCCAATGAAGAGGCGGCGCAATCGCTCACCGCCTCGATCATCGCCGCCGAGGCGGAAGGGCTTTCGACCGTCGGGCTGACGCACTTCATCGATTACCTCGAAGCGCTGGAAGCCGGTCGCATCGACGGCAATGCCGACCCGGTGATCACCCGGCCGGCGCTCGCCGTCTATCTCTCCGATGCGCGCGGTGGCCTTGCGCATACCGGCTTCGACCGCACCATCGACGACCTTGCCAAGGCGGCAAAGCTGTTCGGCGTCGCCATCTTCTCGCAGAAGAACGCCTATACGTGCGGCGCGCTTGGCTATTTCACCGGACGTCTCGCGCAGCTGGGACTGGTCTCCTTCGCCGCCACCAACGGGCCGGCGGTGCTTGCCGGCTCGGGCTCGGTCAAGCCGGTCTACTGCACCAATCCGATGTCGTTTGCCGCGCCCGCCGCCGATGGCGCGCCGCTGGTCATCGACCAGTCGTCGAGCGCCACCGCCTTCGTCAACATCCGCAAGGCGGCCGAGGACGGCAAGAAGATCCCCGAAGGCTGGGCGCTGGACGCCAGCGGCAATCCGACCACCGATCCGGCCGCGGCCATGAAAGGCGCCATGCTCGCCTTCGGTGGCCAGCGCGGCGCCAACATCGCGCTGATGGTCGAAGTCCTGGCGGCCGGCCTGTCGGGCGCCAACTGGTCGCTCGACGCGCCATGGTTCACCGGCGGACCGGACAGCCCGGGAACCGGCCTGTTCGTGCTCGCCGTCGAGCCCAAGCTGCTCGATCCGGATTTCGAGCAGCGCATGAAGGACCAGCTCGACCGGCTGCGCCGGCGCTTCGGCGTCCACGTGCCGGGCCGCGCCCGCGCCGAGGCGGCTGAGAAGGCGCAGGCGCGCGGCATCAATGCCCCCAAGGCGGTGGTGCAGCGCATTTCCGAATTCGCCGAGCGCTATTCGAGCTGAAGCAGTCCTGCGACAGCGAATTGTTCCGCGCCCTGCTGAACCTTTCTGCCGATCGCGGCGACCAATAGCTGCCGGGTTGGGTTTGCCCGGTCGGTGTCTTCTGTCGGATGCGTTTAGGGCCGGGGCGGGCGCATGCCGTCTCAGGTCAGCCGCCTCGAGCCTCGTCTCGACCGTTGCGTCACCCGGAAAACCCCGCTTCGGCGGGGTTTTCTGCGTCTTACGCTAAGTGCGATAAACATGACGGCGAAAGCCAGGGGTTTCCCGGCGCCGAAAAGTCGCTTCTGTGGGCGGCGATACTGCTGTTCTTCATCATCCGCGGCGGCAACCGCCAATTGGTCGACGCGCGCGTCGGCAAGGCGTTCTGAAAGGGGCTTTACTTAGACGCAATTCCGGACGGAAAACCGCTTCACACTTTTCCTGGAATTGCTCAGAAAGGAGGGTGGCAGCGACGACGCGTCACCCTTTGCCTTTGGCCCAAAACGGACTATGAAACGGCTTCAGCCAAGCTTTCGAGCGCCGGAGCCAGCCATGACCGAAATCCTGCAAATCCCCAAGCTCGTGGTCGTCTTCGGCGGCTCCGGTTTTGTCGGCCGTCACATCGTGCGGGCGCTGGCCAAGCGCGGCTACCGCATCCGGGTGCCGGTGCGCCGGCCCGATCTCGCGGGCCATCTGCAGCCGCTCGGCAATGTCGGCCAGATCCAGCCGGTCCAGGCCAATGTGCGCGTGCGCTGGTCGGTCGACCGCGCCGTCCAGGGCGCCGACCACGTCATCAACCTGGTCGCCGTCCTGCATGAGAGCGGCCGGCAGAAATTCAACACCTTGCACGAGTTCGGGGCCCGCGCCGTTGCCGAGGCCGCGCGCTCGGTCGGTGCCGGGCTCACCCACATTTCGGCGCTTGGCGCCGACCTCAACGCCGAGTCCGACTATGCCCGAACCAAGGCGCTCGGTGAAAAGGCTGTGCTGGAGACCGTTCCCGACGCCGTCATCTTCCGTCCCTCGATCAATTTCGGACCGGAAGACAGCTTCTTCAACCGTTTCGCCGACATGGCGCGCTATTCGCCGGTGCTGCCGCTGATCGGCGGCGGCCAGACCAAGTTCCAGCCGGTCTATGTCGGCGATGTCGCCGAGGCGGTGGCGCGCTCGGTCGAAGGCAGGATCAAGGGCGGCCAGATCTACGAGCTCGGCGGGCCGCAGGTGCTGACCTTCAAGCAATGCATGGAAGAGCTGCTGACCGTCATCGAACGCAAGCGGCTCCTGGTGCCGGTGCCGTGGTGGGTGGCCAACCTGCAGGCCTCGATCCTCGGCCTGTTGCCCAATCCGCCTTTGACCAAGGACCAGGTGCTGCAGCTGCGCCAGCACAACATCGTCTCGGAGGCGGCGATCAAGGCCAACAGGACGCTTGCCGGCCTCGACATCCAGCCGCAATCGATCGGCACCATCCTGCCGAGCTACCTCTGGCGCTTCCGCGCCGCCGGCCAGTTTCAGCGCAAGCCCGCCAGCATCGCTTAGTACAGGGCGTCACGCCCTAAACGCGCCGCGTCACCTGCATCGGCAGGCCGCCCTGCGGCTGCGTCGTCAGTTTCTGCACCGGCCACGGTTTGGTTTCGGCCGTCACATCGAAGCGGAAGCGCGACAGCATGATGGCGAGCGCGATGATCGCCTCCTGCATGGCGAAGCTGGCGCCGATGCAGATGCGCGGACCGGCGCCGAAAGGCAGATATTGGAAACGGTCGATCTTCTCGCGGTTTCCCGGATGGAAGCGCTCGGGCATGAAGGCGTCGGGCCTGTCCCACAATTTTCTGTGCCGGTGCACGACCCAGGGCATCACCAGCACGGCGGCGCGCTTGGGCAACACCAGGTCGTTCCAGGTCTCCGTCTCGATAGGCTCGCGGTTGATCGACGGCGCCGGCGGATAGAGCCGCAGCGCCTCCTCGAAGGCGGCGCGGGTGAAGGGCATGGCGTCCAGCCACTTCGTCGGATCGGGCTCGCGCGCCAGCACGGCATCGATCTCGCGCTCGATTTTTTCGCGCTCCCACGGCGCTTCGGCCAGGCAGTAAAGCGTCCAACCCAGCGCCCGCGCGGTCGTCTCGTGGCCGGCGCCGATGAAGGTGATGATGTTGTCCTCGACCTCGGCGCGCGTCAGCCCGTCCGGGCCTTCGGCCCTGAGCAGAAGCGTCAGGAAATCCTGCGGCGCGGTGTCTGGGTCGCGCTTCAGCCGCTCTTCCCGCATCTTGACCGTATCGGTGACGATCTTGCGGAAATAGGCCATGGTCTTGCGGCCGCGGATGCGGGTCAGCCGCGGCAGCCATTCGGGCGCGCGCAACAGATCCAGCGGATCGACGCGACCCATGGTCTCGAACAGGCGGTCGATCTCCTGCGCGAAACTGCCGGGCTGGCCCGAAATCTCGTTGGAAAACAGCGTTTCGGCCAGGATATCGTAGGTGAGCAGCGTCATGTCGTGGGCGATATCGGACATGCCGCCACTCTCGTAACGGGTGACGAACTGCATCGTGCGCCGCAGCATCGGCTCGGCAAAGCCGAAGATGTGGCGCGGCGTGAACACCGGCGCCATCGCCTTGCGCGAACGCTTCCACACCTCGCCCTCGGCGGTCAGCAGGCCGTCGCGCAGGATCGGGCGCAAGATCATCTGGCGCACCGTCGCCATCTTGTAGTTCTTGGCGTTGTCGATCAGCACGTGTTTGATGAGGCCGGGATCGTTGGCGACGATCAGATGCCCGCCGACGCCATTCGCCGAAATCCAGGGTTCGTTGTAGGTGTGCTCGCCCCACAATTCGAGCGGATTGCGATAAACGATCCGCATCATCTCCAGCGTCGAAGGCGGCGTCGTGCGCGGCTTGGGCGCCGGTGGCACAAAGGGAGCGGGCTGCGTGTCCATGAGGTACTCCGCTGATGCCTCAATGTAGTGGCTGGCAATCGGGGCGTCCATGTGACCGAAGGGCAGTCCGGAACCCTGCATCGCGGGCATACTTCGACTGACAGCCTGTTCATCGGATCGTGACCGCCTGTGAAACGGCTGCGCCTTGTCCGGTAGGACACTCTGCAGTAGGTGACAGTCACCAACAGATACTACAAACCGCCCAGGAGAGCCCGCCTTGAAGCACCAGCTGAACATCATCATCGGCAGCACGCGGCCCGGCCGCGCCGGGCCGGTCTTCGCCCACTGGCTGGAGGGTTTTGCGCGCGAACACGGCAAATTCGAACCGGTGCTGACCGACATTGCCGCATTCCACCTGCCGGTTCTGGACGAACCGCATCACCCGAGGCTTGGCAATTATCAGAACGACCACACCAAAGTCTGGTCGAAGGCCATCGATGCCGCCGACGCCTTTGTGTTCGTGGCGCCGGAGTACAATTATTTCGTTGCGCCGGCGATCGTCAACGCCATCGACTACCTCCTCCGCGAATGGAAATACAAGCCAGCCGCCATTTTCAGCTATGGCGGCGTCTCCGGCGGCCTGCGCGCCGCGCAGGCGCTCAAGCCGCTGCTGACCTCGGTCGGCATCATGCCGATCCCCGAAGGCGTCGCGCTGCCGCTCTACCAGAAACTGCTGGAGAGCGACGGCTCCTTCAAGGCCAGCGAGCAGGTGCAGGGCGGAACCAAAGCCATGTTGGATGAGCTGTCGCGCTGGAGCGAGGCGCTGAAGCCGATGCGGGCTGCGTAAAGCAGCCGGTTTTCGGCCCCGGCTTGCTCATGCCATAAAGAGGTGGAATGGTCGGCAGGTGCCTGAGCCGGGGGCGGTTCGACTTGCGGTTTTTGTTTGCCTTGCTGTTGATGCTTGCGACCACCGCGACGGCGGTGGCGGAGCGGCGCGTGGCGCTGGTCATTGCCGATGACGACTATCGGCTGGTGCGGAAGCTCTCCAATCCGGTCAATGACGGTGAGGCGATGGAAGCGGCGCTGAAGAAGCTTGGCTTCGAAGTCGTCCTCGAAACCAACCGCGACCTCAGGCGCATGCGCCGCGCTCTCGACGATTTTCGCGAGGACGCCAAGGGCGCCGATGTGGCGCTGGTGTATTTTTCCGGCCATGGCGTCGAAATCTCCGGCGACAACCGGCTGTTGCCGGTCGACGCCGATGCCTCCTCGCTCGACCAGCTGGAAAAGACCAGCCTGCCGCTGGAAGAGGTGCGCGACGCCGTTGCCGCCACCGCCAAGGTCGGGCTGATCGTGCTCGACGCCTGCCGCAGCGATCCGTTCTCCGGGACCAGCGGCGACGGGCGCGGCGCGACATCGCTGATCAAGGATCTGGTCGAAAAGGTCAAGCCTGGCCTCGGCCGCATCGGCAAGGCGGAAAACATGCTATTCGCCTTCTCGGCCGCGCCCGGCGAGACGGCCGCCGACGGAACCGGCGCGAATTCGCCCTTTACAGCGGCGCTGACCAAATATCTCGGTACCGAAGGGCTTGAGATACGCTCGGTGCTGACGCTGGTGCAGCAGGAGGTCTATGACCTCAGCCGCGGCAAGCAATTGCCCTATGTCGAGAACGGACTGCCGAAGCTGTTCTTTGCCTCGGCGGCCAACGAGCAATTGCCGGAGCGCGAACGGCTGCTGCTCGCCATGGCGGATGTGACGCCCGAGATGCGCGGCGCAGTCGAACGGGTCGCCAGCGATGCCGACATGCCGCTGGCGCCGCTCTATGGCGCGCTGATCAGCACCGATAACAGCCATCTCTCCGGCGAAAGCCTGGACGCCCGGCTGCGCGAGGCCGCCGACGCCTTCGTCAAGGTGCGTGACGACATGAAGACCCTGGCCGCCGATGATCCGACGGTGACGGCGCTGCGCCGGCAGGCCGAGGAGCAGTTGTCGCTCGGCGCCTTCGATGGCGCACGCGTGATCCTTGCCAAGGCCGCCGACATCGACAATGTCTCGCGCAACACATTGAAGTCCAAATTCGTCAGCCGCACCCTTTCCGAGGCCGCGACGCGCTTTCTGTCAGGCGGCGCGGCGCGCGCCAGCCTCGACTATGCCACCGCCATCAAGGACTATGAAACGGTGCTGTCGCTCTACGGCGAGGCCGGGCAGACCTCGCTCAGCCTGGAACAGGCCGACCGGCAGAGCCGCACGTTGGAAGAACTCGGTATCCTCTATACGACGGTCGGCAACGTCGAAGCAGCCGGCCGCGCCTTCACCGCACTGCTGGCCAATCTCGAGCAGCGGGCGCGTCAGGAAACCGACCCCAGCGTCAAACGCGATCTCGCCATCAGTCATATCAAGCTCGCCAACATCAAGATGGCGCAAGGCGACCTGTCGGCCTCTCTGCAAAACTATGAGGCGGCCAGGGACATGCTGCAGGATCTGACCGCAAAGGTCCGAGACAAAAAAGACTGGCTCGGCGATCTGGCCACGGCGAACGACAAGATCGGCAACGTACTGGCGACGCAAGGCGATGTGGGTGCGGCAGCCCAGGCCTATCAGCAAAGCCTGTCCATCAAGCAGCAATTGGCCGACGCGGCGCCGAACAGCGTCTATCTGCTGCGCGACCTGACCATTACCTATGACGAAATCGGTGATCTTGCCCGCACCGCCGGCCAGCTGGATGGCGCCCAGACGGCATTCGAAGAGAGCCTGAGAATTCGGCTGGCGCTGGCCGAGAATAAACCCGATGACCCCAGGCACCAGCACGCTGTCTCCGTCAGCTACACCAGGATCGGCGACGTTCTGCGCGAGCGTGGCGACGCTGCCGGTGCGCTCGACGCCTACAACAAGAGCCAAGGGATCGCCGAAGCGCTTGTGCGCCGCGACTCAAACAACACCGATTTGAAGCGCGACCTGTCGGTCGGTTACGCCAAGATCGGCAAAGCTCACAGCGACCAGAAGGATTGGCCGCTCGCGCTGGAGTCCTTCCAGCAGGCGCTGGCCACGGCGCGCGACCTTGCCGCCATCGATCCCGGCAACACGGACTGGCAGCGCGACCTGTCTGTGTGTCTCGAACAGGTCGCCGAGGTGCTTAGAGAGCAGGGCGATGCCAGCGGTGCTCTGCAAAACTATCAGGACAGTCTTGCTATAGCCGACCGGCTGGCCAAGCTCGATCCTGCCAATTCGAACTGGCAGCGCGATATGTCGATCACCCTGCAGAAGATCGGCTATCTGGAAACCGATCGACGTCACTTTGAGGGTTCCAAGGCGGCGTTCGAAGCCAGCCTCGCCATTGCCCAGAAACTCACCCAGTCCGATCCGGACAATGCGATCTGGCAAATCGATCTGGCGCGCGCCTATGTCGCCTATGCCTATGTGGCGAGGGATCCGAAGGCGGCGCTGACCAAGGCGCTCAAGCTGACGCTGGAGCTTGACCGTACGGGACGGCTGGCGCCCGGGGACAAATTCATGATCAAATATTTACGCAACCTTCTGGCCCATTCCAACGCCCGAAAAAAATAGCCGACTGCCGGTTGGGGATTTAGGCTGGAAATCCCCGCAAACCTTGGAAAAACCGCCTTTAGCGCCTATATCTAACCAATATCAAAGGCGCGATTCGGGGCCGATTTTTCGCGCTGCATAAGCGGCATCTAGACAACAGGTTTTCATGAGCGATCAGACCGAGAACACCAACGGCGCTGAAGCCGAATACGGCGCCGATTCCATCAAGGTTTTGAAGGGGTTGGACGCCGTCCGCAAGCGGCCGGGCATGTATATCGGCGACACCGATGACGGCTCCGGCCTGCACCACATGGTCTATGAGGTGGTCGACAACGCCATCGACGAGGCGCTGGCCGGCCATGCCGACCTGGTGACGGTAACGCTCAATCCCGACGGTTCGGTCACCGTTATCGACAATGGCCGCGGCATTCCGACCGATATCCACACCGGCGAAGGCATTTCGGCGGCCGAAGTGATCATGACGCAGCTGCATGCCGGCGGCAAATTCGACCAGAATTCCTACAAGGTGTCGGGCGGCCTGCATGGCGTCGGCGTCTCGGTGGTCAATGCGCTGTCGGCCTGGCTGAAGCTGAAAATCCGCCGCAATGGCCAGATTTTCGAAATGAGCTTCACGCACGGCAATTCCGACGCGCCGCTCAAGGCCACCGGCAGCTACGAGCAGAACAAGCAGCCCGGCACCTATGAAGGCCGCAGCGGCTCCGAAATCACCTTCTTTCCGTCGTCAGAAACCTTCACCATGGTCGAGTTCGATTTCGGCACGCTGGAGCACCGGTTGCGCGAACTCGCCTTCCTGAATTCCGGCGTGCGCATCATTTTGACCGATGCCCGCCATGCCGATCTCGTGCGCCATGAGCTGCACTATGATGGCGGGCTGGAAGAGTTCGTCAAATATCTCGACCGAGTCAAGAAACCGCTGATCGACAAGCCGATCGCCATCAAGGCCGAGCGCGACGGTATCACCGTCGAAGTGGCGATGTGGTGGAACGACAGCTACCACGAGAATGTGCTTGCCTTCACCAACAACATCCCGCAGCGCGATGGCGGCACCCATCTCGCCGGTTTTCGTGGCGCGCTGACGCGCCAGATCACCGGCTATGGCGAGTCCTCGGGTCTGACCAAGAAGGAAAAGGTGGCGCTGATCGGCGACGATTGCCGCGAAGGCCTGACGGCGGTCCTGTCGGTCAAGGTTCCTGACCCGAAATTCTCCTCGCAGACCAAGGACAAGCTCGTTTCGTCAGAAGTCCGTCCGGTGGTCGAAGGCCTGGTCAACGAGGCGCTCGGCACCTGGCTGGAGGAGCACCCGACCGAAGGCAAGGTGGTCATCGACAAGGTGATCCAGGCGGCCGCCGCGCGCGAGGCGGCGCGCAAGGCGCGCGACATCACCCGCAAGAGTTCGCTCGGCGTCACTTCGCTGCCCGGCAAGCTCGCCGATTGCCAGGAACGCGACCCGGCGAAATCCGAAATCTTCATCGTCGAGGGTGATTCGGCCGGCGGCTCGGCCAAGGGCGGCCGTTCGCGCCAGAACCAGGCGATCCTGCCTTTGCGCGGCAAGATCCTCAATGTCGAGCGTGCCCGCTTCGACCGCATGCTCGGCTCCGAGATGATCGGCACGCTGATCACCGCGCTCGGCACCTCGATCGGCAAGGACGAGTTCAACGCCGACAAACTGCGCTACCACAAGATTATCCTGATGACCGACGCCGACGTCGACGGCGCCCATATCAGGACCTTGCTGCTCACCTTCTTCTTCCGGCAGATGCCGGAGCTGATCGAGCGCGGCCATCTCTACATCGCCCAGCCGCCGCTCTACAAAGTGACGCGCGGAAAAAGCTCGCAATACATCAAGGACGAAAGCGCCTTCGAGGAGTTCCTGATCGGCTCCGGACTGGAAGAAGCGTCGCTAACGCTTGCCTCCGGCGAAGCGCGGGCCGGACAGGATCTGCGCGGCTCCATCGACGACGCGCTGGCGGTGCGCCAGCTGATCAACGGGCTGCACACGCGTTACAACAGGGGCGTGGTCGAGCAGGCGGCGATTGCCGGCGCGCTCAATGCCGACGTGCTGAACGACCTTGGCCGCGCCAACGCCATGGCCGAACGCGTCGCCCAGCGTCTCGACATCATCGCCGAGGACACCGAGCGCGGCTGGACCGGCCGGCTGTCGACCTCCAATGAAGGCGTCGGCGGTTATGTCTTCGAGCGCACGGTGCGCAGCGTCAAGGAATTCGCGCAGATCGACGCCGGGCTGATCAATTCGGCCGACGCACGCCAGCTCGACCGCTACGCGCCGCGCCTCACAGAGGTTTATGGTGAGCCGCCGGTGCTGCGCCGCAAGGATGTCTCCGAAACCATTTCGGGGCCGCTGGCGCTGCTCAATGCGGTTTTTGCGACCGGCCGCAAGGGCCTGACCATGCAGCGCTACAAGGGCCTTGGCGAGATGAACGCCGAGCAGCTGTGGGAAACCACGCTCGACCCGAATGTGCGCTCGCTGCTGCAGGTCAAGGTCAATGACGCGACCGATGCTGACAGCTTGTTTTCGCGGCTGATGGGCGACGAGGTCGAACCGCGGCGCGAATTCATCCAGGACAACGCACTGTCGGTAGCCAATCTGGATATTTGAGGACGGGCGCCTCGCTATCGCTTCGTCATCCTAGGGCGAAGCAAGGAGCGAAGCGACGCAGCGCAGACCCTAGGATCCATGCCGTAACATTAAGGCATTGAAAACGGTGCAGAATTCCGCCTCGCTGCCCCCTTCGATCGAGGTCACGGAATGGATCCTAGGGTCTTCGCGACGGAGCTTCGCTCCTGCTTCGCCCTAGGATGACGAAGTCGGGAAGGCTTCCGCCAATCATCCACCGATGAACCGCTCTCGACGCCGCCGCTCAGCTCGGTTCCAGTTTGCGGCCAAGGTCGACGGCGTCGCGCAGCACTTGCAGATGCGAGCGCGGCGCGGCGCCTGCCGGCAGGGCGACCTCGCCGCCGGTTGCCGTCGATGACCAATAGAGCGTGTGGGTGAAGACGCGGCCGAGCGAGCTGTGCAGCTCGATCTGGATATTCTCGACGCCGGGGCCGAAATTTTCCGTCATCGGTCCCGAAATAGGATCGCCTGTCGCCCAGCCATTGCCGCGATCGAAGACGTTGGTCCAGCGCGTCGCCGCAAACACCGCGCCATGATGCACCGCGCGCTGCGCCTTGCCTGCGGCGCTGTGACCTTCCTGATAAAGCACGGTGCCGCCGGCCTGCCCGCCATCGGCGATTGGCGGGCAGGCCGAGAACAGCCGCTCGGCAAGGCCGCGCCTGAATTCGGCGAGATTGTAGGTCACCAGGAATTCGCTGTGGGAGAGCGGGCTGCCAAGGGTGACGAAATCGCTGATCTTCCACGGCAACGGATGGTCGGCATCCTTGGTCCGCAGTTGCTGGTAGAGCGCCCACTGCCCGCGCCGAAATCCGGCGAAGTCGTTGACGGCAGCAGGCCAAGCCGAACCATCGGAACCAAGCGTTACGTTGTCGAAGGCCTCGATCGCTTCCAGTTTGGCCTTGTCGCGGACGGCTTCCAGTTTTCGCGGCCGGAACTCGGCCCACAAGATCTGCAGCAGATCATAGGCGATGATCGACCCCAGGCTGTGCGAGACCAGCACAATGCGGTCGTAGCTGTCGTCCTTCGTGAGCGTCTTGAGCAGCGTCAGGCCGCGGTCGCGGATCAGCGCCCGCTTCTCGATCGTTGCCGCCTCGGCGCGCACATAGGCGGCGACGTCGCCGAAATAGGGCAGGGCGAACTGGTCGACCGCCCAGATGATGAAAGAGGCGAGAGCGGTGATCACGAGGCCGGTAGCCACGGACACAGCCTGCTGCCAGATCGACGTCGCCAGCACCAGTGCCGCGCCGAGAATGAGGATGACGATCAAAAGCGTGGCGACATAGAGCTTGCGGGCGTCAGGCGGAATATCGGCGGGCTTGCGCCACAACAGGTTCGTCACCCAGGCGGCCAGCCGTCCGCGCGTCGTGCCTTGCGTAATGTCGGCCCAATAGAGCTCGTAGAAATCGGTGCGGCGGCCATCGACATCGTAAGGCGTGGTAATGCGGCGCAACTCGTGCGACCTGGTCCGGCTGTCCGGCGTGATCCAGCTCTGGTTGATCGTGGCGCTGGGATTGTCGGGATCAGGGATCCGGGCGTAAGGCGGAGCGCGGGTGGGATCGCTGCTCCAGACCGCCTGAACAAAGCCGCGCAGCGTATCCATAGGCCGCTGCTCACCCATGCCATGCACGATCACCACCGCCTGGCTGGGCTTGTGCGGCGCTTTTTTGGAAACCGGCGATGCGACAGCTTTGGGCACCAACGTCTCCGTTGACGGCAATCCCGTCGACTGGACGGGATTGTTTCCATGCTACCCCCGGATGCTTCCCCGAGCCAACAATACACTGCAGCCGATGCGGAACTCCGTGAACCAATCCACAGTTTTGCAGTCTTGGCGCGTGCCAACGCGCCAAATAGTTCCATTCCCGGCAAACAAAATCATTTCATTGCCCGCCGGAACGGAAGTCGCCGCAAGACATTGTCAAACCATCGATCACGATTTCTCAAGGAGGCTTTCATGGGACGCGGTATTTTGCTCTGGCTGCTCGGTATTCCGATCCCGATCATCATTCTCATCATGCTGTTCGTACGGTAGGAGGCGTCGATGCAGCCCACCGTATCGGCTATTGATCTATCCGCTTCGGAAGAATCCTCCGCTACAGCAGTCAGCTGGGGGCCCATCATCGCCGGCGCTTTTGCGGCCTCGACGCTGACCTTCATCCTCATGCTGCTCGGCTCGGGGCTGGGGCTGACCATGGTCTCGCCATGGTCCGGCTCCGGCGCCTCGCTGACTACCTTCGCGGTGTCCGGAGCGATCTGGCTCATCATCGTACAATGGCTGTCCTCCGGTGTCGGCGGCTATCTTGCCGGGCGCCTGCGGACCAAATGGGTCGGCGTTCACACCGACGAGGTCTATTTCCGCGACACCGCACATGGCTTCCTTGCCTGGGCGCTGGCGACGCTGCTGGTCGTCGGCGTGCTCGGTTCGGCGCTTTCCTCCGTGCTAGGATCGGGCGTCCAAGCGGCTTCCACAGTGGCATCAGGCGCCGCCATGGGCGCATCGGCTGGCGCGTCCGCAAATTCCGACCCCGCATCGGCCGACAATGCGACGTCCTATCTCGTCGATTCGTTGTTCCGGCCCGCCGACGCCACCAAGCTGGCGGCCGCCAATCCGGACAGCGACGCCGCAGCGGTCGGACAGGCCTCGCGCATCCTGATCGCCAGTGCGGCGGCAGGCGAGATTTCGGCTGACGACAAGACCTATCTGTCGCAGCTGGTGGCCGCCCGCACCGGTCTCTCGGAGGCCGACGCCAAGGCGCGTGTCGATGCACTGGTGGCCAAGGTCGAGGACGCGAAGGTCAAGGCAAAGCAGGCGGCCGACACCGCCAGGAAAGGCAGCGCCACCTTCGCTCTGCTTGGCGCCCTGTCGCTGGTCATCGGCGCCTTCATCGCCAGTGCTGCCGCAGCACTGGGCGGCAGGCAGCGCGATGACGAGGAAGCGGTTTTTCTGACCAACCGCTGAACCGCCTGTTCAATATAAAAAAGCTCGGTGCGAAGCCGGGCTTTTTGCTGTTTGAAATTCCGCCGGGATCAGTGATCCATGGCCTTGACGATTTCCTCGGTCATCTTCTTGGCGTCGCCGAGCAGCATCATGGTGCCGTCCTTGTAGAACAGCGTGTTGTCGATGCCGGCATAGCCGGAGCCGAGCGAGCGCTTGACGAACAGGCAGGTTCGCGCCTTGTCGACGTCGAGGATCGGCATGCCGTAGATAGGGCTGCTCTTGTCGTCACGGGCCGACGGATTGGTGACGTCGTTGGCGCCGATGACATAGGCGACATCGGCCTGCGCGAACTCGGAATTGATGTCTTCCAGCTCGAACACCTCGTCATAGGGCACGTTGGCTTCGGCAAGCAGCACGTTCATGTGGCCGGGCATGCGGCCGGCAACCGGGTGGATGGCGTATTTCACGTCGACGCCATTGGCTTTCAACTTGTCGGCCATTTCGCGCAGCGCATGCTGCGCCTGGGCGACCGCCATGCCGTAGCCCGGCACGATGATGACCTTCTGCGCGTTCATCATCAAATAGGCGGCGTCATCAGCCGAGCCCTGCTTGACCGTGCGCTCGATGCCGTCATCGGCCGCTGCGGTAGTCTCGCCGCCGAAGCCGCCGAGGATGACCGAGATGAACGATCGGTTCATGCCTTTGCACATGATGTAGGACAGAATCGCGCCGGACGAGCCGACCAGCGCGCCGGTGATGATCAGCGCCAGATTGCCGAGGGTGAAACCAAGCGCGGCGGCTGCCCAGCCGGAATAGGAATTCAGCATCGAGACGACGACCGGCATGTCGGCGCCGCCGATCGGGATGATCAGCAGGACGCCGAGCAGCAGCGACGCGGCGACGATCAGCCAGAACACCAGCTTAGCCTCGGTGGTGACCAGAAGCACGATCAGCACGATCAGCGCGATGCCGAGGACGGCGTTGATGATGTGACGGCCGCCGATCATGATCGGCTTGCCCGACATGCGGCCGTCGAGCTTGAGGAAGGCAATGACCGAGCCGGTGAAGGTGATGGCGCCGATGGCGACGCCAAGGCTCATCTCGATCAGCGCCTGGGCGTGGATGTCGCCATTGGTGCCGATGCCGAAGCTTTCCGGCGCGTAGATGGCGGCGGCCGCCACCATGACGGCGGCAAGGCCGACCAGCGAGTGGAAAGCGGCGACCAGCTGCGGCATCGAGGTCATGGCGATGCGGCGCGCGGTGACGGCGCCAACGCCGCCGCCGATGGCCAGACCAAGCACGATCAGGCCGAAGCCGCCGGCCGAAGGCACGGCCAGAGCCAGCGTGGTGGCAATGGCGATGCCCATGCCGATCATGCCGTACAGATTGCCCTGGCGGCTGGTGGTCGGATGTGACAGGCCGCGCAGCGCCATGATGAACAGAACGCCGGAGACCAGATAGAGGAAGGACGCGAAGTTGGCGTTCATGGCGCTCTACTTGTCCTTCTTCTTGTACATCGCCAGCATGCGCTGGGTGACCAGGAAGCCGCCGAAGATGTTGACCGAGACCAGCATCAGCGCGACGAAGCCGAAGCCGGTGGCAATGCCCGAGGCCGAGATGCCGACGGCCAGCAGCGCGCCGACGACGATCACCGAGGAGATGGCGTTGGTGACGGCCATCAGCGGCGTGTGCAGTGCCGGGGTCACCGACCAGACAACGTAATAGCCGACGAAGATCGCCAGCACGAAGATGGCGAAGCGGAAGACGAAGGGATCGATGGCGCCGCCCGACAGGGCGTGCGCGGCATCACCCGCCGCCTCGGCACCACCGGGCGCGTTGGCCAGATTCTGCACCGCGAGCCGGACGGCGGCACTTGCCTGATCAAGCTGGTCGAGGGCTTTCTGCAAGGTCTGATCCATCACGCGATCCCCTTCGGCTTGGCGGCTTTTTTCGGCGCGGCCTTCTTTGGCGCGGAGCCGGCAACCATGGTTGTCGCCGGAATGGCCGCCGGCTCGACATGCGGCTTTTCCGGCGCCTTGGCGAAGGCCGGATGCACGACGCGGCCAGCATCGGTCAGCATCGTCGCCTTGACCAGGTCATCGTCGCGATTGATGGCGAGCGTCTTGGTGGTCTTGTCGACCAGTGTTTCCACGAAAGCGAACAGGTTGCGGGCGTAAAGCAGCGAGGCCGACGCAGCGACGCGGCCGGGCACATTGAGGTGTCCGACGATCTTCACATTGTTGGCCGTGGTCACCACCTGACCTGGGACCGCGCCTTCAACATTGCCGCCGCGCTCGACGGCGAGGTCGACGATCACCGAGCCCGGCTTCATCGAGGCGACCATCGCTGCCGATACCAGTTTCGGCGCCGGACGGCCGGGGATCAGCGCCGTGGTGATGACGATGTCCTGCTTGGCGATGTGCTCAGCGGTGAGCGCTGCCTGCTTGGCCTGATATTCCTTAGACATTTCCTTGGCGTAGCCGCCGGCGGTCTCGGCCGCCTTGAACTCGTCGTCCTCGACGGCGAGGAACTTGGCGCCGAGTGAGGCGACCTGTTCCTTGGCGGCGGGGCGCACGTCGGTGGCGGTGACGACGGCGCCGAGGCGGCGCGCGGTGGCGATCGCCTGCAGGCCGGCAACGCCGACGCCCATGACGAAGATCTTCGCCGCCGGCACCGTACCAGCCGCCGTCATCATCATCGGCAGCGCCCGGTCATATTCCGATGCGCCGTCGATCACCGCCTGGTAGCCGGCGAGATTGGCCTGCGAGGACAACACGTCCATCGACTGGGCGCGGGTGATGCGCGGCATGAATTCCATCGAGAAGGCGGTGACGCCGGCCTTGGCCAGAGCCGCTACAGCGGCATCGTTGCCGTAGGGATCCATGATGGCGATGACCGCCGCACCCGATTTGTAGCTCTTCAGCTCGGCATCCGTCGGTCGGCGCACCTTCAGCACCGCATCGGCTTTGCCGGCATCCGCCGCTTTGCCGATCGCGGCACCTGCCTTGGCAAATTCCTCGTCGGGAATGCGCGACCTGGTGCCGGCGCCGGTCTCGACGATCACGTCCAACCCCAACGCCGCAAGTCGCTTCACCGTATCGGGCGAAGCAGCAACACGCGGCTCGTTGGCGTCGAGTTCACGAGGGATGAAAACCGTCTGCCCCACCGCATGATCCTTTCGGCTGGAACCTGTTTGCGCAACATGGCGGCCGGAGTCCGGCCGCCTTCCGGCAAAGGGTCTGAAAGTCTATCGGAGAATGAAGGCGCCGACGGCCAGGATCAGCACGAACAGGATGGTCGCCGAGAAGAAGCCACCTGCAAAGAAGCCGAAAGCCATGGCCAGGAGCAGGGCGCCGCAAAACAGCGAACCGTATTTGGCCAGCGCCAGAAAGCCGTGATAGGTGCGGTCGTGCTCCGCATAATCCATCTTCGCGCCCAGTTCGACAGGACCGGTCGGCGTGTGATCAGCCATAGGAATACCCCTTCGAAGACATCTTTGAGGCACATAGCGAAAAGCCGGGCCAAGAGCAATGGCGCTATTGCCGCACGACCAGTGACAACAGCCTCAAAGGAATGTTGAAACCGGTCAGCACGGCTGCGCTGAAGCCGGTTTTGCGGCCGCCTCAGGCGACCTCGCCAATGCCATTGCAGTTGGACCGATGATTTCACGTTCCTGGCGACAGGATGCGCGACTATCATCGCTTGATGCTCCCGCCGAACGGTGATGCGTCATGATCTCGCCGACACGGATATTTGACTGGAACGGCACCGGCATCGCGTGGGGTACGACCGGCTCCGGTCCGCCCGTCGTGCTGGTCCACGGAACGCCGTTTTCCTCGCATGTCTGGCACCGGGTCGCTCCGGAACTGGCCCGTGACCACACACTCTATTTCTACGACCTGCCGGGCTATGGGCGGTCCGAGAAACGGACGGGTCAGGATGTTTCGCTTGGCATTCAGAACAAGGCGCTGGCGGCAATGCTTGCCTTCTGGAAGCTCGACCGGCCGAAGGTCATTGCCCATGATTTCGGCGGCGCCACGGCCTTGCGCGCGCACCTGATCGACGGTTGCGACTATGAGCGGCTGCTGCTGGTCGACCCGGTTGCCGTGCGTCCTTGGGGCTCGCCCTTTGTCCAGCATGTCCGGCAACATGAGGCCGCTTTTGCGGGGACGCCGGATTACATCCAGGCGGCGATCTTGAAGGCCTATATTTCGGGTGCAGCCTACAGGCCACTATCGGATAGCGAGCTTGAGCCCTACATCGCGCCTTGGATGGGACCTGTCGGCCAGCCGGCCTTCTATCGCCAGATCGCCCAGATGGACCAATGCTTCACGACGAGGTCGAACAGCGCTACCGAGAATTTCGCTGCCCGGTGTCGCTTCTGTGGGGACAGGAGGACCACTGGATATCGCCGGACAGTGGCAAGACGCTCGCCGCCCTGCTGCCGGATTGCGCCCTCACACTTGTTCCTGACTCTGGCCATCTCATGCAGGAAGACGCCCCGGAAACGATAGTGGCTGCGGCGCTTCGCTTTTTCGCCGGCTGACGTTTCTCTCAGCCGGCCAGATGCGGGAACAGGCCGAGCAGTCCGACGACGATCAGATAAAGCGCGACGATGTAGTTGAGGAGCCGCGGCATCACCAGGATCAGCACGCCGGCGATCAGCGAGATCAGCGGGGTGAGCGTAAGCGTGGAGATTGTCATGTCGGTTGCTTTCCCGTGAACAATTCGGAGGAACCGCCTTTCAGGCAGGGCTACGGCAGCACCAGGGACGCGTCGCCGCCGCCACAAGCGATAACGACGAAGCCACCGGAAAGGTCCATCGCGCGAGAATGAACATCCGTTCAGGCGGCGTCGCGGTAATATTTCGCTGTTGGCAGAATGGACAAAGGTGTCAGCCGGTTGATAGCCGGATTGCCAAACATCAGCCTTTGCTCCGTCGCTGTCGATCTGAAGAACGGCAACCGGTCGAGTATCCGTTGAACATTCTCTTGATTGCCGGGAATTTCGAACAATGCGAGCGGAGGGAGAACGCCCGGAAACACCTTGCCCGCAGTCCTCTGCGTGGCGCTGAAGAAGCGGGCATAAAATGCGGAATGCTCCAACTTAATCGGGATAAACATCGCGGTCTGGCGAAAATAACAGTAGGCCGCCATGCAAATCCTGAGCGTCAGGAAAGGCAGCACTCCGGGCGCCGGCGCGCTGTCGGGGTCTGTCGCGAAGCGCGTTCCGTCGATGAAGGTTTCCCCGCGGGCAAGCCGGGGAAGCAATATTTCGGGATAAGCGTCGATCGAAGGCGAGTATGGCTGGTCACTGGAAATATAGTGGAGGCGCACTGTACTGACCAATTCGCCGTAGCAGTAGACACCGAACCGATAGGAATTGGGCAGATTGTCCCATCGATCCTCGAACATGCCGCTGGCGATCGGGCCGCACATGCCTGAGCGCAGATAGGACTTATAGCGGAGTCGGTAGATCGCCTCCAGATCTTCGCCCCCGGTAATGAGACGATATTCGACATGATCCAGCAATTGCATCATGGATCGGTTGAGTGCCGAGTCGATCCTCGCGCTGGCCTCAACCGACGCACTCTTCTTCGCAGTATCCATTGCCAGTCCTCGAAATTCCGCCTGGAAGTAGGCTATTCGAGTTGAAATGAGACACAAGCTGAAAATTCAACATTGCTTATTTACCGCTTGTTAACCTTAACGACCGGGGTCGTTCACCGATTTTGGACACGAAAAGCAAATGGCGCAGCCGGTGGTTGCCTGATCCGGTCTGGCGGCGGTCATCGAAATTATTCTGAAGTCAGATCTTGAAAGCGCCAAGACGTAGCGGGTTTGGACGACGCCTGAGCGGTCATCATTTCATCAAGTGAACAATTGCTCTGTGTTTTTAAATGCAATTTCAGGTGGAGAACCGCTCACACTTTTCCTGGAATTGCTTTGCTCAGACGCGATTCCGGACGGAAAACCGCTTCACATTTTTCCTGGAATTGCTTTTAGCTGGCTGTCCGTTTGCCGGCGATATGCAGGTCAGCGGCAAACGGCCATGTGACGGTCGACATAGTCTCGATGCCCGATGCGCTGAGCGCGGCGCCGAACAGGAAGCCCTGCAAGAAGTCCGGCTTGACCAAATGGACCAGCGTCTTCAGCTGCTCGAAGGTCTCGACCCCTTCGATGGTGACCGAAAGGCCCAATGTCCGGGACAGGCCGACGATGCCCTTCAGAAGGTCGAGCGACTGCCGGTTCTGGTTCACATCGACCAGGAAAGAGCGGTCGATCTTGATCTTATCGAGCGGCAGCTTGTGCAGATAGCTCAGACTGGAGTAGCCGGTCCCGAAATCGTCAAGCGCGATGCGCGCGCCGAGAGCCTTCAATTCCTCGATCGACTCGCGCGTCAGCGACTTGTCGTCGAGCAGGGCGGTCTCGGTGACCTCGATTTCGAGCCGGTGCGCCGCAAGGCCCGACTTGGCCAAGGCATCCCTGACCTTCTCGACGATATCGCGATTGCGGAAATCCTTGGCCGAAAGGTTGACCGACACGCCGGTCTGGGCCGGCCATTTGGCGCATTCGGCGCACGCGGCTTCCAGCACGAAAGTGCTTATGTCGGAAACGATACCCATCTCCTCGGCCAGGGGGATGAAGACACTGGGTGAGATCGGGCCGAGATCGGGGTGGTCCCAACGGCAGAGCGCCTCGCAGCTGGCGATGCGCATGGTGTTTACAGCCACGATCGGCTGATAGACGACGCGCAATTCCCTGGCCTGCACGGCGTTGCGCAGATCGGCCTTCATCAGCTGGCGATTGCGGAAGGCGGCGTCCATGGCCGCCTCGAACAGCCTCCAGCTGTTCTTGCCGAGCTCCTTGGCCTTGTAGAGGGCAAGGTCGGCCTTGACGATCATGGCATCAACGTCGGTGTCCTTGACCTTGGACAGCACAGCGCCGCCGCTGGCCTGGATGCGCAAGCCGTGGCCGGCAACGTCCACCTCACCCTGCAGGTCCGCGAATATATGGTCGAGGAGGGTGTTGAGATGGCTCTCGTCCTCGACACGGTCGAAGAAGATCATGAACTCGTCACCACCGAAGCGGCTGACATTGACACCTTGTCCGGCGACGGCCGCCAGGCGTTCGGCAACGGCGTAGATCAGCCCATCGCCAACCGGATGGCCGAGCGTGTCGTTGACGCTCTTGAAATCGTCGAGATCAATCACCGCCAGCGCGCACAGGCGATCGCGGCTGCCCAACGCCATGGCTTCGCCGACCAGCTCATGGAAATAGGCGCGGTTCGGCAGGCCGGTAAGGCTGTCATAGCGCGCCATGAAGCGGATCTTTTCCTCCGCCTCGACGCGGGCCGTCACGTCCTCGAAGGTGATGACGCCCAGTTCCTGGCTGCCTTCACGGGCGGAGAATTCGTAATGCTGGCCGTTGGCGAGCGAGACCAGTACCTTGCGGTCGCGGCCTTCGCGCAGGGCGCGCGTCAGTTGCGCCTCGATGTAGCGGCAGTCCTTCGGGGCCAGCATGCCGCCGGCAACGCCGCGCAGCAGCAGGGAATGAATCGACCGGCCGAGCAGCTGGTCCGGCGATTTCAATGACATCAAATGTGCTGCCTCGGCGTTGGCGACGACCACCTTCCCGTTCGAGTCGAGCATGACAAGGCCATGCGACATCGTATTTAGCGCCCGATCGAACCTTTGCGCCAACTCCTTCGCCTGCCTGTGACCGATGACCGCCGAGAACAGAACGTTGCGGACATGGTCGGCGCTGCTGATGGTGACGATTGTCGTCGGAATGATCATCAGCCCGAGGACGAAGTCGGGGACGTCCATGCGCAGGAAGAGCGCAAGTGCTGCTGGCCCAATGAGGGTCACGGAAAAAATCTGCACCATGCGCCTGGATCCGTAGCTTCGGCCGACAACCGTGAGCAGGGTGGTCAATGCCAACGACACAGCCGCCAGTTCGGCGAAGTCATCGGGACGCAGGTAGATCGACACGAAACACAACGACCCCAACGCGAGGCCCTGCGCACTGCCTTTGAGAATGTAACCGCGTTCCCACGCCTCTGCCTTTTCGACAGTGGGTATAGGGCTGCCTGCCCTGTGGAAGCTGCGGATGCTGAAGTAACGCCAAAGGCTGATCGACAACAGAAGGAAGGCGAAGCCAAGATACAGCGGATCGTGCGTCCGCAGGTAGATCATCAATCCGAGGATCCAGTAGCATACGCCGCCGACCACCAGCATGTAGGCGTTGTCGGATAACGCCCGCACAAACTGGATATAAACATCCGCCGGGATGTCTTCGGTCTTTGCTCTGTCCATACCGTTGGCCCAACGCTAAGCCTTGTCATGCCACACCCGCCTTAAGAAAGGCTTAGAACGGCGGCTTTGGCCCGTTTGCCGAGGGCGGGCAAATGCAGTACAGATTGGGAAATCAAGCTTCAGGTAAACAAGGCGTGTCGATCACTCCGCGGCCTGAAGTTCACGCCGCGCCGGCGTGTTGGCCAGGCGCTCGACAAGCCTTTTGCGCTCGCCATCGGCCTTTTCGGCGCTGGCCTGCCTGACATGGCCGTAGCCGCGAATAAGCGCCGGCACCGAGGCCAGCGCCACGGCGGCCTCGGTCCTGCCCGGTGCAAGTGCTGTCGCGATAAGCTCCAGATCGGCCTCATAGCGGGCCAGAAGCTGCCGCTCCATGCGCCGCTCGGCGCTGTAGCCGAACACGTCGAAAGCCGTGCCGCGCAAGCCTTTCAGCGCCGCCAGCAGGCGAAGACCCTTCATCATCCACGGCCCGAAGTTCGATTTCTTCGGCTTGCCGTCATTGCCGCGCCTGCCCATGATGGGTGGCGCCAGATGAAATTCGAGTTTTTCGTAGCTCTGGAACTGCTTTGACAGTTCCGTGGCGAAGGAGCCGTCGGTGTAGAGCCGAGCCACCTCATATTCGTCCTTGATCGCCATCAGCTTGAACAGGTTTTTGGCCGCCGCTTCGGTCACCGCGGTCGAGCCGGGCACGGCCTTTGCCTCGGCGGCACGCAAAACCGCCAGCTTTTCGGCATAGCGCCGGCCAAAGGCGGCGTTCTGGTAAGCGGTGAGGAAAGCGACGCGGCGGGCGATCACATCGTCCAGCGTCTCGGCGATAGGCGCGGCCTTGCCGGGCTGCGCAATGAGGCCGCGCACGAACTCCGGCTGATGCGCGGCGCGACGGCCCCAGCGGAATGCGGCGATGTTCATCGCCACCGCTTCGCCGTTCAATTCGATAGCCTTTTCAACGGCTTCGGCCGACAACGGCAGCCCGCCATGCTGGAAGGCGAAGCCGAGCATGAACATGTTGGCACCGAGCGAATTGCCGAACAGTTGCGTGGCGGTTCGCGTCGCGTCGAAGAAATGCGCCTTGTCGTCGCCGGCGGCAGCGCGGATCGCCTTCTTCAGCCGCTCGATCGGCAGCGAGAAATCGGCCGAGCGGGCGAATTCGCCGGGCATGATCTCGGCAGTGTTGGCAAGGAAGATGGTATGGCCTTCGCGCACCGCGCCAAGCACCTTCTTGGCGCCGGACACGACGAGGTCGCAGCCGAGCACCAGGTCGGCCTTACCTGCCGAAACGCGGATGGCATGAATATCGTCCGGGGTGCGGGCGATGCGGACGTGGGTGAACACCGAACCGCCCTTCTGGGCAAGGCCGGCCATGTCGATCATGCCACAGCCCTTGTCCTCGAGATGGGCCGCCATGCCCAGCACCGCGCCGATGGTGACGACGCCGGTGCCGCCGACGCCGTCGATGATCGCCGCCCAACCCTCGCTGCCGAGTGGGAATTCAGCCGGGACCGGCACGCCGTCGAGCGGATCGGTCCGCCCGGCAATGCCTTCAGCCTTCCTGATCTTGGCGCCGTGCACGGTGACGAAGGAGGGGCAGAAGCCGTTGACGCAGGAGAAATCCTTGTTGCAGCTCGACTGGTCTATTCTGCGCTTGCGGCCGAACTCGGTCTCGACCGGCTGGATCGAGACGCAGTTCGACTGCACGCCGCAATCGCCGCAGCCCTCGCAGACCAGTTCGTTGATGAACACCCGCTTGTCGGGATCCGGGAAGGTGCCACGCTTGCGGCGGCGGCGTTTTTCGGCCGCACAGGTCTGGTCGTAGAGCAGCACCGAGACGCCTTTGACGTCGCGCAATTCGCGCTGGACGAGATCGAGGTCGTCGCGGTGATGGATGGTGGCACTGGCCGGGAATTCGGCCTTGCCGGCATATTTGTCCGGCTCGTCGGTGACGATGGCGATGCGCTCGACGCCTTCGGCACGCACTTGCCTTGCGATTATGTCCACCGTCAGGCCGCCCTCATGCGGCTGGCCGCCGGTCATGGCGACGGCGTCGTTGTAGAGGATCTTGTAGGTGATGTTGGCGTCGGTCGACAGCGCGAAGCGGATCGCCAGCGTGCCGGAGTGATTGTAGGTGCCGTCGCCGAGATTCTGGAAAATGTGGTCGCGCTTGGAGAATGGCGCCTGGCCGACCCATTGCGCGCCCTCGCCGCCCATGGCGGTGAAGCCGACCGTGTTGCGATCCATCCACAGCGCCATGAAGTGGCAGCCGATGCCGGCGGCGGCGATCGAGCCGTCGGGCACCTTGGTCGAGGAATTGTGCGGGCAGCCGGAGCAGAAGAACGGCGTGCGCGAACCAATATCGCTGGCATCGGCAAGCATCGCCTGGAACTGGCGCAGCTTCGCCACCTTCGCGGCGATCTCTTCCGAGGGACCGATGGTGCGCAGAATCCGCTCGCCCAGCGCAATGGCGATCTCGTTGGGGTCGAGCGCGCCCTTGGCCGGGAACAGCCAGTCGCCGCGCTCGTCCTTCTTGCCGACGATAACCGGCTGGGTGGCGGTGCCGTAAAGGTTTTCGCGCAGCTGCACCTCGATCAGCGAGCGCTTCTCCTCGACGACGACGATGGTGTCGAGGCCGCGGGCGAATTCGGAAATATGCTGCAGGTCGAGCGGCCATGGGCAGCCGACCTTGAGCAGGCGGATGCCGATCCGGCTGGCGGCGGCCTCGTCGATGCCGATGTCTTCCAGCGCCTGGCGGACATCGAGATAGCTCTTGCCCAACGTGATGATGCCGAGCTTAGGGCTGCGACCGCCCGAATAGACGATGCGGTTCAGACCATTGGCATGGATGAAGGCTGACGCCGCGGCGCGCTTGTGTTCATGCAGCCGCTCCTCCTGGCCGAGCATGTCGATCTCATGACGGATGTTGAGACCGCCGGGCGGCAAGTCGAACTCCGGCACGACGATGTTCAGCCGCTCGAGCGCGGCATCGACGGAGGCCGTCGATTCGATGTTGTCCTTGACGCATTTGATCGCCGCCCATGTGCCGGCAAAACGCGACATGGCGAAGCCGTAGAGACCGTAGTCGATGATCTCCTGGACACCGGCCGGGTTGAGGATTGGCACCATGGTGTCGACGAACAGGAATTCAGTAGCATGCGCGTTGGTCGAGGATTCGGCCATATGGTCGTCGCCCATCAGAGCGAGCACGCCGCCATGCTTCGACGAGCCGGCGAGGTTGGCGTGGCGGAACACATCGCCGGAACGGTCGACGCCCGGGCCCTTGCCGTACCAGACCGAAAACACACCGTCATGCGTGCCTTCGCCCAACAATTCCGTTTGTTGCGAGCCCCAGCAGGCGGTAGCGGCGAGCTCCTCGTTGAGGCCGGGCTGGAAGACGATATCGGCTTGCGCCAGCTGCTTTTTCGCCCGCCACAGCTGCATGTCGAGGCCGCCGAGCGGCGAGCCGCGATAGCCGGAAACGAAGCCGGCCGTGTTGAGGCCGGCGCGGCGGTCGCGCTCGCGCTGCATCAACAGCATGCGGATGACCGCCTGCGCGCCGGATAGGAAGATGCGCTCCTTGCCAAGATCGAACTTGTCGTCGAGCGCGACGTCGTGCAGCGTCATCAGGCATTTCCTCTGCGGAGGCGGCGACGGGGGGCGCAGCCAACGTAGGAGTGAGATGGCGCAGTCTTTCTCCGCTTGCAAGGCAGGTCAAACGAAATCGAAAGTGCCAGGCAAAGCGCAACGAACGGTCGCCCGGCATCGCTGCTCCTGCACGAAACTGATCCTCAGCGGCTGTGCGGCGACCGAAAATTTCTACTGAGTCGCGTCGGGCAAAAACACGTCAGCCTTTCGAGCAATCAGGCTTGGGCTCGCCCGGCAGCTTGCCGTCGGGATGGCCGGCAAGGTCAGGATTGGCCGTATAGAGCTGGTCGACCACCAGCGGCCGGTCGGGCAGGATCGACTGGTCCTCCGTCGAGATCAGCGTGGTGTCGATCTTCTGCAGGAATGTGCCGTCAGGACCCCTGATGCTGATGGAGATCGCGTAAGGCTTGTCCTTGACGATACAGGTCAGCGCCGGGCTCTCCAGGCTGACCTTGTCGAGCTTCGGCCAAACCTTCTGCTCGACCACCAGGGGAGGACCGCCGGCGGGGTTCTGGAAGCTGGCGACCGCCACCTGGCCCTCGCCCATCGGCTGCAGGGGCCGCAGCGTCACGACATAGGTCGCCCGGGCGAGACGGTAGTTGAAGACGACGACCTTGCCGGAAACCTCGAACAGCTTGCCATCGCCGCCGGTGTCGCGGCAGGCGCCGAGCGCGACGGCGGCAATGAGTGCTGCGCCGACAAGGATCGAACGAAAAAACCCCCTAGGCATTCTTGACCTCATGAGGCGCCGTGCGGCGGCGGCGATAGTGACGGCTTGCTTTCTGGCGGTTGCCGCACACCGCCATGTCGCACCAGAGGCGGCTGGAATTGCGGCTTCTGTCGACGAACAGCCAGCTGCAATTGGGACAGATCCTGAGCCTGGCAACCGTATCGTCGCGCAGCAGCGACAAGGCTGAAACCGCCAGCGCCGCCTCAAAGGCGATCGGTGTCGCCGGATCGCCGAACGGCCTTCCCGGCGCGCCGATTTCAGCTGGGCTGTGCTCAAGACCGCCGGCGCAAGCCTTGAGAAAGACAGCCAGATCGTCGGCGGCAAGCGCACCTTTCGACACCGCGCCGCGAAACAGGCGGTCGGTCGTCTCGCGGATCGACAGAACCACGGGCGCGATCCTGTCCGGCGAGGCAGCCTCCAGCCGCCTGCCGCCAAGCTCGGCGCCGCGAAAGCCGGTGGCGGCCTCGGCAAAGCGCGCGATCTCGGCCGGATCGGCAAACCGGTCGAAGGTCTTTTCGGGATCGTTGCGCAGCACCACGGTGTTGGCCGTGTCGAGCGCAAGCATGCCGCCAGTGAAGCGATGGGGGGTCCAGGATACCGTCATATCAGAAATCTAACCGATAAATCGCGTTTGACAAGTTAGATTCCACGATGCAAACCTTGGCCGGGCGCGGCCTCCGCTGCCCGGAAGGCTGTCTATGCTCTATTTCTTCCAGCAGGTGCTGAACGGGCTGCATTCAGGCGCGCTCTATGCGCTGCTCGCCTTTGGCTACGTGCTGACCAACGGCATCCTGCACCGGACCAATCTCGCCTACGGCGCGCTGTTCGCCTTTTGCGGCCAGACGATGATCCTGACCGTGGCCTTCGGTTATCAGGTGCTGTGGCTGACCTTGCTGGCGGCAGTGGTGCTCGGCGTCGTCACGGCTTTCCTCTACGCCGGACTGATCAGCCACGTGCTGTCGCGCAGCGTCTTCGAACCGCTGGCCGACCGTACGCCCAACGCGATTGTGGTGACGACGCTCGGCATCCTGCTGGTGCTGTCGGAAGCCAGCCGCATTGCCGCCGACACGCATGACTGGTGGCTGCCGCCGATGCTGGCGCAGCCCGTTGTTTTCGCGCAAGGCGCCGGCTTCCAGGCGACGCTGACTCTCATCCAGCTCATCGACTGCGCGATAGTTCTGGCGGCACTCATGCTCGCCGCATGGGCGTTCGCCCGCTCCGGCTTCGGCCGCCGCTGGCGCGCCGTCTCCGACGATCCCCACGCGGCCGCCTTGTGCGGTGTCGATGTGCGCAGGGTGTTCCGGCAAGCAGTGCTGTTCGGCGGCTTCTGCGCCGCGCTGGCCGGCGTCATGGCCGGGCTCTACTACGGCAATGTCAGCTTCGGCTCAGGCCTCGTCTACGGGCTGAAAATCCTGTTTGTCACGGCAGTGGGCGGCTATCTCTCGCCGCCGCGGGCTGCGCTCGGTGCGGCCGCCTTCGGCATGGCGGAGTCGTTATGGGCCGGCTATTTCCCGATCGAATGGCGCGATGGCTGGATGTATCTGTTCCTGGTCGCAGCACTCGTGCTGATCGGTCCCGGCCGCGACCAGCAGAAGATCGCCTGATCGCCGCATCCGGCATCAGACTTTGGTTGCATGACGCAGCAGCCGGCCGGCACTTTATCCCCTGCCTCAAGTCACAACGGCGTTGATCGCGCCCCTTCCATGTTGACCCGCCGGACCACGCACGGCATACCGTTGGGCCACAGCGGCGCGACGGAAAATAAGGGGAGCCGGCGCGCCTTCGACACAAGGGAGGAATGCATGGCAGGGCTGCTCGCTCTATCCAGAACGATTGACCGTATGAACGAGTTCATCGGCAGATGGATATCGTGGCTGATCCTGCTGGCAATCCTGGTCAGCGCCGCCAATGCCGTCATCCGCAAGATGTTCGACATCTCGTCCAACGCCTGGCTGGAACTGCAGTGGTACCTGTTCGGCGCCGCCTTCATGCTGGCTGCCGCCTACACGCTGAAGCAGAACGATCATATCCGCATCGATATCGTCTACGGCATGTTCTCGCGCCGGGTGCAGCACTGGATCGACGTGCTCGGCCATCTCTTCTTCCTGATGCCGTTCGTGACGCTCATGGTGATCTATTTCGTGCCTTACGTGTCGCTGTCGTTCCGCAGTGGCGAAATGTCGAACAATTCCGGCGGCCTGATCATCTGGCCGGCCAAGGCGATCCTGCTCGTCGGCTTCTTCCTGCTGGCCCTGCAAGGCATCTCCGAGATCATCAAGAAGATCGCCATCATGCGCGGCGACATGGACGATCCCAATCCGTTCATCTCGGCGCACGAACAGGCCGAGCTCGAGGCGAAAGCCCTCGCCGAAGAAGCCAAGGCGCTCGCCCAGGAGGCACGCCCATGATGGAGTTCATCGCCCAGAACATGGCGCCGATCATGTTCGCCTCGCTGATCATCTTCCTGCTGATCGGCTACCCCGTCGCTTTCTCGCTCGCCGCAAACGGCCTGATGTTCTTCTTCATCGGCGTCCTGCTGTCCCCCTATTCGGGCGGCTCGATCAACCTCGCCTGGCCGCTGCTGCACGCCTTGCCGGACAATTTCTACGGCAGCAGGGTGATGTCGAACGACACGCTTCTGGCGATCCCGTTCTTCACCTTCATGGGCATCGTGCTCGAACGATCCGGCATGGCGGAAGATCTGCTCGACACGATCGGCCAGCTGTTCGGGCCGATCCGTGGCGGGCTTGCCTATGCGGTGATCTTCGTTGGCGCGCTGCTGGCGGCAACCACCGGCGTGGTGGCGGCGTCGGTCATCGCCATGGGACTGATCTCGCTGCCGATCATGCTGCGCTATGGCTATGACCGACGGCTGGCATCGGGCGTGATTGCGGCATCCGGCACGCTGGCGCAGATCATCCCGCCGTCGCTGGTGCTGATCGTGCTCGCCGACCAGCTCGGCCGCTCGGTCGGCGACATGTATGCCGGCGCGCTGATCCCGGGCCTGGTCCTGACCGGCCTTTACACGCTCTACATCCTGATCATGTCGATCGTCCGGCCGAACTCCATGCCGGCACTGCCGCTGGCGGCCCGCACTCTCGGCCACGGCGTGCTGTCGCTGTTGGCGGCGCTGCTGGTGGCAGTCGCGGCTTCCTATGCGGCCTATCGCTATCTTGCGCCGACGCATGGCGACAATGCCGATATCCTTGGCGCTAGCGTCGGCGTGATCCTGATCTACATTGTGGCTATCGCCGACAAGGGCCTTAACATCAACATGATGTCCAGGCTGGCGCAGCAGGTGATCATCGTTTTGATCCCGCCTCTGGCGCTGATCTTCCTGGTGCTGGGCACCATCTTCCTCGGCATCGCCACCCCGACGGAGGGCGGCGCCATGGGCGCGGTCGGCGCCCTTGCCATGGCCGCGATGAAGGGGCGGCTGTCGCTGGATGTCATCAAGCAGGCGCTCGCCTCGACGACGCGGCTGTCCTCCTTCGTGCTGTTCATCCTGATCGGCGCGCGGGTGTTCTCGCTAACCTTCTACGGCGTCAACGGCCACGTCTGGGTCGAGCATTTGTTGACGTCGCTGCCGGGCGGCGAGGTCGGCTTCCTGATCGGCGTCAACATCCTGGTCTTCGTGCTCGCCTTCTTCCTCGATTTCTTCGAGCTCGCCTTCATCATCGTGCCGCTGCTGGCGCCGGCTGCCGACAAGCTCGGCATCGACCTGATCTGGTTCGGCGTGCTGCTCGGCGTCAACATGCAGACCTCCTTCATGCACCCGCCTTTCGGCTTTGCATTGTTCTACCTGCGCTCTGTCGCCGCCCGCGTGCCCTATCTCGACCGCCTCACCGGCAAGCAGATCGCGCCGGTGACCACCGGCCAGATCTATTGGGGCGCGGTGCCCTTCGTCTGCATCCAGGTGATCATGATCGGGCTGACCATCGCCTTCCCGCAAATGGTGATGCGCTACAAGGGTGCGGCCGTCGATCCGGGTACGATCGAGATCAAGTTGCCGGACATGCCAGGCCTTGCGCCTCTCGGCACACCACCGCCAGCCGATGGCGGCGCATCACCCGCGGCGCCATCGTCGAACGATTTGTCGCAGCCACCGAACTTCGGCGAGACGCCACCCGCCAAGCCGGCGGCGCCGGCGACCGACCTGTCGCAGCCGCCGAACTTCAACTGATGGATAGAGCGTTTCGCCGTTTAGCGGAAACGGCGAAACGCTCTATCTCTTTGTTTTGACGCAATTCCGAACGGAAAACCGCTTACACTTTTCCTGGAATTGCTCTGAGTGAGGACGTCATGAGAGCTGTGCGCTTGGAAGCCGTGGGTAGCATTGCGCTGCGGGAAGTGGACAAGCCCGTTGCGGGGCCGCAGGATGTCCTGGTGCGCATCGAAGCCTGCGGCGTTTGCGGCACCGACCGTCATCTCCTCCACGGCGAATTCCCTTCGAGCCCGCCGGTTACACTTGGTCACGAATTCTGCGGCATCGTCGAGGCTGTCGGAGAAGCGGTTTCCGGCATCGCCGTGGGCGACCGCGTCACCGGCGATCCCAACATCTCCTGCGGGCGCTGCAGTCATTGCCGGGCAGGCCGCGTCAATTTGTGCAGCAATCTCAGGGCCATCGGCATCCATCGCGACGGCGGCTTCGCCGACTATGTCGTAATGCCGCAGAGCCAGGCTTTCCTTCTGCCTGCGAACCTCAAGCCAACGCATGGCGCCTTCTGCGAGCCGCTGGCATGCTGCCTGCACGCTGTCGATCTCGCCGGCATCAGACCCGGCGCGTCCGTGGTGGTGCTCGGCGGCGGCGTCATCGGGCTGCTTGTTGTGCAACTGGCGAAACTAGCGGGCGCGGCGACCATCGTCCTGTCGACCAGGCAGGCGTCGCGCCGGGCGCTTGCCGAGGGGCTCGGCGCGACAGCAACCGTCGATCCGAGTTCCGTAGACGCCATCGACGCCATCGCCGGGCCGGCCGGGCTGGTACCCGGTGGGGTCGACGTGGTGCTGGAATGCGCCGGCGTGCTCGATACGGTGGAGCAATCGACGCAGCTGGCAAAGTCCGGCGGCACGGTTGTCATCGTCGGGGTCATGCCGCAGGGCGAGAAGGTAGCCTTCGAGCCCTTCGATGTGCTGTTTCGTGAGTTGAAGGTGCTGGGTTCCTTCATCAACCCTTTCACGCACCGGCGGGCCGCTGATCTCATCGCGTCTGGCGCAATCGAGATCGATAGGCTGATCTCCAGGCAGGTGACGCTTGAAGAGGCGGCAGCGGTGATCGCAAATCCGGCTGCGCCCGGCGAAGTCAAGGTGCTGGTGGTGCCTGGAATAGGCTGAGGTGCAGGCCTCCGTCTTGCAACGTTGGCGATTGGCGAAGCCGTCGATGACAGCTTCCCTCTCCCCGTCACTATACGGGGAGAGGATGCCGGCAGGCAGGTGAGGGGCGGCGCCAATGTTGGATGGATAAAGCACAAGTTTGCGCTTCAGACCTCCACGCAGGCCCAGGCGATTCAGTCGCCTAAGCCTGCGCCGCCCCTCATCCGCCTGCCGGCACCTTCTCCCCGTATAGTGACGGGGAGAAGGGAACTAGCCTACAGCTTGCCGTTGCGCTGCTGGACCATCATGAAGGTGTCGTAATTGTACTCGGCCACCTGCGCCCAGAGATAGTGCTCCTTGCGGAAGCCCTTGATCGAGTCCCAGATCTTCTTGAACTGTGGGTTAGAGGCTTCCATCTCGGTATAGACCTCATTGGCCTTCTCGAAACAGGCAGCCATGATCTCCGGGGTGAACGGACGCAATTTCGCGCCGCCGGCCACCAGACGCTTCACCGCCGCAGGATTGAGATAGTCGTATTTCTGCAGCATGTTGGCGTCGGCCGCTTGCGCGGCCGTGTGCACCAGCGATTTGTAGGCCGGCGAAAGCTCTTCGTATTTCGCCTTGTTGAACATCAGGTGGACGGTCGGCCCGCCTTCCCACCAGCCGGGATAGTAGTAGTAGGGCGCGACCTTGTAGAAGCCGAGCTTCTCGTCGTCATAGGGACCGACCCATTCGGCCGCGTCGATGGTGCCCTTTTCCAGCGCTGGATAGATGTCGCCACCGGCGATCTGCTGCGGCACGACGCCGAGCTTCGAGACAACTTTGCCGGCAAAGCCACCGATGCGCATCTTGAGGCCGGAAAGGTCGGCGACGGTGTTGATCTCCTTGCGGAACCAGCCGCCCATCTGCACGCCGGTGTTGCCGCCGGGCAGGCCGAAAAGACCTTGCGTGGCGAGAAACTCGTTGAACAGGTCGATGCCGCCGCCGTGATAGTGCCAGGCATTTATGCCGCGCGCATTGAGCGAGAACGGCACCGCCGCACCCAGCGCCCATGTCGGGTCCTTGCCCCAGTAATAGTATGACACCGTGTGGCAGGCCTCGACCGTCCCGGCAGTGGTGGCGTCGGCGGCCTGCAGGCCGGGCACGAGTTCACCGGAGGCAAAGACCTGGACCTGGAAATTGCCGTCGGTCGCCTCCGACAGCATCTTCGAGAAGACTTCCGCGCCGCCGTAGATCGTATCGAGCGACTTGGGGAAGGATGACGCCAACCGCCACGTCACTTTCGGATTGGACTGGGCGATTGCCGGCGCGGCCAGCGTGGCGGCAGCCGCCGCGGCGCCCACGCCGGTGACCCCGGCCTTGCGGATGAATGAACGACGATCCATGCAGTTCCTCCCTATTGGACCAACAAACCGATATCAGGGCCATCTCCTCATGCCCGGTATCGGTTTGCCCGAAACAATACACGGGCAAGGGGTCGAGTCCAGCAGGGCGGCGGGATTTGACGGCGGCGCTGGCGACAAAACCGCGGGCCGGGCGCCCGGCCTGCAACTATAGTCTAACGTTTATGGCGTGGCCCATGCGAGACAACGAAACTTGCCATGGAAAAGCGCCTTCGGATCGCCTATTTTGCAGGCACAATAGCTTATTCGCTTCGCGTCAAAGGGAATCCGGACCCAAAATGCACCAGCCGCTCGTCGCCATATCGACCGACGTCCGTCAGTTCGACAACTACACCTGGCATGCCGCCCCGCAGCAATATATCGAGGCGGCACTGTCCGGCGCCGGCGTGTTCCCGCTCCTCGTGCCGTCCTTCGGCGACCGGCTCGATTTCGACGAATTGTTGTCGTCGGTCGACGGCGTCATGGTCACCGGCTCAAAGTCCAACGTGCATCCCTCGCTCTATGGCGGCGACGCCAGCGAGGCCAACGGCCCTTACGATCCGGCCCGCGATTCCACCACGCTGCCGCTGATCCGCAAGGCGATCGAGCGCGGCGTGCCGCTGCTTGCCATCTGCCGCGGCATCCAGGAGTTGAACGTGGCGCTGGGCGGCACGCTCGGCACCGAGATCCAGGAGCGCGAGGGTTCGCTCGATCACCGCGCGCCGGTGAGCGACAACCAGGACGAACGCTTCGCCATCCACCAGACCATTTCGATCAAGCCCGGCAGCTGCCTAGCCGGCGTGTTCGGCGCCGGCGACATCAAGGTCAACTCGCTGCACCGCCAGGGGATCGACCGGCTTGGCTCCAAGTTGCAGGTCGAAGCGGTGGCTGGCGACGGCACGGTCGAGGCTGTTTCGGTGAAGGATGCCCGCGCCTTTGCCGTCGGTGTGCAATGGCACCCCGAATACTGGGTCAAGTCGGACAGCAACTCGGCCAAGATTTTCCGCGCTTTCGGCGATGCGGTGCGCCTGCACGCGGCGGCGAAAGCCGGCGCGCGGGCGGCGGCCGAATAATCGATCGTATCAGTTGCCGGATTGATCTGGGCTGTCGGTTGTCGCCAACGACAGCAGCGGCAAGGCCGGCGCGTAGGATTCGTAGCCATCGCCGTCGGCAACCGAGAAGGTGACGATCGGGTCGACGCCGTCGGCGCTGAAAGCCACCGTGCCGTCCTGCTCCTCGCGCCAGAATTTCGCCCGCTCAATGCCGGGCAGCAGCCGGCGGCAATTCGGCGCCACCGTCAACAATAAAAGGCCATCGTTAATCGCGGCGCCGCGGGTGACCGCGCAGTCGCCTTCATCGCCATTGGCGACCAGCCTGAAGCTGGTGGACGGCGTGACCTCGTCGGCAGCGCTTTGCCCAGTGCCACCGTGAAACAGCTGAACGCCGCCGAATAGCGCCGCCGCGGCGGTCAATACGGAAAGTGTCTTCATTCTGGTACTCATCCACGCATACGCCCTGGATGAATAATCATTTCGAAGGGTTAAGCTGACGTTAATAAATGTGGCCGTCGCGCCCGGCGTTAACCGGCTGCCTTCACATGGGCCGTCTCCGGCACCGGCGTCAGCGGCCGGCGCTCGCTGAACCAGGACACCAGATTGTCGACGCACAGGTCCGCCATGGCGCGGCGCGTGTGGTGCGAGGCCGAACCGACATGCGGCAACAACGAGGTGTTGGGCGCTTCGAGCAACGCCTTGGGCACATTCGGTTCGTCGGCAAAGACGTCGAGCCCAGCGGCGGCGATGACGCCGTTGGCAAGGGCTGCCGCAAGAGCCGGCTCATCGACCGTGCTGCCGCGGCCGATGTTGACGAAAACACCATTGGCGCCAAGCGCAGCCAGGATTTCGGCATTGACCGCCTTTTCGGTGGAAGCGCCGCCCGGCACCACGGAAATCAGCGTGTCGACCGCTTCGGCAAGACCTTTCAGCGTCGGGTGGTATTGGTAGGCGAGGCCTTCGACCTTGCGTCGGTTGTGATAGCCGACCGGCAGCCCAAAGGCTTCCAGCCGGCGTGCAATGGCCAGGCCGATGCGGCCCATGCCGAAAATGCCGACATGACGGCCGCGCAAGGTCAGCCGGCTCAGCGGATAGTTGCCCTTCTTCCCCCAGCTGCCGTCGCGCAGCCATTTCTCGGCCGTGTACAATTCACGCACGGTGTTGAGCAAAAGGCCGATCGTGGTGTCGGCGACCTCCTCGGTCAGAACATCTGGCGTGTTGGTGACCATGATGTTTTTCTTGGCCGCGTGAACGGCATCCACCGAATCGTAGCCGACACCGAAAGAGGCGATGAGTTCGAGCTTGGGCAATGCGTCCATCAATGCCGCATTGACGCCGGCGAAGGAGGCAATGGCGCGCACGTCACGGCGCATTTCGTCGGTGACAAGTGCGGGATCGGCGCGTTCGATCTTGACCCGTCTGAAGGTGCGGTCGATGCGCTCGACCGCATGGTCGTTGAAATGCCCCGGCACCAGAACGGCGACGGAGTTCAATTGTTCGGCCTTGGTCATACACGCTCCACCGGCTTGCCGGTCGACTGGCGCACATGCAGTTCCGGCTTGATCAGTTCCTGCGACGGCCGTACCGCCTGTCCGTTCAACTTGTCGAGCAGCGCGCTGGCGGCGCGGCGGCCGACCTCGCGCTGGCCGTTCCAGACGGTGGTGAGTGCCGGTGTCGCGATTGCCGCCTCCTCGAGATCGTCATAGCCGGTGACCGAGATATCGGCGCCAGGCACCAGGCCCGCGCGGGCAATGCCGTTCATCAGGCCGATGGCGACGAGATCATTCCAGCAGCAGGCGGCGGTTGGCTTGTCTTTGAGCGCCAAAAACTGTCCAGCCGCCTCGAATCCGCCCTGCTTTGTGCGCGGGCCGGGAATGCGCCAGGACGGCCTGACTTCCAGTCCGGCCGCTTCCATGGCGTTGAGGTAACCCTGATAGCGGTCGCGTCCAGTCGAGGTCTGGTCGGTGCCGCCGATCATGGCGATGCGCTTGTGGCCGAGCGAGATCAAATGATTGGTGGCAAGTGCTGTGCCGTAGGCATCGTCGCCGCGAAACACCGGCACGTCGGCGCCTTCCACGGTGCGCGCGATCAGCACCGCCGGCAGGCCGTTTTCCTCTGCCATGACGATGTCGGAAGCCGGTGTGCCGATCGCCGGCGACATGATAACGCCGTCGGCGCCAAGCTGCAGCAGCGTGTCGATGAAGGTGCGCTGCTTTTCCAGCTGGTCGTAATGGTTGGAGAGGATGAAGGTCTGCCGGCTGCGGTCGAGCTCGCTCTCGATTGAGCGCAGGATCTCGGCAAAGAACGGGTTCATGATGTCGTGCACAACGACACCGACAATACCCGAACGCGAGGTGCGCAGTGAGGCGGCACGGCGGTTGTAGATATAGCCGATGGCGCGGGCATGTTCCTTGATGCGATCGCGCGTGGCGCCGGCGACCAGCGGGCTGTCGCGCAATGCGAGGGAGACCGTGGCCGTGGACACGCCAAGCGCATCCGCGATCGTCGAAAGCTTGATCTTCTGTGCCAGCCCTTCGCTCCCCGAGTTTTTTAAATTTTTTAAATGCGGCGTTATGCCATCGGATTCGGAGCAAATCAAAGTTTTTTCGCCAGCGCCTCCGCCTCGACGTCGACAGTCGTGCGATTGCGCAGCCGCAAACGGTGCTCGCGATGGATGATGTAGAGGCCGCTGGCGACGATGATTGCAGCGCCAACCAGCGTCCAGCGGTCGGGAAATTGGTGGAAAATGATCCAGCCGGACAGGATCATCCAGACCATTTGCGAATAGGGGTACGGCGCCAGCGCCGTGGTGGTCGCCAGGCGGTAGGCCTGCACCAGCATCCAGTGGCCGCCGGCGCCGAACACGCCCAGCATCACCAGGATGAACCAGTGCCAGCCATCCTGCGGTAGCGAATGCGAGAACGGCAGCATCGGCAAAAGCAGCACGGCCGGCGCCAGCGCCGAAAACAGGATCAGGCTCTCCGAGCTTTCGCTGGCCGACATGCGCCGCGTCATGATGACGTAAAAGGAGTTCGACAGCATCGAGCCGAGCGCAAACAGATGTCCGACGCCGAAAACGCCGACGCCCGGCCTTGTGATGACGAGCACGCCGACAAAGCCCGACAGGATCGCCAGCCAGCGCCGCCATCCCGCCCATTCGCCAAGCAGCGGTCCGGCAAGGGCGGTGATCACCATCGGGCCGAAGAAGTAGATCGAGGTGGTTTCGGCCAGTTGCAGGGTTTTGAGCGCCATGACGTTGCACATGGTCGAGCCGAACAGCAGCCCGCCGCGCAGGATATGGGCTGGCAGGTTGTTGGCGCGGAAGCGCGACGGCTCACGCCAGCCGCGCAGAAAGACGCCGACAAGCAGGACATGGACGGTGAAGCGGGCCCAGGCAACGATCAGCGCCGAAACGCCGGCCAGCACCAGATATTTGCTCGACGTGTCGAGGAAGGTGAAAAACACATAGGTCGAAAGCATGAACAGCATCGCCGCGGGCGGCGTTGCGCTGTCGTCTTGATTTTTGGGAACGCTCAAGGTCGGGCCGAGGAAAAGGTAGACGTCACCCTTTTGCGGCAACTACCGCCAGCCATCAAGCCAAAAGCGACTGGCCCAACAAGCGCTCCGCACAGGCTTAGCTCTCGTCTTGCACGTCGTTATCCATAACTTCAACGATCTGGCCGACCCCAGGCGGTCTTTTCACTTCGAAACCTTTCTTGTTTGGTAGGCTGATCAAAGAGCGGGAGGACGGCGTGCCGAATCGATGGATTGAGACCTTCCAAGGCGAACGTCAGCGCCAGTTATACAACCTTTACAGCAAGGAATGGTGGACGAACGGCCGACAGTTTGAAGATGTAATCAGGATGGTTGAGCACTCCGACTTAGCAATCGGCCTTTGCTCGGATAGTGACCAGCTGGTCGGATTCGCCCGCGTGCTGACGGACTACACGTTCAAAGCGATGATTTTCGATGTGATCGTGCACTCTGATTTTCGTGGACAACGGCTTGGACAGGCAATCATAAGGCGGATCATTGACCACGAAACACTGACAGACGTGCGCAGTTTTGAACTCTACTGTCCCGAAAACCTGATCCCGTTCTACAGCAAGCTGGGCTTTGCAAAAAGGAACTGCAAGTCTCTTGTTTCGAGAACGGTAAGCGTTCGCCTGCCAAACTGTGATGGGCGGCCATTGTTCTTTGCATCAGGCAAGCATGCGGGCGCCCTTGGTGATTTTGTCGACCAGCTTCCTTTCGGCGCGCAGCGCGATGCCGACGATCTTGGCGTCATCTGGCGCAAACTCGGCGAAGACGGAACGGTTGGCGACGTCGTGGCCGGTGGCAAACATCTCTTCGACATAGGCTGACGTCGTCACGCCGCGTTCCAGCGTCCTCCGGTGGATCGCATTGAGCGTCGGACCATCCGCCGACAGCACGATGACCGGCTGGATCGACAGCGGATTAAAGACATTGCCGGCGCGGTCGCGATAGGGTTCGCCGATGATGTCGGGAAATTGCGCGACGATGCCGCTGGTCAGGAACGCGGTGACGTTGAGCTTCTGCCAGCCCGCGAGATCGTCCCTCAGCACGATTGCAAATTTTGTATCGAACACCAAAATGAGGACTCCGGGAGTTGGCCCGCAAAGGGCAGGGTAGGCGATGGCGCAGGGTCTAAACGGTGAGGCGACACAAGGTCTTGAACGTTCGTGCGCGGATGAGGACCGGATCGTTTCAGCGCGGGGCAGCACCGGCATCGAGCGCATCGAGGCGCATTTCCATGGCAACGCCTTCGACCTGCACCGCCACGACACGCTTGCCGTCGGTGTGACGCTTTCCGGCGTGCAGCGCTTCCACTACCGGGGCGCCGTCAACCACAGCCTGCCCGGCCAGGTGATCGTGCTGCATCCAGACGAAGTCCACGATGGCGGCGCCGGCACCGAGGATGGCTTGCGCTACCGGATCCTCTATCTGGAGCCGTCGCTGCTGCTCGACTGCCTCGACGGCGCGCCGCTGCCCTTCGTCACGGATGCGGTGGTGAGCGATGCCGCCTTGCGCGGCACGCTGCTTTCGGCCTTGTCGCCGCTCGACGAGGAACTGGACGGGCTGTTCGTCGCCGATTTCGTTGCGGAGCTGGCGCAGCATCTCGGGCGTCATGCGGGCCAGTCGGCAAAGCCGATGGGAAAGACGGCCTGGCGCGCCGCAGCACTGGCGCGAGACTATCTCGAGGAGAATGCCGAGCGGCCCGTCCGTTCCGACGAGCTGGAGGCTGTCACCGGGCTCGACCGTTATGCGCTGTCACGCCATTTCCGCGCGACCTATTCCACCAGCCCGCATCGTTTCCTGCTAATGCGCCGGCTGCAAAAGGCAAGGCGGATGATAGAGGCTGGGGAGCCGCTGGCCGAAATCGCCGTTGGCGCCGGCTTCAGCGATCAGAGCCATTTCAACAGACATTTCAAGAAAGCATTCGGCCTGACGCCCGGCCGCTGGTCGGCATTGGTGCGCGGACCTTCGATGGCGGCTTAGCTCAAGACGTGCTGATCAATCGTCGATGTCGGTCTCGTCGTCGACGAGCACCAGTTCCTCGTTCGACAGATTGGCTTCGATGCGGGCGAGAAGCTTGAACAGCGTCTTCTGTTCTTTCTTGTCGAGGCCCTTCAACGCCTGCTTTTCGGTCTTCTTCACCGATTTCTCGATGGCGTGGATGATTTCGCGGCCGGTGTCGGTGAGGAAGATATGCGCCTGGCGGGCATCCGCAGAAGAGGCGCGCTTTTCCAGAAAACCCTGCGCCTGCAAGCGGTTGATAGTCTTGGTGATGGTCGGCGGGCGCACGCCGAGGCGGCCGGCGAGGTTGCCCGGCGTCTGGCCGTCCTCGCGGTCGAGCGTCAGCATGATCTGGTCCTGGCCGGCATAGAAGCCGTGCGCTAGAAGTCTTGCCGCCAGCGCGGTCCTTGCCAGCCTTGCCGCCGAATGCAGCCGGCTCATCGTTGCAGTCTTGTCCGCCTTGGCCATGGTGATCCCTCTTCGGCCGTACCGGTGCGTGCAGCATAGACGCAGCCGGCCGGTTGGCAATCGACGATCAAAAAGATTCCGGCTTTCGAAACAGCTTTGCCGGCAAGCATTTGTGGTGCCCACCGTGGTGATGCCAGATGTTTATTTCAGTTAGATGACAAACGAGTTTCCGCCAAGGCGTTTGCAGTGGTTTGAGACGGCGCGGCTTTGTACAGGTCAACGAAGAGGCGTTCAGGCGACGCGCTGGATGATCGGCATCCCTACCACACTGCCTGTTCGGGGGATGTTTCGGTTCACCCACCCGCTCCGTCACCTCTGGGTCAAACGCCCAGGCGGTTTGCCCCGTGCAAAAGGCCGGCACACATCCTATATCAGGCCAACAATCCCTTCGTGCGGCCCGGAATTTCGCGGCCCAGTCATTCGAGGCAAGACATGAGCGATGCACAGACGACGCAGATCCCCGTGACCGTTCTCACCGGCTATCTCGGCGCCGGCAAGACGACCCTGCTCAACCGCATCCTGTCGGAAAACCACGGCAAGCGTTACGCTGTCATCGTCAATGAATTCGGCGAGATCGGCATCGACAACGAGTTGATCGTGGAATCCGACGAGGAAATCTACGAAATGAACAATGGCTGCGTTTGCTGCACGGTGCGCGGCGATCTGATCCGCGTCGTCGAAGGCCTGATGCGCCGTCCCGGCCGTTTCGACGCCATCGTCGTCGAGACCACCGGCCTCGCCGACCCGGTGCCGGTGGCGCAGACCTTCTTCATGGACGACGACGTGCGCTCCAAGACCAAGCTCGACGCTGTCGTGGCGCTGGTCGACGCCAAGCATCTGCCGCTCAGGCTCAAGGACTCCAGGGAAGCCGAGGACCAGATCGCCTTCGCTGACGTCGTCGTGCTCAACAAGACCGACCTGGTCACGCCGGAAGAACTGGCCAAGGTCGAAGCGACCATCCGCGCCATCAACCCGGCGGCCAGGATTCACCGCACCACGCGCGCCGGCGTGGCGCTGTCCGAAGTGCTCGACCGCGGCGCGTTCGACCTAACGCGCGCGCTGGAGAACGACCCGCATTTCCTCGAAGCGCACGATCATGATCACGACCACCATGACCACGACCATGATCACCACGATCATGACGGCCACGATCATCACCATCACCACGATCACGCGCATCCCTCCGACATCCATGACGTGACGGTACAGTCGGTGTCGCTGCGCGGCGGCGAGATGGACCCGAAGAAATTCTTCCCGTGGATCGAGAAGGTCACCCAGATGGAAGGCCCCAACATCCTGCGGCTGAAAGGCATCATCGCGCTCAAGGGCGACGACGAGCGCTATGTCATCCAGGGCGTGCACATGATCATCGAAGGCGACCACCAGCGCGCCTGGAAAGATGGCGAAAAGCACGAGAGCCGGCTGGTGTTCATCGGCCGCGAATTGGACGCCGAGCGGCTGAAGAAGAGTTTTGACGCCTGCCAGGCGGCTTGATTTCGAAACTCTATGGCGCTAGCGCTGCGCCCTTCTTCCTTCTCCCCTTGTGGGAGAAGGTGGCCGAGCGAAGCTCGGTCGGATGAGGGGTGTTCCAGCTTGGCATCGACGGCGATCCGTCCAACACCCCTCATCCGTCTCGGCGCTGCGCGCCGATCCACCTTCTCCCACAAGGGGAGAAGGTTGGCGCCACGCCTGGCCGCGCCAGCGGCTGCCCGGGGATGGCGACAAATTCATTGGAATGGATGTGATGCCCACAGTTGCCCCGCTTGATCTCGATGGCCATTGCCTTGCCGCCGTCTTCCTCGACAACGTGCCGCATTTTGCGCTGGCCGATGGCGCCGTTCATCGGCTCGACAATGGCCACAAGACAATTCAGGCCAATGACGGCCTGCTTTCCACGTTCCATGACGTCGCCAACGATAGGCTGATCACCGGTGGTGAGGACGGCAAGATTTTTGCCGTTTCCGCAAGCGGCAATGTCGGCGAACTGGCGAGCGCCGGCAAGAAGTGGATCACCAGCGTCGCCGCCGGGCCGCAAGGCGCCATCGCCTTTGCCTCGGGCAAGACCGCCTTCGTGCGCTTTGCCGATGGCAAGACCCGCGAATTTGCCCATCCGCGTTCGGTCGAGGGGCTGGCCTTCTCGCCCAAGGGCATGCGCTTCGGCGTCGCCCGCTACAATGGCGCGACGCTGCATTTCCCGGCCGCCGAGGGCAAGCCGGTGGAGCTCGAATGGGCAGGCGCCCACACCGGCATTACCTTTTCGCCCGATGGTGCCTTCCTGGTCACCACCATGCAGGAAAACGCGCTGCATGGCTGGAAGCTTGCCGACGGCAAGCACATGCGCATGACCGGTTACCCCGGCAAGGTCAAAAGCCTGTCATGGAGCGTGAAGGGCAAATGGCTGGCGAGCTCCGGCGCGCCGGCGGCAATCGTCTGGCCGTTTTCGGGCAAGGACGGCCCGATGGGCAAGGCGCCGCTGGAGCTCGGCACCCGCGGCAACGCCATGGTGACGTCAGTCGCCTGCCATCCGAGCCAGGATGTCGTGGCCGTCGGCTATGATGACGGCATGGTGATGGCTGTACGCTTTGCCGACGCCAAGGAAGTGCTGTTGCGCCGCCCGGGCAAAGGCGCCATCACCTCCATGATGTGGGACAAGGAAGAGCGACGCGTCGCCTTCGGCAGCGCCGCCGGCGACTGCGGCGTCATTGATATCTCGGCCTGAACTCACTGCGCCCGCGCGGCCAGCCGGACGGGCTTTCTCCGCAGCGACAGCCCGTCGCGCATATTGAGCGACAAAAGGATGATGTTGACGGCACCGGCCGTCAGTTCGATCGCCTGGACGATTGTGAACAGGGTGTCGAAACGCCCGGCATCGGCAAGGTTGCTGAGCAAGACAGCTGAGGGCACCAGCACCAGCAGCCCGTTGGCGGCGATGATGCGCATGCGCCGTTTCTTGCGCGCGACGACCGGGCTCCTCCACCCCTTGCCGAGCGAGAAGCCGGACGCGCCGGCGATGATCATCGCCGGGATGAGCACGGCCATGCCGGCCAGCACACAGTTTTTGACCGTTGTGACCGCGGCCGCGTCGCCAAACAGCTCTACTGTGGCCGTCGACAGCCAGAAGACCGAGACCGTGATGAGCGCGATGGCGCCCGCCGCTGCGTGAATCCAGGTTGTCATCGTCATCTCCATAGCAAGCTATATATCATTGCATAGCATGCTATTCAACTGTTATCCAGTCCCATGGCCTTTCAGAAAGAACGATCCGCCGGATTCCTGGCCAACCACATGGCACGGCTGTTCGCCAACGGACTGCAGCAGCGCATCCGGCCGCTCGGTCTGGCGCCGGCTCAGTTCATGGCGCTGCTGGCTCTGTGGGATGAAGATGGCCTGACGCAACGCGAACTCGTGCAGCGGCTCAGCGTCGAGCAGGCGACGATGGCCAACACGCTGATCCGTATGGAACGTGACGGGTTGATCGAGCGAAGGTCTCACCCCGAGGACGGGCGCTCGCAATCGATCCATGTCACCGCTAAGGCCATTGCCCTGCGCGAACCAGCGACACAGGCGGCGCGTTCACAGAACGAAGCAGCTTTGGTCGATCTAAGCGAAGATGAGCGGCTGGTGTTTCTCGACCTGATGCGGCGCGCCATCGCGTCGATGCAGTCGGACTGACAGCAGATCAAGAAGAGCTATTCGGCCCCGCACGAGACCTTGCCGGTGACTTCAACCGGCTTGCCATCCTGGTCCGTATCCGCCGCGGCGTCATAGATAGCAAGCGTGTACTGGCCGTCATAGACGCCTTCGTCAGTGGTCTTGGTCAGGATCGTCAGTTCGACCGAGTTGAAGCGTTGCGCGGCTTCGTGCTCGCGGTAGATGTTCAGCCGCAATTCCTTGTCGTCCAGCCAGTACTGCGTCAGGTTGGAATCCTCGAACACGGTCTTGCGCAGGCTGTCACCGTCGGGGCGGCCGAGAATTTCGAGATCTCCACGAAAGTTGAAGGTCGGCCCGCCCATGCCTCGGGTGACGCCGGCTTCGACCTCGAATTTTGCCGCCTTGTCATCGGCGGAACACCAGATGCCACCCGACGCGAAGGCCGCGCCAGCCGACAAAAGCAACATCGCCGAACAGATTATCGTCCGCATTTTCTCCCCCAGAACCAAATGCCTAAGCGTATTGGCACCGGGCTTGGCCTCAAGGTCAAGCGCCAGCCGAGTGCTGCTGAACCAATGCAGTGCAGCCCGGCGGCCAATTGCGGTTTGAGATGGCGATTGGCTAGAGTGGTGGCCGAGAGGGGATTTTCATGCATACAACCGACCATTCAGGCCTATCGATCGGCGGCATCAGCCGTGACCGCATCGCCAGGCTGCGCGAGAGTGAGGCAGAAGCCTTCCGCAAGGCGCGGCCGAAATCGGCAGCCAAGGTGGGCAACGGCCTGCCTGGCTTCTTCGGCGGCGTGCCGATGCACTGGATGAACGACTGGCCGACGCCGTTCCCGATCCTGGTCGACAGCGCCAAAGGCGCCACCATCACCGACATTGACGGCAACAGGCTCGACGATTTCTGCCTGGGCGACACCGGGTCGATGTTCGGCCACTCGCCGCCGCCGGTGGCGCGCGCCATTCGCCGCCAAGTCGGGCGAGGCCTGACCTATATGCTGCCTTCGGAAGACGCGCTGGCGATCGGGCCGCTGCTTGCGCAGCGCTTCGGCCTGCCGTTCTGGCAAATCGCGACGACGGCAACCGACGCCAACCGCTTCGCGCTGCGGGTTGCCCGCGCAATCACCGGTCGCGAAAAGATCCTGGTTTTCAACGGCTGCTATCACGGCTCGGTCGACGATACGATGGTGCGGCTGGTCGACGGCAAGCCTATCAATCGGCCCGGGCTGGCGGGCGAATTCCGCGACCTGACCAAGACGGCGAAGGTCGTCGAATTCAACGATGTCGCCGCGCTTGAAGCAGCGCTGAAAGACAAAGATGTCGCCTGCGTCATCGCCGAGCCGGTGCTGACCAATTCCTGCATGGTGCTGCCCGATCGCGGTTTTCATGACGCGCTGCGCAAACTGACGCGCGCGGCCGGCACGCTGCTTCTGATCGACGAGACCCACACAATCTCCACCGGCCCCGGCGGCTACACCAGGAAATTCGGACTGCAACCCGACCTGTTCGTGCTCGGCAAGCCGATCGCCGGTGGCGTGCCGGCGAGCGTGTGGGGGATGAGCGACGAGGTCGCCAACCGCTACGCCGACTACAACAGAACCAAGCAACCCGGTTATTCCGGTATGGGCACGACGCTGTCGGCCAATCCTTTGCAGTTCGCAGCCATGCGCGCGACGCTGGAAGAAGTGATGACGCAGGAAAATTATGACCGGATGGACCGCCTGGCGCTCCGCCTCGACGCCGGGCTGACCGGGGTCATTGACCGCTACAACCTGCGCTGGCATGTTGCCCGCGTCGGCGCTCGCGTCGAGTTCATCTGCGCGCCCGGTCCGCTGCGTAATGGCGCCGAGGCCGAGACTGCGCATGCGCCGGAGCTTGAAGCGGCTGTTCACGTCGCGCTGGTCAACCAGGGCGTGCTGATCGCGCCCTTCCACAACATGATGCTGATCTCGCCGGCCACCACCGGCGCCCAGGTCAACCGGCTGATCACCGCCTTCGCCACGGTTGCGGCAAGGCTGACGGCATGAGACAAGCGACTGAACGGGCGGCTAACGAACGGCCTGCCAAGCAAACCTTGAGTACAGCAATCATGACTTCACCTTCGGGCTCGACGCTCGCCGAGGCGCAAGCCTTTCTCGACGCCCATCCTGAAATCGAAGCCTTCGATATCGTGCTGACCGACGCCAATGGCGTCGGTCGCGGCAAGATCGTGCGTCGGCATGAGCTGAAAAGCATTTATGAGGGCGGCCGCCACATGCCGATCTCGATCCTCGGCCTCGACATCACCGGCGAGGATGTGCACGAGACCGGGCTGATCTGGACGACCGGCGACGGCGACCTAAGGGCATGGCCGATCCCCGGCACGCTGGTGCCGCTCTATGGCACGAGCCCGCCGCGCGGCCAGTTGCTAATGGCGATGTACCATCTGGACGGACAGCCAATGTCGTCGGACCCGCGGCTGGCGCTGGCCCGGCAGGTCGACATATTGGCCGCCAAGGGCCTCTACCCCGCCGGCGCCTTCGAGCTCGAATTTTTCCTGCTTGCCAATGAGCGCGACACCGACGGCAAGGTGAAGCCGGCCGACGCCGTGCTCGACGGTCGCCGCTCGGCCAAGACCGAGGTCTATTCCGTCGACCATCTGCATGGTATGGAGCCGCTGTTTTCCGACATCTATGCAGCGGCCAAGGCGCAAGGCATTCCGGCCGAGACTGTGATTTCCGAATATGCGCCCGGCCAGTACGAACTGACGCTGAACTACCGCAAGGATGTGATGCGGGCGGCCGACGACCTCGTCATGCTGAAGCGGCTGGTGCGGGCGCAGGCGCGCCGGCACGGCGTTACCGCCTGTTTCATGGCCAAGCCGATCGAGAAATATACCGGCTCCGGCATGCATTTCCATGTCTCGCTGCAGGACAAGGCCGGCAGGAACGTGTTTGCCGAGGCTGGCGGCGAAAGCTGGTCGCTGCCGCTGCTGCAAGGGCTCGGCGGGCTGATCCAGACCATGGCCGAATCGATGCTGGTGTTTGCGCCGCACGCCAATTCGTGGCGGCGCTTCGTCTCGCAATCCTATGCGCCTGTGGCGCCGACATGGGGTGTCAACAACCGTTCGGTGGCGCTGCGCGTGCCGGCGGGCGATGCAAAAAACCGGCGCATCGAGCACCGGCCGTCGGGCGTCGACGCCAATCCCTATCTGATCGCGGCGACGGTGCTGGCCGGCATCGTCAAGGGGCTGGACGAAGGCCTCGACCCCGGCCCCGAGACGACCGGCAACGGCTATGAAGCCGCCGTCACGCGCACGACCATGCCGGTCGACTGGCGCGCCGCGATTGAGGCGGCGCGGGCATCGAGCTTCCTGAAAGAGGCGCTGGGCGAGGATCTGCATCGCACCTTCGTGGCGATCAAGCAGTCGGAGTATCTGCGCGTCGCGCGCACCGTCAGCGAACTCGACTACCACCTCTATCTGCACGAGGTGTGAGAGACCTGACGATCAGGCGCAAAAGGAGATGCCGAAGAAATATTGGCGGAACCTTCCGGAGGCCTCGCTCATTCCAGATCTGATCGCAGGCGCGGACGAGGCCGCCAAGCATATGATTGCCAGAATGCCGACGACGCCGGCGCCGCACCACGCCAGGGTGCAGGCCAGGCATTGGCCGAAGCGCGAGCCGGCCGAGGCGCCGGATGATGACGCCAACACCCTTTCCGAGTTGCGCGAAGCCGCGAAGAGTTGCCGCCGCTGCCCGCTGTGGCGCGACGCGACGCACACCGTGTTCGGCGAGGGGCCTGACAACGCCAAGGTGGTCTTCGTCGGCGAACAGCCGGGCGACCAGGAGGATCTCGCCGGTAAACCGTTTGTCGGCCCGGCAGGCAAAGTCTTCAATGCAATCCTCGATGACGCCGGCGTCGACCGGCAAAAGGTCTACGTCACCAATGCCGTGAAACACTTCAAATTCGAACCGCGCGGCAAGCGCCGCATCCACTCCAAGCCGAATGCCGGCGAGGTTCAGGCCTGCCGCTGGTGGATCGGCAAAGAATTGGAGCTGATCAAGCCGGGCCTCGCCGTGGCACTTGGCGCAACGGCGGCCTTGTCGCTGCTGGGCAAGGCTATTCCCGTGACGAAAATGCGCGGTCAGGTGATCGAGCGCGAGGACGGGTTGCGCGTGTTCATCACCATCCATCCGTCTTTCATTTTGCGCATCCACGAGCCTGCGGACAAGGAAGCCGAGCGCGAAAGGTTTTTGCATGACATGAAGCAGGTCAAGCGGCTGATGGCGGCTTAATCAGGCGACGGTCGGCGCCGCCCCTCATTGCCCTGCCGGGCATTTCTCCCCGTATAGTGACGGGGAGAAAGACGCTGTGACCGCGGCTTTCGCAAATCGTCAACGTCGCAAGAAGAGCGCGAAGGCGCGGCCAGTTTCCTTCTCCCCGTCACTATATGGGGAGAAGGTGCCGGCAGGCGGATGAGGGGCAGCGCCGACTCTTGTGCAGACAGGTAACGAGACGTGCTCTACCGGATCAGAATGGCCCGGAGATCGTTGACATTGGTACCGGTCGGCCCTGGCACGAACAGATCGTCAACCGCATTGAACGCCGTCCAGGCATTGTTCCCCGCAAGCATCGCCTTGGCGTCGACGGCGGCTGAACGCATGCGCGCCACCGTCGAACCATCGGCGAAGGCGCCGGCATTGTTCTCCGAACCATCGATGCCGTCGGTGTCGGCGGCCAGTGCGTGAATGCCTTCCACGCCGCTGATGCCGATGGCGAAGGCGAGCAGGAACTCCGAGTTGCGACCGCCCTTGCCCTTGGCCCTTAGTGTCACTGTGGTCTCGCCGCCGGAGAGGATCAGCACCGGCTTTTGAAATGGCCGGTTGCGCGTCGCCACTTCGCGCGCGATCGCCGCATGGACACCGCCAACCTCGCGCGCTTCACCCTCGATGGAATCGGAGAGGATGACTGCCTCGATGCCATGGCGCCTGGCTTCCGCCGCTGCCGCTTCAAGCGACACGCCGGCCGAAGCGATCAGATGCACTTCGTTGCGGTCGAAGACTGGATCGTTCGGGCTTGGCGCGTCGGCCACCGGCGAGTTGATATGCGCCATGACGGCGTCCGGCAATTTCATGCCATAGGCAGCGATCGAGGCCAGCGCGTCCTCGCGGCTGCCTGAATCGGCGACGGTCGGGCCGGAAGCAACCAGCGCCGGATTGTCGCCGGGAATGTCGGAGACGACCAGCGACACCACCCTGGCCGGATACGCAGCCGCAGCTAGCCTCCCACCCTTGATGGTGGAGACATGCTTGCGGATGGTGTTCATCGCCGCGATCGGCGCGCCGGAGGCGAGCAGCGCCTCGTTGACGGCAATCTCGTCGGCCAGCGTCAGGACGCCGGCAGGCGACGGCAGCAGCGCCGAGCCGCCGCCCGAAATCAGCGCCACGACCAGATCGTCTGAGGTCAGCCCCTGCACCTTCTCCAGCAGGCGCCGCGATGCCTCAAGCCCGGCGGCATCAGGCACCGGATGCGCCGCCTCGATGATCTCGATGCGCTCGCATTTGGCGCCGTAGCCGTAGCGGGTGACGACCAGCCCTTCGATCGGACCGTCCCAGACCTTCTCGAACGCCGCCGCCATCTGCGCCGAACCTTTTCCGGCGCCAATCACGATGGTGCGGCCTCTAGGTTTCGCCGGCAGATGATCCCGGATCGTGCGTTCGGGATCGGCGGCAGCAACGGCGGCGTCGAAGATGGAGATGAGGAAGGATTTGGGTTCGAGCACGGTCATTCCGCAGCCAGCGCCAGTCCACGCTTGTCGACGCCGAGATGATCGCACAGCGCATCGACGACGACGCCATGGTCCTGGCGCTCCGGCAGGCCGGAGACCGTAATCGCGCCAATGACGCCGGCGCCTTTGACCGTCACCGGAAAACCGCCTCCGGCCAGCACATAGTCGACAATGTCCAGCCCTTCGCCGATCTTGAAAGTGCGGTCCGGCCGCTGCTGCTCCAGCACCAGGCGGTAGGTGCTTTTGAGGTAGCGCTTAACGACATTGATCTTGCGCCGCGCCCAGTCGGGGTTGGAGGCATTCGAGCCCGGCATCGCGGCATAGAACAGCGGCCGGTCCCACAGCCTGATGTCGACGATGATCGGCAAATGGTCAGCCAGCGCCCGCTTGCGGATCGCGACGCCGATCTTGAAGGCCACTGCCTCGTCGAAGGCCGGGAAGACCAGCGTCTCTTCCTGTTTCTGGATCAGAGCGATGTCGTCCGCAGCGGCCATTTTCTTTCTCCGAAATAGTCACACGTCGTGTGTACGACAAGGACTGCCCGGTCAAGCTCCCGTTGCGGCGGTCGTCCTGCCCCGCCAGCGTCGACCCCCACTCCGTCGAGCTGCGGTCCCTCCCCTGGGGGGCGGGTCTTACCCCGCGATCATGTCACTCTTCGCGGGCCTTCCCGCAACATAGACCTCACGCACCGCGCGATCGTCACCCAGCGTCTGCAGCAGGAACAGTTCCTCGGCCAGCGTTTCGACCGTCTCCATCCGCAGCCGCATCGCCGGCGTGGCGCGGGCGTCGAGCACGGTGATGTCGGCGTCGGTGCCTTTATCCAGCGTGCCGACCCTTTCCGCCACCGACAGCGCCTCGGCATTGCCACGCGTGATCTGCCAGAAGGATTGGAACGGGTTCAGCTTCTCGCCGTTCAGCGCGATCACCTTGTAGCCTTCGTCCATGGTGCGCAGCATCGAATAGTTGGTGCCGCCGCCGACATCGGTGGCAGCGGCGATGCGCAGCGGTTTGTCGCGGCGGCGGAAGCGCTGATAGTCGAACAGGCCGGAGCCGAGGAACAGGTTCGACGTCGGACAGAACACTGCGACCGACCCGGACTCCGACAGCGCATCCGCCTCGCGCTCGGACAGATGGATGCAGTGGCCGAACAGGCTCTTAGGCCCCAACAGCCCGTATATTTCGTAGACATCGGTATAGTCGCGCGCCTGCGGATAGAGCTTTTGCGTGAAGGCGATCTCGGCGTGGTTTTCCGACAAATGCGTCTGCATGTGCAAATCGGGATGTTCGCGGCAGAGCGTGCCGGCCATTTCCAGCTGCTCGGGCGACGAGGTGATGGCGAAACGGGGCGTGATCGCATAAAGCTGCCGGCCTTTGCCGTGCCATTCCGCAATCAGCGCCTTGGTGTCGTCATAGCCGGATTGCGGCGTATCAAGCACGCCGGCCGGCGCATTGCGGTCCATCATCACCTTGCCGGCGATGTTGAGCATGCTGCGCGCATGCGATTCCGCGAAGAAGGCTTCGGCGGACGCCTTGTGCACCGAGCAGTAGGCGGCGACCGTCGTGGTGCCATGGCGTACCATTTCGTCCAGGAACAGCCGGGCGATGCGACGGCCGTGCTGGGCATTGGCGAATTTGGTCTCTTCGGGAAAGGTATAGGTGTTCAGCCAGTCGAGCAGCTCGGCGCCATAAGAGGCGATGACCTGCATCTGCGGAAAATGCACATGGGAGTCGATGAAGCCCGGCAGCAGCAGATGCGGCCGGTGGTCGATTTTCTTTACGCCTTCGCCCGCTTGTTTCTCGATCTGTGCGTAGGCGCCTGCGGCAACAATTCGGCCATCGCGGATCAGCAGGCCGCCATCCTCCTCGTAGCGCCAGGCAGCATGATCGTCGATGGCTTCGGGCCAGCGCAAAAAGCTCAGCGTGCGGCCGCGCAGAAGTGTGGAGGTCATGCTTATTTTCCTGCGCCTTCGAACCAGGCGACCAGCAGCGCCCGCTCCTTGTCGCTGATCTGGGTGATGTTGGCCGGCGGCATGGCGTGGCTGCGCCCGGCTTGCAGATAGATCTCGCGGGCATGCTCGGCAATGCCGGCATCGGTGTCGAGCATCACGCCCTTGGGCGCGTGGTAGATGCCCTCATAGACCGGCTCGGCGGCATGGCACATCGAGCAGCGGCCAAGCACGGTGTCGCGCACGGCCGGGAAATGTGAAGACGCAATGTAGACCTCGGCCGTGGCGGACACCTTGGGCTCGCCGGTCAGCACCTTCGGCGCCGTCGACAGCCAGATGATGATCATGAACAGCACGGCGGCCGCCATCCAGGTCCAGTGCGGGTTGCCGGCACGCTTATGCACAGTGTTGAAATAGTGCCGGATCAAGACGCCGATGATGAACACCAGCGAGGCGATGACCCAGTTGAACTCGGTCGCGAACGCCAGCGGATAATGGTTCGACAACATCAGGAACAGCACGGGAAGCGTCAGGTAGTTGTTGTGCAGCGAGCGCTGCTTGGCGATCTTGCCGTATTTCGGATCGGGCTTGCGGCCGGCGATGAGGTCGGCGACGACGATCTTCTGGTTGGGGATGATGACCATGAAGACGTTGGCCGACATAATCGTGGCGGTGATGGCGCCGAGATGCAGGAAGGCGGCGCGGCCGGTGAACAGATGCGTCAGCCCCCAGGCGATGAACACCAGCACGCCGTATAGCACCAGCATCAGGCCGGTGTCGCTTTTGCCGAGTGGCGAACGGCAAAGCAGATCGTACACCACCCAGCCGACGCCGATCGTGGCCATCGACAACAGGATGCCCACAGGTACCGACATTGGCAGCACGTTGGGATCGATCAGGAACAGGTCGGCGCCGGCATAGTAGACCACGCACAGCATGGCGAAGCCTGACAGCCAGGTGGCGTAGGATTCCCATTTGAACCAGGTCAGATGCTCGGGCATTTCGGCAGGCGCCACCAGATATTTCTGGATGTGGTAGAAGCCGCCGCCATGCACCTGCCATTCCTCGCCGAAGGCGCCGACCGGCATGCCGGGACGCTGGCGCAGGCCGAGATCGAGCGCGACGAAATAGAAGGACGAGCCGATCCAGGCGATGCCGGTGACGACGTGCAGCCAGCGCACGGCGAAACTCAGCCAGTCCCAGAAAATCGCGAAATCCATCATTTGAAATCGTCCCTGCCGATTGGCTGACTTTACGGTGTGGGGCGCAAACGAAAAGAGGCGAGGTGTACGATGACTTTCAAAAAAAAATGGAAAATAGTAGGTTGATCCCACGAGCCGTTTGAGAGCCACGAAAATCTGATGGCCTATCTCGACAACATCGCCGTCTTTGTTCGCGTCGTCGAGCTTGGCAATCTGTCGGCGGCGGGCCGCGACATGCGCATTTCGCCGGCCGTTGCGTCGAACCGGATCAAGGAACTGGAAAAGCATCTCGGCGTGCGGCTGTTCAACCGCACGACACGGCAGTTGATGCCGACAGAGCACGGCACGGTGTTTTACTCCGGCGCCAAGCAGGTACTGGAAGCGATCACCGAGGCGGAAGCCGCTGTCTCGGCGCTCTCCGGCCAGCCGCGCGGCACAATCCGGGTCACTGCGCCGCTCGGCCTCGGGCGGCGGCTGGTGGCCTCGGGCATTCCGGACTTTCACGACAAATACCCCGATATCGAGGTGCGGCTCAGGCTCTCCGACCACAATATCGACATCATGAAGGAAGGCATCGACGTCGCCTTCAAGCTCGGCATCATCGAGGATTCCAGCTTGAGAATGCGCGGCATCATGGAATGCGAGCGCGTGCTGGTGGCAGCGCCGAAATATCTGGAAGCGCGCGGCGAACCGGTGGAGCCGCAGGAACTGATCGGCAAGAAGCACGATTGCCTGATGCTGCGCTATTCCGGTGCGCGCGAATATGTCTGGACGCTGCAGACGCCGAACGGCCCGCAGAAATTCGAAGTCCACGGCCCTTACGACACCGACGATGGCGATGTGCTGACCGGCTGGGCGCTGTCGGGACGCGGCATCATCAACAAGCCGCGCTTCGAGGTCGAACCCTTCATTCGCGACCGGCGGCTGCAGGTGATCCTGGCCAGCACGCCGCCGACGCCGGTGCAGTTCGCTGCTGTCTATCCGCACAAGAAGCTGCAGGATCCCAAGGTGCGGCTGCTGCTCGACTTCATGGCCGAGCGCTGCCAGCGGCTGATCAAGGATCTTCTCGCCGGCAAATAGGCTGGCGGGCACGTGATGGGCCGTTGGCCCAGTCGCAAGGGTTGCCTTACACGCAAGCGACTTTAGGTTTGCATACTCCGCCTCGATGGCCCCGCGCCGACTGACGAGCAAACCACAATGCATCTCGCCGTTTCGCTCAACATTGCTTCCGGGCAGCCGCTCGCCTTCAGCGACCTCGCCAGCTTTGCCAAGCAGGCGGAGGCTGTCGGGCTGGACGTGATTATCCTCGATGATACCGTGCCGGACAGCGGCGGATCGGAGAGCCCTTTCGAAGCGACGACCTTGCTGGCGGCGCTGGCGACGGTGACGAACCGGATAGGTCTTGTTGCTGCCGCTTCCACCGTCGCCCACCAGCCCTACAATCTGGCGCGCCGCTTTGCTTCGCTCGACATCATCAGCCATGGCCGCGCCGGCTGGAACGCCACCGTGGTGCAAAACTCGCGCGAAGCGGGCAATCTCAGCCGTCCCGAGGGGTTTTCCGCCGCCGATTTTCGTCGCCGCACCGAAGAATATATCGGCATCGTCCAGGGCCTATGGCAGGGCTGGGATGCGGATGCGCTGCTGTTCGACAAGGTCGGCGGCCACTTCCACGATCCCAGCAAGATGCATCTGCTCGACCACAAGGGCGAGTTCTTCTCGGTGCGCGGACCGCTGAACGTCGCGCGCTCGCCGCAGGATACGCCAGTGCTGGTGCTGTCGGATGTGTCGGAGGGCGATCTTGATCTTGCTTCCCGCACCGCCAATGTCGTCTTGCTGGACGAGGTTGAAGACACCAAGGCGCACTACGACGACCTCAAGCGCCGCGTCGCCGCATGCGGGCGCGATCCTGATGCAGTGAAGGCGCTTGTGAACGTCAGCGCCAATGGACCGGATATCAGTCCCGATAGGTTGGAAGAGCTGTTCCGCTCGAAAAGCTGCGACGGGTTTAACATCGCGACGCCGCCTTCCGCGCTCGACGGTTTCGTCGGCCGCGTGCTGCCCGAATTGCAGCAGCGCGGCCTTGTCCGGCGGGATTATCCTGGAACGACATTGCGCTCGCATCTCGGACTTGCTGGAGCAGCGCAATGAACCGCCAGATGAAGCTCGGCGCCTTCCTGTGGGCGACGGGCCATCACATCGCCGCCTGGCGCCATCCCAAGGCGCATGTCACGGCCGGCATCGACATCGACCACTACATCCAGCTGGCGCGCACGGCGGAAGCGGCAAAATTCGACATGATCTTCTGCGAGGACGCCGCCGGTCTGCGCGAAGCCAATGTCGGCATCGCCAGCCAGACCTCGCGCTCGATCGGCTTCGAACCGATCAGCCTGCTGTCGGCGCTCGCCGTCCAGACCAGCCGCATCGGCCTCGTCTCCACGGCCTCGACCAGCTACAACGAACCCTATGGCCTGTCGCGCACCTTCCTGTCGCTAGATCACTTAAGCGGCGGCCGGGCCGGCTGGAACCTGGTCACATCGGCCAGCCCCATCGAAGCCGCCAATTTCGGCGCGACGGGCCTCAAACCCCACGCCGACCGCTATGAGCGGGCGCGTGAGTTTGCCGAGGTGGTGACCGGACTTTGGCAAGGCGGCAGCTTTCCCGGCCATGACGGCCAGAGTTTCTCGGTACGCGACCCGCTCGACCTGCCGCGCTCGCCGCAGGGCGCACCGGTGATGGTACAGGCCGGCGCCTCGGATGTCGGCCGCGACCTGGCTGCCCGCACCGCCGATGTGGTGTTCACGGCGGCGCAGACCCTCGAAGAGGCGAAGGCCTTCTACGACGACCTCAAGGGCCGCATGGCGGCCTATGGCCGCGAGCCCGACGACATCAAGATCATGCCCGGTGTGTCGCCCGTGGTGGCTAAAACCGAGGCCGAGGCCCGGGAGAAGCACGAGGAGTTGCAAGCGCTCATCCCCGACGATGTCGGTCTTGCCTTGCTGTCCAGCTATCTCAGCATCTCCGATCTTTGGCGCTATCCGATCGATGGACCTATGCCGGAACTGCCGGAGACCGAGGGCATGAAAAGCCGCCAGGCGCTGGTTGTCGAGCAATCGCGCCGCGATGGCCTTTCCATCCGCCAGCTTGCCCGTCATTTCGCCGGCGCGCGCGGCCATTGGCGTATCGTCGGTACCCCGGCGCAGATCGCCGACGAGTTGCAGGCGCGGTTTGAAGGCGGCGGGGCCGACGGCTTCAATGTCATGCCGTCATATTTCCCCGGCGAGCTCGATGCGTTCGCCACGCTGGTGGTGCCCGAACTGCAGCGGCGTGGCCTGTTCCGCCGGGAGTACGAGGGTAGCACTCTACGCGAGCATCTGGGGTTGAAGCGGCCGGCGTAGCTGTGGCGAAAAGTTAGCCGGCTATTTCTTTGTCTCGTTGGACCGGATGGTCGATATTTGACGTCGCGTTGTGAACGACCAGTGCCGTCATGATCTCGGCCGCTGCCAGTGCTGCGATCACCGGTGGGCGCTTGTCCTTGACCCCGTCGCCGCCGATCGGCGAGACGAGGCGGGCGAACTCAGCCTCCGTGCCCTCCGCCGATTTCAGGAACCAGTTCCTGAACGTTGCCTTCTTGGTCTTGGAGCCGATCATGCCGACATAGGCCGCATCGTCGCGCTTGAGCGCCTCAGCAACGATGAGGAAATCGAGCGCGTGGTCGTGGGTGAGGATGGCGAAGGCGGCGCCGGCAGCCGCTTTGCGTATCTCGGCCTCCGGCATCGGCGTCAGTCGCGTCTCGACGTTTTCAGGCATGCCTTCCAGCGCTTCGGCCCGCGTCTCGATGACGACGCCGTGCACAGGAAGAAGTGCGATGGTCGAGGCCAGCGCCTGGCCGACATGGCCACCGCCGAAGATATAGACATGCGGCAGGTGGGTTTCCTCGGCTTCCGCCGCTGCAACCAGTTCTTGCGCCAGCGCCGCATCAACCAGCCTGATCAACACCTCGACGCGGCCGCCGCAGCACTGGCCGATTTCGGGGCCTAGCGGCACGTCGAGCGTGGCGCAGACTTCGCCGACGTCGATGCGGGTTCCCCTCCGCCTCGAGGGGAGGGTGGCGGCGAAGTCGCCGGGTGGGGTCGCCGCGGCAGTGCGCGACCTCTTTGCGGTGCCTCCTGAGAGGACCCCCTCTGGCCGCTTTGCGGCCATCTCCCCCTCAAGGGGGGAGAAAAGCATCTGCCTGGCCTTGTCGATCGCCATATATTCGAGCTGGCCGCCGCCGATCGTGCCGAAAATCGCCGCCTGCGAGACGAGCATGAAGGCGCCCTTCTCGCGCGGCGTCGAGCCTTTGGTGCCGGCCACTTCGACCAGAGCAAGCCGGCCGGCGCTGCCGAGAAAGGCTTTCAAGCTTTGCACTTTCGAGTTCATCGTCTGCATTCCCACCGCAGCGCCGTGCGTCCTGCGGACGCACAAAGGACGCTGCGGCTCATTTAGTCTGCCGCATGATCCTTTCCGAAATCGACATCGATTTCGGGGTCATGCGGTGTGAAACATAGCGTTTTCGGGCCGGATTTGCACGTTCTGGCTCGATCAGGCCGATTTGGCGGCTCTCAGCCGTTCGATCGCCATCAGCACCCGTTCCGGTGTCGCCGGGGCGTCGAGACGCGGACAAATCTTGTGGTCGGTAACGCTGGCTACCGCATCCGACAGCGCATGCAGCACCGACATGCCGAGCGGGAAGGGCGGTTCGCCGACCGCCTTGGAGCGGTGCACCGTCGGCTCGTTGGCTTCCGGCCAGTCGGCTAGCGTGACGTTGAAGATCTTCGGCCGGTCGGACGCCAGCGGGATCTTGTAGGTCGACGGCGCGTGTGTGCGCAGCCGGCCCTTGTCGTCCCACCACAGTTCCTCCGTCGTCAGCCAGCCCATGCCCTGGATGAAGCCGCCCTCGATCTGGCCGATATCGATGGCGCGGTTCAGCGAACGGCCGGTGTCGTGCAATATGTCGGTGCGCTCGACGACATATTCGCCGGTCAGCATGTCGACCGAGACTTCCGAGCACGAGGCGCCATAGGCGAAATAATAGAACGGACGGCCCTCGCCCTTGTCGCGATTCCAATGGATTTTCGGCGTCTTGTAGAAGCCCGTAGCCGACAGCTGTATGCGGGCCATATAGGCCTGCTTGACGAGGTCGGCGAAAGCGATCTCCTGGTTGCCGATGCGCACGCGGTTGGGCAGGAACAGCACCTGGTCGCGCGGCACCTGGTATTTTTCAGCGGCGAAATCGGTCAGCCTATCCTTGATCTGGCGGGCGCCGTTCTGCGCAGCCATGCCGTTGAGGTCGGTGCCGGACGACGCCGCAGTGGCCGACGTGTTGGGCACCTTGCCGGTGGTCGTCGCGGTTATTTTCACCTGGTCGAGGTCGATCTGGAATTCTTCCGCCACTACCTGCGCCACCTTGACATAGAGGCCTTGCCCCATCTCGGTGCCGCCATGGTTCAGATGCACCGAACCGTCGGTATAGACATGCACCAGCGCGCCGGCCTGGTTGTAATGCGTCGCGGTAAACGAGATGCCGAATTTCACCGGCGTCAGCGCCAGCCCGCGCTTGATGAAGCGGCTGTTGGCGTTGAAGGCCTGGATGATCCTGCGGCGGCTTGCATAGTCCGCGCTCGCCTCCAATTCGGCGACGATGCGATGGATGATGTTGTCCTCGACCGTCTGGTGGTAGGGCGTGACGTTGCGGCCCCCCTCTTTATCACCACTGGTGCCATAGAAATTCTGCTTGCGGATTTCGAGCGGGTCCTTGCCGACGGCAAAGGCGACCTCGTCGATGACGCGTTCGGCGCCGACCATGCCTTGCGGGCCGCCGAAGCCGCGAAACGCCGTGTTCGACACCGTGTTGGTATAGAGCGGCGCCGACTGCGCATGCACCGCCGGCCAGAAATAGGTGTTGTCGCAGTGGAACAGCGCACGGTCGGTGACCGGGCCGGAGAGATCCGAGGAAAAGCCGCAGCGCGCCGCGAACATGAAGTCGACGCCAAGAATGTTGCCGGCGTCGTCGAAGCCGACCTCATAGTCGACGAGGAAGTCATGACGCTTGCCGGTGGCGATCATGTCGTCGTCACGGTCGGGCCGGATTTTGACCGCGCGATGATGTTTCTTGGCGGCAATCGCGGCGAGGGCGGCAAACTGGTTGCCTTGCGTTTCCTTGCCGCCGAAGCCGCCGCCCATGCGGCGGATTTCCACCGTGATGGCGTTGCTCGGCACGCCCAGCGCATGGCTGACCATATGCTGCACTTCGCTCGGATGCTGGGTCGAGGAATAGATGGTGACGTCCTGGTCTTCGCCAGGAATGGCCACCGCGATATGGCCTTCTAGGTAGAAATGCTCCTGGCCGCCAACGCGCATCTTGCCCTTCAGCCGGCGCGGCGCTGCCTTGATCGCGGCAGCGGCATCGCCGCGCTTCAAGGTGAGCGGCGGGGTAACCAGTTTGTCCTTGCGCGGGTCGAGGTCACCGATGTCGGTGACGAAAGGCAATTGACTGTATTCGACCTTGGCCAGCCGCGTGGCGCGGCGCGCCTCCTCGCGCGTCCCGGCAATGACACAAAAGATCGGCTGGCCGTAAAATTGCACCTTGTCGTCGGCCAGCACCGGCTCGTCATGACGGCCGGTCGGCGAGATGTCGTTTTCGCCGGGCACGTCTTTTGCCGTCAGCACATCGACAACCCCCGGCGCGGCGCGCACCGCGGACAGGTCCATTTTGGTGATGGTCGCGTGCGTTGCCGTCGACAGGCCGAGGCAGCCATGCAGCATGCCCGCCGGTTCCGGCATGTCGTCGATATAGACAGCGCTGCCGCTGACATGCTTGTGCGCGGAATCATGACGCTGGTCGGTGGCGACGCCGCCGGAAATCTTCGGTGCCTTGAGGTTGGGAGAAGCGTGCTTGTTCATCAGGCCGCCTCGTTGCGTGACACTTGGGTCGGCTCGCGAGTGCCGCTGGTCTCGGCAAAGAAACGCAGCAAAAGGTTCTTCGCCGCCAGCGCCCGGTACTCGGCCGACGCTCGCATGTCGGTCAGCGGGGTGAAATCGCCGGCATATTCGGTCATCGCCGTTTCCACCGTTGCCTCCGTCCACGGTTTGCCGAGCAGCGCCTTTTCGACGCCAAAGGCCCGCTTGGGCGTTGCCGCCATGCCGCCATAGGCGATACAGATGTCGGCCACCGTGCCGTCCTTGGCCAGGTCGAGGAAAAAGGCGGCGAGGGCTGCGGTGATGTCCTCGTCGCGGCGCTTGGTGATCTTGTAGACGGCAAACTTTGTGCCCTTGGCCGGCACAGGAACATGCACGGCCTCGACGAATTCGCCCGGCTGCCGGTCCTGCTTGCCATAGGCGATGAAGAAATCCTCGAGCGGGATGGTGCGCCGCTTCTTGCCCCGGCGCAGCGTCAGCTGCGCGCCAAGCGCAATCAAGGGTGGCGGCGTGTCGCCGATCGGCGAACCGTTGGCGATGTTGCCGCCGATCGTGCCCATATTGCGCACCTGCTCGCCGCCTATACGATCGAACAACGGCCCGAGCGCCGGGATGCGCTTGGCCAGCGTCGCGAAGGCGTCGGTGTAAGTGACGCCGGCGCCGATGGTGATGACGTCATTGTCTTCGGAGATTGCGCACAGCCCCTCGAGATTGCCAATAAAGATTACCGGCGAGATGTCGCGCATATGCTTGGTGACCCAGAGCCCGACATCGGTCGAGCCGGCGACGACTGTTGCACTCGGCTCTTTGTCCAGCACGGCGGCGAAATCGTCGGCGTTGGCTGGCACGATCAGCCGCTGCTTGCCGGCGCCGATCTCGACACGCACGCCATCACGCATCGCTTCGAGCCTTGCCGTGATTGCCTTGCGCTCCGCCGCCAGCGGGTCCTTGGCCGCCTTGCCGTAGCTGGAAATGGCGCGCGCGGCGCGCATGATCGCCTCGTAGCCGGTGCAGCGGCAGAGATTGCCTTGCAGGGCCTTTTCGATCGCCGCATTCGACGGGTCCGGCGACTTCATCCACAAGCAGAAGAGCGACATGACGAAGCCCGGCGTGCAGAAGCCGCACTGCGAACCGTGGAAATCGACCATCGCCTGCTGCACCGGGTGCAACTGGCCGGGCGCACCGCGCAAATGCTCGACCGTCACGACATGGGTGCCGTCGAGCGAACCGAGGAAGCGGATGCACGCATTGACGCTTTCGTAGACCAACTTGCCGGCCGAGAGTTTGCCGACCAGCACTGTGCAGGCGCCGCAATCGCCCTCGGCGCAGCCTTCCTTGGTGCCGCGCAGCGAGCGCTCAAGCCGCAGCCAGTCGAGCAAGGTCGTCTCTGGCGCCATTGATGGCAGCGCAACATCTCTGCCATTGAGGATGAAACGGATCTCGTTGCGTATGGTGACCTTGGCCATGCGTCAGCTCCCCCTGTAGGTCGAGTAGCCATAGGGAGAGATAAGCAATGGCACGTGATAATGCACTGTTGCAGCCATGCCGAAGCGGATCGGCACGCTGTCGAGGAAGGCCGGTTCCGGCAGTTTTGTTCCCTGGCCGCGCAGATAGTCGCCGGCCGCGAAGATCAGTTCGTACTCGCCGGTGCGAAACTCCGCGCCTGCCAGCAGCGGCGCATCGCAGCGTCCGTCGGCATTTGTGACAACGGTCTTCAGATGTGTGCGCGCGTCGCCCTCCAGATGATAAAGCGCGATCGACAGGCCCGCCGCCGGCTTGCCGGTCGCGGTATCGAGCACATGCGTCGTCAGACGTCCGCCATCGGCTTTCGACGTTTCTGCCACTGGCGCCTCCCATTTCCAGAACGAGTTGGCCCGGTACAATCGAGCAAAGCAATGAATTGTGCGCCAATTAAAGGCGATGCATAAGTCCCGGTCGAGCGGAGCGGCACAAAAACACTTTCAAAAATTTCGAGGGAATGCGTAGGCACCCCTTTCGACTATCCTGATCACAACTTCCGGCGGTGTCCGGCAGGGAGGGGCAATGCGTTACTCTAGAGACATGCGCGGCTATGGAGCCAATCCGCCGGATCCGAAATGGCCGGGCGGCGCGCATGTGGCGGTGCAGTTCGTCGTCAATTACGAGGAAGGCGGCGAGAACTGCGTGCTGCACGGCGACAAGGCCTCGGAAGCTTTCCTGTCGGAGATTGTCGGCGCCGCGCCATGGGTGGGCCAGCGCCACTGGAACATGGAATCGATCTACGAATATGGCGCGCGCGCCGGCTTCTGGCGGCTGCTGCGCCTGTTCAGCGAGGCCCAAGTGCCGGTGACCTGCTACGGCGTCGCCTCAGCCCTGGCCCGCTCGCCCGATCAGGTGGCGGCCATGCAGGAGGCCGGCTGGGAAATGGCCTCGCACGGGCTGAAATGGATCGACTACCGCGACCATAGCGCCGAGGACGAGCGCCGCGACCTCGAAGCGGCGATCAAGCTGCATTACGAGGTGACCGGGCAGCGGCCGACCGGCTGGTATACCGGCCGCACCTCGGTCAACACGGTGCGGCTCGTCGCCGAAGAAGGCGGTTTCGACTATGTGTCGGACACCTATGACGACGAACTGCCCTACTGGTTCGAGCACAGCGGCGGCACGCAGCTTGTCATCCCCTACACGCTCGACGCCAACGACATGCGCTTCGCCACGCCGCAGGGCTTCAATTCCGGCGACCAGTTCTTTGCCTATCTCAAGGATAGTTTCGATACGCTCTATGCCGAGGGCAAAGCCGGGCGGCCGCGCATGATGAACATCGGCCTGCATTGTCGGCTTGTCGGCCGTCCCGGCCGCGTGGCGGCGCTGAAGCGCTTCGTCGACTATGTAAAGTCGCACGACAAGGTCTGGCTGGCGCGGCGCATCGACATCGCCCGTCACTGGCAGGAGCATCATCCTTACCAGCCGCCGGCGCTGAAACCCTCGAAGATGGAATTCGAAACCTTCGTCCACACATTCGGCGGCGTGTTCGAACATTCGCCATGGATCGCCGAGCGCGCCTTCGAACTGGAGCTCGGACCTGCGCATGACAGCGCCGGCGGCTTGCACAATGCGCTCTGCCGCGTCTTCCGCGCCGCCAGCGAGACCGAACGGCTCGGCGTGCTCAACGCCCATCCGGATCTCGCCGGCAAACTGGCCAAGGCGAAGCGGCTGACGGCGGAATCGACCAGGGAACAGGCGTCCGCCGGCCTCGACGCGCTGACCGACAAGGAGCGCGAGCTGTTCTCCAAGCTCAACGCCGCTTACGTCACCACCTTCGGCTTTCCCTTCATCATTGCGGTGCGGGGCAAGACCAAGGAGGAAATCCTCACCGAGTTTGAGGCGCGCATCGGCAACAGCCGCGGCGTCGAACTCGATACCGCCTGCAAACAGGTCGAGCGCATCGCGCTGCTCCGCCTGAAAGACATGCTCCCGCTCTAATGATTGAGGGTCAGGACCCCATGGATATGATCAAGACTGACCAGAGAACCTATTATGCGCCGCATGGCGGCCATCCCGGCCAAAATGAGCTTTTGACCGGCCGCGCTGTCTTCACCCAGGCTTATGCCGTCATCCCCAAAGGGGTGATGCAAGACATTGTCACCAGCCCGCTGCCGCTCTGGGACAAGACCAGGGCCTGGATCATCGCAAGGCCGCTGTCGGGCTTTGCCGAGACATTTTCTCAGTACATCGTCGAGGTGCTGCCTGGCGGCGGCAGCGACCGGCCGGAGCCGGACGCCGGCGCCGAGGGCGCGCTGTTCGTGGTCGAGGGCGAGTTGACCGTTTCGCTCGCCGGCAAGAAGCACGTGCTTCAAGCCGGTGGCTTTGCCTTCCTGCCGCCCGCGAGCGGCTGGACGGTGCGCAACGAAGGTCGCGAGGCCGTACGCTTTCATTGGATCAGGAAGGCCTATGAAGCCGTCGACGGCATCGACGCCCCGGAGGCTTTCTTCAGCAGCGACCAGCAAGTGGCGCCGACGCTGATGCCCGGCACCGAGGGCCGCTGGGCGACGACCCGCTTTGTCGATCCAGCTGACATGCGCCACGACATGCATGTCACCATCGTCACGCTGGAACCCGGCGCCGTCATTCCGTTCGCCGAGACGCATGTGATGGAGCACGGGCTCTATGTGCTGGAGGGCAAGGCCGTCTACCGCCTCAACCAGGACTGGGTCGAGGTCGAGGCCGGCGACTTCATGTGGCTGCGCGCCTTTTGCCCGCAGGCCTGCTACGCCGGCGGACCCGGCAAATTCCGTTATCTGCTCTACAAGGACGTCAACCGGCACGCCAAGCTTGGCGGGGCGGGCATTGGCGGTCGCGCGCGGTGACCCGCATCACAGCGCGGCCGCTGACCCGCGAAAGCTTTGCCGGCTTCGGCGATGTGATCGACATGGGCGGCGACAACCATTACCCGATCAATGGCGGCAAGGCAGAGCGCTACCACGATCTCGCCACGGCTGAGGCGGTGGGCCCGAATGCCCGCGTGCTGATCTCAATGGTGCGGGGCACGCCTTACGAGCTGCCGCTGAAGCTGACCATGGTGGAGCGCCATCCCTTCGGCAGCCAGGCGTTCATCCCGCAGTCGCCACGCCCGTTCCTGGTCGTCGTCTGCCATGACGGCAAGGACGGTCCCGGCGAACCCCACGCCTTCATCACCGCACCCGGCCAAGGCATCAACTATCCGCGCAATCTCTGGCACGGCGTGCTGACGCCGCTCGGCGAAGCCCAGGACTTCGTCATTGTCGACCGTGGCGGCGATGGCTCCAACCTCGAAGAATTCCACTTCTCGCACCCCTACGAGATCCATCTCCCCGACGAGACCTGAGTAAAATGACCGACATATCGCTGATCGACCGCCTGCTCGATGTCATCGAGCACGACATCGTGCCGAAGACGGCTGACGGCGTTGCCCATGGCAACAAGCTGTTCGGCGCCGCGATCCTGCGCAAGAGCGACCGCTCGCTGGTGTTGGCCGAGACCAACAACGAGACGGAAAATCCACTCTGGCACGGCGAGGTGCACTGCCTGAAGCGCTTTTACGAAATGCCCAAGGCCGAGCGTGTCGATACCAAAGACGCCATCTTCATCGCCACGCACGAGCCATGCTCTCTCTGCCTGTCGGCGATCACCTGGACCGGCTTCGACAATTTCTACTATTTGTTCAGCCATGAGGATTCGCGCGACTCGTTCGCCATTCCGCACGACCTGAAGATTCTGAAAGAGGTCTTCACACTCGACCCCGGCGGCTACAATGCCGAGAACGCCTACTGGAAGAGCCTTTCCATCCGCAGGTTGGTGCGGGCGCTGCCCGAGGCAGAACGTCAAAGGCTGGAGGCACGGATCGGCAAGATTTCGGCGCGCTATGACGAACTGTCTGGTGTCTACCAGGACAGCAAGGACGAGAACGACATTCCGCTGAACTGAGGTTGTGAAGCGGGCTGCGACCAGGTCGCATTTTTCACTGCTCCAGTCGCGAATGGCGATTGAAAGTCGCGGGCTGGCGGGGCGTTATGCCAGCCCATGAAAGCCGTCACCGAATTTCCCCGCAAGGTCATCGAGTTCCCGGATATGGGCATCGTCATGCCGGACGGTTGCCGGCTGTCGGCGCGGGTGTGGATGCCGGAAGATGCGGGTGACGATCCGGTGCCAGCGATCCTCGAACATCTGCCCTATCGCAAGCGCGACGGCACCATCTTTCGCGACCAGCTGACGCATCCCTATTTCGCCGGCCACGGCTACGCCTCGATCCGCGTCGACATGCGCGGCAATGGCGATTCCGAAGGGCTGATGGACGACGAGTATTCCGAGCAGGAATTGCAGGATGCCTGCGACGTCATCGCCTGGGCGGCAGCGCAGCCCTGGTGCAACGGCAGCGTCGGCATGATGGGTATTTCCTGGGGCGGCTTCAACTGCCTGCAGGTGGCGGCCAAGCAGCCACCTGCGCTGAAGGCTGTCATCAGCCTGTGCTCGACCGTCGACCGTTATGCCGACGACATCCACTACAAGGGCGGCTGCCTGCTGACGGAAAATTTCGGCTGGGCCTCGACCATGCTGTCCTACTCGTCGCGGCCGCCGGATCCGTTGATTGCCGGCGACAACCGCTGGCGCGATCTGTGGCTGACGCGGCTGGAGAACCAGTCTTTCCTTTTGCCATTGTGGCTCAGCCACCAGCACCGCGACGCCTATTGGAAACGCGGTTCGATCTGCGAGGATTATTCCGCTGTCAAAGCGGCCGTACTGTCGATCGGCGGCTGGCATGACGGCTACCGCAACACGATTTCGCACCTCGTCACCAACATCCATGCACCGGTGAAGGGCATTGTCGGGCCTTGGATCCACAAATACCCGCACTACGCCGGACCAAAACCCGCCATCGGTTTCCTGCAGGAGGCGTTGCGCTGGTGGGATCGCTGGCTGAAGGGCGTCGACACCGGCGTCGAGGCCGACCCGGACTATCGCGCCTATGTGATGGACAGCGTGCGTCCGGCGCGCTGGCACCCAGAGCGGCCGGGCCGCTGGGTGGCAGAACAGGAGTGGCCGTCACCCGACATTAAGGTCGAGGCGATCGAACTCATCGCTGCAGGCGCCAAGCCGGCGATCGTTGCGACACCGCAAAGCTGCGGACTCGCGGGCGGCGAATATTTTCCCTTCACCTTCGGCCCGGAGCTGCCGGGCGACCAGCGGCCGGACGACGCGCTGTCCGTCTGCTTCGATCAGCCTGTGCTTGCCGAGGCGCTCGACATCGTCGGCGCGCCGGAGGTCGAGGTGCGCCTTTCCTCTGACCGCCGGCAAGCCAACATCGCGGTGCGTCTTTGCGACGTCCATCCCGACGGCGCCTCGGAACTGATCTCCTACGGGGTGCTCAATCTCACCCACCGCAACTCGCATGAATTTCCGGAAGCGCTGGTGCCGGGCGAGACCGTGTCGGCGCGCGTTATCCTCGACCAGTGCGCCTACCGTGTGCCGGCCGGACATCGCCTGCGCATTGCCGTTTCCAGCGCTTATTGGCCGATGATCTGGCCCTCACCGGAGCCGGTGCGGCTCGATCTTTCGGCGGCGACGCTGAGGCTGCCGCTGCGCCCGCTGGCGAAAGGCCACGAGGCCTCATTCCAGGCCCCCGAAGGCGCCACGCCGTGGGCGACCGAGACGGTCCGGGCGGCGAATTCCGAGCGCCATGTCGATCGCGACGAAAAGACCGGTTTCATCACACTGTCCATTGCCGACGATTTTGGCGAGATCCGCGATCTCGCGCATGGGCTGGCCAATGGAAGCATCGCCCGCGAGAGCTGGACGATCCATCCCGACGACCCGCTGTCGGCCTCCGGTCGGACGCACTGGACACAGACCCTGTCGCGAAATGGATGGTCGGTGCGCACCGAGACATCGGCCGAGATGCGCTCCGATGCGCAAAACTTCATCGTCAGTGCCAGAATCGAAGCCTATGAGGGCGAAACGCTGGTTTTCGAGCGAGATTTCGAAGAGACAATTCCACGCGACCTGCTCTGAGCGCAGATCCGACTGGTCCAGTTGCGACGTGCGATTTACGCCACGGCATGTCGCATTCGGTCTTGCTTACGGCTTTGGCTTCCGGTCATTATTCCCCCGGTAATAACAAACAAAAACGACCACAAGGTCGAACCCACAGAGTGAGGAACTCATATGTCAAACGAACTCGAATATCTGAGCCGGCGCGTTGCGTCCGGCAAACTGAGCCGTCGTGATTTTCTCGGCCGCGCCGCCGCGCTCGGCGTCACCGCACCCTTTGCCAATATGCTGCTTTCCAGCGCGGCTCGCGCGGAAGGCCCGGTCAAGGGCGGCACGCTGAAAGCCGGCCTGGTCGGCGGTGAATCCACCAACAGCCTCGATCCGGCGCTGATGATGACGCAGGTGCCGTTCGCCTTCGGCAAGTGCTGGGGCGAAATGATCGTCGAGCTGTCGCCCGAGGGCAAGCTCGAGAACCGCATCGCCGAAGAGATCGGCTCGTCGGACGACGCCAAGGTGTGGACGCTGAAGATCCGCGACGGTGTTGAGTTCCACAACGGCAAGACCGTGACCGCCGAGGACGTCGCTGCCACACTCGAGCGCCATTCCGACGAAAAGTCGAAGTCCGGCGCGCTCGGCTACATGAAAGGCATCGAGACCATCAAGGCCAGCGGCAAGGAAGTGGTGCTGACGCTGAAGGAGGCCAACGCCGACCTACCCTACCTGCTCAGCGACTATCACCTGATCGTCCAGCCCAATGGCGGCAAGGACAAGCCCGATGCCGGCATCTCGGCCGGCCCGTACGTGGTCAAGACCAACGAGCCCGGCGTGCGTCATGTCGGCGAGCGCTTCGCCAATTACTGGCAGGGCGACAAGATGGGCCATGCCGACCAGATCGAAGTCGTCGTCATCAATGACGCGACGGCGCGCACGGCGGCCCTGCAGGGCGGCCAGGTCAACATGATCAACCGCGTCGAGCCGAAGATCGTCGACCTGATCAAGCGCGTGCCCGGCGTCACCATCCGCAATCACGCCGGCCCCGGCCACTATGTCTTCATCATGCATTGCAACACGGCGCCGTTCGACAACAACGACCTGCGCATGGCGCTGAAGCTGGCCATCGACCGCGAGGAGATGCTGAACAAGGTGCTGCGCGGCTACGGCTCGCTCGGCAACGACTTCCCGATCAATTCGTCCTATCCGCTGTTCACCGAGATCGAGCAGCGCAAATACGATCCCGACAAGGCCAAGTTCCACTACAAGAAGTCGGGCCATGACGGCACCGTGCTTCTGCGGACCTCGGACGTCGCCTTCCCGGGCGCGGTCGACGCCTCGCAACTCTTCCAGCAGAGCGCAGCCAAGGCCGGCATCAAGATCGAGCTCAAGCGCGAGCCCGGCGACGGCTACTGGAACGAGGTCTGGAACAAGCAGCCCTTCTGCGCCTCCTACTGGGGCGGCCGCTCGACCCAGGACCAGATGTACTCGACGGCCTATCTGTCGACCGCCGACTGGAACGACACCCGTTTCAAGCGTCCAGATTTCGACAAGATGGTGCTGGCGGCGCGCGCCGAGCTCGACGAGGCCAAGCGCAAGCAGATGTACCACGACATGGCTGTCCTGGTACGCGACGAGGGTGGCCTGATCCTGCCGATGTTCAACCAGTTCATCGATGCCACCGGCGCCAAGGTCGGCGGCTGGGTCGACGATCCGCATCAGGAGCTGATGAACGGCTACGCACTGGCTAAGTGCTGGCTCGAAGCCTGAGCTCGGCCTTGCGGATATGTCCTCACCCATCTTGAAACTAATTGCCCAGCGCGTTGCGCTGGGCGTCGTCCTCCTGTTGGCCGTTTCGGTCCTGATCTTCGCCGGTACACAGATTCTGCCCGGCGACGTCGCGCAAGCCATTCTCGGACAGTCGGCGACGCCGGAGTCGCTCGCCAATCTGCGCGAGCAGCTCGGCCTCAATCAGCCGGCTTACATCAGGTATTTCCACTGGCTCGGCGGTGCGCTCACCGGCGATCTCGGCACGGCAATGTCGAGCGGCCAGGATATCGCGACCTCGATCAAGGGACGGCTGTGGAACACGCTGTTCCTGGCCTTCTGGGCAGCGGTCGTAGCCGTGCCGCTGGCGATCATTCTCGGTCTGATCGCGGTGCGTTACCGCAATGGCTGGGTCGACAAGCTGATCTCCGGACTGGCGCTCGCTTCGACGTCCTTCCCGGAGTTCTTCATCGGCTACGTGCTGGTCTTCTTCTTTGCCGTAAAATATCAATGGTTTCCGGCAATTTCCACGGTCTATGACGGCATGCCGTTCGGCGAGCGCATGCAGGCGATCGCCCTGCCGGCCGCCGCGCTGACGCTGGTTGTTCTTGCACACATGATGCGAATGACCCGTGCGGCCATCCTCAACGTCATGCAGTCGGCCTATGTCGAGACGGCGGAACTGAAAGGCCTGTCGGCCTTCAACGTCATCCGCAAGCATGCCTTCCCCAACGCCATCGCACCGATCATCAACGTCGTCATGCTCAACCTCGCCTACCTCATCGTCGGCGTCGTCGTGGTCGAGGTGATCTTCGTCTATCCTGGCATGGGGCAATATCTGGTCGATCACGTCACCAAGCGCGACGTGCCGGTGGTGCAGGCGGTCGGCCTGATCTTCGCCGCCGTCTATATCACCTTGAACATCATCGCGGACATCGGGGCGATCGTCGCCAATCCGCGCCTCAGACATCCGAAGTAAGGGGGCGGGCATGCTCGATATCAGACGCATCCCCATCCCCGCACTGATCGGCATCGTGCTGACGACAATGTTCGTCGTGGCAGCCGTGTTTGCGCCATGGATCGCGCCGCACGGCAATGCCGAGATCGTCAGCGACGTTCCTTGGGAACCGATGTCTTCGGCGCATTTGCTGGGCACCGACAATCTTGGCCGTGATCTGTTGTCGCGCATGATCTACGGCGCCCGCATCACACTGTTCATCGCGGTGCTGGCCACCGCGCTGTCGTTCTCGCTCGGCGCCATTCTCGGCTTTTCGGCGGCGGTGTTCGGCGGCTGGTTCGACACGCTTTTGTCGCGCCTCGTCGATCTCCTGATGTCGATCCCGACGCTGATCATGGCGCTCGTCGTGCTCTCGGTGCTGCCGACCAATCTGGTGACGCTGATCCTGGTGATGGGCGTTCTCGACTCGACCCGCGTCTACCGCCTCTCGCGCGCTGTCGCCGTCGACATCAACGTCATGGATTATGTCGAAGCCGCCAAATTGCGCGGTGAAGGCAGCGGCTGGATCATCTTCCGCGAGATCCTGCCCAACGCGCTGTCGCCGCTGGTGTCCGAACTCGGCCTGCGCTTCATCTACGCCGTGCTGTTCCTGTCGACGCTGTCCTTCCTCGGCCTTGGCGTGCAACCGCCGGATGCCGACTGGGGCGGCATGGTCAAGGAAAACAAGGACGGCATCGTCTTCGGCATCGGCGCCGCGCTCATTCCGGCGGCGGCGATCGCCGCACTGGCAATCTCGGTCAACCTTGTCGCCGACTGGATCCTCAACCGCACGACAAGCCTGAAGGGAGGACGCGGGTGATGGCCGACACAAAAGCAAAGCCCGGCCTGTTGCTCGATATCCGCAACCTGCGCATCGAAGCGACAGTGTTTCCGCCTGGCGAAGCGCCGAAGAACATCGTGCTGGTGCACGATGTCTCGCTGACGCTGGAAAAGGGCAAGGTGCTCGGCCTGATCGGCGAGTCCGGCGCCGGCAAGTCGACCATTGGCCTGTCGTCGATGGGCTATGGCCGCGGCGGCGTGCGCATCACCGGTGGCGAGGTGCTCCTCAACGGCCGCGACATCCTCAAGGGCGGCAAGGAAGGTTTCCGCAAATTGCGCGGCCGCGAGGTCTGCTATGTCGCGCAGTCGGCGGCCGCCGCCTTCAACCCGGCGCACAAGCTGATGGACCAGGTGGTGGAAGCCACGCTGCTGCACGGCACGGCGACACGGGCCGAGGCGGAGAAACGCGCCGTGGCACTGTTCAAGAAGCTCAGTCTGCCGAACCCCGAAACCATCGGCGAACGCTTCCCGCACCAGGTCTCCGGCGGCCAGCTTCAGCGGGTGATGACGGCGATGGCGCTGTGCTCGGAACCCGATTTGATCGTCTTCGACGAGCCGACCACCGCGCTCGATGTGACGACGCAGATCGACGTGCTGGCGGCGATCAAGGACGCCATCCGCGACACCCATGTCGCGGCGCTCTACATCACCCATGACCTTGCCGTCGTTGCCCAGGTCTCTGACGAGATCATGGTGCTGCGCCATGGCAGGCTGGTCGAATGGGGCGGCACCCGCCAGATCATCAAGGAGCCGCGCCAGGAATACACCAATGCGCTGGTCTCGGTGCATGAGATCGAGCACGCCGAACAGAAGCCCGGCGCAACGCCGTTCCTGTCGGTCAAGAACGTCACCGCCGCCTATGGCGGTGGCAACGTCAAGGTGCTGAAGAACGTCTCGGTCGACATCTATCCGGGCCAGACGCTGGCCGTCGTCGGCGAATCCGGCTCCGGCAAGTCGACGCTGGCGCGCGCCATCACCGGGCTTTTGCCGCCCGAGGAAGGCACAGTCACCTTCGACGGCAGGCCGCTTGCCAACAGGCTCGCCGACCGGCCGAAGGAGGATCTGCGTCAGTTGCAGATGATCTACCAGATGGCCGACGTGGCGATGAACCCGCGCCAGACCGTCGGCACCATCATCGGCCGGCCGCTGGAGTTCTATTTCGGCATACGCGGCCGCGAGCGCGACAAGCGTGTGGCCGAACTGCTCGACGAGATCGAGATGGGCAAAGGCTTCCTCGACCGCTATCCGGCCGAACTGTCCGGCGGCCAGAAGCAGCGCGTCTGCATCGCCCGTTCGCTTGCCGCCAAGCCGAAGCTGATCATCTGCGACGAGGTGACATCGGCGCTCGACCCGTTGGTGGCCAACGGCATCCTCAAGCTGCTCTTGAACCTGCAGCAGCACGAGAAGGTCGCCTACCTCTTCATCACCCACGATCTGGCGACGGTGAAGTCGATCGCCGATTCGATCGCGGTGATGTATCGCGGCGAGGTGGTGCGCTACGGCGCCAAGAGCAAGGTGCTGACGCCGCCTTTCGACGCCTATACCGACCTGCTCCTGTCCTCCGTTCCCGAGATGGAGATCGGCTGGCTGGAAAAGGCGATCAAGGGACGGCGCATGGCCAGCGCGGGGAACTAACGGTTTCGCGGCGCCAACCGTGAAAACTTGCCTTCAACGACAAGCCTTCCGGAGCCGCCGATGGCGCTCAATACAAAACTGTTGCTGATCGTCCTCGATGGCGTGCCCTACCGGAACTGGCGCCGGCTGATGGGCAATCTCGAAGGCTGGGTGCAATCGGGCGAGGCGCAAGTTTGGAAGATGCGCTCGGTGCTGCCGTCGACCTCGGCCTGCTGCTACGCCTCGATCCACACGGGGGTGTCGCCACAGGAGCATGGGATCCTGTCCAACGAGAACCGTTTCTTGGTCAACAAGCCGGACATCTTCTCCGAGGTCAGCAAGGCCGGCGGAAAGACGGGCGCGGTGACGCATTCCTACTGGTCGGAATTCTTCCGCTCCTACCCGTTCGACCTCGTCGAGGACATAGAGTATGACGAGCCGGATGGGCCGATCACGCATGGCCGCTTCCACACCATGACCGGCTACAATTTGCGCAACCAGATGACGCCGAGCGACGTCGACCTGTTTGCGACGCTGACCATGCTGACCCGGCGCCACGATATCGACTACGGCATCCTGCACACCTGCACGCTGGATTCGATGGGCCACCGCTTCGGCCATGACTGCCATGAAATGGACCATGCCTGCTATGCGATGGACGGCATGCTGGCCGCCTTCCTGCCGGGCTGGCGGCAAGCCGGCTACGAGGTGATCGTCACCGCCGACCACGGCCAGACCGACCGCGGCCATCATGGCGGCCATGACGACGAAATGCAGGATTTCGCGCTGTATTATTTTGGGCAAGGCAAGGGACCGGATGCGGACACTTTGCTCGATCAGCTGCAGCTAGCGCCAACGGTGCTGAAGCGGCTGGGTGTGCCGGTCCCGGATACGATGAAGGCGAAGGCATTTTTGGGGTGACGGAGGCGGTCGCTGAGCCAACGTTCGCGACCCCCTCTCCCCGTCACTATTCGGGGAGAGGGTAAGGGTGAGGGGCAGCGCGAACGTTCGGTATCAACAACGTGCGCCGATGCCGCCCCTCATCCGCCTGCCGGCACCTTCTCCCCGTATAGTGACGGGGAGAAGGGAGACGCTCTGGCAACACTCCCTCTCTTCGGCTAGCTTCGCCAAAATTCCTTGGCGGAAGGATGAACCTTTTTGGACCGATCGGCGACAGAGCAGACAGGAGCCAGGCGGCTCGACCGGCCATGACGGCAGCGACCGAGACTGATCGCGCGCTTGTCGACCGGGTCGCGAAGGGCGACCGTGCCGCTGTTCGGCTGCTGTTCATGCGTCACCACGCGCGGGTCTACCGCTTCGTGGCGCGCCAGACGGGATCGGAAATGATGGCCGACGATATCGCAAACGAGGTCTTTCTTGAGCTGTGGCGCCAGGCGCCCGGCTTCGAGGGACGCTCGGAAGTCTCGACCTGGCTGCTCGGCATCGCCCGCTTCAAGGCGCTGTCGCTGCTGCGCAAGAAGAAGGAAGACTGGATCGACGACGACGATGCGGCGCAGGTCCCTGACAGCGCCGACACGCCGGAAGTCGCCACCATGAAGGAAGACAAGGGCGCCGCCTTGCGGCGCTTTGTCGATGCCTTGCCGGAAGAACACCGCTCGGTGATCGACCTTGCCTATTACCACGGACAATCGGTGACAGAGATCGGCGAGGTGCTCAACATCCCGGTCGCCACCGTCAAGACCCGAATGTTCTACGCCCGCAAGAAACTCGGCGAAGCCCTGAAGGCCGCCGGTTACGACAGGGGGTGGCCATGAGCAATCCTGAAGATATGAGCGCCGCTGGAAAGATGTCGCGCCGCGACGAAATGGAAACGCTGCTGCCGTTCTACCTGAATGGCTCGCTGGAAGGCTCCGATCTCGAAGCCGTCGAGGAATGGCTGGCGTCTGATCCGGCGGCAATGGCGGCGCTTGGCGAGGCCGAGGCCGAATTCTCCGGCACCACTGCCGCCAACGAGGCGATCCGGCCGCCGGCCGATGCGCTCAGCCGCTTTGCCAAGGCCCTCGATGCGGAGGGCGGGCCGGCACGCGCGCCGGCAGGCCGGTCCTGGCTGGCGCAGGCGCTCGATCGCTTCATGGCGGTGCCGGTCGGTGTCGCCTGGGCGGCGGCCGCTGTCTTGCTGGCGCTGGTGGTGGTGCAGTCCTACGTGCAGACCGGCGGCAAGGGCAATGATTTCGAGATAGCCGGCGCCGAGGACGAGCTGGCGAAACTGCCGTTCGCGCTGGTCAAGTTCAAGCCGGAGGCCAGGATGTCCGACATCGCCGCCTTCCTCGACCAGAACGGGCTGAAGATCGCCGGCGGGCCGACTGCTTCGGGCGTCTTCCGCATTGCCCTCCCGGCCAGGACCGGAGCAGACTATACCAAGTTGCTCGGCCTTATTGCCGCCCAGCCTTTCGCTGAGACTGTGATCGAGGGAAGGAAACCGGTTGATGGCAGCTAAGGCGGTCATTCGATTTGCAATCCTTGCGGCGGCGATGACAATCGTCGCCGTGCCCGCTTTAGCGCAGACCAGCGACTCGAATGCCGGCCGCACAAAGACCGACTGCTCCGACACGACCGGTGCGGCGACAGCCGACTGCCCCAAGGACGACAAGGGTGGCGGAGCAGGCGGCGACCAGGGCGCTGTTGTCCTTCCGGCGCTGATCGTCGACCTGTTTCCCAATCCGCCCGCTTCCGCGGCGCCGGTGCCGACGCCACGGCCGTCAGCGCCGCCTGCCGACACGCAGGCCGGGCCACCAGCCGGTGGGCCCATCGTTTCGCCGACCGATCTTGTCGCGACCGCGCCGCGGCGTGCCATCGCCGGCGCGTTCGTGCCCGACGAGGTGCTGGTGACTGTCGATGGTGACGCCGGCGCTGTTCAGCAGATCGCCGCCTCCTTCGGCCTCGAAGTGCGCTCGCAGCGCCAGTCGCGGCTGCTCGGCACCACGCTGGTGCGCTTCGGCATTCCCGACGGCCGCCCGGTCGGCACCGTGCTGGCGCAGCTGGCCGCCGACGGCCGCGCCCAGCGGCGCGAACCAAACCATATCTATTCGCTGCAGCAGGCGGCCGGCATCGTCAACTATGCCTTCGAGCGCATCCAGCTCGACAGCAAGCAAGCCAGCGGCGAGAACGTGCGCGTCGCCGTCATCGACACCGGCATCGACGACACCAATCCCGCGCTGTCCGGCGTCATTGCCGACCAGTTCGACGCCATGCCGGAAGTGCCGATCGAAAAGCGCGACCATGGCACCTCGGTCGATGGGCTGATCGCCGGTGTCGGCGCGCTCGAAGGCATGGCGCCCGGGGCCAGGATCTATCATGCGCGCGCCTTCGAGGATGGCAGGTCGACCATGGATGTCATCCTTTCGGCGCTCGACTGGGCGGCGGAGCAGAATGTCAGCATCATCAACATGAGCTTCGTCGGCCCCAAGAACGATTTGCTCGCCACCGCTTGCCGCAATGCGCGCGGGCTTGGCATCATCCTGGTTGCGGCGGCCGGCAACAACGGGCCGAAAGCGCCCTATGGCTACCCCGCCGCCTATCCCGGCGTCATCGCGGTGACCGCCACCGACGCCAAGGACGGGCTGATGCCGCAGGCCAATCGCGGCGCCTATGTCTTCATCTCGGCGCCCGGCGTCGAGATGGTGGCGCCGAGCGGCGCCGGCTCGGACGTGGTCACCGGCACCTCGTTTGCCGCCGCGATCGTTTCCGGCGCCATCGCCAATTTGATCCACGCCGCACCCGAGCGCTCGGCCGACGACATCGAAAAGGCGTTGGCCGCCACCGCCCGGGATCTCGGTCCGAAGGGCCGCGACAAGGATTTCGGCTATGGGCTGCTGGACATCAAAGCGGCCGAAGCGGCGAAGCAGTGAGTTTGCGGCGCGGTCCCCTTCAAGTGGCAACAGCGCGCAGTGGCATCTCACGCTCGATCGTCCTGTCGAGATAGTCGGTCAGATGCGCGGTTAGTTCCCGCGCGTCGTCTTCGGCGCCGTGAATGAAGCTCGATTTCCGGCGACGCAGATATGGCAGGCCCACCACATAGACTCCGGGAACGTCAGCAACGCCTCGATCGTGCTTCAGATCGCCCTTGCGATCGAAGATCGGCAAATCCAGCCACGAAAAATCCGGCCGAAAACCGGTGGCCCATAGCACCGTGCGAACGTCTTCGCCGAGTTTGAGTTTCAGTTGCGGCGCCGCGTCGATTGCAGTGGGGGCAAAACGCTCGATGGGACCGACGCCGGACGGTGCATTCGCCTCTGCCCACTCGTCGATCGATGCGAGCAGCCGGTTCATCTTCAGGTCGGCAAGCGCGCAGACGTTACGAAGCGTTCCTGAAAACTGGGCTGTTGCGTCGCGAATGCCCATCAGGCGTCCGACGATTTTAACGCCTTGCCCCTGCAGGACATTGAGGTCGAGCGTGGTCCGGTCTGATGCGCCGACAAGCTGCGGCGACGGTACTCTTCGGGCGCGGTCGGGGTCGTCTGCGTCTTCGATGCGCTGGTCAAGCACACCGGTTGCAAGCATCCACCATTGAATATCGCGACCTCGATAGACGCGCGGCAGCCGGACGTGTTCGCCCACCGCGAGCGTGACAGGCCGGCCGCTGAGCTGGATTTCCTGCGCCAATTGCAGCCCTGTCGCTGACGCCCCAACCACCAGCACCCGGGGGCAAGCTGCCCGGGATTGCGGTAGGAGTGAGCCGAGAGCTGTTCGATGGCGGCTGGAATGGCCTCGGCCAGTCGCGGAACAACGGGCTTGTTGAAGGCACCCGTGGCGAGCACCACGGCTCGGCACAGCCAGCCCCCATTTTGGGTTTCCACCCGAAAGCCGTGGCTGCTCTGCTCAACTCTGTTGACTGCGGTGCGCGTTAGAACCGGTGCTGATGTGTATGTGGCGTAGTCGGAAATGAAATCGGCGATCTGCCCGGCGCTCATGTAGCCGTCCGGGTCGTCGCCCTGGTATGGGTAGTCGGGGAGCCGCGCCATCCAGTTGGGCGTGAGCAAGTGCAGCGAATCCCAGCGCTCCGTGCGCCAGCTATTCGCGACCTCGCCTCGCTCGAGAACCACATGCCTGAACGAGCGCTGACCCAGCAGATAGCTCATCGCCAGGCCTGAGTGACCGGCGCCGATGACGACGACGTCAACGGCGCCGGCGATCCCGCGCGATGCGCTTTCGCTCATCAGGATTTGCTCGAGGTGACCGTGACATCGGTTGGGTTGGCGATCACGTCAAAGACGGCCGAGCGCTTCTGCGACTGCGCGACAAGAGCGGCTATGTCTTCCGCGCTGGCGTCCGCGTCGATGTCGTAGTGCACTTTTATGCCCTCGAAGCCGTTGCGCACGTCCGGATCGATGCCGAGGATGCCCTGGATATTCATGCCGGCTTCGAGCGTTGCCTTGACCGAGTGGAGCTGGATGTTGCGGTTTTGCGCGACAGCGGCGATGCCCGCGGTGAGGCAGCCGGCCAGTCCGACCAGCACAAATTCGACGGGTGTCGCACCCTTGTCCTCGGACGCAAAGATTTCCGGGTGATCGGACTCGAACTTGTAGGTCTGGCGATGCTGCTGTTCTGCGCCCAGGCCGAAGAATCCGTCGACTGTGGCTCGGTTGTGGGTCCCTTTGACCCATTCGCTCGTCGCGCGCCACTTGAAGCGGGCGGCCTCGGGGGCATCCTTCAGCGCCTCGCGGGCGCCAAGCAGGGCGGCTACGTTGACACCATTTGTGGCGGTTTCCGTGTGCTTGGTCATAGGTCGTACTCCTGTTGACAGGTGAGGGTCCGGCTTACAGCGGACGGAATGTCTTCCCACGGGCGTGTTGTGCGCAGCATGGGAGTGAGCGTGGAATCGCCTGGCGAAGCGCTGTGCTGGCATAACTCCTGCAGCCGAACTCCAGCGATCGCCGAGGTTGGGGTGGCGCCTCGTTCAGAGGATCCTGCCCCAGCTGTTTGATGAGAGCCTTTTTGGGCGCGGTGTAACCGGCCAGCCAATATCCTTTTGAATTTCCAATGGCAGGCTGTTCAGAACGCGTTCGGATTTTCGTGCTTCACGGGCGTTTTTGATGGCCGCCCCATAGCGCGCGACCGTTTCAAACATTGACATCTTCTTCTCCTGTAGAGCTTTGGGCGTCTCGGGATATACCCAAGGAGCCGCTCAACAGTATGTTAAATGCTCCACATTTGTATCTGTAAGGTTGCACCAAAACCGACGTTCGGTAACAAAATCGCAGATGACCTACGCGAGGAATTTCGGCTACGGGTGGCTGGACACGAAGGCGGCGACGAAGAAGAAGTGGCGGATACGCGCGGCCAACTCAGAGGGCCGGACCCAACCGGACAGGGCTTCCATCATAAAAGCGCGACAGCCGAAAGCGGCTGAGGTCGTGCCCGGTCTCGTTTCCCGCGATCATGTCGGCAACGACGCGACCTATGCCAGGCCCGATACCGAAGCCGTGGCCGCTCATTCCCGTCGCGACGAAAAGGCCGCCGACTGCCTCTACTCGATCCACGACGGGGACGACGTCGGGCATGGCGTCGATCATGCCGCCCCAGCCTGCCTTCAGGCGAACCGTCTCGAACTGCGGAAAGAGGTGCTCGAACTTGCGTTCTATCGAACGCAGACGGGCCCGTTCAGGGGCCGGGCTGAGCACACGCATTCTCTCGAAAGGGCTGCGCGAATCCGGCGCCCAATCGCGCGGCGTCGACCAGGCATCGGGGTAACCTGACGGCGCGAACGGAAAGTAGCGTGTTCCCAGTGGATTGTCCCTGAGGGCCGGAAGGTATTTGGTGGCGTGACGGAATGCGTCCGGCCCCACGTAGTGCAAATGGCTGCCGCCCGCGGCGAGCGTGTAGCCGCCATCCTGCCGGCGCCTGAAAGCGATGTGTTCGTCAGTCGCCGCACCTGCATAGATCTCGGGCAAGCGCTCCGTTGCGGCTACGGTCACCCTGACGCTGAGCTGGGGGATGGAGACACCATGTCTTCTCAGGAACAGGGACGACCAGGCGCCACCCGCAACCAGCACGGTGGAGGCCTCGATGTACCCCGCCTCGGTCCACACGCCCTTGATCTTGCCGGCCGAGATCTCAAGGGTTCGCGCTGCGCAATTCTCTACGATTTTGACGCCTTTTCGCACGGCAAGCCGGGCAAGCGCAGGCACCGCCAGCCAAGGCTCCGCACGCATGTCGGACGGCGTCGTCATCGCGCCCTTGAATGTGCGCGACATGCCTTTGATGAGCTTCGCGGTTTCGTCGCCGTCCAGGAGGCGGGTGTCGAGATCATGGATCGCCGCGATCTTCATGAACGCTTCGAAGCCGGCCATGTCCTTGTCCGAGTTTGCCAGATAGGTCACGCCTGTCTGGCTCAAGCCGATGTCTTCGCCGCATTCCTCAGCCAGTTGCCGCCACAGGCGAATAGCCTCGACGACGATGGGCAACTCGTCGGCGTCCCGTCCCTGCTTTCTGATCCAGCCCCAGTTGCGGGACGATTGCTCTGCCGCAACGCGTCCCTTTTCCAGCAGCGTCACCGGAATGTTGCGCTGCGCCAGGAAAAGCGCTGTCGTCACGCCGATAACACCGCCACCAATGACCACCACCTCCGAACTCTTCGGCGGTGGACCTGGATGCTGGATTGGATCCGTTTCGGAGAACGGGAATGTGGGCAAGTGGCGCACCTGTGGGCTGGTCGATGGCTCTGGCTTACTCGTTGCCACCCTGTAGAAGCCAAATCAAGGACAGACCCAGGCAGACCGTTGTCCCACGACACTTCAATCTATCTGCAGTCAAACGTCCGCAAGGGGTCGAATTCGGCCCAACGGACTGACCGGATTGACCTCAGCTCGGCGCCCCAGCCACCGAGCCCCTGACCACCAGGTCGACCGGCCAGACCTCGCCTCGCGCCCCTTCTTCAAGGCCGGAAATGCGCGCCGCCAGCCGCTCGGCGATGCGGGCCCCGGCGAGGCGGATCGACGAACGTGTCGTCGACAGCGGAACGGAAAAATTCTCCGGCTTCAGCCATGGGAAGACGTCGTCATGGGCGATCAACGACAGGTCGCCGGGAATGGTCAGGCCAAGGTCGCGCACGGCGCGCACGACGCCGAGCGACATGATCAGGCTGGAGCAGGCGATCGCGGTTGGCGGTTCGCTCTGTTCGAGCAGGCGCCGCGCGGCGCGATAGCCATTCTCCTCGGTCATCGTCACCGAGCAGACATGGCGCTCGCCGAGTGTCAGGCCGCTGGCGGCCAGCGCGCGACGCATGCCGCGCTCGCGGTGAATGGCGAAGGTCTCGCGGTCGTCGCCATTGATCAGCGCCAGCCGGCGATGGCCGAGTTGGACCAGCAGCCGGGCCGCGTCGTGGAAGGCGCCCTCATTGTCGATGTCGGTGAACGGATAGTCAAAATCGAAGCCGTCGCTGCGGCCATGGACGATGAAGGGGATGCCCAGCGTGTTGACCAGCGCCACCCGCCGGTCGGCCGGCCGCGGCGAGGAGATGTAGACGGCGTCGACCTGGCGATTGGCGACGATGCGGCGATAGGTGGTCTCCTGGTCGTCGGCGTCAGCCGGCGACAGAACGAGGTCGAGTTCGTGCGAGCGGGCATAGTCCCCCAGGCCGGAGAGGAACTCGACAAAATGCGGATCGATATCGACCGAGGCGCCGGTCGGCAGGACATAGCCGATCATGCCGGTCTTGCCGGTCGCCAGCCGGCGCGCGCTCGGGTTGGGCCGGTAGCCGTGTCGCTTGGCGGCATCCACCACGCGCCGGCGGGTTTCCTCGTTGACCTCCGGATAGCCGTTCAGCGCACGGCTGACCGTTGTCTGCGACAGCGCCAGCATATGGGAGAGCTGTTTCAGGTTCACTGGGAGGCCTCCAAGCCTCAAAGCGCTTTTAATTTCGGATCCGCGCGGGCGCCATGGCGGGCGCTTCCGAACCATGGGACCATACGCACTGGTCCGGCCAGTTTGAAGCATAATACGCTGCTGCACTGCCAAAAAACTATGCTGCAGTGCACTTTATCAAGTGTTGCAGCCCGAAATCAAATCGATTAGACCGCTACCCTCTTGACTTCCGTTGGATTCAATGGCGAGATCAAAAAGACCAAAGCGCTTTGGAAGACTCTTTCGAAAGGTTGCGGTTCCTTTCCGAGTGAGTCACAGTCCTGCGGCGTCGGCGGGCGGAATGGAGGTTCCGTCCGGGTGTATGTGACCACTGGGAGGAATGCGATGAAGAAGATGCTTCTGCTTGGCGCCGCGTTTGCAACGCTCGCCCTGAGCCTGCCGGCGCAAGCCGAACTGAAATTCAAGCCGGGTGAAGACAAGCGCTTCAACTGGGCCAACTACGAAGAGCTGAAAAAGGTCGATCTCAAGGGCGAGACGCTGACCATCTTCGGACCCTGGCGCGGCGAGGACGAAGGTCTCATCCGCACGGTTCTCGAGTATTTCCAGGAAGCCACCGGCGCCGAGATCAAATACTCCTCGTCGGAGAATTACGAACAGCAGATCGTCATCGATACCCAGGCCGGCAGCCCGCCCAACATCGCCGTGCTGCCGCAGCCGGGCCTGATCCAGGATCTGGCCTCCAAGGGCCTGCTGACGCCGCTCGGCGACGACACCGCCAAATGGGTCAAGGACAATTACGGCGCCGGCCAGTCATGGGTCGACCTCGGCACCTTCAAGGACAAGGACGGCAAGCCGGGCTTCTTCGCCTTCCCCTACAAGGCCGACGTGAAATCGCTGGTCTGGTACTCGCCGGACAATTTCGAGGAAGCCGGCTACAAGGTTCCCAAGACCCAGGAAGAGCTTGCCGACCTCGAGAAGAAGATCATCGCCGACGGCGGCACGCCGTGGTGCATCGGTCTCGGCTCGGGCGGCGCCACCGGCTGGCCGGCGACTGACTGGGTCGAAGACATCATGCTGCGCACCCAGGCGCCTGACGTCTACGACAAGTGGGTGAAGAACGAGATCCCGTTCAACGACCCGGCGGTGGTCAACGCCATCGACATCTTCGGCAAGATCGCCACCGACGACAAGATGGTCGATGGCGGCGCCAAGGCGGTTGCCGCGACCGACTTCCGCGACAGCCCCAAGGGCCTCTTCTCGGTGCCGCCGAAATGCTACCTGCACCATCAGGCGTCGTTCATCCCGACCTTCTTCCCGGAAGGCACCAAGGTGGGCCAGGATGCCGACTTCTTCTACTTCCCGCCCTATGCGTCCAAGCCTGAACTGGGCACGCCCGTGCTCGGCGCTGGTACGCTCGCCATGATCACCAAGGATTCGAAGGGCGCGCGCGCCTTCATCGAATTCCTGAAGATGCCGCTGGCGCATGAAATCTGGATGGCCCAGGGCGGCTTCGTGACGCCGCTCAAGTCGGTCAACAAGGATGCCTATGCCAGCGACGCGCTGAAGAAGCAGGGCGAAATCCTCGCCAATGCCTCGACCTTCCGCTTCGACGGTTCGGACCTGATGCCGGGCAAGATCGGCGCCGGCGCCTTCTGGACCGGCATGATCGATCTGGTTGGCGGCAAGTCGGCCCAGGATGTCGGAACCGACATCCAGAAGAGCTGGGACGCGATCAAGTAATCAGCGGCCAAGCAATCAGCGGCGAGCCAGCAGCCGCTTTGGCTGCAAGTTCAGGACTTCCTCCACAGACTGGATCCGGGCCTTGTTGGCCCGGATCCGACCGGCGCCGCACGCCGGCCGATTTGCGTTCGTTCGTTACGAATAACTTAAATCGGCGCATTGCCACATCGCCAGGGCTGTTCAAAGCCCGGCCGATCATGCACAGGGAGAGGGACCCATGGCTGCTCAGATCTTATCGGCCATTTTTGTCATCATCATCGGCGTCGGCGGCTGCGTCGCCTATTTCTGGGGCGCCAACAAGCTGGTCGACCTGATTTTCCCGTCGCGCGGCGTCGCCGGGGCTGCGGCCATCGACAATCTGCGCCGGCAAGGGCTGGTGCGTCCGTGGCTGTTCGTCGGCCCGGCGATGATCATCCTTACCGTCTATCTGATCTATCCGGTGGTGGCGACGCTCTGGCTGTCCTTCCTCGATCGCGGCGGTCAGCACTTTGTCGGCTTCGCCAATTATGAATGGGCGTTCGGCGACCGTGAGTTCCGCAACTCGATCCTGAACAACATCATCTGGCTGGCGGTGGTGCCGGCGGCGTGTACCTTCCTCGGGCTGATCATCGCCGTGCTCACCGACAAGATCTGGTGGGGCACGATCGCCAAGAGCCTGATCTTCCTGCCGCTGGCGATCTCCTTCGTCGGCGCCAGCGTGATCTGGAAGTTCATCTACGAATATCGCGGCGAGGGCCAGACGCAGATCGGCCTGCTCAACGCCATCATCCAGTATTTCGGCGGCCAGCCGCAGGTCTGGATATCGCTGCCGTTCTGGAACAATTTCTTCCTGATGATCATCCTGATCTGGATCCAGACCGGCTTTGCCATGGTCATCCTGTCTTCGGCGCTGCGCGGCATCCCCGAGGAGACGCTCGAAGCCGCGGTCATCGACGGCGCCAATCCGTTCCAGATTTTCTGGAAGATCATGGTGCCGCAGATCTGGGGCACCATTGCCGTGGTCTGGACGACGATCACCATCCTGGTGCTGAAAGTTTTCGACATCGTGCTGACCATGACCAACGGCCAATGGAACAGCCAGGTGCTGGCCAATCTGATGTTCGACTGGATGTTCCGCGGCGGCGGTGATTTCGGCCGCGGCGCCACCATCGCCATCATCATCATGATCGCGGTCATCCCGATCATGGTCTGGAACATCCGCCAGGCGAACAAAGAGACGGGAGGACATTGAGATGGTCGTCGCGACCGGAAAATCTTTTGCCAGCCGCTTCGGCGTCCACATCGCCGTGCTCATTTTCGTCGCCATCTGGACCGTGCCGACGCTCGGCATCCTGGTCTCCTCGCTGCGCGATAAGGACCAGATCATCGCCTCGGGCTGGTGGAACTCGTTCTCCAGCTCCACCCAGACAGAAGCCGGCCGGTTGCCGCCTGCCTCGGCGCAGGTTGAGAAGGACGGGAAATTCGTGCTTGCCGGCAACATCTTCGGCGACGCTGCCGCCCGCAACATCAGCGCCTTCGGCGTCAAGTCGGCGGCACCGACGCAATATCCGGCCGGCACGACTGCCGATCTCGGCGATGGCGTGACCTTGCAGCTCAATGCCGACGGCACGTTCGTCATGTCGTCGCCGAAAGCCTTTGAGGGCGACCGCGGCCAGCGCGTCTATTATGCCTCGTCGGCGCCGCCGAAATTCACCACCGACAATTACAACACGGTGCTGTTTTCCGAAGGCATCGGCCGCTCGTTCATGAACTCGCTGACCGTCACCATTCCGGCGACCGTCATCCCGATCCTGATCGCGGCCTTCGCCGCCTATGCGCTGGCCTGGATGCGCTTTCCCGGCCGCGCGCTGCTGATCGCCGTCATCATCGGCCTGTTGGTCGTGCCGCTGCAGATGTCGCTGATCCCGTTGCTCAAACTCTACAACGGCGTCGGCACTTTCTTCGGCGTGCCGTCGAAAACCTATCTCGGCATCTGGCTGGCGCATACCGGCTTCGGCCTGCCCTTCGCCATCTATCTCCTGCGCAGCTATATTGCCGGCCTGCCGCGCGAGATCATGGAATCGGCGCGCATCGACGGCGCCAGCGATTTCGAGATCTTCGTCAAGATCGTGCTACCGCTGTCGTTCCCGGTGCTGGCCTCCTTCGCCATATTCCAGTTCCTGTGGGTTTGGAACGATTTGTTGGTGGCGATGGTTTTCCTCGGTACCGAGGGCGATCAGATCGTGCTGACCGCCAAGCTCAATGCGCTGCTCGGTTCGCGCGGCGGCGACTGGGAGATCCTGACGACATCGGCCTTCGTCACCATCATCGTGCCGCTGATCGTGTTCTTCTCGCTACAGCGCTATTTCGTCCGCGGGCTGCTGGCCGGCTCGGTCAAAGGAGGTTGAGACTGATGCAATCCGCTTTGAAGGCGACCTCGAAACCCGATCTCGCCGTCGATCGCGACTGGTGGCGGGGCGCGGTGATCTACCAGATCTATCCGCGCTCCTACCAGGACTCCGATGGCGACGGCATAGGCGACCTCAAGGGCATCATCCGCAGGTTGCCCTACATCGCCTCGCTGGGTGTCGATGCCATCTGGATTTCGCCCTTCTTCAAGTCGCCGATGAAGGATTTCGGCTACGATGTCTCGGACTATTGCGACGTCGATCCGATGTTCGGCACGCTCGCCGATTTCGACGCGCTGGTGGCGGAAGCCCATCACCTCGGTCTCAAGGTGATGATCGACGAAGTGTTGTCGCACACGGCCGACATCCATCCATGGTTCAAGGAAAGCCGCGCCAATCGGGCTAACCCGAAGGCCGACTGGTATGTCTGGGCCGACGCCCGGGCGGACGGCACGCCGCCCAACAACTGGCTGTCGATCTTCGGCGGCTCGGCCTGGCAGTGGGACACAAGCCGCCAGCAGTATTATCTGCATAATTTCCTGTCCGAGCAGCCGGACCTCAACTTCCACAATCTGGAAGTCCAGGACGCGCTGCTCGACGTCACCCGCTTCTGGCTGGAGCGCGGCGTCGACGGCTTTCGCCTCGACACCATCAATTTCTACTTCCACAGCCAGGGGCTGGAGAACAACCCGCCGCTGCCGCCGGAAGAGCGCAACGACCAGACCGCACCCGCTGTCAATCCGTACAACTACCAGGACCATCTCTACGACAAGAGCCGGCCGGAGAACCTTGCCTTCCTCGAACGGTTCCGGGCGCTGCTCGACGAATATCCGGCGACCGCCGCCGTCGGCGAAGTCGGCGATTCGCAGCGTGGGCTGGAAGTGGTGGCCGCCTACACGGCCGGCGGCAAGCGCGTCCATATGTGCTATTCATTCGACTTCCTGGCGCCCGAAAAGATCAGCGCCGCCAAGGTGCGCCAGGTGCTGGAAGCCTTCGGAAAGGTCGCCAGCGACGGCTGGTCATGCTGGGCCTTCTCCAACCATGACGTGATGCGTCCGGCTTCGCGCTGGGCCGCCGATGAGGCCGATCCGGCGGCCTATCTCAAGGTGATCTCGGCGCTGCTGATGTCGCTGCGCGGTTCGGTCTGCCTCTATCAGGGCGAGGAGCTTGGGCTGGGCGAAGCCGAGCTTAAGTTCGAGGATCTGCAGGACCCCTACGGCATCCGCTTCTGGCCCGAATTCAAGGGCCGCGACGGCTGCCGCACGCCGATGGTGTGGGATGCCACCGCCAGCAATGCCGGCTTCTCGACGGCCAAGCCCTGGCTGCCGGTGCCGGGCAAGCATTTGTCGCAAGCGGTCAACGTGCAGCAGGGCGACACCGCCTCGCTGCTCGAGCACTACCGGCGCTTTCTCGGCTTCCGCCGCCAGCATCCGGCGCTGGCCAAAGGCGACATCGAGTTCATCGAGAGCGAGGGCGATACCGTCGCCTTCACCCGCCGCGAGGGCAATGAGCAGATCGTCTGCGTCTTCAATCTGGGCAGCAGGCCGGCCGAAGTCGATCTCGGCGGCCAGGCGCTAAAACCCTTGAACGGACACGGTTTTTCGGCACAATCCGGCACAGGCTCCATCCGCCTCGGCGGCTACGGCGCCTGGTTCGGGCGTATCGACTAAGTTTTGACGAAACGGAATTTCTTGAGGAAATCTGGGTTCTCTAGGGAAATCACTGGGAGGAAATCATGGCCGATGTCACGCTGAGACAGGTGAAGAAATCATACGGTAATCTGCACATTCTCCATGGCATCGACCTCGACATAAAGTCGGGCGAGTTCATCGTCTTCGTCGGTCCGTCGGGCTGCGGCAAGTCGACCTTGCTGCGGTCCATCGCCGGGCTTGAGGAGATCACCTCCGGCGAGCTGAAGATCGCCGGCGAGGTGGTGAACGATGTGCCGCCTTCGAAGCGCGGCATCGCCATGGTGTTCCAGTCCTACGCGCTCTATCCGCACATGACCGTCTACGACAACATGGCGTTCTCGATGAAGATCGGCAAGGAAAGCAAGGCCGAGATCGACAAACGGGTACGGCAGGCAGCCGAGATCCTGCAGCTGACCAAATATCTCGACCGTCTGCCCAAGGCGATGTCGGGCGGCCAGCGCCAGCGCGTCGCCATCGGCCGCGCCATCGTGCGCAATCCGAAAGTGTTTCTGTTCGACGAGCCGCTGTCGAACCTCGACGCGGCGCTGCGCGTCGCCACCCGCATCGAGATCGCCAAGCTCAAGGAATCGATGCCGGCTACAACGATGATCTACGTCACCCATGATCAGGTCGAGGCGATGACGCTGGCCGACCGCATCGTGGTGCTGAAGGACGGCCATATCGAACAGGTCGGCACGCCGATGGACCTCTACAAGAAGCCCGGCAATCTGTTCGTCGCCCAGTTCATCGGCTCGCCGGCCATGAATATCTTGCCGGCGACAATCGACAAGACCGGCGATCCGACCATCGTCAGCCATGTCGGCGGCCGCAAGGCGACGGTGCCGATTGCGACGCCGGCGTCCGCCAAGGGCGCGGCGGTCAGCTTCGGCGTGCGGCCGGAAGATCTGTCGGCCGCCACCGGCACTGAGTATCTTTTCGAAGGCGTGGTGGACTATGTCGAGCAGCTCGGCGAGGTCCAGCTGGTCTATGTCGACATCGGCCGCGCCGACCTGCCGCTGGTGACCAAGCTGCCCGGCAATGTCGAGGTCAAGCGCGGGGCGAAGCTGCGGCTGACTGCGGATGCCGGCGACCTGCACATATTTGACGCCGAGGGACATTCCTTCTCGCTCAAGCCCGTGGAAGTGAAGGCGGCCTGAGATCGGCGCGTCGTATCGGCATAAAAAGAGCGGCGGGCTAGGCCCGCCGCTCTTTTTTGCAAACTTCGGCTGTTAGCGGTTGCCGAAGAGGTTCCGGTCGCTGCCTTGCGGGGCGGGCTTCTGCACGTCACCCGACGAGTTCAACAGCTTGTAGACCGGCGAACCGGTGTTCGGTACCGACGACGTCCGGGTGTTGTCTACGTTGACGGTCGCCTGGTTGTCGACGGCGCTACCGCCGACATTGTCGTTGCGGGCATAAGCACTGCCGGCGGCAACCAAAAGCGCAGCGGCAGCAAGAGCAATCTTCTTCATGTCAAGTCTCCTGAATTTCCATCATGTGGCGGAGCGGCCGATAGTCCCGCCGCTCTCCGGCTTGTTCGATGTTCGACTGGGATCGTTGTCCGAAAAACTCTGAGGTCAGATCCCGATCGTCTGTTAGCGACCGAAGAGGTTACGGTCGGCGCCCTGTGCGGGGGCCTGAGCAGCCGAATCCGACTTCGCAACCGAAGCCGTGTGGCCACTATCGGTCGACGTAACCGCAGGCTGGTTGGCGCCGTTCGAACCATAGTTGTCACTGGCGGCGAAGGCGCTGCCGGTGATGGCCAAAACGGCGGCGGCAGTAAGGATGATCTTTTTCATTTTAAATACTCCTGAATTTCTTCGAGATCCCAAGAGCAGCGGACAGGCCGCCACGCTTTTGTTTGGATCGGGATCAGCTGTTAACGGCCGAAGAGGTTGCGGTCGCTGCCCTGAACGACGGGCTGCTTGTCAGCGGGCGCCGACTTCTGAATGGAAGCCGTATACGAGCTGTCAACCGCGGCAGCGGGCTGGTTCGCACCATTGGAACCATAATTGTCGCTACCAGCGAAGGCGCTGCCGGTGATGGCCAAAACGGCGGCGGCAGTAAGGATGATCTTTTTCATTTTTAGTACTCCAGTTTTGCTGTCCGTCTAGCGGCGTGTGGTGGGAGCAATTCGCGTCGTTCGGACAAGCCCCGATGTGGGAAAGCCATAGGCTGGTTTCCAATCACGAAGTTGTTCCGGCTGGGCCATGATTTCACCTCTTGTAATTTTCATAAGCATGCCTATCATCTAACTTTGTGTAAATAATACAAAGGCTTATGTGACCATGCCGTCTGGCTCACCGAGTGTGTCCGGGCGTCAGCGTTCACACCGTCCTGCACGCATTGTCAACAGAAACGAACCGTTCGGTTCGATTTTAGAAACTGCTAATAGTCACTTTTCGATACTGTTGACGTGTTTTCCCTTAGTCGGCAGTCTGATTCGAGGTGATTTTGCGAGGGCCGCGATCCGCCCCGAAAACAACACCGTCAGCCCCACGATCGTCTGCCGCCGCGTTTGTCGTGCGTGTCGCGCCGCATGGAGACGATGTCGCTTTCATGCCGATGTCGCGATCGCTGCCGTGATTAGATGATCGCATCTCAGGTGCCGCTTCGTGACGACGCAGCGGAGAATTGGGAAGCCGGTCAGAATCCGGCGCTGCCCCCGCAACGGTGGTGGAGTTGAAGTCGCAACGGGAGACCACTGGGCAATAGCCTGGGAAGGTGTCGCGATGGTCCGCAAGGACAACTCCAGAGCCCGGAAACCAGCCCGAGATGCTTGAACTCGACTGATCGCGGTGGGCGGTCAAGAGGTGGATAGTGCATGTCCGGCATCGCGCCGGCATGCGGCCGATCCTTCCTCCATCACCACCAAGTTCAGTCCTTAAACCACGAGGACAGAACTATGGATGCACGCAACGACATGCTGAGGCTCTTGAACGGCCGCAAGCAAGGCTTTTCGCTCGAGCAGCCCTTCTACACCGACCCGGACTACTTCAAGCTCGACATGGAGCTGATCTGGTATCGCGACTGGCTGTTCATCGGCCATGATTGCGAGCTGCCGAAGCCCGGCAGTTATATCACCGTGCAGATCGGCGACTATCCGGTGGTGCTGGTCCGCGACCAGAAGGGCAACATCAACGCCTTTCACAATTCCTGCCGCCATCGCGGCAGCCGGGTCTGCAACACCGAGAAAGGCACGGCGGCAAAGCTCGTCTGCCCCTATCACCAGTGGACCTACGAACTCGATGGCCGACTGCTGTTTGCCCGCCAGATGGCCGAGGGTTTCGACAAGAGCCAGTTCGGCCTGAAGCCGGTCGCCTGCGAAAGTGTGGCCGGCTACATCTTCATCTGCCTGGCGAAAGAACCTGCAGACTTCGCGCCGATGCGCGCCATGATCGAGCCCTACCTCAAGCCGCACCGGCTGAGCGAAGCCAAGGTCGCCTTCGAGTCGACGATCATCGAGAAGGGCAACTGGAAGCTGGTCTGGGAAAACAACCGCGAGTGCTATCACTGCGCCGGCAACCATCCGGAGCTGTGCAAGACATTTCCAGAAGCGCCGACGGTGACCGGCGTGCAGGGCGCCGACAGCGATCCGGAGATGCTGGCGCACTGGGCAAAATGCGAGGCTGCGGGCCTGCCGAGCAAGTTCCGCATCGATCCGGCCGGACAGTATCGCGCCACCCGCGCGCCGCTGCTGCGCGATGCCGTCAGCTATACGATGACGGGAAAGCGCGCGGTGACGAAGAACCTTTCCGACAGCGTTGCCGCCGATCGCATCGGCACCTTGATGCACTACCACTATCCGACGACCTGGAACCACATCCTGATCGACCATGCGGTCACCTTCCGGGTGCTGCCGATCAGCGCCACTGAAACCGCGGTGACGACCAAGTGGCTGGTGCACAAGGATGCGGTCGAGGGTGTCGACTACAACCTTGAAGAGCTCACGCATGTCTGGACCGAGACCAACGACCAGGACCGTCGCATCGTCGAGGAAAATGCCTTCGGCATCCTGTCTCCCGCCTATGAGCCGGGCCCCTATTCGGAGCTGCACGAGGGCGGCGTGATCCAGTTCGTCGAATGGTACGCAGCCTTCATCGGTCCCCGCCTTGCCGAAGGCGGTCGGCCGGCGCTGCGCAGCGTCGCGTGAGCGCAAGCAGGCGAAGAAGGACCAGAGGATGAATGCGATGACGGATCTTGGCCTCTATCGCCATCTCGACCAGATGGCGCCGTGGAACGACAGGCTGCAGGTGCTGGAAGTGATCGGCGTCAGCGACGAGGCGCCGGACGTCAAGACCTTCACCTTCCGCTCCGACAACCAGACCTGGTTCCGCTACAAGCCGGGCCAGTTCGTGACGCTGGAGCTGCCGACACCGGACGGGCCGCTGATGCGCACCTATACGCTGTCGTCCTCGCCGTCGCGGCCGTTTTCGATTGCGGTGACGGTCAAGGCGCAGGCCGGCAGCATCGGCACACGCTGGATGTTCGACCATCTGGTGCCCGGCTCGCACGTCAAGGCCTACGGACCGGCCGGCGACTTTTCGTTGCACAGCCACCCGGCGGCCAAATATCTGTTCATCTCTGCGGGCTCCGGCGTGACGCCGATGATGTCGATGCTGCGCTGGCTGAACGACTGCACGCCATGGACAGATGTCGGCTTCGTCAACTGCGCGCGGCGTGCGGAAGAGATCATCTTCCGCAAGGAGCTCGAACTGCTCGGCGGCCATATGCCTGGCCTGTCGCTCGGCTTCATGATCGAGGAACGCTCGAGCCGCGAAGGCTGGTACGGCCATATGGGCCGCATCGACGCGATCCGGCTGCCGCTGCTGGCGCCCGATTTCCGCGAACGCGAGATCTTCTGCTGCGGCCCAGATCCGTTCATGCGCGCCGTGCGTGGCATGCTGGATGCCGCCGGCTTCGACATGACGAAATATCATCAGGAGAGTTTTGCCACACCTGCGGTGGAGGAAATCCCGGCGCCGTTTGCCTCACCCACCGAAGACGGCACTCCTGCTCCTGTCGAGGCCGTGACGCCGATCCGCTTCTCGCTTTCGGAGGTCGACGCCGACTGCGTCGCCGGCCAGACCGTGTTGCAGACGGCGCGCAGCTCGGGCGTGCGGATACCAGCCGCCTGCGAGTTCGGCCTGTGCGGCACCTGCAAGGTGAAGAAGGTCTCCGGCGATGTCGAGATGAGCCACAATGGCGGCATCCTCGACCACGAGATCGATGACGGCTTCATTCTTGCTTGCTGCTCGAAACCACTGTCGGCGCTCGAAATCGAGGCCTGAGCGGCGGCGCCCGCTCAGACGCCGTAGCGCTCGGTGCGGATGATGTCGGCTGACATGCCGGTGTCGATCAGCGCCTGGGCGGCGGCCGAGACGAAGGCATTCGAGCCGCAGACGAAGGCCAGCGCCGGCGGTTGCGGCAGCCGCGCCAGCGCCTGCATGACCATTGCCGTGTCGATGCGCCTTGAATAGTCGGACGGACGCTGTGCCGCCTCGCGCGTCAGCGTCAGCACCAGTTCGAAACCGTCGCGGCGGTCGTCGAGGCCGATCAGCTCGTCGCGAAAGATCACCTCGTCCCAGACCCGCACCGAAAACATCAGCGCGACCGGCACCGCCGATTTGCGCAAGGCCCGGTGGCGCACCATCGCCATCAGCGGCACCACGCCGGAGCCGCCGCCGACCAGAAGCAGCGGCCCGCCATCGCTGTCCGACCAGACGAAATGCCCGCCAAGCGGCCCGCGCAGCTCGATCTCATCGCCGATCGAAGCGACCTCGTGGAAGAAGGGCGAGACCTCGCCATCGTCGAGTTTTTCGATCGCCAGTTCGATCGTGGCGCCGCCCTCCGGTGCCGAGGCGATGGAATAGGAGCGGCGCGCCTGGTAGCCGTCAGGCGCCGTCAGCCGGATGTCCACATGCTGTCCGGCGCGATAGGCAAAAGGCCGCGACAGCGCGAAGAAGAAACTGGTGACGCGCGACGTGCGCTTTTCGATCCGGGTGATTTTCGCCGTCTGCCAGGGAGATTGCGGCGCTTCGCTCATGGATCGCCGCTATAGCGCTGTTCGCGCCATGGGTCGCCATAGATGTGATAACCGCGCAATTCCCAGAAACCCGGCTCGTCGCGTTCGGTGAATTGCAGCCCGTTCAGCCATTTGGCCGATTTCCAGAAATAGAGATGTGGCACCAAAAGCCGCGCCGGGCCGCCATGGTCGGCCGTGATCGGCTTGCCTTCATAGAGCAACGCCACCATCGCCTTGCCGGTGGTGAGGTCCTTGGCCGGCACGTTGGTGGTGTAGCCGTCATAGCCATGCGCCAGCAGGAAGCCGGTCGGCGCTTCTATGCCGGCATCGGCAAGAATGTCGTCGACCAGCACGCCTTGCCAGGCGGTGTCGAACTTGGTCCAGGCGGTGACGCAGTGGATGTCGCGCGTCATCTTGGTCAGCGGCAGCGCGTTGAACTCGGCCCAGTTCCATTTCTTGATCGGGCGTGGGCCGTGCTTGAGCGTGAACGACCACTCCTCGGTGCGCACCCGCGGCGTCGGTCCCGCCGACAGCACCGGAAAACCCTGTTCGAGATATTGTCCGGGCGGGATGCGCGCATCGGTCTCGGTTGGAGGCTTTCGACCGGAAGAAAAACCGCGAGTGACCATCGGACGATCCGTTTGCTGTGTGCCGCAGTGTTCTCGAAGACGTCCCGGCGGGCAACAGGAATTTTGGCGGCGCCGTGCGGCAGGCTTGCCGGCGGTTCCGGCGAGCCTGCCGCATCGTGCCTCAGCCGGCGGCGAAGGGCACCGCGACGAAGATCTGCGCGTCGCCGCGATCGACCAGAAACAGCACCGACTTCCGGCCCGACTTGCCCGCCTCGGCGATCGCCTGGTTGGCCTGTCTTGCGTTGCGCACCGGAGACTGGTCGACGGCGACAATGACATCGCCCGGCTGCAGGCCGGCATTGGCGGCCGCCTTGTCCGGATTGACGCGCTCGACCACGGCGCCGCGTTGGTTGGACGCCAGGTTCAGCTCCTCGCGGATATCAGGCGTAAGGTCGGTCAGGCCGAGTCCGAGCGAAGGCACGTGCAGCGCCTGGCCGGCCGAAGGCTTGGTGTTATCGCCCTCGGTCGACGCGGTCTTTACATCGTCATTGTTGCGGCCGACATCGGCTGATATTTGCACCGTCTTGCCGCCGCGCCAGACTTCGAGCGTTTCCTTCGCGCCGGGCGAGACGTCGGCGACAGCGCGCGACAGGTCCTTGGGATCCTTGATCGCTTCGCCGGCAAAGCTGGTGATGACATCGCCGGTCTTGATGCCCGCCTTTGCCGCCGGCGATCCCTCGGTGACCTCGGAGACCAGCGCGCCGCCGGGATGGTCGAGGCCGACCGCACCCGCTACATCCGGCGTCACCGGCTGGATCTGGACCCCGAGATAGCCGTACTGGATGTTCCCACCCTTCATCAGCTTGGCGACGACCTTTTGTGCCTGGTCCGACGGGATGGCGAAGCCGACGCCGACACTGCCGCCATTGGGCGAATAGATCGCCGTGTTGATGCCGACGACATTGCCGGCGACATCGACCAGCGGGCCGCCAGAATTGCCGTGGTTGATCGGGGCGTCGATCTGGATGAAATCGTCGAAGGGTCCGCTGTTGAGATCGCGGCCGCGCGCCGAGACGATGCCGGCGGTGACGGTGGTGCCGATGCCGAACGGATTGCCGATGGCGAGCACCTGATCGCCCGGCATGAGCTTGTCGGAATCGCCCCATTTGACCGTCGGCAGCGGCTTGTCGGCCTTGATCTTGAGCACGGCGAGGTCGTTCTTGGCGTCGTGGCCGACTAGCTTCGCGGGAAGTTCGGTGCCGTCGTCGAGCGTCACCTTGATCGAAGTGGCGCCGTCAATGACGTGGTTGTTGGTGACGATAGTGCCGTCGGCGTCGACGATGAAGCCGGAACCAAGCGCCTCGGCACGCTGCGCCTGCTGTGGCGGCGTCTTCGGCATCGGGATGCCCTGGTCGCCGAAGAACTGGCGGAAGTAGTCGTCGAAGGGCGAATTGCCGCCGAAAGATTGTTCCTCGCTCATGTCTTGCGGCTGCGCCTTCATGACGGTGGTGACCGTCACCACCGCAGGTTTATCGACGGCCACGATTGGGGCGAAGGAGCCGTTGGGGGCCGTTATTCCGGCGACAGGGGTCTGGGTGGTGGCCACGGCGGAGCCAGCGCTTTGGGCGAAAGACGCGACGAAGGGACTGACGATCAGCGCAGCGCCCAGCAAGGCCGCGACGCGATGTCTGCGAATTATGTCTGACATGGTCGTTTGTCCGGGCGAGAAATGATCCGGCGCCGTGGCCGTTCCGGGAGAGAATCGGCCATCGGCGTGTCGGCGGTCGCGGTTGCCCGTCTCGCCTGGCATGGCAGCCGGCCGGATCGACAGCCGTGCATCTAGGGTAGGGATCGGCCCGATTTAGGGTTCTTGCGCCACCTTACGAAGATTTAATTTCCACTCACATTTTCGTTAGACGGCGGGCAAGCCACCCTCAACGGCCTTCTGTGCGTCTGAGATAAGCGGCAGCGATCTCGCGCATTCGATTGCCGTCGAAGCTCGGCCCGTGGCCGCCATGGCCGAGGCGGACAGGCAGGTCGAGCAGCCGCTGCATGGTGCGACGATAGTCGGGTTTGGAGGAGTCCGGCAGGTCGTCGATCAGCATGGAATCGTAGATGGCGTCGCCGGCAAAGAACAGGCCGTCCGCCTCGTCGAAGAGCGCGATCGAATCCGGAGAATGGCCGGGCAAATGCAGCACGCGGAATTGCCGGTCGCCAAGGTCGACGATGTCGCCTTCGTCCAGAGTGCGCGTCAGCGGCGCCGGCGGGATCTTGTAGTCGGCCGCCGTCCAGCCTGGCATCGGCAATTTCGACACGGCGCCGTCGAGATTGGTGAACATGTAGGCGTAGGTCACCTGCTCGTTCATGGTCTCGAAATGTTCGGCGCTGTGCCGCGGCCCGGCCCGCAGCGGAAACTCGTGCAGCGAGCCGACATGGTCGAGATGGATGTGGGTGGCCACAGCGATGAGCGGCTTGCCCTGCGGCGTATCGATCTCAGGCGCCAGTGGGCAGATGCCCATGCCGGTGTCGACCAGCAGGTCGGCATCGCGTCCCCTAAAATGCCAGATGTTCGCGCGCACGAAATCATGCACGAACGGTTCGGTCAGCATCGTTGTGCTGGCGTCGATGACGGTCTTGCCGAACCAGTCACCGACGACACGCTCGCCGCCAAAACGGTCACCCATCAGACGAAGGGCTTTCCGACCTTGTATTTTTCCGGCACCAGCCGCTTCAAATAGGCCATGCCGGCTTCCGACAGCTGGTTGACGTCGGGCTTCATGAAATCGTCTGGCATATGGCGCGTCTTGCCGGCGACGTTTTTGAGCGGCACCTTCTTCAGCACGGTCTTCGTGCCGTCATACTGCAGCGCCACCGAGCCGCCGCCTTCCCCGGCAACGGCAACCGCGAAGGCGCCGGCGTCGAAGGCCTCCTGCGCGTCGACGGCGCTGATCGCCCCGATATAGCCGCGCGGCATGTAGCCGAGCGCATCGACGCGGGCACGCTTGCCCGGCAGGCCTTCGGCGAGAGCCCGCTCGAGGGCGGCCGGCAGGTCGCTGCCCGACAGCTTGACGTTGCCATGGGCGTCGCGCTCGAGCTTATCCGGCGGCACCAGGCTCTCGACCAGCGCCTTGCCGTCGGCGGTGCTGACGCCTTCGGAGACGGCGACGATGCAGCGCTTGTGGCGGTCGAGCGAGGCGCGCACATCATCGATGAAGCCGGCAGCCGAGAATGGCCGTTCCGGCACGTAGACGAGATGCGGGCCGCTGTCGGGATCGAGCTGCCATGCGGCGGCGGCTGCGGTGAGGAAGCCGGCATGCCGGCCCATGACGATGCCGACATAGATGCCGGGCAGCGCGCGGAAATCGAGATCGACGGACAGGAAGGCGCCGGCAACGAATTCGGCCGCCGAGATGAAGCCCGGCGTGTGGTCGTTCTCCTCGAGATCGTTGTCGATGGTTTTTGGCGCATGCACGAATGCGATGCTGCCGCCGGCGGCGTCGGTCAGGATCTGCTGCGTGCCCGACGTGTCGTTGCCGCCGATGTAGATGAAGGCGTCGGCACCCGCCTTCTTCAGGCCATTGAGGATGACCTCGCAATAGGCGGCATCCGGCTTGTCGCGCGTCGAGCCGAGGGCGGCACTCGGCGTTCCGGCGATCAGCCGCAGCCGATCCTCGGGGATGGCCGACAGGTCGACATAGTTGCCGTCACGAATGCCGCGCACGCCATGGATGGAGCCCAGCACCTTGGCGCCGGGATGGCGCTTGCGGATTTCCAGCGTGGCGCCGACGACCGTCTGGTTGATGACGGCAGTCGGGCCGCCACCCTGTGCGATGACAAACGTTCCAGCCATGCTTGATGTCTCCCGGCGCGATGGTTTTCAGGCACCTTGGCCTAGCTTGCCGCATCGCGCAACGAGAGTTTCGAGTGGCGCCAAACCGCCGCAGAAGGATCAGACGACGACGACCGGGTTCTTCTTGGAAACGCGGCTGTAGAGGTCGATGATGTCCTGGTTGATCAGGCGGACGCAGCCCGACGACATCGCCTGGCCAATGCTCGCCCATTCGGGCGAGCCGTGGATGCGATAGCCGGTGTCCTTGCCATCCTGGTAGATGTAGAGGGCACGCGCACCGAGCGGATTGGTGAGGCCACCGGGCTGGCCATTTTGCCACTTCACCAGTTCCGGCTTGCGCTGGATCATTTCCGGCGGCGGCGTCCATACCGGCCATTCCTTGCCGTACTGAATGTTGGCGCGGCCGGACCAGCGGAAGCCGTCCTTGCCGATGCCGACGCCGTAGCGGATGGCGTCGCCGCCCTCCTGCACGAGGTAGAGCTTGCGCTCCTGCAGATGGACGACAATGGTGCCGGGCGCCTCGCCGGTCTCATTGACGACAATCTGCCGGCGGAACTCCGGCTTGACCTTCTGATAGGGCACGGCCGGCACCTCGAAGCCACCATCGGTGAGTGCGGCGTACATGACGTCGGGGCCGGTGATGTTCTTGTCGACACTGATCGCCGGGCGGATCGGCCGCACCGAGCCGGTGACCGTATCGTCCAGCTGCAGCTGCGGCAGTTCGAGCGTCGAGGTGCTGCAGCCGGCCATGCCGAGCAGCGCGATGGCGCCGGCGCCCGACAGGACGAAGCGGCGGGAATAAAGACGTTCGGTTTCGATTGCGTCGCCATTTGCAGGCGGCGTCAGATTCTGCGGCAACTCACGCATGCACCCAAACCCTACGCTGTCGGCGGGAAACACGGTCCGGCCGGATAGCACGCAGTTTCGCCAAACATGGTTGAAAAAGGGTGAAGGTCTTCAGGCTTGCCTTAACCCTATACCCTGTATGCCTACGTCGCTGCGCGAAACGGCACGCCGCGCATTTTTTGAGATGGCTCTTTACATTCCCGCGCACCCGAGGATTTATCCTTTTCTTTGCGCTCAAGGAGACAAAGATGTCGTTCGAAAACTGGGCCGCCTTCGCCGCCGCCTCCACCGTCCTGCTGGTCATTCCCGGCCCGACCATTCTCCTGGTCGTGTCCTATGCGCTGGGCCAGGGCTGGCGCACCGCCTTGCCGATGGCGGTCGGCGTGGCGCTGGGCGACTTCACCGCCATGACATTGTCGATGCTCGGCATCGGCGCCCTGCTGGCCGCATCGGCGACTGTGTTCACCATCCTGAAGCTGATCGGCGCCTGCTATCTGATCTATCTCGGCATAAAACTGTTTCGCGCCGGCGGCGCGCTGAAAGCCGAACCGCGCACCGACGCCGCGTCGGCGGCCAAGATGATGGCGCATGCCTGGCTGGTCACCGCGCTCAACCCGAAAAGCATCACCTTCTTCGTTGCCTTCCTGCCGCAGTTCCTCAACCGCGAGGCCGATTTCTGGCCGCAGATGCTGATCTTCGAGACCACCTTCTTGGCGCTCGCCTTCGCCAATGCCTTCGGCTACGCGCTGATTGCGGCACGCGCCCGCAACGTCGTGCGCAACCCCAAGGCGATCCGCATCTTCAATCGCACCGGCGGCACGCTGCTGGTCGGCGCGGGGATAGCTACCGTGGCAATGCGTTCAGGTAACTAGGATCCGCGGAGCATCAAGGGCCGGCATGGCAGTGAAGGATACATTCGGCCTGACATTTTCGGGCGCGACCGAGACGGGATTTTTGCCCTACAGTCAGGCTGTCCGTGAATTGCAATGCTTCATTGGCGACCCCGTCGCTTCTGTCGATCGCGCCATTGCGGCCGACCCGGGCTTCGTCATGGCGCATGTGTTCAAGGGCTATCTGTTCGGCCTCGCCACCGAGCGCGAGGCAACTGCGCTGGCCAAGGCATGCCACGAAACGGCGCTGCCGCTTGCCGCGACCGCGCGTGAGCGGGCGCATGTCGCTGCCCTTGGCCATCTCGCCGCCGGCCGCTGGCACGAGGCCTCGCGCTTGCTTGAAGATATCGCCATCGACTTCCCGCTCGACGCGGTGGCGCTGCAGACCGGACACCAGGTCGACTTCTTCACGGGCAACGCCCGCATGCTGCGCGATCGCATCGGCCGCGCCCTGCCGTCCTGGCAAGGGAATATGCCAGGCTATCATGCCATTCTCGGCATGCAGGCCTTTGGACTGGAGGAAATGGGCGATTATGCACGCGCCGAGAGGCTGGGCCGGCAGGCTGTCGATATCGAGCCGCGCGACGGCTGGGCGCAGCATGCTGTCGCCCATGTCATGGAAATGCAAAGCCGGCAAAGGGACGGCATCGCCTGGATGCGCGCCAATCCCGAGGCGTGGACGAAAGAGAGTTTCCTGCAGGTGCATAACTGGTGGCACCTGGCGCTGTTCCACTACGATCTCGGCGAGACCGAAGAGGTGTTGGCCCTGTATGACGGGCCGATCTACGGCTCGCCGTCGACGATGGCGCTCAATATGGTCGATGCCTCGGCGATCCTGTGGCGGCTTTATCTCGGCGGCGTCGATGTCGGCGACCGCTGGATAGCGCTCGCCGCCAACTGGCCCAAGGTCGGTGCCGGCAATTACGCCTTCAACGACGCCCATGCCATGATGGCCTTCGTCGGCGCCGGGCTCGAGGCGTCAGCCAAGACCTTGCTCGAGGCACAGCGCGAGGCGATGCGCGGCAGCGACGACAACGGTGCCTTCACCAGGGATGTCGGCCATCCGTTGACATTGGCCATCAAGGCTTTTGGCGAGGGCAATTACGCCGAGGCGGTGCGCCTGATCCGGCCGATTCGCTCGATTGCTCATCGCTTCGGCGGCAGCCATGCCCAGCGCGACGTGATCGACCTGACGCTGATCGAGGCGGCGTTGCGCGCCGGCGACACAGCATTGGCACGGGCGCTGACGGCTGAGCGTCAGCTGGCTCGGCCGGACAGCCCGCTGTCGGCGCTGTTTTCTCGACGGGCCGCCAATTTGTCAGAGAATTGACCCGCAGCGGATCTTGTTTTAAAAACTGGCCAAGCCAGATTTTTTCGAGGCCCGAAAAAATTAATGGCAGTGGGAGGAATGCATGTATCTCGGCCTCGATCTCGGTACGTCGGGCGTCAAGGCGCTGTTGATCGATGCCGGGCAAACCGTCATCGGCTCCGGCCATGCTTCACTTGACGTATCGCGGCCACATCCCGGCTGGTCCGAGCAGAATCCGGCCGACTGGGTCCGAGCCTGCGAGACCGCTATTGCCGAGCTGAAATCAGCGCATCCGAAAGAGCTTGCCGCCGTCAAAGGCATCGGCCTTTCCGGCCACATGCACGGCGCAACCTTGCTCGACGCCGGCGACCAGGTGCTGCGCCCCTGCATATTGTGGAACGATACGCGCAGCCATGCCGAGGCGGCCACGCTCGATGCCGACCCACGCTTCCGCAAGCTGACCGGCAACATCGTCTTCCCCGGCTTCACCGCGCCAAAACTCGCCTGGGTGAAGAATAACGAGCCGGCTGTCTTCGCCAAGGTGGCGAAGGTGCTGCTGCCCAAGGATTTCCTGCGATTCTGGCTGACCGGCGAGCATATGTCGGAAATGTCCGACTCGGCTGGCACCTCATGGCTCGACGTCGGCAAGCGGCGCTGGTCGCCGGAACTGCTTGCCGCCACCTCGCTCGACGAGAAGCAGATGCCATCGCTGGTCGAAGGCACTGAAAAGGCTGGCGCCTTGCGCGCCGACCTCGCCTCCAAATGGGGCGTCCAGGCTGGCATCCCGATTGCCGGTGGCGCCGGCGACAATGCGGCTTCGGCCTGCGGCATGGGCACGGTCGGCGCCGGCCATGCCTTCGTTTCGCTGGGCACGTCCGGCGTGCTGTTTGCTGCCAATGCCTCCTACCTGCCGAACCCGGCCAGTGCGGTCCACACTTTCTGTCACGCGCTGCCCAACACCTGGCACCAGATGGGCGTCATCCTGTCGGCGACGGATTCGCTGAACTGGCTGTCGGAGGTATCGGGGAAGAAGGCCGGCGAATTGACCGCCGAACTCGGCGAGGCGCTGAAGGCGCCGAGCGGTGTATCGTTTCTGCCTTACCTCTCGGGTGAGCGCACGCCCTACAATGATTCCGCCATCCGTGGGTCCTTCACCGGGCTGGCGCATGAATCCAGCCGTGCGGTGCTGACGCAAGCGGTGCTTGAAGGCGTTGCCTTTGCCTTCCGTGACAGTCTCGAAGCCTTGAAGACGGCGGGTACGACGTTGACGCGGGTGACGGCGATCGGCGGCGGCTCGCGCTCGCGCTACTGGCTGAAGGCGATCGCCACCGCGCTGCAGGTGCCAGTGGATCTCCCGGCAGATGGCGATTTCGGCGCCGCATTTGGTGCGGCCCGGCTCGGGCTGATTGCCGCGACGGGGGCGGATCCGCTGGCGGTATGCACGGCGCCGAAGACGGATGCCACCATTGAGCCGGATGCTGGGCTTAGTGGGGCGTACGCAGATGCCTATCAGCGCTATCGGGCATTGTATCCCGCGATCAAGGGCGCCACGGCGTGAGCGGTTTCTCGCCCACGCCGCAGCTTGGCAACTCACTGAGCCGGCACCTTGTCGAGGAAGCCGGTGACGCTCTTGAGCCGCCCATTCTCGATGACACCGATATCAGTACCTTCGATAACCGACGGCACACCCTCCGGCCCAAGATTCCACGAGAAGCGGATCGTGTCGCCAAACCCGTCCGGCCTGCCCTTCAGCGAAAACCGGAAGCCGGCAAAACGCTGCTGCACGCCATCGATGAGCGCGGCCACACCCGCATGGCCCTCGCCGTGCATCAGCGGATCGCGGTAGCTGACATCTTCGGTGAAGGTCGCCTTGAGCAGTTCGGTGCGGCGATCCGCATCGGCCTCGTTCCAGGCGGTGATGTAGTTTTGAGCGATCGTGTTGAGGTCGGTCATGGTCTGTCTCCTTCGTTGAGTGGCTTTGACACCAGCCTTTTCACCCCTTGGCAGAACGAAACCAATTACGCCTGAGGTAATCAGGGCGAACTATTCGAGAGAGGACAGAAATCATGAGCAGCGGATTTTTCGGCGACATCAAAGCAATCAAGTATGAGGGGCCGGATTCGACCAATCCGCTGGCCTACCGCTTCTACAACCCGGATGAGGTCGTCGCCGGCAAGCGGCTGGAAGACCATCTGCGCTTCGCGGTCGCCTACTGGCATTCCTTCGCCTGGCCGGGCGGCGATCCCTTCGGCGGCCAGACCTTCGACCGTCCCTGGTTCCCCAAGGCGGGCGGCATCGACACGATGGAACTGGCCAAGCTGAAGGCAGACGTCGCCTTCGAGATGTTCTCGCTGCTTGGCGCGCCCTATTTCTGCTTCCACGACGCCGACGTCCGCCCCGAGGGCAAGGATTTCTCCGAAAGTGCCGCGCGGCTTGACGAGATCGCCGACTATTTTGCGGCCAAGATGAAGAAGACCGGCGTCAAGCTGCTCTGGGGCACGGCGAACCTGTTCTCCAACCGCCGCTTCATGTCGGGCGCCGCCACCAATCCAGATCCGGATGTCTTTGCCTATGCGGCGGCGACGGTGAAGAGCTGCATCGACGTCACCAAGCGGCTTAAAGGCGAAAACTATGTGCTGTGGGGCGGGCGAGAGGGCTATGAGACGCTGCTCAACACCGACCTTGCCCGCGAGCAGGAGCAGGCCGGACGCTTCCTCAGCCTGGTCGTCGACTACAAGCACAAGATCGGCTTCAAGGGCACGATCCTGATCGAGCCGAAGCCGCAGGAGCCGACCAAGCACCAGTACGACTATGACGTCGCCACGGTCTATGGCTTCCTCAAGCGCTTCGGCCTGGAGAAGGAAGTAAAACTCAACATCGAGCAGGGCCACGCCATCCTCGCCGGCCATTCCTTCGAGCATGAGCTGGCGCTGGCCAATGCGCTGGGCGTCTTCGGTTCGATCGACATGAACCGCAACGACTACCAGTCGGGCTGGGACACCGACCAGTTCCCCAACAATGTGCCGGAAATGGCGCTGGCCTATTACCAGGTCCTGCAGGCCGGCGGCTTCAAGACCGGCGGCACCAATTTCGACGCCAAGCTGCGTCGCCAGTCGCTCGATCCGCAGGACCTGCTGATCGGCCATATTGGCGGCATGGATTCGTGCGCACGCGGTCTGAAGGCAGCCGCGAAGATGGTCGAGGACAAGGCGCTGTCGGGTCCGCTCGCCGAACGCTATGCCGGCTGGAACACGGCAGAGGCCAAGGCGATGCTGTCGGGCAAGCGCACGCTGGAGGACATCGCCGAGCGCGTGGTCAAGAAGAAGATCGAACCGCAGCCGCGCTCCGGCCGCCAGGAACTGCTGGAGAACATCGTCAATCGCTACGTCTGAGACCTGGTACCTTGGCTGACATAAGCCGCGCGTGGCCGAAAAGCCGCGGCGGCTGACCTCTGCCAGTCAGCCGTTCCCGCAGCACGGTCGCCAAAGTGTGTGGTAAGACCGCGAGGGCGCACCCAGCGGAGTCTGATTTGACCATGCCTTCTTCTACCCCCAAGCGTGCGCTGATCACCGGGGCGGGTGCTGCTGACGGCATCGGCATTGCCATTGCGCGGCAGCTCGGCCTTGCCGGTCATGCCGTTTTCCTGAACGGTGCCAGCGCGCGTGTACTCGATCGCGCCGCCGAGCTTTGCGCCGAAGGCATAAATGCCAAAGCCGCAGTCGCGGATCTCACCATCGCAGCCGAAGTCGCGCGGCTACGGGCTGATGTCGGCGCTGTCGACATCCTAGTCAACAATGCCGGCATGGGCTCGCTGGCATCGCCCTCGGCCGATAAGGCGTTTCTCGCCATGACCGAGGCCGACTGGGACCAAGGGATCGACGTCAGCCTGAAGACCGTATTCCTGGTCACCCGCGCGTTTTTGCCGGCGATGGTAGAGGCAGGCTATGGGCGCATCGTCAATGTGGCGTCGGTTACCGGGCCGCTGGTGTCTTTCGAAGGCACATCAGCCTATTCCGCCGCCAAGGCCGGCATGGTCGGCCTGACGCGCACGCTGGCGCTCGAAGTGGCAAAAAGCGGCATCACGGCCAATGCCGTGGCCCCCGGCTGGATCGAAACGGGCTCGTCGAGCGCAATGGAGCGGCAAGCTGCCCTGCACACGCCACCGGCGCGGGCCGGACGACCGGACGAGGTTGCCGCAGCGGTGGTGTTCCTGGCATCGGAAGGCGCGAGCTACGTCAACGGCGCCCTGATGGTGGTCGACGGCGGCAACAGCCTTCAGGAGCGCAAGGGCTGAATCCGAAACGACCGGTCGTTCACGATCGGTCGCGGGTTACGGAAAGCATTGGAAATAGCATCGCCAACGCATTCGCCGAGCGCGTCTTCAAGAAGAAGATCGAGCCGCAGCCAAAGTCCGGCCGCCAAGCGTATCTGGAGAACGTCGTCAACCGCTACGTCTGAGGCGGAAAGCCGATTCGTAGTGCTCAAGGGCGGCAGGGTAACATCCCGGCCGCTCTGGAATGGGGTTTGCGCAAGACCCTATCCGCCGACAAGCTTTTGCCTCGCACCGCCCCTCAATGACCTCGCTCTTGCCTTCAAACTGCCGTCACGTATCTCGTATAAGGATGCCGTTGTGGCGGGTGAAAAGGAAGGAGGCGAACCGATATGCAGCACGAACGCGAAATCGACGCCCTGCTCTCATCCGGCGAGGCCGGATCGATCATCGACCGGCTGATGGCGCTGCCGCGGCCGACCGACAATGTGAAAAACGAATGGGATCGCGCTGTCAGCAGCCGTTTCGAAGTCCGACTGGCGAGGCAGATGCGCTCGCAGATGGACGCCGGCAGCGATCGACAGAACGCAGCCTGATCTCTCTTTGTTTGTGCATGTCGTTATCCCAAAACCGCGACGCACGTTTGGGCGACATGCATCAACCTCGGCGGAGCCGCACCGGCGCTTCGCCGAACGCTCTTGAAAACGCTCTGGAAAATGCCGCGGCGGACGAAAATCCCGTCCGCCCGGCAATATCCGCCATGGCGATCCGCGTGTCGACCACCAGCCGCCGCGCCGCGCCCAGCCGTAGCCTGAGATAGTAGGCGCCGGGCGTCTCGCCGATCGATTTGCGAAAAATGCTTTCCAATGTTCGTGCCGTCACCCCGGCGCGTTTCGCCACCGCATCTATGGTCAGCGGCTGGTCGACATGCGATTCCATCAGCCGGATCGCTTGCGCCAGCCGCGGGTCGTAGCCGTCGAGCCGGCCGAGCGAGACCAGCGGTTGCGCATCGGTCGCGGCGCGCGCCTGGTCGTAGATGAAGACGCTGGCGACATCGAGCGCCACGGCCATGCCGAGGCGCGTACGGATCAGATGCAGCATCAGGTCGAAGGTCGGCGACGCCCCACCCGAGGTGAAGACGGGCCCATCGATGACGTAGCGGTCGGGACGGACATCAACGCCGGGAAAGGCCGACGAAAAATCCTCCATGTCTTCCCAATGGGTGGTGGCGCTGCGCCCTTCCAAGAGACCCGCCCGCGCCACTAGCCAGGTACCGGCCTCGACGCCGCCACAGGCACGGGCCGCACGGGCCGCGCGGCGCAGACCGGAGAGCAGCGCTGATGTCGCGTAATTCTGGGTGCCGAAGCCGGCGACGACGACAAGCACGTCGGTTGGCTCTGTTGCATCGAAGCGGCCGCTGACCGCCACCGGCAGGCCGCATGTGGTGACCGGCGCCTCGCCGGTGACCGAGACCAGGTTAAAATCGAACAGGGTCTCGCCGGAGATGCGGTTGGCGGCGCGCAGCGGGTCGACGGCCGATGCCACACACATGATGGACGAGCCGGAAAACACCAGCAGCGTCACCTTGAGCGGCGAGCGTTCCGAGCGAAAGATGGTCGGTTTTTCGCTTTTGATCATGGAAGGTTCGTAAATCGCAAAACAGTCCCCCGCAAGTCCGATCATTGTTGGCCTGTTCTTGTGCATGTCGTTATCCCAAAACCGGTTCCCACTTTTGGGCGACATGCACGGCTGATGTTTGGGAGGAGAGTTCCATGCCGCTCGCGATGAACCGTGAGGTTTTCATTACCTGTGCCGTGACCGGATCCGGCGGCTCGCAGGACCGCTCGCCGCATGTGCCGCGCTCGCCCAAGCAGATTGCCGATTCGGCGATCGATGCGGCCAAGGCCGGTGCTGCCATCGTCCACTGCCATGTCCGCGACCCTGAAACCGGCAAGCCCCGCCGTGATGTCCATCTCTACCGCGAAGTGACCGAGCGCATCCGCGACGCCAATGTCGATGTGGTGCTCAACCTCACCGCCGGTATGGGCGGCGACATGGTCTTCGGTTCGCCGGAGGCGCCATTGCCGCTCAACGAAAAAGGCACCGACATGGGCGGCGCCACCAACCGCATGGAACATGTGCGCCAGTGTCTGCCGGAAATCTGCACGCTGGATTGCGGCACCATGAACTTCGCCGAAGCCGACTATGTCATGACCAACACGCCCGGCATGCTGCGTGCCATGGGCGGCATGATGACGGCGCTCGGCGTCAAGCCGGAGATAGAAGCCTTCGACACCGGTCATCTTTGGTTTGCCAAGCAGCTGGTCGAGGAAAAGGTGCTCAACGCCGATGCGCTGGTGCAACTCTGCATGGGCGTGCCGTGGGGTGCGCCCGACGACCTCAATACCTTCATGGCGATGGTCAACAATGTGCCGTCGACCTGGAACTGGTCTGCCTTCGCCATCGGCCGCAACCAGATGGCCTACGCAGCAGCGGCGGTTCTCGCCGGCGGCAATGTCCGCGTCGGGCTCGAAGACAATCTGTGGCTCGACAAGGGCGTGCTGGCAACCAATGCACAACTGGTCGAGCGCGCCGCCAGCATCGTCACCAATCTCGGCGCCCGTATCCTCGGGCCGGAGGAAGTGCGCAAGAAGCTGAACCTGACCAAGCGGGCGCCGATCGCAGCCGCTGCGTAAAACGGGAGCGGATCATGGCTACCGTCAAATTCACCGCGATGAAGGATGGCGACAAGGACGATTGCGAGTTCCTGACCGCCCATGAAATCGACTATGCCGCCAAGACCGGCGAGCGGCTGCTCGACGCGCTGGTGCAGCTCGACGAAGGCCTGTCCGGCTACAAGATCACCCGGCTCGGCCATTCGCTGCAGGCGGCGACGCGGGCGTGGCGCGATGGCGCCGACACCGACTGGATCGCCTGCGCGCTGCTGCACGATATCGGCGATATCTATGCGCCTTACAATCACGACGAATACGCTGCTTCGATCCTGAAACCTTTCGTGCGCGAGCAATGCACCTGGGTGGTGGAAAAGCACGGCGACTTCCAGCGCCTCTATTACGCTCACCATCTCGGCGGCAACCGTCACGCCCGCGACCGCTTCGCCGGCCATGCCTATTTCGACGATTGCGATCAGTTTTGCGAACGCTGGGACCAGTCGAGCTTCGACCCCGATTATGAGACGCTGCCGATCGAATTCTTCCGGCCCTTCGTGCTCGAAGTCTTCGCCCGCAAGGCCTACGACCCCTCCGTGGTCCGCGCCGGCGAGCGCGTGCCTCTCATCGACCCTCAAACAACCAAGACAAGAACCGGAGCCTGACCATGAGCATCGTCAACAAGGCGGCCGCCATTGGCGGCGGTGTCATCGGCGCCGGCTGGGTGGCGCGGCTGCTGCTCAACGGCATCGACGTGTCGATCTTCGATCCGGACCCGGAAGCGTCGCGCAAGGTCTCGGAAGTGATGAAGGGCGCGCGCCGCGCCTACAAGCAGATGGTTCCCGGCGGCTTGCCCAAGGAGGGCAAGCTGACCTTCGCCAAGACCATCGCCGAGGCGGTGGCGGACGCCGATTTCATCCAGGAGAGCGTGCCGGAACGGCTCGACCTGAAACACCGTGTGCTGGCCGAAATCGATCTTTATGCACCCGCCAACGCCATCGTCGGCTCGTCGACCTCCGGCATCAAGCCGACCGACATGCAGGTGGCGATGAAGAAGCATCCGGAGCGATTGGTTGTCGGACATCCCTTCAACCCGGTCTATCTCCTGCCGCTGGTCGAGATCGTCGGGGGCGAGCAGACGTTCCCCGAGGCGATCGAGGTCGCCAAGGAAATCTATGCTTCGATCGGCATGAAGCCTGTCGTCATCCGCAAGGAGATCGAGGCCTTTGTCGGCGACCGCCTGCTGGAAGCCGCCTGGCGCGAGGCGCTGTGGCTGATCAAGGACGGCATCTGCACCGTCGAGGAGCTCGACGACATCATGCGCTACGGCTTCGGCCTGCGCTGGGCGCAGATGGGCATGTTCCAGGTCTACCGCGTCGCCGGCGGCGAGGCCGGCATGCGCCACTTCATGGCGCAGTTCGGGCCGTGCCTGAAATGGCCGTGGACCAAGCTTATGGACGTGCCGGAGTTCAATGACGAATTGGTCGACCTGATTGCCACCCAGTCGGACGACCAGGCGCATGGCCTGTCGATCCGCGAGCTGGAAAAGATCCGCGACGACAATCTGGTCGCGATCATGGATGCTCTGTCGAAACAGAACAAAGGCAAAGGCTGGGGCGCCGGCGCCTTGCACAAGGACTACACCAGGCAGCTGGCCAAGCTGGCGGCGAAGAAGCCGGCCGCTTCCAAGGCTGCTGAAAAGGCCAAGGCGTCGAAGCCGGTGAAGAAGGTGGAAAAGCCGAAGAAAAAGAAGAAAGGCTGAAGACCATGGATTTCGGGCTGTCGGAGGAACAGAAGCTCATCGTCGAGACGACGCGTGCATTCGTCGAGAACGAGCTTTACCCGCATGAGCGTGAGGTCGAGCGCACCGGCGTGCTGCGCCGAGAGCTGATCGAGGAGATCAAGGTCAAGGCGATCGAAGCCGGACTCTACGCCGCGAACATGCCGGCCGATGTCGGTGGCGCCGGCCTCGATACGGTGACCTGGCTGCTCTACGAAAAGGAGCTCGGCCGCGCCAATTACGCGCTGCACTGGACCTGCGTGGCGCGCCCCTCCAACATCCTTCTGGCCGGCACGCAGGAACAGCGCGAAAAATACCTGTTCCCTTGCATCCGTGGCGAAAAGTGGGACTGCCTGGCGATGACCGAGCCCGGCGCCGGCTCCGATTTGCGCGGCATGAAAGCGACCGCCGTGCAGGACGGTGACGACTGGGTGCTCAACGGCACCAAGCATTTTATCAGCCATGCCGATCTGGCCGACTTTGCCATCGTCTTCATGGCTTCCGGCGAGGAAGAAACGCCGCGTGGCAAGCGCAAGAAGATCACCGCCTTCTTCGTCGACAAGGGCACCAAGGGTTTCACCGTACGCGACGGCTACCGCAACGTCTCGCATCGGGGCTACACCAATGCCATCCTTGAATTCGACGATTGCCGCCTGCCGGCAAGCCAGGTTCTGGGCGAAGGGCACAAGGGCTTTGAAGTCGCCAATTCCTGGCTTGGCGCCACCCGCCTGCAGGTTGGCGCCACTTGCCTCGGCCGCGCCGAGCGGGCGCTTGGCCATGCCATCGAGTATTCCGCGCAGCGCCAGCAGTTCGGCCAGCAGATCGGCAAGTTCCAGGGCGTATCGTTCAAGCTGGCCGACATGGCGACCGAATTGAAGGCCGCCGACCTGATGGTGTTCGAAGCCGGCTGGAAGTACGATCAGGGCACCGTGACCGATCAGGACATGGCCATGGCCAAGCTGAAGGCTACCGAAATGCTCGCCTTTGTTGCCGACGAAGCAATCCAGATCCATGGCGGCATGGGGCTGATGGACGACCTGCCGCTGGAGCGCATCTGGCGCGATGCGCGCGTCGAGCGCATCTGGGAAGGCACTTCGGAGATTCAGCGACATATTATTTCGCGGGCGCTGCTGCGTCCGTTCGGAGCATAGAGCATGATGTACCCCAAAACCGGGGTCCGGTTTTGGGGAGAAGATCATGCTCAAACGAAAAGATGGCCATGCATAAACTCGAACGTCTCCTGCGCCCAAAATCCATCGCCGTGTTTGGCGGGGCGCAGGCCGCTGCCGTCGTCGCGCAATCGATCAAAATGGGCTTTGCCGGCGAGATCTGGCCGGTGCATCCGACCAAGGACGAGGTCGCCGGCCGCAAGGCCTATCGTTCTGTTGCAGACCTTCCCGGTGCGCCCGACGCTGCCTTTGTCGGCGTCAACCGGCACTTGACCATCGAGGTGGTCAAGGCGCTGGCCGAGCGTGGCGCCGGCGGCGCCGTCTGCTTTGCCGCCGGCTTTCTCGAGACCGAGGCCTATGACGACGATGGTGAGCGGCTGCAGGCCGAACTGGTCGCTGCTGCCGGCCAGATGCCGATCATCGGCCCGAACTGCTATGGCCTGATCAACTATGCCGACGGCGCGTTGCTGTGGCCCGACCAGCATGGCGGCATCAGGCTGCCCGAAGGCGCCAAGGGCGTCGCCATCATCACCCAGTCGTCCAACATCGCCATCAACATGACGATGCAGAAGCGCGGCCTGCCGATCGCTTTCCTGATGACCGCCGGCAACCAGGCGCAGACCGGCCTGTCCGAAATGGCGCTCGGCCTGATAGAGGACGAGCGGGTGACGTCGCTCGGTTTGCACATCGAAGCTTTCGATTCGGTAGCCGGCTTCGAGAAACTGGCCGCACGAGCGCGCGAGCTGAAGAAGCCGATCATCGCCATGAAGGTCGGACGCTCCGAACAGGCGAGGCAGGCGACCGTCTCGCACACCGCTTCGCTCGCCGGTTCGGATGCCGCCTCGGGCGCGTTCCTGCGGCGGCTCGGCATTGCGCGTGTCGATTCCATACCCGCCTTCATCGAGGCGCTGAAGCTGTTGCACGTCACCGGTCCACTGCCCGGCTATCGTCTGTCGTCGATGAGCTGCTCTGGTGGCGAAGCCTCGGTCATGGCGGACAGCGCCGAAGGGCGCTGGGTCAACTTCCCGGAGCTCACCAGCAAGCACCGCGCCCATGTCAAATCGACGCTCGGGCCGCTGGTCGCTGTCGCCAACCCATTGGACTACCACACCTTCATCTGGAACAACGAGCCGGCGATGACCGCTACCTTCACCGCCATGGTGTCGGGCGGCTTCGACCTCAACATGCTGGTGCTTGATTTTCCGCGCCCGGACCGCTGCTCGGTCACCGACTGGTGGGCGACGCTGCGCGCCTTCGAATCGGCGCTGAAGACCAACCAGGCGCATGGCGCCATCGTCTCGTCGTTGCCGGAGAACCTGCCGGAGGAATACACCGCCGAGCTGATGGCGCGCGGCATGGTGCCGTTGTTCGGCATTTCCGAGGCCATGGACGCCGCGGGTGCGGCAGCCTTCATCGCCTGGGCCTGGGCCGAGCCGCAGGCTCAACCCATCGACACGTCGGCTGCGGGCGCTGCCGAAGGCGGCCATGTGACGCCTGACGAGGCCGAAGCCAAGGAGCGGCTGATCACGGCCGGCTTGCCGGTGCCGAAGGGCGAACGCGCCGCCAATGCGGTCGACGCCGTCATCTCGTCGATGGCGCTCGGCTTCCCGGTGGCGCTGAAGGCGCTCGGCGTCACCCACAAGTCGGAAGTCGGCGCTGTCAGGTTGAACCTGAGGGATGCCGAATCCGTCAGCACGGCGGCGCATGATTTGCTGCCGCTCGGCACCGGGCTCTATGTCGAGCGCATGGTGCGCGATGGCGTCGCCGAACTGATCGTCGGCTTCACCCGCGACCCGATGTTCGGCGCCGTCATGACGCTGGGCACTGGCGGTGTGCTGGTCGAGCTGTTGCGCGACAGCGTCACCTTGATGCTGCCAGCGACGCGCGATGATATCGAGGCGGCGTTGCGCCGCCTGAAACTGTTCCCGTTGCTTGAAGGCTATCGCGGCCGGCCCAAGTCCGATGTCGCGGCCGCCATCGAGGCGATCGCGGGCATTGCCAGCTTCGTGCAGAAGAACGCCGGCGAGATCGAGGAACTCGACATCAACCCGCTGATCGTCTGCGCCGAGGGCAAGGGCGCCTGGATCGCCGACGCGCTGCTGGTGCTGGGAGAGAAGAAGAATGTCTGACGTCATTTCGACCCGCCGCGAGGGCACTATCCTCGAGGTCACGCTCGACCGGCCGAAGGCCAATGCCATCGATCTCAAGACGTCGCGGCTGATGGGCGAGACGTTCAAGGCGTTCCGCGACGATCCGGAGCTTCGCGTCGCCATCGTCAAGACCGCCGGTGACAAGTTCTTCTGCGCCGGCTGGGATTTGAAGGCCGCCGCCGGCGGCGACGCGGTCGATGGCGACTATGGCGTCGGCGGCTTTGCCGGTCTGCAGGAGCTGCGCGACATGAACAAGCCGGTCATCGCCTGCGTCAACGGCATGGCGGTCGGCGGCGGCTTCGAGTTGGCGCTGTCCTGCGATCTCATCTACGCCTCCGACCATTCCTCCTTCGCACTGCCCGAAATCCGCGCCGGCACGCTGGCTGATGCCGCGACGATCAAGCTGCCCAAGCGCATTCCCTATCATGTCGCCATGGATCTGCTGCTCACCGGCCGCTGGATGGATGTCGCCGAGGCGCATCGCTGGGGGCTGGTCAACGAAGTGCTGCCCAAGGAAAAGCTCGAAGACCGTGTCTGGGAGATTGCAAGGCTGCTGGCCAGTGGTCCGCCGCTGGTGTTCGCCGCGATCAAGGAGACGGCGCGGGTGGCCGAGGCGCTGACCTTCCAGGATGCGATGAACCGCGTGACGCGCCGGCAATTGGCGACCGTCGATGCGCTTTATGGGTCAGACGACAATATGGAAGGTTTTCGCGCCTTTGCGGAAAAGCGCGATCCGGTTTGGAAGGGGAAGTAGCCTCTTTACCCTCCCCTCGATGGGGAGGGTCGGACCGAAGGTCCGGGGTGGGGTGATGCGCCGCCACCCGCCGTTTCGCGGCGACCTCCCCGGGGGAGGTAAGGAGCAGCATGACCGACTACAAAACCCTCATCGACGCCGAGACCTGGGCCTTCATCGAGCGGACCAATTCCTTTTACCCGCCCGACACGATCGACTACACCATCGCCCAGCAGCGCGCGATTTATGACCGGATGTGCCGCGAATTCTTTGCCGGCTATCCCGATGGCGTGACGGCGGAAACGACCATCATTGCCGCGCACGATATTCCGATCCGCATCTATCGTAGCGGTACCCCGAACAAGGCGGCGATGGTGCTCTACATCCATGGTGGCGGCTTCATCCTCGGCGGGCTCGACAGCCATGACGATGTCTGCGCCGAATTGTGCGCTCGCACCGGCTTCGAGGTTGTCTCCGTCGACTACCGGCTGGCGCCGGAGCATCTGCATCCGGCCGCCTTCGACGATGCGCTGCATGCCTTCGAATGGGCGGCCTCGACGTACGACCGCCCCGTTGTGCTCTGCGGCGACAGCGCCGGCGGCAATCTCTGCGCGGCCGTTGCCCACGCAACGCGCGGCCATGCTAAGCGGCCAATCGGCCAGGTGCTGATCTATCCCGGCCTCGGCGGCGACAGCTCGAGGGGCTCCTACGTGACGCATGCGGAAGCGCCGATGCTGACCATGCGCGATCTCGAATTCTACAAGCACGTCCGCACCGGCGGCGCTGACGGCTCCGGTGACATCGCTTTGTCGCCGCTCGCCGACGCGGATTTCACCGACCTGCCGCCAACCGTGCTCATCACCGCACAATGCGACCCGCTGTCGTCCGATGGCGAGGCCTATCGCGACCGCGTCCTCGCCGCGGGCGGCCACGCCACCTGGTTCGAGGAGCCGGGGCTGGTGCATGGCTATCTCCGGGCCAGGCACACGGTCGGACGGGCGCGCGCCAGCTTCAGCCGCATCGTCGAGGTGGTCTCGGTGCTGGGCCGAGGCGGCTGGACCTGGTGATCATTCGCCGACAAATCTGCCTGAAAAATAAAGTCGTTCGCCGCTTCTGTGAAATGGCGAACAGTCCCAGCCGCCGTTTTGCATGAACCTTTCCGCTTCCGCCTGCGACTGACGCTCAGGCGCCGCATGGTGCGGGGCCGGAAAGGATGCCCCCAATGACCAGGACCCCAGAGACTCGCAGGTCTCCGGGAACAACGGGAGCTCAGCGCGACCACCGCCTTCGGGACGGGGTCGATGCGCTGGGCTTCCGGCTGATTCCGTTGACCCTGCGCAGGAGCAGGCGTATCGTGAGGATGAGGAAAGCAGACAATTCGATCAGGGACGAACGTGCCGGAACGACGCGCCTTGCCCTGATTCGGCCGGCCGGACCGGAAGTTCCTCCCGAAAACTTCGGGGGGAGTTTTATGTCCTGCGATCGCGGCACGTCCATGCCATCTCCACGCAGCGGTTTGCGCCATTCGCTCCATCTGGCCGGCGGTTTGCTTGTGCTGGCGCTGAGCGCCACGCTTTGGCTGGGCACAGCTGCCCGGGCGCAGGAAACCCAGATCATCTATCCCGGCTCGATGACGGTGACCGGGTTTTCCGGCACCGTCATTCCCAATTTCGACGAAGGGTTGCCGCCCGGGGTCGACCCGGTCGATGAGACCTTTATCGACACGACGCGCGCCACCTTGCGCGTTTTCGACGTTTCAGCGCTGGGCGGACCGGCCTCCGGCCAGCTCGTCTACACGCCGCCGCCCTTCGAGGTGACGGCGGAGCAGATCGGCCAGGTGTTCGCCGTCACCTATGATGACGGCGTGCGCGATGGCGTCCCGTCAGGCATCCCCAACCTCTATGCCGGCGCCAGCTCGCTGCACGGCATCCGCATCGTCACCCCTGACGAAGATTCCGACGGCCGCCCTGAGCGGCAGCGCCGCGGCACGGCCGGCGCCGTCTTCATGGACGGCCAGTTCGGCACCGAAAATGGTGGCGGTCCCGGCACGATCTGGAAGATCGACGGCATCACCGGCGCCGTCTCCAGATTCGCCGACATCGACACCAACAGCGGTCCCGGCATCGGCGACGTCAGCTTCGACAGCAATCACCGCGAGTTCTTCGCCAGCGACCTCGACACCGGCCTCATCCATCGCCTCGCGTCCGACGGCATGCTGATCGACACGTTCGACCACGGCGTTGCCGGGCGGCCGGCGCATGGGCTCGCGCCCGTCGCCGACGACGGCGCGGTAATGGACATACAGGGTGCTGCGTTCGACTCGGAAGACCCCGACACCTGGGGCTATACGCAGGACGAGCGCCGTGTCTGGGCGGTCGCCTATCACGGCGGCCGGGTCTACTACTCGGTCGGCGAGGAGGCCGAGATCTGGTCGGTGGGCATTGCCCGCGACGGCAGCTTTGCCGGCGATCCGCGCTGGGAGCTGACGGTCAAGGCCGACAAGGACTACGCCGTCACCGACATTGCCTTCGACGTCAAGGGCTTCATGTACCTGGCGCAGCGCGGCCCGGTGGAAAACCGCTACGATTACAGCCAGTTCGCCGATTCCGGCAAAGGCGAGGTCATCCGCTATTGGCGCGAAAACCCGGACGATCCGGCGACCGAATCGGAATGGGTGGAAGAGCCGCAGGAATATGCAGTCGGCTTCCCGCAAGGCAACCGGCAGTCGGCCGGCGGCCTTGATCTGCAATATGGCTATGACGCCGACGGCAATCTCGACACCGGCGTTTGCACCGATACGCTGGTCAACACCGGCGACAAGCTGCGCGACAATCCGACACTGGCCGACCAGCTCGCCGCCGGCGGGCCGCTCGCCGTGCACGGCGTGCAGATCACGCCGACGCCGCTGGTCAAGCCGGCCAACGTGCCGCCCTTCGGCTCCTGGTTCGTCGATTTCGATAGCTATTTCGAAGACCCCGAAGTGGAAGGCCATGTCGGCGACGTCGAGGTCTGGCACCCCTGCGAAGGCCGTGCCGGCTACTATGAAGAAATCCCCGGCGGTTACCTGCCGCCGTTCTATCCGCCTGATTTCCCACCGCCCGGCGATCTGCCGCCGTGCATCGATGTCGAGGATGTCCAGTTCTACTGCACACCTCGCGGCCTCCAGGCCGACCTCTATCTCCATGACCATGCCGGCTTCGGCGGCGATTCGATCAAGGCCCAGTCCAGGACGCCAGGCGTCGGGGTGACATCACCCCAGTCGCATGCGCCCGGCAAGCCTTACACGGTCGACATCACCGGCCACTATCCGGGCGACACAGTCGATGTCGGGCTCTGCTTCTACAGGCAGTCCGACAAGGACAAGGGTGGCTACTACCCTTGCTGCAAGATGACTTTGCCGCTCAGAACCCCAGCCGTCAGTTGCGAACGTTGAGGAGGGAGAGATGAACATTTCTGCACTTTCCCCCACCGCGACGCGCAACCAGAAAACCGTCATGGAGACCTTCATGGGACCCCTGTCATACGCCAGGCGCGGCGCGCGCTGGCTGATGGCGGCCGGTATCGCGGTCGCCATGTACACCCCTGTGGCAAGCCACGCCGATGACGCCGTCCCGATCACGCCGGAACTGCGGCTCGACCTCGATAATTCGAAAATCATCACTCCGAGGCCGGAACGGGTCGTGCCGTTCTTCACCAAGAAAGGCACCCAGCGGAGCTGCGACTACGTCGTCTACTCCCTGAGCTTCGGCCTGCGCGGCGATGCGCAAAGCTTTGCCGACCCGGGCATGATTGCCTTGTTGAAGAAGCTCAAGATCGAGTTCAAGGACCAGCTTCCGCACGGCCTGTCGATCGTCAGCGCGCATATGTCGGGCGACGGCACGGACGCTGCGGGCGGCCCGCTGCCCGGCGTTTCGATCAGCACCTCGGCCGATCCGAACGATACGGCAACCGTGTCCGATTTCCGGCTCTCCGCCGCCGATCTCGACGGTGCGGGCGCTGCCAACGAACGCGTCATCAACTTCCAGATCACGGCCAAGATCGACCACGCGGCGTTTCCCTTGCCGACGATCATCGACAATCAGGGCCTGATCAAGATTACAAACGGAGCCGGCACCGGGATCATCATCCCGTCGCAGGATCTGGGCAAGCCCGACGATGGCGACTACAAGACCGGCGTGAAGACCTCGATCCGGATCGATCTCAGCAACTGCGACAAGCGGCCTCCGCCTCCCGACCGGGAATGCTTCAAGGTGGAGCGCGGCACGGTCGATTGCGTGCCGGGCGGCGGCGCCTTCATCTATCACATGCCTGTCGGCCCGGAGATGGGCGGCAAGTGGGTGCAGGTGTCGACGACGACGCCCGGCATCACCATCATCCCCGACACCCAGCTGGTGCCGGCGGGCGGCGGCGTGCTCAACTGGAAGATCGTCGGCGCATCGCCTGGCGACGTCATCCACCTCATCGTCACCGGCATCGAAACCTATGCCGGCCCGGAGGAGGGTTGGGGCCTGTGCTGCACGCAGACCATCGACATCGTCATCCCGCGTGACCTGAGATGTCCGCCCAAGGACAGGGAGCCGGACCTCAAGGTCGAGAAACGCGCCGATGTCACACGTTGCACGATGGGCGGCGGCTGCGACTTCACCATCCGGGTCACCAATGTCGGCGACGGGCCGTATCACGGCAAGATCGTGCTCGACGAGGTGACGCTGCCGGCCGGCTCGACGCTGGATTCAGGGCCTAATCCGCCCTGGGTCTGCGTGCCCGGCGTGACCCCGATGACGTGCACCTATCCGGTGACTACGCTCAATCCGGGCGCCTCCGTCGACCTCAAGCTCGGCTTCAAGCCGGCGGGCGGCTGGCAAGGCAGCGCGCTGCGCAACTGCGCCACCTACAATTACGGCGCCAGCGGCAAACCGCTGTTCGGCAGCCAGCAGAACGATCGTGGCTGCGCCTCGATCCCGATCTGCCGGCGTGGCGATCGCAACCCGGACTGCCGGCCGCCGGTCGACAAGAAGGTCGACCTGATCCTGAAGAAGCGTGCCCGCATTCCGGTCTGTACGCCCGACGGCATCTGCTACTTCGTGATCGACATTATCAACAACGGCAGTGTCCCCTATAATGGGCCGCTGACGGTCATCGACAATTACCCGGGCGGCGCGCCGGCCTCTTCGACCTTCGGCCCGTCTCCGCCCTGGACATGCGGACCCAACGGCCCCGGCCAGTTCCGCTGCGACAATGCCGGCATCGTGCTGATGCCGGGCGCCTCGACGCCGATCGTCGTCAAGGCGGTGATGCCGGCCGGCTACCAGTCGGACTCGGTGGAAAACTGCGCGGCGCTGAAGCCCGTTCCCGGTGAGGTCGACCTCACCAACAACAAGTCCTGCGCCAAGGAACGCTTCCGGCATCCCAAAGGCGGCAAGCCAACCTTGCGCATAACCAAGGTGTGCAGCGGCTCGCTGGCCGGCGCGGCGGTGGTTTCCTGCCGCATCACCGTCATCAGCCTTGGCACCTCTGCCCCCACCGGTCCGGTGCGGGTCAACGATGCCGCCACGCTGATCTCGGGGGGCGCGCCGGTCCAGATCCAGACTGTCATACCCGACGGTGCGGAATGGGCCTGCGGAGCGGTTCCGGCCAACGCGCTGTCGTGCCAGATTCCCGGCGCCGTGATGACGCCTGGAACCAGCCGGCACTTCGACGTGACGGTTTCGGCCAATGGCGCGTTCGAGAACTGCGCACGCGGCTCGTACGGCCCGGCTCCGGGAGACGACGTCGTCTACCCGTTCGGCCAGGCCTGCGCCAAGGGCGGTGGCACCTCCACCATCAGCGTCAAGAAGACCGGCGACGCCGAGTGCCAGCCGGGACAACCCTGCTCGTTCGAGATCACCATCACCAATGACGGCCAGACCACATTCTCCGGTCCGGTCCGCATCGGCGATGCGATCGGCGTGGACGGGCTCGGCCGGCTGGAAGGCGTTGCGATCACGTCGATCGAGCCGCCCTTCGGCTGCTCGCCGGAACCGACGACGCTGCCTCTGTCCTGCATCGCCAACCTGACGCTCGGCGCCGGGGAAAGCCACGTGCACACTGTCACCGTGGTCCTTCCCGACGCCCCGCTGGCCAACCTGCAGGGTAATGTCAGCGGCCAGAACTGCGTCGGTGTCTTGTCTCCTGATACCAGGGTGCAAGGCGGCGACGTGTTGTCCGGCGATCAGACCAACATCCAGGGCGGTCGCGGCAAGGCCTATGCCTGCCATCCCTTCACCATCAAGCGCGAGGGGAAGAAAGAGTGCTCGCCGGGCTTTGTGATGAACGACGCCGGCCGGTGCGTGTGTCCGGAAGGCATGACGTTCCGCAACGGCCAGTGCTCGCCCGGCGGCGGCGTCATCGTCGAGCCAAAGCCAAGGCCCTGCGTGCTGCTCAAGGGCCAGATCCGCACCGAGGACGGACGCTGTGTCTGCCCGCGCGGAACCGAGCTCGAGAACGGCGCCTGCGTCAAGATCGACAAGCCGGGCTGCACCATCCCCGGTTCGGTCCCGACGTCGGACGGCAATGGCTGCTACTGCCCGGACGGCACGCATCTCGACCGACAGGCAAATGCCTGCGTGCGCGACAAGCAGAAGCCCGAGCAGTGCACCATACGCGGCCAGGTTCATGATGCCGATGGCGATTGTGTCTGCCCGCGTGGGACCGAGGTGCGCAATGGAGCCTGCCGGCCGATCCGGCCGAAGCCCGAGCAGTGCACCATCCGCGGCCAGGTTCATGACGCCGATGGCGATTGTGTCTGCCCGCGTGGGACCGAGGTGCGCAATGGAGCCTGCCGGCCGATCCGGCCGAAGCCCGAGCAGTGCACCATCCGCGGCCAGGTTCATGACACCAACGGCAATTGCGTCTGCCCACGCGGCACCGAGGTGCGGGACGGTGCCTGCCGGCAGAAGCGGCCTGTGCTGGAACAGTGCGACATACGCGGCCAGATCCACAACAAGCGCGGCGAGTGCGTTTGCCCGCGCGGCACCCAGGTGATCGACGGCGCATGCCGCAAGCCGAGGCCGGAAGAATGTGCACCGGGCTCGGTGATGATCAACGGCCAGTGCCAACCGATCAGGCGGCGCTGCCCGGAAGGCACGGTTGGGCGGTATCCGAACTGCAGGGCCATCCGGCAACAGCCATCGCTCGATCCGAGCCTGTTGCTCAATCCGGGGATCCTTCAGCAGTTGGTGCCGAAGCGCACGCAGCAGCCGCAGGTACAGCCGCAGAGGGATCCGACGGCCAACTTCAAGCCGTAGGTTCTGGATACGAGCCAGAAATAGAACCCCCGCCGGAGCGATCCGGCGGGATTTTCTTTCAGGCGGCAGAGTTGTCGATCCTCACACTGCTCCAGGCCGAATCTCAGCTGGCGGGCGCGTAGCGCAGCAGCGTCACGCCCTGGGCAAGGCTTTGCGTGCCGAGCGGCTGCAAGGTCAGCGCCAGGCCGGACTGGAAGTACGGCTTGCCGCCGCCCAGCACCACCGGCTGCATGTAGAGCCGGTATTCGTCGATAAGGCCCGCCCGCGCGAATTGTGCGGCAAGATCGGCGCCGCTGACGGAGATTTCGCCCTCCGTCCGCGATTTGAGCTCACTTGCAACGGTTTCGACATCGCCACACACCAGCCGGGCATTGGGTCCGACGTCGCGAAGCGTCGTCGAAAACACGATCTTCGGGGTCTTTTGCCAGGCATTGGCAAAATCCCGCTCGACCTCTCCCCCGGTTTTGCGCTCCGGACTGTCCCAGAAGCGCATCGCCTCATACATCCGGCGTCCGCAGAGCGCGATCGTGGTCCGCCGCATCTCGTCGTTGAAATGCCGGTGCAGTTCTTCCTCGGGCACCGGCAAGCCGATGTCGCCCGACGGTCCCTCGATAAAACCGTCCAGCGACGTCAGCATGGAGTAGACGATCTTTCCCATCTGACCTCTCCGTTTGTCCCCACTGAATGGCGCACAACCGATTGCGAATTGCAAGCGGTTTGTCGCAAGGCGAATGGAAATCCGGACCGACAGGCGAAGCATCCAAGGGGCCGCTGGCGGCGCAGCAAATAGCGACTTTCCCTTTTCAGGATCATGGTCTAGGCAGTCGTCAGACAGCGCCCGCAAACAGGGCGCCCAAAAAGGGCTGCATCATGAGCAGGAAGACCCTGATCGCGCCATCGGTGCTGGCGTCGGATTTCTCGAAGCTAGGCGACGAGGTCGAGGCGGTGGCCGCGGCCGGCGCCGACTGGATCCATCTCGATGTCATGGACGGGCATTTCGTGCCCAACATCACTTTCGGCCCGCCGGTGATCAAGGCCATCCGCAACCGCACCAAGGCTTTCTTCGACTGTCATCTGATGATTGCGCCGGCCGATCCCTATCTGGCCGCCTTTGCCGATGCTGGCTGCGACGGCATGACCGTGCATGCCGAGGCTGGGCCGCATCTCGACCGTTCGTTGCAGACCATCAAGGGTCTCGGCAAGAAGGCTGGCGTGTCGCTCAATCCGGCGACTCCGGAAAGCTCGATCGAATATGTGCTCGACCGGCTCGACCTGATCCTGATCATGACCGTCAATCCGGGCTTTGGCGGCCAGGCCTTCATCCCGGCCATGGTCGACAAGGTCAAGCGGGTCAAGGCGCTGATCGGCAACCGGCCGATCCGCATCGAGATTGACGGCGGCGTGTCGCCGGAGACGGCTCCCCTGGTTACATCAGCCGGCGCCGACGTGCTGGTGGCAGGCGCCGCCGTCTTCAAGGGCGGCAGCGTCGAGGCCTACCGGGCCAATATCGAAGCCATCCGAACCGCGGCCGACCGGGTTGCCGGCTGACATCAGTTTCAGGAAAAATCGCGACAGCTCTGACCTCTCGACCTGATCTTTCAGCCGGCGAGATGTCCCCAAAGCTGTCAACTGGCGGCAGTCGCCGGACCTGACCGCCGCGGCGAGCGACGCGATCACAGCATCTGGCAGCAAAATCTAGTGGACGAATGCCGAGGGCGTGTTCATTGCGGGAGCGGCAAGTTAGGCAATCTGACGTGCGTTAAGAAAAAATTACCCGTGTTCCTGGTCTCATAACCATGTCGCGAAGACGCGAGTCGCGAAGTAGCACAAAGTTTCTTCACAAGAACAAGTTTTTCACGATATTCGTTACTTTCCCAAAGTAAGATGCGTACAACCTTCCTCTTTAAGTCGAATATCGGGATCTTTCGCTTGAGGCATGGATGCCTTACGAGGTACAGTAGATTCGCAGGGGAATCGTTTGCTTCGCGAACGGGCTGGCGGAGCTTGGGAGAGCGATAGGAGTCATATTGACCTACGGATCTGCCGATATGAGCGAAGGCGCCGGCGCCAAGAGCACACTCGCCAGCACGGTCTACCAACAGCTTCGCGACGATCTCCTGCGCGGTGTGTTTGAAAGTGAAAGCAAGCTTCGTGTCGAATGGGTGGTTTCCCGTTACGGCGCCGGCGCTTCGCCGGTTCGCGAGGCTCTCAACCGGCTTGCTTCGGAAGGCCTGCTCGGCCGCCACGACCAGCGCGGTTTCTTCATCATGCCGGTTAGTGCCCCGGAACTCGAGGAATTGACGCGCACGCGCTGCTGGCTGGAAGAGCGGGCGCTGCGTGAATCCATTGCCAACCGCACCGGCGAGTGGGAAGAGCAGTTGGTGCTGGCCTTGCATCGGCTGGCGCGCGCCCAGCGCCGTTTGCCGGAGGATCCGTCCTCGAACAATCCGGAATGGGAAAAGCTGCATCGCGCCTTCCATCGGGCACTGATCGCAGGCTGCCGGTCGCACTGGCTGACCGGCTTTTGTGACCAGCTTTCCGATCAGGCCTCCCGCTATCGGCTGATCTCCCAGGACGGGCCCGAGCGCGACGATATCGGCGAGCATCGCCTGATTGCCGAGCGCACCGTGGATGGCGATGCCGATGGCGCCGTCGAAGCGCTGCTCAACCACTACCGTTTGACGGCAGCCATGTGCATGGAGCGCTTCAACGAGAGCGGCGATCTCCGGGCAAGCAAGGCGTTGCGCGGCCGCAGATAGCAACACTTGCGGTTTTTCGATCCGAAATCTGCTTGCAGCGGTGTTCCGAAAAGCGGTTGTTTTTTTTCGAGGCCATGCGCTAGGGAAGACGCATGAGCAATTATCTGTTCGACGCCTTTCGCGACTCCATGCCCGCGCCCGGGCGCACCCTGATGGAGACCGATGACGGGCGCTCTATCCGCTACGGTGACATGCTGGCGCGGTCGGCGCAATTGGCGCAGGCGCTGAAGCATTTCGGCGTCAGGCCCGGCGACCGCGTCGCGGTGCAGGTCGAAAAAAGCCCCGAATGCATTTTCCTTTATCTGGCCTGCCTGCGCGCCGGTGCGGTCTTCCTGCCGCTCAACACCGCCTACACGTTGACGGAGCTCGGCTATTTCTTCGGCGATGCCGAGCCGCGGCTGGTCGTCTGCGACCCGTCGCGGGCTGGCGATATCGCGCCGCTGGCAAAGGCTTCGGGCGCAGTTACCGCCACACTCGGCCGCAACGGTGGAGGCTCGCTGACCGAACAGGCCGCGCAACAGCCCGCGGATTTTGACGATATGGCGCGCGAGCCGGACGAACTCGCGGCGATCCTCTACACATCGGGCACGACCGGCCGTTCGAAGGGCGCCATGCTCAGCCACCAAAACCTGGCCTCCAACGCGCGCGTGCTGGTCGAGCAATGGCGCTTCACGGGGGAAGACGTGCTGATCCATGCGCTGCCGATCTTCCACACGCATGGCCTGTTCGTCGCCACCAACGTCGCCCTGATGGCCGGCGCTTCCATGCTGTTCGAGCAGAAATTCGACGCCAGCCGCATCGTCTCGCTTCTGCCGCGCGCCACGGTGCTGATGGGCGTGCCGACCTTCTATACCAGGCTCTTGCAGCAGCAGGGGCTCGACACGCAGGCAGCGAAAAATATCCGCCTGTTCATTTCCGGCTCGGCGCCACTGCTCTCCGAAACGCACAAGGCCTGGCGCGAGCGCACCGGCCACGCGATCCTCGAGCGCTACGGCATGACCGAGACCAACATGAACACGTCGAACCCGTACGAGGGCGAGCGCCGCGCCGGCACGGTCGGCTTTCCGCTCCCCGGCGTTTCGCTGCGCATCGCCGATCCCGACAGTGGTGCTGCGCTAGCCCAGGGCGAGGTCGGCATGATCGAGGTGAAGGGGCCGAATGTCTTTTCCGGCTACTGGCGCATGCCGGAGAAAACCAAGGCGGAATTCCGCGCCGACGGCTTCTTCATCACCGGCGATCTCGGCCTTATCGATGCCGACGGCTACGTCCACATAGTCGGGCGCGGCAAGGACCTGATCATTTCCGGCGGCTACAACATCTATCCGAAGGAGATCGAGAGCGAGATCGACGCGCTGGCCGGAGTCGCGGAAAGTGCGGTCATCGGTCTTGCCCATCCCGATTTCGGCGAAGGCGTCACCGCTGTCGTGGTGCGGGAGCCTGCCTCGCAGATTACCGGGGCCGAGATCGTTGGCGCCATTGCCGGCCAGCTGGCGAAATACAAGCACCCGAAGCAGGTCATCTTCGTCGATGAATTGCCGCGCAACACGATGGGCAAGGTGCAAAAGAACCTGCTGCGCGAAACCTACAAGGGCCTCTACGGCGGTTAAGAAGCCGGCTAATCACTTTGCTTCAGGCGCTCCACTGTCACCTGTTCGCGGTTCGGTAGTGCCGTCCCTACCTGCGCGGCTTTGGGGTGCCGGAACCCCACAGAGCGCGGTTCAGCAGGCTGCGTTTGCGTTTGCGCGGGATGAGGTCGACATCGCTGACGAGCTTGGCGCCGCCCTCACGCCTTTCCAGGGTGATCTTGCGGCTGTGGAAGGCTTCGAGCTCCGCGCGGTGCGCCACGCTGATGATGGTGACATCAGGCAGTTCGCGGATCACCGTCTTCATCATCGTGTCCTGGCTCTTCTCGTCGAGCGCCGAAGTCGCTTCATCCAGCACCACGATATCGGGGCGATGCAGCAGCAGGCGCGCGAAGGCGAGCCGTTGCTTTTCGCCACCCGACAGCGTCTGGTCCCATGGCGCGTCTTCCCTGATCCTGTCGGTCAGATAGCCAAGCCCCACCTTGTCGAGGGCAGCCTTGATCTGCTTGATCGTCCACTTGTCCGCCGCCGCGGGATAGGCGACCGCGCGGCGAAGCGTGCCGGTGGGGATGTAGGGGCGTTGCGGCAGCATGAACAGGCGCCTGTCGGCGTGGAAATTGACGCTGCCGCCGCCCCATGGCCACAGGCCCGCGACTGCCCGCACTAGCGTCGACTTGCCTGAACCAAATTCGCCAGCCACCAGCACCCGCTCGCCCGGCTCGATCACGACCTCGGTTTCCTTGACCACGGAGGTGCCGTCGTCGAGTGTCACGGAAAGATTGTCGAGGCTGAGGATGGCGCCGTCTTCGGTTTCGCCCCGGTTGATGCGTCCGAGCGCATCGCTCTGCTCGGCGCGCTCGAGCCCGTCGAGCGACATCATCAGCGAGGCAATGCGCCGCGCGGAGGCGTTCCAGTCGGCGAGACGCGGATAGTTGTCGACCAGCCAGCCGAACGCGCCTTGCACGATGCCAAAGGCAGACGCCGCCTGCATCACCTCGCCAAGCGTCATCGAGCCTTCGAGGAATTTTGGCGCGCACAGCAGGATCGGCACGACCGGCGCAAACAGGCTCGATCCCTGCGACACCGCCGCCGTGCGCATGTGCTGTCCGGTCAGCAGCGCCCATTGCCTCAGCACATGGCCGAAATTCCTGTCGATGCCGCCGCGCTCCTCCTCCTCGCCGCCCAGCAAGGCGATGCTCTCGCCGTTTTCGCGCACGCGCGTCAGCGTGTAGCGCAGTTCGGCCTCCGCCTGGTTCTTCCGCTCGGAGAGCTGGACGAAATTGCGGCCGATGACCACCATCGAGGTCGAGGTGATGGCGGCATAGATGATCGCGGTGATGACCAGGAAGCCGGGAATGGTGATGCTCTCGCCGCCGATCGGCAGGGTGAGCGCGCCGCCGATGGTCCACAGCACGACAATGAAGGTCGAGGCCGACAGGAACGCGTTGAGGACGCCGGCGACGAAATCGACCGGCGACTCGGTGGCGATGCGCAGATCCTCGGTCATGCGGGCCTCGGGGTTCTGGTGGTCGCCGCCCACGAGGTTCAGCTGGTAGTAGCGGCCGTTTGCCAGCCAGCGCGCGACGACCCCGGTGGTCAGCCAGGAACGCCAGCGGCGCTGGATCGTCATGCGCAGGTAGACCTGCGCGACGACAAGGCTGCCGCTGCAGATCACCAGCGGCACGAATACGGCGCTGAGGAAATAGACTGTGCGGGCGTTGCGCTGCTCGAGGGCATCGAACATCGAGCGGTTCCAGACATTGATGCCATACTGGAAACCGATGTTGATGCAGATCACCAGCAGCACTCCGATCGTGAATGGCCAGGCGAGCCGGTCGCCGCGCCGGCTCCAGTAGCCGCGCGCGCTGATCCAGAAACGCCGCAGCAGGTATTTCTTGCGCGCCTGCTCGGCCTCTTCGGGCGTCAGCTGCGGATCGGGTTCGATAGCTTCCGGCGGCGGCCCCGCCTGGCCATCGACCTCCGGCGCTGCGTCGGCGGGCGTTGGCTTCTTTTCGCGCGGCTTCTCCTCGCCCGTTCGTCGGTCGCGCGACTTTTGTCGTGACGGCTTTTCCCGGCGCGACTTTGGGGCATCGCTCGGTCTGATGCCGTCGGTCGGTTTCGATTTGGGTTTCGCCTCGGACATACGCCCCGACAACGGCCTCAAAATCAAAAGGTTTCATAGCTTGAGACGACAACAGCCGCAGCCCTGTCATTTCAGGCTGAGCAGCTCCACAACATGGTCGGCAATTGCCAGGCTTGCCGTCAGGCCAGGGCTCTCGATGGCGAACAGATTGACGATCGGCCCAGCGCCGTGCTCGGCCGGGCCCTGGATGATGAAATCTGCCACCGGCTGGCCTGGACCGGACAGTTTTGGCCTGACGCCGGCATAGGCGGGCTGCAAAGCGCCATCGGCAAGGCCGGGCCAGTAGCGCCGGATCTCCTCGTAGAAGGCGGCGCTTCGGCCGGGATCGACGGTATAGTCGACGCGATCGATCCATTCGACATCAGGGCCAAAGCGCGCGCTGCCGCCGAGGTCGAGGGTCAGGTGAACGCCAAGACCGCCATGGACTGGCACCGGATAGATCAGCCGCGAAAAGGGCGAGCGGCCGGACAGCGCGAAATAGTTGCCGCGCGCCAGCCATAGCGGCGGAACGAGGTCTTGCGGGAAGCCTTCGATGCGTCTGGCCAATGCCTGGGCGTCGAGGCCGGCGGCGTTGATGAAGGCGCCGGCCTTGAGACGGAACCCCTCACCATCGGCGTCACGCGTATCGACCCGGATCCCGTCGGCTTCGATGGCCGCGCCGGTAACAGTCGTGAGCAGTGCGAAGGATACGCCAGCGGCTTCCGCGTCACCACGCAGCGACAGCATCAGCGCCTGGCTGTCGACGATGCCGGTCGACGGCGACAGCAACGCGCCGGCGCAGGTCAGCGCGGGCTCGAGCTTTTCGGCCTCTGCGCGCGTCAACAGCGTGAGGTCGCCTACTCCGCATTGCGCCGCGTTGATCTGGATCGCCCGCAGCGCGCCGGTGGGCGACGCCGTGCTCGCGGCAGTAGGCATAGAGGCGCTCGCGACCCGCGACGCAGAGCCGGGCTTTGAAGCTGCCCGGCGCATAATGGAGCCCGGCATGGATGACTTCCGAGTTGCGCGAACTGGTGCCCGTGCCGATGGCTGCGGCCTTCTCGACCACCAGCACCTCGCGGTCCGCCAGCGCCAGCGCACGGGCAATGGCGAGGCCGACCACACCCGCCCCGGCAACAACGCAATCGACATCATGCATGGATGGACTTTAGCGCCGACTGTCCGCGCCTGCAAAAACCCTGTTGCCGCCGATCCACACGCCCTTGATGTCGAGATCGTCCGAAAGGGCGACGATATCGGCTGCCGTGCCATTGGCGAAGCGGCCGAGCCGGTGCGCCTGGCCGACGGCTTGCGCCGGATAGAGCGAAGCCATCCGTAACGCCTCCGACAGGTCCAGCCCGACAATTCTGTGCACATAGCGGACTGCCGAGATCATATCGAGATCGGCCCCGGCCAGCGTGCCGTCGGCCAGCCGCAGGCTACCATCCTTGCGATAGATGGTACGGCCGTTGAGGGTGAACGAGGTCATGTCGGTGCCGATCGTCGCCATGGCGTCGGTGACCAGCACGATCCTGCCCGGTCCCTGCTTGGCGCGCAGCGCAATCAGCATGGTGGCCGGGTCGACATGGATGCCGTCGGCGATGATGCCGGCCGAGAGGCCCCCTATGTCGATGGCCGCACCGGCCAGTCCCGGCTCGCGGTTGCCGATCTGGCTCATTGCGTTGAACAGATGGGTGACCACACTGGCGCCGGCGTCGGCAAAGGCTCTGGCCGTTGCGTAGCCGGTGTCGGAGTGACCGAGGCTGACGACGAGGCCGGCTTTGGCAAGTGCGGCGACCCGGGCGGGCTCGACGGATTCCGGCGCGATCGTCGTCAGCAGCACCGGCAGATTTTTGCGCGCCGCGATCAGGGCAGCCTGGTCGGCATCCGTCATCGGCCGGATCAGCGCCGGGTCGTGCGCACCCTTGCGGGCGACGGAGAGATGCGGGCCTTCGAGGTGCAGGCCGAGAAACCCCGGCAGCTTCTGCCGTGCCGCCTCGGTGCCGGCGGCAATGGCTGCGGCGGTGATCTCAGGCGTGTCGGTGATCAGCGTCGCCAGCAGCGCCGTGGTGCCGAATGGCGCATGCGCCCGGCATATGGTTGCGAGCGAGGCGACATCGGGATGGTCGTTGAGCATGACGCCGCCGCCGCCATTGACCTGCAGGTCGACGAAGCCGGGTGCCAGCATGCCGCCGCCGGTGTCGATCCGGGCAACGCCTGACGGAACAGCGCCGACGGGAAGAATGCCTTCGACCGCATCGCCCTGCACGACAAGGGCGGCATTGTCGTGCCAGTCGTCGCCGTCGAAAATGCGGGCGCCAGTCAGGGCAAAACGGTCGCTCATACGGTTTCCGTCACCTTGCGCAGATTGCGCGGTACATCCGGATCGAGGCCGCGATGGCGGGCGAAGGCCTCGACGAAGCCGTAGAAGGACACGATCAGCGTCAGCGGGTCGGTCAAGGCATGGCCGGTGGCGACATGCGGCAGCCATGCGGCGCTCTTGGCTTTGTCCGAGGTTACAAAAACGGCGGCACCCTTGCCGGCAAGGCTGTCGGCGGCCTCGGCCACCGACGGCTCCGAGGCGTCGCGGGCAGCCAGCGCCAGCACCGGGAAGCCCGGCCCGACCAATGCCAGCGGGCCGTGCATGACTTCGGCCGCACTATAGGCCTCGGCGTGCATGCCGCAGGTCTCCTTGAACTTCAGCGCCGCCTCGTTGGCCATCGCCGCGGATGGGCCGCGGCCGAGAATGAACAGCGATTGCGGCGTCTCCAGCGCGCCGGCCAGCGCCATCCAGTCGCAGGCGATCGCCTTGCTGAAGTGTTCGGGCAGGCGGGCGAGGGCGGCCAGCAGCTTGTCGTCGCCGGTGCAATGCGCCATCAGCGCCAGCCCGGCCACCGCCGAATTGACGAAGGTTTTCGTCGCCGCAACGCTGCGCTCGGGCCCGGCCAGGATGTCGATGGCAAAATCCGAGGCCCGTGCCAGCGGCGAATCGGCGGTGTTGGTGATGGCGACGGTGAGCGATCCGCCGGCCCTGGCCGTCTCGGCCATGGCGACGATATCAGGGCTCTTGCCCGACTGCGAGATCGCCAGGCAGGCCGAACCGGCAAGCTTGAGCTTGGCGCCATAGATCGAGGCGATCGACGGGCCGACCGATGCCACGGCCAGACCAGCGGTCAGCTCGACGGCATATTTCACGAAGGTGGCGGCATGGTCGGACGAGCCGCGCGCGACGGTAACGATGAAGCTCGGATCGCGCTCGCGAATGCCGCGTCCGGCCTCGGTCAGCACCGCCGCCGAGCCGTCGAGCAGGCGCGCGACGGCTTGCGGGATTTCGTCGATCTCGCGCCGCATATGGGTGGTGTTGGGGATCATGGTCGGCCCTCTTCGCTCGGCCCTGTCAGCCGCAGTTCGGCGACGAAATCATAAGCGTCGCCCCGGTAGATGGAACGGGTGAATTCGATCACCTTGCCGCTCGCCAGATAGGAAATGCGTTCGATGTGCAGTCCGGCAATGCCCGGCGGCACTTCGAGCAGGCGCGCGTCACCGTCGCCGAGATTGGCGGCCGAAATGCGCTGCACCGCCCGCACCGGGCGGTTGCCGGTCAACTCCAGCGCCGCATAGAGAGAAGAGCCTATCCCGGCGGGGTCCGGCAGCACGCTGGCCGACAGCGAGGCGCGCTCGATGGCCAGCGGCGTGTCGTTGGCGATGCGCAGGCGCGACACACGCGCCACCAACTCGTTCGACGACAGGCCGAGCACCATCATCTCATCGGGCGAGGGCGCATACAGTCCGCGGTCGAGCCAGGCCGAACGCACCGCCATGCCGCGCCGGGCCATGTCCTCGGTGAAGGAGGTGAGCCTCGACAGCGACTGCTCGACGCGCTCCATGCGCGGCGCCACGAAGGTGCCAGAGCCGTGGCGCTGCACGAGGATGCCGCCCTTGACCAGATCCTGGACCGCCTTGCGCACGGTGACGCGCGAAATATCGGCCTTTGTCGCGATGTCGCGCTCCGACGGCAGCGCGTCGCCCGGCCCGATCAGACCGCGATTGACGGCGTCCTCAATGCTTTTCCTCAACTGCAGATAGAGCGGCGCGCCGCTTTGCGACGATTGCTTCAGCGTGGCGAAGATCTGGTCGGCGGCCTCGCTCATCGCGCTGTCTCCGCTTTGGCGAAGATGCGAGCCGCCATCTGCACGGCGCCGCCCAGCGCATCGTCGAGCGGCGCCTTCAGCAGCGCCTGGTAGCGTTGGGAAAGGCGCGGCGCATAAAGCGGCGCCAGCCCGCCGAGCAGGCAGAGCGGGGCATCGTGCGAAAGGTCGAGGGCGCCGAGCGACGCTTCGACATCGCCGACCGCCTTGTCGACGATCCAGTTGGCGACGGCGTCGCCCTTCCCGGCGTGCTCGAACACCTTGGGCGCGAAGCCGCCGAAATCGCCTGGTTTGGCGTTGGTGGTGAATTCGACCACGTCTTCGGGATTGTTGCGGAAGGTCGCCATCATGCTGTCGGTCAAAGGCGAGCCCGGGCGAACGCCGTCATGGGCGAGCAGCGTCTGTTCGAGCAAATCGCGGCCGATACGGGCGCCGCTGCCCTGATCGCCGACCTGGAAGCCCCAGCCGCCTATGGCACGCGATGTGCCGCCCTTGCGCGCCATATAGGCGGTGCCGGTGCCGAGGATGGCCATGGCGCCATCGCCCGAGCCGACCGCCCCTTCGAGCGCGATCTCGGCGTCAGTCTCGACGCGGCTGATGCTGAATGGCAGGATTGCTTCGAGTTGCTGCCGGTAGGTGCCGACATTGGCGCCGGCAAGGCCAAGAATGGCTGGTGTCTGCGGGATCAGGTCCGGGTCTTGCCCGGCGGCGATGAAGGCCTGCCGTGCCGCCTCGACGATATGGGTCCTGGCGCCGGTGAGATCGGTGCGGATGTTGGCCGCGCCGCTTTTGGCACGGCCAATGACAGCGCCATCGCCTGTCGCAAGGGCTGCCCTGCAGCTGGTGCCGCCGCCATCGATACCGAGCACGAAATTCACGCGATTTCTCCTCGGGGCGGATAATACCAATAAAATACCAATAGCCAAGGATTAATTTCCGTTTCAAAAAGATTAAGGCGTATTTTATTGAAAAAACTAGACATTTCGTCGGCTCAGCGATTTCTGGCGCCCAAATCTGTTAATGCGTGTGGACAAGTGGTATTTTTTTGGTATTGTTCCTTCATCGGAGGGACAGGGATGGCCGAACCGCGCACCGAAGCGCTTCACAGGAATGCCGAGGGACTGGACATCCAGGCCCCGGACGCCATCCTTTCTTCTTTGGCTGATGCACAGATCGAGGCCGCCAAGGCAGTCCGCGACGCCATTCCTGCCATCGCTGCCGCGGCCGAGATCATCGCCGGCCGGCTGAACGGCGGCGGCAAGCTTGCCTATGCGGCGGCCGGCAGCTCCGGCCTGATGGCGCTGGCCGACGCGCTGGAATTGCCCGGCACTTTCGGCATCAAGCGCGAGCGCATCGTCATCCTGATCGCCGGCGGCGACGAGGCCTTCAAGACGCTGGCCGGCGGGCCGGAAGACGACACCGACGAAGCCTCGGCGGCAATTGCCGGCGCCGGCATCGGCAAGGGCGACTGCCTGATCGCGATCTCGGCCAGCGGCTCGACACCCTATGCGGTCCAGGCTTTGAAGGACGCGCGTGGCCGGGGCGCGGCGACCATCGCCATTGCCAATAACAAGGACACGCCAGTGCTCAAGCTGGCCGATGTCGCCATCCTGCTAGAAACACCGCCGGAGGTGATTGCCGGCTCGACGCGCATGGGTGCCGGCACCGCGCAGAAGATCGCGCTCAACATGCTGTCGACGCTGACCGCCATTCATCTCGGCCACGTCCATGATGGCTACATGGTCAATCTCACCGCCGACAACATCAAGCTGCGCGACCGCGCGGCCCGCATCGTCGCCGCCATCACCGGCCACGACAAGGACGCTGCGGCGCGCCTGCTCGAAGCGAGCGGCGGCGTTGTCAAGACAGCCATTCTGCTCGCCGCCGGCGCTGCCAACGCCGATGTGGCCGAGAAGATACTGGAAGGGACCGGCCAGAAGCTCAGGCCAGCTCTTTCCGCGATCGAGGGGAACAAGGGCGCGAAGGCCCCTGTTCTCAAAACCGAACCTGAAAAAGGTCAACAGGGAGACTAAGCATGACAACGAAACTACTGACGGCACTGCTTCTCGGCACCAGCATTCTCGGCACCGCCGGGTTGGCTCACGCCGCTGACGTTACCCTCAACATCGAAAGCTGGCGCGGCGACGACCTCACCATCTGGAAGGACAAGCTGATCCCGGCCTTCGAAGCCAAGAACCCCGGCATCAAGGTGGTGTTCGCACCCTCGGCTCCGACCGAGTATGACGCAGCGCTCGGCGCCAAGCTCGCCGCCGGCTCGGCTGGCGACCTGATCACCTGCCGCCCGTTCGACAAGTCGCTCGAACTGTTCAAGAAGGGCAATCTCGCCGATCTCTCGGCGCTGCCCGGCATGGAAAACTTCTCGCCCGTCGCCAAGGCCGCCTGGCAGACCGACGACGGCAAGGCGAGCTTCTGCGTGCCGATGGCCTCGGTCATCCACGGCTTCATCTACAACAAGGACGCCTTCGACAAGCTCGGCATCAAGGTGCCGACGACGCGTGACGAGTTCTTCGCCGCGCTCGACAAGATCAAGGCCGACGGCACCTACATCCCGATGGCGATGGGCACCAAGGATCTCTGGGAAGCCGCGACCATGGGCTATCAGAATATCGGCCCGAACTACTGGAAGGGTGAGGAAGGCCGCGCTGCGCTGATCAAGGGCGAGCAAAAGCTGACCGACGCCGACTGGGTCGCGCCCTATGCCGAGCTGGCCAAGTGGAAGCCCTATCTCGGCGACGGCTTCGAAGCCCAGACCTACCCGGACAGCCAGAACCTGTTCACGCTCGGCCGCGCCGCCATCTACCCGGCCGGCTCGTGGGAGATCGGCCTGTTCAACACCCAGGCGCAGTTCAAGATGGGCGCCTTCCCGCCGCCGGTCGAGAAGGCCGGCGACACCTGCTACATCTCCGACCATACCGATATCGGCATGGGTCTGAATGCGGCGTCGAAGAATGCCGATGCGGCCAAGACCTTCCTGTCCTGGGTCGCTTCGCCGGACTTCGCCACCATCTACGCCAACGCACTGCCGGGCTTCTTCAGCCTGAACTCCAGCCCGGTGAAGATGGAAGACCCGCTGGCGCAGGAATTCGTCTCCTGGCGCGACAAGTGCAAGTCGACGATCCGCTCGACCTACCAGATCCTGTCGCGCGGCACGCCGAACCTGGAAAACGAGACCTGGGTCGAATCGGCCAACGTCATCAACGGCACCGATACGCCGGAAGCTGCGGCCAAGAAGCTGCAGGACGGCCTCGACAGCTGGTACAAGCCGGGCAAGTAAGAGCTCAGACAGACCGGCCGGGCGCGTGCCCGGCCGGCCTTCACTTTACAGATCGCGATTGTCGGCACTGCCTCTCGGCCTTACCCTCTTGTCTTGTGGGGAAAGGCTAGCTGACCAGTCGCAGGCCTTCGTCCTGCCCATGCCGGGGCAAGGACATCGGGGCCGTGCATCGAGGCATCATCTGGCATTGACACCCTTTGGAACCGAGAGACGGCGGGGACCGCACTCATGGCCGCAGAAACACGACCGAAACGACCGTTCCGCTGGCATATCGGCGTCTTCCTGGCGCCGGCGCTGCTGGTCTATACGGCGATCATGATCCTGCCGCTGGCCGGGACGCTGCAGCTGTCGCTGTTCCGCAACATCGATCAGCACCAGGTCTTCGTCGGCTTTGACAATTTCCGCACCTTGTTCGGCGACCCCAACTGGTCGCTCAATTTCTGGAATGCGCTGCGCAACAATGTCTGGTTCTTCATCATCCACATGCTGGTGCAGAACCCGATCGGCGTCATGCTGGCGGCATTGCTGTCCAGCCCGCGGCTGAGGTTCGCCGCCTTCTACCGCACGGCGATCTTCGTGCCGACCATCCTTTCCTTCGTCATTGTCGGCTTCGCCTGGAAGCTGATCCTGTCGCCGCTATGGGGCGTGGCGCCGCATCTGATGGACCTGGTCGGCCTGAAAAGCCTGTTCACGCCATGGCTCGGCAAGGAGCAATACGCGCTGACCGCGCTCAGCCTGATCTCGGTGTGGCAGTTCATCGGCATTCCGATGATGCTGATTTATGCAGCGTTGCTGTCGATCCCCGAAGAGGTGATCGAAGCCGCCGAATGCGATGGCATTACCGGCATGTCGCAGTTCTGGAAGATCAAGCTGCCGCTGATCCTGCCGTCGATCGGCATCATCTCGATCCTGACCTTCGTCGGCAATTTCAACGCCTTCGACCTGATCTACACCGCGCAAGGGGCGCTCGCCGGGCCGAACTATTCGACCGATATTCTGGGCACCTTCCTCTACCGCGCCTTCTTCGGCTTCCAGCTGCAGGTCGGCGATCCCAACATGGGCGCTGCGATCGCCACGATGATGTTCCTGATCATCCTCGGCGGCGTCTGCGTCTACCTGTTCCTCGTGCAGACGCGCCTGCGTCGCTACCAGTTCTGAGGAGCGAGAGATGAGCCTAGCCACCCGTTCCCTGCCCCGCACCATCGGCGCCCACGCGATCCTATTGACCTACACGGTAATCGCGCTGTTCCCGGTGATCCTGGTCATCATGAATTCGTTCAAATCGCGCGCCGGCATCTTCAGCGAACCGCTGACGCCGCCGACGCCGAAAACCTTCGACCTGATCGGCTACAACACGGTGATCGGCCAGGGCGACTTCATCCACTATTTCCAGAACAGTCTCGTCGTCACCGTCGCCTCGCTGTTCTTCGTGCTTCTGTTCGGCGCAATGGCGGCGTTTGCGCTGTCGGAATACCGCTTTCGCGGCAACACGCTTATGGGGCTTTATCTCGCGCTCGGCATCATGATCCCGATCCGGCTCGGCACCGTCGCCATCCTGCAACTGATGGTGGCGAGCGGGCTGGTCAACACGCTGACGGCGCTGATCCTGGTCTATACCGCGCAAGGCCTGCCGCTTGCTGTGTTCATTCTGTCGGAATTCATGAAGCAGGTGTCCGACGATCTGAAGAATGCCGGCCGCATCGACGGGCTGTCGGAATACACGATCTTCTTCCGGCTGGTGCTGCCGCTGGTCAGGCCTTCGATGGCGACGGTCGCCGTCTTCACCATGATCCCGATCTGGAACGATCTGTGGTTCCCGCTGATCCTGGCCCCGTCGGAAGAGACCAAGACGGTGACGCTCGGCGCGCAACTGTTCCTTGGCCAGTTCGTCACCAACTGGAACGCCATTCTGGCGGCCCTGTCGCTGGCGATCATGCCGGTGCTGATCCTCTACGTCATCTTCTCGCGGCAGCTGATCCGCGGCATCACTTCCGGAGCCGTCAAGTGAGTCTAGAAAAGCCTCTTCGTGTCGTCGTCGCCGGGCTCGGCAATATGGGCCGCAGCCATGCGCTGGCCTATCACACCAATCCGGGGTTTGAGATCGCGGCGCTGATCAACCGTTCCGACGTGCCGCTTCCGGATGGACTGTCGGGCTATGGTATAAGGCGCTCTTTCGACGACGCCTTGCGCGACGAAAAGCCCGATGTCGCCTGTATTGCCACCTATTCCGACAGCCATGCCGACTATGCGGTGAAGGCGTTCGAGGCGGGCTGCCATGTCTTTGTCGAAAAGCCACTGGCAACGACGGTGGCCGACGCCAAGCGCGTCGTCGCCGCGGCCAAGGCCAACGGCAGAAAGCTGGTGATCGGCTATATCCTGCGTCATCACCCGTCGTGGGTCCGGCTGATCGCCGAGGCGCGCAAGCTAGGCGGCCCTTACGTCTTCCGAATGAACCTCAACCAGCAATCGTCGGGCCCGACCTGGCAGACGCACAAGCACCTGATGCAGACTACGTCGCCGATCGTCGACTGCGGCGTGCACTATCTCGACGTCATGCTGCAGATCACCGACGCCAAACCGGTCGAGGTGCGCGGCATGGGGCTGCGGCTGACCGAAGAGATCGCGCCGACCATGTACAATTACGGCCATCTGCAGGTGCTGTTCGATGACGGTTCGGTCGGCTGGTACGAGGCCGCCTGGGGACCGATGATTTCGGAAACCGCCTTCTTCGTGAAGGACGTGATTTCGCCCAATGGCTGTGTGTCGATCGTTATGAAGGAAGGTGTGAAGTCCGACGACATCGACACCCACACCAAGACCTCGACCATCCGCCTGCACAGCGCGGCGACCGGCGCGGACGGCAAATTCGCCAGGCCGGACGAGATGCTGTCGATGGAAGGCGAACCCGGCCATCAAGACCTTTGCGACCTCGAACAGGCCTTTGTGCTGAAGGCGATCCGGGAAGACATCGACCTGACCCGCCACATGGACGACGCGGTGAAATCGCTCGCCGTCTGCCTTGCCGCCGACGAGAGCGTGCGCAGCGGCGCCCCAATTAAACTCTAGAATAGGGACGAAGCCGTGGGTTCGCTGGTAATCGAAAATGTGAAGAAGGCTTTCGGGCCGGTCGAGGTGCTGAAGGGCATCAACCTCGAAGTGACCGACGGCGAATTCGTCGTCTTCGTCGGCCCGTCGGGCTGCGGCAAGTCAACACTACTCAGGGTCATTGCCGGGTTGGAGGATTCGACCTCGGGCCGGGTGGTGATCGATGGCGCGGATGTTTCGGCTACGCCGCCCGCCAAACGCGGCATCGCCATGGTGTTCCAGACCTATGCGCTCTACCCGCATCTGACGGTGAAGAACAATATGGGCCTTGGCCTCAAGCAGGCCGGCACGCCGGCGGCGGAGATCGAGCGGCGCATCGGCATCGCCTCGTCGATGCTGTCGCTGGAGCCCTATCTCGAAAGGCGACCTGCCGAACTTTCGGGCGGCCAGCGCCAGCGCGTCGCCATCGGCCGTGCGGTGGTGCGCGAGCCAAAACTGTTTCTGTTCGACGAGCCGCTGTCGAACCTCGATGCAGCACTTCGCGTCAACACGCGGCTGGAGATCGCGCAACTGCACCGCCGGCTGAAGGCGACGATGATCTACGTCACCCACGACCAGGTCGAGGCGATGACGCTGGCCGACAAGATCGTCGTGCTCAATGCCGGCAGGATCGAGCAGATCGGCGGCCCGATGGAGCTCTACAATTCGCCGGCAAATGAATTTGTCGCCGGCTTCATCGGCTCACCGAAGATGAACTTCATCGACGGCGCGCGGCTGGGCGAGACGGCCAAGACCATTGGCGTGCGGCCGGAACATCTGACGGTCGATGCGAAGTCCGGCGCCTGGAAAGGCACGGTCGTGCACGCCGAACATCTCGGCGCCGACACCAACCTCTATCTCGACTGCGAAAAGGCCGGGCTGATCACGGTGCGCATTTTCGGCGTCTACGACGCGGAGCCCGGCGCGACGCTTTATGCGACGCCCGAGCCGGGGAAGACGTACCGGTTCGGGGCGGACGGCAAGACGATCAAGTAATCCGCTGCGGGCAGGGCGGTCACACCGCGCCGAGCAGCACCGCGCCATGAATGGCCGCCTGCCAGCCCAGGGCCGCCCAGCGTATGTCCAGAGGCTGGACAACAAGCGAATGCGGCAAGCTCTCCGCGATGCGCTGCTTGAGCGTCTGGCGGGGATAAGACTTCATGTCGACGATGCCGCCGCCGATCAGGATCGTCTGCGGGGAAAACAGTGCGGCTGCCGTTGCGATCGTCACCGCCTGCTGCCAGACGATCTCGTCGAGCCATTCGCGCAACGAGGGCGGCTGCCCGGTCGCCGAAAAAAGATCGGCCACCGGAATATCGTAGTCGGTCGCAAGATCGACGAGCGTTGCTCCGGAGGCATAGGTTTCGACCCGGTTCGGCGGTCCGCTCTCGTCGGGCCGGTAGATCGGCATATGGCCGATTTCGAGCGCCCAGCCGCCACCCCTGAAAATGCCATCCTTGCCGAGATAGGCCGCACCGATGCCAGTGCCGAGATAGACCGCCAGCACCTCCTTTTGCCGCTTCACCGCGCCGGCAACGCTTTCGCCCAGCAATTGCAGCACGACGTCGCGTTCGAGCCGGACGGGAACGCCGAGCCGCGAAGCCAGTTCGGTGCCCAGCCGGATACCGTTCAGTTCGGGAATGTTGGCCGTGTGCAGCACCGTGTCGAAATCGCGGTCGATGAAGCCAGGCACGGTCGCAACGACGCGCGCGGGCTTGAAGCCGGCATCGCGGCAGGCCGCGATGACCGCATCGGCCAACCCCGCCACGGGCGCGCCCTGGCGCAACTGCGCCGTGGGGTAGGTGCGGGCGAAATCCACCGGATTGCCGTGGTCGGCGAAGCCAACCTTGACCGACGTGCCGCCGATCTCGACCACGGCAATCGTGTCATCAGTCGCTTTGTCGGTCATGCGAGCGTTTCCAGAAATTCCGAAAGACAGGCGCGGAATTCCCGCCGGTAGGCTTCGCGATCCTGCGATTTCGCGGTGATGGTGCAAAACCGGGCCGACGGGATGAGCCCGGCCAGCGCTTGCGCGTCGGCCAGTCGATGGACGAGGTCATGGTCATGACCGATGACCAGAGTCGGAACCGTGATTGCTCGGATATCGGCCTCGCTGACGCCGGGACCGTCGCCGGCAATTGCCATCAGCAGCCTGCCGAACAGAACCGGATCCGGGCGAGTGAAGAAGCCTTGCAGGCTGGCGAGATTGTCCGGCGCCAGCCTGGCCAGTTCGGCGGCAACGGGGCTGTCATCAAACAGACGCCTGGCATGCTCGGGCGAATGGCGTATCAAGAGATCGCCGACCACGGCATAAGGCTTCATGTTCGCCGGTGCAGCCTGGGACACCCAGGCAGGGCGTGCGAGCACCAGCGCGCGAACGCGCGCCGGCCTGTGCACCGCCAGGCGCAGCGCCAGCGCCGCGCCCATCGAGATGCCGCCGACGACGGCCGGGCCGAGGCCGAGAGTGTCAGCCAGTGCTTCGACATCTTCAGCAAACGTCGCGATCGAAAGCCGCTCGACCGGCCCGTAGCCGGAGCCGCCCTGACCCCGGCATTCGAGCGTCACGCGCCGCGTCTGCGGCAGGTCCGGAAACACATCGGCGACCTGTGCCTCATCGCCACCGAGGCCATGCTGGAAGATGACGGGAAGGCCAGTGCCGACATCCCGGTAGGCAAGATCGGCGCCGTCGCGGCTGAAGGTCTGTTTCACGCGTCGTCGCTCTCTTCAAGCACGCTGCGCAGAAAAGCGCCGACGCCGGGTGCCTCGGCCTCCGTCAGGCCATGCGTGATCAGCGGGCCGTCAAAGCCAGCGGCTTTCAGTCGGCCGACGAAATGCGGGAAATCGACAACGCCCTGGCCTGCGGCGGCAAAACTGCCATCGGCATGGCGATCCTTGGCGTGGGCCATGCCGATCTCCGCGGCCAGCAGATCAACAGCCTCGTCGATCAGGCGATGACGCTCGGCTTTGTCAGCCACTTCGAACAGATTGGCCGGGTCGAGCACGATCCGCAGGCGCTTGCTGTTCATCTCGTCGAGCAGTCGGCGAGCCGCCTTCGCACTGGAGACGACATTGGCCAGTTCCGGTTCGATGCCAAGCTCGATGTCGAAGCGTTCGGCAATCGCGATCGCCGCTTCCATCTCCGCCCGAAGATCGCTCCATGCGGCGTCAGTGGCATTGTCGGGGTGCCAGCGCCATTGGTCCTCGGCATCTCGGGTGCCGGTGCAGAGCGTAATCAGCCTTGTGCCCATATCGGCGCATGACGCCGCGAGCACCTCAAGCCGGGCAAGACCTGACACACGAACCGAGCGATCCGGGTGGATCATGTTGTAGGTTCCTGACACGGCCGCGATCGAAACGCCGGTTTCACCGCTCGCCACGGCGACTGATCGGGCCGCGCCGGGCTCGATGCTGTTCGGCATCGACGGCAGGCCAAGGCACGCCATGTTGAACTGCGCCGCCGTGTAGCCGGTATCCGCCACCGCGCGCAGCACCGGCACGGCGCCGGTGGCAGTGAAGGTCTTGGCGAAAATCCCAAGCTGCATCAGACGACCCCGTCGACGTCGGCGAGGTTGACGACACGGCCGCCGGCGGCAGCGGAGCGGGCTATTGCCGCCATCCCCCTGACGGAGGCGATGCCGTCATCGATGCCGGCGCCGACCATGGGCGCGCCATTCAGCACGACATCGGCAAAACCTTCGAGCTGGCGGCGATAAAAGTGACCGTCCGCACCAAGCGTGCGATGCCAACTGCCATCGGCCTCACGGAAAATGTCGACCTCGCTGCTCTTGTAATACCAGGGGTTATAGGTCTTTGCGAGAACGCTGCCGTTCTGGCCGTAGATCTGGAACCCTTCGTGCCAGTCCATGCGCACGGCGACCGTCAGGTCGAGATGGCCGATCGAACCGTCGGCGAAGATGGTGGTGACGAACCAGCAATAGGCGCCATAGCGCTCGGTGAGCCGGGCCTCGACGGCCTCGATCGGGCCATGCAGATGGCGCGCCGTATCGAGGAGATGGCTGCCATGCGCCAGCATGTAGTACTGGCGCAGATCCGCCTTGGGACTGACGGACGGCTTGCGCGCCTTGGCGCTGGTGATGATCAGCGGCTGCACCGCATCGGTCATGGGATAGCGATGGGTGCTGTCGCAATACCAGCCCTTGAACGCCAGCCGCTCGCCCATCTCGTCATCGACGAAGGCCTTTGCCGCCTGGATGCCCGGATCGAAGCGCTTCATATGGCCGACCTGGAGCACTTTGCCGCTCTTGTCGAGCGCGGCCCGCAAGCCTTCGACTTCCTCGACCGAAACACCCAGCGGCTTTTCGCAAAGCACATGCTTGCCGGCATCCAGCGCCAGTTCCGCAGCCTTGACGTGAAACGTGTCCGATGTCGCGATGATGACGGCATCGAGATCGGGATCGGCCAGCATCTGTCCATAGTCGGCATAGGATTTTTCGGGCGCGAAAGTGGCCGCCATCCTGTCGCGCAGATCGTCGGCGACATCGCAGATGGCATAGAGATCGGCATTGCGCGCCTTGGTACAGGATTCGAAATGCGCCGCCTGCGCAATCGGACCGCAGCCGAGCACGCCGACACGCAGCCGCTTTTCGTCTTTGCGAGGCATGGAATTTCTCCTGATTAGCGCGCGGCGAGGCCGCGAAGTTGAAATTGCGGATCGCCCGACAAAGCCGCCTGATGCAGCAGACAGGCAGCGCCCAGGGCCGGACCGTCGGCGCCGACGCGCGACAGTTCGACCCTGGGAACGGGATAGCCTTCGGCGAGGAAGTCCAGCAGGAAAGCTTCCACCTGTTCGGCGACAAGGGGATAGATTGCATTGACGGAGCCGGAGAGGATGATGCGTTCCGGCTGCAAGGTGCAGGCGAGCGTCGCCAGGCCGCGGCCGAGCCAGAGCGCCCAGTCGCGCGCAGTGGCGACGGCCGCCGGATCGCCGCCGGCAAGCGCTGCGACAAACTCATCCACACCGGCGCGCCGCCCGCTTATGTGGAGGTAGCGAGCGAGCAAAGCATCCTTGCCGACATAGGATTCCAGCCGGCCCGGGCGCTTGGCGTCGAAGACAAAACCTTCGTCGCCAAGGCGCAGATGACCGATTTCGCCGGCGCCGCCGAGTCGGCCGCGATGCAGTCTGCCGGCATTGATGATGCCGCCACCAACGCCGTTCTCGATCAGGATGACCAGAGCATCCTCATCGTCCTTTCCTGGCTGCGCACCGTATGTCTCGGCCACCGCGACGGCGTTGGCATCGTTTTCCAGCAGGATCGGAAAATCATCGCCAAAGGCATTGCCCAGCAGCTCGGCCAGGTTGACCCCGTGCCAGCCGAGGATGGTGGCATGGTATGAAATGCCGTCGGCGGCGGGGAAGCCAGGCACGGAGACATTGAGCCCGTATGGACGCGCACCCTCAGGCAACTGCGAACGGATCTCGGCGACGAGTTCCCTAATGATGGCGACTGCGGCTTCAGGCGTGCTGCCCGGGCCGGCAAAGGCTCTCGAGGCGCTGGCACGCTGCGCGCCGGCAAGGTCGACAGCCACCGTCGCAATCCAGTTCACGCCGATATAGGCGCCAAGGAAGAAGCCGCCATTGCCTTCGATCTCGACCAGGATTCCGGGGCGGCCGACGCGGCCCTCGCCGTCTTGCTCGTCATCAGCTTCATCCGACCGCTCACGTGCCAGACCGGCTTCCGTCAGGCCGAGCACCAAGGCGCCGGTGGTCGACCGGGTCAGGCCGAGATCGCGTGCGAGCGCTGCCCGGCTCAATGCCCCGGCACGAAACAGCGCCGCAAGGGCCCGAGTTTCATTCGGCCGAAGATCGGTCGACACCAGCACATTTTCCTCCGTGATTTGTTCGATGCGCATACTAATTGACTTTCATATCGGCTTGAAAGAGCCAAAATGATAAGCGACGGAAAAAAATACTGAGCATTTCGAGCCTGCAGCCTCAAGTTTCAAACGATGGTTTGCATCGAAAACTTACAAATTGGCCGCGGCTCGCCGCCGGCCTCAGTCACTGCAATATCGGCCAGCGCCCGTATGACATGGGCTTCGAGACCATCATGGCGCTGGACAGACTGAGCAAGGGCGGCACGGTCGAACCGTTCATCAAGACCGGCACCGAAGTCTGCACGCCGCAGGACGCTCTCACCACCTGCGGCAAGGTCGCCAACTGATCAGGCCCCCCAAGCCTGTCCTCCGGTCGCATCGGCCGGGGGGACATTTTTTCGAAGGCAGGCTTGTCGGTTGGCCTGGCACGCTTCGCAATCAGAGATCGCTTGCGTCTCTCCAGCAGGCGATCAGATGACCGTCGCCGGCCTGCCTGACGGGCGGTTGCGTCTTTCGGCAGTCGGGCAGGGCCACCGGACAGCGGCCGGCGAAGGCGCACCCGGAGGTTTCGGGCGCTTGTGCCGCGAGATCAAGCTGAGCCGGAGCCTTCGGCACCGTCTCATCCGAGGCCGCGGCCAGCAGCAGCTTTGTATAGGGATGGTTGGGCCCGCGAAAAATCTGCTCTGACGAACCGGTCTCGACCAGCCGGCCGCGATAGAGCACGCCGATCCTGTCAGCCATGTAGCGCACCACCCTGAGGTCGTGGCTGATGAACAAATAGGTGGTGTCCTTGTCGCGCTGCAGATCGTTGAGCAAATTGAGCACGGTCGCCTGCACCGACACGTCGAGCGCCGAGGTCGGCTCGTCGAGCACGACGAGCTTCGGCACGCCGGCGAAAGCGCGCGCGATGGCCGCCCGTTGCCGCTGGCCGCCGGACAGGGATCGCGGCTTCTGGTCGACAGTGGCGGCGGCAAGACGCACCGAGGCCAGCAGGTCGCCGACGCGCTGCTTTATTTCGTTGCGGCGCAGCCCCGCGAGCCGCCGCAGCGGACGGCCCAGAATCCTGCCGATCCGCTGGCGCGGATTGAGCGTGCGGTCGGGTGACTGGAAGACCATCTGCACATCGCGCCGTTCGCTCAGGCTTCGCTTCTCGACGCGCGGTGCCACCGCGCGGCCGAACAGCTCGACCGATCCGGCGTTCGGCGTCTGCAGGCCGGTGACGATCCTTGCCAATGTCGATTTGCCGGAACCGGATTCGCCGATCAGCCCGAATGTCTCGCCCTGGCCTATCTCCAGGTCGATATCGTGCAGCACGGCCTGGGCGCCGAAGGCGTGGCTGATGCCTTTGCAGGCGACGGCGATCGGGCGCGCTGCTTCCGTCTGATCGCTTTGGACGGGCGCCGACGGGCCGGTTGCGTGCGCCTCGGCCAGCCTGCCGTCGCGCTTGGTGAAGTTGAGGGCCGGGATCGAGGCGATCAGCGCCTTGGTGTAGGCGTGCGCCGGGTTCTCGAAGACATCGTTCGCGATGCCGCTTTCGACCACCGTTCCGGATTGCATCACGGCCACCCGGTCGCAGGCGCGGCGGACCATGTTGATGTCGTGGCTGATCAGGAGAACGCTGGTTTTGTGGTCTCGCCGCAAATCCTGCAGGATGGCGATGATCTCGGACTGGACGCTGGCGTCGAGCGCCGTCGTCGGCTCGTCCAGCACCAGCAGCGATGGGTCGAGCGCAATGGCAATGGCGATGTTGGCGCGCTGCTGCATGCCGCCGGAGAGTTCGTGCGGATAGAGATCGAGCACCCGCTCCGGATAGCTCACCCTGACGCGACCGAGCAGTTCCGCGGCACGCCCGCGCGCTTCGTCCGGCCGAACCGGGCGGTGCCGCATGATCGTCTCGGTGATCTGCCGGCCTATCGTCATGGCCGGATTGAGCGCCGCACCCGGATGCTGGTAGACGGCCGCGATGCGGTCGCCCCTTAGCCGGCGCAACTGCTCGGGCGAGAGATCGCGGATCTCGCGGCCCTGGAACTCGAGCGCCGACGCCGCGATCCGGGCGTTGCGCGGCAGATAGCGCAAGATGGCGAGCGCGACGGAGCTCTTTCCCGATCCGGACTCGCCGACCAGGCCGAGCGCTTCGCCTTCGCCGATGGTGAGCGACACGCCGTTGACGGCCGGATGCGATCCCCGTCGCCCGTCATAGGCGACGGTGAGCTGTTCTACCTTCAGAACCGATGACGACATCTCTTGCTTGAAACCACTTTCTTCCGGCGCGGCCTTCGGGGGCAATCGCTTCCGCTTTGGCAATGCACAATATCTATAAAATTACTCGAATTAAGCTGGAGCGCAATCTACCTTTCATCGCTCAGGCGAGATTGTCGCAGCCGCTCAAAGCATCGCGACGGTCCGCTGGAGCAGTTCTGGAAGGAGACCGGCATGGCACGAGACCACCTGATCCTCAGCGCCTTTTTCTTCAATCCGCAGGGCGATCATCGCATGTCGTGGCGCCATCCGCGCGCGCCGGGCCGGGAAGTGTTGGATTTCGAATTCTACAGGGATCTCGTCCAGGCCGCCGAGCGCGCCAGGATCGATACGATCTTCGTTGCCGACCATGTCGCGATCTGGGATTCGGTGCAAAGCGGCGTCGCCCATTACGCCAACGCCCGCCTCGAACCGCTGACGCTGCTGTCGGCGCTCGCCGGCGTGACGAAGCACATCGGCCTCATCACCACGGCATCGAGCTCCTATAGCGAGCCTTACAATGTCGCGCGCATGTTCGCCTCGCTCGACCATATCAGCAAGGGCAGGGCGTCGTGGAATGTCGTGACGTCGGCCATGGACGAGGAGGCCCGCAATTTCGGCCGCGACGGCAATATCGAGCATGCCTTCCGTTACGAACGCGCCACCGAATTCCTCGATATCGTCAAGGCGCTATGGGACAGCTGGGAAGACGAGGCGCTGCTGATCGACAAGGCATCAGGTTATTTCGCCGATCCGGACAAGGTCCATCCCATCGACCACAAGGGCAAGCATTTCAAGGTGCGCGGCCCGCTCAACGTCTCGCGTCCGCCGCAAGGTCACCCGCTGATCGTCCAGGCCGGCTCGTCCGAAGACGGCAAGAATTTCGCCACCGCGCACGCCGATGCGCATTTCGCCATCTACAGCACCAGGGAAGACGGCATCAAATACCGGCAGGACATCAACGAACGCCTCGCCCGCTATGGCCGCAAGCCCGAGAGCTTCAAGATCCTGCCGGGCATTTTGCCGATCGTCGCTGCCTCGGAAGCGGAAGGCCGCGAGCGGCAGGAGTACCTGCAGAGCTTGCTGCCCGATCGCGTCGGCATCGATCTCCTCTCGAGCTGGAGCGGCGTCGATCTCTCGGTCTTCCCGCCGGACGGCCCGCTGCCGCCGCTGCCGGACGAGAGCACCTTCAATGGCGGCCGCACCTCGCTCAACCGGGTCAAGGAGTGGTCCAAGCAGAACCTCTCTTTGCGCGAGATCGCCCGCAAACTCGCCAACAGCGGCTCGGTGCCGACCGTCGTCGGCACGCCGACACAGATCGCAGACCAGTTGCAGGACTGGTTCGAGGCAGGTGCCGCCGACGGCTTCAACCTGATGTTCCCGCTGCTGCCGGAAGACTGGGTGAACTTCGCCGAACAGGTCGTGCCGGAACTGCAGCGCCGCGGCGTATTCCCCACCGAATATGCATCGGGAACGCTGCGCGACCGCTTCGGGCTGGCGCGGCCGGCCAACCGCTTTGCCGAACAGCGCGACAATGCGCGCGCCGTATCCTGATCAGGAGCAACTGATATGACAGCAGCGCCCAAACTCCAGCCCCGCGAGGCCACCGCTCCGCAGCTCATCAACGTCCTGCACAGCCCCAAGCGCATCCGGGTCAAATTCGCCGGCCGCACCATCGCCGACAGCCGCAACGTGCTGGTGCTGCGCTCCAACCATTTCCTGCCGATCTATTTCTTCCCGGCCTCCGCGGTGGATCGCTCAGCTCTGAAGCCCTCCGAGCATCGCCAGCCGCATCCGGTCGGCGGCGAGACCACCTATTGGGACCTGGAGACAGGCGAAAAAGCCTCGCCCAACGCCGCCTGGTCGTTCATCTCCCCACCGGACGAAAACCTGTCGCCGCTGGCAGGGCGCATCGCCTTCACCTGGAAGGCGGTCGACCAATGGTTCGAGGAGGAGGAAGAGGTCTTCGTCCACGCCCGCGACCCGTACGCGCGCATCGACGTCCTGCAGAGTTCGAGCCATGTCCAGATCTGGTTCGATGGCGAGCTGATCGCCGACAGCCATCGCCCGGTGCTGTTGTTCGAGACGCATCTGCCGACGCGCTTCTACCTGCATCCCGACGATGTCAGGCTCGACCGTCTGGTCGCCTCGGACAGCACGACGCGCTGTCCCTACAAGGGCATCGCCTCCTACTGGTCCGGCCGGCGTGCCGACGGCTCGGTGAGCCCTGATATCGCCTGGAGCTACCGCGATCCGATTGCCGAAATGCCCAAGATCAAGGGCCTCATCGCCTTCTACCCGCAAGCCGTCGACCGCATCCATCTCGACGGCGAACCAGTCGCCTAAGCAATTCAACCGTCATTTCAGACAGGGGTTTCAAAATGACCAAACGCAACGATATCGATACGCTTCGCAATCTGTCCGGCGACATCTGGAATGTCGCCGTCGATGAACACCAGGCCGGCTTCCTCAAGCGCCGCGATCTGCTGAAGTACGCCGCCCTGATCGGCCTCACCGGCTTTGCCGCCTCGCAGGGGCTGGTTGGTTTTGGCTCGGCGCGCGCTGCCGGCGCCGGCGGCACGGTCCGCGTTGGGCTCGGACAGCCGACCAAGGCCATCGATCCCGTCTCGATCACCGACCCGGCCAGCATCGGTGTCATCAGCCAGGTCGGCGAGTATCTCATCCTCGACGATCCCAAGGACGGTTTGCAGCCCAAGCTCGCTCTGTCCTGGGAGGCCGATGAGACCGCCAGCCGCTGGACCTTTAAATTGCGGCCGGGCGTGAAATTCCACGATGGCCGCACCGTCACCGCCAAGGATGTGGTGGCGAGCTTTGAGCGCCTCGTCGATCCGGCCAGCGGTTCATCGGCTTTGTCGGCTTACAAGGGCATCCTGTCCAAGGGCGGCGCCAAGGTTGTCGACGATGAAACCATCGCCTTCGATCTCGACGGTCCGAACAGCAACTTCCCCTTCTATGTCTCCTCTGACGTCTACAATGCCGTCATCCTGCCGGCCGACTATGCCGGCGATTTCGAAAAGACCTTCAACGGCACCGGCCCGTTCAAGCTTGAATTTTTCCGTCCCAAGCAGGGCGCCAGCTTCGTGCGCAACCCCGACTATTGGGGCGACAAGGCGCTGCCTGACCGCGTCGAGATCAAGTTCTTCGACGACGAGCAGGCGCAGGTGCTGGCGCTGCAGGCCGGCCAGCTCGACGTCATCCCGAGCACGACGCGCCTGGAACTGGCGATCGAGGGCAATCCCAACTTCAAGCTCTTGAGCGTGCAGGCAAGCTCGCATGACGAGGTGCATCTGCGGACGGACCAGGCGCCGTTCACCGATAAGCGCATCCGCCGCGCGCTGGCGCTCACCATCGATCGCGAGGCGGTGGTCAAGGGCTTGCTGAAGGGCCGCGCCATTGTCGGCAACGACACGCCGTTCGCGCCGATCTTCCCCTCGGCCGATCCCTCGGTGCCGCAGCGCAAACAGGACATTGCCGAGGCCAAGCGCCTGCTTGGCGAAGCCGGCGTGCCGAACGGCTTCCCGGTGACGCTGACCACCGAACGCGCCTATGACATTCCCGACTATGCCGTGCTGATCCAGAACTTCGCCAGGAAGGCCGGCATCGACATCAAGCTCAACGTGCTGCCGCAGGACGCCTATTACGGCTCGGCGAAGTTCGGCAGCTCGCCATGGCTCGATTCCAATCTCGGCATCACCGATTTCGGCCATCGGGGCACGCCCGACATCTTCCTCAACGCCACGCTGAAGAGTTCGGGTGCCTGGAACGCGGCGCATTTCAACAACCCGGCCTATGATGGGTTGCTGCTCGAGTACGGCAAGGCTCGCGACCTTCAGGCGCAACGCCTTGCCGCCGGCAAGATCCAGACCCTGCTGCTTGACGAGACGCCGCTGATCATCAGCTACTTCTCGCAATACAGCCGCATCGTCAGCTCCAAGGTCGAGGGCGTCCGCTTCACGGCGATCTCGCATCTGCTGCTCGACCGCGTCACCTTCGCCCAGGCATGACCCGGAAACGTCCAACCACGCTGGGCAGAGCCCGATGCTGACCGGCCGCACTTTGTCGGTGCGGGCAGCCACGCTTCTGCTCACGCTGTGGCTGGTCAGCATGCTGGTGTTCTTCGCCGGGCAGGTTCTGCCCGGCGATGTCGGCCGTCTCATGCTCGGGCCGTTCGCCGACGCCGAGGCGGTTGCGGCGCTGAACAAGCAGCTCGGCGCCGACCAGCCAGTCCTGGTGCAGTATTGGCACTGGTTCAGCAACGCGCTGACGGGCGATTTCGGCACCTCGCTGTCGCTGCGCCTGCCGGTGGCGCCGTTCGTGCTGGAAAGCCTCAAGCGCTCGGCAGCCCTTGCCGGCGTGATCCTCGTCTTGCTGCTGCCGCTCGGCATCGGCGCCGGCATCATTGCCGGGCTCAACCAGGGTCGCTTCATCGACCGCCTGATCGTGCTTGCCGGCGTCTCCTTCGGCATCGTGCCGGACTTCGTCTCCGGCCTGCTGCTGCTCATCGTGTTCGGCCTGTGGCTGAACTGGTTCCCGATTACAGGCGCCGCGCCCGATGGCGCCGGGCTCTGGGTCAGTGGCTACTACCTGATCCTGCCGGCATTGCCGCTGGTGCTGAACCTGGCCGGTTACATCGCCCGCATGACGCGGGCCGGCGTGATCGAGGCGCTGGCCGCCGACTATACGCGCACCGCCGTCCTCAAAGGCCTCGAGCGGCGCGAAATCCTTATCCGGCACGTGCTGCGCAATGCGCTGACGCCGACCATCGCGGTGCTGGCGACCCAGACCGGCTACATGCTTGGCGGGCTGGTGGTGATCGAGGCGCTGTTCGGCATACAGGGCCTCGGCAACCTTGTGCTGAACGCCGCCAAGTCGCGCGATTTCCCGATGCTCGAGGCCGGTGTGCTGGTGATGGCGACGATCTTCGTGTTGTCGGCCGCTGCAGGCGATCTCGCCAATGCCTTGCTCGATCCGCGGCAACGCCGCCGAGTGTCGCCATGATGGAGCTGATGGAGTTTCCCGCGCCGCGCCGCGGCGCGTTGGGCTGGCGAGCAGCGGGCCGGATCCGCGAGACCGTTTCGCAACTGCCACCCTCGGGGATCGTCGGGTCGTTGCTTCTGCTGTTCTGGGTCGGCTGCGCCGTGTTCGGCAGCCTGTTTGTGCCTTACGATCCCTATGCCGAGGATTTCCTGGTCATGCTGGCGCCGCCCGACGCCGCGCACTGGTTCGGTACCGACCAGCTTGGCCGCGACGTGCTGTCGCGCATCGTCGTCGGCTCGCGCGACATCCTGCTGGTCGCGCCGGCCGCAACCCTGCTGGGCGTCGCCGCCGGCAGCGTGCTGGGCCTCGTGCTCGGCTATTTCGACGGGCTGGTCGATGCCATCGGGGCGAGGCTTCTCGACACGCTGATGGCCTTTCCTTTCATCGTTCTCGTCACCATGACGCTGGTCGCGCTCGGGCCGTCGAACCTCACCGTCATTCTGGTGATCGGCATCGCCTATGCGCCGCTGGTGGCGCGAACGGTGCGCGCCGCCGTGCGCGAACAGCGCGAGCGCGACTATGTCAGCGCCGCCCGGCTCGGCGGCGAAAGCGCGCTGGCCATCATGTTTCTGGAGATCCTTCCCAATGTCCGCGAGACCATCCTCATCGAGCTGGTCACAAGGCTGGGCTACGCCTTCTTTTCGATCGCGACGCTGAGCTTCCTCGGCCTCGGCATCCAGCCTCCTTCCGCCGATTGGGGGCTGGCCGTCGCCGACGGCTACGGCTTCCTGACCGGCGGCAAATGGTGGGTGGTGATCTTCAACTCCGCCGCCATCGTCTCGCTGGTCATGGCCACCAATCTGATCGCGCAAGGCATGGGCGCCTTCGAAAGCAGCGACCGGTGAAGAGCGGAATGCTCAGCAAAGCTGACGCGCAATCCCGGACCGTGCGCTAAAATCGTCCCTTGTGATTCGGTCCCGATAGGGCCTCAAGACAAGGAACGGCATGAGCAAGGCTCTCTCCACATTCGCATTGGTCGCGGTGTTCACCGCATTGCTCATGGCGCTCAGTCTGGCGGTGGCCAGACACGGCTATCCCTATGGCGCGATCGGGGTCAGGCGGCTGGATGGCATTGCCGATGCCGGTTCGTTCCTGCCGCTCGCCGCGGTCTATTTCTTCAGCGCCATGCTGATGATGATCCTGCCGATCCGGGCCGCCGGCATCGTGCTCACCCATGCAGCGGATGCGCTGTTCTGGGCGGTGATTGCCCTGTTCGCCACGATCGTAGGCTGCCTCGTCGCCCGCTGGGCTTTCGGCCAAAGCAGCGTGCTGTGGGCGCTGCTCAACTGGCGCTTCCTGTTCGCCGCGGCAATCGTCGGCTGCCATTTCACCATGAACGAGCTGCGCCGCAACATCCTGCTCAGAAGCCTGTTCTTCGTCATCTTCGCCGCGGCGACGCTGGCCTGCCTGTTCTGGACTTTTCCGACCTGACAAAAGGCCCGCGTCATTTCGTCAGTTTTGAGCTCGCGGCTTTCGCTGCGGCGCGCCATCGGCTATCCAGTCCGCAGCCAATCTCTGCCCTCACAGTGTCGTCATTTGTCTGATAAATGATTCAGGCATACGGCACCGCCAGTGAACAATTACAAGGAAACCGCGACATGACCCTTTTCCGCAAGAACCTGATCGATGGCGAGTGGGTCGGCGAAGCCGGCTCGCGCAACATCAACCCGTCCGATACCGCCGATGTCGTCGGCGAATATGCCTCGGCCGGCGCCGAACAGGCAAAGCAGGCGATTGCAGCGGCTAAGGCCGCTTTCGCGGCCTGGTCGCGCTCGGCGCCCCTCGCCCGTCACAGCGTGCTGAAGAAAGCCTCGGACGAGATCATGGCGCGCAAGGACGAAATCGGCCGCTCGCTGTCGCGCGAAGAGGGCAAGACGCTGGCGGAAGGCATTGGTGAGACCATCCGCGCCGCCCAGATCTTCGACTTCTTCGCCGGCGAGACGCTGCGTCTGTCCGGCGAACTGGTTCCCAGCGTGCGTCCCGGAGTCGGCGTCGAGATCACCCGCGAAGCCGTCGGCGTGGTCGGCATCATCACGCCGTGGAATTTCCCGATCGCCATTCCCACCTGGAAGATCGCCCCGGCGCTCGCCCACGGCAACACCATCGTCTTCAAGCCGGCCGAACTGGTGCCGGAGAGCGCCTGGACCATTGTCGACATCCTGCACCGCGCCGGCCTGCCGAAAGGCGTGCTCAATCTGGTGATGGGTAAAGGCTCGGTGGTCGGCCAGGCCATGCTCGACAGCCCCGACCTCAACGCCATCACCTTCACCGGTTCGGTCGGCACCGGCAAACGCGTCGCCGCGGCCAGTGTCGAACACATGCGCAAGTTCCAGCTCGAAATGGGCGGCAAGAACCCGCTCGTCGTGCTCGATGACGCCGATCTCGCCATAGCTGTCGATTGCGCGATCAACGGCGCCTATTTCTCTACCGGCCAGCGCTGCACGGCCTCGTCGCGCCTGGTGGTGACCGAGGGAATTCACGACCGCTTCGTCGCGGCGCTCAAGGAGCGCCTGGAAAAACTCGTCATCGGCGATGCGCTCGACGCCAAGACCCAGATCGGACCTGTCGTCGATGCGAGCCAATTGAAGCAGGACGAGGACTACATCGCCATCGGCAGCACGGAAGGCGCCAATCTCGCTTTCGGCGGCGAGCGGCTCGATCGCGAAACGCCCGGCTTCTACCTCCGGCCGGCGCTGTTCACCGAGAGCACCAATGCCATGCGCATTTCGCGCGAGGAAATCTTCGGGCCGGTCGCCAACGTCATCCGCGTCAAGGACTATGACGAGGCGCTAGCGGTGGCCAATGACACGCCCTTCGGCCTGACCTCGGGCATCTGCACCTCCAGCCTCAAGCACGCCACGCACTTCCGGCGCAATTCCGAAGCCGGCATGGTGATGGTCAACCTGCCGACCGCCGGTGTCGATTTCCACGTTCCATTCGGCGGCCGCAAGGGTTCGAGCTACGGTCCGCGCGAGCAGGGCCGCTATGCCGCGGAGTTCTATACCACGGTGAAGACGGCCTATACATTTGCCGGCTAATCGGTGGATGAACCGATGACATCGGTAAAAGAGGGAATGGCCTGGCTCAACCCGCCGCCGCACCATGTTGTCGGCGACAATACGGTGCACGTGCGCACCGGCAAGGAAACCGATTTCTGGCGCGAGACCTTCTACGGCTTCTGGCGTGACAATGGCCATTTCCTCTATCGCCCGGTCGAAGGTGACTTCAGCGCCGAAGTCACCGTCAAGGGCGATTACAAGGTGCTCTACGACCAGGCCGGGCTGATGCTGCGGCTGAGCGAAACGCACTGGGTCAAGGCCGGCATCGAATACACCGACGGGCTGGCTTACTTCTCCGTGGTTGTCACCAACGACACCTCCGACTGGTCGCTGCTCCGGATTCCAAACGATTCCGACGGCGTCCGCATCCGGCTGACCCGCCACGCCGAAGCCATCCGCATCCAGTATCTGGATGCCACCGATGGCCACTGGAAGCCGGCGCGGCTCGCCTATTTCCCGATCTCGAGGTCTGTCGATGTCGGCATGATGTGCTGTTCGCCGCAGCGCGAAGGTTTTGAAGTCACATTCTCCGGCTTTACCGTTGGCCCGCCGATTTCCGGGCTATTGCACGACTGACGGCGATTTCGATCGCCGGACTAACCGTCGGCGCGGTGCTGGAAGAACTGCAAGAACAGCTCCCGTTCCGTCGTAATGTCGAGCTTGTCGTAGATGCGGCGGCGGTGGTTCTTTACCGTTCCGACGGTGATGCCGAGCCGCCCGGCGATATTGGCGGTCGGATGACCCGCCAGGATCAGCTGCACCAGTTCGCGCTCGCGCAGCGACAGTTCCGGCCACAGGCTCGCCGGGATGGTCGGCTCCTGACGGGGCGAGGCGCCGGGGCCGGTCGGCGCCGAGGTGCGGGAGAACTCGGTGCCGCGCGCCTTGATGTCGAGCGCATGCAGGGCTTCGAACACCGGCAGCCGCTCATCCAGCAGGGCGATCTCGCTGTCCTTGAACGATGAGGTCGAGCGGTCGAGAAAAATGCCGAGGCACCAGTCGCCACCATCGGCGAGCATGATGCCGACCTCGTCGCAGATTTCCGACTGCGCGAGGAAACCGGCTATGTACTGGCCGCGCTTGGCCTCGTCATCGGCAAGCCGCTTCAGCGGCAGGATGCCCAGCCGGCGTTCTCGCCGCCACGAGGCGTAGAAAGGGTCGAAGACGTAGTAGCTGGCGAGATAGCGCTGCACCATCTCGTCGGAAAAGCGCCGGTGCTTGATGAACTCCGGCGTCTGCGTCGCCGAATAGCGCGTCACCGTCACCAGATCATGGTCGATGTCTGCGCCGGTCAGGTCGATCAGGCAGTCGACATGCCTGTCCGTACCGGTGGCGGCGATCGCCTTTGCCAGCGGCCCCCAGATAGTGCTCATGCGGATGCCCTTTTCTCGGCGATGTCAGCCGCGCAGTCATTGTGTCTTTAGGCATATGGCGCGATCCGGCACCGAACCTCTAGCTTGCGGTCATTCTCGAAGAGGGAAGGCGACCCGTGGATCAGATCACTACCAACCCCATCGTTATCGGCATCGACGCCGGCGGCACCATGACCGACACCATCCTTGTCGATCAGGACGGCCACTTCAAGATCGGCAAATCGGCGACCACGCCGAAGGACGAGGCCGAAGGCTTCCTCGCCTCCGCCGAAGACGCGGCCGATGCCTGGGGCATCTCGCTGGAGACGCTCTTCTCCGGCGTCAACGTCGTGCTCTATTCCGGCACCGGCATGCTCAACACGCTGCTGTCGCGCACCGGTCGCAAGCTTGGCCTGATCACCACCAAGGGCCTGGAAGACATGATCCTGATGGGTCGCGGCCTGCAGGCCTGGGCCGACTATTCCTATGCCGATCGGTTGCATGCGGTCACCCACCACCATCCCGATCCGCTGGTGCCGCGCCGCCGTACCCATGGCGTCACCGAGCGCATCGACCAGTTCGGCGACATCGTGCTGCCACTCTACGAGCATGAGGTCTCCGCCGCCGCGAAAAAACTGATCGCCGACAAGGTCGAAGCGATCTGCATCATGACCATCTTCTCGCACGTCAATCCCGTGCACGAAAAGCGCATCGCCGAGATCTGCCGCGAGGAAGTGCAGAAAGCCGGCGCCGACATCCTCGTCTACACCAGCCACGAAGTCCGTCCGGTCATTCGCGAACAGTCTCGGCTGAACTCGGTTCTGATCGAGGCCTATGCCACCTCACGCGGCCGCAAGCAGCTTAAGGGCATTGAAGACGTCTCGAAGAAATACGGCTTCAAATACGGCGTGCAGACTTTGCTGTCCTTCGGCGGCCTGACCTCGATCAACCATCCGCGCCTGCACGAAACCATGATCTCCGGCCCGATCGGCGGCATTCTGGGCGCCGCCTATGTCGGCAAGCTCATCGGCAACGATTCGCTGATCTGCTCGGACATGGGTGGCACCTCCTTCGACATGGGCGTCATCTCGCGCGGCCAGACCCGGATCGAGAACGAGCCGCTGATGGACCGTTTCAAGCTCAACGTGCCGACGCTGCATCTCGACACGATCGGCGCCGGCGCCGGCATGATCCTCAAGGTCGACCCGCTGACCAAGAAGGTCTCGCTCGGGCCGGAAAGTGCGGGCTCCGATCCCGGCCCGATCTGCTTCGCCAAGGGCGGCACCGAACCCACCATCGCCGATTGCGACGCCATCCTCGGCCGCCTCAATCCGTATTACTTCTTGGGCGGCAAGGTCGTGCTGCAGGTCGAGAAGGCGCGCAAGGCCTTCGAGGAAAAGTGCTCCAGCATCCTTGGCGTCGGCGTCGAAGAGGCGGCCGAAGGCATGATCGACATGCTGGAAGCCGACGCCAACAACGCACTGCGCCGCGTCATTTCCGGCCAGGGCATCCATCCTTCTGAATTCACCCTGCTGACCTATGGTGGCTCAGGCCCGCTGCACTTGGCCGGCTGCTCCAGGGGCATCGGATTCAAGGACATCATCACCTTCCAGTTCGCCGCCGCCTTCTCGGCCTTCGGCTGCACCACCGCCGATTTCATGCGCCGCCACTCGGTGTCGACGCAGCACGACATCGGCGCACGGGCGAGCGATGACGAACTCCGCGCCTTCGGCAAAAAGGTCACCGCTGTCTGGAACGACCTGACCAAGGCTGCGGTCGACGAGATGATCGAGGACGGCCACGCCCGCGACAAGATCAAGACCGTGCCGTTCCTCATGATGCGCTACACCGGCCAACTCGAGGACGTCGAAGTCATGGCGCCACTCGCCGAGGTCAATTCGGCTGACGACATGCGTAAGGTCATCGACGAGTTCGAGGCGGTCTACGCCAAGGTCAACCACCGCGTGTCGCGCTATGGCGAGGCCGGCTTCACCATCACCGAGCTCGGGCTGATCGCGACCGCCGACAAGGTCAAGCCGGTGCTGCTCAAGCGCCCGCTCGGCAAGTCGGATCCAGCATCGGCCTACAAGGGCGTGCGTGAAGCCTATATTGGCGGCCGCTGGCACAAGGCCAATCTCTACGAGATGGATCTGCTGCAGCCCGGCCACGAGGTCATCGGCCCGGCCATCATCGAACACCCGGCGACAACGCTCGTCGTTCACCCGCAAGATCGTGTCCATGTCGATGAATGGACGCTGCTGCACTACACCCACGCTTGAGAAGGGCGAACGCCATGCTGGACAAACCCGCCTCCGCCCTGCGCCTCCGCGAACGGCTGATCGAATCCGAACGGCTCATGGAAGAGACCGGCTGCTATGACGGCATCACGGAACTCCATCTGCGCAACCAGGATCCGCTGAAATTCGAGACGCTGCACACCAAGCTGCGCGCCTATTGCGTCTCGGCCCGCGAAATGGCCCGCCGCATCTCTGCCTCGCCCGGCGTGCGTGAGGTCGGCGAGATGGTGGTCGCCATCTACACACCGGAGGGCGACGCCATCGCGCTCTCCAACGGCATCATGGTCCACGTCCACACGATGAGCCGCTTCATCAAATGGATGATCAAGAACAACTACGAGGAAAACCCGAAGATCCGCGAAGGCGATATCTTCGCCAACAACGATGCCTTCATCGGCACCGTGCAGGTGCCTGATGTGATGGACGTGGTGCCGATCTTCCATGAAGGCACGCTGGTTGGCTGGGCAGGGGCTGTCTGCCACGAGCTGGAAGCCGGCGGCATCACGCCTGGTGGTGACGTCTGTCTCGCACAGGAACGCTTTACCGAAGGCCTGTTCGTCTGCGCCGAAAAGATCGGCGAGAATGACGAGATCCGCCGCGACTACGTCATCCGCTGCGAGCGCAATCTGCGCATGCCGATCTACTGGGTGCTCGACGAGAAGGCCAAGGTCGCCTCCTGCATCGACATGCGCGAAAGCGTCAAGCAGCTGATATCCGAGATCGGCCTCGACTACTGGATGAAGGTGTCGAAGGAGTTCATCGAGGAAGGCCGCCGCGCCCAGCTCGCCCGTACCCGCCAGCTCACCGTTCCCGGCATTTATCGCGGCCACACCTTCTATGGCCACGTCACGGCGGGAAAACCCGGCTTCCAGCTGCTTGGCGATCCGGACTGGCTCTACAACATCCCGATCGAGATGGAGATCACCACCGACGGCAAGATCACCATGGACTTCGAGGGCACGCAGCCCTGGGGCTACCATTCAATGAATTGCACGCCGGCCGGAATGGATGGCGGCATGTTCGTCACTTTGACCCAGCACATGAATTTCGAAGGTTTGGTCAATGATGGCGCCTGGATGGCGACCGAGCTGAAACTGCCGCATGGCACCTGGACCAACCCCGACAACGAAATGGTGGCGACCGCGACCTCATGGGCGCTGCTGCTGCCGGCCTATGGTGTGTTCCAGCGGCTTTTGTCGCGTGGCTTTGTCGCCCGCGGTTTCGTCGAGGAAGCTTTCGTCGGCCAGGTCAACAGCCCGATGATCGAGATGGGCGGCGAAAGCCAGTACGGCACGCCGTTCGGCATGGCGCATTTCGAATGCGCCGCCGCCGGTTCCGGCGCGTTGGCCATCGCCGACGGCCTCGACACCGCCTATGTCGGCTGGAACCCCGAATCCGACATGGGCAACATCGAGGTCTGGGAACAGTCGATGCCGATGGTCTATATCGGCCGCTCGATCGTGCCCAACTCGGGCGGCGCCGGCAAATATCGCGGCGGCTGTTCCTTCGTCTCGACCTGGCTGATCTACAAGACCCCGCATCTGCGGCTCCACACTTCGGAGCATTCCTCCAGGGTGTTTGACAATGGCGGCATGTGCGGCGGCTATCCGGCGCCGACCTGCCAGAAGCATCGCGCCGTGCGCAACTCCAACATCCATGAACTGGCGGCAAAAGGCGAACCGCTGGCGCATGCGCCCGGCATCGACCCGCATGTCTCCGACTATGAGAAGAACATCGGCGGTGACCATGTTGTGGTCGAGGGTCCCTACATCACCTCGCCGCACAAGTCGGGCGATATGTTCAGCCATTCCTACAATGGCGGCGGCGGTTACGGCGACGTGCTGGAGCGCGATCCGATCAAGACCGCATGGGACGTCGAGAACGGCTACCTCACCCGCGAAGCGGCGGTCCAGGTTTTTGGCATCGTGCTCAAGGACGACGCCGACGGTTATCCCCTTGCCGATATCGATGCCACCGTCGAACGCCGCGCCGCCATGCGCAAGCAGCGTCTGGCCAAGGCGATTCCGGTTTCAGAATGGATCGCCGCCGAGCGAAGCCGCGTCGAGAAAGCCGACTTCGCGCCCGAAGTGAAGAAAATGTATGCCAGCGCGATTAAGCTTTCGTCGCGCTTCACCAAAGATTTCAGTGAGTTCTGGACCGTCGACGCCAGATCGATCTTCATGCCGGGAGCAAAGCCATGACCTCGTACAGCAAGGAAGTCCTCGGCGATCTGGCCGCCGGCAAGCTGCCCTGGCCGCAGACAAGGCGCATCATGAGCGCCTACAAGGATGATGACCGCTTCTTCAAGATGGTCGCCGTCTATCAGGACCGTGTCGTCTGGAAGGACCCGATCCTGCTGCCGGTCTCGGATCACCTCTTCATCTGCCGGAGCGGCGACGAGCGGATCACCCGCTGCGAATGCGGCCATTCCTTCGGCGACTATCGCGAGAACTGGAAGCTGAAGGCCGCGATCATCGTGCGCAACACCGAGGAGGCGCTGCGCGAAATCTACCCCAACAGCGATATCCCCGATCCGCAATGGATGGAAATCCGCGAGTTCATCTGCCCGCAATGCGGCACCATGCACGAGGTCGAGGCGGCCGCAGCGGGCTATCCCATCGTCCATGATTTCGAACCCGATCTCGAAGGTTTCTATCGCGAGTGGCTGGGCAAGCCGCTTTAAGGAAGCTGATTTGCGACCGCGTCGCCGGCAAGGTAGCGCTCCTTGCCGGCGACGGACTATGAATAACGCATCGGATGTCGGCATCGGAGATCCCCATGACAGACCTTTCCGGCCGCAGCTCCATCGTCACCGGCGGGTTTTCCGGCATGGGCTTCGCCATTGCCACGGCGCTGGCGCAGGCCGGCGCCAATGTCGCTGTCGGCTCCTACATTGCGCCCGCCGGCGCCGACAGATCCGACGCCGCCTACTATCCAGGCGCCGATGAAATCGAACGCGTGCGTTCCGCCCTATCGGCCCATGGCACCAGGGTTCACGCGGCGCATCTCGATGTCCGCGATAGCGAGATCACCAACCGGTTTGCGGCCGACGCAGAAGCCGCTATCGGCCCGGCCGACATACTGGTCAACGCTGCCGGCACCACCGCCGAACAGCCTGTCTGCGGTCATTCCGATGCGCTGTGGGACAAGATCGTCGACACCAACCTGACCGGCGCTTTCCGCGTCACCCGAGCCGTGCTGCCCGGCATGATCGAGCGCGGCTGGGGCCGCATCGTCAATATAGGTTCGACGGCGGCCACCGTCGGCTGGAAGGACAACCCGGCCTACTGCGCCTCCAAGGCCGGCCTTCTCGGCCTCACCCGCTGCGTGGCGCTGGAAGGGGCGGCACATGGCGTCACCTGCGTCATGATCAGCCCGACCTGGGTCGAGACCGAACTGATGCGCCGCAACGTGGCGCAGGTTGTCGAGCGCGAGGGCAAGGGCCGCACGGCCGAGGAAGCGATGGCCGAGATTGCCAAGGGCAATCCGCAGCAGCGCTTGCTGCAGCCGCAGGAGATTGCGGCCTTGGCCGTGTTCCTGTGCTCGGACCTCGCGCAGGGCATCACCATGGAAAACATCCAGATCACCGGCGGAGCGCTGTGGTAGCGGCCTGATCTTGCGCGAAGCCGCATTCGCGCCATCTGGCTGTTGCATGGTCGTTCTGGCCGGCGCACTTGCCCCGTGACAACTTTTCCATTGAGTGACAGGCGATACAGGTTATATTGCACTGCACAATGGATGCCCGTAGATCGGGGTCCGGCAAAGGCAGCGATCGCGTGCGGCCGCCGGCGAGCGTCACGCCCGAGGCCCGACGCGGAAAAGCCGGTTCATGGGCGCTTATGCGCGGCTGAAAAGCGGCGTGCCCAGTTGGAAGGCGGCAGGAATGAGAAATCCGGTACGGATATGAAGATTCCGAAATCCATTCTGATCGATCCGGAAAGCAACAAGGCCTATGCCGCCTTCGCCGTTGTCGTGTCGGTCTTTGCCTTCGCCTATTCCACCAATTTCGGCAAGATCCTGATCCTTGCCTATTATCTGGTGTGGCTGCCGCTGCTGTTCGTCGACTACCGGCGCTTCACGCGCGATCTCTCCGGCATCTGGCTGCCGCTTGTCTTCGTGACCTATATCTGCCTCTCGGTCTTCTGGTCGCAAGCGGCCGGCACCAGTGCGCGGGCGGGGCTGCAATATTTCTCGCACATCCTGTGCGCCTACGTCGCCGCGCGCACCATAAGCGTGCGCACGCTGGTGCTGGGCTCGCTGATCGGCATCTTCGTCGTGCTGCTTTATTCGCTGAGGGTCGGCGGCTATGCGCTCGACACCATCGACGGCACCACCAATTTCGTCGGCGCCTTCGGCTCCAAGAACCAGGTCGGCTTCTTCGCCTCGCTGGGCATCTTCTTTTGCCTTGCCTTTCTCGTCTTTTACCGGCGCAACTGGATGAGCTTCGTGTGGACCGCGCCGATCATGCTGTTGTCGGTCTACATGCTGGCGATTGCCCATTCGGCGACCTCGGTCGCTTCGCTGCCGGCGGTAATCGGCATCGTTGCCTTGCTCACGATGAGCAAAATCCTGTCGCGCGCCTATCGGCGCGTCATGTTTGTCGTCGGCGCCGTCGCGCTTGTCTCGGGTGTGGTGGCCGCGCTCAACCTCGGCCTGCTCGACTTCGTGCTCGGCATCTTCGGCAAGGATTCGACGCTGACCGGCCGCACCTATCTCTGGGAACAGGGCTGGCTGGCGGCGCAGCAGCATCCAGTGCTCGGCTATGGCTACGCCGCCTACTGGATACAGGGCTTTGCCGATCCGGAACGGCTCTGGGCGGAGTTCTACATCTCGACCCGCACCGGCTTCCATTTCCACAACACCTATATCGAGACGTTGGTCGAGCTTGGCTTTATCGGCATGACCATACTGGCGCTGATCATCCTGCGCTCCTTCTGGGGCCATGTCTCGAAAGTGGTGTTCGGCGATTGGAGTGCCGATTCGGTGGTGCTTGCCGGGGCGGTCGGCTTGATGCTGATCCGCTCCTTCTTCGAGGTCGAGATACTCGGCCCCTATTTCACGGCCTCGTTCATCGTCTATTACGGCCTGTTCAAGCTACGCCCGGTGCCGGTTGTCCGGGCAAGGCGGGCCTATGCTCCCGTGCAGGACGAGAAGGCCGCCGGCGGCCGCATGCCGGCACGAGTCTGACAGGTCGGCCGCACAATAGATTCTTGCGAAGAGGGACCCCCACCCTAACCCTCCCCACAAGGGGGAGGGACCGCTGCCGCGCGCCTTTGCTGATCAGGTTCAGCTGAATGCGCTAATGGAAGTCTCCCTCCCCCTTGTGGGGAGGGATCAAGGGTGGGGGTACTCGTAGGGCGAAGGCCTCCGCTATATGCGGCCGTCCTGGAGGATCAGGCGACGGCCCGCTTGCGCTGCATCAGGCGCTGCAGGAAGCGGCGCAACGGTTCGTCGTAGATGCGCGTGGCGATATCGGCGATGACGATGACCGCAGTCGCCATGACGATGCCGAACCAGGGATGATGCGCGAACGGGTCGATCGAGGCGGCCTTGCCTGCGCCGGCGATGATCATCAGCATCGGCGTGTGGATGATGTAGATCGGGTAGGAAATCCGCCCGAGCCAGCCATAGAGGCCTGACAGGCGGGGTGCCGTCGGCGCTATGGCACCGATCACCACCAGGACCGGGAAGATGAAGACGACACAGGCGAGATCGTAGGCGATGCGCGCGTCGCCGGCGGGTGCGATGGCGAAGACAACAAGCGTCAGAGCGATCGCAGCCTCGACCCACCAGCCGCGCCGCAGCAAGCCGAGCCCGCTTTGGTAGCGCGCCATGGATCGGCAGAGCAGCACGCCGAGAAAGAAGGAGAAACAGACGCGCGGCAGTCCGCTGACAATGGTCTTGCCGGTCATGCCGAAGTCGAGCGTGCCGGCAACGATCGAGGCGACCACCAGCAGCGCCAGGCTGACGGCGATGAGGACTGTCAGCACGCGCTTCGACAGCAGGAAAAAGACAGCGACATAGGCGATGTTGACGATCAGTTCGAAGAACAGCGACCACGACGCCGGATTGAGCGGAAAGATCGTGTGATAGGCATCGCTGACCAGCGGGATGAAGAACATGCCTGTCGTCAGCATCGTGCCGATCTCCGAGAGGGGCATGTATTCCGTCGGGATCAGCCGATTCTTGACCAGCAAATAGAAGAAGCCGAGCAACGTGCCGGCAAGGTAGAGCGGGTAGAGGCGGATCAGGCGGATCGCCACGAACGTGCCGAAGCCCATGCCGTTTTCGATCTTGCGGTCATAAGCATGCGCGATGACGAAACCGCTGAGCAGGAAGAACAGATCGACCGCGAGATAGCTCGACGGCAGCACCTTGCCTGCGGCCAGGAACGGCGAGAAATGGTAGAGCATCACGCTGATCGCCGCCACGCCGCGGATGGCGTCGAGATTGAGGTAGACATGGCGCGGGGCGGCGGGCTGCATTGTATGCCTTCAAGCGGTCCAGATAGAATTGCTCGCCCGCGCCTGGGCGCGAACGAGCCGAAATTGTTCCTCCCGCCTCCGCCGTGCCGGTCTCACGGAACGAGCCCTGCGCGAAACTACTGGCTGGCCGTCGGCGCCAGCTTCACCTTGATGACGTCGCCCGGCAGCACCGGTGTGTCTTCCTTGGCCTCGATCTCGCTCGTCTTGCCGTCGGCAACGCGCACCAGCGAATAGAGGAACGTCGGTTCCTCACCGCTTGTGATGGCGGCAGTCGTGGCGGGATCCGATGCCTGGGCTATCAGGCCTTTCTGCATGCCCACCCTGAGCGCCGCCTCGTTCAGGTCGGCTTCGACCTGCTGGCGGCTGGAGGCAAGGTTCGAATTCAAGGTGTTCTGGGCATCAATGGCATCCTGCGACGCCTTGCTGATCGACTGCTTGGCGGTCAGGATGGCCGTCTCGTAGTCGAGAATCTGGCCTTGCAGATTGGCGACGGACTGCTCCGAGCTCAGTACACGCGTGTTGACAACCAGGCCCTTCTGCACCAGCGGGCCGATGCTTTCGAGCTGTTGCTTGGCAAGGTCGACTTGCCGCTGCTGGTTGACGATCTTCTTCTGCAGCGCTTCGATTTCGGCCTGCAGGACCCCCTTCAATTCGTCGAGCGCCTGCAGCTTCAACTTCAGCGCCTTCTGATCGGCCGTCAGGATCTGCATCTCGTCGGCGACGATGGCTGGCAAGCGCGGATCGCCCTCGACCTCCTTCGGCACGTCGAAACTAGCCTTGCCGGCGAGATCCGCATCGATGCGGGCACGCTTGACAATCAGCCGCACGCGCTGGTCGTCATAGATATCGAAATTGCCCTTGGCGGTGACCAGGTCCTTGGCGATCTGCGGGCCATAGTCGGCGTTGCGCCGGATCCCACCGGCGATGCTGACCGCCTTGAGCACGGTCAGATCGGGCACATAGGGAAACTGGCCAGGCGTCTGGATCTCGCCCGAGATGTAGAACGGCCGGAACTGCACCATTTCCACCGAGGCTTCCGGCTTGTCCGACAGGGCAAGCTTGCGCTGCAGGGCAACGCTGATGGCGGCCGCAACCTCCGACGTGGTCTTGCCGGCGGCAGGCAATTCGCCGACGAACGGCACTGACAAATTGCCGGCCGGGCCGACCGAATATTCGCCGTTCACCGCCGCCCAGTCACGGAACGTGCCTTCGACGGTCTGCCATTCGGCGATGCGGATGTTGAGCTTGTCCTGCGAGCCGAGCCGGTACTCGTCGGCCATGGCCGGAACCGTGAGCGACAGAGCGAGGCATGTGGCGACGAGCCGTGCTGGCCGCATCGGGCCGGCAAGGCGAAAATAGGCTGACATATCTGTTTTCAACTGAACGTTTCCGATCCGTTTTGGCCCCATCCGCCCGATAGGCCTGCTGCCGAATGCCGGTTGAGCACCTCGACTGCAATGCAAGGCCGGCCCATCGCCGAATGGCTTTGGGCCGGATTGGCTTCGGGCCGGACCGGCCCGATTGCTGACCAGTTGCGGTCGGTCAGTAGGAACCGCGCGACATCCACACCGCAGGCACAGTCTTGAGGATGATGCGAACGTCTTCGAACAGCGACCAGTTCTCGACATAGTGACGGTCGAACGCGACGCGGCTGTCATAGGAGACATCGTTGCGTCCGCTGACCTGCCAGAGCCCGGTCAGGCCCGGCCGCGACTTCAAATAGTAGACCGCGGCGCTGCCATAGATCTCAAGCTCGTCGCGCACCACGGGACGAGGCCCGACAAGGCTCATGTCGCCCTGCAGGATGTTGATGATCTGCGGCAGCTCATCGAGGCTGAGCTTGCGCAGAACGGCGCCGACGCGGGTGACGCGCGGATCGTTCTTCAGCTTGCGGGTCGCGATCCATTCGGCGTTGGCTTCCGGGTTGGCCGCGAGATAAGCGGTCAGCACGCGTTCGCCGTCTTCGACCATGGTGCGGAACTTGAGGCAGGGGAAAATCCGCCCGCCGCGTCCGATTCGCTTGTGTCCGTAGAAGATCGAGCCACCGTCGGAAAGCTTGACCAGAAGGGCCACCATCAGGAACAGTGGGCTGAGCGCCACCAGGCCGACAAGTGAACCGAAAATATCGAAACTGCGCTTTAGCAGCCCGCCGATCGGTGGCGGAAAATCTACGCCGACCTGCGAAAATGCCGCATTGGCCGACTTGGCAACGTCCCTCATGCAAAAGCTCCATACGTTGAACGGATGGTTTATGTCACGATACCAAAAAAATGCTGCAGCGCAACACACAATTTCCTATACGAGTGAAATAGTCACGTCATGAATTGACTAAATAATAAACGCGCCCTGCCCAAATTTTGCCCTTTATGGCAGGTTTGTGACGAATAATTAGCAACGGTAGGAAATGTAATGCCTTTTTCCGGCCCGTTTTGGACGAATCGTCCTTCGCCCCAGAGGGAATGGCTTTAACTCGGTTTCGAATCACTCGTTTTTCTAGATTAATCAAATAAAATACTAATCAAGATTGTAGATTCTACTGACGTAAGAATCGTTTGACGAGTTAGGCCACCACCCCTGCGTGTGCATCGCAGCATGGCAGAGTCGAACGCGTTGGCAGACTGAAAATTATCGCCGGTTGCCCTTGCCGCCAGTTTCGCGCCTTAATAGAGTCGCAAATTATTTCTGTTAGAGCCTGAATGGGTTGGGAAGGCCGGAAGCAACCGGCCGAAAAAGAGCAGCTGAATAAGCTCGCATGGCGAATGGGGAGATACTCGGGTGGGTAAGTCATCGCTTTTGCATGCTCGGGCCGGTTGACGGGCCGCCGATCATGTCATTACCAAAATTCGTCATCGGAATGGTTTTCGCCCTCGCGATCGTGGTCGCGTGGTCGTACTTCGACGGCGCGTCGCTCTCCACAACGGTGCTTCGCGTCATTGGCTGTGCTGTCCTCATCCAGATCGGTTATTTCCTGCTGGTCTATGTGATGATCGCCAGGAGCGCGCCGACATCGGCCGACAGGGCTCGCGACGCTGAACGAAGCCTCGGCGCGGAAAAGGCGTCCGAAGGCGAGAAACTCTCGGCCAGGCGCAGCATGCATTGAATACAGGCCGAGGTCGTACGCGACCTCGGCCACATTGCAATCGGACTCAGCCTGCTTCGGCCGGCTCGGGTTTTGATTGCTCGCCTGAAAGCATCCTCGACAGGCGGCTGCCGGCCTTCGCCTTCAACCTCTGATATTGCCCGACTTCGACGATCCGGCCGGTTTCGATCGCAACCACCCAGTCGGCGAAGGCGATCATCGACGGCCTGTGCGCGATGGTCAGGATCGTCATCGATCCGCGCAGGCCGTCGATCGATTTGGCGATCAGAGACTGGTTCTGCCAGTCGAGCGCGCTGGTCGCCTCGTCGAGAATGAGCAGCAAGGGCTTGCGCAGCAACGCGCGCGCCAGTGCAATGCGCTGGCGTTCGCCGCCTGAGAGCCGCACGCCACGGTCGCCGACCACCGTGTCGAGCCGCAGTTCCAGCTTTTCGACAAAGTCAGCGCCGTGCGCCGCGCGAAGTGAAGTCCACAACTCCGCGTCACTGGCTTCTGGCGCGGCAAGACGCAGATTGGCGGCGATCGTGTCGTGGAGCAGGAACACATCCTGCGGTACATACGCCACCCGATCGCGCCAATGCCGGCGGTTCGTCGAATTGATCTCGACGCCATCGGCCAGGATCTTGCCTTCGCTCGGCTCCAGCAGGCCGAGCAGCATGTCGGCAAGCGTGCTCTTGCCCGAGCCTGACGGGCCGATCAGTGCCGTTACCTTGCCGGCGGGAAGACCGAAGGTGATGTCGCTCACCACCGGCTTGCCGCCGGCCTCATAGGCAAAGGAAACATTGCGGATGTTGAGCCCGATATCCAGCGACAGCTTGGCATCGGATTCGAGGTTCGCAGGCTCGCGCTCGGCGTCGAAACGCGCCTGCATGTCACGCATCGAGGCATAGGCGGGCAGATTGATCAGCACTTGCTGCGCCTGCATCTGCATATCCATGAAGCGCGGCGCAATGCGCATGAACACCAGCAGCAGCACGACGATCTCGGCCAGCGAGAGGTTGAAGCGAACCAGGGCGACGTAGATGAACAGGCTAAGCCCGATGACGCTGGCGACCTGGAACAAAGCGGTGCCGATGGTGCTGTTGCGCACATAGTTGATGTTGTCGGCCTTCATCTTCTCCAGTGTCGCGCGAAGTTGCGCGTAATAGGTCTCCTCGACATTCAGGCTCTTGGCCACCTTGATGCCGCCGAGGAACTCCGAGACCGTGCGGTACTGCTCCTGACGATTGGTGGTCAAAACCCGGCCGAAAGCGCTGGCTCGCGCACGCAACGGCTGCAGAGCCAGGAACGTGACGATGCCGACGACGATGGCGAAGGCCGTCATGACAGGCGAAATGAACAGCGAAACCACGAGATAACCTGCCAGAAGCACAGCAATCTGCACCAGCATCAGCAGCGAGAAGGCGGCTGATTGAACGCGGTCGATGTCGCCGGTCAGCGCATGGTCGAGGTCGGAACTGCGCATGCGCGCAAAAATGCCCCAGCGCGCTTTGCCGATGCTCTCGAACAGGTTCATGCGCAGGCGGTTGATGAAGTCGAGCAGCAGCCGCGCCATGTAGACGGATTTGTAGCGGTTGAACGCTGCTTGCAGCGCGACAAGCCCGACCAGCAGGCAAAGCACCGTGGTCAACTGCAGCGTCCCGTCAGGCACCAGCCAGCGCACGAAGTCGTTGTTCGGCAGCTTCACCGCAAAATTCTGCTCCGGCCGCCCGACCAGATGCAGCAGCGGCACCAGAAGCAGGATCGAGATGCCTTCGGTCAGGCTCCCCAGGATCAGGAACAGCAGCGCCGTCAGCGTCCTGCGCCCGCCAATCCGGGCCACGGCGGCGCCGAACCCGGCGACATCTAGGTAAAACGGAAAGCGAAGGATCTGCGATCCCGACATGTTGTTCACCGCGGCCCGTTGTCAGCGGCCAGATCGTTTTCGATCAGGGCGACGGCCTCGCCGATACGGTCGAGCCCGGCCGGCACTTCGAGGCGGCAGACGCCGATCTGGCTGGCGAGGGCTGCACATTGGCGGAGGTGCGTCGTGGCAAAATCGCCGACCAGGGCCGGGCGACCGAACCGCGTCACATAGGAGAATTTGATGATAGCCGGCAGGGCGCCCATGTTCGGCAGCGGCGTAATCGCTGCCTTTTCGCCGCGCTCGAGGATGTAGATCCGCGTTGCCGGCACCATCTCGCTTGAAAATCCGCCACGCAGGCGATGCTGCATCTTGTCGATCGCCGCATGCACCTGCGGGCGTATCTCTGCTTGCCGGATGGGAAACGCGGCGGCGGCATCGGCGGCGAGCTTCAACTGCGGAAAGCCCGGAACGATCATCGGCTGTTCGGTGAGATCGAGCGCTACAACATCGTCGGTCAGCAAGCGATGTCCGGCCCCGATCATAGCGCTTGCCGTCGTCGATTTGCCGGCGCCTTTGTCGCCCATGAAAACAGCGCTCTTGCCGCCGACGGCAATGGCGCTGGCATGCAGGATGAGCAGGCCGCGCTGGTGCAGGAGCAGCGCCATGACCGGGCCGAGCAGCGGAAACGCCAGCAGCGCATCGTCGACATCAGGCGCCGGCTCGACCTCGATGCGGCAGGCATCGGTGATCAGGAAGGCGCCGACGGTCTGCCATGCCAGATATTGCTGCCGCGGCTCGAACCGGAAAGCAGTTCCGGTCTGGGGCGAAGGTTTTGGCAAGTCGATTGGGCCGACCGTGATCAGGACGTCGGCAGGAGCTGGTGCGCTCGGCTCCAGCTCGGGCAGCTCGATCTGCGAAGCGACCGTCAGGCCGTAGGCCTTGTAGAAGCGCTGTACGCGGGCAGCACTTGGGTGCCGGTCATCGGCGGCGAGTGGCATGTTGGCCGGAATCATGCGTGGCTCCCGCGCAGTTGCACCTGCCTTAGCCACAGCGACAGCGCGATCGAGCGCCAGACATACTGGACATCGGGCAAGGTGGCGGCCTCAGGTTGGCTGGAGATGCGGCCATAGGCGGCGGTCACTTCGGGCAGGTTGACGTAAGGGGCAATCAGCGCCGCATCCGCCACCAGCACCTTGTCGAGGAGATCGCGGTGATTGCCGAGCATGCCTTTGACCAAATTGGAGGTGAAATCGATCTTGTCGCGCCGCCACTGCACCGCCGGCGGCAGAATTCCTTCCATGGCGCGCCGAAGCACCGAACGGCCAAAGCCGTGGTTCAGCTTTTCCGCGCCAGGCAGCGCCAGGCAGAACTCGACCAGCGGCTTGTCCCAGAAGGGGTAGCGCGGCTCGACGCCGAAATTCGCCGCGGCCTTGTCGAGAACCTCGAAAGCGTGCGGCACCATGCCGTTCGACAGCAGCCAGCGATGGGTCAAGGTCTCGCTGGCGCTGACCGCGGGCGGCATGTAGCCAGCCCGGCGAAACCGCTCGACGAGGTCCGTCCGCATCGCCAGATCCGGATTGATCAGGCCGCGCCAGCTTGTCGCCGGCCGCCCAGTGGGATGGCGCCGCAATTTGCCCAGCGCGCGGTTCGCGAGCCGTTTGATTTTGGCGATGCGCCAGGCCGGCCCGTAAAGGGTGAGGAATTGATAGTAGAGGCCGAGCATGCCGTCGCCATAAGTGTTGGAAGCGCTGCGCAGCTCGCGCCAAAGCTCCATCCATTTGCCGGCATCGGCGAGTTCGTGCAGATGGCCGTGGCCCTGCGAAACCACCTCGTCGCCGCCATGGCCGTCCAGCAGCACCTTCATGCCTTTGGCGCCGGCGGTTCTGTAGATGTCGCGGGTCAGCGACAGGCCAGGCGCCAGGAACGTTTCTTCCTGCTCTTCCAGGATGCGCTCGAACTCGGCGAAGGGCGCATAGTTGCCGACGGAAATCAGGGTGCCGTCGACCTTCTGCTGCGCCAGCACCGCCTCGATGAAAGGCCGCTCGTCCATCGGCGAGCCCTTTTCGAACACCAATGAGAAAGTCGGCAGCCTCGGCTTTCGCTGCGCGGCATTCTGCAGGCCTGCCACGCAGGCGATCGAGGAGGAATCGAGCCCTCCGCTCAGCATCGCGCCGACCGCCGGCGTGCCGCGCATGCGGTTGCGGACCGATTGCGTAAACAGATGGCGGAATTCCTCGGCCGCGTCCGCGCGCATCGGCCTTGGTGATGGCTCGATCTGCCAGTAGCGGCGCAACACTACCTGATTGCCGGTCACGGTCAGGCTGTGGCGCGCCGGCAGGCGGAAAATGTCGGCGTAGGCTGTTGACTGCGGATCGTCGGGCAGCCCAGCGAGAAATCCGGAAATCTGGTGTTCGCTGATGCGCATGTCGACGCCGCCGACATCGAGGATCGGCCCGATCTCCGAGGCAAAGACGAAGCGCCGGTCGCTCGAATGGTAGTAGAAGGGTTTGACGCCGAAATGGTCGCGCACGCAAAACAGCTGCCGGCGCTCGCCATCCCAGAGGGCGAAGGCGAAGTCGCCCTGCAGATGTTCGGGGCAGGCTTCGCCCCAGCGCAGATAGGCGCGCATCAACAGCACGGCGTCAGCGACCGAACTGTCCCTGATGCCGAGCCTGGCCAGCAATTCGTCGCGATTGTCCAACCGGCAGTCGGCGGTGATCGCGAGCTTGCCGCCGGCCATCGTCAGCGGGCCGGGGCCGGCTTCATCGGTGGTGTTGAGCCAGGCGTGGCCAAGAACGACGCTTGCGTCCATCCACCACGAACTGCCGTCAGGCGCGCGATGCTGCATGCGGGCAAGCATTCGCTGGATGTCAGCCGCAGCGGCCGGCTTGCCTTCCTGCCTGAGCAGAATTCCGGCGACGCCGCTCATCGGTCACTGGCCGTGATCGACGAGATGGGTAAACCTGCCAAGCGAGCCGCCAAGCACGATGTGGTCGCCGCTCACCAGCCAGGCATGCGCCTTCAATTCAGTGCCGGTATCGCGCTCGATGCCGATGCGAATCTTCGAAGCGTTGCCCTGGCGGGCAAGCAAATACTGGCCGGAAAGCGCCTGGGTGAGGCAGCTTGCGCCCGGCACCAGCCGCGCCGCGGCCGCAACGCCCCAGGCGACGCGCCTGAGATCGCCGATGCCGGCCGGCGCGCTCGCGTCGAGCCGCGTCACCATGCTGCGAACTTTGTTGTACGAAAGCAGCGTCAGCCCCAGTCTCACCGCTGCAACCACCGCAAGGCAATGGGCGAGGAAGAGCATCTCCGGCCCGCTCAGCGAGAAAACTCTAGACAAGTTCCTCATCATGGAGCCTCGCAAGCCCGGCGTCCGCCAGGCCTTTCAACAATCCGTCGACATCGGCCTTGCAGCGTTCGGGCTCGACATTGTAGCGCTCGAGCACCGCGCTGCGGATTTCCACAATCGGCTTCGGCTCCTGAATCAGTTCCCAAATATAGGCCCCGACGCTGTTCAGGCTGTAATAGATGTTGGACCGCATATCGAGCAGCGCCAGGCCGTTGCCGAATTCGCAGGCAACCGCATCCTTGCTCGCGCTCACCCGATCATGCTCCGAGGGGTTCCAGCCCATCCTAAACCTCGCTCACACGACACTGCTCACTACACCAACGCTTCGGCAATTCCGGACAAGGCGCAAGAGCCGGGGCCTGAGCCCCGACTCTCCTTAGTGCGCTCTGTTTCAGAGTCCGGACTTTGTCACCCCAACGAGAAGAGAGTCTCAGGAGAAGGTGAGTTCGCCTACCGGCGTATGTGCCGGAAAAGAGGCGTCGAGTGCCGTGGTGCCGCTACCGCCTTGCGTGATGGTCTCGATCGAGCCGTGGACTGTCAGGCTTGGGGTTTCGTACTCATGCTTTTCAACATTCTGTTCCATTTTACTCTCCAATACGGACTGGAAGCGGCCTGTCGATTGCCGGCAGCGATCTATTGCTGCACCGCAATAGCTGCATGGCAGCATTTATGAGTCAAGCCTGATTTACCCGCCGTTAATCAATTCTCGGTTGCGGCCGCCTTCAATGGTGATCAAAACGCTTGCATCTGCACTCTAGCCGCGCATCCCAAGTGAATTCAACAATGTATCCGTGGCGATTAAATAAGCATCTGATTTAATTACACTAAATTTTCTACTTGGAATGCCCGCCTTTTAGGCTCGAGCAAAGCCGCACGGAAATTGCTGCAGGCGTGCTGTCGGCCGATCCGATTCCGGCGACGCCTGTGCTGCGTTGCACAATTGCGCCGCTAAACGCTATGGTTGTGGTTGGGGCGGCCCTGAAGGAAAAACTGGACGCGGCAGCTTAATTTGGCGATGCTTTGCTTCGCACTTGCAATATAACGCGCCTCACAAAATTGTTTGCGGAGATGCTGCAGCATATGGCCTTGCAGGAAGGGACCTTCGAGAGGTTGCGCGCCGCCGGCTGCGCCGACGAAGTGGCCTATGTGCAGGCGTGCCTGCGGCTGTTCTTCAACCCGGAGGCGAGCGCCAGCACTGCGCCTGCGCCGGCTATCTCCGTTGCCGATGTCTGCGACATCGCGCGGCTGAACAAGGTCGCGACCTTTGTGCTGAAGGCGCTGTCGCGCCCACCCGTGGGCGAGACCCCGCCTGGGCTGCTCGGGTGGCTCGACACCTACCGCCGGCGCACGATCGCGATGAACTCGTCCGGCATCATGGACTCGATGGCCATCGATGAGGCGCTGCGCGACAGCAAGATCGATTTTGTCTTCCTGAAGGGACCGTTCCAGCAGCAACTGCTCTACGGTGACCATTTCATGAAGCCGTCCGGCGATGTCGACATATTGGTGTCGCCAGCCGGCTTCTTCAAAGCCCGCGATGCGCTGCGCTCGGTCGGCTACGAGGTCGCCGGCAAGTCCCGCTCCGTCTGGTGGGTGCGGTTTTTGGGCGAACAGCATATGGTTCGCAGCCAGGGTCCGAAATTGTCCACCGTCGATCTCCACTACCGGCTGCAGCAGCCGGGATCGCCAAGCCCACGCGACACGGACGGCTTTCTGCGCCGCAAGCGCGCGCTTGCGATCGCCGGCTCCAGCGTTCCTTTCATCTCGGCTTCCGACACCTTGCTCTTGTCCTGCATCAGTGTCGCCAAAGCGCTGTTCAACCGCGAGCCATGCGCGGGTTATGTCTGCGACATCAGGGCCGCGGCCAGCCGCCTGAGCGAGGCCGAGCAGCAGAATGTGCTCGACTACGCGGCCGAGCAGGGGCTGGCCGACACGCTGCTCCTGGGCTTGCGCGCCGCCGACGTGCTGCTTGGCGGCGCCGGCACGCTGCTCTCGGATCGGGCCGCCAGGATCCTGTCACGCATCGGCAATGAAGACCTGTTCCACATGGTTATCGCGCCGTGGCTGTCGTCGCTGAGATGGCCGCAACGGCGCACCGTTTTGTGGGAACTATGCGGCCGCGAACCTGTCCGCTACCTGACCGAAGCAGGCTGGGCCGCGTCCGCCGACCTCAGCCGGCGGATCTTTGAGCGACCGGAAGGCCGGTGATGACGAGCGTCGTCAGACAGCAGGCAGAGAAAGTTCCGTCCCGATTCGCTGGCGATGGATCACGGGAGGATGGATCGGGATCCGGCGCCGCGCGCCGGAAGGGCGAGGGGCCTCGCAACAATTTATGCAATCGAAAGGCCACCCTATGTCCATGACAGAATCCCAGGTCTGCGTGATCATCGCGGCCCGCAACGCGGCCCGCACCATTCCCGCGGCCATCGCCTCGGCGCTGCGCGAGCCGGAGGTGGCGGAAGTCGTCGTCGTCGACGATGCCTCCACCGACGACACCGCAAAAGTCGCCGCTGCTGCCGACGATGGCAGCGGCCGGCTGTCGGTTATCCGCCTCGACGTCAATCGCGGCCCTTCTTTCGCCCGCAACGCCGCCATTGCCGGCTCCAAATCGCCCTTCATCAGCATTCTCGACGCCGACGATTTCTTTCTCGAGGGCCGGTTCCGCCAGCTGTTTGCCAGCACCGACTGGGATTTTGCCGCCGACAACATCATGCTGATCCGCGACGATACGGCGACCGATGTTTCCAAAATCGTCGCCCCGGCCTTTTCGGCGGATCCGGAGTTCCTCGACTTCGAGCGTTTCATCGAAGGCAACATTTCCAGGAGGCGCGTCCAGCGCGGCGAGCTCGGCTTTCTCAAGCCGGTCATTTCAAGGGCTTTCCTCGAAAGGCATGAGCTGCGCTACGACGAAAACCTGCGTCTGGGCGAAGATTACGAACTCTATGCCCGTGCATTTGCCCTCGGCGCGCGGTTCAAGGTCATCCGGTCCTGCGGCTACGGCGCGATCGTGCGCGCCGATTCGCTGAGTGGCCGGCACAAGACGCAGGATCTGAAGCGCCTGGCCGATGCCGATCTGGCGCTTCTCAAGATCGACAGCCTGCCGGAAGGCTCCAAGGCCGTTCTGCGCAAGCATGAGCGGCATGTGCGCGACAAATACCGGCTGCGCAATTTCCTCGATGTGAAGGCTGAGCGCGGCATGGCGTCGGCTGCCGCCTATGCGCTGGCCAGCCAGTCGAACCTCATTCCCATCGTTCGCGGCGTGGCCTCGGACAAGCTCGATGCGTTGTTTCGTCACGTCGGTCTATCACCGAGACAGCAGCCAGTGCCGCCCTTGCGGTACTTGATGGCGGGGACCAGCACGTCCCCGAACAAGTAGGCCTCTCCAGTCCGCGGCAACGACCACGGAAGCTGAAAAAATTGCCTTTCTGAAACTCGGAGGTTGCCTCCGCGTCCCGACGATGGCACTGTATGTTGCGGTGCAGCAATTTTGGAAGGCCAACCGGATGGCTTCAATTTTCGGCTTCAGGTCCAGGGACCCGGCCCGGGACAAGCAGACCGATCTGGCGCGTTTCGACCGTCTGGCAAAGTTGCTGGATCAGATCGCGGCAGAGATCGCGGCTGAGAAAACCGGGCTGGAGAGTCGCTATCGGTCGAAGTCCACCAACGCGGCCTTCCTGGTCGAGTCGATGGAGAATGGCTCGGCGTCGGCAAGCAGGATGTCTGAGATCGGCGAGTTGACGAAATCGATCCTGAACTGCGAACAGCGCATCGCCGAATTGGTGCGCCAGACCGGCCGGATGAAGGAACTGCGTCATTCACTCGACGCGATTGTCGACGAGAATGCCTTGGGTCCTGATTCTCAGGCCGAAGACGTCAAATCCGCAGGCCGCTCTGGCTGAAGCCGGTCATACGAGGCACAAACGAGAAAGTTCGAGGGGACGGAGGATCGGGATCGGCCCGTTGGGATGTGGGCCAGTCGGTGACTTTGGGTTGGGGCGGAACAGCACAAAGGTGAATTGATAATATGAACGAAGATCCCAAGACGACCCCCATCATGGCAGTCGATGCCATGATTTCGGCGCAGCCAAATCGGCCGTTGCGTCTTCTGTCCGTTGGTGCGCTTCTGCTGGCGGCAGCCGCAGCTCTGTTCGGCGCCGCGCAGCCCTCCCGTGCCCAGGACGCCTCGCCGGAGATGAAAAGCGCACCGTCCTTCGTCGACGATTTCAAGAGTTTCGATCGATCGCGCTGGTTTGTCTCCGACGGCTGGTCGAACGGCAACCACCAGAACTGCACCTGGTCGAAAAGCCTGGTCAAACTTTCCGACAACATGCTGACGCTCGGCTTCGAAAAGCGCAAATTGAAGGATCGCGAGTTCGCCTGCGCCGAGATCCAGACCAAGCAGCGTTTTGGCTACGGAACCTATGAAGCGCGGATGAAGACGGACACCGGTTCCGGCCTCAACGCCGCTTTTTTCACCTATATCGGCCCCGCCGACAAACAGCCCTGGTACGAGATCGACTTCGAGGTCCTGACCAAGGACACCTCCAAGGTGCAGGTCAATAGCTACATCGCCGGCAAACCGAAGAACGAGAAGCTGGCCGAAGTCGAAGGTGGCACCGACAAGGGCTTCAACGACTATGCCTTCATCTGGGAAAAGGACCGGCTGCGCTGGTACGTCAACGGCAAGCTGGTCCAGGAAGTGACCAATCCCGAGCAATTGCCGACCCATTCGCAGAAGATATTCTTCAGCCTCTGGGGCAGCGACACGCTGACCAACTGGATGGGCGCTTTTTCGGATCCCGGCCGCCAGGTGTCGATGCAGGTGCAACGCGTCGCCTTCACCGCGCTCGGCCAGCCGTGCCAGTTTCCGGAATCGCTGGCATGTAGTGTAAGCAGCATAAAGTAGATCTGAACCGGCTCGGCCATATCAGGCCACAGGGCGTGAACAGGAATTAACCCGAATGAATTTGACGGTTTTTGGAATTGGCTATGTCGGTCTGGTGCAGGCCGCGGTGTTGGCGGAAGTCGGGCACCAGGTGGTGTGCGTCGATGTCGACGAAAAGAAAGTCGAGCGGCTCAACCAGGGCTTCGTGCCGATTTTCGAGCCGGGCCTGGAGGCTCTGGTCAAGGAGAACCACGCCGCCGGCCGCATTAAATTCACCACCGATGCCGCCGCCGCCGTTAAGCATGGCGAAATCCAGATGATCGCGGTCGGCACGCCACCCGGCGAGGACGGCTCGGCCGACCTCAAATATGTACTGGCGGTGGCCGAGACCATCGGCCGTGAGATGGACAGCCCCAAGATCGTGGTCGGCAAGTCGACCGTGCCGGTCGGCACCTGTGAAAAGGTCAAGGCCAAAATCGCCGAGACGCTGAAGGCGCGCGGCCGCCAGGATCTGGCTTTCGATGTCGCCTCCAATCCGGAATTCCTCAAGGAAGGCTCCGCCGTCGCCGACTGCATGAAGCCCGACCGCATCATCGTCGGTACCAACAGCGAGGACACCGAGGCGGTGATGCGCGAGCTTTATGCGCCGTTCAACCGCAACCACGAGAAGATGATCGTGATGGACGTGCGCAGCGCCGAATTCACGAAATACGCCGCCAATTGCATGCTGGCGACCAAGATCTCCTTCATGAACGAGATGGCCAATCTGGCCGAGCAGCTCGGCGCCGACATCGAGGAGGTGCGCAAGGGCATCGGTTCGGATCCGCGCATCGGCTACCACTTCATCTATCCCGGCCTCGGCTATGGCGGCTCGTGCTTCCCCAAGGATGTCCGCGCGCTGATCAAGACCGCCGAAGGCGTCAAGTTCGACGCCAAGCTGCTGCGCGCCGTCGAGGAGCGCAACAACGAGCAGAAATCCGTTCTGTTCGACAAGGTGCACCGCTATTTCAAGGGTAGCCTCAAAGGCAAGACCTTCGCGCTCTGGGGCCTCGCCTTCAAGCCCAACACCGACGACATGCGCGAGGCGCCGGCGCGCGTCCTGATGGAAGCGCTGTGGAAGGCCGGCGCCAAGGTGCAGGCCTATGATCCCGAGGCGATGCAGGAATGCCAGGCCATCTACGGCCTGCGCGACGATCTGCTTTTGTGCGGCACCAAGGAGGCGGCACTGCGCGGCGCCGACGCGTTGCTGATCGCCACCGAGTGGAAGAGTTTCCGCGCCCCGTCCTTCGACGCGGTCAAGGATGCGCTAACCACGCCGGTCATCTTCGACGGCCGCAACCTCTACGATCCCAAGGTCATCGCCCGCCACGGCATTGAGTATTTCTCGATCGGCAGGATGGCCGCGTGAGGGCAGGGCGGCACAACGAGGAGCCAGGTTCATGAAAGTTCTGTTTGCAGGCGGCACCGGCTACACGCCGCAATTCAGCGGCGGCGTTCAGTCGAGCACCCACCACCTGGTCGAGCAATTGCGTGAGAACGGTCACGAGGCATCCGTGCTGGCAGCGCTATTCGGCGACGGCATGTTCGGCTTCAGGGCGCGCGCCAAGATGAAGCTCCTTCGTCAGCGCGCGGTCATCGACAATTTCCCGGGCTATCCGGTGGTGCGGGCGTGGTTTCCCTGGGAAGCGGCGGGCTTCGCCGTCGAAAAGTTGAGGCCGGATGTCGCGGTCGTGCAGTGCCACAATTCGGTTCCGATCGGCAAGGCGCTGCAGGCCAAAGGCGTGCCTGTCGTTGTCTACCTCAGGAACGTCGAATTCCACGAACTGGCCGGTGATCTGCGCGAACTGCATTCAGCGCTCTATATTGCCAATTCCGAGTTCACGGCGCGCACCTACAAGGCAAAATTCGATATCGATTCGACGGTCATTCCGCCGACCATCAATCCCGCGTTCTACAGCACACCGACGACCGGTGAATTTGTCACCCTCATCAATCCCTATGAGGAAAAAGGCTTCGATCTTGCAGTGCGCATTGCCGCCGCCTGTCCCGAGATCCCGTTCTTGTTCGTCGAAAGCTGGAAGCTCGACGACGATCATCGAGCTCGGATCGAAGCAACAATCTCTCCCCTTCGAAACGTCAAGCTGGAAGGCCGCACCAGCGACATGAAGACGGTCTACGGCCGCACGAAAATCCTGCTTGCGCCCAGCAAATGGGAAGAGGCCTGGGGCCGGGTGGCGTCGGAAGCGCATTGCAGCGGCATTCCTGTGGTCGGCTCGCGGCGCGGCGGGCTGCCGGAAGCGATCGGCTCCGGTGGCGTGGTGCTGGACTACGATGCCCCGCTCGCCGACTGGGTTGCAGCGGTCAGACGGCTGTGGAGCGATGAGGCCGAGTACAAGCGGCTGTCAGCGGCAGCACGTCAGTTTTCGGAGCGGCCGCAAATGAACCCGGACCGTCAGTTTGCCACGTTCATGGGCGTGCTCGACAGCGCAAGGCGTCTCGGCCTGGAGCGCGCAGCCTAAACGCGTCGCGTTGGAATTCATCTGACACGCTGCGGCGCCGGGCGATAGCAGTCGCGCAAGGCTCCATGAGCCAGTTCCAGGCGTCGCGTGCCGATCCTTCCTGATCACTTTTGATTGCTGCAGTGCAATATTTTTGTAGCACCGCAACAATCAACGTGTATTCTGCCTGTCTACATTAGGGCTTGTGCGATATGGACCGCTTGGGGGTCCGGGCAAGCCCCAACCTTATGGGCGGGTCATGCGCGTGGGCTTTATCGTCGGCGAATTCCCCCTCCTTTCGGAAACCTTCGTCGCAGACCAGATGGCTGGGCTGCTGGCGCGGGGCTTCGACGTGGAGGTCGTATGCGACAGGACGAAAGGTGACGACCGAATCGACCGGCAGAGCGAGCCGATGGCGACGCTGCTCGCCAGAACTCAACATTGGTGGCGATGGGCCGCTGGACTCAGCAAATTTGTACGGCGGCTGCCGCCGCGCCTGCGATACAAGGCTTCGACCGCTCTTGATGCTGTTTTTGCACGCCGCCTGAACCGCTGTGACGTGATTGTCGCTCACTTCGGCCAGAACGGCGAGAGAGCAGCCGCGCTGAAGAAATGGAAGGTTCTCAAACCACCGGTCATAACCATCTTTCACGGCGCGGACGTGGCGATCCCGGCGCGGCAGGCAGTGCTCTCGACGCAATACGCTGGACTGATCAAGCATGGGACCCTGAACCTGCCCGTCAACGACTACTTCCGCACGATGCTGCTGGAGGCCGGCCTGTCCCAGTCGAGCACGACGGTTCATCATATGGGAATTGATTCCCTCGAAATCGGCTATCGCTGGGAATCGTGGGAAGGTACCCAATTGGTCGTGACGACGGTTTGCCGCCTGGTCGAAAAGAAAGGCGTCGAGTTCGCCTTGCGCGCCCTGGCCTCCCTGAAGGCCTCCCATCCTGAGATAGACTGGCGCTACGACATTATCGGCGACGGCCCACTGCGGATGGATCTGGAGAAGCTGGCGCTGGAACTGGGTTTGGCCGGGCGCGTAACATTCCTCGGCAGTCTGCCTCACGCGGAGGTGAAACAACGGCTTCGCAAGGCGCATCTCTTCCTGCTGCCGAGTATCACCGCCAGTGACGGCGACATGGAAGGCATTCCGGTCGCGCTCATGGAAGCGATGGCCGCCGGGTTGATTGCGGTGAGCACGTATCATTCCGGAATCCCGGAGCTCATCGAGGATCGTGAGACAGGGTTGCTTGCACCCGAGCGAGACGTTTCACTGCTTGCCGGCAAGCTTGCCTGGGCCGCGGAGCATCCGGCGGAATGCGAGCGTATCGCGCTTGCCGCACGCCGCAAGGTCGAGGAGGACTTCAACGCAGATGCTCTGAACGAACGTTTTGCGCAGATCGTTATCCAACTGGCCGCGCAAGGCTTTGCACCTGAACCTGCCAGGCATGTCGGCGTTGCCGAGGGCTTGGCGGATCCTTCATCTGCCGGCTGACACCGCCCTTGAGCCGATTGATCGGCAGAGACGCCAAATCGAGGGAAATCTTGCTACGCCGCACCAAAAATGTTGCAGTGCAGCAAAACCTGTACTAACGTCTGCGCGGGTGGGCCAAACAGCGGTCGAATTTCATGCTGCATGTCTTGTGCCTCGCGCACGACGTTTTCCGCCCGGCTGTCGTCAGGGGCACACCAGCTCCCCGCACGGGCGCATCCTGCCGATGAAGATTTGCTTCGTAGTCGACAAGTTTCCCTCATTGTCCGAGACTTTCGTTCTCGACCAGATAGCCGGGTGCCTTGAGCGCGGCATGGAAGTCGGTGTCGTTTGCAACGAGACATCCTTCGGCAAGGACCGCAATATCGACGATCCGCGCTGGCAGGCGCTGCCAGGAAAGGTCGTATGCTGGTGGGGCGGTCTGGGTCGCTATCGCCCGCTGCTCAGGAAGTGGTCCGGCAGGTTCTGGGACAAGCTCTCGACGGCCATCGACATTGCTCACGCGCGAAAATTGCAGGGCGCCGACGTCATCGTCGCCCACTTTGGCAACAACGGCATGCGCGTGGCGCGCGCCATCAAGCGCGGCAGGATTTCCGCCCCCCTGGTGACGATATTTCACGGCCGCGATGTCGGCGAGCCGCTGCATGACAATACGCTCGCGCGCTACAAAATCGTGTTCGAAAAGGGCGTTCTTCAACTGCCGGTCAACGGCTTTTTCCGCGATGCATTGATTGAGGTCGGGGCATCGCCGGAGCAGGTTGTGGTTCACCACATGGGGGTGCGGCCAAATGAGATCGACTACCAGTGGCGGTCGTGGGAGCAGGCCACGCTCTCTTTCATCTCGGTCTGCCGCCTGACCGAAAAGAAGGGCATCGAATATGCGCTTCGCGCGCTTGCCGGCCTGCCGCGCCGCGACTGGGTCTATTCGGTGATCGGCGGCGGAGAACTTCTTGAGGAGTTGAAGGCGATCGCTACAAATCTCGGCATCGCCGACAGGGTGAGTTTTCTTGGGTCCCGGCCGCACAGCGAAGTCAAGCAGCGTCTGCGCGATGCGCATGTGTTCCTGCTGCCCAGCGTCGGCGCGCGCGATGGCGATCTGGAAGGCATTCCGGTTTCGCTGATGGAAGCGATGGCCGCCGGGCTGACAGTGGTCAGCACATATCATTCCGGGATTCCCGAACTGATCGATGATCACAAGACAGGCTTTCTCGTGCCTGAGCGGGACGTTGCGGCGCTGACCGGGAAACTTGCCTGGATCGCTGAGAACCCGAAGCCGTGTGAAGAGATCGCCCTCGCTGCGCGCAAGAAGATCGAGGCGGAGTTCAACTCCGATCTGCTGAACCAACATTTCGTGGAAATCGCCATGCAGCTTGGCGAAACGAGGTCGCTTGCATGAACGCCAATCCGCCCCCCCAGTTCGGTCGTGTCGCCCTGCGCGGCGGGCTGGTTACCATCGGCGCCCAGGGCTTCAAGATGGCGATCCAGTTTCTCTCGGTCATCGTGCTCGCCCGTCTGCTCGTTCCCGAGGATTTCGGTCTGGTGGCTTCCGTCGGGCCGATCGTGGCCTTTGTCGGACTGCTTCAGAATCTGGGCCTGCAGCAGGCTGTGGTTCAGCGCAAGGACATCACCAACCAGCAGCTCAACCAGGTGTTCTGGATCAGCGCGCTGGTCGGGCTGGGCAGTGCCGTGGTGGTGGCCGGCCTGGCGCCTGCCGTCGCCGCGTTCTACGGCGATCAACGCATGTCCGGCATCACCCTTGGCTCCGCCCTGCCGCTGCTTCTCGGCAGTCTGGCCGCGGTGCCGCTGGCGTTGATGAATCGCCACCTGCAGTTCGGCCAGCTCGCACTGAACGACGTGATAAGCGCCGCCGCCGGACTTCTGACCGCCGCGATCGCGGCCTATGCGGGGCTCGGCTACTGGTCGCTGGTCATCGGCCCGGCGGTTTCGGCGGTTGTCGCCCTGGCTGCCGCCTGGCGGGTGGCGCGATGGACGCCGTTGCGGCCGGACCTGAAAGTCGACGCCGACATATTGTCGTTCGGCGCCAACCTGACCGGCTTTAACCTTGCCAACTTCTTCTCGCGCAATCTCGACAACATTCTCATCGGAAAATATTCCGGTGCGATCGAGCTCGGCTATTACGACCGCGCCTACAAGCTCCTGCTGTTCCCGCTGCAGAACATCAACCAGCCGCTGACGCGGGTTATGGTGCCGCTGCTCAGCCGCATCCACGACGACAAGGCCCGCTTTCGCGATATCTACGTGCGCACCAACTGGATGCTGGCGGCCGTTACCATGCCGGGCATCGCCGCGCTGACGCTGACCTCCGATCAGATCGTCGGACTTCTCTTCGGCGCGGGCTGGGCGCCGGTCGCGCCGATCTTTGCCTGGCTGGGCATCGCCAGCCTGGTCCAGTCCGTTTCAAGCACGACGGGGTGGATATTCATCTGTCAGGGCAAGACGAAGACGATGTTCCACTGGGGCATCTATTCGTCGCTGACGACCGTCGCTGCCTTCGTCGTCGGCCTGCACTGGGGCGCCGTCGGCGTTGCCGCGGCCTATGCCATCAGCGGTTACGTGCTGCGCGTTCCCGTGCTCGCGGTACTGGTTCATCGCGTCGGTCCGGTGACCGCCGCCGACTTCCTGCTTATGCAGGGGCTTTTCATTGCCTCGTCCCTGCTTGCCTGGTTCTTGTACCTGTGGTTGCCGGCGTCGCTGACCGGCCAGTCAGACCTGCTCGCGGTCTTTCTGGCGCTTGCCCTCAACTACGGCATCGGTCTCGTTTTCATGCTTGCCGTCCCGCAATCGCGACGCGCTTTGTTCACCACCCTGTCCAACGCCGCGCGCAACATCCGCTGAGCGACTACCGATCAGCGACGCCAGCAAGTTTGTGGCCGACATTGCCGAAGCGTGTTCCTCAAGCACGGCCTGAAGGCTTGTCTTGCGATAGCGGTCGAGATTTCCCGCAAACCGGCCGAGCTTTTCGCGCGCCTCTGCGGGCGTCACGGTGTCGATGTCGAGCAGCACATCGTCGACGCCTATGCGCTTGGCCACTTCCTTGGTCTTGAACTCATAGGCGATCGGCAGCACCGGCGTGCCGACGCAAAGCGACATGATCATCATGTGCATGCGCGTCGCGACGACGAAGTCGAAGCCCTTCACCAGCGCCATCAACTGGTCCGGCGTGTGGAACGCTGCGTCGACGGTCACATGCCTGGCGATCTCAGGATCGAGCTCGGCGACGATCGCCCGCGCGGTCTTGGAATCGTCATGGGCATATTCCGGCACGCCCTGACACGTGGAGACAAAGGTCACCTCCTTGCCAAGGTCCCTGACAAGAATTGTGGCGATCTCGCGGATCGAATCGAGATAGCGGCGCATGCCGCCTTCACCGTCGCTGACGTAGTTCCAGTGGCGTACGGAAATGGCGACGCGTCCAGTCGGCGCCGGCGGCTGGCTGGAAGCGAGTGACTTGCCGATCCTATCGGTATCGGCCAGGGCGAATACGGCATCGGCCACCACGTGGCACTTGCCGAGATCCTTCACCAGATCCTGGATATGGGTCCGCGACCGTTCATCGCGCAGCAGGATGAGCGGGCTGCGGTCAAAGATCGGGCCAAGCTCCTGGCGGTTGTAACTTCTGTTGAACGGGCCAAGGGATTGCGTGAAGAAGACCGGATCCTTGCCAAACATGGCATCAAGCCGGAACTGATTGAGGCGTCGTTCGAGATTGTAGTTCTCGACGAGATAGGTTCCCCCTGTCGTGACCACCATGTCCGCGTCGGCGTAAATGTCGAGACCGCGCCGGTCGCCCTGGCTTAAAAAAGTGCCAAGCGCGCTGGTGCCAAACCAACGCAGGGCCTGGAGAACGAGCCGATTGTAGATCGGCTTGAACCGGTCCTTCAGCCCGCTGCCATTCTTGTATCGGAACAGGGATTCCGACATGAGCTTGTGAAATTCGAGGTCCGGATAATCCTTCTTCGGATAGAGCCTTTCTGCAACCTCGGGCTGGCTGTCGAACACGGCGAACCGCAAATTGCCCGGCACGATCGTCTTGAGAATGTGGCGGATCGCCAGCAGAATCGCCGCATCCCCGGTATTCAGGCAGACTGTGTTTTCGACGACGATCTTCATGGAATTACCTCATTTCGTCAGCAAATCCCGCAGCCAGGCCAGCGGTGCTCAAGACGGGCGTAGTGACCGAAAATGCTGCACGCCAGGACAATCCCGATGCGGTCCGCGTCACGATTTAGGGCGTTGCACCGGGCTGATGGCCAACGCACGGCTCGAGCGGCACTCAAGCAAGTCCGAGATTAGCGGATCAATTTTGCACTGCAACAAAAAACGTGCACTCATTGCTACGCCGAACCGAAAATGTTGCAATGCAGCATCAAGTCGCACCTGCACGACCAACCATCTGCTCGATATTCGACATAAGCAGCTTTCGCTGCCGGTTTCTTGCCCTCACGGGGCGATATCGCTTCGCCTGTAACCGTGAAGTGTCATGACCAATCTGTCCGAAGCAGCCATTGGCTCCCATTTGCCGGCCCAGCGTGTGTCCATGACAGCGCCTGCCGCAACCCAAAGGTCGAAATATGGCTTCATGGGATGGTTCGGAAAGGCGCCGCCGTTGGTGTCAGCCGGCGTAACCACAGCAGCTTCCTTCCCGTCGATGAAGAAGGCAACGCGTTTCCCGGCCTCATACTCTATGCCAAGGCGGTATCGCTTGCCCGACTGATCCCCAAGCAGGATCCATTTTACCCAAACGCTCTTGTGCTGGTTGTCGACGTCCGCCCAGACGGTGAGCTGCAACCCTTTCGTGCCGACGATCTCAAAATCGATTTCCTCATGGGCTTTGTCGTTGAATGTCCAAAGCGGCGCTGCGATCAACCCAGGCTTCATCGTCGGGAGCGTTACGTCCACTTCCCACCTTGCCGATGAAAAATCGGATTTGCCGCCGGATATCACCTCCGCGGACGCTTTCTCGCTGACGCTAAGCTGGAGTGCGCCGTCGACGATTTTGACGTTCGCGGCCTTCCAGTCATAGCCTCCGAGCTTGGGCTCGCTCCATTGCGACGGCACGAAGGGATTGGTGTATTTCCAGAGCTGGAGCTTGACCGCCGACCAGTCGGGAAGCTTGTCGAGGGCAGCGTCCCCGGCTCCTGCCACAACGCTCTCCGCCAGCGCCTGTCCAGCAACCGACTGCACTGCCGTGGAGGCAGCCAGAAGCACCAGGAGTTTTCTGCGTGTGTAATTCATGCATGGCCTCCGTTGGCGCCTTTAACCTTTCGGCGGCGACTTCAAGCCGGCCGTTTGATGCGGCTTTTCGACGTGTAACAGCTTACGTGCCACCCTTGATGATTGAGCCATGCACCAAGGATATGGCTATTTTTCGCCGCACTGCATCAAAAATGTTGCAAAGCAGCAAATTCGCTCTCCTTGCCGCACCGTCCGGGAATAAACCGCCCCCTTCCGATCGGTGGGCCAATGCGCAACAGCAAGGCAACCGCGGTCGCTACTTTCGGAGCGGTGCCCGGGCGCTCATGCCGCGGAGGCGGTCGGGATGCGGTGGGGTTGCTCCGGTGTATTTTCATTAGGCACAAACGGCGATGATACGGACGGCAAGGATTCAGCCGGCAAGGATTGCGGAGAGGAAACGTCAAGAGCCGGATCGAGTTGCGCCGGATCCGTCGCGCGCTCCAGCGCAACACGATCGTAAAGCGCATCGAGAAATGCGCCTGCGGGTTCGGCCGCAAACATGGTTTCCGCCGTCCTGCGGGCTTGGCGCCGTAGCGGCGCCATCAGTTCGGGGTGGCCGATATAGGTCTTCAACCGGTCAATGGCCAAGCAGGCAAGACGCTCGACTTCATCGCGGAAATATTGGGCAAAATTCGCGTCGCCGCGGAAGTCGTATCCCGGGTTCCACCAATCACCGACCTCGTTCAGCTTCACTGGCAATGAAATCCCGTTGACGCCGTCCTCGAGGAATTCCGGCAGAGCGCAGACCCCCGTCCCAAGAACCGGAGTGTGCTCGGACATCGATTCCAGTGCAGAGTACCCAAACGTATCGCCGAACGTGGCGAGGATGCCGAAATGCGAATTGCGCAGCAATTTTCGCACCGCCTGGTTTGGCAGCGCCCCGTGATGTTGGACATTCTTCAGTCCGAGCAGCTTCAGATAGGGGTCGAAGAACCCTGGAGCTGTCGGGTCTGTCCATATGGGACCGCCAACCTGGAGACTGGAAACGATGTTCACGCGGATTGGCAAATTCTGCTCCAACGCCTTTTCCGCGATTTTGACTGCAACACATCCGCCCTTGCGGCCGAAATGGGCACCGACGAATGTCAGCACCAGTTCCGCTGCAGTGTCTTGGGACATCGCATCCTCAACCGCGGGCACGACGATATTCGGGTGACGAACCATCAGCTTTGCGGTCAGGAGGTCTAGCTGCGGATTTCCGGCATGCTGGGCCAGAAAACATCTGCGGGCAAAATGCGATAAGGCGATAATGCGGCGGCAGCCGGGGTTCGTGATCCGCGAGACTAGGTATCGCGCCATAAGCCCGCGTTTGCGAAGCGCGAACTGCCGCGGCAAATGGGATTCGAATGACATGATGTACTTCGAGGAATTGACAGGTATCCGGTTGAACGCATGCACCATGTCAACGGACAGAGCAGGTTCAATCAGTGTCACACCTTCCAGCTTCGACGAGACCAGGTTGAACGGCAGAAATCGCTGTCGCACGATCGTATGTCGGGACGCTCGCGGCGTAACGAAACTGGTCGGATACTTGTCGTCATAGACGGCAATACGAAGAGACTTGCCCATACAGCACCCACCCGTATTTAAACAGTTGGCATCAGGGGTCTTCGCAAGTTATTCTAAAAGTGCAGCTGAGCTGCCATGCACTCATCATCCCGCACTGCAGCAGAATGCAGCGCGGATCCCCTGGCCAATTCAAAACCCCAACTTCCCTAGGGTGAATTCAACATCATTTTTTGTTGCGGTGCAACACAATATTAGCAATTGGTTTACCACGATCACCGACATCGGAGTTTTCATGGTCGGCGTGATCGGATCGCGATTTTGCCGCGCACGGGGCAAAATTGCCCGAAACTGCCGGCTCCGCAGGTCGTACCATTTTCTGCGGCTCACCTGGGTAGCCACTTTTTGCGCGCCACCGACTTCCGGCGATATTTGTGCGGCGCGGTAGAGGTGGCTAATTTTGCTACGGTGCACCAAAAATGTTGCGATGCAGCAAAAGCTGCGTTAGCATTCCTATGGGTGGGCCAACAGCGGTCGAGTTTTCATGCTGCATGTCTTGTACCTTGTGCACGACGTTTCCGACCCGGCCGTGCGCCGGCGGATCATAATGCTCAGGGCAGGCGGCGCGCGGGTCACATTGGCCGGCTTCCGTCGGACCACAAATGCTGTTCCCGACGTTGAGGGGCTGCAGCCGATCGACCTTGGCGCGACGCGTGACGGCCGATTCGGCCAGCGCATGGCGGCGGTCGCCAAGGCGGCGCTGTCGATAGGCTCGAAGTTTGGGGCGATGCCGAAGCCCGATCTCATCATCGCGCGCAATCTGGAAATGCTGGCGCTGGCCAGACGTGCCAAGGCAGCCTTTCGCGGCGGCGTGCCGATTGTCTACGAATGCCTCGACATCCACCGCCTGGTGCTGCGCAACGACATGCTGGGCCGGGCGCTGCGCACCGCGGAACGATATCTCGCCCGCGACGTGAAGCTTCTGGTGACCAGCTCGCCGGCCTTCATCGCCAACTATTTCAAGCCGTTCGGGCAAGTCGCGGCGCCGGTGGAGCTGGTCGAAAACAAATATTTCGAAATCGCGCCGATCTCCACGGACGATCGCCTGAAGGCCGAAAACCCTGTCGCGCCGCCATGGCGCATTGGCTGGTTCGGCGCGCTGCGCTGCCGCCGCTCGCTCGAGCTGCTGGCCGATTTCACCCGCCGCCAAGGCGGGCGCTTCGAGGTCGTCCTGCGGGGCCGTCCGGCACTGTCGGAATTCCCGGATTTCCACGCTTTTGTCGAAGCCGAGCCCTATCTCTCTTTCCGCGGCCCCTACCGCAACCCGGAGGACATGGCGGCGATCTACGGCGAAGTGCATTTCTCCTGGGCCATCGACTTCTTCGAGGAAGGGCAGAATTCGGAATGGCTGCTGCCCAACCGTCTCTATGAGGGCTGCCGCTTCGGCGCCGTGCCGATCTCGATGGGCAACACCGAGACCGGGCGCTTCCTCAACCAGCAGGACATTGGCGTCCTGCTGTCCGACGCCACGCCGCAGACGCTGGAAACCGCGCTCGGCCGCATGGACCAGGAGCGTTTCGGCAAGGCCAAGGCGCGAGTTCTGGCCCGCAATCCGAGGACATGGAGCTACGACCGCAGCGACTGCCGCGCTTTTGTCGACCGGCTGCGCGGCCTGGTGGTTTCACCCGGCTCCTTCGTCACCGAGGCACTGGCTTAGGGGTGATTGGCGATGACAAAAATACAGGGCGCGGGAAGGCACCGATGACGCAAACGAAAGCGCTTCCGCCAAGCCTGATCGTTATCCCGTGCCTGAACGAGGCGACGCATATCGGTGCATTGCTCGAGCAGTTGCAGCCAGCCGCCGCAAGGCTCGGCGCCCGCATCGTCGTTGCCGATGGCGGCAGCACCGACGGCACTTTGGCCATTGTCGAGGCGGTTGCGGCCGGAGATCCCCAAGTCATCCTCCTGCACAACCCAGAGCGCATCCAGAGCGCCGCGATCAACCTCGCCGTCGCCAGCTACGGCGCCGGCGCCGAATATCTGATCCGCATCGACGCCCATGGCGGCTATCCCGCCGATTATTGCGACCGGCTGGTCGAGGAGGCGCTGGCCACATCAGCCGATTCGGTCGTCGTCTCGATGCTGACCAGCGGCAGCGGCGTGGTGCAGAAAGCGGTCGCGGCGGCGCAGAATTCCAAATTGGGCACCGGCGGCTCCAAGCACAGGCACCTCTCGGCCGGCGAATGGGTCGACCATGGTCATCACGCGCTGATCCGGATTTCGGCCTTCACCGCGGTCGGTGGCTATGACGAGACCTTCAGCCACAATGAGGATGCCGAGCTCGACTACCGGCTGCGCCAGGCCGGTTATCGCATCTGGATGAGCGGCAAGACGCAGATGGTCTACTATCCGCGTTCCTCGCTGAAAGGCCTGTATTTCCAATATCTCGGCTATGGCCGCGGCCGCGCCAAGAACGTGCTCAAGCACCGCATGATCCCGAAGGTCCGGCAGATGATCCCGCTGCTGGTGGCGCCGGTCGTTCTTCTCGCGGCATTTTCCTTCATCCACTGGCTGGCGGCGGTGCCGCTGCTGGTCTGGGCCTCGGTGTGTCTCGGCTATGGCGTGTGGACCGCGATTGCCCAGCGCAACCCCAACAATGTGCTGACCGGCATTTCGGCGATGGTCATGCATTTCGGCTGGTCGGTCGGGTTTTGGCTGCAACTGCTCGGGGCGCGATCGCAGCGCAAGGTGGCGTCATGAGCATGGCCTCGAGGGATCGCCGCATCGATATTTGCGTCTGCACGTTTCGCCGGCCGGAACTGGCCGACACGCTGCGCTCGCTCGCTGCCATGAACATGCCTGCCGGCTTCGGCATCGGCGTCATCGTTGCCGACAATGACGACGAGCCGACCGCCGAGTCGCTGGTGACCGAGCTGGCGCGGGAATTGAAGCTGCTGGTCCGCTACCGGCATGCCCCGGCACGCAACATCTCGGTCGCCCGCAACGCCTGTCTTGACACCAGCACGGCGGATTTTGTCGCCTTCATCGACGACGACGAAACCGCCTCCGCGCAATGGCTTGCCGAGCTGGTCGCCACCGCCGAGACAAGCGGCGCCGAGGCCGTGCTTGGTCCGGTGCGGGCGCTCTACCGCCCGGATGCGCCGGACTGGATGCGCAAGGGCGATTTCCATTCGACCTTGCCGGTCTGGGTGCGGGGCGAAATCCGCACCGGCTACACCTGCAACGTCCTTTTGAGGATGAGCGCCAACAGCCTGCGTGACCGGCGTTTCAGCCTGGCGCGCGGCCAGAGCGGCGGCGAGGACACCGAATTCTTCGATCGTATGGTCAAAGCCGGCGGCCGTATCGCCTTCGCACCGGAAGCCTGGGTCGAGGAAGTGGTACCGCGTTCGCGAGCCGCGTTCGACTGGCTGCGCCGCCGCCGCTTCCGCTTCGGCCAGACGCATGGCCACCTCATCGGCCAAAATGCCGGTGTCGTCAGGCGCTCGAAGGATGTCGGCCTTGCCTCGGCCAAGGCTGCCTACTGCTTTGGCATGGCAGCACTGACGGCGATCAGCCCGGTCCGCCGCAACCGCAGCGTGCTGCGCGGCATCATGCATGTCGGTGTCGTCAGCGGCCTGGTCGGCATCAGCGAGATTCGCCAGTACGGCCTCATCTCACCGCAGCAGGGGGGCAAGCGTGCAGCCTGACGTCTCCTTTGTCATCGCCGCCTACAATGCCGCGGCCACGCTCGACCGGGCGATCGTAAGCGCTACCGCCCAGCGCGATGTCAGCGTCGAAATCATCGTTGTCGACGACCAGTCGCGTGACAACACACTCGACGTCGCAAGAGCCTACCCACAGGACCTCGTCCGCGTCGTCGCACTGCCCGCAAATCGCGGACCCGGCGGCGCCAGGAATGCCGGGCTCGAGCTGGCTTCCGGCCGTTGGGTCGCGGTGCTCGATTCCGACGATGCCGTCCTTCCCGGCCGGCTTTCCGCCATGATCGCTCGGGCGGAAAAGGCAGGCGCTGTCATCGCCGTCGACAACCTCCAGGTGGTGCGCGAGGACGGCGTTGCCGAAGCGACGATGTTCCCCGCCGAATATCTGGAAGGCCTGCGTGAAATCACGCTCGCCGACTACATCGCCGGCAACATCGTTTTCGAATCCACGTTCAATCTTGGCTATCTCAAGCCGATCTTCCAGCGCCGCTTCCTGACCGAAAACGGGCTCAGCTATGATGAAAATCTGAGCATCGGCGAGGATTACATCCTGCTCGCCAATGCGCTGGCCAAAGGCGGCAAATGCGTGGTCGAGCCGACGACCGGCTATATCTACCACATCCGCACAGGCTCCATCTCGCGTGTGCTCGAGCTTCATCATGTCGAGGCGATGCGCAAGGCCGATGCGGTCTTCGCAGAGACGAATTCGATGGACGCCGCGGCCGCGGCCGCCTTCGCCAGGCGCGCTCGCAGCCTGCGCAAGGCGGCATCGTTCCTGTCGCTGGTTCAGCACATCAAGGCGCGCTCGCCGTTGAAGGCGATACGCACCGCGCTAAGTGATCCGGCGGCTGTCGGGCATATGTCGATGCCGATCGCCGTCCGGCTCAGGAGGGTGGCGGCACAGTTTGCCGTGGGGACGGGGAGATGAAGCATGCGGGCCAAATTTTATAGCCGGCGATAATTGGAAATCTTTTCTCAGAAGGAATACCAGATGCAGAAAGTCAGGAAGGCAGTCATCCCGGTGGCGGGGCTTGGAACACGGTTCCTGCCGGCGACCAAATCGATGCCCAAGGAAATGCTGCCCGTAGTCGACCGGCCTGTCGTCCAATATGCGGTGGACGAGGCGTTCGAAGCCGGCATCGAGCACATCGTGTTCGTCACCGGCCGCAACAAGGCTGTCATCGAGGACTATTTCGACCTGCATCCCGAATTGATCGGAACGCTTGAGCAGACCGGCAAGAAGACCCAGCTGGAGGCGCTGGAAAGCATGCTGCCGGTGGCCGGCGCGACCAGCTTCATCCGCCAGCAGTCGCCGCAAGGCCTCGGCCATGCGGTGTGGTGCGCGCGCGAAGTCATCGGCGACGAGCCGTTTGCACTTCTGCTGCCCGACATGGTGTCGTTCGGCGGCCGCGGCTGCCTCGCCGAAACCATGGATCTCTACCGGCAGACTGGCGGCAACGTCATCGCCGTCGAGCGCTGCGAGCCGTCCGAGACCAGCAAATACGGCATTGTCGGCCGGGGCGCCGAGGTCGGCAACGGCTTCGAGGTGACTGCGATGGTGGAAAAGCCGGCGCCGGCCAACGCGCCGTCGAACTATTACATCAACGGCCGCTACATCCTGCAGCCCGAGATATTCTCGCTGCTCGGCAACCAGCAGCGCGGCGCCGGTAACGAAATCCAGCTTACCGACGCCATGGTCCGCCTGGCGAAAAGCCAGTCTTTCTATGCCCAGCCTTTCAACGGCCGCATGTTCGACTGCGGCTCCAAGGAAGGCTTCATTGAGGCCACCATCGCCTTCGCGCTGGCGCGCGACGACATGAGGGGGCCTGTGCTGGAAATGCTGCAGGCGTTCGTGCGGTCGCACGAGCGTCAGGAAGTGGCCGCATAATGTCCATGTTTCGAGGGCATATGCGTTTGGACGATGGCGCAGCCCATGCCTGCGCGCCTGGCCGCTCAGGTTTCACGCCAGATGGCATGAAGCTTGCGTTGCATGCTTTGCCCCCGATCTCCGCAGCTTCGGAAGAGATGGGGCCTGACCCCGTCTCGCTCCGGCGCCTGTAACCTAGAATTGGACCGAAGATGAATTATGCCAGCTTTCCTCTCGACAAGAGGATGCCATTGCCCAACACCGATCAGGAAAAGGGTGAAGATTTCATCGACGTCGAGCGCCTGCTTGGCATGGCGGCGCGGCAGGTCAAGGTGGTGGCGGTCTGCGCCATCATCGGCCTGTTCATGGGCGTGCTTTATCTGCAGACCACGCCCAAGCAATACATGTCGGTCGCCAGCGTGCTGATCGACGAAGGCCTGAACAAGGTCGTCGACGACATCTCGGCTGCATCCGTCACCATGCAGACCGACGCCGCCCTTCTCAGCCAGATCGAAATCATCAACTCGGCGCGTCTGGCCTCAGTGGTCGTCGACAAGCTGAAGCTTGACCAGAACGCCGAGTTCATGAACCCGCCGCAATCGGCCCTGGCCAAGGGCATCGGCTTCGTGCGCGGCGTGGTCGGCTATTTCCGCTCCAGTTCTGCCGACCAGATTCCCGGCATGGAAAATGTCGATGAAGCGACACGCCAGGCTATGATGCTGACGGCGCGCCATGACTATGCCGTGCTGAAGCTGCAGAGCGAAGTGCTGGCACAACGCACCGGTCGCAGCTATGTGATTGCGATCGGCTACCAATCGACAAATCCGGCGCTCGCAACCGCCATCACCAAGGCCTATGCCGACGCCTATCTCGCCGACCAGCTCAACGCCAGCTTCGACGCCACCGAGCGCGCGGCGGTTTGGCTGCAGGGCCGGTTGACCGAGCTTCGGCAAAACTCACAGGCAGCGGCGCTCGCGGTCGAGAAGTTCAGGTCCGAGCACGGCCTGGCCGCCAACAGCGACGGCCAGCTGATCAGCGACAAGCAGATCGCCGACCTCACTGCCCAGCTGATCGTCGCGCAGGCCGATACGGCGCGCGCCAGCGCCCGCTACCAGCAGTACAAGGCCATCGTCGAAAGCGGTTCCGAAAACGCCTTCAACGATTCCGCCATATCGAGCGACCAGCCGGCGAGTTCGGTCATTGCAACGCTCAAGACCCGCTATCTCACAGTTGCCAAGCGTCTGCAGGACGTGACGGCCAATTTCGGCGCCGAGCATCCGCAGGCCGTGGCGCTGGCCAAGGAGAAGGCCGATCTGTCGACACAGATTTTCGGCGAGTTGAAGCAGCTGACCGAAAGCTATCGCAACGAATTTGAGGTCGCTCAGTCGCGCGAGACGGCGCTGAGGCAGAAGATCGCCGACGCGGCTGGCAAGAGCTCCGTCGACAACCAGAGCCAGGTCAAGCTGCGCGAGCTTGACCAGCAGGCGCAGGCGCTGACCACGCTCTACCAGACTTTCCTCGGCCGCTATGAGGAAGCCTCGCAGCAGCAGTCCTTCCCGGTCGGCAAGGTCCGCATCATTTCGGATGCATCAGCACCGCTTTCCGCTGCGAGCCCGCGCACCTCCAGGGTGCTGGCGCTTGCGCTGGTGCTTGGCGTGCTGCTCGGCGCCGGCTTTGGCGGCCTGAACGAGTTCAACGAGCGGTTCTTCAGGACCGGTGAGGACGTTCGTGATCGCGTCGGCCTCAAATTCCTCGGCTATCTGCCGACGATCGGCGGCAGGCTGAGCAAGGATGCCGATGACGGGCCGGCGGATGCTAAAAGCACCAACACCTTGTCAGCGGCCGAAAAGCGGGCGCGCATGCGGGTCAGCGTCGATGCGCCGGCATCGATGTTCTCCGAAACGCTTCGCAACGCCAAGATCGCCTTCGACGTCGTCATGGAAGGGCAAGGCAGCCGGGTCATTGGTGTGATCTCGATCCTGCCCGGCGAGGGCAAGTCGACAGTTGCCGCCAATCTGGCCGGTTTGCTGGCTGCAAACGGCTCGAAAACCCTTTTGATCGATGCCGATTTGCGCAATCCGGGTCTCAGCCGCAACCTCGGCATGGAGGCCGAGCAAGGGCTGATGGAGGCGGTGGTAAACGGTCAGACCTGGCAGTCGGTCGGCAAGGTCGACCGCCAGACCAAGCTGGCAATCATCCCGGCCGTGCTGCGCGGCCAATTCTCGCACACCAGCGAGCTGCTTTCGTCGGCCGGCATGCGGCGCTTCATCGACAATGCCAAGGAGACGTTCGAGTACATCGTCGTCGACCTGCCGCCGCTCGGCCCCGTGGTCGACGCCAAGGCCTTCGCGCCGCTTGCCGACGGTTTCGTGCTGGTCGCCGAATGGGGCCGCACGCCGCGCGCCATGGTGCGCTCGCTGCTGGAACAGGAGCCCTATGTTGCCAACAAGATCGTCGGCGCCGTGCTCAACAAGGTCGACCTGAAGAAGCTGGCGAAATACGGCTCGCTCGGCGGCTCGGAGAAATTCTTCGACCGCTATTCGACCTACTATCTGGAGAAATCGGACCTGCGGTCGAAGACGGCCGCCTAGAGCAATTCCAGGAAAGTGTGAGCGGTTTTCCCGGAGAAGCGCGTAGCGCTTTCCCGAAGGGAATTGCGTGGAAAAAAGAGATAGAGCAGTTCGCCGTTTCCGTGAAGCGGTCAAATGCTCTGGCTGTGAGTTTCGCGCACCTGAGACGAGGATCGATGCGCGACAAGCGAGACAATAGTCTCACGGATCCAGCGTTGGCCGCTGTGTCCGTGACTGCGCTCATGCCACACCATTCCCACCGCAAAGCCTTCAACGGGAAATGGACAGTCTATCACTTCAAGCTGGTCGGCAGAGCCGCGTACCAGCCGTTCCGGGACCAGCGCCACGAAGTCGGAGTGAGACACGATCTCGGGGACGAGCAGGAACGAAGCCGCAGAGAGCACCACGTTACGCCTGTGTCCGAGAGCTGCCAAAGCACTGTCCACCGGCGTCACGAAGCCGCCGCCGTCCAAGGATACGATCACTTGCTCCAGCTTAGCAAATTCAGCGACCGTGATTCCATCCCGCAGCTGCGGATGCTTCCGACGGCCGATGAGCACATAGCGCTCATCGAACAGATGCCGAGTGCGAAGACCTGGCGGGGCCGCTTGCGGCGTCATGAGTGCCAAATCCACATCACCGCGTGCCATCTGCGCTTCCATCTGCGGCACGTCCAGATTGCGTATCGCGACGCGAACACCGGGCGCTCGCGTCCGGAGTTCCATAACGAGCGGCTTGACCACTGCCGCTTGCAGATAATCCGTACAAGCGATTGCGAAGGTCAGCTTGGCCTTCTTCGGATCGAAGTTCCTGTGCGAGGCGACCGTGGCGCGAACTTGATCAAGGGCTTGGCGCAACGGATCGAGCAACTCCATTGCTTTGACCGTCGGCGTCATCCCCCGCTGGGCAGGGATTAGCAGTAGGTCATCGAACTCATGCCTGAGACGGTTTAGCTGGGCGCTTACCGCTGGCTGGCTCAGGTGCAGTCGGGCAGCCGCCTTCGTGACGTTCCGCTCGACCAGCAGCATCTCCAGGGTAACCAACAGATTGAGGTCCAAGCGCTTGGTATCCATGGAATGGATAGTAGCCGAACATTTCTACGATTTCAAATATAGCTCGGAGCAGCCGAAACTTCGTCGTCTAGGACAGACCCCGTCGCGCTGACTGCTTTAGCGGGCTCTGATGGGGAACGATCGGAAACAGTCTACGCCCTCAAGACTAGGAGAAATAGCATGACCCAAGCCGATAAGCCTTTGATCACTATTGTCGGTGCCTCGAGTAAGCAAGGCCGCAGTGTCGCCGATGCCCTGCTCGATAGTGGGCGCTACCGGGTACGCGCCCTGACTCGGCGCCTCGATAGCCAGCCCGCGCAAGCCTTGGCGCGAAAGGGTGCCGAAGTCGTGGTGGCCCCCCTTGAAATCGGCAGGCAGGCCGAGCTAACCGAGGCTCTGAAAGGCTCGGCCGGTGCGTACTTGATGACGCCGAACATTGTCACGGTGGAGCCAGAGGAACCCGAGTTTGCCCTCGGCAAGGAGTTGGCCGATGCGGCGGTGGCCGCTGGCGTCGAACATGTGGTTTTCAGCTCGCTCGAAAACGTCAGAGCGCGCACTGGCGGCACCAAGTGGGCGCCGCACTTCACGGACAAGGCGAGGGTCGAGGACTACATTCGCTCCTTGCCCGTTCGCAGCTCGTTCGTGTACCTGGCGTTTTTCTACACCAACTTCCTAGAATACTACGTACCTCAACGCGGGAAGGACGGCACAACGTTCGCCATATACTTGCCGCCGGACGCCCCCATGCCGTTCTGTGATCCGCTCACCGCGGCCGGACCAGCGGTGCGCGAGATGTTCGATCACCCGGCGCAATACGCTGGCAAAGCCCTGCCGGTTATCGGCGAGCTTATCTCGCCGCAGGAAATGGTGAACACGTTTGTGCGCGTCACCGGGCAGCCGGCGCGCTACGCCTCCGCGTACTCGCGCGAAGACTTGTTGCGCCACTTTCCGATGTTTGCTGCCAACGAGCCTTTCGTGCGCGAGTTGGTGGGCATGAACGAGTACGCCGTCGAATATGGCTATTTCGCTCCCGAGCGCGACTTGACTTGGAGCCGTAAAATCGATCCGCATGCATTGACATGGGAGCAGTTCCTAAAGCGCAGCAAATGGCAAGGCGACCTGCTGTCCTATGGCGCCACCCCTGAGGCCGAGCTTGCGCCGACCTGAGAGCAGCGAAGCCGTGCTCGCGCTATGACGGCGTTGCGGGGTGTTCTTCCGGAATTGCCGCAAAAGACTTGGAGCGGCCCGAACCGCGCTATCTCTTTGTTTTTACGCAATTCCCTTCGGGAAAGCGCTACGCGCTTTCTCCGGGAAGACCGCTCACACTTTCCCGGAATTGCTCTGGCTAAGGCACTTGCCCTTGATTCCCGGACGACAGCAGCCGGCCGTACTTGCCGGCGATCCTGACGGCGGTCAGCCGGCCAGTGTGAAAGGCGCCGGTGTCGATGTCGAGCCGTCGCCCGTCGAGCTTGGGAGTGTCGACCGGCGTGTGCCCGTGCACAACAAAGCGGTCGAGCAGATGGGCGGCATCGAAGAACTCGTCGCGGATGTTGAGCAGATCCTGCTCGTCTTGCGCCACAAGGTCGATACCCGGCCTGATGCCGGCATGGACGAACACGAATTTCTCCGAACAGAGCAACACCGGCAGGCTACGCAGGAAGTCGATATGATCGACAGGGATGACCTCCCTTATGCGCCTGTCGACCTCGTCGCTGGATGCATAGAGGCTGCTGAGTCGCTCCGGGTCGACGCCGTAGGAAAACAGCGTCTCGCGGCCGCCGACCGCCAGCCAGCTGTCCCGCGACAGATAGCCGTCGAGATAGTTCAGCATCGCCACTTCATGGTTTCCCGCCAGGCAGACGCGCAAGAACCCTTTCGGCGACGGCGCCAGCAGATGATCTAGCACGCGCGCCGATTGCGGCCCGCGATCGATATAGTCGCCAAGCATGACGATGATCTTGCGCCCGCGAAATTGCACCCCGTCGAGCGCGATCTTCTCCTCCAGCGACAGCAATTCCTTGTAGCAGCCATGCACGTCGCCGATCGCGTAGACGACGGTATCCTCCATATCCATTTCCAGGCGCTCGCGCGGCGCCGGCCGAGGGGGTCTGGATCGCTGAAACAAGGCCACTGGGCTCGATGCCTGCCAAAAATCGGGTTTCGTTTCCACTGGCGCGCCTTTGTGACGCGCCGCAAACCCGTGGATACATGGCAGGCGTTGGAAATTCCATAACGGCGGCTGCTTTCGCCGCGGGCCTCAAGGCCTGGCGATCAGACCGCCTTGTGGTCGAGCAGCAGCCGGATCCGTGGCTCAGCCGATCGCCACCACGCCTCTGTGCCGGCTCGGCCCCCGCAGCCCGAGTGGTCAGATTCCGATGCCGCGGGCCTTGAGCGCTGCTGTGATCTCGTCGAGGATGACGGGATCGTCGATGGTCGCCGGCATCGTCCATTCTTCCTTGTCGGCGATCTTCTGCATGGTGCCGCGCAGGATCTTGCCGGAGCGCGTCTTGGGCAGCCGCTTGATCGTCACCACCGTCTTGAAGGCGGCGACCGGACCGATCCGCTCGCGCACCAGCCCCACCACCTCGCTTTCGATGGCAGCGGCATCGCGGGCGACGCCGGCATTGAGCACGACGAAGCCGAGCGGCACTTGGCCTTTCATGGCGTCGGCGATGCCGATGACAGCGCATTCGGCGACATCGGGATGCGCTGAAAGCACCTCTTCCATGGCGCCGGTCGACAGCCGGTGGCCGGCGACATTGATGATGTCGTCGGTGCGCGCCATGACATAGAGATAGCCGTCCTCGTCGATCATGCCGGCGTCGGCGGTCTTGTAGTAGCCGGGGAACTCCTCAAGATAGGCCTGCCGGAAGCGGGCGTCGGCGTTCCACAGCGTCGGCAGGCAGCCGGCCGGCAGCGGCAGTTTCACCACCACATTCCCGAGCGTCCCGCGCGGCACTTCATGGCCGGCATCGTCGAGCACCCGGATGTCGTAGCCCGGCATCGGCACGCCGGGCGAGCCGTATTTCACCGGCAGCAGGCCGAGGCCCGCCGGATTGATGGTCATCGGCGATCCCGTCTCGGTCTGCCACCAATGGTCGACCACCGGCACATTGAGCTTCTGTTCCGCCCATTTTATGGTTTCGGGGTCGGCGCGCTCGCCGGCGAGGAACAGCGTGCGGAACTTCGACAAATCGTATTTCGCAACGAACTCGCCCTTGGGGTCCTGCCCCTTGATGGCGCGGAAGGCGGTCGGCGCGGTGAACAGCGCGACGACCCCATGCTCGGCAATTACTCGCCAATAAGTGCCGGCGTCGGGTGTGCCGATCGGCTTGCCCTCGAACAGCACGCTTGTCGCGCCATGCAGCAGCGGCCCGTAGACGATGTAGGAATGGCCGACCACCCAGCCGACGTCGGATGCCGCCCAGAACACCTCGCCCGGTTTGACGCCGAACTCGTTTTCCATCGTCCATTTGAGCGCGACCATATGGCCGCCATTGTCGCGCACGATGCCTTTTGGCTGGCCGGTCGTACCGGAAGTGTAAATGATGTAGAGCGGGTCGGTGGCGAGCACCGGAACGCAGTCGACATTGGCGCCCGCCGCGCGCTCGCGCGCAACGGCGTCGGCAAAATCGATGTCGTAATGGTCTTTTAGCTCGCAGCGCAGCTGGTCGCGCTGCAGGATCAGGCACGCGTCCGGCTTGTGACGCGACATATCGATGGCCTTGTCGAGCAGCGGCTTGTAGGCAACGACGCGTCCGGGCTCCAGGCCGCACGACGCCGAAATAATCAGCTTCGGCTTGGCGTCGTCGATGCGGGTGGCAAGCTCGTGCGAGGCAAAGCCGCCGAACACCACAGAATGCACCGCTCCGATGCGGGCGCAGGCGAGCATGGCGATCGCCGCTTCGGCCACCATCGGCATGTAGATGATGACGCGGTCGCCCTTGACGATGCCGCGGTTCTTCAGCACCGACGTCAGCGCCACCACTTCGCGCTTCAGCTCGGCATAGGTGAATTTCTTGACCGTGCCGGTGATGGCGCTGTCATGGATCAGCGCGATCTGGTCGGCACGGCCGCCGGCGACATGGCGGTCGATGGCGTTGTAGCAGGTGTTGCAGGTGGCGCCGTTGAACCAGCGCCCGTAAACGCCCGCACTGGCATCGAACACGCTGGTCCACGGCGAATACCAGTCGATCGCCTCGGCGGCCTCGGCCCAGAATTTTTCGGGGTCGCGTTTCCAGCCGTCATAGACCTCGTGGTAGCGTGACGCCATCCATTCCTCCCCAGGCAAGTTTGCCGTCTTGCAATAGCCTATGCCGGCTTTCCCGGCCATGCCCCCCAGTTTGCTGTATAACCGATCTCGCCATGGTCACAAATTGCAGGCACCATAAATCGAGTTGAAATCGGGGCAGGGCGCAATGACGTCGCGATACGGGTTTGGATCTGCCAGCCTGGCAGTGCTGTTGTTGATGACTGTTTCCGCCGCCCAGGCCGGCGATGCCGCGGCCCGGCGCATCATCGGCTTCTCGCCCGACGGCAATTATTTCGCCTTCGAACAATATGGTACGCTCGACGCCGGCGCGTCCGATTCAGGTTACTCGGAAATCGAGATCATCGACACTCGCACCGACGAATTCGTCGGTGGCAAGCCGATTCTTATCGTCGATCTATCGGAACAGGCGACGATGACGTTGGAGCAGGCACGGGCGCAGGCGGCAACGCGGGCAGCACCCATCCTTGCCCAATATGCCATTGCCGCACGCGGTGAGCGCACGGCGTCCGACAGGTTCTCCTTCCCGGACGATATCGTCGAGTACAACGACATCTTCCGCCTCGAACAAGCGGCGCAGAAGTGGCTGTCGCCGCTCTATGACGAAACGGAGATCTCGACCATCCAGCTCGATGAGATCCTGGCCGACAGCACGACGGATTGCTCGGCAAGCTTCGACGATGCAAAGCCGGACGATCAGCAAGGTGACAAGGCACTTCAAGGTGACAAGGCACTTCAAGGGGACAAGACGGGCAAGGCGCTCGGCTTCCGCCTGTCCCTGCAGGGGCAGGACGGCAAGCCGTTCAAGGTGCTGCACGAGGACAAGACTGTGCCCGGCTCGCGCAACTGCCCGGCCTCCTACAGCCTCTCGGAATCCTACAAATACACGCCGCCCGGCAAACCGGCCGTGCTGGCTGTGCTGGTGCAGCGTTTCAGCCAGGGTTTTGAGGGACGCGACCGCCGCTTCATCGCGGTGACCGGGTACGCACGATGAGCCGCGGCCTGCCTTGCGGCAGGCAGAAACGGCTTATGCGCCCCGTGAGGCTCGTGTCGGTTATCAGCTCTTAAAGCGGCAAGGCCGCCAGCATCAGGCCGACGCCACCTGCAATCAATATAGCGGCTGCCAATGTCTTCCGATGGCGTTCGAACGCCGTCGGAGCCCGCTCCCAATTGTAACGCATACTCGTAAGTCTCCCAAAACCCGGCGACTCCATAGCTTACTTAAGGTAAGAAAAGCAACGCCTTGACCCTGTCCGACAGCCGGCTTGACGGTTTGCGCACCGACTATTTCCGGGGGCGGAGTCCTGCTCTCAGCCCTGCGACGGCGTGGAACTTACCACAACCCAGGATTGGATGTCTCCACCGTGTTTTGGTAGCGTGTGTCGTAGAGGTGTTGCCGTTGCCGGATTGCCACAGATCGTTTCGACCGGTCTGTTCTCCGTCCCGTCCGCGTAATGGACATCGCCACATCGCCGCGCTATCTCCTCTTCAGGAAAATGGTCTGGAGGGGCGCCATGGCCCACATCGCTTCTGAAATGGTTCTGCGGCTGGCCGACGACGCCTCGGTCCAGCATGTCGGCGATGGCGCTGTGGTGCTGCTCGCGCGCAGCGGCCAGCTCTACACCTGCAACGGCACCACCGAAGCCTTTCTCGACAAGGTCGACGGCGCCCGCAGCCTCGACCAGATCGTCGTCCTGTTGTCCGACGAGTTCGAGGTCGACAAGGATACGCTCGACCAGGACATGGCGGCGCTGGCCGCCGAACTGGTGGGCGAAGGCATTCTCGCCGACCCGGCTCTCTGATGGCGGACGGCGTCCTCCTGCGCACCCTGTTTCGCGTCCATCTGTGGACAAGCGCGCGGCTGATGCCGGTCCTGATCGGCCGCCGCAGCTTCGAATTGGTGTTGAAATGGGCGCCGCTCAGCGCGCCTACCCCTTATCGCGGCCTGTCGTCCGCCTACATCGTGGCTGCCGTCAACCGTACCGTCCGGCACCCCTGGTTGATGCGCGATCGAAGATGCCTCAGGGAAGGCCTGCTCGCCCACCGCTTCCTGCGCTTTGCCGGCTTCGATCCGGATCTGCGCTTCGGCGTCGATCCAAAGTCGATGCAGGCGCCGCGCATGTCCGCCCATTGCTGGGTTTGCCTCGACGGCCAGCCGGTGGTCAGCGACAGCCTCCCCGGCATGGTGCAGATCTATCGCCATCACGCCGATGCCGGAAAGGCGCACGCTGCTTGACCGGTTCGGCGGCCACTTTCTGCTATGACCTCAAGGGCCAGGTCATCAGCATATCGGCCTCGCGGGCCGATCTCTGGCCGAGTTTCGACCTCATGCTCGGCACGTTGCGTGTGGCCGAACCCGTCGAGCCCGCTTTCCGCGTCAACATCGTCGAGACGTCGGCGCTGCAGGAATCACCTGCCGGCAACCTCGCTTTCGACGGCGAGGTGCCGGAGGAAGGCCATTGTCGGATGATCGACGGTGGCGGCATCGTTCACCTGATCTTTCCCGGCCTGCAGACCGCCTCGATCAACGCCGATGAGGGCTGGGCCGAAATCCGTGTTCATCCCGACGCCAAGGTCAAATGGACGTTGCTGATGATGGTGCTGGATGCCGCGCTCGATGCCGGCGGCCAGCATATGCTCCATACCGCCGGCCTGACATTGCCCGGCCGCGAGGCGCTCGTGCTGGTCCATGCGCCGAGCGGCACCGGCAAGTCGACGACCTCGCTGGCGCTGGCATCGCAAGGCTTCGGCCTGTGCTCGGACGACGTCATGATCCTCAAGGTTGCGTCCGACGGCGGTATCACGGCCTGGGGCTTGCCGCGCAAGGTGAAGGTCCACCGCAACACGGCGGCGATGCTGCCTTTCGTGGCTCCCTGCCTTGGCGACAAATGGGATACCAATGCCGAGCAGGCCGTCTCGCTGGAACGTCTCGCCGAGATCATCCGCATCGAGGAGACAGTCGACCGGCCGGTCGTAGCATTGCTTCATCTCGCCCGCTCGGCGGACGCGCAAACCCGGCTGGTGCCGATGGCCAGGACCGACGCCATGGTGGCGCTCGCCGCCGACAATGTCAGGACCGGCATGACCGGCCTTTTGCCGGCGCAGAGGCGCCGCATGGCAACGATCGCGATGCTGGTCAAAGCCGTTCCGACATTTACGCTGGAAGTCGGTGCGAACCCGGCCGAGGCGGCCCCGCTGATCCGCTCGGCGCTGGCGGCGCGGGACTAGGCACCATTCAGGCGAAATGCGGCTTTGGCCTGGCAAGCCGCTGGACCCAGCGGAAGGCGTCGCGGCGCAGACGCGAATGCATCTTGTCCCTGGAATTGACGCCGAGCAGCGTATCGCTGGTGATGAGCCATTTGGCCAGACGTATCGGGAGATCCGGTTCGATGCGGTCGGCCAGTTCGACCGCGCGCGGTGCATTGAACAGCCGCCCCGTCACATTGAGAACCGTCGCCAGTTCGAGCTCGATGCCGCTCATGCGCGCCGCCTCGAACAGCCGGTCCTCGTCCGCATGCGAGCGCAGCGCGCGCACACCCTGCAACACGTCCACGCACAGCTGCAGCCGGTGGAACTTGTGCCCGCCCGCGGCATGCACGATGGCGATGGTCAGCAGCGCGGCCGGCGTGTCGGCCTCGCCACTGTCGATGATCTGCAATTCGCGAAAGCCTAGTGACAGCCGCCGCCGCATGCCGGAATCATGCACCAGATTGCCGTGCAGTTCGATCAGCAGGCTGGTATTCTCCTTCTCCAGCCATTTGAACTCCTGCAAATCCTGCGACTGCGCCTCGCCGCTCCAGAGTTCGAAGCCGCATCCGGCAATGACCGTGTTGGCTTCGACGATGCTGGCCGGCTCGACCAGAATGTCGATGTCGGTGAAAGGTCGGTCGGCGGCGTGGCGGTAAAGTTTGCGCGCGAAGACCGGCCCTTTGACGATGCGGGCCGGAACGCCTTTCGCCGCCAATGCCTTCATGATGCGATCGCCATGATACTGCAGCAGCATCGACTGGCCGGTCGCCAGCGTCGACTGGTCGCGCAGTTCCGACAATTTTTGCTGCAAGGCAGCGTCTGCCGGCAGTCGCGCGTCGCCGACTTCCCGGAGCTTGCGCAGCATGATCGGCAGCACGCCGTGGAACTCGGCATTGGCGAGCAGTGCCAGCAAGGTTTTGGCAGCAACGTCACTGCCGACAGCAGCCGACGCCTCCGGATCGGCGAAGGTCAGCAGCAGTTTTTCATCGGCAGGCGCAAGAGGTGGCAGCATCAATCCGGATGTCGTTCGCCCAATCGAGCAATTCCAGGAAAAGTGTGAAGCGGTTTTCCATCCGAAATTGCATCAAGACAAGAAACTAGGGCAGCCCTCCATTTCGGAGAACTGCTCTGGGAGGGCGTATGTTGCAGAAAAGCATGCATGAAGCCAGCGCATGGTGGCAGAACCGGCTCATGAATTGACTTTCCGAGGTTTCCGTCCATTCTTTTGCATTGGAATCTGGAGGGTATTGGAATGACCAAGAAAAAGTATGAGGCGCCTGTGCTGCGCAAGGCGGGAAAATTGTCCAGTCTGGTGGCCGGCGGGGCGTCAAAGGCGCTTTAAGACTTCTGAGACTTCGGCTTGGCTAAGGCCAGATGCCGGTGTCCTTGTCGGGGCCACCACTGGACTTGCCGACAAAGGGGGAATGAAATGACCAAGAAGCAATATGAGACGCCGGTGCTGCGCAAGGCGGGTAAGCTGTCAAGCGTGACCGCGGGTAACGGTGCGTCCGGCCCGACCGGTCCGGCGGGCTGACGGCCGGTTCATAACGCTGCCTGATCGGAATATCGGGCAAAGCCTCTCCGCTACATTCCCCAGCGCAGCGCCGCGGTGTGCACCGGCGCGTCCCACAAACCCGTCGTTTCGCCGTCCAGCATGGTAAGCGTGATCGAGCAGCCAGCCATGTCGAGCGACGTCACATAGGACCCAACCAGCGAGCGGGTCACTGTCACGCCGCTGTTTTCGAAGATTTTGCGGGCGCTGTTGTACATCAGATAAAGCTCCATCAGCGGCGTACCGCCAAAGCCGTTGATGAACAGCAGGGCGGGGCCATTCGCCTCGTCGCTGAGATCGCCCAGGATCGCGGCGCAAATCTCCCCGGCGATCGCATCGGCGCTCTTCAACGTGTCGCGACGCCGGCCGGGCTCGCCATGGATGCCGACGCCGAATTCCATCTCGCCATCGCCAATGTCGAAGGTCGGCTTGCCCGCCGCCGGCACGGTGCAGCTGGTCAGCGCCACGCCCATTGAACGCGTCGCAGCGTTGACGCGGTCGCCGAGCGCCTTGAGATCCGCCAGCGCCATGCCTTGCTCGGCGGCGGCGCCGATGATCTTTTCGACCACCAGCGTGCCGGCAACGCCGCGCCGGCCGGTCGTATAGGACGAGTTTTCGACCGCGACGTCGTCATTCGTCACCACCTGCAGGACGCCGTCGGCCATCTCGGCGGCCATGTCGAAATTCATCACGTCGCCTTCATAGTTCTTGACGATGAACAGGCAGCCGGCGCCGGTATCGACGGCCGCGGCGGCCGCCAGCATCTGGTCCGGCGTCGGCGAGGTGAACACCTGGCCGGGGCAGGCGGCGTCCAGCATGCCGTGACCGACAAAGCCGGCATGCAGCGGCTCATGGCCGGAGCCGCCGCCCGAGATCAGTGCTACTTTCCCTGGCTTCAGCACCTTGCGGTGGACGAATTTGTGCTCGTCACCCAGCACCAGGATGTCGGCATGGGCAGCAACCAAGCCGTCGAGGCTTTCGGTCAGCACCGTGGCGACTGAATTCAGAAATTTCTTCATGTGTCCTCCCGAACACCAGGAAACGCTCAGCCCCCGCTTTTACCGGTGATGCTGGTGATCTTCTGGATGAAATCATTGACCGCCCTGTCGAGCGCCGCATTCTGCCTGTCGTCGCCGAAATCCGGCACGATCAGCGAGACATGCCGCGTCTTGCGCATGCCTGCGGCGATCGACATCTTGCCGGGATGCGCCAGATGATAGGCGGCGAGAAAATGATCGCGCTCGGCCGGGCTGAAATGGCAGACAGAAAAAATAGCCGGCAAATGTTTCGATGGGATCGGGATCGAATAGGCTGGGCTGGAGATTTGCGTCACGAAGCTGCGGTGCTTGCCCAGCGCATCGGCAAGGCGCTGGCGCATGCCCGACGGGCGCTGGTCGATGACCTGCGACAGGATCGTCTTATAGGCGCGGATCGCCTCGTCGGAGCCGGGTTCTGGTGTCTTGTCGACCATCTCAGCCACGCCTAGATCGCAACATCTGCTATAGTCGCCTTGGCCATGGCAAGTTGTGCAGGAGCGACGGAAAGATCGCGCAGCCCGGCCTCAATCAGGGCCGGTATCGCTGCGGGGTCGCCGCCGGCATCGCCGCACAGGCTGACCGGGATCTTTGCGCGCAAGCCGAAAGCGGCGACTTCAGCAATCAGCCGCAATACGGCCGGATGGCGGACCGAATTGAGGTGTGCCACCGCAGCGTTGTCGCGGGCTGCCGCCATCACATACTGGGTCAGATCGTTGGAGCCGATCGAGAAGAAGGCGACATCGGCAAACGCCTCCGGCGCGATCGCCACCGACGGCACCTCGACCATGATGCCGAGCGGCGGCATTTTTTGCGCGACGCCGCGCGCGACGAGCCCAGCTTGCTCTTCCGCGAACAGAGCGGCGGCACGTTGGTATTCTTCGCTAACGGCAATCATTGGAAACATCACCTTCAGACTGCCGTGCACGGCGGCGCGCAGCAACGCCCGAATTTGGACACGAAACACGTCCGGCCTTGCCAGTGACAGCCTGATGCCGCGCAGGCCGAGGAACGGGTTGCCCTCCTCGACGGTGAAGCCCGGCACCGGTTTGTCGCCGCCGGCGTCGACGGTGCGGATGGTCACCGGCTTGTCGCCGGCCCATTCCAGCACTTTGCGATAGCAGCTGTATTGCGTCTCCTCGTCCGGCGGCGCCTTGCCGAACAGGAATTCGGTGCGCATCAGCCCGATGCCGTCGCAGGTTGCGATGTCGATGCTGTCGACCTCTGAGGGATCGGCGATGTTGACCTGCACGCGCACTGTAGTGCCGGCTTTGGTCACCGCCGGCCTCGCCAGATACGCTTCGGCCTTGCCGCGGCGTGCCGCAAACGAAGACGACGAACGGCGAAAGGTTTCGATCTCGGCCCTTGAGGGCGCCAATACAATGCCGCCATGTTCGGCATCGAGCAGGGCCAGGCCATCGGGATTAGCCGGCGAAGAGCCAAGCCCCACCACCATCGGCACACCGCGTGAACGCGCGAGCATCGCAACATGACTGGCGGTGCTGCCGGCCCTTAGCGCGATGCCGCCACCGGCGCTCCAGTCGGTCTCGAGAAAGCGCGTCGGCGCAATGTCCTCGCCATAGAGAATGGCGCCCGCTGGCGCAGCGCTCTCCTGCTCCTCAGTCAGCGCGCGCAGCACGCGGTCGCGGATATCGCGCATGTCGGCAGCGCGCGCCCGGAAATAGTCCTGGTCTGACGTTTCATAGCCGGCGATCTCAGCGTCCAACGCCTGCCGCCAGGCTAGGTCAGCCGGCGTGCCAGACGGGATCGCGGCGAAGGCCGGCCCGGTCAGCGCCTCGTCCTCCAGCATGGCAAGCTGAAACTCGAGAATGCCGGCGGCCTCTTCATCGGCGGTTTCGATCAGGGTCGCAAGCCGGTCCGTCGCGCTGGCGAGTGCTGCTTCCAGAGCAGCCTTTTCCTCGCCGGCTGTCGCCTTGCCCGTGTAGCGCGCCGGGCCGTGGTCGAGGTTGAACAGCGGCCCCTCGGCATAGCCGGCCGAGGCCGAAATACCTTGCAGCCTAAGCGGTTCGGGCATGGCCCGCGCCCTCGTCGAAATCGCGCCGCACCAGTTCAGCCAACGCGCCGACCGCCTCAGCAGCGGCCTCGCCGCTGGCCCTTATATGCAGCATGGTGCCTTTCGGCGCCCTGGTTGCCATCACCTTGACGATGCTCTTGGCGTCGAACCACGGACCGTTGGCGGCGAGTGCTATTTCCACCTCGGCGGCAAAACTCTTGGCGAGCTTGGTGAACTTCACCGAAGGGCGCGCATGCAGACCCACCTCGTGGGTGATCAGGACGGTTGCCTCGGCAAATGCGGACATGCGCTCAAAATTCCCGTTCATTCACGACGGCGACAATTCATGCGCCGTCGCCACCACTTCCTTCAGCGAGGCGCCACCGGACGCCTCGGTCGCCGCCATCACCGCACCTTCGACGATCGGCGCGTTGCAGACGATGATCTTCTGCGCCCGCGGCTCGCCGATCATTTCCACCGCCATCTCCGAGTTGGTCTCGGCGCCGCCGAGATCGACGAGGATGGCGACGCCGGCCTCCGACCACGCCTTTTCGATGGCGCCCATGATTGCCTCGACACTGGTGCCGAGCCCGCCATGACCGTTTCCGCCGCACCATGCAAGCGGCACTTCGTCGCCCACCATCTGGCGCACCATGTCGGCCGTGCCTTCGGCGACCAGCGGCGAATGCGAGACGATGACGATGCCGACATTGCTCATGGCTGACCTTCCAGCGCTTCGCCGATCGCCCGCACCAGCAACGCGACCGAGCGTCCGCCGGCATCCATGTGACCGACAGAACGGTCGCCGAGGAACGAGGCGCGGCCGCGCAAAGCCTTCATCGGAATGGTCGCCTCGGCCGCCCGGTCAGCGATATCAGCGATCTCAGAACCTGTCTTTCCATCCGCAAGCGCGTCGTGCACCGGCTGCAGCACGTCGAGCATGGTCTTCTGTCCGACCTGAGATTTGCCACGCGCCGCGACGGCTTCGATCGCCTTGTCGAAGGCAGCCGTCAGGTTGGCGCGATCGGGCGCAGCCGAGATCTCCTTGCCCAGCGCCAGGAACAGCGTGCCGAACAACGGCCCGGATGCGCCGCCCACCGTCATCACCAGCTTGGTGCCGATCGCCTTCAGGGCTTCGGGCAGCGGTTTGGTCGAAAACGCCTCTGCCTCGGCTCGCACGGCCTCGAAGCCACGCTTCATGTTCAGCCCGTGGTCGCCGTCGCCGATCGCCTGGTCTAGCGCGGTCAGCTCTTCCGCGTGAGCGGCAATCGTGTCCGCTGCGACCGTGATCAGCCCGGCAAGGTCCAACGCCGCCATGTCCAAATTCCCGGTTTCGGTCCTGCCGGCAGTATCGAAAGAACTTTCATTCGACAACTGAAGCATGCCATCAGGCCGTTGCATGCAACGCGGCGGCGGCCGCAAACACTTCGGCCACGGCGTGCGCGCCGGGGTCGACCACGCCTTGCAATTTCGTGCCGACATAGGCGGACCGTCCGGCCTTCGCCTTCTCCATAGCCGCTGTCGCTTCGGCACCGTGCCGGGCTGCTGTAGCGGCAGCATCCAGGCCCTTGGCGTCGAGCGCTTTCAGCGCCGGTTCCAGGGCATCGACCATGGTGCGGTCGCCGACCTTGGCACCGCCGTAGAAGGTCATGCGGTCAAGCCCGGCAAGCAGCGCCTTGGAAAGGGTCGCACCGGTATTCGAAGCCTGCGCCGCCGCGGTGAAGAAGATCGACAGCAGCACGCCGCTGGAGCCGCCCATGGCAACGCCCAGAAGATCGCCTACCGCCGCCAGCGTGGCGGCCGGGTCGGCAAGCGGCAGCGTGTCGAGCTTTTCCAGCACGCTGCGCGCGCCGGTCGCCACCGTCGAGCCGGTATCGCCGTCGCCCGCCTTGGCGTCCAGCCCGTTCAAGGCCTCTTCGAGTGCAATCAGCCGCTCGCAGACCGTGACGACAAGCCGCCTGGTGCGCGCATCCTCGCTGGGCTTGCGCGCCGCGCTTTGTCCGGATGCCTTCGCCATGGGAACGACGGCCGGCGCGGCAACGGCCTTTGCCGGCATCCAGGCATGTGGCCCGACCGGCGCCAGCAAGGCCGCCTCGCGCGCGGCATCAAGCTTGATCAGCGACAGCGAGAAGCCGTTCATGTTGAGCGCCGTCATCAGTGGGCCCGGGCCGATGGCAAGCTTCACGGTCTTGGCCAGCGGCGAGGCCAGCACCGCATTGGCGACCAGCGACATTTCCAGCGGCGGCACCGAGCCGAGATTGTTGATCAGCAGCGCATGGCTGGCTTTCGGGTCGAGCCGTGCGGCGAGGCGCTCCGCCATGATCGCGACGAGCTTGTCGGCGCTTTGCACCGCGATGCGCTCGACGCCCGGCTCGCCATGGATGCCGAGGCCGAGTTCGCCATCATTTTCGCCAAACCGCTCTTCATGCGGCTGGCCGGGGATCGAGCAGGACGACAGCGACATGCCGAGCGAGATGATATCCTTCGCCGCCGTGCGCGCCGCCGTTGCGATCGCTGTCAGATCGCTTCCCGTCTCCGACAGATGGCCTGATATCTTGTGCACGAACAAGGTGCCGGCAACGCCGCGCGGCTGGTTGATATCTGGCAAAGCGATGTCGTCGGCGACGATCGCCATCTCGACGCGAAACCCTTGGGCGCGTGCCTTCTCGGCCGCCAGGCCGAAATTGAGCCGGTCGCCGGTGTAGTTCTTGACGATCAGCAGGCAGCCGGCCGGTCCGGTCACCGCGCGGATCGCCGCCAACACCGCCTCGACGCTCGGCGAGGCAAAAATCTCGCCCGAGACCGCCGCCGTCAGCATACCCTTGCCGACAAAGCCGGCATGCGAAGGCTCGTGCCCGGCGCCGCCACCGGAGACAACGGCGACCCTGGTCTTGTCCCAGTCGGCGCGCAACACGACCTTGATTTCGGGATAGCCGTCGAGGCGCGCGAGAGCGCCCGAACCGATGGTCCGCAACAGACCGTCCAGCGCCTCGGTGACGATCGTTTCCCTGCGGTTGAAAAAGTGCTTCATCGAATTCGTCCTGTATTCGTCAATCAGAAGCCGGTGCCGTACCTTTTGGCGAGACACCGAAAACCTCACATCAGTCTTTGCCCGTCGGCGCCGAAATAGAGCGGCGACCGGTAGCGGATCACCACTTGGTCGCCTTGCGCCAGATCCGTATCGGGGTCGGTCAGCGTCACCAGCTTCTTCGGGCCGACCGTCACATGCAGATGGTTCTGGTCGCCGAGATGCTCGACCCAGTCGACTACGCCGTCGGCGTGGCCGTTCGCGGCCTTCTCGATCGACAGATGCTCGGTGCGTGCGCCGATCGTCTTGGTGCCGGTCGGAGCGCCGCCATCAGGCAGCAGCCCGGCGGGCAGAAGATTGATCGCCGGCTGGCCGAGCCGTGCTGCGACATGAAGATTTGCCGGCTCGGAATAGATCGTGCGCGGCGTGCCGATCTGCACCAGCACGCCATCGGCGAGAATGCCGATGCGGTCGGCCATGGTCATCGCCTCGATCTGGTCGTGGGTGACATAGAGCATGGTGGCGCCGAGTTCGGCCTGGATGCGTTTCAACTCGAGCCTGAGATCGGCGCGCAATTTGGCGTCCAGCGACGACAGCGGCTCATCCATCAGATAGATCGACGGCTTGCGCACCAGGGCGCGGCCGATCGCGACGCGCTGCATTTCACCGCCCGACAGTTTGGTCGAGCGGTTGGCGAGCTTGTGGTGGATGCGCACCATTTTCGCCACCTCTTCGACGCGGCGGCGGATCTGGTCCTCCGGTATTTTCCGCGCCGGCGAGCGCAGCGGGAAGGCGAGGTTGTCGTAGACCGACAGATGCGGATAGAGCGAATATTGCTGGAACACGAAGGCGGTGTCGCGCTCGGCCGGCGACAGCATGGTCGCATTGTGCCCGCCAATATGGATTGTGCCGCTGTCCGGCCGCTCCAGCCCGGCGATCAACCGCAGCGTCGTCGTCTTGCCGGCGCCGGTCGGCCCGAGCAGCACGACGAACTCGCCATCCTTGATCTGGAGGTCGAGATTGCTGACGGCGGCGTGCTCGCCGAAAGTCTTCGTCACGCCTTTGATGTGCACGTCAGCCATGCTGCGCTCTCCCCTGAGAGGCCGTATCGTGGATCGCGGTGCGCACGGCGCGGCCCGATCCCTTGTCGAATAGTGACAGCCGCGCGCTGTTTAAGGTCAGGCCGACATGGTCGCCTGCAGCAAGCCGGATTTCGGCCGGCACCCGCGCCTTGATGATGCCGTCCGCCGTTTCCACCGCGACGATCTGCGTCGTGCCGAGATATTCCGTGCCGTAGATCGCGCCACGCAGCTTTGAGGCGTCGTCGAAGCGGATGTGTTCCGGCCTTATACCAAGCGCCATGTCGGCTGGTGCGATGTCCTCGCGCACCTCCGGCACCGCCACCTTCGCGCCCTGAACGACGATTTCCTTCGCCCCCTTGGCCAGTCCGCCGCCAAAGCCCAAAAAGTTCATCGGCGGCGAGCCGATAAAGTCGGCGACGAACATGGTCGCCGGACGGTCGTAGATTTCGCGTGGGCTGCCGAACTGTTCGATGACGCCGTGGTTCATGACCGCGATCTTGTCGGCCATCGACATCGCTTCCATCTGGTCGTGGGTGACATAGACGGTGGTGGCATGGATGCGGTTGTGCAGCTCGCGCAGCTCATGGACCATCAGGTCACGGAATTCGGTATCGAGCGTTCCCAGCGGCTCATCCATCAAAAAGCATTTTGGCCGCCGCACGATGGCGCGGCCGAGCGCCACGCGCTGGCGGTCGCCGCCGGCGAGACCGGAGACCGATTTGTTGAGCAGATGGTCGATGCGCAGCAGCTTCGCCGTCTCTTCGACGCGTTGGCGGATCTCGGCCGATGGCATGCCTTGCGCCAAGAGCGGGAAGCCGATGTTCTTGCGCACATTCATATGCGGATAGAGCGCGAACAGCTGGAACACGAAGGCGATGTCGCGCTCGCGCGCCCGGCGCATGGTCACATCCTCGCCGCCGAGCAGGATCTGGCCACCGGTCGGCAGTTCGAGCCCGGCGATCATGCGCAGCGTCGTCGTCTTGCCGCAGCCCGACGGCCCGAGCATGACGAAGAACTCGCCATCCTCGACGACAAAGCTGGAATCCTGCACGGCGACGAAATCGCCGAAGGCCTTTCTCAGGTTCTGGACGCGGATTTCGGCCATGACTATTCCGGGAATTTCGAGACGATGATGAACATCACCGTGCCGGCGAGCATGGTGATGAAGGAGTAGGTGTAGAGCGACAGTGCGAAGGGCTGGAACAACATCAGGAAGCCGATGGCGATGATGGCGGTCGCGATGTTTTCCAGCAGGCCGCGCCGAGCCCAGCGCGGCCAGCGCGATTTGCGTTTCGTGGGTTGGGTTAGGCTCATTTGCGCACCGCGCCGAAGGTGATGCCGCGCAGCAATTGTTTGCGAAGCAGGATGGTGAAGACGAGGATCGGCACCAGGAAGATCGTTGTGCCTGCCGCCACCGCCGGCCAGTCCTGGCCGCCTTCACCGATAATGGTCGGGATGAAGGGCGGCGCGGTCTGTGCGGTGCCCGAGGTCAGGAGTGCGGCGAACGCATATTCGTTCCAGGCGAAGATCAGGCAGAAGATCGCGGTCGCGGCGATGCCGGTGGTGGCCTGCGGCAGCACGGTGCGCCAGAAGGCCTGCAGCCTCGTATAGCCGTCGATCATCGCGGCTTCCTCATACTCGCGCGGGATCTCGTCGATGAAGCCTTTCAGCAGCCACACCGCCAGCGAGACGTTGACCGCGGTGTAGAGCAGGATCATGCCGAGCGCGGTGTCGGAGAGGCCGAGCTCGCGGTACATCAGGTAGATCGGAATGGCGACGGCAATCGGGGGCATGAAGCGCGTCGACAGGATGAAGAACAAAAGGTCATCGGCCAGCGGCACCTTGAAGCGCGAGAAACCGTAGGCCGACAGCGTGCCGAGGAAGACGGCGCAGAAGGTCGAGCCGAAGGCGATGATCAGCGAGTTGACGAAGCGCGGCAGGAAGTTGGACGGGCCGGCAATCACCATGTTGCGCTTGCGCACCGTCTCGTCGCAGAAGCCGGTCGCCGGCCCCAGCGAGTTGATGTATTCCGGCGTCTGCCGCGTCCTTGTCGTAAACAGGTTGCAATAGCCTTCGATGCTCGGCTGGAAGACGATCTTCGGCGGATAGGCGATCGAATCCGGCGGTGTCTTGAAGCTGGTGGCGAAGATCCACAGTAGCGGAACGATCGAGATCAGCGCGTAGGCGACGATAATCGTGCCGGCGATGCCTTTTGCCGTGCCCGAAGGGGCAACAACGGAGTGGGCGGTGGTCAGGCTCATCTCTGCTTCACCTTGTTGAGCGCCTTGACGTAGATGTTGGCCAGCCCGAACACGGCGACGAAGAGGATGATGGCGAAGGCCGAGGAATAGCCGGTGCGCCAGCTCTCGAAGGCCTGCCGTTTCAGCGTGATCGAGGCGACCTCGGTGGTCGAGCCGGGTCCGCCGCCGGTCAAGAGATTGACCATGTCGAACATCTTGAAGTTTTCAATGCCGCGGAAAAGCACCGCCAGCATGATGAACGGCAGCGCCATCGGCAGCGTGATTGACCAGAACTGCCGCCAGTTGGAGGCGCGATCCACCTCGGCCGCTTCATAGATGTATTCGGGGATGGAGCGCAGTCCGGCGAGGCAGATCAGCATCACGTAGGGCGTCCACATCCAGGTGTCGACGATGATGATCGACCACGGCGCCAGCGACACGTTGGACAGCATCTGGATATCGGTCGGCGGGATGCGGGTGACGAACGAGATGGCGTAGGCGAACAGGCCGATCTGCGGCTCGTAGAGGAAGCGCCAGAAATTGCCGACCACCGCCGGCGACAGCATCATCGGCACCAGGATGATGGTCGTCCAGAAGGCGTGGCCGCGGAATTTGCGGTCGATCAGCCAGGCCAGCGTGAAGCCGATCAGCGTCTGCAACAGGATGGTCCAGAACACGAAATGCGCCGTCGTCTGCATGGCGATCCAGATGTCCTGGTCGCCGAGGATGCGCTGGTAATTGGCAAAGCCGAGGTTCTTCACCACCTCGTTCGGCCGGTTGGCGCGGAAGTTGGTGAAGGACAGATAGATCGCCCAGAACAGCGGGAAGATGTTGATGGCGAGCAGCAAAAGGATCGTCGGCGAGATGAACAGCCAGGCGAGGCCCTTGTCGCTGATGCCCCGGACCTTGCGGGCCAACGGCTCCGGGGTCGCCCGGGCAACGTTCTCCGCAGTCCGATTGAGCATGGTGAGTCCTGCTTCGGTCACTTCAAGTCTCGACACTGGAATTTATCTGAACTGCGTCCCGTGCCAAGGGTGGCACGGGACGCGTCGGTCTGGCTCGGGAGGAGCCGTTGGTCCGGGTTACATCTTGCCGTCGTCCTGGAAGACCTGCGTCCAGTCCTTGACTAGGCCGTCAAGCGCATCCTTGGCCGAACCCTGGCCAGCGACGACATAATCGTGGAAGCGCTTCTGCGACGCCTGCAGCAGCGGTGCGTAGCTGGGCTCGGCCCAGAAGTCTTTCACGATCGCCATCGAGTCGAGGAAGGTCTGCGCATAGGGCTGGCTGGACGGGAAGGCCGGGTCCTTGACCACCGCGTTCAGGCAGGAGTAGCCGCCGAGCGACCACCACTTGGCCTGCACGTCCTTGTTGGCGAACCACTTGATGTATTTCAGCGCCGATTCCTGCTTGTCGGAATAGGACACCACCGAGATGCCCTGGCCGCCGAGCTGGGCGAACTGCTCGCCGTCCGGACCCTTGGGGTTGACGAAGTAGCCGATCTTGTCGCCGCCGACATTCTCGTCCTTCTGCAGGCCAGGCCAGGTGAAGGCGAAGTTCATGTGCATGGCCACCTGGCCGGATTTGAAGGCGTCGACGCCTTCGCCCATGTAGCTGTTCGACGCGCCGGGCGGGGTGCAGCAATCATAGAGCGCCTTGTAGAATTCCAGCCCCTTCACCGATTTCTCGGAGTTGACGAAGCCTTCCATTTCGTAGGGCTTCTTCGGGTTTTCATACTGGAAGCCGAAGCTGTAGAGCACGTCCATGGCGCCCATGGTAATGCCTTCGGAGCCGCGCTCGGTGTAGATTGAGGCGCCATAGACGGTCTTGCCGTCGATCTCGCGCTTCTGGAAGAACTCGGCGACCTGCTTCAGCTGGTCGAAGGTGGTCGGCGGGCCGAGATCCCAGCCATACTTTTCCTTGAATTCCTTCTGCAGTTCCGGCTTGGAGAACCAGTCCTTGCGGTAGGTCCAGCCGACGACGTCGCCCATGGCCGGCAGCGCCCAGTAGTTCGGCGTGTTCTTCGGCCATTCGGAATAGCCGACAACGGTTGCCGGCACGAAGTCGTCCATGCTGATCTTCTCCTTGTCGAAGAAGTCGTTCAGCTTGACGTAGTGGCCGTTTTCGGCCGAGCCGCCGATCCACTGGCTGTCGCCGATGATCAGGTCGCAGAGCTTGCCGTGCGAGTTGAGCTCGTTGAGGAAGCGGTCGGCATAGTTGGTCCACGGCACGAACTCGAATTTCATGCCGATGCCGGTTTCCTTGGTAAAGTCCTTGGACAGTTCGACAAGTGCGTTGGCCGGGTCCCAGGCGGCCCAGCACAGCGTCAGGTCTTCAGCGTGCGCAACGTTCGAGACGGCTGTCGACGCGGTGATCGCCGAAGTCAGTCCCAACGCCAGTTTCAAGCTCGATTTCATGCCTTCCTCCCATTTGCGAAACGCGCCCGGATGGCGGTTTCAAGAGCCCCTCAACCCTCGCTCCTCCGAGGGCCTAAACATGGCGGCGCGGTGCGCCGCAGATGTTTAGTAATTTGTTTAGTGATGCAATTTTTACTAAACAATGCAAGCGAATTCGTTGCTGCGTTGCACCATCTCGAAACGGGGATTGAAATCGTTAGGAAATGATTGCCGGAGGGTTCGCCCGGAAGTTGCTTAGCCGGCGTCGCTTACAATTTTCGTCTGTGGCATCACCGGCCGGACGGGCGGAGCGGGGGGCAGCAGGGCGCGTATATCGGCGAACGGAAATGTCGGCTCGAAGCGGAAGGCCTCGGCCAGTGAACCGGCGACGCCGTTGCATTGCCCGGCGCGAAACTCATTCTGGACGCGCGCCCTGTCGATATATTGCTCCGGCATCTGCGAGCGGTGCGCGCGGATCGCCTGCGTTTTGACGTCGCGGTAGGCGGAAATGTCGACATAGTGCGTCGGCGAAAATCCGGTGCCGCCCATCGTATCGGCATGCAGCACCGGTACAGCGAAGGAGGCGGCGATGCGCACGCCGTCCGACAGCGCGCGGTGGTCGGCGTGATAATCGTTGGGCGCATGGGTGATCACCAGATTTGCACCGGTCTCGCGTATCAGCGTTTTTAGCGAACCGATCAGCGCCGCATCGGCCACCAGTCCGCCGTCGGGAAAGTCGAGGAAGCGCGGGGTCGCGCCGAGCAAAGCCGCAGCGGCAGCCGCTTCCTCGCGCCGGACACGAGCCAAAACGCTTGGGTCGCCCTTGCCGCCCTTGGCGCCATCGGTGGCTATGGCAAAAGTGAGTTCTGCGCCTTGCGCCGCATAGGCGGCCAGCGTACCGAACATGAATATCTCGATGTCGTCCGGATGCGCGCCGAGCGCCAATACCTTCACCGCACTCTCCCCGGAAATGGAAAAACGTGACGAACGGAATCCTGCTCGCCCTCATCGCCTATGCAAGCTATTCGTGCAGCGACGCCGTTATCAAGAGCCTTGGCGGACAGTTCACCGTCTTCGAGATCGGTTTCTTTGTGACGCTGTTTTCCGGCTTCTTCCTGCTCTTCACCCGGCCGAAAGGCGAGCGCTGGCGGGACTTCTGGCGGACCAAACGGCCGTGGGCGGTGCAGGCCCGCACTTGGGCCGGCATCGCGTCGGGCGTGCTCGGCGTCTATGCCTTCACCACCATCCCGCTGGCCGAGGCCTATGCGTTGATCTTCCTGGCGCCGCTCTGCGTCACCGTCCTTTCTACCGTCATTCTCAAGGAGAAGGTCGGCCCATGGCGCTGGCTGGCTGTGGTCGCCGGCTTTGCTGGTGTCATGCTGGTGGTGCAGCCGGGCTTTCGCGAGCTGCATCTCGGCCACCTCGCCGCTTTCAGCGTCGCTTTCCTTGCCGCCACCAGCATCATCCTGACGCGCTCGCTCGCCCAGCAGGAAAAGCGCACGACCATGCTCGGCGTCCTGGTCGGCTGTGCCCTGGTCTTCAACGGAATCGCCGCCGCCGCCACCTCTTTCAAGCTCCCGGATGCCAGGCAGCTGGTATGGTTTGTAATATCGGGCGCCTTCACCTCCTGCGGGCAGTTCCTGCAACTGCTTGCGGTCAAATACGCTCCCGCCAACCGCATCGCGCCGACACATTATTCGCAGATCGTCTGGGCAGTGATCCTCGGCGCGCTGTTCTTCCAGGAATATCCCGACTGGCTGTCCCTGATCGGGCTCGCCGTCGTTGGCGCTTCCGGCCTGCTGACCATGGTGCGTGAGGAAGTGCGGTTAGGTACGGTGCGCTGGAACCCCCTTTCGCGGACAAGACTGTGAGCGAGCGGCGGTTGCACGGCTATAGTGACCGCTGATATGCGGACGCGATGACGACAAAACCCTTGCCGGAGCTTCCGGTGTCCGCCGTACTGCCGGCGCTGAGCGAGGCGCTCGGCGCTGGCAACAGCGCCGTGCTGGTGGCGCCGCCCGGTGCCGGCAAGACGACGCTGGTACCGCTGGTGCTGCTCGATGCGCCTTGGCTGGGCGCCGGCAAGATCGTCCTGCTTGAACCGCGCCGGCTCGCCGCCCGCGCAGCCGCCCGCCGCATGGCCGAATTGCTGGGCGAGGAACCCGGCGCCACAGTCGGCTATGCCATGCGCATGGAAAACCGCACGTCGGCCCGGACAAAAATCCTGGTCGTCACCGAAGGCGTGCTGGCGCGCATGATCCTCGACGATCCGGAGTTGCCCGGCGTCTCCGCAGTGATTTTCGACGAGTTCCATGAGCGTTCGCTCGACGGCGATTTCGGCCTCGCTTTGGCGCTCGATGTGCAAGGCGCGCTGCGGCCGGATTTGCGGCTGCTGGTGATGTCGGCGACGCTCGACGGCGCGCGCGTGGCAAAACTCCTATCCGGCGCGCCGGTGATCGAAAGTGCGGGCCGCGCCTTTCCCGTCGACATCCGGTACGACGAGCGGCCGGCGGGCGTTCCCGTCGAAGATGCTATGGCCAAGGCAATCCGTTCGGCGCTTGCCGAGGAGAGCGGCAGCGTGCTCGCCTTCCTGCCCGGGCAGCGCGAGATCGAGCGCACCGCCGAGCGGCTGCAGGACCGCCTCAGCGCCGACACCGACATCGTGCCGCTCTACGGCCAGCTCGACAACAGGGCGCAGGACGCCGCCATCAAGCCGCCGCCGCCCGGCCGCCGCAAGGTGGTGCTGGCGACGTCGATCGCCGAGACCTCGATCACCATCGACGGCGTGCGCGTCGTCATCGATTCCGGCCTGTCGCGGCTGCCGCGCTACGAGCCGGCAAGCGGCCTGACGCGGCTGGAGACGGTGCGGGTTTCCAGGGCGTCCGCCGACCAGCGCGCCGGCCGCGCCGGGCGCACGCAGCCAGGTGTCGCCATCCGGCTGTGGCGGGCCGAGCAGACGGCGGCACTGCCCGCCTTCACCCCGCCCGAGATACTCGAAGCCGATCTGTCCGGCCTGCTGCTCGACTGCGCCGCCTTTGGCGTCGCCGATCCGGTGAGCCTGTCCTTCCTCGATCCGCCCCCTACGCCGGCGCTCAACGAGGCGAGGGCGCTGCTCAGTGCGCTGCACGCCATTGATGACGCCGGCCGGCTGACGGAGCAGGGCGGCGCGATGCGCAAGCTGGCGCTGCCGGTACGGTTGGCGCACATGGTCGCCGAAGCTGCTAACAGCGGCCACGCGCTGGAGGCGGCGATGCTGGCCGTGCTGCTTACCGAGCGCGGTCTCGGCGGCGATGGCGCCGACCTCGAACGCCGACTGATGCGCTTTCGCAGCGAAAAATCGCCGCGCGCCGTGGCGGCAAGGCAATTGGCCGAGCGGCTGGCCAAACCCTCCCCCTCGAGGGGAGGGTCGATCCGCGCAGCGGATCGGGGTGGGGTCGGTTCGGGCACGCCATCGTCGCGCACGCCACCGGCGACCCCACCCCGTCTCCCGCGCCTTGCTGCGCAAGGCGCGCTCGCCGACCCTCCCCGCAAGGGGGAGGGTATCGGCGCGCTGCTCATCCATGCCTGGCCGGACCGGGTCGCCAAGGCGCGCGGCGAGCGCGGACGCTTTGTGCTCGCCAATGGTTCCGGCGCCATGGTGGATGCCGCCGACCCACTGGCGGGCGAAAGCTGGCTTGTCGTCGCTGATTTGCAAGGCAAGGCGCAGAATGCCCGCATCACCGCAGCGGCCGCCGTCGACGAGGCCGACATCCGCGCAGCACTCTCAGACCGGATCGAGACCCGCCGCGACGTGAGCTTCGACCGCGAGAGGCGAGCGGTGCGCGTGCGCGAGACCGCCCGGCTCGGCGCCATCACTTTGTCCGAGCGCATGCTGCCGGCGCCTTCGGGCACTGACGCCGACCGCGCCATCCTGGATGCGTTGCGCGAACACGGGCTCTCTCTGCTGGAGTGGGGCAAGGAGGGGGAGACGCTGCGCCAGCGCCTTGGCTGGCTGCATCGCGGCCTCGGTGCGCCCTGGCCGGATGTTTCGGATGCGGCCCTCATCGAACGCCTCGACGACTGGCTGCTGCCGTTCCTCACAGGCAAGGCGTCCTTCGCCGCGATCGATCCGGGCACGCTGTCTTCAGGCCTGATGGCGCTGGTGCCGCATGAATTGCAGCGCAAGATCGGCACACTGGCGCCGACCCATTTCGATGCGCCTTCGGGCAGCCATGTGCCGATCCGCTATGACGGCGAATGGCCGGTGCTGGCGATCCGCGTGCAGGAGCTGTTCGGCCTTGACCGCCATCCCGCTATCGCCAGCGGCACCGTGCCGCTGACGCTCGAACTTCTGTCGCCGGCCCACCGGCCGATCCAGACGACGCGCGACCTGCCCGGTTTCTGGCGCGGCTCCTGGGCCGATGTGCGCACCGACATGCGCGGCCGCTACCCCCGCCATGTCTGGCCGGAAAATCCGCTGCTCGCCGCTGCCACCGCTCGGGCAAAACCGCGCGGCACCTAGCGTTTCTGCTTTCCCGGCTATAATCCTTGGCCATGATCAAAATCCTGCATGCGCCCGACTTCCAGCAAAGCCAGCGGCTGCGCCTCAACACGCTTATCCGGCTGCGCTGGCTGGCCATTGTCGGCCAGAGCCTGACCGTCCTGGTCGTCGCCTATGGGCTGAAATTCCCGCTGCCGGTCAGCCTCTGCTTCGCGCTGATCGCCTGTTCGGCCTGGCTGAACCTGGTGCTGACCTTCCGCTACCCGGCGGCGCACCGGCTGACTCCGTTCCCAGCCTTTTTCATCCTGACCTTCGACAGCCTGCAGCTTGCCGGCCTGCTCTACATGACCGGCGGCCTCACCAATCCGTTCTCGCTGCTGATGACTGTGCCTGTCGTCGTCTCGGCGACATCGTTGCCACTGCGGCTGACCGCCATTCTTGGCGGGCTGGTGATAGTGGGGGCTAGCTTGCTGGTGTTCTTCCATCTGCCGCTGCCCTGGTACGAGGGCGCGCCGCTGCCCATGCCATTCATCTATGTCGCCGGCATCTGGATGGCGGTGTTTTCCTCGATCGCCTTCACCGCCATCTATGCCTTCCGCGTCGCCGAGGAAGCTCGCCTGCTTGCCAATGCGCTTGCCGCCACCGAACTGGTGCTGCAGCGCGAGCAGCATCTGTCGGCGCTGGATGGCCTCGCTGCCGCGGCCGCGCACGAGCTCGGCACGCCGCTCGCCACCATCGCCCTTGTCTCCAAGGAGATGGAAAAGGCGCTGGGCGACGACCCAAAATACGGCGAGGACGTCAAACTGCTGCGGTCGCAGAGCGAGCGCTGCCGCGAGATCCTGAAGCGCCTGACCAGCCTGTCCTCCGAAGGCGAGGCGCATCTGTCGCGTCTGCCACTGACCTCGCTGGTCGAGGAGGTGACGGCGCCGCACCGCGATTTCGGCATCTCGATCAAGCTGCGGCCGGGCGAGCGCATCGGCCCCGAGCCCGTGGGACGGCGCAATCCCGGCGTCATCTATGGCCTCGGCAATCTGGTCGAGAACGCCGTCGACTTCGCCCGCAACACCGTCACCGTTCGCTGGAGCTGGGACGAGCTCGACGTCACCTTCTCGATCATCGACGACGGGCCGGGCTTTCCGCCCGAAATCATCGACCGCATCGGCGAGCCCTACATGTCGACGCGCCAGGGCAACGAAGCCGGCGGTGGCCTGGGTCTCGGGCTCTTCATCGCCAAAACCTTGCTCGAACGCTCCGGCGCCACACTCGATTTCCGCAATTCGAGCGGGCTGGGCGAGGGCGCCATCGTGCAGATATCGTGGCCGCGCACCGTCTTCCTCAACCCGGAATCGGTGGGAACCTCGATGTTCGACACCGCCTGAGGCATTTTGATTTGGCGCATGATCCTTTCCGAAAATCGATTACGATTTTCGGGGTCATGCACTGGCTCCGACCGGCAAAATTGGACAATGGCGTTCAGGAACTATATCTGCGTAAAATTAAGGCAGCAGGATTTTTTGAGACGATGACTGGCGAAGAAACAATTGGCGCAATGGTTGAAGGCGAGGACACCTCGCTGCTGATCGTCGACGACGACAAGCCGTTCCTGACGCGGCTGGCCCGCGCCATGGAAACCAGGGGTTTCGTGGTCGAAACGGCCGAGAGCGTCGAGGAGGCGGTGGCCAAGGCGCGCGCGCATCCGCCGGCCTATGCGGTGGTCGACATGCGGCTTGGCGACGGCAACGGGCTCGACGTCGTCGCCGCCATCCGCGAGAAGCGCGACGACGCCCGCACGGTCATCCTCACCGGCTATGGCAACATCGCCACCGCGGTGACGGCGGTGAAGCTCGGCGCCATCGACTATCTGTCGAAGCCCGCCGATGCCGACGATGTGTTTGCAGCACTTACCCGCACCGCAGGCGAGCGCGCCGCCCCGCCCGAAAACCCGATGTCGGCCGACCGCGTGCGCTGGGAACACATCCAGCGCGTCTACGAAATGTGCGATCGCAACGTCTCCGAAACCGCGCGGAGGCTGAACATGCACCGCCGCACGCTGCAGCGCATACTGGCCAAGCGCGCGCCGCGCTGAGGTTCACGCGGCGCAGGCCGCCAATTGCCGAACCTCAGCGCTGCCCCTCACCTGTCTGCCGGCATCCTCTCCCCGTATAGAGACGGGAGAGGGGCCTCTCATCGCTGGTTTTACCAATCGCCGGCGTTGCAGGAAACGACGTCTAAGCTGAAGCTGCCCCTTTCTCCCCGTCGCTATACGGGGAGAAATGTCCGGCAGGACAATGAGGGGCGGCGCCAACGCTGGAAACAGTTGCGCTTGCCCTGCCATCGACCTTTGCCCATCATCGCTAACGCCACCGGGAAACCCGATAACGGAGGAAACATGCGCGACGAGCGGCCGAAATCCATCCTTCGCGAATTCCTCGATGGCGAGGCGGCGGGCGGCATCATCCTCATGGTGGCGGCCGCCCTGGCCCTGATCGTGGCCAATTCGCCGCTGGCCGAAACCTATTTCGCCGCACTCCACGCCTATCTCGGTCCGCTCAGCCTCTCGCACTGGATCAATGACGGGCTGATGGCCGTGTTCTTCCTGCTGGTCGGCCTCGAGATCAAGCGCGAGATGCTGGACGGCCAGCTCTCGACCTGGCCGCGCCGTGTGCTGCCGGGCGTCGCCGCCGCCGGCGGCATGCTGGTTCCGGCGCTGGTCTATGTCGCCATCAACCGAAACAATGCGGCCGCGCTCTCCGGTTGGGCGATCCCGACCGCCACCGACATCGCCTTTGCGCTCGGGGTGCTGTCGCTGCTCGGCAATCGCGTGCCGGCCTCGCTGAAAATCTTTCTCACCGCGCTCGCCATCATCGACGATCTCGGCGCTGTCATCATCATCGCCATCTTTTACACAAGCGGACTGTCGCTCGCCTATCTCGCCGCCGCCTTCGCCGTCATCGCCGTGCTCGTCGTGCTCAACCGCATGCGGGTGACGACGCTGACGCCCTATCTCGTGCTCGGCGCCATCTTGTGGGTGCTGGTGCTGAAATCGGGCGTGCACGCGACGCTGGCCGGCGTCGCGCTGGCGCTCACCATCCCGCTCAAAGTGTCTCCCGGCAGCGGCCACGATCTCGACCATTCGCCGCTGCACCGGCTGGAGCACAGCCTGCACAAGATCGTTCCCTTCATCGTCATCCCGGTCTTCGGCTTTGCCAATGCCGGCGTGTCGCTGGCCGGCCTCAGCGCCGCGGCCCTGGTCGAGCCGCTGACGCTCGGCGTTGCCGCCGGCCTCGTGCTGGGCAAACTGGTCGGCGTCTTTGGCTCGTCGGCGCTGGCGATCCGGCTCGGCTTCGCCGACCTGCCGGTCAATGCCGGCTGGCTGCACATGATCGGCATTTCGCTGCTCTGCGGCATCGGCTTCACCATGAGCCTGTTCATCGGCCTGCTCGCCTTCGCCAACGACGTGGCGCTGCAGGACGCGGTCAAGGTCGGCATCCTGGCCGGCTCGTTCATCGCCGCACTGCTCGGCGCTGCCGTGCTGCTGATGGCGCCGGCCGCGGGGGAGATTGACGAAGACTAGACTGGCGGCAGGCCGAAAGCCGCGAACAGTTCGGGTCCGAGCGGCGGCACGTAGATCGTCAGCGAGGCGATTTTGCCGTCCGCAGCTTCGATGACATGCAGCGAATGCGGGCGCCATAATAGATCCTGATGGCTGCGTGCGTAGACGCCGACCGCCGGTTGGGCGTTGGCTCCGATGGCCACCGTGCGGTAGCCCGAAAAATTGCCCCAGATGGTCTCGAAGAAAGCATGGATCGCCTCGCGTCCCCGGTACCATTCCCGCCATGGTGGCATGTGGTAGGTGGCGTCCTCCTTCAAGAGTTCGATGAGGCTATCGAGCTTGGCCGCCTGCCAGGCCTGCATGTAGCGCTCGAGCAGCAGCGCCTCTTGCCGGTTGGGCCGTGACCGCTGCTGCGGACGCCCCTGAGGATATCGCTCGCCCAGCATTGCGCGGGCCCGCTGCAAGGCGCTGTTGATCGAAGCGGTCGAGCCGCCCAGCAATTGCGCCGTCTCGACAGCCGACCATCCCAGCACATCGCACAGAAGCAGAATGGCCCGCTGCCTGGGCGGCAGAAGCTGGATCGCCGCCACGAAGGCGAGCTGCACCGCTTCACGGGCTTCGTAGCGCGCTTCCGGACCGGGCTCGTCGTCAACGAGGTCCGGAAGCTCTGTGTCCGGATACGGCTCCAGCCAGGTGAACTCGGCGGCAGGCCCGCCGGTGGCCCGCCCGTCGGTCTCAGGTCGTCCGGGCTGCTGGAGAATGCGATGCGCCGTCGACCTCGCCTTGATGGCGTTGAGGCAGCTGTGGGTCGCGATCGTATAGAGCCAGCCGCGCACCGAGCCCCGGCCGTCGAATTGCGACCTGCCGCGCCACGCCCTCAGGAACGTGTCCTGGACAAGGTCGTCTGCCTCATGCAGCGAGCCCATCATCCGATAGCAATGGAGTTTGAGCTCGCGGCGGTGAGCCGCCGTCAAACGCTCGAAGGCCAGTCGATCGAGGATCGGCCGGCCCAGTGGCTCAACAGGGCCAGGAGCATCCGTCATAGGCAGCCTGCGGTGCTGAAATCGCCTTGCATCCTGAGCGCCTCACGCCGCTGCCGCAAGTCCGCTGCCGCTGACGGCGAAGGAGCTGCCTTCCAATTTGCCGGTGGCGAGCGCGACCACCGCGCGGCCGACATCGGCCGGCGTCTGCATGTCGGTCATGCTCGCGAGGACGTCTGCAGGCCGGATGCCCAAATAGGCCGCAAAGCCATCGAGCCCGGCATCGCCTATGCCGGTCCCTGGCATGATGCGAGCCGGTGCGAGCGCCATAAACCGCAGGTCCAGCCCAAGCCGATCCGATTCCTTCTGGCAATGACCGGCCAGGAACATCTGCATCCGCTTTGCGCCTGCATACCCGCCGGCAAACGGCGGTCCGCCGGTCAAGGCTGCGCCACTGGAGATCAGCACAACCCGGCTGCCTGGCTTCAGCCGGCCCTGGAGCGCGGCCTTGCAGAACAGGAACGACGCCTTGACGTCCACTTCCCAGTTCACCGAGAAGTCCTCCCAGCTCTGATCCTGGACGGGCGCGGACGGAGCAAGGGCGCCGGCGCAGATCACCAGCACATCCGGCTCGAGCGCGGCGAAAACCGCATCGGGTGCGGTCTCGTCGGTGGCGTCGACCGCAAGCGTCTTCAAACCTGATGTCTCCCAGGAAAGCTCCTTCAGCGCCGCTGCGCCACGGGCAACGGCCAGCACTGTCGCGCCCTCGCCAAGCGCAGCCTCCACGATTGAGCGGCCGACACCCCGGCTGCCTCCGACGACGACGACATTCTTACCTTGTAACGATCGCATGGATCACCTCTCTTTCCAGCCGCCGGATCATCCAACGCGCCTACTGATCAGGACAGCCGAGGTGATGGGAAATCATCGGTGCAGGTCAAAAATTCTCTCAATGGATCGGCGGGCCTGCGCGAAGCCATGGTCGGGGCACCAGCGGGACGCGCCACCGTCGGCCCGGCGCACTGTTATTCGCTCTCCCCCTCCAGCGCCGGCACCGCCACGCCCGCAAGCTCCGCCGCCAGCAGCCGCGCTGCACCCGCCCTTGCAATGCGCAGCATCAGCGCCTTGCGCGTTGCCGCTGCCATGCGGTGCTCCGGCGCATCGCGCAGGATCTCGGCGCCGTAGCCGTCGGAAAGGATGAAACCGCATTCCTCGGGGAAAATCTCCGCCGGCACGCCGGGATGGGTGGCGAAGAAGAAGCGGTCGGAATGCAGCCGGTAATCCGGCCATTTGCGGTCGACGCGGAAATCCTCGATCGAGGATTTGATCTCGATGATCCAGATGTCGCCCTGCCGGGTCAGCGCCACCAGATCGGCGCGCCGGCCTGTGGCCAGCGACAGTTCAGGCAGCACATGCATGCCCATCTGCATCAACAGCCGCTGCACGCCACGCCGAACCAGCATGGCGCGTTCCGACTGGCGGCCGTCGATCAGGGGATTGAGGGGAATCGGCGAAATGATCGGCATGGCAGCACCATGCCAGATTTTGTTCACGGTTTGAACCTGTTTTTGGAGGGCGATTGCGATTATCTGGTTGGCAAACCCAAAGTGAAATAGGAATATAATCCTGACAGGCCGGCACAGGGTAGATTCGGCACCCCGCTATCACTCTTTAATATATAACTCAAAAAAGGATACAATAATCCCTATAATTACGGCAATGTGAAACGCCAAATAGACGTATAGAAGGAACCTCCTTTCCTCCGCTTGCCATCTATTTTTTCTTATATCCAAAAGACTGAAATATATAAATATCAAGACTGGCGTAAAAGCAAAAAGAAACATCGGAAGTGGCATAGGCACCTCAAATATCTACGGACAACGAAACATACCGTCCGCAGCTTCCGAAAGCTACCCAGCCGTAGGGGAATGACACTTTAGGTTCTGTGGAAACCGGGCACGGAGGCATGTCCCCCGATCGGTTGCATTAGGAATCGCTCAGGTTGTGTTACGATAGGGCAGCTAGAATCAGAGGTTGATTCGAGGGCGCCAACCGGCACCCTGTTAACCTAACAAACCGCGTCAACGATCTCGGGTGAAACGTGTTCATCAGCCCTTATGTTGAATCCGCCATGCCGCCAGAGACAATTCGAACTCTACTGCTTCGTTCACGTCTGGGGTGACGGCTTGTTCCGAGCGCCTTCCGCGATCGCACCATATTTGGTCTGGGTGCAGTCTGGTATTAACCTGGGGCGGCCCTATGTCGTGCCAATCAACTTCCGCTCTTAACTATAAGACGGCAGGACTAAAGTCTTGTGCCGTGAACGCAAAGGTCTGATGTAACCGCTTTGGTTCCGGTCTTGTCCATTGGACGTTCCGTATTTTAGTCAACTGAGATATCAGACCTACGGAAGTCAGCTTTCGTGCGCCACCCCAGCCATGGCGGCCCGAACCGGCCCGTTCCAGACCATAGTGGCACCCTAATCAACCCCTGGAGCATGCCTTCAGGCCACCTCGACCGTCACCGGCACGCCCCGCCGCAGCGAGTTGCCGATCGCGGAAATCTCACCTGCTTTGTCGATGACCTTCCGGGGATCTGAGCCGTCCAGTGTTTCGCAGGAAACGGTCATCGTGGCTGAGGTCGCCAGCAACGGCTTGCCGTCGAGGTTCACGGTCACGCTGACGGCGATCTTTCCCAGACCAACGCCCATCTCCTCGGCGACATAGCGCAGGTCGTTGCAGAAGCAGCCGCCGATCGCCAGCGCCAGCATCTGGGCGCCGTTGAAGCCCAGCCCCATGCCGCCGGCCTTGCCTTCGGGCCGGTCGACGACCACCGTATGTCCGCCGGCCCAGCCCATCGCTGCCTGCGTGCCCTCGACAGTGCGCAGTTCAACGGTTGCCGACATCATCGCTGGATCGCCCTCCCTGCGAAGCGCCGAAAGCGTCCGGCGCCCAGTCCTTCAAGCCGTGGCCGAAGCCGGCCTGTCTCCGGCCGGCGCCGACCCCGCAATGTCGTCCAGGATCGGGCAGTCCGGCCGGTCGTCGCCATGGCAGGCATGGATCAGCTTCTGCAAGGTCGCGCGCATCGACTGCAGCTCGCGCACCTTCTCCTCGATCGCACTGACATGGGCAGCGGCGATCTCGCGCACATCGTGGCTGGCGCGGCTGCGATCGCGATAGAGCGCCATCAACTGGCGGCAATCGTCGATTGAAAAGCCGAGGTTGCGGGCGCGGCGCAGGAAAGCCAGCCGGTGGATGTCGTCGCTGGAATAATCGCGATAGCCATTGCCGGCGCGCGCCGGCGCGATCAGGCCGATCTCTTCATAGTAGCGGATGGTCTTGGCCGGCAGGCCGGACCGCGCCGCGGCATCGCCAACATTCATAGTGGTTCCTCGATGTGGTTCCCTGATTCTGGGCCATCCGACAGGACCGCCCATTGTTTTTCCTTCACAATCCCGTGACCCCTGTTGCCGAAATGCCATAGTTGACGGCTTACCAGCGGGTAAGGTCTCGCATATAGGCATCCCGCGCTTGGCAAGCAAAGCAAATGCCAGCATGAATGATTTCAGGAAAAGCGGCCGCAACGTGCCGCTCGATTCTGGGCGGGGCATCGGACCATTTCATGCGCATGAAGTCATTTGCAATCGTCGCTGCACTTGCGTTGTCGGCCGCGATCTCGGGTTGCAGCACGATCGGCTCGCAGCTCTTCAGCAACAACTACGGCGCGGTGAACGATGCAGGCTATCAGCTGCCGCGCATCCCGATCGAGAAGGTGCCGTTGAAGTACCACCGGCAGGAGGTGAATTACGACACCTCGGAAAAGCCGGGAACCATTGTCGTCGATACCCAGAACAAGTTTCTCTACTTCGTCGAAGGCGACGGCCGGGCGATCCGCTACGGCATCGGCGTCGGCCGCGAAGGTTTTGAATGGCACGGCACCGCCCACATCGCGCTGAAGCGCGAATGGCCGACCTGGACCCCGCCGCGGCAGATGATCCAACGCCAGCCGGAGCTCGCCAAGTTCGCGGGCGGCATGGAGCCGGGTCTGAAGAACCCGCTCGGCGCGCGCGCCATGTACCTCTTCAACAAGGGCGGCGACATGGGCTACCGCCTGCATGGCAGCCCGGAGTGGAATTCGATCGGCAAGGCGATGTCGTCGGGCTGCATCCGGCTGATGAACCAGGACATTATCGACCTCTACGACCGCACGTCGGTCGGAGCCAAGGTTATTGTGATGTGATTACAGTTCGTGCGCGGACCGTCTAGGCAACAACGGACGTCCCAAACAGAAAACCGGGCAATTTGGCCCGGTTTTTTGTTTTTGGAAGTATCGGTGTGAGGTGGTTAGGAAACCTGTTCGACCTGCTGCACTTCCGGAACAAAGTGGCGGAGCAGGTTCTGGATGCCGTGCTTCAGCGTCGCCGTCGAAGACGGGCAGCCGGCGCACGCGCCCTTCATGTGCAGGAACACGGTGCCGTTCTCGAAGCCGCGGAAGGTGATGTCGCCGCCATCCTGGGCAACCGCCGGGCGCACCCGGGTGTCGAGCAGTTCCTTGATGGTGATGACCAGTTCCTCGTCGGCCTTGTCGTAGAATTCGCCGGTCTGGCTGGTCTCGGCGGCGGGGCCGGCGTTGACCATGACAGGCGCGCCCGACATGAAATGCTCCATGATGGCGCCGAGGATGGCCGGCTTAAGATGCTGCCAGTCGGGGCCATCCTTGGTCACGGTGATGAAGTCATAGCCGAAGAAGACGCCGGTAACGCCGGGAATCTCGAACAGCCGGCCGGCCAGCGGCGAGGCGCTCGCTGCACTGTCGGCATCGCGGAAATCGGCGGTGCCTTCAACAAGCACTTCCTTGCCGGGCAGGAATTTCAGCGTTGCCGGGTTCGGCGTCGATTCGGTCTGGATGAACATGGCCGTCTCCGTGCCCCATTCGGGCAGCTAGTTTGGAATAATTCTAAATAGGCTCAATTGGCTGGACATTCAAGCGAAACGCATCGCTCAAACGGCTGGCTGGCGGAATGTTTTTGCTGGCCCTTACCGCAAACCGAGGTGCGTTGAGATTCAGGTCAGGCCGGAGAACCGGAGCGGAGCGTACTTGAAGTACGTGAGCACCGGAAGCGCAGAAAGCCGCTATTTGCAGGCCGGCCTCACCTGAATATCAGCTCACCTCAGGCGAGGCTGTCGATCTCCTCGTCCGACAAATTCTGCGGCACCACTGTGACCGGAATGGGGAAGGCCGCGCCCTTGCCGGCGACAGCGCCGACCAGCGGTCCGGGCCCTTCCTTGCCGGCGCCTGCGGCCAGCACCAGGATGGCGATATCCTGGTCTTCCTCGATCAGTTTGTGGATCTCTTCGGTCGGCTTGCCTTCGCGCACCACCATTTCGGGCTCGATACCGAGCTTCTGGCGCACCTTGTTGGCATAGCCGTCGAGAGCGGCGCGTGCCGTGGCGTTGGCCTCCTCGCGCATGATCTTTTCGACGCCCAGCCAGTGCTGAAAGTCGTCCGGCGTGATGATGTAGAGCAGCACCAGCGTGCCACTGGTGCTTTGCGCCCGCTTCGAGGCGTAGGCGACGGCGCGCTCGCACTCGGGCGTGTCGTCGATGATCGTCAGGAATTTCCTGCGATGGCCGGCTTCGCGACTGAGGCGTTTGGAGACCATGTCTATCTACCTAGTGTCGTGATTTCGAAGTTCGCCTGATTTCGATATCGCGCTGTGAGCGAACTTCGAAATCAAAACGACACTAGAAATCAATAGGTTGCTCGTATCGCTGATTTTGAAATTCGCCAGAGTTGGATATCGAGGGCAGTGCGAATTTCAAAATCAGCGATACGAGTGTCATTTCGGCCGCAATCTGCCACCGCGGCAGACCGGCGGCAAGCCGCCGGCACTGGGCCAGTGTGGTGCAGTGCACCCTGAAAGCTGAACTCAGCCCTGCAAAAGGCCGATAATGTCGCGCACGGTCTTCATCGTGGTCTCAGCCAGCACGCCGGCGCGCTCGCCACCATCCTTCAGCACCGCGTCCACATAGGCGCGGTCGCCCTCGATGCGGCGCATCTCGCCGGCGATCGGCGCCAGCTTTTCCACGGCAAGGTCGGCCAGCGCCGGCTTGAACACCGAAAACTGCTGGCCGCCGAATTCCTTCAGCACGTCGGCCTTCGACATCTCGGCCAGCCCGGCATAGATGCCGACCAGGTTTTCCGCCTCGGGTCGGCTTTCCAGTCCGTCGACCTCACTCGGCAAGGCCTCCGGGTCGGTCTTGGCCTTGCGGATCTTCTTCGAGATGGTGTCGGCATCGTCGGTCAAATTGATGCGCGACAGGTCGGACGGATCCGATTTCGACATTTTCTTGGAGCCGTCGCGCAGGCTCATGATGCGCGCTGCCGGGCCGCCGATGACCGGTTCGGTGATCGGGAAAAAGCCGTTCACCGTCTCTTCGCCGACCTGCATCTCGACGCCGACGCCAAGGCTGGCGATGCGGCTCGAAAAGTCATTGTTGAATTTTTGCGCGATGTCGCGGGTCAGCTCCAGATGCTGCTTCTGGTCCTCGCCCACCGGCACATGGGTGGCGCGATAGAGCAGGATGTCGGCCGCCATCAGCGAAGGATAGGCGAGCAGGCCCAGCGAGGCATTCTCGCGGTCCTTGCCGGCCTTGTCCTTGAACTGCGTCATCTTGTTCATCCAGCCGATGCGCGCCACGCAGTTGAAGATCCAGGCAAGCTCCGCATGCTGCATCACCCGCGACTGGTTGAAGACGATGTGCTTCTTGGGGTCGATGCCGGAGGCGAGGAACGCAGCGGTGATCGAGCGGGTCTGGTCGGCGAGATCGTCATGGACGAGCTGTGCGGTCAGCGAGTGCAGGTCGACGACGCAATAGATGCAGTCGGACGTGTCCTGCAGGGCGACGAATTTCTTGATGGCGCCGAGATAATTGCCGAGATGCAGATTGCCGGTCGGCTGGACGCCGGAAAAGACGAGCTGTTTGAAGGCGGTCATGGGTTCCTCATGGCTTGTGGAGGGCCGTATAAGCGTGATTCCGAAAAGTTGCAGACTTTTCGGAGCCAATCACGCGGCTGGAAACCACGCGCGGCGAAAGTCTTGCGACGGCGCGCTTATGGACGAAGACGCAACCGCGATCAAGACGGCGCCATTGCTGGAACGAAGCTCTATTCGTCCAGATCGGCCTTTGGCGCTGGCGCCGCTGCCTTGCCCGAGCCGCGTTTCACGTTGCGACGGATCATGCCGAAATCGGCGCCGCCGGTGGCAAAGGCGGTGACGAAGTAGAGCAGGGCCCCACCGGCGACCAGCGCCAGCAGCGTCGTCGCTTTGATCACCAAAGGCGAGCCGGGGCCGAGCCTGACGGCCAGCCAGTGTTCGGCGAAATAGAGCGCCACCGCCATCACCGCCGCCGACAGCACCAGGCGCGGGATGCGCTTGAGCAGTGGCACGTCGCGCCCCCAATGGCCGCGCCGGATCAGCACGGCGAGCAGCATCATGGCGTTGACCCAGCCGGCGACGGCCGAGGCGACCGCAATGCCGGGCGCGCCCATCTTCGGAAACAGCGTCAGCGCGGTCGCGACGTTCACGCCCACCGAAATGGCGGCGAACATCATAGGGGTCCGCGTATCCTCGCGCGCGAAATAGCCGGGGGTGAAGGCCTTGATCAGCACGAAGGCCGGCAGTCCGAGGCCGAAGATCGCGAGGATCGCGGCAACCGTCGGCGTCGAGCCGTTGGCGGCGAAGGCGCCGCGCTCATAGACCAGCCGCACGATCGGCTCGGACATGACCCAGAGGGCTGCCGCCGCTGGCAAGGTCATGAACAAAGTGAACTCCACCGAGCGGTTCTGCAGATTGGCGGCCTCGACCAGATTGCCCGATTTCAGCGCCCGCGACAGTTCCGGCAAAAGCACGATCGCCACCGCGACGCCGACGACACCGAGCGGCAGCTGGTAGATGCGGTCGGCGTAGGCCAGCGAGGACACGGCGCTGTCCTGCGCCGAGGCAATCGCGGTGCCGATCAGCTGGTTGATCTGGGTGATGCCGCCGGTGATCGCCGCCGGCAGCGCCAGGATCAGCAGCCGCTTGACGTTGGGCGTCATCTTCGGCCGGCGAAAACCGATCGCAATGCCGGCATTGCGCACCGCTACCCAGACGATGGCGAGCTGCACCAGCCCCGCCGCCAGCACGCCCCAGGACAGGCTGAAACCGACTTCACGCGCATCCATGCCGTGGTACCAGGCATAACCGAGCACGCTGATCAGGATGATGTTGAGGAAAGCGGGTGCAACGGCAGCCGCGAAATAGCGGCGCAGCGAATTCAGCATGCCGGCCATCATGGCCGCCAGCGACATGCAGATGAGATAGGGGAACATGATCGTCGCAAGCAGGACGGTCGTCTCGAACTTGCCCGGCGTGTCGGCAAAGCCCGGCGCCACCAGATAGCGCACGATCAGCGGCATCGCCAGTTCCATGACGATGGTCAGCGCCAGCAGCGCCGAGAACAGCACGCCGAACACTTCCTCCGAAAAGCGCTTGGCGCCGTCGGTGCCGTGGGTCTCGATCTCCTTGGCAAACAGCGGCACGAAGGCGGCGTTGAACGCGCCCTCGGCAAACAGCCGGCGAAACGTGTTGGGAAACTGGAAGGCGGCGTTGAAGGCGTCCGCCACCGGCCCGGTGCCGAGTGCGGCCGCCATCAGCATTTCACGGCCAAAGCCGAGCGCGCGGCTCATCAGCGTGCCGGACGCAACGGTTGCGAATTTCTTGACGAGGCTCATGCGCGCGGAGATTGCCTGGATGATTGGGAAAAAGAGGGTGATTGGGACAAAGTGATGGTCACTCGGCCGCCGCCTTGGCCTTGCCGCCGCGCTCGGGGGCCACGCCCTCGAGCGCTGTGATAAGCCTGGTGTGGATGGCGGCGGTGCGCGCCGGGCTGTCGATCTTCTGTCCCGTCAGGTCGGTGACATAGAAAGTGTCGATGACCTTCTCGCCGAAGGTGGTGATGTGGGCCGAGGCGATGTCGAGCGACAGGTCCGACAGCGCGCTGGTGATCTCCGACAACAGGCCCGGCCGGTCCAGCCCCTCGACCTCGATCACCGAAAACCGGTTCGACAGCGTGTTGCGGATCTCGGCGCGCGGCGGAATTTTGAACACCTTGGCACCGCGCCGCGGCTTGGTGCGCTTCTCGATCATCTCCGGCAGCCAGCTCTTGCCCGACAGCACGTCCTCGATCAGCCTGCCGACGCGTTCGGCGCGGCGGCGCTCGTCCTCGTCGCGGTCGAACTCCCTGGAGATCAGGATGATGTCCAGCGCGCGGCCGTCGGATGTGGTGAAGATCTGCGCGTCGACGATGTTGCCGCCGGCCCCCGCACAGGCGCCGGCAATGACCGAAAGCAGGCGCGGATGGTCCTGCGCCAGGACGGTGATCTCGGTCACCGCTTCGAACTGGTGTGTCCTGACCACGGTGGCGAGCTTCTTGCCCGCCGCGTCCGCCTCCCGGATGAATTCGGCATGGCGCAGCTGATCGGCAAGATCGACGGTCAAGAGGTAATTCTCATAGTGCAGGCCGACATAGCGCTTGCGCGCCCTGTCCGGCCAGTCGGCAAGCGCCTCGGCCAGCCGTTCGCGTGATGCCGCCGTGCGCTTGGCGCGCGACACTTCCGAAAAACCGCCGGTCAACAAGAGTTCGGTCTCGTAGTAGAGCGTGCGCAGGAGCTGGCCTTTCCAGCCGTTCCAGACACCCGGCCCGACGCCTCTGATGTCGCAGACGGTGAGGATCAGCAGCATTTTCAGCCGTTCGACCGACTGCACGATTGCGGCAAAATCCTCGATCGTCTTGCGGTCGTTGAGGTCGCGCGTCTGCGCCGTCATCGACATGACGAGATGGTTCTCGACCAGCCAGGCGACGGTCTCGGTGTCGGCGGCCGACAGCCCCATATGCGGGCAGATGCGCCGCGCGATCCTTGCGCCGGCCTCGGAGTGATCCTCCGGCCGCCCCTTGGCGATATCATGCAAGAGCACGGCGACATAAAGCGCCTCGCGGCTCTTCTTCAGCCCCGGCATCAGCGTGTGCGACAGCGGATGCACCTTTTCGCCGTCGCCGCGCTCGATCTCGGCCAGCACGCCGATGCAACGGATCAGGTGCTCGTCCACCGTATAGTGGTGGTACATCGAGAACTGCATCATGGCGACGATCTTGCCGAAGTCGGGGATCAGCTTGCCGAGCAGGCCGGCCTCGTTCATGCGCCGCAGATTGAGCTCGGCATTGCGGTCCGAGGTCAGGATGTCGAGAAACAGCCGGTTGGCCTCCTCGTCGCGCCGCAGCGACTTGTTGACGAGACCGAGCGAACGCGTGAGCAGCTTCAGTGCATCGGGATGGAATTCCAGCCCGTGCTTGTCGGCGAACCAGAACAGCCTGAGCAGATTGACCGGGTCGCGCTCGAAGACCGTGTCGTCGGCGACGTTGATGCGATGGTTGTCGACGATGAAATCGGACGTGCCGGCCAGCTTGCGCTTGCGGCGCTGGAAGGTGAGGAAGATGCGGTTGAAGCCCGGCACGTGCTTGGCCTGCTCTTCCTCGAGCGCGGCGCAGAAGATGCGGGTCAGGTCGCCGACATCCTTGGCGACGAGAAAATAGTGCTTCATGAAGCGCTCGACCGCCGACAGGCCGGGATGGGTGGTGTAACCGAGACGCTCGGCGATTTCGCGCTGGATGTCGAAATGCAGCCGTTCCTCTGGCTTGCCGGTGAGGAAATGCATGTGGCAGCGCACCGCCCACAGAAAGTCCTCGGCCTTGAGGAACTCCCTGTATTCGGCCTCGGTGAAAACGGCCTTGTCGACCAACTCCTCGCCGGTGCGCACGCGATAGAAGTATTTCGCGATCCAGAACAGCGTCTGCAAATCGCGCAGGCCGCCCTTGCCGTCCTTAACGTTGGGCTCGACCAGATAGCGGCTTTCGCCGGCCTTGGCATGGCGCTCGTCGCGTTCGGCGAGCTTGGCCTGCACATATTCCGGCCCGGTGGTGCGCACCACTTCATGGTCGAAGCGGGTCAGCAATTCGTCAAAGAGCTTTTGCTCTCCCCACAGGAACCGGGCCTCCAGGATCGAGGTGCGGATGGTGATGTCGCTGCGCGACAGCCTCAGGCACTCGTCGATGTTGCGGGTGGCGTGGCCGACCTTCAGCCCGAGGTCCCACAGCATATAGAGCATGTATTCGACGATCTGCTCGCCCCAAGGCGTCTGCTTGTAGGGCAGCAGGAACAACAGGTCGATGTCGGAACCCGGCGCCAGCGTGCCGCGGCCATAGCCGCCGACGGCAACGACGGCCATGCGCTCGGCGGTCGACGGGTTTTTCACCCGATAGACATGGGTCGCGGCGAACTCATAGAGGGCGCGGATGATCTCGTCCATGAGATGCGACAGCCGGGCAGCACACGCCGCGCCGCTGCCATCATCCATCAGCATGCGCTCGGCGATCTTGCGGCCCTCGGTCAGGCGTCCCTTCAACAGCTTGAGCGCACCGACGCGCGCGCCGGACTCGGCGCCGGTGCCGGCCGAGATCAGCGCCGTCATCTCGCGGCGCAGGGCGTCGCCGTCGATCAGCTCGTCGAGTTTGAGGGAGATTTTTGCCATAAGTTACCGGTCGGCCTCGCCTTTCGGCGGCGTCTATAGCGCGTTTTCACGGCGCTGTGTATGGGGCCGCCGGACGCGCCGGCCGCGATACTCGAACGGAATGACCTTCTCCTGCCGGAGCCGGAAGAGATCGACGATCTGCCGCGCCAGCCGCCAGGCTTCGATCCTCACCTTGGCGGCAATCGTCTTATGCCGCCTTTTGTCCATCCCGCTTGCCACCAATTCCTCGGTGCGCTGCTGCTTGAGCAGGCTCGGCAATTGTACTGGTCCGCCGCCAAGGAACTGCGCCTGCAGGCACAAAGCCGGCACAAGCTGATAAATGACCTTGCCGGACGAGGCCGCAAAACGCGGATTGAAGACGAGATGATCGACGGGAATGGCGATCTCATTCGTCGCCTCGATGAGGTCTCGTGCAGCCTGTCTCGACAGGATGTACCCGGCCGCGCCGATATGGACGGCGTGCAGCCTGCTCGTGGAAAAACCGTGACCACAGGCAACTTGCTTGCGTGCAATCACGGTTCGGTTGAAGAACGTTTCCAGTTTGACGATGTCGGCATCGGCGGGGATCCAGCCCACATCGGCAAGCAAAGCGCCGGCATTGTCAGAGAAGACGACATCGTCCTCGAAGATGGCGCCATAGGCGTCATCGCCTGCCGCGACCATCGACCAGCACCGTTTGTGACTGAGCAGGCAAGCGATCTCGGTGTCGGCCATACGCAAACGCTTTTTTCTTTGCGGCATTTCGGCCAGATCCGGCCGATGGCGCGCGTCGATGGCGACGACCCGTTCAAAGGCGACGCCGATGCGGGCGAACTCGGCCGACACATGGGCGAGGCGGTCGCGGGACCGATCGAGATTGATAACCAGGCATTTCATGTGGGTGGGTTCGATGCAGCGGATGCAGGTGGTCGCGTCCATAACATAGGAAAGAAATTGCGTAAGGGATTTTTCCCTCGATGCCGTCCGATGGCGGCCATGATCGAAAAGTGGAAATCGCCCCTTGACCTTCCAGTTACTGGAAGCACTACCTCCACACCCAGACAGACATGAAGGCATTTATTCGATGGCGCATTCCGAGCATCACCACCACGCGCACACGGCCGATGGCGGCTGCTGTGCGGCAAAGGTGGCTGCGCCGACCGCCGAGGCCGTGGTGCGCGATCCCGTCTGCGGCATGAGCGTCGATCCGGCAGCGGGCAAGCGGTCGGTCGAGCATGGCGGTCGCCTCTTTCACTTCTGCAGCGAGGGCTGCCGCACGAAATTCGTTACCGATCCGGAAAAATACCTGACCGCCATCGACCCTGTTTGCGGAATGAGCGTCGACCGCGCCACCGCGAAGCATTTTCTCCGGCACGAAGGCCAGGGTTTCTATTTCTGCTCGGCCGGTTGCCAGGCGAAGTTTGAGGCCGAGCCGCAAAAATATCTCGGCGACAGGCCGGCACTGCTGCCAATGCCGAAAGGCACGCAATACACCTGCCCGATGCATCCCGAGATCATTCGCGACAAGCCCGGCTCATGCCCGATCTGCGGCATGGCGCTGGAGCCGATGGGCGTACCCACCGGCGATGAGGGCCCGAACCCCGAACTGGTTGACTTCACCAGGCGGTTCTGGGTCAGTACGGTGCTGTCCGTGCCGCTGCTGATCGTCGCCATGGCGCCAATGCTCGGCCTGACTTTCCAGGCCTTTGTCGACGAGCGCACGATGGTTTGGCTCGAACTGGCGCTGGCGAGCCCGGTCGTGCTGTGGGCGGCCTTCCCGTTCTTCCATCGCGGATGGGATTCACTGGTCAACCGCAGCCCCAACATGTGGACGCTGATTTCGCTCGGTGTGGGTGCCGCCTATCTCTACAGCGTCGTGGCGACGCTGTTTCCGGACATCTTTCCGCATCAGTTCCGCGGTCATGGCGGCACCGTGCCGGTCTATTTCGAGGCCGCCGCCGTCATCGTCGCGCTGGTGTTCCTCGGCCAGGTCCTCGAATTGCGGGCACGTGAAAAGACCGGCTCGGCCATCCGCGCGCTGCTTGACCTGGCGCCGAAGACGGCACGGCTGATCGGAGCGGATGGCTCCGAGACCGACGTGCCGCTCGACGCCATCAAGGCCGGCGACAGGTTGCGCATCCGTCCGGGCGATGCCGTGCCGGTCGACGGCATCGTGCTTGAGGGTCGCTCCTCGGTCGACGAATCGATGATTTCGGGTGAGCCGCTGCCGGTCGAAAAGACTGAAGGCGATGCCTTGACCGGCGGCACGCTCAACAAAAACGGTTCGCTGATCATGCGCGCCGAGAAGGTCGGCGCGGAAACCACGCTGGCGCGCATCGTTGAACTGGTGGCCAAAGCACAGCGTTCACGCGCGCCGATTCAAGGGTTGGCCGACCGCGTCTCCTTCTACTTCGTCCCCGCCGTCGTGCTGGTGGCGCTTGCCGCCTTTGCCGCCTGGGCCGTCTTCGGCCCCGAGCCCAGCCTGATCTTCGCCATCGTCTCGGCGGTCTCGGTGCTGATCATCGCCTGTCCCTGTGCACTCGGCCTGGCGACGCCGATGTCGATCATGACCGCCACCGGGCGCGGGGCACATGCCGGCGTGCTGATCAAGGAAGCGGCCGCGCTCGAACGCTTTGCCTCGGTCGACACGCTGATTGTCGACAAGACCGGCACCTTGACCGAAGGCAAGCCTCGGCTGACCGATGTCGTCGCTGCCGAAGGCTTTTCGGAGAACGAATTGCTGGCGCTCGCCGCTGGCCTCGAAAAAGGCTCGGAGCATCCTTTGGCCGAAGCAATCGTCGGCGGCGCCGGTGAGCGTGGCCTGACAATCGAAGAGGCCAGTGGCTTCGAAGCCGTCACCGGCAAGGGCGTCTCCGGCACTGTGTCAACCCGCGAGGTCGCGCTCGGCAATGCCGCCATGATGGCCGATCTTGGTATCGATACCGCGTCCCTGTCGGCCAGGGCCGAGGCGCTGCAGGCCGAAGGCAACACCGTCATGTTCGTTGCCGTCGACAAAAAACTGGCCGGCATCGTCGCCGTCGCCGACCCGATCAAGGCAACGACGGCCGAGGCGATCCGGGCGCTCCATGACAGGGGCCTACGGATCATCATGGCGACCGGTGACAATGAGCGCACGGCGCGCGCCATCGCCAAAAGCCTCGGCATCGACGAGGTGCGCGCCGGCCTGCTGCCGGAACAAAAAGCTGCCCTTGTCGAGGAGTTGCGCGCCAAGGGCGCTGGCATCGCCATGGCCGGCGACGGCGTCAACGATGCGCCGGCCTTGGCCGCCGCCGATGTCGGCATCGCCATGGGCACCGGCGCCGATGTCGCCGTCGAGAGCGCCGGCATCACCCTGGTCAAGGGCGACCTCAACGGCATTGTCAGGGCCCGCACGCTCGCCCAGGCGACAATCCGCAACATCCGCCAGAACCTGTTCTTCGCCTTCCTCTACAACGTGCTTGGCGTGCCGGTCGCCGCCGGCGTGCTCTATCCGCTCACCGGTACGCTTTTGTCGCCGATGCTGGCGGCGGCGGCGATGAGCCTGTCTTCGGTTTCGGTCATCGCCAACGCATTGCGGCTGAGGACATTGAAACTCTGAACTCAACCCCCAAATACGAAATCCAATCAACAGGAGATCATGGATGACCTTGGCTAAAAAGATCGTGCTTTTGCTGATGGCGGCGGGGATGCTGCTTGCCGTTTTCCTCGAAAGCGTCCCGGCGCAGTCCGAGGAGATGAAACATGACATGGGCGCGATGGCGACAGACGCGACCAGTCCGTCGACCGAAGGCTACAAGGCGGCGATGGACAAGATGCATGCCGACATGATGGCCTCCGAATATTCCGGCAATGCCGATGTCGATTTCGTGCGCGGCATGATCCCGCATCATCAGGGCGCAATCGACATGGCCAAGGTGGAACTCGCCAATGGCAAGGATCCGGAGATCCGCAAGCTGGCCGAAGGCGTCATCGCTGCCCAGGAAGCCGAGATCAAGCAGATGCAGGGCTGGCTCGCCGCCCATCCGGTGAAGTAGGGTATCGGCGGCCGCGGCGGAATATCCTTTCCGGATGTCTGTCGCTCGCTATAGTGCCGGCGACGACTCCGGCATGTCGTCAAGACGGTCGAGGCGTCGAAGAAATGTGGCAAGAGGGCCCGAATGATGGATAGTGCCAGGCAGTTGCCATCTTGCCCGTGATCCTGGCCTTTAAGCTTGCCACTGCGCCGGTTCTTATCCTTTGCCTTACGCTGCTGAGCCGCAAATACGGCCCCGCTGTAGGCGGAATGCTTATGGGCGTTCCGCTGATAACCGGACCGATCTCGGTTTTTACGGCGCTGGAGCATGGCGCATCGTTTGCGCAGCACGCAGCGGTGGCAAATTTCGTCGGCCAGGTTTCGACCTGCATCTTCTGTTTTACCTATGCGCTGCTGGCAAAGCGGCTCAATGTGGCCATGACCGTTCTGTGCAGCGCAGGCGCGTTTTTTACAGCGACATTGATCTGGAATGAATTCGAATGGACTGTCGCATCCGGATTGGGGTTGCTTCTGGCAGCGATCTTGCTTTTCATGGCCATATTGAAGCCTGTGAACATTGACGCCGCTGCAAAGGTTACGATCCGTTTTGATCTCACTCTGCGGATGTTGGTATCAGCTGCCTTCGTGCTTCTGATCACATTCTTGACAGGGCATGTCGGCGCAAAGCTAAGCGGCCTGCTTGCGCCATTTCCGGTTTTCGTTCTGATCCTGAGCGTTTTTACTCACCATCAGATGGGAGCGGGTGCTGCATCAAATCTTGTTCGAGGGGTGATCACTGGCTCGTTTTCGTTTGCCGCGTTCTTCGCCGTGGTGGCAGTCTGGCTGGACAACCTTGGCATTGCTGTCACCTATTCAGCGGCGGCACTCGCGAGTGCGATGGTAAGTGGAGTGGTCTATCTGATCCTCCACCATTCAACTGCATCGGCCGCATAGCGGGCTTTGTCGAACAATTGCCGGGCGAAGACGAGGAGCTTCAGTCTGGATTTCCCGCCGCGGCTATGCTGCGATCTGACTTCACACGGAGCTGGCCATGTCATCTAAAATCAGAACCACCACGCTACCTTCGGGCGAAGCCGTCCAGGTGCTGGGACAGGGCACGTGGAAGATGGGCGAGGATGCCCGGCGCCGCGCCGGTGAGGTCGATGCCCTGAAGCTCGGGCTGGACCTCGGCATGACGCTGATCGACACCGCCGAAATGTATGCCAGCGGCGGCGCCGAGGAGGTGGTGGCCGAGGCTATTGCCGGGCGCCGCGACGAGCTGTTTCTCGTTTCGAAAGTGCTGCCGTCCAATGCCTCGCGAAGCGGCGTGGCGCGGGCCTGCGAAAACAGCCTGAAGCGCCTGCGCACCGACCGCATCGATCTCTATCTCCTGCACTGGCCGGGCAGCGTGCCTCTGTCTGAAACAGTCGAGGCTTTCGAGGCATTGAAAAAGGCCGGCAAGATCCGCCATTGGGGCGTCAGCAATTTCGACACCGACGAGATGGAGGAACTGACCGGGCTGTCGTCTGGAGATCATGTCCAGACCAATCAGGTGCTCTACAATCTGTCGCGGCGCGGCCCCGAATTCGATCTCGCGCCATGGAGCCGGCAACGCGGCATCCCGATCATGGCTTATTCGCCGGTCGAGCAGGGGGCCTTGGCCCGCAATTCCAGGCTGGAGGCCATCGCCGCCCGCCACAACGCCACCGCAGCACAGATCGCGCTTGCCTGGGTGATGGCCCAGCCAGGCGTCATCGCCATTCCGAAGGCCAGCAGCCAGGAGCACGTCCGCCAGAATGTCGCCGCGCTCGACATCAAGCTCACAAGTGAAGACCTCGCCGAGCTCGACCGCGCCTTCCCGCCGCCGACCCGCAAGCGCGGGCTGGAGATGATCTAGATTGGAACGGATTTCGACCGGGCCTCGTCACACCGCGTACAAAATCGGCGATATAACGGTCACGTCGCTGCGTGACGGCTATGTCGACATGCCGGTAAGGCGACTGCGCCAGCCGGGAGACATTGCATTCGGCGATGACCTGCCGTCGCCGGTATCACTCGTCGACGGTGCGCTCAGGCTACCGGTCAACGCGTTTGCCATAGATGACGGCAACGACATCACGCTCATCGACACCGGCTCCTCGAACGCCTGGCACTCGACAATGGGGCATCTGCCCGAGGCGCTGCGCGAGGCGAAGATCGTCACTGGGCGGATACGGACCGTTGCTTTCACCCATACCCATCTCGACCATATCCACGGGCTGATCCTTGCCGATGGTGGCGACGGCTTCCCGCAACTCTCTCGTCTGCTTGTACCGCGAGCTGAACTCGACATGTTCCGGGAAGTGGCGAGGCTGGAACGCTTCCACGACCGAGCACAGCCTTTCGACGCCGGACAGCGTCTGGGCGCGAACATCGAGACCATCGCCGCCGCCGGCCATGAAGTCGGGCACACGTGCTTTCGCGTGACGAGCGCCGGCGAAACACTGTTGATTTGGGGCGACACCGTGCATGTGCCGTCGCTTCAGTTCGATCGCCCGGAGATCGCCTGGGAATTCGACGCCGACCGGGAGCAGGCGCGCGCAAGCCGATTGCGACTGTTGGCCCTTGCCGCCGACAACGCCTGCTTCGTTGCGGGAGCGCATCTCGATTCACCGGGAGTCGGCCGGGTTTTTCGAACCGAGACAGGCTTCCGCTTCGAACCTGTCTAGATATCGTCGCCTGCTGTCAGCCCCAACCGCATGCGCGTCCTACGCAGCGCGCGCGAAAACATGCCGGCATCGTCGACGGCGCGGGCAAGCGTGAGCGCGCCCTGGATGGCGGCGACGGCTTCTTCGGCAAGCTCGGCCGCCTCGGTCGTTCCGTGCCCGTCTCGCGCCAGCGCATCGGCGAGGTGCCCGACCCAGCGGCCGAAATAGTTCCTGATCTGGCTAGCGAAGAGGTCGCGCGATTCCTCCAGCGCGAAGGCGCCGATAAGGCACACCCGGCGCCCCGAGCGGAAATAGCTGTCGGTCGCCTCGAACATATGCTCGATCCCGGCTCGCGGATCGGTGCCGTCGCGCAAGGGTGCGAAGACATTGTCCTCGAACCAGCCGTCGATATGGGCGATGACGGCCCCTGCCATCTCTTCCTTGCCGCCGGGGAAGAAGTGGTAAAGGCTTCCCTTGCCCAGCCCCGTCGCCGCGCCGATCAGCGCGATGCTCGCGCCCTCATAGCCGTGTTCGCGAAAGACCTCAGCCACCATCGCCAGCAACTGGTCGCGGTCGGGTGCGATGCGCCGCATTAGCGACTTTACAGCCCGAGTTCGGTCAGGCCCGGATGGTCGTCGGGCCGGCGGCCGAGCGGCCAGTGGTATTTGCGATCGGCCTCAGTGATCGGCAGGTCGTTGATGCTGGCGACACGGCGGCGCATCAGCCCGGCTTCGTCGAATTCCCAGTTCTCGTTGCCGTAGGAGCGGAACCAGTGGCCGCTGTCGTCGCGCCATTCATAGGCAAAGCGCACCGCGATGCGGTTGTCGTTCCAGGTCCACACTTCCTTGATGAGTCGATAGTCCAGCTCGCGCGCCCATTTGCGCTTGAGGAAGCCGACGATCTCGCTTCTGCCGGAAACAAACTCGGCGCGGTTGCGCCAGGTGCTGTCCTCGGTATAGGCGAGCGAAACCCGCTCGGGGTCGCGGCTGTTCCAGGCGTCCTCCGCAAGGCGCGCCTTCTGCGCTGCCGTTTCGGCCGTGAATGGCGGCAAGGGCGGACGGCTCATGGAAATCTCCTGTCGGTTTCGATCCTCGATAACCGACATTGTACCGATCGGTACAATTAGTCAACACAGCTGTGTCCTTTGCGACGGCCTCACGTGGCTGGACTTATCGAACCTCGGCTTTCAGCGTTTCAAAGGCATCCCGGACATATCCGGTCAGCGGCTGCCTGGCGTTTTGCTGCTGAAATGTTTCGACGGCTAGGCGAAACGCGGCGACTGCCACCAGGGAGACCAGTCGCAGACTGTTGCGTGCCTGGTCCGGCCGCAACTCGCATAAGCCATCGAAGATGGCTTGCTCGAACTGCAGGTAGCCCGTGTGCCTGCGCGAGCGCAGCGTCTTGCTTTCCCGCATGACCTTGGCCGTCGCCATCATTTCTGCACCCTGGAAGCTGCCGACAAGATTGAGCAATGCGTCACGGGCGATGTCGATTGCCATTCCGGTTGGTGGCTCGGCAAGAACCGATGCTTTGACCACGCTTGCGTAGTGGCTCAAAGACGCAAACAGAACCTCGTCCTTGCTTTTGAAATAATGGAAGAACGTTCGGCGCGAGATGCGGGCGGCTGCAGCTATCTCGTCAAGCGTCGTCGCGTCGTAGCCATTGGCCAGGAAAGCGTTAAGGCCGGCTTCGGCGATGCGGTGGGACGTTTCTCGCCGCTTCCGCTCGCGCAGGCCTTCTGATTTTGGCGCATCGTTCATGGAGCGCTCCTGCCATGACCGTTCCTCAAATGCGACAAGAAATTTGGTGCACATTCAAGCCCCGTCATCACACCTCGCCATAATGGTGCCATCAATTTATTGCACTGAGTGCAATTATTGACGCTCCCCACACACGCCCCGCCGGGCGTACCCATGCAGAGGCATCCATGGCAGCTTGCTTGCGTTCCTGTCGCGAGGCTCACATCAGTCGTGGTTCGGGCGATCCGCGCGCATGCCGCGCGGACCGCCGCATAATATGGCCGTTTGTGCTGACCTTGAGCCTGCTCGCAGTTGGCTGCGCGGCAGCACCCCTGGATCAGGTAGGCTCACTGCAATCCTATGACGAGTTGAAACCGTCGGACGGTTTGTTGGCCCGCTCACTAATGCGGGTTAGCAAGGACGACGTGCTTGCGGCAAAAACCGTTCGGATCATTCCGACGGGCTTTTCGCAACCCGCCGCCGGGAAATCGACACTGTCCCAAGCGCAGCGCAGCCTTGTCACCAACGCCGTCGACAGGACGCTCTGCTCGGGCTTGAGCCAGCGCTTCCGGATGGTCGATCTGACCGAGCCCGCCGACTTGACGGTCCATGCCATGGTGACGCACGTGACGCCGACGAACGCTTTGGCGGTCGGCGTTTCGAAAGTTGCCTCGACGGCGGTTTCCGTCGCACTGCCTGATATGCGGGTTCCGGTTCCTCGTCTGCCGATCGGATTGGGCAGCCTGTCACTCGAAGCCGAAGCGATTGGTGACAACGGCAAACAGGCGGCGGCGATGATCTGGGGGCGCGGCGCGAACGCCTTGTTGGATTCCGGCCGGGTCGCCCGCGAGGGCGACGCCTACAACCTGGCGGCGAAGTTCGGCGACGATTTCGGCAAGCTCCTGGTCACCGGCAAGACGCCGTTCGCCAAGCTGCCGTCGCTCCCGACCAAGGCGAAGCTGCGCGCCATGTTCGGCGGCGGGCCGAAATATCCGGCCTGCAAGGCATTCGGAAAATCGCCCGGACTGCTCGGCTTCGTCGGCGATCGGATGGGATTGCCGCCGGCTTGGACCGACAAGGGCGCCCCGGTGCGCAATGACTGAGGCGGTGACGCAAATGCGGAAAAAGTCCCCAATGCCGCTTTCCCCAACGGCTTTTCAACAAGGCAGAAGGATGCGCTTCCTTTGGCTGATTGCTCCCGTTGTCCTGGCGCCGGCCCTGCTTGCGGAGAGCGGGTGGCCGCAAGGCAGCACCTCTCGCGAGATGCTGGAATTTGTAGGTACCGTGCTGGTCCTCATCTGTATCGGCGGCCGCTGTTGGGCATCGCTATATGTTGGCGGACGCAAGAACTGTGAACTCGTCACAACCGGCCCCTATGCCTATACGCGCAACCCCCTCTATTTCTTCTCGGCCCTTGGACTGGCTGGCGTTGGGCTGACATTCGGGTCGCTGATCCTTTCGGCGTTTCTCTTTGCCTTCACCTGGCTGGTCTTCTCCTATGTCGGGACGCGCGAAGCAGTCGCTCTGGATGCGATCTTTGGCGAGGCCTTTCGGCGCTATCGTCGAAGCGTGCCGGCCTTCTTTCCCCGTCTGCGGCGCGATTACGACGGCATCTTGGATCCGTCTTCCGTCACGTTCGACTCAGTGGCGCTGAAGCGGACCGCTATCGACAGCTCTTACTTCCTTGTGGCGATACTGGCGGTCGAATTGCTCGGCTGGCTCCAGTCGGCAAGGCTGGTGACGCCGATCTTCCGGTTGCTTTAACTACCGGCCCGCCAGCCCCTTCAGCCGGTAGAGCGCCTCCAGCGCCTCGCGCGGCGTCATCTCGTCGGGGTTGATCTCGCCGATTGCAGCGCCCAGAGCATCGCTCTTCGCCGGCTTGGGCGCTTCCCGCCTCGCCGCCACCGAAAACAGCGGCAGATCGTCTACAAGCCGGTTGGCCTTGCCCGAAACCTCGCCTTCTTCCAACTGGTGCAGCACCTCTTTGGCGCGACCGACCACCGCTTCCGGCAGTCCGGCCAAGCGGGCCACTTGCACGCCGTAGGAACGGTCGGCGGCACCCTTGCCGACCTCGTGCAGGAAGACCACGTCGCCTTCCCATTCCTTGACCCGCATGGTGACATTGGAGAGGCGCGGCAGTTTGCCGGACAGCGCCGTCATCTCATGGAAATGGGTGGCAAAGATCGCCCGGCAGCGGTTCTTTTCGTGCAGGTACTCGACCGCCGCCCAGGCAATCGACAGGCCATCGAACGTCGCGGTGCCGCGGCCGATTTCATCCAGGATCACCAGTGCTCGTTCGCCGGCCTGGTTCAGGATCGCCGCCGTCTCGACCATTTCGACCATGAAGGTCGAGCGACCGCGCGCCAGATCGTCCGAGGCACCGACGCGCGAGAACAGCCGGTCGACAACGCCGATATGGGCTGACGTTGCCGGCACAAAGGAGCCGGTCTGGGCGAGGATTGCGATCAGCGCATTCTGCCGCAGGAAGGTCGACTTGCCGCCCATGTTCGGGCCGGTCAAGAGCCAGATGGCGCCGGCTTTGGCGCCGCCTTGCGGCGACAGATCGCAATCATTGGCGACGAACGGCCCTTCGCCTGAACGCCGCAGCGCCTGTTCCACCACTGGATGGCGTCCGCCCGAGATGTCGAAGGCAAGGCTGGAGTCGACCAGCGGCCGGCACCAGGCTTCGCTCTCCGACAATAGCGCAAGGGCTGCCGACACGTCGAGCACGGCGAGCGCGTCGGCGCCGGCGCGGATTTTTTGCGCCTCGCCGACCGCCTCGGCCGTCAGCGTGTCGAAGGCGGTAAGCTCGATGCTCAGGGCCCGGTCGGCGGCATTGGCGATCTTGGTCTCGAGCTCTGCAAGCTCGGTCGTCGTGAAGCGCATGGCGTTGGCCATGGTCTGGCGATGGATGAAGCGCGCCTTGGCGCCGTCGCTGCCGGTCATGATCGAGTGGTGGTTGGCGGTCACCTCGATGTAATAGCCCAGCACATTGTTGTGCCGGATTTTTAGCGAGCGGATGCCGGTCTCCTCGATCAGCGAGCGCTCCAGCCCGGCTATGACCTTGCGTGATTCGTCGCGCAAGGCCCGCATCTCGTCGAGTTCGGCATGGTAGCCGCCGCGCACGAAGCCGCCGTCGCGTCGGAGCAGCGGCAGTTCCTCGCCGAGCGCCTGGGTCAAATGCTGGGCCAGCGATCCAGGCAACGCTTGAATAGCAGCAAGGGCTTCCGCCAATTCATGTGGCAAAGTGGTGGTCGCGAAGATTTCGGCGATCGCGCCCGCCGCCTCGAAACCGGCGCGCAGCGCGCCGAGGTCGCGCGGGCCGCCACGGTTGAGCGCCAGCCGCGACAGCGCCCGCGGCATATCGGCGACGCCCTTCAGGCTTGACCGTACCGCCTGGCAAACCTGAGTCTCCGCACGGAAGAACGACACCGAATCGAGCCTGGCAGCAATCGCCGCCGGATCGGTCAGCGGCGCCATCAGCCGGTCGGCCAGCAATCTCGCGCCGCCGCCGGTCACCGTGCGGTCGATCGCCTTGAACAGCGAGCCGTCGCGGCTGCCGGACAGCGTGCGCAGCAACTCCAGATTACCGCGCGTCGCCGGATCGATGAACAGCGTCGAGCCCTGCTCCTCCCGCTCGGGGCGCGACAGCGGCGGTCGCTCAGCCTTCTGCGTCTTTTCGACATAGGCAATGGTGCCGGAAATCGCCGACAGTTCGGCGCGCGAGAAGGCGCCGAAACTGTCGGGTGTCGCCACCTCGAAGAAACGCGCGATCCTGCCCGCGGCCGACGCCGAATCGAACAGCGACGGCGGCTGCGGACTGGCGACGCGGCCGATGACGTCGAACACCGGCTTCAGCTCGGGATCGTAAAACACCGGCTCGGCAACGATCAGCTCGCGCGGGTCGACGCGGAAGACATCGGCCAGCAGCCGGTCGGCCGTGGTTTCGGCGACGCGGAAGACACCGGTCGATATCTCGATCCAGGCGAGTGCAAAGGCGTGTTCGCTGCCGCTGCCCTTCACCCGTCCCAGCGCCATCAGGAAGCTTGATTCCGATGGCGCCAGCAGTTTGTCCTCGGTGATGGTGCCGGGCGTGACCAGCCGCACCACGTCGCGGCGCACCACCGATTTGCCGCCGCGCTTCCTCGCTTCCGCCGGGTCCTCGATCTGCTCGCAGACGGCAACACGAAAACCCTGGCCGATCAGTTTCTGAAGATAGTCATCGGCCGCATGCACCGGCACGCCGCACATAGGAATGTCATGGCCCTGATGCTTGCCGCGCTTGGTCAAAACGATGCCCAGCGCCCGGCTCGCCTTCTCGGCATCGTCGAAGAACAGCTCGTAGAAATCGCCCATGCGGTAGAACAGCAGCGAATCCGGGTTCGCCGCCTTGATCTCGATATACTGTTCCATCATCGGCGTGACGCTGCCGGAGGCGGGCGCCGACGGTGTCACCTCGGGGGCGTCGGTTTCTGCGGAAGTGTGCATGTTCATGCCGGCACGCTAGCAGATGTGGATGCGGGGTTTAATGCCGGCGGCTCGAAAAGCAGGGGACGACCGGGCCCTCAGCGACGGCTTGCGGCAAGTCTGTGCCGCCGCCAACTCGACGTTGCCCGAGTTCGAGAGATTTAGCCCGGCCGGGTGTGAAGATCGCTTGGCGGTTTACAGCGGTGGCGTGTAGCCTTAATCCGGAAGGTCAAAAACACGCACCCGTCTCAAGGGTCCGGCACCGGCGAGGAAATCAAAAGCATCATGGCCAAGAAAACCGAAAACAGCGGCCCGTCCGTCAGCGCCCAGGAGGCGCTGGAATTCCACGCCATGGGCCGCCCCGGCAAGCTGGAGGTCGTCGCCACCAAGCCGATGGCCACGCAGCGCGATTTGAGCCTCGCCTATTCGCCTGGCGTCGCGGTTCCGGTCCTGGCCATCGCCGAGGACCCCAGCCGCGCCTTCGATTACACGACGCGCGGCAACATGGTCGCCGTCATCTCCAACGGCACCGCCATTCTCGGCCTCGGCAATCTCGGCGCATTGGCCTCCAAGCCGGTCATGGAGGGCAAGGCGGTGCTGTTCAAGCGCTTCGCCGATGTCGATTCCATCGATCTCGAGGTCGACACCGAGGATGCCGACGAATTCATCAATTGCGTGCGTTTCCTCGGACCGTCCTTCGGCGGCATCAACCTCGAGGACATCAAGGCGCCGGAATGCTTCATCATCGAGCAGCGGCTGCGCGAACTGATGGACATCCCGGTCTTCCACGACGACCAGCACGGCACCGCCATCATCTCCGCCGCCGGACTGATCAACGCGCTGGAGATCACCGGCCGCGACATGAAGACCACGAAAATGGTCTGCAACGGCGCGGGTGCCGCCGGCATCGCCTGCATCGAGCTGATGAAGGCGATGGGCTTTGCGCCGGAAAACATCATTCTGTGCGACACCAAAGGCGTGGTCTTCCAGGGCCGCACGGAGGGCATGAACCAGTGGAAGTCGGCGCATGCGGTGAAGACCGAGGCGCGCAGCCTGGCCGAAGCGCTTGATGGCGCCGATGTCTTCCTCGGCCTGTCGGCCAAGGGCGCGTTGACCACCAAGATGGTGCAGTCGATGGCCAAGAACCCGATCATCTTCGCCATGGCCAATCCCGACCCGGAAATCACGCCGGAGGAAGTGGCCGAGATCCGCACCGACGCCATCATGGCCACCGGGCGTTCTGATTATCCAAACCAGGTCAACAATGTGCTGGGTTTCCCTTACATCTTCCGCGGTGCGCTGGATGTCAGGGCCACCACCATCAATGAGGACATGAAGATCGCCGCCGCCCGCGCACTGGCCGAGTTGGCGCGTAAGGACGTGCCCGACGATGTCGCCGCCGCCTATCAGGGCAACCGGCCGAAATTCGGCCCCAACTACATCATCCCGGTGCCGTTCGATCCGCGCCTGATCTCGGCCATTCCGCTCGCCGTGGCCAAGGCGGCGATGGAGTCAGGCGTCGCCCGCAAGCCGATCCTCGATCTCGACCGCTACGCGCAGGAGCTTTCGGCCCGCCGCGACCCGATCGCCTCCACCTTGCAGCGCATCTACGATCGCGTCCGGCGCCAACCCAAGCGCATCGTCTTTGCCGAGGGCGAGGAGGAACAGGTGATGCGAGCCGCCGTCTCCTATGTAAACCAGAAGCTCGGCACGGCAATCCTGCTCGGCCGCGACGATGTCATCAAGGAGAATGCCAGGCACGCCGGCATCGACTTGAACAAGCAAGGCATCGAGATCATCAATGCCCGCCTGTCGCGCCGCAACGGCATCTACACCGACTTTCTCTATGAGCGCATGCAGCGCAAAGGCTTCCTGTTTCGCGACTGCCAGCGCCTGATCAACAACGATCGCAACCACTTTGCCGCCTGCATGGTGGCGCTGGGCGATGCCGACGGCATCGTCACCGGGGTGACCCGCAATTATTCGACCGCGCTCGATGACATCCGCCGCATCATCGACGCCAAGCCGGGCCATCGCGTCATCGGCGTGTCGATCGTGCTGGCGCGGGGCAAGACCGTGCTCGTCGCCGACACCGCCGTGCACGACATGCCCAACGCCGAGCAGATCGCCGACATCGCCGAGGAGGCGGCAGGCTTCGCCCGCCGCATGGGTTACGAACCGCGGCTCGCCATGCTGGCCTATTCGACCTTCGGCCATCCGCAAGGCGAACGCTCCGAGCGCGTGCAGGAAGCGGTGCGCATCCTCGACAAGCGCCGCGTCGATTTCGAGTATGATGGCGAGATGGCCGCCGACGTCGCGCTCAACGCCCGCGCCATGGCGCAGTATCCGTTCATCCGGCTGACCGGCCCGGCCAACGTGCTGATCATGCCGGCGTTCCACTCGGCCTCGATCTCGACCAAGATGCTGCAGGAGCTCGGCGGCTCCACCGTCATCGGCCCGCTACTGGTCGGCTTGAACAAACCGGTGCAGATCGTCTCGCTGAACGCCAAGGACAGTGACATTGTCAACATGGCGGCGATTGCCGCGTATACGGCGGGGACTTGACGAGCGGTCCGAGCCGCGGACTGTCTTTTTCTGCTTGGGCAGAGTCGCTGGCGTTGGCAGCGGCTCGTGTCGCCGAACGCTTGCACCGATGGCCTATTCGCGCCACCCCATAAGAGATTGATAATATTCAGCTGATATAAAACCCCTCTCGCCGACTTGCCGCCACGGCATCTACGGCGCGCTTAGACCGCTAACGGGGGTGCGGCCATGAAGCATGACGGGGTTTCTGCATCCGCGGTTGGCCAGGGGGTCTACCACGACGAGCGGCTGGACGCGCTGCTCAGCATCACCGGCCGCATGGACGGTTATCTCTACCGTTGCCGCAACGATGCGTCCTACACCATGCTCTATATCAGCGACGGCATTTTCACCGTCAGCGGTTATCGGCCGAGCGACTTCATCCACAACGCGGTGCGCGACTACGTCTCGGCCATCCATCCGGATGATCTTGCCGCCGTCTATGCCGCCGTCGACACCGCGCTCGAGGCGCGCTGCAACTGGAACGTCGACTACCGCATCGTGCCGCAGGTCGGCGAGCCGCTCTGGGTCCGCGAGATCGGCGGCGGCGTCTGGGACGAGGCCGGCGAACTGGAATTCCTGGAAGGCTTCGTCGTCGACATTAGCGACCGCAAGGTCGTCGAGGATCTCAACGCCGAGCTGCTTTTGGAGCTGAAGGCCGCCAATGAGGAGCTCTCCGCGCAAAAGCGCGAGATCGAGCTCGCCAAGCAGCAGAGCGACCATTCGGCCAACCACGACGCGTTGACCGACCTGCCCAACCGGCGCGCCTTCCACAACGAGCTGAAATCGGTGATCGACCGTTGCGCCGGCTCCGGCGACGCGGCGGGCCTTCTGTTCATCGACCTCGACCGCTTCAAGGAGGTCAACGACACGCTCGGCCACGAGGCCGGCGATGCGTTGCTGCAGCGCGTGGCGGACAAGCTTCGCGCCACCCTGCGCAGCGCTGATTTCGTTGCACGCCTTGGCGGCGACGAGTTCGCCTTCCTGTTTTCGGGGAACGCGGAGCAGGCCAGGGAGAAGGCCGTGCGCGTTGCGGAGCGCGTGCTTGAGCGGCTGCGCATCAAGGTTCCCGCTCCGGGTGGCGACATACATGTCGGCTGCACTGTCGGCGTTGCGATCTATCCGACGGAGGCTGCCGATCCGGACACGCTGGTCGCGCTCGCCGACCGGCTCATGTACATCGGCAAGAAAAACGGTCGCGACCGGCTGGTCACCACCGAAGCGTTGGAACCCGGGCCTACGTCCGACGACCTTCGCCGCACCGCCTGAGCGCAGCGCCGGACAGCCCGATCCGGCGGCACCCCTCATCCGGCTGGGCGCTGCGCCGATCCACCTTCTCCCGCAAAGGGAGAAGGAAAGACGCCCCTACAGCAACCCGGCCAGTTGGGCCGCGCTGCGCAAGTTCTGCCGCGGTCGCGGCCCGAGCTGCTGGATCACCAGCCCGGCAGCGAGCGAGCCGAGATCGCCGCAATCCTTCAGGCTGCGCCCGGCCGTGTAGCCGTAGAGGAAGCCGGCGGCGTAGAGGTCGCCGGCGCCGGTGGTGTCGACCAGTTCGCGGATCGTCGTCGCCTGGATGGTGACGGTCTCGTCGCCGCGCACGATCACCGAACCTTTTTCGGAGCGGGTGACGGCGGCAATCTTGCAGTCCTTGCGGATGGCCTCCAGCGCCTCGTCGAAGGACTTGGTCTGGTAGAGCGACTTGATCTCGTGGCTGTTGGCAAAGACGATGTCGACGGTGCCCGAACGCATCAGCTCGAGGAACTCGTCCCGGTAGCGGTCGACGCAGAACGAATCCGACAGTGTCATCGACACTTCGCGTCCGGCCTCGTGTGCGAGCCTCGCCGTCTGCCGGATCGCCTCCTTGGCGCGCGGCGGATCCCACAGATAGCCCTCGAAATAGGTCACCTTGGCGCCGGATGCCTTGTCGGCCTCGACGTCTTCCGGCCCGAGTTCGACGCAGGCGCCGAGATAGGTGTTCATCGAACGCTCACCGTCGGGGGTGACGAAGATCATCGAGCGCGCCGTCGGCGGCTGGCCTTCGAGCGGCTTGGTGTCGAAAGCAACGCCCTGGGCATGGATGTCATGGGCATAGATTTCGCCGAGCGGATCGTTCGACACCTTGCCGAAGAAGGCGGCGCGGCCGCCGAAACTGGCGACGCCCGCCGCCGTGTTGCCGGCGCTGCCGCCGGAGGCCTCGATCGCCGGGCCCATGCGGCTGTAGAGCAGCTCGGCGCGCCTGGTGTCGATGAGGTTCATCGCACCCTTGATGATGCCGTTGGTTTCGAGAAAAGCGTCGTCGCACTGGGCGATGATGTCGACAATGGCATTGCCGATGCAAAGCACGTCATAATCCGGCATCAATGTCTCCGCCTTGGAATCTGCCGGCTTTCTGCCACGCCGGCCGGGCGCGGGTCTAGACCATGATCCCGAAAAGTGGAACCCGGTTTTCGGACAAGATCATGGTCAAACAAAAATAGAGCCCCGTCCCGATGTAATCGGGACGGATCAGGCTCTCGATTTGGAAGGGTTTTGCCTAGCCGTCAAATCGAACTGGACCATGCGCACTGCCGTGATGTGCGGCTACAGTTGTGTCGTCATCGAAGCATTTCCTCCCCTCAGCGGACTAGAGGGACTTCGATCACAGCAGCTGAAGGCGCTCACAGACATGCAAGCGAAGACCGACATGACCACCGAACTGGCGCTGCTTGGCGCGCTGGCCGCTCTGTGGGGCGCGTCCTATACGTTCATCAAGATCGGTGTCGAGACGATCCCGCCGATCACCTTCATAGCGGCCAGAACCTTGATCGCCGGCGGCATCCTGCTCGCGCTGATCCGCTGGCGCGGCCTCGCCATGCCGAAGGACGGTGCGACCTGGTGGCGTTTCATGGTCCAGGCCTGCCTCAACAGCGTCGTGCCGTTCACGCTGATCGCCGCCGCCGAGCGCTCCATCGATGCCGGCCTTGCCACCATTCTCAACGCGACGTCGCCGATCTTCACCTTCCTGCTGACCGCGCTCATCACCCGCCACGAGCAGGTCACCGCACGCAAGCTGTTCGGCGTCGGCGCCGGCATTGCCGGCATTTGCCTGATCGTCGGCACCCAGGCGCTTGACGGGCTCGGCCATCAGTTGTGGGCTCAGCTTGCGGTTGTCGCGGCGACCGTCTGCTATGCCGGTGCCGCCATTTTCGGCCGCGGCTTTAGGGGACTCGACCCGATGCTGCCGGCCGCCGGTTCGATGCTGTGCGGCGCGGTCATCCTCGTCTCCTTGAGCCTGGTGGTTGACCGCCCGTGGACGCTGTCGCCGTCGACGGCGTCGATCCTGGCCTTGTTGGCCTTGTCGGTCTTTTCGACGGCGCTGGCTTTCTGCATCTTCTTCCGCCTCATCCACACGCTCGGTTCGGTTGGCACCACGTCACAGGCCTATCTGCGCGTGCCAATCGGCGTCGGCATCGGCGTCGTGTTCCTCGGCGAAAGCCTTGGGCCGACGGCGTTCTGGGGCATGGGCTGCGTCGTCGCTGGCGTTGCGGCGATGACCATCCCCGCCCGTTCGCCGGCGCTGGCGCGCTAGTTTCTGGTCGAAATTGCGTCCGCTCCAGCAGACTTGCGGCTGACCGGGTCTCCGCCTATGTCGGAGATATCAGTTTGTTCCCGGGGGTGGAAACGTCGTGATCTCCAACGCTGCCCGCGCCGCCTTCAGCCGCCTGTTCTCTCCCGAATTCCGCGCTGTTTTCATGAAGACACTTGGACTGACCGTGCTGGCGCTGGTCGCTTTGTGGTTCGCCTTGACCGGGCTTGTCGATTGGCTGGCCCTGCCGTGGGTTCACTCGCTGTTGCCCGGCCTGCCGTCCTGGGCCGGATGGCTGAGCGGCATCATCGCGGCCATCGCGCTTGCCTTCGGGATGGCATTGCTGATCGCGCCGGTGACGGCAATCGTAGCCGGCCTGTTTCTCGACGACATCGCCGAAGTGGTCGAGCGCACCGACTTTCCTGGCGACCCGGCCGGCAGGGCCATGCCGGCGCTGCGCTCGCTGGTGCTGTCGGTGAAGTTCCTCGGCGTCGTCATCCTGGGCAACATCGTCGCCCTGCTGCTTCTGCTGGTGCCGGGCATCAACATTGCCGCCTTCTTCATCGTCAACGGCTACCTGCTAGGCCGCGAATTCTTCGAATTCGCCGCCATGCGCTTTCGCCCGGAAGGCGAGGCGAGGGTGTTGCGCAGGAAATATGCCGGCACGGTGTTTCTGGCCGGACTGCTCATCACTGCCTTCCTCGCCGTGCCGCTGCTCAACCTTTTGACGCCGCTCTTCGCCGCCGCCATGATGGTACACCTGCACAAGGCGATCGGCGCGCGGGAGAGCGCCAGGCGATAGCCCTTTCAACGCAGAAGAAAACCGCGCCCCAATTCGTCATCCGGCTCGACAGTGAACTCGGCTCGCCCCGAATAATAGGCGCGGCCGCCGACACGGGCGATGATGGCGTCATGCGGACCGGCCTTGGTCGTGCGCGCCACCGCGCCGGAGAAGCGCGAGCCGGCGATGCTTTCGAAGGTCCGCTCCCGGCCAATCTCGATCGCGCCCTTGGCATGCATTGACGCCAGCCTTGCGGTGACGCCGGAGCCGGTCGGCGAACGGTCGACCTCGGCATCGGCAAAGACGCAGACATTTTTCGTCGCCTCGCCGGAAAACGCATCGCCCCCGTCGGTCAGGATGGTGCCGTAAAGGAAAGCGAGATCGGGATGATCGGGATGCGATAGAGGGAACTCCGCCTTCAGCCGCTCCGTCAGCGCGGTCGCCGCATCGACGAAGTCGCGCACCCGGCTGCGGCCGAATTCCAGAGCGAATTGATGGCAATCGGCCAGCGCATAGAAGGCGCCGCCATAGGCGATGTCGAAGATAATCTTGCCGTATCCTGCCAAGTCGATTTGTTGGTCGCGGGCAAACAGGAAGGCCGGCACGCTCTCAAACGACACGGCGCCGGCCTTGCCGTCCCTGACTTCCACCGAAGCCACGACCAGGCCGCATGGCGCCTCGATGTTGACGGTCGTGATTGGCTCTTGTTTCGCCACCAGGCCTTGGTCGACAGCATAGCGGCCGAGCGCGATGATGGCGTGGCCGCACATTGTCGAATAGCCCTCATTGTGCATGAACAGCACGGCGAGGTCGGCACCCGGCAAATAGGGTTCCACCAGCAGCGCGCCATACATGTCGTAGTGGCCGCGCGGCTCGAAGATCAGCAGCTTGCGCAAATGGTCGAGATGGTCGCGCACATAGGCGCGCTTCTCCAGGATCGTGCCCTTGGGGATATCGGGATAGCCGCTGGTGATGATCCTGAGCGGCTCGCCGCCGGTGTGCATGTCGACGACGGTGAGCGTCATGCCCTTCTTAGCCTGAGGACTTGGCAAACAGCGCCTGCAGCTTGCTGAACGGCATGGCGGCGCTGGTGAAGCCGAACGTGCCGTCCTGCTGGATCTCGCGCGCCGCTGTTTCTAGCATGCCGAAGGCGAAATTGGTCAGCCACGGCCCAAGCGAGATGCGCTTGACCCCGGCCATGGCGAGGTCGGCGATGGTGAAACCAGGTAGTGCCATGACATTGACCGGCCGGCTCACCGCCGAGCAGACTTTCCGGATCGTTTCGACATCACTGAGGCCAGGCGCATAGAGCACATCGGCGCCGGCCTTCTCGAAGGCCTGCAACCGCTTGATCGTGTCGTCGAGGTCCGGCTTGTCCCACAGGAAATTCTCGGCCCGGGCGGTGAAGACGAAATCGCGCTTGAGTGCGCGTGCGGCTTCAGCGGCTGCCGCGACGCGCTCGACGGCATGCGCAAAATCGTAGATCGGCTTGTCGGGATCGCCCGTATGGTCCTCGATTGAGCAGCCGGCGAGGCCGGCGGCCTCTGCGGCGAAAATGGTCTCGGCGGCACTGGTTGCGCTGTCGCCCTTGCCCTTCTCGAGATCGGCCGAGACAGGCAGGCTGGTTGCCGCCGTCAGCTCGCGGCAATGGTGGATCATCGCCTCGAATGTCATCGCACCGTCGGGCAGGCCACGCGAAAAGGCAAAGCCGGCGCTGGTCGTCGCCAGCGCCTTGAAGCCGAAGGACGCCAGAAGCTTGGTCGTGCCGACGTCCCAGGGATTGGGCATCACGAAGGTCGAGGCGTGCAGGTCGCGAAAGATCTTGCCCTTGTCCATGGTGCTTCCCTTCAGATGCGGAGATGTCGGCTAGATTCTATCGTGCCGATTTGCGCCGGGCAAACGAATGCGGTTGGCTCAGAAGCGTTTGGCGTTCTCTCCTGCCAATTTGTCCAGCGCGTCGGAATCCTTAACGTAGTGCGACGTCTTCTTGTCCCAGTGATAGGTGACGGAAATCGCGTGAGATTCAGGCTCGGGCGACTGGTCGTCGCAGCTTTCACCGTTCGGCACGGTGGCGTCGGTGACCGTCACCTTGATCGCGCCATACGGCTGCCCGTCAGCGATCGTCTGGAAAGCAACGTCCTGCTTGCGGCTGTAGGCGCATAGGTTCTCATCAAATGTGTAGATCATGTCGATCAGTTCGAACTTGTCGTCCTGCACCATGATCAGCGGCGTGATCACATAGCCCTGGCTCGAATTGAAATGCGTGCTCATGGTGGTGAGGACGTCATCGTTTGCATCGACGGAAAGCTTGCCCGGATCGCGAAAGTAGGTGCTGCGGTCGACGGCGACATTGACCGCGTCGAGCAGTTTCGGCTTTCCGGTGACGTCGTAGAGCGCCAGGACGGCATAGCCTTCGGCGCTGTCGGAAGAGTCGCCGAGGTCATAGAGCATCACCAGCCGGTCCTTGCCGCCGGCTTTGACCGCAAGCACGCCGGCGTTGGAGAGGCCTGACGTTTCGGGTGGCGAGCCGCCGCTATCCGGGCCCTCGATGTGGCGCACGTCGATCGGCAATCCGCCCCGGTAAAAGCCGTTACTGTCCGCCGCGAGGTCGGGGATGACCATCCTGGCGAGATCAAGATAGGTCACATCCGTATGGCCGGGGACGGCGCTGCGGAACTCCGGGAAGCTTACGGCCTGCGCGCCCGCTGCCGTCCACAGCCATGGCAGCAACACTAGGGCGAGGATGAAGCGAAGCAGGTTGGTTGGCATGGGCGCCTCAGGGTGTCGGGCGCGCGGACCGTAGCACAGCCTCCCAAAGCGTCCAGCCTGGCAAATGCCCGCATCAGTGGATCGGAACCAGCCCCGCCAGTGCGCGCATGTCATCGAACAAGACGCCGCCGGCGTCGGCCAGGCCATCGCGGTCGGAATAGGGATCGCCATGATAGGAATAGACGCGCATGCCGGCGGCAACGCCGGCCTGTGTCCCGGCGACGCTGTCCTCGATGACGATGCAGTCGGCCGGCGCAAAACCCATGGTCTTGGCCGCATGCAGGAACAGGTCCGGGAACGGCTTGCCGCGGCTGACCATGGTTGCGGAGAACATTGCATGCTCGAACAGCGGCAGCAGTCCGGTCTGGCCGAGCGTGATGTGCATCTTCGAGATGCGTGCCGACGTGGCGACGCAGTAGGCGATGCCGGCCGTGCGCACCACTTCGATGAAGTCGCGGACGTAAGGGATCGCCTCGACGCCGTGCGAGAACAGATCCGGCAGACCGGCGTTCCAGCGATCGACGAAATCGGCGCCAAGCCTGACTTCGGTCGAAGCTTCGATCTCTTTCTGCACTGAGATCATGCTGCGGCCGGAGAAATGCTTGCGGCAATATTCGAATGTGGTGGGATAACCGGCAGCAGTCAGCCACTCGGCAAGCCGTCGGTTGGCAAGGTTCTCGGTGTCGACGAGGATCCCGTCGCAGTCGAAGATGACCAGTTTTGGTATGCTCATTCAGGCGGTGCCGGTCGATCCGAAGCCGCCCGCGCCGCGCGCTGTGCCGCCGGCGAGGCTGCGCTCCTCGACCGTCGCCTGTGTCACCGTGGCAAAGACGATCTGGGCAATGCGCATGCCGCGCGTCACCGCGAAATCCTCGTCGCCAAGGTTGACCAGCAGCACCTTGACCTCGCCGCGATAATCGCTGTCGACCGTGCCCGGTGAATTGAGGACGGTCAGCCCGTGCTTGAAGGCAAGGCCGGAACGCGGCCGCACCTGGCCTTCCATCCCCTCGGGTATCTCCAGGATCAGCCCGGTTGGCACCAAGGCGCGCTTGCCCGGCAGGATCAGCAGCGGCCGGTCATCCGGGACCGCGGCGCGCAAATCCATGCCGGCGGCACCGGTGCTTTCATAGGCGGGGAGGGGAAGCCCTTCACCATGCGGCAACCGAACGAAGCCGACAGTGGGACCAATGACGGAGGAGGTGTGGAGGGCTGCGCGCATAAAATCGATCCTATCGGCGCGAACCGCGATTCGGTCAACTCGCCCGCCACGCTATCAACGGCTTTCTTTGCGGCGTCACGATGACCTCAGCGCAATTCCACGGGCACGACCGTCGTCTCCTTGATCTCTTCCATGACGAAGGAGGCCGAAACATCCGACAGCGCCACCTTGGCGATCAGCCGCTGGTAGAGCCGGTCATAGGCTTTCACATCGGCAACGCGCGCCCGTACGACATAATCGAGGTCGCCGGACATGCGGTAGACCCCGGTAATCTCGGGAAAACCGGTCACCGCAGCGCGAAATTTCTGCAGCCAATCCGGATCATGATTGGAGGTGCGGATCAGGATGAACACCGAAAGCCCGAGCCCGAGCTTGTCGGCATCGACCAACGCCACCCGGCCGGTAATGACGCCGTCCTCTTCCATCCGCTTGACCCGCCGCCAGCAGGCGTTGCGCGACAGCGATACTTTTTCCGAGAGCTGGTCGACCGACAGCGTGCCGTCGCGTTGCAGCTCGGCCAGCAATCTTCGGTCTATTTCATCGAATTCAAGCGCCATGTTGGGATGAATGTCCCGAACTGCAGCGTTATGCAAGGACAAATTGAGACCGATGAACCTTTCCCCTGTGGCAAGATACCCAGCATCGGGGCTTATCCCGGCTGGAGGGATCACCATGACGACGCTGTTTTCGAAGCTTTTCACCTCGCACCCGGCCAAGGTCGGCGAAACCTATTTCAGCCACATGGCTTTTGCCGCCTGGTTCTCCTCGCGCCTCCTGATGGCTGCCGGAGCCGCGCTTGTTCACGCTTTCTTGCCATTTCTCTTCGAGACTACGGCAAGCCGAATCGTTCGCGAACTCTATGAGCGGACGCACAACAGAGGCTCACACGCGGTCAAAGAGCCCCAGGCTCTCTTGGATCGCGCCTAGAGCCGGATGATTTCAGGTCGAGTCGACCTGAAATCTGAATCCGTCTCTAAATCAGAGATAAAGCATGATGTCGTCCGAAAACCGCTTCACACTTTTCGGCATCATGCTCTAGGAACGGTCAAAGCGATGTGCCGATGGGCGGCCTATCTTGGTGAAGCAGTCTTCCTCGAAGACATCGTCACCGCGCCCTGTCATTCGCTGATTGCCCAGAGCCATTGCGCCCAGGAAGCCAAGTCGCCGACCAATGGCGACGGCTTCGGTCTTGCCTGGTATGGCGAGCGGCCCGAGCCCGGCCTTTACCGCGACATCCTGCCGGCCTGGTCGGACCCCAATCTGAAAAGCCTGTGCCGGCAGATCAAATCCGGCCTGTTCCTCGCCCATGTCAGGGCATCGACCGGTGGCGCCACCAGCCGCATGAACTGCCATCCCTTCATCTCCGGCAACTGGTCGTTCATGCACAACGGCCAGATCGGCGGCTTCGAGAAAATCCGCCGCGCGCTGGAAAATTCGCTTTCCGATGCCGTCTTCGACCAGCGCGAAGGCACCACCGATTCCGAACTGTTTTTCCTGCTGATGATCGACGAGGATCTCACCAGTGACCCGCAAGGTGCCGTGTCGCGCGCCACCGCCCGCGTCATCGAGGCTTCACGCCGCGCGGGTCTGGAACTGGCCTTGAAGCTCACCGCCGCCTTTTCCGATGGGCATGCGCTTTATGCCGTGCGCTACGCCAGCGACGCCCACGCACCGACGCTCTACACTTCGGTTCGCAATGGCGGCCGTTGCATCGTGTCCGAACCCTTCGACCGCGAAGGCGGCGACTGGCAAGCCATCCCGCCGGCGAGTTTCGTCACCATTACAGGTGATGGCATGGCGATTCGGCCGTTTGTTCCGGCGTCGGCAAGGTTGGCGCTGGTCGTCTAAGCCAACCTAGGCCGCATTCCTTCGCGCCCCCTCGACCGAACCGGCTAGCGCAATTCCGATCAAGCGCTACCTATCCTCGAATGCTGAACTTGGCTTCAAGCCGTCATAGCGGGACAGCAGCCGGAGCATTCGTCATGGACCTCGTCTTCTCCTCGACCACCGACCTTGCCGCCGCAATCGCTGCGCGAAAAATATCCGCCGTCGAAGCGTTTGACGCGCATTTGGCGCAGATCGACCGGCACAACGAAGCTGTCAACGCCGTCATAAATCTCGACCGTGAAGGGGCTCGTGAGCGCGCAAAAGAGGCCGACGCGGCGTTGGCGCGCGGCGACGTGCTCGGTCCGTTGCATGGTGTGCCCTTCACCTTGAAGGACATGCACGAAACGGCTGATATGAAGACCACGGTCGGCTTTCCGCCTTTCGCCGACTATGTGGCACGGCAGGACAGCTCGGTCGTTGCCCGATTGAAGGCTGCCGGCGGCATTCTCACGGCCAAGACCAATGTCGCAACCATGCTGGGCGACTGGCAGTCGGACAATCCGCTGTTCGGCCGCACCAGCAATCCATGGAACCTCGACCGCACCGCCGGTGGCTCGAGCGGTGGCGCCGCGGCAGCGGTGGCGACCGGGATGACGCCGTTCGATGTCGGCACCGACATGCAGGATTCGATCCGCCTGCCTGCCGCTTTCTGCGGCGTCTATGGCCTGAAGCCGACCGAGCACCGTGTGTCGCTGGCCGGCGCCTTTCCCGATCCGGGCGGTGTCGCGCGTAGCGTGCGGCTGATGTCCTGCCTCGGCCCGCTGGCCCGCTCGGTGGACGATCTGGCGCTGATCTACAAGATCATCGCTGGCTCGGATGGTGCGGACACCGACCTCGCGCCGGTGCCGGTCGAAGCCATGCCAAAAATCAATCTCAAGACATTGCGCATCACTGTGGCGCCGTCCATTCCCGGGTTTCCTGTGGCCAGCGAGATCGACGCTGCCATCGACACTCTGGCGAAGCGGCTTCAGGCGGCGGGTGCGATTGTCGAGCCGGCAAAACTACCGAAGCTCGACCTGCATAACGATCTCGAGCAGGGCGGCGCGCTGATCGGCATGATGCTGGAGGCCGCGCAACCCGAACCGCCTGAACAGCCGACTCCGGTCGCGCGCTGGTTCGAGGCGCTCGCCCGCCGTGACAGGTCCATCCTCGCCTGGGACAGGTTCTTCGAAAATTGCGATGCCTTGCTGTTCCCGGTCGCCATGACCACGGCCTTTCCGCATTGCGAACCCGGCACATCGATCAAGGTCGACGGCAAAGAGCAAAGCTACTGGATGCTGCCGGCCTATGGCGCGGTCTTCAATTACTCAGGCCATCCGGCCCTTTCGCTGCCTTGCGGGCAGGACCGCGACGGCCTGCCCATTGGCCTGCAGCTGGTTGGCGCGCGCTGGTCGGAAGCGCGGCTGCTCGGTATCGCCAGAGCAATCGAACCGCTCACCGGTGGCTTTCGCCGGCCGCCGGGCTATTGAGCGAAACGCTCCAGCCCGTAGGGCGCCAGCAGCGGGTCGCGCTCGCCATCGAGGATTTCGCGTGTGGCGAAAAGTCCAACCGCCGGCGCCAGCGTGATGCCCGAATGCATGACCGCGACGTAAAGGCCATCCATGCCCTCGGCGCGGCTGACGATCGGAAAGCCATCGGTCGGCGTCGGCCGGTAACCGACCGTGTGGAAATCAAGCTCCAGCCCGTCGGCGCCGCGCAAGGCTGCCTTCGCTGCCGCAAACAGTTCGCGCGCCGTGGCGTCAGGGTTGTCGCCAGGATCGCCGCCCGCGAAATCCGAGCCGGCGATGATGCGACCCTCGGCGGTCTGGCGCATATGCAGCTTTTCGGCATGCAGCAGCCCGTTGAGCAGCTTTTTGTATGGCCGCGAGTGCACAATCAGACCAGGCGGCGTCTCGATCGGCAGTTTGATGCCGGCGGTGGCAGCAATGGTCGAGGCGCCGGTGCCGGCCGCGATCACCACCTCGTCGGCGGCAATCCGCTGGCCGGAAATCTCTACGCCGAAGACCTTGCCGTTGGAATGCATCAGGGCAGTAACGGCTTCCGTTGTGATTTTCGCGCCGTGCCGTTCCGCATCGGCCAGCAGCGCTTTGGCCGCCGCAACCGGTTCGGCCACGCCTTCCTCAGCGACATAGACAGCGAATTCGGGAGGCTCGACCAGGTTGGGCTCGATTTGCGCCGCCCGCTTAGCGTCAACGCGTTCGATGCCGTAGCCCCATGATGAGTGCTCGGCCGCGTAGGCTTCGAGCCTGTCGGCAGGCAGATCCCAACACAGCCCGCCGCACCAGGCGAGCGGCAGGCCGGGCAACTCGTTTGCCAGCCGTTTCCACTCGGCCATGGCGCGGGTTCGCAGCCGGAAATACACCTCGGGATTGCCCCAGCTGGCATTGATCCACGCAAAGGAATTGGGTGTGGCGACGCCACCGGCGCCGCTCTCGGAAACGATGGTTACTCGTGCGCCGGCCTTTGTCAGATGCCAGGCGATCGAAGCGCCGATAATGCCCGCGCCGATGACGACGACTTGCTTCGCCACGCTATTCTCCATCCTGTTGACGATGAGTTCTCCCACCTGCCATTTTGTGGTGGCTTTTGCCAATGCAAACTTGCGTGCTTGACATAAATACGTACGTACGTATTATTTCGCCATGGCTAGACTATCACTTCGCGAAAAACTCCTCGATGCTGGCTTCCAGACCATCTGGAATTCCGGCTATGCCGCAGCCGGCGTTCGCGACATCGTTGCCGCGGCCGATGCTCGGCCGGGCTCCTTCACCAACCATTTTGCCTCCAAGGAGGAGTTCGCCGGCGAGGTGCTGGAGCGGTATTTCGCCTATGTCAGCGGGCTGGTCGAAGCGGCGCTGGCGCGGGATGGCACGCCTCCCACAGGCAGGCTGCGACGCTACCTCGATGTCATCACCTCTAAGCTTGAGGCGCATGACTGGGCGCGCGGCTGCATGATCGGCAATCTCAGCCTGGAGACAGCTGTTCACAGCGAGCCGCTCAGGCTGCGGCTGGTCGCTATTTTCGAATGCTGGCGCCAGCCCTTCACGGCCTGCATCGCCGAGGGCCAGGCAACCGGCGACATCACCAACGCATTCGATCCTGGGGACCTAGCCGATTTCCTGCTGTCGTCCTGGCAGGGCGCCATGCTGCGCATGAAGGTCGAGCGCAGCCCCGCACCGCTCGACCGGTTCAAGAAAATCATCTTCAGCACAGTGTTCGCAAAGGAGACGACCCCATGAGTTCGAAAACCGACCTGCCTCAAGCTGGCGTCGCCGCAGCGCGACGTTCGCAGATCGCGGTGCTCGATTCGACCATTTCCTATGTCGAGGTTGGCGCATCCGGTCCTACCGTTCTGTTCCTGCACGGCAACCCGACCTCATCCCACATCTGGCGCAACATTATCCCGCATATCGCGCCGTTTGGCCGTTGCGTCGCGCCGGACCTGATCGGCTACGGTCAGTCCGGCAAGCCCGATATCGACTATCGCTTCTTCGATCACGTCCGCTATCTCGACGCCTTCCTCGAGGCGCTCGACATCAGGGATGTGGTGGTTGTCGCGCAGGACTGGGGCACGGCACTGGCCTTCCATCTCGCGGCATGGCGGCCGCAGCGCATTCTGGGCCTCGCCTTCATGGAGTTCATCCGGCCTTTCGAGCGCTGGGAGGATTTTCACCAGCGCCCGCAGGCCCGCGAGCTGTTCAAGGCCCTGCGCACGCCCGGTGTCGGCGAAAAACTGGTCCTGGACGACAATGTCTTCGTCGAAAAGGTGCTGCCGGCCTCGGTGTTGCGCACAATGAGCGACGAGGAGATGGCTGCCTACCGGGCGCCGTTCCCGACGCCGCAATCGCGCAAACCCGTGCTGCGTTTACCCAGGGAATTGCCGATCGAGGGCCAGCCCGCCGACGTTGCCGCCATCAGCGAGCACGACCATCGCGCGTTGCGACTGTCCACCTACCCGAAACTCCTGTTTGCTGGCGATCCCGGCGCGCTGATCGCGCCGCAGGCTGCACGCGAATTCGCGGCCGGGCTGAAAAACTGCCGGTTCATCAATCTCGGGCCTGGCGCGCACTATTTGCAGGAAGACCATGCCGATGCGATTGGCCACGCCATTGCCGGCTGGCTTCCCGAGGTCGTTCGGGCGAGCCGCATGAGCGAGTTGGCCTGAAGCAATACGGCGGCGTCCGCGCCGCCGCACCGGTCGACAGCCCGACACTGCGCTGCTAGAAGCCCGGCCTGTCACACGGAAATCCCAGAGAATGCCTGAAGCAATACAAGAGGAAGTGGCGCGCCGCCGCACTTTCGCGATCATCGCCCACCCCGACGCCGGCAAGACGACGCTCACCGAAAAGCTTCTGCTGTTCGGCGGCGCCATTCAGCTTGCCGGCGAGGTCAAGGCCAAGAAGGATCGCATCCAGACCCGGTCCGACTGGATGAAGATCGAGCGCGAGCGCGGCATTTCGGTCGTCACCTCGGTGATGACCTTCGAGTATGAAGACAATGTCTTCAACCTGCTCGACACGCCCGGCCACGAGGATTTCGCCGACGACACCTATCGCACGCTGTCGGCAGTGGACTCGGCGGTCATGGTCATCGACGCCGCCAAGGGCATCGAGCCGCGCACGCTGAAACTGTTCGAGGTCTGCCGGCTGCGTGACATCCCGATTATCACCTTCATCAACAAGATGGACCGCGAAAGCCGCGACCCGTTTGAGATTCTGGACGAGATCGAGCAGAAGCTGGCGCTGGACACGGCCCCCATTACCTGGCCGATCGGCCGCGGCAAGACGTTTGCCGGCACCTATCACCTGGCGCTGAACGCCGTGCGCAAGGGCGATGCGGAGAAAGAGCGCACGCCGGTCAACGGTCCCGATTCCAACCGCGTCGCCGGCCTTTTGCCGGAAAACGAGCGCGAAGCCTTCATCGAGGAACTGGAGCTGGCGCGGGAGGCTTGCCGACCTCTTGATATTGACGCGTTCCGCGAAGGCCATCTGACGCCGGTCTATTTCGGCTCGGCGCTGCGCAATTATGGCGTGCGCGACCTCATCGAGGCGCTCGGCGCCTTCGGGCCGCCGCCGCGCGCGCAGGAGGCCGACACCCGCAAGGTCGAGGCGACCGAGGAGAAGATGACCTCCTTCGTCTTCAAGATCCAGGCCAACATGGACCCCAACCACCGCGACCGAATCGCTTTCGTGCGTGTCTGCTCCGGCAAGCTCGAGCGCGGCATGAAGGCCAAGCTGGTGCGCACCGGCAAGCCGATGAGCCTGTCGGCGCCGCAATTCTTCTTCGCCCGCACCCGTGTCACCGCCGACGAGGCCTTTGCCGGCGATGTCGTCGGCATCCCCAACCACGGCACGCTGCGCATCGGCGACACTCTGACCGAGGGCGAGGAGATCCTGTTTCGCGGCGTGCCGAATTTCGCCCCGGAAATCCTGCGCCGTGTGCGCCTGGGCGACGCGATGAAGGCCAAGAAGCTCAAGGAAGCGCTGCATCAGATGGCTGAGGAAGGCGTCGTGCAGCTGTTTTCGCCTGAGGATGGGTCACCGGCTATCGTGGGTGTGGTCGGCGCCCTGCAGCTCGACGTTTTGAAGGAACGTCTGAATTTCGAATACACTCTGCCGGTCGAATTTGAGATGTCGCGCTTTTCCGTCTGCCGCTGGATATCGGCTGACGACAAGGCCGAGACGCTTCGCTTCATCGAGGCGCATCGCGGCGACATCGCCCGCGACCTCGACAATGACCCGGTGTTCCTGGCCCAGCACGCCTTCTCGCTGAACTACGAAGCCGAGCGCTGGAAGGCTATCCGCTTCGCGACGATCAAGGACTATCAAGTCCGCGACAAGGCGGCTTGACGCGCCATCTTGCCTTCTCCCCGTTCACGGGGAGAAGGTGCCCGAAGGGCGGATGAGGGGCGGCACCGACCTCAATGGCCGCCCGGCCCTTCGCACGGCTCAGGGCGTTCGAAGCTCGAAAAGCCAAGCAATTGGCTTTTCGTCCGCTACGCGGACCGCTTCTCACCCCTTGGCCGCCGCTTCGATCTTCGCAATATCGATCTTGCTCATCTGCATCATCGCCGACATCACCCGGCCGGCCTTGGCCCTGTCCGGATCCAGAAGCAGGCGCGGCAGTTGCTCCGGCACCACCTGCCACGACACACCGAATTTGTCCTTCAGCCAGCTGCATTGCGACGGTTCGCCGCCACCTTCGATGAGCTTGTCCCAGAAATAGTGGACCTCTTCCTGGGTCTTGCAGTCGATCGACTGTGACATCGCCTCGTTGAACTTGAATTGCGGTCCGCCATTGAGCGCCTGGAACGGCACGCCGTCGAGCTCGAACGTGGTCAACAGCACTTTGCCCGCATCGGCGCGGCCTTCGGGCCAACGCAGAACGCTCAGCACCTTCGAATTCTTGAAGATGGAGACGTAGAAATTCATCGCCTCTTCGGCCTGGCCGTCGAACCACAGGCAGGTGGTGATCTTTTGCATGTCGAGCTCCTCGGGATGTTTTGGTTGCGGTTACGGATGAAACGGCTGACTCTAGAAATGGTGCCATTCCCCTGCCGTTGACCAAAGGACGCGCGCCCAGCAGGCGATCCGACACTGGCCGCAATTTTTTTCGCAAACTCCGATTTTTACGAGAATCTGGCGCATTGCAAAAATGTGGCCAGACCATACTTGGCGGTCTATAAACCCTGCGATCCAAATTCAGCGCTGCCACGCTCCGCACTGGGCGCAGCCAGCCAGCTAAGGAAAGTTCATGCCCGCCTATCGTTCCCGCACCACCACCCATGGCCGCAACATGGCCGGCGCCCGCGGCCTGTGGCGCGCTACAGGCATGAAGGATTCGGATTTCGGCAAGCCGATCATTGCGGTGGTCAACTCCTTCACCCAGTTCGTGCCCGGCCATGTCCATCTGAAGGATCTCGGCCAGTTGGTGGCGCGCGAGATCGAGAAGGCCGGCGGCGTCGCCAAGGAATTTAACACCATCGCGGTCGATGACGGCATCGCCATGGGCCATGACGGCATGCTCTATTCGCTGCCGTCGCGCGAGCTGATCGCCGACTCGGTCGAATACATGGTCAATGCGCACTGCGCCGACGCCATGGTCTGCATCTCCAATTGCGACAAGATCACCCCCGGCATGCTGATGGCCTCGTTGCGCCTCAACATCCCGACCGTCTTTGTTTCCGGCGGCCCGATGGAAGCCGGCAAGGTGGTGCTGGCCGGCAAGACGCAGGCGCTCGACCTCGTCGATGCCATGGTTGCCGCCGCCGACGACAAGATCTCCGACGAGGACGTCAAGGTCATCGAACGCTCCGCCTGCCCGACCTGCGGCTCATGCTCCGGCATGTTCACCGCCAATTCGATGAATTGTTTGACCGAGGCGCTCGGCCTGTCGCTGCCGGGCAACGGCTCGACGCTGGCGACCCACGCCGACCGCAAGCGCCTGTTCGTCGAGGCGGGCCATCTCATCGTCGATCTCGCCCAGCGCTATTATGAGCAGGATGACGAGACGGCATTGCCGCGCAGCATCGCCTCCAAGGGCGCCTTCGAAAACGCGATGACGCTCGACATCGCCATGGGCGGCTCGACCAACACCGTGCTGCACATCCTGGCGGCCGCGCATGAGGGCGAGGTCGACTTCACCATGGAAGACATCGACCGGCTGTCGCGGCGGGTTCCGGTGCTGTGCAAGGTCGCACCGGCCAAATCCGACGTGCATATGGAAGACGTCCACCGCGCCGGCGGCATCATGGCCATCCTCGGCCAGCTCGACAATGCCAGGCTGCTCAACCGCGACCTGCCGACCGTGCATACGGCGAGCCTTGGCGAAGCGCTCGACCATTGGGATATTTCCCGCACGACAAGCCAGAATGTTCGCGACTTCTTCCTTGCCGCCCCCGGCGGCGTGCCGACGCAGGTCGCCTTCAGCCAGGATCGCCGCTGGGACGAGCTCGATCTCGACCGCGAGAAAGGCGTCATCCGCTCGGCCGAGACGCCGTTCTCGAAAGACGGCGGCCTTGCTGTGCTGAAGGGCAATCTGGCGCTCGACGGCTGTATCGTGAAGACGGCCGGCGTCGACGAGTCGATCCTGAAATTCACCGGTCCGGCGCGGGTGTTCGAAAGCCAGGACGCTTCGGTCAAGGCGATCCTGTCCAACGAAATCAAGGCCGGCGACGTCGTCGTCATCCGCTATGAGGGACCGCGTGGCGGCCCCGGCATGCAGGAAATGCTCTATCCCACGAGCTATCTGAAGTCGAAGGGCCTCGGCAAAGCCTGCGCGCTGGTCACCGACGGCCGCTTCTCCGGCGGCACATCAGGCCTGTCGATCGGCCACGCCTCGCCGGAAGCGGCGGAAGGCGGCACGATCGGACTGGTTCAGGAGGGCGACACGATCGAGATCGACATCCCCAACCGCACCATTCACCTGGCGGTCAGTGACGCTGAACTCGATGCTCGGCGTACCGCGATGGAGGCCAAGGGCGCCTTGGCCTGGAAGCCCGAGGAAAAGCGCAAGCGCAAGGTGACGACGGCGCTGCGCGCCTACGCCGCCTTCGCCACCAGCGCCGACAAGGGCGCGGTGCGGCACGTGCCGGAGTGAGGTCTGCGCCAGCCCCGTCATCCGGCCGCCCGAAGGGCCGGATGAGGGGGCATGGCTCCGACATCCGGAAATCCTCACGGCATCAACTGATACTCATAAAGCTTCTGATACAGCCCGCCCTGGTTGAGCAGCGTGCGATGCGCGCCGCTTTCCACCACCTTGCCGGCTTCCAGCACCACGATCGTGTCGGCCTGGTGCACGGTCGACAGGCGGTGGGCGATGACGATCGTCGTGCGCCCGACCGTCAGTTGCTGCAGCGCATCGCGGAACAGCGCCTCGGATTCGGCGTCGAGCGCACTGGTCGCTTCGTCGAGCAGCAGGATCTCCGCATTGCGCAGCATGGCGCGCGCGATCGAGATGCGCTGGCGCTGGCCGCCTGACAGCAGCGCGCCGTTTTCGCCCACATCCGTGTCATAGCCCTTGGCCATGGCGCTGATGAAATCATGCGCGTTGGCGGCCTTGGCGGCGGCGATCACCTCGTCGTCGGTCGCGTCCTGGCGGCCAAGGCGGATGTTGTGCATCACTGTGCCGGCAAACAGGAACGTGTCCTGGCTGACATAGGCGATCTTTTCCCGGACCGAAGCCAGCGTGGCGTCGGAAATGTCCTGGCCGTCGAACATCACGCGGCCAATCTGGGGATCGTACATGCGCATGATCAAATTGAGGATGGTCGACTTGCCGCTGCCCGAGGGCCCGACAAGAGCCGTCATCTGGCCGGCGGCAAGCGTCAGGTCCAGTCCCTCGAACACCGGCGGGCTTTCGGGGTAGGCGAAGCTCACATTGTCGAAACGGATCTCGCCAGGCCCCGTCTGCAGCGGCTTTGCATCGGGCTTCTCGGCCAGCGTCAGCGGCCTGTCGGCAAGCTGGAACATCATGCGCACGCCGACAATGCCGGTTTCCAGCGAGATGCGCACGCGCGCCAGGCGCTTGGCCGGTTCGTAGGCCAAGAGCAGCGCTGCGATAAAGGCCATGATGTTGCCCGGCATCTGGCCCCCACCCAGAACCAGAAATCCGCTGACCAGGACGGAGCCGGAAATTGCCAGCCCGGCGAGGGTCTCCATTACCGGGCTGGTGGCGGCTTCCAGCGTCGCGATGTTGTTGGCGCGGTTCTCCACGTCCGACACGGCCTTGTACATGCGCTTGCGCATCGCGCCTTCGAGGCCGAAGGACTTCACAACGCGCACGCCCACTGCCGTTTCCTGCATCACCTGCACGATCTGGCCGAGCGAGCGGAATTCCTGCGCGGCAATCTTGCGCACGCGCTTCAGAATGTGGTTGACGCCGTAAATGGCTATGGGGCCGATGACGAAGCAGATCAGGGACAGCGCCGGCTGCTGCCAGACCATCACCCCCACCAGCACAACCATCGTCACCAGATCGCGCACATAAGATGTAACGACAAGGTCGAGCACGCTGCGCGCCGCCTGCGCATTGTTGGTCATGCGCGTGATCAGCTCCGACGACGAGGTCGAATGATAGAACTCGATGCCTTGCGCCAGGATGCGGTCGTAGATCTTGCGCTGCCGGTCGGCGATGATGGCGTTGCCGACCCGGCTCATGAAATAGGCCTGGACGAAGTTGGCGATGCCCTTCAGGACGAAGATCGCCGCGACCCCCTCGGCGATCAGGTTGACGCGGTCGAGCCTCTTGTAGATCACGAATTCATTGGTGATCTCGCGCAGGATCCAGGCGCTGGCGCCCGTCATGGCGGCCACCACCAGCATCGACGCGATCGCGGCGGCATAGCCAAACTTGTGCTCTTGGAAGGATTCCCTGACCAGCCTCGCGATGAGGCGCTGGTTTTCCGTCGAACGGAAGAAGCGAAACAATGGTTGATCCCATGCCTGACTGAGACGAATTTCGGATTCGCCACGGGGGCGACTGGCGGCTTATAGAGCGAGTTGCCGCCGGATGGAACCTTTGGAAAAGAGGGGTGCCCATCACGACGAGAGGGCGCTCAATCTGCAGGGAGATGACGACAGATGGATTTCGACCTTGTTGTGCGCGGCGGAACGCTGCCTGATGGCACTATCGCCGATCTCGGCATTGTCGGCGAGACGATCGTCGCCATCGAGCCAAAGTTGAACGTCAGCGCCGGCACGGCGATCGACGCTCACGGCAATCTGATCTCGCCACCCTTCGTCGACCCGCATTTCCATATGGATGCGACGCTGTCCTACGGCATTCCGCGCATCAACGCCTCGGGCACGCTGCTCGAAGGCATTTCGCTGTGGGGCGAGCTGAAGCCGCTGCTGACGCATGATGCCGTGCGTGAGCGGGCGCTCGCCTATTGCGACTGGGCGGTCTCGATGGGGCTGCTCGCCATCCGCACTCATGTCGATGTCTGCGACGACCGGCTGCTGGCGGTCGAGGCGCTGCTCGACGTCAAGAAGATTGTCGCGCCCTATATCGACCTGCAACTGGTCGCCTTTCCGCAGGACGGGTTTTATCGCTCGCCGACGGCGCGGCAGAACACGCTGCGCGCGCTCGACATGGGTGTCGACATCGTCGGCGGCATCCCGCATTTCGAACGCACCATGGCCGACGGCACGCGCTCGGTGACCGAACTTTGCGAAATCGCGGCAAAGCGCGGGCTGATGGTCGACCTGCATTGCGACGAGACCGACGATCCGCTGTCACGCCATATCGAGCAGCTTGCCTATGAGACGCAGCGCCTCGGCCTGCACGGCAGAGTGGCCGGCTCGCACCTCACCTCCATGCATTCGATGGACAATTATTACGTCTCAAAGCTCCTGCCGCTCATCGCCGAGGCCGGTGTGTCGGCGATCCCCAATCCGCTGATCAACATCATGCTGCAGGGCCGCCACGATACGTTTCCCAAGCGCCGTGGCCTGACCCGGGTCAAGGAGATGCTGGCGCTCGGCATCCGTGTCGGCTGGGGCCAGGATTGCGTGCTCGACCCTTGGTATTCGCTGGGCACCGCCGACATGCTCGACGTAGCCTTCATGGGCCTGCACGTCGCGCAAATGTCGAGCCCGGCCGACATGGCACGCTGCTTCGACATGGTCACCAATGTCAACGCGGCCATCATGGGCCTCGATCATCTCGGCCTTGCCGTGGGCAAGCGCGCCAGCTTCGTAATTCTCGACGCCGGCAACCCGATAGAGGCCTTGCGCCTGCGCGCCGAACGGCTCTGCGTCGTTGCCAGGGGCAAGGTGGTGGCCGAGCGCACGAAGCAGGAGACGCGGCTGTCGATCGCCGGGCGGCCGGGCCAGGTGAACCGCCGGCATAATGCCGCAAGTGCGACGGCGTCGTAGGCAATCAGGCCGGCCCAACAGCCCATTGCATCTGCTTCACCAAGAAGAACGACGCCTTTGCCGAGTGCCTGCAGCGCATCGACCTCGATCGGCGCGCCGAATTCAGAAGGGTTTCGGCTTTCGATCCCTGGGACAGGCCGACCATCTATCGCCCGATCATCATCCGCCCGCGGCCTCAATAGCCCGGCTTTCGCAGCAAGGTTACGGATAGCCAGGAAAGGCATAGAGACAGCCGATTTCCGCCGCTGGTCTTACCGATTTGCCTCGTCAAAGCGGCGACTTGGAGCTAGGGAGCCGCATGGCCCAGTCACTCGCTCGCAACTTTACGATCAGGAACGTGCTTCTGGCCGGCATTCTCTTGATGCTGGCCGGCGACTTCATGTTCGCGCTGAACGACGCGATGGGCAAATGGCTGGTCGCCTCTTTCTCGGTTGGCCAGGTGGTGTTTATCCGCTCGATCGGCGCGTTCATCGTTCTTGGCCCGATGATCGCCAACCAGCGCACTGCGAAGCTGTTCCAGATGGAGCGGCCTGTCCTCCAGTCTCTGCGCGTGGTTGCGACAACGGTCGATACCGCTCTGTTCTATGCCGCCGTTGTCTATCTGCCGCTTGCCGACGTGATGAGTTTCTACATGGCCGGGCCGATCTATGTGGCGGCGCTGTCGCATTTTCTGCTCGGCGAAAAGGTCGGATGGCGCCGCTGGGCTGCCATCCTGGTCGGCTTCTGCGGCGTGCTAATCATACTGAAGCCGTCCTCGGCAGCGTTTTCGCTCTCCTCGATGTTCGCGCTGGTCGGCAGCATTGCCTTCGCTTTCGCCATCATTCTCAGCCGCCGTCTGCGCGGCACCAGCGACACCACACTGGTCACCTGGCAGACGATCGGCACTCTGCTAGTCGGCGCCGTGATGACCATCGGTGCCTGGCGCACGCCCTCGGCGCTCGATTTCGGCGCCATGCTCCTGCTCGGCATCGTCTCCTGCAGCGCCCATCTGATGATCACCAGGGCGCTGAAACTGGCGCCGGCCTCGACGCTGGCGCCGCTGCACTACAGCCTGCTTTTGTGGGCGGTGATCTTCGGCCTGGCCTTCTTCGGCGACGTGCCGGGACCGCGCATCCTGATCGGCTCGGCCATCGTCGTCCTCGCCGGCCTGTTCATCTTCCACCGCCAGAAGGTGGTCGAGACGGTGGTGCCGCCGGAGAACGTGCCGAAGGGCGTGAACTGAAGCGGTAGAGCGTAAAGCGCATCGCACGGTACCGTTTGAAGCGATGCCGCGTTAGCATCTGATAACTATGGAATTATCGCCCAGAATTACTGAAGTGTTCGGTCAAAAAGTTCGGTATTTACATCGATATTTTGCGGTGTAAATTTCCTGCCGGGCGCAATCCTGGATTGATTCTTGGCAGGGATAGGCCAAGACCAATATCTCCGGGGAAACTGTGGTTGGGGGGATAATGGGTAGCTTTTCTATCTGGCATTGGCTGATCCTTTTGGTCTTTATCGGCTTGCCGCTGGTGTTCGTCCTACGAGCGCCGCCAGCCGGCAGCAATCGTTTCGGGGATATCCCGCCTCCGATGAATTTTACCGAGGCTATTTCAAGCTTTTTCCAAAATTATGTGAATTTTTCAGGCAGGGCCAGCCGCTCCGAGTTCTGGTATTCTTACCTTTTCCTCATCATTGTCGCTGTCATTGCCTCGCTAATCGACCTTGTTGTGGACAATGAAATCATCTCCTCGCTCTGGAATCTTGCCGTTCTTCTGCCGACACTTGCCATGACCACGCGCCGGCTGCACGACATCAACAGAAGCGGTTGGCTTCAACTTCTTGCGGGGTTGTTCCCCATAGGCACCATCGCGCTGATCGTCTGGTACTGCAAAAAGTCCGACGATACAGTGACGATGAGTGAAATAGAGCGGGTTTTCAAATAGAGGCCGACGTCTAGCCCGCGCGCACAGCTGCAAGATGGCGTGAAAACTCAGGCGTCTCCATCAGCGTCTTGCAGCGGGCGAAACGGCCGTCGGCATAGGCACGGAAATCCTCGACCGGATTGTTGTTGGCAAGCTGGATCAACCCCCACAGCGTCCACAATAGGTCGCACATCGCCTTGTAGATGACGACGCGGCCGCGTTCGGCCGGCTTTGCCTCGCCGCCGAAATAGGCGCGCATCAGCTCTTCCTCTTGTGCAGTGTCGAATTTGCCTTCGACGCTGAGATCGCCGATATCCCAGAGCGGGTCGTTCATCCCTGAATATTCCCAGTCGACGATCCACATCCGCTCGCCCGTATCGAGAAAATTCTCGCACAGCGGGTCGCAATGGCAGGCGGCAAGCGGCAGCTTGTGAGCGGCAAGGGCAGCACGCACGGTTTCGGATTCGCGCACGACGTCGTGGTAGCCGGGAGGCAAGGCCACGTCCTTGGTCGATAAGACGTTGAGGTAGTCGTCGATCATCGCAAACAGCTCGAAGCGGAACGGAAACACGGCGCCGGACGCGTGCAGCTTGCGAAAGGCTTCGCCTGCGCGGGCCGGGCTACCGGCGCGCAGCTTGAACTTCTCCGGCGACATCGTCTCGGCGCCGGCAACGAAGCGGCTCGCCATCACGCCCGTCTTGGGGTCGACATGCAGCACCTCGGGACTGACGCCGGCTTTGGCCGCCTCACGCGCCGCCACCGCTTCATTGGCGCGGTTGATGTACTCGTCGGTGCCTTTGCCGGGGATACGCAGGCAGATATCGCCGGCCCGGAAGACGAGATTGGTCATCCCGCCCAGCCGCTCCAGCGGTCCGTCATAGCCGGCCAGTGCCGGAATCGCCGCAAGTGTTGCGCGTACCTCGTCCATCCCCATGCCTGTTGCCCTGGCGTGTTATTTCTTTCGACAACGGTTCCACAGTTTTCGCCGTTTGGCTATCATCGGTTCGAGGGTGAGCATCGAGCTGGCGGAGAAACAGCGATGACGGGAAACAAGGATCATGGCGGGCTCGGCGCCGCCTATGAGGCGCAACGGCCCGAGGACGTGGCCGCGATCTATGACAACTGGTCGGAAACCTACGATGCCGACATGTCGGCCGCCGGCTACCGCCATCCAACGATCTGCCTGGCCCTGCTCGCCCGCCATCTGCCGCGTGGCGCCGCCCCGCTGCTCGATGCCGGCGCCGGCACCGGGCTGATCGGCGAATGGCTGGCCATTACCGGCTACCCCCAGGTCGAGGCGCTCGACATTTCGCAGGGCATGCTCACTAAGGCGGCGGCAAAGGGCGTCTATTCGGCGCTGCATTGCCTGGCGCTCGGCGGCCCGCTGCCCTTTGCCGACAATGCCTATGCCGGCATCGTCTCGGCCGGCGTCTTCACCTCCGGCCATGTCGGCGCTGACGGGCTGGACGAACTGATCCGCATCTGCCGGCCGGGTGGCGTCATCGTGCTGACGGTCAAGAACACGCTGTGGAACGCCGGCTTTGCCGAACGCATCGCTGCGCTCGAGGCTGAGGGCAGGGTCGTGCGCGCCGAGGAGACTGCGCCCTATGTCTCGATGCCCGGCGAGGCGGATACGGTGCCCAGCCGCGGCCTCGTGCTGCGCATGAGCTGATCCAGGATCTATACCTTGATCTTGCTCATCGTCGGATCGTACATCGGCTCGAGATGGATTTCGGCCGGCGTCCGCTCCATCGCCACCACCAGCTCATAGTCGCCTGAGCTGAGGAAGTCGTCGCTGACGCCGTCGGCATTGCGCACATAGCCATAGCCGATGTTCTTAGCCACCGTGTAGCCATAGCCGCCGCTGGTGAGGTAACCGACCGGTTCGCCATTGCGCAGAATCGTCTCGCGCCCGACGAGAACGATATCGGGATCGTCGACAGTGAAGCCGGCAAAGCGTTTCTTCAGTTCGCTGCCGCTGATCTTTTCGAGCGCCCGGCGGCCGACGAAATCGGTGTTCTTCCTCAGCTTCACCGCCCAGCCGAGGCCGGCTTCCTGCGGCGTGTCGTTGGGCGTGATGTCGGAACCCCAGGCACGATAGCCCTTCTCCAACCGCAGCGATTCCAGCGCCCGGTAGCCGACCGGGCGGATGCCGTGCGGCTCGCCCGCCGCCATCAGCGCATCGAAGATTTCGCCGGTGGCGGCGATCGGCACATGCAGCTCCCAGCCAAGCTCGCCGACATAGGTGACGCGCAGCGCCCGAACCGTGTGGCCGGCAATGGCGATCTCTCTGATATGACCGAACGGGAAGGCGGCATTCGAGACATCCGCCTCGGTGACCGCCGCAAGCACGTCGCGGGCGCGCGGCCCCATCAGCGACAGCGTGCCGAAATCCTCGGTGACATCTTTCAACGTCACGTCGAGCTCCTTGCCGACATGGTCGCCGATCCAGGAGAGGTCGTGCGTGCGGAAGCCGGTGCCGGTGACGATGTAGAATTTGTCCTCGGCGAGCCTTGCCACCGTCAGGTCGGCCTCGATGCCGCCGCGCGTGTTGAGAAGCTGGGTATATGTCAGCCGTCCCACAGGCTTGGCGACGTCGTTGGCGCAGATCCAGTCCAGCGCCTTCTGTGCGTCCGCACCCGTCATCTCGTATTTGGCGAAGGAGGACTGATCGAAAATACCGACCTTTTCGCGCACATGCCGGTGCTCATCACCGACGGGCGCGAACCAGTTTTGACGGCCCATCGAATAGATGTCTTCAGGCTCGGTGCCCTCGGGCGCGAACCAGTTCGGACGCTCCCAGCCAAGCTTCGAGCCGAACACGGCGCGATGCTGCTTCAACCGCTCATAGAGCGGCGAGACGATGCGCGGCCGGCCCGATAGGTACTCCTCATGCGGAAAGCCGATCGTGTAGTGCTTGCCATAGGCTTCCAGCGTGCGGTCGCTGACCCATTGCCGGTCGCGGTGCAGGCCGGAGAAGCGCCTGATGTCGACCACCCAGAGGTCGAGCGGCGCCTCGCCGTCGACCACCCATTGCGCCAGCACCCAGCCGGCACCGCCACCCGACGCAATACCGAAGGCGTTGAAGCCGGCGCCGACGAACATGTTGGCGCATTCGGGCGCGACGCCGAGGATGAAATTGCCATCCGGCGTAAAACTTTCCGGTCCGTTGATCATCTGCTTGACGCCGGCCCGCTCCAGCGCCGGCACGCGCGCGATCGCCTGGCTCATATGCTGTTCGAAATGATCGTAATCGTCGTCGAACAGCCGGAACTCCCAGTCATCGGGGACGTCGCCGCCAGGCAAGCCGGTTGCCCAGGCCTGCGGGTTCGGCTCATAGCCGCCCATCACCAGGCCGCCAACCTCTTCCTTGAAATAGGTGCGTCGGTCGGGGTCGCGGATGGTCGGCGCGTCGGTCGCCAAGCCGTCGATCTTCTCGGTGATGATGTACTGGTGCTTGACCGGCTGCAGCGGCACGGAAATGCCGGCCATCGCGCCAACCTGGCGCGCCCATTGCCCGGCGCAGTTCACCACCTTGTCGCAGGCGATGTCGCCCTTGTTGGTCTTCACAGTGGTGATGCGCCCTTCCTTCATGTCGAAGCCGGTGACGCGAACATCCTCGAACAGCTTGGCGCCATGCATGCGCGCGCCCTTGGCCAGCGACTGCGTGATGTCGGAGGGGCTGGCCTGGCCGTCGGTCGGCAGCCAACTCGCGCCGACGAGGTCGCTGGTCTCCAGCAGCGGCCACATCTTTTTCACCTCAGTCGGTGACAGCAACTGCATGTCCATGCCGAAGCTTTTTGCTGTCGTCGCCAGCCTTTTGTATTCGGTCCAGCGGTCGGCGTTGGTGGCAAGCCTGAGGCACCCGGTCATCTTCCAGCCGGTGGCGAGCCCGGTCTCGGCCTCCAGCCCCTTGTAGAGCTCGACCGAATATTTGAGCACCCGGGTGATCGAGGCCGACGAGCGCAGCTGTCCGACCAGCCCGGCCGCATGCCAGGTCGAGCCGGAGGTCAGCTTGCCCTGCTCCAGCAGCACGACATCGGCCTTGTGGTCGCGCGCCAGATGATAGGCCGTCGAACAGCCGATAATGCCACCGCCGATGACGACGATGCCGGCTTGCGTTGGCAAGGTCATGGCCGTGTTCCGTATTTCGTGCGGTAATTGTCCAGCGCTGCGTCGAGCCGCGTCAGGTTCTCTTCGGTATAGGCGACGTAGTCGATGCCGGGCGCATCGAGATAAAGCTCGGAAACCATGCTCCACATCGCCTCGCGCAACAGTGATGCGCATTGCATGGCCGCATGAGAACGACGGATAGCCTCATCCGGCTCGCGCATGAAATAGGCGGTGAGGAAGGCGAAGGACTCGGCGTCGCTCATCTCGGCATTGGAGGCAACACCGGCAAGATCGAACATCGCGGTGTTGAAGCCGGCATATTCGAAGTCGATCAGCCATAGCCTGTCACCGTCGTCAAGAATATTCGCCGGCAAAAGATCGTTATGGCCGAACACGATCGGCAGCAGTTTCTGCGCCCGCTCCAACTCGTCGGCCAGCGCCAAAAGCCGTGGCAGCTCGTCGCGCTTGCGGCTGCCGCCTTCGCTCAGTGTGCGCGCATAGTCGCGGATGACATGGAAGACCCAGAACATGAAGCCGGCGCCGGAAATGTGGTTGGGCATCTCGCGATGGAACCCGCGCATGAGCGCGGCCACCCGGCCGATATTGGCGCGCACGTCTTCTGCGACATAGGTTTTTGCGCCGAGGAATTCCGTGACCATGATGCCAGGTTCAGAATATCGAACCGCCGGCGCGAAGCCCGCTTCATGCGCAGCCCGCGATGTCATCACCTCGCGGTCGCGAAAGACGTGGTGGAACGGATAGTCCTGGCCGAGACGCACGACGTGCCGCCCGGCCGCGTCCTTGACTAGGTAGTTTGCGTTGCTGAGGCCGCCCGGCAGCGGTGCAATGTCGACGCTGCCGTTCCAGCAGGGCAGGGCCCGGATGCGATCTTCAGCAGTCACGGGCCACCCCTGATTTGTAATTTGGCGGAGCTTCGACAACGCGGCGCGCCGCGCAAAGAGGGTTGGGGGAACGCAAAAATCTCGTCGGTGCGGGACGCCGGGACTCTCCCGTCCCGCGCCGCACCGACGAGCCCCTTTGGCCAGGTTTTGATACCCGGTCTCCGCCCCCGCGGATTTGAAAAGCCTTTGTGCCAGATCAATCCCAGACGGTCTGGCCAGACGGTCCGGTCCGTGAATTGCGGCTCTGCCATCACCCTCCCGTGGCAGTTCCGAAGCCTGTCACGCGATCAATGTCACGCCAGTGCCGCTCGGGTGTCAATCAAATGTTGTGACTTTTTTTGGGTGTTTTGCCCGAAACCGCCTGCAATTCCTTTAAAAACGTCTGTATTGCCCTAAAACCGGGCAGATCGCAGAATTCGAGAGGCCACATGATCCATTCGAAACGGCATGGCGAAATCCTCCGTCTCCTGAAGGAAGAGGGTACCGTCACCATCGCCAGCCTGGCGGACCGGCTGGGGGTCTCGCTTGAAACCGTGCGCCGTGATGTCAAGCCGCTCACCGGCAATGGCTCGGTGCTGAAGATGCATGGCGCCATCGGCCTGCCGTCGATGACCGGCGAGGCGCCGTTCGAACGGCGCATGCGCGACAATGCCGAGGCCAAGCGGCTAATTGCCCGCATGGTCGCCGCCACTATCCGGGACGGCGAGTCGGTGATGCTGGACACCGGCACCACGACGTCGTTCCTCGCCCGCGAGCTGCTTGGCCACCGACGACTGACGGTGGTCACCAACTCGTCCGACATCGCCCGCACGCTGGCCACGGTCAACGGCAACAAGGTCTATATGGCAGGTGGCGAGCTGCGCAGCGATTCCGGTGCAGCCTTCGGCGCCTCGGCCATCGACTTCGTCAGCCGCTTCTCGGTCAGCCACGCGGTGATTTCGATCGGCGCGGTGGACGCCGCCGCAGGGCTGGCGGACTATGATCTGGAAGAGGCGGAATTCGCCCGCATGGTGCTGTCGCGCGGCCAGCGCTCGCTGGTCATCACCGACCACACAAAATTCGGCCGCCAGGGGCTGGTCCAGGTCTGCGGCTTCGACGGTTTTTCCGAACTCGCCACCGACCAGCCGCCGCCGCGCGACATTGCCGCTGCCCTGGCGGAGGCTGGTGCACGCCTTAGCATCGCAGCCGGTTAGCGAATTCTGATCCCCCGGGCACCGGAGAGCGTTTCCCGACAAATCTTTCGCTCAAGCCTGCGGCTCGCAATGTTCATGCAATCCCATAGCCGCAAACAGCGCCTCATCGAAATGCGGGCCCAAGCGAATCGCCTGCATCAGCAGTGAGGTCACCATGCCTGCAAGCGACGCCTTGTCTTTCCTCATGGCCTGGACGCTGGCGCCGCTCCGGCTTGGCTCGGTCACGCCCTCCAGTTCCAGCCTTGCGGCCCTGATCACGCGCGAGATCGGTCCCGAGACCGGTCCGGTGCTGGAGCTTGGACCTGGCACCGGTCCGTTCACGCGGGCGTTGCTCGCGCGTGGTGTCAGGGAGCAGGACTTGACTCTGATCGAAGCCGACCCGGACTTTGCCTCGCTTCTGACGCGCCGCTTTCCCGCCGCGCGCATCTTCGAGATGGATGCGGTCGGTCTGCGTCATCCTCCTCTGTTCGACAGCCCGGTGGTGGGGGCCGCCATCAGCGGATTGCCGTTTCGGCTGATGTCACCGCGCAAGGCTTTCGCTATACTGGAAGGCGTGTTCGACGCTCTGCGGCCGGGCGCGGCCCTTTATCAGTACACATTAGGCAGCCGCTGCCCTTTCGACCTCGACAGGCTCGACCTGGAAGCGACCCGGCTTGGCCGCACCTTCCGCAACTTCCCGCCGGCGACGGTGTATAAGGTGTCCAGGATCAAAACCTATGACTGGCGTTTCTCATGACCGATCCGCTGTCGGCGATCCTGGGCCTCGGGCTGCTCGGCGTCGCCTGCCTCGCCTTTACCGAAAAGATTCTGCCGCTGCCGCCCTCGCATGTGCTGCTGCTGTTCCTCGGCATGACGGCAGCCCCTGATCTATCGAGGCTGACGGTCCTGCTCCTGGTGACCACGCTGTCCGCCATCACGGGCTGCCTTGTCTGGTATGGAGTGGGCCGTCGCATTGGATTGGATCGCGCTGACAGGCTGGTAGAGCGTTTCGGCAAATATGTCTGCCTGCGCTATGCGACCTACTCCAGGCTCGGCGAGGCCTACCGCCGCCATCACATACGGGTCTCCTTGCTGGCGCAGTTCATTCCGACGGTTCGCAACTACCTGCCGATCGCTGCCGGCGCGCTTCGCCTGCCGCTATTGCCCTTCGCGGCGACGACGTTCCTCGGTGCCACTTTGTGGAACACCGGCTTTCTCATCACCGGCTACCTCATGCGCGGCAGCGGCAGGGATTCCTATGCCATCGGCTTTCGCATCATCGTCATCGTGGTGGCGCTGGAAGCGACCTTCATGCTTGCCTTGCGTTATGGCCCGGCGTGGCGGCGGCGCATCAGGCTGTTGTTCGGCTGAGCGCACCGCGCCAGATATCCTGCTAGGGATAAACCCGGCGCCGGCTTTCCTTCGCTGCTGCGCCGGTGTTTAGTCCGGCCATGGCCTTCACCATCCGCCAGTTGCAGTTCTTCATTGCCGTCGCCGAGCAGGGCACGGTGTCAGGCGCGGCACAAAACCTCTCCATCTCGCAATCCTCGGTCACCGAAGCGATCAAGGAGCTGGAAAGCGATCTCGGCGTTGAACTGTTCGAGCGCCATCCGCGCGGCCTCAACATCACTCACAAAGGCCACCAGTTCTTGCGCCATGCCACCAAGATCCTGGCCGATGTTTCCGACGCGCGCCGGGCTTTCTCTGACGACCAGGTGGTGGCGGGCGGCCGGCTGCAGCTCGGCGTCACCTCGCTGGTCGCCGGCTATGTGCTGTCCGATCTTCTGGCGCGCTACCGCCGCGCCTATCCCGGCGTCGATGTCTCGGCCATCGAGGACAATGGCGACTATCTCGAGCACCTGCTGATCGGCGGCAAGCTCGATATCGCCGTCATGGTCACCTCCAATTTGCGCGACCGCACGGCGCTGCAGTCGGAAATCCTCGAAGTCTCGGCCTACCGGCTGTGGGTGCCGCTCAGCCACAAGCTGGCCAGCGCCGACATTATCGGCATTGGCGACATTGCTGGCGAACCGCTGATCATGCCCACCGTCGACGAGATCGAGGAAAGCACCGGCAAGCTTCTGGCGGCGATCGGCGCCAAGCCGCATGTCGCCTTCCGCACCCGCTCGGTCGAAGCGGTGCGCAGCCTCGTCGCCACCGGCGCCGGTGTGGCGCTGCTGCCCGACCTCGTCTATCGGCCCTGGTCGCTGGAAGGCGACCGCATAGAATCGCGTGATATTTCAGGCACTTTGCCGGTCGTCCAGGTCGGCATGGTCTGGCGCCGCGGCTCCGGCCTGCCGCAGGCGGCGCGCGACTTCATCGGCCTTGCCCAATCGCAGCGTACAGTACGTCAGCAGCGTTGATCGGATGTGCAGCTATCTATCGGAAAAACCGATATCGTGTTTCTGATAAATCAATTTGCGAAACCGGAATTTTCCAAGCACTTTTCATTTCAGGGATCGAACCGCCGCTAGAGCGGTAAGTGTCCATCGGACGAACTGACACTTTTCAGCCTGCGGCTGACCGCAGCGAAGACCGGCTTCGCAGTCAGGCGCCAAATGGGAGATTGACGATGAATTCATTTCTGAAGACGTGCACGGCTTTGACGGTCGCGCTGACCTTTTCCGGTCAGGCCGTCGCCCAGGTCAAGGAGCTTGGCAAGGGCGAAGGCGAGGTCAGCATCGTTGCCTGGCCCGGCTATATCGAGCGCGGCGAAACCGACAAGGGTTATGACTGGGTGACCTCCTTCGAGAAGGAGAGCGGCTGCAAGGTCAACGTCAAAACCGCCAACACCTCCGACGAGATGGTCTCGCTGATGAACGAGGGCGGCTTCGACCTGGTCACCGCTTCGGGCGACGCCTCGCTGCGCCTTGTCGCCGGCAAGCGCGTGCAGCCGATCAACACCGATCTCATCCCGAGCTGGAAGAGCGTCGACGACCGGCTGAAGGATGCGCCCTGGTTCACCGTCGACAAGGTGCACTACGGCGTCCCCTATCAGTGGGGCCCGAACGTCCTGATGTACAACACCGATGTCTTCAAGGAAGCGCCCAAGAGCTGGAACATCGTCTTCGAGGAAATGAACCTGCCCGACGGCAAGTCGAACAAGGGCCGCGTCCAGGCCTATGACGGTCCGATCCACATTGCCGACGCCGCCAACTATCTGATGTTCCACAAGCCGGAACTCGGCATCAAGAATCCCTACGAACTCAACGAAGACAATACAAGGCCGCGCTCGACCTGCTGCGCGTCCAGCGCACGCTGGTCGGCCGTTACTGGCATGACGCCGCCATCCAGGTCGACGACTTCCAGAACGAAGGCGTCGTCGCTTCCGGTTCGTGGCCCTACCAGGTCAACACGCTGGTCGCCGCCAAGAAGCCGGTCGCCTCGACCGTGCCGGAAGAAGGCGTCACCGGCTGGGCCGACACCACCATGATGGAAGCCGACGCCGCCCACCCGAACTGCGCCTATATGTGGCTCGAGCATTCGCTGTCGCCCAAGGTGCAGGGCGACGTCTCGGCCTGGTTTGGTTCGTTGCCGGTCGTGCCCGCCGCCTGCAAGGGCAACGAGCTTCTGACCGACGAAGGCTGCAAGACCAACGGCTACGACAATTTCGACAAGATCAAGTTCTGGAAGACGCCGGTCTCGAAGTGCGCCACCCAGAACGACCAGTGCGTGCCCTATTACCGCTGGGTGTCGGACTATATCGGCGTCATCGGCGGGCGGTAATTTCGCCTTTACCCTCCCCCTTGTGGGGAGGGTCGACGCGCAGCGTCGAGGTGGGGGCAGCACGAACGTTGGTGCTAATCACCCCCACCCGCGGCTTCGCCGCGACCTCCCCCATCAAGGGGGAGGTAGGGTCGCGCGCGACATCAGAAGATCAACCAGGCAACAGACTGGCAGCCCATGACCTCGGCCGTTTCCTTCCAGAAAGTCTCTCGCCATTTTGGCAGCGTGCGCGCCGTCGATGCGGTCGATCTCGACATCGTTCCGGGCGAGTTCTTCGCCATGCTCGGCCCGTCCGGTTCGGGCAAGACCACGTGTCTGCGCCTCATCGCCGGTTTCGAGCAGCCGACCTCGGGTTCGATCTCCATCTTCGGCGAGCGCGCCGAGGGCGTGCCGCCCTATCGCCGCAACGTCAACACGGTGTTTCAGGACTACGCGCTGTTCCCGCATCTGAACGTGCTCGACAACGTTGCCTACGGGCTGATGGTCAAGGGCGTAGGCAAGGCCGAACGGCAGAAGGCGGCGGAAGAGGCGCTGTCGCTGGTGCGTCTGCCCGGCTATGGCGCCCGCCGTCCCGGCCAGCTCTCCGGCGGCCAGCGCCAGCGCGTCGCGCTTGCTCGTGCGCTGGTCAACCAGCCCAAGGTGCTATTGCTCGACGAGCCGCTCGGCGCGCTCGACCTCAAGCTTCGCGAGAACATGCAGGAAGAGCTGAAATCGCTGCAGAAGGCGCTCGGCATCACCTTCGTCTTCGTCACCCACGACCAGGGCGAGGCGCTGTCGATGGCGGATCGCGTCGCCGTTTTCAATGACGGCAAGATCATGCAGATCGGCACGCCGGAAGACATCTACCAGCGTCCGAAGACACGTTTCGTCGCCGATTTCGTAGGCTCGTCCAACGTGCTGCCGCCGGATTTCGTCCAGCGTTACTCCGGCCAGCACCGCTGGGGCAGCTTGCGCCCTGAATCCATCCGCATAGGCCGCGCTGCGAAAGGCGATGGCGTTGCCGCGCGCCTGGTCGGAACCAACTATCTCGGCGCCACCACTAAGCTGGCGCTTGACGCAGATGGGCTCAGGCTGCACGCCATCGTGCCGGCCGGCACAAAATTGCCGGCGGAAGGCGAAGCGGTGGTGCTGACCTTCAACCGCGAGCATCTGCATCTGATGGACGAGCCGGCATGAGCCTCGACGCCGCCATGCCGCGCGCCACTGCTCCCGCCATCCTGCCCGGCAGCGGTGGCATGCGTGGTGCGCTGTCGGACCTTTTCTGGCGTCGGCCGCAGCTCCTACTCTTCCTTATGCTGCTGCCGCCGGTTCTGTGGCTGGGCGTCGTCTATATCGGCTCTCTGTTCGCGCTGCTGGCACAGAGCTTTTTCTCGATCGACGAATTCTCCGGCCTCATCAACCATGAGTTCACCCTGAAGACCTATGGCGACCTGTTCCAGGCCGCCAATCTCGACATCATCCTGCGCACGGTGACGATGGCGGCGCTGGTCACGCTGGCCTCGGCCATCATCGCCTTCCCAATCGCCTACTACGCGGCGCGCTATGCCCGTGGCCGCTGGAAGGCGCTGTTCTATCTCGGCGTCATGCTGCCGCTGTGGTCGAGTTACCTGGTCAAGATCTATGCCTGGAAACTGATCCTCGCCAAGGAAGGCATTCTGACCTGGCTGCTCGCCAAATTGCATCTGCTCTGGGTGCTCGATGGCTGGCTGTCGCTGCCGGTCGTGGGCGGCAATTCGCTGTCGGTCTCCGCCACCGGCACCTTCATCGTCTTCGTTTATGTCTGGCTGCCCTTCATGATCCTGCCGGTGCAGGCGGCATTGGAGCGCGTGCCCGGCAATCTGGTCGAGGCCTCCTCCGATCTTGGGGCGTCGCCGGGCCAGACCTTCCGCAACGTGCTGTTCCCGCTGGCACTGCCCGGCATCGTCGCCGGCTCGATCTTCACCTTCTCGCTGACGCTGGGCGACTACATCATCCCGCAGATCATCGGCACGTCGCGGCTGTTCATCGGCCAGGCCGTCTATTCGCAGCAGGGCACCGCCGGCAACATCCCGCTCGCCGCAGCCTTCACGGTGGTGCCCATCATCATCATGGGTTTCTACCTCTGGGGCGCCAAGCGCATGGGGGCCTTCGATGCGCTCTGACCGTTCGCAATCCGCCCCGCTTGGCCTCAAGATCGCAGCCGCCTGCGGCCTGCTCTTCCTGCATCTGCCGATCCTCTTGATCTTCGTCTACGCCTTCACCACGGAAGAGAAGAGCTTCGTCTGGCCGCCGCCGGGGCTGACCACGCAATGGTTCGCCGTCACCTGGAACCGGCCGGATGTCTGGCAGGCGCTGTCGCTTTCGGTCCGCGTCGCCGCCATCTCGACGGCGATTGCCTTGATACTGGGCACGCTGTGCGCCGCCGCCGTGTCGCGGACAAAATTCTTCGGCCGCGAGACCATTTCGCTGCTGGTCATCCTGCCGATAGCGCTGCCCGGCATCATCACCGGCATCGCGCTGCGCTCGGCCTTCTCGCTGGCCGATATCCCGTTCTCGTTCTGGACGATCGTGCTCGGCCACGCCACCTTCTGCGTCGTCGTCGTCTACAACAATGCGGTTGCCCGCTTCCGCCGCACCTCGGGCTCGATGATCGAGGCCTCGATGGATCTCGGCGCTGACGGTTTCCAGACCTTCCGGCATGTCGTGCTGCCCAACATCGCCACCGCACTGCTTGCCGGCGGCATGCTGGCCTTCGCGCTGTCCTTCGACGAGGTCATCGTCACCACCTTCACCGCCGGCCAGCAGCAGACCGTGCCGATCTGGATGCTGGAGGAACTGATCCGTCCGCGCCAGCGCCCGGTCACCAATGTCGTGGCCATGGTCGTGGTGCTGGTGACGCTGCTGCCCATCCTGTTTGCCTATTACCTCACCCGCGACGGCGACCAGATCGCCGGTTCGGGCAAATAACGTCAGTTCGTAAGGGAGAGACGTCCATGGACACCCAGATGCTGATCGGCTCGAAATTCGAGAACGGCGCCGAGACCGAGGAGCCGATCCTCAATCCAAAGACCGGGGCGACCATTCTCAACCTGCCGGAAGCAAGCCCCGCCCAGATCGAGGCGGCGGTGGCTGCCGCCGAAAAGGCGTTCATCACCTGGTCGCGAACCACGCCGGCGCAGCGCTCGGCCCATCTCCTCAAGATCGCCGACCGCATCGAGGCCGAGGCCAAGGAATTCGCCGCTCTCGAGGCGCTGAACTGCGGCAAGCCGATCAATGCCGTGCTCAATGACGAAATCCCCGCAATCGTCGACTGCTACCGTTTCTTTGCCGGTGCGGTGCGTTCGATGCCCGGCGTAGTCGCCGGCGAATATCTGCCCGGCCACACCTCGATGGTGCGGCGCGACCCGATCGGCATCGTCGCCTCGATCGCGCCGTGGAACTATCCGCTGATGATGATGGCGTGGAAGCTGGCGCCGGCGATTGCCGGCGGCAACACCGTCGTCTTCAAGCCGTCGGAGCAGACGCCGCTGACGGCGCTGAAGCTGGCCAGGATCCTGGCAGAGGTGCTGCCCGGAGGTGTCGTGAACGTCGTGCTCGGCCGTGGCGACAGCGTCGGCAACACGCTGATCAATCACGCCAAGGTCAACATGATCTCGATCACCGGCGATGTCGCCACCGGCAAGAAGGTGCTGCAGGCGGCCGCCAAATCGGTCAAGCGCACCCATCTGGAGCTCGGCGGCAAGGCGCCGGTCATCGTCTTCGACGACGCCGACCTCGGCGCGGTGGTCAACGGCCTGCGCGCCTTCGGCTATTACAATGCCGGCCAGGACTGCACCGCGGCCTGCCGCATCTATGCCGGCAAGAAGATCTACGACAAGCTCGTCGCCGAACTGTCCTCGGCTGTCTCGACCATCAGGTACAACCAGCCGGACGACACCGAAAACGAGATCGGTCCGCTGATCTCGCGCCGCCAGCGCGACCGCGTGTCAAGCTTCGTCGAACGCGCTTCGGAATTGAAGCACATCGAGATCACCACCGGCGGCAAGCCGGGCGAGGGCTCCGGCTTTTACTACCAGCCGACCGTCGTTGCCGGCGCGCTGCAGGAAGACGAAATCGTGCGCCGCGAAGTCTTCGGCCCGGTCGTCTCGATCACCCGCTTCTCCGAGGTCGACGAGGCCGTGAATTGGGCCAATGACAGCGACTATGGTCTGGCGTCATCGGTGTGGACCAAGGACGTCTCGCGCGCCATGGCGACGGCTGCTCGTCTTCAGTACGGCTGCACCTGGATCAACACTCACTTCATGTTGACCAACGAGATGCCGCATGGCGGACTGAAGCAGTCGGGCTACGGCAAGGACATGTCGCTCTACGCGCTGGAGGACTACACTGCTGTGCGTCATGTTATGGTGGCTCACGGGTAGCAGATACTATCTCTAAAATATTCGTCCTGCCGTTTTCTGCGTATTAAGCCTGAGTTACTTTCGCGGCACAGCGAGAGTTCACGGTTTACTGAATGTTCAACCTGAACGAGCAGCCTCCTTGCCGAGAAACCGCGCGGCGAGGGGTTTGCGCATGAGTACGACCAAGATCAAGCTGGTCATGATTGGTGGCTTCTGCCTGGTGATGGCCTTCTTCGGCGGCAAGGACATGCTGAAGAAAGGCGGTTGGCCGGAAGTGCCGGCCGAAGTCCTCGTGGTCAACGTCGAATGCGACATGGAATCGACTGCGCACAAGATCGTCTACAAGACTGTCAGCACCGCCACGATCCCCTGCGAATTGGTTGACGCGTTCAAGACGGTTCATGCCGACAAAGAGTGGAAGGTGAAGCAGAAATTCACCGGCACCTTGCGCGTCGGCACCGGCGCCGATGCCGTCGAGGCGACGATGGAGCTGAACAAGGACGGCGGCCGCGAGCCGCAGGTCGGCGACAAGCTCACCGTCGTCCAGAACCCCGCCAACCCGACCCAGATCGAGCGCACCGGCATGACTGGCGCGCGTCTGACGATCGTCATCGGCGGCGGATTGCTCGGCGCGCTGCTTCTCTATCTTGCTTTCAAGCCGCGCCGGCGGGCAGCGGCCTACGCTGTGGCCGGCAACCTTGCCGGGGATGCCGGCGCGGACCAACGCGCCCGCCAGGCCGACGCCCTGATAGCGGCCGCCCTTGCCAAGCAGGCCACGCTACCCAATCAGCCGGCGCGTGTCGCGGCAGCCGGATTGGCCAGGGAAGGCCGCTTCGCCGGGCAGAAAACGAATTTCGGCCGCCGCGACTAACGGCCGAAACTCGCAGTTTCTTACTCCACGATGCGGTAGATGTTCCAGAGGCTGGTGCCTGACACGACATAGGGCTCCATCTCCTTGCCCCATTTGGCGTGCGCATCGATCTTGCCGATCTTGGCGAAGAACGCCTCCAACTGGGCGAGGCTTTCGACCTGGTGATGCGATTCGACCGTCGCTTCCCGGGCGCCGATCGAACCGGTCATGATCTGGAACTTGAGGTCGGCGATGCCGACCTGAGAGCCGATTTCGCGCTCCCATTTCTTGAGCAGGTCAAGCACGGTCTGCTTGTGCCCGAATTTGGCGTCGATCTGCCATCTTGCGCTGAACATGTCGGCCTCCTTACTCGTCCCAGGCTTGCACGACGGTCTGCCGTGCAATGCGGCCGTTCTTCAACTCCAGCATCGCTGCGCAGAACACTTTCGTTCCGTCCGGATAGGCGCAGGCCTGGGTGAAGGCGAGGTTGTCGCCATCGGCGATGGTGGTGTCGACCTTGTGGGTCATTGCCCGGCTGCAGATATCGTCCCAGAACGTGCTGATCGCCGCCCGGCCGCGGATCTCGCGCGGCTTGCTCGGCGGGTTGTTGCGATCGATCACCCGCACCAGCGCATCGTCGGCATAGAAGCTCGCCAGCATCCTGCCGTCCCGTCCTTCGATCGCTTTCTTGATCGCCGCGCCGTCCACGCTTTGCGTCTTGGTCAGCATTTTTTCCTCCATGGCCCGTTGACGGGCGGTTGATGATCAGAAGCACTGCCCGGCGCCCATCGCCGGGCAGGGTCTTTCACTGCGACTTGGCTTTGACAGCCGCGAACACGCCGTCGGTCTGTTGTTTGAAGGTCGCGAAATCGACCTGGCTGCCGTTGAGCATCGTCGACCAGTGGCGCACGATGGCCGCCATCGCGATCGCCTCCTTGATCTCCTCATCGGTCGCGCCATTGAGCTTGGCCGCCTCGGTGTGGAAATAGATGCAGTACTGGCACGGGATCTGCGAGGCGACGGCCAGCCCTATCAGCTCCTTGGTCTTGCCGTCGAGCGCGGTCTTAGGGTTGAGCTGAACGCCCTTGATCTCGGCCCAGGCGCCGGCAACCGCGACATCCGGCAGCGTCTTGAACATGTCCGGCACCGAGCCGAGCGTTGCCTCGATGTCCTTGTAGGCCGCCGCCGACGCCTCATCGGCTTTTGCCGGAGCAGCGAACAGCATGCCGACGCCAGCCGCTATCACCAGCGATTTGAGTGTCCGGTTTGACTTCACCATATAGTCCTCCGTTCGCAGCGCTTTCCCCGGCGACATTCGCCTGGCCTGCATGGAGAGAATTCGTAGCGCCTGCGCGCCCTTGGCCGCTTCGCCCGAAAGCGCCATTGCTCCTATGGCCCGTCCGGGCCAGTGTGCCTGGCGGAAAATGCCGCTGCCGCCGCCCGCGACGGCAGGTCGAGCTTCAGCAATATGTTGGCGACATGACGCTTGACCGTATGCTCGCTCAGCCTCAGCTCGGCGGCGATTGCGGCATTGCTCTTGCCGTCGGCGATCAGGCCCACCACCTCGCTTTCGCGCGCCGTCAGTTGAGCAGGCTCGGCAGGCCTGGCCTTGGGACGGCAGGCCGGCTCGAGATGCTGTTCCGACGTCACCTGGACCAGCGCCAGCGGCTCGTCCAGCTCATCCACCGTGACACGTCCGGCATCGATGAAATGCAGGCCGGAACCGGCCGCCAGATCGGCGACCAGCCGCGACGCCAGAATGTCGCCGCGCCCGGCATGGGCGGCGATCTGCATCGTCACCCGTGCCATCAGCCCAATCGGCGGCCCGCGCATTTCGACCTCGCCGACATGTGCGCCCTGGGCGCTTGCAATGCCCATCTGTTGCGCCGCATCGCGAAGTGCCGCCGCGCAGCGTATGGCACGCGCCGGCCCGTCGAAGCGCGAGATCATCAATTCGCCATGGATGCCGGCGACGCGTCCGCCATGACGGCCGACCAACTGCCGCCAGCTCTCCTGGAAGCGCTCGCTGCGTTCGCTCCACATGCGATCGCCCGCCCGCGCCGTGTCGTAGACGCGTGTCACCAGAAGGGCGGCAAGCACGCGCTCCGCTTCGGCCACGGCGCGCTCGCCGGTCAGAAACTCTTCGATCAGGTCGGCCACCCGGTCGACATCGCCGGTCCAGATCGGGTGATCGCGCCCGGGGATTTCGACCAGTCGGGCATTCGCGATCTTTTTCGCCAGAAAGCGGCTGGCATCGGGGTCGACCCGCACATCGTTGCGGCGATGGATGAGCAGCGTCGGTGCGCTGATCGCCGAAAGCACATCGCGCACGTCGATGCCGGCATTCATTCGGGCCAGAGCCGCCGCTGCCGTCGGGCTGGCCGACAGCCGTTCGAAGCGCGCCCACCACTGGGTGAAATGCGCGTCATCGACGCGGCCCGGCGCAAAGTTGGGCAGAGTGGCGCCGGTGCCCCAGGCCGTGTCGGCGGTCGCGATGAAGGCCTCGAGGCGTTCGGGCGGCATCACCCATTTGTGGAATTGCGCGTAGCCGCCATAAAGCGCCAGCGCCCGTGTCCGCTCCGGATAGGTGGCTGCGAACAGCATCGCCATCGGCGCGCCTTCGGAGGCGCCGAGCAGGGCGGCGCGGCCGCTGCCGGTGGCATCCATGACCGCGCGCACATCGTCCATGCGGGTCTCCAAGCTGGGCAGATGGCGTGGGTCGACGCGGTCGGACAGGCCGGTGCCGCGCTTGTCGAACAGGATCAGTCGCGAGAACACCGAGAGCCGTTTCAACAGCCTGGTATAACCCTCGTCTTCCCAATGCAGGTCGAGATTGGAGATGAAGCCGGGCACGAAAACCAGGTCGAACGATCCCTGGCCGATCACCTGATAGGCGATCCGCACGTCGCCGCTGAGGGCATATCGCGTCTCGATCGGCCTCACGACTACATCCCGCCCGGCCAGACGATTTCTGATCGCTGACAATAGCAGAGACGGACCGCCTGCGGCAGCCAAACTTTAGAAGACAGGAATATAGCCTAGCGGCCCGAACCGCGTTCGCCCGGTTATTTCTGGCGACCGGCTATTTCTGTGGAGCGGCGCTCTCTGTACCTGTGGGCTGGACGTAGCCGATGCTCATATCGGCCTGCTCCTCGGTCTTTGGCCGCTTGATCCGGGCCGAGGCCTCGACGACGAGCTCGTCGAAATTTTCGCCGCCGCTGTCCAGCATCTCGAAGAACTGGCGCCGCATCCTCGGCTCCCAGAACTTGTTGATATGCTCGGCCACACCCACCACGCCCTCCTCGCGCGGCCTGGAATGGAAGAAGGCGGCGATCTGATTGGCCATCCGCACCAGCTTTTCCCTGGTGCTCGTGATGTGGTCTTCGTCATGCGACATGCTGGGCAACTCCCAAGACCACCCGTTCCGGGTGGGTGAAAACATCGAAATCGTCGCCGCGCACCAGCGCCACCAGCGTCATGCCTGCCTCTTCCGCTGTGCGGATGGCAAGCGCGGTCGGCGCCGAGACAGCCATGATGAAAGCCGAGCCGATGGCCGCCGTCTTCTGCACCATCTCGACCGAAACGCGGCTGGTCACGACGACAGCACCGGAGGTGCCGTCAATGCCGGCCCTGGCCAGCGCGCCGGCCAGCTTGTCCAGCGCATTGTGGCGGCCGACATCCTCACGCGCCATGACAATTCCCTTGCCGGGGATGTAGAAGCCCGCGGCATGCACCGCGCCGGTTTCCGAATGCAGAGGCTGCACCTTCGACAGCAGCCTGACCGAGCGAACAATGTCATCGGCTTCAAGCGTAAGCTTGGACGCACCGACCTTGTCGACCGAGCGCATCGCTTCTTCGATGGACTCGATGCCGCACAACCCGCAGCCGACCGGTCCGGCCAAGCGCCTGCGCCGCGCCTCGAAGCGCGTATTGGCCTGGTCCTTCAACCGGATCTGGATGTCGATGCCGGCGCCGTGGTCCTCGACCTCGATCGCCTCGATCTCCTGGGGATCTGCGATGATGCCTTCGGTCAGCGAGAAGCCGAGCGCGAAATCCTCGAAATCGGCCGGGCTCGCCATCATCACCGCATGGGTGGTGCCAGCAAAGGAGAACGCCACCGGCGTCTCCTCCGGCACCATTCGGTTGGCCGAGGTCGTGCCGCTGGCGCGGTGCGCCAGCCGCGAGGTCTGCGTCGTCGCTTTGCGGCGCGCGGCCAAGACTACTCGGCCGCCTGCAGCCGAGCGATGCGGCGGCTCTGCTCGGCCTGCTCGTTGTAGTCGCGCTGCCAGTCCGAAGGCCCGTTCGACGCGCCGACCTGCACCGCGGTCACCTTGTACTCCGGACAATTGGTCGCCCAATCGGAGAAGTCGGTGGTGATGACGTTGGCCTGCGTGTCCGGATGGTGGAAGGTGGTGTAGACCACGCCGGGCGACACACGGTCGGTGATCAGCGCACGCAGCGTCGTCTCACCCGAGCGGCTGGTCAACCGCACCCAGTCGCCATCGCGCAGGCCGCGGTTTTCGGCGTCGTGCGGATGGATTTCCAGCCGGTCTTCCGAGTGCCACATGACGTTTTCGGTACGCCTTGTCTGTGCACCGACATTGTACTGGCTGAGGATGCGGCCGGTGGTCAGCAGCAACGGGAAACGCGGCCCGGTCCGCTCGTCGGTCGCCACATATTCGGTGCGGATGAACTTGCCCTTGCCGCGCACGAAGCCGTCGATATGCATGATCGGCGTACCGAGCGGGGCCTTCTCGTTGCAGGGCCATTGCACCGATCCGACACGGTCGAGCAGATCGAAAGAGACGCCGGCGAAGCTTGGCGTCGTCTTGGCGATCTCGTCCATGATCTCGGAGGGATGCTGGTAGTTCCAATCAAGCCCGATCGCACGGGCAAGCTCCTGCGTCGCTTCCCAGTCGGCGTAGCGCGCCTTCGGCTCCAGCACTTTGCGCACCATGTTGATGCGGCGCTCGGCATTGGTGAAGGTGCCGTCCTTCTCCAGGAAGGTCGAGCCCGGCAGGAAGACATGCGCGTAGTTCGCTGTCTCGTTGAGGAACAGGTCGTGCACGACCACGCATTCCATCGCCGCCAGGCCGGCCGCGACGTGCTTGGTATCAGGATCGGACTGCAGGATGTCCTCGCCCTGGATGTAGATGCCTTTGAAGGAGCCGTCGACAGCGGCATCCAGCATGTTGGGGATGCGCAGGCCCGGTTCGTCGTCGAGCTTCACGCCCCACAAAGTCTCGTAGATGTCGCGCACGGCTTCGCCGGAGATGTGGCGGTAGCCCGGCAGTTCATGCGGGAACGAGCCCATGTCGCATGAGCCCTGGACATTGTTCTGGCCACGCAGCGGGTTCACGCCGACACCCGGGCGGCCGATATTGCCGGTCGCCATGGCGAGGTTGGCGATAGCCATCACGGTGGTCGAGCCCTGGCTGTGTTCGGTGACGCCGAGGCCGTAATAGATCGCGCCATTGCCGCCCTTGGCATAGAGCCGCGCGGCACCCCGGATCAGCTCCGGGTCGACGCCCGAAAGCTTGCCGACGGTCTCGGGGCTGTTCTCCGGCAAAGCGACGAAGGAGGCCCAGTCCTGGAACTCCGTCCAGTCGCAGCGATCGCGAATGAAGGCTTCGTCGAAAAGCCCTTCGGTGACGATGACATGCGCGAGCGACGTCAGCACCGCCACGTTGGTGCCGGGCTTCAGCGGCAGGTGGTAGTCGGCCTCGACATGCGCCGACTTGACCATTTCGGTGCGGCGCGGATCGAGCACGATCAGCTTGGCGCCCTGGCGCAGCCGCTTCTTCAGTCGCGAAGCAAACACAGGATGCGCGGAAGCCGGATTGGCGCCGATGATGACGGCGACGTCGGTAAAGTCGACGGAATCGAAATCCTGGGTGCCGGCCGAGGTGCCATAGGTCTGGCCGAGGCCGTAACCGGTCGGCGAGTGGCAGACGCGGGCGCAGGTGTCGACATTGTTGTTGCGGAAGCCTTGGCGCACCAGCTTCTGCACCAGATAGGTCTCCTCATTCGTGCAGCGCGAGGACGTGATACCGCCGATCGACGTGCGTCCGTATTGATATTGGATACGGCGGAATTCCTTGGCCGTATGGGCGATTGCCTCTTCCCAGCTCACCTCGCGCCAGGGATCGCTGACCTTTTCCCGGATCATCGGCGACAGGATGCGGTCCTTGTGGGTCGCGTAGCCATAGGCGAAACGGCCCTTCACGCAGGAGTGGCCGTGGTTCGCCTTGCCGTCCTTGTAGGGCATCATGCGAATAACTTCGTCGCCCTTCACTTCGGCCTTGAAAGAGCAGCCGACGCCGCAATAGGCACAGGTGGTGACGGCGGAGCGCTCGGGCATGCCCTTCTCAAGCACAGTCTTTTCACGCAGCGCATCGGTCGGACAGGCCTGCACGCAGGCGCCGCAGGACACGCATTCGGAGGCAATAAAATCCTCATGCATGCCGGCGACCATGCGCGATTCGAAACCGCGGCCCTCGATCGTCAGCGCGAAGGTGCCCTGCACCTCCTCGCAGGCCCGCACGCAGCGCGAGCAGACGATACACTGCGCCGGATCATAGGTGAAATAGGGGTTGGACTCATCGCGGGCGATGTAGTCGACGGTCAGCGAGCCATGGCCGGGCGCCACGCCATTTTCCTGCTTGACGTGGTTGCGGCCCTCGATGCCGAAGCGGTTTTCGGTCAGGCCAACCGACTTCGCCACAACGTCGAACTCGCTGGCGCCGGTACCGGCCTTCTCGTTCCAGCCGGTCGGATGGTCGGAGACGTAAAGCTCCATGACACCGCGGCGGATGGCGTCGAGCCGCTCGGATTGCGTGCGCACCACCATGCCTTCGCCGACCGGCGTCGTGCAGGATGCCGGCGTGCCGCCGCGCCCTTCGATCTCAACGAGGCAGACGCGGCAGGAGCCGAACGAGTCCAACATGTCCGTGGCGCAGAGTTTTGGAATCTCGACCCCGCCTTCCATCGCCGCGCGCATGATCGACGTACCCTCCGGCACGCTGATACTGCGGCCGTCGACGATCAGCGTGACCTGCTTTTGCGCCTTCGATTCCGGGGTTCCGTAGTCGAGTTCTTCGATGAGTGTCGGGAAGTCGGCCTTGATATTCATCTGCCAGCTCCTATTCAGCAGCTACGCGCGCCGGCCCAGGCTTGAAATCTTCGGGGAAATGGGTGATCGAGCTCATCACCGGGTAGGGCGTGAAGCCACCCAGCGCGCAGAGCGATCCGAACTTCATCGTGTTGCAGAGATCGGTGACCAGAGCCAGGTTCTTTTCCGGCTCGATGCCGGCGGCAAGCCTGTCGATGGTTTCCACCCCGCGTGTCGAGCCGATGCGGCAGGGCGTGCACTTGCCGCAGCTTTCGATGGCGCAGAACTCCATGGCGAAGCGCGCCTGCTTCAGCATGTCGGCGGTATCGTCGAACACGGTGATGCCGGCATGACCGATCAGCCCGTCACGCTTCGCGAACTCTTCGTAGTCGAACGGCGTGTCGAACAGCGCGCGCGGGAAATAGGCGCCGAGCGGGCCGCCGACCTGCACTGCCTTCACCGGCCGGCCAGTCGCTGTGCCGCCGCCGATGTCGTCGACGATTTCGCCGAGCGTCAGGCCGAACGCCGTCTCGAACAGGCCGCCATGCTTGACGTTGCCGGCGATCTGGATCGGGATGGTGCCGCGCGAGCGGCCCATGCCGAAATCCTTGTAGAAGGCGGCACCCTTGTCCATGATGATCGGCACCGAAGCCAGCGAGATGACGTTGTTGATCACCGTCGGCTTGCCGAACAATCCCTGGATCGCCGGCAGCGGTGGCTTGGCGCGCACCACGCCGCGCTTGCCTTCAAGGCTGTTCAGCAGCGAGGTTTCCTCACCGCAGACATAGGCGCCGGCGCCGACCCGGATTTCCATGTCGAATGCGTTGGGCGAACCCAGCACGTTGACGCCCAGCACGCCTGCCTTGCGGGCGACCTCGACAGCCTTGTTCATGACAGCCACCGCGTGCGGATATTCCGAGCGGATATAGACGAAGCCCTTGGTCGCTCCGGTGGCGATGCCGGCAATCGTCATGCCTTCAATGAGCACGAAGGGGTCGCCCTCCATGATCATGCGGTCGGCAAAGGTGGCGCTGTCGCCTTCGTCGGCGTTGCAGACGATGTACTTACGCTCGCCGGCGGTATCAAGCACCGTCTTCCACTTGATGCCGGTCGGGAAGCCAGCGCCGCCGCGACCGCGCAAGCCCGATTCGGTGACCTGCTTGACGATGTCGAGCGGCGCCATAGCCACCGCGTTCTGCAGGCCCTTCAGTCCGCCGAGCGACTTGTAGGCGTCGAGCGACAGCGGGTCGTTGATGCCGCAACGCGCGAAGGTCAGGCGCGTCTGCTTGGCCAGGAACGGGATTTTGTCAGGCGCGCCCAGCCAGCGCTTGTGATGGCCACCCTTGAGGAAGCCGCTGTCGAACAGGCTCTTGACATCGGAAGGCTTCACCGGCCCGTAAGCGACGCGGCCCTCGGCGGTCGCGACCTCGACCATCGGTTCGAGGAAATAGGCGCCGCGCGAGCCGTTGCGCACGATCTTGGCCTCGACGCCTCGTTCGGCCAGTTCCGCACGAATCGCCTTGGCGACCTTTTCGGCGCCGAGCGCCAGCGCGCCGGAGTCACCTGGAATGTAGATGCGCGGGATCATGAGCGTACCTCCGCGACGATCTCTTCGATCTTCTCGTCATCGAGCCGCCCGATCACATTACCATCCAGCATCGCCGACGGTGAACAGGCGCAAAGCCCGAGGCAATAGACAGGCTCAAGTGTAACCGATCCGTCGCGGGTGGTCTCATGGAAATCGATGCCGAGCAGCTGCTTGACCTTTGCGGCGATCGCATCCGAACCCATCGACTGGCAGGCTTCCGCCTGGCAGAGCTTGAGCACGTGCCGGCCGGCCGGGCGGGCGCGAAAATCATGATAGAAGGTCACGACACCGTGCACCTCGGCCCTCGACAGGTTCAGCCCATCGGCGATGACGGGCACGGCGTCCTGCGGTACGTGGCCAAATTCTTCCTGGATGCCGTGGAGGATCGGCAGCAGTGGACCCTCGAGGTCCTTCAGCTCCTGGATGATCGCGGCCGTGCGCGACTGGATCTCGGTACTTGCAGGCTGCATCGTCATGCAGCGCCCTCCCTGGTCGATAGCGGTCTCGCGCTAAGTGCTTACGAAATCAGAGGAAACCCCCGAAATCAATAAAGCTGATCCGTTGCTCGATAGAAATCTTCTATCGAAACCCGTCAGCCTGCATTGTCTAGCCTAGCGGTGGTTGCGGAAATCGTCTGCCAGCGCCATCGCCTCGTCCAGCAGCGCCTGTACCAGCGGCGTGTGCGGCTCGCGCGGTGCGGCAACCAGCCCAACGGTGTGGCTGGCATCCGGCTCGACGATCGGAATGGCCCGGATCGGTTCGGAAAAGCCGAATGTTTCCGCCAGGTTAAGTGGCATGATCGACGACCATTTCCCGGTCCTTATATGCGAAAACAGAACGATCATCGAATTGGATTCCAGCGTAGGCCGCACCTGCGTGCCGGCTTCGGCCAGATGCTGATCGATGATGCGGCGGTTCTGCATGTCCGGCGTCAGCAGGCAGAGCGGCAGCTGGCTGAGCTCGGCCCATGTCACTTTGTCGCGGTCGGAATAGGGATTTCCGACCGCGGTGATCAGCTGGTAGCGCTCGTCATAAAGCGGCACGCTGGTCACCCGCCCGAGCGGCTCGTTGTCGAGATAGGTGATGCCGGCATCGATGTCGAGATTGCCGAGCAGCGACAGCACCTCGATCGAGGTGCGCGACAGGATCGAAAAGGTCACGCCGGGATGCTTGGCCCGAAACGGCGTCGTCAGCCGCGCCACCATGGCAAGCGCGGTCGGGATGGCGGCGATGCGGATGCGGCCGGAAAGGCCGTGGCGCGCCGCCCGCATCTCCTCGCGCATTGCGCGTGTATCGCCGACGATGCGCTGCGCCCATATCAGCACCTGCTTGCCCTCTGGCGTCAGGCCCTGGAAACGCGAGCCGCGCAGCACCAGCATCACGCCGAGCTGGCCCTCCAGCTGCTTGATCCCGGCCGAAAGCGTCGGCTGGGTGACGCCGCACAGTTCCGCCGCCCGGCCGAAATGCTCCTCCCTGGCAAGCGCGATGAAGAATTCCAGCTTGTCGATCATTGGCGCAAGCTAACCGGCGCCGGGCGCCGGCGCCAGACGCAGTTGGGCACCTCAGCCATTCCGTCGATTTCCGGGCAGAGCACTGCGGCTGTTGCGCCACGACTTGGTTCTGCCGGGAAACTGCATTATCTCAGGCGCAAGCTTGCATAAGGAAGACCTGATGTCCGTCACCAAGGAAATCGTCACCGAGCGCCTGAAGACGGTCAACGGGCCGGACTTCACCGGCAACATCGTTGATCTCGGCATGGTTTCGGAGATTTTCATCGCCGATTCGAAAGTATTCTTCTCGATCACCGTTCCCGCTGCCCGCGCGCAGGAGATGGAACCATTGCGCGCCGCCGCCGAGCGTGTCGTCAAGGCGATTCCCGGCGTCGCCGGCGCCGTCGTCGCGCTGACGGCGGAAAAGAAGGGCGGCGGAATGGAGGCGCCGGTTCCGGCGCGCCCCGCACCCAGACCGGCACCGCCGGCTCCGCCAACCGCGCCACGCGCGGCTCCGCACGCCCCGGCCTCGCAGAGCTCGGGCAAGCGTGGCGTGCCCGGCATCGAGGCGATTATCGCGGTTGCGTCCGGCAAGGGCGGCGTCGGCAAGTCGACCACCGCCGTCAACATCGCGCTAGGGCTCGCCGCCAATGGCCTACGGGTCGGCGTGCTCGATGCCGACATTTACGGGCCGTCCATGCCAAGGCTGCTCAACATCCATGGCCGGCCGCAGACGGTCGACGGCAAGATCCTGAAACCGATGGAGAATTACGGCCTCAAGGTGATGTCGATGGGTTTTCTCGTCGATGAGGAGACGCCGATGATCTGGCGTGGCCCGATGGTGATGTCGGCGTTGACGCAGATGCTGCGCGAAGTCGAATGGGGCCGGCTCGACGTGCTCGTCGTCGACATGCCGCCTGGCACCGGCGACGCCCAGTTGACCATGGCCCAGCAGGTGCCGCTGGCCGGCGCAGTCATCGTCTCGACGCCGCAGGACCTGGCCCTGATCGACGCCCGCAAGGGGTTGAACATGTTCAAGAAGGTCGACGTGCCGCTGCTCGGCATTGTCGAGAATATGAGCTATTTCGTCGCCCCGGACACCGGCAAGCGCTACGACATTTTCGGCCATGGTGGCGCCCGGCGCGAAGCCGAACGTCTCGGCGTGACCTTCCTTGGCGAAGTGCCGCTGGAAATGGGCATTCGCGAAAGCTCGGATGAAGGTGCACCGGTGGTGGCGTCGAAGCCCGATAGCGCCGAGGCGAAGATCTACCGCGATATTGCTTCGAAGGTCTGGGACCGGGTCAACGAAGAACGTGGCGCGGCCGCAGCGGCGGTGCCGAGCATCGTGTTCGAGTAATTTTCGTTAGGTCAGCGCTGCCCCTCATCCGCCTGCCGGCACCTTCTCCCCGTATAGTGACGGGGAGAAGGGGGGCTGTCGCGACCTCGCCGCTTGTCCTGCACCGTTGACGATTATTGGCGAAACCGTCGGCACGGCGTCTTTCTCCCCGTCACTATACGGGGAGAAATGTCCGGCAGGACAATGAGGGGCGGCGCCAGCGCCGGATAACTAGGCGTAGTTCTTGCGGCGCAACTTAAGCTGCGCCCACCTTCTCGCCAAATGTCGAAAAGAACTGCCCGGCCAGTTTCTTCGACGTCGATTCGATCAGCCGGCTGCCGAGCTGGGCGATCTTGCCGCCGACATCGGCCTTGGCGGCGTATTTGAGCACTGTCGCATCCGGCCCGTCCGCTGTCAGCGTGACATCGGCACCGCCCTTGGCGAAGCCGGCAATGCCGCCCTTGCCTTCGCCCTGGATGGTGTAGGCGTGCGGCGGCTTCAAATTCTTCAGCGTCACTTCGCCGTTGAAGGTCGCCTTGATCGGTCCGATCTTCACCACCACCGTCGCCGCCATTTCGGTCGGCGATTTCATCTCCAGGTTCTGGCAGCCGGGAATGCTTTCCCGCAGCACGTCAGGATCGTTCAGCGCCTCCCAGACTTTCTGCAGGGGGGCGGCAATGCGTTCCTCGCCTTCGATCACCAAAGCCATCGATACCCTCCCGCGTTGCTCCGAAAAGGCCTAACGCAGGGTCCGACGCCTGTCTATCGCACCAAAGTCTGGGTGCGCTTGTGTGACCTCTTGCCTGCCAAGGCGCGTTGCCATATCGATTTGTCTTACAAATACGGAGACCACGATGGCAGGCGCCCCCACCAGCAAAAAGAAATTTCGCTCGCAGGAGTGGTTCGACAATCCCGACAATCCGGGCATGACAGCGCTCTATCTCGAGCGCTACCTGAATTACGGGCTGACGCGGGCCGAACTGATGTCGGGCAAGCCGTTGATCGGCATCGCCCAGACCGGTTCGGATCTGTCGCCCTGTAATCGCCACCATATCGAACTGGCCAAGCGCGTGCGCGAAGGCATCGTCTCGATGGGCGGCATCCCCTTCGAATTCCCTTGCCATCCGATCCAGGAAACCGGCAAGCGCCCGACCGCGGCACTCGACCGCAACCTTGCCTATCTCAGCCTGGTCGAGGTGCTCTACGGCTACCCGCTCGACGGCGTCGTGCTGACCATCGGTTGCGACAAGACCACGCCGGCGCTCTTGATGGCGGCGGCCACCGTCAACATTCCGGCCATCGCGCTCTCGGTCGGCCCGATGCTCAATGGCTGGCACAAGGGCAAGCGCACGGGCTCCGGCACCATCGTCTGGGAATCGCGCCAGCGGCTGTCGGCCGGCGAGATCGACTATGACGAGTTTATGGACATCGTTGCCTCCTCGGCGCCGTCCACCGGCTATTGCAACACCATGGGCACCGCCACCACGATGAACTCGCTGGCCGAGGCGCTCGGCATGCAACTGCCGGGCTCGGCCGCCATCCCCGCACCCTACCGCGAGCGTGGCCAGATTTCCTACGAGACGGGCAAGCGCATCGTCGAGATGGTGCATGAGGATCTGAAGCCCTCTGACATCATGACGCGTCAGGCGTTCGAGAATGCCATCGTCGTCAATTCGGCGATAGGCGGCTCGACCAATGCGCCGATCCATCTCAATGCGATCGCCCGCCATCTCGGCGTGCCGCTCAACAATGACGACTGGCAGAAAATCGGCCTCAACGTGCCACTGCTCGTCAATCTGCAGCCGACCGGCGAGTATCTCGGCGAGGACTACCACCATGCTGGTGGCGTGCCGGCGGTGGTGGCCGAGCTTTTGAAGGCCGGGCTTTTGCCGCATCCCGACGCCGTCACCGTCAACGGCAAGTCGATCGGCGACAATTGCCGCGGCGTGGCCAACGAGAACCAGGATGTCATCCGCAGCGCCGACAAGCCACTGAAGGTCAATGCCGGCTTCATCAACCTCAGCGGCAATCTGTTCGATTCGGCGATCATGAAGACCAGCGGCATCTCGCCGGAATTCCGCGAACGCTATCTGTCCAACCCGAAGGACCCGGAAGCCTTTGAAGGCAATGCCATGGTCTTCGACGGCCCGGAAGACTATCACGCCCGCATCGACGATCCGGCGCAAGGCATCGACGAGCATACCATACTGTTCATGCGTGGCGCCGGCCCGATCGGCTATCCCGGCGGCGCCGAAGTCGTCAACATGCAGCCGCCCGCCTATCTCATCAAGAAGGGCATCCATGCGCTTGCCTGCATCGGCGACGGCCGCCAGTCAGGCACGTCGGGCTCGCCGTCGATCCTCAACGCCTCGCCCGAAGCCGCCATTGGCGGCGGCCTGGCGCTGCTCAAGACCGGCGATCGTGTGCGCATAGACTTACGCAAAGGCACCGCCAACATCCTCGTCACCGACGAGGAAATCACGCGCCGCCGCGCTGAACTGCAGAACGATGGCGGCTATCACTACCCCAAGCACCAGACGCCATGGCAGGAAATCCAGCGCTCCATGGTCGACCAGTTCTCGGAAGGCATGGTGCTGAAGCCGGCGGTGAAATACCAGGACGTCGCGCACACACGCGGCGTGCCAAGGGACAATCACTGAGGCCTGCGCGCCCTTAGCTTTACGGCGGTTTGAGCGATCATGCCGCCGTAATACCTTGTTCTAGAGATAACTGGTGATCTCCGGCGCCTGGTCCTGCCGGTTGCGCTTGCCATCCTCGTAAATGACCGGCGCCGCGGCGAGCTCCTCTTCGCTGGCATCGTCGAGGCAGGCGACATTCACCGCCCAGAAATTGCCGCCCATGACATCGAGGAACCCACGTGAGAAGATATTGGCACCGCAGGTCGGGCACATATAGTGGTTGATGTCACCTTCCGGCCAGTTGGAGGGGCTCGCTTTGTATTCCCGCATCCGGTCGCGGCCGTCGGTCACGCGTAGCGCCTCGAACCCCGCGAAGGATTTCCTGTAGCCGAGCTTCCAGCAGAAGCTGCAGTTGCATTTGCGGATGCCCTCGTCGAGGTCGAGATCGGCCTCGAAACGCACCGCACCGCAATGGCAGCTGCCGTGATAGGTCCGTTTCATGGCTCTCCCTCCTCCTGCTTCGTCCGGTGTGTGTACAGCCGCCAAATAGTCTGCTGGTCGCCCGAGGCAAGCCGGCTCGTATGTGCAACAGCGAGCGCGCGACACCATATGGATTGAAAGTCAGACAGGATCATCAATGACCAAACGGCGTTCTTCCCTCGGTTTCCTCGGCATGTTCGGTCGCTCCGGCGACTTGCGGGAACTCGACAACGCGCTGCGCGGGGCCGACCTTCATCCGGCGCTTGTTCCCGAGGGCGTCAAGCTCACCATCGTCAATCTGATGAAAGACCATTGGCCGGACGAGCCGCCGTCGGACGCCTATCGATCCGTTGCGCAGCTGTTCAGCTACTGTGTTGCTGGGCCGGAAACCTTCGAGCAGGCCAATGGCCCGGAGCGGCGGCTGGAAGCGGAGCGCCGCATCGAAGCTGCGCTTGAGACCGGCGACAGCCTGGATGCGCAGATCGTGCTGATGGCGCTGCATGCCAAATTGATCAGCGCCGAGGTCGTCAAGCGATTTGGGCTAAGCGCGGACTGATTTCGTAAGGTTAGGCTTACCCACCCATGCCACTGCGCGGCAGCTTGATCATCTCGCCGAAGCGGGCGCGCAATTTGTCGTCGAGCAGCTTCGGCACATGGCGAGGGAAGCGCTCGGCCAGCACGCGTTTCTTCTCGATGATCGCCCGCTGCAAGATGTCGGGCCGGCCCTTTTCATTCCATTCCTTCGGCGAAAAGCGGTCGCCGACGGCCGGATAGAAATATTCGGTCTGCATCAACCGCAGCGTCTGCTCGTTGCCGAGATAATGGCCCGGGCCATTCATGCAGACTTCAGTGATGGTGTCGATCGACAGCGCTTCGTCTGTCACCTCGATGCCGCGCACGCAGCGCAGGCAATGGCCCAGCATGTCGTTGTCGATGATCAGGCTTTCCAGGCAGAAGCCGAGCAGCGAGGCATGCATCCCTGCCGATTCATAGACGAGGTTGAGGCCGGCCAGGCCAGCCATCACATCGGTGATGCCCTTTTCATAGCCGGACTGGATGTCGGGCAGCTTCGAATCCGTCATGCCGGCGGCCGAACCGCCCGGCAGATCGTAGAATTGCGCCATCTGCGCGCAGGCCGAAGTCAGCACCGCCTGCTCGGCCGAGCCACCCGACATGGCGCCCGTGCGCAAGTCGGAGACGAACGGCCAGGTGCCGAAGATCGCCGGATGCCCCGGCTTGATGGCGTTGACATAGATGAGACCGACGAGCACTTCGGCCACTGCCTGGACCACTGCCCCGGCAATTGCCGCCGGGGCGGTGGCGCCGGCCTGGCCGGCCGACAGGAGCAGGATCGGAATGCCGCCTTCGACACATGCCTCAAGCACGCCGCAAGCATCCTCGGCAAACTTCATCGGCGGCACGACGAAACAGTTGGAGTTGGAGACGAAAGGCCGGGCGCGGAAATTCTCCTCGCCACAGGCGATCGCATACAGCATTTCCAGCGCCGGCTGCACGTTCTCGCGCACCGTGAACGAGGTGCCGACATGCTTGGACGTTCCCATCACGCAGGCGTAGAGCGTGTTGAAGTCCATTTCGAGCGGATCGGGAATGTCGCGCGGCACCATCGGCCGCTGGAAGAAGTGGATGTTGTCGAGCCCTTCGACGAGGCGGGCGGCGTCGTAAATGTCCTGCACCAGCGACTCGCGGTATTCGCGCTTTTCGACATCGACCAGATGCACCGCGGCACCCGCGGTCCCGTAATGCACGCGCTTACCCTGGATCAGCATGTCATGCTTCGGGTCCTGGCCGTGCAGGGTGAAATTCCGCGCCGCTTTCTTGATCGTGTCCAGCACCAGGCCGCGCGGAAAGCGGATGCGGCCGTCATCGCCATAGACGGCGCCGACCCCGGTCAGCGCTTCGATACAGGAGGGAATGGCATTGGCGAAGCCGACGGTTTCCAGCAGCGTCAGCACCGCTTCATGGATGCGCTCCTGGTCGTTCCTGTTGAGCGGGCCGTAGCTGCCGCCTTCGAGGCCGGCGCGCACCGGCCTGATGTCGTCGGCCAGCGGTGCGGCCCGCATGGCGCGGCGCGCTTCGCGCCCGCCGGATCGCCGCGAACGCTGGTCGCCCAACGCTTCTTGCTTAAGAGCTGCATCCTTAAGAGCCGCATCCTGCTTCTCAAGAGCCACTGACATGGGAGGCACTCCACCTTTAGCTTGCGAAACCGGACGCGGTGATTGGTCCACCGTCGGCCTGCTTCGTCCCCTTTGTCCGCCGACTATGCCGCCGGCATTGGCACAGCCTATGGGCCAGTGGACCCCGTCGCATATGCCAGGGAACTAAAGAACAGTGCTGGGAAGGATGTCGGGGACCGGGGCCGTTCAGGGCCCCGGCACGAGGAAATCAGGCGGCTGCCGGCCTGCGCCCGGCCGCGGTCGCCAGCTCGCGGATGCCCGGCTCGATGTGCTGCAGCGCGATCGAGGAAATGCCCAAGCGCATGAAACGCGACGGCTTTTCGGTACGGTCGAAGAAGCGGTCGCCGGGCTCGATGATGACGCTGCGCGACGCCGCAGCCTCGGCCAGTCCGCGTGAATCGGTGCCACGCGGCCCTTCCAGCCAGAGCGATGTGCCGCCGGCCGAATCGGTCGAGCGCCATTCCGGCAGGAATGCGGAAATCGCATGGACCAGACGCTTGCGCCGCTCATCGAAGGCCGACGACAGCCGCCGCACCAGGGCCTCGTGATGGCCGAGCGACAGGAACAGCGCGACGGCGCGCTGGTTGTTGGCCGGCGGGTGCCGCAGCATGAAGCGGCGCAGCGCCCTGAGTTCCGCGATTAGTCCAGCCGAAGCCACGATGTAGCCAAGCCGCAAGCCTGGAGCCAGCGTCTTCGACATCGAGCCGACATAGATGACGCGGCCTGAACGATCGAGGCTCTTCAGCGCCTGCTGCGGTGCCTCGTCGAGAAGCTGGCTGTCATAGCCGTCCTCGATGATGATCTGGTTGTGCCGGTTGGCGCGCGCCAGAAGATCCTGCCGCCGCTCCGCCGACAGTGGCACCATGGTCGGGCAATGGTGGCTGGGGGTGACGAAGACGAACCCGGAATCGTTGGGGATGGAAGAGGTTACGATGCCGGACTGGTCGACCGGAACCGGCTGGATGTCGGCGCCGGCCAGCCGGAAGATCGAGCGCGCGTCGGGATAGCCGGGGTCTTCCATCGCCACCTTCGAGCCCTTGGTCATCAGCAGCGTCGCCAGCATATAGAGCGCGTTCTGCGCGCCGAGCGTGACGATGATCTCGTCCGGATTGGCGAAGATACCGCGCCGCGGCAGCAGTCGCGCCTGGATCTGCTCGATCAAGAGCGGATCGTCGCGATCGACCATGTCGGAGGCCCAGTTACGGATCTCGAGCACCGCCAGCGCCATGCGGTTGCACTCGCGCCATTCGGCGGTCGGGAACAGCGCCGGGTCGAACTGGCCGTAGACGAAGGGGTAGGACGACTTGATCCAGTTGTCGTGCTTGGCCGGCGGCGGCATGTCGCTGGCGGCGATCTGCCGGCGTGCCTTCCAGTCGATCTCGTTCTGCTGGTCCGGCGCCTTCTGGTGCGGCTTGGCGGGGGTGGCCAGCACATCCGGGTTGACGAAATGGCCACGCCGTTCGCGCGCCACCAGGAAACCCTGGTCGACCAGCTGCTGGAACGCCAGCACCACGGTGCCGCGCGCGACGCCGAGTTTTTCGGCCAGGATGCGGCAGGACGGAAGCGGCATCGAAGCGGCGATCTGCCGGTCGAGGATAGCGGCGACGATCGCCTGGCGAATCTGCGCCTGCAGGGTCTGGCCCGATTCCGCCGAAATCCGGAACAGGCCGGACCATATGGCCGTGTCGTTACGCTGTGGCATGGGAGATGTTCCTCGATGGCCAAACTTTTTTGCTTGGCTGGACCAGCGGAAGGTAACCGTGGCACAAGGGGTTGCGCCAATCAATTTTTCTGATCGCTGGGATTTATGCCAGTGATCCTTCGCGCGACGCCGGCGCGACGCGAAGCGTCGTCGCGTGCGCTGTAAGCAGCAACATCCCCAGCGCGACGCGCAGCGTCGTCGCCTTGCCTCGATCTCCCGGCGCGACGCGAAGCATCGTCGCCCGTCATCCCGCGCTGCGTCATCCATCCCGCACTGCGTCATCCCCACGCATTGAAAGAAATGGAATTCGGCTCAATAACTCCACCGCGACACGCGCCGGAAACATCCGGTCTGATAAGATGTCATGAAAAAGTATCAGGAGCCGGCAGTGGATCATTCCTCCTTCGACAAACAGCTTGTCGCCTTGCGTGCTGCGCGCGCGGCGGCATCGGGCACGATGCGAGAGGCTTTTGCCGCCGACCCCAAGCGCTTCGAGACATTCTCGGCCAGCGACGGCGACCTTCTGCTCGACTGGTCGAAATGCGCGGTCGATCAGCGCACCATGGAGCTGCTCGAAAAGCTCGCCGGCGCCGCCGACCTCGAAGGGCGCCGCGCCGCGATGTTCTCCGGCAAGAAGATCAACATCACCGAGGACCGCGCCGTGCTGCACACGGCGCTGCGCAACCTCTCGGGCAAGGGCGTCACGGTCGACGGCCAGGACGTCAAGGCGGATGTACTTGCCGTGCTCGACGCCATGGGCGCCTTTGCCGACGCCATTCGCTCGGGCAAGGCCGCCGGCGCCACCGGCAAAAAGATCACCGATATCGTCAACATCGGCATTGGCGGCTCAGATCTCGGCCCGGCCATGGCGACGCTGGCACTGGCGCCCTATCACGACGGCCCGCGCGCGCACTACGTCTCCAACATCGACGGCGCCCATATCCATGACACGCTGAAGGGCCTGTCCGCCGAAACCACCTTGTTCATCATTGCCTCGAAGACCTTCACCACGGTCGAAACGATGACCAATGCCGAGACGGCACGCAAATGGGTGCAGAAGGCGCTCGGCAAGGAAGCCGTCGGCAAGCATTTCGCCGCCGTCTCGACCGCGCTCGACCTGGTGGCCAAATTCGGCATTGAAGCGGACCGCGTGTTCGGCTTCTGGGACTGGGTCGGCGGCCGCTATTCGTTGTGGGGCGCCATCGGCCTGCCGGTGATGATTGCCATCGGCCCGCGCAATTTCCGCGCCTTTCTCGATGGCGCGCATGAGATGGACGAGCACTTCCGCACCGCCCCCCTGCAGAAGAACCTGCCGGCGCTGCTGGGGCTGGTCGGCTGGTGGCATCGCGTGATCTGCGGTTATCCCGCCCGTGCGGTCATTCCTTATGACCAGCGTCTGTCCAGGCTGCCGGCCTATCTGCAGCAGCTCGACATGGAATCGAACGGCAAGGGCGTCACCCTTGACGGCACGCCGGTGACGACGCCAACTGGACCGCTGGTCTGGGGCGAGCCCGGCACCAATGGCCAGCACGCCTTCTTCCAGCTGCTGCACCAGGGCACCGATTTCATCCCGGTCGAGTTCCTTGCCGCTGCTGTCGGCCACGAACCTGATCTTAAGCACCAGCACGATCTCTTGCTCGCCAATTGCCTGGCGCAGTCGGAAGCGCTGATGAAAGGCCGCACGCTTGAAGAGGCGCGCACGCAGATGCTGGCCAAGGGCATGAAGCCGGCCGATGTCGACAGAATAGCCCCGCACCGCGTCTTCTCCGGCAATCGCCCGTCGGTGACCATCCTTTATCGCAAGCTCGACCCGCGCACTTTCGGCCGGTTGATTGCGCTCTATGAGCACCGCGTCTTCGTCGAGGGCACTTTGTTCAACATCAATTCCTTCGACCAGTGGGGCGTCGAGCTCGGCAAGGAACTGGCGACCGGCCTGTTGCCTGTCGTGGAAGGCAAGGAGAGCGCCGCCAAGCGCGACGCTTCCACTGCCGGGCTGGTGGCGCGCATCCAGGAATTGCGGGGTGCGGCATGAAAAACCCGGCGGACATCAAGGGCATATTGTTCGACAAGGACGGCACGCTCGTCGATTTCAACGCGACCTGGCTCAGCATTGCCGATTTCATGGCCATGGATGCCGCCGAGGGCGATCGCTGGAAGGCCGACAGGCTGCTGTCGGCGGCAGGCTTCGATTTCGTCAACAAACGTTTCAGGCCCGATTCGATCTTTGCCTCGGGCACCAATATGGATGTCGTCGAATTGTGGTTCCCGCGGCTGTCCGACGAGGACCAGATGCTGGCCGTCGCCCGCTTCAACGAGATCACCTCGGTGCAAGGCTCGTCGATGGCGGTGGCGCTGCCCGGCATCGTTGCCGCGCTGACGGCGCTGCACAAACGCGCCTACCGGCTCGGCGTCGCCACCAACGATTCGACCGCCGGTGCGGAGAAGACCATGGTCACGCTCGGCGTCGCCCAGCTGTTCGACGCCGCCTATGGTTATGACGCGGTGGCCAATCCGAAGCCGGCGCCGGACACCATCCTCGCCTTTTGCGACCTGACCGGGCTGAGGCCGGCCGAGATCGTCATGGTCGGCGACAACCGTCACGATTTGGAGATGGCACGCGCCGGCGGCTGCGGGCTGGCGATCGGCGTGCTCTCCGGCACCGGCACGCGTGAATCGCTGTCGTCGATCGCCGATGTCGTTCTGGATTCCGTTGCCGACTTGCCGGACTTTCTGTCGGCGCGGGTCAAGGAGACGGTCTGACGGAAGGCTTTGAGGGGTTGAAGCCAAATCGACTTGGGCTTCTCGTCGATGGCCGACATGGGTGGTTAGCTGACATCGAGAATCGAAGTACCGAACGTCTGTTTTGGGCCGAGGAACGAACCCGCTGCGCGGGATGGGCGCGTGGGGTGAGGTAGCGATCACGACCCGGACGTCGCGCTCGCATTGAGGGTGGTTCGGCAGCGGCAGAGCATGGCGGGCTTCTTCAACAAGGAGCCTGACCATGCACCATCCCGTTCTCGATGCACCCGTCAGCCCGCTGCGCCAGCGGCTGATCGACGACATGAACATGCGGCGCTTCTCACGCGAGACGCAGCGCAACTATCTCCGCGACATCGGACGCCTGGCGACATTCCTCGGGCGTTCACCAGACACCGCTACCGCCGACGACCTGCGCCGGTTCCAGATCGAGCAGCAGGAGGACGGCGTTCCCGTGCCAACGATGAACAGCATCGTGTCGGCACTGCGCTTCTTCTTCACCCACACGCTCGACCGCCCGGACCTGGCGCGCAGGCTTGTCCGGCTGGCGCATCCGCGCAACCTGCCCGTGGTGCTCAGCCGCGACGAGGTGGCCCGGCTGCTCAACGCCACCACGTGTCTCAAGCACCAGGCCGCATTGTCAGTCGCCTATGGCGCGGGCCTGCGTGTCGCCGAGGTGTCGATGCTGAAGGTTGCCGACGTCGACAGCGAGCGCATGCTGCTGCGCGTCGAGCGTGGCAAGGGCGGGCGCTATCGCAATGCCATGCTCTCGGAGGACCTGCTCACGCTTCTGCGTGAGTGGTGGAAGGTCGGACGTCAGCAGGGCGTGATGCACCGTGACGGCTGGCTGTTCCCCGGACAGCACGCGATGAAGCCGATCAGCACGCGGCAGCTCTATCGCATCGTCGTCGAGGCGGCCCAGGCCGCCGACATCGCCAAGCGGGTCGGGCCGCACACGCTGCGCCACAGCTTCGCCACCCACCTGCTGGAGGACGGCACCGACATCCGGATCATCCAGGTCCTGCTCGGGCATGCCAAGCTCAACAACACCGCCCTTTACGCGAAGGTGGCGACCCGAACGGTGCGCACGGTCACGAGCCCGCTCGACAAGCTTGGCCTGTTCAAGCCGGAAGAGATCTCATCCGACGGCTGAGCGTGCGCGCCTCGATCGAGGTTGCCGACGTCTTCCGTGCTGCCGGACCCGCTTACCGGGCCGCCCACGCAGGTCATCTGAGCCTGCAGCAGCTCAAGGTCATGTCGGCGATCGAGTATTGCCGCACCGCAGCCCTTGGCGGTCACGTCGAGGCTTGCGAGGACTGCGGCCAATGGCGGATCGCCTACAACTCCTGCCGCAACCGGCACTGCCCGAAGTGCCAGGGCGCGGCGGCGCGGACGTGGCTGGCCGAGCGCGAGGCCGACCTGCTGCCGGTCGGCTACTTCCATGTCGTGTTCACGCTGCCCGCCGAGGTCGCCGACATCGCGTTCCAGAACAAGGCGCTCGTCTACGACCTGCTGTTCAAGGCGGCAGCGGAGGCGATGCTGACGATCGCGGCGGATCCAAAGCATCTCGGCGCGCGCATCGGCATCACCGCCGTCCTTCACACTTGGGGCTCGGCGATGACGCTCCATCCGCATGTCCACATGATCGTGCCGGGCGGCGGCATCGCGCCGGACGGAAGCCGCTGGATATCTTCTCGGCCGGCCTTCCTGCTTCCGGTGCGCGTACTCGGCAAGCTGTTCCGACGGCTCTTCCTCACCCGGCTGGTCGCTCTGCACGACGCAGGACGGCTCGCCTTCTTCGGATTTATGGCGCACCTGTCCGCGCGGCAGGCATTCGTGCGGCACCTGTCGCCGGTCCGCAAGAAGCGCTGGGTGGTGTACGCCAAGGCGCCGTTCGCCGGGCCGGAGGCAGTGCTCGCCTATCTGTCCCGCTATACCCACCGGGTTGCGATCTCGAACCGCCGCCTCATCCGGTTCGATGAAGCAGGGGTCACGTTCCGCTACAAGGACTATCGTCGTGACGGCACCGATCGGCAGCAGGTCATGACACTCGCCACCGACGAGTTCATCCGCCGATTCCTGCTCCACATCCTGCCGCGCGGCTTCCACCGCATCCGTCACTACGGCCTGCTCGCCGGCGGCTCCCGCAAAGGCAGCCTCGCACGCGCCCGCGAACTGCTGAACGTTGCTGCGCCGTCGGAGGACGACAACTCGGTAGAACCGACTGACTTCCGTCCGCCATGCCGATGCTGCGGCGGAAGCATGATCATCATCGAGACGTTCGAACGGTGGCGACAGCCGCGCGGACCGCCGGACACCACCGCGACGAACCGGGAGAACTCTCCATGACCCGGCATGGCATGCTCCAGCGTTCAGCCGCAGGCGCCCAGCCTCCGGCAACGGACCCACGCGTGTCCATGGTGATCATCGACGCCGAACGGGTCGCGTCCGGCCGCGCGCCGAGCCGACAATACCGCGTGGCTGAAAGGCGAAGCGGTCCGTCCACATCAAAACCGACGCTTGCCGGCGGCGGTCGCGCCGTCGCCGACACCAGCCGCAAATCGAAATCCCCATAGCCATCGACTGTGGCCCACGGGTTCCTTCCTCGGGGACTTTCGTACGCCTGCCGGCGCCCGAAACTCTTCACGACAGCGGACTGGCAGCTTCAGGCTGCGGAATCTTCAAGAGCTGACATTCAGGTCGGCGCGGGCATCGTCGCGATCTGACCCAATCGCGACGCTCACGCCGGTCAGTGGTAACGTCCGGATTTGGCGCGCGATTCCGACCTCAGCGAACGAAGTTACACGCCATTCCAGTGTATGATTGCTTCGCCAAATTGGGTGTGCGCTGCAATAGCAGCCCGAGACACTCGCGCTTGCCGAAGGGGCTGTCGGCTCTGACGGGATTAGCGTAAGCTACAGGTAAGGGGGTGCACACATGCACCGTGTCATCGCCATAGCGATCGTGGTTCTCGCGGCCGTCTTCGGTTCCGCGCGGGCTGAGGTGCTGATCGGGGTCTCGGCTGCGATGACAGGACGGCTTGCCTGGATCGGCGAGCAGGGACAGCGCGGCGCGGAGATGGCGGTGGCCGACGTCAACGCGGCGGGCGGCGTGCTCGGCCAGAAGGTGAGGCTCATCTCGGTCGACGATTTCTGCGATCCCGAGCAAGCGGTCGCGGCCGCCCAGAAGCTGGTGGCTGACGGGGTGGTGCTCGTCGTCGGGCATTATTGCTCCGGGGCCTCGATCCCCGCATCAAAAGTGTACGAGGAGGCGGGCGTCGTTGAGATATCCCCAGGCTCGACCAATCCGCAGCTGACCGAACAGGGCCGTGCCAATGTCTTTCGCACCATTGGCCGCGACGACGCGCAAGGTTTCATCGCCGGCAACCACCTTGCCGATCGCTGGGGCGACAAGAAGATTGCAATCCTTCACGACAATTCGACCTATGGGAAGGGTCTCGCCGACGAGACCAGGAAGCAACTGAACAAACGGGGCGTGACTGAAGCTGTTTACGACGCTTACACGCCCGGGAAGGACGACTATTCAGCCGAGGTCGCTGCGTTGCAGACCGCTGGCGTCTCAGCCTTGTATGTGGGTGGGTATCATGCCGAGGTTGCGCTGATTGCTCGCGCTGCACACGACCGTGGCTACACGGTTCAGCTCATATCCGGAGATGCCTTGGCTACCGAGGAATTCGCCCTGATCGCAGGCTCAGCGGCGGAGGGAACCCTGTTCACCTTCCCGGCGGACCCGCGGCGAAATGCCGGCGCAGCCGCGATCGTGGAGCAGTTCCGTGCGGAGAACTTCGAGCCCGCGGGCTACACGCTGTTGAGCTACTGCGCGGTCCAGGTCTGGGCCCAGGCGGTCGCGAAGGCAGGTTCGCTGGAGCCGAAAGCGATCATCGCGACACTGCACGAACAGGAATTCGACACCGTCATGGGCCGGGTCGACTTCGACGACAAGGGCGACCTCACGAGGCAGAGCTGGGTTTGGTACGTCTGGCAAGGCGGGGAGTACGTGCCGGTTGAATAGGTTCGCCGAATGCCGGCGTGCCGCCTGAGACGTTAGTCTGATGCAGACCAGTGTGGCTGGATTGTTCCGACTCACCGCGATGCTTGAACGGCTCGGCATACGCGGCCGGCTGTTGCTCGCCTTTTTCGGGATCAGCGCCCTTGCGGTGCTGGCAACCGCTGCGGCGCTTTATGCCTTCCTCCAGGTCGGCGACGTCGTCGACCGAATTACCACGGATCGGGTGCCGTCGGCGCTGGCCTCCCTCCAGCTGTCGCGCCAGGCCGAACGGGTCGCTGCTGCCGCGCCATCGGTGCTGGCGGCGACAAGCAGGGCTCAGCACAGCGAGGTCTCGGCTGCCGTCGCGCTCGAGATGTCCCGCCTCGAGGCCCTGCGCACGGACCTCAGGGATGCCACGCTGGGCACAGTGCCTTTGGCTGAGATCGAGGAAGCCGCGGTTGTTCTGAGACGCAACCTGAAGGAGCTCGACTCTCTGGTTGTCGCCCGGCTCGATGTGGTCGCCCGCAAGGAGGAGCTCCTGAACAGCCTCGCCGCGACGACGACCGGAAGCCACCGCCTTCTGGCCACCGGCATCCTGGTGATGGATTCCAGGCTCCCGCAATGGCGGGCGGTCGCGGCTGATACGTCGCTGTCGCCCGATCGACGCGCAGCGGCAATGGCCGACCTGGTCCAGGCGATTGCGGCTTACATCCCCCAGCAGAAGGCGCTGCTGGAGATCTTGGCGGTCAACGACGCGCTGGTGAAGGCCGCGACCGCGCCAACGCGGGGCGACCTGGCGTTGATCCTGTTTCCGCTGCGCCGCTCGCTTGCCGCTGTGGAAACGGCTTCCTCGGAGATCGACGAAAAGCTGCAGGCCCGTTTCCGGCAGCGGGTGGACGAGTTCAAGGCACTAACCGATGGTGAGAACAGCATCCCGAAGGCACGGGAGGAGGAGCTTGCGGTCCTCGCGCAGGGCGAAAAGCTTCTGGCCGAAAACAATCGGCTGTCGCGCAGTCTCACAGCTGCCGTCGACCGTCTTGTCGCAGCAGCGGACCGCGAGATCGCTGCCTCCGGTCGCGAAGCCGCGCTCGTCCAGCGCTACGGCACCGGAGTTGTCCTCGGCTCCGCCTTTCTCAGCCTGTTGAGTTCGGTTCTGGTCGTCTGGCTCTATGTCGACCGCAGCCTTCTCGCCCGTCTGGGAGCGGTGAGCCAGGGTATGCTCGCGATCGCGGGCGGCGATCTTCGTGCGCCGCTGCCGGCCGCGGGCAGCGACGAAATCGGGCGCATGGCCGAGGCGCTGAGCCTCTTCCGGGATACCGCTGTCGAGGTCGAGGAAAAGAACTTGCGCGACGTTGCAGAAGCGCGTCAGCGGCTAGTCGATGCCATCGAAAGCATTTCCGAAGGTTTCGCTCTCTATGACAGAGAGGACCGGCTTGTCCTTAGCAACAGCCGCTACCGCGAACTGCTATACGCCGGTCTGGAGGCCGAGCTAACCCCTGGCATGGCGTTCGAGGAGATTATTCGCCGATCCGCCGAGCGCGGCTACATCAGGGATGCCGAGGGGCGGGTCGATGAGTGGGTTGCCGAGCGCCTGTGGCGGCACCGCAACCCTGACGAACCATGGGTGCAGCGGCGGGGCGACGGACGATGGATCATGATAAGCGAGCGGCGCATCAGCGCCGGCGGCACGGTCGCCGTCTATTCGGACATCACCGAGCTGAAGCAAAGGGAGGAGAACCTCGCCGAGAAGTCCACTGCCCTAGAGGCGCTTTCCAGCAAGCTGGCCAAATATTTGGCGCCCCAAGTGTACAGCTCGATATTCACCGGCCGCCAAGACGTTAGAATCGCCAGTCAGCGCAAGAAGCTGACCATATGCTTCTCCGACATCGCCGGCTTTACCGAGACCACCGACAAGATGGAGTCCGAGGATCTCACCCAACTCCTCAATCACTACCTGACGGAAATGTCGAAAATCGCCTCGGATCATGGTGCCACGATCGACAAGTATGTCGGCGACGCGATCCTGATGTTTTTCGGCGACCCTGAGACGCGCGGCGTCAAGGAGGACGCGCTGGCTTGCGTACAGATGGCGCTTGCCATGCAAAAGCGGATCAGCGAGCTTACCGAAGTCTGGCGGGACATGGGGATCGAAACACCGCTGCGCTGCCGCATCGGCATCCATACCGACTACTGCACCGTCGGCAACTTCGGCAGCGAGGACCGGATGGACTACACGATAATCGGCGGCGCCGTGAATCTCGCCTCGCGCCTGGAACAGGAGGCGGCACCGGGGGCCATCCTCATTTCCTACGAGACGTTTGCGCAAGTGAAGGACACGATCGATTGTGAGGAGATGGGGCACGTCCAGGTCAAGGGGATCGCCTATCCCGTCGCCACCTACCGCGTCATCGATCTGAAGGCCAATCTGGCGGGCGCTCGTCGTGCTGTTCGAACCGAACTGCCGCATTTCAGGCTGGAACTTGAACCGGAGCTTATGTCCCCTGACGAGCGTGGCGATGCCGCCACTGCACTTCGAGACGCGCTGGATCGGCTTTGTCACAAGCCCGGGTAGTAGGGCTTGGTCCACAACGACCCCTCCCAATGGACGCAAGGAGTGGGATGTGGGACGCCGCTCATGGGCGCTATAGATGCGAAGGCCGCAGAACGGTCGCGGTCAGTCTTCGAACTCGGGCGGAACGTCCGCATCGGAGCCGAGACTTAACATTCACGGCATCACTGGCAAGGTCCGGATATAGCGCATAGCTCCCGTTCTCCTCGCGCGAGGCATAGGTCCGCCATGAGGTCGGATCGTCATTCAGAGTGATTTGGTTTTGATCTTGGTGCTACGATCATCCGGCTCGAACGCGAAGACACCGCTCGGCCTGGTCTCAGCACCCTTTGCGTCGCCGAAATCCGGCACCTGATACTCCGCCAGCAACCGCAGTCTTGACAGCGGTAGGTCGTTGCGACGGGGATCGCCGACCAGCACCTCGATGCCGGCTGCCAGGCAGCGGTCGAGGAATGGGATAACCCGCAGGGCAACCTCGCGATCGTAGAACACGTCGCCTGCGAGCACGACGTCGACCGCCGGCGGCAGGCCCGTGGTGATATCCTGGTCGAGAATGGTGATCTCGACACCGTTGGCCGCCGCGTTGAGGCCGATTGCGGCAACGCCGTTGCGGTCGATCTCGGCCGCCATCACCGCGCTGGCGCCGGCCTTCGCGGCGGCGATGCCGACGAGGCCGGAGCCGGCGCCGAGATCGAGCACGCGGCGGCCGACCACGCTTTGCGGCTGGCTGAGTAGATAGCGCGCAAGTACCGCGCCGCCGGCCCAGGCATAGGCCCAGTAGGGTGGCTGCGGTTCGGGCGCATCGTCGTCCGGCTCGACCGCATCGTCGTCCGCGCTTTGATGCGGATCGACCAGCCGCCTCAGGCCACTTCCGGGATGAGCCGTATAGAGCTGGATTTCGGGAAGCGCGGGAACGGGCGCTAGCCGCAGGTTCGCCTTGATGAACGCTGCCGGGCCGGGACGTCGAACCACGTCCGCGATCCCGCCATCGCCAGGACCGTCCCGCAAATCATCCACTATTCCCGCAGCGCCCGGCGCAAAATCTTGCCCACCGGCGTCTTCGGCAGTTCGGTCCGGAACTCGATGTATTTCGGCCGCTTGTAGCCGGTCAGGTTCTCGCGGCAATAGGCGGTCAGTGCCTCGACGGTCAGCGCCGGGTCCTTCTTGACCACGAACAATTTTGGCACCTCGCCCGAATGCTCGTCCGGCACGCCGATTGCCGCCACTTCCAGCACGCCCGGATGCTGGGCGACGACTTCCTCGAGTTCGTTCGGATAGACGTTGAAGCCGGAGACCAGGATCATGTCTTTCTTGCGGTCGACGATCTTGGTGTAGCCGCGCTCGTCCATGAAGCCCATGTCGCCGGATTTGAAGAAACCGTCCTTGGTCATCACCTTGGCGGTCTCATCCGGCCGGTTCCAGTAACCGGCCATCACCTGCGGCCCGCGGATGCAGATCTCGCCGACCTCGCCCAGCGGCAGATTGTTGCCGTCATCGTCGCGGATGACGATTTCGGTCGAGGGCAGCGGCAGGCCGATCGTGCCGGTGAAATTGCTGTCGCTGAACCTGTTGGCGGTGGCCACGGGCGAGGTCTCCGACAGCCCATAGCCCTCGGTGATCGAGTTGCCGGTCAACGCCTTCCAGCGCTCGGCAACCCCCTTCTGCACCGCCATGCCGCCGCCCAGCGTCATGATCAGCGGTTTGAAGTCGAGCTTGCGGAAATCCTCATTGTTGAGCAGTGCGTTGAACAGCGTGTTGAGGCCCGGGAAAATGTGCATCGGGTATTTCTGCAGTTCCTTGACGAAGCCGGGTATGTCGCGCGGGTTGGGAACCAGCACGTTCTGGGCGCCCTGCTGCATACCCATCAGCGCGTTCACCGTCAGCGCGAAGATATGGTAGAGCGGCAGCGCGCAAATGAAGTTGAGATGCGCCGGCTTCGGCTTGATCGCGTAGGCGTCCTGCAGCCACAGCGTGTTCTGCGCCACATTGGACAGCACATTGGAGTGCAGCAGCACAGCACCTTTGGAAATCCCCGTGGTGCCGCCGGTATATTGCAGGAAGGCGACGTCGCTTGCTTCCATCTTGGCTGGCTTGAAGGCGATACCGGCGCCGGCCTTCACGGCTGCATTGAACTTGACATGGCCGGGCAGCGACCAGGACGGCACCATCTTCTTCACCCGCCGCACGACGAGGTTGACGATCGTCCCCTTGAGGCCGCCGAGCATGTCGCCCATTGCCGCGACCACTACATGCTTGACCGCCGTCCTGGCGATCACCGCGTCCAGGGTGCTGGCGAAATTCTCCAGAATGACGATCGCCTGCGCACCGGAATCCTTGAGCTGATGTTCGAGCTCGCGCGGCGTGTAGAGCGGATTGATGTTCACCACGACATAGCCGGCGCGAAGCACAGCCATCATCGCCACCGGATATTGCAGCACATTCGGCATCATCAGCGCCACGCGGGCGCCCTGCTGCAGACCCTTCGATTGCAGATAGGCGCCGAAGGCGGCCGATTGCCGCTCGAGTTCGGCATAGGAGATCGACTTGCCCATGCACACGAAAGCCGGCTGGCCGGAAAACTGTTTGCAGGCGCCGACCAGGAAGTCGCCGATGGAACTGTAGGGCAGGGCTCCAATCTCGGCCGGCATGGCTTTCGAATAGCTTTTGAGCCACGGCTTGTCCGGCAAGCCTGTGGCAAGCGCCGTCAGCGTCTTCGGCAGTTTTTTAGCGGGGCTCGGCGCCGGTTTTGAGGCCGGCTTTGCCGCCGCCGTTTTCGCTGCAGGGCTGGCGGCAGGCTTTGCAAAAGGTGCTGTCTTCGCGGCCGCGGGCTTGGTCGCAGGTTTCGCTGCCGGCTTGGCGCTTGCCTTCGCCGGCGCGCTGGCTGCCTTGGGCTTGGCGGCGGTCTTGGCCGGTGGCGCTTTCGGCTTGGCGGCAGCAGTGGCGGGTTTTGAAGCAGTTGCCGCTTTTGCTTTCGCCGGGGCCGTTGTCTTTGTTGCTTTTGCCACCTCTAGCCTCCCTCAGTCGTTCGTTGCCTGCTCCATGCTGCACCGCCTCGGCGTTGTGAGGCGTCCTCCGCTGCAGCGATGTCGCGTATTCCGGGAAATCCGGCGTGTCATCTATCTATTGCGACTATCGGCGGCCGTGCAAGTCTTGCCCCGACGGCAGGACGGCAAAGATTTGCCGTCAAAACCTGTCCCGCGCTGTGGCCTTAGGCACTAGCTTGTCGCGATGGCATGAGGGACCCCAGGCCCGTGGATCATTGTTCCAGCGATATCGGTCATCAATGAAAAAATGCGGTCGTTAACAATCCCGTGATTAGCAGATTTTGCTATTTATTTCTGAAATCGAGCAAAAGGCGAGAAATATTTTCTGCTTACGGTGGGGTAGGCAAACAAGGTGTTCCAAAGCCGGAAAAACGGTGCTTATATGCGCGCTTCGCGAGCCTGATAGAGGGGCTTGGAAGAACATCAGGGAGTGCTCAATGAAAAAGAAACTGACTTTTGCAGCCGCGTTGCTGGCTGCAAGCGTCCTCGGCGGCGTGGCCAATGCCAAGACGCTGGTCTACTGCTCGGAGGCCTCGCCGGCCAACTTCGACCCGGGTACCACGACGGGCGGCAACGACTTCGATGCCTCGTCGCGTACCGTCTATTCGCGCCTGGTCGAATTCAAGCATGGCGGCACCGAGATCGAGCCCGGTCTTGCCGACAAGTGGGAAATCTCCGACGACGGCCTGGTCTATACTTTCCACCTGCATCCGGGCGTGAAGTTCCAGACAACGGATTTCTTCAAGCCGACGCGTGACCTCAATGCAGACGACGTCGTCTTTTCCTTCGATCGCCAGTTCAACAAGGAAAACCCCTGGAACGGCGAAAAATACCTGCCGAACCTGACCTGGGACTACTACACCGGCATGGACATGCCGAAATACGTCGCCAAGTGGGAAAAGGTCGATGACCTGACCGTCAAGCTGACGCTGACCGAGCCGAACGCGCCGATGCTGGCCAATCTCGGCATGGACTTCGCCTCGATCGTGTCGAAGGAATATGCCGATCAGCTCGAGAAGGAAGGCAAGATGGCCGACTTCTCGACCAAGCCGATCGGCACCGGTCCATTCCAGTTCGTCGACTACCAGCTGGATTCGGTGATCCGCTATGCGGCCAACCCGGATTACTTCAAGGGCAAGGAAAAGATCGACGATCTCGTCTTCGCCATCACCCCTGACGCGACCGCCCGCATCCAGAAGGTGCTCGCCGGCGAATGCGACATCGCCCCCTATCCGAATCCTGCCGACATCGGCACGATCAAGGCCAACGCCGACGTGACCCTGATGGATCAGGCCGGCCTGAACATCGGCTATATGAGCTACAACACCACCATCCCGCCACTCGACAAGCCTGAAGTGCGCCACGCACTCAACCAGGCGATCGACCGGGCGTCGCTCATCAAGTCGCTGTTCCAGGACGCCGGCGCCACGCCGGCCGAAAACCTGATCCCGCCGACCATGTGGTCATGGGACAAGGACGTGAAGTCCGACGCCTATGATCCGGAAGCGGCCAAGAAGGTGCTGGCCGATGCCGGGCTGAAGGAGATCCAGCTCTGGGCCTCCGATCGCGTCCGTCCCTACAACCCGAACTTCCAGCGTGCCGCCGAGCTGATCCAGGCTGACTGGGCCAAGGTCGGCGTCAAGGCAGAGATCGTCAGCTACGAGTGGACGAAGTACCGCGAGGAGGGCAAGAAGAAGGAACGCCCCGGCGCCTTCCAGATCGGCTGGACCGGTGACAATGGCGATCCGGACAACTTCTTCGCCACGCTGTTCGCTTGCTCGGCCATCGGCGTGTCCAACTACTCCAGCTGGTGCGACAAGGACTTCGAGGACCTGATCCAGAAGGCCAAGAAGACCAGCGACCAGGCCGAACGCACCAAGCTCTATGAACAGGCGCAGGTTGTCTTTGCCAAGCAGGCTCCGGCCTTCCTCATGGCACACAGCCAGGTTTACGCAGTCGTGCGCAAGAATGTCAGCGGCTTCATGATGGACCCGCTCGGCATTCATCGCTTCGACGGCGTCGACAAGGCCGAATAGAACTGTTAGGCGGGCGGCGCGCAATCAGGCGCCGCCCCCTTTTCAAGATGCTCCGATATCTCCTCAACAAAATCGTCTTGGTGCTCCCGACGCTGATCGGCATCACCATCTGTGCCTTCGCTTTTGTCAGGCTGCTGCCCGGCGATCCCATCCTTGCCATGGCCGGCGAGCATGGCGTGTCGCCCGCGCGCTACGAAGAACTGAAGGAGCAGTTCGGCTACAATCTGCCGATCTGGCAGCAATATGCGCATTATGTCCGCGATGCCGCGACCGGTAATTTCGGCGTGTCGATCTCGTCCAAGCGCCCGGTCATCGAAGATTTCATGACGCTCTTCCCGGCAACCATCGAGCTCTCTGTCTTTGCCATGATCTTCGCCATGCTGCTGGGCATTCCCGCGGGCATCTTCGCCGCGGTCAAGCGCGGCTCCTGGTTCGACCAGGGGCTGATGGGCACAGCCCTTGTCGGCTATTCCATGCCGATCTTCTGGTGGGGCCTGCTGCTGATCATCTTTTTCTCCGGCTATCTCGGCTGGACCCCGGTTTCCGGCCGCATCGGCCTGCAGTTCTTCATAAAGCCGATCACCGGCTTCCTGACCCTCGACAGCCTGCTCTACGGCAAATGGGATGCTTTCCGCTCGGCATTGAGCCATCTGGTGCTGCCGACAATTGTGCTCGGCACCATCCCGCTCGCGGTGATCGCGCGCCAGACGCGCTCGGCCATGCTCGAAGTGCTGGGCGAGGACTATGTGCGGACCGCCCGCGCCAAGGGGCTGTCGTCGTCCCGCGTCATCGGCGTGCACGCGCTGCGCAATGCGCTCATCCCGGTGGTCACCACCATCGGCCTGCAGGTCAGTACGCTGCTCGCCGGCGCCATTCTCACCGAAACCATCTTCGCCTGGCCGGGCATCGGCAAGTGGATGGTCGATTCCATATCCAAGCGCGACTATGTCGTCGTGCAGTCGGGCTTGCTCTTGATCGCCCTTATCGTCATGGCCGTGAACCTGATCGTCGACGTGCTTTATGCCGTCATCAACCCGCGCATACGGGCGGCGTGATGAGCCAGTCGACCGAAATCGCCCCGATGGCCGCCGGCAGTCCTGATCGCCTGACCGGCTTCAGGACCTTCTGGCACTATTTCTCGGTGAACCGCGGCGCCGTCATCGGCCTGTTCGTCTTCATCCTGCTGGTGCTGGCAGCTCTGTTTGCGCCGCTGCTGGCGCCCTATGCGCCCGACATCCAGGACAAGACCGCTTTCTTGCGGCCGCCGGCATGGCAGGCGGGCGGCAGCGCGCAATATCTGCTTGGCACCGACGCGGTCGGCCGCGACATGCTCTCGCGCCTGCTCTATGGCGCGCGTTTCTCGCTGCTGATCGGCGCCGTCGTCGTCACGCTGGCACTTACCGGCGGCATCACGCTCGGCCTGCTGGCCGGCTATTTCCGCGGCTGGGTCGACGTGGCGATCATGCGCGTCATGGATTTGATCCTGTCCTTCCCGTCGCTGCTGCTGGCGCTGGTTCTGGTCACCATCCTCGGCCCCGGCCTGTTCAACGCCATGCTGGCCATTGCGCTTGTCCTGCAGCCGCATTTCGCGCGCCTGGTGCGCGCCGCTGTCATGGCCGAAAAGAGCCGCGAATATGTGGTTGCTGCCAAGGTTGCCGGCGCCGGACATATCCGGCTGATGCTGCGCACCATCCTGCCCAACTGCCTGGCGCCGCTGATCGTCCAGGGCACGCTGTCTTTCTCCAACGCCATCCTCGAGGCGGCCGCTCTCGGCTTCCTCGGCCTCGGCGCCCAGCCGCCGACGCCGGAATGGGGAACCATGCTCGCCTCGGCGCGTGAATTCATCCTGCGCGCCTGGTGGGTGGTGACGTTCCCTGGCCTCGCCATCCTCATCACCGTTCTGGCCATCAACCTGATCGGCGACGGCCTGCGCGATGCGCTCGATCCGAAGCTGAGGAGGTCGTGATGGCGCTGCTCAACATCCGCAATCTCGTCGTCGAGTTCCAGACCGCATCCGGCCCGTTCCGCGCGGTCGACGGCGTCTCGCTCCATGTCAACGAACGTGAAGTGCTGGCCATCGTCGGCGAATCCGGCTCCGGCAAGTCGGTGTCGATGCTGGCGGTGATGGGCCTGTTGCCGTGGACCGCGACGGTCACTGCCGACGAGATGAGCTTCAACGGCCGCGACCTCCTGAAGATGAGCCCGGCCGAGCGCCGCAAGATCGTCGGCAAGGACATGTCGATGATCTTCCAGGAGCCGATGGCCAGCCTCAATCCGTGCTTCACGGTCGGCTTCCAGATCGAGGAAGTGCTGCGCTTCCATATGGGCATGGACAAGGCCCAGCGCCGCGAGCGCGCCATCGAGTTGCTGACGCAGGTCGGCATTGCCGAGCCGGCGGAACGGCTGAACTCGTTCCCGCACCAGATGTCGGGCGGCCAGTGCCAGCGCGTCATGATCGCCATCGCCATTGCCTGCAATCCGAAGCTCCTGATCGCCGACGAGCCGACCACCGCCCTCGACGTCACCATCCAGAAGCAGATCCTCGATTTGCTGGTCTCGCTGCAGGTCAAATACGGCATGGGTCTGATCATGATCACCCACAATATGGGCGTGGTGGCCGAGACCGCCGACCGCGTCATCGTCCAGTACAAGGGCCGCAAGATGGAAGAGGCCGACGTGCTGTCGCTGTTTGAATCGCCGAAGAGCAATTACACCCGAGCGCTGTTGTCGGCGCTGCCGGACAACGCCGTCGGCGACAGGCTGCCGACCGTCTCAGACATGCTGTTCGAACCGGCCGCCGGAGTCGCCTGATGAGCATCAAGGTCGTCGAAGGCAAGAACATCAAGCGCGACTATCACGTCGGCGGCGGCCTGTTTCGCGGCGCGCGCACCGTGCATGCGGTCAAGGGCGTCTCGTTCAGCGTCGACAAGGGCAAGACGCTGGCCATCGTCGGTGAAAGCGGCTGCGGCAAGTCCACGCTGGCGCGCATCATCACGCTGATCGATCCGGCAACGTCGGGAGAACTGTTCATCGACGGCAACAAGGTCGACATCGCCAGGAGCGGGTTGACCAAGGAGATGCGCCGCAAGGTGCAGATCGTCTTCCAGAACCCTTACGGCTCTCTCAATCCGCGCCAGAAGATCGGCGATGTTCTGGGCGAACCGCTGCTGATCAACACCGACAAGCCGGCCGAAGAGCGGCGCGACCTCGCCATGAAGATGCTGAAGAAGGTTGGCCTTGGAACCGAGCACTACAACCGCTACCCGCATATGTTCTCCGGCGGCCAGCGCCAGCGCATCGCCATTGCCCGCGCGCTGATGCTGAACCCGAGCCTTCTGGTGCTCGACGAGCCGGTTTCCGCGCTCGATCTGTCGGTGCAGGCCCAGGTGCTCAATCTGCTCGCCGACCTGCAGGACGAATTCCAGCTGACCTACGTCTTCATCAGCCACGATCTGTCCGTCGTGCGCTACATCGCCGACGACGTGATGGTGATGTATTTCGGCGAGGCGGTCGAATACGGCTCCCGCGAAGAGGTCTTTGCCGACCCCAAGCACAGCTATACGAGGACGCTGTTCGCCGCGACGCCGCGCGCCGACGTCGCTTCGATCAAGGCCAGGCTGGCCAAGAAAAAGGCTGCCTGACCTCCCTGGCAATTGCTTTTGCACAATCGGGAATGCGTCACGGCGATGGTTTGCCGGCAGGATTGATCGCAATCCGCGAGCTGCCTGGCGCAAGCCGCGTCGCGGATTCGGGCGCGCCCCATCACTCACCCGCTCCGTGTTGGTAAAGCTCGTCCATGCTGAGCTTTGCCAGCGCTGAGAAGGGGGCCTGTTTCTTCACCCGACCGCGGCTCAAGATCACCACGTCGTCGCAGAACGAGATGGTGCTGTGGTGATGACTGATGACAATGGTGGTGCGGCGGCCGGCCCGCAACTTCAGCGTCTCGACAATAGCGGCTTCCGACAACCCATCCACCGCACTGGTGGCTTCGTCGAGGATGAGAATATCGGGGTCGCGCACCAGCGCCCGCGCCAGGGCGATCCTTTGCCTTTGTCCGGCTGACAGGTTGATGCCCCGGTATCCGACAAGTGTCGCGTAACCCAGCGGCAGGTGCTCGATGAATTCATGTGCCTCGGCCAGCCTTGCGGCCTGCATGGCGTCGCTGGCCGACGCCGTGTCGTGGCCGTAGACAATGTTTTCAAAAATGGTGCCGTCGACCAATTCCAGTTCCTGGCTGGCCAGGGCAATGTTCCGCAGCCATTGCCTTGGGTCGATTTCACCCAGTGGCGCCCCATCGACGAGGATCCTGCCGCTGTCGGGTTCGACGAAGCGGCACAGGAGATTGACGATCGTCGTCTTGCCCGCGCCCGAGCGGCCGATCAGCGCCGTCGAGCGGCCGCTGCGGATGTCGAACACCGCCTGATGCAGCACCGCCTCGCGCGCGTCGGGGCTGGACAGGGCACCGGAATAGGCGAAGCTCACATCATCGAAGCTGATCCCTTGGCGCAAGCCGTCGAACGGCAGGCTGCCCTGCGGCGCCTCGGGCTTGTCGGAAGGATCGAGCAGCCATTGCACCTCCTCCAGCGAGCCGCTCATGCCTTGCAGCTGACTCCACGACATCTGCAAGGCGCGCATATGCGGCTGCAGCCGGTAGAGCAGGATGAGGAAGGCGACGGTCAGCGGGAAGCTCACATTCGCCAGCCAGGCTCCGATCACCACCGCCAGGAACAGCATCGCGTGCAACACCTCGGTCAGCGGCGGCAACACGCCCTGGCGGATTGAAAGCACGAAAGCCGCCCGCCGCACCCCGTCGGACGCTTTGGCGAAAATCGCCTTTTCGCGGCTCTCCTGCCCGAAGATGCGGATCAGGCGCCCAGCATGCACCAGATGCAGCATCTGCGACGCGAGTGCGCTGTTGCGCGAGACGACGCTGCGGCTCGGCGCCTTCAGATTGGACGACAAAATCCCGTGCGCCAGCTGGACGAGTGCCAGCCCCAGCGTCACCAGCAGCGTCATCTGCCAGGACAGGAGCAGGAGGAAGGCGAGCAGGATGACGGCGGCCGAGGCACTGACGATCGCGCCGAGCAGGGCCTGGATAGCGTCGGACGCTCGCCAGGATTCGTTGGAGATGATGTTGAGCAGCCGCCCGGGGCTTTGCTGCAGGAAAAAAGGGTAGCCGACCCTGAGCAACTGCTCCGACAGTGCGCTGCGGATCGAATAACCTGCCTTGCCGTAGATGAAGCTGGTCAGCAGCGTGTTGGCGAAGGCAAAGACATTCTTCAGCACGATCGAACCGAGGATCGCGGCCGAAATGGCGATCAGCCGCTCGCGCTCGCCGAGGTCCGCTCCAACCTGCTGGAGGAGGGCGGAGAAACCGGCCATGCCTGATGTTTCGCCACGCCCCATAATGATGCCGAGCAGCGGAATGATGAGGCCGATGCCGAGGCCTTCCAGCGCGGCGCCCGCAAGCCCCAGCGCCACCACGATGGGAACGAGCCGCAACAGCCTGCCACCAAGCGCGCGGCGCAGCATTGGCAGGGCTGACGGAATCCGTGACATCATCGCGCTCTGGCCTCCGCATTGGCTTCGCTGGCTTGCCGGTCCTGGCGCAACGGCAACCGTTTTGGCCATCCCATCATGACGAGCAGCGCAAATCTGGCCGCACCTGCCAGATTCATGACGACAATAGGCCAGTGCGACAGATCGAGGTCGCGGTCGAAGCGAGGACGTCCCGCCAGTTCCTTGAACGCGGCCCGCGCGGACCAATAGACATGGCGAAGCAGCCAAGGGGCGTGGCGGACATGTTTCAGGCACAGCGCACCATTACCGAGGCTATAGTCGCGGTGCAGCCTGTCGATCGATTTGCGGTCTCGCCGGCCGTGATGATGCAAGACCGTCATGTCGGGCACATACTCGACCGGCATGCCGAGCAGCATCGCCCGCACGAGATAATCCGTATCCTCAGCCGAGCGTAGCGGGCTGCCAGCGCCGAAGCGTTCGTCGAACGACCCGATGCGGGCCGCGACGTCGCGGTGCATGGTCATGTTGCAGCCGAGCACGAAGCCGCCCGGGTGGACCGCCGGGGTCAGCCGCTCGCGCGCCTCGCAGCGCTTGATGGTGAAGGGCAGGTCCCGGGCATCACCGAGCTCGACGCGACCGCCGCGGATCAGCCACTTCTCGCCGCTCCGGTAATGCCGCTCGAGGTCGCGGAGATAATCGCGATCGAGCTTGCAGTCATCGTCGATGAAGACCAGTACGCGGCCTCGCGCTCGCGCCAGTCCGGCATTGCGGGCAGCGGCTAGTCCGGGACGGGGCTCCGAGACGGCTGTGACTGGGATGTCTGACGTTTCGGCGATACCGGCCAGCCGCTTTGACGTGCCGTCCCGTGAACCATTGTCGACCACCACCAACTCAGCCGCGAAGGCGGCGTGCGCCCGGCATGCAGCCTGGATCGACGCTATGCAGGCCTCCAGCACAGCGGCGCGGTCGCGCGTGCAGACGATGAAGCTGACCTCAAGCGACGGCCGCTCCGATCGGGGAGTTGTCGGGGCAGGCGCACTCGCAAACGGGTGATCGCGCAGGAGCGGGTGGGGCCTGTCGGTCATACTATTCCCCGCTGATAACGCGCCAGCACCGCTTCGGCCGGCGTGGTTTTAAAGAAGTACTCCACCGCGTCCGCCCGCTTTCCGGCCGCTATCGAGGCCAGGCTGAGCCAGGGCGCCCAGAGGCCGGGACGCAGCGCATATTGTTCGCGGCGCCGGATGAAATTCCATCTCGCTGTCCGCGTCAGCAATTCGTGTGTCAGCGGCGGCTCTCTTTCGTCGCTGACGAGCTGGTAGAGGAAATAGAACAGGTTCAGCGCGCCGGCCTCGAAGATTGGCCGTGTGCTGGCCGGCAGCGCGGAAATCCGCTCTTCCAGCGCACGGATGAAACTGGCTGCGCGCGCAACCGTGTCGAACGAGACGGCCTCGCCGATGTCGCGCAGATCCGCAGTGGCTTCCGCGAGGCCCTCACGTTCGAGATTTTCGGCCACGATTCGCAAATGCGTCCTGCGCATTTCCTTGGCATGCCGCATGGTCACGCTTCCCGCATGGACCCGATAGATGAGCAGGTTCTCGGGCGAGATGGTCGCCGGGAAACGGCGAGCAAGCCGCCTGAAGAGATCGAAATCCTCGGCGTGCCTGTATTGTGGATCGTAATAGAGATCGTTCCCTATGACCTTCCTGTTGTACACCACCGTCGGATGCATGAATATCGTAAAGAACATCGACAATATGTCGAGCCGGCCGGATCGGAACACCGGGTCGGGCCTGCCCTTGGCGATACGGCCGTGAAGCAAGGTATCGACGCTGGCACCGCAGAAGCCGAGCTCGGGCCGCCGCTCGAACAGTGCCACCTGGCGCGAGAGGCGCCAGGGATAGGCGACATCGTCCGCATCCATTCGCGCAACCAGCTCGCCCTGGGCCAGTCGGAGCCCTTCATTGAGGGTGGCGACGAGGCCGCGGTTTTCACGTGAGATCACAGAAACGCGATTGTCGGCCCGGCGGTATCGTTCGAGGATATCGAGCGAATTGTCAGTCGACCCGTCATCGATAGCGATGACCTCCAGGCGATCGTAGTCTTGCCGCAGGATGCTCCCCAGCGCAGCGGCGAGATAAGGCCCGGCATTGTAGACCGGCAGCAGGACGGAGACGAGCGGCGCGGCGGTCATCTCTGCGCATCCGTTCGCTGGAGGTCGAGCGCGGCGCGGCCATCGGGGGATCCGCTGGGCGCCCTGCCGAGCCAGACGGCATCGCCGGTGCGTGCCTGGGAGCGGCGGCGCGCGACATAGGGGAAGCGGCGCTTGAGGCCGTTGAGCGGCCTTTCGAAAACCGTCCACGAGATCGAAGCGACGGCGATCGTGGCGGCGCTCGCGACCAGGAACCGCCCTGGCCCCTGCTCCGAGACATTGAGCGGAATCCAGGGCTGTGACTTGACGGCGAGCGACAGAAGGATCGGATGGTAGAGATAGACGCCGTAGCTGATGCGGCCCAGTGACAGCAGCGGCGGCAGTTCGAAAACCCTGCCGAGGGCGCCGCCAAGGCCGGCTGAACAGGCGGCGACAACGGCCACCAGCGGCACCAAGGGCAGGATCTCCAGCAGCGCCCAGCGGGCCCATTCCAGCATGGGATCGGCCGGTGCCGGGACAAGCAATTCAATCGCCAGGAAGATGGCCGCAAGGGCTGGCCAGCCTAGCCGCATCCATTGCGGCAGGCCAGCGCCTCTGATCCGCCAGCAGGCAAGCAGAGCACCCAAGGCCAGCGCATCCATCGATGCCGGTGGCAGCAGGTCGCGCGCCAGCGCCGGGTTGGCGGTGATCGGCCAGTAGAAGCGATAGGCCAGCGACAACAGGATGACGCCGATAGTGATCGCTTCCACGCGCCGGCGCGGTGCGAGAAGCACGACCAGCGGCCAGGCGATGTAGAACTGCTCCTCGATGCTCAGGCTCCAGAAATGGCCGAGTAGCCAGGGTGTCCATTCGTTGCGCAGCGCGTACCAGAAATTCGACAGGTAAAGCGCATGCCAGGCGAGCGATCCGCTGGACCGCTCCAGATTGGTCAGCCAGACGAACCCGAGCACGGCGAAATAGGGCGGGAATATGCGCAGCGCGCGCCTGATGTAGAAGGATCTCAAGGCAGGACCGGCTTCGAATTCGGCCGCAGCGCGGGCTTCAAGCAGCAGTCGGGTGATCAGGAAGCCGCTCAGCACGAAGAACAGCCGCACGCCGATATGGCCCCAAAAGGAGGACCCGTTGGGTGCCAGGAAATGAGAATAGAGAACCATCGTGACAGCGATGGCGCGCAGCGCGTCCAGCTGATTGTCGCGCGCGACCATCAGCCATTTCCGCCGGTCTGAGATCTCCGATGAAGCCGGCGGCCCGCCATTCCGGGTCTCAGGTCTGCCAGCGTTGACAGTGCGCCGACAACATCAAACCCGCGCCTTGTGCGCGAGGCAGCCTCGAAATCGGTAGCGGCCAGCGAAAAACTCAAGCTGGTCACCTTGGCGGAATCCTCCACGGCGCACGTCCTGATACTGAATCCCCCCAGGAAATGGTGTAGCCGGGCAATGGTGCAGTGCAACACAAAATATCTTCCGAACTGTAATATTTATGTGAGTGAATGCTTAAAAATGGATATGATTGGCAAATGCGCTGTGTCGTTGACGGATTTTCTCGCGCACCATGCCCGTCGGGCGAGTTGTATCATATCACTAAGACCTGTTTTAATTGCATGCCTAAAATCTGCATGGCTTGATATCTTCAGTAGGCTATCAAAATAGCTTAAGAAGATTGGTTATGTATTTTATGATTGAAGTTTATATTGACGAATAATCGGCAAAATCGAAACTATTGATTTTGCGCGACGCAGCATAATCGATGGCCAAGCGTCTGACGACGCAGTCCTTCCCGACAGCGCGACAATCCCGGTGCTGGAACAGAGAACCGGAGACATCCGCACCAGTGGCGGCAGCCATATGGCCGCATGTCGACGCGGGCAGAAATGCGTTTGCGTAGGGAGTGACGTGGACTGGCCTTGCGGCGGCCGTCGCGCGCTTGCGTCGGATGGGGAACTGGTGCCGCTTAGGGGCATTTACATACGACCTAAGCGTGTATCACCGCGTGTCATATTGCAATATAACGCAGACACTTAGCCCATTTCTCATGTCTCACACTGTCGCAATCGATTGCAACCTATCATAGATGAATAGGCAGATTTTACGGTGGTTTGTGATAGGTGAAATTTGGGAATTTTGGAGAGGTGGATGCCATGCGCGCCCTCAAGCGGATTGAAGGGTCCACCACGCGCCGAAGCCTGCATTGGATGATGCGCTTTTCGTCGTGACTTCCACGCCGCTTCAGAAAGAAACGGTTCTGCACTGGTGGGCTTGGCGGCCTGTTAGCATTGTCTTGGGCCGACAAATGGCCGGACGGTGCCGCCTCACTCCTCACGGTGCGTCTACACCGGCAACGCTTGCAACCACGCGACAGCCCTTTTTCCAGGTGCATCAAGCTGAGTGGCAGGTGCCATCACGACACGTCGTACTGCTGCGCCAGCGAGGCGAAAAGCTGGTCGGCGAAACGGGCAGCGGCCACCGGTAGGGTGCGGCCCTTGAGTTGGCCGACATAGAGCATGCCAGCGGGCACGTCGCGCGGGTCGAGCGGCCGGGAGGTCATGTCACCGGTCATCGCCTGGTGGGACAGGCCAATTGGGAAATGGAAGGTGATGATATCCTCCGAGATAGCGTGGTTGCGCAGGAATTCGAAGCTGTCCGACTGAATCACCGGCTCCAGCTGCAGCGATGACGATTGCGCCCCGATGTCGAGCAGGTAGCGCACGCCGTAACTTGATGTGGGAAGCGCGATTGGATAGTCGAGGCAAGCGCGCAACCGCACCGTCTCGTGAGAAGCCAGCGGATGATCGGGCCGCATAACCGCATGCACCGGCTGGTGCACCCGCATCAGCGTCATGAAAGCAGCCAGCCGGGTTGGCTCGTAGACGATGGCGATGTCGGCCGTGTGATCGACCAAGGCGCGCTCGGCCTCCTCCCGGTCGCGCAGGTGCACTCCGAAGGTCACATTCGGATGTTCCTTGCGGTAGAGTGAGATCTGCATCGGCAGATGGTAGGGCAATAGCGCCTGGCTGCAGGCGATCGCCACATGGCCGGGCGCCAGCAAGGTCTGCAATCTGCGATTTCACGTGCTCCATATCGGATAACTGGTTGCGCATGTGCTGCACTAGAAGTTCGCCGGCGCTGGACAATCGCACGCCGTGAGGCAGTCGCTCGAAAATCGCAACGCCCAGTTCGGCCTCCATCGCCAATATACGCCGGTTGAGCGCCGTCGAGGTTATGGCGAGCAATTCCGCGGCGGCGCGGATCGAACCGGTCTTGGCCACCACATCGATATAGTGAGCGGAGTTCAGGTAACGCATCGGCAGCCTCCGGCATCACCGCTGCAATTCTTGCAGCAGGCTGAACAAAACATAGCACAAGACAGCAGCACCGTCATCGATATAACTAAACCTGTCGACATATGAGTGGAGAGGTATCTTCAAGCGACATTGATCATTTAAAATCAATGAAAGCTGGTGCAATGGATTTGTTCCAGTTCCTCCAGTAAATCATTAATCAAAAAGGAGAAATCATGCGCTACATATCGTTTGTAAGCTTAGTTTCTCTCGGTTTTGTTGCCATTATAAATGTATCGGCGATTGCCGCCGAGCAATGCAACGACACGAATGAGTCATCGAGCCTATCAGGTTATATTCATCAATGTAGTGTGACTTCCAAGACCAATATCGATGAAAGCGTCCTAGCAGACGCCGGAGAGCGTAAAATCTGCGGTTCGGATTGTGCGCAAGTCTACAGTATGTGCAAGCCCAGCAGGGGTAGAGACTGTCGCCAAGAATACAAAACCTGTTCTTGGAAATGCGTCTTTGGTGCGGAAACAACGATTAGTCAGTAGAGAAAATCTGACATTTGAAATCTTTGTGCGGAAGTCTTGTTGGGCGTTTAGTGCGCGAGTCGGGCGGATGCGCGCCGAAATTACCATAACTGTTTCGCCCGCCGACCGCTGCGTGTGCACAAGGAGGATTCTTCCTTGTCAAAAGAAAGGGCCGCGCCGTTGCTCTGGCCTTGTTCCTCTATGCATTGCTCATCGCGGGAATCACTTTTGCTGCCAGAATCGGGATGAACGATGGCGGAAGGAATATTTTTCTTGCCCTAATTATCGTCGCAATCGGGTGGCGCGGCATTCTAGCGACCCGGGTCTACCACGAGGCACACAACCTCAAGACCGAGTGGAAGAGAGTGATTGCGGTTTCGGCCCTTTTCATGGTTCTGGCTATCTTGGCTGTCGTCGGTCTGACTTTTGTGCTGGGTCTGGCTAGACACAGGTTTCGGGCCGACAAATGCCTAGACGCTGCCGCTTCACGCCTGACGGGTGCGCCTACACCGGCAACACGTGCCAACTACGCGACAGCCTTTATGTCCAGGTGCATCAGATTTGAAGGCACGCCGGTGGGCAGTTCGGCGAGTCATGTACGGTCGAGACTTGGAAGCTTAACCTCACCAAGAGCCTAGACCGGTGGATCTCAGGAACCATCGCCGGTGAATCTGATAACTTGGCGCACAGCCGTTTGCTCATTTGCCCAGAACGAAGTCCGTTGGGAGGGGGCCGGTCCTGATTTGCGGTATGGGAGATAGCGCTTGAGACCAAGGGCAAACAATTGGACAATCTTGATACGGCCTGCAAGCGGGATTGGTTCAATCCGATGACTGATGCCGTCGCCTAGACCGCCATTGTACAGGTGAGACGCGACTCTCATAGGGCTGCCAACGAAGCCTTCTAAGGTGGGTTTTCGGGTGGATGGAAATCCATCCAGTTCTTGTATCCTGCTGGGAATAAAGCATTTTCAGTAGAAAACTGGTGCCGCTTAGGTGACTCGAACACCTGACCCCATCATTACGAATGATGTGCTCTACCAACTGAGCTAAAGCGGCCCGGGAAGCACGAGGCTTCCAAGATCGGCTGGGTGATAGACTCAACCGGCCGCTAATTCAAGATGGGCAACCGCGATTTCAAGGCGGTACCCGGCAAATGTCCCGGCATTTCCCGTTTGCGCTGGAGGGAGCCCACGTCTCGTTTCGTTTTTCGATCGCGTGGGATTATCTCGGCGGTCTGCGCGTAATTGCCCGGGAAGGTGACGAAACAGGCTGATTTTATTGTTAAAAACCCTGGAAATTGGCTTTCAACGCCCCGCCGAGGCAGAATGCGGACGCTCGCCCGTTGATTGATTGGTCGCCTGCGGCTAACGATCATGGCAATGTGAGCGAACGGACAGGGGAAATTCGCTTGGACGCGATCGAAAAAGCGATCCGCAACGCCTTCGAGAAAGGCAATGCCGAGGACCGGGCGTTTCGCGAGAGGGTCTATCGATCGGCCTTCGCGGCGCTGGACCGCGTCCTTCAGGCCAATCCCGGCGTGACGGTGGAAGCCGCCATCAAGCGCCGCAAGGCGGTGCAGGAAAAGATCACCGAGATCGAATCGGAATTCCTGCCGGCGGTCCCCGATGTCGCCACGCAGACGCAAGGCGCTGCGCAGACGCAAGGCGCCGCTCAGGCCCAAGATACTGCGGAGACGCAAGGTGCCGCCGAAGCGCCTGCTGTCGATGCCCCGACAGACGTCGCGGCCGGCCCGTCGCCGGCGATCGTGGTTGATGGGCCGGTTCAGCCCGATGCATCCGACGCGCCTCGCTCGCGCGTGCTGCCGGTCGTCCCCGACATCATGCCCGACGCCGCGCTTCCCGGCGCCCCGGCGATCGACATGGCCGATTCCGCGACGGCCGAGGCCGCGACGGAAGTGGCGCCTGACCGCGACGAAAGGCGGATAAGAGGCCGCCGCCTGCCGCTGACGGCGATCTTCTTTGGCGTCACTTTGCTCGCTGCCGCCGGCATCGGCCTCTATTTCGCCGTCCAGACCGGCGTCTTCAAGACGCCGGCGCAGCTCGACACGGCCCCGCCCGAGGCGCCGCCGACGGTCGACGATGACGATTTCACGCCGCCCGCCGATACAAACGCGCCGCAGCAGCCCGGCGCGCCGCAACAGCCTGGTGCGGCCGAACAGGCGCGTGACTGGATCAACGTGTTTACACCCACCGATCCGACGCATGTCGCGACGCCCTCCGACGCCAAGGCCGATGTCGTGCAGGACGATACCGGCTCCTTCCTGCGCATCCGTTCCGGCGCTTCCGGCTCGGCCATCAGCTTCGATGTCGGGCAGGGCGTGCTGGAGAAGCTTGCCGGCAAGCATGCCGTGTTCGACATCGTCGCCCGTGCCGAGGACGGCAAGGACACGCAGATCTCCATCGACTGCAATTTCGGCGATCTTGGCGATTGCGGCCGCAAGCGCTATGCTGTCGGCCAGCAACGCAACGAATATCTGTTCGACGTGAAGTTCCCCGACAAGCCCCCGGGCGCGGCCGGCAGCATCGCCATCAACTCCGACTTCGACAAGCAGGGCAAGGCGGTCGATATCTACGAGATTCGCGTCTCGATCGAACCGTAAACTACCCTATCAATCCAACAGTGCCTGCAGCGTCTCGATGCGGTCGGCTTCGGCTGTCGGCTTGTCCCAGCGCAGGCGTGAAATGCGGGGAAAGCGCATCGCGACACCGGATTTGTGCCGGGTCGAACGGTTGAGACCTTCGAACGCCACTTCCAACACCAGGCCCTGCTTGCGATCGGCGCGCACCGAGCGCACCGGGCCGAAACGCTCGACGGTGTTGTCCCGCACAAATTTGTCGATCTGCTTCAGCTCCTCATCGGTGAAGCCGAAATAGGCTTTGCCGACCGGCACCAGTTCCTCCGCGCCTTCCGGCCCCGACCAGACGCCGAACGTATAGTCGGAATAGAAGCTGGAGCGCTTGCCATGGCCGCGCTGCGCATACATCAGCACGGCGTCGACCGTGTGCGGATCGCGCTTCCACTTGAACCACGGGCCTTTCGGCCGTCCCGCGAGATAAGGCGAATCCCAGCGCTTCAGCATCACACCTTCGATGATCGGGTGCGGCGGCGCCCGGCGCAATTCTTCCAGCGCCTGCCAATCGGTGAAGTCGACCAGCGGCGAGAGATCGAAGCGGCTGGGGTCGAGCGTCTTGATGAAGACTTCGAGCCGAACTCGTCGCTCGCGGAAGGGCAGCGCGCGCAGATCCTCGCCATCGATCTGCAGCGCATCGTAGCAGCGCATGAAGGCCGGATACTGTTGCTGTATCTTCGGCGTCACGCTCTTGCGGTTCAGCCGCTGCTGCAGGTCTGAAAACGTGCCCGTCGCGGCGGGTTCGCCGACCAGCAATTCGCCGTCGAGCGCGGCGGAAAAATTCATTGCTTCGGCGAGATCGGGAAAGGCGCCGGAGACGTCGTCGCCGGTGCGCGAATAGAGCCGGCGCACACCGCCTTCGCACACCGCCTGGACACGGATGCCGTCCCATTTCCATTCCGCCGCATAGTCGGCCGGGTCAAGCTTTTCGAGATCGCCGTCGCCGACCGGGTTCGACAGCATCACCGGGCTGAACAGGGCGAGCGCCGTCCGCTGCGGCTTTTCGGCCTTGCCTTCCAGCCAGGCGAACAACGAGATGTAAGGCGGTGTCAGGCCGTGCCACAGCTCCTCGATCTCGGCGACATCGACCTTGCCGAAATCGGCCAGCGCCTGTTTGGCCAGCCGTGCCGAAACGCCGATGCGCAAGCCGCCGGTAACCAGCTTGATGATGGCAAAGCGCGCCGAAATGCCGGCGCTGTCGAGCAGCCCGGCCAGCACCTTAGGCCCATCAGAGCGGCTTGCCGCCTGCAGTTTCGCCACAACATCGCCAAGCGTCGGCTCCCGGTTGGGGATATGGCCTGGCGTTTGCGGCCAGACCAGTGAGACCGTTTCGGCCAGGTCGCCGACATAGTCGTAGGAATAGCCGAACAGCACCGGGTCCATGCGCTCGGTGACCAGCGTGCGCAGCATGGCCGGCTTGACCGCCGCAATGTTGAGGTCGCCGGTAATCGCCGCCAGCGCTAGGCCGCGGTCGGGATCCTCGACGCTGCGGAAATAGTCGACCAGCAGCGTCAGCTTGCCGTTGCGCGACGGCGTCAGCACCAGACGGTCGAGGAGTTCGGCGAAGCGGTTCAACTCAATCGCCCTCGTCCTCATAGCCGACCAGATGCAGCGGCCGCGCGGCGATGCCTTCCAGCTCACACCAGCGCACCAGCGCTTCCTCGCGGCCATGCGTTACCCAGATTTCGCCGGCGCCCGTCTCCTTGATGGTGGCGGTCAGCTCGTCCCAGTCGGCATGGTCGGAGATGATCAGTGGCAGTTCGACGCCGCCTTGCTTGGCGCGCTGGCGGATGCGCATCCAGCCCGACGCAAAGCACGAGATCGGGTCGGGAAAGCGCCGCGCCCAGCGGTCGGCGAAGGCCGATGGCGGGCCGACGACGATGGCGCCGGTGAAATCCTGCTTGCCGCCGCTGTCCACCGTTGCCGGCTCCAGCGTGCCCAAGTCGATGCCCTGGCTCTGATAATATTCGCTGAGCTTGGCCAGCGCGCCGTGGATGTAGATCGGCCTGTCATAGCCGGCATCAAGCAGCAGCCGCATCACCCGCTGCGCCTTGCCCAGCGCATAGGCGCCAACCAGATGCGATCGCTCGGGAAATTGCGCCGCCGATTTGAGGAGGCGGGCGATCTCTTCCGTGTCGGGCGGATGGCGAAACACCGGCAGGCCGAAGGTCGCCTCGGTGATAAACACGTCGCATTTCACCGGCTCGAAGGGTGCGCAGGTCGCATCCTTCTGGCGCTTGTAATCGCCGGAGGCGACGATGCGCCTGCCCTTGTGCTCGACCGCGATCTGCGCCGAGCCCAGCACATGGCCGGCCGGATGAAAGGTAACGGTGACATCGTTCAGCGCCATTGTCTCGCCGAGGGCTGCGGCCTGCGTCGTCCCGGCAAAGTCCTCGCCATAACGCAGTCCCATAATGTCGAGCGTCTGTTGTGTGGCCAGCACCGAGCGGTGGCCGGAGCGGGCATGGTCGGAATGGCCATGTGTGATCAGGGCCCGGTTGGCCGGCCGCACCGGGTCGATGAAGAAATCGCCGGGCGGGCAATAGAGGCCTTCAGGCCGGGGATGAAGCAGGTCGCTGGCGCGCATCCCGTCAAGATAGTGGCTAATTCCAGTGCGGGAAGCCTGTTGCAAGAGGCTGCTGACTCGTCCTACAGCCAGCCACCGGCGCATCAGCCGGCGGACCCATCGCCATGCAAACGCTGAAAACCTCGTCGGGCGACCTGACCGCCGACCGCCGTGCCGACTATGCCGAGATGCTTTTCGGCTCGGGCGACCCTGTGGCAGCAGCGGAATTGCTGCTCGGCGCGCTGGAACTGGCGCCGCAATGGGCGGCGGGCTGGTTCCGCCTCGGCGAGATGCAGGAGACAAGGGGGCAGTTCGACCTGGCGGCGCAGGCCTGGGCGATGGCGCTGAAACTCGACCCGGCGGATCGCCTAGGGGCTGCGCTGAAGCTGCAACTGATCGGCAAGGCGCCTGCTGCCGCGGCGCCACCCAGCGCCTTCGTCGAAACGCTGTTCGACCATTATGCCGAAAGCTTCGAGGGTGAGCTGGTCAACAAGCTCGGCTACCGGCTGCCTGAGTTCCTCGATCGCGCCATTCGAGCGGCAAGGCCGGGTGGCTTTTCGCTGGCTCTCGACCTCGGCTGCGGCACCGGCCTGATGGGCGAAAGACTGCGGCCGATCGCCGATCGACTGGTGGGCTACGATATCTCTGCTGCCATGCTGAAGAAGGCGCGCGCCAAGGGTGTCTACGACCTGCTCGCCAAGGCCGACCTGCAGCACTTTGCCTATGCCGGCCCGAAAGCCGATCTGGTGGTGGCTGCCGACGTGTTCATCTATGTCGGTGCGCTCGACGGCGTGGTGAAGGCCGTCGCCGGCATTCTGGCCGCCAATGGTCTGTTTGCCTTTTCCGTCGAGACGCCAGGCGAAGGCGAGGCGGCCGGTGAAGCCGGTTTCGCGCTGCGGCCATCGCGCCGCTACGCCCATTCTCAAGCCTATGTCGAGCGGGTGCTTACCACCAGCGGCCTGTCGGTGCTGTCCGTGCAGCCCACGGTCATCCGCTTGGATCGCCGCCAGCCGGTCGATGGGCTGGCCGTGCTGGCGACGCTGTCGTCCGGCTGATGTCTCGTCCTGTTCGAAAATGTGAATAGGATTTTTTCGGTTGGCGCGGCATCAGATAGGATATCTGCCGAGAGAAGGTCCGCTCGGTTCGGCATTGAGGAGAAACGGATGCGCTGGAACATGATGGTCTTGGCGTCTTGCCTGGCGATGACCGGCTGCATGGGCAGTTCGATGTCCGAACGACAGGACCAGGACGTGCAATCGTCGCTGCAGTATGACAGCGTGCCTTGCGATCAATTGCTGGCGCAGCGCAACGGGCTGGCGCAGCAATATCATCTGTCGACGGATGCAAAGCCAAGCTTCTCCAATCCGGCGATGGGCTTTGGCCCGTTCACGCCGGATATGCGTTCCAAAAGCAAGCGCGACACCGATCTGGCAAGCGGCAAGATCGACGCCATGAACCGCTCACTAGAACGCCGCGACTGCGGCAAGTCCAACAAGCAGAAGAAGTTCGCCCTGCCGAGCTGAACCAGGACTTTCTCAGTAACCGGCCTTGCGGTCCACCAGATTGTCGAGCTTTTCGCCGCGCTCGAAGGCGTCCATCTGGCGAAGCATGATCGGCGCCAGGTGAACGGGGTCCGAGGTTGCCGCCGCATGCGGCGTCACGAACACTTTCGGATGGCCCCACAGCGGGCTGGTTTTCGGCAGCGGCTCGACCTCGAACACGTCGAGGCTTGCCTCCTTCAACGTGCCGTCATCCAGCGCGCGCAAAATGTCTGCGTCCTTCTGCAGCCGGCCGCGTCCGGCATTGATCAGCACCGAGCCGCCGAGGCCGTTGCGCTTGCGCAATTCCTTCAGCACGCCGTGATTGATGATGCCTTGCGTGTCCGGCGTCAGCGGCAACAACACCACCAGTATGTCGGTGGCGTTGAGGAACGGGATCAGCCCGGCCTCTCCTGCATAGGTCGAAACGCCTTTCATAGGCCGGTCGTTGCGTGACCAGCCATTGACGGCAAAACCGAGCGACAAAAGCACCGATGCCGCAGCGCGGCCGAGATTGCCGAGCCCCATAATGCCGACCGAAATATCGCCAGCCGGCCGCTGCGGCGGCTCGTGCCAGGTCTTCTTCGGCTGCTGCGAGCGATAGAGCATGCCCTGGCGGTGATGGTCGAGCACCCGCCAGACGACATACTCGGTCATGTATTGGGTAAGGTTGTCGGCGACCACCTTGACGATCGGCACGTCGGGCAGGCCGGGATCGGCGAAGATGTGGTCGACGCCGGCGCCGATCGAGAAGATGGCGCGCAGATTGGGCAGGGACTTCAGCAGGTTCGGCTTCTGCTTCCACACCACCGCATAGGTGATCGACGGGTCCGAAGCGCCGGCCGGCTCCAGCACCACCTCGCGCTCAGCCGACAGCAGCTCGCGCCAGCGCTGCGGATGAAAGCCGGTGACGGCAAGCAGGATTTTGCCTTTTTCCATTTGTGAATTGTATTCCCTGTTATTCGCTGACGATACCGACCGGCGCCGTCTCGATCCTGAACGCAGCCGAGATCAGCGCCTTGGTATAATCGGTCTGCGGCCGCTCGAAAATCTGCTCGGACGGGCCGGCTTCGACGATCTTGCCATTGCGCATGACGATGACGTCGTTGGCAAGGGCGCGGATGACTTTCAGATCGTGGCTGATGAACAGATAGGCAAGATCGTGCTTGGCCTGCAGGTTGCGCAACAGGTCGACCACTTGTGCCTGCACGCTCATGTCGAGCGCCGAGGTTGGCTCGTCCAGCATGACGAAGCGCGGATTGAGAACCATGGCGCGCGCAATGGCGACGCGCTGGCGCTGGCCGCCGGAGAATTCATGCGGGTAGCGGTTGCGTGTTGCGGGGTCGAGCCCGACCTCCTTCAGCACGGCGACGACCTTGTCGTCGCGCTGGTCGGGCGACAGTTTTGGCTCGTGGATTTTCAGCCCTTCCTCGATGATCTCCGACACGGACATGCGCGGGCTGAGCGAGCCGAACGGATCCTGGAAGACGATCTGCAACTCGCGCCGCAGCGGCCGCATGGCGTTGAACGACAACTGGTTGATATCGCTGCCGTTGAACTGGATGGTTCCCGTCGACGAGATCATTCGGGCCAGCGCCAGGCCGAGCGTCGTCTTGCCGGAGCCGGATTCGCCGACGACGCCAAGCGTCTGGCCGGCGCGCACGGTGACATCGATGCCGTCGACCGCCTTCACATTGTCGACGGTGGTGCGGAAGAAACCCTTCTTGATCGGAAACCAGACCTTGATGTCCTTGCCGGTCATGACAGGCTTGGCGGCGGCGTTTGCGGTCGGCGGCTTGCCTTTCGGCTCGGCCGCCAGGAGGTGCTTGGTATAGGCGTGCTGCGGGTTGGCGAAGATCTCCTTCGTCGGCCCGGTCTCGACGATCTTGCCCTTGGTCATCACGCAGACCCGGTCGGCGATCTTGCGGACGATGCCGAGATCATGGGTAATGAACAGCATCGACATGCCCTTGCGGGCCTTCAGCCCCGCCAGCAATTCGAGAATCTGCGCCTGCACGGTGACGTCGAGCGCCGTCGTCGGCTCGTCGGCGATCAGCAGTTCCGGCTCGTTGGCCAGCGCCATGGCTATCATGACGCGCTGGCGCTGGCCGCCGGACAGCTGATGCGGATAGGCGTCGAGGCGTTTTTCCGGCTCGCGGATGCCGACCTCGTTGAGCAGCGCCAGCGTCCGCGCCTTGGCCTGCCGGTCGCCCATGCCCTGGTGCAGCGCCAGGATCTCGACGATCTGCTGCTCGATCGTGTGCAGCGGATTGAGCGAGGTCATCGGCTCCTGGAAGATCATGGTGATCTTGTTGCCGCGCACGCTGCGCAACTGCTTTTCGTTCATCGCCAGCAGGTCGGCGCCCTGGAACAGGATCCTGCCCGAGGGATGGCTGGCTGTGGGGTAGGGCAGCAGCTTCAGCACCGACAGCGCCGACACCGATTTGCCCGAACCGGATTCGCCAACCAGCGCCACCGTCTCGCCCTTGGCGAGATCGAAGGAAATGTGGTCGACCGCAACCGACTGGTTGCCGCCTTGCGTGAAGGCAACGCTGAGATCGCGGACGGAGAGCAGGGGCTCGCTCATCGGAACGCCTTGCGCGGATCGAACGCGTCGCGCGTCGCCTCGCCGATGAACACGAGCAGCGACAGCATCAGCGAGATGACGACAAAGCCGGATATGCCAAGCCAGGGGGCATTGAGGTTGCTCTGCGCCTGTTTTAGCAGTTCGCCGAGCGAAGCGGTGCCTGGCGGCAGGCCGAAGCCGAGATAGTCGAGCGAGGTCAGCGTTGAGATTGAGGCGCTGACCAGGAAAGGCATGAAGGTCAGCGTCGCCACCATGGCGTTGGGCAGAAGATGGCGCAACATGATGGTGCGGTTGGACACGCCAAGCGCGCGGGCAGCGTTGACGTACTCGAAGTTGCGGGCGCGCAGGAATTCGGCGCGCACCACGCTGACCAGCGACGTCCAGGAGAATAGCAGCATCAGCCCAAGCAAGATGAAGAAGCCCGGCGGCAGGATGGCGGCGACGATGAGCAGCAGATAGAGCAGCGGTATCGCTGACCAGATTTCTATGAAGCGCTGAAACAGAAGGTCGGTCCAGCCGCCGAAATAGCCTTGCAACGCGCCGGCCGCGACGCCGATCACCGACGAGCCCGCGGTCAGGATCAGTCCGAACAGAACGGAAATCCTGAACCCGTAGATGATGCGCGCCAGCACGTCGCGCGCCTGGTCGTCGGTACCCAGCCAGTTCCAGTTGCCGACAATGCAGTCAGGATCGGCAGCGCCCTGCGGATACTGGCTGCATCGCTTCTGCGCGTCGTATTCCCACGACGGTTTTGCCGGAGCGGCGTCGGGGATCGCATTGTTGACGGTACGATAGGAATAGCGGATCGGTGGCCAGATCATCCAGCCATTGGCGTTGATCTCGTCGCGGATGACCGGGTCGCGATAGTCGGTGACGGCGTAGAAGCCGCCGAACTTTTCTTCGGGGTAGGCGACCGCCACCGGGAACAGGATCTCGCCCTTGTAGTAGGCGACGATCGGCCTGTCGTTGGCGATCAGTTCGGCAAACAGCGACAGGACGAACAGAGTGAGGAATATCCACAACGACCAGTAGCCGCGCCTGTTGGCCTTGAAGTTCTGCCAGCGCCGCAGGTTGAGCGGTGACAGCCAGGGTCGCGCGATCCTTGTCGGAGTCGTCTCGGCTGCGGCCTGCGTCATCAGACGTCTCTCCGCTCGAAATCGATGCGCGGATCGACCCATGTGTAGATCAGGTCGGACAGCAGCGTCACGAACAGGCCAAGCAGCGAAAATATATAGAGGTTGGCGAACACCACCGGATAATCGCGCGCCAACACAGACCTGAAGCCGAGCAGCCCGAGACCGTCGAGGGAAAAGATGTTCTCGATCAAAAGCGATCCGGTGAAGAAGGCCGAGATGAAGGCAGCAGGAAAGCCGGCAATGACGATCAGCATGGCGTTGCGGAACACATGTCCGTAGAGCACCCGCCGCTCCGACAGGCCCTTGGCGCGGGCGGTCACCACATACTGTTTACGGATCTCTTCCAGGAAGGAGTTCTTGGTCAGCAGCGTCGTCGTGGCGAAGGCCGACAGCACCAGCGCCGTCAGCGGCAAGGTCATGTGCCAGAAATAATCGACGATCTTGTCCGGCCACGACAATTGGTCCCAATTGTCGGAGACGATGCCGCGCAGCGGGAACCAGTCCCAGAACGAGCCGCCCGCGAAAAGCACCATCAGCAATATGCCGAACAGGAAGGCCGGTATGGCATAGCCGATGATGATCACGCCGCTGGTCCAGACGTCGAAGGCGGAGCCGTCCTTGACCGCCTTGCGGATGCCGAGCGGTATCGAGATCAGATAGGACAAAAGTGTGATCCACAATCCGAGCGAGATCGATACCGGCATTTTTTCCAGGATCAGGTTGAGCACCGAGATGTCACGGAAGTAGCTGTCGCCGAAATCGAAGCGCGCGTAGTTCCACAGCATCATGCCGAAGCGTTCGAGCGGCGGCTTGTCGAAGCCGAACTGCTTTTCCAGCTTCTTGATGAATTCGGGATCGAGCCCTTGCGCGCCGCGGTATTTCGAGCCGACATCGCCGGCCACATCGAAATTGCCGCCACCTCCTGCATCGCCGCCGCCGCTGCCGAGACGGTCGCTGCCGCCCTGGTTGGTCAGGCTGGCGATAACCTGCTCGACCGGTCCGCCCGGTGCGAATTGAGTGACGACGAAAGCGACCGCCATGATGCCGAACAGGGTCGGGATCATCAGCAGGATGCGTCGCAGTATGTAGGCGCCCATCAGGCCGCCAGTCCTGCGCGAACGGTCATGTCAGGCTTTGCCAATTTTTGCCGCCTTGCCCTTGTCGACCCACCAGAGCGCTTCGACCGGAAAGCCGAAATCGGGTTTCCGCTCGGGAAAACCAAACATGTCCCAATAGGCGCTTCGGTGATTCGCCAGGAACCAACTTGGAATCCAATCGCGTCGTGCACGCAAGACCCGGTCGAGCGCGCGCATGGCAATTGTCAGGCTTTCGCGATCCTCGGCAGCGCCAGCGGCGTCGACCAGGGCGTCGATGGCCGGGCTCGATGTTCCCGGCAGATTGCGTGTTCCCGACAGGGTGGCGGCTCGCGAATGAAAAAACAGTTCCAGATCGTCACGGGTTGGCGTGGCGCCGAAAATGAAGGCAGCCGAAATGAGGTCGTAATCGAACGAATTCTGTCGCAGCTGATACTGCGCCGCATCGACCAGCCGGATCGAGGCATCGATGCCGACCGCCTTCATGTTTTCGATCCAGGGAGAGTAGACCTGTTCGAAAACCTGGTCGTCGACCAGGAACTCTGCCGATAGCCGCCCGCCCTTGTCGTTCACGACGAAATCGCCGGAGCGTTTCCAGCCGGCCTCGGTTAAAAGCTTGGCCGCCTTGCCAAGCAATCGGCGGTCACGGCCGGAGCCGTTCGATACGTCTTGGATCACGGCTTCGCCAAAAGCCTCAGCGGGGATCTGATCTCGCAGCGGTTCGAGAAGAGCCACCTCTTGCGGCGACGGCAAGCCTTCGGCACGAAAATCGGATTGCTCGAAGCAGGATTGCGAGCGCTCATAGGAGCCGTAAAAGAAATTGCGCCGTGTCCATTCGAAGTCGAAGCAGAGGCCGATCGCCTGGCGCACGCGCGAATCGCGGAACTGCTCGCGCCGCTGGTTAACGGCAGTGGCCTGCATGGACGGCATGGTTTCAGCCGGGAATTCGTGCTTCACCACCTTGCCGGCAATGAAAGCGGGGAAGTCGTAGCCAGTCGCCCAAATGCGGGAGACGGCTTCCTCCTTGTAGAGGATTTCTCCCTTCTTGAACGCCTCGAAGGAAGCGTTGCGATCCTGATAGAACTCGACGCGGATGCGACCGAAATTGTTCTGGCCGCGATTGACCGGCAGGTCGTTGCCCCAATAGTCAGCCACGCGCTCATATTCGATCCACGCCCCCGCCGACCAGCGGCCGACCTTGTAGGCGCCTGACCCCAGCGGCGGGTTCATCTGCGAGGAATCGAACGGGTTGGCAGTATAGAAAGCCTTTGACAGGATCGGGAACGCGACGACGTTGAGGATGGTGCGGCTTGTCTGCTTGCCGGAGAATTTGAGCTGCAGCGTGTGGGTATCCACGGCGATCGCGTCATCCAGATGCGTCAGTGTCAGCGAAAAGTCCGGATGGCCCTTGTCCTTGAGTAGCTTGAAGGTGAAGGCGGCGTCTTCAGCGGTAAGCGGCGTGCCGTCATGGAAACGGGCTTGCGGGCGCAGCGAGAAGGTGAAACCGTTCCGGTCGTCGGAGATCGTCACCCCGTCGGCGATCAGCCCGTAGACGGCGTCAGGCTCGTCATATGCCCTCACCATCAGCGCGTCGAAGCACATCTCCATGCGCTGCGGCGAATCGCCCTTGGGCACGAAACAATTCAGCGTGTTGAAGGTCAGCGGCGTCTGGTTCCAGCCCCAGGTGCGTGGCAGGAAATTGAAGGTGCCACCTTGCGGCGCATCGACATTGACATAGTCGAAGTGGGTGAAGTCCGGTTTGTACTTGAGGTCACCGAAAGCCGATAGTCCGTGCAGCTTCACGCCGGTCGGGCTGGCGGCGAAAGCCTTGCCCGGAAGCAGCGCAGCAGCGGCCGCGGCGCCACCGAGGGCCAGAAAGTCGCGGCGAGGAAGCACCGCCATCAATTGCTGCCCTTGTACTTGGCGGCCAGCGCCTTTTCCTTGTCCGCATCGATCCACCAGGAATCGATGTCGGCGCCACGGTAGCCGGGCTGCTTTTCCGGGATGCCGAACTTGTTCCAGTAAGCGAGCCATACCACGGCGCGGTAGTATTGCGGCACGACATAGTAATTCCACAGCAACACGCGATCGAGCGCATGCGTGGTGGCGACGAGGTCATCGCGGTCCGTGGCAAAAATGATGCGGTCGACAAGGTCATCGACGACCGGGTTCTTGATGCCGGAATAGTTGCGCGATCCCGGTGTGTCGGCTGCTTTCGAACTCCAGAAATCGCGCTGCTCGTTGCCGGGCGATTCCGACTGCTGAAGCTGCCCTGTGATCACGTCATAATCGAAATTTCTGACGCGGTTCGTGTACTGGCTCGGGTCGACGATGCGCAATGTCGCATCGACGCCGATCTTGCGCAGATTGGCGATCCAGGGGCTGGAGATGACCTGGTCGGTTTCACCCGAGCCGAGGATTTCAAACTTGAATGGCTCGCCGGTCTTGGCGTTGACCATCTTGCCGCCCTTGATCACCCAGCCGGCCTGGGCGAACAGGTCGACCGCCTGCTTCAGATACTTGCGCTCGGCCTGCGGCGAATCGTAGACCGGCAGCTTGAATTCCTGGGTGAACAGTTCGGGCGGCAGCTTGTCGCGGTACTTCTCCAGGATTTCCAGTTCCTTGCCTTGCGGCAGGCCGCTCGAGGCCAGTTCCGTGCCTTGGAAATAGCTGTGGGTCCGGCTGTTGAAACCGAAGAACAGCGTGCGGTTCATCGATTCGAAATCGAAGGGGTAGGTGAGCGCGGCCCTGACCAGACGATCGGCAAACAGCTTATGTCTCTGGTTGAGCATGAAAGCCTGCATCGGCTCGGGCGAGGTGGTCTTGAATTCTTGCTTGATCACGTCGCCGGCCTTGATCGCCGCGAAATCGTAAAACGTCGCCCAGCGCTTCGAGCTGTTTTCCGGCTTGATGTCGTCAAGCCCCCCCTTCTTGAACGCCTCCCAGGAGGCGTTGTCGTCAAGAATGTAGGTGAAATGCTGGGTGTCGAAATTCTCGCGGCCGATTTTCACCGCCAGCTTGGCGCCCCAATAATCGGGCACGCGCTGCCAGACGATCTCCGAGCCGGCTTTGAAACTGGCGATCTTGTAGGCAGCCGAGCCCAGCGGCGGCTCCAGCGTCCCCTTGGTGATGTCGCGCTTCTTGCCGTTGGCGTCGGTGCCTTCCCACCAATGCTTGGGCAGCACGACGAGGTCGCCGAGGATCTTGGGCAATTCGCGATTGCCCTTCTGGTCGAAATGAAATTCGACCTCACGGTCCGAGACCGCGACTGCGTCGGTGACGTTTTCGAAATAGCGGCTGTACATCGGGCTGTTGGCCTTCAGCACCTGGAACGACCAGATCACGTCCTCGGTGGTTATCGGCTGCCCGTCATGCCATTTCGCGCGTGGGTCGAGTCGGTAGGTGGCCGAGGAATAGTCGGTCGGGTATTTGTAGGCATCGGCGATGAGCGGGTGGCTGACGCTGCCTTCGTCAGTCGCCTGATCCATCAGCGTGTCGTAGAGCAGGCCGCCGCCAAATGGCTGCAGGCCGGCCGCCGGCGAGCCCTGCACGATGTAGGGATTGAAGCTGTCAAATGTGCCGGAAACGACCGAATTGTAGGTTCCGCCCTTCGGCGCGTCCGGGTTCACATAATCGTAGCGTTGGAAATTCTCGCCATATTTGGAGGGACCGATCAGCGAGGAGGTGGTGCGCCACTCGTCCGCCAAGGTCGCCTGCAGGCCGCCTGCGAGGGCGGCCACAACCAGAAAGGACCTCAGAAGCGTACGGCCAACCGTCATGCGTTCTCCTCTTTGCGATGCCTGGCGATCCTAGATGATTTGACGCCGGTGAAAACCGCCATGCGCCGGCTTTGTCGCCGCATATGCGATTTTCCTAACGAAAAAGCCGGGCTGAACCCGGCTTTTTTGAGATCATCGAGATGACAATTTGGTTATTTGGCAGGCGCCGGTGCGGGAGCTGCCGGAGCTTCGCCTTCAGCTGGCTTCGCGGGAGCGGCACCGTCGGCGGGCTTGGCCGGCGCGGTCGCGTCGGCGGCGGCACCTGGGGCCGGCAGCGGCTTCGGGCTGTCCGACAGCGTGCGCAGATAGGCGATGACGTTGGCGCGGTCCTCGTCCTTCGGCAGGCCGGCAAAACCCATCGCCGTACCCTTCACGAACTTCTTCGGCGAGGTGATGAAGTGGTTGAGGTTGTCATAGGTCCACTTCTCGGCGCCGCCCTTGGAAAAGTCCTTCATGCCGGCCGAATAGCCAAAGCCTTCATGCTCGGCGACAGGGCGGTCGACGATGTCCCAGAGGTCCGGGCCGACCTTGTTCGGGCCGCCCTTTTCGCCGGAATGGCAGGCCTGGCATTTCTTGAACACGGCAGCGCCCTGCTCGACATTGGCGCTGGCCAGAAGATCGGCGATCGGCTTGGCCTCTACGGCAGGTCCGGCGCCACCACCTTCGGCCGGCTCGGTCGCCTCGATGGCGTAGCCGGGCTTTTCCGGCGCCGGCGAAGCAAACAGCGCGTCAGACACCAGGCCGACCGAGAAAACGACGAAACAAGTTCCGAGCAATCCGGCGAGCAGCTTGTTGACTTCGTTGGAATCCATGCGCCCCTTGCTCCCTTTTCCGGCGGACCGATCGTCCACTCCGTCCGTCGGTATCGTGACCAGCCCCGTCGAGCCGGTCAAATCGGGCGGAAACTAGGTCTTTTGCTCCAGCGTTGCAACACCTATAAGGGCGCTTCCAGTGAGACCTTTTGCCACTTTTCCCATTGTCTTTTCAAACGCCAGCAACCCCAATGTCCACGCTCATCCTGATCCCGGCCCGCATGGCCTCGACGCGCCTGCCGGGCAAGCCGCTGGCCGATATAGAAGGCGCGCCGATGATCGTGCATGTCGCCCGCCGCGCCGCCGAGGCCGGGCTTGGCCGGGTGGTGGTCGCAACCGACACGCAAAGCGTGGCCGAGGCGGTGCGCGCGCACGGTTTCGAGGCGGTGATGACACGGGTCGACCATGAATCCGGCTCCGACCGCATTTTCGAGGCGCTGACCGCGCTCGATCCCGGCCGCAAGGTCGAAACCATCGTCAATGTGCAGGGCGACCTGCCGACCATCGATCCCGAAATCATTGGGGCGGCGCTGGGGCCTTTCGAGGACCCTGCGGTCGACATCGCCACGCTCGGCGTCGAGATTGTCCGCGACGAGGAAAAGACCAATCCCAACGTCGTCAAGATCGTCGGTTCGCCACTGTCGGCGACGCGGCTCAAGGCGCTCTATTTCACCCGCGCCACCGCGCCCTGGGGCGAGGGGCCGCTCTATCACCATGTTGGCCTCTACGCTTATCGCCGCGCAGCGCTCGAGCGCTTCGTCGCGCTGAAACCGTCGCCCCTGGAACGGCGCGAGCGGCTGGAGCAGCTGCGGGCGCTGGAGGCCGGCATGCGCATCGATGCCGAGATCGTGCAATCGCTGCCGCTCGGCGTCGACACGCCGGAAGACCTCGAACGCGCCAGACAAATTCTTTCCTGAGACCACCTTTCAACCTGAGATATCGGCATGCCTGAAAAGACCAACAGAATATCCTTCCAGGGCGAGCCGGGCGCCAATTCCGACACCGCCAGCCGCAACATGTTCCCTGACATGGTTCCGTTGCCATGCCCGACCTTCGAGGATGCCTTCAACGCGGTCGAGACCAACAAGGCCGACCTTGCCATGATCCCGATCGAAAACACCATCGCCGGCCGCGTCGCCGACATCCACCATCTGTTGCCGGAATCGAAACTGCACATCGTCGGCGAGTTTTTCCTGCCGATCCATTTCCAGCTGATGGTGCTGCCGGGCGTCAAGCGCGAAGAGATCAAGACCGTCCACAGCCACATCCATGCGCTGGGGCAGTGCCGCAAATACATCCGCAAGAACGGCTGGAAGCCGGTGGTCGCGGGCGACACGGCGGGTTCGGCCAAGCTGGTTTCCGAGGTCAAGGACCGCACCATGGCCTCGCTCGCGCCCGCACTTGCCGCGGAGCTCTATGGCCTCGACATCATCGAGAAGAATGTCGAGGACACCGACTCGAACGTCACCCGTTTTGTCGTGCTGACCAAGAACAAGCAGTGGGCCGAGCGGCCCTCGGCCGACACCAAAATGATGACGACCTTCATCTTCCGCGTCCGCAACGTGCCGGCCGCGCTCTACAAGGCGATGGGCGGCTTCGCCACCAACGGCATCAACATGACCAAGCTGGAGAGCTACCAGCTGGGCGCTTTCACGGCGACGCTGTTTTATGCCGACATCGAGGGCCATCCCGACGATCCGCTGGTCAAGCTGGCGCTCGACGAACTGCGCTTCTTCTCGCGTGAAGTGCGCATCCTGGGTGTCTATCCCGCGAGCGAGTCGCGCGAGCAGTGGAAGGTCGCGGACTAGACCAAAAGTGCCAGCGGCACGTAGTCGATTTCCATGAAGGTCGCGACTTCCGGCACCCAGCGGTCGCGCACGAAGGCGACGTGGTCGGGATGCTCATTGTATCTGGTGTAGGCCGCCTGATCCGCGAACTCCATCGAGAAGCCGAAGTGATAGTCGTTCTTGGGACTGACCTGCCGCAGCGGCTCGAAATGGGTAACGCCCTTGATCGCGCTGAGAATGCGCTTGGCGTCGGAGAGGAACCGTTTTTCCTCCAGCGAGTACTGCGGGTGCTTCAGGCTGAAAACCACGGTGTGACGGATCATTTCTTGCTCCCGTTATCCCTACTATTCGCTGTCGACCCAGGCGCGGATCAAATGATGCGCGATGGCGCCTTTCGGCGGCGTCACCAGATTGTCCTTATGCGTCCTCTCCAGCATAGAACGGACCTCGTCGCGGAAAAACCAGCGGCAGTCCTCCAGCTCGTTCAGGTCGGCCTGGATGTCCTCATTGAGCGGTTCGCCGAAACAGCCGATCATCAGTGAATAGGGGAACGGCCAGGGCTGGCTGGCGTGGTAGACGACGCGGCCGAGCCTGATGCCGGCTTCCTCCAGCGTCTCCCGGCGCACCGCCGCCTCGATCGTCTCGCCCGGCTCGATGAAGCCGGCAAGCGCCGAATACATTCCCGGCCCGAAATGCCGACCACGGCCGAGCAGGCATTTCTCCCGTGTCGCCGTCAGCATGATCGCCACCGGATCGGTGCGCGGAAAATGCTCGGTGCCGCAGTTGGGGCAGTGTCGCTTGTAGCCGCCGGCACGCATTTCGGATTCATGGCCGCATTTGCTGCAGAAGCGATGGCTGGCATGCCAGGCAAGCAGCGCCGCCCCTTGCGCCAGTGCGCCCGCCGCCGCTTCATCGATCAACCCCTGCATGTAGACCGAGCGATAGTCGATGGCCTTGATGGTCTCCGGCAGCTGTTCAGGATCGAGGCCGACCGGCACGGCAAGCACCGGATTGCTCTCGGCAAAGCCGAGCAGCACGCCTTGCGCGAAGGACGGCTGCAACAACTCGCTGCCGGCGACATCGAACCAAGGGTCGAAGTTGCCGTCGCTGAGTTTCAGATAAAGCCGGCCACCATGCATCGGCAAAAGCCGTGCCGTCGGGTCGGCCAGCGCCTTTTCGACGGAATCATCGGCGCGGGTCTCGGATTGCCGGTCGATCGTGTTGCCGGCAAAACCGACAAACTGGCTCGGCTCGCGCAAGGGCGCGTCAAACAGGCGAAAGGTCATGGAGGCTCGAAGGTTCAGGGATGGACACGAGCGCAGTTTATAGCGCCGCCTTTATCTGTTGCGCAAACCGGCGGATTTCGGAGCGTTGATAGGGTTCGCGCATGCCGTGCCCCCATACCGGACCCGGCCAACCCGGATCGCCTTCCGACCGCGCGATGACATGGACATGCAGTTGCCGCACGATGTTGCCGAGCGCGCCGGTGTTGATCTTGGTGCAGCCAGTGGTTCTTTTCAGCGCCTGCGCCACCATATTGGTCTCGAAGGTCAGCATCGCCTGGTCGAGCGGCGTCATGTCGTGGATTTCCTCGATGCCGGGCCGCTGCGGTACCAGGACCAGCCATGGCCAGCGGCGGTCGTTCATCACTCTGAGTTCGCACAGGCCGAGCCACATCAACTGCTCGCTGTCCGCCTCCAGCCTGGAGTCGAGCGTGAATCCGGCCTTGAGGCCCGGCAGCATTGGCGTTTCCCTTGCGTTTCTCGCATTATTTCCCAAACTCATGAACGCTAGAGCGGCTGCACGGGGGCTGCAAGCAATTCATTGAGGGGCGGAGCTCAAGGGCGTCCGATTCTCATGCACCCTTGCATTTCATCGCGCAATTGCCGATATGGAACGCGGGAGGTTGGTGGTGGACGATCCACTCGCCAACCGGGTCAGGTCCGGAAGGAAGCAGCCCTAACGAGCCCGGAACGGGTCATTGTTCCAGCCTCCCACCTCATCGGCCCCTCTCGCGACATTGACGACGCATTGCAGCGCGGGCGAGACTATTAGCAGGAATCGGCCACCTCGGACGCGGCCTTTTTGGAGCTTTACGGGCGAATGAGCGAAGCCGGAAATTCGGGCCCAGAAAACCTGGATAAGCAAAAGGCCGCCGCCTATCGTGTGCTGGCGCGCAAATACCGTCCGTCGAATTTCTCCGAACTGATCGGCCAGGAGCCGATGGTCCGCACCCTGACCAACGCTTTCTCCACCGGCCGCATCGCCCAAGCCTGGATGCTGACCGGCGTGCGCGGCGTCGGCAAGACGACGACGGCGCGCATCCTGGCGCGGGCGCTCAACTACAAGACATCAACCATCGACCAGCCATCGGTCGACCTCGCCGTCCTGGGCGAGCATTGCCAGGCGATCATGGAAGGCCGCCATGTCGACGTCATCGAGATGGACGCGGCATCGCATACCGGCATCGACGACATCAGGGATATCATCGAGCGCGTGCGCTACGCCCCGGTGTCGGCGCGCTACAAGGTCTACATCATTGACGAAGTGCACATGCTCTCCACCCAGGCCTTCAACGGTCTGCTGAAGACGCTGGAAGAGCCGCCGCCACACGTCAAATTCATCTTCGCCACCACCGAAATCCGCAAGGTGCCGATCACCGTCCTATCGCGCTGCCAGCGCTTCGATTTGAGGCGCATCGACGCCGGCGCGCTGGTCGCGCATCTGTCGTCCATTGCCGGCAAGGAAGGCATATCGGTCGACGACGACGCGCTGGCGATGATCGCGCGCGCCGCCGAAGGCTCGGCCCGCAATTCGCTGTCCATCCTCGACCAGGCGATCGCCCATGGCGGCGGCGCCGTCAGTGCCGAGGCGGTGCGCGCCATGTTGGGGCTGGCCGACCGCGCCCGCATCGTCGACCTGTTCGAACATGTGATGAAGGGCGATGTCGCCGCTGCGCTCGCCGAATTCCGCAACCAGTACGACACCGGCGCCGACCCAGCCGCGGTGCTCACCGATCTGGCCGAATTCAACCATCTCGTCACCCGGCTGCGCTTCGTGCCGACGGCCGCCGACGATGCCTCCCTGTCTGAGGACGAGCGCCGGCGCGGCGCCGACTTCGCCAGCACGCTGTCGGTCAAGGTGTTGTCGCGGACCTGGCAGATGCTGTTGAAAGGCATCCCAGAGGTGCAGTCTTCCAACCGCCCAGTCAGCGCTGGCGAAATGGTGCTGATCCGGGTGGCGCATGCCGCCGACCTGCCAACCCTGGACGAGGCCCTGAAATCGCTGGAGAGCGGCGCTTCCGTCTCGAGTGGCACACCGCGTCCGAACGGTGCGCCGACGAGCCCAGGCAATGGCGGCGGCGCAAGTGCCGTGGCGCAGACGCGGATGCCGTCGCCCGGCACCGGCGCGCAGACGATGCGCCTGGTCGAGCCCGAACCGCTGCCGGCCAGCTTCGTTGCGCCCCCGGAGCCGGTCGTTGAGACGCCGCCGGTGCCGGTGAAGTCGTTGGCCGACATCGTCGCCCTTGCCGACCAGCAGCGCGACATGGCCTTCAAGGTGCAGGTCAAGCGCTGCGTGCGACTGGTGCGCATCGAACCCGGCCGCATCGACGTCAGCCTGACCGACGATGCGCCGAAAATGCTGCTCAACGAGTTGACTGCCAAGCTGCGCGCCTGGACCGGCCGCAACTGGCTGGTGTCGCTGTCGAAGGAAGAAGGCGGTCAGACGCTGGCCGAGATGGAATCGACCAAGCGCGAGACCGCTTTCTCCGATGCGAAAAGCGATCCGGCGGTCGCCGCCATCCTGGCGCGCTTTCCCGGCGCCAAGATCATCGACGTGCGCATTCCAGACGCGCCGGACCTCGACACCGACAAGGCCGAAGTGCCGGTCGAGCCACCGGGCGACGACGATGAAACCTGACCACAGCATAAATCCGCAAAGGACCCGACCATGAAAGATCTTCTCGGCCTGATGGGCAAGGCGAAGGAAATGCAGGCCAAGTTCCAGGCCATGCAGGACGAGATCGCCACGCTTGAAGCGAGCGGGCAGGCCGGCGGCGGCCTGGTCAGCGTCACGCTGACCGGCAAGTTCGAAATGAAGTCGCTGAAGATCGATCCGTCGCTGTTCAAGGAGGACGATGTCGAGATCCTCGAAGACCTGCTTCTGTCCGCCCACAATAACGCCAAAAATAAGGTCGAGCAGATCATGCAGGAGAAGACCAAGGCGCTGACGGCAGGCTTGCCGATCCCGCCCGGAATGAAATTGCCGTTCTGAGCCGGCTTCACCAGTTAATTGATTATGAACGGAAATCGGCTGCGGGGGCTATTGTTAAGACTTTCCCCGGCTTTGCTCACGCGGACATATCCGAGCATTTATAAAGTTTTACCTATGCTGCACGAATGCTAATCCTTTAGCCATCTTTTTGCCTTTAAGAGTCTCATTCTTGCCACATCCTGGGACGGGCGGCATCTGGAAAATGAGGCACTTTTGTTGATCGCGATGCGATGGAAGACGCCGCTGTTGCTCGGCATCATCTTCTCCCCTTTGTTCCTGGCGGGTTGCAGCCAGACCACGTCTTCTCACGGCATGTCGGTCGCCAGCCTGACCGACGCCATAACCCCCAGCTTCCTCTCAACGCGCGCCTACCGCAACACGCCGAAGGAGAAGGAATGCCTTGAGCGGGCAATGTTCTTCGAGTCCAACCGGTCGAGTCGCGACGGCATGATCGCCGTCGGCACGGTGGTGATGAACCGGCTGCGCTCCGGCAATCATGGCAGCACCATTTGCCAGGTGGTGGGCGAACCGGGCCAGTTCGCGCCCGGCGTGATGACGCGGCCGATGAATTCCAAGGCGATGCCCGATGTCGAGGAAGCCGCCGAGGCGGTGCTCAAGGGCGAGCGCAAGGCCAAGCTGAAGAACACGATGTACTTCCACACAGCCGGCCTGAAGTTCCCCTACAAGAACATGCACTACACCATGGTTGCCGGCGGCAACGCCTTCTACGAGAAGCGCGGCCGCAACTGGCAGCCGCTGCCGGATGAACCGACGACCATGGTTGCTTCAGTGACGCCGCGCCCGCCCGTGGCTGAAGCGCCGGTGCAGGTGGCTTACGCCGAGCCGGTGGTGAAAACGATCGTCCGTCCGGACCCCGCCAAGCAGGCTGCGGCAGTTCGCGCGGCCAAGGCTAGCCAGGCCCCGGTCGAGCAGACCTATGTGACCGCTGCTGTGGCGCCCGCCAAGGGCGCCCGCGTCGCCACCAAGCAGACGGAAGTGGCGATGCAGGAGCCGATGGCCGAGCCCGATGCCTCGCGGTTCGGTGGCACGCTGAACGCCCGCTACATCACCTCGGTACCTTCGGCGACGCAGGAAGCGTCGATGGGCTTCCAGTCGACGCCCGAGAACACCGACGCCATCGGCGCGATGATTGCCGACCAGACCCGGCCGCTCTCGGCCTACTGACGCCTGAAGCCTTTTCAGAGCCCGCCATGGCAGCATGGTGGGCTCCATGCGTTTGGTGCATGTTTCAAAGCGCGCCGAAAAATCCTAGATCAGTGCGATGTCCAAGCGAATCGCCGGTCCCGAGATCGAACGCCTGATCCAGCTCCTGGCCAAGGTGCCCGGCCTCGGGCCGCGTTCAGCCAGGCGCGCGGCACTGCACCTTATCAAGAAGAAGGAGCAGCTTTTGTCGCCGCTCGCCGCAGCCATGGCCGAGGCGGCCGACAAGGTGCGCATCTGCACGACCTGCGGCAATGTCGACACAGCAGATCCCTGCATGATCTGCACCGATCCGCGCCGCGATGCCTCAACGCTGATCGTCGTCGAGGACGTGTCGGATCTCTGGGCGCTGGAGCGGGCAGCGGCGATGAACGTGCGCTACCACGTGCTCGGCGGCACGCTGTCGCCGCTCGACGGCATCGGCCCCGAACAACTCAACATCCGCTCGCTGGTCGACCGTGTTGCCGGCGGCGAGGTGAAGGAGGTGATCCTCGCCGTCAACGCCACGGTCGAGGGCCAGACGACGGCGCACTATCTGACCGACCAGCTCTCGGGTTTCGAGGTCAAGGTGACCAGGCTCGCGCATGGCGTGCCGGTTGGCGGCGAGCTGGATTATCTCGATGAGGGTACACTGGCCGCCGCGTTGCGATCGCGGACGGCGTTTTGACGCAATTGGCGGGAAAAGTGGCCTCTGAGATGACAGCATTCCCGCCCACCCCCCTCTGTCCTGCCGGACATCTCCCCCGCAAGGGGGGAGATCAGATGTCATCGCAGCTTTCGCCAATCACCCACGCTGCAAGAAGACCGTCGCCAATGAAGCTGCCAATCTCCCCCCTTGCGGGGGAGATGTCCGGCAGGACAGAGGGGGGTGTGAAGGAACGCAAACCCTTTAGATTGGCTCTGCTTTCGTTTCTCACAGCCCTTGCCGCTCTCCTCCTCATCTCTCCCGCCTCAGCCGCAAAAATCGACGACCAGTTCCGCGTCTGGCTGCAGACCGATCTCTGGCCCGAAGCCCAGACCAAAGGCATTTCCAAAGCCACTTTCGACGCCGCCTTCGACGGCGTAAAGCCGAATCTCAAACTGCCCGACCTCGTCCTGCCTGGCGAAAAGCCGAAGACCCCGCAGAAACAGCATCAGGCCGAGTTCGGCTCGCCCGGCGCCTATTTCGCCGAAAAGACGGTGCGCGCCGTCACCGCTGGCGGCCGTACGCGCGAGGCGACCAACGCCAGGACGCTGGCCGCCATCGAGAAGCGCTACGGCGTGCCGGGTGAAGTGCTGTTGGCGATTTGGGGCCGCGAGACCGGATTCGGCGCCGCGAAAATGCCTTACGACGCGTTCGAGGTGCTGGGCACCAAGGCGTTCATGTCGACCAAAAAAGACTTCTTCCGCACTGAAGTGCTGGCCGCACTCGAAATCGTCGAGCGCGGTCTGGCGCCGGTCGGCGCCATGAAATCGTCATGGGCCGGCGCGCTCGGCCAGCCGCAATTCATGCCGACCTCGTTCCTGAAGCATGCCGTCGATTTCGACGGTGACGGGCGCCCCGACATCTGGAATTCGACGCCTGATGTGCTGGCCTCGATCGCCAACTATCTCGTCCACTACGGCTGGGTGAAAGGCCGCGGCTGGGGTTTCGAGGTGACGGTGCCGGAGAGCGTCTCCTGCTCGCTCGAAGGCCCGGACCAGGGCAAGAAAATCTCAGCCTGGGCGGCGATGGGCATCAGCCGTGTCGGCGGCAAAGCCTTTCCAGCCAGCGAATTGAAGGCCGAAGGCTTTCTCTTGATGCCCGCCGGGCGCAGCGGCCCGGCCTTCATTGCCACGCCGAATTTCTACGTCCTGAAAGAGTACAACACCAGCGACCTCTACGCCCTGTTTATCGGCCATGGCGCCGACCGCATCGCCGATGGTGACTCAAATTTCGTCGGCAGCTGGGGTCCGGTCGGCGGTCTGCATCGTTCCGACATCGTCGCCTTGCAGCGGGCGCTAGAGGCCAAGGGCTATGATGTCGGCAGTGCCGACGGCCTGCCCGGCTTCAAGACCCGCCGCTCGATCGGCAGTTGGCAGGAAAAGAACGGCCGCGCCCCCACCTGCTTCACCGACGCTGAATTGGTCGCCGCGATCAAGTAGCACAGAGAAGACCAGATTCTGCCCTGTCGGAGGCTGCAATTGGCCGGCCATGCTTCGACAACCGTCGCGCATTCCGCTCCAATATGCCGGCTCATAAAATGCCCGTTGCCGGTTGGAGGGCTGCCGGATAGGGTGTTGACCAACTGGACAAAAACCAACACGGTAAGGGGTGAACGGCCGTCCTACGACCGCGAAAAAGAACGCTGCAGCCCTGAGCCGGGAACTCGGGGTCAACAATCAACAAAACAGGGAACAATCATCATGATGCTCGAAAAATTTGCTCTGCGCTCTCGTGCCTTGCTCGCGGGCGCGGCGTTGTCGGCCTTGCTCGTAGCGCCGGCCTTTGCCGTGACGCCCGCCGACACGCTGGTCGAAGGTTTCGCCATCGACGACATCATCTCCATGGATCCGGGCGAAGCGTTCGAACTGTCGACCGCCGAGGTTACCGGCAACACCTATGACCTGCTGGTCCGCCTCGATCTCAGCGACACCTCCAAGGTCAAGGGCGATCTCGCCGAAAGCTGGACCGTCTCCGACGATGGCCTGGTCTATACGTTCAAGCTGAAGCCCGGCCTGGAATTCGCCTCCGGCAACCCGATCACCGCGGCCGACGTCGCCTATTCGTTCGAGCGCGCCGTCAAGCTGGACAAGAGCCCGGCATTCATCATCGGCCAGTTCGGCATCAGTGGCGACAACGTCACCGACAAGGCCAAGGCTGTCGACGAAACCACCTTTCAGTTCACCGTCGACAAGGCCTATGCGCCGAGCTTCGTCTTGAACTGCCTGTCGGCAACAGTTGCTTCGGTGGTCGACGCCAAGCTGGTCAAGGAACATGTCGCTGCGGCCACACCGAGCGCCGACTACAAATGGGACAATGACTTCGGCAATGCCTGGTTGAAGACCGGCTATGCCGGCTCCGGCGTCTTCAAGCTGCGCGAATGGCGCGCCAACGAGGCGGTTGTTCTGGAGCGCAACGACAATTATTATGGCGAAAAGGCCAAGCTTGCCCGCGTCATCTATCGCAACATGAAGGAAAGCTCGGCCCAGCGTCTGGCGCTCGAAGCCGGCGACATCGACGTCGCCCGCAACCTCGAGCCGAATGATCTCGACGCCATCGGCAAGAACGCCGACATCACCACGACCAGCGCGCCAAAGGGCACGGTCTATTACATCAGCCTCAACCAGAAGAACCCGAACCTCGCCAAGCCCGAGGTACGCCAGGCGTTTAAATATCTGGTCGACTACGATGCGCTGAGCACGACCATCCTCAAGGGCATCGGCGAAATCCACCAGTCCTTCCTGCCCAAGGGTGACCTCGGCGCCGTCGACGACAATCCCTTCAAGCTCGACGTCGCCAAGGCCAAGGAACTGCTGGCCAAGGCCGGCCTGCCGGACGGTTTCAGCGTCACCATGGACGTACGCACGGGACAGCCGACCACAGGTATGGCGGAATCGATCCAGCAGACGCTGGGCCAGGCCGGCATCAAGCTGGAGATCATCCCCGGCGACGGCAAGCAGACGCTGACCAAGTACCGCGCCCGCAACCATGACATCTATATCGGCAATTGGGGCCAGGATTACTTCGATCCGAACTCCAATGCCCAGACCTTTGCGTCGAACCCCGACAATTCGGATGCCGGCAAGTCGCACACGCTCGCCTGGCGCAACTCCTGGGATATTCCGGAACTCACCAAGGAAACGGAAGCGGCTCTGCTCGAGAAGGATGCCGGCAAGCGCGCTGACATGTACAAGGATCTGCAGCAGAAGATCCTCGACACCAGCCCGTTCGTGATCATTCACCAGCAGCTCGAAGTGGCTGGCCTGCGCAAGAACCTCAAGGGCTTCGCGCTCGGCCCGAGCTTCGATAGCAACTTCGTCGGTCCGGTCTCCAAGGAATAGCGCCGGCGGACGCGCCGCATGAGCGCAGCTGAAAACGAAGTGGCGGCGGGGCGCGGCAGCGCTCGCGCCGTCGCTGTCGCATCATTCATCGGCCGCTTCCTGGCCATCGCGATCACGACCTATCTCGGTCTGCTCGCGGTGACCTTCTTCATCGGCCGTGTCATCCCGATCGACCCGGTGCTGGCGGTGCTGGGCGACCGGGCGCCTCTCAATGTCGTTGAGCGCACGCGCCGCGAGATGGGGCTCGACCTGCCGTTGATCGAGCAGTTCTACCTCTATGTGAAGGCTGCGCTGAACGGCGATTTCGGCACGTCGGTGCTGACCACCAATCCGGTCATGACCGACATCCGTCGTGCCTTTCCAGCAACTATCGAACTGGCGACTTTGGGAACTCTGATCGGCTCGGTCATCGGTGTGCCGCTTGGTGTGCTGGCAGCGGTTAAACGCGGCAGCCTGATCGACCAGATCGTGCGCGTCATCGGCCTGATCGGCTATTCCGTGCCAATCTTCTGGATCGGTCTTCTGGGGCTTGTCCTGTTCTACGCCAAGCTGCAATGGGTGGCTTTCCCGGCGCGGCTCGATGTCGTCTACGAATACACCTTCACGCCGATCACCGGCTTCTATCTTCTCGATGCCGCGATGCAGGGGCAGTGGGATGTATTCTATGACGCCTACCGCCACATCATCCTGCCGGCAGGGCTGCTCGGTTATTTCTCGCTTGCCTATATCAGCCGCATGACGCGCTCCTTCATGCTGAACGAGCTGTCGCAGGAATACATCGTCGCCGCACGCGCCAAGGGCCTGTCGGAAACGCGCATCATCTGGGGCCATGCGCTGCGCAACGCGGCCGTGCCGATGGTCACCGTAATCGCGCTCTCCTATGCCGGGTTGCTCGAAGGTTCGGTGCTGACCGAGACCGTGTTTTCCTGGCCCGGCATTGGCCTCTACATCACCAATTCGCTGCAGAACGCCGACATGAACGCGGTGCTTGGCGGCACCATCGTCATCGGTTCGGTGTTCATCGGCATCAATCTCCTGTCCGACCTTCTCTACAAGCTGCTCGACCCGAGGACCAAGACAGGATGAGTATCGCGACCGTCCAGACCCGTCGTGACTGGCTGCTCAGCGATCGGCCGCGGACGCAGGCAAGGCTCGGCCGCGCCTATGTCGCCTGGCGGCGCTTTTCCGCCAACCGGCTGGCGTTTCTTGGCCTGCTGATCATCATCGCCTTGCTGGTGGTCGCTGCCTTCGCCGATGTGCTGGCGCCCTATTCGCCGACCGTCGGCGATTTGAAGAACGCGCGGCTTTTAGCGCCGAGCAGCGCGCATTGGTTCGGCACCGACGATCTCGGCCGTGATATCTATTCTCGCATTCTCTTTGGCTCGCGATGGACGCTCTATGTCGTCATCCTCGTCGCCATCATCGCCGCTCCCATCGGCCTTTTGGTCGGCACCGTCGCCGGCTATGCCGGCGGCTGGACCGATGCCATTCTGATGCGCATCACCGATATCTTTCTTGCCTTCCCCAAGCTGATCCTGGCGCTGGCCTTTGTCGCAGCACTTGGACCAGGCATCGAAAACGCCGTGCTCGCCATCGCCATCACCTCCTGGCCGCCTTACGCCCGAATTGCCCGTGCCGAAACGATGACGGTTCGCAACTCGGATTACATCAAGGCGGTGCAGTTGATGGGTGCCTCGCCCTTCCGTATCGTGCTGCGCCACATCATGCCGCTCTGCATCTCCTCGCTGATCATCCGGGTGACGCTCGACATGGCCGGCATCATCCTCACCGCAGCCGGCCTCGGCTTCCTCGGCCTCGGCGCGCAGCCGCCGCTCCCAGAATGGGGCACGATGATCGCGTCCGGCCGCCGCTTCGTCCTCGACCAATGGTGGGTGGCCGGCGCGCCGGGCTTCGCCATCCTGATCGTCAGCCTCGGCTTCAACTTGCTTGGCGACGGTTTGCGCGACGCGCTCGATCCAAGGAGCGGGGACCAATGAACGGTGCGACAGGCACATTGCTGGAGGTCGACGATCTGCGCGTCGATTTCCCGACCCGCACCGGCCTCATCCAGGCGGTGCGCGGCGTCTCCTTCTCGCTCGGCCGCGAGCGGCTGGGCATTGTCGGCGAGAGCGGTTCCGGCAAGTCGCAGACCGGCCGCGCCATTATGGGGCTGACGCCGCCGCAGGCGCGGGTGTCGGCAAAGACGCTCGCCTTCGACGGCGCCGACCTTCTGGCCATGCCTGCCCGGCAGCGCCGGGCGCTGCGGGGCAAGCGCATTGCCATGATCCTGCAAGATCCGAAATATTCGCTCGACCCGGTGATGAGCATCGGCCGCCAGATCGTCGAGACGCTGCGCACGCATGAGAAGGTCTCAAAGGCCGAGGCGCGCGAGCGGGCGCTGGCCATGCTCGAAGCGGTGCAGATACGCGACCCCGCCCGCGTCTTCGACCTGCATCCGCACGAGGTCTCCGGCGGCATGGGCCAGCGCGCCATGATCGCCATGATGCTGATCGCCGGACCGGAATTGATGATCGCCGATGAGCCGACCTCGGCGCTCGACGTCACCGTGCAGCTCGACGTGCTCGGCATCCTCGACCGGCTGGTCAGCGAGCGCGGCATGGGGCTGATCTTCATCTCGCATGATCTGCGCCTGGTTGCCTCCTTCTGCGACCGCGTCATCGTCATGTATGCCGGCAAGGTGGTCGAGCAGCTCAAGGCGTCGGAACTGCGCGACGCCCAGCATCCCTACACGCGCGGCCTGCTCAACTGCATGCCCAGGATCGGCTACGAACGCCATCCGCTGCCGGTGCTCGACCGCAAGCCGGAGTGGGCGGCATGACTCCAGCCATTTCCATCGAAGGGCTGGAGGTGGTGTTCGACCGTTTTCGCGCGCTGAAAGGTGTCAGCCTGGAGGTGCAATCGGGTGATTCCTTCGGCCTGGTCGGCGAGAGCGGTTCCGGCAAGTCGACGCTCCTCAAGGCGATTGCCGGCCTCGTGCCGGCCAAATCCGGGACTATCACCGTCAACGGCAAGATGCTGGGAGCTCGCCGCGACAAAGCCTTTTATCGCGAAGTGCAGATGGTCTTCCAGGACCCCTATGGTTCGCTGCACCCGCGTCAGACCGTCGACCGCTTGCTGCAGGAACCGCTCGCCATTCACGGCTTTGCCGACGGCGAACAGCGTATCCAGCGCGCACTGGACGAGGTCGGCCTCGGCAACGGCTTTCGCTTCCGCTACGCGCATCAATTATCAGGCGGCCAGCGCCAGCGCGTCGCCATTGCCCGCGCCTTGATCCTCGAGCCCTCGATCCTGTTGCTCGACGAGCCGACCTCGGCGCTCGACGCCTCGGTGCAGGCCGAAGTGCTCAACCTTCTGGAAGAGGTCCGTCGTCGACGGAAGCTGACCTTCCTGATGGTTAGCCACGACCTCGCCATCATCACCCATATGTGCGAGCGGCTGATGGTGATGCAGAGCGGCGAGGCGGTAGAGAATCTCACCGCGAGCCAGCTGATCGGACACCGCGTGACCAAGGATTATACGCGCAATCTGCTCAGGGCGAGTGAGGGGTTTGTGCGCGGGTAGCGCGAGAGGTCGCGATCCGTCACACCCCCCTCTGTCCTGCCGGACATCTCCCCCGCAAGGGGGGAGATCAAATGTCGCGAATGGTTTCCCCAATCTCGTACGTTGCAAAAACGCGCGGCAGCGATGAAGCCGCTGATCTCCCCCTTGAGGGGGAGATGCCCGGCAGGGCAGAGGGGGGGTGGGCGGGAACGCGGAGTCCGAATATTGCCGCTCAGGCCGCCCCTTCCGCCAAAGCATCGCCTCCCTCGTCCGTCACCCTCGGTTCCTTGATCCTAAACCACGTCACATACAGCGCCGGCAGGAACAGCAGCGTGATCGCCGTGCCGGCGATGATGCCGCCCATCATGGCGTAGGCCATCGGCCCCCAGAACACTTCGCGCGCGATCGGGATCAGCGCCAGGCTCGCCGCCGCCGCCGTCAGCGCGATCGGGCGCATGCGGTGCTCGGTGGCCTCGATCACCGCCGCCCAGCGATCCTTGCCCTCGGCGACCAGATCCTCGATCTGCACGATCAGGATGACCGAGTTGCGGATCAGGATGCCGATCAGCGCCAGCACGCCGAGAATGGCGACGAAGCCGAGCGGCGCGCCGCTCGGCACCAGGGCCGCGACCACGCCGATCAGGCCGAGCGGCGCCACCGCTACCACCAGGAACAGGCGCTGGAAGCTTTGCAGCTGGATCATCAGGATGGTCGCCATGACGAACAGCATCAGCGGCACGACGGCGGCGATCGGTCCCTGGCTCTTGGCGCTTTCCTCGACCGAGCCGGCAGTTGCGACCGAATAGCCCGGCGGCAGCTTGGCGATGAAGGCGTCGACCGACGGCTTCAATTCATTGACAACGGTTGCCGGCAGCACATCGCCGACCAGGCCTGCGCGCACCGTGATCGTAGGAATGCGGTTGCGCCGCCACACCGTCGGCTGTTCGAGGTCGTAGCGGAAATTGGCCACCGCCGCGAGCGGGATCGCCTCGCCGTTGCCAGTCGGCAGCTGCATGTTCTGCAACGTGTCGATCGAGCCGCGCTCGGCCTCGCGCGAGCGGGCGATGACGTTGATCAGATAGGTGGCGTCGCGCACCTGGGTGATGGTGGCGCCGCCGACCGTGCTGTTCAGCGCGCTGGCGATGTCGGAGGAGGTGATGCCGAGCTGACGCGCCTTGTCCTGCAGCACGTCGACCCTCAGCACGCGCTGCGGCTCATTCCAGTCGAAAGTCGGCGCCGCCAGCTTCGTATTGACCGAGATCAGGCCGGAAAATTGCTGCGCCAGATCGCGCACCGTCTGGATGTCGGGTCCGCCGACGCGGTACTGCACCGGGCGCCCGACCGGCGGCCCGAGTTCAAGCGGCTTGACGAAGGCATCGGTGCCGACGAATTCCTCGCGCAGCAGCTTCTCCAGCACCGGCTTCAGCCGGTTGCGCGCCTCGATGCTCTTGGTGACGATGACGGTCTGGCCGAAATAGGGATTGGCCGGCTGCACGTCGAAGGCAAGCAGGAAGCGCACCGCGCCCTGGCCGATATAGGACGAGAAATGGTCGACGTCGGGATTGCCGGCCAGCGCCCGGCCTTCGAAGCGCTCGATCTGGTCGCGCGTCTCGGTGACCGACGAGTTCTGCGGCAGGTTCCAGTCGACAATCAGCTCAGGTCGGTCCGAAGGCGGGAAGAACTGCTGCTGGACGAGGCCGAAGCCGGCTATCGAGCCGGCAAACAACAACACCGTGACGAAGATCGTCAGCCAGTGGTGGCGCACCGAGCCCACCAGCACGCGCCGGAACAGGCTGGTGAAACGTCCGGGCTGTTCATGCTTCTGCTTCATCGTCGCAGGCAGGATGGTCACGCCCAACAGCGGCGCAAACAGCACCGCCACGATCCATGACACCAGGAGCGAGACCGCGATGACGACGAACAATGTAAAAGTGTATTCGCCGGCGGCGCTGTTGTTGAGACCGATCGGGATGAAGCCGGCGACCGTCACCAGCGTGCCGGTCAGCATCGGGAAGGCGGTCGATGTGTAGACATAGGTCGCCGCCTTGCGCAGATTGTCGCCGACCTCCAGCCGCGCCACCATCATCTCGACCGCAATCATGGCGTCGTCGACCAGCAGCCCGAGTGCGATGATCAGCGCTCCCAGCGAAATGCGCTGCAGCGAGATGCCGAGATAGGCCATGACCGTGAAGGTGATGGCCAGCACCAGCGGGATCGACAGCGCCACGACGAAGCCGGCGCGCATGCCGAGGCTGATGAAGGACACCGCAAGCACGATGGCGACGGCCTCGGCCAGCGCCCGGGTAAAGCCCGAAACGGCTTCCTCCACGATCACCGGCTGGTCGGCGACCAGATGCACGCCGACGCCGACCGGCAGGTCGGCCAGCACCTCGTCCATTTTCTTCTCAAGTGCGGCGCCGAATTCGAGCAGATTGGCGTTGGGCTTCATGCCTATGGCAAGCCCGATCGCGTCCTGGCCGTTGAAGCGGAACAGCGCCGTCGGCGGGTCGGCATAGCCGCGTCGGATCGTCGCCACATCGCTCAGCCGAAAGAAGCGGTCGTTGACGCGCAGATTGATGCCGCGCAGGCTCTCCTCGGAGGTGAACTGGCCGCCGACCCGCACGCTGACGCGCTCGGGTCCGGATTCGACGACGCCCGACGGCGTGATGGCGTTCTGCGCTTGCAGGCTGGCCACGATCGCCTGCTGGTTGAGGCCGAGGGCTGCGATCTGGCGGGTCGAGAATTCGAGATAGATGGCTTCGTCCTGGGCGCCGACCAGATCGACCTTGCCGGCATTGGGCACAGTCAGGATCTGAGTCCTGACATCCTCGACATAGTCGCGCAACTGGCGCGGCGTCAGGCCATCCGAGGTGAAGGCGTAGATATTGCCGAAGACATCGCCGAAGCGGTCGTTGAAGAACGGCCCCTGCACGCCTTGCGGAAATTGGGGCGCGATGTCGTTGACCATGTTGCGCACCTGGGTCCAGTTCGACACGACATCGCGCGCCTTGGTGGTGTCCTTCAGGTTGACGAAGATGACGGTCTTGCCGGCGGTGGTGACCGAGCGGGTGAAGTCGAGGCTGTCCAGTTCCTCGAGCTTCTTTTCGATGCGGTCGGTGACCTGCCGCACCGTCTCGTTGACCGAGGCGCCCGGCCAATTGGCCTGGACGATCATGGTCTTGATGGTGAAGTTCGGATCTTCCTCGCGGCCGAGATTGAGGTAAGCGAAGATGCCGGCGACAACGAAGACCAGCATGAAGTACCAGACCAGCGAGCGGTGGTTGAGCGCCCAGTCGGAGAGGTTGAACCCCTTCATGACGCCCCTCCTTGTGGAATCTTGACCTTCTGGCCGTCCACCAGGCTGTGGACGCCGGCGGTGACGACGCGCATCCCGGCCTCAAGTCCTTCGGCGACGATGAAGCTGGCGGCGCCCTTCGAGGCGATCTTGATGTCGCGCGTCGAGACGCTCGACGTCTTTTCATCGACGATCCAGACCTTGTCGCCGCCATTCTTCTGCAGCAGCGCCGACAGCGGCAGCTCGATCGTCGGCGCCACCTTAGCCACCCGTGTCGCCGTCACCGTCGAGCCGAGCCGGAAGGCCTGCGGCGGATCGGTGAGCGTCAGCTTGACGCGGCGGCTGCGGGTCGAACTATCGGCTTGCGGCGCGATCTCGCGTAGCGTGGCCTCGGTCTGGATCGACGGCAGCGATTGCAGGATGACCTCGAACGACGTGCCGACAGCCAGATCGCCGATCAATTGGTCGGGAATGTCGACCACCGCTTCGCGCAAATCCGAGCGCGCCACGGTGACGATGGTCTGGCCGGCCGAAACCGTCTGGCCGACCTCGGCGCCGGTGGCGGTGACGACGCCGTCGAAGTCCGAGAACAGCCTGGCATAGCCAAGCTGCTCCTGCGATTTGGCAAGCGCTGCCTTGGCCCGCTCGACGCCGGCTTCGGCCGCTTGCCTGGCCTGCTGCGCGGCATCGAAGACGGCCTGCGAGGTGTTGGCCGCGGCGAGCAACTGGCGCTGGCGGTCCTCGCTGTCGGCGGCGTTGGCGAATTGCGCCTCGGTATTGGAGAGTTCGGCCTTTGCCGCCTGTACGGCAAGCTCGAGCGCCGTCGGATCGAGCGTGGCGATCGTCGTGCCCTTGCTGACGATATCGCCGATCTTGACGTCGCGCGAGACGACGCGGCCGAGCAGGCGGAAGGCGAGGTCGGCGCTGACCTGCGGCTCGATGGAGCCGGCGAAGCCGAAGGCCCGCGTCGTCTGTGGCTCGATTACCATCGACAGCACCGGCCGGATGATCTCTGGCGGCTTTTCCTCCGATTTCGAGCAGCCGGCGAGCGCCGCTATTGCAGACAAGGCAGACACAAAGAGCAGGATACGCCGCCGCCTCATTGTCCGGCTCCCGAGATCTCGACCGCCTGTCCGGGGCTGAGCAACTGGCCACCGGCGGTGACGACGCTTTGTCCGACCTCCAGCCCCTTGTCGACGACGACCACGCCGGAATCGAAGGCCAGCACATTGACCAAGGCTGTCGCCACCGCCTTGGTCGAGGGATCGACAATCCAGACAGCCGGCTTGCCCTCGATCGAGGTCAGCGCCTGCCAGGGCAGGATGACGGCTTTCGCCGGTCTGGCGTTGACCGAGCCGATGACGGTGGCGCCGAGCGGCATGCCTTCCGGCGTGTCGGCAATGCCGACCTTGACCCGGACCGACCCCGAAGCCGGATCGACCGCCGGGGAGACTTCGCGCACCTTGCCCAAGGCCTTCACCTGCGGGTCGGCCAGCAGCGTGATCGTCACCGAGGGCGATGGCGCCGTTTTGGCGACCAGCGTTTCCTGGACATTGAACACCGCATCGCGGTCGCCGTCCTCGGCGACGGTGAAGACCGTCTGTGCCGCCTGCACCACTTGCCCGGCTTCGACCTGCCGAGCGGTGATGACGCCGGCAGCGCCCGCCTTGAGCTCGGTGAAGGACAGGTTCTCCCTGGCGTTGGAAAGCGCGCTCTGCGCCTGATCGACACTGCCTTGCGCCACCTTCTGCGCCTGGTCGGCCGCATCATAGTCCCGCCTGGTGGTAAAACCCTGGGCAAGCAGGGTTTTCTGCCGTTCGAAGGTGGCGGCCGCCTGGGTCAGTTGCGCCTGAGCGGCATCGAGATCGGCCTGCGCCGAGCGCAAATCGGATTCCTGTTCTTGCGGATCGATGCGGGCAAGCACGGCGTCCTTGTCGACATGCTGGCCGACATCGACGAGCCGTTCGGCGACGCGACCACCGACACGGAAGGACAGATTGTTCAGCGTGCGCGCCGCGATCACTCCGGTCAGCGAGGTCCGCGGCGCATAATCGGCCATGGCCACCGTCTTGGTGCGCACCATGATCGGCAGTTTCTTGGCCGCCGCCTCCTGCTTCTGGCAGCCGGCTAGAATGAACGGCGCGATCGCACAGGCGAGGAGGATGGGAGAAAACGAAAAAAGGCCTGAGGCCGGGGGCTGCGGGGCGGACGATGTCGCGTTTCTGCTCATAGGGTCCCTCACCGATCCGGAACGCTCATGACGGGTGAGCTGTCACAGACATCGGGAGGATAATCGATCCCAAGGAAAAGGAAACCGATCTCGTACGCGTATCGGTCAGCTGGTTAGGACCTGTCGACGTGCCGCGCACCGAGGGCAGGCCCAATCGCCGGGCGACGGTGCCGACTTGAGGAAAACGTGAAATAAGGCCAGAACAAGCTTGAGACCTGTCAAGCAAGAGCGGGCGCCAGCCCGGCGAGGGATGACCATGAAGAACGCAGCCATTTCCGAACGCAAGAACCAGTCGATTTCGCGCGGCGTCGGCATGACGACGCAGATCTACGCCGACCGCGCCGAGAATTCGGAGATCTGGGACGTCGAAGGCCGCCGCTACATCGATTTCTCCTCCGGCATCGCCGTCGTCAACACCGGCCATCGCCACCCCAAGGTGATCGAGGCGGTCAAGGCGCAGCTCGACCGCTTCACCCACACCTGCCACCAGGTCGTGCCATATGAGAGCTATGTCAGGCTGGCCGAACGGCTGAACGCCATGCTGCCCGGCAAGTTCGAGAAGAAAACCATCTTCGTCACCACCGGCGCCGAGGCGGTCGAGAACGCCATCAAGATCGCCCGCAACGCCACCGGCCGCCAGGCCGTCATCGCCTTTGCCGGCGGCTTCCACGGCCGCACCTTCATGGGCATGGCGCTGACCGGCAAGGTCGTGCCCTACAAGGTCGGTTTCGGCGCCATGCCGGGCGACGTCTACCATGCGCCGTTCCCGGTGCCGCTGCACGGCGTGTCGGTCGCGGATTCGCTGGCGGCACTCGACAGACTGTTCAAGGCCGATGTCGATCCGGCCCGCGTCGCCGCCATCATCATCGAGCCGGTCCAGGGCGAGGGCGGCTTTTACGACGCGCCGCGCGAGTTCCTGACCGCGCTGCGCAAGCTCTGCGACCAGCACGGCATGCTGTTGATCGCCGACGAGGTGCAGACCGGCTTTGCCCGCACCGGCAAGATGTTCGCCATGGACCATCACGAGGTTGCGGCCGACATCACCACCATGGCCAAGAGCCTGGCCGGCGGCTTCCCGCTGGCGGCGGTCACCGGCCGCGCCGAAATCATGGATGCGCCCGGCCCCGGCGGCCTCGGCGGCACCTATGGCGGCAGCCCGATCGGTGTCGCTGCAGCACACGCCGTGCTCGACGTGATCGAGGACGAAAAGCTCTGCGACCGCGCCAACACGCTGGGCGCTAGGCTGAAGCAACGGCTGCAGGCGATCCGTGACGACGTGCCCGAGATTGTCGATATAAGGGGCCTCGGCTTCATGAACGCGGTCGAATTCAACGACGTCAAGAAAGGCCTGCCGTCGGCTGAGATCGCCAACGCCATTCGGCTGAAGGCGCTCGACAAGGGCCTGATCCTGCTGACCTGCGGCGTCTACGGCAACGTCATTCGTTTCCTGGCCCCGATCACCATCCAGGACAACGTCATGAACGAGGCGCTCGACATTCTGGAAAGCTCGATCCGCGAAGTCTGCGCTGCTTAGTCGATATACATTGGGCTAGCCGGCAGCTCTGGCCGGCTCGTCCTGCTGGAAGGCGGCCAGCGCCGCCTTCAGCCCATCAGGGCCTTCCGCTACCGTCTGCGGCGTCGGCGAGAAGCCGGCGCCGAGCATCTTGCGGCCGAGCATATGGTCGCCGGGGCGATTGACCGATTCGATGCCGAGCAACCGACTTCCGGCATAGTGGTAGATCGAGAATTTGTTGTCGGCGAGATCGCCCAGCACGACATGGCTGTCGCCGCCTGACGTCAGCCCGACCATCTGCAACTTCATGTCGCCGATGTCCGACCAGAACCAAGGCACGGCCGAATAGCTGTCGGCGTGGCCGGTTATGGTGCGCGCGGCAAGCCGGGCCTGGTCGGTGGCGTTCTGCACCGATTCCAGCCGCACGTCGCCGCCGGTCGACCAGTGGCGGTAGGAAGCGGCGTCGCCGATGGCGAGGATGTCAGGCACCGAGCTGCGCATCTGCTGGTCGACGCGGATGCCATTGGCGACAGTCAGCCCGGCAGCCTGCGCCAGTTCGACATTCGGCACCGCGCCGATGCCGACAATGACCATGCGTGCCGGCAGCCTTTCGCCGGTGGAAGTGAGGGCGGCTGAGACATGGCCGTTTTCGCCCTCCAGCCTGGCAATGGTGGTGCCGGTGAGGATACGCACGCCCAGCGCCTCCAGCCGCTGGCGGACATGGCTCGCCACCACCGGCGCCACGGCGCGGCCGAGCAGCCGGTCGACGGCTTCGACCACGGTGACGTTGCGGCCGGCCACTCGCAGCGTCGCCGCAATTTCCAGCCCGATGAAGCCGCCGCCGAGAATGACGACATCGTCGCTCTGCCCACTGAGTTCGCGGATCAGCCGCGCATCGGCGATCGAGCGCAGCGACAGCACGCCCGAGAGGTCCCCGCCCGGCAGCGGCAGAAGCCGCGGCCGCGAACCGGTGGCCAGGATAAGGCGGTCGAAGGCAAGCGCGCCGCCGCCCACTATGTCCAGCCTGCGGTCTGCCGTATCGATGCGGTCGATTCGGATGCCCGGCCTGAAGTCGATGGTGCTGCCGGTGTAAAAAGCCTCGCCGCGCAATGGCTGCGCCTTGGCCTCGGCATCCTTGATGAAGGTCTTCGACAAAGGCGGCTTGTGGTAGGGCAGCTCGTTTTCGTCGCCGATCAGGATGACCGGTCCGTCATAGCCTTCCTCGCGCAGGCTGGCGGCCGCTTGCACGCCCGCATGACCCGCACCGACAATGACGACACCGTTCTTCATCGCAACCCGAATTCCTGTTTCAAATCTGGAGCATGATGCCGAAAAGTGTGAAGCGGTTTGCGGACGACATCATGCTCTCTGATTGTGAGCTGTTCCGCCAGATGGCGATTGTCTGCCGCCGTCGCAAGAGCCCAGGTCCGGGTCGCACCCGGAATGGTCGTCTGTCAATCTCGGTGTCTCTCACCCAAGGCTGCCGGGGATACGATTTAAAGTTGATAGTCCTAGTTTAGAATAATTCTAAACTGTTGTTTCAATTGAATTTTCTGGGGTTCGCCAGTTGACTTCCAGCGCCGCCATCGCTTTATGGAGGCTCGCGCGTCAGCGCATCCCTTTGATGTTTGGGCCTTGAACCCGTTCGATTGGAGGCATTTGGTGTCTTTCTACCGTGAGCCGCGCAACGGCGCGGCATCCGTTGTGACGTATGGCATGCCTGTGTCCTGGCACCGTTTGGCACGCGCGCCTTTTAGCGAATTCCCTTTGAACTGGAGAATGATGATGACAGCACGATATGGCGGCAGGCTGGCTGCGATCGGTGCCACGGCAATGTTGACGGCGGCGGTTTTCATCCTGCCGGCCAAGGCGGCGGAGACCGACGCCAAGGCGGTCATCAAAACCTATTCCGACATCGCGCTGGCCAAGTACGAGGATTCGCTGACCACCGCGCAGGCGCTCGACAAGGCAGTCGACGCGCTGCTCGCCAATCCATCGGCCGACACGCTCAACGCCGCCCGCGATGCCTGGAAGGCGTCGCGCGTGCCTTACCAGCAGACCGAGGTATATCGCTTCGGCAACAAGATCGTCGACGACTGGGAAGGCAAGGTGAACTCCTGGCCGCTGGACGAAGGCCTGATCGATTATGTCGCCAAGAGCTATGGCACCGAGTCCGATGCCAACGCGCTCTACACCGCCAATGTGATCGCCAACAAGGAAATCGAGATCAACGGCAAGAAGGTCGACGCCTCGAAGCTGACGCCGGAGTTCCTCTCCGGCACGCTGCAGGAAGCCGGCGGCATCGAAGCCAATGTTGCGACCGGCTATCATGCCATCGAATTCCTGCTCTGGGGCCAGGATCTGCACGGCACCGGCCCGGGCGCCGGCGAGCGGCCCTATACCGACTATGACCTCAAGAATTGCACCGGCGGCAATTGCGACCGCCGCGCGCAGTATCTGAAGTCGGCCAGCGACCTGCTGGTCTCCGACCTACAGGAGATGGTCGGCAACTGGAAGGAAGACGGCGCCGCCCGCAAGAACCTCCTCGACGGCCAGCCGAACACCGCCATTTCGGTGATCTTCACCGGCATGGGCTCGCTGTCCTACGGCGAACTTGCCGGCGAGCGCATGAAACTCGGCCTGCTGCTGCACGATCCGGAAGAGGAGCACGACTGCTTCTCCGACAACACCTACAACTCGCATCTCTATGACGCGATCGGCATCCGCGCCGCCTATCTCGCCAGCTACGCGCGCCTCGACGGCACCGTCGTTTCGGGCCCGTCGGTGCACGATATGGTCAAGGCGGCCGATCCGGCGATCGACAAGGAACTGTCCGACAAGCTCGACGTGTCGGTCGCCAAGATGGAGGCGATCAAGGCGCGGGCTGTGGCCGGTGAGGCCTATGACCAGCAGATCGCCGAGGGCAACACCGAAGGCAACGCCACGGTGCAGGCGGCAATCGACGCTCTGGTCGACCAGACCAAGTCGATCGAACGCGCCGTTGGTGCCTTGAAGCTCAACGACATTGCTTTTGAGGGTTCCGATAGCCTTGATGCACCGGAGAAGGTGTTCAAGTAACACCCCAACCAACCACCAGCCAAACGGCGCGGAGGAGGCGCCGTCAGCCAGAGCCAATCCATGCTGATCTGCCATTGCAATATCATCACCGAAAAGGAGATTGAGCAGACGATCGTCGATCTGCTGGATCAGGATCCCTGGCAGCTCATAGTGCCGGCGAAAGTCTATCACACGATGCAAAAGCGCGGTCGCTGTTGCGGCTGCTTCCCAAATGTGGTCGAAACGATCATTCGGGTCACCGAAAATTACCACGCCCGCTCGGAGGCGAGCGGCGACATCGTTTCACATCTGGATCGCGTTAGAGGCCTGCGCGTCCAATACGGGAGCAGAACCCATGAAAGGCGAAAAGCAGATCATAGAGCGGCTTAACGAAGCTCTTTTCCTGGAGCTCGGCGCCGTCAATCAGTACTGGGTGCACTTCCGTCTGCTGGAGGACTGGGGATACGCCAAGCTGGCAAAGAAGGAACGCGCCGAATCGATCGAGGAAATGCACCATGCCGATCGGCTGGTGGCCCGTATCATCTTCCTCGAAGGCCACCCCAATCTGCAGTCCGTGGCGCCTTTGCGCATCGGCCAGAATGTCAAGGAAGTGCTCGAATCCGATCTTGCCGGCGAATATGACGCGCGCACCGCCTACAAGCGTTCGCGCGAGATCTGTGAAGAAGCAGGCGACTACGTGACGATGAAGCTGTTCGAGGAATTGCTGGCCGACGAGGAAGGTCATATCGACTTCCTCGAGACGCAGCTCGACCTGCTGGCCTCGATCGGCGAGGAAAAGTACGGCCAGCTCAACGCCGCATCGGCGGATGAGGCGGAATAGGACCATGCGGGAATGCGGCGCCTCCTAGATTTTCCGCGCCGCTTGCGGCGGGCTAACGGCCTGCCGCTCCTCAAAAACCCGCGATACCAGCCGTTTCGCGGGCTTTCGATTGCCATCCTTGCGATTGTTTCGGCCCCGGCGCTGGCTGGTGCTGTGGACCCGGCCGGCCTCGCCACCAGCCGCACCGACCTGACGCCGAAGGATCAGGCCCGCGTCATTGCAGTCACCAGGCCGACCGCCGATTTCTCCAAACCGGAAGCCTTCGAAACGATGCAAGGCGGCGCCGGCACCTCGCGCAAGCAGGTCGACCGCGACGCCTTCTCGCAACCCTCTGAAAACATCACCTTCGAGGAAGAGAGCAATTTCAAGCTCGGCAATGCGCTTTTTCGCAAGAACTGGGTGTCGTCGCCGTCCTCGACCCAGGCCTCGGATGGTCTCGGGCCACTGTTCAACGAGCGTGCCTGCCAGAATTGCCATTTGAAGGACGGCCGCGGCCGTCCGCCGTCAGCCGACAGCCGCACCACCTCGATGTTGCTACGGCTGGCGCGCGATGCCAGCACAGCGGAGGAAAAGGCCGAGATCGCCGGGCACAAAGTGTTGAACTTCCCCGACCCTGTCTACGGCACGCAATTGCAGGAACTGGCGGTTCCCGGCCTCAAGGGCGAAGGCCGCATGCGTGTCGACTATGGCGATGAAAAGGTTGCGCTTGGCGACGGCACCGTCGTTTCGCTGCGCAAACCGAGTTATGCCATCGATGGTCTTGGCTACGGCCCGCTCGATCCGCACACCACAGTGTCGCCGCGGCTGACGCCGCCGATGATCGGCCTTGGCCTGATCGAACAGATCGCACCGGCCGATATTCTTGCCCACGCTGATCCGGACGACCGCGATGGCGACGGCATTTCCGGCAAACCCAACATCGTACGCGACGTCAGCAGCGACGAACTGACACTCGGCCGCTTCGGCTGGAAGGCGCAAACCGCCTCGATCCGCCGGCAGGCGGCAGAAGCCTTTGACGGCGATATCGGCATTTCGACGCCGGAAGAGCCCAACCATTGGGGCGATTGTACTACGGCCGAAAAGGCCTGCCTCGCCATGCCGAACGGCGTCCAGAAGCGGCTCGGTACTGTCGAGGCGCCGTCGCCGGTGATGGACCTTGTCACTTTCTATTCGCAGAACCTTGCCGTGCCGGCGCGGCGCGATGTCGGCGATCCCGCCGTGCTCGCCGGCAAGAAACTGTTCTACGACATGGGCTGCATCTCCTGCCACACGCCGAAATTCGTCACCATGCGCGGCGCGCCCAACAAAGCGCAAGCCTTCCAGCTGGTCTGGCCTTATTCCGACTTCCTGCTACACGACATGGGTCCCGGTCTCGCCGATGGCCAGGTCGTTGGCGAGGCGACGGGCCGCGAATGGCGCACCCCGCCGCTCTGGGGCGTCGGGCTCACCCAAACGGTCAACGGCAACAGCTTCTTCCTGCATGACGGGCGTGCGCGTACGCTTACCGAAGCTATCCTCTGGCACGGCGGCGAGGGGCAGAAGGCGCGCGACCGCTTTGCCGCTACCGATGCGGCCGACCGCAATGCTCTCATCAAATTCCTGGAGTCACTCTGATGCTGAAGCGCTTTTTGCCTGCCCTCGCGCTAGCGCTGGCCATGTCCTGCCCGGCATCGGCCTCGGTGAAAGCCTCCGACGTCATCCAGGGCGCGATCGACGGCTTTGTCCGTCCCGCCTATGCCAGTCTGCATGATCATGCGGACGGCCTAGCCAAGGCCATGGACGCGCTTTGCCAGGCACCTTCGCAGGGTAATCTCGATGTCGCGCATGCCGAATTCTCGGCCACGGTCGCAGCCTGGTCGTCGGCCGAAATCATCGGCTTCGGGCCGATCAAGGAGAACAACCGGCTGGAGCGCATGCTCTACTGGCCGGACCGCAAGAGCATCGGCCTGAAGCAGGTGCAGGCCGCTCTGGCCGCCAAGGACCCGACCGCCACCGACCCGGCGCAGCTGGCGGGCAAGAGCGTCGCCATGCAGGGGTTAGGGGCGCTGGAGTTCGTGCTCTATGGCGATGGCTCCGAGGCGCTCGCCGGCAAGGACGATCCGTACCGCTGCGCCTACGGCGCGGCGATTGCCAAGAATATCGAGACGATGGCCGCCGACGTCGACGCAGCCTGGAAAAAGCCGGACGGCTTTGCGGCCCTGTGGGCCAATCCGGGACCCGACAACGCGCTCTATCGCGATGGCACCGAAGCGGTGACCGAACTGGTCGGCATCTTCATCAACGAGTTGGAGATGGTCCGAGACGTGCGCCTCAAGGGTTTTCTCGGCGCCAAGCCGGATGCCGACAAGCCAAGGCAGGCGATCTTCTGGCGCTCGCAGAACACCGGCCTGTCATTAGCCGGCAATCTCTCAGGCATCGACACACTGTTTGAGGCCTCGAAGCTCGGCGACGCGTTGCCGGAGGATGCACGCTGGATGGCGGAATCGATCCATATCCAGCTGGTCAACGGCATCGCCACCGCCAGGTCAGCCCAGGGCCCGATCGACAAGGCGCTGGCCGATCCGGCGCAGCGCGAGAAGCTCGAGCATTTCGCGCTGATCACCTCCAGCCTGTCAGGCTTGATCGGCACCAGGTTGACGGCCGAATTCGGCCTGACCGCCGGCTTCTCCTCGCTCGACGGAGACTGATCATGAGGACGCCACTGATCGATCGCCGCGATTTTCTGAAGGCTGCGGGCGCTGGCTTCGTCACGGCAATGGCGCCGCCGGCCTGGGCAAACACGCTCAGCACGGATGCGGTCTTTGCCACCGCCTTCGTCAAGCGCGACGGCAGTTTTGGCGCGGCTATGCTGTCGGAAGCCGGCAAACTACTGCATGCGATCGACCTGCCCGACCGTGGCCACGACGTCACCTTCGATCCGGTATCGAAGCGCTCCGTGGTCTTCGCCAGACAGCCCGGCACCTTCGCTGTGGTCTTCGACCACACCGGCCGCGAAGCGCCGCAGACCATTGCCAGCATCACCGGTCGGCACTTCTTCGGCCATGGCGTGTTCTCGGCCGATGGGGCGATGCTCTACGCCACCGAGAATGATTTCGACAATGCCGCCGGCGTCGTCGGAATCTACGACGCACGCGCCAAATTCAGCCGCATCGGCGAGTTTCCGACCTATGGCATGGGGCCGCACGAGCTTCTGCTGCTTGGCGACGGCAGGACGGTCGCCATCGCCAATGGCGGCATCGAGACCCATCCGGACTATGGCCGCGCCGAACTCAACATCGCGACGATGAAGCCGTCTTATGTGCTGGTCGACCGCATCACCGGCGACCTCATCGAAAAACACGAGCTGCCGGCTTCCCTGCACCAACTGTCGATCCGCCACATGGATGCCGATGCGTCCGGCACCATCTGGTTCGGCTGCCAGTATCGTGGTCCAGGCACCGACCGTCCGTTGCTGGTCGGCCGCGCTGCCCGTGGCAAGGACCTGCAACTGATCGACATGCCGCAGGACGTGCTGTCCGGCTTCAAGAACTATATCGGCTCGGTCGCGGCCAATCCGGCCGCCGGAACGGTCGCCGTGTCGTCGCCGGAAGGCAATTCGCTGGCCGTGATCGATGCCGCCAGCGGCAAGATCGTCGCCACCAAGGTGCTGGTCGAGGTCTGCGGCCTGGCACCCGACGGGCCGGGCTTCATGGCGACGACAGGTGCTGGCGAAATCATCGAAGGCAGCGGCACGACGCGCTCCGAGCCCGATTATGTCTGGGACAACCACATGCTGCGCATCGCGCCGGCGGCGTAAGCCGTCCGGCCTACGCCGAAGCGAAGCCGCTTAACAATTTACACGCTGGCTCTTGCGGCGGCGAGCCATGGCGGGCAGAGGGAGACTGTTTTTCGAACCGGTCGCCCATGAAACTGCTTGCCATCGACTGTGCCGCCAATCTCTGCGCCGCCTGCGTCTATGACGCGGCGGCCGGGAAGGAGCTCGGCCGTTCCGTGCGCGATCTCGGCAAGGGCCATGCCGAACACTTGATGGCCGTGATCGACGAAGCGCTGAAGGCCGGCGGTACAGACTACGCCGGCCTTGGCGCCGTTGCGGTCTCGATAGGCCCGGGCTCCTTTACCGGCTTGCGCGTCGGTGTGTCGGCGGCCCGCGGCCTGGCGCTGGCGTTGAAGATCCCCGCGATCGGCGTGACAACGCTGGAAGCACTGGCGGCAGAAGCAAGCGCGGCATTTCCCGGCCGCCCGGTCCTGTCGGCGCTCGACGCCGGCCGCGAGGAGATCCATGCCGCGTTTTACGATGCGGAAGCGATTTTGCGCTATGGTCCGGCGGTGACCACACTTGCGCAAGCCGCGGGAATGGCGGCGAACAATCGTCCGGTGCTTGCCGGCACGGCGGTTGAGCAGATCGCCGCGGCGGTCGGACGCATCTTCGATATCGGCCCGACATCGGCAACTGCCGACATTGCCGTCTACGCCCGGCTGGCAGCGGCAAAAGGCGAGGGCGAAAAACCGAAACCGCTCTATCTGCGCGGCGCCGACGCCAAGCCGCAGGCGGGGTTTATTTTATCGCGGCAGGACAAATAATGCGCATTCCCTTCCTCCAGCCGCGCCGCAGGGACTATGCGCTCGAACCGCTGACCATCGCTGACAGCCCGGCGGTCTCGGCGCTGCATCGCGAGGACTTCGTCCGGCCGTGGACCGATGGTGAGTTCGCCGCGCTGCTCGAGCAGGACACCGTGTTCGGCTATGCCGCGCGTGAGATCGGCCAGGGCGCCAAGCCGCCGGTCGGCTTCGTGCTGGCCAGGCTTGCTGCCGGCGAAGGCGAGATCCTGACCGTGGCGGTGGCGCGCTCGCATCGCCGCCAGGGGCTCGGCTGGCAGCTGATGGATGCGGTGCTGCGCGAACTGCACGCGCAGCGCGCCGAGGCGCTGTTCCTCGAAGTCGACGAGACCAATGTCGCCGCGATCGCCCTCTACCGACGGCTCGGCTTCCGCCAGGTCGGCCACCGCGCCAATTATTACCGCTCGACCGAACATGGCCCGACCGGCGCGCTTGTCATGCGCCGCGATCTTCGTTAGCGCAGAACGCGGGATAAGGTCAGGCGCATGATTGGAAAAATCAGGACTTTCCTGGCGCTGAGCCTCGTTGTCGTCGGCTCGCTGGTCCTTGTGCCGCTGCAACTGCTGTCGATGAAGACCGGCATCTGGCGCGAAACCGTCATTCTGAAGGTCTGGCACAGGCTCATCGTCCGCACACTCGGCTTGCGCATCCACGTCAAAGGCAAATTGTCCAGCCAGCGCCCGCTGCTGGTCGCCTCGAACCACATCTCCTGGACCGACATCATGGTGCTCGGCTCTTTTGCCGATGTGACGTTCATCGCCAGGGCGGATATGGAGGGGTGGCCGCTGATCGGCTGGCTGTCGAAGCTGCAACGCACAGTCTTCATCGAGCGTGAGCGCAAGCGCACGGCGGGGGACCAGGCCAACGAGATCGCCAGCCGCATGGCCAAGGGCGATGCCATGGTGCTGTTTGCTGAAGGCTCGACCGGCGACGGCAACACCATCCTGCCGTTCAAGAGCACCTTGTTCGGTGCCGCCTCGATGGCGATTTCGGAAGGCGCGGCCGAGCAGGTCTTCATCCAGCCGCTGGCGATCGCTTATACACGGCTGCACGGCGTGCCGCTCGGCCGCCGTCACAGGTCGATCGCCGCCTGGATCGGCGATCAGGACCTGATGCCGCATCTCAAGGTGCTGATGGCCGAAGGCGCCCTCGACGTCGAAGTGCATTTCGGCGAGCCAATCGTCTTTTCCAAGGGCTCGAACCGCAAGGAGACATCGAGGCTGATGGAAAGCCAGGTGCGCGCGATGATGCAGGCGGCAATCGCCGACCCCCTCCCGAGCCGCTAGCGCAGGCAGTGCGCCTATCGGCGTATCTCGAGAATCGTCTGTTTTTTGTCACGGAAAGGCGTTAGAAGCCGCCGGATGGATTTGAACACGATAGAGCGGAACGACGCCGACATTGCCGCCGAAAGCAAGGTCATGGCGTCCGCCCCGGCCAAAAAGGTCTTCGTCAAGACCTATGGCTGCCAGATGAATGTCTATGATTTACAGCGCATGACCGATGCGCTGGCCGCCGACGGCTATACCGCGACCGACGCCATCGCCGAGGCGGATCTGGTGCTGCTCAACACCTGTCACATCAGGGAAAAGGCGGCGGAAAAGGTCTATTCCGAACTCGGCCGCATTCGCGACATGAAGGCCGAACGCGCGGCAGCAGGGCGCGAAATGCTGATCGGCGTCGCCGGCTGCGTCGCGCAGGCCGAGGGCGCGGAAATCATCCGCCGTTCGCCCGCCGTCGACCTTGTCATCGGTCCGCAGACCTATCACCGGTTGCCCGACGTGCTGGCGCGGGTGCGCGGTGGCGAGAAGATTGTCGAGACCGAATACGCCATCGAGGACAAGTTCGAGCACCTGCCGCAGCCAAAGCGCGCCGAAGTCATCAAGCGCGGCGTCACCGCCTTCCTCACCGTTCAGGAAGGCTGCGACAAATTCTGCACCTTCTGCGTCGTGCCCTACACCAGGGGCTCGGAAGTGTCGCGGCCGGTGGCGCAGATCGTCGCCGAAGCCGAGCGGCTGGCCGAAGCCGGCGTGCGCGAGGTGACGCTGCTTGGCCAGAACGTCAACGCCTGGCACGGCAAGGGCGAAGATGGTGCGGAATGGGGCCTTGGCCGCCTGCTGTTCCGGTTGGCTGAGATTCCCGGCCTGGCGCGGCTGCGCTACACCACCAGCCATCCGCGCGACATGGACGACGAACTGATGGCCGCCCATCGCGACCTGCCGGCGCTGATGCCCTATCTGCATCTGCCGGTGCAGTCGGGGTCCGACCGCATCCTCAAGGCGATGAACCGCAGGCATACGGCCAAGGATTACCTGGCGCTACTCGAGCGCATCCGCGCCGCCCGCGGCGACATCGCGCTGTCCGGTGACTTCATCGTCGGCTTCCCCGGCGAGACCGACGCCGATTTCGAGGCGACAATGGAACTGGTGCGCCAGGTCAACTACGCCTCGGCCTTTTCGTTCAAATATTCGCCGCGCCCCGGCACGCCGGGCGCCGATATGCACGATCACGTGCCCGAAGCGGTCAAAGACGAGCGCTTGCAGCGACTGCAGGCGCTGCTGCTCAAACAGCAGCAGGATTTCGGCCTGAGCCTGGTCGGCAGCACCATCGATACGCTGATCGAGAAGCCCGGCCGTCAGGCTGGCCAGAAGGTCGGACGTTCGCCTTGGCTGCAGCCGGTTATTGTTGATGAAAAGGCCGGCGAAATCGGTGACATTATCCGGGTGCGAATCACGAAGACGGGCTACAATAGCCTGTTCGCCGAATTGGCCTGATGGCCTCGGCAGATGAGGAGAGACGGTTGAGCGCTGCTGAAGTGAAGACTCTGCCCCAGAACCAGACATCCGGGGCCTCTGACATGGCGCACATCGTTCTTACTTTCGACAACAACAAGCTTGCCAGCGCCCTGTACGGCCAGTTTGACGAGAACCTGGCCCGGCTCGAGCAGAAGCTCGGCGTCGACATCCGCTCGCGTGGCAACCAGTTGACCATCAAGGGTTCGGCCTCGGCGGCCGAGCAGGCGCGCCGCGCGCTCGACAATCTCTATGGCATTCTCCAGAAAGGCACCGATATCGGCCAGTCCGACGTGGACGGCGCCGTGCGCATGGCGGTTGCCGCCGACGACCAGCTGACGCTGCCAACGCTGGAGCGCAAAGGCAAGGTCTCGGCCGCCCAGATATCCACCCGCAAGAAGACCATCTATGCCCGTTCGCTCAACCAGGACGCCTATATGCGGGCGCTGGAGCGCTCGGAACTGGTGTTCGGCATCGGTCCCGCCGGCACCGGCAAGACCTATCTGGCGGTGGCGCATGCGGCGATGCTGCTCGAACGCGGCATGGTCGAGCGCATCATCCTGTCGCGACCGGCGGTCGAGGCCGGCGAGCGGCTGGGCTTCCTGCCCGGCGACATGAAGGAAAAGGTCGATCCATATCTGCGGCCGCTTTATGATGCGCTGTACGACATGATGCCGGCCGACAAGGTTGAGCGTGCTATTGCCGCCGAAGTCATCGAAATCGCGCCGCTGGCCTTCATGCGCGGACGAACACTGGCACACGCCGCCGTCATCCTCGACGAGGCGCAGAACACCACGCCGATGCAGATGAAGATGTTTCTGACCCGCCTCGGCGAGAATTCGCGCATGATCGTCACCGGCGATCCGACGCAGATCGACTTGCCCCCAAGCACCAAATCTGGCCTGGTCGAAGCCCTGCGTGTCCTTGACGGTGTGGCCGGCGCGGTAACCGTGCGCTTCAACGATGTCGACGTCGTGCGCCATCCGTTGGTGGCGGAAATCGTCAGGGCCTATGACCGCGACGCCAAGCTGTCGCGCGGCCTCGGCGCCGAGAACTGATGTGACCATGCGGGCCCATGCCTGAAGACATAAAGACTGGCGGCGGGGACAGTTCGGTCCCCGTCGAGATCGATCTGTCGGTCGAGGCTGGCGATTGGCCCGGCGAAGCGGCGCTGACGCTTCTGGTCGACCGCGCCGTGTCGGCTGCCTTTACCGAAACCGCCGCTGCCGGCCACTCCGAACTCAGCATCGTCTTTTCCGACGATGCCCATATCCGCACCCTCAATGCCGGCTGGCGCGGCAAGGACAAAGCCACCAACGTCTTGTCTTTCCCGGCTTTTCCGTTCCCCAAAGGCGGCAAGTTGCCGCCAATGCTGGGCGATATCGTGCTCGCTGCCGAGACGGTCGCGCGCGAAGCGGCCCTGGAAGAGAAGCCCTTCGAGAACCATATCACCCATCTCGTCATCCACGGCCTGCTGCATTTGCTGGGCTACGATCACGAGACCGATGCAGAGGCCGAGGAGATGGAAGCCATCGAGCGCGCGGCGCTTGCAAGGCTTGCCATTCCCGATCCCTACACGTAATGACAAAGGACCAATTGACCGGACGACGATGAACGACAAACCAGAAACTGCCGCCCGCCCCGAGGCTGGCAGTGCGACCAAGCCTTCCGATACGACGGAAGAGGGATCGAGTCCGAGTACCATCACCGGCAGCCCCGCTTCTGGTAGCATTGCCAGCGAGCCATCGCCTGCCGGTCCCTCCCTGTTCGACCGCGTTTTGGGCCTGTTCCGGCAGCGCAACGGCACCAGCCTGCGCGAGGAAATCGCCGGCGCGCTTGCCGAAACGACAAGCGATGCCGAGTCTTTTTCGCCCGGCGAACGCGCCATGCTCAACAACATACTGCGCCTGCGCGAAGTGCGCGTCGAGGACGTCATGGTGCCGCGCGCCGACATCGAGGCGGTCGAGATCACCACGACTTTGGGCGATCTGCTCGGCCTGTTCGAGCAATCCGGCCATTCGCGCATGCCGGTCTATTCCGAGACGCTCGACGACCCGCGCGGCATGGTTCACATCCGTGACGTGCTGGCGCACATCACCAAGGTCGCCCGAGTCAAGAAGGGCAGGACATCGAGGAAGACGCCGGCAACGACGCTTCTCGACCTCGCCCAGGTCGATCTCCGACGCACCATCGGCGACCTCAATCTGATTCGCCCGGTACTGTTCGTGCCGCCCTCCATGCTTGCCTCCGACTTGATGGGTCGCATGCAGACAACGCGCACCCAGATGGCGCTGGTCATCGACGAATATGGCGGCACGGATGGCCTGGCCTCGCTGGAAGACATCGTCGAAATGGTCGTCGGCGACATCGAGGACGAGCATGACGAAGATGAGCCGCTGATCACCCAGACCGGCGAGGGCGTCTTCGTCGTCGACGGCAAGGCCGAGATCGACGAGGTCGCCAAGATGATCGGCGAGGATTTTACCGCCGGCGAGCATGGCGAATATGTCGACACCATCGGCGGCATGATCTTCAACACGCTTGGCCGCGTGCCCGCGCGCGGCGAAGTCGTGCAAGCGATACCCGGCTTCGAATTCCACGTGCTCGACGCCGATCCGCGCCGCGTCAAGCGGGTGCGCATCGTCCAGAACCAGAAGGGCGAGCGCCGCCGCCGCGCAACCGCTCGCACCGAGCAGGCCTGATTTCGCGCTGCATGACGGTCGACGACCCGTTCAAACACGCCACGTTCGGTTCCGGGGTTTTCTATCGGGATCCAAGGGCGGCGTTGATCTGGCTTGAGGCGGCCTTCGGTTTCGAACCGAGCATGGTGGTCAGCGACGCCGACGGACGGCTGGTCCATGCCGAGATGCGTTTTGGCGACGGCTACATCATCGTCGATTCCGAATGGGCCGATCATATTGCCAGCCCGGCAACTGTCGGCGGCAAGAACACCCAGTCGGTCTGTGTGCGGCTGAAAGACGGCCTGGACGCGCATTGCGAACAGGCGAGAGCAACCGGAGCCGAGATCGTCGAGGCGCCCGCCGATCAGTTCTACGGCGAGCGCCAATACCGCGCCCGTGATCCAGAAGGCCATGTCTGGACCTTCACCCAGACCTTGCGCGCCGTTTCGCGCGAGGAGGCCGAGCAGCTGAGCAGCTTCAGCATCGACGGCTGGCACCGGTAACGCAGGGATTGGCCGGTTCGAAGCGAGTCGCATTTCAATAAATCTGATAAATCTTGGCTTCTGATTCGCACGACTTGGGAAGTCTGCATGGAGCGCCTGGCCGGCCGGATAATTCTGCTTTGGGGCTGGCGGCGTGCGCTGCTGGCGTTTCTTGCCGGCGCACTGGCGGTGCTCGCCCAGGCGCCTTACGATTTCTTCGCCGTCTGTTTCGTCTCGTTTCCGCTGCTGGTCTGGCTGCTCGACGGCGCCACCGGCGAGGCTTCCGACAGTTGGCTCAGGCGGCTGCGGCCGGCTTTTGCCATCGGCTGGTGGTTCGGCTTCGGCTATTTCCTCGCCGGCCTGTGGTGGATCGGCGAGGCGCTTCTGGTCGAAGCCGACAGTTTCGCCTGGGCCTTGCCCTTCGCGGTCGTCGGCATTCCTTTGGCGCTGGCGTTTTTCTACGGATTCGCCGCGGTCGTCGCCCGGCTGTTATGGACCAACGACATCGGCCGCATCGCCGCTCTTGCCTTTGCTTTTGGCCTGACCGAATGGCTGCGAGGCTTCCTGTTCACCGGCTTTCCCTGGAATGCCGTCGGCTATGCGGCGATGCCCGTGCCGCTGTTGATGCAGAGCGTGTCGGTGACCGGCATGATCGGCATGAACGCGCTGGCGGTCTTTGTCTTTGCCATGCCGGCTCTGCTCGCCGCGCGCCGGCATCTGCGCCTCGGACTGGTATTGCTTGCCGTTCTCGTCGCCGCCCATGTCGGCTTCGGCTATTTCAGGCTGGCGACCCCCGACAAGCCGGCAACGCACAATCTCGATGTCCGCATCGTGCAGCCGGATGTAGATCTCAGCGAGAAGTGGGACGCTTCGGTGCGCGACCGCATCTTCGCCACCATGATGGGCCTGTCGGCCGCAGCGCCGGATCCCGGTCACAACAAGCCGCAGCTGATCCTGTGGCCGGAGACCTCGGTGCCGTTTCTGCTCACCGAGCGCCCTGATGCGCTGACCGCGCTCGGCGACATGCTGCAGCCGGGGCAGATGCTGATTGCCGGCGTTGTGCGCGAGGAGGGCGGATCGGAGGCCGAGACCGGCAGCCGCTATTACAATTCCGTGGTGGCGATCGACGACAAGGGCGAGATTGCCGACGCCGTCGACAAGGTCCATCTGGTGCCCTTCGGCGAGTATCTGCCGTTTTCCGGTCTGCTCAGCCGCTTCGGCATCGAACAATTGGTCGCCGGGCCGATGAACTTCGCCGCCGGCAATGAGCGCCACCCGATCGTCTTGCCCGGCGGCATAAGCGCCTTGCCGTTTATTTGCTACGAGGTGATCTTTCCCGATCTGGTTTCAGTTGACGCTACGTCATCCCAGCTTATTGTGAATGTCACCAACGACGCCTGGTTCGGCGACACGCCCGGGCCGTACCAGCATTTCAGGCAGGCACAGATTCGCGCGGTGGAAAATGGATTGCCCCTGTTGCGCGCAGCCAACAACGGCATTTCGGCCGTTGTCGATACGCGCGGGCGCGTCGTCGACGCGCTGGCGGTCGATGCGCGCGGTGCCATCGACGTGCGGGTGCCCATCTCCGGCCAGACCTTCATCTCCGCCGCCCAACGGCGCATTAACGGAATGCTGATCATGTTCCTGTTTGCCGCTATCGCCCTCAGCTTGAACGTAAGGCAACGGCTACGGGTGAATTGACAGTCGACACATTAGAAACTCATACTGTTATCGCCTAATTTTCTCGAAGTCGGTTGGTGTTTCTGTTGGGGCAGGTGGCTCCGGCTTCGTTTGGGCAAGAAAAATAGAAAAGGCCGGAAAAATTCGGCGAGGAAAAAATGACAGAAGAAAACAAGAAGAAACCGAATCCGATCGACATCCATGTCGGAAGTCGCGTCCGGCTTCGGCGCAATATGCTTGGAATGAGCCAGGAAAAGCTGGGTGAAAATCTCGGTATTACGTTTCAGCAGATCCAAAAATATGAAAAGGGGACGAACCGCGTCGGCGCCAGCCGCCTGCAGGCAATAGCCTCGATACTCAGCGTGCCTGTCGCCTTCTTTTTCGAGGATGCGCCAGGGCAGGAGCCGGTGGGTAACAGAGGATTTGCCGAGGACGCTTCGATGGCTTTCGCCGTCGAATTCTGCGGCAGTCCGGAAGGACTTCAGCTCAACCGCGCCTTCGTCAAAATAGCGGATGTGAAAGTGCGCCGCCGGATCATCGATCTGGTGAAATCCCTTTCTGCCGAAGATGCCGAGTGATCCGGTGCGTCGATTGACCCATTGGCCGGAGTAGCCCAAGGGGCTCGACTGCCGGCGGCGCCAAGCCGCCGGTGGTACAAGATATATTGCTGCGACATTCATGCCAGAACCGCGGCACCGCTTGACGAGCGGCGCCCGGCACCGTTAACACGTGGCGCGCCAAAATCGGCAGCCCTGCCGATCGTTTTTTCAAGAGGGGACACCCGTGACGCGGCAGAACTACTTCTTCACCTCGGAATCCGTTGCCGAGGGTCATCCCGACAAGGTTTGCGACCGCATCTCCGACGAGATCGTCGATCTGGTCTATCGCGAGGCCAAGAAGACCGGCATGGACCCGTGGAAAGTCCGCGTCGCCTGCGAGACTCTGGCCACCACCAACCGTGTTGTCATCGCCGGCGAGGTCCGGGTTCCCGAGACGCTGCTGAAGAAGGACAAGCAAGGCAACATCCTGATGGATTCCGCCGGCCACCCGGTCGTCAATCCGGCCAAGTTCAAGTCGGTCGCCCGCAAGGCGATCCGCGAAATCGGCTACGAGCAGGCCGGCTTCCACTGGAAAACGGCAAAGATCGAGGTTCTGCTGCACGGCCAGTCGCCTGACATCGGCCAGGGCGTCGACAACGCCGCCGACCGCCAGGGCGAGGAAGGTGCCGGCGACCAGGGCATCATGTTCGGCTATGCCTGCCGCGAAACGCCGGACCTGATGCCGGCGCCGATCTATTACAGCCACAAGATCCTCGAATTGCTCGCAGCCGCCCGTCACGAAAACAACGGCGAGGCCGGCAAGCTCGGTCCCGACGCCAAGAGCCAGGTTACCGTCCGCTACATCGACGGCAAGGCGGCGGAAGCGACGCAGATCGTGCTGTCGACCCAGCATCTCGATGCGAGCTGGGATTCCAAGAAGGTCCGCAAGGTCGTCGAACCTTATATCCGCGAGGCGCTCGGCGATCTCAAGATCGCCGACGATTGCATGTGGTACATCAACCCGACCGGCAAGTTCGTCATCGGCGGCCCGGACGGCGACGCCGGCCTGACCGGCCGCAAGATCATCGTCGACACTTATGGCGGCGCGGCCCCGCATGGCGGCGGCGCTTTCTCCGGCAAGGACACCACCAAGGTCGACCGTTCCGCTGCCTATGCGGCGCGTTACCTCGCCAAGAATGTCGTGGCAGCCAAGCTCGCCGATCGCTGCACCATCCAGCTTTCCTACGCCATCGGCGTTGCCCAGCCGCTGTCGGTCTATGTCGACCTGCACGGCACCGGCAAGGTCGACGAGGCTAAGCTCGAGGAGGCGCTGCGCACCGTGATGGATCTGTCGCCGTCCGGCATCCGCAGGCATCTCGACCTCAACAAGCCGATTTACGCCAAGACGTCGTCCTACGGCCATTTCGGCCGCAAGGCCGGCCGCGACGGGTCCTTCTCCTGGGAGAAGACCGATCTGGCCAAGGCGCTCAAGGACGCGGTCGCCGCCTGAGGGCGGCGCGCGAGCCAGCCATGGATCCAAAGGAAAGGCGGAGCCGGGCGACCGAAGGGTTCTTCGGCCGCCGGCATGGCAAGACCATTCGCCCGCAGCAGGCGGCCGCGCTGGAAAGCGGTCTTGGCGCCTATGGCCTCGACCTCTCGGCCCATGCACCGGCAGACTTGCGCACGCTGTTTGCCGCGGATGTTTCAACGGTTTGGCTGGAAATCGGCTTCGGCGGCGGCGAGCATCTGCTGCATCGGGCCACGGAGGCCCCGGCGGCCGGCTTCATCGGTGTCGAGCCGTTCGTCAACGGCATGGCCAAGCTGATGATGGCGGTGCGGGAAAAGCCGCTCGCCAATCTTCGCGTTCACAATGACGACGCCACGCGGCTGCTCGATTGGTTGCCTCAGGCTTCGCTCGACGGCATCGACCTGCTCTACCCCGATCCCTGGCCGAAGAAAAAGCACTGGAAGCGGCGCTTTGTCAGCCCGCTCAATCTCGATCGGTTCGCGCGTGTTCTGAGGCCGGGCGGAAAATTCCGCTTCGCGTCCGACATCGACACCTATGTTAATTGGACCTTGTTGCACTGCCGGGCGCATGGCGCGCTCCTGTGGCAAGCTGAGGACGCGGCCGACTGGCATCGGCCCTATGAAGGCTGGCCCGGCACACGCTACGAGGCAAAAGCCATTCGCGAGGGCCGGCGGCCGGCCTATCTCACCTTCGTCAGGAAATAGTCCGATGCGGGACCAACGGTCCCGGCATCGTGGTCCGCTTCAGATTTAGAAACGGCCGATCTTGTCGAAAGCGGTCGGGTCCATGCCGAGCCGGCGCAAATCGTTCGCGCGCGGCTTGCGGCCGGCTTCGACGGCCCGCGAGGCAGCAACGGCGCTGCCGAACAGGGCGAAGGCGTCGCCTATGGTGGAAAACACAGTACGCTTGTTCATTGTCTTGACCTTTCGCGCGCCACCGCGCGCCATCTCGGTTTGTGCAATGCAACAGAGATAGGGATGCGACGTCTGAAATCACAGGGCCGTTACCGCATAGGCGGCATGCGCCCCGCGCAATCCTGGCCAGCCGTCGCCAGCTGCACTTTGCCCGGCCCGTCAACAGACTTGAAACACCGGCCGGGATCGTTTATATCAGCCTCAAATTCTTGGTCGGTATGACGAAGAGTGGGTCCACCCGGTCCCGCTCTTTTTTATTACCTGCCGGTCAGTATCAGAGCATGATCCCGAAAAGTGGGACCCGGTTTTCTCGGACAAACGGGAACCGTTTTGTCCGGGGACCATGCTCCAACTAAGAGTTGGATTAGGAACCGCATGACTGCAACGGCAAGCGAAGCCGACGACCGCATCATCCGCGAAAGCGGCATCGATGCGCGCATCGCGCTGATCGTTCAGCCGGTGTTGCGCGGCATCGGTTTCCGCCTCGTGCGGGTGCATCTGTCGGGCCAGAACGGGCTGACGCTGCAGATCATGGCCGAGCGCGAGGACGGCACCATGACCGTCGAAGATTGCGAAGAGGTCAGCCGCGCGGTGTCGCCGGCCCTCGACGTCGACGATCCGATCGAGAAGGCCTATCATCTCGAAGTGTCGTCGCCCGGCATCGACCGGCCGCTGGTGCGCAAGTCGGATTTCGTCACCTGGACCGGCCATCTGGTGAAGATGGAAACCTCGGTGCTGGTCGCCGACCGCAAGCGTTTCAAAGGCAAGATCGCCGAAGCCGCTGAAGACGATGTGCTGATCGAGCGCGACAAGGCCGCTTATGGCGAAGAGCCGACGGTGCGCGTGCCCTATGACGCGATCACCGATGTGCGGCTGATCCTCACCGACGACCTCATCCGCGACGCACTGTCGAAGGACAATCGGGAACGCAAGGAAGCCAAGAAACGCCGCGGCGAGCCGGAAGGCGATGTTTCCGAAGACGCCACGGAAGAACACGAACAGGAATAACGATTGAGCTGCCGGGCCAAAGCTCCGGCACCCAGTTCGGGAGATAAAGACATGGTTGTAAGCGCCAACAGACTTGAACTGCTGCAGATCGCCGATGCGGTCGCGCGTGAAAAGTCGATCGACAAGTCGATCGTCATCGCCGCAATGGCCGATGCGATCCAGAAGGCTGCGCGCTCGCGCTACGGCCAGGAAACCAACATCCGCGCCGACATCAACGCCACCACCGGCGAGATGAAGCTGCAGCGGCTGATGGAAGTGGTCGAGAAGGTCGACGACTACGCCACCCAGATCGCCATCTCCTCGGCGCGCGAGCGCAATCCCGACGCCCAGCTCGGCGATTTCATCGCCGAACAGCTGCCGCCGATGGATTTCGGCCGCATCGCCGCCCAGTCGGCCAAGCAGGTCATCGTGCAGAAGGTGCGCGAGGCCGAACGTGACCGCCAGTATGACGAATACAAGGACCGCATCGGCGAGATCGTCAACGGCACCGTCAAACGCGTCGAATATGGCAACGTCATCGTCGATCTCGGCCGTGGCGAGGCGATTATCCGCCGCGACGAGCTGATCCCGCGCGAAAACTACAAGTATGGCGACCGCGTCCGCGCCTATGTCTACGACGTGCGCCGCGAACAGCGCGGCCCGCAGATCTTCCTGTCGCGTACCCATCCGCAGTTCATGGCCAAGCTCTTCACCATGGAAGTGCCGGAAATCTACGACGGCATCATCGAGATCAAGTCGGTTGCCCGCGATCCGGGCTCACGCGCCAAGATCGCCGTCATTTCGCGCGATAGCTCGATCGATCCGGTCGGCGCCTGCGTCGGTATGCGCGGCAGCCGCGTTCAGGCCGTCGTCGGCGAATTGCAGGGCGAGAAGATCGACATCATTCCGTGGTCGCCTTCGGCCGCGTCCTTCATCGTCAACGCGCTGCAGCCGGCGGAAGTCGCCAAGGTCGTGCTCGACGAAGATGCCGAGCGCATCGAGGTGGTGGTGCCGGACGACCAGCTGTCGCTGGCCATTGGCCGCCGCGGCCAGAACGTGCGTCTTGCTTCCCAGCTCACCGGCTGGGATATCGACATCCTGACCGAGGCCGAGGAATCCGAGCGCCGCCAGAAGGAATTCGTCGAACGTTCGTCGCTGTTCATGGAAGCGCTCGATGTCGACGAGATGGTCGGCCAGGTGCTGGCCTCCGAAGGCTTCACCAGCGTCGAGGAAGTTGCCTATGTCGATTCGGGCGAGATCGCCTCGATCGACGGCTTCGACGAAGACACCGCTTCGGAGATCCAGACCCGCGCCCGCGAATATCTGGAGAAAATCGAAGCCGAGCATGACGAGAAGCGCAAGGCGCTGGGCGTCACCGACGAGCTGCGCGAAATCCCCGGCGTCACCACCGCCATGATGGTGACGCTCGGCGAGGATGGCGTGAAGACGATCGAGGATTTCGCCGGCTATGCCGCCGACGACCTCACCGGCTGGAAGGAACGCAAGGACGGCGAGACCAAGGTCTATCCGGGCGTTCTCGCCAATCACGGCGTGTCGCGCACTGACGCCGAGCAGATGGTTCTGGCAGCCCGCCTCAAGGCCGGCTGGATCACCGAAGACGAGCTTGCAGCCGAACAGGTCCCGGCTGACGAAGCTGTTGGTGCGTGAGGTGAAACCGCATCGCACACAACCCGCCCCAGGACGAGATGAACGATCGCACCTGCATCGTTACCCGCAGGCAAGCCGAGCCGGATGAGCTGATCCGTTTCGTCGTCGGCCCGGATTCGGCCGTCGTTCCGGACATCAAGAGAAACCTGCCCGGCCGTGGTTGTTGGGTGAGCGCCGACCGCCTACATATCGACAAGGCGGCGGCGAAGAACCTGTTTGCTCGCGCCTTCAAGGCGCAAGTGGCCGTGCCGCCAGATCTCGGTGGCATGGTCGACGGACTGCTTGCACGATCCGCTCTGGGCATGCTCGGCCTTGCTCGCAAGGCCGGCGCGATCGCTCTAGGCGCCACCAAGGTCGAGAGCGCGGTGCGCAGTGGACTGGCGCTTTTCGTGCTCCACGCGACCGAAGCATCCGACGACGGCGTGCGCAAGATCAGCCAGGCGCGGCGGGCAACTGTCCACCTCGGCGGCCCTGCAGTCCTTGCCTACAAACTTTTCTCCGAGGCCGAGTTGAGCTTGGCATTGGGGGGCACAAATGTGATACATGCTGCCGTTCTCGCGGGAGACGCGGGCAAGGCGGTTGAGAAGCGCATGGTTGCGCTCGACCGATATCGGGGCGGAACCCCCGACGATCTGGCAATGCTTGCGGCCGTTGCTGACGAAGATGATGCTGCAGAGGATATGGAATGAACGATACGAAATCGGGCGACGACAAGACGTTGAGTGTTACACCGAAGAAGACCTTGACGCTGAAGCGCCCCGGTACCGAGCAGAGCGTCGTGCGCCAGAATTTCTCGCATGGCCGCACCAAGCAGGTCCAGGTCGAGATCAAGAAGCGCAAATTCTCCATGCCCGGCGACAAGCCGGAGCCGGTGGCTGCACCCGTTTTGACGCCCAAGCCCGCGGTTGTGGCAGCCCCCGTGGTGCAGGAAGCGCCCAAGGCACCGCCCCCGCCGCCGCCGGTCGAACGCAGCGGCATGGTGCTGAACGAATTGTCGCGTGGCGAAATGGAAGCCCGGCGCAGGGCGCTCGAAGGTTCGAAGGTTCGCGAAGTCGAGGATCGCCAGCGCGCCGCCGAAGACGCCAAGCGCCGTGCTGAGGACGAGGAACGCCGAAAGCGCGAGCGCGAGGAATCCGCGCGCCGTCAGGCCGAGGAAGAAGCTCGTCTGCAGACTGAGGCCGAGTCCCGCCGCCGTGCCGAGGAAGAGGCGCGCCGTCGCGCGCCGCTGGCCGCCGAACTGGCGACGGTCGATGACGAGGAAGAGGTCAAGCCGAAACGCACCGGCGTCGGGGCACCGGTTCGCCGTCCGGTCACGCCCGAAGTGGCGCGTCCGGCCAAGCCGACCAAGGCTGAGGAAGACCGTCGTCGCGGCAAGCTGACCCTCAACACGGCGCTTTCCGACGAGGATGCGCGCGCCCGCTCGCTGTCGTCGATGCGTCGCCGCCAGGAAAAATTCAAGCGCGCGATGCACAATGAGCCGCGCGAGAAGGTTATGCGCGAAGTGATCCTGCCCGAAACCATCACCATCCAGGAACTGGCGCAGCGCATGTCCGAGCGCGCCGTCGATGTGGTCAAGTACTTCATGAAGCAGGGCCAGATCCTGAAGCCGGGCGACATTATCGACGCCGACACGGCTGAACTGGTCGCCACCGAATTCGGCCACACGGTCCGCCGCGTCGCTGAGTCCGACATCGAGGAAGGCCTGTTCAACATCGCCGACAATGCCGAAGACCTGGTGTCGCGGCCGCCGGTCGTGACCATCATGGGTCACGTCGACCACGGCAAGACCTCGCTGCTCGACGCCATCCGCAATGCCAATGTCGTCTCCGGCGAAGCCGGCGGCATCACCCAGCATATCGGCGCCTACCAGGTCGAGAAGAACGGTCAGAAGATCACCTTCATCGACACGCCCGGCCACGCCGCCTTCACGGCGATGCGCGCCCGCGGCGCCCAGGCCACGGACATCGCCATCCTGGTGGTGGCGGCCGACGACAGCGTCATGCCGCAGACGATCGAATCGATCAGCCATGCCAAGGCGGCAGGCGTTCCGATCATCGTGGCGATCAACAAGATCGACAAGCACGGCGCCGATCCGCAGAAGGTACGTTCGGAACTGCTGCGCCATGAGGTGTTCGTCGAATTGATGGGCGGTGAAGTGCTGGACGTCGAGGTCTCGGCGATCAAGGGCACCAATCTCGACAAGCTGCTCGAGGCGATCCTGCTGCAGGCCGAAATTCTCGATCTCAAGGCCAATCCGGACCGCACCGCCGAGGGCGTCGTCATCGAAGCCCAGCTCGACAAGGGCCGCGGCCCCGTCGCCACCGTGCTGGTGCAGACCGGCACCTTGATGCCGGGCGACATTCTCGTCGCCGGCAACGAATGGGGCCGGGTGCGCGCGCTGGTCAACGACCGTGGCGAACAGGTCAAGGAAGCCCCGCCGGCTATGCCGGTCGAGGTGCTTGGCCTGCAAGGCACGCCGCAGGCCGGCGACCGCTTCGCCGTCGTCAACAACGAGGCCCGCGCCCGCGAGATCACCGAGTATCGTCAGCGTCTGGCCCGTGAGAAGGCGGTGGCCAAGCATGCCGGCCAGCGCGGCTCGCTCGAACAGATGATGTCGCAGTTGCAGACGAGCGGGCTGAAGGAATTCCCGCTGGTCATCAAGGGCGACGTCCAGGGTTCGATCGAGGCGATCAGCGCTGCTCTGGACAAGCTCGGCACCGACGAGGTGCGTGCGCGCATCGTTCATGCCGGCGCCGGCGCCATCACCGAAAGCGACGTGTCGCTGGCGGAGACCTCGGGCGCCGCCATCATCGGCTTCAATGTCCGCGCCAATGCGCAGGCACGTGCTGCCGCTGTCGCTGCCGGTATCGAGATCCGCTACTACTCAATCATCTACAACCTCGTCGATGACGTGAAGGCGGCGCTTTCCGGTCTGCTGTCGCCGGAACGTCGCGAGACCTTCATCGGCAATGCCGAGATCCTCGAGATCTTCGACATCACCAAGGTCGGCAAGATTGCCGGCTGCCGTGTCACCGAAGGCAAGGTCGAGCGCGGTGCGGGCGTACGCCTGATCCGCGACAACGTCGTCATCCACGAAGGCACGCTGAAGACGCTCAAGCGCTTCAAGGACGAAGTTGCGGAAGTCCCGGGCGGTCAGGAGTGCGGCATGGCCTTCCAGAACTACGAGGACATGCGCGTCGGCGACATCATCGAGTGCTTCCGCGTCGAGATGGTGACCCGGACGCTCTGAGTTCGTATACTGTCGATACGACCGGGCGGTGGTCGAAAGACCGCCGCCCTAACTTTAATGCCTGTCGCCCAAAAGTGCGTAGCGGTTTTGGGATAAACGACATGCATAGAACAAGTATGAGACGTGCGGCACGGTCCTATCCCGCGCCTCACGCTTTCAGGATTGAGAAAAATGCCCCGTCCAACCGTCTCCAGCCCATCCCAGCGCATGTTGCGCGTCGCCGAACAGGTGCGCCATGCACTCTCCGAAACCTTGCAGCGCGGCGAGATCATCGATCCGCTGATCGAGAATACCGTGGTGTCGGTCTCGGAAGTGCGCATGTCGCCCGACTTGAGGGTTGCCACTGCTTTTGTCTCGCCGCTCGGCGCCAAGGATACCGGTGCCGTGATCGACGCGCTCAACAAGCACGCGAAATTCGTCCGTGGCCGCGTCTCCAGCGCGCTCAGGCAAATGAAATTCATGCCTGAGTTCCGCTTCAAGCTCGACACGTCGTTCGACAATTTCGCCAGGATCAACGATCTCTTGAAGTCGCCCGAAGTCGCGCGAGACTTGGGTGCCGATGGCGAAGACAAGAACAAGGACGAGAAATAGTGGGGCGCCGCGGCAAGAAGAAGGGCCGGCCGATCTCCGGCTGGGTGGTGCTGGACAAGCCGGTCGGCATGGGCTCGACCGAAGCCGTCTCCAAGATCAAATGGCTGTTCCAGGCCGAAAAGGCCGGCCATGCCGGCACGCTCGATCCGCTGGCCTCCGGCATGCTGCCGATCGCGCTCGGCGAGGCCACCAAGACCGTGCCTTACGTCCAGGACGGCGCCAAGATCTATCGGTTCACCGTCGCCTGGGGCGAGGAGCGCTCGACTGACGACCTCGAGGGTCCGGTAACGCAAAACTCCGACCGGCGTCCGGCCGAGGTCGACGTCAGGGCGCTGCTGCCGAAATACACCGGCGTCATCATGCAGACGCCGCCGCAATTCTCGGCCATCAAGATAGCGGGCGAACGCGCCTACGATCTCGCCCGCGAGGGCGAGACGGTCGACATACCCGCGCGGGAGATCGAAATCGGCCGCCTCGATATTGTGGAGCACGCTGCCGACCGCACCCTGTTCGAGGTCGAATGTGGCAAGGGCACCTATGTGCGCTCGCTGGCCCGCGACATGGGCCGCGACCTTGGCTGCTTCGGTCATATCGCCGAACTACGCCGGGTTGAGGTAGAGCCGTTCACCCAGGAAGATTTCGTCACCGTCGCTGAGTTGGAGGCCGCCCGTTTCGGCGAACAGCGCGAAGCTGACGGCGACGCCGATGTTGTCGATGCGCCGATCGACTTCGGCGCCATCGATGCGCTGCTTGTCGATACGGCGGCCGCGCTCGACTGCCTGCCGCAGATCGCCATCAGCGACGAAGCGGCGACCAAGATTCGTCTTGGCAATCCCGTCATCATCCGCGGTCGCGACGCGCCCGTGGAAGCCGAGGAAGCCTGCGCCACCGCGCGCGGCAAGCTTGTCGCCATAGGCGCCATCGAGCAAGGCATGTTCAAGCCGAAGCGGGTCTTTGCCGGCTGACCACTCTCGTCTAGTTTCACTTCGAGGTTACATCCGAGGGGCAGATGGCAAAGGCTGAGGCTGTGAAGAAGCGGGCGCCGGTGAAAACGCGGCGACCGCCGGTCGGCGCCTCGCCGGGCACGCTGATCGCCGATCCGGCGGCGCGCCGCTCCGAGCTCCGGCTGACGCTGATCTCACCGGAAAAATTCAAGACCATCGACAAGGCCAGCATTGATGATCTCAACACCCATTGCGACAACTGGCCGGTCGTCTGGCTGGATTGCACCGGGCTGGCCAACATCCAGCTGATCGAGGAGATCGGCCGGATTTTCAACCTGCATCCGCTGGCTCTGGAAGATGTCGTCAACACCGGCCAGCGGCCGAAGGTCGATTTCTTCGAGGATCACGCCTTCGTCGTCATGCGCATGATCGACGACGTCAAGGTGCATCGCTACGAACAGATCGCGGCGTTCTTCGGCAGGAATTTCGTCGTCACCTTCCAGGAGCGCGAGGGCGATCCGTTCGATCCCGTGCGCAAGCGCATTGCCGCCTCGCTGCCCAACCGCTTGCGGATGCGCGGCGCCGACTATCTGGCCTATGCGCTCATCGACTCCATCGTCGACAGCTATTTCCCGCCGATTGAGGCCGCGAGTGAGGAGGTCGACGGCATTGAGGACGAGATGCTCAACACCCCGCACAAGCATCAGATGCGGCAACTGCACGAATTGCGGCGCGACGCCAATGTGCTCAAGGGCGTGCTGTGGCCGATGCGCGACGCACTGGCGACGCTGATCCGCAACGACGTGCCCTATGTGAAGCCCGAGACGAAGATCTTTTTCAACGACACGCTCGACCACGCACTGCGGCTGATCGAGCTGGTCGAGAACCAGCGCGACATGCTGACCGGCCTTATCGAAATGCATCTGTCGCTGAGCCAGGCGCGCACCAACGATGTCATCTCTTATCTGACCATCGTCTCGGTGATCTTCATGCCGCTAACCTTCCTAGTTGGTATCTGGGGGATGAATTTCGACCCCGAAAGCTCGCCATGGAATATGCCGGAACTGAAAGCCTATTACGGCTACCCGGCTTCGCTGCTGTTCATGCTGGCCGTTGCTGTCGGCCTGATCGTCTTCTTCAAAAGCAAGAAGTGGCTCTAAATGCATGTCGCCCAGAAGTGTCAGCGGTTCTGGGTCAACGACATGCAGAAAAGATCTCAAGCGCGTACCCCACGCGCTTGAGGCCTCCGGCATCAGGGAAATCTTGAATTCCCCGGGGAAAGCCTGCGACAAGCCGGCTTTATGAATTGGGCTGGTGTTTTCAGGGGAATTGCCCTATATGCGCCGCAGCATCGCGCCATGTCGCGTTGCTTGCACCGGCCCCTGCTGGACGACATCCCGGCTGAGGGCGACCCGTTTCCTCAAACAGATAAGGAAAAACACGATGTCGATTACTGCCGAGCGCAAAAAGGAATTGATGGGTGAATTCGCAACCGCCAAGGGCGATACCGGGTCTCCGGAAGTCCAGGTGGCCATCCTTTCCGAGCGCATCAAGAACCTGACCGACCACTTCAAGGACCACAAGAAGGATAACCATTCCCGCCGTGGTCTGCTCGCTCTCGTCTCCCAGCGCCGCAGCCTGCTTGATTATCTCAAGCGCAAGGATGACGCGCGCTATCAGACGCTGATCGAGAAGCTCGGTCTGCGCCGTTGACGAATTGACCGGCGGGCTTTCTTCGGAGAGCCCGCCGGTCGCGCATTCTGCCAGTCGCATCGATTGGCCAGACCCGGTTTCGAGCGTGCAGAGGGCCACTCGAAACCGCCCATGGACGGTCATGGGGCAGGATTGCAGGACGCTCGTGCGCTTATCCAGCGCCGAAATTTACCCGAGCTTCCCGTTGTCTTGCCCGTGGCTGCCCGAGAAAGGAAGCCAGGGAAAGGGCATCCGCGCACCGTGAAACGGCGCGGCCCTTTCCGCTTATTAAGGACAAGACATGTTCAATCACCACAAAGTGGAAATCGAATGGGGCGGCCGTCCGCTCATCCTGGAAACCGGCAAGATCGCGCGTCAGGCTGACGGCGCGGTGCTCGCGACCTACGGCGAAACCAAGGTTCTCGCCACCGTCGTTTCGATGAAGGAGCCGAAGCCGGGTCTCGATTTCTTCCCGCTGACCGTCAACTACCAGGAAAAGACCTACGCCGCCGGCAAGATCCCGGGCGGCTACTTCAAGCGCGAAGGCCGTCCGAGCGAAAAGGAAACGCTGGTTTCCCGTCTCATCGACCGCCCGATCCGCCCGCTCTTCGCCGACGGCTACAAGAACGACACCCAGATCGTCGTCACCGTCGTCCAGCATGACCTCGAAAACGATCCGGACATCCTGTCGATCGTTGCCACCTCGGCCGCTCTGACGCTCTCGGGCGTCCCCTTCATGGGCCCGGTCGGCGGCGCCCGCGTCGGCTACATCAACGGCGAATATGTGCTCAACCCGCATGTCGACGAGATGCAGGAATCCAAGCTCGACCTCGTTGTCGCCGGCACCGCCGACGCCGTTCTGATGGTCGAGTCCGAAGCCAAGGAACTTGGCGAAGAGCTGATGCTCGGCGCCGTCATGTTCGGCCACAAGGGCTTCCAGCCGGTGATCGACGCCATCATCAAGCTGGCCGAAGTTGCCGCCAAGGAGCCGCGCGATTTCACCGCGCCGGATTATTCCGCTCTTGAAGCCGAGATGTTGAAGATCGTCGGCGACGAGCTCAGCAATGCCTACAAGAACGTCGACAAGCAGAAGCGCTACGCCGCCGTCGACGCCGTCAAGGCCAAGGTCAAGGCAGCGTTTGCCCCCGCCGAAGGCGAAGACGCCAAGTACACCTCCGAGCAGATCGGCTCGGTGTTCAAGGAACTTCAGGCCAAGGTCGTGCGCTGGAACATCCTCGACACCGGCTCGCGCATCGACGGCCGTGATCTCAAGACCGTCCGCAAGATCGTCTCCGAAGTCGGCGTTTTGCCGCGCACCCACGGTTCGGCGCTGTTTACCCGCGGCGAGACCCAGGCGCTGGTCGTTGCCACGCTCGGCACCGGCGAGGACGAGCAGTATGTCGATTCGCTGACCGGCATGTACAAGGAGAAGTTCCTCCTTCACTACAACTTCCCTCCCTACTCCGTCGGTGAGACCGGCCGCATGGGTTCGCCGGGCCGCCGCGAAATCGGCCACGGCAAGCTCGCCTGGCGCGCCATCCGTCCGATGCTGCCCTCCGCTGACCAGTTCCCCTACACGCTGCGCGTCGTCTCGGAGATCACCGAGTCCAACGGCTCGTCGTCGATGGCGACCGTTTGCGGCACCTCGCTGGCGCTGATGGATGCCGGCGTGCCGCTGGCCAAGCCCGTCGCCGGTATCGCCATGGGCCTGATCAAGGAAGGCGAGCGCTTCGCGGTTCTGTCCGACATCCTGGGTGACGAAGATCACCTCGGCGACATGGACTTCAAGGTCGCCGGTACCGCCAACGGTATCACCTCGCTGCAGATGGACATCAAGATCGAGGGCATCACCGAGGAGATCATGAAGATCGCGCTGGACCAGGCCAAGGATGGCCGCCAGCATATCCTCGGCGAGATGGCGCATGCTCTGACCGGCGCCCGCCCGGAACTCGGTGAGTTCGCACCGCGCATCGAGGTCATGCACATCCCGACCGACAAGATCCGCGATGTCATCGGCTCCGGCGGCAAGGTCATCCGCGAGATCGTCGAGAAGACTGGCGCCAAGATCAACATCGAGGATGACGGCACGGTCAAGATCGCTTCGTCGAACGCCAAGGAGATCGAGGCGGCCAAGAAGTGGATCCACACCATCGTCGCCGAGCCGGAAGTCGGCGAGATCTACGAAGGCACGGTCGTCAAGACCGCCGACTTCGGCGCTTTCGTCAACTTCTTCGGCCCGCGTGACGGCCTCGTCCACATTTCGCAGCTTGCCAACGACCGGGTCGCCAAGACCTCGGACGTCGTCAAGGAAGGCGACAAGGTCTGGGTCAAGCTGATGGGCTTCGACGAGCGCGGCAAGGTCCGCCTGTCGATGAAGGTCGTCGACCAGGCCACCGGCAAGGAAATCGTCCGCGACAAGAAGGCCGAAGGCGAAGAAAACGCCGCCTGAGCGGTCTGATAGTGAAATTGAAACGGGCGCGGCATAGGTCGCGCCCGTTTTCGTTTAAGACCCGGTTTGTTTCAGGCATGAGATCGAAGAATGGCCGCTGAGCCGCTGAAGACACTGTTCCATCCCTTCGAGGCCGAGGCGCTGCCTCTGCCGCAAAAGGGCGAACGTGTGCTGTTCCTCGGCGCCGAGCCCGGCTTCCGCCTGCCGGGAGGTTTTGAGGCGGCGCTTCACCTCGTGCAGGGCTTCCGGCCGCATTTCCGCGCGCTGGAGCGTGCTGGCAACACGGTGACGCCGCGTCCGGAAGGCGATGCATTCGATGCAGCGCTCGTCCTCGTCGGCCGCCATCGCGGCCAGAACGAGATGCGCATAGCCGAGGCGATCGAACGCGTTGCACCGGGCGGGCTGATCGTTGTCGCCGGCGGCAAGGAAGACGGCATCGACAGTCTGCGCAAGCGCATCGACGAGCTTGTGCCGCTCGAAGACCATCTGCCGAAACATCACGGCATTGCCTTCTGGCTTCGCCGTCCTGTCGATCTGGCGGTCGCGGAAAAACTCCGGGCCGCCAACCCTGTCGCGCTGATCGATGGCCGCTTCCGCACCGCGCCCGGCATGTTTTCCTTCGATCGCATCGACGCCGGCTCAAAGCTTCTGGTCGACAACCTGCCCAAAGACCTGCGTGGCAACATCGCCGATTTCTGCGCGGGCTGGGGCTATGTCGCTGCCGAGATTGCGGCAAGTTCACCCGGCATAACCGGGCTCGACCTCTACGAGGCGGATTTCGACGCGCTTGAGGCGGCAAAGGGCAATATCGGCGTGACCACCCTCGAGCCGGGCTTCTTCTGGATCGATCTGCTGAGCGAGCCGGTCGAGCGGCGCTATGACGCCATTGTCATGAATCCGCCCTTCCATCGCAGCCGGGCGGCCGAGCCGGAAATCGGCGCCGGCATGATCCAGGCTGCAGGCAAGGCGTTGAAGCCGGGCGGGCGGCTGTTCATGGTAGCAAACCGGCAGCTGCCTTACGAACCGGTTCTGAAGGCTGTCTTCTCCAGCCATTCCGAACTCGCCCGCGACGGCATGTTCAAGGTTTTTTCCGCTCGCCGCTAGAACATGGTCCCAAGGAGACCGTGCGCGGGACAGAACCGTCTCAATGCATGCTGACGATGCGCGCGGGCTCGTGGACGGGAATGGTCGCTCTGATCTCGCCGGGCTTGATCTTGAGCGGCGCCGGCCTGCCGAACAGATAGCCTTGCACCATCTCGCAGCCGGCTGCTCGCAAGAGCGTCGCCTGGTTCTCCGTCTCGACGCCTTCGGCGATAATGCCGACGCCAAGCGCCCGTGACAGGCCGACGATTGTCGAGACGACGGCGCCCGAATTGGAATCGGTGTCCATGCGGCTGATGAAGGAGCGGTCGATCTTCAGCTTGCCGAAGGCGAAGTCGATCAAATAGCTCAGGTTGGAATAGCCGGTGCCGAAATCGTCGACGGCCACCGAAATGCCCATGTCGGCAAGCTGCTGCAGGATGATGGCTGCGCGGTCGCGGTCCTGCATCATCGCCGTCTCGGTCAGTTCGAGCTCCAGCCGTGACGGCTTGATGCCTGTGCTGGCCATCGTGTCGCGCACGATACCGACGAAATCCTTGGTCATGAACTGGACCGGCGAGATGTTGACGGCAACAAAGCAGTCCTCGGGCAAATGGCGGGCATCGCTGCAGGCCTTGTGCAGCACCCAATTGCCGATCGGGTGGATCATGCCGGTCTCTTCGGCGATCGGAATGAACTCCATCGGCGGGATCATGCCCCGTTCAGGATGTTTCCAGCGGATCAGCGCCTCGTAGCCGACGATGCGGCCGCTCGGCAGGTCGAGCTGCGGCTGGTAGTGGAGGTCGAAATCGCCGCGGTCGAAGGCAATGTGCAGCTCGGATTCGATCCAATGGCGGTAATCGGCTACCTGGCCCATGTCGGAATGGAAGACCGCCCAGTTGCCCACTCCGCCGGCGCGCGCATTCTGCAGCGCCAGGTTGGAGCGGCGCAGGACGAGGACCGGATCGACGCCGTCCTTCGGCATCGCCACGATACCCACCGACAGGCCGACCGATTGCAGGTGGGAATCAAGCTGGTAGGGCTTCAGCATCTCCTCGATCAGGGTTTCGACAGTGGCTTCCATCGATCCCTGCATCTCATGTTCCGAGACGAGGATGGCGAACTCGCCGGCGCCGATGCGCCCCATCACCGTGCCTTCAGGCATGCAAGCCCTCAGTCGCTTGGTGAAGGCGCGGATCAGTTCGTCGCCATCGCTGTAGCCGATCGCGTCGTTGATCTGCTTGAAGCGGTCGATGTCGATGTCGATGAGGAACACAGGCTCGCCGGTCTTGATCGTCGCCGACGCCGCGTCGGCAATCTTGCCGACCATGGCCGGCCGCGCCAAAAGCCCGGTCAGCTTGTCGAACTGGGTTTCGTTGAAGACGTAGTCCACCGATTCATCGACGCCGGCAAAGAACGAGAGTGCAGCACCGGCGGCGGCCAGCGCGCACAAAGCCGATGCGATGCCGACCATGGTTCCCGCCTGCATGCCGGCAAAGCCGTCACCGAAACCGAACCGGAGACCCCAGAGTCCGAGAACGAAGCTGCCAAGGCCCGAGGCGGCGACGGTGAGCAGCCGGAACACAGGTGTTCGCTTCGGGTTGCTGACAGCAGGCATTACTCAGTCCCTGTTGCATGATCCCAAAAATCAACTCGACTTTCCGGAAAGATCACACGCGAATTCACAAATCCTAAAGCACGCGCAGTGCCTAGCCATAGGACTTATAGCGGGTATCTCCTTAAAATGAGTTTCTACCAATGCATCTAATTTTACTGGAAGAACTGGAGCATGATTGCGAAAGGTGGTCTCAGCTTTTCTCGGACAAACGGGAGCCGTTTGTCCGGAGATCATGCTTAACCAAAAGAGATAGAGCCCCGATTTCATCGGGATGGAACAGGCTCTAATCGCGTCCGCTGTCGGTCTGCTTCAATTCATCCAGCGTCGGCATGGACACGATGTGATAGCCGGAATCGACATAATGGATCTCGCCGGTCACGCCTGACGAGAGGTCGGACAAAAGATAGAGCGCCGAGCCGCCGACCTCATCGATGGTCACCGTGCGGCGCAGCGGCGAGTTGCGCTGCTGGTAGGAATACATGTGCCGCGCGTCCGAAATCCCTGCGCCGGCCAGCGTACGTACCGGCCCCGCCGATATGCCGTTCACCCTGATGCCGCGCGGGCCGTAATCATTGGCGAGATAGCGCACGCTGGCCTCGAGCCCGGCCTTGGCGACGCCCATGACGTTGTAGTTCGGCATGACGCGGACGGAGCCGGCATAGGTCAGAGTGATCATCGCGCCGCCATCGCTCATCAGAGCGGCGGCATGCCTGGCGATCTCGGTAAAGGAATAGCAGGAGATCACCATGGTGCGGACGAAATTGTCGCGGCTGGTGTCGGCGTAGAGCCCCTTGAGTTCGTTCTTGTCGGAAAAGCCGATGGCATGGACGACGAAGTCGAGCCCGCCCCATTCCTTGCCGAGCGTCTCGAAGGTGGCCGCGACTGATGCGCTATCCTCGACGTCGCAGGGCACGACCAGCGACGCCCCGAGCTTCTCGGCGAGCGGCTTGACGCGGCGTCCGAAGGCATCGCCCTGATAGGTGAAGGCGAGCTCCGCCCCGTGTTCGGACAATTTCTTGGCGATGCCCCAGGCGATCGAATGATCGTTGGCGACGCCCATGACAAGCCCGCGCTTGCCCTTCATCAGTCCGTCCATGGCCGGCAATCCTTATATAAAAGCGCTGGCCTTATGCGGAATAGCGCTGGAAAACGAGCGTTGCGTTGGTGCCACCGAAACCGAACGAATTGGACAAAACCGTGTCGATCCTGGCGTCGTCGATACGCTTGCGCACGATCGGCATGCCCTCGAATTCCGGATCGAGGTTTTCGATATGGGCGCTTTCGCCGATGAAGCCGCCTTGCATCATCAGGATCGAGTAGATCGATTCCTGCACACCGGCGGCGCCCAGCGAATGGCCGGTCAGCGACTTGGTCGAGGTGATGAACGGCATCTTGTCGCCGAACACCTCGCGGATGGCGGCCATTTCCCGGGAATCGCCGACCGGCGTCGAGGTGCCGTGGGTGTTGATGTAGTCGACCGGCGTAGACACCGTCGCCAGCGCCTGGCGCATGCAGCGCACCGCGCCTTCGCCGGACGGCGCCACCATGTCATAGCCATCCGACGTCGCGCCGTAGCCGACGATCTCGGCATAGATCTTGGCGCCCCGCGCCTTGGCGTGTTCGAGTTCCTCCAGGATGAGGACGCCCGCGCCGCCGGCGATGACGAAACCGTCGCGATTGGCGTCGTACGCGCGGGACGCCGTTGACGCCTTGTCGTTATACTTCGACGACATCGCGCCCATGGCGTCGAACAGGTCCGACATCGTCCAGTCGAGGTCTTCATGGCCGCCGGCAAACATCACATCCTGCTTGCCCCATTGGATCAGCTCGTAGGCATTGCCGATGCAATGCGCGGAGGTCGAGCACGCCGACGAGATCGAATAATTGACACCGTGGATCTTGAACCAGGTGGCGAGCGTCGCCGATGCGGTTGACGACATCGCCTTCGGCACCGCGAAAGGACCGATGCGCTTGGGGCTGTTGTTCTTGAGCGTGATCTCGGCCGCCTCGACGATGGTGCGGGTGGACGGACCGCCCGATCCCATGACGATGCCGGTGCGCTCATTGGTGATGTCGCTTTCGCCAAGGCCGGCGTCGGCGATGGCCTGGTCCATGGCGACATGGTTCCAGGCTGCACCCTGGCTCAGGAAGCGCATGGCGCGCCGGTCGATCATGGCCGACGGGTCGAGCGTCGGCGCGCCCCAGACCTGGCAGCGGAAGCCGTGTTCGGCGAAAGAATCGGAGAAGCTGATGCCGGATTTGGCATCGTAGAGCGAGGATTGCACCTCGTTGGCATTGTTGCCGATCGACGATACGATGCCGAGGCCTGTGACGACGACCCTTCTCATTCGCAACTCCTTCCAGCGGATGATCCCGAAACCGTAGCCGGTTTTGGCCGGCGATCATACGCAAAATCAAAATGCTGCAGCGTCATTGCGCGTTCCGGGAAACGCCCTGCTGCAGTGGCGCCGGTCAGGCGGCCGATTGCTTGGACAGCCCCACCTTGAGGTCTGTCGCCGCGTATATGGGTTCGCCGTCGGCCTTAAGCCAGCCATCGGCGATGCCGAGCACCAGGCGCCCGCGCATGACGCGCTTGAAATCAATGCCGTATTCGACCTTCTTGACCGATGGCGTCACCATGCCCTTGAATTTCACTTCGCCGGTCGACAGCGCCATGCCCTTGCCCGGTTCGCCGAGCCAGCCGAGGTAGAACCCCGTCAATTGCCACATGGCGTCGAGGCCGAGGCACCCCGGCATGATCGGATTGCCGATGAAATGGCAGGCGAAGAACCACAGGTCCGGCTTGATGTCGAATTCGGCGCGGATGAAGCCCTTGTCGTGGGCGCCGCCGGTCTCGCTGATCTCGGTGATGCGGTCGAACATCAGCATCGGCGGGTAGGGCAACTGGGCGTTGCCGGGCCCGAACAGCTCGCCGCGGGCACAGGCCAGCAATTCCTCATAACCGTAGCTGGATTTCGAACCCGCCATCAATCTCGTCCCCATAATAGTCCGGGCGGTGGGCGCCCTTGTCGTTGGTTTCCTAACACAATCCATTTCGAGCCGGAAACCGGCGTTTGCGCTTAACCCGCCCGTCTGCCCGGGTCAATGCGCGCTATTGATCGCATTCGGCCAACAGAATATATGTCGAGAGGTGTCCAGTTTCGGTCGATGACGTTTTTTCGCCACTCTGGGGGTGTCTTGAGGCGGAACTGTGGGCTTGGACGAATAGATGGATCTGGGCTGCCGGAAGGAAAATGTCGCTGTGGACAAGCGGGTTCGCGAAGCCGGCCTAAGGCCGACGCGCCAGCGCATTGCGCTGGCCGATCTGCTTTTTGCCAAAGGCGACCGCCACCTTTCGGCCGAGGAACTGCATGAGGAGGCGATCGCCGCCGGCGTGCCGGTCTCGCTTGCCACCGTCTACAACGCCCTTCACCAGTTCACCCAGGCCGGCCTGCTGCGCATCCTCGCAGTCGAGGGGTCGAAGACCTATTTCGACACCAACACCTCCGATCACCATCATTTCTACATCGAAGGCGAAAACAGGATCTTCGACATCGAAAGCGGTCCGGTGACCGTCTCCAACCTGCCGGAGCCACCCGCGGGCATGGAGATCGCCAATGTCGACATCGTGGTGCGGCTGCGCCCGCAGCGCGGCGCCTGAATAGCACATCAATGAAACCTGTCGATCTGGTGATCCGGCTCGAATGGGCCGCCGTCGCAGTGGTGGGCATCGTCCTTTACGCGCTGTCGGGTACTTCCTGGTGGCTGTTTGCCCTGCTCATCCTGGCGCCTGACCTGTCGATGCTGGGCTATCTCGCCGGGCCGCGCGTTGGCGCCGTCGCTTACAATGCTTTGCATATCCTGATTGCCCCGCTTTTCCTGGCGCTCGCCGGATACGTCCTGGCCAATTCGATGGCGACGGCAATCGGGCTGATCTGGATTATCCACATCGCGGTCGACCGTGCTCTCGGCTATGGCCTCAAGCTGTCGAGCGGCTTCCAGGACACCCATCTCGGCCGCATCGGCCGCTAGCCGGCCTTTCCAGCAATCTCAGTTCTTGACGTGTTCGCCGGGATAGGCGCCCCAGACCTGCGACTGGGCGATCCAGCCGGTGTGGCCGTCGAAGGTCATTTCGCACCACTGGCCATCGCAGGTTTTGATCGTGCCCGTCACGCCCGGCTCGATGATGGCGATGACGCTGGCGTCCTTGTCCGCATCGTCGAGAAGATTGATTCGGCCACCCTTGCTGCGCTGCCAGGGGGCGACGATCGCCGTGCGGCGGCCCGACAGCAGCGACTGGTTGATCCAGCCCTCCGAACCGTCGGCATCGCGCACGCGTCGCCACGTATCGAATTCCTGGATGATTTCCATAGGCAGCCCGGCCTTTGTATACATCCAGTCGACGGAATAGTTTGCGCCCGGGCCGACGCGCGAGTTGACGCGGGCTGATTTCAGGCTGACGAAACGCGGCAACGGCAGGCCGCTCGGCCCAAGCGTCACCGTCTGCGCAGGTGCGGCAGCACCTTGCGCCGCGGCTTGCGGGGAATGCAGGAGAGCGCCGAGAAGCGCTGCGCTGAGGACCAGGCGAAGCGACGCGAAACCAGACACTTTCGTTCCTTTCGGCGCCCGCCCTTTGGCCATGGCGCCCCTTTTTCTTTGTCTTCGGCGGCACCGCTTGTTACAGGAGTGGCAGGCACCGCGACCGGCATTCAGTTTCGCCTGTCTTGGTTAAAGAGGTCTCAACGAGATCGGGTTCGAGGAAACAATGGCAGGCAAAAAACGGCCCCTCGTCGTCATCACGCGCAAGCTCCCTGATCCGGTCGAGACCCGCATGCGCGAACTCTTCGACGCCAGGCTGAATGTCGAGGACAGGCCGATGACGCAGCCGGAGCTGGTTGCGGCGGTCAAGGAAGCGGACGTGCTGGTGCCGACCATAACCGACCAGATCGATGCGGTGCTGATCGCCCAGGCCGGCGACAATCTCAAGCTGATCGCCAATTTCGGCAATGGTGTCGACAAGATCGACGTGGAGGCGGCAGCCAAGAAAGGCATCACCGTCACCAACACGCCGAACGTGCTGACCGAAGACACCGCCGATATGACCATGGCGCTGATGCTGGCGGTGCCGCGGCGGCTGGCGGAAGGCGCCAATGTCCTGACCAGCGACAAGAAATGGGCGGGCTGGTCGCCGACCTGGATGCTCGGGCGGCGCATCTGGGGCAAGCGCCTCGGCATTGTCGGCATGGGCCGCATCGGAACCGCGGTCGCCAGGCGCGCCAAGGCCTTCGGCCTGTCGATCCACTACCACAACCGCCATCGCGTGCTGCCAGCGGTCGAGGAAGGACTGGAGGCGACCTATTGGGAAAGCCTCGACCAGATGCTTGCCCGCATGGACATCATCTCGGTCAATTGCCCGTCGACGCCAGCCACCTTTCATTTGCTGTCAGCGCGGCGGCTGGCGCTGCTGCAACCCACCGCTTACATCGTAAACACCGCGCGCGGCGACATCATCGATGAGGAGTCTCTGGTCAAGCTGATCCAGGACGGCAAGATCGCCGGCGCCGGCCTCGACGTCTACGAGCACGAGCCGGCGCTAAACTCGAAGCTGCTGAAGCTCGCCGCCAAGAACAAGGTGGTGCTGTTGCCGCATATGGGCTCGGCGACGCTCGAAGGCCGCATCGACATGGGCGAGAGGGTGATCATCAACATACGCGCCTTCTTCGACGGCCACCGTCCGCCGGACCGCGTGCTGCCGCTCAGGACCTGAAGTCGACGGCGTTCAGATGGCGGTTGTAAGAGCGCCGTCGTCAGCGACGCTCACCCGCCTTCCACGGTAGGCCGCGAACGCACCGCGCTCCAGCCTGAGCGCCACCGGCGTCCGCCAGCCCATTTCCCTGCCAACAATCAACCCGAGCAGCAGGATCGCGTCCGATTCGTGCAGCACGAGCGCCGCCGGCGCATGGCCGTTGTGGACGAGTTCCATCAGCACGGCGGAGGCGGAGGACGAACCGATCGTACCGGGTAGGAACAGCACGCGGCCGGCAATAGTCTCGCCATGCTGCGGGTGGCGGACATCGGCGATGCGGCCGCTCTGCGGATCGACGCCGCCCCAGAAGCTGATCGGCGCGGTCAGCACCAGCGCCTCGCCTTCGCCGGCTCGACCCGGCACCAGGATTTCGGCCAAGGCGCTCATGCGGCAATATCCGTAAAGTGCGGCTTACCGATGACGGCGCTTTCGACGCAGTCGGCCAGCGAGCCATAAAGCACGGCGTAACCGGTATTGCCCGGCGCGTATTGCGCGAACTTTCCCGAATTGGTCATCAGCACGCCGCCGACCAGCGCCGGCAGGATCGGTGTCACCACCACGCAGGTGCCGGCAACGATGACGACGCCGCTTGCCTCGAGCGTCTTGCGCTGGCCGTTCCGTTCGAGCGTCGTGAGCACATGGCGGCCGATGCAGGCGTAAATCGGCACGCTAAGCCGCCGCCCGCCGATCAACCGTTCCAGCGCATCGAATTCGGCCGAAGACAGATGCGGACTGCCGATCGCCACCGCATCGATGGCGGTTTGCGTGAGTGCGGTGGACAGGCCGGCGCGGGCCTTCGTGGCCATGTCCGGCGTGACGCGGATCACCGTTTCCGGCCTGCCTCCGGCCAGGATGGTCTCGACGTCGGGTGCCTCAGGCGTGACGCCGGCAATGTGGAAGAGACCGACTGCGCCTGACGATGCCGCCGCCGCGCCGAAGGCTTTCAGCGCGTCCTCGCCGGGATGGTGGGATACGCCGGTGACGACGCCGACGGCATTGCCCACCTCGCGGCCATAGAGGCTGCCCAGCACCGGCCAGACGATCTCCGAACCGAGGAACGAGGCGGAGAGGCCTGAAACATCGAACACCAGCCGCGCCTGCCGGTTCTCGACGCGATGCAGGCCGTAATCCGGCGCCCGGCCCGATATGGCGCAGGCGATGTCGAGGAAGTCGCCATAACGGTTGGTGCGCGCGCCGAGCACCGAATTGCAGAAGACCACGGCGTTGGATTCACCCCAGGCGACGTCAGTGCCCTGGGCTGGCCTGTGGCCGGCCTGATAGGGCGCGCAGGTCCAGCTCTGCTCGCAGCCCAGCTTGCGGTAGGCCTCCATCATCCGCCGCGCCATGCCGCGCGCCGGCTCTTCGAGGCGCACGCGCGAGCAGCCCATCAAATCGAGTGCGCCGACATTGAGCGTCGAGCGCACGGCAACGCGCGCGCCGCCCTCGACCAGCCTTTCGGCAAACAGCGTGCCGGAATCGCCGTGATAGAGCGCGCCGTCTATATGCGCCGAGGCGATCGGGATCAGCCGCGGCGCGCCGAGCAGCGCAGCACTTTCGGCAACGATGCGCATTGCCATCGCAGTCCCGTCATGGCCGGCGGCGATCGCCTGCTCCTGCGCGCTGAGGGCGAGGCTCACTTGAGCTCCTTGCGCATGGTGATGGAAGTCGGCCGGTCATAGCCCTGATGCGCGGTGCGCGCGATTTCGTGAAAGCCGAGACGGGCAAAGGTCGCGTGATTTGCCGTAAGTTCGATCCGTGTCTGAAGTTCGATGGCTGGCTTGTTACGGCCGCGGGCAAAATCCTCGACAGCCTGCATCAGCCGCCTGCCGATGCCTTGCCCCTGAAATTCAGCTTCGACGGCGAGCTTGCCGACATAGAAATCGGCGGACCTCTCCAGCGCGAAAACGCAACCGGCGATCCTGCCATCCTGCAGCGCCAGGAACACCGTCTCCTGGCCGGCCTTGTCCCGGAGGCTTTCAGTGCTCAGCAGATGGGCCGAGGAAGGTGGGTCGATGACGCCGTCCATCGGCGCAAAGGCTCGCATGATCAGGCCAAGTAGTTCGTCCCAGCACTCGAAGCCGGGGGCAAGCTGCGTGACCAAAACGCCGATGGACCGATCCATACGATCAGCTTCTCTTGTAGCGGATCGTATCGAAGCGCGCCGACAGCGCATCGTAGAGCAGCAGCCGGCCGACCAGCGGCTCGCCGATGCCGGTGATCAGCTTGATCGCTTCCATCGCCTGCAGCGTGCCGATGACGCCGGTCAGCGCGCCGACAACGCCGGCCACGGCGCATGACGGTACCAGCCCTTCCGGCGGCGCTTCGGGAAAGAGGTCGCGATAACTTGGGTTAGGTTTGCCGTCGGCGCCGGTGTCGAACGGCATCAGCACCGTCACCGAGCCGTCGAAGCGGCCGACGGCGGCGTGCACCAGCGGCCGCTTTTCCGCCGCGCAGGCATCGGCCACGACATAGCGCGTCTCGAAATTGTCGGAGCCGTCGACGACGATGTCGTAGCGCGCAATGAGGGCAGCGGCGTTCTCGGCCGTCAGCCTGAATTCGTGCTGTTCGACAGCGACATGGGGATTGATACGGGCGATCGCCGCCTTGGCGCTCCCGGTCTTTGCGGTGCCGACCGCGTCGGTGGCATGGATCACCTGCCGCTGCAAATTGGACAGCGAGACGATGTCGTCGTCGACAATACCGAGCGTGCCGACGCCGGCGGCAGCAAGATACTCCAGCACCGGCGCGCCGAGCCCGCCGGCGCCGATGACCAGCACCCGGGCCCGCTTCAGCCTCTGCTGGCCGGCGCCGCCGATCTCAGGCAGCACGATGTGGCGGGCGTAACGTTCAAGCTCGTCGTCGGTGAGGGCGGCAGGGGTCATTGCCGGACCATATAGTGAGAGGAAAATCTTGTCAGGGGGCTTCGGTTGGCCCAATCGTGCCGTGGTCGACCGTGAGGAATTGCGCGCGTCCTCTAAGGCTGGAAAACAGCGAGGCGTCGGTTCCGGTCATGAAGGCCTGGCAGTTCAGCTCTTCCAGGATCGAGAACAGTGCGGCGCGCCGGCCGGCGTCGAGATGGGCGGCGATCTCGTCGAGCAGCAGGATCGGCGTCATCCCCGACATCTCGCCGGTCAGCCTCGCATGCGACAGCACGATGCCGACCAGCAACGCCTTCTGCTCGCCGGTCGAGCAGAGTTCGGCCGGCATCGCCTTGGGGCGGTGGCGCACGAGAAGATCCGAACGGTGCGGGCCGTCCAGTGTGCGTCCGGCAGCGCGGTCGCGCTCGCGGCCTTCGGCGAGGGCGGCGCGATAGCGTTCCTCGACGTCGACCGCTGGCGAAGAGGCCACATCGCTTTCCAGGTCGCCGAACAGGCCGATGTCGGCCTGCGGAAACGGCCCGCTGCTGGGCAGCCTGTCGATCATGGCGGCGAGCAGGCGCACCAGTTCGGCGCGCGCCGCGGCAATCGCCACGCCGGTCTCGGCCATCTGCATCTCGATGGCATCGAACCAGGCGCTGTCGCGCGAGCCTTCCGTAAGCAATCGGTTACGCCCGCGCATCGCCTTCTCATAGTCGAGCGCGCGCTGGCCGTGGCCGGGATCGATCGCCAGCACCATCCGGTCGAGAAAGCGGCGGCGGTCGGCGGCAGGTCCCGGGAACAGGCCGTCCATGGCCGGCGTAAGCCAGACGACGCGCAGCCATTCGAGCATGGCATCGGCCGAACGCGCCGGCGCGCCATTGATGCGCACCTTGCGGCCGCCTTCGCCGGCGGCTTCGCCCCCGGTGATTCCGGTGCCGATCTCGACCTGGCCCTCCGGTCCGTCGAGCCTTGCATGCAGCGCAAAGCCGCCATCGCCGCCCTCGCGGGCCACGTCGGCATAGGGCGCGCGGCGCAGGCCGCGGCCCCGCGTCAACAGGGAGATGGCTTCCAGCAGATTGGTCTTGCCAGCGCCGTTGTCGCCGGAAAACACCACGGCGCCCGGGGAAAGGTCGATCGACAACGCCGCATAGTTGCGGAAGTTAGTAAGTGTAAGCTTACTTATATGGCTTTGCTGGGGCAACCGCTATCCGCCTGTAGAAGTCGCCGCAGCCGTCACGCGGAAGGTTTGCCGCAGCGCGGCTACACCCGCATCGGCATCAGCACGTAGAGCGCGGTTTCGTCGGCCATGTCGTGGATCAGCGTCGGCGAACCGGCATCGGCCAGCATGAATTTCGCTTCCGTGCCGGTCAACTGGGCGGCGACGTCGAGCAGATATTTGGCGTTGAAGCCGATCTCGATCGGGTCGGACGAATAATCGGCCGCCAGTTCCTCGGTGGCGCTGCCCGAATCCGGATTGTTCACTGCAAGTGTGACTTGCCCTTCGGTGATAGAAAGCTTCACCGCGCGGCCGCGCTCCGAGGAGATGGTCGAGACGCGATCGACAGCTGCGGCAAAGCTCTGGCGATCGATGATCAGCTTCTTGTCGTTGCCGGTCGGAATGACACGCTGATAGTCCGGGAAAGTGCCGTCGATCAGCTTCGAGGTCAAAACCACGCTGCCGATGGTGAAGCGAATCTTGGTGTCGGACAATTCGGTGGTGACAGCGACATCCGGGTCATCGACCAGCTTCTGCAACTCACTGACCGTCTTGCGCGGAATGATGATGCCCGGCATGCCTTCGGAACCCGCCGGGGCGTCGATCTCTGCGCGCGCCAGGCGGTGGCCGTCGGTTGCAACGGAGCGCAGCTTCAGCTTGCCGCCAGTCTCATGCGTGTGCAGGTAGATTCCGTTGAGATAATAGCGCGTCTCCTCGGTGGAGATGGCGAACTGCGTCTTCTCGATCAGGCCTCTCAAGGCGACGGAATCGAGCCGGAAGATGTGCGAGAACGACCCGGCCGAAAGCTCGGGGAAATCGGACTGCGGCAGGCATTGCAGGCGAAAGCTCGAGCGCCCCGACGTCACCGTCATGGCATTGCCGTCCTCGTCGGTCTTCAGCATCACCTCGGCGCCGTCGGCCAGTTTGCGCACGATGTCGTAGAGCAGGTGCGCCGGAACCGTCGTCGCCCCGCCGCGCTCGACCTTGGCGGGTGTCGCTTCGGTTACTTCGAGGTCGAGGTCGGTGGCTTTCATTTCAAGGCTGGCGCCCTCGGCGCTGAGCAGCACGTTCGACAGGATCGGTATGGTGTTGCGCCGTTCGACCACGCGATGAACGTGGTTGAGCGACTTCAGGAGATTTGACCGTTCCAGGATAACACGCATGACGAAACAGGCTCGCTTGAATGAATGAACGGGTCACCAGTGGGCGGCGCCCCGCGAAAGGTCTGAACAGGCTCAGAATCTATGCAAACTGACAGGAAAAAGCCGTTAAACGCAAGCCCGCGCCACCGGTTCGCGCCGGTTACGCGGGCTTTCTGGGGATAAAGCGGGCAATGGCCGCCAACCTATGCATGTCGCCCAAAAGTGCGCAGCGGTTTTGGGACAACGACATGCATCAAAACAAGAAATTTAAAGCGCGTCGACCGGATACTCTAAACCCGGCGCGCTCTGTTTTGCCTCGCCGCTCAGGCCTGATCGTTGATCAGCCTGCGCAACAGTTCCAGCTCCTGCGCCAGCGTATTGTCGACGCCGGAAAGGTCCTCGATCTTTCGCACGGCATGCAGCACCGTGGTGTGATCGCGACCGCCGAAACGCCTGCCGATCTCCGGCAGCGAACGCGGCGTCATCACCTTCGACAGGTACATGGCGACCTGCCGTGGCTTGACGATGGTGCGCGTGCGCCGGTTGGACAGAAGTTCGGTCTTCGACACATTGTAATGGCGCGCCACAATGCGCTGGATGTCCTCGATGCGCACCCGCTTCGGCTCGCCCGAGCGATAGATGTGGCCGAGGATTTCGTCGATGCGGTCGATGGTGATCGCCGGCTCGAATGACTGACGGAACAGCAACTGGTTGAACGCGCCTTCCAGTTCACGCCCGCTGCCGGTCACGGTGCGGGCGACATGGTTGAGGATCTCCTCCGAAATATTGAGCGAGGCATCGTCGACCTTGGCTGTGGCAAGCCGCAGCTTGAGCATGCCGATGCGCATGGCGAAGTCCGGCGCCGACATTTCGAGCGCGACACCACCATTGAGGCGCGAGCGCACCCGCGGCTCCAGCGATTCCAGTTCCGACGGCGGCCTGTCGGCTGCAACCACCACCTGCTTGGCGCTGTCGAGCAACATGTTGATGAGATGGCAGAATTCATGCTGGATCGACTTGCCCTGCAGGAACTGCATGTCGTCGATGATCAACAGGTCGATGTCGCGCAGCTGTTCCTTCAGCGTCAGCGCATTGTTGTCGCGGATCGCGGTGGCGAAGCGCCACATGAAATATTCGGCCGTGAGGTAGACGACGCGCGATTTCGGATTCTGCTTCAGCGACTCGGCTGCGATCGCCTGCAAAAGGTGGGTCTTGCCGAGGCCGACGGTGGCATGGAGGAACAGCGGGTTGAAGCGAACCGCGCTCGACTGCGATTCCGCCACGGCTTTGGCGGCAGCGAAGGCCACCCGGTTCGACGGGCCTTCAATAAAGGAGCCGAACGTGTAGCGCGGGTCGAGCGGCGACCCCAGCACATTGTGCCGGAACTCGGCCTCGATCGGCGTGCCGGGGCGAGGGGCGGGCGTCCGCTCCACCCGGCCTGGACCCGCCGTACCGGCCGCCAGTGCGGTCTGCGTCTGCTTGGTCATCTTGCGCGCAGGTACGGCTTCGGGCTCGACGCCATTGCGGGCCGGACGGGTCGCGGTGCGCACGACGATCTCGATCTTCAGGACCTCGGGGTCTTCGTGCTTCCACAGGTCGGCGATGAGGTCGAGATAGTGACCATTGATCCACGAGCGCAGGAAGGCCGTGGGCACAGAGATGCGTACAATGCCCCGGGAAGCCTCCGCCACCTTCATCCGCCCGAACCAGCTCGAATAGACCTCGGTTCCCAGACGCGCCTTCAACTGGGCCTTGACCCGGTCGAACTTCTGTTCCGCGTCGCTGGAAGCCGCCATGTCGTGCGCTCCGACCAATGTTCCAGGAAATGGCAGGTCGCCCGTAAGCTCCCGCTCGATGCCGCTCTGCATGATTGTGCGTCCCTTGTTCTTCTGTACCTTTTTTCCGCCGGGGATGCGCCTCCTGCACCCATGTTTCCGACGACCGTATCTTCGCTACAACACCACCACCGCCGCCGGCGAATGACGTTGCCTCGTCAGCAAGGGATCGGTCCCGGCTGCTTAAAGCCAGTCCGTCTGACATGTTCGGGCAAAGCGACACCACCCAGCGAAAACGCCGGTGCGCCATCGACCTGCCATGTACAAATTACGCCAGTCCCCTACCGCATCGAACAGACAAACCATACCCGTTCGCGGAATTGATCCGCGTCATGAATTCTGCCACTGTGAGCTGGCCGATTCAGGCTGGGTTATGGGCTAATGGCCCGTCCCTTTCGATAGATCGACATTACCGAAATCGCTGTGGATAGGGCAAGGCCACGTCTAACGGATTTTTAAGGAATCTGGTTACTGATGAAGGGTTCTGGTCCCGTCCTGGAACCGTAGATTTTGACAAAGCCATTGTGATTCAAACCCTTTTGCCGCGAATATGAAAATGGCTGTGCGGTTTGAAATTTTCTGAAATAATTCGCTTGACACCAACTTGCCGCCTGTCGCCCACAGGCGATGTGAACAAGCTGTGGATCACCGACTGCAAGCCATTGAAAAATATCAGTAATTTGTGACAGTCAAATTTATTGGCGTGGGCCGTTTCGGCGGATTGGAATATCAGGGGGAGTGTATATGCCGGCAAAGCATTCCGAACTCTGGAATGCGGGCCGGGCGCCCTTTGCGGGCGTTCTTTTTTAAGTGCTTGCCGGCAAACGAAAAAACCCGGCGCGATCGGCCGGGTTTGAAAGAACGACAGTTCAGGAACGGTCGATCAGGCCGACAGCACCTTGAGGCGGTGAGCCAGACGCGACACCTTGCGTGATGCCGTATTCTTGTGGATCACGCCCTTGGTCGCGGCGCGCATCAATTCCGGCTCTGCGGTCTTTAAGGCTTCCAGCGCGGCTGCCTTGTCGCCGGCAGCCAATGCCTCTTCGACCTGGCGGACATAGGTACGCACGCGCGAGCGGCGGTTCTTGTTGATCGCTGCGCGGCGGGCGATCTTGCGCGTTGCCTTTTTGGCCGAGGAGGTATTGGCCATGGTGCCTCTCTTCTGATCTGGTGAGCGCATGCGGGATGCCGCAGGGCGCAAAAAACAAACGGGCAGCCAACGGCCGCCTCGGTTGGAGCGGCTTATAGTTCAGCTTTCCCGGCACGTCAACGGCGCTTTGGCTTCTTTTTGGCCTCCGCCGCCAGAGCCTGATGCCGGAAGGTGTGAAGCCGTTTTTCTCGGACGAACGGAAACCGTTTGTCCCGGCATCATGCTCTAACGCGTTGACGCTAGCGGTTGGTGAAATTCGGCTTCCGTTTCTCGGCAAAGGCCGCCATGCCTTCCTTCTGGTCGTCGAGCGCAAACAGCGAGTGAAACAGCCGGCGTTCGAAGCGTAACCCCTCGGCCAGCGTCGTCTCGTAGGCGCGGTTGACGGCCTCCTTGGCCATCATCACCGAGGGCAGCGAAAATTCAGCGATCCTGGCTGCGGCCTTCAGCGCTTCGTCGACCAGTTCCCGAGCCGGCACAACGCGCGACGCCAGGCCGCTCCGCTCGGCCTCCGCGGCATCCATCATCCGTCCGGTCAGGCACATGTCCATGGCCTTCGACTTGCCGACGAAGCGGGTCAGCCGTTGCGATCCGCCCATGCCGGGAATGACGCCGAGCGTTATTTCGGGCTGGCCGAATTTTGCCGTGTCGGCGGCAATGATAAAATCGCACATCATCGCCAGTTCACAGCCGCCGCCCAGCGCATAGCCGGCGACCGCCGCGATCATCGGCTTGCGCGTGCGTGTGAATTCCTCCCAGCCGACGAAAAGATCCCGGACATAGGCGTCGGCGTAGGCGATGGTCTGCATTTCCTTGATGTCGGCGCCCGCCGCAAAGGCTTTCTCGGAACCGGTGATGACCATGGCGCCGATGCCCGGATCGGCATCGAACCCCTTTGCTGCCACCAATATGTCCACCAGCACCTGGGTATTCAGCGCGTTGAGCGCCTTGGGCCGGTTCAGCGTGATCAGGCCGACCTTGCCGCGCGTCTCCGCGATGATGGTTTCATAGCTCATGGGCTGGCCTCCTCGTTCCGGCATTGAAGGGATCGGTCTAGAGCAATTCCAGGAAAAGTGTGAGCGGTTTTCCGTCCGGAATTGCGTCAAAACAATAGCTAGAATGGGTCGCCGTTTCCGTGAAACGGTGAGCCGCTCTAGCTCACCGCTGACAGGTCCTGCAATAGAAGGTCGAGCGGCCGCTTTGCACGACGCGCTCGATGTGGCCGCGGCAGCCGGGCGTCGGGCAGGGCTCGCCCTCGCGATCGTAGACCGCGAAGGAATGCTGGAAATAGCCCAGCGACCCGTCTGTGTGCACATAGTCGCGCAGCGACGATCCGCCGGCGGCGATCGCGTCGGCAATCACTGAACGGATCGCTTCCGCCAGTCGTTCGCTCTGTTCCTTGGCCTTCTTGCCGGCCCCGGCGATAGTGCCTGCCTCGCGCATTGGCGACAGGCCGGCGCGCCACAGCGCCTCCGACACATAAATGTTGCCGAGCCCGGCGATCAGCTTCTGGTCGAGCAGCGCCGCCTTCAACGGCGATCTGCGGCCCTTCAGCAGCGAGGCGAGCAGGGCGCCGTCCAGCGCGTTGCCGGTCGGCTCGATGCCTAGCCCCGCCAGCATCGGATGCGCGTCGGCCAGCCCTTCGGCAAACAGCATGAAGCCGAAGCGGCGCGGGTCGTTGAAGACCACGCGAGATTGAACGCCGGCTGGCGACACGAGGTGGAACACGACATGGTCGTGCTTGGCATCCTTCGAGCGCTCGTGATAGAACTTGCCTGGCGTCGCGCTGTCATCAGCGGTTTCGATACGAAACGAGCCCGACATGCCGAGATGGCAGATCAGAACCGGGCCGCCGTCCAGATGCATGGTCAGATATTTGGCGCGGCGGCCAAGCGCGGTGATGGTCTTGCCGGTCAGCCGCTGCGCAAATTTCGCCGGAAACGGAAATCTGAGATCGGGCCGGCGTGCCTCGACGCGCACGATTCGCGCGCCTTCCAGAACCGGCTGAAGGCCACGCCGGACCGTTTCGACCTCAGGCAGCTCAGGCATGGCCGCCTATCGTCGCATGGAAGGAGGTACCGTGTCGGCCTTGCCCCAGCGCGAGGTGTTCGGCCACGGTTTCACCGATATCGGCCAAGGTCGTCCTGAGCCCGATGTCGCCGCCCGTGAGACCCGGTGCGGTGCCGATAACCGGAATGCGTTCACGCGTGTGGTCGGTGCCGCGCCATGTCGGGTCGTTGCCGTGGTCGGCGGTGAGGATCAGCAGATCGCCCGGCTTCAGTTTCACCAGCGCCTCGGGCAGCCGGCGGTCGAAGGCTTCGAGCGCCGCCGCATAGCCGGCGACGTCGCGACGGTGGCCGAATTCGGTGTCGAAGTCGACGAAATTGGCGAACACCAGGTCGCCGTCGCCGGCATCGTCCATCGCGCCCAGCGCCTTGTCGAACATCGCCATGTTGCCGGGCGCCTTGCGCACTTCCGAAATGCCGCGATGGGCGAAGATATCGCCGATCTTGCCGATCGCGATGACCCGGTTGCCGCGCCCGGTCAGCCGGTCGAGCAGCGTCGGCTCGGGTGGTGGCACGGCGTAGTCATGGCGGTTGTAGGTGCGCTCGAAGGTGGCGGATGTTTCGCCAAGGAAGGGCCGTGCGATCACCCGTCCGATTTTCAGCGGGTCGACCAGCCGGCGCACCGTCTTGCAGAACTCGTAGAGACGCTCCAGGCCGAAATGCACCTGGTGCGCTGCTATCTGCAGGACGGAATCGACCGAGGTGTAGCAGATCGGCTTGCCGGTGCGGATATGCTCCTCGCCGAAGCGCTCGATGATCTCCGTGCCCGGTGCATGGCAATTGCCGAGAATGCCCGGCACGTTGCCTTCGCGGATCATCGCTTCGGTCAGTTCGGCAGGGAAGGCGGGCACCGTATCGGGGAAATAGCCCCAGTCGAAGCGCACCGGCAGGCCGGCGATTTCCCAGTGGCCCGATGGCGTATCCTTGCCGCTCGAGATCTCCTGCGCGGCGCCGTGGAAGGCGGAGGCCGAAACAGCGTCGGCCGTGCTGTCGAACCGGAAGCCGGTCGCAGTGTGCGCGGCGCGGGCTAGACCGAGTGAAACCATGTTGGGCACCAGAAGCGGTCCCTTGCGCAGGCCTTCGCGATCGGCGCGGCCTTCCGCGCAGGCCTTTGCGATATGTCCGAATGTGTTCGACCCGGCGTCGCCATAGCGTTCGGCATCGGCCGCGCCGCCAATGCCGAAAGAATCGAGAACGAAGAGGAAAGCGCGCGCCATCGGTGCCGTCATTGCCAGTCTGGGTGACCAGACATAAGGTCCCGTCGCGGCATTGGCAAATCGGAAACCAGGCAGCAACGGCTTGGCGCAATAGTCGCAACGGCGGGCAGGCGCGGGTGTACGCATCCTTGCGACATGCGGCGCGCTTCGAGGACGGCGGTACGAGGCATGAAACGATGACACGGGCGGATCTCGCCATAGGGCCCGGTTGGAGGGCATTGGCGACCAGCGTGGCGTTGCTGGCCTTGCCGCACGCCGCGCACGCCGACTGGCGCGACCAGATCGGGACGTTTCGGATCGGCATCGTTGCCGAGCCGGGCGCAGGCAACACGGTTCCGGGTCTGGCCTTGCTGACAGACGCCTACGGAAAGGCGCTCGGCATGAAGGTGGAATTCGTCGTCGCGCATGACTATGCGGCGCTGATCGAGGCACAGGCCACTGCCCGGATTCAGTACGCGGTCTATTCGGCGACCGCCTACGCCACCGCCTTAGAGCGCTGCGGCTGCGTCGAACCTCTGGTGGCGCCGGTCGATGCCGACGGCGCCACCGGCATCCGCTCCGTGCTTTTGACGCGCGACAGCAAGCTTCCCGATCTTGCAGCCATGCAAACGCACCGCATCGCCATGGCGCCTTCCGATAATGTCGGCGGTTCGCTTCTGCCGCTCGCCGGGCTGGCCGCCGATGGCATCAAGATCAGCCAGGATGCGCCATTCCTCACTCATGCCGGCTCCGCCGCCGCTGCCGAAGCGATGCTGGTCGATGGCCAGGCCGATGCCGTGTTCGGCTGGGAGCGGGCCGCGGCGGAAAACCAGACGGCGATTGCCGGCGATCAGCCGGCTGATCCGGACGGCACGGCGGCGCGGCTGGAGGCAGTGGGAATTCCAAAGGACGCACTCCAGATCATCTGGACCTCCGGTGTGCTGCGATACGGTCCCCACGCCGTCCGCAGCGATCTCGACCCCGAAGCCAAGCGCCGGCTTGCCGTCTTCCTTACCAATCTCCGATCGCAGTCGCCGGAAGTCTACGATTTCGTGGAATCGAAACATTCCGGCGGCTTCATATCAGCCGCCGCTGGCGACTATGCGATGGCAACAGCCATCGTGCGCCTGCTGTCGGACAGCAGCGGCCAGTAGATCCGGCGCTTCAGCAGTTGCTGCAGGGGATCGTCGTGCTCCGGCGCGGCCTGAGATAATAGGTCTCGCCCATCGTTATCTTGTCGAAGGCCGAGGTCAGCCCAAGTCGCTGTTCGCTGTCGGCGGACCAGGTGACGATGGGCTCGTAGCCGAGCTGGCTTTGGACGCGGATGAGGAAGGTACCGGCGATCTTGAGCGTTGTAGGGACTGTCGTGATGGTGTCCTTGGCGGCGTCGACGCTATAGGTGCCCTCGACCAGCTTGCGCGACCATACGACCTTCACCTTCGGCGGCGTCTCGGTCGTGACCTGTATCGCCGTGACGATGATCGTCGGGGTTGAGCGGTTGTAAGGCTGCAGGGTCGAGGTGCCGATCTTCATGATCGCATCGATATCGGCGGCCACGATTGTCTGCTGCTGTGTGATCAGATCCGCAACCATGGAGCCGATGCGGCTGACCTTCTTGCTGGTCTCTATGGCCTGCGAGGCCTCCATGGTCACGAAATACATGACCAGCAGCACGGGCACGATGAAGGCGAACTCGATCGCCGCGACGCCGCGGCGATCCGAGCAGAACCGCACCGCTCGAGCCCAGATACCCGAAAATCCCTTATGTGCCCCCGCACGATACATGCCTGTTTCCCTTTTAAGCCAAAATAACGCTGAGTTTCTCAGTCGTCGAACGGTTCGTTCTGCCAGGTCACGGATGCGAAATGCAGCGTGTTTGTGAAACGCCCTTTGTCATCTTTCAGATTGGCCATCGATTTGGCCATGAAATCGGTCATGACCGGCCATTTGTAGAAGGCCCGCAGCATGTTCTTCGACTCCGCCAGGCCCGGCGTCACGGCGAAGCTCATCGAGTTCGTGCCTTGCGTCAGCACGATTTTGCCGTCGACGATCTTGAAGCCGGCCGTGGCGGCATCGGCAAAAGTAGGATACTCGCGCAGATCGACCAGCAATCCGGGGCAGGTCTTGGCGACCATGATCTCCAGCCTGCTGCAGATGCGGTCTCGCAATTTGGTTCCGGTCAGATCGGCCGGCTTCAACTGGCCCGTGCGTACCTGGCGGGCAACGTCGTCGGTGATGTTGGCCATCACTTCCTGTCCGGCAAATGAAATGCAGCTCTCGAGGATGGCGAAGACGAGAAGGGCAAACGGGATCGCCAGCATGGCGAATTCCATCGCCGTGCTGCCGCGACGATCGCCAAGGAAGCGGCGGGTAAACGTTACGCGTCCAGCCTTGCCCTTCGCGATCTCGCGTCCTGAATCCTCGTCCAAACGCCCGTCCAAAACGTCGCCCATGTCTCGTCCCTGCCGATCCCGATGCGGTACCGTCGGCAACAGTAGCGAGAACCCATTGAGGTCCGGTTTGGATGACCGTTAAATTCGGCGGGAAGGCATTAACCGGCCGCTAACCGAAGTGACATTTCGGGGAACTGAGCAGCCCGGGCGCTTACTGGCCGGCGCTCATTTCGGCTTCGGAGGTCTTCTCCGACTCGCTTTTGAACGAGCTCTCGCAATAAGGCGTGCAGGACATGGTCTGTACCGAAGCGCGCCTGTAGATACGCACCGACGATGCGTCCTGGCGCACCACCGTCACCTGCTCGTCGATGATCGGGCTGCCCTCCTGGTCGAGGACAACCAGATTGGTGACGCCGAACCCCTTGCCTGTCAGCACGATCGTCGATGCATCCTGGACGGAGGCGTCGGCAATCGCCGGATTGCCGACGACGATGGTGTCGGCCGGGCGTGTCAATTTGACGATCTTGGCCTGGTTCATCGTCACTTCGATGCCGGCTCCGGCCTTGGCCGGCAGCACAAAAGCCGGGACGGCGAGAAGCGCGGCAAGCAGGAATGACGATTTCATGGCGGTCATCGAGGCGCTCCACGGCGGCAACTTGTTCAACGGAACATGAACGAGATTGGTGAACCAACGGTTAAGCCGGTGACCGGGCCAGGGATATCGGCGCGTATTTTGCCACTGGCTAATATAAAGAGTGTCCTGCCGATAGCCGCGAAGTTCCAGCTTTCGCGGCCTTTTCATTGGCAGGCGAGCCGCTGTCCGGCGTTTAGTTTACGGTTAACCACGCAAGCTGTTCGAGGCGCGAAAGGAATCGGTAAGGCTGTTTATTAAGCCGATTGAAAGAGCTTCTCCCTAGATTGGCAGCATCCGATCAACCACCACACAGAAGTTGACGGAAGTGCTGTAACACGTGGAGTAGGAGCTCTCGAATGTCTAATCTCATCGCACGTTTCGTGAAGGACGAGTCCGGCGCGACCGCTATCGAATACGGTCTGATCGCCGCTCTCATCGCGCTTGCCATCATGGTCGGTGCTGGTTCGCTCGGCAACGCCCTGAACAACAAGTTCAGCGAGATCGCCACCAAGGTGAGTGGTTCGTAATACCCCTGGTTGCTTTAGAAATAGGGGCCGCCTGATTGGCGGCCCCTATTTCATCGCGTCGGGCGATTTTGAGTACCCAGTCTCATCGATCGTTAATCGTAGATGTCTAGGCTGAGGCTGGATACAGTTGGCAACAGGGTGCCGCGCCCATGCTCGAAGCGTTGATCTTCGTCGTCTTTCCCTTCTGCATGCTCTTTGCCGCGATCTCCGACATGCTGTCGATGACGATCGCCAACCGCGTACCGGTGCTGCTGCTGGCGGTGTTTGCCCTGGTTGCGCCGTTGACGGGCATGGACTGGGCAACCTATGGCTGGCATTTCGCTGCCGGCGCCCTGGTGCTGGCCGTGACGTTCGGTCTGTTTGCGCTTGGCGGCATGGGGGGCGGCGACGCCAAGCTGCTCGCCGGCACCGCCGTCTGGATGGGGTTCAACCCTCACCTTGTCGAGTATCTCGTGATCTCGACGTTCATTGGTGGCCTGCTGACGCTCGCCATCCTTCTCTATCGGAAATCGCCGCTGGCGACTTACACCAGCCACAATCCGTTCCTACGCCATTTCGCCGACGACACGACTGGCGTTCCTTACGGCATTGCACTCGGCATTGGCGGGCTGCTGACCTATCCGGATTCACCTTTGATGGTATGGGCATTGGCAAGGCTGGCGACCTGATACAGCGAACTTCTTTGCCGCTCCGGCATCGATGAAAAGAGGCGGCTTGGCCGCCTTTTGTTTGTCGCAGCGTTGGATGCATCTAATTTATGTAAACCTTAAATTAATCACGATCGTAAGCATTACATTAACCTTGTTTTGACGATTGCCGCTGCAAAGTCCGGCCTGGATAGGTGGTTTGCCTAAAGGCGAGGGTTCGGACAGATGCCAGCATCCCGACTGATCATTCTGGGCGTGGCGGTGGCTGCGGCGGGTGGTGCAGGTTACGTTGCAAAGAACATGGTGGCGGTCTCGCCGCCCCAACAGGTCGTCGTCAACGCGCCTCAGGCGCCTGCAATCGCCTTGCAGGATGTGCTCGTGCTTTCCGGCGACGTCGCCATGGGCAGTCCGCTTGAGAACAACATCAGCTGGGAGTCCTGGCCGGCCGAAGGGATCAACGCGAATTTCATCACCCGCGCCGTCGAACCCGACGCGCTGGAGAAGCTGAAAGGCTCTGTTGCCCGCGTCGCGATGTACACCGGCGAGCCGTTGCGGCGCTCCAAGCTGATCGGCGAGGGGCAGAGCTTCATGTCGTCGATCCTGCCCAGCGGCATGCGGGCCGTCGCCACTGCGATCTCGGCCGACACGTCGGCAGGCGGCTTTATCCTGCCCAACGATTTTGTCGACGTCATCATGACCCGCAGATCCGACACCGGCAACGCCGGCAGCGGATTCACCACAGAAACCATCCTCAAGAACATCCGGGTCCTGGCGATCGACCAGACCATCCAGGAGGACGAGGAAGGCAAGAAGACCAGGGTCGGACAGACGGCGACGCTGGAGCTGACGCCGCAGCAGGCCGAGATCATCACTGTCGCCCAGCAGATGGCCGATCGCCTGACGCTGGCACTGCGCTCGATCACCGACAATCAGGAAAAACATACGGATGAGGCCGACTATCTCGTTTCCGGCAATGGGCGGCGCGGAACTGTGCGGTTGATCAAATCGGGCGAAGTTTCCGAAGTAGGGGCAAGGAAATGAGGTTAATCGCTAAACTGCCGGTCACCATGGCTGCGGCAATCGGCTTGCTTTTCCTCGGAGCCAATGCAAGTGGCCTCCTCGAGGCCAACGCCGCCGGCAAGAGGGCCGGGGTCACGGCTTCAACTGCCACGCAACGCGTCAAGCTCGGCCTCAACAAATCGGTGGTCATAGACCTGCCAAGCGACGCCTACGACATTCTTGTCGCCAATCCCGCAGTCGCCGATGCGGTGACCCGCACGGCAAGGCGCATCTATCTGTTCGGCAAGGCAGTGGGCGAAACCAACATCTTCGTCTTCGGTCCCAATGGCGAGCAGATCGTCAGCCTGGATCTGGCCGTCGAACGCGACGTCGCCGGGTTGGACGACTATCTCAAGCGCTTTCTGCCGACGGCCGACATCAAGGTCGAGTTGCTGAACGACAACGTCGTCCTGACCGGCACGGTGGATACGCCGCTCGATGCCAAACGCGCCGTCGATCTGGCAACCATCTTCGTGTCAGGCGGTGAAGCGACGACCGGCCAGTATTCGCAGACCGCGGCCGGTGGCAATGCCAATGGCGGCGTCGACATCAACAATCCGGATGCCGAGCGCCGGGTCTCGAAGATCGTCAACCTGCTGCAGATCATCGGCGACGACCAGGTGACGCTGAAGGTGACCGTGGCCGAAGTCAGCCGCTCGGTGATGAAGCAGCTCGGCGTCAATATGGTCGGCAACGGCAGCATCGACGGGATTTCCTACGGTGCGCTGAGTTCGCCCAACTACGGGCTGGGCAAACCGATTTCGCAGAATTCGGCGCTGAATCTGCTGGGTGACGGGAAAGGCAATGGCCTTCAAGCCTACATCAACGCAATGGAGCAGAGCGGCGTCATGAAGACGCTTGCCGAACCGACCCTCACGGCGGTTTCGGGCGAGAAGGCAACGTTCAGGGCCGGCGGCGAATTCAATCTTATCACCGCGCGTACGAACAACGTTTCGACCGACAACCAGACCGGCCAGGTAACCTACACCAACGAAAAGCTCGAATACGGCATAGGCCTCGAGTTCCAGCCCGTTGTGCTGTCGGCAGGCCGGATTAGCCTCAAGGTCAGGACCTCCGTGTCGGAGCCGACCATGGAAGGTGCGACCACCCTGGAAGGCGCCGCCAACTTGCCCGGCACGACGCTCCTGTCGATCCGCAAGAGGCTTGCCGACACCACCGTCGAATTGCCGTCAGGCGGCTCGATGATGATCGCCGGCCTGGTTCGCGACGACGTCCGCCAGGCCGTATCGGGTCTGCCCGGCCTGGCCAAGATCCCGGTGCTCGGCACGCTGTTCCGCAGCCGCGATTTCGTCCGCAACGAAAGCGAACTGGTGATCATCATCACGCCCTATCTGGCGCGGCCGGTGGCGCGCAACGACCTGGCCAAGCCGGACGACAATTTCAATGCCGCCGGCGATGGCCCGGCCATGTTCCTTGGCCGCGTCAACCGCGTCTACGGCACCATGCAGACCGACAAGCCCAACGGCCGCTACCACGGCGTTGTCGGCTTCATCTACAAGTAAGCGGGGAGCGGACATGTCTCAGTCAGCATCGAAGGCAATGGCGGTCGCCGCAACAGTGCGGTCCGGTGGTGCCCGGATCCGCCGATCGGCAATACCGATCCTGGCGATCGCGATCGCGGCCTCGCTCGCCGGTTGCGCCAAGCGCGACAGCATCACGGTTGGGGCAATCCCCGATGACTATCGCACCACGCATCCGATCGTCATTGCCGAGAAGAACCAGAAGATCGACCTTCCGGTCGGCGCCGGTGATCGCGGCATGACCGGCTCGCAGCGCGATACGCTTCTCGGCTTCCTCGACGGCTACGACAAGAGCGCTGCCCCGGCGCTGACGATCGCAACCCCGATCGGCTCGGCCAACGAGGTGGCTGCGACTGCCGCGGCACGCGATTTCGCCAGGCTGGCGGTTGCCAGCGGCATCAAGCGAAACCGGATCGTCGTTACCTCCTATCAGTCGGTTTCCCCGGAAGCCTCGGCGCCTATCCGCGTCTCTTATATTTCGGTGAGAGCCCAGACCGACAAATGCGGGCGCTGGCCCGAGGACTTGTTCGAGACCTCGGAAAACAAGCACTACGCCGATTACGGCTGCTCGTCTCAGAACAACCTCGCCGCGCAGCTCGCCAATCCGGCCGATCTGCTGGGGCCAAGAAAGTCGACCGATATCGACGCCGAGAACCGCGGTGCGGTGATCGACGTCTATCGCGGTAGGGGTATTTCGGACGAGTTCCTCGGCAATTCGGAAGTGACGTACTAGGAGCGCCAGTCCCGCGTAGAGACCGGAAAGAGAAGTCACGGAAAGAGCATGACGATGAGCAATCTTGCCTACGACGCGCCCGTAGACGGCGGCGACAGCTCGCAATCAGATATTGCCGCGATGCAGGCTCTGCGGCCGGTCCCGCGTATTTCGATACAGGCATTTTGCGAGACCGAAGGAGTCGCGCATCCGGTGGAGCGGGCCGGCGAAGACCGCCGCATGGCGAAGGCGCATCTGAAAGTGCATATGGGCGGCATCGCCACGGCGATCGAATTCTACCAGTCGGCGCCCACGCCGAACCTGATCCTGCTGGAATCGCGCAGCGAACCAAAGCAATTGCTGGAGCAGCTTGCCCAGCTTTCCGAATATTGCGATCCCTCCTCGAAAGTCGTGGTGATAGGCCACTACAACGATGTCGGGCTTTACCGCGAGCTCATCCGCTTCGGTATTTCCGAATATGTCATCGCGCCGGTGTCGATGGCCGATGTCGTCTCCGTGGTGTCGTCGATCTTCGTCGATCCGGAGGCCGAGCCGATCGGCCGCTCGATTGCCTTCATCGGCGCCAAGGGCGGCGTCGGCTCCTCGACCATCGCCCACAATGTGGCGTGGGCGATGTCATCACTGTTCAAGTCGGAAGTGGTCGTCGCCGATCTCGACCTGGCTTTCGGGACGGCCAACATCAATTTCGACCAGGACCCGGCGCAAGGCATAGCCGAGGCCGTGTTTTCACCCGAACGCGTCGATGAGGTCTATCTCGACCGGTTGCTTGCCCAGTGCGCCGAGCATCTGTCGTTGCTTGCCGCGCCCTCCACTCTGGAGCGGGTCTACGACTTTGATCCTGAGGCCTTCACACAACTCATCGACACCGCGCAGCGCAGCGTGCCGCTGCTGGTGCTCGACGTCCCCCATGTCTGGACCGGCTGGACCAAGAATACACTGATGAAGGCCGACGAGATCGTCATCACGGCGACACCGGAACTGGCCAATCTGCGCAACACCAAGAATATGGTCGATATGCTGACGCGGCTTCGCCCGAACGATGCGCCGCCGAAGCTCATCATCAATCAGGCCGGGGTGCCGAAACGACCCGAAATATCAGCTTCCGACTTCGCCGAGCCGCTCGGCATCACGCCGATGTCGGTGATCGCCTTCGACCCGTTGCTGTTTGGAAACGCCTCCAACAATGGCCGCATGCTGGGCGAGATGGATGCCAAGAGCCCGGTCGTCGCGATGATCAATGAAATCGCGCATGTGCTGACCGGTCGCAGCGAAATCAAGGCCAAGAAAAAGGCAGGCCTTGGCGGCCTGCTCGGCAAGCTCTCGCGTAACAAGAAATGACGCTTCTCAAGCGGAATTGGTAGTCGATCATGTTTGGTAAAAGAGGCTCCGACGACGGCAGCCGGTCCATCCCGGAATTCCGTCAGCCAGCACCGCCGCCCGCGGCGCCGGTGGCTGCAAAGCCTGCGGACACGGCCGTTCTTTCCCGGCCCGCCGCAGCGCCGCCGTCTGCTGCGCCGGTAATGCCGCCCGCTCGCCGTGCTGTTGAGGCGCCGCCGATGGCGCCGGAGCCGGCAAGAAAGGTCCAGCGCGAACGCAGCGAGACCTACTACGACACCAAGAGTCAGGTCTTCTCCGCGCTTATCGACACCATCGACCTGTCGCAGCTCGCCAAGCTCGATCCCGAGAGCGCGCGCGAGGAAATCCGCGATATCGTCAACGACATCATCGCCATCAAAAATTTCGCAATGTCGATTGCCGAGCAGGAAGAGCTGCTCGAAGACATCTGCAACGACGTGCTGGGCTACGGCCCGCTGGAGCCGTTGCTTGCTCGCGATGATATCGCCGATATCATGGTCAACGGCTCCAAGAACGTCTACATCGAAGTCAACGGCAAGGTCGAACAGACCGGCATCCGCTTCCGCGACAATCAGCAACTGCTCAACATCTGCCAGCGCATCGTCAGCCAGGTTGGCCGCCGCGTCGACGAATCGAGCCCGATCTGCGACGCCCGCCTACCCGACGGTTCCCGCGTCAACGTCATCGCCCCGCCGCTGTCCATCGACGGCACAGCGCTCACCATCCGCAAGTTCAAGAAGGACAAGCTGACGCTCGATCAGTTGGTCAAGTTCGGCGCCATCTCGCCGCAGGGCGCCGAGATCCTCAAGATCATCGGCCGCGTCCGCTGCAACATCGTCATCTCCGGCGGCACCGGCTCCGGCAAGACGACGCTGCTCAACTGCCTGACCAACTATATCGACCGCGAGGAACGCGTCATCACCTGCGAGGACTCGGCCGAGCTGCAACTGCAGCAGCCGCACGTGGTGCGTCTCGAAACCCGCCCGCCCAACCTTGAGGGCGAAGGCGAGGTGACCATGCGCGACCTGGTCAAGAACTGCCTGCGCATGCGGCCCGAACGCATCATCGTCGGCGAAGTGCGCGGACCGGAGGTTTTCGACCTGCTGCAGGCGATGAACACCGGCCATGACGGTTCGATGGGAACGATCCACTCCAACAGCCCGCGCGAATGTCTGAACCGTATCGAATCGATGATTGCCATGGGCGGCTATTCACTGCCGCAGAAGACCGTGCGCGAAATCGTCGTCGGCTCCATCGATGTCATCATCCAGGCAGCACGCCTTCGCGACGGGTCGCGCCGCATCACCCACATCACCGAGGTGATCGGCATGGAAGGCGACGTCATCATCACGCAGGATCTCGTGCTCTATAACATCAAGGGCGAGGACTCGAACGGCAGGCTGTTGGGCGAGCATGTGTCGACCGGCATTGGCCGTCCGCATTTTTGGGATCGTGCCCGCTACTACGGCGAGGAACAGCGCCTCGCCAATGCGCTGGAATCGATGGAGAAACGCGCTGACTGACGCATCTGGAGGCGTGGGGACCAAGGTTGATGTTCGGAATTGACACCACCGTACTGGCGTTCATCGTGCTCGCCGGCTTCAGCGCCGGCGCGGTCGCCTATGCCTTCCTGTTCACCCAGATGAGCAACGAGAAGCAGGCCGGCAAGCGGCTCGAGACGATCAAAGCCGCCGAGACCGATCGTTCGGTCGTCAAGGCTTCACGCGACCGTGTCGCGGAGGCGGCCAAGCGGCGCAAATCCGTCCAGGATTCACTGAAACAGCTCGACGAAAAGCAGAAGACTACCGAACGCGTTGTCAAGAAGCCGCCGCTGAAGGCCCAGCTCCGTCAGGCCGGCATGCAGGTCTCGATTGAGCGTTTCTATCTCTACTCCCTCGTTTGCGGCATCGCGCTGACGGCGCTTGCCTATTTCGCCGGCGCGCCGCTGCTGGTCTTGCCAGGCGCGCTGCTGGCCGGCGCGCTCGGCCTGCCCCGCTGGTTCGTATCGCTTCGCCGCACGCGCCGGGTCAAGGCATTCCTCAACGAATTTCCCAACGCCCTCGATATCATCGTGCGCGCCGTCAAGTCCGGGCTGCCGCTCAACGACGCCATTCGCCTGATCGCCAATGAATCGCCGGAGCCGGTCAAGACCGAGTTCCGCCGCATCGTCGATTCACAGCAGGTTGGCATGTCCATCCCCGATGCCACCTTGCGCATGGCCGAAACCATGCCATGCAGCGAGGCAAGCTTCTTCGGCATCGTCATCCAGATCCAGTCGCAGGCCGGCGGCAATCTCTCCGAGGCGCTGGGCAACCTTTCGCGCGTGCTTCGCGATCGCAAGAAGATGAAGGCCAAGGTCCAGGCGCTGTCGATGGAAGCGAAGGCCTCGGCCGTCATCATCGGCGCGCTGCCTTTTGTCGTCGCCCTTCTCGTCTACCTGTCGAGCCCGAATTACATCATGCCGTTGTTCACCACCAGCACCGGCAATCTGATCCTCGGCTGTTCCGGCGTCTGGATGTCTATCGGCATTCTGGTGATGCGCAAGATGATGAACTTTGAGGTTTAGGCCCGACTTCGGAAAGCTCGAACGAAAAGACTGAAAACGAATGACAGACCAAGTCGTCAAATCGCTGACCGATCCTGCCTTCCTGATCGCATTGCTGGTCGGCATCGCGGTATTCGCGACCGTCTTCACGCTGCTGCCGGCCCTGGGTGGCAATCAGCTCAAGGCACGCATGAAATCGGTGGCGCTGGAGCGGGACGAACTGCGCGCCAAGCAGCGCGCGCGGCTGGCAAACGAAGCCGATCGCCGCCGCAAGGGCCTGCGCGAGGAACAGTCTATCGGCATGCGCAACATCGTCGACAGGCTGGACCTGCGGCGTGCGCTGGCCGATGAAGGCACGCTGCAGAAGCTCAAAGTGGCGGGCTTTCGTGGCCAGAACCCGCTGACGCGCTTCCTGTTTTTCCGCCTGGTCCTGCCCTTTGTCGGTTTCGCGCTGGCGGCGATCTATCTGTTCGTGCTCGGCGGGCTGCCGGACCGGCCGGCTTTCGTGAAGGTGTTCGTCTGCATCCTTGTCGCCTATGCCGGTTTCTACGCGCCGATCCTTTACGTCAACAACCGTGCCGCCAAGCGCAAGCAGTCGATCCAGCGGGCGTGGCCGGATGCGCTCGACCTGATGCTGATCTGCGTCGAGTCGGGCATGTCGGTAGAGGCTGCAATGCGCAGGGTCGCCGATGAGATCGGCTCGCAGTCGGTGGCGTTGGCGGAGGAGTTCGTGCTGACCAATGCCGAACTCTCTTATCTGCAGGAGCGCAAGCAGGCTTATGAAAACCTCGCGGCTCGTACCGGCCTGGAATCGGTGAAGTCGGTGTCCCAGGCGCTGGTCCAGGCCGAGCGCTACGGCACGCCCGTGGCGCACGCATTGCGCGTGCTGGCCTCGGAAAGTCGCGATATGCGCATGAATACGGCCGAGAAGAAGGCCGCCGCCCTGCCGCCGAAGCTCACCGTGCCGATGATCCTGTTTTTCCTGCCGGTGTTGTTCGCCATCATTCTTGGACCGGCCGGCATACAGGTCAGCCAGCGCGGCATCTTCGGCGACCAGCACAATTCCTCAAGCCAGTAGGCTTCGTTGCAGCCATACGAAAGAGCCGCGCTGCCGATGCAATGCGGCTCTTGGATTTTCAGCTTTGATGTGGATGGATTTTGCGCTGCGCGGAGGTGTATTCGGCGCTCAGTTGGTCGCCGGCTTGCCCTTGTCCTGATCCTTGAGCTGGCTCCAGGCGTTCTGCTGTGCAAGCATCTGACGAAGGTAGGCCACATTGGCTTGCGCCTGTTCGGGCGAAAGCTCCTGCGAGGCGATCTTCTCGGCCTCGTCGAAACGGCCCTGAAGACCCACGACCAGCGCCAGGTTCTGGCGCACCCGGCTGTCGGCGTTCGGTTGCTGGGCGGCCGAGCGCATATAGGTCTCGGCGGTGCGCAGATCGCCTTCCAGCACATAGGACATGCCGAGATTGGAAAGGATCGAGGGCTCGTTTGGCTTGAGGTCCAGCGCCTTGCGGTAATCCTGGCGCGCTTCATCCTTCTGGCCGATCTGGTCGAGGATGGCAGCCTCTGCCGACATCAGCCGCCAGTCCGGATATTCCGGGGTCTGCGCCCGGCGCACCGCGTCGAGCGCGGACTCAAACTGGCCGTTGGCGGCGAGCGCCTTGCCATAGGCGGCGAGCACGTCGCGATCCTTGGGGTAGGCGATCGCCAGCTTGCGCATCACGGCAAGCGACTGGTCGGCATCGCCGTCCATCTGCAGCGCCGCCGCAAAATTTGTCGCCAGCCGTTTGTCGTTGGGATTTTTTGCGTAGGATTCGCCGAGCCGCGTGGTCGCGCTGTGCAACTCGCTGGCCGACATGGTTTCCAGCGGTTTGCCGCTGGTGCGCCCGATCGAGCCGGTCGTGAGCTTGCTGGTTCCGCACCCGGCAACACCGGCCGCGAGCGCCATCAGCAACGCCGTGGTGACCAACCGTTTGCCCGTGACGTTCATCCTGCGGTTGGTCGGCATCGGCACGGGGCTCTCCATTCCTGCGCGCGGCCATTGCGTGGCCGTCTTCATTCCCCCAGAAATATTCTGTTAACCCTAACGGATAGTTAAAAAGTGGCCCGTTGAGATCGGTACGCCGCCCGCCGGAAGCCATTGGCTTGGCATTTTCCTATGCCTGGCCTCTGTGCATAGAGGTTGAAATCATTCGACGTCCCTGTCAGGTGACTGGGGACGACTTGCAAGCCTGCGCGGAGACCATCGAATGCCCGTCGAACTCGTCGAGACACTAAACACTGCCTTGCCCGTCCATCTGGTCGCGAGGGATGGCCTGGAGGCCTTGGGGCTTTCGCCTGCCACGATCACCTGGGCGGCCGCCAACGGCTTTTCCGGCGAAGCCGGCAGGACGCTCGCCGTGCCCGACGAAGACGGCGCGCTTGCCGGCGCGTTGTTCGGCATCGGCGAAGGCGAGGGCGCACTGGCCATCGGTGCGCTGGCGAGAGCCCTGCCGGAAGGCGACTGGCACCTTGCCTCGGCGTATGCCGAGCCGGAACTCTCGGCCATAGCCCTGGTTCTCGGCGGCTATGTCTTCACCCGATACGGCAAGAAACCAGGCAAGGCATTGCGCTTTGCCATGCCGTCCGGCGCCGATGCGGGCCGTGTCCGCCGCATCGCCGACGGCGTCTTCCTGACGCGCGATCTCGTCAATACGCCGACCAGTGACATGGGACCGGACGAGTTGGAAAAGGCCGTGCGGGCCTTGGCGGCGACACACAAGGCCGAGGTGTCGGTGATCAAGGGCGACGATCTGCTCAAGCAGAATTTTCCGATGATTCATGCGGTCGGCCGCGCCTCTGTCGGCGCGCCGCGCCTGATCGACATGATTTGGGGACGGGCCGATGCGCCGAAGGTGACGCTGGTCGGCAAGGGCGTCTGTTTCGACACAGGCGGTCTCGACATCAAGCCGTCGTCGGGCATGCTGTTGATGAAGAAGGATATGGGCGGCGCCGCCAATGTTCTGGGCCTGGCCTCGATGATCATGGCCGCCGGGCTGAAGGTCCGGCTGCGCGTCCTGATCCCGGCGGTTGAGAACTCCATTGCCGGCAATGCGTTCCGGCCTGGCGATGTGCTGACCAGCCGCAAGGGCACCACCGTCGAGATCGGCAACACCGACGCCGAAGGGCGGCTGGTGTTGGCGGATGCACTAGCGCTGGCCGATGATGAGGAGCCTGAACTGTTGATCGACATGGCGACGCTGACCGGCGCCGCGCGCGTCGCGCTCGGTCCCGACCTGCCGCCTTTCTACACCGGCGACGAAGCGCTGGCGTCCGAATTGGTGGCGGCCTCCGTTGCCGTCGAGGATCCGTTGTGGCGCATGCCGCTGTGGCGGCCCTACGATGCCAGGCTGGCCTCGAAGATCGCCGACATCAACAATGTCACCACCGACGGCTTTGCCGGTTCGGTCACCGCGGCGCTGTTCCTGAAACGCTTTGTCGAGCGGACGCCGGGTTGGGCGCATTTCGACATCTTTGCCTGGAATCCGTCCGACCGCCCCTACGGCCCTGCCGGCGGCGAGGCGCAAGGCATCCGTGCGCTGGAGCGGATCATTTCGAGGCGCTATGCCTGAGGTCGTGAGGCATAGCGCACGGCCTCCAAACTGAAACGGAACCGAAACAATTTGCCGTCATGCTCGGGCGATGTCGATTTCGATGCGTCCGAGCCAGGCGATGCGACTGTGGCAGCAGGTGATGCTGTCGCAGGTGCGCGATGACGCGCCCGATCTCACCATGCGCCAGACGGCGATCCTATTCACCATCTATCTTGACCCGCCGCCGCATACAGTGCGCGGCCTGGCAGCCCGCCTCAACGTCACCAAGCCGGTCATCACCCGCGCGCTGGATACTATGGGCGCGCTGAAGCTGGTGTCGCGCCATCGCGACGAACTCGACAAGCGCAACGTGCTGATCCGGCGCACGGTCGAAGGCGCGCTCTTTGTCGAGCGCTTCGGCGATGGTATCGTTGCCCGGGCGCATGAGCTGCCCATCTGACCACACCCAATAGCTGGATTGCTGATTTGACTGCCAGGGATGCCCGCCTTCACGCCTTCCGTTCCGACCTCGCCGATGCCAGGCTGAAAGGCGAGGTATCGGCCGATCGCTTCGTCGCCGGCCGTCCGGCGCGCATCGAGGCCTCCGTGGCCGATATCCGCAAGGCGCCGCGCCCGGACGCCGGCGTCAACACGCAGGTGCTGTTTGGTGACGATGTGCTTGTCTTTGAGGAAGCCGAGGGTTGGGCCTGGATCCAGGCTGAACGTGACGGCTATGTCGGCTATGTCGGCGCCACCATGTTGGGTGCTCGCGAGCATGCGCCCACCCATATTGTCTCTGCGCCGCGCACCTTCCTCTATCCTGGCGCCGATCTGCGCTTTCCGATCGCCGGCCAGCTGTCGATGGGTTCGACGGTGACGGTGACGGGCGCTGCCGAAACGCGCGGCACCCACTATGCGCTGCTGCCCTCCGGCGAGGCGCTGATCGCCGGCCATCTGCGCCCGCTTGGCGACGTGGCTTACGACTACGTCGCGGTGGCCGAGATGTTTCTCGGCACGCCCTATCTCTGGGGCGGCACCTCCGGCTTCGGCATCGACTGTTCGGGCCTTGTCCAGCTGGCCATGCGCATGGCCGGCCGCAATGTGCTGCGCGATTCCGACATGCAGGCGGCAGGCCTCGGCGAACCGCTCGATCCCGGCCCGGATTATGCCGGGCTGAAGCGCGGCGACCTGGTGTTCTGGAAGGGCCACGTCGCCATCATGACCGCCGCCCGCGACGTCATCCACGCCAACGGCCACACCATGCTGGTATCGCGCGAAGGGCTGAAGGACGCGATCGACCGCATCGGCTATCTCTATGGCGGGCCGACGGGGTTCAGGAGGCCTTAGCCTCTTCCTTCTCCCCGTCACTATACGGGGAGAAGGTGCCCGAAGGGCGGATGAGGGGCGGCGCGAACTTTCGATTGTCAGCGCTGCGCCTCACCTGCCTGCCGGCATCCTCTCCCCGTAAACGGGGCGAGGAAAGCTCTCTTCGATCACCTTTTGTTCCGATTTTGCTTGGCGTTCGCGCGCGCGCGCGCTACCTCTTTCGCGTGACCGAGCAGCCGCGCCTTGCCGAACAGAATGCCAGTGTCGCCTTGCCCGAACCGTTCATCAGATGGTTCGGCGAGAAGGGCTGGTCGCCGCGCGCCCATCAGATCGAACTTATGGCGAGAGCCCAGGCCGGGCAATCGGTGCTGCTGATCGCGCCGACCGGGGCCGGCAAGACGCTGGCGGGCTTCCTGCCGTCGCTGACCGAACTGGCCAACCGTCCCAGGCGCAAACCCGGTCAGGCGCATCGCGGCATCCACACGCTTTACATCTCGCCGTTGAAGGCGCTGGCAGTCGATATCGAGCGCAATCTCGGCAAGCCGGTGGAAGAGATAGGGCTTCCCGTCACCATCGAGACGCGCACCGGCGACACGCCCTCGCACAAGCGCCAGCGCCAGAAGCTGGCGCCTCCCGATATCCTGCTAACCACCCCGGAGCAGCTGGCGCTGCTGATCGCGGCGCCTGATGCCAGGCGCTTCTTCGAGGATCTGCGCTATGTCGTGCTCGACGAACTGCATTCGCTGGTGATTTCGAAACGCGGCCACCTTTTGGCACTCGGCCTGGCGCGGCTGCGTACCTACGTGCCCGGCCTGCAGACGATCGGCCTGTCGGCAACCGTGGCCGAGCCCGATGAGTTGCGGCGCTGGCTGGTCGGGCAAAATCCACCGGGTGAGATGGCCGGGCTGATCACCGTCTCCGGTGGCGCCAGGCCCGACATCTCCATCCTCGACTCGCGCGAGCGGGTGCCGTGGTCGGGCCATTCGGCGCGCTACGCCATTCCCGAGATTTACGAGGCGATCCAGAAGCATCGCATGACGCTGCTGTTCGTCAACACCCGCAGCCAGGCCGAGATGCTGTTCCAGGAACTGTGGCGGGCGAATGAGGACTCGCTGCCGATCGCGCTGCATCATGGTTCGCTCGATGTCGGCCAGCGCCGCCGTGTCGAGAAGGCGATGGCGGACAACGCGCTGCGTGCCATCGTCGCCACCTCGACGCTGGACCTTGGCATCGACTGGGGCGATGTCGATCTGGTCGTCCATGTCGGCGCGCCCAAGGGCGCCAGCCGGCTGGCGCAGCGCATCGGCCGCGCCAACCACCGCATGGACGAGCCGTCGAAGGCGATCCTCATCCCGGCGAACCGCTTCGAGGTGCTGGAATGCCGGGCGGCACTCGACGCCAATTATCTCGGCGCGCAGGACACGCCACCGCTGATCAATGGCGCGCTCGACGTGTTGTCGCAGCATGTGCTGGGCGTCGCCTGCGGCGCGCCTTTCTACGCCGACCTTCTGTTCGAAGAGGTGCGCAGCGCTGCGCCCTATGCCGGGCTGGAGCGCCAGACCTTCGACCGTGTCGTCGACTTCGTCGCCACCGGCGGCTATGCGCTGAAGAACTATGAGCGCTACGCCCGCATCCGCCAGACCAAGGACGGGCTGTGGCGCGTCTCCAACCCTCGCATCGCGCAACAATACCGGCTGAATGTCGGCACCATCGTCGAAATGCCTGAGCTCAATGTCCGCTATGTCCGGCAAGGCCGCGGCATGGCCGGACGCGGTGGGCCGGTGCTGGGCAAGATCGAGGAGTATTTCGCCGAGACGCTGCGGCCCGGCGACAACTTTCTATTTGCCGGCAAAGTGCTGCGCTTCGAGGGCATTCGCGAGAATGAATGCGTGGTCTCGAACGGCGCCGGCGCCAACATCATCGTGCCATCCTATGCCGGCGGCAAGTTTCCGCTGTCGACCTATCTCGCCGACCAGGTGCGCGGCATGCTGGCCGATCCCCACAAATGGCAGGCATTGCCCGAGCAGGTTGCCGACTGGCTCAGACTGCAGAAGGAAAAGTCAGTGCTGCCCAAGCGGGGCGATCTTCTGGTCGAAACCTTTCCGCGCGGCAGCCGCCACTACATGGTCGCCTATCCGTTCGAGGGCAGGCTGGCGCACCAGACGCTGGGCATGCTTTTGACGCGCCGGCTGGAGCGGGCCAACGCCCGTCCGCTCGGCTTCGTCGCCACCGACTATTCGCTGGCCGTCTGGGCGCTCGACGACATGGCGGCCTTGTTCAAGGCGAAGAAGCTGTCGCTGGCTGCTCTGTTCGACGAGGACATGCTTGGCGACGACCTCGAAGCTTGGCTGAACGACAGCTGGATGCTGAAGCGCACCTTCCGCACCTGCGCCGTCATTGCCGGGCTGATCGAGAAGCGTTTCCCGGGGCAGGAGAAGAGCGGCCGCCAGGTGACGGTCTCGGCCGACCTGATTTACGATGTGTTGCGCAGCCACGAGCCGGACCATATCCTGCTGCAGGCGACGCGCACCGATGCCTCGGCCGGATTGCTCGATGTCAGCAGACTTGCCGAGATGCTCTCGCGTGTACGCGGTGGAATCATGCATAAGCATCTCGACCAGATTTCGCCGCTGGCTCTGCCTGTGATGCTGGAGATCGGCAGGGAATCGGTCAATGGCGGCGCCAACGAGTCTTTGCTCATGGAGGCCGCCGATCTGGTCGAAGAGGCCATGGGGCCAAGGGCGAAACCGGACCAAGAGGGTCTGACTTGAAATGAATTTTTCGCTGGCGCGCGCAACACTGATCGCCGAGGCCGACATGGTCGGCATCGCCGGCGAACGCGCGGTCTGCGATCCCCGCGGCGTGCTTTATTTCCCCGATCTACGGCTGCTCGCGGTCTCCGACTTGCACCTGGAAAAAGGCTCGTCCTTTGCCAGGCGCGGCGCCCTGATCCCGCCTTACGATACCGGCGCCACCTTGTTGCGGCTGCAGGCGGTGATCGCGGACTATCAGCCTTCGATCGTCATCAGCCTGGGTGATTCCTTTCACGATGGCGGTGGCGCCGAGCGGATGCATCAATCCTTCCGCGAACGGCTGGAGGCGCTGATGGCCGGCCGCGACTGGTTCTGGGTCGCCGGCAACCATGATCCGGAAGCGCCGGCCGACCTGCCGGGCGAGACGGTGTGCGAACTCGCCATCGGCTCGCTGCTGTTTCGCCACGAGCCGTCGAAGGCGAGAACCGAGGGCGAAGTCGCAGGCCATCTCCATCCCTGTGCGCGCATCGTCCAGCGCGGCCGCTCGGTGCGGCGGCGTTGTTTTGCAGGCGATGGCGGCCGCATGATCATGCCGGCCTTCGGCGCCTATACCGGTTCGCTCAACGTGCTCGACCGCGCCTATGCCGGCCTGTTCCGCCGCGAGACGCTGATGGCCTATATGCTGGGCGCCGAGCGCATCTTCGCCATTTCCCACGCCATGCTGCGGCCGGGCTGAGTTCTACGGTATTAGCACGGTAGCGCCGGTCGTCTGCCTCGCTTCGAGCCGGCGATGCGCTTCAGCCACTTCGGCGAGCGGCATGCTTGTGTGCACGGGGATTTTCACCGCGCCGCCGAGCACGACGCTGAAGAGATCCTCGCTCATGGCGACAACGTCCTCGCGCCTGGCGAGATGATGGAACAGCAACTGCCAGGTGGCGAACAGCGATCCTTTCTGCATCAAAAGCATGATGTCGAAGGACGGGATCGATCCTGACGCTGTGCCGAAGCTGACAAACGTGCCGAAGGGCCGCAGGCAATCGAGCGAAGCCGGGAAGGTCGCCTTGCCGACGCCGTCATAGACGACATGGCAGCCCTCGCCCTTGGTGATCTCTTTCACCCGCGCAGCAAAGTCCTCCCTGCTGTAGTCGATGACATGGTCGCAGCCATTGACGCGCACCAGTTCGGCCTTCTCGGCCGAGCCGACCGTGCCGATGACGGTCGCGCCGAGATGCTTTGCCCATTGCGTCAGGATGAGGCCGACACCGCCTGCCGCGGCATGGACGAGGATGGTATGGCCCGCCTCGACACGAAACGTGCGGCGCAGGAGATATTGCGCCGTCAGCCCCTTCAGCATCATTGCTGCACCTGTCTCGAAATCGATGGCGTCGGGCAGATGCACGACGAAATGCGCCGGCACGATGCGCTCCTCGGCATAGGCGCCGAGCGTCTCGACATAGGCGACGCGATCGCCCGGGGCAAAGCCGCTGACGCCTTCGCCGACCGCGATGATTTCGCCGGCGCCTTCATTGCCCGGCGTGAACGGCAAAGCGGGTGGCGCATATTCGCCGGTGCGGAAATAGACGTCGACGAAGTTGAGGCCGACCGCCCGGTTGCGCACGCGGACCTCGCCCGGCCCGGGCTGTCCGATGTCGACATCCTCATAGGTGAGCACGTCTGGCCCGCCATGGCGGTGAACACGGATCGCTTTCATGTTTTTCTTCCCTGCGCTGTTCATGTGGGAGGGAGATAGCGCGTGAGGAGATATCGCTGTAGACTGATATCGTTGACAACAGAGTTCAAAGAATATGATATCTGAACAGATCGGCCTGGACCTTCTTCGCACCTTTGTGGCGGTCTGCCGGCAAGGCAGCCTGAGCAGGGTCGCCGCACAGACCGGCAGAACCCAATCGTCGCTGAGCATGCAGATGCGCCGGCTCGAGGGCCTGCTCCATCGGCATCTGTTCCAGCGCACCGGCCGCGGCGTCGTGCCGACTGCGGAGGGAGAGCTCTTTCTGGGCTACGCGACCCGCATCCTGGCTCTGGGCGATGAAGCGGTGGCGCGGCTGCAGCAGGCCGGCATTCGCGGCGGCGTGCGCATCGGTCTTGCCGAAGAGGTTACCAACGCCGCGCTCTCGGCCGCACTCGGACGGCTGCATCGCACCTATCCCGACATCAGCCTCGACGCCATGGTCGAGCACAGCGTCGCGCTGGGGCGGCTGTGGAGTGAAGACGCGCTGGATGTGATGATCGCCCCGACATCGGTCGTCGCAGCCGATGCCTTGACGACGTGGAATGTCGAACTGCAATGGGTCTGCGCTACGGACTATGTGCTGGATCAGGAACGGCCGCTCGATCTCGTCGCCTTCGGTGCAACCTGCCCTTGGCGCAGGCGCATGATCGAGGCGCTGGTTGCCGCCGGCCGGGAGCACAGGATCGTTCTGTCGTGCCAGAGCGTCACCGGCCTGCAGGCGGCGATCGAGAACGGACTGGGCGTCGGACTGCTTCCACCGGAATCGGTGCGCACTGGCTCAATGCGCGTGCTGAAGACATCGGTGCCCGAGCCGCTCATCGTGCAATACGGACTCTATGCGCACGACCGACGGACAGCGGTGGTCGATGCCGCTATCGAAATCCTGCTGAAGGACTTGCCGGCGGCGCCGGAAGCGCGGGCCGCCTGACGGCGCGCTACCGCCCGTAATAGAGGGTAACGGTGTGCTTGGCCTCGGCGAAGAACAGCCAGCGCTCGACCAGCATGCCGGCGAACTGGGCGAGCGCTGCAAGCACCGACAGGACCGCCGTGAGCGGCCACGGCAAAGCGAACACGACAGCAAGCAGCAAGGCAGGCAAAACGAAAGCCAGCGCTTGCGTGATCCCTCGCAGCTTGGCGGCGTGCTTGCGGGCGATGCGAAAGCCCATCTCCTTGAGCAGGTAATTCTCTTCGGTATGCGGCCATTCCAGCGAGCGCACCGTGCCGCCGGCAAGCCCGGTTGCCGTGTTGGCGGTGGTGGCGATCTCCAGCCTGTCATTGTAGCGCCACGTCGCCAGCTTCCAGCCCCAGCCGAGCAAGGTCAGCAGCAGGGCGGCGGCCACGACGGGGTTCGAGCCGATGGCGAATGCCTGCAGCAGCGAATTGAGCAGCACGCTGCCGGTCATCGCCGAGAAGATGAGATAGCCGGGCAGCGTGTAGCGGCTGTGCCACTGCGCGATCGGCTTCAGCGACGTATAGATCATGCCAGTCGTGCAGACGGTGACGACCGCGCCGATTGTTGCCAGCAACCCGGCAATAGCCACCCAGCCGCCGGTGCGGCCGAAGAACACCCAGCCAAGGCCGAACAGCCCGGCCGGAATGAAGGTCGCCACCGACGCCACGCCTTCGCGCGACAGCCAGGAACTGCGCCACTGTGAGAAGGCGCGCCAAGCCCGTTCGGGCCGGCCGAGATGGCCGGTCGACGACAACAAGCCGGCGGTGATCAGGCCGAGCGCCAGCCCCATGCCGATGAGGCCGAGCCAGAAATCGGCCGGGATGAACCCCAGTCCGCCAAGCACGCCAAGCAGTGCCAGCAGGCCGTAGCCGGCGCCGGTGGCAGTGGTGAAGAAGACGACGGAAAAAGCTGGATGCATTGGTCAGTTAGAAAGCATGCGGTCGACCCAGCCGAGGAAACCGCCTTCGGCCTTGACCGCCTCGAGCCTCGGCGCCGCCACAGAAGCCGCACGCTCGGTGTGGGCACGCGGCGGCAGGTACTTGTTGGTCGGCTTGTAGCCCATCTCTGGCATCAGGTCGACGCCGCCACGCTCCGCCACCAGTTGCGACACCGCCGATAGGGGATCGCCGAGATCGCCGAAATGCCGGGCGCTGGTCGGGCAGGCGGCCACGCAGGCCGGCACGCGGTCCTCCTCGGCCAGATTGTCATTGTAGATGCGGTCGACGCAGAGCGTGCATTTCTTCATCACGCCGACATCGGTGTCGAATTCGCGCGCGCCATAGGGACAGGCCCAGCTGCACAGTTTGCAGCCGATGCATTTGCTTTCGTCGATCAGCACGATGCCGTCCGATGCCCGCTTGTAGGAGGCGCCGGTCGGGCAGACGGTGACGCAGGCCGGCGTCTCGCAATGCAGGCAGGAGCGTGGGAAATTGACGGTGCGCCCGCCCGCCTCCGTCGTCTGCTCGTAGCTGTGCACGCGGTTGAACCAGACGCCGTCGACATCGCCGCCATAGGGGTCGATGTCGGTCAGCGGCGCCATGTGGCCGCCGGTGTTCCACTCCTTGCAGGCGGTGACGCAGGCCTGGCAGCCGACGCAGGTGTCGAGGTCGATGACCAGGCCGAGCTTCTTGTCGGTATGGGTGGGAAGGCAGGTCATTCCACGGCTTCCCTGTTGACGCGGAATTCGGCGCCGTAGCGAAGGATGTCGGGCGATGGCGCGACATTTGGCGGTTGGCTGAAACGCTCGAATTGCGGCTCGGTGAAGCCGGCTTCCTCGGCCGCGCATTTGACGATGCGCACCCGCAAATCGAACCACGCCGCCTGTCCGGTCACCGGATCGGAATTCGAATAGCGCTTGCCGTTGGCATCGACCGAGGTCTGGTCGCCGATAATGTGGTTGAGCAGGAAGCCGCGATTGCTTTCGGCGGCATCGTCCTTCAGCCCCCAGCTGCCGCGCCGTTTGCCGATGGCGTTCCAGGTCCACACCGTATCTGGATTGACGCCGTCGACCAGCTTGATCTGCCCCTTCACCCGGCCATTGATGCTTTCGATCCACACCCAGTCGTCGTCGACAAGGCCGAGAATTGCTGCGGTCTTGTGATGCACGAACAGCCGGTTCTGGCTGGTGATTTGCCGCAGCCACGCATTCTGCGAACCCCAGGAATGATACATGTGCATCGGCCGCTGCGTCAGCGCGTGCAGCGGATATTTTTCGAGATCGACGGCGGCCTCTTCGAACGGCGTAAACCAGAACGGCAGCGGGTCCATGTAGGTCTCGATACGGCCGCGCTCGGCTTCCGGCGGCTGCACGCGGCCATGGCCGCGCGCGGCGAGGCGAAAGCGCTGCATCGGCTCGGAATAGAGCTGGAACACGATGGGCTCGGCCTTGGGAATGAACCCCAACTGCTCCGCCAAGTCCAGATAGGAGCGGTTGGCCATCTTGTAATAGCGCTGGTCGGCGGCAAAGTCCTGGTGCCAGAAGCCGCCATTGTCGATGTAGCGCTGCAGCTGGTCCGGATTGACTTCGCCCTTGCCGACAGACGTGCCGTCCTTGCCGCGCCAGCCGGCGAGTGGGCCGATTCCCGGCGTGCGCTCGTGATTGACGATGTAGTCGGCATAGTCGCTGTATTTCGCGGACCCATCGTCGTTGACGAAGCAGGGCAGGCCGAGGCGCGCGCCGAGTTCGATCAGCACCGACTGGAACGGCCTGACATCGCGGTCGGGCTCGACCACGGGATGGCGGATGGCGTCGCCCGGTCCATCGGCATGGCTTATCGGCCGGTCGAGCAGGCTGATGCAATCGTGCCGTTCGAGATAGGTGGTGTCGGGCAGCACCAGGTCGGCGAACGGCACCGTCTCCGAATAATAGGCGTCGGAATAGATGATGAAGGGGATCTTGTAGTTGCCCGCCTCGTCATGGTCGGTCAGCATGGCAATGGTCTCGACGGTGTTCATCGAGGAATTCCACGCCATGTTCGACATGTACATCATCAGCGTGTCGATCGGGTAAGGGTCGCCGGCCCAGGCATTGCGGATGACCGTATGCATCAGCCCGTGCGCGGCCAGCGGCGCGTCCCAGGAATAGGCCTTATCGATGCGAAGCGGCGTGCCGGCCTCATCGACCAGCAGGTCATCCGGCCCACAGACGAAGCCGAGCGGAATGCCGTCGAGCGGCGTCATCGGCTTTACGCTTTTGCCGGCCGGCTTCGGTCCTGGCGGCGCCGAGCGCGGGTAGGGCGGCTTGAAACGAAAGCCGCCGGGCACGTCGATCGTGCCCAGCAGCACCTGCAGCAGGTGGATGGCGCGGCAAGAGTGAAAACCGTTCGAATGGGCCGATATGCCCCGCATGGCATGCATCGACACCGGCCGTCCCTTAATCGTCTCGTGCCGACGCCCGGCCCAGTCGGTCCACGCCACCGGCAGTTCTACCGTCTGTTCGAAGGCGACATGCGCAAGTTCGGCCGCGATCCGGCGGATCGTATCAGCCGGAATCCCGCACTGCGCCGCGACTGCGTCAGGCGCGTAGCTGTCGTCCATGTAGCGATCGGCGATGAGGTGGAACACCGGCACACAGCGGCGGCCGGCGACGATGTGGCTGCCGGTCAGCGCCGGCTTTGCATCTGGGTCGGCGGCGTTGATGGAGGCCTTCGCCACCCGGTCCCAGGCGACGGGATTGTTGTCGCTGTCGCGCAGGAAAAGCCCGTCATCGGCCGCGCCCGGCTCCTGGATGACCAGAACATGAGCGTTGGTGTAGCGCAGCAGATAATCGAGATCGACGCGACCCGCTTTGAGCAGTTCATGGATGAGGGCGAAGACGAAGAGGCCGTCCGTGCCGGGCCTGATGCCGATCCAGTCGTCGGCGATCGCATTGTAGCCGGTGCGGCAAGGGTTGATCGACACCACCTTGGCACCGCGCGCCTTGAGCTTGCCGAGCCCGATCTTGATCGGGTTGGAATCATGGTCCTCGGCGACGCCGAACAGCATGAAGTATTTGGTGTTGTCCCAGTCCGGCTCACCGAACTCCCAGAACGAACCGCCGATCGTGTAGAGCCCGCCGGCCGCCATATTGACCGAGCAGAAGCCGCCATGGGCAGCGAAGTTCGGCGTGCCGAACTGGCTCGCCCACCAGCCGGTCAGCGACTGCGACTGGTCACGCCCGGTGAAGAAGGCAAGCTTTTTGGGATCGATCCGACGGATATTCGACAGACGTTCCGTCGCGATCGAAAAGGCTTCTTCCCACTCGATCTCGCGGAATTCGCCCGAGCCGCGCGGACCGCTGCGCAACAGCGGCTTCTTCAGCCGCGCCGGGCTGTAGTGCTGCATGATGCCGGAGCTGCCCTTGCCGCAGATCACGCCGCGATTGACCGGATGGTCCTTGTTGCCGTTGATGTAGCGAACCTTGCCGTCCTTGATGTGGACGTCGATGCCGCAGCGGCAGGCGCACATATAGCAGGTGGTCTTGGCGATGCTGTCGGAAACATCGGGCGAGGTGTCGACGCCGTCGCCTTCGTCCGGCGCGCGCGTATCGGCAAGCGGCCGTTGCGACGGTGCGGAATTCGCCCCGCGCGGCGCCCCGTGGTTCATAGGCCAGGCGTGCTTTTGCTGCCTGAGAATTTGGCCCGCGTCTTCGGTCCGGGGCCACGCATATAGTGCTCTTCAGGGTGATAGCGGTCGCCGGCCAGCCGCCGCCTGAGGCCACGGGTCCAATGCGCAAGCAGAGATCTGAACCGCCCGATCATTTTGTTGGCTGCGATCTGTTAGCGAATTTCTTCTAACTTCGGCTGAAAAAGTAGAATAAAGCTATCGATCTGTCTAATCAGTTGTTCTTGTAAATTCGATCGAAATTGGTTCTTAATGCGCGCATGACCCTGGATCAGTTGCGCATTTTCGTCGCCGTCGCCGAACGCGGCCACATGACCAAGGCGGCAGAGCTTTTGGGCATCTCCCAGTCGGCTGCGTCGGCGGCCATCCGTGCGCTCGAGGAGCAGCACGGCGTTCATCTGTTCAACCGGGTCGGCCGCAACATCGAGCTGGCGCAAACCGGTCACCGCTTCCTGCCTGAGGCCAAGGCGGTGCTGGAGCGCGCGGCCGCCGCCCGCAACGTGCTGGAACATGTCTCGCAGACCGTCGCCGGCAGCCTGTCGATCGCCGCCAGCCTGACCATCGCCAGCTACTGGCTGCCGCGCCGGCTGGCGTCCTTCCATGAGGCCTACCCGGCGGTGCGGCTCAGCGTGACCATTGGCAACACCAGGCAGGTGGAGGCCAATGTGCTGGACGGCACTGCCGATCTCGGCCTGGTCGAGGGGCGCACCGAGTCCGATATCCTGCGCCGCACCAAGGTTGACGTCGACAGACTGATGCTGGTCGTCGCCGCCTCGCATCCCGAGATCGTCGAAATCGCGCCGGGCCGCCCCGACATCAGGGGGCTGCGCTGGATAATTCGCGAGGGCGGTTCGGGCACGCGCGAGGTGCTGGAGGATCTGGCCCGCCGCGAAGGGATTTCGCTCGCCGATCTGCAGATATTTTTGGTGCTGCCAAGCAACGAGGCGGTTCGCCAGGCGGTCGAGGCCGGCGCCGGCGCCACCATCATTTCCGATCTCGTCGTCGGGCGCGCCGTGGCCGAGGGCAGCCTCCGGTCGGTGCCGCTCGAACTGCCGAAGCGCGACTTCGCCATGATCACCCATCGCGATCGCCAGGCGAGCCTGGCGCAGATGGCGCTCAAAGCGCATCTGACGGGCAAGGCGGATGCATCGCCGACGGGCTAGAGCATTCCAGGAAAACCGCTGCGCGCCATTCTGATTTTCCTGGCATCGCGGCATTTGCTGCGCGCGGCAGTGGATCCTTCTAAGAGTTATTCCTAGCCAAACGCTTCCTGGCAAGGTCTGCTACGGCTTGGATCACATGTTCGCAATCTTGCTGCGGAAAACTCTTCGATAGAACAGAAGTGAGGATGACACCCATCAAGATTATGATGTCCGCAGTGCCGCCTCCAGCATCCCTAACGCGCTCAACGACCTTCGTCGAAAATGGTTCGCATTCGGTCTCCAAAAATTGTCGCATCATGGTGTAGATGACGCGTTTGCGGAGCAATTTATCGAGGCGAGGCACACCCCCTTTGACGACAGAGAAATTACGCGCATCGGCGAGTTCTTCGATGGGAATGGGTGGATCCTCTTTCAACAATCCGAGCTTTGCAAGCTCACTCCAGAATGCGTGATTGCGACTACCGGCCCATGTTGACATTGAAGCGCGGTGCGCCACCGCGCCAACAAGAACAGAGAAGTCTCCATCGCTCAACTGCATCATCATATCGATCAAACTATCGGGCGGCCATTGCTCATCCTGCATTCGAAAGGTTCCATCGGTTACTGTGCCGGGCTAGTGTTATCTTACTGCGCTGGAAAAGACATTCTACAACATCGCTGAATTGTGAGCAGAATAATATAAGACTTAATTGCGGGATTGGGCCTAATTTGTGCGAGATCTGCGGTTTGCGTTTTGGACAAGTCCGCTACGGCCTCATCGCGATATCAACGGTCTGACGTAGCCATGCCGGGAAGGGGCTTGGCGCTGATATCCTTTCAGCACCCTGCGCCGCATCGCCGCCGCCTCGCAAGCATCAGCACTGCGGCGGTTCTCGTCCATGCCAAGGGCGGGCGGTCAAGTGATTCTACTTGGCCAGCACGGAATTCATTGGTATCCGGCCGATCGCCGAACCCTGCTTCTTCCAATCGAACCGTGGGCGCGGTCTTCAGCTAGCGGATCAGCGATTCTGTGAAAAGCTGAACCGCTCTTGGAAGGCTTCAGCCGAACTTTCTTTGAGCGTCCAGCGCCAGGCCAAGCCCGACCGAGCCGAACATGTCGCCTTCGATGACCGACGCTTGCGGCACCAGCGCCAGGATCTGCTGCCTGGCCAGCGGGATCGCAGTCGAACCGCCGGTCAGGAACACCGCGGTGATGTCGGATGGTTTCACCTGCGCATCTTGAATGGTCTGCGCCACCGTGGCGGTCACCCGCTCGATGTCGCGGTCAATCGTTGATTCCAGCCCCGCGCGCGTAATTTCGGCGGCGAACTTTACCCCCGACAGCGCGACCGCCACATCGGCGGACAACCGGTTGGTCAGCTCGATCTTGGCCCGCTCGACCAGCGCCGCCAGCGCATGTCCGTAGCGATGCTCGACAATGTGGATGAAGCGCTCGACCAGGTCGGCACGCTTGGCCTCGAAGCGGATCTGCCTGAGGTCCGTCATCGCCTTGGCGGTGTAGACAAGGTTGATGCGCTGCCACGTCGCCAGGTCGATGAAGTAGCTCGCCGGCAGGTTGCGCTTGCCGTCTTTCGTCGGCGAGAGATAGCCGAGCTTGGGCATGACATGGGCGATGCTGAGCAGCCGGTCGAAGTCGGTGCCGCCGATGTGGATGCCGCGATTGGCCAAAATATCGTCCTTGCGATCGCTTGAGCGGGCGCGCTGCGGCGAAACCCGCACGATCGAGAAGTCGGACGTGCCGCCACCCATGTCGACGATCAGCGCCAGCTCCTCACGTGCCACACCCTGTTCGTAATCGAGTGCAGCGGCGATCGGTTCGAACTGGAAGGCGATGTGCTTGAAGCCTTGCGCGCGCGTTGCCTTTTCAAGCTCGCCCTGCGCCTTGGCATCGGCTTCCGCATCATCGTCGACGAACTGCACGGGCCGGCCGAGTACGACGCTCTCCACGGGAGCGCCGGCATCTTCCTCGAGCCGCGTCTTGAGATGGCCGACGAACATGCCGACAATGTCGATGAAGCCGATCTGGCGCGCCTTGATGCGCGTCTTCTCATGCGCCAGCGAACTGCCGAGCACGCTCTTCAGCGACCGCATCAGCCGCCCTTCAATGGCGTCGGTGTAGTCGGCGATGGCGCGGCGGCCGAAATAGGTGTGGCCGTCCTCGAAGTTGAAGAACACCGCACTTGGCAATGTCGGCTGTTCCCCTTCCAGCGCCACCAGTCGTGCCTGGCCGTTCCGGATTACGCCCACCGTAGAATTGGACGTGCCGAAATCGATGCCGCCAAATGCCTGATGCATTGCAGCCTCCTGTCATTGGGTCGCGGTGGCCGGCGCTGAAAAGCACTGTCATCCGGATGTCCGGACCGCTTGCCGAATTGATTGTGCGTAATTGCCCGAGGGTTGGGAGGCGGCGATCTATCGCATAAACGCGGAAAGGGGAACCCTGTTTTTCCGGTAAAATGAGCTTCTAGACGTCAATCCTTGCGGAAGATCAACCTGCCCAGCCAGCCGGTGATCATGGCTAGCGACACGGCGAAGACGCCGTAGAGAAAGGAATAATCGTGCGCGACGCGGAAGATCGACTGTTCGAAACCCGACTTGCGGATTTCGAGCTGGGCCGAGCTTTCCTTGAGGAACAGGCCGCTCTTGAACAGGAACGCGCGGGCTTTATGCGTTCCAACCGGTACGTTCGGCGCCAGCCGCACCGTGGCGCGGAACAGGTTCTGCGACAGGAATTGCACGCCGCCGACATTCTCGCTGTAGAGGCCGGTCGCCGCCTTGCGCTCGCGCAGCGCCATGGTGAATTCCTCGATCGTCGCCGGACTGTCGGTGGCGTCGGCCGGCTTCATGTAAAGGTTGGAGGCGCCAAGTGATAGCTGCCTGTAGCTGTTGGGTTCGGTGATGTCCTGCAGCGGCCGCGTCGTGGCGACGGAATAGGACACCGGCACGTTTTCGAAAGTTTCGGATTCCAGATTGACCCAGACGCCGAGCACCCGGTCCTTGCGGCGCACAACCACAGGGCGCGGCGGCCCTTCGAGCACGACGATGACGTCATAGCGCCCCTGCCGCGCGACCAGCGGATCGGGGTTTTCCAGCGAACCGAAAATGGTCAGGTCGGCGCCGGAAAAACCGGCGGTGATCGACACGGCGTCGGTGGAGAGACCGATCTGGATGCCTTCCGGCAGCGGGTTCGGCGCCTGTGCTGTCGCCGGCAGGGCGAGGGCGAAAAGCAAAGCGACGGCCGAAAAAATCCTCCATCCCCGCATCAGTTCAGGCCTGCCGCGGTCAGCGAATAGAGGTTTGGCGGCGTGACGAAGAGATCGATGGCCAGCCGGATCGCGACCGCCAGCACCAGCAGCGCCAGCAGCGCCCTGAGTTGTTCGCCGCGCAGCTTCTGACCGGCCTTGGCGCCATATTGCGCACCGGCGACGCCGCCCGCCATCAGCAGGAAGGCAAGCATGACGTCGACCGTCTGGTTGGTGGTGGCGTGCACCAGCGTGGTGTAGGCCGAGGTGAAGATGATCTGGAACAGCGAAGTGCCGATAACGACGTTGGTCGGCACTTTCAGCAGGTAGATCAGCGCCGGCACCATGATGAAGCCGCCGCCGACACCCATGATCGACGACAGGAAGCCGATACCCGCGCCGAGCCCCAGCACCGGAATGACACTGACGAACAGTTTCGAGGCCCTGAAGCGCATCTTCAGCGGCAGCCGGTGGATCCAGTTGTGCTGGCCGGACTTCTTCAACACCGGCGCAGCGCCGCTGCGCGTGGCGCGCAGCGCATTTACGCTTTCGACCAGCATCAGCCCGCCGACCGTGCCGAGCAGCACGACGTAGAGCAGCGAAATGAACAAATCGAGCTGGCCGAGCCGGCGCAGGAAGGCAAAGACGAAGATACCGCCGGTCGAGCCGACAATGCCGCCGGCCAGCAGCACCCCGCCGAGCTTGAAGTCGAGCGTGCCGCGCTTCATGTGCGACAGCGCGCCGGAGAAGGAGGAGGCGATGACCTGGTTGGCGCCGGTGGCGACCGCGATCGCCGGCGGGATGTTGTAGAAGATCAGGAGCGGCGTGATCAGAAAACCGCCGCCGACCCCGAACATGCCCGACAGGAAACCCACCGCCGCGCCCATCGCCAGCAGGACGAAGACGTTGACGGAAATTTCCGCGATCGGGAGATAGATGCCCACCCGTCAGTCTCGATCAGTTTGCCTGTCGGCGATTGCAGCCATTCGCGGGCATTGTCGCACCGAAAAGCCAATTTTTCCTTGCGCCGACGGGGCAGTCGGGTCAAACCCCGCCGCCCTGCCGAAACAAAAAACATCTCAATCAGTTAACAGGCAAATGTGTGGCAAGGGCGTCGCGTTAGCGACGCATCTGCCGTTATTTGTGCGCCAGCAGCGCCTTCACCAGCTTTTCGTCGATTTCGCCGGTCGCCTGCATCTTGTTGTCCGTCTGGAAAGCCATGATCGCGGTCTTGGTCTTGCCGCCCATCACGCCATCGGCGCCGCCGGCATCGTAGCCGTTTTTGTTGAGGATGAGCTGGATGTTCTTGACCGCTTTCTTCATGTCGACGCTGGCGGTCGTCTGCGGCGTGCCTTCCTGCCAGGATTCAGGGATGTCGGCCGAGTTGGACGCCGGGTCGAGCGGCTTCGGCTTCCACAGTTCGGTGGCGGCGCGCGCCCGCTCGAGCTGCTCGGGCCGCAGCGCACTGGCGACCTCGTCGCGCTTGGCCTCCGCATCCTTGTCGCCGGTCTTGGCGACCAGTGCGAACCATTTGTAGGATTCCTCCAGGCTCTGCTTCATGCCGACGCCCTTGGCCGCCAGGATGCCGAGATTGAACTGGCTGTCCTTGACACCGACATCAGCCGCCGCCTGGAACCAGTGCGCGGCAGATTCATTGTCGGTCACGCCGTCCGCGGCCATGGCAAAGAGCACGGCGAGGTTGTGCATGGCGCTGGCGTTACCCTGCGCGGCGGCGAGCTGGTAGAAGGTCTTTGCCTTCTTGATGTCGCGCGTGACGCCGATGCCCTTTTCGTAGAAATTGCCGATGCGGTACTCGGCCGGCGCGAAGCCGAGTTCGGCCGACTTTTCGTACCATTTGGCGGCTGCCGCCATGTCTTCTTTAACGCCGCGCGATTCGGCATAGCGCGAACCGAGCTCGAACAGCGCCTTGGCATCGCCGCCGGAGGCCGCGTCGCGCAAGGCTTGCGGGCCGGCATCGGCCGGAACGTCGATCTTGGCGACGACAGGCGTTGCCGCGGTGTCAGCGAGCGGAACGGCGCCGGTCGTATCCGATGCCGATGGCGCCACGACAGCGGCCGCAGGTTGCGCGTCAGCCGCCGGTTCCGCAGTGGCGGTCGTCGGCAATGTTGCGTCTGGCGCCGGGGCCGGATCGGCCAAAGCCATTGGTGCTGGCGTGGATTCGTCTGCCGGCACGTCAGGGCCAACAGAACTTGTCGAAGCAGCCTCGATCGGCGCGTCATCCTTGGCGGGCGGCTGCGATGGCTCCGCCTGCCTGACCATCCGGGCCGGTGCATCCTGCACGGTTGCCTGCGTGTCTGCCTTGGGTTGGCTGGGAGCGTTGACCGAGGCGGTCTCGACCGGCTGCGATGCGACAATCGGCGCGGTATCGTTGCTGGCGACCTCGACCGGGTCGGCGAAGAAGGCCTTGCCCAGTTGCAGGCCGGCAAGCGCCAGCATGATCGCGATCGCTCCCATCAGGATCGGCTTGCGCCGCGCCTTGAGCAGGTCGCCGATCCGCAGCGCTTTCACCGGACCCTTCATGGTGGACTGGCGTTTCAGGGCGTCGGCCTCGGCGGCAGCGGCCTGCGCCGCGCGCCGGGCCGCGGCGATGAAGTCGGATTTCGACGCATCGCCGGTGCTTTGGCGCGCCGGCGGGCCGCGCTCATCGCGCACCCGCTTCATGATGGCGTTGAGGTCGGGCGCGCCGGAGCCTGGCTCCAGCGGCCGGTTGGCGAACTTGGGGTCGAGCGGTTCATCGAGATCGACGCTCGGCATGTCGGCATTGGGCGCCGAACCGGCAAGCGGAGGCATGTCAGCCTGCTTCTTGCCCCTGAAGGCGCGCGCCAAGCCGCCGAACAGCGATTTCTTGGCCGTGCCTTCGCCTTTCTCGGCAATCGCATCGGAACCGAGCGCCGCCTGCGCGGCGGCCGCGGCAGCCTCGGCCGGCGAGCGCCGCACCGGCTCGCTGCGCATGTCAGGTTCGGCGCGCATATCGGGTTCGTTGCGCATGATCGCGGCGGCGCGGCCGTCGAGGTCGGCCATGTCTGCGGTCAGGGGCAGCGGCTGGTCGATATCCATCGACGGCGCGTCCTGCACTGCGATCTTGGAGGCACGGGCAGCGCGGGCCCGCCGCGCCGGCTCGGCCGGCGTATCCAGAAGTTCGCTCACCGCCTCGACCGGTTCGCTGGTTTCCAGCGAGCCCAGGCGATCCACGATCTTGAGCAGCGTGTCGTGAATGGCCTCGAATGTCCGCGAATTGCGCTCGTCCGAGCGGCGCGTCAGCGCTTCCAGCGTCTTCAGATCCTGGGCGAGGCCGGTGACGGCCGCGGTGTTGGCATTGGAATCGGCCAGCGAGCGCACCGCGCTCTCGGCCGCCTCGCGTGCCGCGCCCATGATGGACTCGCGGGTTCCGGCCAGCGACTTCTCGATCTCGTTGAGGCGCGGGCTGATGTCCTCGAATTCCGGCAGAGGCGTGCCCGGCTTCGACAGATGTGCCGACAGGCCGGAGACCTGCGCCTCGAGGCTGCGGATCAGCGCCGGATCGATGCCGGCGACCTGCGCGGCCGACAATTCCAGCCGGCTAGAAATGTCTTCGAGCCGGCTTTCCAGGCCGCGGATCGCCGCTTCGTTGGCAGGATCGGGAACACGCGTCTCCATGCGCCTGGCAAGCGCGGTGAAGCGTGCGTCGATGGCGTCCATGATCTCGGCGCTGTCGGCTTGCGGCTGGCGCTGGTCCAGGCGGTCGGCAACCTCGTCCAGCCGCCGCTCGAGGTCGCGAAACAGCATGTTGCCCTGTTCGATGGCATCACCTTGCCGGCGTTCCATCATGCCCGACAGCACGTCGAAGCGCTGTTCCAGGCCTTGGAAAATATAGTCGACGTCCGGCATTGCCGGGGCGCGGTCGATCTTGTCGGCAATCATTGCGATCTGGTTGCCGAGGCGCTCCATCGCCTGTTCCGGCAGATTGGCGCGGCCGGCGAGGTCGTCGACCCGGTTCGACAGCATGCTGAGACGGTCAAGAACCTCCCCGCTCGGACGGACCTGCACCACTTCCTCGATCTGCTGCGCCAGCGAGGCGATCCGCTTCTCGATGCGCTCGAAGGGCTCGGGGTCGAAGGAATTGGCCTGGGCGGCGACGGTCGAGGCGACGATGGCGCGCGTAATCTCGTCAAGCCGTTCGTCGATCAGGCCGAGCGTGTCGCCGCCGCGGTTGTTCTGCTGGCTGACGAAGTGGTCGACGGCGCCGGCAAGCGTGCGGACCTTTTCCTCCATCGAGCGCAGCGACAGCAATTCCGGCAGATTGTTGACGGCATTGCTGATCTGCTCGAGCCGATCGGTCAGGGCCGAAAATCCGGGGCCGTCCGCGCGGTTGCGCTGGTCGGCGTCCACGCGGTCCTCGAATGCGCTCCAGCGGCGGTCGAAATCGTCCCAGCGGCGGTCGACCTTCAGCACGCTCTCTTCTCGCGCCAGCGTGTCGAGCGCGGTCTTTACCTGCTCGAGTTCGAGCCGCAGCATGTTGACGCTTCTGTCGTCGCTCTTTTCGGCCAGCGTCTGGATGGCGCCGGACAGCCGCTCGAACTCGAGGCCGAGTTCGGCGCTGCCCTTGCCGGGCAAGCCGCCTGATTGGCCTCCCGATTGGCTGCTCGCCTGGAACGCCCGTTCGATGTCCTTGCGCAGCGCGGCGAATTCGCGCTGCAGGCCGGCAGTCATCTGATGGCGCAATTCCTCGCGCAGGCCGCGCAATTCGCCGGCGATCTTGCCGACCACGGCGACGCTGTCTTCCTGGCCGCGCACGCGGTCGATGTCGCGCGCAAGCCCCTGATAATTCTGGTCGAAGCCGGGCGTCACAGGGCTTTTCGGCCGCGGCGCGGGCTGCGGGTCCTCATACCAGCGCGGCGGGGCGTAGGGCTGGGCGCTGGCGTAGCGCGGCTCGACCGGTGGCCGGCGCGGATCGAAGCGCTCTCCCACGTCTTCGCGCTTGCGCTCCAGCCGCTGCTCCAGCGTTTCCAGCGAGCGGTTCAATTCATCAAGCGTGGTGTTCGGCCTGCGTGGCCTGCCGACGTTGAGTGTATCGAGATAGGACCGCTTGCTGTTCATCGATGCGTCCGTTTTTCAGAATGGCCGGCTTGCTGCCAGTTTTCCCCAAAGTCCCTGTCGGGAACGAAGGCGGCCGCGCGGCTATGCTGCGGCGGAAGAACGAGCTTCCCGGGCCAGGCCCGCTCTCCGAAAAACCGTGAAAAATTCGCTACAGGATAAACACGGGTGACCGACATGCGCACATTTCACCCATCGTGGTAAACAAGGCGTTAACCAAGCTTAAGAAGTTACGGCATTGCTGAAATACAGGCGGCGCCCTTTCGGACCCGGCACCAGGGGTGCGGCATAAGGTTTCGCAATCCCAGAACGCCCTTGCGTCATGAGGCGGCTATCGATATAGAATTGACGTAAACGTAAGAGGGGCGCTGTTCGTGCCTTTTGCGATGAATTAGTTGAAACCCACGACTGGAAGCATGCCCCCGCTTCCACTCAGGCGCTGCACGGTCCGAGACCGCGACGCCACTACAGGGGAAAGCCAGTGACCATGAAACTTGTTTCGCCCGGCGAAGCCGCGGCCAACACCAACAATATGTCTGTCGAAGCCGGCGAGGAACTTGTGCGCATCGGCGAGATGGCCAAGAAGTACGGCGTGACCCTGCGCACGCTGCGTTTCTATGAAGACAAGGGCCTGCTCAATCCGAAGCGCGACGGGGCAACGCGCCTCTACACGCGTCGCGACAAGGCGCGGTTGAAGCTGATCCTGCTCGGCCGCAAGGTCGGGTTCTCGCTGCGCGACGTCAAGCAGATGATGGATCTCTACGATCCCACGGGATCCAACACCAAGCAGCTGCGGCTGGCTCTCGACAAGTCGGAGAAGCAGCTTGCCCGCCTGCAGAAGCAGCGCGCGCTGATCGACGACGCGATCAACGAGCTGAGCGGCTCGATGTCGGCCGTGCGCCAGATGCTGTCCGAGCGTTCAGCCCCGGCCAGCGCCGCCAGCTGATCTCGTTCCGCCGAGAAATTTGACGAGAGCCGCGCGGGTTGCCCGCGCGGCTCTTTTCGTTTGCCATCTTCGTCTGGTCAACCCAAGCACCGTGCTGGTGTCCGCTGAGCCGTGCCGATAGGCTGGCACAAGGAAATTTTGTCGTGGCAATAAAATTGACGTTTACGCAAACGTCAATTTTTGCTATTCCCGCTTTCAACATTGGTCCGCATGCTGCCCCGACCTCGTGTTTCGGGGGCCTGATCTCGCGGCCAAAGACCCGCATGGTGGAGGAAACACATGCCGATCTACAGGGCTCCGGTCCAGGACACGCTGTTCGTGCTCAATGAGGTGCTGGGCTACCAGCGCTATTCTAACCTTCCCGGATTTGCCGACGCGACGCCCGATGTGGTCGAGGCGATCCTCGCCGAGGGCGCCAAGCTCGCCGAAAACGTCATGCATCCCTTGAACCGCGTCGGCGACATGGAAGGCTGCGTACGCCATGACGACGGCTCGGTGACGACGCCGAAGGGCTTCAAGGAGGCCTACGACCAGTATCGCGAAGGCGGCTGGATGGGGCTGGCGGCACCGGTCGAGTTCGGCGGCCAGGGCCTGCCCTATGCCGTGCACACCGCGGTCGCCGAATACATGGTCTCGGCCAACATGGCGCTGATGATGTACCCCGGCCTGACGCAAGGCGCGATCGCCGCGATCATCACCCACGGCACCGACGAGCAGAAGGCGACCTGGCTGCCGAAGCTGGTCGAGGGGGCCTGGACCGGCACCATGAACCTGACCGAGCCGCATTGCGGGACCGATCTTGGCCTGCTGCGCACCAAGGCGGTGCCGAACGGCAACGGCACCTACAAGATTTCCGGGCAGAAGATCTTCATCTCGGCCGGCGAACACGACATGGCGGACAACATCGTCCATCTGGTGCTGGCCCGCATCGAAGGTGCGCCGGCAGGCGTGAAGGGCATCTCGCTGTTCATCGTGCCGAAGCTCAAGCTCGATGCCTCGGGCAATCCGGGCGAGAAGAACACGCTCTCCTGCGGTTCGATCGAGGAGAAGATGGGCATCCACGGCAATTCGACCTGCGTCATGAACTATGACGAGGCCGAGGGCACGTTGCTCGGCGAGGAGAATGGCGGCCTGAAGGCGATGTTCACGATGATGAACGAAGCCCGCCTCGGCGTCGGCCTGCAAGGGCTGTCGCTGTCGGAAATCGCCTACCAGAACGCGGTCTCCTACGCCAAGGACCGGCTGCAGGGCCGTTCACTCTCAGGCGCCAAGGCGCCGGATAGGAAGGCCGATCCGATCATCGTCCATCCCGACATCCGCCGCTCGCTGATGACCATGAAGGCCTTCAACGAGGCCGGCCGCGCGCTGGCGCTGTGGACGGCGATCAAGTCCGACATTGCCCACCGCTCCGCCGATGACAAGGACCGCCAGGCCGCCGACGACTACACCGGCCTGCTGACGCCGGTGATCAAGGGCGTGCTGACCGACAAGGGTTTCGATCACGCCGTCATGGCGCAGCAGGTGTTCGGCGGCCACGGCTATATCGAAGAGCATGGGATGAGCCAGTTCGTGCGCGATGCCCGCATCGCCATGATCTATGAAGGCGCCAACGGCATCCAGGCGCTCGACCTCGTCGGCCGCAAGCTCGGTCTGAATGGCGGCCGCGCCATCCAGGCCTTCTTCAAGGACGTCGGCGAGTTCTGCGAGGAGAACCGTTCCGACGAAAAGCTGGCGCCGTTCACCAAGGCGTTGAAGAAGGGCCTCAACGATCTGCAGGCGGCAACCATGTGGCTGCTGCAGAACGGCATGGCCAAGCCCGACAATGCCGGTGCCGCCTCGACCGACTACATGCATCTCTTCGGCCTGGTGGCGCTGGGCTACATGTGGGCGCAGATGGCCAAGGCGGCTCAAGCCAAGACCGGTGCCAACGGCTCGCAGTCTTTCTACGACAACAAGGTGGTGACGGCGCGCTTCTTCATGGAGCGGATCATGCCGGAGACGTCGGCACATCTCGCCCGCATTTCCAGTGGTGCGGACACGCTAATGGCGCTGCCTGCGGAAGCGTTCTAGGTTTGTCGGGCCGGCGCTGCCGGCCCACATTGTCGGAACGCGGAGGAAATCGTGGCGACAAATCCAGCCGAAGTGCTCTCTTTGCCGAAGCCCGCCTGGGCGGCGGACGAGGTCGGCATGCTTTACGACATGGCGCATCGCTTCATGTCGGAAGAGATCGCGCCGCGCTACGACGAGTTCGAGAAGAATGAAATGGTCGACCGTGAGAGCTGGCGCAAGGCGGGTGCGGCCGGCTTGCTCTGCGCCTCCATGCCGGAGGAGTATGGCGGCTCTGGCGGCACCTTCGCGCATGAGAGCGCCATCATCGAGGCGATTGGCCATGTCGGCGTCGACGGCTTCGGCATCGGCCTGCACAATGCGATCGTCGCCCCGTACATCCTGCATTACGGCTCGGAAGAGCAGAAGAAGAAATGGCTGCCGAAGCTGGCGACCGGCGAACTGATCGGCGCCATCGCCATGACCGAACCGGGCGCCGGCTCCGACCTGCAAGGTGTCAAGACGCGAGCCGAGAAGGACGGCAACCAGTACAAGATCAACGGCTCCAAGACCTTCATCACCAACGGCCAGCTCGCCAATTTCATCATCGTCGTCACCAAGACCGATCCGGCCAAGGGCGCCAAGGGCACCTCGCTGATCGTCGTCGAGACCGACGAGGTCGACGGTTTTCAGCGCGGCCGCAACCTCGACAAGATCGGCTTGAAGGCCAACGACACGTCGGAATTGTTCTTCAACGATATGCGCGTGCCGACCTCCAACCTGCTCGGTCATGAAGAGGGACAAGGCTTCATCCAGCTGATGCAGCAATTGCCGCAGGAACGCCTGCAGATCGGCACCGGCGCCATCGCCATGATCGAGCGCGCGCTGGCGCTGACCATCGACTACGTCAAGGATCGCAAGGCCTTCGGCAAGGCGATCATCGAGTTCCAGAACACCCAGTTCAAGCTGGCCGAACTGAAGACCGAGGCCACCATCGGCCGCGTCTTCTACAATGATTGCGTCAGCCGCCATATCAATGGCGGCCTCGACCCGGTGACGGCATCGATGGCCAAATACTGGCTCTCGGACCTGCAGGGAAAAGTCGTCGACGAATGCCTTCAATTGCATGGCGGCTATGGCTACATGAATGAATATCCGATCGCCCGCATGTTCCGCGACGCCCGCGTCCAGCGCATCTACGGCGGCACCAACGAGATCATGAAATTGCTGATTGGCCGCTCTCTCTGAGAGCCACGACCGGCAAACCCAAGGAGCAAGAAAATGGCCGAAGCTTATGTCTATGACGCCGTGCGCACGCCGCGCGGCAAGGGCAAGAAGGATGGCTCGCTGCACGAAGTGCCGGCGGTGCGGCTTGCTGCCAGGACGCTTGAAGCGCTGCGCGACCGCAACGGGCTCGACACCGGCACTGTCGACGACATCATCTTCGGCTGCGTCGATCCGGTCGGCGAGGCCGGCTCGGTCATTCCGCGCGCCGCCGCCTTCGAGGCAGGCTACGACAACAAGGCGCCGGGCATGCAGATTTCGCGCTTCTGCGCTTCGGGCCTCGACGCCATCAATTTCGGCGCCGCCAAGATCGCGCAGGGCGCCGACGAGATCGTCATTGCCGGCGGTGTCGAATCGATGTCGCGCGTCGGCATGGGCGCCTCAGGCGGCGCCTGGTTCATGGATCCGTCCGTCGGCCTGCCCGGCTGGTTCGTGCCGCAAGGCATCTCGGCCGACCTGATCGCCACCAAATACGGCTTTTCGCGCGACGACGTCGACGCCTATGCGGTCGAGAGCCAGAAGCGCGCCGGCAAGGCCTGGGCCGATGGCCGCTTCAAGAATTCCGTCATCCCGATCAAGGACCAGAATGGGCTGACCATCCTCGACCATGACGAGCATATGCGGCCGTCGACCGACATGCAGTCGCTGGCCTCGCTCAATCCGTCCTTCGTCATGCCTGGCGAAATGGGCGGCTTCGACGCGGTTGCCGTGCAGAAGCATCCGGAAGTCGAGGAAGTGAACCACGTCCACCATGCCGGCAATTCGTCCGGCATCGTCGATGGCGCGGCCGCCGTGCTGCTCGGCTCGAAGAAGGCCGGCAAGACGATGGGGCTGAAGCCGCGCGCGCGCATCCGCGCCTTCGCCAATATCGGCTCCGAGCCGGTGCTGATGCTGACCGGCCCGGTCGACGTCACCGAGAAGCTTCTGAAGCGCGCCAAGATGAAGCTGTCGGATATCGACCTGTTCGAGCTCAACGAAGCCTTCGCCTCGGTCGTATTGCGCTACATGCAGGCCTTCGACATTCCGCACGACAAGATCAACGTCAATGGTGGCGCCATTGCCATGGGCCATCCGCTCGGCGCCACCGGCGCGATGATCCTGGGCACGGTGCTCGACGAGCTGGAACGTCGCGACCTCAACACCGCTTTGGTGACGCTCTGCATCGGCGCTGGCATGGGCACCGCAACGATCATCGAACGCGTCTGATTTTCGGCCGGAAGGAGAGAGACATGACCTACACAAACTTCACGGTCGACACCGACGCAGACGGCATTGCGCTGGTCACCTGGAACATGCCGGACCGCTCGATGAACGTCTTCACCGAAGAGGTGATGAACGAGCTCGACAAGATCATCGACCAGGTGGTGGCCGACGCTGGCATCAAGGGTGCGGTGATCACCTCGGGCAAGGACAGCTTCTCCGGCGGCGCTGATCTCACCATGCTGCAGAAGATGCTGACGGTTTTTGCCAAGGAGAAAGACAAGGATCCGGAGAAGGCCGCGAAGCTTCTGTTCGACAATGCCGGCCGTATGGGCGCGCTTTGGCGCAAGCTCGAAACCTCGGGCAAGCCCTGGGTTTCGGCCATCAACGGCACCTGCATGGGCGGCGCCTTCGAACTGTCGCTTGCCTGCCATGGCCGCGTTGCAGCCGATAGCGACAAGGTCAAGATGGCCTTGCCGGAAGTCAAGGTCGGCATCTTCCCCGGCGCCGGCGGCACCCAGCGCGTGCCGCGGCTGACCGACCAGCAGCAGGCGCTGCAGATGCTGACCACGGGCCAGAGCCTGTCGCCGCAGAAGGCCAAGGCCATGGGCCTGATCCACGAGGTCGCCGAGCCGAGCAAGCTGATCGACACCGCCAAGGCGATGATCAAGAACGGCTTGAAAGCCGTCCAACCTTGGGACGAGAAGGGCTTCAAGCTGCCGGGCGGCCAGATCTATTCGCCCGCCGGCTTCAATCTGTGGCCGCCGGCCATCGCCATCCTGCGCCGCGAAACCTATGGCAATTATCCGGCCGCCGCGGCCATCCTGAAATGCGTCTATGAGGGCCTGCTGGTGCCGTTCGACACCGGTCTGCGGATCGAACAGCGCTATTTCACCGAAATCATGCAGTCGAAGGAAGCGGCAGCGATGATCCGCTCGCTGTTCGTCTCGCTGCAGGAGCTCAACAAGGGCGCCCGCCGCCCGGCCGGCGTGCCGGAAACCAGGTTCAAGAAGATCGGCATTCTCGGCGCCGGCTTCATGGGCGCAGGCATCGCCTTCGTCACCGCCAAGGCCGGCATCCCGGTCGTGCTGCTCGACCGCGACATGGCGTCGGCCGAAAAGGGCAAGGCGCATTCCGACAGCCTGATCTCGGATCAGGTCAAGAAGGGCCGCGCCAAGCCCGAGGAGAAGGACAAGCTGCTGTCGCTGATCACGCCGACGGCCGACTATGCCGATCTCGCCGGCTGCGATCTGGTGGTCGAGGCCGTGTTCGAGGATTCGGCCGTCAAGAAGGCTGCGACCGAACAGGCCGAAGCGGTGCTGAAATCGCCGGCGATCTTTGCCTCCAACACCTCGACCATCCCGATCACCGCGCTGGCCAAGAATTCGGCGCGGCCGAAGAATTTCGTCGGCATCCACTTCTTCTCGCCGGTCGACAAGATGATGCTGGTCGAGATCATTCTGGGCAAGAAGACCGGCGACAAGGCGCTCGCCACCGCGATCGACTTCGTGCGCGCCATCAAGAAGACGCCGATCGTCGTCAACGACACGCGCGGCTTCTACGTCAACCGCTGCGTGCTGCGCTACATGTCGGAAGCCTACAAGATGCTGATCGAGGGCGTTCCGGCGCCGATGATCGAGAATGCCGCCAAGGCCGCCGGCATGCCGGTCGGCCCGCTGGCGCTGACCGACGAGACGGCGATCGACCTTGCTCAGAAGATCATGAAGCAGACCATCAGGGACCTCGGCGACAAGGCCGTCGACCCCAAGCAGATGGCGCTGATCAGCACGCTGGTCGACACCCATGGCCGCTTCGGCCGCAAGAACGGCAAGGGTTTTTACGACTATCCCGCAAAGCCCGCCAAGAAGAAGCTGTGGCCGGGGCTGAAGGACCTCTATCCGCAGCTGAAGCCGGAGAAGGTCGACTATGAGGAGCTGCAGCAGCGCCTGCTGGTCACCATCGCGTTGGAAGCGGCGAGGGTGATGGAAGAGGGCATCGTCACCGACCCGCGCGAGGCCGATGTAGGCTCGATCCTCGCCTTTGGCTTTGCGCCGTTCACTGGCGGCGCGCTGTCCTATATCGACGGCATCGGCGCCAAGGAGTTCGTCAGAATAGCCAAGGGCCTGCAGAAGAAATACGGCGCCGAGTTCAAGGCGCCAAAGCTGCTGCTCAACCTGGCCGAAAAGGGCGAGACCTTCTACCAGCGCTTCGACCCCTATGCGAAGGGCGAAGTGAAGAAGGCCGCTTGATCTAGCGCCCCATGTATGTCTGGGGGCGCCTGGCGCGCATGATGGCCACGGCATCACGCCGTGGCCCCTATATGATCGGCAGCGAAAGCCGCCTGGCTTTCCGCTGCCTGCCGACCGACATCGACTTCAACAGCCATCTCAACAACGCCCGCTACATGATGCTGGCCGATCTCGGCCGCATCGACATCTTCCTGCGCGTCGGCCTGATCGCGCTGGCGCGCAAGAAAGGCTGGGCGCCGATGATCGGAGGTCTGGAGTCGGTCTATGTGCGCGAGATCAGGCTGTGGCGTCGCTTTGAGGTGATGTCCTCGATCGAGACCTGGGAAGGTACCCAGGTCATCGGCAGGCACCGGTTTGTCCTCGACAATGGCGAGACGGCTGCTCTGATCATGACGACGGGCGGTGTCTACGACCGTCCCGGCCGTCGCTTTGTCGACATCGACGAGGTCGTGGCGGCACTTGGCCGTTCCGCTCAGCCGCGGCCGCCGACAGAGGCCGAGCTGACTTTCATGACCTCCCACCATGGATTGCGCTGCCTGGCCAAGGGGGGCGACTGAACCCTTTTGTGATCGGGACTGCTGGTGGACAAGCGGACGGTCGCGCGCTAGAAGGAAAAGGTATTTTTTCCTGTTTTGAGGAGAGCGAATTGCTCTCGCATGACCGCGTTTGGGCCGCCATCGACGCTCTCGCCGAGCGTTATTCGCTGTCGGCTTCGGGCCTGGCCCGGCGTGCCGGCCTTGATTCGACCGCGTTCAACAAGTCGAAGCGGCTATCCTCGGATGGACGGCCGCGCTGGCCCTCGACCGAATCGCTAGCCAAGATCATCGAGGCGACGGGTGCCTCACTCGACGAATTCACCGGGTTGGTCGAAGGCCGCGCCAGAGACGCTTCAGGCGCCACGACAGCGCAGCGCTCAGCGGTGCCGCTGCTTGGCTTTGCCCAGGCCGGCGCCGGCGGCTTCTTCGACGATGCCGGCTATCCCTCCGGCCAGGGCTGGGATTTGGTCGAGCTTCCGGCGCGCGCGACGGAAACCTCCTATGCGCTGAAGGTGCAGGGCGATTCCATGCTGCCGCTCTACCGCAATGGCGATGTGCTGATCGTCGAGCCGGGCGCCGCCACCCGCAAGGGCGACCGCGTCGTCGTCAAGACCAATGCCGGCGAGGTCATGGCCAAGGTGCTCGACCGTCAGACGACGAAATCGATCGTACTGATCTCGCTCAATCCCGACCACCCGGACCGTGATATCGCGATGCGCGATGTCGAATGGGTGGCGCGGATCGTCTGGGCAAGCCAGTAGTGCGGCTGCTGCAACTGGCCCTGGCGGTGCTGGCGGTCCCGGCAATGGTGGCCCTGGTTGTCGCCGGCGGCCGCGTCCTGCAGCCCGAGCAGAGCAGCGTCGTCATCGACCAGATCGACCCGGCCGCTGACATCGTGCCCGAAGAGCCGGCGACGTCGGCGATCCCCGAGATCCAGCCCCCCAGTCCTCCGGTGCATTCGCCTCCGCTGCATTCGAGAGCGATCGATCCAGAGGCCATCGCACCGCCGCCGCTGCCGTCAGAGGAGCTCGAACGGGTCGAACCGCGCGCACCGCTGAGCGATCTGGCGCTGGCCGGACCGCCCAAGCCGCGTCGGCCGAAAGCAGTCGACGACTGGGGCGGGACAAAACTGTTCCAGCCGGTTGCATCCGCCGCCGGCCTGATCGAAGCCAATGGTTATTCCGTGGCGGTTTCCGGCATCCACATCGTCAAGGAGGACGAGACCTGCACCGATGACGGCAAGTCCTGGGCTTGCGGCGTTCGCGCGCGCACCGCGTTCCGGTCTCTCCTGCGCGGCCGGGCCGTGGCGTGCAAGGTGCCGCCGGAGGCCGACCGCAACCTGATCGTCGCCGAGTGCCGCATCGGCAAGCAGGATGTCGGCCAGTGGCTGGTCGAAAACGGCTGGGCGCGCGCGGTCGCCGGCGGCCCCTATGTCGAAGCGGGCGACAAGGCGCGCACCGCCAAAAAGGGCATCTTCGGCGCCGCGCCCGATCTCGGCGGCCTGCCACCGGCGCCAACGCCGGTTGCCGCACCAACGGCCTCGCAGCCGATCCTCGAGGCCCCGGCGACAGATGTCGCGCCGGCCGGGACGGACGTTACGCCGCCAACTGACCAGCCAGCGCCCGCTCAATGAGCGCGCGCGTCTCGGCAATGCCGTAAAGCGCCGCGAACGAGCCGAAGCGCGGGCCGCGTTCCTGGCCGATCAGCACCTGGTAGATCATCTGGAAGAATGCGCCGGAAACGCCGGGACCGCCGTCCGGGCTCTGTTTGGAATGGTCCTGGTAGCGCTCGATCTTGCGCGCGACGTTGAGCGAAGCGTTCTGGATAGCCTCGCCGTCGGCACCTGCCGGCAGACCAGCAAGTGCCTCCGACAGCTTCGTCAGTGCCTCGCGCTCGACCGCGTCGGCGGCACGATAGACCTTGGCCGGCTTCACGAAATCGTCGAAATAGCGGATGGCGAAGCCGACCAGCTGGTCGAGCTCGGGATGCGTTGCCGGCGTCACGCCGGACGTATGGCGCGAGATGAAGCCCCACAGCACATCCTTGTTCTGCGCATTGGAGGCGCTGACCAGGTTGAGCAGCAGAGAGAACGGCACCGGCAGGTCGATCGCCGGCGGCTTGCCGTCATGCATATGCCAGACCGGATTGCCCAGCCGCTCCTTCCAGTCCTGGCGCGGATAGGCGCCGAGGAAGGTGTAGTACTCGTCCACGGCCCGCGGGATGACGTCGAAATAGAGTTTTTTCGCCTGCCTGGGCCGCTGGTACATGTACAGGCCGAGGCTTTCGGTCGGCGCATAGCGCAGCCATTCGTCGATGGTCAGCCCGTTGCCCTTCGACTTCGAAATCTTCTGGCCGTTCTCGTCGAGGAACAGCTCGTAGACGAAATGCTCCGGCGCGCGTCCGCCGAGAATGTTGCAGATGCGGTCGTAGACCACCGCATTGGTCTGGTGGTCCTTGCCGAACATTTCGAAATCAACGCCAAGTGCTGCCCAGCGCATGCCGAAATCCGGCTTCCACTGCAGCTTGACCTTGCCGCCGGTCACCGAAAGCGTGGTCTCGGTGCCTTCGTCGTCGAAGGTGATGGTGCCGGCCTTGACGTCGACATGCTTCATCGGCACGTACAGCACGCGTCCGCTCTTCGGCGAGATCGGCAGGAACGGGCTGTAGGTCGCCTGGCGCTCCGGCCCGAGCGTCGGTAGCATCACCGCCATGATCTGGTCATAGCGCTCGGCAGCGCGCAGCAGCATCGCATCGAAGCGGCCGGCCTTGTAGTACTGCGTCGCGCTGGCGAACTCGTAGTCGAAGCCGAACGTGTCAAGGAACCGGCACAGCATCGCATTGTTGTGGTCGGCAAAGCTCGCATAGTCGCCGCCGAACGGGTTGGGCACCGATGACAGCGGCATGTGCAGGTACGGCTCGAGCGCGGCGCGATCCGGCACATTGTCCGGGATCTTGCGCATACCATCCATGTCGTCGGAGAAGCACAGGAGCTTGGTCTTGACCTTGTTTCCGGTCAGCACGTGGAAGGCGTGGCGCACCATCGAGGTGCGGGCGACCTCGCCGAACGTGCCAATATGCGGCAGGCCCGACGGCCCGTAGCCGGTCTCGAACAGGACGGTCTCGGGGAAATCGGCGCCCTTGTAGCGCTCGATGATCTTTTTAGCTTCCTCGAACGGCCAGGCCTTGCTTTCGGCTGCTGCCGCAAGCATTTCGGGGTTGAGATCGGCGATGTTTGATCCCGTCATGTCGCTATCTTCCAAATCATGCACCGGCATCGCCGGATCGGAGTTTTTCAACCGGTCTCTAGGCGTGCACGCCTTGGGCGTCAACGCGCGCGGCGGTTTTTCCTTGCGGCGCTGATACCGCGTTCCTACCTTCGAAACCCAATATCAAGGAGTTTTGAATGCCGTTGCCGTCCACGCATGAAGCCCTGATCTACCTGATGGTCATCACATCGGCATCCGACCGCGACATGACCGATGTCGAACTGGCACGCATCGGCGACGTCGTCCGCAGCTGGCCGGTGTTCGAGGATTTCAAGCAGGACAGGCTGATTGCCATCGCGCAGGACTGCCAGAAGATGCTGCAAGAAAAGGATGGGCTGGAAGGCGTTCTCGAGCGTGTTGGCAAGGCTTTGCCCGAGCGGCTGCACGACACCGCCTATGCCGCCGCCTTTGAGGTTGCCGCCGTCGATCTCGAAATGCGCATGGAGGAATTGCGGGTGCTGCAGCTCATCCGGCGCCAACTCGATCTCGATACGCTGACCGCCGCGGCCATCGCGCGCGGCGCGAAGGCCCGGCTGCGGACATTGACCTAAAAGTCTCGTCGGTAGCCCCTAGAAAAAGCTGACCAGGACCGGATCAGAAGAAACTGACCGGGCCGGATCAGAAGAAACTGACCGGGAAATAGCGTAGATAGAATTCGGCGAACGTGCCCTTCACCGATATCTCCTGCAGCGCGTAGTCCATGGCCGCTGCCAGCGCCGGGTCGCCGGCTCTTGTGGCAATCGTCATGCCGGATCCCAAATATTCCGGGGCCAGGTACGGGCCACCGGCGAAGCGGCAGCAGCCTGCCGCGTCCGTGCCGCCCAGCCAGAAGGAAAAGCGCATGCCGTCGCCGAAGGCGGCGTCGATCTTGCCGCCTTTCAAATCGCTGTAGAGGTCTTCAGGGCTGTTGAAGGGGACGATCTGCACCGTGCCGAAATAATCGCGCAGCATCTTCTCATGCGCTGAGCCGGCCAGTACGCCGACCCGTTTGCTGCGCAATTTGTCGAGGATAGGCTCGGCAAAGGCCTTGGTCTTCGGCATGATGAAGCGCGCCGGAAACTGCAGATAGGAGCGCGAAAAACTGTATTTCGCCCGCGTTTCCGGCGTCGCGGCGATGCCGGCGATGATCGCCTCGCCTTCGCCTTTCTGCAACGCGTCGTCGAGCTCGGCCCAGGGCAGCGCCTGGATCTGGCATTTGTCGGCGATGTCAAGTTCAGCGCAAATCGCCCGCGCCAGGTCGATGTGAAAGCCGGACAGCCGGCCGGCGCCGTCGAGAAAGTTGAAGGGCGGAAAATCGGTTGTGGTCAGGAATCGGAGCCTGGGCAGCGCCGAGAGATCCGGTTTCGGCAGCCGCTCCTTGGCGTCCCAAAGCACCGGCACCTGCGGTTCCGCCGCCCGTGCGACGCCGGCAAAAGGCTGCGCCCCGACCAGCAGCGACAGCAAGGCGATGGCTATCCAGCGAGATGTCACGAAAGAACTCCGCCCGTTCTGCCATTGGCTTTTGGTACGAAAACGGCGCGGGCACAATTGTTTTTGATTTCAAAGGGCAAATTTCGGGTTATGCTTCAAGGAGGTTGCAAATAGCTGCGCAGATTCGGTCCGAGGGCAAGCGGTCGCTGCGCTATAAAAAAGCAAACATGCGGCTTGCAATCCGGGGTTGATGGCGAAGTGCGCATCAGGCACGTAACATCGGTCTCAAGAGCGATAGGCAACATGGGGTAGATGTTGCGATGGGTCATTTCGATCGCACACTGGAATATATTGATCAGGTGCAGCGAGCCGGCACCGCGGCTGCGGTGTGCGAGCGCCTGCTGAGTGTCACCTCGAATTTCGGATTGACGGCTCTGATAGCGGCGACGGTGCCGCAGCCCGGCACGCCAAGCAGCCAGACGAAGGACCACGTGCTGCTCTGCGACTGGCCTGTTGATTGGCTGGAGCGTTACCTGGCGCGCAACTATGTCGACCACGATCCGGTCGTAAGCCATTTGAAGCAATTGCGGGCGCCATTCCAATGGCGCGAGGCCGTTAAGAGCATACCTGCCGACAAAAGCAGCGATGAGGTGATGCAAGACGCCCGCGCATTCAAGCTGCGTGACGGCCTCGCCTTCCCGCTGGTCACGCTTGAAGGCCAGATCGCGCTGGTTTCGCTGGGCGGTGAGGCGGTCGAGCTGTCCGACACCGAATTTGCAATGGTCTCGCTGGCGTCCACCTATGCCATCGGCCGCGCCATGCAGCTTCAAACGAGCAGCAAGGTTATCGATCATATCGAATTGACGCCGCGTGAGCGCGAATGCCTGCAATGGGCGGCGGTCGGCAAATCCGAGTGGGAGATTTCGCAGATACTCGGCATCTCGGAGCATACCTCGGAGAAACACCTTCTCAACGCCAAGAGCAAACTGGGCGCCGCCAATCGCGTGCAGGCAGTCGCCGAGGCAATCCGACACGGCTATATCAGCTAATGCATGTCGCGCAAAAGTGACCTCGGTTTTGCGATAACGACATGCATCAAACAAAGACCCAAAGCGCGTCGTGCGACGCGCTTTAGGCCGGTTCTGGCGGCCCGCGTAATATCTTCAAAAAAGACCGCCCCTGTCGTCCTCGTGAGACGGCTAATGCTTTCTTAACGCCAAAAGCAGACTCGGCGTCGCCAACAGGGTGTACGCATCGCGGAGGCGATTAGGCGCGGCTATATTAGCCATGTCGGCTGTGGCAGCCTGGAAATCCTTGCCAACACCTTCGCGCAATTTTTTCGGGAAAGCCCGGCCGTATCTTCCTCTTAAGTCCAGGAGACGGCTATGTTATTTTCCCTTACCACTCAACAACTGATGGAGCGTCCCGACCTATGGGAGGCGGTCCATCGCCTGCGTTACAAGGTCTTCGTCGATGAGATGCGGTGGACCGATCTCGATCGCCCGGACGGCCTCGAAATCGATCAATTCGACCACGATGAGGCCGAACACCACCTTGTCATCCGCAATGGCGAGCTTGCCGGCTATCATCGGATGCTGCCGACCACACGGCCCCATCTCCTTAGCGATGTGATGCCGGAACTCTGCGAGGGAAAGCGCCCCTCGGGACCGAATGTCTGGGAACTCACCCGCTACGCGGTGGCGCCAGGCTTTCGCGATGGCAAGCGCGGCGTGTCTACGGTCGGCACCGAACTGATCGCCGGCTTCGTCGAATGGGGCCTTGCTCGCAATATCAATCAGGTCATTATCGAGGTCGAGCCGGTGTGGGTGCTGCGGACGCTGCAGTTGCACTTCCTGGCGACGCCGCTCGGTTACCAGCGCACCTACGGCAATCAGCAGGTCGTCGCCACGCTGCTGACCTTCAACGAGCATACGCTCGATGTCGTGCGTTCGCGCCGCAACCATCACGCCCCGGTGTTGGTCAGGGGCACCCCCGACATGCTCGGCATGCGGCAGGCGTCGTGAGACTGTCTTCACCCGACGCGCTTTAGACAATGGCCACAGAGCCCACCTCCGGTGGGCTCTGTATTTTCAAGCCTCTATTTCTCCGGGCCAGCCTTTACTTCTCGAGGAATGAAGGCCCTTCGCCGATGATCTTCTTGTCTTGCTTGCCGATGGCGTCGAGATCGCGCCCGTCATAGGGCAGCGACAACAGGATGCGCCGCATGACGGCTAGCCGCGCGCGCCGCTTGTCGTTCGCCCGCACGATGATCCAGGGCGCAAATTCCTTGTGCGTGCGCTCGACCATCTGGTCGCGGGCCTTGGTGTAGTCGTCCCATTTGCTGATGCCGGCAATGTCGATCGGCGAGAACTTCCAGTTCTTCAGCGGAGACCAGCGGCGATCGTGAAACCGTTCGAGTTGGGTTTCGCGGCCGATGTTCAGCCAGAATTTGAAGAAATAGATGCCCTCGTTGGAGATCATCCGCTCGAAATGCGGCGTCTCGCTGAGGAATTTCTCGTGCTGTTCCGACGTACAGAAGCCCATCACCGGCTCGACGCCGCCGCGATTGTACCAGGAGCGGTCGAAGGTGACGAATTCCCCCGATGTCGGGAAATGGTCGACATAGCGCTGGAAGTACCACTGCCCGACTTCCGTCGGTGTCGGCTTGGTCAGCGCCACATTGCGCGCGGTCCGAGGATTGAGATACTGGCGCAGCACGAAGATGGTGCCGCCCTTGCCGGCGGCATCGCGCCCTTCGAACAGCGACATCACCCGCTTGCGGGTCGCCTGCAGCCATGCCTGCGCCTTGACCAGCTCGATCTGCAGCCGCTCAAGCGTCTCGTCATACTCCTCGCTCTTCATTTTCTTGTCGTAGGGGTAGTCGCCGGCGGTCAGCTTGTTGTCCTCGATCCAATCCGGGAGCTCGGGATTCTCGATATCGAACTCCCGCTCCTTGCCGTCGATCCTGATCTTCAGCGGACCCTTTGCCGGCTCTGCGGCGGGACTTTCCTTGGGTTTTTTCATCGAGACGAACCTTTCCAGCTTGCGGACTCATGCTATGGGGGGCCCTGTAGCCGGTCCAGCGGAAGTTTCATTCGGCCGGCGCAAGGTGCAGGACGCGCGAATGGCTGACACCGGCGCAGAGCGGATAACCACGGCGCAGGCGCTAAGGGCCAGGGTGTGGAACGGCCGCTGGCTGCTCGCGGCCGGCGTCGTTGCGGTCGCGGCCGTCTATGCTTTCGCTGGCATGTCCGTCTATGTCGTTCTGCTCGCCTGTGCGGTGCTGCTTGCTGCCGCGATGCTGCCGACCGGCGGCGCAAGCCAGTCCATCCAAAGCGATGCCGCGATCGAGGCGAGCGGGCTGCAGCGGCTTTCCGGCGAATATCTTGCGGCCGCCGTTGCCGATCCACTGATCATCTTCGACCGCACCGCCACCATCGTCCATGCCAATGCCGCCGCCTTCGCTGCCTTTGGCGGGATCGCGCCCGGCCTGTCGCTGTCGTTGAAATTCCGCGCCCCTGAGATGCAGGCACTGCTGGACAGCGTGCTGTCGGGGACGGTCGCCTCCGATGTTGTCGACTACACCGAGAAACTGCCGGTCGAACGGGCCTACCGGGTTAGCGCGTCCTCGGTCGGCCATGCCACCGATCTCTTTGTGCTGGTGTTCAAGGACCAGAGCGAGACGCGCCGCATCGACCGCATGCGCGCCGACTTCATCGCCAATGCCAGCCATGAGCTGCGCACCCCGCTTGCCTCGATCTCGGGCTTCATCGAGACGTTGCGCGGCCCGGCCCGCAACGATCCGGCGGCGCGCGAGCAGTTCCTGCAGATCATGCAGAACCAGACCGGCCGCATGGCGCGCCTGATCGACGATCTGCTGTCGTTGTCGCGGCTGGAAATGAAGCCCTATCTGAAACCAGGAACCGAGGTCGATCTGCGCCAGACCATCGACAGCGTCATCGACTCGCTAGGGCCGCTTGCCAAGGAGAACAGCGTCGTCATCGAACGCGACTATGCCGAAGGGCCGCTCGACGTGCCCGGAGACCGCGATGAGCTGTTCCAGGTTTTCGAGAACCTGGTGGAAAACGCCTGCAAATACGGCCAGCCGGGCGGACGTGTCACGGTGTCGATTGCGCGCGGCGGGGCCGGTCCCGAACCGGGCATCGACGTCACCATCAGGGACTACGGTCCAGGCATTCCCGAAGAGCACATTCCGCGCATCACCGAGCGCTTCTATCGCATCGACGTCGAGAGCAGCCGCACCCAGAAAGGCACCGGCCTCGGCCTGTCCATCGTCAAGCACATACTGACGCGTCACAATGCCAGGCTTTCGATCAAGTCGGAAGTCGGCAAGGGCGCGGCGTTCACGGTCCATTTGCCAGAGCGCTGAGGCAGTACTATTTGCTAACTGCCTGTTTCTTCTTTCTGTCATCCGGCTAGCGTATCAGCACAGGATTCGAGGAAACGACTCAAAAGGCCAAGGATTCTAGGAAGGCATTTCATCCATGCAGTCCGTACACATCGTCAGCGCCTATGACGAAGAGCTGAAATACCTGTCGAAACGCATCGCCGCGATGGGCGGGCACGCCGAGCGCATGGTCGAGCAGGCGATCCAGGCACTGGTCAACGCCGATCCCGGCCTCGCCCAGAAGGTCATCCGCGACGACATTGTCCTTGATGAGGGCCAACGCGAAATCGACGACAAGGCCATAGTGATCATCGCCAAACGCCAGCCGATGGCGACGGATCTGCGCGAGATTGTCGGCGCGATCCGTATTTCCGCCGACCTCGAACGAATCGGCGACCTCGGCAAGAATGTCGCCAAGCGAGTGGTGAGCGTCATCGACGGCCGCCAGCCGACTAGCCTGTTTCGCGGCCTCGAGGCGCTGGCCGATCTGGCGCTGACCCAGCTGAAAGAGGTGCTAGACGTCTACGCATCGCGTTCGGTCGACAGAATAGGCTTCGTGCGCGACCGCGACGACCAGATCGACGCCATGTACACCTCGCTGTTTCGCGAACTCCTGACCTACATGATGGAAGATCCGCGCAACATCACGCCGTGTACTCATCTGCTGTTCTGCGCCAAGAACATCGAGCGCATCGGCGATCACGCCACCAACATCGCCGAGACCATCTATTACATCGTCACCGGCGACCAGATGCCGGCCGAGCGTCCCAAAGGCGACAAGACCGACAAGGTGGCGCTTCCGTCGCTGCCGGTGAAGTGATCGCGCGCCCCTCGAACGCTTAATCATATTGCGCTAAACTATCGCAGCGTTAAGCTTCTCAGGTTCTGCTCCGGAGGCTGCGATGGAATATGTCCGAGAGTTCAAGCCGGCGCCGGCATCGTCCGGCATCATCGCGTCGAGCGTCTACACCGCCGGCAAGCGCATCGCCGACATCCCGATCGAAGAGGCCGGCGAATGGGCGAGGAAATCGGGCCATGTCGTCTGGATCGGGTTGCTCGAACCCGACCGCGAGCTGTTGCTGCGCGTCAAGGCGCAGTTCCATCTGCATGAACTGGCGATCGAAGACGCCGAGCATCCGCACCAGCGGCCAAAGATCGAGCAATATGGCGATGCCCTGTTCATCGTCGCCCGCACCGCCCAGCTGATCGACGGCCGCGTCACCTTCGGGGAGACCCATCTGTTTGTCGGCTCAGGCTATATCGTCAGCGTCAGGCATGGTCCCTCGACCTCCTATGCCGCCGTGCGCCAGCACTGGGAAAGCTGCCCGCATTCGCTGGCCAAGGGCGAGGATTTTGTCCTCTATGCCATTCTCGACTTTATCGTCGACAATTACATGCCGGTGCTGGAACAGATCGAGGACGAGGTCGAGGCGATCGAAGACAAGATCCTGCTGAAGCCGATGACCGGTCCCGACATAGAGCGGCTCTACATGCTGCGCCGCGATTTGTTGCGCCTGCGCAATGCCGCACTTCCCTTGGTCGAGGTCTGCCGCCGGCTGACCAGCGCCGAACTGCCGCAGATCCATACCGCCATGCACCCGCTGTTCCGCGATGTGACCGATCACATCCGCACCGTCCAGGAAAAAATCGACAGTCTGCGCGAGGTTCTGGCCTTCGCCTTCGAAGCCAGCTTGCTGGTTGGCCAGAGCCAGGAAACGGCGAATACCAAGAAGCTGGCGTCATGGGCCGCCATACTGGCGGTGCCCACGGCGCTCGCCGGCATATACGGCATGAATTTCGATGACATGCCGGAACTGAAGATGGAATACGGCTACCCGGTAGTGCTGACCGCGATCGCCTGCATCTGCTTGTTTTTGTACTGGCGGTTTCGCAAGAATGGATGGTTGTGAGGGTAGGGCAGTAGGGCAGTAGGGCAGTAGGGCAGTAGGGCAGTAGGGCAGTAGGGCAGTAGGGCAGTAGGGCAGTAGGGCAGTAGGGCAGTAGGTTAAGACGACGCCTCACGAGCGCAGTTCAAAAACATACTGCCCTACTGCCGTACTGCCCTATTCCCCTGATACCTTACCTGCTCCGCCGCCGCTCCGAAGCCGGCTGGAACGCAACCCTTGCGTGATACTTGCAATAGGGTCCGGTTTCGGCGGCCTCGTTGCCGCAGAAGTTGAAATCTTCCGACAGCGGATCGCCATTCGGCCATTTGCAGGTGCGCTCGGTGAGGTCGGTGAGCTGTAGATGTCGCGAGATCGGCACGACGACGTTCTCGACCGGGCGGATGTAGTGGCGAGCCACCGGCTCGGCGTCGAACTGTGTCTGCAGCGCGGTCGCGCCGATCGAGGTGGTGACGTGACGCTGCGTGGTTGCGGCGCGCGACACCGACTTCTGGATCGAAGATCCCTGCGTCGTCTTCTTCTGGCGCGCCGGCGTTGCCGTCGAGCGTCCGCGGCCCGACAGCTTCAGCCGATGCACCTTGCCGATGACGGCGTTGCGGCTGACCCCGCCGAGTTGGGCCGCGATCTGGCTTGCGCTCAAACCTTCCGACCACAGTTTTCTGAGAAGTTCTACCCGCTCGTCAGTCCAGTTCATGAGACCGCGCTCCTGCTAAGCGTGCGGCAGCCGGAATCCATTCCCGACCCGGCAACCTTTGCCGGGGCAGACACCACATATATTAGGTGATTAGGTCCGCCGCACGAAATCTAGTTATTTCCCGACTACAATTACCTCATGTGTTGACTCGGTGACAAGAGTCCCAGGGGCAACACGAATCGGTTTTTTCGGTTTTCCCCAACTTGCCCGGTCGCTTATGAGCCGGCGTCTCGTCGGGAGCTTGCCGCGCGCCTTTGCACGACGTTTTCGTTGACTTCATGGCCGAAAAACACGATAAGCCGCACAAGGCCGCCGCTTTGGCGGCTTTTTTGATTTTCCGGTACCGGAGACGCATATAATGAGCGGTTCGGCGCTTTACGAGACCTTTGCTCGCGCACCCCTGGCCTTCGACCACGGTGAAGGCACATGGCTGGTTACCGACAAGGGCGAGCGATATCTCGATTTTGCTGGCGGCATCGCAGTCAATTCGTTGGGCCACAGCCATCCGCATCTGGTCTCGGCGCTGACCGAACAGGCGGCCAAGCTCTGGCACGTCTCCAATCTCTACGAGATCCCGGGGCAGACCCGGCTGGGCGAGCGGCTGGCCGAGGCTACTTTCGCCGACAAGGTGTTCTTCACCAATTCCGGCGCCGAGGCCTTGGAATGCGCGATCAAGACGGCGCGGCGCTACCAGTTCGTCAAGGGCCACCCCGAGCGCTTCCGCGTCATCACCTTCGAGGGCGCCTTCCATGGCCGTACGCTGGCGACCATCGCCGCGGGCGGCCAGTACAAATATCTCGAAGGCTTCGGCCCCAAGGTCGAGGGTTTCGACCAGGTCGGCTTCGACGACATCGACGCCGCCGAGAAGGCGATCACATCAGAGACCGCCGCGATCCTGATCGAACCGGTGCAGGGCGAGGGCGGCATCCGCCCGGTGCCGACGCAATCTCTTAAGCGGCTGCGGCAGCTTTGCGACCAGCACGGCCTGCTGTTGATCTTCGATGAGGTCCAGTGCGGCATCGGCCGCACCGGCAAGCTGTTCGCGCATGAATGGACCGGCGTGACGCCCGACATCATGGCGATCGCCAAGGGCATTGGCGGCGGCTTCCCGATGGGCGCGTGCCTGGCCACCGACGAAGCTGCCGTCGGCATGACGGCAGGCGTGCATGGCACCACCTTCGGCGGCAATCCGCTGGCGATGGCGGTCGGCAACGCCGTGCTCGATGTGGTGCTGGAAGACGGCTTCCTGGAAGACGTCCAGCGCAAGGCATTGCTGATGAAACAGGGCCTGGCGGCCGTCGCCGACGAATTTCCCGATGTCATCGAAGGCATCAGGGGCACGGGCCTGATGCTCGGCCTGAAATGCGCCATGCCCAACACCAAGGTCAACATGGCGCTGCGCGACCAGCATCTCCTGGCGGTACCGGCCGGCGACAACGTCATCCGCCTGCTGCCGCCGCTCACCGTCACCGACGCCGAGATCAAAGAGGCGCTCGATCGCATCCGCGCCGGCGCCAAAGGCCTGGCCGACGCCATCACCGCAGCCGCCGCGAAGTAACCCCGGAACCATTCCTGATGTCACTTCGCCATTTCACCGATCTTTCCGCCGTTTCCGAAGGCGATCTGCGGTTCATGCTGGACGACGCGGTGGTGCGCAAGGCGCGCCTCAAGGCCGGCGAGCGCACCAGGCCGCTCGAAGGCAAGGTACTGGCAATGATCTTCGACAAGCCGTCGACGCGCACGCGTGTCTCCTTCGACGTCGGCATGCGCCAGCTCGGTGGCGAGACCATCATGCTGACCGGCACCGAAATGCAGCTCGGCCGCTCCGAGACCATTGCGGACACCGCCAAGGTGCTGTCGCGCTATGTCGACGCCATCATGATCCGCACGACGTCGCATGAGCGGCTGCTCGAGCTGACCGAGAATGCCACCATCCCGGTTATCAACGGGCTGACCGACGATACCCATCCCTGCCAGCTGATGGCCGACATCATGACCTTCGAGGAGCATCGCGGTCCGGTGGCCGGCAAGACCATCGCCTGGACCGGCGACGGCAACAATGTGCTGCATTCGCTGCTCGAAGCCTCGGCGCGCTTCCGCTTCAACCTCAATGTCGCGGTGCCGGAAGGCAGCGAGCCGGCGCAGAAGCACATCGACTGGTCGAAGACCAACGGCGGCAAGCTGCATTTCACCCGCTCACCTGAGGAAGCCGTTGACCAGGTCGATTGCATCGTCACCGATTGCTGGGTGTCGATGGGCCAGGAACACCGCGCCCGCGGCCACAATGTCTTCTCGCCCTATCAGGTCAATGCGGCGCTGATGGCAAGGGCCAAGCCCGACGCCCTGTTCATGCACTGCCTGCCGGCGCATCGTGGCGAGGAGGTGACCGACGAGGTCATCGACGGGCCGCATTCTGTGGTGTTCGACGAGGCCGAGAACCGGCTCCACGCCCAGAAGGCCGTGCTCGCCTGGTGTCTTGGAGCTTGAAGTGCCTTGGTGCCTGACGTGCTTGGGCGCTTGATCTGGGGCGGTGTGATGCCTATCTGCGCCGCATTACGCAAATCAAGCGCGTTTGGACGCATGCACCCCAGAGGGCGGCATGGCCGCGCCCTGGAGCTTTGTCATGTTGGAAACGCATCAAGTGACTGAACATCACCCCAAACTCGGCGAGTTCGGCTATGCCGGCGACGATCACGTCGTACCGTTCGAGGTCGGCCCGCTCGACGTTCGCGGCCGCACCGTGCAGCTCGGGCCGATGCTCGACGCCATCCTCAGCCGTCACGACTATCCCGAGCCGGTTGCCCGCCTGCTGGCCGAAGCCTGTGTGCTGACGGTGCTGCTCGGCACCTCACTGAAATTCGAGGGCAAGTTCATCCTGCAGACCCGCACCGACGGGCCGGTCGACATGCTGGTGGCGGATTTCTCCACGCCCTCGGCATTGCGAGCCTATGCCCGCTTCGACGCCGACAGGTTGGAAGCCCTTGTTGCCGCAGGCGAGACCTCGCAGCAGACGCTGCTGGGCAGCGGCGTGCTGGCGCTGACCATCGACCAGGGCGCCCACACGCAGCGCTATCAGGGCATCGTCCAGCTCGACGGCGAGACGCTGGAAGACGCCGCGCGCACCTATTTCCGCCAGTCGGAGCAGATCCCGACCGAGCTCAGGCTTTCTGTGGCCAAGCTTCTGACGCCGGGCCCCGGCGGCGCGCGCGAACAATGGCGCGCCGGCGGCATCCTGGCGCAGTTCCTGCCGCAGTCGCCCGAGCGCATGCGCGTGCCCGACATTTCGGGCGGCGACGGCGATCCACGCGATGTGACGCATGAACCGGTCGACAATTCCTGGCAGGAGCTGGTGGCCCTGCTCGGCACCATCGAGCCGACCGAACTGATCGACCCGACCATCGGCGCCGAGCGGTTGCTCTACCGGTTGTTCCATGAACACGGCGTGCGCGTCTTCGGCGGCGTTCCGGTCGGCGACCGGTGCTCGTGCTCGCGCGACAAGATCCGCGGCATTCTCGAAGGCTTCTCCGCCGAAGAGATCAAGGAGAGCACCGAGGATGGCGGCATTCACGTCGCCTGCGAGTTCTGCTCGAAGCAGTATGACTTCGACCCAGCGGAGTTTGGCGCGGCTCAATAGGGTCGCTTCGTTAGAAAGCCGCTTCGCAACCTATCCTCTCCCCAGCCGGGGAGAGGATCCATGGCTTACCCTTGGCGGTTGGTCTCTTTGACCGCCGCACCGATCTCAGCGTCAAATGAATTCCTGGAGATGCTTGCGGACATCTGACATTCGTTCGACCGGAGCCATATGGGTTTCATCCCCGAGCACCGTGAGCTTCGCTCCTTTGATTGCACTCGCGGTAGCTTCCATCATGCCGCCGCCGAAGAACTGGTCCCTTTCGCCGCCAAGGATCAAAGTCCTCGCCGAAATATCGTTGAGGTCTTCGTTTGTCACATCATTGTCGAGCATTGCTTCGAGATAGCGGACGATCGAACTCGGCGCTCCCATCCGTGCAATCAATCTGCGCCCTTCGAAGCTCAGGCGAAAGCGCAAGAGAAGGTTCAGCCACGGTCGACGAAATACCGTTGTAAACTCCTGCAGCAACGCGTGAAATTGTTCGGCTTTTGCGAACTGAATCTGTTTCTGGAGCCGCTTTTTTCCATCGGCCGAAAAACCGTATGCGCTCGCCAGCAGGATCAGCTTGCCCACAAAGTCCGGATACCGTGCTGCCACCCGCGTTGCGATAACGCCGCCATAGGAAATACCCATCAACCCCACTGGCTTTTTGAAGTTGACGTCGATGATCTCCGCGATGTCTCCAGCCATACCCTCAAGCGAAAGATCGGCTTTTGGATCGGGATCGTAGCCAATCAGCACAAAGTTCGTGTCGGGTGGAAGAATACGGATAAGTCGTCCGGCATCCTTTTCCAGCCTGGATGGCTCGGGCTTCATCATGAAGCCCTGGCCGCCGTTAATGATAAGAAGGCTTTCAGGTCCCCGTCCAACTCTCGCGAACGGCATCCGACCCGGAAACAACCCTGTTTCAATAGTGCGCATCAAGCCGCTGCCTGGCGCTGGCCAGACGCCCCTGATCAATGGGAAGTAAAGCTACCTTGACAAAAGCTGGCGTAACGCTTCCTGCCACTAATTCACCGTCCGCCGTGTCCCCGGCAAATCCAGCGAAAACGCCGGGATAGCGATGTCGAACGTCTCGCCCCTTTTGTTGCGCATGGTGTAATGCCCGACCATGAAGCCCGACGGTGTCGAGAGCGGGCAGCCGGACGTATATTGATAGCTGTCGCCGGGATTGAGCTCGGGCTGGTCGCCGACGACGCCGGCGCCGCGCACTTCCTCGACCCGGCCACTGCCGTCGGTAATGTGCCAGTAGCGCGACATAAGCTGCACGAACTCGTCCGACTGGTTGTCGATCGTCACTTGGTAACCCCAGACATAGCGGTTCTCCGACGGATCGGAGCGATCCTCCAGATAGAACGGTCTGACCTGCACTTCGATGTTGCGCGTGACGGCGCGGTACATAGGCTGCTCCAAACGACACCAACGGACCTGTCGGCGCTCTTGCCGTACTCCCGGATTAGGGCCTCATGCGCAGTTGCCGAACAACAATGTCATTTAAGTGACACATGACAATGATGGTGTGCACGAACCGTATCGGGCGACTCAGCGCTCTGTCGAACTGTTGAAAACGGCCATTCCTGGCCGCTTTTTCCCGGAGTGACCAGATCACGATGGAACTGACAGTCATAGCAGCGGTGCTTTCGACATTCCTGCTTCTTTCCAATCTCGCCAGCATTGTGCTTGCCTCGCTCAGCCTGAAGCGGCCGCGCCAGATTGCTCCGCCGGCCAGAAAGGCGCCGCCGGTGTCGATCGTGGTGCCGTCGCGCGGCGTCGAACCGTTTACTGAGGAGACGCTTGCCCGTGCCTTCTCGCTCGACTGGCCGCGCTACGAGCTGATCTTCTGCGTCGCCCATGCCGACGATCCGGTGGTCAAACTGATAAACCGGGCGATTGCCCGGTTTCCAAAGGTGGCGGCGCAGCTGCTGATCGGCGATGACCGGGTCAGCGCCAACCCCAAGCTCAACAATTGCGTCAAGGGTTGGGTGGCGGCGCAGCACAACTGGGTCATCCTGGCCGATTCCAACGTGCTGATGCCTGTCGACTATGTCCAGCATCTGATGGCGGCCTGGCGGCCGGACACCGGGCTTGTCTGCTCGACCCCCGATCGGCTCGCGGCCGGACGGTTTTGGGCCGGGTCGAATGCGCCTTCCTCAACACGCTGCAGGCGCGCTGGCAATATGCCGGCGAAGCCCTTGGTCTCGGCTTTGCCCAGGGCAAAAGCATGCTGTGGAACAAGCCGATGCTCGACGCCAATGGCGGCATCGAGGGGCTTGCCGCCGAGATCGCCGAGGATGCCGCCGCGACCAAGCTGGTCAATGGGCTCGGCCTGCGCGTCAATCTCGTTGCCTCGCCCTTCGAACAGCCGCTCGGCCAGCGTACGTTTGCCGAGATCTGGTCGCGCCAGACGCGCTGGGCGCGGCTGCGCCGCGTCACCTTCCCACTGTTCTACACGCCCGAGATCCTGACGGGTGTGGCGGTGCCGCTGCTGCTGGCACTGGTCGCGGCGGCAAGCGCCGGCGTCAGCATGCCCACCACGGCTTTGTGCGTTCTGGCCTTTGCCTATGTGCCGGAATGCCTGCTCGCCTGGGCCAAGGGCTGGTATTTGTCACCGCGCATCGTCACCGCCATGATCGTGCGCGATGTGATGCTTCCCGCCATCTGGTCGCGCGGTTGGCTCGGCGGCGCGGTCGAATGGCGCGGCAATGCCATGACCATCCGCACCAAGGCGATGACGGAACTGGAAGAGGCCTCGTCGGGCGCCTGAGCGCCGCCCAGGCCTTTGCGTTGCTTTCGCAGCAAGGCCGCTACTTCGCCGCCTTCAGCGCCTGCGCAACGTCCTCGAGTAGATCGTCCGTATCCTCAAGACCGACCGACAGCCTCAGCGTTCCCGGCCCGATGCCGAGTTCGGCGCGTGCCTCGTCGCTGAGGTTTTTGTGTGTTGTCGTTGCCGGATGGGTGATCAGGCTCTTGGCGTCACCGAGATTGTTGGAGATCAGCACGATGTCGAGCGCGTTCTGCAAGGCGAAAGCCGCCTGCTTGCCGCCCTTGACGTCGAGGCAGATCAGCGTCGAGCCGCCCGCCATCTGCTTCTTGACGATGTCGGCCTGCGGATGGTCGGCGCGGCCGGGATAGATGACGCGGGCGATCTGCGGCTGTCCGGCCAGGAAATCCGCGATCTTGCCGGCACTTTCCGTCTGCTGGCGCACCCGCACCGGCAGCGTCTCCAGACCCTTAAGCAGCGTCCAGGCGTTGAACGGCGACAGGCTCGGACCGGTGTGGCGGAAATAGTCGTGCAAATTCTCGTCGATCCACTTCTTGTCCGACAGGATGATGCCGCCAAGACAGCGTCCCTGGCCGTCAATGTGCTTGGTCGCGGAGTAGACAACGATGTGGGCGCCGAGTTGCAAGGGCTTCTGCTGCAAGGGCGTGGCAAAGACATTGTCGACGATCAGCCTGGCGCCGATCGAGGTGGCGAGCGACGCGACAGCGGCAATGTCGACCACTTCCAGCGTCGGGTTGGTCGGGCTTTCCAGGAAGAACAGTTTGGTGTTCGGCCTGACCGCCTTTTCCCAGTTGGCGATGTCGGTGCCGTCGACCAGCGTCGCCTCGATGCCGTATTTCGGCGCCAGCGTCTCGACCACCCAGCGGCAGGAACCGAACAGCGCGCGCGCCGCAACGATATGGTCGCCGGCCTTGGCGCTGCACAACAGCGCCGCCGTTACCGCAGCCATGCCGGACGCGGTTGCCCGCGCGTCTTCGGCGCCTTCCAGCGCGCACATGCGCTTTTCGAACATGTCGACGGTCGGGTTGGCGTAGCGCGAATAGATGAAGCCCGGCTCCTCGCCCTTGAAACGGGCTTCGGCGGCCTGCGCCGTCTCGTAGACATAGCCCTGGGTGAGGTACATCGCTTCCGACGTTTCGCCGAACTGGGAACGCAGCGTCCCCCCATGCACGAGTGCGGTCTGAGGCTTCCAGTTACGCTTCTTGGTGCTCATCGCTTTTCTTCCAGACACAAAAAAACCGGCCGCGAAAGTCGCAACCGGTCCATACGGCCTTGCGGCCCGACGGTCCTTTAGCGACTTGTTTAACGTGGCTGCAAGCCGACCGGCCAAATCACCACGGGATAACGACCCTTTAGACCTCAGCCATGCTTGCGTCAATTGCCGGCTTCATTAAGAGGTTTGTACCAGTTGGAGCGGAGCCAGCCATTGCGGCAGACAGGCATTCTTCCCGATCAGGATATTTCCGCGCTGTTCCAGTCCGGCGCGCTGAAGTCGCCGCGCGCGCTCGATGTCGACCAGGTACAGCCGGCCAGCCTCGATCTCAGGCTCGGCGACAAGGCTTTTCGCGTCCGCGCCTCCTTCCTGCCCGGCCCCAACCACAAGGTGTCGGAGAAGCTCGAGCGGCTGAAGCTGCACGAGATCAGCCTGACTGAAGGCGCGGTGCTGGAGACCGGCTGCGTCTACATCGTGCCGCTGCTCGAGAGCCTCGCCCTGCCGGCCAATATTTCCGCCTCGGCCAATCCCAAGAGCTCGACCGGACGGCTCGACATCTTCACCCGGGTGATGACCGACCGCGGCCACGAGTTCGACAAGATCGCCGCCGGCTATCACGGGCCGCTCTATCTCGAGGTCAGCCCGCGCACCTTCCCGATCGTCGTGCGCGCCGGCTCGCGCCTGTCGCAGATCCGCTTCCGCACCGGCAATGCGCTGTTGTCGGAGGCAGAGCTGAACGAATTGCACCGGGCAGAGATGCTGGTGGCCACCGAGCCACCCAACATTTCCGGTGGTGGCATTGCGCTCTCGATCGACCTCGACGGTGATCAGCACGGGCTGGTCGGCTATCGCGGCAAGCATCACACCGGCCTCGTCGATGTCGATAAGCGCGCCGCCCAGGATGCCGTCGATTTCTGGGAGCCGCTTTACAAGAGCGGCGCCGGCGAACTGGTGCTCGACCCGGACGAGTTCTACATCCTGGTCAGCCGCGAGGCGGTGCACGTGCCGCCGCTCTACGCCGCCGAGATGACGCCGTTCGACCCGCTGGTCGGCGAATTCCGCGTCCACTATGCCGGCTTCTTCGATCCCGGCTTCGGCCATTCGGCCGCTGGTGGCACCGGCAGCCGGGCGGTGCTCGAAGTGCGCAGCCACGAAGTGCCGTTCATCCTCGACCATGGCCAGATCGTCGGTCGGCTGGTCTACGAGCATATGCTGAAGCGGCCGCAGGCGCTCTACGGCACCGATCTCGGCTCGAATTACCAGGCGCAAGGCTTGAAGCTTTCCAAGCATTTCCGCACCGCCGTCTGAACCCTCAATCACCGTTGGGCAAAATACTTGCCTGCATTGGCTCACCGTGCTTGGCTGCCTTTCTGTGGCCGGCAAGAGACCGGCGCGTAAGGGGAACCAAAAAATGCAGATTTCGAAATGGATCATATCGGCAGCCAGCGCTGCCATGCTTGTAATGGGGGCCGGTTCGCTGGCGCAGGCGCAGGAGAAATTGAAGATCGGCACCGAAGGCGCCTATCCGCCCTTCAACACCATTACATCTGACGGCAAGGTCGAAGGCTTCGACATCGACATTGCCAATGCGCTGTGCGCGCAAATGAAGGTCGAGTGCGAGATCGTCACCCAGGACTGGGACGGCATCATTCCAGCGCTGCAGGCGAAGAAATTCGACGCCATCATCGCCTCGATGAGCATCACCGAGGAGCGCAAGAAGCAGGTCGCCTTCACCAACAAATACTACACCACGCCGCTGGCGCTGGTGGCGCCGAAGGACAGCGACCTCACGTCCACCGAACCGGCCGCCCTTGCCGGCAAGACGGTGGGCGCGCAGGCGTCGACCACCCAGGCCGACTACGCCCAGAACGCCTACGGCAAGGCCGGTGCGGAGGCAAAACTCTATCCGACTCAGGAAGAGGCGATCACCGACCTGCAGAACGGCCGTCTCGACGCGGTGATCTCGGACAAGTTCGTGCTTATGGACTGGCTGAAGAAGGCGAGCGACGGCTGCTGCAAGCTGGTCGGCGACGTCAAGGGCACCGAGACGCAAGCCGGCATCGCAGTGCGCCTGGAAGACACTGCTTTGCGTGACAAGCTCAACGCGGCCATCGACGCCATCGTCGCCGACGGCACCTACAAGAAGATCCAGGCCAAGTATTTCGATTTCGATATTTATTGAGAAGTCGACGCTGCTAATCTCCCCCCTCGTGGGGGAGATGCCCGGCAGGGCAGAGGGGGGCGCGACGGATCGCGGCCTCTTCGCGGCTAAGAAAAAAGTCCGAAGGTAGGGGCTGGCTAGATCGGAGACGCTGGCGGGACAGCGCCCCCCTCTGGCCTGCCGGCCATCTCCCCCACAAGGGGGGAGATCACCCTTTCTACAACGCCTTCACTGCCACCTTCACCGGCTGCTCGATCTCCAGCGGGTTGCGCAGCGGCAGGCCGAAATCTCCGGCCTCGATCTCGAAGACGTCGCCGGCCTGCGTCCTGATGCCGTCGGCGAAGGACAGCGTCGCCGTACCGAACATGTGCACATGCACGTCACCGGGCTGGCGGAAGGCCGAATATTTGAAATGGTGGTGCTCGAGATTGGCGATGGTGTGCGACATGTTCGCTTCGCCCGACAGAAACGGCTTTTCCCACAAAAGATTGCCGTCGCGCAGGATGCGCGAAGCGCCTCTGATGTCGGCCGGCAGATCGCCGATCAGGATCTCCGGCCCAAACGAGGCATTGCGCAGCTTGGAATGCGCCAGGAACAGATAGTTCACCCGCTCGGTGATGTGGTCCGAAAACTCGTTGGACAGCGTGAAGCCGACGCGGAACGGCGCGCCGTCGTCGCCGATGACATAGATGCCGGCGATCTCCGGCTCTTCGCCGGCGTCCTGCGCGAAGGCCGGTGACATCAGCGCCGCGCCCGGCGCCACCGCCATGGTGCCGTTGCCCTTGTAGAACCATTCCGGCTGCACGCCGGTCTGGCCCTTGGCCGGCTTGCCGCCTTCCAGACCCATGCGGAACATCTTCATGGAATCGGTGAGTTGTTCCTCGCCGCCGTCGCTGAGCTTCTTGTGCATGGAATCGCGCGTCGCCGCCGATCCGAGGTGGGTGAGCCCGGTGCCGGTCAGATGCAGATGCGCCGGATCGGGATGGTTGATCGGCGACACCAGCCGCCCCTTCTTGTAGGCGGCGTCGAGATCGACGGCTTCGCCGAAGCCCTTGCGCTCGATGAGCGCGACCAGCCCGGTGCCGGTGCGCGCGGCCTCCATCGCCAGCGAATAGACGCTGCGGGCGCCGTTGATGATCCGGGTCTTGCCGCCATTGCGGGCGACGACGCGGATCGTCTCGGCGTCGTCGAGGATCTGGGAGATCAGCATGATGAACCCTCTCTCAATTGTCTTGGCTCGGTTGCCGCTTTGACAAACCTTACCGGCGCGGCGCGGACCTATCCGTGCCACGGGTTAAAACTCTTCGTCCGGATTGCGCTCGCGATCCTGGTCCTTCAGGGGACTTCTTGCACTGCCCGGCAGCGCCGCGATGTGACCCGTATGCCGTCCTGGTTCCGCTCCCGGTCTAACCTTTGTTTTTGTTGTATACGTCGAAGACCACTGCACCGAGCAGCACCAGGCCTTTGACCACCTGCTGCCAGTCGACATTGACGCCCATGATCGACATGCCGTTGTTCATCACACCCATGATGAAGCCGCCGACCACCGCGCCGATCACCTGGCCAACGCCGCCCATCGCCGAAGCGCCGCCGATGAACACCGCGGCGATGACGTCGAGCTCGCTGCCGAGGCCCGCGGCAGGCACGGCTTGTCCCAGGCGCGCCGCTATGATCAGGCCGCCAAGCGCCGACAGCACACCCATGTTGACGAACACCATCAGGGTCAGCCGCTCGGTCTTGATGCCCGACAGTTGCGCCGCCTTGGCATTGCCGCCCATGGCGTAGATGCGGCGGCCGATCGTCATGCGTTTTGTGACGAAGACGAACAGCGCGATCAGTGCGCCCATCACCATGAGTACGATCGGCAGGCCCCTGTAGCTGGCAAATTGGTAGACCAGGAACAGCGCCAGAGCGCTGGTCACCAGGGTCTTGATGACGAACAGCGTGAAAGGCTCGGCTTGGTAGCCGTGCGCTTCGCGGGTACGCCGTGCCTTGAGCCCGAAATAGGCATAGGCGAGCACGGCGACCAGGCCCAGCACGATCGTCGTCATGTGCAGGGTCATGCCGCTACCTACAATGGTCTTGCCAGCCGCATTTACCGTCGGTGGGATCAGCGTCAAGGGGCCGATGACATCCGGGATGAAGCCTGAACTAAGCGCCTTGAAGCCGGCTGGAAGCGGCCCCACCGAAGACCCGCCACCCAGCAGCGCCTGGCAGATGCCCCGGAAGATCAGCATTCCCGCCAGCGTGACGATGAAGCTCGGTATTCGGTGATAGGCAATCCAGTAGCCCTGTGCCGCGCCGATGAGGCCGCCGACGATCAGGCAGACGATTGAAACCACCAGCGGATTGCTGAATGGTCCAAGGGGCCAGATGACCATCATCATAGCCGCCAGCGCGCCGATGAAGCCGGCGACGGAGCCGACGCTGAGGTCGATATGGCCGGAGACGATGACCAGAAGCATGCCCAGCGCCATCACGATGATGAACGAGTTCTGCTGCACCAGGTTGCTCAGGTTCACCGGCTTGAACAGCGTGCCGGAGGTGGTGAACTGGAAGAACACCATGATGGCGATCAGCGCCAGGATCAGGCCGTAGTCGCGCAAATTGGTGATCAGCGCCGAGACGGCAACGCGCGGCCCCTGTTGCACATCTTCGGCGACGCCGCTTTTCGGCGCGGGACCGCTTTCGGTGGTCATGATGGCTTTCCTTCTCCCCGAACGATGGCGCGCATGATCTTTTCCTGGCTGGCGTCGCTCGCCGCCATTTCTCCAACCATGCGCCCTTCATTCATGACGTAGATGCGGTCGGTGATGCCGAGCAGTTCAGGCATCTCCGACGAGATGACGATGATCGCCTTTCCTTCGGAGGCGAGGCGGGCGATGATGGTGTAGATTTCGTACTTGGCACCGACGTCGATGCCGCGCGTCGGCTCATCGAGGATGAGCACTTCCGGATTGGCGAACAGCCATTTCGACAGCACCACCTTCTGCTGGTTGCCGCCCGACAGATTGCCGGTCATCTGATAGACGCTGGACGAGCGGATGTTGGTCTTGGCCTTGTAGTCGTTGGCGACGGCGAGTTCGCGCAAATCGTCGATGACGGCGTGGCGCGACACGCCGCCAAGGTTGGCCAGCGTGATGTTGTGCTTGATATGATCGATCAGGTTGAGACCATAGGTCTTGCGGTCCTCGGTGACGTAGGCAATGCCATGGTCAACCGCCTTGCTGACCGAGGAGACATCGATAGGCTTGCCCTTGAGCAGCACTTCACCGGTGATATGGCGGCCATAGGAGCGGCCGAACAGGCTCATCGCGAATTCGGTGCGTCCGGCACCCATCAACCCGGCAATACCCACCACCTCGCCCTTGCGGACTTTGATATCGATGCCCTTGATCACTTGCCGCTCGGCATGGATCGGATGATAGACAGACCAGTTCTTCACCTGCAGCACAACCTCGCCGATCTTTGGCTCACGTGGCGGGTAACGATCGTCGAGCGAGCGCCCGACCATCGAGGTGATGATGCGGTCTTCCGAAATGTCTTTCTTGGAAAGTGTTTCGATGGTGCGCCCGTCGCGGATGACCGTGACCTTGTCGGCGACCCGGTTCACTTCGTTGAGCTTGTGCGAGATCAGGATCGAGGTCATGCCTTGCCGCTTGAACTCGAGCAGCAGGTCGAGCAGCGCCTGGCTGTCCTTTTCGGACAGGCTCGCCGTCGGCTCGTCCAGGATCAGCAGCTTGACTTCCTTGCTCAGCGCCTTGGCGATCTCGACCAGCTGCTGCTTGCCGACGCCGATATTGGTGATCAGCGTCTTGGGGTCCTCCTTGAGGCCCACCTTCTTCAGCAGGGCGCTGGTGCGCGTCTCGTTGGCATTCCAGTCGATGACGCCGAATTTCGCGTGTTCATTGCCAAGGAAAATGTTTTCGGCGATCGACAGCATCGGCACCAGCGCAAGTTCCTGGTGGATGATGACGATGCCCTTGTGTTCGCTGTCGTGAATGCCCTTGAAATGGCATTCCTCGCCACGGTAGACGATCGCGCCGTCATAGGTGCCAGTTGCATAAACGCCGGAGAGAACCTTCATCAGCGTCGATTTGCCGGCGCCGTTCTCGCCGACAACGGCATGGATCTCGCCTTCCTCGACACTGAGGTTGACGTTCGACAGCGCCTTCACGCCGGGGAACGTCTTGGTGATGTCGCGCATCTCCAAAATCGTCGAGGCCATGGGAACTACCGCTCCTTGAGAGGTCGGCAAACACTGCCGGCGAGGTCGGCAACAATACCGGGCTCGCTGGTGAACGAAAAGGGGCCCTGCGTTGCGCAGGACCCCTGATTTTACAACCGAATTTACTTCAGCTCGTCGGCCTTGATGTAGCCGGAGTCGACCACCAGCGCCTGGTAGTTCGACTTGTCGACATCATGCGGCGTCAAAAGGATCGAAGGAACGACCTTGACGTCGTTGTTGTAGGTCTTTTCATCGAGGCCTTCCGGCTTGCCGCCCGAGAGCACCTTGTCGACGAGTTCGACAGTGGCCTTGGCCAGTTCACGGGTGTCCTTGAACACGGTCGAGTACTGCTCGCCGGAGATGATCAGCTTGACCGAGGCGGTCTCGGCGTCCTGGCCGGTCACGATCGGCCAGGGCTGGGCGTCCGTGCCATAGCCGACAGCGCGCAGGGAGGCGGTGATGCCGCGCGACAGGCCGTCATAGGGCGACAGAACGCCATCGACGCGGCTGCCGTCCGAGTAGTTGGCCGACAGGAGGTTGTCCATGCGCGCCTGGGCGGTGGCGGCGAGCCAACGCAGCGTACCGACCTTGTCCATGCCGGTTTGGCCGGACTTGATCTTGATCGAGCCGTCATCGATCAGCGGCTGCAGGACGGAGATTGCGCCATTGTAGAAGAAGAAGGCGTTGTTGTCGTCCGGCGAGCCGCCGAACAGTTCGACGTTCCACGGCTTGGTGTTCGGGAAGCGCTCCTTGAGACCCTTGACCAGCGAGTTCGCCTGGATCACGCCGACGCCGAAATTGTCGAAGGTGGTGTAGTAGTCGACATTGGCGGTCTTCTTGATCAGGCGGTCATAAGCGACGACGACGACGCCGGCGTCAGCGGCCTTCTGCAGCGCATCCGACAGCGTGGTGCCGTCGATCGAGGCGATGATCAGCGCCTTCGGGCCTTTGGTGATTTCATTTTCAAGCTGGCTGAGCTGGTTGGGGATGTCGTCCTGCGCGTACTGCAGGTCGACCGTGTAGCCGAGAGCCTCGAGCTGGGACTTGACGGCGTCGCCGTCATTGATCCAGCGCTGCGAGGTCTTGGTCGGCATCAGCACGCCGACGAGACCCTTGTCGGCTGCATGCGCCGAGTAGGTCATGGCAGCGATGCCAAGGGCCGCGACGGCGGCCAGTGTCTTGATGATTTTCACTTAACTCTCCCTGGTTGATGGACGCGGCACCCCGGGGCTTCGCGGGCCGCGCAGTCGAACGGAAGCGAAACGCGCCACCGCCGGCATGTCGATCTCTGGTATTCCTCCCAATAATCTCGAGACGCTGATTTCGATCGATACGATTTTGCTCGTCAACGACCGTCAAGTCTCAAGACGCGCTCAGGGTGTGTCCCTTTGCCATAACTGTCAAATGCGATCTTTGATAGTTGCTATATCGAAACTGATATATATTAGGAGCGGATAAAGGCATGGTCGGATTGCCGGCCGATCACGCGCGGGAGCAGGAGAAAATCATGGCGGCGCTGCGCAATTCCTCAGGAATCTCAAGTGGTTACGACGAGGTCCCGGGCGGCAGCGAAACCCTTTTGCGCAGCGGCCTCAGCCTGCGCCATATGCGCATGATCGTCGCCCTCGACGACCACGGCCGTGTGAGTGCCGCGGCGCAGGTGATGAACATCTCGCAGCCGGCGGCGTCACGCATGATCGCCGAGATGGAAGCCGTGCTCGACGTCAAGCTGTGCGAAAGGCTGCCGCGCGGCATCACGCTGACCCCTTACGGCAAGGCGCTGGCCAGGCGCGCCCGCTCCATCCTGCTCGAGATGCGCGAGGCCGACCGCGAGATTTCCGAGCTCAAGGCTGGCAAGGGCGGCGCGGTGTTTCTCGGCGCAGTGACCGCGCCGGCGATCGAACTGGCGGTGCCGGCGATCCGCGAAATCCGCCGCATCTATCCGCGCATCGAGATCACCATGCAGGTCGAGACCTCCAACGTGCTGGCGCGCGAGCTGATTGCCACGCGCCATGATTTCATCATCGCCCGCATTCCCGACGATCTCAATCCGCGGCTGTTCGAGGCCCGCGTCATCGGCGTCGAAAAAGCCTGCCTGATCGTGCGCCGCGGCCATCCGCTGAGCAACGGCAAGGCCGTGCGGCTGGAGGATACGGCTGCGTATGACTGGGTCTTCCAGTCCGGCGGCTCGCCGCTGCGCCAGGCGATGGAAAGCAATTTCCTGAACCGCAACATCGCGCTGCCGGACCGCATCCTCAACACCTCTTCGCTGCTGCTGACCCTGGTCATGGTGGCACAGTCCGATGCCATCGCCCCGGTGTCGATCCAGGTGGCAAAATTCATCCAGAACCCCGACGGTCTCGCCGGCGCCATCGACGTCGTCCAGACCGAGTTCGACATCGAGGTCCGCCCCTACAGCCTGATCACGGTGAAGAACCGCGCGCTGTCGCCGGCCGCCAAAATGCTGCACGACTTCATCCTGCGCGAAGTGGGATAACGGCCGGAACTCCATCCTTGCGCGGAACGGGACTATAGCCGGACCTGGTGCGGCCACACAGATGGCGGCATTGGCGTGGCCCGCCAATGTGATCCTTTGCGGCCCCTAAGAAAATTGGACAACGGGTCACGCGCCCAACCCTGCGCCGCAGGTTGGAGCGGGTGGAGGGGATCTCGTTCGCGCCAGTGTGACAGACTGATCGGAAAATTGATGAGCGCTGCCTAATGTTAACCATCTTGATGCTAGCGTTGGCGTCGCGAAACAAACGCGAGGCCACAGGATGCACACTGAACTGCCGCTTGCAAAGCTTGGATGGACGTTGAAGACCATGGCGATTGGGCTCTTCGCCGCCACCCTGACGGCGCTGCCCGCGAACGCGGAGACGGTGAGCGGCAATCCCGGGGGCCAGATCGTGACCTTCGCGTTGCACGTCGCCAAACTGCGCGCCGCCGACGAGCCAGTGCACTTTGACGGGGCGTGCGACAGCGCCTGCACGCTCTATCTGTCCCTGCCCGTCAAGCAGCTTTGCGTTACCCCGCGTGCATCCTTCGGCTTCCATCTGCCGTACGGCGTCGGCGCTCATCAGAACGCCGTCGCTGCCAACTACCTGCTCTCGCAATACCCCGATTGGGTGCGGCAGTGGATCGACGAGCACGGCGGCCTGTCGCACACCCTGATGCGGATGGAAGCCGATGAGGTGGCAATGCACCTTCCCTTATGCGCCGAGGTGCAGGCATGAACAGGATCGCAATGCGCAGGCCTGCGGCAGGCGCCGGCAAACGCCGTCTAGATCATTGATTTCTGCTGGAGCGGGTAGAGGGAATCGAACCCTCGCGTTCAGCTTGGGAAGCTGACAAGCTACCATTACATCATACCCGCGTCGGCCTCTCGATATCATGATGGGCCTGCTTCGGGCAATCGCTCTTGGACAGCTCTTCGGAAACGGCTGTTGGAAACCCGGCCGGCCGGAGCATCTTCGGCGGCGCGAGCTAGGGTGGCATTTGGAGAAGGTCTAACCGTAGCAGCTGACCTCACGGTCCTGTCCGCAATATGTCGGAGGGATACCTGCTACACGGTGCCCGGGCGACTGCGAGGCCGCCCCGGCTTGATGCAGGACGGCCTAGCGCGTATCTCTGGGGCCGTGCCCCGCTCCGGGCACACGAATCTGGAGGCAGGCCCTTGTCCGCTTTGACGCGCTTTCTCGGCGACTCGCCCGTCAGGGTCATCGTCAAGCTGCTGGTCGTGTCGTTCCTCGTCGGCCTGGTGATGAACGCGTTCGGCTGGACGCCGATGGACGTCTTTTATGGCGTCCAGAAATTCTTCATCGACCTGTGGAACCTGGGTTTCCACGCCATTGACCGCTTCCTCGGCTATATCTTGCTTGGGGCCGCGATCGTCGTGCCGGTCTTTATCTTCTTGAGGATTGCCAACTACCGGAAGTGACTTTCGTTCCTCAGGCGAAGGTCGCCGCCACCTCGAACAGGATGGCGTGGCGCGCCGCCAGCACCGCCACGTCGGTCGAATAGCCGCCGCCGATGACGCCGCAGACCGGAATGCCCAGCGCGCGGAAATGGCCGATCACCATCGCGTCGCGGGCGCGCAAGCCATCATCGCTGAGCGAGAGCCGGCCAAGCCGGTCCTCGGCATGGACGTCGACACCGGCATTGTAGAAGACGATGTCCCAGCGCGCCTTGGCCGAGAGCTCCGGCAGGATGGCGCCCAGCCGTTCGAGATAGGCGGCATCGCCGGTGCCGTCCGGCAGCGCGACGTCGAGATTGGAGGCGATCTTGCGCACGGGATAATTGCGCTCGCCATGCATGGAGAAGGTGAAGGCGCGCGGTTCGTCTTTCAGGATGTTCGCGGTGCCGTCACCCTGATGTACGTCGAGATCGACGATCAGGATGTTTTCGGCGGCACCTTCGGCGCGCAGCACCAGCGAAGCGACGGCGACATCGTTGAAGGTGCAGAAGCCGGCGCCTTGCGCGCGCCGCGCATGGTGGCTGCCACCGGCGGTGTTGCAGGCAATGCCGTTGACGAGCGCCAACCGCGCCGCCAGTACCGTGCCGCCGGCGGCGAGCTGCGCCCTGAGCGAAACACGTGGCCCCACGGGAAAGCCGATCTCGCGCTCGATCTTTTCGGGCACCGCACAAGCGATGACCTCGTCGACATAGTCAGCCGCATGGGCGAACTTCAGCCAGGAGGCCGGCGCCGGCTCGGGCATCGACAGCGCCTCGGCCTGGATCAAACCCCGCACGTGCAAGGCCTGCATCAGCAGCGGATATTTGCTCATTGGAAAGCGATGATTGACGGCGAAGCCGGCGTCGTAATCGGGGTGGTGGACGATCTGCAGGGGCATGCACTTAATCCGGCGGGCTCGCGCCAGGCCGAAGATTTCGGTTGGCCATCACGGGAAGGGTGATTGCGCGGTGGCCGGAAAATGGGGCACATCGGCTGTTCGATCAAGCCGCAATCAGCAAGGCAGCAATCCCTTGGACACGGGTGCAACCCCAGCCGACGCGAGACCTTTCGCCGTCACCAACCGTTCGGTGCTTGCCATCGCCGTGCCGATGACGCTCGCCTATCTGACGACGCCTCTGCTCGGCATTGTCGATACGGCGGTGGTCGGCCAGTTCGGCGACGCCGCCCTGCTCGGCGGCCTGGCGGCCGGCGCGCTGGTCTTCGACGTCGTCTTCAACACCTTCAATTTCCTGCGCTCCGGCACGACCGGCCTCGTCGCCCAGGCTTTCGGGCGCGGCGACGAATTGGAGGAGCAGGCGGTGTTCTGGCGCGCCGTGCTGATCGCGGTCGCCGCCGGCATCGCGCTTGTCGCCCTTGCGCCGCTGATCGCCATCGCAGGCCAGAAATTCATCGGCGCCGAACCGCGCGTCAGCGAGGCGATGGGCGTCTATATCAGGATCAGGATGCTCGCCGCCCCCTTCGCGCTGATCAACTACGCCATTCTCGGCTATGTGCTGGGGCGCGGCGAGGGCGGGCTTGGGCTGATGCTGCAGGCGGTGCTCAACGGCATCAACATCGTCCTTTGCATCCTGCTCGGCCTGAAGCTCGGCTGGGGCGTCGCCGGGGTCGCCTGGGCGACCGTCACCGGCGAATTGCTGTCCATGCTGCTGGGCCTCGCCATCATCGTCTGGCGGTTCCGGGCCGCACCGCGCCTGCCGCGGCATCGCCTGCTCGACATGGCCGCCTTCCTGCGCATGCTGTCGCTCAATCGCGACATCATGATCCGCTCGTTCTCGCTGCTCGCCGCCTTTGCGCTGTTCACCCGCCAGGGCGCGCAGTTCGGAACGCTGACGTTGGCAGCCAATGCCGTGCTGATGAACTTCTTCCTTGTCGCCGGCTATTTCCTCGACGGTTTTGCCACGGCGGCCGAACAGTTGGCCGGACGCGCCATTGGCGCGCGCGCCGAAACCTCGTTCCGCCGGGCGGTGCGGCTGACACTGTTCTGGGGGTTCGGCCTGGCGGGAACCGCGACGCTGATCTTCTGGCTCGGCGGCGCCGGCCTGGTCGCCCTGATCACCACGTCGCAGAACGTTCGCGACGTCGCGGATGTCTATCTGCCATGGGCGGCGCTGACGCCGTTCAGCGGCGTGCTGGCCTTCCAGATGGACGGCGTCTTCATCGGTGCGACCTGGTCGCGCGACATGCGCAACATGATGCTCTTGTCTTTCCTGGCCTTCAGCGCCGCATTACTGACCTTGGCGCCGTCCCTGGGCAATCACGGCCTGTGGGCGGCGCTGCACGTCTTCCTGCTGGTGCGCGGCTTCAGCCTGCTGACGATTTTGTCGCGAAGGGTGCGCACGGCCTTCTAGAGCGGCTTTGCAGTCCACCGTTCGAGACCGGCATCGCGCAGTTCGCGCAACGACTTGAGCCGCTCCTTGTCGGCAAATCGCACCATCCCGGTCAGAATTCGCCCCGGCAGTGCCGGCCCGGCATAGATCATGCCGGTGTAGAGCTGCACCAGATCGGCGCCGGCGCGGATTTTCTCCAGCGCAGCCTCGGCGGAATCGACGCCGCCGACGCCGATGATGACCCGCTCCGGCCCGAGCAGCTTGCGCATCTTGGCCAGCACGATGGTTGAGCGTTCGAACAGCGGCTTTCCCGAGAGACCACCGGCTTCGCCGGCGACAGCGGCGCTTCGCAATCCGGTCCGCGCCAGCGTCGTGTTGGAGACGATGACGCCGTCGATCTGTTTCTCGCTGATCTCGGCGGCGATGTCCTCCAGTTCGGCCTCGACCAAATCAGGTGCGATCTTGAGGAAGATCGGCGGTTTTGCCGAAGCTGCCGCGCGCGCTCCCACGACCCGGGACAAAAGCTCGCCGAGCTGTTCGCGCGCCTGCATGGTGCGCAGGCCCGGCGTGTTTGGCGACGAGATATTGACCGTCAGATAGCTGGCGTATTTCGCAAAGCGCGAGACGCCTAACTCATAGTCGCCGACACGATCGGCGCTGTCCTTGTTGGCGCCGATGTTGACGCCGACGATGCCGCCACGCCCCTTGCGTGCGGCAAGGCGCCTCTCGGCCGCCTCGTGGCCCTCATTGTTGAAACCCAGCCGGTTGATCACGGCGTCATCCTCAGTCAGCCGGAAAATGCGCGGCTTCGGGTTGCCGGCCTGCGGCAGCGGCGTCACCGTGCCAACCTCGACAAAGCCGAAGCCGAGGCCAAGCAGCGCGTCTGGCACTTCGGCGTTCTTGTCATAGCCCGCGGCCATGCCGAGCGGGTTTGGAAAATCGAGACCGCAGAGGCTGACCTTCAGCCTGTCGTCGCGCACCGGCCGCGCGCCGACCGGCAGGCCGCATCGCAGTGCGGCGATCGACATGCCATGCGCCGTTTCCGGATCGAAGCTGAACAACAGTTTCTGGCCGATGCGGTCGAGCACGCTCATTCGACCTCCATGTCCGGGAATAGATGTGCGCCGTCGGCGCCGAGCGGCAATGGTTTCACCCAGAGGACGGCGTTCATCTCGAGCACGCCATAGAGATGCGGGAACAGCGCGCCGCCACGCGAGACCTCGTATTTCAGGGCATCACCCAGCCGAGCCCCGTCAATGGCGACCAGCACCAGATCCGTCTGGCCGGCGAAGTGCTTGGCCGCCGTCTCGCGTGCTTGTCCTGCGGTGGAGAAATGGATGAAGCCGTCGGCGATGTCGATCGGAGCGCCGGTGAAGCGGCCGTTTTTCTCGGCCTCGCGCCAAAGCGCTTCGGGCGCGATCTTGTAGATAGTCTGAGACATGGCTGCGCTATAATCCGGATGGCTCATGCGGGGAAGGGCAACTCTTCCGCATTTACGGCGTAAAGCTGTGATAGGTTCACGTACACTGGCTCGTGGAGGATGAAACATGCGTCTGCAGCACATACTGATCCCCGCCGCACTGGTCTCGCTGGTCGCGGCATCGGCCTGGTCCGAGGAGACCGATCGCTACCGGCTGGAAAAATCGGCCAATGGTTATGTCCGCATGGATACCCAGACGGGCGCCATGTCGATCTGCGAGGAACGCTCCGGCCAACTGGTCTGCAAGATGGCGGCCGACGAGCGCGCAGCCTTCCAGGACGAAGTCGATCGTTTGCAGGCCTCGATGAAGGCCATGGACGAGCGTGTCATCAAGCTGGAAAATTCGCTGTCCGCCCGCCTCGAATCGAAATTGCCGAGCGAGGAGGATTTCGACAAGACGATGAACTACATGGAGCGCATGCTGCGTGGCTTCATGGGCATCGTCAAGGAGATGGACAAGGACAATGGCGATGGCGCCAAGCTCAATTCGCAAAAGACCTGAGCCGCATCCAGCCATTGCCGCTTGAAAACAGAACGCTTCGCCGCATAATCGTCCGGTCCCGCAAAAGCCGATAATCAACAACGGGATTTGGGGAGGAATATTTGCCGTCGGGCTACACCTTCGTCATCGCCGACGATCATCCGCTTTTTCGCGGCGCGCTGAAAGAGGCGCTTGCCGGCGTCGGCGATGTTGCCGCCATCCATGAGGCCGGCGATTTCGAACGCGCCAAGGCGCTGGTCGTGGCCAATGAGGATGTCGACCTGGTGTTGCTCGATCTGTCGATGCCGGGCGCCAGTGGCCTGTCCGGCCTGATCTCGCTGCGCGGCATCCATCCGGCGGTGCCGCTGGTGGTGGTGTCGGCGCATGATGACCCGGTGACCATCCGGCGCGCGCTCGATCTCGGCGCCTCAGGCTTCATCTCCAAATCGGCCAGCATGGAGGAGATCCGCAGCGCTGTGCAGACGGTGCTGGCCGGCGATATCGCCGCGCCCGTCGGCATCGATCTCGGCGTCGAGCGCGACCCCGAAATATCGGACCTGATCAAGCGGCTGCAGGCGCTGACGCCGCAGCAGACGCGCGTGCTCGGCATGCTGGCCGAAGGCCTGCTCAACAAGCAGATCGCCTATGAGCTCAGCGTCTCAGAAGCGACGGTCAAGGCGCATGTCTCGGCCATCCTGCAAAAACTCGGCGTCGACAGCCGCACCCAGGCGGTGATCCAGCTGTCCAAGATCGGCAGCGATCCGCTGCAGCCGGTGAACTGAGCGCCGGAGCGCTCAGCTTTGTTCGGTTGCCGGCAGCCAGTCCGCCGGCGGCTTCAGCTCAGCCGCACCGACAGTTCGACGTCGTCGCCGAACGGCGTCGACATGTAGCCCGATGCCGGGGAGCGCACGCGCTCCAGATATTCGGGGCTGAAATCGGCGTTGTCGGCGATCACCAGCGCGCCGGGCCTGAGCCGGCTTTCGACCAGGCTCAGGATCTCCGGATAGATCGCCTTGGCACCGTCGAGCAGCAAGAGATCGATCGTTTCAGGGAGATCGGCGCTGAGCGTCTGCAATGCGTCGCCTTCGCGGACTTCTACCAGATCGATAAGGCCGCCCTCTGTCAGATTGGCCTTGGCCCGCATCACCTTGGAGGGCTCGAACTCGGTGGTGATCAGACGGCCGCCGCCATTGTCCCTCAGGGCGGCTGCCAGATAGAGCGTCGAGATACCGAACGAGGTGCCGAACTCGATGATGACGCGCGCACCGCTGCTGCGTGCCAGCATGTAGAGCAGCGTGCCGGTCTCCGGCGAAACCGCGAGCCAGAGGTCCTTCAGCCGTCCGTAGAAGTCGACATACCCGGTCTTGCTGCCGAGAAGGCGTGCTCGTTCGTCAGGCGAGTGCCCGGCTGCTGCCGGGCTGGTCGCTACCTCGGCTTCCTTGAACAGGCGGGCGAGCAGAGGTGCGAGTGGGGCGCTGGTGAGGGTAGTCATCGAAGTTTCCAATCAAAAGTCATTGCGTTCTTGTGTCGTGCCAAAAATACGAATAATCCTTCAGGTTTCCAATTCGCATTGCCGGACAGCAAGATGGCCGAACGTCCAAGCCTTTCTATTTCCTCGCGAAAACAGCCCAAGCAGGCGCGTGCGGTCGAGCTTATCTCCGCGATTTTGGAAGCTGCTGTTCAGGTTTTGGCGAGCGAAGGCGCGCAGCGTTTCACCACCACGCGCGTGGCCGAAAGGGCCGGCGTGAGCGTCGGTTCGCTCTACCAATATTTTCCCAACAAGGCCGCACTGCTGTTCCGGCTGCAGAGCGACGAATGGCAGCAGACGACCGACCTTTTGTGCGCCATTCTTCAGGACGTCGAAAAGCCGCCGCTCGAACGGATACGCATCCTGGTCCACGCCTTCATCCGCTCGGAATGCGAAGAGGCGGGGTTGCGCGTGGCGCTGAACGACGCTGCGCCCCTCTACCGTGATGCGCCAGAGACGCAAGAGGCAAGGGCCATGGCGGACCGCACGGTCGAGGCCTTCATGCGCGAGGCGTTGCCCGAGGCCTCGGATGCGGTCCGGGACCTCGCTGCCGACCTGATCACGGCTGCGCTTAGTTCGGTAGGAAAGGATTTTTCAGGCAGCCCTCGCACCGACGCGGAGATCGAAGCCTATGCCGATGCGATGGCCGACATGTTCTGCGCCTATATTGCGAGCCTTGGGCATAGCTGAGGAGTGGGCTTCGCATAGGGGGCTGGCACGGCCCTATGCGATAGGGTGAGGCCCCCTTCGCAAGAACCCATATCCGACGCGATTATTCCGCCGCCGAAGCCAGCGGCCTGACCCTGGCCATCATCGAGCGCAGCACCGCCGGTTTGAGCGGCTTGTTGATCACCGGCACGTCAAGCGCGGCGGCGGCGGCGCGGACCTCTGTGGAGCGGTCGGCGGTAACCAGCACGGCCGCTAGGTCGCGGCCGTGGATGTCACGTAGCCGCGCTATCACGTCGAGACCGCTCCTGCCGTCGAGGTGATAGTCGGCAAGCACGATGTCGGGACGATGGATGTCGGCCCTGGCGAAATCCTCCGAGCCGGAAAACGTGCCGACGCTGCAACCCCAACCTTCGAGCAAAAGCCGCATGCCGTCGAGGATGCGGGCATCGTTGTCGACGCACAGCACATGGAGTCCGGCGAGCGAGGCAGTGGCGCGGGCAGGCGCCTTGGGCTCGACCTCGCGCCGCGGCGCCTGCATCGCCGCAACCGGCAGGATGACGGAAAAGCGCGTGCCTTTGCCCGGGTTGGAAAAGATCCGAATCTCGAGCCTGAGCACCCGGGCGATACGGTCGACGATGGAGAGGCCGAGGCCAAGGCCTTCGGCCTCGCGCACGCCTTCGTCGAGCCGGGTGAACTCGTTGAAGACCGTGTTCAGCTTGTCGCCGGCAATGCCGATGCCGGTGTCGATCACCTGGATCTCGGCGAGCTCGCCGCGCCGCCGCACACCGACAAGGATGCGGCCATGGCGCGTGTATTTGATGGCGTTGGAGACCAGGTTCTGGATCAGCCGGCGCAGCAGATTGCGGTCCGTCATCACGCTGAGCGACGAGGCCATGATCGTCAGATCGAGTTTCTTTTCGGCGGCCAGCGGCTGAAAATCGTTGCCGATCTGGCGCAGCAGCCCGTCTAGGCGGAAGGCGCTGTCGTCGGGCTTCATCGCGCCGGCGTCGAGGCGCGAAATATCGAGCACGGCGCCTAAGATCGTCTCGACCGATTCCAGCGAGGATTCGATGTTGACGGCGGCCTTGCCCGCCGGGCCCTTGCCGGCCTTTTCGATCAGCGACGAGCAATAGAGCCGGGCGGCGTTGAGCGGCTGCAGGATGTCGTGGCCGGCGGCGGCGAGGAAGCGCGTCTTGCCGAGATTGGCCTCCTCGGCCAGCATCTGCGCCTGCGCCAACTCCTCATTGACGCGCGTCAGTTCGATGGTGCGCGTCTTGACCCGCTGCTCCAGCGATTCATTGGCCCGCTTCAGCGCCAGGTCCTGTTCGACGCGTCCCGAAATGTCGGCATAGGTGGCGACGATGCCGCCATCCGGCATCGGGTTGGAGCGCAGTTCCAGGATGCGGCCGCTGGTCTTCAATTCCATCTGCCACGGGCTGACGAAGCTGGTCAGCCGGTTGAGCATCGCCACACGCTGGTCGGCCGGGATGTCGCCGCGCTCGGCCAGATGGCGCAGGATAAGGTCGAGCGAGACGCCGACCTGGCCCATCTCGTCGGGCAGGTCGAACAGCGCGCGATATTGTCTATTCCAGCAGATCAGGCGGAAATCCCGGTCGAAGACGGTGATGCCCTGTTCCATCTGGTCGAGCGCGATCTGCAGCAGGTCGCGATTGTGCTGCAGCGCCTCGGTGGCGTCGTCGAGCAGGCGGAACGCATCCTTGGATTCGCGGTCGTTGCGGCGAAACAAAAGCGACAGGATCAGCCGCGCCGAAGACGAGCCGACTGCGCTCGCCAGCAGCTGCTCGGAGAAGCGGATGACATCCATGCTGGCCTGCTCATTGCCGTGCAGCGAGACGCCGGTGCTTTTCTCGAAGGACTGGAAGGAGCGCTCGGTGCGCTCGACGCCGAGATAGCGCGATATGGTGTCCTTGAGGAGGTTGACGGTAATGGCGGTGCGGAAGCGGCGCAGGCTGGGCATCGGGCCGGACTCGCGCGGCACGAAGATTGACGCCTGGATGCGCTCCAGCGGCACCGATGCACGCGACAGTGAGCCGAGGACAAAAAACAGCGTGTTGACGGACAGGCTCCAGAGCACGCCGTGGTTCAGCGGCTCGGCGACGGTGCCGAACAAGGCCTGCGGCCGCAGCGCCTCGAAGCCGAACAGCCCTTGCACGACAATGTCGGCGTCGGGTGCCGAGAGCGAAGGCAAAAGCAGCGTGTAGCCCCAGACGAGGATGCCGGCGACCATGCCAAGGGCTGCACCCCGGCCATTGGCGCCGCGCCAGATCAGCCCGCCGATCAGCGCCGGCGCAAACTGGGCGATGGCCGCAAACGACATCAGGCCGATCGACGACAGCCGCGCCGCGTTGGTGCTCTCGCGGTAGTAGAGGAAGGCGATGAACAAAAGGATGAAGATCGCGCCGCGCCGCACATTGAGGATCAGCGTCGACCAGTCCTCATTTTCCGAGGTCGTGGTCTTGAGCAGCCGGCGCACGAACAGCGGGATGACGAGATCGTTGGAGATCATGATCGACAGCGCCACGCTTTCGACGATGACCATGGCGGTCGCCGCCGACAGGCCGCCGATGAAGGCCGCCATGGCGAGCACGTCATGGCCGCTGAACAGCGGCAGCGACAGCACATAGAGATCGCTGCTGGTCCTGGTGCCGACCAGCGACAAGCCGGCGAAGGCAATCGGCAGCACGAACAGGTTGATCGCCACGAGATAGAGCGGAAACACCCAGGTCGCAGTGCGCAATTCGGCCTCGCCGCGGTTCTCGACGATGGTGACGTAGAACTGGCGCGGCAGCATGATGATGGCAAAGCCGCTCAGACAGGTCAGCACCAGCCAGGTGGCGAGCGAGGTGTTGTAGCCCATCGCCTGCCGCACCTGGTTGTTCTCGGCCAGTTTGTCGATCATGTCGCCCGGCCCCCCGAAGATCAAGAAGGTGACCATCAGACCGATCGCCAGGAAGGCGGCGAGCTTGACCACGGTTTCGACCGCCACGGCCAGCACCAGTCCGTCCTGGTGTTCGGTGGCATCGGCATGACGGGTGCCGAACAGCACCGCAAACAGCGCGAGCAGCATGGCCACCACCAGCGAGATGTCGCTGACGAACGGATCGAAGGACGGCGGCGATCCCGTATAGTGCTCGACCATCAGGCCGACCGAACCGGAGATCGCTTTCAACTGCAGCGCGATATAGGGCACAGCGCCGATGGTGGCGATCAGCGTGGCGATCGCCGAGACGGCAAAACTCTTGCCATAGCGGGCGCCGAGGAAGTCGGCGATCGAGGTGATCTTTTCGCTCTTGGCCAGCCGCACGATGCGGTTGAGCAGCGGAAAGCCGAACACGAACACCAGCACCGGGCCGGTATAGATGCCGAGGAATTCGAGGCCGCGCTCCGATGACAGGCCGACCGAGCCGAAGAACGTCCAGGACGTGCAGTAGATGGCGAGGCTGAGCGCGTAGATGAAGGGCCGGGCACGGCCGGGCCCGGAAGCCGCCGAACGCCGGTCGCCGAGGCTGGCAATGACGAACAGCAGCGTCACATAGGCGACGGCAATGATGACGATGAACCAGCCCTGCACGGCCCGAAAGTCCTCCCACAGCCAATATTCATCCGGCCTGACCAGACGCAACCACAGCTTTGGGGTCGAGTCCATCGCGGCTTTCGGCGCATGGCGGCTGCCTGTCACCCGTCGAGCCATGACCTAAGGTAAGGAGAAAGCGGTGTTTTCCGGCTTTTGCTTCTGTTGCAACCGCAGGTTTTTGTTATGGTATGCGCGGGCCGGCGCCGGAGGACGGCGGCAGCAGCGCGGCCTGCCATGACAAGGAGGGTCGAATGCTGAAAGAATTCCAGGAATTCATTTCCAAGGGCAATGTGATGGACCTGGCCGTTGGTGTCATCATCGGCGCCGCCTTTGGCAAGATCGTAACTTCGCTGGTCGACGACGTCATCATGCCGATCGTCGGCGCGATCTTCGGCGGACTGGATTTCAACAACTACTTCCTGGGGCTTTCCTCGGCCGTCAACGCCCCGACACTGGATGCGGCAAAGGGGCAGGGCGCGGTCCTTGCCTATGGCAGCTTCATCACCGCGACCCTAAACTTCCTCATCCTCGCCTTCATCATCTTCCTGATGGTCAAGGCGGTGAACAATCTGCGCAAGCGGCTTGAGCGCGAGAAGCCCGCCGCCCCGGCTGCTCCGCCGCCGGCCGATGTCGCTTTGCTCACCGAAATTCGCGATCTCCTCGCCAGGAAATAGCCCAAGGGCAGATTTCTGGACCAAAACCCCGGCCGTTCGCGGCCGGGGTTTTCTGTTTTCGTATCTGCTAAGAGCAATTCCAGGAAAGTGTGAAACGGTTTTCCCGGGAAAAGCGCGTAGCGCTTTCCCTTGAGGAATTGCGTAAAAACAAAGACATGGAGCGGTTCGGCGTTTCCTTCAAACGATGAACCGCTCTATGAGCACTCGCTCGATATCAAAACGGACCTGTCCATGACCCTGATCGATAGCTTGCGCGCCGAAGCGGTGGCCGCCCCTGAAAGCGGCATTGTCGCCGTCGTCAATTACGGCCGTACGCGCGAGGGCATGATCCCGCTCTGGGCCGGTGAAGGCGACCTGCCGACGCCCGCCTTCATCTCGGAGGCTGCCGCCAAGGGGCTCGCCAATGGCGAGACGTTCTACACCTGGCAGAAGGGCATTCCGGAGCTCAGGCAAGCGCTTTCGCGCTACTATGCCAGGCATTTCGGCAAGAATTTCGCCGAGGAGGAATTCATCGCCACCGGTTCCGGCATGCACGCCATCCAGCTGGCGCTTGCCGCCGTCGCCGGCAGTGGCGACGAGGTTGTCTATCTGTCGCCGGCCTGGCCGAATTTCGCGGCTGCCGCCGGTGTCTCCGGCGCTACTCCCGTAGCGGTCACGCTCGACCAGTCCGGCAATGGCTGGTCCTGCGATGTCGACAAGATAGCGGCCGTTATCACGCCACGCACCAAGGCGCTGTTCGTCAACACGCCATCCAACCCGACCGGCTGGACCGCCGACAGGGAAACGCTGCAGGCGATCCTCGACCTCGCCCGCGAAAAGGGCCTGTGGATCATCGCCGACGAGATCTATTCGCTGTTCCACTACGGCCACGGCCGCGCGCCGTCCTTCCTCGACATTTCGACCGCGGAAGACCGCATCCTGTTCGTCAACTCCTTTTCCAAGAATTGGGCGATGACCGGCTGGCGCATCGGCTGGATCAAGACCCATCCCGACCTGCAGCAGGTGTTCGAGAACCTGATCCAGTATTCGACCTCGGGCGTCGCCCAGTTCATGCAGCGCGGCGCCGTCGCCGCCCTCGACTACGGCGATGCCTTCATCGTCGAGCAGGTGGAGCGCGCGCACGCGGCGCGCGATCTCGTCTGCGGCATAATCGGCGCCACCGGCAAGGCGCGGTTCACCGTGCCGCAAGGCGCGTTTTATCTGTTCTTCACGGTCGACGGCCTCACCGACCCGCGCCGGGCCGCCTTCGACATAGTCGACAAGGCCAATGTCGGCCTGGCCCCCGGCACCGCCTTCGGTCCCGGCGGCGAAGCGTTTTTGCGGCTGTGTTTCCACCGCCGCCTTGATCAACTCGAGGAAGCGGCACACCGGCTGGCGAAGTGGATGAAGACTGTTTGAGGTAAACCGACGGCGGCTTCAGCCGCCCGACTTCGGCACCAGCAGGGGAACAATCCTGTCGCTCTTTGCCACAGCGGGCCGTCCGGCGGAGCCATAGGGAATGCCCAGCGCATCCCAGGTCTCGACCAGCGCGTCCTGCAGTCCCGCAATCAGTGCATCGGTGTGGAACGGCGTCGGCGTGATGCGCAGCCGCTCGGTGCCGCGCGGCACGGTCGGATAGTTGATCGGCTGGATGTAGATGCGGTGCACGCCAAGCAGGCGGTCGCTGGCCATCTTGCAGAGTTCCGGGTCACCGACCAGCACCGGCACGATATGGGTGGGCGACTCCATCACCGGCAGGCCGGCGGCAGACAGAACCTCCTTGGTCCGCGTCGCCTGGCGCAATTGCGCGTCGCGCTCGACCTGCGAGCGCTTCAGGTGGCGGATGGAGGTGGTGGCGGCGGCGGCAATCGCCGGCGGCAGCGCCGTGGTGAAGATGAAGCCCGGTGCGTAGGAGCGCACCGCATCGATGATGGCGCTGTTGCCGGCGATGTAGCCGCCGAGCGTACCGAACGCCTTGGCGAGCGTGCCTTCGATTATGTCGATCCGGTCGGCCAGGCCTTCGCGCTCGGTGATGCCACCGCCGCGCGGTCCGTACATGCCGACGGCATGGACCTCGTCGACATAGGTCATGGCATTGTAGCGTTCGGCCAGTTCGACGATCTGCTTGATCGGCGCAATGTCGCCGTCCATCGAATAGACGCTCTCGAAGACGATCAGCTTGGCGCGCTCGCGGCCTGCCGCTTGCAAAAGGCTTTCGAGATGCGCGACGTCATTGTGGCGGAAAATCTTCTTTTCGGCGCCCGAGCGCCGCACGCCCTCGATCATCGAAGCGTGGTTCAACTCGTCCGAGATGATCAGGCAGTTGGGCAACAGCCGCGCGATCGTCGAGATCGAGGCTTCGTTGGAGACGAAGCCGGAGGTGAAAACCAGGGCCGCTTCCTTGTCGTGCAGGTCGGCCAGTTCCAGCTCGAGCTCGACCAGCGGGTTGCTGGTACCTGAAATGTTGCGGGTGCCGCCGGCGCCCGAGCCCATCTTGCCGGCCGCGTTCTGGAACGCGGCGATGACATCGGGATTCTGGCCCATGCCGAGATAGTCGTTGGAACACCAGACGGTGATTTCCTCGGCGCGGCCATTGGAACGCCAGATGGCGCGCGGAAACTTGCCGACGATGCGCTCAAGATCGGCGAAGACGCGGTAGCGCCGCTCGGCATGAAGCTGGTCGATCGCTTCCTCGAAGAACCGCTGATAGTTCATATCGCCTTCCCAGTTTTGCGCGGGATCATAATCATTGGCCCATTCGTCGTCCACCGGGCCTGTTTGGTCAAAATGCCACGCCCCAAGCCTGTTCCTAACGATCCCAGATCGTGGCCTATTCCCTTGATGTGCATCAACTTTGTTTCACTACGATGCCTTGGGCCGCTGAGACTGTTACGGACTTAACACACCGGTCTTGTATAGCCCTGCGGCGGTCTTTCCAGTAAGGCGGCATTTGAGACAGTTTCCGATAAATCTTGAATAGCGAGGGTACGGAATGACGGTTTTGGTGACAGGCGGCGCCGGCTACATCGGCAGCCACATGGTCTGGGAACTGCTGGATGCCGGTGAAAGCGTCGTAGTGCTCGACCGGCTTTCCACCGGCTTCGAATGGGCGGTGGCGCCGGAGGCCAGACTGGTCGTCGGCGATGTTGCCGACAGGGAACTGGTCGGCCAGATCATCCGCGAGAACAGGGTCGATGCGATCATTCATTTCGCCGGCTCGATCGTGGTTCCCGAATCGGTTGCCGATCCTCTCGCCTATTACGAGAACAACACCTCGAAGACCCGCACGCTGATCGAAACCGCGGTGGGCGAGGGCGTGCCGCATTTCATCTTCTCCTCCACCGCCGCCGTCTATGGCGGCGCGGGACTGGAGCCGGTGCGCGAGGATGCCCGCCTGGCGCCGGAATCGCCCTACGGCCTGTCCAAGCTGATGAGCGAATGGATGCTGCGCGATGCGGCGCTTGCCCATCCCTTGCGCTACACGGCGCTGCGCTATTTCAATGTCGCCGGCGCCGATCCCAAGGGCCGCACTGGCCAGTCGACCCCGGGCGCCACTCATCTGATCAAGGTCGCCTGTGAGACCGCGCTCGGCAAGCGTCCCTTCATGCAGGTGTTCGGCACCGACTATCCGACGCCGGACGGCACCTGCATGCGCGACTACATCCATGTCAGCGACCTGGCCGCGGCGCATCGCCTGGCGCTGGAGCGGCTGCGCGCCGGGGGGCAGAGCCTCGTCGCCAATTGCGGCTACAGCCATGGCTATTCAGTGCTCGAGGTCATCGACAGCGTGCGCCGCGCCTTCGGCCGGGATTTTGAGGTCAAGATGGGCGACCGCCGTCCGGGCGACGCCGCCGCCGTGGTCGCCAATTCGGATCTTGCCCGCGCCGAACTCGGCTGGACCCCGCAACGCGACGATCTCGATCAGATCGTCACTGATGCGCTCGCCTGGGAGCGCATCCTGACCGGCAAGAACTCAGCGCGGGGCTGAGCTAGGTCCGCCCAAGGCCTCGCAAGGCGCGCGGCGAAGCGCTATTGAAGGCATTCGCAAGCAAAGCGTGGAGGCGCTGCGCCGCGAAGAGCTTGGGGGAACGGCATGAGGATAACGGTGCTCGGGGCCGGCGTTGTCGGTACGGCGGCCGCCTATTATTTGGCCGCCGACGGCCACGAGGTCACCGTGATCGAGCGGCATCCGGCGCCGGCGCGCGGCACAAGCCAGTCCAATGCTGGCCTGGTCTCGCCCGGTGACGCCACCGCCTGGGCCTCGCCGGCGGCGCTCAAGACGTTTTTGCGCGCGCTCTGGAACCATGATCTCGGCATCAAGGTTAGGCTGCGCTTCGATCCCTATTTCCTCGTATGGAGCCTGCGCTTCCTGCGCCAATGCACGGTGACCCGCCTGCGCGCCAACAGCCGGGTCAAACTACGGCTGGCGCTCTATTCGCGCGACTGCATCAACGCCATCTCGGCCGACACCGGCATCCACTATGACGAGCGCAAGAAGGGCATCCTCTATTTCTTCCGCTCGCAGCACAGTCTCGACACCGGCACCGACAATTATCGCTATCTGGCCGAGCACGGCCTGCCGATCGAGATCGTCGGCCGCGACCGGCTGATCGAGCTGGAGCCGGGCCTCGCCGGCGTGAAGGAAAAGATCGCCGGCGGCGTCTATTCGCCGATCGACCAGACGGGCGATTCCAGGCTTTTCGTCGAAAAGCTCGCCGTGCACGCCACCGAAAAGCTCGGCGTAAAATTTCTCTATGGCACGACGGTCGAAGGAGTCGATATCGACGGCGACCGCGTACGTGCAGTGATGACCTCGGCCGGTCCCATCGCAGGCGACGCGGTGGTCATCTCGATGGGGCCGGAAAGCGGGCTGCTCGGCCGCCGTTACGGCATCGACCTGCCGGTCTATCCGGTGAAAGGGTACACCGCGACCATTCCGTTGGAGGATGAGAGCAAGGGCCCGACCATGGGCGGCGCCGACGAGGACCAACTGATCGCCTATTCCAGGCTGGGCAACCGCTTGCGGCTCGCTTCGACCGCCGAATTCACCGGCTTCGACCGCACCCATCGTCCAAGCGACTTCGCCGCCATGTTCCGGACCGGCAAGGATCTGTTCCCCGGCGCCTTCGACGAGAAGAAGGCCGAACTCTGGGCGGGTCTCAGGCCGATGATGCCGAACTCGGTACCGGTCATCGGCCAGGCGCGCTACAAAAACCTCTATCTCGACACCGGCCACGGCCATGTCGGCTGGACCATGGCCTGCGGCTCCGGCAAATTCCTGGCGGACCTCATCGCCGGCCGCAAGCCGGAGATCGACCCGCAAGGTCTGGTCTACGGAGGCTAGGTATGTCGGGACCGCAAGTCGCCATCGACCTCGGCCGCATCGAGCGCAACGCGCGCACCATTGTCGAACGCTGTGCGCTGTCGGGCATCAAGGTGTTCGGTGTCACCAAGGGCACCTGCGGGATGCCGCAAGTGGCGCGCGCCATGCTGCGCGGTGGTGTCGCCGGCATCGCCGAATCGCGTTTCGAAAACATCCGCCGGCTGCGCGACAGCGGCATCAGCGCGCCGATCATGCTGTTGCGCAGCCCGCCAATGGCGCGCGTCGAGGAGGTGGTGCGCACGGTCGACATCAGCCTGCAGTCCGAGCTGACCACGATCCGCGAGATATCGCGCATCGCCGAGCGCATGGGCCGCGTCCACGACATCATGCTGATGATCGATCTGGGCGACCTCCGAGAGGGCATCTGGCCGAGCGACCTCATCCCCACCGTAGAGCAGATCCTGCAATTCAAGGGCGTGCGCATTGCTGGCATCGGCACCAATCTCGGCTGCTTCGGCGCCATCATGCCGACGCCGGAAAATCTCGGCCAGCTCGTCGCCCATGCCTACAAGACCGAGCGCCTGTCCGGCAAAAGCCTCGACTTCATTTCCGGCGGCGCTTCGTCATCGCTGACGCTGCTGCTTGAAGGCAAGTTGCCGGCCGGCATCAACAATCTCCGGGTGGGCGAGGCGATCCTGCAAGGCGGCATCGAGACCTTCCGCGATGTGCCATGGCCGGAACTCGAACCCGATGCCTGCCGGCTGACCAGCGACATCATCGAGGTCAAGCTCAAACCGTCGCGGCCGATCGGTGAATCCGGCTACGACGCTTTCGGCAATCAGCCGGTCTTCCCCGACGAGGGCGACCGGCTACGCGCCATCGCCAATATCGGCCGCGAGGACGTGCTGGTCGAAGGGCTGACGCCGATCGCCAAGGGCATACGCGTACTCGGCGCCTCCAGCGACCATCTGCTGCTCGACGTGCAGGACGCCGATCCGCGCCCTGCCGTCGGTGACCGCGTCGCCTTCCGCATGAACTATGGCGCCATGCTTTTGGCGATGACGTCGGAATATGTCGAGAAGGCGCCGATGCACGACGTGGCGGATTTCTCCGGCCGCAAGATGGTGTCGATCTCGGCCGAACAAGAAGCCGCCGGCATCCTTGCGCGAGAGGGAACCGGCGCGCGGCTGGAGGCGATGAACTTCGATGTGGTGGAACTCGCCGATGTCGAGCGCCCGCCATCGGGCTTGATCCGGCTCGCTGCTGGCGCCGACCGCCGTATCGCCCACAAGGCACTGACCGCGACGGCGCGCGCGACGCATTCCTTCGGCCTGATCTGGATCGATTCCATCGCCGCGCTGATGCCCGAGGACGAAGACGCCACTGCTATGCCGGAAGCCTCGGTGCTGGCGCGCACACTTGGTCTCGATCACAAGGCGGGTGCGCTGCAGCCGCAGCTGTCGCCGGAAAATGTCGTCATCATCGGCCTGCGCCACGCCGATCCGGCCGAAGCGCGGGTGCTGAAGGATTCGCGTGTCTCGGCCTTCACCATGACCGACATCGACGCCATGGGCATGCGCGACCTCATGCATGAGGCGATCCGCATCGCCACCTCGGGTACGCAAGGCTTCCATGTCAGCTACTCGCCCACAGTCACCGAATTCGCCGGCTGGGCAGCAGGCTCCGGCGGACTGACGGTGCGCGAAACGCATCAGGCGATGGAAGCGATCTCGCTCTCCGGCGGCCTGCTGTCGATGGATGTCTCGGGCCTGACCGCCGATCTTGAGCCAAGGATCGGCACAGACGTGGTCAACTTCGTCATGTCGGCCTTCGGCAAGCGGATTTTGTGATCAGCCCTGCGCTCGTACAGCCGCGCGCCACGCGCTGACATAGTCTGGCCAGACCGGGTCGGTCTGCGGCTCTATTCTCTCGCCCTTGCCGTGCGCTGTTACCTGATCCGTTGCCAGCAGTGCCGCGCCGATGCTGGTGCCGGTGGCCGCCTCGGAGGCGATGACGGTGCGCGCGGTCGCCGCGGCCAGCATGCCGACAAAGAGGCGGTTGCGGGCAAACGGTCCTTCCACGGTGGTCGGGCCATCCGCGCCGATCAGCTCGAGGCAGGTCGCCGTCATCAGCGCCAGATAGAACGAGATGGCGGCGAAGCGCTCGCCCTTGCTGATGCCCTCGGCATTGAGCCATGCCGCGGCATGGTGCGGAAAAGGCCCCGATCCCCGCTGTGTCGAAGGCAAAAGCAGCATTCTTCTTGTCAGAACGGCGAGCACATCGCTGCCGTTGCAATCCTGCGGTTTGTCCTTGGTCAGCAGGGAAAACTCACGGCCACCCATGAAGCGGGCCGAGGGCACGGGAGCGCCCAGCGCGCTGACATTGACCAGCGTGTCGCGCGCCGCATCGAGTGCAATCTCCCTGCCGCCGACGGCCATCGACACCACCCAGGTGCCGGTCGAGACGACGGAAAAGGGCGGCTTATCGGAGAGAAGATGCGGCAGCAGCGAGGCATTGGAATCGTGCAAGCCGCAGAAGACTGGCGTCTGCGGACCAAGCCCGGTTCGCGCGGCAAGCGCCGGCAGGATCGGCCCGAGGCGATCACTGGCCGACCGCACCGGCGCCATCAGGCCGCGCCATTTCAGGCTGTCGACCATCGAGGAAAAATCGGCTTTCCACGGACTCCACAGGTCGGTGTGGCAGCCGAGTGATGTCACCTCGTTGGCGGCGACGCCAGTCAGCCGCAGCGCCCAATATTGCGGGTACATCAGCATCGCGGCGGCCCTGGCGAATTCCGAGGGAAAACGGTTCTGCTGCCAGAAAAATTGTGCACCGAGATTGAGGCCAAGCGGCAGGCGCGGCGTACCGCTCTCAGTGAAGGGTGGACGGATCGCGTCATACTCCGCCCCCAGCCTGTCGGGGCCGTCGAATTCATAGTCGAGGACAGGCAGCACCAATTCGCCTGCGGCGTCGACCAGCACGCCTGTTGCGCCATGGGTGGTGATCGAAATGGCGTCGATGCGCTGTTCGCGGTTGAGGCTGGCCAGGCTGTTGAGGATGAATGTCCACAGCGCCTCGACATCGTGATGCGGGTAGGGCGGCTGCCGCAGCGGCGCATTGGCCATCCGGCGCAAAGCCACCTCGCTCAGCGTGACGAGATCGACCAGCGCCACCTTGGCGTTGGTCTTGCCGATATCGATGACGGCGATATGGCGCTGCCCACTCATGCCATATGGAACACTGTTTCCAGCTGCACGGCCACCGGCTCGTTGTCGGGCTTCGTTTCCATGATGTCGGCCATGTGGGCCCACCAGCGCTGCATAACCGGATGTTTCGGCAGGTCGGCCATACCATGATCGTCGCGCCGCCACAGCACGCCGAACAATATGCCCGTCTCTTCGTCGAGATGGATCGAATAGTCGGAGACGCCGGCTTGCTTCAGCAGCGCGACCAGCGACGGCCAGATCTCGTCATGGCGCTTTTTGTACTCGGCCTTCATGCCGGGCTTAAGCTGCATCTTGAAGGCGTATTTCTCAGGCATCAGCTGACACCACGCAGCCGCCGCCAGACGATCGGCAGCGCGATGACGATGATCAGCAGCAGGCCGATGAAGATCGACATGACGATGCCGGGTACATTGAGCAGGCCGAGCCCGAAGGTCACCAGCCCCATGATGAAGGCGGCGAGCACGACGCCCAAAATGCTGCCGGAGCCGCCCAGAATGCTGACGCCGCCGAGCACCACCATGGTGATGACTTCGAGCTCATACCCCTGCGCGATCGACGGCCGCGTCGAGCCGAGCCGCGAGGTGATCAGCACCGAGGCGATGCCCGCCATCAGCCCGGTCAGGCAAAACAGGATGAATTTGATGCGGTCGACGCGCACGCCGGAAAACTGCGCCGCGACCGGGTTGTTGCCGATAGCAAAGACGCGACGGCCGAAACTCGTGCGATGCAGCAGGAACCAGTAGATCATCGCCGCGATGAGGAAGAGCACCAGCTCGAACGACACCACCCACCAGACGTAACCCTGGCCGAAGAAAGCGAAGCTCTCGGGGTAGCCCTTGTAGGCCTGGTCGCCGAGGATGATGAAGGCGATGCCGCGAAACAGGCTCATCGTGCCGATGGTGACAACGATGGATGGCAGGCCAAGCCGGGTCACCAATAGCCCGTTGAAGGCGCCGCAGCCGAGCCCGACGACAATGCCGATCAGCACCAGCACAGGTGTGTCCGCGCCGGCCTGCACCGCCATGCCCATCATGGTCGACGCGAGCGCGACGATAGCGGCGACCGAAAGGTCGATCTCGCCCGAAATAATCAGCAGCGCCATGGCAAAGGCGATGAGGCCCTTCTCGGTGAAATTGAAGGTCAGATCCGACAGCGAGTAGGCATCGAGGAAATAGGGCGAGGCGAAACTGTTGACGGCAAAGATCGCGACCGCCACCACGACCAGCAGCGCCTCCCACGAAAAGATCGCCGAGGAGAGCGGCTTGTCGAGCCGGTCGGGAATGTGGCGCGGGGCAGGGATGTCGCTCATGCCGCCTCCGCTTTCCGCAGGATGATGCGGCCCTGCTGGCGTTCGCCACGCGCATTGAGCACGACGGCCAGGATGATGGCGCTGCCCGAAATCGCCATCTGCCAGAAGGGCGAGATGTTGATGACCGGCAGCGCGTTGGAGATGATGCCGAGGAACAGTGCGCCAAGCACCGCGCCGCCGACAGAGCCGATACCGCCGGCGATCGAAATGCCGCCGATGACACAGGCGGCGATGATGTTGAGCTCATAGCCGTTGGCGACCTCGACCGAGGCGATGACATAGCGCGAGATCCAGAGATAACCTGAGAGACCGCCGATCATGCCGGAGATGCAGAAGACGATGAACTTCGTCCGCCCGACATCGATTCCGGCATAGACTGACGCCGTCGGGTTGACGCCGATGGCGTAGATCGAGCGGCCAAGCGCGGTGCGTGTCATCACGACGAAGAACAGCGCGATGACCAGGATGGCGATCCAGGACAGAACTGGAATGCCGAGGAAGGCGGCGCGCTGGAAACCGATGAAATCGGGGCTCATCTTGTCGGCATTGACCCAGGCGCCGCTGGACAGGACGAAGGTGGCGCCGCGATAGATGGTGAGCGTGCCCAAAGTCACCACGATCGACGGGATGTTCAGCCGCCACACCAGCAGGCCGTTGATGGCGCCGAGCGCCAGCCCGACGGCAAGCGCGATAGCGATCAGCAGCGGGATCGGGATCGCCGGATGCGCGGCGTTCAGCATCGCCACCACCATGCCGGTGAAGCACAGGTTGGAGGCCATCGACAGGTCGATCGACCGCGTCAGGATGACAACCATCTGTCCCAGAGCCAGGATCATCAGGATCGAGGTGTCGTTGAACACCTGGCCGAGATTGCCGGGGTCGGCAAAGGCCGGGAAGCGTGTCGAGATCAGGCCGATCAAAACGACGATGGCCGCTGCCAGCCAGATCTCGCGGTATTTCAGGAGAGCCTTCATGCCGCGATCCCCGCTGCCGTCCTGACCAGCGTTTCGGCGTCCAGCCCCTTATTGTCGTAGACCGCCGCAACCAGGCCCTCGCGCATGACGACGACGCGGTCGGACATGCCGAGGATTTCGGGCAGTTCCGACGACACCATGATCACAGACAGGCCTTGGGCCACGAGCTCGGCCATGAAACCGTGCACGGCGGCCTTGGAGCCGATATCGATGCCTTTGGTCGGCTCGTCCAGGATGATCACCTTGGGCGCGGTCGCCAGCCATTTGGCAATGACGATCTTTTGCTGGTTGCCGCCCGACAACGTGCCGACATCCTGGCTGAGTGAGGAGGCGCGCAGGTCCAGCCGCTCGGTGTAGGAGCGGGCGAGCGAAAATTCTTCCGCCAGCCGCAGCAGGCCGGATTTGGATGTTCGCTTGAGCGAAGGCAGCGAGACATTCTGGAAGATCGGCAGGCCGATCACCACGCCTTGCTTGCCACGTTCCTCCGGCACGTAGACGATGCCGGCTTCGATCGAATCCGCCGCCGATCTTGGCGCGATCGCCTTGCCTTCCAGTATGATCGTGCCGCCCGATATGCGGGTTATGCCTGAAATCGCCTGCATCACCTCGCTGCGCCCGGCGCCGACAAGGCCATAGAAACCGAGGATCTCGCCTCTGTGCAGCTCGAAGCCGATATCGTTGAATTCGGTCGGGTGCGACAGGCCAGAGACCGACAGCACCGGCGCGCCGATCTCGGCCTTGCGCTGCGGAAAGATGTGATCGACGGAGCGGCCGACCATCATGCGCACGATCTGGCTCTGGCCGGCATCCTTGATCAGCCCTTCGCCGACCATCTCGCCATCCCGGAACACAGTGTAGCGGTCCGCGATCCGATAAATCTCGTCGAACTTGTGGCTGATGAACAGGATCGCCTTGCCTTCCTCCTTGAGGAATTCGATCAGCAGGAAAAGCTCCTCGATCTCCTTCATCGAAAGGGCGGCGGTCGGCTCGTCCATGATGACAATCTGCGCGTCGATCGACATGGCCCGCGCCACCGCGACCAGGTGCTTGTTGGCGATGCCGAGGTCCTTCAGCCGCGCATCGGCGTCGATATGGCCGGCATGCATGGTGTCGAGCACTTCGCGTGCATTCTTGCGCATGGTGCGCCAGTCGATGGTGCCGAACCGTGTGCGCGGCGCATGGCCGAGAAAGATATTTTCGGCGACCGTCAAATCGTCGAACAGCACGGTTTCCTGATGAATGGCGGTGACGCCATGGCCGAAGGCGGCATGAGCGCTGGGCAAGGCCACCGGCTGGCCGTCAATGCTGATCGTGCCGGTGTCGGGCTGGTAGATGCCGGTCATGATCTTGACCAGCGTCGACTTGCCGGCGCCGTTCTCGCCGATCAGCGCGGTCACCTGGCCGGGGTAAAGCGACAGGCTGACATTGTGCAGCGCGCGCACGCCGGGAAAGCTTTTGGAGACGCCGGACAGCGTCAGGCGCGGGGTAGCCTTACCCTCCCCCTTGTGGGGAGGGTCGCGAACGATGTGAGCGGGGTCTACTAGCATATCAAGGTCCTGGCACATGGAGATGTCGCCACCCCCACCCCGTCTCGCCGGTTTTGCTTCGCAAGACCGCCTCGCCAACCCTCCCCACAAGGGGGAGGGTACTGGCGCCCAGATCAATAGATCTTGGAGAACTTCTCGATGTTGGTCTTGTCGAACTGGAAGGGCGGAGCCATCGCAGCCGAGTTCGAGTCGTCGAGCGTGACCTTGCCGACGCGGCCGATCGACAGTGTTGCGCCGGGCTTCGCCTCTTCCTTCTTCACCGCCAGATCATGGGCGAGGTAGACGGCGGAGTAGCCGAGGTCGATCGGGTTCCACAGCGCGACCGCCTGGCTGGAACCATTGTCGATGAACTTCTTGAACTCCGACGGCAGCGCCAGGCCGGTGACATTGACCTTGCCGATCAGGTTTGCGTCGGTGACAACCTGGGCGGCGGCGACGACGCCGACGGTGGTCGGCGCGATGATCGCCTTGAGGTTCGGATAGGATTTCAGCAGGCCCTTGGCTTCGTCGGTGCTCTTGGCCGAATCGTCATCGCCATAGACGGTGGCGACGAGTTTGATCTTGGGGAATTTCTCCGGCAGCACCTGCTTGGCCGCTTCGATCCAGGCGTTCTGGTTGGTCGCGGTCGACGAAGCCGACAGGATGGCGACTTCGCCGCCTTCCGGCAGATAGTCGGCGGCGAGCTTGATGATGGTCTCGCCGATCAGGCCGGTGTCGGACGGGTTGAGATGCAGCTGGCGGCCTTCCTTGGCGACGCCCGAATCCCACGAGATGACGGTGATGCCGCGCTCCATCGCCTTCTTCAGCACCGGCACCAACGCGTCGGCGTCATTGGCCGAAATCGCGATGGCGTTGACCTTCTGCGCGATCAGCGAATTGACCACTTCGATCTGCGCTTCGGCGGTCGCCTTGGTCGGGCCGGTGTAGATGATGTCGACATCGCCGAGTTCCTTGGCCGCCTCTTCGGCGCCCTTGTTGGCGGCGTCGAAGAAGCCGTTGCCGAGCGACTTCACCACCAGCGCGATCTTGACGTTCTCGGCATAGGCGGCGTTCACGAACATGGCGGCCGAGAATGCCGCCGTCACCATCAATTTCTTCAAGAAGCTCATTGTATTTCCTCCCTTTGAGCGTTGCATTCCATCGTCGCTGCGGTTGGTCTCAGGCCTGCAGCGAAGATTCTTCCTTTGCCGACTTGCGGGCGACGATCAGCGTCACACCTGCGGTTTCCAGCATGTTGGCTTCGCGATCCTCGATGCCGTCATCGGTGATGACCGTGGCGATGCGCTTCAGCCCGCACAGGATCAGGCTGGAGCGCTGGCGGAATTTCGAGGAATCGACCAGCACCACCAGCTCGTCGGCCTGGTCGATCAGCTTCTGCTCCGCCTGGATCAGAAGCGGGTCGCCTTCCATCAGGCCGAGTGGGCCGAGCCCCTGCGCACCCATGAACATGCGGCGCGCATAGAAATTGCGCGTCACGTCATTGTCGAAGGGCGACAGGATGATGTTCTGTTCGCGGTAGATCGTGCCGCCCGACAGCATCACCGTGTTCTTCGAATGCTTGAGCAGATGCTCGGCGATCGGGAACGAATTGGTGAAGATCGGCATGCGGCGTCCGGTCAGGAAATGCACCATCTGGAAGGTGGTGGTGCCGCCATTGATGATGATCGGCTCGCCGTCTGTGCAGAGTTCCACCGCTTCGCGCGCAATCGCCCGCTTCTGCGACGCATTCAGCGTTTCGTTGACGGAAAAGGGCCGGCCGGCGAGGCCGATGAACTGTGGAGGCGAGATTGCCTCGGCGCCGCCGCGCACCCGGCGCAGGCGCTTTTGTACGTGAAGGGCTGCGATATCGCGCCGGATCGTCGCCTCGGACGAGTCCGTCAGGTCGACCATCTCCTGCACCGTCACCACAGGCTTTTCCTGGACGGCGGACAGAATGATCCTGTGGCGCTCTTTTTCGTGCATGGTTCCTCCCTGCATGGTCATGAGGCACTAGAAAACAACCAGTGTCAATCATTTCCGATCATATAATTTCATTGTGCAGTGCAATATGATCGATATTGATCGTTTGTGATTGACAAGCAGCGTGCTTGCGTAGACATTTCCGGCAAAATGGATCGCGCCTTTTTGCGTCCCAGGGAGGATAATTATGCTCGACAAGCGCTCCGGCTCGCGCCTTGCCAATCTGTGGGACGATGCGAAAGCCGAAGGGATGAGCGGGCCTGAGCTTCTGGTCTATCGATCGAACACGCTCGGCTCCGACAAGCGCGTCACCAACTATGGCGGCGGCAACACCTCCTCGAAAATCTGGCAGAAGGACCCGCTCACCGGCGATGATGTCGAAGTGCTCTGGGTCAAGGGCTCGGGCGGCGATAGCGCCTCGATCAAGCTTGACGGTTTCGCCACGCTCTACATGGACAAACTGCAGGCGCTGAAAGGCCTCTATCGTGGTGTCGCGCATGAGGACGAGATGGTGGGCTATCTGCCCCACTGCACCTTCAGCCTCAATCCGCGCGCGGCCTCGATCGACACGCCGCTGCACGCCTATGTTCCGAAGCCTTTCGTCGATCACATGCATCCCGATGCCATCATCGCCATTGCTGCGGCGAAGGATTCCAAGGCGCTGACAAAAGAAATCTTCGGCGACGCCATTGGCTGGCTGCCATGGAAGCGGCCCGGTTTCGAACTCGGCCTGTGGCTGGAAAAATTCTGCGTCGAACACCCCGAGGCCAAGGGCGTCATCCTCGAAAGCCACGGCCTGTTTACCTGGGGCGACACGCCGAAGGAATGCTACGAGACGACGATCTCGGTCATCAACCAGGCGATCGAATGGTTCGAGCGCCGCTCCGAAGGCCTCGCCATCTTCGGCGGCGAAGTCGTGAAATCGCTCGACGCCGCTGAGCGCCGGGCGATTGCGGCAAGACTGATGCCGAGGATCCGCGGCCTGATCTCGGAGAAGAGCCACAAGCTCGGCCATTTCGATGACCAACCCGCGGTGCTCGAATTCGTCAACTCCAGGGATTTGCGCCCGCTGGCCGCCCTCGGCACCTCATGTCCCGACCATTTCCTGCGCACGAAAATCCGCCCGCTGGTGATCGAGTTCGATCCGGCCAAGCCTGATGTCGATGCGGTCATCGCGCGCCTTGCCGATGACATTGCCGCCTATCGTGTCGGCTACCAAGCCTATTACGACAGCTGCAAGCACCCGGACTCGCCCGCCATCCGCGATCCCAATGCCGTGGTCTACCTGATGCCCGGCGTCGGCATGTTCACCTTCGCCGGCGACAAGGCGACGGCCCGCATCTCGGGTGAATTCTACGTCAACGCCATCAATGTCATGCGCGGCGCCTCGACCGTCTCGTCCTATGTCGGCCTGCCCGCGCAGGAGGCTTTCGACATCGAATACTGGCTGCTCGAGGATCTGAAGCTACAGCGCATGCCGAAGCCCAAGTCGTTAGCCGGCCAGATCGCACTGGTTACGGGCGGCGCCGGCGGCATCGGCCGGGCAACGGCCAACCGGCTGCTGCGCGAGGGTGCCTGCGTCGTGCTGGCCGACATCGATGAAGCCGCTCTCGCCAGCGCCAACGACGAGCTGGCCAAGGCCTATGGCAAGGATTTCGTCCGCCCGGTGCTAATCAACGTTACTGCCGAAGAGCAGGTCATCTCAGGTTTTGCCGAGACGGCAGTCGAGTTCGGCGGCATCGACATCCTGGTCTCCAACGCCGGCCTGGCATCCTCGGCGCCGATCGAGGAAACCACGCTGGCGCTGTGGAACAAGAACATGGACATCTTGTCGACCGGCTATTTCCTGGTCTCGCGCGAAGCCTTCCGGCTGTTCCGCGCCCAGAAGATCGGCGGCAATGTCGTCTTCGTCGCCTCCAAGAACGGCCTGGCCGCTTCGCCCAACGCCGCCGCCTATTGCACCGCCAAGGCCGCCGAGATCCATCTCGCCCGCTGCCTGGCGCTGGAGGGCGCGGAAGCGCAGATCCGGGTCAATGTCGTCAATCCGGATGCCGTGCTGCGTGGCTCGAAAATCTGGACCGGCGAGTGGAAGGAACAGCGCGCCGCCGCCTACAAGATGTCGACCGACGATCTGGAGGAGCACTACCGCTCGCGCTCGATGCTGAAGCGCTCGGTCTTCCCGGAAGACATCGCCGAAGCGATCTATTTCTTCGCCTCCGACATGTCGGCCAAATCCACCGGCAACATCATCAATGTCGACGCCGGCAACGCGCAGAGCTTTACGCGCTAGTCTCTTTACCCTCCCCCTTGTGGGGAGGGTCGGCAGGCAGTCGCCGCGAAGCGGTGAATGCCAGACGGGGTGGGGGTCCCCCTCCCGGCCCTACGGGCCACCCTCCCCACAAGGGGGAGGGTAAGGCTGCATCTTTGGGAGGAATAGCACTTGTCCGAAACCATCATCTCCGCCGACCTCGTCGCCAGCCACAACGCCGCCCGCAAGCCCGACCTCGAACGCGACTACGCCTCGCTCGGCGAACGCCTCGACCGTCGCGGCATCGTCATCGACGCCATCCGCGACAAGGTCGAAAAATTCGCCGTCGCGATCCCGTCCTGGGGCGTCGGCACCGGCGGCACCCGCTTTGCCCGTTTTCCCGGCGCCGGCGAGCCGCGCGACATCTTCGACAAGATCGAGGACTGCGCCGTCATCAGCCAGTTGACGCAGGCGACACCGACCGTCTCGCTGCACATCCCCTGGGACAAGGCCGACCCGAACCGGCTGAAGCAGGCGGCCTCGCGCTTCGGCCTCGGCTTCGACGCCATGAACTCCAACACCTTCTCCGACGCGAAGGACCAGAAGCTCTCCTACAAATTCGGCTCGCTGTCACATGCCGATGCCGGCACCCGCCGGCAAGCGGTCGAGCACAATCTCGAATGCATCGAGATCGGCAAGACGCTTGGTTCGAAGGCGCTGACGGTGTGGATCGGCGACGGTTCGAATTTCCCGGGCCAGGTGAATTTCGCCAAAGCCTTCGAGCGCTATCTCGACGCCATGAAGGAGATTTACGCCGGCCTGCCGGCCGACTGGAAACTGTTCACCGAGCACAAGATGTACGAGCCGGCCTTCTATTCGACCGTCGTGCAGGATTGGGGCACCAACTACCTCATCGCCAGAGAGCTCGGCGACAAGGCCTTCTGCCTGGTCGACCTCGGCCACCATGCGCCCAACGTCAACATCGAGATGATCGTGTCGCGGCTGATCCAGTTCAAAAAACTCGGCGGCTTCCACTTCAACGATTCCAAATATGGCGACGACGATCTCGATGCCGGTTCGATCGACCCCTACCGGCTGTTCCTCGTCTTCAACGAACTGGTCGATGCCGAGCTCTCCGGCGCCGAAGGCTTTGACCCCGCCCACATGCTCGACCAGAGCCACAACGTCACCGACCCGATCGAAAGCCTGATGCTGTCGGCGGTCGAGGTGCAGCGCGCCTATGCGCAGGCGCTGCTGGTCGACCGCAAGGCGCTCGAAGGTTTCCAGGACGGCAATGACGCGCTGATGGCGACGCAAACGCTCAAAAGCGCCTACCGCACCGATGTCGAGCCGATCCTGGCCATGGCGCGGCTGAAGGGCGGCGGCGCCATTGATCCGGTCGCCGCGTATCGTGCGGCAGGATACAGGGCGAAGGTCGCAGCGGAACGGCCTGCGGTTGCGGGTGGCAGCGGCGGGATTGTTTGAGGTTGGCTGATCTCCCCCACGAGGGGGAGTTTAGCAACTCCTCGGCCAGCGGGCGAACACCAATATGTGTTCACTCATATTGATGATGGACTCGACCGCTCCAAGTAGCTCTTCTAGGCACACTGAACTTGGAGCATCGCCATGCCCTTGACCCGCCGGACGCTGATTGGCGTCACCCTTTCGCTCGCAATAGCGCTGACGCCATCCGCAGCCGTCTTCGCTGCCTCGCCGCAGCCGGCGAAGGGCGAGCACGGCATGGTCGTGACCGCCCAGCATTTAGCGTCGGAAGCCGGCGTCGAGGTGCTGAAAAAGGGCGGCAACGCCGTCGATGCGGCGGTCGCCGTCGGCTATGCGCTCGCGGTCCTCTACCCTAATGCCGGCAATATCGGCGGCGGCGGGTTCATGACCATACGCTTCAAGGACGGCAAATCGACCTTCCTCGACTTTCGCGAGCGCGCGCCGCTGGCGGCAACCAAGACCATGTATCTCGACAAGGATGGCAAGCCGGTGAAGGGCGCCAGCCTTGATGGCTATCTCGCGGTAGGCGTGCCGGGTTCCGTGGCCGGTTTCGAGATGGCGCGCGAAAAATACGGCACGCTGCCACGCCAGGATTTGATGGCGCCGGCAATTGCCTATGCCAAGGATGGCTTCGTTCTCGACCAGGGTGACGCTGCTTCATTCGCAAGCAATGCCGCGCGGCTGGCGAAGGACCCTGCCGCGGCCGCCATCTTCCTGAAGCCGGACAGCAAGCCCTATGGCGCCGGCGAGCGTCTCCTCCAGCCCGACCTTGCTGCCTCGCTCGCCGCCATTTCCGAAAAAGGCGCCGATGCCTTCTACAAAGGCGCCATCGCCGATGCCATCGTCAAGACGAGCGGCGCCAAGGGCGGCATTCTCGCAAAGGCCGATTTCGAGCAGTATGCGGTGCGCGAACTGAAGCCGGTGAGCTGCACCTATCGCGGCTACGAGATCATCTCCTCGCCGCCGCCGAGCTCCGGTGGCGTCATCATCTGCGAAATCCTCAACGTGCTGGAAGGGTACCCGCTATCCTATCTCGGCGCCGACTCGGCCGAGACTGTGCATGTCATGGTCGAGGCGATGCGCCATGCCTATGTTGACCGCAACTCGGCCCTTGGCGATCCCGATTTCGTCGACAATCCGGTCTCGAAACTGCTCAACAAGGGGTACGCCAAGGACATCCGCGACAAGATCGACCCGTTCCGGGCGGCGGTCTCTCAGGACCTGATGCCGAAGGGCTTTGGCGAGTCGAACGAGACGACGCATTATTCGATCATCGACAATGACGGCAACGCGGTCGCGGTCACCTACACGCTGAACGGCTCGTTCGGCGCCGGTGTCGTTGCCGACGGCACTGGCATCCTGCTTAACAACGAGATGGACGATTTCACCCAGAAGCCCGGCGTGCCCAATCTCTACGGTCTGGTCCAGGGCGAGGCGAATGCCATCCAGCCGAAGAAGACGCCACTGTCGTCTATGAGCCCGACCGTCGTGGCCAAGGACGGCAAGCCGTTCATGGTCATCGGCAGCCCTGGCGGCTCACGCATCATCACCATCACGCTGGAAGCCATCGTCAACGTCATCGACCACGGCATGAACATCCAGGAGGCGATCGACGCGCCGCGCATCCATCATCAGTGGCTGCCCGATACGATCTATGTCGAACCGTTCGGCCTGTCGCCCGACACCGAAAAGCTGCTGGCCGGCATGGGCTACCACCTCGATCTCGCTGATTCGACCTGGGGCCAGGCGGCCGGCATTCTTGTCGGAGGCAAGAGCCTTGCGGAAATCGAGAAGGGTGGCGGCGCCCGCTACCACGGCGCCATCGACAGCCGCGCCGCATCCGGCGAGGCTCTAGGATACTAGATCACGATCAAACAAGGATCGATCAAAGGACGAGCGTGAGGGTCGATCCGACCAGCATCAGCGCGGCGATGCCAACGAACAGCGCGTAAATGCGCGGCCGGTCGAGTAGCAGCGCATTGCCCGATATCCAGGCGGCGGTTGCGCCGCCAAGCGCAAACAGGAAGCCGTTGCGGTGGCCGAAGGTCATGGAAGCGGCCATCAGCCCGCCAATGATGAGCGCGCCGAACACGATGATCACGGCGACGGCGTATTTCTCGAAGTCGTTGCCGCCGCCCATGGCCGGGCCGATCGCGTTCAAATTCGGCAGATCGTCCGGATCGAAGGGATTGGTCGACCCATATTCATCTTGACCGACAGGTTCTCGCATCACTCATTCTCCGCTGACCGGCAACAAATCATCAACATCTGCCGAGCGCAACCGGATCGCGCATTGCCGAAGGCGGCCGATGCGGTCTTCAACACCTTCTGATGCCGACTTGCCACGGTTTTTTCGGACAGGGTCGCAAAATCCACCACGCTTTAAAGCAATTCCAGGAAAAGTGTGATCGGTTTTCCCGGGAAAAGCGCGTAGCGCTTTCCCTTGGGAATTGCGCCGAAACAAAGAGATAGAGCGGTTCGCCGTTTCCGTGAAACGGCGAACCGCTCTAGGCTCACACCCCTGAATTACCTGGAAAAATCGCTGCGCACGATGCCGTGCCGCTGCAGTTTGTCATAGAAGGTCTTGCGCGGGATGCCGAGCGCCTCGATCGTACGCCGGACATCGCCGTCATTGCGGCCAAGCGTCTCGCGGATCACATCGGCCTCATAGCGTTCCAGCCGTTCCGGCAGCGAACCAGCGTCGTCCGTTTCCGCCGAGGCGGAAAGCGACGCTTGCGCCGCTTCCTCAAGCCCAAGCACGAAACGCTCGGCGAAATGCGCCAGCTCCCGCACATTGCCCGGCCAGTCATGCTGGCCGAGATGGCGATGTACCGAAGCCGGCACAACGGGTACCGGACGGTGGAAGCGGGCGGCGGCGCGCTCGGCGAAATAGAAGAACAGCAAGGCAACGTCGTCGCGGCGTTCGCGCAGCGGCGGGATCGAGATCGTCACCACGTTGAGCCGGTAATAGAGATCCTCGCGGAAGGCGCCGCGCTGGCCGGGATCGCCGAGATCGACCTTGGCGGCGGCAACGACACGCAGATCGACCGGTCGCACTTCGTTGGTGCCGAGCGGCGTCACCTCGCGCATTTCCAGCACCCTGAGCATCTGTACCTGGGTCGAGACCGGCATGCTTTCGATCTCGTCGAGGAACAGCGTGCCGCCGCTCGAATGCTCGATGCGGCCGATCCGCTTCTTCTGTGCACCGGTGAAGGCGCCGGCCTCATGGCCGAATAATTCGCTCTCGATCACCGTATCCGGCAGCGTGCCGCAATTCAGCGCCACGAAATTTCCCTTGGCGCGCCGGCTCCAGCGATGCAGCAGGCTCGCCACCACCTCCTTGCCGGAGCCGGTCTCTCCGGTTACCAGCACATCGACATCGGTATCGGCGATTTGCCTCAGCGTGCGGCGCAGCCGCTCCATGGCTGGCGTCTGGCCGATCAGCGGCAGCCCGTCCTGCGCCTGTTCGGCGCTTTCGCGCAAGGCGCGGTTCTCCATCACCAGGCGGCGCTTTTCGGCTGCGCGCGCCACGCTTTGCGCCAGCCGGTCGGCGGCGAACGGCTTGGTGATGAAATCGTAGGCGCCGTCCTTGATTGCCTTGACTGCAACCGCGATGTCGCCATGCCCGGTGACCAGGATCACCGGAATGTCAGGATCGAGCTGCAAAACGCGATCGAAGAGCTGCAGGCCGTCAATGCCGGGCATACGGATGTCGGACACCACCACGCCGGAGAAGTTGGCGTCGAGCCCGGCCAGCGCCTCGGCAGCGGAAGCAAAGGCCGATACCGAAAAGCCGGCAAGCTCCAGCGTCTGCCGAGTGGCTCTCAGCAGCTCGCTGTCGTCGTCGATCAGGATGACCGGTGCGGTGTCCATCATCGAGCCTTGGCGAGGTGAACGGTGAAGCGCGTGCCGTCTCTGCCGCTCGCCACCTCGATGCGACCGCCATAATCGGCGACGATATCCTGCGAGATGACGAGGCCGAGCCCGAGACCCTTTTCCTTCGACGTATTGAACGGCGTGAACAGCGATTTGAGGATAGCGGGCGAAATGCCTGGTCCGTTGTCGGCGACGCCAAGCGCCACGCCGTCGGCCGTTTCCTGCGCCGACACTTGCACCCTGGCGCCGTCGCGGCCGTCCAGCGCCTCCAGCGCGTTCTGGAAAAGATTGATCAGCACCTGCTCCAGCCGCAGCCGGTTGCCCATCACCTTGAGTGTCTGCGGTGGCAGCGTGATGTCAAGCGCGTCCAGCCGGCCGGCAAAGCGGCTCCTGAGCAGCACGACCGCCCCTTCGATGACGCCGCGCAACTCGACCGGCTCGGCCGCGGTGCGACCTTTGCGGGCAAAGACCTTCAACTCCTCGGTGATGCCGCCGATGCGCTCCGTCAGCGCCGCAATCGCGCCAAGGTTCTCCTCGGCCGAGGCGGTCTGCTTGCGCTCCAGGAACACACGCGCATTGTCGGCATAGGCGCGGATCGTTGCCACCGGCTGGTTGATCTCATGCGCGACGCCGGCGGCAACCTGGCCGAGGGTCGCAAGACGGTTGGCCTGCACCAGTTCCTGCTGCATGACCTGCAGCTTGGCCTCCGTGCTGCGGTGATCGGTGATCTCGGCCTGCAGTCGGTCGCGCGCCAGGCTCAGATCATGCGTGCGCTCGACGACGCGGCGTTCGAGCTCGATGCGCGCCGCCTGTTCGGCGGCAATGCGCATCTGCGCCGACTGCCGGCGCCACAGGAGATAGCCGGCCAGCGCCAGCAGCGGCACCACGACGCCCAGCGCCAGCAGCCGCATTTCACGCACCGCAGCCGCGATCGGCGCTTCGGCCGGGACGAGATAGTCGAGCCGCCATGGCGTCGATTGGACCAGTGTCGAAAGTCTGAGATATTCGGCATCGCTGCCGCCGGGCGTCACCGCATGCACCATCGATACGTCAGGGCTCAATGCCTCAGGGCGGGTGATCGGCAGCGGGATCAGCGGCGCGTTGCCGAATTGCTGGCTGCTCCGGATGGTGGCAGCCAGCGGGCCGGCAAGTGGTGCCGTGGTCATGAAACGCCAGGACGGCACGCTGGTGATCAGCACGACGCCATGATCATCGCTGACATAGGCCGGGCGGTTGGCCTCGTGCCAGTCGGCCTCGAGCTGGTCGAATTCCATCTTGACGACGACGACGCCGAGCGGGGCGGCCGCATTGCCGACGCGCCGCGAAATGTAGAGGCCGGGGCGCTTGCTGGTGTTACCGAGAGCGAAATATTCGGCGGTTCCGGATTGCATGGCGCCGGAGAAGTAGGCGCGGAAACCATAGTCGTTGCCAACGAAGCTGGTCGCCTCACGCCAGTTGCTGGAAGCGATTGCGAACCCGTCGACGCCGGTGACGTAAAGCACCGACGCCTTGGTGCCGGAGACCAGCCCTTCGAGTTTACGGTTGAGCACGTCGATCGCGACTGCGCCTTTGTTCTGCAGGGCGTCATGTACCTGCTGATCCTCGGAAAGGAGAAGCGGCAGCGCCCGCGGGCTTTCCAGCACCGCGCGCAGCAGCGCAACCTTCAGATTGGCATCGGTGCGGCCTTGCGCCGCCAGCGTTGCGACCTCGGCACGGCGCGCATAGAGGCCGGCGCCGGTGAGCGCCGTCGCCACGAACACAAGCGCTATTCCCGCAAACAGCAGCCAGGCGCGGCGTGCCCGCTTGCCGAGTTGCTCCGGCGTCGATGATAAGGCAGCGGCAGGGCGTTGCAGCATCGCCCATTTGTGCATGATTTCGCACAAAGCGCAATTCAGTCGTGCGGATGTCCGCACTTGCGTCTGAGCGACACCAACCTCGATCGATCGAAATAATCAACAAAATCAAGGAGTACGACCTGCCACGCGGTCTGGCACGGCAGTTGCAATGATCCATTCAGCAGTCGCGAGGCTGCTGGAGGTCAAAACAACTGCCCCGGGAGGTCGAGCTTTCGATAGGGGCGCCATGGAGGACGTCATGCAGCCAGCATCCGCTGCCGCCGAACCGCGCGGCAAAGTACCTTTCTACCGGCATCTTTACGTGCAGGTCCTGACGGCGATCGCCGCCGGCGTCCTGCTCGGTCATTTCTATCCCGAACTAGGTGCTTCGCTGAAGCCGCTCGGCGACGCCTTCATCAAGCTGGTCAAGATGGTGATCGCACCGGTCATCTTCCTGACGGTGACGACCGGCATTGCCGGCGTTTCCGACCTGAAAAAGGTCGGCCGCGTCGCCGGCAAGGCTATGATCTATTTTCTGGTCTTCTCGACCCTGGCGCTGATCGTCGGCCTGGTCGTCTCCAATATCGTCCAGCCCGGCGCCGGCATGCACATCAATGCGGCGACGCTCGATCCCTCGAAGGTCGCGACCTTCACCGAGAAAGCGCATGACACGACCATCGTCGGCTTCCTGCTCAACATTATCCCCGACACCATCACCGGTGCCTTCGCGCAGGGCGACATCCTGCAGGTGCTGTTCTTCTCGGTGCTGTTCGGCATTTCTCTCGCGCTGGTCGGCGAGCGCGGCCGCCCGGTCGTCGATTTCCTACAGGCGCTGACCTCGCCGATCTTCCGCCTGGTCGGCATCCTGATGAAGGCCGCCCCCATCGGCGCTTTCGGCGCCATGGCCTTCACCGTCGGCAAATACGGCATCGGCGCAATCGCCAACCTCGCCTTCCTGATCGGCACCTTCTATCTGACATCGCTGCTCTTCGTGCTGGTCGTGCTTGGCGCTGTCGCATGGTACAACGGCTTCTCGATCCTGGCGCTGATCCGCTACATCAAGGAAGAGCTGCTTTTGGTGCTTGGCACCTCGTCGTCCGAAGCGGCACTTCCCGGCCTGATGGCCAAGATGGAGCGCGCCGGCTGCACCCGTTCGGTGGTCGGCCTGGTCATCCCGACCGGCTATTCCTTCAACCTCGACGGCACCAACATCTACATGACGCTGGCCGCCCTGTTCATCGCCCAGGCGACTGACACGCCGCTCACCTATGGCGACCAGATCCTGCTGCTGCTCGTCGCCATGCTGAGCTCCAAGGGTGCGGCCGGCATCACCGGCGCCGGCTTCATTACGCTCGCCGCCACGCTGTCGGTCGTGCCTACGGTGCCGGTCGCCGGCATGGCGCTGATCCTTGGCGTCGACCGCTTCATGTCGGAGTGCCGGGCGCTGACCAACTTCGTCGGCAATGCGGTGGCGACCATCGTCGTGGCGCGCTGGGAAGGTGAACTCGACCAGACCAAGTTCGCCGCCGCCATGGCCGGCACCTTGTCCGAGGAAGCCGACCTGGCGCTGTCGGGCGATCTGCAGCCCGCCTGATCTCCCAAGGCGTTCGACCTCAAGGCCGCAGCCGCTTCGCCGGCTGCGGCCTTGTTTCTTTAGCAACAGATGCGCGGCGGCTGGCGCCGGCCGCGCCTTCCCGGCTAGGGTGCGCTCGGGTCCAAGCCGAAGGTGAGTGAATGAGCAGCGCGTATCCCGAAATCTACCTCGTCCGTCACGGCGAGACCGAATGGAGCGCGTCGGGAAAGCACACGGGCCGCACCGACATCCCGTTGACGGCGGCGGGCGAGGCCGCCGCCCGCGGCGTCGCGGACCGGCTCAAGGGCCTGTCCTTTGAGGCGGTGTGGTCGAGCCCGTCGCAGCGCGCCTTCAACACCTGCACGCTTGCCGGCTTCGGTTCTGCTGCGGTGAAGAAGGACGATCTGCAGGAATGGGACTATGGCGCCTATGAGGGCGTAAGGACCAAAGAGATTCTGGCCAAGCGTCCCGGTTGGCAATTGTTTCGCGATGGTTGTCCCGGCGGCGAGACCGCCGCGGATGTCGGGGCGCGAGCCGACACAATCATCGCCGGGATGCGCGCCATCGAGGGAAACGTGCTGGTGTTTTCGAGCTCGCATTTCCTCAGAGTACTGGCAGCACGCTGGCTCGGCCTGCCGCCCGAGGGCGGCGCGCATTTCGTACTCGACACCGCCAGCATCAGCATCCTCGGCTACGAGCACGACCTGATCGAGCCCGTCATTCGCAAGTGGAACCAGAAATAGTCCTGGCTGAACTTCTGACGGATGCGCGAGGCCTCCTCATCCGGCCGCTTCGCGGCCACCTTCTCCCCGCTGGGGAGAAGAGGCGAGCACCGACGCCGGCGACCTCCTCTCCCCTAGGGGAGAGGTCGGATTGTCCGAATTGCCCTTTGCAATTCGGTTGGCAATCCGGGTGAGGGGGCTAACGCAGTCCCGCAGTCGCCAGCAGCGCCAATTCCTCTGATGTCAGATGCCGCGCCTGACCCTTGGCGAGCTCGCCGAGATGCAACGCGCCGATCGCCACCCTGATCAGCCTCAGCACCTCGACGTCGAAGGCGCCGAGCAGGCGGCGGATCTGGCGGTTGCGGCCCTCGTCGAGCACGATTTCCAGCCACGCAGTACGGCCGCCGCTGCGCAGCAGATCGATCGAGCTTGCGGTCAGCAGTTCCCCGTCGACATCAGCGCCTTCGCGAAACCGCGCCAGCATCGCCTCGTCGGGCGCGGCGCCGATCTGCACGTGATAGGTCTTGGCGACATGCGATGCCGGATCGAGCAGCTCATTCGCCCAGCGCGTGTCATTGGTCATCAGCAACAGGCCTTCGCTGGCCTTGTCGAGGCGCCCGACCGGCGACACGAAAGGCAGGTCGAGCCCGGTGAGGCAGTCATAAACGGTGCCGCGCCCCTGCGGGTCTTCGCGGGTGGTGACCAGTCCGCGCGGCTTGTTGATCATCAGATAGACCTTAGCCTCGGCAGCGATGCGCGCGCCGTCGACGGCAATGCGGTCACGATTGAGATCGACGCGAAGCGACGGATCGCGCACCACCTTGCCGCCGACCCGCACGCGCCCCTCGGCGATCAGCAGCTCGGCCTGCTTGCGCGAACACAGACCAAGCTTGGAAAGCACCCGGTTCAGGCTGACGCCTGCCTTGGCGGCGGCTTGTCGGGTGATGTTTGGCGGCCGTGCCATGATCCTGTTTTGCCATCCCAATGATCGGCACCGACAAATGCCACGCCCGGCAACGGCATCGCAACCTGCCGCGACGCAAACATCCTTATTTGCCAGCGCACAGCCGTTGAGACGTGGCCTGTGTCTTGCCGGGCAGTGCGATCTCGACCAGCGGTTGAGTGGATTGTTCTCCGGTAACCAAAGGCAATTTTCAGTTGAAATGGCGGGGTGGTATCCCCTATGTCGGCATGCAGGGCATCGATCAAAGGGGGGAGACCGTGTCGCATAACGCCGGTTCGACCAAATCCGGAACGATACCCGCGCGCGATCTCAGCAAAAGCGATCGCGACGAGATGTTTTGCCTCTATGAAAAATACTACGAGGCCGCAGATCGCGGCCGGTTCGAGCACGATCTCGCGGAGAAAGAGGTTGTTGTCGTCATCAGCCGCCAGGATGAGATCATAGGTTTCTCAACCATTTTCGTCGGAAGCCAGAAGATCGACGGCAAGATGGTTCACTATCTTTTCTCAGGCGACACGGTTCTGGATTCCTCGCGCTGGGGCGATCCGGTCCTGCTGCGCGCCTGGTTTCGCGCCGCCGGCGCCGTCAAGGCGAGGGTCGGCGAAGGCCGGCTGTTCTGGTTTTCCATCATGATGGGCCATCGCACTTTCCGCATCCTGCCCAATTTTTTCCGCGACTTCTTTCCGTCGATCGAGGGGCAGGACACCAACGATCTGGCGCGGGTGCGCAACGAGATCGCGTCGGCGCGCTATGGACGGTACTTCAATCCGGAAACTGGGCTGATCGACTTCGGCCAGTCGCAAGGACATCTGCGGCACGAATGGGCAGGCGTCGAGGAAACAGCGACGCGCAATCGCTACGCGGCCTTCTTCCTCAAAGCCAATCCTGAACATTTTCGCGGTGTCGAGCTCGCCTGCGTGGCGGAATTCGATATCGCCAATCTGAAGCGCTACGGCGCGACCAGCTTCGCCGAAGGCCTTGCCGATGGTCATTGAGGCCTGGGCGCGGATTGCCGATCTGACGGCGGCCACCGACGCCGGATTCCGCGCTGGGCTGAAGGACGTCGAAACAGCCCAGCGCCGCACCCTGGCGGGCCTGGTCAGCGCCAATCGTTCGACGGTGTTCGGCAAGGACCACCGGTTCGCCGAAATCGGCTCGGCAGAAACGTTTCGCGATTTGGTGCCGATCGCCGACTATGCCACGCTCCTGCCTTACATCAGCCGTGCGATCGGCGGCGGCGACGCGGTGCTGACGACCGAGCCGATCCGGTTCATCGAGCAGACCGGCGGCAGTTCGGGCGGCTCCAAGAGCATTCCCTATACGGATACAGGGCTTAGGGCCTTCACCGACTGCCTCTATCCGTGGCTTGCCGACCTGATCCGCCGACGGCCCAGGGTCACGCGTGGGCACAGCTATTTCGCGCTCAGCCCCGTCGGCCGCTCGCTCGACCAGCGCATCGGCGCGCACCGGCTCGGCAGTCCCGTGCCTTTCGCCTATTTCGACGCCTTGCGCGACAGCCTGATCGCCCTGTCGGCCGTGCCCATGGAACTCAGGCTGCTCTCTGATTTTGAGACCTGGCAACGCCAGACCTGCCTGCATCTTCTGGCCGCCGAGGATCTTGCCTTGGTGTGGGTGTGGAGCCCGACCTACTTCACCGAAATCCTGCGTGCGATGCGGCGTGATCGGACCATGCTTTTGCCCGAGCTGAGTTCGATGCTGGCAGCAACGCACCCCGCCGCCGCGGTCCGCGACCGTATCGAGACGCTGGAGAAAGCGCTCTGCGACCCGCAAGGCGACCTCTCGGCGATCTGGCCGGGGCTCGACATCATCAGTTGCTGGACGGATGCATCGAGCAAAGGCTTCGCGGCCGAACTGCAGGCCTTGTTCCCCCGCGCCTTTATCCAGTCGAAAGGCCTGATGTCGACGGAAGCCGCCGTCTCATTTCCCTATGGCGTGGGTCCGGGATCGATCCTGGCATCGCAAAGCGGTTTCTTCGAATTTGTCGACGATGACGGACCCAGTCATTTTGCCTGGCAGTTGGAGGTCGGCCGGACCTATCGGCTGATCGTCACCACCGGCTCCGGCCTTTATCGCTACGACACGCAGGACATGGTGAAAGTCGTCGGCTTCGACGGCGACACGCCGCGCCTGCAATTCGTCGGCCGCGCCGGCATGGTGTCAGATCTGTGCGGTGAGAAGCTGACCGAGGCGTTCGTCGCCCTCTGTCTTGGCAAGATCGGGCTCGGCCAGCAGCAGGCCTATGCGCTGGTCGCTGCGGCAACCGAGCCGCATCCGCACTACCGTCTCTTCATCGAAGCCAGTCCGGCCGGATCAGGCGGGGCGTGGGGAAAAAAGCTCGATGCCGAGCTTGGCGCCAATCCACAATATGAGTATGCCCGCCGGATCGGCCAGCTCGGCCCCGTCCTGGCGACGCCGGTCGAGGACCTCTATGGCCGGCTGAAGCGGCATCGGCTGAAAAGCGGTATAAGCATTGCCGGCATGAAGGTGCCGGTGCTGCTGCGGCAGGCCGACAGCGATCTCATCGCCGCGCTGGAAGCGACCGGGCCTTGATCCGTCGCCGGTCAGGCAACCAGCCGCAAGGCCAGCGAGTCCAGTCCGCGGATCGAAGAGTTGTTCATCCATCTTGCTCCGCCCGGCACCGGCTCGATGCTTTTCCAGCGATGGAGCACCGCCTCCAGCAGCCGTTTTCCCTCCATTTCGGCCAGCGCCTTGCCGATGCAGACATGGGCGCCGCGGCCGAAAGCGAGGTTCTGCTTGCCTGGACGGCTGACGTCGAAGCGCTGCGCCTGCGGGAACTGGGCCGGATCGCGATTGGCTGCGCCGACGAGCAGCACAAGCATCTGCTCCTTGTCGACTGGCTGGCCGTCGAGCGCGGTCGGTTGCAGCGGCCAGCGGCAGATTTTCTGCACCGGGCTTTCAAGCCGAAGCGTCTCGGCAACCGCGTTGGCGACCAGATGCGGGTCGGCCCGCAAGGCAGCCCATTGAGCTGGCGCGTGGGCGAGGTGGAACAGCATGTTGCCAAGCAGATGCACGGTCGTCTCATGACCGGCAAAAGCCAGGAACGCGATGTTGCGGCCGGCGACCGTCAGCCCTACAGCGTCGGCCAGGGCCGGCAAGCCGACCAGCAGAGGCGGCATCTCGCCGGCGGCAAGCTGGCCGCGCAACAGCTCGGTGAAATAGGCCGACATGGCGTCGGTAGCGTTCGGCATCGAGCTGAAGGCTTCGTCGAAACCGGTGTCGAGCATGGTACGGATCGCCGCCGACCAGGCGTGCAGCATCGGCATGTCTTCGGCTGGCACGCCAAGCAGGCGGCCGATGACGCGCTCCGGCACCGCACGGGTGAAAGCGGCGACGACGTCGACCGTGCCGGACAGGTCCGCCTTCGTAACCAGCTGGTCTATGGCCTCGGCGACAACCGGCGCCAGCGCCGCCATGCCGTTGCCGACGAAGGGCTGCTGCAATGCCTGCCGGATTGCGGCATGCGCGCGTCCCTCCTGATACATCAGCCAGTCGTTGACGGCTGATCGCTGGGTATCGGCGTCTGCTTCGCCCGGCGGGACATGCGACAACTGCCGGTTGACAAGACAGGACGAAACGAGATCGTATTTTGTTATGTAGACATCGCCCCACGGCGCTTGCCAAGCAGGTGCCTGCTGGCGCATCTCGTCGTAAATCGCGTAGATGTCCATGGAACCATTGAAGCAACCGGCGCGTACTTGTCGCCAGCTGTGGTCGGTTGACGGAAATTCTCCATGCATTCTCTTGTGAATAACCCCCGTTACCCCCGCCAGGGAACCCTGAAACGCCGCCACCTGTCCAACTTCGACCGGTCGGCAGGGTCATGACCACAAGCGTTGCCGCAGGCTTTGGCCCAATCTACTACCTTTGTACCCGCCAGAACGCTTACACGATAGGTGTCTTCCTTGGCTATTACCCACACGGGCTAGGCGATATCTTGCGGATAATCCCCTATGAAGAGGCTGGAAACCTTGGTTCGGTTGTGCCTGGGACCTTCGTTTTCACCGATTTCGAAAGGCTGACGCCGGATCAATTGCAGGCCGCCGCTTCCCTGTTCGACAGCATCGCTGCGCAGAATCCCGGCCTGTTGCTACTCAACAATCCCGCCCTTGTGCCTGGCCGCTTCGACCTCCTGAAGCGGTTGAAGCAAGCCGGCCTCAACAGTTTCGACGTTCACCGCCTCGATCGGCGTGACGCCATTTCGCGCTTTCCGGTCTTCGTGCGCTGGGAAAGCCGCCACGATCCGCCGCTGACCGGCCTGCTGGACGGCGCGCAGGCGCTCGAAGCCGCAGTCGCCGCGCTGCCGGATCCAGTCCGGCAGGACCCGGACCTGATGATCGTCGAATATGGCGCCGCGCCCTCGGGCGACGGTCGCTTCCGCAAATATTCCGCTTACAAGGTCGGCCCCACTGTCTACCCGCAGCACTGCTTCATCAACGAAAGCTGGTACATCAAGTTTCCAAGCACCCGATTTACTGAAGCGGACCGGGCCGAAAGCCGCGCCTATGTCGCTGACAATCCGCACGCAGCCGAGATCGAGCGTGTCTTCGCGCTGGCCGAGATCGACTATGGCCGTATTGACTATGGCGTGGTCGACGGCCGCATCCAGACCTTCGAGATCAACAACAACCCGACGGTTCTGGCGCGGCCTCCAGGCTGGGATGCGGGTGTCAATTACGGCCGCTATGCCGATTTGCATGCACAGGCGCTGCGCGGCATCATTCGGCCGGCATCATCCGCCCCGCCCGTGAGGCTTGGTCAGGGAAGCCGCAGCGCCGATGCCATCCACGCCGCTGCCATGCGCAAGGTGCGCCGGCGCATCGCCTGGTTTTCCTTCAGGCGAAGCCTGTCGCTGCGCGGGCTGAAGAAGCGGCTTGCAAACCGTTTCCGGTCTTAGACTGAACCCGACCACCGGGAAGAGCAGCATGAAGCCGGGCTTGGGACCGGCTTGCACTGGTGTTGCGTGAAAGCGGCTGTGGAACGCCGGCGCGCCGAAGGCGTTATTTCTTGCGAGCGATCAGTCGCGAAGGGCACCGTCATGAAGAAAGTCTACGAGAAACCGGTACTCGTGAAGCGGGGGAAGCTCACCAGGCTGACGGCCCAGATTGTCGCCTCCGGGGTCATTTTGGGAGAGTGATTTCCGATCGAACTGCAGGCAGGAGAACAATTCAATGAGCGAGCGCGGCGTTGATTTTATGCAAGGCTGGATACACGAGCACCTGCCGGGTGAACTGCCTGCCGACAAGGCAACAGCTCGAATCCTGACCACGCTGGCAGCCCTGGATGCTCGGCATTCAGGCCTTGAGGTCCGCGAGATCGAGGAGGAGTTCGGTTCGCTGGAACGGGTGATTTACGAGGCGCTCGATCAGCCCGAAATCTAAGCCCGCTGCAGGCGAATGTCGGCCCATCGCCTTCTTGGCGGTGGGCTTTTCTATGATTGCCTCCGTGAGGGCGCAGCCCTATGCGGCACGCATCGATTGCGCTGCCCGGGCTGGCGGCAATTCGAACACAGTGGCGCCGTTCTCCTGGCCGCGCTCGACATAACCGATGACGCGGAACCATTTGGCGACGTCGGCCCGCTGCAGCCAACTGCGCGAGTGGATGGGAAGGTTGCCGGTGAGTGCCTGGACATGGCGGATGTGACGACGACAGAAGCGGACCGTCGCGGCGCTGAAAAAACCCTCCTGCGCGGCAAACAGCGTGTCGGCGGCGTCGCTGTTCTCATGCCAGGCAATGATCGCCACCGTCTTGTCGCCCTCGACGAGCGCGTGAGCGCGGCCTTCCTTCAAATTCATCATCAGATTGTCGTAGGCGGCCTTGATGTCCTTGCCGGCGGCCGCATACTCGTCCGACATACGCGTGGACAAATCCCGAAAAACACTTTCGAGATCGCCGATCGTAGCTGCGCGTGCTCGCATTTCTCCTCCTGCAGCCCCGGCAGGCAGTTTGCCCTAGGAAGAGGGGATTACCAAGCAAATCAAATCCGCGATCTGGCCCATGCGCGCAAAGTGATTTCGGCAAGCGGGGTTTTTGTGTTGGCAAATCGTGCCTGGTGGAACCGAACTGGCTCTCCCGAATTGACTTGCGGTCGCGTTCGGGAGGGAAAGCATGCAAGACCAGCATTTCGATGAGCCGGTTCGCGTCGCGCTCGGCAGGTCCAGAAACACGATCTACAAGGTCGAGCGTGTCGCCCAGGCCGCCGACATCCTCATCAACCGCTGGCCGGTGAAGACGGGCCGCTATCACGTCGCGGCCCGCAAAGCTTGCCTTGGCGCTCTCGAAGGCCTGAAAGAGGCGCGCTATGCCCGCGCCGCCTTCGTCAATGCGGCGATCGAGGCCGATATACTGGTTGAGCGCGACCGTCAGGGTTGAGCGCCTACCACTTTTCATCGTCCCCTCGCTTGCCGTAGACTGGCGGTCTGGTCGGAGCCTTCCATGTGCAACGATTACGAGCAGCATATTCTCTGGGCTGAATATTGCCGGATGCTGGAGTCGCTGGCCCTCGAGATCCCCACCCATCAAACCGAACTCGACCTGCCGCAGGCGGACGACATCCACATCAATGATCCGGCCCCGATAATGCGCGCCGCCGGCGACACCGGCGTTGTTGAACTGGTCTCGATGACGTTCGGATTTCCACCGGCCGGACCAAAAGGCGGACCGGTGTTCAACTTCCGCTCCGAAGGTCGGCAATTCGGGAGCAGCAAACGCTGTCTCGTGCCGGCATCCGGCTTCTTCGAATTCACCGGCACCAAATATCCGAAGGCCAAGCATCGCTTCACCCTCAACGGCTCTCCGTTCATGGCCATCGCAGGGCTTTGGCGTGAAGCCGTCGGCAACAAGCCGCCAACCTTCACCATGCTGACGACCGAGCCTGGACCGGATATCGCGCCCTATCACAATCGGCAGGTGGTCGTTCTTCAGCCTGAGAATTGGTCCGCCTGGCTCAATTTGACGAAGTCCGAAGCCGAACTGCTGCGGCCGCTGCCGGCCGGTTCGCTGGGTGTGGAGACTGTGCGCGCCGACAGTTCATAGTTCGGTTGTGGAGGCGCACCGGCATATTCAGCGGCCCGAGACCCGCCTGGAGCCGCCGGTAAGACGTCAGTCACCTGATTTCTTCAGAGAAAGTGATGGTGCCAGAGGCGGAATCCAAGTGGAGAAAATCCCGTTTTCGTTTCAGAGACTTATGCGAAGGTTGGCCGCATCTGCTACCAACAGAAATACCAACAAAATATTTCTGTGGATTGGTTCGGTTCCTGATATTTATCTCAATGCCTCGCACCTGCACCTTGTCTTTTCCGGTTCGGTCTAGATCCTTCTTGGTTATCTATCATCATGCGGGGGGGTGAAGTGAAGACCACGGCTGGCCAAGACGACTCAATGAAAACGATGGCCGCCTGCGGCCCTAATGCGCCCTGGTATCGGCCGTTCGTTCACGCAGCTTAAGCCTGGAAGCTTCCGTTCCCTGACCAGCGGACGTAGCCGGGCGAGCTTATTAGCGCCGCAGCGGTATCACTTAACCGGTATTATCAACGGAGCCGGGCGCCTGTGTACGGCATAGGTCAGGATCGCGTGGTGGTTGCAGAAGCATTCGATCGCGAACTCGTGTCGGACTCCGTTCGCGTCCGTCAACACGACGGTTCCGTCGAAAATCGGACCTCTCCTAGCCCGGCCGGCACTGGCCCTGAGAAAGTTCCAACAGAATTCCTGAGTGATCCCCGGAAACCGCGTCCTGAACGCGGGTGAGCGGATGAAGTATCGCACGTCCTTGCCGCCGGGGTCGCGGCCGATATCGTCGTGGTGCGGATGGGCGCTGACCATCCCGAATGCCGGCGTTTCGCCATCCCGCTCCTCGACCGTGCGCCATAACGTGGTGGTTATCGTATTGCCGTAGCGCTTGGCCAGATTCTGGATGGACTTAAAGGTAATCTCGACGTCGCGAGCCTCGCACGCGAAACGGTCCTGAAGGAACAGCAAGCGTGCGGCGGCGAAATTAGCCTCCGCCTCCACATTGGCGTGGCAGTTCGGATCGAGCGTGTACTGATCGTCGCCGAACAGGAAATCCTTGTGCCAGGGAATGAAACTATGCCCAACCTCATGGGCCTCGATCCATCGTTTCTTCGCGTCGGGAACCTGTTGGTCGATCAGGATGCGATTGCCGTCGGGTATCCATAAGGCGGAGAGGTTGGCCTTCTTGATCACGTCGATCAGAATGGTCGGACGGGCGATAACCTGCTTGCCCGCCACCTTCATCCTATGCGCGACTTCCTGCAGGAGCGTCGGATTGGACAAGCTATAGTACTTGAGGTCTAGCGCGAGCAACTGCCGGACCTCCGGGAGACGGAGAGGCGGTTCGGGATTGCCGAGTTCGCGGAGAATCCTGTCAACGAGTCCTCGGATGTCGTCCGCCTCATATGCTCCGACCGTCCCCTCCATCATCGGTTCATTTCTGCCCCAGCACCAGAAACTTGACGAAACTGTCCAAGACCTGTTGCTCGTGCTTACTGAGCTTGGACAAATCATCGGACTTAGCCGCGAACTTCTGGGCCTCTTCCTGCAGGACCTCGTCTCTAGTAACCGTAGCGCCAGAGAGCTTCATCAGCGCTCGTGGCGGCATCCTAAAAAACTCGGCCAACTGGTGAACGGTCCTCGGCCTGGGTTTGTAGTTGGGGTCCCGTTCGATCAACCTGATCTCGGCGGCCTCCACCCGCGCCTTTGCGCCCAAGGTTTCAACCGACAATTGGTCGCGTCGTCTCAACTGGCGTATGAAGACCCCGAAGGCGTGCTTCATTTCGACCACGTTGCCCGCGTCCGACACAAGTTCGGACGGCAGGAACATCCCTATATTGTCGATGGCTTCCAACGGCCATCCCGCGTCATGGTCCGTATCCGGATCGGACTCGATCTTTCGCCGGAGCCAGTCGCGTGAGATAAGCATCTCCATCATCTGCTCCTTCTGTTTAAGTGAGGAAGGCGCGCGCTTGTGCTTCGGTCATCTCAAAGTAGCGCATGCGCGTGTCGTCGATTTCCAGGTCGGTCATTCCAACCACATCTCGATACCAAGCTTCGGCCTGTGGCAAGGCGTGCAGGCCTACCCGTCCCCTGAATTCCTCTTGAACACTCAAGCTGATCGCGGCAACCATCATGATGCGCCCCACGCCCTTGAAACGAGGGGACGCATCGAAACGCGGTCTGTTCCAAGGCGCGGTAGCCAGCAGGTCCACCGTGACCAGCGGCTTGCCGCGTTGCGAGGGTTCTTTGGCAAAACCTGCAGTCGTCACGAGCATCAGGCCCTGTGTGGCACCTTCCGCCACGATCGCGAACGACTGCCGGTCAAGCCGGTTTGACGCCATGTCGACTTTCTCGGACCATCGCCAATGAGCGTCCTGGATGTCGTTATCGGCGAGGAATTGCAGGTTGTATTGGCCGGCGGCTTTCAGTTCCGCAATCCTGGCTTCCATGAGCGGGCGCCACGAGCCGTCTATATCGGCGACATTGCCGGCATCCGCGGGGCTGAGGAGATGGGATTCCGTGAACTTGCCGGTCCGACGGTCTAACAGGTCGTAGGTACCGATGAGGCTACCCGACATGGCTTCAGCTCAGCATCATGAGCTCGGCTTTTTCCTTGGTGGAAGGGTGTTCGAAGAATACCTTCTCGCCGCGTTCTATTCTGTCCGTGATGGATTGGTAGAGCCTGAGGGCCTGTCGGACTAGGGCGGTCTTGGACAAACCTTTTTCATCGGCGAGGCGATCGACCAGATCCATCTCCTGCGAACTCAAATTCAGCGTCATCGTACGTTTTTCAACCATAGGGTCCTCCTTGACGGCCGCGCGTTCATATCATTATCCACGAGGCTAGTCAACAATTAATAGCTACAGGTAACGTATTGACTAGCTAAGAAATAGCTACTATTTGATGTGATATCGAGACGCAGGAGAAACCAAATGAACGACAGCGATCCCATTCGCAGCATCCATATCGCCGGCACCGACCTAGTGTTCCGCGCGGTTCCCGTAAATGACCAGACCCCCTCAGGCGACCAGATCGCCCTCGCCGCGGGGTTTTCGTCCGACGATTACAGCTATGTCCTGCAGATGCGGGACAACGGCGAACTTGAGGACGTCCGCAGCCGCGAATCCGTGCCCTTGTCCGACGGACAGCGGTTTATCGTCGCCCTGAGCGACCGATCCTACCGGCTTGCCTTCGCCGGCGGCCCCCTGGATTGGCCCGCGCGCTTCATCACGGCCGGAACCTTGCGCAAGCTGAAGGGCGTGGCTGCCGACAAGAGCATCTATCTGGAAAAGACGGACGAGCCCGACTTTCCCCTCGATGAGGACGACGTCATCGACCTGGATGAAGATGGCGTCGAAAGCTTCAAGGCGGGCAAGCTTGCGGGGCCAAAGAAGCAGACGGTGCGCGTCAAGCACCTGGGTGAACTGGAAACGGTGCGCTTCAAGGTCGAGTCCGGTACTACTCTGCAGTCGATCTGGGACCGGGCCTACGAGGAGCTCGACGTCATGCGCAACGAGCGTGACGTGTTCCAGGCCGAGACGGACGTCGGGACAGTGAGCCTGATGGACCACCTCGGCCTTCCTCTCGAGACGGCCCAGCAGGAAGGTTTGTGCGACAAGAAGTTCGAGATCGCGGCCAGGACCGGGGGGGCCTGAAATGGCATCGCATGGCGTCCGGCCCACCATCGACCTGCAGGCAGGCACGCAAGTGCTAGGCCAGCACTTGCCGCGGGTGCTGTCCTTCAGGGGCCAGACGATAGAAGAGCTCGGCTGGAGCCGGCCATCGGACCGGACGCTGCTTGTCCCCATGCGCGGCACTTTCGGCGGAAATACCGAAGAGTATCTTCTCCGGCTCGATTTTCTTGCCGGTTCGGACTGGCCGCCCAGCGCCAGGTTCGTCAATCCGGCGACCCTTGACTACGCCGGCTTAGCCGAACAGCACCATCTGCCCCAACTGACCTCGCCGGAGGTCCACGTCCATCCGGCTTACCAGAACCCCAGCGGGCAAAAGATCCAGCTCGTGTGCTGTTCCGCTGTGTTCGAATACTACGACGTCAATCACGGCGGCGAAGACACCACCCTCTGGCGCACGGGCGATACCTTTAATCATACGTTGGTGGCGATCGAACGTGCTTTCCGCAACCACTATTCGGGAAGATTCGGTCGTCATGCAGGATGAATACCTATTGTGGCGCGACCCGGCACCCGGGCCCTATGTGCCGATCGGATCCGTCCTTCGCTTACCTCCGACTGCGATTTCGGCGACACGCGAACTGCTTCAGCGCGAAGGCCGCCGGGAATCGTGTGTTTTCTGGTACGGCGAGCGGGACGGCGATACCGCCCTTGTGCGATCGGTCCGGGCGCCCACGCAGCGATCTATGCCCGGAAACTATCATGTGGAGCCGGATGCGATCAGCGAAATGGTGCGCGATCTGCCCGAAGGGTGGAAGCCCTTGGCTCAGATTCACAGCCATCCCGGAATGGGCACGGAACACTCGCGATATGATGACCGCATGATTTCGAGCCGCCGGATTCTTTCGATCGTATTCCCGATATACGGCGTCCCGGCCGCGCCCTGGCCACAAGGCATCGGCGTGCACGAGTGGCAGAACGATTATTGGCACATGCTATCCCCAGGGCAGGTCCATGGCCGCCTTGAGGTGATCGCCGCACCGGCAGTGGACAGAAGGGATTTCCGATGAGTGGCTTGGCATTGGGGGATCGTCATTCCCGACCGTTGGATGGTTTGGGGGACGTCGCGTCGCCTAAAACGATCCTCATTCGTGCCGGCGACGTATCAGGGGCAGTCAATCGCCAACACCTTCTGGTCTGTCTCGTCAATCTACTGGCTAGGCTGCATGGCTTGGTCGGTTCGATCCGGGTCGCGGTAAAAGGCGAGATGACGGTCGTCACGCCGAACGGGGCCGGTCCGGCAAATGCCTTCCAGGCCGTCGAGAACCTCGCATCCTGGGCCAACGGCGGGCGGATACCGGTGCTTCCACCCGATGGCGTGGAGGACTTGACCATAGATATGACCGGTCAGATGCGTGGAGGCGCGAGCATCTATGTTTGGGGAGAGGGGTGGAAAGCCTGGATCGGCTCCGCTCCGCGAGCCTTCGGTGGTTCTTTCGGCCGGCGCGATTGCCTCGGCCCATACCTGGCAGCGGCCTTGGCAGCAGGCGAGGTCTTCAAGCACGCCAAAGGCTTGAAGAAAGGACGCTTCGCCCGGGATGACGCGTATTCCCTGTGGTCGGGGGAATCCGGCCGCTGGGAAGTATTGGAAGACGGTCCAGCCGTATCGGACACGCGCTTGCCCCCTTTGTATGTCGTCGGGGCAGGCGCCGTCGGTCAGGGGATCATCCAGGTGTTGGGCGCCAGCGAATTGGCAAGCTCATTCCTCGTTACCATCGATCATGACCGCCACGACCTCGAGGGCACCAATCTTAACCGGTGCTTTTTGGCCGGCCTCGACGATCTCGACCGACCTAAGGTCGAGGCCGTGGAGCGATACAGGACCTTCAGCGGACTGGGGGGCTTCGAACATTCCGGAACGCTTCGGGATTACATCCTCTCGAGCCGGTCAGGCCTGCATCCGAAGCTCGATCTGGCGGAAGCGCGGGACTCGTACGAACTCGTGGTATCGGCCGTGGACATCAATACGTCCCGTCAGGACATCCAGGGTCTGTGCCCCCGCGTCGTCGTGGGCGGAAGTACAGACGGCTTAAGGGCTCAAGCGGTGATATACGGCCTCGTCGAACAAGCCGAATGCCTGGGCTGTTGGAACGTGCCCGACGACGGAAGGGCCAAGGCCGCTGCCCGGGAAGCGGCCCTACGGGCAATGTCGCCGGAAGAACGACGGAAGGAATTGGCCGGACAGGTCGAAAACCTTGATGCAGCCTTGTCCTATCTCGCTTCTGCCGAGCCCAGATGCGGACAGTTGGGAGAAAGCGATGTCAAGAGCTTCGTAGACCGGATGCCTCCGGAGTTTTCGGCTTCGTTCGTGTCCATGGCGGCCGCCACGATGGCCGCAGCCAGCCTATTTCGTGTCACATCGGGATTGTCTTCAGATGTGAACTTGCAACCCAAGACAATTCTCCAGTTCAAGAACTTGTCGATGGCTAAAACGGTGACTGCGCGACGGAGCGGTTGCGCGCATTGCTGTGTTGTCCGTGAGGCCGGTTCTCCGGCGAAACTCGGCTAGTACTTGGCCGCGGTCGATAACTCGGTCCCCTTGGACACTACCGAAACATTTGGGCCCTGATACGCCACCACCCGGGCAGGCACGCCACCCCAGAGTCGCGTCGGTACCCTCATCGCTGAACAGACAACTGACCTTCTGGACCTTTGGTGCCGCAAGGTGAAGCGACACAGAGGGCGCTGCACTTGTTCAACGCTATCCATTTTTCGGCGGCTTTTAAGGCAAGGGTTGCCAAAAGTAGACGGTCGGCTCCCGGCCCCCCTCCTGAACGTTTGTGCTCTGGCCAATAGCGGCCTGAGGAGAAACGATATGGGACATTCGCAGTATGACCTCGCCGGACAAGGCCGTCCCGGTAGTGTACTGAGAGTTCTGCAAATTCGCTGAGAGGGGGCGGTCATGGCAGGCTGGTGATTGTTCACTTCACCTGATTCCCGCGAAGGAACGCCACCATGGCCAAGACTCATTTCTCTGGGTTATTTCATTCCTCCCGGAATGTCCGACTGATTTGGTCCGACAGCGGCTTCACGAAATAGGAAAGCGCCGTACGCTCGCCCGTCTCGACCATCGCTTCGGCCGGCATACCGGGCACGAGCGTCAGGCCCTTGAGCTTCGTCAGTTCCGCCTGCGGAACCGACAGGCGCACCAGGTAGTACGAAATGCCGTTTTTTTCATCCGTCGCCAGATCGGCTGCGATCCGGCTGACATATCCGTTCAATATCGGCGTGGTTCTCAGATTGAAGGCTGACATCCGCAGCACGGCCTTGTGGCCAAGCTGGATTTGGTCGATGTCCTTCGGGGTGATTCGTACTTCAAGCGCAAGATCGTCGCCTTCCGGCACGATTAGCATGATCGGATCGGCGGGCGTAATCACTCCGCCGACCGTATGAATTGCGAGTTGTTGAATGGCGCCTGACTGCGGCGCGACGATATCGATCCGCCGCAGTTCCTGCTCAACCGCCACCTTGCGCTCAACATACTCCCCGACCTGCGCCTGAACCTCTCTGAGCTCCTGGCCGACTTCCGACTTGAAATCCTGATCGATCTGCGGGATCTGCAGGCGCGTTTCGGCTATGCGGGCTGCCGTCTGTGCCTGATCTGCGATCTTCTCACCGCGCTCGCCACCGAAAGTGGCAACCTGGATCTTCAGGCTGTTCAACCGTTGGTCCGAGACAATGCCTTGCTTGCGCAGCCCACTTAGAACAGCAATTTCCTTTTGGAGAACCTCGATCATTTTTTCACAGGCAATTTCCTGCGCCTTGAGTCCTTCGATCTCGTGGTGATATTGAGTAATGCGTTCCGCCAATTGCGCCTGCTTCCCGTCGCGGGATTGCCTGCGGAATTCGAACAGCAGCGTCTCGCTATCTATTGCCGAAGCTACGTCTGGAACATCTCTTCGGGCGAGTAGCCAGTCCGGGAAGGCGATTTCCGCGAGATCGTCACGCTCAGCATCGAGTCGTGCCAGGTAGGCGGCCAGCTCATCGAGCCGCTTGGTGACTATGGCGAGATTAGCGCGCGTCTGGGTAGCATCGAGCCGCATGAGGATGTCGCCGGCTTTTACTTTATCCCCTTCGCGCACCAGGATTTCTCCGACCACCCCGCCAGTCGGGTGCTGCACCTTCTTGACATAGGAAACGACGACAAAGTGTCCGGACGCTACAACCGCACCGGAGAGATTCGTGAAGGTCGCCCAGGCTCCGGCTCCTCCCACAAAGATCACGCTCGCCAGAAGGCCCGCCACCAGGTGGCGGCGAATGGAGCTTGAAACGTCATTGTTCTGATCAATGCCGGACACCGGTATCCTCCATGTCAGCGCGCTCTGCCACGTGATCCTGTGTAGACTCGATGGCCTTCAGGACTTTGGAACGCGCACCGAATGCTCGCTGCCGTCCACCTTCCATCACCAACACCAAATCGACGGCGCTGATGACGCTCGGCTGATGGCAGACGACAACCGCAATGCCTTTGCGCTCGCGCACGGAGGCGATCGCCTTAGCGACTGCAGCTTCGCCTTCCGCATCGAGATGGGTATTGGGTTCATCCAGCACAACAAGGAAAGGGTCTCGATAAAGGGCACGGGCAAGACCGATAAGCTGACGCTGCCCGGCGGAAAGTGCCGATCCGACCTCACCGACCGGAGTTTCGTATCCGTGCTCAAATCGGAGGATGAGTTCGTGGGTGCCCGCTGCTTTCGCCGCGGCGACAATAGCCTCAGGGTCAGGATCATCTTCAAAACGAGCGATGTTTTCGGCAATGGTGCCGTCGAACAGTTCAACACCTTGTGGCAGATAGCCGATATGACGGCCTAGTGCTTCCCGGTCCCATTGATCGAGGCTTGCGCTGTCGATGCGAACCTTCCCGGCGACCGGCGTCCATGCGCCGACGATGGCGCGCGAGAGTGTCGACTTGCCCGAACCCGATGCGCCGATGACCCCAAGTGCGCTTCCCGCCTGAATGGCAAACGCAAGGCCGGTCACGGTCAGCTTGCTTTCACCGGGCGGAACGATTGTCACGCTTTCCAGGCGCAGTTCGCGTTCAGGTGCAGGCATAGGCACAACAGGAGCGGTTTCAGGAACCTTTTCCAAGAGGTCCTCCAGCCGCGCCCAACTCTGGCGCGCAATGAGGAAGGGTTTCCAGCTTGAAATGGCCAGATCGACCGGAGCCAGCGCACGCCCCATCATGATCGAACTGACAATCATGACCCCGGCCGTAGCCTCCTGCCTGACGACAAGGTACGCACCTACGGTAAGAATGGCCGATTGCACCTGCAGGCGCAAGTCGGCATTGCAACGCGCTGCTTGCAGCAGACCATTGCGTGCCATGTTGTGGGCAACGGTATCGCTTATCGGCCCTTGCGAGAGAGTGTTGGCAAGGAGTGTCAGAGATGTGAGACCGAACGCCCCGATAAGTGCCGTCATGCCGATCCAGAAATGAAGGAGGAAGCAAATGCCAAGATAAAACAGCATCCATGGCAGATCGAAGAACGCTGTCGGACCGTTTCCACCTAAGAAGCCGCGAACATTGTCGAGATCGCGAAGCGGCTGCAAGCCGTCGCCCGGCATGCGCGTTGAAAGCGGAAGGCGAACGATCGCATCGTGAACGCGTCCGGAAAACTGTCCATCGAAACGCTCGCCAATCCGCAGCAGCACGCGGGCGCGCAAAATGTCGAGCAGGCATTGGAACGCATAAAGCCCCGCAGCAAGCACGACGAGCCCCACTAGCGTGGATACGCTGCCACTTGCCAGAACGCGGTCATAGACCTGAAGCATGAACAGCGGCGAGATGAGCGCAAGCACGTTGACCACGCCGCTGATCAACACAATGCCCCAAATCGCGGAAGTCAGAGGGAAGGGTCTCAAAGCTGAATCCTTTAAGGAATGGTTGTCACGTAAGTCTCCGGAGGCTGGCGACCCAGCTCCCTATATTGCTCCCCGACCGGCAACCGACTGCATCCGCTCGCTGGTTCAGGATCAGTGCTCCCGCCGAATATGTTTGGTCCCGGCATTTAATGGAGCGCGTCAACAACACCGTCCGGCTGAAGGTTTGGAAGGGATTCATCGTGGTCGGCCGCAAGGGCCCGAACAGGCTTCCGCCTCCACACCTTCAGTGGGATTTCGGTGCACGACCAGCGCGACGCGCAGGGCTTCGTCACTGTACACGCTGACTGCTCCCGGGCGCCCCGGCCCATGGCAAGTAGCGGAAACGGGAAAGCGCCCGCCCAGGGGGGCGGGGCGGGCGCGGTTCCGTATGGGTTTTCTGGATCAAACGAAGGTGAAGTCGGACGCGGTCAGGCCCAGGTCTGCCACGGTGACCACACCGCCCAGGTGGGCGAACTCGTGCGCGCTGCCGTCGGCGGTGACATAGGCCAGAGTTGCGAGTCTGTCGGTGTAGCTGCTTTGGTAGACAATGATGTCGCCGGCGTGCTCGCCGGAGATCGCACTCGCCGCCTCATTAGCAGAGTTGAAAGATTCGCCAGTGATCACCACGACGTGTTCGCCGTTCGCACCCGAGGCCGCACCGCTGTAGAAGCTGCTCACCGGGTAGCCGGACTGTATGCTGGCGTTGTTGACGAAGTTCGCGCCAAAACCATCGTTGTAGAGGCCCACCGCATCGAAGGCGAACTTGTCCTCCGCCGGGTTGAAATCGGTGATAGTGGTAATGTCCGACGTCGACCCGACAACCCCAGGTACCGGATTGTGGAACTGGAACACGAACGTGTCACTGTCGCTGCCCCCGGTCAACGTGTCCTGGCCGTCACCCACGTAGAGGACATCCTGGCCGGGTCCGCCGCTGAGCCTGTCATTGTCCTCACCGGAGACGCGCGCGTTGAAGCGGCCGTTGTCGCCGGAGAGATCGTCCCAGCCATCTCCGCCGAAGATGCGGTCGTTACCCTTGCCGCCGATGGCTCGGTCACTGCCCGCGCCACCCGAGATCTCGTCGTTGCCGCCACGACCGTCAAGCCAGTCACCGCCCTGGTAACCCTCGATCCAGTCAACACCCTCGGTGCCGAGGAGTGTTTCGGAACCCGGGCCACCTTCGATAATCTTTGCCATTGAAAATACTCCTAATGATGCCCCTGCCTGAGTCGTTCATATTCGTCATCGGACAATTGGAGAAATCGATTGCTTGGATAGGCATACATTTACGAAATGGATGCATTCTCGTTCACTTCGCCCTTCTGCTGAGCAGTTGCGGGCTCGCAGGCGGCGGGGACACGCCCCAGGCAATCGGCCCGAACATTCACACTCAAAGAACGGTCCAGGAAAACTTGGCAACCGGTCGTCCTGGTTGGGCCGCCCTCGGAAGAACGGGCATGGGGCTGTGTTGCCGAGTCGCGCCGGCACTGCCCATTGCGAGCAATGGAACGTTAGGGAGCGCGTTCGCGCGAGCCGAGATCGGAACTGACAGGCGCACCAGGTAGTACGAAATGCCGGGTTCACCAGGATTTCTCCGACCACCCCGCCAGTCGGGTGCTGTATCTTCTCACCAGGAAACGACGACAAAGTGTCCGGATCACGCTCGCCAGAAGGCCCGCCACCAGGTGCCGGCGAATGGACTCGAAACGTCATTGTTCTGATGAATGCCGGACACCGGGATCCTCCATGTCAGCGCGCTCTGCCACGTGATCCTGTGTAGACTCGATGGCCTTCAGGACTTTGGAACGCGCACCGAATGATCGCTGCCGTCCACCTTCCATCACCAACACCAAATCGACGGCGCGGATGGCGCTCGGCCGATGGGCGACGACAACCGCAATGCCCTTGCGCTCGCGCACGGAGGCGATCGCATTAACGACTGCAGCTTCGCCTTCCGCGTCGAGATGGGCATTGGGTTCATCCAGCACGACAAGGAAAGGGTCTCGATAAAGGGCCCGGGCAAGACCGATAAGCTGACGCTGCCCGGCGGAAAGTGCCGATCCGGCCTCACCAATCGGAGTTTCGTATCCGTGCTCAAATCGGAGGATCAGTTCGTGCGTGGCCGCTGCTTTCGCCGCGGCGACAATAGCCTCAGGGTCAGGATCATCTTCAAAACGAGCGATGTTTTCGGCAATGGTGCCATCGAACAATTCAACACCTTGTGGCAGATAGCCGATGTGACGGCCTAGTGCTTCCCGGTCCCATTGATCGAGGCTTGCGCTGTCGATGCGAACCTTCCCGGCGACCGGCGTCCATGCGCCGACGATGGCGCGCGAGAGTGTCGACTTGCCCGAGCCCGACGGGCCGATGACCCCGAGTGCGCTTCCCGCCTGAATGGCAAACGCAATGCCGGTCACGGTCGGCTTGCTTTCACCGGGCGGAACGATTGTCACGCTTTCGAGGCGCAGTTCGCGTTCAGGTGCAGGCATTAGCATAACAGGAGCGGTTTCAGGAACCTTTTCCAAGAGGTCCTCCAGCCGCGCCCAACCCTGGCGCGCCATGAGGAAGGGTTTCCAGCTTGAAATGGCGAGGTCGACCGGAGCCAGCGCACGCCCCATCATGATCGAACTGGCAATCATGACCCCGGCCGTAGCCTCTTCCCTGACGACAAGGTACGCACCGACGGCAAGAATGGCCGATTGCAGCAGCACGCGCAGCGACTTTGAAATGGCACCCAGCCCACCTGCCACGTCCCCAGCTTTCCGGTTGGCGGCCAGACACTTGGCATTGGCCTTTTGCCATCGGGCAGCGATCCGCTTTCCAAGACCGAGAGCTTGCACGACCTCGGCATTGCAACGCGCTGCTTGCAGCAGACCATTGCGTGCCATGTTGTGGGCAACGGTATCGCTTATCGGCCCTTGCGAGAGAGTGTTGGCAAGGAGTGTCAGAGATGTGAGACCGAACGCCCCGATAAGTGCCGTCATGCCGATCCAGAAATGAAGGAGGAAGCAAATGCCAAGATAAAACAGCATCCATGGCAGATCGAAGAACGCTGTCGGACCGTTTCCACCTAAGAAGCCGCGAACATTGTCGAGATCGCGAAGCGGCTGCAAGCCGTCGCCCGGCATGCGCGTTGAAAGCGGAAGGCGAACGATCGCATCGTGAACGCGTCCGGAAAACTGTCCATCGAAACGCTCGCCAATCCGCAGCAGCACGCGGGCGCGCAAAATGTCGAGCAGGCATTGGAACGCATAAAGCCCCGCAGCAAGCACGACGAGCCCCACTAGCGTGGATACGCTGCCACTTGCCAGAACGCGGTCATAGACCTGAAGCATGAACAGCGGCGAGATGAGCGCAAGCACGTTGACCACGCCGCTGATCAACACAATGCCCCAAATCGCGGAAGTCAGAGGGAAGGGTCTCAAAGCTGAATCCTTTAAGGAATGGTTGTCACGTAAGTCTCCGGAGGCTGGCGACCCAGCTCCCTATATTGCTCCCCGACCGGCAACCGACTGCATCCGCTCGCTGGTTCAGGATCAGTGCTCCCGCCGAATATGTTTGGTCCCGGCATTTAATGGAGCGCGTCAACAACACCGTCCGGCTGAAGGTTTGGAAGGGATTCATCGTGGTCGGCCGCAAGGGCCCGAACAGGCTTCCGCCTCCACACCTTCAGGCGCGTTCATATTCGTCATCGGACAATTGCAGAAATCGATTGCTTGGATAGGCACACATTTACGAAATGGATTCACTCTCGTTCGCTTCGCCCTTCTGCTGAGCAGTTGCGGGGTCGCAGGCGGCGGGGCATCGCCATCCATGCCTCCTCTCATAGTCGAGGGGGGGGCATTTTCTCAATTTGGGGACAACTGAGACGTCCGGTGCTCTTAGGCAGAGGAATCATACGAGATCCCTCCTGCAACATCATTTCCCGCATCCACAGGCTTGCCGGATCACTATTGTGGAGCGCAGGCCATTGAACGGCCTCCGTGAATGCGGGAGGAAGTGGCGGCGGAAGTTTGACAATCCGCAGGGGTGTTGTTTTTGCGAAATGCTGCGCCAGCCGTAAGGGCATGGTCCCGATGCGGCTGGTGCCTGATACAACGGGCGGGATCAGGCTAAAGCCGTGTACGACAACTTCGATGCGTCTCTCGAAACCGTGCTCGAGCAAATACCATTCCTCCATGGAGAGCTGCCGGGTGTCCCCGAATTTGAACACAACCTGCCCCATCGATAAGTATCGCTCCAATGTAAGTGGCTCTGACAGCTGCTTGTTCGTGCCGCAGCCTACGCACACGAGCATATCTTCGAACAGGGCTGCGCGAGGATGTTTCGACATGAATACTTCCGGCATAATTAGAAAATCAACGTCGCCGCGCCGGAGAAGCTCCTCGGGGTCGTCGGAAATAGGGAGACATTCAAAGCGGACGGCGGGAGCTTCCCGCGCAGCACGTTCTACGATCTTCTTAAAAAATACGAGCGTGATGTAATCGGAAAGGATAATCCGGAAGCGACGATCCGATTGGGCTGGGTTGAAGGCGTCCCAGGAAATAATCGATAGCTGGATGTGCAGCAATGCCTCCCTGACTGCTGGGGCGAGCCCCTCAGCGCGAGGTGTCAAAATGAGCTCGCGGCCGCTCATCGTAAATAGCTCATCGCTGAAATAGGCGCGTAACCGAGCAACGGCGGCGCTCATTGCCGGCTGGCTCAGGTTGATACTGCGGGCCGCCGCGGTGACTTTACGTTCCCTGACCAGAGCGTCCAACACGACGAGGAGATTCAGATCGAGTCCCTTAAAACGCATGTCTTGATCTAGGCGGCGTGTGAATGGGTTGCGACCAAACATTCAATTCGAATGGTGAGTAGCGTCAACGCATCAGCCTTCGACGAAAAAGAGCAATCGAAAAGAAGAAGGGCAAAACTGTGTATATGCAAAGCGCGCCGATATGCAGGCCCATTTTGTCAATCGGACGGCCAAGCATCGCTGGACGAATGAGGTCGATTGCATGTGCGAGCGGTAATAAGGAGGCAGCATACTGAAAAGCGCCGGGCAATTGGTTGACCGGAAACATCGCGCCGCAAAGGAACAGCATGGGTGTAATAACAAGCGTATTATAAAATATGAAATATTCATAACTGGGCGCAAGCGCCGTGACGACCATCGCTAGACTCGCGAAGGCGAGGCCATTGAGAGCGATGACTGGCAGCAAGCAGAGGATGGATGGCCACGATGCGTAGCCGAGCGTGGTAGCAACAATAGTGATTGCTGTGCCCGCCATGAGGGCCTTCGTGGCTGCCCACGCCAATTCGCCGAGTAAGATATCGCCGAGCGTCAGCTGAGTGCATAGCATTCCTTCCCAGGTGCGCTGGTCGCCCATGCGGCCGAAACTCCCGTAGACCGTTTCAGCGGTCGCCGATGCCATCACGCTTGTGGCAACCATGCCAGCCGCGAGAAACGCAATGTACGAAGTGCCCTCAACAGGACCTATCATTGTTCCGATGCCAAAGCCGAGACCGAACAGATAGATCATCGGATCGGCGAGGTTGCCGAGAACCGATGCAAGCCCGATTTTCTTCCATCCAAGATAGTTGCGGCGCCAAACCGCGACCCAATTCCACGCATTGGCGGGCATGCCCGCCGCATAACGTTCGCCCATTGTTCAGTCCTCCATCTCGCGCCCGGTTAACCGCAAAAACACATCCTCGAGATTGGGGGGACGCTGCAGAAGGCGTAGACCCGTGCGCCCGCGTAGCTGCGCCAGCACCTGCTCCGGATCGGGTGCATAGCAAAAAAGCGTCTCACCGCTCACCTCGATGCGCTGTGCGTACGGCCGGATCAGCGCACCCAGTTCATGCGGATTGCCGCCGTAGACCTCCACCACGTCACAGCCGATCTGCTCGTCAATGAGTTCGGACGGGCGACCTTCGGCGATCTTGCGCCCCTCCTCCATAACGCACAGCCGATCGCACAGCCGCTCGGCCTCTTCCATGAAATGGGTAGTCAAAAGAATAGTCTTGCCCCGCGCCAGCAGCGATCGCAGCCGATCCCAGATCAGGTGGCGGGCCTGCGGATCGAGGCCGGTGGTCGGCTCGTCCATCACCAGCAAGTGCGGGTCATTGATGAGCGCACGCGCGAGCGTCAGGCGCCGCTTCATGCCGCCGGACAGTTCGGCGACGCGCGCATCCGCTTTGTTCTCGAGGCGGGCGAACTCAAGCAGCGATGGTATGACCGCATCGATCTGGCGTCTGCTCATCCGGAAGTAGCGCCCGAACACCAACAGGTTCTCGCGTACAGTGAACGCGGCATCAAGATTGTCGAACTGCGGGACCACGCCGATGCGCATACGTGCCAAACGCGCGCGCGCCGGCACTGGAGCGCCGAGCACAGTAATCTTCCCCGCATCAGGCGATGTCATGCCGAGGACCATACGCGCAATCGTGCTTTTGCCCGCGCCGTTCGGTCCCAAGAGCCCGAAGCATTCCCCCGCCGCAACGCGGAACGACAGCCTGTCGACAACGAGCTTGTCATAAGTTTTGCTTACGTCAGTAAGGTCGATCGCTATCATGGACATGGGTTCATTTTACCGAGAGGGACGACAAAACTGGCGGTCGCTTGGTTCCCTGCCGATCTGAAACTGTGACTCGTCTTCGCCATCCCCGCCGTCGATAACGAACTGATCGACATCACAAGGATCTAGCCGCTGCTCCGCTAAAGCGGCGACAATTGCGTCGAGATTATCGATGGATTGGTAACGCGGATCGTTGTGCCGCTTTTCCTGGTCATCGCAGAAGACGAGCCGTCCATCCTGGACCAGGGCGATCGCCCCATCATGGGTCAGCTTGGTACCACAGATGCGCATAGTGTCTCCACGTTAACGGCGATAGATTCGAGATTCATCAGGAAGCGGAAATCGGGTTCCGGAAACGGACGAGCAAGCAGTCTTCGTTGACCGACTCGCCCCGACACTCAAGCCGCTCTACCTCGATCAACGTTTCGTTCAGCATGGCGATGACCGGCTCAGCACCAGCGGCGTGACCCCAGCGACGGCAATTAGCATCCCTTGCCGATCCGAAGATCAGATGCCCGCCTGGCGCAAGCACCCGCACCAGGTTTTTGACGGCCGCGCGCATCTCGGCTATGTCTCCGAGGTAGTAGAGGACCTCCGCCACAACGATCACGTCAAACAACTCGTCGGTCGAAAACTGTTGAACATCGCAGACTATCCAGTTGATGCGCGACGGCTCCTTTATCCGTTGACGTGCTCGAGCAATCGCTTGCGCCACGACATCGATGACGGTGAGCCCTTGGCAGTAGGGGGCTAGTTTTTCCGTGAATGCGCCGGCAGCGCACCCGACTTCGAGGGCATTTGTAATGGAGCCTTGGGCAAGCGCCAGCTGGAGCATTTGCGTGTGGCGCTTCCGCTCGAATGGATTGCCGTCGAGGCCCCACGGATCGTCGGCGGCCAATTCCCGATCAAGCAACTGATGATTCACGTTCTGGGTCAAACTCGTGCACCTTTCGTCCATTAGGTATTTGCGATCAATCGTCGCCGCAAATGTTGTCCGACAGGACTAATTCCGAAGAATCCCGCGCAAGACTGAGCCTGCGAAGCGGAGCCGAATGGGGCGAGAGTTCTGCCCTGCTGGAACCAGTGATCGGAGCTTGGGTGGGGGCCTGTTTTCCCCCAGTGTTCGATGTAGCGACAGCAGAGCTTCGCGACAGCCAATCGCTATTGCTCAAGGTACACAGCGCGTAGGCCTTCAACGGAAGCAAGAGAAAGACGTTGATGAACGTGTGCAGCGAAAAGCCAAGAAATCGAAATTGTCGAGCACGAAATGCTACCACGCTGCATCGGAGCATGGTCATGGACACAATCATCAGTCCTGTCCACCAAGGCACAGTGCCTGTCAGTGCGAAATGTGCGAGGCCCGTTAATACCGATAGGGCGAGGAGTAGCGCGCCGAGATTCTGTCCGACCACGTCCAACGTGAGATAGCTATTTAGGCTAGGCAGCAAGCGCAGCCCAAGCAGTGTGTCCCGGAATGTGCTTCGTGCCCAACGGAGTTGTTGGCGCAGATACGGTCCGAGTCTGTTCGGAACGACTGTGGCCGCGATGGCGCTCGGAACGTATTCGGTTCGAAAGCCTGCTTTCAGCATCAGGATAGTGAGATGGCGATCCTCACCGAAGTCGCTTGGCTTGCCCCGAAAAAATTGCGACTCGTACTGGTCCAGTAACAAAAGGAGCGCAGACCGGCGGTACATGGCACATGGGCCGCAACAGCACATAACGGCACCGAAGCGAGCCTGTGCCGCGCGCTCCTCGTTGCAAGCCAGCCAGTACTCCATGTCTATCAGCCTGGTCAGCCAGCTCTCGGTTCGGTTACTGGCCGTCAACTGACCCATGACTGCGCCGACCGCTGAATCTCGCATCTTCGGTACAAGCTTGGAAATGACGTCGGGCGCGAGTACCGTGTCTGAATCAACGTTAAGCACCAGATCCCCTGATGAGCGTCGTATCGCGGCGATCTGCGCCTTGCGCTTTCCAACATTCTCGGGAAGCAAAATGATGTCGAACCTGGGGTCGCGCGCGTAGTCTTCGTGGACAGTTCCTAAGGCTTCGCGATTTCCAGAACCGTCATCAACCAAATAGACCCGAAGTCTTCCGGCGTATTCTTGGTCTGCAATGGAAGCCAGGCACTCTGAAAGCGTGCGCGGATCCTCGTTGAAGCAGGGGACGATGACATCGACGCTGGGCAGTTTGTCGGAGCCGGCGAGAACCTCCAACGCCGACGAATCCTTTGTCGGCATAGCATAAAGCCCTTGCATGCTCTTATAGGCAGTCGAGAGCAGTGCATAAAGCGAAATGGCCACAGTGCTGGTTGTACCAAGAAGAGTCATGGGATCTCGTTGTTCAGTGATGTTGAGGAAGTGAGCGGATTACAAATCCGCGCTCACGCAGTGCTGGAATCAGCCGGGACAGCGCCGTGACCGTCTGGTCGCGCATGCCGGCGTGAGCGCCCTGGCTCAACTCGCCGGGAGGGCATCCGTCGTGCAAGAGTACAATTGCGCCCGGCCGGACGGAGGCGAGCACTTTATCGATAATCGCCTCTACTCCAGGGCGAGACCAATCTCGAGGGTCGACGGACCAATGAAGGGCCGCCAGCCCGGCGATCTGTGATGCTGTGCAGACTTCTTCGCTCCAGGCGCCGTAGGGCGCGCGAACAAAGCGGACCGAGGCCTGCGGGCACGCTCTCATGATGGCGTCGTTCGCTTCAAAGACCTCACGTTGCACTTCGCCGAAACCGCATTGGTACAGATCCGGATGAGACATCGTGTGGTTGCCTACCTCGTGCCCTTCTGCGATCATCCGTTGGATTAGATATGGGTGCTCTAAGGCGTAGGCGCCGATGACGAAGAAAGTCGCCGGCACCCGCTGCTCTGCCAGCACGTCGAGAATCTCCGGTGTGAAAAGTGGATTGGGACCGTCGTCAAACGTCAGATAAACGCTTCGACGGCCGGTGCCGTCAGAGCACTCACGGCGCACTTCGTACAAGCAATCGGACCGGCTCATAGCTCTGGTCCGTTCCGATCTATCATCGTGCCCGTGGGCCATTCGCTGATCGGCCGTCCAACTGGCAGAACAATTGTGAGTGCGTCATCGATGCGTGTGGGCGGCAGGTCGAGGCGGGCCTCTGGTCGGGTGGAGCGCACGCGAATTCCCGACAAAACGGCCATAGGGCTGTATCGCCGTCCGAACCTCTCAACATGATTCCGCATCGCGTCCCTGACCGTTCCGAAAGCGAATGGAACGCCAAGCTCCTGCAGTATTGGAAGCATGACATGGATTGAATGGGCGATTCCCAGACCCTCAAGGTCCGGACGTACCCCGTACAGGCCCAGTTCAGCCACCAACAGGTCGACCGCGTCGACCTTGATGAAACGGCGCAGTATGCCCATGTGAGCCGCTACACCGCTTGAATCATAGGCGATTACGCGGAGTTCAGGCCTGGCTCCGGCCCAGCTTCGACTACCTTCGAACGGTTCTGCGTTGGACGCCCCAGTCGGCCCGTACGTATCACGAAAGAACTCGGCGAGCTTAACGTGATCGGAGAGCTGCAACTCGTTTTCCCAGCACAACTTCCACTGCACCTGATGGCGCATTCAGGACCTCTCTTCATATTGGTTTTTGTGGCCGCATTACTCGACCAAAGCGGCGTTGGTGGCTGCACTCAGCCGTTGTCGTTGGCGAAGGTGAGCCAGACGCTCTCTCGAGTTCCGGCCCGTGTCGTCGATTTGAGCTTGACGTCGCTCACTTTCCGTTCCTCTAATGCATGGCTCGTAAATTCGTAAAATTGATTGTTTGAATGATACGCATCCACACGTTGGATAGAACATGACATGCGTTTTAAAGGGCTGGATCTAAATCTCCTCGTTGTGCTGGACGCTCTGATGAGGGAGCGTAAAGTCACTGCCGCGGCTCGCAGTATCAACCTGAGCCAGCCGGCCATGAGCGCCGCCGTTGCTCGGCTACGCGCCTATTTCAACGATGAGCTATTTACGATGAACGGCCGCGAGCTCATTTTGACGCCGCGCGCCGACGGGCTCGCCCCAGCAGTCCGGGACGCATTGCTGCACATCCAGCTATCGATTATTTCCCCCGACGCCTTCAACCCGGCCCAATCGGATCGTCTCTTCCGAATCATGCTTTCCGATTACATCACGCTCGTATTTTTTAGGAAGATAGTAGAGCGCGCTGCGCGGGAAGCTCCCGCCGTTCGCTTTGAATGTCTGCCTATTTGCGACGACCCCGAGGAGCTTCTCCGGCGCGGCGACGTTGATTTTCTGATTATGCCGGAAGTGTTCATGTCGAAACATCCTCGGGCAGCCCTGTTCGAAGATAAGCTCGTAGGCGTAGGCTGCGGCACGAACAAGCAGCTGTCGGAGCCACTTACATTCGAGCGATACTTGTGCATGGGGCATGTTGTGCTCAAATTCAGGCACACCCGGCAGCCCACCATGGAGGAATGGTATTTGCTCGAGCACGGTTTCGAGAGACGTATCGAAGTTGTCGTACAGGGCTTTAGCCTGATCCCGCCCGTCCTGTCAGGCACCAGCCGCATCGGGACTATGCCCTTACGGCTGGCGCAGCATTTCGCAAAAACAACACCCCTGCGGATTGTCCAACTTCCGCCGCCACTTCCTCCTCCTGCATTCACGGAAGCCGTCCAATGGCCTGAGCTTCACAATAGTGATCCGGCAAGCGTGTGGATGCGGGAAATGATGTTGCAGGAGGCATCTCGCTTGGCGCCTTTGCCTGAAATTATTGAGCGTCTCGGGCACGCCGATCCGACCTTTCGTTTCTTGGTACCGACTGCCACCTCGAAATCGCGTGCGAAGTCCCGGAAGATGTTGAGCCCCACCTAATCACCGCCTGTAATACAGGCTGATCAGCATGTTCGACAAGCGCCGGCGCGGCGCGTGTAACCTACGTTCTGGGGCTGATCTCAGGCGAATTGCTCGTCGAGGATGTGTGGCAGAGTGATGCCAGCTGCCTTGATTGCCCGCTTTGGCCGTAGGTGGTGACGACGCGAGCATTCTTTTCGATGGCGGCTTCTGGAGGCGGACGCGATCGCGTAGGAGCGGTCGCCCTTCGGGCGTCGGGCCTTTGGCCCGGCAGAGCGGCGCAGTTCCTTGCTAAGTGCGAGGGGCCGGAACGAGCAGAACACACGCCCGGGCTGCTACTGAATTGACTGCCGCCTCGATTTGCGTGCGAAGTCCCAGAAGATGGTTAGCCCGGTTAAATTCCTACCTTGCCGGCTGTGCCGCGGCTTTTCACGTGCAGCCAGGCGAGGAGATGGCGGTCGACGAGGTCGACCCCAAATGGACTGTGCTGGCCTCGCTCGGCTCTTGCCGTGCGGGATCATTGACCACACCCCCTGCACGAGAACGTGGGGCATGTTGGCAAGTGAAGCCGGTGGAGGTTGACGCTGCGGATCTAGGCAATCTACCTCGCGCTTCCGCCTTCATATATTTTCCGGCAGATGGATGTCGAACGGCAGAAATGTCTGTCCGGGTGTTTCAGCGGTGCCGGTCTCGATAGCCCGTGTCATCAGCGTTATCAGCTCCTGGCAAAGCCGGCGCATTGGCGTGGCGACCGCCATCGTGACGATGTTATCTGCAAGCGCTGCCCGAGACTCAGGTGTGATTTCATTCACGATCGCGACGAGATCCCGACTTTTGCCCTCTTCTCGGAGCGCGGAGATCGCGCCCTCCATGCCGCCGCCGGCGACATAGAAGCCGACGAGCTCGGGCTCCCGCTGCATGAGATCAAGCGTTGCCTCGTAGGTGATCTGCCGTTTCTCGAGGTTCATGACCGGATCCAGCACCTCGAACGTGGGCGCGTTCTCACGGCAATAGGAGCGAAAGCCGACGTCACGGAGCTCGTGCCCCTGGAAACGATGGCTGCCGACAAACACCGCCACTTTGCCGGGCCGTTTTGCGACCTTGGACACCATCCAAGCGGCCGTGCGCCCCACCTTGCGGTTGTTAAGGCCGATATACCCCTGTCGCACGCCGGCGGCGAAGTCGGAAAGCAGCGAGAAAACCGGAATGCCCTTGGCCTTGAGGTCCTCAACCGCTGCTGTGATTTTCGGGTGGTCCGGTGCCACCATCGCGATTGCATGGCAGCGTGCGCCCAACTCCTTGAGCGGCGCGATCAGGTCGCTCGGCATATGTGACGGGGCGAATTCGACGAGCGGAATGCCGTGGAAGGACTGGGCCAAATTGACCGATGCTTCGACCTCGCGGGCTAAATCTTGGTAGAAATGCTGGGCCGGTTTTCTCAAGATGAAGCCCAGACGGTAGTGCGGTAGGTCTCGCCGCAACCGCTGCTTGATTAGCCCGGCAGCATGATAGCCGATCGCCTGGGCGGCGTCGTGGACCCGCCGCGCGGTCTCCTCGCGCACCGGATGGCGGGCGTTCAGAACCCGATCGATCGTTGCTACGCTGACTCGGGCTTCGCGGGCGAGATCGGCAATTGTGGGGCGCTTGGTCATAGGTCCTATTCTGATTGGTTTTGACGCGGGCCGGCTCTCTGTCCGCCTAGCGCGTTTCGGTTTCGGGTGGCAAAGTGAAGACGTCCCCATACGAATGGGCACAACGTGTTGGACGAACATCATTGCAGACGTAAACCGGCCGGGTATACTGAAAGGCTCATTCGCTTAAAGTGCGGTGACGATTTGCACTCACACATTTAGCGCTTCTGATACATGGTCCGTGAGGAGCCGTTTAGAGGCTGCGGGTCGGTCGTTCAGTTATGTGACCAGCTAAGCGACTTGACAGGTCGTGGGCCGCCCACCTTACTTGCAGGAGGGTAGCCGGTTTGATGCCTCGGTAAGCTGATGACCGCTGAAGGCAGCTTTCATCTGTGCTCGGTCCAACTCTCCTTCCCAGCGTGCGACGACGAGGGATGCCACTGCGTTGCCGACGCAATTCGTCAGCGCCCGGCATTCGGACATGAATCGGTCGATGCCGAGTATCAGTGCCATCCCAGCAACGGGAACACTCGGAACTACCGCGAGCGTAGCCGCCAGGGTGATGAAGCCCGCACCTGTCACACCTGCAGCGCCCTTGGAGGAAAGCATTGCTACGAGCAGCAGCAGCACCTGATCGCCGATGGACAGATCCGTGTTCGTCGCCTGTGCGATGAAGAGAGCCGCTAGCGTCATGTAAATATTCGTGCCGTCCAGATTGAACGAATATCCGGCCGGGATGACGAGACCCACAACCGAACGCCTGGCGCCCGCCTTCTCCATTTTCTCCATCAGCGACGGGAGCGCCGCCTCCGAGGAGGACGTTGCGAGGACAAGCAGCAGCTCTTCCTTGATGTAACGAATGAGAGAACAAATCGAAAAGCCGTTGTACCGGCAGACTGCGCCGAGAACCCCGAACACGAAGAGGAAGGCGGTGAAATAGAACGTCGCGACCAGCATCGCGAGGTTGACCACCGAACCGATGCCATATCTGCCGATGGTGAAGGCCATCGCGCCAAAAGCGCCGATCGGCGCGGCCTTCATCAGAATTCCGACGAGCTTGAAGACAGGCACAATGAGCGCCTGGAGGAAGGAAACGACAGGCTTCCCCGTCTCTCCGGCCATCGCAAGCGCCATGCCGAACAGAACCGAGAAGAACAGCACCTGCAGGATGTCGCCTTCCGCGAAGGCACCGACGATCGTTGGCGGGATGATGTTCATCAGGAAGCCGGTGACCGACTGCGCTTTGGCTTTTGCGGCATAGGTATTCACGGCCTGGACATCGAGCGAGGCCGGATCGATGTTCAGGCCGTCGCCAGGCTGGACGACATTGGCGACGATGAGGCCGACGATCAGCGCGAGCGTTGAGAAGGTGAGGAAATAAACCATTGCCTTGCCGGCGACCCGGCCGACCTTATGAAGATCGTTCATGCCAGCAATGCCGGTCGCAATTGTCAGGAAGATGACAGGCGCGATGATCATCTTGACCAGCTTGATGAAGGCATCACCCAGCGGCTTCAGGCTCTCGCCGGTCTCCGGATAAAAATAGCCAATTGCGACGCCGAGCGCGATGGCGGCAAGCACCTGGGCGTAGAGCTTGGTGTAGAAGGGTTTGCGGGGCGCGGGACTCGCGCCGCGGACTTGTGCAGCTGACACTGTTTCTCTCTCCCTGACCGGATCGAGGTGGCGTGACTTCTCCCGGGCTTCTCCCTATCGCGGCGCTCCGGTCGAACGCTGCACCAACGCCGCCGCAATACCCATGCCAGATGAATCCGCATCACCTGAACTGACGTGGGCTCGCCAATGATGGAGGAATGCGGTGTCAGCGGGCAAGGTCGCGGTCCGAACGCCCTTGATGGTCTCTGGCAGAGTGCTGCCGGTCGATCCCTCTGGCTAGCGGTTTGCTGCACAGAGCGTGGTGGGTTCCTCGTTAGCCGGCTTTGGACCGGGCCCCATCGTGTCGCCTGTTCAAGGCCGTCCAGATGACAGGCTAACTTACCCCTGTTCGGAAGCGCTCGTTTCTGGACAGCCTACGACCGTGCAGCCACTGCAATGCACAGAATAAATTCGGACGGTCCTTTGGACGACCCATTTTGCAAATGAACGCCCGCAGCAGGGGCAGCCGTTTTCAAGCGGTCGCATCGTAATCTGTTCAGACTTTTCGATACGCTCATTGAGTGTGCCGATTTCGGCCCCAGGCCGGTGATGGTGCTGACCACGACGATGCGATTCAGAAGTTGCGAGCACCGCCTACGAAGTCGTACTCGACGCCAGCTTCGCGCCTTCACACCCGACATCGCCGCCGCCTGATCAACTCGAGAAAGATGGCGGTTGCCGCAACCGACCAGTGCCGTTGGCGGTTATTCTCACTCCCGCCCCTCCTTCGCGGGCGCTGGTGAATGGCACGGCCCCGCATTTACACTCCGCGCGGTCAGCCGCTCGGGCAACGCATGGCCGGCCCAGGTATTTCTGCTTCAACGCAAAGATAGAACTGATGAATCCTATCATAGGCCGCGAGGTTTCCTTTCACAGATGAAAGAAAGCTCGATTGACTATGCCGCCTCGCTCCAGTCTTTTGAAAACAACGTGTGTTTGCCCGGGGCAAGCCAATAACATGGCCAAGCTTCGTGGAGGGAGTAGCCAAGCTATGCGTCAGGGCTAGACCCGCTTTGCACTCGACCACACGGCGGCGGCACGAGTTCACGTCGGAGCATATTCGCGCGTGCCCGCGACGTCGCGGGCGCACATGCCGCCAGCCTAGATTTGATGGCGCGAGATCGAGGATCACATGCACCACAACATTAGCAAGTCAGAACAGAATGCCCGCGACTGCGGCATATCGCTGCCGAATGCGATAAAGGGTTGTCCAAAGCCCGACACGAATCCTGCGAATGTGGCATTGCACGAGCGCGCGCTAACCGGCATCTTCGAAATATCGAAAGTACTCGCCGATGCCGCCCGGCTCGAACTCAAGTTGGCCAAGGTAGTCGACCTCCTGCACTCGTTTGTGCAGATGCGGCACGGCATCATCGCTCTCTGCGATGCCGAGGGCGGACTGGACATCACAGTGGCCAGCGGCTGCGGCACGAACGGCAATGAGCCCTCTCGGTCGCGCCTGCCGCGCAACGCCATCGATCAGATTGTGACGACCGACACGCCGCTCGTCGCCGACGACATAGCGATGCATCCGACCTTCACTGCCACTGATATCGAGGTGCTTGGGGCCTCCGACACCGTGTCGTTCATCGGCGTTCCCATTCGTGTTGATGGGAACGCCATAGGCGCGCTGACTTTGGACCGGGTTTTGGAAAGCAGGTCAAGCTATGGGCTCGACGATGATGTCCGGCTGCTCACCATGATTGCCAACATGGTGGGACAGACAGTCAAGTTGCATCGCTTCTCCGCGGCCGACAGCGAGCGAGCGCCGGAGCTGGAACATCGGCTGCAAACGAAATTTTCTGATGTTAAGCACCCTGCACCCCGGCGCAAAAAGGTTCACGTCGAGGGGATGATTGGTGACAGTCCGGCGATAAGCGCCCTGCTGGAGAAGATCGCGGTCGTAGCGAAGGCAAAAACCACAGTTCTGTTGCGAGGTGAGTCCGGTACCGGGAAGGAGCTGGCTGCCAAGGCAATTCACGAGTTGTCGCCGCGCGCCAAGCGGCCCTTCGTTAAACTCAATTGTGCAGCGCTCCCAGAGACAGTCCTGGAATCCGAATTGTTCGGTCATGAGAAGGGTGCCTTCACAAGCGCATTCAATTCCCGCAAGGGGCGCTTTGAGCTCGCTGACAAGGGGACGTTGTTTCTGGATGAGATTGGCGAGATCTCGGCCTCGTTCCAGGCAAAGCTACTGCGCGTGCTGCAGGAGCAGGAGTTTGAGCGCGTCGGCAGCAATCAGACCATCAAGGTCGATGTTCGCGTGATTGCCGCCACGAACAGGAACCTGGAAGAGGCGGTTGCAAGGAATGAGTTCCGCGCCGACCTGTACTACCGCATCAACGTGGTTCCCTTGCTGGTACCAGCATTGCGCCAAAGGCGCAGCGATATTCCGCTCCTCGCAGCTGAGTTTCTCAAGAAGTTCAACGACGAGAACGGCTGTACGCTCACCTTCGATCCGCGTGCGATTGAAGTGCTGATGAAATGTGAGTTTCCCGGCAACATTCGCGAGCTTGAAAATTGCGTGCACCGGACAGCGATCCTGGCCGAGGGACTGTCAATCGGGAGAAACGACTTTGCCTGCTCCCAAGGCCAATGCTTTGCCGAGGCGCTGTGGAAGTGCAGATCGGGCAAGGCCGCGCTGCAACCACCGCCGATCCTGCCGGAGTCAGCGAATTTGGCCACGCCCCCGGACGAGGCCGCCAGTTCGGCCGCGACTAACCCGCTTGCCGGCGCAACCCACCCAATTGGCGCGAGGACGCCCGATATAGAGCGCGTCATTGCTGCCATGGAAAGATGTGGCTGGGTGCAGGCAAAGGCAGCGCGCTTGCTTGGGCTGACCCCGCGACAGATTGGCTACGTGCTGAGGAAATACGGCGTCGAGATCAAGCGTCTTTGAAAGCATGACCCTGGGCATGAGCTGAGCCGCTTAGCGCCTTGGCGCCGCGCAGCGATGCAGATCCGCGTGCGCGTCAACTCGATTCGACCGAGGACAGGTCGACTTACTTGACTTGTGAGCGGATAACTTCTATATGATGTGGACACTTTAAGAAGGAGGTATAACCATGGTCCGTCCTGTAGAAACCCCAACCCGTGAAATCAAAAAACTCGACGGCCTGTGGGCATTCAGTCTGGATCGCGAAAACTGTGGAATTGATCAGCGTTGGTGGGAAAGCGCGTTACAAGAAAGCCGGGCAATTGCTGTGCCAGGCAGTTTTAACGATCAGTTCGCCGATGCAGATATTCGTAATTATGCGGGCAACGTCTGGTATCAGCGCGAAGTCTTTATACCGAAAGGTTGGGCAGGCCAGCGTATCGTGCTGCGTTTCGATGCGGTCACTCATTACGGCAAAGTGTGGGTCAATAATCAGGAAGTGATGGAGCATCAGGGCGGCTATACGCCATTTGAAGCCGATGTCACGCCGTATGTTATTGCCGGGAAAAGTGTACGTATCACCGTTTGTGTGAACAACGAACTGAACTGGCAGACTATCCCGCCGGGAATGGTGATTACCGACGAAAACGGCAAGAAAAAGCAGTCTTACTTCCATGATTTCTTTAACTATGCCGGAATCCATCGCAGCGTAATGCTCTACACCACGCCGAACACCTGGGTGGACGATATCACCGTGGTGACGCATGTCGCGCAAGACTGTAACCACGCGTCTGTTGACTGGCAGGTGGTGGCCAATGGTGATGTCAGCGTTGAACTGCGTGATGCGGATCAACAGGTGGTTGCAACTGGACAAGGCACTAGCGGGACTTTGCAAGTGGTGAATCCGCACCTCTGGCAACCGGGTGAAGGTTATCTCTATGAACTGTGCGTCACAGCCAAAAGCCAGACAGAGTGTGATATCTACCCGCTTCGCGTCGGCATCCGGTCAGTGGCAGTGAAGGGCGAACAGTTCCTGATTAACCACAAACCGTTCTACTTTACTGGCTTTGGTCGTCATGAAGATGCGGACTTGCGTGGCAAAGGATTCGATAACGTGCTGATGGTGCACGACCACGCATTAATGGACTGGATTGGGGCCAACTCCTACCGTACCTCGCATTACCCTTACGCTGAAGAGATGCTCGACTGGGCAGATGAACATGGCATCGTGGTGATTGATGAAACTGCTGCTGTCGGCTTTAACCTCTCTTTAGGCATTGGTTTCGAAGCGGGCAACAAGCCGAAAGAACTGTACAGCGAAGAGGCAGTCAACGGGGAAACTCAGCAAGCGCACTTACAGGCGATTAAAGAGCTGATAGCGCGTGACAAAAACCACCCAAGCGTGGTGATGTGGAGTATTGCCAACGAACCGGATACCCGTCCGCAAGGTGCACGGGAATATTTCGCGCCACTGGCGGAAGCAACGCGTAAACTCGACCCGACGCGTCCGATCACCTGCGTCAATGTAATGTTCTGCGACGCTCACACCGATACCATCAGCGATCTCTTTGATGTGCTGTGCCTGAACCGTTATTACGGATGGTATGTCCAAAGCGGCGATTTGGAAACGGCAGAGAAGGTACTGGAAAAAGAACTTCTGGCCTGGCAGGAGAAACTGCATCAGCCGATTATCATCACCGAATACGGCGTGGATACGTTAGCCGGGCTGCACTCAATGTACACCGACATGTGGAGTGAAGAGTATCAGTGTGCATGGCTGGATATGTATCACCGCGTCTTTGATCGCGTCAGCGCCGTCGTCGGTGAACAGGTATGGAATTTCGCCGATTTTGCGACCTCGCAAGGCATATTGCGCGTTGGCGGTAACAAGAAAGGGATCTTCACTCGCGACCGCAAACCGAAGTCGGCGGCTTTTCTGCTGCAAAAACGCTGGACTGGCATGAACTTCGGTGAAAAACCGCAGCAGGGAGGCAAACAATGAGCTCAAGGAGACATGAACGATGAACATCAAAAAGTTTGCAAAACAAGCAACAGTATTAACCTTTACTACCGCACTGCTGGCAGGAGGCGCAACTCAAGCGTTTGCGAAAGAAACGAACCAAAAGCCATATAAGGAAACATACGGCATTTCCCATATTACACGCCATGATATGCTGCAAATCCCTGAACAGCAAAAAAATGAAAAATATCAAGTTCCTGAATTCGATTCGTCCACAATTAAAAATATCTCTTCTGCAAAAGGCCTGGACGTTTGGGACAGCTGGCCATTACAAAACGCTGACGGCACTGTCGCAAACTATCACGGCTACCACATCGTCTTTGCATTAGCCGGAGATCCTAAAAATGCGGATGACACATCGATTTACATGTTCTATCAAAAAGTCGGCGAAACTTCTATTGACAGCTGGAAAAACGCTGGCCGCGTCTTTAAAGACAGCGACAAATTCGATGCAAATGATTCTATCCTAAAAGACCAAACACAAGAATGGTCAGGTTCAGCCACATTTACATCTGACGGAAAAATCCGTTTATTCTACACTGATTTCTCCGGTAAACATTACGGCAAACAAACACTGACAACTGCACAAGTTAACGTATCAGCATCAGACAGCTCTTTGAACATCAACGGTGTAGAGGATTATAAATCAATCTTTGACGGTGACGGAAAAACGTATCAAAATGTACAGCAGTTCATCGATGAAGGCAACTACAGCTCAGGCGACAACCATACGCTGAGAGATCCTCACTACGTAGAAGATAAAGGCCACAAATACTTAGTATTTGAAGCAAACACTGGAACTGAAGATGGCTACCAAGGCGAAGAATCTTTATTTAACAAAGCATACTATGGCAAAAGCACATCATTCTTCCGTCAAGAAAGTCAAAAACTTCTGCAAAGCGATAAAAAACGCACGGCTGAGTTAGCAAACGGCGCTCTCGGTATGATTGAGCTAAACGATGATTACACACTGAAAAAAGTGATGAAACCGCTGATTGCATCTAACACAGTAACAGATGAAATTGAACGCGCGAACGTCTTTAAAATGAACGGCAAATGGTACCTGTTCACTGACTCCCGCGGATCAAAAATGACGATTGACGGCATTACGTCTAACGATATTTACATGCTTGGTTATGTTTCTAATTCTTTAACTGGCCCATACAAGCCGCTGAACAAAACTGGCCTTGTGTTAAAAATGGATCTTGATCCTAACGATGTAACCTTTACTTACTCACACTTCGCTGTACCTCAAGCGAAAGGAAACAATGTCGTGATTACAAGCTATATGACAAACAGAGGATTCTACGCAGACAAACAATCAACGTTTGCGCCAAGCTTCCTGCTGAACATCAAAGGCAAGAAAACATCTGTTGTCAAAGACAGCATCCTTGAACAAGGACAATTAACAGTTAACAAATAAAAACGCAAAAGAAAATGCCGATGGATCCACAGCAAGCGAACCGGAATTGCCAGCTGGGGCGCCCTCTGGTAAGGTTGGGAAGCCCTGCAAAGTAAACTGGATGGCTTTCTTGCCGCCAAGGATCTGATGGCGCAGGGGATCAAGATCTGATCAAGAGACAGGATGAGGATCGTTTCGCATGATTGAACAAGATGGATTGCACGCAGGTTCTCCGGCCGCTTGGGTGGAGAGGCTATTCGGCTATGACTGGGCACAACAGACAATCGGCTGCTCTGATGCCGCCGTGTTCCGGCTGTCAGCGCAGGGGCGCCCGGTTCTTTTTGTCAAGACCGACCTGTCCGGTGCCCTGAATGAACTGCAGGACGAGGCAGCGCGGCTATCGTGGCTGGCCACGACGGGCGTTCCTTGCGCAGCTGTGCTCGACGTTGTCACTGAAGCGGGAAGGGACTGGCTGCTATTGGGCGAAGTGCCGGGGCAGGATCTCCTGTCATCTCACCTTGCTCCTGCCGAGAAAGTATCCATCATGGCTGATGCAATGCGGCGGCTGCATACGCTTGATCCGGCTACCTGCCCATTCGACCACCAAGCGAAACATCGCATCGAGCGAGCACGTACTCGGATGGAAGCCGGTCTTGTCGATCAGGATGATCTGGACGAAGAGCATCAGGGGCTCGCGCCAGCCGAACTGTTCGCCAGGCTCAAGGCGCGCATGCCCGACGGCGAGGATCTCGTCGTGACCCATGGCGATGCCTGCTTGCCGAATATCATGGTGGAAAATGGCCGCTTTTCTGGATTCATCGACTGTGGCCGGCTGGGTGTGGCGGACCGCTATCAGGACATAGCGTTGGCTACCCGTGATATTGCTGAAGAGCTTGGCGGCGAATGGGCTGACCGCTTCCTCGTGCTTTACGGTATCGCCGCTCCCGATTCGCAGCGCATCGCCTTCTATCGCCTTCTTGACGAGTTCTTCTGACCCGGTACCTCAGCGCTAGCGGAGTGTATACTGGCTTACTATGTTGGCACTGATGAGGGTGTCAGTGAAGTGCTTCATGTGGCAGGAGAAAAAAGGCTGCACCGGTGCGTCAGCAGAATATGTGATACAGGATATATTCCGCTTCCTCGCTCACTGACTCGCTACGCTCGGTCGTTCGACTGCGGCGAGCGGAAATGGCTTACGAACGGGGCGGAGATTTCCTGGAAGATGCCAGGAAGATACTTAACAGGGAAGTGAGAGGGCCGCGGCAAAGCCGTTTTTCCATAGGCTCCGCCCCCCTGACAAGCATCACGAAATCTGACGCTCAAATCAGTGGTGGCGAAACCCGACAGGACTATAAAGATACCAGGCGTTTCCCCCTGGCGGCTCCCTCGTGCGCTCTCCTGTTCCTGCCTTTCGGTTTACCGGTGTCATTCCGCTGTTATGGCCGCGTTTGTCTCATTCCACGCCTGACACTCAGTTCCGGGTAGGCAGTTCGCTCCAAGCTGGACTGTATGCACGAACCCCCCGTTCAGTCCGACCGCTGCGCCTTATCCGGTAACTATCGTCTTGAGTCCAACCCGGAAAGACATGCAAAAGCACCACTGGCAGCAGCCACTGGTAATTGATTTAGAGGAGTTAGTCTTGAAGTCATGCGCCGGTTAAGGCTAAACTGAAAGGACAAGTTTTGGTGACTGCGCTCCTCCAAGCCAGTTACCTCGGTTCAAAGAGTTGGTAGCTCAGAGAACCTTCGAAAAACCGCCCTGCAAGGCGGTTTTTTCGTTTTCAGAGCAAGAGATTACGCGCAGACCAAAACGATCTCAAGAAGATCATCTTATTAAGGGGTCTGACGCTCAGTGGAACGAAAACTCACGTTAAGGGATTTTGGTCATGAGATTATCAAAAAGGATCTTCACCTAGATCCTTTTAAATTAAAAATGAAGTTTTAAATCAATCTAAAGTATATATGAGTAAACTTGGTCTGACAGTTACCAATGCTTAATCAGACTAGAGCTTCCATCCGCTTGCCCTCATCTGTTACGCCGGCGGTAGCCGGCCAGCCTCGCAGAGCAGGATTCCCGTTGAGCACCGCCAGGTGCGAATAAGGGACAGTGAAGAAGGAACACCCGCTCGCGGGTGGGCCTACTTCACCTATCCTGCCCGGCTGACGCCGTTGGATACACCAAGGAAAGTCTACACGAACCCTTTGGCAAAATCCTGTATATCGTGCGAATTGTCTAGAATTCGCGAGCTTGAAAATTGCGTGCACCGGACAGCGATCCTGGCCGAGGGACTGTCAATCGGGAGAAACGACTTTGCCTGCTCCCAAGGCCAATGCTTTGCCGAGGCGCTGTGGAAGTGCAGATCGGGCAAGGCCGCGCTGCAACCACCGCCGATCCTGCCGGAGTCAGCGAATTTGGCCACGCCCCCGGACGAGGCCGCCAGTTCGGCCGCGACTAACCCGCTTGCCGGCGCAACCCACCCAATTGGCGCGAGGACGCCCGATATAGAGCGCGTCATTGCTGCCATGGAAAGATGTGGCTGGGTGCAGGCAAAGGCAGCGCGCTTGCTTGGGCTGACCCCGCGACAGATTGGCTACGTGCTGAGGAAATACGGCGTCGAGATCAAGCGTCTTTGAAAGCATGACCCTGGGCATGAGCTGAGCCGCTTAGCGCCTTGGCGCCGCGCAGCGATGCAGATCCGCGTGCGCGTCAACTCGATTCGACCGAGGACAGCCTGGCTGAATTCCCATGTCAGCCGGCGCTGCGACCATTGTGTGAAAGGCAACCCTGCCATCGTCAATCCCGTCCGCCATGTTGCTCTCGTTGCGAGCTCATACGGATGCCCCTGTGTGACTGAAACGGAGTTAAATATGTCCGATGCAAAACTGCAAACTGTGCTTTCGGCTCTTTCGCAAGTGACACGACAGTTGGATGCTCTGCCGTCCAACGGACCAGCGCCGGACGCAAATTTTATCAAGCTGAATACGAATGAGAACCCGTTTCCGTTGCCGCCAATCATAATGCAAAGTGCAGTGGCGGCCCTCAAGCGCCAGTATCTATATCCGGATGACGATAACTTCAGATTGAGGGAAGCAGCGTCCAGCACCTATGGCGTTTCCAGGGATCAGGTCATCGCTGGCAACGGGTCGTCTGAACTGCTCGGACTGATCTACAGAGCTTTCCTCGCACCCGGCGACAAGGTTGCGATGATGTCGCCAGGGTTTTCGTTCAACCGCAAACTTGCCATGCTTCAGGGCGCTGAGTTCCTCGAAATCGGATGTCAAGCTCATTCCCTGCCAATGGAGCAATTGCTTTCCGGTCCGGCAAAAGACGCCAAGTTTATTATGTTGGCCAATCCAAACAATCCGACCGGAACATTCCTCCCGATCAGCGATATCGAACGCCTCGTAGCACAATCGGACCGCTTGATTGTCCTTGATGAGGCATACGTCGACTTTGCACCCGATCACGGACTGCGCCTCATCAACCGGTATTCGAACCTTCTGATCTTGAGGTCATTCTCGAAAAGCTATGCCGCCGCCGGCATTCGCGTTGGTTTCGGTTTCGGTCACCCTGAAATTATTGGAAGGCTGCGAAACATCCAGAACGTCTTCAACATGAACGTGATCGGGCATGCCGTTGGTATCAGCGTGCTTGCGCATCGCGGCGCCTACGCAGACAACCACAAGCACATCAAGGATGAACGAGAGCGAGTGACAGTTGCACTATCGCAACTCGGATTTTCCGTAACACCCTCCCGCGCAAATTTCTTGCTGGCCCGTGTGCCCGCGGGACAGGACGGCTCATGGTGGCAAGCAGCATTGGAGAGGCAAAAGATACTTGTCGCGTTTTTTCCGGACAAAGGCTTGGAACACTGTATCCGCGTCAGCATCGGCACAAAAGAGCAGATGGATGAATTTCTTGCTGCCGCTGGCGACATTGCTGGAAGCTTAACGGTGCCAAGCTCCAAGGGCAGGGAAGCGTCAGGCTCTGCTTCTTCGTTACGCTGACGCTAATCGGCGATCACACACATCTCTTCCGACTTGCGGGTGATCCCAGCAAGAAAACAGCCTGCTTTTAAAATCGGGGACTTAAAGAGTGACAAACGTCTTTCCTTCAAACCTGGCTTTCGGCATCTTCGATCATTTGGATGAGGATGGCCGCGATATAGGCCGGCAGTACGAAGATCGCCTGATATTAGCAGAGGCGTGCGATCAGCTAGGGTTCTATGCCTATCACCTCGCAGAACACCACTGTACTCCCCATGGGAGAGGTCCATCGCCGAATCTGTTCTTATCGAGCGTCGCCCAGCGCACCCGGCGCTTGCGTCTCGGACCCTTGGTGATGCTGCTTGCGCTTTATCATCCGCTGCGTGCGTTCGAAGAGATCTGTATGCTGGACCAGTTGAGCGGTGGCAGGCTCGAACTGGGCATAGGGCGCGGTGCTCTCCCGACCGAATTGGGCTACTTCGGGATTGGTGCGGACGCGGTGCCGGGCCGTTATGCCGAAGCCAGCGAAATTCTTATGCAAATACTTGTTAATTCCAGGGAGGTCGGCACGCTATGCTATCAAGGCCGCCATTTTGATCTCAATGACGTTCCTTTGACGCTAAGACCTCATCAGCGTCCACATCCGCCCACATGGGTCGCTGCCAATCGACCCGAGTCCACAGCTTGGGCCGCTGCGAATGGAACAAATATCGCGTGTGTAGGACCTTCCTCTTCTGTTCGCAAAACTACTGATGCGTTCCGCGCCTATCGAGAGGACAACGCAGGCGGGGGGGATCAAGGGAGATTTGTCGGATTGCTCCGCATGGTCGTGATTGGGCGTTGTGACACACATGCCTATTCGCTCGCGGCACCTGCTTACGCACGCTGGCTCAAGAGCTTCCAATTCCTTTACGAGCTTAACGCTATCCCCACTCCACCAAACTTGCCGCTGACCTTCGATGCGGCAGTCGAGAGTGAATTGTGCGTGGTAGGATCAGCAGAGTCTGTGCGAAAAGCTCTGCTAGATCAGTTGGAAGAGGCAGGTGCCAACTACCTGCTTTGTCAAATGGCATTTGGAAATCTGCCGCTAGATGCTTCCCTTTACACCGCGAGGACGATTCAGTCCGAAATCATGGCTCGACTTGGCTGACCATGAAATTCGCGGTCTGAGGTTAAATCGTTTTGCAGCGCTCTCACACTCACGTGATCGAGCGTGCACGTGGTGGGGCGGGCAATCGAGAGGAGGCCAAACTGACGACGAGCAGGCGGCACAGAATACCAGCTTTGTGCGTTGGCTGGCGTCTGGGCCATCGTGTGAACATGCACGATCCTAAGGAGAGGGTAGCCGAGCGCGTCACGATGCCGGCACGCGTCTGCTCGTCGCCCTGGCGCTAGTCGTTGCCCATAGCCAGCCGCAGGAGGTTCTTCTCGCCCGGGGCGGCGTCGGTGCGGCGCCCACTAATCCAGCTTCATCAGCGGCCCGTCGGTGGCAAAGCCGTCACTCGCTACGGCGCTATTGAGGGCGCGCTCGCGAGCGGCTTTGCGACGCCCAGCCAACACCTCCAGCGAGCTCGCCCGATGATGGTGGTGCACCGCGGTCGGATACGATGCTGGAGGAAATCGTTCGCAGCCGGTCTTCACGAATTGCGAGGAGTGCTCGTTCTTGAATGCTGGCTGCTGGCCGGATGCGGTGGCCTGAGTGGTCTGCCGACACGCCCGAAAGTCAACGCCACTACCACAAGGCCGCCAAGATGTCAGGTCTGAGAGCCAGCTTGGACGGTGGTATCGTGTTCGGGAAGGTCGTCGAAGGAGGCGTAGTTGAGATAGTAGAGTTTGGAATACAGGCCGCCCATGGCTATTAGCTCATCGTGGTTGCCAGTCGCAATAACTTGGCCATTCTGAAGCACGATGATGCGGTCGGCCCCCCGGACCGTGGCGAGACGGTGGGCGATGACGAGGCCAGTCCGCCCTTCAAGCAGCTTGATCAGAGCCTTCTGAATCTGCAATTCCGTGTAGCTGTCGATGTTGGCGGTAGCTTCGTCGAGCACGAGGATCTTGGCGTCAGCGACGAGGGCGCGGGCGAAACTGATAAGCTGGCGCTGGCCGAGAGATAAGTTGTCGCCGCGTTCGCCAAGTTGGGTCTCATACCCGTCGGCGAGGCTCATGACGAAGTCATGCGCGCCGACAGCCTTGGCCGCCTCGATCACCTTGTCGCGCGTGGCTTCCGTCTTCTGGTATCGAATGTTCTCGAAGACCGTCCCGGTGAACAGGAATGGCTCCTGCAGCACCATGGCGACCTGGCGGCCGAGCGATTCCTGGGTGAGGTCGCGTACATCATGTCCGCCGACCAGCACCTGACCCTGCTGAACATCATAGAAGCGGTGGACCAGGGCCATCGCACTCGATTTGCCAGAACCGCTCGGTCCGACTAGTGCGACCGTCTCGCCCGGATTGACCTTGAACGAGACATTTTTCAGAACCGAACGGTTCGGATCGTAGCCGAAGGTGACGTCCCTAAACTCGACCGAGCCGTCCATTTCGGGCGAAAGCACCTCGGCATTGGGTTTGTCCTTAACATCGATCTTGACGTCGAGCACATCGGTCAGGCGCTTGCCTGAGGCCATGGCGCGCTGCATGACCGAATATTGCAGGGTGAGTGAGCGGATCGGGTCAAAGAAGCGCTGGATGTAAAATAGGTAGGCTACCAACACGCCCACATCTATACGGCTATTCATGACCATCGAGCCGCCGACCACAATAACGGCGGCCAAGGCGAGGCCGGTGATGCCATCGACGATGGGCACCATGACCAGTGCATATCTGGCAGCGATCAGGTGGGTCCTGAGGTTGGCATGGGCCCGATCGTCAAAAAGACTGAAATTCACCTGCTGGCGGTCCATTGACTGTATGGTCCGCACGCCGTGAATGGCTTCGGCCAGCGCGCCATTGACGACGGAATTGGTTTCGTGTGCAGCCATGAAGGCGTCGCGGGCACGCGGCAACCAGACAATGCGGACGATCACCAGGATCGGCAGAACCGATAGCGTCAGGAGGCCGAGGCGAAAGTCGAGCCACAGCATTACGAAAACGATGCCGAAGAGAAGCGCAACATCCCCTAGGGAATATACCGAGGTTTCCAGGAACTCCTGTATGGAGTTAACGTCGCCTTGCAGGCGCGACATCAGGCGTCCGACCTCGGTCTTGTCCATGAAAGAGAGCGAAACCTTTTGCAGATGGCCAAACATGGCGCGGCGGATGTCGAACAGGACAGTTTCGGCCATTTTCCCATCCAAGGCTTCCTGCATGTAGCCGGCGGCGAAATTGACCAAAATCGCCGAAAGGAACGCGCCGACGGCCGCAAGCTGGGCTGAGCGATCGGGCCTTGCCGGGTTCATGCCGAGGTCGATCGCGTAGCGGATGATCAAGGGGATGAGAAGCTGCGTCCCGGTGAAGATCAGCATCGCGACAATCGTGACAACTACCTTTGCCCGGTAGGGATGGACGAAGCCCCAGATGCGACGGAGGATGCTCTTGTCGAAAGCCCGGCCGAACATCTCCTCCTCGATCCGGTGCGAGCCGACGACCGCGCGCGGAGGGCGTCTCCCGTCGTCACGTTCGGCTTCGAGTTCGCCGCGGCCCTGGTCCATCAGCGGGCGCCCCCATCCTGGCTAATAATGCTATCACCCGGGCGCGTCTGGAGATCGTAAAGGGCCCTGTAGCGTCCCCGCTTCGCCAGAAGCTCTTCATGCGTGCCGCGTTCTACGATTTCGCCTTTATCGACAAAAAGGATTTGATCGGCATGCTTAAGCGCACTCAGCCGGTGCGCGATGATGATCGTCACCCGATCCTTTGCGAAGCGCCGCATCGCCGCGCGAATGCGCAGCTCGGTGCCGGCATCGATCGCGGCCATCGAGTCGTCGAAAATGATGACGGAGGGGCGCAGCATCATGGTGCGAGCAATCGTGAGACGCTGGCGCTGGCCGCCAGAGAGAGAAACGCCGCGTTCGCCCACGACCGTCTCATACCCTGCCGGGAGCCCGAGGATGTAGTCGTGGAGCTGGGCGAATTCTCCAGCGCGTTCAATTCGCTGTCTCTTCGCCCAGGGATCGCCATAAGCGATGTTGTTCTCGATCGTTGTGGTGAATAGGAACGCATCCTGCTGTACAACCGCGACCGCCTTGCGAAGGCTCTCGAGGGTGACATTGCGTATGTCCTGGCCGTCCAACGTGATGGCGCCACCGGTCACGTCGTAAAAGCGGGGGACCAGATGAGCCATCGTCGATTTGCCGGAACCCGGCGGACCGACGATAGCGATCGTCTCGCCTCTCCGGGCCTCAAAGCTGAGGTTCTTCAGAATGGCGCGGTTTTCGGCGTTGGGGTAGGCAAATGAGACATTGTGGAAGCGCAGAGTGCCGTCACTTATCTCAAGCGGTCTGGCCTCGAGAGCATCCCTGACGGTGATCTCCTGATCGAGGAGACCGAAAAGCCGCGAACCGCAGCTAGAAGCGCGGGCAAACGCATTGACCATGAGACCGATCTGGCGGACTGGCATTTGCAGCATGGTCATGAAGGTCAGGAAGGTCGCCATGGTTCCGACGCTGATCTCGCCAGCGACGAGCTTGTTGCCACCGATCCCAAGCACCAATCCCATTGCGAAAAAGTAGGACAAGGTCATCGCCGACGTGTTGGGTACGTAGATGTCAACGAGATCGTTGGCGAGGTCGAGCGCGTTCTTGGAAGCGCCGTCGAACTTCAGCATCTCATAGGATTGAGCCGCAAAAGCGCGGACCACACGGATACCTGCGAGATTTTCCTTCATCACGCGGCTTAGTACCGAAAGGCGCTCATAGAGGTCGAGCCAGGTGGCGCGCAGCCTAAGCTGTGTGGTCGATGAGCGCCAAGCGACAAAAGGCACGAAGCTGAGCGCGGCCAAGCCGAGCATCGGATCGGTCGAGATCATCATGTAAGCGCCAATCCCGATCAGCATCGTCAGCAGGAGCACCCGCATGAGCCCGGTGGAAAAATACATTCGCACGCCTTCGAGATCGAGCATTCCGGCGGTTATCAGATCGCCTGAATGGACCCGGTCGTGAAAGGAAAAGCTGAGACGCTGGATCTTGTCGTAGTAGGCGAGCCGCAATTCGTACGCGACATGATGCCCGACGGCTTCGGCAAAATAGTTCTGCGCCATCGTGAAAACGCCGCGTAGCGCGCTGACGGCGAGCAGCAGGAGAGCCGGGGCCCAGAGCGCTTGTCCTGCCGCAACCCCCGCGACACCGCCCCCGATAGCTGTCTGGGTCTGGTCGACAGCCCGGCCGAGAAGCTGGGGAATGAGCAACTGGAGGATTGCCGCCATGATCGTCGAGCCCATAGCGAGGGCAACCTGCCACGGATGGCGCAGATTCATACGCGTGATGCGCAACAGCGTACTCAAATCCCGGCCCCAGCGCGCCGCTTCAACATGGGCCAACGAATTCAGTGCGTTCGTTGCGCCGCTGACAGCTTCACTGTTCACGGGTGTATTCCCGACTGCATTTTGCGCCTTCGAGGAAAGCCGAAGCAGACATCATCAAAGGGATCCGCCATTGTTAATCCCGTCCTCAACCTGCAGCCGTGCCCGTTCCCACAAGCCGAGCCGCCGCTTGACTTAGTGGCATGTCGATCACCGTGATTCCGCTTGCCGCAAGAAAACGCGCTTCGTTTCTGGTCAGGGTTTCCGCGTCCATTACGGTGCAATAGGGACCGCGGGAGCGCTTCATGATCTGTCTGGCGTAGGTGCGCAGCATCTGATCGTTGAAGCGGCAGCCAACGAAGAAAAATCCACGGGTGATGCGCCGTTCCTTCACAGCGTCTGGGATCGGTGTCTGGATATCAATTTCGGACAGGACTTCGACGTAGTCGGAATCTGCGACGAGAAAGTTTTGCGCGGGCGTAATACTCCCGTGAGGTGAATAGAGAACCGTCTTGGCCCCCAATCGGGGGTCGAGCTCCCTCCCGGACAAATCGTAGGTTTTCGTCCAAATGTTGCCGATTTCATTCGCGCGCGTGACGCCTTGTATCTCAACGACGTCCGTTCGGCCGGTCTCTACCAGAGCCGTGCGCATCGCGCTGTCATACCAGCTGTCGATGATGAGGGAGAGTGGCAGCCTTGCGAGCCAGGCGTGGAAGGGGGTCGGCCCCACCGGCGCTGCGAATATGTCGGTCATCCAAGCTTGAAGCGTCCGGCGATGCCGGCGCTGTTCGATGAACTGTGCAACCGACCACATATTGGTGCGGATCCTGGAAGGGGCTGGAGCCCGTGCATTGAGTGCCGCGGCAACAACTTCCGGGGTATGCGGCACAGGCGGTTCCACACAGTTCAACTCAAGAAGACCCGGACCGAGATAGGGGATCACCTCATCGGCGGCGAGCGCTTCCTTCGCCAGGTCAAGCAGCTTTTCAGCAAAACTGTCCCGCACGATGACGAGGTGGCCCGATGTCAGGATCATGTTCATCTCGTTTCCTCGCGACGCACCTAGGGGCAGCATCAGCCCTCTTCGGAAATCTTCCTTGCCTCGACGGTGATCGGCAGACGCGTATCACGTGGGAGATCGGGTAGGAGGAGCCGCCACCCGTTCCTGAGCGTGACCGTTCCGCCCCACAACTCTTCCTTCTCGAGTTTGATGATCGGCTCTTCGAGGTCCTTTTTGGGGACATACGCCGACAAACCAGCATCGGTCCTGCGGATCATGACTTTCATCTGGCCGTCCCTTCGTTGGTATTGCTTTCAGCACTGCAGGGCGCCTCGGCCTTGTCGAGGCTCATCAGTTCACGCGCTCGCATACCGACGACGGTGCCACGGTCGATCCACTCGACCGCATAGATGAAGAACTGCTGGAGAAAGGTGCCAATGTCGCGCACATATCCCTCGTCCCCCTTCCGCACGAGATTTTCGCCGATCTCCCTGCCAGGATAGGTGCCGTCATTCTTTATGTGGCGAGTGGCACGTACCCGCTCTCCCGGCATGAATCGTGGAGGCCTGCGGATTTCGATCTCCTCTTCGCGTCCGAGCGACATGTCCGTTCCCTGATTTCTCTTGCGGCTGAGATTGCGAACAAGGCGTTCCATGCGTCCTGCGTAGGCAGCCCCCAACCATGTCGGCAGTCCAATGTCCGTTACGCAGGAACGCAGGTCTTCGGCACCGGACATACCGAGGCACATTGCTGCGCATCGAAGACCCCCTCGCATTCGGTACACTTCTGTGACTCGATCACGTAGCTCTCGCCTTTGAACTTGATCGCGCCGGAAGGACATTCGAATTCGCAGGCGCCGCATTGGGTGCATTGGGATGCGATGATCTTGAAAGCCATTTTAACTCCTGGTCCGAATGAATGAGACAGCTCAGGCCGTCGCCGCGAGTGTGGGGGTCCCAGATGCGGCGATGTAAATCGCGCTGATTGCTGTCTCGATATAGTCATGGGCACAGGCGTCGGTGGCTCTGATTCCAGCCTCCGCGAGCTGATCCTGCGGGCAATTTCCAATCTTGGCGCACAGCACGATATCTATGCCTTGAAGCGCTGCGATGACGCCATCGAGGGCGGCTTCTGCGCCCCAGCCGCCAAGGCAATACTTGTCCACCTTCCGATGCCCGACGAAGCTGATCCCTTTCAGCGAGGCTTGATAAACCTGGAATTCCTTCGCATGGCCGAAATGCTCATTGACGCGGCCGCCGCCCTTGGTCGCCACCGCGAAGAGGAGGGACTTGCCGGAGCTCACTGCCTTGACCAATCCGATCGCTTCTCTCCTAGCCTCGACGTGATCACGGCGCTCCTCCGCGACCAGCTCCCGATAGGCCTTGCGTTTGCTGGCATCGTAGGTGACCTCGCCGGGAATCCGGTCGACTGTGAATTCTTGGCCACGATCTTCTCCGAGCAGGCCCACGGCATCTGCCCGGCACTGCCGGCAGTGCCGCATTAACTGGGCGCCACCTTCGACACGATCCTGAAGAGCCTTCATCTCCATGGCGTTTGGGCCGCGCTGCCCGCTCAGACCGTAGTGCGTGCCGTGGGCCGGGTCCGAAATCAGCGGCATAAGGTTGTGCAGGAACGCGCCTCGCTCCTTAATCCATCTATTCACCTCGATCAGATGCTCATCATTCACGCCCGGGATCACCACCGAGTTGATTTTGGTGAGGATGCCCCGCGCGGTCAGCATCTCCAGGCCCAACATCTGCCGCTGGTGCAGGATCCGGGTGGCTTCAATGCCGATGTAGCGGCGATGATCGTGAAAGATCCAAGGATAGATCTTTGCGCCGACCTCAGGGTCGACCATGTTGATCGTGATCGTCACGTGATCGACATTCATGTCAGCAAGCTCATCGACATGGTCGGGCAGCGCCAGCCCATTCGTGGATATGCAAAACTTGATGTCTGGGATTTCCCTGGCGACCCTGGCGAAGGTCGCCTTCGTCTTCTTCCAGTCGTAGCAGGCGTCGCCCGGTCCGGCGATGCCGAGCACGGAAAGCTGCGGCACCTCGTTGGCGACCGCGATCACCTTGCGTAGCGCCTGATCGGGCGTCAGCTTTTCAGAGGCTACCCCAGGCCGGCTTTCGTTGGCGCAGTCATATTTGCGATTGCAGTAGTTGCACTGGATGTTGCAGCCCGGCGCGACCGCGACGTGCATACGCGCGAAATAGTGATGCGCCTCTTCTGAAAAGCAGGGGTGATCCTTGATCTTCTCCCAGACAGCCGGATCCGTGTCGTCGGGCTTTGTCGACGAGCCGCAGGACGAAGACGCGCAGCCCCCGAGTTTCATGGTGCCAAGCAACTGGTCACCGAATGTCGTGCTGAGGCTCTCAAGCGAAATTGCCGGTGCAGACATGAACGGCTCCGTTGCTGCGTGATGTCGCAGTTCAATGCGCAAGAGCTATGCCAGCTCAAAGAGCTGTTTCGGTTTCACGAATAGGCTTCTCGTGTCAGATTCCTTCGGATTGCTCCGACACACCTTTGTCGGGCTTACGACAGTGGACAAGCAAATAGGGTCGCGAGGCTAGCAGCCTCGGGCGCGCAGAGTGTGAGCGAGACCACTCCGGGCTGCTTACGCTTGACGTCATCGCGACGTCTGGAATTTCTTCACCTTGATACCATGCCGGCCCAGGGCGTAGCCGATTTGCCATGGCGTGAGGCCGAGGATACGAGCCGCCCTGGAAGAACCCAACCGGCCTAGTCAATCGCGTCGATCAGCCGGTTGCGTGCCGTCAGATGCGGGCGACAAGCGGCATGGTTCGGATGCGGCCGTAAGAGGAGATACCTTGCTGCGGAGGCGCCGATGCGACTGGCCGGCAGCCGCAATTCGCTTGATCTGTTACGGCCTGTGATATGAGGCGGCGAGTGCCTGATTGAGGTGCGTGGGTATTGCCGGCAGTGGCGGCAATCTCCGGCTCTCCTTCAGCGTCCAGGACGACGATCGCTCAATTACCCGTCTGCAGAAACGTGGGCAGGACGTTCACGACAATTGCCCAGCGTATGGCGAGCGTAATCTCCAACTCGCTTGGCGCGGTCAGCACCTTCACATATCGTAGAGTCCCTGAGCGCGGTATCTGCTTAGGGCATGCGTGCGCCGGTCATCCGAATTTAAAGAGGATTCCGAAACCGCCGCGTGGATAGTTCCACTCGATCTCACCAGTCGTCCCGCACAAAATACGGCAGGTGCCGCACTCCATGCAGCCGTCGGCAGTGATCTCCACTTGACCCTTGTCGTTCAACTCATAACATTTCGCCGGGCAGACGTGGGTCAGCGCGAGCAAATTCGCACTCGGCTTCTGGTGCGGTCGCACTTTGATGTGCGGGCGGCCGGAATCCACCAAGTAGCGGTTCTGGTAAAGCTTGTCCTCGACACGTGACTTCGTCGCTGCGCTGCTCATTTCGTCTCCCCTCAGCGCCACGCCAATGCAAGGCGGACCGCGTCGCTGACCAGCCCCCAGCGCGAGCGCGCCTTGATGAAGGCCGCCGTGGTCGCCTTTTCCTTCTCGATCTTCGGCGTGCCGTCGACACGCATGAAGTTCTGCGCAGCTTGCGACATCAACCGCGGATAAGTCGTGAAATAATTGCATGAATTGGTGTGGAGCAAGGCCGGCATGTCTTTGTATTTCCTCAGGTCCTTGACCACGAAGGACTTGTCCAGCATGGCTTTGTAAAGGGCGAGATTCCGTTTGTTCATCGGACCGTTGCGGCTCTTGACCTCGACGATTGCCTCAGCCGCAATGCGGCCGGAGGTCATGGCGAGGTTCGAACCCTCGCGGTGAATGGCGTTGTTCAGTTGCGCGGCATCGCCGACCACGACCCAACCATCGCCAAAGAGCTGCGGAATAGCCTTGTAGCCGCCTTCGGGAATGAGGTGTGCGGAATATTCTTTCACTTCCGAGCCGGCGATCAGCGGCCGGATCGAAGGATGGCTCTTCAAGGCATCAAGGAGAACGTAGGGGCTCTCGACCATCGCGGCAAAATCGGAGACGAGGCAGCCAATGCCCAGTGAGATGGACTCCTTGTTGGTATAGAGGAAGCCGAGCCCGGCCATGCTGCGGGAGGTCGTGCCCACCGCCTCGATCACGCAGCCCTCATCGCCCTTTACGCCGAACCGCTGCTCAATGACCTCTTCGGGCAAGAAATGCATTTCCTTGACGGCGAGGGCCACGGTTTGCGGCTTTGGCATCTCGCGCAGGCCGGCTCGAGTGCCAAGCAGTCCGCAGACACCTTCTGCGAGAACGACCACGTCCGCGTAGATGGCTCCGCCCGCCCGGTCTGTGCGGACGCCGATCACCCTGTCATTGGCATCACGGATGAGTTCCGTCACGGTCGTCTCGCACAGAACGGTCGCGCCGGCCGCGCGCACCTTACGCGAAAACCATTTATCGAACTGGGCACGGATGATCGTGTACCGGTTGGGCTTCGCCTCATTGAAGTCGTCCGACCTATAGTGAATCCCTGTATGGGATGTGTCGTCCATCACCCAAAGCCGCTGTTCAACCAAATGCCGCTCGAGAGGCGCATCATCCCGGAAATCCGGGATGATCTTCTCCAGCATGTTCGCGTACATGATGGCACCCTGGACATTCTTGGAGCCCGGATATTCACCCCGCTCCAACTGCAGCACCTTCAGACCATGGCTGGCCATGGTGTAAGCAGCTGCGTTTCCGGACATGCCTGCCCCAACAACAATGGCGTCGAAGTTTTCCTCGATCATGTCCATCCCCTTAGCTCGAAAGCTTATCGCGACTGTGGGGCGACAGCCGCCGGGTGAAGGCTTCCGTCAGTGCGGGCAGGAAGCGGATCGCGTCGGTGACGATTCCGAGGTGAGCGAAATCGAAAATCGGCGCGTTCGGGTCGGTGTTGATGGCCACGATGAGATCCGCCCCCTCCACGCCAACCCGATGCTGGACGGCGCCGGAAATCCCGGCCGCTATGTAAAGCTTCGGCCGGATCGTCTTGCCAGTTTGGCCGATCTGCCGATCAGCTGGCATCCAGCTCTTCTGGACCAACGGACGCGAACAGCCGTGCTCGGCGCCGATTGCTCGTGCGAGGTTCTTCACAAGCTGCAGGTTCTCCGCCGCGCCAAGACCAAGGCCTCCCGCAACCACGACGTCGGCATAGGCAAGGTTTGCCTTCGCCGACTGATTGTCCGGCAGGAAGCCGAGGACTTTGGTAGCGATCTCGTCCTCTGCAAGCGAAAGCTTGTGCCGGATGACACGCCCGACCGGTTTATCCGTCCGCTGCGGCATGGGCATGACCCTCGGCCGCACGGTCGCCATCTGCGGGCGGAAATTGAGCGTATAGATCGTGCACAACAAGGAACCGCCGAAAGTCGGACGCGTGGCGGCGAGCGAACTGTCGGTATCCACATCGAGTTCGGTGCAGTCGGCCGTGAGCCCCGTCTGCAAGGTCGTCGCCACGGAGCCGGCAAGATCCCTGCCCAGTGTGGTGGCACCGAGAAGAAGGATTTCGGGTTTGTGGGTATCGACCAGATCCGTCAGCGCCTTGGTGAAAGGTTCATTCCGATAGTCGGCGAGCAGGGGCGCCTCGGCGATGTAGACAAGGTCAGCGCCATACGCGAATGCTTCGGCAACGGCGTTCCCGACGGCCTCTCCCGGCGGTCCAAGCACGACGCCTGCAAGCTGGACCTGAAGCTTGTCTGCTAAGTTGCGGCCTTCGCCGAGCAGTTCGAATGATACCGGATGGACCTCGCCACGTTCGAGCTCGATGAAAACCCAAACGTGCCGATAGTCCTTGAAATGGGCGGGCAATTCCTTCTTTATGCCGGCGCGGCCGGCGGCAGGGCGAGGGGTTTCTCCGTTCGCGGTCGACATCGTTTTGCTCCTTGCCGTCACGCGCCGCCGTTAAAGGCGAGCTCATGTTCCAGCGCCGGCTGGCGGGTGAAGATTGCGGTGATGAGTTCGTCAGCGACATCGCGCAAGGCCTTCTCGGCGGTGTCGATTTGTGCCGCCTTTTCAGCTCGAGCAGGAGGGGCGAAAACACGTTTGACGACCGTCGGTGAACCGCGCAGGCCGCATTTGGTGAGATCCTCAATGCCGGCGTCGGCCGCGCTCCATTTCAAGACCTGGCTGCGCGCGGCGCACAAGGCGTCCTGGATCGAGCCCCGGCGGATCTCGTTTGTGCCTTCCAGCATGGTGATGAGGCAAGGGAGCCTGCTCTTCAGCATCTGTGTGCCGCCTTCGGAACGGCGCTCGACCTTGATCTCGCGTGCAGCAAGGTCGACAGAAGGGATCTTCGCGACATAGGTCAGTTGCAGGAGTCCGAGGCGCTTGGCGATGCCGGGCCCGACCTGGGCGGTGTCGCCATCGATCGTCTGCTTGCCGGTGAAGACGAGGTCTGGCGTGCCGAACGTCTCGCCAATCTTCGCGATTGCCTGGGAAAGGGCGAACGAGGTTGCCAGCGTGTCGGAGCCGGCAAAATAGCGGTCGGTCAAGAGCACCGCTCGGTCGGCGCCGTAACCGAGCGCCTTGCGCAGCGCGTCCTCTGCCATGGGCGGACCCATGGTGAGCACAGTGACTTCGCCGCCATGTGCGTCGCGCAGTCTGAGCGCTTCTTCGAGGGCGAACAGGTCGTAAGGGTTGATGATGGTCGGAACACCCTGGCGCATGATCGTGTTCGTGACCGGATGGACCCTTATCTGTGCCGAGTCCGGCACCTGCTTGATGCAGATTACGATGTGCATTGGCGGTTTCTCTAGGCTCCTGTCCGGGTCCGGCATTGCGGTTTCTCCTTTGTCCGCATTATTCGTGCCAAGTCTCTTGCGCTCCCCTTTCCTACAACTTCGGCTGGTTGCTTCTGACGGCGCTGTGGTGATGACCGCATTTGGCGGCTGCTCGACATTGTCGCGTCGCACCCTTGTCGCCGATCATTCCCGTCCGAACCGCTTCAGTACCGAGTCGAACGGAACAAAGGTGTGACCCGGCGCGGCAGGTTTGTTCGGATCGTGGTCCTTGAGCACCTTGAAAATCCGATGCGTGAGCGGCGAGGAAATCGCAAAGTCCTCGTAAGCTCGTTCGAGCGTCGCGCGCACCCTCGCGGCAATCACCTGGTCGGGCAGACCGGAGAAATCTTCTTCGGCGAGGTATTGGCCCACACGCTTCATGATATGGAGCCGCGAGACATTCAGTACCTTCGGGTCATAGGCGACGCCTAGGACTGAGAAGAATTCCTCTGCAGCCGACAAGCGCTTCAGTCGTGCGAGGATGTCGGTGACATCCATGGGGCGGCTGTCAGCGGAACAATTCATTGCATTCTTCCTGGTCGCAAAACTGTGGCCTCTGTGCGCTCGCGCACGGCTGACTTGGACCCGCACAGCTCGATGAGGGATGGCTCGCTGCACATTCCATCGTAGAGCTCGACCAGTCGAGTTGCAGTGACGGTCGATTTGGTCTCGGCCGCCTCGCGTCGGACGCGGGCCACCATCGCGGCTGCCAGATCCGGGTCGAGATCGCGACCGCTTTCGCTCAGCACATGGGCAATCGCAGTGGCGCCGGAATGCTTGCCGATGACGATCCGCCGGCAGCGGCCCACGAGAGTCGGATCGAGCCCCTGATAAGTACGCGAGTCCTTCAGCAGCCCTGCGACGTGAATGCCGGATTCGTGGGTGAAAACATCGGCGCCGACGACCGGCTTAGTGGCTGCGGTCTGCCGGCGGGCGGCCCAAGCCACCTGGGCGGCGAGGCCGGGCAATGCGGTCAGCTCAATGCCGGTGTCTGCGCCGTCGAAGACTGCCATTGCGGCGGCCACCTCCTCCAGCGCGGCATTGCCCGCACGCTCGCCGAGCCCCAGGACGGTGACGGAGGCATGGCGCGCGCCTGCGCGGATCGCCGCCAGCGTGTTGGCGCCAGCAAGTCCGAGATCGTTGTGCGCATGAAATTCAAGGTCGATTGGAGACTGCACCACGAGCTGGGCGACAAGTTCGAAGGTCGAAAACGGGTCGAGAACACCGACTGTGTCGGCCAGCCTCACGCGGCTTGCGCCGGCGCGTGCGGCCGTCTCGATGACGCGGGCGAGATGATCCCGATTGGCCCGCGAGGCATCCTCGCAGCCCACCGCGACGAAGAAGCCGGCATCGGCGGCGCGCCTGACCATATGATCGATGACCTGGAGCGCTCCCGCCTTGTCGAGGCCGAGCTTGGCGGCAAGTTGGATGTCCGACGCAGGCAGCGACAAATTGACCGCTTGGACGCCGCTCTCGATCGCTGCATCGAGATCCAACGACGTCATCCGGCACCAGGCCATGAGCCGAACCGGAAGACGCCGCGCTACCACGGCGCTAATTGTTTCCATCTCGTCGACGCCCATGACCGGCGTGCCGATCTCGATCTCTGTCACGCCAGCCGCCGCAAGAGACTCAGCGATCTCCAGCTTTTCCGTCGTGGTGAAGGCGACGCCCGGCGCCTGCTCGCCATCGCGCAAGGTCGTATCGTTGAGGGAGACATGACCGGTCATGACAGGCAGCCTGTTCTTCTGCGGCTCACGCATAGACCGGACTACCCGGCCCAGAACCGGAAAAGCTGCGCAGCTTCCCCACGATTCCCGGCATGACCTCGAGCACCCGGTCGATGTCCTCTTCGCTGTTGTCCCGCGCCAAGGAGAAGCGGACTGCCGCGTGTGGCGTTTTCATCGCGCTTAGGACATGGCTTGGTTCCAGAGAGCCGGAGGTGCAGGCCGAGCCAGAGGAACACGCGATGCCAATGCGGCTGAGGAGAAGTGGAATTCCATCACTTTCGACATGTTCGAAGGAGATGTTTGCGGTGTTGGGCAACCGTTGCAAGGGATCACCAGTGACACAGGTGCTTGGGATGCGCTGGAGGATCCCGCCCTCCAGGCGATCGCGGAGCGACTTTACCCGTGTGGTCTCGTCGTCCATGAATTTCAAGGCGAGTTCGGCCGCCGTGCCGAGCCCGGCTATGCCGGGCGTATTCTCGGTTCCAGCACGCCGGTTGTGCTCTTGGTGACCCCCCTTGATCAGCGAATGGAAATCGACGCCACGTTTTACGAAAAGCGCACCGATCCCTTTCGGCCCGTGCAGCTTGTGGCCGGAGAGCGACAGCATGTCGATTGCGGTCGACTTCAGGTCCATCGGAAGCTTGCCGACCGCCTGCACAGCATCGGTATGGAATAGGGCGCCCACTTCCTTGGCCAACTCGGAAAGCCTTGCCACGGGGAAGATCACACCAGTCTCGTTGTTCGCCCACATTATTGACACGATTGCAACCTGTGGGGTGAGGGCGGCCATATAGGCGTCGAGATCGAGCCGACCACGGCAATCCACCGGGATCCTGTGCACCTTGAGGCGGCGGGTCTTCTCAAGATGCGCGCAGAGCGTCAGCACGGCGGGATGCTCGACCGCGGACGTCACGATCTCGGTTCGGTTGGGCGCCGCCTCGAGCGCTGAAAGAAGCGCTGCATTGTCGCTTTCTGTCCCACCCGAGGTGAAAGTGATCTCATCCTCGAACTCCGCGCCGATCAGAGCTTGCAACTGCCTCCGCGCCTTTCTCACCGCCGCACTGACTGAGGCGCCAAGAGCGTGTGCCGACGAAGGGTTGCCGAATTGATCCCTAAAGAACGGCAACATCGCTTGCACGACCTCAGGATCGACCCGTGTGGTTGCGTTGTTGTCGAGGTAGACAGGCTTCATAGGTGCGATCCTCAGTTAAACAGAATGACGCGAGCGCTAGACCGACTCGTTGAGCCTCTGGCGCATGCCGTTGATGATCATTTGAACTGGCAGCGCGCGAAGGCGCCCGGAGTGTTTGACGTAAACCGGATCTCCGTCGATATGGACATGTTCGCAGTGGCCGTAGGTCAGCCCGCAGGTAAGGACGCCCGAACGCGATAACGCTACCGATGAGCCGAATTTGGCGCAGCGGCGCGATTTGTCCGCAAGCAGCTCGGGTGCCACCAGGAACCGAGCTGCTTCGGGAGGCGACGTTCTTTGAATCCTACTGGGAGCGAATGGCGGTCCCGAGATCGGCTTTGACCTTGTCTTGTTTTTTAGGACGGGGACATCTGTTGTGCCGGCCATATAAGTCTCCTCTGCCGCAAAATCACTCTGTCGGCCGCACAGACGCTTCGGGCGTTTAACTGAAGGACTTGCCGCAGCCGCACTTTTCGCGCGCATTGGGGTTATCGAAGACAAAACCGGAAGATTGGAGCCCGGTGAGGAAGTCGACGGTCATGCCGGCTACATGGGGTTGGGAGCCCGCGTCCACGAACAGCTTGACCCCATCTGTGTCAGTGATCGCGTCGCCCTCGCGCGACACGCTCTCCAGGCCCATTAAGTATTTGAAGCCTGCGCAGCCGCCGGCCTCGACCATAATGCGAAAGCCTTCCGCCGGCTCGCTGGCACGGCAAAGAGCAGTCTTGAAGGCGGCAACAGCGTTGTCGGTGAGCGTAATCATGGCTCCATTCTCCTCAGTCCGCGACCTGCTTGCCCATCACGTTGCATGCACCGTGCCAAAGCCAAAAAACGTTTCAACACAGCGCGGCATCTCTCGCACTGGTGCCTCTTGATTGCTGATAAGGTGTCGGCCAATCGACACGTGCTGTCGGGTTTGTCGGGTCCGGCACGAGGGATGTTGGCCTGAGTTCTTGGGTGAACTCACATCACCAAGGACAGAACTTCTTCTGAGCTTGCCTCGGCGCAATTGGCACGGTTTTTGAAGCTCCGTTTGGCGAGACGGCAAGAGCATGCCGATCCACAACCATGCCGTGGGTGCCATCGCGATGGATGGGGCGAAGCAAGGGAGTAACATGTCAGGACCGTGGTCAGATACGCGTTGTTGGCAAAGCAGCGCCGCTCGTGGCATCCGAATGCCCGCTTGGCCGATTGCGACAACATCCATACTGGCTCACCACCGCCCAGTAGCCGCCGACCGGCTCGATGGGATGCCATCGGCATGTGGCTGCTCGCCGGTTTTCGCATTGGTGCGACGCCGTGCGCACGCTGTCCAGCGACACCTTGTTCATGGGCCAGCAGCAGATCAGGATCGAGCATTTCGGCGCGCCTTATCGGCTGAAGGTTCCCGGGCAGGGCAGATGATCCTCACACGTCGTAGAAACAGGGGTAAGCATGGACCAACGCGAGAAACCGTCGCCCGACGAAATCCGGCGGGCGTGCAAAGACAATCCGAAGATCCGGGAGCATGATCTCGCCGCTCGATTGGGCATTTCGGAAGCCGAGTTGGTCGCGGCGCATTGTGGTCACGGCGCGGTGCGCATCGAGCCGCGCGTCGATGATCTGCTGACCGGCCTCGAAGCGGTCGGCGAGGTGATGGCGGTCACCAGCAACGAAAGTGCCGTGCACCAAAAGATTGGCGTCTACGGCAAAGTGGTCACCGGCAACCAGCATGCCATACTGCTCGGCGACGAGATCGACCTGCGCATCTTCCCGAAAGCCTGGGCGTATGGCTTCGCCGTCGAGAAGCGCGAGGGGGCCGAGATCCGCCGCAGCCTGCAATTCTTTGATGCCACCGGCGAGGCGATGCACAAAGCTCATCTCACGCCCGCCTCGAACCTGCAGGCCTATCAGGATCTGACGGCAGAGCTTGTATCCCCCGACCAGGAGCCGATCATATCGCTCGAGGCGAGCGGGGCGCGCGATAACGCAGTGAGTCCAGACCACGCCACCACGGTCGACGACCTACGCGAGCACTGGGGCCGGCTAAGCGACGTGCATCAGTTCTACCATATGTTGAAGACACTGAAGCTCAGCCGCTGCCAGGCGATGCGTATGGCCGACGAGGATGACGCCTGGCTACTCGACAATGATGCCATTGGCGCCCTGTTCCAACAGGCGGCCGAAGACGAGATGCCGATCATGTGCTTTGTCGGCAATCGTGGTTGCATTCAGATCCATTCCGGCCCGATCAGGTCGGTCAAGCAGATCGGGCCGCGGATCAATGTGCTCGAAGAGACCTTCCATCTGCATCTTAGGACCCATCGCATCCGCGAGGTCTGGGCCGTGCGCAAGCCGACGAGGGATGGTCACGTTACGTCCATTGAAGCCTATGGCGCGGACGGCAAGATGATCATCCAGTTCTTCGGCACGCGCAAGGAAGGCGAACGCGAGGGCAGCGACTGGCGGTTTCTGGCCGAGAGTCTGCCACGCGTTCCCGGTCCGACCTCCAGGGGTGTGTTGACTACCGACAGGTCCTCGGATTGAATTGGCCGCGATAGGACTCAGCACCACGTTCCGACAGCGGCTCGCGAGCAAATCTAGGTCCATGAGCGGAAAGGATGCCGTCGTAGCGCATGCGCATGGTCAGGTGATGCACGCCGGAATGGACCGCATCTATACAGTCAAGCTGGTCGCCGGTCGGCACCGGTGCGCACGAGTGCATCGCCGTCTGCCGGAAAAGCCTTGCAGCGCCTGCGAGCGATAAAACGCATACGCCATCAGCGCCGAACCGAAGCGCGGCTTGACCTTTTTGATATTTCCGATCGTCTCGCGCAAGCGCCGTCGGGTCTTCTCGGACCGCACCCGATCCTTGCGCTGGATCGCGTCATTGCTCAATCCGGGCCGTGCGAGCGATCTACTCGCTCGTCGACCGGCAGGCTGTGCAGCAACAGCCAAGCCGAACAGCCCGATGTCGCGGGCTCGACAAAACCGACCACGGATGTCGGTTGTCGGACGTTGTCATAAGAATGATGGACAGGTGATCATCAGCGGCAGACCCAGCGCAGGCTGGCATTGCTTGGTGCACCGCCATGGCTACCCTATCCGGCACGCGACTTGCTTCGACAATTTGATCAGCAGGGCAGAGGTGATTGACCAGTCTCTCAACCCTAACGGGGAAGCAGCCGCTTTGCTTCATGACCGGAGCGCGGCGGAGATGCCCCTCTGATCGACTTCGCAACCCATCTCATCCGCGCTGGTGCAGGTGGGCTGTATCAGGCGACAGAATCTAGAAGGCGCCCGACAAGAGACGTGCCCATGCTGGAAATCGACTTTATGAACAGCGGTGCAATCTCAATTGAGCCATGAACGCCAATGTAGAGAAAACAAAATGGCGACCAACCCCGTTCCAGATCATGTCCCGCCCGAAATGGTGAGGGACTTCAGCCTGTTTACATCGCCAGGGATGCCACCAACACCCAACGGGGATCCACACGCAGCTGTCGCTTGCGTACATGACGGGCCTCCGATCTTTTACTCCCGCTACAACACGCAAGATGGCCGGGGTACCTGGGTCATCACCCGTGCCGCGGACCAGCGGAAGGTGCTGCAGGACGCAGAGACTTTTTCCAGCCATCGCAGCATCTTCTCCTCCATACTGGGTGAGAACTGGCCGACGATCCCGCTTGAGCTCGATCCACCGGCCCATGGCGTCTTTCGCTCACTGCTTAATCCGCTGCTTTCGCCAAAGCGGGTGTTGGCTTTGGAACCGGCTGTCCGCGAACGGGCGGTCGAGCTGATCGAAAGGATCGCCGCGTCGCGCACAAGCTGCGACGTGATGAAGGATTTTGCCTTTCCTTTCGCGGTGAGCACCTTTCTTCGCTTTCTGGGGTTGCCTGATGACCGACTCGATACATTCGTCGGCTGGGGGAAAGATCTGCTCCACGGCGACGATAAGGAACGACCTGTGGCTGCCCGGACGATCGTGGCATTCATCGACGAACTTGCAGCCATGCGCCGCGATGAGGCGGTTGACGATTTCATGACCTTTATAGTGCAGGCACAGGTCGAGGGCCGCCGGCTGACTGACACCCAAGTCCGCGGCATCGGCGTGCTTGTCTTCGTCGCTGGGCTCGACACGGTCGCAGCAGCTATAGGCTTTGACTTGGCGTACCTCGCACGCAACCTCAAAGATCAGCAATTGCTGCGGAGCGAACCGGACCGCATCCCGCTCGCAACCGAAGAATTGCTGCGGGCCTATCCGCCCATTCAGTTGATCCGCGTGGCCACGAAAGATATCGACTTCGAAGGCGCGCCGATCCGGAAGGGGGACTATGTTTCCTGCGCCACGATGATTGCCAATCGTGACCCGGCGGAATTCGAATGCCCCAACACGATTGATTTGGAGCGGGAGGACAACCGCCACGCAGCGTTTGGCTATGGTCCCCACCGTTGCCTTGGCTCACACCTTGCCCGGCGCGAGATTGTCATTGGCCTGGAGGAGTGGCTGGCGCGCATCCCGGCTTTCAGGATCAAGCAGGGTACGGCGCCGATAACTTCTGGCGGCCATGTGTTCGGGATCGAAAATTTGATCCTGGACTGGTCTTAGGCCCGCCCCGAGCCCGGGCACAGACAATGGAGGCAGCGCCATGCGCATCATCGTCCAAAAGGCCAAATGCCAGGGCCACGCGCGATGCGCGGCGCAAGCGCCGGACATCTTTAAACTCGATAATGACGGTTACATCCTGCCTGGTGACATTGAAGTTGCGGAAGGGGAGGAACTGCCTGCATCACGAGGCGCGCGATCCTGTCCTGAACGTGCGCTGGAACTCACTCGCTGACGCTCTGGATGAGACGGCATTCAACCGTGAGTCTGGCTTGAACCATGTGGCCGCACTCAGCACGCGACCTCTGTCCCGCACGGTTCACGTCCAACTCTGCGGGGCAATTCCGGCGCCAGTGTTCCCCGTGAGGCGCAAACGGCAGGGCCGGGGTTCGCGAACCTCTTCGAATCACAGAATTTGCGCCAGAGCCGATGGACCAGACGAGAATTGCCGAACTACTCGACGCGAGGCGACCCGGAGTGCCGTACCGAAGAACTGCCCGACCCATGTTGCGGCAGGCCGGGTCTCTGCATGATTTGATAGGGCGAAACCAGGAGAACGCACCATATTTGCCCAACATTATGCCCGGCTCAGCACCGGCCAATGGCCGCAGCTGGAGAGAAGGTTCGACCAGCATGTGCTTGCCTGTGTGCTTTCACGTGCGCTCGAGGAGATCGAGGCCGGCGAGGCGACGGCGACGGAGGCAACCGGACTTTCGCGCGCCGAGTTGCGCGATGTCCTGTCCCGCTGTTTCCCTGCTTTTCCTATCAACGCGTTTGCCTTGGAAGAGGGGAGCGAGCCTGAGCCGGATCTGGAAGAAGAACTTCTGCGCGGACTGCTGCTGGCGCATGCCCGGCCCGACGACAAGGCAAGCGCCCGCTTCGCCAAGATCATCGCCCGGCGTGCCATGCGCAATGACCACCTCTGGCAAGACCTTGGCCTTTTTAGTCGAAGCGACCTCGGCCGCCTGCTCGCCTCGCATTTTCCGACGCTGGCGGCCGGCAACACCCAAAACATGAAATGGAAGAAATACTTTTACCGCAAGCTCTGCGAGGCCGAAGGTTTTTCGCTGTGCAGCGCGCCCAGTTGCCGGGAATGCAACGATTTCGAAAGCTGCTTCGGCCCGGAGGAAGGCGAAAGCCGCCTCACACGGATCGAGAACGGCGTCGCCTCGGATTGAGAGCCGCTTTCGTCAATTGTACAGCGCCAGCGCTCGCGCCGCGCCATATGTCTCTTGTCGAATGTCGACTGCCCCTTCGGGGATTGAATGCTGTGCATGCTGTCCGATCGCTCGCCATGCTCGCTTCGGTGGGCGCCGTCATGATGGCGGTGCAGGATGCGACCCGCACCATCGCCGCCGAGCAACTGGTGTTCTCCGGGCCGTTGCTGCTCGCCTGCCTGGCGGTTGCGGCGCCTGGGCGGCCGCGGTTCACCGACGTCATTGTTCGCGCTGGTGCACAGTTTCGGCTCGATCACCCATCGGGGCGGCCAGATTGTCTCCGGCGTTGCCATAATTTCGTTGCTGCCAGCTCCGCCACCATTCTCGGGGCAGGTTCCGGCAGGGCGCGCACTGGGGTTCCTGGAAGCTTTTCGAACCTTCTGGATCCCGCCTCAACCCAATCGCGTGTGCTTGCTGGACATATTAGGTCACTAGATCCAGATTTAGGACAGATTCAGGAGGCTTCGAATTTCTAACGCTCGCGACCTCGCAGGTCGTTCACGTAGCACGAAGGCGTCTCTACGTGTCTTCTCGGCAGCATGCGCCTGATATCGGTCACCGAAAATCGATGGCCACCCTCTGAAAGCGGACGTCGCTCGCAACCAACCATGACGTGACGAGCTCACCCGTTTTGCTGGGCCCTATGCCTCAGCGCCTCGACGACGATCGACATCGCTGGCGACAGTTGCCGCCGACTTTGATATGATAGGTGGTGCCAAGGCTTGGGGGAGCAGACCATTCCTTGGCGACCAATACCCCGGCCCCGGTGCGGGTGTTGCATTCACCGACTCTAGGGGTTAATCCGGGGGCGAATGAAACCACCGGCTGAACACATCATTGACGCCATGGGCTCGATCGATAGACACGGAATCTATCTCGACTACCAAGCGACCACGCCGCTGGACCCTCGTGTCCTAGAAGCCATGCTGCCGCATCTAACTGCGTTGGGGAATCCGCACTCCAGTCGCCATCACCACGGCATCGCGGCGATGGCCGCGGTGGACACTGCGCGGGCGCAAGTCGCCGCCCTGGTCGGTGCTGAACCGGACGAGATCGTCTTCACCTCGGGTGCCACGGAGGCCGACAACCTTGCGATCAAGGGCCCGCTCGCTTCGTCCAGGCGGGACGGCGTCGTCACCTTAGCCACCGAACACCATGCCGTATTAGATGTGGTGCTGGCGACCGGCCGGAGAGGCGCCCGGTCGACGATCATCGGCGTGGACGGCGAAGGCCTTGTCGATCTCGATGCACTTGCGCAGACTGTGGACGAAGGGACGGCCGTGGTCAGCGCCATGGCCGCCAACAACGAGATCGGCGTCCTGCAACCCCTCTCGGAAATCTCCCGGATCGCGAAGCGCGCCGGCGCCTTATTCCACAGCGACGCGGCGCAGGCGATCGGCAAAGTTCCGTTCGACGTGGCCGAAACCGGTGTCGACATGGCTAGTATCTCGTCGCACAAGCTGTACGGACCGATGGGCGTTGGTGCACTCTATATGTCCCGTGACGCGGGTCGACGCATCAGCCCGATCATCGAGGGGGGCGGTCAGGAGCGCGGCTTCCGCAGCGGTACGTTGCCGGTGGCGCTATGTGTCGGCTTCGGCGAGGCCTGCAGGATTTCCGGGGAAGTGATGACCAAGGAGGCTGGGCTCCTGCGGGAGTTGCGGGCCGCATTCATGGAACGTCTGCGCGAGATCGGCGTGCGCTTCACGATCAACGGTACGATGGGCGAACGCTTGCCGGGAAATCTCAATCTCAGCTTCGACGGTGTGGACGCCGAGGCGTTGCTAATGCGCCTGCGCGGGAAAGTGTCGGTAGCTTCGGGTTCGGCATGCACTTCGGATAGCCTCGATCCCAGCCATGTCGTGATGGCACTTGGGTTTGGCTTAGAGCGCGCCGAAGAAGCAATCCGCATCGGCTTCGGACGGTTCACTACGCTCCACGAGGTGTTAACAGGCGCCGGGACGATGGCGGAAGCGGTGGCTAAACTGCGCCGAGTCGGCTACAACCGGACCAAAGGAGCTTAAGTCGATGAGCCTGTTGCCTTTAGCTGCCCAGATGGATGAGGACGCGCTCGAGGACAAGCTCGAAGCGGCCAGGGCTGATCTGGCGGATGAGTACGGTCAAAACCACAAATATCCCTGGATCATCGGCTTCTCCGGCGGCAAGGACAGTACCCTTGTCCTGCAGCTGGCGATGGAGATGCTGCTCGAACTCCCGCCCAGCGAACGAAAACGCATGGTGCACGTCGTCTCGAACGACACCCTCGTCGAAGCCCCGGTTGTCGCCGACCTGGTTGACAGGACCTTGGACCGCATTTCTGACGCTGTGACAGCAATGCGCTTGCCCATAGTAGTGGCGAAGACGGCGCCCAAGGTCGACCAGACTTTCTGGGTCAACTTGATCGGACGGGGCTATCCAGCCCCAAGCAGGACCTTCCGCTGGTGTACGGACCGCATGAAGATCCAGCCGACATCCCGTTACATCCGGAGTCGAGTATCTGAAAACGGCGAGGTCATCCTTTTGCTTGGTGTGCGCCGTCAGGAATCAGCGACTCGAGCGGTTAGCATGAGTCGTTATGATAACGGCGAGAGGCTGAATGACCACAACGACCTCAAAGGCTGTAAGGTGTTTCGTCCGATCGTGGATTTCTCCACCGACGAGGTCTGGACAACCCTGTTGCAACGTCGCCCACCATGGGGCGGCAGCCACCGCGATCTGGTGGCACTCTACAAGGATGGTCAGGGGGGCGAGTGCCCGCTGGTGCTCAGTAAGGATGATGCTCCGTCATGCGGTACGTCGTCCTCGCGATTCGGCTGCTGGACCTGCACCGTCGTCGTGAAGGACCGGAGTATGGCCGGCTTCATCGAGGCGGGTCACGAGAACCTCGAACCACTTATGGATTTCCGCGACTGGCTTGCCGAAATCCGGAACGATCCGGCTCGCCGATCGGCGCGGCGCCGCAACGGGCAGACGACGTTCCTTGCCGACGGCTCATTGGTCCCGGGACCGTTCACGCCGACCGCGCGTCGGGAAATTCTCGATCGCCTGCATCAGGTCGAACGTGCCACCGGCCGCACCCTGATCACCGCCGCCGAGATCGAGGCGATCAACCGCATCTGGGCCGAGGACGCCGCCGCCGTCGTCGCTTCTGTCGAGGCTACCGCTCTTGAGGCGGTTTCGTGAAGCCGGCGCTGCTCCGTACGCCCGCCGGTCGGGAATTGCTGCAGCGACTGTCCACCGAACGGGGTGTTGATCCCACGATCGTGGATGACTTGTTGGACGCCATCGATGAGCATGCTGGTATGCTACGCCGCCGCGGTCTCTTCCAGCGCTTCGATGCTATTTTAGGCAAGGCCTGGGAATAGCATGCGCCTTAACGCCATCGGGCTACGCAACTGGAAGTCCTATCGTCGCTTCCGGTTGGACATTCCGTACGGTCGCGAAAAACCAGTCGCGCTGATCGAGGGTAACAACGGATCAGGGAAGACCAGCCTACTCGAGGCATTCGTGCTGTGTCTCTACGGGCGGCTTGGCATTCCGCTGCTGGCCCGCGCTAATTCCGTCAGCCGTGTAGACCAGTCATATGAACGCTTCATGGAGCGTGCGCTGAACTCAGGAGCGCGCCAAGGGCGGGCGCAAATCGCGATTGAGATCACTTTCCAATCGGACGACAACGAGTACGTCATCGAGAGGATCTGGCATTTCGTTGACGGCGCCCTGCGCAAGAACGACGAGGAAGTGCGCATCTTCCAAGGGGCCGACCGCATAATCCTTGCTTCCCCCGACCCTAAAGACGACGAGCGGTTCGTCCGGGACTTTATCGATCAGAACATCCTTCAGGACAATCTTGCTGGCTTCTTCATCCTAGACGGTGAACACCTCGAGCGCATGGCGAGCATCAATATGGACGGCCAGGTCAAGACGGCGCTGGAAGCCGCAATCGGGATCGACCGACTGCGTCGCGCCTCGGCTGACCTTCGCACCTATGCGCGGGAGCGGCGCCGCAACCTCCCCGACAACGCGGCTGCCACGGCCGAAGCCCGGCTCGCGCTTAACAATCTGGGGCGCGAGATCGAGGAACGCGCGACGTCGGTGGAATTGCTTCTGGCGGAAATCGGGCCGTTGCGGGAGCGGCGTGATGACGTAGTCAGCCGTATCGGCCGCCTGCACGGCGACAGCTACCGTGCCTTTAAGACACATTTCGAGCAGCGCGAAAGCGTGATCCGGGAACGAGACGCTCTCCGCGACGAACTGCGTCGTTTGCTGAGCGGCGAGCTCGCACAGGCGCTGGCCGGCGAAACTCTTAGGACTGCCGCACTGGAGCGGATCAAGGCTGAACATAAGGCCGCGCAGCTCAAGGGGGACGAGGAGCGGAACCTAAACCGCGCCTCGGAATTCGTGGACCGCGTCTCGCGCCACACGACGGTGACGGACGATGTCGCCCGTGCTCTCGCCCTGGCGTGGCGGGAGATGTGGGGAAATCGCACCGCGGATGCGGGCGGCCCCCTGCTCTCGCATTTGGGCGAGACAGACCGCCTTTCCGTGGCGGAGCATCTCCTTAACTTGTCGTCGGTTAGTGCCTCCGACATCCGGGATCTCGCCCGCGCGGTTTCTAGGGCCGACGAGAGAATTGGCCAACTCGATCGTGCCTTAGGCGAGCAGAAGGGTACGGACGACCAGTCCAAGTCGTTGGCGGAGGAGTTGAATGGAATCCAGGAAGAACTGGCCCGCGCGGAAGCCCGTCACGCGATGGAAGCTGCCGCGTTGCGGGAGTTGGAGGACAGGCGTTCATGCGAGGAGCAACAGTTGGCGGTCTCGCTGGGCGAGAGCGGCAACGCGGTGGCGCTCAAACGGAGTGCCGCTGCGGATCGGGCCGCCGATCTTATCGACGCTCTTGCCGAAGCTGCCGTTCCGCAAAACCTCGATGCGCTGTCCGCCGAGATTACCGACGCCTATCGCTCGATGGCGCACAAGACTGTTGTAGAACAGATCAAGGTCGACGAGGAGGGACGTGTTACACTGCTCGACCGGTCCGGACGGGATCTGCATGAACTCGACGCCAGCGCCGGCGAAAACCAAATCTTCACGCTGTCGCTGATGTCCGCTCTCGCCCGCCTAGCCGCGGACTTCCCGATCATCATGGACAGTCCGTTCGCGAGGCTCGACGCCGAACATCGCCGTAGGGTAATCGGCCATTTCACGGAAATGGACCGACAACTCGTCCTTCTTGTTCATCCGGCCGAGCTTCATCCCGGCGAGCTGGCGCTTGTGACACGACGGAGCGGCGAATCGCTGAAGCTGCCTTCAACCGAACGCCTTCCAGTAACGGGAGCGGCATCCTGATGTCGGCGACAATGGTAGAATTCACGCGCGGCGACTTCAGAACGTCGCGCTATGCCGACGAACTGAACAGCCGGTTTCAGGGCTTCCTAGGTTTGCCGCATCGATACGGGCCGGCAAGGCTCGCCCTGGGTCGGTCGCTAAGTATTCCGCAACTCCCCTCCCTTGAATTGGGCAGCATGGGTTATGGCAAGCCGATCAAGGGCGAGCAGCTGTTCGGCCAGGGTATAGAGCTGGCAACGTGGATCACCCTGATCTCGGAGCATGACGCGAGGTCGGGCGAAGCGATGACCCGCAAGCGAATGCAGTCCTTGGCGGCATCGCATTGGCAGCGCGGCATAACGCTGCTGTGGGAAGACTGGAGAGCCAGCACCGGGGACTTCGACACGTTCGTTGGGCGCTTGGTCGGTATGGCCCGTCTGTAATCAATTCAGGCGGCCACCAGGATTTCGTTGATGCGCTTCTCCAACTCCTGAGGCCGCCGACCGGCCTTCTCCATCATGGTGGCGAGGAACCAGCGGATGTCGCCCACCGTGTCGAATCGCATGCTCAGCCTGCCGATGAGTCGCTTCGTATCCACGAACCTGAGAAGCCAACGCCACTTGTCCTCGTCCGGACCTGGGGACGAGTCCACGATGGCGTCGAGAAGCGGTCGGACAGCCGCGGCAGCCGCCAGGCCGTTCTCGTGCGTGAAAGCCTCCAGCTCCTTCTCGCACTCGGCTTCGAGCTCTTCGGCGAGCTTGTGCACTAGGTGGTTCGACGCGCGATTGATGCCGGCCACATGACATGCCACGAAAAGCCGCTGCACGAGCAGGAGGTTCTCAATCTCTACCAATGCACGCTCGAGCGCCGCCCTACATTCCGCCTCGGTCCCTTTTCCCGATCGTGTGAAGGACTTCACTAGATCGGCCATTAGGTCGGGCTCCAGTAGATAGGCTTCGATTTCCCAACGGCGGGTCGTATAGAACTCCTCGTTCCACGTCGCCGCCTCGAAAACGGCATCATCGAGCGCGAAGAGGTTATCCCAGTCGCGGTGTCGGAAAAGCCAGTCCCGGTCCACGAAACCGAACGCAGGTATCTTGTCCACCTCACGACTCTTTTTGACCGCGGCGGCCACCGCGGTGCATCCTGAGCCCTGCACGAGGTCGTTGGCCTGGACGAAATCGACGCGGTCCATGTAGCTAGCGAACCAATACCGCTCGAACAGCCGCAAGTCGTCGACGCCTTCGAGCACGATGCGTGGCAGGCCTAGATGGGTAGCACCGATCTGCCGTTCGTCGTCGAACTCGTCGAACATGACCACATTGTCAGTCATCGTCCGACCTGAACTTGGCTTTGACGAGACAGCCGCTCTTGAAGAGCCCGTCCTCGACTGTCTTCGGAGCCAGAAGCCGCATCGAGTCCGTCTGGTGCGAGGTCAGCACGAAACTCAGCCCGTCGCGCTCTTGCGCCCAACTCTTTAGGATGTTGATGAGGCGACGGCGCATCACGGTATGCAGATGCTGTTCGGTCTCGTCGATCAGCACGATCGTTGAACCGGTCATGTGTGCGGCGATACGGATGGCCAACTGGACCAGTTGCCGTTCGCCGCTGCTGAGCTGGTCGAGCCGATGACGGTCTCCGCTCGCGGTCTCCACGGGGATCGACAGTTCGTTGCGATCAACGGCACCCAGACGCTTCGTTCCCTTGAACACAACGTCGTCCACGATCTCCCGGCAGATCTTTTCCCGGTCGTCGCCGAGCCAGGCGAACCACACGAGCAGGTTCTCGATGGACTCGGCCCAGTTCGTGCCGTCTGGACCGAACAGATGGGCGGGCGAATAGCCCAGGGATTTGGGACGCACGATGGAGCGGTTTTCGTGCGGCGCCCGACGCAGGCCTCGGTCGGAATGGAAATACAGCACCGTCGGCAGGGCCATCGAGGTGCCCCAAAGCGACAGCGGATGCTGGTCTAGGCTCTGGATTATCGCCTCGGCGAATTCGAGCGCCAGCGGGGAGGACGAGTTGGATCGCTCGACAGGGCCGTAGCCGAGCCTTTTGCCGAAGAAAAGCAGTTGCTGGTCCTCGTACACTCCGATGCGCTCGCACTCCGCGGGCGTCCAAAATTTCAGCGGTTTGTCCGCCCCCGCCACCATCGAGATCAGGTGCATAACCGACCGGCGCCCGTCGTCAAGCTGGACTAGCGCGTCGAGCTGGATCGCACCTTTTCCGCTATCGAGCGCCTCGTGGCCGTAAGCCTCGCTTGTGCGCGCCCGCAGCAAGGACATAGCGCAGTAGATGGCGTCGAGGATGGTGGTCTTGCCCGCGCCGTTCTTTCCCATGATCAGGAAGACGTTGGTGGGGTTGCCTGTCGGATCCAGGAACGGGATGAACGTCTTTCCCAGCAAAGGGCCGACGTCGACGGTAGAAATGCCCACCAGAGAGAATTTGGTCGGTCTGTTCATGTGTGCCTCGAATTGGCCGCGGCTACGGCTCGCTTCACATCGGCGACGTCCACACGCGCGCCGTGTGCCCGGAGAAGCGGTCTCCCGGCCAGCTTAATGAGCATGTCGCCACGCATCATCAAGTCTTCGGCGCCGGACTCGTCAAGAATGATCCTAGAGTCCGAGGACTTTTGGACCGTCAACGCGATGCGACTGGGTATGTTGGCCCTAAGTAGACCGGGGAAAGTAGCTGCTTCCGGTCGCTGGGTCGCCAGCAGGAGGTGGATGCCGACAGCCCTGGCCTTCTGGGCAATACGGACCAGTGGCTCTTCCGCGCCGATGCGCGACATCAGAAAATCGGCGAGCTCGTCCACAACGACCACGAGCCGTCTCATCGGACTGCCGGCGGCACGTGCCTCCGCAATGTTCCGGGCGCCGAATTCTCTTAGACGCTCCTGTCGCGCGTCCATCTCCTCAACGACGGCACGCAGCATTTCCACGGCAGCCCCCATCTCGGTAACGACCTTTTCGCCACGCAACAGTTTGAGCCCGTCGTACTCCGCAAAGTCTACGCCTTTCGGGTCGATCATGAGCAACTCGGGCGGGTTGTCCGAAGCCAGCATCGACAGAAGGATGGCGTTCATGCAGACTGACTTGCCGCTGCCGGTGGCGCCGGCCACGAACATGTGCGGCGCCTCGACGAAGTCGAACACGACGGGTTCGCCGATAACGTCGACGCCTGGGCATACCGCCAACGCCGCATCGGAGGACATGAACGCCTCAACCAGCGGAGGCCACGGCACGTCGCGCCATGCGCCGGACGGCCGGGGAATGTCGAGCACGACCCGCCGCTCGCCGGGTTCGCGACCGAAAGCGATCGTACCCGTACCCAGACCGATGGCGAAGGCCAGATCCTCGAGGCCGCGGCGAAGTCTGTCGTAGTCCTCGACGCCGCCCAAGGTCAGCCTGTGACGAGAGAGGCGGGGTCCTGAAATGGGCTCGCCGATCGGGTTCGCGTCTACGCCGATCTGCTGTAGTCCCTTCTTGAGGATATCGAACTGTACGTCGCCCTTGTTGGGCGAGTGATCGTCGTCGACCGACGGCCGGAAGTAGAGGCTGTCTAGGATGACATCGTGGAAACTAGTACCCGGCAGCCAGCTTTCATGCAGCAGTTCCATACCACGACGCGCGTGGCGCTGCAGCACCTCGACATACAGGTCGTGGTTCTCGAACAGGTCCTCGTCCCGGCGAAGGGACAATAGCAGCGCGAAGGCGTCGTCGTAATCGGGTTGTTTCGCGCGACCGGTTATCTGCTCCAGATGCAACTCGCTCGGCGATTTCGGCATGGCCTTGTAGCGCTCGTCCGGTTCGTCGCTCTCCTGTAGGGAGCGGGCGATGGCGATGCGGACAATCCACCAGTAGACGCCGCGCCTGCCGTCCTGCATCAGACCGTCGTCGATGATCCGCTCGAAAAAGGCGCGCTCCTCGACGGTGAAATAGATGCTGTCCTTCATAGCTCCACCGGCATCAGCTTGGCGGTCTCGCCGCCCTCGTTGTCGATGCGGTATCGGCGCCGGATATGCTCACCGAGCAGATCGTCGGCCATCTCAGTGAATTCGGTGTCGGTCGGCAATAGGATTAGAGGCGCGCCAGCCTCAGGAAAATAGTCACGCATTAGGAGGTTGCGGTTGGTGGAGTCGATACGGCCCAGGGGCGTGTCGACGATCACCGGGATGGATCGGGCGGCCTCCTCCTTCAGCGCCCAAAGCATCGACATGGCGATGAGTTGGCGCATGCCTGCCGAGATGCTGTGGCGCGAGACCTCCTCGCCGTCCTGGTCGAAGTAGCTCATGATGAATTGTCCGTCGAGGCGGACGCTTTTCACCAATTCACTGGGCGCGAGCAGGATGGCCACCTTTTGGTTCACTCGATCCTCCACGGACTGTCGGATGCGTGAGCGCCGCAGTTCAAGATAGCGTTCGAGGGCGCGCTTAGCCCGGAGAGCGAACCGATAACCTACGTCCAGCTCCATGGAGACTTTGTACTCCTTCATCTCCTGGGCGGCGCGTTCGTCGTGGCCAACGGCTTCGTGGGCAAAGCCCTTTTCGTCCACCAGTGCCTTGGCTGACCGCTGCATCGCGTCGCGAATCGCTTCTCCCATTCTAATAATCTCGGCGGTGATTTCCTCATACCGCGCTCGAGCCTCGTCGGTGCTCAGCTCCGCTTCGTCCAGCTCCTTGCGCAATCTACGCGTCTCGGTGACCAGTTCGCGCATGCGACGAAGTTGCGCACGTTCCTCGGCGAAGTCGGCGGCTCCGCGCCTTCTCCAGACTAGGAATTGGTCGCGCAGCGCCTTGGTCTTCTTGGCGCTTAGCGACGCCAACACCGGATGCTGATCGCCGGACACAACGCCGAGCGTTCGCAACGATTCCCTAATGTCGTTCTGCAGGTCAGTCTGCTGCTTGGCATTCAGCGTCACCGGATCCTCGATCGTGGTGAGGCTGCGTACCGTCATGGCCGGCAATTCCGCATGTAATCTCCCGGCCAGGCTCGCGTCGGCCGTGGTCTGGCGGTCCAAAACGGCGAAGGCCTCATCCACAAGGCGTGGCTGGGTACGGAATACGATCTCGAGCGGCAGGCGTTCCGCTAATTCGTCTGCAAGGGTCTGACGTTGGGTTGCCAGGACTTCCAACCGGTCGTGGAAGCGCTTCGCCTCGCTTTCCGAAAGGGTGCCGCTGCGCAAACGTTGCCGTTCCCCATCGAGCCGAGCGCGCCTCGCCTCCAGATCAAGCAGTTCTTCCTCGGCAGCCACCCGTGCTCGCGCCTGGACGGCCTCGTTGGCGCGAGCCTCTCGGGCGGCGTTTTCCGCCTCAACGACGCTTTTCATGACGTCGACAGGCAAACGCGCCCGGCTTCGGCGGTTGGCGTCGTCGTTCACCTTATCGATCAGGTGTGCTACGAAGTGCAGCCCTAAAAGACGTTCGATCTCGCCGGCCTCGCGTCCGATCTCCGCGTCGGCGAGCGACTGCACCTGCTCGCCGTCAAAAAAGAAGAAGGGCACCAATTCGCGCGGGAGCATTGCCTGCAGCGCGTCTTCCGCAGCGTTGCCATCAAGCGGCGAACTTACCGGGCCGAATTCGACCAGTTCGGAGTATGCCGAAAAGCTCTTCTGGCCAACGAAAGTGCGGCGCGCCCGATGCACCACGCCGCCTTCGGTCCAGCACAACGACACGCTAGCACGGTTATGCCCCTGCTGCCGCGCGGTCTTGTTGAACACCCCGGTCCAACGTCCGGGCTGGCCAAGAACATATTGTTTATCTGTAAGCGCGGTGCGCGAGAAGCCTACCCGCCGCAGAGACTCGTCCTGCGCGCCCGCGAAGAGGAGTTTCGCGCTGTTGAGCAGGCTAGTTTTTCCGGCGCCGTTGCGCCCCTTGATGAGCACTATGTTGCGCTTACCATCCTGCGTCTCGGAGAGGTCCACCGAGCAGATCCCGTTATAGGCGAACATATTCTCGATATCAAAGGAAACGAACTTCAATCCTTCGACCCCAGCCCAGCTGAAATGACTTCTTCGACCCTTCGGGTCAAGCGCGACTTGGCGCTGCGGGCGGACATGTTCGGGAATTCGCTTTCGAGATCCAACAACGCCTGCACGGTCACCGGCGGTAGCTCGAACTCGCGGGACACCCGCTCGATCAACTTGTCCTCTGCTTCGGATATGTTAGACATCTTAGCCCCCGTAGCACCCAATACCACGAAATCCTTATGTTGTATGAATTTTCAGACCCAAGGGCATACAATGGCTTCAATATTTTTCTGACGGCTAGCAGCTCTCGTCGGCTGTTTCAGTGTCCGGTGACCGGCTGACGGCCACGAGTTCGCCTGTGGCGTGCCAGGCTTGCTCCAGGAATTCACCCCTGCCGTAGTCTTGCCGCTGGAGCACCATTGATGAACGGCAGCTATTCCATTCAGCATGTTCAACAGCCGACAGGCCACTGTCGGCCCCACAGCCGCCGGGCTGCAATGCGCCTCATGCACGAACATGACCTAATCGCGGGAGCGGTGGCCCCACCAAAGCTGTGGCGGTGGTGTTCGGAGCTCTAGCCGGCTGGCTACCCCCGGTAGGATGAAAAACGGGCTCACGATGGACACCGGGCCAGGCATCGAACGGAGGACAGCCATGGAGCAGCATATCGGTCTCGATGTATCCATGAAAGAGACGGCAATTTCGATCCGGCAGGGCGGCAAAAGGATGCTGGCGGGGCAAGTGCGCGTCCGACCCGCAACTACTCGCGGCGCTGATCCCCAAGCGCGCACCGTATGTCCTGCGGGTGATATTCGAAGCGGGGCCGCTTCGGTGTGGTTCTACCATGGCCGCACCGCGGCGCTCGGCAGTCACGTCGAGGCCTGCGAAGACTGTGGCCAGTGGCGCATCGCCTCCGGCCGCGGATATGGCTAGCCGATCGGGAGGCCGACCTGCTGCCGGTCGGCTACTTCCATGTCGTGTTCACTCAGCCCGCCGAGGTCGCGCCATCGCGTTCGGGAACAAGGCGCTGGTCTATGACCTGCTGTTCAAGGCCACATCGGAGACGATGCTGACGATCGCGGCGCACCTCGGCGCGCGTCGACATCACCGCCGTGCTCCACATATCGGGATCGGCAATGACCCACAATCCCATATCCACCTGACCGTGCCGGGCGGCGGCATTGCGCCGGACGGACGCCGGTGGATATCGTCGCGGCCGGCCTACCTTCTCCCGGTGAGAGTACTGGGCAAGCTGTTCCGCCGTCTGTTCTTGACCCGGCTGGTCGCGGACAAGAAGGCCGACCCCTTGGCGACGGGATCTGATCCGGGGGTTCTTCCTCGTTCAACCTCGCCGTCGTCTTTTTACGAACCAGCGGGTTGCCGGTCACCTACATACAGTAGTCCAGGGGCGAAACAGGGTCAGCGGGAACGAAGCGAATCAAGCCTTAGGAACCCATTTTGCGTAAAGGCTCTTCGAGGCCGTGGGAACCGTCTTGGCGTCAACGAGAGCGATGAGAGAGCGGAATCGCTTCTCGCAGCCGCGGTTCGAGTTAATGCGACTTGCTACGAGGGTCGAGGCCTTCGGTAGATCCAGCATCAGCTTGACCTCGTTTGGCGAGAACGACTTGACCATCTCATTGTAGGATGGCGACGCCGCGTTCGAGACGCCGTATGAGTTGCCAGTCGCTGCCGTCACCACTGCCTCCACAAAAGTGGCCTGCGCTGTTTCCGGAACGCGGTTTTTCCGCGACAGCTTGAGGAGCCGATCGGCGAAGGGCGGCTCGTTATGGAAGTTATCCCAGCCATTATGCACACTTAAGAGCTTCCTACTCGCTGAGGTAAAGATACTGTGGACCTCGGCTTCGCTCAGCAGCGATAATTGACCAAGTGTCTCGAAGAACTGCAGAGAAGCCTTCTGACGGGCTTCGTCGCCTTTTGCCTTATAGTCCTGGTGTCGATCCACCAGCGCCGACCTGGTCCGGGGGCTCAGGTCGTTACTGAACAATTCGCAGATTGCGATGGCGTTCAGGCGGGCTTCCTCTCCCGACGCTGGGTCACAGTAGATGCCATGTAACATGACGAAGATCAGCTCGCGCTGGGCCTCGAATGTTTCCTGGATACGGCGTTCCCATTCTTGCCGTTGATCCTTCTTGAACTTCGTTGCTTTCAGCGCGGCGAGCAGGGACTTTGTGTCCACCCCCTTAGGGTTGTGGGCGCTCGAGAGCGCATGCTTCTGGCAGCGGCTTAGAAAGCTCAGGAACTCGTCTTCGTCGACCGTCCCCGCAGCTGGGTGTGCGATAGAGAAACTATTGCGTGTGGCCCTGCACTGGTCGAGGAAGAAGAAGTCGTCGTCACCGATCAGGTTGAGCTTACGGCAGAGGTCGAGCAGCTCGGCGTCCTTGAGGTCGAGGAGCGTGTCCTCGTCGAAGGACTTGTCGTCGAGGATCTGAGGGACGACGTTGATGCCGAACCGTCGCACCTTGTCACGCAGTTCCACCACGGCCGCGTTCCAAGCATAGTTGATGGCCGCGTCGAACAGACCGCTGGCGACTGCGACACACATTTTGACGATCCGCTCATCGCGCAGGTGCGGAGGGATCTTCTTGATCAGGCGTGGGAGCTGGGACCAAGCATGGGCTATCTGGTCGTCCTCGGCGAGCACATTGCGGGGGATTCCCAACGCGGCGGTAAGTTGGGCTAGCATGGGCGAGGAGAGAGGGGTCACGTCGGGCAGTGTGACGGCGGGTAGGTCGGTCTTTGGCTTAACTAGGGCGTTGCTCATACCTACTCCTTGCATCGACGAGACCATCTCGCCTCATCGGTAGTCTTTAGCCGAAACAGAGTGAGGTCAGCCGACGCGTGCGGCCTTTGTGCGATTACGTCCACCTGCCACTCTTTTAACGCTAGGCACGGAGACGGCTTTGGGAGCCACGACGTTGCCGAGCCGCTCTATACGGAAGGGCGCGCGCGAGGGAAGGTGAACGACTAGTTCGAGTTGCCCCCCGATCGCCTCGATGTAGCTTTTAAGAGTAGACAAGTACATGTCCGTTTGTTTCTCGATCTTCGAGACCGAAGGCTGCTTTATCTTGAGCACCGAAGCGATTTCGGCTTGGGCCCTTCCAGCCGCACGCCGCAACTCACCGAGAGTCTCGACTTCTCCCCTTAACTCTTCGAAACGCGCGTCGACCCGCTCCCGACGATCCTCGGGGAGCGCAGCGATTAGGTCGTCAAGCTTGCGTCCCATCACTTCTTCTCCTTCTTCGCCGCCGCCAAACGGTCGAGATGCCCTTGATAGCGCTTGTGCGCCTTGGCGATCAGACCTTTATAGAAGCGCTTCTCACTCACGCCCGACTTATCGCCGGCGACGAGCAGGATTGCCTTCCGCTTCCGGTCGAATGCGAACGCAACCCGCCAGACACCATCATCAGCGTCGAAGCGAAGTTCTTTCATGTTCGCGAAGGACGAGTCATTCAAGGTATCCGCATGCGGTCGCCCCAGCTGGGGCCCGAACACACCGAGCAGCTTAGCCGAGGCCAATAGCTCATCTTGGACTGTCTGGGGCAACGCCTCGAACTCCCCATCGAACTCATCGCCAAAAACGACTTCCCAAGCCATATATAGCTCCCAGGCTATCTGGTCAATATCATCAAGCTGCCAAACGATAGTCTGCGGCCGAAACAAGGTGCGCGGGGTCGAGGATAATCCGGCCGCCGTTGACACGACTGGCAATTCGCGACCTGCCTGCGCTATCGAGCGGCATCGTCACCGCCGTTCTGACGGGCATGGCGGGCGCGTAGCTGGTCGCTTGCCCAGAATCCCGGCTTGTCGTGAAGGATATGACCGCCAGCAAGCGTTCCATCGCGCCGGCAGCGCTCACCGTCGCCAAATGGAAACCGGTGCCGGCGAGGTTCGCATGTTTGGCGGGGAAGGTCGCGTGGCCCGGAGGTGAAGCCGGCGAGGCGCTTGCGCTGGTCCATGCGTAATGGTGGGGAGGATCGCGCCGCGCCGTGCATGCGATTGGACCTCTCGTCCGGCTGCGCTGCTGAGATCTCTCCTGTCAGCTGGTCTAGGTTTCGCGCTTCGGGCCGAGCAGGAAAACTATGAGGGCAGCCACGAACGTGGCAACAGCACTGTAGGCAATGGCGCTGGTAATCCCCGCATTCTCCACCAATAGTCCGCCGAAAATCGCGCCGGCTGCGATTGCCACTTGGAATACTGTGACCAGCAGCACACCGGCGCTTTGGGCCTGCTCGGGAACGGCCCTCCGTACCATCCACGTCTGCAATCCCACTGGCACCGCGCCGAAGGCAAACCCCCACGCGGCAACAGCTATCGCCGAGGCCAAGGCCGATGCCCCCGCCGTCAGCAGCGAAACAGCGGCTATCGCTATGAGCAGCGGTGCAAGGGCCGCGACTGCCTTGAGATTGTACTCGGCCAGAAGCCCGCCGGCCAAATTGCCGAAGAATCCGCAGATGCCAAAAGCCAGCAACACGAGGGAGATCGTCTCGACATCCAGCGCGGGAATCTTCTCGAGGAAGGCGCGGATATAGGTGATTCCGGCGAAGTGGCCGGAAGCGACCAGCAGGACGACCAAAAGCGCAATTTTGACCATCGGAATCTTGGCTACATCCAGCAGGTTGCGGAAGCTAGCCACTCCAATCGGAGGCAGCCTCGGAATGGTTAGGAGCTGCACGAGCAGTGTAGCGACGCCGCCGGCTGCGGCGAGCATGAAGGCGCTTCGCCATCCCCAGATTTCGCCGACATAAGCGCCGATTGGAGCTGCGCAGACGGTAGCTACGGAAACGCCGGTGAGGATGATCGACATAGCGCGCGGCAGGAGGTGGCTTGGAACGAGCCGCATCGCCAGTGCTGCCGACATCGACCAGAAGCCTCCGAGCGCTATGCCGAGCACGACGCGTGCAGTCAGGAGAACCGCCAGCGACCACGCGCCGGCCGCCAGAACGTCCGACAGGATCAGCAGCAGCGTCATGGTCCACATGACGGTCCTGCGGTCCAGGCGCTTTGTGATGATGGCCACCGTCGGCGCCGAGATCGCCCCGACGATAGCTGTCGCCGTCATCGCCTGTCCAGCCGCTCCCTCGCTGATACCGAGATCATGCGCGAGGGGCGTGAGCAGGCTGACAGGCAGAAACTCTGCCGTGACCAACCCGAAGGTGCCCAAGGAAAGCGAAATGATGGCACCCCATGCGGGACCAGACGGTGGGACGGGCTTTTCTGGGTCTTGCAGAACAGCGTTCATGACGCCTGCTGCGGATCGGGTCATGAACGAAGTCTCCACTTTGATGCAATGCAACGTGATGTTGGCTGCCTTGACCCAAATCTAAAAACACAAGCGCATTTCCCGGCGGCGTTGCACGGAGGAGGGGATGTTCATTGCTTCGCGATACTTTGTGACGGTGCGGCGCGCAACATCAATGCCGGTTTCCTTCAGCCGGACAGCGATGTCCTCGTCGGAAAGCACGTCGCCGGGAGATTCTGCGGCAATGATCGCTTTGATCCGATGCCGGACAGCTTCGGCGGAGTGCGCATCGCCGCCTTGGCAGGACGCGATCGCGACGGTGAAAAAATACTTCAGTTCAAAGACGCCGCGCGGGGTAAGCATGTACTTGTTCGAGGTCACCCGGCTTACCGTCGACTCGTGCACGCCGATCGCGTCAGCGACCGTTCTGAGATTGAGAGGCCGCAGGTGGGCGACGCCATGTTCCAAAAAGGCATCCTGCTGACGCACGATTTCAGCCGCAACCTTAACAATCGTCTTGGCGCGCTGATCGAGGCTGCGGATTAGCCAGTTCGCGTTTTGCAAGCATTCGTCGAGAAATGCTTGATCTTTCGAATTTTGGACAGTTTGACGCGTGACTTCGGCATAGTAGGTTTGGTTGATCAGCAGCTTCGGCAGCGTGGCGGGATCAAGTTCGATCTGCCACCCGCCTTGCGGCGAGGGCGTGACCCAGACGTCGGGTATGATTGATTCAGACGCACCGGATTCGAATCTGTTCCCAGGCTTGGGATCGAGCGCCCGAACCTCATGCATCATATCGAGAAGGTCTTCTTCATCGACGCCACAATGCTGTTTCAGCGCCTCAAAATCGCGTCGCGCAAGCATTTCAAGGTTGGCAACCAAAGCTGCCATTGCCGGGTCGAGCCGGTTTCGCTGGCGCAACTGGATCTCGAGGCATTCTCTGAGATTTCGCGCAAAAACTCCCGGTGGATCAAATTGCTGCAGCGTTCCGAGAACCCGTTCCACAACAGCCTCACAGACATTCAGGCTCTCTGCCAGCTCCAAAAGGTTTGCCCGAAGGTAGGCAGTGTCTTCCAGATCGGCGGCAAGCTGGCCAGCGATCAGCCGCTCCTGTGGTGTGAACGCAGTGAGGGCGATCTGACGAGCGACATGGTCGTGCAATGTTTCGGCGAGGGTGGCAAACTCGTCGAGGGAAGGGCCATTGCCCGGCGGGTTGTTGGTGGTGTTGCGAAGTGATTTCCATTGCCCGAGCCGTTCAGGCGACCCTGCCCCGGTCGGACCTTCAACGGCGTTTGCCCCAAAGCCGACAGGCTGATCCGCTCCCGAAATCGAAGCATCGTCAAAAGGCCCGCCATCGTTTGACGCAGATTCCAAGAGCGGGTTCTTCTCGATTTCCCCCTCCACGAACTGATGCAGTTCGGTATGCGCCAGTTGCAGCAAGCGAATCGACTCAATGAGTTGAGGCGATGCGACGATGGATTGCTTCTGGCGCTGAAACAGGCTTGCTGAAGATTGCATGGTGTGTGCGATAATCCCGTCGAGGAGCCTCTTGGGGCCTGCAATGGCGCCAGTGAGACGTTTTCTAGGTCATGCGGCGGCTTTCATCGTTTCGAGAACGTTTTGCGGGGATGAGACGCCATACGGGTCGGCCTCGCAGTTGTCGGAGAAACCTTCCTCCTCGAACCAGTGCTCCACCACGCCATTGTTGATCAGGGCGGCGTAGCGCCATGAGCGCATCCCGAATCCGAGATTGTCCTTGGCAACCAGCATGCCCATCTTGCGTGTGAACTCGCCTGAGCCATCGGGGATGAGCTGGACCTGCTTCAGGCCCAAGGACTTCCCCCACGCATTCATGACAAAGGCATCGTTGACTGAGAGGCAGTAAATCGCGTCAATTCCCTGCTTCGCAAACTCATCATAGAGCTCTTCGAACTTGGGCAATTGGTAGGTCGAGCAGGTCGGGGTGAAGGCGCCAGGCAGCGAGAACAGGATGACCCGCTTGCCGGCAAAGTAGTCGTCAGATGTTTTTTCTTGCCAGCGATATGGATTTGGCCCCTGGACTGACTTATCGTGAACACGCGTGAGAAAGGTGACGAAGGGAACTTTGTTTCGAACTGTCATCAAGTTGCTCCTGAAGAAGACTGCGCTGAATTCTGGCAGAGGCTGGCGCAATACCGGGCAAAGGCTCGTATCCCCGGCACGGATGAGGGCCTCGCGGCTCGCAACCTCCTTTTTTTCCCTCCCGACGTATGGGAACGTCTTGGCGGTTGATCTTGGCCACCCGAACGCAATCGATCTGAGCGAGCTGGACACCGTCGAGCCGGTTGCTTTCCACGGCTATGGCGCCGGAAGCGGGATCGGTCACTAGCGATAGTGCGTTTGGAAAAGGGATAGCGGCCGGAAGGAGCCAATATCGCAAAGCATGTGGGGGCCTGAAATGTCACTTCACGCAACAGACCCGCTTCACTGGATTCCGCGTCACTGGACTGGTTCAGCATGTTGTCGATATGTGGCAGTGACCCGCCGGCTTTGGCTTGGGTGACGACCCTTTGACAAGGCTTTTCGGCACTCACATGCTGAACAGAACCGGCAAACCGCATTTGCGCGCGCTGCCCGTGTTGGCGTGCCGGCATCGGACCAGCCATGCGCAAAGCGGCCATCCAGAACGGACTTCCGGAGGAGACGATGCCCCGATGTTCAGCTGCAAGGGGCACCGTCTCCTCAGGCCACGGTCTGGAGCTTCGCGTATCGGGCATGGCACAAGTCGCTTTCATCGTGATTTGATGGTGCTCTAACCAGGAGCAGCAAGCGGCGTGCCATTTGGAATAGAGGTGCCGTTGGACCGCCCCTCCTTCTCGGAGGCCGTGTCTTGGAAGATCGGGCGCGCGCTTTAACCGCCTCGTCACACAGGCAACAACGATGCTGTGTGGTGCGGATATTCGGCGCTTCGGCCCCGGCTGGGCAAAGAAGACCGGAAGCCGAGCCGATGCACTACCTTAGGCTGGCGGGCACTCCAGTCATTGCGTAGCGTGTGCCGCTAGCATTCATGGGTGCGCAGGCACCGCGAACACGCGCCTTTCGCGGCAACATGAGCGCGCGCTCTTGGGCAAGCGCCTTGGCCCCGTGAGGATCGAATTCCCCAATCGTGTCTGTTTGCCGCCCTCTTATGTTCGAAACTGGACCAGAATGTCGCAAGCCCGACCTAAAGGTCGCCGAGGCGTTCTGTCCGACACTGTTCGGTCGCCTTTGTTGGCCCGCGACACCGGCCTATTTCGCCTAGCTCTTCTCTGGCCTCAGGCTAAGCCCCTAAAAGCATCACAGATTTTTTTCTTCGGTCGGCCAAATTGGCACGAGTTTTGAAGCCTCTTCGTTGCGGGCCGGGAGCCGCCGACCGACTTTCATTTCGTGGATGGCACGAATGGAGCGAAGAAAGAAAAGCAAAATGTCAAATCCGCGTCGGATAGCGTCTATGGGCATGGGGTCCCCGGCGAAACCGCCCTTACCCAACAGCTCGCCGCTCTTGTCGACCCTTGCGCAGGAAATCTTGGCTGGCGGCGGCTCAAAGGCCCACCACACCGGTTTATCCTGAAATCGATGGTGCAGGATAAAGTTCTGCACCTCGCCGCGCGGTGCGCCTAGACAGTTACACGTTGGCCGATGTTGATAATCGGTCTGCCTTCGGACGACGTCCTCTACATGCCGTCTTAGGTCTTCGCTGCCGCAGCACCCGCCGGTCACCTTCCGCCCTTCCATCGGTATAGAGTGAAGTGCCAGCATGTCCGAACAACCTTTGCCGACGCTGCCGATGTGGCGCGTCGATCACATTGAGCCCTCGCCCGAGATGTTGGCGCTACGGGCCAACGGTCCGATCCACCACGTGCGCTTCCCGTCCGGGCACGAAGGCTGGTGGGTCACAGGCTATGACGAGGCCAAGGCGGTGTTGACCGACGCGGCGTTCCGGCCCGCGGGAATGCCGCCGGCGGCATTCACCCCGGATTCGGTGATTCTCGGTTCGCCAGGATGGCTGGTCTCGCACGAGGGGGGCGAGCATACGCGGCTACGCACGATCGTGGCGCCGGCCTTCAGCAACGGCAGGGTGAAGCAGCTCGCGCAGCAAGTGGAGGCGATCGCCGCGCAGTTGTTCGAGACGCTGGCGGCCCAGCCCCAGCCCGCCGATCTGCGGCGCCACCTCTCCTTTCCGCTTCCTGCGATGGTCATTGGCGCGCTGATGGGCGTGCTCTACGAGGATCACGCCTTTTTTGCAGGGCTGTCCGACGAGGTGATGACGCACCAGCATGAAAGCGGCCCGCGAAGCGCGTCGCGCTTGGCCTGGGAAGAACTCCGCGCCTACATTCGCGGCAAGATGCGGGACAAGCGCCAGGATCCGGGCGACAACGTGCTGACGGATCTGCTCGCGGCGGTCGACCAGGGCAAGGCGACCGAGGAAGAGGCGATCGGCCTGGCGGCAGGCATGCTGGTGGCGGGGCACGAGAGCACCGTGGCACAGATCGAATTTGGCCTGCTGGCCATGTTCCGCCATCCGCAACAGCGCGAACGCCTGGTGGGCGATCCATCCCTGGTGGACAAGGCCGTGGAGGAAATCCTGCGCATGTACCCGCCGGGCGCCGGCTGGGACGGCATCATGCGCTATCCCAGGACCGACGTGACCATCGCGGGCATGCATGTTTCCGCGGAGAGCAAGGTGCTGGTCGGCTTGCCGGCGACGTCCTTCGATCCGCGCCATTTCGACGACCCGGAAATCTTCGACATCGGACGTGACGAAAACCCGCACCTGGCGTTCTCCTACGGGCCCCACAACTGCGTCGGCTTGGCGCTGGCCAGGCTGGAACTCAAGGCGGTGTTCGGTTCGATCTTCCAGCGCTTTCCCGCGCTGCGCCTGGCCGTGGCGCCCGAAGAACTGAAGTTGCGCAAGGAGATCATCACTGGCGGGTTCGAGGAGTTCCCGGTGCTCTGGTGATACGCGGACGCCACCAGGAATCCCGATGTTCTCGAATTGCCGGCGCGCCTGCCGCGCCGATCAGATCAGCCAGCCAACAGGTGACCAAGATGGACGTGCAAGACACCATGGCATCATGCCGGGACGCCTTCGCCGAACTGGCGTCGCCAGCGTGCATTCAGGACCCGTACCCATTCATGCGGTGGTTGCGCGAGCACGATCCGGTACATCGCGCGGCGTCGGGCCTCTTTCTGTTGAGCCGCCACGCCGACATCTACTGGGCGCTTAAAGCCACTGGCGATGCTTTTCGGGGGCCGGCACCAGGCGAACTGGCGCGCTATTTCCCGCGTGCGGCGACCAGCCTGTCGCTAAGTCTGCTGGCGTCCACTTTGGCGATGAAGGAACCTCCAACGCATACGCGTCTGCGCCGGCTGATCTCGCGCGATTTCACCATCGGCCAGATCGACAAGCTGAGGCCGGCCATCGCTCGCATTGTCGCAGCGCGCCTGGACGGCATGGCGCCCGCACTGGAGCGCGGGGAGGCAGTGGACCTGCATCAGGAATTCGCGCTGGCCTTGCCCATGCTGGTTTTCGGCGAACTGTTCGGCATGCCCCCGGACGACATTCTCGGGCTCGTCACCGGCATCAGCGCCATTCTGGAAGGCCTGAGCCCGCACGCCAGCGATCCCCAGCTCGCCGCGGCGGACTCGGCCAGCGCCAGGGTTCAGGCCTACTTCGGCGACCTCATACAGCGCAAGCGCTCCGATTCCAGCCACGACATCGTGTCAATGCTGGTCGGCGCACACGACGGCGATGCCGAGATGCTGTCGGATACGGAATTGATCAGCATGCTCTGGGGCATGTTGCTGGGCGGCTTCGCCACCACTGCCGCGGCCATCGGCCATGCTGTCCTGGCGATGCTGGCGTATCCCGAACAGCGGCACTGGCTGAAAGGAGATGCCATGGGGGTAAAGGCATTCGTCGAAGAAGCCCTGCGCTACGACGCGCCCGCCATGTTCAGCTCCATTCCGCGTATCGCCCAGCGCGACATCGAACTGGGCGGCGTGGTGATCCCGAAGAACGCGGACGTGCGCGTTCTGATCGCGGCCGGCAATCGTGACCCGGACGCCTTCGCCGATCCGGACCGCTTCGATCCCGTGCGGTTCTACGGCACCAGTCCTGGCATATCGATCGACGGGAAGATCATGCTGGCCTTCGGCCACGGCATCCACTTCTGCCTTGGTGCGCAACTGGCCCGGGTGCAGTTGGCCGAGAGCCTGCCGCGGATCCAGGCGCGCTTCCCCACGCTGGCATTGGCCGAGCAGCCGACCCGGGAGCCCTCCGCGTTCCTTAGGACGTTCCGCGCGCTGCCGGTGCGGCTGCATCGGCAGGAGGGCTGAGATGCGCGTCGTGGTCGATCAGGATCTGTGCGGAACTACCGGGCAGTGCGTGCTGACGCTGCCGGGCGCCTTTCGCCAGCGCGAACCGGACGGGGTGGCCGAAGTGTGCGTGGCGACGGTCCCGCAGGCGCTGCACGCCGCCGTGCGGCTTGCGGCCAACCAGTGCCCGGTCGCCGCCATTCGGGTCATCGAAAGCGATGCTGGCCATGACGAGCGCGCCAGCGCGGACCCTGCGCCTTCTCCGGCGCAGGCCGAGCGGCATGCTGCGAAAGACCAATGCAATTCAGGAGACACGATGGCAAGGTTTGAAGGCAAGGTGGCCGTGGTGACCGGCGCCGGCGCCGGCATCGGCAAGGCATGCGCTCTCGCCATCGCGCGCGGGGGCGGCAGAGTGGTGGTGGCCGACATTGATGGCTCGGCGGCCATCGCCTGCACCGCGCAGATCGCGGCCGAAGCAGGCCACGCGCTGCCCATAGCCATGGATATCGCCGATGAGCAGGCGGTGGCAGCGCTGTTCGAGACGGCGGAGCGGCACTTCGGGGGGGTCGACCTGCTGGTGAACAATGCGAGCGCCATGCATCTGACCCCGCGCGACTGCGCGATCCTCGACCTGGACCTGGCAGTCTGGGACCAGACCATGGCGACCAATCTGCGCGGCACGCTGCTCTGCTGCCGGCAGGCCATCCCACGGATGATCGGCCGCGGCGGTGGCGCGATCGTCAACATGTCGTCGTGCCAAGGGCTCAGCGGTGACACGGCGCAGACGTCCTACGGCGCGTCGAAGGCGGCGATGAACATGCTCTCGGCTTCGCTCGCCACCCAGTACGGTCATGCGCAGATTCGCTGCAACGCGGTTGCGCCGGGTCTTATCATGACCGAGCGTCTCCTCGCCAAGCTGGACGAGTGCATGCAACGGCATCTGCGCCGGCACCAGCTCCTGCAGCGCGTCGGCCGCCCCGAGGACGTGGCCGCGCTCGTGGCGTTCCTGCTCTCCGCCGATGCTGCGTTCATCACCGGCCAGGTCGTGTGCATCGATGGCGGCATGCTGGCGCATGTGCCGACATACGCCGACGGTGGCAACAGCTGCGCCGCGCGCCCTGCCGGCGACACCGAATCGGCGACGGCGGCGCGCTGCTGATGGACATACTGCTCAACCCACTCAACCGTCGGCACCGGCTTCGATCCGACATCCCGGTCATGCCCGGCGCTTTCCCCTTGGTCGGGCATCTTCCCGCCATTGTCTGCGACCTGCCGCGCCTGCTGCAACGCGCAGAACGGACGCTGGGCAGCCACTTCTGGCTGGATTTCGGCCCTGCCGGACATCTGATGACCTGTGTGGATCCGGACGCATTCTCTCTGCTCAAGCACAAGGACGTGTCCTCGGCGCTGATCGAAGAGATCGCGCCCGAATTGCTTGGCGGAACGTTGGTTGCCCTGGACGGCGGCGCGCACCGGCAGGCGCGCGATGCCATCAAGGCAGCGTTCTTGCCCAAGGGGCTGACCCAGGCCGGGATCGGCGACCTGTTCGCGCCGGTCATCCAGGCGCGGGTGCAGGCGTGGCGCGCCCGCGGCGAGGTAACTATCCTGCGCGAGACCGGCGACCTGATGCTGAAGCTCATCTTCAGCCTCATGGGAATCCCCGCGCAGGACCTGCCGGGATGGCATCGCAAGTACCGGCAATTGCTGCAGTTGATCATCGCGCCACCCGTCGACCTGCCCGGATTGCCTTTGCGGCGCGGCCGCTCCGCCCGCGACTGGATCGACGCGCAGTTGCGCCGGTTCGTCCGCGATGCGCGCGCGCATGCCGCGCGCACCGGGTTCATCAACGACATGGTGAGCGCTTTTGACAGCAGCGACGGTCCGCTCTCCGATGACGTCCTGGTCGCGAACATTCGCTTGCTGCTGCTTGCCGGTCACGACACCACTGCCTCGACGATGGCCTGGATCGTGATCGAGCTGGCGAGGCAGCCTGTGCTGTGGGACGCCCTGGTCGAGGAGGCGCAACGCGTGGGCGCGGTGCCGACCCGGCACGCGGACCTGGCGCAGTGTCCGGTCGCCGAGGCCCTGTTCCGCGAGACACTGCGCCTGCATCCGGCGACCACGCTCCTGCCGCGTCGCGCGCTGCAGGAATTGCAACTCGGCCAACGGCGTATTCCCGCGGGCACCCACCTATGCATCCCGCTGCTGCATTTCTCGACCTCGGCGCTGCTGCACGAGGCGCCTGATCAGTTCCGCCTGGCGCGGTGGCTGCTACGCACAGAACCGGTCCGGCCCGTGGACATGCTGCAGTTCGGTACCGGCCCACACGTCTGCATCGGCTACCACCTGGTATGGCTGGAAATGGTGCAGTTCTGCATCGCCTTGGCGCTGACCATGCACAAGGCCGGGGTGCGGCCGCAGTTGCTGAGCGACGTCGAAAAAGGCCGGCGCTATTACCCGACCGCACATCCGTCCATGGCAATCCGCATAGGCTTCTCATGAGCTGGCGTCGCACGCCCTGTGTGGCAAGGCAGCGGCGCCGGCGGGGCGCGGCATTGCTGCACTCAGCACACGCACTCGTGTGACGACTTGCGCTCGCCGTGGCCGTCTCAGCTACAAGGACATGAACAACATGCAAACCGGTTCCACAATACACGACGACCGAACTGGCGTTTCCGCATTCGGCGGGTTGGGCGCGCAGGCGCGCGGCGCATCTGGCGGGCTGCTCCCGGAGATCTGGATGCAGGACGGCGCAAAGCGGGTCGAACAGGCGCTGGCGCGTCTGCTCTGCGCCGAAGACGACGGTAAGACAGAGCTGATGGCAGCCATGCGCTACGCCACCTTGCATGGCGGGAAGCGCACCAGAGCCTTGCTCTGTCTGGCTGCCGGCGCACTGGCGGGCACGCCGGCGCACATGCTCGACGACGTCGGTGCCGCCATCGAGATGATGCACGCCTGTACCCTGGTCCACGACGACCTGCCCGCGATGGACGACGACGTGCTTCGCCGCGGCCTTCCGACCGTGCACGTAAAGTTCGGCGAAGCCACTGCGATCCTGGTCGGCGATGCGCTGCAGGCCCACGCCTTCCTGACCCTGGCGAGCCTGGATGCGCCGGGCGACAATCGTATCGCGCTCGTGCGTGAACTGGCGCAGGCGGTGTCCGCCGAGGGTGCCGCAGGCGGGCAGGCCATGGATTTGTCGCTGGTCGGAAAGCACGCCGGGCTGGACAGGATCCTGGCGATGCACCGGATGAAAACCGGAGCGCTAGTGCGCGCGTCGGTTCGCATGGGCGCGCTATACTCCATCGCGGAGGATGCCGCGCACACTACGCTGTACAGTGCACTCGATCGCTACACCGCCTGTTATGGCCTGGCGTTGCAGGTGGCCGACGACATTCTCGACGCGACGGCGAATACCGCGACTCTTGGCAAGACCCCCGGCAAGGACGCGGCCGCGCAGAAGCCGACCTGCGCGTCGATCATGGGGTTGCAGGCAGCGCGCCAGTTCGCGCTGTTTTTGTTGCACGACGCCGGGGAGGCCATCGCCCCTCTGGGGGCGCGTGCGGAAGGGTTGGCGCAGATGCTGCAGCGGGCCAACGTCTATCTGTCCGCGCATACGCATGAGCGCGCCCATCCATAAGGACTTGCCGCTGTGCTGCTGCGATCGGCCGGCGGGCGCTGCATGCTGCACTGTGTCCGTGTCGGCGGCGACGTGCGCGGCGTCTGCCCGTTTCTGTTCTCATAGCCCTCTGCAGAAGGAAAATCCCGCGTGAACGCGCTGTCCGAACAGATCCTTTCCGAATTGCGCCACCTGCTGAGCGAGATGAGCGACGGCGGCAGCGTCGGTCCGTCCGTATACGACACGGCGCGAGCTCTGCAGTTCGACGGCAAAGTCACCGGTCGGCACGAGGCATATGCGTGGCTCATCGCGCAGCAACAGGCCGATGGCGGATGGGGAGGTGCGGACTTCCCGCTGTTTCGCCATGCGCCCACCTGGGCGGCGCTGCTGGCATTGCAGCGTGCCGATCCTCTTCCCGGCGCCGCCGACGCAGTCCAGGCTGCAATCCGGTTCCTCGAGCGCCAGCCCGATCCCTACGCGCATGCGGTGCCGGAAGACGCGCCCATCGGCGCGGAGCTGATCCTGCCGCAGTTGTGCGACGAGGCCGCATCCTTGCTGGGCGCCTTGGCGTTTCCGCGCCACCCGGCGCTGTTGCCGTTGCGGCAAGCACGCCTGGTCAAGCTGGGGGCTGTGGCGACCTTGCCGAGCGGCCATCCGTTGCTGCACTCCTGGGAAGCCTGGGGGGCGTCGCCGGCCACCGCATGCCCGGACGACGACGGCAGCATCGGCATCAGTCCGGCGGCCACCGCCGCGTGGCGTGCGCACGCCGTGACACAGGGAAGAACGTCGCAGGTCGGGCGCACCGACGGGTATCTGCAGGCGGCATCGCGGGCAACGCGCACCGGCATCGAAGGTGTCGTTCCCAACGTCTGGCCGATCAATGTGTTCGAGCCATGCTGGTCGCTGTACACCCTGCATCTGGCCGGTCTGTTCGCGCATCCCGCGCTCGCCGAGGCGGTGCAAGTGATCATCGCGCAGCTCGACGCCCGCCTCGGAGTCCGCGGTCTGGGCCCTGCCTTGCACTTCGCGGCCGATGCGGACGACACCGCCGTTGCGTTGTGCGTCCTTCGCCTTGCAGGCCGCGATCCGGCGGTCGATGCATTGCGCCATTTCGAAACCGGCGAGCTGTTCGTCACCTTCCCCGGCGAGCGCAATGCCTCGGTGTCGACCAACATCCATGCCCTGCATGCGTTGCGAATGTTGGGAAAACCCGCCGCCGGCACCAGCGCCTACGTCGAGGCCAATCGCAACCCGCACGGTCTATGGGACAACGAAAAATGGCACGTTTCGTGGCTTTATCCCACCGCGCATGCGGTCGCTGCGCTCGCGCAAGGCAAGCCTCAGTGGCGCGACGAGCGCGCGCTGGCGGGGCTGCTGCGGACGCAGCGCGACGACGGCGGCTGGGGCGCCGGCTGCCCGTCCACATTCGAGGAAACCGCCTATGCGCTGTTCGCGTTGCACGTGATGGACGGGAGCGAAGAGCCGGCAGGGCGCCGGCGCATCGCGCAGGCGGTAGGGCGTGCGCTGAAGTGGATGCTCGCCCGCCACGCGGCGCATGAATTGCCCCAGACGCCGCTGTGGATCGGAAAGGAACTGTATTGCCCCACTCGGGTGGTGCGCGTGGCCGAACTCGCCGGGTTGTGGCTGGCGCTTCGTTGGGGGCGGCGCGTCTCGGCCGAGGGAGCAGGAGCGGGGCCATGATCCCGACCGATCGCGCCCTGCAGCACGTGCTGGAGTGGGGGCGTTCCCTGACCGGGTTCGCCGACGAGCATGGCGTGGAAGCAGTCCGGGGCGGCCAGTACATCCTGCAGCGCATCCATCCGAGCCTGCGCGACGCCAGCGCCCGCACCGGCCGCGATCCGCTCGACGAAACGCTGATCGTGGCGTTCTATCGCGAACTGGCGCTGCTCTTCTGGCTCGACGATTGCAACGACCTTGGCCTGATCGCGCCGGAGCAGCTCGCCGCGGTGGAGCAGGCGCTGGGGCAAGGTGTGCCGTGCGCGCTTCCCGGATTCGAGGGCTGTGCTGTGCTGCGCGCTTCGCTCGCCGCGCTCGCCTACGATCGTCGCGACTATGCTCAGCTTCTCCACGATACCCGGTGCTACTGCGCGGCGCTGCGCGCCGGACACGCGCAGGCGGCAGGGGCGGAGCGCTGGTCCTACGCCGAGTACTTGCAGAACGGCGTGGATTCGATCGCGTACACGAACGTGTTCTGTTGCCTGTCCTTGCTGTGGGGGCTGGACATGGCGACCTTGCGCGCGCATCCGGCGTTTCGCCAAGCCCTGCGGCTCATATCCGCAATAGGGCGCTTGCAGAACGATCTGCATGGACGCGAAAAGGACAGGTCGGCCGGCGAGGGAGACAACGCGGCGATCCTGCTGCTGCACCGCTATCCGGCTATGCCTGTGGTGGAGTTCCTCAAGGATGAGCTGGCCGGCCATACGCGCATGCTGCACCGGGTGATGGCGGAAGAACGTTTTCCCGCGCCGTGGGGGCCGTTGATCGAGGCCATGGCGGCAGTCCGCGCACAGTACTACGAGACCTCGACCAGCCGCTACCGCAGCGACGCTGCGGCGGGAGGCCAACGTGCGCGGGCCTGAACGCGCGGGAATCGGCGGCTTGCGCGCGCTGCCGCCGGTCCGATCCGACGCAACGCTGTCGCCCGATGCGGCGGATAGACCGAGCACCAGCGACACCAACCTGAGCCGGCGCAAGGACGACCACCTGGACATCGTGCTGGATCGTCGAACGGCACGGGCCAAGGCCGCCGGCTGGGAGTACATTCGTTTCGAACACTGCGCATTGCCCGAGTTGGACCTGACGCAGATCGACCTCAGCGCCTCGCTGCTGGGCAAGACCATGCGCGCGCCTCTGCTGATCAGCTCCATGACCGGCGGCATGCCACGCGCTGAGGCCATTAACCGGCATCTGAGCGAGGCAGCGCAAGCCTTGGGGATCGCCATGTGCGTCGGTTCGCAGCGCGTGAGCCTGCAATCCCGCAACTCCCAGGGGCTGACGCGCGCGCTACGCCGCCTCGCCCCAGACGTTCCCTTGCTGGCCAATATCGGCGCCGCGCAACTGCGCGAGGCCGACGGCCTGGACCTCGCGCGCGGGGCGGTGGATGCACTGGAGGCCGATGGACTCATCGTCCATCTCAATCCGCTGCAGGAAGCAGTACAGCCGGAGGGCGACCGCGACTGGCGCGGCGTCCTGGCGCAGATCGCTCGCGCCGCGCGCAGCGTCGGCGTGCCGATCGTGGCCAAGGAAGTGGGGTCGGGCCTGTCCGCCTCGGTAGCCTGTGCGCTCGTCGAGGCGGGCGTGGCGGTGATCGATGTCGCCGGCGCCGGCGGCACCAACTGGGCCGCGGTGGAGGGCGAGCGCGCCCCCGATGCCGCCGACCGCGCAGTGGCAATGGCATTCGCGGATTGGGGGATTGCGACCCCGGCCAGCGTGCAGGCGGTACGTCGGGCGCTGCCAGCGGTGAAGCTGATCGCGTCGGGCGGGATCAGCGACGGCGTCGACGCGGCCAAGGCTATCCGCCTGGGCGCGGACATCGCCGGGCAGGCAGCCGGCGTGCTGCGCGCGGCTACGGTATCCACCGAGGCGGTTGTCGCGCATTTCGAGATCGTCATCCGCCAGTTGGCCGTCGCCTGCTTCTGCACCGGCTCGGCTGATCTGGCGGCGTTGCGTCATGCCCGCTTGTTGCCCTCGGCGCATCTGACCGCCGGTTGACGGCGGCGCCGCCCGTACGTGCGGCGGACGCTAGTCTTACTGGGTCAGAAAGTCTCGGAAGCGGGGGATTTGCGCTGTGTTCGGGTGCTGCTTCGTGATCAAGCTGTATTCGACGGCTATGTCGATGCTTTGATCAGGGTGATCGGTCATGCCGACCTAGCCGAGCCCCTGAAGGGGTCGGAACATGGTGCGCCGGGAGACCGGCAGGGAGTAGATGGTGCAAATCCATCGCAATGAAGGGGTATTCCTGCAAGCAACGGAGAAGGTAAGCCAGCCTCAATCCCTTGTTTTTGCTTGGTGTTATGCAAATTAGGCACCGATCCACATTGCCCCGGTAGTGTGCTGAGAGTTCTGCAAATTCGCTGAGAGGGGGCGGTCATGGCAGGCTGGTGATTGTTCACGTCACCGATTCCCGCGAAGGAACGCCACCATGACCAAGACTGAAGTTAAGACCGCCAGCGCTGCCGTCAAAGACATTTTGCTTTCGAACCCGGATGGATTGCACGAAGTGCTCCGTGCGGTGATGCAGGAGGTGCTCGAAGCCGAGATGGACGAGGTGCTGGGTGCCTCGAAGAGCGAGCGCACGCCCGAACGGCTTGGCTATCGCTCGGGCTATTAGGGCCGTACCCTTGTGACGCGGGTCGGCAAGCTCGAGCTGCGGGTTCCGCAGGACCGGGCCGGGCGCTTCTCCACCGAGCTGTTCGAGCGCTACCAGCGTTCCGAGCGGGCCTTGGTGGCGACACTGGCGGAGATGTATGTCCAGGGCGTGTCGACCCGCAAGGTGAAGGCGATCACGGAAGAACTGTGCGGCCATGCCTTCTCGGCCTCGTCGATCTCGGCCATCAACAAGCGGCTGGACGAGAGCCTCGCTGCCTTTGCCAGGCGCCCCCTTCAAGAGCCGTTTCCTTACCTCATCCTCGATGCGCGCTACGAGAAGGTGCGTGAAGCCGGTGTTGTCATGAGCCAGGCGGTGCTGATCGCGGTCGGTATCGACTGGGACGGAAGGCGCCAGATCCTGGCCGTGGAGATGGCCAATCGCGAGAGCCGCTCGGCCTGGAGGGACTTCCTCGTCGGCCTCAAGGCGCGCGGCCTCAAGGGCGTCGAGTTGGTTGTGTCCGACGATCACGCCGGCCTGGTGGCAGCGATCGGCGAGGTGATCCCCGAAGCCGCCTGGCAACGCTGCTACGTGCACTTCCTCAGGAACGCGCTCGATCATCTGCCGAGGAAGCACGGCGACGACTGCCTGCAGGAATTGCGCTGGCTCTACGACCGGCGCGATCTCGCAGAGGCCAGGGCTGATCTTGCCGCATGGCTTGCCAAATGGTCGGCACGCTATCCGCGCCTGACAGGCTGGGCCGAGGATGCCATCGAACAAACCCTGACCTTCTTCAGGCTGCCGAGACAGCACCACAAGCATCTCAAATCCACCAACATGCTGGAGCGGCTCAACGAGGAAATCCGCCGGCGCACCTATGTCGTGCGCATCTTCCCCAACACCGAAAGCTGCCTGCGCCTGGTCAGGGCGTTGGCCGTCGAGACCAATGAAAACTGGATGGAGGCCAACCGATACATCAACATGGACGACCTGCGCGAGCACAAGAAGCTCGCTCTGCGCCAAGCCGCATGACCAGCATCATGGCTGCCCCATTTTGCAGAACTTGACGCACACAACCATTGCCCCCGAGTCATGCGCGGTCGGTCGTGAGGTGCCTCCGGCTATCCACAGCACTTCCCGGCAAGGTGCCCAACGCCCATTAGAGGCGCATGGATCGGCTTGATCAGGGCGTTGGGCGCGGTCGTCATGAAGCCGTAAAGCTCGAAATCGCCGGCGCCGTCCTTGACCTTCCGCACCCCATGCCATGGCGTCCAGAGGCCAGCGAAGAAGAAAAGCGGCCGGTCCTCATTGAGCGCGAACCAATCCGCTGAATACCTGTCTCAGGGTCCTTATGCCGGGTGTTGGGCTGGGCTCCGAGAAACTCGTCACAGGCACCACACAGCGATGCTCAACCCCAACATACTGCTGCCAATGGCCGTATTGTGGGTTGCGGATATTGGTCGTGCCGTAGTCGGCCTTGCCCTTGACCCGTTCGAGCGGTGTCGGCATTCCCCAAAGCAGGTTGGCGACTTCACGTTGCCCGTCTGCCGCATTGCGGACCACCGGACCGGGCTGGTTGGGGGCTGGTTGGGGTAGATGTCGATGGACGGTTCAGGTTGCCTGAGATGGTCGCGCAGAGCCCTGGTGCACTGGCGTATGGCTTCTTGCGACGTGGTGATGTTGTGCAGATTGCACATCTAGGAAGGAGCAACCCCGTTCTTTTTGGCAAGCATGGAAAGGGCTTTTTCCTTGATATCTGCCGCGACCAAAGTCAGAGCTTCGTCGCGATCCTTGAAACTTGCGATCGATGTACCCTTGAGGGTCGCCTGAAAAGAGCCGAAGAGCTCTTCCTGCCACAGGCAATTTCTCGCGATCACTGGAATAACAACCGTCGTGTTGTTGGCCTCTCTCTCCATCGCGTGAGTTAGCTCAATCTGGTTGCAATAACGCGAGTTGATAAAGTCAACGCTTATCAGGAGGATGATAATGTCGGCGCTCTCTAGATTGCCCTTGATGGCGTCCGCCCATTTGTCGCCAGTCTCGATTTCGCCATCGTGCCAAGCCTCGACAAGACCAAGTCGGCTCAGCGGCGTAAGGTGCTTTAGAAGGTCAACCTTGATAGCCGCATCTGCATGCGAGTAGGAGATAAACGCCTTGAGAGGCTTGGGACTGGGGCTAGCCGCATTTTGGGGGAGGGACATAGTCCCACCGGGACCTCCTCTTATCAGTCCATTCTTCCTCAGGCGGTCCTTAGTTGTCGTGTAACGTTCTTCTATCCAACCCAGTTTATTGAAAAGGGCTGCGTTCTTAACGCTCACTTTTCCGCCCCCCGACAATTCTCTAACGGCGTCCATAAACCGGTCTTCTAGAGTTCCAACGCGCTTCCGCGATTTTGCCTTGCTTGCCATTTTATGGAGCCCCCCGAATCTAGGTCGACACTTCCAGCGAAAGTCTTTTGCAGTCAAGTCAACGCTGGAAATTAAGCCGGGAAATCCTCTAATTGGGGAGCCGGCTTGTTGCCAGCAATAAACTCGAACGGTGCGTTGCGTCTTTGTGTTAGCTTGTCGGGTCGGAGGTCTAGCCAGCCTGAGTTAGAGCCTTCTCAAGCGCCGGTCTGGGCACCTCAAGCTGCGCCTTGTCGCCACCCTATAGTCGTCCCCGACGCTGCGAGCCGTCCAAGGGTTGTCAGCTCTGGTGATGCTGACACGGGGCCTAGCTTACGCGCTTACCGTCATCTCAGCCCCTGTCGGTTATGTCCGCGGCCAGGGCATCGATATTCCGTCGAATTGCTCTCCCAGGTCGCACCGCTCCTTGGCTCATATCGCATTCACCAAAGACTATCTCTGGAACGAGATTGACCGACCCGGGAACGCTCCAGGCCGATCCGAGCTAACCGGTCAATCCAAACAACTTCGAATTACCTTAGCGGGTATTATTCTAAAAATGCCCACGGTGCCCCGGTTACAGGCAGCCCGCGAACGCGGGCGAAAGGGTGGACGCCGTCCGAAACAAACCCAATCAGCGCTCCGAAATCACTCGACTCAGCTAAATGAAGGCTGTGCGGCATCTGAAGCAGCCCGTCTCTTTCATAGGACCACCGTCGAGTGCATCGGCGCCGAGGTCAAATAGCCGTTGGCTGAATGTTCTTTCAGTTGGCCGTCTGCAGCGACGCATGCACTAGGCCTATTACGAAGAAAAGCCGGTGGACGGTGGCCACAGCAGCTGTATGAACCGTGCTCGCCGGCGTGCCTTCGGACGTGGCAACCGCATCGGGTCGAGCCGATCTGGAAGGTGCTGCCGATCGCCCCGTCGAGCTACCACGACCATGTCGCCAAGCGCATCGATCCTTCCCGGCTGTCGGCTCGGGCGAAGCGGGATGAGGCCATGGCCTTGAAGGATGAGGTCCGACGCGTGTTCGAGGCCAACTTCCGCGTCTACGGCGTTCGCAAGGTCTGGCGGCAGTTGCAACGCGAGGGCTTCGATGTCGCCCGCTGCACGGTTGCCCGCCTGATGAAGGCCATGGGCCTCGAAGGCATCATCCGCGGCAAGCCAATCCGCACCACGGTGAGCGACAAGGCGGCACCATGCCCTCTCGATCACGTCAATCGCCAGTTCCATGCCCCGGCGCCGAACATGCTGTGGGCCTCCGACTTCACCTACGTCGCGACCTGGACGGGCTTCGTCTATGTCGCCTTTGTCATCGACACCTATGCGCGAAGGATCGTCGGCTGGCGGGTGAGCCGGACGGCGCATGCCAGCTTCGTTCTGGACGCTCTGGAACAGGCTCTCCATGATCGGCGGCCCGTGCAGGGGGGCAGGCTGATCCATCACAGCGATAGAGGCCGCCCAATACGACTCTATCAGATACACCGAGCGCCTGGCGGAGGCCGGCGTTGAGCCTTCGGTAGGCAGCGTCGGCGACAGCTACGACAATGCTCTCGCCGAAACGATCAACGGCCTTTACAAGGCCGAGGTGATCCATCGACGCGGACCATGGCGCGACTTCGAAGCCGTCGAGTTCGGTAGCTCGATTGGGTCGATTGGTTCAACAATCGCCGGCTGCTGGAGGCCATCGGCAACATTCCGCCGGCCGAAGCTGAGGAACGCTACTACGCCATTCTGTATGACCCAGCCATGGCCGCGTGACTCAACGAAACGGCCTCCGGAAAACCCGGTGCGGTTCAGTTCTCGGAGGAACGACGTTGCCGCGCGGCGCTAAAGAGAGAGGAAGATTGATCTCTTTCCATATCATTTTCTTCACATATGATACGTAAACAGATCGTAAAGCATTGAAACTACTCGCTGGATGAGATACCTTTGCGTACCATCGCGCATTGGAATAGATCGTATAGGTTGCGTTATGGACTCTCAATCGGAAATTCTACGGGAAATCGGTGGGTTTTTCAGGCAGGCGAGGTTGGCCGCTGCGATGACGCAGGAGCAGGTCGCCGATTTGGCGGGTATATCCCGTCCCCGATATCGCGACATCGAAAAGGGAGCCGCAGCCGCGCGTGCGACGACGCTCATGAATATCGCTCGCGCGCTCGGTCTGGAAATGATGCTGGTTCCGCAAGCCATGGTGCCGGCTGTCCAGGCTCTATTGCGTCCGCATGATGATGACGATCGACCCGCCTTTGTTTCTCAACCTGACGATGACGATCATGGCTCCAGTCTTTCGCGCACCTAAGACGATCCCGTCACTGGACGTGCTCTTGAATGCAGTGAAGATCGGCACAATCGTCAGGACGCCGGGCGATTTCAATGCGTTCAACTTCGATGACGCCTACCGCGCGACGGGCGGCTTTCCGGTTCTCAGCCTGTCGTTCCGGGCAGCGACGGGAGGATTGCGGAAAGATCCAAAGCCTCTGGCAAGCGCCTTGCCCGCTTTCTTCGCGAACCTCCTGCCGGAGGAGAAATTGCGGGAGGCGATGGAAAGGCATCACGAAGGCAATGTGCGGCCAGGCAATGATTTCGATCTTTTAGCGGCACTGGGCGCCGATCTGCCGGGAGCCGTACGGGCGTTGCCCAGTGACGGCGCGATAACGGTTTCGAAGGATGGCTCAAAGGATCACCCCAAGGCACGGTTCTCGCTTGCCGGCGTGCAGATGAAGCTGTCGGTCATGAAGAACATTGGAAAAGGCGGCGGCCTTACCTTGCCGATGGACGACGAGCAGGGCCGGTACATTGCCAAGTTCCCTTCGACGGCGTTTCCGGGCGTTTCCGAGAACGAATTCGCCAACCTGGCGCTGGCAGCAGCAATCGGCATGGAGGTTCCTGAATGCGAACTGGTCGAGAAGTCCGATTTTGAGGGCGTTCCCGAAGAATTCAATACGCTGTCGGAGGGCAAGGTCCTTCTCGTCAAACGCTTCGATCGCGGCGCCGGTGGCGAGAGGATACACATCGAGGATTTCGCTCAGGTCTTCGGTGTCTACCCCTCGCGCAAATATGAGGGGGCCGCTTATCACGACATAGCCTTGGCTCTTGGCGTGGCCGTCTCGCCTACGGCGGCTCTCGATTTCGTCCGCCGCCTGGCACTGAGCGTCATCACCGGCAATGGCGACATGCACCTGAAGAATTGGTCTTTGATGTATCCCGGAAACGGCGACAAGCCGGCGCTTGCACCAATCTACGACGTCCTGTCCACTGTGCCATATATTCCCGCCGACGCCATGGCGCTGTCGCTTGGAGGAGAGCGCTCGTTCAAGGCGCTAGCAGCACCGCGATGGAAAGCATTTGCGAACCGCGCAAGGCTTCCGGAGCCGGCAGTCCTAAAGGCAGTGGTCGAGACGGTCAAACTCGTCAACGAGTACTGGTGGCATCTGCCTGAGCGCGACGTTGTCGCAGCGAAAGTGCTCAAGCGGATGGACGAACATGTGAAGGCGATGACGCCGATACTGAACTCCTGCGCCGATAAGTGAGCCGAGTCCCCTCGGGTTGCTGATATAGCGGAACTTTCGATCCGCGGCCCTATGGATGGCTGGATCGAAGGCATGCCAGCGTGGCGCAAGATTCCGCGGAGTGTCCACGATGACACGCGTGAGCAAGCACGTCAGCTCGCCGGAACAGACAGCATCCCGCAATTCACCCAACAGGATCGAGCTGCTGTTCGTCCACTTCAACATAACGACGCGGTTCAAACGAATTCGGTGACTGAGGATCGCGATCCGACGCTTTGTGTCGCCATTGTCGGGTCCGCTACACGGTCTGTTGCGACGATCCTTTCTTTGGCCCTCAGGCTAAACCCCTGAAAAGCAACCATCAAATTATTCTTCGGTTCGATCAGCCAAATTGGCACGAGTCTTGAGATCCTTAGGTGCGAGGCGGCTACAGCTGCCCGACCGGCATTCATGTCGCGGCAGCCGCGATGAATGGAACGAAGGAAGGAAAGCTACATGTCAGGTTTGCGTCAGATCGCCTTTTACGGCAAGGGCGGCATCGGCAAGTCCACCACCTCCCAAAATACGCTCGCCGCCCTTGTCGACCTCGGGCAGAGAATCCTCATCGTCGGCTGCGACCCCAAAGCCGACTCCACCCGCCTGATCCTGAACGCGAAGGCGCAGGATACGGTGCTGCACCTCGCGGCAGAGGAAGGTTCGGTGGAAGACCTGGAACTCGCGGACGTGCTCAAGGTCGGGTACAAAGGCATCAAATGCGTGGAGTCGGGCGGGCCCGAGCCGGGTGTCGGCTGCGCCGGCCGCGGCGTGATCACCTCAATCAACTTCCTCGAGGAGAACGGCGCCTACGACGACGTCGACTATGTCTCCTACGACGTGCTCGGGGATGTGGTGTGTGGCGGTTTCGCGATGCCGATCCGCGAGAACAAGGCCCAGGAAATCTATATCGTCATGTCCGGCGAGATGATGGCGCTCTATGCCGCCAACAACATCGCCAAGGGTATCCTGAAATACGCCCATTCGGGCGGCGTGCGGCTCGGCGGCCTGATCTGCAACGAGCGTCAAACCGACCGCGAGCTCGACCTCGCCGAGGCGCTGGCTTCCAGGCTCAATTCCAAGCTTATCCACTTCGTGCCGCGCGACAACATCGTCCAGCACGCCGAGCTCAGGAAGATGTCTGTGATCCAGTATGCGCCGGACTCCAAGCAGGCGGGGGAATACAGGGCGCTGGCCGAGAAGATCCACGGGAATTCGGGCCAGGGCACCATCCCGACCCCGATCACCATGGAGGAGCTCGAGGACATGCTGCTCGACTTCGGCATCATGAAGACGGACGAGCAGATGCTTGCCGAGCTTCAGGTCAAGGAAGCGGCCAAGGCGGCCGCACAGTAGCGACCGCTGCCGACACGAGGCGCCGCCCGACGTGGTGCGTCTTTCAAAGAACGGCGCCTCGTCGGTGAGGCGTCACCCTGAACCTTGAAAGGGGTCCCATGAGCCTGGAATACGAGAATGACGGTGGCCTCCATGCGAGGCTTATCGAGGAAGTGCTGTCGCAATATCCTGACAAGTCGGCGAAGCGCCGCAAAAAGCACCTCAGCGTCGCAAAAAGCGGCGACGAGGCTGGCGAGGAAAGCGAGGTCCTTTCCGAATGCGAGGTCAAATCGAACATCAAGTCCATCCCCGGCGTGATGACAATTCGCGGCTGCGCCTATGCCGGCTCGAAAGGCGTGGTGTGGGGTCCAGTCAAGGATATGGTCCATATCTCGCACGGGCCGGTCGGCTGCGGGCAATATTCCTGGTCTCAACGCCGCAACTACTACGTCGGCACGACCGGCATCGACACGTTCGTCACGATGCAGTTCACCTCCGATTTCCAGGAGAAGGACATTGTTTTCGGCGGCGACAAGAAGCTCGAACGGATCATCGACGAGATCGAGGAACTGTTTCCGCTGAACAAGGGCATGACCGTGCAATCCGAATGCCCGATTGGCCTGATTGGCGACGACACCGAAGCTGTGTCCCGCAACAAGGCCAACGAGCACGAAAAGACAATCGTGCCGGTGCGCTGCGAGGGCTTCCGCGGCGTCTCGCAATCCCTCGGCCACCACATCGCCAACGACGCGATCCGCGACTGGGTGTTCGAGAAGAAGGACCTCGAGTTCGAGGCCGGCCCGTACGATGTCAATGTGGTCGGCGACTACAATATCGGCGGCGACGCCTGGGCTTCGCGCATCCTGCTCGAGGAGATGGGTCTGCGCGTGGTCGGCAACTGGTCGGGCGACGCTACGCTGGCCGAAATAGAGCGAGCGCCAAAGGCGAAACTCAATCTCATCCATTGCTACAGGTCGATGAACTACATCTGCCGGCACATGGAGGAAAAGTATGGCATCGCCTGGATGGAGTACAATTTCTTCGGGCCCTCCCAGACCGAAGCCTCTCTGCGCAAGATAGCCAAGCACTTCGGGCCGGAAATCGAGGCAAAGGCCGAGGCGGTCATCGCCAAATACCGGCCGCTGGTCGAGGCGGTCATAGCCAAGTACCGGCCGCGCCTCGAAGGCAGGACGGTGATGCTCTATGTCGGCGGGCTGCGCCCCCGTCACGTCGTCACCGCATATGAGGACCTGGGCATGGTGATCGTCGGCACTGGCTATGAATTTGGCCATAACGACGACTATCAGCGCACCGGCCACTACGTGAAAAAGGGCACGCTGATCTATGACGACGTGACTGGTTACGAGCTGGAGAAGTTCATCGAGGGGATCCGTCCTGATCTCGTGGGCTCCGGCATCAAAGAAAAGTACCCGGTCCAGAAGATGGGCATACCGTTCCGTCAAATGCATTCCTGGGATTATTCCGGCCCGTATCATGGCTACGACGGGTTCGCCATCTTCGCGCGCGATATGGACCTGGCCATCAACAACCCGGTCTGGAACCTCTACGACGCCCCCTGGAAGAAAAAAGCCGAGCCGTCGGCGGCGATCGCAGCCGAATGAAACCCTGGCCTCCCGGAAGCCGGGAGGCCGCGAACGCCTGTGGCCGCTTGTCCGCGGGAGACCTGAAAACGTTTCGACGTCCCTGTGCCGCCGTATGGCGGGCCAGATGGAAAGAGGTAACCACCCATGCCGCAGTCGGCTGAAAAAGTTCTCGACCACGCGCCCCTGTTCCGCGAGCCGGAATACAGGCAGATGCTCGCCGAGAAGAGGCTGAATTTCGAATGTCCTCACCCGGACCAGATCGTTACCGAACAACGCGAATTCACCAAGACGTGGGAATACCGCGAAAAGAACCTTGCTCGCGAAGCGCTTGTCGTGAACCCCGCCAAGGCCTGCCAGCCGCTCGGCGCGGTGTTCGCGGCCGCAGGCTTCGAGCGAACCATGTCCTTCGTCCACGGCAGCCAGGGCTGCGTGGCCTATTACCGCTCGCACCTGTCGCGCCATTTCAAGGAGCCTGCTTCGGCGGTTTCCTCCTCGATGACGGAGGACGCGGCAGTGTTCGGCGGCTTGAAGAACCTGGTCGATGGGCTCGCCAACACGTACCAACTCTACGACCCGAAGATGATCGCGGTCTCGACCACTTGTATGGCGGAGGTCATTGGCGATGACCTGCACAGCTTCATCGAGAACGCCAAGGACGAAGGCTCGGTCCCGCGCGACTTCGACGTCCCCTTCGCACATACCCCGGCCTTCGTCGGCAGTCATGTCGATGGCTACGACGTCACGCTCAAGGGGATTTTGGAGCATTTCTGGAAAGGCGAGGAGCGAACGGAAGCCGAGGGGACCATCAACGTCATTCCGGGCTTCGACGGATTCTGTGTTGGCAACAACCGGGAACTCAAGCGCCTGCTCGACCTGATAGGCGTGTCCTATACCATGATCCAAGACGCCTCTGACCAGTTCGACACGCCGTCCGACGGCGAATACCGCATGTATGACGGCGGCACGAAGATTGAAGACGTGAGGAAGGCACTCAACGCCGAGGCGACGCTATCGCTGCAGCATTACAACACCCGAAAAACACTCGAGTATTGCGAGGGGGTAGGGCAGGCGACGGCCTCTTTCCATTACCCGCTCGGCGTCCAGGCGACCGACGACTTCCTGATGGAGGTCTCCGCGATTTCCGGCAAGCAAATCCCCGAGTCAATCCGCCTGGAGCGCGGCCGACTTGTTGACGCCATGGCCGACAGCCAATCCTGGCTGCACGGTAAGAAATACGCCATTTACGGCGATCCGGACTTTGTCTACGCCATGGCCCGCTTCATCATGGAGACGGGCGGCGAGCCGACCCATTGCCTCGCCACCAACGGCACGTCGGCATGGGAAGCGGAGTTGAAGGAACTGCTTGCATCATCGCCCTTCGGCAAGGATGCTCAAGTCTGGGCGGGCAAGGACCTCTGGGCGATGCGCTCCCTGCTCTTCACCGAGCCGGTGGACCTGCTGATCGGCAACTCCTATGGCAAGTATCTGGAGCGCGACACCGGCACGCCGCTGATCCGGCTGACGTTTCCGATCTTCGATCGCCACCATCACCATCGGTTCGCGCTGATGGGCTACCAAGGCGGGTTGCGCGTGCTGACGACGATCCTCGACAAGATCTTCGACAAGCTCGATCGCGAGACAAGCGAGACGGGCGTGACGGACTATTCGTATGACCTCACCCGCTAAGCTTGACGGTCGGCTTTGGCCGGTCGTCTTCCCGAGGGACTTTGGAGACCGACGCAATGTCCTTGCTCAGAGCCAAAATCCAGGATGTCTTCAACGAGCCTGGCTGCGAAAAGAACCGCGGCAAGGATGCCAAGGCGCGCAAGGTGGGCTGTTCGAGGCCACTGACCCCCGGGGCGGCGGCCGGCGGCTGTGCCTTCGATGGCGCCAAGATCGTGCTGCAGCCGATCACCGACGTCGCACACCTGGTCCATGGGCCGCTCGCCTGCGAGGGCAATTCCTGGGACAACCGCGGTGCGGCTTCGTCCGGGCCAACGCTGTGGCGCACGAGCTTCACGACCGACCTCACCGAACTCGATGTTGTCATGGGGCAGGGCGAGCGGAAGCTCTTCAAAGGGATCCGCGAGATCAAGGAAGCGTATGGGCCGCCGGCGATCTTCGTCTATCCAACCTGCGTGACGGCCCTAATCGGCGACGACATAGAGGCCGTCTGCCAGCGCGCGGCGGAAAAGTTCGGCTTGGCCGTTGTACCGGTCAATGCGCCGGGCTTCGCCGGCTCCAAGAATCTTGGCAACAAGCTTGCCGGCGAGGCATTGCTCGATCATGTCATCGGCACGGCCGAGCCCGACGATCCCGGCCCTTACGACATCAACATCCTTGGCGAATTCAACCTCTCAGGCGAATTCTGGCTGGTGAAGCCGCTGCTGGATCGGCTCGGGATCCGGGTGCGCGCCTGCATTCCGGGTGACGCGCGTTACTTCGACATTGCCTGCGCGCACCGCGCCCGGGCGGCTATGGTGGTGTGCTCGACCGCGCTCATCAATCTCGCCCGCAAGATGGACGAGCGCTGGGGCATCCCGTTTTTCGAGGGCTCCTTCTACGGCATCACCGATACCTCGGATGCACTCCGGAACATAGCTGAGCTGCTCGTGAAGCAGGGTGCTGATCCGGAGATCCTCGGCCGCACCGAGGTATTGATTGCAGAGGAAGAGGCGATCGCCTGGAAGAAGCTAGCGGCCTACCGGCCGAGGCTCGCAGGCAAGCGCGTGCTGCTCAACACCGGCGGCGTGAAGTCCTGGTCGGTCGTCCATGCGCTGATGGAGATCGGGATCGAGATCGTCGGCACCTCTGTCAAGAAGTCGACCGTCGAAGACAAGGAGCGGATCAAGCAGATCCTCAAGGACGACAACCATATATTCGAGCAGATGGCAGCGCGCGAGCTTTACGCCATGCTCTCCGAACACAAGGCCGATATCCTGCTATCAGGCGGGCGCACGCAATTCGTCGCTCTGAAGGCCAAGACACCCTGGCTCGACATCAACCAGGAGCGCCAACACCCTTACGCCGGCTATGACGGCATGGTGGAACTCGTACGCCAGATCGACCTGGCCATTCAAAACCCCATCTGGTGCCAGGTACGGGAGCCGGCACCATGGGATTGCCAGCCTGCGGTGGGGGAGGAACTGCCGCGCACGAAAAGCGAGAACGTGACCTTGCATGCTGTCCAGGAATTCTCCGGCACGACGGCCGCTGATTTCGGCGAGTGTTGAGAAGCCAATGGGCCGCATCCTTCCCCAGACCAAAGCGGCGGCGGTCAATCCGCTGAAGTCATCGCAGCCGCTAGGTGCCGCCTTGGCCTTTCTTGGCGTCGACGGCGCGATGCCATTGTTCCACGGCAGCCAGGGGTGCACCAGCTTCGCGCTCGTGCTCTTCGTGCGACATTTCAAGGAAGCCATTCCCTTGCAGACAACCGCGATGGACGAGGTGGCAACGATCCTCGGCGGGGCAGACCATCTGGAAGAGGCGATCCTCAACCTCAAGGCCCGCACAAAGCCAACGCTGATCGGGGTTTGCACGACCGCGCTGGTGGAAACCCGGGGCGAAGACTGCGCAGGAGATATCGCCAATATCGGGCTGAAGCGCACCAAAGAGCTCGCGGGTACGGAGGTGGTGCTGGCCAACACGCCAGATTTCGATGGTGCGATCGAAGAGGGCTGGGCCAAAGCTGTCACCGCGATGATCGAAGGGATTACACGGCCCGGCGAGCAGGCGCGGCAATCGAAGAAGATCGTGATCCTGCCTGGCTGGAACCTCACTGTGGCTGACATCGAGCATTTGCGTGAGATGGTTGAGAGCTTTGGACTGAAACCGGTGATTTTGCCGGACGTCTCCGGCTCGCTCGACGGTACGGTGCCCGACCGTTGGGTCACGACCACCTATGGCGGCACCAGCGTGGAGGATATTCGCGAGCTTGGCACGGCAGGGCAATGCATCGTCATCGGTGAGCATATGCGCCGCCCGGCCGACGTGCTGCATAGGTTGACCGGGGTGCCTTACGTGCTGTTCCGGTCGTTGACTGGATTGAGGGACGCCGATCGGTTCGTATCGCTGCTGTCCGCAGTTTCGGGCGAGGCGGCGCCGGCTGGGGTGCGCCGTCGGCGGGCGCAGTTGCAGGACGCGTTGCTCGACGGACATTTCCACTTTGGAGGCAAGAAAATTGCGATCGCTGCTGAACCAGACCAACTCTACCAACTCGCGAGCTTCTTCATCGGCATGGGCTCCGAAATCGCGGCGGCGGTCACAACGGCCGCTATGTCGAAAATTCTGGAGGAAGTGCCGGCGCAGTCGGTTCAAATCGGCGATCTCGGCGATTTGGAAGCGCTTGGCGCCGGCGCTGATCTTCTCGTTACTAATTCCCACGGCCGCCAGGCGGCCCAGCGCCTCGGCATTCCGCTCATGCGGGTCGGCTTCCCGATCTTCGACCGGCTCGGGGCCCAGCACAAGCTCACAATCCTCTACCAAGGGACCCGCGACCTGATCTTCGAGGTCGCCAACATTTTCGAAGCCAAGGGGCACGCGCCGACGCCTGAGGCGCTTGATCCACTCCGTAAGCGGGAAATGCCAGATGAGCTCCGTTCGTCGCCTCTCGCTCGTCACTGACGAGGTTCACTCACCGAAGCCGGAACGCCAAGCCGGCGCATTGCGCGTGGCCATCGCCACGCAGGACATGAAGAACCTCAACGCCCATTTCGGGTCGGCCAGGCGCTTTGCTGTCTACGACGTGATGCGCGAGGAGTGGAATCTCGTGGAAGCCGTGGCCTTTGACGACGTTTCCGACGAGAGCGGGAAGCACCGAACCGAGGGCGATGACCGTATCACCCCGAAGGTGGAGGCGCTAAAGGGCTGCCATTTGCTGTTTTGTCTGGCGATCGGCGGACCTTCGGCAGCCAAACTTGTTTCCGCAAAGATCCATCCGATCAAAGTGCCGCAGCCCCAGACCATCCAAGAGGTGCTGTTGCGCACGCAGATGATGCTCAGGACGTGTCCTCCCCCTTGGCTGCGCAAGGTGCTGGCGCAGGCAGGTGTCGCTGAACAGAAACCCTCCTTCGAGGAGGAAAGCTGAAATGAGGAGTGGGCGAAATGTTTGAAGGCGCTGTTAGCCCTGCCGCCACCGAGGACGAGGCGGCTCTTGCTGCCCCGTTCGTCAAATGCCTCGTGCGGCTGATCCGTGCCAATGATTCCCACGGGTCATGGGAAGGCAAATCGGACGCCGAGCTGCTGGGCGACTTCATCATCACCAGGGAACAGCGCCGTGCAATTCCAATCATCGGCGATCCCGATCCGGACGTGCTGTGGAGGCTCGACAAGTTCTACACCGCCGTCGGGCTTGCGATTGAGGAACGCTCCGGCCTGATGGCATCGCCGATGATTGAGATAAGCCATGAGGGCTTCGGGCGCGTGCTCTTCACGGCCGGGCGGTTGGTCGTTCTGTCGAAAACCCTGCGCGACGTCCATCGGTTCGGCTTCGAGACGTTCTGGAAACTCGCCGCGGCCGGTACCCAACTGGCCGGGGATGCCACCGCAGCCATTGAGGCTTATCCCGAGGTGGCGCGGGCGTGATGGAACCGACTTTCGATCGAGGGGATCATGTCAGGTCTTGAGGACATGCGATGGCCAGCCCTCTCAATCGAGGCGGTGGAGGCCGATGTGGTTCTTGGGGTAGCGCTGATGAAGCCACTGGTCCTGATCTGTTCGCAAGGTGCGGAGTTGTATCTATACTACAGCCACATTCTGGGGGTGGATGGCTTCAGGATTGAACTGGCCAGAAGCGTGGAGGAAGCGCTGGCATTAGCCAGTAAACGGGAGCCGCAGGCCGTGGTACTGGACTGCCAGCCGGCAAGCTCGACAGGGTCCACCATCTGTGCCCAGCTCAAGGCGGAGTTCCGGAACAGAGGCCTGCTGGTTCTTGCGCTGATCGCGCCCGGCGCCGAAAACCAGCACCTCGATCTCTTGAAGGCAGGTATTGACGAGAGCTTTGTGCGGCCCTTCGCGCCGGCGATGCTGCTCGACTGTCTACGCACGAAGCTGGCGCTGCCAAAGCCGGGTTCAAACGGGATTGAAAACGGCAGCTGGCTCCGCTGTGGCAGGCTAGAGATGAACGTCGATGCCCGCCGAGTCCATGGTAACGGCCGCGACATCCACCTTGGACCGATCCAGTTCAAGCTGCTGCGGCATTTGCTCGAGACTCCCGGCATGGTGTTCAGCCGAGTCGAGTTAAAGAACGCAGCTTGGGGGGAAAAGATCCATGTCGGTGAACGCACCGTCGATGTCCATATCAGCCGGATCAGAAAGGAGCTGGAGAGGACGTCGGCCGGGAGCGTCATTCGAACCATCAGGTCCGACGGCTACTCGCTGGAGGAGGCGGACGTTGAGCCTGAAGCTGACGGTGAATAGGCATCGGTGCGCTGCCACTCGCTCGAGTGGCCGGACGGCTGAACAGCGAACTGATGTAGTGCCACCCCCATCTCCGTCGTGCTGAGGGCAAGTCTAGCGGCTTCGAAACGCGCCTACAGATACGACACACTAGAAAGAAGCAGTCAGATGGCCTTCAAAAGCGTACTCAGTGTGACGGGAGTTGACCACTCCGATCAGGACGTCAGGACAGCTGCCGGCTGTGTGCCGAAGTCGGCGCGTATCTTTCCGTACTGGTGATGTCGCCTCCGCCGCTCATTATGCCTTCTCCGCTGCTCGGCGATGGCATTCCCCGAGTGGCGTGGACAACGCGCACAGGCCATCGCCAGACTGGACAAACGGTTTAGGCAGATCGAAAGTTTTTCATAGGACATGGCGAACCTGGAAAAGACATCCAGGGAAATTCACAAACAGCTGAGAGGCAGGTGGCGCCGCTATGAAGTCGATCGCGAACACTGCGATAACGCTAGCGTCGGTGACGCGGTACGACAGCGGGCGCTTTGCACCGACCTGACAATCATCGGCCCCGGACTTCTCAACGACACTAGTCTCGGGCCTCTTGTTATCAACGGCAGCTTGTTCGAGACGGGAAAGCCGTTGCTTGTCGTGCCGGAAGCCGCTGAGGCGTCTCTGCCTCCAAAGCGCGTGCTGGTCGGCTGGGATTCGCGGGTCGAGGCATCCCGTGCGGTTCGGGAAGCGCGGGATCTGCTATCCGGTGCCGAGGAAGTTCGTATTGCGCTCGTCGATCCCGAGGCGACCTGCACCGGAAGCGGCGCCGAGCCGGGATTCGACATCGCTGACTATCTCACTCGGCATGGTGCTCGAGTGTTGGTCGACCGGCTGCCGAGCGCCGGCAAACCGGCGTCCACGGTGCTCGCGCAGCATGCAATCGACACGTCCGCCGACATGATTGTCATGGGTGCCTATGGCAGCCGTGGGCTGCGCGAGCGGCTCTTCGGTGGCGTGACAAGATGGATGGTTGGCAAGCCACCATTGCCGCTGTTTTTGGCTCGCTGACAAGTTCCGAAGCGGCACCGACGCTGTTCGGAAACTCTACTCACCGGGTCACTATCCTGATGCCAAGTCGCAGAACATCGCGGCAAACGTTCAAGCTTCGCGAAGCTTCTCGGAGCCAATCTGCACGCGCCGCCCGAGAACGTCCGCGCACGCCTCTAACGCGCGCGCGGGGGTGGTTCTGCTCGCCCGAGTTGGTCCGTGATGCTGAGACCAACGGCCGTGCAGAGGTATGGGCAGTCCTCGCTGCAGCCAAGATCACGGCACAGGTCGGCGTCAGGTCAAAGAGAGTCGTTCAGCGCGGCAGGCCGAGTTCGGACCGGTAGCGGCATCGTATGCGCGCTGTCACGATCTCCTCATTACTGGCCGGGAGCTCAACAACGCAACGACCTGCCGTGGCCGACGCCCTCAACTTCGAGTCGGAACGGTCGGGCTCCTGCCGCGGTCGGCGGAATCGATCGCATAAATCACGTTGCCATGTGTGCAATGGCAGGCGGGTTAGGGGTGAGGACGGCCGCATCTTCAGCGTTTTCAGTCGGTCCGGCCCAAACCGCATGGCGACCGAGTGGTCTTTGGCCGGTCAATTCCGACAACGCTCACATTCGCACCAGGCGGTCCCTGTAGGGCCTGTGCACAGGGACACAGAACGACAAAGCAGGAATCCGGGAGGGCCGGCACATGCCGGCACTCATTCTGGCCTTTTCGCCACGATCAAAATCGTCGAGCTGACGTGGCGGTATTGGCGAGCCTCGTAAAAAATTTCCCAGCCAGCCAGGACTTCAATCGCAAGGCTGGCGAGGGGGCCCGGGCCGCGCTCGGATGGAGCAGCCCTTTGCACAAATGGCGAGATCCGCTACCGCCTAAGGGCCGGAACGGCAAGACGCTCAAGCCGGTGGCGTGAAGCGGACGATGATGACGGGCCTGGCGGCAGCTAACGCAGTCATGATGTCCATCAACTCGGTCCCTCGGCCCGAATACATGTGGAGTCGTCCGTGGCCAGGTTGTGCCGGCCCGGAGCCCCAGAGGCATGTCCAAAACGGGACAGTGGCAGGAAAACATGTCGACTTCAATACAAACGGCCAGCTTGGCTGGGAGCTTTTCTAAGCAATTAATGCGCTTACTGCCCGCTGAGCGCTGGCACGGCGTTTGCAAACTGTGATGCGGCAACACTGAGTGAGGGCTGGCTGCACGCAGACGCGCGTGACTCTCCTTCGCTTGAACCCGTGCTCCTCCCTAAAGGGGAAACAAGCTCGCGCATAAAGTCGCGCAGCCTTTGGCAATAGCTTTGGAGAATAACATGACATTGCAGATGGGGTCACCGGCTCCTTCGATCAAAGTGGAAAACTGGCTGCGTGGCGAGCCCCTCACGAACCTCCAGCCCGGCACAGTGTATCTCCTCGAATTTTGGGCAACTTGGTGCGGACCATGCGTGGCGGCAATGCCCCATCTGGTGCAGCTCCAGGAGATACACGGACAGTGGACTTGAGGTCGTCGGTGTCGCGGCCAGTGAAAAGGCTCCCGCCGAGGCCCAAACCATGTTGGACGCGTGGTTGACCGAAAAGTTCTCGAATCTGAACTTTCGGATGGCGTTCGACTCCACAGGCGAAATGAAGAAGCTCTGGATGGAGCCCAGCTTTTCTTTCTGGATTCCGACCAGTTTCGTGGTCGACGGCCACATCGCCTTTATCGGTCCTCCGATGCACCTTGCTCAGGTTTTGCCGAAAGTGCGGCTGATCCGTGCTCAGGAGTCCTACTGCTTATGGGAAGGCAAATCGGACGCCACGCTGCTGGCCGACTTCATCGTCACCAGAAAAGAGCGCCATGCGATCCGTGGCATGGGCTATCCCGATCCGGACGTGCTGTGGAGGCTCGATATGTTTTACACCGCCGTCGGGCTTGCGATTGCGGAGCGCTCCGGCCTGATGATATCGCCAATGACAAAGATGAAACCCATGGGGCCTTCGGACGATTGCGTTTCACGGCCGGGCGGTTGGTCGCTCTGTCGAGACATCCACCGGTTCGGCTTCGCGACGTTCAGGAAGCTCGCGGAGGCCGGTACGAAACTGGTCGACGATGCGACTGCTGCCATTGAAGTCTATCCCGGCGTGGCGCGGGCGTGGAGAAACCGATTTCGAGAAGGATCTATGTCAAAGCTAGATGAGATGAGGAAGAAAGTCCGAAAGCTTCAGCTGCGCGCGGCAATTGCCAAGATGAAATTGAGCGACCTTGCAGAGAAGCTCCCCGGAAAATGGACGGAGATAGTGGAAGTTGCCGAGGAAGCGTCGGCCGTTTTTGCCGAGTTGGATGGTGCCAGGAGAGAGCTCGCTGCAATGAAGAAGTTACGATGACGAGCACATTCACCACTCGGGACGGCTCCGGATGGGTGCCGGAATATCTCACCGCTATAGGCGGCACGAAGTGCATCGGCTGCGGCCGCTGTTTCAAAGTCTGCTCGCGCGAGGTCATGCATCTGTACGGCGTCGATGACGCGGGTGAAATCCTCGGCGCCTGCGACGACGAGGATGACGATTTCGATGGCGAGCTCAATCGCATGATCATGGTCGTCGATCATGCCGGCCGCTGCATTGGCTGTGGAGCCTGCGCCCGCGTCTGCCCGAAGAACTGCCAGACCCATGTTGCCGCCGACCAGGTCGCAGCATGATTTGAGGAGACAAAACCAGGAGAACGGCGTTGCCCTTTAGAATCTTTTGTCGCGTCCTGGGGCTGGTGCTGTGCAGCACCGCATTGACTGTCTACTTCGCTACTCATTCCATCGGCACAGTAGTCGTCACCACGCTGGCTTGTTCGCTGCTCCTTCAGCTGGCGTATTTCGCAAGCGTGCTCTTTCTGATCTGGCGGTCTGGCTGGGCTAACAGATCTGGCGAAATGGCTGAGCATTTCGGCAGTTGCAAGGAAGGTGGATCCCAGCCGCCAGACGATGGTGAGGTGAGGAATGAATCTTCAGATGTGCCACAGCTCCTTCCGATGAACGGCGTATCGCTGCTCCGTTGAGACGCGGGGACAAGATCAGAGCTCAGCTTCGCGCCACTTTGGACCAACCATGAACATTGAGCGTATCGGTCAAGGAATACTATGCTTGATATGATCGCAGGCGACTGCAATCCGGTTGTTCTAATCCCGGGAGATGCGGTTTTCGTTTGATAGGCATTGGTAGCCTATCCAGCACGCCGGCATGCGCGTTGCTTGATCTCCGTGACGAGCGAGGCGCTGGAATTAACGAGGGGGCTTTCTGGAACGTCCGGGACGCAGCTGGTTTCAAATCAAACAAGCCCTTGGAATGACTGGTGCGTGGCTGGTTCAGCTCGATCACGTGTTGCTGGAGAAAACATGCTGGAAAAGTTCGAACGCTATCCGCTCACCTTTGGACCAACGCCCATCGAGAAGCTCGACCGCCTCGCCAAGCATCTAAGGGGAAAGGTGGAAATCTACGCCAAACGCCAGGACTGCAACTCCGGTCTCGCGTTTGGCGGAAACAAGCTCCGCAAACTCGAATACATATCCCCGACGCGATCGCGTCAAATGCCGATACGCTTGTCTCCATCGGCGGCGTGCAGTCCAACCACAAGGGATGGTCGCCGCGGTCGCCGCCAAGATCGGCATGAAATGTCTCCTGGTTTAGGAGGGCTGGGTACCCCATGAGGATGCCGTCTACGACCGGGTCGGCAACATTCTTTTGAGCCGCATCATGGAAGCAGAGGTGCGCCTGGGCGACGAGGGTCCGTAGTTGGGAAAAAGAGCGCTCTACGAGGTCAAGGCAACGGGAATTGTCGTGTAGCAAGCTTGGACAGGCATCGAGCTTCAGACGAAGTTCGCGCAGATTCGTGAGTGGCAGACGGGGACTCTACGTCACCATCATCGCCTCCGCACGATCCTCCGTCATCCAGATCGGCAACTGCACCAGGGTGCCGTCAGGCTGGCGGATGATCAGAGCGACCTCATCACCATGGCGATTGCACCGGCAACAATAACCGCTTCCCCGTAACGCGGATGAAATCGATAGCGGACAATAGCCTCACCCGACTGATAGCGGGCATTATGAAGTTGTTGCACCAATGCCGGGCACGTCATCAACCGGCGGCAAGGAGCGCTATGTTTGGCGAACCCGAGAAGGTGCTCCTCCAACGTTCTGATTTCTTGCTCAATGCGTACGCGGACAGCAGCAACGCTGAAACAGATGGGGTGATTGGGGTCTCGGCCGACGCCGGAAGAGGGCGGCTGCTCCTGTCGTGATGTGAGAACGTGGTCGATGTGGAATCGCCACAAACATCGGGAAGGAGCAGCCATGAAGTACTTTGCCGGACTAGACGTGTCTTTGGAAGAGACCGCGATCTGCGTCGTCGATGAGAGCGGTCGCATCATGAAGGAGGCTCGAGCGGCGAGCGAGCCGCAGGCTTTGGCCGAGGCATTGCGCAAAGTCGACCTAGTGCTGGAGCGCGTCGGGCTGGAAGCGTGCTCGCTGACGGCGTGGCTTCACGACGGATTGCGCGCCGAAGGGCTGCCGGCGATCTGCATCGAGACGCGGGCTGCCAATGCGGCCATGAAGACGATGCCGAACAAGACCGACAGGAACGATGCCCGCGCGCTGGCGCAGATCATGCGCACCGGCTGGTACCGGCAGGTGCATGTGAAGAGCAGACAATGCCGGCTGTGGCGCTCGTTGCTGGTCGCCCGCCGGACGGTTCTCAACGAAATGCGCACGATCGAGAACGTGGGGCGTGCCATGCTGCGCGAAGCCGGCGTCAAGCTGGGCCTGCCGTCGCGGTCCGCCTTTGCCGGGCGGGTGCGCGAGCTGGTCGGCGCCGACGCCGAAGTGATGGCGATGGTCGAGCCGCTGCTTGCGATCCTCGGCGCCATGCTCAAGGAGTTCGCCCGGCTGACCAGGCAGGTTCTCGACATCGTGCGCAAGGAGGAGGTCTGCCGGCGGCTGATGTCGGCGCCCGGCGTCGGCCCGATCACGTCGCTCACCTTCCGCGCCACCATCGACCGGCCGGAGCGGTTCGGCTCCAACCAAGCGGTTGGGGCGCATCTGGGGCTGACGCCCGCGCGCTACCAATCGGGTGAGACGCGACATCCAGGGCAGGATCAGTCGCTGCGGCGACGAACTCGCCCGCACGGCCCTCTACGAGGCAGCGCATTCGCCGCTCGTACGCTCGAAGAAATGGTCGAGCCTGAGGGCATGGGGCATGAATGTCGCCAAGCGCCGTGGCATGGCGCGGGCGCGTGTGGCGGTGGCCCGTAAGCTGGCGGTCATCCTGCACCGGATTTGGGCCGACGCGACCGAATTCCGCTTTGGAAAGGAAATTGCCACCCCTGCGGCGTGAACCCGCCGCAAACATTGAAGGAGTAAGGAAAGGAGCTTTCGCCCGAACGGGCGATGTCCAGATCGTTCCGTGGAGACGATGGGCGAGGCGATCTCGTTGAGAGACCCGAACCTGCCGCTAAACCCGGCAAGGTCGTGAAACAGATTGAGACACCTCGCTCTCCTGACCCCATCATGCGGCGGCCAAGGCGCCGACCGCGAAGAGAAGCGAGTGACCTGCGGAACGGCCCAGGAAAAAAGTACAGGAGCACCTTGACCTCGACCACCCCAATCAGAGAAGCCTCTTCAAGTCCAGGCACCCGCGCAGAACTCCTCATATTTCCTTCCACTGACTTTCCCTACAATCCTGCCGAATGTCTTCAAAAGCCCACGTATCTTTGTACCGAGATCGCGGCGCATGTTGACCATCTGGGCACGGGAGGAAAGCAAGGTCCGCACGCGATGGCTGTCGAGGCTCTTGACCGCCACTTCTTTATACCAGCCGCTCCGAATAATCTGAGCTAAGCCATAGGCGCATTGTCATCAGTCTTGTTCAGTTGAACCGACAATGCCGCCTTCGCATGCCTGGCATCAAGGCAGACGACAGGAAGGCCGTTCTCCCGGAGGGCGTGCCAATGCCACGTGCACAACGGTCCCTGTTTCCAGGCCAATCTTCACAACTCATGGTGCATGCTTGCGAATGAGTTCAGTCAAGGCTTCAGGTGTTGAGGCAACCTTGCCACGCCACACCACGGCGCCCTCTTCGTCAAAAACGCACACCGATGTCAGGTCGAGGGAAACATCCAGACCAACAAAGTGCTTCATCATTCCAATTTCTCCACATGGCGAGATCAAACGTCAGCAGTTTAGCTGAGTGCTGGATGCTCCGCGATCACGCCATGTAATGGGCCGCCAAGCCGGCCGCTCACTTCGCTACGGCGCTTGAGTGGCGCGCTCCGCTCGCGGCTTGCTTGGCGATGAGGTGGTCGTCCCTCACACTGATGGTGTTAACGGAGTCGGGACAGGCCCGCTCCAAGCATCAATGAGAGATGACGTTGCCCCCAAGTTTTACCCATCCTGAGTTCGCTCCGGCGGTCAATGTTGCCCTGTGGGCGGTTTGAGCGACGGGCACAGGCGCCATCATCGCCGGCATCTCCAATAGCTTGTTCATACAGAGCTTGCCGCAAGAACGACTGATGACGCGCCCGTGCGTCGCCTGGGCCAAAATGATGCATCTGATGGCGATCCGCACGAGGCAGTGCGGTTGGCAATACCATTAGTCTGAGAAGCCAGCCCGCGCATGGCTTGTTGAGCCACCCAGAAGAGCCGAAAATGCCTTTTTTGTTTCACTCTTCGGATTTGATTGCAATAAATGCCTCGCTAGATTGGACGATCATGAAGGCCATTGAGGCAACGTGCGATGGATGATTTAGACCGAAGAATCCTCACGGTTCTACAAAAGAACAACCGGCTTTCCTTTGCCGAGCTCGCGGAGCTTGTCGGGTCTTCCGCAGCCTCATGCATGCGTCGGGTGAATAAGTTGCGGTTTGATGGCGTGATTGTAGCGGATATCTCGCTCGTAGATCCCAAAGCGGTCGGCAAATCGCTCACCATTGTTGTCACGGTGGAGTTGGACCGTGAGCGTCTCGACCTCGTCGACGATTTCAAGCGCGCAATGCGGGCGACCAAGGAAGTCAGCCAGTGTTATATGGTGACCGGCGACGCTGATTTCGTCCTGATCGTGACGGTTGAAGACGTCGAGGCGTTTGATGTCTTCGTCAAAACGAAGCTCTACACAAACCCGAATGTCCGAAAATTCCGCAGCATGATTGCGCTTGATCGTGTCAAGTTCGAGCCGCGGGTAACACTATAATGCCGGGCGGGTTTCGCTGAAGCCGCCACCCTGGGCCGTTTTTTGACGCATCCATTGCGTGACCACCGGGGGATTGATCTTTTTCCTCTAGGGAAGCGTGCGATTTATAGCGCGCAGTCGATTCTGCGTCGGGACGGTACGGTTTGCCAAATTGTTCCGCGCAGACAAAGCAACTGACCCGATTAGTGAAAAGAATGGCGCATACGATGACACAGCTCTTACCTAGACCTCGAACTGTCGCTGATCACCACGTTGATAGACGGCCCTATCCTCACGGGGTTGCTTTCATGGATGGGCAATACCTGCCGATCTCCGAGGCCAAGATTTCTGTGCTCGATTGGGGTTTTCTGCACTCCGACGCGACTTACGATACCGTGCACGTCTGGAACGGCAGGTTTTTTCGCTTGAACTTGCACCTCGACCGGTTTTTACGCGGCGTTGAACGTCTGCACATGAATTTGCCCTACAATCGCGAGGAAATAACATCGATCCTAAAAAATTGCGTCGCATTGTCGGGCCACAAATCGGCGTACGTAGAGATGATCTGCACGCGCGGTTCGTCTCCGACATTTAGCCGCGATCCCCGGCAAGCGGAAAATCGCTTCATCGCATTTGCTGTACCATTTGGGTCGGTCGCCGACAAGGAACAGCTGGAAAGAGGCTTGCACGTCGCGATCAGCGACATAGTCCGTATCCCCCCCCAATCGGTCGATCCTTCGATCAAGAACTATCATTGGCTCGATCTCGTGCGGGGCCTTTTCAATGCTTACGATATGGGAGCCGAGACAGCGTTGGTTCTTAATATGAACGGGCACATTGCGGAGGGGCCCGGCTTCAATGTGTTCCTTGTAAAAAACGGATCCCTGAAGACGCCCGCTCTTGGGGTGTTGCCTGGCATTACTCGCCGGACTGTCTTTGATCTTTGCGCCGAAAGTGGGTTGTCCGCTTCGGCCACCGATATTAGCCGTGCTGAGATCAAAGGAGCCGACGAGGTGTTCATCACCTCGACTGCAGGCGGCATCATGCCAGTGACGCGCATCGACGACGCCGTAATTGGTAACGGGCAGGTCGGACCCATCACACGTCAGCTAATGGATCTCTACTGGCAAAAGCACGATGATCCGGCATGGTCGACTGTAGTCGCCTATCCGTGATCGGAATGACCCAACTGACCGCGAGTTGGCGAGCGGCTTGGTGACGGTCTCGATGGGCTCATCACCAAACTGCTGTAAGTTGAGCGCACTTCTTGATGGTACGGCAGACGTTCCTCGCCGCCAAGCGGGAACCTTACACCGCGGCGGCTACCACGACGATCGGCGACTCGTCGCTTTTACCGAGACGGTAATACCGCCCGTGTCATAACCCCCGCTGAATATGGGGGGCTGTTCTTGTTGGGGGTTTTGCCGCGTACACAAATCATCCAGTGGAGTTGCCGATGAAGAAGACTTTGATTGCCCATTTGTCGGCCGAACTGGCGGGGCTAAAATCCGCGGGGCTCTACAAATCCGAGCGCGTCATTGCCTCGTCGCAGTCATCCGAGATCGAACTCGCCGATGGCGGCAAGGTCCTGAATCTCTGTGCCAATAATTATCTTGGCCTCGCAGACAATGAAGATCTGCGGAACGCGGCTAAGGCTGCGCTCGACCGCTACGGTTACGGCATGGCCTCGGTGCGCTTCATCTGCGGCACTCAGGAAGAGCACAAGCAACTCGAGTCGCGCATCTCGTCATTCCTCAAGATGGAAGACACGATTCTCTACTCGTCCTGCTTCGATGCCAACGGGGGGCTGTTCGAGGCTCTGCTCGGCGAGGAAGACGCCATCATTTCCGACGCGCTAAACCACGCCTCGATCATTGACGGCGTGCGGCTCTCCAAGGCGAACCGCTTCCGCTATGCCAACAACGACATGGCCGCGCTGGAAGAGGAGCTGAAGAAGGCGGAAGGCAGCCGCTTCAAGCTCATCGCGACCGATGGTGTGTTCTCCATGGATGGCATCATCGCCAATCTTGGCGGCGTCTGCGATCTCGCCGAAAAATACGGAGCGATGGTTATGGTCGATGACAGCCATGCGGTGGGCTTCGTCGGCAGGCACGGGCGCGGCTCGGCAGAACATTGTGGTGTCGAGGGACGCATAGACATGATCACCGGTACGCTCGGCAAGGCGCTTGGAGGCGCGTCGGGCGGATACACGTCAGGCAGGCGCGAGGTCGTCGACTGGCTTCGCCAACGCTCGCGGCCGTACCTCTTCTCCAATACGCTAATGCCTGCCATTGCAGGGGCTTCGCTGAAGGTTTTCGACCTGATCGACCAAGGCGATGTGCTGCGCAAGAAGCTCTATGCCAATGCGGACCGCTTTCGCTCGAAGATGACAAAGGCAGGGTTTACGCTGGCCGGCACCGACCACCCAATCGTGCCTGTGATTTTGGGCGACGCCAGCCTCGCACAGGAGATGGCCGAGATAATGCTTCAGCGCGGCATCTATGTGGTCGGTTTCTTCTTTCCAGTGGTGCCGAGGGGTCAGGCCCGCCTCCGCACGCAAATGTCCGCGGCGCATTCGACTACGAATATCGATCAGGCCGTTGAGGCCTTCGTCGAGGTGGGCAGGGAACTGAGCGTCATCTGATGTCCAAAGGATATTGGTCAACTCAGGCATACGCTTTGACGTTGTGCGATTGCTGGCGCATGGCGCAGACCACAGTGGGAACTGGGCGGCGATGACCACGAGGTCGATTGCCAAGTGCGGAACGGCAGCGTGGCCGCCGCGTCCATTCACTGTGATGTCGAAACCGTCCTGGGACGCCATCATCGGACCAAACGCATATGCCAAACTTTCCAATGTCGATGCCCCAGCCAGTTATGCATGCCAAAAACATTCGAGATTCCAAGGGATCTAGTAAGCGTTCCTCAACCATCTTGAACCCTCCAGAAGGAAGTTGACCTCTTCGGCAGGCTGGAAGATGAGAGCTACAGTGCCTCTCAATTCCACTGCCTGCCAGATACTTTGCCGGACCAAAACGGGGCTCGTGCGCTTGCAGACCCAAGACGAGCTATCGGATGCGGCGCGCGAAGGCACACGTATTTCAAGCAACGCGCGTTTGTGGGGCCTCTATTTCAGCGGTTCACTCATTTTGGCGCAAACGTTCCTGGGCCAGGGACTACAGTTCGTACCTGTCGCTCCGATTAGGCCTTTGTTCAGAAACCCGAGGGGCCGTGAGTCGACAGGACCCTAGAAGCGCCGATAATCGCGCCGTCAACTCGAAAGGGGAATTGGAACATGACAATCTCTCGCCGCAAGCTCATTAAAATGGGCATGGCCGCTGGAACTGCTTTATCGATGCCGTCGGTACTGCGGGCGCAAACGGAGCCGACCGCCGCGCGGACGGTGCGGATGATGATGGGTGACCTTACCGTTTTCGATCCGATCTTCACGACTGGTGACCTCACCTCCATCCATGGCCTGGCCATATACGAAACGCTGTTCGCACTCGACTCAGAGTTGAAGCCGCAGCCGCAAATGGTGGGAAAGTGGGGCGTTTCCGAGGACAAGAAGACCTATACGTTCGAGCTCCGGGATGGCTTAGGCTGGCACGATGGCACTCCCGTCACCGCGGCCGACTGTGTCGCTTCGATCCGCCGCTGGGGTCAAGTGGATTCCGGAGGGCAAATTCTCATGGAGCGGGCCAAGGATATCTCGAAGAAGGATGATAAGACATTCACGATCGCGCTTAAAGAGCCGCTAGGGCTATTGATCGACCTACTGGCGAAGGTATCGCAGCCGGTCCCATTCATCATGCGCGAGAAGGACGCTAGCCGCCCCGCAACCGAGCAGGTGACTGCGAATATCGGATCGGGGCCGTTCAAAGTCAATCATGCTCTTGCTAAACCGGGCGCGAGCTTCGCCTACGATCGGAACGAAAAATACGTACCCCGCAGTGAGCCATCGAGTGGATACGCCGGCGGGAAAGTCGTCAAGATCGATCGCGTCATCTGGGATAATATCGCCGATCAGCAGACCGCTTTGGCAGCTTTACAAGCGGGTGAGGTCGATCTGGTGATATTGCCCTCCGCCGATCTTTACCCCATGATCGAGAGCGATCCTAACCTTGTACTACAACTTCTGAACAAGTCGGGCACAGACATGTGTCTGCGCATGAATCATCTGCAGAAGCCATTCGACAACGTGAAGGCGCGCCAAGCGATGCTTCACCTGATCGATCAAGAGGCGTTTCTGAGCGTCACGGCCCCCGATCCAAAATATGGCCAACCCGTCACTTCGATATTTGGAAACACCACCCCTTACTCGAATGACGAAAATACGGGGTGGTACAAGAAGGGCGGCGACCCCGAAAAGGCTAAGCAACTCTTCAAAGAGGCGGGATACGCGGGCGAAAAGGTCGTCATTCTCGACCCAACGAGCTGGGCGGCGGCCCACGCCGCCTCGCAGCTTCTGGCGGCCACGCTGCAGAAGATCGGGGTCAATGCCGAGCTTGCACCGAGCGACTGGGGGGGGGTTGTTGCGCGGCGCGCCAACAAGGAGCCCGTCGAGAGCGGCGGCTGGAGCATCTTCATCACGGACGACCCTGACTACGTCCAAGGCGATCCAATCTCCGCGCCCTTCCTAGGCGCAAACGGCGACAAGGCCTGGTACGGCTGGCCGAAGAACGATGAATATGAGGCCCTGCGGGCCAAATGGGCGGATGTCGAAACACTCGACGAACGCAAGGAACTGGCCCGTAAAATGCAACGGATTTGGTGGGAGTTCGTCGGCGACGTTAGACTCGGCCAAACTATCTCGCCGTTGGCACGTAGCAAGGCACTCACTGGACTCATCGAGATGCCGCACCTTTTCGCGATGTGGAACATGCAAAAGGCCTCAGCCTGATGGTTGCCTACATCATTCGCAGACTAGTTTCGACCATTGCCGTCATGGCAATGGTCGGGGTCTTCGTCTTCCTGCTCTTGAGGCTGGCGCCCGGTGACCCGGCCGCGATTATCGCCGTCGGCCACGGCGGAGATGATCGCCGGCATCCGTGAAAAGCTTGGCCTGAACGATCCCATGCCAGTTCAGTTCTTTCATTGGGTGCGCGACATGCTCAGCGGTGATTTCGGCACATCAATCTTTGCCGGGCGACCGGTTCTCGAACTCATCTCACAGCGCCTTGAACCGACCATTTGCCTGTCGATCCTGACGATGATCCTTTCGGTGACGGTCGGGGTTTCGTTCGGTATCCTTGCCGCATGGCGAGCTGGCGGCCTGGTTGATCGCATCCTGACGGCATTCGCGACACTGCGACACTTGGTTTTTCCGTCCCGGTGTTCGTCATCGGCTTCTTTCTGATATGCTTGTTCGCGATCAGCATGCATTCGCTGCCGGTGCAGGGATACCAGCCTATTGGCCAAGGCCTTTGGCCCTGGCTTTATGCCGGTGATCCCCTGAACATGGACCCCTTCAAAACGCCTTCAGCCGCCTTCAGCGGAAATGTGGTTTGGGACCCACAATCTTGGGCGCGACGTGTTTGCACGAACAATGTTCGAGGCACGACGTGGCGCGGACCTTGTTGGTGGCAATGCGGCGGTAATGAGCGGTGGTCGCATGGCTGCGGCGACCGAGCAGCAGCTGCAGGTGCGCACGTCGGCGCCGGCCTCCAGAAGATGTCGACCCGTGGACCTGAGACGTGCTTGGCCGGCCAACTGCGACGACTGCGCCGAGATCGGTGATATTCTTGTCCATAGACGGTGCTTCTTTTGAGATGAGTGCTGCGACAGCAGCCATCTTGGCACGCCTCTCACGAGGATGATGCCGTTGCGGGCGCCGTCCACTCTCAAGAGAGCCTGAAGAACCTCGTCAAGCGCTATGCATCGATCAGAAGACGGTTGCGAAGTGGCGGCACCAAACTCGACCGCCGATCTTCCGACCGGTCCCAGAGAGCCGCGTTCGTCATTGCATCGCTGCCTTCAGCACCACGCATTTCGCGGTTGCCGCAGGCGGGCGCCGACAAGCTGCGTAACTGCACGCGACCGCGGACAAGATGACGATGGCGCAGTTCCTTCGGGATCTGATCCACACCATTCTGACCGACAACGGCATCCAGTTCACCAATCGCAGCTGCGAGCGCCAAACCCCGAGGCATGTCTTCGACGACGTCTGCGCCGACTATGGCATCGAGCACCGGCTCACCAAGATCAACCATCCATGGACCAACAGCCAGGTCGAGCGGATCAAACGAACCATCAGGGACGTCACCGTCACGTTTCCACTATGACCAGCACGATCAACTGTCGACTCGAATGCCGGGACCAAACAGCTAGGTCGATCCAGCCTCGTCGTTTCTTCGTCAACGGCCTCGTCAAAGACCGAGCGGCCGTGAGCGCAGCGATTATATCTCCCCGGTCCAATAGCCAAACCGAGGGGCAGATTACCAAACCGGAGCACTCACGGCGCCAAGATGGTTTCGACGAGTTTCACCCACCAACCGATGCCGTAAGGCAATGCCTCGTCGTCAAAATCAAAAGCTGGGTTGTGACATACAGCGGTCGGTCCGTTGCCAACAAAGATGTAGGCTCCTGGCCGCTCCTGGAGCATATACGCGAAGTCCTCCGCGCCCATGTTTATTCTTGTTGCAGCGTCTACGGAGGACGCGCCGACGAGATCTCGTGCCGCCTTGATGGCCAGCGTGGTCTCCTCCGAGTTGTTGGATGTAGCCGGCACAGAACGCATGTACTTGAATTCTATATCCCCGCCGAACGCCTGAGCGATGCCCCGGGCGACGGCCGGAATCTCTCGCTCGGCGAAGTCTCGCAGGGTGGACGCCAGAGCCCTGACCGTTCCGGAGATGGCAACTTGGTCGGGAATGACATTGTAGGCCTGGGCGGCACTCAGCTTGGTGACGGATATCACCAGCGACTCCAAAGGGTCGGTCCTGCGCGAAACCAAAACTTGCAGACCCAGAATGATCTGAGCTGCGATAACAACGGGATCCACGGTTCGATGTGGGTTGGCCGCATGGCCGCCAGTGCCCTTAACGAGGATATCGAAGTCATCCTGCGAGCCCATGATTGGACCAGGGCGGATGCCGAACTTGCCGATGTCAATGCCCGGCATAATGTGCATGCCATAAACCTGAGATATGCCAAAGCGATCCATGATCCCTTCTTCAACCATCCGCAGGGCGCCCGACGGGAGTTCCACTTCTTCGGCCGGTTGAAAGATTAAGGCGACAGTGCCTTTGAAGTTGCGGCTTTTGGCCAGGTGTTTCGCTGCACCCAAAAGCATGGCCGTGTGACCGTCGTGGCCGCACGCATGCATAATGCCCGGTATTTTCGACGACCAGGGTTTGTTTGAAGTTTCAATGATCGGAAGAGCATCCATATCCGCCCTCAGTCCGATCGTCGGCCCGTCTCCACCCTCGCCTTGAATCAACGCGACGATGCCAGTTTCAGCAATACCCATCTCGATGTGATTGATGCCGAACGAAGCCAGTTTTTCCGCCACAAACTTCGCTGTGTACTCCAACCGATAATCCAACTCCGGATTTTCATGTAGATAGCGGCGCCACTCGGTCGCCTCGCGCTGTAGTTCCCGGAAAGTTTCAATGCTTGTCATGCCGCATTAGCCTTTTGAATGAATTCTGCCGACCCACTTGCCAGCAACGTCCTGTCGGGAAATGGATGGCCGATATTTGTCCTTCTTGAGCGCGGTATGGCAATCCCGCTCAATAGGATGAGAATGTGCCCGAGAAGATTGGAGCAAAAGCGCGTCGGTTTGGTGCCAAACTGCACCGATTGCCGAAACAATACGCCAGAAAGCGTTACGTTTTGAAATGAACGCCAGCTTTTCAGTTAGCTCCGCAAGTGAGGCAATGGGAGGTGGTCGGCTTGAAAGCAAGAACTGCCGTGGAGGACCGCAAGGCTTAATGGCTTGAGGCACCTCTCCTGCGCTGCGTAAAGCGCACTCGCGATGATCATGTTGCAGCCGCGAGATTGAATGCACTCATGTAGCCCCGCAGCACGTTCGCAAACGGTCCTTCTTCAGCTGCAGCCGCCTGGCATGCAGCACCGGCTCGCTGTAGCCGTTGGGCAGGACTGTGCCCTTGAACACCAGGTCGCAGGCGGCCTGAATGGCGATCGACTTGTCGAAATCCGGCCATCGGCCGGTAGAGCGGATCGCCGACGTTCTGGCGGTCGCCGATCGCCGCCATGCGCTGTAGCGACTCCCTGACCTGGATTTCCGAGCACACCTTGTGGCGCAGCCAGTTGGCGATGTGCTGCGAGGAGATGCGCAAGGTGGCGCGGTCCTCCATCAGGCCGACATCGTTGATCGGGCACTTTCGAGCAGCCGACACCCTGGTCGATCCGGCGCACGACATAGCCGAGAATGCCTTGCGCGTTGTTGTCGAGTTCGCGCTGGATCTCGTCCGGCGTCCAGTTCGGCCGCCTGGCCACCGGCACCGACAGGATGTCGTCGAGCTTCGCCTTGGGCCGGTTCTTCAGCGCTGCCTGCACAGCATGCACATCGACCTTGTGGTAGTGCGTTGCGTGCAGCGTCGCCACCTTCGGCGAGGGCATGCTTGCCTTCTTTGTCCGACGCTAGCAGGTCGAGGTCACCTTTGCCGAAGTGCGCGCCATCGCGGGGTGAAGACCAGCCTCAATGGTCCGACTTGGCATCGAGCCACCCCTGCATCGCTCAGCCTCAATTCCCTCGTCACGACTTGGGCCGACAACCTGCTCAGCTATGACGCTGTACCCAATGCCGCGGCATAGGGTACACCAAACCGCTTCACATTCAGCGACGCCATCGCAGCCGTCCGCCTGCAATTGTGGACCGCAGACATTTATCCGGGCAATGTCTGACGATGTCGGACATGCGACATAGTGGTATGAGCGCCATCAGGTTGTTTCAACACGTCTTCTCCTTTGGCACGGCGCATGCAAGCAACGCCGTATCACGGACCGAGAATCTAGTCGGAGGTCAGTGATGCCTATTTACCTCGGCCCGCCGCACAGCACGCAACGGAGGTCAACGCCAATGACAAAAAGGGCGCTCATCCTGGTTGAAGGCCACAGTGGTATTGGTTTGCTATACGTGAAAGCGGCCCGGCGTCTTGGTCTGCATCCAATTACTCTGTCGGCTAATCCAACTCAGTACGACTATCTTATGGCGGAAGGAATTGAGGCAATCCGTGTCGATACAGACAATCTCGATGCGCTAATCCACGAATGTGCCCGGGTACGTGCGACCTTTGATATTTCGGGCATTACCGGCTTTTCGGGCGCCGACGAGTCGGCCTGTGTGATGGCTTCCGAACTCTGCCGGCGTTTCGATCTACCGGGACCGAACCCCGCATCGATTGAACGATGCTGCAACAAATTCACTCAACGTCAGCTTCTCGCCAAGGCCGGGGTTCCAGTACCTGCTTATCGCTTGGCGAGGAATGCGACGGATGTAGAACGCGCCGCCGAGGAGATCGGCTTGCCAGTAGTTCTTAAGCCAGTCGTGGGCAGCGGCAGCAGCGGTGTCCAATTGTGCCGCAACGCCGACGAGTTGGCTGAACATACGGCCTATCTCTTGGGCGGCGATCACATATGGCGGTCTTCGCCGAGCTTACTGGTCGAGGAATTCGCACAAGGCCCACAATACGGGGCCGAGATAATGGGAAATGAAGTCGTTGGGATAGCGCCCGCCGACTTCGGCCCCCACCCGCATTTCGTCTTTCATGGTGTGAGCTTTCCGGCTCCGCTAGCCGATGTGGAGCAGAAACGTATCGTCGATGTTTCGCTGAGCTGTTTGCGAGTTCTGGACCTTGGCTGGGGACCATCGAACGTTGAAATCCGGTGGACGAAGCGCGGCCCAGTCGTTATCGAAGTCAATCCGCGTCTCCCTGGCACGCCTACTCCTCAGTTGGTTCAGCTGGCTTACGGTATCGATCTCGTCACTGAGCACATCAAGCTTGTCATCGGTCAGGAGTGGGATTTGCGCAGAAGGCATTCGCACCCTGCGGCCGCTCGGTTTCTAATTCCTGATGGCGATGGCATCCTCGACTTAATCAATAGCAATAGGGCAGCTGCTATACCAGGTATAGTCGAAGTCAAGTTCTATGTTGAGCCCAAGACACCGATCCACAGGAAAGGCGATTACCGCGACGCGATCGGACATATCATCGCCGTTTCACCCAGCTTTGCCCAGACCGAGACGATACTCCAGGATGCTGTAGACTTAGTCGATTGGTCGATCACACCATTTTCGACTCCCTCCGAATGGCAACCTAGCTCCTACCTGGCAGGCCATTAAGAGACCGTGGTTCACGCAAGAGCAGATCATCGGCGCATTGCGCGAGCATGAGCGGGATCAGGCCGGCATGGGTGACGTAACGACGACGGAAGGAAGCAATGGTCAGGGTTGCCTCAGCTATCCGCACTGCGAGCGGCGGTTGCATGCGTGGAGTTGCGCATGAAGCCTTTATCGTCGGCAGGATCGAGGCGGAGAAAGACATCACGGTCGATGAAATGGTCCTGCGCCTGCGCGAGGACAAATCCGTTCCCATCGGTCGCAGTGCTCTCCGAGCCTGGTTGCGCAACCGTGGCTGGACGAGAGCGTTCCGTTCTGGAACACCGTTGGCCAAATCGTCAAACTGTTCGAGCCGCACGAATGCGCAAACTACTTCGCAGCAGCCGGATATGACCCCGATCCCCCATAAAGGGCGGCGGCCCGAGCGCCGATCCCGTAGGGAAGCAAGACCCCGCAAGGACGTCATGCGCGGCGAAGCGGAAAGCTCGACAAGCGCTTGACTTCAACCTGTCGAATAGAGAAGCAACCCTCGTCTTTCAATCCCACGAAAGGGCGGGCCACCGATCTCGGCCCAGGAACATGACGTCTAGCGCCGAAACAGCTTACCGGTTTCTACGGCATCTCACCTCACAATCCTTCGCCATGCCATTCGGAAGCAACATCATTACGGCAAACCGATAAAAAGCTGAGGCCAGCCGCCGCCAGCCACATGCGACGCTGTTTCGAACCCTTGGCAATGACCAGGTCCGGATGCCCAAGATCGGCAGCGCGGCCCGTCGCACTACAAGGCGATACGCTACGTAGAAAACTCTACGTCAAGCGCGCCCAGTGCGGTAGGATCGACTTCATCATGAACGCCGCGTCATCGTTCACATCTACAGATCTCGCCGGATTTGCACTTGCGACGTCCGTCAACCTCTCCTCATTAAGGCGCCTCACGCCTTGGCCCGAGTTGCGCGGATCGGAGAGTCTAGCCCGCCCGTACGCCTTGACTTTTTCGGAACTGGTCCAGCGGCGGGGCTGGTGCGTTTGCGGACCTAGAGCGAGCTATCGGATCCGGCCTGCGGAGGCGCCCGCATTTCAAACAACGCCCCTTTGTGGGGCCTCTATTTCAGCGGCGCACTCATTTCGACGCAAACGTTCCTGGTCCAGGGGCTACAGTTCGTACCTGTCGCCCGATCATGTCGCTTATTAGCGATAACCGAGGTGAAGACAAGACTTTAGAAGCGTCGAATTAATCGCGCCGTCTACTCGAAAGGGGAAGGAAATATGAGAATCTCTCGCCGCAACCTCATCAAAATGGGCATGGCCGCTGGAACTGCTTTATCGATGCCGTCGGTACTGCGGGCGCAAACGGAGCCAACCGCCGCGCGAACGGTGCGGATGATGATGGGTAACCTTACCGTTTTCGATCCGATCTTCAACACGGATGATCGCACCTCCATTCATGGCCTGGGCATATACGAAACGCTGTTCGCACTCGACTCCGAGTTGAAGCCGCAGCCGCAAATGGTAGGGAAGTGGGGCGTTTCCGAGGACAAGAAAACCTATACGTTCGAGCTCCGGGATGGCTTAGGCTGGCACGATGGCACTCCCGTCACTGCGGCCGACTGTGTCGCTTCGATCCGCCGCTGGGGTCAAGTGGATTCCGGAGGGCAAATTCTCATGGAGCGGGCCAAGGATATCTCGAAGAAGGATGATAAGACATTCACGATCGCGCTTAAAGAGCCGCTAGGGCTATTGATCGACCTACTGGCGAAGGTATCGCAGCCGGTCCCATTCATCATGCGCGAGAAGGACGCTAGCCGCCCCGCAACCGAGCAGGTGACTGCGAATATCGGATCGGGGCCGTTCAAGTTCAATGAAGCTCTTGCAAAGCCAGGTTCGAGCTTCACCTACGATCGCAACGAAAAATACTTACCCCGCAGTGAGCCGTCGAGTGGATACGCCGGCGGGAAAGTCGTCAAGATCGATCGCGTCATCTGGGATAATATCGCCGATCAGCAGACCGCTTTGGCAGCCTTACAGGCGGGTGAGGTCGATCTGGTGATGTGGCCCTCCGCCGATCTTTACCCCATGATCGAGAGCGATCCTAACCTTGTACTACAACTTCTGAACAAGTCGGGCACAGACATGTGTCTGCGCATGAATCATCTGCAGAAGCCGTTCGACAACGTGAAGGCGCGCCAAGCGATGCTTCACCTGATCGATCAAGAGGCGTTTCTGAGCGTCACGGCCCCCGATCCAAAATATGGCCAACCCGTCACTTCGATATTTGGAAACACCACCCCTTACTCGAATGACGAAAATACGGGGTGGTACAAGAAGGGCGGCGACCCCGAAAAGGCTAAGCAACTCTTCAAAGAGGCGGGATACGCGGGCGAAAAGGTCGTCATTCTCGACCCAACGAGCTGGGCGGCGGCCCACGCCGCCTCGCAGCTTCTGGCGGCCACGCTGCAGAAGATCGGGGTCAATGCCGAGCTTGCACCGAGCGACTGGGGGGGGGTTGTTGCGCGGCGCGCCAACAAGGAGCCCGTCGAGAGCGGCGGCTGGAGCATCTTCATCACGGACGACCCTGACTACGTCCAAGGCGATCCAATCTCCGCGCCCTTCCTAGGCGCAAACGGCGACAAGGCCTGGTACGGCTGGCCGAAGAACGATGAATATGAGGCCCTGCGGGCCAAATGGGCGGATGTCGAAACACTCGACGAACGCAAGGAACTGGCCCGTAAAATGCAACGGATTTGGTGGGAGTTCGTCGGCGACGTTAGACTCGGCCAAACTATCTCGCCGTTGGCACGTAGCAAGGCACTCACTGGACTCATCGAGATGCCGCACCTTTTCGCGATGTGGAACATGCAAAAGGCCTCAGCCTGATGGTTGCCTACATCATTCGCAGACTAGTTTCGACCATTGCCGTCATGGCAATGGTCGGGGTCTTCGTCTTCCTGCTCTTGAGGCTGGCGCCCGGTGACCCGGCCGCGATTATCGCCGGCAAGTCGGCCACGGCGGAGATGATCGCCGGCATCCGTGAAAAGCTTGGCCTGAACGATCCCATGCCAGTTCAGTTCTTTCATTGGGTGCGCGACATGCTCAGCGGTGATTTCGGCACATCAATCTTTGCCGGGCGACCGGTTCTCGAACTCATCTCACAGCGCCTTGAACCGACCATTTGCCTGTCGATCCTGACGATGATCCTTTCGGTGACGGTCGGGGTTTCGTTCGGTATCCTTGCCGCATGGCGAGCTGGCGGCCTGGTTGATCGCATCCTGACGGCATTCGCGACACTTGGTTTTTCGGTCCCGGTGTTCGTCATCGGCTTCTTTCTGATATACTTGTTCGCGATCAGCATGCATTCGCTGCCGGTGCAGGGATACCAGCCTATTGGCCAAGGCCTCTGGCCCTGGCTAGAGCACCTCATCCTGCCGACGCTCACTTTGAGTATCGCTTATATTGCTTTCATCGCGCGCATAGCGCGAGCGAGCATGCTGGAGGTCCTGTCGGAAGACTATATGCGAACGGCCGCCGCCAAGGGCGCGTCGTCCTATGCCATGCTTTTCCACCATGCGCTTAAGAATGCAGGTGCTCCGATCCTCACAGTGATCGGCTTGAGTTTCGCTGGTCTGATCGGGGGTGTCGTCATCACGGAAACGGTTTTCAACGTACCTGGCGTGGGTCGCTTGGTGGTCGATGCGATCAACAATCGCGATTACCCGATCATTCAAGGCGTGCTCATCCTTGTTTCGGGCCTTTACGTCTTGATCAATCTGGCGGTCGATCTTTCCTACACACTGGTCGATCCTCGCATCCGGTACTGATATGGCACTCCTCTCCCCACCAGTTGAAGCCGTCGCGACGGGCCCCCTGCAAATATCTGACCTGCCGCGTCTCGCAAGGCGGCAGCCACTGGTCGTGCTTGGCGGCGGCCTCCTGGCGCTAATGATCGTTCTAGCACTCGCTGCCCCGCTTTACGTCGGCGATCCTCTCAACATGGATCCATTCAAACGTCTTCAGCCAGCTTCGGCTGAGATGTGGTTCGGAAGCGACAATCTGGGGCGGGACGTGTTTGCACGAACAATGTTCGGCGCCCGGATCTCCCTCATGGTGGGATTGATATCGGCGGCGGGTGCAGCTCTCGGCGGCCTTCTCATCGGTGTCCTCGCCGGCTATAGCCGCGGCTTCGACAGCATCGCGATGCGGGTCATGGACGGACTGATGTCGATCCCCACGGTTCTCCTAGCCATCGCGCTGATTTCCCTGACCGGCCCCGGAGTCGGTATCCTCATCTTCGCCATCACGATCGTCCAGCTGCCAAGCGTCACCCGGATCGTTCGTTCGGTGGTTATGAGCGTTCGGCAGCGTCCCTATGTCGAAGCCGCGATTTGCGGCGGTGCGCGCCTGCCGAAGGTGCTGTGGCGGCATATCCTGCCGAGCACCATTCCTGCGCTTATGGTGCAAAGCGCCATTGTCTGCGCAGATGCGATTCTGACAGAGGCCGGGCTAAGCTTTCTCGGCGTGGGAGTCCCGCCCGACATCCCCAGCTGGGGAAACATGATCTCTAGCTCTCGCTTGTATCTCGCTATCGCTCCGTTGACCGTCTTTGCTCCCGGCATCTGCCTCGCGGTCATGGTCCTTGCCGTTAACCTTCTTGGGGACGGCTTGCGCGACTTTTTCGATCCCCGTGCGAAGCGGAGGCGCTGACATGCAAATGCATACGACAATAGGCCAAATGCATACGACGATAGGCGATGACGTGCTTCTCGATGTCCGAGACCTTGAGACACACTTTTACGGCGAAGACAGCGTCACCCGCGCGCTGGGCGGCATCAGCTTCCAGGTCAAGAGTGGCGAAACACTCGGCATCGTCGGCGAATCCGGATGCGGCAAGAGCGTCACCGCTCTTTCAATTCTCCGCCTGCTGCCGAAGCTGAGCGCCAGGACCGTTGGCGGCGAGATCCGATTTCGCGGGCGCGACCTTCTAAAACTCTCTGAACGAGATATGCGAGGAATTCGTGGTAACCAGATCGCCATGATTTTCCAGGAGCCGATGACAAGCCTGAACCCGGTATATACCATCGGTCACCAAATCGCCGAAGCGGTGCAGATTCACACCAAGGCCTCCCGGCCAGAAGCGATGGCCAAGGCGCAAGAGCTGCTTCGTCTGGTCCGCATCGCGGATCCCGACCGTCGGGTTGACAACTATCCCCACGAAATGTCGGGCGGCATGCGCCAGCGCGCCATGATCGCCATGGCGCTTGCCTGCTCACCGGAACTTCTGATTGCCGATGAACCGACAACTGCGCTCGACGTCACCATCCAGGCCCAAATCCTGCGGCTGGTGGTTGAATTGAAAGAGCGCATGGGAACGGCGGTGATGTTCATCACGCACGATCTGGGCGTCGTCGCCGAGACGTGCCAACGCGTGATTGTCATGTATGCCGGCCGCATCGTGGAGCAGGCGAGCGTCATTGATCTGTTCGCGCGCCCTGCGCACCCCTACACTCAGGGACTGATGCGCTCGGTGCCTGATCGGCGGCGCGGCCGACAGCATCGTCTGCCAGAAATCCCTGGTATCGTACCCAGCCTGCGCGAGCCGATTATCGGATGCAGTTTCGCGCCTCGCTGTCCGTTCGCGATAGACATTTGCCGTGAAAAGACGCCGGTTGTGATTAACGTCGGGCCGGGCCACGCCGCTGCTTGCTGGCGCGCCGAAGAGGTGGTTAGCGCATGAGCGGACCTCTGCTGAAAGTCGAGAACCTAACCAAGCATTATCCGCTCGGTGCGGGGTTCCTGAACAAGACCATCCCGGTGGTGCGCGCGGTCCAGGATGTATCCTTTTCCGTCGAGGCTGGCGAGACGCTCTGTATCGTCGGCGAATCCGGCTGCGGCAAGTCCACTATCGCGCGTCTGCTGATGCGGCTTGCGGAACCGACGAGCGGACGCGTGCTGATCGAGGGCACCGACATCGCCGGTCTCAAAAAGGGTGCTTTGCGTGCCTGGCGGCGGCGGATGCAGATGGTCTTCCAGGATCCCTATTCGTCGCTAAACCCGCGCATCACCGCCGAAAAGATCATTACTGAACCCGTCGAGAATTTTGAGCACCTCAGCCGCAAGCAACGCAAAGAGCTTGCCGCGGAGCTTCTGCGAAAAGTTGGCATGTCGGCTCAGATGATGGACAGGCTCCCGTCCGAACTGTCGGGTGGTCAGCGGCAGCGGCTCGGCATCGCACGGGCTCTGGCTCTCCAGCCCTCGCTCATCATCGCCGATGAGGCAGTTTCGGCCCTCGACGTTTCCGTACAGGCTCAGATCCTGAACCTGCTTCTGGATCTCCAGCAGCAGATGGGCATCGCTTTCGTCTTCATCTCCCATGACCTTGGCGTCATCGAGCATATCGGCCATCGTGTCGCGGTCATGTATCTGGGGCGGATCGTGGAGCTCGCCCCATGTGAGGCACTCTTCGCCAAGCCCGTCCACCCTTACACCGAGGCGCTGATCGCGGCAGCCCCGATCCCCGATCCGACGCGAGTTCGGCTGGAGGCGCCCGTCGAGGGGGAGGTGCCGAGCCCTGTCAATCCGCCCAAGGGCTGCGCGTTCCATCCGCGCTGCCCGCTCGCGGTCGAGCGCTGCCGAATCGAGGTGCCGCCTTTAGTACCGATGGCTGACGGGCGCGTCGTCGCCTGTCATGTGCGCGCTCCGGCTGAAGGCATTACAGGACAGTCGGATGGGAGGGCAGCGCTCGACTTGCTCCCGTCGCATAGCCGCACGGTTTGGTCCACCGGAACATCAAGGCACTCAAAACAGCACTCGTGAAAAGCAGGAATCATGGAAAGAGATTCACACGAAAGTGGTCGTCATCCAGCCCATGATGACGATGGCTTTGACACTGTGGGTTCCATTGCCACAAATGTTGAAAAAGGTTTCAGAATGGCGGCAGTTGGCGACCTTCTCTATGCGCGGCCAGTAACAAAAAGTCATTATCCCGGCTTGGACGATGTCCTCAAGATCTTTAATGGGGCCGACGTTACTTTTGGCAACTTGGAAACCAATATCTTGGATGTTCTGCCAAAGGATGCCCGCAGGCTGAGTACGGCGGAGCGTATTGCATCAGCGACCCGGAACTGGGAGTTGATTTGAAAGCGATGGGCTTCAATATGGTCAGTCGCGCGAACAACCACACGCTCGACTGGGGCGTCGAAGGGATGCGCGAGACAAGCCGCGCGCTTGATAGCCACAGGATCATCCATGCAGGCGCTGGCGAGAACCTCGCACAGGCGGGGGCCGCCCGCTTCCTGGAGACGCCTCGCGGGCGTGTTGCGATGTTGTCGTTTGCCTCGACGTTCGGGTCCATGGCGCGTGCATGTGATCCAGCTGGCGAGGCCCCAGGCAGACCGGGCCTGAACCCCCTTCGTTTGACGAGGAGCATCATACTCCCGCTCGACATGACGCCGCAGGCACCATATCCTATGAGATCTTGACCTCGCAGGGTGATCGCTACCACCGGCAATGACTGAGGGCCCCACGTATGTGTCATCAAACGTTCTGCGCAGGAGGATGGTTTCGACTGTCGTGGGTAGTCGGGATATCCAACTTCCTGCTTCTCAAGCTGGCGTCCGGCCAGGCGCTGGCAACGACGACAAGGTGACGACTGCGCAGCGTTGATTGGGCGCAACGATCTGACGTTTCTCACGGTAGTCGATTAGTCCCGCGTCTAACGAGGGAAGGGCGCCCCTTCGCCTCGGCATCGATTACTATTATCGAGCCAAAGCTCTCGATCTTATGAGTTCTCTATTTCACGGCGTGACTCGATTTGGAATAAACTGTGCATCGTCATGTGCCATTCTGCCGCGCCTATGAAGTACGGGCGCTCTGCAGAGAACAGGCCCACAAACAAAGAGTAGTTGCCATATGAGCCTTCCCAAAGAGGTCTTAGTAGCAGGCGGCGGTATCGTTGGCATTAACTGCGCCGTCGAATTGCAGCGTCGTGGCTGCAGCGTGACACTTATCGACCCTCGATCACCCGGCGACGGTTGCTCTTTCGGCAACGCGGGCAACGTTGTAGCAGGGGCGGTGGTGCCCTTTTCCATGCCAGGAAATCTCCTAAAGATTCCCTCTTGGGTGTTTTCGCCTTACGGACCTCTATCCATAAGTTTGCGCCACCTCCCACGACTCGCGCCGTTTTTATTGCGGTGGCTTAGGGCGAGCCATCCCGCAAACGTGAGGCATATTTCAAGGGCGATGCATGCGTTACATAAGGAGACGTTCAATCTTTACCTTCCACTGTTGCAAGAGCTTGGAGAGACAGATCTGATTACGAAGGCAGGTCAACTTTATGTTTCGCGTCATTCCCACGGCGCGGATGGCACTACACTTAGTCGTGTCTTGCGCGCTGAGGCCGGGGTCCGCGTTGAAGCCCTTTCGGGGGGGCAAGTCCAAGACCTTGTGCCAGCTTTGTCCGCAGCTTATGGTAGCGGGATATTCTTTCCTGACAATGGCTTTTGCGCCAACCCGTACCGGCTGGTTCAGGTCCTTGCCCATGCTTTTGTGGCGCGTGGGGGGACGGTTCGGCGTGCCGCCTTGGTGGCTGTCGAGCGCAGTCCCGAAGGTGGTGGAACTGCCATCCTGGAAGGCGGAGCGCGGCAGCGGTATGATGCTCTGGTAATTGCAGCCGGCGTATGGTCTCGTCGGCTTGCTAGTATGTTTGGGGCTCGCGTGCCTCTAGAGGCAGAACGGGGCTATCATATTACTCTGCCTCAGTCGGGCGTCCACCTGAACTTGCCTGTGACGAACTGTGACTTGAGTATATCTGCTACGTCGATGGAGATGGGGTTACGCATTACCGGAGGTGCCGAGTTCTCCGGATTGGAGGCGAAACCCAACTGGCATTTCGCCGACCGCATGCTCAAATTAGGGATGATGACGTTTCCGGGGTTGGAGCGCTCTGGAGCAAAACAATGGGTAGGCATGCGGCCCTCACTCCCGGATGGCTTACCTGTGCTGGATCGTGCGACTGGTGACCGCAACGTGATCTTCGCATTCGGCAATGGACACTATGGTTTGACGGAAGCACCAATGATGGCGCGTCTCGCAACAGCCTTGATGATGGACGAAAGGCCTTCAATCGATATATCGCCTTATTCGCTCTCCCGATTCAATCGCGCGCAAGTGTTTCCGGCTATGCACCCTCTTACTGAATGCTAAATCTTGACTTTGCGAAAGCCTTACGACTTAGGCGATCGCCGGCAGAATACCAGGCCACCATTTGATTTACCGGCACGGCCCAGGCTTCGCTCGTGGCGATCACGACGTCTAGTGTCCTGATTCTGAAGTTTCTGCCATTCTGGTTTGATTTCCGGCGGTCTGGATCGTTGCGAGGCAGAAGCGTTTGATGCCGTTGAGGATATCGTCGGCCGACTTTGTCCATCTGAAGGGTCTGGGATCGGCATTGACGGTTTCGATATAGGCTGTGATTGCCGTCTCCAGCTCCTGTGTCGACCTGTGGAAGCCGCGCCCGATCTGCTTTTCGGTGAGGTTGGCGAAGAAGCGTTCGACCTGGTTGAGCCACGACGCGGCCGTCGGCGTGAAGTGGATGTGCCAACGAGGCCGCTTGAGAAAGAAGCCTGGCACTGTGCTGGTCTGTGGGTGGCGTAGTTGTCCATGACGATGTGGATATCGAGGTCAGCCGGCACATTGGCCTCGATCTCGCGCAGGAACTTCAGAAGTTCCTGCGCGCGGTGGCGTTTGAAGCAGCGGCCGATGATCGTGCCGATAGCGGCATCGAGTGCGGCAAACAGCGAAAGGGTGCCGTGCCGCGTATAATCGTGGCTGCGCCATCGCTTCATCGACAGGAGGCCCGGCGATCGACTGGCACAAGGGTCCCCACGACAGGTATGGATGGGCGCGATCATAGATGTGCTTCCTGCCGCCCACGCCGGGCAGCGTAACGAACCCGGCAATGCTTGCCGCATTGCCCACATACGGCCCGGCCTTGAGGCACCACGCTGCAGACGCAAAAATGAAAGGCGTCACTCCACTCGTCTGGCTCCAGGAAACCCTCAGCGTATCGCCAAGGGCTGGACAATCTCCCGCATCGATCAGCTCATGCCGTAGAACTTCAGCCCGGATACGCTATGAGCTAACCGCAACCACAGACCCTGCCGGAAAGAACGATGACCACAGTGCTGTCGATGCAACAGACGCACTTACTAGGTCAGCCTGTCCGTATGTTTCGGCGTGCAATTTTGGGTCTGACGCACTCTCGATGAACTTCGGGATCATACGGCATCGATCAGCCTGGCTTCCAGGAGGTCGAGCGTTCCGCGTCCATACATCTGCCGTTTCACAAGCTTGAGCTTGGCGATCTGTCCCTCTGTTTGACCGTTGGATCATGGTTCGGTGATCGCGGCGCGGACGGCGGCATGTCGCGAATTGTGCCATTGACGAAAGACGCGATGAGGCTTTTGCCGGCGTCGGCGATCCACGGCTCGAAATCATCGGCAAGCTTCTTGCTGATCATGGAATGGAAACCGGCGATCAGGTTGCGTGCTTCCACCAGCAGGGGCACGCCCGCCTCGATGGCGGCGATCATGACCGTGTCGGCTTTGCTCAGATAATCACGGGCCGTCGTCATCAGCCGCGCGATCGTTCTGGCTGACGGCACCTGTGGAGCGCCGCGTTTGTCTCATCACGCCGCAGGTATCCTTCGTATGGCTTCTCCACGTGGGTGAGCAAGTCGGGATTGATCGTCGTAGGGCCGATCGCAGTTCGGATTATCCGCATCGACTTGCGAACGGCGTCGAGGAAAGCCGCGCTCGCATTCTTCATGAGCGTCGGCGACCTGAACCGCATTCGGTGATGACTGGCGGTGGCTTCGCCGTAACCGCCCCCGCGGTCGCGCAAGACGGTTTCGATCTCAGGGTGATCGGCCAGCCAAGCCTCGACCCCGGCAACTTCAGCAACAACGTCACGACCCGCCGTCGCTCCAGATCGCAGACGATCGTGCCGTACAGCGATGGTTACGGCGATAGGCCCAGTCGTCGATGCCGACAATCTTGATAGGGTCTGTTCGTAAACAGGCCCGTCGCCACCCGCCAAATGTGTCGTTGCTGACCGGAACCATCAGCCGCTTTGCGAAACTAGCCGCCGGCCTGCGGCCAAGCGCCAGTCCAAGGTGATGAACGATACACTCCAATCGCGAGGTCCGGCGCGATCGCTCGGTGACAACACTGTCGTCAAAGCGCTCGGCGAAGATTCTTCGACGGCACAATGTTGCATCGCAGACGAAGCGCCGCGCGACGAGGCGGAGCTCTACCTTCGTCCCACTACAGGGAAGATCGGACACGCGTCGAACATAGCGGCTGTGGACGCGGCTCGACACTCTGCGGCAAAGAGGCAAGGCCGCGCCAGCGTCCCTGACCGCGCGGTAATGACGATCACTCCTTCGTTCTCAGCGATGGCCTCGACAACAATCCCGCCGGGATCAAGGACGACAAACGCAAATTTCTCACCATGGTGCTGATTCGCGTCAGAAAACAGCACCACGCCGCCATGCAAAATCATCAAATGTGAGTCAGACCCCAATTTTTACCCCCAATGTGGAGTGCGCCCCTGAGGGTGGACAGATCGGGATTGGCGAATTGACCGGCCTTCCGGGTTTTCGGAAAGAGAACCCATGGCAAAGCATCGCAGTCATAGCATCGAGTTCGAACGCCAGGTCGCGCAGGAGTTCGTCTCCGGCGAGACCTTGCACGGTCTGGCGAAACGTCACGGCGTCTCGCGCAACCTGATCCGCATCTGGGTCCGCAAATACGAGGAAGGCGCATTCGACGACGAGGCGCACGCCGCCGACCTGCTTCAGGAATACGAAGCCCGGATCGCAGCGCTGGAACGCCTCGTCGGCAAGCAGGCTCTGGAACTGGAGTTTCTAAATGGGGCTCTGAGAAACGCACCGCGGCCGAGAAGCGGGACTACGTCCGTCATCACCGGCCCCCGGGCATCTCCGTCGCTGAAGGATGCCGGCTGATGCGCATCGCTCGATCGACCTACTACAACCGCCCGGAAATGGCAGCGGTCAACACCGCGATCGTCGAAGCCATGTTCGCGATCTGCGACGAGTTCGCATCCTATGGCTACCGCCGCGTCGGCGCCGCCCTGCGACAGCGGGGCATGTGGTGAACCACAAAAAGCTCCGACGCCTGATGCGGCAGCACGATCTGCAGCCAAGGGTCAGGCGGCGCTTCATTGCCACGACCGACAGCAATCATGAGGGTCCGATCTTCCCGAACTTGGCCATGGGTATCGATCCGATCGCCCCAAACCAGCTCTGGGTCTCCGACATCACCTATGTCGCCCTGCCCAGTCGCTTCATTTATATCGCGGTCATTCTGGACGCGTGGTCGCGCCTGATCGTCGGCTACGCCATCGGCCGGTCCATCGATGCCCGCCTGACGATAGCAGCCTTGAAAGCGGCTATCGAACGGAGAAGTCCGCCTCCAGGTCTCGATGCCGGCTCAATACTCCCCAGAAGTGCCGTTTGAATCTTCCCAGTATAGCGCTGCCGCCGGTCTTCCGGAGCGCGCTCCGGGAGACCGGCGGCGCGTAATCGTTGATGCTTCTCCTGATGGTCGGGAGAGGGATTTCGGTGATCAAGATCGGGGAGATGATGATGATACTGGATTTGCATCGGCAGGGCCTGTCGGTGTCGGCGATCGCCAGGGAGAGCGGGATCGACCGCAAGACGGTGCGCAAATACATAGCGCGCGGGCTCGAGGCTCCGGCCTACGGACCACGCAAGCCGCGTCAGGCGGTAATCGATCCCTTCACGGCCTATCTTCGCGAACGGGTCACGCGATATCCCGGGCTCACCGGCAGCCGGCTTTTCCGCGAACTGAAGAACCTCGGCTATGGCGGCGGCTACACGGCCGTTACCGACTTCCTGCGCGACGTCCGTCCTGCCGCGGCGGAGCGTGGATACGAGGTTCGCTTCGAGACCCCGCCCGGCGAGCAGGCGCAGACCACGCCGAGAATCGTCTGGCTATTCTCCATGGTGCTTGGCTTCAGTCGCCTTATCTGGGCACGCTTCGTCGTCCACCAGGATCTGCCGACTGTCTTGCGCTGCCATGCTGGGGCTTTCGAGGCGCTGGGCGGCGCTCCTCGCGAAGTGCTTTACGACCGTATGAAGACGGCTGTGATCGGCGAAGGCGATACCGGCGGCATCGTCTACAACCGTGCCCTCGTCGATCTTGCCCGCCAGTTACCGCGCCAAAACAAAAGGCAAGGTCGAGCGACCGTTCCGCTACATTCGCGAGGACTTCTTCCTGGCCCGGTCCTTTCGCAACCTCGAAGACTTGAATGCGCAGTTGCGTCACTGGCTGGACACGGTCGCAAACCCGAGAGTTCACGCAACCACACGGCGTGTCGTCAACGAAGCTTTTGCCGAGGAGCGGGCAGCGCTCCGGCCGCTGTCGTTGGCTCCGTTCCGATCGGTCCTGAAGCTCGAGCGACGCATCAGCCGGGAGGGCATGGTTAGCGTTGGCGGCAATTTCTATAGCGTGCCCGACGCCACCAGGCGCCGTGTCGTCGAGGTGCACACTCTGGCCGAAGAGGTACGCATCTTCGAGGACGGCGCACTGATTGCCATCCATCCCATTCTAGAAGGTCGGCACCAGCGTCATGTCGAGCCCGGGCATCGCAACATCCACGTCCACAAGCGCCGACAAATACTGAGGAACGACGAGGTCATCCTTCATGGCTCAGGCGACAGGGTCGCTCAGCGCCCGTTGGCCTTCTACGATGCCGTCGCCCGGGTGATGGCGAAGGAGCAGCGTCCATGACGAATGCGCTCGATACCACGCCATCCACAATCGACCGGATCCGCCACGATCTCGTCGGCCTGAAGATGCCACGAGCGCTCGAAGCGCTCGATCATATCGTGCGCCGGCTCGAGCAAGGCGAGATCGCCGTCCTCGAAGCCATGGACATCCTCCTTTCGGAAGAGTTGACCCTCCGCGAGAACAGCCGGATCAAGACGGCACTGCGCATGGGGCGTCTGGCCACGACCAAGACGCTCGCCGGCTTCGACTTCTCTTCCAGCCCTCGCTCGACCGAGATCGAATCTTCACGCTCGCCCAACTCGGCTTCGTCGCCCGCTGCGAGGTCGTCCACTTCCTCGGCCCACCCGGCACAGGCAAGAGCCTTCTGGCCATCGCACTTGCCGTCGAGGCTGTGAAGGCTGGAAAGAGCGTCTATTTCTGCACGCTCGCCGAACTCATCGCCGCACTGGCAAGGGCCGAACGCGAAGGCCGCCTGCAGGAACGCATCCGCTTCTTCTGCCGGCCTGCTCTGCTCGTTGTCGACGAGATCGGCTACTTGCCCGTCATCCACGGTGGCGGCAATCTGTTCTTCCAACTCGTCAACGCCCGCTATGAGAAGGGCGCCATGATTCTCACCTCAAACCGCGGCTTCGCCGAATGGGGCGAGGTCTTCGGCGATCCTGTCATCGCAACCGCACTTCTCGATCGCCTGCTTCATCATATGCGGTCGTCGTCCAGATCGAAGGATCGAGCTATCGGCTCCGACAACACGCCGAGCTCATGCCCGACACCTGCGATCAAAAGCCTCCATCACGCCGCCGACGCTCAACGCACCATCACGACCGCGCGGCCGGCCGCCGAAAAATGGACACCCTTCCGCAACAGCCTGAGCGGCGAAACTGGGGAATTTTACTTCGGCACTTTTGGGGAAAATTCGAGCGGCATTGACACCAGGCTGCGTTCATCTTTCCGATCGAGGCTCTCAATACGCAGCACAGGTCTACGGGATGCGCTGCCTGATCGGCTCGATGGGCCGCAGAGGGAACCCATACGACAACGCAAAGGCGGAGAGCTTCATGAAAACGCTGAAGCTCGAGGCAGTCTACCCGATGGCTTTCGAGACCTTCGACGACATCGCCGAGCACCTTCCCCGCTTATCGAGGAGGTCTACAATAAACGCAGGCTCCATTCGAAGCTCGGATATCTGAGCCCGCAGCAGTTCGAGGATCAACACATCCGGCAGACTGGCAAATCAGCAGCCTGAATCTGTCCACCCTCAGGGGCGCACTCCAACGTGGGATCAAAGTTCGGCGCCGATTGACACTGTTCCGTTGAAGACGTCCATGTTCGGAACCCGACACACTGAGCGCAAGTATTCCGCCGTAACGGCGCGAAACACATGGTTTCGCGCCTCTTGCTCGCACAACCTCTCGTGGCACGCCGTTTGCATGGAACACGGCGAAGCAACTGTTACGACCATAGCGGTCTCGCAGTCCCCAGCCGAGGAAGGTCTGCATGAAACTTACTCGAACAATCCACATCCATACGACAGACGCCGCGCTGTGCGTCGCGCCAATTGACGCTTTGACGCATCCGTCGCGGCTGCCGCTGTCATTCACCCAGCAGCGGCTTTGGTTCCCCACGTCTGGAGGGTGCGAGCGCGGACTCTATCACCACCACCATCGCGAGCGGATGGGTCTCCTCCCCAACAGCAAATCACATGTGAAAGAGCCTGACGGGAAGTGATATGTCAATCCAGAATCGCACCCATTCCATCGGCCCTGTAGGAAGCAGGTCGAGCATCACGACTGCAGAAATTGTCAAAGCAGCCGCCGATGAAGTCTGGAAGCCATACATGCAGCACCAGACGTTCGATGGCGAAGCTGAGGCTGAGGCTATCGCCGAGGGTGGGCAGCAGCCTGGGAATCATTCTGGCGACGGTAAAGCTCTTTGTTGCGGCACCTTCGGCGAGTTACTACAAGGCCAGTTGCCAATCAATTCCCATTCTCGCGACTCCCATTTCCTGATCACGATGCCCATCGCGCTCTTTTCTCGGGCCCACTTCATGCCGACCGCAGGCGACCGATACGTAACCGTTTATCCGCCACATAAAGTCAAAGCAAAACGACTGGCTGAGAACCTCGTTAATGCGCTCGGCGTCTCAGGAGGAACCCTCCTTTTGCAATCTGAACTCCCCGAAGGCAAAGGGCTGGCTAGTTCGTCTGCGGATCTTGTTGCGACTGCACGGTCAATTGCGTGCTGCTTCAATCGTAGGGTCCAGACATCGTTAATCGAGAATCTCATGGCGGGGATCGAGCCGTCCGACGGGGTGATGTACCCCGGCGTAGTCGCATATCAACAGCGATCCTGTAGGCTGCTCTCTTTCCTCGGGCAAATGCCGCCCCTTGCTATTGTCGGTATCGATGAAGGAGGGACGGTCGAAACCGTTGACTATGATCAGCAACGAGGTGAAATCTCGGCCAATGACAGAGCACAATATCAGAGACTGCTCGACCGCGCGCGAGTAGCAATTCCGCAGGGCGACACGGTCACTATAGGCAAAATAACTACAGCCAGTGCACTCCTGCATCAGGAGCGGGCGCCGAAGGGACATCTGAACGCGACGTTGAAAGCATCCCAGGAGACGGGCGCGCTCGGAATCATAATCGCGCACAGCGGCACGATGACTGGAATTCTGCTTGATCGAAGGGCGCCTGACTTCCTACCGAAGCTTCGGTCGGTGGTCGACCATGTATCGCCATTCGACAACTCACCAAAAATCTATGTTTCCATGAACTGATACTCATAGTCATATGAACACCGTTCACGAACACCTGCCATTCTCCGGCTATTCCGCTGCGTATGCGCTGCCGCGCATTATTAGATGCGGGACAAATCTTTTTCTCGCACAGTTTGCATTCATGAAGCTTCTCCCGGCGAAGTACATCATCGAGAAAGCCTTGGCTCGAGGGACTTTGACGCGTAACATGAAAGTTTTGGAGACGTCGAGCGGAACCTTCGCGCTGGGATTGGCTGTAGTCTGCCGGGAATTTGGGTTCCCTCTCGAAATTTTCACAGACCCAGTGATGGATAAGGGACTGGAAAACAGGTTGAGGTCACTAGGTGCGAAAGTTTTCGTAGTAACTGAAAGCGCGAAGCAGGGCGGCTATCAAAGAAGCCGCCTGGACGCGTTGCACGCTAGAATGAGACAATTGGACCAATCCTGTTTCTGGCCCCGACAATATGAAACACCCGACAACCCTGCAGCCTATAAGTGTTTCGCCGACCAGATCTCGGAGATTCTTGGTCCCGACGTCACATTGGTGGGCTCGGTTGGATCAGGCGGCTCTACCTGCGGAACAACAGAGCGCCTCCGCCAAAAGTCCCCTAGTGCCCGCCTGATTGGAGTGGACACTTTCAATAGCGTCATTTTTGGTCAACCGGACGGCGAGCGGAAACTGCGGGGACTGGGGAACAGTCTTGTCCCGAAGAACGTGAAGCACGAACTGTATGACGAAGTGCATTTCACATCGGCTCCGCTTGCGTTTGCTGCAACGCGTGCCCTCCACGAGTGGCACGCCATTTTCGCTGGTCCAACCTCCGGAGCGAGCTACATCGTTGGGCGTTGGCGCGCTCGTCAGTATCCAAGAGAGACCGTAGTCGTCATAGGTCCTGATGAAGGCCACCGCTACGTCGAAGCTGTTTACGACCACGATTGGCTCAAGCAAAACGGATGTCTACATGAAGGTGTCCTTCTGGACGCTCCGGTTAGCGAAGAGCATCCCTCGACTGCTCTTCCGCCGTGGAACCGATATCGTTGGAAGCGGAAAAGCCGGGAAGCAGTCCTAAATGCGTTGGAGGACTTTGATGAACCGCGGTAGTTTTCTTTTCGTGGAAAGCAACACGACAGGTACTGGCGAGGTACTGCTGAAGCGGGCCCGAGTCCTAGGCTTTGAGCCTTACCTCGTTACCCGTAATCCTGCCCGCTATCCGTTTCTTAGGGCGTCCGTCGCTCAAGTGATCGAAGCTGAAACGCGTAATCCGGATGAACTCATAGTGACCGCCGCCAAGTTACCAAGGCTGGCGGGAATATATTCGTCGTCGGATTATTTTGTCGAAGCAGCGTCAAGGGCCGCGAAGGGGATCGGGCTACCAGCGGCCAGTCCGGAAGCCATCGCGACGTGCCGGAACAAATGGATGCAGGTGGGCCAATTGCAGCGACAATCGGTCTCGGTGCCTGAGACTCGGCTGGTCGCTTCCGTCGAAGAGCTAAAGAGAGTTCTTGCCCAATCTATTTTCCCGGTGGTCGTGAAGCCGGTCTCTGGGAGTGGCAGTAGCGGAGTACGGCTTTGCGAAGACGCCGCAGCGGCCGTCAAGGCTTTTGAGGATGCAAAGGACGCGCTGCTCGACCAAGTCGACTTGCGCAGTCCCGAGATTCTGGTCCAGGAATACATTCGGGGTAAGGAATACTCTGCTGAGATCATTGCATCCAACGGTGTGCCGCATTGCCTCGGAATTATCGCCAAGCACAAGGGGCCGCGTCCCTGCTTCGTCGAGGTTGGACACGACTTCCCAGCCCCGCTTCCGGAGCCATCGCTAGAGGAACTGGCTTCCTTCGCAGCAGGCGCAGTATCGGCTTTGGGTCTGGAGTTCGGGCCGGCTCATGTGGAATTCGTCATGGCGGAATCCGGCCCAGTCGTCATTGAGGTCAATCCCCGGATGGCCGGCGGGATGATCCCGGTCATGCTCTCGCACGTCTTGGGCACGTCGATCCTCGACATGGTGATCAAGCTCTATGCGGGTGAAGAATTCGCACCTCCACATTCGAGCAAGCGGGCGGGAGCGATCCGTTTCCGACTTGCTGACAAGTCCGGGAAGCTCAAAAGCCTGGCCTTTTCTCGGAATCCTGAGCCAGCCGTGCCCGAAGCGGGTCTTCTGAAATTTGAGGGCCAGCAAATACAGATCATGGGCGACTTCAGGGATCGCGTGGCCTATGCAGTTGGCGTCGCTGATGAACTCGACGCCGCTGTCGAAGCAGCTGAACGGACGATCGATTCGATTTCCATTGAAATCGAGGCGACGCCTGGTAGGTCGGAAAGCAAGCGCGTTGCCGAGCCGGGGGAAGACGGGTGGTCCTTGCATCCCGAAGCGATGAAGCTGCTCGCTCCGCCCATCGACATCCCGCGGGACGGTCGCCTCCTGCAATTCCAAGCTGCTATAGACGAAGCACATCTGGTGATGCTCGCCGACCAAGCCTTAGTCAGCCAAGCTACAGCTGCAGACCTGCTCACGCACATTTCGGACCTCCAGGGCGAAGGCTTCCGATCTTTGAACGGTCGTGATGCTCCGCGTGGCATTTATTTGGCTTATGAGGCCGAGCTTGCCGCAAGAGCAGGTCCGGAAAGGGCCGGTTGGCTCCACCTGGCAAGGTCCCGCAACGACTTGAACGCGACGATTTCTCTTCTGGCTCTCCGCGAAGCCGTGTGCTCGACCTCGCTAGAGATAGGAATTGCGCAAGATGCCCTTCTTGAACGAGCGGAACAGGCATCGAGCCTTCTAGCCCCACTTTACAGTCAGTACCAAATCGCGCTTCCAGGGTCGCCGGGACACTACCTGCTCGGCGTTTTCTTCGCCCTCGGACGCGAGCGCCAGCGGCTTCATTCCCTGCTGGAAGACGTCAGGAGTTGTCCCATGGGGGCCGGTGCCGGCGGCGGGACCAGCATGCCGATAGACCCCTCGAAAACTGCGAGCCTCCTGGGATTTGAACAGCCGTCGTTAAACTCCCTTGACGCAGTCGCAAGCCGAGACTTCCATCTACATGGGCTTTCACTCTTTACCGGTGTCTCGATTTTGCTCAGTCGTGTGGCCCAGGATCTGCAGGTTTGGACGACGCGCGAGTTCGCGCTCATCGAAGTTCCTCGCAATCTTGCGGGGGGCTCTTCCATGCTGCCACAAAAGAAGAACCCATATCTTCTAGAACACATCAAGGGCGCGGCAAGCACCGTGATAGGCGCATATGTGTCTGCGGCCACGGCAACCTGCAAATCGCCGTTCAGCAACTCGATCGAATCGAGCAACTACGGCTGCTCTCCCCTGCGGCTTGCGGTAGACGCACTTACTCGGGCCATAACGCTTACATCGATCATCGTTAAGTTCATGTCGTTCAACGCGACATCGATGCGGGAACATCTGGAAGACGGCTTGGCCATGACGACCGTTGCCGCCGAACGAATGGCGTCGCGAGGCATTCCTTTCAGGAACGCCCACACACAAATTGGCGAGATCGCGACGCGCCTCTCGCAGGTGAGCTGCGCCGACAAGCGCCGGAGCGAGCTGGCCAGCGAGCTGGGTGATGTATTGCCGGCAAGCCTTGAGGAGTGCAGAGATGCTCTGCGCTTCGGTGGCGGGCCCGGCAAAGCATCGACCGATGCCCAGCTTTCTATGGCAAAGATGCTCTTTCGGGACGCGCAGCTGAAATGCACGGGCATACGGGAACACTGGGCGCGCGCCGAGATGCACCGCAAACAGAGGATTAAAGAACTCATTGACAAGCATCAAGCCACCTGACGAAGTACATATATGATGACCTCCATTCCAACGAAGGCGACGCCATCCCGTTCAAGGCTATCGGTTCCTTCGTTGCCGCAACGCATCACGCGAAAGTTCGCGTCGGCACGCCGCGACGCGGATGAGCTTTAACCCGGATCTGATTGTCGAGCGGAACAAGTCGTATCGAGCCGGGTTCCCCGGGTTTGCTCCCTCCAATAGTCGCAAATCGGGATACTTGATCAACAATATGCAGCCAGCCTGCACCAACAACAGTTTGAGGACAATGTATCAAGTTTCATGGGGACTCCTCGACTAAGGCGGGAAAATGAGTCTAACCAAGCTACTGTTTCGCTCACGACGCTAAAATCCCTCTCTTTGTGAGCGGCTGAAGCAAAAATAGGAAGTAAGATAATGGCGCCACGCGCTCGCAAGAAAACAAAAATGATCGGCACGATTGTGCCGATCGCCAGAAATAAAAAAATCCCGTTTGAGATAATTGATGACAGGTTTATCTCTAATTGGCTGGCTGAGCAAAAGTTGGCGGGTGTGGATTATATCTCATTTCACACGCCCGACGAGCATGAAGCGGCAACTGGTGGCTTTGACTATTGCGAGCGGCTGGCGAATGAAGACGTACTGTCGGCGGCTGCATTCGAGGCGAGGAAGAAGGGGTGCGATTCAGTCGTGTGGGCTTGCACATCTGCTAGTTTCTTTAGAGGAGTGCAGTATGCACGCCGACAGATACAACTGCTCTCAGAAAGTGCCGCGGCGCCGGCTACCAATACGTCAATGGCGTTTTTGGCAGCGCTCGACGCTCTCAGAGCAAAGAGGGTTGATGTCGTGTTGCCCTATTCACCTGAAATTGCGAAAATGATGGTCTCATTCCTCTCTGAGGTCGATATCGGCGTTGGACGCGTGTGGCACATGGAGGCTCCCACGAGCGGAGGTTTTTTTGAAATAGACTGCGAAGCTGAACTGGCGAAGTTTGTGTCGTCAAGGCCATTTTCCACGGATCCAATTCTAATTCCCTGTACTGCAATCAGCTCCTTGAAACGCGTGGAAGCTTTTGAGAAGATTTCGGGACGGCCGGTCATCACCGCCAATCAAGTCACCGTTTGGCATGCACTCGTGCTCGCCGGGCTGACACCCAGCATCTTAGATGCGGGCTCGTTCCTTAGATCATGCGCGCAGACAGGCAATGGAGCATTCCGTTCACCGCTGGAGAATTGAGAGTGAGTACAACCGAAGGCTGTGTTCTTCCATGAGAAAAATGGCGTCCGGCAGTCATCAATGCTCGAAGCCGGACCAGATTTGCACGAGTTGCAGTTCCTATTTGTCTGTGAATGAACGCTCTTCATTAGCTGCGGTACTTTGACTGCTCGACCGGGGGAGAATGAGACTTTTCTGCCCAACGTGTGTGGTCGCTACCCAGAGTAGGGGCGCGACCAGCCCGACGCACGAACAGTTTTAAACCCAGCCGCCAACCCTGCGGTCGAGGCGTTCGCTCGCCGATCTGCGCGCGCGAAGCAGCGAATCGCACTCGATACTCCGACCCCCGGACCGCGCCGTCGCCTGCCGCGTCGACATTCCCTCGTCGCAAACTTTCAAGACCTGGGACCAAGACCCTCGCTGAGTGCTGAGTGTCCCTTGCCCATATTCTTGCATCCTTGCCGCCGTGCCTGATTGGCATTAGCTTTCCGGCAGAAGCTGCAGGACGCACGCCGATCCCTGGCGGCAAGAACGCTTGGCAAAACGCTGGGTTCGCAAAGTGGCCATCTTGAATATATTGCCGATAGACCCCGCATTGTTCAGCCAACCTATGGCGCGAGGCCGGTTTGGAACAGCTGTCCCCAGCCGGGCACGGCATCGCTGCATCCCGCAAGACGCAGGGCGTGCCAGCACAGCGCCTGATTAGACGTGATGAGGTGCTTGGCCGTCTGTTTCTCGATACTGTCGATCACCGAGGCGGCGCGCATTTGCGTACAGGCGATTACCAGGGTGTCGACGTCCGCTCCGTTGATCACGCGCGTAGCCGCAAGTTCGATACTTGCGGGTGAGATGAAAGGAGCTTCGTCTCCGATATTGCCGTTGGCGTTGTGAAAGGCTCCTGCCACCACGACCTCACCACCGGTTGCTTCAATGCCCGTGATCATCCTCTCGGCGATATCACGCGGGTAGGGCGAGACATATGCGATGCGTTGCGAGCCAAGTGCGCGAAGAGCGGCCACAATGCCGGTGAATGGGTCAGTCACCAATGCGTTTGGATGAACGTTCTGGATGTGGCGGCGCAGCTCGTCGGGGCCGATGATCATTGCGGCAGAGGTGCATCCGAGGGCAACCACGTCGGAAGGCCGCAGGTTGTTGATCTGTCGCACTGCTAGATCGATATCATCGGCTTGTTTGCGAAGAACCTCCATAGTGACCGCCTTATTTTTCTGCCGGGCCGCTAGCACACGGCTTTCATAGAGGGCGACGCCGGGCAGATCGAGCATGGCGCGCGCCTCGCGGGACAATGTCTGATCATTTGAAATGACCACCATTCCGATATGAGCACGCGAACCAAAGCCCGCGTCCAGCTCAAAATCTAGATCTGTCCATCTGCGTTTGGTCGGGAAGGTCTTGAGCTGTGCCATACAAGTCACCTGGGGAATTCGCTTGCCCGCAACGTATAATAGGTATACTCGTTTCGTCAAACGGCGGCAAGTCGCCAGATGTCCGGTCGGCCTTACTATGCAGTCGCCGATTGAGCAGGTGGTCGACGTTCTAGAGCCGACCGACGTTCGTGGAATGCGTACGGGTTCGAGTGTTCGGCATCGGCTCCTTCAGCCTGATAGACAAGCTTGAGAGCCGGTTTCCTGCTGCGCAGCCTACAGAGTGCAGATTTCATTTGGCCTATCGATGATCAAAACGCCGGCAGAGATCGCCCAGAACGACTTGCGCTTGAGATCGCGCATGACGCATTTCACCATTGGCTGTCTGATCCTGGGAATGACGGAGAGGCAGTTCGCCAAGGCGCTTACGCTGAACCTCATTGAGCGCGGCGCTGAATCGGTTCCCCGGCTTACAGTGCGGTTCGGACGCAAGGATATGACTTACAGTCTACCGCCGACCGATCCGCGCTGGCAGAGGACGATTTCATCGGCGTTGATATTGGTGCCGTTTTTCGGCCTTGATTGCCCAAGTCAACCCGATCGCCAAGGCGGGCCGCGTCACCAATGAAGAGCAAGACATCGCCAGGTTCGAGACATGACGATTGCGACCTTGTCCGCAATCAAGCCCGGTATGCCGGGGTCGATGTGTATGGGGTGTTCGAGGGCTTTCGCGACGGAGTGGGAGTTCGGGTTCAAGTGTAACTGCATCCCGAATCGGCCATGGCTCCGGTCGTAACCTGACGGACCCGCCGTCGATCGCGGCCACCTCGAAGGAGGTGCTTCAGAAAGCAATGATTATTCACGTCAAACCGAAATACGAACTGGATGGTGGGGTGTTTCAGATCGAGGAGGTCGCCGTCGTGACGAAGGATGGCGCCGACCCGATCAGCGGGCTCTCCGAAGAAAAGTTTCCGGAAAATGGGATCTAGTGCAGAACAATCCGCCCGAAGCCATGACGCGAAAATAGCGAGAGCCAATGAGTTTCATCAGCATCATGCGAGGGATATTCGAGGGCTTCAATATCACCGCAGTCATCACCGGACTGGGTTTGTGCTATGCGATCCCCTTTGCCTTGGTTGCCGGAGTTCTGCAGCATTTTCTGCGTGGTTGGGCATACCTCGGAATTACTGCTATTATCGAATTCTGGCGCAGTTCGCCCGTTATCGTGCTGCTGTATGCCTTCTATTACTCGTTGCCGGCTTTCGAGATCTACCTGTCGGGAATCGCCGTGGGGGCACTGGTTTTGGGGCTCAACATTGGCGGGTATGGCAGCCAATCAGTCCGTGCGGCGCTACAGGCGCTCGATCGGGGGCAGAAAGAGGCGGGACTGGCTCTCGGGCTAAGTCGGTTGGATGTGTTGCGGCTCATCGAGCTGCCACAGGCGATCGCCGCAATGATGCCGACATTCATCAATTTGGCAATCCAGCTTATCAAGGGCACTGCTCTAGTTTCGCTGCTGTCGCTCACCGACATGACGTTTCGCGCGAAGGAAATCTCGCAACTCAGCTACAATCCGGTGCGCATCTACTCTGGATTGCTTTTGGCTTATTTCATCGTCTGCTACCCGGTGACGATCCTCGGCCGTTATCTAGAGAAAAAACTCAGCAAAGGTCGGACGCGTATCAATGAGTTTTGACCTAGATTTTGCGATCGAGATCATTCCGCTGGTACTGAAGGGAATCGGCAACACGATCCTTGTGGCGATACTGAGCTTCATCGGCGCGTCGTTTGGGGGAATCATCCTGGAGACGCTTCGCCGGTCTCACTGGATAGTCCGTCCTTTGGCGCAGCTGCTAATTGATGCAATCCGCTCCACACCTGTTCTGGTCCAGCTCTATTTTATCTATTTCGTTCTGCCCTATTACGGGATCACCCTGCCTGCTTTCTTTACCGGGGTTCTGGGGCTGAGCATCTACTACTCCGGATATCTGTCCGAGGTGTTCAAGGCGGGGATCGACGCCGTTCCGGCGGGGCAGAGCGAAGCCGCTTTCAGTCTCGGATTGAGTTGGTTCGACGGGTTAATTTTCGTCATTGCACCGCAGATGCTGCGAAATGTGGCGGCGCCCCTAGGCGCGTACTCCGTGTCGGTTCTAAAGGCGACGCCGTACCTTGCGGTCATTGCGGTCCCTGAAATGTTGGGAAGTGCATTCGATGTGTCCTCAGCAACTTATCGCTACGCCGAGCCAATGGCTGTCGCCGGGGTACTGTTTCTCGCTCTGGCTCTGATCGCCGTTGCGCTGGTCAGTCAGTTGGAACGTCGACTCGGGTTGACCTACAACAGCACAGGTAACGAGGTGCATCATGATCGCGATCAATCGTCAAGACATGCTGATTCGTAGCGGTCAAGCAGCCCAAGCGGATGTGGCCATTCGGATCGAGAACCTGTCCAAATGGTACAGCGATTTCCCAGTGTTGACTGACATCTATCTCGAGGTCGCACATGGCGAACGCATAGTCATTTGCGGCCCCTCGGGTTCCGGCAAATCGACACTCATCCGGTGCATCAATCAGTTGGAGGTGCATCAGAAGGGCCGTGTAGTCGTGAATGGAGAAGAGCTCCGCCCGGAGTGAAAGGGCTAGCCGAGGTGCGGAGCAATGTCGGAATGGTGTTTCAACAGTTCAATCTGTTTCCGCATCTGACCGTGCTCAAGAACTGTACGCTTGCCTTGCGCCGTGTACCAAAAATCACCAAGGCAGAGGCAGAAGCCACAGCACTCGAAAATCTCGCGCGAGTGCGTATCGCGGAACAGGCACATAAGTATCCAAGCCAATTGTCGGGCGGGCAGCAACAGCGCGTGGCGATTGCCCGCGCGCTTTGCATGAAGCCTAAGGTGCTGCTTTTTGATGAACCGACCTCCGCACTTGATCCTGAGATGATCAAGGAAGTTCTCGATGTCCTGAAGCTATTGGCGAATGACGGGATGACGATGGTTTGTGTGACCCATGAAATGGGTTTTGCGCGCAACATCGCGGATCGAGTGGTCTTCATGGATGCAGGCAAAAATCGTCGAGCAAAGCGAGCCAGAGGAATTCTTCAGCAATCCCTCCAATGAACGCATCCGGGTGTTCCTTGAGCAGATATTGCATTAAGGGCCGTTTACAATCAGAACGTCCATAGCAATGCTGAAACGAGGTTGATGCGACCTGCAAGCAGGCGTCCGTCTTTTCGTAGGCCCGTTGCGATGCGTCGGAACGCCTTGAGCTTCTCGACGAAATGGCGCCACTTGTACATTTCGGCTTCGTGAGGGATGCGTCCGGCGCGGTCGGCTTTGGAGGGGACAACTGCGACGCCGCCGTGCTCGTTCAGATTGGCGCGCAGCCATTTGTCGTCGAAGGCTTTGTTGCCGATGAGGGCCTCAAGATTGGGACCCGTGATGAGCGGCTCGACCCCGATGCCGTCATGACGCTGGCAGGCGGAAGGAGGAAGCGGACGAGTTGGCCGAGGGCATCGAGGAGCGCCATGGTTTGGTGGTCAACCCGCCGCGAGTTGCGCGCACCCGGTTGACTTCTGGTTTATACTAGGTATACCGCTCGGAGCGTCTATCTTGAGGTCCGCACGAATCTTGGCAATGTTCGGTTTGGTGGGAAGTCGGAACAACGGTATGTGGGGCCTGTGAGCATTTCTCTGTTGGGAAGCGCGACGTCACTTCACGAGGCGATCCGGGAAAAACTTCTGGAGCGAATAAAGGGTGGGGCCTATCGGGCTGGTTCGCTCATCCCGTCCACGACAATGTTGAGCAAAGAATTCGGCGTCAGCGCCATTACCGTAAAGCGGGCGCTGCGTGATTTGCAGTCCTTGGGTATGCTGACGTCTATTACCGGAAAGGGGACGTTCGTAAAGCACAACAAGCGCTTTCTTCTTGAGCTAGATGCCTCGATGTCCTGGCTTGTGAATGCCAAACTGCGCCTCTTGTCGGTCGCCCGAGAGAAGATTGCGGAACCTGCGATGCAGACATTCGAGCCGCCGGAAGCTGCGATGCTGTGCGTCCGCAAGATTGTCTTCTCTGGGGATAATTCTCCCATCATGTACGATGCGGCTTACCTGTCGTCAGATGTCGATGGCCATATTGTTGATGAGTTCGGCGCCGGTTTCGTAACAAGCGTGCTTAATCGGCATAATATCAATATTACAAATATCAGAATAATTATTGATGCGGCGCCGGCTTCGGGAGAACCCGCCGAGGTTTTTGGGATCCCCAGCGGATACCCCATGCTTCGGCGGCTTTATCACATCACCACGGATAAACCAGAAATGACCCTATATGGCATCACGGAATCCCCGTTCGACAGGCTGGGTTGCGTGTTCAATTTCCCTTCCGTGCCGCGAAAGGCCCAACTGTCCGAGTTTGTGAAGTGAGGGCCGGAAGGGCTTAGCTACGCAAGATTCTCCACGTTCAGACTTTCGCCGTCGCGATTGTTGCGGTCAGGAACCCGACACCGAGCAGTATCGCGTCACGTCCATTCTTCGTAACCGCTGTTCTCAGGCCACGGCCTTGAGCGGCGCGGGGGCATAGGCCCAGGGCAGCAGGTCGTCGAGCTGGCTTTGCGGATGGCCTGCGACGATGCGGGCGATGACGTCGGCGAGCTAGGCGTACGGGTCGACGCCGTTGAGTTTCGCGGTTTCTACGAGCGAGGCGATGGTCGCCCAGTGCTCGCCACCGCCGTCGGAACCGGCGAAGAGCGCATTCTTCCGATTGAGGGCGATTGGCCTGATCGAGCGTTCGACGACGTTGGAGTCGATCTCGACGCGGCCGTCGTCGAGGAAGCGACCAAGTCCGGCCCAGCGCGAGAGCGGGTAGCGGATTGCTTCTGCGAGCTTGCTCTTCTGGCTGACCAAGGTGAGCTTCTCGCGCAGCCATGGCTGGAGGGTATCGATGACGGGGCGGCTCTCTCCTGGCGGGCGGTTCGCCGCTCTTCGGGCGAGCGTCCCCGTATCTCGCTCTCAATCCTGTAGAGCTCGGCGATGCGCTGGAGCGCCTCGGCGCGGGTCCGGACTGGGCCAGTTCGTAGAACCGGCGACGGACATGCGCCCAGCAGAACGCTAGGCTCACGGCATTGCGCTCGGCCAACGCCCGGTATCCGGCGTAGCCGCCGACTTGCAGGATTCCGACGAAGCCCTGAAGGTGCCGGAGTGGCTGTTCGGCCTTGCGGTCGGGCGCATAGAGATAGGCGACACCGGGCGGATCGATCCCGCCCCAGGGGCGATCGTCGCGCGCATAGGCGAACAGCTGGCCCGTCTTGGTGCGGCCGCGCCCGGGATCGAGCACCGGCGCCGTGGTCTCGTCGGCGAAGAGCTTGCCGGACGCCTTCAGCCGCTCGAACAGCCGCTCGTGGATCGGCCGTAGCAGGAAGGCTGCCTTGCCGACCCAGTCGGCGAGCGTGGACCGATCCAGGTTCACGCCCTGCCGGGCATAGATCTGCGCCTGGCGATACAGGGGAAGATGGTCGGCATACTTCGACACCAGCACGTGGGCGACGGTCGCTTCGGTCGGGATGCCCCCCTCGACGAGGCGCTCCGCTGCGGGCGCCTGCACCACGACCTCCTCGCAGCTCCGGCAGGCATACTTCGGTCGGCGCGTGACGATGACACGGAATTGGGCCGGCACGATGTCGAGGCGCTCGGAGCGATCCTCGCCCATGACGTGCAGCATTCCCTTGCAGCACGGGCAGATCTTGTCGGGAATGTCGATGACCTGCTCGATACGCAGCAGGTGCGCGGGCAGTGCACCGCGGTTGGTGCGGCGCTTGCTGGCGCGAGCCTCGCGCTTGGCAGGGTCGGCGGTGTCCTCTGCGGCGAAGCCCTCCGCCTCGACCTGCTCGGCCTCTTCCAGGCCCAGCAGCAGCTGGTCGACTGGCAGGCTCTCTGCCCTGCGGCCGAAGCGGTGGCGCTGCAGTTCCTTGATGATCTGGCGCAGCCGCTCGTTCTCGGCGCGCTCCGCCGCGAGCATCGCCTGAAGCGCGATCGGATCGTTGGTCTGAGGCTCGGCCGGATTGCTCACAAGGCCGATTCAATCATGCATTCCAATGCTTTGCCAGCGTCTCTGGCCTACCATGGAATCAACTTGCCGCGACCGGCGCGCGCGTCTCGCGGGTGTCATGCACGCGCCGCCAATCCAACCCTTCCAGGAGCGCCTGCAATTGCGCCGCCGACAACCTCACCACGCCATCGGTGATGGCAGGCCAGCAGAACTTCCCGTCCTTCAGACGCTTCGCCAGCAGGCACACGCCGGTGCCGTCGAAGTACACCAGCTTGACCCGGTCGGCGCGCTTGGCCCTGAAGACGTAGACCGCGCCGGAGAACGGATCGGCGCCCATCGTCTCACGCACCAGCGCCGCCAGGCCCTCGGCCCCCTTGCGGAAGTCCACCGGCTTCGTCGCGACCATCACCTTGACCATACCCGTCGGCCCGATCACGACGGCGTCTTCAGCGCACGGATCACCGCCGCCACCGTCCTGGCGTCGGCGCCACGACCGACCCGCATGGCGACGCCGTCAATCTCCAGCTCGATCACGCCGGCTTCTCGCGCGGCCTTCCGCTTCCGTGTCGATCTCGCGCGCTTCCCCGCCGGTTCGGGTTCCTGTGCCGCGACCACTGCTGGAACAAACAACGGCTCCGGTGCCGGCGCATTCGCCAACGGCACCCGCGCGGACCGGCGCCAGGCGAACAGCTGCTGCCGGGACAATGCATGTCGCCGAGCCACCGCGCTCACGGTCTCGCCAGCATCGTAGCTTTCCGCCACGATCCGCGCCTTCTCCTCCGGCAACCATTCGCGCCGCCGTCCAGAACCCGTGAATATCTCAAGCCGTCGAACCGGCTCCTCGTCCCTGGAATTAAGCGTAAGCTCTGAAATCGTCATCTGTCGAAGCCCTCAAAGGCTCCGAGCATCGTGGCTCACGACCACGCGCGAAAGGTGGCGCCGGGACAGCGCTCACCATTCTTCTGCCGATGGCAGCTGATCGTGATCTGCACTCGGGGGCGTTCGCTTCTGAACGCCGTGCGGTCTGATCCGCCTCATACGGGCGCACCAAGGGGCTCGGTTTGAAGAAAGCTGAAAGCTGAAATGGTAACTCCCTGGATGCAACCGCCGCTCGGAACGCGGATATCTGAGGCAAACCTGACCACTTCTTCATTTCGTCGTCGCTATGTCACCCATGCGGACGCCTGATCCCGCCTTATGCCCGCGCAATGCTGCGATGATCTGCTCTTGCGTGAACCACTTTCTCTTCAATGGCCTGCCAGGTAGGGGCCGGATTGTTCTTAATCGGACGGAGTCGGAAATGGTGCGATGGACCAATCGATTAAGTCTATGGCATCCTGAAGTATCGTCGTGGTCTGAGCAAAGCTGGGTGAAACGGCGATGAGATGTCCGATCCAGTCTCGGTAGTCGCCTTTTCTGACGATCGGCATCTTGGGTTCAACATAGAATTTGGCCTCGATTATGCCTTCTACAGCAGCCGCCTGACTGTCGCCACTTATCCACTCGAGGGTGCCATCGCGATCAGCAATTAGAAGCCGCGCGGCCGCAGTGTACGAATGCCTTCTGCGCAAATCCCATTCGTCGCCTATCACGGCCTTGATGTGCTCGGTGACGAGATCGACACCGTAAGCCACCTGAACCAACCGAGGAGTGGGCGCGCCGCCAACACGCGGATTGACTTCAATGACGATTGGGCCCAGCTTCGTCCACCGGAGTTCAACATTCGAGGGTCCCCAGCCAAGGTCCAGAGCTCGCAAACAGCTCAGCGAAACATCGGCGAGACGTTCATACTCTTCATCAGTAAGCGCGACCGGGAAGATCGACTCACGATAGACGAACTGCGGTGGGGGGCCAAAGCCTGTGGCGGAAATTCCGATAACCGCAGTTCCCATCATCTGAGCGCCATAATGCGGGCCTTGTGCGAATTCCTCGACCAGTAAGCTCGGCGAAGACCGCCATATGTGATCGCCGCCCAAGAGATAGGCCGTATGTTCAGCCAACTCGTCGGCGTTGCGGCACAATTGGACACCGCTGCTGCCGCTGCCCACGACTGGCTTAAGAACTACTGGCAAGCCGATCTCCTCGGCGGCGCGTTCTACATCCGTCGCATTCCTCGCCAAGCGATAAGCAGGTACTGGAACCCCGGCCTTGGCGAGAAGCTGACGTTGAGTGAATTTGTTGCAGCATCGTTCAATCGATGCGGGGTTCGGTCCCGGTAGATCGAAACGCCGGCAGAGTTCGGAAGCCATCACACAGGCCAACTCGTCGGCGCCCGAAAAGCCGGTAATGCCCGAAATATCAAAGGTCGCACGTACCCGGGCACATTCGTGGATTAGCGCATCGAGATTGTCTGTATCGACACGGATTGCCTCAATTCCTTCCGCCATAAGATAGTCGTACTGAGTTGGATTAGCCGACAGAGTAATTGGATGCAGACCAAGACGCCGGGCCGCTTTCACGTATAGCAAACCAATACCACTGTGGCCTTCAACCAGGATGAGCGCCCTTTTTGTCATTGGCGTTGACCTCCGTTGCGTGCTGTGCGGCGGGCCGAGGTAAATAGGCATCAGGCATTCTGACCTCCGACTAGATTCTCGGTCCGTGATACGTTGCTTGCATGCGCCGTGCCAAAGGAGAAGACGTGTTGAAACAACCTGATGGCGCTCATACCACTATGTCGCATGTCCGACATCGTCAGACATTGCCCGGATAAATGTCTGCGGTCCACAATTGCAGGCGGACGGCTGCGATGGCGTCGCTGAATGTGAAGCGGTTTGGTGTACCCTATGCCGCGGCATTGGGTACAGCGTCATAGCTGAGCAGGTTGTCGGCCCAAGTCGTGACGAGGGAATTGAGGCTGAGCGATGCAGGGGTGGCTCGATGCCAAGTCGGACCATTGAGGCTGGTCTTCACCCCGCGATGGCGCGCACTTCGGCAAAGGTGACCTCGACCTGCTAGCGTCGGACAAAGAAGGCAAGGATGTCCTACAGCAAGAGATCGCAACCCCTGCTGAAGAAGGCCTGCACCGGACGCTGGCCACTCGGATCACGGACGAGAACCCGTCTCAACGGCACGATTTTGCTGCCGGGGCGGTACCACAGTCCGGTGCCTGAAGTCGCCAGTTGGCATTTCTCCTCGCTGTTTGCCGCCTTCCGACGGCGCGTGGTTCACTCGGTGACGACCCGAACGCTGCCGCGGAACCCTTGCACCGTGAGCCGTCGCCACAGTCACCGATTGACAGGCTAATTGAAGACAATCTGTTTAAAGTCCGCTTAGTCGTCTGCTCCGAGCCGCTGGGAACGCAGTCGGATTACCCCGACGCCGTTATCGATCTCGATTTTAGTGCCAAACGTCTCGGAGAGTTCCTGAATTCTGTTCAAAATGGCGTGCCCTTGCGCCGCAGGAGCTAAGCGTGGCACCCCGCGGTTGGCAAACCTATTCAAACGACCGAGCTCAATCGGATAGAGCCTTATTTCGGCCAACTGGTTATCCTCGAAACAGCTCACGCTGACGACGCTTTCATAAAACTCTGCGTCGCGCAGCGGTATAAACCCCTCTGCCGTTGGATATCCTACTGCCATCTCATGCACGCTTACTTCGGCATCGGTATCAGTCCGAGGGTCCTTACCGTGTGCGTCGAACATGTCAGCACCGACCGGGGACCTTAGGTCCTGATTGAAGAAATTCCCCAAAGCGTAAAAGATTGGTCGGGCTTTGTAGATTTCGATGCCCCTGACATGATGCGGTCCGTGGTTTATGTATACGTCTGCTCCAGCATCGATCAGTTTGCGTGCAAATGCTTGTTCGTAGTCAGCCGGTTCACGGCTAAACCCCCCAGGCTCGTGTCCGTGGTTTGTTGCTATGCAAAAATCCCCGAACTGCTTTCCCTGACGCACGTTGCGCAGAATATTGTCGACGTCTCGTGGATTTGGTTCAAAGCTATATCCCGGCTTTTCGCCAGCTTTGAATATTACCCCTTCAATGGCCACACGCGACGCGTCTTTCGGGGGAGGTGCATACCAGGGGAGCGCTTCTCGCACCTGCCTTAGGTTCTCCAGCATATCTTTCGAGACCACGACACTTTTCGCCAAACGAAGGGCATTAAGACCTGGTCTGCCTGGTGCCTCGCCGGCAGGATTACACGCGCGAGCCATAGGCTCGAACGTGGCCGCAAAGGAGACCAACGCCGCTCTACCACGTGGAGTTTCCAAGTATCGGGCGGCGCCGGCTTGAGCCAGGTTTTCACCAGCGCCCGCATGGACGATCCTGCTTTCATCTAACGCGCGACTTGTCTCGCGCAAACCTTCAACTCCCCAGTCCAGTGTATGATTATTCGCGCGGCTGACGATGTTGAAGCCCATCGCGCTCAGATCAGGCCCCACTTCCGCTACACTGATCAGATATGCTCCGCCATACTCTGCCTGAGGGCAACCTTTAGAGTGAACGGCCAAGATATTGGTCTCAAGGTTTCCGAAAACCACGTCGTTGCCATGTAAAATCTTGAGGACTTCTTCCAGACCTGGGTAATAGCCTTTTGTTACAGGCCGTCCGTAAAGAAGATCGCCAACTGCCGCCACTGTGAATCCATCAGCGATATTCGTAGCGATGGATCCAACTTCATCAAAACCATCGTCCTGAATAGCCATATGAGTGCTATTTTCACGTAGATCTCTTTCCATATGATCCCTCAGTTGCATGGCGCCAAATTCAAATTCATCGTGCTTGCGTTTTCCGATGCCTGAGGACCGAACCATGTTGCTCTGCCACGCCGCCCGCCGCAGACGGCACCCCCCATGAGACCTGTGAGCGCCTTGCGGCTGCCGGCGGCAGAAATTGTTGCCCACCAGAACCTCGGGCACATACCCCACCAGATTCGCTATCGTTCCGGCGGCGATGCACGCATTGAGTAGATTGCGTCGAGTAGTCGTCAACTTCCCTTTTTGTGAGCCCTGGCACAGTTACCCGCGCGCGTTCGGCCTTGTCTATCCCAAAGATTCGCCTACTGTTTCTCATAAGGCTGGTAGGCAGTCCAGGAAGGCTAGCACCGGTCAGAGGAGAGCCTGCCTCAAAATGCCGAAGTGCTGAAATGCGAGCAGCAAAAAGTGGGTTGGTTTGAAATGCATCGCCAACTCCGCCACCGCACAGGTTAATGCGGTGTGCCAGGCGCCTGAGTGGCTGGCAGCACCCGCCAACCGCAGTTGAGCCGCACGAATAGCCATATGGTCTACGGCTGGACCGGAGATGGCGCGGCGGTTTATGTATTCCACTACGTGCCGCTGATGCTGGACCCTTGGGCGCGGCCCCTCTGCGGTGGTGATCAACAGATGGGGTTCTCTGTGGAGCTGATTGCAAGCTCCTTCTCGGCGTATCCATGTTCCCTGCCGGCTCTGTGGTTCTCTTCCCGGTTAACACTGGGTCGCCGCATGTCAGCGTTCGGGACGTGGGTGCCTCGATGTAATCGACGCAGTACCTTATCAGGGCTGCGAGGTCACCAACGCCATCGTCCCGGCAGGGACATAACACCGCCAAAAAGGGCGGATGTTGCTATGGGCTTAGCTGGTGATCACGCGGTCGCCCCTCCTTCGACCAGTGGAATTCACTGCCGTCGATCCAGATCCGATGCATTATCACTGCCAGTTTGCGGGCGACGGCCACACGGGCTTCTTGCTGCCTATCCGCCGCGCCAGGCGCGCACCCCACGTTTGAGCGCAGACCATCTGCCGACCGAGCCAAGGGAGTGCCTCCAGCCTCGAAGAGGTAGCTGGGTGGGAGGGCATCACCGCATTTGACACAGACCCGTCAAGATCGACTTCTCCCGATTGATACCATCTCGGCGTCAAATCGAAGTCGGCACCAACACCAAATGAGCGGACAAAGCGCGCAGGATCATCCACCGCCGTGACGAAGCTGACGGCCGTCAAGACACCAATGCCAGGCACCGTCATCAACCTGCGGCAAGGATCGCTATGTTTGGCGAACCCGAGAAGGTGCTCCTCCAACGTTCTGATTTCTTGCTCAATGCGTGCGCGGACAGCCAGCAACGCTGAAACAGCCTCTTCAAGTCCAGGCACCCGCGCAGAACTCCTCATATTTCCTTCCACTGACTTTCCCTACAATCCTGCCGAATGTCTTCAAAAGCCCACGTATCTTTGTACCGAGATCGCGGCGCATGTTGACCATCTGGGCACGGGAGGAAAGCAAGGTCCGCACGCGATGGCTGTCGAGGCTCTTGACCGCCACTTCTTTATACCAGCCGCTCCGAATAATCTGAGCTAAGCCATAGGCGCATTGTCATCAGTCTTGTTCAGTTGAACCGACAATGCCGCCTTCGCATGCCTGGCATCAAGGCAGACGACAGGAAGGCCGTTCTCCCGGAGGGCGTGCCAATGCCACGTGCACAACGGTCCCTGTTTCCAGGCCAATCTTCACAACTCATGGTGCATGCTTGCGAATGAGTTCAGTCAAGGCTTCAGGTGTTGAGGCAACCTTGCCACGCCACACCACGGCGCCCTCTTCGTCAAAAACGCACACCGATGTCAGGTCGAGGGAAACATCCAGACCAACAAAGTGCTTCATCATTCCAATTTCTCCACATGGCGAGATCAAACGTCAGCAGTTTAGCTGAGTGCTGGATGCTCCGCGATCACGCCATGTAATGGGCTTGAGCCTCATCTTTTGGCGGAGATGCCATCAAGTTGCTGCGCTTCGAGCTGATGATAAAACGTGGTCGGTTCCCTGGAACAGCCACAAGTCATCAGGACAGAGAGGCGCAGCATAAAACATTATGTAGGATTGGACGTCTCGGTGAAAGAGACCACAATTTGCATCCTCGACGATAGGCACGATGTGCCGCGACGTGAAGGTGCCGACCCATCCCGAGGATCTTGCGCCGGTGCTCAAGGATCCCGCCCGGCGGTTGGAATACGTCGGGCTTGAAGCCCGACCTTTGTCGCAATGGCCGTTCGAGGGGCTTGCCAAAGCCGGCTTGCCAGTGGTTTGCATTGAGACGCGCCACGTCAACGCCTTCCTGAAGGCCAGCCGAACAAGACCGATCGCAATGATGCGCGCGGATCGCGCAGATGATGCGGGTCAACTGTTCCGCCGGGTGCATGTCAAGACCCTGACGAGCCAGAAGCGCCGGGCGCCAGCTCTTAAAGGAAAGGCGATTGCCGTCGAGAACGACATCCGCGGGCTGTTGCGCGACTTCGGGCTCAAGGTGGGCAAGGTCGGTGCGGTCAAGTTTGAGGAGCGGATTCGCGAGCTCACCGAAGTCAATGCCCGATCAGGCCGAGATCGTCGAACAGCTGCACGACGCGCGCCGCAAGCAGCGCCAGAATTTTGCCGCCGTACACCGCAAGCTTCTGGCGATCGTCCGGGATGATGAGGTTTGCCGCCGGCTTATGTCGACCCCCGGTATAGGCGCCGTCGCGTCGTTGGCCTAGACCGCGACGATCGCTATCCCAGCCCGCTTCCGCAACTCCAAGGCGGTCGGTCCGATTTTGGGCCTGACGCCGGAGCTCCATGAATCGGGCGAAAGCCGCCGGATGGGCGGGATCTCGTTATGCAGCGACGGCATGATCCGAATGTTACTCTACGAGGCCGCGCAGACCCTGCTGACGAAATGGTCCTGGCTGAAATGCCAGGGCGATGGACGTCGCCAGGCGGCGCGGCTAGCGGAAACCTATCCTTGCGCTCGCCCGCCGGCTGGCGGTGATCATGCATCTCATCTGGAGCGGCGGCACACAGTTCCGTTGGACCAGTACGGAAATCATGCCGGTCGCCGGCTGAAAAATTGATAACATCGCTCTCCGACAGACGGGGACGACCAGTTCCACCTACGGGTGGAAAAGCTGTTCTTCGCGGGACGAGGATGAGGTGAGTTCGTAGATTGGCTTGGCTGGATTGCCCATCATCGGCAATCAAGACGCTCGACAGATTGTTCCCCCCATTCTTCTGAATCCCATAGAGCGCAGGACCAGAGCGCCGATCCCGGAGAGAAGCAAGGCCCCGCGAAAGACGTCCAATGTCGGCGAAGCGAAAAGAGCTAGAAGGCGCTTGACTTCAAAGCGCCGAATAGAGAAGCGCGTTGAATTAAGGGGCACGACGCCGGCAAGAAGGCCCGTCGGCCGCAAGCGCCATAACGCCCTCGATACCGACGGGCAGCTGCTCAAGGGTCAACCTCACGCCGGCGCACACTCCGAGAGCAGGCGCGCAGGCGATCCTGGACGCGATTCGTAAGCGCTCGGCCTGGGTAACGCACCGATTCGCCGACGGCGACTATGAGCTACGAAGCTCTACGCCGCATACCTTGACTTCGTAACCGATGTCCTCCGCCGCAGCGAGGACCAGAAAGGCTTCCAGGTCCTGCCCGCGGGGGGCCGAGCGCAACTTTGTATGTATGACCCGCTGGCGACGCCTCGTGCGCGATTTACGAGAAGCACACCGACGGGCCAGACGGTGAAGGGACTAGGCGGGTGCGCCAGCGTAAGTTGTCATTTCGCGGCGGAAATGACGACTTCAACCAATACATTCTCACCTAGATTCGCGACCCCAATAGTCGCCCGGGTGGGCAGATGCTCTGCGTGCAGCCATCTGAGCCAGCCATCGTTCATGGCACTTTTCTGCGAAAAGTCGGAGATGTAGATCATGGCAGTGATAAGTTTATCCTTGGAAGACCCGAAATGCGCGAGAATGTTGTCGATGTTTTTACAGATTTGCTCGGTCTGCCCCTTCATGTCCTGCGAGCAGTCCCCGGCGACGAGGCCTCCAAAGTAAAGGACCCCGTTGTATTCTACTACCCGGTGCATGATTTCCGTTTTGATATGACGATGTATCATATATACTCCTGCTTGATGATATTAGAGAATCACGTCAATAACTTTGTTTGTGAATCGTTGTTCGGTTTAGCTCGACCACGACCTATCTGCGGCGGAGCACGCTCCGATCACCTAGCTCTTTAATGTGAGAAGTTAGTACGTCGGGGATGAAGTCCCGCACCAAAATGCGGCTGCTACTGAAATGCGGGCCGCATAAATCAACTCACGCTGAAATGCTTGCTGCGATTCTTGTTTAGCTTGACCGTATCGACGATTTGACCCGCCGGCCTATGAGGTGATCCGTCTTCGTCCTCCAGGATGGTCTGCCTAGCCCGCCTTAAGATACAGCGTGCTGGAGAGGCTGGCAGATGTAGCTTAAGCGATTGATTTGGCGTAGGATTCGGTTGCGAGGCTAACCCTTCCACCAAATCTCGCGAGCCACACCCGTCATGACCCACGATACTTTGGCGCCGTTCTCATTTCGAGCCGTCGGACGCGTGCGGCGGCTGCCTCAAGCCATCAACCTCGATCAGGCCGCTGATGTACGACATTCTTCGGCTTGCTTGCCGTCACCAGAATGCGCATTTCCGAAGCCCTCGCTCGTCAACTCGGTGACGCGGCCCGAATCGCGCCAGCGCTGCAGCAGTTCAACAGGGCTGGCGCATCGGCATCAAGCTTCTTGAGCGGCTGACGCTTGAAGCCCGGAACCAAGGCGGCGAGCAGCCACTTCGCCTTGCTCATTTCGATGACGGCCATGATCGTTTTGTCCTGTTCGCGGTAAGAGACTGGCTTGCGTCAAAGATGTGACATGGGGGCGCTCCTTCTGACGGGTGATCTTTAAGCGCGATGTCACACCTAGCCGCTCGCCCATATCATCTGAAACACGCAATCTATTCGCCGACGGCCGCTATGCCGGAGAAATACCGTCGCAGGCTCGACGTGGGCACATGGATCATCGAAATCATCAAGCGCTCCGACGCGGCCAAGGGCTCTAGGTCCTGCCGCGACGATGGGTCGTCGAGTGAACTTTCGCCTGGCTCGGACGTTGTCGCCGGCTCGCTCGAGGCGACTATAGTCAGCGCCGAGGCATGGATGTGCATCGCCTCCATCCGCCTCATGCTCCGCCGCCGCAGCTCCACCTCGCACGTAAACGAGTTTCGAGCCAGGCAATTAGACTAGAATGTCGGCCACATCGGCTGTGCCGGCTTCGTAGTTGTAGCCTACGTGACCTGATGGGATGGACGGCCTCCGCTCCCGGCATCGAGGTGCCATAGTGTGGCTGTCGCAAGTCACATGAGGGAGTGCCGTCCATCCCATCAGGTCATAGGTTTTCGCCCGATTTGTTTCGTTCCGGCGAGTGCACTTGACGTTGCCCCCATTCTATCCAGTTTTGAGTTCGTTTCCGGCGTGGGTTGTGCCCTACTGGGCGGGTGGACGGGCGCTTGGCGCGGAGCCTTTGGCATCGCGCAGCGCCCGTCGCAGATTGAAGGTGGTGGCGAACTCGGCCGGTGTCTGCCAGGCGATTTGGGATTGCGGCCGGGCGGTGTTGTAGTCGGCGCCACAGGGCGATGGCGACGCGTGCCTGAGCCAGCGAAGTAAACAGCGTCTCGTTGAGCAGTTCATCGCGTAGTCGGCCGTTGAAGCTCTCGATGAAGCCATTATCCGGCATGATGTTCTTGGTGCCATCGTTTGTTCGGTACGTCAGGTTCGTTAAGCTTGGCGCATCCGGGCCACGGGGCACCGGGAGCACGCAAGTGCGGGCAGGCCGTCGTATGAGATGAACTGCGAGTTCGAGCACATTATCTGGCCGCCCCTACGACTGGCCCGGATGCGCTGCGAGCGCGGATCCGTATTAGTCGTGTTGACCGCTCGCTCCCTGTTCGTGACCAACGATGGAGGGAACCGTTGCGTATTATCGGCATGGACATACACGGCGTAGCCGCCGAGGTCGTGTCGTTGCTTGATGGCGAGATCGTCAAGCTCGGCCGCTTCAAATGCTGCGCAACAAGCTCGAGGAGTTCGCCAGGAAGGAACTCACCCACGATGATCATCTGGATCGAGGCCACGGGCAATGCTGCTGCCGTCGCTGAAGTGCTGTCGCCCTACGTCGATCGGATCGTGATCGCCAATCCCAAGCAGGTGCACATGATCGCGCACGCGAAGGTGAAGACTGACACGATCGACGCCACTGTCCTTGCGAAGCTCTACGCCTCGGGCTTTCTGCCGGAGGTCTGGGTTCCGGATCCGGGGACCCTTGCCCTCCGAAGACAGGTCACCAGGCGGACACAGCTGGTTCGCCAGCGTTCGCGGCTGAAGAACCTGATCCAGTCAATCCTCCACGCCCACCTGATCCCGCCGTGCCCGCATGGGAACCTCGTCGGATCAGCGGGCGCAAATGGCTGACGAGGCAAATATTGCCTGCGGATGAGCGCGCCGCCATCGAGCGCAACCTCGGCTTGATTAACCAGATAACGAGGCGTTGACGGTGGTCGAGGCGGATATCGCCGTCCATGCCCTCCAGGACCCGACAATCCGCCGCCTGATGACGTTGCCCGGCCTCGACGTCACCGTGGCTGCGAGCGTTGCCGCGGCAATCGGCGACATACGGCGCTTCAGCGATCACAGAAGCTCGTTGCCTATCTTGGCCTCAATCCGAGCGTGCGGCAGTCCGGTGAGGGGCCAGCCTATCACGGGCGCATCACGAAGCAGGGCCGCGGCCATGCGCGGGGGATGCTGGTCGAGGCGGCATGGGCGGCTGAGCGACCGCCAGGACCTCTTCGCGCCTTCCACAAGCGGATCGCCTCGCACCGCGGGAAGCACATCGCGGCCGTCGCCACTGCGCGCAAGCTTGCAATGATCATCTGACACATGCTGAGCAAGGATACCGACTACATCTGGGCCCGGCCGGCCTTGCTCGGCCGCAAGTTCAGATCGGTCGAGCTGCGTGCCGGCCTTCCGACCAGCCATGCCAGACGCTGCACCGCCTTCGACTACAACATCCCGGCCAAGCGCGCCGAAGAACGATCCCGGGTCGAGAAGGCGGAAGCTGCCTACGCAGCAGCGACTTCCCGATGGCGAACGAGGCCGAAGAGGCAGAATGCTGTGGAAAAAGCTGCCAAATGAGAAAAGAAGGGGCTATTCTATAACATCCGTCTGCATTGGCTTGCCCGGCGCGATAAAATGCCAGTCCACGCGGCTTGCATCGGCCCAGACAAGGATCGCATTGCTGGTCAGTTCGCTGCCATTGTCACTAACCACCATCTTCGGCTTGCCGCGTCCGATCATGAGCCGATCGAGTTCGCGGGCAACCTTCACGCCGGACAGAGACGTATCCGCGACCAACCCCAGACACTCGCGCGTGCAGTCGTCGACGATGGTCAAATTCCGGAAGCGACGGCCCATCGGTCAGCTGATCCGACACGAAGTCCAGTGACCAACGGTCGTTGGATGCAACGGGGACCATCATCGGTGCCCGCGTTCCAATCGCCGGCTTGCGGCCGCCACGGCGCCGAACGGCAAGCTTCTGCTCGCGATAGAGCCGGAACAGACGCTTGTGATTGACCACATAGCACGTGCAGGCGGCGATAGCTGAAGCGCCGGCGCTCATGCGCGATCGCCTTCATCCGCTCACGAAGCTCGCGGTCGTCCGGCCTGCTGGTCTCGTAGCGAACCGTCATGCGGGCAACAGCCGATGGCCTTACACGCCCGCCGTTCGCTCATCCCGAAGCCTTCCTTCAGGCGAGCGACAGCTTTCCGCTTGGCCGGGGGCGTCAACATTAATGGGATGGTCCGCCCCGTGGTGGATCAGCATGCCGTAAGCCCTGTGCAAAAAAGCGGGCTTCGTGCCCGAACCGTTTATTCGGAACGGCATGTGCGGATCTCATCATGGCCTGGCTGCAACAGCAGTTCACTCGCGAGAGGCCGGATACATTTATGCAACTGAAATCGTCATTCGTGATGTCGCGACACCTTGCACGGACGGGGCGGACCATACATTTTTTCCGAGAAGATCTTTCAAAGCGGCATTGTCGAGCATGGCGTCCGCCAGGAGCCGCTTCTGACGAGCGTTCTCATCTTCCAGCGTCTTCAGCCGCTTCGCTTCCGACACGTCCATGCCGCCATACTTCGCCTTCCATTTGTAGATGCTGGCGTCGCTGACCTTGTGCTTGCGGCACAGATCGGCCACCGAAACTCCGGCCTCGTGCTGCTCCAAATCCCGATGATCTGCTCTTCACTGAAACGGCTGCGCTTCATTCTCTGGTCCTCGCGTTGGACCAGAGCGAACTTCAAACCGGATTAAGCCAAAGGGGCAACGGCACTGGCGTTCTCCGGCCGAGCCGTCTTTCGCGGCCTAGCGTGGAGAGCTTCTTCTCGTCGCTCAAAACCGAGAGCACGGCTCGCAAAGTCTACAGACGACGGACGCAGCCGGGGCGGATGTGTTCGACTACGAGCGCTTCTACAATCCCAAGCGGCGCCACTCGACGCACGCTGGGCTATCTCAGCTCAGTTGATTTCCAGGAATAGGACGTTGGTGCCTGTCCACTCAACCGGCAGCAGGCCACTCGGCGACTTCGCCGTATAGGCGGCGCAGCTGCTATCCGACACCTCCTGTCGGGTTTGTCGGGCGAGCGACACAGCCTGACTTGGCCAATCTCTTGTCACGCTTCAGGGTAAATGTCTGAAGTGAAACCACAAAATTTTTCTTCAGTTCGACCGCCAATTGGCACAACTTTTGAAGTTTCCTTGTCGCGGGTCGGAAGGAGCTTTCCGCTGACATTCAAGTCGTGGCTAACCGCAATCGAATCGAGACAAGGGAGCACGCAACATGTCAGATCTGCCAGATTGCGTTCTTGGGCAACTGAAAAACCGTAAGCCTCCAAGTGGAGTTAAACGAACTAGCTAGCTCGCGAGCAGGACCTCAACCGCTTGGCGCTTTCACGATAGCGAGGGTGAGTAGAAGCATGGATGCACTTCCAAAACCGTTCGGCGCAAATGTCACCGAGGCGCTTTCCTTCCCGACCTTCGTACAGGTCTCGCACAATCTCGTCGCCGCGAAATTCGACCTAATGAAGTTTACTCCGGCAAAGCACATTCTCGACGCCGCACTGGCAAGCGGTCAATTGCGGGCCGGGGGACATGTGATTGAAAGCAGTTCTGGCACGTTCGCCTTAGCCTTAGCTATCCTGTGTTCATTATATGACCTGCACCTTACGCTGGTCACGGGTCCAACCTCTGAAATCGTGCGCTGGCGACTGGAGAATTTGGGCGCAGTCCTGCATACGGTCCACGCCAGTAACAACTGCGAAGGTGGAATTCAGCAGGCGCGCCTTAACGTGCTGGCCGAGTTATGCTCCTCAGTTCCTGATAGCTTTTGGCCGCAACAATACTCAAACCCACTGAATCGTTCGTCTTACCGGCCGGTTGCCGAGCGAGCCCTCATGGCACAGCCAAAGATTGATGCGATCGTTGGTGCAGTTGGCAGCGGGGGCTCGCTGTTTGGAATTGCGTCTGTTTTGCAGCGCGAGAACACAGCCCTAGAGGTGATCGCAGTCGATCACAATAGAAGCGTGATTTTTGGCGCCCGAGCCAAGCGGATCAGCAAGATGTGCAGGGAAACGTTCGAACAAATTTTGGCGATGGGCGCAGGAATTCCCATGGGCAACGTAAATTTCGAGATCTGCGACGAAGTCCATTGGGTGCCGGTACCGAAGATGATTCAGAAAGTCCACGACTTTCATCGACGTACCGGAATGCTCGTCGGGCCATCGAGCGGTGCAGCTCTGGCTGTTGCGGAGTGGCGTGCAACTCGGGCCCCCTTGCAGAACGTTCTCACCATTCTACCGGATCATGGCGTCCGTTATGCGGAGACGATATTTAATCCCGGATGGTTGAACAACTGGAGCAAAGACCTCATTCGGGATTGGGGAGGGCCAAGGGATATCGTTTCATTAGAAACGGTATCGGAGGAATGGTGTCGATTCAAATGGGGTCGACGCAAATATCGAGATGTTACTGGAAGCGATCCGATGCCCCGCCAGGCTGGATACAATCCGTGAGGTGCTGTTGGAAGCGCACTTTGATCACGCATGCTTGGAAAAACTTCAGAACTGCCGCACCACAACGTGATCGGTAGAACATGAAGCTATTGATCAAGAAGGAATATTATTCTCGTCAGAAACAAATCTGACGTAACGTTTGTCATAATTGCGTCCGTTTTGGGAGAGCATGCTTGCGAAATGTACTCGGATCTCCCGGAGGTCTATACCGCAGACCCCTATCTTGTTCCAGAGACACACTGATCACGGAGATCGCCTATGGGACTGTCGCGATGATTCGACACCTTCATATGCGCCTTCTTGAGCTTGGCGCACACGTGGAGATTGTCGACAAGCCCGCATCCAATGGCGGCTATCAGCACGCGCGATTGGACAGGCTGGCCGGATATCTGAAAGGGATAGCCGACAGCTATTGGCACTCGCTGTACTCCAATGCGGATAATCCGCTCGCCTGCGCAAAATTGGCTGAGCTGCTTATCAAGAAGGCGGGAAAGATCGACTGCCTGTTTGGCATGGTGGGATCAGGGGGCTCCATGTGCGGCACTTCCAAATACGTAGGGATAGTGTTCCCCGAATTGGATGCCGTTGGCGTCGATAGCGTAAAGTCCAGTCTGTTTGGGCAAGCATGTTGCAGTCCAAGCCTTAGCAAGCTGGGAGGTAATCTCCTTCACTCGAATATCAACCACCCACACTTCGACAAGGTTGATTGGCTCACCCCTGCATTTGATGCAACTCGTCAGTTGCACCGGGACAATGGACTGTTTATGAGCCCCGCCCCCAATCCAAATTCTCTTCAACCCCATGCGCTGGGACACCTTGAGACTGTCGAGCCTATTAAGCAGGGATGTGGCGCGATGCTGGAAGCTTTGTCTCACGTTGACCACGCCAAGGTCGCCCATTTAAACCTTGAGCCAGAGCAAGAACAGTTTGTGGACCCGTTAGATTTAGTGTTCTCTGAGCTTCAGAATAGCTCGCGCCGCGAACTGGAGCACCCGTTCTCGATCATCGTCCGTCATCATGTAGTTGGCTTTTTTGTCCTGCGTGAAAAGGCGGCGGTGCCGGAATGGTCACCGCCTGATGCAATTACCTTGCACAGCTTTCGCGTGGGCCAAGCATACCAGGGCAATGGATATGGCAAGACGGCAATTAGACGTGCTGCTGGATGGATATTAACAAACCGTCCATACGTCACCCGTCTCATGTTAGGCGTCAACGTACGCAATGTGACAGCCAGAGAAACTTATCTGAAGTCGGGTTTTTGGGACACAGGCGTTACTTTCTGCGGCCCAATTGGCCCTCAGAACATTCTTGAATATAAAGTCGGGTTGTCACGATGAGCACGCCTTAAGGTCGCGCTTCCTATACCTTCTGGGAGCGTGCTCTATGCTGAGGACCAGTTGTTGGTGCGCTGCACGAAAAGGTCCGACAAGAGATCATGCGGTGAGTGATCGATAACGAATATACTTTCGGATTTCGGCGTGATTTGCGAGCTCACTTTGCGGCCAGGTCGTCGACAGCTTTGTTGAGCTCGGCGAAGTTGGCCTGTTACGGATCGTAATTTTGCTGCCCCACCATTCGATGAGCTCGGCATGCCCCTCGTGGGTCGGATCGACGCAAGCCTCACGGAACTCCGGATAGCTCCACGGACCGCCGATGTCCTCGGGAGGGCAGCATCCGGTTGCCTCGAGAAGCAATCGGGTCTGCAGGGCCGATAATGGGTGAGCGCTGTCCCGGCGCCACCTTTCGCGCGTGGTCGTGAGCCACGATGCTCGGAGCCTTTGAGGGCTTCGACAGATGACGATTTCAGAGCTTACGCTTAATTCCAGGGACGAGGAGCCGGTTCGACGGCTTGAGATATTCACGGGTTCTGGACGGCGGCGCGAATGGTTGCCGGAGGAGAAGGCGCGGATCGTGGCGGAAAGCTACGATGCTGGCGAGACCGTGAGCGCGGTGGCTCGGCGACATGCATTGTCCCGGCAGCAGCTGTTCGCCTGGCGCCGGTCCGCGCGGGTGCCGTTGGCGAATGCGCCGGCACCGGAGCCGTTGTTTGTTCCAGCAGTGGTCGCGGCACAGGAACCCGAACCGGCGGGGAAGCGCGCGAGATCGACACGGAAGCGGAAGGCCGCGCGAGAAGCCGGCGTGATCGAGCTGGAGATTGACGGCGTCGCCATGCGGGTCGGTCGTGGCGCCGACGCCAGGACGGTGGCGGCGGTGATCCGTGCGCTGAAGACGCCGTCGTGATCGGGCCGACGGGTATGGTCAAGGTGATGGTCGCGACGAAGCCGGTGGACTTCCGCAAGGGGGCCGAGGGCCTGGCGGCGCTGGTGCGTGAGACGATGGGCGCCGATCCGTTCTCCGGCGCGGTCTACGTCTTCAGGGCCAAGCGCGCCGACCGGGTCAAGCTGGTGTACTTCGACGGCACCGGCGTGTGCCTGCTGGCGAAGCGTCTGAAGGACGGGAAGTTCTGCTGGCCTGCCATCACCGATGGCGTGGTGAGGTTGTCGGCGGCGCAATTGCAGGCGCTCCTGGAAGGGTTGGATTGGCGGCGCGTGCATGACACCCGCGAGACGCGCGCGCCGGTCGCGGCAAGTTGATTCCATGGTAGGCCAGAGACGCTGGCAAAGCATTGGAATGCATGATTGAATCGGCCTTGTGAGCAATCCGGCCGAGCCTCAGACCAACGATCCGATCGCGCTTCAGGCGATGCTCGCGGCGGAGCGCGCCGAGAACGAGCGGCTGCGCCAGATCATCAAGGAACTGCAGCGCCACCGCTTCGGCCGCAGGGCAGAGAGCCTGCCAGTCGACCAGCTGCTGCTGGGCCTGGAAGAGGCCGAGCAGGTCGAGGCGGAGGGCTTCGCCGCAGAGGACACCGCCGACCCTGCCAAGCGCGAGGCTCGCGCCAGCAAGCGCCGCACCAACCGCGGTGCACTGCCCGCGCACCTGCTGCGTATCGAGCAGGTCATCGACATTCCCGACAAGATCTGCCCGTGCTGCAAGGGAATGCTGCACGTCATGGGCGAGGATCGCTCCGAGCGCCTCGACATCGTGCCGGCCCAATTCCGTGTCATCGTCACGCGCCGACCGAAGTATGCCTGCCGGAGCTGCGAGGAGGTCGTGGTGCAGGCGCCCGCAGCGGAGCGCCTCGTCGAGGGGGGCATCCCGACCGAAGCGACCGTCGCCCACGTGCTGGTGTCGAAGTATGCCGACCATCTTCCCCTGTATCGCCAGGCGCAGATCTATGCCCGGCAGGGCGTGAACCTGGATCGGTCCACGCTCGCCGACTGGGTCGGCAAGGCAGCCTTCCTGCTACAGCCGATCCACGAGCGGCTGTTCGAGCGGCTGAAGGCGTCCGGCAAGCTCTTCGCCGACGAGACCACGGCGCCGGTGCTCGATCCCGGGCGCGGCCGCACCAAGACGGGCCAGCTGTTCGCCTATGCGCGCGACGATCGCCCCTGGGGCGGGATCGATCCGCCCGGTGTCGCCTATCTCTATGCGCCCGACCGCAAGGCCGAACAGTCACTCCGGCACCTTCAGGGCTTCGTCGGAATCCTGCAAGTCGGCGGCTACGCCGGATACCGGGCGTTGGCCGAGCGCAATGCCGTGAGCCTAGCGTTCTGCTGGGCGCATGTCCGTCGCCGGTTCTACGAACTGGCCCAGTCCGGACCCGCGCCGAGGCGCTCCAGCGCATCGCCGAGCTCTACAGGATTGAGAGCGAGATACGGGGACGCTCGCCCGAAGAGCGGCGAACCGCCCGCCAGGAGAGAGCCGCCCCGTCATCGATACCCTCCAGCCATGGCTGCGCGAGAAGCTCACCTTGGTCAGCCAGAAGAGCAAGCTCGCAGAAGCAATCCGCTACCCGCTCTCGCGCTGGGCCGGACTTGGTCGCTTCCTCGACGACGGCCGCGTCGAGATCGACTCCAACGTCGTCGAACGCTCGATCAGGCCAATCGCCCTCAATCGGAAGAATGCGCTCTTCGCCGGTTCCGACGGCGGTGGCGAGCACTGGGCGACCATCGCCTCGCTCGTAGAAACCGCGAAACTCAACGGCGTCGACCCGTACGCCTAGCTCGCCGACGTCATCGCCCGCATCGTCGCAGGCCATCCGCAAAGCCAGCTCGACGACCTGCTGCCCTGGGCCTATGCCCCCGCGCCGCTCAAGGCCGTGGCCTGAGAACAGCGGTTACGAAGAATGGGCAAGGTGCGCTCGATCTTGATGCTGTGCGTCGAGACGGTTCCCGCTGCACTGCTGGGCAACGATCGGGACGAACATGTCTTCCCCCTGACCCAATCGCTAAGCTCTACGACACCTAATGACTGGCCGGCTTCAAATCGGAGTCGGTGGCCGGCTTAATCGGAATACGCAAATAGGTGGAAACGCCGCCGAGATCGCCGCAAGACGGTGCGCAAATACATAGCGCGCGGGCTCGAGGCTCCGGCCTACGGACCACGTCACTATGGTCCGTTGCGCTGAACTAAGCCCGTTCAGCTTCTCCGAGTCGAGCGGCAAGCTGAGTTGGCGAACGACCACGAGAGATCGTGTCGGGGGTGGCAGGGTTCTCATGTTGCGCCTCCGCGATGGTGAAACCATCCGAAGAGCCTCGCCGGAAACGGCGTTCGATCAAGAGCTTGTGCAGCTCAAGCAGCGCGGCAAGCGATACGTGCCGGGGGGCCTAGGTCCATCGCCGCGCAAGCCACGGGATCGATCATCCAGGCCGGAGCGGTAATGACATGCCCGGGCGCGATGACGAGATGAATGATCCGGACGTCGGCTTCGCTGTTCTCGCAGCGAAGCCGACGTCCGAAATACGGGTGCCAACGGTAATGGACCTCGACCTCCTGCCCAACATGGGCAGAATGACCCCGAGATGGCGATTGGAAGGATTGAGCGCTCGACGGTGTTGCCTGTCGATCTCGATGCGGCCGTCGTCAAGGAAGCGCGAGAGGTCTTGCCAGCGCGAGAGCGTGTAGCGGATCGCCTCGGCGAGCTTTGTCTTCTGGCTAATCCAGGCCGAGCTTCTCGCGCAGCCAGGGTTCGAGATCGGCCACAATAGCGCGGCTATTTCCTGACGAATCGCATGGCGTTCATCGGCCGATCGGCCGCGGATGTCGTCCTCTATTCTGCTTACGAGATGTCGCCAGCCGCGGTTCGACAAGTAACCGAATCCCGGTTTCCCGGCACCTCGTCGTTACGAAGCCGGGGCGAGATCGATCCGCCCCGGCAACATCCATGATCCGCTGAGGGGAGGGACGCAGGCTATGGCCTAGGCAAATTCTGAGAAACTAGCCCAGCGCTTCAGGGAATTTTTCTTCGGAAAGCTTGGTGATGAGTTCGGCGCCGTCCTTCGTCACCACCGCCACCTCTTCCAACTGGAACACACCAATCTCCAGTTCGTATTTCGGCTCGACGTGAATGATCATTCCCTCCTGAAGTATTTCCTTTGAGGTCGCCGCGATCGAAGGCGGCTCCGTCAGGTTGCGACCAGATCCATGGCCGATCCGCGATGCGGTTGCACTCGGAAGCCCCAACTCCGTCTCCTGGGCATACACTTCGAACGTGCCATAGACATCGGCACCGGTCATGCCAGGCTTAATTGCAGACAACGTCGCGATCGTCACGTTTCGGACCTGCGTGTAGATGCTTTGTTCTTCGTTGGTGACGCGCCCTGACTTGGCGATCCGGTTAACGTCGGAAATTGAACCAAACAACCGGCAGCCGACATCGACCCAAATGAAATCATTCTTTGCCAGCGCCCGATCGGTCGGCGGCAGACTATAGGCGAAATCCTTGCGTCCGAAGCGCACCGGCAACCAGGGAACCGATTCAGCGCCACGCTCGATCAGGTCCAGCGTCAATGCCTTGGCAAACTGTTTTTCCGTCGTCCCCAGTGCCAAGTTCTTCAGGCAGTGGTGGAACGAGTCGTGCGCGATCTCGAGGGCACGCCGCTTCTGGGCGATCTCGACCGGCGTCTTGATCATTCGGATGGGCCAAATGGAATCTGCACCTTCAACAAGCTGTGCTGCAGGGAATCGGGTCTTCAGCTTGTCGATCAGACTGAATGAACCCACGCCAAAACTCTCGAATCCATAATCAAGCGCAATAGTGCGACGGTCGGACTGTCCGAGAACCTCGATGACTTTGTCGACCGCACCCTCGATGAAGCCGGAATACTGCTGGTATGCCAGACCGGGAGGCAGTTCCGAGGTTTGATAGAACGTCCTCGCTTCGGCAGCGGCGGCCACGACCACCGCGTCGCTGTCTTTTGGGACGACTAAAAAAAAGGGCCGGGCTTTGGAAGCCCAGAACAAGGACTTGTAGCCGCTGAAGTATTCAAAATTATCCTGATCCGAGATCAGAAACGCATCGACAGATTGTTCTGCCATGCACCTGCGGAGGGTGTCGATACGCTCCCGATACTCGTCCGCACGCACCAGTAGGTTATCGTACATAATGTACCCTTGAATGAGCAACGCAACGGCTTGTATACCGGGTATAATTTTACGTCAAGATGTAAGAACTCCGGCCCTTCGTTGTTCTTCTGCGCAGCGCGTCACCGCGCGATCCGCACCGAAACGATCAACGCCCTGATGGACGGTACCACCCGCGTTATTCGACGGAACCAGCTTGAACGGGATGGCCCACCTCCCGCGAGGCAAGGGCAACCATTTGGTCTCCGTCGGCGTCTCCTTTATGAGCCTCCATCATGTTGACAGAGCAGGTATACCCAATATACGGTGCTACACAGTTAGAAACTCTTCAACGGGGGCTTCAGGTGAGAATCCTCGGCGTCATTCGCAGAGCCGCTATGCTAATTACGGCAGCACTTCTCCTGGTCAGTGTCTCGTCGGAGGCGATCAAAGCGGAAACGCTCACGGAGAAGATTGCAAAGGAAGGAAAACTGACTATTGGAATTCACAACCGTTGGCCTTGGGGCGTCAAGAATGAGGAAGGCACCGTCTCGGGCGTCCATCCCGACGTTCTGAAGGCGGTGGTCGAGCCGCTCGGCGTTAAGGAAGTCGATTTCGTTGTGATGGAATGGGGTGCGCTGATCCCCAGCCTCATGTCCCGCCGGATAGACGCAGTCGCCTCTGGTATGAACATCACTCCGGAACGCTGCAAACAGGTCAGTTTCTCCGAGCCCTTCATGGCCACAGGCGATGCTGCAATCGTGAAAGCGGGAAACCCTCTGAACATTCACAACTATGCCGACATGGCAAAGAACTCTGAAGTTCGCATAGGTGATGCGCGCGGTGCATCCACGACGGAGAGCGCGATCGCCTCGGGTGTGTCGCGAGATCAGATCGAACTCTTCCAAGATTACAACGAACTGGTCTCTGCGCTTCTGGCGGATCGGGTCGATGCGATCCTGATGACCAGCGGCACGGCTCTTGGCATTCTCAACGACCCCAACGTTAAGGGCATCGAGCGCGCGGCTCCGTTCACTGGACGCATCATGGAAGATGGCCAAGAAGAGCTCGGCTATTCGGCAATTGCTTTCCGGCCAGAGGACGCGGATTTCCGTGACCTATTCAACGAAAGCCTTGCCGCCAGAAAGTCCGACGGCACAGTCTGGGAGAAGCTGTCGTCGTACGGTTTCGCTAAGGCTGAACTGGCTGGCGACAAAATTACCGCGGAGTCTCTTTGCCAGGGCAACTATCGGTAAGTACCAGTACGTAGGCGATTAGCGCTCGTGGTCCGCATATCCCTCGGACGAATAGCTGGACAGCCGCTCTCTCGGAAAACTCGAACCTGACCCGAATAGCCATGCGCCCTGCGGCAAGCTGGTGTGCGGTCGATGTCGCCCGACTAAGTGATTTAATTGCCGGATGCGAGACGGGTATAATGGTATTCGCGCATCGTCATAACGGTGCCGACCTTAATGCCTCGGACCCGGCGAAGTGCAGGTCAGCTCACTGACAGGCACCAGCCATCACATTAAGGGTTATGACACACTCATGGAACAGTCCCTCGACCTCCCGACCAACCGTGACCGCGGTCGCGCAATGTCGCGAGAGCGCCTTCCAGCACCGAAGCCTTGACCTTCACCGCATGGCCCCGCGTCCAAAGGCGCGGCGCCTGCACCACCTGCGGCACGCTCATGGCATGATCGATCAGGTTCGACAGCGTCACCGCGGGAAGATATGCAGTCAGCTAGGCAGGCCGATCGCCTAGCGTAACCTGCCGTCGCGGACATCGACGGGCAAGGCGTTTGCCGGATGCGACCGAGCTGGCGCGGCCCGGGCGCGGATCGAACCGAGCATGTATTGTTCGGTGTGATTTTTCATGGAATGAGGACCCCGTTGTGGAGTGCGCCCCTCGGACCGGACAGGGTCAAGCCGCAGTTTTGACCATCTGCCGGGCGTGTTGGTCCTCGAACTGTTGCGGGCTGAGATAGCCGAGCGCTGAGTGCAATCGGCGGGTGTTGTAAACCTCATCAATCAAGCGGGGAAGGTCCTCAGCGACGTCGGCGAAGGTTTCGTAGGCCATCGGATAGACGGCTTCGACCTTCATCGTCTTCATGAAGCTTTCCGCTTTCGCATTATCGTAGCGATTGCCGCGCCGGCCCATGGATCCACGAGGGGCGCACTCCATTTGAGGGGTGCTTTTCGTCCACCTTTTACTCGAAAATGCGGGGTCCGGATTCCACGGTCATTGACAAACTGCTTCAAAGCCGCAGGATATGATCGGATTAAACAGGACGTGCTCTAGCTAGGTCGCGCATCGCCACATCGGCGCCCGTCGCTCGGTTGACGCCAACTGCCGAAAGGATCCAAAATCTCTCAGTCGGCCAGCGTCTACGCCGCTGCACGCCGACTAAAACCAGCTTTCCGCATCCGCTCACCCGTGCGCGAGTGAATACGACGATTCAGACGCTCCGAATAAGACGGGCCCATCGGGCGGCTATCGGCGCGGCGAAGCCATGGCCGAAGGTCCCGATCCGGCCGCTCCGGTCCGGTATGGTTGTCAGCACGGCAGAATCAGCTGATAGGACGGCAACAAGGGTGCGATATCGACAGCGGGTGGCGCTGGATGAGATGAAGGGTGTGCGAGTAGGGCGCATCGCGGGCAAGTCGCTAGGCGCAGACGGTCGCTGTCATCCTCGAGGAGCTTGGCTCGAAGTGATCCTGCTTGGCCTGTTGCAGAGACGCGCTGAGATTGGCTCAAACGTTTCACTGGAACAAACTGATTGGCTGCGCAAGTGCAGCGGGTCATCCTATAAAGGTGCCGTTCAACGCGCGAGACGGGAGAGATCAGCAAGTGCTGACGCCGACGGACCAACCCCCCAAGGAAACTCTCAGGCAGAAATGACCGTGCCGCGGAACGCTCTGGAGAGCGGCGCCCTAGCGTCCACCGAAGGGGAAAGCCGGGCCGCTGTCCGGTTAAGCTCTCAGGTACAGAGACAGATTTGAGGATAAGCCGCGGGCAACCGCCCTGCAACCGCTATTCTGTCTGGAGAGTGAATTGCCCACGATTGCTGTGATTGGTGCCGGTATCATCGGCGTGTCGACGGCGTATGCCCTTTTGGAGCATGGCTACGATGTGACCGTGCTTGAGCAGCAGCGCTATGCCGCGATGGAGACCTCATTCGCCAACGGCGGCCAGCTCTCGGCCAGCAATGCCGAAGTCTGGAACCATTGGTCCACTATCCTTAAGGGGGTCAAATGGATGCTCAGGCGCGACGCGCCGCTGCTAATGAACCCGGCGCCCTCGTGGCACAAGTATAGCTGGCTCGCGGAGTTCGTGTCTAACATCTCCCGGTATCGCGAGAACACAGTTGCGACCACACGGCTGGCGATCGCTGCTCGCAAGTACATGTTCGAGATTGCGGAGCGGGAGCATATCGATTTTGATCATGTCTGCCGCGGCATCCTTCATGTCTGCTGGGACAAGACGGGTTTCGACCACGCCACAAAGGTGAACGATATGTTGGTTGAAGGCGGGCTGGACCGGCGACCAGTGACCGCGGCCGAGATCGCTGCAATCGAACCGGCCCTGAACGGTAACTTCCATGGTGGCTTCTACACGCCATCCGACTCGACCGGTGACATCCACAAGTATACCACGAGGCTGGCCCAAGCCTGCACAAGGCGTGGCGGCGCCTTCCTCTACGACGCGAAGGTCACCCGAATCGAGCAGCGTGATCGATTCCGACTGACCTATTCAGCCCCTTGCGCGGGCGGACAAAGCGCCGAACTGGCCATAGAAGCTGATGCAATCGTAGTGTGTGCAGGTTCGCACAGCCGTGACATTGCGGCCATGCTCGGCGATCGTCTTAACATCTATCCGGTTAAAGGATACTCGATCACTGTCGACCTCAATGATGCCTCGGCACAGGCGGCCGCGCCCTGGGTGAGCATCCTGGATGACCGAGCAAAAATCGTGACTAGCCGCCTTGGCGCTGGACGCTTCAGGGTGGCGGGCACCGCTGAGTTCAATGGCCTCAACCGAGACATTCGGGATGACAGGGTCAGGCCGCTGATCGAGTGGACTCGGACACTCTTCCCCGGTGTCACGACCAACCGGGTCGTGCCCTGGGCCGGGTTGCGCCCGATGATGCCGAACATGATGCCCCGCGTCGGGAAGGGACGTGCGCCGGGTGTGTTCTACAATACCGGCCACGGCCACCTCGGCTGGACCCTGTCGGCTGCGACCTCCGCCATTCTGGTCCAGGCCGTTGCGGCGGAGCTTCCCGTCGATCGGTTGGCAGCGTAGGAGGGCCGGAGCAATGAGCCGTGAAGCTGTCCATGCGACGTGGGTTGAGATTGCGGGACTGAAGATCGCGCGGGAATTGCACAACCTTCATCCGCGACGAAGCCTTGCGGGCACGAGCATCAGCAACTCGGCCTTTGGCTTCGTTCTCCTCGATCGTACGCGATCTCGCGCCCCGCAACTGCGAGCTGCTCGCCATCCGCGACGACATCCAACAAAAGCTCGACGACATATTGTCAGTGCCGGTGGCCAAGCGGCCGAACTGGACGCCGGACGAGATCCAGCGCGAACTCGACAACAACGCGCAAGGCATTCTCGGCTATGTCGTGCGCCGGATCGACCAGGGTGTCGGCTGCTCGAAAGTGCCCGATCAACGATGTCGGCCTGATGGAGGACCGCGCCACCTTGCGCATCTCCTCGCAGCACATCGCCAACTGGCTGCGCCACAAGGTGTGCTCGGAAATCCAGGTCAGGGAGTCGCTACAGCGCATGGCGGCGATCGGCGACCGCCAGAACGTCGGCGATCCGCTCTACCGGCCGATGGCCGGATTTCGACAAGTCGATCGCCATTCAGGCCGCCTGCGACCTGGTGTTCAAGGGCACAGTCCTGCCCAACGGCTACAGCGAGCCGGTGCTGCATGCCAGGCGGCTGCAGCTGAAGAAGGACCGTTTGCGAACGTGCTGCGGGGCTACATGAGTGCATTCAATCTCGCGGCTGCAACATGATCATCGCGAGTGCGCTTTACGCAGCGCAGGAGAGGTGCCTCAAGCCATTAAGCCTTGCGGTCCTCCACGGCAGTTCTTGCTTTCAAGCCGACCACCTCCCATTGCCTCACTTGCGGAGCTAACTGAAAAGCTGGCGTTCATTTCAAAACGTAACGCTTTCTGGCGTATTGTTTCGGCAATCGGTGCAGTTTGGCACCAAACCGACGCGCTTTTGCTCCAATCTTCTCGGGCACATTCTCATCCTATTGAGCGGGATTGCCATACCGCGCTCAAGAAGGACAAATATCGGCCATCCATTTCCCGACAGGACGTTGCTGGCAAGTGGGTCGGCAGAATTCATTCAAAAGGCTAATGCGGCATGACAAGCATTGAAACTTTCCGGGAACTACAGCGCGAGGCGACCGAGTGGCGCCGCTATCTACATGAAAATCCGGAGTTGGATTATCGGTTGGAGTACACAGCGAAGTTTGTGGCGGAAAAACTGGCTTCGTTCGGCATCAATCACATCGAGATGGGTATTGCTGAAACTGGCATCGTCGCGTTGATTCAAGGCGAGGGTGGAGACGGGCCGACGATCGGACTGAGGGCGGATATGGATGCTCTTCCGATCATTGAAACTTCAAACAAACCCTGGTCGTCGAAAATACCGGGCATTATGCATGCGTGCGGCCACGACGGTCACACGGCCATGCTTTTGGGTGCAGCGAAACACCTGGCCAAAAGCCGCAACTTCAAAGGCACTGTCGCCTTAATCTTTCAACCGGCCGAAGAAGTGGAACTCCCGTCGGGCGCCCTGCGGATGGTTGAAGAAGGGATCATGGATCGCTTTGGCATATCTCAGGTTTATGGCATGCACATTATGCCGGGCATTGACATCGGCAAGTTCGGCATCCGCCCTGGTCCAATCATGGGCTCGCAGGATGACTTCGATATCCTCGTTAAGGGCACTGGCGGCCATGCGGCCAACCCACATCGAACCGTGGATCCCGTTGTTATCGCAGCTCAGATCATTCTGGGTCTGCAAGTTTTGGTTTCGCGCAGGACCGACCCTTTGGAGTCGCTGGTGATATCCGTCACCAAGCTGAGTGCCGCCCAGGCCTACAATGTCATTCCCGACCAAGTTGCCATCTCCGGAACGGTCAGGGCTCTGGCGTCCACCCTGCGAGACTTCGCCGAGCGAGAGATTCCGGCCGTCGCCCGGGGCATCGCTCAGGCGTTCGGCGGGGATATAGAATTCAAGTACATGCGTTCTGTGCCGGCTACATCCAACAACTCGGAGGAGACCACGCTGGCCATCAAGGCGGCACGAGATCTCGTCGGCGCGTCCTCCGTAGACGCTGCAACAAGAATAAACATGGGCGCGGAGGACTTCGCGTATATGCTCCAGGAGCGGCCAGGAGCCTACATCTTTGTTGGCAACGGACCGACCGCTGTATGTCACAACCCAGCTTTTGATTTTGACGACGAGGCATTGCCTTACGGCATCGGTTGGTGGGTGAAACTCGTCGAAACCATCTTGGCGCCGTGAGTGCTCCGGTTTGGTAATCTGCCCCTCGGTTTGGCTATTGGACCGGGGAGATATAATCGCTGCGCTCACGGCCGCTCGGTCTTTGACGAGGCCGTTGACGAAGAAACGACGAGGCTGGATCGACCTAGCTGTTTAGATGGGGTTTTCTGTCCGCTGAGCTGATTGCAAGCTCCTTTCCGGCGTATCCATGTTCCCTGCCGGCTCTGTGGTTCTCTTCGCGGTTAACACCAAATGCGTGTCGCGTTTTAAGGGATTCAGGATTGAACGAAGCCGCTAACGCGGCATTTGGCGATCGGTTGGCGGGAGACCCTGCTGTTTTGAAGGGTTGCGGCTGTTGAAGCGCAATTTCGAGAACAGGAGCAATGAGATGCTTGAGTTGAGCCCACTTCGTCCGGCGCATGATCGAGGACATGACGATCCGCAATCTGTCGCCGGCCACGCAACGATCCTACGTACACGCGGTGGCGAAGTTTTCCCGCCAGTTCGGCCGCTCTCCGGACCGGCTTGGCCTTGAAGACCTCCGCGCTTTCCAAGTGCATCTGGTCTGATGACCGTGCCCGGTGTGGGCGAAGCAGTTTCATAATGGCTACTATCAGTCGGGTGAGGCGATCATACTTTACAAATTTCGTCCCCGCTGCGGCCATACGGTCATTGTCAGGGGGCGCAATCGCCGTGGCGACGAAGTAACCTGACCATGCGCCAGCCTGACGGCAGCAGCCGTGATCTGGCCGCGACTGCCTGAAGACGGCCATGCCGCCCTGTCCCAGCCAGTCGCGTTTGAACGGGTCCAGATCGCACCGGTCAGCCAGCCTTTCGGCCCAAGTGTGTTGGCCAGCGCTGTGGTGAGGTTGCTCATTCCTTCCATCGATGCACGGCAATGGCGGATCCGATGACGGGTCAGTGCCCCAGAGCCTGTGCGAAGCCTGCTTCGTGCGATCGTTCTGCGCAGACGTGAAGAACTGTTCAGGAGGCGCCTCTTCGATGATGTCGCCACTTTGCAAGAAGATCACCCGATCGTCGGCGCGCCGGAGCAGCCAGACGCCGGCTGCGCTCAGCTCTGCGCCTGGTCCGGCGTGAACCATACGCCGCGCCGCGCCAACCCGCCGCCGAGCCCGATTGGCATGCCATCGGCACGCCAGCACGCGGCGCCAGTCATCGTGCCGTCTGCATCAAACTGAATCGCACTCATGCCGCAGCCAACGCTGTTAACCGTCGCCACATCGTGGCCGCGGTCGCGCAATGCCGCGAGCACGCCTTCCGGCACCGAAACCTCGACCTTCACTCCATAGCCCCGCGTCCAAAGCCGCGGCGCCTCCACCGCCTCCTGCAAGCTCATGCCATGATCGATAAGGTTCGACAGCGCTTGCATAACTGAGGGGAACATGCGCAGCCCGCCAGGCAGCCCGATCGCGTAGCGTAGCCTGTCGTCGCGCAGCACCATGACCGGAGACATCGACGACGTCACGCGCTTGCCAGGCGCGATCGAGTTGGCGCGGCCCGGATGCGGATCGAACGAGGACATGTAGTTGTTCGGGATCATGCCGGTGCCCGGCACGATGTAGCCCGCGCCGAAAAGGGAGTTGATCGTCTGGGTGCTGGCAACGACGTTGCCGAACCCGTCCGCAACTGTCAGGTGGGTGGTATGCGCACCTTCGCTAGGTGCCACCCCTGCGTTCCATGACTGGGCGCGGTCCATCGTGATGCGAGCCCGGCGCTCCGCTGCATAGTCCTTGGACAGCAGCTTTCCGATCGGCTCCTGGACAAACGCCGGATCGGCGGACGCCGCTGCCCGGTCGGCGAAAGCGATCTTCAGCACTTCGGCCAGCAGGTGTAGCGTGTCCGGCGTTGCGAAACCGAGCGCGCCGATGTCGTAACCCTCCACGATGTTCAATATCTGAATGATGTGCAGTGGACCGAACGACGGCGGCGGCGGGCCGACAACCTCATAGCCGCGATAACGCCCTCGCAACGGCTCGTGATCGACGGTTCGATAGCTCGTCAGGTCCTCGAGTGTCAGAAAGCCCTCCTCCTGCGCCATGTGCTCCGCATAGTGACGTCCCAGTTCGCCGCCATACAGGATGTCCGGCCCCTGGCGCGCGATTGATCGCAGCGTCTCGGCATAATCGCCGGTGACCAGGGGGGTCCCGGGCTGGATCGGCATGCCGCCGGGCAGATACAATTTGGCGATTTCCGCATCGCGCGCGAGATCGGCCGCCGACTTGGAGACGCATTCCTGTAGATAGGGAGTCACGCGAAAGCCACGCGAGGCGTGACGGATCGCGGGCTCAGTAACGTCGGCCAAAGAGAACGTGCCGAACCGGCGCAGCGCCTCGCACCAGCCCAGCAGATTGCCGGGGGCGGCGACCGCGGTGGGGCCAATGGCGTTGCGGCGGCCGATAGTGGCCAGCGTGCCGGGCATGGCCTTCGGATCAGGCGTGTAGACGGCTGCGCCGGTCGCGAGTGGTGCGGTGCTCATGCCGTCGAGCACGTGATGCGTGCCGTTTGCGAGGTGGATATGCGCTATGCCGCCACCCAGCACCCCCACCATCATCGCCTCGACGACCGAAAGGGTGAATAAGGCCGCGACGGCAGCGTCGATCGCGTTTCCGCCGGCAGCGAGCATTTCCGCCCCCGCCGTGGAAGCGAGCGGGTGATTGGTCACCACCATGCCACACGAACCGGTTGCCGGTTGTTTCTCACAAGAGAAGGTGGCGCCCGCATGAGAGCGCCAGCCAGTATGCCGCATCAATCAACCTCCCGTACGGACCTGCAAATAGCGACACGGTGACGTTGTCCGTCATGCCATCCACTGGCAGGCACAGAGAAGCAATCGGCGTGCCACCGAAGAGATTGTGTGAGCAAGAGGGGGTAAATCATACGTTTCGCACTGCGCTCGCGGAATATTTTCGGCAGCCGTGTGTCGGCTCCCCAACATAGGTGTCTTTAACTGGACACGGCCGAACAGAACGTAGAATGACAAATGACAACTTGTTCTTGGGACTGCCTGTCGAGCGAAGTGAGGATTTGACCCCCAGGGCGAACTGAAGATTTGACCCCCTCATTGTTTCGCGGTTTCGATGGTGCTGAGTGTCGTTCCGGCCTTCTGCAATAGGCCGGAACGACGCTTTTCGCGAAGCCGGTAGCTGTCGCCACGGATGGTTATCACTGTCGAATGATGAAGCAGGCGATCAAGGATCGCCGTTGCCACCACGGGATCGCCAAACACGCTGCCCATTCGCCCACCGAGCGGTTTGAGGTGATCAGGATCGATCCCCGCTCATAACGCCGCGACACCAGCTGGAAGAACAGATGTGCGGCATTGGCTTCGAACGGGAGATAGCCGAGCTCGTCGATGATCAGCAGTTTCGGCCGCGAGAGGGTCGTCAGTTGCTTTTCGAGTGAACCGTCGTCATGGGCCTTGGCCAGCATCGCCACGAGCGTGGCCGCCGTGACGAACTGGACGCTATGGTTTTGCCGGATCGCCTCGCGCCCGAGAGCCACCGCCAGATGTGTCTTGCCCGTACCCGGAGGTCCAAGAAACAGGACCGTGTCGCCATGGGCAATCCAGCGGCAGGTCGCCAGTTCCCGGACTTGGCGCTGATCCAGCGACGGCTGCGCGTCGAAGTCGAAGCCATCGAGTTCGCGCACAAACGGGAACTGCGCGATCTTGCCTGCCATGGAGATGCGCCGCTCGTCGCGCCGCGCGATCTCGCGCGTCACGAGGAAGGCCAAAGCCTCGCGCAAGGTCATTTGCGAACGCGCCGCTTCGTCCAGGAGCGTATCGAGCTGGTCCCGGATCGCGGTCAGCTTCAGCCGGTCGAGCTGAGCCACCAGCATCTCGGTGATGACCGTCGTCATCGCCAGCTGCCTCCCACCAGTGCCTCATATTCGGCCAGCGGCCGCAACAGAGCGGAAGGCGCAACAATATCCGCCGGCGCCGATTGCACCGGCGCAGCAGCGCCGACCACGCCGGCAAGATGCGCGCTCGACAATCCGTTGGCGACGTCCGCGGCACAAGGCATGATCCGCCACCACCTCGCCCGCATGACGCACGATAACGCGGCCGCCCAGCACCACGACCTGGACGCTCTCCCCGATCAGCCGGCAGGGAACCGAGTAACTGTTCGTGTCCAGGTCGATTGCGCAATCTGCCTGGACCTTGCGCACGAGATCCCGCAGCTGCCCGAACGGCGCCCGTCCGCCCAGAGGGCGAAGCGCCACGGCCTCTTCGGCAAAGCGTTCCGCAGGAGCCACGCCGGTCGTGCCATGCACACGCTGATCGGCAATCTCGCGCGTCCACCGGTCCAGATGCGCCTCGAACGCCGCCCAGTTCTCGAACCGGCGGCCGGCAATCGCATTGTGCTTGACGTAGCCGACCCCGCGTTCGTCCTTTCCCTTCGTTCGCGCCCGGTAGGGCGCACAAGCCCGTGGCGTAAATCCCCAGTAGCGGGCAAAGGCGTGCAGCCGCACATTGAAGCGCACCTCCCGCGTCGCCGCATCGTGATGTTCGACCAGCGCCTTCGGATTATCGAACAGCACTTCCGTTGGAAGCCCGCCGAAGCGAAGGAAGGCTCCTTCCATCCCCTCCAACCAGTCCGCCTGGCGCTCCCGAAGCGAGGGACGGATATGCAGCCGACGCGAGTAACCCAGCGACGCACCGTGTTGCGCGCGCACCCGAATTCCTTCGCCAGCCGCTTCGCTCCCCAGCCAAGCTCATGCAGCCGCAGCATCGCTGCCACCTCTTCAGGCTGAAGCATCTCCTCTCCCTGCATCGTTCTCGACAATGCAGGAATCGCCGAAATCCCAACCGTCATCCATGCCTCCTCTCATAACCGAGGGGGTCAGTTCTTCATTTCGTCAGGGGGTCAGTTTCTCAATTCGCCCGACAGACTGCCGACGTAACCGGCACAATCGGTTGGCAGACGGCCGAGCTTCTCGAACTCGGGCGGAAGCTTTTCCTGCCCGCGCTTCACGCGGTGCGCGTAGGCGTTGATACCGGTGATAGATGCTTCGGAAATCCCCTTAGCGACACTTGTCCGTCGTGCTGGAAAGCCGAAGACGCCCGTCGCCCAGCACAGGCAAGAGCCCGTTCCAGTTTGGCCCTTGCCGGCCGGCGTCAGCCGCGAATAGCGGGCCGACCATTTGGACAGCCATGCGGCGAGGTCGGGCTTGGCCGCGCCAAGCCGTATGACCAGCCTCATGGCCGCCCAATTGCAGAACTTGACGCATACAACTTTACTTACCATTGGGGTTGACCCTCCGATGCGTGCTGTGCCGCGATCTGAGCGTGAAAAGGCATCAGCTTTTTAGCGGTGCCGGAATCTCAGATTCGTACTGAACGTATCAACGCCAGCGGCTTGCGGTCGCAAAGATTCTGTAAATTTTGTTGAAGGACCTGTTGCAACGCTTGGTTTCCCGGGGGTGTGGCACAGAGCGTCTGGACGGCGACTAACTTCATCGACGTCGTCATGGCGCTGGTATTTGCGTCATCTCGGCGCCAGCGCCAAGCACCCATGCGCTTGATCATGCCCGCTCGGCGCCGCCGGCCCTGCCTTAGCGGTGCCAGACCGGAAAGCGGATCATGCGCGAGGCGGGCAAGCTTGAGCCAGGTCTCCAGCGATACCACCCCAGCAGGTGGTGTCGGATGGGCCGCGGCCGATCCCGACCTCTCACGGGCTGTCGAAGAGGATTTCGTCACACCCTCAGGGCAAATCTCCTCTAGATCACCGTATTATGTTGACGAATATTTTTCGCCTATGACACAAACATTAAACAAAAACTCAATGTAGGTTCATATTATAAAATATACTTTTAAAATAAAACCGAATTTTTCCTGCTAAAAGACCGGTGATATCGATTTGCGATGCTTGAACTTCGCTAAAAGCCGCACCGAATGAGTTGTGAAAGGAAGTCCTATGTCTGCTGTAGAGGCTGGAGAAGACGCCGTGCGCGCCACTCGTTTCCACAATGATTCGGATGCATGGCTACCGGGAGCGATAGGCCGACCGTTCGCCAAGCTCCTGGACGCCGGCGGTCTTGGCAAACAAGAACCCAATTCCGCGGCCGCGAACGACTTGCTCGAAGGACACCCCCCGGTGACAAGACGCACCGCGACGCGGCCCGCGATTGCGGCATTTGTCGTCACCTGCTTGCCACTGCCACGCGATGTCTTCGACAAGTTGATAGGCGAACAGGGCGCCTTGGCCGGAATGCCGGACCGTTCAAGACGAAACATCCCCATTGATTCCCGGAATAGGTTTGAGATCCCCCGTCCGGCGGCAGCAGTTCGCGTGCATTTCGCTGGAAGCGCCTGGGGCAGCCATGCTCAGCAATATACGACGAACAGCTCATGGGTTGAGCCGCGGCCATTGCCGCCGATGAGGACTCTACTGCATCGAGCCTGCCCCTATACGGAGGGATTGGCATGAATACCCTCGATCAACGGACGGCACTGGAGCAAGCCGCGCGAGAGCGCATTAAGGATTCCCACGCTCTCGACGGCGACGTCGGTCGCTTGACCCACTTCTATCGCGAATGGGCCAGTTCCTACGAGTTGGATGTCGGCCGCGACGGGTACTGCGGGCCGATGATCGTGGCGGAATTGGCGGGCGCCGTGCAGACAGCCTATTTGGCCAGGCAGCGAGCGACCATCGCAATCCTGGACGCTGGCTGCGGAACAGGCCTCGTGGGCGTGGAACTGGAACGCCTCGGCTTCCGGTTGATCGACGGGATCGACCTCTCCGCGGAGATGGCCGAACAGGCTCGGCAAACCCGTGTCTACCGCCACGTACAAGGCAATGTCGATCTCAACGGGCCACTCTCCGACTATCCCAGCGCGAGCTATGACCTCACGGTCTGCTGCGGCGTCTTCACGTTCGGGCATGTCCGACCGGATGGGCTGCGCGAACTGGCTCGCGTCACGCGCCCGAACGGATTCATCATCGCAAGCACCCGCAAGAGCTATGCGGAGACCACATCCTTTGAAAACGAGGTGCGGCGGCTGCAGGATGCGGGCGTCCTTGTGCCGGCACTGCGTCTAAACGACGGCAGATACGTCGCCGAGGAGGACGCGCACTACTGGGTTTTCCAGGTGGCGGAGAAGGCCAACGCACCAACGGAGGAGCGGCCATGACGATGCGACACGAAGAGCGCGAGGGCCTGCCCTGCCAGGACGTCGGGCTCTTCTACATAGTTGAGGACTTGCAGCCTATTCGAGGCGCGAAAGAACGCATCGCGAAGGTGCCATCCTTCTCGACGATTCTTTATACTGCCAGTCAAAAAACACCAATGTTCCTGCTCAATCGTCAACAAAGGTGACCAATGCGCAAAGATCTCGTTGCCAAACTGGACGACAAGCTTCGCGCGAAACGCGAAAGCTTCGACAAGATCCCGGTGGTTGACATCGCGCCGCTTCTCGATGGCAGCGATAAGCATAGGGTGGCGAAGGAGATACGTTGGGCATTGTCCAACACTGGGTTCATATATGTGAAGAACCACGGTATTCCGCAGGATTTTGTGGATTCGGTATTCGATGTGAGCCGTCGGTTCTTTGATCTGCCCATGTCGCAGAAGATGGAATTGCATGTAAGCAAATCCGATGTGGCCCTGCGCGGATACATTGAGCCGTTCGGGGAGAACACCGATCCGGGCAAGACGAGAGACCTCAAGGAGTGCTTTGACATCGGTCCTGAACGCTCGACGTTGCAAGGTCCGTTTTTGGGCCCCAACCAGTGGCCCTCAAATCTGACTGAGTTTCGGGAACTGACGTACGGGTACCATCAAAAAATGGTGGACCTCGCGAAAATACTCTTGAAGGGAATCGCGCTCAGTCTGGACCAGTCGGAAAGCTATTTCGAGAACTTCATGCGCAACCCGATCAGCATTCAGCGCCTGCTTCATTATCCGCCGCAGAGTGGCTATATTCACGAAGAGATCATAGGTATTGGCGCCCACACGGATTACGGCAATCTGACCATCCTGGCGCAGGACGACGTGGGCGGTCTGCAGGTCATGAACCGAGATGGCGACTGGGTCCAGGGCATTCCGATCCATGGCACATTCGTAATCAACATTGGCGATCTGATTCAGCGGCTGACCAATGATGTCTACTTGGCGAACATGCACCGCGTGGTGAATACCTCGGGCCGCGAGCGATACTCGATCCCCTTCTTTATCGACGCTGATTTCAATGCGGTCATCGAACCATTGCCTTCATGTGTCACCGACAGCAACCCGCTTCGCTACAAGCCGGTGACGTGCGGCGAGCACAAATTCAGGCGTTTCGCAGCAAGTTACGCTCACTTGGCCAATGTTTGATGAGAGCGGATAGGCACTTACTCACGTGACACTGCCTGCCCGCTTAATTCCGGAGAGTTACAACCATCCACAGGTCCTTGGCGAACCGGTCCGAAACAGGCGGGCTTTCCAAGTCGCCCCGCGGATGGATTTCAGATAAAACGTCATGGGTGAAGGAATACTGTCAGGCACAGCGGCGACGGCGGTCGTCGACAACGCTCAGAGCCTTCGAGCGCAAGCGACCGTCAAGGAAGCCGTGTCCCGAGCATCTGCCGCGCGAACGCGTCGTCATTGCCGCCCCGTCGAACTGCTCGTGTTGCGGTTCGGCCTGACTGGCGAACGATGATCTTGTTTGAGAAGTGTGCCCAGCATTCGCCGTTGAACCGGCAGAGCGAGGGCATCGATCTGCGCCTCTCCACGCTGGCGGACCAGGTCGGCGCCTGTGCTGTGGTGCTGAAGTCGGTGCACGCGCTGGCGCATGTGCTTGCTGCCAAGCGTCCGCATTGTGCGGGCACCCCGTGCCGATCCTGGCAAGCGGCAAGACCGATGGCGGTCGCGGATAGCCGATATCCGAACTTCTCGCAACGGCGAACCGTTTCGTGGCTGACCTCTCGCGCTGACCACCTCGGTAGGGAAACGGCGCGGATATAGCGCGGGTGACGGGGTCGTTATACCTCCTCATACGGTGGCCGGGTCCCGCCTCGTTAATGTGACGATCCCGCGCATGTGTATCCACAAACGTTGTGTCTGATGCTGGCAAGAAATGTCGGAAACTCGACGAACGGTCGAGTGAGCCGGTCCGTCGGTATGGACGTGTGGTGCACTCATAACGGTGAGCCTATCGGCACGCAACTTGCATCGATGATTTGGTCGTCGTGGGCGACCGCAGTGCGTCACGAAGGCCAATGGTGATTTATCACTATCTCAACTTTAGCGTGTGAGCTGGCGGCGCTCCTTTGAACCAGAGGTCGACATGGATATCGCGGCTACTTAGACAGCGACTGTCGATCTGATTGGAGCCTTCAATGCTTCATCGTTATTATGAACTCCCGTCCCCGACTGCTCTCGAGGTATTCGAGGCGTCGGCACGCCATCTCTCGTTCAAGCTTGCGGCTTCCGAGCTGAACGTGACATCGGGAGAGATCAGTCGGCAGATCAAAGCCATTGAGGACGAGCTTGGTGTTCCGCTGTTTGTGAGGCCAGGAACCGGTGTGATGCTTTCCAGGGCTGGCAAAGACCTCTACAGCGTGCTGGCAAGCACCCTTTCAAAGGCGTCCGATGTCGTCAGGACCATTAAACGCGGCGATCGTACCCGGAATGTCACGATTGCCTCTACCGACGCGTTCGCGTCGATGTGGTTGATGCCGCGCATGCCGAGCTTTTGGTCGCAGCATGGTGATATCACAGTCGATCATCTGATTTCCGACAGTTCGCGCGACTATCGGCGCGCTGAAGTCGAGCTGCGCATCCGCTATGGCTTCGGTTCATGGCCTGAAGAGAGATCGGAACTGTTGTTTGGCGATGTCATCTACCCGGTCTGCGGTCCCGGCTTCGCCCAGGAGCACAGGGATGCGACCGCCAAGTGCTTGCCCGAACTGCCACTCCTGCACGTCGAATGGATGGAGCCGGAGTGGGCCGGCTGGGACGAGGTCCTGCGCCGCGCCAGGATTCCCCGCGGACCGCTTCGTGGCCGCAGGTTCAGCAAGTTCTTCGTAGCTTTGCAAGCCGCCCAGGCTGATCAGGGCGTTGCCGTGGGCTGGCACCGGTTGGTGCGAACATCGGTCGAAGAGGGCAAGCTCGTCAGGATTACCGACCTCGAGCTGGACGCCCCGGGAGGATACTATCTGACGTGGAACGACAACCGGACCCTGTCGCCGGGGGCCGAGCGGCTGCGCGAGTGGTTGCGGAAGATCTCGGCCGAAGAGCGGAACGCTTGAGGTTAGAACTCGCGCCGGCGCACCTTTGCATGGCCCGGAGGCATAGCGGTGGGGTGATCGGCATCACGGGTTCGGGACGACGTTTACTGGGCATGGATTCTTCCGGAATCCTCGATCTACAATGGGAGCTTCGTGGCCGCTCCGCATTCCAGGACGGGATGAGGAAGAAATCCGATCAATGCTAAGTGCCGTCGCTCCATGCCTTGGCGGGACCGCCGAAAATGACAGAAGTTCGGCAGGCAGGCGAGAGACTCTCGCTGCGATGAAAGTCCGCAAGACGCCATTTTTCGGACGTTTCCGGGCGACACATTGCGACCAGACAGGAAGGATCCGACTTCGAAGCGTTGAGGGAGAAGCCCGGGGCGCTCGTGGACGCGCGGCATGTGCTGCGCGCGGCTGGTCGGCCTGATGCCGTGTCAGAATCCCGGCGCGTGCAATCTCGCACCTTTGGTCGAGCAGATCGAAAAAGGAAACAATCTGATCCGGGGATGTAAATAGCGCTAAGGGTTGCCCCAAGCTGATCAGCTGATCGCCAACAAATGCGTGAATTAATCTCAAATTCATAGCTTCTGTGGGGCATTACCGGCGCCGATCATGGCCGGCTCTTTCTGGCCCGACAACATTGCGTCCTCCTGAGCACGAACTGGTTCTCACTATCGGCGACGTGTGCGAGTTCGACGCGGCCGTTGCTAGGAAGGTGATCGGCCGCGCCCATGCTGCTCTGCGTTGAAGGTGCCTAGCATCACCGACATTTCCGCTGGCAGGGCGCCGCCCTCCTCACGGGCGCTCTGGTTGCTTCCCGGCACAATCCCATTCCTCCAGGGAACCCCGTCGCCAAGCGTAAGCCGAAAAACCTTGCCATCGTCGCGGCCCGAAATGGTCTGGCCCTTTCAGGGCGATTCGTCGTGAGCGACGAATGGCCCATCATTTGTTACCTGGCGCCCCGGCGCTGGAGCAAAAAGGGTTGGGGTTCAGACTTTTTTCTATTCGCCAATGGTCGGAAATGGTGTGATCGACCACTTGATCAAGCCAACGGCACGCTGAAGGATCGCTTTCGTGTGAGCAAGGTTGGGCGAAACAGCGAAGACACATCCCATAGAGTCTCGGTAATCGCCTTTCCTGAAGATCGGTGTCTTGGGTTTAACATACAATTTGACCTCCGCGACACCTGACAGGGCAGCCGCCCGGCTGTCGCCGTCTATCCAATTGAGGATGCCATCGCGATCAGGAAGCAGGGACTGCCAGCCCGCAATATACGAATGCCTTCTGCGAAAATTCCATTCTTCGCCGATGACAAGCTTGATGTGCTCAGTGATAAGATCGACACCGTAAGCCAACTGAACCGCTTGAGGACCACCAGCGAGGCGCGGATTGACTTCAATGATGACTGGGCCACGCTTCGTCAAACGGAATTCGATGTTCGTTGGCCCCCAGCCGAGGTCGAGAGCTCGCAAGCAGCTCAGCGAAAGTTCGGCTATACGTTTATACTCGTCATCAGTCAGCGGGGCCGGAAAGATACCTTCACGAAAGACGAAATGAGGTGGGGAGCCGAACTCAGCGGCCTCAATACCAATAGCCTCATTTCCCATTATGTGCGCCCAATAATGGGGGCCTTGCGCGAGTTCTTCGACAAGTATCCTTGGCGAAGACCGCCAGAAGTGCTTCCCGCCCAACAGATAGGTCGTGTGTTCGGCTAGCTCATCGAAGTCGCGGCATAATCGGACGCCGCTGCTGCCCGCGCCCACGGCCGGCTTAAGAACCACCGGCAGCCCAATCTCCTCAGCAGCGCTCTTTACCTCCGCGGCATTCGCTGCCAAGCGATAAGCTGGGATTGGAACGCCGCCCTCCGCGAGGAGCTGACGTTGAGTGAATTTGTCGCAGCATTGTGCAATCGCTGTGGGGTTCGGTCCCGGTAGCTCGAAATACCGACAGAGCTCGCCAACTGTTGCATAGACCGCCTCCTCGGCGCTCGTAATCCCTGCAATGTCATAGGTCGCACTCAACCGGGAACATTCGTGGATCAGCGCGCCGAGGTTGGTTGTGTCGATCGCGACTGCCTCAATGCTTTCCGCCGCAAGATAGTCGTACTGCGCTGGGTTAGCGGACAGGGTAATTGGATGAAGACCAAGACGCTGGGCGGCTTGGACGTATAGCTGGCCATTCGCGCTTGTGCCTTCAAGCAGGATTAGCGCTCTTCTTGCCATTGTAAACTCCGAGATTGCGTGCTGTGGGGGATCTAAGCGTAAAATCAGGCTAAGCTCTTGAAGCCGTGCCTTACCTCGGACGTTGTACCCTAGTTAGCGGTTGGGAGACGTGAAAGTTCTGCAAGCTTATTTGAAGGATCTGTTGCAACCGTCTTGATACCGGCGCTGTGATATAAAGCGTCTCGACGGATTTCGGACGGGTGCAATGTTCAGGGCACGCCAATGCGTAGGAATCGATCAGACCATGATCGAGATACTGCACGGACAACGCGTCTTCTGCAGTCGGAAGGGCGACTTCGCGTGCTGCGAAAAGAAATCACGAACCCGCTCTCATGGGCCGTTGCAACCTCAACTCAAGCCTTTGTCCTCGACAATTCCGATAAAGCGGACGGGCCAACCGGCTGCTTCTCGTATATTTAGCGGCAACATCCATGCCGCAGAACAGGTCAATCTGGGCGATAGTCACGGGCCGCGTGGAGCTGGTTTGTCCTCCCTTAGTCTAGATGCAGCCCGCGGCGGCAGCAGCCGAAACAACCTGGCAGGCTACTTTTTGCGGCCCTGAGGCTATCATTGAGGATGACGACGCGCGCTCGAATGCTGCGGAGCCGGTGAGCATTCAATACGAAGTGTGACTGATCAGCCGCACTTCGCTACGCCTCACGTCAAGTCCAATCAAAACGACAACCCTGAAACGGGAGCCATCTGCAAAGCAGCCGGCCGGCGCTCCATGCCCTCATGCCGTCCAAATCCGCCGATGAGATAGCGTGCACGCGGTCCATCGTCTCCCCCCATCGCCTGGATGCGGAGCGGGAAAAGCTCACCCATCAGATCTGCGGCTCTGTTTCTGAGCGCAGCATGGCCATCTCGTCGGGATCATATGAATCAAGCGTGGGAAGCGTGGCCACCCGCGCAAGCGAATCCTCGAAAATCGCCAAGGCTTCGTCGATGATCTCGTTCGATACTGTAAGCGGAGCAAGCACGCGTATGACGTTATGCGCAAGTCCGGCCGAGGCGAGCAGAAGACCATGCATCGCGGCGTCTTCCACGAGCCTCGCCGTCAGCGCTGTCGCCGGGCGCTGTGACATTGCATCATCGACGAGTTCAATGCCGATCATCGCGCCCAAACCGCGCACCTCGCCGATAATGGGGCAATTGGTCCCCAGATTGAGGGAGCGGAAGCCGGAGGTAAGGCGCTCGCCGATTTCCATGCTGCGGGCAGCCAGGTTCTTCTCCTCAAGCACGTTCAGGGCGGCAAGTGCCGCTGCGCATGCAAGGGGATTCCCCGCGTAGGTGCCTCCGAGTCCGCCCGGCGGCACGGCGTCCATGATCACCGCCTTGCCGATGACAGCGGCGATTGGGAGCCCGCCGCCGAAACTCTTTCCCAGCGCTACAAGATCCGGCTCCACTCCTGAATGCTCGATGGCGAAAACCCGGCCGGTGCGAGCGAAGCCGGACTGGACCTCATCCGCGATCAGGACGATGCCGTGGGCGTCGCACAAAGCGCGCAGACCGCGTATGAACTCCGGCGGCGCCGGCAGGAAACCACCTTCACCCTGGACCGGTTCGATCACCATGGCTGCAACTTGGTCGGGCTCGATCTGCGTCTCGAACAGGTCTCGAAGCGCTTGAAGGGCCTCGTCTGCGCTCGGGCCTCGATAAGCCGAAGGAAAGGGCGCGTGGTAAATATCGGTGGGGAAGGGGCCGAAACCGCGTTTGTATGGATCGAGCTGTGAAGTCATCGCAAGGGTCAGTAACGTGCGTCCGTGAAAGCCTCCTCTGAAGACTACGACACCCCTTCGGCCCGAGTGGACGCGAGCGATCTTCACCGCATTCTCCACCGCTTCTGCGCCAGTGGTGACAAGAAGGGTTTTCGCCGGCGTGGGGAACGGAGCTTTCGCGTTGAGGCGCTCCGCGAGACGCACGTAGCCGTCATAGGGAATGCTGCCGAAGAAGGTATGGGTGAAGCGCTGCAACTGCGTTCTGACTGCATCAACCACCTGCGGATGCGAATGTCCGACCGCAAGCGCGCCCATGCCGCCGATGAAATCGATATACCGGCGCCCCTCCGTGTCCCAAATCTCCGCGCCTTGGGCGCGCTCCGCGCATACCGGAAACGCACATGCAACGCCGCGCGGCAGCGCGCGCTCACGTCTCGCGTGGAGTTCTGCGCTCGATCGTGCCATCATGCTGCAATACACTCCCTTGTACAAACACGCGTTAGATCGGCTGCCAGCTTCGCCAGCTTGTTTTGCGGTAGCGTCGTCATGGCCGCTCCTCCGTTGGTGCGTTGGCCTTCTCCGCCACCTGGAAAACCCAGTAGTGCGCGTCCTCCTCGGCGACGTATCTGCCGTCGTTTAGACGCAGTGCCGGCACAAGGACGCCCGCATCCTGCAGCCGCCGCACCTCGTTTTCAAAGGATGTGGTCTCCGCATAGCTCTTGCGGGTGCTTGCGATGATGAATCCGTTCGGGCGCGTGACGCGAGCCAGTTCGCGCAGCCCATCCGGTCGGACATGCCCGAGCGTGAAGACGCCGCAGCAGACCGTGAGGTCATAGCTCGCGCTGGGATAGTCGGAGAGTGGCCCGTTGAGATCGACATTGCCTTGGACATGGCGGTAGACGCGGGTTTGCCGTGCCTGTTCGGCCATCTCCGCGGAGAGGTCGATCCCGTCGATCAACCGGAAGCCGAGGCGTTCCAGTTCCACGCCCACGAGGCCTGTTCCGCAGCCAGCGTCCAGGATTGCGATGGTCGCTCGCTGCCTGGCCAAATAGGCTGTCTGCACGGCGCCCGCCAATTCCGCCACGATCATCGGCCCGCAGTACCCGTCGCGGCCGACATCCAACTCGTAGGAACTGGCCCATTCGCGATAGAAGTGGGTCAAGCGACCGACGTCGCCGTCGAGAGCGTGGGAATCCTTAATGCGCTCTCGCGCGGCTTGCTCCAGTGCCGTCCGTTGATCGAGGGTGTTCATGCCAATTCCTCCGTATAGGGCAGATGGTCATCGGCGGCGCGCGGGTCGCTTCCTGCTGCCGTCTCGCAGCTACGGTGTCAAAACTCGTGCCAATTGGGCCGATCGAGGCGAAGAGACATTTTTCGTGGCTGTTTCAGCAATTTGGCTTGAGGCGAAATAAGAAATTGGCCAAACAATCCTGCGTCGCAGACCCGACAAAGCTGACATAATGCCGGATGATCGCGTACTGCTTCTCGCGAGTTTCCAGTCCTCGAAGCAATCCCGCGGACTAGCATGTGTATTCGCGCCGAAGACCGCGCTTCCCGGAACCGGGCGGTCGCGCAACACAGCAACCTTGTGCAGCGGCCTTGAGCCAGATGTTGGCCTGCTGCACGGCGTGGTAGTTATTCTGTTAGCATAACATACCAGTAACGTCGACGAAAAGGCGCAACTTGGGCGTCTCTATCGCAAACTGATCGCCAACGCCTATCCTGCATGACTGCGCTCGCTTCAGGGAGCATGCGCTGCTGACTCAGCTCGAGCTGGCGAGCCTCGTCCCGGTCGCACGGGCTCGAATACGATCTTGAGTTCCTTCGGGTGTATGTCGTGGTCTGCTGCAACGCCCTTCGCGTGGTAGGGGCAAGCATGCTCGTCGCTGACCTGACGGTTATGCAAGCATCGGGAACTTGACACGGGGGGCTGTCCGTTTCCTAACTCTAGCGAGCTTGACAACGATCATCTCTCACCGGGCGCCGCCGACGCTGGAGCAGAGAGGGTCGGGTCCAAGGATTGTTCCTGTTCGCCAAGGGTCGGCAATGGTGTGATCGACCAATCTATTAAGTCGACGGCACGCTGAAGTGTCGCCTCGGTCAGAGCACGGCTGGGTGAAGCGGCGATGACATATCCGAGACAGTCTCGGTAATCGCCTTTCCTGACGATCGGCGTCTTGGATTCAACAAAAAATTTGACCTCGGCGACACCTGATATAGCAGCCGCCCGACTGTCGCCACTTATCCAATCGAGGGTGCCATCGCGATCAGGAACCAGAATCCGCGCGGCCGCAATGTGCGAATGCCTTCTGCGCAAATCCCATTCGTCGCCGATGACAAGCTTGATGTGCTCGGTGACAAGATCGACACCGTAGCCCAGCTGAACCAGTTGAGGATCGGGCGCGCCAGAAAGACGCGGATTGACTTCAATGACGACTGGGCCACGCTTCGTCCACCGGAGTTCAATGTTCGCTGGCCCCCAACCAAGGCCGAGAGCTCGCAAACAGCTCAGCGAAACATCGGCGATCCGCTCATGCTCGTCATCGGTCAGCAGGGCCGGAAAGATGAACTCACGAAAGACGAAATGCGGTGGGGGGCCGAATTCAGCAGCGGTGATCCCAATGACCTCATTTCCCATTATCTCAGCGATATAATGGAGGCCTTCTGCGAATTCTTCAACCAGCATCCTTGGCGACGACCGCCATATGTGCTTCCCGCCCAACAGATAGGTCGTATGTTCGGCCACCTCATCGGCGTTGCGGCACAATCGGACACCGCAGCTTCCTGCGCCCACGGCCGGCTTAAGAATCACCGGCAGGCCGATCTCCGCGGCAGAGCTTTGCACGTCCGCCGCATTCGCTGCCAAGCGATACGCAGGTACTGGAACGCCGGCCTCCGCAAGGAGCTGACGTTGACTGAATTTTTCGCAGCATCGTTCAATCGATGTGGGGTTCGGTCCCGGTAGATCGAAATACTGGCAGAGCTTGCCAATTGTCGCGTAGAACGCCTCCAGGGAGGACGTAATTCCAGCAACGTCATAAGTGGCCCCTAGACGGGAACATTCACGGATCAGCGCATCGAGATTGTCTGTATCGACACGGATTGCCTCGTACTTTTCTGCCGCCAGATACTCGTACCGAGCTGGATCAGCCGACAGCGTAATTGGATGAAGACCAAGACGCTGGGCCGCTTGGATGTAGAGGAGACCAGTACCCGTTGGATCGCCTTCGACCAGAATGAGTGCTCTCGTTGCCATTGGTTGTTGAGCCTACCTTTGCGTATTGTGTGGTCAGCGCCTGTCGCCACCCGGTTGTTTAGCCGTGACGACCTCAGACTTGGCTGTGACAATAGCAGTGTCGGTGATTTGCGGGCGCGAAGATCCTGCAAACTTATTTGAAGGTTTTGTTGCAAGTAGGATTGGCCAGTTGCTGGTCAGTCTACGAGATTTGGAACGGTCTCCAAGAGCGACGGATTCCGAGAAAATCCTGCCCACTTTCTGGGAAAACGCAGGGTGCCGACGCCGATTGTCGGCTTTGTCGAGTCCGGGACACGGTGGCGGTCGGCTTCGCTGCTGATGCGCTCTCGTTTAAGGCTTTGAATAACCTGTAGAACTCTTTTTTTGGCGCTCCTACTTCTCAGTTGGCACGGCTTTTGAACCTCCTTGTAGCTAGGCAACAGGAACTGCCGGCGACGGGTTGCAGAAAGCGCCCGGCGTATTTTCCAAGCACTTGGCCAGAGGAAGCCTAATGGACGAGAGGATGCCTTCCCCGGCAGATGGTGAAACTCAGGCGCGCTGCGCGCGGCTTTGGGGGAATTCACAGAGCGATGCGCGGTCGGCACGCCGTGTTCGCCGAGGGTCTTCTAGAATGAGATGGATTGTTGTGGGCGACGTGGACGGCGGAAAGGCTGTAGCATGAGCCGCTTCGTGGGGAAGGTCGCCCTGGTGACGGGCGCCAGCAGCGGCATTGGGGCGGCAATCGCCGACAGGCTTGCCGGCGAGGGAGCCAGAGTCTTTGCGGTTCAGCTTGAGGAGGCCTGCCGTATAGAAACGATAGTCGCGGACCTTTGCGACCCCGACGTTCCGGCCGTGATCATTGACGATGTCGTTCAACAGGCCGGCCGGCTCGATATCCTCGTCAACAACGCTGGGCGCATGGCTGAAGCGAAGATAGATGAGACGGGGCTGGACGAGTGGCGACGCACAATGGCGCTCAACCTTGATGCTCCTTTCCTGCTGATCCGTCGCGCCATGCCTCATCTTCGAAGAAGCCGGGGAGCGATCGTCAATATCGGCTCGATTGAGGGATTGGCGTCCAACCCGGGGCACGCGGCCTATTGCGCGTCGAAAGCAGGGCTGCATGGCCTGACGCGTGCCGTCGCGGTCGATGGTGGGCCAGACGGGGTGCGTTGCAACGGCGTAGCTCCTGGCTGGATCGATACGGATCTCAATGTCAATTTCATGGCCGCGTTGACCGAGCAGGCGCGGGGACGGCTGGGTGCCATTCATCCGTTGGGTCGAACCGGCCGGGTTGAGGAAGTCGCGGCTATGGTCGCATGGATTGCCTCCGACGAAGCTGCATTCGTCACCGGCCAGATCTTCGTCGTGGATGGGGGCCGCACTGCCAAACTAAGTCTTCCGTGAAGGTAAGTCGTCTTCCGAAGGACCTCGGACCGGCGGTGTGGAAAGCAATTCTCCGGCGGAGCGGGAGCGGAGGACGGTCTCGCATTCGATTGGCGGGAGATCGTGTCCCGCGGCGTGGTGTAGCTGGCGGCATTTGGGCCGGGCTGATCAGCGCGCCACGGCTGGCAGGCTGATTAGGGTATCATTGCTCATCTGGCAGATCGTTTCCAGAGTCATATATCTGGCCCGCTGCACTGCCCATTCATCGTTCTGTTCGAGCAGGATTGCGCCGACGAGGCGCACGATCGCATCGTCGTTCGGGAAGATTCCGACGACCTCGGTGCGCCGCTTGATCTCGCCGTTGAGACGTTCGATCGGATTCGTCGAGTGGAGCTTGGCGCGATGTTCCTTGGGGAAGGTCATGTAGGCCAGCACGTCGGGCTCGGCGTCGTCCATGATTGTCGCCAGCTTTGGCACCTTCGGCCCATCTGGTCGGCGACGGCGCGCCATTGTACGGACGCGGTCTCGGGCGTTTCCTGGGCGAAAGCGGTGGCGATGAAGGCTGAGACGACCCTGCGGCCGCTCTTGCCGGCATGGGCCAGCACGTTCCTCATGAAGTTGACGCGGCACCTCTGCCATGTCGCGCACAGCACCTTGGTGATGGCCGCCTTGAGGCCTTCGTGAGCATCGGAGACGACGAGATTGACGCCGCGCAGGCCGCGACGTGTCAGCTTGCGCAGGAACTCTGTCCAGATCGGCTCGGCCTCCGAGGTGCCAATCTCCATGCCCAGTACCTCGCGCCGGCCGTCCGCGTTGACACCGACGGCGATGATAACGGCGACCGAGACGATCTGCCCACCGCGGCGGACCTTCAGGTAAGTGGCGTCGATCCACAGGTATGGCCAATCGCCCTCGATCGGCCGCTCGAGGAAGGCCTTCACCTTCCCGTCGATCTCCTCGCACAGCCGCGAGACCTGGCTCTTGGATATGCCGCTCATACCCATGGCCTTGACCAGGTCGTCAACCGACCGGGTCGAGATGCCTTGCACATAAGCTTCCTGGATGACGGCGGTTAGCGCCTTCTCGGCCATGCGGCGCGGTTCGAGGAAACCTGGGAAGTAGCTTCCCTTCCTGAGCTTCGGGATGCGCAGCTCGACCGTGCCGGCCCGCGTCTCCCAGTCCCGGTCGCGGTAGCCATTGCGCTGGGCGAGCCGCAGCGGGTTCTTCTCGCCATAGCGGGCGCCGGTGGCCGCGCCCACCTCCATTCCCATCAGTCGCTCGGCTGCAAAGCCGATCATCTCCCGCAGCAGATCGGCATCCGGGGTCTTCTCCACGAGCGTGCGCAGGTTCATCATGTCGTCGGTCATCGGTGGTCCTTCCGAAATGGGTTGGCGTCAACAACCAAACCCTACCGGAAAGCGCCGATGACCACCCACGCGCCGCTCGCTCGCTACAGCGCTAATAACGGCGCGCTCGTGAGCGGCTTCGCTACCGCCGAGCTACACCACCTGATGGGACACGACCTGGCGGGGATCATCGGCGCCGGCTTTGCGGAACCTCTCGCACAGCTCTCATCAGAGCTTCGAACGACATGAATCGGCGCCCAAACGTGTGCGCGATCGACCTGCTGATATGCATCGGGCGGGCTCATGCGACTACGACCACACGATCGCGGCGCGCCTTTTACCCGTCGCCCCCAGCGACGACGGAAGACCAGCCATCCGTGTGTTCATATCGGTATTGTTGATGCCGGCCGCCGCGATGCGTATCAGAACTTCGTCCAGTTTCGGGTGTATTTCGACTGCTCGCACGCCAAGGGCGGCGCGTGCGGCACCGCTCCCCATCAAGGCCCTGGCAAGCGGACACGTGAGAAATGCTCTTTGCCCTCAATGTGCGGCTGACCAACTTCGGCCTGATGCTCCATGACGATAAGACGCGGCTGGTCGAGTTTGGCGCGGTTCGCGGCACCCCTCGCATCAGCGGGCGAATCGGGACGGCCGGTTCATCGACGGAAGGGAAGCGGCTAACGCAAGCTTAAGGCATTGCATCAGGAGATTAGGCGGTTAATGCACTGGCCACGCCGCTCTGCGTGAACAATGCGGCTAACACGGCAGGCCTCACAACTATCTATTATAGACTAGCGCTCAGCGGGCTCTACCGGGAAGTGTGCCGGACATGGCTACGGTGCCTGAGACCGGCGTAGCCAGAAAGCCGGCGCATGAGCTGGTCGGAGTTCGAAACCCTGCCAGCACGCTTCCGCATGCCAACTCCAGGCATTACTCGCACTTGGGCGCAGGCCGCCGGGAGCTGTGAGGACGAAAGTCGAATGGCTCACCTCTCTTGCAGGGAATGCGTTGCGGACGCAACTAACGTCTTACAAAGGAACCGCTGCCGGGTAATCTGAGATCTGCTTAAGCCAACTCGTGACGGTCTCGCTCCCGCCGCCGATGTGTGGCTAGCAAATCCTATCATTTCGATATTGTGCGGGTGGCCTCAGTACTGTTGGGGCTCAAGGACGCTAGCATTCAACCAAATCCTCTGAAGCCCGTTGCAAGCCTCCGAGCGAATACTCGACGTGCGCAAGGTGACGAGGGACAGACTGTTGCATAGCCCGCCCCCATTTTCGGCAATGACGTTGGCTCTCAAGATGGTGTTACGCGCCGTGGCCGTTGCGCCTACCGGCCGCGGTGTCGTGGTCCCTCTCCTGCAATATCCGCAGTCACCTCCATCCGGTCAGACAAAGTCACGCGGAATGTCTTTTGACCATGATCTGTCGAAGATGCGCTCGCCGTTTGCGTAACCGCCGAAATCGATCTGGAGGTGGAAGGTCGAGTTGGTAGCTGTCATAACTGTCCTCCCTTCAACCGCCGTCTGCCAAGTGCCGCGGCCCAGCTCATAGCGTTCGTACACTTCCGTGCGGGCTGTCGAGGGATCGCTTTCGGTGACCGAATAGAACATGTATTTGTCATGGCCAACAACGGTGCCGATGGGATCGAGACGCACGGAGCCGTCGTCACATTTTACTGTGACGGTGACCTGTCTCCGCAATATGTCCATGCGAATGAACCGCTCAAGATTGCCGGGTTTGACTACCGTCGTCGGCATCGACGGAGACCCTTCCGCTGCGCCAAACGCGGGCAACTCATGGTCACCTGGCTGAGGCATTCTGACCGGTAGATGCAGACGGCTTGCATGCGCATATATCCCCAATGTGGCGCGCTCCGGCGCGGGAAATGCAATCGGCCAATATGCGGTGGAAACAGACAGCCGGATCCGGTGCCCGGGCGGGAAGGCATAGCCGATCTCATTCATCGGGAGGCGGATGCTGTATGATTTCCTAGCTTCCATCGGCTGCAGGTTTTCGTGACTGTCGCGGTGCGACAGGTTGAGCAGGCCGTATGTCACTCGGGTGACTTCGCCCGATGGGCTGACATCGGAAAGACGCACCGCCAGGATCGCCGTCGGCTTATCGCAAGTAATCTCCAATTCGAGAACAGGCGACCCCAGGATCGGTGTGGCTTCCGTCAGGGGATGGCTGTCAAAGATTAACGAGCCCCCATCATCCCACCGCTGATCTAGCGGCATCTCTGGACCAACTCTCCCCAGCCCATAGGCGCACCACTCACCGCCCGCGATTCCGACCGTCGCGGGCGAGCTGATTTCAAGAGTGGCTCTCGGCAGCGGCTGCTCGGACAACATGCCAGCGCCAAGGCGGTAGACTCGTGAGGATACATGCGGAGACGGCCAACTGGGGTCCGCGACCCAGTGTCCCGGCCGCTCCTCATAATGCGCCGCGGGCTCCGCCCTGTCCAAAATCCAGCTACGCAGCATCGGTTCCTGCATGATGCCGGTATCCTTGGCCTTCAACCAGTGATCCCACCAGCGGAGGCATTCCTGCAGGAAACCGATGGCGGGACCTGGGACCCCCTCATGAGGGTATTTATGACCCCACGGCCCAATCAGCCCTCTCCGTGGCCCCTCTAGCTTCGAGAGAAGCCGGAATATGGCGTTGGAATAGCCATCTGCCCATCCACCGACTGCGAAGACCGCGCAATCAATTGCGCCGTAATCTTCGCAGACCGAACCATGTTTCCAGAAATCATCTCGGCGCTGATGCGTGAGCCAATCAATCAACGTCGGCCGGGCATTCTCCAACCGCTTCATCCACATCGCGCGCCAGTGGTCCTCGCCAACAATTTCGGGATCTGGCGACTGAGCCATGCGCACAAAACACGACGTACCCCAAACCAATGTATCGTTGAGAACGCATCCGCCCATGTAGTGCGCATCATCGGCGTAACGATCGTCAGTCGAGCAGGTCGTGATAATCGCCTTCAGACCCTTGGGCTGGCGCGCCGCGACTTGCAATGCGCTGAACCCACCCCATGAGATGCCGATCATTCCCACACTGCCGCTGCACCAAACTTGCCGTGTGATCCAGTCGATGGCCTCGACAGCATCGTCCTGTTCTTGCTTGACGTATTCATCCTCGAACAGGCCCTCGGAATCGCCGGTGCCCCGGATGTCTATACGGATGCTCCCGTAGCCATGCGAAGCGAAATAGGGATACATCCGTTCGTCCTCTAGAACGGTGCCATCACGTTTGCGGTAAGGAATGTAGTCGACAATTGCCGGAACCGGGTTGGATGTCGCATCCTCCGGGAGCCAGATCTTGGCAGCCAATCGTGTTCCGTCGGATAGCGGAATCCAGACATTATCCACTAATGTGACGGGTAGCGGTCCGAGGCCGGTCTTCATATTTGACCGTCGATGTTGGTAAACTTCCGGTTTTCCATGGTTGAGACCTATTTATTGAGACGAACCACTTCCCACCGGTCGAAAACCTGACATTTCGACCCGAACCGGTCGGGCAATCTCTCGCTCAAGTGTAAAGGCTCGTGGCGGCGAATTGACGCCTTCGAACGACGTGCGCCTGACTCCAATTCGACTTTAGGCCACTCGTCTTATTCGAAGACGCCTTGCCGGACAGCCGAAATTAAGTCAACCGGCGGATTACTTATTGTGCACTTCGCTATCCAAGCGGTCTGCTTTCGGCAGCCCTGTATCGCCGTGATCAAGCGCTGCTCGGATGAGTGACTGTGGCTTCTCCGAACCCCTTTGTGGCTCTTGAGCGGGGGAGAGATAGCGGCCGCACGTCAGTCCACAGTTCCAAGATGTGTCTGTTCGAAGAGCGGCTGCGCGCATTTGAGGCGCTGCTGGACAGTGAGGCTAGGAAGAACGAGAGCCTTCATTGAGCACCTCCACCATCGAAGATGGCGTGTGCCTGGGGCAGCCGCTGTGGCGCGCTGGATAATCTCCACGCTCGACGACTTGGCCAAGTTGGCGCAGCTGATGCGAACCACAGCGCTTGGGACGGCCGCCAGACACTCACTGCGAGCTAGTCGGTTTCCTGCTGCGCACGAGCGACACCCGGCCAAAGTCGACGAAAAGTCACCCTGCGATTGAGATTATTTCGACTGTGGCGCGGAGACGTGGGCTCTATAGTCGACGAATAAGTAACGAAAGCGACCCGCTGCAAGCGGAAATTCGCCCAACTGAAAGGGGAATGTTTCATGAAAGCTATGATGGGGGGGGTGAGCCGCCGTGTGTTCCTCAAAACCGGTGCCGCGCTCGGCGGGGGTATCGTCGCTGCCGGCATGCCCTTGTCGCAAGCCATCTGGGCAGCCGAAGGCAAGGTGCTCAAGGTGCGCGCCGTTGCGGAACTCAGCAAACTCGATCCCGGCTTCTACACAGGAGTCCAGCAAGTACAGGTGATGAACTGTATCTATTCGAAGCTCATTCGCTATAAGCCCGGTTCCGAATGGACCTGGGAACTAGAAGCGGCAGAAAAGATCGAACAGGTCGATCCGACGCATATCCGCTTCCGCCTGAAGAAAGGCATCAAGTTCACCGGCGGTTACGGCGAGTTGACCGCCAAGGACGTTAAATTCTCCTTTGAGCGAGTCATCAAACTCAATTCGCCGGCGAAGCCCGATTGGGGTCCGCTCGACCGTGTCGAGCTCGAGGATGATTATACGGGCGTCATCGTATTCAGGGCGCCGTTCGTGCCGGTTTGGAACATCGCATTCCCCTATGGGGTCGGCCATATAGTTTCCGAAGATGCGGTAATGAAGGCAACCAAGGATGGCGGTGATTTCGGCATGAAGCCGCCGGCTTTCTCCGGCCCGTATGTGCTTGCCGACTGGAAGCGGAACCAGTATTTGCTCTTGACACGCAATCCGGAGTGGTCGGGTCCGAAGCCGGGTTTTGACGAAATCCGCATCTTGCCTTTGGCCGACGTCAAGACGGCAGAACGCGCCTACCAGGCGGGCGACATCGGTTTCACTGGTATCAGTCTGGATTCACTTGCGACGTACAAGAGCAATCCGCCCGCTGATACCAGGGTCGAGGAATGGCCCTCGCTCCATTACCTCTGGATCGGGATGAACATGGAGCATCCGAAGCTGAAAGACATTAATGTTCGTAAAGCGATTCAATGGGCAATCAATGTGCCGCAGATCCTGGATGCTGCTTATTCTGGCCAGGCTGACGTGGCAACAGGTACCATTCCTCCAGGTATTGTCGGGCACCGTACGAAGGCACTCGTCCCACCAGAAGGCGATCTCGCAAAGGCAAAGGAGTTTCTGCAAAAGGCCGGCGTGAGCGATCTAGCGTTGAGGATAGACTGCTCGAACGATAGCACGTTTTCGACTATCGCCCAGACGGTGCAGGCCCAATTGTCGCAGATCGGCATCACGCTCGAGGTCAATGTCCAGGATCCGGGCTCCTTCTGGACTCTCGGCATGGAATCGGAGGGCGAGCAATGGAAGGACCTGCAGCTCACCGTAATGTGGTTCGATGGTCTGCCGGATCCGCATTACATGACGTCGTGGTTCGTGCAAGATCAAGTGGGCCTCTGGAACTGGGAACGCTTCCGCAGCGGGCGTTTCGACGAGCTCAACGCCAAGGCGCCCACCGTCAGCGACCCGGAGGAGCGCGCCAAGCTCTATTACGAGATGCAGGACCTGATGGAGGAGTCCGGCGCCTACCGGTTCCTGACCCATGAGGGCAATCCACTCATGTATCGCACCACGCAAATCGAACCCGCAACCCGTCCGGACGGGGATCCGCTGTACCTCGATTTCAAGCCGATTTAGCTTTAGGGGACGGGAGCATGTGGCTTTACCTCCTCGAGCGGGTTGTCCTCGCGGTCACAATTGTTGTGATCGCGGTGACGCTTGTGTTCCTGATGATTCATGCGGTGCCGGGTGACCCCGCAGCGGCCCTACTCGGCCCACGCGCCACACCGGAAATGAAGGCGCAACTCCATGAGCAGATGGGGCTGGACAAACCGCTAATCGTGCAGTTAGCTAGCTTCTTCGGCGGGCTGCTCAGCGGCAATCTCGGTTTTGACGTGTTCAGCCAGAGACCTGTCGCCGACATCGTGTTCGATCAATTGCCTTACACGATCGAACTGGTCCTGGTCTCGATCTTATGGGCGGTCTTGGTTGCCGTGCCGCTCGGCTGTTACTCGGCCATGAGGCGTAACGCTGTGATCGACCAAGTCGTTGGGGTCGCGGCGGTCGCCACGATTGCCATTCCTTCGTTTGTCATGGCGGTCTACGCACTTCTGATATTCGCTGTCATCCTGGGCTGGCTGCCAGCGGTCGGGGTCGGAGAGGGTATTTCGGACAGCATCGTCCATCTCATTCTGCCGGCCTTCGCCATCGGAATTGGCTGGGTTGGCTATATCTCGCGACTGGTACGCGCATCCATGCTCGAGATCCTGGGTGAAAACCATCTACGAACGGCTCGCTCCTTCGGAATTTCGGAATGGCGCATCGTTACGCGTTACGCGCTGCCCTTGGCAATCCTACCGACAGTAACCATCCTCGGCGTGGGCATAGCGTGGCTTCTTTCATCCGCTGTTTTTACCGAGGTGGTCTTCGCGAGGCCCGGCATCGGCGCGTTGATCGTGAACGCTGTCAATACGCGCAACTATCCGGTCGCAATGGGAGTTGTGCTCGTCACAACCTTTCTCACGGTCGTCGCAACAACGGTCTCCGATCTGATCGCTGCAACGCTTGATCCTCGAACCCGCGAGAGCCTTTAGCATGGCGAGCGTTGAATCCATCCACTTCGAATCCAATAAGGGGGGGGTCCTCTGCGCGTTTCGTACCTTCCTACGGCAATTGCGCAAGAACCGTCTGGGCGTACTTGGAGCCGTGCTCGTAGTGCTTGTATTCGCAAGCGCGATCTTTGCTCCCCTCTTTATTACACATGATCCCACTCGCATCATGGTCGGGCCGCGTCTGGCCGACCCTTCGCTAAATTTTCTCTTGGGCACAGATCAACTGGGCCGTGATACATTCTCGCGCGTCATCATTGGCGGCCGCATCCCACTGCTTGTCGCATTCGCCTCTCTCGGCAGTTCACTGGCAGTCGGCCTCGTGCTTGGTCTCATCGCAGGGTTCGGGCCGCGCTGGCTCGACAACTTGCTTCTGGTGTTCTTCGATACAATCCGCTCCTTTCCCGGAATTATCTTTGCGCTGGCTGTCATTGGGCTACTTGGACCCAGTCTGGGCAGCGTCATTTTCGTCATCGCAATAACCTCCATGCCTATCTATGCGCGCGTCGTGCGCACCCAGACAGAGGCGCTTCGCAACAGCGAATATATTGCCGCGGAGCGCAGTATGGGCGCCAGCACGACGCGCATCCTCGCCGTGCACGTACTGCCCAACGTTATCGGGCCGCTCCTCATCCTCGTGAGCATGGATGTGCCGGCTGTCGTCGCCGTAGAGGCAGGTCTCAGTTTTCTCGGCTTGGGCGTGCGCCCACCGACTCCTGATTGGGGGGCTATCCTCAACGATGGATATAACTATATCAATCTGACGCCCTGGTTGGTCGTTGCCGGCGGCATTCCGATCGTCCTCGCAACGCTAGGTTTTACATTCCTGGGTGAGGCGCTTCGCGACATATTCGATCCCAAACTGCGGAAAGACCTATGAGACGCGAGGATTCCATATCCCGTACGGCCTCCCGGCCGCTTGAGATCCGCGGCCTCGATCTCGATTTCGGTACGCCGCGCGGGCGTATTCATGCGCTGCGGAACGTTTCGCTCGATGTGCCAGCCGGGCAGGTAGTTGGCATCGTCGGGGAAAGCGGTTCTGGAAAATCGACGCTCGCCTATGCGGTGTTGGGCCTGCTTCCCGAAAATGCAGATGTCACAGCCGGCAGCATCGTGTTCGAAGGTCGAGACCTGCTCAAAATGTCCGCTCCAGCGCGTCGGAGTCTACTCGGTGACCGTCTTTCGATGATTTTCCAAGATCCGATGACCGCACTCAATCCGGTGCGGACAATCCAGAGGCAGATGATCGACATCCAGCACCACGAACAAAGCAGCCGGAGCGAAAAGCGCGGTCGTGCCATCGACATGCTTAACCGAGTCGGAATTCCCGATCCGCAAAGTCGGATCGCTGCCTATCCACATCACTTCTCAGGTGGCATGCGTCAGCGCATCTGCATCGCCATGGCGCTACTTGTGAGACCGGCGCTCCTCATCGCCGACGAGCCGACCACTGCCCTTGACGCAACGCTGGAAGTGCAGATTATTCATCTACTCAAAGATCTGCAGAAGGAGATCGGATGTTCGATCCTCTTTGTTTCTCACCATCTCGGCGTTGTGGCTGAGCTGTGCGACCGGGTCGCCGTCATGTATGCGGGCGAGGTGGTGGAGCAAGGGGCGGTACGGGACATCTTCCACAATCCTGCTCACCCCTACACCCGCGCGCTGCTTGAGTGCGACCCAGGGCGGATCAGAAAAAAGACACGCACTTTGCCGACCATTCCCGGTGAGGTGCCGAGTCTCCTCGGTAGCAAGAGAGGATGCATCTTCCGCCAGCGGTGCCCCCAGGCATTTAATCGCTGTGCGCAAGAGAACCCGGTCGAGTACCGCATCGGCGTGGACCAAGTCGCCCGATGCCACCTTCTGGGTGAAGAGCGGCTGATTCCGGCATGACTGCGTTGCTTCGCGTCCAGGATTTGCGCGTCCGCTTCCGCACTATGAGTCCGCTGAAAGCACTTGCCACCGGTACAAAAGGCCCCTTTATCGACGCAGTATGCGGTGTTTCCTTTGAGATCCACAACGGCGAGACATTGGCCCTTGTCGGCGAAAGTGGCTCGGGCAAATCCACTGTTGCGCGCACGATAATCGGCCTGCAGCGGCCTGTGAGCGGCAGCATCAGCTTCGATGGACAGGAAATTGAGAAGCTTAGGGTGGCCGAACGCAAGCCTTACTTGCGGCGCATGGCCATGATGTTCCAGGATCCCATCGGCTCACTCTCGCCCAGGTTGACCGTCCAATCGCTTATAACTGAACCTTTCCGGATCCATAAATTAAAGGATCGCGATGCCGGAAGCGAAGCCGAGCGCTTACTGCGCATGGTCGGCTTGCCGGCGGATTTTGCTCGCCGCTATCCCCATCAGCTTTCCGGAGGTCAGGCCAGGCGCGTGGGTATCGCGCGGGCTCTTGCGCTCAAACCCGATTTGATCATCGCCGATGAGCCGACTGCGGGCCTTGATGTCTCGGTACAGGGCGAGGTGCTAAACCTGCTCGCGCGGCTTCAGGATGAACTCGGCATGGCGATCCTGATCATCTCGCACAATCTCAATGTCGTGCGCCACATGACCGATCGCATGGCGATCATGTATCTAGGTCGTTTCATTGAGATCGGCTCGACGGCGCGTATCTTTGAGCACCCGCGTCATCCCTACACGGAAGCGTTGCTATCGGCCAACCCGGAGCCAGACCCGGATGCCGTTCTCAATCGCATCGAACTCAAGGGCGAGGTCCCCAGCCCGATGAAGCGGCCAGCTGGCTGTGAGTTCCACACACGTTGTACTTACGCGCAAGACATCTGCAGCCGCGTCTTTCCCGAACCGTCAGCAAGCCGGGACGACGCGGAGCACAGCTTCAAATGCCATTTCCCGCTGAAGCATGAACCAGCTGCAGTTTAAGGAAAGATCTCTCCAATGAAGCTAAGGGAACACGCATAGCACGACGCCACCGGTCTGGCCTCTCTCGTGAACGGGGGCGAGGTGACTGCTGTGGAACTGACGCGTTTGGCCCGCGAAGCCCACGACGAGGTCTATCCTCGCATCAATGCCGTAATCGAATTTTACGACGACGCTGAGACCGTTGCTGACGCGGATGCTGGGCTCTTCAATGGTGTGCCATTACCTCGGAAGGTGACGGATCACTTCTGAAGCTGGCCGCCTCCAGGAAAAAGGAAGTCGCCTGTATAAGGGCTATCGTCTCGATACCGACAGCTATTTCTTTCGTCGAGCCCGGTTGGGTCCTTGAGACCACCATGGGTGCCATTCAACGCTCGGGTCTTTCCGCTGTAGAACTCCTCGTCGAGGCCGCTCAGCTTGAATAGGTTGAAGTCTGCACCCTACGGCCCCTTGCTGCAGACGATCCGGGTGAAGTGGCCAGCTGATACGTCCATGGAGCTGCATCGCGCGGCGGCAAGACAACGGTCTCGACCAAGTTCAAATCGTCGCGCTGCGCGCGATAGGTCGAAAATCAGGCGCGGCAAGGTATCGACCGGATAAGAGTTCCGTCGGGTTTAGCCAGAACGAGGAAACCGGACCGGTCATCCACCCGGTAAGGTCAAACCAATCAGCGGCCGAATCGCAAAAAAAATCGCCTGTCGATTGACTTTAATTCGAGTGCTCAGATGCGCCCTTTTCTGTAGCCTACGGCGTACCTGAATTGAACATTCCGGCGGAAAGTCAAGCTCTTTCACACGTCTTACAATGCCAAAAATACGAAACTGCAATCAGCAACCAATACTGGGAGGTTCGGGTGGGGTATTTTACCAAGTGCAAGCCGATGCCTAAGCTCTTCGACTGTCTCGCAGAGGAAGCAAAAAAGGGCGGATTGGATCGGCGCGAGTTCCTGGCGCTCGCTTCCATCTTTGGTGCGTCGACAGCTATGGCGTACACGATGCTGGATACAATGCCGCCAGCGCACGCCCAAGAAGCGCCTAAGAAAGGCGGAGCTCTGCGAATATCCATGTTGATCTTTGGTCCGAAAGACCCACGTCTGAGTGATTATCCGCAACTATCTAACATCTACCGCCAGTTCCTCGAACCTTTGGTCAAGTATACTACTGAATACACGTTCGAACCCAGGCTTCTTGAGAGTTGGGACACGAATGACGACGCGAGAGAATATGTCCTGCGACTGCGGAAGGGCGTCAAGTGGAACAATGGCGACGACTTCACTGCAGATGACGTGGTGTTTAACCTGCTGCGCTGGTGTGAAAGGGACGTGCCTGGGAACTCAATGGCCGCGCGCCTGGCCACGCTCGTTGATGAAAAGACGGGCAAAGCAATAGAAGGCGCCATTATAAAAGTTGACGACCACACGATTAAACTCAAGCTGCCAAAACCCGATATTACGATCATTCCGGGGTTTGCCGATTATCCCGCGCTAATCGTTCACCGTGACTATGAAAAGAACGGGTCGGATATCGTTGCGCATCCGATAGGTACGGGACCCTTTGAACTAGCGTCCTACGACGTCGGCCAAAAGGCAGTCCTGAAGCGTCGAACAAACGGAAGCTGGTGGGGCGGCGAAGCCTACCTGGACGAGGTGCAATTCATTGACTATGGCGGCGATCCGTCCGTCGTTCAGAGCGCCTTCGAATCAGGTGAAATCGACGCGACGTATCAGACGTTCGCAAATTATGTCGGCGCCCTTGATGATATCGGCTTGGTGAGATCTGAAGCGAAGACGTCGACAACGCTAGTATGCCGCACCAGGGTTGCCACTAGGCCGTATGATGACCAGCGCGTGCGCAATGCTCTGCAGTTGGCAGTCGACAACAGTGCTGTTCTACAAATTGCTGCCAATGGCTACGGCACCGTTGCTGCGAATTATCATGTAGCGCCACTACAACCCGAGTATTACCCGGTACCGGAAAAGAAGCGGGACGTTGAGGCTGCCAAGCGCCTTATGAGCGAAGCTGGGCAGATGGATTTCGAACACGAGATTATCACTAGTGACGAGGAATGGCATAAGGATACGGGCGATGCGATTGCCGCGCAGTTGCGCGAGGCCGAATTTAAGGTGAAGCGTACGGTTTTGCCCAGTAGCACTTTTTGGAATGGATGGTTGAAATACCCTCTTTCGATAACAAACTGGAACATGCGCCCCTTGGGTGTTCAGGTGTTGGTGCTTGCCTATCGCGGTGGCGCAGCATGGAATGAGACGGCATGGTCAAACCCCGAATTCGATAAAAAACTCGATACGGGATTGACGATGCCCGACCCGGAGAAGCGCAAGGGGCTCATGAAGGATATTGAAACGCTCCTGCAGGATTCTGGCATCATAATACAGCCTTACTGGCTTACCTTGTTCAATCATTCTACAAAGCAAGTTAGAGGCTACGCAATGCACCCGACATTCGAGATCGACCTCGGGAAGGTTTGGCTCGACGAGGCTGCTTGAGAAACTGCTGGTATAATCATGGGAGCTTCGTCGGGCACGACGAAGCCCCTGCATCTGGGTGCCCGCGGAAGCGCCGTTCGCTGGTCGCGAGGCCTTCCGGCTGCGAGTTCCACACGCGTTGCCCGTTTGCATAGCCAGTTTGTGCGAGCGAGGTGTCGCCCCCCGTGACCATCGGCGCCAGCCGGTTGACTTGCCATTTCCGTTGAACATCGAAGCTCCTGCCGCAGGCGCGAGCGCATAGAAGGGTCTCAACATGGACGATACTCGCGTCGTCTCCGACTTCCCCCGCAAAGTGCGGGAGATCGAGAATATCTGGATCCCGCTGCCGGACGGCGTGAAGCTCGCTGCCCGCATCTGGTTGCCGGAGGACGCTGAGGCAGACCCGGTACCTGCGATCCTGGAATACCTGCCCTACCGCAAGCGTGACGGGACGGTGGAACGCGACGCGCTCACTCATCCCTATTTCGCCGGCCATGGCTTTGCCGGGGTGCGCGTCGACATGCGCGGCTCAGGCGATAGCGAAGGCGTTTGCAAGGGCGAATACCTCAAGCAGGAGCAGGACGACTGCCTGGCGGTGATCGAATGGCTCGCGAAACAAACCTGGTGCTCGGGCAGCGTCGGCATGATCGGCATCTCCTGGGGTGGCTTCAACGGCCTGCAGGTTGCCGCCCGCCGCCCGCCGGCACTCAAGGCTGTGATCTCGCTTTGCTCCACCGACGATCGCTACAATGATGACTGCCACTATCTCGGCGGTGCGCAGATGTGCAGCAATTTGTCGTGGGGCGCGATAGCCTGGACGATCGCCATGACCCCGCCCGACCCCGCGCTCGTCGGGGAGCGCTGGCGCGAGATGTGGGAGCGGCGGCTCAACGGCAACGGCATTTGGCTGCAGGATTGGTTTGAACACCAGCGCCGAGACGATTTCTACAAGCACGGCTCCATCTGCGAGGACTATTCCGACGTCGACGTTCCTGTCTACGCCGTGAGCGGCTGGGCGGACGGCTATCCCAACCCGGTCTTCCGCATGCTCGAGAACCTGCCGGGACCTCGCAAAGGCTTGATCGGTCCTTGGGGCCATAAGTATCCGCACTTCGCCATACCTGGGCCACGGATTGGGTTCCTCCAGGAATGCCTGCGTTGGTGGAACCGCTATCTAAAGGACATCGATACCGGCATCGCCGACGAGCCCATGTTGCGCGCCTGGATTCAGGATCCGGCGCATCCCGCGCCGCTCCACGAAGAGCGATCTGGGCGTTGGGTGGCAGAGCACTCCTGGCCCGCGCCGGGCATTGTCGAACGCCGGCTAGCGCTTTCACCGGGCCGTCTTGCAGAAGGGGACGGCAGCGACGCCGTCCTCACGATCTGTTCGCCGTCCACCGCTGGGCTGTCATCCGGTGCCTGGTGCGCCGAGGGCATGACGCCGACGCTGCCGGTTGACCGGCACATGGAAGCCGACAGCGCTTTGGTGTTCGAAACCGAGCCTCTTGGCGAGGCGGTGGAAATTCTCGGCTTCCCGGAGTTCGAGGTGACACTCGCCTCTGATAAGCCGGTGGCAATTCTGTCGGCCACGCTGTCGCTCGGGCTGGAAGACGGCGCAGCCGTGCTGGTCAGCTATGGTGTCCTGAACTTGACCCATCGACACGACGACCTTGAACTGGCACCGATGACGCCGGGCAAACCCGAAACGGTACGCATGAAGTTGCGTTGCTGCGGACAGCGCTTCGAAAAAGGACAACGTATCCGGCTCGCTATCGCTACCGGCCATTGGCCTATCGTTTTTCCCAGTCCGGAGAGGGCAACTCTCTCGATTTATTGCGGCGCCAGCAGCCTGATCTTGCCGGTACGGAAGGCGAATGATCTGGACGTCAAACTGGCGCCTTTCGCGGAACCCGAAGGCGCGCGGCCCATGGCACGGGAGGTCATCGGGCCTGGTGAACCTTCGCGTCAAGAGATCACAACGGATCAGGTGACCGGCGAAACAACGTTCCGCCTTTCGAGCGACACGGGTGCCGTGCTGCACCCGCATAGTGGTTTGATTGTTTCCGCAAAGCACACTGACACATTCACCGTGCATCCGGACGACCCGAATACGGCGCGCGGAACCTGCATTTGGGAGAAGTCCTACGCCCGCGATGACTGGAAGGTTCGCATCGCGGTCTCGGCCACCGCGCGTGCCCTGCGCGACGTATGGCGCATCGAGACACGCATCGTCGCGCATGACGGTGAGGAGCTTGTCCTCGAACGCGACGAGGTCAAGGACTTCCTTCGCGATCTCAATTGACCGGTAACGATGCCCCTCCTGCGCAGGACTGCTGGTTCGTCGAGACCGTCCAGGGATGTGCTGACTTACGACCGTGCGGTTTCTACGCTATCTTCTCGTTCAAGCGGACGTGGCGTCCGTGGCGGAGCATTCGATCTCAGCCCACATCCGTCTATCGCTCGCAACCTCCTGGGATCTACTTGAGGAACATGCCGGGTTATCCGCGTCACACGCAAGGCGCTCTTGAGGCGTTCGGCGAGCCGCACCTAGCCGCCATAAGGAATGCTGCCGAAGAAGGTATGGGTGAAGCGCTGCAACTGCGTTCTGACTGCATCAGCCACCTGCGGATGCGAATGTCCGACCGCAAGCGCGCCCATGCCGCCGATGAAATCGATATACCGGCGCCCCTCCGTGTCTCAAATCTCCGCGCCTTGGGCGCGCTCCGCGCATACCGGAAACGCACATGCAACGCCGCGCGGCAGCGCGCGCTCACGTCTCGCGTGGAGTTCTGCGCTCGATCGTGCCATCATGCTGCAATACACTCCCTTGTACAAACACGCGTTAGATCGGCTGCCAGCTTCGTCAGTGAGATTTGCCCTAGCGTGGTCATGGCCGCTCCTCCGTTGGTGCGCTGTCCGTTTGCTAACTCTAACGGGCTTGACAACGATCATCTTTCATCGGGCGCCGCCGACGCTGGAGCAGAGAGGGTTGGGCCCAGGGACTGTTCCTGTTCGCCAACGGTCGGAAATGGTGTGATGGACCAGTCGATTAAGTCGACGGCACGCTGAAGTGTCGCCTCGGTCAGAGCACGGCTGGGGGAAGCGGCGAGGATTTGACCGATCCGGTCTCGGTAATCGCCTTTCCTGATGATCAGCGTCTTGGCTTCAACAAAAAATTTGACCTCGGCGACACCCGATATAGCAGCCGCCCTGCTGTCGCCATCGATCCAATCGAGAGTGCCATCGCAATCGGGAATTAGGTACCGCGCGGCCGCAGTGTGCGAGCGCCTTTTGCGCAAATTCCATTGCTCCCCGATGACAAGCTTGATGTGCTCGGAAACGAGATCAACACCGTAAGCAGCCTGAACCAGTTGAGGAACGGGCGAACCCGCAAGACGCGGATTGACTTCAATGACGACTGGACCACGCTCCGTCCACCGGAGTTCAATGTTCGCTGGCCCCCAACCAAGGCCGAGAGCTCGCAAACAGCTCAGCGAAACATCGGCGATCCGCTCATGCTCGTCATCGGTCAGCAGGGCCGGATAGATGCGCTCACGACAGACGAAATGCGGTGGCCCGTAGTCAGCGGCGGCAACCCCAATGACCTCATTTCCCATTACTTCAAGATTATACTGGGGGCCTCCGGCGAATTCTTCAACCAGCATCCTTGGCGACGACCGCCATATGTGCTTCCCGCCCAACAGATAGGTCGTATGTTCGGCCACCTCATCGGCGTTGCGGCACAATCGGACACCGCAGCTTCCTGCGCCCACGGCCGGCTTAAGAATCACCGGCAGGCCGATCTCCGCGGCAGAGCTTTGCACGTCCGCCGCATTCGCTGCCAAGCGATACGCAGGTACTGGAACGCCGGCCTCCGCAAGGAGCTGACGTTGACTGAATTTTTCGCAGCATCGTTCAATCGATGTGGGGTTCGGTCCCGGTAGATCGAAATACTGGCAGAGCTTGCCAATTGTCGCGTAGAACGCCTCCAGGGAGGACGTAATTCCAGCAACGTCATAAGTGGCCCCTAGACGGGAACATTCACGGATCAGCGCATCGAGATTGTCTGTATCGACACGGATTGCCTCGTACTTTTCTGCCGCCAGATACTCGTACCGAGCTGGATCAGCCGACAGCGTAATTGGATGAAGACCAAGACGCTGGGCCGCTTGGATGTAGAGGAGACCAGTACCCGTTGGATCGCCTTCGACCAGAATGAGTGCTCTCGTTGCCATTGGTTGTTGAGCCTACCTTTGCGTATTGTGTGGTCAGCGCCTGTCGCCACCCGGTTGTTTAGCCGTGACGACCTCAGACTTGGCTGTGACAATAGCAGTGTCGGTGATTTGCGGGCGCGAAGATCCTGCAAACTTATTTGAAGGTTTTGTTGCAAGTAGCGGCAATGAAGCCGCGCGCGATCGCGCCGTTAGTCGCGCCAGCTGCTGGCCGGTCCACGAGATCGGAACTGGCTCGACGGAGGTCTAAAAAAGGTGGTCCGGGTTTGTTTGTTGACTCAGGTGCGAGGTGATATTTTTGCAGTTCGATAGCGCTGGTGTTTGGCGCTGCAGATGTTATTTCGTGCCGTTATCGAGACGATGGTGCTCCTGACGCCTCGGCGACTAAAGCAACAACAACGATGAGCTCTTTAGCCGGCTAGGCGATCGAGTTCATTTTAGGTTACCGGAAAATTTTGTCAGCATCGAGGGTTCACAAATGCGCGGGTCCAAGAATTGCCACGCTATGCCAGGAGGCCGCTGTGACGATCGACTGTTCGAGCGCTAAGTTCGTAAAGTCTCAATGGGAGTGCCCGCCTGAGAGTGCCGGTACGGCGGCGGCTCGATCTGCCTTGGCGGGGTTTGCCGCGCGTTCTGACCTGGTGGGCGAGTTCTTGGTCGCGCCTTTTGGTCGCCACAGCGCCGAGCTGCGTCTCATTCTGGACGTCATGCGCTCACAGCCGCTAGCTGGCAAATGGATAGCCATTATGACACGGCCCTATAGCGAGTGGCGCGCTGCGCGGTGGTCACTTGACATACCCTTGCGGGTGGCCGAAACGGCCCCCGCGCGTTTTCAATCGCGCGAGGATGTTGAGCGCTGGGTTTTCAAGGAGCGTTGGCAACACCTCATCGGTGCGCTCCCAATTCAGGAGGGAGGCAATGATGTCTGATCGTCCAGCGATTCTCGCTTATGCCGATCGCGACAGCGTTAAACCTGGCGAGACGATCTCTTTCGCAGTCAGTTGCATGAAACTCGACAGCTTCGACTGCGATTTCGTGCGGCTCCTTGGCTTCGATGCCGGACCGGAGATGCCACCGTTCCAGCCGCCCGTCATGCCGGTTCGGGAGGCCAAGCGTTATCCAGGACGCGAGCAACCCATTTGCGCTGGCTCCTACATCAAGGTGGATGGATCGCAGCGGTTGGCGGATCTTGGATCGGTAACGGTTTGTGCCTACGTCATGCCGACCCTTATAGCCGGCCAGCCACGTTGCCTGCTCAGTACTCTGACCCCCCGTGGGGGTGGGGGAGTAGCATTGCGTCTGGAGGCAGACGGCTGCCTGGCGGCAATCCTCCGAAATACAGTCGAGCCGCGGATCTACCGCCTGGATCGCCCCTTACCTCTGTGGCTCTGGAGTTTCGTTGCTCTGAGCTATGATGCCGAGCGCCGACATTTGTTGGTTGTGGTCCATCGCCTCGCTTCCGGGACGCATGACCATGTTGGCGCGAATTGGCTTACTGTAGATGACGTAGAGCCGCCCGCGAATGGCGATGGCCGCCTTCTAATAGCCGCCGAGCGGGATGGCGACGGATTTCCTTGCCACCATTTTAATGGCAAAATCGAGCGCCCCCGGATTCTGGCTGCGGCACTGTCGCTCGAACAACTCAGCGATTTGGCATCACGCAAACCGACTGAACCTTTGAATTGGCCCTGTCTGGGCGATTGGAATTTGATGGGCGAGCCAGTATCAGAAGTTGTTCCAGATGAATCAGGCTCTGGTCACGACGGCGTGTGCATCAATCAGCCCACCCGCGCTGTCCAGGGATCGGCTTGGGAAAGCCCAACGATGGATTGGCGCCGCGCGCCTGAGCAGTACGGCGCGGCTCACTTCCACCACGACGATATTGAAACCCCCGGCTGGCAGGAAGACCTGAGGCTTACCGTGCCGACCGATTGGCCCAGCGGCTGCTACGCCGCGCGTCTGCGCGGCGCGGATGCAGAGTTTTTTGTTCCGTTTTTTGTACGACAGTCTGCCGACGCCACCAGCGATGTTGCTTTTCTGGCACCGACTGCAACATATGCGTGCTACGCGAACTTGACCATGCAGCGGCAAACGAACGAGTATAACCTCGGTTGCATCGCATCCTCGTACACGCCGCTCGATCTGCTGGCTTTCGAACACCCCGGCATTGGTAAGTCGCTCTACGATCCGCACGAGGATGGCAGCGAGCGGTGCATTGGCTCGCTGCGACGTCCGGTGGTGAATCTCCAGCCTGGAGGATGGCTTTGGAATTTCCAGATTGACCTTTGTTTGCTAGGCTGGCTCGCCCGCGTGGCTCCGGATCACCAGACACTGACGGACGAGGACCTCGACCGCGAGGGCTTGGCAGCACTGGACAAATGTCGGGTACTTATTACCGGGAGTCATCCTGAATATTGGTCGCTGCCGATGTTGCAAGCCCTCGATGACTTTCTCAATCGAGGTGGACGGCTCATGTACCTCGGCGGGAACGGGTTTACCAGTGCGATCGATTATCATCCTAAACGAAAAGGCCTGGTTGAATTCAGGCGGCGCCATTCAGGAAACGGCCGCTTTGGTGCTGGCGAAGCCCATAGCAGTTTTACTGGCCGCCTCTGCGGCATGTGGCCGGACTTAGGCAGACCCGAACAATCGCTGGTAGGCGTGGGATATCTGACAGAAGCTTTCGATCGGGGTAGTTATTATCGTCGTCTCGCCGTCAGTGACGATGCCCGAGCTCGTTTCATTTTCGAGGGGGTAACAGAAGATGTCATTGGCGATTTCGGCATCATCGGTGGAGCCGCCGGGCTTGAGATCGATGTGGTCAATGAGGAGCTCGGTACACCACGTCACGCACTCGTGGTAGCCGCTTCCGAGCAGCACGGCAGTTCTTACGCGCGCATACTTGGTGGCCTTAACTATTTCACCAGACTATGGAATGATGCCCCAAGGGAGCCCATTCGTGCGGATATGACATTCTTTGAGACACCCGCAGGCGGCGGGGTCTTTTCTGTAGGCTCGATAGCTTGGGGCAGTTGCCTCCCGCACGCCGGCTATCTCAACAATGTCGCACGCATATCTGAGAACGTGTTACGCCGCTTTCGCGATCCGACACCCTTCCAAATGCCTGACTGAATCGCGGCAGTCGCTTAAGGCAGATATCTGGTAGCCTAATTGTCAACCTCTCATGACCCTTCGGGTGCCAGATCGCGTTCGATGAGCCGCCTCTGACGAGGTAGTGTGCTGAGAGTTCTGCAAATTCGCTGAGAGGGGGCGGTCATGGCAGGCTGGTGATTGTTCACGTCACCTGATTCCCGCGAAGGAACGCCGCCAGTGACCAAGACTGAAGTTAAGACCGCCAGCGCTGCCGTCAAAGACATTTTGCTTTCGAACCCGGATGGATTGCACGAAGTGCTCCGTGCGGTGATGCAGGAGGTGCTTGAGGCCGAGATGGACGAGGCGCTGGGTGCCTCGAAGAGCGAGCGCACGCCCGAACGGCTTGGCTATCGCTCGGGCTATTACGGCCGTACCCTTGTGACGCGGGTCGGCAAGCTCGAGCTGCGGGTTCCGCAGGACCGGGCCGGGCGCTTCTCCACCGAGCTGTTCGAGCGCTACCAGCGTTCCGAGCGGGCCTTGGTGGCGACACTGGCGGAGGTATGTGCAGGGCGTGTCGACCCGCAAGATGAAGGCGATCACGGAAGAACTGTGCGGCCATGCCTTCTCGGCCTCGTCGATCTCGGCCATCAACAAGCGGCTGGACGAGAGCCTCGCTGCCTTTGCCATGCGCCCCCTTCAAGAGCCGTTTCCTTACCTCATCCTCGATGCGCGCTACGAGAAGGTGCGTGAAGCCGGTGTTGTCATGAGCCAGGCGGTGCTGATCGCGGTCGGTATCGACTGGGACGGAAGGCGCCAGATCCTGGCCGTGGAGATGGCCAATCGCGAGAGCCGCTCGGCCTGGAGGGACTTCCTCGTCGGCCTCAAGGCGCGCGGCCTCAAGGGCGTCGAGTTGGTTGTGTCCGACGATCACGCCGGCCTGGTGGCAGCGATCGGCGAGGTGATCCCCGAAGCCGCCTGGCAACGCTGCTACGTGCACTTCCTCAGGAACGCGCTCGATCATCTGCCGAGGAAGCACGGCGACGACTGCCTGCAGGAATTGCGCTGGCTCTACGACCGGCGCGATCTCGCAGAGGCCAGGGCTGATCTTGCCGCATGGCTTGCCAAATGGTCGGCACGCTATCCGCGCCTGACAGGCTGGGCCGAGGATGCCATCGAACAAACCCTGACCTTCTTCAGGCTGCCGAGACAGCACCACAAGCATCTTAAATCCACCAACATGCTGGAGCGGCTCAACGAGGAAATCCGCCGGCGCACCTATGTCGTGCGCATCTTCCCCAATACCGAAAGCTGCCTGCGCCTGGTCAGGGCCTTGGCCGTCGAGACCAATGAAAACTGGATGGAGGCCAACCGATACATCAATATGGACGAGCTGCGCGAGCACAAGAAGCTCGCTCTGCGCCAAGCCGCATGACCAGCATCATGGCTGCCCCATTTTGCAGAACTTGACGCACACAACCTCTGACGACACTACAACTGAGGCAGGAGGCAGGCACCTATCCCCTGTTCTGGACCACTTCGAACCGCTGCTCGACGGGGATTTTTCACGTCGACAGAACAGAAATGTCCTGACGCCCATTTCGTAGCCACGTCCCGGCGCGAGCTTTCGCCAAATATTATTGGAGGGCATGGTTAGTGCACTGAAGCTCTTGTCAGAAGGGAACACTGGTCCTTATGGCGCGGCCCGCGTGGCACCGGAAAAAATACGCTACTGAGCCTCGCAAGAACACACTCGCCAGTGACGAACGGCTATTGCTCTAGGTGGAGGTTTGTCGTTCGGTTTATATCTCTGCCATCTGCATTCGAGATCTGCCGAGCTTCATTCAAGGTGCGCCAAGCTGCGGGTAGATGAAGTCAATGAAGAATCGATCGCCGCGGCGTTTCGCGAAAATGCCAACTCGTAGACGGAAGATTTGTCGCACACAGAAACGCACATTCCGTCCGGAATTGGATTCCTGCCGACGATCACCATGATGAAGCCATTCAACGCGTGGTAGGAGCGGCGCACGGAATCGGCGATGTTTCGGCGGTCGATACACGAAGGCGATGCGATATCCTCTGGGTGCGTATGCCAGCAGCCTACGAAATGCCGCCCTCGCGAAAACATGTCATTGACCTCACGCTGTTCGGCCCGCTCGTCGGGCCGATAAGAATAGCGGGTCCGTCGATCTCCGCACCTCGGGCCGGTAGCAACGTCGATGTCGATCACCGGAAGCTGAAATCGTGCAAATAGCAGTCCACCGGCCTCCTTGTGCCAAAAGCGGGTTTGACGGTGTTGGTTGAAGTGCTCCAGAACGCTGTCACTAAACGCGAGCGATTGTCCCGATTGTCCAATGTCGAAGGAGATCACGCCGCCAGATCCTTCGCGGCCCGGCTCCATCGTCTTTCGACCATGGTTGCGCCGTCGAGCGCTTGCGGAGCGATGGCTCGCAGTTCGTCGCTCCATGCGCCTCCCGCAGCTTCAACGAAGGTGCGGCGCGCGAGCCAGATGCGATGTGTAGCCGATGGAGCCTGACCGAGAAGGGCGTCGAGTGTGGTCTGCGCGACCATCGAGGTGATGAACCCCAACTCGACAGGGCCGTAGGGACCGAACGCCGCTCCACAGGCGGGCTCGTACCGCCGGGTTTCCTGTGCCCAGCGCGTGGCGACGAGGTGCGGCAATCCAGTGGCATCCAGCCCGTCGCGCAAGCGGTCTTCGACGCCGGAGATGACGATCGCGTGTCCGGCGGCGGCATGCGGCTCCGTCCAACCGTAAACGATCGGAAAGCGTCGCGTTTTTTGGACAGCCTGCCATTCGTCGAGAAGGGATTCGCTCGGCCAATCGCCAAGTGCCGAGACGATGAGGTCGACACCGGCGAGGGGACAGTCGGCGCGAAGCAGAAGGTCCTGCACGAGCGAGTTATGACACTCCACATTGATGTGCGGAAGGTCCGAGCGGATACGCTTCGCGAGTTCGATTGTCTTGGCTGCGCCGACCGAGCCGACTCCGAGAGGGTGTCTGCCGACATTGGCGCCCGTGAAGGTCTGCTTGTCGACGAGGATGACCTTGCCGACGCCGGCTCGGGCAAGCGTCATCGGAACCGGTCCGCCGACTGATCCGCATCCGAGAACGGCGACGGTCGCCCCGCGCAGCGTGGGAATCCGCGGATCGCGGTCGCGCCCATGGACCCGTCGGATCGACGCGTTCGACCAAGGTGCGCTCGGCGGCATTTCCCCCGAACAGTCGGGCGTGCAGCACGTTATAGGGCACGCACGAGGGGCGAAACCCGGCGATCAGCGGATCCGATCCACGAACGATCTTCGGTCGATTGACGACCGTGGTTGCGAGCGCCGGCCCGTTCTCGGTTCTCGAGCCCAGCATCACGATCAGCTGTTGACGCATCTCGCGGGCAAGTTCGTCGAGATGGTCGGCGATGCCGGCGCGGGCGGCGATATCGTGGACGTCCTTCGCCGAGGAAGGATATTCGGACGGCAGCAGGACGACGTCCATCCAGACCAGCAAGCCGCTATTGAAGCGGAGCTCGGCTGCGGGGATTGCCGGAGCGAAATTGCGAAGCCAATCGCGCAACGTGTCGTCATTGTCGGCGATGATAGTTCTTCGTGCGCATTCCCAGATCCTGACGATCCGCGATGGCGGCGCGGGTTCGATCAGCGACAGGATGGTCCGGGCCCGTCCGCGTCCTGCATGATGCCAATATGTGAGAAACTCGCTTCGGAAGTCGCCCTTGCGCTCGCCGCGGATCAGCGCTTCGATCAGATCGAACGTCATCTCAAGCAGTTCGGCGATTCCAGCGTACGGATCGTCGATGGGAAACGTGGCGTGATCCGGCACCAGACAGAGCACGCCGTCGCGTTCGACATGGGGCCAAGTCAAAAAGGAAGGACGGTCGACCAGCGCGATCCGCGCGGGCGCAAAGGGAAAGGCCGCGGTCACCAGAACGTCGAGCCGGCGCCGCCGATCGGAAAAGTCGCAGTCGAATCGCCAGCCGATGGGGAAGCGCCCCCCGTAGCTAGCGAGTTGTCTGGCGTCGAGCCTTAGCGGGCGCAAGCCAGCTTGCTGCCAGCATGATTCAACGACGTTGACGGCTGAGTTGAAGCGCTGAGCGAGAGGGTCGACACCCTCAGGCATTCCGGCGATCTCCCTCGATCCGGACGGCCGAATTCCGCGCCTGCGCCTCGCTGCGGACGAGACCGGCGGTCAGCAGGGCCGGTGTACTGAGCCGAGCGGCCGAACGTCGCCGCGTCTGGTCCGCAATGCCGACACCAACGCCTTGGCAAGTTGCTCGGTGATCAGTTCCTTGTTCGACAACTGCGCCAACGCCGTGAAGTCGGCGCGGGCCTTTCGCAGCCAGTTGTGGAATTCTTTCTCCCGCTTTGGATGCTCCTTCCACTTGTCGGCGAAGTTCTCCAGCGGATCGCTGGGATTGGCGATGAGACGGCTGCCGTCCGCCGCGGTACCGATGAAGCTGTCCATCTTCGTCACGATCACGAACAGCGCCTCAGCGATCTTCTCCTCTCCGTCGTAGGAGTGGGCGGCGAGCGTCGTCAGGATGATCGAGATCGGCTTGTCGTCGTCGCTGCGGTCGGTGTACATGATGTCGCGATGGCGCTTCAGGATCATGATTGCGTACTGCAACGCGGTGCGGATCCGGTAGTCCGGAATCGGTTCAGTGCCGGCCCTCACGCCTTTCTGAAGAAGCTCATTCTTGCGCTTTTCGTAGGCTTTGGCCATGCGTGTCAGAAACCATTTCAGATAGCCGCGTGGATTCGAACGCTGCCAATCGGCCGCGATAATCTGGTAGTGCGGGTGGCGGTTGTCGGTGATCGAAATCGCGGTCTCGGCGAGCGAAACATCGAAGCCGCGCGTTTTCAGGAGTTGGGTCAGTTCGCCGCCACTCGGAATTCCGGGCGTGACGTCCATGTGGAATTGAGCTTCGTCCGCGTACGGCTGCCTCCAGCAGCGGCGATGCTCCTCCAACGGCTTGATCATTTTCTTGCTGCGGGCGTACAGCCTCATCTCGATTTCGAGCAGGCGCTTTAGATTGGCCTGCGTGGTATCGTTTTTCGTCAGGCGCTGAAACTCGCAGACGGCATCGATGTCGTAGTGCTCGTCCGCGGTGAGCGGTGGCGTGACGGTGCCGAGACCGAACGACCCCTGGACGTGGACTTGGGGCCCGTATTTCCGAATTGTCGACTCCGGTCGGTTGAGCCAGTCACCCAGCGATTTGTAGCTCGTCTCCGCCTGTTCGTATCGATGTTCGGGAATCTCGAGTTCTTTGGCGAGGTTTTCGAGAACTTCGTCAGCCTCTGGGGTGATCGTCGGGCTCAAATGCATGTTCATAAAAAACTCCTGATTAGCTGGCGTGTCCAAGTTCATGGGCGAAAATGAAGCCGCCGAGCTTCTTGTTTTGATCGTAGATCTTGAGAGCGGGGTGCGCCTTCGGCTGCGAAGCGCGACCAGCTTCGACAGCCGCGGAAATTGGAACGGCGGGAAACACGTGTACCATCGTGTTCTCGCCATGGGCGATCTTTATGGCATCCAGCGTTGTTCTGAAAAGACGCGCGAACTCGGCCAGATCAGCCTGGCTGCGCATGATGTCATTATGAGCGCCGTCGGCCGTGATGGACCAGATCGCCGCATCGTTGCCGAGCCTGCGTGGATCCGATCGTCTACGACGGGTGCGCTGACCGCCAGCTTCAGCGCGACCTTTCCGGCCAGACCGGACGGCCGCAGGACGTTGAACTTGAGCGGCGGAGCGTTCGGGTCCCACCTCCAGCCCTTGGGGCTGCGCAGCAACTGCCGGACGTCTGCAGTTGCGATGTCGGAGATCAGACGCCCTAGCTCGATCAGGAGCGGGATCGGCGCCAATCCGAACACTGTTAGGCGACGGATTTCCTGCCGCTCCATCCGCCCACGAACTTTCTCGGCGAAGCCGGCCCGCAGGTTGCGGATCTGTATGCGCCAGAAATCCGGTTCGTGATCGGATAGATCGAGCGTCGCGAGATCGAGATCTATCCAGCCGTCGTCAAGCGGATAGCGATCCGGGATCATCGACCATTTGAGGTCGCCTTTGGCCACGGGAGATTCGTTGGTCCCGATCTTCGCAGCGTATCGAATGACATGACTGCTCATATCCTCGTCGATGGCTGTGACCGTCCGGATTCGGTCTTCGTGGCGACGCTTCATTGCCATCAAGAGATCGGCGGGATGCTCAGCAACCATCTCGCGATCGAAAACGCGGTGGTGACGGTCGCAGACGAGCATCAGGTTATCCGGCTCCTGGGCAAGTTTCGGTGATTGAATCGGATCGCCTCGCGGCCCATCCTCCGAGTCCGCAATGATGTGCCCGATATAAGCCGCGTTAGCGTTGACAGCTCCCGACACCTCGTCGCCGATCAATAGGGCATTGCATCCCGCATATTGACACCGTCCCGCAGCGCGGCCCCATACGATGTTCTTGACCTTGTCGGGTAGCGGTCGCCGACGTCCGCGACGCGGCTCTGCTGGCACGCGATCTTTCATCTCGAGTTCTGCAACCAGACTCATGTTTTTTCGTCTCGCGGTTGATGTTGCGCTTCGTTTGTTTGCGGCAAGCCTGAGCCAGCCGCGAAACCCCAGTTATTCCTCCGCTACTCGGCGCGCCGAGTAGCGAATTTACGTTGCCCTGCCTCAATACAGGGGACGTACCTTGGGTCGGCGTCGGAGGAACACAACATTCGCTTCCGGGCACACAACTTTGGGCGCCCGATCTCCAAGGCGTGCTTCCCGACGACAGGGCGCTGCCAAATCGGCGCAGCACTCATAGATCAACTGTGCCGAAAGGGGGCGGTGTGAATCCGACCCGCCAGATCAGAATTACGAGGCGGTCGGCGGCTCCACTGGTTACCTCCGCGTCCCTCGCCTTCGCGCTAGGCTTGGAGTTCAGACATATCTTCCATTGATCGACCAAGGATAGATATGGCTTCGTCCAAAATGTCGTTCGAAGTTGTGAGCGGCACAAGAAAGCGGATCACGTTGTGAAAGCGTCCTGCCGAGGCCAGCAGCAGGCCGTTTCGAGCGGCTTCTTGGATGATTCTCGCGGTGACATCTGTCGCCGGCTCGCGGCTGACGCTATCCGTAACCAATTCTATGCCAATCATTGCGCCGAGCCTCCGGATCTCGCCGATCTCTGCATGGTTGCTTCTAATTCGGAGGCGCTCGAATCCCGCTTGTAGGCGCGCACCGATTTCTTCCGCCCGAGTGAGCAATCCTTCGTTCTCAACAACGTCTAGGACTGCCAGTGCGGCTGCGCATGCCAATGGATTACCCGCGTAAGTGCCCCCAAGCCCCCCTCGGTGAACCGAGTCCATGATCTCGGCCTTGCCGATCACGGCTGCAAGTGGCAGGCCGCCCGCAAGGCTCTTGGCGGCAGCTATCAAATCCGGCTGAACGTCAAAGTTTTCTATGGCGAAAAGCCTGCCCGTCCGTCCGAAACCCGACTGGACCTCATCAGCGACCAAAACTATGGCGTGAGTGTCGCAGATCTGTCTAAGGGCTTTAAGGAATTCAGAGGACGCCGGCAGGAATCCACCTTCGCCCTGCACCGGCTCAATGAAAATTGCGGCTACTTCTGAGGCATTGAGTTCTGTTTCAAACAGAGCATGGAGGGCTGACAGGGCGTCTTGCGTGCTGATTCCGCGATAAGCGTACGGGAACGGAACACGATAAATGTCTCCTGGAAATGGACCAAAACCCATCTTGTAAGGGTTTACTTGGGCTGTCATTCCTAGCGTCAGGAGCGTTCGGCCATGAAAGCTTCCGCTAAACACAATAATTCCCCGGCGGCCCGTGTGGTAACGAGCGATCTTAACTGCGTTCTCGACTGCTTCCGCGCCTGTTGTAACGAGCAGGGTCTTGGCTGGAGCCATCGGTGCAAGAGCATTTAGTCGCTCGGCCAAGGCAACATAGCCTTCATATGGGGCAGTTCCAAAAAAGGTGTGAGTGAAGCGATTCAACTGATCGCGAACCGCTGCTACGATTCCAGGATGCGAATGACCAACAGCGAGGGCACCCATTCCACCCACGAAGTCGATGTAACGTCGTCCGTCAACGTCCCAAAGCTCTGCGTTAAGAGCTCTATCAGCAAATATTGGGAACGCGCACGCTACACCACTGGGAACCGCCGCTCTGCGCCTGCTATCAAGTTCACGGTTTGTGACGCTCATGTTTTGTTCCTTTGCCAACAGGCAAATTACTTGGCTGCGGGCCGTTTAGTCGTCAGCTTTTGGACTCGCCGATTAGCAGCGCACGATCAAAGGGTTAGGGACGACTAGCACGTATCTAAACCTTGCGGAGAGGCAAAAATATAGCTTGCCGATTGAGTTTAATTCGAGTGGCTCCTCGAGGTGGATCGGTAGATTAGATTGCGTAATACGTCAAACCCACCAACATGCTGGAGCGGCTCAACGAGGAAATCCGCCGGCGCACCTATGTCGTGCGCATCTTCCCCAATACCAAAAGCTGCCTGCGCTTGGTCAGGGCTTTGGCCGTCGAGACCAATGAAAACTGGATGGAGGCCAACCGATACATCAATATGGACGACCTGCGCGACCTTTCACCGTCGCCGTAAGCGACGAACGGCGGAGCGCTCGCGGAGTTGCTACGCATCGAATTGGTCGATGCTCCAATGACACGTTATGAGCTCACGCTTCGCCGCGGCATGGGACTGTTTTCAACAGGCTCTCAAGCGTACTTCGATCGCGGCTCGAGACAATCGAACGATACTGCGTGCTCTCGTGACTAGATATCAAACAAAACCCCGGATTTGAGGTGACGATACCACCTTCTGGAGTTTCTCAACAGTCTCGAGCCAAGACGATGTACCATCATAATCCCCGATTGGCCAAGGGTTAGTAGCCGTCGATGAGCGACTTGCTCGTGTCAGGCGGCTGCGGCCATACGCCGGTTCTCGCAGGTATGCTCGATCAGCCCGAGCCGCAAAAAAGTTCCCTGCCAGGTGAATTTAATTCGACTGCCGCCGCTCCTCAGCTTGCATATAACACTGGCCAATAGCCCGAATTGGAGTCAGGCAGATGTCGTTCAAAGGCGTTATTCCGCCCGTCACAACGCCCTTTCATGCGGACGGATCGATCGACCGTGAAGGCTTCTGCGTCATGGTCGAGCACTTGGTCTCAACTGGGGTCCACGGTATCATCGTTGGTGGTACGACAGGAGAGTACTACGCCCAGTCACGCGACGAGCGTGTTAGCCTGCTTAAGCTTGCGAGGAGCGTGGTGAAGGGGAAGATGCCCCTGATCGCCGGCGTCGGCTCCATTCGCACCGACGACTGCATTGAATACGGGCTAATTGCAAAGGACCTCAAGTACGACGGCATTCTAATCGGCTCGCCGTATTACGCTGTTCCCACGCAGCTCGAACTTGCCAATCATGCACTTGCGATCGACAAGGCCGCCAATCTACCGGTGATGCTCTACAACTACCCCGGTCGCACTGGAACGATGATGGATCTAGAGTTCCTGGACCGCGTCGGTCGCAGCTCCAATTTCTGTGCCATCAAGGAATCTAGCGGCAGCATGAACCAGCTGCATGCCTTGGCTCGCGACTATCCGCATATCGACCTGTTCTGCGGCATGGATGATCAGGCGCTCGAATTCTTCGCCTGGGGCGCAAAAGGGTGGGTCTGTGGCGCCGGCAACTGCCTGCCGGCAGAGCACCTCGCGCTGTACGAAGCCTGCGTGATCGAGAAGGACTTCACCAAGGGCCGGCAGATCATGTCGGCGCTTCTGCCACTGATGAGGCTTCTCGAACAGGGCGGCAAATTCGTCCAGAGCATCAAGTTCGGGTGCGAGCTGGCTGGATTGCCCGCTGGGCCCGTGCGCCTGCCGATGCGGGCACTCGGCGACGAACAGAAGCGGGAACTCGAGTCGACGATCCGCACCCTTAAGGCAGTCATCGCGTCAATCACTGCAAAATCCCAGAAGAGGGCTTCCGAGAATGTCATCGCTATTAACGCGTGATGAGTACCAGAACCTAGCCGACAGCCTGCCACTGCCGACCAGCGCAGTAATTAACGGCAAAGCGCGGGCGGCACAATCTGGGGATACTTTCGAGACCATCAATCCCGCGACAGGGCAGGTCATCGCCAAGATCGCTTCCTGCGGCCAGGCCGATGTCGATCTCGCTGTCGAGAAGGCACGACTGGCCTTCGAATCGGGCGCTTGGTCGCGTGCGCATCCGAGCGAGCGCAAGCGCGTGCTGCGGCGCCTGGTAAAGCTGATAAAACGCAACGCCCATGAGCTTGCCGTGCTTGAGACGCTCGAAAGCGGCAAGCCGATCTACGACGTCGAAACCATAGACATCCCCGAAGCCCTGCATTGCTTGGAATGGCATGCGGAAGCCACCGATAAGCTTTATGGCCAGACGTCACCTTCGGGCGACGATGTCGTGTCGATGATCGTGCGCCAGCCGCTGGGCGTAGTCGCCTGCGTTCTGCCTTGGAATTTCCCGATCCTCATGCTGGCCTGGAAGATCGGTCCGGCACTTGCGACGGGCAACTCCGTCATTGTCAAGCCGGCCGAGCAGACCAACATGTCGACGTTGCGGATCGCCGAACTGGCGCATGAGGCCGGGTTGCCATCAGGCGTCCTGCAAATCGTCACTGGTCCGGGCGAAGTGACCGGCAAGGCACTCGGCGTGCATCCCGATGTCGACATGGTTGCCTTCACCGGTTCAACTGACGTCGGCCGGAAATTCTTGGAATATTCCGCCAAGTCCAATCTTAAGCGCATCGTGCTCGAATGCGGGGGAAAGAACCCATGCATCGTGCTGGAAGACGCGGAGAATCTCGATGTTGTGGCGCAGCATGTCACCCAGGCCGTCTTCTGGAACATGGGCGAGAACTGCTCGTCCAATTCCCGCGTGATCGTGCACGAGAAGATCAAGGACCGCTTGGTGGAAACGGTCCTCCACAAGCTCAAGGAATGGCCCATGGGCGAGCCGTTGGATCCGGGCAATCGGCTGGGCGCCATTGTGTCCAAGGAGCAGTTCGACCGCATCATGGGCTACATCAAGAAGGGGCGGGCGGAAGGCGCCAGGATCGTCATGGGCGGCAACGCCCACAAGCATGGCAAAGGCTATTTCATCGAGCCGACCGTATTCGACGATGTCACGCCCGAAATGACGATTGCGCGAGAGGAGATTTTCGGTCCAGTGCTGTCGGTAATCAAAGTGGCCAACGCTGACGAGGCGCTCCGGGTCGCTAACGATACTCAATACGGGCTTGCAGCTTCAATCTTTACCGCCAATCTCGGCAAGGCGCATCGCATCGCAAGGGACATTCGCGCCGGGACGGTGACGATCAACTGCTACGGCGAAGGGGATGTCTCGACTCCCTTCGGCGGCTTCAAGCTTTCGGGCTTCGGGGGAAGAGACAAGTCATTGCATGCCCATGACCAATATACTGAACTGAAGACCATCTGGGCGGACATCTCCGATCCTAAAGTCTCTCGTTCGGTAGACTAGCCTGGTCGCACCGATGAGCGATTATGAGGCTGTCCGCACGCCTGCGGATACATCCATGCCCGGTTGGTACGGTATTCTGCCGCCTCCCAAGGCACCTGAGGTGCTGCGCGGCCGTCATAAGGCGGACTGGCTCATTGTAGGAGCTGGATTTGCTGGCTTGGCGGCCGCGCGGCGCCTCTCACAACTGGTGCCGAACGAGCGCATAGTGGTGTTAGACGCTCAGCGCGTCGGCTGGGGTGCTGCCGGGCGCAACTCCGGCTTCATGATCGACCTTCCGCACGAGCTCGGTGGGGAGCATTACGGCGGAAGGCAGGATCAAGACCGCAAGCGCATCCGCATGAACCGGGCCGCGATCGAATTCTCTGCTTCGGCTGCGGACGAATACGGGTTGCAGAAATACTTCGTTCGAGCCGGCAAGTACCATGGAGCTGCAACTGATCACGGTGTTGCGGTCCTGCGCGAATTCGAAAAGCACCTGACCGGGCTAGGCGAGCCATTCAAGCGGCTCGACGGGCCGCAGTTGAAGGAAATCACCGGTACCGACTTCTTCCTCAGCGGCACCTTCACGCCGGGAACGGTAATGGCACAGCCGGCCGGCTTCATACGTGGACTCGCCCAAGGCTTGTCGAGGCGTGTGCAGCTATTCGAGAATTCCCCGGTCACATCTTTACAGACCGGCAAACTGCATACTGCCAAGACGGCTGAGGGCGAGATCACCGCGCCGCGGTTGATACTGACAGTCAATGGTCATCTCGAAAGTTTTGGTTACTTTAAGAATCGCCTGCTGCACGTGTTCACCTACGCTAGCATGACGAGGCCGCTTTCCAAGAGCGAACAGACAGCGGTCGGAGGTGAGCCGCATTGGGGCTTGATCCCGGCCGATCCGATGGGATCAACCATCCGGAGGATCGGCGATCGGATCGTCGTCCGCAACACCTTCACCTATAATCCGGACATGTCCACCAGTGAGAAGCAGATCCGTCGGATCGGCGCCGTGCACGACCGATCATTCCAGTCGCGCTTCCCGATGCTGGGTCAAGCACCGATGGAATTTCGCTGGGGAGGCCACTTGTGTCTCTCTCTCAATTCCGCGCCAGCATTCGGCGAGATTGAAGACAGAGTCTTCGTTGCCGGATGCTGCAATGGCCTGGGAACGGTTCAGGGCACCCTCTACGGGATGCTGGCTGCCGATCTTGCCGTTGGCAGTAACGAGCCAATGGTTGCAGACGCCCTGAAAGAGCCAAGCCCGATTCAGCTTTATCCAGAACCGCTGATTTCGATCGGCGCGCCGGTGAAGTTGTGGGCGATGCAGAAGCGCGCCGGCAGAGAGCTCTAGTAGCTTTCTCGTTCTTGCGCCGCCACTTCCCGGATCCAGCTACGCAGGCTCTGGGCGGCAGGGGAAAGCGTACGATTTTGATACCATGTGAGATAGTAGCTGCCAGGGGCTGGGAGCTCGAGATCCGTCAGTCTGACGAGTTTTCCCTCGTCAATCTGCGCCTTGACAAGGCGATGCCACCCAACAGCCACCCCTTGATCGGCCTGAGCTGCCTGAAGCGCAACGAAGAACTTGCCGAAGCGCCGACCGCGGGTCGGACCATTCGAGACCCCCGCGCGTCGGAGGACCTCGTCCCAGCCAGCCCAGTCGGGATCCACCCAATCTACATGCAGCAGGGGAAGATCGGCCAAGGATTCCGCCGTTGCATCGCGGTGCCTGCTTGCAAACCCAGGCCCGCATACTGGGTAGATTGTTTCATTGAAAAGGAGCTCAGCATCTTCATTCGACCACGATCCGAACCCGTAGCGGATGCGCAATTCGACCTCGGCGCGGCGGTAATCGCGGGGATTGTCCGAGATAAGGTGGTCAACAGCGATATCCGGGTACCTCGTCCAAAAATCCGGCATTCGCGGGATCAGCCACGTTGACGCGAAGGCGTCCGTGCATGCCAGCGTGACGTTCTTGGAACGGTCACCGTGTTTCACATTTCGGACGATATCTGCGGCCCGCGAAAAACCGGTAGCCAACACGCCGTAAAGGTCTTCGCCGGCGCTTGTCAGCGCCACACCGGTTCCTAATCGGGTAAACAGCGGAACTCCGAGTTCGTCCTCGATCGCCTTGATCTGCCGGCTCACGGCGCCGGGAGTAACGTTCAGTTCCGCAGCAGCCAATTTGAATGACAAGTGCCGGGCAGACGCCTCGAAAACAGCCAAAGCAGTCAGGGACGGAAGGTCATAGTAGCGGCGGACCATCTCAAGCTCCAAACACTTCAATATTCGCCCGGCGCGACAGATTGGGCAAGCGAACCCCAAGATATCGGCAAATCATTTATAAGTGACGGACTATGGCTGCGATCCCCGAGCCATCTCCACAACATAGGGAAACGGTACGCACCCTGCTGCGCGATCTGCGACGCTGCCCAAGCCCATGTCCGACGCAGCTACACCTTAGCATGTCCATGGCAATATCTGGGCTCAACTACTCAACAAGGGAGTGAGACTTTTGCAGGGCCGCCCCACTGGTCTTCGCCCGCCGTTGAGAGATTATGAGCCTAACTTTCCCTCTCAGAGATGGCTTGAGCTATGACTGGCATTGAAAAGAAAACGGCGGTGATCACAGGCGCGGCGGGAGGTATCGGCCAAGCGATCTCCAAGCAGTTCGTCGCGAACGGCTTTCATGTGATTGCCGGAGACGCCGACCAGGCTGGCCTAGACCAGCTCGAGGCCGAACTCAATCGAATCGGACAGAATGTCTGGAGCAAGGCCGGCGACCTCAGGAACAAGGCTTATTGCGAAGATTTGATCGACTATTCCATCCAGATCACAGGCAGGCTGGACGTGCTCGTCAACAATGCGGGGATCATCACGAGGGGCAATATCCTCGAGACGACCGATGAGGATTGGGAGCGGACGTTCGACATCAACCTCACATCGATATTCTACACATGCCGAAGGGCGATCGGCCATATGACGGGCCACGGCGGCGGCGCGATCGTGAACATCGCATCGTGCTGGGGACTTTATCCCGGACCCGGGCATCCCGCCTACTGCACCAGCAAGGCGGCAGTAGCAGCGTTCTCGAAGTGCCTTGGCCGCGATCATGCCGGTGACCGGATACGAGTCAACGCGGTGTGTCCAAATGAGGTCAACACGCCGATGCTGCGCACGGGCTTCGCCAAGCGCGGCTTCAATCCCGACACTGCCATAGCGGAGCTCAACAAGACGGTTCCGCTCGGGCGCATTGCTGAGCCGGAAGACATCGCCGATGCGGTGTATTTCTTGAGTTCCGATGCCGCCCGCTACATCGCCGGCACGGCCGTTGAAGTGAACGGCGCCAAGCCGGTCTATTGAGGACACCCCATGGCTGACAGACTTGCAGGAAGAATTGCCATCATCACTGGCGGCGGCCGTGGCATCGGCGCCGGCATCACGCGACGTTTCGTGGAGGAAGGGGCCAAGGTTGCCATTGTGCAGAGGAACCCGCCACCCGACGAGATCCTCAACGATCGCACCTTTTACGTGAAGGCGGACCTTGCGAACTCCGAGCACATCGTTTCGGCCGTTCAGGCCGTCGTCGAGCGATTTGGCGGCCTTGACATCCTCGTCAACAACGCCGGGATCATGTTCGAGAAGACCGTCGAGGAAATGACCGAGACGGACTGGGACCAGATGATGAAGATCAACCTCAAGGCCCCATTTTTGTTAACGAAGGCGGCAATGCCGCATCTTCGCAAGCGAGGCATTGCAAGCATTGTTAACATCGGCTCGATTGAAGGCTTGGCGTCTAATCCGGGTCACCCTGCATATTCCGCTTCGAAAGCTGGCATTCACGGCTTTACAGCAGCCGTCGCCGTGGACCATGGGCACGAGGGTATCCGGTGCAATGCCATTGCGCCGGGCTGGATCAATTCTGACCTCAGTGAGATCTACATCGACAGCATGGCTGACGGTTCGCGTGTCCGCAGGGAACTGTTCGCAATGCATCCGGTTGGACGTCTTGGTGAGCCGACTGATGTCGGAAACCTTGCCGTTTGGCTTGCCTCGGAAGAAAGCTCCTTCGTGACCGGGCAGGTCTACGTCATCGATGGGGGACGCACCAAGAAGTTGCCACTGCCGATTGCGTGACGAGGAGAAGCCCGCCATTGACCGGGCTTCATGTTTGTCAGGCCCTCGGATCAACTTTCTCGCTAATCCGCCTGGTGATGCGATCGATCAGGATTGCCAAAACAACGACCGCAAGGCCAGCTTCGACGCCCCTCCCAACCTGGAGACGAGAGATCGACCGAATGATTTCGTCGCCCAGGCCGCCAGCGCCGATCATGGAGGCGATGATGACCATGGATAGCGACATCATCACGCATTGGTTGACGCCTGCCATAATCGAGCGGAACGCCAGCGGCAATTTGATCAGGAACAGCACGGCCAGGCGACTTGCGCCAAAGGCCTCCCCCGCCTCGACCATTTCCGGCTCAACCATCTTGAGACCATGGGCCGTGAGCCTGATCGGCAGCGGCATGGCGAAGAAGATCGTCGCAACGATGCCCGGAACCGTTCCAACGCCGAAGAAGAACACGGCTGGAACGAGCAGCACGAACGGAGGCATCGTCTGCATGAAGTCGAGTATTGGCTCAGCCACCGCGTTCAAGCGCTTCGATTCAGCAATGAGAATGCCGATTGGTATCCCGATGGCCAGGGCGACAACGGCTGCCGTAAGCACCAGGGACAGTGTCACCATCGCCGGCGCCCAGAGATTCATGACGAGGATGAAGGCCAGCCCACATCCACTGAGGATAGCCAGCGAGAGCCGCGCGAGCAGGACACCAGCGGCCATAACGGTCGTGATGCTCAGCCAGGGCGGCGCACTCGTCAGGACCGTGGCCAAGGGCTGCTGTATGCCCAGGATCACGGTCGAGATGAAATCGAAGACAAATCCGAAATGCATTGAGAGGTAGGACGTGAACTCGTCGATTGACGCGGCAACCGTGCCTGCAAACTCCGAAAAATCCATCCTCATGATCCTCAGCTAGAGTCGTTTGAATCGTTATTGTGTCGCGCGTTCTGCCACGGCGTTTGCCCTCGTCGTGTCGGCAGCTTTCGGTTTCTCGATCTTCGGCGTCGCGCCGGCTAACGAGGAATGGGCCGCGAGCGCTCTGAGAACGGACTTAGGGGTAACCGTCCCGACGGGCGTTCCGTCGTTCTGAACCACGATAAAAGCGCGCTGCTCTTTCGCCAGCTCATCGAGATAGGGGGCGACCAGATCGTCGGGCGCGAGCTTTACGAAGTCTTTCGACAGATGTTTCGTCCATTCCGAGATCGGCCTGTTCGCCAGTTCCACCGGCGGGCAGACGGCGTCCATAGCTTGGCCAGCCGACAGCACCTTGAAGACATCGATGCCCCGCACGAAGTCCCTGACGTAGTCGCTGGCGGGGGAGAGCACGATATCGATCGGCTGGCCTTCCTGGACGACCTCTCCGTTGAGGAGAATAGCGATGCGGTCACCGATCGTTGCCGCTTCGTTTGGGTCGTGTGTCACAAAGACAATCGTCTTGTTCAGAGTGCTCTGAAGCCGAAGCAACTCCTGTTGCATCTCCTCGCGAATGAGCGGGTCGAGCGCGCTGAACGGCTCATCCATCAGTAGCACCGGCGTGTCCATCACCAGGGCACGCGCCAGGCCAACGCGCTGGCGCATGCCGCCGCTAAGGTTGGACGGCTTTCGGTCGCCCCATCCGCTGAGCCCTACGAGTTCGAGTGCCTTGCCTGCGCGCTCGCGTCGCTCCTTGCGTCCGACCCCGGCGACACGGAGCCCAAACGCAACATTTTCGATGACCGACATGTGCGGCAGGAGCGCAAAATGTTGAAACACCATTCCGATCATGCTGGAGCGGATCTGGCGGAGTTCCTTTTTGCCGGCTTTCGTGATGTCCTGCCTATTGACCACTATCTGGCCGGCAGTGGGGTCGACAAGGCGGTTGATGCAGCGAAGAAGGGTCGATTTCCCGCTGCCTGAGAGACCCATTACGACGAAGATTTTCCCGGTTTCAATGGTCATGTTGATGTTGTTGAGCGCGACGAAACCGCCGCCCTCGTCGGGGCCGCAGGCGCCCGAACGCAGTCTGTCCAGTTTCACTTCGGGGTTGCCGCCATAAATCTTGTAGAGATCCTTGATCTCGACGGCCGGCTTTCGCGTGCTCATTCGAGGCTCCCGCGCATAATACAGGTGGTGATGCAGGGTCGGCGCGGACCCCGCACTCTTGGGAGGATGCGTGCTTCGGGATCAGGCGAGCCACGGCTCGATAATGCCCTTGCCTTTCACTTCGCCGATCCACTTTGAGGCGGCGTCTTCAGGCTTTATCCCGCCGTCGATCCAGCCCATGATCTTGGCTTCGTCGCCATTCGGGATGTGGAACCTTGTCAAAAATGCCTGGGCCTTCGGGAAGTTCGATTCAAAGTCCTTCGACGTAACGTGGAAACAGTAGAAGGGCTCTGACATCATCGTCTTCTTGGGATCCTCGAGATACCTCATCTTGAATTTGCTCCACATCGGGAGCGGCTCCCAAGTGGTGACCACGATTGGTTCGTTCTTCGAGTAAGCCCGCTGGAAGGCCGCTTCCATGGCAGCTTCGCTGCCCGGGACCAGATTGAGCTTGAGACCGTAAGCCTTCACCGTTGCATCCGCGGACTGCATGAGGCCGGAGCCGGCGTCGATGCCGATGATGCCGCCTGGGAACTTGTCGGCGTGGTCGTTGAGCTCGGCGATGCTCTTGATGTCTACATAGTCCGGAACGGCAAGGCCCTGCGTCATCGGGCCTTCCGCAACGCCGACGACTTTGATGGAACCGGCGACTTTCTTTACATAGTCCGCCTGGCCGCCGTGATAGGCGCCTTTCAGCGGGCCCATCCCCTGCATATAGGAGTTCGAATAGAGGTCGGCCTTCCCGGTTTGAAGCGAGGCATAGATCACGCCTGGCTCCGCCTGCAGCGGCTGGACCTTGTAGCCGAAATTGTCCTCGATGAGCTTCGCGCCGACATAGGTGATTGCCAGCGCGTCGGACCATGCCGCGAAGGCATAGACCAGCGGCCGGGACGCGTCGGCCCTGGCGCCCGTCGTCAGGCCGCTCATGACAAGCGCGGCGGCGCCGCCTGCTTTCAGCAAGGTTCTGCGCGACGTGCTCGCGCTGAGTACATTATTGACGAGATTTGGCCTTGGCATTCAAATCCTCCTGTCGCTACCCATCTGATGCCTAGATGAGTCCGAGGTTGTCGTTTTTGTTCACCTCGTCTGATCCGGGAATGGGCTATTCTGTTCTTGCCCGGCACCAAGCAAGAAACGTGCTACCACGGAACCGCGGGAGCCAGCCGACGCAAAAAAGTCGCCTCCCGATTGACTTTAGTTCGCTCGCTTTGCGGCAATGCATCATCATCTCTGCCTGTCGGGATGCCTACGGTCATGGCCGATTACGTCCAAGTTTCCGCGGTATCCGTAAGGCTGAGCTGCGACGTGGAAAGCTCCGCCGCTGCTCCACCCGACCATCTCTCGAGTCCGGGTGAGTGAGCCGGCGGCCCAGCCTGCCCTTTAGTCAACACTCGCATGAGACTTTTGCAGTAGGTCAAGGCTCAAAGCTCCGGCAATGGTTGAGTGCGGTCCGGTTTCGGTCGCGACATATTTGTCTGGAGGCCGGCATGACTGCTCAACTACAGCTCTCTCGTAGAGGCGGGCGGGAAGCGAGGCGGACGATCCGCACCGCACCAAAGGTCGACATGTTGCCGACGCTCAAGCGCGGCCTGCCGGTGGTAGAGCCGATGGATGCCGAGCAGGTCGAACGCATTCACAAGGCTTCTCTCTCTATCCTGGAAGAAGTAGGCGTGGTGTTTCGCGATCCGATCGCGATTGAGGACTGGAAGAGAGTCGGAGCGGACGTGCGCGCCGATGACCGCGTTCATCTCGACCGCGGCCTGGTCATGGAGCTCATCAAGACCATTCCCCCCAACGTCGAATATTTCGCGCGCGATCCGGCGAAGAATGTCGAACTCGGAGGCGACAAATCAATCTTCGTGCCCATGACAGGCGCGCCGTACATGCGCGATCTCGATGATGTGAGGCGTGGCCCGACGATCGCGGACCTTGGGACCTTCCACAAGCTTGCCCATATGATGCCGGCGCTACATTCGTCGGCTCACCACATCGTCGAACCGATGGACATTGTCGTCGCGCACCGGCACCTGCACATCACCTATTCGTCAATAAAGCATTCCGACAAGATTTTCATGGGCATGACCACCTCGCCCAAGAATGCCGAGGACGTGCTCGACATGTGCGAAATCCTTTTCGGTGAAGGCTTCCTTGAGAACCATGCAGTCACCACCGGAAACTGCAATGGCAACTCGCCGCTGGTGTGGGACCAGGTCATGCTGGGCGGCATGCGAGCTTTCTGCCGGCGCAATCAGCCCGTCTTGTGCTCGCCCTTCGTTCTCGGCGGCGCGAACACGCCAGCCTCGACCGCGGCGGCAGTGGCGCAGCTCAATGCGGAAGCGCTTTCCGCACTTGCCTACACGCAGGTGGTGCGCGAGGGCTGCCCTGCGATTTATGGGCATTACCTATCGACCGTGTCGATGCAATCGGGAGCGCCGATGGCGGGAACGCCAGAGATTTCGCTCATGAATTTCATGATCGGCCAGATGGCTCGTCGCTATAACGTGCCATGGCGCACTTCGAACTTGCTTGGCGGCGCCAAGATCTTCGATGCGCAAGCTGGCTATGAAAGTGCGATGACCATGATGGCCGTGCTGCTGTCAGGTGCAAACTACATTTGGCATTCTGCTGGCTGGAATGAAGCCGGCATGCACTGCTCGATCGCGAAATTCGTTGTCGACGCCGAAGTCTGCGCGATGGGCTATCGCATGACACAAGGCATCCAGTGGGACGATTTCGATGAAGCCCTGGCTGCGATCCGCGACGTCGGGCCAGGCGGCCATTACTTTGGCCATCCGCATACACAGGCGAACTTCGAGAAGGCTTTCTTTATTCCGAAACTCTTCGACAATAACTCGGTTGAGCAGTGGTACGCTGATGGCTCAAAGGACATCAAGCAGCGTGCCCTGGAGCATGCGCGCCGCCTTCTGGCCGAATATGAAGAACCAAAGCTCGACATCGCCAAGGACGAGGAATTGCGCGCGTATATCGATCGGCGCTCGCGGGAAATCCCCGCTGTCGACGCGCTCAACGAGGAATACTGAGCATCCTCATGCGCATTGACCAGATCAACGTCTATAAGGTCCAGCTACCCGTTAAAGGTGGCACCTACCGAATGGCCAGCGACGACGTAGACGCGCTTGACAGCACTATAGTCGAGATTGGCACCGATGACGGACTGACTGGCTGGGGCGAAACCTGCCCGGTCGGGCCGGTTTATCAGCCGCATCACGCGCTCGGCGCACGCGCGGCGATTGCCGAGATCGCCCCAGGTCTTATGGGTGCCGAGATTGCCTCGATCAGGCTCCTCACCAAATGCATGGACGAGCGCTTGAACGGGCATGGCTATGCCAAGGCAGCGTTCGACATAGCCTTCCTTGACGTTCTCGGCCAGCGGCTTGGAGTGCCGGTCTCGACACTGCTGGGAGGCGCGCTCGTCGACCGTGTTCCGGCCTACTATTCGCTCATTGTTGGCCCGCCTGACGAAACGGCCAGGATAGCCGCCGACAAGGTGAAGTCAGGTTATCCACGCCTGCAGGTCAAAATCTCGGGGCGGAATCTCGAACAGGATGTGGCCTCGATTCACAAGGTTTGGGAAACGGTAGGCTACAAAGCGCGTCTCGCAGTGGATGGCAACAGGGGGCTCACTGTCGCTGCCGCCATTCATCTTGACCGGCTTTGCCACGCGATCCCCTTCGTTTTCGAGCAACCCTGCAATACTATGGATGAGATCGCCACCCTGAAGGGCAGGGTGACGCATCCGGTATATTTGGACGAGAGCACCGAAGATCAGAACGCAGTACTCAGGGCGATCTCCCTCGGCATAGCGGACGGCTTCGGCTTCAAGGTCACGCGTCTCGGCGGCCTCACCAAAATGGCGACAATCCGCGACGTTTGCGCCATCCGCTCGCTACCGCACAGTTGTGATGACGCATGGGGTGGCGACATAATCGCGGCGGCTTGCGTGCACTTAGGTTCCACTGTGGAGCCGCGCCGTTTTGAGGGCGCCTGGATCGCGCAGGAATATATCGAAGGACATTTCGACGCGAAGAATCCGATTGTCATCGAAAACGGTCACATCGCCGTACCGCAACTGCCCGGCCTCGGCATCAAACCGGAACCCGGCATGTTCGGTCAGCCAGTAGCCACGTACGGATCCTAGTGAACGCACCCGCCAACGTTAGAGCAATCACGTCGTTGGCCACGCCGAAGAAACCGGCGGCGGCCGATCGACCGTTTGACCTGGTGGTTCTGGTCTTACCCGGGTTCTCGCACCTGTCGCTTCACGCCTATATTGAACCCTTTCGCATCGCAAACACGGTGTCGAGCCTGCCGCTGTTCCGGTGGCGCATCGCGGGGCTTGACGCTCGGCCGATCGAGGGCGCCAACGGCCTTTCGGTTGCTGTTGATGTCACGATAGACGAACTGGTTTTCGGCTCCGACGATCGAAGACCGAACCAGCTCGCTATCGTAACGGGCGAACCGGTAGAACAGCAACTGACGCCTGAGCTCAACGGATTTCTGCGAACGATGGCGCGTCGCGCGGTGCCGATATCTGCGGTGGGGACAGCGACATGGCTGCTCGCTCGTACGGGGCTTCTGGCAGGTACACGCTGCACGATACACTGGTCGCGGCTCGCTGCTTTTGCCGAAGTATTCAACCAACCCCGCATAAACGATTCCCTGTTTGTCAAGGACGGCCAGTTTTCAACCTGCGCAGGAGAACTGGCAGCTTTTGACCTGGCCGTCGATCTGATCGGCAGCCATGCCGGCGGGTATATTGCACAGGAGGTCTGCCGCCACTCGACTGTCCAAGGTCAGCGCTCAGGATCAAACCGCCAGACCGGGCCGTCGGGTCTAGCCTTTGCGGGTGTCAGCGACAAGCTCCTGATGTCAATGCGGATCATGGAGGAAAATGTAGAGTTCCCGCTGACAATGGAGGAGGTCGCGCAACGGACCGGAGTATCGCGGCGCCAGCTGGAGCGCTTGTTCGCTTCCCATATCGGAGTTCCGCCAGTGCGTCACTATCTCCGCATTCGCACAGACCATGCGAAGCGCCTGATCGAAGGCACACGAATGCCCATCATTGACGTTGCCATGGCCTGCGGGTTTACGTCTGCTTCGCATTTCGCAAAGTGCTTCAGAGCCTTCAATCGAATGTCTCCGCAGCAGTGTCGAGCGATAGTGCCGCCTTGGGTTGGGCCCGGCTTAAGATGATAATTGGTGTTTGAATTTAGCGGAGAACAGCGCCCCTCTATCCATGGCAAATGTTCGGAGTTGATCTGCCCAGCAACAATCAGATAGCGTTGCAACAATACGCCCGGATCTTTGGCCTCAAAACGGCGACATGCGCCTACTCCGTTGTCCTCTTCTCTGTCGACCCAAGTTCACCGGGCGACCATTTGATTGAGGGCTTTTGATAACGCCCCGATGATGGTGGCGCAGGACGATCACGATTGTACCATGCAGGGGTGGCGAGGATTTCATTTCGCAAGAAGATCTCTCCGATTGCGTTATTGCGTTGGGAAGATGCTGTAGCTTCTCCGTGACGGCCGTTCGAACAGTCCAGCGCAGCTGCGGTTGGTGACGACTATGCGAAGATCACGCAGCGCCAAGACCGGCCGCAGTTATGCAGGCTCGGCTTATGGCGGAGTCTCCAGGTCAGAATGGCGCGCAGCAGATGGACAAAGCGATTGAGCGAGGACAATGACGAAGAACATGCCGCCTCTCTTCGAGACATTTCTTGAAAAGTTGTCGGAGAGTGTCGATGAAACAGATTTCCGGGATGCCATGGCTGGGGCGGCCGCAGCACTTGATCTACTCACCTTTGCCTATCTGTCTTTGCCGTTGCAGTCTTGTGGCGAGCCCAAGCTGATCTCAAATTATCCACCTCCCTGGACCGCTCACTATCTGCAAAACCAGTATCAGAAAGTCGATCCCGTCATTATACGTGCGCGGTGTGGCGGCTCCCCGTTTCAATGGCCGGGGTCGGATTTGCGTTGCATTGAGATGTTGCCGGCTCAAGAGAAGCTATTCGATGAGGCGGCCCAGTTCAGCATCCGGTGCGGTTTGACAATCCCGATTATCGATCGCAGAGGCTGTGTTGCAGCTATGACCTTTGCCGCTGATAAGCCCAATTCCGCCTCCCTGCGCGTTGCTGGGCGATACGAACAGGCGCTCCAACTCATGGCGACATGTTTTCACATTTATGCTCGTCGAAAGCTGTCCGGCAATCGAACAGTGGACGGCGTTCCGTTGACACCTCGTGAATATGAATGCCTTCAATGGGCCGCGCGCGGCAAGTCCTCTTGGGCTGTCGGCTGCATCTTGGGCATCAAGCCGCGTACCGTCGATTTCCACCTCGACAATGTGAAGAAGAAGCTCGGCGTGCACACCAAGGATCAGGCCGTAGCCCTGCTGGCCTCATCACGATCTTCAATTCTCTGAGAAGCTGAATTCGTCTTTGGTTCTATTGAGCATGAGCAAAGGCTGTTTTCGGCTGGCCATTCGCCTCCAATGCAAGGTCATCCCTTCCTCTAGACGCATCATGATGCACTTATTGCGGCTGGTTGGTACTGACTTGGCAACGAATTACATGCACCCTCTACGATACCGCGTTTTCAAGGGGAGGCCCCACGGATGTGCGGACGAATGTCGGGCGGGGCGACCATGTTTTGCGATACTGTTTGTGCTGTTGGAAGGAAAGACGGCGCCCAAGGAACCGAGCGTCTGGGAAAGCACCGCCGTGCGCTCGATGCTCTTCACAGCTATGATCGAGTTCGGCCCGTCCCGCTGTGCCGGCCCAATTGTCACCGTCACCCATCTGTCCATGGAGCGCATGCTTCGCCGCGCCGGCCGCGCGGACCGGAGAACCCACACAAAAACCCGCGGCGTGGCCGCATATCAACGGCTCCAACGAGACGGTGGATGCCGTTCGGCTATGGCGGGTTCATGAGGCGGCGATGTGATGTCGGGCCGTCGTGATCTTGGCGGGCCCGGGCCATGAACTGGGCAGAAGGCAGCGCCGCCGGCCGGCCGGACCGGTGGAAGGCTACCACACCATCGTCGCGTCGCGCGTCGACCTAGCGCGTTGAGGCGATTCTGTCTCGCGGACTCTCTCAGGCGTGATGGGCGACATCTCCAACCCCCGATTTCGAGGAGTGGTGCTCAATCCGTACGTCGCCATATGGACCCTATCGATCTGCCCGCCTGGCAGTTGAGACACCGGCTGCGGGCCTTTAATGTATATCATCTTCTTAGCTACGCCCGGATGACTGCCAGGTAGTGTGCTGAGAGTTCTGCAAATTCGCTGATAGAGGGCGGTCATGGCAGGCTGGTGATGTTCAACGTCACCGATTCCCTGGAAGGAACGCCACCATGACCAAGACAGAAGGTAAATCGACCAGCGCTGCCGTCAAAGACATTCTGCTTTCGAACCCGGAGGGGCTGCACGAAGTGATCCGTGCGGTAATGCAGGAGGTTCTCGAGGCCGAGATGGAGGAGGCGCTGGGTGCTTCGAAGGGCGAACGCACGCCTGAGCGCCTTGGGTATCCGCTCGGGTACGGCCGCACCCTGGTCACCCGGGTGGGCAAGCTTGAGCTGCGGGTTCCACAGGACCGGGCGGGTCACTTCTCCACCGAGCTGTTCGAGCGCTACCAGCGTTCGGAGCGGGCCTTGGTTGCGACGCTTGCGGAGATGTATGTGCAGGGCGTGTCGACCCGCAAGGTCAAGGCGATCACGGAAGAGCTGTGCGGTCATGCGTTCTGGGCTTCGTCGATCTCGGCCATCAACAAGCGCTTGGACGAGAGCCTGAAGGCGTTTGCCGAACGACCGCTTCAGGAGCCATTCCCCTACCTCATTCTCGATGCCCGCTACGAGAAAGTGCGCGAAGCCGGCATCGTGATGAGCCAGGCGGTGCTGATCGCGGTCGGCATCGACTGGGACGGGCGCCGGCAGATCCTGGCCGTGGAGATGGCCAATCGCGAGAGCCGCTCGGCCTGGAAGGACTTCCTCGTCGGCTTGAAACGACGCGGTCTCAAGGGCGTCGAACTGGCCGTGTCCGACGACCATGCCGGCCTGGTCGCGGCGATCGGCGAGGTGATCCCGGAAGCAGCATGGCAGCGCTGCTACGTCCACTTCCTCAGGAACGCGCTCGATCACCTGCCCAGGAAGCACGGCGACGATTGTCTGCAGGAACTGCGCTGGCTCTACGACCGGCGCGATCTCGCCGAGGTCAAGGCCGATCTCGCCGCGTGGCTGTCCAAATGGTCCGCCCGCTACCCGCGGCTGACCACCTGGGCGGAAGAAGCCATAGAACAGACGCTGACTTTCTTCCGGCTGCCGCGTCAGCATCACAAGCACCTCAAGTCCACCAACATGCTTGAACGGCTCAACGAGGAAATCCGCCGGCGCACCTATGTCGTGCGCATCTTCCCGAACGCCGAAAGCTGCCTGCGCCTGGTCAGGGCGCTGGCCGTCGAAACCAACGAAAACTGGATGGAGGCCAACCGCTATATCAACATGGATGATCTGCGCGAGCACAAGAAGCTCGCTCTACGCCAAGCCGCATGACCAGTTTCATGATCGCCCATTTTGCAGAACTTGACGCACACAACCGACTGCCAGATCCTTGTGTCCACCGCAAGCGCGTGGCCGTCGCCTCTGCCTCGTCCTCCAGGGCCCTCGGCGGTTCGCCTGCCGGGGGTGGAACGGGAAATGCCGAAACCATGATCGGCGAGCCAGGTTCAGGCCGGCCGGTGAGCATCCTGCCGACTCTGCGTGGAGGCGTTCGCCGCGCCATCCAGGACATGGAGCGCACGGTGTAATTGTTCAGCCGGCGAACAATTCCTTGTAGCCAGTAGTGACCATCCAGTTCGCACGGTCGAGATGGCTACGAAGAGCCTTCCTGGCGCGCTCCGGTTCGCGTGCTGGATCGATGCCGAGGATGACGTGGGCCATCTCTTCTTCGCTCGCATCATCGGCGGAGGCGTCTAGGAGCCGCATATAAGTCGTGAAATGCGATTTATCGTAGACCGTGAGGCTGTCCGACCAGTGCACTTCGTCGGCAATTGGCGTGTTCGACTTAGGCTGTAACATCGCTGGTTATACCTCCGGAAAACGGCCTCCGCGAAGCCCTCCGCCAGCGGATTTAGATGCTCAACGTGGATTACATATTATAGTTGATAAACTCAAGCTGCGTAATCCGCTGGCTGTCGTGCATGGATATGCGCAGGTTAGTCGGACGTAATGTGCAGAGCATCAGGCTAAGGAAGCGTCTGACGCAGGAGCAGCTTGCCGAGATTTCCGGGTTCAGCCAGCAGTACATCAGCGGCTTAGAGAAAGGCCGAAGAAATCCGACGATCATCACGATCTATGAACTGGCATTGGCTCTCGGCGTCAGCCACACGGATCTGGTTCGGCCCGACAAACAGACCTGACCCACCCGACTTTCAAGTAATTGCTACGGGCCCGCGTGCGTGACATCGCGGAACCGCGCCGGTCTTCTTCGCAGGCCCAGCCATCTTGTCCCGTTCGGCTTCGGGCCCCTGGCGCCGGGCAGCCTATCGGTGACGCCGACTCCGAATAACGGCTTCTTCAAGTCTCCCGACAATCGGCTGTTATGCGCTGGATGAAGATTTGCATAAAGTTGATCAGGACCGTTCCTCAGGTTCGGACGTTGTCCCCGCCCGAGGGGTTACACCCCACCCTCTACTGTTCCACGCCGACTCCGCCCGTGGAGAGTCGGCGTGGAAAGGGCGCCTGAGGCGCCCTTTCATCTCAGATCGGCTGTCAGCACCTTTGCGTCGCGCATCAGAAGCGGTAGGTGACACCTGCGCCTATCAGCCAGGGATCAAGCTCCGCCTTCCCCGTCTGCCTCGCGCCGTCGACGGTGACGTCGAAGTCTGGCTTGAGGAACAGCTTCTTCACGTCGAAGTTAACACCCCAGTGCTGATCCACCATGTAGTCGAATCCGACCTGCAGCGCCGTGCCGAAGGTGTTCTCAACATTGAGAGCATCGGCGCTGCCGGCATCCTGGTCATAGAAGATCGTGTAGTTCACGCCGGCGCCTACATAGGGCTTGAACGCCCCGAAATCGGTAAAATGATACTGCAATGTGAGCGTGGGCGGCAGCAGCCAGACCTTGCCGATATTGCCCAGCGCGCCGATCGCTCCTTGGCCCTCGATGTTGGCGTAGGTGGTGCCGAGGATAAGCTCGGCGGCGATGTTGTCCGTGAAGAAATAGGAGATATCGAGTTCCGGCGTCAACGTGTCCGAATAGGAAAGACCAGAGCCCGGCACCGCATTGACGTGACCCGAATCCTCAGTGATGACCCCCAACCCACGCAGCCGGATCTGCCAAGGGCTTGGCGCTTCCGTGACAAAGGCTCCTGCCTTCGGGACGGTAGCAGCTTGCGCAAGGTCCGCCGCAACGGCCTGCTGTCCCATCACGATGAGGACAACGGCCGCTGTTACTCCCCGCGCGGCCCGCATTTTGTTTCTCGCCATGATATTGTCTCCTTGCTCTTCAGAAAAAATGCATTGAACTACGAAAAGTCTTGCTCGAATTGCGTGATATTGGCGGAGCGCTCATGCGCAGTGTGCGTGGGACCGCGCACACACATTTACGCCGTGCTCGCAATCATCCACCTGTACTCACTTAGAAGTAAGCGGGATAACCAGAGGCCTGCAGCTTTGCGACCATCTTACGCGCGTGGCCTGGGTGGGCGCGTTCGGCTCGCTTCGTGGTGGCGAGCAGGATCTGCGTAGGCGGCAATGGTGGTCCCGGCCCCACAGCGAGGGCGGATTTCTGGCCGTCTTGCCAGAATTGTAGAGGTACTGACCGCACCGCATGAACACGGGAATCTTGTCGGGACGGTCGAAGATCGCTGTCAGCGCGTCTTGGTCACGATTGAACTGTGTTCCACCGAGCTGCCCCAGGGTCCTGGCCTGGCTGGCGGCCCAGGCAATTGTCTGTTCTCCTTCCACATCTTCGAGCCAAAGATAGGGATCATCGTGCGGGGCATTCAGCGTTGGTTGGAAATCGAATACGGTCATGTCCGGATATCGTGAAGTATGGTGTCGACTGGAAAATAACCGCAACGTCATGTCGGCTCGGAAAGGCCCAGTTTTCGCAGCTGCGACTGCATGTTCGGCGGGCTCGATCATGATATGATTTCTCCTCAGTCCTTGCCGCAGCGCGTTTGCGGATAGTCTTGCACGTGTCGTGCCAAACGAGAAAACCATTTCACAACAATGACATGGCTCTGACTGCCGTGTGCCTCATGTCGACTTTGTCGCAGACCCGACAACGAGTGCAGCCGTGACCGCCCTGATAGAATCTCGTGTGCGAGCTCGTGGGCACTGCGGAATAGCAGTGAAGCTCACCGCGAACTGGCCGAGCTTCGGATCGACATCGGCGACGGGACGATTGACGACCACCACGTTGCCGGTGTCGGGCACGGCACCGCCTGAGGAGCTCCGCGGCAGCGATCATCGAATGCCTGCGTTTACGAGGGCTCCCATTCCTGGCCGACCGGTAGGCGCGCAAAAGACTGCTGCCTCATCCCTCCGCCTGGATTGAGCCGCAGGGATGGAATGGCGTCGTGCTTTGGACCGGCAGAATAACCAATTCTGTTCCGGCTATCTGTACAGAGATTCATTGATGCGCTTAGGCCGGGCATCCGCCCATCCGCGACCATCTGAGCATGAGCATCGATCCTTCACCAAGAAAGAGAATTGCTTCCCATGAGAGAGGCCTCGCGGCGGACATGAGTTTGCGTCACTCTTCGTGATCGCGGCCTCCGAGGATGTCGGGATCGAGCCATTGCAACGGCACGATAGGGCGAAGGATCTGGCAGCTCTTGCAACTGCTGAGCTCGATGGACACGGCATATCGTGATCTGTCCGACAGAGACGCAGGGTTCTGCACTGTCCGTTCATGAAGACTGTGCTGGTCCCCATAAGATAGAAGTATTCTGATGCAGAGGGTGCCCGATTAGCTATTCGGAAAACTATTTTATCCGAAGTGGAAATCGGGCGCCGCCCTGAAGCGTCCCCCTCAATGTCGGATGTCGGACAGGATCGTAAATCCGCCAACCCGTTGTTTAATAAAGAATCCTTCTCTGGCACGGCCCATGCATGGGACTCTGCGAACGCATCAGCGAGACGTCGTCCATGATCAAGCGCACCGAATATGCCGTCGCCGTAGTGAACACCGCGCTCTCGCCTGCCATCAAGCCGCCGAAAGGCCGGCGCGTCATGGTCGGGCCGGCGATTGGGCCGGCTTCAAACACCTTAATGGGCCTGCAAAGCGTCTCGCGTGACGGCGACGCGGGCATCCAGACGAACGGAAAGACATACGTCGTTGCCCCACGTCGCCGGCCTGACCCCTCGATTTCACCGCGCTGGAATGCTCCGGTCTACATTCGACGACGCGAACGCGCTGGGCAAATTCTCGCAAACCCGGTCGGGACCGGTGCTCCGAACGTCCGCGAGGGGGCCCAATGGCTGTGGCCGATATTCGCCGCGAACAAGCCGTCCAGTGGGAAGACTCTATAGGAGGAAGCAGTGGAGTTATCTTGCGTTGGGATCGGTGCTGGCCCGTCCAATTTGAGCCTTGCGTGTCAGCTACACGAGCAAGTTGGGCAAGGGGCGGTGTTCCTGGATCGGCAGGTCGACTTCCGCTGGCATCCAGGCAGTGCATTCGATTCCTCGGAGCTCCAGGTCAGCCACTTCAAGGACCTGATCACTCTAGTGAATCCGCGATCAGCCTACACTTTCGTAAACTTCCTGCACGAGAACGGGCGTCTGTATCACTTCCTGAACGCACAGTTCGAAGCCGTGCTCAGAATGGAGTTCGAACAATACCTAAACTGGGTCTTCCACAGGAACCCACTTGTGCGTGGCGGTGAGACAGTACGCGAAATCCGCTTTGACGGCGAGTTTCGGGTGCGGACGGATAAGGCGGTTCTCGGCGCCAGAGACGTCGTGGTGGGCATTGGCAAGCAGGCGCAAATTCCGCCTCAGTTCCAGGGCTGGACTGGACGCAACCTGTTCCACTCATCTGTTTTACTGCACATCAACCCTGAGGTGCGGAGAAAGCATGTCTGCGTGGTCGGCGGAGGACAATCGGGAGCCGAGGTGATGTTGCATCTTATCGGCCTGCCGAAAGAACGGCGGCCTGCCTCGATCACTTGGGTCTCGCAGCGCGAAAACTATCTGCCTCTGGACAACAGCCCGTTCACAAACGAGTTGTTCATGCCCTGCTTTTCGGATCGTTTCGCGGCCATGAGCGAGTCGCAGCGTAAGCTGCTCCTGCGGCGTTTCGTGCTTGCCTCGGACGGCATTTCAGAAAGCACGTTGCGGGCGATCTATCAGGCGCTCTACCGCCACGCATTTTTCGAGCCAAACCGATCCGACATCACACTGCGGCCGGGCTGCACCGTCTCGCACTGCATCAACGCCGGCGCGGGTCACAGGCTGACCCTGCAGCACGGCATGGTCGAGGTCGAAGAAGTCAGGGCTGATATCGTCGTGCTGGCCACCGGTTACGAGAACGCGATCCCAGACTTCTTGGAACCTATCGCGCACCGGCTGGAGCATATCGACAATGAATTAGCTATTCGCGAGGATTTTTCGGTGAGCTGGGACGGACCGCGTGACAGACGCATCTTCGTACAAAACGCGAGCCTCGGGCAGCGCGGCCTGGCCGATCCGAACCTAAGCCTGCTGGCCTGGCGCGCGCGCCGCATCCTCGATAGCCTTCTTGGGCGCGCGCCATGCGCGAACCCCGAGCATCCTGGCTTCATCAGCCATACGTCGATCGAGAGCTGGCCCGCCCCCGTAGCCGAAGAAATGGGCAGCGGGATATGACTCGTAAACTTCTGATCATCGGCGGTGGCATCCTGGGAATGATGTCCGCCTCCGCTGCGAAGGCCGGAGGCTTCTCCGATATCATCGTGACCGAACAAGTTCTTGGACAAAGCGGCGCATCGCATTATTCTGGGGGCGTACATTTCCCCTACCGTTGTCAAGGCCGTGGCAGGTCGCGCACTCGAAAGAGCGCCGTGATCTTGGGGGCCATGGCTGGGTCGGCGGTCAGCGGATGGTGCCGGCCTTTAGCGATGCGTGTCGTGGCTGGACCGGGTGAAGCGGTTGATCCGGCCCAGTTTACCGAAGCCCTGGACCCGGCCGAGCATGACATAGGCAGTCTCGCGCCGAGCTTCACCGGACAAAATCCGTCGGAGCGGAACGCACTTAGCATCGCCGTCCCACATGCGTGGGCGTCTCCGTGCCGCAACTAGCCAGCGCCCGACTGCCCTAATTGGGGTCCGACCAACCAGTCTTTCCAACAGAGGCTTTTCGCATGTTGACTGATACTCAAAGAGACAAGTGGCAGAAAGACGGATACGTCAGGCTCGAAAGCTTCTTTGCGCCAGCGGCTCAGGAAGATATCTCTAATTTTGCCGAAGATGTTTCACGCTGGGATGTCAGCGATGATAAATGGCTCATGTGGTTCGAGAAGACGACGGACAATCGAAAGATCGTATCCAAGATCGAGAATTTTCTCGACTTCCATGATCCATTGCTTCGTTTGCTCTTAGAAGATCAGCGCATAAAGTCAGCAGTCGATGATTTGCTTGGAGAAGATTCGCGCAGGCTCAAGGAGTTGCTTATTTTCCACTACCCCGACAGCGGCGGCTATCTCCCGCATCAGGACATTTATCACATTCCACACAAACTCCCCAACCGGATGGTCCATGCCGTGGTTGCCATAGGCATCGACGACTCCGACCCGGAAAACGGCGGGCTTTTCTTCAGCCCCGGCAACCACAAAAAGGGGGTCTTTCCCATGGATGCCGGTGGGGTGATCTATCCTCAAGTCGCCGAAACGTTCTCCTGGGAACCCGTAGTATGGAAGGCTGGCGACATCTTCATCTTCGACGATTACGCACCGCACTACTCACGACCGAACAAAAGCAATCGTTCTCGGCGGACACTCTACTTGGTGTTCCAGCGTGCCTCAACCGGTGGGCCGACCCGCGCTGAATATAACGTGCTTAAGCGCGCCCTTAACCCGCCCGAGGGCAAAGTGGCCGATCTCGACAATCTCAAGCCCCCAAATGGGATCTTCTATCGCGATTGAGCTCACGCAGCCAGGCGGAGGCATGCACACGAAACTGATCGACCGCTCAAAAAAGCGGACGGTATGGCGGTCTGATTTGCGAGCTCGCGGAGCATCGGACGCTTTGGCACGTGGATTGTGGAGGTGGTCGCAGGCGGTCTTCTGTGTGCCTACAGCCTGACTAGCGCCCCCCTTTGGTCGCCCGCCTCCCGGCCCAGAGCTGCACTATCCTGGCCGGGCCGCCAACGGGTCGGACTGCCGTTTCTCTCCATGAAGTGCACTTGAGGCTGTTCGTTGGCAGCCGAAGGTCCGTCCCACTCTTCAACAGCTTAGGTTCGTTGTCATGCGCAAATACACGTTTTCTCGAACGGAGCTGTCGCGAGCGTTCGGTATCGACACGGCCACGCTTGGAACGGGCAGCGCTCGCACGGGGTTTTCGTTCGGAAAGGTTGGACCCGGGGTCACATCCGAGCCCCATCGGCACGACGAAATCGAGGCCTTCGTGGTCCTGTCTGGTGCGGGCAAGGTCACCACCGACCTTGGGGAAATCTCGGTCGGGGCCGGCGACGTCGTCCTGTTCCATCCTTTTGAAGCGCATGTGCTGCGCAATGACGGGAACAAAGACCTGGATTTCGTCGATGTCTACTGGCGGGACGGCGAGGCCGCCCTTGATGCCGCTGCAAAGACCACGGCTCCACGCGGGCCGACCTTCGTCTTCTCCGCGCCACCAACGCCAAATGGCGATCTGCATCTGGGGCATCTTTCTGGCCCCTATTTCGGCGCTGACGTCTATACCCGTTTCCTGCGCATGAAAGGAGTCGAGGCGTATCACCTGACCGGAAGCGACGATTACCAGAGCTACGTCGCGACACGCGCCGCTACCGATCAATGGACGCCTGCAAACGTGGCGCGCTACTATTCCGACGAGATTCGCGCCACGCTCGCACTTCTCGATTGTGACGTCCACAGCTTCCAAGCCACAATGGGCGATGACGGTTACCGCGAATTTCAAGCCGCGTGTTTCCGAACTCTTCTGAGCAGCACGGCGGTAGATCTGCGCCAGAGCCCCGCGCTTTTCGATGCTGTGACAGGCCACTATCTTTATGAGCCGGATGTTAGAGGCCTCTGCCCCGATTGCGGCGGCTCCGCCGCCGGCAACATCTGCGAGGAATGCGGCGCCCCAAACCTTTGCCACGACCTGGGTGCAGCGCGGTCACGGCAGTCTGCCGAAGCGCCGCTGGTCGGCTCCCTCCGCCGTCCGGAACTTGCCCTGGACCGCTGCTACGACCTTATCGACCGGCATCTAAGGGCATCAGGCGTCCCGCTACGCATCTTGGATCTCTTCGCGCGCCTACGCCAACGCGGCGGATTTTCAGTACCCATTACCCACCCCTCGGACTGGGGCCTGCCGGCCGAAGGGTTCCCGGGGCAAGTGATCTGGGTCTGGCCGGAGATGGCCTTCGGTTTTCTTTACAACATCCAGGCGCTCGGCCGCTCGCTGGGTCGCGACTGGAATGCGGAGATGCCCGGCAGCGACTGGCAGATTGTCCATTTCTTCGGCTTCGACAATTCGTTCTACCACGCGCTACTCTACCCCGCTCTTTACGCCGAGGTCTTCTCCCACTGGACGCCGCGCATCCACTATCACGTAAACGAGTTCTACCTGCTCGACGGCAAGAAGTTTTCAACCAGCTGCCGCCACGCGGTCTGGGGAAAGGACGTTCTGAGCCCAAAGACAGTCGACGTCGTGCGCCTCCATTTGGGCCTGACACGCCCGGAAGGGGAGCGGACGGATTTCACGCTGGACGGGCTGCGCCGCACCGAGAAGGAGGTCTTCCAAGGGATTTGGCTGAACTGGCTTGATGCGTTGGACCAGGAAATCAAGCAGGATTTTGCCGGCCATGTACCCGATGCAGGCGACTGGAGCCCAGTCGACCGCGCCTTCTTTGCTCGGATAGAGATCTATCGCGCGGCGATGGAGCGGGCATATTCGGACGAAGGCTTCTCGGTCCGGCGCGCGGCCGCTCAGGCCTGCGATTTCGTGCGCGATTGCGTGATCTACCGTCGGGCGCGAGACTATGCGGCTGCGCGATGTTTCTACCCCGCCCGCAATCGAACTTCGCTAGCCCTTCAGACGACGGCCGCTGCGATCATGGCACCGACAGTCGCTCCGCTGATGCCCCGATTCGCCAGAACGCTGGCGCGAGGCATCGATGGCGTCTCAACCGAAACATGGCCCCGGTCCGTCCAGCGCCTCGCACCCGGGACGCGCTTTGATCTCAGACCCGTGTTGGTGTTCTACGCCAAGTCCGGCAATCCTCACCTCGATGAGGAGGAAGCACTATGAGCCCAAAGGTGCACCAGTGAGCTGTCCCAATCTCGACCAGATCTGCGCGGCAACCAAAGCCGACCATGCCAAATATGCTGTCACTGGGGCGACCTGAACCAGCGCGTCGTCGACAACCCTGGCCCGCGGCTTCGAGGACCGCTCGGCCGGTCGCTTCCCAGCCCTTGCTGTTCGTGCCGCAATGCCGTGAGGGCTCGACTGCGCTGACCAACCTCGGCGGCATCGGGATTCCGTCCTCCAGCGGGTCAAGGCTGTCATGCGATTCGACCCGCTTGGTCAACCTGGCGCCTGGAGCGTGCGCCGATCACCAATGTGAACGCGAATGCCTGCGTGATGATATCTTCTATTCTGTCCGAGACTGTACCGGCGCGGCATTCAGCCGAAGAACAACTGAACTGACAATCGGAATGTAGCAGCTTCAAATTCGGGTCCGAAACCGGTATTGCTCACAACCAGCGTTCACGATCCAGCATGGTGCACAAGCTTCCAATCAGACCCGCGCAACGCACAGCCCTTCGCCTGAAGTATTCGGCGAGGGCTGCCAAATCGCAAGCGTATCCTCCTTAACATTCACGAGGTCTTCGCCGAAAATGCAGACGCTTGTCGCGGGAGAGATAGATGCCTAAATTATTAGGGTGCTCCTCAGGATTGCGTGTTTGCTCCGGTATGAGGGCCCTAATCGAGGAGCGATTCTACAATTTACATGTTTGGGGATCGCTCACTAGGTACTCGGCCTGTGACCCTGCAAGTCGATGCTTCAGATGCCGCCCATGCAGAGATATTTCATTTCGAGGTAGTCCTCGAGGCCATGGCGGGAACCCTCCCGCCCGATTCCGGACTGTTTTATCCCACCGAACGGCGCCGCTTCCGAAGACATCCGGCCGGTATTTACCCCGACCATTCCATATTCCAAGGCCTCGGCGACACGCCAGACACGCTTCAGGTTAGAGGCATAAAAATAGGCCGCGAGGCCGTAGATCGTTTCATTGGCATCACGCACGACCTGATCGGCATCTTTGAAGTGAATAATCGGTGCGAGCGGCCCGAATGTCTCTTCGCGCGCGACGGTCATCTCGCTGGTGACACCGGTCAGGACCGTTGGTTGGAAAAACGTGCCATTCGTGCCGATGCGTTTGCCCCCGCATCGAATTGCGCCGCCTTTAGCTACGGCATCGGCAATATGGGATTCAATCTTGGCCAAAGCCTTCTTGTCGATGAGGGGTCCTATGTCCACTCCGAGCGCGAAACCGTCACCAACTTGAAGTTGGCGAGCCCGTTCAACGAATTTCTCGACGAACTCGTCGTGAACGCGCGACTGGACGTAAAGGCGGTTCGCTGAAACGCAGGTCTGGCCGGCATTGCGGTACTTCGCCTGGATCGCACCGTCAACCGCGGCATCGATATCGGCATCATCGAAGACGATGAAGGGTGCATTGCCGCCAAGCTCTAGGCTGACTTTTTTGATCTGGTCCGAGCACTGGCGCATAAGTAAGCGCCCGATCTCAGTAGACCCGGTGAAGCTGATCTTGCGGACCTTGGGATTTGTGCAAAGTTCGCGGCCGACCGCGTCACCTTCGGACGCATAGATCAGGTTGACGACGCCTTCGGGGAAGCCTGCCTGATGGGCGAGGGCGAACATTGCTCCAGCCACGAGCGGCGTCTGTTCAGCGGGCTTGAGGACAATCGTGCAGCCCGCCGCCAAGGCTGGCGAGATTTTGCGCGCCACCATCGAGGCCGGGAAATTCCATGGGGTTATCGTGCCGACCACCCCGATGGGCTGCTTGATCACCAGCATTCGGCGGTCCGTCGATGGTGCGGAGATCGTCTCGCCATAGACGCGATTTGCCTCCTCGGCGTACCATTGCAGATACGCCGCAGCATGCGATATCTCCGATTTGGCCTCGGCAAGCGGCTTGCCCATCTCCGCGGTGAGAATTGCAGCGAGATCGTCGGTGTGGTCGATGATCAACTCATGCCATCGCCATAGAACATCGCTGCGCTCACGGGCGGTAAACCCTGCCCATCCAGGCTGCGCGACATAGGCCTTCTCGATTCCAGCGCATGTCTCTTCGACTCCCATGTCAGGTAGTTCTGCCAGCACTTCGCCGGTCGACGGGTTGAGGACCTCGAATGTCCGCTCGCTCATCCGCGTGCCAAGTGCCGGCAGGCGATCGATGGGTCCAAACAGGTCAGGGGATCTCAGGTGACGGATCATCGGCGGGCACAGGGGCAATCGGTTTCCTCCTCAACGCCAGGCGTATATAGCAGGTTCGGTGTGTAGTCCGGACGTCCAAGCTCCTCATAGGAGCTCGGCCAGACAGCTAGCAGACCACAGTTGCCAACTGGAAAGGGAGAATACCTGAATTCGCTAGAAGATGAGTCGCGGTTCTACTAGCCGGGCTCGACCGGCGGTTGCGCGCGGGCAGGTCCGGCCCGCGCGCACAACCCTGCCAAAGGTCTTCGCGGCCAGCGCTTGGTTCTACGTGCCGGCCACCGCGTCGTTCGGTCGGCAATATTTGTTGTAGATCGTGAATGCGTCGGTGCCGTTCAGCTTCTCCATCTCCTGTATCGAGCCGTTTGACCGGAATGCGGTAGGGCTGGTTCGGCCACAATGTCGCGTTGACCTCCTCGTCCAGCAGACCTGCGGGTTCGTCTCTCTGCGCCAACGGCGCTCCTCCAGGATCACTTTTCGCTCGGTCTTGATATCATCCTCGTTGAGGATGAGGTTGAACATGCGATCGGCCTCGAAGCCCATCATCTCGCCCAAACGAGTCATAGGCGGTGAGGGCGTTATTGTAGCCGCCACTCACTTAGACGGCTCGGTGAACTCGCTGTCGGCGCGGTTGGGCGTCGCCCTAAAGATCAGACGCTCGAGGAAATGGGCAAGTCCGGATTTGCCGGGTGGCTCGTCGGCGCTGCCGACCTTGTACCAGACCATATGAGTGATGAATGGCGCGCGGTGATCGGGGATGTCGACCCTTCCATGCCATTGCCGAGCAGGAAATCCGTAATCATGCCGCCGTCAGTGGCGGCCAGAGCGGGAGCGGTCGTCGCCAGGGCTAGGGCGGTGGCAGTGGATGCCTTGCGCAGCCAGGGGGCGATCGATGGCTCCGGTTGGAAAGGCAAGTTTCGAGGCAGTGATTTGTTCCTCATTTTCCTGAACGGGCTGCGTCTTCGATCCCCGTGGGAGGATCGGCGGGCAGGCCGAGCCAGATGAATCATGCGGCCAGGGCTCACTCGAGCCTCATCTTGGGAAGAGCCCAGGAGACCGGCGGCGGTGTTCTTGGGGGGATGGTCATTGGATGGATTTTCCTTGATCCGCGACGCCTTGCGGACGACCTCGCATGCACCGTGCCAGATCAGAAAACATTCGAGGCATGTGGACAAGTCAGTCTGACATGTTGTGCATCCGACATTGTGGGCCATCGAACAGGGCTGAAGGCGACGCGAGCACGGCTGAGAATATCTTCTTCATTGGAAGACGCTTGGGCGCGCTGCTGGGGAATGGGGACAGGATGCGCTTCGAAGGCCGCTGCACCGACGGTCAGAATTGAAATGTTGTCGCTCCAGCGGACCGATGTCCTCGACAGTCAGACCGGGCGGTGCTGAAGGGTAGAGGCGTGAGCAGCGTAGCTAAGTGGCCGCGGACCCAGCTCGCGCGCGAAGACGGACCTGAAAAAAAACGGCGGGTGGCGACATTCGCGAGGCGCTGGAGGTCGTAGGACTGGGCGGGAAAAACGATGCCGTTGCTCTCTTCTGGCGTGATGGCCTGCCGCGAGGCCGTTGAACTTGGTGAGTTGCTGCGGGAAGGGGAGTGTTTTCGCGGGGACCTTGGTCAACGTAAGAAACAAACTTCGAGCTCGCCTTGGATGGGGGCATGCAGCACATTTGCCGCTGCAGGACAGCAGCACGGAAGCTGTCCGCGCTTGCCGTCGTCCCTGGGCACCAAACAGCAGAATTTAGCGGTCGCGATTGATTTCATGTGCGTAAAATACCGCCTGGTGCGCTCGGCTGCAAATGCATGCCTGGCGGAGTGGTCGCTTAGGTCAAGAGCATCGCGTGAGTAACAGCCTGACCTTGCTCAATCTGATGCGCGCTAACCGCCTCGCCGGATTGTGGAACTGCTCGCGGGTGGCTTCTAACACAAACAGCAAGGTCATGAAATCAAGCAGGAAGTCGTCAATCGCTTGGGCGATTGTTTCTGACTTGCCCTTGAACTGGTCCAGCAAAACGCGCGCGCTATCGATCGCTTCCACGCTGGTCGCATCGATCAACCCCTCGACCCTCTTGAAACAGTCCAACTCGAAACTCCTTAAGGCGCTCCCAAGGTGTTATGCACGAAGGCAGCTCCGTGAACTACCCGGCCTTTTGACCTGACGGCACGAGCAGCGGTCGGCCTTACGTCTCGTGCCAAAGCACGAGCCATCGACGTGGCGCTGAGGAGCGTTGGAAGAAATTGGGCGCTTCCGGCCACGCTCGAGCGGTAGTGTGGACAGTGCTTGCTGGCGGCTACGCCAACAATGGAGTGCGCCAGGCTTAACAATTTTTCGCTTTTTGCTGCGCCCAAGTCTCGGCTATGACTCGGACAGGCCCAATGGCCTGCCCCACGTTGCAATTGTAAAAGAGGAATAATTATATGCCGACTGGAACGGTAAAGTGGTTCAACAGCACCAAAGGGTTTGGATTTATCCAGCCCGACAATGGCGGTCCGGATGTTTTCGTCCACATTTCAGCTGTCGAACGCGCGGGCCTCTCGACCCTCGCTGACGGCCAGAAGATCAACTATGAGATCGAGCAGGACCGCCGCACTGGCAAGTCCTCAGCTGGCAGCCTGAGCAAAGCTGGTTGAAATTTTCTCCTGCGAAGTCGCAAGAGTGGGCGTGTAGGCCCGGAAGTGCTCACTGCCGCTCGATAGGGACGAGCAAAAGTGAGGGCAGCAGATTGCTGCATGGGTCGCGAATTCCTCATGAAACAAGTTGTTGGAAAGGAAGGCGGGGTTGGCCCGCCTTTTTTATGCGACGCCCAGATTAAGCCGACGGCTGCAACGCTGCAGAAGGAATTTCAATTGCCGCAATCAAGCCGCGACCTTCTTGCGAGTTCGCTTCGTCGGCACCGGCGCTTCCGGCTCTTTCGGCGCTTTCGGTTTGCGGCCGAGCCCCATCGTTTTCGCCAGTGACGAACGCTTCGCGGCGTAGTTCGGCGCCACCATGGGATAATCCACCGGCAGGCCCCATTTGGCCCGATATTCACCCGGCGTCAGCCCATAGTGGGTCGACAGATGGCGCTTTAAAGATTTGAATTTCTTCCCGTCTTCAAGGGAGATGATGTAGTCCGGTGTCACCGACTTCCTGATCGGGACTGCAGGCGTAAGGGCAACCGGCTCTTGTGCAGAGATACCTCCGGCCGTCGCTCTCAGAGCCGCATGCACTTGGCCGATGAGGGCAGGGAGATCCCCCACCGGGATCGGATTGTTGGACACGTAGGCCGACACGACGTCGGCGGCAAGCTCAATGAGGTTGTCGACGTTTTTTCCGGCTTCTTCTGTCATGAAACTCTCCAGGGGTGAAACATAGTCAGCGAAGCGTCGCTTCATAGGGCCGGTTGCCGCTGAAAGCAACAATGTCTCTGACTGCGTTATTGCCAATGCTCGTCCAGAAGCGACATCGATGCGCCATATTTCGCGGCGTGACCGCTGAGCCACTCGTTGTTGGCGACCCTGCCGAGGTGCGTGGCGCGTGCCGCTCTAACTTAGCGCCGAAGTCGCTAGTAGCCTCGAGGCTAAGCGCGCTGTTTTTGTCTCGCTTTGCTTCTTTGGACTGTGAAATCGAGCGATAGTGGTCGCTTGATGGTGGGCGTCAGGGACGATGGAACAAACGTTCATTGGCAATGGCCAAAGTGATGTAAGTTCATCGCCGGTGAGCCGCTCTTGCAAAGGGGCTGGGAACCGCCGCTGATAAACCTAGGACATCAATGTATTTCGAGGCGTTTCTTAGCCGGTCCTGGAGAGGCGGCAATGGCTGCGGATGACACCTGTTCCAGGATATCAAACAGCGCGGCGACCGGCAGCTTCTCGAATCTGGAGCGGCTTCTCGCAAGTTGGCGCCGCGCCGAGAGGCCGGGCAAGGACAGTGAGCCGCCTGCATCAATGATATGCATCAACCAGCCAGCGACGCGTCCTCATACAGAATGCCGCGACCGGCCGTGTGATCTCGCCGGTAGTCGCCGAGGCCCTCTGCATGAAGCCTCGTGATGTGCTGACGATCAACCAGGCCAGAAAGGTCGACGTCCTGAAGCAGGGATGACATGAGTTTGCCACTATGCGCAGGCTTGCCATGCCCTTCCGCGGCATTTTGCGGGGCCTGTGAGTTGGGCAAGCTCGGCACTTCGATCGACTTGGCGTCACCCGGCTCATCGCCAACACGCGTTTCGGTCTGGTCCTACGCCGTGACCTTGACTCCGTTCGCGATGCCATTGAACTGCCGTGGAGAGCGGCCGAGGCGGAAGGGCTGATCAACCGCCTGAAGACGATCAAACGTACCATTAGGCAGCGCCGGCTGCGAACTCCTTAGGCACGCATGCTGCCACTCAGCCGGCCTGATCACCACATGAAGCGAGGAAGAACCTGGTCAAGTGCAAAGCGACAATTGCCTCGACAGCAGGTCCCGGAAGGTTTATGCTGCCCGATGTTACCGCAATCCTGAATGGCGATTGAGTACCTTCACGACTGAAGGGAGTGGAACTGCTTTGTCGGCCAAATTGTTGACGGAACGCCCGGCGCCCATTGTTGCTACATGTCTAGATTCTTGGGGCGTTTTGGATGATGCAATCCACCATCTCACTCCAAAGGGCAGTGGAATCTGGAACAACGTCGCTTTTGTACGCACTACATCCTTCGTGCCCGATTGGCATATTGTCTTTAACTCTGCTTCTCTTTTTGGGCTCCCTGTTGATATCGAGGCGAGCCCAAACAGGACAATCTTTGCAATCGGCGAACCGCCGACGAAAGCTCATCGTGCATTTCATGAAGGGCAGGGGAAGAATACTATCGTCCTGACGTCTGACGAAGAGCTGGCTGCTCGGCAGAATGCAGCGCGCCGATTCGTTTTGTCTCCGCCTATCACTCGGTCTTGGTCTGTAAACAAGACATATGACCAACTTCTGGTCAGCGAAGTGGTGGATAAACCGCTTCGGCTCTCATGGATTACCAGTAACATCGCCCTGCTAAAAGGACATCGATATCGGCTGGCGTTTCTGGAACGGCTGAAAAAGGAGCTCGATTTTGACCTGTTCGGCCGAGGTTTTCGGCTGATTGGAGATAAATGGAACGCACTCGCACCTTACCGTTACAGTATAGCGTTCGAGAATACTCGTGCTGACTACTATTTTACAGAGAAGCTTATGGACTGCTTCGTTGCTGAAACAATGCCGATCTATTACGGCAGCCCAGCAATCACGAGGTTCTTCCCTTCGGACTCTATGGTTCTGATTGACCCAGAGGACAAGAACGTAACCCAAAAAATTCAAGAAATCATCAACTCAGACCTCTGGAAGGAACGTCGCGGCGCAATAAGAGAGGCGAAGCGGCTAGTCCTCGAGAAATACAATACGTTTGCTTATCTCGCGGGCTTCATCGAAAGCGTTCAGGATAAACCCTTACCGCCAGAAATTATACACATCGAATCGCCTGAAGTTGATTTTGCAACAGACGAATGAATTAATCCAACGCTCGCTTCGCGTGCCCGGCGGTTGGTGGTCTGGCGAGATCGGTGCGGAGCGCTCGGCGGAGAATGCCTGCTGCGCAGACGGGCCGGCACGGGCGCACAAGGTCATGCGCCCCCGGCTGCCGCTGATCAGACGAACTGGGGAAGGCCAGGAACGGAATTGAGGACCTCGTCCACGAGTTCGTCGCCGGCATGTTCCTTGGCGCAGGCGATCGTCTCGTTGGCGAGGGCGGCGATCTTTGCCATGCTGAGACCCTCACCCATCAATTGCTGCCCGAGCCCCATAAGGCCGCCACCCTCTGGGTCGTCGCCATGATACTTCGCTACTAATTCCGAAGCTCCCGGAATGGCCTCGATCATGCGCGCGCCGGGACCGTCGGCCGCGTGGCTCCGCAGGAAACCCAGCATTAACCCAACGGCCTTCTCTGCGAGAGCCGGGCCGATGCCGGCACCAGTGGCGATGCGCGGTAAGATTTCTTCCATGCAGGGTCTCTCTCTCTTTGATTAGGTTTACAAGTGGCCGGTCCGGCGCCCCGCGCCCTTGGCCGAACCACAATGGAACTCCACTAAATAGGCCAGCGGAAGTGCTATTGCGCCTAAAACCGCCTCTGTCAACGCAAGCTGCGTCGGAAGTGCGTGTTTCGCAAACCGAAGATCATTGCAATTCACTTCAGTACGCATTGGCAACCGCACAGTTTGCGTTGGCTCGCTTATGGGCCAATGCCCCCCGCCCGTCAAATGATGACGACAACGTGGTCGGCGCCTAGGATCTGTGGATCAAGGTGAGGCAGTTACAGCGGGTGGACCTGCTCAAGCGCGGCGCCGTCGACACAAAGGGCTAGATTGGCGATACTGCGCGTGTTGGCCATGTCTTTCCTGGCGTGATGGGATGTTCGTAGAAGCGGAGCTATATGCCGGTGTGACGGTCCACCAAGGCGGAACGCCTATTCCGATACGAGATCCATACTGTCGTATAGACCGTCGCTGCTTAGGTGTTGAAACCGCCATCGCTGGTGACATCACAATGTGCAGTCGGCGGGTGTCGACAAGGCCGATTGCGTAATCAGCAGGTCAGGAGGAACGAATGAACCCTGACGTTTCAGAAGCTCACTTTTCGCAAGGCGTGCAGCGCACATCGTGCAAGAGATTGCCAGTCTTGCGGATGCTGTCGACTTTCTCAACCTTGGCTGGAAGATCGCAGTGACCGAATCTACGAAGCCGCCCTCAGGGCGTGCTTTGATGCATACAACCGGTTGCCGACCAGGGATACCCCTCCTCCCTGAAGTCCAATCGAGAAGAGCGATCCTTCCAAGAGGGTCCCAGCTCAGCTGCGAAAACAGGTGTGAGACCCCGTCCTCTCCCTCAAGCTGATCTAGCTCAGGGCGTTCATGAGCCGCAGATCGCATAATGGCTGCGTGGACGACGCAGGAAGACCAATTATGAAAATCCTATTCAGTACGATGGCTGTCACCTTGCTGGCACCCACCGCCTTTGCTGCGGATTCGATCCCCACCGACCTCAGAGATACGGCATTGGCCACCTTCACGGCTTTGCCATCCACCACGCCGACAGTCGCCAACAACCCGATCACCCCGGAAAAGATCGCTCTCGGCAAGGCACTGTTCTTCGATCCACGCGTCTCGGCGTCAGGCGTCTTGTCGTGCAATTCATGCCACAACCTGGCCACCGGCGGCGACGACAATCACGAAACCTCGATTGGCCATGGTTGGCAGAAGGGACAGCGCAACGCGCCGACTGTACTGAACGCTGTCTTCAACATCGCCCAGTTCTGGGATGGTCGTGCCGAAGACCTGAAGGCTCAGGCGAAGGGACCGGTCCAAGCCGGGATCGAAATGGCCAATACACCGGGCCAACTCATCGCCACTCTCCAGTCCATGCCGCAATATGTCGAGTGGTTCGATGCAGCTTTTCCGGCTGAAGCCGATCGGGTCACCTTCGACAACTTCGCCAAGGCGATCGAAGCCTTCGAGGCGACACTGGTCACACCTGCCCCGTTCGACAGCTTCCTGAATGGTGATGAGGTTGCCATGACTTCCGAACAGAAACAGGGCCTGGTGCTTTTCATGGACAAAGGCTGCTCGTCCTGCCATGCCGGCATCAACGTTGGTGGGCAAGCCTATTACCCATTCGGCCTCGTGGAACGGCCCAGCGCCGAAGTCCTGCCGGACAAAGACAAGGGCCGATTTGAGGTCACCAATGCAGCCGACGATTCCTATGTCTTCCGCGTGGCGCCGCTGCGCAACGTTGCACTCACCGCGCCATACTTTCATACGGGCAAGGTTTGGGATCTGAAACAGGCCGTCGCCATTATGGGGACCACCCAGCTCGGCGTAGTACTGGCGGACGAAGAAGTTGACCTGCTTGTTGCCTTCCTCAACTCGCTGACCGGAGAGGCACCTGACGTCGCCTATCCCATCTTACCCTCAGAAACGGCGACAACGCCCCGGCCTGTAACGCAGATCTCAGGAAAATAAGGGCCAACTGGCTGCGGACTCGCAATCGAAAATGATTGGCGATTTTTACTTGGCGACACGAATTGCGACGTCCATCTCCGAATTGGCGGGACGCTAGCGATACCCGGATCCTGCCACCTCGCCCGTAGTCTGCGCGATCAACTGGGGGCGGACAGACGCAGCACCATATATTGTCGCTGCCTGAGCGAACGCGCCAAGCAGTCTACTTTGAGAAACGACGCGTGTCCGATTTGTTCGAGGCGCGGGGCCTGTATGTCCCCAAGGAACCGATATTATAGCGTAGTGCCACATTTATATTTCTGCGGGATTAAGACACGTGCCGTAGGGAAATTGCACATTTGCGCCGAGTGGCTCATTTCCAAGAGTGTGATCGGTTTGGCATATTCCCGGCCGACATCCGCCAGCCGGCAACTCCCCACACGGTGAGGAAGAGAAGCCTCACGCCTGCACTTTCTGCCGGAGCGCGCGTGCTGCAGCGACCATGTTAATGAGGGCAGGGCGGACCTCCTCCCATTTGCGTGTTTTGAGGCCACAGTCCGGGTTTATCCACAGTTGGCCGTCGGACAGTCGCTCGCGGGCAAGCATGACTAAGTCCGAAATCTCGCCGACTTCCGGGACGCGTGGTGAGTGAATATCATAGACGCCAGGACCGATTTCGTTCGGATATTTGGAGCTCGTGAAGGCGTCCAACAGTTCCATCTTCGAGCGCGACGTCTCAATCGAAATGACATCCGCATCCATTCCAGCGATCGCGTGAATGATCTCGTTGAACTCCGAATAGCACATGTGGGTATGAATTTGAGTCGCGTCCTTTACACCCGTTGAAGCGATCCGGAAACATTCGACAGCCCAGTCGAGATAGACTTTCCAGTCAGATTGGCGCAGTGGCAATCCTTCGCGAAACGCGGCCTCATCGATCTGGACCATCCTTGCGCCGGATCTTTCGAGATCCGTCACTTCGTCGCGGATGGCGAGCGCGATCTGGCGGCAGGCTTCGGAGCGGGGTACGTCGTCGCGAACAAAAGACCAGTTGAGAATGGTGACTGGGCCTGTGAGCATTCCCTTCACGGGCTTTTCCGTAAGCGACTGGGCGAATTGCCACCAGCGCACTGTCATCGGATTGCGCCTCGATACGTCGCCGAAAATGATGGGGGGACGCACGTAGCGCGACCCATAGCTTTGTACCCAGGCATGCTGGGTGAGCGCGAAGCCGGACAACTGCTCGCCGAAATGCTGTACCATGTCGTTTCGCTCGAACTCACCATGCACCAGCACGTCCAGCCCGATCTCTTCCTGCCAGCGAATTGCAGCCTCGATCTCCTTCTTCAGGAACGTCTCATAGTCGACATAGCTCAGCTGGCCCTTCGCATGAGCGGCCCGCGCCTTGCGTACCTGCGGCGTCTGCGGGAAGGACCCGATGGTCGTCGTCGGGAACGGCGGCAGCCCGAGTGAGCCGGCCTGGACTCTGGAGCGCTCGCCAAAAGCGCTCTCTCGTCGCTTCGCGCTGTCCTCAATGCTAGCGATCCGCCCCTGAACAAGCGGGTCATGGATCCTCGTGGATGTCACGCGCGTGGCGGCAGCCTCGGCAGACGCTTTCAACGCGCCTGCCACCGCATCCCTGCCTTGGGACAGGGCCCGGGCCAGCAAGACCAGCTCGTCGGTCTTCTGGGCCGCGAAGGCGAGCCACGACCTGATGTCCGCGTCGAGTTCCGTCTCCATGCGCAGATCAATCGGCACATGCAGCATCGAGCAAGAAGGCGCGATCTCGACGCGGTCCAAGGGCCAGCCGGCGACGATCGCTTTGATGCGGTCGAGAATGGCGGGCAGGTTCGCACGCCAGACGTTGCGGCCATCGATCAAGCCAAGCGAGAGCACCAGATCCTTCGGAGCGAGCCGAGCCACCGTTTCCAGCTGCTCGGGAGCGCGCACGAGATCAATATGCAGGCCGGCCAGGGGCAGAGAAATCGCGGTTTCGAGATTGTCTCCCAGCGACCCGAAATACGTAGCCAGCATGATCTTCAGCTCGGGCGCGGCTTTCGACAGCTGGCCATAGGCGAATTCGAACGCAGCTCGTTCGTTCGGGTTCAGATCGAGGACAAGCGCTGGCTCATCGATCTGCACCCAGTCGGCTCCCGACAGCTTCAGCCTCTCCAGAAGCTGCTCGTAAACCGGCAGCAGCCGCGGTAGGAGCGCGATGGGACCGAACCCCTCGGCAGGCGATTTCGCCAGCTTGAGGAAGGTGATGGGTCCAAGGATGACTGGGCGTGTGTGAATGCCGAGAGCTTTAGCCTCGAGGAAGTAATCGACCGGCTTCGATGACGAGAGGGCGAACGTCTGATCATCATCGAGTTCCGGCACAATGTAGTGGTAGTTGGTGTCAAACCACTTGGTCATTTCCATCGCGGTTACACCAGGTCCATGAGCCTCCTCCTGGTAACCAGCGTGTCCACAATCCTGCGTCTGACCCTGGTAGCCGCGCGCCATTGCGAAGTAGATGTCAAGTGGGACCTCGCCGCTATTCCAGCCGTAACGGGATGGAACGGCCCCGACCATGGCTGCGGTGTCGAGCACATGGTCGTAAAGCGAGAAGTCGTTCGACGGGATTTTCGACACGCCGCGATCGCGCTGCTCTTCCCAGCTAGCGGCACGGAGCGCCTTCGACGTCGTGAGAAGGTCGCCAGCGGAAGATGTTCCGGACCAGTAGCTTTCAAGCGCGAATTTCAGTTCTCGCCGACGACCGAAGCGCGGCACGCCGAGCGTTGCTACAGGAATTTGCTGAGAGACAGTCATGTCATACCCCGATGATTGGGGCGTCGGTGACAAGGAAGGCGCTAGCAGGCCGGCATCAACGCCGGGTTGCAGCGGCCACCGAGACACCCCGCCCGTGGACGTAATTCGCGTGGCAGGTCTCCTGGCTCGCGGGGTCATAGCCTCTACCCGTCTTCCTGAGGGTATTCGCCTCAGTGACGTGTGTTGGCTCGCCGCTAACAGTTGCGGGGGCAGCGCCGGCATCGCACCGGCTTCCCTCTTAGCTCCGCTGCGGCAGCGCCGCACGCGAGAACCACGACACGCAGACAATCACAGCAGTTCGCTCTTTTGTCAATGACGCATAACGAAATGTTTATGTCGTTATGTGATCGCGCTTTTACGCCTTTGTCTAGCATTGTGAAATATTCAGTCTGCTCCCCGCATTCGGCATCGTGGGACGTGATCGCAAGTCAGTCCGACGGACGCCGCGAGTTCTCCGTTACCTCAGGAACCTTACTGGCCTTCCCCAAGCTGAGCTTCTGGAAAATGCTGGTGACGATCTGGATGACGGTGAATGCCGTCATGGCAAGCACGCCTTGCACCGCTCCTCCAGCGAGCTTCACGGCAGCAGCATGGGTCAGTTCTCCGAAGCGAATGGCTGTCGCTATCAGCGAGCTTTGACACAGTTCCGCCACTGCGGTCATCGCGTCAGTAGGGCGGCTGGTTAGTTGCCGGCGCATCTACAGCAACCCAGCCCCTTCCGCCTCGCGGCGCAAATTCTGCCTTGGCCTTGGGCCGATCTGCTGGATCACCAGGCCGGCCGCCAGCGAGCCAAGGTCGCCGCAGGTCTTGAGGTTGCGGCCCTGCGTGTAGCCATGCAGGAAACCGGCGGCGTAGAGGTCGCCGGCGCCGGTGGTGTCGACCAACTCCTTGATGGCGGTCGCCTCGATGACCACGGTCTCGTCGCCGCGCACGATCACCGAGCCTTTTTCGGAACGGGTGACGGCGGCAATCTTGCAGTCCTTGCGGATCTGAGCCAGCGCCTCGTCGAAGGATTTTGTCTGGTAGAGCGACTTGATCTCGTGGCTGTTGGCAAAGACGATGTCGACAGTGCCCGAGCGCATCAGCTCGAGGAACTCGTCCCGGTAGCGGTCGACGCAGAACGAATCCGACAACGTCATCGACACTTCGCGCCCGGCCTCGTGTGCGAGCTTCGCCGTCTGCCGGATCGCCTCCTTGGCGCGCGGCGGATCCCACAGATAGCCCTCGAAATAGGTAACCTTGGCGCCGGATGCCTTGTCGGCCTCGACGTCTTCCGGGCCGAGTTCGACGCAGGCGCCGAGATAGGTGTTCATCGAACGCTCGCCATCGGGGGTGACGAATATCATCGAGCGCGCCGTCGGCGGCTGTCCCTCAAGCGGCCTGGTGTCGAAGGCAACGCCCTGGGCATGGATGTCATGGGCGTAGATTTCGCCGAGCGGATCGTTCGACACCTTGCCGAAGAAGGCGGCGCGGCCGCCGAAGCTGGCGACGCCGGCCGCCGTGTTGCCGGCGCTGCCGCCCGAGGCCTCGATCGCCGGCCCCATGCGGCTGTAGAGCAGTTCGGCGCGGCGCGTGTCGATCAGGTTCATCGCGCCCTTGATGATGCCGTTGATCTCGAGGAATGCCTCGTCGCACTGGGCGATGATGTCGACAATGGCATTGCCGATGCAAAGCACGTCATAATCCGGCATCAATGTCTCCGCCAAAAAACCCGAGCCGGCTTCTCGCCACGCCTGCCAGGCGCGGGTCTGCCCGGTGGAAATGGGCTTTCCGCTTGCCAATCCGTTCGCCGGCGGCTCTCACGGGGCGGCGAGTCCTGCCTCGCGACGCAATTCGTCCGCCCTGTCTGTCTTCTCCCAGGTGAAATCAGGCTCTTCACGGCCGAAATGGCCATAGGTCGCTGTATTGCGGTATATAGGGCGTAAGAGATCAAGCATCTTGATAATGCCTTTCGGTCTGAGATCGAACAACTCAAGAATGAGGCGCTCGATCCTGCTTTCCTCAACCCTGGCTGTCCCGAACGTGTTGACCATGACGGAAACCGGACTGGCCACGCCGATTGCGTAAGCAAGCTGCACCTCGCACACGTCCGCAAGTCCGCTAGCGACGATGTTCTTTGCGACATAGCGGGCTGCATAGGCAGCCGAGCGGTCAACCTTGGACGGGTCCTTGCCCGAGAAGGCGCCGCCGCCATGACGACCCATCCCGCCATAGGAATCGACGATGATCTTGCGTCCAGTGAGACCGCAGTCGCCGCGCGGCCCGCCGACTACGAACCGCCCCGTCGGGTTGACCAGAATTCTGATGCCTTCCGTCTCCAGGTGGGTCGGCAGGACAGGCTTTATGATTTCCTCAATGACGCCCTCGCGGACAGTCTCTTGCGAGACCTGCTCGTCATGTTGCGTCGACACGACGATGGTATCCAGCGCGACCGGGCGCAACCCCTCATACCGCACTGAGACTTGGGATTTCATGTCAGGACGCAACCAGCCAAGCTGTTGTGTCTTCCGGACATACGCCTGCCGTTTCGTCAAGCGATGAGCGAGCTGGATCGGCAAAGGCATCAGTGTATCGGTTTCGCGGCATGCGTAGCCGAACATGAGGCCCTGATCTCCCGCTCCCTGCTGGAGGTCTTGCCCTCTTCCCTCGTCAACGCCTTGGCTGATGTCGGGCGACTGCTCGGTGAGGGCATGAACGACGGAGCAACGCCGGCCGTCAAAGCCGACGGCCTCGTCGTCGTAGCCAATGTCGAGAATCGTATCGCGCGCAACTTGGCTGTAATCCACCTGGGCATCGCTGGTAATCTCGCCAGCCAGAACGACTATCCCTGATTTTACCAACGCTTCACAGGCGACGCGCGCCTCGGGATCTGTGCGGAGGATGGCATCGAGGATGGCATCCGAGATGTTGTCGGCCAACTTATCCGGGTGCCCCGCGCCAACCGATTCGGAAGAGAACACGAACTGCCTAGCCATGAATACCTCGCTTCGCGTGTTGGATGTGGTATGGGCATTTTGCTTGGCCCACCTTACTTGTCGCAGATGCCCGGGACCTCGAACGCAGCGCACAAGTCGGCAACGTCTCTTCGCACGCAGGCATGGAGATCTTCGTCGTCTGGCCGCTGGAGGACGGAGTCAATGAAGCCAGCAATCTGCACCATTTCCACATCGCGCATGCCCATTGACGTCACTGCTGGCGCGCCCAGGCGAATTCCGCTTGTGACCGCCGGATGCCGCGGGTCGCCAGGCACCATATTAAAGTTTGTGATGATTCCTGCCTTTGCTAGTCGCTCGGCATAGGCCTTGCCCGATAGTGGCCGATCGCGAAGATCAAGGATCAGCATGTGATTGTCCGTCCCCCCGGTCACCAGGTCATAACCTCGCTCAAGCAGTGCATGTGCCAGAGCCTTGGCATTCTTGACCGTCTGTTGGCCGTAGCTTCGGAAGGACGGGTTCGCGGCTTCGTGCAAGGCAACCGCTAGCGCAGCGATGGCATTCATGTGAGGTCCGCCTTGCAGGTGAGGGAAGACCGCCCGGTCTATTCGTCTGGCGAGATTGTATTTGCTCTTTGTATGATAGAGGGCCTGATAGCGATCTTCGTTCCTTGACAAAATGAAGCCACCGCGGGGACCGCGGATCGACTTGTGGGACGTGCTGCTGACCACGTCGCAATGGCCCACGGGATTCGGGTGCGCTCCCGCGGCAATCAGGCCGCTGATGTGCGCAATGTCGGCTACGAGATAGGAGTTCGCTTCCAGGGCAATTTCTGCCATTGCCGCGTAGTCAAAGACACGCGGGTAAGCAGTTCCGCCGACCCAAATGAGCCGCGGCCGTTCCCGCTTGGCTATCTCGCGCAAGCGGTCATAGTCAATCTGCTGTGTCTTTTCATCTAGTCCATAGGGCACGCGTTGATAGTCAGTTCCGGAAAAGTTGATGGCCCAACCATGAGTCAGATGGCCCCCTTCCGGAAGGGGCAAGCCCATGACTTTGTCACCGGGACTCAAAAGCGCACGATAGACAGCCTGGTTGGCCGGCGAGCCGGAATAAGGCTGGACGTTGGCATGCTCGCTGCCAAATAGCGTTTTCAGGCGCTCAATGGCCAGATTCTCAAGCTCATCAACGATCTCGTTTCCAGCGTAGTAGCGCGCACCGGGGTACCCCTCGGCATACTTGTTCGTGAAAATCGAGCCGTTCGCTTCCAGCACGGCCGAGGACGCAAAGTTCTCTGAGGCGATGAGCTTGAGGGTCGTCCGCTCCTGCCGCTCCTGTCTCAGAAGCAGCTCGTGGACGCGGCAATCAACCGCGGCCAAGGAAGACCGCCCGTGGGTGTCCGGCTGTGCGATTGCGCCGTCTGCGGAGTTGTCCATGGTAGCTTCGCGCTCCAATTGGATTGACCTATTTCACGATCAAGCACGCGGTCCCTTTCGGCCGCGTGTCTCGTACCGCTTCGAGCCGCTGCAGGTCCTGTTTATGATAGCCGTCGCGATGGGGCAGGAGATCGACCAATAATTGAAGCAGCCCGCCGTCGTTGGATCCTGCGTTGAGATGGTACGAGCGCCACGGAGGCTGTTCGTTGCAGCAAAGAAAGTCGGCTCGGGCGAGCAGCCGGACGTGTCGCGCAACCCGCTCTCGACACACGCTCAGAATCTCCGCTAGCTCGCAGACAGTTAGGTCCGCATGCGCACAAAGGCCCAGGATTCGAAGGCGGTCAGGATGCGCTGCCATGCGTAGGCGACTAACCAGTGTCATCATGGCTCAGGACCAAGTCCTACCGAATTTCTCATTTCGCGTTCTCCACAGAAGTTGCAGATTTCGAAGGTTGTCCAACGACCGGACAAATCTCGGTGGCCGTGACGACCGTCGATATCCTGTGTCGAACAAACAAATGGGCGCTCTTCCTGCCTTTAGCCGAACTTGCAGGCAGTTGGGCGAGTCGAAGATAAGCGGGGCCACGGTTTGGAACCACTGACCTCAGACGTTGCAATAAGCCTACCATTCACAGCGAGCCGGAGTTGCTAAGAGTCTATGAATTTCCTTGAAGGATCTGTTGCAACGTTTGCCCAGCCTGGCCTGCTCCCGGTTTGCAGCGGTCATGGTCAGGCGATCCATCGCCTCTGCGAGCACGATCAGGAATTTGCCCTGCATCGCATCGCTGATCAGCTCCTTAAGGCCGGGACGCAACAGCGACGCGCCGCAGATCGCGCGGTGGGTATTGCTGTCGACGACTGTCCATCCTTGCTTTTCAGCACGCAAGCAGCAGAGCCGCAACTGATCCTCGATCGAGGCGTCTCGGTGATTGTCAGTTGAGTAGCGAGCGCCAAGCGCGACCTTCATGAGGCGGCCCCTTACTCCGGGACGCGGTCGGTTTGGCTATCCGTTTCGGCTTGAACGAAATCCCGTGCGGCCTGTCGCGCCAGCAGCCGGACCAGATTGACGAAGCGTCGATCGGGCTTCGGCGACGCAGGCACAGCCGATTCGCGGGCCGCGCCGGCGACCACACGAAGCTTTTCGGCTGTTGCACGTTTCGGTCGCGCTATGATCGCGTTCCTGTCCTGACGCGAAATACTCCGTTTCGCGACAATGATGCCAAGTCACAGTGCTTCGACAACGCGCGTCGCGCAGGAGCCAGTGCTGGTCGATGACGGGGCACCTTGTGCACGAAGAAGCCATGGCTATATATCCGGATAGAGAACGGAGGCACGCGATGGGCAACACTGCACAGAAGAGAGCCATCGAGAATTATCGCTCTCGCCTGGCTGAGCGCGGCATCGCGCGGTTCGAGATCCAGGCGTTCGACGCAGACCGCGATCTACTGCGAACTCTTGCCCGAAAATTAACGGAGAGCGGGCCGGATGCCCGACAGCTTCGTCGGACCATACAGCAAGCCGTGGCGGGTGAGCCACCGAAAGCGGGCAGCATTCTCGCCGCGTTGCGTCGCTCGCCTCTGGTTGGCTCCAATCTCGACCTCAGCCGGCCGCGCGAAGAGGGGCGCAAGATCGACCTGTGACGCGCTACCTTCTTCATACCAATATCATCAGCAACGTCATAAAGCCGGAGCCTTCGGGCTCGTTGCTGGCCTGGATGGGCGCGCAGAAGGACGAAGACCTCTTCATTGCTTCGCTTACTGTCGCCGAAATTCGCCGAGTCATCCTAGAGAAGCCGAAGGGGAAAAAGCGCAGCAGCCTTGAAACTTGGTTCGAGGGCTCCGAAGGCCCGCAAGCGCTGTTCGCCGGCCGCGTGCTATCGTTCGACGAGACAGCCGGCCTCGTGTGGGCGCGGCTGATGGCCAACGGCAAAGCCAGAGGCCGTTCGCGGAGCGCCCTAGCCCGTCTTATTCATGACGGATCTGGGTTTGTTTGCCGCTGAGCGGCGGACAGGTGGCGGCTCGGCGTCTTTTTCACCGCGGCTGTGTCTGGACTTGTGAACGCGCTGGAGGGTGGAAGCTGTGTGGTTCGGCGGGGCCCGCTGCCCCGGCGGTCATGGTCCTGCCGGTAGCAGATTGCTGGCGATCGCCCGGAACAGACTTGCCTCGGGACAGGCGGCGGCGAAGGCCAGGCGGATGCGCGAGACGGTTTCGATGACGCGGGCGCCGAGCTTGAGCAGCCTGAGCCGCAGCGTAGCGAACTCGGCGTTGCGCAGATGATGGGTCGTGGGCACCGCCTCGCGCAGGGTGAGCATTAACCAGTATGCGGCGGTGTGCAGGACAAGACGGACCTGATTGGCAATCGGTGAGCGGCAGGAGGTGCGGTCGGAGGCGAGTTGGCTCTTGTGCATCTTGATCAGGTTTTCGGCCTGGCCGCGGGCGCAGTAGATCACGTCGTAGATGTGCTCGGCGGAGCCTTTGTCGAGATTGGTGACGACGAAGCGGATGTCGAGGCCGAGGGTGGTTGCCTCGATGCGAGCGCAGGTGCGGCGTTCGGCCTTCCAGGACTTCGCCTTGTAGCGGGTCTCGGCATAGCCGCGCAGCACAGACTTGCGCTCGAGCGCGCGGCGGGTGCGGATGTCGTCGGCGCTCTCGTCGACGAGCCGCTGCAGAACCTTGTTGCCGGGTAGGCCGAAGAGGTAGTCGATCGCATTGTTCTCGCACCAGGCCATGACTTGCGCCCGGCCGTAATGGCTGTCGCCACGGATCAGGATGCGGGTGGTCGGCCAGCGCGCGCGGATGCGGCGCACGAGACGGCGCAGATGGCCGCGGATCTCCTTGCCCGTCGGGGTCTTGCCAGGACGCAGGATCATCGCGACCGGGCGTCCTGTCGCGGCGTCGTAGATGTGGATCGGCAGGAAGCAACGCTCGTCGTAGTGGGCGTTGAAGAGCGAGAGCTGCTGATGGCCGTGAACGACATCCAGCGTATCATCGATGTCGAGCGTGACGCTTTTCGGCGGCGCGGCATAGCTCGACAGCCACAGATCGACCAGCACCCAGCCGAGCCGGATGACGGTCCTGAGGTCGGGCAGGTTCTCCAGCCGCGAACAGGTCGGCTGCGAGCACAGATCAATCCCGCTGTCGGGCAGCCGCCCGCAGGCGAGCTTGAAGGCCGGATCGGTGCGCAGCCGGTCGAGATCGTTGGCATCCTCGTAGCCGCAGGCGATGGCAAAGATGCGGGCACGCAGGATGTCGGCCATAGCGTGCGTCACGCGCGCTGGATCGCGCGGATCGTGGATCGCAGCGGCCAGCCTGTCGGCCAGTTGCAGGCGTCGCTCGGCCGCGGCCAAAAGCATGACGCCGCCATCCGAGGTGATGCGTCCGCCGTCAAACGCAGCTGTGACCTTCTTGCGTCCGACGGCTGGAAAAGACAGCGGCAGCAACGTATCCTCGGTCATGGCGGGTGTGGCTCGCGAGATGCGGTGGAAGGGTTGGCCTAAGCAACCGAATCCTACGCCAAATCAATCGCTTAAGCTACATCCGCCAGCCTCAAAGCCCCATCGTCGTGCATAAGACGGGCTAGACACAATCATTGCCGCTGTAGCCGAAGCCAACGAGTGTGTCGTAGTGACCGACAATGAAAAGGACTTCGAGGACGTTCAGATAATCAACCCGCTCCGTAGCTCTGGAAGCCAAGCGGGTGATGATAGCTCCAACGGTCCGGCCGATTCAACTTGAGGATTTCAGCGGCACGGCGTCCGAACGTCTCGTGTTCGCCTACCTTTTAGCGATGGCTGGATTGATCTTGCTTAGTTCGGCCAGGGCGTCTCTTCCAGTTCCGCTTTAATGCCATCCCGGTTCATCTAGTCAGCTCGATCTACCAACAGTTCGCACGCACGAGCGCCGCGGACAAGGCGCCATCGCAGGGACTGCGCGATATGCGTGTCGAGCTCGTCCATCTTACACTCGATCTCGTCTTCGAAGGCCTCTCGCCAAACGTAGTCGATGCCGCGCGCGGCTCGGGGCCTTCTCATCGAGGCTTTCTCGCGACTGGTCTGGCGCGCTACCAATGGCAAATTCGCCCGCCGGGAACTCGTCGGTCTGTACTCCCAGCTCTGGGCGTCCACATCAACTGCGGAGCTCTTGGCATCGCCGTGTTCTGCCTTTAGCTGGCAGCTCTCGAGCTCGACGAGCAGCCGATCAGCGACACCCGCGACCTCAAGTTCGACCCGGTTAACTCGATAACACCCTATTGGCAGATTCAGTCGGGGAGGATCTGCCCACTCCGATCACAAGCCGATCTTTCGACCCCGTGGTCGGGAATTCTCCATGGACTTCGTGAAGAAGGAATGCAGCGCCGAAAGCCGAAGCGCTTCCGATACATCGACGCCCCTTCCGAGACGGAGCTCCGATTAGGCATTCCTGCCACTCTATCTAGCCGACCCCCGTGGCCGCGTTGCCGATCGGTGCGCACTGGTCGCCTACATCGCCCCGGCACGTGAAGATCGTCTCTGCTGACGCTCGTTGAGCAATTCAGGCCGCCTCCGGCTGGCGTTTGATCAGCGTCAGCGTCAACCAGCGCGCGGTCAGCGCCGGCTTTTTCGAGCCCTCGATCTCAATCGTCACGCCCAGCGCCGTCTGCACCCAGCCCGACGGCCTGACCTTGACGTCGGCCAGTACGAAACGGGTTCGGATGCGCGATCCGGTTTTCACCGGCGCCAGGAAGCGCAGCGATTCGAAGCCATAGTTGACACCCATCTTGCAGTTTTCGAGCGGCCGCATGGTCTCGAAAGTCATCGCCGACAAAAGCGAAAGCGACAGGAAGCCATGTGCGATGGTGCCGCCGAACGGCGTCTCGCGCTTGGCGCGCTCCGGATCGCAGTGGATGAACTGGTGGTCATCGGTGGACTCGGCGAACTGGTCGATCATCCGCTGCGAGACCACCCGCCACGGCGACACGCCGACTTCCTTGCCGACGCTGGCCAGAAGCTCGTCGAGACTGATCGGTTCCAAGCTAATGTCCTCCATTTCAACCGTCCGAAGCGCGAGCGGCTTCATTCCGTGAACAGTGTCAGCCCGTGCTGCACCGACTGCCGGCCATCCATCGGCAGGATGGCTCCGGTGAGATGACTGCCGTCACAGCTGCACGAATAGAGCGTTCCGCCGGCAATCTCATTCGGCGCCCCGATGCGGCCGATCCGAACATGGCTGCAGACGAGCCGGCTTGTACTCGGTCGCGGTGCGCGTCGTGCAGGCCGCCGAAAGCAGCTCGTCTTGCTACGGATGATCATTCCGCCGGCGCCGCTATGCGGTATTGTCGCAGATTGATAAAATCAATTGTCTGGATAGGAACCATCCGTGTCTCGAATGGTGGAGGAGTAGTCCAGCAGACGGGGTGGCTTGTGGTCCTTCTTGAAGCGCGCCGACCTCATTGGCCGCTAGCTGTGAGCCGGCAAACAGCGCCAGTTCAATGACATTGGGTGTCGACACGGCAAGCGGCATCAGATGCTACTTTATGATGCGGGATGGCGCTTGCTTCAAGAAGCGCTCGCCTGACGTGGAAGCAGCACCGGATCTGGATTGTCGGTATGCGCGGATATTCGCGCAGCACAGCGGCAACCGCAGCGACGATCGATCTCAGCCGTTGCGAGCATGCCGATGTTGGTGGCGGCCACTCTGTTAGGCTGAAGCGCAGCGCGCATTTGGTCCGTCACCAGACCGGGTTGCGTAACTTGGATTTCCAAGGCGTCTTCCTGGGTTTGCACCGTCAGCGCGCTGACAGCAAAGGCAGGTGCGCACGTCAAGGCAAGCGATCGTCTCGATCTCGCGGGCAATTCCAGCCCCACCGCGGGAATCTGACCCGACAACAACGAGCAGATGCGGTTCTCGCCCCAGCGCCATTGTTCTGTCTTTCGATCCATTCTCGCGTGCGCGCTTCTGGGGCGTCGTTCAGCGCAAAGTCGGTGACCACGGCTGCGCTTTCCGCGCCAGCCTCGAAAAACGCCTTCGAGCCGGTCAGGTTGAGGCCGCCGATGGAGACCAATGGGATCGGCGCGACCTGGTGCTTCCACTCGCTGATCCGCTCGAGCCCTTTCGACGCCCATTCATCTGCTTCAGGCTAGTTGGATAGATGGGCCGAGCGCCACATACTCCGGCTCAGCCACTGGCGCCGTTTCCAGTTCGGTGTGATCGTGGATCGAAAGGCCGAGCTTCAATCCGGCGTATTTAATCGTCAGCATCGGCGGCAGCCAAATCCTTTTGACCAAGATGGACGAAGTCGCAGCCTTCCTCGATTGCCGTGCGCCAATTGTCGTTGACGCTCACTTGGCAACCATGGACCGCGCAGGCGTCGTTCGCGCGGCGGATTTCCGTCTGCAGTCCTTTCTCGTCCATATCCTTTATCCGGAGCTGCAGCAAACTCACGCCGAGCGGCGCCAGCCGGTCAACCCAGCCGGCACGTCGAAATTCAGATAGAAGGGATCGAGCTTCATGAGAAGACAGCCCTGCCGACCGTCGGTGAGTAGCGCGGTTCGAGCATTCCCGAGTTGAAAGCTTCACGACCGGCATCGACCGCTTTGCCGAATGCACGCGCCATGCCGACCGGATCGGCCGCCCTCGGGACCGCCGTGTTCAGGAGCACGGCGTCAAACCTGAGCTCCATGACGGTCGCCGCGTACGACGGCCGTCCGAGCCGTGCATCCACAATCAACGGAATGTAGGGGAAATGTCCGCGCATCAACTGGACCTCGGAGCTCAACGCTTCATCGCATTAGAATGAGCGTTCGAAACGCAGGATACCGCCGACACTGCCCTTCTTGTTGGCATTGGCCCAGTTCACTTCGGAAGCTTTCACCTTTCCGACGGCGGAGCCTCCGTAGCGGTCGTAGTCGAGTTCAGCCGTAACTGTGAAATCTGGAAGAAGCGCATAGGCGACGTTCGCAGCGACACCATAGTTCTTGAGCTGATCACCCGAGAGCTGAAGGTTGAACGAAGTTGTCTCGTTGACCTCGTAAGCGGCGCCAGCCCAGAAAGCCCAGTTCCCGCCCCAAATCTTATAGAAGCCGCGACCATGAGCGTCGATCGCGTTCATGGAGTCGTCGTTGAGCTTGCCATTGGAACCGTAGCCGAACATTCCGAACAGCAACAGTTCGTTGGTGACATTGATGTCGACACGGACCTTGGCGGCTACCGATTCGTAGTTGCTATCATAACCAGCAACGCCGGTGATCGCTCCCCAGCCATGTGTGTATTTCAAGCCGCCGACTATGTGCGGAGCGTAGTTGTCGATTGTGCCCACCACGCCTGAGCCTTCTTCGAGCGAAACCACGGCGGAAAAGCCGTTCGCGGCGTCGAAGTAGTACTGGACCACATTGGTATCCAAAGCGCCGTACGGAACCGGCGTCTGGTTGAGTACGTCACCCGCGCCGCCAATAAACATGTCGAAGGCCGACCAGTCCTTACCAACTCGGAGGCCACCAAGCTGAATCCAGGCGAAAGTCAAGATGCTGTCTCCGTTGAAGGCATAGGACCGAGAACTGTCCGAAACCGAAGTGTGGCGGTTACCGAAATTCACGCGGGTTTCGGTGTAGGTCTTCAACGTGCCGAGTTCGGTCTCCTGGCCGGTCCAAGCTTTCAGTGTGAAGCGCGTGTTGTTTTGCCATGTACCCTGATCCTCACCAGTCCTCACATCTGAGGTTCTTGCGTGGTCAAACAATCCGACATCGCCCAAGCCCACGTAGTAGCTAAGATAGCCGCCGATGCGCAGGCAGGTCTCGGTGCCTGAAATGTAGACGTAGCTGGAGCCGTAGACGTCGCAGATCTTGACGTACTCAGTCGGATCAGGCTCGGGGACGATGATCACGGCGCGAGCGTCGGAAACGGCGGCCAGTGCCGCAGTTGAGCCGAGGAGGAGGCTCCCAATGGTCATTGTTGATCTCCGTCTAAATAGTAAAAGGAATCGAGACCGATAAATGATTTTTGCCAAGCAAACGATTGATAGCGCATCAAGCTGAATTCTAGGAGTGTTGCTGCACCTGTCGTGCTAATGCTCAGGAGAATTTAGAATGTGATTGAGACTTGTTGTCACATATATTAAGTAGTTATCACTCCCAGACGGTCATACAACATTTTTGTACAATCACCCTTTTCACCTCCGCGGCGGGCCTCACAAAGGGTACTACTGCAAATGACGTGCCACCCTGACGACCCAGCTGCGGCTTGAAGCTCAAATGTGCGGGCGGACCTTGGTTCGCGCTTCCGTTCTTTTTGCCTTGCGGATCCACCCAAGCACGAACGGCAAACGTTTCGGCTACGGTTCGTCTGTTCGCTTCGCGACAGTTTGGCTTAATGGCGACGGCATTGTTTCCTGTGAGCCCCGCCGTTGAGGCATCATGCGGCGGCCACCGCTCGGTACGACGCCGTCACTTTGGCGAGCTGATGGTCGATAACCACGCGCCGCAGCCTTGCACCACTGAGTCGGTAGGCGCCAGCCTTGGCATTGCGGCGGACCTGACGGTCGCGTCGAGCAGGTTTTCGTGTTGAAAGCGGCGCGGCACAGCTAATGCTTCTTGCCAGCAATTCACACAACGAGCTCATCGAGACGGCAGAGATCATTATGGGCGGCGCTAGCTGGCGTGCAAAGTCTGGACCCAACACCGTATTGTCTCATCGGATGCGGCATCTGCGCTCAGAAGAGTCTCCCACGCGCAGATGAAGGGAAGGGACGTCGAACAAAACGGTGCGCGTGAGGGTTTCGGCGGGAACACCATCGTCAGTCGCTGACCGAGTGCGCTCAGACCATCGCTGTCCAGCCAAGACTGAACGGCGCCCATTGCTAAAAAATTTCGAGCCCAAAGCGGAACGGACTGACATAGCGCAAAGACGCAGGCGAGCGCAGCGGTAAGGTTGGATGTTATCAGCATGGGACGGTGACCGTTGCAGACCACGAAATTTCGAGAGGCCCGGCTGCCTTGGTACACTATCTATCCGGCTGTGTCGGAGTTCTCTGGGGCGGTCGGCGCCGAGGCTTATGAGGAATGGCTCAGGAACCTGCCGGCTGATGATCCGGTGTCACTCTACCTGCACGTTCCGTTCTGCCGATCAGCCTGCTGGTATTGCGGCTTCCCAACCACCATCACCCGCCGTGATGCGCCCATCCTCAACTATCTGGCGGCGCTGCGTGACGAGATCCGTCTGGTTTCGGAGCGAGTGCCGAAGACGTTGCCCGTGAGCGACATACATTTCGGCGGCGGAACGCCGTCTCTCATCGGACCAGCCGAGTTCCTCGCTCTGATGGAGTTCCTGCGATGCCGCTTCGCCATCTCGAAAACAGCTACGGTCGCCATCGAGATCGATCCACGCACGCTCACGCCCGAGATGGCGGAAGGCTTGGGAGCGGCCGGCGTGAACCGCGCGAGCCTGGGCGTACAGAGCTTCGATCCCATTGTTCAAAAAGCGATCAACCGAATCCAGAGCGAGGCCCAGACGTCGGCTGCCGTGGAAGTGCTGCGCCGGCATGGAGTAAGCCGCATCAACTTCGACCTCATCTACGGCCTGCCGCATCAAACGGTGGAGTCGTGCGTCGAAACAGTGAGGGCGGCGGTCGCCATGCGCCCCGACCGGCTTGCCTTGTTCGGCTACTCGCACATCCCATCCCAAGTAAAGAATCAGCGCCTCATCGAGGCGGAATTTCTTCCCGACAGCGCTGCCCGCGCTGAACAGTATGCGGCTGTCGCCGTGACGCTGATTGCCGCCGGCTACCGACAGATCGGGCTCGACCATTTCGCCTTGCCGGACGACGAGCTCGCGCTGGCACAGGAAACAGGTCGCCTGCGACGTAACTCATTGGGCTACTCGGCCGATACCTGCAGAACCCTGATCGGTTTCGGCGCGTCGGCTATCGGCCGCATCGGCCAGGGATACGTTCAAAACGAAGTTACACGGGATTCCTACATCCAGCACATCGCAGCTGGCCGACTGGCGACATCGAAGGGCCATCGCCTCACAGACGACGACCGCGTGCGAGCCGCAATTATCGAGCGATTAATGTGCGATTTCGAGGCTGACGTGCCGGCAATCTGTGTCGCCCACGGATCTGATCCGATCCGTCTTCGCGATTCGGCTGAGCGCTTGGCCATGCTGGCCAAGGACGGGATAGTGGACTTCGAAAACGGCTTTGTCCGCGTACGGCGGGAGCATCGCTTTGGGATTCGCGCTGTCGCTGCCGCATTCGATGTTTTTAGGGATGGCGTTACGTATATCCCGCAGCAGCTTAATGCGATGCAAAGCACGACATAGTCCGGCATCAATGTCTCCGCTTGGAACCGCCGGCCTACTTGCCACGCCGGCCGGGCGCTGGTCTGGCAAGTGGGCTTTCCGATTGCCAATGCGTTCGTTCCCGGCCCTCCGGGGCGGCGAGTCCCTGCCGTGAGCGCCTCACCCGCGAGGCTACATGGCGGCCGTGGAGATGACCTCAGCAGCGGCGCCCGATCGGAAACCTTAGCACCTCAGCGCTTTGGCGTGGCTGCTTGAACTCTTCGACGGCAACCGCCTCAATTAGCAGGTCCAAGGCTTCGCGGCCCCTTTGACTCATCGGGTCATCCCCACAAAGGTAGTCATACGCTCGATCTAAATGCACTCGGGCGGCGGAAAAATCGCTTGTCATATCATAGAACCCTCTCTACCCGCCCGCATTGCCGTCTACGAGGTGAAGGTAGTGCAATCGTCAATATATACAGACAAATTTGAATTAAATCGGAGATGATCATGGAGGCCGAGTTCCCTGACCTGATGCCGCCATCGAGCCCGCCGACGACCACTCGCTGGCGCTCGGTCGGTTCATAAATGCCGAGCACCCCGTCCCGAGACCACCTCTGACCTCCCTCCTTCGATGCTAGACGCGTGGAAGATATGGCTGCGCCGCCGCTGCGAGAAAGGCGTGTCCCATCGCGCGGCGGCTGCATAGTGGGCAGCCAGCGCCGGGAGCTAATCGGCAAAGCCGCGTGTGGCGATTTTGCATAGCGGGCGCAGGCGAATCGCCACGCCCGTCCAGCATGTCCGATGCCGCGTAGGCCGCCAGGATCCCTGAGCGGAGTGCATGCACGATCCCGCGTGATGACAGTGGATCGGCACAGAACAGGCAGTCGCCCGCCGCGACCCAGCGGTCACCGGCGGCGGGATCGATCGTTGCGGTTCCCGCCGCCTTGATCATGCTGGCGGTCTCGATTGCGTTGGGCGGCACGAGCGGCGCGATGGACTGCGTTGCGGCTAAAGCGCGGTACCAATGTCCGGCTTTGCGCAGTTCGCTGCCCAGATCCGGATCGGTGAGGCACGCGCAAGTCGGCGCTGTACCACCAGCCTTCGGGACGCGCCTCGACGACCATGCTGCAATCGCCCGGTGCGCGGTCGAAAAAGCGTGTGTAGGCGGCAAGATGTCCGTGCATGGTGAGCTTGGCGCCGAAACATCGCGCCAGCCTCCAACTGCGACCGGTCGCCCAAACCACGGCGCGGGCAACGATAGCTTCATCGGCCAGCTTGAGCAGCCAGCCTTGATCGTCGCGCACTGCCGAACCCACGGCCGAGCCAAACCGCGTGTCCACACCTGCCGCCTTGGCCGCCTGCACCATCAGCCGGTCGAATCGCGTCCGGTCGAGCTGCCAGCCGGCACCTTGAGCGGAAAACATGCCGTGCCGCTCGCTGGGAACTTCATTGGCCCACACCGAAACAAGCGCACGATTTTCAACGAAGCCGGCCTCGGCGAACGGCGTCCAGACACCAAGCTGACGCAGCAGCCCATTCGCTACTGCCGGCAGCACCTCTCCCGGCTTTGGCCGATCATGCCTTCTTGCATAGGCTTCTGCAGGTTCCGCTGGAGCGTCCAATTCCGAGCACCGACCCGGCTGTGTACATGACGCCGCTGCCGCATGAGGTCGAGGAAAGCCTCGAGATTTCTCTCGGCTATCAGATATTCGACCTTGACCACGATCGGGCCGCTTCTCGGCTTCAGATTGAGAGCGACAGCCGGGGCATCGAATTCCTCCAGAGGATCGGGCTCTGAGTCGCGGCGCTCGCGAAGAGGAAACAGAACGCCGGCTGCAGCGACGAACATCAGGGAGGCAGCGGAACCCTCCAGCGCCAGGGCCAGCGAATGGTTTTCGGCCACCGTGCCCCACACCCAGCTGCCGAGCGCGATGCCACCATCTATCAAAGCATAGTAGATCGAGATGGTGCGCCCCACGACCCAGCGCGGGCTTGCCAGCTGCACGCTCACACCGACCCTGACCAGGCGGTGACCCAACCCGCGCCGCCCAAAGCGAGTGCAATTGCCGCCACCCCGATCGAAGTTGTCAGTGCCAGGGAAAGTGAGCACGCCGCACAGGCGACGCAGGAGAGCCTCATCAGCCTTTCTTGCGACAAGCTCCGTCTGAACAGGCTGTTGGAGAGGCCGGCGAAGACGGCTCCGGTCCCGAAGCCGGCCATGAGCGCGCCATAGGCAAGCGGGCCTCCTCCCAGCTGATCGCGGACAACCACCGGCAGCAGCGCGAGTATGGCGATGCTCGCCAGGCCAAGAGGGTTCCGCGCGCGATCGCTGCCTTGATCTCCGATGACATCGCCGTGAAGCGCAGCCCGTCATAAATTGCCGTCCTCATCGACTCGCGTGGAAGAGGGGAAGAACGAACCTTCCACTTGCAGCGCCAAATAGTGGCCAAGGGTACGAAATAGGTGAGCGTGGTCACCGCGAATGCCGCCATAAGGCCAAACGAGGCAACTACAATGCCGCCGAGCGCCGGACCCACAGTCCGGACGGTGTTGAATCCAACAGAAAGCAGGGTGACGGCAGCGGGAACATCGCGTCGATCCACAATATCGCCAACCGACGCTTGCCAGGCCGGATCATTGAGAGCACCGCCGCTTGCGATCAAGAAGCTGAAGCCGAGGATCATCCACGGACTGACAAAGCCCAGCGCCACGGACGCAGTCAGCATCGCGGACGCAATCACCATAAAGCACCGACCGGCGAACATGACCCGGCGCCGGCTGAAATTGTCGGCGAGAGCTCCGGCAAAAACGGACAGGACGAAAGCGGGCAGGTTCGATGAAGCCTGCACCAGCGCAACCATCAGATCGGAAGTCGAGATCGTTGCCATCAGCCAGCTGATGGCGACAGTCTGCATCAACCAGCCGAGGCTTGAAACCTGCGTCGCGAGCCAGATTGAACGAAAGGTGGGCTGCAGAAGTGGCCCAAAGGTCGTTGGTGCAGCCAAATCTTCGTTTGATCCAGCCACCCTACTCATTTTGCGAACCTTTGCTTTCCGTTATTGTCGCTTCCCATGTAATCTAGGCTGAACCGTGGCGGCTAGAAGAATAGATGGAACCCATTTGCCCGACAAATGTGGCCACAGTTCCTCCTGACCAGTGGTTAGGCGGCCGAGACGCAGACATGGGCCGGCTCACTCGCCTTCGAAGACACCTTGGTGAGCCGGGATTCACATGGCATTGGAGGCGCCATGCTTGATCGACGCCGCTGCCGAGATTTTTTCGCGAAACGCGACCCTGTTTTTTTGTTGGAACTCACTCATCAGCGGCATTCGATGCTGAGTGTGGCTTTCGAAAAGTGAGGACGCTTGCAGATCTTTGACAGGCTCAATTCCCTGATAGACGCAGACGATTGCCAGGCCGCGATCGAAGAGGCGCGCGCCTTGCTCCTTCGATTCGAACAAAAGTCTAATGCGCTCACGCATGCGATCGACGAGTTTCTGCTCGACCTGATGACATTGGCTTTCATTGTCGAATGTTACGGACGCGGCTTTGAACTCCTGGCGCGAACGCTTGCCCGTAGAAGGCTGGTGAAGATCAGACTTTTGTCGGGAGGGATTGGCCGGGCAGAAATGGTTCCAAAGTCTGATGGCTGAACCGGCGATCGCGCCGCGTTGCAATTGACGACGTGGCGATCGCCAAAAAAAAGGGCCATCGGAAAACCGAGGCCCTTTAGGTGTAAAGTCAAAACCTTCAGAGGGGAACAGCTGGTACGATGGAATGGGAGGAAACCATCGCGTGCATCAGCTGTAAGCTTAATCGCTAAAAGTTGTGCAATGCGCAAACACATATTGTGCAATGCAGCTATGCAGTAACGCAAAGCCTCAAGTTACAAGATCGAGTTTGGAAATGTTTGCTGCTCGTACGGTGATGGGCGAGATCCTTAAGCGTATGTACGGCGGCATGATGGACGCTTGCAAGCATCCAGACAAGATTACCGCGAAGCTAAAATAAGAGGTTCGGTCCAATCGGCGATGCTCAATAGCCGCGCCATTCTGGTTCCGCCGGGCGTTACATCGCCTCGCCAAGTTGAGGATGTATGGTCGCGAGCAGCCGCGCGCCAATTTGGAACCCACGACCATATGCAACGATTGGGCACTGTCCGAAGAAGGCCGAGAACTGTTGAAAGTGCGCTAGATGGAGATATTCTGAATTGGAACGGGGGCCTGGTTCATCGCCAAAGCGAGACATGGATGAAAAGCAGATCGCGCCCAACACCTGATCCAACCATTGCAACGGAAGTCCCCTGGTCGGAAAGCCTAACCGCATATGATGACAAGCATTTCGAGCTCTATTTGAAGCTCATGGACGCTTGCGCCGACAGTGCCAGCGAAGAGGAGATGGCGCTGGATGTACTGGGTATCGATCCGGTCAAAGAGCCAATCCGCGCCCGTAAGGCCCTTCGCAGTCATCTCAAACGGGTGCTCTGGTTTATGCATGAGGGCCATAAGGAACTGCTTCCAAGCCGGCCGCCTCAATAACTGCGGCGCCGAACAAGGTTGCCCGAGAGATCAGGTGGCGCCCTCGGGGGATGCGAGGACACTTGAAAGCCGCAATCGGGTTATCATCTCCATACTGCGTGTGTTCGGCTCCGCACGGCAAGTGCCCTTGAGTCGAGGAGGAATGCACATGAAGAAGAAAGTTCATCTGGAAGCCTGCTGACCGATCCCTTGGGGCCCATAATCGGGTCCCAAGTTGTTCCCGACGAGCGTTGCGAGGGGCGGATGCAGGACCAGCCGGAAATCGAGCCCGGGCGTGAAACGAAGTCAACAGGTGCGAGGTTCGGCCTGCTGGGTGTGGCTGTGTTGGCCGTAGGCGCCTTCATCTGGACCGGCTTCGGCGAAGGCATCCAGCAGGGCACGTCCAACGTCGTTCGGACTGTCATCGACAAGAGCATGCAGCGCCTTGGGCTCGGGCAAGCCCCCAACGCTCTTACAGAGGGCGAGTGGTATCTCTCGGTGTACTACGGTCCCGACTTTACGGATGTCACCCCCGTCGGCCTGGGGCACCCCTTCAAGGTGACATTCACGTCGGCCCCGGATTTGTCTGGCACCTACGAGAACGTTGCAGGGAGCGGCTCGGTAAGCGGCTTTGAACGACCCGGTCAACTCGTAATGACCTACTCCGGAGCAGATGGGATGTCCCATGGAGTTGCCATTCTCCAAGACATTCAGACTCACCTTTCTTCCAACAACGTCGAGCATGATTACGTGGGAGCCGTTTTGGTCCACGCTTGCTATAAGGCGGACACCCAGCAGTGCGACGCCGCCAAATCGCAATATAAATTCTGCAGGGCGATTTTGTCGAAAAACAGGGAACCCGACAAGGATCCTTCCCTCAAGGGTTACCTCGACGAACCATGTTCGGCTTTTCAGAACGATCTGAAGCTGAAGCTTAGCCCGACGGCACAGCTTTAGGCACGAAGGCGCTCACCAGGGTCGCAGCTCAAAGAGAACGGCGCCCTTCGCCGGGGGCCGTCCGTTCCGCATCCCGCCTGACGGCGGCGCGTTGCTGATGCTCCTACGGCCGCCCTGTTGAGCCGGTCTCAGGGCCACGGTCTTTCTCCTGCACCGATCTGACTTGGTCCCGCTGGCGGGCATTTCGGTGCTTCCGTTTTGTACGCTCTTCTTTCTTGGGCCGCTTCGCGGCACGGCTGCGCCGACATGGATGTGCCTAGCGGCACCTTTCCTATGTAGCGGGAAGAGAGGCGCGCGGCCCTCTCTCCCCACCCACTCAAACCGGCCTTTGCTTTGCTCCAGCACTGCGGGGCCAGATCCGGCGGCCCCCGCCGCGCTGAAATGCCTCGCTCCTGCGGCCTCACACTCGCCAGGAGGCACAAGTGCATCCCCATGCCTGACTGGCAGTGCGCTTCGCCGCAGGAAGGGTCCCGTTACTTTCCCGGCCTGGCAGGGCAGCTTGTCTCGGCGCCGCTGAATTCCGATCTGCAAAGCGGCCTCATCCCGTCACGCCCTGTGAAAAAAGGGCAGGAGGGCTACGGCTTCCATTTCAGCGTCAGCCGCTGAACGCTTGAGCCGGCTCTACGGCTATTCGGCTGGGGTTTTCCGAAGCTTTTCTAACACAAAGAGCTTGCCCTGGCGCACGGCGTACTCGATTGATTGCGCCTTCGCCAGATGTGCCGCAATCGAGCTGGCCAGCATGCAGCCCGTCCCGCGCATCGATGCGGCAAGACGCGGCGTGTCAAAGCGGACTGGTTCGTGATCGGGGCGCAACAGAATATCGATCGATCGGGGTCCCGCCGCGTGGCCGCCCTTGATCAGCAGGGCCTGCATCCCGGCCACCAGCAATTCCTGGCCTTGCCACACCGCGCCGTCTTCATCAACCGCTGGCTCTAAGCCAACAAGAAGCGCCAGCTCGATGAGATTGGGTGTGACGAGGCGGCAAAGGGGCATCAGGTCGCGTTTCATGGCGGCGATGGCCCTTGCGTCCAGCAGCGCCCGGCCTGACGTCGAGGCCAGCACCGCGTCGAGTACTGCCGGCACCTGTGGATTTTCGCGGAGCACAGCCGCGACGGCTACGACGATCTCGGCCGTTGCAAGCATGCCGATCTTGATTGCCGCCACCTTGTTGGCCTGCAGCGCGGCGCGCATTTGATTGGCCACAAGATCGGGCTGCGAAGGATGGATTTTCATCACGGCTTCGTGCGTCTGCACCGTCAGCGCTGTGACAGCCAGGCAGGTGCGGACGCCAATGGAAGAGATCGTCTCGATATCGCGTGCAATTCCAGCCCCACCGCTGGAGTCAGATCCGCCGACCACGAGCACATGCGGTTCTCGCCTCAGCGCCATGGCTTTGTCTTTTCGATCCATTCTCGCGTGCGCGCTTCGGGATCGGCATTCAACGTGATGTCGGTGACCACCGCCGCGGTGTCCGCACCAGCCGCGAAAACACCGTCGAGCCGATCGGGGTTGAGGCCGCCAATGGCGACCAATGGGATCGGCGCCACCCGATGCTTCCACTCGCTGATCCGCTCGAGCCCTTGCGGCGCCCATTTCATCTGCTTCAGGACGGTGGGATAGATGGGGCCGAGCGCGACATAGTCGGGCTCGGCAGCGATGGCCATTTCCAGTTCTAGATGATCGTGCGTGGAAAGCCCGAGCTTCAATCCGGCGTACTTAATCGCCAGCAGGTCGGCCGCAGCCAAATCCTCATGGCCGAGATGGACGAAGTCGCAGCCTTCCTCGATTGCCGTGCGCCAATAGTCGTTGACGATCAGTTGGCAACCATGGACCGCGCAGACGTCGTTCGCGCGGCGGATTTCCGACCGCAGCGTGGTCTCGTCCCTATCCTTGATGCGCAACTGAACCAGCTTGACGCCGAGCGGGACCAGCCGCTCGACCCAGTCAGCGCTGTCGACGATCAGGTAGAAGGGATCGAGCTTCATGAAAAAACGGCCCTGCCGATGGTCGGCGTCGATGGCACGGCGACGTCGCGCGGTTCAAGCATACCCGAGCTGAAAGCTTCACGACCGGCCTCGACCGCCTTGCCGAACGCACGCGCCATGCCGACCGGATCGGCCGCCTTGGCGACCGCGGTGTTCAGGAGTACGGCGTCAAAGCCGAGCTCCATGACGGTTGCCGCGTGCGACGGCCGTCCGAGCCCCGCGTCCACGATCAGCGGAACATCAGGGAAATGTCCGCGCATCGAGCGCAGCGCCGTGATGTTGATCGGTCCGAGAGCGGAACCGATCGGCGCGCACCACGGCATCAACACCTTGCAGCCCGCCGCAAGCAGCCGCTCGGCAACGACAAGGTCGTCGGTGGTATAGGGGAAGACCGCAAACCCGTCCTCGCACAGGATGCGGGCGGCTTCGACCAGACCGAAAACATCCGGCTGCAGCGTGTCGTGGTTGCCGATCACTTCGAGCTTGACCCAGTTCGTACCGAAGACTTCGCGCGCCATTTGTGCGGTCGTGACCGCTTCCTTGACGGAGTGGCAGCCAGCAGTGTTGGGCAGGATTCTGACACCAAGCGAGCGGATCAACGACCAGAATTCTTCGCCGGCCCTGCCGCCTGCCATTTCACGGCGCAACGAGACGGTCACCACCGCCGTGCCCGATGCCCTGACTGCATAGGCAAGGATGGCCGGCGAAGGATATTGAGCCGTGCCAAGAAGCAGGCGGGAGGGAAGCTCGGCTCCATAAAGCTCGATCATGGCCTAGCCGCCCTGCATGGGCGAGAGGATTTCGATCCGGTCGCCGTCGTTCAATTGGAATTCCGCCCGGTTGGCTTTGTGCACGAGGTCGTTGTTGACGGCGGTCGCGAGCCAATCGCCCTCATAGTCAAGCGCGGCAAGCAGCTCGGCCAGCGTGGTGGCGGCAACCTCATGCGCTTCGCCGTTGACCATCAGTTTCATGAGCAAGTTCCTTGGTTCTGTCTTGACTGAAAACCAGGTCGGCAGCCTGGCGCGCCATGGCGGGAGCCAGGAGAAAACCGTGACGATAGAGCCCGTTGATCGCGATGATTTCACCGTTCGTTTCGACGCGCGGCAAATTGTCGGGAAAGGCTGGGCGGACGCCGACACCGGTTTCAACGATCTCGGCCTCCCCAAAGGCCGGGTGGAGGGCATAGGCGGTACCCAGCAGCTCCATCATGGAGCGCGCCGTGACCGGTCCGCCGGACTGGCTTTCAATCATCGTCGCACCAATCATGAAACGGTGGTCGGTGCGCGGCACTGCATAGAGTGGAAAGCGCGGATGCAGCAGCCTGACGGGGCGCGACAGCGAGATATCAGGTGTACGCAGGGTGAGCATTTCGCCGCGAACGCCGCGCAGCCAGTCATTTTGCGCCGCCATTCCCGTACAGTCGATCTGACGATCGAAACCAAAAACATGCTGGGCGTCGGCGCCGAAGGAGAATTCAACACCCGTGGCCGCGAGCTTGTCATGAAGTGCTGCCATCGCCTGGCGCGGATCAAGATGGCCCTCAGCGGGGAAGAGCAATCCGCGGCGGAAGCGGCCGGCTAAGTCGGGCTCCAGCAAGGCAATTTCATCTTCCTCGACGCGCCGATAGCCCGTCGTGCGGCTGGCGAACCGGTCGAGCTCGCCCGCATCGCGCGGCGCGGCCAAGACCAGCGTTCCCCGTCGTGCTACCAAGCCGGGCGTTGCGGCGTCCCACCAGTCGGCGGCGTCACGTCCGAGATCCAGCACCGGCTGCTCGGCGCTTTCACGCTCGCACCACGGCGCCAACATGCCACCGGCGAACCACGACGCATTGCCCCCAAGGGCAGGCCTTGTCTCGGCAACGGTAACCGCCGCGCCGCGTGCGGCGAATTCGAAGGCGGCGGTGAGGCCGGCAACGCCGGCCCCTTTGACCAAGACCTTCATGATGGCTCACGCGGCTGAGGTATGAGCGGTGCGCCGGTCTCGTCCGCCGGCAGGTAGAGATCACCGCCCTCGCGGTATTTCGCCGCCATCGCCGCCATGCCCTCTTTCTGCGCCTCGGCGCGGATGTCGTGAGAGATACGCATGGAGCAGAATTTCGGTCCGCACATCGAGCAGAAATGCGCCAGCTTGTGCGCCTCCTTGGGCAAGGTCTGGTCGTGGAAGGACCGCGCGGTTTCGGGATCGAGCGACAGGTTGAACTGATCCTCCCAGCGGAACTCGAAGCGCGCGCGCGAAAGCGCATCATCCCTGACCTTCGCTGCCGGATGGCCCTTCGCCAGGTCGGCGGCGTGGGCGGCTATCTTGTAGGTGATCACGCCGATCTTGACGTCGTTGCGATCGGGAAGGCCGAGATGCTCCTTGGGCGTGACGTAGCAGAGCATGGCGGTGCCGAACCAGCCGATCATCGCGGCGCCGATGCCTGAGGTGATGTGGTCGTAGCCCGGCGCGATGTCGGTCGTCAGCGGTCCGAGCGTATAGAACGGCGCCTCGCCGCAGACGGCGAGTTGCTTGTCCATGTTCGCCTTGATCTTGTGCATCGGCACGTGGCCGGGGCCCTCTATCATCACCTGGCAATCCTTCGCCCAGGCGATCTTCGTCAGCTCGCCGAGCGTCTCCAGCTCGGCGAACTGCGCCGCGTCATTGGCATCGGCGATCGAGCCTGGACGAAGACCGTCGCCGAGCGAGAAGGAGACGTCGTAGGCTCTGGCGATGTCGCAGATCTCCGCGAAGTGCTCGTAGAGGAAGCTTTCCCGGTGATGGTGCAGGCACCATTTGGCCATGATCGAGCCGCCGCGCGAGACGATACCCGTCACCCGGTCGACGGTCAGCGGGATATAATGCAGCCGCACGCCGGCGTGGATGGTGAAATAGTCGACGCCTTGCTCGGCCTGTTCGATCAGCGTGTCGCGGTAGACCTCCCAGGTCAGATCCTCGGCAATGCCGCCGACCTTTTCGAGCGCCTGGTAGAGCGGCACCGTGCCGATCGGCACCGGCGCGTTGCGCACGATCCAGTCGCGGATGTTGTGGATGTTGCGGCCGGTCGACAGGTCCATCACCGTATCGGCGCCCCAGCGGATCGCCCACACCATCTTTTCGACCTCTTCCGCCATCGACGATGTGACGGCGGAGTTACCGATATTGGCGTTGATCTTCACCAGGAAATTGCGGCCGATGATCATCGGCTCGCTCTCGGGATGGTTGATGTTGGCGGGAATGATCGCCCGTCCGCGCGCCACCTCGTCACGCACGAATTCGGGCGTGACGAAATCGGGCAGTGTCGCGCCGAAAGCCTCGCCGTCGCGCTCAAGCTTGCCGTGCAGGATCTCGCGACCAAGGTTCTCGCGAATGGCAACGAACTCCATTTCGGGTGTGATGATGCCGGCGCGCGCATAGGCAAGCTGCGTCACCGCCTTGCCTGCTTTGGCCCTGAGCGGTCGGTGGCGGATGGGAAATTCCGGCGTCAGGCGTTCGCCCGTCGCGAATCCGTTGTCCTCCGGCCGGACATGGCGGCCGTCACAGTCCTCGACATCGCCGCGGGCCAAGATCCATTCGTGGCGAAGCCGAGCCAGGCCTTTTTCGATGCTGGTTTCGACAGCCGGATCGGTATAGGGGCCCGACGGATCGTAGACGGTGACTGGCGGTTCGCCGGCTGTCGGATGGACGGAGATTTCGCGCATCGGCACTTTGATCTGCGAGTGGATGGTGCCGGGCTTGTGGATCTTCCGCGAGGCGGGCAGCGGTCCCGTCGACACGGCAGGGGTGAGGGCATTCATCTTGAGGCTCCTTTGCTCATGCATTGGAGACCCAGTTCTGTGCCGGAAGGATGAAAAGACGCTTCTGTCGACCTGCCGAAACAGGACCTCGGGCGTAACTCCCGCAAAGCGCTTGCACCGTCCCTACGCCAGTATGAACTGGATCAGGTTCAACGGGTCACTGCGCCGCGAAAGCCAGCAGTATCTCAGCCCCTTGCCGGGACTCCCCTGGTGAATGCCTCAGGTTGAACGGGCCGGCGCGGCTTTGTCAAGCGCATTTGGCCCGCCCACTGTCAAATCAAACCAGGACCGCTTCGTCTTCTTGGCAGTCTGGCATCTGCCCCTGCTCTGTCCACATCCTGTTTGGGTGGAAGGCCACCACCCAGCGGAACCCTCAGAGAAGGAAAACCGTCCAGATTTGGCTAGACTGCTCGACGATAAGTCCAGAGCTGTGCCGGCGGTATGTTGCGGACGACGAAGTCATAGTGGGAAACCACGTAACGGTCTGGCATCTTGATCACCGGCGACAGAGGTCCATACGTGATCTGAATTAGAGGCCGGCCGGCAGGAATACGGGCAAGCAGATCCTCAACCAGCGCGACACGCTGTTGCATTGGAAAGCTCAACAGCGGGACTGCACTTATAACACAATCGAACTGTTCACCTTTGCGCTCACCCAGAGCTTCGTCCAGCGCAAATGCGTCGCCCAATCTGAAGTCCACATTCGGGAAGCGTTGCACCAGGCCGTCGTAGAAAATCCTGGAATATTCGACTGAAACCAGCTGGCGCGGCTTGATTCCCCTAGCCAGGATCGCCTTTGTGATGACACCGGTTCCCGCGCCAAGCTCCAGAATCGGCAATCCTGACCGTGGGTTCACCACGCTTGCCATCCGGCGTGCCGCATAAACCGAAGTGGGAATAAGGGCTCCCACGCCCTTCTTGTCCTTCTGCCAGCCTTTGGAGAATTGGACTTCTTCCTCAAACCTTTTGCCGAGCCGCTCCTTCAGTCGCAAAATCATATCTTCTCCTTGCGTCAGCCGCTTACCCAACGTCATCATTTGGCAAAGCGCGTTTTGGCCAATCTCGGCACCTTTTACAAGCCGGTTACGACCGCTTCCCTGTCACGACGCGGTCAGCATGAATTGCCCCTTAACGCACTTTCATGTTTGCTGGGTCTATGTCTCGCCCTCGCTTGCTGCCCGAAAAAAGTTTCCCGAGCTATGCGTATCTGCCCGGCAAATATCCGCATCCGGTGCGCGATCCCTTGGGCCACAGTTACCGATCAGATCCGGTGACCGTCGCCGTTGGCGAAGCGCTCGGCTCAGATGTGTTTCGATGGGGAATCGACCTTTTCAATCACGGCTACTACTGGGAAGCCCATGAAGCCTGGGAGCCTCTCTGGCAGGCTGCGAAACACAGCGCTCAGCACCGCATGTTCTTCAAGGGACTGATCCTGTTAGCGGCGGCCGGGGTGAAGATCCGCGAGGGCAAGCGGGTCGCAGCGGCGCGCCATGCGACAAGAGCTGCAGGGCTTTTTCGTCAGGTGGTGAGAGTGCCGGGCGGCCTGTGGGAGAAAGCGCTGGGAATGACACCCGCCGCGCTCGCTGAACATGCCCAAGCGATCGTAGCTTACCCGGTTGTTCCGCGGGAGCCAAAGCCTGCCCAGCCTGAGCCCGTGTTTGATTTCATACTCGCACCAGTATCCGAGAGCGTTTGATCGGCATTCAGTGGTTCAAGTGTCCAAGCTAACTTTGTCAGCAGGAAACGGGGCCTTTGAAAACCGCTCACCACCCGCATGCGTCACAAAAATAAGAGTGCAGTAAGGTTTTATAGGCAACTCGCGGCCGCTTCGATGTCGATGGTCTCGAGGGTCGGGGGCGACCGGTCGCGCTCGTAGCCAATCTATTGATGACAGAGATGCCGGCAGGCTTCAATGACGGGGATGGCGAAAAGCTGAGTGCTCGGGCTTGCGGGCCGAGCTTGTCGGCCGCTCGATGGAAAGGGTCATTTGAGGTGGGGTCTCGGCCGCGTGCAGCTGAAAGACACGCTCGTCCAGTTCCTTGTCCACTTCCGTCAGACGATGATTGAGGCGAAGGTAGTCCGTCCAGGTCGGCGTGCGGACGTTTCTGTCCAATGCATAGGCTTCTGCAGGTTCCGCTGGAGCGTCCAGTTCCGAGCACCGACGCGGCTGTGTACATGGCGCCGCTGCCGCATGAGGTCGAGGAAGGCCTCGAGATTTCTCTCGGCTATCAGATATTCGATCTTGACCCACGATCGGGCCGCTCCTCGGCTTCAAGTTGAGAGAGACAGCTGGGGCATCGAATTCCTCCAAGGGATCGGGCTCGGAGTCGCGGCGCTCTCGAAGAGGAAAGAGAACGCCGGCTGCAGCGACGATCAACAGGGCTCCAGCGGAGCCCTCCAGCGCCCAGGTCAACGAATGGTTTTCGGCCACCGTGCCCCACACCCAGCTGCCGAGCGCGATGCCGCCGTCTATCAAAGCATAGTAGATCGAGATGGTGCGCCCCACGACCCAGCGCGGGCTCGCCAGCTGCACGCTCACACCAACCCCGGACCAGGCGGTCACCCAGCCCGCGCCGCCCAAGGCGAGTGCAATTGCCGCCACGGTAATCGAAGATGTCAGTGCCAGGGAGAGAGAACACGCCGCACAGGCGACGCAGGAGAGCCTCATCAGCCTTTCTTGCGACAAGCTCCGTCTGAACAGGCTGTTGGAGAGGCCGGCGAAGACGGCTCCGGTCCCGAAGCCAGCCATGAGCGCGCCATAGGCAAGCGGGCCTCCTCCCAGCTGATCGCGGACAACCACCGGCAGCAGCGCGAGTATGGCGATGCTCGCCAGGCCAAGAGGGTTCCGCGCGCGATCGCTGCCTTGATCTCCGATGACATCGCCGTGAAGCGCAGCCCGTCATAAATTGCCGTCCTCATCGACTCGCGTGGAAGAGGGGAAGAACGAACCTTCCACTTGCAGCGCCAAATAGTGGCCAAGGGTACGAAATAGGTGAGCGTGGTCACCGCGAATGCCGCCATAAGGCCAAACGAGGCAACTACAATGCCGCCGAGCGCCGGACCCACAGTCCGGACGGTGTTGAATCCAACAGAAAGCAGGGTGACGGCAGCGGGAACATCGCGTCGATCCACAATATCGCCAACCGACGCTTGCCAGGCCGGATCATTGAGAGCACCGCCGCTTGCGATCAAGAAGCTGAAGCCGAGGATCATCCACGGACTGACAAAGCCCAGCGCCACGGACGCAGTCAGCATCGCGGACGCAATCACCATAAGGCACCGACCGGCGAACATGACCCGGCGCCGGCTGAAATTGTCGGCGAGAGCTCCGGCAAAAACGGACAGGACGAAAGCGGGCAGGTTCGATGAAGCCTGCACCAGCGCAACCATCAGATCGGAAGTCGAGATCGTTGCCATCAGCCAGCTGATGGCGACAGTCTGCATCAACCAGCCGAGGCTTGAAACCTGCGTCGCGAGCCAGATCGAACGAAAGGTCGGCTGCAGAAGTGGCCCAAAGGTCCTTGGTGCAGCCAAATCTTCGTTTGATCCAGCCACCCTACTCATTTTGCGAACCTTTGCTTTCCGTTATTGTCGTTTCGCATGTAATCTAGGCTGAACCGTGGCGGCGGGAAGAATAGAGAGGAACTGGTTGCCTCCGACGAGTGCAGCACAGTTTCCTCGGCATTGAGGGTCGCGGCACGCGGGCGTGGGCCGGCTCACTCGCCTTCGAAGATGTCTTGTCAAGGTCGGATTCACTTGTCGCTTAACGCACCAGGCTTCATCAACGCGCACTTTGCGGAGCGATGCCTTTTCGCGAAACGCGACCCTGTTCTTTGTTGAAGACTCATTCATCAGCGGCGTTCGATGCGCTGGCTTAGGGAGAGTGAGGACGCTTGCAGATCTTCGACAGGATCGATTCACTGATAGGCGCAGACGATTGCCGGGCCGCGATCGAAGAGGCGCGCGCCTTGCTACTTCGATTCGAACAAAGGTCTGATGCGCTCACGCATGCGATAGACGACTTTCTGCTCGACCTGATAACGCTGGCTTTCATTGTTGAATGTTACGGACGCGGCTTTGAGCTTTTGGCGCGAACGCTGGCCCGTAGAAGACTGGCAAAGGTCAGGCTTTTGTCGGAAGGGTCGATTCCGCCAGAGAGAAATGACGCCCAAAGCTTGTTGCTAACCGGCTATCGCGCCGCGTTCCGCCACAGTGACGAAGGCAATTGACGACGTTCGACCACCAAAAAATAGGCGGAAAACCGGGGCCCTTTATGAGGCAGACTGGGTGCGGATTGTTCCGCGAATCTGAAAACTGCGGGTCCATTTCGTGGCGTCCGGCCGTCCGCTGGCCTTCATCGCGGCAATCGCCGCCCGCCGCCTCAGATGCCGCCCATGCAGAGGTACTTCATTTCGAGATAGTCTTCGAGGCCATGGCGGGAACCTTCCCGCCCGATGCCGGACTGTTTTATCCCACCGAAGGGCGCGGCTTCTGAAGACATGCGTCCTGTGTTGATCCCCACCATGCCATATTCCAGCGCCTCGGCCACACGCCAGACACGCTTCAGGTTCGAAGCATAGAAGTAGGCGGCGAGGCCGTAGATCGTGTCGTTGGCCTCACGCACGGCCTGATCAGCATCCTCAAAGCGAATGATCGGCGCCAAGGGTCCAAAGGTCTCTTCTTGCGCCAGGATCATTTCCCTTGAGACGTTGCTGAGAATCGTCGGCCGGAAAAAGTTGCCATTGCTGCCGATCCGGCCGCCGCCACATCGGATCGCGCCACCTTTGGCCAAGGCATCGGCAATGTGAAGTTCGATCTTGGCCAGTGCATGCCCGTCGATCAGCGGACCGATGGCGACACCTGGATCGAAGCCGTCGCCGACCTGAAGCTCACGGACACGCTCCACGAATTTGGCGACGAATTCGTCATGAACGCCCGACTGGACGTAAAGCCGGTTGGCGGAAACGCAGGTCTGGCCGGCATTGCGGAACTTGGCCTGGATCGCTCCGTCGACGGCAGCATCGACGTCGGCATCATCAAAGACGATGAAAGGCGCATTGCCACCCAACTCTAGACCGACTTTCTTTATCTGGTCCGAGCACTGGCGCATGAGCAATCGGCCGACCTCGGTCGAACCCGTGAAACTCATCTTGCGGACCTTGGCGTTCGAGCAGAGTTCGCGGCCGACCGTATCGCCTTCGGAGGCGTAGATGAGGTTGACGACGCCTTCGGGAAAGCCGGCAAGATGGGCCAGAGCAAACATTGCACCTGCCACCAGGGGCGTCTGTTCAGCAGGTTTGAGCACAATAGTGCAGCCGGCGGCGAGAGCCGGCGAAATCTTGCGCGCAACCATTGAAGCCGGAAAGTTCCAGGGCGTAATCGTACCAACAACGCCGATCGGCTGTTTGATAACCAGCATGCGACGGTCTGCGGAGGGCGCCGAGATCGTCTCGCCGTAGATGCGGTTGGCCTCTTCGGCGTACCATTGCAGATACGCGGCAGCATGCGCCACCTCAGACTTCGCTTCGGCTAGCGGCTTGCCCATCTCCGCAGTGAGAATCGCAGCGAGATCGTCGGCGTGGTCGACGATCAGTTGATGCCAGCGCCAGAGAACGTCGCTGCGTTCGCGAGCTGTCAGTGCAGCCCATTCAGGTTGCGCCACGTAGGCTTTGTCGATCGCCGCGCGCGTCTCCTCAACACCCATGTCGGGCAATTCCGCCAGCACCTCGCCGGTGGAAGGGTTCGATACCTCGAAGGTCCTCTCACTTGCTGGCATGCCAAGAGCCGGCACCCAGTCAATGGCTCCGAACAGCTCGCGCGATTTCAGGTGGCGAAGCATTGGCTCGTACAGGGGCAACGCATTCCTCCTCGATGCAATTGGCGTGTCACACGACTTTTTGGATTATCCGCTGGCCTATGGTTTCGCATAGGGCCTCAGTGAGGGGCCACTAGACCCACTCGAATCCACTCAACCGAAACTGATGTCGGTTGTGCGAAACAGTCCGACCATTTCTCGAAACAAGGAGATCGAATCCATGTCGTTGCTCGCGCACTGGAGGGGAAATCGTGATCCTGCCGCGCTGTCAGATATTCCAACTGGTTTTTGCAGTCCAACCGCCCGTGAACGCGCTGGAGCACTGCGCGTCTTTTTTGCGGAAATAGAAGTGCCGAGGTCAGATTTGAAGCTGCCGCAGCGCTCAGTTCAGCAGGGCTATCCCTGATCTATGGCCTTGCTTTGATGGTGGGAGCGCTCTTTGCGGACCATGTCGTACGACTCGATATACGCCATCTCCAGAAGGTATCCTAGGAACTGCAGCCTGTGAGACCCCGCGATCTGATTCAGCTCGCTGAGCATTGCGCTGATGAAGGCAAGCGCCTTGGCCCGGTCGGATCTCAATCCCTTGTCGATCATCGTACGTCCCCACTTCCGCAGATTGCTCCTATATGGAGCGCGCTCTATTCAGTTCAGATGCTTCTGGATGCATGCTTCGATAGGCACGTCCATGCCGATGTCGAGGATTGGCGCGCTGTGCGTAAGCCACCCAATAGAAATGAGGTCGACCCCGGTTGCCGCTACGGCTGGTGCCGTTGCCGGCGTTATGCGACCCGAGGCCTCGGTGGTCGCGCGGCCGTCGACCATTGCCACCGCTCGGGTCAGTTGCTTGACGGACATATTGTCCAGCAGGATGGCGTCGACCCCGGCGCCTAGCGCGATCTCGAGCTGGTCGAGCGTGTCGACCTCGACCTCGACCTTGACCATATGGCCGACCGCGGCGCGCGCCCGCTCAATGGCCGTGCGGATGTCGCCGGCAATGGCGATGTGATTGTCCTTAATGAGCACGGCATCATCCAGCCCGAAGCGGTGGTTGGCGCCGCCGCCGGCGCGCACGGCGTATTTTTCCAGCGCGCGTAGGCCGGGCGTCGTCTTTCGCGTGCAGACGATCCGTGCTTTCTGACCGCGCACCGCCTCGACGATCTCGGCCGTTGCCGTCGCAATGCCGCTGAGATGGCAGAGAAAATTGAGCGCTGTACGCTCGGCCGCAAGCATTCCACGCGCCGGTCCACTCACCCTTGCAATGGTCTCACCCGCCGCGATCCTGCTGCCGTCCAGACGTCCAAAATTTGTGTCGATCGACGGATCAACAAGCATGAAAGCGTAGGCTACCAGATCAAGACCGGCAACAACGCCAGACTGCCGTGCTCTGAACGCAAAGGTGGCCTTGCAGTCAAAGGGTATAATCGCATCGCTGGTAAGGTCACCGGCTTTGCCCAGATCCTCAAGTAGAGCGCTACGCACGATCGGCTCGATCACGATCCCGGGAAGGGGTGGAGGTGACGTCATCAGGCACTCCGTTCCGCGGGCCGCAGACTAAGTTCGGCCGCAACCGTCATTGCTGAGGCGAGGGTCAAGCGCGAAGACCGGGCCTGCGCCCTGCGTGTGGGGAAGTCCGACCTGCAATGCGAGCCGCGGCTTTCCTCGCGTCGAAGCGCTGCAATGGCGATCATCAGCGCGATCAAGGCGGGATCGGAAGCGCCAGTGTTGCGAACCGCGATCGGCAGCAGCGTTTCCACGGTGTCGGATAGTGCTTGCCCGTCCCGTATAACACCGAGCCCACTAGAGACCGCGTGGCGAACGGAGGAGGGGTCGGGCCGCGGGGGTGCCGTTGCGACAAGCCTTGGCCACTGCCAGCCTGCAGGAGCGGCAGCTACGCTTTGCGCGACCCACAACGAGGTCGTCACGGCCTCGGTCAGCGAGTTGCTGGCAAGCCGGTTCGCCCCGTGCAGACCGGTGCAGGCAACCTCACCGCAAGCCCACAAGCCCGACACCGTGCTGCGGCCCGCGGCATCCACGGCCACGCCGCCCATGTGATAATGTGCCGCTGGGCGAACCGGGATGGGCTCGACTGCCGGATGGATTCCGGCGTCCCGGCAATGCCGGGTCACAGCTGGGAAGCGCTTGGCGAACTTCTGGCCGAGGGACTGCCGGGCATCAAGGTAAACACGATGTCCGGTGCCAAGCTGCTGCCATACGGCCCGTGCCACGACGTCGCGCGATGCCAGCTCGCCGCCAGGCGTATCGCATAGAAAGCGGTACCCGCACTCGTCGATCAGGACTGCGCCTTCGCCGCGGACCGCTTCGCTCACCAACGGCATAGGCCGATGCGAAACGTCGAGCGCCGTCGGGTGGAACTGGATGAATTCCAGATCGGCGAGTTCCGCACCGGCGCATGCGGCGAGCGCCAGGCCGTGCCCGAATGAGCCGGCCGGATTGGTCGTGTCTCTGAACAGGGCGCCGATACCGCCGCTCGCAAGAACCACGCGGCGCGTCGGAAATATAATCGCCTGTCCACCTTTTGCCGCCACAACGCCCCTGACCGCACCATTTTCCACAATGAGCCGGCGGGCTTCCATGCCTTCCAGAATTGTGATCGAAGGCGTTCGCCTCACAGCGATGATGAGCGCGCGTACAAGCTCGCGGCCCGTAGAGTCACCCCCGGCATGGACGATCCGGCGACGGGAATGCGCTGCCTCGAGCCCGAGCCGCAGTGTCCCGTCCCACGAGCAGTCGAAGGCGACGCCCAAGTCCATCAAATTCTCGATGGCTCGGTCCGCCGCATTCGCAACGCGTCTGACCACACTCTCGTCGCAGAGGCCATCACCTGCAGCAAGCGTGTCTGCAAGATGGAGGTCTGGACTGTCGTCAGCGCCGAGGCTTGCCGCCAGCCCGCCTTGCGCGAGTGTGCTGGAGGTTTCGGTCCCGAGCCGCGTCGGGGACAGAAGGTAAACGGGATGCGGCGCCAGATGAAGCGCGGTCATCAGCCCGGCAACGCCAGCGCCGATGATCACGGGCGCTCCCCTGATGTCGCCGACGTCTGGCGTCATACGGCAAGCATCCGCTCGACCGCACGCCGAGCACCATCAACCACTCGAGCATCGATGGTCACGATGTGGCGGGTTTCTTGCAGCGCCGTGCGAATGTTGGCGAGCGTGATACGCTTCATATGCGGACAGAGATTGCAGGGGCGCACGAACTCGACGTCGGGATGCTCGATGGCCACGTTGTCGCTCATTGAGCATTCGGTCATCAACACGACGCGCGCAGGCTTGTGCCGTCCGACGAAATCCGACATCGCCGCAGTCGAGCCGGCGAAATCGGCAACCGCGACAACTTCCGGCGGGCATTCAGGATGGGCAAGCACGGTAACGCCAGGGTAGGCATCCCGCAGCTCGCGAATGTCGGCTGGCGTGAAGCGCTCATGCACTTCGCAATGACCGTTCCAGGCGATGATCTCGACCGAAGTCTGTGCCGCGATGTTCCTGGCCAGGTATTCATCGAGCAGCATGATCACCCGCTCAACGCCAAGCGACTCCACCACAGCCAAAGCGTTGCCGGAGGTGCAGCAGATGTCCGACTCGGCCTTCACGGCAGCGGACGTGTTGACGTAGGTCACGACCGGCACGCCAGGATAGCGTTGCCGCATCAGCCGCACATCGTTCGCAGCGATCGAGTCAGCCAGCGAGCAGCCTGCGCCGAGATCTGGAATGAGCACCGTCTTGTCCGGATTGAGGAGCTTCGCCGTCTCAGCCATGAAATGCACGCCGGCGAGCACGATGATGTCCGCATCGACGGTCATTGCCTTGCGGGCCAGCACCAGGCTGTCGCCGACGATGTCGGCGACGCAGTGGAAAATCTCGGGTGTTTGATAGTTGTGGGCCAGGATGACGGCGTTGCGCTCGTGCTTGAGCTCGAGAATAGCCTCGACGTCATCGCTGAAAGCCGCCCATTCCACTGGGGGGATGATGCGCTGGACGCGCTGATACAGGGACGCGGCCGAAGGTATCGTCCCGCTCACCGGCGCCTCCCGTTTATAATCCATTCGACTATAAGGGGTATATATCTAGGTTGACTATAAGAGTGTCAACCCCGGGCCAGAGGCAATTTTGTCCCCGCCACGGCAGTTTCGTCCAGCACGGCATGGCGGAACTGATAGAGCTTGGCCGGGCGGCCGCCCGTATCCAGGGACGTCTCGCCAGTCTCCTCGACCAGTTCTTGCTGCTCTATGAGCCGGCGAAAGTTGGGCTTGTTGATCAGCCGGCCTGCCAGGGCTTCCACGGTCCGTTGCAGCTGCAGCAGCGTAAACACCGGCGGCATCAGCTCGAAGACGACTGGCCGGTATTTGATCTTCGAGCGCAGGCGCGCAAGGCCCGTGGCCAGGATGCGGCGATGGTCGGCAACCATCGTTGTCCCGGCTGTTGAGTCGGATGCGATCGACCGTTCGTCGCGGGTGGCCTCTGCCACCAGACCCGCCTCGTAAAGCAGCTCATAGCGCTGGAGCGCCAACTCTTCATTCCAGGGTCGGTCCTCGAACGCGAAAGCAATGGCAGCCCGCCGCCGTCGTTCACGGGCAATCGCAGCCTCCTCAACTGCAGCCGCCCAGGCAAGCAGACGCGGCTTCAGAACATCCGCAATCAGTTTCGGTGTTCCGAGGCGGTGGTCCTCCCACGGAAAATAATCGTACCAGCTCCGCCAGGCGCAGGCCGATGCGCCGGTGGCATGTTCCTTCCGGGTCAAAGCGAGATAGCTGATGGAAATGACGCGCTGCTGGCGCCCGTCGGCGCGGTCGCGATCAGCGAACGTATAGAGCTGCTCAATATAGCCGAGGGGATGACCAGTCTGCTGCTCGACCCACGCCCTAAGACCTGACTGCAGCGATCGATGCTCCAGCGCGAACGGCCCCGAGGGCAGGCAATCCCCCTGCCCGATGGTGAGAACCGCTGGTTCACCGTCATTGACGGACACGACAACGGCAATCAGCTCCGCTTCGACTTCTTTGGCCTTGGCGGCGGCCCTACCGTTGCGTGTTGCTTTTGGGCGATCGTCCATGGTTGCCTGGGTTGGGCAGAGTTTTCCCTGCGAAACATCCTAATCGATTTAACCAGCGTGTAACAGGCCATTTCGCCTGTCAACTCGGCTGCTCTATGAAAGGCTTAGACCTTCGGTCTACACCCGGCATGTTTCAGAAGCGACGTTCGCGGCACCTGACCCTGGGGCAGCGCAAGTAAGCCGCGCTCGGCGGTCCGAGAGGCTCTGCCATTGTGGAGTGACCGGGGCCTCAAGTAACCCTGCACGGGGGCGGGAATCCTCGAAGATAGCGGGCGCCGGCTACGTGGCTCGACCCCACGTATTATTGGCAGAGATAGAGCTGCTATTCACCGCAAAAGACCGGGCAAAGCTTTGTCATTCGCGGTGCTGCCTTTCAATGACACGGCAGAACTCGGCGAAAATGCGACGCGGGGGATTGACTTCCCCTTATAGTCACTCGGATTATAATCGAACGCTCATAAAAGCCACGCTTCCGTCAGCGCCCAGGAGAAAAGTGAGCGGGGGCGGCGGTCGCTGATCTGCGCTTCGAGCGTTTTCCGCGGTGTAATCACACGATTGAGTTCGTGCTCGGATCAGCGATTGAGCCTGTGCACAATCCAAGCATTAACGTGCGCGAAGCGTGTTTGGCCGCCGTTATGTACAGTTTGTCCAAGTAGAAATGTGCAGTTGTCCAACTGTTAGTCCATGAAAGTGACATAAAAGCAACTTCTGATTAAATATCGTCTGAGGAATGCATTTATACGTTGCCTAATTGGGATAAAACGCTCTTTCCATTCTTAATGATTAAAAGCGGCTCCAGTGCTGGCCCAGCCCCGTTGCTGCCAATGGGTTCAAACCCGATCGCTTTGAGGTCGCAAGTTCGCTCACCATCCGAAATCAACGCAGGACATAGCTGTTCGCCGAAACTTGAAGGGAGAGAGGGGTGTATCAGGGAAAGCCACGCACGGTCGGATTGAGTGAAAATTGGACGCCGGAAGCCGTTTGACACCCGAGGTTCGCAGGCGTCTGGCGCGCTATCGATGATTTTGGTGAAGGCGCCTTTAGTTGACGCCTTTCGATACTCAGGTCGCGGCCATCGACATAAGATGGATTGATTGGGGCACGGGCGAAGCTAACTCAAGATTTTCACTCTTGGTCGAATTTCAACATCCGCTGAAACCGCCACATTTTGTGAAATTGCGATTGACATATTTCAGTAGGTCAGCCATTTTCAGCGGATGCTGAAATCGGGCGACTCATTGAAAAGCATTGAGCATCAAGCTGCGGACGCTCTGCGGGCCGTCTTAAACGATATTCCGCCCGTTTCCATCGAGAATGTAGAGGTTGAAGCCGACGCTTTCGATCGCGAAATCGATATTCTTGCGTATATCAGCGCCTTCGGGCGCACACATATTCTCGTCTGTGAGGTCAAGTCGAGCGGACAGCCGCGCCACGTTCACTCGGGCCTACTCCAGGTGCGAAGGGCGGTAAACCACATAGGAAAAGGCGCAATTCCTGTGTTCATTGCGCCCTTTCTTTCTCCAGAGGCACAGGCTCTTTGCCAGGAAGAAAATGTGGGCTTCCTCGATTTCGAGGGAAATTGCCGGCTCGCTTTCGACGGCATATTTATTGAGCGTAAGGTTCCGACCCGACCCGCAATCGAACGCCGCGAGTTGAAGTCGATCTTCAAACCGAAGTCCGCGCAGGTTCTGAGAGTGATGTTGCGCGATCCACACCATCCCTGGCGCGTCACCGAGCTTGCGGAAGCAGCCGGTGTCAGTCTCGGCCACGTCAGCAATGTCCGCGCTGCGCTTGTGGATCGGGAGTGGGCGAAAATCGGCGACGATGGCATGTCGCTTTTTCGGCCGGCAGCGGTTCTGGACGCTTGGCGGAACTCTTATGAGCCGCCAGCGGGTGATCGCCAAACCTTCTACACTACCTTGCACGGCAAAGCGTTCGACCAGGTCGTTCGCGATGTGCTTGGTGCGTCGAATCGAATTGACCGAGCGATCCTCGCATCGTTCTCGGCAGCGCAATGGATTGCGCCATATGCTCGGGTAGGCAGCCAGTTCTTCTACGCAGATAGCGGAGGTCTCGACCGTCTGCGGCATGCCCTCAAGCTGTCGTCGGCGGCGAAGGGTGAAAACGTTGTGATCACGATCCTGAAGGATGAAGGGCCACTGCTTGATACAATCGAGCCGGCGCCCGGCGTCGTTTGCACAAGTCCTGTTCAAACTTACCTTGATTTGGTGATATCCGGGGAGAGGGGACAGGAGGCCGCTGACCATTTGCGGCAGGAGAAATTGCAATGGCTCCAGTAGTACCGCCCGATCCGCAATCGGCCGCCGACTACGACGACCGCACCACCGCGGCCGTGAAATCGGTTCTACTGGAAATTGGTCAGATACTCGGCAGTTTCAAAGGCAAGTTCGCCGTGATTGGCGGCGCGGTGCCTTGGCTCCTCCTAGAAAACGAAGAAATGCCGCATGTCGGAACTCTCGACGTCGATCTGGGCCTCGATACCGAGGCACTTGGAGATGGCGAATACGCCCGACTTGTCGAGGCACTTATGGGGAATGGGTATGAGCAGCGTGACGATCACCGTCTGTTCCAGCTTGTTCGGACAGTGCCTGTCGATGATGGTGGAGGTCCGATCGATGTGGTTGTCGACTTCTTGCGTCCTTTCGACGCCGTCTTCACAAAGAACAAACCGCCGCTGATCGAGCATTTTGCCGTGCAGCGGGCATCGGGTGCCGAATTGGCCTTACGCTTTTACAACCTCGTTGCGATTTCGGGCGAGATGCCGGATGGAGGCGCGAACCACGTCAACATCGCCGTCGCATCGATCCCCGCCCTCCTCGCAATGAAGGGCTACGCAATCGAGAACCGCCTGAAGAGGAAGGATGCATACGACATCTATTACTGCGTTCGAAACTATCCAGGTGGCCCCGATGCACTTGCCGCGGATTGCGAGCCGGTTCTCGCTCACAAGGAAGGCAAAGAGGGCTTCGGGTTTATTGCCGGCAAGTTCGAGGCGGTTGATAGTTTTGGCCCCACTAGCGTCCGCCAGTTCGTGCAGGACACCCAAATTCTCGGGGAACGCACCGCCGAACAATGGCAGCAGGATGCATTTGGTCAGGTCGATGCGTGGCTCCGTGCACTTGGCTGGAGAGAGTAGGTGACCGCGCTGCTGCCGTTCCTCGCTAGCAATTTTTGTTTTGGGAGTGCAGCGGGGTTGAAGCGCGTAGCTGAATATCCTGAATGCTACAATGACCGTCTATTTTATCACTGAATTGGACAACAGCCTTGCCGGCCGTCTTTATGTGAAGGTCGGACGCTCGCAGGCGGTCGATCGCCGCATAGCCAACCTGCAGACTGGCAATCGGCGTAGAGTTGCGTTGATGGGAGAAATTCGGACCGGATCGATTTCCGAAGACCGCGTGGTCGAACGGCGGTTGCACCTCATATTCGACCACAAGGCAGATTCGGGAGAATGGTTTTTCCTGTCGGCAGACGACGTTATTTCTGCCCTGAAGCTCTTTTCATCGAGGGCTTACATCTCTGTCGGACAAGATGCCTTTGAGATCATTTCCTATGATAGGGACGCGGTTCCGGAATATGCTAGTCCATGGCTATGGGGCGAGCTCGACTGCTATGAATTCTGTCCCAACTGCGGGTGGGCGGGTGGCTGGACCTACAGCGAGAACCATGGTGGCGACGTGTGCCTTGAGTGCGGGGTCTCGGAACGCACGTACGATGCTGATGATCAGGTCTAGCAGGATATACGCTACGAGCATACCGACCCGGGAAGCCGATGGTGGCCTCGTCCCCACTCGAGAGCTTGACCAGGAATGGTCTTGACGTTTGGCCGGCCGGTGCAGGTCGGACTCGCCCCGCACTAGCGGAACCGCGGCCGTTTAATTGCTATCGTCGGTGTCGGTACCAAAGTGGAGGGTTGGGCCGGTTCGGGCCGACTGAACGCGGCGCAGAAGGACCGAACAACTCAAGCTAGTATTGCGAAGAAATAGATGAAACAAATCCTGTGCGCATTGTTTCAAACCGATGCGCAACGTCTTGCGAGTAACATTTCTGGGTGGGGATCGGATGGCTGAACAGAGGGTGGGGCGGTATCGACTGATCCGTCGGATCGTAGGTGGGGACGCCAAGAGAGGAGTTCCTGATCTGTGGCAGGCCGAAGATGCTGGAGACCTATACTACGTCAAGCTCTGGAATAAACCCGTAGGAGACAGCTCCGCGATCCAGGCGCTCTGGAACCGCGAAGTTCGGGGGCTTATGCGGCTTCAGGGCTATCCTGGCGCCTCAGAGCTATTCGTCAAGCTTCGAGATCTTGACGCTGACGACAAACACTTCTTCGCTGTCCTCGACGGCGGTTCAATGGAGCAATCCGAAAACAACAACTCTAGTCCAACGCTAGTCGATCAAACATTCAATGACGCAGGGGGCCTATGGCGAGGAAATCGCGCTTCGATGTTGCATTCGCCGATCTGCATAGCGAATTCAAGGCGCGCACGAAGCGGCGTTTTCTCGACGATATTCGAGACCAGCTCGAGGAAGATCCCGAAATGGTGGAGATCCTTCGGAAATGGCGTGCCGCGCCACGCCTCTTCGCGGTATCATTCGATCGGTGGACAAATGACAATACCTTTTCCTATGGCTATTTCGCCCTCGTACTAGTCGCCCTCGACGCCATCGCCGGGGGCGCCGGTATCTACAAGCCGGTCAACCAACTTCGGGTGCTGCGTTGGAACGGCACAACGGCGGATATTCTGACCGTGCTTCGCTACCTCATACGGCTGAATCCCCAAATCCGTGCGCGTCGGTTGCTAGTCCTTCCTTATCCCTCTCCACCTGTCGGCCGGCGGATCGATCGAGCCATTTACCGTCGATGACCGCGATGAGGCCGAAGGCGGCATTTCGTACACGGCGTCCCAGCCGGATCAAAACGTTCGATGCATCGCCGCACCGGCGCGTGCAATTGCATATTCCGATTCATAGGATCAAGCTTCTTGTGGGTGGCGCCGCCCGGACGAGCATGGCAACATTGCGAAAATCCATGCCTCAGCCCGGCGCTTGCCGTGGGATCCTTTGCCGCCCGCGAACACAGTCGCCCGGAAATGGAGCGATTGCGGCTGGCATTTGATCAGTCAGCGGCAAACGCTGCCGCGAGTTCAGAGTAGTCTAGGTAGCACTTTGGGCCGGTCCCTCGCGAGTTCGAACCAAATATCCGTCGTCCCATGTTCATGATTTGTGCCTCGAAAGTCGCATAATGGCAGTCCGGAACCGCACTGCCATCGCCATGCAGCCATGTCTTTCCATCAGCCGCAGCCTAACCGGTCCCTCAACGCCAGAACACCACAGCCGCTATTCTTGACAGTCGCCTTATAAGTTATAAGTTAACACAGACTTTGGGCAGGGGACGCGTCACAGCGTTTGTTCGTGTCTGCGGAGTGCGCGTCTCGTGACCCTCACTACCTAGCTTGGAAGTCTATTTGTGGGCCGTCGAATGATGAGCAGCATCGCCGGGGGGCGTCGAGGGTTAACAGTGATATTTTCGCATAGCCGAATGCCGCAGTTCCACGATAAGAATTTTTCTGTGGCTCCACCTGACAATTGGTGTCTTCGAAGCTTACGATCGCAACGCCACTGGATGCCCGGGTTTCAACATCATCAAAGACTGTGTCTTGTCAGCGCCGGACCGCCGCGGTTCGTCGAGGCCATGACGCTTCGGGCGTGCTGGAGCTTGGTTTTCAGCGCGACTTACACTGACTGAACGCGGCGCAGGCTGCATGCTCCGACATGCCTTTATCCGACCACCGGCGGCGCCACGCCCGTGAACACGATCGACGCGCGCAGTGAGCCACCCCACCGTGGGCGGGACCACAACCGAATTGCGCGAGCCTTGCTGGAAGCGTGACAGCGCAACCTGGCTCGTTGGGCCAATCATTCATAAGGCTGAACCATGAGAGAAAAAGAGAGTGTCTATGTCGTAACCGGCGGCACGCATGGCATCGGCGCCGCCTGTGTCCGGCGCCTTGCCGAGCAGGAGAACGCGGCCGTCGTCTTCACGGGTCGCGACGAGGCTGCCGCACGAGAAATCGTATCCAGCCTCGCCAATGCACATTTCATCGCCTGTGATGTGCGCGACGAAGCCCAATGCCGAACCGTCATCAATACCGCGATGATGCTCGGTAACGGAAAGATCGCCGGATTGGTCAACAACGCCGGCATGACGGGGCGAGGGGCTTTTGAGACCGCCACCCTGAGCGATTGGGACGAGATCATGAGGGTGAATGCGCGCTCGTCGTTCGTCTTCACCAGCGCGGCGCTGCCAGGCCTGCGCGCGGCGCGCGGATCGGTGGTGATGATGTCATCGGTGGCCGGGCTGATGGGCGAGGAGGGTCTGGCCATCTACTCGGCCTCCAAGGCCGCGCTGATCGCCTTGACCTTGTCGCTGGCATTGGAGATCAGCGACGTTCGCTTCAATGCCGTCTGCCCCGGCCAGATCGCAACAAGGATGATGGCGGGCACGCTAGCCATTCCTGGCCGCAGGGCTCTGCTGGAAAGCCGCATTCCAGTGGGTCGATTGGGAACTCCCGAAGACGTCGCCGAGGCCGTGGCCTGGCTGCTGTCGCGCGCTTCATCCTTCGTCAACGGCATCGTCATGCCGGTCGACGGCGGCGAGGGCGCGGGATTGAAGACGCTCACCCTGCCTGAAATTAGCACCAGCGTATGAAAGCCTGTTGACTTATAACTTATAAGTAGTACGGTGGCGATGTGAATGAGCGACAGCGCGGACGACCCCAAGGCGCATTCGCCGAAAAGGTGACTTCCACGCATCGGCAGATATCTCTGCTCCCAAGGCAGACCGGGGAGCCGGCGAATTCGTCGGCTCCCCACCCGGGAACACACGAAACAAATGGGGAATCACATGACCAAGAATCACGCTTTCCGATCCATCCTCGCGGCGGCTTTCGTCACCGGCGTGGCCGTCCTGCCCAACGCCGCCGAGGCCAAGGATTGGTGGCCCTTCAAGATCAACGCGGCCAAAGGCGGCGATCTGAAAAAAGTCGAGGCACTCGACTATGTGCCGCTGGAAAAGGCCGAGAAGCCCTGGAACCTGTGCGTCTTGTTTCCGCACCTCAAGGACAGCTACTGGGTCTCGGTGGACTACGGTATCGTTGAGGAAGCAAAGCGCCTGGGTGTCAAAGTGACGGTGCTGCAGGCCGGCGGCTATGACGCACTGCCCAAGCAGCTGTCGCAATATGACGATTGCGTCGCATCCGGCGCCCAGGGCATCCTCGTCGCCGCCATCTCGGAAGCCGGTTTGGCGGCCAAGCTGAAGGAGGGCGATGCCAAGGGTCTTGTCCAGATCGCCGTCGCCAATCCCATACTGGAAACTCCGATCACCGCGCGCATCACTCCCGATACCTACCAGAAGGGTTTTCAGGAGGGTGAGTACCTCAAGAAGTATCTCGGCGACAAAAAGACGACCGCGATCGGCCTGCCGGGTCCGCAGGGATCGGGCTGGGCTGAGAGCTATATGGCGGGCTTCCGCGACAGCACCAAAACCGGCAACATCAAGCTAGCGGCCGAGCTCTATGGGGAGCCGGGCGTTCCGCAGAGCCTACGCCTCGTCGAGGACGCCCTGCAGACCTATCCGGATCTCAATGTCATCTGGGGCGGGGCCGCGGCGGCGGAAGCGGCCGTCAGTGCCGTCGCCGACGCCGGCCGCGACGATGTCGTGATCATGTCGTCTTACGAGAACCAGACGATGCTGAAGCTGGTCAAGGAAGGCAAGGTGCTTGGCTTTGCCGCCGAGTATCCGGTCATGATGGGCCGCATCAGCGTCGACCTCGCGGTGCGCGCCTTGGAAAAGAAGGACTATGAGAAGGTTCTGCTGGTCGCGCCGGGCATCGTGACCAAGGACAACGTCGACAAGATCGACCCGACGCAGATTTTCGCGCCCGATGGGTGGAAGCCTGAATTTTCGGTACAATAGTCGCATCTACGATGGGTGGTAGACCTCGGCCTTGGCCTGCCGCCCTTTTTGCTTCGAGTTCGGTGGTGTCAGCGATGCTTGAACTTACGGGTATGACGAAGCGTTTCGGGGGTGTGGTGGCGCTTGACGGCGTCGACTTCACGCTGCTGAGCGGCGAGGTCCATGCCCTTCTCGGCGAAAACGGCGCCGGCAAGTCGACGCTCATCAATCTTATAGCGGGAACCTATGGCTGGACCGAAGGCTCGTGCCGTATCGACGGCGAAACCGTTTCCGCGCTGACCCCCCAGAAATCCCGCGATGCCGGGGTGGCGGCTGTGTTCCAGGAATTCAGTCTCGTCCCCGCGACATTGGCTTTCACGTCGAGCTGGCCAGCAAGATCGAAACGCTCACCCGGGCGCAAAAGCAGATGGTCGAGATTGCCAAGGGCATGCTTTCGGATGCCAAGATACTCATCCTGGACGAACCGACCGCGTCGCTTACCGACGGTGAAGCGGAAAAACTGTTCGCCGCCATCGCGGGCCTCAAGGCGCGGGGCGTCGGTATCATCTATGTGTCGCACCGCATGGCGGAGATCCGTCGGCTCGCGGACCGTGTCACGGTGCTGCGAGGAGGGCGTAAGATCGACACAGTGGCCATCGCCGCGGCATCGGACGCGACCCTGATCGAGATGATGGTCGGCCAGCCGGTCGAACGACTTTATCCGTCAATCAGCCAGCGCCCCGCCGAAATCGTGCTGGCGACCAGGGGGCTGCGTGTCTCCGGTAGCGTGTCGGACGCCTCCATCACGGTCAGGGCTGGAGAAATCGTCGGCCTGGCAGGCCTGGTTGGCTGCGGCCGCAGCGAACTTTGCCGGGCGGTGTTCGGCTTGGAGCGGGTGACGTCCGGTGAGATCGAGCTCCATGGCGCGGTGGTTCGAGCGCCAGTGCCGCACAGCATGTTGCGTGCCGGACTTTGTTACTACCCGGCCGATCGCGGCGCCGAGGGACTGGCGCTTGGCCGACCAGGCCGCGAGAATGTGACCATGGCCGCGCTCGACGACCCGAGACTGTCCCAGGCCGGACTGCTCAAGTTCTGGCGCGAGCGCCGGGCGATAGCCGCGCCGTTGAAGACACTGGGTCTACGACCGATGGCGCCGGAACGCGCGGCGTCGTCGTTTTCGGGAGGAAACCAGCAGAAACTCGTGCTGGCGCGCGGTCTGATGCGTCCTGTCTCGGTCCATATTTTCGATGAACCGACGGTCGGCATCGACGTGGGCGCCAAAAGCGAGGTCTACAGGCTTATGAAAAGCCTGGTCGAGAATGGCGCGGCTATTCTGCTGTCATCGTCCGAACTGCCAGAGCTCGTTCACCTGGCCAACCGCGTCTATGTCATGCGCGAAGGGCGCATAGTCGCCGAACTCAAAGCCGACGGCATCACCGAGGCCACTGTGCTGCGTCACTATTTCGACGCCGAAACCGGCGCCACGGAGGCAGCATGAGCCCTGACACGCTGCGGCGCCGTTTTCTGGAAACCGGCGGGATCGTCATCCTGCTTCTGGTCGCGGTTGCGGCCGCGGCCGCGATCATCGAACCGCGTTTTCTGAACCGCCTGAACATCCTCAACGTCCTGCGCAATTTCTCCTTCCTGGCGGTTCCGGCGATCGGCCAGATGATCGTCATGACCACCGGCGGTTTTGATCTGTCGGTCGGCGCCACCATGGCCTTGGCGTCCGTGGTCACGGCCGCGGCGATGGCCGCGATGCCCGACGCGCATGGGCTCCAGCTGCTGATGCCGGTGGCGCTGGCCTTGGCCAGCGGCGCCTGTGTTGGCCTGGTAAACGGCACGCTGGTGGCGCGTCTTTCCCTATCACCTTTCATGGTGACATTGGCATCGTTGTCGATCGTCGCGGGACTTACGCTCTATTACACGCAGGGTATCCCGATCTATGGCGTTTCCGACGCCTTCGTCTATGCCATCGGGCGAGGGCAGGTGCTTGGCCTGCCGCCGGTCTTGCTGCTGGCGATCGTGGTGATCGCCATCGCCATCATTCTGCAGCGTCGGACCGCGCTCGGGCGCCACTTCTACGCCGTCGGCGGCAACGTCGGCGCCGCCCGACTGTCGGGAGTGCGCACACACCATGTGTTGATTACCGCGTATGTGCTCTCCGGTCTCCTGGCCGCACTCACCGGCGTGCTGATCACCGCCCGTATCGGTTCCGGCCAGTCGACGATCGGCGGGACCCTCGGACTGGAGACGATCGCAGCGGCGGTGATCGGCGGCGTTTCATTGCGCGGCGGCTCAGGCCGCGCCGAGAACGTCGCCATGGCGGCGCTGTGCCTGGCGATCATCGCCAATGCGATGAACCTCACGCAGATCGACAGCAAATTCCAGACCCTGGTGCTGGGTTCGGTGCTCATCGGCGCACTGGCTTTCGACCGAATTGTTCAGGGGAGGCGGGCCAATGTCTGATCGTCCAGACATGGCGGCTCCGGTTGTTCTTGACCGCGCTCGCCCGGACATCCGCCAGTTCGCGGCGCAGGCCAAGCTGCCGGGGCTCGTATTCCTGGCCCTGCTAGTTCTCGGTCTGCTCGACCCGCGCATTGTTTCAAGCGGCAATCTCTGGAACATCGCGATCCAGACGAGTTATCTCGCACTGTTTGCCATGGCGCAGACCATGGTGCTGCTGACGCGCGGCTTCGACCTGTCGCTTGGTTTCACCGTCTCGCTCGTCAGCGTCATATCGGCGATGGTGATGACCGGAACCGGCGATATGCCGATCCTGTGGGGAATCGCCGCCGGCCTCGGCGTCGGGCTGCTGATCGGCGGGCTGAACGGCGTCCTCATCGCCGGTATCGGCATCAACCCGTTGGTGACGACGCTCGGCATGGCCAACATTGTCATGGCACTGGCTTCAACCGTCAGCGGCGGCTTTCCCGTGCCGGGCGTTCCCGAGGCCTTCACGGACGCCTTGGCGGAGGGACGGCTGATCGGCATTCCGGTGCCCATCGTGTTCGCCGCGCTGTGTTTCGCACTGCTCTTCCTGGTCTTGCGCTTCACCGTGTTCGGCCGCGGCCTGTATCTCATCGGCGCCAACCCTCGCGCGGCGACGGCGGCGGGCGTTCGAACCGGACGCGTCGTTGCGATCGACTACGTGGTCTGCTCGCTGCTGGCCGCGATTGGCGCCATGCTGCTCACCGCGCGCACCGGATCGGGCGAGCCCAATCTTGGCGGCAACCTGACCCTGGAATCGATAGCGGCGGCGGTGGTCGGTGGCGTGCGCCTGACCGGCGGCGAAGGAGGCGTCACCGCGGCTCTGCTCGGTGCCCTGTTCATCACGGTCATTTCCAACGCCATGAACCTCATGCAGGTCGACGGCTATCTGCAGCAGGTTCTTTTGGGCCTCATCATTCTGGCCAGCCTGATACTGGGCCGCGATTACAAGAAACGCTAACAGCTTCGGACCTTAAATGGCTTATCAAGTCTGCATCGATATCGGCGGAACCTTCACCGATTGCCTGATTTCCGAGCCCGGTGGGAAAATCTCGATCTTCAAATCGCCCACCACGCCCGGCGAATTCGAGAAGGGATTCATCAACGTGCTGCACGTGGCGGCGGCCGGATACGGGCTCGATCCCGCGACGTTCATGACCAAGATCGACTTGATCGTACACGGCTCGACCGTCTCGACCAACGCGCTGGTCGAGCGGAAGACCGTCAAGGTCGGATTGATCCTCAACGAAGGACATCAGGACATCCTCGTCCTGCGCGAGGGGCCGCGCAAGGGCGCCTTCCAGTGGCGGCTCGACTATCCCGAGCCCTATGTCCCGCGCCACCTGACGAAGACGGCGCGGGGCCGCGTCGATGCGCGCGGGCGGGAGCTCACGCCTCTGTCGAGATCCGATGTCGAGGCGGCGATAGCCGACTTCCGGCGCTATGGGGTCGAAGCGATAGCGGTCGGTCTGCTTTGGTCGGTCGTCAATCCCATCCATGAAACAACGGTGCGCGAAATCATCGCGCAGGCATGGCCCGAGATCCCGGTGACGCTTAGCCATGAAGTCAATCCGATGTCGCGCGAGTATAAGCGCATCATCGCGGCCGCTATCGACGCGTCGATCAATCCGATCGTGCGCACCTATATCGAGGACTTGCGGCAAGCACTGTCGCAGGCGGGTTTCCAGGGCGAGCTGCTGCTGGCCAACTGCGTCGGTGGAATGATGCCTCCCGCCGAGATGCTGCGGCGGCCAATCTACAGCGTCATGTCGGGGCCGACGCTGGCGCCGATGGCCGCGCTGGCGCTGAGCGACGAAGCCGATGTCATCGTCGGTGACATGGGCGGCACCACATTCGACGTCTCGGCTTTGCGCGACCACCAGATCATCGTCACCCCGGACAGCATGATCCACGACGACTCGCTGGGGATCGCGAAGGTGGATGTGAGATCGGTCGGCGCCGGCGGCGGGTCGATTGCCTGGGTCGATGATGGCGGCCTGCTGCGGGTCGGACCTCAGAGCGCTGGCGCGCGGCCGGGGCCGGCATGCTACGGAGCGGGCGGCACCGCGCCGACGGTCACCGATGCCAATGTCGTGCTCGGCATCATTGACCCGGATTATTTTCTAGGCGGCCGGATCAAGATCAGCCGCGAACTGGCCGAGAAAGCGGTCGCGAGCATCGCGACGCGGCTCGGCATCCCGCTGCTCGACGCGGCTTACGCCATCCAGACCACCAGCAACCACAACATGGTCGGGGCCATCGAGGAAATCACCATTCGCGAGGGCATAAACCCACGCGACAGTTTCTTTGTCTGCGGCGGCGGCGCGACCGCCATCCACATCGCCGAGATGGCCGACATATTGGGCTTGAAACGCTACATGATCCCGCGCTTCATGGCTGGGTTGAGCGCGTTCGGCGGGTTGATCTCTGATATCACGCGCGAGGAAAGCGCGGTTTTCCTGACCTCGACCCGGCGCTTCGACGCCGCTGGCGTCTCCGACATCCTGGCGCGGTTGAAGGTGTCGGGCGAGGCATTCCTCGAACAGGCCGGCGTTGAGCCCGAGCTGCGGCGTTTCGAGTTCTCCTTTCTTGGTCGCTACGAGTACCAGTCCTGGGAAATCGAGGTCCATTTCGAGGCAAATGAGCCGCGCCTCGAAGCGGAAAAACTCCCAAGTCTCGTCGAAGCGTTTCATCAGATGCACGAACGCATTTATTCGATCAGATCCGACCGCGACATTGTCGAATTCACCAACTGGAAGCTGCGCGCGGTGGGCAAGCGGGCTAATCAGGATGCCTGGAAGGATTTCAGGCTGGCCGACCAGGCGACGGCGCCGGTCGCCAAGACCCATCGGTCAGCTTATTTGCATGAAACCCGGCGGACGAGCTCTCTACCTGTTTACGACATGGACCAGCTGGGCGCGGGGGCGGCGCTTGATGGGCCATGCCTGGTGGAGGCGACGACGTTCACCGCCTTCCTCAAGGACGGACATCGCGGGCGCGTCGACCCACAAGGCAACATCGTCGTGACCGTCGATTGACACCAACCCTCCCGAGCAAGGCATCATAAAATGAATTCACCTGTCATTCGCCTGGAGACGCCAACGCGCCGCGTCGATCCGTTCCTGATGTCGGTTCTCAAAAGCCGGTTCGAGGCCGTCGTGCGGGAAATGACGCTGGTCGTGATGCGGGCCAGCCGCTCGGCGGTGATCAAGAACGCCCGCGACCTGAGCTGTGCGATCCTGACCTATGATCACCGCCTCGTTTCCACCGAGGACGCGCTGCCGATCCACGTCATGTCGATGGATCTGGCGACCCGTCCGATAACGGAGTTGTTCGACGATATCGCCGACGGCGACATCTTCCTCAACAACTGCCCATACACGGGCGGCACCCATCATGCCGACCTGATCATGGCGATGCCGATCTTTTTCGATGGCAAGCCGCTGTTCTGGGCCGTGGCGCTTTCCCATCACGCCGATACTGGCGCGCCGACGCCTTCGACCTATCTGCCATTCGCCACGAACGTTTATGAGGAAGGCATCCACTTTCCCTGCGTGCGCGTGGTCGAACAGCACAGGGAGAAGCAGGACATCCTGCGCATCGGCATGATGCGCAACCGTGTTCCAGACATCTGGCTGGGCGACGTGCGCGCCCAGATCGGCGCCTGCAGGACCGGTCGACGCCGTCTATTGGAACTGCTTGAAAAATACGGCCGCGACACGCTGCTGGATTTTGTCGAGGACTGGTTCGACTACGGTGCACGTCGCGCCATGGCCGAAATCGCCAAATTGCCGAAGGGCAAGTTCTCCTACGAGGTCCGCCATGACCCGGTCCCCGGCGTGGCGGAGGAGGGCATCCCGGTCCGGATCACCATCGATGTCGACCCTGAAGCCGGCGAGATCACGGTCGATGTGCGTGACAACATGGATAACGTCCCTGGTGGTCTCAACCTTTCGGAAAACACCTGCACGGGCTCGTGCCGCATTGGCGTCTTCAACAATCTCGACGACGGCATCCCGCACAACGAGGGCGCCAAGAGCCGGATCAAGGTGTTGATGCGGGAGGGAAGCGTGGTTGGCAAACCCCGCTACCCCGTAGGCACCTCGGTGGCGACCACCAATGTCAACGACCGGTTGATCATCGCCGGCAATTGCGTGTTCTCGACGATGGGAGAACCCTATGGCCAGGCCGAGAGCGGCTCGCACCTGCCGGCGGGGATCGGGGTGATTTCGGGCAAGGATCCGTTCAAGGACGGGCAGCCCTACGTCAACCAGGTCTTCATTGGCTACGCCGGCGGCGGCGCGCGTCACGGCTATGACGGCTGGTTGACATATTGCGGGCCGGCGAATGGCGGCCTGATCGCGCTGGATTCCGTGGAGGTGGACGAATCCATGTATCCCATCATCATTGAATCGCGCGGCGTGGTGGCGGATACCCAAGGCATTGGCGAGTTCGAGGGCGCTCCCGCGGTGGGCGGTGTCTTCTATCCCGTCGACCACGAGATGACACTGGTCTACTCGGCCGATGGCACAACTTTTCCGCCGCGCGGCGTGCTCGGCGGCGGTGACGCCAAGGCCAGTCGCAGCGCCAAGCGCGGCACGGACGGCAAGCTGGTGGAATTGCCTGCCTTCCATGAGGAGGCGTGTCGCGCCGGCGAGCGCATCGAGTTCGTTGCCTGTGGCGGCGGTGGCTACGGCGACCCGACCAAGCGCGATGTCCGCCGTGTCGCGGCCAGCGTTGACCGCGGCTGGCTGACGAGCGAAGCGGCTCGCCAATCCTACAAGGTGGCCCTGGTGCTGGACGCCGAGCAGGGCGTCTGGGTCGTCGACCAGGACGCCACCGCGCGCCTTCGGGCGGCCTGAGCCAGCGCGAAGAAGAGGTCGCCAGCAAATGACCGGCGGCTTCGATCACGCCCGCTTGGCGGCCGCGTCCTGCTCGTCGAAATACCGCAACAGGTTCATGCCACCGCGCACGATGTCGCGTTCGATCGCCTTACGCGCCACCTTCTTGTTGCGGGTCCGGAACGCTTCGATCAGCGTCTCGTGCTCCTCCGCACCGATGTAATCGTTCTCGGCCTGCAGATAATACACGTTAAGGATAGGGCCCATCGAGACCCACAGGCTTTCGATCTGGGCGATCAGCATATCCATCTTGGACAGGCGGTAGACGCCGAAGTGGAATTCACGATTGGCGCGACGGGCGCGGTCAGCATCGCCGGACGTTTCGCCGGCCACGAAATCGCGATGGATCTCGACCAGTTTTGCAATGTCCTTCTCCGAAACATGCTCAACGGCGAGTTCGGCCGCTAGTCCCTCGAGTGCGATGCGAATGAGCCGGACCTGCCAGTAACGCGACCGGGTCAGCTCTGGAACGGTGATGAACCGCCCTGACCGCAGTTCCAGCGCCTGCTCGCTGACGAGCCTGAAACAGGCCTCGCGCACAGGCGTGACGCTGGTGCCCAGCCGTTGTGCCAGATCCTGCATCAACAGTCTTTCGCCAGGCCGGAAATTGCCGGCGATCAGGGCTTCGCGCAGCGAGATATAAGTTCTCGCCGACAGACTGCCTTGCTCGATTGGCTGCATCGTGCTCATGGTCCACCGCTGCAATCTTGGCCGCACCGAATCGACAACGGATAGTGCGAGACGCTCTTATATCCTATAAGTCCGTTGCGAAACATGGCTAGGAGCTGGCGGGTTTCCCAGCGGAGAGCTTGCGCAGGATTGTCTCGATGATATCCAGTGACTTCTCAATCGTGGCCCGGTCATGGCTCCCTGACAGGTAGAGACGCTTGAGCGGAAGCGGCTGACCGATCAGCCGGTTCGCCACCATCTCTCTGCGGAATGCAAGATCGAAAACATCGTCGTTGCCCAGCAAGTCCTGGTAGTCGCGGTAAGGACCGCTGAGGAAATAGATCAGCCAGACCGAGCCAAACCCGGCGCTCTGCGCGGGCAGGCCGAGGCGATCGATAATGCCATTCAGCTGCGTGCGCATGAAAGCGCCGAGGGCAAACAGGCGGTCGTAGAAGCCTGGTTTCGACAGCTCCTCGATCGTCGCCTGCATGGCGGCGAGCGTCGACGGCGTGCCGTTGAAAGTACCGCCCATGAACACGGATCCTTCCCCGGTCCGGCCGACGAGCGCCATGAGATCGCGACGACCGGCCACCACGCCAACGGGATAGCCTGAGGAGGCCGCCTTGCCGAAGGTCGCGAGATCAGGCGTGACGTCGGCGATCGACTGATAGCCGCCGAGCGCGTGGCGAAAGCCGGTGATGACCTCGTCGAAGATCAGCACGACACCATGATCGCTGGTCAGGCGACGCAGCTCGCGCAGGAAAACATCCGTCGCGATCACCGACCCCATATTGTGAGCGATTGGCTCGATGATGATCGCCGCGACATCGCCGGGATTGGCCTTGAGATAATCCTCGACGGCGCCGGCATCGTTGTAAGGCAGCACGATGGTGTGACGGGCGGCATCCTCGAGGATGCCAGCACTGATGGGATCGTACTTGCCGATCGCCTGCGCGTGCGACTGTACGTTCATGGCGACATAGTCGTGCCAGCCATGATAGCCGCCTTGGAACTTGATGATGCGCTTGCGACCGGTGGCGGCACGGGCAAGGCGCAGGGCGTGATAGGTCGCCTCCGATCCGGAATTGCAGAAGGCGACGAGATCCGCGCAAGGGATGCAGTCGACCAGCGCCTCCGCCACCTCGATCTCTAGCCGCATCGTTCCCGCGCCGACAAGATCGATGTCCTGGGAGACCGCAGCGATGCGTTCACGCACCGCCGGATGACAGTGGCCAAGCACATTGGCGCCGAAGCCGCAGTGGAAGTCGGTGTACTGGTGTCCATCGACGTCGTAGAGAAACGCACCCTGCGCCCGGGCAAATACATGCGGCGCGCCGAGCCTGCGGCTCGGGCTGAGCAATCCGCCCGGCATCACCGCACCGGCGCGCTCGATGAGTCGGGCGGTGTTATTCTGATCGGTCATCGGAATGTCCGTGCATGGCTATGGTCCGCCGGCTCAGCCGAGGGCTTCAAGAACGGTGGCCTCGATTCCCGCCGCGTCCAGCCGGTAGTGCTTGTAGAGATGCGTTGGCGGCGCAATCAGGCTGTATTCGTCGCGGATGCCATGGCGTATCAACCGTGCCGGGCTGCCCGCCTCCGCCAGGATTTCCGCCACGGCGCCGCCCAGACCGCCCAGGATATTGTGTTCCTCGATGGTTAGAATGAAGCGGGAGTGAGCCGCGGCCGAGAGCACTGCCTTCGTATCCATTGGCTTCACCGTATGCATGTCGATCAGTCCGACGGACTTGCCCGCCGCGCGCAGCGCCCGGTAAGCCTCCCTTGAGGGATGGACCATCGAGCCACAGGCGATGATGGTCAGTTCCGATCCTTCGCCGTGAACGATCGCCTTGCCGAACTGGAACTCGACGCCGTCGTCTTCATAGACCAGCGGTTCCTGGCCGCGGCCAATGCGGAAGTAGATTGGCTGGGCATGATTGACAGACGCCTTGACGGCGGCCGCCAGTTGCGGGCCGTCAGCCGGCGCGACGACCGTGAGGTCGGCGATGCTTCGCATGATGGCAAGATCTTCCGTCGCATGGTGGGAGGTGCCGTAGAAGCCGAGTGAAATACCGGCATGATGACCGATCAGCCGCACCGGCAGCGCCGAATAGGCGACGTCGGTTCTGATCTGTTCGCAGCACAGCAGCGCCAGGAAAGAAGCGAATGTAGCGACGAACGGCATGGCGCCGGTGCTGGCCATGCCGGCAGCAGCCGAAACCATGTTCTGCTCGGAAATGCCAAATTGCGTGAAGCGTTCGGGAAAGCGTTGCGCGAACCGCACCAGCCCGTTGGAATATTGAAGGTCGGCCGTACCGGCCACGACCGGATAACCGTCTTCGACCAGATCAATGAGCGCGTTGGCCAGATAACTCAGGCCAGGCGCACGCGCGTTGATCTGGCGGTACTGCCAGGAGTTGGTATCGATCGGGCCGTTCATTGTGTTTTGCCTCCACGCTTGATCTCTTCGGCGGCCAAGGCCTCGTCCGATGGCGCGAGATAGCCCAGATGCCAGCCGGGTTCGGTTTCCATGTAACCAACGCCCTTGCCTTTGGAGGTCTTGGCAATGATGCAGACGGGCCGGGTGCGGTCTGCCTCGGCCTTCAACTGTCGCAGCAGCGTCGCGAGAGCGACGACGTCGTGCCCATCGACCTCGTGCACCTGCCAGCCGAACGCCGCCCATTTGTCGGCCAACGGTTCGATGCCGATGATGTCGTCGACCTGCCCGTCGAGCTGGTATCCGTTGCGGTCGACGATGGCGATCAGATTGCCGGCCTTATGGTGGGCGGCGGAGAGCGCCGCTTCCCAGACCTGGCCCTCCTGCATCTCGCCGTCACCGAGCAGGACATAGACATCGAAGCGCCGGTTGGCCGCACGGCCGCCAAGCACCATGCCGAGGCCGCCGGACAGGGCATGGCCGATCGAGCCGGAGCTGAAATCGACGCCGGGCACCTTGCGCATGTCGGGATGATCGCCAAGCGGATTGCCGAGCCGGGTGTAGCCATCGAGGACGTCCTTGGAGAAGAAGCCCCAGTCGACCAGCAGCGGGTAAAGGCCGACCGCGGCATGTCCCTTGCCCATCAGGAAGCGGTCGCGATCCGGCCATTGCGGCTCGCCGCGCCTCAGCCGCATCGCATCGTAGTAGAGCGTGGCGAATATTTCCGCGCAGGAGAACACCGACGAATAGTGGCCCACCTTGGCGATCTGGATGAGGCGCAGCGTCTCGAGCCGGACGAACTCTGCCCTGTCGCGCAACAGGGCGATCCGCTCCGCGTCGGGTGGCAGGGTGTTGTTTGAAGGAGTGGGTGCGTTGGCCATTGGACGTCACTCTCAGGATCATTTTTTCTCGACAACTTATAAGTTATAAGATATTCCTCGCCGAAGCAACCTCCTATCTGGTCGCAAGGAGAATTTTGATGAACAACGAATCGCGCGTGCTGGACATGGCCAGGCACTTTCATTCCCAAACGGATCCACGCCTGCATGAGGATCATGGTCCGTTGACGATCGTGGCCGGCGAAGGCGCGACCGTCACGGATGACGCGGGCAACCGCTATATCGAGGGCATGGGCGGACTCTGGTGCGCCTCGCTTGGCTTCAGCGACAGCCGGCTGGCTGTCGCTGCTGACCGCCAGATGCGCAAGCTCGCCGTCTACCACACCTTCAACCACCGCTCGAACGAGCCCACCGTCGAACTCGTCGAGCAGCTTACCGCGTTGGCGCCGTTCGACCACGCGCGCGTCTTTCTGGTCGGCTCCGGTTCGGAAGCCAATGATACGATGATCAAGCTCGCCTGGTATTACCAGGCCGCGCGGGGACGTCCGGAGAAACGCAAGATCATCAGCAGGTTTGGCGCCTTCCACGGCAGTACGATCATGGGCGCGGCGCTGAGTGGGCTGCCGCACATGCACAAGTCCTTCAACCTGCCGCCGCTTCCCGTCATATTCGCCGCGCGGCCGTTCCACTATCTCGACGGTCTGCCGGGCGAGGCGGAGCATGACTACGCCACGCGCCTGGCCCAGGAACTCGAGGCCCTGATCCTGGCGGAGGGGCCAGAGACGATTGCCGCGATGATCGCAGAGCCAGTCATGGGCGCCGGCGGCGTGCTGGTACCGCCGGAGAATTATTTTCCAAAGGTTCAGGCGGTGCTGCGCAAATACGACATCCTGATGCTGTCCGACGAGGTGGTCTGCGGTTTCGGACGCACCGGAAACTGGTTCGGTAGCCAGACTTTTGGCATGGAACCGGACATGCTGTCGGTCGCCAAGGGGCTTTCATCCGGTCATCTGCCCATTGGCGGCGTCATTATCTCCGACAAGGTCTACCAGTGCGTCGCCGATGAGGCCCACAAGGTCGGCGTGTTCGGCCACGGTTTCACCTATTCCGGCCATCCGGTGACAGCCGCCGTCGCCGCCGAGGCGATCAGGATCTACCGCGAGATCGATCTCGTGAGCCAGGCGCGCCGTCTCGGCGATTATCTGCATGCAGCGCTCGCGGACGCGCTCAACGACCATACACTGGTCGGCGAGGTCCGCGGCCGCGGTTTTATAGCGGGGATCCAGATCGTCGAGGATCGCGCCACCCGTCGCGCCTTTGCGCCGGAGCTGCGAATTGGCACCGATGTCGAGCGGCGGTGCCGCGAGCACGGAGTCATGATCCGCAACATGGGCGACGTGCTGGCAATCTGCCCGCCCTACGTCATCGCCCCTAAAGAGATCGATTACATGGTTGATGGCATTCGCGCGGCTCTTGATGATACCGCGGCGGCCCATGCGCGGACTGACCAGTCGGCATGAACCCGCCCGGCGAGGCGGCGAGACATCGCTGGAGCGGCCGGCCGCGCGAAAGGCGCTTGGGCAAGCGCGAGCCGCAGCCAGCATACAGGATCCTGATTGTCTTATCCGAAAGGAGGCCAGACCATGCTTCAGAAAACCAGCCATTTCATGCGCCAAGCCAATCTCATAAACGGCGAGTGGGTGCAGGCCGATAGCGGCCAGACGGTCGACGTCAACAATCCGGCCACCGGCCTCAAGATCGGCACCGTGCCGAAGTCGGGCAAAGCCGAAACCCGCCGCGCCATCGAAGCCGCCGCAGAAGCTTCCAAGACCTGGCGCAAGACGACCGCGCTCGAGCGCTCGAAGCTGCTGCGCAAGCTGCATGACGCGATGATGGACAATCAGGACGTGCTGGCCGAACTGCTGACCATCGAGCAGGGCAAGTCGCTGTTCGAATCGAAGGGCGAGATCGGCTCGGCCGCGGCCTATATCCTCTGGTTCGCCGAGGAAGGCCGCCGCACCTATGGCGACGTGGTGCCGTCACCCTGGGCGGATCGCCGCATCCTAGTGACCAAGGAGCCGGTCGGCGTCATCGCCGCGATCACACCGTGGAATTTCCCGTCCTCGATGCTGGCCCGCAAGCTCGGTCCCGCACTTGCCGCCGGTTGCACCGCGGTCGTCAAGCCGGCCTCGCAGACGCCGTATTCCGGCCTTGCCTGGGGGGCGCTTGCCGAGGAAGTCGGCTTTCCCAAGGGCGTCGTCAACATCCTGACCGGCGCCGCCGGCGAGATCGGCGACGAGATCTGCGCAAATCCGCTGGTGTCGAAGATCACCTTCACCGGATCGACCGAAGTCGGCAAGCTTCTCATTCAGAAGTCGTCCGTCACCGTCAAGAAAGTGTCGATGGAACTCGGCGGCAACGCGCCGTTCATCGTCTTCGACGACGCCGATCTCGAGCGTGCCGTCGCCGGCGCGATCACCGCCAAGTATCGCAATTCCGGTCAGACCTGCGTTTGCACCAACCGCTTCCTGGTTCAATCTGGCGTCTATGACAAATTCGTCGAGAAGCTCGCTGCCGCCAGCAACGGGCTGAAGGTCGGCTCCGGGCTCGAGGACGGCGTGCAGCAGGGGCCGCTGATCGACGAGAAGGCGGTCGAGAAGGTCGAAGAGCTGATTGCCGATGCGACGTCCAAGGGTGGCAAGGTTGTCGCCGGCGGCAAACGCCATGCGCTCGGCGGCTCGTTCTTCCAGCCGACCGTCATTGCCAACGCGACACCCAAGATGCGCTTCATGAAGGAAGAGATTTTTGGCCCGATCGCCCCGGTGTTCAGGTTCGAGACCGAAAAGGAAGCCATCGCGCTCGCCAACGACACTGAGTTCGGCCTCGCCTGCTATTTCTACACCGGTGATCTCGGCCGCGCCTTCCGCGTGATGGAAGGACTGAAATACGGCATGGTCGGGGTCAATGAAGGCCTCATCACCACGCCGGAGGCACCGTTTGGCGGCGTCAAGGAATCCGGCCTCGGCAAGGAAGGCGGACATCAGGGCATCGAAGATTACCTCGATACCAAATATGTCTGCATCGGCGGCCTCGGCTCTAGTGCGCCGGCTTTTCCCGTGTCTCAGAACGCGGAATGACGAACCCGCCGGTGATCCGGTGGAAAATCTTTCCGGTTCCGAGGAGAAGTGACCTAAGATCGTGAGCGCCCTATGCTCTTACGTTTCCGGAAAAAGCTTCCGGAAACAGCGCGTCCAGAGCGTCCGCCGGAAAGCGTAGGGACACTGGGCCCTTTGGCGTTTCCGACGCCAATAGTCCGAGCGCGATTACGTCATTGAACACTCGACGCGCCGTACGTTCGGGTAGTCCGCTAATACGGGATGCCTCGCCGCGGTCAAACTCACCGCGCGTGAGCGCTTCCTCCACGAGGCGGCCGGCTTCGGGCTTCAGACCACTGCGCTCCACATGCCGATACAGCCGCTTGGCCAACGTGTCGAGATCGAACAGTCCGGTCATGAAGCTCACCTGATCGATACACACCTGCAGGAACCATAAGGTAAAATCGCCGAGTGCGCGTTCGGAGAGGTTGCCACGTCCGTCGAGATCACCCTGGCGGGGCATATCGGCATGATCCATCATGCTCTTGTAATCCGTTCGGCTTTTCACGCCACGTGCCAAGCCTCGTGAGATCGACCACAGCCCGTGCGCGGCGATCCCGGCCTGAGGGCCATGGCGTGGCTCATCAATCGGCTGACGCGTCCGTTGCCGTCCGGAAACGGGTGAATGTAGTTGAAGCGGTGATGCGCGGCAGGAATGGTCAGGATGCGTCCGGCCTTGCCCAGCTTATCGAAGCGATAACGCATGGCAAAGTATTGCATGAAATCGTTGACGCGATCGCTCGAAGGCGGTTCATGCCGGCCGATGGCGACATCATGCTCTGGCTTCGATCGCCACTCACCTGGCGCCGTGACGAACTCACGGCCGGCACCCTTGATGGTCAGCATGGGCGCTTCGGCATCGCGATAGAATTCCGCGTGCAGCCATCGAAGAAAACCTACCGATGCCGGTTCCGGCAACTGCCCATCGGCAGCCAGGCGGTCGATCTCGGCTTGCAGGCGAACGTGCGCGGCCGCCTCGAGCTGCAGATTGCGGCGGTTCTCGTCTCGATCGAAATTTCCGACCAGCGCCCGTTCGATGTCGCGCGGGCGCGTATCGTGGCCTTCGATCAGGTTGCTGTAGTAGGTGTTCATAATGCGCACGAGATGGGCGAGGTTGGCTGCGGTACGCGAGTGCAGGCTTTTGCCCAAAACAGCCGACGTCGCCGACAGCTCTACCAGCGCATCCGAGATAGTTTCGGATACATCGGGTAGGCGTGCCGGTTCGATGCGCTGTACGCTCTCTTCCATATTGGCCGATCTTGGGTTCCTCCAAATGCCTGATTATAAACATAAATTTTCAGTTGACCAGATTGTTTGGCCGATCTTCTGGCCGATCGTCGGCATGCGGACTTGCGGGCCTCGGCACTGCCACCGCTGCCAGGCTTGGACACAAATCGATGCTGCCGATGATGATCATGGCCGATGTTCGGCAGGCCTATCGCACTGACAACTATGCACAAACCGTAATTGAGGGAGCCATCTGGCCGATGCTTTGGCCGATCTATGACGATCGGCCGGACTCAGACAGGTTCGAGGTGGAAAACAGGCAGCTTTAAACATGGTTCTGCCTCGGCCAGCGCAAGATTCGCCTGGAGGCTCGCTTATGCTGTGTGAGCTTGTTCTCTCGCGCCCGAATTCCCCATGGATGGCCCAAAAGCAGGCGATCCATTTGTCATTTTTAAGTGCGTCGGACTGCCAGTTGATCGCGTTCTGACCCGACTGGGAGTTCAAGTTTGACCTGAAACTGACCGGGTGCTGGATGGCAGGCTTCATCCCCACCGGTCTGATATGAAACAACGTCCGGCCCCGAAGGCTAGGCTGCAATCTCGTATGGCTTCTATGCGCCGTTCTCTTGGAGCGTGTTGCGGGCTTGGTCTGCTCAACCTCGGAGCTCAACGCTTCACGGCGTTAGGATGAGCGTTCGAGGCGCAGGATTACTGCCGACACTGCTCTTCTTGTTCGCATTGGGCAGTTCCCGTTGGAAGCTTCCATCTTGCCGACTGCTGAGTTTGGAGTCGCCGTAGCTGTGAAATCGGAAAGAAGCCCATAGGCAACGTTTGCCGCGACGCTACTGAGAGCTGGTCACCGGGAGAGCCGAAGGTAGAACGAAGTTGTCTCGTTGAGCTTGTATGTGGCGCTCAGCATAGAAGGCCCAGTTCCCACCCCAAGGCTTATACAAACCGCCACCGTTTGCGCCGATCGCGTTCATGGCCTCGTCCTTTTGGCAGAGATCACCACGGTCGCTAGCTGGCGAGCAAAGTCCGTCCCAGCGCTGCATTATCTCGTCGGATCCGGCAAGCTGGCAGAATTTCCCAGGCGGAGCTGACGGGGAGGGATGGTGGGAATAAAACGGTGCGCGTGAGGTCTCGGCGGGAACAGCCAAGACATCTAAGCGGAACGGACTGGCATAACGCAAAGACACAGGCGAGCTCAGCGGCAAGGTGGTTTGTTATCACCATGGGACGCCTGCCGCGTCAAACGGTGGTGTCGTGGGTCGAGACGGCGAGGGCAGCGGTCGCCATGCGCCCCGACCGGCTTGCCTTGTTCGGCTACTCGCATATCCCATCCCAAATAAAGAACCAGCGCCTCATCGAGGCGGAATTTCTTCCCGACAGCGCTGCCCGCGCTGAACAGTATGCGGCTGTCGCCGTGAGGCTGATTGCCGCCGGCTACCGACAGATCGGGCTCGACCATTTCGCCTTTCCGCACGACGAGCTCGCGCTGGCACAGGAAACAGGTCGCCTGCGACGTAACTCGTTGGGCTACTCGGCTGACACCTGCAGAACCCTGATCGGTTTCGGCGCGTCGGCTATCGGCCGCACCGGCCAGGGATACGTTCAAAACGAAGTTACACGGGATTCCTACATCCAGCACATCGCAGCTGGCCGACTGGCTACATCGAAGGGCCATCGCCTCACAGACGACGACCGCGTGCGAGCCGCAATTATCGAGCGATTAATGTGCGATTTCGAGGCTGACGTGCCGGCAATCTGTGTCGCCCACGGATCTGATCCGATCCGTCTTCGCGGTTCAGATGAGCGTTTGGCGATGCTGGCCAAGGACGGAATAGTGGACTTCGAAAACGGTCTTGTCCGCGTACGGCGGGAGCATCGCTTTGGGATTCGCGCTGTTGCTGCCGCATTCGATGCTTTTAGAGATGGCCTTACGTATCCCGCAGGTGAGGGCAAGCAGACACACGGAAGCTAACACAGGGGGTATCTTTTGCCGGAGAGAACGAGCTGCCATCGTGCGGTGCCCGGTTAGTAGTGAAGCGCCGTAAAATGTCGACATAGGCGTTGGTGAACTGGACCGAACGACGAGAACAGCCTATCCAGTGTGTTGTCGGCAGTTAGTTCGAAAGTCCTGCTACACCCGATCCGATGCCTCTCAACGCCGAGGCCGCACCTCCGTGCCGAAGCCGGCCTTCCCAATGGTGGGTCGAGCCGTCGCTTACCCCGTGCTTGCCTCACAGATCCGCGACCGAGAACCCAGCCTCATGCTCCCGCCCTGCCGGGGCCTAGGTCAATCTAGCATGAAAGGAACACGTCGGAACCTTGGATATCGCTTGCCCGGCCGGGCGGCGATAGCCTTGTCGGGGCAGCGAGGAGCCGTAGCCGATGATGAACGCACAGGAGAAGTCTGGCGTGAATGGGGCGATGATTGTCAAGCTTTGCTCTCGAGTCATTTCGTCAACCATCTTGCGTGACCGATTGGCGACCATCTCCTCGTCCCGACCTTATATTACCCGTTGCCTGTCGCCGCCAGCGCGCAGTGACTTGTCAAGGATGGAGGCCCGCAGACCCCATCGCGCGGCGACTTGTCCTTGACGGTCACGAGCACGGCGGCAGGTTTGCCGTGGTCGGGGAGCCCTTCCTTGGGCGGAGCCGACGACAGTGTTCGAGGGGAACTCGCCATGAGCCGGGTGCGCAGAGATCGTCCGACGCTCTTGTATTTGCTGGATCCCAGCCGGCTCCGCCTCCGACTGCCTCGGTAGCTCGGCATCCTGAGCGCGTCGGCGGCATCATGCCATTATCATCCTACGAATTGCATGCTCCATCGTCCTGGACGAGACCGGTTTGGCTAGCCAAAGGACGAAGGTCTGATTACCAGATGTGATCGGCATGGGGTCGCTTCCACCAACGACGATGATGGGCACCGTCATCAGGGTGGTACGTACGGCTTCGGGCTGTCCTGGCCCGAGGAAAGTCGCTTTATCGAAAATTAGGAGGTCGGCTGCCTTCCCGCTCTCGATCCAGTCGCAAAGACTCTCGAAGGTCGCGAAGCCGACCGGCTTATAACCCAGCGCGGCGATCTTATCCTTGTAGATCTCCAACGCTGCTGGATCGGCGTCAACGACTGCAATGATTTCTCCGTTGCCAAGTGATCCATCGCATGGGCCGAAAGCGCTATCAGCTCTGACCTGCTCCTCAGCGCAGGCCGGTAAGTAGAGATCGAAGCGTGTACCTCGGCCAACAGCCGAGGTGACGTCAAGGCATCCTGCGAGCGCGCTCACATGGCGGTCCACTGCAGCAAGACCCAGTCCGGTCCCGCCGACGCGAGAGCGCGTGGTAAAAAAGGGCTCAAAGATATGCGGAAGCACCGAACTTGCGATTCCTTGGCCATCGTCGCTGATGGAGAGGAGAACGTAATCTCCCGGTTTCAAGGTGCCCTTAGCCACGGGCTTCGTTTGACAGACGTGAGCGCGAGAAACGCTAATCTCGACACGGCCCTCATTCAAGAGAGCCTCCGACGCGTTCTTGCATAGATTCATAAGGATCTGCTGTATCTCGGTCGGGCTGCCCTCGATCACCGTTTGCGACTCGTTGATCTTGATGTTCAACTGAACATCCGCACGAAGTGTAACCCGCAGCAATGGCGCGAGATCCATTACACTCTCCGAGACGTCGAAAGGCATCGTCACGCGCTTCCGATTTCGGCTTAGTGACAAAATTTGATCAATAATCAGTTTGGCTCGGTTGCTGGCCAAGATAATTTGGCCGATGTGGCCCCGAATTCTCGAGGGGCGACGCACAAGACCTTTAGCCATCTCTGCGTAGCCGACTATTGCTCCTAGAACATTATTGAATTCATGTGTAACGCCGCTTGCGATTGTGCCGACAGCCGTCAGCCTTTCCGCATGCTCCCATCGACTCTCAAAAAGGTTACGTTCCGTGTGTACACGTTGCATTTCAAGATGGTTGCCTAAACGCACAGTAGCGCTCGCCAGAACCAGGAGGTCGTCTGTGGATGGTGGTGAGCGATCTCCTTCAAAAACAAGGATACAAACCGCAGCCTGCTGGTCGGAGGCCCTGCAACCAACAATTTGACAAACACCGGTAGTGCCTACGGCAGTCCGAACCACTTCCGACGCCGGAACGACGCGAAACACTGGCTGTTCCGGGTGTACAAGTGAGACGACTTCATGGATTAGCGTGGCGTTCCAGACGCGCATGCGCTTGTTCGCGACAAAGTACTCGGTATTCCTGCTGATACTCGGATCCACCAGAGCAAGCGCGCATTGATCGGCATCGAAAACGCATTGAATGAGTCTAAGCGCTGCTTCGGTGGAGAAGCGCCGCGAAGCCTTCGTTGCTTGACTGTCGATGAAACAAGCTTCGATCTCACTCATCGCCGCTTCAAGCTCTAACCGCCTTTCCAACCGGTTCGTCCGCACATGCAGCGTGGAGGCTCGAATGGTCGCAAACAAGCAGAGGCATATGGACACCAAGCCAAAGAAAAGTCGTGTACGCTGCGCTTGCGCGCTGGCGAAGCTGTAGGCTTTCAGATGTTCTCGCTCCAATTCGGCAGCCTTGGCGAACGTGTCGAAGGATGGGATCCGATTGACAGCGCGGTCCAACCTCAACATTGAGGACAGGATAGCGCGGCCCTCGCGGGCAACATCCTCCGTGACTTGGTCCTGGCTAGGAGGAAGTCGGCGGAGAGACTGATCGATTTGTAATGCGAGGCTGAATCCCGGTCTGGCCGAAAATTGAAGGATCAGATTGGAAAATTCAGGCCTGTTCGACACTCCCCCCCGAAGGCGATTAGCCGAGCGAGCAAAGCGTACGAGAGAGCTTTGCAGAAGCTCATTTTGCGCGGCCGAGGCCGAGATGGCAGCTTCTGTGTTTTCGAGGGAATTTTTGAGCTGTGCAACCAACCTGGAGTGCACCCCGGAGCTCTCATTGCGCGAAATCTCAACAAGGCGTTGGTAGTTTTGAAGGTTCCTTTTTAATGCTTGCCCGGTAGAAGCAACGGAACGGAAGTCCAATACCATGTCGGCGCGGGCGACGTCTCGCTGGAGCAATGCGTAGTTGATCTGAATCGTCCGCAGTTCGCTTAGGACCGCCTCGTTGATCTGGGGGTCTCGCCACTGTATCGCGACCAAGAGCGCAACCGAGGCCACTAGGGCCATTACAGAAGCTTTGTCGGTACTGAGCCATTTTTCCCAAACGAACGGCGTTTGATCCGCGGTGCGTGCCTTGCGAAGGTCCGATTTGAATTCTAGCTCCCCATCGCGTCGGTGTGCGGCCGGATGCTGCTGGAACAGGAAAGCCAAGTGTACCTCTCCCCTCAAATAGGCGGTGTAGACGCCGTCGCACTCTGCCCCCATGGCCCGCTGACCTTCCATTGATTCGCGGGCGTTTCGACCTCGACGGCGAGGCGGCAGCACAAGGCGGGCAACTGATCGCAGTTTTCGGAACTGGTCTTCCGAGAGATCATCGAAGGGGCATACAAGCGCACGCCTGCAGCAGCCGAGGATGATACCGGCCGGTCAAACGCAACTGGCGAGGGCCGGATCTGCTGTTGGCTGGCAGCTAACACTGGCGGGGCGGCGGCCTCGACTCCGACGTGCCTAGAGCCGGCTGCTGCGAAAGCGTCCGACACGCTTCCCTTGGGGTCATCCCGTCCAGCGGGCATCCTTGGATCGCTGAAAAAAGACGAGGCGGCTTGATGATCCTGCCCTCGCTGAAGCACCTCGCGAAACCCTTGTTCCAGTCGCAGAAGCTCCTCTGGACCGGTAGGCGGCTCGTCAGCTCGACCATCGAACAGCGGCCGGAGCGCCTCGGACACGTGCTGCTCAAAGCCCACTCGCCGGGCCTGGACCGCTTGCCCGTCTTCCAAGCCGGCGTCCTGCACCTGCGACAAAGCTGTTACACGGGATGGATTACTATTTCGCGGGTTCATACTAGCCTCACATCAAACTGTATCGTCAAAGTCCTGCGCCAATTCACACAGCGGGTCATCGAGTTGAGATTCTGCGGAGAGCGCCTCCTCTGCTCCCGTCAAGGGCGCCGGCTCCGGGAGGGCGCCTGTCTGGCTTTCAAAGATGCGTTTCAGAATGCGATCCGAAAAATATCGCACCTTCCTCAATTTTAATGGTGGCAGACCTTGATGAGAACGATTTCGTACTCGTCATTGAGCAGCCGCACCTGTTCGGGACGCAACAGCGGTGCACCTTGATGTGAATTCGTAACGTTCCAATCGAACGTTCGCGCCTGGCTGTAGGAAATCGATTGGGCTTGAAATGTGAATCCACCGATAGCTTTGGAAATGTAGTTCGGAGTCTCGTCATCTACCTCGATGTTCCTAGAAGCGCGCCGGCAGCCCGGGCGGGGGGCTTGGGGTTAGACTGCCAGCGCACGGCACTCATAAAGAGCGGCCTCTTTTCGCGGTTCGGACACCCATAGTCAACCCGGCAACGTCTGGATGCCCGCTGTGCTTTTTGCAGAGCGGCGATGCCGGGCATATCGGCCGATCCTGTCTAGGATGGTGTGGCCACTCTCGTCGGCCGAGTTGATGCTCCAGCCAGTATCGCCTTGCCGACCAGCATGAGTTCGCCGTTAGCAATCCATCGTTGCGGGCGTTCCAGTCACGGCCTTCCATTCGGCGGTGGCTTGCAAGCGATGAACATGTATGGCGAGAGCAGAACGTTTGGGGCGGGGGACGAAGAGGTTGCGGAGGGCTGACAAGGTCGAGACGAAGCGTTGCAGGCCTCCCGGCGATCGGACCCCTGCATCATCCGCTCCCGTTTTCGCGGCGGCACATGGGAATTCTCCGCTCTGTTGTTCAACCCCTTGTGCGACCGGTGCTCGACGTCCGGCATCATCTGTCGCTTTGCCGCTCCATACGAGCGAAGCTAGTCGGTGATCATGCGCTTCGGCGCGAGCCCCTGCTTCTTCCACAGCCGCGTCAGCAAGCGCAACCTCTCGCAGGGTGCGCTCTCAGAGTTCGTTCCTGCGCAGCGGCCTTGTTATCTCGATACTGGATAAGCGTCTACGAACCTACGCGCCGCATAACGAGCTTTGTTGCGCTGGTCGGTTGCGAAGGGTGGCTCTATGCATCGCAGTGGCGGACGCGAAATCCTCACCATCCTTCTGCATCGCGCTATTTGGCTTGCCGAACACCCAATTTCGCCGGCACGCTGCCGCTGAATACGATGATCATCTCGCATTCTTGCTATGGAGACTGTCGTCCTTCCTGGGCACGCGGCTGACGGCGACGAAAGCGGGTTTATTCATGCAACACCCCTTTTTGGCAGGCAAGCTGGTGGACTTCGGGATGTCGGGGGCGAATATAGCGAAGACTCCCGCCGCTCGCTGATGCATTCTGGACGCAACCGCATCGAGCCGATGTGTTCGAGACGCTTCGCGGCTGCAGTCGCCGAACGATGGCGTGGTTATGCGACCTGTTCGGCATGGCTACCCCCGTCCAGTCAGGCGTTCACGAAGGTGTTTGTCGAGAGTTCGTGGAGAAAGTCCGCCACTTATCGTTGGCGAGGGCTTTGCTCCGGAGTGGCGATCGGTGCGCTGATCGACAGGCAGGCTCTGGCCAAAATCGAATCCCATGCCGTCGCGAAAGGCCGCAGAATCGATGCGGGGGCAAACGCATCGCGCGAATGGCACGTCGAACTATCGGTCCTGTCTCCAGCGAGATGACCATCGCGCAAGAAAGAGACATTCGGGCGGCTGGCGCCTGTGATTGCTTCGACGATGCGGATAGGTCGTGCATGAGGCCAACGACACGATCTACGGCCTTCCCCCACATTTGTGCCTCAAACGGAAGCGTGTTTGGCGTGTCGCCGAGGCCTTGGAATATGGCATAGTGGTATGAACACGGGACGCATGTCGTCGGAAGCCGCGCCTTTCGGCCGAGTGAAGCAGTCCGGCATCGGGCGGGAGGGTTCCCGCCATTGCCTCGAGGACTACCTCGAAATGAAATACCTCTGCACGGGCGGCATCTGAAGCATGGGCTTGCAGGGCTCGCAGACCGGTAAACCAGCGAGCCATCTCCAAATATGTGAATTGTGGATTGCTCCTCGACGGGAGCTGAGGGGCGGCTCCGCAAGCCTTACGACGCTCTTTGCGAGCCGTAGCTGCCGAGCTGGCAAAAGGCCGGGCTACGTCGCGCCAGCGCAATCGGCGCGCAGAAAATTAGGCCTACCCGCTCCGGGACCGCGGACCTCGTCAGCTTCTCGTAAGTATGCCCGAGTAGGTTGCTCAGCTGATCTGTGGACGTGAGGCTAACGTGAACCGGCACAAATTTGACCTATCCAATGTAACAGGTTGGCGGCAGGTGCAGCCCCCGGCATCTCAAGAGCAAGCGGCACAGGCCGGGCAAGAGGGCTTTGAGCAGCGCTCGGGCGAGGCGCGCCAAGCCGCTGCCCAAATTCCCGCCCCCGGCGTTCCGGCTCTGCCAGACCCGTTCCATCCTCATCCGTCTCACGGAGACCTGAGCCTCATCGAAGGCGCGGCCCCATGGGAAGCGCAGCCCATGATGCAAGGGAGCGGACAAGAACACGCCGCGGCGCCGTACGCCGGAGGCAGTGGGTCGATGCTAGGTGCCTCGGTGCTGCAGCCGGGTCACTCAACGGCGCGCCATCATCATGCGCCGGATTCGTCAGTGGGTGATCTGAATCCTTCCGCACCGTTCGAGTTGCGTGACCATGCTCGTTCCCCCGTGCCGGCGGCGGTGCAGCCAGATCCTCCAGTAGTGGTCTCCGACGGTCGCGGCTGCAAGCGTCCTCTTTATTCCAACGATGCGACCGTTGTCGAAGGGCTGAGGTCACTCTACGCGGGTAAGGCCAAGGAGGAAACGGTCAAGCGCCATGTAAATTCTCTTTACGGCTTTGGTCGTTGGCTCTTTAAAAATAACAAGCCGGGATTTGCTGCTCGGCTTCACGAGGAGTCGCTGGATGAAGATCTCAAGGAGTACGAGAGCAGTGGTGGCTCCTCGACTGTGGCTGTGGCACTGCGTCGTCTCAGAGAGTCGGCGGGCGGAGTGCCAATGGTGGGCCGCGCTGTCCTGAATCCCGACCCTGCCGACGCCGTGCTCATCAAAGAGTACAAAGCGGCTCTCATCAAAGAGTACAAGGGAGCGCCTGCGACCGGGCCGAATCGCCAAACCATTCACGACTATGGAGCTACTCTTAGACGTTTCAGTGAATACCTGGTTGAAAACAACAAGCCGGGGATTGCGGCTCGGCTTCACGAGGAGTCGCTGGATGAAGATGCCAAGCGCTATAAGGCCTCCAGTGGTGACCGGAGGATCATTGCACTAGCTCAACTCCGGAAGTTCCTGCCGTCCGCCGCACTCGGGCGCGAAATTGCCCTTGCTGCTCGTCCGGAAGACGCACTCGGCATGGAGGCTCGTGCCATTGGGGACGCCGCTGCGCAGCACAGCGGGCCGCAGAAGGCATTGGGTCGGCCAGAGAAGCTCCCTGGGGAAGCTAATGAAGACGCCGCTGTTCTGCCATCGTCTTTCGTACCAACTGGGCACCATCACCAAGCCTCGGATCCCGCAGAGTCCTTTCGTCCCCTGATCTGGCGCGACGGCGACCAGCGCGCGCCGGACGAGCGGATCGCTGCACAGGACAGGAGCAACCTGCTACCAAGCGAGGAGGTGCCACTGAGGCCACCGGAATTCGCTCCTCCCAGCTTGCGGGCGGGGAATTCCGCCTCGCCAGAGCTCTTTCCTGAGGGGATGTCCCCCGCGGTCGAAGGGTTTTTTGGTGTTTTCGGCGACCCCAGCGGGCGGGTGCTCGGCGCATTGCAATTGCTAGGCGACGAACATATCCACAGGGATTACCAGCTCCTGGAGCAGGAGTTGCAGGGGAACAATCCAGAACTCGCCGCCCGGACGCGGTTCGTGGATCCCCTCGTAGCCAATTATCATCTGCGCTTGGGCTCCGAGAGCGACAAGCTAAGCGCATTCCAGCGCATCGTCCATAATCAGAACGGTAACGACACAGCCGACTTCCTGTTCGTGCCAGTGAGCGATGGCGGTAAGACTCTTGCGGAGCGCGGCAAACATTGGTCGCTGCTGTTCGTTGATCGCAGCGACCGGGAACGGCCGGTTGCCTATCATTATGACTCCGTCAGCGGATGGCATGACAAGCTTGCAAAACACCTCGCAGAAAGGCTGGGCGCCAGCCTGGAGACCCGCGTGGACTTACCCCGCATCGCCCAGCAGAGCAACGAGTGGGATTGCGGAGTCTACGTGGTGGACGGCACGCGGGCGCTGGTTGGGCGATTGCAAAGATGGCAGCCAGACCTGCCAGACCTGAACCTCAACAACCTCGTCGTCAATCGGCAGGCACTACAAACCCGACTCATGGGTGACGATACATCTGGAACGGCAAATTATCTCACGAACTTTGAACTCATGGACCGACAGGCGCGAGACGCGGTTAAGGAAAGCCCCGTTGGGACGTTTCACCAGCGGATCAAGCGGCTCGGCCAGTCAGCGCGAGCGTTGCACGACAGAGCCCTGGCTCCAGTCGCGCCGGACCAAGGCAACCCAGACTCGGTGTTCGTACGGGACGTTGTTCCCGGGGAAACACGCCATCATCATGCGCCGGATTCGTCAGTGGTTGATCTGAATCCCCCCGCACCGTTCGAGTTGCGTGACCATGCTCGTTCTATGCCGGCGGCGGTGCAGCCAGATCCTCCAGTAGTGGTCTCCGGTCGCGACAAGCGTCCTCTTTATTCCAACGATGCGACCGTTGTCGAAGGGCTGCGGTCAGCACTCTATGCCGGTAAGGTCGGGGAGCGCACGGTCACGGACCATGTAAATTCTCTTCTCGGCTTTGGTCGTTGGCTCTTTGATAATAACAAGCCGGGATTTGCTGCTCGGCTTGACGATCCGTTGCTGGATCAGGATCTCAAGGAGTACCAGCGCGAGAGTGGCTCCTCGAACGTGGCTAGAGCACTGGGTCGTCTCAAAGAGTCGGCGGGCGGAGCGCCAATGGTGGGCCGCGCTGCCCTGAATCCCGACCCTGCCGACGCCGTGCTCATCAAAGAGTACAAAGCGGCTCTCATCAAAGAGTACAAGGGAGCGCCTGCGACCGGGCCGAATCCCAAAACCACTCAGGACTATGCGGCTACTCTTAGACGTTTCAGTCAATACCTGCATGAAAACAACAGGCCGGGGATTGCGGCTCGGCTTTACGAGGGGTCGCTGGATGAAGATGCCAGGCGTTATTTGGACTCCAGTGGTAACCGGTGGATCAGTGCACTAGCTCATCTCCGGAAGTTCCCGCCGTACGCCGCACTCGGGCGCGAAATTGCCCTTGCTGCTCGTCCGGAAGACGCAGTCGGCATGGAGGCTCGTGCCATTGGGGACGCCGCTGCGCAGCACAGCGGGCCGCAGAAGGCATTGGGTCGGCCAGAGAAGCTCCCTGGGAAAGCTAAGCAGCTGAGCGAGATCGGCAATTCAGGCGCTCGCGTGCTGATGCAGGCCCCCACCCATCAAGTGGGTGCATTGCCATGGGAGGCGCAGTCCATGATGCTGGGGGACGAGCACCTGGCACCGCATACCGGAGGCAGTGGGTCGATGCTGGGTGCCTCGGTGCTGCAGCCGGGTCACTCAAGGGCGCGCCATCATGATGCGCCGGATTCGTCAGTGGTTGATCTGAATCCCCTCGCACCGTTCGAGTTGCGTGACCATGCTCGTTCTGTGCCGGCGGCGCCTGCCGGGCCAGCGTTCGCCAGGGCTGAGGAGACGCCCTCCGCGGTTGGCGAGGCCGCGGTGGCCGAAAGGTGGGCTCGGTTGCAAAAGCAAATGGACGAACCAGTGCATGATCCCGGCCCTCAAGTGGATACATCGCCATGGGAGGCGCAACTCATGGTGCAAGGGAGCGGACAAGAACACGCCGCGGCGCCCTACGCCGGAGGCAGTGGGTCGATGCTGGGTGCCTCGGTGCTGCAGCCGGATCACTCAACGGCGCGCCATCATCATGCGCCGGATTCGTCAGTGGTTGATCTGAATCCCCCCTCACCGTCCGAGTTGCGTGACCCTGCTCGTTCTGTGCCGGCGGCGCCTGCCGGGCCAGCGTTCGCCAGGGCTGGGGAGACGCCCTCCGCAGTTGGCGAGGCCGCGGTGGCCGAAAGGTGGGCTCGGTTGCAAAAGCAGAAGGTCGACGCTGATTTGTCGGGATATTTCGACTCGATTCCGCACGCGGACCTTCTACGATCGCCATGGGAGGCGCAACTCATGACGCAAGGGAGCGGACAAGAACACGCCGCGGCGCCCTACGCCGGAGGCAGTGGGTCGATGCTGGGTGCCTCGGTGCTGCAGCCGGGTCACTCAACGGCGCGCGATTCGTCAGTGGTTGATCTGAATCCCCCCGCACCGTTCGAGTTGCGTGACCATGCTCGTTCTGTGCCGGCGGCGCCTGCCGGGCCAGCGTTCGCCAGGGCTGAGGAGACGCCCTCCGCGGTTGGCGAGGCCGCGGTGGCCGAAACGCTGGCTCGGTCGCAAAAGCAGATGGTCGACGCTGATTTGTCGGGATATTTCGACTCGATTCCGCACGCGGACCTTCTACGATCGCCATGGGAGGCGCAACTCATGCAAGGGAGCGGACAAGAACACGCCGCGGCGCCCTACGCCGGAGGCAGTGGGTCGATGCTGGGTGCCTCGGTGCTGCAGCCGGGTCACTCAACGGCGCGCCATCATGATGCGCCGGATTCGTCAGTGGTTGATCTGAATCCCCCCGCACCGTCCGAGCTGCGTGACCCTGCTCGTTCTGTGCCGGCGGCGGTGCAGCCAGATCCTCCAATAGGGGTCTCCGGTCCCGACAAGCGTCCTCTTTATTCCAACGATGCGACCGTTGTCGAAGGGCTGAGGTCAGCATTGGAGAGCACGGTCAAGCGCCATGTAAATTCTCTTCTCGGCTTTGGTCGTTGGCTCTTTGATAATAACAGGCCGGGATTTGCTGCTCGGCTTCACGAGGAGTCGCTGGATCCGGATCTCAAGGAGTACGAGAGCAAGAGTGGCTCCTCGGACGTGGCTAGAGCAGTGGGTCATCTCAAGACGTGGGCGGGCGGAGCGCCAGTGCTGGACCGCGCCGCTGTCCTGAATAATCCCGACCCTGCCGACGCCGCGCTCATCAGAGATTACACAGCGGCTCCCATCAAAGAGTACAAGGCAGCGCCGACCGGGCCGAATCCCGCTACCATTCAGACCTATGGATCTGCTCCTAGACGTTTCAGTGAATACCTGGTTGAAAACAAAAAGCCGGGGATTGCGGCTCGGCTTCACGAGGGGTCGCTGGATGAAGATGCCAAGCGCTATAACAACTCCGGTGGGATCAGTGCACTAGCTCATCTCCGGAAGTCCGAACTCGGGCGCGAGCTCCCTGGGAAAGCTAATGAAGACGACGCTGTTCTGCCATTGTCTTTCGTGCCAACTGGGCCCCATCACCAAGCCTCGGATCCCGCAGGGTCCTTTCGTCCCCTGATCTGGCGCGACGGCGACCAGCGCGCGCCGGACGAGCGGATCGCTGCACAGGACAGGAGCAACCAGCTATCAAGCGAGGAGGTCCTCATCAACCGTGAGCATGATACAGCGGAGTTGAGACCAGCGAAGAGGCAAAGGCCCCTGAACAGTCGTCTGCAGGACGTTGCCACTGAGCCGCAGCTGAGCGAGATCGGCAATTCAGGCGCTCGCGTGCTGATGCAGGCCCCCACCCATCAAGTGGGTGCATTGCCATGGGAAGCGCAGCCCATGATGCAAGGGAGCGGACAAGAACACGCCGCGGCGCCGTATGCCGGAGGCAGTGGGTCGATGCTGGGTGCCTCGGTGCTGCAGCCGGGTCACTCAACGGCGCGCCATCATCATGCGCCGGATTCGTCAGTGGTTGATCTGAATCCCCCCGCACCGTCCGAGTTGCGTGACCATGCTCGTTCTGTGCCGGCTGCGGTGCAGCCAGATTCTCCAATAGGGGTCTCCGGTCGCGACAAGGGTCCCCTCTATTCCAACGATGCGACCGTTGTCGAAGGGCTGAGGTCAGCTTACGCGGGTAAGGTCAAGGAGAGCACGGTCAAGCGCCATGTAAATTCTCTTCTCGGCTTTGGTCGTTGGCTCTTTGACAATAACAGGCCGGGATTTGCTGCTCGGCTTGACGAATCGTCGCTGGATCAGGATCGCAAGGAGTACGAGAGCAGGGGTGGCCCCTCGGAGTACGAGAGCAGGGGTGGCCCCTCGATCGTGGCTAGAGCACTGGGTCGTCTCAAGACGTTGGCGGGCGGAGCGCCAGTGGTCGACCGCCCTGTCCGGAAGCCCTACCCTGCCGACGCCGCGCTCATCAGAGATTACACAGCGGCTCTCATCAAAGAGTACAAAGAAGCGCCTGCGACCGGGCCGAATCGCGGTACCATTCAGGTCTATGGATCTACTCTTATACGTTTCAGTGAATACCTGCATGAAAACAAAAAGCCGGGGATTGCGGATCGGCTTCACGAGGGGTCGCTGGATGAAGATGCCAAGCGCTATGTGAACTCCGGTGGTAACCGGAGGATCAGTGCACTAGCTCATCTCCGGAAGTTCGCACCCGGGCGCGAAATTGCCCTTGCTGCTCGTCCGGAAGACGCAGTCGGCATGGAGGCTCGTGCCATTGGGGACGCCGCTGCGCAGCGCAGCGGGCCGCAGGAGGCATTGGGTCGGCCAGAGAGGCCCCCTGGGAAAGCTAAAGACGGGCGGGTGCTCGGCGCATTGGAATGGCTAGGCGACGAACATATCCAGAGGGATTACCAGCTCCTGGAGCAGGAGTTGCAGGGGAACAATCCAGATCTCGCCGCCCGGACGCGGTTCGTGGATCCCCTCGTAGCCAATTATCATCTGCGCTTGGGCTCCGAGAGCGTCATGCTAAGCGCATTCCAGCGCATCGTCCATCAGAACGGTAACGACACAGCCGACTTCCTGTTCGTGCCAGTGAGCGATGGCGGTAAGACTCTTGCGGAGCGCGGCACCCATTGGTCGCTGCTGTTCGTTGATCGCAGCGACCGGGAACGGCCGGTTGCCTATCATTATGACTCCTACAACGGATGCAATGACACGCTTGCAAAAGAGCTCGCAGAAAATCTGGGCGCCAGCCTGGAGACCCGCGTGGGCGTATCCCGCATCGCCCAGCAGAGCAACGTGGTGGATTGCGGAGTCTACGTGGTGGACGGCACGCGGGCGCTGGTTGGGCGATTGCAATCGCAGCCAGATAACCTGAACCTCAACAACCTCGTCGTCAATCGGCAGGCACTACAAACCCGCCTCAGGGGTGACAATACATTCGGAACGGCAAATAATCTCACGAACTTTGAACTCATGGACCGACAGGCCCGAGACGCGGTTAAGGAAAGCCCCGTTGGGACGTTTCACCAGCAGATCAAGCGGCTCGGCCAGTCAGCGCCAGACGTTGCTCCCGGGGACCCATTTAAATTTCAAAGTCTTGAGAGCAAGGGGGACGCCGCTGCGCAGCGCAGCGGGCCGCAGGAGGAATACAGTTGGCCAGAGTATCTCCCCCCTGGGAAAGCTAATGAAGACGACGCTGTTCTGGCATCGTCTTTCGTGCCAACTGGGCCCCATCACCAAGCCTCGGATCCCGCAGGGTCCTTTCGTCCCCTGAGCTGGCGCGACGGCGACCAGCGCGCGCCGGACGAGCGGATCGCTGCACAGGACAGGAGCAACCAGCTATCAAGCGAGGAGGTCCTCATCAACCGTGAGCATGATACAGCGGAGTTGAGACCAGCGAAGAGGCAAAGGCCCCTGAACAGTCGTCTGCAGGACGTTGCCACTGAGCCGCAGCTGAGCGAGATCGGCAATTCAGGCGCTCGCGTGCTGATGCAGGCCCCCACCCATCAAGTGGGTGCATTGCCATGGGAGGCGCAGCCCATGATGCAAGGGAGCGGACAAGAACACGCCGCGGCGCCGTACGCCGGAGGCAGTGGGTCGATGCTGGGTGCCTCGGTGCTGCAGCCGGGTCACTCAACGGCGCGCCATCATGATGCGCCGGATTCGTCAGTGGTTGATCTGAATCCCCCCGCACCGTCCGAGTTGCGTGACCATGCTCGTTCTGTGCCGGCGGCGGTGCAGCCAGATCGCCCAAAAGTGGTCTCCGGTCCCGACAAGGGGCCTCTTTATTCCAACGATGCGACCCTTGTCGAAGGGCTGAGGTCAGCACTCTATGCCGGTAAGGTCGGGGAGATCACGGTCAAGCGCCATGTAGATATTCTTTTCGGCTTTGGTCATTGGCTCGTTGAAAATAACAAGCCGGGGATTGCGGATCGGCTTCACGATTCGTCGCTGGATCGGGATCGCAAGGAGTACGAGATCTGGGGTGGCGGCCCCTCGGCCGTGGCTGGGTCACTGGGTCGTCTCAAGACGTGGGCGGGCGGAGCGCCAGTGGTGGGCCGCCCTGCCCTGAATCCCCACCCTGCCGACGCCGTGCTCATCAGAGAGTACACAGCGGCTCTCATCAAAGCGTACGAGGCAGCGCCGACCGGGCCGAAACCCCGTACCGTTGAGGTCTATGGGTCTGCTCTTAGACGTTTCAGTCAATGCCTGGTTGAAAACAAAAAGCCGGGGATTGCGGATCGGCTTCACGAGCGGTCGCTGGATGAAGATGCCAAGCGCTATATGAAAACCGCTGAAATCAGTGCACTAACTCATGTCCGGAAGTTCGCACTCGGGCGCGAAATTGCCCTTGCTGCTCGTCCGGAAGACGCAGTCGGCATGGAGGCTCGTGCCATTGGGGACGCCGCTGCGCAGACCGCGGCACAAGCTCATGGCCACGCAGGAGAGCAGGGACCCATCTCTCGAGCTCAACAAGTCGCGCCAGCGCCGTTTGAACGGCACTTGGGCAAGAAGCGCGAGGCCCAGGACGGACTGACGAGTACACTTGACAGGAGCAACCTCGTGAACAGCGGGGGCGTCATCATAAACAATGAACATTCCACAGCGCTGTTGAGACCGGCGAAGAGGCAGAGGACTGATAATCCGCAAAGCCGCGCCATGGGGCGGCAACTGAGCGAAGCAACCACGACGTCCATCAGCCAAGCCTCCGATCAAGCCCGAGCGGACCTAGTGGCTTCCTTCAGAAGCAGGGAGCGCTCCGACGCGGGGCGTTGAGCTCCATGGCTGGGGTCAAGCAGAACAGCTCTCTTGACGACAGAGGCGCTGATGCGATCTCCGGACCGGTAGCTCTCGCCGTAATTGATCAGGCTGGTACTGTTGGAAGGCTTGATCAGCCTCGTCACCCCAATCTCCAGCATAGCTCACTGTCACGCGGCCAACGTGCCTCCGTAGCTAACATCTACGTCAGCGTTGAAGAAGTAGCCTGCGCCACGGGATGTTTTGACCAGGCGAGGGTTGGCCGCATCAGCCTCCAGCTTTCGGCGCAAGCGCATGATTAGGACATCGATACTTCGATCGTACACCTCTTCTCCACGCACACGGCTCGCGAGCAAAAGCCGTTCTCTGGATAGCACGTTGCGGGGGTTCTCCAGAAATGCGATCAAGAGATTGAACTCACATGCGGTAAGCTTGACCTCGCCACGCTCCGCACAGATCAGTCGCCGCTGCTTCACGCTGAGCTTCCAGGCCCCAAAGCGAAATGAGCGCTGCTCTCTGGTTCGCGGACTAGAAATGCGCTGGCGTAGCGCTACTCGAATGCGGGCCAAGAATTCGCGCATCCCGAAAGGCTTGGGAATGAAATCGGTTGCGCCGAGCTCCAGTGCAACCACTTTTTCCGCCTCATCAAGCCGGTCGCCGCTGATCACTATGATAGGAACATCCGATTTTGTCGCCAGATTGCGGACGATCGCAAGTCCATCCTCCCGGCCTAGGTTAAGGTCAACAACCACGAGATCGACTGGCTCACGTGAAAGAACATAGTCAAACTGCTTGCTATCGTGGACTGCGGTTACCTTCAGGGCATGCATCGTGAGATACTCGGCGATGAGGCGCCGCATTGCGGCATCATCGTCAATGACAAGAACATGTTTCAACGGCACACCTCGTTTTGGGGGTTGGGCCCCGATCAGGGTTGCATTACCTGAATCTGCAATCAAAAGGCATGTATTAGTGATGACATTACTTGAAATTGAACAACTGGTTCTCAAAACCCTCAACGCTCTAGTTGCCGAAAAAGTAGAGGTCTCGATGACAACCAGAATGCGGGATCTCGGCCTCGACAGCCTCGACTATAACGAGCTTGCTACGGCGATCGAGAGCCGACTTGGCTGGTTTGTCGACGATTACAAGCTCTGGCAATACGAGTCCGTAAGGCATGTCGCCGACGCCGTCGCCAGTCAGGAGTTGCGCACCGCGGAACCACCAGCAGTGCGGCAAGTGCTGGAGTAGTGCTGTAGGCACAGGTTACGGTGAGGGCAGCTTGGGCGGCGGTAGCTATGGCCATTGCTCCGCTGTGGTTTGTATCCGTGACTGGTGTGTTTGAGAACTGTTGGGTCAGCCCGGTCCATGTCGCAGTGCCGATGCCCCCTTGGTGGCGTTGCCCGCAATTGCGATCGCTGCGCCCAGGGCACCAATGCTGACGGTCGTTGTCAGGCCACCCGTTGAATTGTTGTCAGAGGCAACAGTGCCCACCACACCATCCCAATCGGTGGTCGTATAGACCGACATGTAGTCACGGAACACGCTCTCACTATACGTGGTCACGATCGTTGCCGTCGTACCGGTTGGCACGAGGGCTGACCACACTGACAGATAGACCACACCAGAATTGAAGATGCTTTCCACCTGAGCGAGAAGGGTGGCAGCCACACCCCCAATCGTCATACTGTTGACGGTCACTGCACTTTCGGTGTCAGTGGTCTCAGTTGTCACGATGACACGACGATTAGCGTGTGGCGCGACAAGAAGCGGAATGCTGGTGTGGGTGTAAACGGTCGTGGCAGTCGAGTCTTCGTGAGTGCCATTGAAGACCAGATCTATCGGGAACATTTTCTCCCAGACGCCCGAGCTGCGCACATAGACCTGTCGAGCCTTGGTCCAGAGGCTTGAGATTTTCACCCAGACGGCGCTGGCCGCCCCCCAGACCCCGGAGGCTTTGACGTAAAGTGCCATTACGGCTGCACCCAGAAATCACCGTCCACGCCGCCAGAAGGGGCAGCGGCCGAGATCGTGACGCTGCGATTTGCCATCGTGCCGACGCCGAGAAGCGCCTTGGTCTGGGCAATGGACTGCGGTCGACGATAATTGTCCCCGGTGCCGTCACTCGACACGCGACCGACGAAGCTCGTCACAGCGTCGGCACCTGTGGCGTAGGTCGAGCGGTACAAACGCGTCGTGATATCACCAGCGCCATCGCGCTGAGGCGATGAACATGTATGGCGAGAGCAGAACGTTTGGGGCGGGGCGGGACGAAGAGGTTGCGGAGGGCTGACAAGGTCGAGACGAAGCGTTGCAGGCCTCTCGGCGATCGGACCCCTGCATCATCCGCTCCCGTTTTCGCGGCGGCACATGGGAATTCTCCGCTCCGTTGTTCAACCCCTTGTGCGACCGGTGCTTGACGTCCGGCATCACCTGTCGCTTTGCCGCTCCATACGAGCGCAGCTAGTCGGTGATCATGCGCTTCGGCGCGAGCCCCTGCTTCTTCAACAGCCGCGTCAGCAAGCGCTTGGCGGCCTTGGTGTTGCGGCGGTTTTGCACGATTTCGTCCAGCACATATCCATCCTGGTCGACGGTGCGCCACAACCAAAGCTTTTTGCCGGGCGATGGTGACGACCACTTCGTTCAGGTACCAGACGTCATTCCGGCACGGCGGCTTGCGGCGCAAGCAGCGAGCGCAGTCCAGCCCGAACTTGATGCCCCACCGGCGACTTGTCTCATACGAAACCACGATGCCGCGTTCCAGCAGCATTTCCTCAACCAGGCGCAGGCTCAGCGGAAACCGGAAATAAAGCCAGACCGCGTGGGCGATAATAGGCGGCGGAAATCGGGGGGCGTGTAGCTGACGGCGGGCGTATTCATGCCCCCCGGCGTCCATGTCGCAAATCTTGACGATTGCTTTGTGTGTCAAGCCCGCCGCAGGTCTCAACGCGTTCAATGCAGACATTGTGAAAATCGCCCTATTCCGCCTTTTTTTACCGCCCCTTAAGTCCCCCGCTCGCATGCTTGTCGATGCCATTGAACTCATAGCCATCGGCCAAGGATTTTGGAAAATATGTTTCCGCTCGCAGCAGAAAACGTGAGAGTCGCTGTAGGCCTAACGTTAAGGGGAGAGAGCGGTTTGATTGGACGAAATGGGTACCGGAGTACCGAGTCATGAAGCCACGAGGTAATCTGGTCCGACTGAAGCAATTTCAGGTGAATGAGAAGCGGCGACAGTTGCACCAGCTAGACATCATGATTGCCGATTTCGAACGCATGGCGCGAGAACTGGACTTCCAGTTAAACGCCGAGGAAACGAAGGCCGGCATCTCCGATGTCAATCATTTCGCTTATCCGACGTTCGCCAAGGCCGCTCGCCTACGTCGTGACAACGTCAAGAATTCGCAATCGGACCTTCTGCGGCAGAGAACCGCAGCCGAGCCATGCCTCGCCGAGGCTGAAGCAGAGCTCTCCAAGGCGCAAATGCTAGAATCGCGCAGCGGCAGAGGCCACGACCTCGAACCCGGCAACCGAAGCGCCATGATCGGCTGAGCCGGATGGCTTCAGCGCGCCTCATTCGCGACACCCGACTGGCCGTTGGCGCGCGAGAGGCGTGCGGGCACTGTAAAGATATCAGCGTATTGATGCAGCGATAGCTGGTCGGGACGGCTGTCATGCTGCGGCGACATACGCGATTTTGTTCCAGATTTGCATGGCGGCGTTACGCAGGTATTGGGGGAAAGTGGAACTGGTTGGCACTCGGATCATCGGTGGAAACGAACCGCTGCCGGCGGATCGGCGCCTGGCGGCAACGCCTGGCGCTTTCGGCGGCGGCGGTAACGGCAAAGCAGGCTGGCCGGTCGAGGATGAAGCGGCACCTGCGCGATGCCGTTCTGCTCACGGCCGGGAGACGGGGTCGGCCCCGCCGGCCGGATGCTGCTCGCTTAGCGCGGCATCGTAAAGTCAACCGACAGCTTATGAAGATGTGCGTACATTGGGCCATGTCAGAAGTTGCTCGTGATCCGCTCTATGGTCGCCACCGCTTTCCCGCCGAGATCATTGCGCACGCGGTATGGCTCTACTTTCGCTTTCCGCTCAGCCTGCGCATGGTTGAGGACATGCTGGCGGCCCGCGGCATCATCGTCACGCATCAGACCGTTCGAAGCTGCGCGGAGAAATTCGGACGGCATTCCGCCCAGGAGATCAATATCAGCCGGCTGCCTGGGCGATAAATGGCATCTCGACGAATGTGTCGTGGCTATCAGTGGCAAGAAGCAGTGGCTCCGGCGTGCCGTCGATCAGGACGGCTTCGTCCTCGAAGTGCTGGTACAAAGCCGCCGAAATGCCAAGGCGGCAAAGCGTCTGATGCGCAAGTTGCTGAAAGCTCAAGGGCGGACACCACGGATCATGATCACCGACAAGCTCCGATCCTATGATGCCGCCATGCGCGACCTCATGCCCGGCGTCGAACACCGGTCGCACACAGGCCTGAATAATCGAGCGGAAAATTCGCACCAGCCGACCCGACGACGCGAAAGGATCATGAAACGCTTCAAGTCGGCACGCCAGCTTCAGCGGTTCGTTTCCATCCATGATCCGATTGCCGACCTGCTCACTTTCCCTGCAATGCGCTGTCATCGGCTCAACATCGAGACCTGCGTAACGCCCCATGCAAATCTGGAACAAAATCGCGTGTGTCGCCACAGCGTGACAGCCGTCCCGGCCAGCTATCGCTGCATCAAGCCGCTGAAACTTACAGTGCCGGGCGCGCTGCTACCTGAATTTCCTTACCGCTCAATCAATGTGACAGCACCGATTCTTCTCAACCGCGGCATGCCCTAAATCGTCACTTGCGTTCCGATCTCGACGACGCGTCCGGTCGGGATCTGGAAGTACTCCGTCGCGTCGGCCGCCGTACGCGCCAGGCCGATGAACAACCGGTCCTGCCACACCGGCATGCCGGAATTGGGCGAGGCCTTGAGCGAACGCCGTGACAGGAAGAACGAGGTCGTCATGATGTCGAACTTCCAGCCTTGCTTGCGGCAGATCGCCAGCGCGCGCGGGATGTTCGGCTGCTCCATGTAGCCGAAGGTCAGCGTCACCCGCATGAACAGCTCGTTGACCGTCTCCATCTTGACCCGGTCGCTGTCGGGCACCACCGGTTGCGGCGCGGTCACCACCGAAAGGATGACGTTCTGCTCGTGCAGCACCTTGTAGTGCTTCAGGCTGTGCATCAGCGCGGTTGGCGCGCTGAGTGGATCGCTGGTCAGGAACACCGCGGTGCCGGACACCAGCTGCGGTTTCTTCTTCAACAGATTGCCGGCGAGGAAATCGAGCGGGATTTCGTTGCGGCGGGTCTTGTCGAACAGATAGCGACTGCCGCGCACCCAGGTCCACATGGCCATGATGATAGCGAAGGCCACCGCCAGCGAAGCCCAGCCACCCTCGAACACTTTGACGATGTTGGAGGCAAAAAAGCCGACATCGATGAAGCCGAACAGCGCCGTCATGGCGACCGCCACCCACAGCCGCCATTTCCAGATCCGGGTCATGACGACGAACAGCAGCACCGTCGTCACCAGCATGTTGCCGGTCACCGAGATGCCATAGGCGGAGGCGAGCTTGCTCGATTCGCCGAAACCGACGACCAGCAGCATCACCGCCAGCGCCAGCAACAGATTGACGCGCGGCATGTAGATCTGGCCCGACTGCTTCTCCGAGGTGTGCAGGATTTCCAGGCGCGGCAGCATATTGAGCTGCACCGCCTGCCGGGTCAGCGAGAAGGCGCCGGAGATGACCGCCTGGCTGGCGATGACAGTCGCGGCCGTCGCCAGCACGACCATCGGGATCAGCGTCCAGCCTTCGTTCATCTCGAAGAATGGATGGCCGACGACGCCATTCTTGGCCAGCACGAAGGCGCCTTGCCCGGCATAATTGAGCAGCAGGCAGGGAAACACGATCGCCAGCCAGGCCAGCACGATCGGCTTGCGGCCGAAATGGCCGAGATCGGCATAGAGTGCTTCGGCGCCGGTGACGGCGAGGAAGATGGCGCCGATGGTCACGAAAGCGACGTCGGGCGAATTGATCAGAAACGCGACGATGTAGTGCGGGCTCACCGCCCACAGGATTTCCGGATCGGCGATGATGTGGTTGAGCCCGGAAAGGCCAATTGCCAGGAACCACACCGCCGTCACCGGGCCGAACACCAATCCTACCCCGCCCGTGCCGAAGCGCTGCACCGCAAACACCATGGTAAGAATGACCAGTGTCAGCGGCACGACATAGGGCTGGAAGGTCGGCGTGACGACATTCATGCCCTCAACCGCCGACAGCACCGATATCGCCGGTGTGATGACGGCATCACCGAAGAAAAGCGATGCCCCGACGATGCCGATGCCGAGCATCAGCGCCGAGCGCTTGGGGAAACTGCCGCGCGCCAGCGCCATCAGCGACAGCACGCCGCCCTCGCCGCCGTTATCGGCGCGCAGCACGAACATGATGTACTTGATGGTGACGATGATCGTCAGCGACCAGATGATCAATGACAAAACGCCGAGGATATCGCCGCGCTCGGCGACATTGCCGCCCGACGACGCCACCAGCGCCTCACGGAACGCGTAGATCGGGCTGGTGCCAATATCGCCATAGACAACGCCGAGCGCGCCTAGCATCAGCACCTCGGGGCTTTGCTGTTCGATTGCCGGATGGCTCGACTGTTCGACGGGTTCTGCCTCGCTACCAGTATTGGTAAGGACCATGGACGACACTCCGATAAGGGGCGGCCCTCTACCTTTGCTGCACTGCAATATCAAGTGCCGCGACGTAATGGCTCCGTATGCGGACCGCATTTGTTGCCGCACCGGCGGATTGTCTCATACGAAACCACGATCCCGCTCCCGGGCCATTTCCTCGACGAGACACAGGCCAAGGGGACCTGAAGGAGGGCCAGACCGGATGGGCGATGATCTGCGGCAGGAAACGATGGCGCTGCTTGTAGCTGACGGCATGTCTTTCTCCTTTGTGTGTCTGCCAGACGAGCGGGCGGGCACGGAAGTGGTCGCGCTCTGGCTGCCAGACATACTCGTCCAACCTGATGAAAACCTGACTTGTACACCCAGCCCAAACAGGTGCGAGGGGTCGGTCTATTACCAAAGGCTCTGAGGGCTGATTCTCTAGGGTTCGGCATTCAATACACCGAGCGCTTGCGGAGGCCGGCGTCGAACCCGCAGTGGGCAGTGTCGGCGACTCTTTCGATAATGCTCTCGCGGAAACGATCAACGGTCTTTACAAGGCCGAGGTGATCCATCGACGCGGACCCTGGCGCTCATTCGAGGCCGTCGAGTTCGCCACGCTCGAATGGGTCGACTGCTTCAACAATCGCTGGCTGCTGGAGCCCATCGGCAACATCCCGCCGGCCGAAGCCGAGGAACGCTACTACGGCATGTTGGATGAACCAGCCATAGCCGCGTGACTCAAACGAAACGGCCACCGGAATGCCCGGGGCAGTTCACATCGCATTTGATGCCAGCTTCATCGTATTTTCTTCGGCTTGGACGGGCACTTGGCAGACCCACAGAGCTGGGAACCCTTTGCCATACTACAACTGTAACATCATATCGGTTTAGCAGGTCAAGCTTTGGTGGTAACCTCATTGGGTAGAATAACTACTTTGGAGGCGAGCAATGGATCGCGATAACAAACGGGCACGTGCAGCTGCAAGATCATCTCAAGGCGTGGGGAGCAGTAGCCTCCGTGACGTTCCAGAGGGGCCATTGAGCGATGTTGCAGAACGGCTGGTAACCGCTAACCCGCGCGATACAGCGCGAAATCTTGGGGGCTTCAAAGGCCTCGGGACGCACGAGCGAACAGCCGTTCGGGGCACTCAACCCGGGCCAGAAACTGACCTCGCGAGATTTGAAAGGCGGACCAATCGTCTTGGACGATCAGCCATCGATCTGGCCGCGACATTAACAGCCGAATTGGGGTACAGCACGGATGACATAGCATTGCAGAAAGTCGGAGCGGCCAGTAATCTAGGCGATTACCTAACGCCAGGGCTGCAAGATGCTATTGTTAATCGCATTGGCAACATGGATCCGCCGTCGCAAGCTCTCGGAACTTATTACGTTGCGCCACACTTCAGTAAGTTTACTCACGAAAATAAATCTCGCATTCTTGATCAGGCCATTGGATTGGCTTCTTCTGATCCGGATGGCAATGTCAGAAACATGGCATCCAATGCTATTCTCAACATGTATCCCCAGTTAGACGCAAATCAACAGGCCCAAGCTCACTCAGTTTTTCCCGGCATGCAAGACATCTTGCCGCACATGCCGCCGCCGCAGCATGCAGCAGAGGAACGGAGTGCGAATCTGGACGGCCACATAGCAGGTATTGAGGCTGCAGTCCGTGATACAGTAGGCCCGCAAACCTCCTATGAACAGCTGCAGCGGGGTGCTCAAATCGGGCGGTCCATAAACCACGCCTTCAATCACGCCCGAGAGGACCTAATGGAGGCCACCAGAAGCAGAGATCGCTCCGGCCGTTGAGGTCTCGGCCATGGTACAGTGACGCTTTCTCTCCCGAATCCGTTTACGGCCTTGCCGTTTCCAATTCGCTGGCCGTTGACGTACCTGCTTAGTGTAACTTTCAAAAACCACGTCTGCCGGGTGATGCGCTGCAAGCATCGCACCACCCACTGCGGCATCGATCTGTCGAGCGGCGACATCGCGCGACGCCGGTTCGGTCTCTGAAGCACGCGCAGCATTAGCTACGGCTAATCCGGCAATGGAACAATGCTTTCAACAAAAACGACGCCCCCCAACATAGCCATTAGCATCGCGTGCTCACTCGCCGTGGGCTTCTGTGCGGCAAGTCTTTACGCAACCTTCCGCCACGGCGGCAGCGGCGAGGCTCTGATGGCGTTTGATGTCCGTGCCTTTTGGTTTGAGACGCCCTTCTATTTGGGTTTCGCAACCCCCGTTTTCTATCGGGGCGCGGCTATCGTGCTCTCGACGTCCGCGGTCGTCTTGCTGATTCAGCAGATCGTATTGCGCCGCAAGCTCGAACACCACGGGACGGCTCGTTGGGCTCGAGTGGATGAAATGCGACGCGCGGGATATCTGCGACGATACCGTGGCGTGACAGGGCCGGTGTTTGGGAAGACAAGTGGCCCTTTCTGGCCTGGCTACTACCTGACCAATGGCGAGCAGCCTCACAGCCTCATCGTTGCACCGACCCGCGCTGGCAAGGGCGTCGGCATAGTCATTCCAACGCTACTTACATTCAAAGGCTCGGTGATAGCTCTGGACGTCAAGGGGGAGCTCTTTGAGCTCACCTCGAGGGCGCGCAAAGCCGCAGGTGACGACGTGTTTAAATTCGCGCCGCTGGATTCGGAGCGGCGCACAAACTGCTACAATCCGCTGTTGGATCTTATAGCGTTGCCTCCACAGCAGCAATTCACCGAAGCCCGCCGCTTGGCCGCAAACCTGATTACGGCCAAGGGGGAGGGCGCGGAAGGTTTCGTCAGCGGCGCGCGAGATATCTTTGTCGCGGGAATACTTGCCTGCATCGAGCGGGGCACGCCAACAATCGGCGCCGTCTATGACCTCTTCGCCCAGCCGGGGGAGAAGTTTAAGCTCTTCGCGCGACTCGCCATGGAGACCCAGAACAAAGAGGCACAACGCATCTTCGACGACATGGCGGGGAACGATACGAAAATCCTAACCTCCTACACTTCCGTGCTCGGCGATGGCGGGCTCAACCTGTGGGCGGATCCCGCTGTAAAGGCGGCCACAAGTCGCTCGGACTTTTCGGTCTATGATCTTCGCCGTCGCAGAACGTGCATCTATCTTTGCGTTGGTCCGAACGACCTTGAGGTGATCGCGCCTCTGATACGCTTGTTTTTTCAGCAAATCGTTTCAATTCTGCAGCGGTCGCTGGCCCGCCGGGATGAAAAGCACGAGGTTCTCTTCCTGCTCGACGAGTTCAAGCACTTGGGTAAGCTGGAAGCGATCGAGACCGCAATCACGACTATCGCGGGCTACAAGGGGCGTTTCATGCTCATCATCCAAAGCCTTTCGGCACTGACGGGGGCTTATGGAGAGGCTGGCAAGCAGAATTTTCTCAGCAATACCGGACTGCAAGTGTTCATGGCCACGGCTGATGACGAGACTCCGAACTACATTTCCAAGGCCATCGGTGAATACACGTTTGAAGCCAAATCGATTTCCCACAGCCAGGCGCGAACGTTCGACTGGACCATTCAGAATTCACATCAAGGTGCACCGCTATTGCGTCCCGAACAGGTTCGGCTGCTCGATGACGACTACGAGATTGTTCTCATCAAAGGTCTGCCACCATTAAAATTGAGGAAGGTGCGATATTTTTCGGATCGCATTCTGAAACGCATCTTTGAAAGCCAGACAGGCGCCCTCCCGGAGCCGGCGCCCTTGACGGGAGCAGAGGAGGCGCTCTCCGCAGAATCTCAACTCGATGACCCGCTGTGTGAATTGGCGCAGGACTTTGACGATACAGTTTGATGTGAGGCTAGTATGAACCCGCGAAATAGTAATCCATCCCGTGTAACAGCTTTGTCGCAGGTGCAGGACGCCGGCTTGGAAGACGGGCAAGCGGTCCAGGCCCGGCGAGTGGGCTTTGAGCAGCACGTGTCCGAGGCGCTCCGGCCGCTGTTCGATGGTCGAGCTGACGAGCCGCCAACCAAACCAGAGGAGCTTCTGCGACTGGAACAGGGGGTTTCGCGAGGTGCTTCAGCGAGGGCAGGATCATCAAGCCGCCTCGTCTTTTTTCAGCAACCCAGGGATGCCCGCTGGACGGGATGACCTCAAGGGAAGCGTGTCGGAGGCTTTCGCAAGCTCTGGGACGCCGGAGTTCGGGCCGCCGCCCCCAGTCTTGGCTGCCAGCCAACAGCAGATCCGCCCTTCGCCGGATGAGCTTGACCAGGGCAACCACCTGTGAATCGGCGTGCAAAATTGACCCTATAAGCCGGGGAATCGGCGTCCAATTTTGACCCCCCTGATGCTTTGATTTGCGACCATCAGCTCGTCGTAGCGAGCGGATGGTGTGGGGATGAAGTCGGTGGATACGATTGCCCGGGTTCGGCGCGCCTTCCATGTGCAGGGATGGTCGCTCAAGCGGATTTGCCGCGAACTGCATGTGTCGCGGAACACCGTCCGCAAGATTCTCAGATCCGATGAGACATCGTTCTCCTACGAACGCGAGCGGCAGCCCAAGCCGAAGATCGGTCCGTGGCAGGATCAGCTTAACGGGTTTTTGAATGGCAACCGTGGCAAGGCGGCGCGCGAGCAACTGACACTGATCCGGATTTACGAAGAGCTTTGCAGCCTCGGCTACGAGGGAGGCTATGACGCCGTCCGCCGCTACGCGAAGAGCTGGGCGAAGGCGCAGGGGTCGGCGATGTCGGACGCCTATGTGCCGCTGTTCTTCGCGCCGGGCGAGGCCTACCAGTTCGACTGGAGCCACGAGATCGTCCTGATCAACGGCGTGACAGTGACCGTGAAGGTCGCCCATGTCCGGCTCTGCCACAGCCGCATGATGTTCGTCAGGGCCTATCCGCGCGAGACCCAGGAGATGGTGTTCGACGCTCATGACAGGGCCTTTGCCTTCTTCGGCGGCGCCTGCACGCGCGGCATCTACGACAACATGAAGACGGCGGTGGAAACGATCTTTGTTGGCAAGGACCGGCAATACAATCGCCGCCTCCTGCAGATGTGCAGCCATTATCTGGTGCAGCCGGTCGCCTGCACGCCGGCGTCGGGCTGGGAGAAAGGTCAGGTCGAGAACCAGGTCGGGCTGGTGCGCGAGCGCTTCTTCACGCCGCGGCTGCGCTTCAAGACCTATGAGGAGCTGAATGCCTGGCTGCATGACAAGTGCGTCGTCTACGCCAAGGCGCATCGTCACGTCGAGCAACCGGAACGAACGATCTGGAACGTGTTCGAGGAGGAGCGTGGCAAGCTGGTCGAGTATCGCGGCCCCTTCGACGGTTTCCACACGGTGCCTGCCTCGGTGTCGAAGACCTGCACAGTTCGCTTCGACAACAACAAATACTCGGTGCTGTCGACCGCCGTCGGCCGCCCGGTCGAGATCCATGCCTATGCCGGCAAGATCGTCATCCGCCAGGACGGCGTGGTCGTCGCCGAACATGCCCGCTCCTTCGGCCGCAACGAGACGGTCTACGATCCCTGGCACTATGTTCCGGTCCTCGCTCGCAAGCCCGGTGCACTGCGCAACGGTGCGCCCTTCCAAAGCTGGGTTCTGCCCTCGGCGATGGAGCGTATCCGACGCAGATTGAAGGCGGCGCATGACGGCGATCGGCAGATGGTGTCGATCCTGGCCGCGGTATTGACCGACGGCATCGATGCCGTGGAGGCCGCCTGCCAGGAAGCGCTCGACCAGAATGTCTGCTCCGCCGCCGTCATCATCAACATCCTGGCGCGGCGGCGCGATCCGGCGCCGGCCGTCACCATTCTCACCCCGGACGCTCTTCGCCTGCAGCACGAGCCGCAGGCCGACTGCGCCCGCTACGACAGCCTCAGGAGGGCAAGCTGATGGAACGCACGCAGGTTCTGGAACTAATGGGGACGCTGAAGCTCTACGGGATGCGCGGCGCCTATGACGAGGTCATGGCGACAGGCATCAAGCGCCAGCACGAGCCGCCGAGGATCGTCGGCGATCTGCTGTCGGCCGAGATCGCCGAGAAGCAGGCCCGCTCCATCAAATACCAGCTCACTGTCGCCAAGCTGCCGATCGCCAAGGACATCGATGAGTTCGACTTCGACGGCACGCCGGTCAACGAGGTGCTGGTCCGGGACCTTGCCAACGGCACCTTCGTCGCCGACCAGCGCAACGCCGTGCTCATCGGCGGCACCGGAACCGGCAAGTCGCATCTCGCAATCGCCATTGCCCGCGCCCTGATCCGCAATGGCTCACGTGGCCGCTTCTTCAACGTCGTCGATCTCGTCAACCGGCTCGAGACCGAGCACCGCGGCGGCAAGCAGGGCCGTATCGCCGATTACCTCACCCGGCTGGACTTCGTCGTGCTCGATGAACTCGGGTATCTCCCGTTCGCACAAGCCGGCGGGCAATTGCTCTTCCACCTGATCAGCAGGCTCTACGAGCGCACCTCCATTATCGTCACCACGAACCTGGCGTTCGGCGAATGGCCCGCCGTCTTCGGTGACGCCAAGATGACGACAGCGCTGCTCGACCGTCTCACCCATCATTGCGAGATCATCGAGACCGGAAACGAATCCTGGCGCTTCAAGAACCGCGCCTGATCACCCCATCAAGCTGCCAAGCGCCATCCGCGCTCGCCCGGGCTGCGCAACCCTGACCAGCTCCGCCCGGGCGAACGCTGACCGCCGCGCATTACATAAGGGGGGGTCAAAATTGGACGCCGATCCGGGGTCAGTTTTGGAAGCCGTTTGACAACCACCTGCCACCCGAGTGAGTCGTCCCAACAATGAACATTCACCAGCGCTGTTGTGGCCAGCGCAGACGCAGAGGGCCCTGAATACGCCGCAAGCCGTCGCCATTCAGCAGCAGCTGAGCGAAATCGGCAATTCAGGCGGCCGCGTGCATATGCAGAGAGGGGCTGATGCGATCTCCGGACCGGTAGCTCTCGCCGTAATTGATCAGGCTGGTACTGTTGGAAGGCTTGATCAGCCTCGTCACCCCAATCTCCAGCATAGCTCACTGTCACGCGGCCAACGTGCCTCCGTAGCTAACATCTACGTCAGCGTTGAAGAAGTACCCTGCGCCACGGGATGTTTTGACCAGGCGAGGGTTGGCCGCATCAGCCTCCAGCTTTCGGCGCAAGCGCATGATTAGGACATCGATACTTCGATCGTACACCTCTTCTCCACGCACACGGCTCGCGAGCAAAAGCCGTTCTCTGGATAGCACGTTGCGGGGGTTCTCCAGAAATGCGATCAAGAGATTGAACTCACATGCGGTAAGCTTGACCTCGCCACGCTCCGCACAGATCAGTCGCCGCTGCTTCACGCTGAGCTTCCAGGCCCCAAAGCGAAATGAGCGCTGCTCTCTGGTTCGCGGACTAGAAATGCGCTGGCGTAGCGCTACTCGAATGCGGGCCAAGAATTCGCGCATCCCGAAAGGCTTGGGAATGAAATCGGTTGCGCCGAGCTCCAGTGCAACCACTTTTTCCGCCTCATCAAGCCGGTCGCCGCTGATCACTATGATAGGAACATCCGATTTTGTCGCCAGATTGCGGACGATCGCAAGTCCATCCTCCCGGCCTAGGTTAAGGTCAACAACCACGAGATCGACTGGCTCACGTGAAAGAACATAGTCAAACTGCTTGCTATCGTGGACTGCGGTTACCTTCAGGGCATGCATCGTGAGATACTCGGCGATGAGGCGCCGCATTGCGGCATCATCGTCAATGACAAGAACATGTTTCAACGGCACACCTTCAATCTTGAATCCCCTTGTCTAAACCTGTTGCCGAGCAACCCTGGGGCACCGACCCAGAACAGCTGCTCCTTGATACCACTCGCCGTTGCGTGCGGCCAATGTGAGGCCGTGCTCGTCCTGTTCTTTTCATCCCCAGCGAATTGACCGCACCAAGGCAGCCCGTGGCCACCAGACAGGTCCAAGCGCCGACATGACCCTGCCGTGTGGTCCTTCGCTTTTTCGCTTCGAGCTCCCCCGTTGGTGCAGGCCTGCCAATATCACTCAAGTTCGACCTCATGGATGCCAAGTTTCCTGCTATGCCCTTGCATCCTGGTCATCCTGGAGTTTGCGGACCTGGATCATCTCGATATCCTCCGGCTCGTGGATCCAGCTCGGACATGGTTGAGCAGCGCGGCGTTTGGCTTGATCGGAGAGGCGGTCGGCGGAAGAAGACCGTGATTCGCTGCAGCGGCCTTGTGCAAAATAGTGTGTCTCCTGCCAAGCCGGCTTCGTCCAAGGTGGCCGGCGGCCTCAAATGCTGTTCGGCGACCGGCAGGTCGCCGGTTGCGGTGAACGTCCGGGCTAACATTTCTCAGTTACTGCAACTCCTCCATCTTGAGCGTGTCACTATGCTTGTCCATTGCGCCGTCGGACTCCGTCAATGACGTGCGGTTATCTGCCGATGGGACTGTGCATGATCCACCCTTTGGCGGCGGCGGCCGAACAGCTGAACGAGGCTCGCACCAGGATGGGCTGCGCCGCCACGTCTTCCCAGTTGACCCTCGCCGCCGCGGATTTGCGCCCTCGAGCCAGCTTCGCGGACGAGCTCGCGTCTCAAGCAATGATCTGAGTGTGCAGGGCCGCGCATGGCTGCTCTTTAACGACCGGCAGCATACCGGCAAAGTTGGGCCGCTTTATCGCCTTAGTCGAATCCCCACGGTGATCCCGAGCCTGAACAAGCCCGCCAAGCTCCCCATTTTGTCCTTGGCTTGGCGCTGACAGAAGTACCATCCATGACGCCAAAGTCGTGGCCCACACTCCAGGAGCAACGGACGGCCGGGACGAGCAAAAATCCTGTACAGGAGTCATTGTACCAAGATGCTCCGGATGTCGCTGGCTGATCGGGCCCGCGCCACCCACGCATGCGCAAGATGCTCACCCACGCTGATACGAACACGGTCTTTGCTTCAATTGAAACCGAAAAGCTGAACTTGAACATCACACAGTAACAAACCTCCCCGATAAGCGCGTGCCGGACAGGGCCAGAACCCGTCCGGCGGCTTGGAAAGGTAGGTGATAGGGAATGTTTATTGCAGCTTGGCCGCTGGCCGTCGTCCTGTTGACATCCATGTCACTCCCAGCCGAGCCCGCGCCACTTTCTCCGCGTGAGTTCCGCAGCCTGTCGCGCAAATGCGCTCCCTGGGTTGCGCCGTCCACCCTCGCCGCGATTGCCAAGATTGAAAGTGGCTTTGACACGCTGGTGGCTCATGACAACACCACAGGTGAGCAGCTTCGCTGGATAGACCACCTGGAAGCCACGCGGGGCATCAAGGAACGCCTCGAAGCACAACATTCTGTCGATGTTGGATTGATGCAGATAAACAGCAAGAACTTTGCCATGCTCAATCTTACGCCGGAAAGGGCTTTCGAGCCCTGCGCCTCGCTTTCGGCAGCCGCCCACTTGCTTGAAAGCCGGTATGCCGGCGGCACCACTGCTGTGGCACAGCAACTGGCGCTTCGCCGTGCCATCTCGGCCTATAACACGGGCGACGTCACGCGTGGCTTCGCCAACGGTTATGTACGCAAGGTCGAGTCGGCCGCAAAGGACATCTCAAGTCTCCTTGAGCGAACGCTGGAGCCGACTGCTCGAGATGTGCCGCACCTTGAGGCACCCGGTCGGAAAGCCGTGCCGCCTCTGCTCCAGCAGAGCCAACAGGCCAATAGAAAGAAGCAGCCCAACCAAGATTCTTGGGACATTTGGGGCTCGTATCAGCCAGACCGCTCCGGGGCCGATCCCTCCGGTCCGACAGGCAGCCAGGCTGCGAAAGCACGGGAACCCGCGAACCCGAACAAACTCGTATTCGATTGAAACATGGAGATGCAATGATGACGCCACTCAAGATACTTCGTGCGCTTAAAACGCGTGTTCCTTCGCCTTTTTCCATGCTGCGCATGGCGGCTGAATATGTACCGGCCGCTGCTGCAGGCGCGGCGTGGACGGTCTTCTACAGCGGGCCAGCCGCGGCTCAGGTGACCGGAGGGACGGATCCTGCCAAGATGGTCCAGAATATCTGCACGTTCATACTTGGCCCCTTTGGACAATCACTGGCCGTGCTCGGGCTCGTAGCCATCGGTATCTCTTGGATGTTCGGTCGTGCTTCACTTGGCCTGGTTGCGGGTGTCGTTGGAGGGATCGTCATCATGTTCGGGGCCAGCTTCCTGGGCAAGGCGCTCATAGGCGGCGGCTGATGAGCGACCGGTTGGAAGTGAGCACCCTCTATGTGGCGGCGACGCGCCCCGCACTGTTTCTGGGGGTGCCGCTGACGCTGGCCGGATTGCTCATGATGTTGGCTGGGCTTGTTATCATTATCCTTCAGAACCCGCTCTACGAAATCGTTCTCGTGCCACTCTGGTTCGGAGCACGGCTGGTTGTTGAGCGTGACTATAACGCGGCAAGCGTCGTGCTGCTCTATTTGCAGACGGCCGGCAGAAGCGTGGACGGGCCGGTCTGGGGAGGCGCAAGCGTCAGCGCCAATCCGATCAGAGTGCCGAAACGCGGAAGAGGAATGGTGTAATGTTCGGCGCCAGCGGCCGGACCGAGAGGTCTGGCGAGATCTACCTTCCGTATGTTGGTCACGTAAGCGATCAGGTTGTCCTTCTGGAAGACGGATCGATCATGGCCATGGCACATGTGAACGGTGTGCCCTTTGATTTGGAAGACGCTGAGATGCGCAACTCGCGCTGCCGCGCGTTCAACACTCTCTTGCGCAACATCGCCGATGACAATGTCTCGATATACGCTCATCTTGTGAGACACAACGATGTGCCGGCGCCGGCGCCGCGCCAGTTTCAAAGTGCATTCGCTGGCAGTCTGAGCGAGGCCTACGAGCGTCGTGTGCTGTCGGGAAAGCTCTTTCGCAACGATCACTTCCTCACTTTGATCGTGTCCCCCCGCACCGCAATCGGCAAGATCGGCTTGCGGATTGCCAAGTCCCGCAGACGGAATGAGCACGATCTAGCCACCCAAATGCGGAGCCTGGAAGACCTCTGGCACATCACTGCTGGCGCACTCGGCGGTTACGGTCTGCGCCGGTTGGGCATTCGTGAGAAAGGCAACGTGCTCTTCACGGAAATCGGCGAGGCGCTTCGGCTCATGATGACTTGCCGGTTTCTTCCGGTTCCGATGGTTACCGGCTCACTTGGCGCCTCGATCTACACTGACCAGGTCATCTGCGGGAAGCGGGCGCTTGAGATTCGAAGGCCCGGGGATAGCTCCGTCGGATCATTGTTTTCGTTCCGTGAATATCCGGCGACGACGCGGCCGGGCATGCTAAATTCCTTGCTGTCCGCCAACTTCCCGCTTGTCCTGAGCCAGAGCTTTTCCTTCCTCACTCGCCCACAAGCTCATGCCAAACTAAGCCTTAAGTCCAGCCAGATGACGAGTGCCGGCGACAAGGCTCTCACCCAGATCAATGAACTTGCCGAGGCAGAGGACGCACTGGCAAGCAACGAATTCGTGATGGGTTCGCATCATCTGAGCCTGTGCGTCTATGGCGACAGCCTCAATAGCCTTGCAGATCGCGCAGCAAGTGCCCGCGCACGGCTGGCCGACGCGGGCGCCGTTATCGTCCAAGAGGGCATCGGCATGGAGGCCGCATATTGGTCCCAACTTCCGGGGAACAACAGGTGGCGCACGCGCCCGGGGGCGATCACCTCACACAATTTTGCCGGGCTCGTCTCATTTGAGAACTTCCCAAGCGGTTCCAGTTCCGGCCACTGGGGCAATGCTGTTGCGCGCTTTCGCACAAACGGTGGAACTTCTTTCGACTACATCCCCCATGAGAATGACGTCGGCATGACGGCAATATTCGGGCCCGTTGGCAAAGGCAAGACGACGCTGATGACCTTTGTCCTCGCGATGCTTGAGCAAAGCTTGGTCGATCGCAATGGTGCGATCGTCTTCTTCGACAAGGATCGGGGTGGTGAACTGCTGGTGCGAGCCACGGGAGGGACATATCTTGCGTTGCGCAGAGGCGCTCCGAGCGGCTTGGCCCCTCTGCGTGGACTGGACAACACCTCCGCCTCCCGGGACTTTCTGCGCGAGTGGTTGATGGCCCTGATCGAGAGTGACGGCCGTGGTCCGATCTCGCCGGAGGAAAGCCGTCGGCTGGAACGCGGCATTGTTCGTCAGCTTTCGTTCGAACCCCCTATGCGCTCACTTGCGGGCCTGCGCGAGTTCCTATTGCACAGCCCCTCCGAGGGCGCAGGAGCACGGCTGCAGCGGTGGTGTAGAGGGGGGGCGCTTGGATGGGCCTTTGACGGCGACGTGGACGAAGTAAGGCTGGATGCCTCCATTACGGGCTTCGACATGACGCAGCTCCTGGAATATGAGGAGGTCTGTGCACCGGCCGCCGCATACCTTCTGCATCGAGTGGGCGCTATCGTCGATGGTCGTCGGTTCGTCATGAGCTGCGACGAATTTCGATTCTATCTACTCAACCCCCAATTCTCGGCCGTTATCGACAAGTTCTTGCTCACGGTCCGCAAAAACAACGGCATGTTGATACTCGCAACGCAGCAGCCTGAACACGTTCTGGAATCGCCTCTCGGAGCTAGTCTCGTTGCGCAATGTATGACGAAAATTTTCTACCCATCACCGACGGCGGACCGCTCTGCGTATGTCGATGGCTTGAAGTGCACTGCGCAGGAGTTCGAGGCAATCCGCCAGGGAATGGCAATCGGCAGCCGCAAGTTTTTGCTCAAGCGCGATAGCGGGAGTATTGTTTGCGAATTCGATCTTGGGCAGATGCGCGAGTACGTAGCCGTACTCTCGGGGCGGGCCAACACAGTGCGCTTTGCCGACCAGCTTCGTAACCAGCACGGAGACGCCCCAAGTGGGTGGCTCGACAAGTTCATGGCCCGGTACCACGAAGTTCAAGACTGACGGAGGAATATTCATGAAATTTGCCAAACTTGCAGTAACGACCCTTGCTGCTTCCCTTCTGCTTCACGGACAGGCCCGTTCGCAATTTATCGTCAGCGACCCTGTAACAGAAACACAAGCGACCTTAACAGCGCTTTCCAATGCGGCGATCCTTGAGAGGTCAATCGAGACGCTCGCTACCACGATTGAAATGGTGACAATTCTAACGTCGTCATTCGCTGTCACGGGACTGCTAAGCTCACTTAACCAAGGAAATCACTACCCGTCGAGCAATAAGCTGGAGGAGCAGATGTTTGATGCTCGGGCGCCAGCTTCGATTATGGCCCGTAACATTGCGAAGGACCCAAATCGGATAGTCAACGGCACCGATTCAGAAGCGAAACTGTTACAGGGACAAATCGCCGGGGCCGCCAATGCCGCAGCTATTGCAGCCGACACTTTGGGCATGATGGACAAGCGCCTTAAGGATAACGCCGGCACGCTTGGTCAGCTTTCCCGCTCGGGAAATATTATGCAGGCCACCGTGACCAACGGTCTGGTCCTCAAGCAGATTCACGATGCGATGATCCAAAATGTCCAGGCCACGAGTCTGCTGACAATGGCCACTGCACAAGGGAGCCTTCACGCCGTGGAGGAGGCCGCCACGCAGCGTCGCGAACATCAGGACACCGCTAATATGTTTAGCATCCTCCCGTAAACCACACAGAGTTCATCAGGCTCAGCTGCGCTGATCAGGGACACATCAGGCTCACGCCATGAATTTCAAAATTCCCGCGCCATTCACGACTATACACACGATCTTTCATGGGGCCTTCACGTCCGGGCTGCACAAAGTGCTTGAAAACGTCCAAGCGGCGGTCAGTGCGCCTCTGGTTGCGTGTGTCACGCTCTGGATAATAATCCAAGGCTGTCTGGTCATGCGTGGTCAAGTCGATGCGCGCGGGGGTATCTCGCGCGTAATTATGGTGTCGATTGTCGTCGCCCTTATCTTAGGGCAGGCCAACTATCAGCAGTACATTGAAGCGCTCTTCGACGACACGATTCCGAGGTTGGCTCACGACATCAGTGGCAGCGACTTGCCCTTCATCGGAATCCCCCAGAAGCTCGATCTCATGTTTGCTTCAAGCCAGTATGTCTTTCAGCTGATTGCTTCCGAAATTGGGCCTATGAACGGCCAGGACATACTTGCTTTCGAGGGAGCGCAATGGATTTTCTACGGCGCGCTGTGGACAGCGTTCGAGATCTACGATGCCGTTGGAATTCTGACGAAGGTGCTCTTGACGATCGGCCCCCTGGTCCTCGTAGGCTACCTTTTTGATCACACTCGAGACATAGCCACCAGATGGATCGGCCAACTGCTCTCGTACGGGCTGCTGCTTCTCCTCCTCAACATCGTTGCAACGATAGTAATCGCTGCCGAAGCAGTCTCGCTGGCAGCCATGCTTTTGATGATCAAATTCTCGGGCACGACAGCAGCCAAGATCATCGGGCTTTACGAGCTCGACATGCTTTTCCTAGCTGGTGACGCTCTGATCGTCGCGCTTCCGACGATCGCCAGCAGCATCGCCGGCGGCTCTTGGGGAGGTGCGAACCGACCTCTTAACAGCCTCAATCGCCACTTTGCCAAAACGGCGGGTGCTTAATCAATCGACAAGCTCGGTGCCAAAAACATGAAATATTGCCTACTTCTGTCAATCCTCGCTTTGGCCGCCTGCAAGACGAGCCATGGGCTTGCGACATGCGCGGGTGCCCCATTCCAACTGAACGTGGGACAATGGGAAACCACCCCTGAGGATCTTCGGGTCGAATGCGCGGAAGAGCCAAAGTGAAAGTTCCTGAACATGCCCTTCTGGTGGAGAGAGAAACGCTAGCCGCCCACTATAAGAAGGTGGAAGCGTTTCAAACTTCACGAGCGAAGTCTGCGCGGCGCCTGTCAAAGGCCCTGATAGCCTTTGCCGCAGCGGCGGTCCTAGGAAATGTTGCACAGGCATTTACCATTGCTGCCATGGTCCCGTTGGCCAAGCTCGTACCTGTGTTCCTCTGGGTCCGGCCGGATGGGACCGTCGACAGCGAAGTGTCAGTCTCTCGACTGCCGGCAACCCAAGACCGAGCCGTCATAAATGCTTCGCTGTGGGAATATGTACGCCTGCGCGAGGGGTACACAGCAGATACAGCCCAATACGCCTATGACCTCGTATCCAGTTTCAGCGCGCCGGCTGTGCGACAGCAATATCAAGATTTCTTCAACTATCCGAATCCCACCTCCCCGCAAGTCACGGTCGGCAAACGCGGCAAGCTCGAGGTCGGGCATATTTCTTCAAACGACATCAGTCCGGACGTTCAACAGATCCGTTACAAACGTTCGCTTGTTGTCGATGGGCAGATGCCGATAGTGACCACCTGGACAGCTACCATCCGCTACGAGCGCTTGACGGGTCTGCCTGGGCAATCGAGGCTCACCAATCCGGGAGGTCTACTCGTCACTTCCTATCAAAGCTCGGAAGATAGCGTATCGAACCTGGGCTATGTGCAGCCATGACAAAAAGAGCGTTTCTCGCGCTGGTCTGTTCACTCTTCTTAACGATGGAAGCGTCCGCGGAAGACACACCACTTGCCGGCAAGCACGATGCGCGCATGCGCTACCTGGCTTACCGTCCTGACGAAGTGGTGCGCCTGTCTACCGCAGTGGGGGCAACGCTGGTTGTCACATTCGCGGCCAACGAGACAGTCGCAGCCGTGGCCGTTTCCAATAGCAAAGACCTGGCTGCGCTCCCGCGCGCCAACTATCTCTTTTTTAAGGCTAGCCGGATGCTCCCGCCGCAGCCGGTCATCGTGCTGGCCGAGAGTGAGTCCGGTACACGGAGATACGTCTTCAGTATTTCAACGAGAGCGATGCCAAAACTCGATGAGCAGCAACCTGACCTATACTACAGTGTGCAGTTCACCTATCCTGCTGATGAGGCTGCTGCTCAGAGAAAGGACGCAGAAAGGCGCTCGATCCTTGGTCAGGCCCGGGCGAAAGTGCTGCGCGACGAGAGAGTTCAGGATTTGTTGAATCGGCCCGCCGCAACTACCAGTCCGGACGAAAGCAATTTTCACTACGTCGCAAAGGGCGATCGATCGCTGGCGCCGCTGGAAGTTTTCGATAATGGCTTTACCACCGTATTTGGCTTCGCAAGCAATTCCCGCATACCCTCCCTCTACATTATCAATCCCGACGGCAAGGAAGCCGCTGCCAATTACACGGTCAAAGGAGACTATGTTGAAGTATCCGCAGTCGCCCGGGAATGGCGTCTGAGAGATGGCAATACGGTCTTGTCCATTTTCAACAGGGCTTATGACCCTGTGGGACGAGCGCCAGGGACCGGTACAGTGACACCCGACGTGTGGCGCGTTTTGAAAGGCCCGGCCGATGAATGAAACCGGCCCACAGTCGGGACATGATGTCCATGCCTCAGGATCGATGGTCTCGGAGCCGGCCCGCCGGCATGTTTCGGGATTGCAGAAGTTGGCCGTCGCTGCTCTTGTTCTCATCTCATCTCTATCGCTCATCTGGCTCGGCGGTCGTCCCAGCACACAAGACGAGCCAACTCAGCCAAAACCTCCAATTGTCGCCGACGCCGAGCCATTCCGCCCCGTGCCGATTGAGATTGCTCCCGAAGCTCCAGCACCCGTACAGGCGGCGCAGGCAGGAGATTCTGCGCCATCCACGCCGCCTCCGACGCCAGCTGATCCGCCGCCGGAGGAAACACCAATTTTCGCCTACAGTGGCAGCGGTCAAATGCCCAACGACGGTCAGCGGAGCGAAGACAACCATAGGGATGCTCCCGCGACCTCGCATGAGATTTCAGACGCTGGCGATCTGACGGGGCGATTGAAACCAGATATACAGGAGCCAAGCCGGGCCACACTTTTGCCGCACCCTGATCTCGTGATTACCCAAGGAACGATAATTCCCTGCATTTTGCAAACGGCAGTCGACACAAATTTACCGGGTTATGTGAAGTGCGTCTTACCTAAAGACGTCCGCGGCGCCACCAACAACGTGGTGCTTTTGGATCGCGGGACGACCGTGATTGGCGAGATCCAGCGTGGTCTCCAACAGGGGGATGCGCGTGTCTTCGTGCTGTGGACGCGCATCGAAACGCCTGACCATGCCCTCGTTTCGCTAGCGTCGCCGGGCGCTGACGAGCTCGGCCGCTCCGGAATGCCTGGCACGGTGGATAATCACTTCTGGCAGCGCTTTGGCGGAGCAATGCTCATGAGCGTCATTCAAGGCGCGTTTCAGGCCGCCGGTCAATACGCTGGCAGCTCAGGTGGAGGAAGCGGCATCAACAGCTTCCAGAGCAACGCCGGACAAGCCGTTGACACGACCCTTAGAGCAACGATCAACGTTCCGCCAACTCTGAAGAAAAACCAGGGAGATGCTGTATCCATCTTTGTGGCTCGGGACCTCGATTTCTCAGATGTATACGATCTTAGACCGATCGCCGTGGCGCCAGCCCCCCAACATCGCCAACGCCGGAGAGACAACAATGCGACCGGAGGCTGACCCTCAATTGCGTTTGCTTCTCAACCCTGTTTTGAAATGGCTTGAGGAGCCAAGGACCGAAGAGGTCGCTATCAACCGGCCTGGGGAAGCCTTTGTCCGACAGGCCGGCGTTTTCACGAAACATCCGCTGCCGCTATCTTATGACGATCTGGAGGACATCGCGATCCTCGCTGGAGCGCTGCGCAAGCAAGATGTCGGACCGCAAAGCCCCCTCTGTGCGACTGAGCTGCCGAACGGAGAGCGGCTGCAGATCTGTTTGCCGCCCGCTGTTCCCTCAGGAACAATAAGCCTGACGATACGGCGTCCCTCAAGTCGTGTGACCGAACTCAAGGAAGTTTCTTCTCGCTACGAATACTCGCGTTGGAATCAATGGCGGTCACGAAAGGAGCGCCAAGAGCGGCAGGACGAAACAATTCTTCAGCACTACGACCATGGTGACTTGGAGCAATTTTTGCGAGCATGCGTTTGCGGGCGGCTCACGATGCTGCTTTGCGGACCTACTGGAAGCGGCAAAACGACAATGAGCAAGACTTTGATCAACGCTATACCCCCGCAAGAGAGGCTGATAAGTATCGAGGACACGCTCGAACTTGCAATCCCGCACGAGAACCATGTCCGGTTACTTTATCCGAAGGACCGAGCAAGCGTAGGTGCGGTGACAGCCGAGCAACTGTTGCAAGCCAGCTTGCGCATGCGCCCTGATCGAATATTGCTTGGCGAGATGCGCGATGATGCTGCTTGGGCCTACCTTAGCGAAGTCGTCTCCGGCCATGCGGGATCAATATCAACGATTCATGGGGCGGATCCGGTCCAAGGCTTTAAAAAGCTCTTTTCACTCGTCAAGAGCAGCCCGCAAGGAGCTGCTGTGGAAGACCACACGCTTCTTGACCTGCTGTCGGCTGCCATTGACGTCATTGTGCCGTTCAGTACCCACGGCGACGTGTATGAGGTGGGGGAGGTGTGGCTCGCCGCCGATGCCCGGCGACGCGGAGAGACAGTAGCCGACCTTCTTAACAAGCACTAAGGCTAGAGCACGTCGGGGATCGGTAAGTCGTTTGTGATACGATGGCGTAATTTGTTCAGATTGAACGTCCACTTTGATTTGAGGGAGGTGGATAATGGGAGGAGGACTGGGCGTAGACCTTCGGTCACAAGTCTGAAGTCTTCGGGCGCCCTGTCGGCGCGGCAAGTTGCGGCACGATTCGACTGGGTGTATCGAGCGCGTCAGCTGAATTGCGCGGGCGACGCTCACCGAGCTGGTGCCGATGCCTGCTTCAAAAGCGGCATCGACACCCGGCAGTCGTACCCTTGATTTACCTAGCCGCGCTCAATGAGTGTCTTCAAAGCCGCCGAACGTGGTTCGGAATGACCGGTGGTAAATCGGGAAGTGCCATATAGGGAATCCTCCTGGTATTGCCTCCAGGGGGTCCTCTCAATGAACAAAGCCGCAACCTGCCCTTGCGACCTCAGCTGGATGTTGCGACGCAACCCATAGGAGGATCGATGCGCAGAGAAATCGCAGGCAGAGTCGGTGGCATTGTGGGCCCGCCGACCGACGGTTTCAGCCCGTCAACAGGTCTTCACGTGTTCCATCCCCGACTATTGCAGGCGTGCGGCTTGCATGCTCCCGCGATCACCCATCGGAAAGAGCGTTACGAACACTACGAAGAGTTGCGCGACTTCCGCTGTCGCCCCGGTCTTACAGCGGACGGTGACCTGTCCGACCTTGATAGGACGTGAAATGCGAACGCTGCTCATTGATCATCATGTGGATCTTACGCGCGCTGTGCGAGTTGCGCTCGGGGATAGCGGTTTTGCCGTTGATGTAGTTGGCAACCTGGAACAGGCATCGAGGGCATTTTGTTGCGCAACCTATGAAATTCTCCTGCTGGAGTTGGCTCTGCCAGATGGCGATGGCTTGGGCTGGCTGAGACAGCTAAGGAGCAACGGGCATTCAGTTCCAACCCTCATTATGAGTAGCATCAACGATCTCGAGAAGCGGATTGCAATTTTCAACGGTGGCGCGGACGACTTTCTGCTCAAGCCCGTCTCTTTCGATGAGCTCATCGCCAGAATGAGAGCCATTCTGCGCCGGTCGACACAGGTGACCGACCCCATCGTTGTATTTGGCAATCTCAATTTCGATCCGATCGGCCGACAGGTTTCCGTCTCGGGTCATCCTCTGAAGATCGCACGCCGCGAACTATGTATTTTAGAGCATCTGCTTATCCGTGCAGGCCGCATCGTGCCTCGTGCGCAGTTGGAAGATCACCTCTATTCGTTCAACGACGAGGTATCTGCCAACGCGCTTGAAGTCGGAATCTATCGCTTACGTGGACACCTGAGAAGGTCAGGTGCAACGCCACGTATCACGACCATGCGCGGCATTGGTTACATTCTTGAATTGACTGAGGCGGCATCCGCATAGTTGGTCTAAATTGAAAGAACAGACTGCCTGCCCGTCGTCAGGGTGAGCTTGTGGCCATAATGGACATCGCGGCCGCCCTTGACGATGGTGTCGGCATGCGGTTCGAACGGCTCTGTCGCAAACCTTTTTGTAAGCGAGCATGGCAAGAAAAACGCCTCAGCTGTGGAGGAGCACGTGATGTTCAAGGGCCGCCATTTCGACCAGGCTATCGGCTTCAAGTCGCATGCGAACGACGTGGTTATCCTCTCCGGCATCGAGATGATCCACATGATGGGCAAGCGACAGGCGAGGTATGCCTACAAGGCTGTCGATCGCTGTTTCGATCTCCTCGCTGCCTGACGGACAGGCCGAAATGGCCGTTCACAACCCCATTTCCAGGTTTGCGACAGAGCCTTTTGTCGGCGTTGCCGGCTTCGAAGGGCCGGTGCGCGCCGAGCGGATCAAGATCACCCCCGGCCACCTTGCTGCGGCCACTCGCCGAGTACGAAGCGGCGGCCGGAGGGAGCTGGTGATGACGACCCTAGATCATGACCTGCTGATCGCAATCCTGGATCGGCTGAAGTTGACGGCGATCCGCGACCAGCTCGACACGCTCATGTCGAGCAAGATCGCGCAGTTCCCGTTTGTCCGCGAACTCGACGGCTTCGGCTTCGACGCGCAGCCATCGGTCTGCTTCAGCCAAACGTATTCATAGGTATGGGACAGGCTGCTATGTCCGCCACCCACGCCTGCTCCGAGGCCCTCCAGGGCAATGGTCTGACACCTGGGCTCAAGCCCTTCGGCGAGGAGGATGAGACGCCGCTGGAGCTCGGGTGCAAGCGCTGCAACGCCCGCTCCGAGGCCCCACAAGGCCGTAGCGCAGTCGTCGGGGTCACGAGGCCCCTCGGCCATGACGACGAGACGCTGCTGGAGCCCGGTTGCAAGGGCTGCCACAGATGGCCTGAACCTGAATCCGCCTTTCTTGAGGCGTTGCGACTATCATCGCGGCGACACGCAGCTCTTGATTTGTGTGCGAAATCCTCAGCAGATCCATCGGGCTGAGCCGCTCAGCAATATCAACGAGAATGTCCAGCGGCAGATCAAGGATACTCAGAGGAGGAAACGCTCTTGAGGCTCAGAGCGCGTCTGCTCCACTATAGATCAGGGTGATTCACCGGGTCCTTCAACGCCAGCCGCCGGTTCCGATGAGAGAATTGTCCCTGATATCACGCTCGATGGAGTTAAATGCCGAGATGGATCGCCTTGCCACGCTCCTCAATGCCCCTCATGATTCACCGCCAATAGCTACCAACTGAATGAATCATCGTGATTGTGGCGCAGCGGAATCCTCAAGGATCGGGCAGTTCGTAGGGGGCGCCGGTTTGACCAGGTTGAGCCCGCGAATTGCTCGATCAGACAAGATCCTAATTCTCGACCATGCGGTGAGGCTCGAACGAGATCCTCGGGACGCACTCCAAGGTTTCGATCATGTTCGGCACACAAGGAAAGGGCGGCATTGCTGCCGCCCTGTCCGCTGTAAGTTGATAGGGGCTGGATTAAAAATCCATACCGCCCATCCCGCCCATGCCGCCCATACCGCCGCCGCCCATGCCGCCAGGCATGCCGCCGCCAGCTGACTCCTTCTTCGGAGCCTCCGCGATCATGGCTTCGGTGGTGACGAGCAGGCCGGCGACCGAGGCCGCGTCCTGGAGGGCAGTGCGAACGACCTTGACCGGATCGACGATACCCATGGCGATCATGTCGCCATATTCGCCGGTCTGGGCGTTGTAGCCGTAGGTCGCGCCCTTGTTGTCGAGGATCTTGCCGGCAACGATCGAAGCTTCCGCACCTGCGTTCGAAGCGATCTGACGGGCCGGAGCCTGCAGTGCACGACGAACGATGTTGATGCCGGCAGCCTGGTCGGCATTGACGCCGGTGACCTTGATGTTGGCCGAAGCGCGCAGCAGTGCGACGCCGCCGCCTGCAACGATGCCTTCTTCCACGGCCGCGCGGGTCGCGTTGAGGGCGTCATCGACGCGGTCCTTCTTTTCCTTGACTTCGACTTCCGTCGCGCCGCCGACGCGGATCACCGCGACGCCGCCCGCGAGCTTCGCCAGACGTTCCTGCAGCTTCTCCTTGTCGTAGTCCGACGTGGTCTCTTCGATCTGCTGCTTGATCTGGGCAACGCGGCCCTGGATCTCGTCCTTCTTGCCGGCGCCGTCGACAATGGTGGTGTTCTCCTTGGAGATCGACACCTTCTTGGCGCGGCCGAGCATGTTGAGGCCGACATTCTCGAGCTTGATGCCGAGGTCTTCCGAAATGACCTGGCCACCGGTGAGGATGGCGATGTCTTCCAGCATGGCCTTGCGGCGATCACCGAAGCCCGGCGCCTTGACGGCGGCGATCTTCAGGCCACCGCGCAGCTTGTTGACGACCAGCGTGGCCAGAGCCTCGCCTTCGACGTCTTCCGAGATGATGAGCAGCGGCTTGGAGGTCTGCACGACGGCTTCGAGAACCGGCAGCATGGCCTGGAGGTTGGACAGCTTCTTCTCGTGCAGGAGGATGTAGACGTCCTCGAGCTCGGCAACCATCTTGTCGGCGTTGGTGACGAAGTAGGGCGAGAGATAGCCGCGGTCGAACTGCATGCCTTCGACGACTTCCAGCTCGGTCTCGGCGGTCTTGGCTTCTTCAACCGTGATGACGCCTTCATTGCCGACCTTCTGCATCGCTTCGGCGATCATCTTGCCGACCGACTCGTCGCCATTGCCGGCGATCGTGCCGACCTGGGCAACTTCCTCGGAGGTCTTGATCTTCTTGGCAGCGTTGCCGAGAGCCGCGACCACTTCGGTCACGGCCAGGTCGATGCCGCGCTTCAGGTCCATCGGGTTCATGCCGGCGGCAACGGCCTTGTTACCTTCCTGGACGATCGACTGCGCCAGGACGGTCGCGGTCGTGGTGCCATCACCGGCGATGTCGTTGGTCTTCGAAGCAACTTCGCGGATCATCTGCGCGCCCATGTTTTCGAACTTGTCGGAAAGTTCGATTTCCTTGGCGACGGTGACGCCGTCCTTGGTGATGCGCGGTGCGCCGAACGACTTGTCGATGACGACGTTGCGGCCCTTGGGGCCGAGGGTCACCTTCACCGCGTCGGCGAGGATGTTGATGCCGTGAAGCATGCGCTCGCGCGCGTCGCGGGAGAATTTTACGTCTTTGGCAGCCATTTTTTAGCTCCTGGCAGGGGCTTGCGATCAAGCCCGAAATTCAGTTGACGGTGAGGCCGATAATCAGCCGATGATGCCCATAATGTCGGATTCCTTCATGATCAGAAGGTCTTCGCCATTGAGCTTGACTTCGGTGCCCGACCACTTGCCGAACAGGATGCGGTCGCCGGCCTTGACGTCCAGCGGGACCAGCTTGCCGGCTTCGTCGCGAGCGCCGGAGCCGACGGCGATGATCTCGCCTTCCTGCGGCTTTTCCTTCGCCGTATCCGGGATGATGATCCCGCCGGCGGTCTTGGATTCGGATTCGACCCGGCGTACGACCACGCGGTCATGCAGCGGCCGGAAATTCGACTTTGCCATTTTTGGATTTCCTTGGTGCGGATGTTGAACGGTGCTCCGTTGCCGGAGCATGCCTAGCACTCAGCCGAAGCGAGTGCTAACGCGGCAATGAGATAAGCCGCAGGCTCCTGCTAGTCAAGACGGAAGAGCAAAGAGCAAAGAGAAAAGAGAAGACAGCAAAGAGCAGCCAGCAAAGAGCGTGTAAGCATCGAGCCTTTTATGTGAACAATGTCGGGTATCCGACATATATGGGGCGGCTCACCCTTTGTAATTGAGCTTTATTCAGATGGTACGATTGGTGCAACGGGTGTTGCATTTGAACTCATCCAGAGGCTCGCACGGGTCGTGCTGCGTCAGCTTGGTCATGTCGAGCTTCAGAAGGCCATTTTTTGGCATTGGTTCTGTTGCTCCTATTGCCATTCATGACCAATCCTGCGCGCGTGAGCCGGCCGGCTAGATTCCAACCACGAGAGCGCCGCCGCTGAGACCCGCACCCGCCGCCGCCAGAAGGATTTTCTCTCCTGGCTGGAATGGCTTCATCTGGTTGGCGAGCGAGAGCGACAGCGGGACCGTCGCGGCCGAAGAGTTGCCGTATTCGGCAATCGTCTTGACAATTGCTTGGTCCGCAATGCCGAGGTTTCTTCCGACCGCGCCGAAAATCCGAGTATTGGCCTGATGCGGCACAAACCGGCCGACATTGTGTGGCCGCACTCCCGCAGTGGCTAGCGCGGCTGTCGAGCAATCGGTCATCATCTCGACGGCCTTTGCGAACACTTGGGGCCCGTCGGTCATCGTCATCCGGGTCTGCCCGAGGTCGAGGTCGCCATGGAACGGCGTGTTGCTTCCTCCTGCGGGAATCTGGATCAGCCCGTAGCGCGAGCCGTCCGAAGCCACCGAGGCACCGAGAATGCCCCGATCAGCATCATCGCACTGACCGATCACCAGGGCGCCGGCGGCATCGGCGAACAAGACTGAGCTCGCGCGCTCGGCTGGATTGATGCGGCGGCTGAGGATGTTGGCGGCGATGACCAGCGCTGGTTTGCCATGCAGGCGGGTGAACCCGTCCGCAAACATGAGCGCATAGATGAAGCCGGCGCAGGCGCCGGTCAGATCGACCGCGCCTGCGCGGCCAAGGCCAAGCTTGTGTGCGACCAGCGGCGCGCTTGGCGGCAGAAGATGGTCGGGCGTCGAGGTGGCAAGCAACAGCAGACCGATGTCGTGGCGCGCAATACCGGCGTTCACCAGCGCCATGTCGCCAGCCCGGGTGGCAAGACCCGACAGCGTGTCTTCGTCCGTTGCCCAGAAGCGCGAACGGATTCCGGTACGCCTTTCGATCCAGCCCGGCTCGAGGCCGAGATTGCTCTCGATCTCGGCATTGGCCACCTTGCGCCCAGGCACGTGATGGCCAAGTCCGAGAATGCGCGACGACTTGCTCATGGCCTTGACCCGAAGCGTTCCCCGGCCTCCTCGATGGCGTCATATAGTCGTTCGAGCTCGTCGCCTGCGATGCAATAGGGTGGCAGAAGGTAGAGGACATTGCCGAGCGGGCGCACAAGTAGGCCGCGCTCGAGGAAGAAAGCGCGCAGCTTCGGACCAATCTCGGCGAGATAACCTGCTGAACCGGTTCGCAGGTCGAGCGCCGCGATCGTTCCCGTGGCTCGACAGTCGGCAAAATATGGATTGTCCCGAAAGCGTTGCAGCCCGACGGCCTGCATCACGCTCAAGGCCGTGATCCGCCCGGCCACTGGCTCGTCGCGCCAGATCTCGACATTGGCGAGTGCTGCCGCACAGGCAATCGGATTGGCGGTGTAGGAGCTCGAATGGAAAAACGTCTTCTTCCGGTCCTCGGAATAGTGCGCCCGGAAGATGGCATCGGTGACAAGCGTTACGGCCAGCGGGATGGTGCCGCCGGTCAAGCCTTTGGAGGTGCACAGGATATCTGGAGAAATCGATGCCTGCTCGCAGGCGAACATGGTTCCGGTGCGTCCCCAGCCGGTCATCACCTCGTCGGCGATCAGCAGCGAGCCGGAGGCCTCAGTGATCTTCTTCAATTCGGCCAGAACCGATGCTGGATACATCAGCATGCCGCCGGCGCCCAGCACCAGCGGCTCGACGATCAAGGCTGCGGCTCGTCGATCGCGGGTCACAGCCTCGAAACGATCCAGCGTCTCCTGCTCGTGCCCCGCGGCCGGAAAGGGGATGATGTCGACCTCGAACAGCAAGGGTTCATAGGCGGCGTTGAACACGCCACGCGCACCGACGCTCATCGTTCCAATCGTGTCACCATGATAGCTGTGCTCCATGACGACGATGCGCGAGCGCGGCGCGCCGATGTTGCGGAAATAACCGAGCGCCATCTTCAGCGCGACTTCGACTGAGGTCGAGCCACTGTCGGAATAGAACACCCAGTCGAGTCCAGCGGGAGCGAGGCCGACAAGCGCCTTGGCCAAGCGCTCTGCCGGCTCGTGCGTGAAGCCCGCAAAGATAATCTGGTCGAGGCTCGACGCGGTTGTCTCGATTGCCTTCATGATGCGGGGATGGCGGTGGCCATGTGTGACGACCCACCAGGAGGAGATGGCGTCCAGGATGCGGGCGCCGTCGGCCCTGTGGAGATAGGCGCCCTCAGTCAGGACGATTTCTGGGATCGCAGGCTCGAGTGCGTGCTGGGTGAAGGGATGCCACACATGAGACTGCGACATCAGTCACCTCCAGTAATCGAGGCGAAGGCGAAGCCGGCAACCATTGCGTCCCTCAGTGTTTTCCCCGTCAGCACATCGAGGTGCGGCAGCCTGCCGAGCTGCGGGGCACCGCTGAATTCCACGATGGTCCGTTGCGTATCGGCCATCTCATCGCCGATGAAAGCGATGCCCGCCAACGGGATGGAGCGGGCGCGGAGCGCCTCGACCGATAGCAAGGTGTGGTTGATGGTGCCGAGTGTGGTGCGGGCGCACAGAATAACGGGCAGCCGCCATTCAGCGAAGATGTCGATTAACCTTGTGCGCCGGTTGAGCGGCACCATTAGGCCGCCGGAGCCTTCGATGACGAGCGGCGTCGGTAGGACGGGAAAAGCAAGATCGGCAGCCTTGATCGCCACGCCGTCGATCTCGGCCGAACGATGCGGCGACAGCGGGCTCCGCAAGCGGTAGGCTTCCGGCAGCACGCGCTCTGAGGGCAAGCCGGCAAGCCGCGCGACAACCTCGCTGTCGGTCTCGCCGTCGAGGCCCGATTGCACCGGTTTCCAGTAAAAGCCGTCCAGCAAACCGGCGAGCCCAGCCGCAAACACGGTCTTGCCAACTCCGGTATCCGTTCCGGTGATGACGATGCGTTGGGTCATATCGCCTCCGGTGATGTTTCGGCCAACACCTCGACCAGCGCCTCGACCATGGCGGAAATGTCGGCTTCGCCAATATTGAGCGTCAGTGAGATGCGCAGCCGCGACGTGCCCTCGGGCACGGTCGGAGGACGAACGCCGCGTATGTCGAAGCCGCGGGCCTGCAGGCGCGCCGCCACTGCCATGGTGCGCCTGACATCGCCGATTACTAAGGGCTGGATCTGAGAGCCACTTGGTGTCACACCCCAGCGATTGACCAACCGGCCGGCGCTGGCGACGCGTTCATGCAGCTGAACACGCCGCATAGGCTCGTCGGCGAGCATTGCGAGTGCCTCGCGCGCCACGACCGCCATCAGTGGCGATGGCGCGGTTGCGTAGATGAATGGCCGGCAACGGTTGATCAGATATTCGCACAGTGCCCTCGGCCCGGTGACGAGCCCACCAGATGCGCCGAGCGCCTTGCCGCAGGTGTGGAGCGCTATGATGTTGTCGCGGCCCTCGAAAGCGGCGGCAAGCCCCCGGCCATCCGGTCCCCAGACGCCGGTGGCATGCGCCTCATCAATGACGATGAATGCGCCGTGCCGATCGGCAAGTGCGACCAGGCTCTCCAAAGGCGCGCAGTCGCCATCCATGCTGTAAAGGCTTTCCACCGCGATCCAGACGCATCCCATGCCGCCTGCGACGCGCCAACGTGTAATCGCATCCTCGACAGCGGTGGCGTCGTTGTGCGCGGCCAGCACGAACTGTGCGCGCCCGGCCTGCGCACCCTCATGCATGCTGGCATGGGCGAGCTCATCGACAACCAAAAGATCGCCCTTCTGCGGCAGGGCGCTCAGCAGAGCGAAGTTGGCGATGTAGCCGCTGCCGAAGAACAGCGCGCGGTCGGCTCCAAAGAATGCCGCCGCGTCTGCCTCGAGCTGCTCGTGTTCCGGTGCATTGCCGCGCAACAGCCGCGACCCGGTGGCGCCAACCGGCGTGCCCCGCGCAATCGCCGCCACAACCGCATCGCCAAGTCTTCTGGACGCGGCCAGCCCGAGATAGTCGTTCGACGAGAAGTCCAGCCCGGCCCGGGGCGAAAGCGTCCGCAGCCGGTCCTTGCGCGCTAGCCCCTGCAAGGTCGCATCATAACGGGCAAGCGGCGCCCCGTTCATTGCGCCTCGAGTTCCATCGGATCGATGCCAAGGCGCCGGAACAGCAGGGTATCCTTGTCCTCACCGGGATTGTCCGCCGTCAGCAGCGTGTCGCCGAAGAAGATCGAGTTGGCGCCGGCAAAAAAGCACAGCGCCTGCATCTCGTCAGTCATCGCGGTGCGGCCGGCGGACAGACGGACATGCGATTTCGGCATCATGATGCGCGCCAGCGCGATCACGCGCACGAATTCGATCGGCTCAATGGGCTTGGCGTCTGCAAGCGGCGTACCGGCGATCGGGATCAGCATGTTGATCGGAACGCTTTGCGGATGTTCCGGCAGATTGGCCAGCGTCACCAGCATGTCGATCCGGTCCACCGGCTCCTCGCCCATGCCGACAATGCCTCCACAGCAGACCTTGATGCCGGATTTGCGAACGTGGTCAAGCGTCTCGAGCCGCTCGGCAAAGCTCCGCGTACCGATGATCTCGCTATAGTAGCGTTCTGACGTATCGATGTTGTGGTTGTAGTAGTCGAGGCCCGCCTGCTTCAGTCGAGCGGCTTGCTCAAGATCGAGCATGCCGAGTGTCATGCAGGTCTCCAGGCCCAGCGCCTTGACGCCTTCGACCATCGCCACCACCGCATCCATGTCGCGCGCCTTGGGGTTTCGCCAGGCCGCGCCCATGCAATAACGGGTGGCGCCGGCATCACGCGCCTTGGTCGCTTCGGCGATGACGCGCCTGACATCCATCAGCTTGGACGCCTCCAACCCGGTTTCGTGACGCGCCGACTGGCTGCAATAGCCACAATCCTCCGGGCATCCTCCGGTCTTGATGCTGAGCAGCCGGCTGAGCTGGACCTTGTTTGGATCGAAATTCTGGCGGTGCACCGTTTGCGCCAGGAAGAGGAGATTGTTGAAGGGGGCATGGTAAAGTGCCTGAGCCTTCTCCAAGGTCCACGCTCCAGGGTCAGGGGGGTCAAGAGATTTGGCCTGTGGCGGTGTCTGCGTTGAACTTGCCGTTTGCATCTCCATGCTGTTCCTCCGGTCTGTCTTGCGGGTCTTTGCTATCTGACTATGATGATCGGAAAGGACAGTTGACCCAATCCTGTTCGTTACTCAGACAATCATGAGCCCCGATGGTCGAGGCCGATATCCAGGATCGGCGCGCTGTGGATGAGTCGGCCGACCGAAATCAGATCAACGCCGGTCGCGGCAACCGCTCGCGCTGTATGCGACGTGATCCCGCCAGAAGCCTCGGTGATAGCGCGGCCACCGACCATTGCGACGGCGCGGCGAAGATCGGGGAGGGACATGTTGTCGAGCAGAACCGCATCGGGAGCGAAGCCAAGTACCTCCTCCAACTGGGCCAGAGTATCGACCTCGACTTCGATCTTGACGAGATGACCGGCCGCTCTTCGTGCTCGCTCGAGCGCTGGCCGGACGCCGCCTGCGATGGCGATGTGGTTGTCCTTGATCAAAATTGCATCGTCCAGGCCGAAGCGGTGATTGGACCCGCCACCTGCGCGCACGGCATACTTTTCGACTGCCCGCAATCCGGGCGTCGTCTTGCGGGTGCAGACGATCTTCGCGCCATATCCACGAACCGCAGCGACCATCAATGCCGTTGCTGTGGCGATGCCGCTCAGATGGCACAAAAAATTGAGTGCCGTCCTTTCGGCTGTGAGAATGGCCCGGGCCGGGCCAACCACTGATGCAATGACCTCTCCATCCACGACATTGCAGCCGTCTGCCCGCTCCACGGAGATTTCGACACCAGGATCAATCAAGCCGAAAGCGAGCATCGCCAGATCGATGCCGGCGACAACTCCGGACTGTCGCGCCACCAACACGGTTCCCGCTTGGCATTCCTTCGGGACGATGGCGTCCGTGGTCAAGTCGCCGGCTCTGCCAAGGTCTTCAAGAAGAGATGCCCGTACAAGCGGCTCAAGCAGGACCGTGGGGAGCGGTGAGAGCATCATCCCTTTGCACCTTCGGAGCTTGGCGAGTGTCCGAGTTCCCGCGCAGCCGCCAAGGCGGCTTCGAGCGTGATTTCGGACCGTCGGGCGGCAGTCGCATGATGAGGAAAATCTGTCCGGTAATGAGCGCCGCGGCTTTCTTCGCGCAACAAGGCGGCAACAGCAATCATTAGCCCGACAGCCGCCGGATCCGAGACCGCATCCTTGCTTTCGGCGAGCGGCAATAAGGCACGCGCGGCTGCTTTCAACGCTTGACCATCCCGGACGATGCCGAGTGCGCGCGACAGAAAAACGCGCACGGCTATCGGAGCGGGCGGTGGGTAAACGTTCGCAAACGCAGGCCTTGTTCTGCGCGCAGGCGTTCCGGCGACGCTTTCAGCGACCCAGCGGGCGCACACGATTGCCTCCGTCAAGGAATTGCTGGCGAGCCTGTTGGCGCCATGCAGTCCTGTCGAAGCGACTTCGCCGCAGGCCCACAGCCCCTTGACGGAGGTCCTGCCCGAGCTGTCCACGGCAACGCCACCCATGTGGTAGTGTTGGGCCGGACGAATGGGGATGAGATCGCGCGCGGGATTGATGCCCGCTCCAAGGCAGGCTGATGCGATTGTCGGGAAATGTCGAGCGAATGCCGGGCCTGGCCGTTGTCGGGCATCGAGAAAAACATGGTGGCCGTCCGCAAGATGGTTCCACACGGCGCGGGCCAAGACATCGCGAGGCGCAAGTTCCGCCCCGGGCACGCTCTGGAGAAAAGCCTGGCCGGTTTCATCGATCAGGGCAGCACCTTCGCCTCGCACAGCCTCGCTGACCAGCGCCATAGGGCGTTCTGGGCCGTCAAGCGCGGTCGGGTGGAACTGAATGAATTCGAGGTCGGCTAGGACAGCTCCAGCGCGGGCCGCAAGCGCAAGGCCTTGTCCGCAACTGCCCCAAGGGTTCGTGGTGTCGAGAAACAGTCCCCCGATGCCACCGGTGGCGAGAACCACCCGCCGTGAGCCGAAGAAGAAAGGTGCGATCGAACAGCTCGCCCAGACGCCTCGGATCGCATTCTCTCGCACTGCGAGCCGGCGCGCTTCCACGCCCTCCACGACAACTATCGACGGAGTGGAACGCACAGCCGCGATCAGCGCACGCATGATCTCACGCCCGGTGCCGTCCCCATGCGCATGAACGATGCGACGTCGGCTGTGTGCGGCCTCCAATCCGAGGCACAGTGATCCTTCCGGCGTGCGGTCAAAGCGAACCCCAAAGCCCGCAAGCCCCTCTATGGCCTTGGGCGCGGCTTGGAGGATGCGGCTCGCCACGTCTCTGTCGCAGAGACCATCCCCGGCGGCAACCGTATCGGCCAGGTGCCTTGCCGGATCGTCGTCTTCGCCGAAACTTGCAGCCAGGCCCCCCTGGGCCCAGGTGCTCGAGTTGTCAGCTCCCAGCAGCGACCTTGACAGAAGAAGCACCGGCTCCGGCGACAGTTGAAGCGCGGTCATCAGTCCGGCGATGCCGCCGCCGATGATGATGGGCCGCCCGAAGAAGCTGCGGAGGTCGGCGCTCAAACTGCCAGCATCCGTTCGACCGCTAGCCGCGCGCGCCCGGCGATCCCGGGTTCGACGGTTACGACATGGTGGTTCTGCTCGAGCGCCGTGCGGATGTTGGCAAGCGTGATCCGCTTCATATGCGGGCACAAATTGCAGGGCCGGATGAACTCGACCTCTGGGTGCGCTAACGCGACGTTGTCGCTCATTGAGCATTCCGTCATCAGCACGACACGTGGCGGCCTTTGCCTTTCGACATAGTCGGACATGGCAGCCGTCGAGCCGGAAAAATCTGCTTCAGCAACGACGTCGGGCGGGCATTCGGGATGGGCGAGCACGACCACGCCGGGATGGCTTTCGCGCAACTCGCGGATGTCGGCCGGTGTAAAGCGCTCATGCACCTCGCAACGCCCTTTCCAGGCGATGATCTGCACATCTGTCTGAGCGGCGATATTCTGGGCCAGATATTCGTCCGGCAACATGATCACCCGGAGAACCCCAAGGGATTCGACGACCGCCTTGGCGTTGCCGGATGTACAGCAGATATCCGACTCGGCCTTCACTTCGGCGGACGTATTTACATAAGTGATGATCGGAACGCCGGGATAACGCTGGCGCATCAAGCGCACGTCTTCTGCCGTGATTGAGTCCGCCAACGAGCAACCGGCGCTGAGATCCGGAATGAGCACGGTCTTGCCCGGATTGAGGAGCTTGGCCGTTTCGGCCATGAAATGGACGCCGGCCAGCACGATGACTTGCGCCTCGACCGTCGCAGCCGTGCGGGCTAGTGCCAAGCTGTCGCCGACGATGTCGGCCACGCAGTGGAAGATCTCGGGCGTCTGATAATTGTGCGCCAGGATGATCGCGTTGCGCTCGCGCTTCAGCGCAAGGATCGCCTCGATATCCTCGGCGAAAGCCGGCCATTCAATCGGCGGGATCACTCGTCGGACGCGCTCGTAGAGCAACGCGGCCGTAGGCAGCATGGCGCCCATCGACCCCCTCCCGCTTATACTCTAACTGAAAATAACCAGCATATACTTGCTGTGAGTATAAGGGATGTCAACCCCGCGCCAGCGGCAATTTTGTCCCGGCGATGAGCCTATCGTCGAGAACGGCGTGGCGGAAACGGAAAAGCTTCGCTGGCCGGCCGCCGGTCTCAGTGGTGGCCTCTCCGGTCTCCTCGACCAGCTCCTGCTGTTCGATCAGTCGCCGAAAGTTCGGCTTGTGGATGAGCCTGCCGGCGAGCGCCTCCACGGTTCGCTGCAGCTGCAAAAGCGTGAAGACCGGCGGCATCAGCTCAAAGACGACTGGGCGGTATTTGATCTTGGAGCGCAGCCGCGCAATGCCGGTCGCCACGATGCGGCGATGATCGGCGACCATGGACTTGCTGGGCACCAGCGGCGGGGGTCCTGCGTCCCGCCCTCTTACGGCCTCTTGGACCAGGCCTGCTTCGTAGACTAACTCATAGCGTTGAAGCGTGAGTTCCTCGTTCCAAAGGCGGTCGTCGAAGCCAAAGGCTATCGTCGCCCGCTGCCAGCGTTCACGTCGCGTGGCCGAATCGCCAACCCCGTTTGCCCATTCGATCAGGCGCGGCCGCAGAACGTCCAGCACGACCGCAGGCGTGCCGGAGCGGTGGTCCTCCCATGGAAAATATTCATACCAACTCTGCCATCCGCACTTGGGCGAGCCCGCTGCCTGTTCCTTGCGCGTCAATGCCAGATAGCTGATGGAGATGACGCGCTGCTGGCGCTCGGCGCCGATGCGATCCCGATCCGCGAACGTGTAGAGTTGCTCAATGTACCCCAGCCGATGGCCGGTTTGCTGCTCGACCCACCCCCTCAAGCCGGATTGCAGCGATCGGTGCTCAAGCGCAAAGGGACCGGAGGGCAAGGTGTCCGCCTGGCCGATGGTGAGGACACAGGGTTGACTGCCGTTTACGGCGACCACAAAGGCGATCAAGTCCACTTTGACGTTGTCGGCCTTGCCGGCGGCTCTGTCTTTCCTGAGTCCTATTGCCTGATCGTCCATTATTTGGCCAACTCGGGGGCACCTTAATCGATTTAGTGTAAGCGTGCCAATTGGCACGTCAACACCCCGCAGCTGCATGGCCATTTTTTTGCTCTTCGCACCTGCACAAAAATGTGCCAAAGGCGACAGCCGCAGCTGGTAACGTAGGGGAAGGAGGGTCCCATGAGCGCTTATGGTGACACCAGGGCGATCACACCGCCGGATATTCGTTCGCGCAAAGGTGGGACGCCGCTCGTCTGCCTTACCGCCTACACCACCCCAGTCGCCCGGCTTGTCGATCCCCATTGTGATGTGGTGCTCGTCGGCGACAGCGTCGGCATGGTTCTCCACGGCCTGCCCTCGACGCTCGGTGTCACGCTGGAGATGATGATCACGCACGGCCAGGCGGTGCGCCGTGGCATCAAGCAGGCGCTGATGGTGGTCGACCTGCCGTTCGGTTCCTACGAGGAAAGCCCAGAGCAGGCTTTCCGCAATGCCGCGCGCGTCATGGCCGAGACCGGCTGCACGGCCGTCAAGCTCGAAGGCGGCGAAGCGATGGCAGAGACGATCGGCTTCCTCGCCGCACGCGGCGTGCCCGTCATGGCCCATGTCGGATTGACGCCGCAGGCCATCAACACCATCGGTGGCTACCGCGTACAGGGCAGGGGCGGGGATGCCGAGCGCATCAGGCGCGACGCAATTGCGGTGGGCGAAGCGGGCGCCTTTGCGGTCGTCCTGGAGAAGGTTCCTGAGGCGCTCGCCCGCCGGATCACCAAGGAGGTGGCGACCCCGACCATTGGCATCGGTGCCTCGGCAGCCTGTGACGGCCAGATTCTCGTCGTCGACGACATGCTGGGCCTCTTCGGCGACTTCCGGCCCAAGTTCGTCAAGCGCTATGCTGAACTCCGGGAGGCGGCTGCGGCTGCGATCGCTTCCTATGCGCGCGAGGTGAAGGAGCGCCAGTTTCCCGCCGCAGAGCACGTGTTTGCCGATGCGCCCAAGCCCGCCGACACGGACGCCACCAAGAGCGGAGAAGCAGCGTGAGCGTGCCGATCGTCAGGAGCGTTGACCAGCTTCGCGAAAGCGTCGCCGCATGGCGCTGCGAAGGTGTGAGGATAGCCCTGGTGCCAACGATGGGCGTCCTGCATGAGGGCCATCTCAGCCTGGTGCGCGCTGCACTCGAGAAGGCAGACCGTGTGATAGTGACGCTCTTCGTCAACCCGAAGCAATTCAACAGCCAGGCCGATCTTGCCGCGTATCCCCGCACCGAGGACGAGGATGCCGCCAAACTGGCACCGGTTGGCGCGCACCTGCTTTATGCGCCAGATGCAGAGGAGATGTATCCGGCGGGCTTCGCCACCACCGTTTCGGTTTGCGGTGTCAGCGAAGGCCTGTGCGGTACATTCCGGCCGGGGCATTTCGACGGCGTGGCGACCGTCGTCGCCAAGCTCTTCCTGCAGACCAGCGCTGACTTCGGCTTCTTTGGCGAAAAGGACTTTCAGCAAATTCACCTGGTCAGGCGCATGGCCCGGGATCTGGATATTCCAATCACCATTGTTGCCTGTCCGACAGTCCGTGAAGCCGACGGTCTTGCGTTATCATCGCGCAATGTGCGGCTCTCGCCAGCGGAACGCGCTGTTGCTCCCAAGCTATCATCGGTCCTGCTCAAGACGGCTGAGCGGCTTGAGCGCGGCTCACCCATCCTGCCAACGCTTGCAGAATCTCGCGCAGCAATTCTGGCTGCAGGCTATCGCGAGGTCGAATACCTGGAACTTCGCGATGAGGCAGATCTGCACCCGATAACAAGCCTCGATCGACCGGCACGGTTGCTTGCCGCCGCCTGGCTCGGCGGCACACGGCTCATAGACAACGTCAGACTATTTCGGATTGGTTCAACAGATTAGCCACGTTCTCGGCACGCGCCGTATTCGTCCGGGATCATCTAAAACAAGGTCTCTGCCTGGCATTGAGTGTTACGGAGGTTACGCACAGGACACATGCATCGCGTGTTTGAGAACTTCGTCGAGCAACTGTCTGCAAGTGTTGATGCTGCCGATCTCTGTGAGGCAATGGCCTCCGCTGCAGCCGGCTTCGACTTCCCGCTATTCGCCTATTTCACCTACCCGTCAGCCTCCGGCGACGCCCCCCAATTGATTTCAAACTATCCTTCATCCTGGACGTCACGTTATCTGCAACAGCGGTACCACAGTCTCGATCCGGTCATCCTGCGCGGGCTGCAAGGCTGGGATACATTCGATTGGGGTGTGGATCGCGCTCGGCACGGTCTGCCGAATTCGCAGCAACAAATTCTAGAGAGTGCGGCTGAGTTTGGCATCTGCGGCGACCTGACGATGTCCATGCATGATCATCTCGGCCGGTTTGCTGCCCTGACCTTTGCTTCCGACGAGTCCCGTCCGCCTCTGTTGCGGTCACTGGCACGTTACGAAAAAGCATTGCAGCTGGTGGCCATCAACTTTCATATCCATGTCCGGCGAAGGCTCGCCGATCATCGCGTGGTGGATGGTGTAACGCTCACCCCGCGGGAGTTCGAGTGTCTGAAATGGGCGGCGCGCGGCAAGTCGGCTTGGGATACTAGCCAGCTTCTCGGCGTCTCAAAGCGCACCGTGACCTTTCATCTGGAAAACGCCAAGGCAAAGTTTGGCGTTCGAACGATCAACCAAGCCGTTGCACGAATGGCTGCCTCCGGCCTGACGAGATCCTGATTCTCAGCCACGATACCTGTAAACCTCTACAGGCTGCATCGCTGTCAGCTTTGCCCTTCGATGGCGGGAACACATCCCACATGGAGGCGACCATGATGCAACTGATAGCACCAGACTTTTACAGTGATTTTGCAGGCGAGCTCAAAGAGATGCACGGGCTCAGGTTTCGGGTGTTCAAGGAAAGGCTCGATTGGGAAGTTGATACCGAAGACCAGATGGAATCCGATCCGTTTGATGCTCTCAAGCCTGTCTATCTGCTCCTCAAAGGATCCGACTGGCGAATTCGCGGTTGCGTGCGTCTTTTGCCCAGCACCGGACCCACAATGTTGCGCGACACCTTCCCGGTGCTGCTGGGTGCTGACGTCGTGCCCTCGACCACCGACATATGGGAGAGCAGTCGTTTCGCGCTCGATCTTCCTCCGTCGGCGCCCAAGGCAGCGGGCGGGCTGGCCCAGGCGACCTACGAGCTCTTCGCGGGCATGATCGAGTTCGGCTTGGCCAAGGATCTGACCCGGATCGTAACGGTGACGGACACGCGCATGGAGCGGATCCTCCGCCTTGCTACGTGGCCATTGTCGCGCATCGGAGAACCCAAGTGCGTCGGCAAAACGGAGGCGGTGGCTGGGTTTCTCGAGATTTCCCACGCGAGCCTTTTGCGCATCCGCAGCAGGGGACGTCTGAGCGGACCGGTACTGTGGCAACCGGTTCTAGGCCCGTCAGCATAGCGCCATTGTGGACACCTGTGCCATGAAGGATGCTGGTTTGCCCAAGGAAGCGACGGTCGGCCTTGTATGCTGGCCGGACTGGCGTCGCCAGGACGCTTACCACTACGCCAGACGATTGCCACGCACTGGCTGGGCCTGGGAGTTTCTTCGGCGCAATCCACAATTCCAGCGCGACCACGCCAAAATGGCACCGTCCGCCTGCTTTGTCGGAACCCAGGCCGACATGAAGATAATCGAGTTGACGACAGAATCAGCTTTCCTAAGACAATGGAGCCTCCTTTTTCGCGGACGCGCCACAGTCGGACGCTACATCGGCGAGGGTCTTTTGGGATCCGCGCGATTGCGCCTGTATTCTACGAGCGGCCGCGGAGCCGCTGGGGCTCGACCACGATTTTGAACCGCTTCACCTTTCTTCGCTCTCATGCTGCAAGGACATCCTGCTGACAGCTGCGGGCATGCAGCACGTGCTGCTGAGGGAGAACTGCCGGAGTCTGCAGATCGCCGTTTCCGGTGCGTCCGTCCTCCGCCCGTTGCGGCTATATGTCGACGCGATCCTTCAGCCGCAGCACCTCAAGTTCCATGTCGCTGCCCTTCAGTTCCTGAACGACATCAATGATTGCCGCCGCGTGTCAGCTGCTTGCTTTCCGCCGGAACACCGCGGAGCGCGTCTGCGTATTGTACTGCAGGCTTTGGATGGCTCGCTGGCGGGAGCATCTCATCAGGAGGTCGCCATTGCCTTGTTCGGGAGACGCCGTGTCGAAGAAGATTGGCGTCATCCAGGCGGCCATCTTCGCGATCAGGTACGTCGCGCCATCCAACGCGGCCGCTACCTGATGGGCGGCGGCTACAGACAGTTCCTGAGGTAATTGGAGTGGTTGCGATTGTCTTATAACGAACGCGCAACCTCCATTTTCTCACTGCAATGGTGCGTTGCACAAAACGTGGCAAGCGCCTAGTTCTTCCGCGGCGAATCGGGTTTCGGCGAAACACCGGGACCCAACTTCGTCGATAAGTGCATTCATGACCTGAGGACCCCGATGACCGTTATGAACTCCGACAAAGCCGGCGCTGCAAGCCTTGAGACAATCGCGCGAAACGGCAGCATGCTGCGTCGCATAGCCGTACGCATTCCGACCTACCTGTCGGATATTCGCGAGAACCCGGCGTGGCTGCCCATGTTCATGTTGGCGCGCACCATGCCGGCACGGAGAATGCACTGGCGTGGTGCAAAGCCGGTCCGAAGGCCGCAAAGAGCCCAGGACACTATGTTTGCCGGTGTCAATTGCCACGACGTTGTCGACGCGCTGCGGATGGATGGGCTTTTTCCCGGCCTTGTCCTGCCTGCAATGGTGGCTGAAGATGTAGCCGCATTCGCCAGGTGCACACCTTGTTTCGGCAATTTCGATCGCCGACTCGAGTTCATGCCGGCGGAGCATGCGGAGGCTGAGGCGCGATTTGGCCGTCCGTTGCTCAGCGGCCATTATTTCGAGCGCATTCTGGGCTGTAAGTCGGCCGTTGCCATCCAAAACGATCCGCTGCTCATGGATATAGCGGCGCACTATCTCGGCGGCCAGGCGACGCTGATCACGACGCGCGTCTGGTGGAGCTTCCCGACCGGCCAGGCGTCGGACGCGGACAAGAACCTGGCTTCGCTCGGCAAATACCACTTCGACCTGGACGACTGGCGGATGCTGAAGTTCTTTTTCTATCTGGTGCCCGTCGACGAGGGGACCGGCCCGCATATCTATGTTCGCGGCAGCCATGATCGCCGCGCCCTCAAGCACCAATTTACGCTTGTCGTCGGCCATCCAGCGCAAGAGATTCTGGACGTCTACGGCAAGCAGAGTCCGGTCACGCTGACCGGCAAGGCCGGTTTCGGTTTCGTCGAGGATCCGTTCGGGTTCCATATGGGCACCGTGCCGTCGCACAGGCCACGGCTGATGATGGAAGTTGGCTTCGGCGTTTCTCCTCCATCGCGCCGCCGCTTCCATGGCGAGCCTGTGATCCGCTGATTTCGAAAAGTCCCGAAACAGCCTTCCCGTTGTGAGGGAAGATAAGGCTATGCCGCCAATCGATCTGTTCCGGGCCAAAGGCGGTTGTCTGCACATGCCCTGAACTTGGCTGGTGCAATGAGTCTCGCCATTGCTCCAGCCAGCGCATCAGTGCCTGTTTAATCGAGGTTAGATGGCAGTGCGCCCAAGAGATCCTCCTCGATATCGCCTGCCGCGCGAAGCCTCAGATGCTCTTCGAAAACCTCCTTTACGGACCAAGTCGTCTCGGGTCTCCTTTGAGTGGCCGGAAGGTGGTGCACAGCCGTATCGTGCTTCGGGATCCTGAACGAAGGCGAGGGGCGGTTTGTTCCTCGCGCGGCGCATGCAGCGGTGCCGGCATGACAGCTTCGTCTTGGATCCCGATGCTCGGCAACGTCGGCGGTGAAGGCTCTGTCTAGGCGGCTTACGTGACTCCAATGCAGGAGATCGACCATCTCCTGTTCGAGCACATTCGTTGGCGATCACCGTCGCGGCGCTACGGACGCCGCGGCGCCTGCGATCAATGCAGTTTGCCGACTAGCCGAGCGTATTCGGCTTCAGCCCTGCCATATGACCCATCTGCCAGCGCAATTAGACGCGCGCGATCAAGAATGACTACCTCTCCTCGCATTGAGCGTATCAGACCTTGGCCCTCCAAGGTTTGCAGCGCTATGGTGACGCCGGGCCGCCTGACACCGAACATAACTGATAAGAACTCGTGCGTAATCGCAAAGCTGTTCCCGTCGACGCGATCATCACACATCACCAGCCATCTTGAGAGCCTGTCGACTATGTTCATCCGGGCATTGCTGAGCGCCGTGAAGCTTGCCTGGAGGTGAAAGTAGTGAACGTAGCGGAGCAGAAAGGTTCGCAAGGTTGGGCTTGTCAGAAGCGCCTTGGTGAAGAGGCCCGCGTCGATAACAAAGGCTCGGGCTTCTAATTGGACGTAACAATCGTGCGTTGACCGGTCATCGCCCATGATAAGCGCTGAGCCGGTCATGCCCTCACAACCAATGATTCCGATCTCAGCTTCGATACCAGGCCGCAGCTCGCCCACCACTGACCCGAGACCGCTCTCGAAGAAGTACACGGTGCTGATTGGTGACCCCGCCACTTCGAGATGCGTCTTCAGCCCAAGGGAGACGCTTTCGAAATGAGGTTGCAGCAATGCCAAATCTGCCGAGCACATTCGTAGCAGCAGCGAATTGCGATAGATCGAATTTTGGCCGGTGTCGCGTTGCGCGGCAGTGTGAGTTTGTGAACTGGAGTCTGTCATAGCTCCCTCTCCCTATTGGGGCGGAAGCATGTTGATCGCTCACAGCCGACGGACGCCCTTAGAGTTGCCGTCGATGGCACACTGTATGCCTGCCGACCGCGGATGTCCCATTTTTTAATCAATTACGTTAATCGGCCCGAGCCAAGCTTTGGCGCACCCGCTCTAACGCGGCATTCAGATGCTCCAGAAATTCGTCATCGCTTTTGGTCGCCAAGCCGACTTGTCGAGCGCGAGTTACAATGCGCTCCTGGAGTGAAACCGCTGTCTCATAGTGGTCCACGATCATCTGAAATGAAGCGCTCATTGGGGCGGATTCAAAGAGCTGTGCCATTCTGGCAATGTAGTTCCAAGATGATGAGAGTCCATGCGGCCGCCGCTTGGGTAACAATCGTACAATATACCTAAGACTGGCCGCGCTCTTTGGTTATCCTCCCAGAAATCCGTAGCCTCGCGAGGCGCAGCTTCTCTTCGCCCTCCGACCTCGTGACCGGCGGACCAGTCCCGGCTTCAGCCATTCGGGCTTCTTATGCTCCTTCGGGACCGGGCCGCCGACCTCGCCCTGCACACGATTCCACAGCGTTTGCCTCTTGTAGGCCTTGAAGGCTACTATCGGCCGCCCTTGTAGGGCCGCTTTCAGCCATGATCACCTCGGGGCGCTGAACGAAGCGCGTGCTTGTCGACTCTGTCGGTCGTCGCAGACGCTTACGGAGGCCTCACCGCAGAGGGCGATGCGAACTCCGGCTCGACGACGGCTGTCAAATCAGACTGCTGTGGATGCACTACCACCGATCGGTACTAGGATTCTCGACCTCGGTAATAAGCTGGTCTGTACAGCTAGCGACCTTCCTGCCTAGCAATATCAAAAGTCAAACCCCGCCGAAGATGCATATGCCTGGCAGCACGCGTCGGTCTTTGGCCACGCATCTGCCAAACCGAAATCAAGTAGCCCGCCATCGCGCGACCCTCAACGCGATCTTGATCATTGCAGTGCGGCAATAACTTATCTCTTTGGAGCTTGGTGGTGATATATAGGCGCCCAAGCCAGCGCTAATATTGCATGGAGCTAACATGCCCGCTAAGATTTCTTTGGTGTTAGCTGGCGGGTGTTTGATGCGGTTTCATCGTCTAGGCGCGGTCGCTCTGGGTCTGGCGTCCTTCATCAGCAGCGCTCATGGCCAAGAATCCTGCGACCCTAACTACACAGGCGCCTGTGTTCCAATCGCCAGCGATGTCGACTGTTCCTCCGGAAAGGGCAATGGTCCCGCATACGTACACGGGCCGGTCTCTGTCGTAGGCACCGATATCTATGATCTTGACCGAGACGGCGACGGAATAGGTTGCGAAAACGGCTAGAGGAGGCAAGTCGCCCTCCAACTTCATGACGGCACCAGCCCATCCGCTGTTTATGGTAACGGTCACCTCCGAGTTGAGGGTGAGCAACGTTCCCAGCCATTTGCATCAAATATCAGGACCTCCTAAATGCGACTTATGGCGACTCTGCGGTACGACGGTCGAACACCGTCCACGTCTCATCCGTCTCCTGCCATACGTTTGTCAGTTGGTAGCTGATTGTAGAATGTGCCAGTAACTGGGGATGCTCATTGCGTTCCACGTGCGCGAGCCCTGATGCGCGTCAGTTATTTTTACTCTCCGGTCACGATTGAGACCACTGGCCCGGGCGATGTTCCCCGAGAAGAACAAAGAGGTAGATGGCGCCGGCAAGGTCCCACCAATGCTCTCCCCTTGTGAACGGCATCCAAACTTTTCGGCGGGCTTGAACAGCGGCCACCTTTGGCGGCTGTCGAAGGCTGATGATAGATTCCATTCCAGCTCTTTCTAATGTGTCGTCCGAACAGTGAACGAAAGTAGAACATATAATTCAAGCGCGAATTGACTGTGAGAGGGATGAGCTGCAATTTGGGTCAGGCCTGACGCTGGTGGAAGACGAAATTGCGGTGGCGACTGGAAGCTCAGCGATGCACCAAATGAAACTGGGCAGCTGGTGCTGTCCGCTGCGGCGCTATGACGTCAGACGATGGTATCTGCCGAATGACCTGGGGAATCTTCGGGGACGTCGAGGCCGACGTGGTCGGAAGCAAACTGAGTTGCAGGCGATGCGGCAGGAACGACCATATGCAAGCTGAGATGCCTGTCGCCGTCTCCGCGTTCCAGGCCGACGTTCTCTGCATTCGGAGGCCTGGTGAGCGATACGGGTGCGCCTGAGTGTCAATGGCGCATTTAGCAACGGCCTGGTACACGATTCACCGCGGTGCGAGCTGATCGAAACTGGCTTGGTCGATTGCATCGTAATAGCGCCGCCCACGAGGAAAGATTTTTCTATCGTTTGCGGTTGGGGTCGCATGACGCGATTGTCGGACGCAACAAGCCAGCTTGGCAATAGGCAGAGGCTGTCCACACTGTACTCCCTAATGCCAATCCATACCTAACGAGACCGCCATGCCGTCAACTCCAGATTTCACCGACGATTTTCGCTCCGAGCTGATCACGCTGCTGCGCTGGCGCAGGGATGTGCGGCGCTTCGAGCCGACGGCTCTGCCAGAGGGTACGCTGGAACGCCTGCTCGAGCTCGCCAGCATTGCGCCCTCCGTTGGCCTCAGCCAGCCCTGGCGCTTCGTAGTCGTCGAGAGCCTCAAGCGGCGCACTGCCGTGAGAGACTGCTTCGAGCGCTGCAATGCCGAGGCGCTCACGCACTTTTCGGGAGAGCGCGCCGCACTCTATGCCCGGCTGAAGCTTGCCGGGCTCGACGAGGCGCCCTGTCAATTCGCGGTCTTCGCCGACCGCACGACCCGACAAGGCCATGGGCTCGGTCGCATGACCATGGCGGCGACCATCGACTATTCGGCCGTCATGGCAGTGCACACACTGTGGGTGGCGGCGCGGGCGGAGGGCATCGGCATGGGCTGGGTGTCGATCCTCGATGCGACCGAGATGGCCGAAATTCTCGACACGCCGCCCGAATGGACGCTGATCGGCTATTTCTGCCTCGGCTATGCCAGCGAGGAGCACGACATGCCGACCTTGGAACGCGAATGCTGGGAACATCGGCGGCCGCCGGTGGTCATCAGGCGGTAGTGGGGCTGCCCATCATTCGCCTCTTCCCTGGCGATGAGCTTGCCGCAGATCGGGTCGCCCTTCGCACATTGCCATTCCGACCGAAGCCGAGGTTCGTGTTCTTGCAAAGGCCAGGAAAGAGCAGCATGACAAGCGCGACCGCAGCGAAGATGGCGCTTGCGACAACCGGGCTGAAGCCGGGCATGGAGGTGGTCGACCTCTGTTGCGGGGCGGCTGTGCCGATCGCCACGATCGCCCGCCTGTCGTCGCACTACGCCGACCAGCTGAAGGCCGCGCACCGCCGGCTGACCGGCGCCGGCGCGACCAATTGCTATTGGTCGCCGGCTACGCGCTATGAACTCGCTACTCTGGTGTCGCGCCCCGTCGGTTTCGTCTTCACGGCCAACGCCTTCGACGGCGTCCCGGACCGACCGCGGCTGGCACGTGCGGTGCGTGAGGCGCTCGCCCCCGGGCGGACATTTTGTTATCGTCAACTGACACTGGCAGCCGCGCGAGACGACGAAGGTCCTGAAGCGAACTCTGTCGCCAAGACAGACCATCGCCGATGCCCAAGTCGGCGGCACCATGCTCCTAGATGCCGACTGCCTGACAAGGGGTCGCAGGCCCGTCGTCCGTCCACTGTCCAAGGCCTCCTGGCCTTTCCGAGGCCGTGATCCTGCCGCGGGTGTGAGTTTGCGATCCTCATAAGAGCGTCAGGCGCGAATAGAAGTTTGGGTCGTGGCTCCACAGCCGCCGACCTATCCATCGGGTGGATGGTAGTTATCACAACAATCAATTTTACCAATATTATGGGATTCTACTACAAGGCCGCCACTTAAAGCGGCCGGACGGGTATCCGTCTCGCGTGGGCTGGTGCTGCCCGCAAAGTGCGGAGACGAACATGTGCGGGATTGTTGGCATCGTTGGGCAACAGCCGGTGTCGGATCGGTTGATCGGCGCGTTGAAGGGTTTGGAATATCGCGGCTATGATTCCGCCGGCGTTGCGACGATCATCGAGGGTGCCTTGCACCGCCGGCGCGCCGAGGGCAAGCTCGTCAATCTCGAGACGCGACTGAAGGAAGAGCCGCTGAGCGGCAACGTCGGCATCGGCCACACGCGTTGGGCAACCCACGGGGCCTCGACCGAACGCAATGCGCACCCGCACTTGAGCGACGGTGTCGCCGTAGTCCATAACGGCATCATCGAGAATTTCACCGAGCTGAAGGACGAATTGGCGGCGGATGGCGCCGAGTTCCAGACCGACACCGACACCGAGGTCGTTGGGCATCTCTTGGCAAGATACCGCCGAGAGGGCATGAGGCCGCAAGAGGCCACGCGTGCCATGCTGAAACGCGTCAAGGGCGCTTATGCGCTTGCCATCCTCTTCGAAGATGAACCGTCGACCATCACGGCGGCGCGCAACGGACCACCGCTCGCGATCGGTCACGGCGACGGCGAGATGTTCCTGGGCTCCGACGCGATCGCCCTTGCTCCCTTCACCAATGAAATTACCTATCTCATCGACGGCGACTGGGCCGTTGTCGGCAATTCGGGCGCCCATATCTTCGATGTCGACGGCCGTCCCGTCGAGCGTCCGCGCCATATCTCCACGGCCGCGGCCGATCTCGCCAACAAGGGCAACCATCGCCACTTCATGGAGAAGGAGATTTACGAGCAGCCCGAGGTCATCGCCCATGCTCTCCGTCATTACATTAACATCATAGACAGTCGCGACATGGTTCCTGGCATTGATTTCGCCAAGGTCCCGAGCTTGGCGATCTCTGCCTGCGGGACCGCCTATTTCGCCGGACTGATCGGAAAATACTGGTTCGAGCGCTATGCGCGCCTGACGGTTGAAATCGACGTTGCGTCCGAATTCCGTTACCGCGAGATCCCGTTGCCGCCGCAGTCGGCGGCTCTTTTCATCTCGCAGTCCGGCGAAACCGCCGATACGCTTGCGTCATTGAGGTACTGCAAGGAGCGTGGGCTGAAAATTGGCGCTATCGTCAATGCCTGCGAATCGACCATCGCTCGGGAGGCCGATACGGTTTTCCCGATCCTTGCCGGACCGGAGATCGGCGTCGCCTCTACCAAGGCTTTTACCTGCCAGCTTGCCGTTCTAGCAGCACTCGCCATCGGCGCGGCCAGAGCCCGCGGGACCGTCCCCGAACACGAGCTGCAGGCGCTCGTCAGGAGCCTCGCCGAATTGCCGCGCGTGATGGGCCACGTACTCGAGTGCATCCAGCCGGAAATCGAGTTCTTGTCGCGCGAACTGTCAAAGTGTCGTGACGTCCTGTATCTCGGCCGTGGCACCAGTTTCCCGCTAGCGATGGAAGGTGCGCTGAAGCTCAAGGAGATTTCCTACATCCATGCCGAGGGCTATGCAGCGGGTGAATTGAAGCACGGGCCGATCGCCTTGATAGACGAGAACATGCCAGTGATCGTCATCGCGCCCCATGACCGTCTTTTCGACAAGACCGTTTCCAACATGCAGGAAGTGGCTGCCCGTGGAGGGCGGATTATCCTCATCACCGATGAAAAAGGGGCAGCCGTATCGAAACTCGAAACCATGCACACGCTCGTGCTGCCGGTTGTCGACGAGATTATCGCGCCAATGATCTTCTCGCTCCCGATACAGCTTCTAGCCTACCACACGGCGCTCTTCATGGGGACGGATGTAGACCAGCCGCGCAATCTCGCAAAATCGGTCACGGTCGAATGATTGTGAACCTGTACAGGTGGCGATGCGCCTCCAGGAAAGCGGTACCCCTTGTCTGGATCCGAAGCCCGGATGAAACCAGATGACCATTGTTTGCTGCAATTGCGAAACTCGGTAGCGGTTACGAGCGGGTCTTTCGCTGCCTCGCCGGTGGAGATTGCCGAAGGAAGCAGTGTCCGTGCCGAAAGTTCGAGTTGCTGTTCAAGAAAGCCATCGGCGAGAATGGTCCACGAAGGATCGCAGGTCGCATGCGCTACGCCGACCAGGCTCTCAGCACGGGCAGTCTTGATACTTGATCAGAAGCAGGTGAGCCGCCATATTCCGGCCCGGCCAATTCAGCGGCCCATCCCATGCATGAGGCCGGTTCGGCCGAATGGACGACCATTTTTTTTATTTGCTAGGTGTGCGCCTCGGGAGGAATCTCCGAGGGAGCTCCCAGTTCTTGGAGATGTTTATGAAGGATTCGCGCATTCCCGAACCAGTCTTGACGGCTATGTCCCAGGGAACCCACATCGTCCGCGCTTATCGCGAGCACCTTGGATATTCGATCGACGACCTGGCCGTCGCGTGCGGGCTGGCCGCTGAGGAAATCCAAAACATCGAGCGAGGTCTGAGGTACAGCAAGGGCTATCGGGATCGGATAGCGAAATCGCTTTCCATACCTGTGGGAATTCTTGAGTCGGAGTTGGACATTTCGGACGCCGCCTGAACAGATCGGATGATCTGCAATGGGTGGACTAGCTGTTGTGATGTGAAGCTTGCGGCTGATGTCGACGCTTGATTGATTGATGCGATGCCTTCTGGCGCAGCTCACCGAACAACAAAGCGATATAGCCGCCCGGAGTGCTACGAAACGTGCACGACGGCATCGGCTCGCGACGAAGGACTAACGGCGAACTCTTCCTAGTTCGGCAAGGCGATGCTGGCTTGAGCATCAACTCGGCCTACGAGAGTGGCTACTCCTAGGCTGAATCGTCCACCATGGCGAAGTCGCGCCGCTCTGAAAGTAACATGGCGGGCATCCTGACGTTTCCGGGTTGACTATGGGCGTTCGAACCAGGAAAAGGGGCCGCTCTTCGTGAGTGGCGTGCGCCGGCAGTCTGACCCCCAAGCCCCCCGCCCAGGCTGCCGGCGCGCTTCTAGAAAGATCGAAGTAGGGACTCGCTTGCGCTCTGCCCGCTGACACCTTGTGGTTCCTCCTGCGGGTCCAGCGGACCACCTTGGGTGTCGCCAGTTCTGGTGGTCACGCGCCTCCATTTGCGATCTCGTGTCAGTGAGTGCACCGCAAGCACCCTCTCTGCCAGCCTGAAAAATTCATGGGGGTTGGTGGATGTGGCGCAAGCCCGTTGAAATGACGTAGGATTAGGTTGCTTAAGCCGATCCGAAATTTCCCGGAGACCACACCCACCATGAACGATCTTGCGCTGCCGCTGAGCGGTTTTAGTCGGCGGCAAGTCCGTCGTCGCCCGTTTCGACGGCGGCATGCTGTCGTCCAACAGCGGCGTTCTGGCCTTGGCCGAGGTGGAAAAGCGGTTGCGGGTGGCCGAGCGTCTGGCGCGTTGCATCGACGATCCGCGCTGCCCGGACCAGGTCGTCCACAGCCTGGCGGACATGATCGACTTTCGCATGAAGGTGATCGGCGCCGGCTACGAGGATGGCAACGACGCCAACCGGCTGCGCCGCGATCGGTCTTCAAGATGGCCCAGGATGCGCTGCCGTCGGGTCGGGATCTGGCGTCGCAATCGACGCTGTGCCGGCTGGAGAACCTACCCGGGGTGCGGGAGCTGGTCGCGATGGGGCGGGCGATGGTCGATCTCTATTGCGCCTCGTTCCGGCAAGTGCCGAAGCGGATCGTACTCGACATTGACGACACCTTCGACGCTGTGCACGGAGGCCAACAGCTTCGCCTGTTCAATGCCCACCATGACGAGTACGGCTTCCAGCCGATCGTCGTGTTCGATGGTGCGGGACGGTTCGTCAGCGCGATCCTGCGACCGGCCAAGCGGCCGAGTGGGGCTGAGATCCGCCCCCACCTGCACCGTCTGGTGCGGGCGATCCAGATCAACTGGCCGAACATTCGAATCCTGCGCGGCGATAGCCCTTATTGCAACCCGCAGGTCATCGACTGGTGCCGCGCCAACGACGTCGACTTCATCTTTGGCCTCGCGCCCACCACGACCCTGCGCAAGCATGTCGCGGATCTGGAGGCCAGCACGACCGCGCGCTTCGAAGCGTCGGCCAAGACAGGCAAGGTCCGCAGGTTCAAGAAGTTCGTTGACGGAGCCCGCGGCGCGGCCGGGCCGGCAGCACTCAGGCGACTATAACGGGCGCAGAGCCGACCCTGCGGCTTCCAGACATTGTCGTGTACAGCTTCAGACCCTCAAGCCGAGCCCGCATGGCCTCGCTTACCTTTTACGGAGCGGCGGTACGTCCAAGCCGGTTCAACAGTTAAGAATTTCGCAAAGACGATACCCCCGGATCCTCGAGCTTCCGCTGCCACTTCCCGCATTCGCCGAGGCGGTCAATGACCCGCCCTTCACAAGGTTATCCGGCAAGCATCTGGATGCGAGAGATAATGTTGCCGGAAGCATCTTTCATGGCTTCTACACCTGCCTGAACGCCAGAACCGCGTTCGTGCCGCCAAAGGCGAAGGAGTTGCTCAGTGCCACGCGGACCTTGCGCTCGCGTGCCACATTGGGCGTGACGTCGAGATCGCAATCGGGGTCCAGCTCACGATAATTGGCAGTCGGCGGCACGACGCTCTCGCGGATAGCCATCACGCAGGCGATCAACTCGAGCGCGCCGGAGGCGCCGAGGCAATGCGCGTGCATGGACTTGGTAGAAGAAATGGACATTGAGAAGGCGTGCTGACCGAAGACGCGCTTGATCGCCGCCGTCTCGATCTGGTCGTTTGCCTTGGTGCCGGTGCCGTGCGCGTTGAGATAGTCGACATCCTCGGCGTCCAGCCTGGCATCGGCAAGGCAGGCCCGCATTGCTGCCTCCGGCCCCTCGACAGTCGGCGCGACGATGCCGGACGCATCGGCGGAAAGGCCGACACCGGCAATTTCGGCAAGGATGGTGGCGCCCCGAGCCAGGGCATGCTCGTAGCTTTCCAGCACCGCCATGCCGGCGCCTTCACCAAGCGACAGGCCCTGGCGATCGGCCGAGAATGGCCGGCAAGTATCGGGCGAAAGCACGCGGATCGCTTCCCATGCCTTCAGCACACCCCATATGAGCGGCGCTTCGCTGCCGCCGGCAAGCATCACGTCGGCCCGGCCGAGCCTGATCTGGTCCACCGCGCAGGCAATCGCATGGTTTGCCGAGGAACAGGCGGACGTGACGCCGAAGACCGGCCCGCGCAGGCCGAGACTCATGCTGACCTGGCCGGCAGCGGCACCCGGCATCGCCTTGGGTACAGTCAAGAGAGCGGCACGCTTACCGCCCAGAAGGATGGCGCGGTAGGTTTGCTCGATCGCATCCCACCCGCAGCCGCCAACGCCCACCGTCGCACCGAAGCGATAGCTATTTCCCTCTTTGGAGGAAAGTCCGGCCTGACGCATGGCTTCGCGCGCCGCAAGCACAGCGAGCAGGCTGAAGCGGTCCATGGAGATGAGTTGCTTGCTGTCGATGTCATGCTCCGGCAGGGCCTTGATCTCGGCACCGATCCTGACCCTCAATTCATGGAACTCGGAGTTGACGATTGGGCCGATGGCGGAGCGGCCTTCTCGCATCTCTGTCCAAATGGCGGCGGCGTTGGTTCCAAGCCCGCAAATCCCGCCAATCCCAGTAATCACGACGCGCCTGTCCATTCACACCCCCGTAGGGAGCAAGCTGCGCACGGCTTCCACCATGCCCCCAACATTCTGGAGATCCGACCATGCCTCGGCCGTATTCATCTCGATCTCGATGCCGTAGGCCTGCTCCAGGTCCCAGAGAACGTCCGCCAATCCCAGTGAATCGATACCGAGCGAAGTCAGTCCCGTGGCAGCCGTTATTTCGCCGCCCGTGGCAGGCGCTATGCCGCCCTCCGACGCGGCGCGCTTCTTGATCATTGCGATTATTTCGTTGGCGAGTTGATCTGCCATCTTGTTCCTTTCCAGCTTGCGTTTTCGGCGTCGTTCAAAACCCGAGTCGCGTCGCGTTGCCAAAATTGCCCCTCATAGAGCCTGTGCGCCGACCAAGCCCAATGCCCATAGGAACCGGACGAGTTCCGGCTTCTGCGGCGTCAGCCCGATGACGAAGAAAAGTCGCCGGCCTCCCGCTTTTGCGCCAGCACATCAATAATCTGCGTGTAAATGGATAGGAACCGTCGTCAAACGTCAGCTAAACGCTGCGACGGTGAGTGCTGTCAGCGTATTCACTCGGCACCTCATATGTAATCGAGATGTTTCATAGCTCCGGACCAGTTGCGATCAACTATTGTACCGGTCGCCATTCGTCGGAGAGTTCGACATGATTTGGAGCGCTGCCTCTTTTTCCCAGTACAATCTCCACCGCACGCGACAGATTTCCTCTTTCGGGCTCTTCTCAAGGGACTCGCCACGCGATAGAGGCAGTGATCGGCGCACGTGAGGTCCTGCCAGGTCCATGCGACATTCCGGAAAATTGGTAAAATCGTTTGTTTCAATCAAATTCATCCACGCTATGGATAGCTAAGACATGCGTTTCAAAGGGCTCGATCTGAATCTTCTCGTCGTTCTCGACGCGCTGCTTAGCGAGCGCGGCCTCACGGCGGCGGCACGCAGCATCAACCTAACCAAATTCATGGGGGTTGGTGGATGTGGCGCAAGCCCGTTGAAAATGACGTAGGATTTGGTTGCTTAAGCCGATCCGAAATTTCCCGGAGACCACACCCACCATGAACGATCTTGCGCTGCCGCTGAGCGGTTTTAGTCGGCGGCAAGTCCGTCGTCGCCCGTTTCGACGGCGGCATGCTGTCGTCCACAGCGGCGTTCTGGCCTAGGCCGAGGTGGAAAAGCGGTTGCGGGTGGCCGAGCGTCTGGCGCGTTGCATCGACGATCCGCGCTGCCCGGACCAGGTCGTCCACAGCCTGGCGGACATGATCGACTTTCGCATGAAGGTGATCGGCGCCGGCTACGAGGACGGCAACGACGCCAACCGGCTGCGCCGCGATCGGTCTTCAAGATGGCCCAGGATGCGCTGCCGTCGGGTCGGGATCTGGCGTCGCAATCGACGCTGTGCCGGCTGGAGAACCTACCCGGGGTGCGGGAGCTGGTCGCGATGGGGCGGGCGATGGTCGATCTCTATTGCGCCTCGTTCCGGCAAGTGCCGAAGCGGATCGTACTCGACATTGACGACACCTTCGACGCTGTGCACGGAGGCCAACAGCTTCGCCTGTTCAATGCCCACCATGACGAGTACGGCTTCCAGCCGATCGTCGTGTTCGATGGTGCGGGACGGTTCGTCAGCGCGATCCTGCGACCGGCCAAGCGGCCGAGTGGGGCTGAGATCCGCCCCCACCTGCACCGTCTGGTGCGGGCGATCCAGATCAACTGGCCGAACATTCGAATCCTGCTCCGCGGCGATAGCCCTTATTGCAACCCGCAGGTCATCGACTGGTGCCGCGCCAACGACGTCGACTTCATCTTTGGCCTCGCGCCCACCACGACCCTGCGCAAGCATGTCGCGGATCTGGAGGCCAGCACGACCGCGCGCTTCGAAGCGTCGGCCAAGACAGGCAAGGTCCGCAGGTTCAAGAAGTTCGTTGACGGCGCCGCTAGTTGGAGCCGCGTCGAGCGCATCATCGCGCGGGTCGAGGTCGGCGCCCACGGTGGCGATATCCGCTTCGTCCCCCGCCTGCCATCACGCCGGAGCAATCCCGGCGCCTGACGAGGCGCGTGGAAAAGCACCGCAACGGCGACCACAGCGTCGCTTCAGGCCGTCAAAAGCTTATCGCCGTGCATCAAGGCGGCTAGATGGCAACGAGGCTTATGCCGCCCGAGCATCGCAGCTAAGTATGCATGAGGGGTCGTCCCTTCAAAATACTTGATACATTTGCGCTTGCGTAGCTCCTTGCATACGCTCGATGCCAGGAGGAGACCTCTGTTCTAAACGCTCGCATCGATGCAACGCCGTTGACACCATCATCGCGGCGACCGCTTTGCCGCGGCCGCCGCAGCCCTTTTCGAGCATGACGATCATGCCGGCGCCATCGCAGTGATGCACTTGCAAATTCAGAGATGCACTCTGGCCAAATGCTAGGTGCCCAGCATATGTCCGGCATCCCGCAACGCCGCTACGAAGAGACGGGCATTGCCGTTGGCATCCATCTTGGCCTGCATCGACAGGGGCATCCTGTGCCAGCTCTCCAAGGCCGCAATGTAATGTGAGAACATACCGTTAACGATGCAATAGTGGGTAACTAGGCCGTGTCCGTCTAACGCCAGCACGCCGAATTGGCCGCCGTGATATCGGATGGCTGCGACCCGCTGGACCTGCGCGTCACCGTCGATCCGCACGTTGAAAAGCAGGCTGCCGCGGCTCCTGGTGGCTATCTCGGCGGCTTTTTCAGCGAAGCTCAACGAGAGCGAGCGGACGCTTTCGACTGCCATCTGTAAAACCATCAAGTTCAGTTCATCCACTGCCATAAGGTACCTGTGCGCAAGACATGGGTGATTGCAATCGACCACACCGCTTGTTCACAGATGTCGGCTCACGACCGGTTATTCAGGGTTCGCCGGTTATCCATTGAGGGCGTGCTCATCAAAATGATCCTGACGTGGAATGCGCTGCATCTACGAAGCGCAAGGAGCAGGCCAGCCAAAGCTGTCGCGACAATTGATCTCATAATCCACCCCGATATCTGGATTTCGGCATCGCTGAACATCCCTGGTAAGTGAGCTGTTTGCGGCAAGCCCATCTCGGCTTTGTACTCTCCGAAACCGTTGCAATGGCGTCGCTCGGCGCTCGGGACCGACAGGCTCTGCTCGTCGAGAACTTTGTCCCCGAGAAGCGTTCGACTTTGAGCATTCCGCTGAAGGGTGACGTCTCGCCAGTCCGTGTCCTTGCAGCTCACCGCGATGGCTTTTTGCGCATCGCACGCAAGCGCACGAATTGGTCTCCGTTCACTTCACAAAATGGTTTTCCTGAAGTACTGGAGCGCAGAGAAATCTCCGGTCGCAGCCTACCCGGTTAAAACAAGGACCCAACGATGAAGACTCTCGTCGTCTGCTCCGGCGGATTGGATTCCGTTACTCTTGCCCACAAGGTGGCAGCGGAGCACCAGCTTACCGGCCTGCTATCGTTCGATTACGGCCAACGGCATAGGAAGGAATTGGGCTTCGCCACCCTTTGCGCGGAGCGCCTGAGTGTCCCGCAGCGAATCATCGATATCCACGAGATCGGCGGCGGCCTTTCCGGCTCCGCGCTGACCGACAATGTGGACGTGCCCGACGGGCACTATGCCGAAGACACGATGAAGATAACCGTGGTGCCCAACCGGAACGCCATCATGTTGGCCATTGCCTTCGGCCTCGCCGCAGCGCAAGACGCTGACGCAGTGGCGACGGCCGTGCATGGTGGGGATCACGTTGTCTATCCCGATTGCCGTCCGGCCTTCATCGACGCTTTCCAGATGATGCAGGACCACGCGCTCGACGGCTACGCGCAGATTCACCTTTATGCACCCTATGTGAACCTGACGAAGGCGGACATTGTTACGGATGGAGCCAAATACGGCACGCCGTTTGCGCAGACCTGGTCCTGTTACAAGGGCGCCGAGCGTCATTGCGGGAGGTGCGGGACCTGCGTCGAGCGGCGTGAGGCGTTTCACATGGCTGGGCACCCGGACCCAACCGAGTATGAGGACTCCGACTTCTGGCTCGGAGCGCTGCGAAGGACCACCGCGTAATGTTCCGCATCACCAAGGAATTCCACTTCTCAGCCTCGCATCAGCTCACCTCATTGCCACCCGATCACCAATGCGCGCGCCTGCACGGACATAACTACATCGTCGAAGTGGAGCTTTCAGCGGATGAACTGGACGATCACGGCTTCGTGCGCGACTACCACGACTTGGCGCCATTCAAACGCTACATCGACGAGAGCTTCGACCACCAGCATCTCAACGACGTGCTGGGACACGAGCAAGTCACGGCGGAATATCTGGCCAGACATTTCTACGACTGGTGCAAGGCACGCCTGAGCGAAACCGCGGCCGTGCGGGTGAGCGAAACGCCGAAAACCTGGGCGGAATACCGGCCATGACGAATACTCATCCCGCAATCCGCGTTAGCGAGATTTTCGGGCCGACGATCCAGGGCGAGGGCGTGCTCATAGGTTTGCCGACGATCTTCGTCAGAACCGGCGGGTGTGACTATCGCTGTTCCTGGTGCGACAGCCTCCATGCTGTGGACAATCAATTCCGCCATGAATGGGAGATGATGTCCGTTGGCGCGGTGTGGAAAAATGTGCTTGCCCTTTCCGGTGGCCGCCCGCTGATGGTGTCGCTATCAGGCGGCAATCCGGCCATCCAGCCGCTCGGCGCGCTCATCGACCGGGGCCATGGTGACGGTTACCGTTTTGCGCTGGAAACCCAAGGGTCGCTTGCCAGGGACTGGTTTGCGCAGCTTGACGTGCTGATCCTCAGCCCAAAGCCGCCGTCAAGCCAAATGACGACAGATTGGGCCGCTGTCGAGGCGTGCCTCCAGGCGGCACAAGGCAAGCCCCAAGTCGTGCTCAAGCTCATTGTTTTCGACGAAAGGGACTACACCTACGCGAAAGACGCCGCTGCGCAATTTCCGCAACTTCCGATCTATCTGCAGCCCGGCAATCACACGCCGCCACACCCCACAAATGATGACGCGCCTGTCGACCTTGACGGAATATTGAAGCGCATGGAGTGGCTGGTTGACAGCGTGACCCGCGACAGATGGTTCGAGGCCCGCGTGCTACCGCAGCTGCACGTTGTGCTCTGGGGTAACAAGAGAGCCGTCTAGCCCAGGCCCTTTCCACTGGAACTGCGCCGGCAGAATTCGGGTGAACGGGTGGTTCAGGTCGAAGGGAGCTGTCGCCGACAACCATGATCCGACAGGCAGGGCTCGAGCGGACGATATCGTCGCTGCGCCAAGACGCGTCTGGTCCGCTCCGAATCTTGTCTCGATAGACGGTCGCCGATCAACAAACGTACCGCGGTCCATGATCGACTGAGAGGCATGACCGTTCCTCTGAGTGCTCAGACTGCCGCCGAGTGCCTGGCCGTTCCAGCTTCGAAATATTTGTCGAACCTGGCCGCGATGCTTCGGACGAAAGGGCGACTTTCAGCCGGCACAACGAATCTGTCGCCATCAAGTTCAAGCAATCGAACCGGATCGTGGAGGGCCATGGAACTTGACTGAAGGAGGAGCCTCTGGCCGGCCTCGCCGAAGCGTTCCACCAGATCGATGGCCGAGAAGGCGAAGTCGCACATCAAACGCTCGATGATCCAGCCGCGAACGCGGTCGTCGTTGGAAAGTGCGATACCCCGAACAGCGGCCAGCCCGCCGTCATCAACCGTGCATCGATATTCGCTGGTCGAAGGCATGTTCTGCGCATAGCCCTGCCGAAACTGGCTGATGGACGATGGGCCTAACCCAATCAAGGTTTCGCAGCAATCGTCGGTGTAACCCTGAAAGTTGCGGTGCAGTGTTCCGGCGCGGGCGGCAAGGGCCAGGGCATCGCCGGGTTTGGCGAAATGGTCGAGGCCGATTGCTTCGTACCCCTGGTCCACGATCGCCCGCGCGGCCAGTTGCGATTGAGCAAATCTCTCCGCGGGACCGGGCAGCCATGCCTCGTCTATCATCGTCTGATGTTTCTTGAACCACGGCACATGGGCGTAGCCAAAAAGCGCTATCCTGTCGGGTTCCAAGGTCAGCGCCTGCGCCACGGTGGAGGAGACGCTCTCCCTCGTCTGGTGCGGCAGGCCGTAGAGCAGGTCTAGATTGACGGATTCGACGCCGCGCGAACGAACACCGTCAACGACCGCTTTGGTCTGCAAAAAGCTCTGCTCGCGGTTGATTGCCTTCTGAACCTTCGGATCGAAGTCCTGGACGCCGAGGCTCGCACGAGTCATGCCGATTTCGGCAAGCGCATCGAGGCGGGCTTCATCCATATCGTTGGGTTCGATTTCAACGCTGATCGTGGCGCCGGGAAGAAAGCCGAAGCTGTTGCGCAGGGCGGTTCCCAGCGCCACCATATCTTCGGGTTTGAGCATGGTCGGCGAACCGCCACCGAAATGGACGGCACGGACGCGACCCTTGCCTGCGACAAGACTGGCGACGGTGGCGATCTCGGCATGCAGTGAGCGCAGATATGTGGTCACCGGTTCGTAATGGCGTGTCTGCTTGGTATGGCAGGCACAGAACCAGCAAAGCTTGTCGCAGTAAGGGATGTGCAGATAGAGCGAGATCTCGTCACCACCGCCGAGCGCTTGCAGCCAGCCACGACAAACGGCAGCATCAACGCCTGGATGGAAATGGGGCGCGGTCGGGTAGCTCGTATAGCGCGGGACGTTCTCGCCAAATCTGGCAACTAGCTTTTGTCGCATGTCGTGGTCCACCGTGTTTGCGTCGCCCGAACTGTGGATGCTTGGATGAGCCTAAGCCCTGATTTCGATCAACCTTCAGCACGGACAAACTGCCGCAAGGATTTTTCTACCGTGGATGCTATCCTGCCCGCACGGACCGGTAGAGCGATCGAATGACATTACGGCAGGATATTCACAGTTCAGGCATCCCCGTTCTTTGCCTGTCTTGCGAGGCACGGCGCCGCGGTGTCTGTGGCGCGCTAGAGCCAGACCATTTGGCTTACCTCGCCAAGACGTCGTCGCGGCACAATATCGAGCCGGGGGTCGAACTGATCGGCGACGCCGAGGCGGTCGACTGTTATTCGAACGTGCTTTCAGGCGTGGTGAAGCTCACGAAGAGCCTGTCAGATGGACGCCAACAGATTGTCGGCCTGCAGTTCGCCCCGGATTTTCTGGGTCGGCCCTTCAAGATGAAAAGTGCGATCAATGCCGAAGCGGCAACAGCTGTCTCGCTATGCTCGTTTCCCAGAGCGGCCATCGAACGGATGATGAAGCAGTCACCCGAATTTGTGCATCGCCTGCTCAAGCAGGCGCTGAACGAACTTGAAGAGGCACGCGAATGGATGGTGACTCTGGGGCGCAAGACCGCACCAGAGAAGGTGGCGAGCTTTCTCCTCATGATTGCCCGGAACATCGACTCCAATGTTGACCCGACGGCTAGCTCGACGTGCTTCGAGCTGCCGATGACGCGTGCCGACATTTCTGATTTCCTTGGAATCACAAACGAGACCGTGAGCCGTCAGCTGACCAGCCTGAGAATGGACGGCGTGATTCGGATCGAGAACAACCGCCGCGTCACCGTGGACAGCATGAGCCGGCTGGAACGGCGCTGCGGCGGCCGAGGCGCTACAGCCGTTTGAATGACGCAGAAGCTGCATGGCCCCGTCACTTACTTCATTCGGGGCAGGGCATGCTCGCGTTGGGCTCAGAAGAAGTCGCGTAGCGACAGCCCGTTCTCCATCCGATCGTATGCGCCAGTTGCGTTTCGGCTCGTCGGCGAAGCATCCACACTTGGCCGAAGTCAATTCGCCTCATCCGCAGGGGAAAATCGCCGTCTCCCCAAGCCATGAATGTCACGACGGCAGCGTAACGCTGGCGCTGGCTGTTCCAAGGCATTGAACGATCGGCGTTCGGTAAGGCATCGACCTGCTTTCCAGCGTCGCAGAAGGTGCGTTCCCCCACACGCCCGCGGTCGCCTCCGCAGCCCGGGGCCCGACCGGGGACACCAGGCCCCATCCATAAACGGGCGGCCGGTGGTGCGCTTCCACATTCGATCGTCGCAGTCTGATCGCACCGAACTCGATGCTGCTCGAGCAAAATGGTGCGGCTCTGACATGGATCAGGGCGAGCAGGCGACGGCTGCGCAATAAGGCACCGCGGTTTGGCATCCGCCGGAATTGGAAATCGGGGCTTGCGATGAAATTCGGCAAAGAAATCGTGCTTCTAAGCCTGTTCGCATTCGCGGCTTTGGTGGCGGCTGGCGCTGGGGTGGATGAACCCTTTCGCCAGCATATGTGGGTCTTGTTCTTCGCCTTGGCCGGCTTCACTGCGATCCTACTGCGTAACACTGAGTTCAAGCCTGCCGCTCCGATCGACCCGTCCGTCTACATGGATGGTCCAATCCGCTATGGCGCCATCGCCACCATGTTCTGGGGTGTCATCGGCATGCTTGTCGGCGTGGTCATCGCGCTGCAGCTTGCCTATCCCGATCTCAACATCCAGCCCTGGTTCAACTTCGGCCGCTTGCGGCCTCTGCACACCTCGGGCGTCGTCTTTGCCTTCGGCGGCAACGCGTTGCTTTGCACGTCTCTCTATGTCGTCCAACGCACATGCCGCGCTCGGCTGTTCGGTGGCGATCTCGCCTGGTTCGTGTTCTGGGGCTACCAGCTCTTCATTGTCATGGCCGCGACCGGTTATCTGCTCGGCATCACCGAGAGCCGCGAATATGCGGAACCCGAATGGTATGTCGACATCTGGCTGACCATCGTCTGGGTCGCCTACCTGATCCTTTTCCTGGGCACGATCTTGAAGCGCAAGGAACCGCACATCTACGTCGCCAACTGGTTCTATCTCTCCTTCATCGTGACCATCGCGATGCTGCATGTGATCAACAACCTCTCGATGCCGGCCTCCTTCCTCGGATCCAAGAGCTATTCCGCATTTTCCGGAGTCCAGGACGCCCTGACGCAGTGGTGGTACGGCCACAATGCCGTCGGGTTCTTCCTGACCGCCGGCTTCCTGGGCATGATGTATTATTTCGTGCCCAAGCAGGCCAACCGGCCGGTCTATTCCTACCGCCTGTCGATCGTCCATTTCTGGGCAATCATCTTCCTCTACATCTGGGCCGGGCCCCATCACCTGCACTACACCGCTTTGCCTGACTGGGCGCAGACACTCGGCATGGTGTTCTCGATCATGCTGTGGATGCCGTCATGGGGCGGCATGATCAATGGCCTGATGACGCTGTCGGGCGCCTGGGACAAGCTGCGCACTGACCCGATCATCCGCATGATGGTGATGGCCATCGCCTTCTACGGCATGTCGACTTTCGAGGGCCCGGTGATGTCGATCAAGACGGTCAATTCTCTGTCGCACTATACCGACTGGACCATCGGGCACGTCCATTCGGGCGCACTCGGCTGGGTTGGCATGATCTCGTTTGGCGCGATCTACTTCATGGTGCCGAAGCTGTGGAACCGTGAACGGCTCTACTCGCTGCGCCTCGTGACCTGGCACTTCTGGCTGGCGACGCTTGGCATCGTTGTCTACGCCGCGGTGATGTGGGTGTCCGGCATCATGCAGGGCCTGATGTGGCGCGAATACGACGAGCAGGGCTTCCTGGTCTACTCCTTCGCCGAAACCGTGGCAGCCATGCATCCTTATTACATCATGCGCGCCATCGGTGGGGCCATGTACCTCTCCGGCGCCCTGATCATGGCCTGGAACATTGCCATGACCATCCTCGGCTACCGGCGCGAGCAGGATCCGCTGCCGCGCTCCACCCCCGCCCTCCAGCTTGCGCGATGATGAGACAGAAAATGAGGTTGATGAACAGACACGCACTGATCGAGAAGAACGCTACACTTCTTCTCCTCGGGTCGCTGCTGGTCGTGACAATCGGCGGCATCGTCGAGATCGCGCCGCTCTTCTATCTCGATAACACGATCGAGAAGGTGGAAGGCATGCGGCCTTACTCGCCGCTCGAACTGGTCGGGCGCAACATCTACGTCCGCGAGGGCTGCTACCTCTGCCACAGCCAGATGATCAGGCCGTTCCGTGACGAGGTCGAGCGCTACGGCCACTACAGCCTGGCGGCCGAGTCGATGTACGACCACCCGTTCCAGTGGGGATCGAAGCGCACCGGACCTGATCTCGCCCGCGTCGGCGACCGCTATTCCAACCTGTGGCACGTGGATCACCTGACAGATCCACGGTCCGTGGTGCCGGAATCGATCATGCCGAGCTATGCCTTCCTGAAGGACAAGCCGATCGCGGTGAAGGACTTCTCTACGCATCTGGTCGCCAACAGGCGCGTCGGCGTCCCCTACTCCGACGACATGATCGCCAACGCCAATGCCGATTTGATGGCGCAGGCTGATCCCAACGCCGACACATCCGGCCTCGAGGCCCGCTACCCCAAGGCTGAGATCGGCGACTTCGACGGCAACCCGCAACAGGTCACCGAGATGGACGCGCTGGTCGCCTATCTCCAGATGCTCGGCACGTTGGTCGATTTCAAGAACTACGATGAGACCGCCGGCTACCGCTGAGGACAATGGCCATGACGTACAATTTCATGCGGGAGTTTGCCGACAGCTGGGGCCTACTTGCCATGGCTCTTTTCTTCATCGGATCTGTTGCCTTTGCAGTTCGTCCCGGAAGCCGCAGGCAAGCCGGCGAAGCAGCTCAAATTCCTCTGAAGGAGGACTGATCATGAGCGACGAGCACATCGATGAAATCTCTGGTGTTTCAACCACCGGTCATGAGTGGGACGGCATCCGGGAGCTCAACAACCCGCTTCCGCGCTGGTGGATCTGGACGTTCTACATCACCATAGTCTGGGCGATCGGCTACACCATCGCCTATCCGGCATGGCCTCTGCTGCACACGGCAACCAAGGGGGTGCTCGGCTACTCCAGCCGCAACGATGTCGGGAACGAGTTGTCCGCGGCTGAAGCGGCCAAGGGCAAATATGTCGCCGCGATAGAAGCGAAAAGTGTTTCGGAGATCGCGGCGGACGACACGCTGCGCGAATTCGCCGTCGCCGCCGGCGGTGCCGCGTTCAAGCTCAATTGCGTCCAGTGCCATGGCTCCGGCGCCCAGGGCTCCAAGGGCTTCCCCAACCTCAACGACGACGACTGGCTGTGGGGCGGCAAGGCGGAGCAGATCCAGCAGACGGTTACACATGGCATTCGCTTCGCCTCCGATCCGGATACGCGCCTGTCGGAAATGCCCGCCTTTGCCGACATCATCACCGCCGACCAGATCAAACAGGTCAGCGCCTACGTCGCCAGTCTGTCGGGGGCCGTCGTCAATCAAGCATTGGTCGCGCCGGGCGCAAAGGTCTTTGCCGAAAACTGCGTGGCCTGTCATGGCGACAATGCAAAAGGCAACAAGGAACTCGGCGCTCCAGATCTGACCGACGCCATCTGGCTCTACGGGTCAGGCGAAGCGGCCATCGCCGCCCAGGTAACCGCACCGAAACACGGCGTGATGCCGGCTTGGGGCGCGCGCCTCGGCGAGATCAAGGTCAAGGAACTGGCGGTCTACATCCATTCGCTTGGCGGCGGAGAATAGGAAAGCAGCCTATTCTCGTCCTCCCCCTCCCGCCAAGCGACGAGGCCCGGCGCAAGCCGGGCCTCGGCATCATCCAGAACCGATGAGTCGGCTTCCGGCGAAATCGTCGCTGGTGACTGGAGCTTCTCGTGCTCGATAACACGCAAATAGAACGGATCGAACCCACTTTCAACTCCGCCAAGGTGCGCCAGCCAATGTATGCCGCGCGCAGGAAGATCTTCCCGAAGCGGGCCTCGGGCAGCTTTCGCCGATTCAAATGGATCGTGATGGCGCTCACGCTGGGCATCTACTATCTGACGCCGTGGCTGCGCTGGGATCGGGGTCCGTTTGCCCCCGACCAGGCGGTGCTGCTTGATGTCGCCAACCGGCGCTTCTACTTCTTCTTCGTCGAGATATGGCCGCAGGAATTCTACTATGTCGCCGGCCTTCTGGTCATGGCCGGCGTCGGTCTTTTCCTGATCACGTCAACCGTCGGCCGTGCATGGTGTGGCTACACATGCCCACAGACCGTATGGGTCGATCTGTTCCTGGTCGTCGAGCGCGCGATCGAGGGCGACCGCAACGCACGCATCAAGCTCGATGCCGGTCCTTGGACCACTCGTAAGCTTGTGCTGCGGGCATCGAAACACGTCATCTGGCTGGTCATAGCCGCAGCGACTGGTGGCGCATGGATCTTCTATTTCGCCGATGCGCCGACGCTGCTCGGCGAACTCTTCACCGGCACGGCAGCGCCTGTCGCCTACATCACCGTCGCGGTCCTGACGGCGACGACCTACACGTTTGGCGGGCTGATGCGCGAACAGGTCTGCACCTATATGTGCCCATGGCCGCGCATCCAGGCAGCCATGCTCGACGAGAGCTCGCTCACCGTCACCTACAATGACTGGCGCGGCGAACCGCGCACGCGTCACGCCAAGAAGGTTCTTGCCGCAGGGCATCCCGTCGGCGATTGCGTCGACTGCAATGCCTGTGTCGCCGTCTGTCCGATGGGGATCGACATACGCGACGGTCAGCAACTCGAATGCATCACCTGCGCGCTCTGCATCGATGCCTGTGACGGCGTCATGGACAAGCTCGGCAAAGCGCGAGGACTGATCTCCTACGCGACGCTCTCCGACTACAACGCCAACATGATCCTGGCCACCGCCGGCGGCGCCAGCTCGGTCAATCCATCACTGGTCAGGACGGATGACGGCCTGTTTTCGGACAGGGTGGCGCATTTCCATATCAGCAAGATCTTTCGGCCACGAACCTATGTCTACATGGCCATGTGGTCGCTGATCGGGCTGGGCCTGCTCTTTTCGCTGCTGACGCGCGACCGGCTCGAAATCAATGTCCTGCACGACCGCAACCCGCAATTCGTGACGCTCTCGGACGGCTCGATCCGCAATGGCTATACCGTCAAGCTCTTGAACATGATCCCCGAACCGAGAACGATTATCGTCACCCTCGGGGGTTTGCCAGGCGCGGAGATGAGCATCGTTGGCGTCGATCTCCCCGCCGATCGCTCCTTTGCAGTCCAGGTCGAACCCGACCGGCTGAAGATGTTGAAGGTTTTCGTGCGCCTGCCCGCCGACCAGATTCATGGCCAGGCGCATACCTTCACATTCCGGGTCGAAGACAAGGTCAGCTTCGAGTCCAACGAATACACCGCCACCTTCAACTCGCCGGAGATCGCCAGATGAACGCCACCACGCGAAACCCCCGCGAGTTCACCGGCAGGCACATGTTGGCCACCATCCTTGCCTTTTTCGGCGTGGTCATCGCGGTCAATCTCACGATGGCGACGCTTGCCAACACAAGCTGGACCGGCCTTGTCGTCGGAAATACCTATGTGGCGAGCCAGCAATTCAACAAGAAGGCCGAGGAAGGCCGTGCGCAGGCAGCGCTTGGCTGGACCGGAAAGCTGACCGTCGCATGGGGTGAAGTCCGCTATGGCCTCACCGACGCCGCCGGCAAACCGGTTCCCCTGCATGGCGTGAAGGCGCTGTTTCGCCATCCCGCTTACGAGAAAGAGGATGAGTCCGTCACGCTCGCCCTGGTCTCTGGCCAGGAGTTTGCAGCACAACACGTGCCAAGGGATGGTGTCTGGATCATCGAAATCGACGCCGAAGCCGGCCTGGCCAGACCTTATCGCGACGTGCGCAGGGTCATGATTTCCAATGGAGCGCTAAAATGAGCTGCTGTGCACCGGGCGCGGAAGTCGCGCTGGATCTTGTCAGCGCCACTTCAGTTCTGCCGTCCAGCCAGGAGGTCAGGCTGGCCAGCCGATCGCTTGGCGACGACCTTCATCAGACCGACCTTTCGGTGCCGACCGTTCATTGCGGCGCCTGCATCCAGACGATCGAGACGGCCTTGGGAAAACTCGGTCACGTCGAGGCAGCTCGCGTGAACCTGTCAACCAAGCGGGTCTCAGTCCGCTGGCGCGGCGACGAGGCTCCACCTTTGGTCGCTGTGCTCGGCCGGCTCGGCTATCAGGCGCATTTGTTCGAAGCCGAGATTGATGCAAAGGACAAGATGCTTTCGGAGCTTATCCGCGCCGTCGCTATTGCCGGCTTTGCTGCGGGCAACATCATGCTGCTCTCGGTATCGGTCTGGTCCGGCGCCGAAGGCGCTACCCGCGACCTGTTCCACTGGGTCTCGGCGCTCATCGCCATTCCCGCCCTCGCCTTTGCCGGCGGGATCTTCTTCAAATCGGCGTGGACTGCGCTGCGCCACGGCCGCATGAACATGGACGTGCCGATCGCCGTCGGCGTGTCGCTGGCCTACGCCATGAGCCTCTATGAGACGATCACCCATGGCGACCACGCCTATTTCGACGCGTCGGTATCGCTGCTGTTCTTCCTGTTGATCGGCCGCACGCTCGATCACGTGATGCGCGAACGCGCGCGGACCGCGGTAAAGAACCTGTCACAGTTGGCTGCGCGTGGCGCCATGGTGCTGCGCGGCGATGGCGCACGGGACTATTTGCCGGTTGGCGAAATCGAACCGGGGATGCAACTGCTCATTGCAGCCGGCGAGAGAATCCCCGTCGACAGCACGATCGTTCATGGAGCGTCGGATCTTGACTGCTCACTGGTCACTGGCGAGAGCACGCCGCGAAACGTCGCGCCAGGGGAGATTGTGCAGGCCGGTGTCCTCAACCTCACCGGTCCGCTGACGATTGAGGCGACAGCGGCCGCCAAGGATTCGTTCCTGGCGGAAATGGTTCGGTTGATGGAGGCCGCCGAAGGTGGTCGCGCCCGGTATCGCCGTATCGCCGACCGCGTGTCGGCACTCTACGCGCCCGTGGTTCATCTCACCGCCTTGGCAACCTTCCTGGGCTGGATGGCGGTGACTGGCGACTGGCACCGGGCGATGACGATCGCAATCGCTGTTCTCATCATCACATGCCCCTGCGCGCTTGGCCTCGCCGTTCCAATCGTTCAGGTGGTGGCCGCGCGGCGCCTGTTCGAAAACGGCATCATGGTCAAGGACGGCTCGGCCATGGAGCGCCTGGCGACGATCGATACAGCCGTGTTCGACAAGACCGGGACGCTCACGCTTGGGAAGCCACGGCTCGTCAACGCAGCTTCGATTGATCCCGCCATGCTGGCAATCGCTGCCGACTTGGCCGCGCATTCGCGTCATCCATATTCAAAGGCCATTGCCAGCTTTTCCGTCAGCAGCAGCCAGCACAAATTCGACGCGGTGACCGAGCACCCGGGTTTCGGGATCGAAGCCACAGCCGCCGGTAGCATCTGGCGGCTGGGTCGACGCGGATGGGCTGGCTGGAAGGCTCGAACCGGCGGCGAAGGCAAACATGGCTACGGCGGAACAGTCCTGACGAAAAACGGCATGATTGTCGCATCCTTCGTTTTCGAGGATGCGCTGCGCCTCGACACCAGGGCAGCGATCGATCAACTGCGCAACGCTGGTATGTGCGTGGAAATGCTGTCGGGCGATACCGCGAAAGGCTGCGCCGAGGTTGCGGACGTGCTTGGTGTCGATGACTTCGTTCCCTGCCTGCTGCCGTCCGGCAAGGTTGAACGCATCGAGAGCCTGGCGAGAGACGGGCACAAGGTTCTGATGGTTGGCGACGGCCTCAATGACACGCCGGCGCTGAGCGCCGCGCATGTCTCGATCGCACCCGCCACCGCCGCCGACATTGGCCGCAATGCAGCCGACTTCGTTTTTCTGCGCGAAAGCCTCTTGGCGATCCCGCTGGCGCTGGACGTGTCGCGCAAGGCGGGAAGCCTGATCCGACAGAACATAACAATTGCTATCGTTTACAATGCTGTGGCCGTGCCGATCGCCATTCTGGGTCATGTTACGCCTCTGATCGCGGCGGTCGCGATGTCTGCCTCGTCATTGCTTGTGATTGGAAACGCAATGCGTCTGCAAGGCTTCGCAACGGGTGCGTCGTCCGAAACTGCGCGGCAGGACAGGCCCGCGCGGGCCGGCACCTTGGCCCGATACTCATGACGACGCTCGCCTATCTCATTCCGGTGGCGTTGTTCCTTGGCGCACTCGGCCTGTCCGGCTTCCTGTGGGCGTTGAGAAGCGGCCAGTACGATGATCTCGATGGCGCTGCGGAGCGCATTCTTATCGACCGCGACGACGGCGCGGAGAATCCTCCTTGTTCCAAGTGACTCAGATCAACGCGCCGCGGGTCGGGATGTCCTATCGTCGTCCGACGAAAGATCAGGAGGGTGAGGATGCAAGCCGAATCCATAATGACAAAGCCAGTCATCACGACGGATGCGAACGCGACGATCGCGCAAGCGATCGAGCTCATGCTTTCAAACAAGGTCAGCTGCCTGCCGGTAGCAGACAGCGACGGCACCCTGATTGGTATTGTAAGCAAAAGCGACTTCTTGCGCCGAGAAGAACTTGGGACCCAGCGTGTGCGTCCGCGCTGGCTGGAGTTTGATCTTGGCCCGGGCACAGTCGCCAATGACTATGCGCGCTCGAACGGACGGATCATCCATCAGGTGATGACCACACCCGTCATCTCGGCGCCTCCTGGCGCCTCGATTGCAGATATTGTCGACCTGATGATGCAACATCGCATCAACAATCTTCCGATTGTCGATCGGGACAGGGTCATCGGCATCATCACGCGAACTGATTTGCTGCTTGTCCTGATCCGCGCCATGCCGAAACAGGGAACCACGCCACCCGATGACGACCTGATCCGCAAGGCTATCCTTGCCGAACTGCAGTCACAAACCTGGAGCGGTGGTGACTTGATCGATGTGAGGGTCAGCGACGGCCTTGTCGAACTGAAGGGGGCGATTGTCGACGAGCGTCAGCGGAAGGCAGCGATCGTTGCGGCTGAGAAGGTTGCCGGCGTCGGGCAAGTCAAGGACGGCCTCCTCCTCAGTACGGATCCGTTCGGTGAAGGTTTCATAGCTGCGGAAAGGCGGGGACGCGGAGCAGAGTCCCTTTGGTTCTGCTCCCTTCCCACATCACTTGGACATGAGGCCGTCGGCGAGTTCCTTCGGCGTCTAGCGCCCGTCATGGGCGGAGAGTACGCTGTCGGCAGCAAGATGCCCGTCCTGACGGAATGCGATGGCCGCTGCCTGTTTTGGTGGGGCTTGGACCGGCGCTTCCTGTGGATCTGAAGAGCGGCCAATACGAAGATCTCGACGGCTCCGCCCAGCGGATCCTTATCGATCGGGAAGAGCCGCGAGGCTGAACCGGTTGGCGGCGCCCAACGACTGTGCGGATGCTGGTCGTCAGTCGACCGAGTCTTTGCTGGATTGCCTCGTCATGATGATATCGGCGCGCGTGCGAAGAACGGATCAGCCACAATACGTTGCCGAACCTTTGGCCAGTAGGGGCACGCGATTGGGAAGCCGACCATTCAGAATGCCTAGACATGCAAACGTTTTCACGGCAATCGACCACTCGACCGTGAACCCGCCGTTGCCGGGTTATCGAGCCTGGTTGATCCAGATCAGCGTTATCTCTTCGTCGGCGTGGTTTCATTGACCAGGCTTCCAACGGAGAACGCATGTCTATCGACGATGGGGAGATGAGCGGCAAACCGTGGGTGATTGCGATGCTTCAAGAGCGCTTCGTATCGCAGATAGCCGCTATGGCGGCACGCTGATGGCCGGCTCTGTCGACACATTCGACATCATTGTCGTCGGAGCTGGGCCGGTCGGACTTGCCTTCGCAGCATCGCTCGCCCTGAGCCGACTCAAGGTGGCAGTGGTTGAACGGCAGTCGCTCGACAGCCTGGCGAATCCGGCTTTCGACGGTCGCGAGATCGCGCTGACGCACGCTTCGGTGAGAATCCTTCGCGAGCTCGGCGCCTGGGACGCCATGCCCGCATCTGACAAATCACCGCTTCATGGCGCGCGCGTGCTCAACGGATCGAGCCCTTTCGCCCTGTGCTTCGATACTCGCAGCGGATCTGGGGAACCACTCGGATTTCTGGTCCCAAATTGTCGGATCCGCGATGCCCTGTTCAAAATTGTCTACTTCCAGGATCATGCCCGGCTGCTGTGCGGCAACTCGGTCGTGAATGCAACAACCAGCGACGACGAGGCGGTCATAACGCTTTCTGATGGCAGGCAATTGGCCGCTCGGCTGCTCGTAGCAGCGGATTCGCGTTTGTCCGCGATGCGCGACCTGCTCGGCATTGGCGCCAACATCCATCCGCTTGGCCACTCCATGCTGATTTGCCGAGTGAGGCACGAGCGCTTCCATCGCCAGATCGCGGTCGAATGGTTCGACCACCATCAGACCATAGCGATGTTGCCGCTCATGGAAGGCGTGTCGTCGCTGCTTCTGACTTTGCGCTCAATCGAGGCCGATAGACTGTCTGTTCTCGATGACGAATTGTTCCTCATGGAATTGATGAACCGGTGTCGAGGACGCCTCGGGCAGTTGACCCTGGCAAGCACCCGCCATGCCTATCCGCTGGTCACGACCTGGGCGCACAAGTTCTCGGCACCGAGTGCGGCACTTATAGGAGACGCTGCCATCGGCATGCACCCGGTGACCGCGCATGGCTTCAACATCGGCCTCAGCGGCCAGAAGCAACTCGCTCATAAAATACTGACAGCATGTCGCGCACGCCGCGACATTGCCGATCCCGACATGCTCGGCAGATATGAAAGCCGGCTGCGGCTGTCGGCGGCGCCGCTCTATCATGCCACCAACATGCTTGTCGGTCTTTACTCAAGCGAGCACCCGGCGGCACGGCTTGCAAGACATGCTGGGCTCCGCTTTGCCCAACATCTTCCCTTTGTCCGCCATGGCATTTCGGCCATGCTCAGGCGGTGAATCGCACAGAGCGCTACCGCTCTGGAGCGCTGTCTCGGCGCGGCTTCTCTTGCTGGCTCGCAGCGTCGCGGGCAAGGCTGCTTCCTGGTGACGTTGCCGATCATGGCATGATTCGGATCAAGGCACGCGCGCGGGCGAAACCTTGATGATTCGGCAATGCTAAGCCAAAGGTGTGACCCGAAGCATGGTGAGCGCACCGGTTACCCTCGCTGGGTAGTTAACCCGTCCTTCAGTGGGCTTGCATAGGTTTGGTCCTCGCGAACAATGACGGAAGCAAGCTGGTCCATTCATGGCACCCCTAAAGAAAGAAGAATCGCTGGAGGCCAAAATCCGTCAGGATCAGCTTGCTGACCTGAGGGCCGGGCTCTTCGTGTCGATGCCGATAAGCGCGATCCTGTCAGGCCTGATTTGCGGGGTGCAGGCCCTTTCTGGCGGCGGCTTTGCCGCTGCAAGCTGGTTCCTGGTCGTCAATGCGCTAAATGCCGCCCGGCTTGCACTCGCCCGTTTTCAGCTAAAGGAAACGGGGCGCCATCAGGATTCGCTTGGCGTTTTGCCGCGCCTTCGCATGTTTGGCGTCCTTGCCCTTCTGGCAGGGTTTGCCTGGTCCTTCCCGGCCGTGCTGACTGTTGGATACACAACACCTCAAGCACCGATGCATCTGGTCATACTGGCGGGCATTTCAGCTGGTGCGGTTACATATGGCAGTTCGTATGCCGCGGCGGCGACCAGCTTCATCACACCTCCACTCCTCATCACGGTGGCGTGCCTTTTGGCGAAAGGCAATTTTGAACGCTACATTCTGGCTTTCACCGTTCTGCTCTTCATGGGCGGCTTGGTCCGAGCTTCGTTTGTTGGGCAGGCGCGCTTCCGCGAAGCAAGCCGCCTGAGACATGAGGCAGAGCGACTTGCGTCGGAAATGGAGCGCAACTCCAGGGAGGACCATTTGACCGCCCTTCTCAACAGGCGGGGCCTTGAACACGCCATCGGTCGGTTCAAGACCGCGGATGGCCCCTTCGTGGCAATGCTGATTGATCTGGACGGCTTTAAATCTGTCAACGACACCTACGGTCACAGGACCGGTGATGAACTGCTTGTCATGATCGCCCGCCGCATAGAGCAGGAAGCACCGGAAGGCTCAACGCTAGCTCGTATCGGCGGCGATGAATTCGTGCTGGTTTTTCCCTCAACGAGAGCTTCGCTTTCTGCCAGTGATCTCGCCTCCAATATCATAGCCAAAATTGCTCGCCCCTATATCGGGGTCGCGTCCGTGCGCGTCGGGGCATCGATAGGGATATACTTGGCGCAGACGTCGAGCCTGACTGAAATGCTGTTGCGGGCCGATATCGCCCTTTATACGGCCAAGCGCCATGGCAGGAACGAATTTTGCCTGTTCGATGCCGAACTCGACCGGGAACTCCAACGCCGCCAGTCCATCGAACGGGACCTTCATTCGGCGATAAAGACGGGAAGATTGCAACCTTGGTTCCAGCCGATCGTGAAACTCGACACCGAGGCCGTGGTCGGTTTTGAAGCCTTGCTGAGATGGTCCCATCCGACACATGGTGCCATCTCTCCACCCGAAATCATCACAGCCGCACGCGAAACCGGAATGCTTCAGCTGCTGACGCAAACCGTATTCGCCGACTGTTGTGCTTTTATCGACGGCTTGGTGAAAGCTGACTGTCGTAACATTCGTGTGGCGATGAATGTTTCCCCGCGCGAACTGGAAGCCGGCGATATCGACGACATGGTTCTGGATGGTCTGGCCGCAAGAGGCCTGCCTGCGACGATGTTCGAAATCGAGATTACCGAAGAATCGCCGGTGGATCCGGACAGAGTGGATGAAAAGCTCGGACGGCTTTCGCATGCCGGTATTTCCATCGCGCTCGACGACTTCGGCACCGGCTTTTCTACCTTGGCATCTCTCAAGGACCGTCGGATACGCAAGGTGAAAATAGACCAAGGCTTCATTCGCGGCTTGGCCAAGTCCCGAGAGGACCGACTGCTTGTCAAATCCGTCATCGAACTCGGTGACATGCTCGGGATCGAGGTCATGGCCGAGGGCGTCGAAACAGAGGCGGATCGGCAAACCCTGCACAAGCTTGGTTGCCGAACCGCCCAAGGCTTCCTCTTCTCCAAGGCTGTGCCTTTGATGCAAGCACTGGAAATGGCAGTCAAACAGTACGCGAACCAGTTGTGACCGCTCCCGCAGCGCCCGCTGTCGCGGCCGTGCGCTGCCGAATTTGGCTACAGAGACTTGCCTACTCGAAACACGTGGCATTGGGCGCTGTGCATCAGCCGGCGAACAGTTCCTTGTAGCCGGTCGTCACCATCCAGTTCGCACGGTCGATATGGCTGCGAAGAGCTTTGCGGGCGCGGACCGGGTCAATGGACGGGTCGATGCCGAGGATGCGCTCGGCCATCTCCTTTTCGCTGGCATTCTCGGCGCAGGCATCCAGGATCCGCAGGTAGATCGTGAAATGCTCCCTGTCGTAGCTCGTGAGGTTCTCCGACCAGGGGACTTCATCGCTCAAACTTGAGCTTCGAGTCTCATCTGTTCCCATTGGTCCATTCATGCCTGCGAACCTCGCCTGTGAGCGCAGGCAGTATATCCCAAAATGGGATAATCCGAAACCGGGATTAGTCGCTGATCCGGTCTTTACCCGACCGGTTCGCCTCCATGCCCAAATCCCTTCGATCGCCCCGCCACCAGCGGTTCCTGGCCCGGCTGGTTTTGCTGCGCAAGGCCAAAGGCCTGACCCAGAAGCAGCTGGCTGACAAGCTTGGTCGTCCCCAATCCTTCGTGGCCAAGTACGAGGGCGCAGAGCGGCGTCTCGATGTCATCGAGTTTCTCGACATAACTGCGGCCCTTGACGCTGATCCGTGCGAGATTCTCTCCAGCCTCCGGTCCTAGCGGGCGCGCCGCATCCATCATGATCACGGACAGGAATATTGAGTGGGACAACGCCTCAATTTGTTGAAAGGCGAGCGCTGGTTTTCGGAGGAAGCCGCGCGCACGGCGCCGATGCCTTTTGGTTCTCGACGTAACTGCGGCGCCTGACCATGTGCGAAAAAACTTGGCGGGCGCCCGCGCGCCTGACGACGCGCACCAGGTGCTCGTGAACCGAGCCCGCTTTTCTTCGGCAAGCTCAGGCGGTCTCGGCCATTCGGCTTCGCCCCTTGGCGTGGGCAGCCCTTCGGGCTGTGACGGCCGCCGCCCTTGCGGGCGGCGCGGTTTGTCTGTTGGCCTTTCCCGGTGGCGCGGGGCGGGCGACACTCCCTTCTAGACCCGCCGCGGCAGCCCGCAACCCTTCGCGTGCCGCTCAGGGTCCTCCTCTTCGTTCCGGTCCTTCGGATGCGGTCCGCCTACCACGGCGGGCCTTTCCGGTCGCGACTCGCCGCCCACCCCGCTTCCGGGGAAAGGCGCGGCGATTGGCGAGCGGAGGATAACACATGCGTGCAAACAGCAAGCGTACCACCAGCGGAGAGGCTGGCGCAGGCAAGGGCAGGCGCCCAGGCGCAAGCCTCTATCAGGAGATCACCGACCGCATCATTGCCGAGCTGGAGCGCGGCACCGTGCCATGGGTCAAGCCATGGGGCAGCGCAAAAGCAGGCCTCGGCCTGCCGAGGAATGCGTCCACGGGGCGCACCTATTCCGGCATCAATATCCTCATCCTGTGGGGCGCCGTCATCGAGCGCAGCTATCCCAGCCAGAATTGGCTGACCTTCCGGCAGGCGCTTGCCCTGGGCGGCAATGTCAGGAAGGGCGAGCGCGGCACGACGATCGTGCATGCCGACCGCTTTGTCCCAAAGAACGAGAAGGAGCGCGCACGCCACGAGGGCGATGCACCACAGGCCGTGAATTTTCTGAAGCGCTTTACCGTCTTCAATGTCGCGCAATGCGACAATCTTCCGGAACACCTCCATGCCCCCGCCGAGCCGCTGCCACAGTGCGAGATCGTGCCGCAGGCCGAGACGCTCATTCTCGCCAGCGGTGCGGATTTCAGGGTCGGCGGCGATCGCGCTTTCTACATGCCGTGCAGCGACCACATTCAGGTGCCGCCGCAGCCAGCGTTCCATCAGCAGATCGACTATTACCGGACCTGCTTTCACGAGCTAGGCCACTGGACCGGCCACCCGACGCGGCTTGCTCGCGACCTCTCCGGCTCGTTCGGCTCCAAGGCCTACGCGCGTGAAGAATTGGTCGCCGAAATCACTGCCGCCTTCGTCTGCAGCAATCTCGGCATCGAGCCGACCGTGCGTCACGCCGATTACATCGGCTCATGGCTGAAGGTGCTGCGCGAGGACAACCGCGCTATATTCCGTGCCGCCAGCCTAGCTTCAAAGGCCGCTGATTTCCTGTTTGGCCTTCCGGCCGATGCGGAAGGCGAGGCGCAAGAAGGGATTGCGGCATGACGATGCGCGATCCTCAACTGACCGCGACCGAGCCGACGCCGCAAAGGAGCAGACGCTCATTCCCGGCGTCCAGCCGATCACCACGCGGGCAAACGCCTCCTGATGGACGCGCCGATGTGTCCGCGCGCGGCGCAAAGCTGCTCGAGGTCGGTCTCTAATGGGGAGGCGGATCAGAGGAAGGTCCGGTGAACCTTTCTCCCGCCGGACGCAAGAAGTCAACGCGACCCGTTCTGACAAGGAGTCTTTCCATGATCCTGATCACCAATCCACTGCGCGCACGACTGCTCGCCCATGGCGCCGCCGGCGCCGACATCGACCATTTTCCCGTTGTGAAACTGTTTGATCCGACAGGTGCCACGACCTCGCTTCTGAGCGAACTCGACGCCGATGGCGACACGCTGTTCGGTCTTTGCGATCTCGGCTTCGGCTTCCCCGAACTTGGCAGCGTCAGTCTGGCCGAGCTTGCATCCGTAAAAGGGCCGCTTGGCCTCGGCATAGAGCGCGACCTGCATTTCCAGGCGCGCTTTCCGATCTCCGTCCATGCCGAAGCCGCCCGCACTTTGCGGCCACGTCACCGAGGCCGAGCGACTGCTGCGGCAGGCAGCAGACGCCCTATCAAAGCCCCATTCCGAGCTTCCGCCCGACACGGCGGAACAGCAGCGCCGATAGGCGCAAAAACCGTCCCGCCGCGTCGGCCTTCGGCCTCCGCGGCGGGGACAACCTTAACCAAAGCGAAAGGAGAGTAACCATGCAGCTTGCCCACATTCCCTTGGATCAGCTCAACATTCCGCTCAACATGGGCCATGGAAAACCGCGCCCGACATATCCGACATCCTGCCCTGCGTGCGTGCGCGCGGCGTGCTGGTGCCACTCCTTGTAGGGCCGAACGGCCAGCCGGAAACCTTCGAGATCGTCGCCGGCAGGCGGCGCTATTTCGCCGCGAAATCGCTTGCCGACGAGCGCGGTGAAGGCGATCCCTTGCCCTGCGCCATCATGGAGGACGGTGACGACGCCGATGCGCTGGAAGCTTCTCTGATCGAAAACCTCGCCCGCCTCGATCCTGACGAAGTATGGCAATGGGAGACGTTTCGCGGCTTGTCAGGCAAGGCCGCACCGTTCTCGACATCGCTGTGACCTTCGGCATCGCTGATCTCAAGGTCAAACGCATTCTGGCGCTTGGCGACCTCTTGCCCAAAATCCGCGAAGCCTATCCGCGCGAGGAGATCGACACCGAGCCGGTGCGCCATCTCACCATGTCTTCCAAGGCGCAGCAGAAGGACTGGCTGGCACTCTGTGCCGATCCCGATCAATACGCGCCGCGTGGCTATCAATTGAAGCAATGGCTGTTCGGCGGCCAGTCGATTTCCACCAAGGTGGCACTGTTTGCCATCGAGGAGTATCCCGGCCTGATCACCTCGGACCTGTTCGGCGAGGACAGCTATTTCGCCGATGCCGACCTGTTCTGGCAAAAGCAGAACGAAGCGATTGCCACCAAACGCGACACCTATCTCAACGAGGGCTGGAGCGAGGTTGTGCGCTGGAACCGGGCCAGTATTTCCACGCATGGGACCACGAGAAGACCCCGAAGAAGAAGGGCGGCAAGATCGTCATCACTGTCTCGCATCGCGGCGAGGTCGAGTGTCACGAGGGCTGGCTGTCACGCAAGGAAGCCCGCCGCGCCCGCGAGGGCGGCGAGCAAGAAGAAACAGCCGCCAAGCTGCCGCGCCCGAAGTCACCGGCCCGATGCACAACTATATCGATCTGCATCGCCATGCCGCCGTGCGCGCGGCCATGCTCGACCATCCCGCCGTGGCGCTGCGCCTCGTGGTGGCGCACGCCATCACCGGTTCGGGCCTGTGGCAGGTGCGGCCTGAGCCGCAGCGCGCAGCCAACGAGACGGTAACTGCCAGCCTTGCCGGCTGCAAGGCTGAAGCCGCATTCGGCAAAAAGCGGCGCGAGGTATTGGCCCTGCTCGGATCACCGGATGAGGATAGCTTGGTCGCCGGCGGCAATGGCGACGCCGTTGCTATCGCCGGCGTGTTCGCGCGCCTCTTGGCGCTCTGCGACGACGATGTCATGCGCGTTCTCACCCTTGTCATGGCCGAGACGCTTGCAGCCGGCAGCGCCGTCGTCGAGGCGCTCGGCAACCACCTGAACGTCGACATGGGCATATGGTGGCAACCGGACGATGCCTTCTTCGACCTCTTGCGCGACAAGGAAATCGCCAATTCGATGCTGGCCGACGTCGGCGGCAAGCTGGTCGCGGACGGCAATGTCGCCGAGAAGGTCAAGACGCAAAAGAACATCATCCGCGACTTCCTGGCGGGCGAGAATGGCCGCCCCTGGGTCGAGACCTGGCTGCCGCGCTGGATGAAATTCCCGGCCGAAAGCTACACCAGCCGCAGCGGCTCCGCACCGCCGATCAGTGGACACAAGTGCAGCCGCTGTTCGTGCGCGAATAGTCGATCAGGGCCCGAGCGGCGGTTCTCTCGATTACCGCCGCTCAGGTCGCGCGCGCCGCTACGGGCCACGCCGGCTGCCGATTGGGCGTCTTGTCGAGCCAGTGCCGCGCGCGAGAAATTCCGACGCCAGTTCGCCCCATTTCGGCAGCCCCGCACCGCGCCGGGTTGCTTGCTGAGGCGCCAAAGGCCCATGGGGCCAATTGTCCGATCCGGTTGCCGACAGAGCCCGCGCAGCCGGCGCTCTGCATTGCAGCCGGCTTCTTGTGTCACCGATCGCGCCACCTGTCTCCATTGTGTCTCGGGGACCATTCCCTGCGGCTGGCTTGTCGACCTATGGGCGGATCAGGCCCGCCCGAAACCCTCGCCGGCAGCTTTTTTCCCCGCCGCCTGCGGCGGCTTCCTCGCGCCGCTTCGCTTCAAAAAGCTGCCCGCGCGGGTCCTCCGCTATCGCTGCGGCCGTCCCGGTTCCGGCGGTCCGGACGCGCCCATCACGGTCCGCCATCGCAGGGGAATGGTCCCTTGCGAGCACCAAGAGGAGACTGGAAATGACCGCGATCGGATACGTCACCAAACAGGAAAACGGCGGCTACAAGGGCCAGCTCAAGACGCTCAGCGTCCGCGCCGACATCGATATCGTGCCCAATCAGGCAAAGAGCGCCGACACCCATCCCGACTTCCGGGTGCTGACGCAAGGGGTCGAAGTGGGTGCGGGCTGGATCCGCACCGGCGAGACCTCCGGCAAGGACTATGTGAGCCTGTCGATTGCCGCCCCCGAGTTTGGCCCCCGCAAGCTCTACGCCAATCTCGGCCGCGCCGCCGGCCAGGATGACGACGACACTTACGCCATCATCTGGAACCCGGTCGACTAACCGGCCGATCCGGAAAGCCCCGCGCCGCCACCGGCGCGGGGTCCTCTCTCAGGACCCGTGAGGCCGCCGAAGGGGGCGGCGAAAACTCGCCCCCCACTCTTCGCCCGTCCCCAAAACGATCTCGCTCGCCGATCCTCGCCTTGGCTTGTCCGTAGCGAAACGAGGATCATCATGGACGACGAAAACGAACGCGCAGCCCGCGCCAAGAAGGGCAGTCCGTTTCTCAATACCGCGCAGGCGGCCTTCTATATCGGGCTGTCCCAGCGCACGCTGGAGAAGATGCGCCTCAAAGGCGGCGGCCCGCAATTCCGCAAGCACGGCCGCTATGTCCGCTATCACATCGACGAACTCGACGATTGGTCGAAGGGGCACGCGCAGGAGACCGGGCCCGAGGACGGCGGGCACGATTCCGGCTCGGCCGGCGAGGGAGGCCGCTCATGAGCCGGCGTCCCACCATCCATCTGATCGGCAGCCATCTGCGGCGCATTCGGGCGCGCAAGACGATCGCCATGGCCACGATGGGCCTTGCCCTGATCGGCTTCGCCGCCTTCGGCAAACCATCGCCCTGGCTGGTCTGGAACGCCTCGGCGAGTGCGCCGGTCGGCCTCTATCGCGTCGCGTCCGGATCGCCGGCTCTTGGTGATCTCGTACTCGTCCGCCCGCCAAAACCGGTCGTCTATCTGGCCGCCGAACGCTTCTATCTGCCCAGCAACGTGCCGCTGGTCAAGCACCTTGCCGCGCTGGCTGGCGAGCATGTCTGCGCCTTCGGCGACGCCATCATCATCGGCGGCGAGATTGTCGCGCGCCGGCTTGCAACCGACACGCAGCACCGTCCGCTGCCTTGGTGGAATGCCTGCCGAAAGCTCGCCGCTGCCGAGGTTTTCCTACTCGGCAGCGACAAAAATCGCTCGTTCGACAGCCGCTATTTCGGGCCGGTGCCGACCGAAAATATCATCGGGAGGCTCGTGCCGCTATGGACCGAGTGACCCTCCTGATGCTGGGCATGGTGTCTCTCGCACCATGCTCCTGTTCCGCGGCGACCAACACGAAGCCGGTCGTCATCTCCCATAGTCCGCAGCTTGCAAGATGGCAGCCCTTCGTAGCCGAAGCAAGCCGGCGTTTCAGCATTCCACAGACTTGGATTTATGCCGTCATGGATGCCGAAAGCCGGGGGCAGACAAGGCTCAATGGACGGCCGGTCACGTCGAGCGCCGGTGCCATTGGCCTGATGCAGGTGATGCCAGGCACCTACGAGGAGTTGCGCGCAGAGCTTGGCCTGGGAGCCGCCCCGCACGACCCTCGCGACAACATTCTGGCAGGCACTGCCTATCTGCGCGCCATGTATGACCGCTTCGGATTTCCAGGCCTGTTTGCAGCCTATAACGCCGGGCCGGAGCGCTACGAACAGCATTTGCAGCGTGGGCGGCCACTGCCCAGCGAGACGGTTTCGTATCTGGAAGAGGTCAAGGCGGCGGGCATTTCGGCCGCTGATATGGACGCGCTCACCGACAAATCCCGTTCCAAAAGCGCGCCGGGAATCCCTTCCGGGCAGTCGCTGTTTTTCCTCCGAAACGGTGTTTCCGTGACCGGCCCGAATGGCCAACTCCTGGTGCCGCTCGGATCGGAGCGAGCAAGGTCAGGCCGGCCGGATCGCAGGTGAGGGCAGCGGCTACCGCGGTTCGGGCGGGGGGGCAGGGAGGCAGGTCCGCGGAAGGCAAGATAAAGGCATCGCCTCCTGAGGCGGCGAAGTGTTTGTCTGCACATCGTTTTCCCAGGAGGTTGCCTGCGGGTCCAGGAGGGTCTGGCGCGCAAGCCTCTGATTTTGCTGCTGGTTCATCGGAGGCCGCATGCAGGATGACGAATTCACGCCGAGGCTCGGCAAAATTGGCTCGCGCGGCTCGAAGGCGGGCAAACGCTACGCTGGCCAGGTCCAGGCCGCGGTCAACCGAGCAGGCGGCAGGAGCGGACGCGGCAGCCGCTTCATCGGAAGCCGGGTGGGGCGCGGCGGGGCTGCTGCCGCCGTTCTTAGAGCACGCGACCGCCACGCGGCGTTTCGGCAGCGGCGCGCAGTCGTCAAGGCACGCATCGTCAAGCTGGCCGGCAAGGGAGTCGACGGAGCTCGTGCGCACCTCCGCTACCTCCAGCGCGACGGCGTCACCCGGGAAGGCGAGCGTGGCGAGCTCTACGCTGCCGACAAAGACCACGCGGACGGCAGGGCCTTTCTCGATCGCGCGAACGGTGACCGTCATCAGTTCCGCTTCATCGTCGCCCCTGAAGACGGTATCGAGTATGATGACCTGAAGCTGCTCACCCGGCGCCTCATGGCGCAAATGGAAGAAGACCTCGGCACCAGGCTAGACTGGGTGGCCGTCGACCATTTCAACACCGGCCATCCTCACACCCACATCATCGTGCGCGGCAGGGACGATCACGGCGAAAACCTCGTCATCGCGCGGGACTACATCTCCTCTGGCCTGCGCGAGCGCGCAGCCGAACTGGTTAGCCTCGACCTTGGCCCGCGCACCGACCGCGAGATCGAGCAGCGCTTGCGCCAGGAGATGGAGCAGGAACGCTTCACCAGCATCGACCGGCAGCTGATGCGCATGCGCGACGAGGGGCATGTCTCACCAGCCAGCCGAGACACCTTTCGCCAGACGCTGCACCAGGGCCGCCTGCGCAAGCTCGAGCGGATGGGCCTTGCCGAGGAGATGCCTTCGGGTCGCTGGCGCCTGGAGGATGAGCTCGAAGCCACGCTACGCCGCATCGGCGAGCGCGGCGACATTGTCAAGACCATCCATCGCGAGCTGACCGGCAAGGGGCTCGTCCGCAGTGCCGCCGACTATCTTATCCACGATCGATCCGACGGGTCGGCCCAAACCGTGGTCGGACGTGTCGTCGGGCGCGGGCTGGCCGACGAAATCACTGACCGCCATTACCTCGTCGTCGACGGCGTGGACGGCAAAAGCCACTATTTTGATATCGGCAAAGGCGAGGCCACCCAACCGACACCAGAAGGCTGCATAGTGCGGATCAGGCCGAGGGACACCGGGCCAAGAAAAGTCGACCGCACAATTGCCGGCATCGCCACGGTCAACGACGGGCGCTACAGCATCGATATCCATCTCAAGCATGACCCCTCGGCCACCGAACGCTTTGCCGAAACGCACGTGCGGCGACTGGAGGCGATCCGCCGTGCGACCGGTGGCGTCGAGCGCGAGCCGGACGGCACATGGACAGTCGCGCCCGACCATCTCAACCGCGTCGCGGATTACGAGCGTCAACGAGCGAGGGCCCAGCCTGTTGTCGTCGACAAGCTCTCATCAATGCCGCTGGAGAGCCAAGTAGGCTTTGACGGCGCCACCTGGATCGACCAGGAGCTGGTATCAGCCCACCCTGAGTCCTTGCGCGACTCTGGCTTCGGTCGAGAAGTACGTCAGGTCCAGGCCCGCCGACAGCAGTGGCTGATCGCGCAAGGTCTTGCCCATGATGCGCAGGATCGGGTCATCTATCGCGCCAACATGCTTTCAATGCTGCGCCAACGAGAGCTGAACCGTGTTGCCAGTCAGCTCTCGGACGAACTCGGGCTCTCGTATTCTGAAGCGCAGCATGGCAATCGAATAGACGGTACGCTGCGCCGCTGCGTCGAGCTCGCCGGCGGAAAATACGCTGTCATCGAGAAATCGCGCGAATTCACGCTGGTGCCCTGGCGGCCGGTGCTTGAGCATCATATCGGCAAGGAGGTGTCTGGCGTGGTGCGCGCCGAGGGGATTTCCTGGACGATCGGACGGCAGAGGAGCGGGCCTGGCGTTTCGTGAACTGGCTACAATTTATTTGTTCACGTTGAAACAGGTACTCAGCCCAGACGGAGTTCCTCCGCCTGCTGCTTGCTCGCAGCATTCATTTGGCGGAGAGTCAGTGTTCTGCATTTTGTAGTTCGCTCTGTCAAAAAGCGCTGGGAATATGCATCATGTTCTGCGTTGACACGGAAGCCGGGCCGACAGGTGCCGCCCTGTGGTTGCGGATCGGCTCCCGATGGCTGCCAGCTAGAAAGGTGGGCTGACTCGTGATAGCGCAAGGGGCTATGGCGGCCGCGGTACGGCGAAGCGAGCTCTGGCATCGAGGATGAAGCCGCACTTCCCGATCTTATTCTACTCGCAGGACCGGCAGACGCGGCGGTCGCCCCTGCGGGTGCTGTTGGCCCTGGCGTGAACTGGCAGTCCGTCCCGCGGGGACTTTGTAACGGAGAAAAGTCGCTGCGATGGTCCCGGGTGACGATGCGGTCAGCGACCATGCCAGACGAGATCGGCAGCTTTCTGCCGCGGCACGGCGCCGGAGCCATCAGGCCGCCGCGACATCGGGTCTGGCGCACCTTCGGATGTTGGCTGGCCGCGGTTTACTTCGAGCAGCGCCGGGTGGGTCATGCGGTGCCGCTACTGGGCACCGAGGCAGCTTTGGGCATGAGACCCGTTCAATCGCGCCGGCCACGTCGGTCATCGCGACATCTGGAGTCGAGGCCAGGTCAGACCGGGAAAAAAACCTGCTCGTCGCGCGGGAGCCCCGGGTTGCGCCGTCGATCCTTCCGCCCAACTCAGCGCCGCGCGACCAGCAATAGCCCCTTGCCCCGAAACTGACGCCAAGCCGACGGACCCGCTCTGCGCATACCGATGCCGTCCGCGCCGTCGTCGGCGGAAACCAGCGAGCCGTGGACCTCACACAATCTGAGCCGCTGGTGACGATGTGCATCGCCTACTTCCATCCGCACTCCTATCGACGAACTCGCCCGCTGCCCGCGGTGATGCGAACCCGTGGATGAATATTTCGCCGAAGCCGCAGTGGGGGCTCAGCCTCGACGATTTTTTTGCCTTGCCCCGGCGGGCGGCGCAACCGAGCATCGAGACAAAAAACGGGAAAGGGAGGGCACCAGCCCGTTAGAGCCGTGGCCATGATGATGTGGGGACGATCTCCTGGAAGAAATGTGGAGATCGACGCTCTCCTGACGCGCTCATCGAAGATTTTAGGCCGCGCCGACGTGGCTGCTTGAGCGATAACACTCACTCCGGAGGCCCCAGTGCGGCTCCTTGGCCAAGCTGCTCGGCACGCCGTGAGTGTGCTTTCTTGTTTGGGGAAGGGAGACTTACGTCTACAACAATCTCGTTTCGATCTACGATGGAGAGTCGGCGAGACAAGTGTTGCTGATGTTCATTGGCTCCGTAGCAACTTCTGCAGTCACAATGCAGCTTATGTTCCTATGCTGGAGAGTTGGCCATTCAACTCGCGTAGCTCGCTTTGTTGCGGTGGAGCTTGGTCAGAGCACACTGCTGCTTTACCTGCTTCAGGGCGCCGTGTTTCGCTTCATGGATCTAATAGGGTTCGGAGAGCTTTGGGATCTCCCGAGCAGAATCGGGTTCGCCACTTTGCTTGGTGCCGCGATCGTTGTCTCCGCTTGACAATTCGCAGGATTGCGCGTGACCACGGATGGTTGTCGCGCGGCTACGCTTAATATGTGACGACGCTTGCGCCTTGTAGGCAATTGTTGCGGCCGCCCACGGCCGACATGAACGTGCTTGGCCGCACGTTTTCTAAGTGAGGCGGAAAGAGGCGCGCGACCCCTCCCCAGCAACCCGCCTTGCGGATTCCTCCTCTGCCCGCTTCGCAGACGGGGATACCCTCCGCCCCCTTGCTATTCGTTGCCCGCCGCTATGCAAAGAACGGGCGACCTGAATCCGTGCTCAAGCCGATCTGGCGGCAGAGGGGGGGCGGGCTGAACATGGGACCCGTGATTGACATAATTGCCGCGCGAATTCTCATGCTCGCCTAACCGGCCGGAACGATTTGCAATCCGGGCAGGCTCGACAAATCAAGGAGTAGCTCGTTCCGTGTCCAAGCCCAGACAAGTTTGGTTATCTCACGGGCGCGATACAAAAGGCACAGGCTGGACTTGGCTGCCGGGGGCGGGGCTTGTCGACCGCTCGATTGAAAGTGAGATGCGAGGCGGAGAATCACCCATGTGCAGAGCGGCAAGGCGCTCGCCTACCTCCCTGTCATTCACCGTCAGCCGATGGTTTAGACGAAGATAGTCCGTCCATGTCGGCGTGCGGAATGTCTCGGTCCAAAGCGTCGACTTCTGAAGGTCGCGCTGGAGGGTCCAGTCCCGCGCACCGGCGCGGCTCTGAACGCGCCGCCTTTCGCGCATGCAGCTCAGAAATTCATCGATACTCTCCTCGGGTATCGAGTACTCCACCTTGATCACGATCGGACCGCTCCTGGGTTTCAAAGGGAGGGCCAGTTCTGGTGGCCTGAAGTCGACGGCCGCTTGATCCAATTCCTCCCATAGCCGCACTGGCAATAGCTTTCCCACAGCCGCGACCAGCAACAGTGCCGCTGCAGCACCTTCCAAAGCCCACGTCAGCGAATAGTACTGCGCGACAGCACCCCAGACCCAGCTGCCCGCTGCCATGCCGCCGTAGGTCAGGGCGTAATAGATGGACAGGGTCCGACCAACGACCCACCTTGGGCTTGCCAACTGCACACACACGTCGGTTCCGGTCCAGGTGACAACCCAGCCAGCGCCACCGATTGCAAGCGCGATCGCCGCCACAGCCACCGACGATGTGAGGGCCATCAAAAGGCAACACGTTGCGCAAGCAACGGATGCGAGCGTGATCAATCGGTTCTGGGACGTAATGCGTCTCAAGTAGCTGCTGCCAATGCCGGCTATGAAGGCGCCTGTGCCGAAGCCAGCCAATAGCACCCCGTAAACAATTGGCCCTCCCGCCAGCTGGTCGCGAACCAGGAGGGGGAGCAGAGCAAGGATCGAGATGCTTGACAGCCCGAATAGGGTTGCACGCACAATCGCCACTCTGATCTCTGAGGATATTGCCGTGAATCGCATGCCATCATGAATGGCCGTAGTCATCCGCTCGCGCGGAAGAGGCGAAAAGCGAACTTGCCACTTTGAGCGCAGAACAGCGCTCAACGGGACCAAGTCACTCAGCGCAGCGAGGGCGAAAGCCGTAAGGGGGCCTAGCAAAGCTAAGATTACACCGCCCAGCGCCGGTCCTATGCTCCGAACCACGTTGTAGCCCACCGACATCAGCGTCACTGCGGCGGGTATGTCGCGCTTTTCCAGGATATCGCCTACCGACGCGTGCCATGCTGGATCGTTCAAGGCAAAGCCGCATCCGGCCAAGAAACTCAGTCCCAGGATCAGCCATGGACTAACAAAGCCCAGTCCCACAGCGAGTGCCAGCGCCGTGGATGCCAGTGCGATAAGGCAGTGTCCGGCAAGCATCACGCCGCGGCGGCTGAAGCTGTCTGCAATGGCTCCAGCAAGGATCGACAAGAAGAACGCGGGCAGTGTCGATGCAGCCTGTACGAGCGCAACCATTAGATCGGAGGCTGAAATCGTCGCCATGAGCCAGCTTATAGCCACGCTCTGCACCAGCCAGCCAAGGCTGGATATCTGCGTGGCTGTCCAGATAGAACGAAAGACCGGGTTGTGAAGAGGGATCAGTGTGTTTGCCGCAAAGCGCGGAGGATCTTGACGCCGCATCACTTCTCTCCTCCACTGGGTGTCGTTCGTCCGCTCATTTGCTTACAGCGGTGCGCTCTGTGCACAGACTGCGTCACAACGAAGTTCCGAAATCGCGCTCGCAACAAGGACAATGTGACATCCATGGTGCTGATGCGCCTTGAGGTACCAACCTGGCCGTTAGCTGATGGGTCCCGCAGCCCGCTGGGTGCGGTCAGTTCTGCCCTGCGACTCTTGGCTTTGGACGGTGCTAGCGCCCCGATGGCCGGCTTGTCAAACTGCCGTAGTGCCAGCACATCTATCCCATCTGTTGACCGCGATCTCCGACGAGGTCGAGCAGCAGTAGGTCAACGGCAAATCTGGGTATTTCCGCTATCCGGTCGAGCGCGTGGCCATCGTCCGGAAACCCGAAGACGTTCATCACCCAGGCGACCACCACGCCCGAGACAATGCGACACGGCGGTAGCGGTTCACCAGAGGACGTGCGTTCTACTCAGCAGGAACATTGTTCTGCCGATCGTCGGCTGCGCCAGCCGTCACGTAAAGCGGCGCCAGAGTTCTTGCACCCGTCATTGGACTCCCGCTTTGCAGGTTTCGCCTAGGGCCTGCATCAGGTCATCGATAATGTCCTGAGGATGTTCAAGCCCTACAGAAATTCGCAGCAATCCGCCTGGCGCTTTGGACTTCGCACCTTCAACGGATGCGCGATGCTCAATCAGAGAATGCGTCCCGCCAAGGCTTGTCGCCCGGACAACAATCTTCAGGCGGCCGGCCACGGCCATTGCAGCATCGGCTCCGCCCTCGACGATAAAGGATAGCATCGCTCCGTAATGGCTCATTTGCCGCGTAGCAAGATCGTGTCCCGGATCAGTTTGCAGACCAGGAAAGAGCACTTTTTCGACGCGCGGATGAGACGCCAGGGCCTCGGCCACTTTCTGGGCGCCTTCGCAATGGGCGCGCATGCGGACCGGCAATGTCTGCAGGCCCCGCAACGCCAGCCAACAGTCGAAGGGCGCTGCGACGCTGCCCTTGTGTTTCTGGACCATCCGCAATGGGCGACCGAGGGGTGACCCGTTTGGGACAATGACGACACCGGCCATCAAATCCGAGTGGCCGCCAATGTACTTTGTCGCCGAGTGCATCACCGCGTCTGCCCCGATTTCGAGTGGCAGTTGAAGCACTGGGGTAGCCCACGTATTGTCCACCACCGCCAAGGCGTTTGCCTCGTGCGCGATTGCGCAGATGGCCGCAATGTCGACAACGCGGATCATCGGGTTTGACGGCGTCTCGATCCAGACGAGGCCAGTCCGCTTCGATGTCACCGCGGCGCGCAAAGCGTCCAAATCGCGCATGTCGACTGGGGCAAAGTCGAAGCGAGACCCAATGTCGGTCTCTTCGATCAGCGAACGAATGCCGAAATACATGTCATCCGGCAGAACGATCCGACCCGCCGACGGATGGCTCTCGAAAACTGCAGCGATTGCGGCCATGCCCGAAGCGAAGGCGATGCCGTCTTCCCCTCCCTCAAGCGTCGCCATGGCCGTCTCGAACGCATTGCGTGTAGGATTTCCATCCCTTGTGTATTCGAAGCCGGACGGAAATGACCCGTTGACACCGCGTTCGAACGTCGTGCTGGTGTGCAGCGGCATGGATACGGCCCCCGTGGACGCGTCGACCCCTCGGCCGCAGTGGATCGCCTTCGTCTCAAAACGCATCGGTTATTTCCTTCCTAACGGGCAGTTGCAATTTCGCCCCGGTCATTATACTGACCGCAATAGGTGAGCCGAGGTCCTAAGTCAACATAATGACCGATGTTACGACAGCGATGGGTTCCGAGCAGGTGCTTGGCAAAGCGATAGCGGTTCGAATCCGAGACTTGAGGCGCGACCAAAATCTGACCCTGGATCGACTGGCAAAACTGAGCGGCTTGTCCAAGGGAACCGTCGTCTCGCTCGAGCAAGGCAAGGCGAACCCTAGTATCGGCATACTTTGCCGACTGGCGGGGGCGTTTTCGCTCTCCGTGGCCGATTTGCTGAATGACGATCCTTCCATAGTTCGCCTCCCTATTGAGCGGACGGAGACGAGGATGCTTTGGACAAGCGCCAAGGGAAGCTTTGCACAACTTCATTCATCGACCTCGGGGCGCACGATGTTCGAATTGTGGAGCTGGGTCATGATGCCGGGCGACGTGTTTTCCGCAGATGCTCATAGTCCGGATACGCGCGAGCTGATCTCGGTCAGTCAGGGTGCCCTGAGCGTTGTGGTAGGTACCCATGTGGTAATTTTAAGCGAAGGCGAGAGTGCGCGGCTTGTCACTGATCAACCGCACGCATACGCGGCGGCATCTGATGTGCCCGCCCATTTCTCGATGGCGGTTCTTGAGCGTGGTGGACACCGAGATCCGGGGCACTCGTCGACGGCAGCGAAGATTCAGGAGCCCGTTCCGTAAGGCTCCGCCGATTACTAGCAACCGCACATTCGCGACAGGAGATAAACCGTTGTACGTTCCGCCTCATTTTGCCGTCCCTGATCAGAACGCCCTGTTCGAGCTTATCGAGAAACACCCGCTTGGTATCCTCGTCACCCAAAGCAAAGGCACACTGGACGCGAACCACCTCCCCTTCGAGCTTGACCGCTCGAAGGGAGACAAGGGCGTTCTCAATTGCCATGTCGCTCGCAAGAACCCAGTCTGGGAGGAAGTCGCCAATGGCGATGAGGTTCTCGTAATCTTCCGTGCGGCCGACGCTTACATCTAGCCGAACTGGTATCCAAGCAAGCATGAATTCCACAAGCAGGTGCCGACGTGGAACTATCTCGTCGTCCATGCCCACGGACGCATCACTGTCCGGGATGATGAGCGGTATGTGCGCCGCAACGTGGCGAAGCTCACTCATATGCAAGAAACCTCGCAGCCGGTCCCATGGAAGATGGGCGACGCGCCGAGGGACTTCATCGACACGATGGTCAAGGCAATCGTCGCCCTGGAGATCGAGATCACCGGCCTGGTTGGAAAATCAAAACTCAGCCAGAACAAAGAGGTGCGCGACATTCAGAACCCTGGTGAAATGCTGCGTGCCCAAGGGGCCATTGCGATGGGAGAAGCGATGCTCGCGGCTGCGGCGGCCAAATCCCAATAGCATTTGTCTTGTCCGGACAAAGCCGCTGGTGCCGGCCTCCGACGGGTCACCTAGCCCGCCTTGACGCACGGCAATATCTTTTGACGGCCTGAAGCGACGCTGTGGTCACCGTTGTGATACTTTCCCACGCGCCTGGTCAGGCGGCAGGATTGCTCCGTAGTAGCCGACGGGTTCGTTTCAGTCGCCTGCGCCCCGTTGTATGTCGGCGACCACCCGCTACCGGTCTTGAATGAGGCGCAATCGCACGCGTTTCGAAGCCACGTACCTTGGGCGGCAAGCTCGACCATGCACTCGACGCAGCTCCCAAGTGGCGGCGCCGTCAACGATCTCCTTGAACCTGCGGAACTTGCCTGAAAGCACTTCTCTTACGGGAGATGATTGGCTATGTCGCCGAACCGATGATGGAGATGGTGGCGGGCGCCGTCCTAGCGATCAGACCCGCCTTGCAGCGCAATGGCTACCCGGGCCCGACCGGGAGATGCGGGCGGGACTGTGAACTGCGGAGACGGAGCGGATCGGCATGGAGCCGTGACCGCTTGCGGTCTGGCTCTGGAACGAGTTAACGAAGCGCGGACTTCCGATCGTGTCAAGCGCCGCCCTCTCGATGATGCCGAACAAATCGGACCCCGACGAGCGGCGGGCCTTGCCAGATCGGACGGACCGGATGGTTTAAGCAGGTTCGCACCAAGAGCCACGGCACCTGTGTCGTGCGGGTGCTGCTGTCGGCACGCGACCTTCTCGTCAGCCTAGTAGGCAAAATCGAGAACAGATGCCTGGGCTTCTTAAGGCCTTCGGCGTCGTATTCGGCAAGAAGATCGATGCCCAGGTGATCCTACACATGCTCAGGATCCAGGCGACGCAGGTCTACCATGATCCGCTGCGAGCCCTTTTCGACCCCAGCAAGCATCACGGCGCTGACGAAGGAGGAGTTTGTGGCAGCAGCTTGGGATGTCGTCGGCCGCAAGGTCAGCAAGACACAGATTCTGATGGATATTTTCGAGACGGCGCGCCCATCGATCGGATTGCCGCTGCCACTTGATGCGCCTGCCATTCGCATGTTCCGGATGGTCATTGACGAAGCACGCAGCCTGATCCGGCACCGCAATGAGATCGAAGCACAGGCCGACGATCTGCTGCGGCACAGCCAGGATTATCAGCTCCTGCGACAAATCCCGGGCATCGGACCGATCAAGGCATTGACCGTCATTGCCGAAGCCGGCGATCTTCGCCGCTTAGGTCATCATCGCCAGTTTCTAAAGTTCTGCGGGCTGGACCTCTCGACACAGAAGTCCGGTCAATATCGAGGCCAGACCCTAGCATTCCTAAGCATACTGACCAGGGCGACCTCGACCCCCCTAATCACAGCGGTGAGCTCGCAGGCGGGTCGATGAACACTATTGATTGGCCGAGCTTGAGCGGCATCTCTATCACATTGATAGCCTATTAGGCTGGTCCGGCGTTTGATCGGACCCATGATCCATCCGAGCGGCTTGTGAGGGATGCAGCCGAACCAGGCGCTGCTCCCACAGTCTTCGCAGGTCCTCCATCAGAGCTTCATGCTCAGCTTGATCCGGCGCAATTATATTGAGGTGATCGCTTAACACGGCTTCGCCCTCAATCCGCATCAGCAGATTAAACAGGTCGTTTGAAATTCGCACACTGTCAATGCTGGAGTGGTTCGGAATAATCTCGCAGACAGTCTCCTGATGATCTCGCGCTGTGTAAGCACGGGTTTGATGGAGGGAGACTGAGGGAGGCAATGAAATCGAAAGCGCAGTCCAATCCTGCAGCGTTGCAGCCCGTTTTTTTACCAGGAAGGGCCCGACCACAAGTCCATCCAGCTCTGTCGTCAAAAATGTGGCAATCGCGTCTGCAACCGTATCCACGATCGGTTCAGCATTGTTGTTAAAGGACGTATTGAGCAGAATTGGAGTGCCTGTCCGCTTCTTGAACGCATTGATGACCTCCCAGTAAGCGGGGTTGGCATCGCGCGATACTGTTTGCAGCCGAGCCGTACCGTCGACGTGCGTAATGGCACCCAACAAGGCGCGCTTTGAGTCACGCACGCGAACGACGAAATTCATGAATGGAAATTCGTGTTTACCGTCCGGGAGGTCGAAAAATTCGCTCGCATCCTCTTCCAGCACAGATGGTGCGAAAGGCCGATAGCCTTCGCGCTTCTTGACCATGGCATTGATCCGGTCCTTGTTTGCAGCGGGCCGAGGGTCGGCAAGAATGCTGCGGTTGCCCAGCGCACGTGGCCCAAACTCCGAACGACCCTGCACCCAGCCGATCACGGCGCCGTTGGTGATCCAGTGGGCTGCACTGCTCGCTACGTCATAAGAGCGTTCAACCTCGAGATGTCCGGACCATGCGTTCAGTTCCTGTTCCACGGCGCGGTCGCTCCCGAGATCAGGACCCCAATAGACCTCCTGCAGTCGCTCACGCGGCGCGGGGCGGCCCATCTCGTTAGAGACTATCAGCGCAGCTCCCAATGCGCAGCCAGCGTCGTGAGACGCGGGTTGCACGAAGATGTCTTCGAAAAGCCCTGAATACAGCAGCTTGCCGTTCATCGTGCAGTTGTGGGCTACCCCTCCCGCCAGACACAACCGCTTCATGCCGGTGGCCTCACGGTGGTGCCGGAGAATGTGGAACACGATCCGCTCAAGCGCTTCCTGCAGTGACGCACTCACATCTCGATGCTGCTGGGTGAAAGGCATTCCCTTTCGCCTGATCTCGATGTTGCGGAGCAACGCCGGACCGATGCGGTCGAGGTGAACACGGTAGCCACCGTTGGCGGAGAGCTCGTAGAACTGCTCGAAGAGCTCGCGATAGGGAGCGGGGTCGCCATAGGGCGCGAGTCCCATTACCTTATACTCGTCGAACATGCCGTAGCCGAGACAGCGGATCGTCTCGAGATAAAACAGCCCAAGAGAATTGTCCTCCGGGAAAGCCTCGATTTGCGTAATTTCTGTGCCAGACCCTACCGCCACAAGGCCCGACAGGAAATCACCACAGCCATCAATCGCTAGAATGAGACTTTGTTCGAAGCCCGACATTGCAAAGGCGCTCACGGCGTGCGCCTGATGATGACCTACGAATGAAATACGCGAACTGTCCAACTTAGTGCCGAACTCACGCGCTAACAGGTTCTGCACCAACATTTTAGCATCCAACGGAGTGGAGAGAATGTCCGGTTGGGAAGCGGACATACCTTCAAGCATGGCGTTGGCATAGGGCTCGCTGGCGTAGACCGCGACACGATCAATGTCGCTGAGCTGAACCCCGGCCGTCGAGAGACAGTATTGAATCGAACCACTTGGCAGCTTGTTCGAGTGCTTGATTCGATTGAGGCGTTCCTCTTCTACGGCGGCTATCACCTTTCCGTCTCGGACGAGCACCGCGGCGCCATCGTGCATAAAGGCGTTCGGACGCTCGAATCGGTTTTCATGGACTTGGTCAAGTCCGCCGCTGATTCCTAGGCACAGCATTTCTTTCTCCAAATAGTAACGGGAAGCCAAATTGGCTTACCTCGACTGTTTCCAACTAAATAGGCCGTGTTGTCGCTGCAGCTGCGACCGCCCGTCAGGCATCAGCGGCATCGAAGAAAGCCTCATAAACGGTCAATGAGATGCTTCGACTGTGCCGCCTACAGTGCCATCACGCCGAGAGCTTGGCTGGATCATCCAATCCTGAGCGGCTGCTGACATGTATCCGGCGATGTCGTTTTCATCGGCAGAACCAACTTGCGATGCCGCCTGTTCTTGGGAAGGGCGGCCGTCGACGAATAACAGTACCGCCCCCGTGAACTGGCCCGATTTCATTCTCCGAAGCGACCATGGTCGCACCGCCCGACATTGTCGGCCAGTTGCAACTCACTTTCTCGGCACGACCTCCACTGCACGTCAGGGCGCATCGAAGATTTTCTCCTTTGGATTATTCCTAAGGCAGCTTTCGTCACGCGATAGAGCAGCGTGTGATTGGTGCGTGAGGCTCTTTTTTGTCCATGCACGATTCCGGAAGAGTGATGAAATCGATTGTTTTGATCAAAGTCATCCACGCTATGAATAACAGCCGCAGCACATGCGTTTTCAAAGCGCTTCAGGCTTCCCGGATGGCTACTCCGATGTGAAGCGCATGGCATTCCAAGCGCTCTGTCAACCAAGCGATGAGTATCGGCGTCGACCCTCATTGCCTTCGTCTTCGCGACTCCGTGACAGCGGCTGGCATTGTGTTTGTAGGGCATCGGGCGAAGATCATGTCGATCGGCCATCTCGCCTGCCTATTGACAAACCCTTGAACAATGATCCACGCACCAGCGCGATTGTGATCACGAGCGCCTCTGAGCTCGGGAGGTTCGGTTTTCTGAGGGTTCCTGGGTCTCCGAAGCGATGGAGGTAGCTAGCCTTCCTGGTGCTATACGGTTGTGCTCTTCATGGAGTGGACGCGTTTGCGTCTCGAAAGCGGTTCTTCAGTGGAACCGGCGCCAAGGCCCGTCTGTGGTCGTTCAGAACACGGGGTGCCGTCTCCAAACCGGATATTGGAGCGGGCAGCCGCCGGAATTTGACCCATGGAAATGAGCGCCTGTCAGGAGGCGTTCGAAAACGGCGCGATCTTCATCGCGGCTGTTTCATGGTGTCATTCCTGACATGTTCTTTATAATCGGCAGCTTGCGGATAGTCTTGCCCGTCGCCGCCCGTAGCGCGTTGGCGACGGCCGGGCCGATCGGCGGCACACCTGGCTCACCAACTCCCGTGGGCGGCTCCTCGGACGGCACAATGTGCACCTCGACTCGCGGCATCTGCTCGATCCTGAGCGGTGTATAGGTATCGTAGTTCTCTTGGTCTACGACACCGCCCTTCAGGGTCAGCTCCTCCTGGAGGATCGCACCTAGCCCGAATCCGATACCGCCCTCCATCTGAGCGCGAATCTGGTCAGGATTTATCGCGGTGCCGCAATCTACCGCGCAGACGACGCGGTCGACCTTGAAACCATTTTCATCGTCGAGGGTGAGCTCCACCACATCGGCGACATAGGTCGAGAGGCTTTCATGCAGGGCCACGCCGCGGAAACGGCCTTCCGGCAGAGGCTTGTCCCAGCCTGCCTTCTCAGCAGCCACTTTAAGCACGGCGGCATGCCGTGGATGGTGACCGAGCATTGACAAGCGGAAGTCGACCGGATCACGGTTCGCAGCGGCGGCGAGCTCATCGATCAGGGTTTCCACCGCGTAAGCGGTGTGGGTGGAGCCTACCGAACGCCACCACAGCACCGGGATGTTCACGTCCGTGGTGGTCAGCTCGACCTTCAGGTTCGGGATCGCATAGGGCAGGTTGGTGGCGCCCTCTACGGAGGTTGGATCGATGCCGTTCTTGATCATCGCCGCAGAGGTCGAACCGCCCAAGACCGATTGGCCCACGATGTGGTCATGGAGAGCGACGACATTGCCTTTCTTGTCGAGCCCCGCCTTGACTGCGTGCACATAGGCCGGCCGGTACCGCCCACCCCGCATGTCATTCTCGCGGGTCCACTGCACCTTCACTGGCTTGCCGCGTCCCAGCGCACGCGCTGTGGAAACAGCTTCGATAATGACATCTGCATCCAAGACCGCGCGGCGGCCGAAACTGCCGCCGGTCTTCATCACGTGCAGCCTCACCTTGTCCGGCGTGGTGCCGCCTACCTGAGCGGCAGCCGCCTGATAAAGGTCGGGCATCTGGTGTCCGCCCCAGACGTCGATGGTGCCGTCTTCGTTGATTCGGGCGGCCGCGTTGAGTGGCTCGATCGAAGCATGGACAAGATAGGGGAATTCGTAGTGCCCCTCGATGATTTTCTCAGCACTGGCGAACGCTGCGGGAGTGTTACCGTCGTCGCGCGCGGTGGCCGCGCCCAGATCGTCTGCTGCCTTGTTGTATTCGGCCATGATCTCGGCCGTGCCGCGCTCTTCGGCCTTCTCCTCGTTCCAGGTCACCTCGACGAGGTTGCGGCCCTTCAGCGCCGTCCAGGTGTCCCTGCCAACCACGGCAATGCCTCGCGGCGTCTGGACGACATCGACAATGCCGTCGAGTGCCTTGGCCTTGGTTGCGTCGAAGCTCTCGATCTCGGCGCCGAACTTCGGCGGATGGATCATAACGGCCGTCTGGAGTCCCTCCATCATGAGGTCGATCGTGTAGGTCTGCGCGCCGTTGGTCTTGCCGGCGGAATCGTAGCGCTTGAGGCTGTCCGATCCGATCTGGGCCCACTTGTCGCGCGGCTTTAGCGGCACGTCGTCGGGAACCGGCATTCCCGCTGCGGCTTCAGCCAGGTCACCGTAGCGCGCCTGCATCCCTGAGGCGTGCGACACGACCCCGGAAGCGACTTTGATCTCGCCGGCTGGCACGTCCCACCGCTGCGCCGCGGCCGCCACCAGCAAGGCCCGTGCGGCAGCACCCGCCTTGCGGTAGCGTTCCCACGACGAGCCCATCGACGTGGAGCCACCAGTTGCCTGTGCGGCCCCGCCCCAGGCGAGATTGCCGTAGAACGCGGTATTGCCGTATCCGCCGACCACGTCCACCTGCGCCCAGTCGCCGTCGAGCTCTTCCATAACCAGGGTGGCGATGCCGAAATAGGAGCCTTGTCCCATCTCGAACTGCGAGGAGTGGATGATGATTCGGTTCTCCTTTGTGATCTCGACATAGGTCTGGAAGGGGTTCGCCTGAACCTTTGCAGGGGTCGTTTGTGCGATGTCGGGCGCGGCCAGCACTGGCCGGTAGCCCACTGCGAGGCCGCCGGTGGTGACGCCCGCGCCGACGAGGAACCAGCGGCGCGTGGGCCGCACGGCAGTATGCTTCGAGAGAAACTGCGACATGCCTCAAGTCTCCAGCCGGTTGGCGGTCTCGTGGATGGCCGCGCGGATGCGATGATAGGTGGCGCAGCGGCAGAGGTTGCCGCTCATCGCCGAATCAATATCATCGTCCGTCGGCTTAGGCGTTTCTGTAAGGAGGGCCACGGCCGACATGATCTGGCCAGACTGGCAATAGCCGCATTGAGGTACGTCGAACTCGGCCCACACGGCCTGGACCGTTTCGCCTATCTTGCCCGACACACCCTCAATGGTGGTGATCGAGGCTCCTTCGATGTCGCCGACTGCGGTCTGGCACGAGCGCGTCGGCATGCCGTTAACGTGAACCGTGCAAGCGCCGCACTGGGCAAGCCCGCAACCGAATTTCGTTCCCGTGAGTCCGATGACGTCACGGACCGCCCAGAGCAGCGGCATCTCTGGATCGACGTCGAGTGTTCGCGCCTCGCCATTGAGGGTAAAAGCGACCATTGCTTGCTCTCCTTGTCCTGAGCTGGCTATCTCGTTGAGCCTCCGCCCGCCTGGCAACCGAGCTCTTGTTGCTGAGGCCTAGCGACCACACCGTAGGAACGCGCAGCTCAAGCAACAAGCCGCTAGGTTGGCGAGTTACGAGATCGTGAAGTGGGTCGTGTCGAAAGGCTGGAGGCAACTGAATGTCATTTTTTGGGCGGACAGGCCGCTTTAGGCTGGGTTACACGAGACTGGACATTCGGGTCGTCGCGAACATCGACCGCTGGTCGGCCGCGTCCGGCAGGGCCCTGATTGGCTACACGAAATGAAATGGGACTACTATCGATGGGGGCCTACCTCGACCCGCAACCTCCACGACTGGACCCTCAGGTTTCCGGCTATCGTCCCGGGCGGTGGCCGAGCTCGGCGCCTCGGACGCGATAATAGACGGTGAGGCGTTCGTCGTTGACCAGAAGGCTTGTCGCGCATTCCAAGTCTTCAGCGGGCTCTTGGCCGCGGCGGGAGACGTCAGGACCATGCTTGCCGGCTTCGACCTGCTCAAGATCGACGGCGAGGGTCTTCGCGATCGGCCACTCGTCGATCGGCGCAAAGCGCTAGTTAACCTGCTGAGACGCCGCCAAACGGCATCGTTCTGAGCGACGAGATCAGCGGCGGCAGCGACATTCTCGCGCAAGTCTCCCAGTTCGGCCTCGAGGGCATCGTCTCCAAGCTGCGTGTCAGTCCATATCGATCCGGCCGGCGCCAAGAATGGGTGAGACAAAATGCGTGCTGAGTGATGAGTTCATCGTCATCGGCTGCGAACCCGACAACAGTTACGGCGGTCGGGAAGCGTGCTCTGGCGAATGTCGAGGACGGAAATCTGGTGTTCGCCGGCGGCATTGGCACCGGCTTCAATGCGCGCACCGGGCCGGAAGTAAAGCGCCGGCTCGATGCCATTCCAATGGATAAACCACCGATTCCTAGTTTGAAGGCGAACGGTGCGGCATGGGCGGAGTGCCCTGCGCAGTCTGTACCTCCGCAGTCGATTGTCGAGTTCGAAGGGGGTGTGATTGGCGTCGAGACCGCTCCAGCCATGGCTATCAGCACGCCGAGTGCGTTGTTTTCGATCAGTTCTCGAAATGAGCGGGTAAATACCTTTCACTTGCCGAACGGGGTTTGCTGTTCACCGGCTGGCATCCGATGGCAAACCTTTCAACGCGGCGGCGATCTGGCGCTTCGCTGCTGGGGGCAGAGGCAGGATGGGACGCGGGGGTTCGGCACTGCAAATGTCGAGCAATTCAGCGAGTGCATAGACGACGCGAAGGCTCGAGAACTCCTTGAAGACGCTCCAGATCGGGACCAGCGCGGCATTGATCCGTCGCGCTTCGGCCGCATCGCCCTGTTGCGCCGCTGTGACGATCGTCATGCAGACCTCGGGCAGGATGCCCGCGAGGACGCTGTACCATGTGTCGGCGCCGGCGATCATGGCCTCGGCGGCGTTCCAGTCGCCGCTGTAGCCAATCGAGAACCCTTCCGGCAGTGTGCGCCTCTGGGCGGTCAGGTGGTTCTTGATCGCATCGCTTTTGTCTGTCGGATTCTTGATGGCGACAATCCCAGCCACCTTTGCCAGGCGGCTGACAAGGGGTGGACTGAAATGGAAATGCGTCGTTCCTGGATTGTCGTAGACGACGATCGGCAGGCCACTTTCGCGCGCCACAGTGGAGAAATGATCGAACACCTCGTCATCAGTAAGCGGGGTGTAGGAGGCGGCGGCAAGCAAACCCGCAGCTGCTCCAAGGGCCTTGGCGTCTTGCGCGAGCCCCACGGCTTCATCGGTGCGCAGCGCGCCCACACCCACCACGACCGGGATTTGCCCCGCCGTTTGGTCCAAGGTCTCGGAGAGCGCCCGCCGCCGTTGCTCGCGCGACAGATAGATGTATGTGCCGGTGCTGCCGAGAAGACCGATGGAATCGACCTGAGCAATGCCAAGCCGAGCAATCAGCCTGCGCAAGGCAACGCTATCGACGCGGCCGTCACGATTGGTCGGGGTGATGGGGAACGCGGAAAGACCGCTCAGGAATGCCATGGCAAGGCTCCAGATCTATGTGTGAGCGCAGAGATGGCCGCACGCCAGGTCATTACAAGACGTCCAAAGCCCGCCGCAGATCGGCGATCAGGTCATCAGCGTCTTCAAGCCCCACCGAGAGACGCATGAGATCCTCGCCGACTCCATCGGCCAAATGGGCATCCTTGCGGATCGGCTGCCGAGCACGGGTGAGGCTTGCTGGATGATAGATGAGGCTGTCGGCATCGCCGAGGCTGACGGCGCGAATGATCAGGTTGAGCCGGTCCATCATCCGGCGCGCTCCTTCGTATCCAGCGTGGAGGCCAAAGGCCAACATGCCCGATCCGTTGGACATCTGTTTTCGCGCCGTCACCTGATCAGGGTGCGAGTCGAGGAACGGATAACTCACAAATGCCACCGCCGGGTGCGCTTCCAGCGCCCGAGCCACCGCAAGGGCTGTGGCGCTGTGCCGTTCCATACGCAGCGTCAGCGTCTTGAGACCGCGCAGGATTAGGAAAGCTGACAGGGGCGAGAGCGCTGCGCCGGTGATGTAGCGCAGGCCCGTTTCATGCAGCGTACGGAGCGTTTGGGCGTCGCCGAGAAGCGCCCCGCCAAGGGCATCGCCATGACCATTGATGTACTTGGTCATCGAATGGAGCACGATGTCCGCCCCGTGCTCAAGCGGTCGCTGGAGCGCGGGCGAGGCGAAGGTGCTGTCGACTGCAACCCTTACACCGCGCGCGTGAGCGCGCTCTGCAATTGCCGCTATGTCGAGGATGCGGCTCAGCGGATTCACCGGCGTCTCGAAGAAAACCAGCCGCGTCCGCTCGGTGATCGCAGCATCGAGATTGTGGGGATTTGACAGATCGACCGCGACGACCTTGATGCCGAAGCGGGGGACCGCCTGTTCGACCATGGCAAGCGTGTTCGCATAAAGCGTCTTGTGGACGATGAGTTCATCGCCCTGGGACAGGAGCGACAGGATCAGAGTGCCGAAGGCCGCCATCCCCGAGGCAACAACCAGCCCCGCCTCGGCTCCTTCCAGATTCGCGAGCCGCTGCTCGAGGATCTCGGTCGTGGGATTGTATTCGCGCGCATAGAGCCTTCCACCAAGGGCGGCGGCGGCATCGTTTGCTGCCACGCTTTCGAACCCATAGGTTGACGTCAGGAACACTGGCGGCTGGACGGCATTGGAAAAGCCGGCCGGATCGTAGCCATGATGGATCGCCCGGGTGGCAAATCCGGGGCTGGTGCGGTTGAGCGACCCCGTGGGAGCATCGGTTTCGGATTGATGGGAGCTGGTCATTCGGCCTCTGCGATCTCTCTTGGGGTTCCAAAGATTGACGGCAACCTGGCCAATGTGAAATATCCAGTTGGCGATGAAAGAGATGGTCCAGTCTTCAAGTGCCGGGTCTGCAGCGCGCTCGCACGCGATGGGTGCACGCCAGATATACGAAGCCCTTCGCGAGCAAATCCTCGGCGGCGTCTACGAAACCGGCAGTCAGTTGCCATCCTCCCGGGCCCTGGCAAATGACCTCGGCGTTTCGCGAACCACGGTGACGGTCGCCTATGAGCAACTGGCTGCGGAGGGTTTCATCGAAGTCCGTCAAGGCGCACGACCTCGCGTTGCGTCTTCGTTGATGGGCCATGGGACGGGGCGCACTCACGCGCAACGGGTCGGCCCAATCCACCTGTCCGCATATGGCGAGCGGCTGCGCGCGACGTCACCCTGGCCAGATTATCTGCCGACTGGGCTGAAGGTCGAGTTCCGCTATGGCGACCTCGCGCCGTCGGATTTCCCTTCATTGGTCTGGAAACGCGCGATGAACGAGGCGATGGGGCAGCGCCCGCTGCGTCTTGCCTATGACGATCCTCGCGGCTCGCGCCGGCTTCGCCAGGCGCTTCAGGGCTATCTCTGGCGCGCCCGGACCCTGAGCTGCGACCTCGACCAGATCATAGTTGTGAACGGTTCGCAGCAGGGCCTTGATCTGTGCGCGCGCCTGCTTCTCGATCCCGCCGACCGTTTCGTCATCGAGGATCCGTGCTACAGGATGGCGCGTCAGGTCTTTGCCAGTACGGGTGCCTCACCCATCCCGGTCATCGTCGACGAAGACGGGATGAGGACCGAGTTGCTGGCGGGGATCGGAGCACGACTGGCTTATGTGACGCCATCGCATCAGTTTCCGCTGGGCGGCGTCATGCCGATCGCGCGCCGCCATCAGCTTCTGAAATGGGCGCGGCACAACAACGCCTATGTGATCGAGGACGACTACGACAGCGAATATCGCTACGACATCAATCCGGTCCCTCCGCTGCACAGTCTCGAGGACCACGGGGCTGTCATCTACCTCGGCACGATCTCCAAAACGCTCTCGCCGATGCTGCGCATCGGCTACCTCGTCGTCCCGCCCGAATTGCAGGAGGTCTTCGCAACCGCCAAACAATTCGCAGACCGGCATTCGCCGGTCGCTGAACAGGAAGCGCTGGCATCGTTGATCGAGAGCGGCGGCTACGAAAGCCATGTGCGCCGTGTGCGCAGGCTGAACGGCGAGCGTCGGGAAACGTTGTTGGGTGCCTTGCAGCACAGCTTCGGGGATCGCATCACTGTCCAGGGAGCAGATGCGGGACTGCACGTCGCGGTTTGGTTCAATGACCTGCCACGATCGCGGGAAACGGCCTTGGTCGAATCCGCCCGCGACGCTGGCCTGGGGCTACACCTGATCTCGCCGCTCTACGAACGGCCATCGGACGAAGGCCGCACCGATCGCGTCGGACTTGTCATGGGCTATGCCGCCTTGAGCATTCGGCAGATCGGGAAGGGCGTTGAGGTCCTGCGAGAGGTTGTCAAGCAGGTGCAAGACGCGATGCCGGCGCGGAACAACTGAGCCGGGGCGACGCCGAAAGCTGGCGCTGAAAACGGTCCGAGGGCCCCCCGTATTTCTTTCCAGACAGCCAACTGGACCGGGAAAATGCCATGCAACTGGCGCTGTTGATCAGGCCAGTTTTGCAGCAGGTTTCCACGAGACGAATTTCCGAGAGCGATGATGACCTGGCGAGGAAAGCTGCTTCACGTCCATATCGCGCCTGCCGCCTCCTATGAAATGGAGGAGCTGGCGCAGGCGCAGCTTATTGCCGGCCAAGGCGTTGTCGGAGACCGCTACTACCTGGGGACGGGGACCTATTCCGCGCGTCCTGACGTTCGCGAAGTGACGCTGATCGAAGCTGAAGTCTTGGACGCCATCGCGCAGGGCGAACCCAGAATTCCGGGCTTCAAGGCCAAACTCGCACCCGAAGATCACCGGCGCAATCTGACGACACGAGGCGTTCCGCTTAGCCATCTTGTCGGCAAACGCTTCCGGGTCGGGGAAACGATTCTCAGGGCCGCCCGGATGAATGTGCCGTGCAAGTATATCGAGGAGTTGCTCGGGCTTCCGGGTCTCTACGAGGGGCTTCTGAACCGCTCCGGCCTGAACTGCACAATCGAGGTCGGGGGCGTGATCCGCCCCGGTGATCTGATCTTGCCCATCGACGAGTGAAACGCCATGGCCTCGCCGCGCATCATCATGAAGCTGACCGTGACCGCCGCCCGCAAGGAGCCGGGCGACGTGCTGGTCATCGACCTGAAACACCCACGCAAACCTGTGCTGCCGGCGTTCGAAGCGGGTTCTCACGTCGACGTCCATCTGCCTGAAGGGAAGGTGCGTCAGTATTCACTTTGCGGCGACCCGACCGAGCTTGGCCGCTACACCATCGCGGTGAAGCGCGAGAATGACGGCCGTGGCGGCTCGGCGTGGATCCACGAAACCATTGCCGTCGGCTCCACACTGCCTGTCTCCGCGCCACGCAACCATTTTGCGCTCAAGCCAGGCGAGGGGCCGAATTTGCTGCTGGCAGGGGGAATCGGGATCACCCCGATTCTGGCCATGGCGCGCGCGCTCACCCGGCAGGCCAAGCCCTTCGAGTTGCACTATTTCACCCGCAGCCGGGCGCTCACGCCACTCTTGGCGGCGATCGGGAGCGATCTTCCTGGCGGCAATGTGCGGATCCATTTCGACGACGAGCCTCAGACCCGGCAGAACATCGCCGCGCTGCTGGCGAACCGTTCGGACGACGCGCAGACATACTACTGCGGACCGCCTGGCTTCATGGCGGTTGTGGGGCGCGCGGCTCAACACTGGCCCGAGGGTACTGTTCATTTCGAAACTTTCCAGCCTCCCGAGTTTGATGGCGCGCCACCGGAACCGTTCGTCATAGAACTGGCTGAGGGCAGGGTGGTTGAGGTTTCGGCTGAGACCACGGCACTGGCCGCCTTGCGTGCGGCCGGTGTGCCGTTGATGGCCTCGTGTGAGAACGGGGTGTGCGGGACCTGCGAATGCGCAATGCTGGGGGGACAGCCGATCCATCGGGATGCCGTCCTGTCCAAGGAGGCACGCGGCCACCGCTTCATCCCCTGTGTGTCGCGCGCGACAGGTGTGTTGAAACTCGATCTTTGACCATTTGGGCGGGGGTCCTGTGAGACCGGCAGCTGATTTGCGGGAAACTGAATGACGAGGAAACTGGAATATCTGAACGAGATCGAGCGCTGCGTCTCCTGGCTCGCAGCCTGGACGATCCACCACGCCAACCACGTCCGCGAGGGCGATGAGATCAAGGTCGGGGGGCATCAGGCCTCGTCCGCGTCGCTGAGTACCATCATGACCGCGCTCTACGGTTCGGTCCTGCGCCCGCAGGATCGGGTGGCGGTCAAACCCCATGCGGCGCCGATCTTCCATGCACTTCAGTATCTGGCGGGCAACCAGACCCACGAAAAGCTCATGAACTTCCGCGGCTACAAGGGCGCGCAGAGCTACCCTTCGCGGACGAAGGATGTCGACGATGTCGACTTCTCGACCGGGTCGGTGGGTCTCGGCGTTGCTCAGACGCTGTTCTCGTCGCTGGTGCAGGACTACGTCTCGGGTCACGGCTGGATGAAGGAGCGTGCCGAGGGCCGAATGGTCAGCCTGATCGGCGACGCCGAGATGGATGAGGGCAACATCTACGAGGCCCTGATCGAAGGCTGGAAGCACGGGCTCAGGAACTGCTGGTGGGTGGTCGACTACAATCGCCAGTCGCTCGACGCCGTGATCCGGGAGGGCCTCTGGCAGCGTTTCGAGCAGATTTTTCGCAACTTCGGCTGGGACGTGATGGTCCTGCGCCACGGCGCTCTGCAAGAGGCTGCCTTTGCCGAGCCGGGGGGCGAGAAGCTGCTCGAGTGGATAGAGCGCTGTCCGAACCAGCTCTATTCGGCGCTGACCTTCCAAGGGGGTGCTGCCTGGCGCAAGCGGCTGCTCGACGAGATCGGAGACCAAGGGCCGGTCACCACTCTGATCGAACGCCGCTCCGACGACGAGTTGCAGGCGTTGATGACGAACCTTGGCGGGCATGACATGCCGAGCCTCCTCGAAGCCTTCGAGGCGGCGTCCAGGCATGACCGTCCCGTCTGCTTCATCTGTTACACCATCAAGGGCTACGGTCTGCCGCTTGCCGGACACAAGGACAACCACGCGGGGCAGATGACGCCCACGCAGATGGAAGACTACCGCCTGCAAATGGGCGTAAAGCGGGGTGAGGAGTGGGACAAATGGGCGGCCGCCACCTTGCCGGAAGCGGAACTTGACGCCTTCTTCGCAAAGGCGCCGTTCTTCAGTGAGGGGCGTAGGAGGCTGTCTGCGCCGTCGGTGCCGGTGCCTGAAACCCTTCCGTCACCGGGGCAGCCCGGCAAGCCGCTCTCGACCCAGATGGGCTTCGGCCAGATCCTGAACGACATCGCACGCGAGCGCAGTCTGCTTGCCGACCGCATTGTCACCACCTCGCCCGATGTGACGGTCTCGACCAATCTCGGTGGCTGGGTCAACCGGCGCGGCCTTTTCGCCCGGGAGACCATGGCGGACACCTTCAAGGCCGAACGCATTCCGTCGACCTTTACCTGGGAATTTGGGCCGAAGGGGCAGCACCTCGAGCTCGGGATCGCCGAGTCGAACCTGATGATCATGCTCGGGGCACTCGGTCTCTCGCACTCGATCAATGGCGTGCGCCTGCTGCCGATCGGGACAGTCTATGATCCCTTCATCTACCGATCGGCCGACCAGCTAAACTACGCCTGCTATCAGGATGCGCGCTTCATGCTGGTCGCAACGCCCTCGGGCGTGACGCTGGCGCCCGAGGGCGGGGCACACCAGTCGATCGGCACCCCATTGATCGGCATGGCGCAGGATGGGCTTTGCGCCTTCGAACCGGCCTTCGTCGACGAACTGTCCGTGATCATGCGCTTTGCCTTCGATTACATGCAACGTAATGGCGAGGGGGATCCGGATGAGACGACGTGGCTGCGTGATCAGACCGGAGGATCGGTCTATCTTCGCCTGTCAACCCGGCCGCTCGAGCAGCCGCTGCGCGACATGAACCCGGCGCTCGCGCGGGACATCGTCAATGGCGCCTATTGGCTGCGTCCGCCTGGGCCCAACGCGAGTGTCGTCATTGCTTATCAAGGCGTCGTCGCGCCGGAGGCGATTGCCGCGACGGGTCTTCTGGCGGAGGACAGGCGCGATGTCGGGCTGCTCGCGATCACCTCCGCGGACCGGCTTAATGCGGGCTGGCAGGCGGCGGAACGTGCCCGGCAGCGTGGCGCGATTGGCGCCCTGAGTCATATCGAGCGGCTGCTCGCGCCGCTATCGCGTGACTGCGGCATCGTCACCGTGATCGACGGCCACCCGGCGACGCTCGCGTGGCTCGGTGGGGTTAACGGGCATCGCGTGAAGGCGCTCGGGGTCGAGCAGTTCGGCCAGACGGGGACTATTGCGGACCTATACCGTCACCACGGCCTGGACACCAACGCCATCGTACATGCGGCGCAGGCGGTCAGTGCGGGACCGGCTGTTCGCTTCCGGAAGGCGCTGCCTTGACCATGAGCTAACGGATGCTCCGTGGCTGGTACGGATCGGCTGTTTCCACGGGCGTTCCGGTTCGCTTCAAAGCGGACAGGGCCGGGACACTGTGGACGTTCTGATCGCGCTTGAGTAGCTTGTGCGACCCCCAGGGTCACCTGGAATACGCAGGGAGGCGGCTTTTATTTAGCCTTGCGTCCAATTACGAATTCGATCCAATCCAGTCCGGAGCAAAAGCTCCGCGTCCTCCCGATTTTCGGCTTCGACGTAGCACCGCATTTCCGGGGCATTTCCGGATGGACGCAAATGCAAGACACGCTTATCCGCGAGAGTGATACGAAGTCCGTCAACATCGCTAACCTTGCTTACCACTCCAATCGACCCGACGAAGGCGGCAATGTTAGTTTCCGCTGTACGAAGGTATGTCATGAGGCGAGTGCTGCTTTCGACGGAAAAATTTTCCAAGCGATCCGCCGCCGCTGCCGGCAATTGAAAGGAACTGCCAATCTCTGACAGTGGCTGCCCACTTGTATTAACAAGGGAAAGTGCCGCGAGGATGGGGAGAAAACTGTCGCGTGTAGGTAGCGCTGGCAGTTTAGTTCCGTTCGGGTCAAAGTCCGTGCCGGTCAACAAACCACCGTTTGCTTCGAAACCAACCACGCGCTCGTGACCCGACGCAACCAAATCGAGCATGGCAGCAATAACAAATGGCGATCCAACCTTGGTACGCACGACTTTAAAAGAACCTGCGGTCTCGATACCAGAGTTTGATGTGACCGGCGTGACGACTGCCTTCGCTTGCAGGAAGTTCGCCGTAATCAGGCCTAACAAATCACCGCGAAGGGGGTCTCCGTGGTCGTCAGCTACCAGTGGGCGGTCACCATCGCCATCTGCCGAGACGACCGCATCAAGCCGATGCTCTTTGGCCCAGAGCTTGAACTGTTGAGCAGTCTCGTCAGAGACCGCTTCAGTGTCGACAGGAATGAAACCTTCCGAACGTCCCAGGGTTACGACCGTCGCACAGTGATATGAGAGAATGTCAACCAAGAGATCGCGCGCGACTGTGCTGTGCTGATATACGCCCACCGTTAAGCCCTTTAGAGCATTAATCTCCATAAGCTTTCGATTGCGCGCCGTGAAAAAGGCCTTGCATTCGGCCTCCCGGTGCTGCCGACGTGCAACAGCACCTTCAAGGACGTATCCGCGCTTCTCCAGCTGCAAGGCGATGCGCGTTATCTCCCGCTCATCACCCTTGTCGATCTCACCGTCGGGTCGATAGAATTTTATTCCATTACGGTCGGCCGGAATGTGCGAGCCTGTGATCATCAAACAACCACTCTTACGCGCCTGAGCATACAGTGCCAGGGCAGGGGTGGGGACTGCGCCGCAATCGACTACGATGAAGCCGAGCGCGGACAGTGCCGCCGCACAGACGGCGGCGATGGCCGGACTCGAGGCGCGAAAGTCGCGCCCTATGAGTATCTCGTCGCCAATTCTGGCCAGGCCGGATTCCAGCAGGAATGTCGCGAATGCCGTTGCATATAGGGCAGAGGCGGCTCCTGCCAATTCTGTCGCCAGGCCCCGTAATCCACTTGTTCCGAATTTCATACCAAATCCGACGTTGCTAACCGGGTTTTGAAGGTAACATGCTCAAACTTTGGCTCGTCCGGAATGCCCATCGACAGATCCCTCGGACGAGAACAAGAAGTACATTCGGTTACCGTAGACGCGTTCGGTTATCGACGGTTACCCTTGTGAGTCGGCGTCGGCGTGGGCAGCGCACCGTGACCTTCACGGCGACGAGGTTGGAGCGGATGGGGTCCGGGTCCGGCGGGGCTCCTCGCGGCTGGCTCACATGAGCGCTATCGCCATCGAGTGATTGTCTCAGTCTACATTAGCTCTGGGTCCCGAAAGCGCGTACAGGCCTGAGACGCAGCAAATCCTCTTATCTACCGCCGTTCGGTGTAGCTCCCGTTTAGAAATGCATGATAGACACTCTCGATGCCTTCCATGAGAGTGATCTTTGCTGCCCATCCCAAAGTGCGCAGCTTGTCGACGCTCATCAGCTTTCGCGGTGTACCGTCAGGTCTAGAGTGATCATGCGCAATCTCCCCAGTAAATCCGACTACACGGCAGATCATTCTAGTCAGCTCTAGGATCGTGATGTCCTGTCCGCAGCCGAGATTGACGTGATCATGGTCAGAGTAGTTCTTCAGAAGGAAGACTAATGCGTCGGCGCAGTCGTCGACGTGCATGAATTCCCGACGTGGTGTGCCCGTGCCCCAGATGGTGATTTGCTTATCACTTATGAGCTTAGCTTCATGCGCTTTCCGGATCAGCGCTGGGATGACGTGGCTTGACTGCAAGTCATAATTGTCGCCTGGCCCGTAGAGATTCGTCGGCATAGCGGAGATGTAGTCGCGGCCGTATTGCTGGCGATAGGCTTGAGCCATTTTGATGCCGGTGATCTTGGCGACGGCGTAGCATTCGTTGGTGCGCTCTAGTGGCCCGGTCAAAAGCGCGCTTTCAGGAATGGGCTGTGGTGCCATCTTCGGATAGATGCAAGACGAGCCGAGGAAGAGGACGCGGTCGACATTGTTTTCGTGGGCTGCCGCGAAGATATTGGCCTCGATCATCAGATTGTCGTAAAGAAAGTCGACCGGATAGGTGGCGTTCGCGAGAATACCACCTACCTTTGCCGCCGCCATAATGATAGCGTCCGGTTTCATCACTGCCACGAAGTTTTCAACCTCGGTCTGTCGCTTGAGGTCTAGCTCTCCCCGAGGGGCGGCCACAACTTTGCAGTCTTCAGACGCGAGTCGGCGTACAACAGCGCTGCCCACCATACCTTTGTGGCCAGCGACCCACACGGTTTTTCCGTTCAGATCATACATTACGCTTCCTTCATGACTACAGATGTCTGCATGACCTTCAGGTCTTCGCGCACCATTTCCGCAGCAAGCTCGCGCACGGATGTCTCATGCACCCAGCCGAGCTTCTCCTTCGCCTTGGTAGCGTCACCCAGGAGAAGATCGACTTCCGTGGGGCGGAAGTACCGTGGGTCCACTTGGACTAGGCATCTGCCGCTCGCTACATCATAGCCCTTTTCGCCGACACCCTTGCCACGCCATTCGATCTCGACGCCGATATCTTCGAAAGCCCACTCGACGAATTGGCGGACAGGAGTCGTTTTGCCCGTAGCCAGCACGTAATCATCCGGTTGATCCTGCTGTATCATCATCCACATACCTCGCACGTACTCACGCGCATGGCCCCAATCGCGTTGAGCATCGAGATTGCCGAGATAAAGCTTGTCCTGCTTGCCCAGGTAGATAGCAGCGGCAGCGCGGCTGATCTTGCGCGTCACAAAAGTTTCGCCACGAAGGGGGCTTTCGTGATTAAAAAGAATGCCGTTGGAAGCGTGCATACCATAGCCCTCGCGATAATTGACGACCATCCAGTAGGCGTAGAGCTTGGCGGCGGCGTAAGGGCTGCGCGGATAAAAGGGCGTCGTTTCGTTCTGCGGTACGGACTGCACGAGGCCGTATAGCTCCGAAGTCGAGGCTTGATAGAAGCGGGTCTTGTCCGTCAGACCGAGGAGGCGAATCGCCTCAAGAAGTCGCAATGTACCGATACCGTCCGCGTTTGCTGTGTATTCAGGTGTTTCGAACGACACCTGCACATGGCTCTGAGCAGCCAAGTTGTAAATTTCGTCTGGCTGAGATTCCTGAACCACGCGGATGAGGTTAGTCGAATCAGTGAGGTCACCGTAATGCAAGATCAGGCGCGGATCGGATTCGTGCGGGTCTTGGTAGAGGTCTTCGATACGACCCGTGTTGAAGGAAGAGGAACGTCGCTTAATCCCATGAACGATGTAGCCTTTTTTGAGAAGAAGACGGGCAAGATATGCACCATCCTGTCCAGTTATGCCCGTAATAAGAGCAACTTTTCTGCTATCGCCCATTCTATTCCTGCTCTATCTAAAGTTTAAAGTTTCGGCTCCGGCTCGCCACGCCGACACAATGTGCGGCCCGCCCCGTGCCCTATGGAGCACTTCGACAGATGCGGCGCGAAGCTCGTCATTGACAGTCTGCCAGCCGAGCACACCTGCTCTTGCTTGGAGTCACAGCAAAATAGAGTTGCGCCGCTAACTGGGATTCGTACATGCGGTCAGAGTGCCGCTCAGCTCACGCCGCGAGCGACTGTACTCCAAGCACCTTGCAGCTGATTTGCTCATCTATCAGCGAGTGAGGACGCCCTTCTTTCTTGCTTCAGCGTCTTCTAATGGGAATTGTTTGGATCAGTGAAATCGATTGTTTGGATAAAGTGCATCCACAGAATGGATGGTCTGACCGAGCAGCCGGGGCGCATCGCCGGCCCGGAGTTGTAGGTCCCGAGCTTCCGTTCGGGGCGAGGACAAAGTTCGTGGCCGCGAGCCCTCACCACAGCATCCGGCACAGGTCGTGCAGAACTTTGGGAGCAGACTGCAGATTCTGTCGATCAGCTGGTTCCAGGCGCGTCGAGCTGTCGGCCTCATCTCGCCCGGGACGGTTGCTGTATGCAGCCTTGCACCCTTGGCGTGTGGCGTCGACGGAACGATTTGCTCCGGCAGGCAGTCTCGCAGCGTTCCCCGGCTGTTTCGGCTCTATTGGCCGGGCCCGCGTCAGCCGAGCCCCTTCATCATGGCATCCAACGCATGGATGGCCGGCATCCACTCAATAGATTTTACACATGCCGCGGAGGCCCAGTAGAGAAGGCTGAACCGGAAGCGAGGGCATCGGCTTCAAGCCGTGCGAGCGTCACGGGATTAGTGGGCAGTGCTGAGTGAGCTCTTCTGCCCTATGGCCCGGCCTCTGCCAAGCGCCCGGCGTCGGGTCTACGTGTCTACTAAGGATTCCAAACCGGATGCAACCTCCTCTCTGAACGAGATTTCCGAAAATGCATGTTAGTGGATTGGAAAAGCGCCGGTTCGTCGTCTCTCGGAGGCGTACGGGGTTCGGTGATTGTCTGTGGTCATTGGCGGCCGCTTGGCGCTACGCGCAGCGGTCGGAACGAACTCTAGTCATCGACTGGCGGGGGGCCTGCTACCTCGACCAACCCTTCACAAATGCGTTTCCGGTGTTCTTCCAGCCGATCAATGACATCGCTGGCGTGCCGGCTATTTCCGACGACCGGATCAACGACGTTTCCTTCCCTGGTCCATTCTTCCCGGAGTGGTGGAACAGGCCGGCGATCGAGTGCCTTTACCGGCCAGATGAGCAGATTTTCCAAGAGCGCGACGAGTTGGGCGAGCTCTTTCAGGCCGAACACGATGTCGAAGCGAACACAGTAGTGTGTGACGCTTGTCTGATGTGGCGGTGCGATGAGGATGCAGAGCGGCAGGTGTTCCAGAGTGTCCAGCCTCGGCCAGAAATTCAAGCCCGCATAGATGCCATTTATCAGGAATGTTTTGAGGGGCACAGCATCATCGGGATTCATGTTCGGCACGGTAACGGTGAAGACATCATGGAGCATGCGCCCTACTGGGCCGATCCGGAGCTCGCCGTTCGGCAAGTGTGCGCTGCAATTGACAAGGCTAAGGCGTTACCGCACCCGAGGCCTGTGCGGCTGTTCTTATGCACGGACAGCGCGCGGATACTGGATCTTCTGTCGGCCAGGTTTCCCGATCTGCTCACTGTCCCGAAGCACTTCGGATCCAATCAAGGTGGCCCCTTACACACTGCAGCACTCGGGATTGACGGCGGAATTTCCGCCCTCGTTGAGATGTATCTTCTCGGGCGCTGCGATACCGTAATTCGGTTTCCCCCGACGAGCGCCTTTACACGATATGCACGCCTTTTCGCACCACGGGTAATTGAATTCGATCTGAAAGAGCCAAGTCGTTTGACTTTGATAGAAGGCAGCCAAGTCTCTGATCTCAGTTAAGACCCGCCACCTGCGCAATTCGGCAGACGCAACCAACAGGCATAGTTGAATGCGCATTTCTCACCGACGCCAGTGGAGGCGTCGTACATTACCGATACCGTCGTCATCTGACGCCGCCTGCAACGCGCCAGAACTTCGCTGTTACGCGGGGGCCGCAGACAAGCCAGAGCGACGGCGATCGTGACGCTGACGCTCGAAAGAACGCGGGCGATCACTCCAGAGACGAAATTGAGGTTGGTATGAAAGTCATTCCCGTGATCATCAGCGGCGGAGCCGGATCGCGGCTATGGCCCGCCTCAAGGCAATCGCACCCCAAACCTTTCCTCAAAGTGGCGGATGGATATTCTCTCATTCAGCAGACTGTGCTGCGCGCCGCTTCGATAGAAGGTGTCGTGGAACTCGTCGCTGTGACATCCGGGGACCACCTCTTCCTGACCAAGGACGAATTTGACGAACTGGATTCCGTGGTCCTGCCACGCACCTTTCTGCTCGAGCCCGAAGCTCGGGATACGGCCGCCGCCGTGGCTGCAGCCGCGATCCATGCGAGGGCAACGCAAGGCCCTGACGCGATCCTGTGCGTCTTCCCGGCCGATCACCTGATTAGCAACCTGCCTGCGTTTCTAGACGTCATGGGCCTGGCCATGGAACATGCGAAGCTCGGGCGGATCGCCACATTGGGCGTCACCCCAACCAGACCGGACACCGCATTCGGCTACATCGAAGCAGATGGTGAGAACGTCGTCCGTTTCGTTGAAAAACCGAATCTGGAGACAGCCAAAGCCTATGTCGCGTCTCAACGCTTCTTCTGGAACGCCGGCATCTTCTGCTTCAGTGCGCAAACCATGCTCGACGAGATGGTTTTGCATTGTCCCGAGGTGCTCCAGGCCGTCGCCGACAGCTATGAGAACGGCCGCGCCAGTCAATGCCAAGGCTTTGCCAAAATCGAACTCGCGCCTGAGCATTTCGGTTCCGCGCCGCGAATCTCGCTCGACCACGCTGTCATGGAGAAGACTAACAGACTTGCCGTGATTCCCTGCGACATGGATTGGAACGACATCGGATCTTGGAACGCAATGGCCGATTTGATCGCCCCCGACGAAAGCGGGAACAGGATACGCGGCGATGTGCACATGGTCGACACGACCGGCACATATGTGAGCTCCGACAAGCGCGTCATCGGCACGGTGGGCGTAAGCGATCTGGTGATCGTGGATTCCCCGGACGCTTTGCTTGTCACATCCCGCGACCGCGTTCAGGACGTTAAGAAGCTCTTCGAGGGCCTCAAGGCTTCGGGACATGAAGCTCATCTGGTCCATAGCACGGTACACCGGCCCTGGGGTACCTATACGGTTCTGGAGGAAGGCGAGCGCTTCAAGATCAAACGCATCGAGGTGAAGCCCGGTCGCCAGTTGAGCCTGCAGATGCACTATCATCGTTCGGAGCACTGGGTCGTGGTCAGCGGCTCCGCCAAAATCGTCAATGGCGAGCAGGAGTTGTTCCTGGGGACAAACGAATCTACTTACATCCCCTGCGGCCATAAGCATCGGCTCGAGAACCCAGGCAGAATTGACCTGGTTATCATTGAAGTGCAGAGCGGCGATTATCTCGCCGAGGATGATATCGTTCGCTTCGACGACGAATATGGTCGAACGTAGATAACAGTACAAAAAAAGTTAAACGGCGAGCCGTCGCTCAAGGATCTCTGTCGTGGGTTCTGGGCCTAACATTGACAAAGCAGCGGGCCGAGCGTGTCATAGTATCCGCCCCGCACTCTCATCAGGCACTCGATCCTGGTCGAAAACATCGGTGAGCGCTTGACAGCGCGCCGTCCGCGGTAACGAAGACTTCAGATCTTTTTAGGCGGACCCGTTGCTCAGCTGTTCAACGGCACAGCCGTATTTCAGCCTGTAGGCGGCAACGAAATCCTCATCGCTGCAGATGCGGCGGCCGCTGGAATCTTTGGCTTTCGATCATGGAGGTAAGAACCAAGGGGGCGCAGTAGATTCACGCGAGTGCTGGTCGTCGGACTCATCGGAAAACCCGCACTATGCTTGACCAGGTCTGCGGCAAGCATGATCCCGGCAAGCGCTGATTGAAAGGCCATCGGAACCACGGTTCGAACGAGACGACTTCCATCGCTAAGCTGGAACCCGCCGCAGATAGCCTGCTGATAAAAGGAACGGAGGGGCTGGCCAACAAACGCGGCGAGCGGCCCAAACGGCACAGCCATCGCCGTAGCCACCCGAGCTACGAAGGAATTGACGGGGGCCCGCACAAGCGGTGGAGCATCAAGGGCGGTGGACCGAAGGGCGTTGGTTGCAAGGGCCGCCTTAGAGAGGCCGACCTCCGCCTGACCTGCCAACACGTAGCGCTGCAGGTTTGAGAGTTCGATAGCTTCGTGGCCGGCGATCTATCAGTTGCGGCATTGTCCCGGCAGCCGCCTGAGGTTCGCCTGTGTCGTGTCACCTGCAAATTCGAACAAAGTCAGGACAACGACTTTGACAAATCTTAGAATCGGCGGATGATGCCCACTCAACTTACCAGTGATTCACGTCTAGTTTGGATGCTGTGGCCCTACGAACGGATTGACGGCCGTTTAGGCTTTACCAGCTTCACCATTCAACAATTGATGGGATAGAAGTCATGGCCAAAGACTCTGCGCTTCTGTCTGAGCTGCATAAACTCATCGGGCAACGGATGGAGGCTGGCCAGATCGCGCAGCCAAGCGAAATCGTTGAGGAGATATTCAAAAGTAAACCTCTGACAGGCCCGCATGCCGACTTCTACAGAGCATTTGCCAAGAAAGAACTTGTGGGTGTCGTTACACGTATGTTGAAGCGCGTGGGCATGAGCGACGATCCTGCGTCCCCTCAGATGGTCCTTCCTGGCCATACTCGCTTAGTCAAATCGTATCCTGTGCTTCGGAACGGCGAACGGTCTCTGGTTCCAATAGGCCTCTGCACAACGGAAGAACTTTCTGACCACGTCTCGCTTCTTCGAAAGCAGGCAAAGGGCTGCGAAAACCACGCTGCAGAATTGGTTGAGTACCTTGCCACCAAAACCACCCGGGCGAAAATTGAAGCGCAAATCGAGAGGTCTGAAAGAACCGTAGCCGAACCGGCATGATAGCCGATGTCGCTATTTCCACCATTTCCTCACCTACTTCAGAATACGCCGAAGTAGTGCCTGACCAGATTAGCGGAATTAAACCGTTTGAGATATCGTGGTCCCTGCGTTGGGGGGCACTTCTGATATGGATGTTTACGTCGAAGGAAAGGAGCCAGAGGGTGAAGCTGGGACGCCTTTCCGAATATCGCTTGAGCCGAGCTATAGACATCGCGACGCGCTCAGGCTGCTTTTCATCTTGGTTGCGGGAAGTGAAGATGTCGACAGGCCTACAGAGGAGGTCGTGAGCGTTTTTCGAGCTGAGAAGCGCTTGATGGCAATGGACTTCCTCGTCCGTTATCCTGACTATTTGGGTGACGCCCTGCTGGATCTCTATGAGGAGACCCGCGAACCCGAACTGCTAGAGGCAGTTCAGCGCATCTTCATCAACGACGAGCCTTCCATCAGACTGGTGCGGATGGTCCGCTGGCGGCACGGCGCCTATCAGAACGTCGAGGACGCCCTTGCAATGCTGAGCTACTACGGCTTAGCGAGACCGATGCAACTCGCCGGTGACGACGGCAAAATTCGTCGGTACGAGTACCTTATATTACCAAAGGCGATCTCGTTTCTGGAAAAGTGCGTTCAGGATTACCCGGAGTTGGCGTGGTATCGCGACCGATTAGCGTTGGTAATGCGAGTCGCCAGCGGCAAGAGCGGCTCCGCCCTAAAGGAATGGCAGTATGAGCACCCGCAATATGGAAGCACCATCCAGGGCGACGTGATACCGACTATCCAAGAGCAGGTCGAACAGCGTCTGACCAAATTCGCCGGATTGGAACCATGAGCAAGGAACGGATCATCGAGTCGACCGAGTACGGCTGGATAAGAGCCATAGCCGAGGATAGCACCAGTCCGGAGTCGGATGTTCGAAGCGCGTTGCTCAAGTATGGCATTCGCGCGCAGACTACTCCGCCGCGCGCCAAGAGCCTTCGCTTCGACGGCATCAAGTTGACGGGTGTTCGAGCCGAATCCGAGCGCGACGGACCGTTTCATCTGTCCTGGTCAGACCTAGGGATCGGCATCTGGGCCGTGATGTCCGAGCGCAATCTGCGAGGAAAGTCATCCATCCTGCACCTACTCAACGCAGCTATCCGCGGCGACTTTCCCGGTCGGGTGAAGCCCGACGTTTGGAAGTGGCTGGAAACCATCGAAGTCCGGTATTGTGTCGATGAAGTCCTGCATCGCATGGAGCTGCGCAAGCCTGCCGGCGAGGAGAAGGCGGCGGAGGGCAAGGCCACGCTGAGCCGGAGTGTCAGCGACGGTCAGTGGATCACGCTCTATGAAGGTGACGCTGGAGACGGGCTGAAGTCTCAGACCGAGCACCTGATGATGGAAGAACTAGATTTCCCGGTGATTTATGCCCACAACAAGAATACCGGCGGTCATCCCCATGGCTGGCCTCTGATAGCTTCGACGTTCTTCCTGTCGAGTTCTACTGAGCCGAAGGCACTGTTCGGCGATCTGCCCATAGACGGGCTCCCGCTTCGCCTGCTCCAACTGTTCATAGGGTTGCCGTGGGTCTCTACCTATAGTGCTGCGTTAACCGCGCAGAAGCAGCTCGAGCAGGCACTGGCCGATAGGCCGAACCATTCTGGCGTGAGCGTAGTGCTCGATAGCAGGCTTATCGAGGTTGAGGGCCAACTCGCCAAAGCGAAGGAGGCTCGTGGCACCGATGACCGCAGCGCAAAAAGGCTGGAACTGGCGCGCCTCGATGAGGAGACCGTGACCGATAGGAAGGTGGTCGAGACCGCTCGAATAGCCTTAGAGACGGACACGGCGACCGTCGCGGCCGTCACAGTCAGCTACGACAACGCGCGGCGAAGGCTCAAGCAGCTCGAGGACGAGCGGTCGGCAGGATACTCGTTCCGTCAGCTCAACCCGACTTGCTGCCCTGCCTGCGAGGCAGCGTTCGAGGAGGCCGCGCCTGCGGTTCAGCACGCAGACCACAACACCTGCGCCTTGTGCAAGAACGACTTGCCGGTCCACGAAAACGATCTGGATAGCGATCGCATCCAGTACGCGCAGATCCTGGTTGAGGAACTGGCTTCGTCTCTCCAGATCGCCAAAGCCAAGTTCAAAGCCAGCGAGAAGACAGCAAGGGAGGCGACCGAACGCCTCCGCACCGGAATGAACAGGATGCGAAACCTTCAGGACGCCATCTCAACGTTGCCGACCGACCCCGAACTCATCGTTGTGCAGTTGGAGGCCCGGGCCGAGCAGCTTCGGGAACTAGTCGCCTCACTGCAATCGCCTGCCAACGACGACACCGAGACGCAGAGCGAACTCAAGATCCTTCGTGCCGCTACTGACGCCAGTAAGACGCTGATGACCTCTATGCAGTCGGACGTTCTGACAGAGATCGCTGATTCGGTGATGTCCCTCACGAAGAAGTTCGGTGTTTCCCACATCACCAGCATGCACCTCGACGGCGGTGGGAGGCTGAAGGTCCACCAAGGCGGCGCCGATATCTATTTCAGCAACCTTACGATGGGCGAGAAATTGCGCATTAAGATCGCGACCTCGCTGGCGGCTGTGGAGGTGGCCAAGCGTCGCGGGCATGGCCGGCATCCAGGCTTGCTGATTATCGACTCGCCTGCGTCGGAAGAGGTCGTGAACGAGGACTTCGAGCAGATGCTGGACAGCGTTGCCTCTGCTGCGAAGGACATCGGAGGCGTTCAGATCATTCTCGGCACCATTGCTCGCAGCGCGGTGGAGGCGGTTGTGTCTATTGATCATCGGCTACACGCTAAGGGGGATAAGTACCTCTTCTGAGTGGTCGGCGATGGAAGACAGATTCGAGCTCCTGACGACGGAAGGCACGCCCATCCTAGACCCGGGAACGGCTCAAGAGAACGAATTGCTGGCCGCGATTGAGGCCCTGTCTTCCGAAACCGCGCGCGCAGACGCGTTCTGCTGGATGACCCGCTGGGTGACCGCGGCCGCCGTTCAGCGCGCGCTGCTGCGGATACTCGAGCGAGAGGATGACGCCACCTCTGTTGCGGAAATGGTCGACTGCCTCGACGAACTGCCCACAATACCGCAGGCTCTCGGGCGCAGTGCGTGGGAAATCTTCCGCCGCCGTTTCGAGCCCCGGTCTGAACATAGCTGGATGCGATCGCAGGCGTTGCGCGGCGCGCTTGTCGTAGTGCAGGGCGACCACAGTTTGGTCAGGCGCCTGCAGTCGTATCTTCTGGACGTCACGACAGACGACGACGGGGCCTATCTGCGTCACGTCGCCAAGGTCACGGGCACCATTCTGCGTCGATACCCCGATGACGACTTCCGAGACCTTCTCTCCAACCTGGCGCATGTGGGCGAGGCAGCAGACGAAGCTACCCTTGAGCTCGGACTTGATCGCTTGCAAGACGGGTTGCTGGCCAGAACGCAGGACGCGCTCATGTCAGCCTTGACGGCGGCGCAGGGTTGGTTTCGCCGTTCCCTGGCGGCGAGCGAAGGACGTTCGGATGCTGCGCTGTATGATATCTGTACGTCTGTTCTGATCGATGTGCAGAACAGAGGACTGCACTCCGATCTTGCGTTGGATTTGCCTAAACTTCGTAGGGCAGCCATCGAGTACTCAGCCTTTGCCGTCGATCGCCACTCCGCCCAGTCATGGCTCGGGGCGCCATCGCGCGAGCGTTTTCACTGGCTGTCGATGGCCACGAAGTTAGCCATGGCTGCTCACACGTTCACAAAGGACACCTGGCTGCAAGCGGCCATTGTGATCGAGGACGAGTTGCTATCGATCTTTTTTGCGAGTGAGAGCGTGTTCTCTCGATCCGATGGCCACGGCGCCGATATTCTCGGACGAAAGGCACTCGTCCAATCGCTGCAGAAGCGGCGATACTATCTGCAGACCTTAAATCAATGGCTCGCCGAGAACGTTGATAGCGATCTCGCTCCGAATGTCGGACAACTACGCGACACGGTGCAACATTCACTGGCCGGAGCTATCCATCGCAGCCCTTTTGACGAATCGACTGAAGGCTGGCTGGTCGATGTCCTCAAGAAAGCCGGCCTCGACGCAGCTACAGCCGCCATGACCGCAGCGCAGTTCGACGTGGGGATGGATCGCAATCGGCAAGTGGCAGAGCTGTGGGCCGCCGTTATTGAGAAGCTCTCGGACAATCCCGATTACCAGCGCGACCATCCCCGAGCGCTGCTGGAACACATGTGTACGCTCATTGTGCGTTTTCTCGATTTTCGCGCCAACGTTGGCAGGAGTACCGACCCGTCTGCTGAGTACGTGTTTCGGCGCGGCGCCGATCTGCCGGTCGAACACGACCTTCAACTAGATTTCCTGAAGTTCCTCACGATGTCGGACGCACCGTCGTTCCGAGCCGAAGCCCGTGACTCCGGTGGCGGTCGCGCTGACATCGCTCTCGAATATCGTGGCGTCAAGTCGATCGTGGAGGTGAAGAGGGACGACAACGTGCTCAACAATGCGGAACTTGCGGAGCGGTATGCCGGCCAGGCGACGGGCTATCTGACGACCGGTGTCTGTTTCGGTTTCCTCCTGGTGCTAGATCTCACGGATCGGAAAGGCCATCAACCGCACATTTCCGAACAGATCAGTGTGGAGCAAAAGGTGCCGGATGGATCTAAGGTAAAATACCATATTGTGGTGGCCAGAATTCAAGCCAATCGCAAGACGCCGCATGAACTGCGGTAATGTTAGCTTTCCTTTGACGCATACCGATACCTGTGAAGGCGCACAACTCAGAGATCGGTGTTTGCGAGATCGAATCTATACGCTTCCGGAGCGGCAATTTGGCTTAGTCAAGCAGATGGTCGAGGCCACTCCTTCGATGAGCAACTTTCTCGAGGTAGGCTGACTGTTCGGTCGTGAGGCACGGCTTAACGAGCGCCATTTCCCAGTCCTTCAGGGACAAAAGTTGCGCTTTTTCCCGGCCTCGGCGGATCGTGAGCTTGAAGTCTTGAGGGCTGTGCACGACGCCTTTCTTTCTTAACCTCCAGAGAACGGTCGCCAGTTGTTTGGGGGTGAATGCACCCCGCGTCTGCAAATAGTCTATAAAGGAATGAACATCGAAATTGGGTTCAACGTTCGCCAGCGCCACAAGCGCGCTTACTAATCGCCTGCGGCGCGCGTCCTCGACAAGTTGTCGCCGATCTCGATCGACCTTCTTACGAGTGGCGAGCGCGTCTAAGGTGCGGCCTTCTTCGTCGGTCGCAGCTATACCAAAGCGATGAATGCATTCAGATCCGATCAGCAGCCTTGCGGCCGTATGCAAATTGCGGATTTCGAATTGGTAGCGGATGTCGGGATGATCACAGAGTTCACAGTTAGCGGAGGGCGCTTCGAGGTCATGGTAGTCACCAGTGTAGCGCCACTCGCGAAGAGCTTGCGAAAGGCTGCCCTTGTCCCAACTGAGCGGGAGCAGGTTATTCGCAGCCCTCGTTTCCCAACTCATTGGGCTAGGCCAGAGGTCGGTTTGAATTGGTTATGAAGAGCTGTTGGTCGATAGGCCCGAGATAGACCTTATTCAGTAGGAAACTGAATAGAGCCTTTGCGCCTTTTCGATCGGCTGGTATCTCGATACGGCCTGCATTTACGGCGATTGGAAATCCTATAGCCACTGCCTGCGCCTGAATATTTGCGACCGGGTGATTTCCAAGAACGTTGGTCTTCGTGATTGCAAGAACGTGCTTTCGGATACCTTCATCAGCTCCGGCTACGAACGCCGCAGCATCCCCGATGGCGAGGCTAGCGTGGCCGCAAAATGCAGCTAGCTCAGGATCGGTTGCGTCTCGGAAGACAGGGGACATATCGAGGACGCGCCGTAACATGGAGTAACTCTTGAACCGGACCAGTCCTATCGCGTCGACGGTTGCTACCAATTTATTATCCAGTGAGAATGCCGGTTCGACGAGCCGTCGAAAAACATCGCCCTCATATAAAAACGCGAAACGATTAGATAGCACCTGTTGCGGGCCAAAGTTCTGGATCAAGAGCCGCCGATTTGGGCCATTGCCGAGGACGGCGAATAAGCCCTTGACGGATTGATCTTGAAAATTGGCGACATCGAGTACGGGAAGTGCGACCGCGTTCTGGTCCGCTGCAGCTAGCAGCGCTTGTGCCTCTGGCAAGCTTTGGATGAAGAGCACATCCTCGCTGTCTGGAATCCAATCGCCCGTGAATGCAATTTCGTTGGCGATGCCGGCCATGAATTGAGCTTCTTGGTTTTCGAACACCCCGTTTAGTTGGGCCTGCAGCGGATTGGCCAATTGAATGTGTCTGACTTCGGCTATCTCGGCCGGACGGCATACGGCGTAGAGTTGAGTCATTTATTTTCCCCCCAGATCGAGCAGAATGTATTCTGTGAGCTGGCCTACCTGCAATTCCGTGGCGGCAGTGCGAAGATGTTTCTTCGTTATCAGCACGAAAGTCACCCCTTCAGCAGATTGGACTTTGTAGAAGTGCCACCCAAGCAAGCCAAGCAAGGGGTTGAAATGGTAGTTGTACCCAGTGGCGGTTATCACGCCAAAGATTGCGACAGTTGGCACCCAGAGTTTCCAATCTAGTGTGTTGAATTGCGACGTGAATAGCGGCATTACATAGAGGAGGAGAAACGCGGTGTTCTCATGGTCCGCAGCCTCGATTGACGCTGCTTTGAATTTAGACGCGGGCAGTGAGCGTTTAGCGCTCCAGAGAATCCCGACGCATAGGACACAAAGGATTAGGCAGCCTGTCAGGATGAATTTTGCCGTCTGGGGCGCACATTCAACCCACGCAACCCAAGCATAGGTCAATCCGACCGGGGCGAGGGCCGTGCTTGTGAAGACTAGTCTGGCAAAAACATTGAACATTTGGCTCTTCTATCACGTTGCAGCATTCGGCGGCGATACGACTACAGAAGTCCACAGCGTTTTTAGGCGAAGAGATCGCTTCGTCCTGATAAGGCCCTCTATCGGGCCCGCCCTGTTCCGATCTTAGGTCCCATGGCAGCTTTTATCGGCATCTGCTCTCGAAGCTGCCATTCAGGTTACGGCCCCTGAGCGGTAGTGTCGTGCGACGTTCTCTCTCGGCCAATCAAGGCCGAGGAGAACTCACATGGGCCATTCTCAATTCGATGATGCCAGTCGCGAGCGCGCAGCTTGGAATGCCGGAAAGAGGGTCGTCACCAAGCGTCCGTTCAACCAGAAGCAGATCTGGGCAATTCGCTTTTTCCTCGATCGCAAGAGACGCGTTCGGGACCGTGCGCTATTCGATCTAGCAATCGACAGCAAGCTTCGCGGTTGTGACCTGGTCAAGATCAGGATTCGCGATGTGGTCGCCCGACCGGAGATAGGGACTCGCGCCGACACGTGGAATACCGGGTAGCTTCGACAATTGTGGGGTGGGAAGCGGACGGACAGCTCTTGAGCTGGGCATGCGACGTTTTAGCCGTTTAAGCACATCGAGGAGAACCGTAAAATTCAACGAATTGCTGGCATTCCCAATGCACGACCTTGACTGCTCTTATGCGGAGGCCTGAGGACATTCCACATTTGTACCGCAATTCGAGGAAGATTAATTTCATATCTGTGGCGAACCGACCGTGGGCCGCTTATGGTCATCACGAACAAAAGGAATTTCAAATGACTAAGAGCATTGCGATTTTCAATAACAAAGGCGGTGTCGGAAAAACGACCTACATGTATCATGTTGGGCATCTTCTCGCCGCGCGCGGGCTCACCGTCCTGATGGTCGATTGCGACAGTCAATGTAACCTGAGTGCATATTGCTTGAGCGACACTGCTATTCGACAATCGTGGGGCACGGAGGGAAACAGTATCTACCGAGCCATTGAGCGTGTCGCACGAGGCATCGGCGACATTCGCCAGAGACAGCCTAGTCCGGTTCCACACGCTCAGGGCAAGCTGTATCTCGTGCCGGGGGATCTTCGACTCAGCGATTTTGAAGACACATTGGGCGACACCTGGAGTGCTGCACGAGGTGGCAACGAGCCTGCGGTGCGAGCTCAATCTGCAATCCATCGCTACATTCAATGGGCTAGCGAGAAAGTCCGCGCAGACTTGGTGCTGTTGGATCTCGGTCCCAACCTGGGCGCGCTGAACCGAGCTGTTCTAGCCTCGGCGGATTACTTCATCACGCCTCTGGCTCCCGACCTGTTTTCCATTCAAGGAACGGAAAACCTCGGCAACAAGCTGGTCGGATGGCGGAAAGAGTGGGATCAAACTAATACCGCATGGAAGGACCCCACTCTCTCTATCCCCAAGGGGAGACCGAGCTACCTTGGCTACGTCGTTCAACAGCATAACGTACGTTCAAATGCTGTTGGGATGACGGAAGGTTGGCAAATTTACGGGAACGAACTCGAGCCTGCGATTCGCGCAAACATTATCGAAAAGCTTACTCCTCTGAATCAAGTACAGGTTTGGCACGATGATGATTATAAACTGGGTTTGATCCCAAATCTTCACAGCCTTGTTCCATATTCTATGGACGCCAAGAAGCCGATCTTCTACTGTAATTCTAGCGATGGCGTTCGCGGTGCTCATCTTGCGAAGGCTAGGGATTCGGCCGATCATTTTGCAGAGATAGTTGACACCCTCAACTCAGTTTCCGCTTGGCCTTAGAGATTGCTTGATTGACCTCATACTTCTGCATTGAATTGGGGGATGGGTATTGCTTTGGGCCGCTGCAAGAGTCGAAATATACTCCCAACAGCCGATACGATTCTCGGCCGAGATCGGTCTCGAAGTGCTCCTAACTCAGTCCACTATTGGAATCGAACGAACGGCAAGTTTCGGGCGACGACATGATCAAACCGAAGGGCTGACTTGGGGTCGGGTGCCGAACGGCGGCTTTCTGAGTTTCTCGGCCAGAACCGGACAGTCGGCAGATGATGCGGTGGACGGCTCTCCTCCCGCCCTGCGGTATGATCGTTGGGCCAGAAGCTGGAGGAGATCTATGATGGGCAACGTTACGACGATTGGTCTGGATATTGCGAAGTCAGTGTTTCAAATCCACGGGGTGGATGCGGCGAGTGAGGTTGTCGTTCGCAGGAAGCTGACGCGTGGGCGCGTGATGGCATTCTTCGAGAGCCTGCCACGTTGCCTGGTCGGTATCGAAGCCTGCAGCTCGTCGCATTATTGGGCTCGCGAGCTAATCGCACGTGGTCACGATGTGAGGTTACTGCCGGCACAATATGTGAAGCCTTATCTGAAGCGGCAGAAGAATGATGCCCCAGATGCAGAGGCGATCTGCGAGGCGGTCACTCGGCCGACCATGCGCTTCGTGCCTGCGAAATCACCCGAGCAGCAAAGTGTGATGATGGCTGCACCGGGTCCGGTTGATGCTCAACCGCCAGCGCACGCAGATATCCAACGCGTTGCGGGCACACCTATCCGAGTTCGGGATCGTAGCGCCGATCGGGCGGAATGGGATTGAGCAACTGCTCGTGGTCGTCAACGACGAGAACGAGACCAGGATACCAGCTGACGCGCGGCTATGCCTCGCTTGAGGCGCAGCTCAGGGTCGTGAAGAAACAGATCCTCGAAAACGATCGTAGGGTTCGGGCGAATGCGCGTGAGACCGAGCTTGGTCGCAGGTTGATGGAAATCCCAGGCGTCGGCCCGCTGCTGGCAAGTGCATTCGTGGCTACGGTCGCCGATGCGCATGCGTTCAAGTCGGGGCGCTGTCTATCGGCATGGATCGGACTCGTGCCGAAGCAGCACTCGAGCGGGGGGAAGGAGAGGCTCGGCAGTATCTCCAAGGCCGGCAATCGCTACTTGCGGCAGTTGCTCGTGGTGGGTGCGATGGCGGTCATCCGCTATGCCGAGCGCAACGGTACCAGGAGGCCATGGCTCGTGCAGTTGATGGCGCGGCGAACAGCCAAGGTTGCGGCGGTTGCGTTGGCCAACAAGACCGCCCGGATGGTCTGGGCACTGATGACGAACGGCGAGCGCTACAGGGAGCCGGTCATCGCATAGAACAAGATAAGGCGAGCGATCGCTGACGAGGTTGGAAAGGGCGGACAGGAGCTAATGCACAAAGCCGGTTGATACCGCCGGATCAGGAAAACCCACTGGGGCCGTGCACCTTGAGTGCGAGCTTACGATCGGGACCTGAGACGCGCGAATGGCATTATGGCCAGCGGCACATGATAGGCCGCACCTACAGGTCGGATACATGGCCGCACCAACCAGCAACGGCAACGCTCAAAGAATCCCTTGCCAACGGAGAGCCGTCCATACACGGCCCCATACAAGTCATTCGCTCGTGCCTTCGCGATGACATTTCTTGGCGCCCCCAATCTTCTAAGCCTGCAACGTTCACTGCATCGCACGGGCGCGTATATTGGGTATCTTCAATATTCTGAAACGTCACGCCATCCTGCTTCCGTTTAACAAAACTCGGAGGCTGCGCCCATGACACCGACGAAGCTCCTTGTCGGTCAGATAGTCGTTGTGTTCGCCATCGTCATTCTCGGCGTATGGACAGCGACTCAATGGTGCGCCCAAACTTTAGATTATCAGCCGCAACTCGGACCCCCATGGTTTGTCGCAGCCGGATGGCCGATCTACAAGCCGTGGCAACTGTTCGAGTGGTGGTTCCATTTCGACGCATACGCGCCCGAGGTCTTCGACACGGCCGGGATGCTTGCGGCCACCACAGGCTTCATGGGCTGCGCGGCCGCCATCGCTGGCTCCCTCTGGCGTGCGCGGCAGCGCGGCCTAGTCACCACTTATGGCTCGTCGCGATGGGCCGTGTCTTGGGAGATCGAGAAGGCAGGGCTGTTTCGACCAGCCGGTGTTTTCCTCGGCAAGCTGAAGGATCACTATCTGCGCCATGACGGGCCGGAACACGTCATGGCCTTTGCGCCGACACGTTCGGGCAAGGGCGTCGGATTGGTCGTTCCAACTCTTCTTTCCTGGACCGGCTCGGCCGTCATTCACGACATCAAGGGCGAGAACTGGCAGCTGACCTCCGGCTGGCGGTCGATGTTCTCGTACTCCCTTTTGTTCAACCCGACTGATCCAAGGTCGGCGCGGTACAACCCGCTGCTGGAAGTGCGCAGGGGCTCAGATGAGGTCCGCGACGTTCAGAACATCGCCGACATTCTCGTCGATCCGGAAGGCGCGCTGGAGCGGCGGAATCATTGGGAGAAGACTAGTCATTCACTCTTGGTCGGGGCCATCTTGCACGTGCTCTACGCCGAAGAAGAAAAGACGCTCGCCCGCGTCGCCACTTTCCTGTCGGATCCGCAACGCTCGTTTGCCACGACACTGCTGCGGATGATGACCACCAACCACCTCGGCACGGCGGACAAACCTCGGGTCCATCCCGTCGTGGCCTCGGCGGCTCGCGAGGTGCTTAACAAATCAGAGAACGAGCGCTCAGGCGTTCTCTCGACCGCCATGTCGTTTCTCGGTCTCTATCGTGATCCGACCGTGGCCGCGGCAACATCGGCCTGCGACTGGCGCATTGCGGACCTGATGGATGCCGAGCGGCCGATGTCGCTCTATCTGGTCGTGCCGCCGTCGGACATCTCGCGCACCAAGCCGCTGGTGAGACTGGTGCTCAATCAAATCGGCCGCAGGCTGACTGAGCGCCTGGAGGGTGACCCGAAGAAGAGCCGCAGGCATCAACTCCTCATGATGCTCGACGAATTCCCGGCGCTCGGACGCCTCGATTTCTTCGAGACCGCGCTTGCCTTCATGGCAGGCTACGGCATCCGCGCCTATCTGATCGCTCAATCCTTGAACCAGATCTCCAAGGCCTATGGCGAGAACAACGCCATTCTCGACAATTGCCATGTGCGGATTGCCTTTTCTTCCAATGACGAGCGCACGGCCAAACGCATCTCGGACGCGCTCGGTACAGCGACGGAACTCAGATCCATGCGCAACTATGCCGGCCATCGGCTGGCACCCTGGCTTTCGCACGTCATGGTGAGCCGCCAGGAAACTGCGCGACCGCTGTTGACACCAGGCGAGGTGATGCAATTGCCGCCTTCGGACGAGCTGGTGCTGATATCAGGATTGCCGCCGATCCGTGCGAACAAGCTCCGCTACTACGAGGACCAGAATTTCACCGAACGGGTGCTGCCGGCGCCGGTGTTGCGCGACGGTCTGTACGCGGACTGTCCTGCGTCGCGCCCCGACGATTGGAGCGGACTAGTCCGCAGTGTTGACCGCCGTCTCGCTGCAGATGACGAAAACGCCGGCGCGGCAATCGAAGAAGACGGCGGCGTGCAACAGCAGCGTCATCCCGGCCTGCCTGAAGACCACGTCGTCGTCTCTCAGGAGCCTGATCAAGACGACCTCTTCAATCTGGCGGACGATGACGCCGAGGCACTCGCAGACAAGCGCGTCATGGACCGGGTTTCCACCGCAGCCAGCGCCTACGGTATCAACGAGGGAAGGGGCGACGACAAGGACATCATCCCCGGCTTCTAAGCGCTTTCGCAGCTCAGGCGTATCTCAGCGTAGATAACGCCCATAAGCGATTTTTCAGATATCGGCGATGTTCGTTGCCGCCGCCGGCGCATCAGCGCCGGCCAGTCGGAACGAGCCCCATGAAGCCCCATCGCATTCGCCACCAGTTTCTGCTCGAACCCGCGTTAAGCGAGAAGCTGGAAACGCTGAGCCGCAACCCGTCGACCACAAAATCGGCGATCGTTGCGAAAGCGGTCGAGGCCTTCATCGAGCGGCGTGGCGAGAACGAACTCGACAATCGTTATGGCAGGCGTCTCGACCGTCTTTCTCGCGACCTCGACCATATCCGAACCGATGTCGAGGTGATCCTGGAGAGCCTCGCACTCTTCATACGCTTTTCGATTACGCTTCATTCCCACACGCCGGTCCCGGATCGGGCGACACAGGCGATTGCCCAAGAGCGCTTTGACAAATTCGTCGAGCAGGTCGGTCGCCAGATCGCCTCCGGGAAGCGCTCGCTTGGCAACGGCAATGGCAATGGAGGCGAAGGATGAGCTCTCATCCCGCAGCCGACCACCGCCGCCGCGCCATGCTGCGCACAGCCATGGGCCACGCGATCACCGAGGCCCTTGCCGATCCGACCGTCATCGAGGTGATGGTCAACCCCGACGGCGCGCTGCGGCTCGACCGGTTGGGAGAAGGCCGGGTCGATACCGGCGTGCATATGCATCCTTCCGAGGCCGAACGCATCGTCCGCCTCGTTGCCTCTCACGTGCGCGCCGAGGCGCATGCGGACAACCCAATCGTCAGTGCCGAACTACCCTCAGGCGAGCGTTTCGAGGGTCTGCTACCGCCGGTCGTGCTGGCGCCATGCTTCGCCATCCGCAAACCGGCGGCAAAACTCTACACGCTGGCCAACTACGTCGCCGATCGCGTCATGCTCCCGCTGCAGGCTGATGCCCTGAGGAAGGCAGTGCGCGAGCGGCGCAACATCCTGGTCGCCGGCGGCACATCGTCGGGCAAAACGACACTTACCAATGCTCTACTGGCAGAAGTCGCCGAATGCGATGAGCGGGTGATCCTGATTGAGGACACCCGCGAGCTGCAATGCGCGGCCAAGGACTGCGTTGCCATGAGGACGAGGCGGGGCTCCATCACACTCGCCGATCTCGTACGCTCGACCTTACGGCTGAGGCCCGACCGCATCATCGTCGGCGAAGTCAGAGGCGCGGAAGCGCTCGATTTGCTGAAGGCATGGAACACCGGACATCCCGGCGGCATTGCCACCGTTCACGCCAATTCGGCACGCTCCGCACTCTATCGTATTGAGCAGCTCGCCCAGGAAGCCGTTGTCACCGTTCCCCGCCGGCTGATCGCCGATGCCGTCGACTTGGTCATCTTTATTGCCGGAAGAGGACCCGCGCGCCGGGTTGACGCGATCGCCGAGGTCACGGGTCTCGACGGCAGTGGCGACTACGCCGTTGGCCAGCTCACTCTTCCGCAACTCCAGCAGCTTTGAAAGGTCATCTCATGCGCAAGAAAATTTGCTTTCTTTCGTCCGCCGCCGTCGCGCTTCTTCTCACGGCCCAGGCTCACGCTGCCGGCTCCGGCATGCCGTGGGAACAGCCGCTTCAGCAGATCCTGGAATCGGTGCAGGGGCCGGTGGCCAAGATCGTTGCCGTGATCATCATCATAACCACTGGCCTTACCCTTGCGTTCGGCGACACGGCGGGCGGTTTCCGCCGGCTGATCCAGATCGTCTTCGGCCTGTCGATCGCCTTCGCGGCCTCGAGCTTCTTTCTTTCCTTCTTCTCCTTTGGCGGCGGGGCAGTCGTCTGATGAGCACCGGAGAGCAGCATATCGAAGGCTTCGAGGTTCTGGTCCATCGGGCGCTCACCGAGCCGATCCTGCTCGGCGGCGCGCCGCGGGCGGTGGCGATCCTCAATGGCACGGTGGCCGCCGCCATCGGCCTAGGCCTGCAGCAGTGGATTGCCGGTCTGATCCTCTGGATCGCCGGCCACACGCTCGCGGTCTTTGCCGCACGGCGTGATCCGGATTTTGCCAGCGTGCTTGTCCGTCATCTTCGTCAAAAGGGCTGGCTTGCATGCTGAAGCTTTCCGAATACCGCGGCAAAGCCGACCGGCTTGCCGACCATCTGCCCTGGGCAGCACTCGTCGCGCCCGGCATCGTGCTCAACAAGGATGGCAGCTTCCAACGGACATTGCGGTTTCGTGGCCCCGACCTTGAAAGCGCGACGGAGGCCGAACTCATCGGCATATGCGCGCGGGCAAACAATGCGCTGAGAAGGCTCGGCTCTGGCTGGGCATTATTCTTCGAGGCCGAGCGCATCGAAGCGCTGGGCTATGCGAGCTCGGCCCTTCCCGATGCTGCCTCATGGCTGATCGATGAGGAACGGCGCGCGGCCTTCGAGGGCAAGGTCGCGCATTTCGAGAGCATCTATCATCTGACCTTGGTCTTCATGCCCGGGCCCGATGGCCAAGCGCGCGCGGAAAGTGCTCTCGTCGACTCGCATGACTTGGGAGGGGAAAGAGACTGGCGCCAGGAGCTTGCCCGGTTCCGAGACGAGACTGACCGCGTTCTCGATCTTCTTTCGGGCTTCGTGCCCGAGGTGCGCGCGCTCGACGATGCCGAGACCCTGACGTACCTGCACGGCACGATCTCGACACGCCGTCATCCGGTCGCCGTGCCGGAAACGCCAATGTATCTCGACGGCGTCCTGGTTGACGCGCCGCTGACCGGCGGCCTAGAGCCGATGCTGGGCGAGCAGCATCTGCGCACGCTCACAGTTCTCGGCTTTCCGAACGTCACCCGGCCAGGAATCCTTGATGCGCTCAATAACCAGGATTTCGCCTATCGCTGGGTGACGCGCTTCATTCCACTCGACAAGGCGGAAGCCACGAAGACGCTGACTCGGCTCCGCCGGCAGTGGTTTGCCAAGCGCAAATCGATCGCGGCTATTCTGCGCGAGGTGGTGACCAACGAACCGGTGCCTCTCGTCGACAGCGACGCCGACAACAAGGCGCTCGATGCCGATGCAGCACTGCAGGCATTGGGCGGCGATCATGTCGGCTTCGGCTATCTCACCACAACGGTGACGGTGTGGGATCAGAACCGTAAAGCCGCCGCGGAAAAGCTTCGCGCCGTCGAACGGATCGTCAACGGGCTCGGCTTCACCACCATTCGCGAAAGCATCAATGCCGTCGAAGCGTGGCTTGGTTCATTGCCGGGTCATGTCTACGCCAACGTTCGCCAGCCGCTCGTTCACACGCTTAACCTTGCCCATCTCGTGCCGCTGTCGTCCGTGTGGGCAGGTCCAGCGGAGAACGAGCACCTTGCCGAGGTCACCGGCGATCACGCTCCGCCGCTTCTTTTCGCCGAAACCAGCGGCTCGACGCCGTTTCGGCTTTCGACCCATATCGGCGATGTCGGCCACATGCTGATTGTCGGGCCGACCGGTGCCGGCAAGTCGGTTCTGCTTGCCCTGATCGCTTTGCAGTTCCGGCGCTACGCTGGCGCGCAAATCTATGTCTTCGACAAAGGCAATTCGGCCCGCGCCGCCGCGCTTGCCATGGGCGGCGACCACCATGCGTTGGGTGCGAATGGTGCGCTTGCTTTCCAGCCGCTGCGCCACATCGACGACCCGGCCACACAGAGCTGGGCGGCCGAATGGATCGCCGGCCTCATTGCCCACGAGAATGTCACCGTCACCCCGGAGGTGAAGGAGGCAATCTGGTCGGCGCTCACCAGCCTCGCCACCGCGCCGGCGCAGGAACGCACGCTGACTGGCCTGTCGGTCCTGCTTCAGTCCAATGCGCTCAAATCGGCATTGATGCCCTACACGCTCGACGGACCATTCGGCCGACTGCTCGATGCCGATGACGACCGGCTGGCCATCTCGGATGTGCAGTGTTTCGAAACCCAGGAGCTGATGCACAGCCAAGGCGCTGTGCTGCCTGTGCTCACCTATCTGTTCCATCGTCTTGAGGACCGGTTTGACGGGCGGCCGACGCTGCTCATGCTCGACGAGGCCTGGGTCTATCTCGACAACCCGCTCTTTGCCGCCCGCATCCGCGAATGGCTTAAGGTGCTGCGTAAGAAAAACGTCTCCGTCATCTTCGCGACGCAGTCGCTTGCCGACATCGCCGGCTCTTCTATCGCACCCGCAATCATCGAGAGCTGCCCGCAGCGCATTTTTCTCCCCAATGATCGTGCGGTGGAGCCGCAGGCACGGGCAGCCTATGAGCGCTTCGGTCTTAATGAGCGACAGATCGAATTGGTCGCCCGCGCCACGCCGAAGCGCCACTACTATCTGCAGTCGCGCCGCGGCAATCGCCTCTTCGAGCTCGGGCTAGGCCCGATCGCTCTTGCGCTTTGCGGCGCCTCCGACCCGGCCGCGCAGACCCTGATCGACAATATTCTTTCCGAAGAAGGGCAGGGCAGCTTTGCCGCCCGTTTCTTCAGTGCGCGCGGCCTGGATTGGGCTGCCGAGCTTCTCCAGCAATTTCCTCAACCTAACAAGGAGCAATCGTCATGATCGGACGCCGCCTTTTTACTAGCCTGGTCACCGTTTCCCTGATTGCCAAACCGATGGCTGACTACGTCCAGCCGGCCTATGCGCTCATCGTGTTTGACCCGTCCAACTATACGCAGAATGTGCTGTCGGCAGCACGCGCATTGGAGCAGATCAACAACCAAATCCAGTCGCTTCAGAACCAGGCGACCATGCTGCAGAACATGGCGCGCAACCTTCAGCGCCTGGATTTCTCTTCCGTGGGCCAGCTTACCGGCTCGCTCCAACGGATTGACGGTCTGATGACCCAGGCGAGCGGCCTGAGCTTCGATCTCGACAAGCTGCAGGACCAGTGGCGCCAGCAATATCCGGAAAGCTACGACGCCACCATCAAGGTCAGCGATGTGGCGAGCGCCGCGCGCGAGCGCTGGCAGAGCGCCATGCAGGCGTTCCGCCAGACCATGAGCGCGCAGTCGCAGATCGTCGAGAACGTGCAGGCCGATGGCGACCTGCTTACCGATCTCGTCAATCGCAGTCAGGGCGCGGCAGGTGCCCTCGAGGCAAGCCAGGCTACCAATCAGCTGATCGCGCTTTCGACCAAGCAGCAGATGCAGATCCAGACGCTGCTTGCGACCCAGTTCCGGGCCGAAGCCGAGGATGCGGCGCGCAAGGCGCAGTCTGAGGAAGCCGCTCGCGAGACGACGAAGCGTTTCCTGGGCACCGGCACGGCTTATCCCGGCAACTGAGCGGCAGTTCTTCAAGACAACGAGGAAGGCGGCGACATGAACGACCTCGGAGTCATCGATCGCTTCATGGAGACCTTTACCCGCTACATTGACAGTGGGTTCGGTCTGCTTTCGGGCGACGTCGCCTTTCTCACCACCATTCTGATCGGCATTGACATCACGCTCGCGGGCTTGGTCTGGGCGTTCGGCGGCGAGCCCAACATTCTCGGCCGGCTTGTTCGCAAAGTGCTCTATGTCGGCGCCTTCGCCTTCGTCCTGAACAATTTCAAGAACCTCGCCGACATAATTTACCGCTCCTTTGCCGGTCTCGGCATCAACGCATCGGCCGGCAACCTGTCCGCCGACAGTCTCCTGCGGCCAGGCCGCATTGCCGCGGCCGGCTTCGAGGGCGCCTGGCCGCTCCTCAATCAAGCGAGCCAGCTAGTAGGCTTCCCCGAGATCTTCGGTAACGCGCTCACCATCTTCGTGCTGCTTCTGGCCTGGTTCCTGGTCCTCATCGCCTTCTTCATTCTTTCCATCCAGCTCTTCATCACCATCCTCGAGTTCAAGCTCACCACGCTGGCCGGCTTCGTCCTGGTGCCCTTCGCGCTCTGGAACCGTTCGGCGTTTCTGGCCGAGCGCGTGCTCGGCAATGTGATTTCGTCGGGCATCAAGGTGATGGTGCTTGCCGTCATCGTCGGCATCGGCTCCACGCTCTTTGGCGAGTTCGCTTCCGCCCTGCAGGGCCAGGAGCCGGACCTGGCGGCGGCAATGTCTCAGGTGCTGGGTGCGCTGGCGCTGCTTGGGCTCGGCATTTTCGGCCCCGGGATTGCCTCGGGTCTTGTTTCCGGCGCGCCGCAGCTTGGCGCCGGCGCGGCACTTGGAACAACGGCGGCCGCAGCTGGATCAACGCTCGTTGCCGGAGGCGCTGCGTTTGCCGGCGCGCGCATGGCAACAGGCGGCGGCCTCGCCGCAGTCCGTGCCGGCGCCGCCATGGGGTCCGCTGCCACCGTCGCTTGGCAAACGGGGCGCGCGACATCGCCCGAGTCCGGGCTGTCCGGGGTAGCTGCTGGGCTGCATGGGGTTGCGAGTGCCGCTAGCGGCGCCGCGATGCGGGGAATGCGATCCGCAGCAGAACCATTCCGCCGTAGTGCCGACGCCGGTCGCGATGCCGGCTGGACCGCGACCGGCGGCATGCCGACCGCGTCAAAGACAGGAACCTCGCCCGCTGCAGCCTCTGACCCCGCGCCGGTCTGGGCAAGGCGTCTGCGTTCCGAACAGACCGCACGCGCCCATCGCAATGCTGCCACGCAGGCGGTGCGCGATGGAGATCGGGGCGGAAGCGGCGCCAATCCCTCCCTCAATGACAAGGAAGACTAGATGCTCTTCAAGCGACCCGTTCAGCGTTATGGAAAGACGCCCGAACCCGTAACACCCTACCAGAAGGCCAGCCAACTCTGGGATGAGCGCATCGGCACGGCGCGCGTCCAGGCCAAGAACTGGCGCTTCATGGCCTTTGGCTGCCTGGCTCTGACGACGGGGCTTTCCGGTGGGCTTCTGTGGCAGTCGATGCAGGGCCGCGTCGTGCCTTATGTCGTCGAGGTCGACCGCTTTGGCGAGGCGCACGCGGTCGCGCCGGCAGTCCAAAACTACCAGCCCGACGATGCCCAGATCGCCTGGCATCTCAGCCGCTTCATCCAGAATGTCCGTTCGGTTTCCACCGATGCGGTTCTGGTGCGGCAGAATTGGCTGTCGGCCTACGACTTTGCCACCGACCGAGCGGCGCTCTTCCTCAACGAATATGCCAAGGCGAACGACCCTTTCGGCCAAATCGGCACGCGCAGCGTGTCAGTGCAGGTGACCAGCGTGGTCAGGGCTTCCGACAGCTCGTTCCAGGTCAAATGGACCGAGCAGGTGTTCGAGCGCGGCAGCCTCGCCAGCACGACGCGCTGGATCGGGATCCTCACCATCCTCATCCGCCCGCCTAGGACAACCGAGCAGCTGCGCAAGAACCCGCTCGGCGTCTTCATCAACGCCATCGACTGGTCGCGCGAGCTCGACAGCGCCGCGCCAACCCCCGTTTCCCCTAAGGAGCCCGCCAATGACAAATAGAGCCCCATTGCTTCGTGCTGCCTTGATCCTGTCGGCGTCTGCTGCGGTTCTTTCGGCCTGTGCCTCGAAGCCAGTGCCGCCGCCTCAGATTTCCTATGACCACGAGGACTTCAAACCAGCCGCGATCGAGAAGGCGCCGGAGAAGCCGGTCAAGGTCGTGGAAGTGCCGAAACCGTTACCGTTGCCTGGTCAGTTGATGCCCGCACCCGGCAAGCCCGGCCCAGATAAGCGCTCGCCGGAAGAACAGGTCGCCGATGCCAACAAGGCGGCGACGCAACAACCCACCAAGTTTGGCTATGTCAATGCGGTGCAGGTTTACCCCTTTGCCGACGGCGCGCTCTACCAGCTCTACGCCGCGCCGGAGCGCGTCACCGATATCTCATTGCAGCGGGGCGAGAAGCTGACCTCGGTCTCAGCCGGCGATACGGTCCGTTGGGTGATCGGTGACACCGTTAGTGGCTCAGGCGATGACCAGCGCACTCATGTGCTGGTGAAGCCATTCGCGCCGGGGCTTGCCACCAATCTGGTCATCACGACGGACAGGCGATCCTATCACCTGCAGCTTCAAAGCACTGAGAAAACTGCCATGGCGGCGCTCTCCTGGATTTACAGCGAAGACCAACTCGTGGCGCTTCGGCGGCGCAATGCTCAGGCAGAGGCTGAAATGCCCGCGGCCTCGAACGTAGCACTCGAAAACATCCGCTTCCGCTATTCGATCACCGGCGACACGCCGCCGTGGAGACCGACGCGCGCCTTCGATGATGGCAGCAAGGTCTACATAGAGTTCCCGAAGCGCATTGATCAGGGCGAGGCGCCACCGCTCTTCATCGTCGGTGCTGACGGGGACAACCAGCTCGTCAACTATCGGATGCACGGCAACTACTACATCGTCGAGCGCCTCTTTGCCGCGGCTGAACTCCGTCTCGGCGCCAAGCAGCAGCAGGTGGTGCGCATCACCAGGACCGACGGACGGCAACTGCCGCGGCGGATATCGCTCTTTTCGCGTTTTGGCAGGTGAGGGGAGGCTCATGACCGACACGTCCCGCCCAAATGTTCCGCCCAAACTCGATCCCGAACAGCTGCAGCTGCGGGCCTCACCGCGCCGGGCCGTGCGCTTCAAGCGCGGCATAATCGTCGCGATCGCAGCTGTTGGCTCCGCCACCATCTTTGGCGTCACGATGATGGCGCTGCAGGGGCCGGCACTGCGCCTGAAGCAGCAGGCTGAAGAGCTTTACAGCACCGACCGCAACCCGACCGCCGAGGGACTTGAATCGCTGCCCAAGGACTATTCCGGGAGCAAGCCGAAGGCTCCGGTGCTTGGACCGCCGCTGCCCGGGGATCTCGGCCGTCCTATTCTCGAGCACCAGCGCCAGCTTGGCATCGCACCTGGGCAAGACGTTTCCGCCGAGGCGCAGCGGCTTGCACAACAAGCGATTGAGGCGCGCGAGTCGCAAGTCCTCTTCCGCATCGAAAACCGGCCCCAGCAGACGGAAGCTTTTGGCAATGGGCAGGGCGGACGTTCGCCTTTCGAGACGGCGTCTCCGCAGCCAGATACCGAAGGCCAGCGAGCTTCCGTCGCGCCGGCCGAGGGCGACCAGAACAATCAACAGCGCAAGCTCGATTTCATCGATCAACGGAACACCGGCGGGATCTACAACCCGCATGCACTGCAGACGCCGGCTTCGCCCTATCAGATCATGGCCGGTAGCGTGATCGCTGCAAGCCTGATCACCGGCATCAATTCCGATCTGCCCGGCCTTGTCGTCGCCCAGATCACCGAGAATGTGCACGACAGCGTCACCGGCAGCATCCTGCTCATCCCGCAGGGCTCACGGCTGATCGGCACCTACGACAGCGTTGTAGCCTTTGGGCAAAGGCGCGCTCTGTTGGTGTGGCAACGCATCGTGATGCCGGACGGCTCCTCTACCGAAATCGACAATCTGCCCGTGACCGACGCGGCCGGCTATGCCGGGCTCGAGGACAAGGTGGATTTCCATACTTGGCAGTTGATCAAGGGCGTCGCGGTGGCCACATTGCTGGGGGTTGGTACCGAGTTGAGCTTTGGGGAAAATGAAAGCGACTTGGTCAAGGCAATTCGTGAATCCACCCAGCAGAACGTCAGTCAAGCGGGCCAACGGATCACTGAAAAGAACCTGAACGTCCAACCCACGATCACCGTGCGCCCTGGTTGGCCGTTGCGCGTCATCGTGCACAAGGACCTCGTGTTGCGGCCATACACGGGGTGAACAGGAGGACTTCATGGCTAACCTGAAACTCGGAAAACTTCCGGACCGGACACCTTCGAAGATCACCATCACCGTTGGCGCCGACTTGAGCCAAGCACTCAACGACTATGCCGCTCTTTACCGTGAGACCTATGGCGAGTCCGAAACGGTGGCGGAACTGATCCCCTTTATGCTGGTCGGGTTCCTGGAAGGCGACCGGGCGTTTGCCAAGGCCAGAAAGGAAGGTCTGCCGGGCGCCGGCGCGTCGGAGAAACCACGAAGGCAATCATCTTCCACACTGGACAACGGTTAGCGCTTGGTGTCGTTTTGGAGCACGCTAGGTTCTTGATCCTGACCGCGTTGCCGCCGGTCCGAGCGAGCGTTTCGCATCATTTGAGATCAGGCTTTCGCTTTACGCTTTAGGTAGGTTTCTTGGCCGGAGCAGCCTTCCTTCCCAAACCTAACGATTTTGCCAGCGCTGATCGGGCGGCCGAATAGTTCGGAGCGACCATGGGATAGTCCTTCGGGTTGCCGCTACTTTCTTGGCAGTGTCGTTGAATTCCCTAAGTAGGCTTTTTGCCCCATCCCGCTCAGTCTGCGAAAGACCTGCGCGTACCTGCTTTAACGTCGAATGCTCTCCTCCGGCGAGGTGGACTGCAATTCCAACGTCAAACGCTGGATTTCCTCAAGTCGGGCATCTTCGTCCTTGCCGTACTCGGCTAGCTTCCGTAGAGCCACCAGGTCGGTCTTTGGCCCCAGTGCAGCAACCGCCGCCGAAGCGGCCGTTACGTTTCCGATGAAAGCGTTTACGAAGCGATTTTGCTTTGGTCGCACATCCAGGGCGGCGGCCAGCTTCTGAGCCAACAGACCATACACCCTTGCCATCTCGGGAAATACGTCAAAACCTGCCGGCTTGAAGCCAAGAGGTCCCGAGTCGGACAAATGCTTTCCCGCCACCGAACTGTCGAAAACTGCAAAAGACCTCTTCAGCTCGGCATGCTCCGTCGTTCCATCGAAGACGAGTGGGATTTCGTTGCCAGCGTGATCGACCAAGACAATGGTGGCCGAGGCTTTTCTTGGAGCGGTATCATCATAAATGTCGGGAATGAAGCCGAGTTCTGCTGAAACACACATTCGTCAGGATGCGCGCAAAGCCGCTTTTTCCAGCACCATTTCCACCATAGATGAGCGTCAGTTGGGGCGAAAAAACCAGCTCGGCGGATGGGGTCAGCGCATTTACGCCGCTGACGTCACGAATTCGCAAGTTTTGGGAGGCTAGCCCGCTCGCTTTGCCGGTTATTGTTGTTGGAATCTCAAGCTTTGGGCTTGGTTCGTTCCCAAGTCCGAACCCATGCAGGAACACGCTATAGACCTGCTCGATCTGCTCAGCTGTAAGAACGCCATAACGCACCGCCCAAGCAAGTGTCAGCTTTTGCCAGGGCGAGAAATCCTTCGCCCAAATCTCCAGCTCATCCCAAACCGTCACCTGAGACGGCGGTGGTGCTTGCACGTCCTCTGTCAATTTGTCTCCCCCGATCAACCGTCATTCCGATAAGTAATCGGGTACAAAGTCAATCTCCAACAAGCCAGACGATAATATTTCCTGTGCCCAACACTTGAGCGCCTAGTACATGCCGACTGTCATTTTGTGATACCTGAACCTAAGTCTCATGTCTTGCCCTTGCCAAGCTCGGCTGAGTTTCAGCAATCACACCCCAACGCGGTAGAAAGCCAACTCAGCGTGATGTGAAATTCTCCTACCTTGCCGCGATTGAACATCGGTATGTTCGTGGGCGGAGACTTCTCGATGGCATTCCGATTCGTTCACACCGCCGACATCCATCTCGACTCGCCACTGCGTTCGCTGGCGATGCGAAACGGCGACCTTGCCGAACTCGTCGGAGACGCCAGTCGCCAGGCGTTTGTCTCGATCGTCGATCTCTGCCTTGCGGAACGTGTCGATGCCTTGGTCATTGCCGGCGATCTCTATGATGGCGATCAGACGTCGATGAAAACCGCCCGCTTCCTGGCCACACAGATGACACGACTTCACCAGGCCGGCATCAAGGTTTTCAAGATCCGTGGCAATCATGACGCGCTATCGCGGATATCGAGACAGCTCGTGTTCCCGGACACGGTCACGATCTTCGGTGGCCGTCCCCAGTCAGTGCAGCAGACAGCTGGCGGGCTCGACGTCATGTTCCATGGCTTGAGCTTTGCCAGCCCCAAGGCACCGGACAGCCTGCTTCCCAAGTATCCAGCTCCGCGTGAAGGTGCGGTCAATGTCGGCATCATGCATACGAGCCTGGCCGGATCGCCCGGCCACAACGTCTACGCACCCTGCAACGTCGCCGACCTGCACAGTCATGGCTTCGAGTACTGGGCGCTCGGGCACATCCATGTCCGCCAAGTCCATCCTGGGGTAAGCACCGTGGTGATGCCAGGAATTCCGCAGGGCAGGGACATCAACGAGGCCGGAGAGAAATCCGTCACCCTGGTGACGATACGTGACGACCGCACCATTGAGATCGAAGAACGGCTGACCAGTATCGCGCAATTCGAACGGGTGAGCATCGACCTGACCGGGATGGTGGAATGGTCTGAACTCGTCGAGCATGTCCGCTCCACGCTCGAAAGTTTGCGTGCCTCCGTCAGGTCCCGTCATGCTGTGGTCCGTCTCGGCCTGACCGGGGCGTCACCTCTATCCTGGGCGCTGATCCGTGACCGCGACCTGCTGCTCGCAGAAGCCGAGCAGGTCGCGGAACAGACGGGAGACACCTGGGTGGAGAAGCTCGAGCTTAACGTTGCTCCATCCGCAGCCGAAACATCCGAGGGCGTCGCCGATCCGATTTTCGAACTGGCTCAATCCATGCGCACCGATGCCAGCTCGGAAGCTTTCCGTGCCGAGGCGAGGGCGTTGGTCCAAAAGATGATCGCGGATCTTCCGCCGGACGGGCGCGATTTCGCGGGTAAGGACGAGGCTGAGTTGGAGTTGTTCCTCGACAGGGTGCTTGCCAACGGCGCCGACCTGGTCACCGCCCGCCTCAAGGCCGGTGGATCACAATGAGGCTCCGGCGACTTGATCTCATCCGTTATGGCAAGTTCACCGACAGAGCGATCAACTTCGGGCCGAAACCGGAATCCGGTCCCGACCTGCATATCGTCTTCGGCCTGAACGAGGCCGGCAAGTCGACCGCGCTTTCCGGCTATCTCGATCTGCTGTTCGGCATCGAGGAACGCAGCCGTTACAATTTCCTGCATGAATACAGCGCAATGCGCATCGGCGGGGTGCTCGAACTCGGCGGCGCGGAGCACACGTTCACACGCACGAAACAGCGCACCAACTCATTGTTGAACGCGAATGGCCAACCAGTCAGCGAAATGGCGATATCAGCACATCTCGCCGGGCTATCTCGCTATGCATACGAGACCATGTTCTCGTTGGACGACGAAACGCTGGAAGCAGGTGGAAAATCAATCCTGGAATCGCGCGGCGACTTGGGCAAGCTGCTGTTCACGGCCAGCGCCGGCCTCGGGCACGCAAGCGATACACTGAGCGTGCTCGAGGCCGAAGCAGACAGGCTCTATCGCAAGCAGGCACACGGAACCGAGCTTGCGCTGCTCAAGAAGCGGTTTGCCGAACTGAAGTCCAGGAAGGAGGCGATGGACACCTTGGCGTCGACATTCGAAGCTCTCGAGACAGAGCGTCTGGACGCGACAGAAAAATACAACCGCAGCATCGCCGAACGGTCGGTGCTGTCGGCTCGGCTCGATATCATCGCGAAGTATCTTCGCGCGATCCCGATCCTTGCTGATATCCGACGTAAGGAAGCCCAACTAGCCGAGTTGCCTGAGATCGCTTCCCCGTTTCGGACCTGGACGGGCAGCATCGCGGATATGATCGAGACCGACGCCAGTCTGAGAACGCGGCTATCCGCGAGTGGGGACGAGCTCGAGCGGGTGACGACGAAAATCGCCTCGGTCGATGTGGACGCGGTGATCCTTGCGATCTCCGAACGGGTTCGCGGCCTGGCCGACCGCAAGGTGCGCCACGTCTCGGCCGGCCTCGACCTGCCAAGTCGCAGGACGGAGCTGCAAATCCTCGACAATGCCATGGCGACCTGCCTTGCCGCTCTTGGCAGGTCCTCCGAGCCACACCCTGCCAACCTGCTCTTGCCTGCTGCAACCATTGGCGCGGTGCGCACTATGGTCGACCAGCGATCCGGGATCGTTACCAGCGTGCGCGTCGCGCGCGAGGAGGCTGCGGCCGCTGCTGATGCGCTCCAGGCGGCACGCGAGCGGGTCGGCGAAGAGCGGGCGGTGCCCGAGCCTGCCAGGGCGAGGCTGGTTTCGGCTTTGTCTACGGCAAAGGCCAGCGGGTACATGAGAGAGACCAAGGCGGCACGCGAGGCCGCGGATGCCGGTGCAATCCGATGGCAGGCCGCGATCGCGCGTTTGCACCCCTGGTCGGGCGATGCTCAGGCAGTGGCCAGGGTCGCCATTCCCAGTGCTTCGCAGCTTGGCGCATGGAAGGCGCTGGCAGCGGAGCTGGGGAAGGGCAGGGGCGTCCTTTCCGATCGTCTTGCCGAGCACCAGGGCAATTACGAGTTGCTTTCGGCGCGGCTGGAAGCCCTTCGTGCCTCCGTCGATGTCACCGACGATGATACGGCCGACGTTATTCGGCGTGCCCGCGACGAGGCCTGGGCAAGGCATCGCAATGACCTGACTGGGGAAACGGCGGATGATTTCGCGGCAACGCTGGCCCGAGACGACAGTGTCGGCGCAGGCCGTTTGGCCAACGCCCGGGAACTGGTCGAGATTCGCACGACAAACCGCAACCTCGCAGAAACCGCGGCCACCATCGCGCATGCGCGCGACCAACTTGCCGGCAACGGCTCAGATCGGGAGACTTTGCTCCTGGAAATACGCACGGCTGCCAGAGAGCTGCTCGGACCGTGCCAGGAAACATCCCCCGACCAGCTGATCGAACTGATCGAGGATCGCATTGCTGCCCGGATCGATGCGCTCGCGGCCTGGGAGGAGATCGAGCTTTCCCGCAAGAAGACCGAGCGCTCGGTTGATGAGGAAGGGCGAATACGCCTGGAGCTGAGCGGTGCGCTGGCGAGTGTCGGCGTCGGTTCAGATCTTGGTGACAGCCTGGAGACGGTCATGGCCGTGGCAGAGCTGTTCCTTGAAAGGCAATTCAAAGTGGACGCTGAGCGCACCGAGGCGCTCAAGACCGTTAGCGCAAGGCAAGATGACTTGGCCGCCAGACGCCGAGCCATCGAAGTCGCTGAGCGGCGAGAGGAGGAATGGCTAACCGGCGTTGCCGAAGCGCTCAAGGGGACATGGCTCGAGAGCGGCATCTCGGCGCCCGGCGTCGGCGGCGTCCTCGATCAATTGGCTGAACTGTCCAAATGTCTTCAAGACCGCGGCGCCATGCAACTCCGTATCGAGAAGATGGAGGCCGACAGGAACAATTTCCTGGTCGACGTTACCGCCGTTGCAGCCGAAGCGGACGAGGCGGCCGACGACGACGAACCGGAACAGCTGGCGATTCGACTTGCCGAGCGCCTGGAGCGCGCCGAGCGCATGCGCGAGGCCAAGGCAAGCCTCGTCATTGACCTGCAGCGCTTGGAGGATGGGCGTGAGATCCTCGATGCCGAGATTTCGGCGCATGAGCGCCGCAAGAACGAGGTCCTGAGCGTCTTTGGCGTGGCCACACTGGCGGAGGTCGTGCAACGCGACGAACTGCTGCGCGACAGGGATCGCCTGCGCACTGCCGTGGCCGAGCTTGAGGAACAGGTTTCGTCCGAGCTCGCGGTGGAAGGCTTCGAGCAGGCGCGTTCGATATTGGATGCCGTCGATCTCGACAGTCTCGCAATCGAGAAGGCTGAGGCCGAGCAACGGCTTCGCGCTTCTGACGAGGCAATACAGCATCAGCTCATTCGGCAGTCGCGCGCGACCGACAAGCTGGACGCTATTGGCGGCGATAGTGCTGTTGCCCGCTTAGATGCCGAACCGCGCACCGTCCTTCTGGAAATCGAGGAAAAGGCCGTCCGCTATATCGAGCTGAAATTGGGAATAATGTCGGCTGGCAATGCTTTGCGCGTCTACCGTGAGCGTCATCGCTCTGGGATGATGGAGCGCGCGTCGGACGCATTCGCCCTCATGACGCGCGGCCAGTACTCTGGCCTGACAACGCAACCCGTGAAGGGGGAGAAGTGCTCATCGCATTGCAGCGGGACGGGCAGTCCAAGGTCGCGGACGCGCTGTCGAAGGGCGCGCGTTTTCAGCTTTATCTGGCCCTGCGGCTTGCAGGATATTACGAGTTCGCTCAGTTTCGGCCCTCCGTGCCCTTCATTGCCGACGACATCATGGAAACCTTCGACCATTTCCGGTCAGAGGAGGTTTTCCGGTTGTTTGGAGAGATGGCGAGTGCCGGTCAGGTAATCTACCTCACGCATCATCAGCACCTGTGCGAGATCGCCAAGACTGTTGTGCCTGGCGTAGCGATTCATAATCTCGGATGAGATTGGACTTTATTTGATGCGTTGCTGACATACCGTGCCGTTTCGATGTTTTACCTTAGCTAGTCTAATCGACATTCCAAGCGCCGGCCTTCGCGTCCGCTTTGCGCCTCGTTTCAGCCATTCGGCCGATCAAATCGATTTCCTGAAAGCTGCCAGTATGCAAACAGGTCGGGTCTACTCGAGAGTATGAACTGCCGGCAGACCTGCGATGTACCGGTCGGGATCGAGCAGAGAGGAATACATCAAGATCTTGTTGCCGCCGTGCAGGGGTAGCTCGCGAGTTTCCCAAATCATCGCGTCGACGAAATTCGCAAGACCGGGGTGGCTCTCGAAAAGGTCTGGAATGGCATTCTCGCCTTCCTTCGCCGTTTGGTAAAGAACTCGAGTTGCGAAGCCGGTACGGCCTGGATTCTTGAAGTCCAAGGCAGCGGCTGAAACATACGAGCCTCCAGACAGGTAGAGTACCAGGAAGTGCTCGTCGATGACCACAGTACTGCCGAACCGACAAGATGAGCCACTGCTCTGATTAACCACTACCAGCGGCACGAACCTAGGCGCCTCGAGAGCCGTCCGGCGGAGCATGGCAGGGATTCTGGAGTGATCTTCGCTGAGCCATTGCGCCTTGCGTCGTGCCTGTTCACATGCGCTTTCTAGCTTGTGGACATAGTTGTGTCGCTCCACGGGTTCGGCTGGGGCCAGAAAGCATTTCACCTCCATGACGAGGATGGTTTTCCCGATTCGCACGAGCGCATCGATATCCTCGCCCTCCTTGACTGACACCAAGGTGACGTCGCTGGATACCTCGCTCAACAAGGGATTTGAGCGCAAAGCTGACTGGATTCGTTCGCGCACCGAGATTTCGTGCGCCTTTCCGGTTGGCGTTTCAGACAGGTCGGCGTCCTGCTCGGCACCCTTCAGCCACCTTTCCACGCGTCTTACAGGCGCACCCCAGAGCAAGGAACCAAGGAGCATGTATAGTTCCGTCCCGTCCTGGTTCGAGATAAGCGGACGGTGCCACAACCCATCACGGAACAGTGGGTTCAGTGGACCGAAAGCATCCGAGGTCAATTGCGTTAAGCATGCGGAAGCAAGTCCTTCGTCGATCTCTAGGGCTCGGCTAATGAATGACTTCAGATCAGCGGCTGCAAATGCACAGCGGAGCCGATCGATATCGGCTTGACTGCGGTACTCGACATCAGCCCGCTCAGGAAGAGCGAATTCCGCAAGGTCCTGAAGAACACCAAGTACCAAGGTCAGCAGCCGCGGCGTCATTCCAGGGTTGTTGGGAGACAGTGCTTGGTCCAGAAATGGACCGAGGTAAGACCGATCGAGCAATTCTATTGCACTCAGGTGCCCCTTGGTCTGCCACAATGTGGGATCGCCGAGCAGAGGTCGCATCCGCTCCTCCATCGTTTCGATCCCTGTGGCTGTCTGGCGAACCAGTGGGGCCGGTGGCTTCCCTAGTGCCTCCTCGTCATGACGTGACAGCATCGTGCGCTGGACCAGATTGACTTGATCGCGAAGTGCCCAAGCCCGCCATAAGGAATGCGATCGCTGGTCCGGTGGGCCGACCTTCCAATCGGCCTGTTCAGAGGACAGTACCCAAGGCTCCCAGAGCACCTGCTGCCACACGTCGGTCAACGCGTGCTCGAGAGACATCCCCCATTGTGCCCGGGCGCCTGCTAGGTTGAAATTGTAGTTCGAATGATCAGGCGCTCCCGACTGCTTTCTAGCTTGAGCGAACCAATGAGGGATCGTGTCGACTACCGTCGTGTTCATGTCCTCGGCAGTCGTCGGAGCCGTGCTTGGGCCTAGGTCTAATTTGCGAAGGGTGGTACCCGGGCCGTGGAACACGCCCCCGACGGCGCCAGTGCGTTCGATCATCTCGAAATTCTTCTCTCGAAGGATCGAGAAAGCTCTGTTCGCATCGGCCACAGCGAAGGATACGATTTGCGCTTCCGAGAGCTCGTCGAACAAACCGTCGATGATCTTTTGGCGCAGCAAAGATATGTTGGTGCCTACGATGAGGGCAGTCGTCGCGATGGTAATATCCCGGGTCGTCAAACGCGTATCGTCGTCGAGCAAGGACCTCCATTCCCCCACATTGAATGCAAGTGCGGAGGGGCTGCTGAGCTTCGGCTTTTGCTTCCCGGTAGCGCGTCGAAATATCTCAGAATCTGTTGCGGAAGTACTCAGCATTGCGCCGTCCATAATGTTACCGAACCCCATGGGCGAACAAGCTTTCGATCGCGTTGGCGGCGATAAGTTGCTCACTTTCCGTCCGGCGGATAAGGCTACGCGTGATGCAGGTCCGACCTCGATAGTCAACAGACATCAAGTGAGGCGGCCCGCAAGACAAGGCTACCCCAGTATTGGGGTCAAACATAGAACTTGAACGGCTGGCGCTCCTGACCCTTGGCCGACCCCATTGTCAGGACATCGCCGACCATACGGGCAAAACGAACCGTGACAGGCAGCCCATCGTTGAAGTTGCACGAATTGTAGTTGATCTTGGTCAGCCCCATGATGTCTTCGAGGACGGTGCTGATTTTCGGTTTGGGATTCTTGGATCGCATCACCGTGATGTGCAGCGGATTCGGCGTTTCGGGCCCAATGTAAGTGTCGAGCTGCGGTACGTAGCCTGTTGTCCACAGGTAGGCCGTCTGATTGTCGAGCACCAGCGCTGTGCCACGGAGCACCGGGTAGTCGCCATCGCGAAACAGTTTGGTCTCGCCACCCGTGGGTCGGATCCTCACGCCGACGACATTTGTCTCCTTCGGCGCGGCCGCGACGAAGGCATCCCACTCTTCATCGTTGAAATAAGTTTGACCGTGAATGAACAGCTCCTTCGGCGGGCCGCCATGCTCTTCGCTGTAGGTTTTTAGCACGAGTTCAAGCAAGCCCTTCGCCGCTGGCGCCTTGAGATGATACTCGTAGTCCCCAGTCTTCCACGGTCCATTGGCGCCGCGGAAAATGACGCCGTCACCCTCATTGAGGAACATCTGCGCCGCGCAGCACGCGTGCCCGTCAGGATCGTTTGGCAGACTCTTGTAGACCATGCCGATGTAGCAAACGCCAGGCCGCACATCGGCTAGGCGCCATGGCGGTTTCGGCTGCGTTTTATAGTAGAGCCCCGTTGCGAGATTCCATGCGACCGTCGCCGCGTCTTGAGTTTTGCGAACGGGATAGTTGGCCTTGTTAAGGAAGGCACCAGGCGCGAGCGTCGTCTCACGAACCAACTGGGTCGGCGCGATCCTGAGGAACTCGGCCTTGATCCTGCGATGAAAGTCCGGGACGTCCTCAAAGATCGCCTCATCGGACTGATCGATCGCACCCATGGCAGACAACAGCGGCAGGTTTTCTTTTGCCTTCTGCCGCTTCTTGAAATCACCCAGTTCCATAGCAAGACCCGCCCGCTTAGATTGGGGCCGGCAGCGCTCATAGACGATATCCGGCAGGACAAGGACCCAGACATCGACCGATCGCTCGTCGTTGCGGCGATGCTGCTTGACCCGATCGATGTAGAGTCGTGCGACCTTGTCGACGGCTTCGTTCAGATTGAACATGCGCGTGGCGCGATCGATATCCTTCAGCTGGATGGATAGCGCACTACATTCATCCGGATCGAAAGATATCCCGAAGGCCTCCTCGAGACCGGGGAAGTTCGCCAGGTGCAGGCGATCGGCCTTCTCGCCCTTTCCGGGCGGTGGAACCAGAACGACGGTCTTCATTTGGCGCGCCCAGGTGCGAAAATGCGCAATGCCGTCGCTTGTGCCGACCACACCGACACGGATTTCACGGGTCTTCTTCGCCTTGGCATGGGGTCCGTAGAGAAACAGGCCGTCTTTTGGATGAGGACTGCGCTGCGCGTAGGCGAACTCCAGCAACGGCTCACTGAAGTGTTCGACTTGGAGCGATTTCTCGGGAAACTTCATGCGTCGGCCTCGTCATCATTCTCCGGACGACCCAAGGTGCTGATGTCGGCCTCCTCTTCCTCGGCATCGAGAACATCGGGAAGTGCTGTACTAACCGGGGACGTGAACAGCATCGGCGCTGCATCGATCACGAGCTCGGCATCCCGCGCGAGCGTCAGGCGGATATTTGGACTTTCGCCGGACAGGAGCTCGAGAAACGCAAGCATGCGGCCGTGCCATTGCTTGTTGCGCCATCCTTTGCAGACGCTACGGCGCAATCGATGCAGTTTCTTGGCATCTTCAACATCGAGCCCGGCCGGCGTGTTGTTGTCTACGGAGAACAACACCCGCGCCTTCAGCTTCAGATGCCAGAACGGCCAGAAATAGGGCATCGCGGTGACGCCAAACTGCCAGATATGTCCCTTCGCCACATTGCGCAGCATCGAGGATCGTTGATCCCCTTGCCTGCCCCAGGGGATGCGTTGACCGGTCCGCACCTGCGCGGCCGACGCGTGGAAACCAATCGCGTTGGAATAGTGATACTCGACGAAGCCCTTCTCCCTGCAGAACGCGAACCAAGCCTGCTTAATCATCGCAATGACGACGTTGGATGCCACCTGACGCTCGATACCAAGCTTCGGGAAACCGTTGTTGACGAAATCCAGCAACGGGACTTCGTGCTTCATCCGAAAACGGCCAGCGGATGCGAACGCCATGTCGACTTCGGTCTGGTCCGCGAAGGTGATGAAGCCGGCGCTCTGCAGGGTGCATGGATACTTGAACTGCTCGACCGCTCGATCAAGCGATCGGCTGTCGATCGCTCCAATGCTCTCGTAGTAGCGGATGACGTCGGGCGCCTCCGCGGCGCGAAGCCAGTTCGATGTCAGGCGCTCGGCTTGGTTGATGAGCGGGACCGCGCCGCGCCGACGAAAGATTTCCCAGTTCGGATCGATCACGGCTGGACCACCGGATCGCGGAACCTTCTGTCTTTGAAGGGCATCCAGAAGACCGTCGACGCCTTCTCCCCACCCACGGACGAAATCGACGGGCATCGCGTCGCCGAGGCCTTTTACCTTTTTCCCCTGTTCGAGACGCAACGGGATGATGAAGCGTGGATCGTCGATTTCCTTCGCCACTTCCAGCGCGATGTCGAGATCGTCCTGCAAGTGCTGGTCGGCGAGCGTCGCGTCACGCCACACGAGGAGGACTTTCACCGCTCGATACTGCAGTGCCTGATTCACCTGCCGCCGCCATTTGTCGCCCGGCTGCAGCGTCAGGATGTCGGCGAAAAACCGATAGCCTTCTGCCTCAAGCTTTGGAGCCAGCCACAGCACAAATTCGTCGTCGATCGGCGAGGACTTGAGCAGAAATATCGTGTCGCGCTTCGCTGGCTCGGCAGCCGCGCATAGTGCGGGCCCTTGCACTGTCGGCAGCAGATTCGCGAGGACCGGAGGGACAGGTCCCGGCTTTGCTAGCGCTTCGTCGAACGCTTCCTTGATCACCAATTTCAGAACAGGCGTGCTTTGCGCCCAAAGCTTCTGATGAGCTTTCTCGACATCCGAATATTTGCGCAGCAGCGCATTGAGGTCGCCAGGCCCGAATATGTCGCCAGGGCTTTGCAGCGCAGGCCCGATGATCTCAGCCAAGACCGTCTTGTTTTTCGGCGTGAGCGAGGCGGACGTGACGAGGATGTAACGCGTGGGTGCCAGCCCGTAGATGGCCGCGCGCTCGTTCTTCATCTTCGATTTAAGCGCTGAAAAGCCCGATCGGTAATAATGCTTCGCCTGCAGCACAATATCGCCGTCGGCGAGGGCGTGGCGTCCGTCCATCGCGTCGTCCGGCCCCTCCGCAAAGGCCTCGAAACGCTTGTCGATCTCGCGACCTATAAGATCGCGGGCCAGATCCTCAAACTCATTGTGGGACAAACTAGAGAAGTCGTAAGCCATGCGTCCAAATGAGTGCCCATTTCATGGTCAGTCAAGCAATCGCAAGCACAATTGAGTAGCGCGTAAGCCTTACCAACAGATAACGTGCCTTCCGGTCGAACAGACAGTGTTGCTTCTACGAATCCACCTTGCCACGTGAACGGCTGGCAACAGATGCGCGACGGAGTCGGGATCGTTGGCAACGTTTCGAGCCCAAGTAATCGTCGTACCTTTCGCGCCGCTTGGGGAGTGTCTGCAGTCCCAGAGGGGACATGCGCGCCGGGCCTTTCACCCTCATCCTTCAGTTAGGTTCCGGTTTTGGCAGTCGGCGAACGGTCTGCGGTGACCATGACATTTTCGAAGCTCGTGCCCCAGTAGCTCGCGGGCCGAACCTAATGCCGACCTTGCGACTATCCCGGAGCGCGGCACCCGGATCGAGATGGCAAAACAGAGGTAGTGACTGAGAGAATATTCCAGTAGGGCTGGTTCGGCTCGCAGGGCGGGGCGGGGAGGAATCTGTCGCGCCGATGGGCAGTTACCAACGACTTGCTTCAGGCGCACAACCTCGGCGACAGATAAGAGGAATGAGATGACCTACGTAAAGGTTAGAGATGCCGCTGACAAAGCTGAACGCTTGTTAGAGATCTTTCGCGAACTAGGATTCAGCGCAGCTCCGTTAGAGGGCGTTGAGGCCGGAGTTACCTCCCTATGGGAGGTTATTGAGAACTTGGCAACTCCCGGCGATCCGAACGATCCGCATCTCTGAAATGTATGTCGCTGGAGCAGGTATCCACGACTTGGCTGCCAAGGTTGTAATGGTGTGGGACAACATCCCGCAGGCGCGGCCCTCCATTCAAGCGCACCTCAGGCTCCTCGCATCGGTCTACTACACAGGACAGAATGCGGCCAACGCGCGTTGGGACCGGAAAAACGATGTCCCTCGCGAGCATGGTTCTGCCGACAAGGTAATTGAGCTCTACTGGGGCTGCCTTTGCATATTGGCCGGCATGGAAGTGGAACTCGACGATCCATTCGAATCATCTGGTGGGCAGAACCCTGATGTCATTGCCACTGCGACAGACGGGACTCGATGGGCATTTGCGATCAAGACACTCGCTGACGTTGCTAAGCCGACAACTGCCGCAAAGAATCGTCGCGCAAATATTGAGAAGGCCTGCCAACAGATCGAGCGAGCCAGTTGCGACAAAGCTATGGTGGTCGTGAACATGAAGAATGTTCTTGATCATCCTCTCCTCCGATCCACGGGAGCTTTCCCAAATTCAACGGTTGCTCAGTGGGCCGTGAACGCCCAGATTGGGCAAATCTTGCAACCATTCTACGAAAACGAGGCGGTAGCTTTAGAGCCAATCTTCGCCGCTAAACATAAGGCAGCGCCGGTAGTGGCGCTGGTGGCTCACACTGCCGTAGTGGTTCATACCCCTGCTCACAGCCGAATGTTCACCGAGATAAAATCCATGTTTGGTGCATCAGTTCCGACCGCGCGTGAGCCAGGAATTGGCACCTATGGTCGCGAGGCCTTGGCCCTGGCCGAGGATCTCAATCATTTGGTTCAGACTGTAGGCTAGTCCTTGCGGCGGCGCAGGGGGCTGGAGAGCCCAACGGCAGCTTGGTGATACTCAAACCCCGAAACCGGACGGACCGCTAACGGCCCAAACAAGGTCGTTCCAGTTCTCGACCAGCGCGCGGTCTTGGTACCGTGTCGAAAGGTTTGATCGCACATGCCGAAAATGTTTGCATGGCGCAATAAGTTTATATCGGCTCGTATATGGGGACTGCCGATATGGGAACCTATATAGCGGTAAATTGATATACAAACGTATATTGACACCCGTCATATACGGTCCTATATCGGGCTAGCTCATGCAGAAATCGTATAGGCCATGAAGATCAGAACAGCTCGCGACATTGGTATCCTGATCAAGGAGGCCCGCACCCGGCGCGGCCTGTCCCAGGCTGCCTTGGCCAAGATGATCAACACCACGCAGACGTGGGTGTCGTGGATCGAGAACGGCAAGCCCAGCGCCGAGATCGGCAACGTGCTGCTGGCGCTGACCACGCTTGGTGTGGAGCTGGACTTTCAGATCCCGCCGGCGCCGACGTTGGCTGCTGATCATCATCATAATGCCGATGAACGGCATGTCGACGATGACGACGACGAGATTCCCTACAAGCTCTAGGTGACGATGATCATGGTGAACCCCATCGACACCCTCGACGTCTATATCGCTGGCAGACCGGTTGGGTGGCTCCACCACCTGCAGGGCGGCAAGCTTTCGTTCTCCTATCACCAGGCATGGATGGAGGGCCGGGTGGCGATCCCGCTCTCCCTGTCCATGCCGACGATCACCAGGACATACGAGGGCAAGGTCGTCGAGGCATTCCTCTGGGGTCTGCTGCCGGATAATGAGCAGACCCTCGCCAGATGGGCGCAGAGGTTCCAGGTCTCCGCGCGAAACCCGTTTGCCCTGCTCAAGAATGTCGGTCGCGACTGCGCCGGCGCCGTCCAGTTCCTTCCTCGTGGCGACCAGGTTTCCCGCGGCGAGAACGTGGAGTTGCTCACCGAGGCGCAGATCGGCGACCGCCTGCGCGACCTGCGCAAGGATGGTGCAGCGACCCGGCGAATCGGCGATCCTGGTCAGTTCAGTCTCGCTGGTGCGCAGGCAAAGACGGCGTTCCATTTCGACAAGGGCAGCAATCGCTGGGGGATCCCTCTAGGCGACACGCCCACGACACACATCTTCAAGCCGCCTTTGCCGCACTTGCACGGGCATACCGAGAACGAGCATTTCTGCCTGCAGCTTGCATCCAAGCTCGGCATGGACGCTGCACATAGCCAGGTTCTCGACTTCGCAGGCGAAAAGGCGATCGTTATCGAGCGCTACGACCGCCGCAACATCGACGGCAAGACCATCCGCATCCATCAGGAGGACATGTGCCAGGCCCTGTCGGTGATGCCGACGCTCAAGTACGAGAACCAGGGTGGGCCAGGTATCACGACGATCTCCAGAAAGGTGCTGTCGGCCTCCCTCGACCCCGTCCAAGACCGTCAGATCTTCATGGCCGCGAACGTCTTCAACTGGATCATCGCCGGCACGGACGCGCATGCAAAGAACTACTCGATGCTGCTCGGTGCCCAGGGCGAGGCCCGCCTAGCTCCGCTCTACGACATCTCCTCCATTCTGCCGCACCTCGGGGGAGAGATCCAATCTGAGATGCGCGACCTTAAACTGGCGATGAAGATCGACAGAGTCTATCCCATCGAGGAGATCATGCCGCGCCACTGGGGGCGCTGTGCGTCCTCAGCAAAGGTTGGCAGCGAGTACACGGTGCGGACGATCCGCCATCAGCTCGCGGTGATGCCCGATATGGCATCGGAGTGCGCCCAAGAGCTTCGCCAGGAGGGGATCATCCATGAGATCGTTGGTCGCCTCGTCGACGCGATCGCGACGCGCATCAAGGGCTTGTCCCGGATCTATGGAGAGGAAGGTTGTGGAGGTTAAAGTCGGGCGGGGATAGCGGATCCACGGACTAATGCCGGCGAAATGGACGGACCGCACACTGCCCACGGGATTCTCGCTCTAATAGCGCCCCGGCTCCGGGCCGGGTAGATGGCCGGTTTCGGAACCGGCCATCGGCAGCTTGAATGACGGAAATGGGGTCGGCTGCAGAACGGCAGCTTCCCGCCGAACGCGGTCAACTTTCTCTCCAGGAAATCTGACAATGCGGGCCTACGATTTGGCGTCGAGTTGTGGCGTTTTCGACGGTCAGTATCATTTCCGGCGGTTGGAGATCTGTATCGGCGTTTGATGAACGGCCGCTGTTGGGTTCAAAGTGGATGGTCGCGTTGGTGTGTGGACAGCAGGCTTGCGGCGTCCCTCGATTGAGATCACCCGCAGGGCGGCCGATACTCACAATCACGGGAAGCGCATTGCCCTTCTCGTTGGGGGTGGCACGCTAGGCGCGACTGGGTCACTGTCTTTATGGGCGTCATCATTTCCAAGCCGGACAAGCCGCGATTGAGTATCGCTCGAATGTGACTCGAGGAAGCATACCGGGTACGCGGACACATGTTCGAGATGGCGAGGCCAGTACTGTCGACTGGCTGACCCGGGGACAGCTCGGCGTTGCATTTTTGCTGACGGGACCCAATGACGGCAATTCCCTGACCAACTGGTCCTCGGCAATATCGAGATCTGGGATGGCTAGAGTTGAGATTCAATCGGCAGGTGACGGACGCAGACCGCCAGGATACGGCGAAACAATCCGGCTTCTGGTTCACTGGTATAGTCTCGGAGCTTGCCTTCATAGCAACCATGCCAGTGTAGAACATTGTGTTTCAGTTCGAGCCGATAGCTCGCTTCCGGAGATATCTCTGATTGGAACTGATTCCGCAGCTTCGCCACCAATTTCTCATCCTCAAAAAGCACGCCCATTTCCGAATTCAAGGACACTGACCGTGGATCGAAATTGAAGGAGCCGACGAAACCGGTCTTTTCGTCAACGGTGAAAGCTTTCGTGTGCAAGCTGGCGCCCTTTGACCCAAATACCGAGATCGCCGGCTGCCGGCTGAACGGCTGGAGCTCAAAAATTTTGACGCCATTCCTCAGCAGCCGCTTGCGATAGTTTGCGTAAGCGCCATGGACGGCGGCGACATCTGTAGCGGCCAGGGAATTGGTCAGAACCGAAACGTCAACCCCGCTGACGATAAGGTCCACCAAGATGGCGGAACCCCTTTTGCCGGGGATGAAATAAGGAGAGACAATTTCCAGACATTGGCGCGTCGATTGAATGACGGGAAGCAACTTCTTGATCAACCAGCTGCGACGTCTCCAGCCACGAACCTTCTCCGGCGGATCGGAAATCACCCGCACTCCTTTCACCCAATGAACCTCGTTGCTGGCCGCAATAAACTCTGCGATTGAGCCCCGCTCGCCGATGCCGTTCAAGAATCTTGACTCGGTTTCGGGATCGCTTCCTTCAAACAGGCTAGCTTGCTTATGCTCGGTCCCTGAACCGAGTGCTTCGATTGGCTTTGATTCCTCGCAAGCCCAGAACGCATCGAATATCTGCACGGTTTGCTGTACCGCAGGGCCAAGGAGCAGCATGTCGAGATCCCGGAAATTGGTCTCCGCCGCATCGAAATAGGCATCGCCAAGATTTCGACCGCCAACGATGGCGAACTTGTCGTCGGCGATCCAAGCCTTGTTGTGCATACGTCGCGTCAGTGCAAAAAGCCGTAAGAGCACTTCCACGCCACGCATGATCCGGCCGCGCCTGATACCGCTCGGATTGAACAGCCTCAATTCGATGTTGGGATGATTGTTTAACGCTAGATATGCAGAATCGTTTTTGCGCGGATTGACGTCGTCAAGGAGCATGCGCACCCGCACGCCGCGTTCAGCCGCCCGAAAAACCTCCTGGAGCAGCAAGCGACCGGTGTGGTCATCGTGCCAAAGGTAGCACATGAGGTCGAGGGTACGCAAAGCGCTCCTTGCCGTAAGCACACGCACAGCGAAAGCGTCATAGTTGTCCGAGACAAGCAGCAAGCCGCTTTTGCCGGCTTTGATGTTGTCGTCTGCAGTTCGCGAAACCGATACGTCCATGAAACGGGCTACCTTTGGACTGAGGTCGAAGCTGGCCCTGCTCAAAATCATAGCAAAAAACCATTCAGAGGTAATCTGGTTGCATATGCACCCGCTCATCCCCATCATGCCGGAACCGGGCCCAGGTTTCCGAGTTTAGAAAATGCTCGCGACGGCAATTTTCAACAGAGAAGACCGGCACATGCCTACTGCCAAAAAAGCCAATGGCAACAACAAGGACCTGGAGGACCTTTTCCTCGATGGTCTCAAAGACATCTACTATGCCGAGAAGAAAAATCTGAAAGCCCTGCCGAAGATGGCCAAAGGCGCATACGAAGAGCAGCTCTCGGCGGCATTCGAGAACCACCTCGCCGAAACCGAGGGACAGGTCGAACGTCTGGAGGAAGTCTTCGATATCCTCGGCGTCGCCGCCCGCGGCAAAACTTGCCCGGCGATCGACGGCATCCTGGAGGAAGGATCTGAAATTCTCGAGGAATACAAGGGTTCGACTTCGCTCGATGCGGGACTGGTCGGTGCCGCGCAAGTCGTGGAGCACTACGAGATCGCCAGGTATGGAACCCTGATTGCTTGGGCTACCACGCTCGGCAAGGATGACGTGGCGGCGCTTCTAAATGCGACACTCGAGGAGGAGAAGGCCACCGACGAGGCATTGACTGCCCTCGGTGAAGCCGACAGAAGGCAGCTTGATTGATCATCTACCCAACCGCCTCGGCGACCAAAGCGCCGGGGCGGTCCCGAGAGATGAAGGGCATGATCATGCAGTATAAACGACTGGTCTACAAACGACTGGAATGTCTCCTGTTTGAGTTTTCGGCCGCGTTGGTCAGGCGCCGAGCGCTTGCAGCGCAGCGATTGCGGCAGTTCCGAGAAGAGCGCCGAAATCATTGAAGAGCACAGGGGCCGCGCAAAGCCGCCCAACTCGCTAGCGCCAATCCGCGGGTCATTTCGGGCAACAAAGGCGACGCGACATTTCCTATCAAAGTCAAAGGGCCGAAGAAATCGCCGAAAGCCCTCTAGTAGGCGGTCTGCTGGCTCGGCGGTGCCAAGGGACGCTCGTTTAGTGTACAGGTGAGCCACCATGAGGCAGGCGTCAGGGATGTCGCTCGCCGCCAGTCGAGTAAGTCACGCGCCTAGACCAGTCGCATCTGTGCCTTCTCAGTAGCTATGGAACGAAAGCCTTCATAGAGAATTGTTACTTCGTCTCAGCACCTTAAAGGAGGTCGATATGGGCCGAGGTATTTTGCTTTGGTTGCTCGGGGTTCCAATCCCAATCATCATTCTGATTATGCTTTTTGCGCGGTAGGGGGTGAAAATGGGAACCGAGCTTTCATCGACAGACATCACGCCGGTCCCTGAATCATCCTCATCGGCTGTCAGCTGGGCGCCGATCGTCGCGGGCGCTTTCGCGGCCTCGACGCTCACGGTGATCCTGATGCTGGTCGGCTCGGGTCTAGGACTGACCATGGTTTCGCCCTGGACCGGATCGAGCGCTTCGACCACGACCTTCGCGGTTTCGGCGGCGGCCTGGCTTGTCATTGTTCAATGGCTATCAGCTGGCATAGGCGGCTATCTCACCGGTCAGCTGCGCACCAAGTGGGTAAATGTCCACACCGACGAAGTCTATTTTCGTGACACCGCACACGGTTTCCTTGCGTGGGCGCTGGCAACGTTGCTTGTCGCCGGCGTGCTCGGCTCAGCTCTTTCAGCGGCGCTGGGCACGGGTGTGCAGGCTGCATCCTCAGTGGCGTCAGGCGCCGCGATGGGGGCAACGACGGCAGCCGCCAATGCGGTAGCGACAGATGCCCCATCTTCTGGCATATGGACCGGCTATTTTGTAGATTCTCTGTTCCGGGCGGCGAACCCCGCCGCAGCGCCTGCCAATGAACAGAACGGCTCCACGGCTGCGGACCAAGCAACGGGCATCCTGCTAGCGGGGGCGGCAAATGGCGAGGTATCGCCTGAGGACAAGGCCTATCTGGCGCAACTCGTCGCCGCCCGCACAGGCCTGTCGGACGCCGATGCGAAGACCCGAGTGGATGCGGTGATCGCCAAAGTCGACGATGCCAAAGTCAAGGCCAAGCAGGCGGCTGATACAGCAAGGAAAGCCACTGCATCCTTCGCGCTTATAGGCGCATTGTCGATGGTTATCGGCGCCTTCATCGCGAGCGTTGCAGCAGCGTTCGGTGGCAAGCAGCGCGACGACGAGGAGGCCTTCGTCCTGCTGAAGTTTGGATCGCATGGCAGGTGGGGAGTTTAGCCTAATAGGTTAATCCATCGCCGGTCGAACCAATGAGATGATCGCCCCTACCCGGATTGCGGGTTTCTTGCGAATCGAAGTTGGGCAATGCCGCGAGGTGATCGAGCAAGCAGGCAGGAGCTTGGCGACCGGCCAACAGAATTCCAGCAAATAGAGAACCACGTAAGCGGGGCTCGTCGTTTTGCAGTGGGGAAAGCGTCAGGCCCTGAAGCCAATTGCTCAATAAATGGCGCCAGCACAGCAGCGCTGATTGACTCTAGCGTCGCACCTTCAGCGGCTTCGGCGTGATCTCTTTGACCTGGGCCTTTACGCCGTCCTGAACTCCTGAACCATCGCTTGTTCAAGCGCCTGTGCTTCGGGCCTTGTCTTTGGTGGTCAGCACGGTGCGCCAGAACGGCTTTTCGAACGCTGACGACGCAGGTTGTGGTCGGCTTGCCGCCACCTATCGGAGTCCGAAGAAGCTCAATATCGCCAACACGATGACAATCGCTCCAACGATCCAAATGATATTGTTCATGATCTCTCTCCTGGTGTAGGAAGCTCCCTCTCCGAGGCCTGATTTTCGGCAGGCGACGGGGGCACCGCCTGACGCAAGCATCAACTGTTAGAAGCCGCTAATGTTCCCTTCGATCGAACGTCGGCTTTCTGTCTCGATTGCGCTTCGCCTGGAGGCCTTCGTAATCAGGAGGGCATGTGAAGAACACCGGGCTTCGGTCGCGGCCTGCGGCCTTGCAATCCGAGCAACCAAAGACCCCAACGATCGCATGGCCGCGCCCGGCGAGGCTCCTAGACAAGCAGGTAGGGGGCCAAGGTCTTAGGGCAATCGCGCAAAGGTCTCATGCGCCAAAACAGGCTGGAACAATAGCGCACTCTACAGGTTGGACCTGCCGCCGGGTTTCCAACGCCCGAGCCAACCAGCGCCTGCCGCTGCCGCAAATGGAGCGGCAGGGCTTTTTGCTAACCGCGTGCGGCTGTCCAGCAATGGATCAATTGCGCTTGGCACTGGAATTGCGACGTTGAGATCAAAAACAGCAGGGCGTCACCTCATATGATCGAAAGCGCTACTAAGATCGGCTGCAATCGATGCAAAGTACCCCTTTGCAGCGTCGATGAGCCGAATCTCATGCAGTGAGGTAGCGAAATGTGGTTTTTTTGGCCGGCTTATGGCCGTTCTGAATAGTTCCAGGCCTCCGGCACTCGACTCTTATGCGAGAATAGGAAAATGGCAGCCGAACTGATCCGGAATCCCACTGCTGCCGAAATGGCCGGTATGCAGTCGTGGATTCCCTTACCGAGGCTGAGCGCGCGGACTGGCTGACCCGGGCGGATTCGGCAGTGCCCGCCGAGGCTTGGGCAGCATATAAACGTCAAGGGCGGCTCACTATACAGCCTGCAGCGGGGAGCCACTAAAACGCCGGTGACTTCCGCGGTGATCGCAGCTGTAAAATTCAAACGACCGGATTCGGACCTTAATGGAATTGAAGGCTGAGCCCTGACCCGAAAACGACGTTCGCAGTTCCACTGCCAGACGTCTGCTTCGCGCCGCATGACGGTCATAGAGGTCAACTTCGCCACTGCCTGAAAGCAGAGCTGGATGGCTCCCGCTCCCGGCATCACAATGCCACAGTGAGTTTGCTGTCAGGCAACCCCGAGCCAAGGAGCTATCCGCCATGCAGATTACAACCGTGGGCCTTGATCTGGCCAATCGCATTTTTCAAGCTCACGCCGTCGACGCGTCTGGAGACGTTGTTGTGCGCAAGGCACTGCGCTGATCGCAAGTTCTGGGGAGGCGTGCGGTACATCGCATCATTGGCTCGAGAATTGACGGAGATCGGCCATGAAGTCCGCCTGATGCCACCGTCTTTTATGAAGCCCTATGTGAAGCGCGGAAAGAATGATGCGGTGGACGCGGAAGCGATTTGCGAAGCGCTCGCCAGGAAGCCAGCGCGCGTGGCGAGCGTAGCGATGGCAAACAAGATGGCGGGAACCTATCCAGCGCATCATGCTCCGAACCTTGCAGCGTAAGTTGCGCAAAAGACGAGACACTGAAGCAAAAATCAGATCGAGCCGATCAATCGGCTCCATGAGGTGTAAGAGCGACGCGATGTGATGGCGAGACCGGTCAGGCCGGGAACAGGGATATGCTTGGCACCGGTTCGCTTTCGTCAGCGATGAGAACGATTGTCGTATCGGTATTTGTCCACGCCCTCTTCCCCGAAGAGAGGATGCGATAGGCAGACTTCAGAGCCCAGGCATTGATCACTTCTGCCCGCTGCCAGGTAACTCGGCCTTTTTAACTCGCCCTGATTTTCTTGGAACCGTCGTTACGCTGCGATGTTAGGTGACCGAAGGGGCGTTCAATTTGGAGTTAATCATGAAACGGCTTCTTTTCGCCGCAACCATTGCGGCATTGTCAACTGGGTTCGCCGTTGCACAATCGACCACCACAACCACAGGCGGATCATCGACAACGACAACCACGACGATGCCGAGCACTACGACTGACCAAGGAACGACGACTGACCAGGGAACGGATTCGACCACCACGAGTGGAACGAACTCGAATTCGGCCAAGGACTGCGCGCCGGGTCAACAGAGCGGTAGCGCCAAACAGGCCGCACCCGGCCAGCAGGACACCGAGGCAAAATCTGCAGCTCCTGGTCAGATGAAAACGACGACGGAAGGTTGCTGACGAGCAGCTAGTCCTAAATCGCCCGCTGGCGCAAGCCAGCGGGCTTCGTTGACCAAGGCAGGGTTCCTTCTTTTCGTTGCGTGACCGGCGGCGACCGATCGGTACCTCGTAACCGACGTGGATTAATGGGAGTTTCAGCACGTCTCTTTGAGCCGGTGACGATCAATTCAGGCCCATCTTTCCAGCCCTTGCGGGCAGCATCGGCCATGATATCAGCGCGCATGCTGGATTTTCACATCCGATCCACATCTGCTTGCATCCGCTTGCGAACGACGGCGGCGGTGCACCTAGCTGCTACCGACCACCACTCCGTTGTAGCAGAGCCTGGTAGCGGGCGAGACCACCGGCGGGTATGTCGGCAAGCCGCACCGTAAGCATCGCTGTACGGCTACGCACTCTCTAGCCGTTTCGCAAAGCCCGCTGCCGAGGGTGGCGGGCATTTTAGATCAGCTTGACAACTTGATGGCCCCAAAGCACCTTCGGTGGGAACGGGAGGGAGCCACCGTATGAAAAAGACCTATAAAAAGCCTGTCCTAACGAAGCGCGGAAACCTTTCCTATCTCACGTCGCAAGTCATCATCGTTCCGTCGGGTCCTGCTTCTGAGTCCTGAGCCGATCTTCGCTATCTGGCCTTGGCTCGGCAGTGCCGCGCCACATAGGCCTTCCACAAGGCGCACGTGCTCGGCGTCGACAGTGACCAACGGCCGGAGGCTGATTGTCAACCCTTGTCGCCGTCGTTGCGCGTGACCGGGGCCGGTCAATTCCATATGTTGGCCAATCACAGCCTTCGAAGTCGAATCGGCGACCGAATGCGGGCGCATAAGAGCGGATCGTCACGTTGATGCGACCTGGCGTTACCCGACCGCGCATCACGGCTGTGAGGGCGACCTCATCAGGTTTTTGCTCTTGAGTTCATCCAGATAATCGGCCCACCACTGCATCATCTTGACGCGCTCGTCCCAATGCTCTGCCCGGGCGTAGGCGCGCCGAACGTCGTTGTTCTCAATGTGGGCCAGCTGCCGCTCTATCGCGTCCGGATGCCACTTGCCGCATTCGTTCAGCAGAGTTGATGCCGTTGCTCGAAAACCATGCGCGGTAGCTTCTTCCTTGCTATAACCCATACGACGCAGTGCGGCGTTAAGCGTATTGTCGGAAATCGGACGCGAAGCCGATCGAACACTGGGAAACAGCAGCGATCCATCACCAGAGATTCCTCTCAGTGAAGTCAGGACGCTGATCGCTTGCTTTGATAGGGGTATGCGGTGCGGCCGTCGCATTTTCATGCGTGCTTCAGGGATCGTCCACACCGAGCTTTCAAAATCGAACTCTTCCCATTCAGCGGCGCGAAGCTCGCCGGGGCGGGGAAACAGCAGCGCTATCAGCTTCAGACCGGCTCGGGTTGTAGGCTGTCCGTCAAATGCATGGATCGCCCTCAGCAAACCGCCCAAGGCCTTCGGATCGGTAATCGCGGCGCGAGACGTTACCTTCGGACTGATGAGTGCGCCTCTGAGGGCGAAGGTCGGATCTGTCTCGGCGCGTGCGGTCGCGATCGCGTATCGAAACACGCTGCCGATGGTGGAGCGCAGTCGCCTGGCCGACTCATATCGACCGCGAACCTCGACGCGACGGAGGGCGGTAAGGATGCTGGCCGTATCGATCTCCCGAATGCACTTGTCGCCGATTATCGGGTAGGCAAAGTCGAGCAGCCATTTGACCTTGCTGATCGTCCGGTCGGCACGTCCCTCCTTCTTTAGCTTGTCGACATATTCCTCCGCGATTGAGCGAAAGGAGTCCTTTGCCGAATCGGCCTTCCGCAAGCTGCGTTCCTTTCCAGGGTCGACGCCAGCTAGCAGGAGCCTTTTAGCATCATCGCGCGCCTCCCGTGCCTCGGCGAGAGAGATAAGGGGATAGCTGCCCAGCGCGAGCAGTTTCTGCTTGCCGTCAAAGCGGTAGGCGAGCCGCCAGAGGCGAGAGCCCGTGGGCTGTACCCATAGCTGCAGCCCGCCCCCGTCAGACAATTTCACGAGTTTGGAAGCAGGGCGGGCGTTTCGACATTTCACGTCGGAGAGGGGCATTCGTCAGGTCTCTCTTGGCTGGCTGTTTCGATACCATCAGGATGTCGAATACCAACGGAAATACCATCCCCCCGCCTCGTTGGACCAAATGCGCCCGAAGCGCTCCCTGTCCCGCTTAATTGCGCAAGGCGACTGCAAAAGATTAACAATTCCAGTCGCTTGCAGAAATTGCAGCGTAGAAGGTTCGGCGAAAGGGAGTGTCGGGAGAAGAGGGGATGGTGCCCAGAGGCGGATTCGAACCACCGACACGCGGATTTTCAGTCCGCTGCTCTACCAACTGAGCTATCTGGGCCTCGCCGGCAAACGAGATATCGTTGGCCGGATTTCAGGAAAGCACCGTGGGCGCCCCTTGAAAGCGCGTGGGTTATAGCACGGGAATCCGGCCTGTCCAGCGCCTAAGCGCCGATTTTCCGGGGCAATTGTCGCGGATAGGTGACGGGGCTCGATAGGCGTCGGCAAAGCAGCAATCGCGCAAGGTCGGCCAAGTGAAATTGTCGCGGCCGGCGCCGCGCAAACCCTACTTCGGCTCGTCGCTCTTCTCCTCATCATCACGCGCGGTGATGACATAGGCGCCCTTCAGCCAGCGGTTGAGGTCGATGTCCTTGCAGCGCTTCGAGCAGAAGGGATAGGTCTCGCGCGCCGATGGCTTGCCGCATTCGGGGCAGGGGCGCTTCGGGCGCAGCGGCGTGACCTTGTCGTCCAGGCTCATGGCCGCGCGGTGTGCCAGTTGGTGTGGACCTTGAAGCCTTCACCGGAAAGCAGCGCCACCGTCTCGTAGAGCGGCAGGCCGACGATGTTGGTGTAGGAGCCGACCAGCTTGACGACGAAGGAACCGGCGAGACCCTGCACGGCATAGCCGCCCGCCTTGCCGCGCCATTCGCCCGACGCGACGTAGGCGTCGATCTCCTCGCGCGGCAGCCGCTTGAAGCGAACCCTGGATTCAACCAGCCTTTGGCGCAGTTTGCCGCCCGGCGTGATCAGGCAGATGCCGGAATAGACCCGGTGCGAACGGCCCGACAACAGCCCAAGGCAATTGGCGGCGTCATCCAGCGTCTCGGCTTTGGGCAGGATGCGACGCCCGACCGCGACCACCGTATCGGCGGCCAGCACGAACCCCGGCGCATAGTCTTCCTCACTTTTCAGCGAAGCCAGCGCCTTCTCGGCTTTTTCCGTCGACAGCCGCTTGGCCAGCGAGCGCGGATGCTCGGCGCGCAGCGGCGTCTCGTCGACATCGGCCGGCAGCACGCGGTCCGGCTCGATGCCGGCCTGCTGCAACAACTCGATCCGGCGCGGTGAACCCGAGGCAAGCACCAGCTTCTGCAAAATGCTCATCGCGGTCCGGATCTAATTCTTACTTGAAACGATAGGTGATGCGGCCCTTGGTCAGGTCATAGGGCGTCATCTCGACCAGGACCTTGTCACCGGTCAGCACGCGGATGCGGTTCTTGCGCATGCGGCCGGCCGTATGGGCGATGATTTCGTGTTCGTTTTCGAGCTTCACCCTGAACATCGCGTTGGGCAACAATTCCGTCACGACACCCGGAAACTCGAGGACTTCTTCCTTCGGCATTCGATACCTTTGCTTGGATTGCAGTTCCGGCGTCCTGGAGTGCCCAGGCCGGAATTTCGGCGGAACCTATATGATAATCGTCCGCTTGTGAACACGCTTAGATTGCGTCATATGCGACGCGATCTAAGCTTTTGTTATGCATGTCGTTGTCTCAAAACCGGGACCACTTTTGAGCGACATCCATTAATCCGCCGCGTTTTTTGCTTCCGGAAGCAAAAAACGTCGGCTAATCCGCGTTTTCAGCCGCTCGCGGACGTCGCGGTAGCTGGCCATGATCTGCTCGCGCCTGCCCCCGACACCGGTCGGGTCCGGCATCGGCCAGTACTCAACGTCGACGGCAAGCGAGCGGGTGAGTTCGAGCGCGGCGTGGTGCGCTTCCGGCGCCAGCGTAACGATCAGGTCGAAATAGTCGTCCTCGAGATCGTCCATTGCTTTCGGCTGGCGCTCGCCCAGCGTCAGCCCTTCTTCGGCCAGCACCGCATCGACGAACGGGTCGCGCTCGCCCCTGTGCACGCCGGCAGAGGCAACGAAAGTGGCCGGCGGCAGCATGCGCCGCGCCAGCTGCTCGGCCATCGGCGAGCGCACGGCATTCATGCCGCACAAAAACAGGATCGAACGGGGCAGAGCGGCAGGCAGTTCAGCCTCGCCAATGCAGCACGCATACCAGCGTGAACAGCCGCCGCGCTGTGTCGAAGTCGATGTCGATCTTGCCGGCCAGCCGGTCCATCAGCGTCTGCGAGCCTTCATTGTGCAGGCCGCGCCGGCCCATGTCGATCGCCTCGATATGGCTCGGCGTCGAGGAGCGGATGGCGTCGTAATAGCTTTCGCAGATCAGGTAATAGTCTTTGACGATGCGTCTGAGCGGGGTCAGCGACAGGATGTGGGTGACAACGGCAGCGCCATCCTCGCGGGCGACCGCAAACACCAGCCGGGATTCGGCCAGCGACAATTTCAGCCGGTAGGGACCAGCGCCGTCATCATTGACCGGCTGAAAGCTGTTTTCCTCGATCAGGTCGAAGATCGCCACCGCGCGCTCATGTTCGACGTCGGGCGTCGAACGGCCGATCGATTCGTCGAGTTCGACATCGATCAACTTGGCGCGGGTTCGATCGTAGTCCGACATGGTGGCCTACATGTTCAGCCGGATGGCGACGGAGCGGCCATGCGCGTCGAGGCCTTCCGCCTTGGCCAGCGCGATGGCCGCCGGCGCAAGTGCTCTGAGTTGCTCCGGCCCGAGCTTCAGGATCGAGGTGCGCTTGACGAAATCGAGCACCGACAGGCCCGACGAGAAACGCGCCGAACGCGCCGTCGGCAGCACGTGATTGGAGCCGCCGACATAGTCGCCGATGACTTCGGGCGTATGACGGCCCAGAAACACCGCACCTGCATTGCGCATCCTGGCGAGAAAACCCTCGGCGTCGTCGATGGCCAACTCGACATGTTCGGCGGCGATGCGGTCGACCAGCGGCAGCGAGGCCTCGATTGTGTCCACCAGGATCACCGCGCCGAAATCGCGCCAGCTGGCTGCAGCCGTCTCTGCGCGCGGCAAACTTTGCAGCTGGCGCTCAACCGCCTGTTCGACGGCTTTGCCAAACGCGGGATCGTCGGTGATCAGGATCGATTGCGCCGACACGTCATGCTCGGCTTGGGCAAGCAAGTCCGCGGCGATCCAGTCGGGATCGTTGCTGCCGTCGGCCACCACCAGCACTTCCGACGGGCCGGCGATCATGTCGATGCCAACCGTGCCGAACACCTGGCGCTTGGCCGCGGCGACATAGGCATTGCCGGGTCCAACGATCTTGGCGACCGGCTTTATTGTTTCGGTACCATGGGCAAGCGCTGCGATCGCCTGCGCGCCACCGACGCGGTAGATTTCCGAGACGCCTGAAATGTTGGCCGCCACCAGCACCAGCGGGTTGATGACGCCGCCCGGCGCCGGCACCACGATGACGATGCGCTCGACGCCGGCCACCTTGGCCGGTACGGCGTTCATCAGCACCGAGCTCGGATAGCTCGCCGTGCCGCCCGGCACGTAGAGCCCGACCGCCTCGATCGCCGTCCAACGTGAGCCTAGCTCGACGCCGGCGGCATCGGTGTAGCGGTCGTCCCTGGGCATTTGCCGTTCGTGATGGGATCGGATGCGGTCACTGGCGAATTTCAGCGCCTCGACCGTCTGCGGATCGGCTTGCTTGTAGGCCTGAGCGATATCTTCCTTCGACACGGCGATACCGAGCCTGTCGAGCTCGGCGCGATCGAATTTCCTCGAATAGTCGATCAGCGCCGCATCGCCCTCGGCGCGAACCCGCGCAATAATGGCGCGTACTGCGGTGTCGACGTCCTCCGACACCTCCCGCTTGGTGGTCAGGAAGGCGGCGAAACGCTGTTCGAAACCGGCGTCGGACTGGCGGAGCGTGATGGCCATCGGCTGCGTCTAGATCATGATGAGATTTGGTTGAAATCTCACCATGATCTAACCCTTTGTTGGAGCATGATCTTTTCCAAAAACCGGTACCCACCTTTTGGGATCATGCCTTAGCCCCTGTGCACCGGACGCGAGGTGGCTTCCCAGGCGCCGCCTATGTCGGCAAGCCGCGCCTCGATGCACTCGACGTCGAGCATGATCGTGCCGCCGCCGGAGAAGACCAGCTCAACGATGCCGGCGGGCTTGCTGATCTCGACAAAGCTGATCGCCAGCAGCGACAGCACCTCAGCCGGTCGGTCGCGGGCGATGCCGTTGGTCTTGGCGCCGAGCACGCGGTCGAAATGCAGCACCGCCTGGCGCCGTTCATTGTGCTGTCTGAACAGCCCGGACTTCGCCTCCCAGACGAAGCGGCTCATGGTCAGCAGGAAACGCTTGGCCGAAGGCAAATATTCGAGGTCCGAAACCTTCATCACGGCGTCCTGAACATGGGCCGAGACGATGCTCAGATCCTGATCGTCGAGCGCAATGAGTTTGAGGGCTGCCATGCGGATTTTGTGCCTAAGGTTGGTCTGAAGCCTTCTGTTAGGCGGTCTTGGCGATCCGTGCAACCGCGCCAATAGCTTCGGTTTGCGCTGCCCCCTCATCGCCCTGCGGGGCCTTCTCGCCGTATAGGGACGGGGAGAAGGACGCTGCCCCGAAGGATTTCGCCAACTTTCTGCGTTGCAGCAGAGGAGCCGACATCGCAACCAGCCCCTTCTCCCCCGTCACTATACGGGGAGAAGATGCCGGCAGGCAGATGAGGGGCGGCGCCGACCTTGCGAGGTTTACGCCGAAATCCGCTCGATCACCGCGCCGCAGTTGGACAGTTTTTCTTCCAGCCGCTCAAAACCGCGGTCGAGGTGGTAGACGCGGTTGACCGTGGTCTCGCCTTCGGCCGCGAGGCCGGCAATGACCAGCGACACCGAGGCGCGCAGATCGGTCGCCATGACAGGCGCGCCCTTCAGCTTGGCGACGCCGTCGACGATCGCCGTCTGGCCCGACAGCGTGATGTGGGCGCCGAGGCGGGCCAGTTCCTGCACATGCATGAAGCGGTTTTCGAAAATGGTCTCGGTGATACGCGACTTGCCCTTGGCCATGGTCATCAGGCCCATGAACTGTGCCTGCAGGTCAGTCGGGAAGGCCGGGAAGGGCGCCGTGGTCACGTCGACCGGCGCAATGCCGGCGCCGTTGCGCCGCACACGAATGCCGGAATTGGTCGGCGTGATCTCGGCGCCGGTCTGCGCAATGACGTCGAGCGCGGTCTGCAGCAGATCGGCGCGCGCGCCTTCCAGCACCACGTCGCCGCCGGTCATGGCCACCGCCATGGCATAGGTGCCGGTCTCGATGCGGTCGGGGATGACGCGCACGCGCGCGCCCGACAGCGATTCGACGCCGTCGATGGTGATAACAGGCGTGCCCGCGCCGGAAATTTTTGCGCCCATGGCGTTGAGGCATTCGGCGAGGTTGACGATCTCGGGCTCGCAGGCGGCGTTTTCCAGCACCGTCTCGCCCTTGGCCAGCGACGCCGCCATCATCAGCACATGGGTGGCGCCGACCGACACTTTCGGGAAGATATAGCGGTTGCCGACAAGGCGGCCATTCCTGGTCTTGGCCAGGACATAGCCGGTGTCGACATCGATGTCGGCGCCCAGCGCCTGCAGGCCTTCAAGGAACAGATCGACCGGCCGCGTGCCGATGGCGCAACCGCCCGGCAACGACACTTTGGCCTCGCCCATGCGGGCCAGCAGCGGGCCGATCACCCAGAACGACGCCCGCATTTTCGACACCAGCTCGTAAGGCGCGGTCGTGTCGACGATGTTGCGGGCCGAGAAATTGATGGTGCGCGAATAGCCCTCATTCTGCTTTTCGCGGCGACCGTTGACCGAATAATCGACGCCGTGATTGCCGAGGATGCGGGTCAGCTGCTCGACATCGGCCAGATGCGGCACATTTTCCAGCGTCAGCGTGTCGTCGGTCAGCAGCGACGCGATCATCAGCGGCAGGGCCGCGTTTTTCGCGCCCGAAATCGGAATGCTTCCGGCGAGCTTGTTGCCGCCGACAATTCTGATGCGATCCATGAGAGAATGTCCCCTCGGCCCGAAAGGCCGGTTTTCGTCAGTTTGAGTATCGGCCCGTCTAGACCATTGGCCGGCTTGGTTCAAGAAATAGGATTTCCTGCCCTTTTGGCCAAGGTGGCGGGCCAGTGTGGCGGCTTTTGGTTAGTCCTTGTGCATTTTTTCAGCAGCCGCCAGGCCTTCCGTCCGCTGGTCGGCGTCGCCGGCGCGCTGCTTGTCAGTGTCGCGGGCGCGCTGCTTGTCAGCGTCGCCGTTGCGCCGTGAACGCGCCTGCGCCTTGCGCTTCATGAGATTGGCGCGCAACTGCTCTGCCAGGCGGTCCTTGCGGTCCGTGCCGCTCTTTTTTGCCGGATCGGCCCTTTTCGGTGGAATTGTCTTGTCGTTCATCGTCCCGTCCCACCCGTGACTGGCAGGCTTGCCGTTCTGGGATAGCTAGCATTGTGGCGCCGGCATGTCAGCGAAACTTGTCTGGCAAAGCCTTTCACAGATGCCTTGCGCTTGTCGGTTCGATATGGCAGAAGCCCCGCCATCAGCGGCTGCGGTAGCTCAGTGGTAGAGCACTCCCTTGGTAAGGGAGAGGTCGAGAGTTCAATCCTCTCTCGCAGCACCATCCTATCTCCTTGAAATCATTGAAGCCCTTGATTTGCAAGGCCTTGCGCCCACCGTCTGTTGCAAAATTCGTAACAAATGGTTGCAAGCGTCATGGCCCGGAGCCAATCGGTATTTCTTATTCCGCGACGGTCGCTGCTACGGTCGGCCGGTCATTCTGAAGGACCTTCGCCCTGCCATGGCGGGAAGGACCTAACTTCGAACGCCCCTCCGAGCTGACCGCCGCGCCGAAGAAACTTCCAGGGGCAGTCGCGACCATCCAGCGGCGGTCATGGCCTTCCTTGCCGCAAGTGGTTCGCGCACCTGACTCGTGTTATCGTAGGTCCGGGAGACGGCGGACGCGCCGTGAGTGCCCGCCCGCTCCCACCATGGGAGGAACAAATGGCTTATTACGTATTGCTGTCAAATTTCACAGATCAAGGTATCAAGAGCATAAAGGATACTCAGAAACGTGCTGAGGCCTTCAAGGCGATGGCCAGCAAGAACGGCATCAAGGTTCACACCCTGTTGTGGACGCTTGGTCAACATGATGTTGTGGCGATTGCCGAAGCCGACGACGACATTGCTGCGACCGCACTAGCCTTATCGATCGCATCGCTAGGCAACATCAGAACGCAGACATTGAGAGCGTTCGATGCGGCAGATATGGCCAAGATAATGGCAAAGATGGCCTGACCGCCGCTGTGCTGCCTTGCGCAGACGGTTGAAGCCGACCGCTAAGCTGAACGGCGGCAAGCCTGTCTGTTTTCCATTAAGCGAAACCCCGGCAGAGCCGGGGTTTCTTGAGGGACGTTCAACCCGACGCATGGGGCCTTTCCGGCTGGATCTACGAGGTCATGACCTCGAAATCTACTTGCCTAGGCCAAGCTGGTTCATCAGGTCCTGGTTGTCCCAGAACAGCCATTCGTGATCCAGGCCGACTGGTACCGATCCTGGAAGGCTGGAGCATGACCGGCTTCAGCCCCTACGCAATCTATCTCAGTCGGACATTCCTGCCTGCGAAAGTCCGGGTCTTTATCAATTACCTGGAAGAGGTTTCGCGCTCAACATCCCCGGCATCTAGGCGACGAAACCGGCTGAGGCTCGCGTAGTTCTTGCGCGGCCCTTTGACCCGCCACGCCTCGGCCCATTCGTCGGGGCCGCGAAACAAGAAGCGCCCGGCATAGACATCGGCGCCGCAATGATGCTGGACGATCTGTGTTGCCTTCGGCTCGAGCTCGATGAAGTCGCTGGCGTCGGCACGAAGAATCCGGATCGAACGGTCGCGCCGCTCAAGCCGGTAGGCCCGGCTCGCCGGCATCGCATGAGCGCCGATTTGCATGACGCCGCGCTCGGTGAATGCATCCGCGGTCACCACGGCGTTGCCGGTGAAATTGTATGTCGCACCGGCAAGGAAATCGATCACCGTGCGGCGGACCGTCCAGTCGCCGGCAAGGCTGTCGGCGATGCTCTGCCACGGCCTGGCGTCGGCCCCGGCCGCATCGTCGGTCAAATAGATGCGATCCACATTATACCCGTAACAATACCGCGCTTCGTGTCATGGATAACATTAAAGGCCCGGACAGCGTCGGGCAAAGCCATTCGAAGGCGTTTCTTGGCGCGTCCTTCCCGGGCAGCAACGGCGTCAAAATCCCGAACGCGACGATCGTGATCAAATAAGAACACCGCACCGGCGAGGCCGCCGGCGGAGGTGACGATCATGTCCGACCTCCGGCATTCCAACCTCCGGCGCGTGGCGCCGGAGGCCATTGCAAGCCGAGGCGAGCGGCCCAACGGCCTCAGCGCCGCGTGGCCATTTTACCATCCTGACAAAAACGCGCAGACCGTCGTGTTACGGTGCCGATGGTGCTCGCCGCACCACGTTGCGCCTGCCATTGCGATGAAGAGGAGATAGTGTCACGTCCAGGATCAATCGCCGCGCCTTGCTGTTTCATTCGGGTGGCGCCGTTGTCTCGTCGACCATTGTGGCGAGAGCCGCCGTCGCAAAGCCATCGCCACAGGAACAGCAATCGTCCAATCACCTGCAAGGGCTGATCGAAACCCACCGGGCAGCTTACGTTGCCTTCGGCAAGGTCGTTCGCGACGTGCGCGCTGATCGCTCAGACCGCGAAAGAGCGAGCCGGGATGAGGAGAAGGCGTTGCTGGCCATCTGCGCTTATCCCGCGGCTGGAGAAGGCGACCGCTTGGCCAAGGCTCGATATCTCCTGGAGATAGAGGCCCGCGGCGAACTTGACCTTCCGGTGCATATGCAGACGCTTTTGCGTTCGACGATGTCGAAGAGATAGCACCGGCGCGAAGGCCGCTTCCACCTGTGGGCCTGGTCGCCGTCGCCAATGGCGCCATCCATTCCGCCGGCGCGCCTGCCGCGCTTTTGACCGCGGCGCGGATGCCGGGCGCTCTAAGCCACCGACCAGCCACCATCGACCAGGATGTTGGCGCCGGTGATCAGCGATGCCGCCGGCGAGGCCAGGAACACCACGGTTCCGGCAACGTCGATCGGGTCGCCGATGCGGCCGAGCGGAATGTGGCCGAGCACATGGGCGTGGAACTCCGGCTCGGCCAGCGAGGGCCGCGTGCCATCGGTCCAGATGAAGGTCGGCGCCACGCTGTTGACGGCGATGCCGTGCTGCGCCCATTCGGCGGCCAGGCAGCGGGTCAGATGGTTTATCGCCGCCTTGCTCATGCAGTAGATGGCCTCGCCCTTCAGCGTCACCGTGCCAGCCTGCGAGCTGATGTTGATGATGCGCCCACCTTTCTGCGCAATCATCAGCTTTGCCACTGCCTGGGTGGTGAAGAAGGTGCCCTTGAGGTTGACGTTCACCGTCAGGTCGAAATCGTCCTCGGTGACGTTCTCGGCCAGGTTTTCCGGCCCGAGCCCGACATTGTTGACCAGAACGTCGATGCGGCCGAAGGCGGTATGCGCCTCGGCGACCGCCTTGCGCACGGTGGCAAGATCGGTCGCATCCATATGCACGGCAAGCGCTCGCCGGCCGATGCGCTCGATCTCGGCGACAAGCTCGGCCCCGTCGGCCTTGCTGCGCACGCCCACGATCATGTCGGCGCCAGAGCCGGCGCAGGCCAGCGCACAGGCGCGGCCGATGCCGCGTGAGGCCCCGGTGACCAGCACGACCTTGCCGGCAAGGTCGAATTTCGGCGTGTAATCCGTTGTCATTGCAAACCCTCCCCTAAGAAAGCCGTCAAGCCTGAATTGCATTATCCGGCGGCCATGCTGAACAGTATCCGCTCGCAAGCTGAAAGCCAGCCGGCGCCGTGCGGGCGCTGGCCGACCAGATCGGCCGCGACCGCGATCCAGAACGCTGGGCCAATATTCGCAACGAGATGGGCTATGCCTTGACCATGGCCGGTCGCGCCGAAAACAACGTCGCTCATTTCGAGGAGGCGGTGTTGGTCCTGCGTGAAGCGATCATGGTGCAAAAGAAGATCAATTCGGTGCCGGCTGTCGCTTTCACGCAGGACAGCCTGTGCGACGTGCTGGTCGATCTGGGCGCGGCCCGCAAGGACAAAGCGATGGCCGAGGAAGCCATCGCCGCTTGTCAGGAGGCGCTCGGCATCTTCCGCGACAAGAAGATGGACGATCTCGCCGGTGGATCGGAAAAGAACCTCGCCGAAGCGCAGGCGCTGCTCGCCGAACTGCACTGAAACTGGAGGTGCCGGGCTCCGGTGAGCGGACGAATGGGCGTGACGCCGGCGTTAACGCTATAGCGCAAGCAAATGTCATCGGCTCGCCATGGCATGACAGGGAAGCGATGTGGCAGTATCGGCACTTGCGCCGGTTGCCGTCACCATCCAGGACACTGGCGCGACTATGTTCAGTTGGAGCGCTAGATGACCGTACTCACCCGCCGCAGGCTTCTAAAAACAGCCGCGGTAGCCGGCGTCGGCGGGGTCGGTTTTGCGGCGATGGCCAGGCTCGGCGGCTGGGCCGCGGCCGCTCCGGAGCCGGTGGTGCTCAAGACGGCAAAGATCCAGGCGAAGTTCATGGATGTCGGCGAGACCCGGGACGTGCTGACTTATGGTGAAGCCGGAATGCCTCCGGTGCTCAGGATGAAAAAGGGCGAACCCTTCGCCGCGCGCCTTGTCAACGCCATCGACGATCCGACGACCATCCACTGGCACGGCATTCGCGTTCCAAACAAGATGGACGGCGTCCCCTTCCTGGTTCAGCCCTACGTCTATACCGGCGATCATTTCGACTACGCCTTCACGCCGCCCGATGCCGGCACCTTCTGGTATCACCCGCATTGCAACACGCTGGAGCAGATGGGCCACGGCCTGACCGGCGTGATCGTGGTCGAGAATCCCAACGATCCGAAATTCGACGCCGAGGCGGTCGTCAATCTGCGCGACTGGCGGCTCGGTGACGACGCCCAGTTCATCCAGCAGTTCCGCCCGCGCGATGCCGCAAAAACCGGAACCTATGGCACGGTGCGCACCGCCAACTGGCTCGACCAGCCGCAATTCGACGCGCCGGCCGGCGGGCTGGTGCGCCTGCGCGTCGCCATCACCGACGTCACCCGCATCTACGCCTTTCGCGTCGAGGGCGCCGAGGCCGCGGTCATCGCGCTCGACGGCAATCCGGTGCCGCAACGTTTTTCGCCCGATGCCTTGCTGCTTGGACCGGGACAGCGCATAGACCTCGCCATTCGCATGCCCGACCAGGAGGGCGCCATCGTCAATCTGGGCGATGTCAGGGGCACCAAGCCCAAGACGCTCGCCACCTTGCGCAGCACCGGCAGCTCGCTCAAGCGCGACCTGCGCGACCTCCCGCCGCTGGAAGCCAATCCGGTGGCAAAGGTGGACCTCACCAGCGCCAGGCATATTGCGCTCTCGCTCAGCGCCACGGCGGAAAACGTGCCGAGCGACGGCGTATGCGGCTCGCTCGGCTACAGTTTCTGGGCCATCAACAAGGTGCCGTGGCCCGGCGACACACCGGACCCGACCGCACCCTTGGCCGAGTTGAAGCTCGGCAAAAGCTATGTCATCGACATGGAGAATCTGACGCCGCAATCGCATCCGATCCATCTGCACGGCATGAGCTTCAAGGTGCTGTCGTCGTCGACGCGCCAGGTACAGCCGGTCATTTCCGACACCTATCTTATCCAACCCAATGAGAAGATTCAGCTCGGCTTCGTCGCCGATAATCCCGGCGACTGGCTGCTGCATTGCCACATCATCGAGCATCAGAAATCGGGAATGACGAGCTACATCAGGGTGGTTTGAAGGGACGCTTGGCCATCCGGCTTCAGGAGTGGGTTAACCTGGCCGGCCAAGCTTATTGTTCGAGAAATTGCCGCAGTCCGCCGGTTTCGTTGGCAAAGCAGGGCCGTTCCCTGCTATTCCCGCCTGCAAATCAAGAAGCCGTGGACACGCTTGCATGACCAATGTTGCCCTGACCGGACTGGCCCGCGATCTCGCCAGGCGCGCCGCCGAGGGCAAGCCGGTGCGCATCGGCGTCATCGGCTCCGGCGAAATGGGCACCGATCTGGTCACGCAAGGCATGCTGATGCCGGGCATTTCGATCTGCGCCATCTCGACGCGCCGCCCGCACACCGCGCGTGACGCCATCCGCATCGCGTACGGCGACGAAGCGATGGCGGTCGAGGCCGACACGGCATCGAAAGTCACCACCGCGATCGAGTCGGGGAAGATCGCCATCACCTCGAACGAGACGCTGGTCACCAATCCGCTGATCGACGTCGTCATCGACGCCACGGGAAGGCCCGGTGTCGCCGCAGATTTCGACCTCAAGGCAATGGAGCATGGCAAGCATCTGGTGATGATGAACGTCGAGGCCGATGTCACCATCGGCTGTTATCTCAAGCAGCAGGCCGACCGGCTCGGTGTCGTCTATTCGGTCGGCGCCGGCGACGAGCCGTCGAGCTGCATGGAGCTGATCGAGTTCGCCTCGGCGCTCGGCTACACCATCGTCTCGGCTGGCAAGGGCAAGAACAACCCGCTCAACCACGATGCCGTGCCGGACGACTATCGCGAGGAAGCGATCCGCCGCAACATGAACCCGCGCATGCTGGTCGAGTTCGTCGACGGCTCGAAAACCATGGTCGAGATGTGCGCCATCGCCAACGCCACCGGACTGGTGCCCGATGTGCCTGGCATGCACGGCCCCAAGGCCGACCGCGACCAACTGGCAAAGGTGCTCATTCCACGCGCCGATGGCGGTATCCTGTCGAAGAAGGGCGTGGTCGATTACACGATCGGCAAGGGCGTGGCGCCCGGCGTCTTCGTCATCGTCGAGGCCACGCATCCGCGCATCGTCGAGCGCATGGACGATCTGCATATCGGCCACGGCCCCTATTACAGCTTTTTCCGACCCTATCATTTGACCTCGCTGGAAGTGCCGCTGACCGCGGCGCGCATCATGCTCTATGGCCGGCCCGACATGGTGCCGCTGCCGAAGCCGGTCGCCGAAGTCTGCGCGGTCGCCAAGCGCGATCTCGCCGCTGGCGAAACGTTCGATGCCATTGGCGAGACCTGCTACCGTTCCTGGACCATGACGGCTGAAGAGGCGCGCGCCCACCGCGCCGTGCCGGTCGGCTTGCTCGAGGGTGGCAAGGTGCTGAAACCGGTCAGGAAGGGCGAATTGCTGACCACGGATAATGCAACGCCCGACCAGACGACGAGGCTATACGCCTTGCGGCGGCTACAGGATGAGATGCTTTATGGGGGCTGAGATTGCATTACAGGCTAGGCTGGCCTTGTCATGACAAATTCCCTATATTGTAGTGACAGCAAAACGGAGGCTTCTAAATGAATCTCCAGATCAGAGACCCGCGCGCCCGTGACCTCGCCCGTCAACTCGCCGAAAAGCGAAAGATTTCAATGACCGAGGCGGTGATCGAAGCGCTTGAATCCGAGCTACAGCGCGAACGCGAACAGATTCCACTTTCTGAGCGGCTGGCCGCCATCTCGAACGACCTAAGGGCCAAAGCGGGAAGCGGCGGCAGAGATTTGACCAAGGATGAGATCGACGAGATGTGGGGACATTCCTGATGTTCATCGACACCTCGGTGGTGATCGCTGTCCTCGCGGGCGAGGAAGACGCTGCCGAGTGGAGTCGTCGGATCGAGCAGTCCTCGATACGGATAACATCTCCGCTGGTAGTACTCGAAGCGGCTATGCGCCTTTCATCGAAGTTGGTGGTGGAGCCGCTCTTCGCCGAAAGGGCGATAGAAGGCTTCCTGCGCGAGGCCGCAATCGAGGTGGTTCCGATCGAAAGTGGTGATGCCAAGCTCGCGATCCAGGCTTTTTCGGACTATGGCAAAGGTCGCGGCCACCCGGCCCAGCTCAATCTCGCCGACTGCCTGTCATATGCATCGGCAAAACGCCGTGGGATGCCCTTGCTCTACAAAGGGAAAGACTTTTCCCACACCGATCTGGCCTGAGCTCTACTTCCCGAGTTCAACCGACCGCAGCCGCGCCGCTTCCACCGCCTCGGTCAGCAGCTTCGTCAGCCGGTCTTCGCCCATCAGCACCGCAAGTGCTGCGGCTGTCGTGCCGTTGGGGCTGGTGACCTGCTGGCGCAACACGCCGGGCTCCTCGCCGCTTTCGGCGGCGAGTGCTGCGGCGCCATAGACGGTCTGCATGGCCAGCAGCCTGGCGGTGTCGGTCGGCAGCCCGGCCTTCTCTGCGGCAACCGTCAACGCTTCGATGAAGTGGAAGATATAGGCCGGACCGGAACCCGAAACCGCCGTCACCGCATCCATCAGGCCTTCATCGTCGATCGTCGTCACCACCCCGCTCGCCGACAGCAGCTCGGCGACGAAACGCCTGACATCGTCGGTCACCAGCGGGTTGGAATAGACCACCATCATGCCTTTGCCGATCGCGGCCGGCGTGTTCGGCATGCAGCGGATGATCGGCGCGAGATGGCCGAGGATGTGTTCGAACGTGGCGACCGGCGTGCCGGCGGCGATGCTGACGAAGGTGGTCCTGCCGTCGGCGAAACGCTTGTAGGCAGCGGTGACGTCGCGGATCACTTGCGGCTTCACCGCGATGACGACGAGGTCGGGCTCCGCATCGGCCGGGATACCGTTGGCATCAGCAGCGACACCGCAGCCAAGATGCTCGGCGCGCTTGCGCAACTCGGCATTGGGCTCGACCACGAACACGGCATGCGGCGCAAGCTTGCCGGATTTCAGCCAGCCCGCCAGCATGGCGTAACCCATATTGCCGCAGCCGGCGAGAACTAGCCTGATCGTCATTGAGAGCCTCCGAGACAGGCTTCTCCTTAAACGCTCACCGACGGGCGGGGAAGACCCTCAAGGCTGGCTTGATCAGGCCAGCCGGTCAAGGTCGCCGGCGCACCGCGATCGGCCGCAGCGACACTTGCCTCAGGCCAAGCACGCCGAGCACGAAGAACAGCCAGACCGGGTCGCCGCGATGAAAAAAGAAGCTTTCGAGAAAGGCGTTCAGCGCCGTGAACAGCACCACCATCATGAAGAAATCACCGAGATAGATGTTCTCCTTGCGCGGCGGGATGCGCATGTAGTCGCCCAGCGGCGCGATCAGGAAGGTGTAGACGGCCACACAAAGCGCCGGAATGCCCATCAGCACGGCGATGTCGAGATAGCCGTCATGGCCGTGCACGATGGTCCTGATGTCCCAGGGCCGGTCGAAAGGCTGGTCCTGGCTGAGCAGCAGCGGCGTGCCCCAAAAACTTTCATAGCCGTAGCCGGTCCACGGCTTCTTCGCCAGCATCTCACCCGAGAACTCCCACAGCGTCGTGCGCCCTGTATAGGTGAGGTCGGGGAAGTAGGTTGCCGCCAGCTCCTTGACCGGTGGGATGAAGACGATGCCGAGCGTGCCGACCGCCGTGGCGATGATCGCCAGCGCAAACAGGATCGGCGTGCCGAACCGCATGCCGATCAGGCCGGGCAGCACCACGATCAGGATCGAGAACGGCACCAGGCCGGCCGTCGTCTTGGAGCCGGTGCGCAGCATGAAGACCATCGCCGCGCCGAAGATCGCCACGCCCCAGAATGTCTGGCCGCGCCGGAAGAGATAGAGACCGGCAAAACTGAAGCAGGCCATGATCGGCCCGGCGATGTTCTTGTGGGCGAAGACGCCGCGCCACAGGCCGGCATGTTCGGGCTCCTGCGAATCGGCCGTGTGCAGGGCTTCATGCGGAAAAACGATGAGGCCGATATAGGACAGGCCGATAACGACGACCGCGCAGAAGATGATGACTTTCGAAAAACTGTCGGCGTCGCGCGGCAGCACCAGGACCGTCGCTATCGTCAAGACGCCAAGCAGCGTGAAGAAGGCCGCGCGCATCGCCGAGGACGGGTCGGTCGCGTTGACGACCGAAAGCATGAAAAAGCCGAGCATCAGGATCCAGGACGGGCTGAGCAGCGAGCGCACCACCTTGGGGTCGGCGAACGTCAGCAGTGAGAAGATCGAAATGGCGCCGAGCGAACTGAAGCCGAGCTGGTTGACGATGTCGCCGCCGTCGCCGGTCAGTTCAGCACCCGCCGGCTGGAACGGCCGGAACGACACGATGATGACGGCAAACAACAGCGCGGCAATCGCCGTCGCCACGCCGTCGCGGGTGACGATGCCGCCCAGCAGCAACTCGTCAGTTCTTCTCAGGCTGCCTGTATTGCTCATTGGCGTATCCGAATTCGGCAAGCACGCGGCCGAGCGCGACATAGACGGGGTAGAGCGCTGTCGACAGGGAGCCTGTCCGCGCCAGTTTGAGCGCACCGCGCAGCGGCGAGGCGGCAAGCAGCGCCAGACTTTTAGCAAACACCTTGACGCCGGCCAACGGTGTGCCGGAGCGTTTCTTCTTCTCGACCAGCGTCGAGATCACGCCGTTGCGCAAGGATCGGGCGCGGATCCAGTCGGCCTCGACGCGCCTGGCCGGAACGCCTTCGCGCACCCTGGCCTCGGCGCACCAGCCAAGCACGAAACCTTTCTGCGCCGACCGGCTGAGGAAGTCGGAATCGCCGCCGCCCATGAAATTGAAGCGGAGGTCGAGGAAGGGCGGCCCCATGGTGGTGAGCACGTTGCGCCCGACCAGAAGATTGCCCGAGGAATAGAGCGCCGCAACGCGGTCAGTTTCGCGATAGGGCGGCGCAAACACCGGGTGCTCGGCCCATTTCGCATGGGCCGGATTGGCAAACACCGGTACTTGCGGCCCGCCGACAATGTCGGCGCCGAGTGTCTCCGACGCATTGCACATCCGCTCCAGCCAGTCGGCGTCGGCGATCTCGTCATCGTCGATGACCAGCAAATGCCTGAAGTCCGGAAAATGCAGGATCGCGGTCTGCCAGCCGGCATTGTAGGCGCTGCAGTTGCCGCGCTCATGCGCGATGATGACCATGCCCGTCATATCGCCGCGCTCGAACAGCGGCACTGCCGCCTTGGCGCCTTCACGCGCATCGGCTTCGTTCTCGATGACGATGACGGCAAAACGCCTGGCAGTCGTTTGCGCCTTCAGCGACGCCAGCGTTTCCAGGAGCAGTTGCGGCCGCTTGAAGGTCGGCAGCGTGACGACGGCTTCGATGGTGTCGGCGGCGAGCTCCGGAGAGCGTCCCGCGATCGATACCGAACCATCCGATGGCAAAGGGATCATCCGCTCCAGCCGCATGTATTAAATCTGGCTTCCGATAGCACCGCGATGATAACGTTTCGTTAATCACCTTTCGCAGCGAGCCTGCTGATCGGTGCCTTTCATCTGTTGCGTTGCGTGACTTAATCAAGGGTTCACCCAGCTTTGATAGTGGCTGACGCCTGGATAGGTGAGATGCATCTGCTGTTCGCCACATCGATCGTGCCCGACGGCGCACTCGCCTCGGGCTATGAGATCGCCAATGCTGCGATCATCGCCGCCTTGCGGCGCGCCGGCGTGCGCGTCACCGTCATCGGCTTTATCTGGCCGGGCAAGGCGGCAAGCGACCCCGAAAACACCATCGTGCTCGGCGCCGTCGATGTGCGCACGGAAAGCGCATCGGCGATGCGGAAGCTCGCCTGGCTCGGCAAGGCGATGCTGTCAGGACTCACCTTCGCTTCCGTGAAGCTGCGCGCGGTTTCCGACAGCGAAGTCCGCGCCGCCATCGAACGTGCCGGCCCTTTCGACGGCTATGTCCTGAATTCCGTCCAGTTCGCTGGCGCCTTTGAAAAACTGTTCGCCGACCGCCCATCGATCTTCGTCGCCCACAATGTCGAACATGCTTCGGCCAGGGAGAACGCGGCGGCTGCAAACAGTCGCTTCCAGCGCCTGCTGTTTGCCCGCGAGGCGAGGCTCCTCAAGATCATGGAGGAGCGGCTCTGCCGCCGGGCTCGCTTCGTCTTCACGCTGGCCGAGGAAGACCGCGCCGCACTCGGCGTTGCCTCCGATGACCGCTCGGCGGTGTTGCCGCTGGTGACCACGGCCACGGCGCCGAAGCCGGGAAAGCCGCGCATCATCGATTGCGACGCGGCGCTGATCGGCACCTGGACCTGGCAGCCGAACCGCATCGGTCTCGACTGGTTCCTGGAAAAGGTCGTGCCGCATCTTCGCCGGAATTTTCGCATCAGGATCGCCGGTAACATACCATCCGACATCATCTCCGCGCATCCCGGGGTCGAATTCGTCGGCCGCGTGCCCGACGCGCAGGCTTTCGTGCGCGGCGCCGCCGTCATCCCGCTGATCAGCACCGCCGGCAGCGGCGTGCAGCTCAAGACCATCGAAACCTTCGAGCTCGGCCTGCCGTCGGTCGCTACCAGCCGCTCGCTGCGCGGCATCGACCATCGCCCGTCCAATTGCGTGGTGTCGGATGATCCGGCCGCCTTCGCCGACGCTTTGGAAGCAGCGGCGGTTGACGTCAGGGATGTCGACGGCGGCGCCTTCCATCGCAGTCAAATGAAGGCGCTCGATGCCGCCATCAGGCTCGGCCTGGAAAGGCTCGGATCGGTCGGCCAGGAGGTGTTTGCATGAACATGCACACCGCCCGCGCCGCCCTTGGGCTCGATACGCTGAAGACGATCCTCGGCATTTCGGTCGTCGCCATCCGCTGGGATGACGCGATCGCCCTGCTGGCCCGGCTGATTGCCGAGCGCCGCTTCACCAAGGTCAGTTTTCTCAACGCTCACAATGCCAACATCGCCTATACCGATCCGGTCTTTGCCGAAGCGCTCGACGATTTCCTCATCCTGCCCGACGGCGTCGGCGTCGATCTGGCGGCAAAGCTGCTCTACGGTGCGCCATTCCCGGACAATCTCAACGGCACGGATTTCATTCCGGCCTTTCTGCAGGCATCGGCAAGGCCGCTGACCGTCGGGCTGCTTGGCGCCACCCGCGCCAATGCCGAGGCGGCGTCGATCAAACTGGCTGCGCTGGCCGTGCAGCACAAATTCGTCGTCATCCATGACGGCTATTTCTCGCCCGCCGAAGAGCAGGCAATCGTCGACCGCATCGAGGCGTTGCGGCCTGACGTGCTGCTTGTCGCCATGGGCGTGCCGCGCCAGGAATTGTGGATCGCCCGTCATATCGATGCTCGCCACTGCACGCTGCCGATCGCCGTCGGCGCGCTGCTCGACTTCCTCTCGGGCTCCGTGCCGCGGGCGCCGCTGTGGATGCGCCGGCTGAGGCTCGAATGGCTGTTCCGCCTGTGCATCGAGCCGGGCCGGCTGTGGCGCCGCTACGTCGTCGGCAATCCCGTGTTCCTGTGGCGTGTCGTCAAGCAGAAATTCTCGCATCGACCCAGGCCTGCCGGAGAGCTGCGGTGAACAGCCGCTTCGTTCCGAGCCCGGCAGCCGACACAGGTATCCTGCCGCAGACGCCGACAGCGGCGGTGGTGACCGCCAGCTATGCGCCGGACTTCGAGCGCTGCCGTCTTCTTTGCGAGACCCTCGACAGCCATGTCTCCGGCGTGGCGCATCACTACATACTGGTTGAGCATCGCGACTTGGCGCTGTTTCGCCAGTTGCAAAACAGCCGCCGCACCGTCGTCGACGAACGCGACCTGCTGCCGCGCTGGCTGCGTGTGTTCGACGATCCGATGAGCCTGTTTCGCCGCCGCATCTGGCTAAGCTTCAAGACCCAGCCGCTGCGCGGTTGGCATGTGCAGCAGCTGCGCCGCATCGCCATCGCTGCACATGCGAGGGAAGACGTGCTGGTCTTCTGCGATTCCGACGTCGCGTTCGTCAAGCCGTTCGATCTGAGCGTCTTCTGGCATGACGGCAAAGTGCGGCTGTTCCGGCGCGACGGCGTGCTGTCGAGCGAGGGTCATGATGAGCAGCGCATCTGGTCGCGCAATGCGGCTTCGGCGCTCGGCATCGATCCGTCGAGGATTTCGACGCACGACTATATTTCGACGCTGATTGCCTGGCGCCGGCAGACGGTGGTGGCGATGTGCGCCGAGATCGAGAAGGTCCATGGTCGCGACTGGGTCGAAGTCATCGGCTCGGCGCGCCGCTTCTCCGAATGCATGATCTACGGCCGCTATGTCGACGATGTGCTGCAAGGTGCCGGCCATTTCCACGGCGCGGAAGAATTCTGCCGCGTGCACTGGACCGGCGAGGCGCTGTCGGATGACGAATTCCGAGGCTTTGTCGCCGCCATGGCGCCGGAGCAGGTGGCGATCGGCATGCAGTCCTTTATCGGCACAGATATCGGCCGCATCCGCCGTCTGATCGGGCTCGATCAGGGACGACGTACCTAGGTGTTTGATCCCGGCCCTTAGTGGCGGGATGTTTTCCTCGGACTGGGAGGAGGGCTGAGCTTGGCCGAGGAATAGGTCCGGGCTTCACCAGATTACCGACCGGTCGATCTCGCCGATGCGCGCCCGGCCGGTTAGCGCCATTGCCATCTCGAAGTCCCGGCGAAGCAGGTTGACGCAATGGGCTACGCCCTCGGCACCATCCGTCGTCAGTGCGTAGACATAGGGGCGGCCAATCATGACTGCGCTTGCCCCAAGGGCAATTGCCTTCAAAACGTCGGTGCCACGCCTCACGCCGCCGTCGAGGATGATGGGAATCCGCCCGGCCACCCGCTCTGCGATGGCGGGCAGGGCGTCGATGGTCGCCGGCAGGGTGTCGAGGTTACGCGAGCCGTGGTTCGAGACGACTATGGCATCGGCACCGGTTCCGATCGCCTGCTCGGCGTCGTCAGGATCGAGAATGCCCTTCAGGATAAGCGGCAGGGTTGTCAGCGAACGCAGCCAGGCAATATCCGCCCAGGTCGGCATGGCCCGCCGCTGCGCCGTGCCAACTTTGAGCACGCCGGTGTTCCGGTCCTTGAAGTATGGCGTTGCGAGGCTGTCGGGAATTTTGAATCCTGCCCGGAACTGCCTGCGTCGATCGCCTGGCGTTGGCATGTCGACCGTCACGCTGATCGCCTTTGCGCCGAGGGCCGCCATGCGCGATACGAGTTCGCCATTGAAACCGCGATCGCTTTGCCAATAGAGCAGGAACCAGACTGGAGACTGGCTCGCCGCCGCGCAATCCTCGATCGCCGCCGTCGCCGTGGTTCCCAGAGTGAACACCGCTTCCGCCATTCCAGCGCCGCGCGCCGCGGCCACCTCGCCTTCCGGATGCGCCAGCCGCTGGTACGCTATCGGGGCCAGGATGATCGGATGCGGCAGACTCTGCCTGAAAAGCGTGATCCCGGTATCAAGTGTTGTCATATCGCGCAGCACACGCGGCCTTAACCGGATGCGGTCGAATGCGGCTTCATTGTCACGCTTGGTGATTTCTTCGCCAGCACCGGCGGCAATGAACTCGTAAACCGCGTGCGGCAGTAGCTCCCGCGCCGCCGGTTCAAAATCCGCCAGGCAGAGAAACCGGGTATCGATGTCAAGCGGCATGGACCAATCCGGTCAGCGTCTCAAGTCGGCCAATCCAGAGACAACATTCGCGCGAATCGTCGCTAGCCGCAAGGCGGCGGCACGGCACACAGGATATCAGGCTAACTTAGGGATTAGGGAGATGTACGACGATGTCATTGCTCGTATCCCGTGGCGCGCCGATACAGAACCCGGCCCATGGTACCTCCTTCCAGCCCGAGGAAAACATCACACCGTTAAAGTCTGGGATCAAACACCTAGATAGCCTTCGCCGGCTTGCGCATCGCCGAGTAGGTCAGCAGTGCCGAGGCGAGATAGAGCAGCAGGAAGACGACATTGAGCGACAGCACCAGAGTGGGCGTGTCGGCGATCGTGGTCAGCACATAGGTCAACAGCACCGCCTTCAGCCCGGCCAGCAGGCCGAGATTGAGTGCGCGGATCGCGGTCTGCCCGCGCGCGAACAGAAGCTCGGCCTGGTATTCGACCAGGTTGCGCAGTCCCGGTACGCCGATCGCCAATGCCACCAGCGGTGCGGCCTCGGCGACGTTCCGGCCCAGAGCATTGGGAAAGAAATGCAGCACGATGCCGAGCGCCGCCAGCGCCAGTGTCGACACCAGGAACACGCCGGCTTCGATGCCGCTCTTGACCCGCAGTCGCGACAACAGTTCCGGCGCCCGCATCATGCGCTGCACCAGCATCATCGAGAAGGTGCGGATCGGGATTGCGGTCAGATCGACCAGCCGCATGATGATGGCATAGATGCCGGCCAGATGCGGACCGCCGATCGCCAGCACGAGCAGCTTGTCGAATTCCGACTGCAGGTAGAACAGCACTTCGGCGCCGGCGACATAGATCGAATCGGCAAGCCGCCTGAGATAGAGCTCAGTGCGCAGCCTGAGCCGCTGGCGCGGATAGTAGAAACCGAAGGCGAGCAGCAGCGAGGCGGCGTTGGCGCCGATATAGAACAACGACCACACCCAGACGCTGTGTTGCCCCGACAGCATGAACAGCACCGCGCCGAGCGCGCGGAACGCCGTGGTCACGATCGACAGCACGGCGGCGCGGCCGAATTTGCCAAGCCCGTTGTTGACGATCAGCACCACCTCGACCGGCCGCCACAAAAGCGCTTCGGCAAAGACGATTGCGGCAAAGACGGCCAGGGGCACGGTGCTGGCGAAGAAGATCAGGTAGACACCCCAGGAGGCCGCCGTCAGCAACGGCAAGGACACCGCGCCAAGCAGCAGGAAGCCGGCGGTGAAGGTGCCGATCAGGTTGGGACGGATGGTGGCGGTACGGTAGAGCGCCGAAATGAAGCCGAAGGCGAGGATGCGCGACAGCATGACGCCGGCGGCGGAAGCGGTCGCGAACATGCCGAACTCGGCGATCGACAGCGTGTTGGCGAGCGCGATGAAATAGGCGAGCGAGAACACCAGCCGCCCGCCGGCGCCGCTGATCGCTGAGAGATAGTCGCGGACCAGCCCTCGTCGTTCGGCCACGAAGGTACCGATCCGGGCGAGTGTCCGCCTTTGCGTGTCGTCGCTGGCCTGCATCATGTCGAGGAAGGCATAGGCCGGAAAGTTTAACGTGCGGTTCTGACCACCCTTTCACGCTCTCGACAATGTGCGGCAGAAGCGAGAAACTTCGGCTTCGGGCCAAGGAAATTAACCTTTTGTTTCCCATGCCTGTTTAGCGTGCCTTAACGATTGGCCGACCGCCGCTCCCAAGCCGCCAAGGGTAAGTTTCAAGACAATGGTCGACAGGGAAAACCGTGAAGACTGGAGGCGCGAGCGCTCCCTCCTGGCGCTCGGCAAAGCTGTGCGCGGCGACGAGGCGGCGGATGCATCGCCGGTCTCCATCGGTGACCGGGCCGATCCGTCATGGCGCGAGGACGCCGCCACGCGTCACCGGATCGCCCGCTCGCAGCGCGAGGCGCGGTCGAATCCCGCGCCAGCGTCACCGCCCGAGCCGCCGCAGTTCCAGGCCGCCGGCGAGTCCACTTCGGCCGCCAGCACATGGTCTCAACAAGACGAAGCCGTCCGCTATCCGAGAGCCGGCGCGGCCGAGGAGCCTGTTCGGCGTCAAGAGCCTGCCCGGGGGTTCGATCGCTCTCGCGCCGCCTACGAGCCCCGCTATGCCGGCGACACGCAACGGCTGGACCGCGACGATGACGACGATCAGGAATGGAAGCCGCTGATCGATCCGCTGCAGGTCGTCCGCGGCATCACCCGGTCCAAGCTGTTGATCGTCTCGACAACGATACTGGGAACGGTGCTTGGCGTTGCCGTTGCCGTCTCGACGCCGAAGAAATACGAAGCCACCACGCAGATGGTCATCGAGCCAGGTGACCTGAAGCTGTCCGACAACGATCTCACCCAACCTGTCGGGCAGCCCGACGCGGCGCTGGCCGTTGTCGAAACCCGTATCAAGATGGTGACATCAGGCAAGGTCCTCGACAAGGTCGTCGCCGATCTCAATCTCGTCGACGATCCGGAGTTCAACGGACAGGGGCCCGGTGGCCTTGGCGTCATGTCGCTCATCCGCTCGATACTGTCGCGCCAGGATGGACCTGGCGGTGCCGGCGAAGTGCGCCGCCAGGCGCTGGCGGTTGGCAATCTGGCCAAGAGCCTGTCGGTCGAACGCAGCGGCAAGAGCTTTGTCGTTTCCATCAGCGCCACCACCCAAAGTGCCGACAAGTCGGCGGAGATCGCCAACACGACGAGGGACGTTTTCCAGCAGGAGGCGGCCCAATACCAGTTCGGGATGGCCGGACGCGCGACGGACCAGCTGACGGCCAAGCTCGATGACCTGCGCAAGGATGTCGAGACGGCCGAGCGCAAGGTCGAGGATTTCAGGGCCACGCACGATCTCGTCGACGCGCAGGGTCATCTGATCAGCGACGACCAGATGCTGAAGCTCAACGAGCAGCTCTCCGTCACCCGGGCTCGCACGCTGGAACTCAATGCCCGCGCCGCGTCGGCGCGTTCGCTGGACGTCAATTCGGTTATCAACGGCACCTTGCCGGAAGAAATCAATTCCAACACGATGAGCGAACTGCGCGCGCAATATGCGGCGTTGAAGCAGGAGGCCGACCGCGCCGCCGTGCGTCTGGGGCCGCGTCATCCCGAATACCAGGCGCTCAACGCCCAGCTTGACGGCTCACGCGAGCGGATCGCCGGGGAACTGCGCCGCATTGCCTCGTCGCTGCAGGTCGACTTGAAGCGCTCGGTCCAGCTCGAGCAGGATCTCGCTTCCCGCCTGGCCCAGGCAAAGGTCCAGAGCGGCGACGTCAACAGCGATCTGGTCAGCCTGCGCGAACTGGAGCGCGATGCTACCGCCAAGCGCTCGGTCTACGAACAGTATCTTCTGCGCGCCAAGGAGACCGGCGAACAGCAGAACATCAACACCACCAACATCAACGTGCTGACCAAAGCGCAACCGCCACTCGAACCCAACGGGCCGTCGCGGGCTGTGATCGCGCTTGCCGGCCTGCTGCTAGGCCTAGCTTCCGGCATCGGTCTCGGCGCCATGCGCGGCGCCTTCGCAAGCCTGCGCGACGCCACCGGCTCGCGTTCGCGCGACAGAATGGACGAGCGACGGCCACCCCTCGAAGACAAGTCCTACCGCGCGCCGCTGCCTGTGGCGCCGCCAGCAGCACCTCCGGTGTTGCCGGTCGAGACCGCTCCCACCGCCCGCGGCCCAGGTCTGTTCGGTGGACTGTTCTCGGCTGTGCGCAAAGCAACGGCAGGCAGCAGGACGTCAGGGGAACGGCCCGTCGAGACCTACCGCGCCCAACCCGCCGCTGAATATGCAAGGCCGGCGCAGGAGCCGTATCGTCAGCCGGACTTCCGGCACGAGGCTCCGCACGCCTATGAGCAGCAGACCAGCTACGCGCAACCCGGTCAGCCGGCTGACTACGCCTATTCGCAGGCCCAGCCGATGCCGACAGCGCACGAGAGTTGGTCTTCTCCGCAGCCGGCCGAGGCGTCGCCGGACGACCAGCAGGCGCAAATCGACGATATCCGCGCCGGTCTGCGCGAATTTCGGGAGGCGGTGCGCGAGCTCACCGAAAACCGTTCGCGTCGCCGCTATTTCTGAGCTCGTCAGCACGGAATAAAAACTGCCGGTTTCGAGTTAGCGGCATCTGACGGCGCTTTGACGGGATTGCCTGGCTCAAATTTCGTGAAAATGCCGCGCAGCATGGCGCTCAAAAAGCGCTGCCGTCGGGCTTGACCCGAACGCGCGGAACGTTTGGAACAACGACATGCACGAAACAACGTTCAAGGCGCGCGCCGCGCCCTGGCTGGAATGATGTCGAGGATGGTTCATGACCGAAGTGATTGACGGAAAGATCGTCGCCGAAGACGTGGTTCAGAAGGTCAAGGCCTTGACCTCGGAACTGATCGCCAAGGGCAAGGCCAAGCCCGGCCTGGCGGTGGTCATCGTCGGCGAGGATCCGGCAAGCCAGGTCTACGTCGCCTCCAAGTCGCGCACCGCCAAGGAATGCGGCTTTCATTCGCTCCAGCACACGCTGCCGGCCGACACGTCCGAAGAGGCATTGCTGAAGATCATCGGCGAGCTCAACGCCGATCCGGCCGTCAACGGCATCCTGGTGCAGCTGCCGCTTCCCGTCCATATCGATGCCGGCAAGATCATTCAGGCCATCGCGCCGCAAAAGGATGTCGACGGCTTCCACTTCATCAATGTCGGCAAGCTCGGCACCGGCGAGCTCGAAACCGCCTTCGTGCCCTGCACGCCTGCGGGCTCGATGCTTTTGATCGAACGCGTGCGCGGGAAGGACCTTTCCGGCCTCAATGCCGTGGTCGTCGGCCGCTCCAACATCGTCGGCAAGCCGATGGCCAATTTGCTGCTTGCCGCCAACTGCACCGTCACCATCGCCCATAGCCGCACCAAGGACCTGCCGGCGCTGGCCCGTGCCGCCGACATATTGGTGGCTGCCGTCGGCCGGCCTGAAATGGTCAAGGGCGAATGGGTCAAGCCGGGCGCCACAGTGATTGATGTCGGGATCAATCGCGTTCCGGCACCCGAGAAGGGCGAAGGCAAAACCCGCCTCGTCGGCGATGTCGCCTATGCCGAGGCGGCGAAGGTGGCTGGCGCCATCACCCCGGTGCCCGGCGGTGTCGGACCGATGACCATTGCCATGCTGATGGCCAATACGTTAGCCTCAGCCTACCTTGCGGCCGGCTTGAAGCGGCCTTCCTTCTGACCCAGAAAGCAGCTTCTTTGCCGAACCCCAGTATTCCCTCTGAACGGCCGGTCATGGATGATCCCGTTCAAGGCGGCCGGCAATTCGCGTTCCTGCTGGTCGACAAGTTTTCGATGTTTTCGCTGGCCGCGGCGATCGACACTTTCCGCTCGGCCAACCGCCTGCTCGGCCGCGATTTTTACGGCTGGACCACCGTCTCGGCCGACGGTGATCCGGTCATGGCCTCCAACGGTCTGCCGCTCAAGATCGACTACGCCGTCGCCGACCTGCCGCCGGTCGACATCCTGTTCGTGTCGGTGGGCTTGTCTATCGAATTCCCCGGCAAGAGCAAGGTGCTGGCGGCGCTGCGCAGCTGGGGCCGGCGCGGCAACGCGCTGGGCGCGCTGTCGGTCGGCTCTTATCTCCTGGCCGAAGCCGGCCAGCTCGAAGGCTATCGCTGCACCATCCATTGGGAAAACCGCGCCGGCTTCGTAGAGCGCTTTCCCGATATCAACTGCACCGGCAATGTCTTCGAGATCGACCGCAAGCGCTACACCTGCGCCGGCGGCACTACCTCGATCGACCTGATGCTGGAGATCGTGCGCGGCGATTTCGGCTCGAACCTCGCCAATGGCGTCGCCAACCAGTTCCAGCATGAGCGCATCCGCTCTGCCGGAGACCGCCAGCGCGTCGGGCCGGAACGTGATCTCACCGGCAAGTCGGAAAAGCTCAGGCGCATCGTCGAACTGATGGCGGACCATCTCGACGAGCCGCTGTCGGCGGTGCAGCTCGCCAAATCGGCGGGCCTGTCGGTGCGCCAGGTCGAGCGGCTGTTCCTGCGCCATCTGAGCGTCACGCCCGGCCGCTATTACATGCGGCTCAGGCTCGAGCGGGCGCGCGAATTGCTGCGCCAGACCAACATGCCGATCCTCGATGTGGCGATCGCCACCGGCTTCACCTCGCACTCCTATTTCGCGCAGAGCTACCGGCTGCAGTTCGGCCGTCCGCCTTCCGAGGAGCGGCGCACCACCTACTGATGCGGTGCTGAGCCAGCCTCGGAACAGGCCTTGGCCCGGGGCCGATCCTGTTACACTGCAACCGTTCGTGACACGCTCTAGGCTTGTGTCCGAACGCGCCGTCAAATAGCTTCCGGCGCGGACCAGAGGGCGGCCTCAAGGAGATTCCAATGGCGGGACTTTTGCGGAGCGTCGCTGCGGCGCTGCTCCTTTTGTCGATGACGTCGCTCGGCTTTGCCGCGAACAAGGTCATCATCATCCTTGACGCTTCAGGCTCGATGTGGGCCCAGATCGACGGCAAGCCGAAGCTCGAAATCGCGCGCGAATCGCTCAGAACCGTGCTGCAGTCGGTTCCGGCCGACGATGAGATCGGCTTCATGGCCTATGGCCATCGCGAGAAGGGCAGCTGCGAGGACATCGAGCTGATCGTGCCGCCACAGGCCGGCTCGGCAAGCGCCATTTCGGCCGCTGCCGACAGCCTGAAGTTCCTCGGCAAGACGCCGCTGACCGCTGCCGTCAAGCAGGCGGCTGAGGCCTTGAGATACACCGAGGACAAGGCGACCGTCGTTCTCATCACCGACGGGCTTGAAACCTGCGAAGGTGACCCGTGCGCGCTTGGCAAGGAGCTGGAAGCGTCAGGCGTCGACTTCACCGCCGATGTCGTCGGCTTCGGCCTGACCGCCGACGAAGGCAAGCAGATCGCATGCCTGGCCGACAACACCGGCGGAAAATACATCCAGGCTTCGGACGAGCAGGCGCTGCAGGAAGCGCTGGTCGAAACCGTCGCGGCCCCAGCACCAGCGCCTGAACCCGCTCCGGCGCCTGCTCCGGCACCGGCGCCCGAACCGGCCAAGCCGGAATTCAACCTACTGCCGACCTTGGTGCTTGCAGAAGGCGGTGATCCGGTTACCGACGGCAATGCCTGGGAAATCTACAAGGCAAAATCCGACGGCACGCGTGGAGACAACGTCACCACCGAATACGGGGCCTACAAGGGCAATCTGGAGCCGGGCGACTACATCATCGTCGCGCGTGACGGCGAGGCCAAGACCGAACAAAAGCTCAAGATCGAGGCAGGCCAGGTCTACAGCCCATTGTTCACGCTGAACGCTGGCACGCTGATCATCCATCCGCGTCCCAGCGCGGGGGCGGATGTCGTCGATGGCGCGGCTGTGGTGGTCGACTATCCGGGCGCTGACAATCCGGCGACCTATTACGGAACCACGAAAGTCGTGTTGCCGGCCGGCGACGAGAAGGTGACAGTCACGATCGGGCAGGGCGTGGTAAGCGAAACAATCCCGCTCGCTGCCGGCAAGACCGTGGAAAAGGACATGATCGCCGGCGTCGGACATGTCGTTGTCAATGCCTACTATGTCGCCGGCGGCGACAAGGCCGACGGTTCCGGCATCGGCTTCAAGGTGCTCAAGGCGAAAAAGAAGATCGACGGAACGCGGCAAGAAGTGACCTATGCCTATGGTCCAGACAGCAAGTTCGATCTGCCGCCCGATGACTACGTGTTGATCACGACGGTCGACCTCGCCGTCGTCGAGCAGCCGTTCACCGTCAAGGTCGGCGAGTTCGACGATGTGAAGGTCGCCATGAACGCCGGTGTATTGGCAATCACCGCGCCCGGCGCATCGAAGATCGAGATTTTCGAGGCCAAGAAGGACATCAACGGCAATCGCAAGTCACTTGGCTACGCCTACGATCAGAAGTATCAGGCGGCGATAGCGGCCGGCGATTATGCAGTCGTCTCGGAGAAGTCGGACAACAGTTCGAAGGAAGGCACCGTAACGGTCAAGGCCGGCGAGCGAGCCGAGCTCACGGTGCAATAGGATCGTTCGCACGAATGCAAAAAGGGCGGCCACCAGCCGCCCTTTTTCATATACGAGGCAACAATGCGTCAGGCCGTGCCGAAAGCGCTGGCGCCATGATCGGCGCGGCCGACCAACTGGCGGAAGCCGGCGAACAACTCGCGGCCGAAGCCGAACTCGTTGCCGATGAGATCGATGTCGGCCGTGCGGCGCAGCGCGAGCTCAGGCCCAGGCACCAGCACTTCCAGCGTGCCAGCGTCGGCGTCGAGCCGGATGATGTCGCCGTCATGGATCCGGGCGATAGGACCTTCCTCGACCGCTTCCGGCGTCACATGGATCGCCGCCGGCACCTTGCCGGAAGCACCCGACATGCGCCCGTCGGTGACCAGCGCGACGCGCTGGCCGCGATCCTGCAGGATGCCAAGCACAGTGGTCAGCTTGTGCAGTTCCGGCATGCCGTTGGCCTTCGGCCCCTGGAAGCGGATGACGGCGATGAAGTCACCTGTGAGCGTGCCGGCCTTGAAGGCTTCGTTGAGGCCTTGCTGACTGTCGAACACCTTGGCCGGCGCCTCGATGACGCGGCGTTCCGGCTTCACGGCGGAGGTCTTGATGACGGCATGGCCGAGATTGCCGGCCAGCACCTTCAGGCCGCCGGTCGGCTGGAAGGCTTTGGCGAACGGCGCCAGCACTTTCTCGTCGCCGCTCTGCAGCGGCGAGGCTTCGCGCACCACGCTGCCGTCTTCGCCGAGCCTGGCCTCGACCGCATAGGGCCGGAGGCCTTCGCCCCACACCGTCTGCACATCCTCATGCAGGACGCCTTCGTCGAGCAGTTCGCGGATCAGGAAGCCAAGCCCGCCGGCGGCATGGAAATGGTTCACGTCGGCAAGCCCGTTCGGATAGACGCGGGCCAGAAGCGGCACCGCTTCCGACAGGTCGGAAATGTCCTGCCAGGTCAGCGTGATGCCGGCTGCCGCCGCCATGGCGATGAGGTGGATGGTGTGGTTGGTCGAGCCGCCGGTGGCGTGCAGGCCGACCACGCCGTTGACGAAAGAGCGTTCGTCGATCATGCGGCCGACCGGCGTGTAGGCGTTGCCCAGCGCGGTGATCCCCAGCGCCCGCTTCGTTGCCTCACGCGTCAGCGCGTCGCGTAGCGGCGTGCCTGGATTGACGAAGGAGGCGCCGGGCGTATGCAGGCCCATGATCTCCATCAGCATCTGGTTGGAATTGGCGGTGCCGTAGAAGGTGCAGGTGCCCGGCCCATGATAGGATTTGGACTCGGCCTCGAGCAATTCAGCGCGACCGGCTTTGCCTTCGGCATAGAGCTGGCGAACCTTGGCCTTCTCGTCATTGGGTAGGCCCGTCGTCATCGGTCCGGCCGGCACGAACACCGCCGGCAGATGGCCGAAGGTGAGGGCCGCGATCACCAGCCCCGGCACGATCTTGTCGCAGACACCGAGATAGACGGCGGCGTCGAACATGTTGTGCGACAGGCCAATCGCGGCGGCCATAGCGATGATGTCGCGTGAGAACAACGACAGCTCCATGCCCGGCTGTCCCTGGGTTACGCCGTCGCACATGGCCGGCACGCCGCCGGCCACTTGCGCGATGCCGCCAACTTCCTTCGCGGCTTCCTTGATCAGCGCCGGAAACGTCTCGAAGGGCTGATGCGCCGACAGCATATCGTTGTAGGAGGTGATGATGCCGAGGTTCGGCACCTTGTCGGCGCCGAGCGCCAGCTTTTCAGACGGGCTGCAGACGGCAAAGCCATGCGCGAGGTTGCCGCAGGACAACACCGAACGGTTGGCGGTGCGGTTCGAGGCCTCGGCGATGCGGCCGAGATAGCGCTCGCGCCCGGCTTTCGAGCGCTGGCGGATGCGTTCCGTAATGGCTTCGATGTCGCGTCTGGCTGTCATGGTCGGTCCTTTCGAGCCCCGGAGAACGTCCTCCCACTGTTTGCCGGGGCTGCTTTTCGTGAAAATCAGGGTGCCCAGAACACCTCTACCGGTATGGGGGCTGCTTCGAGCACTTTGCGAATGGGCTTCTTCGCACCCGGTCCCATCGCATTGTCGAAGGCGTTGCGCTTGTCCTCGCCTTCGATATGCAGCGCGATGAAGCCGGCGGCGATGATGCGCGCCATCGATAGGGTCAGCCGCGGCTCGCCGCCGCTCGGTGCATGCACCGGCAGCACGATCCTTTGCGAGGCAGGATCGAGCAAGGCGCTGAGGTTATTTGCATCGGGAAAGAACGACGCGGTGTGGCCGTCGCCGCCCATGCCGAGCACGACGACGTCGAGCGGCCAGGCCAGTGCCTTGAGTGCCATGTCGTCGGACGCTGCGGCAGTCTCGATGCTTGCGGCCTCGTGATACATCGGCACGAAGTGTGCGGCCGCCGCCGCGTTCTGCAGCAGATTGGCGGCTACCAGCCCGGCATTCGAGCGCGGGGAGGAGGCCGGCACGAACCGTTCGTCGACCAGCGTGACCGTCACCTTGTTCCAGGCGATCGGAATGGCCGACAGCGCTGCAAAGAACTTCGCCGGCGTGGTGCCGCCGGAAACGGCAAGCAGAGCCGTGCCGCGCTCGTCGATGGCCTTGGTCAGCCGCGCCGCGACATTGCCGGCAAGGGCTGCCGCCAGGTCCTGGCGCCCGGCAAAGCCGTTCCAGCTGTAGGCGGGCTCGCTCAATTGCTCTCGTGCCATGTCCGCCCGTCGCGTTCGATCAGCGCAATCGAGGCCGAGGGGCCCCATGTGCCGGCCGTATAGCCTTGCGCTTCCTGCCTGGCGCTTTCCCAGGCGTTCTGGATCGGATCGATCCACTTCCATGCCGCCTCTACTTCGTCGCGGCGCATGAACAGCGTCTGGTTGCCGCGCACGACATCCATGATCAGCCGTTCATAGGCATCGGGCGCGCGACCGTCGAAAGATGTTGCGAAGCTCATGTCGAGTGGGATCTGGCGCAGCCGCATGCCGCCCGGGCCCGGGTCCTTGATCATGATGAACTGCTTGACGCCTTCGTCGGGCTGTAGCCGGATGACCAGCTGGTTGGCGAAGATCGGTCCGGCGCTGTCGCCGAAGATCGAATGCGGGATTGGCTTGAACTCGATGACGATTTCAGAGACCCGGGTCGCCAGGCGCTTGCCGGTTCGGAGATAAAACGGCACGCCGGCCCAGCGCCAGTTGCCGATCTCGGCCTTGATGGCGACGAAGGTCTCGGTGTTACTGTCCTTGCCGAGTTCGTCGACATAGCCTTTGACGGCGCCACCGGCCGAGGCGCCGGCACGATACTGGCCGCGCACGGTGTGCTTGGGCGCTTCATTGCCATTGATGCGCTTCAGCGCGCGCAGCACCTTCAGCTTCTCGTCGCGCACGGCGTCCGCATCCATCGACGACGGCGCCTCCATGGCAACCAGGCAAAGCAGTTGCAGCATATGGTTCTGCACCATGTCGCGCAGCGCGCCGGCCTTGTCGTAATAGGTGACGCGGTCTTCCAGCCCGACGGTCTCGGCGACCGTGATCTGCACATGGTCGACATGCGCCGAGTTCCACAGCGGCTCGTAAAGCGCATTGGCAAAGCGCAGCGCCATCAGGTTCTGCACCGTCTCCTTGCCGAGATAGTGGTCGATGCGGAAGATCTGGCTTTCGTGGAAGTCGTCGCCGACCAGGTCGTTGAGCTTGCGCGCCGAAACGAGGTCGCGGCCGATCGGCTTTTCCAGCACGATGCGCGAATTCGGCGTGATCAGATTGTGCGCTTTCAGCTGGTGCGAGATGTCGCCGAACAGCGCCGGCGCTACCGCCAGGTAGAAGGCGCGGACGCGGTCGCTGTCGCCGATCGCCTTTTTCAGCTTGTCGAAGCCGGCGCCCGTCGTCGCGTCGGCCGACACGTAGGACAGCCGCGCCAGGAACGTCTTCAGCTCCTTGGCGTCGATATCGGCCGGCTTGACGTGTTCGGAAATCGCTTGGCTGGCGAAAGCCCGGAATTCCTCGTCGCTCATCTTCGAGCGCGACGTGCCGATGATGCGGGTCGGCTCGGAAAACTGATGGTCGCGCTGGCGATGGTAGAGCGACGGCAGGAGCTTGCGTTCCGACAGGTCGCCGGTGCCGCCGAAGATGATGAAGTCGAAGGGATCGACGGGGATGATCTGGCTGGTCATGGTCTGTCCGCTTTGACGCCGCACACTGTGACGCGGCTGGATATAATCTAATCGATTTAAATTATCCAGTGCCATGGTGTCACATCAAGGACCAATCACTGCATATTGATTCGGTCCAAATGTGCCTTGACACTGGCTGCCACCCGGAGGCTTTTCGTCAAGGTATGGTCCCGGGGAGCTTTTCGCACCTGCAACATAGAGCGGGAATGTGACGAAAGCTAATGCATGTCGCTCAAAAGTGGCCCCGGTTTTGAGAGTACGACATGCATAAAAACAAAGAGAGAAATGCGCTTGCGAGGTGATCTTGGAATGAGCGGGAAAAGCATGCGTCTGGAAAACAAGGTCGCCGTCATCACCGGTGCGGCAGCGGGCTTCGGCGAAGGCATGGCCAGGCGCTTTGCCGAAGAGGGCGCCAAGGTCGTCGTCGCCGACCTCAACGCCAAGGGCGCGGAGCGTGTCGCCGCCGACATCGGCGAGGCCGCGATCTGGACCCAGACCGACGTTTCGCAGCGTTCCGAATTCGACGAGATGGTCTATGCGGCAAAAAACGCCTTCGGCCGCATCGACATCATGGTCAACAATGCCGGCTATACCCATCGCAATGGCGACATGCTCGACGTCGACGAGGCGACCTTCGACCTGATCACATCAGTCAACATGAAGGCGATCTACCATGCCGCGCTTGCCGTGGTGCCGATCATGGAGCGGCAGGGCGGCGGCGTCATCCTGACCACGGCTTCGACCGCAGGTCTGCGGCCGCGGCCGGGCCTTACCTGGTACAATGCCTCGAAAGGCTGGGCGATCACCGCCACCAAGTCGATGGCGGTCGAACTCGCGCCCAAGAACATCCGTGTCAACTGTCTCTGCCCTGTCGCCGGCGAAACCGCCATGCTGGAGAAATTCATGGGCGCCGACACGCCCGAAATCCGCGAGAAGTTCCGCGCCTCGATCCCGCTCGGCCGGCTGTCGACGCCGCTCGATATCGCCAACGCCGCGCTGTGGCTCGCATCCGACGAAGCCGCCTTCATCACCGGCGTGGCGCTGGAGGTCGATGGCGGCCGCTGCATCTAAGCAATTTGAGGGAAGTACCTCTCTGTTCGCAATGCGCGTGGCAGATAGAGCAACGTCAGCAAGAGTTCGCATCGGTTCGCCGGCCAGCCGAGGAACGAACAGTTGACGTCGTCACGCCAGGCCCGCAATTCCTGGTCGATACGGCCAAAGCGCCCTGGCATTCGATCAACATTGCCCTGGAGATGATTGCAAAGGCCAAGGCCTCTCGTAAGCGCATTGTGCTTGGGCAGATATCCGACTACGCCGGCTCGTCGAGGAAATACGGCATCGCCTACATGATCGCGCGCGAAATCGCCGATGAGGTCATCTACACGGGCGACAATGCGCATCGCTCGCGCGCCAGCCAGGCCGACCGTGACAGCGGCCGTTTCATCGAGCTTCGCAGTGCCAAGGAAGTTTCGGATAATATCAAACAGACGGCAGTCCCAGGAGAACTGATTCTGCTGAAAAGTTCGTCCAACCTTCATCGGGAAAGGATCGCGCTCGCCTGGACGCACGATGTGAAATGCTGGATTCCGGTATGCGCCAAGTCAGAAAGCTGCCAAATGTGCGGCCTGTATGAGGTGCCGTTCGAGGAGCACTCGGATTTCCTGGCAAAGCGCAAACTTGCCCGCAGAAGACACCGTTTCAGATGGTTGCTCGGTGGCTGACCAAAATCTGGCGGCTTGGTCCCGGGCAGCCTCGACGACGTCGTTGTCTCACGCCCCGGTCTTGATGTAGCTCTTGTAAATCCAGCCGCGCTTGCCGTTGTAGACGATCTGGCACCATTTCTTGCAGCTTACCACCTGCACCGATGACTTGGCGGGCACGGTTCCCATGGCGGCGGCATTCTTCTTCGGACCGGTGCGCATCGTCACTGTCCTCAGTATGCGTCCGGTGGCATCGGCAGCAGCCACCTTCTGTGGCTTGGCCTGGGCATCATCCGCTGCCGCGGAAGATTGCGCATCCGGCAGTTGCGGTTTCGGTGTTGGGATAGCGGCGGTTTCGGCGCCGTGGTTGTGACCGTCCTTCGCAGCGGCGTCTGGTGCAGCAACCTTTGACAGCTGCGTCGTGGCATCGCTCTGCGCCGACGGTTCCTCGTAAGCTGCCGCATCTGATGGCTTGGCTGCTGCCTGCTCGGCCGCGGCCTGATCGGACGGCGTGGCTTCAGCGTCGCTGTTCGATTGCGGCGCCGTCCAGCGCGGATCGTTGGCCGCCAGCGCCGGTATCGCGGCCGCCCCAGCAGCCACCGTTGGCGAAACCGCATCGCCCTTACGTGCGGCCTGCGGCGCCGCTACCGCGGCAACTGTGACCGGGGCGATCTTGGTTGTCTTGACCGGGATGGTTGGAACGCTCTGCTGCGAAAGAGGCTGTGTGCTGGCGCTCGCCTGCCGGTCGTTGGCCGGCAACGCCAGCCAAAGCGCGATACCCGCCACGCCAAGCAGCGCAGCGGTGCCGACCGCGGCGATCACCAGATGCGAATTCGTGCGCACCCCCTGCCAGAAGGAGGGCCGCATGTCATAACCGAACTGCATGGCAAAGCGCCGTCGTTCCGGCGCACCGAAACTGAAGGGCTCGTTCACGTTTGCCACCTCCAACATGCGGCCGATGTTCTTTCGATCAGCGCCGGAAGGCCGGCATTCGATCGGCATCGGTCCCAAAAACAAGCGGGCAGGCCCGCAAAAGTCCCCGTTCAATCACCCAGAACCGGCACCTTTTACCCGCGATTGTGGCATCAGTGCGCCCCAACCGTGGAGTCTGCACCCTTGTTAAGGATTCTGCAATGTGTCGCTCAAGCAACGAATATTACAGACGGAATCGCTTGTTGCTCTAGATTCGATCCCGCAGCGCAAACCAGTTGAGCGCCAGGAACAGCAGCGGCGTGCGAAAGCGTCGGCCGCCGGGGAAGGCCGGGATGTTCAAATCCTCGATCAGCTTGAGCCGATCGCGGTTGCCGGCGACGGTTTCGGCATAGAGTTTGCCGAAGAAGTTCGACAGCATGACGCCATGGCCGGAATAGCCGCCGGCCGAGATCACATTGGGCATTACCTCGCGCACGAACGGCTTTCTCGGCACGGTGATGCCGACATAGCCGCCCCAGCCATGCGTGATCTCGACATCCTTCAAGTCGGGATAAAGTTCGGAGATCTGCCGGCGGATATGGATGTGGATGTCCTTGGGGTCGTTGACACCATAGATCTCACGCCCGCCGAACAGCAGGCGCCCATCCTTCGATTTGCGGAAATAGCGCACGACGAAACGCGAATCATCGACCGCCTCGCCGCCCGGCAGCACTTTCGAGTCCGCCCCGAGTGGAACGGTGGCGCCGATGAACGACCCTATCGGCATGATGTGCGCGGCACTCACCGGCTCGAGCGTGCCGCCATAGGCGTTGACGCCGATCAGGCATTTCTGCGCGGTGATGGTGCCTCTCGGCGTCGTGACCCTGACCTTGCCGCCGCTGGACGTTATGCCGGTCGATGGCGTCTGTTCGAACAGGTGGGCGCCGGCAGCAGTCGCCACCTTTGCCGTGCCGATCACCAGTTTCATCGGGTGGATGTGTCCTGTGCCGGTGTCACGGGTGCCGCCGAAGTAGCGTGTGGAGCCCAGGCGTTCGGCCGTTTCCCTGGCATCCATGAAGGCGATGTGCGGATAGTTGAAGCGGCCCGCCATGATCTCGGCATGCGCCTTGTAGTCGTCGACATAGCGCTGCTTGTGCGCCACCGACAACTGACCGGGCATATAGTCGATGTCGATCTGGTTGACGGCGGCGAATTCGAGCAGGTGCGCCTTGGCTTCCTCGGCAAGATCGAACAGCGCCTTGGCACGGGAGAAGCCGTATTCGGCCTCCATCTCCTCGGCCCAGGCGCGCTGGCCGGTGCCGAGCTGGCCGCCATTGCGCCCGGAGGCGCCGTCGCCGAAGCGATACGCCTCGATCAGCACGACGTTCGCACCGGCTTTGGCCAGATGCGCCGCCGCTGACAGACCGGTGAAACCGCCGCCGACGATGACGACGTCGCATTGGCGATCACCGTCTAGCGAAGGGTACTCGGGCCGTGGCCCAGCTGTATCCTCATACCAGGAGCGGCCGGGAGAAATGGGGGATTGGTAAGGCATGATGCTCGCTAGGGCAGCAGGGCAGTAGGGCAGTAGGGCAGTAGGGCAGTAGGGCAGTAGGGCAGTAGGGCAGTAGGGCAGTAGGGCAGTAGGGCAGTAGGGCAGTAGGGCAGTAGGGCAGTAGGGTGGGGTTATTCCGGAGACAATTTGCGGATCAGAAGTCGCAAGAGCGTTCCGACGCTCTCGCTGGTGGTCATCAAAGCGTTGACAGCTTCGTGCGAGGCGATCCCGACACGTTGCGCAATCAAAAGATGTGTCTCCAATTCCTTGAGGGAGCCTTGGGCAATTCTGAGAAATTGCTGATAGGAAGCCCGGCTCTCTCGACCGTAGCCCTCGGCGATGTTGGCGGGAACGGAGGTCGCCGCACGGCGTACCTGAGCTGTCAGCCCGTAGCGCTCATCCTTTGGCCAGGCTCTGGTTATTTCGTAGATTGAAACCGCCAAATCCATAGCCTGCTGCCAGACAATCAAATCCCGGTACGATTCAATCTTGGCTGCCATCCTCGCCCTACTGCCCTACTGCCCTACTGCCTTACTCCCCTATTCCCCTAAACATTCAGCAACAAATACTCCCGCTCCCACGGGCTGATCACTTCCATGAAGGTCTCGAATTCCGCCCGCTTGATCGCTGCATAGGTGGCGGCGAACGACTTGCCCAAAAGGGCGCAGAGTTCCTCGTCGCCTTCGAACAGGTCGACAGCCTCGAGCAGGCCACGTGGCAGGTCGATCTCGTCTGCGTTGGCGGTGGTGAGCACCGGAGGCTCGGCCCTGATCTTGTTGGTCATGCCGATCAGCCCGCAGGCAAGCGACGCCGCCAGCGCCAGATAGGGATTGGCGTCGGAAGACGGGATGCGGTTTTCGACACGTCGCGCCGCCGGGTCCGAGCGCGGCACGCGGAACGCCGTGGTGCGGTTGTCATAGCCCCATTTGTTGTTGACCGGCGCCGAGGCCGACTGCGTCAGCCGGCGGTAGGAATTGACATAGGGCGCGAACATCACCAGCGCGTTCGGCACATGCTTCTGCATGCCGCCGATGAAGTGGAAGAAGTCGTCGGTTTCCGAACCATCCTCGGCCGAAAAAATGTTCTTGCCGGTCTTCTTGTCGATGATCGACTGGTGGATGTGCATGGCCGAGCCAGGCTGGCCCTGGATGGGCTTCGCCATGAAAGTGGCATAGATTTCGTGCTTGAGCGCCGCCTCGCGGATGGTGCGCTTGAACATGAACACCTGGTCGGCAAGCTCGATCGGGTCGCCGTGGCGCAGATTGATCTCGAGCTGGCCGGCGCCCTCCTCGTGGATCAGCGTGTCGATCTCCAGGCCCTGGCTTTCGGAGAAATGGTAGATGTCGTCGATCAGCTCGTCGAACTCATTGACGCCGGCGATCGAATAGCCGGCACCGCCGCCGATGGCGCGTCCCGAACGCCCGACCGGCGGCGTCAGCGGATAGTCCGGATCGGGGTTCTTGCGCACCAGGTAGAATTCGATCTCGGGCGCCACCACCGGCTTCAGCCCGCGCTTGTCATAGGCAGCCAGCACGCGCTTCAGCACGTTGCGCGGCGTGAACTCGACCGAGCGGCCGTCCTGGTGGACGAGGTCGCAGATGACAGCTGCCGTCGGGTCTTCTTCCCACGGCACCACGGTCAGGGTCGACAGATCCGGCATCAGCTTCAGATCGCCATCGTCTTCCGGATAGTGGAAACCGTTACCATCCTCGGGATAGCCGCCCGAAATCGTCGTCATGAACACTGCCGAAGGCAGCGCCAGCGAGGTGTTGGAGGTGAATTTCTTCGACGGCATCATCTTGCCGCGGGCGACGCCGGCCTGGTCGGGTGTGATGCATTCTATGTCTTCGATGCCGCGCCATTCCAGCCAGGCGCTGACTTCCTTCCAGTTCTTCACGCCGCGTTGGTTTTTCACGAAGGCAGGCGTGCGGACGCGTCCTCCGCGGCTCGACGGACGGACTTCCTTTTTTGCAGGCGGCATCATTCACCAGATTGGGTTACGGATTTTGGAGTATAGCCGGGGCGGGTGATGGAAGGGAAGGGGAGGCGGTTCCGTTCGCCTTCCTGGTTGAAAATCGCTCCGCTCAGATTAGGGTCGGCCTCCCGCAGATCGAGCAGCAGAAGACACCACATGCCAGTCAAATTGACCACCATCGGCTTCGATGCCGACGACACGCTGTGGCAGAACGAACAGTTCTTCCGCATGACCGAAAAGCGCTTTGCCGCACTCTTAGCCGACCATGGCGACGCGGAACAGATTTCGGCACGGCTGCTCGAAGCCGAAAAGCGCAACCTTGCCGTTTATGGCTTCGGCATCAAGGGGTTCACCCTCTCAATGATCGAGACGGCGATCGAGGTGACCGAGGGCCGTGTGCCGGCCGCGACCATCGCCGAAATCCTTACCGCCGGCCGTGACATGCTCGGCCACCCTGTCGAGGCGCTGCCGCATGCGCGCGAGACCGTGGAAAGGCTCGCCGGCGCCTATCATCTGGTGCTGATCACCAAGGGCGATCTGTTCGACCAGGAGCGCAAGCTGGCGGCCTCCGGCCTTGGCGACCTTTTCGACGCCGTCGAGATCGTCAGCGACAAGAGCGCCGCCACCTATGCCCGGATATTCAGTCGCCATGGCGGTAGCCCGCAGAGCAGCATGATGGTCGGCAATTCGCTGAAGTCCGACGTTGTGCCGGCCATCGAGGCCGGCAGCTGGGGCGTCCACGTGCCGCACGAACTGACCTGGGTGCTGGAGCACGTCGAGCCGCCGGTCGAAGCTCCCCGCTTCCGCTCGATTGCCGATCTTGGTGAACTGCCGGCTTTGATCGAAAGCATCGACAGGAAAGGTTGACCGCCTTATCCTCGTTTCAGACAGTAAGGCGCGGAGTGCGATCAGCCGCGCCCAAGACCGATCAGCCGGTCGATCACCGGCTGCAGCCTTTCGGTGGTGATCGGCTTGGTCACCACCACATCGACAACGCTGGACAGGCCGAGGCTTTCGGGCGTGCCGGTCTTGGTTGAAAGCAGGATCACCGAGGGAAGCGACCGGCCCGACGCTCGCCGCAAGGCATCGATGGCCGACATCAGCGCGTCGCAATCCTTGTTGTCGGCGCCGCCATCGAGAACGACGGCGCCCGGAATGAGGGTGCGCAGTGTCTTGGTCGCCATTTCGAGTGACTCGGAGATCGGCTTCAGCCCGGACTTCTCGACGATCTTCGACACCACCACCCGGTTGATCGGCGATTTTCCGACGACCAGCACGTGGGAGAAATCCGTTGATATCTCGGAGTTCGCATCCCTGCTTGTCGACTTCGGATGTTTGGCGGTGTCGGTCTCGCGATTCACAGGGCACATGGGCGATGCGGGCACTCGGCGCTGCTTCAATGCAGGGTTGAAATACGAGAGCCAATTGGCGCGAGATCGCGCGCCATGTCAAGCTGAAATGGTGAAGCCGGGAAATATAGCCGGAAATATTAAACCGCGAAACCAAGGTCTTTTTTCAAACTGTAGTTAAGTTTGTGCTCAAAAGCGAAAGTCACCCGCGCTGAAAACGCGCGGGTGACGTTGAAATCAGCCAGTGCATGACCGTGTAGAAGATTCCGTAAGCACAAAGCTTCCGCAAGGGAAGATCATCCGTGATTCTGCTGCGTGACGATCACCGGGATCAGCAGGTCACCCCAATTGCCGTCGCCGCCATGGTGCCGGGCCGAGCGCACCAGTTCCACCGAGACACCCGCCTCGACTGCCTTCATCACCGATTGATTGAGCCTGTGCAGGTCGTTGGCCAGCATGCGGATGGTCGCCTGCTGGTCGACGCTCATGGTGGTGGACTGCTCTTCTGCACGTTCCTTGACACGGCTTATCGATGCCATTTTTCTTCTCCTATGTCCCTTGCCCTGTTGGGCGTTTCCTCTGTTGGTTGCTGCTATTCCGCTGCCGGTTTGAACTGGGCGTGCTCGGTCGATTCATGCATGGCGGTGGTCGAGGACTGGCCGCCGCTGATTGCCATCGACACCGCGTCGAAATAGCCGGTGCCGACCTCGCGCTGGTGCTTGGTCGCGGTGTAGCCATGGACTTCGGCCGCGAATTCGGCTTCCTGCAGCTCGGTATAGGCCGCCATCTGCCGCGCTTTGTAGCCGCGGGCCAGCTCGAACATGCCGAAATTGAGCTGATGGAACCCGGCCAGCGTGATGAACTGGAACTTGTAGCCCATGGCGCCTAGCTCGCGCTGGAACTTGGCGATCGTCGCGTCGTCGAGGTTCTTCTTCCAGTTGAACGACGGCGAGCAATTATAGGCGAGCAGCTTGCCAGGGTGATGCCTGCGCACGCCCTCGGCGAACTTCTTGGCCTGCGCCAGATCGGGCTTCGAGGTCTCGCACCAGATCAGGTCGGCATGCGGCGCATAGGCAATGGCGCGCGCGATGCATGGTTCGATGCCGTTCCTGACCTGGTAGAAGCCTTCGACCGTGCGGCCGGCATCGTAGTCGACGAACGGCTGGTCGCGCTCGTCAATGTCCGAGGTCAACAGTTTTGCCGCTTCCGCGTCGGTGCGCGCCACGACCAGCGTCGGCGTGCCCATCACGTCGGCCGCAAGGCGCGCCGCATTGAGGTTGCGGATATGCGCTGCGGTCGGGATCAACACCTTGCCGCCGAGATGGCCGCACTTCTTTTCCGAGGCCAGCTGATCCTCATAGTGGACGCCGGCAGCGCCCGCCTCGATGAACGCCTTCATGATCTCGAAGGCGTTGAGCGGGCCGCCGAAGCCGGCCTCGGCATCAGCGACGATCGGCGCGAACCAGGTATCGACCGACAGGCCGTTGCCTTCCGAGGTCTCGATCTGGTCGGCGCGCTGCAGCGTGCGGTTGATGCGCTTGACCAGTTCCGGCGCCGCATTGGCGGGATAAAGCGACTGGTCCGGATACATGGCCGACGCGGTGTTGGCGTCGGCGGCGACCTGCCAGCCTGAGAGATAGATTGCTTTCAGCCCGGCGCGCACCTGCTGCATCGCCTGGTTGCCCGACATGGCGCCGAGCGCGTTGACGAAGTCTTCCTCATGGATGAGCTTCCACAGCCGGTTGGCGCCCATTTCGGCAAGGCTCTGGCGGATCTGGACCGAGCCGCGCAGCCGCTTCACATCGTCCGGCGAGTAAGGCCGTTCGATGCCGTCGAAGCGGCCTTCGGGCGCGGATGGGACGAGGTTGTAAAAATCGGTCATTTTTCACTCCAGATCAATCGATGCCAGTGTCTGCAACGCCGCGTTCTCGAAATTTGCGCCGTCGATGTATGACATCATTTACATTGCGGCGCGAAGAGAGCCCAGAGAAACCGCCATATCTCGCAGAAAATAAGAGAAAACCTGTGTTGTGTTTGACGGGCGAGCGCTGTAAATTTGTCACGATTGTAAAAGCCGATGCGCGCTCATGGCGCGCAAGCGGTGTAAAATTCTTGTCAAGGACAGCCGATGGCCGACCAGAAGATCTTTGCGGGGCCGCGCATCCGCCGCATCCGCCTCGCCAAGGGCCTGACCCAGACGGCGATGGCCGAAGGCCTCGGCATCTCGCCCTCCTATCTCAATCTTATCGAGCGCAATCAGCGGCCGCTGACGGTGCAGCTGATCCTGAAACTGGCCTCGGTCTACAAGGTCGACCCGCATGAGCTGCAGGGCGAGGCGAGGGGGTCGATCTCGGCCTTGAAGGAGGTGTTCGGCGATCCGCTGCTTGCCGGCGAATTGCCGGGCGACCAGGAGCTGATCGAGCTCGCCGAGGCTGCGCCCAACGCGTCGGCCGCGATGATAAAGCTGTTTCGCGCCTATCGCGAGCAGGCCGAGCGGCTGTCCGATCTCAACGAACTTCTGGCGCGTGAGGGCCGGGCCACCGCACTTTCCGGCGCACGGCTGCCGATCGACGAGGTGCACGAGATTTTCGAACGCCGGCCGAACCATTTTGCAGCACTCGAGGAAGAGGCCGAGGCCTTCACCTCCGTGCTCGACCCGGGCGATGATCTGTTCGGCGCGCTGAAGGCTTGGCTGAAACGCGAATACGGCATCGTCGTCAAGGTGTTGCCGGTCGCCACCATGCCGAACTGGCGCCGCCGCTATGACCGCCATTCGCAGCGCCTGTTCCTGTCCGAACGGTTGTCGCCTTTCGACCAGTTGCGCGAGGTCGCCATGGAGGCCTGCCTGATCCGCATGACCGTCGCAGTCGCCGGCGAAATCCAGGCGCTGAAGCTCGGCACCGATGAAGCCCGCCGGCTCGCCCGCTTCGAACTCGGCCGCTACGCCGCCCATGCCTTGATGATGCCTTACCAGGCCTTTCATGCCGCCGCCGTTCGGGCCCGCTATGACATCGATGTGCTGCGCTCGCGCTTTGGCGTTTCCTTCGAGCAGGCGGCCAACCGTCTGACCACGCTGCAGCGTCCCGGTGCCTCCGGCGTGCCGTTCTTCATGCTCGAGGTCGACAATGCCGGCAACCGCTTCCGCAAGGCGGGCGGCCAGGGCTTTCCACAGAGCCGTTTTGGCGGCGGCTGTCCGAAACTGCCTGTGCATGCCGCCTTTGCACTGCCTGGCCAGATCCTGGTGGAGGCTGTGGAAATGCCCGACGGCGCCGAGTTCCTCTGCATCGCCCGCACGCTCGAGGGGCCGCAAGGCTCGTTCTCGGAGCGCCCGCGCCGTACCGCGCTGCTGTTGGGCTGCGACATCGGCTTTCGCGACGAGATCGTCTATGGCGCGGGGCTGCCGGCGTCGGCAAAGACCGGACAGGGCGCCGCCACGGCGATCGGCCCGGCTTGCCGGCTGTGCGAACGCATCGGCTGTCTCGCCCGCGCCGAGCCGCCGGTGACCCGCCCGCTCGGCCTCGACGAGATGGTGACGGGCTTGAGCGCCTTCGACTTTCAGTGATGCTTGTCGAGGTTTGTGGGTCCTCGAAGAGACGCCTGCACATTAGCGACGAGAAATATAGATCCTGTCCCAGCCGAGGCGATCGAAATATTGATTAAGCATCGGCGCTGCGGTATCGAAAGGTGAGGGCAGCCAAGGGGGATGGCTTATATGGACAGGAAAGCTTTGTGGCTTGGCGTGGCGCTTGCCTTTTCGGCAGGGCCTGCTCTGGCGGAAAAATCCTCTGAATTCTTCAAGGGCTATCAACAGTATAGCGACGACGGCAAGGCATTCCTGGACAAGATCGATCCGAAGACCGGCGCGGTCGACCTTCCGGAAGGCATCCATCTCGATCTCAAGGACAAGTTCTACTTTCTGGACAAGAAGGATGCGACATCCGTTCTGACCGAGGCCTGGGGCAACCCGCCTGATACCGCCTCTGAAGCGATCGGCATGATTTTCCCGGCCAAGTATGAACCCATCGCCGGCAACGGTTGGGGCATCGAGCTGCGCTATAAAAAGATCGGCCATGTCGATGACAGCGACGCCACCGCCATCGACTACGCCGAACTGCTGAGCAGCATGCAGGCGGACACTTTGTCGGCCAACGATCAGCGGGTGAAGGACGGCTATCAGCCGATCAAGCTGATCGGCTGGGCTTCGCCCCCTGTCTATGATTTCATCCATAAGCGGCTGCACTGGGCAAAGGAGCTGCAGTTCGGCGACGATACCGTCCACACGCTCAACTACGATGTCCGTTTCCTCGGCCGGGAAGGCGTCTTCGTGATGAGCTACATCGCCACGGTGGAACAATTGCCGGAGATCAAGCAGAGCCTGGATGAAGTGCTCGGCGTTGCCGATTTCAACACCGGCAAGAAATACACCGACTTCCTGCCCGGCACCGACACCGTGGCTGCAGTCGGCATTGGCGGCCTCATCGCCGGCAAACTGGCGGCCAAGGCAGGGCTCATTGCGGTCGCGCTGATCGCGCTGAAGAAGTTCGGCATTCTCCTGTTGGTTCCGCTGGCCGGTCTCTGGCGCTTCATCCGCGGCAACAAAACCACGTCGTAGGCGCCATCGACTTTTTTTGACTGAATGCCGCCGGCTGGCACGCGGTGCGCCAAAGGGAATGCCGGGCTGGATCACGTCCGGCTGTAGCCTTTGCGCTAGGCGAATGCGGCACGTTTCTGTCGTCCATTGTGCATCATGCCATTCCGAGTTAGCCGACAGTCGCAGCCCATGACCGACACCGCATCAATGCCGATAACTGCTTCGCCGACCGTGTCGCCGCGCGAGGAGCGCATCGGCTTCCTGCTGGTGTTCCTGTCGGCGCTGATGTGGAGCTTTGGCGGCACCATTGCCCGCTTCATCCACACCACTGACAGCTGGACGGTGGTGTTCTGGCGCTCGCTGTGGGCGGCTGCGTTCCTGGTTTGCTTCATGGCCTGGCGCGACGGCTGGCGCGGCGTGCCGCGGCTGTTTCGCGACATGGGCCTGCCCGGCCTTGCCGTGGCCGTGTGCTTCGCCACCGCCTCGACCTGCTTCGTTGTCGCCCTTGCCTACACCACCGTCGCCAATATCCTGTTGATGCAGGCCGGTGTGCCGCTGCTGGCGGCTTTGCTTGCCTGGGTGCTGTTTCGCGAACGCGTCGCCGTCGCGACCTGGATGGCGATCGCCGCCGTCATCGCCGGCGTCGCCATCATGGTGTCGGAATCGCTCGACGGCGCCGTATCGCCGATTGGCGACGGCCTGGCGCTGTTGATCGCGGTCATGTTCTCCATCGCCACCGTCATCACCCGTCGCTTCGCCCATGTCCGCATGACACCGGCGACCTGCCTCGGCACGATGCTGGCAGCGGCGTTTGCCGCGTCGCAAGCCACGCAGTTCGCGGTTTCCGGCCACGACATGGCTTTCCTGTTTGCCTTCGGCGTCGTCAATCTCGGCCTTGGCCTTGCCTTCTTCGCCACCGGCGCCCGGCTGGTCCCGGCGGCCATCGCGGCACTGCTCGGCACGTTCGAGCCGATCCTTGGCCCGATCTGGGTCTGGCTCGTCCATGGCGAGGTGCCCTCGGTGCGCACCATCATCGGCGGCGCGGTCGTGGTTGCCGCGCTGCTCGTCCATATCGGGCTTGAATTCAAGCGCCAGGCGCGGCCGGCGCGGCCCGGCGTCACCGGCCTGCCTTCCCCCAATTGACCTGCCTTTGCCCAATTGACGACGCCGCGCGCCCAAAGCGCGAGATGGGCCATTGACAATGTTGCTACCGCACGGGCAGGCTGGAGACACGGCAACAACAAGACAGGCGTATCTTGCCAAGTGTCCCCGCCGGTCGGACCAGGACCGGATCACAGCGTCGTATCCCTGCCCGCGCCACGGCGAAAGCCTCTGACGGTGTCGGCGCGCCCGCCAGGCGGGCACACAGAGCCATCATCCGCTGCTTGTCGAACCGCCCGCATGGCGCCGGCAGTTCACGCTTGTGGCTGCCCGGAAAGCTCAATACTCTGAAGCAAATGCCCAATCGCGCTGAACCTGCGACGAATTGGCGAAGGAACACTCATCAAAGGAGAATAGCATGATCCGCAAAGCGCTCTGGCTTTCGGCAACCTCGGCATTTCTGACGCTTTTTACCGTCGGTGGTCATGCCGAGGACCGCGTCGTCAACGTCTTCAACTGGTCGGACTACATTGACAGCTCGATCATCGAGGACTTCACCAAGGAAACCGGCATCAAGGTGGTCTATGACACCTTCGATTCCAACGAGATCCTCGAGACCAAGCTGCTTGCCGGCGGCAGCGGCTACGACGTCGTCGTGCCCAGCGGCAATTTCCTGGCGCGTCAGATTCAGGCCGGTGTGTTCCAGAAGCTCGACAAGTCGAAGCTGCCGAACATCTCCAACATGTGGGACACCGTTCTGGAACGGACCGCCAAATACGATCCCGGCAACGAATATTCGGTCAACTACATGTGGGGCACGGTCGGCATCGGCTACAACATCAAGAAGGTGCAGGCAGCACTCGGCACCGACAAGATCGACAGCTGGGATGTGTTCTTCAATCCCGACAGCCTGGCCAAGCTGAAGGACTGCGGCGTCTATGTGCTGGACTCGCCGGCCGACCTCATCCCGGCGGCACTGAAATATCTCGGCCTCGACCCCAACAGCACTTCGCCCGACGACATCGCCAAGGCCGAGGAGACCTTGCTGAAGGTGCGGCCCTACATCCGCAAATTCCATTCGTCTGAATACATCAACGCGCTCGCCAATGGCGATATCTGCCTGGCGGTCGGCTGGTCGGGTGACGTCTTCCAGGCGCGCAACCGCGCCGTGGAGGCCAAGCAAGGCGTCGAGATCGGCTATTCCGTGCCGAAGGAAGGCGCGCAGATGTGGTTCGACCAGATGGCGATCCCCGCAGATGCGCCGCATGTCGCCGAGGCACTCGAATTCCTCAACTACATGATGAAGCCCGAAGTGATCGCCAAGTCGTCCAACTATGTGTTGTACGCCAACGGCAACAAGGCTTCGCAGCAGTTCGTCGACAAGGCGCTGCTGGATGATCCGGCGGTCTATCCGGACGCCGAGACCTTGAAAAAACTCTATACGGTCCAGCCCTACGATCCCAAGACGCAGCGTCTGATCACGCGCAGCTGGACCAAGATCGTCACCGGCCAGTAAGCAATGCGACATGGCCCCGGTAGTCACCTGCCGGGGCCATTCTTCTCTGGGGCAAGAAGCAAAAAAACAGGACGGAGTGGGACATGAAATCGCTTGGCAGCATCCGCAGGGATTTCGCGCCATGGAACGACCCGAACGCCAAGCCATACATTCAATTCGAAAACGTCACCAAAAAGTTCGGTGACTTCACCGCCGTCAACAATTTGTCGCTGACCATCTTCGAGCGTGAGTTCTTCGCCCTGCTCGGCGCGTCGGGCTGCGGAAAGTCGACGCTGCTGCGGATGCTTGCCGGCTTCGAGGAGCCAACCGCCGGCCGCATCCTTCTCGACGGCCAGGACCTGCGTGGCATCCCGCCCTATCGCCGCCCGGTCAACATGATGTTTCAGTCCTATGCGCTGTTCCCGCATATGACGGTGGAAAAGAACATCGCCTTCGGCCTCAAGCAGGAAGGTATGCCGGCGCCGGACATCGCAAAGCGCGTCGCCGAGATGCTGAAGCTGGTCAAGCTCGAGCAGTTCGCCAAGCGTAAGCCGCACCAATTGTCGGGCGGCCAGCGCCAGCGCGTCGCGCTCGCCCGCTCGGTTGCCAAGCGGCCAAAAGTGTTGCTGCTCGACGAGCCGCTCGGCGCACTCGACAAGAAACTGCGCGAGGAAACGCAGTTCGAGCTGATGGATATGCAGCAGACGCTGGGGCTCACCTTTGTCGTCGTTACCCACGACCAAGAGGAGGCCATGACCATGGCCGACCGCATCGCCATCCTTGAAAAGGGCGAGGTGATGCAGGTCGCCACGCCCGCCGAAGTCTATGAGGCGCCCAGCTCGCGCTTCGTCGCGCACTTTGTTGGCAATGTGAACATGTTCGAAGGCAAGGTCGCCGAGCGCGCGGGGAACACGACGCGCATCACCGGAGCGACCGGAGCCCACATCGTCGTCGAAAACAGCGCCGATGCCGTCGCTGGTTCCAACATCGTCTTCGCCATCAGGCCGGAGAAGATCAAGGTGTCGTCCAAAAAGCCGGCCGATGGCGCCAATGTGCTCGAAGGGGAGGTTTATGACGTCGCATATCTCGGCGACATGACCGTCTATCATATCAGGCTTGACGACGGGCAGATGGTGCGGGCAAGCGCCCTGAACGCGGCGCGCGTCACCGAGGATCCGCTGACCTGGAACGACCGCGCCTGGGTCTCCTTCAGGCCGGACGCCGGCGTCGTGCTGACACGATAGGGGGCGGCCATGTCCAACATCGCCATCACCGACGCCGGCCCATCGACAGCGGCCAAACCGTTGCTGACACGGCTCGGCGCCGGCTTTGTAAGCAGGCTCGTTATCATCGTCCCCTATCTCTGGCTGCTGTTCTTCTTCTTCATCCCGTTCATCATCGTCTTCAAGATTTCGCTGTCGCAATCGGCAATCGCAATGCCGCCCTACACGCCGGTGCTCGACTTCACGGACGGCATTTCCGGTTTCTTCGCTGGCTTCCGCGATCTCAACTTCGACAATTATGTCTGGCTGACGCAGGACGCGCTTTACTTCAAAGCCTATGTCACCAGCGTCATTATCGCTGCAGTCTCGACGATCCTGACCTTGGTCGTCGGCTTCCCCATCGCCTACGGGATGGCGCGCGCGCCGGCGACCATCCGCCCGACCTTGCTGATGCTGGTGATCCTGCCGTTCTGGACCTCGTTCCTGATCCGCGTCTACGCCTGGATCGGCATCCTCAAGCCCGAAGGGTTGCTCAACCAGCTGCTGCTGTCGCTGCACGTCATCAATCAGCCGCTGATCATCCTCAACACCTACACGGCGATCTTCATCGGCATCGTCTATTCCTACCTGCCATTCATGGTGCTGCCGCTCTATTCGTCGCTGGAAAAGATGGATTATTCGCTGATTGAGGCAGCCAAGGATCTCGGCTGTCCGCCGACCGCCGCCTTCTGGAAGATCACCTTCCCGCTGTCGCTGCCTGGCGTCATTGCCGGTTGCCTGCTGGTGTTCATCCCGGCGGTCGGCGAGTTCGTCATTCCCGACCTGCTCGGCGGCTCGCAGACGCTGATGATCGGCAAGACCTTGTGGAACGAGTTTTTCGCCAACCGTGACTGGCCGGTGTCGTCGGCCGTCGCCGTCATCCTGCTGCTGCTCTTGATCGTGCCGATCATGCTGTTCCAGCAGGCCCAAGCACGCGCCCAGGAGCAGGACAAATGAACGCCACCTGGAGCCGCTTCAATGTCACCTCGGTCGTGCTGGGCTTTGCCTTCCTCTATCTGCCGATCGTGCTGCTCGTCGTCTTCTCGTTCAACGAATCGAAGCTGGTCACCGTCTGGGGCGGCTTCTCGACCAAATGGTATGTCTCGCTGTTCCACAATCAGGGGCTGATGGACGCAACCTGGGTGACGGCGCGCGTCGGTGTCATCTCCGCCACGGTGGCGACCGTGCTCGGCACGCTGGCGGCCCTGACCTTGACCCGCTACACCCGCTTCCGGGGCCGCATCCTGTTTTCCGGCATGGTGTTTGCGCCGCTGGTCATGCCGGAAGTCATCACCGGCCTGTCGCTGCTGTTGTTGTTCGTCGCCGTCGGTCTCGACCGCGGTTTCTTCACGGTCACGCTTGCCCACATCACGTTGACCATGTGTTTTGTGGCCGTCGTCGTGCAGTCGCGTTTGGTCTCGTTCGACCGGTCGCTGGAGGAGGCCGCGATGGATCTCGGCGCAACGCCGGTAAAGACCTTCTTCCAGATCACGCTGCCAGTCATCATGCCGGCCATCGTGTCCGGCTGGATGCTGGCCTTTACGCTCTCGCTCGACGATCTGGTTATCGCCAGTTTCACCTCTGGCCCCGGCGCCACCACGCTGCCGATGAAGATCTACAGCCAGGTGCGTCTCGGTGTGACGCCGGAGATCAATGCCGCCTGCACCATCCTGATCGCCGTCGTGGCGGTAGGCGTTGTCATCGCCTCGGTCGCCAACAAACGGCGTGAGGTGCAGCGTCAACTCGACGAACAGGCCGCGCAGCGCGGCTGATCCCGAGCAATTCCGTTCGGAATTGCGTCAAACAAACAGAGCATGGCAGCTCCCGTGGAGGGGCTGCCTATTCGCCTGAGATGCCGCGGCTGATCGGCGAGATGAACGGTGTGCTCCAGGTGCCGCCGACGAAGAAAGACGACTGGTTGGGCCCCTGCTGGCCATTGGCGGGCGCTGCCGCCGGATCGGCCTGGGTGATACCGCCCGACAGCGCCAGCCCGCGTCCGCCATAGGACGCGATGCCGGACAGCCAGATCTTGTATTTCGCCGAATTGGCCTCGGCCTTGTCCAGCCGCGCCACGCCCTTCGAGATGGTGGCCTTGAGCTCGGCGCCGTCGATCGGCAGCGTCCCGTCCGAGACATCGTCGAGCGCGAAGAAGCCGCCCTGTTCGGTGTGCTTCAGAAACGCCGGCAAATTGAGCCCGCTCAGTGCGCCTGGCCCGAACGTCGCCGAGACCGAGCCGTCAGCGTTCTCGAAGATCGAGTCCCACGATTTCCCCGGCCCTTTGAGGATAACCGAGACCGTGCCGGTGCTGGCCGGCACCAATCGCGTCATGCCGGCAGCCTTGCCGAAAGCGGCGCCGTCAATGTCGGAGGCGAGCAGCCGGATCTCGACCTGCGAACCCTCCGGCTTGCGGTCGAAGCGCAGGCTGCTCTGAACGTTGCCGCCAAAGGCCGACGCATCGGAAATGTCGAAGACGGCAAGCCCGTTCTTGACCTGCGCCGTGGCGGCGACGTCTGCAAGCTGGATCGCGCCGGCCGAGGCATGCGCCGCCGATAGCCTCAGATCGAGATTGACGCGGTCGGCAAAGTTGGTGTCGATTTCCCCGGGGCCGGTTTCGCCGGTGGGCGCAAGCGGCGTGAAGGCGGAGAACAGCGACCTGAGATCGAGCGTATCGAAGGCGAGCGTGCCGGAAATCACCGGCAAGGCGTCGCCGAACGAGAAGTCCAGCGCCCCCATTCCCGGGTTGTTGTCGAGCGCGACCGCGGTGTTTTCGAATTTGATGCGGCCGGCCGTCGCCGTGATCTTGCTCGAAATCGACACCGAGCCGATGGCGGCGCCCGGTGCAATTCCGGCCTGCGACCATTCCAGCACGCGCCGCAGCGACGGTGCGGCGAATTTCACCTGGCCGTCGAAATAGGCGTTTTGCGACATGCCGGCCGTGCCGTCGAACGAGAAGCTGGCCGGCGCAGCCTTCAACGAAAAGGTGATTGGCGCAGCACCGCCGGCAAACAGAACCAGCGGATTGGCCGAGGATGCATCGACGGTGACGCTTTCGCCGCGCCAGATGCCGGTCGCCGACAAGGTCGCATTGCTGTTCATCGCCGCCCAGTTTGCCTGGCCGCTGAGGCTGGTCAGCAATTCGACGTCCTTGCCGCCGATGGAGGCGACCATGCGGCCGTCCCTGAACTCCACAGTGCCGAACGGATCGGTCGGCAGCTTGCTCAGATCAGGCTTCGCCGGATCGGCGCTGACCACGCCGCGCGCGGTGTCGATGGAGCGCGTGATGCGCCCTCCGGTCGGCATGGCGGGCAGAAACATGCCGTTTGCGGTGCGCTGGACCCGGATCGTCGGCCGCACCAGCCGCGCCGTCGAAAACACCACATCGCCCTGCAGCGCCGCCATGGCTGAAAGGTCGACCTCGACCCGCTCGGCTTCGATCACCGGCGGCGCGTCGGTCTCGGTCCACTGCGACAGCGTGACGTCGCTCAATATGGCGCGGAAGTTCGGCCACACCTCGATACGTGGCGAACCGTCAATGGTGACCCTGAAACCGCTCCATGCGCTCATCTCCCAGGCGATGCGGTCGCGCACGATCCGGGTCGAGGCAATCAGCGGCAGAGCGGCGACGACCAGCGCGATGACGAGCACGGCAACGCCGATCGCCCATATTCCGTGCCGGATCAAAGGTGATGGCATATCGCCCCGTATGCTTTCATTCCGACAAAAATCGCCCGATGGGTGTAACCCAGCGCTGACGCATTTCAAGTCTTTATGGCCCGGCGATGGCAATTGCGCACAGCTGGCCGAGCTTAGCTGAACAAAATCTTGCTCTGCCGCATGGCGATAGGCATAAGCGATGCAGCTTCAGCCTGGCACGAGACGCGGCGTTTTTGGGACAGCGGCGCCTGTAAAGCTGGGGCTAATGCATGTCGCCCGGAAGTGCGCAGCGGTTCCGGGACAGCGACATGCATAGAAACAAAAGCATATCAGTCTTGCGACGCGACCGGCTTCAAGGAGGATCGATCATGGCTGCCGAAGCACCGCTCTGGACCCCGACGCAAGACCGGATCGATGCAGCGCCGCTGACCGCCTTCATGAAGGCGGCGGCAGCCAAAACCGGCGCATCCTTCGCCTCCTACGCCGAGCTGCACCGCTGGTCGGTCGAGGATCGCGAACGCTTCTGGAGCCTGCTGTGGGACTTTTGCGGCATTGTCGGCGACAAGGGTGAGACGGTGCTCGTCGATGGCGACAAGATGCCCGTCGCATCGTTCTTCCCCGATGCGACGCTCAACTTCGCCGAGAACCTGCTGAAAAAGACCGGTTCCGGTGCGGCAATCGTCTTTCGCGGCGAGGACAAGATCGAGCGGCGGCTGTCGTGGAACGAACTGCACCAGCTGACCTCGCGCTTTCAGCAGCTTTTCCTGTCGCTCAAGGTGAAAAAGGGCGACCGTATCGCGGCAATGATGCCCAACATGCCGGAAACCGTCGCCGCCATGCTGGCCGCCGCCTCGATTGGCGCGGTCTGGTCGTCCTGCTCTCCCGATTTCGGCGAACAGGGCGTGCTTGACCGTTTCGGCCAGATCGAACCCGTCGTCTTCATCGCGCCGGACGGCTACTGGTACAATGGCAAGGCAATCGAGGTTGCCGACAAGATCGCTGCCGTTGCCACGAAGCTCGAAACCGTCGGCAAGGTGCTGATCGTCGACTATCTCGGCACGTCGCGCGATATCGCAGGGATTATCGACAAGGCCGTGGCGCTGGAAGAGGCGCTGTCGCCTTTTGCGGCAAAGTCCCTCACATTCGAGCGCCTGCCGTTTGCGCATCCGCTCTACATCCTGTTTTCGTCGGGAACGACCGGCATTCCCAAATGCATCGTTCATTCGGCCGGTGGCACGCTGATCCAGCATGTCAAGGAACACCGGCTGCATGCCGGCCTCGTCGAAGGCGACCGCTTCTTCTACTTCACCACCTGCGGCTGGATGATGTGGAACTGGCTGGTGTCGGGCCTGGCGTCAGGCGCGACGCTGCTGCTCTATGACGGCTCGCCCTTCTACCCTGACGGCAATGTGCTGTTCAGCTTCGCCGATGCCGAGAAGATGACCTTCTTCGGCACCTCGGCCAAATTCATCGATTCCGTGCGCAAGGCCGGCCTCAAGCCGATCCGCAGCCATGATCTGTCGACCGTGCGGGCGATCTCCTCCACCGGCTCGCCGCTGTCGCCCGAGGACTTTCGCTTTGTCTATGACGGGATCAAGGAGGACGTGCACCTTGCCTCGGTCTCCGGCGGCACCGACATCGTCTCCTGCTTCGTTCTCGGCGTCCCGACGCAAGCTGTCTGGACCGGCGAGATCCAGGGACCCGGCCTCGGCCTTGCCGTCGATGTCTGGGATGATGACGGCCAGCCGATTCGCGAGGAGAAAGGCGAACTGGTCTGCACAAAAGCGTTTCCGTCGATGCCGATCGGTTTCTGGAATGACCCCGAGGGCAAGAAATACCAGGCCGCCTATTTCGAGCGCTTCGACAACGTCTGGTGCCATGGCGACTTCGCCGAATGGACGGCGCATGGCGGCATGATCATCCATGGCCGCTCCGACGCGACGCTCAATCCGGGCGGGGTGCGCATCGGCACGGCGGAGATCTACAACCAGGTCGAACAGATGCCGGAAATCCTCGAAGCGCTGTGCATCGGCCAGGATTTCGACAATGACGTGCGCGTCGTGCTGTTCGTGCGGCTGGCCGCCGGCGTGACGCTGGACGAGGATCTGGAAAAGCGCATCCGGGCGAAGATCCGCACCGGCGCCAGCCCGCGCCACGTGCCGGCAAAGATCGTTGCCGTCTCAGACATTCCGCGCACCAAATCGGGCAAGATCACCGAGCTTGCGGTGCGCGACGTGGTCCACGGCCGCGCCATCAAGAACAAGGAGGCGCTGGCCAATCCGGAGGCGCTGGAGCTGTTCAGGAACTTGCCGCAGCTGGCGGAGTGACCGCCGCCGGCATGGTTAACGAGATATGTCGGTCGAATTTACCTAGATTTCACGAGTGGTACACATTCGTAAATTTTTTGGGCGGCCGGTAAGGAGTTGTTAAGGCCCGGCGTCGATAGTGGCACGTAACTTGAGGGAGAAATCCCGTTCCTCGTCCCCTGAGGATCAGATTCGCTCAAGCCCCCGTTGTGACAGCAAAATCCCTTTAAGGCGTCCTGTTGGACGCCTTTTCTTTGTGCCGGTTCTGGATGGAGCGGCTCTATTCCGCCAGAACACGCGTCGACGGGAAGGCGACCTCGACCAGCGTTCCTTCGCCGGGTGTCGAGGTGATGGTGAAGCGGGCGCGGTTCGCCTCCACCATCGCCTTGGTCAGCGGCAGGCCGAGGCCAGTGCCGTCACCGCGTCCGCGCTTCAGCGCGTTGATCTGCTTGAACGGCTTCAGCGCCTGCTCGATCTCGGCATGGCTCATGCCGATGCCGGTGTCGCGCACCCGCATGACGACGTCGCCGGAGGTTTCATAGGCAGTCGACACGATCACCTGGCCGCCGGCCTGCGTATAGCGGATGGCGTTAGACAGGATGTTGAGCGCGATCTGGCGCACACTTCTGAGGTCGGCGACCACTTCCGGCAGCCGCGAAGCAAAGCTGGAGCGAATGATGACGCGCTCGCGATTGGCCTGCGGCTGCATCATCGCCACCGTCTCGCCCAGCGTATCGTTGAGCGACACCGCCTCGTAGTCCATCTCCTGCTGGCCGGCCTCGATCTTCGAGATGTCGAGCAGGTCGTTGACGAGGTCGAGCACGTGGTTGCCCGAGCGGTTGATGTCGCGCAGATAGTCGCGGTAGCGATCATTGGCGACCGGGCCGAACTTCTCATCCACCATCAGCTCGGAGAAGCCGATAATGGCGTTGAGCGGCGTGCGGATTTCGTGGCTGATGCGCGCGAGAAAATCGGTCTTCTGCGAGGAGGCGCGCTCAGCCACCGCGCGTGCCTGGGTCAGGTCCTCTTCGGCGCGCTTCCACTGCGTGATGTCGCGCACCACGGCGCAGAAGCCGCTGTCGTTGGGCAGCCTGCCTATGGTCATGAACAGCGGAATGAAGCGCCCCTGCGCCTCTCGCCCGATCACCTCGCGGCCATCATTCATGACGCTCGCCACGCCAGGCTCGGACAGGCCGTTGAGGTAGTCGCGCGCCGCGCGCTGGCTTTCGATGGCAAACAGCGAAGCGAACGGCTTGCCGGTCACCTCGTCGCTGTCGAAGCCGAACAGCGCCTCGGCCGGCCGGCTGATCGAGCGGATGTCGCCGTCACGGCCGATCAGCACCACGCCATCGGTCGCGGTGTCGATGATGGTGCGCATTTCGGCAATGCGCGATTTGAGCTCGGAAACGTCGGGCTGCGTCTGTTCTTCAGCTGCGACATGCGCGGCCACCGGCGCCTCATCGTCGCCGGTGCGCCGCACCACCAGCATCAGCGCCTTGCCGGCGCGCCATGGCACCGAACGCAAAATGGCTTCGATCGGAAATTCTTGGCCCTCGCGCGTCTTCAGCCGAAGCGCGTGGTCGCTTTCATCTGCCGCTTCAGAATAGGGATCGGCAAATAGCGCGTCGAGGCCGCCAGCATCGCTCAAATCCTCGAGCGTGTCATAGCCGGTGAGGCCGAGGAATTCCTCATTGGCGTAGTGAAGCTCGTCACCGGAATGGATCAGCAGCGGCACCGGCAATTTGCCGAGCAACGAGGTGTCCGGCGCCTTGCGTTCATCTCCGGCCGAAAATGCCGAGGGCACGAACCCTTCAAGCTTGAGCGGCGGCACTTTCAGGCGCGGCGGTTCTGCCGGCGCGGTGTCCGCAGCACCGGTCTTGTCACCGTCTTGCACGGCCGAACCGGTCGCCTCGCCAGCCGGGGCCCAATCCTCATTGTCCTCGGCATCGCGGAAATCGGCGGCAGTCATGCTGCCGTCTTCGCCGGCATCGGCCGGCGCCTCGGCAACAGCCGGTTGCGGTTCGGAAGCTTCGACGGTCTCTTGTGCGCTCGTCTCTACCGGCTCGGAAGCCGGCGCCGGTTCGCTACCGGAAGACGTCGCCGCGTCGCCTTCGCCGGTGACGGAGCCTGGTTCGGGATCGGCATAGTCGAGCAGCGAGCGCGACACGATCGGCGCTTTCGTCGCGCCCGCATCCTTGTCTGCAGCCGCTTTGTCCGGCTCGGCGCCGTCGAGCCGCGCCAGATCCTTTTCGTCCTCGGCGTCGCCTTCGGGCGGTTCGGCCTCAGCCGTTTCGCTTTCAATTGCCGGTGTTTCGGATGCGGCTGCCGGGATGGCTTCGTCCGTGGCCTCGGCGGGTTGCTGGGCTGGCGCGGCCGTTTCAGCCTGGTCCACCTCGACATGATCCGGCTTGGGCTGATCTGCCTTGGCGTGGTCCGGCCCGGCCTGGTCCGGCGCCACCTGATGTGGCTTGGCAGGTTCGGCCGGCTTGCTGGTCTCCGGCTGCTCCGGCGGAGGATTGTCCTTCTTCAGCCGCTCGCCGATCTCTCGGAAAGCGCTGCGTTCCAGCGTCGACAGGCCCTTGTCATTGGCGGGCTGCCGATGCTCGGCCAGCCGAATGACCTTGTCGGCGAAACGCCGTTCCTGCTTCGGCACGATGGTCAGTGCAGGCACTTCGCCCTCGAACGGATCGGCCGCCTTAGGAGCTTCCGCCACGGTCTGTTCCGCGCCTGGCTCGGCTGCCGCCGGTGGCGTGCGGTTGGGGACCAGCGCCATGCCGATCGCTTCCGGATCGACCACCGCATCGCTGGCGCGGGCGACGCCGAACCCACGGAACCCTTCGAAGGCGCGGCTGCGGCCATAGACGGGGAGTGCCGCCAGATCGACAGGAATCTTCAGGTCCGTGCCGGTCACCGGCCACAGCACCGAGCGGCCCGACCAGGTGTCGCGCCGTTCGAGCAGGCCGGCGATCTCGCCAGAGGCATCGAGGCCGAATGTTGTCGCGACATCCTTGAAGCGGCGGCCGATCACATCGGCGGCGGGCTTGCCGACGATGTCGGTGAATTCCGGCGACAGCGCGCTGAATTTGCCCTCGGCGTCGGTGCGCCAGACGAAACGCAGCGGCGGCGCCGTGCGGTCGATCTCGCGGGCGGCGGGTGGCGCAGCCGGTGAGGTTACATTGGAGGGCAGGGTGGGCGAGGTGGCAACAGTACTGTCCGGCTGCGGGTTCACGGCCGACACAACCGATTCCGGCTCGGCTTCGGTCGGGCTGTCCGGCTCGCTCGCCTGCGGCTCTTCGCCGGCATGGAAGTACCAATGATCATGTTGCACAGGCGCGCTGTCGTTCGCCGCCTGCTCGCGGCCGGTCGTTTGCCCGCGATCGTCTGCCTTTGTATCGGTTGGCGCCGAAGCATCATGCTCAGTCGCTGTCGGAGCGGCCTCGGCGACGTCTGGCACGACCGCGAGCGGTGCGCCCTGATTCCCGCTTGCTGCGGGTTGGTCGGCTACCGCATCCGCCGCTACTGCTGCCGCGTCCTCTGGGGCGGCTTGCGTCGGGTCCGCGTCCTGCTGCGCTACAGCAGGTTCGGCATCCAGCTCACCGACGGGATTTTCCTCCCCGAGCTGATCCTCGTCGATGACCACCAGCAGATGCCTGGACTCGGTCAGACGGGCAAAGCCCGCCGGATAGGACGTGGAACCGCCCGGGACCAGCCGCTTGACGATGCGGTCGTCCTGGCTCGCCACATCGGCGACGAGCGCCGCCAGCGTTTCAGGCCGGATGGCGAGCGCGGCAAAACCATCCGAAGCCGCCTCGACGGTGCCGGCGGCGTCGACAAAGGCGATGAAATGGCCGTCTTCGTTAAAGCCGCTGATGGCGCGGGCCGCAATGTCGGCGGCACTGCGCGAGCCGGTCTGTGCTGCCGGCAGCGCCAGCATGATGGCGCTTTCGCCGTCCGGCATAGTCACCGCACTGGCCAGGAAGCCGACGGCACGGCTGGTCATGCCGGTCGCCAGCCGCACCGTGATGGCGCGGTCGCTGCCGATCTTCGGGAAGCCGGCGGTCGCCATGATCTGCCGCCTGGCGATCAGCGGCAGCTGTGCCGAGGCGCCGATGATGGCTTCGATATCGGAATAGCCGAACACCGCCGCGCCCGGCCCGTTGGCCCAGATCACCTGTTCGAGGTCAGTCGACAGAATCGCGATCGCGTCGCCGGCGGCGAAGCGCCGGCGGACCGCGTCGAGCACGGCGACATCGAGGAAAGAGTAGTTCTCGGACGGCATGCGCTTGGCGGACCCTTTCGGTGAAACCTCTTGGCGAACCTACAAGGCGGGCAATTTGCAGTTAACGCTTTGTTAATAAAAGCCCACGCGGCGAAGGTCCACAAGCTGTGGCGGAAAGCAGACGGAATCTCTGGCCTCTTGGTTAACGACCCTTGGGTAATGCCCGGGGTAACGTTGCGGAAGAAATTTATGGTGCACTGCAACAAAGATATTGCATCGCACAAAAAAACCGCTATATTGCCATCATACATGAACGAGACGGCTTTCTGTCAAAGCCGCTACCTCCCGAAAGGATGGAAAATGACCAAGGCCAAGACCGCTGAGACCGTCGAAAACGTTGAATTCCCGAGCTTCGACGCCTCCAAGGCGACCGACCAGATCCGCGCTTTCGCCGAAAAGGGCGTTGAGCAGTCGAAGGAAGCCTATTCCAAGCTGAAGACCGGCGCCGAAGAGACCCAGAAAGTTCTGGAATCGACCTTCGAGACCGCCAAGACCGTTTCCAGCGACCTGTCGCTCAAGACCATCGCCGCTCTGCGCGCCAATGCCGAAGCCGGCTTCTCGCATCTCGAAGCCCTGATCGGCGCCAAGTCGCTGTCGGAAGTCGTCGAGCTGCAGACCGCCTTCCTGCGCAAGCGCGTCGAGTTGACCGTCGAGCAGGCCAAGGAATTCCAGGCCGTTGCTTCAAAGGCTGCCGAAGACGTCTCCAAGCCGGTCAAGACCGCTTTCGAGAAGGCCCTGAAGGACATCAAGGCCGCCTAATAATTACGCACAACTCTGCGATGCATCAAAACGTCGCATTTCGTCAGACAAATAGGTGTGCGATAGAGTTGTCCAGTGAATACCCGGCGAGTGGAACCTCCTCCCTCTGCTCTCCGGGGTGACCAGCCAGCACCTCCTCCCGCTGGCTCGTAACAGGAAAAGGCCGGCACCTCCTCCCGCCGGCCTTTTCTTTTGCCTGCTGAAAAGCGGCGCCCGCTCGAGGAACCGGGCTTTGCCTTATCAAAGGCCTTGAATTAGACTCTGATAGACCGTATTGGACGCATCGCCGAACGACAGAGCGGATCTCGGAGAATGAATTTTTCACCACGATCTGGCTCAGGCGAACGTGCCGTTGTAGCTCAGATGGTTAGAGCGCCGGATTGTGGATCCGGAGGTCGCTGGTTCGATCCCAGCCAACGGTACCACTCTATCAAACAATCAGAACGTGCTCCTTGAACCCTTCCCTTCCTTCGGCTTTGTGGACCTCGGGCAAGATCGGCTTGCCCGGCGAAGCCGACTCGGTTCGAATGCGGGCATGCATCCTTTACCGGGTGCGGACGTTTACGATTACCAACCGGCATAGCCGCCAGGGAAAAGCAGTATGAGTGAACATGCGATCGAGTTTTTGCGCGGGTGGATTGGTGAAAAGGTCCACTGCCAGCACTCGCCGGTAAAGATCGAGAAGCAGGCCGAGACCCTGGCCAAGGAATGCGCCGCCAAGGCGGCCGAGGTCGGCATCCCGCTGGAGGATATCCAGGAAGAAGTCGGCGACATCCAGGAGCTGATCGCCTCGCGGCTCGAAGAGGCGGCCGAGGCCGACCAGAGCAACGCAAATTCGGGCAAGCCCGCCGAATAAATGTCATGCCCGGTCGCGAGAGCCGGGCTCCCATCTATCCAAACCGATTTTTCAGCCAGGCCTTCGGCAGCGCCGGCACGAAATTGCCGTCGCGCCCGCTCATATCCTCATTGGCAACCATCGCATTGAGGATCGCCTCTTCCACACCCTGCACCACCGCATCGAAGAACGGGTCGATATCGACGTCCGGAATGTAAGCGGCGCTGGCCATCTGTCCTGGCGGCGCAAGTGCTGCTTGCGGGTTGGCGGTGGTGAAGGCGAGGAAAATGTCGCCCGAACTGTGGTAGCCGAAGCCGCCGGTCATGGCGATGCCGAGCGGCACACGCCTTGCCAGCCGCTTCATCTGATGCGGTAGGAAGGGCGCATCGGTGGCGACAATGGCGATGATCGAACCCTTCTCGGCGCGCGGCGTGCCTTCGCGCATCGCCGGTTCCACCAGATCAGGTCCGACGCGCGCGCCGCGCAGCGTGAAATTGTGCCGCTTGCCGAAATTCGCCTGCACGAACACGCCGACCGTATGCCTGACACCTTGCCATTCGACGAGGCGCGAGGCCGTGCCGGAGCCGGCCTTGAAGCCGAAGGCGATCATGCCGGTGCCGCCGCCGACGCTGCCTTCCTCGATGGCTCCGCCCGAAGCCGCATCGAGCGCGGCTTCGACATGTTCGAAGCCGACATGATGGCCGTTGATGTCGTTGAGGAAGCCGTCATAGGTTTCCGCCGCCACCGGCAGCCCCCAACCACTGTCGAGTGCCGCCGGCAGCACGCGTTGCATCCAGCGCAGCGTGCCGTCGCGGGTGACGCCGCAGGAATGCGTGTTGGTGATGGTGACCGGCAGGTTGAAGGCGCCGACCTCCTCGATGATATGCGAGCCCGTCAGCTCGCCATTGCCGTTCTGGCTGAACACGCCGGCAAACACCGGCGTGGCGAGCTCCGCTAACGGTCGCGGCAGGATGGCGGTGACGCCGGTGCGCACCGGTCCTGTGCCGACATCGAGCGGACCATCGCCTGAGATCAGCGTCGCATAGCCGACGCTCACACCGGGCACGTCGGTGATGGCATTGAAGCGGCCTGGCGTGCCTTCAAAGGCAATGCCGAACGCACGGGCGCGCGGCTTGCCGGCCGGCGTTTGAAGATGCGGGTCGTGGCTGGTCATGCCGTCCTCTAGAAAAGCGAGCCCTGATTGCCCGGTTCTTTTGGTTTGCTGGGGGCAGCCTTGGTGACCGCGGGCTTGCTGGCAGGCGGCGTAGCCGGTTTGGCAACTGCCCCCGGCTGCCCCGTGCCGCCGGTCGCAACCGCATTCGTGGTGCCGTCGGCGAACTCGATTTGCAGCGATGCGCCCGGCGCGACATCCGCCGCCAGCTTGATCACTGCGCCTTCAGCGTCCTTGACCAGCGCGAAGCCACGCGCCAGCACCGCCTTGTGCGACAGCGTCGCCAGCAGCCGGTCAGCCTGGGTCAATTGTCCGCGCAGCCGGTCGAGCCGTCGCGAAACCGCATGATCCTGGCGGCGCGTCAGTGCTGCCAGCGCGTCCGCCTGCAATTTCTGCCGCCTGGCGATCGGCGCCGGCGACAGCCGCTTTGCTGCGCGCGAAAACCGGGTGCGCCGTTCGCGCACGATGCCGAAAAATGCTGCTTGCGCCCGCGCCAGGTCGCGTCCGGTCAGCGTGCGTGCCTCGTTGATGCGTCGCGACAGGGTGGCCGGCGTCAGCCGCTGTCCCTGAAGCTTGGTCCGCTTGCGCTCGATGCTGACCGACAGCGCCCGGCCGAGCCGGCTGGTCGCCTCGTCCAGGCGCCGGCGCGGCAGCGCCAGCAACTGGTCTGGCGAGGGGAGCGCGCGGGCGGCCGCGCGCGAGGCCTGCCGTTTGCGTTCGAAATTGCGCAAGACCGCCGCCTTGAGCCGTGCGCCAAGACTGGCGAGCGTCGCTTCGAGATCCGCCTTCACCGGCACCGCGATCTCCGCTGCGCCCGTCGGCGTTGGCGCCCGGATATCGGCGACGAGATCGATCAGCGTCCAGTCGGTCTCGTGGCCGACGGCCGAAATCACCGGAATGCGCGAGGCGGCAACCGCACGCGCCAGACCTTCATCGTTGAACCCCCAGAGGTCTTCCAGGCTGCCGCCGCCGCGCGCCACGATCAGAAGGTCGGGCTGGGCAATGGCGCCATCCCAGGCCAGCGCGTTGAAGCCGTTGACGGCGGCCGTCACTTCCGCGCCTGCCGTCTCGCCCTGGACTCTCACCGGCCAGACCAGCACATGCAGTGGAAAGCGGTCCTTGATGCGGTGAATGATGTCGCGGATGACCGATCCGGTCGGGGAGGTGACGACGCCGATGGTGCATGGCATGAACGGCAGTCGCCGCTTGCGACCGGCGTCGAACAGCCCTTCAGCCTGCAGCCGTCGCTTGCGCTCTTCCAACAGTGCCATCAGCGCACCGGCGCCGGCCGGCTCGAGATTATCGATGACGATCTGGTAGTTGGATTTGCCGGGATAGGTGGTGAGCTTGCCGGTGGCGATCACCTCCATCCCCTCTTCGGGGCGGAATTTCAGCCGGCTCATCGTGCCTTTCCAGACCACCGCATCGAGCCGTGCGCGGTCGTCCTTCAGCGTAAAATAGGCATGGCCGGAAGAGTGCGGCCCGCGATAGCCGGAGATTTCGCCGCGCACCCGCACATGGCCGAAGACATCTTCGACCGTGCGCTTAAGCGCGCCGGAAATCTCGCTCACCGTATATTCGGTGGCGTTTGTGCGTGATTCGGATTCTGCGTCGCTCATGGTTCGATTGGGGAGCGGTTATCGGCCTGCGTCAAGGCGGCGCTCAATCGTCGCCAATACAATAACGCGATCTTAAGCCCGATTTGCTTTGAGTGTAGGGTCACTCAAATGGCCAAGGACGCATGAGCGCACGCCCGAACAGTAGCCCGTTGACGCACCAGGTCACGCTGACCGTGCTGATGCTCGCCGCCTTTGCTTTGGCGATGGTCGTCGGCTTTGGCATATACGCGACCGCGCAAGCCGATCATGTCTCGCTCGAACGGCAGAAGATCTTCCTCACCAATGGACTGAAGGATCAGATCGCGGCGGTCGCGCGCGAGCAGGAAAGCGTTACCGTCTGGGACGATTCCGTGATCAACACCAAGGCCGGCAATCAGACCTGGATAGAGGAAAATCTCAGCGTCTGGATGTACTCCTACTACGGTCACAACCGGGTCTACATACTCGACGCCGGGAACCATCCGGTCCACGCCATGCGGGAGGGCAAGGTGCTCGACCCATCCGTCTATGGCGAGGACGAGCCCGCGATGCAGCCCACCATCGAAAAACTGCGCGGCATGATCAGCCAGCCACCGAAGGCTGATGCTTCCGGGGCGCCGGCGAAGATGATCGCCGAGGATCTGGTGTCGCTCGGTGGCAAGCCTGCAATCCTCAGCATCATGCCCCTGGTGCCCAGTTCGGATCGCATCAGCCAGGCGCCGGGAAGCGAGTATCTGCATGTGTCGGTCGAGTTCCTCAACGATGCGGTTATCGCCAAGATTGCTGAAAAATACCTGCTGGATGGCGCTCATCTGCTGACGCTGTCGCAGCCGACCGGCTCTGCCGCCATTCCGCTGCTAGATTCGCGCGGCGTCATCCTCGGCTATATCGGCTGGGACCAGGAGCGCCCAGGCCTGACGCTGGTGCGCAAGGCCGGCCCGGCTCTGGCTCTGGCCACGCTGCTCGCGGCGAGCGTGCTCGCCTTCCTGCTCCGGCGTCTGCGCCGTGCATCATGGGCGCTGCAAACCAGCCAGGACCAGGCGCAATATCTCGCCTTCCACGACATGCTTACCGGCCTGCCCAATCGGGCACTGTTCGAGGACAGGCTGCGGCGTGCCTTGCTCAGTTCCGGCACCGATGCCGGCAAGGTGGCGCTGCTTTACCTCGACCTCGATCGTTTCAAGCATGTCAACGACACGCTTGGCCATCCGGCCGGCGACGAGCTCGTTCGCCAGACCGCCGCCAGACTGCAGCATACGGTTCGCGACGTCGACACGGTGGCGAGGCTGGGTGGCGACGAATTTGCGGTGATCCTGCTCGATGTCCGCGACATCAGGAGCGCAGAAGACATTTCGGACCGGGTGCTGCAAAAATTGCAGGAGCCGTTCAAACTGATAGACGACCAGGTCTTTGTCGGCGCCAGCATCGGCATTGCCTTGTCGACGGGGCCAGATGCCGATGCCGACGACCTGCTGCGCAAGGCCGACATCGCACTTTACGAAGCCAAGAGGAATGGCCGCGGCCGTTACCAGGTCTTCGCCGGCGACATGGACGACCTTTTGCTGCGCAAGCGCAAGGTCGAGAGCGAGCTGCGCAATGCGCTGAACGGCGGCACCGGCATCAAGCTCGCCTACCAGCCGGTCTTTGCCAGCAACGGCAAGACCATTGTCGGCGCGGAGGCGCTGATCCGCTGGGCACACGACGTGCATGGCGCATTGCCGGCGGCGCAGTTTATCGCCATCGCCGAAGAACGCGGCATGATCGGCCAGCTCGGCAAATGGGTGTTGCTGGAAGCCTGCCGCTTCGCCGTCCGCACCGAATTGCCCTGGCTCGCCGTCAACGTGTCGCCGCTGCAATTGCGTGACGCCGGCTTTGCCGAAGAGGTTGCCTCGATCCTCGCCGAGACCGGGCTGGCTCCGGAGCGCCTGCAGCTCGAGATCACCGAAAACGTGCTTTTGGAAAACAGCGACGCGACCAGAACGACGCTCGCCAACCTGCGCCGGTCGGGCGTCGGCATCGTGCTCGACGATTTCGGCACCGGCTATTCGTCTCTGAGCTATCTGCGCCGCCATGCCATCGACAAGCTCAAGATCGATCGCTCCTTTGTGCGGCTCCTCGACGGCGACGGCAATTCGGGCGCCATCGTCAAGGCGCTGATCGATCTCGCCGGCGCCCTCAAGGTCGAGGTCACCGCCGAGGGCGTCGAGACCGAAGCGCAGAAGACGCTGCTGGTCGCCATGGGTTGCCAGCAACTGCAGGGCTATCTCCTGTCGTCGCCACTGGAGCCGGCGCAATTGCTGGCGTTGCCCGGCCTGTCGTCGGCCAACGCAACGACAGAGGAGGCCGCATCGGCCTGATCCGCCTCACCAGCCCGGCAGGATCTGGTTCGGCTTGCTCCGCTTCATCTTGGCGAAGGCAAGTGCCGCGAAATCGAAGCTTCCCGTCTCTTCGCCGAGCGGCACGGAAATGTTGTCGAGGCTTTCCGAAATATGGCGGGCCAGCGCATCGACAATCTCCGGCCGCGAGGTCTGGCCGCGCATGATGCCGATGCGGCAGTCGGGCAGGACGCCGAAACCGTCGGCTTCGCCCAGCACCCGCATGCCGGGCCGCAGCGCGCATTCAGGCAGCACCGAGATTGCGAGCCCCGACAGCACCGCGGCGGTGATGACGGTTGCCGAAAAGCTGGTGAACAGGATGCGATAGTCGCGGTTCTGCCGGTCGAGCACATCGACGGCGGCGCGCCGCCAGATGCAATTCGGCCGGCCGAAGGCCATTGGCAGCACTTCCTGTTCATGCGTGGCATGGTTGGCCGAGGTCACCCACAAAAGTGGTTCGCGCCGCACCACTTCCGACTGGCCGCGCGTATCGTTGTGCGTCACCAGCGCCAAATCGAGATTGCCGCGCTTGATATGCTCGACCAGCCCCGGCGTCGGCTCGCAGATGACGGTCAACTCGACGCGCGGGTTGGAGCGCGTGAAGCGCGCCATGATCTCGGGCAGGAAGCGGTCTGCATAGTCGTCGGGCGTGCCGATGCGGATCGTGCCTTCGAGCCGCCGGTCGTCGAAGGCGGCCAGCGTCTCGCGGTTGAGATAGAGCAGGCGCCGCGCATAGGAGAGCAGCTTGTCGCCTTCCTCGGTCAGCCTGTTGGTGCGGCCGTCCTTTTCGAACAGCGGCTTGCCGATCCGTTCTTCCAGCCGGCGCATCTGCATCGACACCGCCGACTGGGTGCGAAGCACTTCCTCGGCCGCGCGGGTGAAGCTGCCGGTATCGGCAATCGAGATGAAGGTCTGCAACTGGTCGAGATCGAGTGGCGCTTTCATCGGGTCCAATCCATCACTAGCGTTGATGCTAAAGATTAGAAACATTCGTTGGATTAATCAATCGCGTCGTGGCAAATTCCCTGACATCCACATGAAGGCATGTGAATCGAGACCGGAACGGCGCTTCTCCCAAGCACTGTTTGCCCGGCTTCGTCCGCTCGACTCCGAAGGAGACTGACATGACCACGATCGATTTCGCCACCGAGACCTCGCGCATCACCTCGCGTCCGGCCGTTGCGACGCGCGTGGCCAATGCTCTTCTCAACGCCTTCCAGGCCTGGAAAAATCGCCGCGCCTTCTATCGCCTTGGCGAGATGTCGGACGCTGAACTCGCCGATATCGGCCTGACGCGCGCCGACCTCCATGTCGCCATCGATGTGCCGTTCGGCTGCGATCCGACCGCGAAGCTGCGTGCGATCGCGAGTGATCGTGCCGATACGATCGAAAATCTTGCCCGCCAGGTAGCTTGATATCAGGCACTTTGTTTCGGCTGCCGTGAACCTTTCTGCGGCTCGCGGCAACCAAGGACTATCGCAGGCTCCCCACTCCCTGCTGGATCCCCGCCGGCCAGCCTGCACACTGGCCCGGTCCTCTCAGGACCGGGCTTTTCTTTTTTGCTCAGCCTCTGACTACCGCCGGTCCATGTCCCGCTTGAACTGGTCGAAGATCGTTTCCACGCCCTTCTGATATTCGTCGCGCTGCTGGGCGCCGGTCTCGAACATCTTGCCGAAAATATCGTCGAACGGATTTCTTGGCCTGCCGCTCGGATTGGCCTGAGGTTGCGGCGCCTGGCGCTGCTTCGCCTGGGGCTGCGGCGCCGGCTGTCCGCCAGGCTGGCCGAAACCGCCGCCACCGCCTTGCCGCAGCATTTCTTCGAAAATCTTGCCCAGCGGATTGTCGCCGTAAGGGCTCTGCGTTTGTTGCGGCTGCTGCGCCCGGCCTTGCGGCTGTTGTGCCGCGCCGCCACCGAACATATCCTGCAGCACCTTGCCGAGCGGATTGTCGCCATAGGGGTTGGGCGCTTGTTGCGGTTGGCTTTGTGGCTGTTGGGCGCCGCCGCCGAACATGTCCTGCAGAACTTTGCCAAACGGGTTCTCGCCATAAGGATTGGGTGCCGGCTGCGGCGCCTGCTGTGCGCCGCCACCGGCCTGCCGCATCATCTGTTCGATGATCTCGCCGAGTGGATTGCTGCCGGCGCCGAAGCCGCCGGCAGCCTGCATCTGGCCCCCCATCAACCGGTCTGTCGTCTGCTTGAATAGTCCGCCCATCACCATCGAGGCGATGGCCGGCAGCATCTGCTGCAGGATCTGCTGGCTGACGCCGGTCGCCTGCGCCGCCTGGCCCGCCACGGCACGCGACAGCTCTTTGGAGCCGAACAGATGACCCAGAATGCCATTGCCCTCATTAACGCCTTGCGGCGAGAAAGCCCTGGTCGCGTCCTCGAAATATTTGGCGTGCTGGCCGCTTGCCATCGCCGTCATGAAAGCGCCGAGCCCGTAAGGGTCGGCGGTGTTGCGTTGCAGCCCTTGCGAGAAAGCCGGCAGCAATGCGGCGACCGCAGCCTGTGTCTGCTGCATCGAAAGCCCATACTGCTGGGCAAGCGCCTGCATGCCGTTGCCGTTCTGGGCCTGCGCCAATATGTCGAACAAGGTGGGCATCGGTTTCTCCTCCGGGAAATCCTCGAAGAAGAGCGTAGTTGGTTTCAATGCTCGATTGAAGCGGCTTTTGCCGCAACTTGAGCCGCGCCGTTAATAGGCATATTCCATGAACACCGGCTCGATCGAACCGCCCCAACGCGTGTGGTAGGCCGACAGCATTTCCTCGGCGCTGGTGGTGCCGCGCGCCACGACTTCGTCCAGCGTATTGAGGAACGAGGTCTCGTCATAGCCGTCGCGGTTTTTCTTGCCGCGGTTCTTCAGGCCCATGCGCGAAATGACCAGCACGTCGCGGGCGATGTCGCGCAGCGTCGTGTTGCGGAAGGGCGCCGAAATGCCTTGTTCCGGCACCGCATTGCGCATCGCCAGCGTTTCTTCATAGGTCCAGCTCGAGGTCAGCGCCTCGGCGGCGTCGAGAGCGGCCTCATCGTAAAGCAATCCGACCCAGAAGGCCGGCAGCGCGCAGATGCGCCGCCACGGCCCGCCATCGGCGCCGCGCATTTCAAGGAAGCGCTTCAGCCGCACATCGGGAAACAAGGTCGACAGATGGTTCGCCCAGTCGCCCATCGTCGGCAGTCCGTCGGGCACTTCATTGCGCGCAGCACCCGCCATGAACTGGCGGAAGGTGACGTGCGTCATGTCGTGATAGTGGCCGTCGCGAATGACGAAATACATCGGCACGTCGAGCGCCCATTCGACATAGTCGGCAAAGCCGAACTCGGGCGAGAAGCAGAATTCGAGCAGGCCCGAACGCTGGTTGTCGGTGTCGCGCCAGATATCGCCGCGCCAGCTCTGCAGCCCGTTCGGCCGGCTGTCGGTGAAGGGCGAGTTGGCAAACAGCGCCGTCGACAGCGGCTGCAGCTTCAGCGACACCTGCATCTTGCGGCGCATGTCGACTTCGCTCTCGAAGTCGAGGTTCACCTGGATGGTGCAGGTGCGGTACATCATGTCGAGACCCTTGCTGCCGACCTTGGGCATGTAGCGCGTCATGATCTCGTAGCGTGATTTCGGCATTTTCGGCGTCTCGGCCAGCGACCATTTCGGGCTGCCGCCGAGGCCGAGGAAACGGATGCCCATCGGCTCGGCAATCTCGCGCACCTGCGCCAGATGCGCATTGCCCTCGCGGCAGGTCTGGTGGATCGACTCCAGCGGCGCGCCGGACAGTTCGAACTGGCCGCCCGGCTCCAGCGAGATGGCGCCCTGTCCGGTCGGCTCGACCAGGCCGATGATGCGGCCGTCATCGATGATAGGATCCCAGCCGAGCTTGTGCTGCATGCCTTCGAGGATGGCGCGGATGCCGCGCTCGCCGCCATAGGGCACCGGCGCGTTGCCGTCGACATAGAACGGGAACTTCTCGTGCTCGGTGCCGATCCGCCACTTGTCGCGCGGCTTGTTGCCTTCGGCCAGATGCTCGACGAGTTCGTCGAAGTCTTCGATTGGCCGGAAATCGGTGGTGTCGCGCGCCATGGGGGCCCCCTCTGCGGCTCTCGGAGCCCGCCGGCGCTAAATGGACGAAATGTCAGCAGCCGATCAAGCAAAAAATCCTGAGCCACAGGTCAACAGGAATTGAATGTGACTGCCTCGCCCGCCCCTTGCAATAGGCGAAGTCTCACCAGTCCCCGATCGTCGCCTGCATCACCGCAAGGGCGGCTACCGCCGCCGTGTCGGCACGCAGGATACGAGGGCCGAGCGGAATGGCGGTGACGAAGGGGAGGGCCCGCAGCATCTTGCGCTCGTCATCGGAAAAGCCGCCCTCAGGCCCGACCAGCAGCCCAAGCTTCTTTTCCCTGATCGCCTGCAATGCCGGCAGCGGATTGTTGGTCGAGGCGTCCTCGTCGCAGAAGATCAGCCGCCGTTCCTTGTCCCAGCCGGAGAGCAGGCGCTCGAATTTTTCCGCATCGCGCACCTCAGGCACCGCCAGAATGCCGCATTGCTCGGCCGCCTCGACGACATTGGCGCGCAGGCGATCGATGGAGGGTTTTGCCACTTGCGTGTGCTGGGTGACCACCGGCTGCAGCATGCCGGCGCCCATCTCCACCGCCTTCTGCACGAGATAGTCGAGTCGGCCCTGCTTCAGCGGTGCGAAGCAGTAGATCAGATCAGGCAGCGGCGGCTGCGGCCGCTGCAAGGCCAGCACCTTCAGTCGCACCGCCTTCTTCGACTTGGCAGCGATCACTGCCGACCACTCGCCGTCGCGGCCATTGAAGACCAGGATCTCGGCGCTTTCCCCGAGCCGCAACACATGCATGAGATAATGGCTCTGCTGCTGGCCGGAATCGAATTCGATGTCGGCTCCGAGATCGTCCGGCACGAACAGCCGCTGCATCTTGTAATTGGCGCGCATCGCCGAGGAATGGTCGAGGCGGTTCCCGGCGTCAAGCCTCGGCGGAAGGATGCCACACAGGTTCAAAGCCCTGCCGCAACACCGAAATGGTCGTGGCTGGAGTGAGCAGGCGCAGTGGCCGCCCGGCAAGACTGTCGAAGGCTAATGCATCGCCGTAGCCCGCAAACGACCAGCGCAGCGCCTTGCCGCCACGTAGCGCATAGGCGGTGCCGGCATCCGCGATCATCGCTCCGTCCGGCAATCCGGCCAAATCTTCCGCCTTGATCGCCGGTGGCTTGCCGCCCGAAGCCAGCCGCTCCTTGTGCAGGCGTTTGTCGACCATTGGCGCGCGCGGCTCGGTCACACCGAAAGCTTTGCCGAAACGGCCGACGAAATCCGTGGCCCGCTCACGCCGGCAGTAGAAACAGGGCCGGTGCCCGGCTGCCAGTGCCGTCACCTCGTCGAGGAAGAACAGCTCGGTCCAGCCGGCCTTGCCACCCGGCCGATTACGGCCCATCGGCTCGCGCCGCACATTGCCAAACTTGCAGACGCAGATGATCCACGCCTGAAGCGCCCAGCGCTTTTTCAGCAGCGTTGTGGTGTGCGGGTCGTGGATGATGCCGCGATTGCCTGTGAACAGGCCGCGTTCCGGCACGGCATGGATGGCGCCGAACGGATCGACCCGGTTTTGCAGTGGCATAGCTCTCTCCTGGAACGCGCATCTTGGCTGCAATGCTGGCGACATGATATCGCTCGTCGCGTCATTTCATGTCAGCAGGATTTCCGTATGCGAGTGCTGGTGGTCCAGAACTACGACAACACCGGTCTCGGCCAGGTCGGCGCGGCACTAGCCGAAGCCGGCGCCGATCTCGACTTGCGCCGACCCTACAAGGGCGATCCGCTGCCTGACGACGCGACCGGGCACGATGCCATGGTGATGCTGGGCGGCGGTCAGAACGCGCTGGCCGACGATGACTACCCCTATTTCCCCGCGCTGCTCGAACTGACCCGCGATTTCGCCGCGAAGGATCGCTCTGTGCTCGGCATCTGCCTGGGCAGCCAGCTGGTCGCCCGCACTTTCGGTGGCGAGAACAAGATCGGCGGCGCCTCGGAATTCGGCTGGCACAAGGTGTCGCTGACACCGGACGCCAGGACCGATCCGGTGCTTGGCGCACTGCCCCAGGATTTCCCCATCTTCGAATGGCACGACGACACCTTCGTGTTGCCTGCAAATGCGGTGCGGCTAGCCGGCAGCGAAATTGCCGAGAACCAGGCATTCCGCATCGGCCGCGCCGTCTACGGCTTCCAGTTCCATTTCGAAGCCGACCGGCCGATGGTGAAGGACTGGAGCACGTCCTTTGCGCCGCTCATCGCCGAGCGGCATCCCGACTGGCATGACCGGCTCGATGGCGAAATGGCTAGCAACGGCGCGGACGCCGATGCCGCCGGCCTCGCCATTGCCCGCGCCTGGGTGGCGACGATCTGAACCCCGGTAGCCGCGCGGAAGCCAGCCGTTGCATAATTGGCACGCGGCGGTGAATCCGCCGGGGAAAACCTCTTTCATGCTTGGTTTGTGGCCGAACGCTATCCTACAAGGCGCGCGCTCTGCATCGGCAATGCAACCGCGATGAACCTTCTGTGTGCTCCGCGCGACACACCGCCGATACAGAATCGACCTACAAGCGCGAAATCGTCGAAACTTTGAGACGAATTCTCCGTTTCAACGCATTGGTAACCGCCTCGTGCCCAGATGCAGGAAGCTCAACTAGAGATGACGTCCGTGAAAGCAGCGCTTCTGTCCTTTGTCATGCTGTCTGCCATCGTGCTGTGCGGTCTCGGCATTTATTCCGCCGATGCAGCCAACAACCATCAAGCCGTCGACGGCTACGGCGTCACCGCCGCGCTCCGTTAAAACGCTTTTGCCTGTACCGTCAGGATACGCTTGTCCGCGCCGTCTACGGCGAGCGCGGTGAGCATGCCTGACTGCCAGGCGAGCGTGTCGACATTGACGCGGTTGGGCATCACCTCGGCCTCCGGCACCGGCGTGTGGCCGTGCACGACCACTTTCGGGTAAAGCCCTGGATGGTTGTGGAAGGCGTCGCGAATCCAGATGAGATCCTGCGGGTTCTGGCTCTCCAGTGGCACATCCGGCCTGATGCCGGCATGGCAGAAGAAGAAATCACCGAAGCTTACTGAAAACGTCAGCGACCGCAGGAAGTCGACATGGGCTTGCGGCACGGCCTTGACCAGGTCGGCGTGCCCCCGCTGCACCGCCTCTGCCTTGCCGAACCAGCGTGCGTCTCCAATCAAGTCAACGCCATAGGATTGTGCCGTCTGCACACCGCCATAGCGCATGAACAGCCCTTCCGGGTCGGGCACGTCGAGGAAATCGAGGAAGCCGATATCGTGGTTGCCGGCCAGCATCAGGTTGCGCGGATCGCGCTTTTGCGCCTCGATCAGGAAATCGATGACGCCCTTGGAGTCTGGCCCGCGGTCGACATAGTCGCCGAGGTGGATGATCCGCCAGTCGGCGGTCGGCTTGTATTCGAGCTCGCTCTCGATCCGGCGGTGCATGGCTGCGAGCAGGTCGAGCCGGCCATGCACGTCGCCGATCGCATAAAGGCGCATGCCATCCGGCACGCGCGCGTCGAGGTAATGGATGCCGGTCTCGGTCAAGGCTGGCGTCGTCTCCGTGATCCCAGCGAAGCTAGGGCCAATCGGTGAACAAGACCCTAGCGCCGCAACTGGTCCTTGCCCATGTCGGTCACCAGGCGCTTGCCGCATAGAGCCAGCGTAATGTCCATCTCCTTGCGGATGATCTCCAGCGCCAGGGTTACCCCCTCCTTGCCCATGGCGCCGAGGCCGTACAGGAAGGGCCGGCCGATATAGGTGCCCTTGGCGCCGAGGCAGAGCGCCTTCAGCACATCCTGACCGGAACGGATGCCGCCATCCATATGGACTTCTATTTTGTCGCCGACCGCATCGGCGATTTCTTCCAGCGCCATGATCGATGATGAGGCGCCGTCGAGCTGGCGCCCACCATGGTTGGAAACGACGATGGCGTCCGCGCCTGTCTCGACCGCCATCAGCGCGTCCTCCTTGTCGAGAATACCTTTCAGGATCAGCTTGCCGCCCCAGCGTTCCTTGATCCAGGCGACGTCCTTCCACGACAGATGCGGATCGAACTGCTCGTTTGTCCACGAGCCCAGCGAGGAGACGTCGCCGACACCCTTGGCATGGCCGACAATGTTGCGGAAGGTGCGGCGCGGGGTAGCCGCAATGCCCATCAGCCAGCGCGGCCGCATGGCGATGTCTACAATGTTGGCCAGCGTCATCTTGGGCGGCGCCGACAGTCCGTTGCGGATATCCTTGTGGCGTTGCCCGAGGATCTGCAGGTCGAGCGTCAGCACCAGTGCGGAGCATTTCGCCGCCTTCGCTCGGTCGATCAAATTGAGCACGAAATCCTTGTCGCGCAACACGTAGAGCTGGAACCAGAACGGCTTCGTCGTCACCGATGCCACATCCTCGATCGAGCAGATGCTCATCGTCGACAGCGTGAACGGCACGCCGAATTCTTCCGCCGCCTGCGCCGCCAGCATCTCGCCATCGGCATGCTGCATGCCGGTCAGGCCGGTCGGGGCGAGTGCCACCGGCATTGCCACCTTCTCGCCGATCATGGTCGATTCCAGCGAGCGATTGCTCATGTCGACCAGCACGCGCTGGCGGAACTTGATCTTGCCGAAATCCTCCTCATTGGCGCGGTAGGTGCTTTCGGTCCAGGCGCCGGAATCGGCATAGTCGAAGAACATCTTCGGCACCCGCCGGCGCGCCAGATCCTTGAGGTCGGCAATGGTGAGGATGTCGCTCATGGTGGTCCCTAACCTGTTGTTTTCGTGCCGTTGCCGGCGTCGGAGCGCTGTTTGAGCCTGAGCCGCGACACGCGCTGCCAGTCGCCGCTGCGCTCGGCCTCGAGCATCGAGCGCTCGACATAGGAGATGTGGTCCATCGCCGCCTGCCGGGCGGCTGAGGGATCGCCGGCCTTCACCGCTTTGTAGATCGCGCGGTGCTGGGCCAGCAGCGCCTCGCGCGCGCCGGGCACGCTGAACACCAGCAGCCGGTTTTGGAACACGCCTTCCGACAACAGCCGGTAGCAGGAGCGCAGCGTGTGCAACAGGATGATGTTGTGCGCGCACTCGCAGACCGCGTGATGGAACTCGACGTCGATCTCCGCCTCGTCGTCGAAATCGCCGGTGCGGTGCGCCTCGTCCATGCGCGCCATGATGCGGTCGAGCAACGCGATGTCGTCTGCTGTGGCACGCCGCGCCGCATATCCAGCGGCGACGCCTTCGATCTCGCGGCGATATTCCAGATAGTCCGTCACCGCCTTGCGGTGCATGGAGATCAGGTCGGTCACCGGCTTGGTGAACAGCTGGCCGATGACATCGGCGACATGGGTGCCGCCGCCGGCCTTGGTCGTCAACAGTCCACGCCCCTCCAGCGCCTTCAGCGCGTCGCGCAGGATCGGCCGCGACACGTCGAACTGGCGCGCCAGTTCGCGTTCGCCCGGCAGCCGGTCGCCGGTGCGCAGCACACCTTCCAGGATCAGGCTTTCGATCTGCTGCACCACCTCGTCGGCGGTGCGCGAATGCTCGATCTTGGAGAAAATATCGCTCAAAGGGGCGCCTGGGAAATCTTGCCTGGAGCATGATGCCGAAAAGTGTGAAGCGGTTTTCGGGACGACATCATGCTCTGCTTCTTGTCGTGCAGATTAAAGCCGGTGTCGCCAACTGGTCAAATTATTTATCCAATTCGCCCCGACACAGTCGCTTTCCGTGCGGTGCCGGCGAAATCGCTTCGGCTAAACTTTGCTGTTTACGCGCCTCATCGATTGTCTCAAGAGGACGCGACAACACGAAGGGTCGAGAACAGGGGGACCAGCCGTGTCGGACGAGACGTCCAATCTCGAATTCCAGCCGCGCGCCCAAGGCAGCGTGATGGGCTTTCCCGCGCATGAGGGACGGCCCGGCGCGCTTGGCGAGGTTCATGCCCGGCCGCATCCGCTGATCGAGAAGCCGCGTGTGCTGGTGCAGCTTGCCTTCATGACCGAAGGCGGCTCCGGCGTTGACATGGCCGTGCTCTCCGAATTGTCGCGGCGCCTCGGCATCGCCGCGCCCGACCGTCACGCCCGCCACCACGCCATGAAGTGGGGCAAGGGCACGCTGCGCTGGGAGCGGCATACGGAATTCTCGACCTATCTGTGGGAAGGGCCGCTTGCCGAAAACGGCAGGGCGCAGGAGGATTCTCCCTTCGGCAATGGATTTTCGCCGCCTGGAACGGTCATTTCCGGCATCCGCCTCGACATCCGCAAATGGACGCAGGCGAGCGAGAAGCTGATCGCCGGCTTCGACCCGACGAGCCTGTGTTATTCGCTGGTCGAGCGCGGCAACGCCGCCATCATCACTGACTTCCGCCAGGATGGCGATGGCATGACCCGCATCCTGGTGCTGGACCGCGGCCTGACGCCGGCCCGCACCGGCGCGCTGTCGCAGCGCCTGATCGACATCGAGACTTACCGGACGCTTGCTATGCTCGGCCTGCCGCTGGCGCTGACGCTGTCGAGCCGCGCCCGCCGCATCGAGGACCGGCTGGCGCAGACGACGCTGGAAATGAAGGTCACTGAAACCCGCGACAGCCAGACGCTGCTCGCCGATCTGACCGAGCTTGCCGCCGAACTGGAAGCCGATGCCGCCTCCAGCCTGTATCGCTTCGGCGCCAGCCGCGCCTATGACGGCATCGTTGTCGAGCGGCTGGAAGCGCTGGAGGAAGAGGCGGTGCCCGGCTACGACACATGGGGCGGCTTCCTGCAGCGCCGCGTAGCACCCGCCATGCGCACCTGCCGCTCGGTCGAGGAGCGCCAGGCCAATCTGTCGCGAAAACTCACCCGCGCCACGACGCTGCTGCGCACCTGGGTCGATGTCGAGGTCGAAAAGCAGAACCGCGATTTGCTGGCCTCGATGAACAACCGTGCCCGGCTGCAACTGCGCCTGCAGCAGACGGTGGAAGGTCTCTCGGTTGCCGCGGTGTCCTACTATGTCGTCGGCCTGATCTCCTATCTCGCCAAGGGCGCCTCGATCTTCGGCCATGCCTTTGCGCCGGAGTTGGTCACTGCCGCGTCGGTGCCGGTTGCCATCCTCCTGGTCTGGTGGGGTGTGCGGCGAGTGAGGCGGATGCACTCCGAGCCGGCGAAACATCCGGGCGAATAATCTCCCCCCTTGAGGGGGAGATGTCGCCGAAGGCGACAGAGGGGGGGCGTCTCGCGTGAAGCGCTAGCCTCGTCTCGCGACGGAGACGACGTCGGCGCTTCACGCGCAAGGACCCCCTCTGACCGCTTCGCGCCCATCTCCCCCTCAAGGGCAGGGCAATCGCATATGAAACTTCCCGAAGGTTTGCCCGGCACGTACCCCCCACCCCTAACCCCTCCCCACAAGGGGGAGGGAGAACTCCGTAAGCGCTGATTTCAGCAAATTACCGAGGTTTGGGCGGGAAAATGTTGGCGCGCGGCCGCGTTCCCTCCCCCTTGTGGGGAGGGTCAGGGTGGGGGTCCCTCTTCGAAAGAATCCATATGCGATAGCCCTGCCCTCAAGGGGGGAGAGCGCCAGCGGCAGATTGCCGCTGCGGAAGCTCGCCGCTGGACCTTGCCGCGCGCTCGACCAAAGCAGGATTTGCAACAAGCGCCGACGGCTGGTAAAAGATTTTTACCAGTCACGCGGAGGACGTTGCCGATGTCCGGCCTTGTCATGCCCAAGCCAGACGACGCCACGATGCGAAGGCGGGCAGAGATCGTTGCCGACATGCGCATCATCGTGCCGGGCGAGGGCGTCGTCGACGCCACCAACGAAATGCGCGCCTTCGAGAGCGATGGCCTCACCGCCTACCGGCAATTGCCCTTGGTCGTGGTGCTACCGGAAACGGTGGCGCAGGTGTCGCGGGTGCTGAAATACTGCAACGACCGCAACATTCGCGTCGTGCCGCGAGGCTCCGGCACCTCACTGTCCGGCGGCGCGCTGCCGCTCGAAGATGCGGTGCTGCTGGTCATGAGCCGCTTCAACCGCATCCTTGCGATCGACTATCCCGACCGCGTTGTCGTCGCTCAGCCCGGCGTCACCAATCTCGGCATCACCACCGCCGTCGAGCAGGAGGGGTTTTACTACGCCCCCGATCCATCCTCCCAGATCGCCTGCTCGATCGGCGGCAATGTTGCGGAGAATTCCGGCGGCGTGCACTGTCTGAAATACGGCCTCACCGCCAACAATGTGCTCGGCATCGAGATGGTGCTGATGAACGGCGAGGTGGTGCGCCTCGGCGGCAATCATCTGGACTCGGAAGGCTACGACCTGCTGGGCGTCATGACCGGGTCCGAAGGCTTGCTCGGCGTCGTCACCGAAGTCACCGTGCGCATCCTGAAAAAGCCGGAGACGGCACGCGCGCTGCTGATCGGTTTTCCCACGAGCGAGCAGGGCGGCCAGTGCGTCGCTGACATTATCGGCGCCGGCATCATTCCCGGCGGCATGGAGATGATGGACCGCCCGGCAATCCATGCCGCGGAGGATTTTGTCCATGCCGGCTATCCCCTTGATGTCGAGGCGCTGCTGATCGTCGAACTCGACGGGCCGGGCGTCGAGGTCGATCACCTGATCGGTCTCGTCGAGGCGATCGCCTACAAGAACGGCTCCACCACCTGCCGCATCTCGCAGTCCGAACAGGAGCGGCTGAGTTTCTGGGCCGGCCGCAAGGCGGCCTTCCCCGCGGTCGGCCGCATCTCGCCCGACTATTACTGCATGGATGGCACCATCCCGCGCAAGGAGCTGCCGAAGGTGCTCGCCGGCATGCGCGAACTGTCGGAGAAATACGGGCTCGGCGTCGCCAATGTCTTCCATGCCGGCGACGGCAATCTGCACCCGCTGATCCTCTATGATGCCAATGTTCCGGGCGAACTCGACAAGGCGGAAAGCTTTGGCGCCGACATATTGCGGCTTTGCGTCAAGGTCGGCGGTGTCTTGACCGGCGAGCACGGCGTCGGCGTCGAAAAGCGCGACCTGATGCCGGAGATGTTCAACCAGATCGACCTCGACCAGCAAATGCGCGTCAAATGCGCCTTCGATCCCAATCATCTGCTCAACCCGGGAAAAGTGTTTCCACAACTGCGCAGATGCGCGGAATTGGGGCGCATGCATGTGCATCGCGGGCAGGTGGCGTTTCCGGATATTCCGAGGTTTTGATGGGGTTTGAATTTCGCATGTCGGCGATCCTTCACGCCCCCCTCTGTCCTGCCGGACATCTCCCCCACAAGGGGGGAGATCAGCTGTCATCTCGGCCTTCGCAAATCTTCGACGCAAGAGAGGCGCGGTCGGAGAAGCTGCCAATCTCCCCCCAAGTGGGGGAGATGTCCGGCAGGACAGAGGGGGGCGCGAAGGAACGCGACGTCTCTGCACTCGCAAGTGGCGCGTGGCACCCATGACCACCTTCACCCCCACCTCGTCCACCGAAGCCCTCTCCATCGTGCAATGGGCCGCGGCAGAGGAGACGCCGCTGGAAACCGTCGGCCACGGTTCCAAGCGCGGCATTGGCCGGCCGCAGCAGAGCGAGCACACGCTCGACCTGTCGAAGCTCACCGGCGTCACGCTTTATGAGCCGGCTGAGCTGGTGCTGTCGGCGAAAGCCGGCACGCCGCGCTCCGAGATCGAAAGCCTGCTTGCACACAACGGCCAGCAGCTTGCCTTCGAGCCGATGGATTACGGTCCGCTGCTCGCCGGCGAGCCCGGCAAAGGCACGATCGGCGGGGTGCTTGCCGCGAACCTGTCCGGCCCGCGCCGGCTGAAGGCGGGTGCGGCGCGTGACCACATCCTGGGTATCAACGCGGTTGCCGGTCGCGGCGAGGCGTTCAAGTCCGGCGGCCGCGTCGTCAAGAACGTCACCGGCTACGATTTGTCGAAGCTGATGGCCAACAGCTGGGGCACACTGGCCGTGCTCACCGACGTCACCTTCAAGGTGCTGCCGGCGGCCGAGACCGAAGTCACGCTCGCCGTCCGCAGCCTGCTCGACGATGCAGCAGCAAGCGCCATGGCGCTGGCGCTCGGCTCCAGCGCTGAAGTGTCGAGCGCCGCGCATCTGCCCGAACGCATCGCCGCGCGCGTTGCCGGCGGCAGTCTCGGCGCTGACGCCGCGACGCTGCTGCGTGTCGAAGGCTTTGGCCCTTCGGTCGCCTATCGTATCGAGGCGCTGAAGACCCTGTTGAAAAACGCCGGCCCGTTGCAGGAGATTGCGGGCGAAGCCTCATATGCAGTCTGGCGCGACGTCAGGGATTGCGCGCCATTCGCCGATGGCACTGAAAAGCCGGTATGGCGCGTCTCCATGGCGCCGTCGCAGGCCCATCAGATGGTGCTGACACTGCGCATGCAGATTGGCGTCAGCGCCTTCTACGACTGGCAGGGCGGGCTGGTCTGGCTGCGCATGGAGGAGGGCGATCCCGAGGCCGGCCTGCTGCGCGGGCTGATAAGAAAGCATGGCGGCGGCCACGCGACGCTGGTGCGCGCTGCCCCCGCGCATCGCGCCGCCGTGCCGGTGTTCGAGCCGCAGGCGCCGCATCTGGCGGCCCTGTCGGCCAGGCTCAAGGCCGAATTCGACCCCAAGGCCATCCTCAATCCCGGCCGCATGGCTTAGGATCAGAACGAGATGCAAACCAATTTCTCCCTTGCCCAGCTAGCTGATCCACATGTCGCGGAATCGGAAAAGATCCTGCGCAAATGCGTGCATTGCGGCTTCTGCACCGCCACCTGCCCGACCTATGTGACGCTTGGCAACGAGCTGGATTCGCCGCGCGGGCGGATTTACCTGATCAAGGACATGCTGGAGAACGGCCGTCCCGCCGACAAGGAGATCGTCACCCATATCGACCGCTGTCTGTCCTGCCTTGCCTGCATGACCACCTGCCCGTCGGGCGTCAACTACATGCATCTGGTCGACCATGCCCGCGCTCACATCGAGGAGACCTACAAGCGGCCGCTGCTCGACCGGCTGACCCGCGCCATGCTGGCCTTCGTGCTGCCCTATCCCGCGCGTTTTCGCGCCGCTCTTAAACTGGCGAGACTGGGCAAGCCGTTCATCGGCCTGTTCGAAAAGCTCCCGGCCCTGAAGCCGCTCAGTGCGATGCTGAAGCTGGCGCCGGCCTCTGTTCCCGTGGCGTCGCCGATGGCCTCTCCCGGCGTCCATCCGGGGCAGGGAGCGAAAAAGGGCCGCGTTGCCATTCTCACCGGCTGCGCCCAATCGGTGCTCGATCCCGCCATCAACGAGACGACGATTGCGCTGCTGACGCGGCTTGGCGTTGAGGTCGTGGTGCCCAAAGGCGAGGCCTGCTGCGGCGCGCTCGTGCATCATATGGGGCGTGAGGCAGCAGCCCTTGCCTCTGCGCGGCAGAATGTCGATGCCTGGACGCGCGCCATCGACCAGGGTGGGCTCGACGCCATCGTCATCACCGCATCGGGCTGCGGCACCACCATCAAGGATTACGGCTTCATGCTGCGCCTCGACCCGGCCTATGCCGACAAGGCGGCTCGGGTCTCCGCGCTGGCCAAGGACATCACCGAATATCTCTCTGCTCTCGACCTGCCGGAGCCGGTGCGCAAGCCGGGCACCATTGTCGCCTATCACTCCGCCTGTTCGATGCAGCACGGCCAGAAGATCACCCGCCAGCCGAAAGAATTGCTCGCCAAGGCCGGTTTCGTCGTGCGCGAACCGCGCGAGGGGCATCTGTGCTGCGGCTCGGCCGGCACCTACAACATCCTGCAGCCGGAGATCTCGGCAAAACTACGGGACCGCAAGGTGAAAAACATCGAGGCGACCGGCGGCGAGATCGTCGCCACCGGCAACATCGGCTGCATCACCCAGATCGCGTCGGCCGCAAAGCTGCCGGTGGTTCATACGATCAGGCTGCTGGACTGGGCCTATGGCGGCGAGCCGCCAAGAATGATTTGATTGCCGGGCACTCGCTCGTAACAATAGTGCGATGACCGATTTAGAAACGCTGGAAATTGAAACCGTCGTTCGGCTCCTGTCGATGACGCCGCGCCTGACTTTGCAGGCACGCTATGAAGATTGCACGGCAATCGTCGCCAAGCATCTGAAGGGCGGGTCCGAGTTCCTTTTGGCGCTGATAAAGGCAGCCGTTGAAGCCGGCGTTCACCAGACCACTCTGATCGACGACGTGGTGTCGTTTCTCGACGATGCAGATCTGGCCCGGTTGGCATTTTTCCTACAAGGGGAAGTCAAACGTGGAAACGACATCGAGGATCTACTGGCTCACGTGGCCTTGCAGGCGCCGGAATTGTTTCCGGACAGCACCTTAAGCGACATTCCCGATTTCACGGATTGGCTGATGCATGCCGATCCGCGCTCGCCGCCGGCCTGTCACCATCTTGTCTTTGAAGGGGGCACGCCAAGCGACCTGTCCTTTCCGACGCACCGCAATCATCCCACCTGGCATCTGGCGACCGCAGGGCGACCATTCACGATTGGCGGTGAGGGGATGGCTCAATGCCCGGCTTGCGGCAGGAGGTTGGTCCATCTCGTGACACTGGATGACTTCGGTATCGGGATAACGTCGCCTTTTCCCCGGCTCCGCATTGAGAGTTGCGACGGCTCCCTCTCGCCGACCTACTATTCTCATGATGCCAATGGAGTGCCGACACCGATGGCACCTTTCCATTCGGACTATGATTTGCCGTCCGATCGGGCGGCAGAGGAGCGCATCGTCCGTCTTGCGCCCACACCCTCGCGCTGGCTCAGGCAGTCATGGGGGATAAGCAATTCGCGGCAAAATCTCTTCCGGCTTGGCGGCCTGCCGTCCTGGGTTCAGGGGCCTGAGTTTCCGCTTGTTCCCGGAACAAATCGAAAGATGCAATTTCTTCTGCAGTTCGATTCACTGGCCGGCTTCTTCTGGGGCAGCGGTGGCATGCTTTACGTCTTCTGGGACGAAGAAAGCCGCATCACCTGCCACGTGCCGCAATTTACGTGACGACGGCGCTTACTCCGCCGCCAGCCTGTCCACCGTTCCATACGTCGCCTGGTAGCGCGCGCGCTGGCGGCTGAGCGCGACCATTGTGTTGCGCAGCAGGATTGCCACGGTGATCGGGCCGACGCCGCCCGGCACCGGCGTGATCCAGGACGCAACGTGCTTGACGCTTTCGGTGTCGACGTCGCCGACGATGCGGCTTTGCCCGTCCGGGCCGATCTCGGAATTGATGCCGATGTCGATGACGGCTGCACCGGGCTTCACCATATCGGCCTTGATCAGCCTGGGCTTGCCGACGGCGACGAACAGCGCGTCGGCGCGGCGCGCATGGGCCGCCACCGAACGCGTCATGTGATGGCACACCGTCACCGTTGCGCCTTCGCTCATCAACAGGAAGGCGATCGGCTTGCCGACGATTTCGGAATGGCCGACGACGACCACTTCGAGCCCCTTGAGATCGAGGCCGGTTTCCTTCAGCAGCTCGACCGAGGCGGCGGCCGTGCAGGGCGCGAGGTCGAGCTGGTTGTAGACGATGTTGCCGATCGAGGCCGGGTGCATGCCCTCGACATCCTTGAGCGGATGCACCGCCGCCTGCAGCGTCTTGATCGGGATGTGTGCCGGCACCGGCCGCTGGATGATGATGCCAGTGACACGCGGATCGGCGTTCAGGCCATGGATCGCCGCTTCGAGTTCGCCGGCGGTGATGTCAGCGGGAAAGCGCCGCTCCTCGAAGGAGATGCCGGCAAGCGCGGCCTTGGCGCGCTGGTTGCGCACATAGACATCGACCGCATCGGTATCGCCGACGGTGATCGACACCAGCTTGGGCGGAAAACCTTCGGCCGTGGCGATCGCGGCATCCTCGCGCACGGCATCGATGATGCGCTGGGCGACCGGGCCGCCCCGGAGATAGCGGCTGTCGTCTGGCTGAGACATGGCTGGACCTTTGTAGGGGAATTTGGCGCAGGGAGTTTGGCCGCCCCTATAGCAGGGGAAATGTGGCAAGGGCAGCGTGAAAGCGAACCCTCATCCCCCTGCCGCGACGTTCTGGCGCAGCTTGGCTCACCTGCCATCGGTGTCACGACAAAGAGAAAGGGCAGCGCGGCTTCCCGTGCTGCCCTTTCCTGACTGGCCGCATCCCCACACGGCCCGTCCCCCGTAAACCCTCGCCGATGCCTGAAGGGCTAGCCTTCTGGATCAGATGATTCGGTAGCCGACTATATCACGACCACGGTCGTTCCAACATTGACCCTCTCGTAAAGGTCAACCACGTCCTCGTTACGCATGCGGATGCAGCCGGACGACACCGCGCCGCCGATCGTCCAGGGCTGGTTGGTGCCGTGAATGCGGTATTCCGTCGTGCCGAGATAGAGCGCGCGGGCGCCCAGCGGGTTCTCTTCGCCGCCGGCCAGATAGGTCGGCAGGTAGCGGCCCTTGGCGGCCTCGCGCTTGATCATCTCCACCGGCGGGCGCCAGTCCGGCCAGACGCGCTTGTTGGTGATCTTGTGCGTGCCTGACCATTCGAAGCCCGGCTTGCCGGTGCCGACGCCGTAGCGCCGCGCCTTGCCATTCTTCTCGACCAGGAACAGGAAATTCTGCGTCGTATCGATGACGATCGTGCCCGGCTTCTGCGGGCCGTCATAGGCGACTTCCTGTGGCAGATAGAGCGGGTTGATCTGCGGCCGCATCACCATGCGCTTGGCCGGCGCCTGCACCGAAGCGGTACGCACCCGGTCGGGCTGCGCCGGCTGTGCATAGCGAACGCGCGGCTGCTGGATCAGCTGGCGGCTCTGGCGCACGACGCCGGGCGCGCGGCCAAGCTGCAGCACCCAGGGTGCCGAAAGGTCGGGGCTCACCATCACCGGCGGCCTGTCGGCATAGCGGTCGTTGGCGGCAGACGAGGTGACGCCGGCGGCCAGGATGGCTACGGCGCCGAGCACGGAACGCAAAAAGATCTTCATCGGAACGCACCTTGATCGTCGAACGGACGGAGGCGGAACTTGCCCCCTGTTGCGCGATCCTTGGCGCGAAGCCGCAACCGAAACATGAATCGGAATGCGTAAAATGCCGTTCTGTCAGTAAACCTTTTGGTGTGGTTACCGCGGCGTTCAGGAATCTGGTAAAGCCGCGGTAAATGCAAGGCAAAGCGCATTAACGAACGGATCTTGGTTATGGAAAAAGAAAACACCGGCCTGCTCGCCGGCCCCGACGGGATCAAGCGCTGCTTCTGGCACGGCAATCTGCCGGACTATCTGCATTATCACGACCATGAATGGGGCCGGCCGGTGGCTGATGACCGCAGGCTGTTCGAAAAGATCTGCCTCGAAGGCTTTCAGTCCGGCCTGTCCTGGCTGACCATTTTGCGCAAGCGCGAGAACTTTCGCGAGGCCTTCGCCGGTTTCGACTTCGACAAGGTCGCCGCCTTCACCGACAAGGATGTCGAGCGCCTGGTTGCCAATGCTGGCATAATCCGCCACCGCGGCAAGATCGTCTCGACCATCAACAATGCAAAGCGGGCGAGAGAAATGGTCGATGAATTCGGCTCGCTGGCCGCATGGTTCTGGAAATTCGAGCCGGGCAAGGAGGAGCGACCCGAAATCGTCGACCTCGCCCATCTGCGCGCCAATCCGACGACGGCGGTCTCGGTCAGGATTTCGAAGGAACTGAAGAAGCGCGGCTGGAGTTTTGTCGGCCCGACAACAGTCTATGCCTTCATGCAGGCGATGGGCCTGGTCAACGACCACCTCGAAGGGTGTGTTTGCCGCAAGGAGGTCGAGAAGGACAAGAAGGCGTTCAAACGGCCGAAGTAGCGCTGTCCCCTACCTCCCCCTTGTGGGGAGGTCGCGCCGAAGGCGCGGGTGGGGGTCCCTTGGCGCTGCCCCCCACCCCGACGCTACGCGTCGACCCTCCCCACAAGGGGGAGGGTAAGCTCACACCCCACTGGCGCCCGTCAAAAACAACCCCGCGACAATCGCCGCCAGCGCTGCAAAGGCCGGATAGATCACCAGCAGCCCGGTCATCAGCGCCTCGCGCATCGTCGAGCCCTTGCGCTCGTCGGCAGTGACCTCAAACGGACCGAGGCTCGCCGTCACCGGCGCACGGCTCTCGGCCGGCGGCAGCCGGACTTCATGCAAGCCGTCGTCTCTGATATCGAATTTCTGTGCCGCAGTCATGGCCCCAACCCCTTGTTTCGGCGCGCTTATCGGCTCCGATTGTGTCGGCACGATGCCGCACCGATGGCGGAATTGTTTCCTTTTCGGTGCGTTTTGTTTCGGAGTCGGATTCGCAGACGGCTTTGACCGTTTGTGCTGCCCCTCATTGCCCTGCCAGGCATTTCTCCCCGTATAGTGACGGGGAGAAAGATTGCTTGTCCGAACCGGATAGATGGGCTTGCGCGCAAGGTTTCGCCAATCACCAGCGCAGCAGGAGGCGCGCCGGGTTGCGGTCGTCCCCTTCTCCCCGTCCCTATATGGGGAGAAGGTGCCGGCAGGCGGATGAGGGGCGGCGCAGCGTTGGCAAAATATCGAACCGTTCCAAGCCACCTCGCGGACAAGCCTGCAAACCCTTGCCGCTCCCTGCTGCATCGGTTAGGACACGCGCGCCGTGGAAAGCGGTAATTTGACCGATCCACGCAACGCCACGAAACGCCGAGTACCCATCCCATGGCCGACAAATCGGAAAAGACGAAAGCGCGGCTGCCGCGCGGCTTTGCCGACCGCAGTGCGGAAGACATCCGCGCCGTCGAGAAGATGATGGCGACCATCCGTTCGGTCTATGAGCTCTACGGCTTCGAGCCGGCCGACCAGCCGCTGATCGAATACACCGATGCGCTCGGCAAATTCCTGCCCGACCAGGACCGGCCCAACGAGGGCGTGTTCTCGTTCCAGGACGATGACGAGCAATGGCTGTCGCTGCGCTATGATTTGACCGCGCCGACGGCGCGTTACGTCGCCGAGAATTTTGAGAGGCTGCCGAAGCCGTATCGCAGCTACCGCTCCGGTTGGGTGTTCCGCAACGAAAAGCCCGGCCCCGGCCGCTTCCGCCAGTTCATGCAGTTCGACGCCGACACCATCGGCACGCCGGGTGTCGCCGCCGACGCCGAGATGGCGATGATGATGGCCGATGTGATGGAGGCGCTGGGCATCAAGCGCGGCGACTACGTCATCCGCGTCAACAACCGCAAGGTGCTCGATGGCGTGCTGGAAGCAATCGGCCTTGGCGGCGACGAGAATGCTGGGCGCCGACTGCACGTCCTCCGGGCGATCGACAAGCTGGATAAATTCGGCCCAGACGGCGTGGCTCTTTTGCTTGGCGCCGGACGATGGGATGGCGGTAAGGAAGGCGAAGGGGACTTTACTAAAGGCGCGGGTCTTGGCGCAGCTCACATCGAACGAGTGTTGAGCCTTGCAGCATATCCGGATGCATTGGGTGGTGCATTAGGGCTTTCCAACGATGAAACCCTTGCGAGTATGGCAAAGGCAGTAGAGGGCAATGCTCGCGGAGTAGAAGGGTTGGAGGAGCTTTCTGTCATCGCAAAGTTGGCGCATGCATCTGGTTACAACGATGACCGCATCCGCATCGACCCCTCCGTCGTCCGTGGCCTCGAGTACTACACCGGCCCCGTCTTCGAGGCCGAGCTTCTGGCCGAGATCCCCAATGAAGACGGCCAGATCGTCCGTTTCGGTTCAGTCGGCGGCGGTGGGCGCTACGATGGCCTGGTCTCGCGCTTCCGTGGCGAGCCAGTGCCGGCGACCGGCTTTTCCATCGGCGTCTCCCGCCTGATGACGGCGCTGAAGAACCTCGGCAAGCTGGACACCACCGATGTCATCGCGCCGGTCGTCGTGCTGGTGATGGACAAGGATACCGAAAGCCTCGGCCGCTACCAGAAGATGGTTGCGCAACTGCGCGCTGCCGGCATCCGCTCCGAAATGTATCTCGGCGGCGCCGGCATGAAGGCGCAGCTGAAATACGCCGACCGCCGTGGCAGCCCGGTCGCAATCATCCAGGGCGGCGACGAGCGCGCCAAAGGCGAGCTGCAGATCAAAGACCTGATCGAAGGCGCGCGCATGTCGGCGGAGATCACCGACAACGCCGAATGGCGCGCCGCGCGTCCGGCCCAGGTGACGGTGGCGGAGGGTGAACTGGTCGCCGAGGTGAAGAAGATACTCGCGGCGCAGGCGGCTGACCGTGCGAAGGGTGGCGCTTGAACACCCCCCTCTGGCCTGCCGGCCATCTCCCCCTCAAGGGGGGAGATTGGATGTCGTGCATGCTTTCGCCAATCTCCGGCGTTGAAGAAGAGGCGCTGCGCGTCAAGCTGCTGATCTCCCCCCTTGAGGGGGAGATGGCCGGCAGGCCAGAGGGGGGTGCCTCGCGCTGCCCATGACATCCCGCCCCACCATCGCAACCGAAATCACCAACCTCTTCGCCACCCGCAACACCCATGCGGTGGAAGTGGCCGTGTTGCAGCCGGCCGATCCGTTCCTCGACATGGCCGGCGAGGATTTGCGCCGCCGCATCTTTCTCACCGAAAGCGAGACCGGTAAGACGCTGTGCCTGCGTCCCGAATTCACCATTCCCGTCTGCCTCGACCACATAGCCAGCCAGGCCGGCACGCCGCGCCGCTATTCCTACCTCGGCGAAGTGTTTCGCCAGCGCCGCGAGGGCGGCAATGAGTTTTTCCAGGCCGGCATCGAGGATCTCGGCGACCGCGATACGGCTGAGGCCGACGCCCGTTCGCTGGCCGATGCGCATGCGCTGCTGCAGCTGGTGCTGCCGGCGCAGCCCCTGGCGATCACGCTCGGCGACCAGACCATCTTCGAGGCGGTGCTTGCGGCGCTCGGCCTGCCGCGCGGCTGGCGCATGCGGCTGGCACGCGCCTTCGGTTCCGCGCCGATGCTGCAGGCAGCGCTCGCCGACCTCGCCAACCCGCCGCGCAACGGCCAGCTTGACGGCGATGTCGCGGCCCTTGTGCTCGACGGCGATCTCGAAGCGCTGTCTGCCCACATTGCTGGTGGCATGGAAGAGGCGGGCCTGCTGGCATCCGGCGGACGCGGGCCGGCGGACATTGCGCGGCGCCTGATCGAGAAGGCCGAACTGCGCAGCGTGCGGCTGTCGAACGAAGCCTTCGCGGCACTAAAGGATTTTCTCGCCATCGACGTGCCGCTCGACGGCGCGAGTGCTGCGCTCGAAAGCTTCGCCGCCTCTGCCGGGCTTTCGCTGGGCGCGGCACTCGAAAAATTTGCCGCCCGCGCCAAGGCGATCGAGGCGCACGGCCTGCCGATGCAAACAATCCGCTACGATGCTGCCTTTGGCCGTCCGCTGGATTATTACACCGGCATCGTCTTCGAGATCGCGGCGCAAGGTGGTGAGCGGCCGCTGGCCGGCGGCGGCCGTTACGACCGGCTGCTGACCTTGCTCGGTGCCAAGACGCCGATTCCCGGCGTCGGCTTTTCGGTCTGGCTCGACCGCATCGAAGCGCTGCGGGGAGAACCGCAATGATCACGCTGGCAATCCCGTCGAAAGGCCGGCTCAAGGAGCAGGCGCTGGAGGTGTTGGCCAAAGCCGGGCTTGCCGTCAGCCTGCCCGGCGACGAGCGCCAGTACCGCGCCCGCATCGATGGCGCTGAAGGCATCGAGGTGGCGTTCCTGTCGGCATCGGAAATTGCCGGCGAGATCGGGCAAGGCTCGGTCGATCTCGGTATCACCGGCGAAGATCTGCTGCGCGAAAACCTTGCCGACTGGGAAGCGCGCGCTGAGATCGTCGCTCGCCTCGGTTTCGGCCAGGCCGATGTGGTCGTGGCCGTGCCCGGCATCTGGCTCGACGTCGACACCATGGCCGACCTCGACGATGTCGCCGCCGATTTTCGCCAGCGCCATGGCCGGCGGCTGAGGATCGCCACCAAATACTGGCGGCTGACGCAACAGTTCTTCTCGCAAAAGCACGGCATCCAGGTCTACCGCATCGTCGAGAGCCTGGGCGCCACCGAAGGCGCGCCGGCGGCAGGCCTTGCCGACGTCATCGTCGACATCACCACCACCGGCTCGACCCTGCGCGCCAACCATCTCAAGGTGCTGGCCGACGGCGTTGTGCTCAAGTCGCAGGCTTGTCTGGTGGCTTCGAAGAAGGTGCGTGCTGCGCCCGATGAGGCGCTGTTGCGCGATATCGCCGCGAAGATGAGCGCCCTCCCTCCCTCTTGAGGGGAGGGTGGACAGCCGCCGAAGGCGGCTGGACCGGGTGGGGTCGCTGCGGCAGTGCTCCATCTCTGGTCAAAGCCAGATAGAGGTCGAGGCAGTTGAGGCGACCCCACCCGCCTCGCTTCGCTCGGCACCCTCCCCTCGAGAGGGAGAGGGGTACCATCGACGGGATTTCCACCGCCCCATCAGGCTGATAGGTTCGGCCTATCCCGGGAGGAGACGGCGATGGCGATCAATCTCGACGAACTCAACAACGCCACCAATCTGCGCGAGCGCGGCAGGGCGTTCATCGCTCCGCTCGATGGCCGGGCGCATGTTTCGGGCGATCGTTCGGTGCCGCTGCTCGACAAGACCATCCCCGAGCTGTTTTCCGACACGGTCAGCAAATACGCCACGCAGGATGCTGCCGTCTTCGTCGGCCAGGACAAGCGCTTCACCTGGAGCGAACTGTCGGACACCGTCGACACGCTGGCCGCCGGCTTCTTGGCGCTAGGCCTCGAAAAGGGCGACCGCGTCGGCATCTGGTCGCCCAACCGCTGGGAATGGCTGGTGACGCAGTTCGCCACCGCCCGCATCGGCCTGATCCTGGTCAACATCAACCCGGCCTACCGGCTGACCGAACTCGAATATGCCCTCAACAAGGTCGGCTGCAAGGCGCTGGTGACGGCGGCCAGTTTCAAGACCTCCGACTATCTCGGTATGATTGAGACGCTGGCGCCGGAGCTCGCCAAGGCCACTCCCGGCAAGCTCAAGGCGCAAAAACTGCCGACGCTGAAGATCGTCATCCGCATGGGCGACGACAATTCGCCCGGCATGTTCAATTTCGCCGATGTGCTGTCGATGGCCGGCCGCGACGAGCATGACAGCCTCGACCGCATCTCCGAGGGGCTGAAGCCGGGTGAAGCCATCAACATCCAGTTCACCTCAGGCACGACTGGCGCGCCCAAGGGCGCCACGCTGACCCACACCAACATCGTCAACAACGGCAATTTCGTCACCGCGGCCATCAAGCTCACTGTTGACGACCGGCTCTGCATTCCGGTTCCACTCTACCACTGCTTCGGCATGTCGATGGGCACGATGGGCTGTGTCACCAAAGGCGCCACGATGGTTTTCCCGGGCGAGGGCTTTGACTCCGGCGCAACGCTGAAGGCAGTGGCGCAGGAACGCTGCACCGGCCTCTACGGCGTGCCGACCATGTTCGTCGCCATGCTCGACCACGCCGACTTTGCCAGCTTCGACCTCTCCAGCCTGCGCACCGGCATAATGGCGGGATCGCCATGCCCGATCGAGGTGATGAAGAAAGTGGTCTCGCTGATGCATATGGAAGAGGTGACCATCGCCTACGGCATGACCGAGACCAGTCCGGTCTCGTTCCAGAGCAGCGTCGACGACCCGCTGGAAAAGCGCGTCTCCACCGTCGGCCGCATCCACCCGCATGTCGAGGTCAAGGCCATCGACGCCGAGGGCGCCACCGTCGCCGTCGGCGCGCCCGGCGAACTGTGCACGCGCGGCTATTCCGTGATGAAGGGCTATTGGGACGACGCGGAAAAAACCAGCGAGGCGATCGACAGCGATGGCTGGATGCACACCGGCGACCTCGCAACAATAGACGCCGAGGGCTATTGCAACATCGTCGGCCGGGTCAAGGACATGGTCATCCGTGGCGGCGAGAACGTCTACCCGCGCGAGGTCGAAGAATTCCTCTACCGCCATCCCAAGGTCAAGGAGGTGCAGGTCTTCGGAATTCCCGACGCCAAATATGGCGAGGAACTCTGCGCCTGGATCGTGCTGAAACCCAACCAGATCGCCACCGAACAGGAGATCAAGAACTTCTGCGCCGGCCAGATCGCCCACTACAAAATCCCCCGCTACATCCGCTTCCGCACCGAACTGCCGATGACGGTGACGGGAAAACCGCAGAAGTTTCTGATGCGCGAGGCGATGGTGGAGGAGCTGGGGCTGGTGGTGCAGAAGACGGCGTAAAGCGGTTACTTAGCCGCAGTTCGCGCCGGTAGGCATCTTGCCTTACCGTACAGGCTTGGCCGGATAGTCCCGAGGACGCGGCCACTAGTTTGCGGCAGTGAGTTCGATCTGCTCGACCCCCGCCGCGATGTTGATGCCAGTTTCGCCCTCGACTGCGAGCGGTTGAAGTGCAAAGGCTTTCTCAGTTCCACCAAGCAGGACATCGGCGCCAAGTCCAAGGCCCGCGGCCGCTTCCGCATCGACGCCATCATATTTTCCGGTTAGCAGGCCATTGTCCTTTGCAGCCGAACCGCTCACGACGGCCCATATGAGATGGCCCTCCTTCACGTCGCCAAGTTCAATGCCGAATTCGTTGATGGAGCCGGTGTAATTTTCCTTCGTGCCGTCATTCTTGGTGAATACGCAAGTCATTGTCTGTTTGCGCGTAATGATTTCGCCGATGCCAGTCGAGGTGTCGCATTTCAGGATACCGATCTGGGCGTTCACCGCCCAGGCTGGCGCCGTCGGGACAAGCAGAAATGAAGCGCCCGCAAGAGCGAAGAGGCGGATGAGGGAGTGGAAAAGCATGTCCGATTTTGCTTGGCTAAGTTGCGATGCGTCCGATAGCAGGCAAATCTCCTTGGTAGTCGTTGGACGCGGCTCTCTTGCCGTGCCTAGCCGGCAAGCGTGGACGTGACCTCCCGCTTCCCTTTGCGCTCGGCGCGCCATTCCTCAAACCGCTGTAAGATCACGAAGAAGGCAGGCACGAAGAGAACAGCAAGGCAGGTGGAGGCGATCATGCCGGAGAAGACCGTGATGCCGATCGATTTGCGCGCACTGGCTCCGGCGCCTGTCGCCAGCACCAACGGCGCGACGCCGAGGATGAAGGCGAAGGACGTCATCAAGATGGGGCGGAAGCGGGCGCGCGCGGCCTCGATCGCCGCCTCGACGATCGGTCTGCCGGCGGCGCGCAATTCGCGCGCGACCTCGACGATCAGAATGGCGTTCTTGGCCGACAGCGCAATCAGCAGGATCAGGCCGATCTGGACATAGAGGTTGTTATCGATACCGAGCCCGGTGAGAACCAGCACCGGGCCGACCAGCGAAAGCGGCGCGGCGAGCAATATCGAGATCGGCGCCAGCCAGCTCCCATACTGGCCCGCCAGCACCAGATAGACCAACAGCAGTGCCATGCCGAACACCAGGTAGATCTGGCTGCCGACGAGCTTTTCCTGGAAGGAGAGTGCAGTCCAGTCGTAGCCGGTCCCGGGCGGCAGCGTGTCGGCCGCGGCCGCTTCCATCAGCTTGATCGCATCACCTGATGAGAAACCCTGCGCCTGCACGCCAAGGACCGATGCGGAGGGATAGAGGTTATAGAGGCTGATCAGCGAGGGGCCTACGCTTGGCGTGACCGTCAGCACTGTGCCAAGCGGGATCATATCGCCGTTCTGGTTGCGCACCGTCAGGCGGCCGATGTCCTCGGGCGACAGTCGGAACTGAGAATCGCCCTGCACATAGATCTGGAAGACCCGCCCGAACTTGTTGAATTGGCTGACATAGGTGGAGCCTAGATAGCCGGCGAGCGTCTGAAACACCTGATCGGTGGTCAGCCCGAGCATCTGTACCTTTTCGCGGTCGAACTCGACCTTGTATTGCGGGACGTTGGATCGGAACGTTGCCGACACACGCTGGATGCCGGACTGCGTCGCTGCTGCCCTGGTCAGCGCGCTGGTCGCACCCTGCAATTTCGCAAGGTCGAAACTGCCGTCACGCAACTCGACCTGCATGGTGAAGCCGGCGGCGTTGCCGATGCCCTGGATCGGCGGCGGTGGCAGCACCAGGACATTGCCGTCCGCCATGTCTGACAGGTTCTTGTTCAGCGTCGCATAAAGCGAGGCGAGATCCTCACCCTTGCCCCGCACGCTCCAGTCCTTGAGGATGATGTAGGCAACGCCGGCATTTGCTAAAGTCGAGTTGTTGTCGAGGGCCGATAAGCCGGCGATCGTCACCACCTGGTCTACGCCCGGCGTTGTCTTGGCGATCGTCGAAATCTGCTGCAGTGTCTCCTGCGTACGGCCGAGGGACGCGCCGTCAGGCAGTTGCACCGAAGCGAGCAGATAGCCTTGGTCCTCGATCGGAATGAAACCGGTGGCCACGCGCGACATGCCGTAGCCCGCCGCGCCAATGATGAGCAACGCGATTATGCCCATCACCATGCTGTGGCGCACCATGGATCCGATCAGCCGGGCGTAGCCGTTTTCCGCGCGCTGATAGACGGCATTGAAGCCGCGGAAGAAGGCGTTTCGCTTGTCCAGCGGCACCGGCTGCCTCAGCCAGGTCGCGCACTGCGTGGGCTTCAGCGTTGCCGCGTTGATGGCGCTGATCAAGGCCGTTGCCGCAATCACCAGGGCGAATTGCGCATACATCTGCCCGGTAAGGCCTGGCAGGAAGGCGGCAGGCAGGAACACCGCCATCAACACAAGCGTGATGCCGATGATCGGCCCGAACAGCGCATTCATGGCCGCGACCGCCGCATCGTGGCCGGACATGCCGCGCTCCATGTTGTGCGCGGCCCCCTCGACCACAACGATGGCGTCATCGACGACGATACCGATGGCAAGCACGATGGCGAACAGAGTCGACAGGTTGACGGTAAAGCCAAGCGCGAGCATCGCCGCGAAGGCCCCGATGATGGTCACCGGCACGGTCGTTGCCGGCACCAGCATCGCCCGCCAGTCCTGTAGGAAAAGCAGGATCACGATCAGCACCAGCACCGCGGCTTCAAGCAGCGTCTTGTAGACTTCGTCGATCGCTTGGCTGACGAAGATCGTAGTGTTGAACGGAATCGAGTAAGCAAGGCCTTGTGGGAACTCGCCAGACAGGTCCTTCATCCTGGCCTCGACTTTGCCGGCCACGTCGAGAGCGTTGGCGCCGGGCGACAGGAAAATGGCCAGGCCAGCCGCCTGCTGGCCGTCGAGATTGAAGAATTGCCCATAGGTCTGGGCACCGAGCTCGACCCGGCCGACGTCGCGCACGCGGGTCAGGTCGCCGTTGGCGCCGGTCTTGACGATCACCGCGCCGAACTGATCGGGGTCGTCAAGGCGGCTGGACACTTCGATCGTATATTGGAAGGACTGTCCGTCGGGCGCCGGCGGCGCGCCAACCTGGCCCGCGGTGACCTGCTCGCTTTGCTGCTGCAGGGCCTGGACGACGTCCTGGGTGGTAAGGCCGCGCACCTGCATCTTCTGCGGGTCGAGCCAGACGCGCATCGAATATTGCCCGGCGCCGAACACGTTCACGTTGCCGACACCTGGTATCCGGGAGAGCTCGTCCTTCAGCCGGATGGTTGCGTAGTTGGCGAGATAAAGGCTGTCGTATTGTTTGACCGGCGACGTCAGCGTGACGATCTCGAGAATGGAGGTCGATTTCTTCTGGACGTTGACGCCCTGCACCTGCACTGCCTGCGGCAGCGATGCGAGCGCAGTGGACACCCGGTTCTGGACACGCACCTGCGCCTGGTCGAGATCCGTGCCGATCTGGAAAGTGACGGTCAGATTGTAGCTGCCATCCGACGCGGAGAAGGACTGCATGTAGAGCATGCCTTCGACGCCGTTGACCTGCTGCTCGATCGGCAGCGCCACCGTGTCGATAACCGAGCGCGCGCTGGCGCCAGGATAGCGGGTGGTCACCGAAACGGTCGGCGGCACCACGTCGGGATATTGCGCCACCGGCAGGCCGAAGAGCGAGACCAGGCCGATGACGACCATGAGGACGGCGATTGCATTGGCCAGGACCGGCCGCTCGATGAAGAATTTGGAGATCATTGGGCAGCGCCGTCGGCCGCAGCCGCTTCCAGCGTTTTCACCTGCGGCTCGATCTTCTGGCCGGGCACGGCTGTCAGCAAGCCGGAGACTAGGACGCGGTCTTCCGCAGTGATCCCCTTGCTGATCACGCGTAAGGCACCGACAAGTTGGCCGATCTCGACCGGACGCTCCTCGACGACGTCGTCCTTTCCCGCAACGAGCAGGTAGCGACCCCTCTGGTCGCTTCCGATCGCTCGGTCGGGAACCAGCAGCATGTCCGGTTCCTCTCCCAGCGGCACGCGCACGCGCACGAAGTAACCCGGGAGCAATGCCCGATCGTCGTTGGGTAGCACAGCGCGCACCGCGAGCGTGCCGGTGGTGGCCGTAACCTCTGGGGAGGCGTAGTCCAGCATTCCCTTGTGCAGATAGCCTGTCTCGTTCTGCAGGCCGACTTCGGCCGGTATCTTCTTGAGGTCCTCGCCGGTCAGGCCCCGTTTGGCCATGGCGGCGCGAATGCGCAGCACGTCCTGCTCCGAGACGTTGAAGTTGACATAGATTGGCGCGAGCTGAACGATGGTCGCCAGCGTCGTCGCGCTGCCGGCGCCAACCAGTTGCCCGATCGACACCTGGCGGGCGCCGACGATGCCGGCAAACGGCGCCTTGACCTCGGTGTAGCTCAAATTGAGCTGGGCTTGCTCGACGTCGACGGCGCTCTGCTTCTGCTTGGCGGCGTCGACATCCGCCGCGGCGGCGGACTGATCGAGGGTCGATTGCGAGATGATCTTCTGTGATAGCAGCTCCTGCTGCCGCTTGAGGTCGGCTCCGGACTGCTTGGCGGAGGCGTCGGCCGAACCCTGCCCGGCCTGGGCCTGTTCGAGTGCCAATTTATAGGTATCCTGTTCGATCAGGAACAGCCGGGTACCAGCCTTGACCTCATCTCCGTCCTTATAGTCGATTTCCTGGATGAAGCCGGAGACACGCGCAACCAGCGGCGTCGTATTCACCGCCGCGGCGCTGCCTGTGGCCTCGAGATAGGGGGTTACAGTCTGCTTGACCGGAAGCGCTACATCTATCTTGGGTGGCGGGGGCGGCGCGTAACTGTTTTCTTTGCTGCAGGCGCACAATAACATTGCTGCAAGTGCTAATGAACCCGCCGTCGGCGTGGCTCTCCTCGATGAGAAAACCATTTTGCCCCTCTGAATACTTCGGTATATATATCGTATTGCTGTGAAATTGCGTGAACCTAGCTTTTTTTGGGGAGTTTGTCATGCGGATTGCGTTAAGCGTGCTTTTTCTGGCAACTCAGGTGATGGCCAATGCCGCATTTGCACAGACTGCGGCCGAGCGAGAAGCCTGCCAGTCTGACTACGAGAAATTCTGCAAGGGGGTGGAGCAGGGCGGAGGCCGCATCATCAAGTGCCTGAACGATCATCTGAGTGACCTGACGCCGCAATGCCAGAAGGTCGTCAAGGAGAATACGCCCCAATAGGGCCACCGCAATTCCAGCAAAAGTGCGCGGTGATTTTGCCTCCGGAATTGGGATAGGGTGCTCTAGGGCTCGGCCTATCCGACGACTGAGCGGAATCAGCGAACGCTGGCCGGCAAGGCCCGCTGATCTCGTGGAATGTTGGCTGGATGCTTGAAGACAGGCCTACGCAAACGCCCAAGGTTGCAACATCCAAGGCCGCATCGGGCGGTTTCGGGCGATCGGTGGTGTCTTGGGTGATGCCTTTGGGTGCCTTGGCCATGGCTCTCGCGGTGAGGGCCAGCGGCCTTTCGGTCGACCAAGGATCGCTGAACCTCAGGATCCTCGTTGGCGCGCTGTCGAGCGCGATCATGTTCACCACCATTTTCGTGGTGCTCGACCATGCCGAGGCAGTCGCCCGGCGCGTGGGGGAGCCCTATGGAACCTTGGTGCTGACTTTTGCGGTGACGGCGATCGAAGTGTCGATCATCGTTTCTATGATGTTGCACGGAGAAAACAATCCGACGCTGGCGCGCGAGTCCGTTTTCTCGACGGTGATGATCACTTCAACCGGCGTCGTCGGCATATGCCTCACGCTTGGCGGCTGGCTTCATCGCAAGCAGGCAATCGTCCGGCAAGGGACCAGTGCCTATCTGGCGGTGCTGACCGCGCTGACCGTGATGACGCTTATTCTGCCGACCTACACCCAGACCACGGGTCCCGGCACGTTTTCGGCAGCTCAACTTGGTTTCGTCAGTTCCCTTTCAGTGCTGCTCTATGCAAGCTTCGTGTTCGCGCAGACTGTCCGGCACCGGGAAGACTTTGTCGAGGGACAAGAGCACCACGTTTCGGTGCGAATGGCATCTGACGAGAACATCTTTGTCAGCGCTGTGCTGCTGGTGGCCGGGCTGATCGGAATTGTTATGCTTGCCGAGCAGGTCGCCGCAAGCGTTGAAGATACGCTCGTTGCGTACCAGGTGACCCAGGCCGACAGCATTGTCGGAGCAATGATCGCAGGGCTGGTGTTGATGCCGGAGGCCATTTCGGCAATTCGCGCTTCGCTCAACAATGAGTTGCAGCGCGGCTTGAATGTCGCGATGGGTTCAGCCTGCGCCACGATCGGCCTGACGATACCGGGAGTAGCAGCCGCCAGCCTGCTAACGGGGAGGGGTTTGACCCTGGGGCTGCCGGCGGCAGACGCGGTCCTCTTGGTCCTGGCGCTTTTCACATGCGCCGTAAGCTTCAGTACCGAAAGAACCACGTTCCTGACCGGCATGGTCCATATCGTGGTGTTTTTTACGTATGTGTTTCTGATCTTTGTGCCGTGAAATTGTTGCTGGCCACTGATGCAGGGTCGGGCTATGCCGGGGCTGCATCGATGATCTGGCCGCGCCTCAATGGAACAGAATCAATCGATCTGTTGAGGCTTTCGCTCGCTGATGCTATATTAGAGAGGCTGCAGGTTAAGGAGAGGGGAAACCTATGGTCAGACGCGGTTTGTTTGCGCGCATATTTGCCATTGGAGCTTTGCTCACGATTTTGTCGATGGCAGGCGCCTCTGGATTCGGTTTAATCGCATCAGCGGAAGCAAAGACGGTCTTCATCCAGAAGACCACCATCTACATTACGACACTTCCAACGGGCTGCGTGAAGACCACCTATAGCGGTGGGATCGTGGTCTGGAAGTGCGGCACGAAATACTACCAGCCCTACAAAAACAGGTACGTGCTCGTCTACATCAAATAGTCGGGACAGTATAGTGTGAGGCATAAAGCCTGTTACGGCCCTGCGAGGCCTGCCAGGCTGACTACGAGAATTCTGCAAAGCCATGGAACAAGGCGGCGGGCGTATGATCAAATGCCTGAACGATCATCTGAACGACCAGACGCCGCGACGTCAGAAGGTCGTCAAGGACAACATGTGGCCGGCCTATCAGTGAAGAATAGAGTCGCCTCCAACGCGCATCAAACCCCCAGCACCGCCTGATCCAGCCCGCGAATGATCTTCGCCAGTTCCACGCACTCATCATGCCGCACCTTGTTGCGGCGCCATGCCAGGCAGATCGTGCGTTGCGGCATCGGCTCCTGGAACGGGACGATCTTCAAATCCTGGATGGCGCCGGCCGGACCTGCCGCCATTTCCGGGATCAGCGTGACGCCGAGCCCATGCGCCACCATTTGCAGAAGTGTCGTCAGGCTGGTGGCGCCGTAGCTTGCCATCGCCACCGGGCGCACGCTGCCGCACAGCGCCAGCGCCTGTTCCCGCAGGCAGTGGCCTTCCTCCAGAAGCATCAGCCGCTCCAGCGCCGGGCTTTCCGGCGGCACCGGCGGCGAGGCAAAGGCGGGGTCGCCTGACGGCACGGCGAGGAAGAAGCGGTCGGCGAACAGCGCCTCGGTAACCAAGCCGGGCTGGTCGAGCGGCAGCGCGGCGATGAAGGCGTCGAGCCGTCCCGTCGCTGTGTCCTCGACCAGCGATGCGGTGACTGCTTCGCGCAGTTCGAGCTGCAGGGACGGAAAATGCCGCTTCAGCTCCGGCAGCACATGTGGCAGCAGATAGGGCGCCACCGTCGGGATGATGCCCAGCCGGAAGCGCCCTTCCATGGCCGGGCGGCCGCGCCGCGCCGTCGTCTCGACCTCGCTGATATCGCGCAGGATGCGCTCGATGCGCGGCAGCAGAGCCTGCGCCTCCTCGGTTATCCGCACCGTCTTGCCGCCGCGTTCGAACAGCCGGCAGTTCAGCCTTTGCTCCATCTCGGCGATCTGTGCGGACAGCGCCGGCTGGCTGACGCCGGCGAGCTTTGCGGCGCGGCCGAAATGCAGCGTTTGCGCCAAAGCTTCGAAATATTGCATCTGCCGGACGGTGAGACCAATCATAAGGAAAACCTATCGCAACAAACAGGAAAGGCAATTTGTTTTTATCGAGGAGACGGCCTAGTCTGGAACCATTCCAGAGTGGCGCGGCTCCCGGCCGGCCTGGAAAACCAATAAAGAAAATCAGCAATTCGGAGGCTAAGATGGACGCGAACACCGACGACAACAGCGCCGGCAAATGCCCGGTCGCGCATGGAACCTCCGGTAGGACCAACCGTGACTGGTGGCCGAACCAGCTCGACATCAGCGTTCTCCATCAGCAGTCGAACCTTTCGGACCCGATGGGCGAGGCGTTCGACTATGCCGAGGAATTCAAAAGCCTCGACCTCGATGCGGTGATCAAGGACCTGCACAAGGTGATGACGGATTCGCAGGACTGGTGGCCGGCCGATTTCGGCCATTACGGGCCGCTGTTCATCCGCATGGCCTGGCACAGCGCCGGCACCTATCGCATCGGCGACGGCCGTGGTGGCGCCGGCGCCGGCCAACAGCGTTTCGCGCCGTTGAACAGCTGGCCGGACAACGCCAATCTCGACAAGGCGCGCCGGCTGCTGTGGCCGATCAAGCAGAAATACGGCCGCAAGATTTCCTGGGCCGACCTGTTGATCCTCACCGGCAACGTCGCGCTGGAATCGATGGGCTTCAAAACCTTCGGCTTCGCCGGCGGCCGCGCCGATGTCTGGGAGCCCGAGCAGGACGTCAACTGGGGTTCGGAAACCAAATGGCTCGACGACAAGCGCTATTCCGGCGACCGCGAACTGCACGGCCATCTCGGCGCCGTGCAGATGGGCTTGATCTACGTCAACCCGGAAGGGCCGAACGGCAAGCCTGATCCGCTGGCCTCGGCGCGCGATATCCGCGAGACCTTCGGGCGCATGGCGATGAACGATGAAGAGACGGTAGCGCTGATCGCCGGCGGCCACACTTTCGGCAAGACCCACGGCGCCGGCGATGCAGCCCTTGTCGGCGCCGAGCCGGAAGGCGCCGGCATCGAGGCGCAAGGCCTCGGCTGGTCGAGCAAGTATGCGTCAGGCATTGCCGGCGATGCGATCACGTCGGGCCTCGAAGTCACCTGGACGACGACGCCGACTAAGTGGAGCAACAACTTCTTCGACAATCTGTTCAACTTCGAATGGGAGCTGACCAAGAGCCCCGCCGGCGCTCATCAGTGGACGCCGAAAGGCGGTTCCGGCGCCGTTACGGTGCCGGACGCCCACAATCCGGGCAAGCGTCATGCACCGGCGATGCTCACCACCGACCTCGCACTGCGTGCCGACCCGGCTTATGAGAAGATCTCGCGGCGTTTCCATGAGCATCCCGAGCAGTTCGCCGACGCCTTCGCCCGCGCCTGGTTCAAGCTCACCCATCGCGACATGGGTCCGATCGTGCGCTATCTCGGCCCGTTGGTGCCGAAGGAAGAGCTGATCTGGCAGGATCCGGTGCCGGCAGTCGACCATGAACTGGTCAGCGACCAGGATATCGCTTCCCTGAAGGCCAAGATCCTGGCTTCGGGCCTCACCGTTTCGCAGCTGGTTTCGACCGCCTGGGCCTCGGCCTCTACCTTCCGCAACTCCGACAAGCGCGGCGGCGCCAATGGCGCGCGCATTCGTTTGGCACCGCAGAAGGACTGGGAGGTCAACCAGCCGGCTGAACTGGCCAAGGTGCTGGCGAAGCTTGAGGCCATCCAGAAGGAGTTCAACGTTGGCGGCAAGAAGGTGTCGCTGGCCGACCTCATTGTGCTCGGCGGTGTCGCCGCGGTCGAGAAGGCCGCGACGGATGGCGGCAACGCGGTGAAGGTGCCGTTCACGCCGGGCCGCACCGACGCCTCGCAGGCGCAGACCGACGTTCATTCCTTCGCCGCGCTTGAGCCGAAAGTCGATGGCTTCCGCAACTATGTCGGCGGTAAGTTGCCGATGTCGGTCGAAGCGTTGCTGGTCGACCGAGCGCAACTGCTCAACCTGACGGCGCCGGAGATGACGGTGCTGGTCGCCGGCCTGCGTGTGCTTGGCGCCAATGCCGGTGGCTCAAAGCATGGCGTGCTCACCGACAGGCCGGGCACGCTGACGAACGACTTCTTCGTCAACCTGCTGTCGATGAGCACCGTCTGGGATCCGGCCTCCGAACCGGGCTCGCATGAGGTCTACGAAGCGCGCGATCGCAAGACCAAGGCGGTCAAATGGACGGCTACCCGCGCCGACCTGATCTTCGGCTCGCATGCGCAGTTGCGCGCGCTGGCCGAGGTCTACGGGTCGGCGGATGCCGGGCCGAAATTCGTCGGCGATTTCGTCAAGGCTTGGACCAAGGTGATGAACGCCGACCGCTTCGACATAGTCGGCTGATCGCAGCCCTCCCAACAAAAAGGCGCGGGCCGAGGCCCGCGCCTTTTTGTTTATGCTTTCGAAAATCAGTCCTTTTCGAAGATGCGCGCCTTGGCGACGACGCCGGCAATGCCGCCGCCGATCAGCGGCGCGACGATGAACAGCCAGAGCTGGCTGAGTGCGGCGCCGCCGGTAAACAGCGCCGGGCCGATCGAACGTGCCGGATTGACCGAGGTGCCGGTCACCGGGATCATGGCGAAGTGCAGCCCTGCCAAGGTCAGGCCGATGACCAGCCCGGCGAACGCCGTCGAGTGCTTTTCCGCGGTGACGCCGAGGATGACGGTGACAAAGGTGAAGGTGCCGATCAGCTCCCACAGGAAGGCCGAGCTCATCCCCCATTTCGCCACGTCCCAGCCATTGGCGCCGAAGCCGGTGGTGTGTCCGCCGGTCTGGCCGGAAACGATGATCCACAGCGCCAGCGAGGCCAGGATGGCGCCGATGACCTGCGCGATCCAATAGGGGATGACATCCTTGGCCGGCAGCCGGCCGGCAAGGAAGACGCCGAGCGTGACGGCCGGATTGAGATGAGCGCCGGAAATCGGGCCGACCGCATAGGCCGCCGCAATCAGGCCGATGCCGAACGCCAGGCCGATGGCCTCCTGGCCGAGCGGCAGGTCGGCAAGAAAGCCGCCCGTCGCCACCGATGCTGTGCCGATGAACACCAACAGAAATGTCCCTAGAACTTCCGCAAGATACGTTTTCATTGCCCTCTCCTCGTATCGATCCGCGGGTTCGCGTTTTCTGCGCCGCGAATCATGGAGCAGAGAGTATTACCAACGCAAAAGCTTGGAAAGCAGAGCAGTTGCGCCACAGGCCATGCTTGCGGCAGCCAGTTATCAACATTAGAGACCCTGCATCTATTGGGGATTTATTGTCGCCGGCGGACGGACATTTGCCGGCCGGGGAAATTCGCCGACCGCGATCGGAATGGCCTCGTTGCCACGAAAATCAAGCGGGGTTCAATCTCGACGTGAAAGGCTCTAAGAGCAGGCCGGGAAGCTCGATAGATGGAATGACGAATGCGACTGGGCGGACGGCTGGCGGCGGCCATCGAAGTGCTGGAAGACATTGGCCGGCGCCACCGGCCGGTGGCCGATGCGCTGAAGGATTGGGGCCTGTCGCATCGCTTTGCCGGCGGTGGCGACCGCGCGGCGATCGGCAACATCGTCTACGACGCGCTGCGCCACAAGCGTTCTGCCGGCTGGCTGCTGGGTGAAGACACACCGCGCGCCATCGGCTTCGGCGCGCTGCTGATCGAATGGAGCCAGACGGCGCAATCGCTCAACGATGCGCTCGACGGCGACAAGTTCGCGCCGCCGCTGCTCAGTGCCGCCGAGTTGCAGGCGCTGGCCGAACGCCGGCCTGAAGACGCGCCGGAGGCGGTGCGGGCAGACGTGCCCGACTGGTGCGCGCCGCTGTTCGAGCGAGCCTTTGGCGCAGGCTGGGTCGAGGAGGGCGCGGCCTTGGCGACCCGCCCGCCACTCGACATCAGGGTCAACACGCTGCAGTCCGACCGTGCCAAGGTGCTGGCGGAACTCGCCGACACCGGCGCCAAACCGGCCGCTATCGCGCTGCAAGGCATCCGCATTCCGCCCATCGACGGCGATGGCCGGCATCCCAATGTGCAGGCGGAGCCGGCCTTCCAGAAAGGCTGGTTCGAGGTCCAGGACGAGGGCTCGCAGATCGTCGCCGCACTCGCCGGGGCGCAAGCCGGCATGCAGGTGCTCGACTTCTGCGCCGGCGCCGGCGGCAAGACGCTGGCCCTGTCGGCGGCGATGGCCAACAAAGGCCAGGTTTTCGCCCACGACGCCGAAAAGGCGCGGCTGGCGCCGATCTTCGACCGCATCCGCCGTTCGGAAAACCGCAACGTGCAGGTGGTCACCAAGCCGGCCGAACTTAGCCCCCTTGCGGGCCATATGGACATCGTGCTCGTCGATGCGCCCTGCACCGGCAGCGGTACCTGGCGGCGCCGTCCCGATGCCAAATGGCGGCTGACACAGAGACAGCTCGATGCCCGCAAGAACGAACAGTCGGCAATCCTCGATGCCGCTAAAACCTATGTCAAACCTGGTGGCCTCTTGGTCTACATCACCTGTTCGGTGTTCGACGACGAGAATGGCGAGCAGATCGCCACCTTCCGCGAGCGGCACAAGGGCTTTGCCCCGGTAGATCATCGCGCGCTCTGGGACATCAGCTTCCCCGGTCATGCGGCGGCCGCGCGGATCGGCAAGACAAGCGACATCTCCCTGTCGCCGGCGCTGAGCGGCACTGACGGGTTCTATTTCTGCGCGCTGCGCCGGGCGGCCTGAGCCTTGCCGCAAATCGGCAGTCTTCAGCCGGCTCTGCGCCCTTGATGGCAGGCGGCGCTTTGCTGCAGTGCAGCAAAAGCATTTGCGCGGCGTTCAAGCCTCTGCAATAAGCTTTGCAGATCAATCAGGGCGACAGCCATGGCAGCAAAGATCGTACCGGCTCCAGATTATGAGGATCGCGTCAGGGCGTCCTTCGCGCGCCAGCAGGCGATGGCGACGATCGGCGCCGAGCTGACGCTGGTGACGCCAGGCATCATCGAGATCGAGATGCCCTATTCGGCGGCACTCACCCAGCAGCATGGTTTCCTGCACGCCGGCGTGATTTCGACGGCGTTGGACTCGGCCTGTGGCTATGCCGCGTTTTCGCTGATGCCGGAAAATTCTGGTGTGCTGACCATCGAGTTCAAGGTCAATCTTTTGGCGCCGGGCAGGGGCGAGCGTTTCCTGTTTCGCGGCTCGGTGACCAAGCCCGGCCGCACCATCATCGTCGCCGACGGCCAGGCCTACGCCTTCGCCGTCGACGGCGAGGCCAAGCTCATTGCGACGATGACCGGGACGATGATGACGGTGGTCGGGCGTGATGGGATTGCAGGCTGATGGCCAAAATTACGCGCATTGGCGGCAAAAATGTCCTCTTCGTCATGGCCGCGCAGGCCGAGTACGGTCCGCATCTGCAGAAACTGTTCACGCCGCTGATGACGGGCGTCGGCCCGGTCGAGGCAGGCGTGCGCCTCGGCGCCGAACTGTCCTGGCTGAAATCCGAGAAGACGCTGCCCGATCTCGTCGTTTCGCTCGGCTCCGCCGGCAGCCGCACGCTGGAGCAGACGGAAATTTACCAGGCCGTCTCGGTCAGCTATCGCGACATCGACGCCTCGCCCTTAGGGTTCGAGAAGGGCGCAACGCCGTTTCTCGACCTGCCGGTGGCCATGCCGCTGCCGTTCCGGATTCCCGACATCAAGCAGGCCAGCCTGTCGACCGGCGGCGCCATCATCACCGGTGGCGCCTATGACGCAATCGCCGCCGACATGGTCGACATGGAGACCTTCGCTTGCCTGCGCGCCTGCCAGCTGTTCGATATCCCGCTGATCGGCCTGCGCGGCATTTCCGACGGCGCGGCTGATCTCAGGCATGTCGGTGGCTGGACTGAATATCTGCATGTCATCGACGAGAAGCTGGCGGATGCTGTCATGCGCCTCGAACAGGCCATCGGGTCCGGCCTTCTGCGCAAGGAACAGCCTGGGGACGAGCCGTCGCCGCTCTGAAAGTCGGGTTACACAACCCATTGCGCCGACTCGTTTCTTTCTCTAAAGGCTCGCCATGACGACAGCCAATCATCCCGATACAGTCCTGATTGTCGATTTCGGCAGCCAGTTTACGCAGCTCATCGCCCGCCGCATCCGCGAGGCCGGCGTGTTTTCCGAGATCGTGCCGTTCCAATCGGCCGAAGCTGCCTTCAAGCGCATAAATCCCAAAGCCGTGATCCTGTCTGGCGGTCCCGCCTCGACATCGGACATAGGCAGCCCGCGCGCGCCGCAGATCGTCTTCGATGCCGGCGTGCCGGTGCTCGGCATCTGTTACGGCCAGATGGCGCTCTGCGTGCAGATGGGCGGCGTTGCCGAAAGCTCAAACCATCGCGAATTCGGCCGCGCCTTCGTCGAGATCGAGAAGGACAGCCCGCTGTTCGAGGGCCTGTGGGCGCCAGGCCAGCGCCACCAGGTGTGGATGAGCCATGGCGACCGCGTCATCTCGCTGCCCAAGGGGTTCGAAGTCTTCGGCAAGTCGGAAGGCTCGCCCTTCGCCATCTTCGGCAATGTCGCGCGCAAGATGTACGGCATCATGTTCCACCCCGAAGTGGTGCATACGCCCGATGGCGCCAGGCTGCTCAGGAACTTCGTCCACAACATTGCCGGCATCGAAGGCGACTGGACGATGCGCGCCTATCGCGAGCATGCCGTCGAGACCATCCGCAAGCAGGTCGGCAAGGGCAAGGTGATCTGCGCGCTGTCGGGCGGTGTGGATTCTTCCGTCGCCGCGCTGTTGATCCATGAGGCGGTCGGCGACCAGCTCACCTGCATCCTCGTCGACCATGGCCTGATGCGCAAGGATGAGGCCGCGGGCGTGGTGGCGATGTTCCGCCAGCACTACAATTTGCCGCTGATCCTGGTCGACGCTTCGGAAAAATTCATCTCGGCGCTGGAAGGCGAGTCCGACCCCGAGAAGAAGCGCAAGACCATCGGCCGGCTCTTCATCGAAGTGTTCGAGGAAGAGGCCAAGAAACTCGGCGGCGCCGATTTCCTGGCGCAAGGCACACTCTATCCCGACGTCATCGAAAGCGTCTCCTTCACCGGCGGCCCGTCGGTGACCATCAAGTCGCACCACAATGTCGGCGGCCTGCCCGCGCGTATGAACATGCAGCTGGTCGAGCCGCTGCGCGAACTGTTCAAGGATGAGGTGAGGGCGCTGGGCAAGGAGCTCGGCCTGCCCGAAAGCTTCATCGGCCGCCATCCGTTCCCGGGTCCCGGCCTCGCCATCCGCTGCCCAGGCGGCATCACCCGCGAAAAGCTCGAAATCCTGCGCGAGGCCGACGCCATCTATCTCGACGAGATCCGCAAAGCCGGCCTCTACGACGCCATCTGGCAGGCTTTCGCCGTGCTTTTGCCGGTGCAGACCGTCGGCGTGATGGGCGACGGCCGCACCTACGAATTCGTCTGCGCGCTGCGCGCCGTCACCTCGGTCGACGGCATGACGGCGGATTTCTACCACTACGACATGGCTTTCCTCGGCGCCGCCGCTACCCGCATCATCAACGAGGTCAAGGGCATCAACCGTGTTGTTTACGACGTGACCTCGAAACCGCCAGGGACGATCGAGTGGGAATGATTCAGGCCCACTCAAACGCCGCCGAACCTACGCCAATCTGCGACGTAACATACTGAAAACAAAGATAAATCATTTCAGAGACAATCAGCGACAATCGGCACGCAGAGATTGGTTGTGACAGACCGGCTGACGGGTCGCGTACATATTGCCCACCCGCAATTTTCTGAGTACCGTCACAGTCAATGAGGCTAGTGACGGTACTTTTTTGCCACATAAGGCATTGAAGAAAAAAGGAATTTTCTGCCGCGAAGCCTCAAAATTGTACTGACGGTACTTTTTCAGGAGGCAGTAGGCATGCTGACGGATGTCGCCCTTAAGGCGCTGAAACCAAAACAGAAAATCTACAAGATTGCAGACCGTGACGGCATGTACATCTGCGTCATGCCGAGTGGCGCGATCTCGTTTCGGCTGGACTACAGGCTGAATGGACGCCGTGAAACGGTCTATCTAGGCAGATATGGCAGAGACGGCATCTCGCTCGCGTTGGCCCGGGAGAAGTGCCTCGACGCGAAGCGCGCTGTTCGCGAGGGACGATCGCCGGCCATCGAGAAGCAGCGCGAGAAGCGCCGCTTGAAAGAGGCCAAGAGTTTTGGCGAGTTCGGGCAGAAGTGGCTCACCGCCGCGCCGATGGCCGACAGTACGCGCGCCATGCGGCGCTCCATCTTCGAGCGAGAGCTGCTTCCGGCCTGGCGCAATCGACTCCTGACGGAGATCACGCCGGACGATCTAAGAGCCCACTGCGGCAGCATCGTCGAACGTGGTGCTCCGGCGACCGCTATCCACGTTAGAGATATCTTGAAGCAGATCTACGGCTTCGCCATCCTGCACGGGGAGAAGGTGTCCAATCCGGCTGATGAAGTTGGGCCGGCGTCGATTGCCACGTTCGTGCCAAAGGATCGCTCGCTCTCGCCCTCGGAAATTCGTGTGATGCTGAAGCAGCTCGAGCACATCCCCACACTTCCCACGATCCGTTTGGGAATGCGGCTTTATCTGCTCACTATGGTGCGTAAAAGCGAGCTGCAGGACGCGGTGTGGGACGAGGTCGATTTTGAAAATGCAGTCTGGACGATCCCGAAAGAACGCATGAAGCGATCGAAGGCGCATAACGTCTACCTGTCACGCCAAGTGCTCGACATCATGATTGCCCTGAAGACCTGTGCAGGGAATTCCAGATACCTTCTTCCATCGCGGTACGATGCGGATGCTCCGATGTCGCGCGCTACCTTTAACCGCGTCACCTACGCGGTCGTCGAGCGGGCGAAGTCCGAGGGACTGCCTCTGGAGCCGTTTACGGTTCATGACCTGCGGCGAACGGGCTCGACGCTGTTGAATGAACTTGGTTTCAACAGCGATTGGATCGAGAAATGCTTGGCACACGAAGACGGGCGCTCGTCGCGTGGTGTCTACAACAAGGCCGAATATGAGGTGCAACGCCGCCACATGATGCAGGAATGGTCGGATATCGTCGATGCCTGGGTCGGTGGCAAGAAACATGTGCCGACACTGATCCCGCCGTCGATGCCGATCTTGGAGCCTGATCCGGCGCTTTAACTGGACGAGCCCGCGCCGGCGGAATGCTTGGAGAATTGGGCATGAGTGGCGGTTGCAAGCCCGCGGTGGAGTCTACGGCACACGCCGCCGGCGTGATCGTGCCGACATGAGCATCGCTGATCTTCGGCAGGATAGATGGTCACCACAGATGTGCCGGATGTCGGGTTAGCGGCTTTCGACGTTCACGGCCGCTCAACCTGGTTTCATGGACGCCTACCTGGAGTCCAAACCGGGTGCTGGAGCGACTTGCTCAGTGGGCTTTGAGGCGCCATGCGTCCGCCGCAGCGGCAAATGTGCCCGAACAGATTGATCATCGACACCGCACCGTGACGATCGGTCCTAGATGCTTACGGTATTTGTGCCCGATCCCGCGCTCTGACCGGAGAGGTTTTCCGTAAACGCACATCAGGAGGACTCGCTCGGGGGATCGGAACTGCCCTGCGAGCCTGTAGCCAGGCTTCTACTTCGGCCAGATCCCAAACCACGCACCGAGGGGTGAGAGCGAAGCGTCGAGGAAATTGCCCGCGTTGTTCCATTTCATAGATTGTGGTGTCGGCCAGAGGTACGATTTCGCGCAGCTCCTTGCGGCGGATCGTCCGCTTTGTTGCACTTTTCCCGGGACCAGTCATGGCGCCATTCCTCCATCGCTAGGCAGACAATTGAAGGTGATGGTCTTCAGGGATGGAAATGGGGAAAGCCGGCAAGCGTATGCAGGGCGGTCATTTCGTACATATCGGCCGGTGAGGGTTAGCTGTGGCCCGGATCGAACGTCATGCGCGGCGGATCGCTTCCTGTTTTGCGGTCAGGTTAGCGAGCAAAGTTTCATATGGCGCCCTTCGCCGGGGGCGGTCGGTCCCGCATCCCGCCTCACGGCGGCGCTATGCTGATGCTCCTTCGGCCGCCCTGTTGAACCGGTCTCAGGGCCACGAACCTGCTCCAGCACCGAACTGACTTATTCCCGCTGACGGACATTTCGGTGCTTCCGCCTTGTACGCCCTTTTTTACGTTGGTCGGGAGAGCAGGGGCTCTCCCGGCGGAGAGTCAGAGGAGGGGCGGGTTTTCGCGACGGGGTTGAAAGCGGAAGGAGAGGCCTTCGGCGCCCGTGGCGGAGAACCGCAATGTCTGTCCGGACCAATCGAACGCATGCCGTCGCCGACCGGCCGAACCTCTACGACGAGATCACTGGCAAGATAATTGCCGAGCTGGAAGCGGGTCGTTTTCCTTGGGTTCAGCCATGGGGGACGTCTGCGATAAAAGCGTCGCTTTCCCTGCCGCGGAATGCCAGCACGCATCGCACGTACAGCGGGATCAACGTACTTATCCTCTGGGGTGCTGTCGTCGAACACGGGTTCCCAACACAGAATTGGATAACCTATCGACAGGCGTTCGCGCTCCGCGGGAACGTCCGCAGAGGAGAGCACGGGATAACGGTCGTCTATGCCGATCGTTTTGTCCCGGATCACGAGAAGAAGCGCGCTCGCGAGACGGGCGAGGATGCTCAAGCCATACCGTTCCTCAAGCGCTTCACCCTTTTCAACGTCGAGCAATGTGAAGGACTACCTGACGAAGTCGCAGCTTCGGCCCCGCTGTCGGTGGCAAGCCCGATCGAACCGCGGGTCGAGGCGCTGATCAAGGCCACCGGTATCGACTTCCGTATTGGCGGCGACAGGGCGTTCCATGTGCCTGCCCACGATTATATCCAGGTGCCTCCGCCCCAAGCTTTCTTCGAGCCGATCAATTGGCATCGGACAGCCTTGCATGAGCTTGGACATGCCACTGGTCACAGTTCACGCCTGGATCGCAAATTCTCCGGCTCTACCGCCTCCAGAAAATATGCGTTCGAAGAACTCGTGGCAGAGATCAACGCGGCCTTCTGCTGCGCGGCCTTGGGCATCGTACCCACGGTTCGGCATTCGGATTATATCGGCTCATGGCTGGAGGTTCTGCGCGAGGACAGTCGCGCCATCGTTCGTGCCGCCAGCCAGGCCAGCAAGGCGGCGGAGTGGCTTCTTGGCCATCTGCCGGAAGAGGTCGGAGCATCCATCGAGGCGGACGCGGCCAACGATAGATGGGCAGCATAACCTTCGTTGACGCGACCAGAGCAAGCGCGGTCCCGTCGATCACGGACCGGCTGCCTTGAATTCACAGGGTTCCGCCTCCGGATTGCACGCGGCCTCCCTGCCGATCGGCATAGGTATCAAGTGCTAGCCGCGTTTCATCGATCCCCTCTCGTTATCGGCCATGCGGAAACCGCGTTGACGGCCACAAGCCTTTCCAAGCGTGCGCGCGGTGCCGGCTCGGTTGTCGAACAACGGCGTGCCGGCTCGTGCTGGTAGGAGAGGGAGAGGGTTGAAGGGATTTCGTGACGGGTTCAAGGCCGAGAGAGAGGCTCTCGGCGGCCCGTCGTGGAGAAACCTTGATGGCTAACGCTGCTCAGAAGATCACCCTGTCGCCTTCGCGCGATATTCCTTTCAACAAGCTGGTGCTCGCCCAGACCAATGTCAGACATATCAAGGCCGGCGTCTCAATAGAGGAACTCGCGGCCTCGATCGCCCGCCGCGGTCTCATCCAGAGCATTCATGTTCGTCCCGTGCTCGATGCCGGCGGCGAGGAGACCGGAATGTTCGAGGTCCCCGCCGGTGGGCGCCGCTATCGCGCGCTCGAGATGCTTGTGAACCAGAAACGTCTCGCGAAGACCGCGTCCGTTCCCTGTGTCGTGGGAAATTCGTCCGGTCCGATAGCCGCCGCGGAGATCTCTCTTGCCGAGAACATTGAACACGCTCCGCTTCATCCTCTCGACCAATATCGCGCGTTCAAGGATATGCGCGACAAGGGCATGTCGGAGGAGGAGATCGCAGTCGCCTTCTTCATCTCGGTCAACATCGTCAAGCAACGTCTCAAGCTCACAACCGTGTCGCCGGCGCTTCTCGACGTTTACGCCGATGACGGCATGACGATCGCTCAGCTCGAGGCATTCTCCGTTAGCAGCGACCACACCCGACAGGAGCAGGTCTGGGACGCGATCAAGAACAACTGGTCGATGGAACCCTACCGGATCCGCCGCATGCTGACGGAAGGGACGGTTCGTGCATCCGATAAGCGGGCCGTGTTCGTCGGCCTCGAAAGCTATGAGGCGGCAGGCGGCGAAGTGCTGCGCGATCTGTTCCAGTCTGATGATGGCGGGTGGCTGCAAGACGTACCGCTGCTTGAACGGCTGGTCAGTGGCAAGCTAAAGGCGATGGCCGGCGAGATCGCCAATGAGGGCTGGAAGTGGATCGAAGTCGCGGTGAGCTTCCCCTATGGCGCTACAAGCGGTTTGCGCGAGCTTGAGGGCACGCCGATCGAACTCACAGATGACGAACAGGCAACGCTCGATGCGCTGCGTGAAGAGTTCGACAAGCTTCAGGCGCAGTACGAGGAGGCCGACGAGTTGCCGGATGACGTCGACCAGCGGTTTGGCGAGATCGAAAAGGCGATCAAGTCGATCGAGGCGCGTCCCGTTCGCTTCGATCTTGCGGAAATCGCGCGTGCGGGTGTCTTCGTCAGCATCGATACCGACGGAGCGCTTCTCGTGGAGCGCGGTTACGTAAAGCCCGAAGATGAGGCGCCGGTTACGCCCGAGGGTGGCAACCATCCCGACGTCGACGGGTCCGACGTCGAGGCGACGGGTTCGGTTCGGCGGGCCATCATCACCATCTGTGGCCAGCCGGTCGACCCGGACGATGATGAGGAGGATGGCAACAAGCCATTGCCGGATCGGCTCATCATGGAACTGACCGCGGATCGCACGCTGGCTCTGCGCGACAAGTTCGCAAACGATCCCGCAACCGCTTTTCTGGCCGTGCTTCACAAATTCGTCCGTGACGCTTTCTCTCGCTTCAGCGCGCAAGGCGTGGCGATGGAAGTCTTTGTCCGTGGCACCGTCTTTCCGGTCCAGTCCGAAAGGCTTCGGGATACGACGTATGCGCGCTCGATCCAGGCCCGCCACGAGGCTTGGGAAAAGCGTCTCCCAACGGACGTCGCCGACCTGTGGGACGCGCTCTCTGCACTGACGGGTACCGAGCAAACTGAGTTGTTCGCTCATTGCGCATCCTTCGGCGTCAACGCCCTATACGAAAGGGCTGATCGCTACGGCAACGGCGCCATCTCGGCGCACGGCGTCCAGCAGCGCCTTGCGGATGCCGATCACCTTGCTCGGGCAGTTGGGCTCGACATGATCGCCGCGGGATGGCGCCCCACTGTCGGCAACTATCTCGGCCGCGTCACCAAGGCGCGTATCCTCGAAGCCGTTCGCGAGGGTGCCGGCGAGCGCGCCTCCCAGCTCATCGATCACCTCAAGAAGGGCGACATGGCCAAGGAAGCCGAACGCCTGCTCGCCGATAGTGGCTGGCTGCCCGAGCCTCTGCGGCTTGTCGACCTCGATGCCGAAGCAGTCGACACCAACGCTAGCGACGAAGATCAAGCTCTGCCTGAATTCCTGGCAAGTGACAACGATGTCGCTTTGGTCGACCAGGAAGAAAAACAGCTAGACGCCGCCGAATAGGCCGTTTTCCTTCCGCGCCCATCGCCCGGCTCTCGCAAGAGTGCCGGGCGTTTTCTGCGTACGGTGGTGAGAGTGAGTGTCCGGCCGGAACGGGTTGAGCCCGTCCGGTCAGAGAGAGCGCCGATGGGTTTTCCCGGTCTCGCTCTCCAGAGGAACTCCGATGAATTTCTTGTCTCCGACATTAACCGGCAACCCGGTCTCTTCCGCCGCTGCGCCTGTCGATCCAGCCGCACCAGTCTACGCGGCAGCCCTGCGTCTTTTCCCCCACCTAGAATCCGGCCGGCGCGTCGATGCCGTCGTCCTGCGAGTCGCGATGGAAGCCTCATTCGGAGCATCCGACACAAGCGGCGCCTGGGACTGGAAGACGGCCTATGACGCCTGCGAGGCCGCCACCGTCCTGTTCCTTCGCAAATACGGCAGGTCGCTTCTGCGCAAGGCCGGCTCCGTGACTTCCGCCTTGCCGCGTTTCAGCCGGATTGCGGACCTTCTGCCCACGCATACCCGCCGCTCCGAGGAAACTCAGGCGCTGCAGCAATTCTCGACACCTATCCCGCTGGGCCTCGCAGCCGTCTCCGCGGCCGCCATAACGGCGTCCGACCGGGTCCTTGAACCTTCCGCCGGTACCGGGCTGCTTGCCATCCTCGCCGAGATCGCGGGCGGCTCGCTTGTCCTGAACGAGCTTGCAGAGACTCGTGCGGGCCTTCTGTCCAATCTTTTCCCGGCCCTTACGGTCACGCGGTTCGACGCGGCCCAGATCGATGATCATCTCGATCCCGTCAGCTTGCCCACCGTCGTGCTGATGAATCCGCCATTCTCAGTCCTCGCCAATGTGCGTGGTCGCGTCCCAGATGCGGCTTATCGCCATGTCGCCTCAGCCCTCGCCCGACTTGCTGACGGGGGCCGGCTGGTCTCCATCACCGGTGCGAGTTTCGGGCCGGAGATGCCGGCGTGGCGCGATGCATTCGTGCGCCTCCAGGAGCATGGTCGTGTCGTTTTCACCGCCACGATCAGCGGCGCCGTCTATGCCAAGCATGGCACGACGATCGAGACCCGACTGACGGTCATCGACAAGACGCCTGCTGGTGATACGTCCCTCATCCCAAATGCACTCGGCGTTGCGCCGGATGTCGCCACCTTGCTCAGCTGGATCGAGGAACACGTTCCGGCCCGGCTGCCGGTCGCCGAAGCGGCCAAGGTCGTTCCCGCCACTCCACCGACCGTCCGCGGCTATCTCGCCCGCACTGTCACAGGCCCAGTTCACCGGCAGCTGTCCGAGCCCGTCGGCGTTGAACTGTCGTACGAGACGGTCGATTGGACGCCCGACGAGGGAGCACGGCTGACCGACGCGATCTACGAGGACTATGGATTGCAGACGATCCGTATTCCCGGCTCACAGGCTCACCCGACCAGGCTGGTTCAGTCCGCAGCGATGGCGTCGGTCGCGCCGCCAAAGCCCACTTATCGCCCGACCCTGCCCGACGATATCCTGAGGTCGCTCTCCGACGCCCAGCTCGAAACGGTGATCCTTGCCGGCGAGGCCCATTGCGGGTTTCTCGCCGGTTCGTGGTCAGTCGACCACACGCTCGATGTTGTCAAAGCAGCACCCGATGACGCGCAGGCAGCCGTGCGCTTCCGGCGCGGCTTCTTCATCGGCGACGGAACCGGCGTCGGCAAGGGCCGGCAGTCGGCGAGCATCGTGCTTGACAACTGGCTGCAAGGCCGGCGCAAGGCTGTATGGATCTCGAAATCAGACAAGCTGCTCGAGGACGCGCAGCGCGACTGGGCCGCGCTCGGCATGGAGCGTCTGCTGGTCACGCCGCTGTCGCGCTTCCCGCAAGGGCGGCCCGTCACGTTGCCGGAAGGCATCCTGTTTACAACCTATGCCACGCTACGCTCCGACGACCGCGGCGAAAAGGTTTCGCGCGTCAGGCAGATCGTCGAATGGTTGGGCTCGGATTTCGACGGAGTGCTCATATTCGACGAGGCGCACGCCATGCAGAATGCCGGCGGCGGCAAGGGAGAGCGTGGCGATGTCGCGCCCTCACAGCAAGGTCGCGCCGGCTTGCGCCTGCAGCATGCTTTGCCCGGCGCCCGTGTAGTCTATGTCTCCGCCACTGGCGCGACCACCGTCGCCAATCTGGCCTACGCCCAGAGGCTTGGCCTCTGGGGCGGCGAGGACTTCCCGTTCTCGACCCGCGCGGAGTTCGTCGAGGCGATCGAGGCGGGTGGCGTGGCGGCAATGGAGGTGCTCGCCCGGGACCTTCGTGCGCTTGGCCTTTATACGGCGCGCTCGCTCTCCTTCGACGGCGTCGAATATGAACTGGTCGAGCACCAACTGACGCTTGAGCAACGGCAGATCTACGATGCCTATGCCGGCGCTTTTGCGGTCATTCACAACCATCTCGACGCGGCCATGCAGGCCGCCAACATCACCGGCGACAGCGGCACGTTGAACCGCCAGGCCAAGTCCGCCGCGCGCTCGGCTTTCGAAAGCGCCAAGCAGCGCTTCTTCGGTCACCTGCTGACGTCGATGAAGACGCCGACACTGATCCGCTCGATCGAGCAGGATGTCCAGTCCGGGCATTCGACCGTGGTTCAGATCGTCTCCACCGGCGAGGCGCTGATGGAACGCAGGCTGGCGGAGGTGCCGACGCAGGAATGGAACGATGTCCGCGTCGACATTACGCCGCGCGAATATGTGCTCGATTACCTCCAGCATTCCTTTCCAGCTCAACTCTACGAACCCTTCACGGATTCGGAAGGGAACCTGTCGTCGCGGCCGGTGTTTCGCGACGGCCAACCCGTTGAAAGCCGCGAGGCGGTCGCGCGCCGTACGGCCCTGATCGAGAAGCTGGCGAGCTTACCACCGGTTCCTGGCGCGCTCGACCAGATCGTCCAGCGCTTCGGTACCGGCATGGTCGCGGAGGTGACGGGCCGGTCGCGACGCATCGTCAGGAAGGGCGAACGCTTGATGGTCGAGGTCCGCGCGGCCTCGGCCAATCTCGCCGAGACGCAGGCCTTCATGGATGACATCAAGCGCATTCTGGTATTCAGCGATGCCGGCGGGACGGGCCGAAGCTACCATGCGGAGCTTTCGGCGCGGAACACGCGCCTGCGCATCCACTATCTTCTGGAGCCTGGCTGGAAAGCCGATACCGCCATCCAGGGCCTTGGCCGAACGCATCGGACCAACCAGGCGCAGCCGCCGCTCTTTCGACCGATCGCCACCAACGTGAAGGCCGAGAAACGCTTCCTCTCCACGATTGCCCGGCGTCTCGATACGCTTGGCGCAATCACGCGGGGTCAGCGCCAGACCGGCGGGCAAGGCCTGTTCCGGCCAGAGGACAATCTGGAATCGCACTATGCGCGCGATGCGCTGCGCCAGCTCTACCTGCTGATCGTCCGCGGCAAGGTCGAGGGCTGCTCACTCACGCTGTTCGAGCAGACCACGGGGCTGACGCTGACGGACGAGAACGGCATCAAGGACGAGTTGCCGCCGATCACCACTTTCCTCAATAGACTGCTGGCGCTCACCATCGAACTGCAGGACATCCTGTTCGCGGCTTTCGAGCAGTTGCTTACCGCGAAGGTGGAAGGCGCCATCGCCGCTGGGATTTATGATCTTGGGCTCGAAACGCTGCGAGCAGAGAGCTTCGTCGTCACCGACCGGCGGGCGATCTACACCCATCCGGGCACCGGCGCCGAAACGCAGCTCCTCACCATCGATCAGCGCCAGCGCAATCGACCCGTGCCCGTCGAGGAAGCTGTCGCCCAGCTCGACGACCAGCGCGCTGTCCTGCTGGTCAACGAACGCTCAGGGCGTGCTGCCCTGCAGGTCCCCGCGCCATCGTTCATGCTCGATGATGGCGAAATCGAACGGCGTGTCAGGCTGATCCGGCCGATGGAACAACACCATGCCTCCCTGCGTATGATGGAGGACAGTCATTGGCAGCAAGCTGATCGCGAGACCTTCACCGCCGCCTGGAGTGCCGAGGTCGCGAGCGTCCCGGCTTTCTCGGACTCGACCATCCACATCGTCGCGGGGCTGCTGCTGCCGATCTGGAAGCGACTTCCAAACGAATCGAGCCGGGTCTATCGGCTCCAGACCGACTGGGGGGAGCGCATCATCGGACGCAGGGTTTCGGCCGCATGGGCCGCCGGCGCGCTCGCAACCGGTGTCAGCGCGATCACAGCATCAGATGCCTTCAACGCCGTTGCGGATGGGCGCACGATGCTCGACCTTGCCGAGGGACTTCATCTGCGCCGCGTCCGCGTCATGGGCGCCTATCGCATCGAGCTGTCCGGCTTTACCGATACCATGCGCGAGCGGCTCGCGGCCTACGGACTTTTCCATGAGATCATATCCTGGAAGCTGCGCATGTTCGTGCCCGCGGACGCAAGCGGGCCCACGGTGCTCGCCAAGGTCATCGAGCGTCATCCGATACAGCGTATCAGCGAGAGGGAGGCCGGCTGATGCCGCCTCGCGATGCATCCGAACTGGCAAGCCGTCTCGCTCAGCGGGCGGAGGTGGTTTGCCGCCACTACCTCTTCAATGGTCGCCGCGAAGGCCGCTACTGGCTGGTTGGCGACGCCCGCAATGCGCCGGGGCGCTCGATGTTTGTCCGTCTCACGGGAACGGTTTCCGGCAAGGGCGCCGCAGGCAAATGGACCGACGCAGCCACCGGCGAGCACGGCGACCTTCTGGACGTCATTCGGGAATCGCTTGGCCTTGTCGATTTCAAGGACGTCTGCGACGAGGCGCGCAGCTTTCTGTCGATGCCCCTGACGACGAGCGGACCAAAGGACCGGCGGGAGCAAGCCGTTCCTGCTGCTGGCGGCTCTCCCGAAGCGGCGCGGCGACTGGTCTCCATGTCGCAGCCGATACCAGGAACACTTGTGGAGACGTATCTGCGTGGACGCGCGATTACAGCCTTGCATGAAACCGGGAGCCTTCGGTTTCATCCGCGCTGCTATTATCGTCCGGAGCGCGGCCTGACCGAAACCTGGCCGGCGATGATTGCGGCGGTCACCGACCTCAGAGGCAAGCTCACCGGCGCCCACCGCACCTGGCTTGATCCGGGCGGATTCAGCGCGGCCAATCTTGGCCGCGCTCCGATCGACACGCCGAGGCGGGCCATGGGCGAACTGCTCGGACACGCCGTCCGCTTCGGCTGCTGCCACGACGTCATGGCCGCCGGCGAAGGCATCGAGACCATGCTGTCGCAACGCTCTCTCCTGCCCACCATGCCAGCGATCGCGGCGCTGTCGGCGGCACATCTGTCCGCAATCCTATTCCCTGACATATTGCGGCGGCTCTACATCGCCCGCGACAATGATCCGGCAGGCGACGCAGCGGTGGCAACCCTCATTGAACGCACCGGCGCGGCCGGTATCGAGGCGATGGTGCTCACACCGCGGCTCGGTGACTTCAACGAAGATCTGCGTCTGCTCGGTACTGATGCATTGAGGGCGATCCTGCGTGTCCAGATCGCGCCGCAGGATGTCGAACGCTTCATGAAGCTGGCGGCCTGACCGGAAAGGGGAAGAGGGGGGCGCCAGCGATGCGTGGCTCGGGTCGCAGGGGGACCTTCGCTAGGGCGAGGGCCCGCCCACGGCCTTCCAGAGGGCGATCGGGCGCCCGCCGGTCCGGACAGGCAATGGCCGTGCTCGGCTATTTTCCGGCGGCCCTTGCCACCCGACGCGTCGGATCGCGCGGGGCCCCGTCTTCGGGCCTTTCCATCGCGAGGCAAAATAGCCGGGCTTTGCCATCCTTCACTTCCGTTCCGGCCCTGCGCTGGCGCTTCGGGTGCAAGTCCGGACCGTCCATCGCCTTCGTCGCCATGAAGGCCGCGATGGGCGCGGCCGATCCCCCGAAGGCAAGCCGCCATGAGCACCGAGCACAATACCGACTTCGAGCCGCAACCCGCATCATCACCGATCGACCACGTGCTGCAGGAGCTTCAGCTCTACGGCTACCGTCCCTTCGACGATGAACCCGATCCGCGCCCGCTTCCCGAAGGCCGGGTCGTGGCAGCCAGCATCGCCGACATCTTCGACGCTCTCCTGGTGGCGATGGCCGACACACGCCTTGAGCCCGATCTCGAAGAGCTGCTGTGGGGCACGGTCAATCTGTTCCATCGCGCCACCAAGCGGATCGAACGCGAGCTCGATGAAAACGAGCTTTGCCAGCAACGGCTGCAGCGCGAACAAGACGGATCCGAGGTCAAGTCGGTCGAGCTCGAGCGCCTCATCGCCCAAGGTCAGACACTGCTCGAACGCCGCAGCGCCTTCGAATTGATGCGCGACCAGGCCGCCGAGCATTACGAGCGTCACACCCACTCGATCTGGCGCCCGCGTTCGGGCTCTGTCGTCAACCATCGCAACCTGACCGCGGCAATGATCGACAGCCGGGACTTCGTTGCCGCGAGGAAGCATGCAGACAGCCAGGTGCTGTTGCCACCCGGACCGAAAGTCGCCTTCACCGGTGGGCTCGATTTCAACGATCATCTGCTGATCTGGGCCAAGCTAGACCAAGTCCATGGCAAACATCCTGAAATGGTCCTGCTGCACGGCGGATCACCAAAAGGTGCCGAGTTGATCGCGGCCAAATGGGCTCACAGTCGCAAGGTGCCGCAGATTGCCTTCAGGCCGGACTGGATCAGACATGCCAAGGCCGCGCCCTTCAAGCGCAATGACGCCATGCTCGACACCTTGCCGATCGGCGTCATTCATTTCCCCGGCTCTGGCATCCAGGACAATCTCGCCGACAAGGCCCGCAGGCTGGGCATTCCGGTGATGAAGTTCGGCGCCGCGTGACGGGCCACCAGTTCCACTCGCCTCAAGTCATTCGCTCTGATTTCCGTCCCTCTCGGCGCGTTGATCGAACGACCGCTTCGCCGATGTGGCGTCGATGAGGGCAAGGCGGCGAACCACGAGATTCACATCCCATCCCGTCCTGGAATGGAGAACAGGGAACCAATCGCCGCGTTTGTCGGCGCAATTCCTTGGTCCGGTCCGAGGGCCTGATGCCATCAACCCATAAAGGGTCGGACTACGCAAAGCGTGCCGCCGGTTCGGCCTTGCCTTCACGGTGATTGCGGCCCTCGGCCGGACACATCGGGCGCCTGTCACGCGGGGATCGCTTCCCGCTTCCAGAACAGGAGCCGGAAAAATGTCCCTCGTAGAAGCCAACGCCTTCGCCCTCAGCCTCGCCACCAGCCATGGTCAGCATCGTTATCTTCCGCGCCGGCGTCGGAACACTCACGGTGGTGCGGGCCGACGAATATGAAGGAGAGGTTTCCCAGATCGTCCGCGAGATCGATCCACATGAGCGATGATCCGGACAAGTTGCGGCCGGTGGTCCTTTGAACCCGGCCCGAGGCAGCGCTACAGCTCGAACCGCACGTCTGCTATTTGCTCACTATGGCTTTAACAGCGGTACTGGGATAGGGGCGCGCGCCTTTACGAGAAGGCAGGGCTTTGCCGTTCGCATTCCGCAGGTGGGCTGGCTCAGACACGCAGCGCCGTCATTTCGCGAAGGTCAGCAATGGATGCCAGTGTGCGCTTGGACCAAGTGTCAAAGGCCGCCCGATCACGCGCTCAATGCTCGAAGCTCCGATTGTCCTCGGCCAATCTTGTCAGTCCCCGTACGAGCCCACTTAGCTTAGCGTCGCCTTCGATATTGATCTGCACGTAGGATGCCAGTACTTCCAGACCTTCAACGGCGACCGGCACGCCATCTGGATTGTAGTTTTTGGCCACATCTTCAAGCTCAATTAGGCAGCGGCCCCAACCCCCAAGCGCGACGCGCTCCTTCTCGTTTCGCGCGCCCTTCTGAACGAGCACATTCGCCAGGGCATGCAACCGCTCAGGTGCCTGGTCGAGCCAGCGATCGACAATTGGCATGGCAACCTGCGTAGGCTGCGGGAATGCGTTCGGGCGTCGGCAGCAATAGTTGTGATCCGCCCAGGAGCGAAATCCAGATGGCGACACACCTCCAACTGCAGCGATCGCAGCTCGGCGACGTTGATCGGCCACCATCGCGCGAACTCCTGGGCTCGATAGAACGCGATTACTTCCACTGAATTCCGACCGTTTCCGAGAATCCTGCGCTGAATTCGACGAGGCTGCAGGAGGCAAACTCCTCGCCGCTTCCATTAGCGGTAAAGTCGCGGAACGGATCCACCAACACGGCCAGAGCACGTGTGCTGGCCTTTTGCTTAAGAAGCTTCTTGATGCGCTCGATCTGATCGATCTTGCCACCATAGCGACGCAACCGGCTCCCATGGACAAATGGCATGCGCTGTTCCAGCTTTGACCGGCCGAGCTGCCACCAGCCAACGAGTTCCCTCAGCCATTCCTGACGAGCACCGGATTCAAGCGGCTCAGCCATCGGGTAGTTGTTTGGCAGTGGCAACATCACGGTGTCGAGGGATGGCAGGTCGAGATGAACGATAAGTGTATTTCCGTCAGCCTCTGCCCGCGCCACCTCCATCACGCGCTCATAGACCTCGTCGATATCGCGGCCTTGAATGGTCGTTGGTCCGTCGGGAATGTCCTCTGACGCCCAAAGACGCTTCGTGATAGCTGGCCAACGCCTCGCCCGGTACCGGGCGAGGCGTCTTCTGCCGGTGACCCCGGAAGCTCGCCTATGATTGATCAGAACGTTTGGCGAGGCGGACGCCAGCGCCTCCACCATTCTCCGGAAGAAACTGTATACCTGCGGATTCGAATGCACGCCGCAACGCGTCAATAGTCACTCTGTTTGCCCTTATCGGACCCGCCAGAGGCTCAAGTCGTTTGATTGTAGCCAGGGAAACCTTCGACCGTTCCGCCAGCGTTTTCTGATCCCATTGAAGCAGAGCGCGTGCGGCTCGCATTTGTCCGCTTGTAAGTTCATCTATACCAAAAGTATCATTTGATGCCATAGGGCTTGATTTTTTGCCTGCGTTCATTTAAATCACCACCGTTTACCGACGCATGTGGCCTGGGAGGGGTGATCTCCAATCTCGCCAATGCTGCGGTGAAACGGTCGAGCAGAGCGCACGAACACCCGTGCCCGACCTGACCAAAACCAAGCTGTGTGGAGCTCGGATCATGGCTGATTCCGACAATACCACGACTTTGCCATCCGTCACGCCTGGACGGAAGCCACGCAGTTCGTTGATCGCCGGGCATCCTAAGCCTTTGGTTGGCCATGCAACCGAAGATCCGCCGTTGGCCGATCCAGCACTGGTCCTGTCCCTTGCCTGGATCGACGCTCACGTTGGAATGCTGGCCTCGTGTGTCCGGCAGCAGCAGGCTGAGGCGGGGCTCCTGGCGAGCGGCGCGCTCTTTCCTGTCGGCGAAGTGATTGGGCGCGGGGAGGGGGCTTGCGCCGACCGCGACTGTCCTGATTTCCTGAAGGAAGAGCAGGATGGCGCTGAAAAGGCCGACGCCTTGCTGGCTGAGATTGCCGCGACGCCTGCTCAATCCTTGGCGGGCGTGGTCGCCAAGCTCGCGGTCATCCTTCGGGAGGCGACTGACAACACCGACCTCTGCGAATTTCCGCTGCCGCACATCCGTTCGGTCTTGGCCGATCTGCGGCGCCTCACGCATGAAGCGATAAGCGGTCAGCCTCCCGGCTGGCCCGCAGGCAATCAGTCGATCGGTGCGCTGTTCGAGCAGCCTGCATCATCGTTCGCTGCCTGGCGCGCCTTCAGTGCCTGGAGCCAAGGTGATGATGATGCCTATCGCGCCTGGACGGACACATTCAAGACGTTGCAAGGCGCGAGCCAGTAGGCATCGCAAACTCTCGGCCTGACTGCTCGGCGCCGAGATCTCTCTTCGTCCATTCGTCAATGACGGAATCCAAGGATTTCGTCCAACGCCGCGTCCCTCTATCAAATCCTTGAGAAGGGAAGGATGCGGATGAAGCCAGATACATCACAGTGGCGTGACCCACAAGCATATGCGTTCGTCAAAGCCGCCGCCGCCGATGTGATCGCCTGGGAGTTCCTGCGACGCAATCCCCAGTATCAGCAGGACTTCGCCGCCTCCCACTCCGCCAAGGCGATGCGCGCGTTGCGCAAGCGCTGGGGTTTACAGTTTCGCAGCCAGGCCTGATCAGTCCGCCGTCGAGCAGCCAGTCTATTGGGCACCTCAGATCGATCCTGGGGTCGTGAACCTTGTCGAAGTTCCGCCGGATCTGCGAGCGCGAGAGGGCATCGCCTCCGGCGTCTCGCTGGCCGCGGGCCGGCATGACGAGGTGGGCCTTCACATGCGCTCTTCGCCGGTCGGAACGCAACTGGCGCTTCTCGACGACGCGAAGCCAGGCGAGCCCCTTGCCGCCATCATCCCGCTCGACGACATGGCGCACGACAGGCTCCAGGCGATCGAACGGTTCATCCGCTCTATCCATAGGCAACACGTTCCCGACGCCCGCTTGACTACGGCCCAGCGCCGGCGCCTAGGCCACATGCTGCGATGCCTTGATGGCCGCGCCCAGCGGGCATCCCATTTTGAAGTCGCGACCGCCTTGTTCGGTCCGCGGCTGGTCAGCGCCGCCGACTGGCATGACTCCACTTTTCGCTACCAGACGTATCGCCTCATGCGCGACGGGCTGAGGATGGTCGATCGCGGCTATCGCCAATTGCTGCGCGCGCGAAGGCGCCATCTCTGACGAGTGCCGTCGGCCGCGTTGTTCACTTTCTTGCGCTGTCTCCAGCCCAACGCTTACTCTCAATCCTGAAGCGGATGGCGGCTTTGCGCCACATATCGGACGAAGTGATTAGAGGTACATTCGACCAGAAGCAGTCATTTGCCGATGTCCGCCACCCAAATCGGAAACAGATGGAATGTCAGGGACGCGCCATTTGCGCACGTATTAGCTCGCGGCGGCTTCAGGCCGGGGTGGAAATGCTGGGGGAGTTCTCCGCCTTCTTTGCGCGTTGCGAGCCTGACCACCCGTCGATATTGGAATCGCGATTAGGTTTGGCGCGAACCCCATTACTTCTGGCGAAACGCCGAGTGAAACGACACAACCAGCGGGCCTAAAATGTAGTCGAGTGCGGTGCGTTCCTCGGTAACGATCATGACTGACGCCGGCATGCCTGGGTAAAGCGCAATCTGTGGGGCCGCTGCCAATTCCACCGGATCGACTGCCACGTCGGCGAGGTAGTAGGGAAACCCCGTCTTGGTGTCGGTGATGCGATCCGCCGAAATGCGGGTGACGCGTCCATGAATTATGGGTATCGAACGCTGGTTGTAGGACGTGAAACGAACCTCGGCGGCCATGTCGGGTCTCAGGTTCGATATGTCCTCGACACGAACCTGCGCCTGGACGATCAGCGAATTCTCGGTCGGCACGATGTCGAGGATTGTCTGGCCTGGCGCTACGATCGCACCGATCGAGAATACGCTGAGATCCATCACCTGGCCGTCATAAGGCGCGCGCACTTCGGCCCGGTCCATGGCAGCCTGGGCGGCAAACATCTTGGGCACAAGGTCGGCAAGGTTCGATTGCGTATCGATCAACATGGCCGACAGCTTGGCTCGGCGTTCAAAGGTCAATTGCGCGATCTGGCTCTGAAGTTCGGCTTTGCTCTGTTGGCTGCCGCCGATCGCGCCGAGGTTCTCGTCGATCAGACCCTGCAGATCCGAGGCGGATCGTTCCAGCTCCAGAATGCGCGGGCGGGTTGTCAATCCGGCCTTGAGCAGCTTTGACAGGCTGGCCTTCTCGTCGATCGTCGATTGCAGCTGGGCCTGGTAGGATTCGACCCGAGACTGCTTGCCCTGAATCTGCTCCTCGAGCTCGGCAATGCGCCGCGCGAGGATTTGTTTGGCGCCGGCCATCGAGGCACGCTGGCTTTCCAGATCGGCGATCTGGTTCGCCATCGCATCCCTGAGGTAGTCCTCGTGCTCTTTGAGAATGTCCTTGGGAAAGGCAACGGCCTCGCTGCCATCCAGTTCGGCCCGGATCCTGGCATCGGTTGCGCCCAACAGCGCATATTGCTGGGCATAGAGATTGAACTCTGACCGGATTCTGGTGTCGTCCAGCTTCAGCATTATGTCGCCCTTCCTGACGACGTCGCCATCCTTGACGCGGATCTCCTTCACGGTGCCGCCGTCGAAATGCTGTACGCTCTTTCGATTGCCTTCCACCTTGACGATGGCGTCGGCGAGCACGGCACCGTTCAGTGGGGCAAAGGCTGCCCAGCCGCCGAAAATGCCGAAAAAGGCGATTATGATCAGCAGGCCGACACAGGCCGGCACCCGGATCGAATCCGTAGCCACGATGCCGACCTCGCCGGGCAGGCTTCGGTAAGTGAGGGCGCCGTCGCTCATCGATCTCTCCGGCCACAGCTCATTGGGTCGCCACCGCCATTGGCGCCGCGCGCTGGTTGAGCAGCGCCACGATCTCGTTTCTCATCCCGAATGCCTCGACGGCGCCATCGCGCAACAGAAGGATCTTGTCGACATTGGCCAACGTCGAGGGCCGATGCGAGACTATGATCACCGTGCTGCCGCGGCGTTTCAGCTCAAGCGCGCAGTCGCTCAGCGCGCGGTCGCCATCGGCGTCGAGATTGGAACTCGGCTCGTCGAGAATGATCAAATTCGGTGTGCCGAACACCGCCCGGGCAAGGGCAATTCGTTGCCGATATCCTCCGGACAGCACTGCGCCGCCTTCGCCGATCTGGGTCTCGTAACCCTGCGGCAGGCGGATGATCATCTCGTGCACTCCAGCGAGCCGCGCGGCCTCTATCACCTCCTGGTCGACATTGGTCTTGAAACGGCCGATGTTGGCGGCGACCGTATCGGAGAAGAGCTCGATATCCTGCGGCAGGTAGCCGATGTGGTCGCCTAGCGCATCGTGCCCCCATTGCGACAGGTCAGCGCCATCCAGCCTGACGGTGCCGCGGCTGGGTTGCATGACGCCCGCGAGATGACGCGCCAGCGTCGACTTGCCGGCGCCGGAAGGGCCGACGATTCCCAGCGCCTCGCCTGCGTCCAGCCGGAACGATACGTCCCGGAGAAGCACTTTCTGCTGGCTGACAATTGCAAAGCTGACCTGCTCGACCGAAATCTTGCCGGTGGGCTTCGGCAGGTTGAACGATCTTTCGTTCTGCGCTCCCCCGTCGACCAGCTTCTCGACCCTTGCCAACGCCGCCCGCGCCAGGATCAGGCTGCGCCAAAGGCCAACGATCTGCTCGACCGGCTGTAGCCCCCGGCCCAGCAAGAGACTCGCGGCAAACATGGTGCCGCCGGTGATCTGCCGCTCGATCACCAGATAGGCGCCGAGGCCGAGGATCAGCGACTGCATGGTTAGCCGCAGGAAACGGATTAGACCTGACATAAGGGCGGCGCGATCGCTTGCCTCCGCCTGGCGCCGCAGCGCCAGGTTGCGGTCGCGCCCCCAGCGGCGGATGAGACCGTCGATCATCCCCATGGCGCGAACGACTTCCGAATTTCTGAGGCTCATCTCGGTAAAGTTATAGTTGGTCGTCGCCAGGTCGTTGGCCTGCTTCAGCGGCGAGCGCACGAGATACTCGTTGAGCACTGCCATGGCGACCAGGAGCAATGAGCAGCCCAGTGCGAAGAAGCCGAGCCACGGATGCAGCAGGAAGATGATGCCGATGTAGATGGGTGACCATGGCAGGTCGAACAGGGCATGGATGCCGCTGCCGGTGATCACCTGCCTGAACGTGTCGAAATCGCGGATAGGCTGGCTCGGCGAGGAGCCTGCCGATGGGGTTTCGACCGACGCGGCGAGGATCCTTGCCGAAAGCAGCCGGTCGAGCCGCGCGCTGGCACGCGTCAGCACGGAGGCGCGTACCAGGTCAAGGCCGGCCAGCGAAAGGAACGCCGCCAGCAACACCAGGGTCAGCATCACCAGCGTGGTTTCGCTGCCGCTGGTGACCACCCGGTCGTAGATCTGCAGCATGTAAAGTGGGGAGGCCAGGTAGAGCAGATTGATCGCCAGGCTGAACGCCGCCGCGACCAGGAAATAGTAGCGGCACGCCCGAAGCGCGTCCTTCACGATCTTGGATTTGTTGTCGAGACTCAAATACCCAGCGGAAAACCGCCCCCCCTGTCCAACGCCCGGAACCGATACTACTCCTGGTCCTTCGATCGGCCATGCGGCCTGTCGATATTCCTGTCGTAAACCTTAACGCGTAAGCTGCATCAGGAAACGCTAAGGGAGGTGAGCCGCAACGCGGCTCACCTCATGGTCTCAAAGCACGAAATCGCTCGCCGTCAGGCCTAGCCCGATGCCAGTCAGCGTGATCTGGAAGTCAGCTGCTGCGTTGCCGGTCACGTCGGCGCGGACGATCGTGTTGCCGCCGACTTCCGACCAGGTGATGCTGTTGGCGACGGTGAGCGCATTCTGCCCGCCGAACAGGAAAGCCTGATCGCCGGCGGCTCCGCTGGCATCGATCGAGGACAGGTCGATCTTGTCGACCCCGTGCACGAAGTCGGTGATGGTGTCGAAATTGCCGGCAGTCGGCGCGGAATCCGTGACGGTTGGTCCATAGTAGAACGTGTCGGAGCCCGCCCCGCCGGTAAGCGTGTCGGCACCGACGCCGCCGACGAGCCTGTCGTTGCCGTCGCCGCCACTCAGCGTGTCGTTGCCGCTTTGGCCAAACAACGTGTCATTGCCGGCCAGGCCGAAGATCGAGTCCGCCCCGCCATTGCCGTAAAGAACGTCGTCGCCGCCATTGGCTCCACTGCCATCGACCGTGTTACCGTTGGTGCCGGTGATGACCTGGAACGTCTCGCTGTACTGGTAGGCGGGCCCGACGGGGTCGCCGACCTGCGTCGCCTGCACGGTCACGGAGAATGTCTTGCTCGGCGAGAGATCTCCTGAGCTCAGCGTGCTGCCGGCGATCGAGAACAGTCCTACGTCCGATTGCGAGGTGATGCTGTAGACAAAGCTGCCAGGATCCGGGTCGGTTGCACTCAACGTTCCCGTGAATTGGAACGCGCTGAAATTCACGTCTCCGGTAGTGGTGCTAGGCGTGAGCTGGATGTCCGTCGGAGCGAACCGTGGCGGAGCGTCGGCGGTGCCGAGGATGTCGATAGCGACCGAAGTATGTGTGCCATCGGAGCTGACCACATCGAAGTTCTCGGTGTAATGCTGACCGGCGACGAACTCGTCATGCGCCGAGGATGCGGTGTAGGTCCAGGCGCCGGCCGCATTGATGGCGAAGGTCCCGTAACTGCCCGCGGTCCCAGCCTGGGCGGCAAAGGTTGTCGGACTGTCGACATCTGAGATGGTCAGTGTTCCGGAGGTCGAGATATCGGCTGCCGAGTTGGTCTCGGTCAGGTTGACCGAGGCAGACGACAGCACCGCGGCGTCGTTGGCGCCATTGATGGTGATGTCGATCACCTTCTGGGTGCCGTCGGCGGTGGTGACCGTCACCAGTTCATGCAGCGTGGTGTTCGCTCCGGTGCTGTTAAGCGCCTGGACGGCCGCGTTGTTGTCGTCGAGCGTGTAGCTCCAGGTGCCGTTGGCATCGATCGAGAAGGTGCCATAGGTCTTGGCGACGGCGGCCTGCACGTTAAAGGTCGCCGCATTGTCGACATCGGTCGCATTGAGATCGCCGAAGGCTGAGGCGTCGCCTGGCGTGCCGTTGGCGACACCGCTCTTTTCCGTCACCGAGGTGTCTTCGGCACCATTGACGGTGATCACCGCGGCGTCATTGGCGCCATTGATGGTGATGTCGATCACCTTCTGGGTGCCGTCGGCGGTGGTGACCGTCACCAGTTCATGCAGCGTGGTGTTCGCTCCGGTGCTGTTAAGCGCCTGGACCGCGGCGTTGTTGTCGTCGAGCGTGTAGCTCCAGGTGCCGTTGGCATCGATCGAGAAGGTGCCATAGGTCTTGGCGACGGCGGCCTGCACGTTAAAGGTCGCCGCATTGTCGACATCGGTCGCATTGAGATCGCCGAAGGCTGAGGCGTCGCCTGGCGTGCCGTTGGCGACACCGCTCTTTTCCGTCACCGAGGTGTCTTCGGCACCATTGACAGTGATCACCGCGGCGTCGTTGGCGCCATTGATGGTGATGTCGATCACCTTCTGGGTGCCGTCGGCGGTGGTGACCGTCACCAGTTCATGCAGCGTGGTGTTCGCTCCGGTGCTGTTGAGCGCCTGGACGGCGGCGTCATCCTCGTTGAGCGCATAGCTCCATTCGCCGGCCGCGTTGATCGACAGCGTGCCGTGCACGCCGTTGGTCAGCACCGAGAAGTCGGTGCCGCTGTCGACATCGCTGGCGTCGAGATCGCCGGTTGCCGGCGAGGTGCCGGCCGTGCCGTTGGCAACGCCGGAGGCTTCCGTCAGCGAGCCGCTGGCATCGCCGGTGATCTCCGCCGCATCGTTGGCGCCGTTGATCGAGATGACGATGTCCTTGGTGGTGCCGTCGGAGGTCTGCACGGTGATGGTGTCGGTGAGTGCCGGATCGCCGGTGTTGAGCGCCTGGACGGCGGCGTCATCCTCGTTGAGCGCATAGCTCCATTCGCCGGCCGCGTTGATCGACAGCGTGCCGTGCACGCCGTTGGTCAGCACCGAGAAGTCGGTGCCGCTGTCGACATCGCTGGCGTCGAGATCGCCGGTTGCCGGCGAGGTGCCGGCCGTGCCGTTGGCAACGCCGGAGGCTTCCGTCAGCGAGCCGCTGGCATCGCCGGTGATCTCCGCCGCATCGTTGGCGCCGTTGATCGAGATGACGATGTCCTTGGTGGTGCCGTCGGAGGTCTGCACGGTGATGGTGTCGGTGAGTGCCGGATCGCCGGTGTTGAGCGCCTGGACGGCGGCATCGTCCTCGTTGAGCGCATAGCTCCATTCGCCGGCCGCGTTGATCGACAGCGTGCCGTGCACGCCGTTGGTCAGCACCGAGAAGTCGGTGCCGCTGTCGACATCGCTGGCGTCGAGATCGCCGGTTGCCGGCGAGGTGCCGGCCGTGCCGTTGGCAACGCCGGAGGCTTCCGTCAGCGAGCCGCAGGCATCGCCGGTGATCTCCGCCGCATCATTGGCGCCGTTGATCGAGATGACGATGTCCTTGGTCGTGCCGTCGGCAGTCTGCACGGTGATGGTGTCAGTGAGTGCCGGATCGCCGGTGTTGAGCGCCTGGACCGCGGCATCGTCCTCGTTGAGCGCATAGCTCCATTCGCCGGCCGCGTTGATCGACAGCGTGCCGTGCACGCCGTTGGTCAGCACCGAGAAGTCGGTGCCGCTGTCGACATCGCTGGCGTCGAGATCGCCGGTTGCCGGCGAGGTGCCGGCCGTGCCGTTGGCAACGCCGGAGGCTTCCGTCAGCGAGCCGCTGGCATCGCCGGTGATCTCCGCCGCATCGTTGGCGCCGTTGATCGAGATGACGATGTCCTTGGTGGTGCCGTCGGAGGTCTGCACGGTGATGGTGTCGGTGAGTGCCGGATCGCCGGTGTTGAGCGCCTGGACGGCGGCATCGTCCTCGTTGAGCGCATAGCTCCATTCGCCGGCCGCGTTGATCGACAGCGTGCCGTGCACGCCGTTGGTCAGCACCGAGAAGTCGGTGCCGCTGTCGACATCGCTGGCGTCGAGATCGCCGGTTGCCGGCGAGGTGCCGGCCGTGCCGTTGGCAACGCCGGAGGCTTCCGTCAGCGAGCCGCAGGCATCGCCGGTGATCTCCGCCGCATCGTTGGCGCCGTTGATGGTGATGTCGATCACCTTCTGGGTGCCGTCGGCGGTGGTGACCGTCACCAGTTCATGCAGCGTGGTGTTCGCTCCGGTGCTGTTAAGCGCCTGAACGGCCGCGTTGTTGTCGTCGAGCGTGTAGCTCCAGGTGCCGTTGGCATCGATCGAGAAGGTGCCATAGGTCTTGGCGACGGCGGCCTGCACGTTAAAGGTCGCCGCATTGTCGACATCGGTCGCATTGAGATCGCCGAAGGCTGAGGCGTCGCCTGGCGTGCCGTTGGCGACACCGCTCTTTTCCGTCACCGAGGTGTCTTCGGCACCATTGACGGTGATCACCGCGGCATCATTGGCGCCATTGATGGTGATGTCGATCACCTTCTGGGTGCCGTCGGCGGTGGTGACCGTCACCAGTTCATGCAGCGTGGTGTTCGCTCCGGTGCTGTTAAGCGCCTGGACCGCGGCGTTGTTGTCGTCGAGCGTGTAGCTCCAGGTGCCGTTGGCATCGATCGAGAAGGTGCCATAGGTCTTGGCGACGGCGGCCTGCACGTTAAAGGTCGCCGCATTGTCGACATCGGTCGCATTGAGATCGCCGAAGGCTGAGGCGTCGCCTGCTGTGCCGTTGGCGACACCGCTCTTTTCCGTCACCGAGGTGTCTTCGGCACCATTGACAGTGATCACCGCGGCGTCGTTGGCGCCGGTGAACTGAATGGTAGCCGTGGCCCAGCTTAGCGTGCCATTGCCGAGCTGAATGGCGTAGGTCACTTTGTCGGTGAGAACCTGCCCCTGCCCAAGTGCCTGCACCTGGGCGTCGATATCTGCCTTGTTGTAGTGGATCGTACCATCGGTGCTTATCCAGATGCGAGCGCCTAGAAGGCTCGTATTCGCGGTCGCGGGGAGCGCGGCGAGCGCTGCACTATCACTGGAGTATGTGATGTCGCGTGCCAGTAGATCTGCCGGCGCGTATATCTTCGTTGCTGTCGTAAGGCTGTCTGCGTTGTCGATGGAATACAGCTGTTTGGCCGCTCCTCCCAGATCGTTTGCCAATACATTCAGGATCAAGACGCCAGTGGCATCTTCCAAATAGGCAAGAAGATCGTCCTTCGCCTGCGGCGTGTTGGAGAACGACGTCGTGGTGCCACCGGCTCCGGTGATCTGAGTAGCCATTTTTCACCCCTGTTGTTTAACGACAGACGCCCCCGCGCCTGTCGACCGTATTGAAGACCAGCCGCTTCCTGCCGAAAATCATTGCGCTCCTGACATGCAGATTCCGGCAGACATCAATCCTGTCAGCGCACCCGAAAGCCCCAACACTGTCGCCTTGCGACGGCCAGCACAATGGGTGGCCGGTCGCGGGCGAGTGATGGCTCAAATGGTGATGGCTACGACGATACCCTTCGCCGCGTTGTGTTTCCCAAGCCCCAATGGCGTCGTCCAACTCGTTGTTGCATGTCGAGTGTAGTTTTGTGCGACGCTTATATTAGGGGATTATTAACTCTCTTGGGGGGGGGTCAACATCCAACCTAGCGGAACAGTTAATGGCTGACCAAACCCAACCCTACGGTCGTACCGACTGGAGAAACCAGGCGTGGAAATCAAGAATGGTGATACGCAATTCATCGGCTGACCCTCGCCCTTCGTCGGAACAGGCGGCTGCCGGTTGCTTCATCGCAGACGATAACGCGTCTTATCTCTGAATTGACCTGCGGGCTCGACGTCCGCTTCGGGTAAGCCTACTCACCGTCCCAAATGTCCAAGTTGGGTCGGATCCAGGCATTCAGTATTCCGGAGGCGAATGGCTGTTAGTGGCGCTTAGCGGACCTTCTTAGCCACGCTCATGACGCCCATATAATTAGCACAACATCAGCATCAATCATCTGCCGGATATCGCAAATGACAGTAGGGGCGGGCAATGGCCCGGCTAACACAGACAAAAAACGCGCCCGGGAGCGACCCCAACTATGCGCAAGACACCAGGACTTTCAGTCGGCGCTTTCACACAACTAGCCTGACCGTCTGCACGGGGTCAGATCAGGTCGATGTTTGCGAGAGCCTGAAGGTCCGCTTATCGAAATCCTTGCCTCGAAGCAGGCGGTCTGCTGTCAGCCCCAAACACGACACGCGCAGTGTGTCGTCGTATGCGCTTGGCAGCGGATGGGCAAACGCTTTGATGCGGAGCAAGCCATTGTAGGCTGACGTCCTGGCAAACCAGTCCGTTTTGTCTCTGGGCCACTGATGCCGCCATTGCCTCCCTCCTTCTTTTCGACGTAGCGCACCAACGACCTCTCGAACGGGCTGATCTGGCCGAAGGACGGCTGAAGCCTCGACCGCCTATGCCGCAATGGTGCGTCGCGCGTTTCTTCCCCTGGGCGAAGCCCATTCCTCGCGGAACCAAGAAACGCGCGCCTGCGCCATCCTCCGCTTCGCTGCGGTCGCAAGCGATGCGGCGGCGGCCGCCTCCGGCCCCACGATCGCCATCGAGGTCGCATGGTGCGGGCTCGGAAACGAGAAAACGGAGACTGAAAATGGCTACCATCGGCACTTTCAAGAAGACCAATGCGAACGAGTTCACCGGCGAGATCGTCACCCTCAGCGTCCAGGCCAAGGGCGTGCGCATCGTCCCCGATACAAGGGCCAGCGGCGAGAACGCTCCAAGCCACCGCGTGGTGGTCGGCAAGGCCGAAATCGGCGCCGCCTGGTCCAAGCGCTCCAACGAGGGCCGTGACTATCTCGGCCTCAAGCTGGACGATCCGAGCTTCACCGCTCCGATCTACGCCAACCTCTTCGCCGACGAGGAAGGCGAGGGCCACAGCCTCATCTGGTCCCGCCCCAACCGCCGTAATGGTGAGTGAAGCGGCAAACGCCTCGCCCGGTACCGGGCGAGGCGTCTTCTGCCGGTGACCGCAGAAGCTTTCCGCGCCGCCGGGCGCCATGACCGAGTTTCCTTTCATCATGCGCTGCTTGACGCGCGATGGCGTGAAGATGGTGGAGCGCGGCTATCACAATTGCTGCGCGCGCCGGCGCCACTGCCTGATGGGCTCTTGGCGGTGCGAAATAGCGGCCCTCAATTGCGCACCTGATCACCGTCCCCACGCTCCTCCATCCTGGCCATCGATCGCCGTTCAATCGCGACGGCCGCAAGGAGACATCCCATGAATGCCGACGCCGCGCCATTGCCGCCGCGCTACCTGCGCACTTCGGAAGCTGCGCATTTCCTCAGTCTTTCTGCGCGGACGCTGGAAAAACACCGCACCTACGGCACCGGGCCTGCCTATCGCAAACTCGGCGGCCGCGTCGTCTACGCCGTCGCCGACCTCCAGGCCTGGGTCCAGCGCGGCGCCATGACGTCGACATCAGATCCGCATGGGTCGGTGCTGCCTGCCAAGCCTCAAGCCGCCCGCCTGATCGCCTATGCCGGGCGCGAGAGGCGCTGACCCGGCTGATCTCCCCCATGTCGGCACGACCACGCCAACCGTCGGAACGCGGACAGCTTGATCTGTTCCACGCGTTGCCCGGTGTCGTCGCCCCACGCGATGCGCAGGACCTCATGGCCTATCCCTTCTTCTCCCTCGCCAAATCCAGGCGCATCGCGCCGATCGACTTTCGCGCCGGCGATGTGGCGATCCGTGTCGAAGCGATGCCCGACCACGGCATGGCGACGATCTGGGATGCCGATATCCTGATCTGGGCCGCGAGCCAGATCGTCAGCGCGCGGGATGCCGGCTTGCGCACGTCGCGCCTGATGGCTGCGACGCCATACGAAATGCTCACCTTCGTCGGCCGCGGTGTCTCGAAGCGAGACTACCTTCGCCTCAAGGCGGCGCTCGACCGCCTGCAGTCCACAAGCGTCGTCACTTCCATTCGCCAACCCGCCGAAGGCCGGCGCCATCGCTTCTCGTGGATCAATGAATGGCAGGAGCGCTTCGATCGAAACGGCCGCCCCCTCGGCGTCGAATTGATCCTGCCCGATTGGTTCTATCGCGCCGTCATGGATGACGCACTGATCCTGACAATAGACCGGGCCTATTTCGGACTGACGGGCGGGCTGGATCGGTGGCTCTATCGGCTGGTGCGCAAGCATGGCGGACGCCAGCGCGCTGGCTGGCGTTTCGACATCCGGCATCTGCATCAGAAGTCCGGCAGCCTCTCGCCGCTCAAGCGCTTCGCTTTCGAGCTGCGTGACATCGTGCGCCGCCAACCTTTGCCGGGATATCTGCTGTTCACGGAGGTCGAAGCCAGCGGCCGTGTGCTGCTGGCTTTTGAACCGGCGCCCGCGCCAGTTGACAGGATCGTGCCATCGGGAACCCGAACTATCGTGCCATCGGGAACCGCATCCTCGTGCTTTCGGGAACCGCGATCGGCCTTAAGGGACGGGCCCGCAACGGAAAATCCCACTCTTAACTTAGAGTCTAACTCTCAATCTAACAGTCTTGCGCTCAAGCCGCGGACCGGCGGTGAGGAGCAGAAGCGGCGGTGCGTTGGCCGGCGCGAGGGAGACGACGCATGACGTCGTCTACCCAATCGCCGCCGCGCGGCGACCTCACGACGGTCGAGCTGATCTGGATCGAGAAGCGGATTGAGCATCGCATCCGCTTTGGACGTCCATCCCATGAGACGATCATCGACAAGCGGCGCCGCGCCGTCGGATTTGCGCCTGGCAGTGTTTTTGCGTTCGTGCGCTGGGCGGCGAATGACTTTGGCACTGTCGTTTCGCGCATCGACATCGTGCGCGCGGTGTTGCCCGCTGAACCTTATCAGACGCTGCCTTACATCCGGCCAGGCGGCGAGATCCTGCTCAAGATCGCCGGCTGGGACGAGGTTGAGCGGGTTCTCCAACGGATCGATGCGATCGAGGCGATCGGTCTCGATCCGGCCGAAGCCGCACCGGACTATTGGCGTCAGACCCACAACCGTCTCATTGCCGGCGCAATGCCTCGTGCCTATTCGCTCGAGCAGCACCGGGCCTATCTGTTGCGCAGGCGGGCGACATCATGAGCCGCGCCGCCTGCATGGCCGCAGCACTTGCGGCCGTCGTCGCGACGGTCGCTCCGGCTGTCGTGGAGATGCCGCCGCTGCTGCTGTGGAATGCATCGGCCAGCGCGCCTCTTGGGCTCTATGCGATCAGGAAAATGGCCGTACCAACGGCTGGCGCGCTGGCTGTCATCGAGCCGCCAGACAAGGTCGCCCGGTTCGCCGCCAAGCGTGGCTACCTTCCGCTCGGCGTGCCGATGCTGAAACACATCGAGGGACTTCCTGGGCAGCAAGTCTGCCGCCTCGGTCGCGTCATAACGGTGAACGGGCGTGCGGTCGGTGCTGCACTGGAACGCGACCGCAAGGGGCGCGCCCTGCCTGAATGGCAGGGCTGCCACATCATCACCGCCGCCGAAATCTTCGTCATGAACCGGAAGGTCAAGGACAGTCTCGACGGCCGCTATTTCGGCCCGTTCCCGGCGAGCTCGATCGTCGGAGCCGCGCTGCCGCTTTGGACCGACGAGAGGGGCGATGGCCACTACACCTGGCTCGCTCCGGCGAACTGAAATTCAGCCCAGCCAACAAGGGAAGGAGATAATCCATGGCCGAGATCGGCATCTTCCACAAAACAGAATCGGGTTACTCCGGACGCATTCGAACGCTGCTCGTGGATGCCGAGCTGGTGCTCGTGCCGACCAAAACCTCTGACGGCAAAGCGCCGGATTTTCGTATCCACATCGGCGACGGCAGCGGCCCCGAGGTCGGCGCGGCCTGGAAGGAAACCGGACAGACGGCTGGCGACTATCTGTCGTGTCGATTGGAGGATCCACTGTTTGGTCGGCGCTTCCGCGCCAGTCTCTTCCTAGCTGACAACGGCTCCTGGTCGCTGCGCTGGATTCGGCCGAAAGCGCGGCCGGAGCGCGCTCGATGAGTGGGCCATCGGCGCCGAACTGTGCGCACGAATGCCGCCCCGTCAGTTGGTTGCCTGTTTGGTGCAAAGCACTTTTCCTTATCGGCGGCATGCTGATCTTCTGTCACGCAATGACGGGCGCCTTCGCACAATCCACGCCGGCCCCGCGCAAATCCGCGGACGATCCTTATGCCGCGCCTATTGCCGAGGCGTCGCATCGCTTCCGCGTTCCTCAGCGCTGGATACTGGCAGTCATGCACCTCGAAAGCGCCCGCGACCCGCGCGCCGTGTCGCGAAAGGGGGCCCTGGGCCTGATGCAGATCATGCCTGGAACCTGGGCTGAGCTGCGCCTTCGTCACCAGCTCGGCCGCGATCCCTATGATCCGCGCGACAACATCCTTGCCGGCACCGCCTATCTTCGCGAGTTGTATGATCGATACGGTTCTCCGGGCTTTCTTGCCGCCTACAATGCGGGGCCAGGGCGTTACGAAGCCTCCTTGAAGGGCCGTCCGCTGCCGGCCGAGACCCGGGCCTATGTTGCGACGCTTCGCCCGTTCTGGGGCGGCGGTGATGCATCCGGCGCGCTCACCGCCGGTCATGCCAGGGCCGTCAGCTGGAAGATCGCGCCGCTGTTCATCGTGCCGTCCGCGTCCATAGCCGCTTCCGGTGTTCCGTCCGGCGAGGACGCTTCCGTCGAGGTTTCGTCGCCACCGTTGGTGCGCAGACTTTTCGCGGCCGGTTCGCAGCCGCGCCAGCTGTTCATTGGGTCCGACATCCGGACATCGCAGCGATGACGACGTCTCCTTCCGGTCGCGCCCTGGCGTCTCGTTTGACGTCGCAGCCAATGAGGCGGGCAGAGCACAGGGCAACAACCGAGGGATGGCAGGATAAAAGGGCGCACATTGCGCGGCGGTCGGGTGGTTGTTCTTGCTTGATTTTCTGGCGCGTTCCGCACATTGCCGGCCATCGGCGCAATGTATATGAAGCAGCCAAGGTATTGTATTTGTTTTTCTTTTTCCACATTGCGGTGCCGCGCCATGGCTGATGAGCGCGAGTTTCGCATTCGACCCGGGCGCATCCGCTCCACGCGCGCCCAGCAGGCCCGACCCTTCATCGCGCAGGTGTTGGCCGCGGCGAAAAAGGCCGGCAGCGGCATTTCGCGATCGGGCCGGATTGTACAAGCAAGCCGCTCCCGCTTTGGTCACGGTCAGCGCGCCAGCATTCAGGCCAACCGCATCATCACCTCGCGGTCGCGCGGCGCCGTCGTCAAGGCACGAGTCGTTCGTCATTCCGCGCGCCCCGCACCACTTGGCACCCACCTCAACTATCTGCGCCGCGAGGGCGTCAGCCGGGACGGGGAGAAGGGGCAATTGTTCGGGCCGGGGACGGAGAATGCCGATGGCGCGGCCTTCGACGCTCGCGCCAAGGACGATCGTCACCATTTCCGCTTCATCGTCTCGCCGGACGACGCTCTCGAAATGGCGGACCTCAACGCCTTCACCCGCGATCTTGTTGGACAGATGGAGAAGGACCTCGACACGCGGCTCGACTGGGTGGCGGTCGACCACTGGAACACCGAGCATCCCCACATTCACCTGATCGTGCGAGGGGTTCGCGACGATGGCCAGGATCTGGTCATCGCGCGCGACTACATCAAGGAAGGCATGCGCGACCGGGCTCGCGATCTGGTTACCCAGGAACTGGGTCCGCGCACCGATCTCGATATCCGCCACCGGCTCGAAAGCCAGATCCAGTCCGAGCGGTGGACGCAACTCGATCGGCAGTTGCTTCGCGACAGCCGTGACAGCGGGTTCATTGATCTCGCGCCATCTCCCCAAAAGCAACCAGACGAGTATCACGCTCTGAAAATCGGCCGCCTGCGCAAGCTCGAGACCCTTGGTCTTGCCCAACAGGCCGGGCCTTGCCAATGGGCAATCGACGAACGGGCCGAGGCAACACTGCGCGAGCTTGGCGAGCGCGGCGACATCATCAAGCGTATCCACCGCGCGATGAGTGCGGCTGGCATCGAGCGTGGCTCAGCCAATTATGTGCTAGCCGCGGAGAGCCTGGAGACGCCGGTTATCGGCCGGCTGGTCGATCGTGGGCTCGATGACGAACTGATCGGCACGGCCTATGCCGTGGTCGACGGTGTCGACGGACGCACCCATCACATCAAGCTCTCCGATCTGGAGGCGGCTGGCGACGGCGCACCGGGATCGATCGTCGAGCTGCGAAAATTCGATGATGCGCGCGGTCAACGCCGGGCCGCACTCGCCGTGCGCTCCGACCTTGCTGTGGATCAGCAGATTACGGCATCGGGTGCGACCTGGCTCGACCGTCAGGCGATCGCGCGCGAACCGGCTGCCCTGGCCGGGGCCGGCTTCGGCGCCGAGGTTCGCGACGCCCTCGACCGGCGCGCCGAACATCTTGTCAAACAGGGGCTCGCGGAGCGTCAAGGCAGACGCATCATCTTCACCCGAAGCTTGCTCGATACACTGCGGCGGGCGGAACTGGGGACGCTTGGCGACAGGCTCGCGGCCGACACTGGTCAGCCCTTCAAGCGCGCCGCCAGCGGAGACTTTGTTGCCGGCGCCTATCGCCAGCGCTTGTCACTCGCCTCCGGCCGCTTCGCCATGATCGACGACGGGCTCGGCTTCCAGCTCGTCCCCTGGACGCCCTCACTCGAAAAGCATCTTGGCCAGCACGTCTCCGGTGTCGTGCGCGGCGATGGCGGCATCGACTGGAGTTTTGGCCGCAAGAAGGGGCTCGGCCTCTGAAAACCAGATGAAAGGAGCACGCCATGTCCGCCACGAAAATCTTGTGGGGTCAGATACTCACGGTCTTCCTGATCGTCCTCTTGACGACCTGGGCGGCAACGCAGTGGACCGCATGGCAACTCGGTTTCCAGATGGGGCTCGGTCCAGCCTGGTTCGAGATTGCTGGGTTGCCCGTTTACTATCCGCCCGCTCTGTTCTGGTGGTGGTATCTCTACGACGCCTACGCCCCGTCTATCTTCGTGAAAGGCGGCTTGATCTCAGTATCCGGTGGCTTCCTCTCGATCATTGTTGCGATCGGCATGTCGGTGTGGCGGGCGCGCGAAGCCAAGACTGTCCAGACCTACGGGTCGGCGCGCTGGGCCGAAAAGCGAGAGGTGGAGGCAGCGGGCCTGATCGACAACGATGGTGTTGTGCTCGGGCGTTATGATCGCCATTATCTGCGTCACGATGGGCCCGAGCACGTGTTGTGCTTCGCCCCGACCCGGTCCGGCAAAGGCGTCGGCCTGGTGGTGCCTTCGCTTCTGACCTGGCCGGGCTCGGCGATCGTCCACGACATCAAGGGCGAGAACTGGCAGCTCACCGCTGGCTTTCGCGCTCTGCACGGTCGCGTGCTGCTTTTCGATCCGACCAACTCGAGATCGTCAGCCTACAATCCGCTTCTGGAAGTCCGCCGTGGAGAATGGGAGGTCCGCGACGTCCAGAACATCGCCGACATTCTCGTCGATCCGGAAGGGAGCCTGGAAAAGAGGAGCCATTGGGAAAAGACCAGTCACGCGCTGCTGGTCGGCGCGATCCTCCACGTCCTCTACGCCGAGCAAGACAAGACGCTCGCCGGCGTCGCCGCCTTCCTCTCCGATCCGAAGCGCCCGATTGAATCGACGCTCGCCGCGATGATGAAGACCGCGCATCTCGGTGATGCCGGCCCGCATCCGGTTATCGCCAGTGCGGCGCGCGAGCTGCTCAACAAATCCGACAATGAACGCTCGGGCGTGCTGTCCACCGCGATGTCCTTTCTCGGTCTCTACCGCGATCCGGTGGTCGCCGGGGTGACACGGCGCTGCGACTGGCGAATTTCCGACATCGTCGGCGGGAAGCAACCGGCAACGCTCTATCTCGTCGTGCCGCCTTCGGACATCAACCGGACCAAACCGCTTGTCCGCCTTATCCTCAATCAAATCGGTCGCCGCCTCACCGAGGACCTGCATATCAAGACATCCCGCCACCGGTTGCTTCTGATGTTGGACGAGTTCCCGGCGCTGGGCCGCCTCGATTTCTTCGAGAGCGCGCTGGCTTTCATGGCGGGCTATGGCCTGAAAAGCTTTCTCATCGCGCAGTCGCTCAACCAGATCGAGAAGGCCTACGGTCCCAACAACTCGGTCCTCGACAATTGTCATGTCCGCGTCAGCTTCGCCACAAACGACGAGAGAACTGCCAAGCGGGTCTCGGACGCACTCGGCACGGCAACCGAAATGCGGGCGATGAAGAACTATGCCGGTCACCGGCTTTCGCCCTGGCTCGGGCATCTCATGGTGTCGAGGCAAGAAACTGCGCGGCAGTTGCTCACTCCTGGCGAGATCATGCAGCTCCCGCCGACCGACGAGATCGTCATGGTGGCAGGCGCGCCGCCGATCAGGGCCAAGAAGGCGCGGTATTACGAGCACGCCAGTTTTAAGGAGCGCGTGTTGCCGCCACCCGAACTGGCGCGGTCCGGAGAGGCCGAGCCTGATGACTGGAGCCAGTTGCCGATCCTGGCTCACTCTGAGGCGACGCAAATTTCCGGAACGCTACGGCAGGGCGATGGCGATCCGACGGGATCGGAGCGACGCCTGCAAGCCGAACTCGATCGGGCACAGGCGGTTGAGAAAGCGGCGCCGATTGAAAACGAATTCGATATGGGACCGGACGAAGATGCCGACGACGATGATGCCGTCCGCAACCGACGTCTGGCGCGCCTCATGCAGGGCGTCGCGCGACAGGTCTCCCTCGACCCCGATGACGGCATGGAGTTGTAGGCGTCATGATGGCTCGCAAAAAGAAGGCGCAGATTTCCGTTTATCTCGATCAGACCATCATGACGATGCTTGGCGATTATGCGGTACGGCGCGGTCAACCCCAATCCATGATTGCGGAAGCAGCCCTGGCTTCCTTCCTGTCGCCGGATGCGGATGAACGTCGCGAGGCCGCTATCGCCAAACGCCTCGACCAGGTCGATCGCCGCCTGGCCAGGCAGGAGCGCGATATCGGCATTGCGGTCGAGACACTGGCGGTGTTCGTCCGTTTCTGGCTCGCGACAACGCCGGCGTTGCCCGAGCCCGCCGCCCAGGCCGCGCGCGCCAAGGCGGCCGAACGCTATGATGCCTTCGTGACGGCCCTGGGGAGGCGCCTGGCGAAGGGGCCGAAACTGCGACAGGAGATTTCCGAGGATATCAATCCGATCGACAACAGCGAAAACCCACCCTGATCGATTGCAGGGCCAATAAGCGGCTGGCTTGGAGCCGGATGGTCATGTTCATCATGATGATGGGTATGCTCGACGCCGCTGGCGGTCATGACGACAATGTTGTTGCACCGATGACGACGATGATGATCAGCAGCGGCAACAGGATGGGCGAGCAAGCCCCTGCAGCCGGTTCGTCGCACCTCGATCAATCGATGGCATCGGCCTTGTTGCCGGCGAGGAGGGCCGCCCGCTTGACGATGGCCGACTTGACCGCGTCGACCAGCTGTTCAGGAAAACCGTGGGGCAGCGACATGATCACCTCGTCGGCCTCCCTCTCCACGTTTTCAGCAATGTCATCGAAAATTCTGCGCATGGCGGGGGTGCCTACACCGGCAATGTCTGCGGTCTGCAGGAAGTGGCGTGGCATGATGTCAGGTACTGAATAGTGCCTGTTCTTGCCGACCGACATTGCCAATTTGAATTTTTTGCGCGGAATCTGTCCGGTATCAAGGCTGGGTTGCGCGGTCAGCACATCGTAAAGCGGCGTCATGCGGAATCGTCCGCCAGGGCTGAGGAAAATACTGAAATTCTTGGCGTGGCCGTCGGTCGCGCCAATCAGCCAGAACAAGATGCAGGTGCGCAAGAAGGTGGCAATGTCTTCATCAGGCGTATCGCTGCCCTTCAAGAGGTCGATAATCTCCCGCATTCCGGGACCACCATCGGACTGGTACTTGCGCGTCGGCGGCACCGACAGCGCTTGACAGATATCTTCCTGCGGCAGGCGCAGGAGGCGGCCGTCGCGGGCCCACAGCCGGTCGAAGCGTTCTACGATCAGCGTACGGCGCTTGCCGAAGTCAGCGATCTCCGCTTGGGCGGCGGGAACGCCAAACGCTTGCAGCAGCTTAAGGCACAGATACTCGTTCTCGACGCTGTTGGAGAGATCAATGCCGTTCGGCAGCCGGCCGATCTGCGGCTTCAGGATGTGGGTGGTCGCCGCCGTGCCGATCGGTTTGAACCAGCCTCCGTCCTTGCGCAGCAGTGCGGTCTTTTCCTGCGCGCCGGCAATCGAGATGCGAAAGTCCTCATCCTCGCCGAGGCCTAGCGGAGCGGCAGCAAGGTTCTCGATTATCCCGGCGACGTCCTCGTTACTGACCGGCTTGCCTTCGACACTGCCGGGAGGGCCTGGATCCATGCCATCGGGCAGGAATTGCAACGCGCCGACGCAGTCATGGCCGAGCGCAGCCAGCATGCTGTAGGCGTCCGTGCCGTCGGCGCCGACGCGTTCGGCAACACGCCTGCGTATGGCGTCATTGTCCGGAAGCAGGTTGTCGAAGACGTTGGTCACTGGCGTGCCGATATAGCGGTCTTCGCGTAAGGGAAGCGAGAGTGAGATCGGGAAGGTGCCGCGCCAGTCCAGCCATTCGCGGGCGTATTGGAAGTCAATGGCGCCCGTCGATTCCCTGCGCAGGACGCCCACCAGGCGCCCGTTCAGGAACACTTTCAGGGGGATGTGAGCCGGACGCCGGGCCATCAGAACAGGTCTTCGATATCAGCAGAGCTGCCTTTGCTGCGCGCGCGCACGACGAGTTCAAGGTCGAGGGCGGAGAGGGCGGCCATCAAGGTGCGGAGTTGCATCGCGGGCTCGCCGGCCTCGAGGCGGGAGACCGTACCCTGGCGCAGGTGGATCTGGTTGCTGAGCGAGCCTTGCGTGAGGCCGGCGTTCTTGCGGGCGCGGCGCAGAATGGCACCGAGTTGTTTTTCGTTGCGAGCGATCTGGTCTGTCATGGTGGGTCTCCACGCCGCAATATACGCGATCGCGTATTAATCGTCAATATACGAAGTGGCGTATAGAATGAAGATATACGCGATCACGTATATAAGGAAGATATACGCGATCGCGTATGATGCCAACGTGTCAGCTGGCAGCGGCGGTCTTGGCGCCCCAGCTGAAACCGAGCGAGGACGAGACACTCTTGATATTTTGTTGAAGCACATCTCGCCGCTCAGTTGGGAACCCATCAACCTAACTGGCATCTACACCTGGAATGCGGAACTTCAGATGCCAAACGGCTACGACGAGACGCGTCCTGAAAGGCGATTATGTCGTTGACAAACCTAGGCCGGAAATAGGAATATGATCCTGACAGGGCCGGCACGGGAAATTGACTCGATAATCGAAAAATTGAAGGTATTCTACCTTACGTCGGCGCTCGTGTGAGGGGCATCGCCGCTTGGGAGACTAGACTGCACTCTCGCCCCATTTTGAGGGGTAGAGATGCTGCGTATCCCGCAAAGCCATTTCCTAAGTCCTGACGATTTAGCGCTCTGTCAGCGGGTGTTCGACTAGATATGCGTCGATGCTAAGTCGGACCGCAGATCGGTAGATGGTGAGACCTTGGCGTCCGCTGTACTGGCGAGTTTTCAACGAGGCATAGTTGACGAGGTGGAGTTGCTGGAAGCAGTTCGCGCGCGGCGTGACGAGTTCACATATCTACCCAGCTGACAGGAAGAACTAGCGCTTTCCCGACATGATGCGGGCTTCGCGCAAGAGCGACGACCAAGTGTGCGGTCCCAAGAAGAGGATAAGCTCGCGGGCCTGAGCTTCGGTAATGCCGGTTTCGCTGACAAGACGGCGAGCAAGGCCATCCGTCGAAGCCGGTGGCCTTCCTTCCTCGTCAACCATTTGTCGGATGTCCCTTCCGTGCGACCCAACGTAAGCCGACAGGAAATGGTTCCGTAGGCGCTACCCAGCCCTAAGGCGCACTCACGGCCATGTGAATTGCGGCCTAGGCGCTCTCTGCCTACCTACCGCCCATGAGTAAGGCTGAAAGGATCATCTTCCTGATCGCGCTGGTGGTGCTGATCGCGTTCGTATTTACCGTTTGGCTTTTGGATGCGCCCGACTGGTCCGTCCATCTTTGACCAGCCGAGGCGCTACCCGGCTATAGCCTCGCTCCATTGAGCTAGGGATAATTGCCAATTTCCCACAACTTAGCCGGGGGCTGCGACAAATCGCCTCGGATTCCGTGTGGATTTTGCTAGGAAAATCAGGTTGTCGCAAACGTGATTCGCGGCAGCAAAAAGGCGGGCTGCACCACCAATGCCAGCTGGGTTCTGTTGCTGATGGCGTTCAGTTGGCGGCTCCGCACAACTGCGACGTCGTCAATCCTGGCGGCACGTTCTCCGTCGGGCCAAATCCGTACTTCGCCATGATAGTGGCGATCGTGCCATTCGACATGACCTTCGCCAGACCCTGATTGTCGAGTTTCCACGCGGGATCGTGCAAGGCGAGATGCCGCCCATCTTCGTCATCGGCCCGGACGGCGAGGCCGAGATTGCCAACAGCCGCGTCTACCAGAACACCCTGATCGTCGACCGTCTCTTTGGCGCGGCGGAATTGCGGCTTGGCAGTGGCAAGCGGCAACAGACCGTCAGGATCGTTCGCACCGATGCCACGAGGAGAGGTCCGTGGATGTCAGGCACCAACGCGGCGCCGAATGCGAGGAACGGATTTCGTCAAAGGGGAGGGAGCAATCATGAATGAGAACGAAATCCCGGCCGCCCCCATGCAGCTTCGCGCCGATCCGCCGCGCGTCACGCGCCTGTCCCGCAAGGTGCTCGCCGGCATTGGCTTATGTGCATCGCTTGGCGTCGGCGGTGCGCTGATCTACGCGCTTCAAACCAGTGAAACCGGCCGGCATGGCGACGAGCTGTACTCGACGTCCAACAGGCAGCCCGCCGACGGACTGGCCAGCTTGCCACGCGACTACACCGGTCCCGTTCTTGGGCCGCCGCTGCCTGGCGATCTTGGCCGGCCGATACTTGACGCACAGCACAAGGGGCAGCCCGTCGTGCCGCCGACAATCGCGACACCCATGGTCGATGAGGCCGAACAACGCCGGCGGGCCGAAGAGGAGGCGGCCCGAATCTCGCGTGTTTTCTTCCAGACAGGGCAGTCAACTGGGGTGACGGCCGAAACCCAGCCCGGAGGAACCTCCCCGCCGAACCTTGGCGGCCCCGACCTTGCCGATCAGATCGGCCAGTCCACCACGCAAGACCGTCAACTCGCCTTTCTGAATGCGGCCACTGATCGGCGCACCGTGGCGCCGGATCGCGTCACGCCGCCGGTATCGCCCTATGTGCTTCAGGCAGGGGCCGTCATCCCGGCGGCGCTCATAACCGGTATCCGTTCCGATCTGCCCGGTCAGATCACCGCTCAGGTCACAGAAAATGTCTATGACAGTCCGACGGGTCGTTCGTTGCTGATCCCGCAAGGCACGCGCGTCATTGGCCAATACGACAACGGGGTCGGATTCGGCCAGCGGCGCGTTCTGCTTGTCTGGAGCAGGCTGGTCTTCCCCAACGGCCGTTCCATTGTTCTCGAACGCCAGCCTGGCACTGACGCTCAAGGCTATGCCGGCCTTGAGGACGGCGTCGACTACCATTGGGCCGAGCTGTTCAAGGCCGCGGCACTCACCACTATCCTTAGCGTCGGCGCGGAGGCCGGCTCGTCTGGACAGGAAAGTGACATCGTGCGCGCCTTGCGCGGCGGCGCCTCCGACAGCCTCAGCCAGGTGGGCCAGCAGATCGTCCAGCGCCAGCTCAACATCGCACCCACGCTGACGATACGGCCAGGCTTTGCCGTGCGCGTCGTCGTCACGCGCGATCTCGTGCTCGAACCCTATGGAGGCTGAAATGGCCAAGTTGAAACTCGGTCCGATCGCAGACGATAAGCCAGTCAAAGTCACAGTGGAGGTGCCGGCGCGGTTGCACCGCGACCTGTCCAGATATGCCGAGATCCTAGGGCGAGACTCAGGTCAGCCATCAGCCGATCCCGTGCGCTGATTGTGCCGATGTTGGAACGCTTCATCGCGACGGATCGCGGCTTTGCCAGAGCCAAGCAGGAGCGAAAGCCTTGAGAGCGCGGGCGTCATCGCCAAGCGGCGAATGCTCGTGAACGACTGTTACCAAGCCACGGTCGTCTAGTCTGAGTATTTGCTTTTCCAGGTCAGGAATGCAAGGCCGGCCCTGGCAACTGGCGATCGCAATCCTCTTCCCAGCTCGCACCGGAGTCCCGAGCACGGGGTGCGCGGCTTGGACCTGTTCGAGTGTCGGCAGTATGTCGGAAGGGTATGGCACGACCCTCGGACCGGACATGTCAATGTGGAGTGAGAGCTGTTCGGCAGTGGCTGCCAGCCAGCCTTCGACATGGCGCAGCTCCTGGAAGAATCGAATACGCTTCTCGCCATGATCGAGCAGATGGAATGTAGCCGTCACCTCATCGCCAAGATGAAGCTCGCCCACGCAACAGATATGAACCTCTACTGCGTAGTCCAAGGCGAACTATGTCGATCGGACCTTTATCAAGAACGAAGGCCGCCGCTTGTGGCTTGCATTTCAAAATGTCACGCGAGCCACAATCTTCGCCGGCTTTGCGGGGGCAACTGCAGTCACGATGGTCTCCGGAATCCGAAGGCCCTCAAGTTCCGCGCCTTGGTGGTTGATCCCGGTATGGCTGCCTCCGCAGCAGCGATGTCCTTCGCGCTGACCTGAAGCGACTGACATGCTCCTTTCTCATCCCAGAGGTTCTTCGCAACCGCGCTCCCGACGGCAGCAGTTATGGCACTAGGCGCTACATCGTCGGGAGCCACTTGTCGGGCTTTGATCAATGCTTTGATCGCTTCGCCGAGGATCGCGGCTGAGTCGTCGAATTCGACTCCGCGAACTTGGTCAAACCGGTTCTCCGTGCTGCCGTCTACTATGCAGTGGTGAGCGATAAAGACCCAATCGTGAACCATATAGGCAGGCGCGTAGCCCCAAGGCGATAGTCCCTTGAAGACTTGTGCGATTTTCGGGATCGATCCGCCGTCAGTGTACATGAGACCCGGCTGGATGGTGCTCCCCGGAGAGCCTGGATCTGAGCGGTGGAAGATCAATGGATCCCGTGGATCGGGCACGAAGAGAAAATTTCCGTCGCCCGAATTGCTGCCCTCTCCGACCCACATGACGAACAGACTTCCAGAAAGTTGGCCTGTGACAAGCTTCTGGTAATCGACCGAACTGCATCCAGCCACCATGAAAGCGATCAGTCCCAATGGGCCGAAGGTCGTTCTTGTCAGAACACTAGCCGCATCGATCCTCATGAAACCCTTAACACTGCGATTCACAAGGAATGCCATCCTTATCGCGGTCCAGCTTGCCGCCCCAGGGGCAGTTGGCCAGATACCAGTTTGCTTCGTCACACGAACTGATTTGAGGGCAGGTCCGCCGCGGCTGACAGGAATAGCTTTGCGCCACTTGGTTGTTGATGACCCCGAGAGGTTGGCTGATCGCTGGTGCCTTGTCAGCGTGCCGTGCACGCCAATCCCAAGGCGCTTCAAACTTTCCGACCCACAGACCGACCTTCGCAGCCTCGGCCGTCGCCTGTTGCCCAGCATAGGCCCCCTGACTGTAGCGGGGCCAATCCAAGGCCTGACCGTGCTCCAACATCCATGATGCCACGCTGGTGCCGTCGGCACGTCGGCAATCGCCTACGAAGCGGCCATAGCGATCCCAGGAGACAAAGGAGCACTGCACGGGCTTGGAGGCCGCAAGGAACTTGTCGAGCGCTTCGGCCGCTCGTCGACCGCAAGGATATTCGAATCCCTCGGCGTCATCGCAAGACTGCTTGCTCTCGGGGGCGTCGATGCCATTGAAGCGGATGCGCTGCCCGTGAATTTCGATCGTATCGCCATCGATCACAGACGCAATACCGGCGATCGGCGCCGGCTTTGGACCGAACCAGTTCGATGCATTGATCTCTAACAAACCTTGGCTGCGCTGGATGGGGGTCTGCGCGACCAGCGCCCCAGCCGCGGCCACAGTCACCAAGACCAGGCGCAGCGGCACGCTCGCCCATCGGCGCGCACGGCTATGCTTGGCACCGGATCGCTTTCGCCGGTGGTCAGAGCGATTGTAGTATCGGTATTTGTCCACGCCCCTTTTCCCCTGAAGAGAGGATGCGACTGTTTCAACAAAGAGTCCAGAAGACCAGCGTAGCGAGGCAAGGGCGTCGTAAATTTCGACGCCTTGCCCATAAGTCGAGACTTATGCAATATCAGCCACATCCCGATGACGACTGGCGTCTGCTGCTCGTTAGGATCGCTTCTTTTCAGGGTGGCCCTCAATGGCACTGCGGCCCAGCGGCTTCGGTGGTACTGCGAGGGGACTAGCAATCGCCGCCCGCTGGGCCTGACCGGCAGGCCCGTTTGAGTATGGCAGCGCCGACTGGCGAACATATTTGCATCCCTGCAAGCTCAGCGAAACATGCGAATAAAGGAAGGATCTCTGGGTCGATCCAGGGCGTCTTACTTGCTTAGCGGTGCCGGGAATTTCAGGGTCGTCGCATAGGTCCTTCAACGAAGATGGCTCAGCCCAAGAAATCAAGACGGCCTGTTACAAGGCATGGGAAAACGAGCAGGGAGAGGGGGCGGCCGCGGAAGGATAATAAAGGGGCAGATGCGGTTCGCCGCTGCCACCAGCCCGCGCTGCCTCCCTGTGGCGGGCTGCAGGTTTTGGGCGGGCGCAGACGCGTACTTTGCCCCGCGTTGTGGGTCAATTCAGCGTAAGCAACCGGACTTTCGAGAGCCTTCGCCGAGCCAGTTTGCGAGCTGCATCTGCGAGGTGATTGCCAAAAGCTTCGGCGACGAATGCAAGGGTCATCAGGTCGATCAAAAAGTCGTCGATTGCACCCGAAACCACGTTTGAGCGCCGTTCAATCTGACCCGTGAGGGCGCGCGCCTCCGCTAACGCGCACTGCAGATCGCCCGCATCGAGTAGCTCTTCGAGCCTGTCGAAAACCTTCACCTTAAACCCCCACGCATCCATCCGCGCGCCCTCATAACGCGGCGGCCTGAATATATTTCCCCGTCGAAAGGAAAAAAGATGCCTGTTTCCCATGGGAAGGAATCGCCTGCCAACGTGCTCGCGCAAGAAGGCGGCGGCATTCGAACCATAAGGCGACCGAGGCGGCGCCCCTATGAAGGGCGTCACCCAGCGGCATATGAGTGCGAGGTTGCAGCCGACATCTTCAACGTTCGTTGAACTCGCGCCGGTTGATTCCGGCTACTCCAGACGATTGCCCGCTGGCCCAAGTCGGCGGGCTTTTTGTTGCCGTAGAGGTCGGGAAACATCAGGTTGCTCCGCCAGGCTTAACTAGCGTCCTCTTCCAGCACGTACGATCCAAATTTGTGAGTTGCTGGAACATCTCGAAATATCCGAACTTGTACTATTGCACTGACCTCTCAGTGCGTCCCCAGCCCACTTGCCCGCTGGGCAAACCGGCGGGCCTTTTTTTGGTGCTGGTGAGAAGCCCGCCGTTTTGTTCAGAGACGGCGGGCTTTTTTGTTACTACGGAACTACAAAAGCCCGCGAAGTTAGTTGAGGGCGCCGGCGCTCCTCCTCCCCTGTCGGCTGCTCCCCTAAGACACTCGAGCCCGCGCTTTCCTCACGGCGCGGGCCGCCGCTTGCCTCGCTATACGATTTCTGGGATGCGAACGGAGATGCTAACCGCCAGCGGCTGGCGTTACATCCAAATAGAGTGGGTCTCGAAGGTTTAGGTACCCGGGTCGAAGTCTGCTATCTCGCTTAAGGCGTCCCAGTTCAGGATGACCAGCCGTCCTTCTTTGTGCTCCAAAAGGCCGTCAGAACGCAGTTTCTTCAAAATGCGATTTACGTGAACTACGCTCGCGCCGATAGTCTCGCCGATCTGAACTTGAGTTAGCGGTAACGGATGGGAATTCTCTCTTACCAGCCCCATGACCTTCATGCGCACGTAAAGCTCACAGGCGAGGTGGGCTAACCTGCCCACCACATCCTGCCCTCCCAATACCTTGACCCAGGCGCGCGCGACCGCCGCGTCTACCAAACTTTCCCGCCAAAATAGATTTGCCAGGCGAGTACGGAGAACCTTGAGAATGTCGTCGTGTGCAATCACCGCAATCTTGCTTCTACCGATCGACGCGAGTGTGTGATCCATGATCCTTAGATGCAAGTGTCGAAATCGACAGCGCAGTCGGGTCAGGAACAACTGTGATCTTGCGATTGCCTGCGGCGCCGGTCCAAGCAGACGGCTTCCGACTACCATAAGAGAATCCAGGCTTGGCCGTGACACGACGCCATGAGGGAGGCGCGCGTCGGCTGCGCTCTCAAAACCTGATGCGCGGCTGAGGCTACAGATCATGCAAAGGCGTCAGAGGCCTTGAAACCCCCGACCTTTAGCTCCCATTTGCAACGGACGCTTCCACGGCCGGTAACGGGGCTTCCAAGCTCCAGATGACCCCATGCGGCCCGTACTCGAGATTTCCCTGCCCTCCAACCGCCGCGGGCGCCGCCCGCTTCAGGACCACGGTTCCAAAGCCGCCCTGTCCGATATTCTGGACTTCCGGCCCATCGGTTTCGGCCCAGGTGAGTTGAAACAGCTTCGAAGCACCGGAACCGTTGATGCCCCACGTGACCGAAATCCGGCCCTCGTCGCCCGAGAGCACTCCGTATTTGGTCGAGTTGGTCGCCAGTTCATGGAAGGCGATCCCGAGATACTGCACCGCATTGGGACTAAGGACCAAGGATGGGCCTGACATCTCGATAACGTCACCCCGAGGAAAGGACTCGGCTTGCGCCGCCAACAGATCACGGATTGTGGCGCCCTTCCAGTCGGCCGACACCAGCAGGTCGTGGGATCGCGACAGTGCCATGATGCGCTCGCGCACCTGGGTTTCAAACTGCTTGGGCGTCTCCGATCGCTTGTTGGTCTCCCGGATCATCGACAGGATGACCGAATACTGATTTTTCACCCGATGGTTGACCTCGCGCATCAGCATGCGGATGCGGTGCTCGTTTTCCCTCGCCGACGTGATGTCCCGTGCAATCTTCGAAGCGCCGACGATCTGCCCAGTTGCGTTACGCACGGGCGATATCGTCAGCGAAACCGGAACCAGGCTGCCATCCTTGCGCTGGCGGGTCGTTTCGAACGGTTCGACGCGTTCGCCACGGCGAATGCGTTGGAGAATTCGGGGTTCTTCGTCCTGGTGGTTATCCGGGATCAGCATGGTCACCGACTGACCGATCGCTTCGTCGGCGGTGTAGCCGAACAGTCGTTCAGCGCCATGGTTCCAGCTCTTGATGATGGTGTTGAGATCCTTGCTGACGATTGCGTCGAACGAGGACTCCACGATCGCCGACAAGTGCTGCCTGGCTTCTTCCGCACGCTGGCGGTCCGTCAGGTCGAGCAGCATGTTGACCGCACCAATGAGGTTGCCATGCTCGTCTTGCAAAGGTGTGGGGTAGGGTAGGAACGGAAAGAAGGATCCGTCCGGACGCTGCGCTACCGCCTCTTGATTACGAACCGGCCGGTTTTCCTTGAGCGCGATAGCCATCGGGCACTCGTCGTGCGGCAGTTCCTGGCCGTCGGCAGTGAACAGCTTGAACGTCACACACCATTTGTCTTTGCCGACGGAGGGCTCCCTGCCTGCCAGATCGGCAGCAGCGCGATTGTAGTAGGTAATGGTGCCGTCCTGGTCAGTCGTATAGATCGCCACGGGGAGGCTCTCGAGAATCTGGCGATAGGTACTGTCGTGCTGCCTGAGCTGCGTCCGTGTCCGCTCAAGGTCGGTTACATCAGCCGTAAAGCATCTCGTGTTGATCAGCTCGCCGTCGCGGAAATGGCCGCTCGAAGTGATTTCGACATGCTTGATGGATCCGTCGCGGGCTCTCAAACGCGCCGGATATCTCGCGATCCGCTCGCCCCTGGAGAGGCGATCCAGAATGTCCTCTATCACGTGCCGGTCGGGATAGAAGTCCGCGATGTGGCGGCCGATATAGTCCTCTGCCGGATAGCCAAGCAGATCGAGCTCAGCCTTGTTGGCTTGCAGAATAATGCCGTCAGCGCCCACTAAGTGAAGCGCGAAGGCGCCATTCTCGAAAAAATCCTGATAATCGAAATTCAGGCTGTCGTGACCGGAAACTTCCGGGTTCTTGAAGGCGACAACATTCGCCTGCCGCAGTTCATCCATTCCCGGTCCCAATCTGGCTTAACCGCCAACAACGCGGCTCGTATTAACTTCGTTCCACGATCGGTGTTTTTTTGAGGGTTGCACGGCCCATATTGCCATCCGGCCGCAATCGCAGTTAACTTTGATGGCCAAGTTCGGACGGCAACGACTCGTCCCATAATGCTAAATTTATGAACGTGCTGAGCATGGAAAGTCCTCTGGTCTTGGTCGCTGACGACGAAGCCTTGATCGCTTTGGACCTAGAGTGCGCGCTTTCCGAGGCAGGTTTCACGGTGGCGGTGGTGAGGTCCTGTTCCGAGGCGAATCTGTTTTTGAAGGAACACACGCCTGCCGCCGCCGTTCTTGACGTCAGTCTGTCGGATGGCGAGTGCCATGAGGCGGCTAAGACGTTTGCAGACTTGAATGTACCCTTTGTAGTCTATACGGGCCTTAGCGTCGAGGCCAGCCATGGAGTATTCTCACACGGAATTACAGTGTTGAAGCCCACCGAATCGGCAGAAGTGGTCCGGGTCCTCAAAGCCATGACTGCCACCCAGCAATAGAAGATGACCGGATAGCTGAGGGCGCTTGAGAGTGGGTCTTGCAAAGCCTAACCCAGGCGTTGGCGGAGCAACAGCCGCGCCTCACGGAGCAGGGAATTGCGGTCGGTGCCGATCAGGCGAATAAGCTCGCGCGCCTGATCCTCGGTGACGCCGGTCTCCCTGGCAATGGACTCCGCCAGTGTTTCATTCCCGGCCACACGCTCACCGCTGTCCTTGTCATCGCCCATGGTGAATCGTGCCAATGTTGCGCTTTGGATCGCGGATCGATCCTGCGGGAGCCCCGGCTTCTTCCAAAACGCGGGGCGTAGCCAAGCTGCTTTTGCTTATTTCGCTTCAAGCACGTGCCGAAATCGCAGCGGAGGATAAAAAGTGGCCGAAGAGAAAGATGCACCCAGCAAGCAGGTGGAAAAGGACGCCCAAGGGCAATATTCGCGAGGCGATCATGGCCGGAAAAACGACGGCGTGGCGAGCGCCAAACCGCGGGTGTTGCCGAACGAGCCATCGCACAACGCCGAGGCGGAAGACACTGACGGCCGACGTCGGCGCGATTGACGCTCAAAAGGCCGTTGGTGCCGTTGCGTCCCATCGAACAGGGACGCCCGGCGAAAGATAGCGGCGCCTTGAGTGTCCAAATCACATTATTTGTGCCGTACTTCAGATCGGCTCTCCCGTCGAATGCCTGCGGGGCGACGCGTCTAGACTAAGCACGACACTGCCGACGCCGTTTTTGCCGATCGTTTCGATCTCAGGTCCATCCTGCTCTGCTCACGTCAATATAAGTATTTGATGGCCTTGCTCCCTGACTATCTCCCATGAGACTGCGATGTCGCCCTAATGGCCGGACAACACCCATACTTGGCGGAGTCGTGCAAAGTTCGTGGAATGCAATGGCGAGATATTGGACAGCATTAGGACTGATAAGAACGGGGGACAGGAGCAGTTCGGAAATAGTGGCACCCTTCCAGTCAGTAGAGACAAAACAAATCGTGAGATCTCGACAGCGCCATGAACCGCTCGCGCACCTGCTTCTCAAACATGCGGGTTTGTCCCGACCGATTGCTGGTCTCTCGGGTCATCGACAGGATCACCGAGCATTTTGAGGCGCGTGCACCGCGATACCGTTTTCTGAAGCTTGCCAACCTGTCGGGAATTTGTGAGTTCCGCGGAACCATCCGTCCGCGGCAGCTTTACTCAGATGAGACGAAGGGATGTTGGGCAGGTCGAATGCAAATACCCGTGGAGGGTACGCAATGGAGTTGTTCTTATTTTTTCACCACGTGGCCGCGCGCCGAAGTGACGGACTTCACCCCGAACTTGCACGTCTTTTCGCACAGCGGGCCGCTTTTTCAGCGTCAAGCATTACGGAGTTGCACCGTCGTGCGCTACACTGCGGGGAACAGGCCGGTCCCAATCCTTCCCGCACATCAAATCAGCGGTTGCCCGACGATGTGCTCCGTTTTCCCTGCAAACCCAAATCCACAGTCCGGGAACCCTGATGTCCGTCCGAGACATAGCTGGCCGGGTGATAACTGCGCAGCTGCCATGCAAAGACGGAAGCTATCGGCTTTGCCGTCTGTGCCTGCTGTCGATCATGCTTGCTTTGGAAGCGTGCTCGTCTGCGGAGCGTCCCGAACAGCAGGTGAAGATCGCGGCGTCGGCATCTCAGACGGCAACCATGGTCTTGGACGCCTGGGCCGCTAGGGCCGTCCCCTCCCATTATGCATCCGCCACGTTGCAATCGACGGCCGAGATCCTTGCCGAGGCCGGTCGGCAGATGCAGTCCGACATTTCTGCTCAACTCTCCACGGAGGGCGCGGTCATGACGGCGATCGGTCGGCTGTCGGCCGCGGCACGGCACGCTCAGGCCGGGGTTGCGGCTGACAACCCACGGCGGGTGAGCGAGGCGCGGCAGGAACTCAAGGCGGCCGCGAGCGACCTCGCCGCCCGTGCCAGACTGGTCGCGCCGAAACCATGAAGAAGCTGCTTGAAATTTCACTTGGCATCGTTACCAGCGTTGGCGGCTTCCTCGAGGTGGGATCGATGGCGACAGCCGCGCAAGCCGGCGCGACCTTCGGCTTCCAGCTGATCTGGGCAATCCTGCTTGGCACCGTCTGCATCATCTTCCTGGTCGAAATGGCTGGCCGGTGCGCTGCCGTCAGCGGCCACACGATCACTGACGGAATCCGTGAAAGGTTCGGCTTCCACGCCTTCCTGTTGCCGTTGTTGGCGGTCTTGCTGGTGAACTTCATGGTGATGTCGGCGGAGCTCGGCGGCGTCGCCATCGCGGCCGAACTTGCGACAGGTATCGGATTTCAATGGTGGGCGCTGCCAGTGGCGTTCCTGGCGTGGTTGTTTCTGTGGAAAGGCACATTCGGTTTCATCGAGAAGGGCGTGGCGATTCTCGGCCTTGTCACGCTCTGCTTTGTAGTCGGGGCGGTGATGCTGAAACCGGATTGGACACAAGTTGCTTTTGGCGCGGTGCCCAGCCTGCCGGAGCATGACGCGGCGAACTACTGGTTCATGGCCGTCAGCATTCTGGGCGCGTCGATATCGCCCTACCTTTTCATGTTCTATTCCTCGGGCGCCATTGAGGATCACTGGGACAAAACCTATCTCGGCACCAATCGGGCCATTGCGGCACTTGGCATGAGTTTCGGTGGCACCATCTCGCTCGGCGTGCTGATCGTTGCTGCACTTGTGCTCGGGGCACACGGCATAAACCAGGTCAACGACTATCACCAACTGCCGCTGATGCTGATCCCGATATTCGGCTTTTGGGGGTTTGTCCTATTCGTCGCTTCGCTTGGGATAGCATGCTTCGGCGCGGCACTCGAAATCGCGCTGCAGCAGGCATATCTGGTCGCGCAAGGCTTCGGATGGACGTGGGGCGAGGACCGCAAACCCCGCGAGGACCCCGCCTTTTGCGGAGTCTATACGCTGGCGTTGCTGCTTGCTCCCATCCCGATCATGCTTGGCCTTGACCCACTGAAGCTGACTATCTTCTCGATGGCGGTGACGGCTGCCAGCCTGCCGCTGACCGTGGTCCCCTTCCTCTTCCTGCTCAACGATGAAAATTATGTTGGAGATCACCGCAACGGGATCATCTCGAACGCCGCGGTGATGTTGATCATCGCGCTCGGGTTCGCCCTTGCGGTGGTGACCATTCCCTTGCAGATATTCGGGGGTTCATGATGGATCTGCTGCGCGATCTACTGGACAAACAGGTTGTTGACCGCGAGCGAGTCAAGATTGGCAAGGTGGATGGATTGGTGGCCGAGCTGAGGCCGGACATGCCGCCCAGGATAGTTGCGATCGAACTCGGGTCGATCGCGCTGGCGCGGCGACTGGGTGCACGGCCCGGGCGCTGGATGACATGGCTCGCAGCAAGGCTTGGCGGTGAGCGCCATGCCGAGCCGCACCGCATAGCCTGGAAGAAGGTGCGCGACGTCGGCGTCGACATCGAAGTCGACGTCGACGTGCGCAAGACGGCGATCTTCGATTGGCAGGACTGGTTGCGCGATCACGTCATCGGCCGCATCCCGGGAGCTTGACGATGGCCACAGTAAACATCGAACTCCTTGCCGGTCGACGGGTCCTATCACTACGCGGAAAAAGTATCGGTCATATAGAGGAGATCCGTGCGGAGCGCGACGGGGAGGATGTTGTCATCACCGAATTTCACGTCGGCATTTTCGCTGCTTTCGAGCGACTCTCCGGCTCGGCAATCGGCCTCGCAATGCTCGACTTCTTTCGCTTGCGCCACCGCGATTGCCTGTACCGGATTCCCTGGGACCAGCTCGACATCTCCGACCCGGTCAAGCCCCGGCTGCGATGCACGCTCGAGCAACTTTCCCATATGAAGGCGCGAATCGAAGGCGAGGGCGAGAGACAGTCTTCCAAGAGCTTGCGGCGCGTCATCTGGAACCTTGCTCTCGTCGTTTTTCTCTGTGCGGCAGGCGCTGCTGCTGCCCTGTGGTACGTGACCGCGGCACGGCCGCCGTTTTCCGATGAGGACCAGCAATTTGCGGGTCCCGGCGATGTCGCGCAGGGGGAGCTTATCTTCGCGGCAGGTGACTGCGCTTCCTGCCACGCAATGCCGGGGCAGCCCGATCGCCTGAAGCTTGGCGGCGGTATGGCGCTCGCTTCACCGTTCGGGACCTTTCGGCCGCCCAACATTTCCCCGGATCCCACCGATGGCATCGGGGCGTGGAGCGTCAGCGACCTGGCGAATGCGCTCACCGGCGGCGTGTCGCCAGAGCATGAACACTACTATCCCGTTTTTCCCTATGCGAGCTTTACAGGCATGACGGCTACGGACGTGCGAGATCTTTACGCCTATCTCAGGACGCTTCCCAAGGTTACTGGGCGTACGCCACCCCATGATCCTGCGATCCTGTTCAGCATCCGGAGGTCTGTCGGCATTTGGAAACTGATGTTTTTTCGTCAAGGACAAACGATTGGGCGTCGCGACGGAGATCCAGTCCATGATCGCGGCGCCTATCTTGTCGAATCCGTCTCGCATTGCGCCGAATGCCACTCGACCCGCAACACCTTTGGCGCCATCAAACCGGCCACCCGCTTTGCCGGCGGCATCGATCCTCAAGGCACGGGATTTGTGCCCAACATCACCCAGGACAGGTTGTCCACATGGGCCGAGAGCGATATCGCGGCGATGCTCAAAACGGGGGAGACACCCAGCCATGGCCGCGTCGGATCCTCCATGGCCGATGTGGTGGCAAATACGGCAATTTTGCCTGACACCGACCGCCGGGCGATTGCGCGTTACATCAAGGGTTTGCTCCCGATAGCGACGCCGCATCCTTGAGCCAATCCGTGCGGTACGACGTCCACAATGCCCTAAGCTCATTGCGCGTAGAGGTACGCTGCAAGGTCTTTGGCTTCCTCTTGGGAGATGCCGGTCTCCGGCATTGCCGTGCGCGGGGAAAAGCTCCGGGGCGAAACAATCCATGCGACAAGGTTGTCGGAGTTGTTTTCCAGCACGCCAGCGATGTACACGCGCTTTGACAAGCCGGTGAGCGGCGCACCGGCCTGCCCATCCGCTCCCGGTATCCCGGGTATGGTGTGGCAGCCGGAACAGCCGTAACGACGAAAGATCTCTGGGGCTCGTGCGGGATCGCCGCCAGTGATCGCTTTGGCCAGAGCCGTCTGAGTGTGATTGTCGCGCGCGATGTTGACCGCGACAAAGGCGGCCGACGCCCCGATGAGGGCAATGCCCATAAAGGCGGCGCGGCCAGCGGGAGAGGCAGGTAGGTCAGGCATTTTTCGGCCTTCTTTCGCTCGATCCGCGAATCCAGAGCGCCAGCATCGTCATTGCCGCCGCCGCGTAGATCGTGCCGGCCGGAATCCACATGATCATGCCAGCCAATTGCTGGTCTTCCAGGGGCGTCAGCCCCCATTCCATCGCAGCCTGGGTCTGCGCGGTGTAGAGCACGCGTGGGGCGAGCGCCATCAAGGCACCCAAGACGCTGGTGTGGATCATGGTGGCAAACAGATGCCAGGCCGAGGCCCCGTAGTCGGTTCGCCACACAATTGCCCACCAGAACAAAATGGCTGTGGCAAAGAAGCTGAGATGCTGGAGACGATGGACGGCCGTGTCGGTCACGGCCGCATCAAAAAGGGTCGGCACGTGCCAAATCCAGATGGCCGCGCCATGAATGATGGTCGCGTTTGTGGCGCCCGCAAACCAGTCCCATGGTGCCCTTATAGATGGGGAAAGCATCGCAGATCCGGCGATGCGACGCGCTCTTCCGGGCAGCCCCCACAGGAGGACGCCAACCGGCCGTGCCAGCACGATAAGGGGTGCCGAGACGGCCATGACAATCTCGTGTTCGATCATGTGGAAGGTGAAAAGGTGTTCGCCCAGCCAATGAAGCGGCGACAGCAGCGCTCCCGCAAGCGTCAGCATGCCTCCGAAATAAAACAGTGCGCGGATGAGAAGACCGCCGGGCCGCCTGGCGCGCCATGCCAGCCTCATGACGCCTATGCCGTAGAGCGCTGCCAGCATCGCGAGAGGCAGAACGATCCAAAGATCAAACGTCCAGGGAAGCCCGCCAGCATGGACCTCGTCGCCGTGCGCCATCGCCGCAGTGGCACTCATGAAAAAGATCAGGGTGCAGATCAGCGCTGGCATGGGTCGAGCAGCATCGTTGCTGTCCCCTGCAACGACAGCGCAAAGACAAACGCCAGTGCGATGAGGAAACCTGCATCGGCGACGAAACGCTGTGACTTGACCAGTTCGGTTGAGGTGGCCCGCGAGGCTGCGACACCGGCAATGGAGACGACGAGAAACGCGCCCGCAAAGGCCGCGGTCCATGGAACAGCCTGCCTGCAATCGAGATAGGGTGTGATCTGTCCAAGCTGAGTGCTGAGCGCCCAGGCAAGTGGCGGTGCGAGCAGGCCACCGCATCGAAGCCAACTTTTGATCATAGCCGTGGAACCCAATAGAGACAGGCATACATCGGCAACCACGTCGCGACCACGAAGTTCCAGTACATCGCGTTGTCGCTGACATCTCCGTAACGCCGCGCATTGTCGCCATGCCGCGAGAACATGAGGCAGGTCAGCACCAGCGTTTCGACCAGATCAGTCAGAATGTGCGTCGTATGGAGGCCAAGCATGACCCACACGATCGAACCATAAGCATTCTGGTCCCACATGATGTGCATTGCCGGAAACTCGAAGGCGCGCAGGATCAGCGGCACGATGCCGAGCACGGACATGACGATGAGCCCGATGCGCACTTTCAGCAGGTCCTGGTTGCGCGCCCAACGGGCGACGAAGATATTGGGAACAAGGCTTGCCATCAGGAAAGCTGTCAGGGTCGTTCCGGCAAGCAGATCGGGCGGCGCGGCATCCAGCGGCCAGTGCGGCGCCAGGCTCATGAGATAGAGATAGACGACGATTGAAAGCGCAAAGCCCATGCCTTCAATGAGCATGAAAGCGAGCGTTCCCCACCAGGACGGGCTCGCGGTGCCCAAGCCGTGCGGCGGGAGTTCGGTCAGGTCGAGTGCAACACCAGCCTTCATGACTCGTCCTCCGGTACGCCCTTCGGCCAGAACCAGCCGATGAGTGCGATCGCGATCGGTATCGAGCCCCAGACGACTGCCCACGGGGTGAAGATCGACCAGATCAGCGTCGCCGTGGTGGCAAATGCCGCCCACAACGGCCAAATCGAATCCCCGGACGAAGATTCTCGCGCCTCCGGCACCGCTTCGACAACGCTGCTGACCAACAGCTCACGACGGTCGACACGAAGGCCTGCAGCGACGGGAAGGGCATCTGGGCGGTCTGACAACGGTTCGAGGCTGCCGACCACCGGCAGCCGGGCGAAATTGTACGGCGGCGGTGGCGACGACGTCGCCCATTCGAGCGTCGAGGCGTCCCATGGGTTGGATGGCGCGGGGGGACCTGACCTGGCACTGCGTATCGCGTCGACGAAAAACAGTAGGAAACCGAGACCGAGAACGATCGCGCTGAGGCTGATGAACATGTTCAGGCCGGACCATGGCATCTCGGGCTGGTAGGTATAGATGCGGCGCGGCATGCCTCGCAGGCCGAGAATATGCATGGGGAAAAAAGTAAGGTTGAAGCCGGCAAAGATAAGGCCGAACACCCAGCGGCCGAGTGGCTCGCTCATCATCCGGCCGGTGAGCTTTGGGAACCAGTAATAGATCGCGCCGAGCAAGGGAAAAACCGCGCCGCCGACCAGCACATAATGGAAGTGGGCGACGACGAAATAGGTATCGTGGACTTGCGTATCGAACGGGACTGACGCCACCATGACACCGGTCAGGCCGCCAATGACGAAAGTGACAACGAAGCCGATGACGAACAAAAACGGCGTCTTGAAGAGCGGCCGTCCTGCCCAGATCGTCGCTAGCCAGCAAAAGATCTGCACTCCCGCCGGAACTGCGATCGCCATGCTCGAGGCGGTGAAGAAGCTTTCTCCAAGCCGGGGAAGGCCGACGACGAACATATGGTGGACCCAAAGTCCAAATGCCAGAACGCCCGTGGCGATCAGGGCCATTACCATGGCCAGATAGCCGAACACGGGCCGCCGCGCGAATGTCGCGACGATGGTCGATACCATGCCCACCGCCGGCAGGAAGATGATGTATACCTCTGGGTGTCCGAAGAACCAGAAGAGGTGCTGCCACAGCAGCACGTCGCCGCCCTCGGCCGGATTGAAGAAATGTGTCTCGACCAGCCGATCGAGAATAAGCGAAGTGCTTGCGATCATGATCGCCGGCATTGCCAGGATGACAACAAAAGACGTGACCAGCATCGACCAGACGAACAAAGGGATCCGGTCGAGAGACATTCCAGGCGCGCGGTGCTTGAAGACGGTCACGACGATCTCGACGGCGACGGCAAGCGCGGAGACTTCGGTGAATGTGATCATCTGCGCCCAGATGTCGGCTCGCTTTCCAGCCGCATATTGGGGGCCGGACAGCGGGACATAGGCGAACCATCCGACATCCGGGCCGGTATCGAGCACAAAGGCGATCCATAACAGTAAGCCGCCGGCGAGATACATCCAGTAGGAGAACGCGTTGAGGCGCGGGAAAGCGATGTTGCGCGTTCCCACCATCAACGGCACGAGGTAGACGGCCATCGCCTGCATCACGGGCACGGCAAAAAGGAACATCATGTTCGTGCCGTGCATGGTGAAAATCTGATTGTAGCGATCGGGCCCGATAAAACGGGCTTCGGGTTGTGCGAGTTGCAGCCGCATCAGCAGGGACAGCAATCCGCCAAGCGCCAGGAACACAAACGCCGTGATGATGTAGCGCCGGCCGATCATCTTGTGATCGACCGTCGAAAGGAAACCCCACAGACCCGGCGGTGTTGACCAGACCGATGCAAGACGGCGATGGAGTTCGGCATCGCTCAATGCCGTGTCACGAAGCTTCCGGTCATCCGCGCGCGTCATTTCAGGCTCTCCATGTAGGCGGAGATATTCTGGAGCTCTGCGCTGGTGAGCGTCACCATCGGCATGTTGTTTCCGGGCTTGAGCGTCTGTGGATCGGCGATCCAGGCGCCGAGCGAACCGCGCGTGGTTTCCAGCAGCCCGGCGGCGATGGTCTGACGGCCGCCTATGTGCGTAAGATCGGGTCCAGTGGTGCCATTGGCGGCCGTGCCGCGGATTGTGTGGCAGGCAGCACAGGGTTTACGCAGGAAGGCTTCTTGTCCCGAGGCTGCGTCCGGATCGGCCGGCATCACCGCATTACCACGCTGTGATGCGGCCCAGCGTTCATAGTCCGCTCGCGCCTCGGCGATGACCATGATCGCCATGTGACTGTGCTGCAAGCCGCAGAACTCCGAGCATTGTCCCCGATAGACGCCCGGTTTTTCCGCCCGCAGAAGCAAGGTGTTGGACCGCCCCGGCACGAGGTCCTGCTTTCCGGCGAGGCTAGGCACCCAGAACGAATGAATGACATCGGAGCTTTCAAGCCGGAGTTGAACATCCTCGCCAATCGGGATGTGGATTTCGTTGGCGGTCTGAAAGCCGGGCGTTGTGCCGGAACCGGCATAGAACACCTGCCACCACCATTGCTGTCCCTTGACCGTGATCGTAAGGGCGGTGTCGTTCGGGACGCCGATGCTGCGGGTCGTGAAGAAACTTGCGATCGTCAGACCGGCGATGATGACAACAGTTACCGCCACCGCGGCAGTCACTATCGTTGTCAATCGCTTCTCGGATGCCGCGCTTTCCGGTCCAGCGCGGCGTCCCTTTAGAAGCGCCATGGCCAGCATGACCATTACCAGAATCCAGACCAGCGTGCACACGGCGACTACGCCGATGATCAGGTGCTCGAGATGAATCGCCGGAGCGCCATGGGGGTCAAGCGCCGACTGGTTGCCGCTGCAGCCCGACATGACGGCGATGATCGATATCAGGAGGCTGCGTGGGGTTCTCACGGCGACGGCCCCTCGTCTGGGTGGACGCCTACAGGCCCCTGATCGAACAGGATTATCGCGGGGCCACGATTTTCGGCCGGGCGCGTGTGTTTGTCATCGTTGCGACTGGGCGCAGCAATCTTCGGCTTATAGGAACCGATCGTCTGGACATATCCCGCGAGCTGCCAGATCTGCTCGATCGCCATCCGATCGCGAAAGGCTGGCATGCCGTGTGGCCGGCCGTCGCGGATGGAAGCGACGATCGAAACCATCTCAGGCCCGTAAAGCCACCAACCATCCAGGAAGCTCGGTCCGACACCGCCACTGCCATCTCCGTGACAAGCCGGGCAACGAAACCAGGCATAGAGGCGCTTGCCTTGACTTAGATTGTAGGCGTCTGTTTCATATGGCTTCCCGAGCGCGAAATAGGTCTCGGGCGGTGTTCCGCTGATGCCGTTATGCATAAGCCGGAACCGGTCAAGATCGGCCACCGCCGGCGGATCGACGCGGAGGTCTCTCGGTCCCCTCAACCAGCCAAGCACGCCTCCCAAGCCGACGACAAGCAGGAGGCCTCCGGCCAATAATACCGACTTCAGATTTTCGCTTACCCTCTCTGACACGCGGTCTTCTTCCCCAATAGGGCTCAACCATCTGGAGTTAGTTGCGAACGGCTGAGGCGGACTGGCAAAAGCTTATAAGAGGGCGTCTTCGATCTCGGGTCATGATGGGCCAAAGGGAAGAGCGGGTTCATTTCGGGATAGTATGCCCCGCAACAGCCCTCGGGGATATTGTAGGAAACGATCCTCAATCCCGACACCTTGCGCACGGTGGGCTCATCGATCGCCGTTGTAAGATCGACATCTTCGCCGTCGACAAATCCGAGCCGCGTAATATCTGCGGGGTTCATGAAGACGATCATGCGCGTTCCGTTGACGCCCCGAAAGCGATCGCTGTAGCCATAGATCGTGGTATTGAACTGATCGTTGGAGCGAAGCGTCGCCAGATGAAGGACTTCGGCGCTCTGCGTCGTGGACAATTCCGGAAAAAGCCTGTCCGGGGTGATGAAATTGGCTTTCCCGCTTTGCGTCACCCACTTGCGCTCACGCGCCGGCAGGGGTCTGGCGAACCCGCCAGGCTTGAAAAGCCTCTTGTTGAAATCCTTGAAGGTCTCCGGATATGTCCGCTCGATGGCGTCGCGGATCTCGGCATAGTTGCCGACCCAGGCATCCCATGGGACTTTGGTCTCGCCGAGCGTGGCCTTGGCGATACCGGCGACGATCGCGGGTTCCGACAGCAGTTCGGTGCTAGCCGGCTTTGTCTTTCCGCGAGAGCCATGGAAATGGGCAATCGAACTCTCCATGGACACGGCCTGCGGACCGGTCGCCTGCTCGTCCACCTCGATGCGGCCCAGGCAGGGCAGGAGATAGGCGATTTCGCCATGCAAGACGTGGCTGCGGTTGAGCTTAGTCGCGATCTGCACGCTCAGACGTAGTTTGCGCCATCCGTCTTCCATGGCGGCGGTATCAGGCACCGCTTTCAAGAAGTTCCCGCCAAGACCGATGAAAGCGCGGGATTGCCCGTTCATGATCGCTTCGCACGTTTCGACGGTCGAGCGACCTGTCCAGCGCGGCGGCCGGAAGTCATAGAGCTCGGAGAGTTTGTCCAATGGGGCCAGGCCTGGCTTCTCGGTAATGCCGACAGTCCGCTGGCCCTGGACGTTGGAATGACCGCGAACAGCACAGATGCTTGCTCCGGGCTTGCCGATATTACCGCGTAGCAGCGCGAGATTGCAGACCATATGGACGTTCTGGACGCCCATGAGGTGTTGCGTCAGGCCCATGCCATACACCATCATGACGGCGTCGGATTTGGCGTAGGTGGCGGCGGCCTGCATCATCTCATCGCGGGACAGCCCGGACACCCGCTCCAGCTCATCCCACTGGTGTGCCCGCGCGGCCCGGGCAAAGTCCTCGAACCCGGCTGTATGCTCATTGATGAAATCGTGGTCTAGCACATGCTTTTTATCGACCGAGGCTATTGAAGCCGCAAAAGCAAACATTGCCGCATTGTTCGGATCCTTCGGTTCGCCATCCTCTCCCGCCACACGGCTGTTGCCGGAAGCCTTCAAGGCGTCATCAGCTTCGATGAGTGCCTTGCAGACGCCGAACAATGCCGCGATATCGCCGCCATTGTTGACCTGATAGTACTCCGATGAAATCTGGGTCTCTTTGCCGGTGAGCATCTGGACCGGAGACTGCGGATTGACGAAGCGTTCCAGTCCGCGCTCGCGCAGCAGGTTGAAGGTGACGATCTTGACGCCACGGTTGACCGCATCCTGGAGGTCGTGCAGCAGGCGAGGCGAGGACGTCCCGACGTTCTGGGCGATATAGAAAATACAGTCGGTGTTTTCGAAATCCGACAGGATTGCTGTGCCGACAGGGGCGCCGATGCTTTCCGGAAGCGCCACCGACGAGCTTTCGTGGCACATGTTGGAACTGTCAGGCAGATTGTTGCTGCCATACATGCGCGCAAACAACTGGTACATGTAGCTCGTCTCAAGCGACGCGCGGCCTGAGGTGTAGAGATCGACCTGATGGGGATCGAGCGCCCGCAGTTCTCTGCCAATTTCGCCGAACGCCTCGCTCCACGCGACCGGGACATATGTGTCGCTCGTCGTATCCCAGCGCATGGGATTGGTCAGTCGGCCCCGTTCCTCCAGATCATGATCCGGCCAGAGCTCCAGCTCGGCTAGCTTATGTTTGGCGAAGAACGCAGGGTCAGCCCGTCTTGAGGTGACTTCCCACGCCGTCGCCTTTGCGCCGTTCTCGCAAAATTCGAGCGGATGCGGTTGGGAAGGTTTCGCCCAGGCGCAACTCACGCACATGTAGCCTTCAGGCTTGTTCTGCGTCGAAAGCAGCTTTGGGCCTTTCAGAGGCACGTGTTCTTTGGCGATGATCGAGGCGACGGACTTGGCAGAGCCCCAGCCACCGACCGGTCCGCTATAAGGCTTGATGGTGGCAGACCTGGTTTTAGATGTCATTTCCGCCTCGTTGCATTACCCACTTTTGACGCAATGCCCTTCATCGCTGGATTCCCAAGCGAAGCTCCGCCGGCAAGTGAGGCGGCATTCGAAGATGTACTGGAACTATCCAAGTTACTGATCAGCCTGCCGAGCCCGGATATATAAAACTTGGCATGTGCCGGTCGGTTCCACGCATGACGCCGCCTTCTTTGCGACCGGACCGGGGAGACTGGAGTTACCAGGCTTCAGCACTCACCGGAGGATCCGAATGAACATCCACAAGAATGCCGTCTCACGCCGCTGCGTCGAAAGGAGATGGCGCTGTCGGTGATAGAATGCGCTTTCTCCAAAGCCCATGCGGCGCGTGTCTACGGCGTGTCGGCCAAGATCGTGGCGCGCTGGGTCGAGCGCTATAAGTCCGAGGGCCTGGCATGATCGACCGTTCCTCGCGGCCCGCCAATATGCCACAGGCCACCGCTGCGTTGATCGCCGAGCGCATCATGACGCTGCGGCGGCAACATTGGACCGGCAAGCACATCGCCCATCAGGTCGGCGTCTCGCCCGCCACCGTCGGCAGCCCCGCTAGGTTCCGGTGGGAGATCATGGCGCCATTCCGTGATCCGACTGCACCCGGCAATTCTCTCATTCGAAGGCAAGACTGGGATCGCGCGCCCTGGACCGATGGACCTTCCAGCATGTCCGGGACCTGTTGCCGACCACGCAGGTCTGGCGCGGAGCGGGGCCGGCAAGCCTACTGCCGGTCGAAGCAGGCCTATACCATTGGCAGTTTCCTCGAGACGAGCTATGCCGATGGCCTCCTGGTGCTCCATGGCGGCAAGATCGCCGCCGAGCGCTACCTGAACGGCATGACACCGCATACCCAGCACCTGTCGCAATCGGTCGCCAAGTCGGTGGTCGGCACCGTGGCGGGCATCCTGATCGGCCGCGGAGTGGTCGACCCGGCCGCGTCCCTGACGCACTATCTGCCGGAGCTGGAGGCGACGGCCTATCGCGGCGCGACCGTCCAGCACGTACTCGACATGACCAGCGGCGTGGCCTTTGACGAGACCTATACCGCGCTCGATTCCCACATGGCGCAGCTGGATGTCGCCAGCGGCTGGAAGGATCGTTAGAACCCGAACTGGCCCACGCATGTCTGGGACCTGATCCTGTCTTTGAAGGATCTGGAGTGCCCGCACGGTACCTCCTTCCGCTATCGCTCGATCGAGACGGATGTCCTGTCCTTCATTTCTACAGCGCGCCGCCGCTACCCCGCTTGCAGAACTCGTCAGCCGTGAATTGTGGACGCCGAAGGGGGCGGAGGAAGACGCCTATTTCACCGTGGACGCTGCCGGCTATGCTTTGGGTGACGGCGGGTTCAATGCGACTCTTCGCGACTATGCTCACCCATCTGATGACGGTGCTGATACCAACCCCATAGCGCGCCGAGGCTTGCCGTCGTGGCAGCCCATCCCGCTCAACCGATGCAACAACCCGTTCGCGAAGATCCATCGAGTAAGGTTTGCCCATCCATGCTGACCTCCTTGCCCAGCAAGAAGGTTGAATCAGATTTGCACGCCTGAGGGAATCCCACGCCGATTCAGCCTCAATTCATCCCGCTCTAGCGAAACAACGCCGTCTCGACGTAAATTGCGACGTCCCGGCCGGGGTCGAGCGAGCACGGATGACGGCGCGCCAAGCCGATAATCTATTGCTTTTTTGTCACAAGCTGACGCACCAGGGCCAACGCTTGGCGTTTGCAACCGCTGCTCACCATCCATCCAAGAACTTCCAGCGGATTTTCAAGAACGGCGTTCTTTGGAAACGTTTTGATTTCGATCGACGCCGATGTCTTGTTGGTCTCCACGACAACAGATCTCACCTCGGGAGGAATAGGGTCTGGAAGAGAGTACGTGGGCTTGCCGGCGCTCCATATGCCGTTGAGCGGCTCACTGTTGCCGATGCGAATCGAGAAGACCGCACTGTGAGCTATGCCCTCGCGCGCCAGAACCACTTTACCGTCGCGGACGCACCCAGGGGCGGATTCTTCGATGGACATAGTTGTCGTCTTTCTTCGGCAAGGAGATCAGTCGCGATGGGCATCGAGGGCATGGTTTCGAAGCGGCGCGACAGCAAATACCGTAGTGGCCGGTCGACTGCCTGGCTGAAGATCGAGAGCTACATGGTGGAAGAATACGACCTTCTCGGGGTCGAGCGAGAGCCAGGTAAGCCGGCGTTCGCCCTCATGGCGGACCGCGCAACCGGACGATATGTCGGCTCGGCCTTCATCAACGCGCGGGGCGCAATTCGAGACGCCTATGGAAGCGTGTCCTAGAGCACGCCGGACCGGCGCCGGCATGAAGCGGCCAGCGACGCAATGGGTCAAGCCGGGGCTTGTCGGCCGTGTGAAGCACCTGCGAGGGGAAGAGGACTTGCGGCATGCCTCGCTGCAGGACTTTCGGATTGAAGGGGAATGACCAGCGTCTGGGTCGCATACTGTTTCGCCGGCATCGTGGTGGCAGCGGTGGTGCTATGGTCGATGAACTTGTAGCGGGCGCTATACGTCCCGGCGGGGCTCTCCGAGAGCTTGGAGAGATTATCATTTCCATTCCCAGATTCTAGATCGAAACCGGAAATCTGTGAATCCCCTGTTTGTTATTATGCCTTAGCGGTCCGTTTTTGAAAGTCGACGAGACCTGACGGACTCGAGCAATTTGTGTTCATTGGTATGAGCATTTCGAAAAATCCCCACGACTATCGACGCTATTATTTGAGTTTCTCGGCTTAAAGGATCGAGGTGTTCCTCTGCGCAAGCCTGATCGAATACGCGTTGGCAAATGGCCATATCGTGAGGGCTAAGACAGGTGCGATTGAAACGCTGGTCCATAACGCGAACCCTGGTCGACTGAACCAGAACAACGCACGGTCGTTACGCGATGTTCCCGAATGCGAAGATTGGTTAATTCTGTACAAAGTAGGCGACTAAAGCCGCATTGGAAGCCGACGGACCAAACCGCCTTGACGGAACATTAGCGATATCTAACAGTGGTGCGTGCGGCAGGTGGTGCCCTCCATCGCCTGCCGAAGATCGGGCCTCCGATCGGCCCGCGTTTTCCGCAAGAGGCGCGGGCTTTCGAGTTCCCTCGACAGCCGCACAACCTTGTCCAAGCTTAACCCAAAAAGCCGACGCGGCATTGCCCGGTGAGACAACAGTGAAACCCGCGTCGGCACTGCGGCAATGGGGAGCCGCCCCGCCAAGCTAGCGCTCGCCAGAAGTCGGGCAAGAATGGCTCGTGGCTTGGTAAAAAACGTACAGTGGAATCCCGTTGAATTGCCTAATTCGATAGGATTATGAATCTTATCGTCACCGACTGAGTTATAGGGCATCGGTGATTGAGAGTTCTTTTGCGCTCCCGCCCTTGATGGGAGTTGGCATCATGGATCAACCAGGTAATCGGGTATCGGTGTTTGACTGCGACATCCTACGCGGCGCCTTCATAAAATGCGTCATCGAAAAGAACATTCCCGAAGACCAATGGCGGGCAGAGGCAGCGCTTTTGATCAGCGACTTCACCGATTGCGATGACCTCGATCCCGACTTGCTGGAATGGATCGTGCGAAAGTAATTCCGTTGGGGATCGGAAAGGCCCCGGCGCAGGGTTGGCGCGCTGGGGCCTTGAGCCGTGTACGAGCTATTTGGCAGATCACGCCGAAGCGCTAAAATTGTACGGAAATAACCAAGACGGAGGCAACCGGAACAATCGTCTGGCAGCCAACGTTTATTGCGCTGGCCGGATGTCCGGTAGCACCCCCGGATTCCCCCCGGCCGTATCCTGGCCCGCTGCTTCGAACACCGGGGCAGCGGGCTTTTCATTTGGTGGTGGGGAAAATCCCAAGTGAGCCACAGGCTCGGCGCCGTTCACGAGGCCGCCCGGGGCGATCTGGACAAGGACATCTACTCGCCTTGGCGGGGCACGGCACTGAACGGCCACCTGCAGAGAAGACGGTGCGTCGCCCGGGATCGGCTACACAGAGAGGATTAAAGTCAGGGCTAGTGTTGCCACTTCAATCCCTGCGCGGCGACGAAGACCTGCTCCACTCCTCCCGGCAGGATTTTCGTAAGGGCTAGCTTTGCGCCAGCCACCGTTCCGGTCGATGAATCGCATGGCGGCCACCAACAGATCGGATTCCTCGATGAATCCGAGCTGAAATAATACCAGCACTGCGTTCGCGGTTAACTCGGCTTCCTTGGTTGCCCGCGCGACCCTCGCTTAGCACAAATTTGATCAAAGACGCCTTGACAGATCGCAAGGTCGGCGGGGCAAAACACTGAGAGATCGAGCCGCGTCAGCATCAACACCCTCCCCTCCGGATGGCCGGATTTTGCTACTCAATGGATGTAATTACTGCCGGCGGGGAAAGTCAATAAATGGTAGGAAACCGTACCTTTCGGGTTGCTCGATCGCCTTAAACCACGCTAGGCCGATCCAAATCCAGGCTCTGGAACTACCTCGTCGAAAGGCATTACGAGTACGGTTCTGCCACCCTCATCGGTGATCTCAAAACTGCAATCGAACCAGCTGCGGATTGTGTCCATGCGGGTGCCGAAGACAAGATCCCGCGCAATGTCAAGCGCATGGCCGTGCAAGGCCGCTTCGTTTGAAAGTTCGTCGCCTTCGGGGTCAGATATCAGTCGGCCGCGGTAGCGAATATTCATGAAGTAGCGCACGTCCACCTCAACTGCCTCGCTTGATCGGGAACTGGAACACGTTGGAGTATTCCTTCTCCGCAAAGCCATAGGACTGGCCAGCGAGCTGTTCCAGCTTCTGGCGGTCGCGCACCGTGATGTGACCGCGCGTGGCCCCGATAGCACCGACGCCCTCTAGCATCTGCACCGCGATTGTGACGCCTGGACGACGCGAGCCCAGCATAATGCTCATGAATTCATGCGTGACAGGCATGTCGTCGTGCTCCAGCCGGTCATGCGTCATCAGCAGCCAGCGCGCCAGCCGCTCCTCGATGGAGTAGCCGGCGTTGGCATAGGCGGTCTGGCTGACCTGTACGATGAAGGTGTGCACGAAGCGAAGAAGCAGAGCCCGCAAAGTGGGGCTATGCTCCATCGCGGCCTTTAGCTCGCCGGCCCCAATGCGGAGTGCTTCGCCCGGAGCCTGCACCATGCAGGTATGAGGCGTGCGGTCTATGCCGAGCAAGAGAGCTATGCCCACGAGGCCCTCCGATCCAACCATGCCGACCTCGAACCGTCCTTCCGCAGTGTCGGCGACGATTGAGGCAATCCCACGTTCGGGGAAAGTGACATGGGTGATCCTTTGATCTGCTCTGAACAGATGTTGGCGCAATTCAAATGTGACGGTTTCCAAATGCGGCTGCACCAGCGCAAAATCGTCAGGCGACAGAGATGCCAGCAGGCGATTGCGAATAACTGATTGCTGAAGCTGAGCCATGCTCTCCGCTCCCGGTTGGGGCAAGAGCACATGCATCATCTCTCAGCCGCTTGCGCCCTTATAGTCGGCAAGCGATGGTCTAAATATCCGCCTAAGGCTGACCGTGAGCAATAGGGTACGGGTTTGGGTACGACATCGTACAGTTGGAAGGGAACGGAATCGGGTGTTTCGAATTGACCACACGTGGCGCCAACTGACCCTGCATCAGTGGATCTCACTGTGCTGCAATCTAAGCGAACATACCGTCTCAGACCATGCTCAAGTCGAGGAACTCGCCGTCTTGGACGCTTGGCGATTTGAGAATCGAATGTCGAGCCGGTCTGACGCAGTGCGGGAGTTGCTCCGGCGAGGTCTGGCGGCGAAGGGACATGATGTAGATCGAGGTGCACGTTCAGTCGATTTCGGAGTTCTCGATCCGCCCGGCGACGAGATGACGGTGACGGCGTACTGCCACACCCCGCATGCCATCATAAGCAGGAGCTCGACCTCAAATCCCTTCGCGATCGCTTCGGCCCTGACGCATCGGCCATGGAATGGGATATTCGCCCCAAGCTTCGCTGCAAGAAATGTGACGGGAACAACGTTGGCTTGATCTATACGCCCGACACCAGCCCAACCGGTTACGGCAAGGCAAGGGCAGCTAACCGGCCAGCGCTATTCCAGGCCAACGCCTAGGCCGATGGCGAGGCCCATGAACAACTTGCCGCCATGTCGAGGGCGAAGGCGCGGACAGGGCGCCAAGCGTCTATACGGGGCGCTCTGAGGGCGTTGGCGATATCATCGAAAATCGCTTCCATTCGGCGAACATAGAATCCCCCCTTTTTATTTCAAGGCTTGTCATCAGCGGTGTTTTCCGCTCCTGACGGGCTCATGCATCCGGAACGCAAATGATCGTCAAAGGTTTTTGCTGACGGCAGGCGGAGTTCTCTCAAATTTCGTCTGCCGCAGGTCCAGCCCAAAAGCGGGATCGGCCTGCCGCTGCCGTGAATGGCCCGGCGGGTTTCCGAGCAGTCAAGGATTAGCGGAACCAAATTTGCTGCCGCAAATTTTTCTCCCATGAACGAACTGCCGAATCGTAAGACACTTGTACCCGACCCTCGGCCAAGGCGGGAGGCGAGCAAGGGGGCATTGGTAGCGGCAGCGTCGCTGTTTCTTGTCTCCTTCGTTCTACTCGCATTTTGGTTCCTTCAATGAGCAAGAAGGCAAAACAGAGCCGAGAAGAACCAATCGACAGCGAATGGGTGGTCGAGGCTGATTACTACGCCCGCAGATGTGGCCCTACTCATGATGAGGCCTTGAAGCTTATCAAAGATGCCATCCCTCCAAAGCCCGTCGCCCATGTGGCAGGCAAGGGTAAGGATCGCTAAACGCTACCCTGGAATTGACTCGATAATCGCGCAATAGCGCGTATTCTATCTTCGTCGGCGCTCGTGAGGGGCATCGCCGCTTGGGAGACTAACTGCACTCTCGCCCATTTTGAGGGAGGGTAGAGATGCTGCGCATCCCGCAAAGTCGGTTCCTAGGCCCGGACGCTTTGGCGACCTGTCAGCGCGTGTTCAACTGGATATGCGCCGATGCTAAGTTAGAACGCAGATCGGTAGACGGTGAGGCCTTGGCGTCCGCTGTGCTGGCAAATTTTGAACAAGGCATCGTTGACGAAAAGGAATTGCTAGCTGCAGTCCATGCGAGCCGTGACGACTTCACGCATCTACCCAACTGACCCAGCCGTAAGTGGCCTAACCGGTCCTGTCCCGTTCCACTGGATGAACGGGGCCAGCGCTGCACAGGGAACGTGCCATGACCAGCGTGTGGGTCGCGTTCTTTTTCGTCTGGCATCGTGGTGGCTGGTGGTAATGTGGTCGATGAGGTTGTAGAGCAAGCCTCTCACGGCCCGCCAACCAAGGCGGGCCGTCATACGTCGCAGGGAATTGCTAGATCAGCAACCAATCCGAAATGTGAGTTGGCAGGCTCGCGTGATCGATGCCAGCAAGGCCGGCATCAGGTAGGTCAAAGGTTGCATGGGGAGCAAAATGCTCGCCCGGGCCTTTGGAATTAACGACCGCAGAGGGGAACAGCGTATCGATATCGAACGAACCCGGTGGGGCATGGTCTTGGGCTTGTGTCGGCAGGTGATCTAGCGCTGGAAAGATTGCTGGCTTACCGGACATAGTGATCCTCCATTGGGCGTCCCTCGCGCTGAGGAAATTACGGGTATATTAGCAATTGCGCAATTAAGAATTTCGTTGATGGCGGCGCAACCGGATAGCGTTGGATTGGCACCGCTGGCCGTCCTAAAGGAAAATTATCAGGCCAATCGCCAGCCGGGCCTTTTTAGCTAGCTTTAATATTCCATTTACCGTCAGCATGCAGCTGCGGCCTAGTTACAGTACCGCGCTCGCAGGCAACAGCCCGTCGCTCAACTGGACACTGGGGTGCGGCAGGCTTTTTTCTTTTCCGGAACCATTTCGGCGCATGTGGGCTCATCTGTGGGAAGCATCTGCGGGCAGAGGAAGACCTGCGGCACGCTTCGCTTCAGGATTTCCGGGAAGAGGATTAGCATGCCTATCAGACGAAAAGCCGTGGATGCCGGCATTTTTGATCCTGACGAATTGGCCTTGCTGGGGCGAGTTTTCGCGCAGATGAAAACCCATGACAAATCAGCCGATTCTCAGAGCAGACTGGCCGCTCGGATAATAGCCAATTTTATGGCTGGGTCGTTGACGCGGAGCTGATTACTCTTTCAAGGCAACCTCTGGGCCGCCAATCGATGTCAAAAGGCTGGACGCTGCAATCGCTGATCGATGATAAGATGAAGGTTACGGCTTACTGCCACAACCCGGCCTGTCACTATAACCAGGAACTCGACCTTGCGAAGCTCCGCGACCGGTTCGGCTCGGATGCGCCGGCAATGGAGTGGGATATAGACCCAAGCTTCGTTGTAAGAAATGCAACGGCAACAATGTTGGCCTGATCTACACGCCAGACAGCAGACCGAGCGCCTACGGCTTAGCCAAGGGTGGATGATAGATGGCAAGCGCCAAGTAGATGCATACCTGCTAACATGAACCGTCTCGCAAATTCACGCGTGACCAAACATCTGGGAGGATGCGATGAAAACCATAAATCGCAGGTCTGCAATTGCGCTCGGTGTGACGGCAGCCGCCGTAGCGCCTTTGTTCACCTTGGCGGCATCTGCGAAGGCCAAGGAATACGGCCCGACGGAAGGCAAGGAGATTGCCCCAGGCGTCAGGGTCGTGGAGGTCGGCACGGGAAACTCCGACATTCCTGCCTACAAGAGCATTTCAATCGTAGACGTCGTGTTTCAGCCCGGAGCGCACGCTCCCGCGATGATGATGGACAATGACATGGTCTGCACGATTACCGCTGGTGCTTTCACGATCAAGAAAGCGGACAAGGAATTCAAGCTCGAGGAAGGCGGCATATACACGTGCACCAAGGGCAAGACCGACGAGGCCACGAATACAAGCAAGGTAGTCGGCATACATCGTATCGCCGTCTTGATACCTGCCTAGAACCATACTCCTTCCCCGTTCGGGCAAATCGAGTCCGACCGGGGCTCTACTACGCTCCCGACCGCGTGATTTTGGGCTTTAACTGCCACCTGCTTTGCTGAATTGACCGTGCCGTCGTCTTTACGAACTTCCACCGCCACGATACCGGACTTTCGATTTGGAAAAGTCGCGAGGGTATGGTCCCGCGCGGCCTTCTCTGCGTCGAAAGGCACCTTTTCAACGATTCCATGTTTCCCGTACCAGATCACCGTGTAGGCCACTGCTCCTATCCCCTTGCGCACGCATCCTTGCAGATAGTCCAACAGCTCAGCGGGTGCTGCCAGCATTTTCATAGCGGCATGCAGGGCCGCAGTCACCGCAGTCAGATGGTGCTCTGGCTTACCGTTGTCGTCGGCAGATATTGCTGCGGCGACATAGTGCGAGAATGCATCTCGTTGCCAGCAACCGCAAGGTGGCCGGCGCCGCTCGCTGGAGTTTGCCTTGAATGGTGCCGGCCAAGCGGAAAGGTCCGCCGCTTCACCGGCATCTGAGACTTTACGTTGCGTCATCTATGGGTACGAACAGAGAACTAAGCCGACTTACCCTTCCGCTTAGAAGGCGCCTTAGTCGTCGGCGCCTTGCGCCCAAGACCGCTAGCTTTTGCCATTGCAGATCGCGCAACCGAATAGCTCGGGGCGACCATGGGGTAGTCGTGGGGCAATCCCCACCTCGCGCGGTAGTCGTCAGGCGTCATGCCAAGTAGCCGAGATGGCGCTTCATCGACCTGAATTTCCGGCCGTCTTCCAGACTGATAATGTAGTCCGGAAACACTGCTACGCTTTTCTGCCAAAACATGAATGAGGGGTGTCGCATTATCCAGCCGCCGATGGCTCCCGAACTGACTGCGTAGGCCCCGAGGACAAAGGCGCCGGTCATCTTCTGGGTCACCCCAGGAGCAGCATCTGCAAAGTCACAGAGCCCGCCGCGGGATCCACAAACTGCGGAAGAAAGGCCACCATAAATGTGATTGGCCAGGGATTGGCGAGATTAGCAATCATCCCTTCGCGTGCCGCAGCTAACGGATCGGCAGCGTCCTGCTTTGGAGGACTGGAATTCGACGGGGATGCGAAGACAAGTTTCAGCCCGAACCAGATGAGATAGCCTGCTCCGCCCCACTGCAGGAGCGTGAACGCGAATGGCGAGGTTCGGAACAACGACGATATGCCGAAAGCGAGGAGTGGGAGCTGGATCAAACCCGCCCAGAACGGTCATCCCGACCACCGTAAAAATAGCAACACGCCGCCCTTGGCCGATGCCCCTCGCCATCACCAGCATACTGTCCGGGCCTGGCGGCAACTGCATCGCCACGGCCGTTCCGACGAAAGCCATCCACATCGTTGGGTTCAAGGAAGCAGCCTTCCGGCGTTCATGTCGTCCCTCGACACGCCTTTATTGCAAAACACCCTCGTAGGCCTACGGATCGTAGGACAAGCCGCAGCCCGAATTGGCTTGCCTGCTGCCAAAACGCGTAAATTGCGATGTTCACGCCACAAGCGCAAAGAATGGTCTCCGATCCTTGCTGACCGGGAAGGCCCGGCGTGCAAATCCTGTGTCATCAAGATAAGCGGGTCGGGGTGCATAAGTTCCTGGCCTGGAACCATTGCCTGAGTTGCTGGAGGGATGATGGCGCAGGCCTGGAAGGGTCGCGAGGTTGGTCCTTGCTTTTCAGGCTTGACCATGATGTTCGCTACCGCTCGGTCATCGCGCGCATCCAAGAGCACAGCCGCTGGCGGCAACAATGAGTTGCGGACGAGGTCGGGCCGCGGAGGACGACGCCCCTCGGCCGCCACGCCGCTGAAGGACGAGCCGAAGTGGCGCTTCGGGCGCAACAGCGACCTCCTTGGAGGTCGGCAATGTCCGTTTATGGAGCTACGGCGGCAAGGCCTCTATGACCGGAATCAGGCGCGAACCAGCCGCTCGCCCGCTACAGCGCCTGTTAATGGCGCACGGCTGCTTGCTGGTAATTGGTCCCGATAGCAGACAGGGGGGTCGCGGCCTAAAAAGCCGCCAGGCGGCATCGGGTCTGATATCGCACTTTGAGATCAACTCTGCCGTTGTTAGCCGAAGGTGCAAGCGGCCCCACTAACAATCGCGGTTGCGCCTTTAGGGCATCATGGTTGCTGGCGGATTAGAACTCATATTGGCTTTGCGATCGGCTCATCGCGCCGACGATCGGGCGCCGCTTGAAAGATGGTCGCCTGCAGAGCGCCGGGACGAAAACGGTGAAACTTCGCGGCGGGCAAGGAACATCACCTTTCACGTGTTCGACCGCGATTGGTTACGGCCTGGCGCGAACAGGACGCAGCGACAGTTGCGAGAATAGGCGGCGAGGCGCGGGAAGGCCGCTATGAAACGTGTTCTAAGAAGCGGTCGCGGAACTGCTGCTTCAGCTGGCTATGGCCCCAATAAGAACTCGCACTCCAGTTTGCGCGGCTGGGAATATTTTAAAAAGGAGGGTCTCCTGCGCTGATAGGCCGGGCCGCACAAGCAGGTTAGGACGTTTGCCTGCGCCGTGCGAGATGCGCAAGGAGAGCCGTCAAACGCATCGCATTCAGGACCCGCTTCGCAGGGACACCGCCCTTGCGCGCCATCTCGACACCCCAATGCATGTGGTCGAGCTCGCGTATCGAATGAGCGTCCGGATTGATGCTGAAGATGCAGCCCTGATCAAGTGCCGTTTGATGCCAGCGCCAATCGAGGTCGAGGCGCCAAGGATGTGCGTTGATTTCGACAGCGACGCCGTGTTTCGCACACGCTTTGAGGACTTTGTCGACGTCGAGATCATAACCGGGACGGCGCAACAGCTGGCGACCGGTCATGTGCCCGATGATTGTCGTCCGAGGATTTCCGATCGCTTCAATGATACGCTCCGTCTGCTCCTTCTTGGGCAACTTGAAGCGGCTGTGCACGCTCGCGACGACGAAATCGAACTGCTCCAAGATATCATTCGGGTAATCGAGCGAACCATCCGCCAGGATGTCCGCCTCGATGCCCTTCAAAATGCGAAATTTTCCATTGTATTCCTTGTTCAGCCGGTCAGCTTCGCGGTGCTGTTCAGCAATCTCCTGCAGCGAAAGGCCGCCTGCGTAGTGAGCGGACTGCGAATGATCGGCGACACCATAGTATTCGAAACCGCGCATGCGGGTAGCTTCAGCCATTGCCTCAAGCGTTTCGGTGCCATCCGATGCGGTCGTGTGAGAATGCAGAATGCCATGCAGATCTTCATCCCGGACGAGGGCGGGTAGCTTCTGCTTTGCCGCTCGCTCAATCTCGCCCCTGCCTTCGCGCAATTCAGGCTCGATGAACTGTAAGCCTAGCGCTTGGTAGATTTCTTCTTCTGTGGCTGACGCGATCAGATTTCTCCCGCGATGAAGCCCGTCGGCGTTTAGACTGAAACCCTTCTTGGCCGCGAACGTCTTCAGTTGCTCGAGGTGGTCTGCCGAACCGGTTGCTTCGAGCAGGCTCGCGCCAAAGTGCTTCCTGTCCGTGACAACAAGCCTCAGGGTCGTATCCTCGCTACCAGCCGACTTTCTGCCCTGCGCTACCAGGGCGAGGTCGGAAACGAGTTCGCAACCTCGCCGGAAGTCGCCTGCGATTTCGACGCGCGAAAACTCTGGATGCTCTTGCTTCACCGATATGACCGCATGTTCGAGAAGCGCGGCGGCCTTGTGCAGGTGAAGTTGTGTTTCGCCGCTTCGCACGATGGCCAAGTTCTGCAGGAGTTTTGCCTGAAGCGCGGCGCCGAGGCCTTTCACTGGGCGTATGCGGTCTTCTCTTGCTGCGGCCTCGAGCTCCGCCAGCGAGTTCACGCCGAGCGCCTGATGAAGCTTGAGTATCTTATCGGGACGAAGCCCGGGTATGGCAAACAGCTCCATCACGCCCTCTGGAACATCCTCGCGCAGTTTCTCAAGGCTCGGGTGCGTGCCGGTTTGGTAAAGCTTGGTCACGATGTCTGCGATCGCGTCGCCGATCCCCGGGATCTTGGTGAGGGCGCCGGCGGCGATGATCCGATCAAGCGGCTGCGACAGCGCCGTCAGACTGTCTGCCACGCGCAAGTATGCCTTTGTGCGATAGGGATTGTCGCCGCGCATAGACGCCCGTTGCGCGTATTCCCTCAAAAGATTGGCGACGGTCCTCGGATCGATTTTTGCCATGGCTTCAGCCAAACGAGGTTGATCTCCGCAGGTTCCAATCAGGCAAGGCCATGAGTGCCGCGTTGCCCTTTGAATGCTGGCTTTGCTGCCTCTTCCCGCGCCAGACGCTACAGATGGGGCAAGGATTGGTCAGCGCGACCCCATCCCGCCAGAGCTTTGGAGGCTGCGCGTTTCTTTAATTCAGGAGCATCGCCCACGTGGAAATGTGAGGGCGCATCTATTGTCTTCATCTCCGCCCACGTGATCGGTGCCGCGACAAGAGCGCCCGGACGTGATCTTGCGCTGTAGGGCATTATTGCGGTCGCCCCGCGCTGATTGCGTAGATAGTCCACAAAGATGCGACCCTTGCGGCGCGCCTTTGACAACACGGCCGTGAAATGGGCCGGATCGGTCTGGGCGACCGCCTGCGCCACGCGAGACGCGAAGTCCTTCACCTCTGGCCACTCGGCGTCAGGAGTGAGGGGCGCGATGACGTGCACTCCTTTGCCTCCCGTCAGCATCGGAAAAGTCGTGAGCCCGAGCGATTTAAGGATGGCGCGGAACTGAAAGGCAGCGGCGCGGACGGCCTCAAAATCGAGGCCTTCATCGGGGTCGAGGTCGAACACGAGGCGGTCGGCCTTTTCGACATCCTCGATCCGAGACCCCCATCCATGCAGCTCAATCGTTCCCATCTGGACGCAAGTCATCAGTCCGTCGGCATCGTCGACATAGAGATATGGTTCCTCGTGCCCGTCCTTCTCCGTGATGCCGACGTGGTGGACTTTGTCGCCAAAGCCGCCGGCATCGTGTTTTTGGAAGAGCACTTCTTCGCGCGGCCCTGTGGGCACCGAACCAGACCGATCGGCCGGCCGCCAACCCAAGGAAGCATGATCGCCGCGACCGCTGCGTAATGGTCGGCGAGCTGTCCCTTGGTGATGTTGGACTCCGGATAGATGACGCGGTCACGGTTGCTTGTGGCTATGGCGGTCGTCGCAGACGCCGCGAGGTCGCTTGCATGACGTTCCGTCTCGAGCAGGACCGCCTCCGGTTTCTTGTCTTCGCGGAGACCAAGATAGCTCGGATGTCGTAACGTCCCTTCATTTGCGCGGATTGCCAGGGCGCAAGAACGAGTAACTCCGCCCTGCATTGCGTCAGATGTGAAATCCTATGCAGCGCAGCGCCTGGCGGCAATCCGGGCGGCTTCAAGCAATTCCTCGCGACATGAGGCGCGGTCTTTGTAGGCTGCGATCACTGCGCGCGCGATCATTTCGGCGTCCTCTTCGTCAAGCTCCGCTTCGCTGGACTGCAAAATTTCCCGAACCACACCTCTCAAGAGAGCCAGTTCAATGGCTGGAAAGACGCCCATATGCGGCGCAAGTGCGCACTTCACCGCCATCTGAATTTCCTCCCGCCGTCACGATATCAAACACGCGAGAGGTTACAACTAAAGTATAAGGCCGAGGGCTTCGGACGTCGTTCGGCACCCGAACACCCCCCGCGACAGGTTCCTTCCTACTGCTGCGCCTCGACGATGAAGCGGCCCGCTGGAACAGATCCGGAGCGCTTGGGCAAAATCGGGCGTGGCGGGGGTGAAATCGACGCATTGAGGGCAGGGAAGGGCGCATTTCCTACCCCATTAATACCCTCGCGGGTAAACTGGCTACTTTTGCCTTCTATCATCCGTCGCGCGCCAGTTTGAAGTGCGCGACAGGGTTCGCATTTCCAATCCCACAGCAGAATGTCGCCATCAATTGCGCGACTGCGTTAAACTCTGGCATTCAAATTATTGAGAAATTTAGCGACTGCTAAAATAAGAGCCCGATCCACCGGCCGCGGAAAACGATGCCGACCATCTCGTGCTGCCGGTAGCGCCGCGGCGGCGAGCGCGCGCTGGCGAGACTGCTAGCGGCCCAGCGGTTAAGCCGGGGGGCTTGGGGGTTTTGACTACCGGGCCTAACCGGCGAAGGAGAGGGTGCCGGCTGGCAAGGGATCATTCGCCGATATAACGTGTTGTAGAATGGGGCTCCCTACGTTCCAGAAACGTGCAAGACACGTTCTTACATTAGGGAGCCCTAAACAAACGCGACGTCGTCTGGCGATGCTCCAGGCAACCGCGCCGCCGGCCACCAGCAGTCCGCCGCGTGCCCCCACGCGACGGACCTCTGATGGAGGCGGCTACATCCCTTAAGGAATCGACCGCTTGTAGTTGTATTGTGAACTGCCGTGATCGCATTAGCCTATGGTGTGATCGCGGAAGCCCGAGATCGGCGACCAAGGGCGGGTCGAGAAGATCACGCCGACTAGTGTCGCGGCCTGTCCGGTGGGAGGGGCACCTTCGAAGGCAGAGAAAGTTCTGACGTGCTGCTGGTCTTAGGCTGCGCGTCCGTCGTCTGCGTCGGCGCCGGCGAGACAATCTGGTGGCCTCCCAAAAGCAGCATTGTGACGTAGCCCACGATCGAGCCGACGGTCGCGAATAGAAGCATCGTGGCGATGAAGAGACCGCGCCGTCTCGGTCACGACTGTGGGAGGTCCCCTGGTGCTTCGGTGCTCGTGGATATGGGCTCGTCATGCTGCGGCAAAAAAGGGGCAGGATCAGGATCGGGGAAGTTACGATCCAGCGCGGCCTGCTTCCGACGCGTTTCTTCGTCAAACTGATATTTGCGTGCCCCACGCCAGTTTGCTTGGAACTCTTCCTTTGCCATCGTCCCCACTAACCGCCGCTGTCTATGCCGCCGCCCTTCCGTAGCCTCACCTGGGTCGAGCGTTATAAGGCCGAAGGGCGGGCCGGCATGGTCGACCGTTCCTCGCGGCCCTCCCATGCTTGTGAGCATGTCACAGGCCGATATTTTCGGCAGCGACTGGCCTCTAATTGCCGACCATCAAAAGAGCCGAAAGCGATGCTGTGGAAGCCATCCGCATCGCCCTCGAATCTGCCGGCGTCGAGTTCTTGTGGATGTTCATTCGGACCCTCCGGTGGATGCTGAAGCGTGGTAACTCCAGTCTCCTCGGTCCGGCGACATCGCTTTGAAATCTGCTTAGGCTACCCATAGCGACACCAGCACTTCCTGCGACTCGCCGCGTGAGCGCTGCCTTCCTAGATGGGCGCGGGAGCCCCTTGATCTGGTTTATTAGCGCCGGCTTAAATGATATGCTCGGTTGTCTTCATTAATAGACATCCTGGTGTTTGAGCCCGGCTTAGCTTCCGGGCCTTTTTCCTCGGCCGCGATATCCGACTGCCCGCTGCCCCACGGTGGCGAGCTTATCTTATGTGGCAGAAAAGTCACGCAGCTTGAATATGCAAAGCTTCAACCGCTGCGAGCTTTATTATCCGGCTAGACCGTCGTTCGGTGGGGCAAGAAGGGGACGACAGCCCCTGAGACTCCTCCCCAACTAACGCCCGCTGCCTCACGGCGGCGGGCTTTTGGTGCACTCGGCAGGGTTCGAACCTGCATCTACCCTGGGAAGGTCCCGCTCTGTCCTTGATTGAGCTACGAGCGCTAGCATTAGCAGGCTACAAGAACACGGTCGCTCGACATCATGCATTTGGAGGGGGTGATGATCTGCCACCACTGACGTTTCGACAAATGGCGAAAGTTTGGTGTCTCAGGCCCTCCGCCCGCTGCCTCCGATGGCGGCTTTTTGCTTGGGGCAAGCTTCTTACTTGAGCTTTTCAGCGGCGGCGTTTGCCTCTTCCCTGTTGCCCTTCGTTTCCGCGATTATTTTCAAGGCTAGCTCCTTTGTGATTGCGTGCTTCCGGGCGAAGTAGGTCACCTCGTAAGGCTCGCCAGCGGACACCCTTGCCCGATCTTACTTTCCCCGATTTGATTTGTTTCAGCCATTGCTCTCTCCCATGTCGCGTTCACGGACTTGCCGATAGTCTCAGGAAAGAATTGGCACAGCAATCGGCACCGGACGAGGGGGCAGGGAGGCGGGAACGTCGCGGGAACAATTGGCCAACCCGTGTTGCAGATGTTGCATGGACAGAAAGGGACGGGTCAGGACATGCCCGGAATACAAGGGTTTGCGGGTCATAGGACAGTATGGCGGCTGCAACACGGATCAGCCGCTATCATCTCGATTAAATGATGAATTTAGTAGAAAAATATTTGGTTGGGGTCGTGGAAGCTTTTCGAACTTTCTGGGGCGCCGCTCATAGCGAATAGTGCGTAGGGCAAATAGGGACGAGTGGGGTACTTGTGGAATTTCCTCTCGTCGTAATCTATCTTGTTGAAATGTATTACAAAAATCCCTATCTCCGAGAACGTGCGGAGCGGATACTGGGGGCGGTATTGGATGCTGCTTCCGTCACTAATCACGCTCACGCACCGCCGTCTATGCTGAATCGCTTTGACGCACGGCATGCCACTTTATTCTTTTGATCCCACGTCTCGAGTTCCTCAATTGGGTACAACACGGCTTTGCCAAGCTTGACGTACGCCGGTCCAATTCTTGCGGCCCGCCAATTTCGAAACGTTCCAAGCGAGATGCTGCCGCGATAGCGTTCTGACACTTCCTCAGCTGTCAAAAACTTCCTGTCGTCCATCAAGCTCTCCAAATGTCCGACGTCGGGAACATGTGAGCAGGCTCAAGCACGCTCCCAAACCCTGGATCATGCAGTTGCGCCATGAGTGGGTATGTGCGTCGAAAATAAAAGCTGCAAAGCGAGCGAGTAGAAGCAGCGGATATGGCTGGATAGAAATCGGATCAACTGCCAACAGAGTGTGCAAGTCGGTCGACCCGGGCCAACCGGAAAATGAGGAGTGCGATCTCCGGTCCCATCGCCTCGCCCCGCTCGTGCTTGGGATTGACGTCGGAGTCGGCGAATTGCGATGAGGCGATGCTTGTCGGCGAGCTTGAGTTAGCCAGGAAGGCTGAGCGGGGCCACCGCAAGAGACGCGAGGCGAATTACTCTCAACATTTCATCCCATGTCGTCATGTAGGAGTAACGGGATAATCAGAGGATTAACGCGGTAACTACGGCACGACTTGAAAGCCGAGTCCGTCTTGATCATCGCGAAGCGGTCCGATGACAGTATCAGGCGCTGGCGAGGTGCCTGAGACGTGTTCGCCGGCGATAGCCGCTGGCAGTGACCAGCTATTGGAGAGGCTCGGGGAGCGAAGGTGCCTGCCCAGAATCCGGTTTGGCTGGGGTTCCTGGAAGCATTTCGAACTTTCTGGGTCGCGCCTCAGCCCGAGTTGCGTGTGCTTATAGCGCAAGTTAGGACATTGGATCCGGCTTTGGGGAAAATTTGAGGAGACTTCGACTTTCTGGCGCGCGCTCACCCGGTTCTGCTGGTTAGCGCAAATCTCCGATAGTTCACGTGCTGAACGTCCGCTATGCGCCAGTACGTTCAACCGGCCATCGCAACACCTTCTGTAGCCTATCGGCCGGCGTTTCGAAGTCCAGGTTTTTCGGGGTCGCTGATTGAGCCGCAGGGCGACGGCGTTGAGTTGGTCCTGCGAGACATAGGACAGGTTGGTTTCTCTGGGGAAGTTCTGCCTCGGTTGCAACGGTGAAGCTCTTGTGCCGAGCCATCTCCTTGTTCTGGTTCCAGGTTAGCGAGCGCCGCAACTCTTCGGGCAATGTGCCGATCGTCTGGGCAAGGGCCGCCACGACGGTGGCCGAGTCCCTCCTCGCCACCTTTACAAGCATTGTGAACCGGCTGTGTCGCTCGACGAGGGTGGCGATGTTCGTGTCGTTCGCCCCGGTGAGCAGATCACCCTCCCAATGGCCAGGGATGGCACGATCCTCCGCCTCGGCGGGGCGCTCGCGGATGGAGATCATATCGAGTATTTGCACTTGCCCAGTCCGGCTCTGTGCGCCTTTGGCGAGCCGCATCTGTCGTTTGGTAGGCAAATGCGCTGTTAGTTCCTTCTTGAGAACCCCGCGCGACTGGATGAATAGACTGCGATAGATCGCTTCATGAGATATCCGCATGCTTGGATCGCCTGGGTACTCTCGCCTCAGCCAGCCCCCAGCCGCGAAGCTGGTGGTTGTTTCCTTATTGCAGTAGCGCGATCGCGGTGTCTCCGAGACCCTTTGGCGGAGTGCCGCTGTAGCCGTTCAGGTTGACGCTCGAATCTCCATTGTAAGAGAATTGCCAAGCAACAATCCACCCTAGGTCGGTAGACAACTTTTTGTCACTGGTCCCTTTCATCTTAAGGCGATGCACTGGTGAGTATATTGTTCCATTTATCGAATAATTCTTATTTGTCGCAAGCGATATGGTTGGTAATGCTGTCAGGATCGTGCGTGATCCGAAGATGGCAATGCCGGTATAAACGCCGCTCTTGGGAGCGGAAAGTTCCATGGCGCCGTTCCCACCTGCCTGTATGATACTGGACTTGGAATCGACGAATATGGTGACTTCCTTGCCTGTGATTTTCGCATTGTTGGTGATGCCGACTATCGCATTGTGAAAGTAGTGAACCCCTGGGGACAGCACAACTTTTCCACCAAAGTCGATGCTCCCGCAGAACACCCGCCCGGCCGGAATGGTGACATCCGAGAGTGTCTGATTACTGTAATCGCAACCGTCCGGCGGGACCGGTTCTGGTGTGCTGACAAGTGGGTCGGCGAGGGAGGGCTGGTTCGTCTTCGGGGAAACACTGTATCCGCCGCCTTGGTAATTGCCGACTACCGAGATTTTTGTCGCGGCGATTTTCCCGGGCCCGACGTGTCTCAGTGCTTTGGGGCTGGAAGAATTTACCTGGATGCCACAGTTTGGCACCGACACCTTTCCCAAGCCGATCACACTCAGCGCTCCGGTTGAATCTGGATCGAGAGCATAGATGCAGTATTCCGGGGGGGCCTTTCGTGCCTTTGCCGTGACGTGAAGGCTGATCGCCCGAATGCCGGCAAGATTCATAAAGTCGGTCGGCATTGCGGCGGTGATTTCAACGGCTGCCTCCCGCGACACGGGAGTGGGCGTTGTGATGTCGACTTGAACCACCGCGCCGACCGCAAAAGAGCCGTTGCCAAGCGCAAGGTTCTTGGCGGCCAGAACGGCTTCTTCGTCTTCTCCCTCGCTCTCTATAGCTGCCAGAGCGGCGGAATCGGCTAGTTCTTGCAGCCGGGATTTCCAAGTGACGGCATTGGTAAGGTCGACGCTCACGCCCAAGACCAAACACAGCGGTAGCGCCGCCAAGGCCGCTGCCACGGCAAAGTTTCCCCGCCTATCGAGCAGCAGGTCCTTCAGCTTTCGCATGAGTTGCCCTCGCAGAGAAGCAGCCTAAATCGAACTGTGTTTACATTTTACTAAATTAGAATAATCTAACTTAACTAACTCCCAGATGGTCGCAGGCTGCGCAATCTTTATACAAGCGGCCAGAGTTGGGCTGTGTCGCCAACCATGTTGAGACGGCACGGTTGCTCGTAACAGGAACTGCGAATGAACCTATATCCGCGGTAAGATTGGGGATGTCTGCAAAGGATATGCCTGACGGTTATCTTAAAAGGGGGAACCATGGCCAGACAAGTAGCCGTTGCCAAACTCGCTGAAACAGCGCTGCCAAAGCTTAACATGAAGCCGATCGAGGAGATTGACAGCGGGCAAATCTCCACGGCGGTCCGGCAAAACCGGCCGTTTCTTGTTCGAGGCTGGGTTGCAGCCTCCGACGGTTGGGGACTGGATGACCCCAAATGGGCGGGACATACCGGGCAGGTCACGGTGGTTCCGGGGGACGATGCCACGGTTTCCACTGCATCCTATGTCTTGCGCAAGAGCGGGATGACACGCGAAATGACCTTTCGCGAGTTGTTCGATCGGATCCTAGGCCAGGGGAAATGGCAACCGCTGATCGACGCAAACGAGCGCTACTACATGTTTGGTGGGAAAGTCCCGAGCAGCCTTTTGGAAGCATTGCCTTGGCCAAGGGACCTGGAGTTCGCTGGTTCGTCTCCCTACGTCGCTTCCGAAGGCGTTACTGCCAAGGCGCATTATGATCATTGGTACGCATTCCTGGTGCAGCTGCACGGGACAAAAGCGGTAAAAATGTTCCCCCCTTGGGATTATAGTTTCATCTATCCGCAGCATGAAAAGGCGGCCGACAAGCCCCGACGAGCGCTTGTGGATCTGAATAATCCCGATTTTGACCGGTACCCGTTGTTGAAGCAACTGCATGGAGAGATTGCCGTACTGAATGCAGGTGACGTTTTGTATATGCCAGTCCATTGGTGGCACGAGGTCGAAACCGACGGATTTTCCGTCAGCATCAACCGGCGTTTGAGACGGAGTGCGCTGGACTGAGCCTGCGCTCTGCTTGTATTCGGTTATCACGTCCTGCAAGGCGCATACCGTGACGGCATCGAACCGATCCCCAGCGACGAAATCAAGACTCTGGCCAAGCATGCCTATGTTGAGTGGGAGAGCGAGACCGGCGAGACGCAATACGATCAATGGTGCGCATTCCTGGCGCAGTTGGGGCGGGACCAAGCAAAGGCGTTGCGGATCCCCGAAGATCTCGGCGTCGTCATGGCGCGGGGGTTTCAGACCGGGCAAGAGCTAACGAAGGCAGAGTTTGAGGCGCTCTCGCATCCCGCGGCTGGACAGTTTGCCGCATCGTAACCTCGGCGTTCATCCCTTCCGCAGGGCATTGTCGATGCTTGGTCAGAGTGCGCTCGGCTCGCCACGTCGGCCGCCTGCCCACTGACCGCACGGGAGACCGGGTTCTGAACTCGGATGTTCTAGATGTTTGATCCCAGGCTTTGATGGGGCATCCTTGTCCTCAGAATCAAGGGATTCGCTATGGGCCAGGTTCTTCATGGGAGCGCCACGACGACAGAGGCGGTCCGTCGAGCGATACAACATAGGCAAGAGAGCCTGAGGGCGCTGGCTAAACGTTACGGGATCAACCAGAAGACCGTTGCCAAATGGCGGGAGCGGACTTCGGTGGCTGATCTGCCGACCGGTCCAAGAGAGCCGAGATCGACGGTGCTCTCACCCGAGGAAGAGGCCGTCATCGTCGCCTTCCGGCGCTACACTCTGTTGCCGCTCGATGACTGCCTCTATGCCTTACAACTGACGATCCCGCAGCTGACGCGCTCGTCGCTCCATCGTTGCCTTCAACCGTCATGGCATTAGCCGCCTGCCGGACGTAGAAGGCGACAAGCCAGCGAAGAAGAAGTTCAAAAGCTACCCGATCGGCTACTTCCACATCGACGTTGCCGAGGTGCGCACCGAACAGGGCAAACTGCACATGTTCGTCGCTATCGATCGCACCTCGAAAGTTCCCCTTCGTCGAACTGCACGAGAAGGCGACCACCGCCATATCGAGAGACTTCCTGCTGCGCCTGATTGCTGCTCCCTACAAGGTACACACCGTGCTCACCGACAACGGCATCCAGTTCACGACGCCGGGAGCCGGCGGTTCAGCCGTGCCATTAATCAAAGAGGCCATCGCAAACGGCGAACGATTCTGGGCCCATGCCTTCGAATACGCTTGCGCCAGGAACGACATCGAGCACCGAACGACCAAGGCAGGCATCCGTGGACCAATGGCCAACTCGAGAGGATGAACCGGACCATCAAGGATGCGACCGTCAGGCGCTTCTAGTATGGGAGCCACGATCAACTCCGCCTGCACCTTGCCGACTTCATCTCGGCCTACAACTTCGGCCGCAGGCTCAAGACCCTCAAAGGTCTCATGCCCTATGAGTTCATTTGCAAGGCTTGGGGCGCGCAGCCCGAGCGCTTCAAGGTCGATCCGCTCCAGCAAATGCCGGGACTAAACATCTAGAGTCATCTACGGCTTGCCGGGCTGCAGGACCGCAAATTTCGCTATTTGAGTCCGAATGCGCTCGCTGCCTGATCCGAGCCCAACAGATCCCTTGCGGAATGCCCGACGCCCGGCAAGATTACAAGACGCCAGTTAAAGGGCCATCCGTTGGCGGCGGCGACAGCTTGCGCCAACTCGTATGTGTACTGCCCCCGCTCCAGGCGTGTCGCGCCCTGGCGCATAGCGGCAGCGCTTTCGTTTAGATCGGTATCGCCTGTATCGTCCTCTCCGAGATAGATCGTCAGCGGCAAAGCCAGATACGCTTTCATCTCTTGGGTGGCTTGATCCGGCGTATAGACGCATCCCGAGGAGACGCAGCCGAGTCCATAGGCTACGGCTTCCGCCAGCGAGGGCAAAACATATGAGGATGGGTTGGCAACCACCAATCTTTTCGCGTCGGCCAGGGCGAAGGCCGCTACACGAGACGTGAATTGGCCGCCGGCGGAGTGCCCGAAAAGGTAATACTGCGCGTTCGGCAGTCCCTCTCGCGTCCTTGCCCAGTTCACCAGGCCCTTCACGTACCAGACGGTCCATCGATCCCGCGGTTGAATAGCGCCGCTGTTGACGATGCCCCCCCGCTGATAGCTCCAGCTTGGGAACCTTTCCAAGTCAAAGAGCGGCGCCATAACGATCAGGCAGTTTCGATCAGCGAGAGACTGCGCATAATCCCTGTACGAAGACGCCGTTCGGCTTAGCCCATGGAAGACGAACAGGATCGCGGGATTGCTGCAGCTCTTGGGGTGGTAGGTATAGACCGTCAGCTTCGTCCCGTTGATGGTTGCTGTAGTCGTACCCTTGCCCACCTTCCAGGCAAGCACCGGACCTGAGTAAATCAGGCTGCAGGCCATCAGCGCCGCAGCCAGCAGACGGATTACAAATCGCACCTGCTCCTCCTCATGACGATTAGCATGTTGCCATATTTCATTAGAGTTTTCTAAACAAATCAAAACCACCGGGGCGGTAAAGACTTCGTTTCAGTCATAGGGACTTGCTGCTTATCGAAGGACGGCCTTCCCCGACCCGCTATGTCTGGTTGGAGAGAGACGACTTGGCTCCAACGAGGGCGGTCCGATCATCTCAGCGCGACGGGATAGACAATTTGAGGCATCTGTCCTGGACATCGGCTATTGCACCGCCCAGTCCAGGCGATAAATCGAGCAGCCGATCGATCGTCGCGCGGCCGGCCGCCCCTCCCATTATTTTTGGCTGGTAGTCGAGGCGAGGATCTCTGTTTTGAACGTAAACTGGAAAAATATCCAAATCTATCTGCCTCGCGCCAAAGTGGAAGCATGGCAAGATAGACTCGCCCTTGCTGTTTCCCGATCCAAAGGCGAAATTGCCGACACTGTATAATATCGGCCGAGCTTTATAGATCTCGACTGGCTGAAGGATATGTGGATGATGGCCGATGACCGCGTCTGCGCCCAGATCGATGAAAAGCTGTGCTTTCATGCGATCCTCCTCGGTAGGTTGGCGCTGGTATGGTACGCCCCAATGTACCATCACGGCGATCCGATCGACCAGCGGCCGCAGCCTTGCGAGGTCACGCTCGACCAGTTCCGTTAGATCTTGTGCTGAACCCGGGAGATCGCCATGCGCCGCCGTTCGGCGATTCCAGTAATAGCCGAGAAGTCCGACACGGATATCCGTCCCGTCAAAGATCGCGGGATCGTGCGCCACGCTCTGGTTTCTTCCGCCACCATACGGCCGAATATGGTGTTGCTCCAGGGTGTCCAGGGTCTCAATCACACCATCTCGACCACAATCCTGTATGTGGTTGTTTGCGATAGTCATCGCAGCAAAGCCGGCGCGGCGCAGGACCGAGGCAGACTTGGGATCGACCTTGTAAGAGTGGTTGCGCGTGGTTTCTTCCTTCTCGGAATCGGAGGAGAACGGCCCTTCGAGGTTTCCTGTAATCAGAGCGCAGCGGCTAAGGATCGGGCGGACCCAGGCGAAGCAATAGTCCGGCCCGAACCTGCGGATGCGGTGCCGCATCCGCATCCCCGTCATCACATCTCCGATCGCCGCCAAATGGTAATGAGTGCGGGTGGGTGAAGAGAGAGCCAGTTCAAGCTGGTCCGGGCAGATCAGATCGCCATCATCCGGAATTATGACCTCCGCAAACCTTTCGCGAATTTTGGCAACATGGCGCTGAACCTCTTCAGACCCATTGAGACGATAGGAGAGAGACAGAACCGAAGGTGCATTCAGCATGTTGGTCACAGGCGAACTAAAGCCTATCCCGCGCTTCTCAAAGATTTCCCGGATCAGCCTCTCGTAAAGGCCGCCAGACCTCACGCGGTCCTCATGAAGCAGGCATGAGGCAAAGCTGCGTGCCCAATCGGCAAGCGTGGAGGGATCGAGATCGATGCCCTGGCGGCTCATGATCTGGGCTTGCCGATAGAGCGGCAAATGGTCGGTAACCAATTGACGGATGGGAACCGATCCTTCCCGCCCTTGTTATCGGATCGAAGGGACATTGCCTTGTCATTAGGAGATGAAGGATGAAACGCCTTCTTATTGGTACTGCCATGATGGCTCTTTCCACCGGTCTCGCTCTCGCTGGGACGACGGGGACATCATCGAGTGGCTCCTCGACTACGGGTGGGTCCTCCACCACAACCACAACGGTGCCGACGACAGATAGCAACAACACGGATTCGACCACAACGAAGTCGACCAACTCCAACTCAGCAAAGGACTGTGCGCCGGGCCAGCAGAGTGGCAGTGCGAAGCAGGCGGCTCCTGGCCAGCAGGATACCAGCGCCAAGTCCGCAGCCCCAGGGCAGATGAAAACCACGACCGAAGGCTGTTAGCTTGCAGGGCGACGTCGCTTTCTACATCAGCCTTCGAGGGAAACCCCGCTGGCTCCGGCCGGCGGGGTTTTCATTTCTGGCGCGGAAATTCGATGACCTTCGACGCCAAGCCCTCCGGCTCAAGCGGCTTAGGAGCCGGCCGATCCTGGCCGAGCTCGAGCCGTGCCTGCGCGAGAAGCTCGGCCTGATCAGCCAGAAGACCAAGCTCGCCGAGGCGATCCGCTATTCGCTGTCGCGCTGGGAGGGCTCGCCCGGTTCCTCAACGACGGACGCATCGCTGGATCGAGACTTGCAAGCTGAACAACGTCGAGCCGCTCGGTTACCTGACCGATTGCTCGCGAGGATCGTCAACGGCCACCCGAACAGCCAAATTGATGAACTCCTGCCTTGGACCTACATCCGCACCCCCAAGCTGAGGACCCACATTTCGCGATAGCAGAAGTCGGGGTCGGAAATCAGGCGCTTCGGTTCTTCTCCGACAGCGTGCCATTGCCGAAGATCGGCTTCTGGCAGGTCGCGCGTTCGGGCCAGGCCGGATAAGAATGCGAGGTTGTTGCCGATGTATTCGCGCTCCACAGACCGCAATGGTTGGCGACGTTCGGCGAGCGTTGTGATGGCGGAAACGTTCTCAAGGCCCGCCGCGCGAAACTAGGCTGACAAGCGAGTTCCCCTCATGGCGCCGGAGATCTGTGTATCATCGGATAGCGCATCGAGTAGGCGCCACATCAGTTTGGGGGCTTGGGGCTGATACTGCCAACCGAGATATCGACCTCCTTCACGACAACAAGCCCGCCGGGTCTTAGGACGCGGCGGAACTCCTCGATTGCCCGGGTGAGTTGTTCGTCACTCAGATACTGGGTGGAGTTCGCGCTCCAGACCGCATCGAACGTGCCGGTCTCAGGCAGCGAAGTCATGTCGCCGGTTCTGGTGCTATCGGTCAGGCAAACGGTTGGGTTGCAATCATGCTTTCGATTGCTTCGACATTTTCCTCCGCCAGATCCAGAGCCTCGATATGTCCGTCGGCACCCAGCAGATCGGCCATCAAAGGCAGGAAGACACCATTCCCAGCACCCGCGTCCAGCACTGACCGCAGCAGGAAGGCCTTCGCTTAAGCGCCGATCTCCGGCGGTATTTCCACTTATCGACAACGTCCAGATTTCCGCCCCGGGCTCTTTTGCAACCAAAACATCACAGACACGTTGTGTTTAGATCCGCAATCAGGAGGAGGATGCCGTGAACGGAATAATCTATCTTGTTGGCCTCGTCGTGATCGTTTTGTTCATTCTGTCATTTTTTGGACTTCGGTAAGATATGGCCAAAATATCCCCAACCGAGAGCGCTGCAGAGACCCCAAAAGTGGCTACATCGTCCTACCTAGAGTGGGGAGGCATATTTGGCGGAGGTGTGATCGCTTGCGCGATTTCGGTGGTTCTTTTGCAATTCGGGTCGAGCGCTGGTTTGGCGCTGGGTTCTCCAAATCTTCCCAATGGTGGCGCCTCCTGGAATGTACTGGTGGCCGGGCTGTGGGTAGTTATCGTTGCTGTGGCAAGTTCCGCAGCCGGCGGTTATGTAGCTGGACGCATGCGCACGCGCTGGGAAGACAGCAACCAAAGTGAAAGCGAGTTCCGCGATGGGATACACGGCATTGCAGTCTGGGCCCTTGCGACACTTGGAGCAGCGTTTTTCTTGGCAATGGTTGGCGAGCACGGCGCCGCCGCCGTGCTCAATGGCCCCGACGCGCAACTCGACGAAAGCACGGTGCGCCTTTCAGCCCACATAACTGCCATCTTTAGCTTCGCGACTGCTGCAGGCTCCGCGCTTGGCGCTGCGGCAGCGTGGTTTGCAGCGATTGCCGGGGGTGAACACCGCGATGAAGGCATCGCTTTTCACCACGTCGTACCGGTTTTCTTGCGCAAGCGTTAGTGCACAACAATGCACTCGCCTGGCCGGCAAAGCCAACCAGCTAATTCCACGATCCATTGAGATGCGGTTGGACAGTGTGGAGCGGCTTGGACGCTACCGAGCGCATACTTAGGTCTGTAGCGTCGACAGCGCGCATTTCGGCGACTACAGCGTCGACAGCGCGGATTTCGGCGTTCGCCGGAAGCGGCGCGCCACCAGCCGAGCCGCAATGGGCGGAGAGAAGAGAGATAACAAGCCGCGCCGGGAATATTAGTCTTCCTTCAAATCCTTGGCCTCGTCTTTGAGCTTGGTCCAGTCGGCACCATGCTTGCGCAACAAATCGCGCGCCTGTTTCGGCGAGACGTCGGCAATTTCCGTTAGGCTCCACCTCCAGTTCTTGCCCCTTCACCACACGGCTCGCTTTCTCTTTCTTTTCTTTGGTAGCCATCTCTTGTGTCCTTCTCTTGCATCATCGGATGAACGAGGACTGAGAGGTGTGGTTCCGGGCTCGCAACTGTCGTTCGCCGGCTTAAAGCCAGCCGCAGTGGTTGGACAGGTGGTTGTTATGACAGTCTTATGACGCACCATGCGTGGGGGCCCTTCGATTCGTCAAGCGACGCTGCGCCGAGGGTATAATCATGCAGGAAACGGAACTGAAGCTCGAGCTTTCGCGGTCGGGTGCGGGAACGCTCCTGAAGAAAAATCCGTTTGGATCCTCGCCTACCATTCTTCAGCAGAAATCCTCTATTTCGATACTCCGGGATGGGATCTGTCCAAGCGCGGCCTGTTGCTTCGCATTCGGCTGCCGCCCATGCCGGAGCTGTTCCATAGCTATGGAACGCCGCTGCCGGTCCAGATTGGTGTGCCCTCGCAAGACGCCTTTCCCTTCAAGCAGTGGTCGCGTGTTTTCGCCCGGCATGACGAGCGGCGTCCGCTCAGGCCCTTGCAACCTCCCTATCAGATTTTTCGACTGGCCAGCAGCCTTGTGAGCCAGTCCGGATCCATTTCCGGTACGGACGACAAGAGTCGCTCGGTGTAAGCGGCATGCGGCGGCGTAAAAATTTCGCTCTTCAAACCCTGCTCAACGACTTTCCCCTGGTGCATGACGACAATTTCGTCGGCTATCGCCCGTACGGTGGCAATGTCGTGAGTGATGAAGATGTAGCTCATACCAAGGTCACGCTGCAGACGAATGAGGAGCTTGAGGATTTCCTCTTGCACAATCTGGTCGAGCGCGGACGTGATCTCGTCACAGATGATAAGCTCCGGATCGGCAGCCAACGCCCGGGCAATGCAGACGCGCTGTTTTTGGCCACCCGATAGCTCGCCAGGCAGACGTTCCAGAAAATCTTCGCCCATCTCGACCATGTGCATAAGTTCGCCGATCCGGCGATCCTTCTGCGCGCCCTTGAGGCCGAGGTAGAATTCGAGCGGCCGGGCTATGACTTCTTCGACCGTCTGACGCGGATTCAGGGCATTGTCGGGCATTTGATAAATCATCTGTATGCGGCGCAGGATTTCCTTCGGCCGCGTCTTCAGGCTCGTGGAAAGGGCGTGGCCGGCAAAAGAAATCGACCCGGAAATTGGCGGCAGGAGTCCGGTGACAACTCGAGCGAGCGTCGATTTCCCCGAACCGGATTCGCCGACCACAGCCACTGTTCTTCCGCGCGGAACCTTGATGGAGACGTCCTGGAGCACCTTAACCCTTCCGGCATAAGCCGCGGTGACGTGGTCGATCGTCAGCAGATACTCGTCGGCCCGAACTTCGGGCTTGGCGAGCTTGCGCACGGCCCAGAGCGTTTTTGTATATTCCTGACTGGGCGAAGCCAGCATCAGGCGTGTGTCAGCCTCTTCCACAGTAAGTCCGTGGCGCAGAACCATGATGCGATCCGCCATTTGCGCCACCACCGCCAGGTCATGCGTCACGTAGATTGCGGCCGTGTTGAATTCCTGCACGATGTTACGAATGGAGGCGAGGACTTCGACCTGCGTCGTCACATCAAGCGCGGTCGTTGGCTCGTCGAAGACTATGAGATCCGGATGACAAGCCATAGCCATTGCGGTCATTGCCCGTTGCAACTGCCCGCCGGAGACCTGATGAGGATAGCGAAAACCTATGGTCTCCGGATCTGGGAGCTGAAGACGTCGGTAAAGATCGACCGCACTCCGGTTTGCCTTCTCCCGCGTGGCAATCCCGTGCGACACTACAGTTTCGACCGTCTGGTCAAGGAGCCGGTGGGCCGGATTGAAAGAGGCGGCCGCGCTTTGGGCGACATAGGCAATGCGGGACCCCCTGAGGCGACGGCGCCGTTTTTCACTGACTGCCAGAAGATCAATCCCGTCGAACAGGACCGAGCCTTTTGTGATCCGGCAGCCCGGCTTGGCATAACCCATTGCGGCAAGGCCAATGGTGGACTTGCCGGCGCCTGACTCGCCGATTAGGCCAAGTACCTCTCCCCGCTTTAGCGTCAGATCGATCCCGCGGACAATCGGATGCCAGCGGTCGTCCGAGAACCCCTCCACATGCAGATTGCGGATTTGAAGCAGATTCTTGCCTTTTTCGCGTGAGCCCGGACCGCTACTTTTCATCCCGCAACCCGCTTGTTGCGTGCAGGAACCAGTCCACGACGAAATTTACGGAGACCGTGAGAAGGGCGATCGCGCCGGCCGGAAGCAGCGGCGTGACATCGCCGTAAGTGATCAGGGTTGCGTTCTCGCGCACCATCGACCCCCAATCGGCCGTCGGCGGCTGAATACCGACACCGAGAAACGACAACGCCGCGATCGTCAGGAATACAAAGCAAAATCGCAACCCGAACTCGGCGACCAGTGGCGGCATCACGTTGGGCAGGATTTCCTTGGCGATGATCCACCTTGCGCCTTCGCCACGCAATCGCGCCACCTCGACATATTCCATCACGGCCACGTTAAGCCCGACGGCGCGAGAAAGCCGAAAGACACGGGTCGAATCAAGAAGCGCAATGATGACAATAAGGCTGGTGATCGACGAGCCGAAGATCGACAGCAGCACCAGAGCGAAGATCAGACTTGGGATCGACATCAACACGTCCACCGCACGCGACAAGATCTGGTCGAGCCACCCCCTGTACAATGCGGCGAGAAGACCGAGCGAGACGCCTACCGCGAAGGACAGCAACGTAGTCGTGATCGCGATAGCGATGGTGTTGCGCGCACCGTAGATCAAGCGGGTGAGCATGTCGCGGCCGAGCTGATCGGTTCCCAATTTGAACTCCTGGGTCCACGGCGCGAAGGCTTCGCTGAAGACTTGCGTCTCGCCATATGGGGCAATCCAGTGCGCGAAGACCGCAACAAAGACGTAGCCGAGGATGACGACGATGCCGAACCATGCACTGAACGGTGCTTTCTTCAGCGCTTTTTTCGCCCGGGAGGCACGTGAGCGTCTCTGCCTCCGAACCGTCGCCGTAGGTTCGAAGCTGGTCATCGTGGGTGCAAGAGCCTGGGATTGGTGGCGATGGAAATAATATCGGCCAGTAGATTGAGAAGGATGTAGGTCGCGGCGAAAATCAAGGCGCAGGCCTGGACGACCGGAACATCCCTGGATTTCACCGCATCAACCATCAGCTGACCGATGCCGGGATAGACGAACACGACCTCGACCACGACCACTCCGACGATGAGATACGCCAAATTGAACGCCACCACAGTCACGATGGGAGCCCAGGCATTGGGCAGGGCATGCCTCAGCACGATCACCAACGAGGACATTCCCTTGAGGCGCGCCATATCGATGTAGGGGCTGGCCAGCATGTTGATGATGGCCGCTCGGGTCATGCGCATCATATGGGCCACGATCACGAGTGTCAGGGTGATTGCCGGCAGCGCCACTTTCCAGACATGCTCCCCAAATGGCGTCTGGTCGTTCACATTCGACAATGTCGGAAATTTGGGAACTGCGTTGAGCGCCCAGCTCAGTGAGACAGCGACCCAATGCGGGAGCGATTGAGCGAAATCGGATCCGATGAACGTGTCGCGCGAGATGACCAGGTAGGCGAGCATATAGGCGACGAAAAACTCCGGGAACGAAATGGTTGTCAGCGTCACGGCATTCACCAGCCGGTCGAACCAGCCGTTACGGTACAGCGCGGCGAGAATGCCGAGCCCGAGCGCCAGCGGAACCGCTATCAGCGCGGTCACCGCTGCAAGAAACATCGTATTGTAGAGGCGCGGCGCGATGATCTCGGCCACGGAACGCCGATATCCGGTGCGGCTCGCGAACGAAGAGCCGAAGTCGCCGTGAAGCATTTGCGCGACCCAGACGAAATAACGCTCGACAGGCGGACGATCGATGCCGATTTCCCGCTGAAAGGCGGCGACCGTTTCGGGCGTCGCCGACTGCCCGAGCGTGGCCTTGGCGAAGTCGCCCGGAAGCATCGCGATCGCAGAAAAGATGATGATGGACACGATGAACAAAGTGACCAGGCCGAGGCCAAGGCGCTGCAGAACCGTTCTTGCGACGGGGTTCATGTGAGTGGCGTTTCCCTTTGGGCGGCAGCCCTGTACTCGGAGCAAGCCGACCGGAGCCTCACAACCATCGCGGCTCCGGCCCGCCATTTCATGCCGTGGCGATCCACCAGCGTTCGGCCATTTTCAGTCCATCGTTCTCCCAATTGGGCGCCACTTCGCCATGTGCGAGCTTTTTGGATTGGGCGCTGACGAAATTGTTGAAGACCAGCACGATGCTGCCGCCATCGTCGTGAGTTAGTTGCTGCATCTCGGCGTACATCGCCGCTCGCTTGGCCTCGTCCGTCTCGGCCCGCGCCTTAACAAGCAATTGGTTGAAATGGGGATTTTTCCAGAACGACTCATTCCAGCTGGAGTCGGCGGCGAAGGCTTGCGTGAACATCCAGTCGGCGGTGGCCCGACCGCTCCAATAGGAAGCGCACCAGGGTTTCTTGAGCCAGACATTGTCCCAATAAGCGTCCTCGGCCTCTCGCACGACATTGACGTCGATGCCGCACTGGGCTGCCGTCTCGCGAATAAGCGAAGCCGCATCCACCGCGCCTGCAAAAGCGGCATCGGCCACCGAGAGATCCACCTTCAGGTTCTCCATTCCGGCCTTTTTCAGATAGTGCTTGGCTTTTTCAGGATCAAAACTGTGTTGCGGCTGCGGATTCGTAGCGAATTTGATCGCTGGCGCGATCGGGTTGTCGTTGGCTACAGTGGCGTGGCCGAGAAAGATCTTGTCGACAATCTCCTGACGGTTGATCGCCCATTTCAAAGCCATTCGAACGTCTGGATTGTCGAAGGGCGCCACCGTGACATTCATCGGCAAGGTATAATGGCCATAGCCGGTGACCTCGACCATCTCCACCTTGGGATTGCGTTTCAACATGCCGAGGGTCTTGAGGTCGGCGCGGCCGATATAGTCCACCTCCCCTGTCGATAGCGCGGCCATCCGAGCGGCGAGATCGGTGATGGCGATGAACTCTACCTCGTCGAGATAGGGTTTGCCGTTTTTGAAGTAGTTCGGATTGCGCTTGAGTTTTGCCGAAACTCCGGGCTGGAAATTCTCAAGCACGAAAGCACCGGTGCGAACGCCCGACCCCCAATCCGCTTTGCCGTCCTTGGCCGGCATAATGACAAGATGGTAGTCACTCATAATGTAGGGGAAGTCGGCGTTGCCGCTCTTGAGCGTAAAGACAACCGTTTCCGGGCCATCCGCCTTGATGCTTGCGACGGGCTCAAGCAGCGGCTTCGCCGCCGATTTGGTTTCCTCGCCCATATGATAGCGCAGCGAAGTCACGACGTCGTCCGCCGTCACATTCTTGCCGTTGTGGAAAGTTGCGTCCTTGCGAAGCTTGAAGGTCCAGGTTTTGGCCCCATCCGACGATTCAAAGCTCTCAGCCAGGTCCGGTTGGACGTTGCCTTTCGCGTCGACCTCGGTGAGGCTGTTGGACATCGAGCCCGAGAATGCGGTTTGTGTGAACGTATCGGGGTAGCCGGCCGGATCGATCGAATCCGTTGTTGCGCCATGTGCCATGCCGAGCTTGGCGAAGCCGCCCTGCATCGGTTCGGCCCGTGCCGTGCTGGCGAAGAGTCTGTCGGCAGCGGCGACGGTCAGCCCTGCGGCCAGCCCAAGATGAATGAAGTCGCGGCGAGAAACCTTGCCGCGACCAATAAGGCTTCGAGCGATACCAAGCTTGTATTCAGATTCTGACATTTGACTCTCCCATTGCGGATTTTCCGCGTTATTGTTCGTCAATCACCTGTGAAGCAATCTGCTCATTGGTCGCGATCACCGTTTCTTCTAGCGCCTCGAATCAACACCTCAATCAGGCCGTCACATAGATGCTCCCCGCCTCGACGGTGACTGGAAATGTGCGAGCGCGAACCGACGGATCGACCAAGGCCTCACCTGACTTGATGTCGAATTCCCAGCCATGCCAGGCGCATCGAACGATCTCGTTTTCGCGATGATAGATGAATTGCGCCTGTTCAACGGGCGCGGTTGTTCCGCATTGGGGCCCCTCGCAAAGCGGGGCGCCGCGGTGCGGACAGACATTCAACAGCGCGTGGAATGAATCTCCGATGCGGAAAATCCCGACCGAAAGGCTGCGGATCTTGGCGATAAACGGAGACCCTGTTTCGATCTCGTCGACGCGGCAAATATATGTCTTCTCGGGCATCGTATGCTTCCTCAGGCAGCATTCGCGGCCTGCGCGGGGGGGATGCGTTTGTAGACTTCCAACGCATTCAGTCCCATGATCTTGCTCTTCCAGGCAGGAGGGATTTGCAGCGTGTTGGCATCGTCGTAATCCCAGTGCGGATAGTCCGACGCAAACATCAGCGTGTTTTCCCCGTCCATCGCTTCGAGCGTGGACCAGAGATGTTGGATGTTTGCAGGTTGCTCCAGCGGCTGCGTGGAAAAGCGGATATTGCGCCGGCAATATTCAGACGGCAGCATCTTCAGCCATGGTGTCTCCTTGCGCAGCGCTTTGTAGTCGGCGTCCAGGCGCCACAGGACCGACGGGACCCAGGCGACGCCGCACTCGATGATCACGAAGTAGAGGTCCGGCCATTTCTCGAAGACCCCATGGGCGATCATGCTTGCCACGTGCGACATCGCCGACATGTGCAAAATGGCGTGTGTCTCCCAGAAGAATGTCGTCGGGGCAGGCGCAATGGCCGTTGAATTCACGCCGCCATGCCCGCCCAGATGTATGGCGAATGGCAACCCTACTTCCGCGCAGGCTTCGTATATCGGATGGTAGAACGGGTCGCCGTAAGGTTTGACGGATCCCTGGGAAGCAAGAACCTGAACCATACGCGGATGACTGCCAAGGCGGCGTATCTCGGCGGCAGCAAGCTTCGGATCCTGTGGCGCGATAATGATCGAGCCCATGAAACGGTCGTCTTTCGGCAGCCACAGATCGATCTGATAGTCGTTGTAGGCGCTGACCAAGGCGCTGGCATAATAGGGGTTGGCCAAGGTCGATGCCTCGATCGGCTCATCGCCGGTCAGGATCGCAACGTCGACTTTGTACTTGTCGAGGTGCTTCTCTTTCATGATGAGATAGTTGTCGGCTTCCGTTTTCGGACGGACATCCTTGCGCGAGAAGTCCTGCGGATGAAACCAAGGACGATGGCCATGCGGGAAGGCGCCCACGGGACCTGTCTTCTCGCCCTCGACGAACATGTCCTTCCATAGGCCGGAAAGGTAAGGTTCCAATACAGTGGCGCTCGACCAGTAATTATGACAATCGCAGTCGACTATGAACACGTTGCTCAGCTCCCTAGCTTCAGCCTGGTCGACGGTGCCCGGCCGATTTCCATGCAGCTTCCGCCTTGAGTATTATTTGATCAAGCTTATGATCTTGGGCAATATGATCGACTTTTTCGATCGGAAGTTACGTGCAGCTAGATCACATCGAAACCTTTCTCGACATCATCGAGTCGCGAAATTTCAATCGTACCGCCGATCGGCTGGGGTTGACCCAGTCGACGATCAGCACGCGCATCAAGAATCTGGAGAGCGCGATCGGGTCCGAGCTCTTCCAGCGCGGACGCGCCGGGGCAGAGCCGACTGCCGCAGGGCGCCGGTTCGAAGCTTACGCAAGATCTATGCTGTCCACTTGGTCGCAGGCGCGCCACGATGTCCGGGCCTTCAACCGTTTCGAAGGCACTTTGCGCATAGCCGCACAGGTAGGCATGACCCGGTCGGTCCTGCCTGGATGGGTCGAGACACTATGCCAGGCCCTTCCAAAATCCTCGATCCATGTGGAGTCTGACTATTCGAACCAGATGGTCAGCGACCTCAGCATGGGAAACCTCGACATCGCCGTGCTTTATGCTCCTCGCTACCTACCCGAGGTCGCCTACGAGCACCTGATGGTCGAGGAATATGTAATGGTTTCGACTGCGGCCAGAACACTGTCGGACGTCGATCCCGACACCTACATCCGCCCAGGCTACACCGTCGTGCTGGAGAAAACGCACGCAGAGCTGCTGGCCCAATTGGCGATTTGCCGACTTTCGACCGGATCGGAAGCTCTGGCGGAGATCATGCTGCGGCGAACGGGCGGCACTTGCTACATGCGTAGCGATGATGCGCGCAGGTTCACCGCTGAGCTTCCATCGTTCCTGGTCGAAGGAGCGCCGACGTTGCACCAGCCAGTCCACACGGCGATACTCGCACGCCGCAAACACGAACCGATCATTCGCAAAGGCATCCGTGCTCTCCATCTCGCCGTTATGTCGCTGGAGGTTTAATCGATATTCCCGATCATAATGCTGGAATAATACTGCTGTTCAGCGGGGTAAGAACTGGCATGTTCGCTCTACCTAATGCCGAGCCGAACAATGAATGCACACGCTTCCATCCAAGCCTCCGATGCCGTGCCAACCATGCGTCAGCGGCAATGGGCACAAAAGACGCGAGATATTGTGCTCTGCCGTCGTGTTATCGACGAGACGCACGATGTGAAAACGTTTGTTCTCACGTCTGCCGCTGGTCGGATGTTCTGCTTCAGCGCAGGTCAGTATGTTCTCGTGCACCTAAGGGTCAACGGTGCCGCAATGACGCGCGCCTACTCGGTATCGTCACCGCCGACGCGGCCGCTTGATCTTCAGATCACCGTGAAACGAACGCCGGGCGGGCTCGCTTCCAACTGGCTCCATGACCATTTGACGTCAGGCAGCGAGATCGAGATCGAAGGGCCGCTCGGCTCGTTCAATCTGGATGAATTGCCGTCGGAGAAACCTGTTTTCCTTTCGGGCGGCAGCGGCGTGACTCCGACCATGTCCATGCTGCGTGCACTTACCGACCGCGCAGACGACAGGGAGATCCGCTTCATTCACAGTGCGAAAACGCCAGGCGACATCATCTTCCGATCGGAACTGGACGCACTTGCCGCTCGCTTTCCAAATGTTCAAGTGACTTTGGTTTGCAGTCAGGGAGGTCCCGCTTGGATGGGTTCAACCGGCCGAATTGATGGTCGGATGCTGCTGAGCCTGGTTCCCGATCTCCACAAGCGCACCGTTTTTGCCTGTGGGCCCGAAGGGTACATGAAGACGGCACGCGCCTGCCTTGACGCAATAGGCTTCCCGCCGGCGCAGTATCACGAGGAGAGTTTCGGCGGCAGCAATGGTTCGCGGTCGGAATTGGCATCGGCGATTTCATCTTCGGTCCGCTTTGCCCGCTCGGGCGTGGAGCATCACTGCGCGCCCGGAGAGACCCTGCTGGAAGCGGCACGGAACTGTGGCATCTACATCCCAACGGCCTGCCAGCAGGGCGTTTGCGGAACGTGCCGAATAGCCAAACTATCTGGCGAAGTTGCCATGGACGATCTAGGCGGACTGAATGCTGAAGAGAAATCGGCCGGCTATGTCCTGGCATGTTGCAGCCGCCCGCAGGGAACGGTTTTGCTCGACGCTTAACTCGGCGTCGTAGAGTAGAAGATCTCTGCGGACGCATGGCATCCAGGGTTTAGCTCCAAAATAAGAGGCGGCCCCCATTGGGCGCTGGACAGCAATGCGCCTGATGTCAGCCGCAGACGGCGCCTTTGCCGCTTTTTTGCGCCCCGCCGGGAACATCCCCTCCCTCGGGCTGCTCTGTCACACCCGGCACTTCCTTCATCGGTCCGTGTCGGTGACCAAGATGTCCCTTTCAGTCATCCTGGTCGGCCCGCGCAGGCTTGACCGAAGGCGCGGGCCATCCCATCACGAAGCCGGCTGGCGTCGGTCGGCGGGCTTTTTTGTGCAGACTTGGAACCTGGGCCTATGCTCGAAGTTGGTGGAATGCAGCGGTGGTTGCGGATAATCTTCGCTGTCGACCGGTCCGCAAGACGGTCGGGCCCGCGCTCCCTTTCGATAAAGCAGCGCGGGCCGTTTCGAATTCGGAATTGTGTCAACAGTCCGATGAGCCTGCCGTCAGCCGGAGTGCGTAGCGGTTGCGGATGTGATTGCTGAAATGGCCGCCTTTTGCAAAGGTGGATTTAAACGCCTCAAAGGCCACCGCGATTCTGGTCATGCTCGATCAAACACGCTGCCGCAGCAAAAGTTCCACTCGCTGTCACGCTTGCAGGTCTTTAGTCACGTTGTCCAACATGCCGAGCGCCGGACTCCTCTTAGTCGGCTGCAGTAGGCGCTTATCGATAGCGGCGGCCTTGAACCCCGCGAAACGATGGCCGGGCTGCAGTTTCCACCTTTGGCAGCCGCGAGGCAAGCAAGCGTCCCTGTATGGTGCAGCGCTTTTGTTTGGCCACTGTCCTTGGAGCGCTGTTTCAGCGTTACAGATAGACGAAACCATCATTGATTTCCCGTCCACCAGCTTAATGGAGAGTGGGAAAAAATAGCCCATGCTCGGCCTCCCGATCGTGGAAAACGCCGCAACGAAACAAGGGCATTTTTGGTTGGGTCGCAGAGACAACTTTAAATAAAATCGGAACCATTTTAGCGCATGCTAATTGAACCGCCGGTTGAGTTGTGCGGGGTCGGGTGCTTAAGCGCGCAGGCGGCCGGCGGCTGGCGGGCCGTTAATGCCGACCTTGGTGGAGAAACCTCCAGAGCGCGACGACTGGATTCATGAAGTCAAATTCGACGGATACCGCTCTCAGATAGTCATCGATGATGCCGGCGTGCGCATCCACACAAGGCGCGGACTTGATTGGTCGTCGAAGTACCGTGATCTTGTTAAGGCGGCTCGGGATCTCAGTGTCGAGAGCGCAATCATCGACGGGGAAATTATTGTTCTCAACGAAGCGGCCTGTCCGATTTTGCCGCCTTACGAAAGGCAATTACCACCGGGCAACGTGGCATCAATCCCAGCCGGGCGCTACGGCTCCCCTCAGCAATACGGCGAGGTCATTGCCTTTTTGGCAGGCGAACGTGCCAACTACCATCACTGGCTCCGCGATTATCCGTCGAGAAACCGTTTGCCGGTCTTGTCAGCGCGTCGGGGCGCGATAATTTTTGTTGGGAAGGGACCTTCGATCCAGAGGAGCCGACCATGAAACATCAAACTGTAAACCAACTGCAGAACATCGCAGAAGTGGAACCCCTGTCGACGTACCCGATCATGACCCGGCAACAGCGCATCGAGCGCTGGGCAAAGCTGCTAGCAGAACATCCCGAGCGACGCCTGGGAGCGCTGACCGGCACCGAGCATCTGAAGCGCGAAGCCCGCGACACAGTACGCTGTGAGGGCTCGCCAATCACAGTGGCTTTCGAGGATCCAGTACTGCGTGCGTTGGGCCTGAAGGATGATACCTATGGCGAAGCAAAGCGCTTCTTCGAACTGACTGACTGGCAATTGCACGACGTCGTCTGTAGTTGTCATGTCGGGACTACGATGAGAGGGCAATGGGCTGCTGCCAGGCTCCGCCGGACAACCGGTGGCAACAGGTTTTTCAATTGGCTCAGAGAGAGAATGTGGCACTGAGGCCGCCTAAGATTGCGACAACCATTGCAGTTTGTTTTCGGAGAGCGGCATTTCTTCGGTGTGTCATGGGAACAAACTTTCCTCCGCTTCGATATCTCGTCGCGGCTGGAACCCACCTTAAGCCCGTCGGGCTCTGCATCGGCCCGCTGCTCTCTTCCGAGGCAGCGGGCTTTGGTGTAGGCGCTAGTTCGGCTTGCCGCCCAGTTCGCGGAAACCTGGCCGCAAAAGCAACAGTCCGATCTGCGACCGGCGAATGGGCAGTCAACTGCGAGCGTAGCAGCGGGGAGAGGACCGCGGAATGCAACATCCGGTTGCTGACAACGAAAGGGCGTGGCCCGTGACAGCGCCCTTAATTGGGTTCGACGCTATTCTGTCCTACCACCCAAACTGCCCCGCCGCGTTCGGCGGTGGCGTGGATCCGGCTCGGCCTACTGGTCAGGCGTACGACGGCCAAGTCCCCGACACGCTGCGCGACCACCTCGGCCCGCGTACTATCGTGCTGGCGGACAAGGCCTATGACGCCACCGCATCCGAGTTGATCCACGATCAGGGTGCCACGCCAACATCCCGCCCAAGTGCAACCGGCGCTAGTAGCCCTGTTTCAGTAAGCGGCTCTATCGCGAGCGCAACCTCATCGAGCGGACTTCTCTAACTAAAGCACCTCCATCGCGTCGCCACGATGCGTCAAGGAGCTTCGGTTCGGAGCTATTTGCACTGCTCCCCGTTAAGATGGCGGGAGGGAATGCAGTGGACATCGACGCCCCGAAGACAGGTATGACACTGAAAGAACGCCGTGAGCGGCGCAAGCTTCGACGCGAAAAGCAGAGGGCGGAGAACAAAGCGCGCGCCGAGAAAATGCACCTCGCGCGGCTGACAGCGAACAAACCTCCCGTTCCAGCGAAGAAGTTGGCGAACTTCGCCTATGTCGGCTGCTCCGGATGGTTCTACTGGAAATGGCGGGCAAAGTTCTATCCCGCAGAGATGCCAACTTCCGAATGGTTCAACCACTACGCGAAGCTGTTCGACACCGTGGAGATAAACGCCTCGTTCTATTCGTGGCCGACCATCGAGAATGTGAAGAGCTGGCTCCGTCAGCCCGGCCCGCGCGAGTTCGTTTATACGGTAAAAGTTTGCGAGCTGATCACCCACATCAGGAAGTTCGAGGACACTGGAACCCTTGTCAAAGATTTTGGCACGATCGCAGACATCCTTGGCGATCGTATGGGATGCTTCCTCTTCCAGCTACCACCGAGCTATCGCTACACCGAGGAAAAGCTCAGCGCCATTCTCGGTCAGCTCGACCACAGCCGACGCAATGTTGTGGAGTTTCGGCACGCCAGTTGGTGGAACGAGACGGTTTATGCCGCCTTCCGCGAGACCGGCACGGTATTCTGCTCGTGCAGCGGCCCTCGACTTCCGGACGTGCTGGTTCGCACCGCCGACGAAGTCTACCTGCGGCTGCATGGGCCGCAGCGCTGGTACCGGCATGATTATTCGGAAAACGAACTGGCCGCGTGGGTCGCGAGGATCAAGGATAGCGGCGCGCGAAGCGCATGGGTCTATTTCAACAACGACTACGACGGCTTTGCCCCCGAGAATGCCCTAACCATGCGCCGACTGCTTAGGCAAGCGGGCTTCGATTAGAGGCTACCCAACGCGGATATCCTCTAACGTCACTCCAGTCTCCACGGCGTGAAACCGATCACCTACAACAAAAGCCAACCGGATGATCGCATCCACGCCGAGCCTGCACGTGTCGTTGCGACGACACCTCAAGGGCTCCCGGATTGCGGCCGAGCGTGATGCTACGGTGCGCAAAGCTAAAGGCGTGTGGATCAGGGTTACCGACAAAACGTGCGGCATCGTTCCTGAATACGCCCCCGCCTGTCGAGCCCGCCCAAACTCATGCAATTGATCGACAGCGGCAAAAGATGATCATAGCGCCCGCGACGTCTACGGATTGATCGGGGCCGTCTTTGGCTTGTGCGAAAGATCGCGTTTCAGTTCAGGACCCGATTTGCAGCTCATATTATTCGGCGTCTCCAGGCACGTCGGTTGTGCCGTACAGGCCGTAAGCCAGATGGTGAGCAATAACGCGATAGGTCTCATGAGAGGTGAAAGCTGCTGATAGCCGATTTGTTCCGGGCGGTCTTATCCTGACGTAGGCGGAACAAACCCGGGAAGGCAGTTTGGAGCCGGGGCGCCTGTGTTGGAGAGACGACTCTGGGACCAAGAAACCGCTGATGAGGGATTAGGGCGCACTAGCCTCCTTTGTCAGCCTTGCATCGCTGGCGATTGTCCCAGTCGGAGACAACGCACCGCAACGATAGGAGATCCACCATGGACGACGAACTCGGTCTGAAACTAAAGGAGCTGAGCACCAGCATGCAGGCCAGAGCGGCAGCATTCGCCACGGCGACATCTCAGTACCAATGGCGCGAGGAACAACAGGGGGCACGACTTACAGCGCTGGACGGTCGCCCCTCGTGCTTAGTTCGCCACTTGTGTCGGCCCGTGATTGGCGGAATCGGCCGATTTTGGGCCGAGGAACGAACCCGCTGCGCGGGATGGGCGCGTGGGGTGAGGTAGCGATCACGACCCGGACGTCGCGCTCGCATTGAGGGTGGTTCGGCAGCGGCAGAGCATGGCGGGCTTCTTCAACAAGGAGCCTGACCATGCACCATCCCGTTCTCGATGCACCCGTCAGCCCGCTGCGCCAGCGGCTGATCGACGACATGAACATGCGGCGCTTCTCACGCGAGACGCAGCGCAACTATCTCCGCGACATCGGACGCCTGGCGACATTCCTCGGGCGTTCACCAGACACCGCTACCGCCGACGACCTGCGCCGGTTCCAGATCGAGCAGCAGGAGGACGGCGTTCCCGTGCCAACGATGAACAGCATCGTGTCGGCACTGCGCTTCTTCTTCACCCACACGCTCGACCGCCCGGACCTGGCGCGCAGGCTTGTCCGGCTGGCGCATCCGCGCAACCTGCCCGTGGTGCTCAGCCGCGACGAGGTGGCCCGGCTGCTCAACGCCACCACGTGTCTCAAGCACCAGGCCGCATTGTCAGTCGCCTATGGCGCGGGCCTGCGTGTCGCCGAGGTGTCGATGCTGAAGGTTGCCGACGTCGACAGCGAGCGCATGCTGCTGCGCGTCGAGCGTGGCAAGGGCGGGCGCTATCGCAATGCCATGCTCTCGGAGGACCTGCTCACGCTTCTGCGTGAGTGGTGGAAGGTCGGACGTCAGCAGGGCGTGATGCACCGTGACGGCTGGCTGTTCCCCGGACAGCACGCGATGAAGCCGATCAGCACGCGGCAGCTCTATCGCATCGTCGTCGAGGCGGCCCAGGCCGCCGACATCGCCAAGCGGGTCGGGCCGCACACGCTGCGCCACAGCTTCGCCACCCACCTGCTGGAGGACGGCACCGACATCCGGATCATCCAGGTCCTGCTCGGGCATGCCAAGCTCAACAACACCGCCCTTTACGCGAAGGTGGCGACCCGAACGGTGCGCACGGTCACGAGCCCGCTCGACAAGCTTGGCCTGTTCAAGCCGGAAGAGATCTCATCCGACGGCTGAGCGTGCGCGCCTCGATCGAGGTTGCCGACGTCTTCCGTGCTGCCGGACCCGCTTACCGGGCCGCCCACGCAGGTCATCTGAGCCTGCAGCAGCTCAAGGTCATGTCGGCGATCGAGTATTGCCGCACCGCAGCCCTTGGCGGTCACGTCGAGGCTTGCGAGGACTGCGGCCAATGGCGGATCGCCTACAACTCCTGCCGCAACCGGCACTGCCCGAAGTGCCAGGGCGCGGCGGCGCGGACGTGGCTGGCCGAGCGCGAGGCCGACCTGCTGCCGGTCGGCTACTTCCATGTCGTGTTCACGCTGCCCGCCGAGGTCGCCGACATCGCGTTCCAGAACAAGGCGCTCGTCTACGACCTGCTGTTCAAGGCGGCAGCGGAGGCGATGCTGACGATCGCGGCGGATCCAAAGCATCTCGGCGCGCGCATCGGCATCACCGCCGTCCTTCACACTTGGGGCTCGGCGATGACGCTCCATCCGCATGTCCACATGATCGTGCCGGGCGGCGGCATCGCGCCGGACGGAAGCCGCTGGATATCTTCTCGGCCGGCCTTCCTGCTTCCGGTGCGCGTACTCGGCAAGCTGTTCCGACGGCTCTTCCTCACCCGGCTGGTCGCTCTGCACGACGCAGGACGGCTCGCCTTCTTCGGATTTATGGCGCACCTGTCCGCGCGGCAGGCATTCGTGCGGCACCTGTCGCCGGTCCGCAAGAAGCGCTGGGTGGTGTACGCCAAGGCGCCGTTCGCCGGGCCGGAGGCAGTGCTCGCCTATCTGTCCCGCTATACCCACCGGGTTGCGATCTCGAACCGCCGCCTCATCCGGTTCGATGAAGCAGGGGTCACGTTCCGCTACAAGGACTATCGTCGTGACGGCACCGATCGGCAGCAGGTCATGACACTCGCCACCGACGAGTTCATCCGCCGATTCCTGCTCCACATCCTGCCGCGCGGCTTCCACCGCATCCGTCACTACGGCCTGCTCGCCGGCGGCTCCCGCAAAGGCAGCCTCGCACGCGCCCGCGAACTGCTGAACGTTGCTGCGCCGTCGGAGGACGACAACTCGGTAGAACCGACTGACTTCCGTCCGCCATGCCGATGCTGCGGCGGAAGCATGATCATCATCGAGACGTTCGAACGGTGGCGACAGCCGCGCGGACCGCCGGACACCACCGCGACGAACCGGGAGAACTCTCCATGACCCGGCATGGCATGCTCCAGCGTTCAGCCGCAGGCGCCCAGCCTCCGGCAACGGACCCACGCGTGTCCATGGTGATCATCGACGCCGAACGGGTCGCGTCCGGCCGCGCGCCGAGCCGACAATACCGCGTGGCTGAAAGGCGAAGCGGTCCGTCCACATCAAAACCGACGCTTGCCGGCGGCGGTCGCGCCGTCGCCGACACCAGCCGCAAATCGAAATCCCCATAGCCATCGACTGTGGCCCACGGGTTCCTTCCTCGGGGACTTTCGTACGCCTGCCGGCGCCCGAAACTCTTCACGAGAGCCGCCTGTCTGCTATTGGGACCAATTACCAGCAAGCAGCCGTTCCCTTGACCACCAAAACAAGACGCTTACTGTTCGGGGCCGATCGTCTGCAATTGGCTGTGACGCCTGCGAGTCGGGGCGCGAAATCGCCGAGGAAAACTTTGCCTCGACAGGCGTATTAGGAATCCGTCTCGTCGAGTTCGATCGCAAATCCCGCATCGATCGCGCTTCGGGCAATGAGATCGCCAAGTTCCCAATCCGCGAGTTCGCAAAGGGGAAGCATTCTCCTCACGGTGTGGCTAACCGGATATCGAAATAATCGGGCTGCCGATATTGTCGATCAGGTGACGAACAATCGCTTGGCGAACGTCTGATAAGGTAGGCGTCTGCGCGAGCGCCGGCATCGCCGGCCCTATGAATGGAGCTGCGGTTCTGCGGCCACGGCTGTTTTTACGTCGAACGCGACGGGCACACCGTGAATAAAGGATGCTGCCGCCAGTAACTCTTCCAAGTCGCGGTCGGTAGCTTTGCACGCCGGCATGAGCGTTCGGATGGCACGGATTGCCTGTGCGATGGAGAGGAAGTGGGCCTTGCCTCTAGAGAGCACATAGGCTTCGGCGGCTCTTTCAACAGTGACGGTGTGAAAAGTGTTGGTCATGTGAGCTCCTCCCTGAAACCCAAACCAATACGAATTATGGCACCAATTCGGCAGCCTGTAAGGGTTTGTCCGATACCGAACAGTTAGGCGAGGCTAGACCGAAGTGACTCTGCTCCTCCTCGCCGTAAGCGCCGTGTGTGAGTTTTATCATTCCAGCGCGGTCGACGATGGTGATCTCGCCGCGCTTTGCGAGAACGAGCCCCCGATATTCCAACATTTGGAGGGCGATCGTGACGCCGGGGCGCCGGGCACCAAGCATGGTCGCTAGAAATTCATGTGTCAGGTAGATTTTGTTTCCATCGGCGCGGTCTTGGACCATCAGCAGCCAGCGGGCCAACCGCTCCTCGATTTTCGAATGGCCGTTGACCAATGCCGAGCGGGACGACTGGACAAGGAACGCGTGAGCATAGCGAAGCAGTGACTCACGGAGGGACAAGCTTTTTGCAATCGCAGAGCGAAGATTTCCAACGGGCAGGCTCCAGCCATTGCTGGCGACCTGGATATAGGTTTCATTGGGAGAACTGTCTTGGCCGAGAATGACGGCAACCCCTGTCATGCCATCGTGACCAATGATGCCGACTTCGCTTTGCCGCCCCCCGGTCAAGGTGGCGACCACCGAAGCAATACCCACCTCCGGGAAATACACATGCTCGATGGGCCGATGTGCGACCTCCAGCCGTGTTTTAATCTCCAGTTCGACCTGATGCAGCGATGGCTGCAAAAGGGCAAAGTCCTCAGACGAGAGGGTTTTCAATACATGATTTCGAAGAAGGGACTGTGGCATGGCTCTCTCCCTGACGGGCAAGAGCGCGTCTCCTCTCACTGTCGGCCGCATCCGAAGAATCTGGCGGCCGATAGGACAGCATAGGCTTCAAATGCGGGATTGGCAAAGAGTCCGTCGCTGGCGACAGACTATGGGAGAGTCGGCTACCCTAGGTGATCGGTGCCAATGTCTGGAAGGGGCCGCTAGCTGACGGTTAGCTTCTAGGCTGAAGTCATCAGCCAGCGGACGTTCCAACGTCCCGACTAAAGATCGTCAATCCAAAGCTGGCATTTGCATTCCGCCTCATTTAGTTTCCGGCGACCCCCTTTCCTGGCCCACTGACGCGAACTGGACTGCTGACAAAAATCGTGACGAAAAACGCAGCCCTCCAAGACGTCATCGTAGTAGGAGCTGGAGCCGCGGGACTGGCTGCGGCATACGCTTTGACGAAGGCAGGGCTGGCTGTCCTTCTCCTGGAGAAGGAGCATCATGTCGGGGAGCCTTGGCGGCGGCGGCACAACGATCTGCATCTCAACTCGCATCGCGCGCTTTCGTCGCTTCCAGGCGTGAACTATCCAGAAGGAACGCCAGCCTTTCCGCACAAGTCGGTGGTTGTCGAATACCTCAACCTGTTCGTCAGATACCACGGCTTGGCGATCGAGTACGGCATCGACGTCGGAGAAGTCTCTTTGACGGGCGGTCACTGGGTAATTCAAACCAATGCTGGCCGCAGGATCGCGCGCCACATCGTCATCGCAACGGGGCGCGACCGGGTCCCTTACATTCCACAATGGAAGGGCATGGAGAATTTTCGCGGCGAGATCATCCATTCGGCTGCGTTCGGCGAGGCGAAAACCTATTCTCAACGCAAGGTTCTCGTCGTTGGCGCAGGAAATTCGGGCTTCGATGTCCTCAACCATCTGGCCAAAGTCGACACGGCGCACGTCTGGCTTTCCGCAAGGAGCGGCCCAACCCTGCTTCCCAAGCGGATATTCAAGTTCGCGGTCCATCTGCTGTCGCCGCTGGTCGCCCGGCTGCCGATGAAGGCCGCCGACGCGGTAATGGCTGCCACACAGCGTCTGGCATTCGGCGACCTGACGAAAATCGGGCTGCCCTCTGCGGCCGCCGGAGGAGTAAGCCGGCTGGCCCGGAGCACATCGCGATTGCGACCGACGACGGTGCAGTCGAGGCCATGAAGGCCGGCAAAGTCATCGCTCTTCCTGCGGTGCGGGAATTTACCCAACATGGCGTGATCCTGGCCAATGGCCATCTGATCGGCCCTGATATCGTGATCGCGGCGACGGGCTATCGCACTGGCCTCGAACCGATGGTCGGCAAGCTTGGCGTTCTGGACGGCAAAGGCGTTCCGCTTTTCAACGGCGGCGATCATGATCCGACGCTGCCGGGTCTGTGGTTCGCGGGAATGCGGCCGAATGTTCGCGGCTGTTTCGCCAACGCCAGGATTCAGGCACGCGCCATTGCAAAGGCCATTGTCACATCGCAGCGGCGCGAAGCGCGCCAGCAGCGGCAAGAAACACCACCACAACCCACGACGGCATCCGCCAAACGACCAGAAGCACGAACCCTGTCACAGCCAGAGCAAAATCCCCCGGCGTGACGACGGCGCTCTTCCATACCGGATCGTAGAGAGCCATCCCCAGGATTCCGACCACAGCCGCATTCGCACCGCGCATCGCAGCCTGAGCGCCTGGGCGCGACCGCAGGGCGTCCCAAAACGGCAACATGCCGTAAACGAGCAGCGTGCCGGGCAGGAAGATCGCTACAAGCGCGATCGCCGCACCAGCCAGGCCATTCGGAACGGGGCTTGCCACGCTCCCCAGATAGGCAGCGAAAGTGAAGAGCGGCCCCGGCATCGCCTGCGTCAGTCCATAGCCCTGCAGAAACGCTTCATTCGTCACCCAGCCTGTGTTGACGACCTCCGTTTGCAGCAGCGGCAGTACCACATGGCCTCCGCCGAAGACCAAAGCCCCCGAGCGATAAAAGGCATCGAAGAGTGCTACAGCGTGACTGCCCGTGGCCCGTTCCGTCAGCGACGGAACGACAAGGAGGGCAGCAAGGAGTGCGAGCGAAACAGCGCCGTTGCGGGCCGACACGGGGAAACTCAAATGTCCGGGCACCGAGGTTCCCTCACCACGGCAAAGCCACAGCCCGGCGAGGGTTCCAAGAACGATTGAAGCGATTTTGCCGAACGAACCGCCGACGCCAGCGACAACGGCAATCGCGAGAAGCGCAACGGCGGCGCGTTCCTTGTCCGGCGTCAACGTTCGCGCCATGCCCCAGATTGATTGTGCCACCACGGCGACGGCGACCAGCGTGAGCCCGTAAATACGCCATCTGCGATCGACCCACGAAGCGCTGCCGCACCAAAGGCGAACGCCACAAGTCCCCTTGACGTCGGACCGGGAAGAAACTGGCAAAGGGCGACGAGATCGCCATACGCTTGCTCGTCGAGCCATTTGCGAAGCAACACCAATTCGTTGCGATAGTAACAGAGATGCGCGATAGGCTCGCCAAACAATGTGAGGCCAAGCCTCAGAAATACACGAAAGACTTCGCCTTCGGACCCACGTATCGGCGCGGCTACTTGTTGGTCCATTGCGTTGCCCATACGAAATCGCTTCTAATAAAATTGCCGGGGGTGATTTGAAAGGTGATCCATAATGACGCCAGCCAGTGTCCGGTACATTGTCAATGATGTCGCAATCTCCGTCGCCTTCTACACGCAGCACCTTGGGTTCACCATCGAGCAGGACGCACGGCCAGCGTTTGCGTCGGTGACCCGTGGTCCCTTGCGGCTGCTGTTGAGTGGCGCTGCAAGCTCTGGCGCGCGGCCGATGCCGGACGGTCGCCGTCCGGTGCCCGGCGGATGGAACCGCATCCTGCTGCTTGTCGAAGATCTGAAAGGGGAAGTTGAACGACTGAAAGGCGCCGGGCTGCCATTCCGGAACAAGATCATCAGCGGGGTTGGAGGCTCGCAAATCCTGCTTGAAGACCCGTCCGGGAACGTGATCGAGCTGTTCCAACCCGCCGCTCACTGACAGATTCGCGACCTGACTTCTGGAACGGACCCAGGTTTGATTCGTTGGACCTGCAACTCGCTGGTTCAAAGCAGCGGGTCGTTCCGTAGACAGGTAATCGAGGAGGAAGTCATGGCCAGCGAAGCAGACTGCGATCCGAGGCACCATACCCAGAAAATGCAGGCCCGCCTGCAGGAGACCATGGACCATCTTCGCGACGACATCGGCAAGGTGGACGAACCTCAACTCAAGGCGATGTTCGAAACGGCGGCAGAAGTCCTCGGCGGTTTGAAAAAGGCGTTCAGGGACTACGAACAGAAAAACGAGAGTGCGTGGCGCTGACCGTGCTGGCGGTTCTTGGGTAGATCGGAACGCGAATCTTAAAGCCCCTTACCGGGAAATTGCCTGTGATCCCGCTCGAGAATTGTGTGTACTGGAGCCTGACGCTTGATACGTGAGATGGCCTCAAGCGGAATCATTCGACCGGATCGGACAAACGCCGATAAGAGTCCGGTGTTGGCGCACCCGCAACCTCTAGCGCGATCATCGGGAATGTCCGCTTTAAGGCAGTGGCAAAGCTAACTTTGATGACCGAGATTGGGCGCAAAGCATTCGCGGCTCAAGTCGCGAAGTGGAGCCGCTCTTGGGCCGACCTCCGTCGCCTCGGCAAGTTCAAGGGCATCCTCGACGTCGACCCCGAGATAATGGACCGTGTTCTCGATCTTGGTGTGGCCAAGCAGGATCTGGATAGCTCTAAGATTTCCCGTCGCCTTGTAAATGATCGAGGCCTTGGTTCGAGTGTGTGCCGTATTCTGCACGGCGCAGTCCAATCGCCGATACCCACTCATCAACGAGGCGGGCATACTGCCGCGTGCTCATAGGACCTGAACGATCGATCCTGCTCGGGAAGGCAAGGTAATTCGCGATCGAGGACAAAGCGGATGGCCGAAATCTGATGCGACTTCAGTGCGCGACTTCAGTGCTCGTTTAGCCCGACCTGCGGCCTTCGGGATGATCAGGCCTCTTTGCCGAGCAATCGATTTCGACCCACTCCCCGTAGCCCATTCGCATTCGCCTTGCGGTTTGAATCGAGACCTGCAAAGATCGAAGCGAGCCAGATGCGAGCGCACACCTTTGGCTGTGGGAGCACGCCAGCGTGGTGACCACTCGAGCGGAGCGGCGGCTGGCGGCCATTATGGCCGCCGACATCGTGGGCTACTCGCGGCTCATGGAGACCGACGAGGCGGCGACGCTCGGAGCGATCAAGGCGCTCCGGGTGGAGGTGATCGATCCACTACTCAACGAGCATAAGGGACGCGTCGTCAAGCTCATGGGCGATGGTGCCCTGGTTGAGTTCCACTCCGTCGTCGATGCCGTTGCTTGCGCCGTGGCCATTCAGACCAGGGTCGCCGCGCATCAAAGCGAGGCTTTTGCCGAGCGCCGCATAGTATTTCGTATCGGCATCAACCTCGGCGACGTGGTGGTTGAAGGCGATGATCTCTTCGGTGACGGCGTGAACGTGGCGGCGCGCCTTGAGCAGCTTTGCCCGCCGGGCGGCGTTCTCATCTCGGGCACTGCCTACGATCACATGAAGGGCAAGCTCAGCCTGCCAATCGACTTCGCCGGCGCTCAAAAGGTCAAGAATATCGCCGAGCCGGTTCGCACCTACAGTGTCAGAATGCAAGGGGCAAAGCGTGGGTGGAGCCCGCGCACTCGCCGCATCCGGCGCTTTCTGCCGACGGCGGCTGTATCCCTTGTTTTGCTTGCGCTTGTGGCTGCTGGAGCTTGGTCGTGGCTGAGGCCGGTTGATACTGCCACCGCCAAGCCTTCGATAGCGGTGCTGCCTTTCAGCAACTATGGCGGCGACGAGGCCACCGGGCGCCTTGCCGACGGCATTACCGAAGACATCATCACCGACCTTGCACGTTTCCCCGAATTCGAAGTCGTCGCCCGCAATTCGACTGAAGCCTACAAGGGTAAGCCGGTGGACGTCCGCCAGATCGCCGCAGCGCTACACGTCGGATATGTGCTCGAAGGCTCCATCCAGCGCCAGGGTACCCGTGTGCGGATCAATGCGCAGCTGATCGAGGCGGCGTCCGGCAACCATCTATGGTCGGATCGTTGGGACCGGCCGGATCAAGACGTGTTCGCTGTCCAAACCGAGATCGCCGAGCAGGTCACCAACAGGCTCGGCGGCGGCGCCGGCCTGATCCAGGAGACCGGACGGACGGCGGCGAAACGCAAGCGGCCAGAAAACCTGAACGCGTATGAGTATTATCTACTCGGCACCGAAAAGCTCGAGCAGATGACCGAAGCCGATATCGAGGAGGCCATTCGTTTGCTCACCCGCGCCGTCGAGCTGGACCCCGGCCTCGCCCGCGCCTGGGTCGAGCTTTATCATTCGCACAGTCTCTTAGCGAGCTTCGGCGTCAACCCTGAGAGCGAGCGGAAGGTGGCTGTGGAAGCGGCCGAGCGTGCCGTCAGGCTTGATCCGAGCGACGCCGAGGCGCATGCCGTGCTCGGCATGAGTTTTGGCGAAAGGGGCGACTTGGCGCGCGCCAAGATCGAGTTGGACACCGCCTTGCGCATGGCTCCGGGTTCAGCTGAAATCCTGACCTTCTATGTCGGCTGGGCGTCCACCTTCGGGGAACCCGAACGCGGCGTGGAACTGGTCGATCAGGTGATCCGACTCGATCCGAACTACCCATTGTGGGCCACAGGCGTCTTCTCCTTTGCCTACTTCATGGCCGGCCGCTATGAGGATGCGCTGAAGATGCAGGCGCGCATGACACTGGAAACCTACAACCTTCCCAAGTGGTCGATGCGGTGCGGTTCGTTGGCCGCCCTTGGTCGAACGGAAGACGCGAAAGCCTGTGTCGCAGAGGCGCTCAAACGCTTCCCCGACCTGACCATCGAAGCCATGGCCAACGAGCCGGGCTTCAGCGACGCCGAGCACCTGCGCTTCATCGAGACCATGCGCAAGGCCGGCTTCCCGGCCTGTGCGAGCTCCGAGGCGCTGGCGAAATTCGCCAAGCCTCAGCGATTGCTGGAATGCGAAAAAGGGGTCGCCAACTAGGCTGCATCGCAGGAGTCGACATGCCGCAGCACAAGGTCTGTCACATGGTTGCGGAGGAGCTTCTCGGCCAGGCCAGTGCGCTCGTGAGGCCTCGCTGCATATGGGCTGCCTCCCTCCGCCCAGCAGACTGTCGGCGCGAGCATAGTCGGGATCGAGACGTGTGGCGCGGCGCAACAACGTCTCGGCCGAGACGACGTCTGCTGCGATGTCTTCTGTGGATGGCTTCCCGTATTGCAAGAGGTAATTCGTTGTTCTGGCGCATTGGTCGGGTGCCGTCTTCTGTCCGGCCTATCCCTGCAGCCTTTTGAAGCTGCTGGCCCTGATGGGGTCGGCGAAACAAGCTCCCAATCTGCTTGCAGCTATGATGCCTCCGACATCGCATGGGTTATCCCTGTTCCCGGCCTGACCGGTCTCGCCATCACATCGCGTCGCTCTTACACCTCATGGAGCCGATTGATCGGCTCGATCTGATTTTTGCTTCAGTGTCTCGCCTTTTGCGCAACTTACACTGCAAGGTTCGGAGCATGATGCGCTTGATAGGTTTCCCGCGCGCCATGATAGCCCACACCACGCGGGCCATCTTGTTTGCCATCGCTACGCGCGCCACGTGCGCTGGCGAGCAACGCGAAGAGGCGCGGATCCGCAGCCTCGGGCTTATGCCTTGCCCGTCGGATCAGAGAGGTCGCGCCGATCACAAGGAGCTTTCTCAGGTACCGGTCGCTGCCTTGGTGATGTGCCCGAGACGGTCCTTTCCCCGCTCGAGTGTTGAGAAGGTGTCAGCCCGTGCCAGGCGGCGAAATCTCGACCCGAGCGGAACTGCCCCGGATCAGCAACTGAGGCCGCCAACGCTGTGGCACCGATCGCCAATGCCAGGTATGGTCGATAGACGCCGCCGTGCCACTTCATTCGTTCTTTGTTGGGCAAGGATTGACCGGAATGGTCTGGAGCCGGGCATGGGTGTCGAGCACCCGCACAGGGTACACAGAATCTGCAGTGCCATTGCCGGTACATCCAATGTAGATTTCCTCCCAGCTATCTGGCGCGCCAGCTTAAGCGCCCGCTCCAAACCTTCGGGGATATCGATGCCAAACTCCGCCAATAGGCCGCGGATCAGCAATGTGATGCTGGGAGCGGGAGCCCTCCACCTCATCGGCTTTGGAACCTAGGAACCATTCGTCGGAATGGCCGGAGTAGGGCGGTGGGTTCAATAGGTCGCCGCAACACTCTTAATCTGAGAAGATGAGGAGGTGTTGCATGGTGACGTCACGGATCTGGTTTACGTCAGCGCAGAAGGCCGAGCTTTGGGAGCGGTGGAAGCAAGGTCAGAGCATTTCGTCGATCTCGCGGGCACTGGACCGCCGGAACAAGACCGGCGTTCAGCGGACCGTATCCTTACGCGGCGGCATTGCTCCGTCAGCAAGGCGTAGAGCGGCCTTGGCGCTCGGGCTGGCGGAGCGCGAAGAGATCTCTCGCGGGATCGCGGCGGGTCTCGCAATACGAAGTCTCGGGCGATCCCCATCGACAATATGTCGCGAGATCTCGCGCAATGGCGGTGCACAAACGTATCGTGCAACCCGGGCTGACAAGCATGCTTGGGAGCGAGCGCTGCGCCCGAAGAAGTGTCGCCTGGCATGCTCTGGACGGCTACGATGGCGGGTAGCGCAAAAGCTGGCGCTGCAATGGTCGCCGGAGCAGATAGCGGGCTGGTTGAGGCGAGAGTACCCGGGCGATCCAAGCATGCGGATATCTCATGAAGCGATCTATCGCAGTCTATTCATCCAGTCGCGAGGGGTGCTCAAGAAGGAACTGACGGCGCATCTGCGAGCCAAACGACAGATGCGCCTCGCCAAAGGCGCACAGAGCCGGACGGGGCAAGGACAAATACTCGATATGATCTCCATCCGCGACCGCCCCGCCGAGGCGGAGGATCGTGCCATCCCAGGTCATTGGGAGGGTGATCTGCTTACCGGTGCTAACGACACGAACATCGCCACCCTCGTCGAGCGACACAGCCGGTTCACAATGCTTGTAAAGGTGGCGAGGAGGGACTCGACCACCGTCGTGGCGGCCCTTGCCCAGACGATCGGCACATTGCCCGAAGAGTTGCGGCGCTCGTTAACCTGGGACCAGAGCAAGGAGATGGCTCGTCACAAGAGAGCTTTACCGTTGCCACCGACCTACAGGTCTACTTCTGCGATCCGCGCAGTCCCTGGCAGCGCGGCAGCAACGAAAATACCAACGGTCTGCTCAGGCAGTATTTCCCCAGAGCTACCAACTTCTCCCACGTCTCGCAGGACCACCTCAACGCCGTCGCCCTGCGGCTCAATCAGCGACCCCGAAAAACCCTGGACTTCGAAACGCCGGCCGACAGGCTACAGAAGGTGTTGCGATGACCTATTGAACCCACCGGCGCAAAGCTGCCATCGAACGGGCTGAAACGAAGGTCGCCGATGGGTCAAGGCTTAGCCTTCAACTTCCCTGGCTGAAGGCCCGTTAGGGTCCGAAACCGATTTTGAATTTTACAGCTGCGATCGCGGCGGAGATGACCGGGGTTTGCCGACCTTGCTGTCGATCGGCCACATGGTCATCAGATCGGACGGGAATGGCTTCATCACGTCGTGAGGATCCTGCTCCGGCCCAAGCCAGCGCATGTGATCGTCCGGCGCAAAGATGACCGGCATACGATGATGGATGGTCGTCATCAGTCCGTTTGGCTCGCAGGTCGCGACGGCAAACGTGCGGATGAATTCGCCAGTGGTCTTGTCCGCATACTCTTCCAGGGGAGGTGAAAGTGTCAAAGGCGCAAAGGGTGCTAGACCCGGAATCGAAAGGCCAAACATATCCAATGGGGTTCTTTGTTGAAAAGCATGGACTTTCGTTGAAGGCGGCTGAGGTTATTCCTTATCACAATGGGCCCTCGCAAATCGCGTGCGACGCTGCAGCGCGAGCTTTCCTCGCGGCGCTTGCGCTGCGAGGACGCTACTGGACGTGTGAATCCGGAGAGCTGCCGCCTTGGGGACGGTGTTCTGCTTCGACCTCAAAGTTTAGCGAGACCTGCAAGACAACGCCGCCGCCGTCATCACGCACCTTGATCATCAACCTGTGACGATCGCCGTCCGGCAGGCTGTCCTTGATCATTTCAACGAGGGCGCGGATGGCCTCCTCTTTTACGCGATCCAAGGTTTCACAATCGGTGCCCTGATCATCAGGGTAAACCGTGCCGTTCTCGTCGACATCGAAATAATACAGGGCCATTTGCCCAAACTCGCGCCTAGAGTGATAGTTCCCGTTGGGGCACGATCTGCGGCTGAATCTCGATTTCGCCAACGACTCGCCGGTATTCCGCTTCGGAATCCCCATAGCTACCGTTTGCGAGATTGATCAACCCTTTTCGGTCGCTGATGACCACTTCACCCCGCCGGGACTGTATGAGCCCGCGCCCCTCAATCACTTGCAGCGCGACCGTGACGCCGGGGCGCCTCACGCCAAGCATCACTCCCAGGTATTCATGGGCAATGACAAGGCGACCACCAACAAGGCGGTCGTCACACATCAGTAGCCATCGAGCCAATCGTTCCTCGATTTTGCATCGCGCGTTGATCAAAGCGGTGTAGGTGGCTTGTGTGAAAAGCGTGGACGTAGCGCATCAGAAACGGCCGAAGGGTCTCACTCGTGTCTAAGGCCGCTTTGAACTGCGAGGCGTCGATCGCCAGCGCCTGGCTGGTCATCTGAATAAAGCCATCGTGCGTGGCACGGTCATCGCCCATGACGAGAGCTGAGCCGGTCATGCCCTCGAAACCGATGATGCTAACTTCTGCGTCGGCTCCCCACCTCTTCTTTGCCACTACAGAGGCAAGGACGCTGCAAGGGAAATAAACATACTCGATCTTATGTCCGGCATTTTCGAGCGGTGTGTGTAGTTCGAGCACGCTGTCGCGCAGATGCAGCTTGAGACGGTCCAGATCAGCGGGATCGAAACGCGCAGCAGCCCATTTTTGTTTGTATCAAGATACAGGTCCATAGCGCTCGCTCCTCACGGGCGAGAGCACGCGTTCCCTCAATCGTCGGCGCCCAAGACAATTTGCAGACGATGCAGCAGAAATAACGGCAGCGGCAGCGTCTGTCCTACTCGGTACGAAACCGACAATTGCGTGCTCACTTACCTCTTCTTAAGCAGGCGAGCTTCCCGCAATATCGAGGAACGATCGAAGCCAATCAACGAAATTATCTCAGTGATCTGCTGCTCCGTGGCCCCGATTCCAGCGCAAGCGCTTTGACGATTTCGGGTTAAGGCCGGGGGGACGTTCTTCGCGTTTTGCTCTCGCTTCAGGGCAAGAGCGCGATGGTCGCTCCCAAGAGTCAGCGCCCATTGCTGTTTAGCTGACGACCTCTTTCTTTGTACGCTTTCGGACGAACAGTGGTTTGTCAAATCCTTCGTCAGCGACTATTAGCCTTCCTCCGGAAACCCTGCAGCCAGTAATCACACCTTTGCGTCGCGACCTTCGTCGCTGAGCTCTACGAACCTAAGCGTCACCTTAGGAAGATTTTCGCGCAGCCAATCTGCCATCGCCTCTTCCTCATTGAGGTTGAGCTGGAGGAGATCCATTGCTTTGTTAAATTGCCCCGCTTCCGCGATCGTCAGGAGCGAGTTGTAAGCAGCTATTTCATAATTCTCAAAAGCGAAGTTCGCCAAGCTGTTCTTGATGATTTCGTCTCCGGCCGCAGCATGCCCCATGGCTGTAAGACTGCCGATCATAGAAAGTGCAGTGTCTTTGATGGTCGAGCTGTCTTCGTCCATGGCATCGAGGAGTTCGTCAAGCCGTGCAAGCTGGCTCTCTGTTTCCCGGATATGTTCTTCCAGGCGAGCCGCCACTTCGGGATAGTTCTCGATGCGGCTCAGTTGCGGTTTCATGATCGCAAGCGCCTGATTTTCCATTGCATGCGCATTGCGCAGTCCCGCTACAAATATGTCCCGTCTTACGTCTTCACTCACAGCTGTCCTCCTGTTCTAGAGTTGAATTTGTTGCACATTTTGATCGAAGCGCACGTCGAGGCCGCTTTGAACCGCGCGTTCGGCGATCATCTGCGACAACTCCGTGTCAGGGATTGGAAATCTGGTCACTTGGCGGATGGCTGCGATTGCTAGACTGATCGACACGAAATCATGTTTCCGATGCCTGACCTCGAGGTACTGCTCAACGAGGATGTCTATTCGTCTGGTTGCGATCCTATCCGCTTCAAGCATTTTCTCCTCCCGAGAGACGAGCACCACTCTGCTCTGGCCCTGCAACTTTGATTGCGGGGTTTCGTTCCTGCTCGGACTGTTTATTTCACCTTGAGAAAGACCGGCGGCCCCGGTCGAATTTAACGAGTGCTCAGGCCGCCGTCTTCGACAAGGCGGTGCCGGCCGAGTGGGCGAGGATTTGTTCGATCTCATCCGGGCTACTCTGGTGCGGCTGCTGCTGCAAAGCAGCCGCAAAACATCATCGCCTTGTCGATCGCCGCCCGCGGGCTCTCCGCCGAATGTCGCGCTCGGCACCCCCTGCGAAGGATCAGAAGCGGTGGGATCTCAACGTGCCCGAGCGCGAAATGTCAAAGGCGCAACGAGTGCTAGATCCGGTTTTCAGAAGGCCATCTATCCAATGGGGTTCTTTGCCGAAGAAACACGGGCTCTCGTTGAAGGGCGCTGAGGTCATCCTCTATTGCAATGGGCCCCGCAAATTGCGTGCCACGCTGCGGCGCGGGCTTTCCTCGCGGCGCTCGCGCTGCGCGGACGCTACTAGACGTGTGAATCCGGGGAGCTGCCACCGCCGGAAACGGTGTTCTGCTTCAACTTCAAACGTCGAGTTTTGGCGAATGGCCCTCTATTATTTCGACGTTGACGACAATGACGTGCCTTCGAAAACGCACTCCGGCTGACGGCAGGCTCATCGGATTGTTGACACAATTTCGAATTCGAAACGGCCCGCGCTGCTTTATCGAAGGGAGCGCGGGCCCGACCGTCTTGCGGACCAGTCGACAGTGGGAGGCATCCACACCGATCGCTGCGATAGAGGAAGTTTGCCATTACGCGTGACTACATCTTTCAATACGCATTCATTCAAGGGCGGCCCGACATTGGGTGGAATGGAGAACCGTCAGACTGGCCGGCCGAGGCTGGAGCCAGGGCCCGGCTGATTGCGCAACACGGCGTCCGCATTGTCCCCGATGAAAGGTCTATCAGGAAAGCTATCCCCGGTCCTTACGGGCCCAAGCGCTCCATCACGAAACCCGCCACCTGTTGGGAGCGCCGGTGGCGGGTTCGTCTCATCCTTGGAGTAGACGGCTACATCCCTGAAGGAATCGACCGCCGCAGACCCAACGCGGTATTTCTGCACCGGTTCCAAACAATTTTGATGACCGGCTTTGATGATCCAATCCAGCAAGTGACTTTCAACCCGCTCGCACCCGGTGAATTCGCGTACCAGGTCTTGGCCAAATCGAGCCACTGACCTTCAAGTGCTCCGGTTCCCAAGACAGAGAAGACCGTACGGATGATGTCAAACGGTAACCGGAGCAGCTTGGAATTAGTCGCACTGGCGGTGGCGAATTCGTTTCAGGAGCTCGCGCGAGGCGCCGCAGGTTTCTGCGCCGTGACAAGGTGGCTTCTAGGGCCGCTCTTGCGCTGTCAACAATCGCGGCCTCCCTTCCAGCGCAGGCCTATTTTTTACTCTCTTTTGAGCGTTACCCCAAAAAGAGATTCACTGTACTTTTGTAAACCAAGGGATTGCCGGGTCATTGGCGCGCCCTAACTCCGGCAGGCGGCGTTCCTCCTTCGGTCCGCCGCAGTGGCCGGCGCGACACAGCGGATTGCCTTCACCGGCAATCGGGTCGGCCATTTCGCATATATTAGCAACTTCTTGAATAAGAGTTCGACCGCTCAGAACCCTGTCATGGCGCGGGGTAGTTCCAAAGTAGGCGATGAGGTCGCCCTCACAGCCGTGATGCGCGGTCGGGTAACGCCAGGTCGCATCAACGTGACGATCCGCTCTTATGCGCCCGCATTCGGTCGCCGATTCGACTTCGAAGGCTGTGATTGGCCAACATATGGAATTGACCGGCCCCGGTCACGCGCATCGACGGCGACAAGGGTTGACAATCAGCCTCCGGCCGTTGGTCACTGTCGACGCCGAGCACGTGCGCCTTGTGGAAGGCCTATGTGGCGCGGCACTGCCGAGCCAAGGCCAGATAGCGAAGATCGGCTCAGGACTCAGAAGCAGGACCCGACGGAACGATGATGACTTGCGACGTGAGATAGGAAAGGTTTCCGCGCTTCGTTAGGACAGGCTTTTTATAGGTCTTTTTCATACGGTGGCTCCCTCCCGTTCCCACCGAAGGTGCTTTGGGGCCATCAAGTTGTCAAGCTGATCTAAAATGCCCGCCACCCTTCGGCAGCGGGCTTTGCGAAACGGCTAGAGAGTGCGTAGCCGTACAGCGATGCTTACGGTGCGGCTTGCCGACATACCCGCCGGTGGTCTCGCCCGCTACCAGGCTCTGCTACACCGGAGTGGTGGTCGGTAGCAGCTAGGTGCACCGCCGCCGTCGTTCGCAAGCGGATGCAAGCAGATGTGGATCGGATGTGAAAATCCAGCATGCGCGCTGATATCATGGCCGATGCTGCCCGCAAGGGCTGGAAAGATGGGCCTGAATTGATCGTCACCGGCTCAAAGAGACGTGCTGAAACTCCGATTAATCCACGTCGGTTACGAGGTACCGATCGGTCGCCGCCGGTCACGCAACGAAAAGAAGGAACCCTGCCATTGGTCAACGAAGCCCGCTGGCTTGCGCCAGCGGGCGATTTAGGACTAGCTGCTCGTCAGCAACCTTCCGTCGTCGTTTTCATCTGACCAGGAGCTGCAGATTTTGCCTCGGTGTCCTGCTGGCCGGGTGCGGCCTGTTTGGCGCTACCGCTCTGTTGACCCGGCGCGCAGTCCTTGGCCGAATTCGAGTTCGTTCCACTCGTGGTGGTCGAATCCGTTCCCTGGTCAGTCGTCGTTCCTTGGTCAGTCGTAGTGCTCGGCATCGTCGTGGTTGTCGTTGTCGATGATCCGCCTGTGGTTGTGGTGGTCGATTGTGCAACGGCGAACCCAGTTGACAATGCCGCAATGGTTGCGGCGAAAAGAAGCCGTTTCATGATTAACTCCAAATTGAACGCCCCTTCGGTCACCTAACATCGCAGCGTAACGACGGTTCCAAGAAAATCAGGGCGAGTTAAAAAGGCCGAGTTACCTGGCAGCGGGCAGAAGTGATCAATGCCTGGGCTCTGAAGTCTGCCTATCGCATCCTCTCTTCGGGGAAGAGGGCGTGGACAAATACCGATACGACAATCGTTCTCATCGCTGACGAAAGCGAACCGGTGCCAAGCATATCCCTGTTCCCGGCCTGACCGGTCTCGCCATCACATCGCGTCGCTCTTACACCTCATGGAGCCGATTGATCGGCTCGATCTGATTTTTGCTTCAGTGTCTCGTCTTTTGCGCAACTTACGCTGCAAGGTTCGGAGCATGATGCGCTGGATAGGTTCCCGCCATCTTGTTTGCCATCGCTACGCTCGCCACGCGCGCTGGCTTCCTGGCGAGCGCTTCGCAAATCGCTTCCGCGTCCACCGCATCATTCTTTCCGCGCTTCACATAGGGCTTCATAAAAGACGGTGGCATCAGGCGGACTTCATGGCCGATCTCCGTCAATTCTCGAGCCAATGATGCGATGTACCGCACGCCTCCCCAGAACTTGCGATCAGCGCAGTGCCTTGCGCACAACAACGTCTCCAGACGCGTCGACGGCGTGAGCTTGAAAAATGCGATTGGCCAGATCAAGGCCCACGGTTGTAATCTGCATGGCGGATGGCTCCTTGGCTCGGGGTTGCCTGACAGCAAACTCACTGTGGCATTGTGATGCCGGGAGCGGGAGCCATCCAGCTCTGCTTTCAGGCAGTGGCGAAGTTGACCTCTATGACCGTCATGCGGCGCGAAGCAGACGTCTGGCAGTGGAACTGCGAACGTCGTTTTCGGGTCAGGGCTCAGCCTTCAATTCCATTAAGGTCCGAATCCGGTCGTTTGAATTTTACAGCTGCGATCACCGCGGAAGTCACCGGCGTTTTAGTGGCTCCCCGCTGCAGGCTGTATAGTGAGCCGCCCTTGACGTTTATATGCTGCCCAAGCCTCGGCGGGCACTGCCGAATCCGCCCGGGTCAGCCAGTCCGCGCGCTCAGCCTCGGTAAGGGAATCCACGACTGCATACCGGCCATTTCGGCAGCAGTGGGATTCCGGATCAGTTCGGCTGCCATTTTCCTATTCTCGCATAAGAGTCGAGTGCCGGAGGCCTGGAACTATTCAGAACGGCCATAAGCCGGCCAAAAAAACCACATTTCGCTACCTCACTGCATGAGATTCGGCTCATCGACGCTGCAAAGGGGTACTTTGCATCGATTGCAGCCGATCTTAGTAGCGCTTTCGATCATATGAGGTGACGCCCTGCTGTTTTTGATCTCAACGTCGCAATTCCAGTGCCAAGCGCAATTGATCCATTGCTGGACAGCCGCACGCGGTTAGCAAAAAGCCCTGCCGCTCCATTTTCGGCAGCGGCAGGCGCTGGTTGGCTCGGGCGTTGGAAACCCGGCGGCAGGTCCAACCTGTAGAGTGCGCTATTGTTCCAGCCTGTTTTGGCGCATCAGACCTTTGCGCGATTGCCCTAAGACCTTGGCCCCCTACCTGCTTGTCTAGGAGCCTCGCCGGGCGCGGTCATGCGATCGTTGGGGCCTTTGGTTGCTCGGATTGCAAGGCCGCAGGCCGCGACCGAAGCCCGGTGTTCTTCACATGCCCTCCTGATTACGAAGGCCTCCAGGCGAAGCGCAATCGAGACAGAAAGCCGACGTTCGATCGAAGGGAACATTAGCGGCTTCTAACAGTTGATGCTTGCGTCAGGCGGTGCCCCCGTCGCCTGCCGAAAATCAGGCCTCGGAGAGGGAGCTTCCTACACCAGGAGAGAGATCATGAACAATATCATTGGATCGTTGGAGCGATTGTCATCGTGTTGGCGATATTGAGCTTCTTCGGACTCCGATAGGTGGCGGCAAGCCGACCACAACCTGCGTCGTCAGCGTTCGAAAAGCCGTTCTGGCGCACCGTGCTGACCACCAAAGACAAGGCCCGAAGCACAGGCGCTTGAACAAGCGATGGTTCAGGAGTTCAGGACGGCGTAAAGGCCCAGGTCAAAGAGATCACGCCGAAGCCGCTGAAGGTGCGACGCTAGAGTCAATCAGCGCTGCTGAGCTGGCGCCATTTATTGAGCAATTGGCTTCAGGGCCTGACGCTTTCCCCACTGCAAAACGACGAGCCCCGCTTACGTGGTTCTCTATTTGCTGGAATTCTGTTGGCCGGTCGCGGCATTGCCAAACTTCGATTCGCAAGAAACCCGCAATCCGGGTAGGGGCGATCATCTCATTGGTTCGACCGGCGATGGATTAACCTATTAGGCTAAACTCCCCACCTGCCATGCGATCCAAACTTCAGTGGGGCAGGACGAAGGCCTCCTCGTCGTCGCGCTGCTTGCCACCGAACGCTGCTGCAACGCTCGCGATGAAGGCGCCGATAACCATCGACAATGCGCCTATAAGCGCGAAGGATGCAGTGGCTTTCCTTGCTGTATCAGCCGCCTGCTTGGCCTTGACTTTGGCATCGTCGACTTTGGCGATCACCGCATCCACTCGGGTCTTCGCATCGGCGTCCGACAGGCCTGTGCGGGCGGCGACGAGTTGCGCCAGATAGGCCTTGTCCTCAGGCGATACCTCGCCATTTGCCGCCCCCGCTAGCAGGATGCCCGTTGCTTGGTCCGCAGCCGTGGAGCCGTTCTGTTCATTGGCAGGCGCTGCGGCGGGGTTCGCCGCCCGGAACAGAGAATCTACAAAATAGCCGGTCCATATGCCAGAAGATGGGGCATCTGTCGCTACCGCATTGGCGGCTGCCGTCGTTGCCCCCATCGCGGCGCCTGACGCCACTGAGGATGCAGCCTGCACACCCGTGCCCAGCGCCGCTGAAAGAGCTGAGCCGAGCACGCCGGCGACAAGCAACGTTGCCAGCGCCCACGCAAGGAAACCGTGTGCGGTGTCACGAAAATAGACTTCGTCGGTGTGGACATTTACCCACTTGGTGCGCAGCCGACCGGTGAGATAGCCGCCTATGCCAGCTGATAGCCATTGAACAATGACAAGCCAGGCCGCCGCCGAAACCGCGAAGGTCGTGGTCGAAGCGCTCGATCCGGTCCAGGGCGAAACCATGGTCAGTCCTAGACCCGAGCCGACCAGCATCAGGATCACCGTGAGCGTCGAGGCCGCGAAAGCGCCCGCGACGATCGGCGCCCAGCTGACAGCCGATGAGGATGATTCAGGGACCGGCGTGACGTCTGTCGATGAAAGCTCGGTTCCCATTTTCACCCCCTACCGCGCAAAAAGCATAATCAGAATGATGATTGGGATTGGAACCCCGAGCAACCAAAGCAAAATACCTCGGCCCATATCGACCTCCTTTAAGGTGCTGAGACGAAGTAACAATTCTCTATGAAGGCTTTCGTTCCATAGCTACTGAGAAGGCACAGATGCGACTGGTCTAGGCGCGTGACTTACTCGACTGGCGGCGAGCGACATCCCTGACGCCTGCCTCATGGTGGCTCACCTGTACACTAAACGAGCGTCCCTTGGCACCGCCGAGCCAGCAGACCGCCTACTAGAGGGCTTTCGGCGATTTCTTCGGCCCTTTGACTTTGATAGGAAATGTCGCGTCGCCTTTGTTGCCCGAAATGACCCGCGGATTGGCGCTAGCGAGTTGGGCGGCTTTGCGCGGCCCCTGTGCTCTTCAATGATTTCGGCGCTCTTCTCGGAACTGCCGCAATCGCTGCGCTGCAAGCGCTCGGCGCCTGACCAACGCGGCCGAAAACTCAAACAGGAGACATTCCAGTCGTTTGTAGACCAGTCGTTTATACTGCATGATCATGCCCTTCATCTCTCGGGACCGCCCCGGCGCTTTGGTCGCCGAGGCGGTTGGGTAGATGATCAATCAAGCTGCCTTCTGTCGGCTTCACCGAGGGCAGTCAATGCCTCGTCGGTGGCCTTCTCCTCCTCGAGTGTCGCATTTAGAAGCGCCGCCACGTCATCCTTGCCGAGCGTGGTAGCCCAAGCAATCAGGGTTCCATACCTGGCGATCTCGTAGTGCTCCACGGCTTGCGCGGCACCGACCAGTCCCGCATCGAGCGAAGTCGAACCCTTGTATTCCTCGAGAATTTCAGATCCTTCCTCCAGGATGCCGTCGATCGCCGGGCAAGTTTTGCCGCGGGCGGCGACGCCGAGGATATCGAAGACTTCCTCCAGAAGTTCGACCTGTCCCTCGGTTTCGGCGAGGTGGTTCTCGAATGCCGCCGAGAGCTGCTCTTCGTATGCGCCTTTGGCCATCTTCGGCAGGGCTTTCAGAATTTTCTTCTCGGCATAGTAGATGTCTTTGAGACCATCGAGGAAAAGGTCCTCCAGGTCCTTGTTGTTGCCATTGGCTTTTTTGGCAGTAGGCATGTGCCGGTCTTCTCTGTTGAAAATTGCCGTCGCGAGCATTTTCTAAACTCGGAAACCTGGGCCCGGTTCCGGCATGATGGGATGAGCGGGTGCATATGCAACCAGATTACCTCTGAATGGTTTTTGCTATGATTTTGAGCAGGGCCAGCTTCGACCTCAGTCCAAAGGTAGCCCGTTTCATGGACGTATCGGTTTCGCGAACTGCAGACGACAACATCAAAGCCGGCAAAAGCGGCTTGCTGCTTGTCTCGGACAACTATGACGCTTTCGCTGTGCGTGTGCTTACGGCAAGGAGCGCTTTGCGTACCCTCGACCTCATGTGCTACCTTTGGCACGATGACCACACCGGTCGCTTGCTGCTCCAGGAGGTTTTTCGGGCGGCTGAACGCGGCGTGCGGGTGCGCATGCTCCTTGACGACGTCAATCCGCGCAAAAACGATTCTGCATATCTAGCGTTAAACAATCATCCCAACATCGAATTGAGGCTGTTCAATCCGAGCGGTATCAGGCGCGGCCGGATCATGCGTGGCGTGGAAGTGCTCTTACGGCTTTTTGCACTGACGCGACGTATGCACAACAAGGCTTGGATCGCCGACGACAAGTTCGCCATCGTTGGCGGTCGAAATCTTGGCGATGCCTATTTCGATGCGGCGGAGACCAATTTCCGGGATCTCGACATGCTGCTCCTTGGCCCTGCGGTACAGCAAACCGTGCAGATATTCGATGCGTTCTGGGCTTGCGAGGAATCAAAGCCAATCGAAGCACTCGGTTCAGGGACCGAGCATAAGCAAGCTAGCCTGTTTGAAGGAAGCGATCCCGAAACCGAGTCAAGATTCTTGAACGGCATCGGCGAGCGGGGCTCAATCGCAGAGTTTATTGCGGCCAGCAACGAGGTTCATTGGGTGAAAGGAGTGCGGGTGATTTCCGATCCGCCGGAGAAGGTTCGTGGCTGGAGACGTCGCAGCTGGTTGATCAAGAAGTTGCTTCCCGTCATTCAATCGACGCGCCAATGTCTGGAAATTGTCTCTCCTTATTTCATCCCCGGCAAAAGGGGTTCCGCCATCTTGGTGGACCTTATCGTCAGCGGGGTTGACGTTTCGGTTCTGACCAATTCCCTGGCCGCTACAGATGTCGCCGCCGTCCATGGCGCTTACGCAAACTATCGCAAGCGGCTGCTGAGGAATGGCGTCAAAATTTTTGAGCTCCAGCCGTTCAGCCGGCAGCCGGCGATCTCGGTATTTGGGTCAAAGGGCGCCAGCTTGCACACGAAAGCTTTCACCGTTGACGAAAAGACCGGTTTCGTCGGCTCCTTCAATTTCGATCCACGGTCAGTGTCCTTGAATTCGGAAATGGGCGTGCTTTTTGAGGATGAGAAATTGGTGGCGAAGCTGCGGAATCAGTTCCAATCAGAGATATCTCCGGAAGCGAGCTATCGGCTCGAACTGAAACACAATGTTCTACACTGGCATGGTTGCTATGAAGGCAAGCTCCGAGACTATACCAGTGAACCAGAAGCCGGATTGTTTCGCCGTATCCTGGCGGTCTGCGTCCGTCACCTGCCGATTGAATCTCAACTCTAGCCATCCCAGATCTCGATATTGCCGAGGACCAGTTGGTCAGGGAATTGCCGTCATTGGGTCCCGTCAGCAAAAATGCAACGCCGAGCTGTCCCCGGGTCAGCCAGTCGACAGTACTGGCCTCGCCATCTCGAACATGTGTCCGCGTACCCGGTATGCTTCCTCGAGTCACATTCGAGCGATACTCAATCGCGGCTTGTCCGGCTTGGAAATGATGACGCCCATAAAGACAGTGACCCAGTCGCGCCTAGCGTGCCACCCCCAACGAGAAGGGCAATGCGCTTCCCGTGATTGTGAGTATCGGCCGCCGCCTTGAAGTCGGTGTCATGCGGAACGATCACCGGTGGGCGATAGCCGACACCAGAATGGACGGTACCGTGAAGCCACGGCGGCTCACATGCGGATTAGTTCGCGCGCCTGTTCCTTCGGAGATCCCGCCTCTTTGGCAAAACTACGGGCGAGGATGTCACGACCCTTGCTGGCACCTTCGTCCCTGTCGTCGCCCATTGAGGGTTGGTCCCTTCTTGTTAGCATTAAACTCACAAGCGCAACGGCGACGGTAACGAGCCGCTTCAGCGCCAATGTATCGTCTGCAGGTCCATCCGCTTCGACATGCAATCGATGATTGCCTGGAGGCGGCGTCAAGCCCGTCACTGTCAGCACTTTTGGCGTGGCCTTTGCGTTTGTGGCTGATGGGCAGAGTCGACCTTGTATTCGCCTGGCGTCAGGAATGCCTGGGAGTATTTGCGTGGAACAATCGCCTGCGCTGACCGTTCCCCAAGCGATCTTCACGCTCAGGATTTGCTCTTGTTGCAGCGTCCGTTAGACATTCCCAACGAGGCCTCGCAAACGGCTGGTTATCCGCTTGAGCGCGACGCTGTAGGGGGGGAGGCCGAGCTAATTGGCGATCGCGCGATTCCGCGTCGTCTGGTTGTCGTCTCGAATAGGCTGGGAAACATTCGCGATCCGTCGCAAGCGGGCGGACTGGCTGTAGGCATCGCGGATGCGTTGACGGAGCGCGGAGGTCTGTGGCTAGGCGCAAGCGCCGAGCATCAGGACTCCGCCGCCAGCGACGAACCTATGATCCATCTTGAACGCGTGGGAAAGATCGAGACGGCTGCGCTCACCCTGCCCCAACAGGAGTATTCGTTCTATTATAATGGGTATGCCAACAGCACGCTGTGGCCGCTTTTTCATTACCGGCTCGACCTGGTCAACCACCGGACCGAGTTTCTACACGCCTACCGGCAGATAAATGCGCGGTTCGCGACGGCGCTCACAGGACTGCTGTCGGGCAACGACGACTTGGTGTGGGTTCACGACTACCATCTTATCCCCTTGGCCGCCCAGTTGCGGCGGCTGGGAGTCCCGAATCGGATCGGGTTTTTTCTTCACATACCGTTCCCGCCGCCTGACCTGTTCGTAGCCATCCCCGATCACGAAGAACTTATCGATGATCTGCTTCAATATGACGTCGTGGGTTTCCAGACCGAAACGGACGTGGCGAATTTCCGGCGCTCAGTGCAGGCGGCCAACTCCACTACTTTTGATATCGATGGTTCGGCTGAGATGGACGGCCGCACCGTGTTGTCGAGGTGTTTTCCGATAGGCATCGACGTCGATTCATTCGCACGCATGGCCAATGAGGCGGGGGAGGATGTTCAGATCGATTCCATGCGCCGCCAGATTCTGGGTCTCAAGCAAATCATCGGCGTCGATCGGCTGGACTACTCCAAGGGTCTCCCGGGCCGCATGCAGGCTTTCGCGCGTCTTTTGGAAAGGCATCCGGAACACGAGCGGGCGGCAACCTATTTGCAGATTGCGTCGCCGACGCGCGAGGAGGTCAGCGCCTATGCTGACATCCGGGCACAGCTTGAGGCTACCGCCGGCGCAGTGAACGGAAGATACGCGGATTTGGCTTGGACCCCGATCCGCTACATCCACCGAGCCGTACCACGCTCTCGGCTTGCTGGCCTGTTGCGCGCTAGTCAAGTCGGGTTGGTCACGCCGCTGCGTGATGGAATGAATCTCGTCGCCAAGGAATACATAGCCGCGCAGGACGAAGCCGATCCCGGAGTGCTGGTATTGTCGCGTTTTGCAGGTGCGGCCGAAGAACTTGCGGAGTCCTTGATCGTGAACCCGTATGCGGTCGACGAGGTTGCAGATGCCATCGCCAAAGCGCTCGCGATGCCACTTGAGGAAAGGATCGCAAGGCACAGTGCACTGCTCAAGCGCATCCGGCGCAATGACGCAGCTGAATGGCGGCGGTCATTTCTCGCCACACTCACGGGTGAGAACCAACGCCCTGACATTGACGCCTGAAACGCATCCGTTCCCGCCACGACTGGTTTGACGGAAGCGCGATAGCCCTCCTCAATCCGTGAGCTGTCGACGGTTTTACGGAACACACCGCCGGTCCGGTCGTTTTGGACTCTAATAGGAGACTGCGATGACCAAGAACCCCGCGCGAAAAGACGGCGACCTCTCTGAAAAAGAGGCAATCAAATTGGCTGAGACCACCGACGTTTCACCGAGGCAGGCCAAAGAGCTTGCAGCCGAGCACGGCAAGGAGGGCGCCAGCAAGGAGGCAAAAAATTTCAAGGCGGAGGGCTGACTATGGCGGCCAGTGGATACGCAAACGACAGGGACGCGCGAGCCACGAAAGTCGAGTGCAAGGCGCGGGAAGAGAAAACGGCGCGCTTGCGCAAGGCCCGTTTGGCGCATGAGGCGGTCAATCCGCCTGCATCCAAGCGGAAGCTGCCCCTGCCGAAAACGCCAAAGGAAACCGGGAAATCAGCAACCCGCAAAGCTGGAGAAGATTAGGCCCACTCTCTTTGGCTGTTGCCGGTGACACGCGTTGGAAGAGTAGACCGTGCCCGCGTCGATCGACCATGACAAATTTGGACCTCGTAGAACGACACAAAGGAGTCAAGTGATGGCGGAACATGTGTCCCGGAAGGAAGAACAGCGTGGCACCCGAAATGTGCTCGGGTGGGGTGTCGTCATTGTTGCTGTGATCTTCGTCGCCCTGCTAGCCTTCTTTGTGTTCACACCCCTTTCAAGCGGATCGTGGCATACATCGCCGGTAAAGCGCGCCCCGGAACAAAACCAGGGCGGCAATGCCCCTGCCGACACATCACCCGGGGCTGGCGTTAAAAAGAACCCGCAGGAAAATACCGAGATGCCAGGGCAGCAGTGATCGATGTTGGGCGGCGACCCAAGTCGGCTCTGATTTCCAGGTCGCCTCATCGGCGTCAGGATACGAGGTTTCTGGCCGCAGGAACCCCTGACCGATTAAGACATTATCTCTCGGGCCCCTGACCGTTTCAAGCGGAGAAAGATTACCGCAGCATCGGTTCTGGCGGACGAGACGATGACTCCATCGTGGAACTCATTCCCGCATTGCGGGCTTTTGCGCGCACATTCTACGGTGCGCCGAACGACGCCGATGACCTTGTCCAGGAGACCCTGGTCAAAGCGCTGAAAGCCTTTGAGAGCTTCGAGCCGGGTACACGACTAAAGTCGTGGATGTTCACGATCATGCGAAACACGTTTTACACGAAGGTCAAGGTGTACGCCCGAGAAGCACCCGCAGCCGCGGATTGTGTAGCTGGAAAACTTTCTGTCCAGGCGACGCAGGAATGGTCGGTGCGCGCGCGGGAAGTCGCGAATGCACTCGATAAACTGCCTCCGCACCAGCGCGAGGTCCTGACGTTGATTGGCATGCTCGGCGTTTCCTATGAAGAGACGGCCGAAATTTGCGGCTGCGCTGTCGGCACGGTGAAAAGTCGTCTCAACCGTGCGCGTATCCAGATTCTTGAAGATCTCGGTGAAGCCTCCGCCGCAGACGATGCTTGAACCGGCTGAACTGCCTTGTTGAGGCCAGTCAAGATTTCTAGCTGCGGGCGGTTCAGTTGGGATTTTTCAGCTGCTTTAACAGCAGTAGTTGCTGCTACAACTCGAGGGCGAGTTTCACCAGCCGTTCAGGTGTTTCTTCCTCTGCGATTTCGTCGAGCAGCGCTGCGAGTGCAGGGTCTCCCTCAACGGGATCCCGGAATGAAGCAGGTTTAGTTTGTGAAGGTTTGGCCACGACGATTTCTACCAAGGATGCGGCCGTATTTGCAAGACGAAGCGAAGCGCTCTTGGCGGCAGAATACCGCGGCCGGGGCCGGTAGACAGGGCGGCCTGCGGCAAACTATCGACCCTTAATTCATAATGGCAGACCTGTCGTGGCGGAACACCTCCTCCATGAGTGTATTGAGCCATTCGCTCAAAGGACGGTGATGTCGCGTCGACAACCGCTCCTCCAGCGCCGCCTTCAATGTCCGTTCAACGAGGCGATCGGCCGCTTGTGGGTCGCCTAACAATAGTCGCGCGGACAGCCTTAGTTTTGGAAGGGCGCGGAAAACGCTGTCGTCACCAAGCGTTGTTTGCGCGGCGAGAATGCCGGCGACCGTCCTGAACCCGGCCGGCTTGGAGAGATTTTGGGCGTATCGGAACCGCTCCGGCAGGGTCATCTGATCGTTTCCGGAGAAGAATACGAATGGTATGCCCCGGTTCGACAGTTCATCGGCGAGGGGAAAAACGGTCTCGCCGTTGAGATCGATGTCCAGCACCGCGCCATCCGCTAAATCGATATATCGTCTAGCCCGGCTGACTGAAGATACCGGCCCCAAAACGGTCGCCCCACAATCGCTGAAATAGGAAGCGAGTTCGTTTGCCAGCAGGAATTCGTCCTCGACGAGCAGAATTCGAATGCCCAATAACATCGCCGCCCTCCGCAGTTTAAACGGCGGTCGTGCCCATAGGTTCCGTGGCTGCTTTCGTGGGTGCGGATGGGAATTTAATTAGGACCGGTTTACATTGGATCGAAATCGGCGCTGCCGCGTTGCCTCTCACAAGCAGGATAATCTATGAAAAAGCTGCCGAGGTTCCCAATAGTCGGTATCGGCGCCTCTGCGGGCGGCATTGCGGCCATGGAGGGATTTTTTCGCGGGATGCCATCTGCGGGCGGGATGGCGTTCGTGGTCGTCACCCATCTCAGCCCCGAACGGGAAAGTCTGCTGCACGAAGTGATTGCGCGTTACACCGGAATTCCGGTTCGTGTCGCTGAAGATGGCATGGATATCCATCCCAACACCGTCTACGTGATGCCGCACAACGCGATCCTCACCATCGAAAATTCCAGTTTGAAACTGCGCCAGCCAAATTCGGTGTCCAGAGAGCGCAAGCCCATCGATATTTTTTTCAGCGCGCTGGCCGAGGATCAGGGCGAGTACTCGGTCGGCGTCGTGCTGTCGGGCGGCGATTCTGACGGCACATTGGGCGTTAAAGCAATCAAGGAGCACGGCGGCCTGACGCTAGCGCAACTCTCCGACGAGTCAGGTCCGATCAATCCCGATATGCCGCGCAGCGCGATCGGATCCGGTCTGATAGATATCGCCATCTCGGCCGATGAGATGGGTGCAAAACTCATTGAATTTGCCCACAGCTTTGAACTGCTCGACGAGCTTGAAGCTGACGATGGCAAGGCGGGTGCTTTGAAACTTCGCAAGGCCCAGGAGGAAATCTACGCGATCCTGCGCTGCCATTCCGGACACGATTTCTCGGGCTACAAGGCCAAGACCTTCTTGCGTCGTGTCAGGCGACGCATGCAGATAACACAGAACACCGCGATCGAGCCCTATTTAGATCTGCTTCGTTCAAACGCGGAAGAAGTGCGCCTGCTGTTTCGCGACCTGTTGATCAACGTCACAAATTTCTTCCGCGACACGGACGCTTTCAAGACCTTGGAAGAAACCGTCATCCCCAAACTTTTCGAGGGCAGGGGCGCCAACGATACGATCCGCGTCTGGGTGCCCGGCTGCGCAACCGGGGAGGAAGTCTTCTCGATCGGAATGCTGATGCGCGAGCATATGGATACACTTTCCGCTGTGCCGCGCATCCAGATTTTCGCCACGGACATCGATGACGCGGCGCTGGGCGTCGCACGTTCGGCGCGCTATCCGGAATCATTGCTTGCGGGCGTTTCGCCTGAACGTCGTGAACGTTTCTTCAGCAATGACGGCACAAGTTTCGTCTTGACCAAGGGCATACGTGATCTCTGCATCTTCTCGGCGCACAGCGTCATCCGCGATCCACCCTTCTCGCGTATGGACATGGTGTCGTGCCGGAACCTGCTGATCTACTTCGGCCCCGATGTGCAAAAACAGGTTATTCCGACATTCCACTATTCGCTGAAGCCCGGCGGCTATTTGTTCCTTGGCACCTCCGAGAGCATCAGCCAGCATGCCGACCTGTTTGCTCCGGTCGACAAGAAACAACGAATCTTCAAGGCACGGGAACATACGGCGCCGGCGCGGCTGCCGATCTTGTTGAATGCTGCGCCTGCAAGCAACTTTTCCAGCGCCAATGACACGCACGCCCGCCGCGGCTTGTCTTACTCCCTAAGGCAAACCGTTGAAGCCCAGGTTCTCGAACGCTTCGCTCCGGCCCACGTCGTCGTCAATAGTGACGGCGATGTCGTCTATTACTCGGTCAGAACCGGCAAATATCTCGAGCCGCCGCAAGGGGTGCCGAGCAGACAATTGCTCACCATGGCACGCAGCGGCCTGCGTCTGGAATTGCGGGGCGCTTTGCGCGAAGCCGCCGAAGGCCGGCGCACGGTTGTGCGCGAAGCAATAGCTATTGAAGAAGATGAAGATCGTGTCCAGTTCGTCACATTGACGATCGAGCCCCTGGCCGATCGAAGCAGTGGCGAGCCGCTATTTCTTGTCCTGTTCGAGCCGATGGGCCCGTCGCAGCCGAGGGCGGAGGCTTTGAAGCGTCGAGAGCCGACCGCGTCCGGGATTGCAGATTTCGAACGCGACCTTCGCGATATGCGCGAACGCCTTCAGTCGACGATCGAAGAATATGAAACCGCACTGGAGGAGTTGAAATCCTCCAATGAGGAACTCGTTTCGGTCAACGAAGAAGCTCAGTCCTCCAATGAGGAGCTTGAGGCCTCCAAGGAAGAAATGCAGTCCCTCAATGAGGAATTGAACACCATCAATGCCGAACTGGTTTCCAAGATCGAGGATCTCGATCGTGCCAACAGCGATCTGAAGAACCTGTTCGAGAGTACTCAGATCGCTACTGTTTTTCTCGATACCAAGCTGGTGATCCGCAGCTTCACGCCGGCGGCATCCTCATTCTTCAATTTGCTGCCGACCGACATCGGAAGACCGCTGACCGATCTTGCCAGCCGGCTCGATTATCCGCACCTGCGCGACCATATCGCCCAGGTTTTCAAGGCTGGCGAGATGATCGAGCACCAACTGCCGCGGGATAGCGATGGCGTCCACTATCTCGTGCGGCTGATCCCTTACCGCAACAGCGTGCGGAAAATCCAGGGCGTGGTGGTGACCTTTGTCGATGTGACGACCATGGCTGAAGCCGAAGCCCACCAGCGGGTATTGATCTCAGAACTCAATCATCGGGTCAAGAACATGCTGGCTGTTACGGTCAGCATTGCCAGTCAAACCCTGAAAAATGCTCCCTCTCCGGAGGCTTTTGCGGAAGCGCTCATTGGTCGTCTGCGCGCCATGGCACGCGCTTACGGAGTGCTCTCGCGCGAAAGCTGGAAAGAGGCCTCGGTCGAGGAAATCGTGCGACAGGAAGTCGAGCCCTTCGGGCTGGAACGCATTAACACCACCGGCGAGGACATTCGGCTCAAGCCTCAGCAGGGCCTGTCGCTTGGCATGGTGATCCATGAACTTGCCACGAATGCTGGAAAATATGGCGCCTTGTCTATGCCAGGCGGCATGGTGTCCGTGACTTGGTCCGAGTCCGATCAAGGTTTTCAGCTCGATTGGTCCGAGAGCGGCGGTCCCGCTGTCAGTCCGCCTGAGAAGACGGGATTTGGTCTTTCACTGGTGAAGGGCGAAATTGAGTATCGGCTTGGCGGAAATTTTGAAACATCTTTCGGTTCCGATGGTTTGAGCTTGCGGATTGGATTTCCGTTTGATCATCGGGAGAGCGAAACGTGACTGAACCTCGTATCCTTATCGTCGAAGATGAATGGCTGGTCGCGGAGGAGCACCGCACAATTCTGGAAGAGGCCGGCTTCGCCATCGTCGGGCCAGCGCCGTCCGTTCCTCGCGCGAAAAAGCTGATCGAGAATGAAGCCATATCTGCCGCAGTTCTGGACATTGGTCTCGGCGGTGAGACCAGCGCTGCCCTTATCCCTCTTCTAGTGGAACGCGGAATTCCGTTTGTTTTCGTCAGTGGATACACGGCGTCCGACGTTCCGGAAGATTTGCGTCATCACAAGATGCTGTCAAAACCCGTGTGGGCCGCAGCCTTGGTCGAGGCCGTGCGAAATATGCTCGGTGTTCAACCGACATCTTTGGCAGAACAGCAGGATAGCGGAGGGGTGCCAACCCAACGAGAAGCCCGATAACCGCACTTCTCCTGAAACAAAAACGCCTGGTTTTTTCATCGGATTTGCGATGACATTTGCGTTCAGGCCCGAGACGGCATCGACGACCCGCCGATGCGATTTTCGAGAAGTCGCCAAATCCTTCGACAACCCGGGCTGGCCGGAGGTCACGCTGCAATCCTATCGCGCGCGGAAGGGGCGGAGCCTGATTCACGCTAGGGAACTCGCCCGCCGGCAGGTAGCGGCCAAGATCATCACCGTGCCAACTCTAACGCTCCACTGTGGCGACGACCGTATCGTCTTTCCAAAGTCTTCGAGTGGGTTGGACGAGCATTTCACTGCGCCTACCATCGAGTGTTGCTAGATGGCGTGGGACACTTCCCGACCCGGGAAGCCCCGATGGAGTTTCGCGGTTGTTTGGCGAGCTTTCTCACAAGCTATGGCAAGCGGTAGGCGCTTTAAGCCCGGCCACCGTTCAGCTTACTGGGCATTCCGGAACCTGAAGCGCCGCCGCGCATTTCGTCTCCATGCATGACGGATCTTGCAGTCAATCGCCAAGGAGAAAATCAAATGCAAACTTCAGGCGCAACTTCACAACAGCACATTGGCCGACTGGCGATAGAGCCGTTTTCCGGCACGGTGACGGTGCGATTTTCCGACGCCATAGTCGCAGCCACGGAACGGGCAAAAATCCTGCGTGAAGACGGGCACGAGCCCGAGTTCTATATCCCCTTCGAGGACATCTATTTCGATCTTTTCGAAAAGACCAACACCACCAGCCGGTGCCCGCTTAAGGGCACCGCAAGCTACTGGCGGGTCCACGCCGTCGGCAGTTCGTCCGACGATTTCATGTGGGCCTATGAAACGCCCGACGCGTCTGCTCTGGCCATTGCAGGTCACGGCGCTTTCGATCCGGAAAAGGCTCGTATCGATGTCGACCCCGCCGAGGACAAGCGGCACACGCCGCATCTCGTTGAATAAGCAGAACGGTCACGGCGGCGACAGGCGCGATGAGCATTTTCTACCGGGCGGCAAAGATTGCGGAGGAAGTTCACGCGTCGCAGCGCGACAAGACCGGGCAGCCCTACATCGAGCATTGCCGCCGTGTCGTCGACGCTGTCGAGACAATCGATGAGAAGACAGTTGCCTACCTTCATGATGTTCTGGAGAAAGGCGAAGGCTGGACCCGGGCCAAGCTCGAAGAAGCAGGCTTCGGACCGACAATAGCCTCGGCGGTCGATGCCATGTCGCGCAGGCACGATGAGGAGTATTCCGCCTTCGTCCGGAGGGCTGCGTCGAATCCGCTGGCGCTACGTGTAAAACGCGCCGACCTAGAGGACAACATCTGGCAGTCGAGGCAGGTCGGAGCGTCGGCGGCCGAATATGAAGAGGGCCTTCGCATACTTGACCAAGAGTTCTCCGGGCAATAGCGGGCGCCCAACACTGTGTTCCATCGCCTGCGACTGAGGTCAGGATGACTGCTCGATATAATAAAATGATCACGACGATGTGAGGAGGGAACTTTGCCGGGCGCTTCTGGTTTGGTCCGCAGCATGTCCGATTCCGCAGTATCCAACGGCCTCAGCCGTCGCAAATTCATGACTGGCACGGTTTCGGCAGCCGTTGGCCACAAGCGCAACAGCGAGGCCCAGCCGCCTCCGCCAAGACGCCCGATCCGCGCGACTTGTCGGCGGTTTCGATGCGGATCAACAAGCAGGCCTAAAATCTAGCCCTTGACAACAGAACGAGCCTGCTTGACGCGCTGCGCGATCATGCTGGCCTGACAGGCACCAAGAAGGGTTGCGATCACGGCCAATGTGGTGCTTGCACCGTTCTTGTCGACGGAAAACGGGTTTTGTCGTGCCTGAGTTTTGCCGTCCTGAATGACGGGCGTGAGATCACGACGGTAGAAGGCCTGGCGTCGACCCATGGAGAACTCCATCCGGTCCAGCAGGCTTTCGTCGACCACGATGCCTTTCAATGCGGCTATTGCACGCCGGGCCAGATCATGTCGGCCATCGGCTGCATCAACGAAGGCCACGCCGGCTCGGAAGATGACATCCGCGAATATATGAGTGGTAATCTGTGCCGATGCGCGGCCTATCCGAACATTGTCGCTGCGATCGTCCAGGCGCGCGACGAGATCAGGAGGGCCTGAACGATGCGGCCCTTCATTCATGAAAGACCATCCAGCGTTTCGTCGGCGATCGCGATGGCGTCAAATGCCGATGCCATGCCGCCCACACAGGCTGATGTGCAGTTAATTGCCGGGGGAACCAACCTTGCCGACTACATGAAGCTTGGTGTCGCGCAACCCGCGCGGTTGCTCGATCTCAACGGGCTGACCGAGCCTGCCTTGCACCAGATCAGGATTGACGACGACGGCATCCATTTCGGTGCGCTGGTGCGCATGGGCGAAGCGGCAGACAACGATGAGGTCAAGCGGCGCTGTCCGCTGCTTGCCGACAGTCTGAAACTGGCCGCCAGCGGCCAGCTCCGCAACATGGCAAGCCTCGGCGGCAATGTGCTGCAGCGCACCCGATGCGAATATTTTCGCGAAACATCCTGGGCCTGCAACAAGCGCGAGCCCGGCTCAGGTTGTGCGGCGATGGAAGGCTTCAACCGCCAGCACGCCGTGCTTGGTACCAGTGATGCCTGCATTGCGATCTATCACGGCGATTTCGCGTAGGCCCTGATCGCTCTTGACGCGACCGTCGACGTGGAAGGGCGGCGCGGTGCGCGCACGATACACTTCGCCAAGCTGCACCGGCTTCCCGGCGACACACCAAACGTCGAGACGAATCTGGCTGCCGATGAGGTCATCACCGCCATCCATGTTCCGTTACACGCATGGAGCCGTCGTTCACGCTACCTGAAGATACGCGATCGTGAATCCTATGCATTCGCGCTGGCCTCGGCCGCTGTTGCGCTGGAGATGGAAGGGGGTACCGTGAGGCAAGCGCGCATAGCGCTGGGCGGCGTCGCAACCGTGCCTTGGCGCGCCAAGCCGGCGGAACAGGCGCTCCAGGGCAAGGTGCTGGACGAAGATGTGGCTGAGAAAGCTGCCGACGCCGCTTTCGCCGATGCCAAGCCGCGAGAACACAATGCGTTCAAGGTGCCGCTCGGCAAGCATACGCTGGTGCGGGCCTTGCTCGAAACCCGTGACATGAAGGTCTGAGCCATGAACCAAGCCGCGCCAGTTTCAAAAGAAAATCAGGGCGAGCCGGTTGTGCGTATCGACGCCCGGCTGAAGGTCACCGGGCAGGCAGCTATCCGGCCGACATCGCAGCCGCCAATGTCGCCTATGGTGCCCTTGCCACCAGCAGCATCGCGCGGGGCAGGGTAGTCAAGCTCCATCTGCAAGATGCCAGAGCCGTGCCTGGAGTGCTGGATATCGTGACCTATGGCGACATGGACAAGACAGACACGCCTGAATTCGGCAACACCGGCGCAAGTTCCATCGGACCTTTGCACGACAGAACAATTTTCCACGATGGTAAGATCATGGCCCTCGTTGTCGCCGAGACATTCGAAGCGGCGGAAGAGGCGGCGATGTTGATCCACGCCGATTACGAGGATGAACGGCCCAGCGCCGGTTTCGAGTCGAAAGGCGTGAAGACAGAAGCGGCGGCGGGAAAAAGCCCGATGTTCAAGGAGGACGTTAAGGCGGGCGATTTCGACGCGGCCTGGGCGGATGCGGCGGTGAAGATCGATGAGAAGTATTCGACGCCAACCCAGCATCACAATCCGATCGAACTGTTCTCAACCACTGCGATGTGGCAGGGCGACCAGCTCACTGTTCATGAGCCAAGTCAGAATGTCACCGGCTGGAAGGTCGAGCTCGCACGGCAGCTGAAGATCGACCCGGCCAACGTCCGGATTGTCAGTCCCTACATCGGTGGTGCGTTCGGCTCGAAGGGACCGATGACCGCTCGAACGGCAATTGTCGCGGTTGCGGCACGCCGCATCGGTCGGCCGGTTCGCTGTGTCGTCAGCCGCATGCAGGCGTTCAATACGCAAACCTATCGCGCCGAAACCAGGCACCGGGTTCGCATAGGAGCCGGCAAGGACGGCCGTATCACGGCGTTCGGACATGAGGGCTGGGAGGTGACGTCACGCCCGGACCCTTATGTCGTCGGCGGCACCTCGGCGACGGGCCGGATGTATGACTATGGCTCGGTGCTCACGCATGTGTCGATCGTCCATGGCGATCGCAACACGCCGGGCTACATGCGCTCCCCGCCGGAAACGCCTTATGTCTACGCGCTCGAGAACGCCATGGACGAGATGGCCGTGGCGCTTCGTATGGATCCGGTCGAATTTCGGCGCATCAACGAGCCCGAAAAAGATCCGATTGGCGGCAAGCCGTTCTCAAGCCGGTCACTGATCAAGTGCTATGATCAGGCAGCCGAAGCCTTCGGCTGGTCAAAGCGTGACGCGGCGGTCGGTTCCATGCGTGACGGCGACTGGCATGGGCTGCGCGACTGCCATCTATCCGACGTCCAGCGCGCCATGTGCTGCTCGTGTCCGCCTGACAGCCGACGGCCAGGTGCGCATCCAGTGCGGCTCGCACGAAATCGGCACCGGCGTGCGCACAGTCGCCGGCCAGATGGCGGCCGGGCGGCTTGGCTTGGATATCGGCAAGGTCTCGGTCGAGATGGGTGACAGCGCCTTGCCGCCGGCGCCGGTGTCGGGACGGCTGCTGCCGTGGCTAGTGCGGTCTACCATGCCACCGGCAAGCGGGATCGACCAGCTGATCACTTGAGGTTTGGATCAACAATCCTCCGGCGCCTGTCGCGGAGCCGAATGGCGCGCAAGGCATCGAACGCGCGCTTTCGGTTTTTTCTCCGACAGTTTTCCGCGCCGGCTACGCGTTGAGGGTCATCTCATCGTCGGGGGCATGGAATGTGTGATCGGGTCAAGGCTCTCCCAACGGAGATGATCGCAGCCTCTCGAAAAGGAGAAACGGCCCGGCTGGGAAATCTGGAACTCCTCCGGCACCGGCGCGTTGACCAGCAAGGCGGGACGCGTCCCGGCCTTCGCGAGTGGCGGGCAAGCCGCCGCCAAAACCGAACTTCTGCGCAATGAAAGGTAAGGCCATGGGCTTCTTTTCGAAGGACATCAAGACACTCGACGATCTCTTCGTGCACACGCTGCGCGACATCTACTACGCTGAAAAGCAGATCGAGAAGGCGCTGCCGAAGATGATCGACAAGGCAACCGATCCGCAATTGAAGGCCGGATTCGAAAAACACCTTGAGCAGACCAAAGGCCATATCGAGCGCGTCGAACAGGTGTTCGAATTGCATGGCGTCAAGGCCAGGGAGGTCAACTGCCCGGCGATTGACGGTATCCTCGAGGAAGCCGACGATGTCAGCGGTGACGTCGACGACAAGGAGGTTCTCGACGCGGCGCTGATTGCCTCCGCACAAGCGGTCGAGCACTACGAGATGACCCGCTACGGCACCCTCATCGCCTGGGCCAAGCAGCTTGGCCGCAGTGACTGCGCCAACGTGTTGGCCAAAAACCTGAAAGAAGAGCAGGCGACCGATCGCAAGCTTACCGAAATGGCGGAAAGCAAGATCAACATGCAGGCTGCCGAGTAGACCGTGCTAAAGGCCGGCCACCCCAGGGCTGGCCGGCCTTTTCCATGCCGTTTCCAAAGCTCAGGGCTACCGCACGGCCTATTTGGCGACCATCTACTTCTTTCTCGGGTCTTCCAGCGATTGGCCAGCAGTCCCCAGTTCGCCGTCCCGCTGGGCCATCACGGCGCTGAGCAACGTCCGGGCCGCGTTGCGCACTTCCTCCTGGAAGTCGGTATCCTCGTCCATTTCGTAGTGGCTGGTCGCATAGGGCTTCCAGTATCCGATATAGCGGTCCAGTTCCGCCTTTGGCCCCGCCGGGATCATCTCGATCGACTTCATCCAGTCCGACAAGGAGTGTCGCACGTTCTCCGCGCCCTCCGTGTCGCCATGCACGATCACCGAGAATAGCCGGCCAGCCAAATGCCTTGGATAATCCCAGCCCTTCAACTCTAGCGCCTTGGCCTCCTTCGCTTCCTTGCCATGCGTCGAACTTGGATCTGGATTGCCGCCGTCGGCGCAAACCAGCCTGTCCATCAGCAGCTTGAGGGGCGACGTCACCTGGTACCAGTTTACCGGCGTGATGATCATCACCCCGTGCGCTGCAACCCACATCGGATAGATATCATTCATCCAGTCCTGCGTTTGCCCAAGGGAGTGGTTCGGGTAGCAAGAACACGGCCAATGGCAGAGGGCAGACGCCGTCGAGAAGCAGGCTTTGCAGGGGTGGATGGTGCGGCCATATTCCGACGCCAGCCGCGACAGGTCCAGTATCTCGACTTCTGCCTCCCCGGCCTCGAAGACTTCGCGAGCTATCTCGGCAAAACGGTAGCTCTTGGACATCTCGCCCGGGCAGGTGTGCTCGCTGCGTGACGACCCATTGACGATCAGGATGCGGCGTTTTTTGTTGTCATTGTAACGGCGTTGAGCCGCGTCCACAGCATCCTTGGCGGCGATCCAGTCGACAGAGAGATCGTAGCTCGGGTCCGCAAAGCCGGCGCCCGCCTTTCTTGTCCGCGGGCTTTTGCGGGAGTCAGCGTAAGCCTGCCAGGCAATTTCGGCGATCATGTCGAGTTCGGCGTTTGCGGTTTCGAAAGCCGGATCGTTGAACTGTTCGCGGTAGCGCCTTTTGAATTCTGTTTCATCGAGCCGAGGGCTGGGCATGCCCTTTCGAGGATCCGGCGCCGTTTCTCCTCGCTTGAGCCAATCGAACATCTTCAGACCTCGTGGGTAGCCACCATGGACCCGGCGAAGTAACCACCGTGCAAGCGCTTCGTTCCCGCCGCGAATGGAACTCGCCTCCAGCGTGAACCGAACCAGATCTCCAGTGCTGCGTTGAGTCGAACACCATCGTTGTCCACGGAACTTCCATGACGGGCGAACCTGATCTCTCGCGATCTACCGACGAGTGTGAAATCGTCTTTCGGCGTGCCGTTGAGCACGGCACCGATGAAGCAAAGGCTGCCGACACGTTGCCGGTCGACGCCGGCCCATGGCAATACGAACCCAAATGGGACGGGTTTCGATGTCTGGCCTTCAAATTCGGCGCGGCCGTGGAGTTGCGAGCAAAATCCGGCAAGCCGTTAGGGCGGTATTTCCCGGAAGTCGTCGCGCCAAGAGGTCTGACGACTCGCAACAAAGGCCTAAGAACCCGGCCCATGCCGGGGCAGAAGCGGACGATTTCACCCCGGCCAATAACTGCTCGGTTCGGCCCCAACCTTCCATTCGAGATGGATCCGATCTTCGAGGACGAGCATCGCGTCTCGCCGCATCCAAGTGATGGTGCTGCGCCAGGGCAAGAGATGAACCTTAAAAGCAAGGGCGGCTCTACAGTGAGGTGAGCTGCAGGTGCGCTCAGACAGTCAGAAAGGGGACCAGAGATGAAGTCGCATCTATTATGATCATCATCGCCGGATTGGTATTGACGGCCGGTATTGTGGCAGCATCAGCGGACATGCTTGTCGTCAAGCCTGTCGATAAATCCGCCGGCATCCGGATATCACCAAAAAATCTTGTACGGGAAATATCCAGCGGTCACGCCGTGCTGTCCCGCTGCATGGTGATACGGCAATCTTGGCCGCTCGCAAGAGGCGGCCCTACCAGCTCTCCTCGGTATTGTGGTCCGGAAGGTCTATCCCGCAGCACACCCAACCAAGGCGCTGCGCTGAGCCATAGTTATACTGAGGCTCCAGGTGAGCCGGATCATCGAACGTACCGACGTGCAGCGCGATCTCGGTTGGCGATGCGTCGTAGCAAAGGCTGAGGGGCGACCCGCATTCTGGGCAGAAGCCTCTTTGGGCGATTGGCGAAGACCTGCGATATGTTGGCATTCCCGAATTCCAGACCAGACTTTGGCAGGGCATCCAGACAAGAACTGCAAACGCGCTGCCGGTCGCTCGTCTGCACATATCGCAATGGCAGTAGTGAACCCTCGGTTCGATCCCGACGCTGAATCGGATCTTGCCGCAGAGGCATCCGCCATTGATGGCAAGGGAACCGGCTAGGCGCTTACCAACCTTACGCATTCAGATCGATCAAGGCGGCGCCGAGTTCGGGACGCTTGCGGCGGCGCAGATGAACCGGCGCCTCCACAAGCGTGACCTCGAGTGTCGGTCGCACAATGCCGTCAAGCAGATGCCCACCTCTGGTGGTGCCATCGCGCAGCCCCAGCACCGTATGGACATGAAGACTAGGCTTGCCATCGTCGCTGACCGCAACGTCACCGATCGCACTCAAGACCTCGCATTGTTCGTTGATCGGGATTTTGCGGTAGGTCTTCTCACCCGGATCAAACCAGCCCACGGTTGCTCGTTCGAACGCGCCGATCGCAGTCAAAGAGGCACCGCCGAGGTTCTTGTCGGTTGCGAAGGCTTTCAGCGCGGCGAAGGCTTCTTCGCCGGGGTCGAGAACCACGACGAAGGTCCTTTGTCCGCTGACCTCGTTGACGAGTTGCGATTTCATGTCTGCTTTCCCGCCACGTTGGTTGGGCAGTCAATGAGCATGGTGCTCGACATTCCGCTTGCGGGTTGCCGCGGCCTTCTTTGCCGATTCCGATCGGCTCGCGGCTGACCGTGAAGCCGATGCCTCGCCGCCGCTTTTGCCGCCCTTGTGAGCGGCGGGCTTTCCGGTGTGTTTACCACGGCCGGAGCCGCCTTCTTTCTTGCCGCCGCCATCGTCCTTGTTGACGGTCGCCCATGCCCGCCGCTCGGATTCCTTCTCGGAAACACCGCGCTTCTCATAGCCTTCGGCAATGTGGTCGGCTTTGCGTTCCTGTTTGTCGCTGTATTTCGATTTGTCGCCTCGTGGCATGGCCGTTCTCCTGGTTCGATAATGTTTGAACGGGATGCCGGCGAGAGAGTTCCAAGCGGAAATTCAGAAAACGGACAACGCGGGCAAGGACTTCGGTCAACGAGGCGCTATTCCTCCGGAGCCGTAGCTGGTGCCGTATAGCGGCGGCGCACGGCGTCGATCAAGCGTTTTCGGCTCTCTTCGGGAGAGAGCTTTTTATCCTTTTCAATCGCGATGGTTTCGCGCGCCAGATCCTTGTCCCGGATCTGGTGTCGAAACCATTCCGAATAGTCGCCGGCGCGCAAGTGGAACTCCCAGGTCTTGTCGTCGATGCCTTCGGCGATCTGGGCAAAGATCATCAGATTGTGAGCCCTGAGATTCATGGCATTGTCGGGGCCATGGAAATAAAAGCTGCCAGCCTCATCGAGCTGGCCCTCGGCGTATTTCCGGCTGTGCCGCTTGAGCGACTGACGCGGCTCGGCCACCTTGACTGTCTTGAGTTTCTTGCCCGCATGCGGTCGCCAGAACAGCACACGCGAGCCCTTGGGCGTGGGTATCTCTTTCGGCGGCTCCATGCCGGCCTCGTGACAAAAGGCCTTAATGACATCCTTCGCCTTGGGGCCTAGCGCGATGATAGCCGTTACCAGGCGCAAGACATCGGTCGAGATCGCCTCGGGATGAACGGTGATCAAGATCGTGCCCGGCAACTCTAGTGACAGGATCGCGCGCGTATCGTCGCGTCGCTTTGGGAGAAGATGGTGGGCTTCGTCTATGATCAGCCATTGTGGCCGCGCCGTGCGCCTGCGGAAGCTGCCGAGGTCGGGCAGCAGGTTGGCGAAGAAATCCGGGCGCTCGTTGACACGCAGCGCCAGCCCATTCACGACGACATTGCTGTCGGCCTTGGCAATCAGGTCCAGCACCTGCGTCTTCGTCGGCGGGGTGGAGCCATCGCCGAGGCGGACGGCACCTTCCAGGCCGTCATAGTCGCCTTCGGGGTCGAAGACGCAGAACTGGAACTTGCCTTCGACAAGGCGTTCCGTCAGCGCGGTGGCCAGGGTGGATTTGCCGATGCCCGAACTGCCGGCGATCAACACAGTATCAGTCGGCGACAGGTAAATGTCATGGCCTCCGCCTGAGCCGAGAACGATGCCGTCATGCCGCCTCGATACAATTTGATGATCGCGTTTGATCATTTTGTCGATCAGTTGCTCGACGCCTTTCCCGCGCGCGCCGCGCATGATGAGATCGGCCGTATCCTTGACGGCGGGAATGGCGTTGTCGACGGCGACACTGCAGCCGCAAACCCTGAGGAAGGCGTGGTCATTTTCGGCGTCGCCGACACCAACGACATTATGCGGCGATAGCCTAAGGTCCTGAAGTGCGGCGGCCAGGCCGGTGGCTTTGTTGACACCGCTCGGCAGGATCATCACCGCGCCCTTGTTGAAGATGATTTCGAGCCCCAGCCCCCATCGTCTTGATGACCTCGAGCACGGTTGCCTGATGCGGCTCCCAGGTGGCGACGATCGACCTGCCGACCGACAGCGGCTTGACGCCCGCCTTCTTCAGTCTGGAGACGAATTTGAGATCGGGCGACGGTGAGATCGTCCGCTCCTCCTCGCTTGCCGGCGTGTATATCAGCGCGCCGTTTTCGGCGACGACCTTGTCGAGCAGGCCAACCTCGGGAAAGACACGCTTGAGGTCGGACAGTTCGCGCCCGGTGACCAGGATCAGTTTGCGGCCGCTTTTCTTGAACCGCTCGACGGCAGCGAGCGTCTTTTTGGTGACCACCCCGTCATGCGCCAGTGTGCCGTCATAGTCCGTTGCCAATGCAATGAAATACATCGCTTTGGCCTCAGTAGCCGCCGACGACAGGCAGGATTTCGCCGGTGATGTAACTTGAACACTGCGACGAGGCGAGGAACACGTATGCCGGCGCAAGTTCCTCCGGTTGCGCCGGCCGTTTCATCGGCGTGTCAGCGCCGAATTTCGAGACGTCGTCGGCTTCCTTGTCCGAAGGGTTGAGCGGCGTCCACACTGGACCTGGCGCGACCGCGTTTACCCGGATGCCCTTGTCGATGAGATTGCCCGAGAGCGCCCTCGTGAAGGCATGAATGCCGCCCTTGGTCATCGAATAGTCGACCAACGCCTTTGATCCATCGATCCCGGTTACCGAGCCCGTGTTGATTATCGCTGCTCCGGGGCTCATATGCGGCACCGCTTCCTGCGCCATATGGAAATAGCCGTAGAGATTGGTCTTCAACGTCGTGTCGAAATGTTCCTCGGTCAGGTCGCTGAAATCGGTGGAGTGGATCTGGAAGGCCGCGTTGTTGACGAGCACGTCGATGCGGCCGAATTTCTTCACAATGTCTGCCACTGCGCTGCGGCAATCCTCGCGCCTGCTGACATTGGCTTTTATCAGCATGCAGTGCCGCCCTTCTTTTTCGACAGCGGCCTTGGTTTCCTCGGCGTCCTTGTCTTCAGCCAGATAGACGATCGCTATATCGGCACCTTCCCGGGCGAACAGCACCGCCACCGAACGGCCGATGCCGGAATCGCCACCGGTGATAAGCGCTACCTTGTCTTCCAATTTTTTTGAGCCGAGATAGTACGGCGCATCGTAGAGCGGAGCGGGTTCGATCGCCCATTCATGCCCCGGTTTGGGTTGATGCTGCTCGGGAAAAGGCGGCTCGGGATATTTGCGGGCGCCGGCTTGCATCGCGTGTTGGATTTTGCCATTGCTCTTCGTCTCGTCTTTGGCGTCGATACCACGCTGGATATGACGTTGCTTGGCGGCTTCAGCTGATGTCTGTGACTTCGTCTGCATGGCTTTCTCCTCTGCTCGAAGAACGAACAACGCATGCCGGGCAAAAAAGTTTGGGCAAAAACCAAGAAGCCTTCGAGATCGCCGGTTTGGCCAAGGGTAGTCATCTCGTGCGCCCGATTGCTTTGGGCCGAGACAAGATCGTCTCAAGCGATAAACGGCCGGGACCGCCTACTGCAAGCGTTACAAGGCCGGCCAGACAAAACAGGATCATTTCGTAGCCGACAGGCCCGAACCGGATTCCTATGGCTGTCACTTCGGCAAGACGGAGCTTCTGAACTATAAAGCGCCTGCCAGATGTCTCGTCGGCATCCCACAGCAATCCAACATCAAGGTGGTCGCGGAAGGCGTCGAGCCGATAGCTAACTGCGTGAGAGATCGAAAAGACCTTCCACGCCTGCTATTTACCCCGAACCAACAAATCACTGAGGAGACAATTCCCATGAAAGCGATCGTAGTGACGGACCAGGCTGCAGGAACGGCTGGGATGAAGCTGGTGGAGCGGTCCGAGCGCAGGCGGCAATAAACGATGTCGTCGTACAAGTTCATGCGGCGGGATTCGTCAACACCGAACTGGAGTGGCCCTCGACCTGGGCCGATCGAGCCTCCCGTGACCGGACGCCGTCGATCTGGGCCATGAGCGGTGTGGTCACTGCGCTCGGCTACGGCACCACGGGGCTTTCAATCGGTCAGCGGGTGTTCGGCCTCGCGGACTGGCATCGCGACGGCACCCTTGCCGAGTATATAGCCATAGAGGCCCGTAACCTCGCGCCGCTGCCCGGCGACGTGGACTTCACGGTTGGCGCAAGCTTGCCGATCTCGGGCCTGACCGCCTGGCAGGGACTGTTCCAGCACGGCTGCCTTCGGGCGGGGCAGAGCGTGCTCGCTCATGGCGCGGCGGGTGCCGTCGGTTCGATGGTGGCGCAGCTTGCAAGGGAGGCCGGAGCTTATGTCATCGGCACCGAACGCGCCGAAAACGCTTATGTGGTGCGATGACCTGAAATGGCAGGAAGTGCTGGCGTCGCCGATCATCGCGACATGACGGCGGCCGATATCATGGCCTGCAGTTGCGAGGCATTGGCCATCATCCAACTGTGCGAAGCTGCCGCTTGGGCAATCCAACGGAGGCAGCAATACTTAGGGCTCGCAAACACCATAGGGTCCGGGCTCCATTTGGCTCAGGCACTGCTGGAACCCCGTCCATGAAGCTCTCGCCAGTCATGAGGGCGGGCGCTGATCATTCTGCAGCCGAAACAATCGGGCCCGCTGCTCCGGTGGCGGGCTTTCTTATCTTGTGGCAGAAAAGTCACGCAGCTTGAATATACAGAGCTTCAACCGGAACGAGCTTATTATCCACCTAAGCGAGGCGTACCATTATTTTTGCGGGCAAAGGGGCTGCCCGACCTCCCGAATTAGCGCCCGCTGCCTTAACGGTGGCGGGCTTTTTCATTCAGGCGGGCGCTGGACATCCGGGATCTCCAGATCTGATCGCACGGCCTGCAGTATCGTGCCCAAGAGCGATAAGTGGCGACTGATTACCAATTGTCGCTGGAATATTTGGTTGATAACAGCCTTCAGCACGCCAGGGTCTGAAAACACCCTCTCGTCCTGCTCTTCTAACAAGTCACAATTGACCTCACAGGCATCGGCCGCCTGCTCCAAGTCAAGCACGGCCTTGTCCAACATGTCCATTGCTTCCCCCATTTTCCCGCGCAGATCGCCGGTTCTTTCGATTAGTCGCCGGGTCAACGGAGATTGCAAGGTAGGATTCGTCGGGGCTGATATTGGCCAAAAATGGGACAGGCGAGGGGAGATTTTCGCTAAGTCCTTGAAATATCTGGTGCGCCCAAGGGGCGTAGCGGTTTCGGCCAAAATCAACCGCTTAGTTCGTTCAACCCAAAATGGGGCCATTGAAACCGTTGGCGTTTCGTCGCCGATGTCCACCCATGACGATTTGCCGGCAGGCTCTACCGGCATTTGCCACGAAAGCACGTCGGCGATCGATGAGGCGGCACGCCTCGATGAGGCGGCACGCGCTTCCTTGCCATCACCGAGCCCGACGCGCGGCCGCGGCCACTGGTGCCAGCCCTACGCGCGATGTTCGGCCTCAGCGCTATCAAAGTCGTGCCAGGCCATGGCCAGCGCCTATGAGCGGGAATACTGGCGCCGCTGGCCGGAAGGCCGCGACGAATGATAGCTACATCTGCGGGTCGGTGAGCCTATCGTTGGGATTCCGACCTTACGGGACCACGGTATCGAACAGGCGGCGAGCGCCGATCAGATCGCGAAGGGGTGGCTGCTCAACCTTGCGCACGTCCACGTCGACCGACTTCCGCATGAGCCAGGCCGGCATGAGTTCCCTGATTGCCGATTTCAGATAGTCGACCATCGCAACTGGCCTCGCGCACGGTTGGCGTTCCTTTTGTCGGGCTGGTTGCGGGCTGCCTGATGATGTCCGAGCTTCTCGTGGGATGGATGGACCGGTATCAAGGCATGAATCCGGACGACCCAACGCTAGGACGTCATGGCTTACGGACCACGATCATGGGCACGAAAGCTTGGATGGGGTGCGTATGGGCCCAGGAGGCCCTTTCAGTGCTAGTGGGTGGGGCTATTGCCCTTCGTATTCCTCAGGCCGCCGTGAGAACCTTCTGGACCGCTGAAGGTGAACACTCCGCCTCTTTGGCGATCTGCCTCACAGAGCGCCCCTCGGCCTTCAGCGACTTGATCAGGTCATGATCCACCGTCACCGGCCTGCCGGTCTTCCACAGCTCGCCTTGGGCCTCTGCCTTGGCCTTCGCCTTAGCAATGCCTTCCATCTGCCGCTCCTTCCTCAGGGCGGTCTCAAACTCGGCAATGCTGGCAAGGATGCTAAACACCAGCTTCCCCGTCCGCGTGGTCGTGTCGAGCGAGGCGTCGTTCAGCACCTTGAACCCGACGCCCTTCTTGTCGAGCGTCTTGACGATCTGGTGAAGATGCGCCGCTGATCTCGCCAGACGGTCCACCTTGGTCACCACGAACACGTCACGCTCGCGGGCAAACTCAAGAGCCTTCTCAAGTTCAGGCCTCGTCTCATGGTATGAAATGAGCCCCGCCGGTCATTGCCGTCGCCAGCCCCGCCAGTCCTTGGAGCCTGTGTGGTGTAACCGAGGGGATACGGGGGTCGGCGCGCGTGCCTGTTATCCGATCACCCGCTCAGAAATTTGTACCAAATATTCCGGCCCCCTCAAAGGAACCATCAAGACACCCAGCAGTTGCCTCTGACTACTGATGGGCAGGCGGCACAGGCGAACTCGGTGCGTATAGCGCTGGAAGGGAAGCGCGATCGGGTAAAAGGCGAACGTCAGCGGACGATCGACCTTGTGATCAGGGGCGTTATTGCTGAAGAGGATGCCAAGCAGTCTCCCGCGATTGCCCCGACATGGAATTCGAATGACGGATCGACGCTTCGGCGCTATGATGTCGATGAAGGGCGTTTGGGGTCAACCAACCTATTACTAGGAGGTTGCCATGAAACACCAAACACTGGACCAACTGCATGCAGTGGCCGAGGTCAACACACAGCCGGTAATGAGCCGAACCCAACGTCTCGTACGTTGGGCCGAGCTTCTTGAACGTGAGCCCAGCCGGCTCCTGACCGCGCTCGCTGGGACTGAATACCGTGCCCCGCCGGAGCGCGATGTCATGCGAGGCGATGGCTCGCCGATAGCGGTTGCCTTCACGGACCCCATATTGCACGACGAAGGTCTGAAAGACGACAGCTATGGCGAAGCCAAGCGCTTCTTCGAACTGACCGACCACCAACTGCACGAGATCGTCTGCTACTGCCATGTCGGCGAGGTTATGCAATCGTCCAGGGCAGCGCTCTCGGTTCGTGCGGCGATCGGCTGACGCATGTCCACCAGGCGATTACCTGGTGACGGGTGATTTTGGGGCGCGGTCGAACGCGAAGCTGCGACCATTTGCGATCGCGCCCCAACGCGCCCGTCTATCTGGCCTGGATGCTCTCGGCACACGCCACCGTTCGGCGGCAAAACTGCCGATCAGAGATTGATGGTCGACGTCCGGCTCTCCGGCGCCGATCGCCCGCAATGCTGTGTTGCCTGCGACGATCGAGATAGGTCCGGATTGTCGACGAGCAGTTCGCCAAGGCTGCCATGCAGTCAGCCATTGTTGAGCCGGCGTCCATATTTGTCATTTGGCGACTATGGGCCGCCAAGCGTGCTCTCACCGCGGGTGAATCCGACATGGAATAATCAAAAATCGAAGAATCAGTCGGCCCCGGGGCCGGTCCTATCAATCATGTCGGGCGTGTTGTTGCGCGGACTGCCGATCTTGCTGTCGCCTGTGTTTCGCCACTCACTTCTGAACAGCAAAAAGCCCGCCACTACAAGGCGCTGCCGACCTACAAGGGCAAGATCTGGGGCTTCTTCGACGACGGCGACATGTTCGCTCTCTACTACCGCAAGGACATCTTCGAGGATCCCAAGATGATGGAGGCCTACCAGGCCAAGTTCAACGCCAAGCTGGGACCACCGAAGACCTGGGAGGAATATGCTCAGATCGCCCAATTCATCACCGACCAAATGGCGCCGAAGATTTATGGCGCCGGTCACTTCCGCAAGGCGGGCAGCCCGGGCAATCAGTTCGACTTTCTGCAGCAGTTCCGCGCCAACGGCGGGAAACTGTTCGGTGACGACATGAAGGCCGGGTTGGTGTCGGATGCCGGCGTCAAGACGCTGACGAACATGCTCGCGGCGAACAAGGCGTCTATTCCCGGCAATAACGAGCTCGACGCCGTCTCCCTGTGGGCAGCGTTCCTGACCGGGAAGGTGGCGATGATCTATTCCTGGCCTCCTACCGGCCGCATGGCGGCGAATTATTCGCAAACCGCCACGGCGATCAACTTCATTCCGCAGTCGCAGATCGCCGGCAAGGTCGGCTATGCCGTCGTTCCGGGCAACCCGGAACATGCCACCCACTTAAATCGTCAAAGCTCGCGCTTTCCGGAGGCGAAGCTTGTGTTTGCCTTCGACCAGCGCGATGCTTGACCCTTCAAAAAGGGAGGGGCAAGTGGGGGTTCTGATCATCCTGTTAGGCCTGTTGGAGATGCTGGCGGGCTTTGTAACGCTTGGTGTAGCCAAGACCGTAATTCACGAGATCCTTTCCGTCTGTGCGTTCGGGTTCGGCTCAATCACGCTCGCGCTTGGTGTGATAATCAGACAGCTAGGCTCTCGCGCGGTGTGACGCGGCTTGGCAGTAGCGCTCTACATCGCCGCGATCACCGCATCGATGCTTGCCGGCGCGATCTGGCGCTACTGGCAGCGCGACATAATCGGCATGGCCGCTTGCCTGTTGCTGGCCGGCATGGGCGCCTACCTGCTGTTCTTTGACTTTCCATAGCCGGTCGGGCTGGTGTCCGGCGTATAGATCAGGCCGACTTTCTTGCTGCCGCATTTGGCACAGCGCATCTTCGGAATGAGGTCATCCGCCATTGCCAGCGCATCCGGGCCGAGCTTCGCCTTCAGGGATTCAAGGTCGATAGGCTGGTTATGGAAGCACAGGCTGGCATGGCAGTACGCATGCAGCTTCATCTTCTCATCAATGAGACCTTGGATCGTCCACTTTGCCAGGGCGTCGATATAGCGCCGCTGCGGTCAGTCCGCCACGCCGGCATCACGGTGCAAGATTGCGTTGAGGATTGCCTCATACACGCTGCCGGTGTCCTCCTCGATCTCGACGCTGCTGATTCCTACCGACTTGGCATCTTCGAATAGCTTTTGGGTCAGTTCGGCAGCTGAGATGACGTCGGCCGTTGCGGGTACGTTGGCGCCAATCCATTTGTACAAAAAGTCTGTGCCGCGGGTGCTCATGGCCGCCTCTAGGTTCCTTCTTCGACAATGCCCTTCACCGATAGTGGGCCCGCCCCAACTGGCGAGCGAAGCGGGCCCGGCCTAGTCTTTTGCGGGACAGGGCCAGCAGCGAACTGCCGTCACGACAAACCTGCGCAAGAATGTTACGTTCCGCTTACTAATTAAAAAGCCCGCTGCCGGACCTGGGTTGGAAGGCAGCGGGCTCCGACCGTCCACGGAGGCCCGATCTGCAGTGGACGAGAAAGCCATTTCCACTCCACTGCATGAATCCAACTTCACTGCCGCACCCGTGTTCCAATTGGACGCAAAAAGGCCTGAATAGACCTGAGCCCCCTTGGGTAGCAGCCTCACCAGCGCGCGTTTCCGTTGGCCGCTGTCCTACACCGCCGCAGCGCCTTGCGCCTCTTGGCCCTTCCCTGTGGCCGCCTGCTCCAATTATGGCGCGTGGATAGCCTGCGATCTACACAGTGCCGGGTGTGCGGCGCTTCGAAAGCGCCTCCCACAACGTCGCTTCGTCGGTAAACCCGTTCTGAAAAGCATCCATGACTTCGCTGGCCAGGTCTTCCCGCTGGCCCGCGTCGTTGAGAGCCAGATGGCGTTCTTGGCACAACAGCTCGAATATCTTCCGCATGGTTTCCAGATCGGCTGGCAGGAATATGCTACTGTATTTTGTAAAGGGCATGACGCTCTCCTCCCTCAGTCGGGGCGAAAGCGTGATGAACTCTTTCAATCGTCCGTTTGCCTCGGTTGGGTGCGAACGACAAAGTCGATGGTACACCCGGCATGGTTGCTTAGCGAATCGTATTAGCAATCGCTTGACGAAGGCGCCTACCGCTCCAGAATCGTTGATATGGCAAGGGGCATCAAAGTCGGCGATATCGTCGCCATAACTGCAACCGTGCGCAAGCGGGTTACGGAAGACCGTGTGAGCGTTCTGATCCCTCCTACAGTCAGCCACACTCGATCGTAGACAGCACGCCATACATAAGCAGCGGGCAGAAAATCGAGATGACCGGCGAAGTGGTTCGCGTCGACGAGGATACGGTGACGGTAGGCGGCAAGGATCTGGGCATTACGGTCAAACACAGTGCCGTGCGGCTTGTTACCAGCTATGTGGCGCCGAAGCGGAAAACACCGGTTGTCGACAAAGAGACTTAGGACCTTCACGCATTTGCCGGCTTGACGCTTGTGCCGGTCGCGACCCTTTATACTTAGCGCCCCCAGAAACGGTCCCTGTCGCGCTCTCCCACCTCGCGCATCAGCAGGGTCGCCTCGGTCCGGTTGCGGACATTGAGCTTGCGCAGAACCCGCGTCATGTGATGCTTGACCGTCTTCTCCTGCAGCGAAAGCCGTGCGGCGACTTCCTTGTTGCTCAAGCCTTCCGCCACCAGGCGCAGAATATCGGTCTCGCGGCCGGTGAGCTGCTGGAGGGGTTCGGCCTTGCGGTTCGCCGGCTGCTACAGGGCCGACAGAAGCCGAGCCGACAGTGTCGGCGAGACATAGCTTTCGCCAGCCGCGACATTGCTGAGGATTTCAGCTAGCGCCTTCGAACCCACGCCTTTCAGCACATAGCCGCGCGCGCCGGCATTGAGCGCCTTGGAAACGTCGGCGTTAGCTTCCGACACGGTCAGCATGACGACCTTCTGGCCAGGGTGCCCGGCCAGGATGTTTTGCCGCGGCGCTGAGCCCGCCGCCCGGCATGCTGATGTCGAGCAGCACGATGTCGGGGTGCATGGCCGCGACCAGCCTTTTCGGCATCCTCGGCGCTGGCGCCTTGGGCGACCACTCCAAAACCACCGATCTCGCCCAGGCTCCGCGCTACGCCCTCGCGGAACAATGGATGGTCGTCAACAATGGCAATGAGGATGGCCCGTGCCATGCTTGCTCCTAGTCTTCGGTCGAAGCGTGCCAAATCTTCTTCGCCGTACGGTTCCCGAAAGAGAAAAAACCCGCCGCTCGGAGGGGTTGAGCGACGGGCCTTTGTCGGTTGCCTGCAACGCGATGCTTGAAGCCGCTCAATGAGGCTGAACGCAAATGGTTAACGGATCGTTACTGGTAGCAACCCCGCCGTCCGCTGACAGCGCCTCCCGGCCATGCTACCGTCCCAGCAGCGAGGAGTAACGGCAATGCCGAGTGGGGTTTTAATTCCGATCACTGTGACAATCGACGGGGTCAAGAGGACATTCCCGTCTCTCACAGTCTTGGCACTCCATCTAGGTTCCAATCGGAGTGCGCCGGTTACTTGGCGTAGTCGCAACCCCGACAGACCGATTCAGGACTGGGTGGATAAGCAGCTCAACATGCGGAAAGTCGGCAGGGCAAATGATCCTGTCGGGTGACCACAAGGCAACAGAGCCACCAGCGCGCGTTGCCCTTGGCCGCTGTCCTACGCCGCCGAGGCCTGCGGCGCGGACAAACTATGATGCTATGATGGTGGCCTGCGGTTTTCAAAGATTGCCATTTTGTACGAATAAGTCAGGCGGATCTCATTACCACAAGCCTCGCATGTCAGAGACTTGGAGCTTTTTATCAGGCGACCTTTGCGGATCATCATTCGCTTGCAGTTAGGGCATTGGACGATCATTTCGTCGTCGTCCCGATCTCGTGAAAGTACCATGTGTTTGCCTCCTTGGGTCGAAGAAGCAAGCTGCATGCCGCATTAGCGTCTCTTTTCGAAACACTTCGCTGCGAGACGGTGCGTTCACCCAATCAAGCGTTGACCGAAAGAGGCCATCGTTGGGGTTATACGCCTAAGTGGGCGAACTCGAATGGAGAGCGAGCACTACCAGGCCATTGCCTCCGCGGCGTCCATGGACCGCTTATGGAGGCGATTGTGCAGATCACCGGCACGAAGGCTGAATTCATCCAGTGGAACGGGACGGGACCGGTCCATCCACCTACGGCTGGGTAGCGCTGCCAACGGCTCTAAACCGCTTACACCCAGTCTCAACGAACCTTAGGCCCATGATCGTTCCCGTGCCGGTGATGGCAAGAGGCTGGAACCAAATCCCACAACCCGGCTTGCTCTATCGCGTCGGGCCCCAAGCAGCGACCGAACAACCCGATTGACGGAGGTTCCTATTGGCAAACAGAAGCGAAACCAGGCGGATGCAGCTAGACCGTCTCGCCTCATCGATACCGAAGCATGAGTTCGAGTTTCTGATGAAGATTGGCAAAATGACACGGCCGGAAGCGTTGGCGTTGATCGAAAAGCACAATGGCGACCGAACGGATATTTATGCCGATCTGGCGCGCAAGAATGCAGAGCAGTGAATCTTTTGAAGCGATCGAGACCATCACCGGCAAGAGAGCGCCGTTCATCCAGCCGAACATGACAGGGCCGGTGAAGCCGCGTGAGAAGCCGTCGAGCTAGCCATTCCCCTACGGTTGGGTAGCGCCAGTGGAACCTTTCTCCGTTGCGCCCGTTGGGTGGCACGGAAGGGACATCCGACAAATGGTTGACGAGCAAGGAAGGCCACCGGCCGCGACGGATGGCGTTGCTCGCCGTCTTGTCGGGGAAACCGGCATCACCGAAGCGCAGGCCCGCGAGCTTATCCTCTTCCTGGGACCGCACAATTGGTCATCGCTTCTGCGCGAAGCCCGCATCATGTCGGGAAAGCGCTAGTTCTTCCTGTCAGCTGGGTAGTTGCGCGAACTCGTTACGACGCGCGCGAACTGCTTCCAGCAACTCCTCCTCGTCAACTATGCCTCGTTGAAAACTCGCCAGTACAGCGGACGCCAAGGCCTCACCGTCTACCGATCTGCGGTCCGACTTAGCCTCGGCGCATATCTGGTTGAATACCCGCTGACATGTCGCCAAATCATCCGGGCTTAGGAAGTGACTTTGCGGGATACGTAGCAACTCTGCCTCCCTCAAAATGGGCGAGAGTGCAGTCTAGTCTCCCAAGCGGCGATGCCCCTCACGAGCGCCGACGAAGATAGAATACGCGCTATTGCGCGATTATCGAGTCAATTCCAGGGTAGCGTTTAGCGATCCTTACCCTTGCCTGCCACATGGGCGACGGTCTTTGACGGACTGGCCTGTTTGAGAAGTCTTAAAGCTTCTTCTCGGGTAAGGCCGCATCTGCGGGCATAGAAATCGGCCTCGGCCACACGTTCGCGGTCGATTGGTTCCTCTCGGACCTTCTTTGCCTTCTTACCCACGGTACAGATCATAGAGCATTTGGGACCCTAAAAGGTTAATTCCGCCGAGCCGCTGGGCGCCCAGGTCATGGCCTTAATCAGCCACGCCGGCATCACGGTGCAAGATTGCGTTGAGGATTGCCTCGTAAACGCTGCCGGTGTCTTCCTCGATCTCGACGCTGCTGATTCCTAACGACTTGGCATCTTCGAATAGCTTTTGGGTCAGTTCGGCAGCTGAGATGACGTCGGCAGTGGCGGGAACGTTGGCGCCAATCCATTTGTCCAAAAAATCTGTGCCGCGTTTGCTCATGGCCCGCCTCTAGGTTCCTTCGTCGACAATGCCCTTCACCGATGCATGTCGCAGTTTCGCCTCGCCCCTTGATGCTTCACTCTCGCCCTGACACCTGGCATCAGCCACTCGACGCAGGTCATCGAGTTGGGAACATCCACCGGCGCCTCTCGCGCGGCCTGCACCCTTTTTTTTCCAAAGCCGTTCGCGGACATCGTTCGGCAACGTGATGAACACCGACCCTGCATACTTGCCGCCTTGCCCCATCAAGGCCATGGCCGGCTTGCCCGGCTCACGCTTGACGCCAAGCAGGTCGAGATCGCTGAATTCGTAGCATTTGATTTTCAGCCAGGCGTCGGACTCGCCGCTCCTGTAGGGCGCACCGCGGCGCTTCGACACCATGCCTTCGAGGCCCAGCTTGTCAACGCCTTGGAAGAATGCAGCGCCGCCGCCGTCAACATGCTCGCTGAATTGGATCATGCCGTCTGCCGGCTTGACCAGATCCCAAAGCATCGCCCGCCGCTCAACGATCGGCAGCGCCCTAAGGTCTTTGCCGTCGAGGTGCAGGAGATCGAAAGCCACGAATGCCAGCCGTTCGGCATTCCATGCCATTGCCGACCGCAGCGCACGGAAGTCCGGGGCGCCGTTTGGTGTCGGTGCAATGACCTCGCCATCTATGATTGCCGACCGTGCACCAAGCGCCTCAGCGGCCGTCACGATCGGCCAATAGCGCGACGTCCAGTCAATCCAGGTCTTCGTGTAGGCCCGCGCGCCGTCCCAGTCGATGATGACCTGCGTCCGATACCCGTCGTACTTGATTTCGTGGATCCAATCATCGCTTTCGGGCGGCGTCTCGACCAGGCGCGGCAATTGCGGCGGGACGAATTTCAGCCTCCCAAGGCTGGGACTTCTACGCATGCACACACTCCAGCGACGCGATTCAATTAGCTTGCGCTGAAATGGTTCCCGAAAACGAAAAACCCGCCAGGAGGTTGAGGGGGACCACTGGCGGGTTTTCGGCCCGCAGACTTGAGGACGCAGGTCGACCAAGTTTTGGAGCCTTGGTCAGCAGCTGGAACCGGTAAGAACCAGCCGCTGCAGATCAACCCGCCCCGTCGATCGAAGTTCCGAGTGGAAAGAAAAAAGCCCGCCGGCCGAAGCCAATGGGGTTTTGGAGAGCCCGTACATTAGGTCGGGCTCATCTTGACGCCAGCGCCGCCCGCACCAAACTATTTGGCATGGCTCGGGTAATATCAAAGTAGGCGATGAGGTTGCCGTCACCGCGGTTGTGCGCCGATCAGGCAATCTCCCACTACGGCGCTGCTCAAAGGAACCATTAGACCACCCGGGAGTTCGGCTTTAACTACTCCTGCAGGCCGACCATGAAAGAACTTAGCAAAGCACAGCAGGAGGCTATCTCACGCCTCATTCGCAAGTGGATCACCTCGGAGACTATTCGCCGGTACCTTTGCGACTTGCTAAGGCTGCCTGAGTCCGAGCTGCCCCAGAAGCATCAATCACTGCTTGACGAGATTGAAGGCAAACGTGACGAATAGAAGGCCTTCGAGGCCGCTGCAAAGGAGCAGGGGATGCTTCGCTCTCGCTAGGTTCCGGATGCACGGCTCTCATCGACCGCCTACCGAAAAGCTATCGGTGGCCCTCAACGAAACAAGCTGTTGACGACGTGCACTAGAGGGAGTTCATTCCGCACTGTCGCCGGCTGAAGTTGGGGGCGCGCTGGCGAGTTGGGAGAGTTGCTTTAACCCCGCCCTGTCAGGGTGATGACGATGGACAGCCAATCGGCGTCGTCGGTTGTCGTTTTGGAAGATGAGGCGCTAATTGCGCTTGACGTTGAAGAGGCATTGCATGACGCCGGCTTCAATGTCGTGGCAGTCATGTCATCTTGCTCCGACGCTCTTGATTGGCTTCAAGCAAACTCCCCCGATGTAGCCGTCCTTGATATCGACCTTCGGGATGGAGACTGCGTGGCAATAGCCAGGCTCCTTTATGATCGGTACATCCCGTTTGTTGTCCACTCGGGGAGCAGGTCCGATTCTTGCAATCACGATCCGATTTTTCAAAAGGGAACGTGGGTGTCAAAGCCCTCCCTGTCCGGTGAGCTGACCAATGCAGTGGCGGCATGTGTCAGAAGCCGGTCCGCCACATAAAGTTTGATGGCATTCCATTGGTTTAGCCCTAGGGTCTCCGTCAGGATCGGCGCAGCGCGATCCTGCGTTTAGCGCGCGTCCAGGATCGCTTCATAGCCGTTACCGGTGTCTTCCTCGACGCTTGCAGCGCCATTACCATTAGCGTACCCTAATTCATTGGACAACAAGGAGAGGGATAATGGGAAAGCATCTGTGGTTGGGCCTAGCCCTAGCTTGCTCAGGCATGCTTTTGAACACTATGGCAGCCGAGGCAAAAGCCTTCAAAAGCTTCCAAGGCAAAGAGTGCAGAAAAGACTACAAACGGCTTTGCCCGATGACACCAATCGGCAAATGCGACCTTCAAAGCATGATCGATCAGCTATCACCAGCCTGCAAGGCTTTCGTGGAGAAGCACAAATAGCGATCAGTTTTCCTCCCGAAAATCCTGCAGCGAGGCGTGCCGCAAATCCTCCTCGCCGCGCCAAGTGCTTCACAGTGGCGATGAGCCCCGGCTTGACCCATTGCGTCACCGGTCGCTTCATGCCCTTCGGCGCCGGCCCTGCATTGTCCTGGACGCCCTGCCAGAGCCGTTCGCGCAATTCCCGGTTCAAGGTGATGAACGCGCTGCCGACATAAGCGCCCGGTGTTGACTCCGCTATGGGACGCATAAGTCGCGGCGGCGCCCCACGTCCAAGGCACTGTTTTACCCCAAGAGGTACCGAAATGGACGAAAAATATACCAATGCGCGTGAGCACTTTTTCGCGGCAATCCGCGCGCTAGCAGCTTCTTCCGAGAGCATTCAAACGCGGTTGATAGATGCGAACGCAAACATCTTGAACATCACTATCGATGAATTCGAGGGTGACCGAGAGCTCAAGTTCAAGTTTGCTAAATTGCTGGATCTTCTTGCTGTCGATCAAGATGATATGGAAACGGTCGCGGTGGAGACAGCGGCGCACATGACTGATTTTGAGGCGGTAAAAGTCGCGGACCTGATCTGCGATTTTTACTACGAGATCACCTAGGTCCGGCCACTCCTCCCCCGCGCAGAACGCGCCAGATATCTGACCAATAGGCCGTCACCATTAGGATGCCGCCAACGCGCGTTTCGCCTTGGCCGCTGTCCTACACCGCCAACGCGTCTCGCGCGCCCTGGCGCCCGCCGGTGGCCAGTTGCATGCATTGCGAAGCCATACTGCGAGAAAGACCTTCCTGCCTGTGCAGCCACGGCCCGAAATGTGCCCATGAGGTTTCCCGATAAGCCGCTCGTATTCCTTTTCGGGTTCGCTGTAGGTGCCATCGGCTATCTGAAACAGGCCGTAGCGGTCCCGGATCACGATCTCACCTCGCGACGCCCTGATCAGGCCGCGGCCTTCAAGCTCCTGGATGGCGACAGTCACACCCGGTCGCCGGACGCCGAGCATGACAGCCATGAACTCGTGGGTGATGGAGAAGCGGTCATCGCGCACCCGGTCCTGACACATCAGAAGCCACCGCGCCAACCGTTCGTCGAGTTTGGATCGCGCATTCACAAGCGCTGTATAGCTGGTCTGGATGTAGAGCGTCTGGACATAGAGCAACAGCAGCGCTTTCAGCGTATTGCTCGCGGCCAAGGCCGCGGTGAGTGCCGGGGCAGGCATGCGAAACCCATTTCCCCCCAGCTGCATGTAGGTATCATGCACGGCTCGGTCACCACCGAGCACCACCAGGGCGCCGCTCATGCCTTCCATGCCGATCAGACCTACCTCGGTATCGCGGCCCTTGGGGATTTTGGCGACGATGGAGGCAATGCCGTCTTCAAGGAAATACACGTCCGGTTCCAAATGCGGCACCAGCAATGCCAGGTCGTTGGGGGAAAGTCGCTGCAGCAAAGAATTTCGATTTCGTTTTAGGCTGGTTAAACATGGTTCCGCCCTTCGTAGGGCAAGAGCTTCCTGATCTCCCAGCCGTCCGCGCCCGTGAAAACGTGCGAACGATTGTTGGTATATGGGGTCTCATTGTCCCCGCAGCCAATCACTTTAAGCATTAGGGCCGGGCACCGTGCTTTTCGGCTGCTTCCGAAAAAGGAAATCGCAACAGCAGTATCTGGTTTTCATCACAGATTTCAAAGATCGCCCCTGTTAGCACCGGGTTGCCGCCGAGCAGCCCCTCCGCGAGGATTTCCTTGGCCGACGCCATTGCGTTTTCCTCAACCTCGGCCAAATCAGCAAACTCCTGCCCCTCCGGATCTTCCGCAAGGCTCCCATCCTGGTTTCGGATATGGAAAAAATATCTTGGCATGCACGCTCCGGGCCTCTGCGACTATCTAATTGGCTTTTGCCTCGTGGATAGCGTCGGAAACGTACCAACCGGGGATATGTACAAACCTGATGTTTCAAAGTCATGCCGGGAGGACCCTGCTGAACGATTGACCAGGGATGTGGCTGCTCTAATTTCAGTCCCTAAGGATGAGAGCGCAACCATGGACCCCGCGCACTGGTTAGCGTTCGTCACGACGGTCACTTTCCTACAGATGCCGCCTGGGCCAGACAGTATGCTGGTGATGGCGCGCGGCATTGGGCAAGGGCGGGGAATCGCGCTATTCAACCGTGCTCGGAATGACCGTTGGTGCGGGCATGATCCAATTGCCCCTGATCGCGCTTGGCGTCACCACCCTCGTAAAAGCCTCACCGCTCGCGTTCGCTGCGCTTCAATGGATGGGAGCGGCCTAATCTCGTTTGGCTCGGGCTGCGGCTTATCTTCAACACTCCAGATGCTTATGCCCAGCAGGAGAAAAGCCCCATCAAGCCACTTGCGTCAGCACGCGAAGGGATGATCGCCAACTTGGTCAATCCGTGGCCCATCACCTTCATGGTTGCGTTCCTTCCCCAGTTTGTGGACCCGCACGGAAGCTCCGTTACACTACAACTGCTATTGCTCGGGACGACCCAGAAATTCACAGGGGTTTTAGTGTTGGGAAGTTACGCCATGGCTTCCCGGCAGCATCGGCTCCTGGATTATGACGCGGCCGCGCGCGAGGGTTTGGCAGCAACGGATTGCCGGCTTCTTTATCGTGGGACTTGGGTTTCGAATGGCCCTTGGCGGCGGTGCAAACCGCCAGCGTCGCACCGTTCCGTATCCCTAGGGATAACCCGCCTGAACCGTGGCCAGACTTCGGGATAATTTTCTACGCTATGGAGCTTTTGCCATGGCGGCGAGTTTCCTCGCTCGCAACGGAGGAACCTAGTCAGCATGCAAAAGAACGATCCGGTTGTTGGCCCGTCGAAGCCACGGCTTCTGGGTATTTTGGGCCCTGGCCTGATCACGGGCGCGTCTGACGACGATCCCAGCGGCATCGCCACGTACTCTCAGGCCGGTGCGCAGTTCGGCTTCGGTCTTACATGGAGGTTGCTGTTCAGCTACCCGCTAATGTCAGTGGTGCAGCGCCCGGATCGGGCGCACCACCGGCCAAGGGATCGCCGGGAACATGCGGCGGTACTATCCGAACTGGCTGCTTCAGTCGGTCGTCGTGTTGCTCCTCATCGCCAACATCATCAATATCGGCGCCGACCTTGGCGCCATGGGCGACGCCCTGAAGCTGATTATCGGTGGACCCCCCATCTCGCCTATGTCATCATGTTCGGGGCAGTGTCCTTTGTCCTGCAGGTCTTCCTCAAATACAGCCGCTACGTCTCGGTTCTGAAGTGGCTCACACTCTCGCTCTTTGCGTACTTCGGTACCGTGCTGGTCGTGCACGTCCGTGGGGTGAGGTGGCTCGCGATCTATTCATCCCGAAATTCACCGCAGATGCCGGCTTCTGGACGTCGGTGGTGGCGATCCTGGGCACCACCATCAGCCCCTACCTCTTCTTCTGGAAGGCGTCGCAGGAAGTCGAAGACCAGAAGGCCAAGCCTGATCGCAAGCCGCTCAAGAAAGCGCCGGAGCAGGCTGAGACCGCGATCGAACGGATCCGGCTCGATACGTATATCGGCATGGCGTTCTCCAACCTCGTGGCCCTCGCGATCATGATTACGGCCGGTGCGACGCTGCATGCCAGCGGCGTCACCGATATCGAGTCGACGAGCCAGGCCGCCGAGGCGCTGAAGCCTGTCGCTGGCGCGTTTGCGTTCGGGATCTTTGCGCTGGGCGTGATCGGGACCGGCCTGCTGGCGATCCCGGTTTTGGCGGGCTCGGCGGGCTATGCCTTGGGCGAAGCGCGCAAATGGCCGACCGGCCTCGACCGCAAGCCGCTTGAGGCGAAGGCGTTCTATGTGACCATCGCGGTCGCAATGCTTCTTGGGGCTTGTTTGAACTTCACGCCCGTCAATCCGATCCAGGCCCTCTACTGGAGCGCGGTGGTCAACGGCGTGGTGGCCGTTCCGGTGATGGCTGTGATGATGCTGAGTGACGGGGCGGCGCGACATCATGGGCAAGGCAACGGTGCCTCCGGTGATGAAGCTCGTCGGTTGGGTTGCGACCGCGGTCATGGCCGTGGCAGCACTCGTGATGATCATCCAGATTTTCTGACGGACCGCAGGCGACCTGGAGGAAAGAACAGGGGCACTTAACCTGAAGTCCAAATGCCAGGCGTATGATCGCAATCAGCGGGAGCTGTGCCTGCTGATCTCTCGCCGGTGACACGGGCGCGGGGAAGACTGCGAGTCATTCAGCCTGCCCAGTTCGATCCTTCGCGAACCGCGTTGGTTTCGATTTATTCAATGCTTACTGGGTAGTCGAATGGCCTACGCCCACCTGCGGGGCCTGGAGCATCAGAGCGGGCTGGCGCGAATTCTGTCGCGGTTGGCCTCGATGTCGCTGCAAGGGTCGGCATCCGCATCGAAACGTGTGCGGAGGATCGGCGAAAGCATGTCGCATTCCTCATACACCATATGCAGAAGGAAGACATCGGGCGGGTTCGTGCAACCCTGGGCCTGGTCTATCAGCCGAGTATGAAAACCAACCCGTTCGCTGGCCTTGGACTTCCTGACGGCCGCGTGAACGCATGGCATCCGTTCGGCTGCCGGCCAAGGCGCGCACCGGCTCGGAGAAAAATTGCAGGTCACGGCACCAGAAGAGATGCCCATGCAAACGCCAGCCAAACCGCGTCTCGTGCCCGTCTCAGGCGCTCGAAACCACCTTCTCTATCTCCTGGACCGAATGGCCGGTCAGATCCTTAGCAATTTCGCCAACAAGCACGGCCGACAATTTTTGGTGGTAGTGCTTGCGCAATTCTCCAAGCGTGCGGGGAGACGCGATGATGATCAGATTGGCGATTTGGCCGCCAAGAACCTTTCGGTTGAGCAGTTCGGCAGTTCCGGCTGCGAAACTGTCTTCCTCGATTTGACCGCTGTCGGGATTGGCGGAGCTGCTCTGGTGACGCGCGCCGGATCCCTTGTTTTCGTTCGCCACGTCCTCGACATCCGTCGCCGTCAGCTTTGGATTGGCTTCGTCACCTGTGTTGCGAAACAGATTGAGCTTTTCGCCATCGGCTACGGCTACGGTCGCTCCCTTGGGAATATCCATTTTTGATCCTCTCCGGAATTGCGCTATTCGTTGGCTCATCAGATGAAGGCCTGCTGGCGTCAAGGCCCGAAGCGGCCAATAGATGCCTCCGGGTTTGAGTCTTTTCATCGCGCCGGTCCCTCCCTTTGTTGACTTCGGGTGGGAAAAGTCTAAGTCGCGGTCTCAATTCACGCCCAAGGCGCGGCGGTCATCAAGGTATCAAAATGGTCGAAAAATACGCCAATGCGCGGGAGCACTTTTTCGCTGCCATTCGGACCTTGGCCGCCTCGACCGACAGCATACAAACGCGCCTGATTGAGGCCAATGTGAACATATTACACGTCACCATCGAGGAATTCGATGGTGACCGGGAGCTCAAGTTCAAGTTTGCGAAGATCTTGGACCTGCTGGCCGTCGATCAGGACGATATGGAGACCGTCGCCGTCGAGACGGCAGCGCATATGAGTGATTTTGAGGCGGTTAAGGTTGCAGACCTGATCTGCGATTTTTATTATGAGCTGACGTAGCACCAAGGCCGGAAGGGCACGCGTCGAGCTGCGCTTGGCGCCAGATCGAGGTAGTGAAACCAACTTGGGACCGAAGCGGATGCCAGCCGCCAACCGAACATACCGTCTACAGATCATGCTCAATGCCGAGGAACTGGCTATCCTGGATGCCTGGCGCTTTGAGAACAGGCTGCCGAGCCGATCTGACGCGGTGCGGGAATTGCTTCGGCTCGGTCAATCGGTTCCCGGCAATGATGGACATCAAGGGGTGCGTTCCGTCGATTTCGGAATTCTCGATCCGCCGAACCGAACCTCGTAGGGGTGGGTGCCATGTGGAATGCACGTGGGCATCGGCACCAAGCAAGAGGAGGAGAGGGGGGCACCCGCCGTGCCGCACACGCAACGCGACCTGCCAACCTCGACCCAACTGCGGCAAACCGTCGAACACGATGGTAAGACGAACCCGCCAGCCCATTGATGCACTCCTTGCTGATCGCCGGATGCAAGAGAATGGTATGCAGTCCAAACAAGCGGGTTTGTGATTCAAGATGCCGGGTGGAGGGCGGCGCCGGATGACACTTTCGAACATTTGAGCTATTGGCGCCGACGAGAAGCTGCCGGCGACGGCGTCGTGCTTTGGTGTTGCAGTCTTCTCGAGTGTGGTGGCCAGCGCTTGGGCGGCTCCGCGGCGCGCGACGAAGCGTTTCCGTAATTCGGCCGTTGGATTGTATCCTTCATGAGCGCAACAAAAGGTTGAAATCGCATTTCCCAAAACCAAAAGTTGACGTGGCCATGGAAGCAGGATATGAATTTACCTGTCGATATTGCTTGCTGAGCTTTTGTTATCGCGCGTTTGGCACCGCGCCCTGAACGAACCTTCCTTCAAAATCGTCATCGTCACAATCGGCAGCGCTCTTGCGTCGCCGTCGTTCAATATTGCTATGAAAAAGGGTTCATCATGACCACTGGCACAGTTAAATGGTTCAATTCCACCAAGGGCTTCGGCTTCATTCAGCCTGACAACGGCGGCGCAGATGCCTTCGTTCATATCTCTGCCGTCGAGCGCGCCGGAATGCGCGAAATCGTCGAAGGTCAGAAGATCGGCTACGAGATGGAGCGCGACAGCAAGTCGGGCAAAATGTCTGCCTGCAACCTGCAGGCCGTCTGATCGGTTCAGCTTTCCTTTGACCACGGATGTACTGGCACTGTTGAAAGCGTGAGACCAAACGAGGTCAGGCATAATTGCCTGACCTTTTTTTATCCGACCGACCATTTTGATCTGCGCGTGTAACGCCGCCTCTTGTTGATGGCCCTCAAGACCAAGGATATCTCGATGTCCAAGAAATCAAGCGAGCTGCAGGCAATCAATACCGCCTGGCAGATCGCCATCCAGGAAATCCTGCGCATGGTCGTCCGCGATATCTACAGGACGGGCGACGAAACGGTGTTCAAGTCGCATATCAAGCGTATCGAAGAGGCTGCGGTAGATAGCATTTACACCGGCCTGATGCTGCGGGGGACCGACGAATGGACGGAGCTTCTCGTCAAGGAGAAAGCCAGCAATTTCGTCACCACACTTCTGACCTCCTTCACCTTCGATCGGGCTTAAGACGGCCTTCGCGAACTCGGTGGGCTTTTTTGTGGAACCGATTGCGGGTGGTGAAGTTGTGCATGTGCTCGGTTGTCCCTCGACCGGGCGGACAAACAAGAGCCCGTCACTGCCTTCAGCGCGGTGGCGGGCTTTTCAAGTGGCGCGGCCCGTCTGCGCTGACAATCACAAGGTCGGGATGGTTTCGTACGTCAGACGGCGACTCGCAGAGCTTAAGGCGGATCCGGATTTGCCAAACGGACCAGCGAAATCTCTCAGCTTCCGCAACCCAGTGGCTGAGGCGGCTCAGTGGCTCGCCATTCTCGCTAACCACAACCGTTTCTTGGCCGTCGTCATTTGGTAAACGGCAAAAGACGGCGGGGGAGTTGCCCGCGCTGATCGGTCTCTCCCATTCGGCCTCATCACAGCACCTCGCGCGGTGCCAAAATTCGCACGGTCGCGGAAAGGTTCCAATCTTCCGATCAAGCGCGCTGCCGGCTATCAAAAACTGTGCCGGGCGTTCCAGGTCGCTCCTAGCTATGCCCGCTGCCGGCAGGTGGCGGGCTTCTCTTTTGGGGCTGGGTTTGTCAAGCAAAGGGATCCTCGCCGTAGCATACCATGCGCGGCGTTGGTCGTTGTGTTGACGGCAGATGCGTAAATGGTTTCGATGCGCCGGAGATGATGAGTGCCCGCCAGGGGTCTGGCTTCTCTTCGAAGTCGGCGCGCGACCGCTCCATGATCGGATCGGATGGAGAGGCATCTCAATCTTTTTACCGAAACTGTCAGTCTGACCTGACGTCCAAGCCCGCCTCGAGATTGCCTACCCACTCGTCCCTGAACGGGACCTCTATCCGCGCGGCGGCGCGGAACCCTTAATTCGATCTTTCAGGCTGCATTGGCCTCCCAGCGATAGGGTGAACTTGAGACAGTTTGGCTGACCCGGCGCGTTCTTTCATCGGGTCCTTGCTGGCGACCAAAGATGCCCAAGAAAGCTGCTTGGACGGCCATGAGGGCGGATGACCGGGCCGCAATCGTGAAGGAGTGTGCCGACGAAGCCGTCGCGAAGTCGCACGCAGATTTCTGCAAAATGGCTATGCAGTTTGGCAAATAGGCCTTCAAAAGACAAGCCCGCTGGCTCGCGCCTGCGGGCTTTTTCCTTGAGCCGGGAACCAAGGGCAAGCGGCAATGTTCGCATGAGGCAGTGGAAAGAAATGGCTTTCTCCTCGGCTGCAGATCCGTGGACGATCGGGAGCCCGCTGCCGTCTAACCCCTCAAGGTCCGGCAGCGGGCTTTTTCGCGAGAGCAGGAACTTCGCATGCCGCGGCATGTTGATCGGCGGGGGTAAATACCGGCGATTTGCGCTCTCCGAACGATCGGCAACGATTCGTTAAGGACGTACAGTGAGTCCTGCTTGAAGCCACCTCTAAGCGCATTAAATCCCCGAAGATCATCGGCTACGTGGACATCGGTGGTTGGAGTTCGTTGCGCTTTCGCCCCCCGGATTAGAGGTTGGCATCATGACCCAGCCAAGGATATCGGCTTCCGACTGCAATGTATTGCGCGGCGCCTTCGTAAAATGCGTCATCGAAAAGAACATCCCACAGGACCGATGGCGTGATGAGGCTGCGCTGTTGATCCGAGACTATACCGATAGCGATGACGTAGATTCCAACTTGCTGGAATGGATCATACGGACTGGCTTTCTAGCTGCTGCGGCTGCCATTCAAAGGATCTTGGCCGGCTTTTTGACCCAGCTGGCCGAGGGCCCTAACCTTGGCCGGGCCCGCATCGCCCCCAGCGGTGCAGTCCCCACTCACCCTCCAAGTTACAATGGTCTTCGGCTTGGTCTGCAGGGCCTTTTGCAGGGATGCGAGCCGTTTTCATGCCCGCGGCGCGAGCCAGCAGGTCGGCCTTTCTCTTGCCATTTATGTCAATCGCCCGATGAGCTTCCTGCCTTCCCCTCCGCGAGCCGGAATGCGTAGTTGTTACGGATGTGGTTGTTGAAATAGCGGCCCTTAGCAAACGCAGATTGGAACGCGGCGAAGGCCTCGACCGGTACGTCCAAGAACTCGTAGTGCTTCCCACTGGCTAGAAACCAGACCGAGAGAACCCTGGTGTTTGGGTCATAGTCGAACTTGCTGATCGAGGTCGACGGCATGGTTGAGGGTCTTCGGCAAACCGCCCCGCTCCTAGTTGTTCAACTCAAGCGGCTCGTGATCCGGCTGCTCGTGCCACATTATCTGCCGGAAGTCGCGCCGGTCGACCTGCTGGCCGCAGATCGGGCATGTCGAGGCGACACTCGTTGCCCAGCGACTTTCTCTACAGCTGATATCGGATCATCCGCGTTTGTGGCTTGAGTTGAGACACACTCCTCTCCATGCCACTCTTCCACCTGGTACTCTGGCATGCTGGCCTACCTATCGCCTCCCTATTGCCTTCGCTTCCCGCTCCAGCGTCGCGCGATTGTTCCCGTGCTTGGCGATCAGGTCCTTCACCTGCTGGGGCGTGATCCCGGCCTTCTTGGCGAAATACTGAACCTCATAATCGTCGTCGGCTGAAACACGGTCCCGATCGCGAGAATCCCGTTTGCTCTTATCGTCGGCCATATCGATTCCTCCTGCGATCCTCCGCAACGTCCGGTTGACGTGTTTGTTGCACCAAAAAGCCGATTTCCGGTTTTGGAACTATTTAGCTTTTGCTTATTTAATGGCGGCGGGTGGGAGGGTGCTTGCATGGGAAGCGATGGTGAACGGCTGGGTTCATCAAGCCGCAGGAACCCATCCTGGTCGAGGTTGCCCCGATCAGGACGCCTGGCTGCAGGAGATCAAATATAACGGCTTTAGCACCCAGCGGGTGCTGGATTGGGCCGGCGGCCGTGCCTTCACCAAGGCCGGCCACAACTGGTCGAGGCGCTACTGGCCGATTGTCGCCGCGCTGGAGAAGCTGCCGGCCAAGGCGCTCATCCTCGACGGCGAGATGATCGCGCCCGAGCCGGACGGTCGGCCGAACTTCCATGAGATCCATTCGCGCATGGCCTGGAACGCCGAACTGCTCGCGTTCGTAGCGTTCGACATCCTGCACAGGGACGGCCAGGATCTGCGCCCGCTGCCGGTGATCGATCGCAAGGCAATCCTGTGGGAACTGGTCAAGCCGGCCGACGGTATCATCCAGTACAGCCAGCACGTCGAGGGCGGCGGCGCTGCGTTCTATAAGGCAGCCGAGCAGATGGGCCTCGAGGGCATTGTTTCGAAGCGCCGGGGTAGCCCATACCGAAGCGGCGGCAAGGACGAGGCTTGGGTGAAATCAAATGCTGGGACATCGGCGAATTCGAACTGCTCGGCGTCCAGCGCCAGGCCGGCAAGCGAAGCGAAGCGATGCTCGCAAGGGACGGCACAAATAACGCGATCAAGGAACGGCTCTGGAAGCGCGTCCAGCAGGGCAGGGGCCGGCCCCCGGCGGGCTTGCCCACGGCCGTGGTGATCCCGGATGTCGAATGGGTCAGGCCGGGCATCAACATGCGCGTGAAGACGCTGCGCGGCGAGCCAAAGCTGCGCCATGCCTCCGTGCAGGATTTTCGGGAAGAATGAGCAAGCGCGGCAGTGATTTTCTCTACCATTGGATATCAGACCGTTTGCCTGACGATGCGATTGTCGACCCGGTCTTGCTGGTCATCGATATGGCAGTAGACGCGAAACGGGAGGCGGAAACCCAAGGCATTCCGGGCCAGGAGATTGATGAAGAAATTGGCCCGATATTCCAAGCCATTATGCAGGGGTTGCGCCAGGAACTCGCCGTCCAAGAACGCGGGATGACATTGCGGGCCGTCAAAGGATTAGCGGAACCTAATTTGCTGCCGCAACTTTATCTGGCATGAACGAACCGCCGAACCGTAAGACACTTGTACCCGACCCTCAGCCAAGGCGGGAGGTGGGCAAGGGGGTATTGGTAGCGGCCGCGGCGCTGTTCCTTGTCTCTTTCGTTCTGCTCGCTTTTTGGTTCCTCCAATGAGCAAGCGCGGAATCGACTTCGTAGAAAAATGGATGGCGCAGCATCTGCCGATCGCCTTCACCGACGATCCGGCGGCAGTCGCTGCCGATCAGGCTATTAAGGCGGCGGGAAAGGGGCATCAGCTGAAGAGATCAGCCAAGAAGTCAGCAGCGTGTTCGACGTTTCGTCGTCGATGCGATGCAGAACCGCTCCAGATGATTTCGAAAGAACTCGCGGCCGACGTCGAGAGTGTACCCAAATTCGGATATGAGCAATCGCCAACGGTCTGAAAGTTGCTGCCGGAATGCTGACCTAGACGCCGATCCAAGGCTTCTCGCATCAACGATCCTTCACATTCGCAGGGAGCACGATTTTGTCACGCCGGCAAGCGCGCTCGCTCTCTCCATGATGCGCATCGGCAGTGTGTCTTTGGGCAGCATTCAGCCTTTCGTCTTACGCTAATAAGACCGTAGTCCCATAAGGGAAGTTAACGGAATTGGACGCGTTTGCTGAGGGGTTGGAACACCAACAATACTCCCGAAGGAAACGCTGTGTTCTTGAGGTTATAATTCGCCATTCTCCAGGAGATGGATCATGAACAGCATCATATGGCTGGTCGGAGCGGTTGTAATCGTGATCGCTATACTTAGTTTTTTGGGCCTGCGATGAAAGAGATCTATTTACAGAACGCTGGCCGAAATCGAAGGAGAGCACAATGAAAAATGCTGTAATCATGTTGATGATGCTCCGCTGGCAGCCTGCTCTCGCACCGAACAAGGCGCGGCAGTTGGTGGCCTGGGCGGTGCTGCTGTTGGTGCCGCGGTAGCTGGCGATCCGGTCAAGGGCGCCGTGGTGGGCGGAGCAGCGGGGGCCTTAGCCGGTGCCGTAATTGGTCATGCCAGCGAAGCTGGCCAATGCAGGTATCGCGATCGTAACGGCCGGGTCTACATTGCCCAATGCCCAGAGGGATATTGATCGCAAAGCGCCTGATCCGAAACGCTGGCCGATCGGGGTCCGCCGACAAGCTAGGCACTGAACGATCGTGAGACCAGAATGTCGAACGACTGTCGGAGGATTTCCCGCGCGGGTGTATCGGAGGCGGTGTCTTCGATCGCCCTTGATACCGGTTGCTGAAAGCCGACACGACATCAAGGGCATGGGGCACGAGGTCCTCCTAGCGACCAAGGTCGCCCGATAGAGAAGCGCAATTCGTCGCCCTCCGCGACGAGCGCGGTTCCAAGAGAGCCTACGCTGTCCACGACCCTGATATCAAAGCGAGCCGAGATGCGATGGAACATTATTGACGGCCTGGAACATCTCAACGCATCCCGAATCTAGTGCTGCACTGATCCCCCAGTGTCCACCCAGACCCTTGCCCGCCGGGCCCAAACCGGCGGGCTTTTTTGTCTTGTCCGCTGCTGCCGCCGCCGCCATTATGACTGTCGCCATCCAACCGATTAGACGCATCAGCGGCGGCACGGTTATTTTGCCCATCACGTCGCTTCGTCCTGTCATGAGCATCATCACCGCCATAACCGGTACTGCGACTACGCCGTTTACCACCGCGCTCCAGTAAAGTGCCTTGATAGGATTGATCGGTGTAAAGTTGAGAGACGCGCCAATCAGCGTGGCGATTGCAATTGTTGCGTAGAACGCCTTAGCGGCCAGCGGCGCACGCTCGAGCCCCACTGGCCACTTCCGTGCCTCACCCAGGGCATAGCCTGCCGAACCTGCCAAGACCGGAATGGCAAGCAACCCTGTGCCGATAACACCGAGGGCGAAAATTGCGAAAGCAAATTCACCGGCGACCGGACGAAGCGCATCGGCCGCCTGGCTAGTGGATTGAATATCAGTGACACCCTTGGCATGAAGCGTGGCGCCGGCAGTAATCATGATCGCGAGGGCGACCAGATTGGAAAATCCCATTCCGATATAGGTGTCGAGACGAATGCGCTCTATTGCATTCTCCGCCTGCTCTGGCGCTCTCTTGAGCGGCTTGCGCCTGGGCTTGGCTTTCTGGTCCTCCACCTCTTGGGATGCCTGCCAGAAGAACAAGTATGGACTGATCGTAGTTCCGAAGATCGCGACCACCGACGTCCAGAATGACGCGTCCGGAGACAGCTGGGGGATAAATAGGCCTTTCGCGACTTGGCCCCAAGGGACATGGACGACCATGACCGTACCGAAATAGGCAAATAGCGACAGCGTCAGCCATTTAAGGACCGCGACGTAGCGCTTGTATTTCATAAAAACCTGGAGCCCGATGGATATAGCCGCGAACAAGACGACGTAAAGCAGCGTCGGACCGCCAATGATAAGCTTCAGCGAATCGCCCATCGCGCCGAGATCAGCGCCGATGTTAATGGTGTTACCGATCAAGAGCAGCGCTACGACCGACTGGAGCAGCCAGTTCGGGTAATACTGTCGCATATTGCCGGCGATGCCTCGTCCCGTCGTTCGGCCTATGCGGGCACTGATTTCCTGCACGACAGACATTAGGGGATAACTGAATAGCATCGTCCAGGAAAGGCCGAAGCCGAATTGGGCCCCCGCCTGGGAGTAGGTGGCAATGCCACTGGGATCGTCATCGGATGCGCCTGTAATGAGACCAGGCCCGAGCACCTGAATTAGCCTTGGCTTTGATGGCCCGACAACGGGATTCGCTGTTTTCGCGCTCAACTGATGGCCCCGAAACCGCCCTGAAATCAGATCGTTAACGCGGCGGCTGGACAAAAGCTCCAGAGCTAAAGCTTTTTATAGTAGCATTCGCTAAAAAATGAGCGGGCGAACGAAGGCACCTCATAGGTATGCGGTCTAGTCCTTTCGCTGTTCATCGGTGTAAGCACACAATCATAGGAATTTCACTCCGTCGCCGCGATGTGCCAGCCCAGTGTGACGGCCGCGGGGCCCGGGCAAAGCCGAACCCACCCAACTTCCCGCACCTCGGGCTGGGGTCGGGCAGCTCCGTGTCGGTCGAATTTTTGCGCTTGATCTCGGCGCCGGGGTTTCGGGCTCCTTGATGATTGCCTTGCTAAGACTCTTGACGCTCCCATTTCCGCCATCTCCCTTTGCTGGCCAGCGACCTGCCAGAAGGAATGTTCCATCAGCAGCGGAACCCCTTGGCGTCTGGTGGGGTTATCATTCAATAAGGAAGAAGGGATCGAAAATGCCCGACGACGACAACCATCGCGAAACCGGAGCGACCAAATATCCGGCCAGGACCGGTCCGGATCCTTCCGACGCGTTCTCCCAGGACGCGGCTGGCAACCAGAAGCCGAAGGGTGGGATGGGACTGACGCGTCCTGTGAACGACGTCGATGACAAGACCCACCAGTCGGACGGTCAGAACCCACCTCGCTCCACGACGAGACAGGAAAAGAAGACGCGGCCATGAATGTCGTCAATCGTAGCCTGGACGCTTGAAGATGGCAGCGATTACCAATGCTTGTGAACCAAGCCAAGGGCCTGATCTCCCCGCTGTTTTCGATGATGCCGGTTTCGCCATCCGAAATATCCGGGCGCTGGTTGAGTAGTGAGCTGAACCCCAGGACGCCATGGCAGTCTGGCCATCACCCATCGAGGCGACGCCTGCCACCTCCAACGCCCGATTTGCGAAGAGCTTGTCGAGAGTGGGGAGACCCTCCCGTTTCGAAATCCCGGACCGTTCCTTCGCCGACATTCGACTTCGTACCCAGCCGGGTTCGTGGCCAGTCTCGCAGTCCTCTTGCTGGACGGCATTGCTCCCGCGCCAGTCTGATCACAGATAATACCTCGCTCGCTTTCAGCTCGCGTCGGTATGCGTTTTGGCGTGGCGCGATTCTTGGCTGTCGAAAGCCCTTTCTGCCGCGGCTCTTCTTCAGCAACGCAGCCGCTGCCTTATGCTTTTCTCTGCCGTCGGCGCCACATCCTATTGTCGGTGGCGAGACCGCTGTCACTCTCAGAGTGGGGCAGCGATGGAGTGCCTTCGACAGTGAAGACAATTCCAGCGTCCTCAAACGCCTGGCGCATGGCAGCTATGTTACGGGGACGCGGCTTCCTAACGCCATTCTCAAAATCGCTGATCGTCATTTCGCTAAGATTGGCCTTTGCGCCAAGTCGCACGCGCGACCAGTTCAGCAGGGATCGTGCTGCTCGTAATTGATCCGCTGAGAGTAGGTTTCTCCTGTCCATAAGCCTTCAAACATTCAAGATGGCTGATATGTTCCTCGACCTTGCGACGATCTGAGGCGTCCGCGCTGAGCAGGCACCGACAATGGATCAGGCAAAGCAAGCTCTTGGAGCAGCGCACTACGACAGAAAGTCCAGGCCGGAACATTAGCGCCCCCCACGGGTTGATTCGGCTGTGGTCGAATCATTAGTGGCTGTGGGACGATGGCGGTACTGGCGTTCGATTTCGTCTATTTTTCTGGCCTAACCGCAGACGACGTTCTAGGAAGCGTCGTTTCGCTGCTGGCATGTCTACTGTTCTTCAAAGCTTTGGCTACGGACCACCCCAACCGATAGATCGGTTTCATTTTTTCTCGCCATCGACAGAAGGGCTCCTCGACGCACCTCCAAGAGATTGCGATCGCGTGAGATCCAATTGCAAAGCTAGTATGCGCCGCGATCAGCCAGATCGCATCACGCCCGGCTCCTCGATAGGCGCATCGCTAATCCCATCTGAAGCGGCGTCCGGATTGACGGGCAAGACATCGGAAAAATTGACCGTGGCAACCAGATATCCGGCTTCATCATAGACCCTGGTAATTGATCCCGATTGCTCGGTGCCAGGGTCCTCCACGATTGCTGCGCGTGCCTTTTCGATAGCTCTCGGACTGGCCATGTCCGCGCTGGCGAGTTCTTCCTCGAAAGCTGTGGTCTGGCCAGACGCGGTCGTCTCAAAACGAAATTTTGGCATAGGAACCTCCTGTTCCTAGGCAATGCCCATGCCCGAGTTGCGTTCCAAGGGAAACAGAATTGGTGGGGAATGCAGCTAAGATCGCCGCGATCGCAATAACCTTGTCGCGACGATGGTCAGCAAGCCAGTGATCACAATCCAGGCCTGTATCTCGCGTTGGGTAATTGTTCCGACATCTGATACCTGCTTCGGCAAAGCTTTCTGCGCAACTACCGGTCGAAGGTCGGACCGACTGCCGAGACGCACCGAATAGGCTCGCGTGAATTCGGCGCCGAGCAAGAAGATCTCCGACGAATAGTAAACCCAGAGCAGTACGACCAGTAGCGCGCCGGCCGCCCCGTAGGAGGATGCGGTTGCACTGGTTCCGATGTACCAGCCGATAAGAGACTTGCCGACGGTGAAGAGCAAAGCGGTCACCACCGCACCAATTCCGACATCGCGCCACTCGAGAGACCGGTCCGGCAGAATTTTGAAGATCGCGGCAAACAGAGCGGAAATCAGGACGAATGAAACAATGCCGTTTATCAAGGCGAGGATGAATGTGCCGAACGGCAGATGGTCGTTGATAACAGCGCCAAGCGCGGAAATCGCAGTGCTCGCCGCCAATGAGACAAGCAGTAAAAACCCCAACGCTGCAACCAAGCCAAGGCTGGCGGCCCGCGCTCGGACCAGTCGCGACAAGGACATGGCGGGAGGATCAATCTTCCAGATCTTGTTGAGCGAAAGCTGCATTTCGCCAAAAACACCTGAGGCTGTGACAAAGAGAGTGACGATGCCTACCAGCGTGGCAAGAGTGCCCGATGTTCTATGAGAAGCGCTTTCAATGGTGGTGCGCAGAAGATCTCCGGTTTGCGTACCCATCACGCCTGCAATTTCGGCTGACAAGGCGACTTGAGCTGCGTCATGCCCGAAGACAAGCCCGGCAATCGCAACAACGATCAACAAAATGGGGGCCAAGGATGTAACGGCATAGAACGCCATCGCCGCGCCGTGGCTAAGTGCATTATCGTTGATGAACCCGAGGATGCTATCCTTGCCAAGAGACCAAGCTTCGCGTGCCACTCGCATTGGGAACCCCCTTTTGCCTGAGAGGAACCTAGTGCTGTGGGCGGCGAAAACGAGCCCGCTGCCACGTGCTGGTAGCGCGAGGTGATGCTCGCTAACGAAAATTAGGGGCGCCTGCGCGCCCCTGCGAGAGTTTACCAACCTTGCCTCGAATACCAGTCGTCGACGTCTCGCCGGACCCGGTCCTTCTCGATGCCATATCTCTCCTGAATCTTGCCTTCAAGCTGATCGCGCTTGCCTGCAATGCGATCGAGATCGTCGTCGGTGAGTTTGCCCCACTGTTCCTTGACCTTACCCTTTACCTGCTTCCAGTTTCCTTCAACGCGGTTCCAATCCATGGCCGTCGCCTCCGTAGTTGTTGCACAGCAGCTAAAACGCCATTTCAGGCGCGAGGTTCCGAATGGGCACCTTGCATCTCCGATCGGAGCTTGCGAATTACGCAAACAATTATCTCAGCTCTGAACCTGTGCTGCTGCAGGCGGATCGAGCAACGCGGCCGGGTTTGCAACTCGCAGTTCGGCGGGCGGTCGCCACAGACATTTCTGTCGCAGCGCCACCTCACCGTGTTTGGTGGGTCGGGTCCATGATAGCAACGAACCTCATTTCGGCGCTCCCAAATATCAGCGCCTTAAAATTCGTTGCGCCCGAATTGTTCCAACGCTCTCGATAAAAGGCGAGAGGACGACTGGCCGCCACTACATAATGACGCCGAGCGCAAGCGAAGGCTGGGCTTGAGGTGGCTCAGGCTGCACGGGCGCGCGCCCAAAAACGAAAATTGCAATGTCTGAGTGATCGGCGGGGCCACGGCCGCCGTCCGATCTCTAGCGGTCACAAAGCGTCGGGGTTTCCCGGAGCGACCAGGTGCGACTTGAAATCTCCTTCCTCACGGAACTCGGCGCATTTTTCGAAGTTTCCGAATCGCTCATTGTGGGCGTTTTTGAAAAAGGAGACTGCACATGGCCACGCCAAAAAAAGCCAATGGCAACAATAAGGACCTGGAGGACCTTCTCCTGGACGGACTAAAAGACATCTATTACGCCGAGAAGAAAATTCTGAAAGCTCTGCCAAAGATGGCCAAAGGAGCATATGACGAGCAAGTCTCAGCCGCCTTCCAGAAACATCTTGCAGAGACCGAGGGGCAGGTTGAGCGCTTGGAGGAAGTCTTTGCACTTCTCGGCGTTCCAGCACGCGGCAAAACCTGCCCCGCCATTGATGGCATCCTCGAGGAAGGGTCCGAAATCCTTGAGGAATATAAGGGTTCGCCCTCGTTGGATGCTGGTCTGGTCGGGGCCGCGCAGGCGGTAGAGCACTACGAAATCGCCAGGTATGGAACTCTGATCGCTTGGGCGGCTGCCTTAGGTAAGGAGGATGTGATCGAGCTGCTCGATGCGACTCTCGAAGAGGAAAAGGCTACTGACGACACCCTCACGGCGCTCGGCGAGGCGGGAGTGAACGAACGCGCAGCCAGCCAGGGGGCGGCTTGACCATTCTCCAATGGCCTGGGCAGTAGCTTCGAGGCCTTGCGCATTGTAGGGGAGATTGCCATGCGTATCTACAAACAACTGCAAAGTCTGTTTCTTGAATTTTCTGCCGCTTTGGTTCGGCGGCGCGCCCTAGGTGACGCCTATCGAAATAGCGTGATGCAGCCTGTCCTATCTCAAAAGCCGAAGTAGCGCCGCAGGGGAAACGTTCCGGTATATTCATGTCGAGGAAATGGGTGGCGATTTTCGGATCGCCACCCGCTTTTTTAGGTGCCTCCATACCGTTCAGGGTCGTTACGAGACCGTGCGTGCTCGCGAGACGTGGAAATTTCCAACCAACGAGAGCGGTCCGCGAAAGCGATCTCTAGCGTGATATTCGTCTGCAGCCGGTTTGAGCTTGCCCAGCCGGCGGCAAGACTGCAACTCTGCGGGATCGCGGATGGTTGTTTCGCCGCGACCATTAGGCCGCGCCTTGCAGATTGTGACGCCTGGGGCGGAGCGAACCAGCTAATTTCTGGCTCGGCATCTCGGCGTCTTCCTGCGGGCCTTTTGACACCGGGGGAAGGACACGTGACCGCGGGAGCATTGCCACCCGGACTTTACTTAGGACCCTCTTACCGGCGCCGTCTGCCCAAAAGTCGCTTCGAATGCCCAACTGTCGTCTTGGTTCCTCGCGATCGCTGAGCTCCAGTAGCACCTCAGCCTGATCTGTGACTGAACTAACTCGGGATTGGGAACCTCGTTGCGGACATGATGGGCGAGGCTCAACGTCCCATGGTATGGCAGCCCCCGGCGGTTTGTCGCACGAGTAAGACAAGCACTTCTTTGCGCAATCGACTCGGGCTCGGTTGGGGCAAGCGCAGCATTATGCGGGATGCTTGCCGAGGGGTAGTCGGGCCACGCACCGGTCAAAGCTGCGACCTCAGCCAACTGGCAAACCAGTCTGCAACCTTTTCGCTGAGGGGCCTAGTCTGCCATTCTTCTAGGCTGATCTGCCTGCACCGCTCAAGATCTTGATTGAACAAATCGATTTGCGTCCGAGCAAAATCCTTGCCGTAAACGTTCAGCGTGGCTTCGTCGTTCAGACGCAAGGAACGCTCGTCCAAATTGGCTGAACCAAAGCTCGCCCAGACGTCGTCAACGATCAAGAGTTTGGGATGGTACATCGTGGGCTGGAACTCGAAGATGTGAACACCTGCTCTAAGCAATGTGCCCCAGAAATACCGCGAACTCTTTCGGGTCAGTGGCACGTCGGTAATGGAACTGGGCACGATAACATCAACCGATACGCCTCGTTTCCTAGCGTCCAGGATCTGCTCGAGGGCGATGTCGTCCGGTACGAAATAGGCCATCCCGATACGCAAGTGATCTTCAGCAGCGGCGATCGCTGCCAACATCATCAGTTCCATGTCCGCCGAGCCATTCGGCTGCGAGGACAGGATCAGCTGGGCGCCCAGTGTTCCCGTTGGTTGGAGCGGAGGATAGAACTTCTCACCCTGCAACGTCTCCCCGGTTGTCTTCATCCAGTTTTCCGCGAACGCCGCCTGAAAAGCTGATACGGCCGGTCCTTCGATTCGGTAGTGGGTGTCGCGCCACTCATCGGGGTTGCGAGCATTTCCTCTCCAATTGTCAGCGATGCCTACGCCACCGGTGAATGCGACCCGTCCGTCCACGATCAGCAACTTGCGGTGGGTGCGATTGTTTACGCGATCAAGCGTGTACCAATGGATGGGTCGATAGCGCTCGAACTTTACGCCGGCACTTGTCATGATGCGGATGAGCTCTTCATCGAACGGAAGACTTCCGACCCAGTCGACCAGAACGCGGACCTCAACGCCCTCTTTTGCTTTCGTGGCAAGAGACGTCGCGAACTCATAGCCGACAGCCCCAGACCAGTAGATATAGGTCTCCATATCGACCGTCGAATGAGCGGCTCGGACTGCTTGGAGCATAGAAGTAAAAATCTCGTCCCCGTTGACGAGGGTCTGGACAGCGTTCGAACTGAAGATGTGCCCTTGCGAGAAGCTGCTCATCGTCTTGGCGAATTGTGGATCCGATGCGTAAAAACGGTGGGGCACGGGCGATTGCACAACGCGCTGGTCTGGAATTACATTTATGGTGACCACCGTCAGCAAGCTTGCGACCACAGCAACGGCGACGTACAGGAGCCCCTTCCGCAAACGTCCGGATTTGCCCGCTTTCACGTTTGTGGGTGAAGCCATGCGACCGAAAGGCGGCAGCTCGGTTGCCATCTCTCAAGAACTTACAAAGGGGCGCAGCTTGCCCGCGTCGCTTGAGAGCAATCCCGACAAAGATAGCGTTCGCGCAGAACTCTTAGACAATCGACTAGCCTTTGTTGAAGCGCGTACAAGCGCTGATTGACGAGACTGACAGACGGGTGTTTTCGTTATGCGCCCGACGCTTCTGACCGTCTGATGGTTTCACAATAAATTCCATCATAGCTCTGCCGATGGGCCAGACCGTCTTCGGCGCCGACGAGGAAATCCTCAACTGTAGTCGCGACCCCCGACATGATGGTAGCCATGTCGCTGCTCGAACCGGTTAAAGAGAGGTCGGTTCGCGCGATTTTCATACAGAGATCCTCGTCCATTCTGCGTTCCCCTGTTAAGCTTTTGGAGCAACGCGCGTTATGACAACCCGTTCCACCGCAGCGAGACTGGACAACAGGGGACCAAGAGCACATTTGGTTTTTGCCTGCTCATCGGCGGCCTCTCTCACTGACCGGCAGCAAAATTCTCACGAATTTTTCTGATTTCGATCAGTGCTGCGCGAGGTGAGGTCTTCCTTATCTGCACATCCCATTTGGCTTCTCAATTCGAAGCTCTCGCAATCGCCACCGCGCACTTGCGGTTGCCTTCATTATCGCAAAGATCGGCGCTTTTTAGCCAGCCTTCGCCGTTCTCCCGTCTGTCCCAGAAGGATAGGTAGGCTGGACTCCCAAGTGTAGGCGTAACAGGCCGCTTGGCAATTGCCGGCACGAAACGATGAGCTTGCCTGCCGCCCGCCTGTGCGTTCAAGGGGAGCGCTCACGAAGCGTCCATTCGTCGTGCCGCGTCAGACGGCCAAGGTCACGCTTCTGACGCCCGCCTTGAACAAGTTGATTGTGATGGCGGCTCGAAGTTCGCGCTCGGCCCGCGAACGCAATCGTCGCCTCGGGAACGGGCCAAGCCGCCGGGTTTCAAAAATGCCTTCAGCTTCTGCGGAGCAACCGCCGCGAGTGAGGGACTTACCAAGGGTTGTCACTTGATTTCAAGAGCCCCGTTGTGCGCCAGGAATATTCGATTTGAGCAGGAACTGGGTGCCGTTGGTGAAGTTCAATTCACAAGATCAATTTCAGGAACAGGAGCGAAAAAACGTGAACACGCCCATAAACAACGACCTCAGCGGACCCTCTGGGGGAAATGAATGGCAGGACAAGACCGATACCCGCCAGACCGAAAAAAGCAAGGAAGCAATCGGCAAGTTGAAGTCCAGCGCGGCCGAAACTGCAACACACCTCAAGAGCGCTGCCGCTTCCGTTTCGACTGACGCGAAAAATTATGCCGGCTCGGTGGCATCGGATGCTGCTGGAGCATTCAAGGAAGCGGTCGAGTTGAACAAGACCGCGGGCGCCGACGCGATTGCCAATATCGCCCATTCCGTCAAAGAAGCAGCCGACGGCATCGAGAAACAATCCCCACAGGTTGCTGGCATGGTCCGCAGCGCGGCCGAAGGTGTGGAACGGATTTCGTCGGATATCAGGGATCGCAACGTGGGTGAGTTGCTGGACTCCGTTACAAAATTCGCCCAGCGCCAGCCTGCCGCCTTCTTCGGCATCGGCATCCTGGCCGGCGTGGTTCTCACCCGCATCATGCGAAGCTCTGATCGGTCCTGAGAGGAAGCACTCCAAATGGATGATGGTACCGATCGCCGATCCTTAGGAAGCGTGTTCAGCGAAGTGTTGAGCCAATTCGCTTCGCTGATGCGCCTCGACCTTCGCCTTCTCAGGGCGGAGATGAAGGTCAAGACGTCGACGATCGTCTCGTCGGGCGCATGCGGCATCGCCGCACTGGCGCTGTTTGTCCTCGCAGCGTTCGCGATGGTCCAGTTCCTGATCCTCGCGATGATCCACCTCGGCGTGAATCCGATGGTCGCGTGTTTGGTCGTCGGCGTTTTGCTCGGGGTGGGCGGAGTGCTGTTGCTCTATCTTGCCAAGCGAGCGCTTGCGGGATGGACCATCACACCGGTCGAGACCGTCAATCAGGTGCGCACTGACATCGCAACACTGAAACAGGGGATGCGTTTTGGCTCAACCCAATGAAGAGATGCGGGAAATCATGCTGAAGAGCCGAACAGAGCGTCAGGCTTTGTTTGAGCCGGTCAGCGAAATAAGCCGGCGGCTGCAGCCCCGAAATCTGGTCGACGCGTCGACGCGATACGCCAAGCAGAAAGTTGCTAAGGCTCTTGGCGGTGTGTCCGACGCTGTGAAGGATAACGGCGGCGCCGCCGCAGCGGTCGCGTTGGGCGCATTTGTCATATTCGACGCGGGCCGGCGGAGTGCCCGCGGCCCCGCCGGCATCGGTCACGACGCTGTCGACCTCGTTGGCTGCGCCACGCATTCGGACGCAGCGTCAATGCGTTACGAAACCCATACGGGCAAGGCGATTACAAACCTGACGCGCGCAAGGGTGCTCGCCGGATCTGCGGGAAGCCTGTTGATCGGCCACATTATCGGGAAGGCGTTTAAGTCTACGGCAAAAGAGCGCGACCTGTTCGGCAAGGCTGGGGCTGAAGTTCAGGATGCCGCGGACAAGTTTATCGCTGAACATGCGCGCGGTGCGAAATTGGCCGCCGCGCAGGCCTTCGGCTTTGCCAGATACGCCGCTGCGTTCCTGGCAGTATTGACCGTAGCCAGCGACTCCCTCGGCCATGCGGATGAGCACGATCAAGGAAATCACCGATCGAACCGGCGAAAGCCTTCGTCACTGAAAAATTGAAGGACTTCCCATGCAGATCGTCGGAATCAACATTGCACCTGCCGCGGCGTCTCAGGCCTGCCTCTTATTCGAGTAGTTTTGAGGGGGAGGGCGGGGAATTTGTAACTGTCGAAATGGCACGAGGCGAGGACGTTGATGGCGCTCTCGGTGCAATCGACCGTGCAAAGGCTCTTCTTGTCCAGACTGCCACTTTCGAGATGCCCATCGAGAGGAGAGGCCATCTCAGAGCTTGGTCGCAGGATCTCTAAGTTCTTGCAACGTAAAATTTTGGCCTTCGGGTAACGATAGGAGTGACAATCTGCTCTCATGTGCAGCCCGTCGACGCCGCCCGCGAACGGCTTCCGCGAGCGAAGCCGTTGAAGCAGATTTGCGCACCGGTCGTATCGCCAACCCATTGAAATTAGATTCGTTTTTGACTGGGAACCTTCACGGCCAAGATTCGCTTAATGACTCGTATGGGTTGTGTCGGAGTTTTGAGTTCGATGGTGTCCGCGCGTGCGAATTGGAAGGGTTATGTCAAGTTCGGAGAAGTTGCCTGCGCCGTGGCGCTTTATACGGCAGTTTCATCCGCTGAGCGCATCGCCTTCAACACGCTCAACCGCGCTACCGGCAACCGGGTCCGACGCGAGTTCGTCGACAGCGAGACAGGCGATCCGGTCGAGCGGGAAGATCAGGTCAAGGGATACGAGATCGAGAATGGCGACTACGTTGTCCTTGAGCCGGAAGAGGTTGCAGCTGCAGTTCCCGATAGCGACAAGACCCTCAAGATCGAGGCCTTTGTGCCGTGCGACGAGATCGATGACGTCTATTTCGATAAGCCCTACTACCTCATCCCCGACAAAATGGGCGCCGATGCCTTCAGGCTGCTGCGTGACGGCATGCGACAGGCGAAAGTTGCGGCGCTTGCGCGCACGGTGTTGTTCCGGCGCCTGCGTACGGTTCTGATCCGCCCCCATGGGAAAGGCCTGATCGGCACGACGCTGAATTTCGATTATGAGGTCCGCTCCGCAAAGGAGGCTTTCGACGACATAGCCCAAATGGAGATCGACGGGGAGATGCTGGACCTCGCCAAGCACATCATCAACTCCAAGAAGGGCGCTTTCGACGCGAAGAGCTTCGACGATCGCTATGAAGCCGCGGTCGCCGAACTGGTCAAGGCAAAGATCGAGGGCAAAGCTCTGCCCAAGAAGAAGGCGCCGCCGCCCGCGAAGAAGAACGACCTGCTGCAAGCCTTGCGACAAAGCGCCGGAATGGGAGCCAGTGAAAAGCCGAAACGCACTGCAGCGAAGACCACCAGTGATCGGAAGCCGCAGCCCGGGCGCGCCGCAAGCACGAAGCGCGCTGCCTGATCGGAGGTTGTCATGGCGGTCCGCCCATACTGGAAAGGCTATCTGAAGCTCTCATTGGTAACTTGCCCCGTGCAGATGATGCCGGCGACCTCAGAGAGCGAAAAGGTCCGGTTCCATACGCTCAATCGCGAGACGCACAACCGCGTCGTCAGTCATTACGTCGATGCGGTCACCGGCAAGGAGGTGAAAGAGGAAGACGAGGTTAAGGGCTATCAGCGCGGCGAGAACGACTACATCATCCTCGAAGACGAGGAGCTCGAAAACGTCGCCCTCGACAGCACCAGGACCATCGATATCGAGGTCTTCTCTCCGCGCGATTCCATCGAATGGATCTGGCTCGACACGCCATATTACCTGTCGCCAAACGATCCGGTCGGGGAGGAGGCATTCTCGGTCATCCGGGATGCCATGGCAGCGGAGGACATGGTCGGCATCTCACGACTGGTGATCTCGCGCCGGGAACGCTCCGTCATGCTTGAGCCGCGCGGCAAAGGCATCGTCTTGTGGACGTTGCGCTATGGTGACGAGGTTCGCGACGAACAGGCCTACTTCGAGGGCATCGAGGGCACAATGTCCGACCCCGAGATGATGCCGCTGATCCAACAGTTCATCAAGAAGCAGACGCGCCATTGGGATAGCACGCTGGTGTCAGATCCGGTTCAGGGCAAGCTGCTGGAGATCATCGAGGCCAAGCGTAAGAAGACGAAGCGTCCGACAAAGGCCAAGGGCGCTGAGTCGAAGGCCACTCCCAACAACGTCATCAGCATCATGGACGCGTTGCGTAAATCCGTCGAGGCGGAGAACCGTCCGGGCAAGCGCTAGGATGCGCCGATCACCCAGACCGGTGGGCCGGTAGTCACAATGCGAGCACTCCGTGAATGAACAGTTCACTCTCGCCGCTTGCGGAAACGCGAGCCGACGCAACCGCAACGACGGAAAGTTGCGGCACGCGTCCTATCAGAGACTGCGCGAGGTAAAGGCCGATGCCGCGTTGTTCGACATGAGCGGACGCAGATCTGATCAGGCAACCTGCTTCATCGTCCTTCCCAGCCGTCTGATGGCCGGCTCCAGAGGACGATGACCTTTGTCGTAATCCTTCCAGGCCTTACTCTTCGCGAGCAACCCGGGCACGGTGCGCAGCGTGTAGCGGTTGGGGTCGAGATCGGCCCTAACCTGCGTCCAGGTCAGCGGCATCGATACCGTCGCTCCGGGCCGCGCGCGCGGCGAGAGCGGCGCAACCGCCGTGGCCATGCGGTCATTGCGCAGATAGTCGAGGAAGATGCGCCCGTGGCGCAGGTTCTTCGCCATCTTGGTCAGATAGAGCTCAGGGTTGTTATGCGCCATGGCAAGGCAGACGTCGTGCGCAAAACCCTTGGCCACCGGCCAGGTGAGCTTGGTGCGGCTGGTGACAGCGAGCGGCGTCACGACATGCAGGCCCTTTCCGCCGGTCGTCTTGCAGAAGCTGACGAGCCCGAGGTCGTCAAGCCGCTCGCGCATTTCCCTGGCCGCTTGCACAACCATGGAAAAGGGAACGTCTGGACCAGGGTCGAGGTCGAAGACCAGACGGCCTGGCACCTCCGGCTGCTGGGGCTCGCAATTCCAGGGATGCAGTTCAACCGCACCGATCTGGGCCACTGCAGCGAGCCCTTCGATACGATCGATCTGCAGATAAGGCTTTCTGTCACCGAATACCGTTACCAATTCCAGAAGATTGGAGGTGCCAGCCATCGCATGGCGCTGGAAGAACTGCTCGCTGCCGACCCCGTCCGGCGCCCTTATGATCGAGCACGGCCGGCCGCGGATGTGCTTGATCATCCACGCGCCGACTGCTTCGTAGTAGCGGGCGAGGTCTTCCTTGGTGACCGGCGCGCTGTCGTTGGCATCGGGCCACAAGGGCTTTTCGGGGTTGGAAATCAGTACGCCCATGACATCGACCTTGCCGCCACGCCCAGAAGGTTTCGGCCATGTCGGTGTCGCAGGCCGGGATACCTCCGTCGTCGTCGGCGAGGCCGGCTTCTCGGCCTCGACCTCCTCGGCCGGCTTGTCCGCCCGCAACCCCTTGAATGCCGCCTGCCGAACAAGACCATCGGATGTCCAGCCGGCGAATTCGATCTCCGCCACGAGCTCCGGCTTGAGCCAGACGACACCGCGGTCTTTCTTCGGAGCGCCGATGCCCGTGAACGGGGATTTCGTCGTTTCGAGCGCCTTCAGCTTAGGCAACAGGTCCTTGACCTTCGCGGCGCCGTAGCCGGTACCGACGCGCCCGACATAGACGAACCTATCGCCGCGGTTGACGCCAACCAGAAGCGATCGGAACTTCCCGTTGGTGGTGGCATATGCGCCGATGACAACCTCGTGGCCGGCGCGGCATTTGGACTTTGCCCAAGTCTCGGTACGACCTGAAACATAGGGCGCGTCGGCACGCTTCGACACGATTCCCTCAAGCGACAATCGGCAGGCCGAGCGCAGCACCGCATCGCCGCCGGTTTCAAAGTGCTCGACAAAGCGTATGCGGGCATCATCTCGCGCATCGGACAGGAAGTGCTGCAAGCGAGCCTTCCGTTCCGAAAGCGGCAACGCACGCAGGTCTTCAGAGCCGTCGAAGAGCAGGTCAAATGCAAAATAGACCAGCGCATCAGTCTTGCCTTCGGACAGGGCGGCCTGAAGGGCGGCGAAATCCGGAGCGCCATTCTCATCAAGCGCACATATCTCGCCATCGATGATTGCGTCCGGAAGATCGCTGGCCGCCTGTGCGATCGCGGGATACTTGGCGGTCCAGTCTAGTCCCTTGCGCGTCTTCAGTGTCGCGTCGCTGTCGAGTATGCGCGTCTGGATGCGATATCCGTCAAACTTGATTTCGTGCAGCCATCCGCTGCCCGATGGGGGCCTCGCCAGAGTGTCGCAGAGCTGCGGGGCGATGAATTCTGGTAGATCGACCGGTCTGGTCGCATCCGCCTTTTTTTTGCCGCGAGCTTTCTCCTTGCGCTCCTGAGCGGCCAGGCCGGCACGGCTATCCCACACCGCATTGGCGCCCACCTTTCCGCCCTGCAGCATGAAAGGTTTGGGCTTGCGGCCTTTTCCTGAAGCAACCTCCTCCATGGTGCGGCCGGAAGCCACCGAGGTGGCATTTTTGTCCAGAATAGCGCCGCCATCCTCCTCTACCGAAAACGCGTCGCGATGCTTGATCAGCAGCCAGTTCGGACGCTTGCCTCGCTCCCGGTCGTTGGCCATCCGGACCAGAACGAAGCTGCCGTGCAGCCGCTCTCCTTCCAACGTGAACTTGAAGTCGCCTTTCGCCAATGCCTGTTCAGGGCTCTTCTTACCCTCCGGTTCCCAATAGCCCCGGTCCCAGAGCATCACAGTGCCGCCGCCATACTGCCCCTTCGGAATCGTGCCTTCGAAGTCCCCGTAGTCGAGCGGATGATCTTCGACTTCAACCGCAAGACGCTTGTCATGCGGATCAAGCGAAGGTCCGCGGGTCACCGCCCAGGATTTGAAGACGCCGTCGAGTTCAAGTCTGAGATCATAGTGGAGCCGGGTGGCGTCGTGTTTCTGGATGACGAACCGCCGCCGGTTGGACGGCCTGATCGCTTCCTTTCCGCTCGGTTCCTGCGTGAGTTCGAAATCACGCTTCGATTTGTACTTTGAGAGCTTGTCGGTCGCCATCTATTCCTCGGACGTACGGCACTTCTCGAAGAATGGTTCGGACTAACAAGTGGTTCCTTGAGCCGAGCGAGATACCGACCCTCGCTGAACCACACCGACGGCGGATGCTTATGTCGCGCAGGAAACTCGAACAAACCGACGAGGTCAAAATTGGCCAGTTTTTTGTTTGTCTCCTCCGGACCCCAAAATGGGCGAAGCGTTCTGTCCAACTTCACGTCTCTTGTCGCTGCCGGATGAACCTAAAGAGTCCGGCCGCGTTGTGAAGCGTTGAAGCGGCAAACTCGGAGGAAGAGATGTCCACCAGTGGCACGACGCGCGGGCGCAACCAGGATCGGGTCAAGGTTGCCGGTAGGCAGGATCACGAGGTGCGCTATGAAGCCGGCAAGACCGACGCCAGCAAGGATGCTGTGAAGTCGGCGGTTAGGTCGATGGGCAACAGCCGCAAAAAGGTCGAGGATAAGCTGGGCAAGAAATAGAGACACGCCAACAATGCCGGCCACTCGCATTGCCACCTTCAACGTGAACGGCGTCAATGGTCGGTTGCCCGTACTTCTGAGATGGTTGGCTGAGACCCCCTGCGACATCGTCTGCCTGCAGGAACTGAAAACTTCGGACGAAAAGTTTCCGGCCGAAGCAATCCGCGCAGCGGGTTACAGCGCGATTTGGCATGGTCAGAAATCCTATAACGGCGTGGCCATCCTTGCGCGGGGTGCCGAACCGATGGAACGAAGGCGCGGCCTGCCCGGGGACATCGATGATACGCATAGCCGCTATATCGAGGCCGAGATAAACGGGTTGATCGTTGGATGCCTTTACCTGCCCAATGGTAATCCGGCGCCCGGCCCAAAGTTCGACTTCAAGCTGCGCTGGTTCGAACGCCTCATCAGCTATGCCAAGCCGCTGCTCGAAAAAGGCGCGCCCGTCGTGCTTTGCGGCGACTATAACGTGGTGCCGACCCCGATTGACGCAGTTGTTCCGAGCCGATGGCTACGTGATGCCGTCTATTTCCCGGAAAGCCGGGAAGCTTATGCCACGATGCTCGAGCAGGGCTGGATCGATGCCGTCAGGCGCATCCACCCTGAGAAAGGCATCTACACTTATTGGAATTTCTCCTATCGGGGCGGGTACGATCGGAGCTCCGGCCTGCGCATGGATCATCTGCTGGTGAGCCCATGGCTTGCCGGCCAGCTGAGAGGTGCCGGCGTAGACATCGATACTCGAGGATGGGAAAAGCCGAGCGACCACGCGCCGGCCTGGATAGAGCTCGATTGACCGAAGACGGCAGAGGAAGGCTGTTTAGAGCCAAGAGGCTGCTCGCCATGGGGTTCGCCTTCCCGTTTCAAACTCAGCATGGCGACCGCTAGTGGGCGGGAAAAACAAGGACCCCCGATGTAGGCTCGGCCGAGACGCGACACGCTCCCAACAAGGAACGCGTGAGCTTATCAATCGTTGAATGCTTTTTCAGCGAGTGCGGACATGCACCTTCTCCAAATCCTTCTCCCGCGGGCCGACAATGCCGGCCAACCTTTCGCACGACACGATTTCGATCAGGTCAAGGAGGAACTCGCAGGCCGATTCAAAGGAGTTACGGCCTACTATCAGGCGCCCGCGGAGGGTCTATGGCGGCAAGGCGCGGAATCCCATAACGACGACATTGTCATCTTCGAGGTTATGGTGGAGGAAATCGACCTGGCGAATTGGCATGAGCGCCGCACGGAACTCGAACGACGTTTTCGGCAGGACAAGGTGATCATTCGCTATATGCCGATGGCCCTCGTCTAGGGTTGGCACATGCCTTCGACATCCATCCGCAAGAGCGAATACGACCCTGTGCTGAATTCTTTTCAGTGTGGTTTGTCGCGAGCCGAAAACGCTGCGGCTACGAGGCTGTGTCGCCGAGGGTCTATTCCCAAACGCTTGAGAAATGGACAAGCGACAAGCAGCGCAGTTGACATGAGCTGAGACTGAAAGTTCTGGAACAATTCGAACCTGAAGGCGGCATTCATGAGGTGCTGGCGAGCGACCGTACTTCTTCGCCGTGCCGAAGCGCCGCCAAGGAAGCCAGAGCGACCGGAACAGCTGGCAAATCCGCGCGTTGTCAATTCAAGGATGGGAAACCGGGAGCGTGCCGTGGGATTGTTTACGAAAGACATCAAGACCATCGACGATCTGTTCCTGCATGTCTTGCAGGATATCTATTATGCGGAGAAGCGGATTTTGAGGGCACTGCCTGACATGGCGGAAAAAGCGACGAATCGCGACCTGGCAGCTACCTTCAAAACGCACCTTGCGGAAACGGAAAAACACGTTCAACGCCTCGACCAGGCTTTCGAGCTGATCGGCGAAAAGCCCAAGGCAACGACCTGCCCTGCGATCGACGGCATCATCAAGGAAGCAAATGAGATAGCCGGCGAAGTTGCCGAGAAAAAAGTACTCGACGCGGCCTTGATAGCTGCGGCGCAAGCCGTCGAACACTACGAGATCACCCGTTACGGAACGTTGATCGCCTGGGCGCAGGACCGCGGCAACGAGGCCGTCGCACGGCTTCTCAATACCACCCTCAACGAGGAAAAGGCGGCCGATAAGAAGCTGACGACAATCGCCGAGCGAAAGGTCACCCAGAAGGCATCCAGGTGACGGCGGTGGCTGGCATGAACGCGCTTGGTGAACAAACCCGATCGCTATGGATGAAGGTCGACGTCTATCCCGATGCGCCGCGGTTCACCGGAAAGCAAAACTGCGACACCGTCATCATCGGATCGGGCGTCGCGGGGCTGTCAGTCGCCTACGAGCTTGCCAGCATCGGGCAAAAGGTGATTGTCCTCGATCGAGGATTGATCGCCGGCGGCATGACATCACGAACGACTGCACATCTGGCGCCGATTTGCGACGACGGTCTGAGCGCGCTGATCAACCTGCGCGGCCAAGAGACCGCAAGGCTATTCCAGGAAAGCCAAGAGGCAGCGGTTGCGCGCATCGAGCAGAACGTCGCTGAGTTAGGGCTCGATTGCAATTTCCGCAGGCTGGACGCATTCCTTTTTCCGGCGATGGGCGTGGACTTCAACGATGCCCGGGATCAGCGACAGGAAGAGTTGGATGCGGCCCGTAGAGTAGGGGCAGCGGCCGAGCTGGTGACAGGCGTGCCGCTTAAGGGTTTCGAGAACGCACCGGTCCTGCGCTATCCAAATCAGGCGACGTTCCATCCGCTGCGATATCTTCGCGGTTTGGCCGGAGTCATTCGTGAACAGGGCGGTCGTATCTTTGCGAATAGTCCGGTGCTTGCCGTCGAGGAATTGCCTGATGGTGGCGTGCGCGTCTCGACCGAAAATGGTGGCGCTGTTGAAGCGGCGACTGCCGTCGTTGCAACCAATTCCCCCATCAACGACCGCTTCAAGCTCCACACGAAGATGTCGCCTTATCGCACCTATGCAATGGCCTTCACCCTGCCGCGCGGCGATCTGCCGGACGCGCTTTTCTGGGATACGGCCGACCCCTATCACTATGTCCGTTTGAACCCCGGCCCCGGTTCGGTTGATTATCTGATCGCGGGAGGGGCCGATCACAAATCCGGCGAAGCCGACGACGGCGAGATCCGCTTCGAGGCGATCGAGGCCTGGATACGCCAACTCGTGCCAAGTTTGGCCAAAGAGGTCACGCGCTGGTCGGGGCAGGTTTTGGACACGATCGACTATTGCGCCTTCATCGGTTTAAATCCGGGCAGCTCTTCGGTCTATGTGGTCACTGGAGACTCCGGCCAGGGCATGACGCATGGCGCCCTCTCCGGTCTGCTCTTGAAGGATCTGATTTCGGGGAAGGAGAACCCATGGGCCGGGGTCTATGATCCTTCGCGCAAGACGCCCCCAGGCGTGATCAATTATGTCCGGGAAAACCTGTCGGCGGTCAGAAATCTCGCGGGCTATCTGCTGCCGGGCGATCTGGAGTCGCTGGACGCGCTGGCGCCTGGTGAGGGCGGGATTGTTCGCGCCGGCCTGCGCAAAATCGCCGCCTGCCGCGACATGGCTGAAAAGCTGCATCTTCATTCCGCCGTCTGCACGCATTCCGGATGCGAAGTGGCCTGGAATTCGACCGAGCAGTGCTGGGACTGCTCCTGTCACGGCTCGCATTTCGCTCCCGACGGGACCGTACTCAACGGCCCTGCGGTCGCGCCCCTCCAACCAGTGGACTCGCCAGCTGGGCAGACGTGATGCCAATACTCGAAAGCGGAAAAAAGTTCGTCGAGAAGGTGACAGGCTGGCAGCGGCCCTCAAGCGACGATCTCGAGCGCCTGCTGCGATCACGCAAGGCGTACACGTTCCTTTTCAAGGATGATGGCATCATCCCCAATCATCCGTACTGGCCTTTGGTCGTGTATCATGGCGTTGCGAAACTGCCTGCCAAGTATGATCCAGCTGCAATCTTTGAGGACCTCTTCGCACGCAACGGCTGGCAAAAGTCCTGGCGGAATGGCATCTACAACTATGTTCACTACCATTCCCGCATTCACGAAGTTCTCGGAGTAGCTCGCGGATCGGCCAAGGTGCAGTTCGGCGGCAAGCGCGGCCGCTCGCTGACGATGAAGGCGGGGGACGTCGCTGTCCTGCCGGCAGGCACTGGCCACGAATGTCTGTATGCCGAAGACGACTTTCTGGTGGTCGGCGCCTATCCGCTGGACGGGATCTACGACGAATGCAAAGGCAAGGAGGACCATGCCCGGGCGGTCAAGGCCATTCCCAAAGTCGCGAAACCGCGGCAGGATCCCGTCTACGGCAGCAGTGGTCCGCTTTCCCATCTCTGGAGGGTGTCGCGCAAAGGGCGGGAAGCAAAATGAGCGCTTCCGCCCCATTTCTCCTGCCGATCGACACTGCTCCCATGGAAGCCAAACGTGCGGACGCCATTCCCGTAGAACAGGGTGTCTGGCAATATGAGCCTAAGTGGGATGGATTTCGGTGTCTGTCGTTCAAGGACGGCAATGCGGTAGATATTCGCGCCAAGTCCGGAAAGCCGCTCGCCCGCTATTTTCCTGAGCTTGTCGATCGCTTGTGCAACCTTCCGGCAGCGCAATTCGTCATCGACGGTGAGATTCTGATCGAACGCACCGGTAACTATTCCTTTGACGCCTTGCAGATGCGTCTGCATCCGGCCGAAAGCCGCATTCGCAAACTGGCGGTCGAGACGCCCGCCAAGCTGATGGTGTTCGATATGCTGGCTGATCCGACCGGACAAGTTCTCACCGATCGACCGCTCTCCGGGAGACGTGCCGCGCTGGAGAGGTTGGTTCGGTCAATAGGCAGTGCGGACATACAACTTTCGCCCGCGACCTTGGATCTTATGCAGGCCAAAAAGTGGCTGCAGGACTCGGGCGGCAATACCGACGGCGTAATCGCCAAGCGGCTGGATGGGCCGTATCTTCCCGGCGAACGCGCCATGGTGAAGGTCAAGCGGATGCGGACGGCTGACTGTGTCGTAGGAGGCTTCCGCTATCTCGCCGACAGGCGCGAGGCCGGATCCCTCCTGCTCGGCCTCTATGACAAGGATGGCAGGCTCGATCATGTAGGCTTTACATCCACGATCTCCAATGACGAACGCACCGAACTGACCCATCGGTTGGAAGCATTGCGCGAACCGCCAGGCTTCACTGGCAAGGCACCGGGCGGGCCAAGCCGATGGAGCACGGAACGGAGTGGCGAATGGGAGCCCCTGCGCCCTGAGTTGGTCGTGGAGGTGCGCTTCGATCATGTAACGGGTGATCGCTTCCGGCATGGCACAAAGCTGCTGCGCTGGCGACCGGACAAGTCGCCCAGCCAATGCACATTTGACCAGTTCCGCTAAGACACGTCGGTTGGAGCATCGGCTTTGCTCTGCGTCAAGACGGGAAGAAGCCTTCAATGACCATGACCGCCGCTCGTTTTCTAAAAGCATGAGAGAGCCGACGCCTCTCTCGGGCGTCGGACAATGCATAGTGAAAGGTGTCGTGGGAATCGCACAAGAAGGAGGGTGAACGAAGCGACGACACTGACGGATGACCGCTCGCCTGTTCGTGCGCCTACCGCCGACACCATATTCGCGCGCTCACACTGCCCTTACTTTGGCGGAACGAATAACGATGCACTCCAACCCGCGGTTAAGATGAGCGATGCTTCAAACATTTGGGCGCCGTCGCCACCCCTAACCTTCACGGTAAGTTTTGCCAGGTCACGGTCAGGCATTTCATCGCGCGCGACGTCATGCAGGATGCGCAAGGCCTCCGCTCGCGCGCGATCGGGCGACTCGAAAAGTTGGCCTTCCTCATCCAGAACCTGCCCGTCAGTGTTGTAAACATCGAAGAAATACCGGTTCATTGCGAGCTCACCGCAAACGTCACCTGTAAATCTCCTCGACGAATTGAGGTTCCATCGCTGCTGGGGCTTTGGGAGAAAATACATCAGATTGTTACCACGATCCTTTTGGAAATGGAGGTCGTACGCTGCCAGGGTGGTGGGGGCCCTCCGTCAATAAGCCTCGGGACTACGAGATGCTCGAACCTCTTTTTATGCAGCTAGAGCAACACGATGTTGTCTCAGACGCCGGACGGGCTTTGCTTGCCGAAACGATTTCAATCGGACGTGATGTCGCCATTGGCCAGGATCTGGTGTCTGCGGGATCCCGTCCGAGTTATAGCACCCTTCTGGTTGAGGGACTGGCAGCGCGATACAAAGTGCTAGAGGACGGCGGTCGACAATTCACGGCGCTCCAGGTACCGGGCGATTTTGTCCACCTCCATGCTTTCCTGCTCAAAACCATGGACCATGGAATTATCGCTTTGTCGGCCTTCCGTGTGCTTTTTGCCGATTACAGTCGGCTACGAAAGATCACGGAGACAGCGACGGGGCGATCCACAGGGAATGGATCGTCGCTATGGGCCGACGGTCGAAGATCTCCCATTTGGCCCACCTGATTTGCGAACTGTACGTCCGGTTGAAGGTGGTGAATCGAACGACCGGTCTAAGTTTCCGTTTGCCACTAACGCAGGCCGAACTCGCAGACGTGTTGGGACTATCGGTTGTTCATATGAACCGCATCGTGGGCGACCTTCGTAAGCTCGGCGCGGTCACTTGGGCGGATCAGTCGTTGACGATCATCGACTGGGGGCGCCTTCAGGAGATCGCTGAATTCGATCCGACCTATCTCAGTATGGTGCGAGATCCGAGGTAGCTGTCGTAAGACTCACCAGACGCGGAGGGTAAGTGGCGTGGTGAAACCGTTAGCGCGCTAGCGCGGCGGCATGCCCGATCGGGGCTTCGCAGACTTGATATTGGTTGTCGCGGTCAGCAGCAACAAGCTCGTGATCGCCGGCAAGGCCGTCGACCACGAGGTCGAGGAATGCATTGCAGGCGGCGACCCGATTTACGCCATCAGGAAGCGATAGCGAGAAGGTTTTGCCGTCGCCATATCTCGCAAACAAGACAGGTCGTGAACCGCGTCCTCCGCCGCCCTTCACGCTGAGCTCAACCCATGCGTCTGTCGATCCTGTCCGATGGTCCGCCCTGGCTGGAAGTCTACGGCGGCTGCAACACTCACCCAGGATCGAGAGCAGCCGGTCAAACCCTTGCAGTTGGATCGTAGGCGATATCCTCAACCTTCGCGGCGCTCGCCACCAGCCGCTCTGTACAAGCACCGGATGGTCGAATGATCGGGTTTTCACCAGGGCCGAAATGGCATCAGCCAGTATCGTTCTACGCGGAGTAGCCGCCCTTGTGTCGAACACCCCGCATTCATAGTATCCGTCCTCGCGCATCATCATGGAATTCCAGTCAATAGCACCGAACATCGACCATGCGGTGATGGCCCGTACATCAACACCCTCAGCCACACATTCGCAGGCTGCCTCCCATCCCTCCAAGAACCACCGCAGCTGTTCCTCACGGGTGCAGCCATTGTGGACTTCACCGAGTACCACCGGCAGAGTATAGCGCCGCCACACTTCACGCAGACGCGAGGCAAATCCGAGTTCGCTCGCTGGCAGGCCGGCGCGGAAAGCGGCAACATCGACGTAGGGTTCGATGCCGTTGCCTCCTACCGGTTCCCGATGATGCCGCTGGACGCGATGATCAAGGAACCGATCGCTGGTGAGGTAGTAATCAACTCCAATAAGGTCCGGAGGGCAGGGCGCGGCCTCCAGCTCTTCAAGGTGGGTGTGATCGACACCAGCCCCTAGGAGGCGTTCATGGAAAGGATGGCAGGGACCGACACGCCCACAAAGCAGATCCAGCGAGAGCCATCGCCTGTCATTTTCATAATCAGCCTGGTACGCAAGCTCTTTCGTCGCAAATATCTTTCCGAAATCCTCTGTCTGCATAAGCCTGGCATCGGGGATGACCTTGCGGATGGCCGACATTGTCTTGACGATCGCGCGGCATTGGGCCACGACGAGTCGCAGGCAACTTGCCTCGTCCGCGCGGTGCGGGTGCCAGAGTCCATAAAGGCCGCTGAGGCGAGCGGTCACCATTGGCTCGTTGATCGGCGTGAAAGTCGTTATCCACGGGTACCGCCCTGCGAGCCGAGTGGCAAACGCCGCGAGGCGTTCGACAAAATCCGACGCTAGAATGGACGTCCAGGATGGCCCGCTTCCGTGGTGAATGAGGGCTGCCAGGGGACTGATGCCGAGTTCGCGCATGCGTTGAAACCGTTGGTCCAGCCAGCTCCAGTCATCCTTGCCCGCCACTGTCTCGACGTGTTCCCACAGCGCTGGGTATCGAACGGTTTTGATACCAAGAGAAGCAACGAGATCCAAATCCTCGATGCGTTTTGAATGCCCGGTTTCGAGGAGCTGATCGCGGATCACGTCGCCTACACGAACCACGCTGCATTCGATGCCGCCCCAGACCTCCACCACGGCTATCCCGCCGCCCCTTTGGCGAGAGATAGCGCCGAGGCCCCCGTTTTCTGAATACGATTGAACGCAGTCAGCGCCTGACCAATCACCTGGTCCATATTGTAGTACCGGTATGTTGCCAGCCGCCCGACGAAAATCGCATCGGTCTGCTGAGCAGCTAGTGCCTCATATCGCTTGTAGAGCACTTCATTCTCCGGCCGTGGAACCGGATAGTACGGATCGCCCTCATTCGTCGGGTATTCGTAGGTCAGGCTGGTTTGAGGATGTCGCTGGCCCGTCATATGCTTGTATTCCGTGATCCTTGTGAAGGCTTCGGTCTGCGGATAGTTGACGACGGCCACCGGTTGAAACTGTGGCCGGTCCAGCGTGACGTGCTCGAAGCGCAAAGATCGATACGGCAATTTCCCCAGCCTGAAATCGAAAAATTCATCGATCGGACCGGTATAGATGAGGCGCCGATGGGGGATGACGTGTCGGACTTGGCGGTAGTCCGACTGCAGCATCACCTTGATATTCGGGTGAGCCAGCATCTTCTGGAACATGCGTGTGTATCCACCCGCCGGCATGCTCTGGAACCTGTCGGAGAAATAGCGGTCGTCGCGATTGGTTCGTGTCGGCACGCGCGCCGTTACTGATTTGCTCAACTGCGATGGGTCGACCCCCCATTGCTTTCGCGTGTACCCTTGGAAAAACTTCTCATAAAGTTCCCGTCCCACGGTGCCCACGACCACGTCCTCGGCGGTGCGGACCTCCTCAACGCTCTCCCTGCGATCGGCCAGAAACTGCTCCATTTGCTGAGAGGTGAGGTCTAGGCCATAGAGACGATTGATTGTGTCGAGGTTGATTGGGATTGGCACAAGCTGACCGTCTACCTGGGCCAGAACGCGGTGCTCATAAGGACGCCACGCGGTAAACTGAGACAGGTAGGCCACGATGGCTTCTGCATTTGTGTGGAAGATGTGAGGCCCATAGCGATGGACAAGAATGCCGGCTTCATCATACCAATCAAAAGCGTTGCCGCCGATGTGAGCGCGACGATCGACGACCAGCACTGTATCTCCACGCTGACTGGCGACGCGTTCTGCCAAAACGCTTCCTGCGAAGCCTGCGCCGACGACGAGCCAGTCAAACATGGTCGACCAGCCGGCTAGACGTGGCATGGCGCGAAATCTTCGCGGGTGTCAGGAAGTCATGCATGGCTTTCCAGGTCGAGTCCCACGACATCCCCGAGAGGAATGCGTCCACCTTCGTCATTCCAACGGGCCCTTCGCGCAGAGCGGTCCGGAGCGCTGATGGCATCGAGCTAGCGTCAGCGATCTTCACCAGTCCGCGACGGCCATAGGTTTGCACGACATCGGCTATGGCTGTCGAAACCACGGGCAGCCCCCCGGCAAGGAACTCAGGGGTCTTCGTGGGACTGATGTACCGTGTGGCGGCGTTCAAGGCGAAAGGCATCCATCCCACATCCCAACCGGCCATATATTCAGGCAGTTCGGCATACCGCTTGGCGCCCAGCCAATGAATGTTTGGGCCGGTCGGCAGCGTGGCCGGGTCGATCTTCACCACCGGACCAATGGTGACGAACTCGACGTTTGGCATCGCTGCGGCGGTTCGAGCCATCAGGTCGATATCAAACCTCTCGTCGATGACACCGAAGAAGCCCACGCGCGGATGCGCAATGGATTGCTGGTCGGCAGGGTCTGTCTGAGGGCGGCGCGCCTGATGGAAGTGCGCCGTGTCAATGCCGCTTGGAAAGGCATGGACGGATGGATGCCGGCCGCGCTTGGCCTCATAAAGGCTCATGCCGCCGGTGAACACGACGTCGGCCTTGATGAACAGTTGCTGCTCGAGCCGCTCGAGTTCGGGCGGTGCGTTCTTAAAGGCAGAGAGTTCATCCATGCAGTCGTAGACGCAGACATCCTCGTGCAGCGCGGCAGTGAACTTCAGGGCCATGGGGGTGTAATACCAAGTTACCAACTGGTCATGCTTGATCTCGGAAACCAGTCTGTCCAACAAGATGGCGAGGGTTTTGTCGGTATCAATTGCGGACTGGCGGTTCTGGAGGACGGGCGTCACGACTTCCAAGCCGCAGGCAACCGACCTGCGGCGCAACAGTGGTCTCTGGACGGGCTCGAACACAGGCTCCTCGAAGAAGACGACGTTGTAGTGGGCTGCGGCGCGCGTCATCAAATGCTGGGGGCGTTGAAAAACGAAATCCCAGCGCAAGTGGGAGAAACATAGCAGAAGCGGGTGCTCGAATGGCGCAAGCGGGGGGTTGGATACGCTCTGATCCATTGCAACGATCCGTATTAGGGTTGGCTTATGGTGGATCAAGCTCCGTCTGAAGCTCGGGTTCCACGCCGACGACATAATTTTGTTTCCGGACCGGGACGCCGAAGAAACCACGATTTCTTTTTACGTCTGGAACGGCCATCGCCTCCGCAAGTTGTCGGCGGGGAGACGCAAATGATTGTCGATGCACACCTTCATACGTCCGGCCGCGAAACGACAGCGGACGTGCTCAAATCACTTGACGATGCGGGGGTTGATGCCGCCTTCTTGCTGGCGCCGTTCCTGACAGCGCCTTATTCCCTTGATGACCGCGAATCGTTGCGCGCCGGCAACCGCTACCTGTCAGGCCTGATCGAAGGCCACTCCGATCGGCTGGTCGGGTTCGCCGTTGTCAATCCACTCCATCCACAATCCGCCCACGATCTGGAGGAGGCAGCTGCACTTCCCGGTATTCGCGCGTTGAAGATGGTTCCGACCGGTTGGTACCCCTATGACGAGTGCGCTCATCGTGTCTACGCGGTCGCTGCAAAGCTCAATTTCCCGATCTTGTTCCACAGTGGAATTTTCATTGACGGTCGATCCGGACGGTTTTGCCGCCCCTCTTTCTACGAAGCAGTTCGTGATCATCCCGGCCTTCGAGTGACCTTGGCTCATCTGGGCTGGCCATGGTGTGACGAAGCCAATGCAGTTGGCGTTATAGATCGGATAAATGGAGTCGACCCGGCCGCGAGCCAGTTTCGCTTCGACCTCTCATTCGGCCCACCTCCGATCTACCGCTACGAGGTATTTCGCAAGGCAATCGACGTGATCGGCCCGCGCTCCCTGCAATTCGGCAGCGATCGCTTCCTGCCCTGCAGTGGTGCTCATATTCGCGCGGCAATAGACGAGGTTGCGACAGTGCTCGATCAGCTAGACGTCGCGATCGAGGACCGAAATGAGATCATGGCGGGGACTGCAATGGACTGGCTAAGGCTACGCCCAGCACAAGGAGGAAAGTGATGGCCCGGACACCGCGTGTGTTGCCAGGCGGCCAGACTGATGAGCGCACGCACATACTCGAGGTCTTGGGAAACGCTATAGTCGGCGGCATGGAAAATTACGTGCGCAACCTGGCTGCAAACCTCCCATCGAACGAGTTCAAGGTCTCTCTCCTGTGTCCATTTGAGAGCCCTTATACCGTGTTGTTACGATCCGAAGGGAGAGACGTCTATATTGCCCCGCTGCGCGACGATCCGCCTTGGCGGACAGTCGAGCTGATTTGCACATTGGTCCGCGAAACTGGGGTTGATCTGCTCCACGCTCACCTGATGAATGCACATACCGTCGCGGCAATGGCCGGCCGCCTTTGCGGGACGCCGACCGTAGCCACGTTGCATGGCATGAGCCTTCATCCGCAGGAAATCAGTGTGGCGCGCACAACCGGGAGCCACACCATTGTGGTGTGCCGTGAAGCTTGGTCACAGGCACTTGCTGTAGGGTTGGCGCCTGAACGCGTAAGCCTTGTTCCCAACGGCGTCGACCTCGCAATGTATCATCCGATGTCCGCTGAGCCGGCGGAGTTCCGCCGAACAATCGACGTCGGTCCTGCCGATCTGCTGGTTGGTTTCGTTGGCAGGCTTGCCTGGGAAAAAGGCCCCGACAAGTTCCTCAAGGCAGCCGAGTACATTCTGCAAAGGCGTCCCGACGTGCATTTCGCAATGGTTGGCACCGGCTTAATGGAGAAGGATCTCGTCGCTACCATACGACGCGCGGGGCTGGAGTCGCGCATTCATATGATTGGGCTTGCGCGCGAACCACATCGGATTTATCCGGCGCTTGATTTGCTGTTGCATACATCGCGCGCCGACGCGATGCCGCTCACCATCCTGGAGGCCATGGCGTCGGGTGTGCCGGTCGTGGCGATCGGCGTCGGCGGCGTTCCGGAAATCGTCGCCACAGGCGAGACCGGAATTCTTGTGGGCACCACCGAGTGGCCCGGTATTGTTTCGGAATATCCCGGCGACTGGGAGGGCGTGGCCTTGGCGGCGCTCGCCCTCTTGTCCAACTCGGCCAAGCTGAAGTCTATGGCTGGTGCGAGCGTGAGGCGTGCGCAAGCATGCTTCGACATCCGCCAGTCGGCGATCATGACCAGTCAGATTTTCCGGCAGTTGATCGGATCCCGTCCCGACAAGGCTCGCCTCCACTCCGTTCCCTGAGCTCGGTGACGGGTCAGGATTCTTTGGTGGCCCTGATCCCAGTAATCACAGGATACAGGGGATCAACGACGTCAAGGCTTGCGCGGTCGATCTCCTCAAACGCGAGTCCCTGAAGGAAGGCCGTGGCTGCAAGTACGTTGCCGAATTGCTGCACTTCCACTGCTGAGGTGCCGAACCGTTCCTCGAACAAGCGTCGCGCGGCACTCTGGGTCATCGCCCAGAACCATTTCTCTGGGCCATCATAAGCGTCGATCGACGTAATGCCGGGCACCGTCGCCAGCACAACGCCGCCCGCTGCCAAGGCGCGATGGATCGTGGCCAGCGCGCTATGCACGTCGTAAATCATATGCAGCGTCTGGGTCACGATCAAGCAGTCGAAACGGCCGGCCTCTAAGGCGTCTTGGTTCTGGAGATCAAAGCGGACTGTAGCATGTGGATTGGCACTTTGCGGGGAGTCGATAATGTCTGTCCGCTCGACCCGTTCGGCGCCATAACGGAGGGTGTAGACATTGTCGCCGATCTCCGCGACACGTCCCCTAATGTCTTTTGCATGACGCTGCAGAAAGCTTTCTATATAGTAGCGATCCAGTGGCGTGCCGCGGTCGCCACCGAACTTCCGGCTCAGCGGTTCCACCTCGCCAAGGTCTCCGAAGACCACCTTACCAGGCAAGGGTACTGCTCGCATGGGCTTCAAACCTCAAGGCCGCCGCGCGGCGAGATTAGCGGCTCGGCCTTTGCCGAACAGTTACCCACGTCGTTGAGATTGACCGTTGGATTTCTTTCTCGCTGCCGTCGCATTTTGGCCCGTCGGGGCTTCGCTTTTCGCGTCCTTAGAGTGCGCTGCCAAGGCCGGGCCCGCGCCTGTAGCCTTACGCATGTCGCCGCCACGCGTTTCCGGTTGTCCATTCTTCCCCAACAGACCTGAAAAATATTTGCCAAAGAATCCCATTTTTTTGCCCTCGCTAGGTTTATCTCCGTCCGATACGAATTTGCGTGCGGACGATTTGTTCCCCTCGACTGACAAGAGTGCGTAGGATTTCGGCCCGGGGTTGCTCGTCGCGGGGTCAGTGGAGCACATACGGCCTGATCTCCGGTTGGCGGCGCTTCCCGACCTGTTGACCTGTCCGTTGTCTGCGTGCGATTGGCCATGCTGTTGGGATGAAAGTGTGGAACGTTCCGAAGAGAGCGACGTTGGCGAGGATCAAGGTGAGGACACGTCGGCATGGTGATGTTCACCGAAAGGAAGGTTCGGCGCATAGCCGAGAACGGATTGCTTTCGACTGACGAGAAGCTCGAGCAGTTGCTTGCAATTGACCCTTGGCTTTCCACAGGGGAGCCCCGTCGGCAGACTACTTCGGCCGCAAGGACTCTCGTTGCGAAGCTTTTTCCTTTGAAAGGTCAGAAACCGCACCTAATTCGCGCGTCGTTCCGTCAGCGTGGCTGACTTCCCCAAATGGCAGCCGCCCTGTTCAATGTCCCGGGGCAGGGGATTGATGAAGTCGCCGCTGACACGCAATCATCCAAGAAGGATCGAATGGAGCCTGGTTAGCCTTTGCGTCTTGGCCGAGAATTGCTCGCATATACGATCAGTTTTTGAGCGCTGCGGACGGTTTGAGCTAAGGCTGGCCTCTGCTTCCGCTTAGCCTCAATTCTCTCAGCCGCGCGGTCTTGGCCTCTCTGGCTTGCCGTTCCGCCTCGATCAGTTTGCGTGCTTCGCGATCAGCTCTCTCAAATTTCTCCTTATCAATGTGCCGTCGCTGCAAGGTATGGCTTAAGACTGGGCTAGCCCACTCGCGAACTTCATCGTAGCTATCGATTGACATAATCGCTGGCTCCAACACTCATATACGGGTGAAATCCGCGAGCTCCAGGCGTCGTCGCTGACGTTCCGCGTAGGCCAAAGCGGAGCGCTCGATCTCGAAGGATCGGATCCGCTGCTGATCTTCCTCCACCACCCGGACATGCCACTCGCCGCAGGCGTCGATCAACTCAACACAGGGCAGATTTTTCGCGGGTTGTTCCATCGCAACTGTCCTTATCTGTAGATGACACTTCGCTAACCCTAAGGTCGCCAGATACGGCCGCCATTAACAAATGTTGGTACGGACTCGTACCCAAGCGCGTTTCTCATCCTGGAAATGCCCTTAGCCATTGCTGGTTGTTGGGCGCAGGCGGTTGAGAGATGGCGGTGCTGATGCCCTTGCCCCCAAATTGAGGCCAAGGGCATGCCCCAGCTTCAACAATCGGCAGTTCCCAATAGTCGGCTTGCATCCCTGTCGGCGGACGATTTTGCACTGTTGCAGCCACACCTTGAGAGGGTCACGATAGAGGGTGCGGGACCTTTTATTTCGCGCCGATTTCGCCATGGAGCGCAGCCCGACAATGCGCGCGCTCTTCCTGCGCTTCGTGCATACCTTCATCGTGCAAGTCAGTCAGACTGCTTATGCCAATGCTGGTTACTCGCTCGAGGAACGGCTCGCACGCTGGCTGCTCAGATCCTCCATCGACTTGATCTCCTTGTAAAAAATCCCATCGAGCTCTCCTTGGCGTGCATTGGTCGGGTACAGATTGGGTGCGGTGATGGTACGTGCCAAACGCGCGGCAACCGGGCTCCACCTAGGACGCCGTAAAGGCCTTGGCCATGCCCGGCTAAGGCGGCCGGCAATCCTTTCGGTTTTTGTGCGCGGCCGCATGAGTCCCAATCTGGGTGCTTATGTTTGCTCGCTAACCAACCCTACAGCGCTTACGGAACAAAGCGTTATTCCCGGCGTTGCGGCAACGGCAAGCAAGGCTATGGAGGCATCATCGTGAAAGACCGTGACTTACTTCGAGATCCCCGTAAGCAGTACCCACCTCCTCCCTTCCAGAGCAGCCGCAGATCGCGCCTGGCCTTGCCGGAATGATGGATCCGGTACCAGACCACGGTGAGGAGAGCCATCGCGGCTCCGCCAGGCTTACGGGCCGCAAGGCGCTGGTGACGGGAGGGGATTCCGGAATAGGTCGGGCGGTGGCTATCGCCTTTGCGTCGGGTGGGGTCATCCATGGTTGACGTCGTCACAAACAGTGCCATGCTGCCTGACAGCGATCGCAAAGCGATCGCACATTACATCACAGCGCAATCCCGGTCGGCACCCCACACCCATAGTCTCACTGGGCATAGAGGTAATCAACCCTCGGCAAGCGCGCGATATCTTGGACGACACGATCTTAAATGCCTACGAATACGCCGGCACCAAACGTGTGTTGCGCAGGGGCAAGTCCATGGCAAAATGAAAGCCTTCGGAAGGATATTCGATTTTGAGATTGGCGTTGCACTGCACGGCGACGACCTTTTCCAACAAGGTCGTTCCGAAACCGCGGCGCTTCGGCGGCTGCACACTTGGGCCGCCGTGCTCAAGCCAATCGAGATGAACAATGGCCGAATCACCTTCGGAAGAAATCGACCAGTGGATCTCGAGTCTTCCTTGGGGGACGGACAGGGCCCCATATTTCGACGAGTTCGAGGCCAGCTCGTGAAACGCCATACCGACCGGAATGGCAAGATCTGCAACGAGAGCCACATCAGGGCCATCCAACCGGATCCGTGTGGCATCCTTCGTGTCATAGTGGCGAAGTTCGGCTTCGAGCAACTTATGCAATGGGGCAGTTTGCCAGTAATCATCCGTCAAAATGCTATGAGTATCGGCCAAGGACACGATCCGGGCTGAAAAATCCCGAACGAAGTCCTCAACACTTTCGCTTGATCTGACGGTCGCATTCATCATCGCACGCACGTTGGCGAGCGTGTTCTTTACCCTATGATGGAGTTCGCGGATCAACAGTCTTTGGCGCTCGGCAACGTCTTTCATTTGCTCGATCAGGGTCTTCACTTCAAGTTGACGCGCGCGAGCGCGCAAAGCTGAGCGCACAGAGTTGGTGAGACTGGACGCCAGAAACGGTCGCTCCAAGACAACAGTATGACGGTCAAGGAATGCAAGACGGCTGTCGAATTCCGAGCCACGCCTGGTGAGGAGCACTATCGGGAAATCAGACCATGCCGGCTGTCTCTCAAGCCATGCCGCGAAGTCAGACCTATCAGAGGCTAGCAACGCCTCTTCCGCAACGATAAGACACTGCGCACGCTCGAATTTGGCAATCGCCTCAGTTAACGTAGAGCAGATAACAGGCACGATCCCGCCAGAGATCAAGATCGATGCGGCAACCTTCGCATCACGCCCGGTCGGCGCCAGAATGAGAACTTCCGAGGGGGGCTGCATCACTGAGAGTTATCGTCAAGAAGGTCGGTTTGCTTACCCACGTACGAGGGGATGCCCGTGAGGATGCCCTGAAACCCGTCCAGTGGTTCACCCACGACCAGCCCTGACGAAGCAATTTGGAATTCTCGAATCGTGTCTTCGTGGGGGCCTACCCTCCGCTTCACCACGGAAATTGCTCTTCGCAGACGACCGCCGCTTTCGAAGAACCGCAGCAACATGACGCAGTCGCAGAGGTATGTCATGTCGACCGGGACCGACATCTGTCCGATAAGACCATGATTGGCCAGTAGAAGAATGGTAACCACACCTTTCTGGTTCAGATAGGTCAGTATTTCATGCATCTGAAGCACGAGGTGCTGTTCTTCGGACAGGGTGTTCAGATATCCGGTCAGGCTGTCGACGACAACCATTCGAGCGTTGGATTTGTCTACGGCCGCCTGTATCCGCGAGGACAGCTCGCCGGGCGAAAGTTCTGCAGGCTCGACCTTTTCAACAATCAGGAGGCCCTCATCCAAGAAGGGTTGCAACTCGAGCCCCAAACCGGCAGCACGAGTCAGAAAAATCCGTTTCGTCTCGTCGAACAGCAGAACCAGCACACTTTCGCCACGCAGGAGTGCAGCCCGGCAAAAGGTCGACGCCATTGTCGACTTCCCAACCCCGGAGGGCCCGATCAGCAACGTACTGGTGCCGCGCGACAACCCGCCACCCAAGAGAATGTCGACAGCACTTCCACTCAGCGCAGGCCCGCCGCTAGGCTCACCCGGTTCATGATCGCCGGCAACCAGGCGGGGAAAAACCGTCACACCACCGGGCCTAATGACGAAGTCATGAAAACCGCCGCGAATTTGAACGCCGCGCATTTTTATGACACGCAAACGGCGCCGCTCGCCCCCATAAGTCGGAGCCAATTGCTCCATTCTGATCACGCCGTGGCTTATCGAATGCAGGTTGAGGTCGTCATGTTCGGCAGTAAGGTCATCAAGCAGCAGGACAGTTGCGTTGTTCAGCAGAAAAAAGCTCTTCAGTGCTAGAACTTGCCGGCGGTAACGCAGCGACCCCTGCGACAGCAAGCGTATTTCCGATAGGGAGTCGAACACCACCCGCTCGGGTTTCAAACGTTCCATTTCGGCTAGAGCGGACTGAACCGTCTCACCCAGCTCCAGATCAGAGGAATGCACGAGCGTCTGCAACTGGGCTGGATCTAGGCTAAGTTCGGGAGGAACAAGCTCGAGGATATGGATCCCGTCCAACGCGATACCATGTCTCGCCGCAACGGATAGCAGTTCCCGCTTGCTCTCAGACAGGGTGATATAAAGGCACTTTTCGCCCCCAGCCGCGCCGGCTACTAGAAACTGCAGCCCCAAAGTGGTTTTACCGGAACCTGGTCTGCCCTCGATCAGATGAGATCGATATTTCGCGTATCCTCCTCGAAGGACAAAATCGAGCCCTTGGACCCCGGACGAAATTGGAGACGCGTCATCGCTACGCAAGGTGCCCTCTTCAACAATGTTGCAACTCGAAAACGGCTTGGTTTTCCATTGGTTCCGTCAACGCGCGTCAGGGGCCCAACAGTGCGGACGAGATTGCAAGCAGCTGCGCTTCGTATCCATGCGAAGGGCAACTCGGCCCTCACCGCACGCTAACGCTTCCTGCTAGCGCGCTTGGCTGTTAGTCTTCGTCACTGCAGGCTAGAGGTGCGACTGCGAGTGGCCAGCTTGCAAAGGAACCTCCCGACCTTTTACCGAAGAAGACGCAACACGGTGTCTCCTAGTCCGTCCGCGTGGACCACGTGTCAACCCGAAGCTCGCCGCTATTGCCGGCGAAGGGCGACGGCATCCGATCGACGTGCGCATTTTCACGCGCCACGGTCATGACTGGTGCAACAACACCGATTGACCGGTAAGGCGTCCAACCTCGGGAGGTGCCAAGTGAGCAGAAGTCATCGTAAGATTGGAGACGCAGTTTCGCCGCTCTCGGTATGCGTGACGGAACGGCTGCTGCCGATTTCAATGCCTGTAGAAGGCACGTGACCGGTTGCAACGTCGATAAGCGTTCGGAGTTCTTCGGCTGTGAACTCAAGCTCGTATTTATAGGCGGAGCGGTCGGGGTAAATCCCGCTTGTATCAATCGACAAAACGACACAAGCCTCCGCTTTCCCCGGCCTAACGTCTTCGGCCAATAGCGATCGATGAAAAATTGTGCAAGATGAGCTTTCCCGTTTCGCAAGCCTAACTCGGATTTGCATGCTAACCTCCCAGTTAACAACACAAGTCAAAAAACATCCGATTTGCATTCGCGTTCCCCCCATCGCCGTTTCGTCCGATTCCGTACCAATGGATGGCGCCGACCGGCAAGGTCACACCCTGCATTGAATTGATCGAAGCTGCGGCGAATGGTTTGTCCGCGCGGTTGAGGAAGACCAGGAACTTACCCGCTCATTTTGCCCGAGAATGGTATGCCTTGGTCTTTACGGAAAGCCAGCGCATTCACCTGCATCTCGATAAGGCTGTGCGCCTTTAGGACTTCTTTAGCATACGCGCTTCGCGCAAAAGCGAGGACCAATTGTGCACTCCAGGAAGCTGACTGGCTCCGATGCGAAGGTGCGTACGAATTCGTACCCAATTCCCTATTCGACCCAACGAAGTCACATTCGCCGTTGCCTGGGACTGGGCTTGGGGGGATAAAGGTCGATCGCTTGCTGACTGTTCGGGCGCAAGTGGCTGAGAGATGCATGTGCTCTTGCCCCTAAACGGAGGCTTAGGAGCATGGCTCAGCTTCAGCAATCGATCGTTCGCAACCGTCTGCTGGCGTCTCTGTCGCTTGATGACTTTGCGCTGGTGCAGCCGTATCTGGAGGCGGTGTCGTTGGAGGTGCGCCATCATCTGTTCAAAGCTGATCAAAAGATCGCGCATGTGACCTTCCCCGAATCCGGGATTGCCTCGATCGTTGCCGATACGGCGGAAGGACGATTCGAGGTCGGCATGGTCGGATCGGAGGGTCTGGTGGGCGTCCCTATCGTGCTCGGCGTGGACCGGTCGCCGCATACCTGCCTGATACAGGCTACGGGCGAAGCATTCCGCATTGGAGCCGGCGAGCTACAAGCTGCGATGGACCACAGTCCCACGCTGCGCGCGCTGCTTCTGCGCTTCGTGCACACCTTCATCGTGCAGGTCAGCCAGACGGCCTATGCCAACGCCGGCTATTCCATCGAGGAGCGACTGGCGCGCTGGCTGCTGATGACGCATGACCGATTGGAGCGGGACGACATGCCCATCACGCACGAATTCATGGGGGTTATGCTGGGCACGCGTCGCCCCGGTGTGACCCTTGCGGTGCAGATGCTGGAGGGCGTCGGTGCGATCAGGGCCACGCGTGGTCACATCACGCTGAGGGATCGCGAGAAGCTGGAACAGCTCGCTGGACAGTCCTATGGCTTTGCCGAGAAAGAATACTCCAACGTGTTCCAGTTCCCGATCAAGCGGGGCGGATGAGGGTGGCCTTGCGCTACTTCATGAACATGCGCTACCGCGGTCGGCTGATACCCGACTATGAAGGCGATGAACTTCCAAACGAGGAGGCCGTGCGCGGTCACGCGCTCGCCACAGCTAGCGACCTGATCTTCCGCACCCGCATGGACACAATCCGCAGCTGGTTCGACTGCAGTTTCGAGGTCACCGACGAGAGCGGGAGAGTCGTCCTGGCGATGCCATTCGATGAGGTGATCCCGGAGGCTCTGGGATCAGCCTGACTGTCCCGGAAGACCAATGGAATTCCCCCTCGGTGCTGTTCACCGCCGAATGTTCGGAATCATACGAAGCCTTGAAGGCTGCAGGAATCCCCGTCTAAATTCTCGCATCAGGTTCAGGGAGGAATCTCGATGACCCACGCGTTTCACGCTCTCACGGTCGAGAGGGCGGCTGAAGCCTATGTTCGTTCCAGAGGCAAGGCCCGGTTTCTGTCCATCGAGCAGGCGATCCGCGCCATTCGTACGTTGATCCCGAAATGCAAAGCCACCGACCACGAGTTGGAGGAATTGCTGGCGGAAACATGCATTGCTCACGGCGTGCCGGTCGCTTTCGACGCAGGAACGGCCGGCAATCCGGAAATGCAGCTCCATTCATAAGGCAGACAGATGCCCGCGCTTGAGCAGACGCCAAATTCATCTGATGTTCGCTCAACGATAGTCCGCTGATTTTTTCCGATCGCCAATTGCGGTGCTGCGCTATCGATTGGCTGGCAAGCCGGCAACGCCAGCGCCTGAGCAGGCGAAAGCATGTTGGTATCAATGGTTCATGGCGACGGCGCGCGGCGCCATGGCGCTTTCGATCCGGAAAAGGCGCGCATCGATATTGACCCGTTGGAGGACAAACGGCACACGCCACATGTAACGGAATAGTATCGTTGGACTTCTGGCAGGCATTTGCTAGCGCCCGGAGAATTCCTCATCGAGAATGCGCAAGGCTTCTTCGTATCTGGCTGTCGAGGCTCCAATTTGCCGTGACTGCCAGATGTTGTCTTCGAGGTCAGCGCGTTTTACCGGCAGCGCCAGCGGATTCGATGCAGCCCGCCGCACGAACGTGAAATAGTCCTCGCCGTCTCTGCGCGACATGGCATCGACCGCGGAAGCAATCGACGGTCCAAACCCGGTCGCTTCCAGCTTGGCTCGTGACCAGCCTTCGCCTTTTTCCAGGACATCATGCAGATAGGCTACGACCTTCTGATCCATCGTCTCGACAGCATCGACGACACGACGGCAATGCTCGATATAGGGCCGCCCGGTCTTGTCGCGCTGCGCTGCGTGAACCTCTTCCGCAATCTTGGCCGCTCGATAGAAAATGCTCATCGTCGCTGTCCCGGCCGCTTGTCGAAATGCTGATAAATTGCAGACATAGGAACTTCTTGTGAGTTCATCTCCAAGTCACTGCCGTGGCCTTGTTCCTTGCCTCAACGATTTCCTCGGATCGTCCTTCGCTTTACCGATGCGCTCTATCAGCGGATGGCATCGGATCCATGAGGCGGAAACGTCGATGGCTGGTGTCGGTTCCTGAAGCGACAAGGAACGAGTGCCGGCACGGGACGTTCTGATCCATGCCTTCGACGGCGAGGAAAAGCTCGTGAAAAATTCCGACCGGGTACGGACTTCCTGATGTCGATGCGGGGTTTGGCATACGGGCCTCTGGGCGACCGCTGCATGCATGTCTGTGTTGACATGCAGCGGCTGTTTGCCGAGCCGTCGCAGTGGGCCACTCCATGGATCACTCGCGTGCTCCCTCGCATCGAAAGCCTGGTCGAAAGGAAGGCGCAACAGACGGTCTTCACGCGCTTCCTGCCTGCCCAGAAGCCGGGGCAGGGTGTCGGCACATGGAAGCGCTATTATGAGCATTGGGCCACGATGACGATCGAAAGTATCGGCGACGAAATGGTCGACCTGTTGCCGGCATTGGCCGCTTACTGCCCGCCGGCGGCAGTCATCGACAAACACATCTACTCGCCCTGGTTTGAGGGCCGGCTCAGGGCTTTTCTGGCGGAGCGCGACATCGATACGCTGGTCATCACTGGCGGCGAAACCGACTTATGCGTTCTGGCCACGGTGCTCGGAGCAATCGATTTCGGTTATCGCGTGGTCCTCGTCACGGACGCGCTGTGCAGTTCTTCCGACGCGACGCATGACGCGCTGCTGACCGTATATCACCAGCGATTTGCCCAGCAGGTCGAGACGGTCGAGATGGAGGTGGTTCTCTTGAACTGGACTTGAAAATCCGACCGATCTGATCTGGACGATCAGACGCCCAGGTCGATCAAGGCGGCGCCGATTTCGGGGCGTTTGCGGCGGCGCAAGTGACCGGGAGCTTCCACCAATGTGATTTCGAGCGTCGGGCGAACGATCGCTTCGAGCAAATGCCCGCCTCGGGTGGTGCCGTCGCTCAGGCCGAGCACCGCGTGGACGTGAAGGCTTGGTTTGCCATCATCCCCCAGCGCAACATCGCCGATCGCGCTCAGCACCTCGCACTGTTCGTGAACCGGGATTTTGCGGTAGGTTTTCGCATCGAGGTCGAACCAGCCAACGGTGGCTCTTTCGAATGCGCCGATGGCAGTCAAGGAAGCACCGTCGACGCCTTGCTCGGTTGCGAAACCGATCAGTGTGGCAAACGCCTCTTCGCCGGGGTCGAGCACGATGACAAATGTGCGTTGACCGCCGACCTCGTTGACGAGCCGGGATTTCATGCCTGTCCTCCGAACATCAGTTTGGCCCCTCAGTGGGCATGGTGTTCGGCGTTTCGCTTACGGGTTGCCGCAGCTTTCTTGGCCGATTCAGACCGGCTGGCTGCAGAGCGCGAGGCCGAAGCCTTTCCGCCGCTTTTGCCGCCCTTGTGCGCCGCGGGATGGCCGGTATGTTTGCCGCGACCGGAGCCGCCTTCCTTCTTGCCGCCGCCATCGTCCTTGTTGACGGTCGCCCATGCCCGGCGTTCGGCTTCCTTTTCGGAAACCCCGCGCTTCTCATAGCCTTCGGCGATATGATCGGCTTTGCGTTCCTGCTTGTCGGTGTATTTCGATTTTTCTCCACGTGGCATGGCTGTTTCTCCTGTGGCCGTTTCTCCTGTTGGACAGGGTTTGAACGAAAAGGCGGGGCCTGAGTTCCAACCGGACGTCAGAAAGCAAACTCCACCTGGCCGAGCGCCGTTGAGATCGACAGGAAGGAGCCGAGGCGAACCGGATCAACGATAGCGGACCTCTATCGCGCGCTATTCCTCCGGCGCCGTCGCGGGAGCCGTATAGCGGCGGCGCACAGCCGCGCGGCGGCGGAAGCTGCCGAGGGGAAATCCTACTAGTGCATTCCATAAAGCGGTCCTTGAAGAGATGCTCCCGAAGATCGATGGCATGACTATGCCGGAAGAGTACCCTCTTGAGCGCGAGCCAGTGCGACAACAGGCACTTGAGCGTTATCGGGCAGAGTTTGCGGAACGCTTGCTGCGGACCACAGCAAGGCCGCCAAGAGCCGCCTCGGCGGGGGTAGGAAGACGGCGACCAGGTTTTTCATTTGTGCGAGGAACTTGGCCCAAACCGCGAGGTTGAGTAATTGCAGCGTTTGGGTTCCCGCTGCCGACCGGCCGCAAGCTGATCGGGCCCGCGCGGGGTGGCGCGGGCCGCCTTTAGCAACCTTCATTTAGCCAGCGCATTGCTTGACGCGGAGCGGCCACAATCCTCCTTATTCGGAGCGTGCCGCCCGTCGGGGCGGTCGGCCAATTTCTGTGTCGTTGCGACATTACCGCGCTCAATCCGGTGTGAACTTCTATCAAAGAAGACAGCCGGTTTTCATCGGGCGCGGGAACAAGTAGCTGCCCCGCAGGTTGCTGATCATCTTATTCCAAAACAAGCCCGAAAGGAGAGCCGCATGGCGCGCAAGGTAGCAACCGATCCCAGCGTCGCTAGGATACACGACCAGACCCTTGTACGGGGGGAGGGTGGAGAGCTGCATCAGGTGTCGGATGGCAAAACCGACATTCTGACCACCGCCCAGGGCGGCCCGGTCGCTGATGACCAGAACAGCCTTAAGATCGGGCCGCGAGGGCCGACCCTGATTGAAGACTTCCACTTTCGCGAAAAGATTTTCCACTTCGACCACGAGCGCATTCCTGAGCGCGTCGTCCATGCACGCGGTTACGGCGCTCATGGCTTTTTCGAGACGTATGAATCGCTGGCCAAGTATACCCGCGCCGACATCTTCCAACGTGCAGGTGAGAAGACACCAGCCTTTGTTCGTTTCTCGACCGTTGCAGGCAGCAAGGGCTCGTTCGATCTGGCGCGCGACGTGCGTGGGTTCGCGGTCAAGCTCTATACCCAGGAAGGCAACTGGGACATTGTGGGCAACAATATCCCGGTTTTCTTCATCCAGGATGCCATCAAATTTCCCGACGTCGTCCACTCCGTGAAACCTGAGCCCGATCGCGATTTTCCCCAAGCTCAATCTGCGCACGACACGTTCTGGGATTTCATCAGCCTGACGCCAGAATCCATGCACATGATCATGTGGGTAATGTCGGACCGCGCGATCCCGCGTTCATTCCGTTTCATGCAGGGGTTCGGGGTGCACACCTTCCGAATGCTTAACGCCGCTGACGAATCTACATTCGTCAAGTTCATCTGGAAGCCGAAACTAGGCATGCAGTCGGTAGTCTGGAACGAGGCCGTCAAAATCAATGGCGCCGATCCCGACTTTCATCGCCGGGATCTATGGAACGCAATCCAGTCGGGCGCTTTCCCGGAATGGGAGCTATGCCTACAGCTTTTCGACCAGGAATTCGCCGATGGTTTCGATTTCGATGTGCTCGATCCCACCAAGCTAATTCCGGAAGAGCTGCTACCCCCGATCCCGGTGGGCCGGCTGGTCCTCGACCGTATGCCCGACAACTTCTTCGCTGAGACCGAACAGGTGGCGTTCATGACGCAAAACGTGCCCCCTGGCATCGACTTCAGCAACGATCCGCTGCTGCAGGGAAGGAATTTCTCCTATCTTGACACCCAGTTGAAGCGTCTTGGCAGCCCCAATTTTTCCCATCTGCCGATTAATGCGCCAAAGTGCCCGTTCCACCATTTCCAGCAGGATGGGCACATGGCGATGCACAATCCAGCGGGACGCGCCAACTACCAGCCGAATTCATTTGGGGCAGGACCAAGGGAGTCTCTGCAACGCGGCTTTCGCTCGTTCGCTGAAGGAGAGAATGATCAGAAAGTAAGGCTGCGCCCGGAGAGCTTCGCTGACCATTACAGTCAGGCAAGCCAGTTTTTCAAGAGCCAGACGGAAACCGAGCAGCGCCATATCGCCATGGCATTGACGTTTGAGTTGAGCAAGGTTGAAACACCTGTCATTCGCGAGCGAATGATCGCTCATCTCCTCAACGTCGACGAAGGGCTGGCCGAGACGGTTGCTGACAAGCTCGGCATTGTCGATTTACCGAAGCCCGCAGACGCAGCCGTACCACCGCGAAAGGATTTGGCTACCTCTCCTGCCTTGAGCATTCTCGAGAACGGGCCTGAACGTTTCGAGGGCCGCAAGGTCGGCGTGCTCGTCGGTAATGGAACCGAGGCCGCTCTATTTAAAGCCCTTCAAACCGCCATCGAAGATGAGGGAGCGACAATGGAGGTGATTGCGCTGAAAGTTGGCGGGGTGCAAGCCGACGATGGTACGAAGATCATTGCCAAGCACATGATTGACGGCGGCCCGTCGGTCCTATTTGACGCGGTAGCCCTCCTGCTCACAGAAGAAGCTGCGGAACTTCTGGCACGCGAGGCTGCGGCCCGCGATTTTGTGGCAGACGCTTATGCGCACTGCAAATTCATCAGTTTTACGCCTGGGACGGTTCCTCTCCTGACAAAGGCGGGCGTCGACCCCGCGGCCGACGAAGGTCTCGTTCCTCTGACCGATCGCAAGGCCATCGGAAAGTATATCGAGGCGTGCCGCAAACTGCGGTTGTGGGCACGAGAAACGAGCGTAAAGCTATAGGCAACATTTTGGCTTGAACATTCCTTCCTGAAGGAAAGAATTGTTGGATCTGGAAGCACACGATGGTGACAATCATGGCGAAGGCGAAGGACGCGCGGCGCAAGGACGTCGAAGAGGATGCCAAGGGGCAATATATCCGGCGCGGCCAGGGTCGCGAAAACGATGGTGTGATGAGCGTCAAACCGCGTGTGTTGCCTGGCCGAACAACGCATAATGCGGAAGCCGAAAGTTCGGATGACCGGTCACGTAAAGGTAAATAATCAATCCAACTAGCGGTGCAGTCCATTCTCCGGCGAGGCTTTTGGGTGGACGCTCTGGACAAATTTCATCAGCTGCTTGAGAGTTTCATATCCGGCGTCACGATACGCACCAACGTCTCGGCTATCGCCTGCAGAGGCCGCGGCGATCGACGCCGAAAAACGTCATCCTCGAAGGTGAAACCATAATGATCAATGAGGCCTTTCAGACTTCCACGCACTGCAAGCCATAATAGGCCTTCGCGGGCCATCGCCAAAATTCTACCTGGTATCGTTCGACCTTCTATTTCTCCGGCCATGATCTGCGCCGGATGCCTCTGGAAGACCGCCGCGAGATCCTTCAGAAAATGATTTCGACCGGCGGGAACATCCAATTCAGCGGAGCCATGCTCCGGCACTGGTGACGCTGTTTGCCACCTGGTCGACCAAGCGGGCTCGAGGGCATGGTCTCGAAGCTCAAGGGCAGTGCTTATCAAAGTTGGAAAACGATCGCCTGGCGCAAAAATCAAATGCTTCGAGGAAAAACAGATGGTCATCATCGGAGTGCAACGCGAGCGCGGCCAAGCGGGGCATGGCCGGCGCCGTGGGTGGGGTTAATGGTGGGCAGCGCCGGCCAATGCGGGGTTAGGCCCCGCGCAACTCCTAACCCAACTCTATTATCGACCGCGTAGGCACAGTAGAACGGCGTTTGCGATGAGCCAATCGCGTACAGCGCGGGAGACGTCCGCGATGGTCGCGACCCGCGCTGTCTTGATCATGTAAGGCCATTCAATTGACTAATAAGTATCGAATGCCCGCCGCCTTTTTCGGCGGCGGGGAACGATCATCTGATCGGGCTGGCATTGCGCACTCTGTCGCGCTCGTTCTCGATATCACCATAGGGCTCGGCATCGGGATCGAAGGCGGTCCAGCCATCTGCTTCGTAGGCGCGTCGACGGTCTTCCAGATCGACCGAGTTGGCCTGGCCGAGAATACGCTCGGCCTCACCGGCGAGTTCGTCGCTGACCCTGGCCGTCACCAAAGTGCCGCCACGGCGAACGCCCTCGGCATAGACATGCGCATCCCTCTCCGGGACGCCGGAATCGGTGAGCGCCCCAACAATGCCGCCGGCAGCACCACCAACGACCGCGCCGCCCACGGCGCCGACCGCGGTGGCGGCCAGCCAACCTGCCGCCACGACCGGACCGACGCCCGGAATGGCCATGATGCCAAGCCCGGTCAGCAGCCCGCCGGCGCCGCCAATGACGGCCCCGAGACCAGCGCCGCTGGCTGCATCCTCGGCGGCGTTGGAGGTTTCGCCGCCCTCGTACCAATCGTTAGAATTGTTGGCGACGATGCTGATGTCGGCATGCGGCACGCCGCTCGCTTCCAGTTCACCAACGGCGTCGGAAGCGTCATCGTAATTGTCGAAAAGTCCACTTACGGTTCTCATTGTCCTGATCTCCTCGATCTGGTTTCAGTGGGTCAATTGGCGTCGGCAACGACGTTGCCCTGGTAGTCGAGCGCCACGTTGGTGGTCTTGCCACCCTTGGTCGCCTGGCCGCGCCAGATGCCCTTGTCGTCTTTCGTCAGTGCGGATACGTCGGAGAAGCCGGCATCCTGAATGCGGCTCTTGGCCTGGTCCTCGGTGAAGCTATTGGCGCCGGGGACCGGCGCCGCCGGATTGGCGGTGTCGGTGGTGGTCACGGCCGGGGTGGTCGAGCTGGTGGTCGACGAAGCATTGTCCGTTGCGGAAACGATCTTCTCGATCATTTCCTGATGCATCTTGAGCGTCGGCAGGGTCTCCGAGGCAAAGGTCTTCAACTGCGCATTATCGCCGTCCTTAGCATAGCTTTCGAACAGGGTGACCGCTTCGGAATGCGCATCGCGCTGCATCTGGACATACGGCTTGTCGTCCTTGGCATTCTGCAGGGAGTCGAGATCGGCCTTGTGCTTGGCATCCAGCTCCTTGGGCACCGTCTGCTTCTGCTCGCCGGCGATAGACTCGAGCTTGGCGTTGGCGGCGCCATGATCTTCGATCATCTTGTGGGCGAAGTCCTTGACGCTCTGGTCCTGGGCCTTGCCTTCGAAGATCTTGCTGGAATCCACTTCGAACAATCCGCCGACGGCGGCCTTGTCGACGAAGTCCTGCGCGCTGTCGGCGGCGAAAGCCGGGAGGGCGAAGGTCAGGGCTGTGGCCGTAGCCAGTGAAGCCAGAATAAGACGAGTTTTCATAATGGGTATCCTTCTTTGGGCACGGATGTGCTGTCGAGCTAACAAGCATCGGTCGGCTTTGTTCCGGCGTGCGAGTGATTATCCGGGCGATTGAAATCGGGACTCCATCGGCCGGAGTTGCCTCACCCTGCCTTCCCATGCGCGAGGTGGGCGGCGGGGAACTTTCTGCCCGCGCGCCAATTTTTCTAATGCTGGCAAACACGCCAGCCACTCCACAGGTGCCGCAGATTGCTGACAGCTAACAACTGACGGACTGCATGCGTGGCATTTCCTCCCGCACGGTCCTGTCGCGGATAAGGATGCGGTCCTTGGCAATCTTGGCCGTCTTGGATTGATTGAGTATTTTTAGAGACGGTGTCGAACCTTCGAAATTCCGACGGACGAGCAGTGCGATGGCCGTGTTCCGCGCTATCGCACCCTAGGTCCGCTTGATGGTTCCGATCTACATCGCCGCGATCGCCAACCTAATGCTCGCCAGCGCGGTTTGGCGCTACCGGCAGCGCGTTTGGTAGGCATCGCCGCCTGCCTCCTGATGGCCGTCCTAGGCGCCATGGTCCTATTGCTCCCGAGGTAGGCGCTTGCCAGCCGGCCCGAGATATAGGAATATTGTCCTCGTTGCGGCGAACCCCTTCCACGGAGATCGCCAATGGCCAGAACCAAACCTTCCAAGCAGCTTTCGCAGGACAGCGCTGCACAAGAGCATCGTCGGTCCCCTCCTGGCGTACCACAGCCAGCACTACCAAGCGCTTCGTGAGGTCCACGGACCGTTGTTGAAGTCTATTGAGACCATCACCGGCAAAAGGGCGCCGTTCATCCACCCGAACGGGCAGGGGCGCAGCGTCCTAAGGCTGGGTAGCGCCGAAAAGGTTAGTTGCGCAATTTCTAATATGGAGATTTAATCAACCCGCATTGACCGGTGCGGCCTGCACCCCCAATGACAGCCCCGGCCCGCACCGGTCGGCTATTCCCTACTGTTGGGATAGCGGTCGCTTCGCGCGTCCGGTCTCTTTGTTTTTCTAGAAACCGCTGGGCTTGTTCGCTCCACTCGGAAGCCGCGATGTCGTGTTCCTGAGCGAACTTACGGAAAGCCTTGCGCAGAGCGTCAAGGTCAAGAGCCCAAAGATGGTCGTCTCTATCGTTGTTCAACATCGCCACCAACTCCAATGAATTGATGTTTGACCCCCAAATGAAGTCTTCAGGATCCAATCTGACTTCTTTGGGGTGTATCGTAGCGCAACACGCCAGCGCTATAGCCGGGTGATCTTATCTAGCCTCAGGCGAATCCGCTGGCCTTCCGCAAAGGCTAGTGCGAACGATTCAAGCTCGAATGATCGGGTAAGTTCTTGGTGTTCCTCGACCACGCGGACGAACCATTCGCCGCAGGCTTCGACCACTTCAACGCAAGGTCGGACGTTGTCATTCAGGTGTACGCTGTCCATTGCAATTCTCCTCCAAGAGCAATGGGAAACGTCCATTTTTATAAGGCCGCCGAAATCGGGAATTCAATAAAAAAAGATGGTACGAAAACGTACAAAACCGTTACGTCTCCTCGCGAAAGTCCTGCAGCGAGGCATTGCGCAAATCTTCTTCGCCGTGCAAGCATCGGCCACTACAATCTCATCGACCATATCACCACCAGCGCTACCACGATGCCGACGAAACAGTATGCGACCCAGACGCTGGTCATGGATTGCATGGCATGGCTTTAATCAGCCAAGGCGGCGTTGTGATGCTCAATCGCGTCGAGGATAGTTTCATAGACGCTTCCGGTTTCTTCCTCGATCTCGAACTGCTTATGCCGATCGCTTTCGCTTCAGCAAAAAGCCTGTCGGCCAATTCGCTTACCGAAATGATATCCGCGCCGATGGTCTCGGGGACGTTGGCCGAAATCCACTTGGGGAGGAAGTTGGTACCGCGGCCGCTCAATCAAAGCCCTCCTCGAAACGCATTAAACGCCTGAGAGGAGCATTGTTGTCTGGGAAGCCGATTTGCCGGTCCGCCGACGCGGATTGTAGCGCGCTTTCAATATCAGCCCAAGCCTCAGGCTGGGCCGCCATCTTCAATAAAGATGGGTGCAAGCCATCCCCGCGCGCCGCTGCAAGTTCGTGCATCGATCTAAGGAGGAACATGGGACGCATCCGTCATCCAGTGAAACCTGGAAAAGCAACGACGCGTTCGAACCGATGTTCCAGGGAAGAAGGAAAAAGCTTAAAACTCGCCGAGCGAAGAACCCCCACGACCTCAAGCCCGGCGAGCCTACACCTGATCATAGTACGCGATCAGGACGGGGGATCAGCCGGCAAAAGCTTCCAGTGCAATATCAATGCCGGCGTTCAGAATGGGGCGTTTTCCAGTTGCTGGATAACCTCGCTGTCGCGCATCATGTCCCCGGGAGGAAGCGATTAAGCGGTCGCAAAACGGCGCAATCAGCGAATTCTGGCCACTGTTGCCAGCTCGCTACAGCGAAGTTTTTGGCAAGCTAATATAACCTTCGACAGCGCTGGGGCGCCGGGTTGTTGGCTGGGGCGCCGGGTTGTTGGCGGGGGCCAATCTTGAAACCCTAAGCGTAGTATGAGGGAAGATGGCCCGCCGACTTTGGTCGGCGGGTTTTTCTTTCATAGCGGCATGAACACTAATGTCCCGTCTGGACTCACGGGTGCCGCCTTGCGCTCGCACTCTACCGGCGCGCTGCTATCCGTGGGGCTGGGGAAGGGGCGGAACTCTTTCCATGCCTTGGCCGGCTGCTTTGCCCTTCCCTTGGTGTTCGGCAGTCGGGCCGCTCTCACGTCAATGAGCTGAGAGAGCCGCAAAGGACAACGGCAGCACCAGAGCAACGATGTCCGGCGTTGCCAGAATGTGTGTAGCGATCCAGAACCTTTTCAATTTCGGCACGGTCATCACCCTCGCGATCCTGCATCGCATCGAAGAAGACGTCGAACACGCTGCCGACTTCTTCGCCGATCTCTTCCAGGCTGATGCCTTTGGCGCGGGCCTAGCGCGCTCCTGAACGCGCTTCCACAGGCGGTCTCGGATTGCACCGCGCGAATTGATAAAGGCGGAGCCGACATACTGCCGGTCTTCCGATCGGCCATCAGAGCAAAGGCTGGCTTGCCCGGCTCGCTCTGCGCCGAGGAGGCCGTATTCCTCATGTAGCTCTTGATTTCGTGGCCGGAGAGGTGGAGCAAATCGAAGACGACGAATAGAGGTCGTGCTGGCGGCGGGTGATTGCCTTCCCCAACGCCTGGTAGTCGAAAGGCCGCTTCATTAAGCACAATTTTACGTCGATGATGGCGTTCTCGACACCGAGCCGTTTCGCCGCGCCGGCCAATTCGCGATATTTCGCCATCCATGACCATTGCGCGTGAAAATGCGGAGGTTTGATCGATAATGATCTGGGAGCGATCGTCGAACTTGACCTCGTGAATTTATTCGTTGCCTTCGGGAGGATCCTCGACAAGGGTCGGCAACGAAGGCTCCACGAACTTCAAACGCATGAACTGACTCGTAAATCCACGATTCAATTAGCTTGCGCTGAAATAGTTCCCGGAACCCGATGCCGGTTTGAAACAAAGTGCGGCGAGCGACGTTGGGGTCGTCACTCACCTGTCAACGGAGGAGCCTTGACATGACCGATAAAAAAGCTTGGCTATCAGGACTGCGCTCGCGTTAGCGGCGATGCGGAGTATGGCGATGCGGAGTGTGAAGTTGGCTATCTCGCCAGGAAGTTGGGTCTTTCAACCGATCAATTGCCGGAACTTATCAAGAAGCATGGCAACAGCCGCGAGACATTGGAGCAGGAAGGCAACACGCTCGGAAATCGCTAACTGACTGCGTACCTTCGAAAAAAGGAGCCTGTTTAATGCTCGCAGGGGATATTGCGGAACGGCGACTGAAAATGCTCGTGGAGCAGTACGTCGAAGCACGGAAAAAGAACCATGACTTCGTGTCTACGGAGTTTGCCTCCAAGGCGATCCGGCAGATTATTTCGCCGCCGATCGGGGCTGAGGCCCTTGATAATATGATTGCGAAATACGCCATCCGGCATGGGCTAACCGTTCGCTTTGACCGTAAGGAAAGTCGCCCGGCATGATCAGATCGCAAAAAAGACCGCCGGCCGGAGTGCGGGGTTCACTCGAAGGCTGCAGGATTGAGAACATATTCGCACGCCTCAAAGACTGGCGACGCATCCACACCAGATACGACCGATGTACTCCACCTTCCTGTCGGCGATCGTCTTCGTTGCAGCTTTCATCTTCTGGATCACTGATTCCTGCCCTAGCTGGGAAGGCGGCCGCGGTCATGGCAGCCGCCTCGATTTTTAGACGTGGTGCGTCCTCAACCTCCTGGAAGGCGCGGGCTCAATGCCGTCCTCCATGAGAATGTCCTTCTTGCGAGCGAACGCTATGAAGACGCCTCGTGCAGTCTCCGGGTCGACATCGCCAATCAGCGCGGCTTTGCAAGCGCGAATAGCAGCTTTCTGCTCCGGGCTGTTGCCACACCATTCCGCTGCGAATTGATAAGCGTCTGCGACCGTGTTGAGTTGGCGCGGAAAGCCTAATCCTACCCACACCCGGACTGGCTTTTCGAAAGGTTCCGATAGCATCATGACCTCCTATCAGGCCGTCACTCCTCCGCCTTGGCGACCCTTGCCTGTCATCCACGGCATTGTCACGGACACTTCCTCACGGATTCTGGCTGCTTTGGCAAAACCGCTGAACGCGTCTCTGGCTGCGGACAGCGGATAGTCGCTGTCGAAAGCCCGCTGGCAGGCGCGCAATGCAATCTGGTGAATGGGGCCGCGCCTGTCCTTCGGCCATTCATAGAGAAATTCCAGAGCGTCCTCGAGACACGCAATTTCCTGAACAAGGTCGTTACCGCTTTTGACGAAGACGGCGTTCTGAAACATCCGATCGTTCATCTGATCCTCCAAGTCGAACGAACATTGAGCTTTGTGTTAACGCGAGCCGACACCAGCTCCGCGTGATTTCAACTGCCGCTCGACGAGATCCCCGTTTGCGTTGGGAATCTGAAAACCCCTTCGCCGCTCGTTGACATGCGCTGGCCCGTTCCAGCTACTCCCGACCGATTGCCCGCTGCCGCATGACGGTGGCGGGCTGTTAGCAGAACAGCATATAAGGCCATCGGTTGACTACGCAGCAGCACTGCTGCTGGCCAAGGTCCGCAAGACTTGGCCGGGGCCTGCGTCCTGCCTTTGGTCGCGGGCCTGCATCGCAGGCTGCACACTGACATAGGTGGCGCAGGCCGCCGCAAAGCGGCAAAAGTCTGACTCGCCCACGCTTTGTGCCTGGACGGGCAACCAACCCTATCGGCTGAATTTCCTCAAGCACAGGCGAGTCCGGTCCAAATGCCCATGTCAGACGAAATGCGTGACCTGTATCTTTAGTTCGAGTGTCCCTATTGCTTGATTCCAGTCGTCCATGAGGCGCCTGAATTAAGCGTGTGCTAATTGAATCCGCCGGGCGTGGGTCAGTTCATGCGTTTGAAGTTTGTCGATCCATTGATGCCGACCTTGTGGAGAAACCACCAGAGGGGAGCGACTGGATTCACGAGGTCAAGTTGGACGGCTACCGATCGCAGATGGTGATCTCGTTGATGTCGGATTGGGTTAGGGATCTCGTTGCTGGCCGTCCAGCAGGAACGAAGCTGCGATGAGGTCATCGCAGTCAATCCGGCCGCTGATGTCGCCCATGATCGATGCAACTTTTTTGAAGGCCTTCATATCTGTCTCTGTTATGCGGGCGTCGCGCATTCTGGCTTTGAGATCAGCCACGCGGGTTTCGAGGGCTGGCGAAATCTCGACGTCATTCTTCATTTCCATCGTCCTAGCGTGGTGAATTCGCAGCCCGCCGCCACAACTGGCGGCGGGCAACAGTTATTCGATCAGTCGTAGACCTTGATAATTTTGCGGGTGCCTGGGTCGACCAGAACCGTTCGATTGTCGACCACGACATAGCGGTATTTGACGTCGGGAACCTCATGAAGTTCCACCGTGTCAGGAAGAGCGGTGCCAACGTTCAGCTCCACACCCGGAAGCTTAATCGACGCGAGCGGCTGCTTCTTCACGTATTCGCGAACGACCGTGTCCTGTTCCGGTGTGATGACGACATCCTGTGCTGCCACGGCGCCGACGCCGGCCAACAGTAAGAGCGCCGCAGCGGCGCTTGTGAAATGCATTCGCATCTATTTCTCCTCTGGTAACCTGGCGACGGCACCACGCCTGTTCGCCTGCCCAACGAACTCGAACTCAGGTCGAATGTTCCTGCACCGGACTTCAGTCCGAAGCCGGATCGGACCAATTGCCCTCGCCAAAACTCGATGGTCGTACCACGCGGGGACTAGACGGAACGGCTTAGGGCCAGGGGTGTTATTTCCCCAAATTCGGAGAAGACAGATGGATAAAAGCGTTGGCCAAGCACGCTGGCTGCTCGCGCCAATTTTCGCGACAGCCGTTACCTTTCTGGTGATGGCCATGGCGCTTGGATGACATGTCGTGAATCGCCGCAGCTACGTCCCTTCCAGCCTTGATAGGATTCGCGAGGTGCTTGGGCGTCTGGCGATCCTTTTTTTCAAAGCTCGCTGTACCTGCTTAGACGGGGGCGCTTTTTAGCTCACGCAACCTTGGGAGGTTTACGATGGATCGTTGCAAGCACTCTCCGCCCTGTCAACGCGATGGCCGGTGTTCCAGGCGCCGGCATTCTCGATGAACTCGAGACGGGCCGCTGCCCCGGCAATGCCGAATAGTGCAGTCAAGAAGGATTGCCTCAGGCCGAGGCCTTTGACGACGATGCACAGGCAGAAGTGCAGCAGGTTACCATCGGTACTGGCATCGCCGCCGACACTATCGCCGGCGCGGCTGGAGACGGGTCTGCCGTAGCTACTGGCGACATGGCCGGCGTCGCGTCGGTGCTATCGCAGACGGCGTCCTGCAGTCGTCTTGCGATTCTAGCTAGTGACTGTGGCTCTATGGCCCGTTCCTAGCGCTAGAGTCGGAACAGGCCCAGTTTCTTTTGAGTAATGAGGACATTGGCCATCGCAGGGCCGTGGCTACGCGGGCGGCCCCGCGAATGACAAATCATTTGCCGGGTTGCTGGACCGGTACTGTGACGGCGAGACAAACACTTGCAGTCAAACCGGCTACATCAAGCTGAAGGGCAGCGCTACTTCTCGTCACGCCCGGATCGTCGGCGCCGGAGGTTTCACTCGGGGCGCGCGCGGCCCCTTCGTCAGCGCCTTGCTGGCCGACGACCTACTGGCGGACTGCGGAAATGATGTGGTGGTCGGTGTGCCTTGGGTGATTGCGGCGCTCATGCTCATAGGGGTTGCGGGTAAATCGGGCTTGGCCGCACAATTCGAACGATCTTTTCAACGGTGTCGATTGCCCTAGCTGTTCTCCTCGAGAGGAGACTGGATATGGCGATCTATGGTCTGAGGGTGATCAGCTTCATTTTCGTTGCATTGGCTTTCATCCCGGCGGGCGCGCACTTCTTCGCGATGTTCAACAAGATGAAACTCGACGGGACGAGTTATCTCGCCGCGCAACGCGCCTATGATGGCTGGAGCCTGTTTGGCATCGTGGTGCTGGGGGCGTTGCTCTCGACGGCTGCCCTGGCGGTTTTGCTTTACCGATCAGGCGGATCGTTTGGTTTTATCGTGGTCGCCTTTCTCAGCATCGGCGCCACGCAATTTGCTTTCTGGACGCTGACTTATCCGGTCAATCGGGCAACGCGGAATTGGACCATTCTGCCTGAAAACTGGAGTTGCTCCGGCGCCAATGGGAATATTCGCATGCCATCGCCGCAGGTCTCAATGCCTTGGCGCTGCTGCTGGTTTTCATATCGGCGCTTCGCACCGCGGCGCGCTAAGCGGCATTCGCGTGTGCTATCTCGGTGCGAATTCCGCCAGCGCCTTGACGAATGCCTCCGGTGCCTCGATAGGCAGAAACTCGCCGCAATTGGCGATCACGCGGCCTTGCAGGTTCTTCGCACCCGATAGCCTCAAACCTTCGAGATAGTCGTCAATCGATCTTAAGTCGGCGTCGCCGCGGATATAGAGAAGTGGAACCTCGATGCTTGCCGGAAGGGCGTTGGCCTTGGCATCCGCTTCAAATGCGCGATACCAGTCAAAACCGGCCTTGAGTGCCTCCGGCCTCGAATACGCCGCGGTGAAGATCTGCCGCATTTCATTTGTCACGGCACCACGACGGCCCGCGAGCAGATCGAAGAAGAAGTCGAAATATGCACGCTGATGGCCAGCCACCAATAATTCCGGCAACTCCGGCACCGCATGGAACGCAAAATGCCAGATGGCCGGGTTTGCGATTACGTCAGCCCAGGGATGAAGGCCGGGGATGACCGTATTCATCGGCACCGCGCCGACGATACGACCACCGTAATAGCGCGCGGCGGCGAAGGCGATCATGCCGCCGACGTCAAAGCCGGCAACCACCATGGACCTGGCGCCAATTGCCTCGGCGGCTGAAATCAAGATATCTGCCAGGGCTTTCTTCTCTGCCGATGGCGGGGCACCTCGCGATCCGCCAATCTCCGGAAGGTCGAAAGCCAAAGTGAAGTATCGCTTGCCGAGTTCTTCGAGCACTCCATCGTAGATTTCTCTGGAGTGGGGCCAGCCATGGAGAAGGATCAGGGCCGGTCGATCCGGATCGCCGGCCACGGACACCGCCAGCTGCACGCCGCTTACTTCTGGGCCCTGGACGAGCATTGTCTATCCATTCTCAAGAACTCCCGGGAAGCGACGTCAGCCGGTGTTGCTCGACGTCGCCGCCTGTTTCCATCAAGCGTCGGTGCTCAAAATCCCGCCGGCTCCGCGCCGGCGGGCCCGTAACGAAGTGGAGGGAGTCAGTTCTCGCCGCCCAGTGCGAAGCGGCTGCTCAAGAACCGATCTCGTTGCTTTCAGGTTCCGCAAAGGATGGAAAAAAGAGGAATTCTTGTACCAGGTCGACGGGAAAGGACGTGGCTCCGCAGCCGGCTAACGGTCTGGCCTGCTGTGGCCGTCCTCGGAACTAGGATTTACCCTTGGCGTTAAATGCCAAGCAATTCCCGCAACAAGTTGCATAAACGCGCCGCCGCATGGCAGTCGCGGCGATTGCGGTTTGGCTGGGGTAACGCAGGAGATTTCACATGCCACTTACAGCTTTTGCCCTCAATTGCTCGCTCAAAGCTTCGAACGACAGGGAAAGATCCTCCACGGACCGGTTGCTTGCCGATGTTCTGGCGGCGCTGGTGCCATACGGTGTCGAAGGCGAGATCGTGCGTTCGGTCGATCGCAATCAAGCCAAGTCTGCTTTCCGATATCGGCAAGGGCGACGATTGGCCGAAACTCAGGAAGAAAATACTGGCGGGCGACATCTTCGTGCTCGGACTTCCGATCTGGCTTGGAGCTGCGTTTCTAGAGGAGACCGACGACAAAGGGCGCATGCCGGCGGCAGGAAAGGTGGCTTTGGTGGCCATCGTCGGCAACGAGGATGGCGCGCCCACTGCCACGCCGAATGTTTTCAAGCACTGAACGATGTTGGCTTCACCATTCCCGCCAATAGCGGGATGTATTGGGTTGGCGAAGCCATGGGGGATGTCAATTATGTCGACCCGAGAACACCCGAGAAGGTCTCTGGCACGATCGAAATGGCTGCTTCCAACGCCGCTCATCTCGCTGGATTGTTGAAAAGCCAAGGCTATCCAGGCGTTACGGAATGACCTTGTTCAGCCATGTTGAAACTGCCAAGGACCAAACATGTCAGAACCAGTGGAATTCGCCTGGGAACAGGAAGGCTTGTGGCGAGTTCATAGTCTCAGCAGGCGGCGCGGCTGCGTTCGAAACGGAGGGGAGCCGCGGAAAGGAGAACGCCATGAGTCTCGGGACCATTCTCATCATCATTCTGATTATTGCATTGCTTGGCGGCTTTAGTGGACTTGGCGGCGGGCCATTCTACGGCACCGGCTATTATGGTGGCGGCGGCCTCGGTCTGTTGCTGCTTATTGTGATCATCCTGGTCGTGCTCGGGCGCATTTAGCGCCACATGACGCGAATGCTCGGCTCGTCGCTTCAGGGCGAGCGGCGGGCTTTAATGGCCTGATGTATGACAACAGCGAAGGAGAGAGCGCTGAACGCTAATGCTTCCGGTGGGGTGAGGGCGCCAAAATCGCGGCTGCTCACCTCCTCGGGCGGGGCTTGATAACCAGAGCCTATGAAATCTGGGAACGGAAGGGCCATCCGACTGGACGCGAGCAGGAGCACTGGGATCAAACCGTGCAGGAGATCGAGGGAGAAGGTCCAGCCCGAACGCGGCCCTGTCGTGCCCGACCCGACAGTCAGCGCCGGCCAAAAAAGCTCGAAGGATTGAAGGCTGGCCCGAGCATCCAGCAAGGCAACCAAATTCGCGGAGCCAGGTTTGTCGAATATCAGTCAGAGGAGGTTTCGATGAAGAGATCCTTGTCGCTTTTGGTGTTGGCCGCTGCTCTTGCGCTCGGCGCCTGTGATAACAGCGCCGAACCGACGAAAGCCAACACCGACACCATCAACAAGAACCCGCAGGTTGACCAGGATGCCAGACCCAAGTCGACGACTGGCGGCTCGACGATTGGCGGCGACCAGCCGGTTACAGCACCGGAGAGCAAATGAACCCCGTCTCATCTTGCGATACGCCACTGCTGCGCATCGCCTATCTCGAAGCCGGGCCAGAAAACGGTCCGCCCGTTGTCTTGCTCCACGGTTGGCCGGACGATGCGACCACTTACGCGCGTATTTCGCCGGTCCTTCATGAGGCCGGCTTTCGGACGTTTTCGCCGTGGCTGCGAGGTTTTGGACGGACATCGTTCCTGTCGAAAGAAACCATGCGGTCAGGCGAGATTGCCGCAATGGCGCAGGACGTACTGGATTTTGCCGATGCCCTTGGCCTCAGCCGCTTTGCGGTCGTCGGGCACGACTGGGGTGCACGGATCTCCTACCTCCTGGCGTCGGTTTTCCCTCGCATCAATTGCTGTGCTGCGCTATCGCTTGGCTGGCAACCCGGCAAGCCGGCAACGCCAGCGCCTGAGCAGGCGAAAGCATTTTGGTATCAATGGTTCATGGCAACAGCGCGTGGCGCCGAGTTCGTGCGAAAGAACCGCAAGGAATTCGCCAGATTCCAATGGGACAGCTGGAGCCCGTTGGGCTGGTTCGACGATGCCATTTTCGACGAAGTGGCTGCATCCTTCGAAAATCCGGATTGGCCGGATGTGACATTGCATTCCTATCGGGTTCGCTGGGGTGAGGCGGAGCCCGATCCCCGCTACGCGGAGCTGGCCGCCCGGCAAATATCGGTCAAGATCATCACAGTGCCGACCTTGACGCTTCATGGTGGCGATGACCGTGTTGTGTTGACCGCATCGTCGGAAGGGCTGGAGGAGCATTTCACCGCGCCCTACAAACGAGTGGTCCTGGATGCGGTTGGGCACTTCCCAACACGTGAGGCCCCACAAGAGGTTTCGCGATTGTTGGCGAGCTTTCTCGACAGTTACGGCAGGCTATAAAGCGCCTGGCTCGGCAGTCATTCGGCTTCATCAGACAAGCTGGAACCTGATGCATCGCCGCGCATTTCGTCTCCATGGATGGCGAGCCGGCACGCCGTCGCGATCAATCGGTAGCCACGGAGAATTCGGATGCAAACTTCAGTCGCAACTTCAGAACACCACCGCCCATTAACCATAGAACCGTTTGCCGGCACGGTAACGGTGCGATTCTCAGACGCCATAGTCGCGGCCACGGAGCGCGCGAAGGTACTCAGGGAAGAGGGACATGAGCCGGTGTTCTATATTCCGTTCGAGGACATCTATTTCGAGCTTTTCGAAAAGACAAACACGACCAGCAGTTCACCGCTGAAGGGAACCGCTACCTATTGGCGTGTCCATGCAGTTGGTGGCGCGGCTGATGACTTTATGTGGGCATACGAGACGCCGGATACGGCAGCGCGGGCCATTGCCCGTCATGGCGCTTTTGATCCGGAAAAGGCGCGCATCGACGTCGACCCGTTGGAGGACAAACGGCACACGCCACATGTCATGGAATAGTATCGTTGGACCTCTGGCAGGCATTTGCTAGCGCTCAGAGAATTCCTCATCGAGAAAGGCTTGGTTTGCCATCATCCCCCAGCGCAACATCGCCGATCGCGCTCAGCACCTCGCACTGTTCGTGAACCGGGATTTTGCGGTAGGTTTTCGCATCGAGGTCGAACCAGCCAACGGTGGCTCTTTCGAATGCGCCGATGGCAGTCAAGGAAGCACCGTCGACGCCTTGCTCGGTTGCGAAACCGATCAGTGTGGCAAACGCCTCTTCGCCGGGGTCGAGCACGATGACAAATGTACGTTGACCGCCGACCTCGTTGACGAGCCGGGATTTCATGCCTGCCCTCCGAACATCAGTTTGGCCCGTCAGTGGGCATGGTGTTCGGCGTTTCGCTTACGGGTTGCCGCAGCTTTCTTGGCCGATTCAGACCGGCTGGCTGCAGAGCGCGAGGCCGAAGCCTTTCCGCCGCTTTTGCCGCCCTTGTGCGCCGCGGGATGGCCGGTATGTTTGCCGCGACCGGAGCCGCCTTCCTTCTTGCCGCCGCCATCGTCCTTGTTGACGGTCGCCCATGCCCGGCGTTCGGCTTCCTTTTCGGAAACCCCGCGCTTCTCATAGCCTTCGGCGATATGATCGGCTTTGCGTTCCTGCTTGTCGGTGTATTTCGATTTTTCTCCACGTGGCATGGCTGTTTCTCCTATGGCCGTTTCTCCTGTTGGACAGGGTTTGAACGAAAAGGCGGGGCCTGAGTTCCAGCCGGACGTCAGAAGCAAACTCCACCTGGCCGAGCGCCGTTGAGATCGACAGTAAGGAGCCGAGGCGAACCGGATCAACGATAGCGGACCTCTATCGCGCGCTATTCCTCCGGCGCCGTCGCGGGAGCCGTATAGCGGCGGCGCACAGCGTCGAGCACATGCTTGCGGCTCTCCTCGGCCGAAAGCTTTTTATCTTTTTCCGCCTCAGCAGTTTCGCGGGCGAGATCCTTGTCTCGAATCTGATGGCGAAACCATTCCGAGTAGTCGCCTGCCCGCAAATGGAACGCCCAGGTCTTGTCGTCTATGCCTTCGGCGATCTGGGCGAAGATCATCAGATTGTGCGCCCTGAGGTTCATCGCATTGTCGGGGCCACGGAAATAGAAGCTGCCGGCTTCATCGAGTTGGCCCTCGGCATATTTGCGGCTGTGTCGTTTGAGCGACTGACGTGGCTCGATGACTTTGACGGTTTTAAGTTTCTTGCCCGCATGCGGCCGCCAGAGCAGCACCCGCGCGCCCTTGGGCGTGGGTAGATTCTTGGGCGGCTCGATACCGGTTTGATGGCAGAACGCCTTGACGACGTCCTTGGCTTTGGGCCCAAGCGCGATGATCGCCGTCACCAGCCTCAAGGCGTCGGTCGATATTGCCTCAGGGTGAACGGTGATAAGAATGGTGCCCGGCAATTCCAGTGACAGAATTGCCCGCGTATCATCGCGCCGTTTGGGGAGAAGATGATGCGCTTCGTCGATGATCAGCCAATGCGGTCTTGCCGTACGGCGGCGGAAACTGCCGAGGCCCGGTAGTAGGTCGGCGAAGAAATCCGGCCGCTCATTGACACGCAGCGCCAGCCCATTGATGACGACATTGCTGTCCGCCTTCTCAATCAGATCCAGCACTTGCGCCTTCGTCGGTGCGCTGGAGCCGTCACCCAGTCTGACGGCGCCTTCAAGGCCATCGTAGTCGCCTTCAGGATCGAAGACACAGAACTGAAACTGGCCTTCGACAAAGCGTTCCGTGAGCGCCGTGGCCAAGGTGGACTTGCCGATGCCCGAACTGCCGGCGATAAGCACGGTGTCGGTCGGCGACAGATAGACGTCATCGCCGCCGGCCGAGCCCAGAACGACGCCGTCATGGCGCCTCGACACGATTCCATGATCGCGCTTGACCAGTCTGTCGATCAGTTGCTCGACACCCTTTCCGCGTGCGCCGCGCATGACCAGATCGGCGGTCTCCTTGACGGCGGGAATTGCATTGTCCACGGCGACGCTGCAGCCGCAGACCTTAAGGAAAGCGTGGTCGTTTTCAGCGTCACCGACACCAACGACATTGTGTGGCGACAGCCGAAGGTCCTGAAGCGCGGCGCCCAGTCCGGTGGCCTTGTTGACGCCACTCGGCAGGATCATCACCGCGCCCTTGTTGAAGATGATTTCCAGCCCTAACCCCATCTTCTTGATCACTTCGAGCACGGCCGTCTGGTGAGGTTCCCAGGTAGCGACGATCGAGCGTCCGACCGACAGCGGCTTGACGCCCTGCTTTTTCAGCCTGGAAACGAATTTGGGATCCGGCACCGGCGAAATCGTCCGCTCTTCCTCGCTTGCCGGCGTATAGATAAGCGCACCGTTTTCGGCGACCACCTTGTCGAACAGGGCGACTTCGGGAAAGACACGCTTGAGGTCTGGCAGCTCGCGGCCGGTGACGAGAATCAGCTTGCGACCGGTTTTCTTGAACCGCTCGAGGGCAGCAAGGGTCTTCCCGGAAACGATCCCGTCATGGGCAAGCGTGCCGTCATAGTCGCTCGCCAGTGCAATGAAATACATTCCGCGGACCTTTCAAGTTGCCGATTGAGCTCCAGCTAGAACGAAGGACCCCGACAAAGGCTCCAATGGAGCAGCTCCGTCATAAGTCGGCTGGCATCGCACGAGGCTGCAGGCCTGGCACCGGAGATGGGGAACTGCTGCCCTACCCGGACGTTGACCAGACAAGCCGGGACACGTCCTGGCGGCAGTTGGCGGCGGCCAACCGCTGTCGAAATTCACCCCGAGAGCAATGAAAGGGAAGGCCATGGGCTTCTTTTCGAAGGACATCAAGACACTCGACAATCTCTTCGTGCACACGCTGCGCGACATCTACTACGCCGAAAAGCAGATCGAGAAAGCGCTGCCGAAGATGATCGACAAGGCAACCGACCCGCAACTGAAAGCTGGTTTCGAAAAACACCTCGACCAGACGAAGGGCCACATCGAACGTGTCGAGCAAGTGTTCGAGTTGCATGGCGTCAAGGCCAAGGAGGTGAACTGCCCGGCGATCGACGGCATTCTCGAGGAAGCCGACGATGTCAGCGGCGACGTCGACGACAAGGAGGTTCTGGATGCGGCCCTGATTGCGTCGGCACAGGCGGTCGAGCACTACGAGATGACCCGCTATGGCACCCTGATCGCCTGGGCCAAACAGCTTGGCCGCAGCGACTGCGCCAATGTGCTGGCCAAGAACCTCAAGGAAGAACAGGTGACCGATCGCAAGCTCACCGAAATGGCGGAAAGCAAGATCAACCTGCATGCAGCAGAATAGGAAGATTCGTTTCGGTCGGCAGGCGCGTTGGCTAGCCGGCCGAGGGGGACATCCCTGCGGCCGATGGAGCGGGTAGTGAATTTTCGCTCCGCCTCTTGCCGGAGGGAACCGTCAGCGCGCCGGATCGACTCCGTTATCTTCCCTCCAGATGCGATAAGCCACATATCCCAGAGTCATTGTGAAAAGCAGACGGACCATCCTTCCCACTCCCTTCACCGTACGTCCGTGTCGGCTGTCCTGACGTCAATAGCCGCCGACCACCGGCAAGATCTCGCCGGAGATGTAGCTCGAGCACTGTGGCGAGGCGAGGAACACATAGGCGGGTGCGAGTTCCTCCGGTTTGTGCAGGCCGTTTCATTGGCGTGTCAGCACCGAATTTCGATACGTCGTCGGCTTCCATGTCCGACGGATTGAGCGGCGTCCACACCGGGCCTGGTGCAACGGCGTTCACCCGGATGCCCTTGCTCATGAGATTACCTGAAAGGGCGCGCGTGAACGCATGAATGCCGCCCTTGGTCATCGAATAATCCACCAGCTGTTTTGAACCGTCGATGCCGGTTACCGAACCGGTGTTGGTGATCGCGAACCGGGCCTCGTGTGCGGCACTGCTTCCTGAGCCATATGAAAATAGCCGTACAGATTGGTCTTTCCGTGTCGTATCGAAATGTTCCTCGGTCAGCTCGTTGCGCCACCGCTTCGGCGAAACAGGGGCGGCTGCATCGCAGGCCACCCCTCGAAGGACCGTTTGCGCAAAGAATGACGTCTGCTGGCCGTAGTGAAAGACCGTGCTTCTCGGCAAAATCCGCCGTGTCGTACAGGTAGTTCGTTGAGGCAGGGCTTTGGGGCTTACTCATTGGGACTTCTTTCTTGGAGATCTAAGCCGATCCGCTGAACCTCGGCGAAAGAGCGAGCGTAGAATTCGCTCTCAAAGCTGCTGATGCTTGCCTTGCCGTTTCGCACGCGGACAAACCGCTCGCCAAGGCATTCGGTGATCTCAACGGAATTAGGAACTGGGGTCCGGACTAACTTCAACCATGGCTTTCTATCCTTGCGGGGCGAAAGCACCTGAGTTGGCTCCCTAGCGTCCACATTCCGGTGGAAGCGGACGAGCGACTTTACACCCCTAACAGGTGATCGCAGCATCATTTGTTACGCGGGCGGCCGCATTCCCACTTCGTTCAGGAAGGGTACGAACGTCATTCTGACGCGGGGGAAGCTCATCAGCGGAACCTAATAGAGTCGCTCCGCTTAATCCTGGACGAGCACCCGCGGCACCGACTTTTTGTAAAAGTGGATTTCGGCCAACGTCCCCGAGACCGCCGGCGCCGACATCATCTCTGTTGTCGAGCTCACTCAAAAGCTGTTCGCCGATGCCAAAGCGATCGGCATCACCAGCGTTGAGATCGAGGAAGAAACCGGCAGCGTGAACGAGGCTCTCCTGGACGCCATCGGGCACCACGATGCCGGCTTGGCTGAGTAAGCCATCCATGGCCGGCGTCTGGGTCGCGTTCTGTTTGGTCGGCATCGTGGTGGCACTGGTGGTGTTATGGTCGATGAGGTTGTAGCGGCTCGCCATCTTTCTCAATTTCGTGAACGCACCGTCTCGCGTGCGCAGTGTTTCGAAAAGAGACGCTAATGCGGCATGCAGCTTGCTTCCTGGGAACTGGCAGGAGGTAACTATGATACTTTCACGAGATCGGGATGAAGACGATATGGTCGTCCAATGCCCTAACTGCAAGCGAATGATGATCCGCAAAGGTCGCCTGATAAAAAGCTCCAAGTCTCTGACATGTGAGGGTTGTGGGAATGAGATCCGCCTGACTTATTCGTACAAAATGGCAATCTTTGAAAACCGCAGGCCACCATCATAGTTGTCCGGCCAAATGCTAAAGACATGCCGCACGCCAGCCGGCTTTCCGAAGGGCGTGCTTGCTATTTCAGAGAGTAGAAAAGGCCGGCGCCGCTTTGGAGGCTGACCGACTGGCGCCCGCCAGGCAGAGCCATGCCTGCCGGCGGCCCGATCGATTGCTGTTTCCTAACGTGACGTCATGAGCGCAGGATAGCTGCGGGGTTAGCGGCCACAAGCTGACACCTGATCGCTGCCATTCCTCCCCTTAGAAACTCGGTGAGCGTATGAGAAGATGCTGACAGGATTGGCTATGCGTGCGCCAGTCAACAGCCAGACAGCTACATCGCTGCCAACCTGCGCACTGGGCACGCGCCGAGGCCGATTGTCAGGTCGAGTCGCCGGCCTTGGCGCCGCCGTCGCAGTCGGGCTCGAACTCCTGTATACTGAGCCGGGAAACAGGGAGGATAAGACCATGCCGTTATACCTGACTCGGTTCAGTTACACGCCGGCAACATGGGCGAAGCTCATCAAGAGCCCGGAGGACCGCCGAGAAGCGGCGAAGCAGTACATTGAATCGGTTGGCGGAAAGTTGCACGGCTTCTGGTACGCCTTTGGTGAGCATGACGGATATAATCTGTGGGAGGCTCCCGATAACGTGTCGATGGCGGCCACTGCGCTCGCGATCGGCGCGGGTGGAGCGCTGAGTTCCGTCCAGACGACCGTCCTCCTGACTGTTGAGGACACGCTTGCAGCGCTGCAAAAGGCATCGTCGATTAGGTATCGACCACCAGGAGAACAAGCCTAGGCGCCAACCGGACTAGAGGCCATCCCGGTATCAACCCTTTGAAACCGCCGGCAATTTTGCTGGGTGGTTTCCACCGCTCTGGTGCCCTCATGGCCGTCCCCGCCACGCTGCGCGATCTCTCCTATATCGCCGCCAATCTGCGTCCGCAGGACCGGGCCGAGATCGACTGCCAGCTTGACCATTAGTCGCCGGCACTGCTGGCGCTCACCGCGCTGCAGGGCTTTGCCTTTGTCGTCGAACTCGACGGCAACCCGGAGGCTGGCTTTGGCGCCGCCGAGCAACGCAGCGGGCTGTGGATCGCCTGGAGCTGGGGCACGCGCCGTATGAAGCGCTGCGTGCCTGGCATTACCGCACATTTTCATGCCGTGCTCGGGCCGGAGGTGGCGGCGCGTGGCGGGTCGAGGCGAGGGCGCAATGAATTGGCGCTGCGCTGGCTCGGCCGGCTCGGCGCCACGCAACGCTGCCTGCTGCCGGCCTACGGCCGCAATGGCGAAGACTTTTTCCTCTACGACTGGACAAGAGAAGGCTGGAACCATGTGTCTCTTTCAAAGCCGCCGGCGCTGAAGCCGCTGCCGCCGACGCCGACCATCGCCGACAAGGACGTGCAGGCGCGAGAGGCAGCCTTGCGGGCTGAAGTCGAACAGCGCCAGGGCACGTTGAGCACGGTGAAAACCGACCTGGCGCCCGGCGACCTCACCGGCCAGCGCCGCGTGCTTTTGGGGGTATGACCATGACCGCGATGAAACGCAGTTGCCGAAAGCGCGTGCTGGCGTGGTGATATTGGCGACGGCATGCAAGGCTGCTGAGAAGGCGATGACGCCTCTTACCCTCCCCCTTGTGGGGAGGGTGAATAGCGCCGGCGATCTTAAACGGGTTGACAATCACGCCTCAAGCGCCATGCTGCAGTGCAACATGGCTAGCTACGAAACCAGCATCATCAGGTCATCGCGCATCGAATGCCTGGACGGGCTTCGCGCGCTTGCGGCGATCTGGGTGCTTGTCGGGCACTGCCTGCTTTTAACCGGCTGGCAGATTCCGGTCGTCGGCGAGCCGGATCTTGGCGTCGACCTGTTCATCATGCTGTCCGGCTTCCTGATGGTGTTCCACTATCAGCTGCGCCAGGACAAGGAGCCCTGGCAAAGGCCGGAAACCTGGCTGAAATTCTGGACGCGCCGCTATTTCCGGATCGCGCCGCTGTTCTACGTCATGCTTTTCGCGGCTTTGGCGCTTGGCCCCTATCTCTACGATTGCCGGATCATCATCGACGATTTCCTGTCGCGATCGCACCAGGCGCCCGAGCGCTACCTCGACGGCGGCCTGAAAAACATCGTCGCCCATCTCACCTTCCTGTTCGGGCTGGTGCCGAACCTCGCCTACCGCACGCCGCTGCCTGACTGGAGCCTGGGGCTGGAGATGCAGTTTTACGCGGTGTTCCCGGCCGTCATGTTGCTGGTGCGCAGGTTGGACTGGATCAGGAGCGCCATCCTGGTCGCGGCCGTCGGCTGCGCCATTGTGTTTGCGATGCGGCTGCTGTCCATCCATTTTCCGATGCCGTCCTTTCTGGCGCTGAAGATGCAGATTTTCCTGTGCGGGATGCTGCTGGCCGGTATCGTGCATCAGACCCAGCCCCGGCCGATCCTCTACCTGGCACTGGCGCTGCTTTTGGCGGCGCTGCCCTTTGGCGGCGACTACGGGCTGGGCAAGCTTCTGGTGCGTGAAGCGCTGGTGGCGGGCTTCTTTGCGCTGGTTCTCTACCGCATGCTGCCGGGAAAGGCGGGAACGCTGGCGCGGGCCATCGCCGTGACGCTCAGCAACCGGTTCTTCCATCTGATGGGAGAGCTTTCGTTCAGCATCTACCTGATCCATCTGCTGGTGCTGCAGCCCGTCGCGGCGTTTGTCATCAGCGAATACGGAAACGAGCTGGCGGCGCCGTTGCGCTTCGCGATCGTCGTTGCCGTGGTGCTGCCGACCGTGACCCTGCTGTCCTGGTTCACCTACAACCTGATCGAGGTCCCCGGCCAGAAGGCCGGTCGCTTCGTCGTCCAGCGCTTTGGCCGAAAGGGCGGCGCGGCGGCGCTGGAGAGGACGCCGGCGGAGTAGGGCGCGAAGCCAGCCCGGTCTCCTCGAACTGAGTTCACCCTAGAACTGGGTCACGCCCTCGCGTGCGCGGCGAAGTGAAAGCCAATACCGCAGCAGGGCGCGGATATTCTTGTCGTAGACATAATGCGCGAATGCCGAGACCGCGATGATCAGGGTGGATGTCGCCAGGATGAACGGCAGGCCGTGCTCGTTCCATGAAATATCGGTCACGGCTTCGACCGCGGCGTTCGAAAGGCGGATGAGCGGCGTGTGAAGGACATAGATGGCGTAGGAGATGTTGCCGGAGAAGAGCGCAATCCAGCGCCAGAAACCGGAAAGCCGCAAGCGCGACGCCACGAGAACGAGCCAGGGCCAGATCAGGACGATAACCACCAGGCTGTATAACTGGACATGTTCGGCCGGATCGAAACACATCAGCGCTCCGCATAGCGCCAGCAGCAACAGCATATAGAGATTGCCGTCCCGGCTGTCCCCGGTCGCATACCGGTTGAGAAAGACCCCGAGAAAGAACGAGAAGGCGATCCGGGCGGGAGCCGCGATCGTGTTGTCCCAGTAGGCGCCGCCGCCAAGCACGACACCATGCCAGGCCATCAGCACCAGGGCCAGCAAGCCGACGCCGACAATGACAGCCAGCGAACGCGCAACCAGCCTTGTGGCCAACGCGGCAAAAAAGGCATTGGCGACGAGTTCATAAAACAGCGACCATGCCGGACCATCAAGCGGGAAAAGCAGGTCGGGAGCCGTCGAGAGCGCCGGCGGCGTGGGTAGGAAAAGAACGGAAAACCCAAGGGTTGCAAGCAAATCCAGCCGCGAATACGCACCGATCCCTTGTGTCGCGATGGTTGCACCGACGCCGATCATGGCCAGGCCGAGTGCGGCGAAGTAGAGCGGGTAGAGCCTGAGAAGACGGGTCTCCGCGAAGCCCCAGAATGACATGCCTTTTCGGAACTTGTCGTCGTAGGCGTGGGCGATCACGAAGCCGCTCAGCAGAAAAAACAGGTCCACGGCGAGGAACCCTGAAGGCGCCAGATCATATCGCCGGCCCGTGTATTCGCTGAAGTGGCCGAGCATCACCAGGACAGCAGCAATGCCCCTAAGTCCATGCAGCGCGTCGAAGTGGGCCGTCCTTGAATCCCGCGTCTCGGTCATCCCGTTTCCGTCAGTTTTACTTTGCCTATCTACGCACTGATTGCTGCGATGCACAAGAAAGTTTTGCGGCGCACACTCAGCCGACTGGCCGCGGGACTGGAAAGCCTGATCGTCCCGCAGTCGGGAAAATGGCATGGGCTGACTATCGCCAGGCGAGGAGGGCGAACTGGTGCTGACCGATCTCACAACAACCGTCGGCTACTACCGCCGCCCGTCCTATGGCGAGTGGATGGCGAGGACAAGAACGCCCAACGGCTTCGCGCCGCACAGTGCCTTGAGCATTTTACGAGGGCCGAGGTGGTGCAGTGTATGATGGGATTTCTGACGCTGGACGAGACGCAACTGGTGCTGCCGGAAAGCGGCGCGGGCGGAGGAGTGGCTCCTTCCTTCTCCTCTTGCGGGAGAAGGTGGATCGACGAGCGGCGCCGAGACGGATGAGGGGTGTACCGGCAAAGTGGGGTGTTGGCCTTTCTTGGGGCCCCCTCATTCGTCGCCCTCGCTAACACCTGTTCTCACAAGGGAAGAAGGTGTTAGCGAAGGCACTTCGCTCAATAATCGCCGTTGTAATACCGGTCGTCGCAGGGCGCGGTGTAAATCCGGCCGTAGCGATCCCGGTAGCGGCAGAGCTGTTCGCCGCGACGCTGCGGCGTGGTGGCCTGGCCGATGACGGCGCCAAGCAGGGCGCCGCCGGCGGCACCGACGACCGTGCTTTCGGTGTTGCCGCCCAGCGCCTGGCCGGCGAGGGCGCCGGCGCCGCCGCCGATCAGCGCGCCGGTGGTTGCCCTCTGCTGCTGTTCGGTCTGGGTCGCGCAGCCTGCCAGAGCGGCAGTCATGAGCACGGCGGCAATGGCTTGTCTGATGATCATCTTGGAACTCCTTTGAAGCCCCAAACGCGGACCGGGGCGAATGGTTGCCAGTTGCTGGCGCATTGCGGCTAAACGGCGGCGTGCCGGCACACGAAGTGTGTCACGGTTTCCCGGTCGTTGATGACGTTGGTTTCCAAACGCAGAAGGGTAGCATTCGACACAAACTGGACGGGAGTTATCAACCAAAGGACAGGTCACCAATTGCTAGCATGTAATCTCGGCGGGACAGCACAAGCGATGGACGAGGTTGCAGCGGCCCTAAAAGCCCCCTCAGGCAGGCGCATGGTGCGTGCGGCCCAGTATCTGCGCATGTCGACAGACCACCAGACCTATTCGATAGACAACCAGCGAGATGCCATACGAGACTACGCCGAGATCATGGGCTACGACATTGTCGCAACCTACGAGGACGCCGGTCGTAGCGGTCTCAACCTCGGAGGCCGTCCCGGCCTTCAGCGGTTGCTGGCCGATGTAGAAAACGGAAGAGCCGATTTCGAAACGGTGGTGGTGTACGATGTCAGCCGCTGGGGACGGTTCCAGAATATCGATGAGAGCGCCGTCTATGAGTATCGGTGCCAGATGGCCGGCGTCCGGATCGAATTTTGCGCCGAGCAATTCGCAAACGACGGCAGCATCGGCTCAGATGTACTCAAAGCAATCAAACGCAGCATGGCTGCCGAGCAGAGCAGAATGCTCTCGCAAAAAGTCTTCATCGGCCAGGCGAGGTTGGTCCGGCTGGGCTTCCGGCAAGGCGGCAAGGCCGGCTTTGGCCTGCGGCGCTTGCTTGTCAGTCAACACGGCCGCTCAAAGGGCATCCTTTCATCCTACGAATACAAGAGCCAGCAAACGGATCGGGTAGTTCTGGTGCTCGGACCGCCCGCCGAGATTGCGACAGTGAGGTGGATCTTCAGTCACTTTGTCAGAACACACAAGACAGAGCTGGAGATGGCAAGACTGCTCAACAACAAGCATTCGGCCCGGCTTAGAAGCCATCAAGTCCACAATCCCCCGGAACAGTGGGTGCGGGTGGAAAACATCCTGGAGCCTATCGTCGACCGCAAACTGTTCGACCGGGCGCAGATCGTCCTCAAGACCATCTATCGCCACATGACCAATGACGAGATGCTGGCCGCCCTTAGGGCACTTTTGGCTCGCCGGGGCGCCTTGTCGTTAGCCATGATCGACGCCGATTCCGAATGCCCGCCGTCGCAACGCTACCAGTGGCGTTTTGGAACCATTGTCAAAGCCTATGAACTGATCGGATACCAGCCATCCAACAACTACCGCTACATCGGCGTGAACCGGCGCCTGGAAACAATGAGGCTGCGGGTTATCGGGGATCTCGTGGGCGCGATGGAAAGGCAGGGCGGGGCTGCTGCCCATGACATGGCGACAGACCTCCTGCGGATAAACGAGGAGATCACCGTGGCGATCACGATTGGACGATGCAGGGTTTCCGGCTTCGGCTATCCACGCTGGTTTTCGAAGGCCGGTCAACGGCCGCCACCGGATATTTTCGTCCTGATCCGTATGAATCCCGGCGACCTGACCATTCGGGACTATTTGATTGCTCCTGCGCATGAGATCGCGGGCAAATCGGAACTGCACGCCATCAATGGGGCACTGCTGGACACCTATATTTTTCCCGCGCTCAACCCAATTATCAGGCTGGCAGAGCGAGAGCCTGTCGGGGGCGCGACTTGGTAGCCAAGCGCTTGCCGAAGGACGCCGCCTACCGCGCACTGGAAAACGGTGGCGACAGACATGCGAGGAATATTGTCGCTGGCGCAATAGGGTCCAAGAAGAGGCTTCGTTCGCACGAATTTTTGGCGACCTACGATACGGAATGCAAACGCATGCGCGATTTCGTCACCGAAGCGGCAAAGTCTGAACAGAGCCTGGACCGGATCGTCGCGGCGCTCCACCTGATGATGCGCGACAAGGAATTTTGCACCATGTTGGTGTCTGAGGGCTTCGGGACAATGCCAAGGCTACTGGCACGTAGGTTGCGTGGCGCGACCCGTGAGCCGCAAATGTTCTGCCCTCCCGGGAAACCCGCTTCCGAGAACGGCGAAAACCGGAAACCCGTTAACGGAATCTGCCCCGATGTCATCGACCTGCTTCGGGACGCGCCGGTGAAAACGAAAATCTTCGGGTTTCTCCAGAAGGTTCTGCCAGTCAGGCAATTGGAGATTGCCCGGCTGATGGTGGCGATGGACCGGGTCAGGATCACCTACGCGAGGCTACTCGTCGCTCTGACACCACAAGCCCTGCTGGCCAAAGATTTTAATCTCTCAACGATCACCACACAGGCGGAAGAGCAGCGCGGCGCGATGGTGTTCGAGGTCGGCACGCTGAGCCTTGAGGTTCTAAGCGCCGTGGAAAATCATGGCCAAGTGGGCCTGGAGCTTGTCGTAGCCAACCGTTTTTTCGACCGGATGATGGATAATGCCAGAGTGGTGCGATATCTCGCCCGGAACTTTCCGGGTCATTTTGAAGAGTTCCACCGCTTGTCGATGCCATGCCTCGAACAAAGGCGCTAGACATGCCCGCCCGGGTCTCGACGGGGGCTTTTTTAGGTCAGGTTGGAACATCCCACGCGCTCTTGTAGTTGGTTTCTTGCGGTGGGCTGAACGGCTTTCTTGTCCACTGCAGATCGCCCTCCGTGGACGATCGAGGCCCGCTGCCGTCTAACCCCTCAAGGTCCGGCAGCGGGCTTATTGTATGAGCGGACAGAACTACCCCCCGACTGGCCCGCTGCCACATCCTAGGCGCGAGATTTTTTGTGTGCTCCAGGAACCGCACGAGGACCCCGAAGTTAATGAGACCGCGGACCGAAGCCTCCGCATCGGCACTGTTTGGTATTGGGGAGTTGCAATGCCCATTTCAGATGACATGCGAGACGAGGATTTGGAATTTGAATGTCCAAACTGCGGCTGTCTCATCGTCAAGAAGGGCTCTTGGCTTAAAGTTATTTCCGCTTTCACCTGCACCCAGTGCGAGACAAGGGTGCGGATTGGTTACCCTGCCAAAGTTGCGCTTTTCGAACGGAAGAAGAAGAGTTCTGATCGGGCCGTCTAATAGACCGTTAGCGGCTGGAGCGAGAGCGCCAAAAGCAGCGTGGTGTCACCCGACCGCGCACAACTGCAGTGACGGCGACTTCATCGCTTACCTTGATATTGCCCCGAGCCATACCGATGATCAATGACCGGTCAAGATGAGTTCGACCCCAAAACGCTATAGATGAGTGGCCGGCAGGGTTGGGTTGCCTTGCGGGCTAATGTGATGCCGGCCACTACGGGTGAGTTTGGTCCCCGCGCGGAGAACCCTACGGGCATATTAGCGATCGCGCAATTAAGCCGTATGGACTAGCCCCGTTAGTGGCCTTACCGGTCCGGTCCCGTTCGGCTGGACGAACGGCGCCCTCTTGTCGGTGATGGTCTCGATCGACTTCAGCAGGGGCTCATTACTGTTGCTGCCAGAGCTTCCCCTGCACCCTGTGCGATCTCAGAACATGGCTGCCAGTCTTGCCGCCATCTCGCGAATTGGCGCTACAGAGCCAGCTTTTACTCCACGATCTTCCAATACGAATCCTTGCGGATCACCTTGCCGTTGCGGAACGTGTAAAAGTCGCTACCGCGCAGCTCCTTTTTCACGCCCTCGCGGGTGGTGGTGCCGGTGAGGATCCATCTGGACATGCCGGTATCGGCGGCTGCATCGACGAAATGCTCGCCGTCGCCGTAGTGGACATCGGGCAGGCCTTCGGAGCGTGTCGCCAGCGCGTCACGTACGCTGCGCTTACCCTCGAAGCGAGAGCCCCAGGGGTTGCTTCCCCTCGGCATCTCCAGGACGCAGTCGTCAGCAAAGAACGCCATGATGCGATCGAGGTCGTGCGCGTTGAAGGCATCGCATAGCTCCGTCAGTGTCGATCGAATGTCCATTCGCCTGTCTCCTGGATAACCGATAGCGTGCGGGTCCGAAGTAGATCACTGGCGACGGGGCCGCTCAAGACCTCCGACACTCCGCCCGCTAGCAGGAAGCGAACCTACCGCTTGGGTGCCAGGACACTAATCCTGTAATCGCATAAGATACTGAATCTGCAAGAGACTCTTGCCTTTCACAGGTTCCTGATTTAAAACGTGGCGTATCGGAAAAGGAAGCCGAGCGTCGCGCCTGGGCGACTGTCAACAAGGATGACGGAGGCGGCAAAAAGGAGGGTGGATCGGGTCGTGGCAAGCACACGGGTCATCCCGTAGCGCACAGGGGCGGCGAACTCGGCGGCAAGGCATCGGCGTCGCGCTCGGCGCCCGCCAAATCCGCCTCTGCAAAAAAAGCGGCCGCTACAAGGAAGCACAACGAAGGCCACGCCGTGCGTTAGCCTGTGGCATGACGGGAGCCCGCAACGCAGATGCCGGTTGCCTTGGCATTCCTGTCGGGCAACGACAATGACCAGCTGCCGCCCTTCCGCGAGTTCGTTTGAATGGCAGAAATCGTTGGAAATTGCCTGTGTGGTGCAGTCCGTTTTCGGCTGACCGGACCTCGTCTGGTCCATTATTGTCATTGCACAATGTGCCAGAAATCGACCGGCGCGCCAGCAGCCGTTCTTGCGTGGGTTGTTCGCCAGAGCCTGTTGTGGACGGGAGAAGCCAAACCGCTGGAATATAGATCGTCGCCGATCGCAGTCAGGAGTTTCTGCGGCAAATGCGGCTCGGCCATCGCCTTGGCGTATGACGCGGGAGACGAGATCGGCATACACACCGCGGCGCTCGATCAACGCGCAGAACTGGCACCCGCACCCCAGTACCACTATGGCGCCGAGAGTCAGCTACCGCACAACGGAGGAAAATTGGTAGGGCGTCAGTAAGCTCCAGCGTAAGCAGGATCCTCCTACTTGCCTTCCTTACGCTTCTCGACATCGTAGGTCAGCAAGCGACAGAACATGCCGGCGATTGATGCAGCGGCGTAAGCAGGCAGGCAACCAACAGCGGGCTATCGGAAGCACTCGACCAACTTACGATTGAACAACGCTCAGCGTTGAAACCAGATAGCCCATGCCCTTGAGAATGTGCAAAGACGCTTTTATTGCGCGATCGACATGTTGGTCGGTCTGCAGCCCGGCGCTGACGATCTCACCGGATGGCTGATACGCGTGTGCGACTATGCCGGCAACGAGCTTTGCTCGATCGACGTCGCGGAGGCCGAAGCTGCCCGGCAGGCCAATGACAACACGCCGCTTTGACGCAAACCGGCAGTTGCGGCGGGACTGAGCGCTGGCCATGCGCGGGGTCGGTGGCTGTAATCGCGCAATGGCGGCGATTGTGGGCTTTGCGCTAGCCCGTTGGCCGATAACCTTCAGCGCATATTCCTCAATTCGGCATGAGAGCCCTCTGCGGTCAGATCCGCCACGGAACCCGCGCCAGAGTAAATCTTCGCTCTGCTTCAGAACCAGGTTTGATCTCCTTGATTGGGTCTGCTCTGGGCGCAGCGTCCTATGGAACGAAATTTCAAATGCGGCGTTTCGGGGTTGCGGGGGAATGTACCATTCGGCCCGCAGGGGCAGTTTCAAGCATTCCATTACGGTGGGAGGGGCGCTTTGACCGTGCAGGCATCCAAGAAGCAGTTGGACCGTCGAAGCATTCTCAATTCTCTAAAAGCCTTTCGGCGCGGTGATTTTTCCGTCCGTATCGACAATATCTACGAAGGGGTCGATTCCGAGATCGCCGATACATTCAATGAGATCGTCGATCTCAACGCTCAGGTGACGCGTGAATTCGAGCGCCTGAGCAGAGTTGTCGGCAAGGAAGGGCGGATTGGCGAACGCGGCCGCGTTCGAAACGCCACCGGCAGCTGGGAATCCAGTGTCCGATCCGTCAACGACCTGATTGAAGACATGGTCCAGCCGACAGCCGAGGTGGCCCGCGTTATCGGCGCCGTCGCCAAGGGTGACCTGTCGCAAACCATGATGGTCGAGATCGACGGCCGACCACTGCGCGGCGAGTTCCTGCGTATCGGCAAGATCGTCAACACCATGGTCGGGCAGTTGGCCTCGTTCGCCTCTGAAGTGACCCGCGTGGCGCGCGAGGTCGGCACCGAAGGCAAGCTCGGCGGCCAGGCTCGGGTGAAGGGCGTTGCCGGCACGTGGAAAGACCTGACCGACAACGTCAACGCCATGGCGACCAACCTGACCGGGCAGGTGCGCAACATCGCGGAGGTTACAACGGCAGTCGCGTCGGGCGATCTGTCGAAGAAGATCACCGTCGACGTCAAAGGCGAAATCCTCGAACTGAAGAACACCATCAACACGATGGTCGATCAGCTCAATTCCTTCGCTTCGGAAGTGACCCGCGTGGCACGCGAGGTCGGCACCGAGGGCAAGCTTGGCGGCCAGGCGCGCGTCGAGGGTGTCGGCGGCACATGGAAGGATTTGACCGACAACGTGAATTCGATGGCCGAGAACCTCACGGGACAGGTGCGAAACATCGCGGAGGTGACGACAGCAGTGGCTTTGGGCGACCTGTCCAAGAAGATTACGGTCGACGTGAAGGGCGAAATTCTCGAGCTGAAATCGACCATCAACACCATGGTCGATCAGCTCAATTCCTTCGCCGGCGAGGTGACCCGTGTGGCGCGCGAGGTTGGCACGGAAGGCAAGCTCGGCGGCCAGGCGCAGGTGCGCGGTGTCGCCGGCACGTGGAAGGACCTCACCGACAACGTCAACTCCATGGCAGAGAATCTGACCGGGCAGGTGCGCAACATTGCCGAGGTGACGACGGCGGTCGCGTCGGGCGACCTGTCAAAGAAGATTACGGTTGCCGTGCAAGGCGAAATCCTTGAGCTGAAGGATACCATCAACACCATGGTCGATCAGCTGAACTCCTTTGCCTCCGAAGTGACGCGCGTGGCGCGCGAGGTCGGCACCGAAGGCAAGCTCGGGGGCCAGGCCGAGGTGAGAGGTGTCGGCGGCACCTGGAAGGATCTGACTGACAACGTCAATCTGATGGCCGCCAATTTGACCGGGCAAGTGCGCAACATCGCCGAGGTGACGACGGCCGTGGCGCGCGGCGATCTGTCGAAGAAGATCACCGTCGACGTCAAAGGCGAAATTCTGGAGCTCAAAGACACCGTCAACACGATGGTCGATCAGCTGAATTCGTTCGCCTCGGAAGTCACGCGCGTGGCCCGCGAAGTGGGCTCGGAAGGCAAGCTTGGCGGACAGGCTCATGTCGAAGGCGTCGGCGGTACGTGGAAGGATTTGACCGACAACGTCAACGCCATGGCGGGCAACCTGACGGTGCAATTGCGCGACGTGTCCAAGGTTGCAACGGCCATTGCGACCGGTGACCTGACGCAGAAGATCACGGTCGATGCCCTGGGCGAGATCTTGCAGATCAAGGACGTCATCAACACGATGGTCGACCAGCTGAATTCCTTCGCGTCGGAAGTGACACGCGTGGCGCGTGAGGTCGGCTCCGACGGCAAGTTGGGCGGCCAGGCGCAGGTGCGTGGTGTCGCCGGCACGTGGAAAGACCTGACCGACAACGTAAATGCCATGGCCGCCAATCTGACCGGCCAGGTGCGCAACATCGCCGAAGTGACCACGGCCGTGGCGCTCGGCGACCTGTCGAAAAAAATCACGGTCGATGTCCGCGGCGAGATCCTCGAGCTCAAGGACACGATCAACACGATGGTCGACCAGCTGAATTCCTTCGCGTCGGAAGTGACGCGTGTGGCACGCGAGGTCGGCACGGAAGGCAAGCTTGGCGGCCAGGCACAGGTGCGCGGCGTCGCCGGCACTTGGAAAGACCTGACCGACAATGTGAACTCCATGGCCGAGAACCTGACCGGCCAGGTGCGCAACATCGCCGAAGTGACGACCGCCGTTGCGCGCGGTGACCTGTCGAAGAAGATCACGGTTGACGTCAAGGGCGAAATCCTTGAGCTCAAATCGACCATCAACACCATGGTGGACCAGCTCAACTCCTTTGCCGGCGAGGTGACCCGCGTGGCACGCGAGGTCGGCACAGAGGGCAAACTTGGCGGTCAGGCGCGGGTCGAAGGCGTCGCAGGCACCTGGAAGGATCTGACCGATAACGTCAACCTGATGGCGACAAACCTGACCAATCAGGTGCGTGGCATCGCCGACGTGGTGACAGCGGTCGCGCAAGGCAATCTGAAGCGCAAACTGACAGTCGACGCGAAGGGCGAAATCGCCTCTCTGGCCGACACCATCAACGGCATGATCGAGACGCTTGCGACCTTTGCCGACCAGGTGACCAATGTCGCCCGCGAAGTCGGCATCGAGGGCAAGCTTGGGGGACAGGCGCGTGTGCCGGGTGCGGCAGGCCTGTGGCGCGACCTGACCGACAATGTCAACCAACTCGCCGCCAATCTGACCACCCAGGTCCGCGCCATCGCTGAGGTCTCGACGGCAGTCACCAAGGGGGATCTGACGCGCTCGATCAGCGTCGAGGCCTCAGGCGAGGTCGCGGCGCTCAAGGACAACATCAACGAAATGATCCGCAATCTGAAGGATCAGACGTTGAAGAATGCCGAGCAGGACTGGTTGAAGACTAATCTCGCCCGGTTTTCGCGCATGCTGCAGGGAGAGCGCGATCTCGCCACCGTGTCGCGTCTCATCATGTCCGAACTCGCGCCTCTGGTGAATGCGCAATACGGAGTGTTCTACGTCACCAATCGCGACGAAGAGGAATCCTATCTCGAGCTGGCGGCGTCCTACGGCGCCGAGAGCAAGGCTTCCATCAAGCAGCGCCTCGATCTCAGGGAAGGCTTGGTCGGGCAAAGTGCCGCCGACAAGCGCGCCATCATGCTGGACAACGTGCCGCCGGAATTCCTGCGTGTAACGTCCGGCCTCGGCAGTGCCTCGCCGGCCAACGTCATCATCCTTCCGGCCTTGTTCGAGGATGAGGTCAAGGCCGTCATCGAGCTTGCCTCGTTCAGTGAGTTTCGGGACACCCACCAGTCGTTCCTCAACCAGCTGATGGAGTTTGTCGGCATCGTCCTGAACACCATTGCCGCAACGATGCGCACAGAGGGCCTGCTCAAGCAGTCGCAGTTGCTGACGTCGGAGTTGCAGGCGCGTCAGACCGAACTGACCAAGAAACAGGAAGAGTTGCATACGACGAACGAGGAGCTGCAGGAAAAGGCGCAGCTGCTCGAAAACGAAAAGAAGCAGGTGGAAAACAAGAATCTCGAAATCGAGATGGCCCGGCGCGCGCTGGAGGAGAAAGCCGAGCAGCTTGCGCTGACGTCGAAATACAAGTCCGAGTTCCTGGCCAATATGAGCCATGAGTTGCGCACGCCGCTCAACTCGCTCCTTATTCTGTCAAACCTGCTCGCGACCAACCAGCAGGGCAATCTCAACGAAAAGCAGGTCGAATTCGCACGCACCATCAACTCCGCCGGAACCGACCTTCTCAGCCTGATCAACGATATCCTCGACCTGTCGAAGATCGAGTCCGGCACTGTCTCGATCGATATCAACGATATGCCGGTCACGCATCTGCGGCAGCACATGGAACGCACCTTCCGTCAGCTGGCCGCAGACAAGGGTCTTGGCTTCACCATCAATGTCGATCCCGCGCTTCCCGAGACTGTCCGCACCGATGAGAAGCGCTTGCAGCAGATCGTCCTCAACCTGCTTTCGAATGCTTTCAAGTTTACCTCGCAAGGCGAGGTCAGTCTGAATTTCCGGGTCGAGAAGACCGGGCGCCGCAATGGCTCCTCACACCCGACGAAGGGACTGGCGATCGCAGTCACTGACACCGGCATCGGCATTCCCGAAGACAAGCAGAAGCTGATATTTGAAGCCTTTCAGCAGGCCGACGGCACCACCAGCCGCAAATATGGCGGCACCGGGCTGGGGCTGTCCATCAGCCGAGAGATTGCTCGCTTGCTTGGTGGTGAACTTCGCGTCGAAAGTGTCCCGGGAAAGGGCTCGACATTTACGCTGGTCATCCCGTTCGCCGGCCCGCGCGTGGCCGCCGCGCAGTCAGCCGCCATGCCTGCGCCGACGGACGCCGTTGCTGGGCCATCGCTGGGCAGCCCGCCTTCGGCAGAGCTTATCGACGACCGCGATTCCATATCGCCGACCGATCGGGTCGTGCTGATCGTCGAGGACGACCCGACATTTGGCGGGCTATTGCTCGGCCTCGCACGTTCGGCAGGGCTGAAAGGCGTCTTGTCGAATGCGGGGTCCGGCACTTTGGCATTGGCTCGCAAACTGGTGCCCGACGCTATCACGCTTGATCTCGGGCTTTCGGACATCGATGGCTGGGTGCTTTTCGACCTGTTGCGACACGACCAGAAGACAAGGGGAATTCCCATACATGTCATCTCGGGTGCGGAAGATATCGGAAGCCTTGCCCGCAAGGGCGCGTCCAGCATTTCCACCAAGCCAGTGTCCTCCGACGAACTGATGCAGGTGTTTCAGGACATCCATTCCAAGAAACTGCGTACCCAACGCCGCGTTCTGGTCGCCGACCCCGATCCGGAGCGCCGGCTATCGCTCGTCGAAGCGATCCGCGACGGCGTCACCTCGGTGACAGCGGTCGGTCGGTTTGCGGCAAACGCCGACGACGTCGGCATGGCCTCTTATGATGCCGTCGTGCTCGGCTTCGGCCGCTCAGCGAAGGAGAACGCGCAAGTGCTGGACGAACTCATTGGCCAGTTCGGGGAAGCGTTGCCGCAACTGCTGTTTTTTGCCCCCCATCCGGATGCGCTTGAGCAGGTGCTGGCGCTAAATCCAGCACTTGCGAGTGCGCCGCGTGCGGAGAATTTTGCTCAATTGGCGCTTCATATCTCGGCGACGCTGCCGGGCGAAGGACGCGAAGCGCGCGAGACCGAAACCGAACAGACCGGCAGGTCGGATCTGGCGGGAGCCAAGGTTCTCATCGTCGACGATGATATCCGCAACATCTACTCGCTCACCAGCGTCCTGGAGACTTACGACATACAGGTTCTGCATGCTGAGCGAGGCCGTGATGGCATCGCGCTCCTGGAACAGACGCCCGATGTTGACGCGGCCTTGATCGATATCATGATGCCGGAGATGGACGGCTACGAGACGATGCGGCGCATTCGCGGCACCGCCGAGATCGCTCACATCCCACTGATTTCGGTGACCGCCAAGGCAATGAAGGGCGATCGTCAGAAATGCCTGGACGCCGGTGCTTCCGACTATATCGCTAAGCCGGTCGATCTTGATCTGCTGCTGGCGTTGCTTCGTGTCTGGATCGGCCGTTCTCGAACACGCGCCGAGAATCCGGAAGAGATGCTCGTGGCAGTGAACTGACGGCCGGCCCCAATGCAAAAACCGCCGCGAAACAGGGTAAGAAAACTTGAGGCCGTGCAATCGGCCGAAGCACCGGCAAGGTCACGCATCCTCGCCGTTGACGATGATGAGCGCAATCTGTTGGCGATCAGCGAAGTGCTCGCCGCAACCGGCGATGTCATCTGCGCGCAATCGGGCGAAGAGGCTCTGCGCTATCTGCTGAAGGAGGATTTCGCCGTCATTCTGCTGGATGTCCTTATGCCGGGAATAGACGGCTATGAAACGGCCGCGCTCATCCGCCAGCGTGAACAATCCAAGCGCACGCCGATCATCTTCCTCACCGCCATCAACAAGGAGGAAGCCCACATGCTGCGCGGCTATGACGCCGGCGCGGTCGATTATGTTTTCAAGCCATTCGATCCGATCATGCTGCGCTCGAAAGTCGCGGTGTTCGTCGAGCTTCACGAGAAGAGGCTGGAAATCCAGCGAAAGGCCGCGGCCGAGCAGGGATTGCTGGCGCAGGCACTCCAGGCGCAGAAGGACAAACTTCAGGCGGAACGGGCCCTGCGCAGCTCAGAGGAACGGCAGGACGCCATTTTGAGGTCGTTGCCGGTATGTTTCCATGCACGGGCCGCCGAACCGCCCTTCGCGGCTCGCTTTGTGACCAAGGGCGTCGAGCGTCTGACCGGGTTTTCGCCCGACGATTTGATTTCGGATCCGGCCTTCGGCCTTAGCCGGGTCCACCCTGAAGACCGTTCAAGGCTGGAGCAAGCACTGCTGGAAACAAAAAACACCGGCTTCTACACCTGCGAATTCCGCTGGCTGTGCGCCGACGGGGAGTATCGCATCTTTCTCGACCAGGGTGTGATGTCGGACGGGTCTGATGGCGAAAAACCAGAGATACTGGGGACACTGCTTGACGTTACCGAGCGGCGCGGCCTCGAGGATCAGCTGCTCCAATCACAGCGTCTGGACGCAATCGGCAAGCTGACGGGTGGCTTGGCCCATGATTTCAACAATCTACTCGCCGCCATTCTCAGCGGATTGGGATTGCTTGAACGCCGCGGGACACTGGACGATCAGGCACGACAGATTGTCGATCTAATGCGGCGTTCTGCCAAACAAGGTGCCGACTTGGTCACGCGAATGCTCGCCTTCTCGCGGCGTCAGACCCTGAAGCCGGAAGCGATGCGCCTTGCTGCCCTTGGCGACACCATGAACGGCTTGGTCGCACCGGTTTTGGGAGGGCTGATACGCTTCGACTGGCAGGTCGATGACGCGGTGTGGCCCGTGCACGTCGACGCCGGACAGCTGGAGCTTGCCTTGATGAACCTGGTTTTCAATGCGCGAGACGCCATGTCTTCTGGCGGCACAATAACGGTCCATGCGCAAAACCGATCAGTGGAAAATCGATCGGAAGACGTGCTGGCCGGAGACTATGTCGTTCTGACGGTCAAGGACACGGGCTCGGGTATCGCGCCTGACATCCTTGCGAAGGTCATCGAACCGTTCTTCACCACAAAGCCGGTGGGGAAGGGAACAGGGCTCGGTCTCAGCACCGTCTACGGCTTCATGAAGCAGTCGGGCGGGACGCTGCGCATCGAGAGCGCCGTAGATCGTGGAACGGCCATGCAGCTTTGGCTGCCGCGATCGGTCGAAGAGCCGGCCAATCCTTCGCTCGAGGCCGACATTGGACACACGCTGCTAGACGCCTCCACAGACCGCCCGTCGATCCTTCTGATTGATGACAGCAACGTGTTGCGGCAGCTGACAGCCGAGTCGCTTCGCCAACGTGGGTTCGAGGTTACGTGCGCGGGAGGAGGAGCAGAAGCGTTGGCCATGATCGAACGGGCTCCCGATCAGTTCGATGTCATCGTTACCGACTTCGCCATGCCCCTGGTAACCGGCGTGGATGTCATCCGCTTTGCGCGCAACCTGCGCTCCGATTGGCCGGCGGTTATCATCACGGGCTATGCCGATCAGGAGGACATCGCCGATCGACCAGCGGACGTGCCGTTGCTTGGCAAGCCCTTCCGCGACAAGGATCTGCTCGACAGCATCTTCCTCGCTGTTGCCAATGCAGAGCCCCGGAAGATCAAGGCGGGATAGCACCGGCGGTTGACAGCGAACGACCCGATTTCTGTTCGCCAGTCACCTTTTCTGGAGGCGACGGGCTGGATTAGCAACGTGCTCAGTCGTAGCCCTTGACGATTTTTGCGGGTGCGCGGATCCACGAGAACCGTGCGGTTGTCGATCACGACGTAGCGGTATCGGACGTTGCTACTTTCATTTTCTCCTTCGCAACGTCGGCATATGAACTTCGTCATCGGCTAGGCCAACCGAACTTCTAGGATTGCAAACCTTCACAGACACAGGCTTCGGTGGGCCGGCTCATGACTAAGGTCTGACCGCAAAGCGCATGGTCTTGCGGACAATGCTGCTCGGAACAGCCACTGCCTGCGCTCGTTGTTTGATGCAGATTGCAGGAGGAAGCTTGGATAGAAGTGTTGGCCAACCGCGCTGGCTGCTCGCGCCGATTTTTGCGGTGGCCATCACGTTCCTGATGATTGGAATATCCCTTGGCTGACAATCCCAACGTCTCCTTGGCCTTTGCTGCGCTGAGAGGATTCTCCTGCAGCGGAAAGTGGCGATCGAACCCTCTTTCCTGACTGGTGAGCGTGGGGTGAACTAATGTTTCGAGCCAAAGAAGTACGCTTCCTGGAAGCAGGCTTGCTCGCGGCAGTACCAATGTGCGTCGCTCTCGCTGCCCTGATTGCCTGGTTGACCGTGGCTACGACATGAACCGCATCCTTTTCGCGGCTGCCGATTTTCTTTCGCGGCCACCGGGCTTCTACGTCATCATGATAGCCATGGTGGCATGCACCGCCCTGGTGCCCTTTGGCATGACAAATGTAGTTACCTATGCGCTTTCAGTAGCGGCCATCGTGATCACGGGCATCGTCCTTATTCAGGGCTATCGAGACACAGCCGCAATCCACGCCAACTCGATGAGATCATCGTTTCACTGAATGAAACCAGAAACGATGTCGTCGGATTGGAGCACGCTGAGCCGGAGGAGATCCGGGAAAAGCTTATCGTGCTCGAAGAAGAAGCGGCAAACCGAGGACAGGGATCATGAGCGTCTCTGGCCCAGCAGACGACGTGGTCATATCGGTCGACCCCGTCACGGCATCTGCCCAGAGGAAACGCGCACCTTGGAAGCGTGCCAAGCGTCTGGCTAAAGATCGGGGTTGTTGCGCCTGTTCATCTGAAGAGAAGTCCTTTCGTGTCTTCTGCCTGTCGAGGGAAACCGGCATCGACCCCGATCGAGCCCGCGAGAGCTGATAGCATTGAACGAGATGGTACCGCGTTGGCGAACCGCCGCACGCCGAATGAATCGGCTCCCCCACAAGCTAGGAGGAACGCTGCCGCGACAACAAGGAGCCTGATCATCGAATTCACTCGGATGGTGACCTGCCTATATGACGCGGCTCGGCCTGGTAGGTTCCGTGACTCGGCCCAAGGCATTGGGTTCAAGGCTTTAGCGCAAGCGTAGCCTCGTAGCGGCTCTCTCACCTCGGTCGGACGATGCCCGGACAGCGACGTAACGATACCCAATATTAGATCGTCGTTCGCGGAACTTTTGTGAAGCTGAGTCCTTCCTCCATTGAAGCGTGGAGGAGACCAAAATGGCAAATCTTGGAAGATTGGCGATCGCGATGCTTGGCGTCCTGGCGTACCAGAATCGCGACAAGATCGGCGACATGATCCGTGGGGCGGGAGATCGTAATCCAAACGACCCGCAAGGCGGGATTCTGGATCAGTTATCGAAAGGCGTGTCGGGGACAGCCCTAGGTGACATCCTCGACCGATTCAGAGGGGCAGGGGCAGGATCGAAGGTCGACTCTTGGGTTGGCACCGGGCCGAACCAGCCTCTCCAGCCAAGCGACGTCGAGGCGGCCATAGACGAAGACACACTCACTTCGCTCTCGATGCAGACGGGTCTTTCACGCGAGGACCTCATCAGCAGGATCACGCGAGATTTGCCCGAAGCAGTCAACAAGATGACGCCAGATGGTAAATTGCCCGCTGAGCCGACGCGAGACTTGGGTGAGACGACCCTGCTTGATGACGTGCCGACGCATAGGCCACAAGCTAAGAATTCAACCGGCCAGGACGATGTCTAGAGCAACAGCGCTGGACCGGGGCGATTTGATAAATCGCACACGCCCGGCCGCTGAGACGAGCCCGGAGGGCCATCGCGATTCTGAGGTGGCAAGAGCAATTGTCGAGTTGGATTTGTTGGCCGCGTTGCTTGATGCCCGCTGGCGCATTCCAGGAACATCAATTCGTTTTGGACTGGATGCCCTGGTGGGTCTGGTGCCCGTACTCGGAGATGTGGCGACGGGCCTGGTCTCGGCATATATCGTGATGCGAGCCCGACACTGCGGTGCTGGAAATGGGTTGGTCGCCCGCATGCTGGGGAACGTGCTGCTTGATACGGTAGGGGAAGCGTTCCTATTCTCGGTTCAATCTTCGATATCTATTTTAAGGCCAACAACCGCAACATCCGACTGCTTCGTCGTCACCTCCAGAGGTAGGCGGACTCTGGCACTTGCCCGGTAACGCGACCTTTCTGAGTGTAGCTCAGTATTCACCCGCGGAACTTTATTGGCTTATGGCACGTTTTCCGCCGAACCAATTTAGGTTCAAGGAAAGGGGAAAATATGGAAAATCCAGGTGTTGGTTGGATAGCTGCTATCGTCATCGGCGGTATCGCCGGCTGGCTCGCCGAGATGTTCATGAAAAGCAATATGGGAGTGCTCATGAACATCATTTTGGGGATCGTTGGCGCCATCGTTGCCAACGTCCTTCTCGGGCTGCTGGGCGTATCTTTGAGCGGCTGGCTTGGCTATCTTGTCGCCGGCTTTATCGGTGCATGCATTTTGATTGCCGTAGCTCGAATGATTAGACGCTGAATCGAGCTTGCACGTTCTTACTCGTGATTGAGGCGCGTGGTCCTAGGGATCACGCGTCTTTCACAACCTTCTTTCGACGCTCAATCCCTCGGGTTCAGGTCTGCTGTCCGAGCCAGCTTTTGAAGCCCTCTCCTGTAGCTCGCTCGCGCAGGGCGAATCTAACCTTGGTGGAGTTGTTGTGCTGGTTGCGGTACACCGCGAGCGCAGCGCTGACCGCATTAATGCTGGGTCTTCGCCTCTGACCACGCAGCAAGCTGTCGCAATTCCCCTATAAGCCAGTGTGACACTTGGGCAGGACGTGCCACGGCCGCGTGAAAGGCACGGAACCTTTAGCCTCGCCCGCTCTTTCACCCGAAGCCAATTCGGGCAAGGAGCATTGTAATGAAAACTCTAGCCGATATTTTCGAGCATACCCTGCAAGACATGTATTACGCGGAGAACGCGATTACCAAGGCCTTGCCCAAGGTGGCTGCGGCCGTGAAGGACGCCAAGCTAAAGAGAGCGGCCGAGGACCATCTCGAGGAGACGAAGGGACAGATCAAGAAACTCGAGCAGGTGTTTAAGTCGATCGGCAAGAAGGCGTCTGGCGAGAAGTGCGATGCGATAGAGGGGCTCATCAAGGAAGCTGACGGACTGATGGAGGAAGCGTCAGGAACGGCCCTCGATTCCGGCCTGCTGGCAGCTTGTCAGGCAGTCGAGCACTATGAGATATCCCGGTACGGCTCGCTGCGGGAATGGGCAAAGGATCTTGGGCATGATGAGGCGCACAAGTTGCTCAGCGAGATCCTCGACCAGGAAAAAGCAACCAACAACAAGCTGACGAACCTAGCGGTTACGTCGATCAACAGGACAAATTGATCCTCAGGGCATTCATGGCTGCGAACAGTTGATCCTAGCCTCTGGGGTTGAACATAGCGCCTCTAGGCGCCCGATGGAGTCGGTCGCCTCACTATGCACCTCACGATGATCAAGGCGAGGGTGGAAGGGTGCGCCATTCTCCGCTCCCAGAAGGTTGCTGCTCCTTAAGATGCTGGGGAGTTTGCGGCTTTCCGACGAAATGGGAATGCATTCGGCCGGCGAAAGGAACTGTGTGTCACCAAGCCCGTTGTGAATTGGCAAACGGTGCCGCGTTCGGCCAACGGTTGCAATTAGTTAAGCCGAACGCGGCGTGCATCAACACTTAACGCACGAAGGAAACGTAACATGCTCCGCAAACTTTTGGCTACCACAGCAATTGCCACGCTCCTCACTGCCGGTGTGTGGGCCACGGGAGCCACAGCCGAAGATGCTACAAAGCCCGCAGCAGCGACCACTACAACTGCTGCGCCTGCGACAACGGCGGAAGGATCCTTGGTCACCAAGATCATTGGCGCCGACGTCTACGACAGTGCCGCTGACGACGCCGCGAAGATCGGGGATGTGAAAGACATCGTCATCTCCAATGACGGAAAAGCCAAATATATTGTCATCGGCGTCGGTGGGTTCCTGGGCATTGGGGAAAAGAACGTCGCTTACGATTTCAGCAAGGCCCAATGGGTCGAGAAGAAGGGTGAACGCTGGCTGGTCGCCAAGACCAGCAAGGAAGACCTCACCGCGCAGCCCGACTTCGACCTGAAGGCCTACGACACGACGGCTTCGAATGCCGCCGCGCCGGCCAACAACGAACCTGCAGCTACAACGACCGACAACACAGCAACAGCTGCCATCGACAAGGCGTCGCTGACCGAGCTGCCGGTGGACAAGATCAGCACCAATGACTTTGTCGGCACCACCGTCTATGGCGCTGATGATGCAAAGGTCGGCGAGATTGGCGACGTGGTTCTAAGCACCGACAAGAAGGTTGATGCCGTGATCGTCGACGTCGGCGGCTTTCTCGGTATGGGAGAAAAACAGGTGGCCGTGGGCCTCGAGAAGCTGAAGTTCATGGCCGACAAGGACGGCAATCGCTATCTCTACACCAATTTCACCAAGGCCCAGCTGGAAGCGCAGACCGCTTACGACAAGGGCACGTATGCCCAGAATCGTGACAAACAGCGGATTGTTATCAGTCAATAGTTGGAAGTGGCCCGCGCCTTAACCGGCGCGGACCGTCCATCAAGGTGGTACTTGAAGAGACGGTGGCTACATCTGGCAAACTTTATGCAATGGCTAAAGGACGTAGCGGCATTCCTTAGCCCGTTGCGGCCGATCGTTTGAACATAATCGTAACTTTCGTGCCTTCAGTAGAACTTGACACGACGTCAAAAGAGGCCTTGGCGTTCTCAGTCAATGAACGCGCGATCAGTGCGCCGAGTTTGCCCGGCTTGGGCCAGGTCTCTCCATCAGGTAAACCAACCCCGTCGTCCGCGATTATTATCCGGCAACCGTCACCATCGACAATGCTATGAAGTGTTATAGTTCCGCCTTCTCGTCCCTTAAAGCCATGTTTGAGTGCGTTCGTCAGCAGTTCGTTCACAACCAGCCCGGTTGGCATGGCTACATTGATCGACACCGGATAGGTGTCCACCTTCATGTCTAGCCGTATGCCCTCAACGGCATGCGAGGCCATGACTGCTGAGGCTATCTGGCTTAGATAGATACCCAGATCGACCTCGTCCTTCTGCTCGTCGGCCGATAGCGTCTGATAGAGGATTGCCAGCGCATCAACGCGCCCCGCCAGCCGCTCGAAACGTTTCTGATCAGGCTCCTCTGCGTTGCGGGTTTCCAGCCGGATGAGTGCCGTGATCATCTGAAGATTGTTTTTCACCCGATGCTGGAGCTCGCGCAGCAGAGTATCCTTTTCGCGGACAAGCTCATCAACCGTGGGCGCTGCTCCACCATGGATCGTAACGTCCACAAGGGCAACAAGTCGAAAGCAAGCCTTGCCGTTGTCGTCTACGATCACATTTGAGTATGCATCAACCACGGTCGGTTCGTCGACGCCGCGCTCCAGGCGAAAAGTTCCCACGAAATCGGTTTCTGTTACAATGCTGTCAGCCAGCACACTGTCCTGCTGTTCATGGAGGCCAAACCCGGAAAGCGCTGCCCAGTTTTTGCGTGCCAAGCTGGCGGCTTTCAAACCCGAGAGCTTCTCAAATTCCGGATTGACATAAACGATCCGCTCCTCCGCGTTCATATCAGAAACGGCGATCGCGATCGGCACCTGGTCCAGGAACTTCTTGAATTGTTCGCTTTCCAGGGCGGTCGCGAGGTCAGGCGTATCGAGCAGTTGCTCGACGGCCTCGGCCTTCTCTGAATCGGATGTCATATGCGCGCCTTGATGGAGTGGATCAGATCAATATCAGCGATCGGCCTCATCCGCCACCGTGCGGGGATTCTGGCAACGCTTGTCATCGCGGCTCTGGTGCTGTCGCTGTCCTTTGCGGCACTCTCACCTCATTGAAGTCATGGAGATGACGCGGCCCGACTGCCGAACACAGGGGAAGGCCAAAGTAGCCGGGCCAAGGCATGGAAAGAGTTCCGCTCCTCCCCAGTCCGACGGACAGCATCGCGCCGGTTGAGCGCGAACGCAAAACTGTAGATCGGACCTCTGTGGACGATTGGAGCCCGCTACCGTCTACCCTCAAGGTCCGAGTGGGCTTTCTTTCGATTGACAACTTCTTTCCGCAGAGACTGTTTTGGCAAACTCGGCCTGTGCTCCCTCGCACGCTCCGAAGACCAGATGTCACCATCCTGGTCGGCGCACCGCGCCTTGACCGAACGCGCGGGCCAATTCCCATCAAGCGTCCTGGTTCGGCCGACGGGAAGGGGGGTACTTCCTAGTTTCGCCGCTACGAAAAGAAAAACCCGCCGACCAAAGTCAGCGGGCCATCTTCCCTCGTACTACGCTAGGGTTCCAAGGATTGGCCCCCCAACAACCCGTTGCCCCAGCCAACAACCCGGCGCCCCAGTGCTGACGAATGTTATATTAGCTTGCCAAAAACTTCGCTGTAGCGAACTGGCAACAGCGGCCAGAATTCGCTAATTGCGCCCTTTGCAACCGCTTAATCGTCAATGCCAAATCTAACCTCTTCGCTGAGTGGAGAAGGGTTGGGCCGATAGGCCGTAAGGACTAATTGCCCCAAATGTAAGCTTCGGCGAAACTATCTCGCGACGAGAGAATTCAAACCCTTACCCTCGTCAACCTTAGGCTCGCTGGCCCCTTGGCGGGCTTTTTTTGTTTTCCTCAACCTGGTTGAATTCCCCTTTTGGAAACCACGTGCCGTAACCGTTAATTCAACCATTTCTGGTATTTAGATGTGTGTGGAAGCGGCTCCGGCACACTGGGCTGGGTAGGGCGTAGCCTGCCGGAGCCGCCTGCGCAGTCGGTTGGGTGATTTGACCGCGCCGTCCTATTTTGGGACAGCGCGGTCAATGATTCGTTAAAATTTTCCGGAACTAATCAAGCGCATGCTAATTAACTCGCCGGTTGTGGGTGTGTTGATGCTGCGTTTGAAATTCGTCGCGCCTTTGTTGCCGACCCTTGTCGAGAAGCCTCCCGAAGGCGACGACTGGATTCACGAAGTCAAGTTCGACGGTTATCGATCGCAGATTGTGAAGGATGCCGGTGGGGTCCGCGTCTTCACCCGACGTGGCCTCGACTGGACGTCGAAATACCGCAACATAGCGAAGGCTGCCGGCGAACTTGATGAGGTGCAAAGCGCTATCATTGACGGAGAGATCATCGTTCTAAACGATGCCGGGTTGTCCGACTTCGCTGCGCTGCGCAAGGCGATTACCCAGCGGCAGAATGATCTGTATTTCGTCGCCTTCGACCTTCTGCACCTCAACGGCCACGATTTGCGAGACATGCCGCTGGAAGACCGGCGCGAGATACTGGCCGCGATGATACCAGAAGGGCGCCGCATCCAATTCAGCCAGTCCCTGCCAGGCGATTCCTCAGCAATCTTCCATCTTGTCGATCAGGCCGGGCTTGAAGGAATGGTTTCGAAGCGCAGGGACAGCGTTTACCGAAGCGGGCAATCGACCAGTTGGTTGAAAGCGAAGTGCTATACGGTCGGCGAATACGACCTGCTCGGCATTGAGCACGAGCCCGGCCAACCGGCCTTTGCCCTTATGGCCGAGCGCAGCACTGGCCGCTATGTCGGCTCTGCCTTCATCAATTCGAGCCGGGAGATCCGCGATCGACTCTGGAAGCGCGTCCAGGAGCACGCTGGCCCAGCCCCCAAGGGCATGAAGCGACCGTCGACGCAGTGGGTGAAGCCGGGCCTGATCGGCCGTGTGAAGCATTTGCGCGGCGAGGCAGACTTGCGCCATGCTTCGTTACAGGATTTTCGGGAAGAATGAGCAAGCGAGAGGCGGCGATGTCTGGCCCAAAGGTGTCGGCACTGGACGGGGAAATCCTACGAAATGCGTTCCATAAAGCGGTCCTTGAAGAGCAGCTCCCCCAAGATCGATGGCATGACTACGCCTCACAAATGATCCGCGACTATGCCGATGTAAAGGTGGTGGATGCCGAATTGCTGGATTGGATCACGCGCAAGTGGCCAGCGCCTTGCTAGACGCTCGGCAGCTAAAGGAAAGACCGGCGGCCTTCGTTCAAGGATCGTACAGCCGACGGTCTGACGCAGGGGAAGCGCATCAGCGGAACCTAATAAACGTCGTCAGCTTATCTTCTGATGAGCACCCGCGGCACCGACTTTTTGTATAAGTGGATTTCGGCCAACGTCCCCGAGACCGTCGGCGCCGACATCATTTCAGTTGCCGAACTTACTCAAAAGCTATTCGCCGACGCCAAAGCGATCGGCATCAGCAGTGTTGAGATCGAGGAAGAAACCGGCAGCTTGTACGAAGGCTCTCCTGGACGCCATCGTGCACCACGATGCCGGCTTGGCTGAGTGAGCCATCCTTGACCAGTGTCTGGGTCGCATTCTGTTTCGTCGGCATCGTGGTGGCACTGGTGGTGGTATGGTCGGTGAGGTTGTAGCGGCTTAGATGAGCCCGGCTTTAAACGCGAAAGAAAGGACCGGCGAATAATGGCCTTTACTGTCATCTGGTATGGAAGACAGGGCATTGTCGACAAGGAAATGTTCGATGCCGAGAAAGCGGCAAAGGATCACGCTATCGCGATGTTTCAAACCCGGAAGGGCGATGATGGAATCGTGGCCGTTGAAATTCGCAAGGAAAGCGGCGCTGTCGTTTTTAGCCATGCGGAGAATTAGAAGAACTTTTGGCCGCCAACTGCGCGATACGCTGCCGGCTCTGGAACGTAGGTAGTCGACAAAGGGTTGAGCTGACGGGAGTGAAGTTCCCTCAATTCGCCTGCCGCAGTCCAGCCCTGAAAGCGGGATCGACCCGCCGCTGCCATGAATGGGGCGGCGGGTTTACGAGCAGTTAAGGATTAGCGGAACCTAATTTGCTGCCGCAACTTTATCTCCCATGAACGAACGGCCGAACCCCAAAAAACTCGTCCTGGACCCTCAGCCGAGGCGGGAGACTAGCAAAGGGGTGTTGGTGGCAGATGCGGTGCTGCCCTTTGCGTTTTTTGCCCTACTCGCATTTTGGCTCCTTCAATGAGCAAGCGCGGAATCGACTTCCTCGAAAAATGGATCGCGGAGCATCTGCCGAACGCCTTCACCGACGATCCGGCGGCAATTACAGACCTTGCCGATCAGGCTATTGAGGCGGCGGAAAAAGAGGGCATCAGCCTGGAAGAGATCAGCGAAGAAGTCGGCAGCGTGTTCGACGTCATCTTCGATGCGATGCAGCATCGTGCCGGCGGCGAGGGTGGATGACCGTGCCGAAATCGAAAAGGTTCTGGATCGCTACAGGGATTCTGGCAACGCTCGTCATCGTTGCTCTGGTGCTGTCGCTGTCCTTTGCGGCACTCTCACCTCATTGAATCATGGACGTGACGCGGCCCGACTGCCGAACACCAGGGGAAGGCCAAAGCAGCCGGGCCAAGGCATGGAAAGAGTTCCGCTCCTCCCCAGCCCGACGCTGCATGGCGCCGCTTGAGCGTGAGCGCAAGGCGGCGCCCTTGAGTCCATACGGAACATTAGTGCTCTCTAACGGTTTAATTCGCCGTGTTCCGAAATCAGGATTGGCTAGGGCGATGGCGGCATTGGCGTTCGATCTCGTTTATTTTTCCGGCCTGACCGCAGACGACATACTAGGCTGCGTCGTTTCGCTGCTGGCGTGTTTGCTGCTATTTAAAGCTATGGCAACAGACCCGCCCTAACCGCCGGTTCCTAGCCGGCAATCGCCATTCCAATGCCGGCCCCAAGGCCGATGCCGAGGTCCATGGCGAGCTTGCCGGCCATATCGAGGGCGAAGGCGCGGACACAAGATTCTAGATCGAAACCGCGAATCTGTGAGTCCCCGGTTTGTTCTCGTCCCTAGACCTTATCGACAAGCGGCGCCTTCCGCTTCGGCGCCACATAACTCTCGACCAGGCGGCGAACGTGCTCAATATCGACCGTGACAAGGGGCCCAAGGCTGATCGTCACCTTGTCATCTTCGATGCGCGTGACCTTGCCCGTCAGTTCCATGTGCTGCCCGATCACTGCCTTCGAAGTCGAATCCACGACTGAATGCGGGATCGCATAAGAGGGGATTGTTACGCTGATACGCTCGGGTGTCACCCGCCCGCGCACAACGGCTGTGACGGCGACCTCATCGCCAACCTTGATATCTCCCCGAACCATAGCAAAGAGTCTGGCGCGGCCCGCCGGTTAGTCAAGGGATTGCTAATATGCGACCCGAGGCGCAAGTTTCCAACAAATGAGGCTTGTTTTGATCGCGCTTGTCGTCGCTCATAACTGGTATTCCGGCTACCATGATCCGGTCACCGGCTATGAATGCTGCGACGACAAGAAGGACTGTCGGGTCATCAGCCCACGCTACGCGGAGCCGCTGCCCGGCGGCGATTTCAATATCCGCACGGGAGGTGACGGCCGGTATTTCATCTCCAAGAAACGCGTCATGGAGAGTGAAGACAGCCAGTATCACATCTGCACATCCTCCCCGCCTTTGACTGTCCGCTGCTTCTTTGCGCCGCATACGGAGGCCAGCCGCTAGCTTTGCCTCAAGATGAGCGGATCCTAATAAGCGCGGTACCAGTTGCACATAGCCGAAAATTGATTTGAAAAACGGAGTTCCACGGACCTATAAAACGCTTTCCCGTTGCTAGAGGGCAACGGCGATGGATAAGCGGGCTGTTTCGGTATCATCTTTCGAGTGCGAGGTGCTGCGCAGCGCCTTTAAGAAATCCGTCATCGAAGAGAAAATACCTAAGCAGCGCTGGCGGGAACACGCCTTGCTTTGTTCCGCACCTATAAAGGTAGCGAGGACGTCGATCCCGAGCTGCTGGACTGGATTGTGCGGAAATAGCGCTAGAAGCAGCGACCATACGGATACAGGAGCTTGCGGCTCTAGTTCGAAGCTTCAGGTGCAGGCGGCTGCGCATTTAGGAGCGTTGCCAGGGCCGTTATGATCTGAGGCAGGACGAACGGCTTGGTTATCATCACGCTTTCCGGGACGCCCTCAGCGCCCCAGTGAATAGCACTGTCACCGCTCACATAGATCACGGGCAGGGTGGAGTTGGCTTGCCGCAAATGCCTGGCAACGTCCCAGCCCGACTGCCCAGCGCCCAACCGAATATCTGTGACAAGACCTTTGAACTCGTCCGGCTGCGCGTCAAAGGCTGCAATCGCCTCAGCCGCATTATGAGCCGTTACCACTTCGAAGCCAGCTTCCTGCAACGCCGTTTCGACGTCGAGCAGGATAAGTGGCTCGTCTTCAACGACCAGAATCGCCCCAACCATCATTTGTTAATGCCCCAGTCTTGCACTACTACGCGCACAACCGGGTATTCGTTCCAGCCGCTGGGCCGTTCTTCGACCTAATGACAATCCGCTCCAGGCGCCTGAGGCGTTCTAGGCACCTGCAACAGAAATGGCCGGTGCAGGGGTAGATAGGGGTGCAGACAACACCGGCCACTGCGGGACGATAGAGGCCCGCGCGTCGGCCAAGTTAGCGGCATTTTAGCAATCACGCAATTAACCCGATAAGCAAGCCACACTTACGACGAAAAGTAGGTCCCGCCATCCCCCTGGGCTGAAGGGCGGCGGGACCAACAACCGGCGACGAAGGAATTCAATCGACGGTGCTACATAATTCGGAGGATGGCCGGGGCGTTCCTGCAATCCGTCTGCTAGGACCTTATTGCCTCGCGATTGGGGACCTTGGTCCATTGGCCATGCGACGTCCGTCGTAACGTAGCTACAAATTAGGTTGTCAGTTGAAGAATTTGCAGCGCCCGACGTCCATGTCTTGTCGAACCATGGCCCAGCGGCGCGTAGAGGCGCAGCAACACGTTCCAGCCCTTGCCGGGCATGGTCTGCACCCAATTGTGTTCCTGTCCCGCCGGGCCACGATTGCTTATTTATCACTGGGGGTAAGCGCGGCAACGCCGATTGCTGTTTCGGGCGTCTTGCCGATGTCATCAACCATGTTGGGAATTGCGGGGTTTTCGTTGGCGCCGGCGGTCGCCTCTCACTTCTTGCAATCTGGGATCTTTTTCAATGCATCGTTCGCTTCCGCCTCAGTCTTATATATGGTTTTCGAAAGCTCTATGACGAGGGTTCCGTCTGGCTCCTTCGTGACCACCTCACACTGCTTCGAGACGGCATCCTTGGCGATCCAATATTGCGCCGTGTCTGCAAATACCGGTGCTGGAGACTGAATGAGCAGCGCTGCGGCGATTGCGATTCCGCGTAGCATTTTCTACTCCCTTTGGATCAACAAGCGAGACTGATTTAGGCCCGAAAGCCTGGTTTCACGGACTGATACGAAAGCTTTCTAGCCGCCTGCTCCAAGGTCGTACGATTGTTGCCGCACCTTCGGATCAGGTATCGAGCCTCAGGCATAGTCAGCTGAAATTTCCTCGCGATGCGAGCAACCTCATATGCCTCGTCAACTGATGCGCGGTCGCGGTCGCCATTGTCACCGTTGTTCTTGTCGTCCGTCATGGCCGTATCCTCCTGCTGAAAAGAACCAAAGCCTCGCCCAAAAGTTCCGAATTGCTTATTAGAGACCGCTAACGGAACCGAAACCACTCCGCTATGAAACCACTCCGCTATATTGAATCAAATTCGAGTTGCGTGGGGTTCCGATGGGTAAGCCTGCCGGCAGGATCCGGTTTTCGTTCATTCCTCCAGTGATGCCGACCCTTGTGGAGAAGCCTCCCGAAGGCGACCGATGGATTCACGAGGTGAAGTTCGACGGTTATCGCTCCCAGATCATCATCGACGACGAGGGTGTGCGGATCTTCACCCGGCGCGGGCTCGACTGGACGTCGCAGTATCGTGACCTGGCTAAGGCCGCTGGTGAACTTGGCGTCGAGAGCGCGATCATCGACGGCGAAATCATCGTCTTGAATGATGCTGGCCTGTCCGACTTCGGCGAGCTGCGCAAGGCGATCACCCGCCGGCAGCATGATCTGTATTTCGTGGCGTTCGATCTTCTCCACCTAAACAGCCACGACCTGCGGGACATGCCGCTGGAGGACCGTCGCGAGATCCTGGCCGAGACGCTTCCAATTCAGCGAAGCTCTGCCGGGCACCGGCGCCGCGGTCTTTCACCTTGTCGATCAAGCCGGGCTTGGGGGCGTGGTGTCGAAACGCAAGGACAGCCGGTATCGAAGCGGGACTTCGACAAACTGGCAAGGCGAAGTGCCACGCGATCGGCGAGTTCGATCTGCTCGGCGTCGAGCGTGAACCAGGCAAGCCAGCCTTCGCGCTGCTGGCCGAGCGCGGCACCGGCCGCTATGTTGGCTCGGCCTTCATCACCCTGCACCGCGAAATGCGCGAACGGCTTTGGAAGCGCGTCCAGGAGCATGCAGGACCGGCGCCGAAGGGCATGAAGCGGCCGGCAACAAAATGGGTCAAGCCGGGGCTGATCGGACGCGTGAAGCATCTACGCGGCGAGGAGGATCTGCGCCACGCTTCCCTGCAGGATTTTCGGGAGGAGACGTAACGGGTTTCGGTTGTAAACGGCTTCATGAGCACGTCATAATGTAGTGCAAGGTTATGGGCACCGAAGGGGTAGATTCCTCCGCGTTCGGTGTTCCCAAGACCTCCTATTTGCCCGGCTTTGACCGGGCATTCTTTTAGCTCTCAGGGTCGAGCTTTGACCGGATTTCTTGGACGGCGTTCACTATGGCGTCTGCCGTCGTGAGGTCCAGAGCCAAGTCCAGCATGCCTTCGGTTGTCTGAATCGAAAGGATGCCTAGAAGGCCCTTTTCGTCCTCAACCGATGCTGACATGAATTTCTGTCGGCACGAAAGGCAGAGCCTTTGCATTACGGCGCATCAATCACCTATGTCCACAAGCGGCGACTTTCGCGCAACACGGCATGATTTCAAGCGGACCAAGACGGCGCTTATTGAATGGCCAGTGCGACCCGGGTCTCTCCTTGGGGGTGCAGGCCGCACCGGTCACTGCGGGTTATGATTGGATCGTCCCTCGGCCGACCGTCGACCCGACCAAACCTGGCTTGACGGAACATTAGCTGTCGCTAAATGTGAGGCGTGCGGCAGGTGGTGCCCTCCATCGCCTGCCGAAGATCGGGCCTCCGATCGGCCCGCGCTTTCCGCAAGAGGCGCGGGCTTCCCGGTTCGCAAGAGACCATTCCTGTCAGGCCGGCAACCCATTCAACCTCTCGGAATCGCGTCCTTGCTCGCATCACCGTCCTTGTGCATCTGATCGTCAAGGGCGTCTGCTATCTTGAGTGACAAGCCAGCCACCTTATTTTTGAGCCTACCTGGTGCGTCTGGCGACGCTTGAAGCTTCTTGTTCGCTTCCCTGAACAGCTTGGAGATGCTGCTAAGCGTCAGTTCTTCGTCCGTCACAGTGCGTCTCTAGTTGGGTCGGTTCCGTCCTTGATTTATGGGCATCAGCAATCGGGCAATTGGCCTTAAGGCTCTACCCAGCCGAATGCAGAGGATTCTGGAGCGAGCGACGGCCTAGTCAAGCTGTCGCTAATTTATGCGAACGGCGCGGGAACAAATTTCCACAATCGCCGTTTTTTGCACCAGCCGGATGCATGCCCCAAGATCCTGTGTTCGGCATGTGCAAGGCCCGCTGCTAACGCCCTGGCAGCGGGCTTTTCAACGCCTAGGGCTTTTTGAGCATCCGCGCTTCGCGCAAGAGCGACGACCAGTTGTACGGTCCAAGGAAGCTAACAAGCTCTGTGGCTTGCGCAAGGGTGATACCGGTGTCAGCCGCCAGACGCCGCGCGGCAATGCCGCTCGCTGTTTCGGGCGGCTTGCCTAACTCGTCAACCACCTTGGATGTCCCTTCCAACTGACCCAACGTCAGCCGAGAGGAAATGGTTCCGCGAGGCGCTAACTAGCCGTAGGGGGCTTCACCGGCCCTGTGCCGTTCGGCTGGATGAATGGCGCTCTCTAGCCGGTAATGGTCTCGATGGACTTCAACAGCGGTCCGTGGACCTCACGAAGCGCTTGGTAATGCTCGCTGTGGTACGCTAGGAGCGGCCCGACGATGCTCTTGTGCAGCGCCTCTGCTGCCACGAGGAAGCGCTCGATTTCGTCCTGCGAAAGCTGTTTTGAAGGTTTGGTTCTGGCCATTGGCGATCTCCGTTTGAAGGGGTTCGCCGCAACGAGGACAATAATCCTATATGCCGGGCCGGCTGGCAAGGGCGGTAGCTGGCATTGGCTCACGGAAGCAATAGGGCCAGGGCGCCCATGCCGGCCAGCAGCAGGCAAGCGGCCATGCCTATCATGTCGCGCTGCCAGTAGCGCCAGACCGCGCCGGCAAGCATCGAGGCGGTGCGGCGATGTAGAGCGCGACCACGCTTACATCCTTCTCGCCTTCACTTTACGAGACTAAGAAACAGATATCCCGCCCGACCGATGCACGCTATCGAGCCACACACAACCGCGACAGTCATCCAGCGAACAACGTTGCCGATCCGCTCAAAACGGATGGATTTTGGCGTGTCGTGAACGAATGGATGGTCGTTGTCGTACCTCTCGTGACTCCAGGACTCGGCGTAAGAAATTTGACTGAAGTAGGCGAGACCGGGCGCTATGACCGTGAAAAGAAGGCTGGCGAAAAGCCACGAAAGGATGGCGTTGAAGATAAGGAGATTGTCCGGATTCTGTGACAGCCGTGCGTAGTTAGCGCTGTAGAATCCGAGAGCGGCAGCGACCCCTGCAGCTGCTGCAAATCCTGGGGCTTTCATACCGTCTACGGCGAAGGCCTGGATTTGCTGCATGATCGGTTTGATATCATCTCTGCGAGCGACGTGAGTAGCTTCGGCGAGCCTCAGCCTTTCTGTGCGTTGGTTCTCTGTCTCGTCCATAGCGATGCACCTACTCTGTGATTGTCGGGTGAGGCTTGCCGCTATCGCGAAGAACCTCCGCCAGCTTCTTGAACAGGTGAGGGTTCCCTCTGGCGCTGGAAGCATTTGCATTCACAGTCGAAAGTCCCTGGCCCTCGATGCTCAGGTGGATGTCGCCGGCTTCGATGTCGAACCAGACCCCGACCTTCGGATATGCGGTCTTGCCATTGCGCTCTGTCATGGACAGTCCCCCTCTTACGAACTTTGCGATCTCACACTGTTGATATTCAGGACCGTTGAAGCGGGGAAAGCAAGCCGCAGCTCAAGGGTGAACGGGCGCTGGCGGGTCAAAGCTCCGGCTTGGTTCTATCCAATGCTGCTTGCCACTCCGAGCCCGTCCTGAAATCGCCTGGGAAGTAGGTGTGGACCTCCCGCATCGGCAACGGCAGGTGTATCTCGCGGTATCGCTTCCAGTGCTCATGAGCGAAAAAGGTGATGTCCGTGAGCCCGTCGCTTGGCGGTTCCGAATCGAAGGTCAGGAGATATCCGAAGGGCGGAAAACTGATCTCGGCAAAGGTGTGTATCGATCGCGCGCCGAACCGGTCACGCCGGCCTGTCGGGTCTTTGACGATTTAGGGTCCGTCATGAAGCAGAAGATTCGCAGTCTTGGATCGATGCCGACCGCTTCGCGATCGAGCACGAACTTCCTTAGCGAAGGCCTAGCATCGAACATTCCCGGCCCGCAGACGCTGGCGAACATACACACCACCGCCATTCTCGAGAATGAACTCGACACCGGCAGCAGTTTCGGCATTATCTTCCGTCCCGCATTGCTTGCGGATCGGCGGCACGATCACTTTGTTGAACGGTCACAACGTGACGATAGGTCCGGCCTATCAGCATCATCACACATCCGATCAGCAAGGCGACGCCGCCGGCTGCCATAACTACAAAAGGCGGCGCGAGATCGGCACTGCTGGCATAACTGGAAGTTAGCTCGTTGAGCAGCCAAGCGTACCCCAGAACGGAAACAATTGGACCGCAAATGAATAGGAATGCGCCGACACGCCCATCGTAGGTGAATTCCTGCTCGCTCTGGATTTGGATGTTCGTCATGGTGTGCGCTCCCGAGTGGCTTGCGCAGCCAGTCGTTCGCGATCGGCCTTCGACCACTTGCTCGTGTCGATCATCGGCATCTGTCCACCAGAGGCGATGAGGACATCCACCCCAAGCTGCTTCCGAACGTCACTCTTGTGCCGCTGGATCATGCCAGGGATCAGGAAGGCGTCGACCAGAACCCAGATGCCAAGTGCGACAAGCAGAATCGCCCCGACGCCACCGGCGACCATCAGCATCCGTCCGAAAATGAAAAGCAGCAGTTGCCCAATCGCGCTCCCAGTACGGTCCAAATAGAACCGGTGCGCCCCAAGCCCACCGAGGAAGAACCACAGCAGATAAGCGACACCAGCCGACTTGGCTTCATTTATGACGCGCTGTTCGATAAGAATCTGCTCTTGTGTTGACAAGGCCATTGAAAATCTCCCCCGAGAAAGTCCAAGCAGCTCAAAGCATCGCGCTAGTTGAGCGCAAACGCAAGCCGGCTCCCTGGAGGGAGTGCTTTGATATCAGCGTCCCAAGCCCTTCGCCGCTTTCAGCGCGGCTGCGTCGGTGCTTTTCCAGCAACGTGTTGAATACGAAGGCGTCGGACTCATTTGGCAGGTTCGGTGCCGGCGCTGATATTCCAACACACTGGCCATGGTCCCTTCCGGAATTTTGTCCAAGCGACGTCTCTCGGCAGTTCGCCTTTGTCGACAGCCGGTGGCATTGAGCGCAAGAGACCCAAGAGCTGGGCGCGGCACTCGAGAAGTATAACCTTTTCTATCCGGTCTGCAGGCCAACAAATGTCCTGGAACTCTTTCGTAGCATCACCGATGCAACTCTCATAGATGTGCTGTGGGGTACCGGCGTCGGCGACACCGATGGGCGACGACATGGCAATCGAGAGATACAACGCCGCTTTGATCATTTCCTCAGCCTCACGCCGGCGCCACCGCCATTCTCGGGGATGAACTCGACACCGGCCGCCGTCGCCTACAAGCCTTTGGACACTGCCTACTTTGTCAACCCTAGGGTCTCGGCTAAGCCCGCACCCAAGTACGCAATGAGGATCGCTCCCAGGGGTGGGATCGAACCGAGGACAACGAGCCAGAAGATGGTCCAGAAGATGTGGAAGACCAGCATTCGTTCACCCCTGTTGTTGCGACCGCCAGCGTCGGTCCCGCGCCACTCGAGTTATGCCCATCAGTTCCTTTACACGCAAGGGTCGACGCTAAAGGGGAGTGCTTGACGAAGGGGACGAACAGGAACACCGTACCAGGCGGAGCGTAGCAACTCCCGCGAATGGCCTTAGCCGGGCCATTGGCACCCAGAGCGTAGGCAGGATTAATCAGCTGTCACCTAGCTGCAAGGCCTTCGTGGAAGCGCACTGACAAGCCGCCGCGCGGAGCGCGCCTAGCACTCAAGCCTGCCATGACATCCAACGGCTTAGTCCTTCAGTCTTAGTTGAGCTTGCGCTAATACGCCTTTAGCTTAGGCAGTGCGGGAACTCGAACACCTAATGTCCATGGTAGCATCGGGCCTGTTCGCCGCATCGTCGGAAGGCTGTCCTAAATGCTCTCAACTGTATTGCGGGAAAAGCTGGTTTGCGATTGCGGTCGCACCGGGTATTTGAAACTACGAGAAGACAATCAGCCCCTCAGCGGCGCATGGGAATCTTATAGTTTGGAGGGTTTCAAGGGCGGCAGCCTGACGATCACTAGTTCGGGAAATATTCCAGGGGACAAATTGGCCTATCTCCATCCTTTGTGTCCTCAGTGCAGTCAGTGGGGCAGGGTGAAGTATGCCAGCAGTGCCTGAGCCTGCAGGAAGGGCGATGTATAGTCTATAATCGTCGGCTGCGGTTTTCCGCCGTCGCGAAGGACCTTAGCCAGTTTCTGAACAAGTCAGGGTTGCCTCTAGCGCTGGCTGCATTGCCATTTACGGTCGAAAGGCCCTGGCCCTCGATGCTCAAAGTGTATTTTGGCGGAATGGAAAATAGCCGGCGCCGCTCGCTCGAGGTTGCCTGAATGGCGCCGGCTGGGCGGGATAGAGGGCCGCCGCGGTCAGTAATAGCCGAGTCTTGACGCGGCGTCATGATTGCATATGGCTGAGTCGCCCTAAGCCTTCGCCTTGCGCTTTGTGGGTGCCGTCTCTTGCGGCGATGGTCTTTGCCCAAGCCCCGCAGCCTTTGCCAATTCCGATCGCTTTTCGGAATAGCTAGGCGCTGTCATGGGGTAACTGCCGGGCAGGTCCCATTTGGCGCGATAGGCCTCCGGCGTCATGCCGTGTTCGGCCATCAAATGGCGCCGAAGCGATTTGAACTTTTTTCCATCCTCGAGGCATACGATGTGATCCGCATGCACCGAGCGTTTGGGGTTGACGGCGGGCTCCTTAGACTCCGCCGGCGGAGCGATCTGTCCGCCCAAGCCTGACAATGTGGCGTGCACAGATGAAATCAGTTCGGGCAAGCTGCCGACGGGCAAGGGGTTATTGCTAACGTAGGCGGAGACAACATCCGCCGTTAGTTCGGCTAGTTCGGCTGCGTGGTTATGCTCGTCAATCATGTGTTGGTCCCGTTGATGAGACCTGTCTAATAGACCGGCTTTATGTGCGCAACCGCACGCCTGGCCCGCTATCGACCGACTCGGCTTGCCAAGCTCGCTTTTCGCTACTTGCATAGCGGCAGCTGAATTCTCGTTCATCGGCTGTTCGCGGCCACGGCGACATAGTCAACAGCTTCGGCAATAGCCGATCGCCCCGTTTTGCGGCATGGACATGAAGCGCGTGTAACAGGGAACGCATGGCCGATCTCTCTTGCACAATCGTCTCACACAACCGTCATTCACCACCCAAATGGCTAGGGGCGCTTGGGAGCCGATGATAGCTGGGCGCGCTTTGAAGGTCTCGAACTGCATGGGTTAACAGCATCACGACAAAACGAGGATTACGCAAACAAACTTGCGAGCAACGCTTTGCCCCGCAAGGGCGCTTAAACAGGCAATGGGTGCAGGACGGCGTTAAGGCACAGATCGAGGAGATCACGCCGAAGCCGAAGAGGCGCTAGAGCAAACAAGATATAGGCGCCAAGCGCGGCCATCAGGAGGCAAGCGGCCATGCCAATCATGTCGCGCTGGGTGTAGCGCCAGACCCCGCTGTGAACGCACCGACAACCAACCTTTCGCCGCTCATTGACATTTGCCGGGCAGGCACTCCAGAAGGCTTGCCCGCCCGTTTCCGCATTCGGGCGGTCTTTTTTTCGCGTTGGCTTTTTAGCGTGGCTTAATGTTCCATTTACCGTGAGCGCGCATCCTTTTGTGGCGCGGCAGTGTTCCAGTACCGCGCTGCTTCAGGCAACAACTCGTCCTCGCTGGACCCCTGAGAGCGACGAGAGCGAGGTTGCAACCGACATCTTCAACGTTCGTTGAACTCGCGCCGGTTGATTCCGGCTACTCCAGACCGATTGCCCGCTGGCCTAAGCCGGCGGGCTTTTTGTTTTGCGGCCGTAAAGGTTGGGAGACATTAGCTTGCTCCGCCAGGCTTAACGCTAGCGTCCCCTTCCAGCACGTACGATCCAAATTTGTGAGTTGCTGGAACATCTCGAAACATCCGAACTTGTACTATTGCACTGATCTCTCAGTGCGTCCCCAGCCCACTTGCCCGCTGGGCTCACCGGCGGGCCTTTTTGGGCTGGCGAGAAGCCCGCCGTTTCTCCATAGACGGCGGGCTTTTTCACTTCCGTTGGAACCAGCTTCAGGCCACCAAGTTTGATAGTTGCAGCGTCTCCTGCCGCTGAGTGCACTTCATGACAGCCTCGCCCGCTGGTTTAACCGGCGGGCTTTTTTGTTTGCCTCATGGAACTGCGCAAATGCCGCGAGGTTAGTTGAGTGCAGCGGTATGGCGCATCTCCTCCCGCTGCCGACTGGTCCCGTAGGACAGCCGGGCCCGCGCTTCCCTCACTAGAGGCGCGGGCCACCGCTTGCCTCGCTGTACGATTTCTGGGAGGAGCGAATGGAGATGCTAATCGATTGCGACTGACGTTACATCCAAATAGAGTGGGTCTCGAAGGTTTAGGTACCCAGGGTCGAAGTCTGCCATCTCGCACAAGGCGTCCCAGTTCAGAATGACCAGCCGCCCTTCTTTGTGCTCCAAAAGCCCGTCAGCACGCAGTTTCTTCAACATGCGATTGACGTGCACTACGCTCGCGCCGATTGTCTCGCCGATCTGAACTTGAGTTAGCGGTAACGGATAAGAATGGTCTCTTACCAGCCCCATGACCGTCATGCGCACGTAAAGCTCACAGGCGAGGTGGGCTAATCTGCCCACCACATCATGCCCTCCCAATACCTTGACCCAGGCGCGCGCGACCGCCGCGTCTACCAAACTTTCCCGCCAAAATAGATTTGCCAGGCGAGGTGATTTACGCACAACCTCGAGAATGTCGTGGTGTGAAATCACCGCAATCTTGCTTCTACCGATCGACGCAAGTGTGTGATCCATGATCCTTAGATGCAAGCCTTGGAGATCGGGTATATCGCCGGGGACATGGATTGAGAGCGTTTGCAGGTTGCCGTTGTTCAAAACGCTATAGCGTCGCAGGAGCCCCTCAACCACCAAGCAACAGCGGCTGGGTTCGTCCCCTTCCTGCGCAATCTGCTCACCGGGCTGCAACTGCTTACCCACAAGCACCATCGCTTCGACGCGCTCGCGATCATCTGATGAAAGACGACCTAGGCTTTCGAGCTTTCGGATCAGCGGTGTCGTCAAGTCGGACATCGCTAACCTTAGCATTTTGTCATGATCTAACAACGGGCTTTGCCACTCCCGTCCTGTTCTACAACTGGGGCGGCCAATACAGGATTATCGGCTGGCAGGCTTTCGTTAGAGCCGAGCCTCAGGCATTATTTTTCAGCTTCGGCAACGCTGAATTCGTGCGTGCTTCTCGCATCCTCATCGACCACACGAAACCAGCGTCCCTGAAGAGCTCGAGGCGACGCCCGTTGCCCAGTGACTTTCTCTACCGCTGATATCGGATCATCGGCGTCTGTGGCATGAGACGAGACAAGCTCGTCTCCATGCCACTCTTCCACTTGGTATGCTGGCATGCTGGCTTACCTATCGCTTCCCCAGAGCCTTCGCCTCCCGCTCCAGCGTCGCGCGATTGTTCCCGTGCTTGGCGATCAGGTCCTTCACCTGCTGGGGCGTGATCCCGGCCTTTTTGGCAAGATACTGAACCTCATAATCGTCGTCGGCTGAAACACGGTCCCGATCGCGAGAATCCCGTTTGCTCTTATCGTCGGCCATATCGATTCCTCCTGCGATCCTCCGCAACGTCCGGTTGACGTGTTTGTTGCACCAAAAAGCCGATTTCCGGTTTTGGAACTATTTTAGCTTAAGCTTAGGCGGGTGGGAGTGTGCGTGCGCGAAGCGATGGTGAGTGGTTGAGGTTCATCAAGCCGCCGATTGTCGCCGCGCTGGAGAAGCTGCCGGCCAAGGCGCTCATCCTTGACGGCGAGATGATCGCGCCCGAGCCGGACCGTCGGCCGAACTTCCATGAGATCCACTCGCCCATGGCCTGGAACGCCGAACTGCTCGCGTTCGTCGCGTTCGACATCCTGCACAGGGACGGCCAGGATCTGCGCAGCCTGCCGGCGACCGATCGCAAGGCGATACTATGGGAACTGGTCAAGCCGGCCGACGGTATCATCCAGTATAGCCAGCACGTCGAGGGCGACGGCGCCGCATTCTATGGGGCGGCAGAGAAAATGGGCCTCGAGGGCGTTGTTTCGAAGCGCCGGGATAGCCCATACCGAAGCGGCGGCAAGGACGAGGCTTGGGTGAAAGTCAAGTGCTGCTCTGGAAGCGTGTCCAGCAGGGCACGGGCCGGCCCCCGGCTTGTCGGCTTTCGAAATTATTGCTGCATTACTGCAGCCCGCCGCCGCAACTGGCGGCGGGCCACAGCCATTCGATCAGTCGTAGACCTTGATAATTTTCCGGGTGCCTGGATCGACCAGGACGGTGCGGTTGTCGACCACAACATACCTATACTTGACGTTCGGGACCTCGTGAAGTTCCACCGTGTCAGGCAAAGCCGTCCCGATCTTGAGTTCGACGCCGGGGATCTTCACCGAGGCGAGCGGCTGCTTTTTCACGTATTCACGGACGACCGTGTCCTGCTCAGGGGTGATGATGACATCCTGCGCTGCGACCGCGCCAACGCCTGCTAACAGCAATGCCGCCGCGGCGACGCTTGTTAGGTGCATTCTCATGATTTTCTCCTCGTTGAACCTGGCGGCAGCACCACGCCTGCTCGCCAGGAAATCGAACTTGAGTAGCAGCAGATTGTTCCTGTCATGGGCTTCAGTCCGAAGCGCATCAGACTAAAGGCCTATCTCGCGTAGACCCTGGACCCTGGGGTGGAACGCTATGTAGTGGCGACCGTTATGCAAATCTAGATAACTAAAATAGGAGACGTAGCCATGGCTGACGGCCCAACTGTTGTTAATTCTGGCGGAGGCGGCGGCACTGCGATCGCTGTTGTTCTTGGGCTTATTGCAATCGTGGTCTTGCTGATATTTACCGGAGTCATCAATATCCACGGCGACGGTGGCAAGGATATCAACGTCAAGGTTGAAGCTCCAAAGGTTGAAGCTCCAAAGGCGGAAGCTCCGGCCGCACCGGCGAAGCCTGCGGAACCAGCCCCGGCGCCAGCTGCCCCAGCGCCAGCGCCGACTAACGGCGGGTGACCTACTCCCGTCCGAGACCTCGAACTGACCTGCAACTGAAAAGGAAAATATCATGACCAAATATTTCGTCAGCGCCGCCGGCGCCCTGGTGCTTATGGCAGGCATCGGAACCTCCTTTGCCGAGGACGTCGTTGTCCTGAAGCCCGAACAGCAGACCGTCGTTCGCGAATATATTCACAAGCAGAAACTTGCATCGGTCAGCCTGCTCGGCGTCGAACTCAATGTCGGTACGGCACTTCCCGATACGGTCGAGCTTCACACGATCGACGTCCCAGACGTCCGCTATAAGTACACGGTTGTCGGAGATCATGCAGTCCTCGTTGATCCCGATACACGCAAGGTCGTGCAGATCATCGAGTAATACGAAATGACCGCCGCTCCAAGCAGGGGCGGCGGGTTTCCTGCAGAGAACCTAAGAGGAAGGATGTCCAATGCTTCGTGACAAGGAGACCTGGTTCCTGGAAGCGAGCTGGCTCGCGGCGGTGCCTATTTCCGTCACCATCACCGCACTCGTCGTCTTCTTGACTTCTGCCTGGACATGAACCGCTTCCTTTTTGCAATGGGGGACTTTCTATCCCGCCCTCCGGGTTTTTATTTCTTGCTCATAGCCATGCTGCTCTGCACGGCGCTGGTCCCATTCGGCCTGACAAATGTCGTCACTTACGCATTGTCGGTTGCAGCGATTGTAATCACCGGGGTGGTTCTAATCCAAGGATATCGCGACACAGCCGCTATCCACGCAAAACTTGATGAGATCATTGTTTCGCTGAGGGAGACAAGGAACGACGTCGTCGGATTAGAGCATGCCGAGCCTGAGGAGATTCGGGAAAAACTTCATACGCTGGAAGAAGAGGCACTCACACGGCAAGTAGGATCTACGTGACGCTTGGTTGCAGTTTCACGAGGAGGACGCGTAGCCATGCCGATCAGACGAAAAGCTGTGGACGCGGGGATTTTTGATCCTGCCGAGTTGGCCCTGCTGGGCCGAGTTTTCGAACAGCTGAAATTCGCAGACCAATCCGCTGATGCGCAAGGCACACTGGCCTCTCGGATCATCGCCAACTATATGGCCGGCGTGGTTGATGAAGCGGAGCTGATTACGCTTTCAAGGCTACCGCTCGGCCGCTAAGGGCGATTCCCGGATCGACCCGGTTTTTATTCTGCAACCAATCCATGAAGGCCACTGACAAGCAGGGCAACCCCCGCGCTACTTCTTAGTGATGTTGCCGTTGTTCAGATCGAAGGCTTCAGCGCCGCGCGTTTGGGCGTAAAAATCGTCCTGCAGTGCTCCCCATTCCCCGAGGTAGCCACCGCACTTACTGCAATGAATCGGCGTGTGCTCTTCAGCACCCTCGGGAATGTCCATCTGGATCGTCCCGCACGCCTTACAATCCAGTTTGTGGTCGAGCCGCTTGTTATCCATTGGATGTGTTTACCGATTGCCCGGCGACCCGTCTACACGCCTATTGACGCATGGTCCGATGTGCTTTTCTCGCGGCGACCGGAACGAAAATAGTGCTCTCTCGTTCGGTTCTGGCATCCCCAGGGGTATTCCATGCACGACCCGTTTTTCGCAATTCCAATCATGGTTGAAACGGAAAAGGTGGGGGAGTTTCGCACCTTGAACAGCGTATCCGAGGTCGCCATTTTCATGATGGAGCGCTGGCCGGAATCGCACGGGCCAAGGTATCGGGCTGCACTTCAAGCTTGCACGGGCCCTCTGAGCACAGCCGAAGACGTTGAGAATGCTCGACGTGCCTTTCTGACGGCTGCCAAGGAAGCTGGCCTGAAGGTGAAAGCCGTTTCGGTACAGGACGATGCTCCATTGCCCCGCTCACTTGAGCAGCCCAAGTCGTCCTACATCGGCGATCAGAAACGACGCGACCGAGGGGATAGGGAGGAGCAGGAGGATTTTCTCGTCCGGTTCCTCGCGCGGGAAACGGGTATCACCGAGGCGCAGGCACGTGGACTGATCAAAGTGATTGGCACGGATCGATCATCACTGCTGCGAGAGGCCAGAATATTGAAGGCGCGGTAGCCATGCAGGCGCGGTGCCTATTGGTCCACCAGGACGCCGCCGGTATGGCAGATCGAGTTCTAGGAGAGAGGAAGGGCCTTGCCACCCCGTAAGCGAACATACCGACTACAGATCATGCTCAGTGCCGAGGAACTCGCGGTGCTGGACGCTTGGCGGTTTGAGAAAAGAATGCCGAGCCGTTCTGACGCGGTACGGGAGTTATTCGCCGAGGTCTCGCCGCGCTCGGAGATGGCGCAGAGGGAGGAGCCCGTTAGTAGACTAGGGGGTTCTCGGTCCGCCAGGCGACTAAAGCCGAGCGGCGTCCGATTTCAGCAGAGATTTGTCGGCTTGGAGGATCTGGCACCGCAAGCTGGCCGGCTGAACTCGGTCCTTGGATCGCCAACCATATCCCGAAACGGCTAAGGCGGACGCAGTGTCCGTATCAAGCGCGAGGAGATCGACGAAGAAGTTGACAGTCTTGATCGGACGCTTGTTGATGCCGTCTCGGGCACATCCTATTCCAGGGATGGCGTCAAATCACTCCTCGCCAAGGTGCTGGGCTACCTGAGTGCGAGTTCGTTTCGCTGTCGCCAGGACGCGAGACAGATAACGATAACTCAAGGATGAAGTCCAGACAGTTTTAGCGATCTTGTCCACGTTTGGATAACTATGCTTGGCGATGCACCGGACTTTGGTCTGAAGCCGGATCGGACCAAGTACCATCGCAATAAACGCGATAGTCTTACACTTGGGAATACACGGAACGGCTTAAAGCTAAGGCAGTTGTTTCTCCAAATTCGGAGAAACCAGATGGATAAAAGCGTTGGCCAAGCGCGGTGGTTGCTCGCGCCAATTTTCGTGACAGCCGTCACCTTTCTGGTGATGGGCATGGTGCTTGGCTGACATGTCGTGGATCGGTGCAGCTAACGTCCCTTCCTGCGCTGATAGGACTCGCCATGCGCCACGGCGGCTGGCGAGTCCTTAAACTTCACCGCGCGCCGGACTCGCTCGTATCGCACAGCGGTGCGCTTTGTTTAGAGTTGGCAACTTTGGGAGGCTTAAATGGATCGGCGATCTTTCTTGACGGCAATGTTTGGCATTGCAGGGGCGGCGGCCTTTGCAAGCGCGGTTCGGCCTATCAACGCAGTGGCCGGTATTCCAGGGGCTAAAAGCGGCATTCTCGATGAACTCGACCCTGAGGCGGAAGTGGAGCCGGTCAACCACAGGCGCTACTACGACCAAGATTACGACCCAGATTACGACCCAGATTACTACTACCGCCGCCACCGCCGCCACCGCCGCCGGCGGGGCTGGAGACGGGTCTGCCGTAGTTATTGGCGACATGGTCGCCGCCGCGTCCGGTGCTATCGCAGACGCGTTCCTTCGGTCGTCCTGCGATTTTAGTTAGGGCTATAGCCCCACGGCCCGTTGCGGCTCAATCGTCCGGAACGGGCAAACAGTCATCGATTTCAGCGTCGGTTCATCGCTCATGGTGAAAAGATTCCACAAGCGGTCTTGACGCGCGAGGAGTTTGTTCCTTTTCTGTTCTCATGGCGCATGAACCGATCGACACGCTGGGCAAGGCAACCCGGCACAACATGCTTGTGAAGGCGGAGTGCACCTGTGGCAACGTCTTTTATTGCCGCTCGGCCGACCTGATGATGGTCTATGGCGGCGGCGTTGACCCGTTGCGCCTGAAGTTCGACTGCAGCCGATGCAAGCCGAATATCAAGATCACGCTTCTGGAAGTTCACCCTGAGCATCTGAGGTTCATCAAGCCGCAGGAACCGATCCTGGTCGAGGTTGCCCCGATCCGCGACGACTGGCTGCACGAGATCAAATATGACGGCTTTCGCACCCAGCTGGTGCTGGATTGGGCCGGCGGCCGTGCCTTCACCAAGACCGGCCACGAATGGTCGAAGCGCTACTGGCCGATTGTCGCCGCGCTGGAGAAGCTGCCGGCCAAGGCGCTCATCCTCGACGGCGAGATCATCGCGCCCGAGCCGGACGGTCGGCCGAACTTCCATGAGATTCACTCGCGCATGGCCTGGAATCGCCGAACTGCTCGCGTTCGTCGCGTTCGACATCCTGCACAGGGACGGCCAGGATCTGCGCACGCTGCCGGCGATCGATCGCAAGGCGATACTGTGGGAACTGGTCAAGCCAGCCGACGGTATCATCCAGTATAGCCAGCACGTCGAGGGCGGCGGGGCCGCGTTCTATGAGGCGGCAGAGAAAATGGGCCTCGAGGGCATTGTTTCGAAGCGTCGGGGTAGCCCATACCGCGGCGGCAAGGACGAGGCTTGGGTGAAAGTCAAGTGCTGGGACATCGGCGAATTCGAACTGCTCGGCGTCCAGCGCCAGGCCGGCAAGCGAAGCGAAGCGCTGCTCGCAAGGGACGGCAAATATGTCGGCAAAGCCGTGATCGCCACAAGCAATGGGATCAAGGAACGGCTTTGGAAGCGCGTCCAGCAGGGCAGGGGCCGGCCCCCGGCGGGCTTGCCCACGGCCGTGGTGACCCCGGATGTCGAATGGGTCAGGCCGGGCATCAACATGCGCGTGAAGACGCTGCGCGGCGAGCCAAAGCTGCGCCATGCCTCGGTGCAGGATTTTCGAGAAGAATGAGCAAGCGCGGCAGTGCTTTTCTCTACCATTGGATATCAGACCGTTTGCATGACGATGCGATTGTCGACCCGGTCTTGCTGGTCATCGATATGGCAGTAGACGCGAAACGGGAGGCGGAAACCCAAGGCATTCCGGGCCAGGAGATCGATGAAGAAATTGGCCCGATATTCGAAGCCATCATGCAGGGGTTACGCTAGGATTCGGATAGCTGCGCCGCAGCTAGCAATGTCTCGGGAGCCTAACTTTTGATATTGAAAACCGCCGTCAGCCGCTCTTATAAAATTCGACGTTACCATTGCTTTTCGTAGGGAGGCTGTGATGGATAACGTGGTTCCAATTCGCAAGGCCTTGCCTTGCATCGAAGTGGTCGAAGCCTGCGGAGAGTGGTTTGTCCGCGTGGTTGAGGAAGACCAGGAAATGACCCGATCATTCGATCTGGAATCGTTCGCGCTGTCATTTGCGGAAGGCCAGCGGATACGCCTGCATCTCGATAAGATCGTTCGGCTCTAGTTTCTCTTCGGTACTGCATGCGTTCTTCCCTGGCGGAATGTCTATCCGCGCGGAACCTAATAAACGTCGTCAGCTTATCTTCTGATGAGCACCCGCGGCACCGACTTTTTGTACAAGTGGATTTCGGCCAACGTTCCCCAGACCGTCGGCGCCGACATCAGTTGCCGAACTTAAAAAGCTATTCGCCGACGCCAAGGCGATCAGCAGCGTTGAGATTGAGGAAGAAATAAACCGGGAGTGTGTACGAGGCTCTCCTGGACGCGATCGTGCACCACGATCGGCTTAGCTGAGTGAAAGCCATCGATGACCAGCGTCTGGGTCGCGTTCTGTTTCGTCGGCGTCGTGGTGGCACTGGTGGTTTTACGGTCGATGAGGTTGTAGCGGCTGAGAGAGCCATCGGCAGGCGAAAACGTTCTTCCCTGAAACCTTTAGGCTGTGGCCGAATTATGCCTGATGGCTGGCAGAGAAAAAGAAAAACCCTTGGACCCAAAAGTCGAGTTCGTGCGTAAAGTTGCGCGTGAAACCGGTGTTTCTGAAGAACAGGTGCAGGCGCTTGTATCGTTGCTGGGCTACGATCTCTCATCCGTGATGCGCGAAGCCCGAATCCTAAAGAGGGCCTATGAGCACCCGCGGCATTGACTTCCTCCGACCCCGGCACGTCCCCCCGCCAAGCCTCTGCAAGCAAACTTCGCGCCATGACTTTCGCCGAGGCGCTGTCAAGCGCGGCGCGCAGAGTATATTAGCGATCGGGAACATACGGCTCCTGCGGGGGGTGCGATCCCAACTCCCCAGGTACCGCCACTAGTGGCTGATAAAGCCCGCATCTTCCACGGCTGTGTCTGGCGGGCTAGCCTTCAACCCTGTTTGACGTAGCCGGCAGTCACCTCATCTTTGTGAGCGGCGAAGGCTGCCAGGACCTCGGCCTTCTCGGGCTTCGGAACCTTGAAGTGGTCCAGGGTTCGCCCAAGCTCCGCTGCCACCTCATCGAATTCTGCGGGAGAGATCCGCAGGTCCCGGTGGGCCTCCTCAAGGTCGAGCGGTGTCGTGCCAGGTTTGGTGGCCACAAACTTCAAAGGCCCACCAGCGACATCGCAGACCCACAGTGTGCGCATGAATTTGAGACCGGGCAGCCTTCCGAGGTTCTTGGTGTGCCATTTCCGCAGCTGCGGGTTCTTGGACTTCTGCCCGACAACGGGGTTCTTCACGATGGCGTCGCTGAAGTGATCCACCACCGCAGCGATGGCGAAGACGCCCCCCAAGCGCTCGTAGAGACTTTTCTCCGGTGCGGTTTGCGTGGCCTGCGCAGAGTTCGCCAAAGCTGATGTCAATGCGCCGGTAACGGCAAGTCCTGCGACCACGCTTCGTCTTGTGAAGGAGGTCGAAACAGTCGTTTTCATGTCTGGACTCCTCTCGATGGGGCCAGACGGGCCGCAACCTGTCTGGCGGCTTCAACTATTCCCTATGCCTCAATCCCCGTCGCCTGAAGAAGACAACGACTCGCGGCCCTGAATTATTCCCCTAACGCATTCGCCATGGAATTGACGGCCTTGTGCACCAACGGAGCGAAACGGGAAGCGGCGGAGGCAGCGTCAAAAAGATCTGCCTCGTCGGTGATGCCATTGTGAAAGAGAAAAAGCACGACCCCTGCCAAGTGCTCCGCTTTGGCGGACGTGCGGTCGAAATGCTGCTGGGCGCAAAGGCGATCGAAGGCGCGCTGGCACGTCTCCAGGTCCGAAGGGCAAAAGGCGGCGAAATACATTCGGTTCAACATCAGGCACGCTCCCGTAGAGCAGACTGACCGTGCAGAACGTGGCTGTGACTTTAAGTATCGCACCCCTCGTGCGTCAAGCGACGGTAAAAAACGTACAAACGGCGCGGCCGCCTGCACACTCGGACTGCCACCCAAACCGTCTTCGCCGCGGTGAAGGGGCCGATAAGGCAGACATCAAGTCGGACGAGATCAGGGAAGAGGTTGGCAGCGTGTTCGAGCTAATCCTCGAGGCGATGCAGAACCGCGCAGGCGGGCTGGCGGGTTGACTTGTTCTCATTCCGTTCCCATGTTGGTCGCTCCTGATCTTCATTGAGCAAGCGCTAAGATGTGCGGACGCGTTTTCGTCAAGTCGACAATCCCTGACTTGGTTCGACGCTTCGAATTCGCGCATGCCGGCGATATCGAGCGGCTGGGCGATGACTTTCCGATCTGGAATGGTGCGCCGAGCCTTCTATCCGATCATCATCCGCGAAGAGCTGTCCACCAGCATGGCCGGTTTTGTTTCGGCCAAATGGGGCCTCGTACCAGGCTGGGCGCGCGACGGCGGAGGCCGGCCACCTCCGGTGAACGCGCGCTGCGAGACCGTTTCAACCAATGGCCTGTTTCGTAAGGCATACGCCTCACGCCGCTGCCTGGTGCCGGTCGACGGCTATTTCGAATGGCAGAAGCTCGATGCTCCGGGCAAGAAAAAGCAGCCCTACGCCATCGCCATGGAATCGGGCGAGCCGTTCGCCAAGGCCGGAATCTGGGAAGAATATGCAGACAAGACGACTGGCGAACTCATCCGCACCTTTGCAGTCGTCACCTGCGAGCCGAACGAGCTGATGGCGACGATCCATGACCGCATGCCGGTCATCTTGGCGCCGGTAGACTACATGCGGTGGCTTGGGCCGGAGCCGGATCAGCGTGACCTGATGAAGCCGTTCCCGTCCGATCTAATGACGATGTGGCCGATCGACAGCAAGGTCGGCAGTCCGCGCAACAACACGCCCGACATTATCGATAGGATCGGCCTCGGGCCGACTGATCTCTTCGACGTGTGACCAATCGACTAGTGCGAGGTGGGTGCATCAGCGCCCGGTTCGGCGTCGGCGTAGGCGTAGGCGGTCTTTAGTTCTCCCTCGATCTGACGCTGCATGATCCGGAACAATTCACGGGCGCTTTCCTCTTCGGGCATAAGGCTGACGATCAGGTCAGTAAGAACCCAGCCGCTCGCGTACAAGGCGCCGTCCGGCGTAAGCTTGTTCAAGACCTTGCACGCCTTCTTGACCGCCCTCTCAATTTCTGGGCGATTCCTTGCAATGTTTACGGCAAGCTCGTCCTGCCGGTCTTTGGCTGTGTAAAGCACCTCAATCACAGGTATCTTTCTCCTTCGCCGCGGTGCTCCATGCAGAACCAGTGGGACGCCTGACGCGGCCTAGCAAAGCCGAATCCAGCATCCTTGCCGCAGCCAGCGTGCTCGCACGCATGATTGTCGACGCGCCGTCCTTCGCGCGGCACTGACTGTCATGCCTTCGGCAAGTCGTGTTGGTTCATCACTCATACCTAAAAGATTCCACAAACCGGCTTGACGTTCAAGGAATTTGTTCCCTTTTTGTTCTCATGGCGCATGAACCGATCGACACGCTGGGCAAGGCAACCCGGCACAACATGCTTGTGAAGGCGGAGTGCACCTGTGGCAACGTCTTTTACTGCCGCTCGGCCGACCTGATGATGGTTTACGGCGGCGGCGTTGACCCGTTGCGCCTGAAGTTCGACTGCAGTCGATGCAAGCCGAATATCAAGATCACGCTTCTGGAAGTTCACCCTGAGCATCTGCCAAAGCGCCTGGTCATTCACAAGCCGATGAAAATCGACGGGAAGATTGTCTGGCACACTGAGAGGTTTCGAGCGTGAGAGGACCGTCATGACAGAACGGTTGGAGGTAGAAGAGACCGATGGCGGATTCCGGGTGATTGACCAGGAAGGCATCGAGTTGGCTCATGTTTTCCGGCGCTTCGAGGCTTTCGCCTTCGCGCGTGATAGAGGAGCACGGGTGCACCTCAAGTGGGAACGGACCATTATCGGCGGACGCGAGGTTCCCCAAGACTTTTCGGCCTGTCACGGTGACCATGGAGCCGGGCGCATCATGCCCACGGTCAGCGGTGATAAACCCGGGAACTGGGCATGGTTCGTCAACGGCACCGATCCCGACACGGGTCGGGGCTGCAGCGTGGGCGGACGAGAGAATTCAAAAGACCAGGCAGTCGAGCAGCTGGAGGCGGCCTACACCGAATTTATTGCCAATGCCGTCAAATATGGACGCCAGTTGAAGAATGACTGACAGCATGGCAGCCTTGGCGAGACTGCTCGCCGACACTCCTGGACCTGTCTCGATCGCCGGCATCGCAGCCTTGAGGGCGATAGGCGCCGCCGAGCCGGACGTCGACCTTCCCGCTTTGACCGCGTGGCGGCGGTCAGAGCGGAGCTAACGCTCGCCTCACGATTAATCCCGTGGTTCCTTTCAATTGCACAAGGGCCGGCGTTTGCCAGTCCAGGGCCGTGCCAGCCCTCGGGGATCATAACCTCGCCAACGTCGCGGCCGTCGACGTCGATCGTCGCAAGCATGCGGCCATTTTTGCGATCCTTTTTGCGTTCTTTGCCAACGAGCAATGCGGCACTACACCCCAGCCCGCGCGCTGACGTTAGCGAGCAGCCAATTCTGAACCTAAAGAGGTGACCTAGAACATCTCATATCATGAAAGGGGATATGTCATTAAGGCGTCGATTCTACTGTGAGAAAGTTCCGTGGCTGGGGCGCCTCATAACCCCCCGCATCATCGCCGCCACCTTGCGCGATCTCTCCTACATCGCCGCCTCTGATCCTGTGGGCCGGTGGAAGAAAAGACGATAGATCAGGCTCCCGACCTCCTAACGCAGTATCGAAGTATCGACGGTCTACCGACATACCTTGTTGATTTCTTTCGCAACGGTCGCGCGTTTCGCGGCTGGTTCGTCGGCGAGGATGTGGACACGGAAAGCTGACCGCTCTCAGCACGGCAAAGAGGCCGCCGCGGAACCAAGACAATCGAGGAGCGTTCACCGCCAGCAACTAAGGGAGGAAATCATGCTACGAGGCGGACTACTCTGGCTCCTCGGGATCCCGATCCCAATCATTATCATTCTGTGGCTCTTGGGATATTTGCATTAGCCACCGATCGCAAACGAGCGAAGCCCGCTTCGGTCGGGCTTCCTATTTGCTGAAATTCTGTTGACCTGTCGCCAAGCTTCGGGCCGCTTCCTCGATCGCTTCGCGGTCATTGCCCAACCTATCGATTAGGTCTTGGGCTTGGTCGCCAGTAATGCCGGTGCGCATCGCCAAAGCTTCTACCGTCATGACGTCGGAACTGGCGGTCTCAGCGCGGCGCGGCTTTCTCGACTTGGCCGATAGTACCGTCGCTCCAACGGCGCTTGGTTCTGTAAATGCCTGCTCAGCTTCCAGTTGGTCCTCGCGCTCGATTTCTGCCTCAGCCTGGTGCCAGTGTTTCTCCGGGTCGCCATGCCCGCCGCCTTCGCGCTCCCAAATTTCGTATGCCCGTTGCCGAATTCTTTAGTGCCGATCGTCGCCCATGGTGATCCTCCTTGTTGGATTTCCACCAACGCGGTGAGCGTCGAAACGATCCAGCACGGAACGATGATTTGGGGGGTGAAGTGTGACGGCGAATTAGGGTTCCGAGACCCGACATCGCTGTTGAGGGACACACAAATGCTTCGCCGTCACTAGACTCAACCTATCGTACTAGGGAGGGTTCCCATGTTGCCGGCGGTGCCTCGCGCGGAATTTTGTTGTCGGCAGTGTTTGAGGTCATCCTTGAGGCGATGTCAAACCGTGCCGGCAGCTTGGCGGACTAATTTTATTCCATGTCGGGAACATCACCAGCGGTGAAGAGCAGTCGCCAAGGGCAGGGTCTGCTTCGCGGTCAAGGCGATACCTCCAACGTGGCCGGAAGCCAGACCCTTGGCTGTCCGGATGGCGCGGTCTTCGCTCTGATCGACGATGTAGAAGGGATGATACACCGGCACGCGGACGGTCAGCTGGAATGACTGGCATGCGCTCATCTAAGCCACTCGCGAGCGCCCGCGGACTTCCCGAAACCAGCCATTCGTTCATCCGACCCAGCGCAACGATGCCTAATCAGATGGAACTGCCTGCGCAGTGGCACCAGAGGTTCAGCGCGACGCTGGGTTTCGTAGTTGAGTGCAAGAAACACCTCCTAACCTCGCGGGATGACTCTATCGCAAGCTCAACCCAAGCGACCGTGATGGCCGGTGCGCAAAGCGTCTTCGGCACGCATTTTGTGACGGCGGTGATGACCAGGTTCACCGCCTCAAATTGTGCGACGCCCGGTCGTTGTGGATGCGGGCAACGTTCGCAACGTGGAACAATCCTACAGCCGGCGAGTTTTTAAGATGAAGGGCGATCTGTTTCGGAGGAAGACCAGGATGAAACGCGTCCTTGCCCAAAATGCGATGCGATTGATGCTGGCCGGCGTGGCCGCCTGTCTGCTCACGGTCGTCGAGATTCCCAACCCGATTATGCCATTGTCACTTGTGTCCGAGGCGGCGGCTGCCACCCAGCTTTCGATCAGCACATTCTATGAAGACCTGTCTCCTCACGGTGATTGGGTTTCGTACCACGGCGCGTTCGTTTTCGTGCCGGTTGATGTACCTGACGATTGGCGTCCGTATACCCTTGGACACTGGGCCTATACCGAGCAGTATGGTTGGCTGTGGGTGTCGGACGAGCCATTCGGCTGGGCGACGTACCATTACGGCCGGTGGGGCTATGCCGACGATATCGGCTGGTACTGGGTTCCGGGCACTCGTTGGGCGCCAGCATGGGTGAGTTGGCGTCGTGACAGGGAGTACATGATTTGGGCTCCGCTGCCGCCGCGCCGCGATCCGGATTTGATTTCAATCGAGGTGACTTTCGACACGACGCCTGATTATTACTGGGTTGTGGTCCCCACCCGCGAATTCCTTGCTGCCGACATTTCTACCGTCGTTATCCGTGATGAGCCGGAGTTTGTGCGCATCGTCGAGGCGGCCGAGCCGGCCGGCGACGTGACGATCCAGAACAACGTGGTGATCAACAAAATCATTGATGTCGATGTGATCGAAAAAGAGACGAACCAGAAGGTGACTACCGTCAAGGTTAGTAAGACCGACGCGCTCGAGCAGTCCGGCAAACTGGAAAACAACACGGTCGCTGTCTTTGAGGGGGAGGTGAAAGCCGACCCCAAGGCCAAACCCGCCAAGCTCAAAGGCATCGACGAGGTGAAGCAGGTTCAGGCTGGCCGGAAATCGAAGCCGACCGAAGGCGCTGCAACGACCGAGCAGGCCAAGCCCGAAGAAACCACAAAGCCTGAGAAGCCGAAGGTCGGCGAGCAGCCCGCCGCCGAGCAGCAGCAGGCGGAGCCCGAAAAGGCGGCCAAGCCTGAGAAGCCGAAAGGCAAGAAGCAGCCCGCCGCCGAGCCGCAGCAGGCCGAGCCGGAGCAAGCGGCCAAGCCTGAGAAGCCGAAGGGCAAGAAGCAGCCCGCCGCCGAGCCGCAGCAGGCCGAGCCCCAGCAGACGGCCAAGCCTCAGAAGCCGAAGGGCAAGAAGCAGCCCGCCGCCGAGCTGCAGCAGGCCGAGCCCGAGCAGGCGGCCAAGCCTGAGAAGCCGAAGGGCAAGAAGCAGCCCGCCGCCGAGCCGCAGCAGGCCGAGCCCGAGCAGGTGGCCAAGCCCAAGCCACAGAAGCAAAAAAACAAGGCGTGCGATCCGCAGACTGACGCGAACTGCTAGCTGTGCGCGGCACCGCGATTATTCAATCGCGGTGCCGCTGAACTGGCAATGCGCGAAAAGCTGCGAACCCTCGCCACTTTCCTTCGCTGCCGCCTGCGCTCCTCCATACCGGTTGGAAGCGCGGAACGTCCGTCGACGAACAAGGAATGCAACCCGAAGAGGGTGAGACGTCACCTCGCGCGCCCCGAGGCTATTTCGAAAGGCCTGACATTGTCTGTTACCCTTCCTAGGTTTGTGTCGGCAGAGGTCGTTATCCAGAAAACGCCATGAGCACCCGCGGTGCCGACTTTCTGTACAAATGGATTTCCGAACATATGCCGGAAGGGCCAACCGACGACCCGGGCCGGCTTGTGACCGATATGGCAGACCAGGCCCTGCGGGCGGCCGCCGTCGAAGGCATCCCAATTCAGGAGATCGATGAAGAGATCGGTAGCGTTTATGAAGCGATCATTCATGCCGTTGAACATCGCGACGGCGGTCGCGCGGATTGAAGATTTTGTCGCTGCCTCAGGCGGTTCGCGGTCACGACGAGGCTGAAGGTATGGACGATTGAGTTTTGAACAGGTGCCAGCAGCGCGCCTGTCTTTCCCCCCGGTTTGCCATATATAAAAATTTTCTAAATTAGCTATACCTTATGGAACTTTGGTGCGGGCCTTTCATTTTCATCCGCATGCGAGCCTCTGTGATCCAAAGCGTCGGGAGGGGAGTGAACGCGTCGCCGCGCTATTCGCTGGTCCTGCCGATATATAATGAAGAAAAAGTACTGCCGCGACTGGTCGAACGGATCAAGTCGCTGATCAGTCGGCTGGACGGAGAGACCGAGGTGATTTTTGTCGATGACGGGAGCCATGACGGCAGCGTCAAATACCTTCGGCGGGTCGTCACCGCCGAACCACGCTTCCGGCTTATCGAGCTTTCCCGTAATTTCGGACATCAGATTGCGATCACGGCTGGCATGGATGCTGCTGCGGGGGATGCCGTCATCGTAATGGATGCCGACCTGCAAGATCCACCGGAGGTCGTTCTTGATCTCGTGGCAAAGTGGAAGGAAGGTTTCGAGATCGTCTACGCCCTCCGTGTCAAGCGCGAGGGCGAATCCTGGTTCAAGCGGCTTAGCGCCGATCTTTTCTACCTTTTCCTGGAGAAGATGTCGCCGGTCAACATTCCGCGCAACGTCGGGGACTTCCGCCTGGTCGGTCGGCGGGCGCTGGATGTCTTCAGAAACATGCCGGAACATGATCGCTTTGTCAGGGGCATGTTCGGCTGGATGGGGTTCAGGCAAGCGGGGGTGCCATTCGAACGCCCCCCGAGGACCATCGGCCAGACCAAATACCCCTTCTGGAAGATGATGCACCTCGCCGTTCACGCCGTTGTCAGCTTCTCGGAAAAGCCGCTCCACTTTGCGCTTTGGGGCGGATTGGCCATTTCCGCACTAGCGCTGACCTTTGGCGCTTATGCCGTGTTCGCCTGGATTTTTGAAACCGGCGTCATTGCTGGCTGGACGTCCACCGTGGTGATCGTATCGTTCCTGTGTGGCATCAATCTTTTCATGACCGGCGTGGTCGGCCTCTATGTCGGTAGCATCCACGCCGAGGTGAAACGCCGCCCTCTTTACGTGATTAATCGGCTTACCGGCTTCGACGAGCCGGTGCGTGCCATCGCTGGTGGGCGCCGGAGATCATTTCGCAAGCCCAAGAACGGAGTCGCTCCCAGTGTCCGAGCTCTTCGACAGCTATAGATCCAGTTACGGAGAGACGATCGATGGGTCGATCCGCTTCTCCGGACTCAAGCACGATTTCTTTTTGGTCGCAAAGGCCGATCTGCTGCGGCGCCTAGTTGCCGAGCGAGGACTTCGTCGCCGGGGAGCCTTGGTGCGGGCGCTTGATGTGGGTTGCGGTGTCGGTTCGCTCCATCCTTATCTAGACGGCGCTTTCGATCGCCTGGATGGCTGCGATGTCTCGCAAGGGTCGATCCAGCGCGCCAGGGAGGACAATCCGGGCGTCGTCTATAGGACATGCACCACGACGGGCCTGCCTTATGACGACTGCGTGTTCGACTTGGCTTTTGCCAGTTGTGTTGTTCATCATGTTTCGCCCGCATTCTGGCTCGATTTTTTTCGCGAGATGCGACGCGTCGTGCGGCAAGGCGGCGTCGCCTGCATCATCGAGCACAATCCCTATAATCCGCTGACGCGTCTGGCGGTGCACCGGTGTCCGTTCGACCAAGACGCGGTCTTGCTCAACGCGGTCAAAGCAGCGGCCCTCTTTCGACAAGCAGGCTTTAGGGAGGTTCGATCCGAGCACTTCCTCCTGCTCCCGTCGGCCGGCGGGTTCGCCAAAAAGGTTGAGCGTGCCCTGGCGCTGCTGCCGCTTGGAGCCCAGTATGCGTGTAGTGGGCGTGTCTGAGCATCGGTCTGCCGGCGGCGCTGCCCTAAAGCTTCTGGCGCGCTTCGGCCTGGTCGGCATCGCCGCCACAATCCTGTATGCCGCCTTGGCGGCCGCCTTTGTCAAATCGGAACGGTTCGGCTTCAGCCCCATCCGAGCGTCCCTTGCAGCTTACGCAGCCGCGGCGTTGTTTTCCTATCTCGCGCACAGGTCGGTAACCTTCATGTCGCGCGAGTCGCATAGATCAGGGGCTCCGCGTTTTCTCTTGCTGGCGGCGATCGGCTTCGCCATCGCCTATGGCGCGCCGGCGCTTTTGACGGCGAAGCTGGGCCTGCCGCTCATCTTTCCCATCGTGATTACCTGCTTGCTTGTGCCCGCGATCAATTTCGTCGTACTCGACCGATGGGTCTTTGCAGAACACATTCCCGATCGGTCCGGCGATGGCTGATGCGTGATCGCCAGAAAGATTCGTTTTAAAGCAGTTCACCGTTTCGCGGAAACGATGAACTGCTCCAAAGCCGCTTGCTAAAGCGGCGTTTCCGTCCGGAATTGCGTCAAAACAAAGAGTTAGAGCACTTCATCGTTGCCGCAAAACGGTAAAGGGCTCTAGCCGGCGTCCAGCCGAAACGATACCAATTTAATGGCGCGTTTGTAGATCTTGCTGGCGGCCGGGCTTGGCGGAATCCCGTCGCGATAATCGAAAGTCACTTCGAGTACCTTTGCGCTGGCAAACGCTGCGTGCGGGATCGCGAACGAGATCGTCGTCGGGTCTTTGCTCGACAGTGTTACCTCGTGTACCCGGACTCCGTTCACCGAGATCATTACCCTTTGAGTAGTCTGTGGTGGACGAATGACGGCGGACATTTGTAGCGTTGCCGTAAGCCCGTCGCGAAGCGAAGGTATTTCCAGTCTCAACCGAGAGGTCTCGCCCAGCGAATGGGTTCCGTCGGCTACCGGGCCCGACCAACCGCAGACCATCATGCCGGCTGCTTGTTTGGCGCCGTCGGACCGAAACGATACCGTCTGGCCAGGAGTGTAGCTGCCAACCGCATCGCGATTGAGGCACGTCGTCGTGCGATCGATGTAATAGGCCCGATAATCGGCGTTGACATCTGGGTTGAGAGCGAGTGCGAGGATGATAATCTCGGACACGGCCAGAACCAACGCCAGCGCGTAGCCGCTGGTCGAGGCAGCACGGCCATAGGGTGACAGGCTGTCAGACCAAGGCAAGATAGCCTCCAATCCATGCCAAAGTCATGAAATAACATGCGCTCAGGAAAAGAACCAAAATCACGAGATAGGTCAGCTTCGATACCGACAGCAGCTCGGCAATCAACATCATAAGCGGCGCAAGCCCAATGACGTATCTAACCATGGAAGCCAGGTTGGTGATCAACGGCAGGATGATGCTGCTCGCACAGAAGAGCGCAGCGCCATATCGCCTGCGAGCCGCCAGAACGACCGATAGGGTCAGCCCTGTAATCGCTGCGAGCGCGCTCCATTGCGGCGCCGTGGGCAGCCATCCTTTTGTCGGCACAGCAGCGAGACCGTCCCATAGAAAAAGGAGCGGATCGCCAGCAACCCGCCCAAACGCACGCTGGACGTGCAAGAACGCAAACCCGTCCCCGACAGTGAGATACAAAAAGAGCATGTAAGCAAACAAGCCGGCGGGCGAGATGAAGATTGCTACGAGCAGATCCGGACGACCAAGCACCCATCGCGGGAAAGACACCGCCGACCCGCCCTGCTGGCGGTGCTGCTCGAACATTTGGATGACGGTTGCAAACACAGCAAGGACCCCGACCAGCCTCGTTGCTGACAGCAAAGCGCATGAAACGCCAGCGGCCGGGTAGTTGGAGCGCTTGAGTGCCAAAAAGACGCACGACGTCAGGAGCACGAAAAGAGGTTCGGTAAGGAACGTGGTGAAGTGGAAGGAGAACGGGCCGCTAAGCAGGAAAGCGCAATACAGTATATAAGCGCGCATGTTCTTTTCCAGAAGGGGCCATGCCACAAGGCAGGCGGCGTAGCTGCATGCAATCGAGGTGATCGTTGCGATCAGAATCGTGGAAAAAGGGAAAGCAAACCGAAGAGTCGCCACGACCATGGGATACAATGGAAAGAAACCCCAGCGTCCGACGTTGCTCTGGCCTGGAATGGGAAAATGCTCGTAGCCGTGTTCGGAAATGTCCACATACCACGCGCAGTCCCACCTGCAGAGCGCACGCGCATAAGCTTCGAAGCCTGGTACTGCCGAGACTGAATGGAATGCAGCATACCGAATGACAAGCCCGCTGATCATGAACAGGAGCGGAACCCCAGCGGCGATGACCCAAAGGCGACCGTCAGCGTTTGCGCGGGCCATGTCTCCAAGCGCCAGTTGTGTCTCAACAGGTGATGGCGCCACACTCTGCGATAGCGAGCCAGGCTTCGCCGGCTCGATGACGCTGCCAGCCATAAAATCGGTCCATTGAAAGCATCAAGATCATCAGCAAGACTTGAAGCCCCGTCTGCGACTTGATCAACGATGCCGCGCCGCTTCGGTTCCTTCCGCAGCCGGAAGTCGTTGGGTCAGGTCGATCGATCACACCGGCCGAAGAAGGAAGCGATATTCGCGCTTCAACGGCACCGTTTCATCGCAACGGGCGCCTTCTTCATCGGCATGCATGGCTCACTGGGCCGGCCGCTGGGTATCCCTCCGGTGACGGCCGCCTTGAAGGCGATCTCGCCATCCGCCAAGCCTTTGAATGTCAGATGCGCTTCCGCCGACGAGATCGAGGAAGTCGTTGTCCCAAACATCCATCCCGACGATGCGCCAGAGCCCGGCAAAGGTCTTGACGCAGCCGGGAACCTTGGCCATCAGCCGGTCTCCGCGATGAGCTTTGGCATTCGACGACGCAGCGCAAGGAAACGCTGCCATAGGACAACTGGGGAGATGTTCGTGTTCCCTAGGATACAAAAAAGCCCGCTGGCTCGCGCCAGCGGGCGGTTTACGTCCTGATAGCTACTCGTCAGCAACCTTCCGTCGTCGTTTTCATCTGACCTGGCGCTGCAGATTTGGCATCTGTATCCTGTTGGCCGGGTGCCGCCTGTTTGGCGCTGCCTGTTTGTTGACCTGGCGCGCAATCCTTAGCCGAGTTCGAGTTCGTCCCACTCGTGGTAGTCGAGTCGGTTCCCTGGTCAGTCGTGGTGCTCGGCATCGTCGTGGTTGTTGACGATCCGCCTGTCTTTGTCGAGGATCCGCCTGTGGTGGTGCCGGTCGATTGTGCAAAGGCGAACCCAGTTGATAATGCCGCAATGGCTGCAGCGCAAAGAAGCCGTTTCATGGTGAACTCCGTATTTCGCACGTCCCTTCGGGTGACGAAACATCTCAGCGAAACGACGGTTCCAAGAAAATCAGGAGCTCGCTGTCGCGCATCACAGTGCCTCGGGATTCGACAATCTGGCTACAGATACTGCATTATCACCGCCCTTATGGGATAAGGGGGGATTACAAAATGTCATTTCCAGACGGACATGACCGGCTTTGCGCGATCGAATGGCTGGTCCAGAGATTGGCTGTCGAGCACTGCTTGCGCACGCCCGATCCGATCGTTGCGGCCGAACATCTCAAGGCTGCCGGGGAGGACTATGGCACCCTGGTTTTCACCAGCGCCGTCAAGGCCGGCACCGCGGAAGGGATGACTGGACTGGATATCAGCACCGCACTGGCGCTCCTGGTCCAGAATATTCCAGACAATGTTCGTGCCGCGCTCGGCACCTAGATCGGCCATCTGGGGACTAGCTGTGGGATAACTCTCCAGGTCATGGCCCGCGCCGGCATTCTCTGCCAATTTGCTATTTTGGACGGATCACGGTCTTGGCCTGGTTGCAGCTACCGCAGACTCCTTTGCCGCGCTCGAAATCGGATGTGGTTCCGAGCGCGCCACTAATCTGCGAAACTTAAGCCGGAGTAACACTCACCGCCACGCTGCAGTTGTCCCAGCCGGCCATTGGCCTCCTAGTCGTAATCCAAGAATTGACGCGGTGAGCCGCTACGTCCAACGCCCATTACTGAAAATCCGCCGCCCCATTCACGGGCAGCGGCGGGTCGGTCCCGCTTTTTTGGGCTGGACCTGCGGCAGGCGAATTTGAGGGAACTGCGCCTGCCGTCAGCACAAACCCTTGACGATCGCTTACGTTCCGGATGCATGAGTCTTGGAACCTTACGCGATTTCTTCGTCGATCTCTTGGCCCGGATGCCCTGGGTCATCCCGGGCCGGCCCTGAAAGTGATAGTCGTATCGCCACCGACAATAGAATGTGGCGCCGCCGGCAGAGAAAAGGATACGGATAAAGCCCCTTGAGAACCGCATATTAGCAACCCCTTGACTAACCGGCAGGCCGCGCCAGACTCTTGGTATGGCTAGGGGTAGCTGCTTTAAGGTAGGCGACGAGGTTGCCGTCATAGCGGTTGTGCGTGGTCGGGTGACACCCGATCGCATCAGCGTAACCATTCCTTCCTACGCCTTCCCGCATTCGGTTGTCGATTCGACTTCGAAGGCCGTCATCGGCCAGAACATGGAGTTGACCGGCAAGGTCACGCGCGTCGAGGGCGACAAAGTGACAATTAGCCTTCGGCCATTGGTGACTGTCGACGCTGGGCATGTTCGCCTGGTCGAGAGCTATGTGGCGCCGAAGCGGAAAACGCCGCTTGTCGATAAGGCGTAGGCCGAATATGACCAAGCTGTCCGATCTCGGCCCACCAATCCCCAGTAAGCCACGCGGCGCCGAGCCGACCGACGAGCGGAGACCATTTCTACAACTGCCCAAACTGCGGCCAGCTGGTCGACCAGCGCGACGCCCGGCAAGTGTTCGAAGCGCCGGTCACGATTCGTTGGAACTAGAAGGCACGGCCAAGGTGCTGCCGTTCCCGGCGATGCGGCGTCTGAAATAGCCAACGTTGAGGTCGATCATGAACTCATCGACCAAGCGCGACAGCTTCGCCGTCAACTCGGTTGCTGGCATGGATGGTCTCCCCGGTCTGCGCGGGTGCGCTTAGGTGATGGAACAGAGCGGGCCAGTCGCCGTTGTGTCACCGGCAAACCAAGGCAATTCGGCGTTGAAAAAGAAACCTCCGCTACCCGTGAATTCGTCAGTCAAACTTGAGCGCACCGATACGGGCTGGCTGCTGTTCATTGTGCTGCCAGGATTGGGCGAGACCGGAATAACCACTCCGCACAAAACATTCGACGAGGCGATTGCCACTGTAAAGGGGATGTTTGAGATCGAGTAGTAGGTAGTTTCCTGCTGGACTGGTCGTCGAAAGGCGCTTGCTGAACGGACCACGATCTGCGCCTTGGCGCGCTGTTACTCAGGAAAGCAAGACGCTAGGTTTAGGAGGTGCTATGATAGAATTCATTCTGACAACATTGGACGGGCAAAAGCTTCGCGGACAAATGTATGTCACCAAATCCTCCCTCTGATGGCAACCGTCGCCAGCATCGCCAACGCGTGCTGAAAGGCGGGGCGATAATCACCGGAATACAAAATTCGGAGGTCAGTTGCTCACTTAGGAACCAACATGATGGGGGTGCAGAATTGCGCGTAGCCGCCGATACGAGGGTGCCGGAGCACTTCCTGCTATACGTGCCAACCGACGGAATTGCCTACCGTTGCCAGGTTCGTTGGCGGCGAAACGACCGCATCGGTGTGAAGTTTACCGGCACCGAGCCAAAACCAAAACTCCATTACGGCTAAGCTGACCGGCATGATTGGTTTTCATTTCCGATCTGTGGGAGTGCAGCGCGTTGGATGACCCTCCGAAAAACAGTGTCTCGATCGAGCAGCTAGACGGCCAATGGGCTGTGCAGGTCATGGAAGACGGCGCGGTCACCCAGCATCTTTTCGAGACCGAAGACTTCGCGAGAAATTTTGCGGCTCGTCAGTGGATAAGGCTTAATCCCAAACCGGTTCTGCCGAAGAGCAGGCGAAAGCCAAAAGTGTAATCTCGGCCAGCCGTTGTTACTTGCCGCCACGGCGGAACAGGTTGTCAGCAGGCACGTTGCTCCAAGGCTTAACCTTGGAGAACACAAATGGACGACGACCTCCGCAGGAGACTTAAGGACCTCAGCGTCACTTTGCAAAATCGTGCGACAGAGCTCTCGTTAACCGGTGCTAGCGGCGACATAGCCATCCTCATGTCAGGAGTCGCGATCACACTTGAGGCTTTGCTCGTCGTAGCCGAGGAGACCAGAACCCCACGCTCCGGCCCATCCGTCGCGCCTGACGCCGGATAAACATCTCCTAGGCCTGGAGACGTTCAACTGATGGCTATTACCGAGTGCTGAAGGCCGCCAGCCTTGCGTCAGCAGCCGGCTCGCAGGAGCGAGGCGCAACGGGGACCGCCTGCCTACTCTTCTGCCTCCTTCAGCGCGTCACCGTGCGCCTGCTGTTCGCGCTCCCATCTTTGACTCTCGTTGGCTTCCTCTTTGTCCAGCTCCTCTCGCCGCTGTCTGATGGAATTCGTCGTGCTCTCATGGCGGCTACGAGCGCGCGCGAAGGCGGTATTAGCCTTGGCGATCATTCGCTCGCGTTGCTTCTTCGCACGCTCGCTCCTGGCCTCCGCCTTTGCGCGATCCAGGGCCTCACGTTTTCTTTCCCTTTCGAGAGCGGCCGCCGCGTTCCGTTTCGCTTTGTCGTCGGATTTCATGTCGGTTTGCTTGCTGGTGTCCGCGCGCTGCGCACGACCCTGCGGAGCCCGCTGGACCCCCTCGAGTACGTTCGGAAGCACAGCCTTTTCAGTGAATTTCCCATGCGATCCGACCGGCCGCCGCAACACGACGCCTGGTGCGGCCATTGTTGCCTCGACCACTTTGGGGTCGTCTGTCGGTTTCGCGAATCCCCGTTTAAAGATGTCGGGATCGGCACCCCAGGCCTCTGCGGCGGCTTTCATCGATGGCGCTGCGATGACAAGATCAAAGAAGCCGATCGAGGTTTGATAGACTTTGAGTTTCTTCGCCATCCGATGGAGACCTTTACAAGGGGCCTTGCGCTTTCAAGCGACCTTGCTCACCGGATCGTATGTTTTGGGGGCAAGAAAGGGAATGATCCAATTTTTCGGATCGCATGGACATCAAGCGGAAAGGCCCGTGCTCTAACAAATAGCTGCATGATAACAGTCTGTTGGCGCTCTCATTCGGGGGCTGTCATTTTTATGGCCGGCCCCTTGAAACTGAAAAAAGGGAAAACTAGGTCACGGTGGCGTCAACACTGATGTGTCTCTCCGCGCAGCGGGTATCGGCGGCCTCCGAGGCATTTGGTGGCTGACCAGGAACACTTTCGACGATCCATTGCCAGGTGATGAAAACAAATTGTTTTGGAGGTTGAGACATGATCACTGGCCGGTTGTGAGAGGCCGCGCTTTCTGCTGCTCGATCCGCTCCAAGTCCTGCACCGTCGAGAGTAAGCGCAAGCGATGACTAACAGGCAGTTTGACACGCCGGTGACCTGCTGGTCGGAATGGGTTTTCCGACTAGATCGAGAGCGTGGTGGGAGCGTATGCCTGCTTCAGGATTAGCCGGCCTGCAGCCGCAAAGCGGGCGTCGCAGGCGAGAGCGTGCCGGAACCGTCCGCGCAACCCTGACTGCCTTCGTCCGCCGCCATGGTTCGTCGGCGCCCGGGTTTGGCTGGCGGCGCGTCCAGGACAAGCAACACCGTCTGAACGATTGATCATCCGACACGACCTCGTGCGGAGACCAAGCTGCAAACAACAGGAAACGCGAGATGACGATAGACACGAAGGCGAAAGAAACCAGAGCGTTCGAGGCGGACGTTTCGAGGCTGCTGCACATGATGGTGCACTCTGTCTATTCCGATAAGGACGTCTTCCTGCGCGAACTGATTTCCAACGCCGCCGACGCCTGCGAAAAGCTGCGCTTCGAAGCGGTCAGTCGGCCCGAATTGCTAGCTGGCGACCCGAAGCTGCGGATCACCGTTTCCGCCGATGCCGATAACAAGCAGATCACCGTCGAAGACAACGGGATAGGCATGAGCCGTGACGATATGGCCGAAGCATTGGGCACGATCGCGCGCTCGGGCACGCGCGCCTTCGTCGAACGCGTCGGCGTAGGCGGCACGGCCGACGATACGCAGTTCATCGGCCAGTTCGGCGTTGGCTTTTATTCCGCCTTCATGGTGGCCGAACGCGTCGATGTCATCAGTCGCCTGGCGGGAAGCGACGAGGCCTGGCGCTGGTCGTCCGATGGCAAAGGCTCTTATGAGATCGCGCCGGCCCCGCTTGAAGCAGCCCCCATGCGCGGCACTCGCGTCGTGCTACACCTTATGGACGACGCCATCTCCTATACCGGTTCCTACCGGCTTGAGCAGTTGGCCAAGTCACAGTCGGGCCATGTGCCGGTGCCGATAACGCTCATCGAGAAACCCGGCGCCGAGGCGCGCGACATTGCTGACGGCTCGGCACTCTGGGTCAGGCCGAAGAGCGAGATCAAGCCCGAGGAATACACCGACTTCTACCGCAGTGTTGCGGGCCAGTATGACGAGCCGGCCGCCACCATTCATTTCCGCGCCGAAGGAAGGCAGGAATACAGCGTGCTAGCCTTCGTGCCCGGTTCGCGTCCCTTCGACCTGTTCGACCAGGACCGTAAGGGCCGTCTGAAGCTGTATGTGCGCCGCGTCTTCATCACTGATGATGCCGACCTTCTGCCACGCTACCTGCGCTTCGTTCGCGGCCTGGTCGATTCCGCCGACCTGCCGCTCAACGTCTCGCGCGAAATGATCCAGGAAAGCCCGCTGCTAGCGTCGATCCGCAAGGGCCTGACAAATCGCGTGATTGGCGATCTTGGCAAACTGTCGGAAAACGAAGCTGAGGCCTATTCCAAGATCTGGGAGAATTTCGGCGTTGTCCTCAAGGAAGGACTCTATGAGGACTATGAGCGGCGCGAGCAATTACTGAAACTCGCCCGCTTCCGCTCGACCGCTTCGAGCGAAGGCTGGCGCAGCCTCGCCGACTATGTCGCCGCGATGAAGGAAGGCCAGAAGACGATCTTCTTTATGGCCGGCGACGACCGCGCCCGGCTCGAAGCCTCGCCTCAGCTGGAAGGGTTCAAGGCGCGCGGCATCGAGGTGCTGCTGCTCACCGATCCTGTCGACAGCTTCTGGGTGACGATGGCGCCGGACTTCGAGGGCAAGCCCTTCAAGTCGGTGACACAGGGCGTGGCGGAACTATCGGACATCCCGCTGCTCGACGACGGGAAAAAGCTGAACACGGCGGCAACGCCGGAGGTCGACGCCTTCCTGGCCTTCGTGAAGTCGGCTCTCGGCGACGCCGTCTCGGACGTCAAGGCCTCCGACCGCCTGACCGAAAGCGCGGTCTGCCTTGTCGCGCCCGAGCACGGTCCGGACCGCCAGTTCGAGCGGCTGATGAACGCCGCCGGCCGCCTCGACAAGGCGGCCAAGCCCATCTTGGAAATTAATCCACGGCATGAGCGCGTGCTGGCGCTCGCCAGCCTCGGCGAAGACGAGCAGGCCTTTAAGGACGATGCAGCCCATCTTCTCTACGACGAGGCCCGGGTGCTCGACGGCGACAAACCAGCGGACGCCACTGCGTTTTCGCAGCGTCTGGCGCGGCTGATCGCGCGCGGCCTGACCAAAGGATAGTCGCTCATTTCATGGCCGACCCTTCCAGATCGTTGCGGCGATCGACCCCGATTTGGGCTACCGCTTCCCATTCCAATGGCTCCAAGCGAGGCGGAGACGGGTTTGGAACGCGGCACTCAGCGTCGCTTTGATTTGATGCTCGCGGGCCGCCCAAATCAGGCCAGCTTTTTCACGCTGAGCAACCTACTTCGCTGGGCGTTCAGGAAGGACGCCTAGGAAGTGGGTTGCGCTGGCACATTGGCGCAATGTTGAAGAGCATCGCTCGATGCGTGACGGCATAACTGCGCGATTACAATATGCGGACCTCTAATGTCTCGCATTGTTCGGCTAGCGCTATCCAGCTTCAGGTCCATTTCACGACATGGCCTTGCGCGGTCATAGGGTCGCCAACAAGTGCTCCGCCGGGATTTCTTCCGTGACAACTTCGAAGCCGGCAAGTCTCGATGACCCGAAACTGGTTGAGAGGGCAACATCAGTCGCGTCGCAACCCGTCGCCATCAGGATCCTACCGATGCGAGGGCGGTTATGCCGAGCATCAAATGTGAACCAGTGACCGCTAAGATATGCTTCGAACCACGCGCTGAAATCCATGGGATCCGGCACTGGAGGCACGCCGATGTCGCCGAGATAGCCGGTGCAATAGCGCGCCGGTATATTCATGCAGCGGCATAGCGAGATGGCCAGATGCGCAAAGTCGCGACAGACGCCGGCTCGATCTTCGAAGGCGCCATAGGCGGTCCGCAGCGGATTGGCGGCTTGGTAATCGAAAGCGATGTGATCGTGCACGAAATTGCAAATCGCCTGTACTCGGGTCCATCCAGGCGTGGTGTTGCCAAAGTTCGCCCAAGCGAGGTCGCCAAGCCGATCGGTATCGCAATAGCGGCTTCCAAGCAGAAACCTAAGCACCTCGTCCGGGAGTTCCTTAATATCGTGTTGAATGGCGTTCGGCAGGACAACATCGGACTTGCCGGTGTCGTATATCTCGAAGCTCGTCGATATCGTCGTCAGCCCTGCTGGCGCTTCTATTCTCGTGCAGGCGTTGCCGAAAGCATCAATGTATCCGCGGGCCTCGATCGGGCGATCAAAACCTATGACTTGTTCTGTGAGCAGATCGACGCGGCGTGAGGGATGGATCTCAAGGACCAGCAGCATCGGTGTCAGCTGCGGGCATTCGTAGGTAAGGCTGAAACCTGCGCGGATCCGCATCGATGCTCCAATGTTCTAATCCAGGAACTGGGCAAACTCCGTGTTTGCCAAACAGTTCCTGAGAACATCAGACAGCGCTCATTTTCGTTGGCGTGGTTTCCTTCGCCACCTTCACCTCCACGCTCATGCCCAGAAAACTTGTCGCGCTTCCGGAGTAGCTTCCAGAAAGTGGGATGGCTTGTCGGGGATGGCGAGCCACAGCCAACCGGCCCCGGGCAAGTAGACTTGGCACCAGGCATGCGTCGAGCCTCCGCCGCGGACAGCATCACTGTCGCGGCTCGGCACATACACATAACCGGTCACGAAACGAGCAGCAAAGCCAAGAGAACGAACGGCTTCCATCATGAAAAGCGCAAAGTCCCGGCATGTGCCCTTGCGCAGATGCAAGGTCATGAGCGGCGGTTGCGTTCCAGTTTCGAACCGACGGGAATACACGAAGCTCTCGTGGATGGCGTAGCAGAGGGTCATCAACAGTTTTCCGGTCTCGGTGTGCCTCCGGCACTGACAAACTGTCGTGCCCATTTGCCGATCTCGTCACCATCATCGGCGTGATGGCGCTCCATTGTTTGCGCGAGGTCGGCTACCTCGTCAGGATCGTAGGAGAATGGATAGTTCAACGCGGCCTCATCAATACGGAAATCGGGCGCATGCTGAGGTGTGTGATCGAGCCGAATGTCTGTCGCAAAATGAAGTTCATTGGCCGATCCGTGGAAATCGATCACGGCTACGCAGTTTCCGAAAACGTCATGGATCCATCGAACCTCCCTCGGCTCGGGTCTTACGGATAAGGCGTGATCCAGCAGCCGCTGATCGAAACCGTCGCGCGGCCTGAACATGAGCCAGTGCTCGCCAAACTTCACAGGCCGGTTATAGCGATAGACAGTGGTGTGCTTGACAGAAAAGATCGGCATCGGCGTCCGTCCAATGATCCCTGGCACGTTTACATCAACCTAGTGCCTAATCGGACCTTGAACGAACTATTTCCGCTTCTAGCGATCCTCCCGGCAGTTGTCGTGAAAACTCAGCCGCTGGACGCCTTGTCAGATGGATCCTCGCACTCCAGTCGAAAGTTGACAGCCAGCCAGAGATGGACGCCACCGAGGGGTTCTTGGAGATCGTTCCTCAGGTTTGAAGTCGCGTCTAGCTGCACGCGTTCACATGACGCAAATCGCTGGCGCGTCTACAACCGGGCATGCAAACGACTGCGACTTACAATTCGGGGACTGGCACTTTCACAATCGTGAAAGACAAATGGCGCGGGACCTTCCCGATTGCCGATCTTCCAAAGTGGCTCGACTTTTACCGCCACCAACGCGAGCGATACCCGGCTCACGCCGCCTCCTATGAGAGTGACGTTAAGGCGCTGGAAGCACTCGTCGCCGATCTGGAGAAAAAGTAAGCCCGCTGCCTGGGCGGGGGCTTGGGGTTAGGCCCGGGCCTTAGGCGGCGGCGGGCTTTCAAAGTACGATCCTGCGGCGCATGATCGACACGCTTGGAATGCAGGAAGGAAGGTCGGGGCCAACGAGCGCTAAAACCGAGACAGGCATGGGCGATCCGCTGATTGTCAGCGGCGGCGAAGCAGTATCGTTTGGCGATGTGCCGTTTGGTCCGATGCGGCTCTCGTTACGCGGACGCTTTTCGATTTCGAAACATCGGCACAACGCCATAGCGCTCGGCAATGATCCGCCGCTAGGAAAAACTGCTCGGCGGGATTCAGGCGCGAGCGTGCCAGGTCAATCAAATCAGCAATATCTGAAGCGATCCATCGTGTAATCCGGGTAGGCGTCCATCGTGTCGAACAAGTCGATCAGGTCAGCGGTGTCCGCCAATATTCCAGACTGAACCAGCACCGTGGACACGCCGGCAGCAAGCCCGCCGGCGATGTCGTGTTCGACGCTGTCGCCGACGCAGACCACGGTGCTGCGGTGCGGATTGCCTACCAGCGCTAGCGCGGTGTCGAATATCGCAGGGTAAGGCTTGCCGACACGCGTGACGCTACCACCGAGGTTCTCGTAGAGATCCGCCAGCTGGCCGGCACCGAAGCGCGGCCCTACCGGCGTCAGCATGATCTTGTCCGGGTTGGTGCAGAAGCATGCCACCTGCCGCGCTGCAGCTGGTGCAAGAAGCCTGCGGTAGTGGTCGAGATCGTAGCGGTCGCCCTCGCTGGCCGAAATCAGCACCAGCCCGGCATCGTCACCGTCCTTGGTCAATGCGAAGGGCAGACCTTCGATCGCAGAGCGGTCATCGTCGCGGCTTATCAGCAGGCATTTCGTGTTTGGCAGCAGCCTTCCGGATGCCGCCATGTCGTGAAAGAGCTCCCACGCTACCTCGCCGGAAGAGACAAAATGGTCCCAGCTTCTTGGTTCGAAGCCGAGCTTTAGCAGCCGGCTCTCATTAGGCCCCGCCCGCTTGCCCGAGTTCGAGATCAGCACGATGGTCTTGCCGGCGCGCTTCAGGGCCGACAGTGCTTCCACCGCGCCTGGATAGGGGCTGGTGCCATCATGCAAAACGCCGAACTGATCGAGCAGGAAAACATCATAGCGCTCGGCCAGCGGCCTGATGCCGTTGAGGTGTTCGACTGGTTTGGCACTCATAGAAGCCCCGCCATGCTTGCGCCCATTAGCGCCAACCGCGCCGTGCCGGCAGCGGCTTCGTCCGAAAGCGGCGGCAGAAAATCAACGCCCAGTCTACGCTGCCGGATCGCCGTCCAGGTGGCATTTGCCGCGCCGCCACCGACGCTTCTGACCGACGTCAGCCGCGGCGCGCCGAGCTCTGCGAGCCTGTCATAGCCGAGCGCCTCGATCGCCGCGATACCCTCCAACATCGCTTTCAGAAAGTCGGCGTCCTCCACCGGTCGCGGCACAAGCCGCGGCGGCAGTTCCGGATCGGCGATCGGAAAGCGTTCGCCTGCAGCGGCAAGAGGATAATAGTCGAGGCCGGCCTCGGTCATCGGGTCGATCGCCATGCTTAGCTCGATGATGCGCGCCAGAGGGAAATGCTGTTTCAGCACCTTGCCGCCGGAGTTCGATGCGCCGCCCGCCAGCCAGACATCTCCAAGCCGATGGCTGTAGACGCCGAAGCGTGGCGCCGAGATCGGCCGATCGGACAGGATCTTGACGGTCAACGACGATCCCAGCGCGGTGACGCCGTCACCGATGGTCGAGGCACCTGTCGCCAGGAACGACGCACAGCCATCGGTCGTGCCGGCGACGACGGCCATCTCGCGCGGTAAGCCGAACATGTCCGCGGCATCCGCGGTGAGCTTGCCGACGACATCGCCCGGCCTGGCGACACCGGGCAGCAACTCCATGCGCATTCCGGTCGCCGCAATCCAGTCCGGCCAGGAGCGGGCCGCGACATCGTAACCCGTTTTCAAGGCATTGTTCTCGTCGCTGACATCGAGGCGACCGGAGAATTGTCCAGCGATCCAGTCCGCCTGATGCAGCACCGCGGCAACGCCGGGCGTGCGCTGGAACCAGAGCGCCTTAGCGAGACCGGACGTCGCCCCAAGTGCGGCACTGGTCGCTGGGGCTTCGCGAGCGATAGCGGCCAGAATGGCGTTGTCGGCGACCGTATCGTTGTACATCAGCGGCCCGGCCAGCGGCCGCCCGGCGCCGTCGATCGGCAGCAACGTGCCTGAAGTGCCGTCAACAGCGATCGATCGGACCGCTGTTCGATCGATGCGCGAAAGCAACTCCGCCAGCGCTGCGCCGACCGCTGACCACCACACTGCTGGGTCGCGGGCATTCTGGCCAAACGACTCGAGCGGAACGGCGGACCGGGCGGCAATGGAAAAATCCGGACGCATGGCGACGGCCCGCGCACCGGACGTGCCGATGTCGATGCCTATGGCAAGCGGCGTGTCAGCGGCTGGCGGCATTGAGTTTCTGGCGATACTTCTCGGCGTCCCAGTTGATTAGCTCATCATTCTCGGCGGCGGTGAGGTAGTTCAGCCGCGCCGCAATGTCGATCCGTGCCGTCACGTCGGCAAGGCAGCGTTGCATGGCGTCGGCGCCAGCACTGGCGTCGCCGCGCATCAGCACGCCCAGCCCGGGAAACAGGATCGCCGCGGGCTTGGCACCGCACCGCTCTGTGACGCGCGGCACATCCTCACCGGGCTTCGCCAGCACCGATCCCCGGCCCAGAAAGATGACATGATCGGGATAGAGGCTGCCCCCGGACGCCATGCGGCGGCTTTCGGGATCGATGGCGACCGCATGCGCCTCGATTTCCACCGGCAGCCTATAACCGGTGTTCCCGGCCAGTGCCGTCAATGCCGCAACATCCGGTTCCACCACCTGGCGCGCCGGCCGCGCCAGAAGCAGCGTGACGCGGCGCAGCAGCACTTCGACCTCGGCGACGGTATCGGCCGCGACGACCAGCCCGTGATTGGCAAGGATCAGCACGTCGACCCCCGGCTGAAGCCGCGCGGCAATACCCTGCGCAAGCGGCAGGCCCGGCCGGAAATAAGGAACATACGCCCATTTGAGGCCATTGAGGCGTTTGGCGGCTTGCACCTCGCAATCGGCCTGTACCGCCAGCGAAATGGTTTCGACGCAATGGACATGCAGGACCACGCGCTGCGGCATCAGCGCGTGAACGGTGGTTTCAATCGAAGGGCGCAGGCGGCGGACGTTGAGCGTCTCGATGGCGAAGATCTGCGGCTGGTCGGCGGCGCTGTCATGCTGTTCGACAGCCCTGAGCAGTGGCGTCATCGCCACCGGCACCATGATGTCTTCGGAGAGCGCATCCTTCAGCCAGGTGCCGGAAGCCTTGATCCACAGTGTGTCGCCTGCTTTCAGCGAGGTGTTGCCGCCGGCGGCCTGGGTCAGATTTGGGCTGCGCCCGATGCTGGCCGAAAGCGACCGCAAAGCAGCCATTTCCTGCGCATCCGCATAGGTCGCCATGGCCCATTTCCTCTATCAGCTCCGCCAGCCTCGCAGCTTCGGATACACCGTCGCTGGGCGAATGTTGATGTTTGTATCGCAGACGCGAGCGACTTACGTCAACAGTGATCTAATATCATCAAACGTTCTTGCAATCAGAGAGCATTTGAGTAAGTTACATCAAAGGCCGTGGCAAAACGGCTTCCGGGAGGAAAAACGATTGAGCGACTCCGGCCGCCAGCGTCAGATCGTCGAGTTGCTGCGGGATCGCCCCTTCGCATCGGTGCGGGAGCTGCAGGAGCGGCTTGGCGTGTCGGCGGCGACGGTGCGGCGCGACATCGACAAGATCGACGAGGCCGGCGAAGCAAGGAAGGTTTATGGCGGCATCTCGGCGCTCGATGGTTCTTCGCACGCGGGTGTCGCCTATGCTCGGCCCTATGACGAGAACCGCGACCTTGCGGTCGAGGCCAAGCGGCAGATCGCCGCGCTCGCAGCGACCATGGTCCGTGACGGCGACGCCGTCATCGTTCACGGCGGTTCGACCTGCTTTCATCTCGGCGTCAAGCTCGCCGATCGCAACATCCGGCTCTACACCAACTCGATGCCGCTGGCGGCCTATCTCAGCGACCACGGCCATTGCAGTCTGACCGTCGCCGGCGGCGACCTTTACCGCGAGCCGGGCATCATCCATTCGCTGACCCAGGCGGTGCCGTTCTACGCCTCGAAATTCTTTCTCGGCGCGCAAGGCATCGGCCAGGACGGCTTGCTGGAATCGCACCCGCTGCTGGTCCGCTCGATCGTCGAGCTCAGCCTCTGCGCCGACCAGATCGTGGTGCTGGCCGACAGCCGCAAACTGTCGATCCACGCGCGCAACGTGGCGCTGCCGCTATCGCGCATCGGCACGCTGGTCACCGATGACGGCCTGTCCGATACCGATGCGCGCATGCTCGAAGACGCCGGCGTCATGGTGCGGATAGCCTCTTCTTCGGGAGGCGGCCAGTGAACACAGCCGTCCTCGATTTCGGTAAGACCAATTCGAAGCTGTTCGTTTTCGCCCCGGACGGACGCATCCTCGACCAGCGCCGGACCCGGCCGAACTGGATGCGCAAAGATGGCTTCAGCGTGCTTGATGAGGCAGCGCTTCACGATTGGGCGGTTGGAGCCGTCAGCGAGGTCGCCGACATCCATGGTATCGAGGGCGTGATGGTGTCGGGCCATGGCTGCACCTTTGCCCTCGTCGACGAGGCGGCTCTGACGCATCCGATCCTCGATTACGAGCAGGAGCCGCCGGCCGAGTTCGCCGCGCAAATCGATCGCCGCATTCCGGATTTTGCCGAGACCTTCTCGCCACGGTTGCCACTCGGCTTCAACTACGGTCGCCACATGCTGTGGCTACAGGCGGTGCAACCCGGTGCATTCACCGCCGCGAAATCGATCCTCGGCTATCCGCAATACTGGAGCTGGCGGTTTGGCGGCCGGCCGGTATCGGAAGTCTCCTATCTCGGCTGCCACTCGCATCTATGGGCGCCGCGCAAACGCGATTTCTCCTCGCTGGTCGACGCCGAAGGCTGGCGCGGCCAGATGCCCGGCTTCGAGCGCGCCGGCGCGGTGATCGGCGAGCAGCGCTTCGGCCAGGCCCCGAAGCCGATCGCCATCCACAACGGCGTCCATGACTCGAATGCCGCGCTCCATGCCTATCGCCGCCAGCAGCTTGGGCCGGTGACCGTGGTCTCGACCGGCACCTGGGTCATCGTGCTCAATCCGGACTGCCCGATCGACGCGCTCGACGGCGAGCGCGACATGCTGGTCAATGTCGATGTCGACGGCGGCCCTGTGCCGACCATCCGCTTCATGGGCGGCCGCGAATTCGCCACGATCAGTCCCGGCTGGCAAGGCCCGATTGCGCCGGCGGCAGTGCAGCGGGTGATCGATGCTGGCATCATGGCGCTGCCGAGCTTCGCGCCGGGCGGGCCGATGCCTCATCGCCGCGGCGAACTGGTCGGGCGTACACCCAGTGCCGAGGAACGCGCAGCCGTGGCGCTGCTCTATGTCGCGCTGATGGTCGATCGGTGCCTCGAGCTGATCCATTCCGACAACACCGTGATCGTCGATGGCGGCCTCAACACTGGCGGAATCCTTGCCTCGCTGCTGGCGCAATTGCGACCGGGGCAGGCTTTCCTGCAGGGAGCAACGCTCGAGGGCAGCGCCACCGGTGCCGCCGCACTTGCCTTCGAAAGCACCGGACGCGCGTTTGCCACCGAGGCGCCGGAGGCGGTGCGCCCCGCAAGCTTCGGCGGCCTTGCCGGCTACCGCAACGACTGGCGCGGCCTCGCCGCTGACCGGCGTGCAGCCGGAGCAGCCTCTGGAGGCACACGATGAGCGCCGCCGCCCGGATCGATACGGCCCGCCAGCCGGTGCTGGAAATGCGCCACATCTCGAAGACGTTCGGCCCGATCCGCGCCTTGCACGATGTATCGCTGCTCGTCCATGCCGGCGAACTGCATGCATTGATGGGTGAGAACGGTGCCGGCAAGTCGACCCTGATGAAGGTGCTTTCCGGCGCCTATAGGCCCGATCCCGGCGGCAACATCCTGATCGACGGCACGCCAGTCGCGACCGGCGATCCGATCAAGGCACGCGCCCAGGGCATAGCCGTCATCTACCAGGAGCTGTCGCTGGCGCCCAATCTGTCGGTGGCGCAGAACATTTTTCTTGGCAACGAGCCGCGACGGTTCGGCATCGTCGACCGCGAGCAGTGCAATCGGCGCGCCGGCGAGATCATCGCGCGCCTCGGTGTGACCTTTTCGGTCCGCACCCCGGTCGCAAGCCTGTCGCTCGGCGAACGCCAGCTGGTGGAAATCGCCCGGGCGCTGTCGACCAATGCGCGCATTATTGTCATGGACGAGCCGACCACTTCACTGACCTCGCGTGAGACCGACCGGCTGTTCGAGGTGATCGCGACGCTGAAGTCGCAAGGCATCGCCATTATCTACATCAGCCACCGCATGGAAGAGGTCTACCAGCTCGCCGACCGCGTCAGCGTGCTGCGGGACAGCGGCTATGTCGGCACGCTCGACCGCGCCGACCTGAACGCGTCGGGCCTGGTGTCGATGATGGTCGGCCGCGATCTGTCGACCTTCTACAAGAAGGATCACCGCCCACCGGACGAGAAGCGCGCCGTCGCGCTGTCGGTACGCGGCATGTCGGATGCCAATCTCATCAAGGATTGCTCCTTCGACCTCCACCAAGGCGAGGTGCTGGCACTGGCCGGCTTGGTCGGCTCGGGCCGCACCGAACTGGCACGGCTGATCTTCGGTGCCGACCGGCGTACGTCTGGAACGCTTGAGCTCGGCGGCGAGCCGATATCCATCGATTCGCCGCGCGAGGCGCTCGACGCCGGCATCGCCTACCTCACCGAGGACCGCAAGCAGCTTGGCCTGTTCCTCGACATGTCGATCTCCGACAACATCAGCATGGGCGTGCTGGCCATGGATGCGAAGGCCGGTGGTTTGCGAGATTTCAATGCCGCCGAAAGGCGCGCCGCCAAGGCAGTCTCCGACCTCTCCATCCGCACCCGCTCGGTGCAGGCTAATGCCGGCTCGCTGTCGGGCGGCAACCAGCAGAAGGTGCTGCTCGCCCGGCTGCTGGAAACAGAGCCGCAGGTCGTCATCCTCGACGAGCCGACCCGCGGCGTCGATGTCGGTGCGAAGTCGGAAATCTACCGGTTGATCGACAATCTCGCCAAGAAAAGCATCGCCATCCTGATGATCTCCAGCGAATTGCCGGAGGTGATCGGCATCGCCGACCGCGTGCTGGTGATGCGCGACGGCGCCATCGTCGGCGAGGTGACGGCGTCGGAGGGCGAGCCGTTGCGCCAGGAAGCGATCATGGAACTTGCAACGGGAGCGGCTCAGCGATGACCGACAAGGTGGCCGACACGACAAAAGCGGACGACCGGGCGGTCGGCACGAGCAAAAGGTGGCGCACCGCCTTCGCCGCGCTCGGCATGCTGCCGATCCTGATCCTGCTGGCGGTCGGCTTCCAGTTGATGAACCCGCGCTTCTTCACCCAGACCAATTTGCTGATCGTCATGCAGCAGTCGTCGATCAACATCGTGCTTGCGGCCGGCATGACCTTCGTCATCCTAACCGGCGGCATCGATCTGTCCGTAGGCTCGATCCTTGCCGCCTCGGCGATGGTGGCGGTGATGGTGTCGCTGGTGCCCGATTGGGGACTGCTGGGCGTGCCGGCGGCCATTCTCGTCGGCCTCGGCTTCGGCGTCATCAACGGGTTGCTGATCGCCTATATCAGGCTGCCGCCCTTCATCGTCACGCTGGGATCGCTGACGGCCGTGCGCGGCGTCGCCCGCCTGCTCGGCCAGGATACCACGGTGTTCAACTCGGACCTGCCATTCGACTTCATCGGCAACGGTTCGCTGTTCGGCGTTCCCTGGCTGGTCATCATCGCGCTGGCGGTCGTCGTGCTGTCCTGGCTGGTGCTCAAGCGCACCGTGCTCGGCACCTGGATCTACGCCGTCGGCGGCAATGCCGAGGCGGCACGGCTAACCGGCATCAAGGTGCCGCTGGTGCTCCTCTTTGTCTATGGCGCTTCCGGCCTTCTGGCCGGTCTTGGGGGCGCCATGTCGGCGGCCCGGCTGTACGCCGCCAACGGGCTGCAGCTCGGACAGTCCTACGAGTTGGATGCCATCGCCGCGGTCATTCTCGGCGGCACCAGCTTCGTCGGCGGCGTCGGCTCGATCTGGGGCACGCTGATCGGCGGCCTGATCATCGCGGTGCTCTCCAACGGGCTCATCTTGGCCGGTGTCTCGGACATCTGGCAGTACATCATCAAAGGATTGGTCATCATCGTGGCAGTCGCCCTCGACCGCTACAGGCTCCAGGCAGGAGCAAGAACGTGATGGCCCTTAGTCGCCGGCAAGGGAGCCGGTTTCATGTGTAACGCACCGTGAGAGGCGCGGGGCAATTGGAGGAAAACAAGCAATGAAGACTATCGCTAAACTGCTCTGCGGCGTCGCCCTTGCGGCCGTCGTGACCGCGCCGGCATCGGCCAAGGATCTGAACAAAGTTGGCATCTCGGTCGGCCTGCTCGGCAACCCGTTCTTCGTCGCTACCATCAAGGGCATCGAAGACGCAGCCAAGAAGATCAACCCGAACGTCCAGGTGACGTCGGTATCGGCCGACTACGACCTCAACAAGCAGGTCTCGCAAGTCGATTCGTTCATCGCCGCCGGCGTCGACGTCATCATGCTCAACGCCGTCGATGCCAAGGCGATCGCGCCGGCGGTGAAGAAGGCGCAGGCGGCCGGCGTCATCGTCGCCGCATTCGACGTTTCGGCGCCGGGCGCTGACGTCACCGTGATGACCAACAACGTCAAGGCCGGCGAAGAGGCCTGCCAGTACCTGGTCGACCATACCGGCGGCAAGGGCGACTACGTCATCCTCAACGGCCCGGCATCATCGTCGATCCTGGAGCGGGTCAAGGGCTGTAAGGAGGTCCTCGCAAAACACCCCGACATCAAGATCCTCTCCGACGACCAGAATGCCGAAGGCTCGCGCGACGGCGGCCTGAAGGTCTTCCAGTCGCTGCTGACCCGCTTCGACAAGATCGACGCCGTATTCGCCATCAACGATCCGACGGCGATCGGCGCCCAGCTTGCGGCCAAGCAGCTCAACCGCTCGGAGTTCATCTTCACCGCGGTCGACGGCGCGCCGGATATCGAAAAGGAACTCGCTTCCGGCACGTCGATGATCAAGGCCTCGGCTTCGCAGGATCCCTATGTGATGGCCGGGCAGTCTCTGACAATGGCGGCTGATCTGCTTGCAGGCAAGAAGCCGGCCGAGGCCACCGTGCTCCTCGACCCGAAGCTGATCACGGCCGAGAACCTGAAGGACTACAAGGGTTGGACCGCGGCCCGCTAAACGTCCTTCAGAAGCGTGCGGCCGGGGTCGCCGGCCGCACGTCTTGTCAGGCATCGGCTCCGCGTCTGGATCCGATGCGCAGAAGCCGGAGACGATGATGTCGCGTATTGGAATCCATTCTTTCGTTTGGTCGGCGAGCTCGGCACAGGCCAACCTCGAACGCACACTGGCCAACACCAAAGAGGCCGGCTTCGACCTCATCGAATTTTCTTATCTCGACCCGGCCGATGTCGACATCAGCGGGCTCGCCAGACGCATCGCCGATCTCGGCCTCGGTGTCGCGATCAGCATCGGATTGCCTGGTGATGGCGACATTTCGAGCGCCGACAAAGCGATTGCCGCGCGTGGCGTCGGGATACTCAAGGACACCATCGCGCTGACGCGCGATCTGGGCGGCCAGAAGATTGGCGGCATTCTCAGCACCAGCCACGGACTACAGACGCTGGCGCCGACGCGAGATCAGTGGCAGCGCAGCGCCGGCACGCTGGCCAAGGTCGCGGAGACGGCGAAGGCGGCCGGCGTCACGCTCAATCTCGAGATCGTCAACCGGTTCGAAAGCAATCTGCTCAACACCGCCGCGCAAGGGCTGGCCTTCATCGAAGACACAGGGTCGGACAATATCTTCCTGCATCTAGATACTTTCCACATGAACATCGAGGAAGCCGATGTCGGACTGGCCATCCGTCATGCCGCAAGCAAGATCGGCTATATCCATATCGGCGAGAGCCATCGCGGTTTCCTCGGCACCGGCAATATCGACTTCGCCGCGATCTTCGATGCGCTGACGGCTATCGGCTACTGCGACGACCTCAGCTTCGAATCCTTCTCGTCGGAAATCGTCGATGAGAACCTGTCGAAGAAGACCGCCATCTGGCGCAATCTGTGGACAGACAATCTGGCACTCGCCAAGCACGCGCGCGCCTTCATCGGGCTTGGGCTGGAGACGGCACGGCGCAAGGCAGAGCTTGTTGAATCGAGACATCGTCCTTAGCGGGAGGGCGCTGCCAAAGCATTGCAATTTTGCCATAGGGGCAGGCGAGACGTAGATTGCGCACCAACGCTAACGTCAGAACGAGTGGGCATGATGCGCGCGAAGCATGGGCGCGCCGCAAAAATTGGACGACCGGAGCACTTGGGGACTTTCCGGCCGTCGACCCCCTGCTTGGTAGGCCTCCTTGAAACCCGCCTGATGGGGGCCGGCAGGTGAACCACGCTCCTTCGTCCGATAGCGCCAGCGAACTTTGTGCGGTTTCACTCGGCCTTCAGCACTTGGTGTCTGGTCAGCCAGTCACGAATGATCAATCGGACGGCTTCGGGACGCGAAACGTCATGCTCGGCAACAAATTGATCGACGCCCGCCAGTATGTCGGGTTGGAGACCATGATTGGCACGCCGATCGAAGCGCGATCCGACCGCAGATATGGAAAGAAGCTTACGAAGATCGTGCCTCTGTGAAATCGTTTGACACGCTCGCGCACTTGGGCGAGCCGTTCATCTCTCTTGTGGAGATCGCGCAAACCACGCTCCAAGTGATCATAAAGAGGAAGCAATGCCTCGCCTTGCTTGCCACGCGCGGCTATGATCTCTGCAACGCGGTCGAGCGCTCGCTCGATGCGCTCTGGGGTAACTGGACGAGGAGAGGTTGAGTACCGCCTCACAACATTGCCCTCCTGTCAAAAGTCAGCTTGTCTGAATCTGAACATCATAGGAGGGATTTCGCAACGAAAAATACATCTGTTGAGGGAGTGACGGTACTTTTCGACACGGACAAGGTGCTTCGTCAAACGCCTGAAGGTCAAAAAATTGCTCGATTGATATCGATAGTTGATGAAGCCGCAAAAAAATTTTTGCGACGATTTTCCCTTTAAAATCAAAAGCGTAACTTTTTGACGGTCTTAGTGTCGGAATTTAAATGACGGTGGAAAATATTCGACTGTAATTTCAATTAGTTATAGGCTATTTGAACAATAGAGTGGGAGTAACGGGAGCGTAGTTTCGGAAACTGTGTCGTAGTGTAGGCGGTTCACACATCTCGATAGATACCGAATAATGTCCGCTTGTGGTGCCGTTCACGCTTTTGGATTAGTCAGGGCTGGACACGCCATCACCTGCTCCTATCGAAGTAGGCAGATGATGCCTCGGGACTGCAATCAAGGCCCTGAATCCAATGCATTTCCCTTTCGACAGATACCTCGATCCCCACGGCGTCCCTTATTGAAAAGACAGCCGCAGCCTCATGGTGTGTGCCCACACAATCTTTATTCGAGCTTGGTTGGCGTGGACCGCGAAAGATGCGGGCGGCATCACTTGACCAATCTCATGCCATTCTCTATATAATTGAGCATCCACTCACTCAATATCGTTAGACGGAAATATGGCGCGTCCCCTCAGTGAAGAAAAGCGACAGGCACTGCTCGATGCAGCGGCCGAGTTCGTTGCCAACCTAGGCACAGCCGCGTCCACGGCCAAGATAGCAAAGGCTGCTGGCGTGTCTGAGGGAACGCTGTTCACTTACTTTCCAACCAAGGACGATCTGCTCAACCAGCTCTTTCTCGAGATCGAGACCGACCTCACAGAGACGATGCTGGCACCATATCCCGCGGACGACTCCGCCAAAGAGCGGCTATTCGCGGTTTGGAACCGTCTGATTGACTGGGGACTGGCTCACGCCACGGCGCGCAAGGCCCTTCGCCAGTTGAAGGTGTCGGATCGCGTGACGGCGGAAAGCCGGAACCAGTGCCACGCCATGCAGCGGGATGCACGGACGATGGTGGAAGAGTGTCTCGCCGGCCATGCCGCGCCTGACCGGATCGCCTTCTACATCGATACCATTCTCTTCGATTTGGCAGACATCAGCATCAACGCGGTCGCAGCCAAACCTCAGGAAAGTGACGCCATCCGGCAGGCCGGGTTCGACCTGTTCTGGAAGGGGTCCGCCGCCTGAGTTTTAACTGATAAATGAGCATGTAATCACTCATAGATAAGGATCGAAAATGTCGAATAGTAAGGGTTTTACCGAAGCCGACGTCCCCCAACAGACGGGAAAGAGCTTCATCGTCACCGGCGCCAACGCCGGCGTCGGGTTCGAAATCGCGCGGGTGCTTGCCGCCAGGGGCGCGCGCGTCCTCCTTGGCTGCCGCGAGCAGACCAGGGCGCAGGATGCCATCGCGCGGATCAAGCGGATCACGCCGAATGCCGATCTTGTCTGGTTGCCGCTGGACCTCGGTGACCTGGACAGCGTTCGCACCGCAGCCGAGATCGCCGCGAAGGAGCCACGGATCGATGCACTCATCAACAATGCCGGGATCATGAACCCGCCTCTGACGCGCACGAAGCAGGGGTTCGAATCGCAGTTCGGCATCAATCATCTCGGCGTGTTCGCGCTCACCTCGCTGCTCCTGCCGAAGCTGGCGGAGACTCCGGGAGCGCGGGTGGTCGTGACCTCAAGCGTCGCGCATCTGAAGGCCAAGATCGACTGGGATGACGTCAACGCCGACAAGAGCTACGTCAAGACCGAGCGCTACGGCGCCAGCAAGCTGGCGAACGCGCTGTTCTTCTTCGAACTGGATCGTCGCCTGCGCGCGGCGAAGTCACCCGTCACAGCAATCGGCGTCCACCCTGGAGTCGCCGCCACAAGTCTTGGCCGTCACATGGGGCTGATCCAGATCGTAGGCCCAATCGTCGGCCTGTTGCTCAATAGCGCCGACAAGGGCGCGTGGCCGGCACTTCTGGCTGCGACCGGCAAGGTAAAGCCCGCAGGCTATTACGGTCCCACCGGCTTTGGCGGAATCCGCGGTGTAGCCGGCGAAGCAAAGCGCGCGCCGCATGCCGAAGATCCTGCGCTCGCGAAGCGGCTCTGGGACGTCTCCATCGCCATGACCGGCGTCGATCCAGGCTTGCCGGCTGCCTGACCTCACTTACCAGATCAACGCTGCGAAGCCGTGGCTTCCAGCGAAAAGCAAAGGAAATGATTATGACTGTCCAATCGGAACTGATGTGACAGTGGCTTCCATGCGTCAGAAAATTCTTGTTCTGACATTCAAGTGGCGCGGAATAGGGAGGCGACAACGGTGCGTCAGGCCCTCGTGTAGGCTTGCTCTGGGGGCGCCGGTTGGACGAGCCTCGCCCGGGCGACGAAAACCTTGCTAGGAGATATGACGGCACTTTTCCGCTGGTAGCGGAGCGGCTCCCAACCGCTAAAAATCGATTCTCAGAGGCAATCGACTTTCGATAGATGCCGAAACCGTGCGAAAAAATATTTCGTGAAAAATCTGTTTAAAATCAACAGCGTAGACCCGATTTTAGGGTTTTTCGGCCGTCTCAGAATAGCTCTGACATTTCCGTGGGTTAGCGCCGAGTAGCCAACACTTGGCTGAGACGCAGCAGCGAGCGCCCAGAACACCTGACTGTTGGTCCGCAGGGGAATCCACACTTTCACCCTCCATGTTGCTGACCGCTCCGACCATCGCTCCCCGTTTTTTATGGCACTGACCTGGTCGCTGCATTGTGTGCAGGAGTTCCATCGCGCTGGATAAGCTTGGCCAAACAATCCGCAGCGCGGGTTCCATCCATACCGAGGTCGCGAACGCTGCTCATGTGATCGGCGCCGGCGATGATGGTTTGAGAGACATGTAGCCCCTGCTTTCTCAGATGCCTGGCGAATGCCTCGGCCTGGCCAAGAAATGACGGCGTTTCCTCGCCGCCGATAGCGATCGCAACCTCTACTGACGGATCGAAGTCATGTGTCAGAGGCGACAAATTGGTGGCCTCCTCATCCGTTATAGCGATCTCGGTGGCAAGGAACGAGGTCTGCAGAGGCTTCAACTCATACAACCCACCAAGGAGCAGCGCGCCTCTGATGTCTGACGATAGGCTCGGTCATTGAACAGCATGGTGGCGAGATGGGCACCGGCGGAGTGGCCGCTGACAGTCAGTCGGCCGGGATCGCCCCCATGGTCGGCGATGTGCTCGAGTACTACTCGACGCGCAGCACGCGCCCGGTCGCATCGGTGACGAAGGAGCCCTTGCTTTGGTCAAGCATCACCATGGCATTGCCAAACGGATCGCGGACGACGGCGCAACGGCCGATCGGGATGTCGAACGGCTTCTTGATAATAGCGCCACCCGCTTCGACGAAACGTTCCGCCGCGGCGTCAACATCGTCCACAAGCAGATCCACCTCGGGACCCAGATCGGTGTGAAGGACCAGCTCCGTGTCTGTTCCCGGCATTCCCAGCCCGGCTGCATCTGGCGATCGCCAGAGAAGCGGATGCCCAAGGGATTCGGAGTAGAACCCAAGAGCGGCATCCAGGTCAGCCACCTTGAGCATCACGCAATCGATCTTGTGGAACAGTGGTCCGCTCATGATGCCTCCGACGCGTATCTGGGGGTTGGCGCGGGCCTGGACAGTCCGCTCGTGATGAGGGTGGCCAGACTTTGCGCCGCCTCTTCCTTGGTGGCGGCGCCGCGCACGGGTGATGGAGCGTCCCAAAACGGCGGACACACGGGTCATAGTCCCTTGATCAGGACATCAACTATCGCTGCCGCACGAGGCTTGGCATTTGCCTCGTCAGAGCCGTCAATCAATGTGCCATCGAGCCGTAAACTCACGTAGCCATGTATCATCGACCATGCGGCAATCACTTGTGTGTCAGCGCTGATCGTGTGGGTGGTCGCCACGGGCCCGAGGACTTGCTTCACGGTCTCGTAGATGACCGTTCCCGCAGCGTCCAGGTTCACGTCTGTCGCATCAAGGCAATCCTTGCGCCACAGGAGCCGATAGCGATTTGGATGGCCCAAGGCGAACTGTACGACCGTATCGGCAAAGACGCTCAAACGTTCATCACGGCCCGCCGGCCCTTTGGCCAGGGCATTTTCCACCGCTTGCTGGACGTCTCCAAAGATCTGCACCGCAACGGCTGTAAGCAGCGCCGCGCGATCCCTGAAATGGTTCGCCGGGGCCGAATGAGCAACACCTGCACGACGTGCGACTTCGCGGATCGTTACGGCGTCAACACCCGATTCATCCAGGGCCGCCAAAGCGGCAGCCACCAACGCGCGGCGTAAGTCGCCATGATGATAGGCTTGATGGGCGTTAGCGCGTGCGCTCTTCATATTGACACCGTCCATATCGGATTATAAAGATATGGACACTGTCCATATAGGATCGATTATGTCGAAATCCAGTTTTGTATCCTTAGCCATCGCTGCGTCCCTCAGCCTACTAGCGTCTGCTTCTGGAGCACAACCTCTCTCGGGAACCTGGCTGACGGAAGACGGCTCCTCTCGGGTGCGTTTTGAAGCCTGCGGCAGCAACATATGCGGGCAAATTGTCTGGCTCAAAGAGCCCAATGATCCTGCGACGGGCAAGGCTTGGCTGGACAAATTCAACCCACAAGCGAACCTCAAGCACAGGCCTTTGCTCGGTCTTACGCTGCTTAGCGAACTCGGCCAGATAAACAATGGCAAGTATGAGGGCAAGCTCTACAATCCGCTCGACGGTCGAACTTACAACGGCAAACTGGCGCCTGAAGGAGAGTCGAAGCTCAAACTCAAGGGATGCGCCCTTGCAGGTCTCCTTTGCCAGTCTGAAATCTGGACCCGAGTGACCGAGTGACTGGGTTAGGTGCAATCTCTACGCCACTGCAAATCGACGCAAGCGACCAATATTGGAAGCGTTGTCGATGAGCTCTATGCCACGGTCTCTTCGCCGGCAAATCGCCGCGACAGACATATTCTTTCTCCTGTACTGGTTCTCGACTGCAATGGGTTTGTTTCCGCCCAGTCTGGTTTACAGCGACTATACGAATCCCATTCTCGTCGCCTGGAACTGGTCCTATTTTCCGATCGACATCGTCTTCGCCCTGCTGGGTCTCTACGCCGTCCATCTCTCCGGGCGAGGCGACCATGGAAAGGCGAAGGTCCTGGTCCTTGTTGCTCTCACATTGATGCATGCTTCAGGATTGATGGCGATTTCGTTTTGGTCACTCAGGCAGGAGCTTGACCCTCTGTGGTGGGTACCGAACCTGTATCTGGCCGCTATGCCCTTTTTCTACATCCGGTGGGCTTTGGGCAACGTCTTCGAGGCCAAAGAGAATATCGCGCCGACCGGCACGTTGGGAGATCCAGGACGTCGCGATCTTCTTGTTCGACCCAGGCGCGCTCGATCAGCTGATATTTGCTCACCACTGTCCCGCAAGCATGGCTCTTGCCTCGTTCAACGTTGGAGTTCCACCATGACCTTTGACCTCAGCGCCCACATGAACACAATGACCCGGACCGTCCGCAATCTAGAGCGCGACGGCAAGCCCGCCAAAGCGATGATCGCCTCCTGCGTCTACGATACCTCTGCGGCCAACCTGTGGGATGCGCTGACCAGCAAGCCGCGAATGGAGAGATGGTTCCTGCCGGTAAGCGGCGACCTCGCGCTTGGTGGCCGCTACCAGTTCCAGGGCAATGCTGGCGGCACGATTACCGAGTGCCGGCCGCACGAGCGGATCGGCGCGACCTGGGAGTTTGGCAGCAACGTTACGTGGGTCACCGTCACGCTGACGCCGGACGGCCAGGGCACACGGCTCGAGCTGGAGCACGCCGCGATCATAGATCCGAACCTACCGCCGTTCGGACCGGGCGCGGTCGGCGTCGGCTGGGAACTCGGCCTCATGGGATTGGCGTGGCACATCGCCGATTCCGCCACCGCCATCGACCCCGCGGAAGCCGCGGCATGGCCGACCACGGTACAGGGCAAGGACTTCGTGCGGACCTCCAGCACCGGCTGGGGCGAAGCCGACATTGCGGCCGGCGAGGACCCAGCAAGGGCGCGTGCCGGTGCCGAGATGACCCGACAGTTCTACACCGGAGAGATGCAGCCGCCGGCGGCCTGATGCATGCCTTCCGGCAGGATGGCGGCAACGGTGATGGAGGCATTTCTCACCGGCGCCACATGCGCAACAAGGTTCACACGGCCACGAGGCGGGCCAACAGTGACGCGGTATCGGTGCCCGCCAGGCCAAGGTCGCGGACGCTGCTCATGTGATTGACCGCCGCAAGCGTTGTGCGCGAAATAGCCAGTCCTTGTTTTTCCAGCTGGTTCGCGAAGATTGCGGCCTGGCCGTGGAAGGGTGGCGTTTCATCGGCGCCGACCGCGATCTCAACGGCCACGGATGGATCGAAGCTGTGGTTGATCGGCGAGAACCGGCGGACGTCTTCATCGGTGATCGCGATTTCGGCGGCAAGGAACGAGGTCTGCAACGGCTTCAGGTCGTAAAGGCCGCCGAGCAGCAGTGCGGCTTTGATGCGGGAAGGCTGGCTGTCGCCGTCGAAAAGCATCGTTGCCAGATGCGCTCCGGCGGAATGACCGCTGACGGTCAGCAGATCGGGATTGCCGCCATGGTCTGCAATATGGTCGAGCACCCATCGCCTGGCGCGGCGCACCTGGTCGACGATCGTGGCCATCCTGACGGCAGGCATCAGCGCGTAGTCGACAATGACCGCGATCGCACCTGCCTTCGTCACGGTCTCGGCGACATAGGAATAGTCGCGCTTGGAGAACATGCGCCAGTAGCCACCGTGGATGAACATGTGCACCGGCAGCCGGTCTCGTTCGCCCTGGGGAAAGAACAGATCCATGGTCTCCGTGGCGTCAGGCCCGTAGGCGACATCGGCGACCATTGGAACGTTCGCCCTGGTAGCCTCGCTTCTGCGCACGATGTCGGCGACGATGTCGTCGAACTCGACCACGTGGTCGCGAATGCGAAACGGATCTTTGGCGTGTCCGCTCACAGGGTCACGGCGATGTACTTCGCCTCCATGAACTCGGCAACGCCGTGCTTCTGACCACCTTCGCGGCCCAGCCCGCTCTGCTTGACCCCGCCGAAAGGCGCCGCCGGATCCGACATCAGGCCGCGGTTCAGGGCGATCATGCCCGACTCGATCTTCGATGCCACACGCATCCCTCGGGCCAGGTCACGCGTGTAGATGTAGGCCGCGAGACCGTATTCGGTGTCATTGGCCTTTGCGATGGCATCCGCCTCGCTGCCGAAGCGCATGATCGGCGCCACCGGACCGAATATCTCCTCATGTACCATTGCAGCGTCGACGGACACGTCGCGAAGCACCGTCGGTGGGTAAAAGTAACCTTTGCCTTCGGCGATCGCTCCACCGCACAGAACCTTGGCGCCACGGGCAACCGCGTCCTGGACGAGCCGGTCGATCTTGTCCACGGACTTCCTGGTGATCATCGGACCACACTCGGTTTCCGAGTGTGTGCCGGGGCCTATTGTGAGCGCGGCCATGCGTTTGCTCAACCCATCGGTGAAGGCATCATGGATGCCGGCCTGCACGTAAAGGCGGTTGGCGGCGGTGCAGGCTTCGCCGGCGTTGCGCATCTTGGCAACCATCGCCCCGTCGAGTGCCGCTTCCAGGTCGGCGTCGTCGAAGACGATGAACGGTGCGTTGCCGCCAAGCTCCATGGAACAGGAGACGACGTGTTTTGCAGCCTCGGCAAGGAGTGCGCGGCCAACGCCTGTCGAGCCGGTGAATGACAGTTTTCGCACGCGTGGATCGGCCAGCATTGCCGCCGTCACCGGCCCTGGGGTCGAGGTCGTCAGGACGTTGACGACGCCAGGCGGCACGCCGGCTTCCGCGTAGAGCGCTGCTAGCGCATAGGCGGTCAGCGGCGTCTCGCTGGCGGGCTTCAGGATAACCGTGCAGCCGGCCGCCAGCGCCGGCGCGATTTTGCGTGTCGCCATGGCGGCCGGAAAATTCCATGGCGTGATGAGCACGCAAATGCCGATGGGCTGGTAGTCGACAATGATCCGGTTCGCGCCCGAGGGCGCAATGCCGAACTCGCCGCTGATGCGGACCGCCTCCTCGGCGTTCCAGCGAAAAAATTCCGCCGCGTAAGCGACTTCACCGCGCGCATCGCGCAGCGCCTTGCCATTCTCCAGCGAGATCAGCGCAGCCAACGTCTCCGCCCGCTCGGTCATCAGTTCGAAGCAACGCCGCAGGATTTCCGAACGTCTGCGCGGCGGGGTCTCGCGCCAGCCGGCCGCTGCCTTCGCGGCCGCGTCGACGGCGGAGGCTGCGTCGGCGAGCGTGGCATCGGGAACCGCCGCGATCACGGCTTCGGTCGATGGATCGACCACTTCGATCACGCCGCCCTCGGACGAGGGCTGCCAGCGTCCACCGATGTAGAGACCGTGCGAGGCCGTGGCGTAGTCGAACATGTCTTGATCCTCGTCGGATATGTCTGCGGCGATATTCATGGGATGAGCTCCTGGTCGATCACATCATGGTGGCGGACATGTCGCCGTCATAAGCAGCCCTGACCAGCCGTCGCATCGCGGCGAGGTCGAAGGGACGGGGATTGTTCTTGATCAACCGGTCGATGCCGAGCGCCTGCTCAGCCGTCCAGTCGATCTTGTCCTCGGCAAGGCCAAGTTCGGCCAGGGTCGGTGGGATGCCGATGGCGCCAAACAGCCGGCTCACCTCCCGGATGGTGGCGTGCGCCCATGCATCGGCACCGTCGCCGCTCTTAGGGGGAAGGCCGAGGGCAGCGCCGACTTCGGCAATCTCTGCGGCCGCGGCGGCAAGGTTGTAGTTCATCACATAGGGCAGCATGGTGGCGACACCCAGACCATGCGCAGTATGGGTAAGCGCGCCGACAGGATATTGCACCGCATGGGCGGCTGCCGTTCCCGCCGTGCCGAAGGCGCAACCGGCGGCCAGCGCTCCCATCATGACATCGGCGCGCGCATCCTCGTCCGATCCGTCACGATATGCCTTTTCGAGACTGCGGCCAAGCAGCCTGATGGCCAGAAGCGCGAAATGATCGGTCAGAGCGCTCTTGCCGACGAAGACATGCTGCTGCGGCAAATGAGGATCAGCGCCGCGTTTGGCGGCGGTGAAAGCCTCGATTGCGTGCGTCAGCGCGTCGGCGCCGGCGATCGCCGTCAGTAAGGGTGGACATGTCGCCGTCAGGTCCGGGTCGCAAAGCGCCACAGCGGCGATGAGGTGGGGACTCGAGATACCTACTTTCAGCGTCCGATCCGGATCGGAGATCACCGCGACGGGGGTCACCTCTGAGCCGGTCCCGGCCGTGGTCGGCACGGCGATCACGGGAAGGGTAGGACCTGGTACCTTGAACTCGCCATAGTAATCCTCGAGCCTGCCGCCATGGCTGAGCAGAAGTGCTGCGCACTTGGCCATGTCGAGGCAACTGCCGCCGCCGATTCCGATCACCATGTCCGGCTCGAAATCCTTCGCCTCCGCAATGCAGGCGGCGACGCTGGCGCGGGGCACATCCGGCAGCGTTCGGTCGTAGACCAGCGTGTCTATCGCCGCGTTGTGCAAGCCAGCAAGAATTTCGGCGAACTGCGATGTCGCAGCAAAACGCTCGTCGGTACAGACGAACGCGCGCCGCCCATATCTGGCGGCAACGGCAGGCAGCACATGGCGCTGGCCTTTGCCGAACAGGATCTCGCGCGGCAGGCGCGCCGCTGCAAACAAGGTCATGCACAGGATCCTTCGAAGACGGATTGGGAGCCAAGAGAATTGGCTTCGTTCCGGAGACCGGCCGCGACGCTCCGGGTGATTCTCATGCGTATCCTCTATAAAATCGTATAGGATATAGGATTGAATTGGGCGGAGCATCGTGTTAGTGGGTGCTTCTGTCAAGAGGCAAACGATGCAGAACACCGACCTGACGGTTGACGATGAAGCCCGCGCTAGCGGCCGCATCCAGCGCGCCAACAGCCTGGCTGGCGACGTGTACGAAGCAATCTTCGCGCAATTGATGTCTTTGAGAATTGCTCCGGGATCGCGCATCACCGTCGACAATCTCGTCAAGGAATTCAACGTCTCGCATACTCCCATTCGCGAAGCGCTTGGCCGATTGGAGGGCGAGGGCCTGGTGTTGAAGACCCACCTGATCGGGTATCGGGCCGCTCCGCAAATCACCCGCAGGCGCTTTGACGAGCTTTACGAGCTGCGCCTTCTGCTTGAACCTGCCGCGGCGGCCAAAGCCACTGCCACAATGGACGATGAGCGCCTGACCGTGCTGCGGGAGGCGGCTGGCGTCATGGCCCGGCGGGTGGGGAAAGATGAACGCCTACGTTATTCGAACTTCGCCCGTCAGGATGCGATCTTCCACGACAAGATCGTCGAGTTCGCCCAGAACGAGCTCATTCGCGAGACGCTGAATCACCAGCACACCCACTTCCATATCTTCCGCCTGATGTACCACTCGCGGGTGACCGAAGAGGCGCTCGACGAGCACGAGGCTATTCTCGCTGCCTTCGCTGCGGGCGATCCCGACGCCGCCGAAAAGGTCATGCGCGTGCACATCGAGAATTCGCGGGACCGGCTCCTGCCTGCGTTCGAGTAGCCATCGCGATGTCGCTTGTCCGAAGCATCGTCAACGAGCCGCCGATCACCCACGACCACGCCAAGGAATATCGTTCCCCAGTCCGCGATTTGACCCGATCTTGATCCCGTAGAAGGCGGGCGCGAAGTGCGCCTCGCCTTGAAACAAGCCGAGAGGAAGAGCCATGCCAAGCAAGAAGATCCTGATGTTGACCGGCGAATTCACCGAGGAATATGAAATCTTCGTCTATCAGCAGGCGATGGAAGCGGTGGGGCACACCGTTCATGTCGTGTGCCCCGACAAAAGCGCCGGAGACACGATCAAGACGTCGCTGCACGATTTCGAAGGCGACCAGACCTATACCGAAAAGCCCGGTCACAATGCGCTGATCAACAAGACCTTTTCCGACGCAGAGAAGCAGCTGAGCCAATACGATGCTGTCTACTGCGCCGGCGGTCGTGGCCCCGAATACATTCGCACCGACAAGCGCGTGCAGGCGATGGTCCGTCATTTTCACGAGGCCAAAAAACCGATCTTCACGATCTGCCATGGCGTACAGATTCTGATCGCGGTCGACGGCGTCGTCCGTGGCAAGAAGGTGGCGGCGCTCGCGGCTTGCGAGCCGGAGGTGACCCTTGCCGGCGGCACCTACATCGACCTCTCTCCCACCGATGCTTATGTCGATGGGACGATGGTTTCGGCCAAGGGTTGGACGGCGCTTGCGGCGTTCATCCGCGAATGTTTGAAGGTGCTGGGAACGGAAATCCGCCACGCGTAAACTCCTGGAACCAACGCATTCCTGAGGGGCGTCGGTTCTCTTCAATGGGAGTGGCGCCTCTAATCCATCATTCATCGAACCCAATCAGCGAACGCATGAGCGTTTCCCTGGCTGATGCCAGATGCGCGCGGCAGGCCGCCTCGATCCGGGCGGAGTCACGGCTCTCAAGCGCATCGATATAGGCGAGGTGTTCGTGCAGCGCGGCAAGGTTGCGCTGCTTTTCGTCCTGCTTGTTCCATTGATAGTGGTAGTGAAAAATGAAGGTGATGATGTCGTAGAAATCATCGATGAAGCGGTTCGGTGACGCCTCGTTTATGAGCCTGTGGAAGCGGTTGTCGAGGCCGGAGAAGTCGTGAAAGCGGCTTTCAATCTGCTCCAGCAAATCGGCATGCGCCATCTTCAGCGCTGCGAGTTTTGACCAAAGGGGAGAACTGTCTGGCTGCCGCGAAAACAGTTGCGCGGAACGCAGTTCAAACATCACCCGAATCTCGAACAGCTCGAGTGCGAAATCCTCCGTAAAGCCCTTGAAAAGCCAGCCTGTATTAGGTCTTTTCTCGATCAGCCCAAAGCGGCTGAAGCGTATCAGGAACTCGCGAATTCCGTTGGTCGCCACACCGAACTGCCGTGCGAGCTCCAGCTCGTTGATACTTGTTCCGGGCCTGGTGTCACCCCGCAGCATCCACTCCATGAATTGTTGTTCGACATGCTTGGCGCGTGGCGTTGTTTCGGCGTCGGGATAGCAGTCGTTCTCATCGACCTCTCGTCCCACTGTCCTGATGCCGTTGCGTACGGTGACAAGCTCGCGGCGAACAAGTTCTTGCAGAACCTTTCGGACGGTGGTGCGGCTGACGCCGATGAGCCGCCTCAGCTCATTTTCGGAGGGAAGCCCCCCGACCAGTTGTCCATCGCGCAGCATAGTTGCAGTTCGATTGAAGGCCTTCTTGTAGACGGTGTCGGTTCGCATCGCACCTTCCTCCAAACAATACCTTGTCCTTTTTAGCATGAACTTTATCCATAAAAAACAACTTGACCCAATCAAGCCAGTTGTTTTTTATCGATAAGAAGAGGACCTAAGCATGATTTGAGTTTTTGACGACGCGGCTCGCACGAGCTTCGGCGGGGAGGGGAATTTTGCCTGAAACGGGAAACACCGGCACCACTGCCGGCGAGGCCGCGTTGCCGGCTTCCAGGAAGCAGGAAGCTGTTCCCGGCCTTGCGCTTGGCCTGGCCCTGCTGAGCGCTGGTCCGGTCGTCATCCTCGTGCTGCTGATCGTCGTTCTCAGCTTTCTGTCACCCTATTTCCTCACAGGGCGCAACCTCAGCAACATCCTCGCCCAGACCGCCGTCATCTCGGTGGTGGCGATGGGCCAGCATCTGGTCATCCTGACACGCGGGATCGATCTCTCCGTCGGCTCGAACGTTGCACTGGCTTCCGTCGTCGGCGCGCTCAGCTTTCATGCCGGCGCTCCTGCCATCGTGGTGATCGCGGTGATGGTTGGATGCGGTGCGGCGGTGGGCGCCATCAACGGGCTCTTCTACGTCTTCGGCCGGCTGCCGCATCCTTTTATCATCACGCTGGCGACATTGAGCATCGCCAAGGGGTTGGCGCTGCAACTGGCCGACGGGCGCGCCATCCCTGGCATGCCGGGTTCGATCGACGCACTCGGCCGCGAGGCTGTCTGGGGTCTGCCGGGATCGGTCTTCGTCGTTGCCGGCGTTGCCGCGGTTCTTTTCATCATGGCCAAGACGATGGTCTGGGGGCGCTGGATCTATGCCGTCGGCGGCCGGCCCGACGCTGCCGTGCGCATGGGCATTCCCGTGTCCTGGGTCCTGGTTTCGGTCTATGTGATTTCAGGGCTGTGCGCCGGCATCGGCGCCGTCATCCTTGCCGGCCGCACCGACGCCGGTTCGCCCTTGTTCGGCAATCTGCTGGAACTGGATACGATCGCGGCGGTGATCATTGGCGGTGCCAGTTTTCTCGGCGGCCGCGGCCATCTCGGCCATGCCTTGATCGGCGCCATCATGATCGGCGTCATCCGCAACGCGCTCAACCTGCTCAACGTCAACGTCTTCTTCCAGCTCATCGTCATCGGCGTGGTCATCGTCGTAGCGGTCGAGTCCGACGTGCTGCGCAACTATCTCGAAGGGCGCATGCGTGTCATGCAGGCCGGGAGGCAGTCATGAGCGCCGTTATGGCCAGTGTCGATCATGCAGCCACAACGGATGATCCCGTGCTGGCAGTGCGCGGTGCTACCAAGCGTTTCGGCTCGGTTGTGGCGCTGGACGATGTCAGCATCGAGGTCCGGCGCGGTGAGATCCTCGGGCTTCTCGGCGACAATGGCGCGGGCAAATCGACACTGACCAAATGCATCAGCGGCGTGCACCAACTCGATGCCGGCGCAATCCTTCTGGACGGTGCGCCAACGCAGATACGCTCCCCTGCGGATGCGCGCTTTGCCGGCATCGAGACCGTTTATCAAGACCTGGCGCTGTTCGACAATCTGACGCCGGGACAAAACTTCTTTGCCGGTCGCGAACTGGCCTGGCCGCAATGGCTTCCACGCGGCCTGCGATTTCTTCAACAGCGCAAGATGGACGCCGAGACCCGCGTTTTATTGACAAAACTCAAGGTTACGCTGCCGCGGCTGGACGCCGTCGTTGCCATGATGTCGGGTGGGCAAAGGCAAGCCATTGCGGTGGCCCGGTCGACCGTATTTGCCCGCAAGGTCGTGATCCTGGATGAGCCAACCGCAGCACTTGGCCTGCGTGAATCACGCCAGGTGCTCAACCTGGTCGCTGCGCTGCGCGATCAGGGCAACGCCGTCATCCTGATAACTCACAATATGGAACATGTCGTCGAGCTTGCCGATCGCGCCGTGGTGCTTCGCCAGGGTCGCAAGGTTGGTGAACTCATGCCGACCAAGGACAACAAACAGGAGCTGGTTTCCATGATCGTTGGAGCCTGACCCGTTCGAGATTTGGGGACCGTTCCGGTCCGCAAATGCCTGAAGCGACTTCCGCCGGAAGACGCCTCAATTCCAAGGGAGGAATGGAATGCCAATGAACCGAAAACTGTCCGCTGGGCTGGCGATCGCCGTTGCGTTCGCGATGCCGGCTTCGGCCGCCGACAAGATCAAGGTCGGCCTGATTACGAAATTCCCGGTGCCGTTCTACTCGACCATGGAGGACGCCGCCAAGAAATACGCGGCATCTCATCCAGAGATCGAGCTGGTCACCGGTCAGGGCCAGGCGGCCACCGACATCGAGGGTCAGATCGCGCTGATCGAATCCATGATCACCCAAGGCGTCAAGGGTCTGGCGATCACTCCGGTCGATCCGACCGTAGCGCCGGCGCTCGACAAGGCGGTCGCTGCCGGCATCAAGGTGGTTCTCGTCGACAACAGCATACCTGACTGGAAAGGCCAGACGGCACTGGTTTCGACCAACAATCTCAATGGCGGCAAGATCGCCGGAGAGTACCTGAAGACCGTGCTGAAGAGCGGCGACAAGATCGGCATCCTGCAAGGGGTGCCCGGAGTGCCGGCGCTGGACGACCGGGTCACCGGCATGATGGAGGGTCTCGGCGACGTCAAGGTCGAGGTCGTCGGCAAAGGTGCAACCAATTGCACGCTCGAACTTGGCACGTCAGTGACTGAAGACATCCTGACCGCCAATCCCGATCTCAAGGCGATCTACGCCGCCTGCGGCCCGCCAATCCCGGGTGCTGTCAAATCGATCAGCAATGCGGGCATTGCCAACGACAAGATCATCCTGGTCGGCTTCGATGCCTGCTGCGGTGAGATCGAAGCGATCAAGTCGGGCGCGGAAGACGCCAGCGTTGCACAATTTCCGGCAAAAATGGGCGAGCTTGGCATCGACACCGTCGTCAAGGCGATCCGCGGGGAAACCGTCGAGGCGAATGTCGATACCGGCGCCGGCCTCGTCACGCTGCAGAACGTCAAAGACTTCGAGTGATCCAGCAATGGTCCGGCGGATTGCTCCGCCGGACCACTTCCTGTGTCGACACTGGGATGAAGAGCGCCGCTAGCGAAGGGATGAAATTACGGCCATGGACCCTGCCATTAAGATCGTCCGATGCGTCGAACCCGGCAGACTGGTGTTCGAAGAGCGGCCTGCGCCGGGCAGTCCGCCGGAGGGCTGGGCACTGGTCGACGTCGCCCATGTCGGCATCTGTGGAACCGACTACCACATCTTCGAGGGCAAGCATCCGTATCTCGCCTATCCACGCGTCATGGGCCATGAGGTTTCGGGAACGATCGCGGCGATCAACGCGCCAGGGGCGATGGCGGTCGGAGAGCAAGTTCTCGTCAATCCCTATCTTGCCTGCGGGAAATGCGCGGCCTGCCGGCAGGGCAAGCCGAACTGCTGCGTGGCGATCGAGGTGCTGGGCGTGCACCGTGACGGTGCCATGAGTGAGCAGCTTCTCGTGCCGGCACAGAACTTGATTCCAGCGACCGGCCTGTCATTGGTCGAGGCGGCCACGGTCGAGTTTCTGGCCATCGGTGCGCACGCGGTGCGCAGATCGATGGCTGGGCCAGGCAATCGCAACCTGGTCATCGGCGCCGGGCCGATCGGCCTCGGCACCGCGCTTTTTGCCCGCATCGCGCAACAAAGCGTGACCGTCATGGACGTCGACACCGAGCGGTTGGCCTTTGCCGCGCAATTGGGTTTCCTGGTGATCGACGGATCGAAGGGATCGATCATTGAGACGATAGCGGAGCGAACCGTCAAAGCAGGCTTCGATGTCGTCTTCGACGCCACGGGTAACAGCCGTTCGATGCAGTCGGCCTTTACCTATGTCGCCCATGGCGGCGTCATGGTGATGGTCAGCGTCGTGCCGGACGACATAACCTTCTCCGATCCAGAGTTCCACAAGCGGGAAATGATGCTGATCGGCAGTCGCAATGCGACGCACAGTGATTTCCAGCACGTCATTGCCTCGATCCGGGCCGGTAAAATACCAATTGACCAGCTCGTCACCCACCGCACGACCCTGCGCAACAGCCCCCGCGACATCGCGATCTGGGCGCGGCAGAAGTCCGGTCTGATCAAGGCCGTCATCGATGTGGCAGGATCCGCGTGACTTCAGCAGACACGATGGTCACATTTCGCAGCAGGCGGATCACACTTGGGCTGGCGGCCGAATGCGCAGCACCTCACCCTTTCGAAGCTAATTGAGAACGAATACGATCGATGGTGAAGGAAGTCGTCACGCCCATTTTCCAGTTCGGCACCAGCCGCTTTCTGCAGGCGCATGCAGCGCTCTTTGTGCACGAGGCGCTGCAGGCAGGCGACGCGGTCGGCCCGATCACGGTGGTTGCGATCAGCGGATAGGCCGCCGGTCGAGCCCGGCTGCAGGCGCTTGCCCGCGGTGAGGGCTACCCGGTTGTGGTTCGTGGGCTGGAGAAGGGCCGGCGCGTTGAGCATGAAATCGGCGTGAAGAGCATACGGCGCGCGCTCGATGCCGAGGTTGACTGGCGACGGTTGACTACCCTATTCGCAGAACAAGCGGAATTCGTCGTCTCGAATACGACCGAAGCGGGCTATGCGGGCCTCAACCCGAGGCGAGTTCGGCAAGTTCGTCGGCCGCTTCACTGATACCGTAGGCTGCCGCGCGCTCGAGCCACAGGCGACCGGCTACCGGGTCGCGCTCCCCAGCGATACCCCTTGAGAAATATCGCCCGAGCATGAGTTGGGCTTGGCCATGCCCACGTCCAGCAGCGGCTGCGTACCATTCCTGCGCTGCCGTTTGGTTGACCGGCACGCCCTGGCCAGCACCATACAGCGCGCCAAGTGCAAACATCGCTCCGGCGTGACCGTCGAGAGCGGCGCGCTCGAACAGCTGCATGGCAACCTTTGGCTCACGTGTGCCCCCGCGCCCGTTGAGCAGCATCTCGGCAAGCGCCACCTGCGCGTCGAGCATGCCGGCATTGGCTGCCCGAGCAAACCAGAGGCGGGCCTGCGATGGGTCGGGCGCCACGCCGCGTCCATCTTGCAGGAGGCGGGCGTACATATATTGCGCCTCGGCGACACCTTCAGCCGCGCGCTTTAGCCATTGCGCCGCTTGCCCCTCGTCCTGGCGGACGCCGACTCCGTTGGCGAAGCAGAGCCCAAGATTGAATGCCGCTATCAGGTCCCCCGATGATGCGGCCGCTTCGAACCATCCGGCAACGCTTGCATGATCATCGGGCTCGCCGGCTCCTTCGAGAACAAGATTGGCGAGATCGACCTGTGCTTCCTGATTGCCGCCATTTGCAGCGGCGCGCAGCCAGCGTGCCCCCTCTTCGAGATCCTGAGCCACGCCGTTCCCCGTTAAATAGAGCGAGGCCAACGCGCGGGCAGCGGCCTGGTGGCCCGCTTCGGCCGCCCGCCGGTACCAGTTTGCGGATTCTGCAAAATCCGGCCGCTGCGTCTTCACATAGCGCTCGCCGAGGAGATAGGCGGCCTCGATATTGCCTGCCAACCCAGCACGCCGCATCCACGCCTCTCCAGCAGCAATATCCTGGTCGACAAATGCACCATCAATCAGTGCTAATCCCAACCGGAACTGGGCGGAGGGAAGGCCTTTCTCCGCAGCAGCCTGATATAGTTGAACCGCTGCAGCCATTTCGCGTGCGACGCCCAGCCCGTGCTCGGTAAGAACCGCGAGAAGGTAGATTGCGGTCGGCAGACCGGCGTCGGCGGCACGTCTTACCTCTTTTGCAACCCTGACCCTGTTTTCCCGTTTGCCGTTGCGGGCCAGCGACAGGGCAAAGCCGAGACACCCCTCGGCGCAGCCGGCAGAAGCCGACTTCTCGTACCACCGGTGCGCCGCATCTGCGTTGCGCATTGGTTTGGGGCCGCTGGTAAGTATATAGCCGAGGATCGCCTGTCCCACGGCCGAGCCCGCCTCGGCCGCCTTGGTGGCAAAGTCGAACGCGGCCGTGAAGTCTGGTTTGCCCGAGGTATCTGGTTCAAACAATTGGTTGGATTCGGCGCCGTTGCCGTCAGCTTCCTTAGCCACCAGCCCCGTCAAATAGAGCGCGGCGAGGAGCGCTTGCGCATCGGCGCTCCCGTGATTGGCTGCCCGCATCAGCCATCGCGCGCCTTCCACACGGCTCGGCGGCACACCCGAGCCTTCGAGATAGCAACGCGCGACCCGGTACTCGGCGTCGACGATCCCCGCGCGCGCCGCGCTCGCCATCAGCGGAAAGGCTTCTGCGGGCTTGCCGCTGTCAGCGAGCTGGATCGCCCGGCGCAACGCTGCCGCCGGGGAAGCAAGAACAGTCAGCCGATCCAGGATTGTCATCGATCCGAGTCTCCGATACCCCCGTGCGCTACGGCTCCCGCATTGCCTCCTGGCCGACCGGGAGCATCACACCGAGAATGTATTTGAGCACTGTGCGACGGCCGACCTTTACGTCGGCGGTCACCGGCATGCCGGGGCTCACGGTGAAACCGGCAGGCACGCCGTGGAGGGCGACCTGGTCGATGGAAATGCGCGTGCGATAGAACGGCTCGGCGTCGGGCGGCAGCATAGCCAGGGAGCTGTTCGGATCGCGTGCTTGCTCCTGCGCGGAGAAGGAATCGGGGCTAAGTGCCCGCACGGTGCCATGAGCAAGGCCGTATTGCGAATAGGGGAAGGTGTCGAACTTAATGACCACTGGGTCGCCGACATGCACAAAGCCGCTGCTGCGGCCGACGATGTTTGTCTCGATCTCAAGCGGCGCGTTGGCCGGCACCAGCGTAATCAATCGCTCGCCGGACTGCAGGACCGACCCGACCGAGACCTTGGCCACCGACTGAACGATGGCGTCTGCTTCGCTCTTCAGCTCGACCAATTGCTTACGCAGCTTTGCCTTGTTGAGAAGTTCGCGGGCGTCGGACATGCGCGAACTGGCCTCGGACAGGCTCTGTGAAACATCCGCTCGCCAACCCTGAATATAGCCGTCGCGCTCGGCGGCCACCGCTGCCTGCTGGAGCCTTGCGGCTTGCGCGGTCTGCTCGGCATTGCCGAGCGCCCGGGACATCTCAGCGCGATTGTCCTCGGCAAGCAGCGTATTGAGGCGGCTGCCTACCTGCCTTGCCTCGAGTTGCTTGCGCATCTGCTCAATCGAGCCGGCGACCGCGAGCCGCTGGCGGTAGCCATCTGCATCCGATAGCGAGCGCGAGATTACGGAACTGAGTTCGTCGCGCTGGCGGTCGAAATTCTCAACCTTGGCGTCATAGACCGCCTTGCGGCGCTCAAAAATCGATGCCTGCAGGGTCCAGCTTGGGTCGAGCCCGTCATAATCGAAAGCCCGGCCATCCGCTTCCGCCTTCAACCGCGCGACTTCAGCTTCAAGCGTCGAAACCTGCATGGCGAGCGTCGCCAGATCGGCAGAAGCAAAAGTCGCATCGAGGCGAGCAAGCACTTGACCGGCCTGCACGTGCTGTCCTTCACGCACGTCGATCGAGCGCACGATCGCCGTCTCCAGCGGCTGCACGACCATATTGGGCGATTTTGACACCACGAGCCCTCTGGCCGTGACAACCTGATCGACCGGTATCAGTCCGGCCACAGCGATCAGCGCGATGACCAGGCTCGCGATGATCCAGACGATGCCGCGCGCCGCCTGCGGGATAGGAGCATTGGCGACAGCCGTCGACGGCCACTGGAACTCGAGTATGGCCGGCGTTGTCGGATCCCTCGTTTCCATCCGATGCCGCCGAGCCGGAAGGGCGATGAGAGAGGTGCTACTCATGGGTTACCGGACCTGAATTGTGGCATCGTCAAACCAACCGCGGTGGGATGGCGACCGGGCGGCCATGACGGCCGTCGAGGTGCCGGTTTTGCTGCGACCACAGCTGGCGATAAAGCGCGCATCGCTCGAGCAGTGTCGCATGCGGCGCGACGTCAAGGACCTTACCCTGATCCATAACCAGGATGTTGTCGCATTCTGTCAGTGAGGACAGCCGGTGCGAAACGATGATCATCGTGCGCCCGCTGGCGATGCGCATGAGATTGGCGCTTACCACCGCCTCGCTCTCCGGGTCGAGCGCGCTGGTCGCTTCGTCGAGGATGAGAATGGTCGGATCGTGGATGAGAGCGCGTGCGATCGCCAGCCGCTGCTTTTGACCACCTGACAAATTGGGCGAACCTTCCTCGATATAGGTGTCATAGCCATTGGGCATACGCTCGATGAATTCCTGGGCGCCGGCGAGGTGTGCTGCACGCATGGCATCGGAAAGCGTCAGGCCTGGCCGCCCGGCGATGATGTTATCGCGGATCGACCCGCGAAAGAGAAAGTTGTCCTGCAGGACCACGCCGAGTCCTTGGCGAAGATGGCGTAGGTTGATCTCCTTGAGGTCGACGCCATCGAGCTTGAGGAAACCGCTATAGTCGCGGTTGATTCCCTGCAGGAGGCGCGCGATCGTTGATTTTCCCGACCCGCTGCGCCCAACAATGCCAAACATGCTGCCGGCGGGAATGTGGAAGCTGACCCTGTCAAGCGCCGGTGTCTTCGTCGCGATGTAGCTGAAGGTCAGGTCGCTGAAAGTGACCTCGCCCACGAGCCTGGGTCTCAGGCCGGTGGAATTCGAACTGCTCTCCAGCGGCCGGTTGAGAACCGACGCTGCCTCGCCGATGGCTGCACCGACCTCCTCGTAGTCTTCAACCAGTCGCGCCAGGCCGACCAGCGGCTGCGCTACGCGCTGCGAGATCATCATGAAGGCGAACAGGCTGCCAACCAGGTAGCCCGAGCGGTCGTTCAACGCGAGATAGGCGCCGACCAGCATGGTGCCGAGCACCATGACGCGTTCGATCGGCGTGACCAGCGTCTGCGGCCAGCTTGCAAGCTGCCCGAAGGCGAGGCGAGCCTTTCCGGCTTCCGCCACCCGCTCGTCCCAGAGCGCCTTGCGCTGCGGCTCGAGGCCGAGCGCCTTCACTGTCTTGATGCCGACGACAGTCTCGCCAAGCGCCGCCGACTTCCAGGTCTCGGCTTCGACCACTCGCTGGTATCTGCGGCGCAGCGGTTTGAGAAAGGCAAGGATGATCAGCATGATCACGGCCGCGCAAGCCATTACGACCCAGGCGAGCGTGGCGTTGATATAGAACATGACCGGTACCAGCACGCACAGTGTGATTAGATCCAGGAATGTGCTGAGGAGTTTTCCGGTCAGGAACTCTCGAATACGATAGACTTGGGCCAGATGATACATCGTCTCGCCGGCCGGATGACGCTCGAAATAATCGAGCGGCAGGCGCAAGAGCCGGCTAAAGACGTGCAACTGCAGCTTGGTGTCCAGGCGGGCGCCGACGACGTTGATGATCAGTCGCCGCGCATGGCCAAGAAGTGTCTCATAGGCGAAGACCACGGCAATCACCGCAGACAAGAGCACCAAAGTCGAGATGCTGTTGAACTGCAACACCTTGTTGACCAAAGTCATGACGATCAGTGGCGGCAGGATGGTCAGGATGCTCAGCGTGAACGAGGCAATGGCTATGTCGCGCAGGGGCTGGCTTTCTAGCCGCACCAGCTGGGTGAGCCAGTGAAGGGTGAAAGGCGCATCCGCCGCCACGTGCGACCGTGTCGCGCGCAGCAGCACCGCCTCACCCGTCCACACCCGCGACAGCCGAAGCTCATCGATGGCGGTGGCCTCACCGTCGTCTGGCGCGTCGGCACTTTTGAGGAAGACGACATTGCGCTCCGCACTCGCTCCGGTCAGGAGGGCCGCGCCGCCATCGCTGAACAAGAGCACGACCGGTCCGGTGTCCTGGAAGCGCAAGAGGTGCGACCAGCGGATACGCAGGGCACGCGCCCACATGCCGGCGTTCTGCGCCCATTCGGAGAGATCGGTAGCGGTCGGAACCGCGCTCGCTGTCCTGAATTCGTTGGGGTCGAGTTCGACGCCATGATAACGGGCGGCCTGCAGTACTGCCTTGAGGCGTGGCGCGATCTGGTTGCGCTCGGCGGGACCGCCGGGAGGCCGCTCGGCAGCGTTGTGCACGCCGGCCTGGCGCGCTGCATCGGCGACTTCGGAGTTTGCACGGATCGAGACCGGCTGGTTTTCGGCGTTTACGGGCACGTTTACCATGGACTTCTCATCCGGTACGCAGGGCGAGGGTTCGAAAATGCCCGGGCCGAGGCGTTTCCGCCGAGGTTTCCGGTAACACAGCACTGTACTCCGAACCGATCCGCCGCGCGACTCTCATGCCAATCCGTGTCTGGAGGTGGTGAACGTGAGAATTCCGCTCTCCCGCGAAGCGGGATGATGCTTTGCGAGCCAACAATTTAGAATAATCAGCGCGCGGGTCCCGCTTTCCAGCGAAGCCCGCGCGCCTGTTCTCAATCTGGACCAGTCCCTGTCCAGGTCCATTGCCTACTCACTCGTGCGGCTTCAAGAGATCCTTCAGGGACGTCTTGACCGTGTGGTCGTTGCTGGCGTAGCCGGCGCCAGGCTTGGTCTGGTCCGAGGTGAGATCCGTGCTCGCCCCGGACGGCTTGTTCTGGTTGTTGCCGAATCCGCTGATCGTCTTGAGGACATTCAGCAGGTCCGTCGTTACCGAAGTCGCCGCCAGGCTGATCAGGTGGCCGAACGAGGTATTGCCGCCGGAACCGCCGCTGCCGTCAGTCGAGCCGGACTGCAGGAATTGCGTAGAGTCCTTCAGCCCGAGCGAGTCGGATGTGACCTTGGCGTGGCTGTGACCAGGGCCGTTTTCTGCATTGTTATTGTTCCCGGAACCACCAGGTGCATCCTGATCTCCATTGCCAAAGCCGTTATTGCCATGGTCGTGGTCACCTGTGTCACCGCCGCCCGGGCCCGTCGCTCCGGTCGCACCTGTCGCACCAGCCGAGCCCGTGGCGCCGGTCGAACCTGTCGCTCCGGTGTCACCAGTTGCACCAGTGTCGCCAGTTGCACCAGTCGCGCCGGTATCGCCGGTCGCACCCGTGGCACCAGTATCGCCAGTAGCGCCTGTTGCTCCAGTATCACCAGTAGCGCCCGTTGCGCCGGTATCACCAGTAGCGCCTGTTGCTCCGGTATCGCCAGTAGCGCCCGTTGCTCCGGTATCGCCAGTAGCGCCCGTTGCTCCGGTGTCACCAGTTGCTCCGGTATCGCCGGTCGCACCTGTGGCACCAGTATCGCCAGTAGCGCCTGTTGCTCCAGTATCACCAGTAGCGCCCGTTGCGCCGGTATCACCAGTTGCCCCGGTGTCGCCGGTTGCACCAGTGGCACCGGTATCGCCGGTTGCACCCGTAGCTCCGGTATCGCCGGTCGCACCAGTATCGCCAGTAGCGCCTGTCGCACCGGTATCACCAGTTGCTCCGGTGTCGCCAGTTGCACCAGTCGCGCCGGTATCGCCGGTCGCACCTGTGGCACCAGTATCGCCAGTAGCGCCTGTTGCTCCAGTATCACCAGTAGCGCCCGTTGCGCCGGTATCACCAGTAGCGCCCGTTGCTCCGGTATCACCAGTAGCGCCCGTTGCTCCGGTATCGCCAGTAGCGCCCGTCGCACCGGTATCACCAGTTGCTCCGGTGTCGCCAGTTGCACCAGTCGCGCCGGTATCGCCGGTCGCACCTGTGGCACCGGTGTCACCAGTTGCACCAGTATCGCCGGTCGCACCTGTGGCACCAGTATCGCCAGTAGCGCCTGTTGCTCCAGTATCACCAGTAGCGCCCGTTGCTCCGGTATCACCAGTTGCCCCGGTGTCGCCGGTTGCACCCGTGGCACCGGTATCGCCGGTTGCACCCGTAGCTCCGGTATCGCCGGTCGCACCAGTATCGCCAGTAGCGCCTGTCGCACCGGTATCACCAGTTGCTCCGGTGTCGCCAGTTGCACCAGTCGCGCCGGTATCGCCGGTCGCACCTGTAGCACCGGTGTCACCAGTAGCGCCTGTTGCTCCAGTATCACCAGTAGCGCCCGTTGCGCCGGTATCACCAGTAGCGCCCGTTGCTCCGGTATCACCAGTAGCGCCCGTTGCTCCGGTATCGCCAGTAGCGCCCGTCGCACCGGTATCACCAGTTGCTCCGGTGTCGCCAGTTGCACCAGTCGCGCCGGTATCGCCGGTCGCACCTGTGGCACCGGTGTCACCAGTTGCACCAGTATCGCCGGTCGCACCTGTGGCACCAGTATCGCCAGTAGCGCCTGTTGCTCCAGTATCACCAGTAGCGCCCGTTGCTCCGGTATCACCAGTTGCCCCGGTGTCGCCGGTTGCACCCGTGGCACCGGTATCGCCGGTTGCACCCGTAGCTCCGGTATCGCCGGTCGCACCAGTATCGCCAGTAGCGCCTGTCGCACCGGTATCACCAGTTGCTCCGGTGTCGCCAGTTGCACCAGTCGCGCCGGTATCGCCGGTCGCACCTGTGGCACCGGTGTCACCAGTAGCGCCCGTTGCGCCGGTATCACCAGTAGCGCCCGTTGCGCCGGTATCACCAGTAGCGCCCGTTGCTCCGGTATCACCAGTAGCGCCCGTTGCTCCGGTATCGCCAGTAGCGCCCGTCGCACCGGTATCACCAGTTGCTCCGGTGTCGCCAGTTGCACCAGTCGCGCCGGTATCGCCGGTCGCACCTGTGGCACCGGTGTCACCAGTTGCACCAGTATCGCCGGTCGCACCTGTGGCACCAGTATCGCCAGTAGCGCCTGTTGCTCCAGTATCACCAGTAGCGCCTGTTGCTCCAGTATCACCAGTAGCGCCCGTTGCTCCGGTATCACCAGTTGCCCCGGTGTCGCCGGTTGCACCCGTGGCTCCGGTATCGCCGGTCGCACCAGTATCGCCAGTAGCGCCTGTCGCACCGGTATCACCAGTTGCTCCGGTGTCGCCAGTTGCACCAGTCGCGCCGGTATCGCCGGTCGCACCTGTGGCACCGGTGTCACCAGTAGCGCCTGTTGCGCCGGTATCACCAGTAGCGCCGGTTGCTCCGGTATCGCCAGTAGCGCCCGTCGCACCGGTATCACCAGTAGCGCCCGTTGCTCCGGTGTCGCCAGTTGCACCAGTCGCGCCGGTATCGCCGGTCGCACCTGTGGCACCGGTGTCACCAGTAGCGCCTGTTGCGCCGGTATCACCAGTAGCGCCTGTTGCGCCGGTATCACCAGTAGCGCCCGTTGCTCCGGTATCGCCAGTAGCGCCGGTCGCACCGGTATCACCAGTTGCTCCGGTGTCGCCAGTTGCACCAGTCGCGCCGGTATCGCCAGTAGCGCCCGTTGCTCCGGTATCACCAGTAGCGCCTGTTGCTCCGGTATCACCAGTAGCGCCCGTTGCGCCGGTATCACCAGTAGCGCCCGTTGCGCCGGTATCACCAGTTGCTCCGGTGTCGCCAGTTGCACCAGTTGCACCAGTATCGCCAGTTGCGCCTGTCGCACCCGTATCGCCGGTAGCGCCAGTGGCACCGGTATCGCCGGTCGCACCTGTGGCTCCGGTCGAGCCAGCCGCACCCGTACCGCCGGTCGCGCCGGTCGCGCCTGTAGAGCCAGTTGCGCCGGTTCCACCTGAAGCGCCAGTCGCTCCTGTGGCACCGGTCGAGCCCGCTCCAGTTGCGCCTGTCGCGCCGGTGGCGCCGGTAGCACCCGTCGCGCCGGTCGCACCTGCGCCGGTCGCACCTGTGGCACCGGTCGGGCCTGCGGGACCTGTCGGGCCCGTGGCGCCTGACTGCGTGAGGGTGAGAGTCGCCGGCGCAAACGTATTGTTATTGTCGCCATTGTTGCCGGCATCGGGCGCGAAAACAAAAGCAGTCCCGGCGGCGTTGTGCGTAAGTGTAGCGTACACGTTGAAGTTGTCGTCGTAAATGATATAGTCGTGCAAGTTATTTGGAATTGTTACAGTTATAGCGAACGAAAGAGCTAGACCACCGTTAGTCGCGGATGGAAGTGAAAAACTGCCGACTACTACATTACCTGTCGTATCCACCAGATAATAGGTGTTGACCGCAGTGCTGTTGCCGTTGCCCTGTATCGTGCCAGTGATCGTAAGGTCACCTGATGCAAGCACGCCGGTGTAACTTGCAACGCCAACCAAAGTCAGCGGCGGCAGGGGCCTGTACGCGCTGGCGCGTGCGGACAGTTCCCAGGCGCCACCCAGGGCCGCTGCGCCAACCAGCGACCTCGATGCGCGGACGTCCGCGCCGATGGCCTCTTCCAGCGCTACAATGAAGGCCTCGCCGACATTCCCCGATGCCGTCTCGCAGCTCCACAGCCGCAGTTCGCCGTCCGCGGCGAGCGCCCTGCCGATGGCGGCGAAGTCCTCAGCGCCTCCCTTCAGTGTGGCCGCCGACCATTCACCTGCAGTGAAGCTAATCCGGCCAGGCCCGCCGTGCGCGATGACGTGCACCGCCTCGAGCCCTTCGTGCCCTGACAATGCGGCAGCGATCTGCTGCGCCGCCGGTCGGCGGCCGTCCAGCATGACAGCCCGGACTTCGGGTCGCACGTTGCCGAGAACTGTCTGAAGGTCGGAGATAGAAGGATCGACAAAGAGAATTTCAGAGGCACGGGCCATGACTGGCTCCTGTTGGCTTCGAATTCAATTCAAGGGGAAACCGCCCACCGGCTTTGCCGGCGAGCGGTGAAACAAGGGGATTTGGTAGAGGTCATCGTCCGGACGGCCCGACGGCGCCGTCGGGACGTTCGAAAGCGGGGCTCTCTACGCGCAGGAAGCTGCAGGCCTGGAAATTCCCGCCATCGTCAAACGTGCCAATCGCAAATGAGCCGGCTGCGGCCGGAACCTTGACGGTGACAGCAACGGCGAGGCTTCGCTTGGCGGCCTTGGGAAGAATGACCTGGCCGACGATGGCGCTCTTGGCCGTGTCCAGGATAAAATAGGGCACATTTTCGGTCGTGTCGCCGATGGGCAAGACGCCTCTAACGGCAACTTCCATGACCGCAAACCCTGCTATGTAGCTCATCATGTCCTCCTTGGTCGGCGGCGGCTGCGCCGCTGTGTGTCTTGTTTCGTGCCTAGGTTTCTATCGCTGCCGAGAGCCCGCGCTCGCTGAGGCCGGCCGCGCTTCTATCGGCACTCGAGCCGCGCGCATTGAGCAGCCTGCAGCTCCGTGAACCAACCGGCGACGCGCATTGCGACGAGACGCACGCGCAAGGCTTGACGGCCTCTTGGTGCCGCTCGATCGAGCGGCGTCCCACTTGTCTTCACTGAGGGTGTGGAGTTCGCAGGCGTGCGGCGGTCCACAGGGCGCCGAGGAATACCCGTCAATCGCGGGGCAATCCTTGCTGGCGAGAAGGTGCGGATAATTGAGGGGTTGATCGAAGCGGAAACCTGCGTCGCGGGCGCATCGTTTCGCACTTGGTATCACACCAACCACAGCCAACTCCCAACATGCGTGTCAACTTGCGAGGGAATCGACTACTTGCAAGGGAACATCAGGTTGGGAAAACGCTGACCTTGAGTTCAAGGCAGTACGACGTCTTCTTTGCACGCCACCAAACACCCTCGGCGCCCTCACGCACGAAGTGACTTGCTCCAGATACTCTCTTGGCTTCGCAGACCGCACGGACCGACAGGCCTACTGCCCGGTCCGCGGAAACCCTCCCATATATAAGGCATTAGTAAATTATAAAATTAGCAACTTGTAAATAACCTGTTTACGATTTGTTAATTGCGCAACCACGGCTAAGTACCTTGGCAAACATCGAGATGGCGCGCATGCGGCCAAATGCATCGAAAAATCCGGGGCTTAAAGATGCTCCGCCTTCGTTAGCGGCGGACCCTTGATATCGCGGCGGAGCTTTTGCGTGAGCGATTGGCCCAATTGGAAGGTTTGTTCGCCCCCTTCGTCCAAGGCGACCGCGAGGCCCTTGCTGCGATGGAAAGTGCTGGCTAACAATGGATGGCGCTGAGGTCGCGTTTGCAAAGGAAGGGATGAGCGATACTTTGCAACAGAGGTCATGCAAATGGCCGAGGCGGGGGCAATGCATATGGGGCATGAAGGTCGGACACGTCCGCATCCGAACGGATCGCAGTCCCAAATGAGACCCTGGCACAAATGTTACCGCCTCGGCGCGCAGTCCTGCGGGGAGCCAATAATCAGCACATGACAAGCGGCAAGCGCCTCTGTCTCAACATGATCGTCAAGAACGAGATGGCGAACCTTCCACGCTGTCTCGGGGCGGTTGTCGACCACATCGACTGCTGGGTCATCGGCGACACCGGCTCGACCGACGGGACCCAGGATTTCGTCAAATCGTTCTTCGCTGCCCGCAACCTGCCGGGCGAGTTGCACGAATTCCCATTCCATAATTTTGAGCAGGCGCGCAACGCGGCCCTCGATCATGCCTATGCCTCCCCACTCGCTTACGACTATCTGTTGTTTGACGACGCCGACATGGAACTGGTGGTCGAGGATGCTGGCTTCCGCGAGCGCCTCGACAGTTCGGGCTACCGGCTGCTGCAGCGGTCGGATTCCGGCCTGGCTTATTGGAACACGCGGCTGGCCAAGCGCGACGCCGGCGCTCGCTACCACGGCGTGACCCACGAATATCTCGACGTGCCCGGTGGCGTGCAGGAACTGCGCAGCGCTTGGTACAAGGACCACGCCAGCGGATCGAATCGCGTCGACAAATTCGAACGCGATGCCAGGCTTTTGTTGGAGGCCCTTGAGAAGGATCCGGAAAATCAGCGCTACTGGTTCTACCTGGCGCAATCCTACCGCGACGCCGGGCGGACGGCTGAGGCCGCAGTGGCCTATGCCAAGCGCGCCGCGATGGGCGGCTGGGACGAAGAGGCGTGGAACGCCCGATTGCAAGAGGCGCGCTGTCTGCGCAAACTTGGCGACGAGCCTGGCTTCATTCAACAGGCGCTTGCCGCCTTCAATCAACGGCCGCAACGTGCCGAACCGCTTTATGACCTTGCGCGGTTCTATCGCGACAAGGGGATGAACCACGCCAGCGTGTTGTTCTCCGAAGCAGGGCTGGCGATCAAGCGGCCGGAGCATGACATTCTGTTCATCGAGGACCACATCTACACGACAGGCCTGCTGGAAGAATTTTCCATTGCGGCAAACTACGCGCACGATCCCGTGCGCAAGGACCGCGGTTTCGCGGCCTGCAACTGGCTGGCGCTGAACCGGACCATCGGCGACGGCCCCAGGGAACTGGCGTGGTCCAACCTGTTCTTCTATGTGCACCCAGCCAAGGCAATGATGCCGTCCTTCAACGCGCGTCCGGTCGGCTTCACGGCGCCCGATGGCTATCGGTCGTCAAACCCATCAGTGGCTCGATTGGGCGAGCACATCGTGCTCTTGCAGCAAACGGTGAACTACACCTTGGCCGACGACGACCTCCTGTCTGACACGCCTGACGGGCGACCGGTTCACACGCGCAACTTTCTGCTTCGACTGAGCGATGAGCTCGCCATCCAGTCCGCAAGCGAGATTTTGCCGCCGGTTGACATGCCGGAGCCCGCTAATGGCCGGGTTCTCGGATTTGAGGACATGCGCCTGTTTGCTTGGCGCGATGCGCTGCGGGGCGTCTCGTGCGTGCGCGGGCTGACACAGGAGGGTTGGTGCGAGCAGGTCATCGCGCGCATCGACGAGAGTGGCGCCTGCCGGCTGGCTGACTGGCGCGTGCTGCATCCGGCCGGACCGCGAGGGCACGAAAAGAACTGGATGCCGCAAGTCAAGCTCAGCATGGTGGAAGGAACGGCAGATACGCTGCAGTTCATCTGCCTATGCGATCCCACCCGGATCGTCGACGAGCGGGGTGCCACTGTCAGCGAGACCGCTCCCGCGATTGCCGCACAACGGTTCAGGGGCGGAACCCAGCTGATCAAATTTGCCGGCGGGTGGCTCGCCCTGATCCATGAAGTACAGTGGCGGATCGCGGAGAAGCGACATTATTACCTGCACCGGTTCGTCTGGTTCGACGAAGCAAACATCTTGCGAAAGGTAAGCCGTCCGTTCTTCTTCGACAAAAAGGGCGTTGAATTCGCCGCCGGGCTGGCGTGGCACCCGGACGAAAAGCGTTTGCTGATTTCCTACAGCGTCGCCGACAGTGAGTCCTGGATCGCAACCGTCGAAGAGGCGGAGGTGAGGTCGCTGCTGGAGGATGTGGATAGCCTGCCATCGGGTAAGGCAGATACGCCGTCTGGGTTGACGCTAGCCTCTGTGCATGGCTCTCCGCTAATGGAAACAGGGATCAATCCTTACCGCACTGACGACGGAGCCGTGGGTGATGCAAGCCTGGCGCCCTCGGAACGCAAGAACCTCGGCGCCGGCGGCATGAAGTCGACCGGTGAGATCTTTCATGAGCTGGCGCCGTTTCTGCCCGACGTCGATTCTCCGCTGGAACGACGGGAACGATCTCGCCAGTTCGACGCGCGGATTTCTCCCTTTCTTGACAGCGACAACACAGCGCTTCCGCAGATCCACTGCTTCTACCAGGTGATGTCGGACAAGGCCGAGCATCGTACCCTCATTGCCGCCACGACCTCAATGCGGGCAGCAGGCCATCCGGTGCGGGTGTGGAGCTACGCACCCGAGAAGCTCACGTTCCTCGTTCCGCACGGGATCGAAGTCCGCAATGCCGACGACGTCATGCCGCGTGCTTTTTTCGAGCGGATCGTAGCGGGCTCAGAGATCAGGTATTTCAGTGACATTTTCCGTTATGCAGTGCTTTACGAGCATGGCGGGCTTTGGATGGATTCCGACGTCATCCTGCTACGGCCCTTCCCCTTCCGCGGCGATCATTTCTTCAATTTGCAATGGCGCGGATCGCACAAGGGCCACTTCATTTGCGGCAACGTCATCTACGCCAAACCCTACAGCGGCCACCTCAGGGCGCTGTACGAGATGTCGATCTCGCGCTTCCATGATGCCAGCGGCAAGGAGTTCGGCGATATCGGCCCCAAGCTGCTGTCCGACTATATTGCCTCCGATCCAGGAGCCGCGCTGCGGGAATGGGTGTTCAGCCCGATGTTCTTCAACACGATCGACTGGACGGAGATCGACCGGTTCGAGAAGCCGATAGCGGAATTGGCTGACTATCTGAACGACGAGCGGGTGTTCGGCATCCACCTGTGGACGGCACGCAATGAGGCCCGTCCGGGCGGCGAGGGCGCGCCGCTAATTTCGCAGCTGATCAATCCGCTCGACAGCTTTCCAAGCCTCACAAGCCTCGCCGACCGCTTTAACACTGACAAGAACAGGCACACCGGTAACCGACACGCCTATGCCAGGGTTTATGATCGGTTGTTGTCGCCCAGGCGCTTGTCGATGCGGCGGTTGATGGAGATCGGCCTGTGCCGTGGCTTAGCCGAGGGCAATCAGACCGAAACCCCATCCGTCTCGCTGTGGCAGAGCTATTTTCCGTTCTGCCAGGTGATCGGTGTCGACCTGACGGATTTTTCGCAGCTCAACAATGAACGGTTCAAGTCGTTTGTCGGGGACCAATCCAAGCTGGACGATCTGCGCCGCGTCGCTGCAAAGCTAGAACCGGAATCGCTCGACGTAATCGTCGATGACGGCAGCCACGCCTCGTTCGACGAGCAGTTGACCCTGCGCGAGTTCTTCCCGCTGCTCGCCGAGGGCGGTTGGTATTTCCTCGAAGACCTCGACTGGCAGCCACCAGGTGAGGACCTTGGCAAGATCACGCTGACCAAGACCCTGCTGCGGGAGATCCAGCAGCACGGCAGCTCGCGTTCGGTCGATCCGCTGGGTGTGAGCGCGCTTGCAGATCAGTTCGCCGAGATCCTGTTCTTCGACAGCCACTATGAGTTGAACCGGGCCAAGCTGATGGGTGGCTTGGTCGCTATCCGAAAGCGCGCTGGATCGGGGCACTTGCGCTAGGCAATGTCATGCAACAGGCTTGAGTAGCGGGGTGCATTTGAAAGTCGCGGTCTACACCATCGCATTGAACGAAGCCGCCCACGCCGAGCGGTGGGCAAACTCGGCCGTCGACGCCGACTATCGCATTGTCGCCGACACCGGCAGCACCGACGGTACAGTAGAACGGCTGAAGGCAGCTGGCGTCACCGTGCACCAGATTGCGATCCGCCCGTGGCGCTTTGACGACGCCCGCAACGCGGCCATGGCACTTATTCCCGCCGATGTGGACGTGTGCTGCACGATGGACATGGATCGATTTCTCGAGCCTGGCTGGCGGCCGAAGCTCGAGGCGGCCTGGAAACCTGAGACCACTGCCCTTTTTTGTCAGACCACCTACAAATCGCGTGTCGATGACCCGACACCGTTGCGAACCTGGCCGGCGAAGAATTTTCACCATCGCTGGGGGTATCGGTTCAAGCGCCCGGTCCATGAGGCGCTGGTGTTCACCGGAGAAAGGGAAGTGACGGCAAGCAGCAACGACATCGTCATGTTCGAGGTACAAGACCTCACCAAGCCAACAAGGAACAGCTATCTGCCTCTTATGGAAGTCGCACACAAGGAAGATCCCGCTGACGCACAGATCTGCTTCTGGCTCGGTCGAGACTTGATGTGGGCCAATCAGCAAGATCGGGCCGTCCAGCTGCTTGAACGCTACCTTGCCTTGCCTACCAGCACATGGGGCGAAGAACGATCCGAGGCGATGCGTTACATCGCTCGCATGCGACCGGAACAAAGGTTGTCCTGGCTGGACAAGGCGCGGATGGAAGCGCCGCATCGCCGCGAGATCTGGCTCGACCTCGCCGAAGAGTTCCACGGCAAGGCCGACTGGCTGAATCTTTTTTGGGCTTGCACCAACGGGATCGAAAAGACGCATCGCACAGGTAGCTATTTGGACGACCAGAACTGCTGGAGCTTTCGGCTGTATGATTTGGGTGCGATAGCGGCGTGGCATCTCAATGCGATGGACCGCGCGGTAGAGTGGGGGCAAAGAGCGGTCGAGCTCGATCCAAACAATAAGCGGCTCAAGGATAATCTCATTTTTTTTATACGGCGCCGAGAAGAGGTGCGAACGGATCTGTAGCGCCGCCCGAAATCTAGAATTTGCTCTGGAGAACCCGAAGTGAGTCGAGCGGAAATAATCGCTTTGGTAAAACGCGAGACAAATATGGTCGTTCGGAGCGGCCCTTTCTCTGGTTTGCGATTACACGATGTGCAGACTTGGGGGGGCGGCGACGATATTGGCCCGCAGCTCCTTGGCGTCTACGAAGAGGAGCTCCACGGCGCTCTTTGCGAATTCATAGATCAAAAGCCAAATATTGTTGTCAATGTTGGCTGCGCAGAAGGGTATTATGCCGTTGGCTTGGCATTGTCAGTTCCAGATGCCCGCGTGATTGCGTTTGACATCGATCTCCGTGCCCAGGAAGCATGTCGCGCCAATGCAGATCTTAACGGGGTCGGTGAGCGTCTTAGGGTCGAAGCAAGTTGCACGCCGGCCCGTCTCCGAGAGATTTTAACTCAAGACCCGGATGCTCTCATTGTAGTAGATTGCGAGGGTTATGAAAAAATACTTTTTGATGAAAAAGACACCGTGGCTGCCTTGGGGCAGGCGAACGTTATCATCGAGATGCACGAATTCGTGGACAGGAGTATTCTTCCGCGTTTAACCAACCTCTTTTCGCCCTCCCATCGCATTTCGATTATTCGTAGCGGACCCCGCAATCCTCACGAATTTTCTTTCCTTGATGGATCGAGTGACGCCGACAAGTGGCTGCTGGTTTGTGAAAATCGTCCCGAGTTGCAGCGTTGGCTCGTGTGCGAGCGGCGCGTGTTGCCTGGCATACGAATGTCGGATTTTCAGCGTTCAGCGTCCATAATTCACCAAAATTCGCCCCTCCATCCAAAGCATGGCCCAGGCAGTAACGACGTCGCGGGATCAAATAGAGGGGCCTGCGAGACGGGCCTGCTCGAAGGATCTGGGAGGCTCGGAGCTCGATCTTATGAAATAGGCGAGAGCGGTAGGTTAAGTTCACTCTATCGACCGTTAGTGTGCACAATTGTCTACGGACCTGACGAGTATTTTGAATGCCTTCGCTGGTTCCTTTTCTCTCTGTGCGAATTTGGAAACTATGAGGGGGAAGTTGTCGTAATAACTGATAGATCTATAGATAAAACCGCTAATTATGTGCCGGATAATTTACGACAAAGAGTTATTTTATTGCATACATCAGATATATCGCACTCAACGAGATACACATTAAACGATCTTGTTCTCGGAGGCTACTCGCCGATACTATATATCGACAACGACGTTGTGGTGGATGGAGATATCGAAAGCACTATTAAGGATATAAATGAATCATGTGGAGTTTGCGTCACCACGGAAATTGAATCGTATAAAGATCTGGTGGCTGATAATATAGGAAAGGTTCATGATACGCGACGCGTTGGAAATTGGTTTGGCTTAGAGCTGCTGAAGACGGACCTTGACTGTGCCAATGAGAAATTGCCGCTAGCCAACTCCGGAATTATTGGATTTAGGAATAAGTATGACTTCGAGATTGTAGCGGATATTGTTCGAAAATTATATAGTCATCCGAGCCATCGCGATTTGGTAAAGTATTTTGGTGACCAGCCACTTCTGAATTATGCCCTGGTGAAGACTAATTTGGGATCATACGGGCCTTTAAGCGAAAAGTGTAGGTTTGCAGCCGCTTGGCACTCGAGTCAGGTCGAGCGGCGTGGATTCGTCCATTTTGTCTGGGCAAGAGGTGAGGACAAATGGAAGCAGATGAAGTCATACGTCGAATTTCTGCAGGGTAAGGAGTGATTTGTAAGCGTACAGCTGGATCTTTTCTGGGCGCCCACGCCGTCATTTGACGGCTGGATTTACGCCCGTCTTACCCCGCACGCTTAGGAAGCCTTAGGCGTTCGAGTAGGTTCGTTAGCGAAACGACCGCGGTGTGGCGATATGGCCGAAAGCGGCAAGAAGTTGGACACATTAGATGAGGAGGCGCGAGTTCATCACCATGAATGCCGGTACAGTGGTCGCGGGCCTAGTGTACGCAACGTTGATCCGGCAGCGCAACATCGACATGAGACAAATGGCTATGGCGGCACAACCTTCTCTCCCAGTAGCGTCGTCCTCGACGCTACTCACCGGGCCGATCGAACTCGCAGGTGATTGGGGGGATACGCTTCCACGTGCGGCAGAGCAAGTCGTCGAGCGCATGCGGCTCGCCTGCTTCGATGGCGTCCGTCTCGTTTCCGACCGCCAGCCAACGCGACTTCGCGTCGATCAGCACACCTCCGGGCAGCCGGCGATCTGGCTGCACCCGGATGGCACCAGCATGGCATGGATCATTGTCGATATCGGCGAACGGGACTGGTCAAAGCTCGCTTATCAGTTCGGCCATGAACTCGGCCATGTCCTTGCCAACAGCTGGCAGCGCGACGCCAAGCCGGCGCCGCCCTGCCAATGGCTCGAGGAAGCGATGGTGGAGGCCTTCTCGCTGCGTGGCCTGAGGCGCCTGGCGACAAGCTGGAAGGAGAATCCGCCATTTGCCGGCGACAACGCCTTCGGCGATGCCATTGCCGAGTATCGTGAGAGTATCATCAGGGGCTACGCCGCGCTCGCCGACAGCCAGGGGCTGAGCCGCGACGCCGCCGCCTGGTTCGGCGACCATCGAAGCGAGATCGAAATACCCGGTCTCAATCCGCTTGCTCAAGCAATGTCCCGGACCATCCTGACTGAGTACGAGGCGGCGCCCGACTGCGTCGAGGCCCTGGGCGCACTCAACCGTTGGCCCGGCCGCACAGGTGTACCGATCGCAGAGTATCTGAAGCTATGGGAGGCGAGTTGTGCGGAACTGCAAGCCTCGCCGCGACTGCCGGTCCGGCTGCGCGAACTGTTGCGCATCACGTGACGGCTACGGACCCGTACAGAACAATGCGGGAGCGTTGGCGATTCTGGTCCGCAAGGGTCAATAAAATAAACGGCCTTGTCCGATCCTTCGGGCTCATCCGCGCCCCATCACCCGTAACACCCGCGCTCCACCGCCAGCCGCCGCAGCAACGCCAGCACGGCATCTATCGTCGGGGTCGGCCTGTCCGTTAACCGGCCAAGTTCCTGGACTGCCGTCACCAGCGCATCGATCTCCATCGACCGGCCGCGCTCGAGATCCTGCAGCATCGAGGTCTTGTGCTCGCCGACATCGCCGGCGCCCTTGATGCGCCGGTCAACCGCTATGGGAAAGCGTACGCCGAGGCTTTCGCCGATCGCCTGCGCCTCCAGCATCATGGTGCGGGCAAGCATGCGGGTGCTCTCGTCGGCAACGATCGCGGCCAGCGTGCTGCCGGTCAGCGCCGAGATCGGGTTGAAGGAGAGATTGCCCCACAGCTTCACCCAGATCTCGCTGCGGATGTCGTCGCGGACCGGTACCTGCAAGCCGGCCTTGACCATTTCCTCGGCCAGAAGCGTCACCCGTTCGCTGCGCTCGCCAGAGGGTTCGCCGAGCGAGAAACGCTTGCCGTCGACATGGTGGATGAGGCCTGGCGCATCGACTTCGACCGCAGGATAGACGACCGAGCCGATGACGCGCTGCGGCCCGATCCGCTGCCAGATGGCGCCGCCACGATCGACCGCGTTCAGCCGGGTGCCTTCGAGCGACCCGCCGACGCCGTGGAAATACCACCACGGCACGCCGTTCTGCATGGTGACGACGGCGGTGTGGTCTCCCAACAGCGGTGCGATCTGGTCAAGGGCTAGGGTGAGAGAATGGGCCTTCAGCGCCAGCACGACATAATCCTGCACGCCAAGCACCTCGGCCGTGGCGGCGGCCCGGACGGGGACCGACATGTCCTGGCCATCCTCGATCAGGCGCAGGCCGTTTGCCTTGATCGCCTCTAGATGCGCCCCGCGCGCGACGATCGAAAGATCGATCCGCCCGGCCATTGCAAGCTTGGCCGCGAGATAGCCGCCGATCGCACCGGCGCCGAAGACGGTGACCTTCATCGTCAAAGTCCGAGTTTGGCGGCAAGGCCGATACGCTGCAATTTGCCCGTCGCGCCCTTGGGGATCTCGTCCAGGATCAGGATCTTGCGCGGCACCTTGAAGTCGGCAAGCCGCGTTGCGGCATAGCTGCGAATGTCGCCCTCGGTGGCACTGATACCTTCGCGCAGCACCACTGCCGCCGCCACCTCCTCGCCAAGCTTGTCATGCGGCATGGCGAAGGTGACGACCTGCGCCACCGCCGGATGATCCATCAGCACGTCGTCGACCTCGAGCGGCGAGATCTTTTCGCCGCCGCGGTTGATGATCTCCTTGAGCCGTCCGGTGACGCGCAGATAGAAGTCCTCGTCGAGCACGCCCTGATCGCCGGTATGGAACCAGCCATGCGCGAAGGCCGTGGCGTTGGCATCCGGGTTCTTCTCGTAGCCATTCGTCACATTGGGCCCGCGAATGACGATCTCGCCGGTTTCGCCGGGTTCGAGCAGCCGCCCGTCGGGCGCCATGACAGCCACTTCCGGACCGGCTGAGGCACCGACGCTGCCCGGTTTGCGTTGGCCCGGCGGCAGTCGGTTCGAGGCCATCTGGTGCGCCGCCTCGGTCATCCCATAGGATTCGATTACCGGGCAGCCGAAGGTCGCCTCCAGTTCGGCCATCACCTGCGCCGGCAGTGACGCCGAGGACGAGCGGATGAAGCGCAGACGCGCTGCCGACAGCGCCTCGGTGTTGCGCGGCGCCCGGGGCAGGATCGCCTGATGCATGGTCGGCACTGCGGTGTACCAGCTTGGTTGTGCCTCGCTCAGCCACTGGAAGAAGCGCAGCGCGTTGAAGCCGGGCGTGCAATAGATGCTGCCGCCTGTTGCCAACGACGACAGCACGGCCGCGATCAGGCCATGGATGTGGAAGAGCGGCATGATGTTGAGGCAGCGGTCATCAGCTGTCAGGCCTAGCGTCGCGCCGATATCGGCGGCCGAGGCCGCGATGTTGGCATGGCTGAGCGGCACCAGTTTTGGACGCGATGTCGTGCCGGAGGTGTGCAGCAAAAGTGCGATGTCGCCGTCTTGCGCCATATCGGGAACGGCCTGCGGTCCGATCGCCGCGCCCTCGATCATAAAACTTCCGGCCGGTGCGTCAGGCTGCGCGACCAGCCGGAGCACGCCAATACCAAGGCGTTCGGCCACTGTCACCGCGGGGCCGGTGTCGCCCTCCGCAACGAGGATCGCCTTGGCGCCGATGTCGGTCAGGTAGAAATCAAGCTCATCAGCCCGGTAGGCTGGATTGAGCGGCGCTGTCGAGGCAGTGGCCGCCACGGCGACAAAAGCGGTGGCCATCTCGGGCCCGTTCGGCAGCACGATCGCCACCCTGTCGCCCCGGTCGATGCCGCGCTCATGCAGCTGTTTTGCCGTGGCGGCGATCAGACCGCGCAATCCGCCATGGCTGAGCGTCGCCCTGTCGGGTGCCAGGATCGCCGGAGCGTCATCAGCGCCGGCGGCGAGACGGCGGGAGAGCCCAAGGGAATTTTCACTACTGGCCATGATCACCGACTATCCTTCCAACCTGTCGAAATCCAGTCGCGACACGCCATTGTGATGTCATGGCAAAACCGACCCTATCAATATCCGAGCGCCATCCCGTCCTTGCGCGGATCGGAGGCGCCTGTCAGCGTTCCCTTTTCCCAGTCGATCAGCACCACTTGCCCGCCGCCTAGAGGATGATGCGGCTCGGCTATGCGATGGCCACGCTTGCGCAGCCCTTCGATCGCCTCGGCGGCAATGCCGCGTTCGGCCTCCACAGTATCATCATTGTAGAACACCCGCGGCGCATCCAGCGCCTGCCGAAATCGATCATGTTGGTGAGCAGGTGGACATGACCGAACGGCTGGTAGCCGCCGCCCATGACGCCGAACGGCATCACCACGCGACCGTTCCTCGTCGCCATGCCCGGCATGATCGTGTGCATCGGCCGCATGGCGTGCGGGCGCGCCTGATCCCATCCGGTGGATCGTCATAAGCATTCATGGAATTCCGGATTGGGCCAGCGAGGGTGAGGTTCGTACCACGGGGGTTCCGTTCAGGACCACGGACGGCGAGGCGCAGATCGCTGCTGTACGGCAAGGGGTCGGGATGACGACACTGCCGTGCTTCGTCGGAGATGCCGACCCTTTGCTGGTGAGGGTGCCGGGTACCGACCTGCACATGTACGGAACGGTTTGGCTTCTCACACAGGGTGAGACGCGCAAGACGAAGCGCGTGCGGCTCTTCACCGAGTTCGTATCCCGCAGGCTCGCCGCGTACGCGCCGCTTCTCACGGGACTGTCCGTATCGCGCGACTGACGCGCGGCAGTCGCCGGCCACTTGCCGTAATCGGGTCGGACGCCGAGTCGGCCTCTACCGCCGATGCCGCATCGTCCAAGGCATACGATCCTGCACCACAAGATCCTGAGTCGCCCGAGGAACGGATCGTCTCGTCGATCTAGTTGGTCTTCAGCTTGCCAACGCGATTTTCAGCGATCCAGCGGGCGGCAAGTACCAGCGCGCCCATGCTGAAATCCTTGCCGTGCTTGGCCACCATCTCTTCCGAAAGCTCGGCGAGCCGTTCGAAAAATTCGTCCTTGCTCTTGTCCTTGGCTGTGAGGTCGGTCTGCATTTCATCCTCCTGTTTCATATCGGACTGCGTCCGTTATTTGAACATCTGCGCGGGAAAGGTGACGATCGTGGCGGTGCCGTCGACGGCGCCCACCGCCAGGTGTCGTCCGTCGCCGGACCAGGCAAGCGCGGTGACCGCGCTGCCCAGCGGCCTGACGAGGAGCTCGTCCCGGCCGCCGGTCTGAGCGACTATGATGCGGCCGTTGGCATAGCCCGCCGCAATCAGCTTCTTTTCCGGGTGTGCCGCCACCGCCTCGACAAGAACCAGTCCTGCGCGCCCAGTCTCCAGCGCGCCGGAGGTGTCGCCGCCAACCGGCGGGGCGGTCATCGACCAGCCGGCGATCCGGAAGGCACCCGAGGCAAACAGCGCATTTGCCGGGTGGCTCCAGCACATTGTCCGCACCGGCGATGGAAATCCCGCAACGATGTCCACTCGGCCATCGGCCAGACTGACCAGGGCAAAGCCGCCTGTTTCGAGCCCGCAGGCCACCCATGTGCCGTCGCCGCTCCAGCGGATCGACACCGGGTGCGCTGGAAGGGAGATATCGTGCATCAAGGCTGCATCGCCCTCGACCGCCCAGATCGACAGCCCTTCACCAACGCCGCAGGCCAGGCGCCGCCCGCCCGGCGAGAAGGCGAGGGCCCCTGTCGACGATGGTTCACCCCGTCCCAGGGGCATCGCGCCGCTGTGGCCGCTCGCGAGGAAGACATCATGCCCATTGCTGACGGCTGTCCTGTCCGCCCTTGTGCTGTAGTCGATGGCCACGATCGGTCCATCGATCTTTACCAGAGGGGCCCCGATTTCACCGCCGGCGGTTAGGCCCAGCACTTCGCCGCTGGCCGCTCCGACCAGAAAGCCGGAATGCGTATGGGCGACGATCGGAACATCGCCATCTCCGAATGCCGCGGTGGCGATCAGCGGCACGGGTGGCTTCTCCCTGGGGCGGATCGTCGTCTGGCCGAGATCGTGGCTCACCCTGAGCCGCGATTCCGGCGGCTCGTTATCCGCGACCGCGGCAACAGCGACGGTTCCGTCCACCGAGGTGAAAGCGACAGCCGAGCCGTCGCTGCTGAAGCGCAGATCGGCGATCGCCGACGGTCGCTGCCAACTGCGGGCCAGGAGGTCGAACAAGGTCAGGTTCTGCATCGTCTGCTGGTTCATGCTCTCTCTCCCGTCAGTTCTTGTTCGCCGTTGCGACAAGCTGGCGATCAAGCTCCTCGATGTCGGCTTCGGCCGAGACGATGCGCTCCTCGCAAGCTACGCATGCCTGCAGGATCGCCGCCGCGCTCTGCTCAGCCTCATGCAAGTCCCGCACCAGTTGCGCGCTGGCGTGGCTCCTGCCGATTTCCAGCTCCAGCCGCAGCACTTCCATTTCGATACCGGCGCGTTTCTGGTTGAGCCGCAGTGCTTCCGCCGTGAGGGCGGAGACGCTGGCGACGAGATCGAGCCGGCGAGCAAGCAGCGCGTCACGCCTGGCCGTTTCGGATCCTTTGGTCATTTTTCGCTCCCCGAAGGCCCGGACGATTTTTCAAAAGCCGACAGCAATTTGGGCAATGTGCCGGCCTGCGACTGGAACTGCTTTTCGGCCGTGTCGATGTGACTCTTGAGCTGGTCCCACATGTCGACGCGGATCATTGATGTCGTATCGCCGGTCAGCCGCTCGATCTCGTCGACGCGGAACTGACGCGTCAGCGAAACGCCGGAAAACACGAACTCGCGCAGCAGGATCGCATGGCTTTCGATGAACAGATGGATCATCGGATGTGTCTCCGTGGTGACGCCGCCGGCGGCGAGCTCGGCGCGGATGAAGTCCTGGAAATGGCTCTGCAGGCGGTGCTGGCTCTCGCCCATGAAGCGCATGACGAAGACCAGATCGCGGGGCATCAGCTTGACGAGATCGCCAGCGACGCCATCGGCATGGCTGGACATTGGTCCGGTCGGCTCGCTTGCGTCCTTGTCGTTCGGCATGGTCTTTCTCCAGCGCCAGCTCGGCCCATGGGTCGTCGCTTTTCAAATAGTCTGGAAAGACGAAGACTTAAACAGATAATATGAATTTCATTTGTTTGCTGCGGATGCTAACTAGATATGCTGCGCTTGCGAATATATGGTAAATATTACAGGCGTAAGTTACAACTGTAAAAGAACGTTACAGTTGGGTGCCGGGTCGCCTGCCGAAAAGGCAACGATCTTGTTTCGAATGCCAGACGTGAGCGCTATTTTAAAACTGGCACGGCGCTTGCTTTGTTCATTTCCACAAGAAGCCCATCGCGCCTGACGCGGTGCCAAAAGAACGAAGGAACGGAGGAAGCAGAACCGCTTCGATACGCCCATCGCACATGCGGTTGGCGCGCCGCGGATCCCTGCCAGACGCCTCGAAACCTTTGCCCCGATCCACTTGAACGGCCGGACCCCGGGTCGCGCCTCGACGCGCAACGCTTTGTCATGCCGCTCGCACTCTCACTGGCGGTGCTTTGCCGCTTCATGCCGGGGTCAAGGGACCTGCGGCTCAAACCTGGTGGAGGCTTATGACCATGACGTCTCTGACGCTCAACAAGATTACCTCGCAACGCGGAATCTCCGTCGGCGAGGCGACCAAAAAGATCGCCGATCTCGGCTGGAATCCTTCCTACGTCCAGGAAGCGATGACGTTTCCGACCGACTACAAGATCAACAAGACGCCGCGCGACCCGATGAAGCAGGTTTTGCGGTCCTACTTCCCGATGCAGGAAGAGAAGGACAACCGCGTCTACGGCGCGCTCGATGCGGCATTGCGCGGCGACATGTTCCGCAATGTCGAGCCGCGCTGGGTCGAGTGGATGAAGCTCTTCCTGGCCATCATTCCTTTCCCGGAAATCTCGGCTGCCCGCTCGATGGCGATGGTCGCCCGCATCGCGCCCGGTGAGGAACTGCGGACCGGCTTCACCATGCAGATGATCGACGAGTTCCGCCACTCGACGATCCAGATGAATTTGAAGAAATGGTACATGGAAAACTACATCGATCCGGCCGGCTTCGACATCACCGAGGAAGCCTTCGGAAAATGCTACGCCACCACCATCGGCCGGCAGTTCGCGGAAGGTTTCATCACCGGGGATACGATGACCGCCGCCTGCATGTACCTGACCGTGGTCGCCGAGACCGCCTTCACCAACACGCTGTTCGTCGCCATGCCTTCGGAAGCCGCCCGTAACGGCGACTACGCGCTGCCGACCGTCTTCCTGTCGGTGCAATCCGACGAGAGCCGGCACATCGGCAACGGCCACTCGCTACTGATGGCGGCGCTCAAGGAGCCGGAGAACCATCTCTTGCTCGAGCGCGACCTGCGCTACGCCTTCTGGCAGAACCACGCCATCGTCGATGCGGCCATCGGCACCTTCATCGAATACGGCACCACCAACCGCGACAAGAACAAGGAGTCCTACGCGGAAATGTGGCACCGCTGGATCTATGAGGACTACTACCGCACCTACATGCTGCCGCTCGAGAAATACGGCATCAAGGTCCATCACGACGACGTCCAGGCAGCCTGGGAACGCATCACCAAGAAGAATTACGTCCACAAGGTCGGGCAGTTCTTCGCGGTTGGCTGGCCGGTTAATTTCTGGCGCATCGAAGCCCAGACCGACAAGGACTTCGAGTGGTTCGAGCACAAATATCCGGGCTGGTACGCCGAATTCGGCGAGTTCTGGAAATGGTACGCCAAGCTCAGCCACAAGGGCGAGAAGGTGCTGCTGTTCAACAGCGACGTCGGCTACGTCTATCCGCACCGCTGCTGGTCGTGCCTCGTTCCCTGCCTGATCCGCGAGGACATGGTGGTCGGCGAGATCAACGGCGAACTCTACACCTTCGCCCATGAACTCGACCGCTGGACCACGATGGTCGCCTTCAACGATGAGTATGAGGGCCGTCCGACGCCCGCCATGGGCCGCTTCAGCGGCAAGCGCGAGTGGGAGACGCTTTATGACGGTTGGGACCTGGCCGATGCCATCAAGGACCTGAACTTCGTCCGTTCCGACGGCAAGACACTGGTTCCGCAGCCGCATCTGCGCTTCGACGACAAGGAGATGTGGACGCTCGACGATGTGCGCGGCAACACGCTCGGATCGCCGCTCAACGCGCTGCGTGCCATGTCGCCCGCGGACCGTGAGAAGCACCTGGCGGAGTACCGGGCCGGCTTCACGATCAATCCCTGCAACTGATCAGGCCAAGGGGGCGGGTTCGTCCCGCCCCTTCCTTTCACTGGAGGTCCGTATGTCGGAAACCCACACGGTCAGGCTCAGTCCGGTCGGCGTCGAATTCGAGGTCGAGAACGGCGAAACGGTGCTCAACGCCGCATTTCGCCAGGGCATCGCCCTGCCGCACGGCTGCAAAGAGGGGCAATGCTCGGCCTGCAAGAGCGTGTTGCTCGAAGGCGAAGTCGACATGCTGAAATACTCGACCTTCGCACTGAACGACATGGAGAAGGAAAGCGGCCACGTCCTGTTGTGCCGTTGCATCGCCTACTCCGACCTGGAAGTCGAGCTCCTCAACTACGACGAGGAGATTCTGGCGAAAGCGATCGCCGTGAAAACCTACAAGGGCCGGATTGCTCGCATCGAGCACCTGACCCACGACATTCGCGGCATCGAGATCGAACTCGGCTCGCCGATGAAGTTTTGGGCGGGGCAATATGTCGACATCACGGTTACCACGCAAAAAGGGGAGACGATTACGCGCTCGTTCTCCATGGCAAATACGCCGGACCAAACCCAAAAACTCTCCTTCATCATCAAAAAATACCCTGAAGGAAAGTTCTCGGGAGAACTCGATTCCGGAGGCATCAGGGCCGGAGCCGAAGTCACAGTCGTCGGACCGTACGGAACCTGTTTCCGCCGCGACGAACGGCAAGGACCCCTGATCCTGGTCGGCGCCGGATCGGGCATGTCGCCGATCTGGTCGATCCTCAACGACCACCTGAAGAGCGGTGAGAAACGTCCGGTGTATTTCTTCTACGGCGCCCGGACCCGCAACGACCTGTTCTACCTCGACAGGATCGCCGAGCTGGTCGGCAATCATTCCGATGTCACCTTCATTCCCGTGCTGTCGCACGCCAATGACGACGCCGAATGGCAGGGCGAACGCGGCTTCGTTCACCAGAGCGTCGACGCCATCCTCAAGCAACTCGCCGTCGACGGGCAGGGCGATGTCCATGCCTGTGGCCCGCCGCCGATGATCGATGCGCTACAGCCGGTGCTGTTCATGAACGGCTTCGAAACGGAGCGGATCTTCTTCGACAAGTTCACCACATCGGCAGGTGTAACGCCGGCCCATTGAGGGCGGCAACGCGCAAGCCACCACAACTGCAACAAGGGAGAGAGACTATGCCTGCAACCTCGAGTTCAGTCGGATCCGGAGCCGCCGGTGCTGCGATCTTCGCCGACTCCGACAGCCGGAAATACAGGTATTTCGAGCCGAAAGGTCAGCGTGCGACCCACTATGAGGACATGACGGTCGACGTGCAGCCCGATCCGGAACGCTACCTGATCCAGAACTGGATCATCTCCTTCGCCGACGGCAAGGGCGCCTACGTCAAGCAGAACACCGCCGCCCAGAGCTCCAACTGGCATGCCTTCCGCGCCCCCGACCAGGAATGGGAGCGCACGCATTACCAGCGCCAGTCGAAGATCGAGACGATGGTGCAGAGCGTCATCAACAATGCCCGCAAGTCGGGCGCGCCAAAAACCTTCGACAAGGCCTGGGTCAAGATCCTGCAGACGCAGCTCGGCGCCTGGAAACATGCCGAATTCGGGCTCGGCACCTCGCTGATGCAGGCGCAGCGTTACGGCTACACCCAGATGATCAACAACGCGACGCTGACCAACTCTTCCTACAAGCTCAGGCTTGCCCAGGACATCACGCTTTACCTTGCCGAGATCGGCATGGACCTTCCCGACTGGGACGATGAGCTCGGCAAGAAGGCCTGGCTCGACGACAAGAACTGGCAAGGCACGCGCGAAGCGGTCGAAACCATCATGGGCGCGACCGATTATCTCGAGCAGTATTTCGCCATCAACATCGTCTTCGAGCCGCTGGTGGGCGAGGTGTTCCGCTCAGGCTTCCTGATGCAGATCGCCGCCGCCAACCACGACTTCATCACGCCGGCGGTGATCTCGGCCGCTGAGGCCGACTACGAGCGCAACCTCGCCAACACGATCGACCTCATCCACATGCTCGCCAACGACGAGAAGTACGGCGCGGCGAACAGGAAGCTCTTCCAGGGCTGGGTCAAGAAACACGGCGCGCTCGCCGACAAGGCAGCCACCGGCCTGCAGCCGATCTGGTCGATGCCGCATTCCAAGCCGGTCGCGTTCGTGGATGTCCGCGCCAAATCCGAGGAACGAATTGGCCAGATCCTCGGCGAACTCGGCCTCAAGCGCTGAAACAGGGAGAAATCGTCATGTCACTAGCAGCACGCGACGCAACGCATTCCAACATCTTCAAGGCGATGAAGGACATCACCTTCGAGCAGACGATCTCGCACCAGTGCGGCGTCACCATGAACGACTCGGTCGAGGCTCGCGCCATCGCCGAATTCATGGGCCAGAAGCCCGGTGTCACCATCACCTACCAGCCGGCGCTGATCCGCATCGACGGTGACGGCAAGCTGATCTTCAAGATGGACGCGATCGGCGAATATCTCGGCCGCGAGATTTCGGCCGAGACCTTCGAGGTCAACACCTCCACGCATTACGGCCGCATGGTCCGCGTCGACGACAACACCGTGATCCTGTTCGGCAACATGGATGAGATGTTCGAATACATCGAATAGCCGCCAAGGAAACTGGCGCGCCGCGGGTGCGGCGCGCCGAACCGATCAATGCGATTGCTGCGGAGGCAACCATGTACAGAACACCGGAAGGCAAGGACATTTTCGTGGTCGACGGCCACACCCATTTCTGGGACGGCAGCCCGGAAAACCAGAAGAACATCCACGGCAAGCAGTTCATCGAATGCTTCTATGCCTATCACACCGGCTTGAGCCCGAAGGAACAGCTGTGGGAGAAAAGCAAGTTCGAGAAGTACAGCGCCGACGATCTCTATCGCGACCTGTTCATCGACGGGCCCGACGATGTGGCGATCGTCCAGTCGACCTACCTCAAGGATTTCTACAAGAACGGCTTCAACACGATCGAGCGCAACGCCGAGGTTGCCAAGCGCTATCCTGAGCGTTTCATCGTCAACGGTGCCTTCGACCCGCGCGACGGCGAGAAGGCGCTGGAATACATCCACTTCCTCAAGGAGACCTACAACGTCAAGGGCGTGAAGATGTACACGGCCGAATGGAACGGCGCCTCCAAGGGTTGGAAGCTCACCGATCCCGATGCCTACAAATGCTTCGAACTCTGCGACAAGCTCGGCATCAAGAACATCCACGTTCATAAGGGCCCGACGATCATCCCGCTGAGCAAGGATGCCTTCGACGTTCATGACGTCGACCACGCTGCGACGGATTTCCAAAACCTCAATTGGATTGTCGAGCATTGCGGCCTGCCGCGTCTCGACGATTTCTGCTGGATCGCGACGCAGGAAACCAATGTCTATGGCGGGCTGGCGGTGGCGCTGCCCTTCATCCACGCGCGGCCGCGTTATTTCGGCGAGGTGATCGCCGAGCTGTTGTTCTGGCTCGGACCGGAGAAGATCCTGTTTGGTTCCGACTACGCGATCTGGACGCCGCGCTGGCTGGTCGAGAAATTCTGGGCCTACCAGATCCCTGAGGACATTGCCGCCGAACGCGGCGTGCAGCTGACCGACGAGATCAAGGAGAAGATTCTCGGCCTCAACGCCGCGCGCCTCTACAACATCGACGTCGAAGCCAAGAAGAAGGCGCTCGCCGGTTCGCCCTTCAGCATCGCGGCGGAGTAGGAGCCATGGCAACCGCCAGCGTTTCCGGCGACCGCCAGAAGGAACTCTGGCGGCGCCTTGGTGAGGTCAACGACCCGGAACTCGACGAACCCATCACCGAGATGGGTTTCGTCGAGCGGGCGCAAGTAACGGGCGATGGCAGCGTGGAGATAGATTTCCGCCTGCCGACCTACTGGTGCTCGCCCAACTTCGCGTTCCTGATGCTGGACGGCGTGCGCAAGGTGCTCGACCAGCTCTCCTGGGCACCGGCCTATCGCGTCAAGCTGCACGACCACATGTTCGCGGAGGAGGTCAATCGCGGCATGGCGGAAGGCAAGACCTTCGGCGACATTTTCGCCGTGCTTGCCGAGGATCAGGATCTCGGCGCCTTGCGCGAAACCTTCGCAATGAAGGCATTCAAGCGGCGCCAGGAAGCGCTTCTGCGCGGCCTCAAGGCGCACGGTCTGACCGATCGCGAAATCCTCGGGATGGACCTGCCGGCCTATGACGTCGCGCGGTTCGAACCGGGCGAGACAGCCAAACAGAAACCGCGATACCGGGCGGCCCTGCTCGAGCGGTTTCCCGATCGCCGGGTGGATGATCCTGTCTTCGTGACCTGGGAAGGGCAGCGTATCCCGCACGGCGCACTCAGCGCCCACCTCGCCGAACTGCGCGGTGTGCGCATCAACATGGAGTTCAACGGCGCGCTGTGCCGGGGGCTCAAGCAGAGCAGATACAAGGAACTGGATGTGATCGACGGCGAGCCGACGCTGGTCGATTTCATTCTGGATCGCGTGCCGGCGCGAACCGCGCCGACCGCCTGAAGCAGAACTGACAGCAACGGCCTCCCTCGCACGAGGCCCCCAACCAACAACCCGCCCGTAAGGCGGAAGGAGGAATCATGCCCAAGATAATGCTTCACAATTCCGACGCCCGCCGTGCTCTCGCCCGCGGCGTCTTCCGGCTCGCCGCCGCCGTCGAGCCGACGCTTGGCCCCAAAGGCATGAACGCCATGATCGACCGGCCGATCGGCACACCGATGGTGACCCGTGACGGTGTCAGCATCGCCTCCGAGATCGAGCTGCACGACCGTTTCGAAAACATGGGCGCGCAAGTCGTTCGCGAAGTCTCGATGCAGACTAACGAGATCGCCGGCGACGGCACCACGACCGCCATCGTGCTCGCCAACGCTCTGATCCAGGGTGGCGTCGAGGCGAATGAGCGCGGGGTGAAATCCGTTGACCTGTGCAAGGGCATCGACCTTGCCGTGGCGGCGGTGGTGGCTGCGCTCAAGGCTTCGGCGAAGCCCGCCAAGGGCAACGGCATCCTGGCGTCGGTCGCCAACATCGCGGCGACCAATACGAAGCTTGGCGCGCTGGTGGCTGAGGCACATCAGCGGGTAGGCGCCGACGGCGTCATCACCACCGACTTCAGCGTCACCACCGAGACCACGCTCGATGTCGTCGAAGGCATGTCCTTCGAACGCGGCTATCTCTCGCATCACATGGTGACCGACCAGGAGAAGATGGAGGCTGTGCTCGAACGGCCTTACATCCTGATGACCGATCTCAAGATCAAGGAGCCCGGGCAGCTCGATGCGGTTCGCCGCATCGCCGACGAGGCTGGCCGGCCGCTGCTGATCGTGTCCGAGGAGATGTCGCCGGAAGTGGTGGTGACGCTGCTCGGCAAGCAGGGACCTGGAAAATACCTCGTCGTCCATCCGCCGGAATATGGCCATTGGCGCAAGGCGATGATGGAGGATCTGGCCATCATCACCGGCGGCAAGGTGATCGCGCGCGATCTCGGCGGCCGGCTCGAGGATATCACGGCGGATGATCTCGGTACGGCCGACCGGTTGAAGACCACTTCGTCCTACACCTCGATCATTCGCGGCGGCGGCGACCATGCCGCAATCGCCTCGCGTCGCGCGCAGGTGCAACGGCAGTACGAAGCCTCACAGCCCAACATCGATCAGGACAAGCTGCGCGAACGCCTGGCCAAGCTCTCCGGCGGCACCGCGATCCTCTATGCCGGCGGCGTCACGCCGGTGGAGCAGAAACGCACCATCCAGCTGATAGAAGATTCGCTGAATGCGGTGCGTGCCGCGTCCGAGGAGGGCGTCGTCGCCGGCGGCGGTTCAGCGCTCGCCCAGATCGCGCCGCTGCTCGACAAGGTGGCGGTCGGTGTCGACGGCGATGTCGCCGAGGGCGTGCGCCTGGTGCGCTCGGTGCTGTCGCGGCCGCTCTGGCGTATCGCCGCCAATGCCGGTGCTGATCCGGAAGCGGTGGTGGTCGAGGTCACCCGCATCAATGGCGGCTACGGCTACAACGCGTCGACCGGCGCGTACCAGAACATGTTCGAGGCAGGGATCATCGATCCGGTCCGCGTTACCTACACCGCGCTTGCCAATGCAGCCTCGGTGGCGACGCTGATCCTGACCACCGAAACGCTGATTGGCGACCTTGCCGAGGATGAGGATCCGACAGCCGGGCCGGCGCGTGGCGGCGGCTCTGAAAAACTAGGCCGCGCCTGAAGCAATCCAGACAATCTCGACGTTGAAAGGATACGACGATGAAAGCTGCCAGACTCTACGAATACGATCCGAAGATGAACGTCCGGCTCAAGATCGAGGAGGTCAAGGCGCCGACGATCACCGCGCCCGACGAAGTGATCGTGCGAGTGGGTGCCGCAGGCCTCTGCCGCACCGACCTGCACATTATTGAAGGCGTGTGGAAGCCGACCATGGATCCCGAGGGAACGCTGTTGCCCTACATCATGGGCCACGAGAATGCCGGCTGGGTCGAGGAGGTCGGCAGCGGCGTCAGGTCGGTCAAGCGCGGTGACGCGGTGATCTGCCATCCCTTCCGTTCGTGTGGCATCTGCCTCAACTGCCGCCATGGCGAGGACATGTATTGCGATAACGGCCAGTTTCCCGGCCTTGGCATGAATGGCGGCTTCGCCGAATATTTCATCACCAGCGAGCGTTCGCTGATCAAGCTCAATGCCAACATCACGCCGATCGAGGTGGCGCCGCTGGCCGATGCCGGCATCACCGCCTACCGCGCCGCCAAGCGCGCCGCAAAGCTCCTGCGGCCAGGCAGTTACTGCGTGCTGCTCGGCATAGGCGGGCTCGGCCATATCGCGCTGCAATCGCTGCACGCGATTTCGGGTTGCCGCATCATCGCCGTCGACCGGGAGCCGGCGGCGCGGGTGCTAGCCAAGGATCTGGGCGCCGATTTCATTCTTGACGGCGGGCCGAATGTCATCGAGAAAGTCAGCCAGATCACCGGCGGCGGCGCCCATGTGGTGATCGACTTCGTCGGTGAACTCGGTGTCGAGAACATCTGCTGGAAGATGGTGCGCAAGGGCGGGCAACTCTTCGTCGTCGGCTATGGCGGCAACATCAACGTGCCGACCGCGCATCTCGTCATCGAGGAGATCAACATCGGCGGCAGCCTGGTCGGCAATTTCACCGAGCTTGTCGAACTGATGGAGCTCAACGCCGACGGTAAGGTGAAGATGCACTACACCGAGTACAACCTCGCCAGCATCAACACCGCGCTCGACGATTTCAAGAACCGGCGTTTCACCGGCCGTGGCGTCATCGTGCCCTGAAACAACCGGACCGGATTCCGAACGAAGCCCGGTCGCCAGTCCGGTTTATCGGCCACAACTCCCCAACCCCATGGCGCAAATGCCATGGGCTCCTTTTTGTGCTGCGCATCAGATAAAACCGCGCCGGATGCCGTATTGGCCGAGCTTGCGATAGAGTGTCGGCCGCGAAATGCCGAGCCGCAGCGCAACCTTGCTTAGATTGCCGGCCTCCGCGACAAGCGCATTCTTGATCGCCTGGCGTTCCGCATCCTCGAAAGAGTACACCGGTGCTTCGAGCATGGCCGTGGGATGGTCGCTGTGCATGGCCATGCTGTTGCGATTGCCCGCACTGATTTCTCCGGGAAGGTCTTGCAGTTCGATCGTGCCGCCGCGCGCCATTATGTGCAGCCGCTCAACCAGGTTCTTCAGTTCGCGCACATTTCCCGGCCAGCGATAGGCCAGCAGCGCGTCGGAAGCTTCGTTTGAGAACTCCAGCGGATCGTTGCCCCCCAGCTTCGCGATCTGCCGGTTGAAATGCTCGATCAGCAGCAGCACGTCGTCACCGCGTTCTCGCAGGGGCGGGACATGGATCGAGACCGCACCGATGCGGTAGTAGAGATCGCTGCGGAAGCGTCCGGCCGCGACCTCCTGCTTGAGGTCGCGATTGGTCGAGGCTACCAGTCGCACGTCTACCGGCCGACCCCTGGAGTCGCCGATGCGGTGGACCACGCGCTCCTCCAGGACACGCAACAGGAATGGCTGGATTTCGAGCGGCAACTCGCCGATCTCGTCAAGACTGAGCACGCCGCCATTGGCCAGTTCGAAGATGCCCGGCTTGCCGTCGCGCGAAGCTCCGGTAAAGGCGCCGCCCACATGGCCGAACAATTCGCTGCCGAACAGCTCTTTGGTGATTGCGCCACAGTTCATGGCGATGAACGGATCGTTTTCGCTGCGCCGGCTGCCGGCATGGACCAGCCGCGCAAACAGCTCCTTTCCGACGCCGGTTTCGCCCTCTATCAGCAACGAAGTGACCCCGTTCGAGCCGGCCACCCGGGAGGCGACATCGACAGCGGCCAGCAATTTCTCGCTTTCGCCGACGATCATCGCCGCGGCTGCCCGCAGGTGTTTGTTGCCCTCCCGGCTTGTCACCGTGATGCTGGAGACGGCTGGCGTCGAGGGAAACACAAGAGCCGCGCCCCGAAGGTCGCCGTCGAGCTTCAGTGGCGTGACATGGCAGGATCGCAGATGCGGCGGCAGCGCGTTGGCGAGATCGGTGTCGGAGCCCGAGACCGGCAGGTTCATGAGCCAACGACCACGGCCCGGTTCCATCGGGCCGTCCATCATCTCCGTCGCGTCGCCGTTGGGCACGTTATTGCAGAAGATCGCGCGGCCACGATGGTCGACGATCACCAGCCCGTCCTTCCGGCGGTAGCTGGGCGCCGAGGAAATGAAGGCTTCGAGCAGACGGGTGCGCTGCTCTTGCTGCTGCTCGGCCAGCGCCTTTTCGATTTGCCTGGCAGTGGCGGCGACGAGGGCCGTGTTGTGCGGCCGGAAGATCGGCGAATAGCCTGACAGATCGACGACGCCGATGATCTTGCCGTCCAGCGGATCGCGAATCGGCGCGCCGGCACAGGTCCAGGATTTGATACCGGCGCAGAAATGTTCGGCGGCGTGGACGAAGATCGGCTCACCGGTCCACAGTGCCGTGCCGATGCCGTTGGTTCCAACGGCGTCCTCGTTCCATTTGCCGCCAACGGCCAGATGAATATCCATGCCGTCATGCAGTGTCTTCTTGTCGCCGATGGCATCGATCAGCACGCCGTCGCCGTCGGCAAGCACCAGCATCGCTCCCGTACCGTCCAGCAACCGGCCAAGCGAGGCGAATGACCGCCTCGCCGCCGATAGCAGTTCGGCATTGGCACGGGTCAGATATTCGATCTCGTTTCGGTCGCTGCTCAGCGGCGCTTCGATGCCCTGCGCATTGATGCCGCCAGTAGCGCTGCGATACCAGGAATCGTGAATCAGCGAGCGAACATGGACCGGATCGCGAGCGGATGTCGGCTCGTCGGAAAGAAAACTCTCCCAGGCGCGCATGGTGGCGCGCTCATCATAGTCGATGTTGTCCAGAGCCAGCTGTCCGGTGGCCATCGACGCACGCGTCGGAAGCGCATCGCTTTTCGTCCGATTGGGGCCGCTCGCGTGTTTCATTCAGTCATCACAGTACCTTTTGGGGTATGCCATTTCTGTATGCTTCGCGGATTGGACGTCCACAGCGACGCCCGAATGCCGGCGGTCAGTCGATGCCGAGTTTCGCACCGATGTCGGCGGCAAGCTGTTCTTCGGTATAAGTCGCGGTCAGCCGCGATCCGTCCAGGTTGGCAAGCGCCTCGGCGATGGTTTCATCGACCGGAGAGAAAAAGCCGTTCTGTTTTGTCGCCAGGACGAAGATCTGCTCCCCATTCCGGGTGCGGACATCGCCGATATGATGAAGTTGGCGGCCGGTGTTCTGATCCTTGGAGATCACACGGCCGTTCATGGTGACGCGGATGGACGGGCTCGCTTCGGCGGCCGTCGCCGCGCTGCCGCCAACATGGATGATCAGCCCTTCAGCCTTCGGTTGCTGGCGTGGCTTTCTGGAGGCCGAATAGCCACCGCCGCTGATCTGGTCAGCAAGGCGAACGATGGTCGAGCGGTTCTGTTCGATCAGCCGCTTGACCTGAACATCCTCGCGCCGCGGGCCGTCCCGCTTGGAGATGATCTCGACCATGAATCCTCCCAGATTCGTTGGCTTGGCGATGCCCGGGATACGGGTCATTCTTATTTGCAGCGAACCCTACACTGCCATCGCTGGATCCGCCATTCACAATAGGTAGCGCTGAAATTCATCTCGGTGGTAGCAGGTGGCTGCTACACGGGATTTCCGGCGCTCCATCGTTGGAGCTGGTGACGGTTCCTTCCAACCATACGGCCGATCGCCGTGCAGACGGCGAGAACGGGTTCTTCTCGGACCGGCTCTATCGCGAATTGACCGGCAGTACGGATGAGGCAAACGTGCTGGCCAAGGCCCTGGGCGGTTGGACCGCCCTGCCGATTGTCGACCGGATATAGGCGGCGCTTCAGAGTTAGTGGCGCAGGTGCGACAATTGAAATCCAGGCTTGTGTTCGACACCGGATAACAGCGATTCCGCCGACCGGAACATCTCTTCGAATTCCAGTTCGTTTTCAAACACCACGCCGCCAACGCTGATGGTCAGGGTATCCTCGGTTCCTTTCGGAGCGAAATAGGCCTGCGCCACGCGCGCCCGGATACGCTCGCCAATTTCCTTGGCATCGTCTTCCGTCGCACCGGGCAGAAAGACCCCGAACATGCAGGTTCCGATGCGGCCCACCAGATCTTCCTTGCGCACCGATGACTGGATGGTCGCGGCTATGAGCCGCAAGGCTTCGTCACCCCAGTCCAGCCCGAAGCGCAGATTGATGGACCTGATGTGTTCGGGATGAACGACCAGGAAGGCGCCGGATCTTGGACCGGACGATTCCTGCCTGGTTTTTCTCCTGTCGACCATCGACGTGAAGACTGTCCGGTTGAGGCAGCCTGTCAGGCTGTCAAAGGTCGCGGACTTATTGAGTTCTCTTCGATAATGGCCGAGCTCCATCCGCTGCAAGCCAATGAACAGGAAAAGCGGGCCACCGATAATGACCGGCAACAGGATCGCTGTGGCCATGCTGCGGCCGAACGGCGTCAAGGCTTCCGAGAACAGAAGCAGATAGTTGAGGCCAACTGAAAGCAGCAAAATTCCCGCCGATCCCAAGGCGGTAAGCCATGCGACGTCTTTCCATTGCTGCGGCGATCTATTCGCCATCGGTGTCATCATTCGTCAATCTCCCGCCTGATCGACTACCATAGGCCATGGTGCTGCACATTCAGTTTCGAGGAATCATACAATTTGAGTAATGGCGCAATCGCCTACCATCGGCCGAAACCTGGCCTTCAATGCAAGGCTGCGCTGGCAACGGTAGCGACACCGAATTGTCGGCTATTGTGGCGGGCCGAATATGCCCATCTCGGCACCCTTGGCCATTGCCTCCGCCTTGCCATAAATGCCACTTGCCAAGGCCGTCGCCCAGCCGTTGGAAACAAGCCAGGCACCGACATCCTGTTTGCCCAAATTGCACGGTGCGGCAATGGCGAAACGATCGATCTCCGGCGGCACGACGCATTTAAGCGCCCGACCGCGCAGCCATGAATTGAAAGCCGCCCGAGCACGTTGGCCGCAAGGCCAGGCGACCTCGCGAAACGAACAAGCCTTGTCCAGGTCGATGCCCTGGACCCCGCTGATGGCTACCGTGCGCCCCATGGATTCGAAGGTCGCCGAAGAGGTGACAACCGGTTGGTACAGCAGGACCGCTGGCCAATCCTTTGGCATCCGCAGCCCTGCAGGTGCTGCCTGGCCAAGCTCGCTGAGCGGCGGGCGCGGCTCTACCCGTTCGATTTGTGCCGGATCAAGTTGTGGCGGCGCGATAAGGTCCTGAGCAATTTTGCGTGCCCGTCCTAGCCATGGCGTATTGGCGACGGTCGCAGCCGGTCGCGTTGGCTGGCCATCGTCGATGGATTGACGTGCCGCTGGTATCGGTCGATCGATGGAAAGCAGATCGGCGGCTCGGACGATCAACAAGACCCCGGTCAGAAGCAGCAGGCTTCCGAGCAACACCACCAAACGATTGCGCCTCAGCCAGCCCATCAACTCAAGCAGATCCCAAGGAGTCTTGCCCCTCAGTACCCCGACGTCGATTTGGCGACCAGTTTGAGCGCACCTTTTTGAACCTGATAAAAGGGCATGGATCGCTCACTGGAGCCATCCGCCCGAAACCGGAACAAGCCGGTCGATCCGCGAAATCCGCTCCGATTTTCGAGCACCTGCTTGTTGAAGCCGCCGGGGCCGACCGCACTTGCAATCCCCGCTGTCAGGGCGACCATATCATAGGCGTAGGCGACATTGGCGTCGGCTGGATAATTGTAGGTCGTCTTGAAGCGGTCGGCGATTGGCCCGGTTTCGCTAGGGTCGAGCGTGGCGATGTAGGATCCTTCAAACAGCGGTTCGATCGGATGTTCCAGCCAGCGGTTGGTTCCAACGACGGCGACTGCTTTTCCAGGAATGCCTTTCGATTTGAGCGCCGCAAGGATCTGCGACGGGTTATCGTCGCCGCTGGCGATGACGATGGCATCGGGAGCATCGACCAGTGAGCCCATGTCGTTGACCGCTTTTGTGCCGCCGTCACCGGCCGAATACGGAAGGGTGACGGCGAGCGTCGCGCCATAGATGCTGAGGCTGTTGGCGACCCGTTTTTCAACCGCGCTGGCATTCGCGCCGGCCGCGACGAGCAGCACGAACTTCTTGCTGCCTTTGGCCGCCAGGCCGGCCGCGCCCGCGGCCGCGCTGTCGGCCTCGCTGAGGCGCACCGCATAGACGCCCGGGCCACCGGCGAAATTGTCGGCCAGCGCCAGCACTGGCGGCCGCTGCGATCCCGACAGCTTGGCTATGTGCTGAGCGGCCCCAAGCTCGACCGGGCCGATGACGATCTTGGTTCCAGTGGTGATAGCCTTCACCGCCAATTCGCTGGCGTGCGCGCTGTCGCCCTTGGTGTCCTCGACCGTGACCGTGAGCAGTGCATTGCCAAGGTCGGCCATCGCCAGCTTGGTCGCATCGAGCATCTTTCTGCCGCTTTCGCCGACGTTACCCGGGGCGGACAATGGCAGCAGCATCGTGACCTTCGTCGATCCGGTGCCGAGCGACTGCGTGGCTTGGGCCGGGCCGGCAGCGGCGCCGGCGGCCGGCGCTCCAGGTGCGGCGATCGCCGCCGGATCGAGCGCGTCCGAGACGCTGCCTTTCGACTGGCAGCCCGATATTATGCCCGCGAGCGCAAAGACGATCGCCCATGTCCACGAACTGTGGCCCTGCCGGCCAGATTCCATGATGCCTCCCATATCCCCGCCGGTTGTTTGTCCCGGTCTCATCGCGTTCATCTTACGGCAGACTTGCCTCGCCGTCTTTGTAATTGCCGGATCATGGTTTAGCCGTCGAAGAGCCCTGCCGGAGCGCCTTGATCACTCTGGCTTGCCCGGCGCTTCGATAGTCCGCGCATTTCATGTATCGCGGCCCGGGCACGAACAGCCGGCGCACGCAAATCCGCTTCGCCGTGGCAGGGGCGCCGTCATCTCCTGGTGTCGGGAATGCGGAGAAGCCAAACGTCGCCACCGGTAGCGGCCCGGCAACAGAAACGCCTTCTCTCGCCAGGATTGCACGCGCACGCCGGCAGTAGCGGACCGAAAGTTCGGAGAACCGGGTTTCACCATGCCCGGCGCGATACTTCATGACGGTGGTGCAGAGATCGCCTGCGGCAAGGCTGTTTGCCTGCGCCAGATATCTGACGCCGAGCGCGATGTTGGTCGCCGGCGCGCCGAGCTCGTCGAGCGAACCGCGAAAGCCGAGCATTCGCGCCGTTCCCGGCATCACCTGCATCAAGCCGACTTCGCCATCGGCGCCGTGCACATCGGGATCGAAACCGCTTTCGATCTCCATCACCGCGTGCGCCAGCATCGGCTCCAGGCCGTAGAGCGATGCCTGGCATGTCGCGAATGCCTTGAATGTCTCGCGAGTCCATTCCGGGCCGGCGTCGCAGCGGGCCGGCCGCGTCAAGCCGGACGGTGCTGATCTCTCCAGGCCAGGTCGTTCCAGCCAGTTGGCGCGGGCTTGCGTGGCAAGCTGACCAAAACCGGTCAATGCGATCACCGCAGCGATCGCCTTCGTCGATCGTCCGCCGACCATCGGGTCAGCCAACCGGCACGGCCAGATCCCTACCGGTCAGTTCATGTACTCGACCATGCGGTCGTGGAAGCACTCGCACTTGTTGAGGGTGTCTTCGTCTTTGTAGTTCGTCTTGAGATAGCCATAGGCCATGCCGCAGGCGACCTTGGCTTCCGATGCCCAAACGAAGGCGGGGCGCGAAGAATTGATCCATTCCGAGCTGTTGGCGACGGCCACTGACTCGTCCATCAGCTTCACCACCTCGGTCTTGAGATCGACGATGTTGTCGTTCAGCACCAGGTTCGACGTGCCGACCGTGCGGCAATAGTCGGCCACCGGCCCTTCGATGATATCGGCGGCGTAACCCGTCGACCCGACTGCCAGCAACAGCGTCGCAGCGGAAACCAGCAGTCTTGCAGAACGTTTCATGATGAACTCCCCTAGATATTAGCAGTGTATAACATGATCGCGTGGCCACGCGCCATGCCGTTAAACCGAGTTTGCTGTTGTCGTACGATGGGTTATGCCGTCGTCGTAGAGTAGCGTGATGGTGCTCGACACAGGCAGGTTGGTCAGCGTGGCTACCTCGACGAAATTGGCGCCGCCGGTTGTGCCGTTGTCATCGACGCTGAGCGTGCCGGTCGCCGCATTGAAGTTGACGAAGTCGCTGACGTTTCCGCCCGCGGTATCGAACAACGATGTCAGGTCGATGACATCGCCTTGGCCGCCGACACCGCTATAGTCGGTGATCAGGTCCTTGATGTCGAGACCGTCGAGCTTGAAGGTGTCGGCGCCCGCGCCGCCGGTCAGCGTATCCTGGCCAGGCCCACCGATCAGAAGATCGTTGCCGCCGCCGCCGTTGATGGTGTCGGTACCTTGTCCGCCATAGAGTGTGTTTGCCGCAGTGTCGCCGGTCAGCGTGTCGGCGAAATCCGACCCGATGATATGAGGCAACGCCGGTGTCGACGAATACAAGTGGTTGTCTCCGATCAGCGCAGACGAATGGTCCTGTATGCCTTCTCCGGCCGGAGTCAACGTGACACCGAGTGTGCTCGCGGCCGTGTCGCCATCGCCGTCCACGACTTCGATCGGGACATTGAAGCTTATCGGGCTGTGGGTCGGAACGGCCGCGCCGAAATCTCCAAGCTTGAAAGTATCGCCCGAAACATAGGTGTATTCGACGCTGTTGTAGCCGTCGCCGGTAAAGATGGCGATCTCCGTGCCGATGGCCCCGGCACCGGAAGTGCCGTTAACACCACCGACCGTAACGCTGCCATCCGCGTTCAACAGCACGGAATAGATGTGGCCGTTGATCGTGTAGTTCGTCGCGCTGGCGGTCGGCGTTATAGTCTGGAAGATGCCATTGTAGCCGATGGCCAACGACGTGATCGTGTCCTTGGTCCCGTCTCCGACTATGGTGTTGCCGTCTGGATCATCGAATGCGGTGATCTTGATCGTGGAGCCGGTGCTGGCAGTGAACGTGGCGGACGAGCCATTGACGGTGTAATGGCCATCGAAGAGATGGTCGCGATTGCCTAGGGTGTCGTAGTCGCCAGCCCCGTCGGCAGGGTTGCCGCGCAGATCGGTCACGAAATCAACCCTGAAGGTCTCAGTCGAACCGACCGAGCTGCCTGAGCCGACGCCGCCGGAAATCGCGCTGGAATTGATGGTGCTGTCGTTTGCACCACTGATTGACGGGGTCAGAAGCAGATCGGAACTGTTGTTGTCGATAGGTGAGCCGACGGATTCGTTACTGGGGATGAACCCGGCCCACGAATTGTTGCCACCGACGAAGTTGTAACCTCCGCCGCTGAAATCGATCGTGGTGAGAGTGTCCACGGACCCGTTCATGTCCACCGAATAGGTAGCGTTCGCCGGATTGAGTGTGATGACGAACACGCTCGTCGCTCCGGCCAGGCCGGTCAGCGTCAAACCATCTGCCGAGACATCGTAGACAATCGGCACGTTGCCGGACGTCATTCCGCTTGCCGCGCCGTCGAGCGACGACTGGAACCGGACGGTACCGCCGTCCGCCCCATAGTTGTTGGCGAGTGTACCATCCAGGTCGAGGTCGAATGTGGTCGGCGAGCCGGCCGCATTCTGCAGCACGGCAAGCGTCGGTGTCGTCGCCGTCGGCACGTCGTCGACGATGTTGACGGTGATGCTTCCGGTGGTGGAGTTGCCGACGCTGTCGGTGACCGTATAGGTGAAGTTCTCCAGGCCCGAGATGGTCTGGACGCCGTCGTTGGCCTGTGCGTTCAGGTGGTTGCTGGTCAGCGTGTAGACGTAGCTGCCGTCTGCGTTGATGTGGATGGTGCCATAGGTGCCGACGATGGTCTGCGCCGTATAGGTGAGTGCGCCGACGCCGCCCGATGCGTTGAGCTGGTTGGTGGCATCGGTCTCGGCCGCAGATGTCGTGCCAAGGCTGCCGGTCACGGTGCCTGCCGCCAGATCGGCGCCCGTGATCGTGGTGTCGAGCGCGGCCTCGTTGACGGTGGCATCGTTGTCGGCCGGCGCGACCAGCCCGGCATCCGACAGGTTGATGGTGAGCGTGGTCGTCGACAGGTCGCCGTCGCCATCCATGATGGTGTAGACGAACGTGTCCGTCGCGCCTGCCGGCGGAACCACGTTGGGCAGGCCGTCATAGCTGTAGGTGCCGTTGGCCTGCAGCGTCAGCGTGCCGAAGCTGCCGTTGATCGTCGTGTTGATACCCGTCGTCACCGCCGTCGTGGTGTCGCCGCCCGCAACGCGAACTCCGACAACGCCGCCGCCGGCCGCCGCACCGTCGGCGCCGAACACGTCGTCCGTGGCATCCGTCAGCACGTTGCCGATCACGACGCTACCCTCGACACCGCTGTTGGTGTCGGCATGCGCCGTCGGCACGTCGTCGGTGACGTCGATGGTGATGGTGTTGGTGATGGTGTTGCCGTTGGCGTCGGTGGCCTGGTAGGTGAAGGTCTCGACGTTGTTGACGGTGTTGGCGCCGTTGTTGGCGTCGACGCCGTCGACCGGCGAGGTCAGCGTGTAGCTGTAGGTGCCGTTGGCATTGAAGGTCAGCGTGCCGTGCACGCCGGTGGCGCTGCTCAGCAGTGCGTAGGTGTAGGGACCGGTGCCGCCCGACACATTGTCGACGACGGTGCCGGCAATGGTCTCTGCCGTGCTCGACGGGTTGGAGCCGATCGGCAGCGCCGCCTCGTTGACCGTCAGGTCGTCGTTGGAGGCGGCAAGGCCGCTGTCCGACAGGTTGATGGTGAGCGTCGTCGTCGACAGGTCGCCGTCGCCATCCATGATGGTGTAGACGAAGGTCTCCGTCGCGCCTGCCGGCGGGACCACGTTGGGCAGGCCGTCATAGCTGTAGGTGCCGTTGGCCTGCAGCGTCAGCGTGCCGAAGCTGCCGTTGATCGTCGTGTTGATACCCGTCGTCACCGCCGTCGTGGTGTCGCCGCCCGCAACGCGAACTCCGACAACGCCGCCGCCGGCCGCCGCACCGTCGGCGCCGAACACGTCGTCCGTAGCATCCGTCAGCACGTTACCGGTCACGATGCCGCCCTCGACACCGCTGTTGGTGTTTGAGTTCGCCGTCGGCACGTCGTCGGTGACGTCGATGGTGATGGTGTTGGTGATGGTGTTGCCGTTGGCGTCGGTGGCCTGGTAGGTGAAGGTCTCGACGTTGTTGACGGTGTTGGCGCCGTTGTTGGCGTCGACGCCGTCGACCGGCGAGGTCAGCGTGTAGCTGTAGGTGCCGTTGGCATTGAAGGTCAGCGTGCCGTGCACGCCGGTGGCGCTGCTCAGCAGTGCGTAGGTGTAGGGACCGGTGCCGCCCGACACATTGTCGACGACGGTGCCGGCAATGGTCTCTGCCGTGCTCGACGGGTTGGAGCCGATCGGCAGCGCCGCCTCGTTGACCGTCAGGTCGTCGTTGGAGGCGGCAAGGCCGCTGTCCGACAGGTTGATGGTGAGCGTCGTCGTCGACAGGTCGCCGTCGCCATCCATGATGGTGTAGACGAAGGTCTCCGTCGCGCCTGCCGGCGGGACCACGTTGGGCAGGCCGTCATAGCTGTAGGTGCCGTTGGCCTGCAGCGTCAGCGTGCCGAAGCTGCCGTTGATCGCCGTGTTGATACCCGTCGTCACCGCCGTCGTGGTGTCGCCGCCCGCAACGCGAACTCCGACAACGCCGCCGCCGGCCGCCGCACCGTCGGCGCCGAACACGTCGTCCGTGGCATCCGTCAGCACGTTGCCGATCACGACGCTACCCTCGACACCGCTGTTGGTGTCGGCATGCGCCGTCGGCACGTCGTCGGTGACGTCGATGGTGATGGTGTTGGTGATCGTGTTGCCGTTGGCGTCGGTGGCCTGGTAGGTGAAGGTCTCGACGTTGTTGACGGTGTTGGTGCCGTTGTTGGCGTCGACGCCGTCGACCGGCGAGGTCAGCGTGTAGCTGTAGGTGCCGTTGGCATTGAAGGTCAGCGTGCCGTGCACGCCGGTGGCGCTGCTCAGCAGTGCGTAGGTGTAGGGACCGGTGCCGCCCGACACATTGTCGACGACGGTGCCGGCAATGGTCTCTGCGGTGCTCGACGGGTTGGAGCCGATCGGCAGCGCCGCCTCGTTGACCGTCAGGTCGTCGTTGGAAGCGGCCAGGCCGCTGTCCGACAGGTTGATGGTGAGCGTCGTCGTCGACAGGTCGCCGTCGCCATCCATGATGGTGTAGACGAAGGTCTCCGTCGCGCCTGCCGGCGGGACCACGTTGGGCAGGCCGTCATAGCTGTAGGTGCCGTTGGCCTGCAGCGTCAGCGTGCCGAAGCTGCCGTTGATCGTCGTGTTGATACCCGTCGTCACCGCCGTCGTGGTGTCGCCGCCCGCAACGCGAACTCCGACAACGCCGCCGCCGGCCGCCGCACCGTCGGCGCCGAACACGTCGTCCGTAGCATCCGTCAGCACGTTACCGGTCACGATGCCGCCCTCGACACCGCTGTTGGTGTTTGAGTTCGCCGTCGGCACGTCGTCGGTGACGTCGATGGTGATGGTGTTGGTGATGGTGTTGCCGTTGGCGTCGGTGGCCTGGTAGGTGAAGGTCTCGACGTTGTTGACGGTGTTGGCGCCGTTGTTGGCGTCGACGCCGTCGACCGGCGAGGTCAGCGTGTAGCTGTAGGTGCCGTTGGCATTGAAGGTCAGCGTGCCGTGCACGCCGGTGGCGCTGCTCAGCAGTGCGTAGGTGTAGGGACCGGTGCCGCCCGACACATTGTCGACGACGGTGCCGGCAATGGTCTCTGCGGTGCTCGACGGGTTGGAGCCGATCGGCAGCGCCGCCTCGTTGACCGTCAGGTCGTCGTTGGAGGCGGCCAGGCCGCTGTCCGACAGGTTGATGGTGAGCGTCGTCGTCGACAGGTCGCCGTCGCCATCCATGATGGTGTAGACGAACGTATCCGTTGTGTTCGACGTGATGGCGTTGGCCGTCGACTGGTAAGTATAGCTGCCATCCGCCTGTAGCGTCAGTGTACCGTGCAGACCAGCTATGCTGGTACCAACACCCGTCATCACTGCTGTCGTGGTATCTCCGCCCGCAGCGCGCGCACCCACAACGCCACCACCGGCTGTGAAGTCGTCCGCGCCGGCAACGTCGTTGGCCAGCACGCCCGCCACTGCCGACACCGTCAGCAAACCACCCTCGATGATGCCATTTGTATCGGCAACCGCCGTCGGCACGTCGTCGACGATGTTGATGACCAGATTACCGGCCGGCGCCGGATCGCCGTCGGCGTCGGTCACCACCACCGCGAAGCTGGTGCTCGACGGATCGGTCAGCGTGTTGTCGATGAGCGTGTAGGAGTAGCTGATCGTGCCGAGGCCAGTCACCGGATTGTAGACATAGCTTGCCGTCAGCGTGCCTGTCGTCCCGTCGGCGAACGCCGTCGGGATACCGGTCAGTACATGGCCGCCCAGCGACACTGTCGTCAGGCCGTCCGGCGACGTGAAGCCGATCGTACCCGAGGTCGTTTCCGAGGTCGCAGGCTCGTTCGAGCCCGAAGGCTCGCCGGCGCGCGCCGGCAGGCCAGCCTCATAGACCGTCGTGTCGGCGCCGCCCGCTACCGGGATCGATACGGTCGGCGTTCCATCGCCGATCGAAATCGTCAACGTGGTGTGCGAGGTGTCGCCGTCGCCGTCCTTGATGGTGTAGGTGAAGACGTCGTTTACGCCACCGGACGTGCCGGCATCGCGAACATAGCTGTAGGTGCCGTCGGCAGCCAGCGTCAGCTTGCCGTAGGTGCCCTGGATCTGGGTGCCGAGCGTGGCCGCGTCGTCGACATCGGCATTGGTGTTACCAGCCGCAACGCCAACCACCGCCGCGCCATCGGCGCCCTTGGTGTCGGCGCCCGCCGCATTGCCGTCGGATCCGCTGCCGTCGATTACATTGCCGCCGACCGGCCCGAACAAGCCCGCCGCCACCGCATCGGTATCGGCAACCGCTGTTGGCACGTCGTCGACGATGTTGATGACCAGATTACCGGCCGGCGCCGGATCGCCGTCGGCGTCGGTCACCACCACCGCGAAGCTGGTGCTCGACGGATCGGTCAGCGTGTTGTCGATGAGCGTGTAGGAGTAGCTGATCGTGCCGAGGCCGGTCACCGGATTGTAGACATAGCTTGCCGTCAGCGTGCCTGTCGTCCCGTCGGCGAACGCCGTCGGGATACCGGTCAGTACATGGCCGCCCAGCGACACTGTCGTCAGGCCGTCCGGCGACGTGAAGCCGATCGTACCCGAGGTCGTTTCCGAGGTCGCAGGCTCGTTCGAGCCCGAAGGCTCGCCGGCGCGCGCCGGCAGGCCAGCCTCATAGACCGTCGTGTCGGCGCCGCCCGCTACCGGGATCGATACGGTCGGCGTTCCATCGCCGATCGAAATCGTCAGCGTGGTGTGCGAGGTGTCGCCGTCGCCGTCCTTGATGGTGTAGGTGAAGACGTCGTTTACGCCACCGGACGTGCCGGCATCGCGAACATAGCTGTAGGTGCCGTCGGCAGCCAGCGTCAGCTTGCCGTAGGTGCCCTGGATCTGGGTGCCGAGCGTGGCCGCGTCGTCGACATCGGCATTGGTGTTACCAGCCGCAACGCCAACCACCGCCGCGCCATCGGCGCCCTTGGTGTCGGCGCCCGCCGCATTGCCGTCGGATCCGCTGCCGTCGATTACATTGCCGCCGACCGGCCCGAACAAGCCCGCCGCCACCGCATCGGTATCGGCAACCGCTGTTGGCACGTCGTCGACGATGTTGATGACCAGATTACCGGCCGGCGCCGGATCGCCGTCGGCGTCGGTCACCACCACCGCGAAGCTGGTGCTCGACGGATCGGTCAGCGTGTTGTCGATGAGCGTGTAGGAGTAGCTGATCGTGCCGAGGCCGGTCGCCGGATTGTAGACATAGCTTGCCGTCAGCGTGCCTGTCGTCCCGTCGGCGAACGCCGTCGGGATACCGGTCAGTACATGGCCGCCCAGCGACACTGTCGTCAGGCCGTCCGGCGACGTGAAGCCGATCGTACCCGAGGTCGTTTCCGAGGTCGCAGGCTCGTTCGAGCCCGAAGGCTCGCCGGCGCGCGCCGGCAGGCCAGCCTCATAGACCGTCGTGTCGGCGCCGCCCGCTACCGGGATCGATACGGTCGGCGTTCCATCGCCGATCGAAATCGTCAGCGTGGTGTGCGAGGTGTCGCCGTCGCCGTCCTTGATCGTATAGGTGAAGACGTCGTTTACGCCACCGGACGTGCCGGCATCGCGAACGTAGCTGTAGGTGCCGTCGGCGGCCAGCGTCAGCTTGCCGTAGGCGCCCTGGATCTGGGTGCCAAGCGTGGCCGCGTCGTCGACATCGGCATTGGTGTTACCGGCCGCAACGCCAACCACCGCCGCGCCGTCGGCGCCCTGGGTGTCGGTAACGCCGTCCGTGGTGTTCGCGTCGACCGCGTCCGTACCGCCGACAAGCACATTGCCCGTCGCGGGGCCAAACTGGCCGGCTGCAATGCTGTCGGTGTCGGCAACCGCCGTCGGCACGTCGTCGACAATGGCGACGGCAAAGGTGGTGCTGGCCGTATCGCCGTCGACGTCCGTGACGGTGATGCTGAAATTGTCCGGAACCGTGTCGTTGGGATTGAACCCGTCCCCCTGAAGGGGATGAGTGACCGATTCGGTCACGGTGTAGTTGTATTCGATGGCACCCGTGCTCGGATTGTAGGAGACAATCGTCAGGAAGCCGAAATCGCCCGGAATCTGCTGGCCGACGGCGGTAACGGTGACGCCGTTGATGACGATCGACCCGATTCCATCCGGTGCGTTGATGGTGATCGTTCCGATGCCGGAGGTTTCAGAGTTGCTGGGCGCGTCGCTGCCGGGTGCTTGTGACGGGCCGCCGTCAAGACCGGTTTCGCTGGCCGCCTGGTCCGGGGTGAGCAATGATGTGGCCACCACTGAAACCGGCCTGTCGACGACAGACGGGAAGAGTTCGCGGCGCTCCAGAAGCCCAAATTGCAGAGCCGTGGGCGGCAACAGTGCCGACAGGTCAAACCCGTCACCGATGCCGCCGGGGGGAACCGAAAAGTCTCCGCCTGCACTTGAGTTCGAACCGCCCGGACCGGCCGAGATGGAGCCGTCGGCGCCAAAGGCGACATCGACGTGGCTGGCCTCGAGCGCGGCGATCAGGGCAACGCGCGGTACCTCGACGTCGCCAATGACGAACGTCGGCACGTTCAAGGCGCCATCCTTGATCACGATGACCGAACCATCAGCCTGTTCGAGCACGAGGTTGTGGCCGTCGACCTTGATGTTGTCGATCGAGACGTCGGCCGGAAGCTTTACCACGTTGCTGGCGTCGGCCACGTATTCGTGGGGCGCAGCGGCCGCCGGGGCCTTCGCCTCCGCAGGTGCATCTTGTTTGACGGGCGCGCCGCTGCCGACATCGACGGGTACGGGCTCGGCAGGTGCCGCCTGAGCGGCCTGCGCTACCTGCGTTCCCGCCTGCGACGGTGAGCCGCCACGTTCAGAGGCAGAGTGCTCGTCCCAGGAATTCGAGACGGTGTCCAATTCGTTACTGTTCGCCATAACCAAACCCCTTCGGTATTTCCCGGAAAGAGACAGTGACGGCCTCTGCTTTGCAACTATCCTGCAACCGCTTTTATATATTCCGATATGCCTGTCTCAGCATTTTTTAGACGTGGTAAACTCCCAACATATAACCTGGTATACATTGGTTGGGCCGCGGTCCGTTTGACATCCACCAGTTGAGTTGGGTCGGCAAGCAGAAGTATAAATTTGAATAAAAGTTTACGCAAAGTGGATGTTCCTGTTTTGCCAAAACTTATCCACCTTCCTTTCCAGTAATTTGAGACAAGATCGGTAGCGTCCACAGTCAAAGGTGGGCGTTATGAAAAAAGAAAAATCTGCCCCGGGGATAACCGGGCTCAAGCTGCTCCTGCTGGCAATGGGCATCGCAAGCCTGCCGCAGCCATCATCCGCGAGCGCCGTTGCTGCGGATGCCGGCGCTGTCGCTGGAATGCTGGCGGCGGTCGAACCCCCGCCCAGTCTCGGCGGCGTTTCGCTGCTGCGGCCGCAGCCTTGGCGGCCTGTTTCAGCCTACAGGACCGGCATGATTTTCGGCAGCTATGGTCCTGTTGCCGTTAATGAAAAGCGCGATCCTTCGATCGCACAGGACGACGCCGGAATCGACCCGATCCAGACGGCGGCGATCATTCCCGGCGTGTTCGGTTCGGTTGCCCTGTCGATGCGCAATTTCCCGGTCTCGGCGCGCTGGGCGCCTGTCTACAAGGCAATTGTCGAGTGCACCGCGGGCAGCCCATGCGAGCGCAAGAACAGCACCTTTGCCGGGATCGTCGAGGCAGCCCGGGACAAGCGCTTCATCGACAAGCTGTCCTTCGTCAACTCAAGTATAAATCGCGCGATCGCCTACAAGAAGGACAGCGTGGTTTACGGCAAGCTCGACTACTGGGCCAAGCCCTCGGAAATCCTCGAGCGCCGGGCAGGGGACTGCGAGGATTTCGCTATCCTCAAGATGGCGGCGCTGCTGCATGCGGGCATCCCGGCTCAGAGCATGTCGCTGGTTGTCTTGCAGGATCGCAAGCGCGGTTTCTTCCATGCCGTGCTGTCGGTCAGCACCGGCAGTGGCGTCTTCATTCTCGACAGTCTGAGCAATGTCGTTTCGCGCGACAGCGATCTACCGAGCTACGTGCCGCTGTATTCGTTCAGCACCGACCGCGCATGGATCCATGGCGCAAAGACCGGCTCTGCGCAAATCGCCGATATCAAGGGCGGCCTTTCGACGGTCGCGCCGGGCGAAGGTCTGCAACAGTAAGTATGCTGTCAGGGTGTCTTGGGCGCCCTAGCCGCCGAAGACGAACGCCATCAGCAGTTCCGGCTCGACCACCGGCGCCCGCACCGCGTTCAGTTGACCCCGGTAGCGGCGGTCACCGGCGCCGATGACGAAACCGGTGGCGACCGGCGTCTCGCCATTGGCCTCGAGCCTTGCGAATATGTCGGCGACGTTGAGGTCCAGCGCCAGCTTGAGGTCGTGGCGCGTGTCCTCGTTCGGCGCCGCCGGCAATTGACGACGCACCAGTTGCTGGAACGGCGCATTGAAGGTCAGGATCTTCTTCGACGATGACAGGGCAAAGGCCGGCGAGGGACAGGCGACCAGAATGGCGTTGATGGTCTTGATCGACGCCAGCCGCTGCAAGGTTAGGTTCTCGTCGGCCAGTCCACGCATGCAGGCTACACGGATTGCCGATGTCAGGTTTCCGGTGTTGGCGTGGCTCTCGGCGATCTCTTCGATCAGCATGCCGATCGTGCATTTCCGGTTTTCGGCCATTTGCTTCAGCGAAGTCCAGAACGCCCTCTCCAGACGAATGCCGCGGCGCGTGCCGCCACGCGCCACGACCCGGAACTCCAGTCCGAAATCCTCTGCCACCAGCGGTGGAAGCAGCCGGTCGCGATCGGCAGGAGGGGAGATCGCGCTACCGCTCACTCATCGCCTCCTCACGCGCCTTGTTGATAGGCTTCATCAGGTAGGTGAGGATCGTCTTGCGTCCGGTCTTGATGTCGACCGAACAGATCATGCCGGGGATGATCGAATAGGTCTTGCCGTCGCGTGTCAGCGTCGATTTGTCGGTGGCGACGCGAACCTGATAGTAGGGTTCGCCAGTCTTCTGGTCGACCAGGCTATCGGCGGTGATGTTCGAGACCTTGCCTTCGATGCCGCCGAAGATCGAGAAGTCATAGGCAGTCACCTTGATCAGTGCATCCTGCCCCGGCCGGATGAAGGCGACGTCTCGCGGTGAAACCCGCGCTTCGACCAGCAGGGTCTCGGAGGTCGGCACGATACCCGCGACGACTGCGCCGGGCTGGACGAAAGCGCCGACCGTGTTGATGTCGAGCGTGTTGACGATACCGTCGACAGGCGACCGTATGTCGGTGCGCGCCACCTTGTCGGTGGCGCCGCGGATCGTCTCATCCACCACCGAGAGGTCGGCGAGCGCCTGTGTCAGATCGCTGAGCGCTTCCTGTTGCAGCTGCAGGCCGAGTTCATCGACCTGAAGCTGGGCTTCCGTGATGGCCGACTTGGCTTTCTTGATGGTTTCGCCGGCGAGTGCCAGCTGACCATTGAGCTCGGTCTGCTCGCGCTCGACGCGGAGTTGCTCGGTTCGCGCCATCAGGCCTTTCTTGACCATCGCCTCGACCAGCTTCGCCTCCTGGTCGCTGACGGCCAGATTCTTGGTGAGGCGATCGGCATTGGCGTTGGCCTCATCCAGTTCCTTCTCGCGCTGATCGAGGCGCGACTTGAGAACCGATAGCTTGACTTCGAAGTTGTCGCGGCGCGCGATGAGCAGCTTCTGCTCGTTGTCGCAGATTTCCGGCGCGACCTTCTGGATCTCGGACGGGCAGGGAAATGCGCCCTCGAGATTGCCGGCCTGTTCGAATTTGAGCCGTGCAATGCGCGTCTGCAGCGCCCGCGCCTTGGCCTGCTGCTCGCCAAGGCTTGAGGTGTTGAAGGTGTTGTCGAGGCGAATGATGAGGTCGTTCTTCTTGACGATCTGCCCTATCTTCACAGCGATTTCCTGAACAACGCCGGGCTCGCTGGCTTGGATGATCTGGGTCTTCGACGCGGGTATGATCTTGCCGTCGCCGCGTGCGATTTCATCGACCTCGGCAAAGGACGCCCAGGCGACCGAACTCGCAAAAAGCGCTCCGATGATGAATATCGACGCCGACGCAAAAAGCGGCGGGCGGTCTTCCCTGGCAAGCATTTCCCATGCCCCAACGTATTGAATGCACTCAACAAGTCTGTTTCTGTCAGGCGCTCGTTCTCTGCAGCGCCTGTATTACTTGGTCTTTCGGTCCATCGGCAACGATCTTGCCTTGCTCGATGACAATCAGGCGGTCGGCCAACTCTAGCATGCTGAAGCGGTGCGTCGAAACGATCAGCGTCGTGCTGCGATCGAAGGCCACCTTGAGCTGCTTGATCAGCTGGCGCTCGGAAGCCAGATCCATCGAGCCGGACGGCTCGTCCAGGAAGACGATTTTCGGTTTGGTCAGCAACAGGCGGGCAATCGCCATTGTCTGCCTCTGGCCGCCCGAGAGATTGGTGCCGCGCTCGCCGACATTCATGTCGTAGCCGCGCGGATGGCGGGAGACGAAATCGTCGACGCCGGCAGCCTTGGCCGCTTCGACGATCTGTTCATCGGTCGCCTCCGGACACGCCATCAGGAGATTTTCCTTGATGGTGCCCGAAAACAGATCATTGGCCTGCGCGACGATACCGACCGCGGCGCGAACCTCCGACGGGTGGTATTGGCGGATGTCGATGCCGTCCAGCAGCAGCTCGCCGGAGGTCGGCAGGAAGAGCCTGCCGATCAGCCGCCCCATGGTCGTCTTTCCCGAGCCTATGCGGCCGATGATGCCGATCCGCTCACCGGGCTTCACCGAGAAATTCACGCCGGTCAGAACTTCGTTTTCAGAACCCGGATAGACAAAGCCGACGTTCCTGAACGCCATCGCGCCATTGCGAATGGGGCGGTTGACGAAACCAACCGTGTCAGGCCGATCCTCCGGCTGCGCCATGATCGAATTGACAATTCGCAAGGAGAGCATTGCCTGACGAAGTCTGGACAAGGTGATAGCGATCTGCCCAAGCGGAGCCACCGCCCGGCCCGCCAGCATGACGGTGCCGATGATGGCGCCGGTGGAGACATGTCCTTCCGAAAAGGCATAAGCGCCGGCCACGATCAGGGCGACGGTCACCAACTGCTGGATGGCCTGCGTTATGTTGCCGGCTGCAGCCGAAAGCTGCTTGATCTTCTCGGAGGTGTTTGATGCGTTCTTGGAATGCTCTGCCCATTTTCGCAGAAGATACGCCTCTGCCCGCAACGACTTGATCGTCTCAAGCGTGGAGATGGATTCAACCAGCAGGGCCTGGCGTTGCGAAGCCTCGTTCATGGACGCGGCAACGCGTTTGCCTATACGCCGTTGCGTGATCAGCCCGACGATCACGGAGGCGACAAAGGCAATGGCCGGTATGATGACCAGCCAGCCGCCTATCGCATAGATGACAAGAAGAAAGACGAAGACGAATGCAGTGTCGATGAAGACGCTGACGGTGTTCGACGTGAAAAACTCGCGTACGAACTCGTACTGCGTCACCCGATTTGCATATTCGCCGGTTGAGCCGGGCCGTGCCGACAAGGACGAGTTCAGCACCTTCTCGAACAGCATGTAGGAAATGCGAAGATCCGCTTTGCGCCCGGCATAGTCGATCAGCGACGCTCTGGCGGTCTTCAAGAGCAGGTCGAACAGAATGACCGCGCCGATCCCGATCGACAGCACCCAGAGCGTCGATATCGCCTTGTTCGGCAAGATCCTGTCGTAGACATTCATGGTGAAGATCGGCGAGGCAAGGGCCAACAGATTGATGAATACTGCCGACAGGATGACCTTCGAATAGGTGCGCCAGAATGGCCCCATCGTTCCGGTCAACCAATGTCGCCGCTCAATCTTGGCCGCCGAACCGACGCTCATCCCCTCGACCGCGTTGGCATAGGTTATCGAGAAGGAAACGCCGCCACTTATGTAGCTTCCGGCAAGTTCGGATTTGCTGATGGTTGTGCGCCCGTCCTCCTGGGCAGCCGTCGTAAATCCACCGTCCTCTGTCTCGGCAAGCAGCGCAACTGGCAATTGGCTGACGCGAAACAGGATGGCGGGGAGGTCGATGCGTCCGCGAAGAAAATCGCGCTGGCTGAACTCCGTGATTTCAAGGCCGACGCGTTCGGCAAGATGCCGAATGGCGTCGATATCGATTTGGGTATCCGACAGCGGCACGCCGGCAAACAGCACGGTCTCGGCACTCGGCCTGCCCAGGTAGCCGGCAACAGCCGAAAAGCAGGCCTTGAAGGCCTCCTTTGGGGACAGGATTTTAGGTTGTGGGTTCACGATCCGCCCGCAGGACTATCGTTCGACCTTGGCCTTCCTACTTTTTCCTTACCGGCGCGAGGATGTCAAAAGGCAGATCGTTCTTTTGCTCCGACGGGGTGCGTGCATAGGTTTCGGTGTCGGCCGTTTCCGGTGCATTGAACTCGGCCTTGGCGTAGGCGGTTGCTTGTTTGGCCGGCTGAAGGTCCATGGTCTTCAGCAACTGTCCGGTTGCCGCCAGCAGCCGGTACTGGGCGAAAAGCGACGCGTAGGACGCGGTGTCGGCAAGCGTCGCTGTGTTGAACCGGGTGTTCTGTGCGTCAAGCACGTCGAGCAGCGAGCGCTGTCCGACCTTGAACTGCTCGCGATAGGACCCCACCAACTTTTCGTTGGCGGCTGCCTGAAGCTTCAGCGTCTTGGCCAGGTCGGCCTGCCGGAAGCGTCGATCCCATGACGTACGTACGGCTTCCTCGATCTCGCGCAGGACTTGGTGCAGGACAAGGCGCTGCTCGCTGGTGCGGCGGATTTGCTCCTGCTCGTTGGCCTTGTCGATGCCGCCGCGATAAAGGTTCCAGCGCAGCACGACCCTTGCCTGAAGGTCGCTCGTGTCGCCGTCACTGCCATCGATGTCGGATCCTGCCCGGGCGATACCTTCGGCGGTGATCGACGGCCCGAATTTTGCCCGTGCGGCATCCACGAGGGAAGCCGCCGCGTCGATATCGCTGTTGGCCATATGCACGCGCGGATTGTTCTGTCGTGCCAGCCCGATTGCTTCGTCAAGCGATCTCGGCAGCGCGGCAGACACATCGCCCGGCCTCGAGGCGCTGGTCAGCGGCTTGCCGACAGTCTTGAAGAACCGGATCTTTGCTGCCTCTAGTTCCTCGGTGGCTTCCTGCACACGGGCCTTGGCGGCGAACAGCCGCTCCTCAGCCTGCTGACGATCGGCCTCGTTCAGCGCGCCGCCGGCAATGCCTTGCCGGATGTCGCCGAGAATTCCCTGATGGAATCCGAGGTTCTTCTTTGCTTCGACAACGATCGAGGCCTGCAACATGGCTTCGAGGTAATCCTGGACAACCGAGAGCCCGATGAATTCGGACCGTTCCAGAACCCGGAACGAGGCACCGTCGACGCGCGAGGCCTGGCGGTTTAGTTCGGCGCGCCTTGCACCGCTGTCGTAGAGCGTCTGCGTAACCGTGAGGTCGGTTTCAGCTGGATAGAGCGTGTCATTCTCGATGGAAAGTGAGCGCCTGTCCGGATTGTCGAGGCGGCGAGCCCCCGCCGACGCTTCCAGGTCAACGCTGGGAAGATAAAGCCCCTTCGCCTGGCGCAGTTCGAATTCGATTGCTTCGCGGTTTTCGATTGCCTGGCCAATCTCGGGATTGGACTCCACCGCGACCGCCATCGCCTCTTTAAGAGTGAGCGCGTGAGCATTCCCGCAGCTCAATATGGCAACCGTCGTCAGCAGGCCAAGGCGCTTGCATATGGCCCACATAGTTGTCGAATTCATTTTACCCACCCCAACATTCCCCCTGCACGTTATTCCAAGGCGCTACGACCCAAGCACAATTGTCTACAAACTTACAATTTAGTGGACACTAAAAGGCTGGATTCAAGCCACAAATTTACGCAATGTAGCAAAAATAGCACAAAGAATGCCCGGCCGCCCTCCGGTTACGCACTGCCGACCACGTGCGCCTATTTCCATGGTCGGCGACCCTGGAGCTGACGGCGCCCAGGTGGAAGGCCCGCCCTGTGACCGAGGAACCCAGCTTTCCTACTCCGTTGTGCCAGCTTTCTTTCTGCGCCGATTGGTGTGCGACTGCGCGACGGCCATCTGCAACTCGGGTGTGATCTCCAACGGCGCATTCTCTGTCTCATGCGTGTTCTGCAGCCCTTGGATGTGGACCGTCGGAAATGGCAGTTCGATGCCTTGCTCCTTGAAGACCTGGCGCAGGCGCACATAGAATTTGCGTTTCATGCTGAAGGCGCCTCCGGGTCTGGTCATGGCCTTGACCCTCAATACGATGCCGTACTCGCCGAACTCCTGTACCCCCTGCATCTTGATCGGGTCGAGCACCCAGTTTTTGAACTCGGGATCTTCCGCCAGTTCGAGACCGATTCGCTTGATCAGCTTGCGAGCGAAGTCGATATCGGTGTCATAGCCGACGGTGATGTTGAATTTGTCGATAACCCAGTCACGGCTCTGGTTCTGGACTGCCCCGAGTTCACCGAAAGGTACCGTGAACAGCGGACCACGATGGTGGCGCAGCTTCACCGAACGCAGCGAAAAGCTTTCCACGGTACCCTTGTAATTGCCCGAAGAAATATATTCGCCGACACGAAACGCGTCATCGAGCAGAAAAAACACGCCTGAAATGATGTCCTTGACTATGGTTTGTGCGCCAAAGCCGACCGCGACGCCGACCACACCCGCGCCGGCGATCAGCGGGCCGATCTGGATACCCAGCGACGCCAGCATCATCAGCACCGCCATCACGATGATCGATGCGAGCAGGATGTTCTGGAGGATCGGCAACAGCGTGTGCAGTCGCGCCTGCTGCGGGTCGAGGATCGGGACCTCCTCGTCGCTGATCACAGGGTGCGATGCTTCGATGCCCAGCTTTCGTTCGATCAAAGCCTTGATGATCGACCAGCCGAAATCGGCTGCCAGGGCAATGACAACGATATTGATCAGGCCGCGCAATATGAATGTCGTCGTCGTATCGCTGTCGCGCATGGATTGCATGTTCAGGCCCCAGACGCGGGCGAGAAAGTAAGCCGCCGCCAGGATGAAAATCATTCGGATTGCGCGATCGATGACGGCGATCGTCACCGCCGGGATCGTAGGCCGACCGGCATCTTCCGAACCCGGCCGCAGAACGAAATTAACCCCGCGCTGCGTCAGCACGATTGCCAAAGGCAGGAAGAATGCAGCGAAGGTAAACCAGAAGTAGGTATAAAGGCCGGCGATGCGCTGCAGGAACAGAACGACGAAATACGCAGTCAACAGCCATGTCATTTCCGCGTGACCGCCATGGCGCGCACCCTCGCGCTGCGTTCGTGGCCGGCGCCAGATGGCAAGCAGCAAAAGCACCAGCAGCACGAAATCGGCGCCCAGGGACAGGACCATCATTCCGTCCTGATCGATGCCAAGACCCGGCAAAAGGATAAGCGCGGCGCCAAAGAAGGCGAAGACGCCGACGATCCGGGGTAGCCAGTAAGACCAATGGTCAGCCGTTTCGTTGGTGATCGGCAAAGCGCGAACCTCGACGGCGTTCTCGACGTTCATGAAGGAAGGGACGAGCGTGGCCATCACATACAGGCGCACACCCCATGTAACGACCGCCGCCATCAGAAATGTCAGCACAATTTCGCGGATAAGCATTGGCCAGTCGAACAACATGAACGCACCGGCGCTGCCTAGTGCGAACGAGACGAGCAGCATGTTGGAATAAAGCGCGCGACCGCCAATCTTCTTGGCTCGCCCGATGGGCGTATCCTTCGGTTGCGCGATAATCCAAAGACGAAATGGACGGGTGACCTTGTACGTTGCCCAGGTGAGCGCCAGGCCGGCAGCGATGAACATCGCAATCAGAATAAGTACGCTGACGGGCCCCTTGCTGGACATATCCTGCATGGTCTCGGCGCGAACGCGCGCGAACTGGCCTGGCAGCAAGGGCAAAGTCCGCACGATCCTTTCGATATGATGCCTGATCCGATCGAGCGTCGAGGATGCCATCGTATTCATCTGGCTGGGTGGGGCCGCGGCGCCGGACGATGCGTCAGTAGGCGAGGTTCCTGCCTCGGCAGGCGCGCCCGTCGATCCGGCGTCCTGATTTCGTTGTTCGGCCACCCAGGCCTTCACCGACGGATCGTCGAGAAGCTCGAACAGCTGTTTGACTCTTTCAGGCGGGACGGTCGCCGGCGCCTGCGCCTGTGCCTGACCAGCCAACAAAAGGGCGATCCCGAGGACGAACGGCCTGGCAATCAGGACAAACATCGCCGCCAGGTCTCCGAGGCGCCGTGCCGGGCGCGCCAGAGTCTTGGCTCCAAATCGTCGATTCATGAGTGGCATCGTGCGGTAACCTTCCGGTCAAATCGGCGAGCAAAGACAGCTAGGTCCGTCGTTGCACCTACCTTGAACAAGCCGATGTTGTGGTGCAAGTCTCATCGTTCCTGGCTAGTCCGTTGGGCAGGACTCCTGGCTACCGGCAAGGCATTTGCCTGGATTAAGGATATCGTATATCCGCAAGGATGTATAATATCCTTAATAACGAGCTGGCCGTGACAGGATGGAAGGGCGTCTACGACATCCCCACCAAGGAAGGCCACACCGTCGTCCAGAACCCGACCGTATCTCCAAGGAATACGCGCTCGTCACCCGCCGTGCGATCGATGCATGGGTGGCAAGATCGTGTTGGCAGGCACGCCATTGCCCTCGGAACTGACTGCGGCACCATGTCTCTGTGCTGGCCGCCAGAGCTTGGTTGCCAATCCAGGGGCAGCCACGGAAACTGCACCGCGTTGAGGAACCGAATGAGAAGTCGCGCATGAACATCGAGGGTACCTGCGATCCACGCTTTGCCGGTGTGCGCGACGCGTTTGCCACGTGTTTCGCGCAAGGGCTGGAGCATGGCGGCGGCGTGTCGGTTGTGGTCCACGGCAGGACAGTCGTTGATCTGTGGGGCGGTCATGCCGATGCCGCGCGCGCTCGTCCGTGGCGGGAAGACACGCTGGTCAATGTCTGGTCTTGCACCAAGGGCGTCGTGGCCTTGGCCATCGCCATGCTGGTGGAGCGCGGCAAGCTCGATTATGCCGCCCCCGTTGCGCGCTATTGGCCGGAGTTCGCGGCCAGCGGCAAGGAGCGCATCACGCTCGATCAGATGATGTCGCATCAGGCCGGGCTGAACGGTCTCGCCGTGCCGATGGACGAGGCAGGACTGTTGGCGTGGGCGCCTTTTGTCGATGCCCTTGCCGCCATGTCACCCCTGTGGGACCCGGGCAGCCGCTGTGTCTATCACGCCCTTACCTACGGCCACCTTGCGGGCGAAGTGCTGCGCCGTGTCGATGGGCGAAGCATGGGCCGCTTCATCGCAGAAGAGATCGCAGGCCCGCTTGGCGCTGATTTTCACGTCGGTCTGCCAGCCAGCGAGGATCCCAGGGTCGCAGAGATGATTGAAGGTCCAAAGGCTTCCGACTGGGTCGAGTTTGTCCGCGCCTCGCCATTTCCCCATGCAGGCGATAATCCCACACCCCGGGCATCGGCGCCCAACGATCGCGCCTGGCGCGCCGCCGAGGTGCCGGGCGGCAATGGCCAGTCGACGGCACACGCACTGGCACGCATCTACGGTATGATGGCGGCCGGCGGCGTTTGGGAGGGCAAGCCTCTGATCGGCCGTACCGCAGTCGAAGCAGCAGCAAGACCTCGCATTCGCGGCATGGACGACAGCTTCGCGTTGCCGACCGCCTTTGCCGCCGGCTATCAGATGGAGGATTCCACCTACGCCAGCCGCGCGTCGCCGCAAACGTTTGGCCATAGCGGCTGGGGCGGCGCCATCGGCTTTGCCGATCCCGCCGCCGGTGTCGGGTTCGGCTATGTCACCAACCGTATGCTCGGTTTCGACGACCTCGATCCACGCCGCAAAGTTTTGATCGACGCCGTTTACGACGCGCTCTGATGTAAGCACACAGGCTGGTCATTGATTTCGCTGGCTCCGAACATCAGGAGACCAGAGCGCCAACCACCGCGGCACAGTCACCGGCTTTGACCAGACCTGGAAAATGCCGCGCCGCCAGCATTCCGGACATTTTTGCCCTGATATCCTGCGGCGCGATGCCGGTGCGGCCGGTGGAGTGGATACGCGCCAGCACCGCGCCTTCTTTCACGGGCTCGCCGAGATCGACCATAGTTTCGATCATCCCGTCATCCTCGGCGAAGGAGAAGCAATCGCCCGACGGCATGTCCAGCCATTGGGTCGTGCCTGTCTCGACCGCACCCTCAACAATGCCGGCATGGCGCAGCACATTGCTGATGCCGCGCCGCGCGATCCGCACCGTTTGCGCACGCGAGGTGCCGCCGCCGCCAAGCTCGGTACTGACGAAGACCTTACCCATCTCCTCCGCCGCCGTGTCGTACATGCCGACGGAATCGATCTCGATCATGCGCATCGAGAACGGTGCCGAGAATGCCGCGACCGCGTCGAAGGCTTTCTGCTCCAGCGCCTTGTCGGACAAAGTGTGGGCGGCGCAGAACGGTACGAAGTCCAGCGTCCTGCCGCCGGAGTGGAAGTCGAAGACGAGGTCGGCGCGGGGCAGCAATTCGCGTTGAAAGTAGTCGGCGATCTTTTCCGTCACCGTGCCGTCCGGCCTTCCCGGGAAACTGCGGTTCATATTGCCCTTGTCGATCGGCGACGTGCGGGTGCCGGCGCGGAAGGCCGGATAATTCATCGCCGGCACGATGATCACCGTGCCGGAGACGTCTTTCGGGTCAAGCGTGCGGGCGAGATCGTAGAGCGCCAACGGCCCCTCATACTCGTCGCCATGATTGCCGCCGGTGAGCAGGGCAGTCGGCCCCTTGCCCTTGCGGATGACGCAGATCGGGATCATCACCGAGCCCCACGCGGAGTCGTCGCGACTGTAGGGCAAGCGCAGGAAACCATGTTGCACGCCATCCTTGTCGAAATCGACGGTCGGGGCGATCGGTGATGGGCGGGACATCGTTTTCAATTTTTCACCACCAGTTTGCGCGGCACATTGGCCAGGCACTCTACACCGGTTTCGGTGATCAGGATGGATTCGGTGATCTCCAGTCCCATCGTCTCCAGCCACAGGCCGGTCATGAAATGGAAGGTCATGCCGGGCTTGAGTTCGGTGCGATCGCCGGGGCGCAGGCTCATGGTGCGCTCGCCCCAGTCCGGCGGATAAGACAGGCCGATCGGATAACCCGTGCGGTTATCCTTCACGATGCCGTATTTCTTCAAGACGGCGAAGAAGGCGTTGGCAATGTCCTCGCAGGTGTTGCCGGGTTTGGCCGCTGCAAGCCCCGCCTCCATGCCTTCCAGCGTCGCCTTTTCGGCGTCGAGAAATTCCTGCGTCGGCTTGCCCAGAAAGACGGTGCGCGACAGCGGGCAGTGATAGCGGTTGTAGCAGCCGGCGATCTCGAAGAAAGTGCCTTCGCCGGACTTCATCGGCTTGTCGTCCCAGGTCAGATGCGGTGCCGAAGCGTCGGCGCCCGACGGCAACAGCGGCACGATTGCCGGATAGTCGCCGCCGATCCCATCGACGCCGCGCGTGCCGGCATCATAGATCTCGGCGACAAGGTCGCATTTGCGCAAGCCGACCTCGATCTTGTCGACAATGCGCTGGTGCATGGCTTCGACGATGCGGGCCGCCTTGCGCATATAATCGATCTCGGTCGCGCTCTTCACCGCGCGCTGCCAGTTGACCAAAGCTGTGGCATCGACAAAGCGGGCATTGGGAAGGTGTTTCTGCAGCGAAGCGAAGGCGGCGGCAGAGAACCAGTAATTGTCCATCTCGACGCCGATGGTCAGCTTGCCCCAGCCGCGATCGGCAAGCACGCTGGACAAAAAATCCATGGGGTGGCGCTCGGTCGACTGCACATAATGGTCGGCGTAGCCGACGATGTTGTCATGCGCGAGATAGGCTGTGCGCTTGGCGCCGTTGGCGTCCTGGCCGCGGCCGTACCAGACCGGCTCCCCCGACGGCGGCACGATGACCGCCTGATGTACGTAGAACGACCAGCCATCATAGCCGGTCAGCCAGGCCATGTTGGAGGGGTCGCTGACGATCAGGAGGTCGACGCCCTTCGCCTCCATGGCTTGCCGTGTCTTGGCGAGGCGTTCCGCAAATTCGCCGCGCGAGAATTTCAGGTTCGGTTGCATTGTTCTTGGGTCCTCGTTTGTTGGGCCTCGCGGCCAGCATCAGCTTTCGAAAATCGTTCCTGACTTGGCCGCACGAGCGCGGTCGCGGGCGAATGTTGCAATCGCCGTGTCCTGCACGCCGGTGCCGGTGAGGTCGGCGATGGTGATGTCGCTGGCTGAGCCCCTTCCATGACGTTCGCCGGCGATGATCTGGCCGAGTTCGGTGACCTCGGCGTCGGCACTCATCACGCCCGATGCGATGGCATGGTGCAGTTCGCCGAGGCGCCGTGTCTGCGTGGCGCTGTCGGCGACATAGAGATCCGCCATACGCAGGATCGCCGGCGCGATCTCGTTCTTGTGCTCGGCGTCCGAGCCCATGGCGGTGATGTGCTGGCCGGCAACGACAAAGCCGGCCTTGATCAGCGGCTCGGTCGACGGCGTGGTGGTGACGATGATGTCAGCGCCGCCAACAGCCTTTTCCGCGTCCGGTTCGGCGCGCACGAGGATGCCGAGTCTTTCGCGCAGGGCGCTTGCCGTCGCCTCCGCCTTGACGGCATTGCGCGCCCAGATGCGTGCCTCGGTGATTGGCCGCACCAGCATGAGCGCTTCGAGCTGCAGCCCGGCCTGTACGCCCGCGCCGAAGATCGCGGCAACAGACGAATCCGGCCGCGACAGATGCTTCGCCGCGACCGCCCCGGCAGCGGCGGTACGGATGTCGGTGAGATAGCCATTGTCGAGCAGCAGCGCTTCGACCACGCCGGTTCTTGCCGAGAGCAGCACCATCATGCCACCTCCGCTGGGCAGACCGAGTTTCGGATTGTCGAAGAAGCCGGAACTTATCTTGACGGCGAAGCCATCTATGCCAGGCACATAGGCCGACTTCACATCAACCTCGCCGCGATGCTCGTGAATATCCAGCCGCAGGATCGGCGGCATCGCGACAGGCAGCGTGGCAAGCGCACGGAAAGCGTTTTCGACGCAGGCAACAGCATCGAGATCGAGCGTCACGATTGTGCGCAGTTCTTTCTCGGTGAGGATCGTCATCCGGCTCATGCCGCGCGCTCCGCAATGGCGTCACCGCAGATGATCTTGCGATGCGTGTTCATATCGATGTTGCGACCGGACAGCAGAACCACGACCGGCCCGTTCACTCTGACCTTGTCGGCGAGCAGCGCGGCGATGCCGACCGCGCCGGCGCCTTCGACGATCTCGCGTTCCTGTTCGTAGGCATGACGGATCCCGGCGGCGATCTCGTCCTCGCTAAGCAGAACCACGTCGTCGAGCAGGTCGCGGCACATGGCGAAGGTCAGCCGGTTGTCAAGGCCGATGCCGCCGCCGAGCGAATCCGCCAGCGTCGGCAACTCCTCGATCTCGACCGGGCGGCCGGCATCGAGGCTCGCCTTCATCGCCGCGCCGCGCGCCATCGAGACGCCGATCACTTTTGTGTCGGGGCTGACTCCCTTGACGGCGGCGGCGATGCCCGAGGCTAGGCCACCGCCGGAGAGCTGCACCAGAACGAGAGCGGCGTCCGGAACCTGCTCGATCATCTCCAGCCCGAGCGTGCCTTGTCCGGCGACAATGTCGGCATGATCGAAGGGCGGCAGCATCACCAACCCTTCTTGCGCCACCAGCCGCTCGACCTCTTTCTGCGCCTCATCCTGACTGTTGCCGACGATACGGACATCCGCGCCAAGGCGGCGGATTTCGTCGAGCTTGTTTCCCGGCACCAGCCGCGACATGCAGATCATCGCGTGCATGCCTTCGAGCTTTGCCGCATGGGCAAGCGCACGGCCATGATTGCCGGTCGACGACGCGACCACACCGCGCGCCTTCTCTTCAGCGCTCAGCGAAGCGACGGCGTTCGAGGCGCCGCGCAGTTTGAAGCTTCCGGTGGTCTGGCGATGTTCGAGTTTGAGGTGGACGGGGACGCCGAAGCGTGCCGACAGGCTGTGGGACAACACGGTTGGGGTGCGCACAACCTTGTTGGCGATACGCTCACGGGCGGCATGGATGTCCGTTAGGGTGACGGCGCGCGTCATGGGGCGACCCCCTCTGGCCTGCCGGCCATCTCCCCCTCAAGGAGGGAGATAAGCAGCTTCGACGCTGCCGCTCTTCCTGTTGCGTCGACGATTGGCGAAAGCCGGGCAGCAGCTGATCTCCCCCCTTGAGGGGGAGATGGCCGGCAGGCCAGAGGGGGTCGCTCCTGAATATGAGACATCGTCTTACTGCACCAAAGGCAGCGTCATCAGACGGCCGAACTCGGGATGCGGTGTTTCATCGCCACACAGCCGCAAACAGTTCCAGGCGCTCGCCTGGTTGCTGGTGACGACCGGACGGCCGATCGCCTCTTCCATGCCGATGACCGCGAGCGCACCGCGCAGCGCGGTGCAGGACACGAACAGCGCATCGGCTTCAGCGTGCGTCGCCTCGCGCGCCAGTTCGACAATGGATGCCGGCGCAATGCGCGCCATCTCGCGGTCATCCTCGAAACCGAGGCAAGTGAAGCTGAGGATCTCGAAACCCCGCGCCGCAAAATAGGCGGCCATCGGCCTAGAGGTCTCGACGGTGTAAGGGGTGAGGATGCTGATCTTCTTCGCGCCCAAAGCCTTCAGTCCGCGCACGCCGGCCATCGGCGGTGTGACGACGGGAACGCCTGATTTGGCAGACTGGATTGCCGCCTCGATCTCGGCGTCGCCGATCACCACAGAGGCGGAGGTGCAGGAATAGCAGATGGCGTCGAGGCTCTCTTGGGGCAGGATGAGCGCCGCGCCTGCCGCCAGCTCCGGCTGCATCTTGCGAAGGTTTTCCGGCGTGGTCGGGTTCTTATAGGGAATGCGCGCGACATAGACACCGACCCGCTCGCTCGCCACCATGCGGCGGAAATCCGGCTCGCTGGTGTGGTCGGTCGCAAGGATGATCAGGCCGACACGCTTTTCCAGCGGGCGCGCGTCGAGCGCCGGCCTTGCCGGCATCAGCCTGATTTCGGGCAGCGGTTTCATCTTGAGAATTACCTTTCGATCTTGCCGTAGCGATGTTCCAGCCAGCGCAACAGCACGACCGAAAAGAGGCTGATGACGAGGAAGAAGGCGCCGACCAGCGTGATCGGCTCGATGTAGCGATAATAGGTGTTGGCGACGCTCTTGGCCTGGTTCATCAGCTCCAGCACGGTGATCGCCGACAGCAACGGCGTCTCCTTGAACATGGCGATAAAATAATTGGCCAGCGCGGGGATCATCGGCGGGATGGCCTGCGGGATGATGATGTTGGTCCAGGTCTGCGTGGCGCTGAGATTGCAGGCCTTGGCCGCTTCCCACTGGCCGCGCGGCACGTTGTCGATGCCGGCGCGATAGACCTCGGCCGTGTAGGTGCCGTAGTGCAGGCCAAGCCCGATGACGCCGGCGACCAGCGGCGGCAACAGGATGCCGAAATCCGGCAGCACGTAGAAGATGAAATAGAGCTGCACCAGAAGCGGCGTGCCGCGGATGAATTCAGCCGCCCAGCCGACGGTGCGTGACAGAACCTTGTTGGGCGAGCGCCGCGCCAACGCGATGCCCAGACCCACAATAGCAGCCAGCACGGAGCCGAGCAGCGTCGCCAGGATGGTGATCTTCACGCCCTGGATCAGCGTCGGCATGATCTCCCAGACAAAGTTCCAATCCCACTCCATCAGACGCGCACCCCATCGAGGCCACGCGCCATGCGGCGTTCCAGAGAACGCACGCCCCAGGAGATGATTAGCGCCAGCGCGAAATAGATGATCAGGATGGTGGTGAACGGCACCAGCGTGTTGCCAGTTTGCGAGCGCACGACCTGCGCCTGAAAAGTGAGATCGGCGAGCGAGATCAGCGACACCACGGAAGTCGCCTTCAGCAATTCGATGGCGTTGTTGCCGAAGGTCGGCAGCATGATCAGCAGCGCCTGCGGCAGGATAACGTGGCGCATGCCTTGCCAGCGGCCGAGATTGAGCGCGATGCAGGCCTCATATTGTTCGCGACCGACCGACTGGATGGCGCCGCGCACCACTTCCGCCGCATAGGCGCCGACATTCAAGCCCAGCGCCAGCACGCCGGCCTGCAGCGGGGTCAGCTCGAGGCCGATCAACGGCAACACGAAATAGGCAAAGAACAGCTGCACGAAGATCGAGGTGCCGCGGAAGAATTCGATGTAGACGGTTGCCAGCCAGCGCAGCGCAAAGAAGCGCGACACGCGCCCCATGCCGGCAAGGAAGGCCATGATCAGCGCAAGCACCGACCCCATCAGCGTCAGCTCGATGGTGACAAGCGCTCCCTGCAATATCAGGCCGAGATAGCCGGACCACTGGGTCATTGAGCTAGAGGTTCCCACGTTTGCGGTTGTGCTAGGCGGCGGCGAAAGCTTCCTTCTCCCCGTTCACGGCAGGGCTGTCCGGGGAAAGTTTTGAGTGAATCGAAATGCCGCATGTGCATGCCCCGTAAAACGGGGTTTGTCCGTCTTCTCTCTGGTTGTCGAGACTCAGAAAAGGAACGGGGCATGCGCTTTGCACCTAGCATCTTCGGGCAGCTTCTTGAAGCCATGGATCGCCGTCAATTCCAAGCCATTGTGGATCGTCACGACGGCGATGCCTACGACAAATCGTTCAGGAGTTGGGATCATCTGGTGGCGTTGATCTATGCCCAGTTCTGCGGCAGCGACAGCCTGCGTGGCCTGGAAGCCGGTTGGAACGCCAACAGCCAGCATCATTACCACCTGGGCAGCGGTCCGCTGATGCGTTCGACCTTGTCGGACGCCAACGCACGGCGCCCGGTCGCCATTTTTGCCGAGGCCTTCAGCCTGGTGGCGGGTCTGCTCGACCGGCAGACGCGGCAAGAGGGTAAAGAAATGCTGCGGCTGATCGACTCGACCCCCATTCCACTGGGCAAGCTGTGCGAGTGGGCCAAGTCGAACGGACGCATCCGCGGCATGAAAGTCCATGTCGTCTATGACCCGAAGGCCGACCATCCGCGCGTCCTCGACATCACCGACGCCAACGTCAACGACGCCCAGATCGGCCGCCGGATCACCATCGAGCCCGCGGCGACCTATGTGTTCGACAAGGGCTATTGCCACTATGGCTGGTGGACGGCGATCGCCGAGGCCGGGTCGGTCTTCGTAACGCGGCCCAAGACCAACATGGGGCTGGCGCAGCTGTGCAACCGCCCCGTGGCCGAGCCGCAGGGCGACGGCTTCCTGATCCTGGAAGACAGTGAGGTGAACCTGGTCAGCAAGGGCGCTTGCAAGCTGCCGATACGCCTGCGGCGCCTGCGCATCCAGCGCCAGGAAGGCGACACCATCATGCTTTTGACCAACGACATGGCGCGCTCCGCAGTCGAGATCGGGCAGCTCTACAAAGGCCGCTGGCAAATCGAGCTTCTGTTCCGCTGGATCAAGCAGCACCTCAAGATCGGCAAGTTCCTGGGCAACAACGGCAATGCAATCCGCCTGCAGCTCTTCGCGGCAATGATCGCCTATGCACTGCTGCGCATCGTCGCGCGCACCCGAGGTGTCGCCATTCCAATCCTGCGGTTCACAGAGCTGGTCGCCCAATACTTGTTCGGGCGGCGAAAAATAAACGCCATCGACAAGCCGCCGCCGGTCAATCCGAGCCGACCAAGAGACCGATCCTCCCTCAATCAGATGGCCTTCATATATGAATAACTTTCCCCGGACAGTCCTGCGTTCACGGGGAGAAGATGCCGGCAGGCAGATGAGGGGCAGCGCGAACTTACGAAGGTGTGGCGCTGCCCCTCATCCGGCCCTTCGGGCCACCTTCTCCCCGTGAACGGGGAGAAGGCAAAAACGCGCTACTTCGCGGCGCAGAGCTTGTCTCGGCTCGTTGACATCGCTGCTGCCGCCGAGAAGCCGTAGGGCTCGATGATTTTGGCGAAGTCGCCGGATTTCTTCAGCTTGGCCAGTTCGACATCGAAGGCATCGCGCAATGCCTCATCGCCCTTCTTGAAGGCGGCGCCGTCGCAATAGACCGGCGCACCCTGCACAGGCGCAATGACTTCGAGGTTCGGGTCGGCAGCCTTCTTGACGAGGTCGTTGATCGACAGAACGGGCAGCGAGTAGGCATCGATGCGGCCGTCCTGCAGCATCTTCAGGCCGCTCTGGCCGTCGGGCACGACGATGACGCGTTCGCGCGGCACGCCGGCGTTGAGCGCCAGCTTCTCTTCGGTGCCGCCGCCCGGCGCGCCGATCGTGGCTGACGTGTCCTTGGCGACATCCTCGTAGCTCTTGAAGCCCTTCGGATTGCCCTTCTTCACCAGCATCGCCTCGGCGTCGCACAGCACCGGTTCCGAATAGACGACCGCCGCGCAGCGCTCCGGCTTCATGAACAGGCCGGCGGTGACGACGTCGAAGCGGCCGGCCTGCAGTCCGGGGATCATGGCGCCATATTCTGAGATCGACGCGACGATGTCGCCAACGCCGAGACGCTTGAAGATCTCGCGGGCCACGTCGGGCGCCGCGCCCGAAACCTTGCCGTCGGCGGCGACCGCCGTATAAGGCGGCTCGTTGGCGATCGCGACTCGGGCAAAGCCCTGCGCCTTCAGCTGCTCGAGCTTACTGTCATCGGCCGAACCGGTGCTTGAAGCCGCCAGTACCACCGTCAGTGCGAGACCGGCGACGCCGGCCAGAATGCCAAGTTTCTTCATTGTTCCCAACTCCTTGTTTGTCTTCTTGGTTTTGTCTGGGGCGGTCTTCCGCCCCGCAAAGCGGTCAGACACGATGTCCGGCTGCGATGATCTTCTTCAGGAAACCTTGTGTGCGCTCCTGCTTGGGATGGCGGAAAATCTCGTCGGGCTTGCCTTCCTCGACGATCCTGCCGCGGTCGAAAAACAGCACGCGGTCGGCGAAGTCGTGGGCAAAGCCCATCTCGTGGGTGACGAGCAGCATGGTCATGTCGGTCTCGGCGGCAAGCTTGCGCATGACGTTGAGCACCTCTTCGACCAGCTCCGGATCGAGCGCCGACGTCACCTCGTCGAACAGCATGATCTTTGGCGACAGCGCCAGCGCACGCGCAATCGCCACGCGCTGCTTCTGGCCGCCGGACAATTGCGCCGGCATCGACTTCGCCTTGTCGGCCATGCCGACCATGTCGAGCAGTTCCATTGCCCGCTTTTCGGCAACGGCGCGCGGCGTGCCCTTGGTCAGCATCGGCGCCAGGGTGACATTGTCCATGACGCATTTGTGCGGAAAGAGATTGAACAGCTGGAAGACCATGCCGATCTTCTGGCGCATCTTGGTCAAATGCCGCTCGTCGGCGGGCAGCAGCTGGCCATTGCGCTCCATGTGATAGAGCTGCTCGCCATCGATCTGGATATGGCCGCCGTCGATCTTCTCAAGTGTCATCAGGATGCGCAGGATCGTCGTCTTGCCCGAGCCGGACGGGCCGATCAGCGCCAGCTTCTCGCCCGGCATGACCTGCATCGACAGGCCGTCGAGCACCTTGAACGAGCCGAAGCTCTTCGAAATGGCGTCGACCTTGATGATGGGTGTGGACAAATGAATTTCCCCTGCTGGAGAAGCCTGTGCCCTTAACGATGCGGAAGGCGCCAAATCATGTCAATTAGGAAAATAATATCATGACAATATTTCCGCGACCGCACAATTTCAGGGCAATTTCCGCTCAGATTGCGAGCAGCAGGTGCTCCGGATCGCCAAGCAGCAGCTTGGTGACAACGCCGAGGCCGGCGCGCAGTTCCCCTTCGGTGGTCGAGCCCAGCGAAATGCGCACCGCCGGATGCCAGGGCGCGTCCGAGATGCGGAAGGACATGCCGGGCGCGATCGCGACGCCCTGGAGGCGAGCCTGGGCGACAAAGCTCTCCTCGGCGCGGTCGGCCGGCAATTGCAGCCAGACATGCAGCCCGTCGCGCCGGGCGCGGTAGTCGACCCCGGCCAACACCTCAGCCGCGATGTCCTGGCGCCGCCGCAAGGCCGCGCGCTGCCAGCGCACGAGCTCCATCGCCGTACCGTCAGTGACCCATTTGGTGGCGATTTCGGCCACCAGCGGCGTCGCCATCCAGTTGGACACCAGGTGCCGGTTGGCCACAGCCGCGACGTAGCGGTCGGGCGCGGCGAGGTAGCCGATGCGCAGGCCGGGCACGGTGATCTTGGTGAAGGACGTCACGTAAAGCGTGCGCTCCGGCGCAAAGGCGGCGACCGGCGGCGGCCGGTCCTCAATCAGCGGACCCAGCACATCGTTCTCGATAATAGCGATGTCATGCTTGCGCGCGACGGCGGCAATCTCTTCGCGCCGACGCGCATCCATCAGCGTGGTCGTCGGGTTGATCACCGAAGGCTGCACGAAGACCGCACGAATGTCGGTGAGACGGCAGGCCTCGTCGAGCGCTTCCGGAATCAGGCCATTGCCGTCGATCGGCAGGCCTTCGAGGTTGAAACCGAGATAACGCGCCAGCGGCACCAGCGTGTGGTGGCCGATGGCTTCGGTGGCGACGGTCGAGCCCGGCGGCGCCACGCTCATCAACGCTACCGTCATCCCCGCGGTGGCGCCGTTGGTGAGACTGATATTCTGCGCGGAAATGTCGAGCCCGCACAGTCTCAGCCAGTCCACCGCCACCGCGCGGTGGCGCGGAAATACCATGTTGGGCCGGAACGACAGCGCCGAACTCGACGGCAGGTTTTCGGCCAGCCAGCCCAGCGCCTGCTTCAGCCGCTCCAGATGCATCGGCTCGCAGACCGGCTTCAGGATGGAGAGGTCGATGACTTCGCCGAGGCGCTCCGGCAGATAGGGCGGCTCCGGCTCGCGGCGCTGCGTCTGGACAAAGCTGCCGCGGCCGATCTCGCCTGAAATCAGGCCGCGCCGGATCAGTTCCTCATAGGCGCGGCTGACCGTCTGCACCGACAGTTTCAAATCGTCGGCCAGCCTTCGATGCGTCGGCAGCCGCGCGCCATTGGCCAGCCGCCCGTCATGGATGGCGCGCGCGAACTGGTCGGCCAGCGATTGATAGGCCGGCCGGCGAAGGAGCGCGGGATCGGGTTGCCACAATGTCATGACTTATTAGAGATCGAAATCAGTGCAATTGACAATCGAAATAATGCGCCATCATGGTGATGCCGACAAAAAGCGGACGCCGATGACATCAGCCAAACTCGACGCAATCGACCTCAAGATCCTCGATGCCATCCAGCGCGACGGGCGCATCACCAAGCTGGCGCTGGCCGAACAGGTCGGCCTGTCGCCGACGCCATGCTGGATGCGGTTGCGCAAGCTGGAGAAGGCCGGGATCGTCTCGGGCTATCACGCCAGGATCGCCATGCGCGTCGTGGCGCCGGTCGCCACCGTGCTGATGGAGGTGACGCTGGCCAGCCACCGCCAGGCCGATTTCGACCGCTTCGAACGCGTCATCCGCGACATCCCCGGGATCGTTGCCTGCTGGTCGGTGGGCGGCGGCGTCGACTATGTGGTGAAGGTGATGGCGCGCGACATCGACGCCTATCAGCGGCTGGTCGACGGCTTGCTCGAGCGCGAGATCGGCATCGACCGCTACTTCACCTACATCGTCACCAAGACGGTGAAGGAAGAGGCGGTGCTTCCGATAGCTGACCTACTGCCGGCGTCGGCATAGGGCCGGAGAGATTGTCTGCCAGCGCAGCACAATAGAGAGAGTCTCTCTCTTTCAAGGCATCGAAACAGCCTCTCTGTCTGCCGATGGCAGGTAGTCTTCCCGCATCAGTCCGAACCGGGAGGTCTCGACCATGTCCGCGCATTTCGCTCGCTCACATCGCCATGAAGCGCTCGACCGGCTCACCGACCGCCGGCTGCTGCGCGAACTCGCCTATGTCGACGGACATTGGACGGCAAGCGAGGCGGCGGAAAGTTTCGAGGTCACCGATCCGGCTACCGGTGCGACTGTTGCTTTCGTCGCGGCGCTCGATGCGCGGCAAACGACAAAAGCAATCGATGCCGCCGCGCGCGCCTTTCCAGCCTGGCGCTCCCTGTTGCCGCAGGAGCGCTCGAAAATTCTGCGAAAATGGTTCGAACTGATCATCGCCGCGAAAGACGATCTTGCTCTGCTGATGACACTGGAACAGGGCAAGCCGCTGCAGGAATCGCTTGGCGAAATCGACTACGCCGCCTCCTTCGTCGAGTGGTATGCCGAGGAAGCAAAACGTCTCAACGCCGAGAGCGTCACCAGCCATCTGCCGAATGCCGAGATGATGGTGCGGCGCGAGCCGCTCGGCGTCGTCGGCATCGTCACGCCATGGAATTTTCCGTCCGCCATGTTGACCCGCAAGGCGGCGGCCGCCCTTGCCGCCGGCTGCACCATCGTCGCGCACCCATCCTCGGAAACGCCGCTGTCGGCGCTGGCGCTGGCTGAACTCGGCGAGCGTGCCGGCCTGCCTTCCGGTGTCTTCAACGTTATCACCGGCAAGGCCGCGACTGTCGTCGGCCGCATGTGCGAGGATACACGCGTCCGCGCCATGAGCTTTACCGGCTCGACCGAGATCGGCCGGCTGATCGCGGCGCAGAGCGCGCGGACAATGAAGCGGCTGGTGATGGAGCTTGGCGGCCACGCGCCGCTGATCGTCTTTGCCGATGCCGATCTCGACAAGGCCATGAACATTGCCATCGATGCCAAATTCGCCACGTCGGGCCAGGACTGCCTTGCCGCCAACCGCATCTACGTCCAGCGCCCGATCTACGATCACTTCTGCGCCGCCTTCGCCAGGCGCATCGAGGCACTGCGGACCGGCAATGGGCTTGCCGACGGCACCGACATCGGGCCGCTGATGCATGAGCGCGCCGTCATCAAAGTCGAGGAACAGGTTGCCGATGCCATCGCTCGCGGCGCGCGGTGCCTCGCCGGCGGCAAGCGGCATCAGGCCGGGCCGCTGTTCTACCAGCCGACGCTGCTGACTGATGTCACTGACGAGGCGCTGATCATGCGCGAGGAGACTTTTGGCCCGGTCGCCGCCGTCACGCCTTTCGATAGCGAGGACGAGGTCATCGCCCGCGCCAACGCCACCGAATACGGCCTCGTCGCCTATGTCGTCACCGAGAACGGCGGCCGTCAGCAGCGCATCGGCCGCGCGCTCGACTACGGCATGGTCGCTATCAACCGGGTGAAGATCACCGGCGCGCCGATACCCTTTGGCGGCGTCAAGCAATCCGGCATAGGCCGCGAAGGCTCACGCCACGGGCTCGAAGCTTTCACCGATCTGAAGTACCTCTGCCTGGACGTCGCATAAGTCCGTCCAGCCAGCTCTCAAGGAGTCAAAAGAATGCTCGACCAGTCCAACGAACTCAACGCCTGGGATCGCGACCACTTTTTCCATCCCTCGACCCATATGGGCACGCACGCGCGCGGTGAATCGCCGACGCGCATCATGGCCGGTGGTGAAGGCGTCACCGTCTGGGACGCCAATGGCAAGAAGAGCATCGATGCCTTTGCCGGCCTCTATTGCGTCAATGTCGGCTACGGCCGCCAGAAGATCGCCGATGCCATCGCCACCCAGGCGAAGAACCTCGCCTATTATCACGCCTATGTCGGGCACGGCACCGAAGCGTCGATCACACTGGCCAAGATGATCATCGACCGTGCGCCCAAGGGCATGTCCAGAGTCTATTTCGGGCTCTCCGGTTCGGACGCCAACGAAACCAACATCAAGCTGATCTGGTACTACAACAATGTGCTTGGGCGGCCGGAGAAGAAGAAGATCATCTCGCGCTGGCGCGGCTATCACGGCTCTGGCGTGATGACGGGGTCGCTGACCGGGCTAGACCTCTTCCACAATGCTTTCGACCTGCCGCGCGCGCCGGTGCTGCACACCGAGGCGCCCTACTATTTCCGCCGCGCCGACCGTTCGATGAGCGAGGAGCAGTTCTCGCAGCATTGCGCCGACAAGCTCGAGGAGATGATCCTTGCCGAAGGCCCCGAGACCGTCGCCGCCTTCATCGGCGAGCCGATCCTTGGCACTGGCGGCATCGTGCCGCCGCCCGCCGGCTACTGGGAAAAGATCCAGTCCGTGCTGAAGAAGTATGACGTGCTGCTGGTCGCCGACGAGGTGGTGACGGGCTTCGGTCGTCTCGGCACAATGTTCGGCTCCGACCACTATGGCATCAAGCCGGACCTGATCACCATCGCCAAGGGCCTGACCTCGGCCTATGCGCCGCTGTCTGGCGTCATCGTTGCCGACAAGGTCTGGCAGGTGCTGGTGCAGGGTTCGGACAAGCTCGGCTCGCTCGGTCATGGCTGGACCTATGCTGCGCATCCGATCTGCGTCGCGGCAGGCGTCGCCAATCTCGAACTGATCGACGAGATGGATCTGGTGAAGAACGCCGGCGAGACCGGCGCCTATTTCCGCGCCGAACTCGCCAAGGCCGTCGGCGACCACAAACATGTCGGCGACGTACGCGGCGACGGCATGCTGGCGGCGGTCGAGTTCGTCGCCGACAAGGACGACCGTGTGTTCTTCGATGCTTCGCTCAAGATCGGGCCGCAAGTGGCGACGGCACTTGCCGCAAACGGCGTCATCGGCCGCGCCATGCCGCAGGGCGATATACTCGGTTTCGCGCCGCCGCTCTGCCTGACCCGTGAGGAAGCCGACATCGTCGTTTCGAAGGCCGCCGATGCGGTCAACAGCGTGTTTGCCAATCTCTGAGATCGACCATGAATGCCATGACCAAGACCCTTCCCGCCACCATGGCCGCCGTGCTGCTCACCGGGTACGGCGGACCGGAAAAACTCGTCTACCGCACCGATGTGAAGGTGCCTGTGCCCGGCCCGGGTGAAGTGCTGGTCAAGGTCAGCGCTTGCGGCATGAACAACACCGATGTCTGGGTGCGCCAGGGCGCCTATGGCACGGAGGAAGATGCTGCCGCCGTGTCGACCTGGCGGCGGCAAGGCAACACACTTGTTTTCCCGCGCATCCAGGGCACCGACACGGTCGGCATTGTTGCGGCCGTCGGTGAAGGCGTCTCGCCGGACCGGATCGGCGAGCGGGTGATGGTCGATTTCTCCATCTACAACCGCGACGACGATTCACTCGCCGACATCGACTATATGGGCCACGGTCGCGACGGCGGGTACGCCGAATACCAGACGGTGCCGGCCGAGAATGCACATGTCGTCGACACCGAGATGAGCGACGTCGAACTCGCCACCTTCTGCTGCGCCTATCTCACCGGTGAGCAGATGCTGGAGCGCGCCGCACTCAAGGCCGGCGAGCGCGTGCTTGTCACCGGCGGTTCGGGCGGTGTCGGTTCCGGCATCGTCCAGCTGGCGCGAGCGCGCGGCGCCATTCCCTACGCCGTTGTCGGCAAGGGCAAGGAACAGGCGGTGCGCAACATCGGCGCCGAGGCGGTGATAACCCGCGGCGTCGCCGACTTGCCTGCCGCGGTGACTGAGGCGACCGGCGGCCAGCCGATCGACGTGGTCGCCGATCTCGTCGGCGGCGCGATCTTCAACGACTTGTTGCGCATTCTCCGACCCGAAGGCCGCTACACGACCGCCGGCGCGATCGCCGGCCCAGTCGTGCAGCTCGATCTGAGGACCATGTATCTCAAGCAGCTGCAACTGCACGGATCGAGCCAAGGCACGCGCGCCGATTTTCGTCGCATCGTCCGCTACATCGAGGCCAAGAAAATCCGGCCGCTGGTTGGCGGTGTCTACAGACTGTCCGATTTTCACAAGGCGCAGGCCGACTTCATCGCCAAGGATTTTGTCGGCAAGCTGGTGGTCGTGCCGGACGCCATGTGGATCGATGGTCACTGACCTGGCATGAGGCGGCAAATCATATACGGACTATTGATTGCGCCAGGTTTTTCCACGCCAAAGGCTGGACCACCGCCATGCGCACGCCGCGTGAGGATGTTCTGCCCAAATCCGACCGAATCGATATCGTGCCGCTCGATGCTGCGCCGGCAGGCGATCGACATCGCCGAGGTCGCCGAGCGCGTCGGCTACGGCACCGCCTTCAGCCGCCATGTCGGCCAGCCGCCCGGCCGCTACGCAAAGGCGACGGCATAGTAGGCGGCAGGTCGCCGGCGGTCCGTCACTCCGGAAGGCCGGCCTTGCGGAAGCCATCGACGAAATGTTCGAGCGTGGCAGCGTCGCGGAATGGCTCGGTCTCGACCCAGTGGCGGGTTGTGAAATGCGGGTTGGCGACGAGGAACATTGCGACCTCGGCGCGCGCCTCGTCGAGCCGGCCGAGCTGGGCGAGGCTCGCCGCCAGGAAGCGGCGTGAGCTTGTGCGATAGGTCTCGTCCCGGCGCAGCGTCTCGACGGCGGCCTCGTAGTCGCGCGCCGCATATTGCGCCTGGCCGAGCGTAAGATAGTACCAGCTTGCCGGATACGGGTTCAGGCGGAACGCTTTGCGGATCTGCTCGAGGCCCTCCTCCACCTGGCCGGCCAGGGTCGTGATGTCGGACAATGTCGCCCAGGCGTCGGCGTCGTTCGGGTCGAGCTCGAACGCCTTGGCAAATTCCGCGTCCGCCTCATCGAATCTGCGCTCATAGGCAAGCAGGTTGGCAAGCACCCAGTGACAGCCGGCATCATTGGGATCGATCGCCACGGCCTTGCGCGCCAGGTCCAGGGCAAGGCCGCGGGCAGGCTCCACCGCTTCGCCCCAATGCACCCATCCCATCCAGTGGTTCATGGCAAGCCAGCGATAGGCCTCGGCATAGTCCGGATCGAGCGCAATCGCACGCGTCAGCATCAGATGCGCTTCGCGCGCCGTCTCCGGCGAAACGTCGATCAGCTTGCGGGCCCGCACACACAGATCGTACGCCTCGAGATTCCCCGGCCGGTTGCGCGGCAGCGGCGCACGCAGGCGGCCAAGCAGGGCCTCGACGATCTTGGCCGTCACCTCGTCCTGGACGGCAAAGATATCTTCCAGGCCGCGATCGAAGCGGTCCGCCCACAGATGCTCGCCGCTCAGTGCGTCGACCAGCTGGGCGTTGATGCGCACGCGCCCGGCGGCACGTCTGGCGCTGCCCTCCAAGAGATAGCGCACGCCAAGTTCCCTGGCGATCTCGCGCACATCCACCGCCTTGCCCTTGTAGGCAAAGGTCGAGTTGCGCGCGATGACGAACAGGCCGCCGATCCGGGACAGGTCGGTGATGAGGTCTTCAGTCAACCCGTCGGCGAAGGCTTCCTGCTCGGGGTCGTTGCTGAAATTGGCGAAGGGCAACACGGCTATCGACGGCTTGGCGGGCAGCGGCAAAGGCTGTCGCTTTGCATCGCCGAGCTGTTCAATGGCGCCGATGAAGCGATAGCCGACGCGCGGAACCGTCGATATCCATTCCCCGCCATTCGCGGCCGGACCCAGCAGCTTGCGCAATTGCGCGATCTGGACCGTAAGGTTGCCTTCCTCGACGGCCGTGCCTGGCCATGCCGCGTCCATCAACTCGGCCTTGGCCAGGATCTCGCCGGGCCGTGCGACGAGCGCCGCCAGCAGTTGCAGTCCGCGATGACCGGCGGCGACGGGGACGTTGTCCCGAAGGAGCGTTCCCGCACCCGGATCAAGCACGAACGGACCAAAGGCAAAGCGCGCTCCTTGCATAACGCGCATCTATAGCCCGTTTGGAAGTTTTGAGAACTATTTGGGAAGGCTTAATTACGGCGCCGTCCGCATGCTGCAGAATTCAGCCTCTTTCAAACCGAGGGCTCTTGCCCCTCAAGCCGAATGGAGGTTGCCATGAACGATACCTTTGCTTCTGCCCCGGCAGCCTGGCCGGAAAAACCCGCGGCGTCATCGCGCCGGTACTTGACGGGCCCGCGCAGCATGATTGCGGCCTGGCGTGAGCGGATACGCTTTCGCTGGGACCTGAAGCAGATGGCGGAGGCCAATCCGCATCTGATCGACGACATCGGCCTGACCAGACGCCAGGTCGAGGCAGAGATCGTCAAACGCTTCTGGCAAGTGTGAGCCGGATGATACCGGATCGCCCGTTTGTGCGTGCCGCGGCGCTTCGCCGGTATTTGCACTTGCCGGAATTTGCCGATCCTGCTTCGAAGGCTGCATGAGCGCCGAAGACGCGACGTCACCGCGCGAGAACCGCATCCCATGGGCCGCGATGGCCGGCATCATCGCGACCGTCACGGTGTTTGCCGTCGCGCAGGGGCTGACCTATCCGCTGCTCAGCTTCATCCTCGAACGGCAGGGGACGACACCGGGCCTGATCGGCCTCTCGGCGGCAATGACGCCGCTGGGTTTCATCGTATCGTCGCTCTTCACGCCGGCGCTGGTTCGGCGCGTGGGGGCGGCGCGCTTCGCGGTCCTGTGTTCAATCCTGGCAGCGACCGCCCTGATCGCGATTGCCTGGACGCAGGACGTCTGGGCCTGGATGCCGTTGCGCTTCCTGCTCGGCTTCTTTGCCAACCCGCTCTACGTGATCAGCGAAACCTGGCTGGTCTCGATCACGCCCGCCGCGCGCCGGGGCCGCATCATGGGCCTTTACTCCTCCATTGTTTCCGCCGGATTCGGCTTCGGCCCACTGTCGCTAGGCCTTGTGGGCACCCAAGGGTGGCCGCCCTTCATCATCGGCAGCGCGGCCTTCCTGGTCTGCGGCCTGATCGTGCTTGCCGTCGCAGCGCGCCTGCCCGACATGCCGCATGACGGCGAGGCGGTGTCGGTCGGCGGCTTCTTTGCCCTGGCGCCGCTGTTGTTGTTTACCGTTTTCACCGCTGCCGCCTTCGAGCAGGTCCTGCTTTCCCTGTTCGCGGTCTATGGCGCCGCACTTGGCAGCGCCGAGCAACGCATTGCGTCGCTCATCACCTGTTTCATCGCCGGCAATGCGGTGCTGCAGATCGTGCTTGGGCGCGCGGCCGAACGGTTTGGCTCGACGCGGATGATGCTGTTCTGTGTCCTGGTGTGCCTGGCCGGTTGCCTGCTGTTGCCGTTGCTCTTCGACAATTGGCTGATCTGGCCGCTTTTCTTCGTCTGGGGCGGGGTCTCGTTCGGCATCTACACGTTGTCGCTGATCCAACTCGGCGAGCGTTTCACCGGTCAGGCCTTGATTGCCGGCAATGCCGCCTTCGCTTTCGTGTGGGGCACTGGCGGCATCGTCGGCTCGCCCGTAGCAGGGCTGGCAATGCAGCTGACCGGACATCAGGGACTGCCATCGTCGCTCGGCCTGCTGTGCTGTGTGCTGGTGGTGTTTCTGACGGCGCAGAGACGGCGGGTTTGAGCGAAGACCTTGCTCAGGCGTAAGGCGTGCCTGCCATTGCGGCTTTCAGGCCGATGCTGCCCTTGTCGACGAGAGCGAGAAAGGCCGCGCTCGCTTGGCCGCTGTCGCGGGTTTCTCGAAACGTCCGGTGCGCCTGGATGAAGGCCACACTCCATGTCGTCAGGAGCAGCGCCGCACCCAGCCGGGCGTCGGGGTCGGCGGCATCACGCCCCGCGCCTTCAGTCAGCGCTACCGTCAGCACGTCCGCCAGCTCATCCCGTATCGCTCTCGCCCGCGCCTTGAGCGTCTCGCTGCCCTCGACCGTCCTGATCAGGCCCTGGCTCCTGGCGGAGAATTCGACGACGGGGCTACGTTCGGCAACCAGGCGATGCGCGAACAGCCGCAACGCCTCGATCGGCGCGATGCCTGGATCGCGCTGCCGCAGAGCCTCGCGCAGCATCTCGCGGCCTTCCTCGTCGCGGTCGAAGAGCATGTCCTCCTTGCGCGGGAAGTGATTGAATACCGTCATCCGCCCAACATCGGCGGCCGCCGCGATCTCGTCCACCGTCACATCGTCGAAGCCCCGCTCGAAGAACAGGAGCGTGGCGGCATTGGAGATGGCTTGCCGCGTGGCGAGGCGCTTGCGAGCCCGGAGGTCGGACGGGGTTGACATGGCTTTCCTGGTTGAATATGTACTGAGTACAAGTTTGGATCGAGTATAGTAAGAACTGAGCCGAAAAGCAAGCTTCTCCGCTCGATCGGACTGCAGAGACCCAGGACGTCAGCGCAAGGCGCGCGTCATGGGTTCATCATTTTCATCGTCTGGATCTCACCATGAACAAATCCCTTACCGTTATCTTCGCCGCGATCGGCCTCGACGCCGTCGGCATAGGCCTCATCTTCCCGATCCTCCCGCGCCTCCTCGAAGAGGTGACGCACAGCCCCGATATCGCACCCTATATCGGCATCATGACCGCGCTTTATGCGCTGATGCAATTCGTCTTCGCGCCCATGCTCGGCGCCTTGAGCGACAACATTGGCAGGCGTCCCGTTCTGCTCATTTCGCTCGCCGGTGCGGCCATCAACTACATCGTCATGGCCTTCGCGCCACAGCTCTGGATGCTGTTCCTCGGCCGCGCCATTGCCGGCCTGACCAGCGCCAATGTCTCGGTCGCAATGGCCTACATCACCGACGTGTCACCTGAGGACAAGCGCGCCCGTCGCTTCGGCCTGTTCAACGCCGTGTTCGGCGCCGGCTTCATCATCGGGCCGGTTCTCGGCGGTCTGCTCGGCGACCACTGGCTGCGGTTGCCTTTCATCGCCGCCGCCGTGCTCAACGCCTGCAATCTGCTGCTGGCTTTTTTCATCCTGCCGGAGTCGCGCGCACCTGCCCGCCAGAAGCTCGATCTGGCCGCACTCAACCCGCTTGCGCCGTTGCGCTGGGTGCTCTCTTTGAAGGGGCTTCTGCCGATCGTGTTCGTGTTCTTCATCATGAGCGCCACCGGAGAAGCCTACGGCACCTGCTGGGCGCTGTGGGGCTTCGACACGTTCCAGTGGAACGGTGTCTGGATCGGCCTTTCGCTGGGCGCCTTCGGTGTCTGCCAGACGCTGGTGCAGGCATTCCTGCCCGGCCCGGCAGCCAGATTGCTCGGCGAGCGCTGGGCGGTCGTCACCGGCATAGGTTTTGCCTGCATCGCCCTTCTCGCCATGGCTTTCGCCAATCACGGCTGGATGGTGTTCGCCATCATGCCGGTCTTCGCGCTGGCCGGCATCGGCGCACCGGCGTTCCAGGCCTTTGCCACAAGGCAGGTCGACCCGGCTCGCCAGGGTCAACTCCAGGGCGTGCTGGCATCGGCCGTCAGCCTGGCCTCGGTCATCGCCCCACTCGGCTTCTCGACCTTCTACTTCGTCGTCCAGAAAGAGTGGCCTGGAGCCATCTGGCTCTCGGTGCTGGTCGTTTATGCGATCGCCATCCCGCTGGTTCTTCTCGGCACTCGGACCGCTCGCTCCGCAGAGCCAGCGATCGCGTAGATCTTCCTAAGTAAAGCCGCTCACACACCAGACCTTGCAAATATGCCATCCTCACCGGGATGTAAAAGGGAGAGGTATCGATGAAGAAGGCTTTCCTGATGTCTGTCATTGTCGAGATGGCATTTCTAGGCGCGGCGACAACCATGTCATTGGCGGATGATCTTCCCGCCTTGAACTCGAAGTGGCGCGAACAGCAACGCGGGACCTGCCTGGAGATAACTCAAGTTTCGGATCCACTTCCCGGACCGGCAGGCTGCGCTCAGATTGCCGGCCGGATAAAAGACGATCTGATGATCGGCTATGCCTGCAAAAGCGGATCGGAAATCAGCTTTTTCACCGGCCTGCAAACCGACAATTCCATCAAGCCCGATATTTTCATTGGCCGGTACAGCGCGGAAGCCATAATCGCCCAATACTGCACCAGAATTAGCAACGACTGGCCTCCGGAATATGATTGCAGAAATGAAATGACGTTCAAAAGCGTCAGCAGTTGCACACCCTGAAATGCGCTGGCCGGTTGAAGACGGAAGCTTCATCCGCGGTGCTGTAGAACTCATTGCCTGAGCGGCGGCGCGGGCGAAAGCGTTCGATCATGATCGGCTGAATGAAAACAGCTTCGCGTCGGAGTCTTCGATGCCGCCGATCGCCGAGGCGACGACCGGCGGCAGTCAGCGTTCCGGCGGCCATGGCGCCGCTGATCCCCATGCCGACGATCAACACGTCGGTCTTGACATCGCGGGTCAGTCTTTCGGTCGGCACCGATGGAGCCCGATAGGCAAACCAGACCGGCCGGCCGCTGCGCAGGTCGAGTTTGCGTGCCACCAATGTCTCCAGGCGCCGGCACTGTTCAGCTGCCAACCAATGTCTTCAAACGAGAGCGGCCGCCGAGGTCCGGCGGCCGCTGGCAGCGGCGCTAAATGCGCCCAAGAACAACCAGAATGATGACGATGAGCAGCACCAGCCCGAGGCCGCCGCCGCCATAGTAACCGGTGCCGTAAAATGGTCCGCCGCCGAGGCCGCTGAAGCCGCCGAGCAACGCGATGATCAGGATGATAATAAGAATGGTACCCAGGCCCATATGCCGTCTCCTTGCGCTGCCGCGCCATTCACGCCGCGCGGCTCGAAGACAGAAACTCGCGGCAGGCCATCCTGTTCCAATGCCTTTGCAACCCTTGCGCGCCAAGGGCAAGCGCAACCGGAGTGATTACGGTCTCTTTTGACGGCTAAGAAAAGCAGGAATCCTGCCTGTTGGCTTCGGAGGGACTCGGCGTTTGATAGAATCGCTGACCGGCTCTGCCCCGCTTGCCGCGAGTTTCCGTTGGGCTCAACAGGCCACCTTCACGTCGCCTTGCCGGCCGGTGCGCCTATGTCTTCCTCGGCAATGTCGTCGAACGAGGCGTAGTTCATGTTGTAGAGCCGCGCGTAGAGACCTTTCGCCGCCATCAGCTGGTCGTGGTTGCCGCTTTCGACGATCTCGCCATTCTGCAGCACGATGATGCGGTCGGCGCCGCGGATGGTCGCCAGCCTGTGCGCGATGACCAGCCCGGTGCGGCCTTCCAGCAGTGTGACCAGCGCCTCCTGGATCAGCATTTCCGTGTAGGAATCGATGCTCGCCGTCGCCTCGTCCAGCACCAGGATCTTGGCGTCGGCGACCAGCGCCCGCGCAAAGCTGATCAGCTGGCGCTGGCCGAGCGAGAGGTTGCCGCCGCGTTGTTCGAGCTCGGTGTCGTAGCCGTCGGGCAGATGCTCGATGAAATCGTGCGCACCGACGGCTTGTGCCGCTCGCACCACCTCTTCGCGGGTTGCTGATGTCTTGTGGTAGCGGATGTTTTCCAGAACCGTGCCGGAGAACAGGAATGGCTCCTGCAGCACCATGGCCACCTGGTCGCCGAGCGAATCCTGCGTCACGTCGCGGACATCGTGGCCGCCGACCAGCACCTCGCCCGACCAGACATCGTAGAAACGGTGCACCAGCGCCATGCAGCTCGACTTGCCCGATCCGGTCGGCCCGACCAGGGCCACGGTCTCGCCTGGATTGACGCGGAACGAGACATTTTTGAGCACCGGCTGGTTCTGCCGGTAGCCGAAGGTGACGTTCCTGAACTCGACCGAGCCGTCCATGTCGCGCGTCAGCGCCACCGCGCCTCGGCTGTCGCTGACGTCGACCGGCACGTCGAGCACTTCGGAGATGCGCTGGCCCGAAGCCATGGCGCGCTGCATGACTGAGTACTGCATGGTGAGCGAGCGGATAGGGTCGAAGAAGCGCTGGATGTAGAACAGGAACACCACCATGACGCCGATGTCGAGGCTGTGCGACAGCACCATCGAACCGCCTATGACGATGACGGTCGCCATGGCTATGCCGGTCAGCGTGTCGACGATCGGCACCATCACCTGCGCATATTTCGCCGAGGTCAGATGCGTCCTCAGATTGGCCAGCACCTTCTCGTCATAGAGGTCGAAATTGACGTGCTGGCGCTCCAGGCTCTGCACCGTGCGCACGCCGTGGATGCCTTCGGCGAGCGCACCGTTGGCGATCGAATTGGTCTCGTGCGCGGTCATGAAGGCGACCTTGGCGCGCGGGAGCCAGAACAGGCGTACGACAAACAGCGCCGGCATGGTCGACAGCGTCAAAAGCCCGAGCCGGAAATCGAGCCAGAGCAGAACGGTGACGATGCCGAACAAGAGCACGATGTCGCCCACCGACATCACGGAGGTCTCGAGGAACTCCTGCATCGAATTGACGTCGCCCTGCAGGCGCGACATCAGGCGGCCCACTTCGGTCTTGTCCATGAAGCTCAGCGAGACACTCTGCAGATGGCTGAACATGGCGCGGCGCAAATCCGACAGCACATTCTCGGCCACCTTGCCGACGACGCTTTCCTGCACATAGCTGGCGCCATAGTTGATCAGGATGATCAGCGCGAAGGCGCCGATCGCCCAGTTCATCACCGAGCGGTCGGCCTTGCCCGCCGCCATGCCGTGGTCGATGGCGTAGCGGATGACCAGCGGGATCGCCAGCTGCGTCAGTGTGAACACCAGTACAGCGGCAACCGAGATGAAGATCCGGCCCTGATACGGTTTCACAAAACTCCAGATGCGGCGCACGATGCGCGGATCGTAGGCCTTGCCGAAGACCTCTTCCTCGTCGCGGTGCGAGCCGACGACGGCCTTGGTCGGCCGCCGGCTGGTGTCTTCCTTCTCGTCGTCGTTCTGCGTCGACATCATGCGGCTCCCACAGCCACCGGCAAATCGTCGTCCGGCCGCAGCTGGAGGTCGTAGAGCGCGCGGTAGCGGCCGCCCAGCGCCAGCAATTCCTGGTGCGTGCCGCGCTCGGCGATGCGGCCGTTTTCGACGAACAGGATCTGGTCGGCATGCATCAGCGAGCTCAGCCGGTGCGAGATGATCAGCGTCACACGGTCCTTGGCGAAGCGTTTCATCGCCGTGCGGATACGCTGCTCGGTGCCGGCGTCGACGGCCGCGGTGGAATCGTCGAACACCAGAACCGAAGGCCGCAGCATCAAGGTACGGGCGATGGTCAGGCGCTGCCGCTGGCCGCCGGACAGCGAGGCGCCGCGCTCACCCACGACCGTGGTGTAGCCGGCCGGAAGCCCGATGATGTAGTTGTGCAGCTGGGCATACTCGGCTGCCTGCCCGATGCGGGTTTCGCGCGCCCAGGGATTGCCATAGGCGATGTTGTTCTCGATCGAGGTGGTGAACAGGAACGCGTCCTGCTGCACGACGCCGACCGCCTTGCGCAGCGATTGCAGCGTGACCTCGCGGATGTCCTGCCCGTCGATGGTGATCGCGCCCGACGTCACATCGTAGAAGCGCGGGATCAGATGCGCGATGGTCGACTTGCCGCTGCCCGGCGGGCCGACGATGCCAACGGTTTCACCGGACCTGGCCTCGAAGGAAATGCCCGACAGCGCCGGCCGGCCGCCAACGCCCGCATAGCGGAAGCCGACATTGTCGAAGCGCAGCACGCCGTCAGTGACGACGAGATCCTTGGCGCCAGGCGCATCCTGGATGTCGAGTTCGGCGTCGAGCAGTTCGAACAGCCTGGTGCCGCAGGTCGAGGCGCGGGCAAACGAGTTGACCATCAGGCCGAGCTGGCGCACCGGCATCTGCAGGATGGTCATGAAGGTGAGGAACTGAGCCAGCGTGCCGACGCTGATCTCGCCCGCAATCACCTTCTGACCGCCGAACCACAGCACCAGGCCCATGGCTGCCAGGAAGGAGAAATTCATGGCGCTGGTGTTGGAGACTCGGATGTCGACGCGCTGATCGGCAAGCTCCAGCGCCGACTTTTTGGCCCGGTCGAATTTTTCAAGCTCATGTCGTTGCGCTGCGAACGCACGCACGACGCGGATGCCGCCGAGGTTCTCATCCATCACCCGGCTCAGCACCGACAGCCGCTCCTGCAGCGTCAGCCAGGTGCTGCGCAATCTGAGCTGCGTGACCGAGGACCGCCAGGCAACGAACGGCACGAAACTCAGGCTGAGCAAACCGAGCTCAAGATCGGTGCTGATCAGAAGGTAGGAGCCGACACCGATCAGCACGCCGAGCAGCACCACGCGCAATATGCCGGTGGAAAAGAACATGCGCACGCCATCGAGGTCGAGCAGGCCGAGCGTGATCAGATCGCCGGTATGAACCCTGTCATGGAAGGCGAAGCTCAGCCGCTGGATCTTCTCGTAGAAGGCCAGGCGCAACTCATAGCCGGTGCGGTGACCGACAGCCTCGCCGTAATAGTTCTGCGCCATGGTGAAGAGGCCGCGCAGGATGCTGACGACGAGCAGCGTGATCGCGGTGGTCCACAGCGCCTGTTCCGCCGCCGCCCCTCCGCTCGCTTGCATCACGCCTTGCGCCTGGTCGATGGCGCGACCGAGCAGGCGCGGGATGAACAGCTGCAGCGTTGCGGCGATGAAAGTCGAGACGATGGTGATCGCCACCTGCCAGGGATGGCGCAGCGTCATGCGCACGATGCGTAGCAGCGTGCTGAGGCCCTTGCCCCAGGAGGCCTCCGCCACATGGGCAAACGATTTGCCGCGCTTCGCCGCGCCGCTGGCTGCATCCGTATTCAAGGAAAAATATCCAGCCCGATCCGGACATTAGCCCGGACGAATGAAAGCAGACTCAGTTTCAGATACTGGGATGGTACGCCTCCATTTTGGCCGTTCAAGGGCCAATGACGGCATCGCACTGTGCCTGTAGGGTGGCGCATGACCATATGAGCTGACGCTAAGATTGCAGGTTTGGCTTATGGCGCATTACGAGGCATTGTTCCGCACGATCAACCCGCCATCCAGCCGCCATCCACCATCAGATTGATGCCGGTGACATAGCTTGCCATGTCGCTGGCCAGGTACAGCGCGGCTCCCGCGACGTCATTCGGGGTGCCGAGCCGCGGCCAGGGCGTGCGGCTGCGTGAATAGGCGAGCGCATCGGGATCGTTGGCGACACCCGGCTTGCCGGTGATGATCTTGCCAGGCGCAATGGCGTTGCAGACGATCAAATCGTCGGCGTGGTCGACTGCGATCTGCCGCGTCATCTGCACGATGGCCCCCTTGCTCACCGAATAGGGAAAATCGCCGGGGCAGGCGACCATGCCGTGCTGCGAGGAAATGTTGATGATGCGGCCACGAACTTCGTTCACCGGCGCCTGGGTCAGCATCTGCATGACGGCGCGCTTGGAGCTGTAGAAGAAGCCTGTGAGGTTGACGCCGATCACGCGATTCCATTGCTCAGGTGTGGTCTCGACCAGGTTGGTGCTGGTGTAGATGGCGGCATTGTTGACCATCACGTCCAGCCGTCCGAACCGCGCGACCGTCGCGCCGATCAGCGCGTCGACCGCGTTCCAGTCCGAAATGTCGGTCGCGACATGCATCGCTGTCCCACCGGCCGACTGGATCAGATCGACGGTGCTCTGGCCGCCTTCGATCGGCAGTTCGACCGTATCGGCAACGATGACGGCGGCACCTTCCGCCGCGAATTTCAGCGCGATGGCGCGGCCGATGCCGGAGCTTCCTCCGGTGACGATCGTGACCTTGTCCTTGAGCAGGGGCATCTCTTCTCCTCAATGTTCCCGGCGCACGACCTTGCCTTGCCCCGGACCGGTCAGCACCTGATCGCGCACGATCTGTCGCCCGCGCAGAAACACATTGGTCAGCCGCGCTTTGACGCTCCAGCCGTCGAACGGCGTGTAGGCTGCGCGGGAAACCTGTTCGGCGTCCGAGATTGAACTGGACAGGCGCGGGTCGACGATCAGCAGGTCGGCGTCGTAGCCGGTGGCGATGCGTCCCTTGCGCCGGCCGAGCCCGAAACGTTCGGCCGGGTTGCGCGCGCACATGCGCACCACATCGGGGTACGTGATCAGCCCTTCGTCGACGAGTTTCAGCATCACCTGCAGCAGCGTCTGCAGCCCTGGCATGCCGCCGGGGATATCGGCGAAAGCAGCGTAAGCGGCGACCTTTTCGGCCGGCGCATGCGGTGCGTGGTCGGTGGCGACGATGTCGATCAGTCCACCCTTCAGTGCAGCGCGCAAGGCCTCGACATCCTGACGCGACCGTAGCGGTGGCGAACCCTTCAGCCTGGCGCCTTGCGTCTCGTAATCGTCGGCGGTGAAGAACAGGTTCTGCGGCGTGGTCTCGACACTGGCATCGGCCCTGTCGCGCAGCCGGCTCCACGCTTCGACGCCCGGTTCCGAATTGATCTGCCGGACATGGATACGCGCGCCGGTCGCGGCGGCGGCAAGCACGGCGCGCGCAACGCCGCCGGCTTCCGCCAGCGGTGGCCGACTGTCGAGAAAGGCCGCGATGGTCCCCGTCTTGTTGCGCTCATTGGCGCCGGTCAGTATCGATTGATCGCCCGGGGAAATGCCGATCAGCGTATCGGCGTGGCCGAAATGTCTGAGTGCCTCGGCAACCATGTCGAAATTGCGAAACAGGAAGGCCTCCGGCACATCGGAGGTGAACAATTCGAACGACACCGGTGCGAGCGCGAGCAGGCCGGCAATGCGCGACAGATCGCGGCTGACCACGGCCTGGAAGCCGACATCGACATGGAGACGGCCTGTCGCCGTCGCCATCTTGTCGGCGAGCTGTTCGGCGCTGGCCGTCCATGGCTCGTCGGTCGGCATGTCGAGCACCGTCGTGACGCCACCAAGTGCCGCCGCATGGGTGCCAGAGGAAAAATCCTCCTTGTGCGTCAGGCCAGGCTCGCGCAGATGCGCATGCGCGTCGACCAGGCCGGGCAGGAGCAGGCAGCCCGAGGCATCCACTACCGTCGCGGCTTCAGCCGTTCCGCCGGGTGTGGTCAGCGCCGCGATCCGGCCGCCGGCAATGCCGACATCGCGCCGTTCCTGCCTCTCGGCGTTGACGACGGTCGCGCCCCTGATCAGCGTCTCGAACATACTCAGCCGTGCCGCTCGAAGCCGGCATGGTTTTCTAGCCAGAACCGGGCAATATCCTCGCGCCGCATGAAGGCTGCAGCAGGTTGTCTCTTCACGTGCTCGATCACTTCGCGCAAGCCGGAGGCACGGTTGGGCTGGCCCATCCAGCGCGCATGAATGCCGATCGTCAGCATGCGGCCGCCGGTCTCGTTGGCTTCGTCGAGCATGTAGTCGATGGCTGAGCGGCAATCCTGCGCGAAGTCGCGCGGATTGCTGTAACCCGGAGCGACGAGATAGCGACTGTCGTTCAGTGTCTTGGAATAGGGCACGACCAGGATCTCGGTGCCCTGGTGGTCCAGGAAGTACGGCAGGTCGTCATTGCAGGGATCGGAGTGGTAGAGAAACCCGCCTTCGCGCACCAACAGATCGCGCGTGTTGACGCTCGGCAGCGAGCGGCAGTTCCAGCCCAGCGGGCGCCGCCCCATCAGCTTCTGGTAGAGCGCGATTGCTTCATGCAGATGGCGCTCCTCCTCGCTGCGCTCCATCGTCGTATAGTCGATCCAGCGCAGCCCGTGGCCGAGCAGGTCGTGACCGCGCGCGTTCATCCATTCGGCGACCGCCGGGTTGCGCTCCAGCGCGACCGCGCAGGCGGAGACGGTGATCGGGATGTCATAGCGGTCGAACAGCCGCGCCAGCCGCCAGACACCGGCACGGCTGCCATATTCGAAATGCGTCTCGGTGCCGAGGTCGCGCACCGGCGGGCTCGAGACGAGATTATACTCGCCCCAATTGTCGTTGCGGCCGTCCTCGAGCCAGGAGTACTCCGAACCCTCTTCGTAATTGAGCACCAGATTGATGGCGAGTTTGACGCCGCCGGGCCATGTCACGAAGGGCGGATGCGGGCCGTAGCCGACGAAGTCGCGCGGTTGCTGAAAATCGGTCGGCATCGCTCTGCTCCTCAACCTTCGTTAGCGGCAATCCAGTCGATGTAATCGTGGAAGGCCTGCTTCGCCGGCGTCGGTCGCCAGTCCGTATCGCGCTCGATGCGGGCAAGGTCATATTCGCCCCACATGCCCGTCTTCAACGCTGCGTTCATGGTGATGTTCGCCGTCTCTTGCGGGCTGACTTCGCTTTTCAGGCCGGGGAAGCGTTCGCTGGCCCAGCCGATGAAGTCGCCGACCGTCTGCGTGCCGCCGCTGCCGATATTGTAGTGCCGATAGCGCAAATCTTCGGCATCGAGCAGCGCCATGACAGCCTTGGCGACGTCGCTCGACAGCACATAGTCGCCGAGCGGCTCAAGGCTGTTCGGCCGGATCGTCTCGCCGGAAAGCGCCATATGGGCGATGCGGTTCGGCAGATGACGGACATTGCGGCTGCCGGTGACGCGGTCCATCGGCCCGTATACCGAGGACAACCTGACCGAGATGGCAGACAGGCCGAACAGATCGGCATAGCGGTTGGTGACCATTTCGGCGGCGAATTTCGAAATGCCGTAAAGCGTCAGCGGCGCGACATAGCCATCCTCGGGCAACGGCTCGCCGCTCCAGTCAGGGCCGTTGTGGCGATAGACCGAACCGGAGCTGACATAGACTAAGCGCTTGACGCCGGGACGGCTGCGCGCCCATTCCAGCATGCGCACCGTGCCCATTAGATTGACGTCGACGATGGCAGCCGGATCGTTGGCTTCCGGAGGCTGCGTCGAGTCGCTGGGGCGCGAATTCGGCGTCACCGTCGCGCCGTGGACGATTGCCGTGATGCCATGGGCGTCGAGTGCTGTCGCCCATTGCGTGGGATCCAGTATGTCTGCGGTGAGCACGGTCAGACGATCGCGTACCGGTGCAAAGAATTTCTCGGCGATCGCGTCGAGGTTGGAGCGATCCAGGATGACGGCGCGAGCGTGCGGATCGCGGTCCAGCCATTCGCGCGCCACCACGCTCATGACAAAACCGGTGCCGCCGGTGACGAGAAGCGTCATGGGAACTCCTTTGAAATCGACTTGAAGGATTCAGCGCGTCGCATAGCCGCCATCCACGAGCATATCGGAGCCGGTGACGAAGGATGCATCCCGCGAAAGCAGGAAGGCAGCTGCCGCCGCGACCTCCTCCGGCTCGGCGATCCGGCCGAGCAGATGGGCGGGGCCGAGCGTGGCATTGGCCGCCTCGAAATCCCTAAAGCCGCGCAGCAGCCGCGTCGTCGCCACCGCGCCCGGCGACAGGCTGTTAACGCGCACCTTGTCGGCGGCGTGGTCGACCGCCATCGCCTTGGCGAGATGAATGAGTCCGGCCTTGGCGGCGCAATAGGCGACGGCCCTGGTGGTGGCGACGCGGCCGAACTGCGAGCCGATGAAGACAACCGATCCGCCGCCGCTTGCCGCGATCAGCGGCACCGCGAACTTGCTCATCAGGAAGGCGCCGGTCAGGCCGACATCGATCTCGCGCCGCCATGCGCTCTCGTCGAGATCGACAACAGTGGCGCTGGTCGACGGTGCGGCGGCATTGTGCACCAGCCCGTCCAGCCGGCCGAATTTTTGTCGCGCGAACTCGACGGCGGCTCGGGCGGAACCGATCTCGGTCACGTCGCACTGGCAGGCGGCTGCCGAAGAGCCAAGCGTGTCGGCAAGTTGGGTTGCAGGTTCGAGATCGTAGTCGGCGCAGACCACCCTTGCGTCCTCGGCGATGCACCGCCTGGCGATCGCCGCACCGATGCCGCTTGCGGCGCCTGCGATCAGGATGACGTTGTCTTGGAGGCGGCTCATGGCGGTCGTCATCAAACGCGCTCCTCGACGGTCTGCACGATATTCGCCGAGACCGGTCGGCGCAGCAGATTATAGCAGGCAGCAAGCGTCACCAGCACTGCGCCGCCGCCCAGCAGCAGGAACATCGCCGGTGCGCCCATATGCGCCATCAGGCCGGCGGAAACGCCGGGCGTCGCCACATTGCCGATCGAGTAGAGCAAAAGCAGCGTGCCGGAGGCGCCGACCATATGCCGGCTGTGCAACTGCGAGGCGCCGAACGCCATCGCCACCGGATAGATGGTCAGCGCCGTGGCGCCATAGAGGAAGAACAGCACGAACAGCAGCGGCTCGGAGAAGTTGCCGAGCCAGGCGATTGTGGCGCACAGCACGACCGACAGCAGGCCTTGCGCCAGCAGGATCAGCCGCCGTTCAAACCGGTCCGACAGCCAGCCGACGGGCGTCTGCGCCAGCATGCCGGCGATGCTGATGGTCGTCACGAGGCCGACCGTCGTCGCCGCCGACAATCCTATCTGGGTGCCGTAGATCGGCGTCAGAACGAAGATGTTCATGTTGGTGATGCCGCCCTGGAAGATGGCAACGACCGTCACCGGCGCCAGCCGGAACAGCGCCAGCGGGCCGAGGCGTTTGACGGGTCCGCTCGCATGTTCCGGTTCGGGCGGAGCGACGGGCAAAGCCGGCCAGCGCCCGCCGACAAATTTGGACACCAGCGCCAGCAGCACCATCGCTGCCGCGACCGGGAACAGATGCGGCGATTGCGGCCCGACCAGCGCGACGAGGAGTTGTCCGAGCAGTACCGCGATCGCCGTCGTCAGCATGTAGAGCGAGAACATCGCGCCGCGATTGTGCTGCTCGGCATAGAGGTTGATCCAGCTCTCGCAGACGACGAACAGCGACGCCATCGACATGCCGCCCAGCAGGCGAAAGCAGATCCAGCTCGGCAGGAAATCGGTGAAGACGAAGCCCGCCGCAGCCAACAGCGCCAGCACAAGGACACCCATGAAGGTGCGCTCATGGCCGTAAAGGGCGACCGCCGGGCGCGTCACCAGGCAGCCGACGAAAAAGCCGACAGGATAAGCAGTAAGCACGATCTGGACGACATCGGACGAAATGCCGGGCTTGCCGAGATGCAGCGAGACGGCCGTGGTCAGCATGGCGCTGCCGATGCAGGCGAGACAGATACCGGTCATGATCGGCAGCAAGGCGCGCGAGCGCTCCGCGTTTTGCCATAGCCGCATCGCGGATTGGGCGATCGACCTCATGGCTGCGCTGCTCCCCTGGCCGCGCCGACACCGACGCCACCCTGAGCGAGAGGCTACACGGGGCAGCAATTGCCGCAAACGAAGATAGATACGGCTATGGCTTTGATTTTTTTGGCCATGCCGATGATGGAAAGCGGCATCTAGGCCGCCGGCAGGGCTTTACAGCGGTTTTGTGCCGTCCATACCATAGGCAAGTTGCCGACATCGCGAGCTGCCAGGAGGAATTCCATGACGATCGAGCGTCTTGAAAACGGCCAACGCTTCTGCCGGGTGCTGCGCTACAACGGCACCGTCTATGTCGCGGGCCTGACGGCGGACGACCTCTCCGGCGACACGACCTCGCAGACCAAGCAGATCCTCGCCAAGATCGATGCCCTTCTGGCCAAAGCCGGCAGCGACAAGACCAAAATCCTCAGCGCCCAGATCTGGCTCAGGGACATCGCCGATTTCGAGATGATGAATACGGCCTGGGACGCCTGGATCGACCGCGGTGCCATGCCGGTGCGCGCCACGGTGGAAGCGCGGCTCGCCGGTGACCAGTACCGCGTCGAGATCATGGTGACGGCGGCGGTCGGCTGAGGCCGATTGGGGTAGGCAAACGCAATGCACGAGCTGGTCATCAAAGGTGGACGCGTCGCGCTCGACGACGGCTGGGCCGACTGCGACATCGGCATCGATGTCGGCCGCATCTCAGCCATCGGCAACGGCCTGTCCGGCGAGACGCTGATCGACGCAAGCAATCGCTGGGTCATGCCTGGCGGCATCGACGCCCATTGCCATCTCGACCAGCCGGTCTGGGGCGGTGCGGGCAATGCCGACGATTTCGAATCCGGTACCATATCGGCGGCCTTCGGCGGCACCACCTGCATCGTCCCGTTCGGCATGCCGGGTCCGGGTATGAGTACCATCGGCGCCATCGATCGGGCGCTCGACCGCGCTTCGGGCCGCGCTGTGATCGACTATGGTTTGCATGCCGTGGTGACGATGGGCACGGGCGCCGATGTCGCGCAGCAGCTCTCCGAGCTTGCCGGGCGTGGCATCGCCTCGGTCAAACTGTTCATGACCTATCAGGGTTTTGCCGTCGACGACGATCTCTTCTTCAAGGTGCTCGATGCCGCCCACACTCTTGGCTGGATCGTCATGGTCCATGCCGAGAACGACGCCGCGATCCGGCGCACGCGCCAGCGGCTGATCGATCTCGGCCGCACCGATATCCGCTACCACGTCGTCGCTCACAGCGAGACCATGGAGCGCGAGGCGACGCACCGCGCTCTGGCCTTTGCGGAAATGACCGGCGCGCGCATGACCGTCGTGCATGTCTCGTCCTGGCAGTCGGCCGAAGAAGTAGCGCGGGCGCGCTCACGCGGCGTCGATGCGATCGCCGAGACCTGTCCGCAGTATCTCTTCATCGGCGGGGCTGATCTCGATCGTCCGGCACTCGATGCTGCGCGTTTCGTCTTTTCGCCCCCGCCGCGTTCGCCGCGCAGTCACGAGCATCTGTGGCAGGCATTGATCGATGGCGGCATCGACCTCTGGTCCTCCGACCATTCACCCTATTACTTCGCCGACAAGATCGGCAGGTCGCAGACACCCGGTTTCACCACCACGCTAAGTGGCATTCCCGGCATCGAGACCCGTCTGCCGCTGCTGTTCTCCGAAGGGCTTTTGACCGGCAGGCTGACGCTCGACCGCTATCTCGATCTCACCTCGCGCAATGCCGCTGCGATTTACGGTTTCGCCGATCGCAAGGGCAGCATAGCGGTCGGCCTCCATGCCGATCTGGCGCTGTGGGATCCCGAAGCGACCTGGACGCTCGGCCACGCCGCTTTGCATTCGCGCGTCGACTTCACGCCTTACGAGGGCAAGAGCGTGACAGGCAAGCCGACCACCGTTCTGGTGCGCGGCGTGCCGGTGATCGCCGACGGTGTGCTGAAGGCAAAGCCGGGCCTTGGACAATTTGTCGAGCGCAGCGCCGCCGATCCGGCCCGCTCGGGAAAACCAGTCGAGGAGACGACGCCATGGCTCGATGCCTGACCATTGCGGTCGCCCAGACCGGGCCGATCCAGCGCAGCGCGATGCGTGCCGAGACCGTCGATCGCCTCATCCATCTGCTGGAGCAATCCGCCGCTGCGGGCGCGGAGATTGCCGTCTTTCCCGAGATGGCGCTGACCACCTTCTTTCCGCGCTGGCGCATCGACGATCAGGCGGAGATCGACGCCTTCTTCGAATGCGCGATGCCGGGGCCGGAAACGCAGCGGCTCTACGATGCGGCAGCCCGCCTGAAGGTCGGCTTCGCGCTCGGCTATTGCGAACTTGCGCAGGAGGACGGCCGCACGCGCCATTTCAACACCATGGATCTGGTCGGCCCGGACGGGCGCTTCATCGGCCGCTACCGCAAGATGCATGTGCCGGGCTCGGCCGAGCCGGAAGAAGGCACGACCACGCATCTGGAGCGGCGCTATTTCGAGCCGGGCAATCTCGGCTTTCCGGTCTTCGACTATGGCGGCGTGCGCGTCGGCATGGCGATCTGCAACGACCGCCGCTGGCCGGAGACTTACCGCATGCTCTGCCTCAACGGCGCGGAGGTGGCGGTGCTCGGCTACAACACGCCGCTGCTGCTCGATGAGGCGCCGGCGCTGGCGCATCTCAGAATGTTCCACAACCATCTGCCGATGCAGGCCGGCGCCTACCAGAACACGCTGTGGGTGGCCGCCGCCGCCAAGGCCGGCCTCGAAGACGGCCAGGCGCTGATCGGCGGCTCCTGCATCATCGCACCGACCGGCGAGATTGCGGCGCAGGCGATTTCGCTCGGCGACGAGGTCATCGTCCATCGTGCCGACCTCGACCTCATCGCCACCTGCCGGAAGGTGAATTTCGACTTCGCGCTCTATCGCCGCCCGGATCAATATCGCCTGATCAGCGAGCCCGCCGGTTCGCATGTCTGATCTGGGCCGCGACCGATCTGCCGAGTGCATCGCGCCGCCGCCGGCCATTCCGCTATCGCTGGCCGAGATCGTCGAGAACGGACTTTGCATCGGTTGCGGGCTCTGCCGGTCGCTCGCTGGTCCGCAAGAAATCGAGATGATCATGACGCCAGAGGGGCGCCTGCGGCCGGTCGCCCGCGTGGCGCTGAACCATTCGACCCTGACCCGGATCAACGCCGTCTGCCCGGGAACGCGGATCGCAGGCCCGCCGCCGTCGCAAACAGCTACAGCCGCGCTGACAGACACGGTATGGGGGCCTGCCGAGCGGGTCAGCCTCGGCTATGCCGGAGACCCGGCGGTGCGGTTCCAGGCATCGAGCGGCGGCGTGTTGACGGCGCTTGGCCAGTTCCTGCTGACGTCCGGCCGCGTCAACTTCGTCCTGCACGTCTCCGCATCGCGGACCGCGCCGATGCGCAGCGAGCGGCAGCTGAGCTTCGATGCCGCGTCGGTTCTCGAAGGCGCCGGCTCGCGCTACGGGCCGGTCGCGCCGCTTGAGAATTTCAGCGAGATACTCGCTCGCGGCAAACCCTTCGCGCTGATCGCCAAGCCTTGCGATATCACCGCCGTTCGCAATCTGGCTCGGCACGATCCGCGCGTCGACAAATACATGAGCTATGCGCTCGCTTTCGTCTGCGGCGGCGCATCCGACCTGTCGAAATCCGAACAGGTGCTGCAGCGCTTCGGCCTCGCCGAAGACGAGCTCGCGCTGTTCCGCTACCGGGGTTACGGCAATCCCGGCCCCAACCGGATCGAGACGAAAGACGGCCGCGCCTTCCAGCTCAGCTACCGGCAGCTGTGGGAGGACGAGGACAAATGGATGATCCAGCCGCGCTGCAAGATCTGCCCCGACGCCATCGGCCAGGTCGCTGACATCGTCGCGTCCGATGCCTGGCTGAATGGCGGGCCGGCGGTCGATGACGAAGCCCTCAACGGCATCATCGTGCGCACCAGGCGTGGCCTCGAGCTGTTCGACGCGGCGGTCGCAGCCGGCGCGCTGGCGATCAAGCGCGAGAGCAGCTTTGCCGAACTCGGCGAACTGCAGTCGCATCAGACGCGCAAGCGTCGCGCGGTCTGGGCGCGGCTGAAAGGCATCGCGATTGCCGGCAAGCCGATACCTGTGGTCACCGATCTTGCCCTGGAAGATTGCGCCCGGCAAAACGCTCTGGCCGACAATCTCGTCGAAGGCCGCGGCGCCCGTGACCGCGCCAAACGCGGGCGACTGGGCGAACCGCGACCGGTGCCGCGCGGCGAAGTCGTGATAGTGAAGGATGGATGTCCATGAGTGCCGCTGAAGAAACGGACGTGATCGTCATTGGCGGTGGCATGGCTGGCGCCGGCGCTGCCTTCGAGATCAGCCGGTCGGCCAAGGTGGTGCTGCTCGAGCGCGAGAGCCATTGCGGCTACCACACCACCGGCCGCTCGGCGGCAAGCTTTACCGAAAACTACGGCAACGGCGTCATCCGCCGCATCGTGCTTGCCAGCCGCTCGTTCCTGACCGAACCGCCGGCCGGCTTTTCCGACTATCCGTTGCTGAGCAAGCGCGGCATGATTACCGTCGCCCGCGCCGACCAGCTTGAGCTCCTAGCGCAAGATCTGGAGGCGGCTCAAGCGCTGGTTCCGTCCATCGTCGCCATGACGCCCGCCGAGGCGATCCAGCGCGTGCCGGTGCTGCGCGCCGACTATCTCGCCGGCGCCTATATCGAACCGCATTCGATGGACATCGACGTCAACGGCCTGCACCAGGGTTTTCTGCGCGGCGCCCGTGCACGAGGCGCCAGGATCGTCACCAACGCCGGCGTCAAGGTGGTCGACCGGCAAGGCGGCCAGTGGCGGGTCGACACCCCGGCCGGAACCTTTCTTGCGCCGCGCATCGTCAACGCCGCCGGCGCCTGGGGCGATGAGATTGCCGTCATGGCCGGCGTCCGCCCCGTCGGCCTGCAGCCGAAGCGCCGCACCGCCTTCAACATTCCCGCACCTGCGGGCGTCGACATATCGGACTGGCCGCTGGTCCACGATGTCGGCGCCGAGTTCTACTTCAAGCCGGATGCCGGGCAACTCTTCGTCTCGCCGGCCGATGCGACGCTGTCGCCGCCGATGGATGCCTATGCCGAGGACATCGACGTCGCCGTCGGCGCCGAGCGTCTCGAAAGGGCCACCACGATCGAGGTGCAGCGCGTGTCGCGCTCCTGGGCTGGTCTGCGCACTTTTGTCGCCGACGGTTCGCCCGTCGTCGGTCCGGATGACGAGGCGCCGGATTTCATCTGGCTGGTCGGGCAGGGCGGCTACGGCATCAAGACCTCGCCCGCATTGTCGCGCGTTTGCGCCAGCTTGATCGCCGGCGGCGGCATGCCGGATGATGTCGCAAGGCAAGGCGTATACCTGGCGGACCTCACGCCGAACCGGCTGCGCGGCGCTCAATCCACGCGGGCTGCTTCATGAGCGATGCTGGACTTACGGCCGGCGGCATTCTGGCCGGGCGGCTGCTGGAGACGCTGGCGCAAGCCACCACCGATGCGCCGGGCATCACGCGCGTCGCCTACGGACCCGGCGAGCGTTTTGCCCACGCTCTCATGCGCGAGGAAGCGGAAAAGCTCGGCGCCGTCGCGCGCGTCGATGCCGCCGGCAATCTCTATTTGACGCGGAGAGGTCGCGACCCGGCCCTGCCGGCGATCGTCATCGGCTCGCATCTCGACAGCGTGCCGCATGGCGGCAATTTCGACGGTGCCGCCGGTGTCGTGGCCGGGCTTGCAGTGATGGCCGAACTGGCCGGGCAAGGCATGCCGCGCGACCTGATCGTGCTGGTGACGCGCGCCGAGGAAGCGGTGTGGTTTCCGCTATCTTATCCCGGCAGTCAGGCCGCGCTCGGGCTGCTCGATCCTGCAGCGCTGGACGCGAAGCGGTCGGACAGTGGCCGCAGCCTGGCCGATCACATGCGCGAAGAAGGCTTTGACCCCGATGCCGTGCGGCGTGGCGTGCCGGGTATCGACGCCTCCCGCATCGCGTCTTTCGTCGAAGCCCACATCGAACAGGGACCGCGCCTGGTCGCCGCTGGCGTGCCGGTCGGCATCGTCACCGGCATTGCCGGCGGTTTCCGCTATGTCGATGCCAAATGCTTCGGCGCTTACGCCCATTCCGGCGCCGAGCCGCGCTTTGCTCGGCATGACAGCGCGCTCGGTTTCGCCGATCTGGTCGCCGGCCTCGAAGCGGAATGGGACGCGCTCGAGCGCGAGGGACACGAAGCCACCATCACCTTCGGCCGCGTGCAGTCCGACCCCTCGCAACATGGCGGCAGTCGCGTGCTCGGCGAGCTCGGTTTCACCCTCGATGTGCGCAGCGCCGAGGCCGTTGTTCTTGAGCGGATTGAAGCAAGGTTGCACGCGCTCTTCGCCGAGGTAGGCACGAAGCGCGGCGTCACGTTCGAAGCCGGGTCACGCTTCACTTGGGAGCCGGCGACCATGTCGCAAGCTTTCATCGCAAGGCTGGATCGCGCTGCCGCCGATTTGCAGATGCCCGCGCCGCATGTGCCGAGCGGGGCAGGGCACGACGCCGCCACCTTTGCCGGCGCGAGCATTCCGACCGCCATGCTGTTCGTCCGCAACGAGAATGGCAGCCACAATCCGCATGAGGCGATGGAGATCGCCGATCTCAATCAGGCGATCCGTCTGCTCCTGCGCTTCGTCACCGATTTCGACAAGGATCAGCCATGAACCACGCCGCCTTGCTCGTCATCGACCTACAGAACGAATACCGGCCCGGCGCCGCCTGGCCGGTCGTTGGCTACGACGCCGTGCTCGCCAATGCCGCCCGCCTGATTGCCGAAGCCCGCGCTGCCGGCATTACGGTCATCCATGCGCAGGCCTGGGTGAAGCCGGAAGAGCGCGCCGGCTATGCCAGGCAGGAGGAGATCCTGACCGAGGAGTTTCGTTCGGCCGTGGCCGGCAGTGAGGGCGCCGACATTTGCGCCGAAGTGGCGACGCTGCCTGGCGACATTGTCATCCACAAGCACTGGCCGAGCGCCTTTCGCCGCACCGATCTTTCGCAGCGGCTTGCTGATCTCAAGATCGAAAACCTTGTTGTCGCCGGCGTGCTCACCGACAGCTGCGTGACCGAGAGCGTGTTCGACGCCGTCTATCAGGGCTTTCGGGTCTGGCTGGTCAAGGACGCTTGCGGCAGCATGAGCGAGGCCATGCACCGCACCGGCATGCTCGACATGGCCAACCGCCTCTATGGCGGCGGCATATTGCGCATGCCCGAGGTGCTGAAGGCGCTCGCCGGTCAGAGTTTTGACGGCTGGCGCTGCACAAGGCCGGTGCAGTTTGTCTACACGCTGGAGACGGTCGACAGCCTCTACGAAGCGCTGTGATCCGCGCCGCAGCCGCACGCGCTTCTGACGATCGTCTTTGAAGTGCTGGGCTTGAGCACCGCGCCTGGCCGCGCCCCGGTCGCCTTTCCGTCACTCCACACGGACACACCGTTGACGAAGACATGCTCGATGCCGGCAGCCGGTTGGCGCGGCTCTTCGAAGGTCGCGGTGTCGATGATCGTCTGCGGATCGAAGATCGTCAGGTCGGCGAAATTGCCGACCGCCAGCGTGCCGCGCTGCGCGATGCCGAATTCACGCGCCGCAAGCCCGGTCATCCGGAACACCGCCTCTTCCAGGCTGAACAGGCCGACATCCCTGGCATAGTGGCCGAGCACGCGCGGAAATGTCCCCCACAGGCGCGGATGTGGGTGGATGTCGTGCGGTAGGCCATCCGAACCGATCATCGTGCGTGGATGCGCGATGATGGTGCGAACATCCGTCTCGTCGAGCTGGAAATAGACTGCGCCCGCCGGCAGCAGGCGCTTACCAGCCTCGCGTTCGCTGCAATTCCACTCGCGCGCAATGTCGGCGATCTCGCGCCGCGCCATTTCGGGGTGCGGCGTAGACCAGGTGATGAGGATCTTCAGCCCGGTGTCGCACCGCTCCAGCCGAAGCACCGTCGAGCTCGCGGCATAGGGGTAGACATCCATGCCGATGTCCATGGTCGCGCGCGCCTGGTCGATGCGCTTCAGCGAAGGACCGCTCTTGCCAAAATTGGCACGGCCCGTGCATTGGTGATGTGAGATGAACAGCTTGCCGCCGGCATGGCCGGCAATGTCGATGGCTTCCTCGATCGCCTCATCCATTGTCTCGAAATAGTTACGCGTATGGGTGACGTACGGCCCGCCGAGGCTTGCCGCCGTCGCCGCAAGCGCCTTGACCTCTTCAGTCGAAGAGTTGACGGCTGGCGGGTAGTCGAGCCCGGTGCTGAGGCCGAACGCGCCCTCGGCCATTGCCTCAGCGACCGTCTCCTGCATTAGCGCCGCCTCCGCCTCGTTGGCCGGGCGGTCGGTCACCGGCATGCAGCGCTGGCGCAAGGTGGTGTGGCCGACGAGCAGGGCAGCGTTGGTGGCGATGCCGCGCTGGCGGAGTTCTGCGACGTAATCGGCGAAACGGTCGAAGCGAAAATTCTCCTGGCCGCCGACCAGCGTGAAGGGCGGCGGCGGGGCGCGATCCAGCAGCAAAGGCGCAAGGCTGATGCCGCAATTGCCGGCGATCACCGTCGTCACGCCCTGGCTGATCTTCGGCACCATGCCATCGGGTGCCAGCAGCGCGCCGTCATCATGGGTGTGCACGTCGATGAAGCCCGGCGCGACTATCTTGCCCGAAGCGTCGATCTCTTGTGCACCACGTGCGTCGCCCAGGTCGCCGATGGCGGCGATCCTGTCGCCGTCGATAGCGACGTCGGCCTCGAAGCGATCGGAACCGTCGCCTGAAATCAGCGTGCCATGGCGGATGACGAGATCGTATGGCATTGCTGTCAGCCGTCCGGATTGGCGGCGATCTCCTCGCGGCGGCGCGCGACATAGGCGTCGAGCTCCTCGCGGATCGCGGGATCCATCACTGGCTCCTCGTAATCATGCAATGCCTGCTGCCAGAGTTCGGTGGCGCGCTCCAGCGCATCCTTGCCGCCGGCTTCCTCCCAGGCGCCATGGTTTTGCCAGTTGGACAGCATCGGCTGGTAGAAGGCGGTGGTGTAGCGCGACATTGTGTGTTCGGCGCCGAAGAAATGGCCGCCGGCCGGCACCGACTTGATCGCCTCGAAACCGAGATCATCCTCCTGGAACGGCAACGGTCGCAGGAACTCCATCATGTTCTGCAAGATCTCGACATCGAGCACGAGCTTTTCGTAGGAGGCCGTCAGCCCGCCTTCGAGCCAGCCCGCCGCGTGGTAGATCAGATTGGCGCCGCCAAGCACCGCGCCCCATGTCGCCATCTCGGTCTCATAGGCGGCCTGCAGATCGACGACGTTCGAAGCATTCGCATTGGAGGTGCGGTAGGGCAGGTTGTAGCGCCGCGCGAGCTGCCCGGCGATGATGTTGGCCTTGGCGTTCTCCGGCGTGCCGAAGGCCGGCGCGCCCGACTTCATGTCGACATTGGAGGTGAAGGCGCCGTACATCACCGGCGTGCCGGGATTGACCAGCTGCGTCAGCACCACGCCGAACAGCGCTTCGGCGTTTTGCTGGCAAAGCGCCGCCGCCAATGTCACCGGCGTCATCGCGCCCATCAGCGTGAAGGGGGTGACAGTCACCGGCTGGCCGTGCTCGGCCATGGCGATCAGGCCTTCGGCCATGGCGTCGTCGAACAGGCGCGGCGAGTTGATCGAGATGATCGTCGTCACGCCCGGCGAGGCTCGCATCTCCTCGACGCTGATGCCGCGCGCGATCGCCATCATGCTGATGCCGTCCATCGCCCTGGCGCGGCCGATCGCCGTGCAGTGGAAGGAGAGGTCGCTCAGCGTCAGATTTGCGTAATAGGTATCGAGATGGCGCGCATTGGCCGGCAGTTCCATCGGCGCCACAACCTGGTTGCCGATGATGTGGATGGCGTTGAAGTGGTGCGCCAGCCGGATGAAGTTCTGATAGTCGGGCAGGTTGCCCTGGCGGCGGCCATTGATGCGGTCATGCACATTGGGCGGGCCGGCGACGAGGCCGAACACCAGCGAATTGCCGCCGAGATGGACCTGCTTTTGCGGATTGCGGCTGGTCAGCCTGAAAGAGGACGGAACCGCCCGTAGCGCCTCGGTAACCAGGCTCTCGTCGATCCTGATGGTCTTTTCCTCGCGGTCGACGATCGCGCCTGCTGCAGCAAACAGATCCATTACCTTTTCGCTCATGACGCGGATGCCGAGTTCCGACAGGATGCGCATCGAGGTGTCGTGCAGACGCTGCATCCGATCCTCGTCCAGCAACTGCATCGGCGGATAGGGGTTCTCCACATGCTGCCAGGGCAGCTGCGCGATGCCGCCGCCGCTGCGTCCGATCTTCGATCTGCGGCCCCCGCCGCGCCTGTCCTGCGTCATTTGTTTCGTTCTCCCGGCCTCAGTAGCCGCGCTCCGGATTGACTGTGTTTTCCAGCGTCTGGCCGCTGCGGTAGCGCTTGAGATTGTCGGCAAACATCCGCACCGATTTGATATCCCAGCCCTCGTAGACCGCCGCACAATGTGGCGTGATGGCGACATTGTCGTAGCCCCACAAAGGATGGTCCGCCGGCAGCGGTTCTGTGCCGAACACGTCCAGCGCCGCGCCCTTGATCCGCCTGCCGTCGAGGGCTTCGAGCAACGCTGCCTCGTCGGTCACGCCACCGCGCGAGATATCGATCAGCACGGCGGATGGCTTCATCGCCGCAAACGCCGCTCTGCCGAGCAATCCGCGCGTGCTGGCCAGCAGCGGCACGCAGCAGACGATGAAGTCGGCGCGACCGAGCAGAGCAAGCAGAGCATCCGGGTCGTGCACCTCGTCAAGGCTGGGCATCGGCTTTGGCCGGGCGCGGATGCCGAGCGTTTCCATGCCCATCGCCTTGGCGCGCATAGCAACGGCCGTACCGGTCTTGCCGAGGCCGATGACAAGGACCGTCTTGCCTTCGATCGGCTCGACACGGCCACCGCCCCACTGGCGTGCCTGCTGGCGGCGCTCGAAACCGCGCAGGTCGAGCGAGAAGGACAGCATGGCGCCCAGCGCATATTCCGCCAGCATGCCGGCGGCGACGCCGGCCGAATTGGTCACCGTGACGCGCGCCGGATCCCAGCGCCCGAGATGATCCGTGCCGGACCCACCGACCGATACCCACTTCACGGTCGCGCTTTCGATAAGCGCTTGGCGGGGAAAGCGCGGCGTCCCGTCGAAGCGAACGGTATAGACCACCTCCGCGGCAATCTGCTCGATCAGGCCAGGCAGGGCAGCGTAGGTATCGCAGGCGCAGATGGTGAGATCCGGATGCGTCTCGCCGAGCACCGCCATCGCTGCCGCCGGCCGGTCGGTGTGCAGGATGACGGTGGGGTGAGCCGACATGTCTTGCGCCTCAGCCGCGGCCAATATGGTCGGCTGCGGGACCGAGCGCGGCAAGCAGCGTCTTGCCGTGTTCCAGCGTTGCATTCTCATGCGGCGAGCGCAGGTTCAGCCAGCGCTTGTCGCCGGAGCGAACCGCCAGCACCGCCTTCATCGCCGGGATCAGGCCGGCATCCTGGATCACCTTGCGGAACGCCTTGATCGCGGCATCCGTCGCGGTGACGTCCTTGCCCGCGATCGTCGCGTCGTAGAGCGCGCGGATGGCCGCGGCGTTGAGGTTGACCGTCGCCGAGATGCAGCCTGCAGCGCCATTGGCGAGGCCCTTGGTCAGCTGCGCCTCGGAGCTAGGGAACACCGCGACCGCAGGTGCCGCGGCAATCACCGCTGCCGTGTTGTTCCAGTCGCCGGCGCTGTCCTTGTAGGCGACGACGGTCTCCGGAAACGCCGCGCTCAGCCGGGCGGTCAAGGCCGGGCTCACCGGGACGCCGGAGTTCTGCGGGATATGGTAGAGGATCATCTTCAGCGCCGGGTTCGCCACCCGTTCGATCAGCTCGCTGTAATAGCGCGCCTGGCCGTTGTCGCCGGCAGCGGTGTAGAAGAACGAAGGCAGCACCATCACGCCGGCGCAGCCGAGTCCGACCGCATGCTTGGACAGTTCAATGGTTTCGGGCAATGCGGTGACACCGGTGCCGGGCATCATGCGGGTGGGCGAGATACCGGCTTCAACCAGCCATTCCAGCGCCTGCATGCGTTCGTCGAGCGATAGTGACAGCGCCTCGCCCGTGGTGCCGAAGGGCGACAGGAAATGCGCGCCCTGGTCCAGCACCCATTTGGCGTGCGAGATCCAGAGGTCGCGGGCGATGCGGCCATCGTTCTCGAACGGCGTCAGGATCGGGGCGATGGTTCCTTGCGGGCGGGTCATTTACATCCTCTATGCCTGATGTTGCGTGCAGTGCCTGGCCACCGCCGAGACGGTCCGGGCGAAATACGCCGACGCGGTGACGTCGAACAGTACATCGAAACCGCCCGGCGCGCGGAAGGTAACGGCTTCGATATGGCCGACACGCGTCTGCGCGATGTCCTCGGCGCTGAATCTGTCGGGGCGCAGATCGAGTGCGCAGAGCTGGCTCATCGCTTCGGCAATTGCGGGACCGGAAAGCCGCATCCACGCCCAGCCTTCCTCGCGCCAGGATGAATAGCCTTTCGGTCCGCTGTCGCTTTCCCAGACGCCCCGCAGTTCGGCCAGCGGCTCACCGACATCTTCGCCAAGCAGCAGAATATCCTCATTGCCGAGGCGGAGCACGCGCATGCCGCGATGGCTGCCGATGCGATTGATCGCGGGCAGGGCAACACCATGCGCGGCGAGCCAGGCAGCGCTGCCACCGCCCTTCAGGCCGAAACGCGGGCTGGCGGTGAGATCGGTCAGCGCAACAGCGCCCGAAGGCAGCATTGTGCCGTGCGCGGCGCCGCCTTGCATGAATGGAAATACGGGCATTGCGTCGAGGCCCGCCATCTACATCTCCTGCCGCGCATTGGTCGGGTCGAAGAAAGCGTGCCCAACCACAGGAACCTCGACCAGAGCGCCATTGCGGCACTTCACCATCACCCGGCTTCCGTCTATGGAATCGTCGACATGGACATAAGCCAAAGCGATGGAACAGCCGAGTGTCGGCGAAAAGCCGATCGAGGTGATCTGGCCGACGGGATCGTTGCCGCGCAGCACCAGGCAGCTCTCGCCGGGTATATCTTTGGCGCCGGCGGGAAATTGCAAACCAACCAGCTTGCGCGCCTGGCCAAGCCTGGCGCGCATTTCGATGGAACGCTTGCCGACGAAGAACGGCTTCTTCTTCGACACCGCCCAGCCGAACCCGAGCTCGTCCGGCGTGGTGATCGCATCCGTATCCTGGCCGATCAGGATATGGCCTTTCTCCAGCCGCAGGATGCGCGACGCTTCCAGCCCGTAAGGCGTGAGGCCATGCGGCTTGCCGGCCTCCATCACCGCGTCCCACAGCGCCGGCGCGAGGCTGGACGGGCAATGCAATTCGAAGCTGAGTTCGCCGGTGAAGCCGATCCGCATGACGCGCATCGGCACGCCGGCGACGACGCCTTCGCGGCCGCTGAGATAGGGAAAGGCCTCGCGGCTGAAATCGATATCGCCTTCCAGCGCCTCAAGCACCGACCGCGCCTTCGGGCCGGTGACGTTCAAGCCTGAGAACGCGCCGGTCAGGTTGAGAACGTCGACCTTGAGCCGCCACTGCGCGTTCCAGAACAGCATGTCGGCGTAGACGCGCGCGACGGCGCCTGTCGTGGCCGTGACATAGAAGCGGTCGTCGGCCATGCGGTAGGCGACGCCGTCATCGACCACTGAGCCCATTTCGTTGAGCATCAGGCAATAACGCACGCGCCCGACCGGCTGGTTGGCATGCGCCATGGTGTAGAGCCGGTCGAGGAATTCGCCGGCATCCGGCCCGCGCAGTTCCAGCTTGCCGAGCGTCGAGACGTCGAGCAGGCCGACGCCTTCGCGCACCGCCATGATCTCGTCGCGGATCGCCTTTTGCGCACTTTTCGGATCGCCATAAAAGTACGGCCGCCACCAGGCGCCGACCGGCTTCATCGCGGCGTTGAGTGCCAGATGCCTGGCGTGCAGTGCGGTGCGCCGTTCCAGCACCTCGTGATGGCCGGCAAGCACGCCGAGCGTCTCCGGGCCGACCGGTGGGCGCGCCGTCGTGATGCCGACTTCGGCCACCGTCCGGTTGGTCGCTTCGGCGACGATCCGCGCCGTCGCCAGCGCCGAATGGCGGCCCTGGCTCGGTCCCATGCCGACCGTGGTGAAGCGCTTGACCAGTTCGATTTCGCGATAGCCGTCCTTGATGGCGTTGTGCAGATCCTTGACCTGCAGGTCCTCGTCGAAATCGACGAAGTCGCGACCCTTCGCGTTGGCGATGATCGACTGCACATGGACCGGGCAGGATGGTTTGACTTTGCCGAGGACTGTGCCTTGTACAACCGCATGGCCAAGCCGCTGCAGTGCTAGCGAAGCCGCGCGACGGCCACCGGCAACAGCGCCTTCGAGGCCATGGCCTCCGGCGACTGAGCCGGCAAGCCACACCGACCCTTGTGCCAGCGTCAGCGTCATCGATCCGCTGACGTCATCGTACCCGACCTTGGCGCCCGCCTGGCAAGGCAATTGCCACGCCGGCACCTCGCCAACGGAGATCGTCAGCAGGTCGCATTCTACCCATCGTCCGCCGATGCGAACCCGGGCCAGGTGTCCGCCGCGACCTTCCGCAGCTTCAACCGTCACCGCCTTCTGGATTGCCACGCCCTTGCCGTGCAGTTCGGCTTCGAGCGGACCAGGCACGCCGCCGGATCGTGGATCGGCGACCAGCATGACCGAGACGCCGGCCTCGACCAGATCGAGCGCGACGGCATAACCCTCATCATTGCCGGTCAGCACCACGGCCTTTTGCCCGGGGCGCACACCATAGTGGCGGATCAGCCGCTGTGCGGCGCTGCCGAGCATGATCCCCGGCAGATCATTGTTGCGAAAGATGGCCGGCTGACCGATCGCGCCAGTGGCAAGGATCACCTCGCGGGCGCGTATGCGATAGAGCCGGTCGCCCTGGATCAGCGGCAGCCAATTGTCCTCGTACCAGCCATTGCAGAGCGTGCCTGTCATCACGTGGAGATTCGGCAGCGCCTCGATCCGCGCTACGAGACCCGCAAGCACCGCCGGGTCATGGCGGCCATAGGTCAGCGATCCGCCGATCTCCGGATTCTCGTCGCAGAGCACGACATCGGCACCCGCTTCGGCAGCAGCGATCGCCGCGTTCAGGCCGGCCGGACCGGCACCGACCACGAGCACGTCGCAATGAAGATGCGACTTGTCGAAATGGCGTTGCGCGGCCTTGGTGTCGACGATGCCCAGCCCCGCCTTTCGGCGGATGATCGGCTCCCAGAATTTCAGCCAGCTGTCGCGGCGCGGTCCCATGAAGGTGCGGTAGTAGAAACCGACCGGCAGGAAGCGGCCTAGCCTGTCGATGATGGCGTCACGGTCACGCGCCAGTGAGCCGTTGACGTTCTGCGCGCGGACCTGCAGGCCCTCGCTGACCGGTGTGCGGTCAGCGGCGACGTTGGGCTCCGAAGGCAGCTGCACCAGCGTGTTCGCCTCGGCCCCGTTCATGCTGAAGATGCCGCGCGGGCGGTGGTATTTGAACGAGCGCGACAGCATCCACTGCCCCGATGCGGCGAGCGCGCTGGCGATGCAGTCGCCGGCATAGGCATCGAAACTTTTGCCTTCGAAGCTGAAGCGCAGCGGGCGTGTCCGGTCGATGCGGGTACCGAAAGGGGCGGGCAGGCGGTTCATGACTGGCCGCTGCGCTGCGAGGCATCGAAGGTGCGGATGATCTCGTTGCTGACAAGATCGCGCTCGGCGAGGAAAAAATAATTGCTCGGCACATGCCGCCACCACTCGACCACAACGCCTCTGCGGTTCTCGGCACGGAACAGATGCCGCGACCAGTCGGCGTCGGCGGTCAGTTCAGGATCCAACTCGTCGCGCACCGGACCGAAGGACTGGAACTCGTCTATGTTGCGTGGGCCGTTCATCGGGCAGGTCATGATCTTCATCGTCAGTGGCTCGCTGCCGTCGCGCCCATTTCATTGAGCAGCTGGAAGGTCTCGAAGCGCTCCAGCGCGAACGGCTTGAGGATGTCGGGCACGCGGCCGGTGGCGATGGTCTCGGCCATGCGTTTGCCGGCGACGGGCGTTGCCTTGAAGCCCCAGGTTCCCCAGCCGCAATCGAGCCACAGATTGTCGAGCGGGCTGGCGCCCATGATCGGACTGTAGTCTGGCGTCATATCGGTAATGCCCGCCCATTGCCGGAGCAGCCGCACACCTTGCAGGAACGGGAAGAGATGCACCGCGCCTTCGGCGAGGTGTTCCTTCATGTCGAGCGTGGAGCGCGTCGAATAGAGCTGGTAGGGATCGGAGCCGCCGCCGATCACCACCTCGCCGCGCGAAGACTGCACGAGATAGGTGTGCAGCGAGACGGAAGAGACCAGCGTGTTCAGCCACGGCTTCAGCGGCTGCGTCACCATCGCCTGCAGCGGATAGCAGCGGATCGGCAGTTCGACGCCGGCCATCAGCGCCACATCGTAGTTCATGCCGCCGGTGGCGATCAGCACCTGGCCGCAGGCGATACGGCCGCGGTTGGTCTTCACCGCTTGCACCCGGTCGCCGACGATTTCAAAACCTTGCACTTCGGTGCGCTGATGGATCTCGACGCCGCGCCGCGACGCCTGCGCGGCATAGCCCCAGGCGACCGCGTCATGCCGCGCGGTGCCGCCATCGGCATGCCAGAGACCGCCGAGGATTTCGAGCGCGCCGCCATAGTCCATGTTGAGCGACGGCACCAGTTCCTCGACCGCCTTCTGGTCGACCACTTCGGTGCGCGTGCCCAGATGCTTGCCCATCTCGGCGCGTGAATGGAAGCTGCGCAGCGTCGCCTCCGTGTGCGCAAGCGTCAGCTGGCCGCGCTGCGAGAACATGACGTTGAAGTCGAGCTCCTGCGACAGCGTCTTGAACAGCGCCACACCCTCCTTGTAGAAGGCGATGCCTTGCGGCGTGATGTAGTTGGAGCGGATCGTTGTGGTGTTGCGCGCCGTATTGCCGCCGGCGAGATAGCCCTTCTCGAGCACGGCGACGTCGGTGATCCCGTGGTACTTCGCCAGATGATGCGCGCAGGACAGGCCGTGGCCGCCGCCGCCGATGATGACGACATCGTAGGACGGCTTGAGCGCCGGCGTGGCGGGGATGTCCTCGCTGACCGGATAGTCTCGGCTGAGACCGTATTTCAGCAGCCTGAGCGGCATGTCAGTCTACCACGCCGGCCGCTGGAGGATCTTGCTGACCACGGGAGGATCGTAGAGCAGGGCGGAGAGATCGGAAAAGCGGCTGTCGGGATCTGTGAGCGACAGGATGGCGTCGCGGATCGCCATGGCGCGGCCCCGCCCGAGCACGGGTGTCGCGAACTCCAAATATTTGGCCTCGATCTCCCTTGATGTCAGCGGCGCCTCCGGTCCGCCGCGTGCATGGACATCGCCCGAAATCAGCACCCGTCCGTCGGTTGTGGTGATGACGACATCGGCCCAGCGGCCTGCCGGGAAGCGAGCGCTGTGGCGTTCCTGCTCTGACACGCTGATGCGGTTCAGCATCTCGGCAACGGCGGCGTCCTCAAGCCCGGCGCCCGAAATATGCTCCAGGCCGATGCGGCCATGCAGAATGAAGGTGGCGACGGCAAAGCGCAGGCTGTACTGCGCCTTCGACGTCGTATCCGGCATGCCGCGAAACAGCGTTGCGGCATGGTGGAAACTGTTGACCTGGACATGGTCGATATCGGCTGGTGTCAGATGATGTGAAAGGACCAGTCCGCGCGTCGCGTCGATCGCCGCATGCGCCCAGCGGCAGATCGGGTAGGGCTTCACATATTGATGCAGCGCCTGCCAGAAGCTGCCGAGATCCTGCCAATGCGCTGCGACGTCCGGCGCCTCGACGGTGATCGCCGGCGCGCCGGTGAAGCCGCGTTCGGCAAGCACGGCCGCGGACAGGCCGGTCAGCGCGCCGATGCCCGAACCGTCATGCAGCATCGTCGGCGTGGCGATCTCGCGCATCATCTGGCTGCGCGGGCCGTGATACTCGGCAATGCCGAGCGCCTCGCGCAACTGCCCGTCGCTTAGGCGGCGCAGGCGCGCCGCCATGGCGGCGACGCCGAGCGCATTCCAGGCGCCCGATGTATGGTAGTCAGACACGGTCGCATGCAGTGCGATGCCGGCGCGTCCGGCGACTTCATAGCCGACGACCAGGGCTGCCAGCGCGTCGGGGCCGTTGAGCTCCGGAAGCTGTTCGGCTAGTGCCGCCAGCGCCGGCACCACCACCACGCCGATATGGCCCTTGGTCGGGCTGTAGCCGTCATGGCCATCGAGATTGTCGATCTGCGTCGCGCAGGCATAGGCGGCGCCCGCCAGGGAAGCGCGGCGGCCGTCGAACAGCATGCGGGCGGAATGCCTGGGGTCGCTCGAATTGTAGAGGAGCGTCGCGGCATCCCTGGCGATCCGGCCGGCCTCCATCGGCCCTGCGGCAATCGCAATTCCAATAGTGTCGAGCAACAGATAGCGGGCCTGGTCCAGCACCGTCTGAGGGAAAACCGATGCCGGCCGGCGTAAGACGAAGTCGGCCAGGCGCACGGCAGTCTCAGCGCTTGCGTCAGGCCCTTCACGGCGATGGGGCGACACAGCCACTTGCTCCACTCCCTCTGTCGTCACGACATCATTAATTTGGGTTCATCGTGCATTCACGCAATTAGTTCAGCGGCTTTGACCAAAAATATCTATGCCATGTCGCATGCGTGCAATTGAACGCCGGCGGCTCCATGGTCTACCTATTCTGGCACAGAGCAGGAGCCGGAGATGAAGCCACCCCCGCCTTTGAACTATATCAGGTCGTTCGAGAGCTCGGCCCGGCATCTGAGTTTCACCATGGCTGCCAAGGAGCTTGGCTACACGCAGGCCGCGGTCAGCACGCATGTCCGCTCGCTCGAACATTACATCGGCCGGCAATTGTTCATTCGCTATCCGCGCAGCCTCAAGCTGACCGAGATGGGCGAGGCGTTCCTGCCGACCCTGCGCCAGGCGCTCGACCAGATCGACCAGGCGACGGAGGCGATCGTGACCTCGTCGCGCAACCGAACCGTTGTCGTCTCCTGTCCGATGAGCCTGGCGGAAAACTGGTTGACCGGCTGCATGGCCGCCTTCCGCAAGAAGCACCCCGAAATCGAGATCGTGCTGCACGGCACGATCTGGGAAGATCTCAGCGAACAGGTCGCCGACATCACCATTTCGACGCGCCGCTTCGACGATCGCCCACCCGCCGCCATTCCGCTCTGGAACGACGAGCTGGTGCTGCTGTGCGCGCCTTCGCTGCTCGAAGGCGAGCACGCCGTGAAGGTGCCGGCGGACATCCTCAAGGTGGACCGGATCTTCGTGCACGGCCGCCAGGAATACTGGCAGGTCGTTGCCACCGCGCTCGGCGTCGACATGCAGGATTTCGACAAGGGTCTGTCGACTAACGCCTCCAACATCGCGCTCGAACTTGCCGCCATGGGCGCCGGTCTCGTCGCCACCCAGCGCTCGCTTGCCCACGCCTATCTCAGGCGCGGACTGCTCGTCGAACCGTTTCCGGTCCGGCCGCCCAGCCCCTGGAATTACTACCTGACCGAGACCCATATCTCCAAGGGCAACATCGCCCGCACTGTGCGCGAATGGATCGTTGCGAGGGCGCAGGAAGACAGCGCCTGAGGAGTGGTCGTCGACATCGGCACGGCCGCACGCGAAAAAAATTGAGACGCCAATGGCATCGTTTTATTAGGTCTTAAGAGCCGGTTTTCAGCGGTTTGTGAGCTCTCAAGCCCTTCCGGGATTTTTGCATCGCCTCTAACATTCCCTGCGTAATGGGGAATGAACGGGCGGAAAGCCCAAACCGGAGAAGCAACAATGGCACTTTTCAGGAGCAACGGTGACCGCGTCCCGGCGGTCATCGAAAGCTACGCAGATGAAGTCCGAAGCGGCAGGATGGACCGCCGCGAATTCCTCGCCATGGCGAGCGCAATGGGCGCCTCGACGGCGTTCGCCTATGCAATGGCCGGCCTTCCCACGCCGGCCGAAGCTGCAACGATGGAGCCCGGCAAGAAGGGCGGCATCCTGAAGATGCAGATGATCATCAAGGACATGAAGGATCCGCGCACCTGGGACTGGTCTGAGATGGCCAATGTGCTGCGCCAGTGCAACGACTACATGATCCGCTACACCCAGGACTTCACCTTCGAGGGCCATCTCATCGAGAGCTGGGAGGTCAGTGACGACGCCACCGAATACACGCTGCATGTGCGCAAGGGCGTGAAGTGGTCTAACGGCGACGAGCTCAACGCCGACGATATCGTCTTCAACATCGAGCGCTGGTGCGACAAGGCGGCCGAAGGCAATTCGATGGCTGGCCGCATGGCCACGCTGATCGATCCTGCCACCAAGAAGGCGATCGCCGGCGCCATCACCAAGGTCGACGACCACACGGTGAAGCTGAAATGCGGCCAGTCCGATGTCACCATCATCCCCGGCTTCGCCGACTATCCGGCCATCATCGTCCATCGCGACTTCGACAAGAACGGCGCCGACATGACCAAGACGCCCGGCACCGGCCCGTATGAACTCATCTCCTACAAGGTCGGCGACTCGGCCTCGGTTCGGCGCCGCAAGGACTTCACCTGGTTTGGCGGCGAAACCTATCTCGATGGTGTCGACTGGACCGACTACGGCACGGACGCGTCCAACCCTGCCATCGCCAGCGCCTTCGAAGCCGGCGAGATCGACTGCAACTACCAGACCGTCGGCGGCACGGTGGACCTCTATGACGACATGGGTCTGGTCAAGGAATCCGTCGTCACCGCCGGAACGATCGTGCTGCGCACCAATGTCACCAACAAGCCCTATGACGACAAACGGGTGCGCAACGCCATCCAACTCGCCGTCGACAACGAGACGGTGCTGAAGCTCGGCTATAGCGGTCTCGGCCAGGTCGCCGAGAACCACCATGTCTGCCCGATCCACCCGGAATATTATGAGCTGCCGAAAGTGCCGCGCGACCTCGCCAAGGCCAAGGCGCTGATGACCGAGGCCGGCCAGATGGACCACGAGTTCGAGTTGATCTCCTACGATTCGGACTATGTGAAGGACCCCGCCGACGTCGTTGCCGCGCAGATGCGGGAGGCCGGCTTCAAGGTGAAGCGCACCATCATTCCCGGCACGTCCTTCTGGAACGACTGGACGAAATATCCGTGGTCGACCACCGAATGGGGCATGCGTCCGCTCGGCGTACAGGTGCTGGCGCTAGCCTACCGCAGCGGCGAAGCCTGGAACGAGACGGCCTATGCCAATCCCGAGTTCGACAAGAAGCTCAATGCAGCACTCGCCATTCCCGATACGGCCAAGCGCAAGGAGCTGATGAAGGATGTCGAGTTCATCCTGCAGGATTCTGGCGTTCTGGTGCAGTCATTCTGGCGCTCGCTCTACCGCCATCACGCCACCTATGTGAAAAACCTCAAAATGCATCAGACATTCGAACTGCAACTGGACAAGGTCTGGCTCGACAAGGCCTGAACTGTAAGCATCCAGGGGGCGGCCTGATCGCCCCCTGGAGTTTCGCCAAGGCGACGAGAGCGAATTCATTGATCTGGAACAAGACAAGTCGCCGAACACAAGGGAAGAAATCTCGATATGCGTACCCATGCACAAGCCGTTGTCATCGGCGGCGGCCTGATCGGCTGCTCGATCCTTTATCATTTGGCCAAGCATGGCTGGTCCGATGTGGTGCTGCTCGAGCGCGACGAACTGACATCCGGCTCGACCTGGCACGCCGCCGCCAACATTCATGGCCTGCATGACTCGACCAACATCAGCCGCCTGCAGCATTACACCATGGCGCTCTACAAGGAACTGGAGACCGAGACCGGCCAGGGCTGCGGCATCTTCCAGCCGGGGTCGCTCTATCTTGCCCAGACCGAAGCGCGCGAGCATCAGCTGCGGCTGCAGGAGGCCAAGGCGCGGCGCTACAAGATGAACTTCTACGAAGTCGCGCGCGACGAGGCGGAGCGGCTGCACCCGCTGGTCGATTTCGACGGCATACGCTGCATCATGTACGAACCCGAAGGCGGCAATGTCGACCCGTCCGGCGTCACCGCCGCCTACGCCGCCGGTGCGCGCCAGCGCGGCGCCGAGATCCATCGCTTCACCCCGGTCATCGCCACGGAAGCTCAAGCCGACGGCAGCTGGATCGTGCGTACGCCGAAGGGCGAGATCCGCACGCAATGGGTGGTCAATGCCGCCGGCCTGTGGGGCCGCGAGGTCGCCGCGATGGCCGGCCTGCAACTGCCGCTGATCCCGACCGAGCATCAGTATTTCGTCACCGAGACCATCCCCGAAATCGCCGCCATGGGCCGCCGGCTGCCTTCGGTCGCCGACCGCGACGGCGAATATTATCTGCGCCAGGAAGGGCTCGGCCTGCTCATCGGCGCCTATGAGCGCAACATGAAATTCTGGGCCGAGGACGGCACGCCGCTCGACTTCGGCCACGAACTCTTCCCCGACGATCTCGACCGCATCGAGGACAATATGATGCGCGCCATTGCGCGCGTCCCGGCGGTCGGCAAGGCAGGCGTCAAGCGAGTCATCAACGGTCCGATGATCTGGTCGCCCGACAGCGCCGTGCTGTTCGGCCCGGTGCCGGAATTGCAGAACTATTTCTGCTGCAACGGCATTATTCCCGGCTTCTCGCAGTCCGGCGGCATGGGCAAGCTGGCGGCCGAGTGGATGATCGAAGGCGAGCCGTCGCTCGACATGTTCGCCTGGGACATGGCGCGTTTCGGCCATTGGGCCGGCAAGGCCTTCACCAAGGCCCGGGTGCAGGACCAGTACAGCCATCGTTTCAAGATCCATTTCCCCAATGAGGAGCGCGCCGCCGGGCGTCCGGTCCGCACCCGCCCCGCCTACGAGATGCAAAAGCAGATGGGAGCGGTCTTCGGCCTCAATTTCGGTTGGGAGCATCCGCTGTGGTTCGCCGCCGAAGGCGAGCCGCGCGAGGAGACGAATGGCTTTGTCAGGCAGAACTGGTGGGGCCCGGTCGGCCGCGAGGCGCGCATGCTGCGCGAACATGCCGGAATTATCGACGTTTCGAACTTCGCCAAATACGAGGTCAAGGGGCCGGGCGCCGAGGCCTGGCTGAATTCGCTGTTCGCCAACCGCATGCCGGCCGAAATCGGCCGCTCCTGTTTGACGCCATTGATCGGCAAGCGCGGCGGCATTGCCGGAGACTTCACCGTGACGAAGCTTGGCCAAGACGAGTTCATGGTCTTCGGTTCCGGCATGGCCGAGCGCTTCCATCAGAGGTTCTTCAAGGCGGTTCCGTTGCCCGAAGGCACGAGCTTCCGCTCGCGCACGGAGGAGATGGGCGGCTTCAACGTTGCCGGTCCGAAGTCGCGCGAGTTGCTGCAGCGGCTGACCAATGCTGATCTGTCGACCGACGCCTTTCCCTTCATGCGCTCGAAGCGGATCACGGTCGGCGGCGTCGATGTCGTGGCGCTGCGCGTCTCCTTCACCGGCGATCTCGGCTGGGAGCTTTATTGCCCGGTTGCCGACCAAGTCGCGCTCTACGGCGCGCTGCTCAAGGCCGGCAGCGAGGTCGGCGCCGGACCGGTCGGCTCGCGAGCGCTGATGTCGCTGCGTGTCGAAAAGGGCTACGGCAGCTGGAGCCGCGAATACTCGCCCGAATATTGGCCGCAGGAGGTCAAGTTCGACCGCCTGGTCAAGATGGACAAGGGCGCGTTCCTCAACCGCGATGCCTATGCGGCCATCGCCGAAAAACCGGCGCGCGACCAACTGATCATGCTGTCGATCGCCGCCAAGGATGCCGACGCCACCGGCGGCGAGCCGATCTTCCTGCCGGACGGCACGCCGATTGGTCAGGTCTCGTCAGGCGCCTACGGCTACTTCGTCGAGCAGTCGCTGGCGCTGGGCTATGTCAAGGCCGGCTCCGCCAAGGCAGGCGACAAGGTGTCGGTGGCGATCCTCGGCCGGCCGCACGACGCGGTGCTGTTGAGCGAGCCGCCCTTCGATCCCGAAGGCAAACGGCTGCGGGCGTAGGTCTCGCTTCTATCGACACAAAGCAGATTTCAACGACCTGAAACAAAGGGGAATCGCATGATCAAACGGCATCTGCTCAGCACCATGTTTGCCCTGCTTCTGACGTCCTCCGCGCACGCGGCTGATATCAAGGTCATCAATGACGACGCCTGGTTCGCTGAAGGTCCGATCTGGTACCAGGACAAGCTCTTCTACGTTGAATATGGCCGCGGCACCGTGGACGTATGGGACGGCAAGAAGAACGAGATCTTCTGGAAGCTGGATGGCTGTGGTCCTTCCGCGGTGGTGCCGACGACGACCGGCGAGTTGCTCGTCACCTGCTACGACAGCAACTCGATCGGCCGGATTTCCGCCGACGGCAAGACGCTGCCGGCCTATGACAAGGATACGGATGGCAAGTCGTTCAGCGGGCCGAACGACTTCGCGCCCGACAAGGATGGCGGTATCTATTTCACCGGGTCGGGCAAGGGTGGTCCGCTCATCGACGCTTCGGCCTATTACATCGGCAAGGATGGCAGCGTGAGGAAGGTCGCCGGCGACCTGCACAATGCCAACGGCCTCGTCATGTCGAATGACGGCAAGATCCTCTATCTGGTCGAGACCGAGGACAACAGGATCATCGAGTTCGATGTCCAGACTGATCACAGCCTCAGCAACCGGCGTGTCTTCCTGCGTCTCGACGATCTCTTCCCCGACCAGCCGCACATCTGGCCCGACGGTATCAAGATGGACAAGGCGGGAGAGATGTATATCGGCCAGAGCCCGCGCTCGCTCGATACGCCGGGCAAGATCATCGTCGTCGACAAGGACGCCAAGCTGCTGCGGACGCTTTCGGTGCCGTCGCCATCCATGCCCAACTTCGCCTTCGGACCGGACGAGAAGGAGCTCTACGTGATGGCGCTCGACCAGATCGACGCCGCGCCCTGGCACGGCAAGGTCTACGAAGTCCCGAACAAATAGGCGCTCGCGCTCAGCCGCCGAACCGATCCAGCCAATGCTGCGCGAGGTCGGAGCGGCGGCAGACCCAGATGTCGGGATTGTCTTTAATCTTGTCGAGGAAGCGGGCGAGCCCGATCATGCGGCCAGGCCGCGCGGCGAGCCGGCAGTGCAGCGACACCGTCATCATGCGCGGTGTCGTCTGGCCCTCGGCCAATAGCCAGTCCACCCCGTCGCTGACATAGTCGAAGAACTGGCCGCCGGTCTCCAGGCCCGAGCCGCGCGAGAAGCGACTGTCATTGTTGTCGAAGGAGTGCGGCACGACCAGATGCCGCTTGGCATCGACGTCGACGAAATAGGGCAGGTCGTCATTGTAGTCGTCGCAATCGAACAGGAAGCCGCCATGCTCGACCACCAGCCGCCTGGTGTTGAGGCTGGGCCGGCCGGTGTACCAGCCGAGCGGGCGGATACCGGTGAGCCGCTGCACCGTGTCGACGGTCATGGCTATGTGCTTGCGCTCTTCCGCCTCGCTCAGCGGCGCGTAGTCGATCCAGCGCCAGCCATGGCAGACGATGTCGCTGCCGAGTTCGGCCATTACCTTGCCGGCGGCCGGGTTGAGTTCCAGCGCTCGCCCGACGACGTAGAATGTCGGAACGATTCCCTTGTCCTTGAACAGCGAGGCCAGCCGCCAGACGCCGACGCGCGAGCCAAATTCGTAGAGCGATTCCATGTTGCGGTTGCGCAGGCCGGGCACCGCCGGCGACACGGCCAGATCCGACAGGATCGCCTCGGAGACACCGTCGCCCTCGTCGATGCTGTATTCAGCGCCTTCCTCGTAGTTGACGACGATATTAAGCGCCAGCTTGGCGCCGTCGGGCCACGCAGCGGCAGGAGGCTTGTCGCCGTAGCCGATGAAGTCGCGGGCCGGCACATAGGGCATCGTTCAAACCTCCTCGGATATCATAGTAGAATTAGCCGCCGCGCAGGTCGGTCAGGATGCGCAGCGCCCGGTCCATCATGTCCTGCGGGCCGACCGTTGCGCGCAGGCAATCGGTCAGGCCGTAGCCGCCGAGGTTGCGCGCGATGATGTCGGCTTCGCGCAAGGCGGCATCGGCAGCCGCAGCGGCGGCTGCGTCGGGGAAGCAGATCAGCACGAAATTCGTCCGGCTTTCGGGAACGCCGTAACCGGCCGCTCTTAGATCCTGCGCAAAACGGTCACGGATCGCAGCAGTGCGCGCCACCGTCTCGCGCATATAGGCCTGGTCCTCTATTGCCGCGACCGCCATGGCGAGGCTTGGCGTGGTGACCTGGTTCGAGTTCTGCAGCTTGCGCACTTCGGCCGCGACTTCAGGCGGAAACAACCCCCAGCCGACGCGCGCGCCGGCCAGCCCATAGGCTTTGGAAAGGCTGCGCAACACGACGGTATCGCCGCGTGCGACCAGCGCAAAGACAGGTTGAGGATCCTGGTCGTCGAACTCGCCATAGGCCTGGTCGATGACCAGCAGCACGTCGCCGCGCAAGGCGGCGCGCAGGCGCAAAAGTTCGACATTGCGGATGCGAGTGCCGGTCGGATTGCCGGGATTGCAGACGAAGACCATCCGTGTCGCCGGCGTGACGGCGGCGAGGATGCTGTCGACGGACACGACGAAGTCGCGTTCCGCCACCTTGACATAGACGGCATTCGCGCGCGCCGTGGCGGAGGCCGCGAAATTATAGGCGTAAGCGGTGGCCAGCACCTCGTCGCCAAGGCCGGCGAATGCCGCGATGGTGCAGCTGATCAGGTCCATCGAACCGGCGCCGCACAGGATCAGCTCGCGTTCGACGCCATAGGCTTGCGCGATGGCTTCGCGCAGCACCGTCCAGTCCGGATCGGGGTAGAGATGGCTGCGGGCGATCGCGTCCTGGCCGGCGGTAATCGCTTTGGGACTCGGCGGAAAAGCGCTCTCGTTCTGGGCAAGGGTTGGCTGGTCATGGCCGCCAAAATTCGCCAGCGCGAAGGCCGACATAGCCTCGATATGGACGGCGGCTTTCAGCGGCATGCCCGAACAATCCTGATGACGCTCATTTCCCCCGAATTGCCTCCGTCGGACCGACTTTCGAGCAAGCTACAAGCCATCGGCCCGTTCACAAGCAAAAACTCGCCGCGCAATGGCTGCGAAATTCTGGCCCTTCTGTCTGCCGCAATCGCATTCGCCGGCGTCAATGGTTGCAAATGGATCGGCCAGGTCCGAAATATCGGACACAGACCAGATCCGGAAACGGTATGCATCCAAGATTGCTCAAGACGTTCCTCGCCGTGGCGTGGCACCGCAACATCACCCGCGCGGCGCGGGAGGTTCATCTGGCGCAGTCGAGCGTCAGCGACCAGATCCAGTCGCTGGAAAGCGAACTCGGCGTTACCCTCTTCACCCGATCGCGCCACGGCCTCGACCTGACGACGGCCGGCGAGGCGCTGAAACCCTATGCCGAAGAGATCCTGCAACTGGCGGAAGAGGCGCGAATTGCTGTCGAGGCAAGGACGGGAACGACCGCCGCGACGGTGACGGTGGGTGCACTGGAGACGATTGCCGCCGTGAAACTTCCGCAATGGCTGGCGGCCTTTCGAGGTGATCACCCGGAGATCGGTCTGCGATTGAAAATCGCCGGCAGCAATGTTCTGCTGCGGCAGCTCGAAGAGGGCGAGATCGACGTCGCTTTCTGTTTCGACAAGGGCGGGCTCGATGAGCGTCTGGCCCGGCGCACGATATCGGCCGAGCCGCTCGTCCTTATCGCGTCCGCCGAGAATGCCACCGCATCAGGACAAGGCGATCTGGCCGCGCTCGCCGCGATGCGTTTCGTGGTGACGGAAACCGGATGCGTCTACCGGCATCTGTTTGACACAGCGTTCGCCGAGACAGGAATGGCGACGCCAAGACTTGCCGCCGAAGTCGGCAGCATCGGCGCCATTGCGAGCCTGGTGGCGACTGGTATCGGCATGGGCCTGGTGCCGCGGCTGGCCGTCGCCGAGGCGCTCGAACGCGGCGAGATTGTCGAGCTGCCCTGGCCGGGTTCAGCCCAAGCAGCCTCCCTGGTCATGATCTGGCGCCGCCGCCGGGTGCAGCCGCCGGCGCTGAAGCTGCTGCTGGCGGCAGCGGGTGAGACTTTCGCGCCGGTCAGATCAGCCGGTGACCGCCCTCGACATGCAGTATCGTCCCTGTCGTAAAGCCGTTGCCCATCAGGAAGGCGATGGCGTCGGCGATGTCGTCCGGTTGACCGACACGCCCGACCGGCAGCCGCTTGGCCATGGCATCAAGCGTTTCGTCCTTCTTGTCGCCGGCAACGAAGTGCCAGATCGGCGTGTCGACCCAACCCGGCGAAACGGCGTTGACGCGGATCGGCGCCAGTTCGACCGCCAGCGCCCGCACCAGCCCTTCCAGCGCCGCATTGACGGCGGCGACAACCGAGCCGCGCGCCGCCGGTCGGTAGGCGGCAATGCCGGAGGTGAAGGTGATAGAGCCGTTGGCCGAAAGCTTCGGCGCGCCATGTTTGGCAAGCAGCAACGGCCCGTAGAATTTGCTTTCCACCACCCTCTGCGCGGCCTTGAGGTCGACTGAAGGCAACAACTCGTAGGCGCCTTCAATATCGGCGGCGGTGCTGACGATATGGTCGAGCCGGCCGATCCGGTCGAACAGGTCGGCGACCTGATGTTCTTCGGCGATATCAGCCGCGATGGTGTTCAAACCAGCAGGGTTCCGCAGCACCTCGCTGGCGCGCTTCAGCTTTGCTTCGTTGCGTCCGACGATGATGATTTCGGCGCCGGAGTCCAGGCAGCGCCTTGCCAGCGCCAACCCCATTCCGGAGCTGCCGCCAACGATGACGATTCTTGATTTTGCGATGTCCGTGTCTGCCATGGTTTCCGTTCCTGAGCTGCGTTGGCCGAGACTTCGCAGACCGGTGGCAGGAGTGGAAACGGAAGAAAACGATAGTGCCATCGGAAGCTCCGATGGCACTTGTTCGTCAGCAGACGATCAGTAGCCGACGGTGAAGCGCTGGCGGATATGCGCCGGCTTCTCGATTTCGCCGGTCATGACGATGGCATAGTCCTCGAAGGAAATGCTGCTGCCCTTGTCTGACGTCAGCAGCGTGTCCTTGCCGATGCGGTATTTGCCGGTCCGCTCGCCGGCAATGAACAGCGCCGACGGCGACAGCAAGGTCCAGTCGAGATCATTGACCGTCCGCAGCGTGTCGAGGAAGTCGGCGCCCTTCTGCGCCTCGGCCTTGTAGATCGCCGGGAAGGTCGGCGTATCGGCCAGGCGCTTGCCCGGCGCGACGTCGAGGCTGCCGGCGCCGCCGACGACCAGGTAGCGCTTGACGCCGGAGGCGCGCACCGCTGCGATCAGCGTGTCCGGATCGCTGTCGAGGAAATGCACCGCGCTGATCACTGCGTCATGCCCCTTGATCAAGGCGGCGAGGCCGTCTCTGTCGAAGACATCGCCCTTTTTGGCGGTCACGCCCGGAAGTGCCGCGATCTTGTCCGGATTGCGGGCGATGGCGGTGATCGTGTGGCCGCGGTCGGAGAGCTCTTTCAGCAGGCGCGAGCCGACCTGGCCGGACGCGCCGATGAGTGCGATTTTCATGGGGATTTCCTTTCGTCAGTGGTTGGCCAATAGATGGCAGGCCAGCCGCTTGCGAAAAATGGCGATCAATCATACAAACTGTCTGATCAAATCAGACAATCTGCCATGACCGAACTTCTCAACCTCAATCGGCTCGTCTATTTCGCCACCGTGGTCGAGACCGGGTCCTTCACCGCTGCTGCAGACCGTCTCGACGTCGCCAAGGCGGTGGTCAGCCACCAGATAGGCAAGCTCGAGGAGGAACTTGGCGCAACGCTGCTGCGCCGCACGACGCGGCGCGTGACGCTGACCGAGGAAGGGCGCCTGTTCTATGACCGCACCGCGGTCATCCTGCGCGAGGCGGAGGCGGCCTATGGCGACATTTCGCAGAGCGCAGCACAGCCGACCGGGATGCTGCGGCTGACGGCGCCGCTCGACTATGGCGAAAAGGTCGTGGCGCCGACCATCGCCGCCTATCTACAAAAATACCCGAAAATGCGGGTCGAGACGATCTTCGACGATGCCGTCAGCAATCTGGTCGACGAGCAGATCGACCTCGGCATCCGCGTCGGCTGGCTGGCCGATTCCAGCAATCTGGCGCGGCGGCTGGGAAGCCATGAACAATTCGTCGTTGCCAGCCCGGACCTCGCCGCCGGGCTGCCGCTTGATGCCAGCCCCAGGCAGGCGAAAGCGCTGCCATGGGTCGGCAATGCCCAATTGCGCGGCATCGGCCAATGGCTGTTTTCCAGGGAGGCGGAGACGGTGGTGGCCGAACTCAATCCGGTCGTCAGCTGCGACAAGACTCCCGGCGTGCTGTCCTGCGTGCTGGCCGGCATTGGGCTAGGCATCTTTCCGGATTACAGCGTCGCCGACGATCTCGCCCGAGGTCGCCTGGTGCGAGTGTTCGCGGACTGGACCTTGCCGTCCGGCGGCATCCATGCCGTCTTTCCGCCGGCGCGCTTCAGGCCGGCCAAGGTGCGTGCCTTCGTCGACCTGCTCGTTGCTGCCGAAAGGCGGCGGGCGCGGAATGCTGTTGCGGGCTGATTGTTACGCCAGCCGGCAATGCCGCCAGGGAACCTTTGTTCGGCCGGCGCTTTTGGATATGCTGCGATTCCGAACCGTCAGAAGGGTACTGCGGATGACCACCAAGAACCTTGCGACCTGCGCGCTCGTCCTCGCGGTGGGCTGCAGCCTGTCCAGCACGGCCATCGCCAAGGAAAAGCACCGCCATCGTCAGCCGGAACCGGAGCAACGCTACGTTCCCGCCCATCGCGACCTGATCTATGCCCTGTTCGGCGGCCCGCGTTACTATGACACAATGCTGACCACCACGGCCGCCGGCGCCTGCTCCTACAACCGGGTCGGACCGGACGCGAATGCGCTGAACAAGATCAACGACCACCATTGCGGGAAATAGGCGGAGCGGACGGCTTCCCTAAGGCAGCGGTGCCAGCGCCGGCCATCGGTGCGAAACAGGTGGCAAGCGGCCGGCGTGATGTCGAGCGCGATCGGGCTGTGCAGTCGGTAGAGCGCGTAGGACCTGGAACACCATGGCGAGGCCACGTTCCGACGGATCGATGTCGTTGGCGCGCATGCCATCAATCAGGAGATCGCCCGCGCTCCCTGGCATCAGCGGTCGCGCCGCTGTCCTTGTAGTCCTGCGCCATCGCCAGTGCCAAACCCGGCTCACCTTCCCACAGGATCAGGCTGGCGGCGCCGATCAGCCCTGCACGGTCGCCAAGCTCGGCGCGCACGATCGGCACGTCGCGGTAGGCCGGCATGGCCCGCTGCTGGACGACCGCCGCGATCGACGGCGCCAGCAGGTCGAAACCGTTGGAAAGACCGCCGCCCATGACGATCAGATCGGGCGAATAGAGATGCAAGAGATTGGTGAAACCTATGCCCAGCCACCTCGCTTCTGCTTCGAGCAGGTCGATTGCGGCCGCGTCGCCGGCGCGCGCGGCGTCGACGACATGCCTGGCCGAGACGTCGCCGTCGGCGGAAAGCCGCCGCAGCAGCGAGCCGTCGCCCGGCGCGGTCAGCCGCGTGGCGCGACGTCCGAGCGCGGTTCCCGAAGCAACAGCCTCGAAGCAGCCGATGGCGCCGCAAAAGCAGCGGTCGCCTTCGCCGGTGATGGTCATGTGGCCGATCTCGGCCGCCAGCCCACGCCTGCCGTGATAGATGTGGCCGTCGGCGACGACGCCGCCGCCAATGCCGGTCGACACGGTGACGAACACCAGCGATCCGCTGCCGCGTCCGGCGCCGAAGCGCCATTCGCCAAGCGCTGCCGCATTGGCGTCGTTCTCAAGCCGCACCGGCAGGCCGAAATGCTGCCCCAGAATGTCGATCAGCGGCACGTCGTGCCAGCCGGCCAGCGTTGGCGGCGCAATCACGATACCCGTCTTGGGGTCCAGCGGCCCCGGCGCACCGACGCCGATGCCGGCAATTTCGGCCTGCGGACTTTGCGCTATGAGATCGCCGGCGAGCGCAATGATCTGGCCGATCACCGCTTCCGAGCCCGCGCCCGCCATCGTTGGCGCCGAAGCATGCGCGACGACACTGCCGTCGCTTTCGACCAGTGCGCCGCGCAGGGCCGTGCCGCCGAGATCGAAGGCGAGCGCAAGCTTGCTCATCAGGCGGCGACCTCCAGCCCGTGCAGCCAGGCCATGCGCCGCGCAAGGTCGGGGTCGCCGAAGGCCAGTGAGCCCAGCACCACGGTCTCGGCGCCTGCGGCGCGCAGCAGCGGCACCGTCTCGTGGCGGATACCGCCATCGGCGGCGAGCACGATGTCGGCTTCACGGCCGGCTTTGCGCATCAGCGCGCGCGCCTCGATCAGGCGGGGGCAGGCTTGTTCCGACAGGCTCTGGCCCTTGACGCCAATAGAAGTGCCGAGCAGCGTCACGAACGCCACTTCAGAAAGGAAAGGCGTGATTGCCGCGACCGGCGTTTCCAGCCGCAGCACCACGCCGGCCTCGGCGCCGAGCTCATGCGCCAGTTTCACAGCGCGCAGGCCAGCCTCGCCATTTTCGGCATGGACGCTGATCAGGTCGGCGCCGGCCTCGATGAATTGCCGCGTCTGCGCCTCGACGATCTCGGCTTCGACCATCAAATGCACATGAATAGGCTTGGCCGTCAGCTTGGCGATGCGCGCCACCAGATCCGGGAAGAACAGGAAGCCCGGGGTGAAGCGGGCGTCGGCGGCGTCGATATGGTGGATGTCGGCATGGGCCTCGATGCGCTTCAGATCGCGCTCCATATTGGCGAGGTCGGCCGACCACAGCGAGAACTCGCCGATCAGACGGTCGCGCGGCAAGGCGGCGATTGCGGCGGCGCCGGACAGGGATTTGCTCGTCATGATCGAATGAGACTCCGGAAGTTGCAGTTCGAAAAAATCATCGTTTCAGGCTCCGTAGCCGCGCATGGTCTGGCGGTTGGTCTTGACCGCCTTGGCCGGATTGGCGGCGGCGGTTTCGGACTCTTCCTCCAGCACCAGCCAGCCGTTGAAGTTGGGGGCAGCATTGGCGATCTCGATCACTTTCGCCGTATCGCAGACACCTCTGCCGAGCATCGCCCAGGTACCGTTTGCGTCGACATCCTTCAGGTGGACGTAGCGGATGCGATCGCGATAAGTGGTGAGCGTGTCGGCGATGTCTTGACCGCCGCGCAAGATGTGACCGGTGTCCGGCACCCAGCCAACCAGCGAGGCGTCGATCAGTCCGAAGATGCGGTCATAGTCGGCGCGATCGAACAGCAGCGTGTTGTGGTGCGAGCTCGGATGTACAGCGACCTGGACGCCGGCCTTGCGCCCGAGCTCGCCGGCTTTGTTGTAGACCTCGGCGGCAACGGCGAACTTGTCATCGCGCGCTCCGTCGGAGACGACGGTGGCCGAGCCCATCGACACCAACGCGCCCGGAAAAGCGGCGGCGAAATCGATCCAGCGCTGTGCGGTATCGAGGTCAGCGCCGATCTGATCTTGCAGCGTAAAACCGCCCTTCGAGCCGAAGGCGAAAGACACCAGTGACAGCCCGATCGCCTTCAGCGCGGCGGCAAACTCCGCCGGCCGGTTGCCATAGCGGCCGATCATCGTGTCGGTGATCTCGATGCCGGCATAGCCGCCATCAGCGATCGCCTTGAGCAGATCGTCGGGGCCGCCGGCAAAACGGTCTCCGAGCATTTCCCAGGTGAAGGTCTGGCAGCCGACTTTGAGGTCTTTCACGGTCATCCTTTCATTCCTTGACATCCTACTTGACCGAGCCTGCGGTCATGCCGGCGAGGAAGAACCTCTGGGCAACGAGGTAGATGACCAGGAGCGGCAGCGAGCCGAGCACGCTCATCGCCATCATCTGATTCCATTCGAAGGCGTGTTGCCCCATCAACAGCTGGATGCCGATCGGGACGGTGCGCATGGACGTTGACTTCGTCAGCGTCAGCGCAAAGAGAAATTCGTTCCAGCACAACAGGAAGGTGTAGACCGACGTCGCCACGATACCAGGCAGCGAGATCGGGACGATCACCCGCCAGAGTGCGGTCCAGCTGGTGCCGCCGTCGACAGCCACCGCTTCATCGAGATCGCGGGGCAAGGTGTTCAGATATCCCGTCATCAGCAGGATCGCGTAGGGCAGCGTAAACACCAGGTAGGTCAGGATCAGTGCGACGTAGGTGTCGAAGATGCCATACGAGACGACAAGCCCGAAGAAGGGGATCAAAAGCGTGATCGGCGGGATCGTCTGCGTGCTGATGATGAGAGTGTTGAGGCTGCCCTTGCCGCGGAAATTGAAACGGCTGAACCCATAGGCCGCCAGCAAGGCGATCAGAACCGTCAGCACCGTTACCGCTCCGGCCACGAAGTAGCTGTTGAAGAAGAAGCGCAGCTTTACCGGGTCACCAAGGATGGCCGCATACGCTTCCAGCGTGAAGGCCTTTGGCAGGACGGTTGGCGGCAGGGCAAAGATTTCGGTATTCGACTTGAACGAGCTGCTCAACATCCAGTAGATCGGGAAGGCCGCGAAAAGGAGCCCTGCGGCAAGCGCGACATGGAGCGCGACGGTGATCAGCCTGTCTTTCGGCGTGTGCCTTTTCCTCATAGCGACTACCGAGCCTTTTGATAACGGATGTAGAACAGCGTCAGGCCGAGAGAGATCAGCAGGATGACCACGGCGCTCGCCGACGCTTGCGACAGGTTGTAGCTCGAAAACGCCAGCTTGTAGGTGTAGGTGCTCAGCACCTCGGTCGAGTAGATCGGACCGCCGCCCGTCGTGATCCAGATCAACGGGAAAACCTGCATGGTCCAGATGAAATCCAGCAGCGAGATGCTGATGATGATCGGCATCAGCTGCGGGATGGTGATGAAGATCAGCTTCTGGTAGGCTTTCGCCCCGTCGATATCGGCGGCCTCGTAGAAATCCTTGGGAATGCCTTGCAGACCCGCCAGCAGGCTGACCATGAAGAGCGGATAACCCGCCCAGATATTGGCGAAGGTGACGGCGTGCAGCGCGGTCTCGGGCGAGGAAAACCACTCGACCTTGGAACCGATGATGCCCATCTGCATGAGAACGCTGTTCACGACACCGTTCGGCTCAAGCAGGAGGCGCCAGATCACGGCGATAATCACCGCGGTGAACAGCCAAGGCAGTATGTAGAGCACGCGCAGGACATTGCGCAGCGTCGGATTGATGCGGTCGCTGTTCAGCATGAGTGCGAAGACCATGCCGATGGTCATATGGAAGACGACACTCATGCATGTGAAGTAGAGCGTGTGCCACAGCGAGGCCCAGAACACCGGATCGGCAAAGATCGCCTGGTAGTGTTTCAGTCCGGCAAAGGACGGGTCGCGACGCAGCACCGCGCTGTTTTGGAACGAATAGCCAATCACCGTCACCATCGGCAGCAGCATCAGAAGGCCGATTATGAGGAGCGAGGGTGACAGATAGAGATAGGGGGCGACCGCTCGTTTCAGTCGATGGTGGGAGCGCTTCTGCCGAGTCATGTGCCACCCTTGGGGTATGCCTTCAAGACGAAGGTGCGCTTCGGAAACAGGTCCATCTCAAATTGCCGATCCGTTGTTGACGGGTGGCCTGCCCGAAGTCAGGCCACCCGGTGGAAGATAGCAAACGGGCAATGAGCCGCTCAGAATTTCGCCATCCAGCCCTTTTGAGCAGTGGCCGCGGCTTGTTCCGGAGACTGCTCGCCGGCGAGCATCTTCTGGGCTTCCACGTCAAACTGGGTCATCAGGTCTTCAGCCACCGGCAGACCCGTGAATTCGTTGGCGAGATAGCCGGTCTTGAAGATCTCAAAAGCCTTGCCGAAAGCCTTGTCCGAAGTCACGAAATCGGGCTTGGCATTGACGTTGCCCGGGAAGGCGTTTGCAAGCGACACGAGCTTGGCGTTCACCTTTTCACTCATCAGATATTGGACGAGTTTCCAGGCCTCTTCCTGATGTTTCGAGGCGGCAGAGATGCCGATGCCCCAGGAGGCATAGGGAAGGCCGCGCTTGCCGGTATAGTTTTCCACGACCGGGACCGGGATGAGATCGAAGTTCAGCTTGGGATTGCGTTTGCGGATGAGGTTCACATGCGCAAGCGAGTCGATCATCATTCCGACCCGATCGTTGACGAATTCCTCGACCTTTTCCTGCTCGGTCTTGGTGGCAATGCCGGGCGAGACGACGCCGGCGTCGTTCAGCGATTTGACGAAGGTGAGCATATCGACGACCGGCTTGCCCTCGAGAGCCGGCTTGCCGTCAGCCATCATCGATTGACCCGAGGCCCAGACCCACGACATCATGTCGTTCTGGACACCGGACGGCGTTTGCAGCGACAAGGGCAGCACCCAGCCATACTGGTTCTTGTCGGCATGGGTCATCTTCTTGGCGGCTTCGAGAAATTCCGCGCGGGTCGACGGCAGCTTGGTCACGCCTGCCTGGGCGGCGAGGTCCAAATTCACGAAGACCGGATAGACGAACGAAGCCACGGGAAACATCACCGCCTTGCCGTCCACCTTGATGATATCCGCGACCTGGGTCTTGTCGAACCCGCTCGCATCCATCATCGGGTTCATATCGGCCAGCGCACCCTGCGCGCTCAGATTGTTCACCCAGGCGCCGTCAAGACCGACAACGTCGCTAAGCGTTCCGGTTGCAGCACCAACCGAGATCTGGTCTCGCGTGGTCGCATAGGGGCCGCTGACCAGCGTCACTTTGATTCCGGGGTTTGCAGCCTCGAAGTCATTCATGATTGCCCTGAGCGATCCGGCCGGCAATTCGGGTTCCCACCATTGGGTGAATTCCAGCGTCGTATCCGCCATGGCGCTGGTTGCGCCAAGCAACCATGCGGCCGCGGCTATTTTCAGCATCGCGGGTTGTATCCGAAACATCATTTTCTCCTCCTTCTTCAAGATCGACCGCACAATGCAACCGATCGTCTGCTTCATTCAGAAGTCTTCTTACGAGTACTTCGCAGGCGCCTCACCCTCGCCTGCGGGCTCTGCCACAGATCTTCAGATCGCCAGGTGCGTCTCGGGATCGAAGAAATGGAGCTTGGTATCATCCAGGGCCAACCGGATTGCCGAACCGGAGCGGACTGCGCTGTCCGGTTCGAATCTCGCCACCGCATTCGACGTCAGGCCGAAATCCTGCACCGCGTCGGGGTCGCCGGAGTCCACCCGGACCCCGTCGATGTTCAGATGGACGATATGTTCCGACCCGAGTTCTTCGATCGAAGTCACCTTTGCGGGTATCGTCTGATACTTGCGGCCAGATTCGAGGCTGCTGTCATAGAGATCCTCCGGTCGGATCCCGAACACGACCTTGCGCCCCGCATACGACTTCAAACCCGGCCTGCGCACGAAGGCTGCATCCTGCAGCCGAATGGCGAAGGTGCCGGACATCAGTTCGTCGCCCGTAAGGGTCGCCTCGAAAAGGTTCATCGAAGGAGAGCCGATGAAGCCGGCAACGAAGGCGTTCACCGGCGATTCATAGAGCCTCTTGGGTGTGTCGACCTGCTGCAGCACGCCGCCTTTCAACACCGCGACCCTGTCGCCCATCGTCATCGCTTCGATTTGGTCGTGGGTCACATAAATGGTCGTTACGCCGAGCTGCTTTTGCAGGCTGGTGATTTCGGCGCGCATTTGCACACGCAGTTTCGCATCCAGATTGGAAAGGGGTTCGTCCATGAGAAAGGCGGCCGGCTCGCGCACCATGGCGCGGCCCATGGCAACCCGTTGACGCTGTCCGCCTGAAAGGTTCGCGGGTTTGCTGTCCAGTAAAGACGTCAGCTGAAGGGTTTTGGCGATCTCGTCCACGCGCTTCTTGCGCTCGGCCTTCGGCTTGCCTGCCAGCCGCATCGAAAAGGCGATGTTTTCGGACACCGTCATATGCGGGTAGAGCGCGTAGCTCTGGAAGACCATCGCGATGTCGCGGTCCTTGGGCGGCATGTCGACGACGTCGACTCCGCCGATCCGAAGGCTGCCGCTGGTGATGTCCTCCAGTCCCGCGATCATTCGCAACGCCGTGGATTTGCCGCATCCGGACGGTCCGACGAGAATCAAGAACTCGCCGTCCTCGACCGACAGGTTCAATTGGTCGATTGCGTGAAAATTGTTCCCGTATGTCTTGCAGATGTTCTCAAGAACGACTTCTGCCATATTCCTCCCTCCACAAGTCTAAGCCACTGATTTCTAATGATTGTCCTCGGCTTATGTTCACCTGCGAAATATATCCTCGGATGGGTCGGGCTATGTTCCGGTATCGAGTTGCGCATATTTCAGTTCGACTGCCGACGGCGCGTTCGTCGACGCCAGGAGCTCCGTGACCTGGTCGGCGGTCGGAAGCGCCTCGCGCCCGCCACGCCCCGTTATCGAAAGGGCCGCCGCCGCGGCAGCGAACGCCACCCGGCCCGCGGTGTCGGCACCGCGCGTCAATGCATGGGCATAGGCGCCATGAAAGCAGTCACCCGCGCCGGTCGAGTCGACGACCGCAACCCGGTGTGGGGGCAGGTGCCAAAGCCCTGTCTCGTCGCGTCCGCGATAGTAGACGCCCTTGCCGCCATCCGTCAGAACCACGGCGGACCGCGACGGCAACCACAATGCATCGAGTATCTCGGCGGGCGATCGGCCCCCTGTGGCGGTCCGCGCAAAGCCCAGTGGAAGAATGAGATGGTCGCAGAGTGCGATCAGCCGCTCCGTGGCTGCGCCGCTGCTCCATTCGATATCGCCGAGGATCGCAAGGCCGAGATCGCGAGCCCGAGCCACGACATCCAGCGACCGGATCGCATAGCTATCGACGATCAGGACGGTCGCGCGGCTGAGGATATCGTCCGGAAAGTCCGGAGCGGTGCCCAGCATCGCATCGTCGTCATACGCGATGAACCGTTCCCCGTCCGAACCGACGGTGATCCGCGAGCGCACCGGGCGCGCGTCGGGATGGCGCGGCGCGAATGCGGTTTCAATACCGCTCGCCACGAGATCGAGCTGCACGGCGTCGTCCGCGGCACTGCCCAGCCATCCGACGAACCCGGCCGTTCCGCCGAGCCGCGCAACGGCGGCCAGCGCCGTCGCGACATTTCCCCCGAAAGCACGGGCACTTTGCAGAACCTTCCCCTTGCCTGCCGACAACGGCTGATCGACGTAGACGATGTCGTCGATCGCAATAGCGCCGAAGCCGAGGATCGAGGGGACGGTGGGCATCGTTCAGGCCCCCGCCTTCGCCAGGGCGTCTTGCGCCGAAAGGCCGTCATGGATGACGCCGCGAAAGGCAAGCGCTGCCTTCTCCGGATCGCCATGCCCCCAGAGATTACGGCCTACCACGGCACCGCGTGCGCCGGCACGGATGGCGTCCGCCGTCTGCTGAAGCGCGCCGAGCAGCGTATCGGTCTTTGGACCACCCGCGATCACAACCGGCACCGGGCAAGTCCGGACGGTCTCTCGGAACGACTCGAAATCGCCCGTGTAGCCGATTTTGATCACGTCGACGCCGGACTCGTAGCCGATGCGCGCCGCATAGGCGATCTCGTCGGGGGTGAAGACGATTTTTGCCCCGTCGGTGAAATCGCGAGGGTAGATATGCGCCACCACAGGCATGCCGTAACGGGCCGCCGCATTCACTGAATCGGTCAGCCAGCGTATGTATTTGCCCTCGGTCGCGCCGCGCACCGGAATGGCCACGGCCAACGCATCGGCCCCGGCGCGCACCGCATCCTCGGGCGTTGCGATCAACTCGCTGATGCGATCGTCCGCAGTGAAACAGCCCGCCTGAATCACCAGGGAAGCCTTGCCCGCATATTGCGGCCACAGATGGCGCGCGGTGCCAGGCTGGATGCTGACGTAGTCGGGTCTGCCCGCCATGACGCGTGCGAGCGCACCCGGCAGGTCGGCAAGGCCGCCTTTGCGCACGTCGCCATAGCCGACGAAGTGGTCGACCGCACCGCCAAAAAGGTTCCCCGATGGATGCGAGAAGAGGCGCGCAAGACGCACCTTGGTTCCTAGGCTCATGAGTGCAAAATTCCCTGATCGGTTGATTTCAAAATCCCGGACTCAGTGTTTCCGAAAGAAAAAAGAAAAACAATCTTTCGAACGCTTTCGAATTTGCGTATTTTTGGTAGAGTGAGCCGAGGCCAGAGCGGTTGCTTGGCGCAGGGAGGCAAGGGCAGGGCAATGTTGTCGGAGCAGAGACGCCAATCCATCCTGGGTGAGGTGCAGCGCAGCGGACAGGTGCGCACGAAGGACCTGTCGGACGGGTTTGGCGTGTCGGAAGTCACGGTGCGTTCCGACCTCGAGATACTGGACCGCAAGGGATTGCTGACCAAGACCCGTGGAGGGGCGGTGACCCGGACCACCGATTCGACCACGGCCGCGTTCGCCCGGCGGATGCAAACGAACCTCGATGCAAAGAAGCGCATCGCCCGGGCGGCGGTAGACCTGTTCGAGGACAACCAATCGGTCATCTTCGACGGCGGCTCGACATTGATGCAGCTGGCCATGCAGTTACCCCCACTCAGCAATGTCGTGGTCGCCGCCACGGCCATGAATATCGTGCAGCATCTTATGCATCGTCCCGGGCTCGACGTTCATATGATCGGCGGCCGGGTCTATCCCGACACGGTGAGCACGCTGATCACAGATGCCGATACGGCTCTCGGCGGCTTGGTAGCGCATCAGGTCTTTGTTGGAGCGCATGCGATAGACTCGTCACTGGATGTGGTCGACGTGAACGAAGACATGGCACGAACGAAGCGAAACCTCGTTCGCATGGCCCGGCGCGTTGTCCTCCTCGCCGATTCGAGCAAATGGGGCGTCAGCGGGACCTCCAAGGCATTTTCGCTGTCGGCCGTCGATGTGGTGATCACCGACGATGGCCTGCCCGGTCCAATACGCAGCCAGCTTGATAAGATCGCGGCCAAGGTGATCTATGCCTGAACCCGTCTCGGTCTCTGACCGCGACGGAAAGATCCAATGCGCGCATGACCCACGGGCTTCGTATCGGCGGTCGGCCGTTTTTCATGACAGTCATGCTCTCCTCCTCGGGCTGGCGGCCTCCCAATGCTGCGCCAGAGTTATCACATGCTCTATAAAAATTTTACGCGCGTCAACATTTAAAATCCTGTATAGCGGATTGTGAAGGTGGAACGCTGCACTACGACGGTCCCCCAGACATACCATTGGCTTCGGAGGAAAAGCTGGAAATGCACGGAAAATCAAAGACAAAGCTCGGCATCGGTGTCATCGGCTGCGGCAACATTTCGATGACCTATCTGCGCAATGCAGCGCTCTTCGGCGGCGTCGAGCTGCGTGCCTGCGCCGACATTTCGGCTGATATGGCTGAACTCCGCGCCAGGGAACATGGCATCCGCGCGCTTGGCGTCGACGCGCTGCTCGCCGATCCCGATGTCGACCTCGTGCTGAACCTGACCATTCCGGCGGCGCATTTCGAGATTTCGTTGTCAGCGCTTTCGGCGGGCAAGCATGTCTTCACCGAAAAGCCGCTGGCTACTACCGCCGCCGACGGCCGCCGGCTTGTCGACGAAGCGGCAAAGCGCGGCCTGCTGATCGGCTCGGCTCCCGATACTTTCCTTGGCGCCGCCGGACGCCGCGCCCGCCGCCTGATGGACGAGGGCGCCATCGGCAAGCCGGTGACCGGCACCGCCTTCATGATGGGACGCGGCATGGAGCACTGGCATCCCAATCCGCAATTCTATTATCAGCCCGGCGGCGGTCCGGTGTTCGACATGGGTCCCTATTACCTGACCATGCTGGTCAATCTGCTCGGTCCGGTCGAGCGCGTCATGGCGATGGCGACGCGCGGCCAGGAGGAGAGGCTGATCACGGCCGACGGCCCGTTCAAGAACACGACGTTCAAGGTCGGCACGCCAACCAACATATTGTCGCTGCTCGAATTCCGCTCGGGCGCCACCGTCACCTTCGGCGCCTCATGGGACGTGTTCAGACATTCCAACCATCCGATCGAACTGCACGGCACCGAAGGCTCGCTCAGGCTGCCCGACCCCGACACGTTCGGCGGGACGGTCTCGCTGTCGGCGCGCGGCGCCGACTGGGTCGATTTCGCCAGCGAGAGCGAGCTCTACGGCGCCCGCAACTGGCCCTATGCCGCGCCCGACCGCGCCAATTACCGCATGCTCGGCGTCGCCGATCTGTCGACCGCGCTGAGCACGGGACGAAAGCCGCGCCCCTCGGGCGAACTCGCATTGCATGTGCTGGAGATCATGGAGGCGATCTTGGCTTCGGGCGAAAGCCGCGACTCGGTTGCCGTCAACGGCACGGTCGACCAGCCGTCGCTGCTTGGCGAGGAGGAAGCGGCAAGCCTGCTTGCCTGACGGCAGGTTGGTTCGTGACGACATCGCCGCTGACGCCATCATCGCGGTCGCCGCATGGCGCAGCTTCGACCCCGCCTTTGGAAGTGTTCAGGCCGACTGACGCATCACCAAGGCGGCGTCGAGGCTGACCTTCGGTGCGACGCTCGCTGTGTCCTCGTTGAGCAAAGCGAGCAGCGTCTCGACGCTGCGCCCCGCCATGGCGGCAAAATCCTGCGCGATGGTGGTCAGAGCGGGACAGGTGTAGCGGCTCAGCGGATGGTCGTCATGGGCGGCGACGCGCAGGTCGCAATCGGCCTTGCGGCCGACCTTCTTGCCTTGCGCGAAGGCTGCCGCCATGACGCCGAAGGCCAGGCGATCATTGGCGCACAGTATGGTCTTGCCCGGCAGGCCGCCAGCCCCGAGCATCTGTTCCATCTGCTCGTAGCCGATACGCTCGAAATCCCATGTATAGTCGCTTGTGTTGCCGATGACGACCGGCTCTTGGCCCAGCCGCTGCATGGCGCCGATATAGCTGTTCAGCCGCTCCGGCGAATTGTGGTTGACGTGCGGGATATCGAAATAGACCGGCGCGTCGCCGGAGCGGCAGAGATAGTCGACGATGGTCGAAACACTCTGGGCGTTGTTGTTGCCGACGAAGGGTGCGCCGCCTTCGAGATAGGTGTCGAAATAGACGATGGGCATTGTCTGCGTCAGCTTCTCCAGCGCGTGGCGGTCCGAGCGCAAGCCGAGCGGCGCGATCAGCGCGCCGGAGACTTTCAGCGACAGGATGGTGCGCGTCGCCTCGATTTCGAGCTCGCGCGAACCGTGTGAGGAAATGACTATGGGCCAGTAGCCCTCGTCGCGCAGCCTGAGCTCGATGCGGCTGACCATTTCGGAATAGAAAGGATCGGCCACCGTCGGCACGACGATGCCGATGCTGCGGGTACGCTTGCGATTGAGGTTGCGGGCAAACAGATTGGGCTGGTAATCGGATGAGCGCAGCGCCTCCTCGATGCGCTTGCGCGTTGCCGGTTTGACGCTGGTCGGATCGTCGAAATATTTCGACAGTGTCGGCCTGGAGACGCCGCAAGAGCGGGCGAAATCCTCCATCGTCCTGTGCTTTGTCATTCGATCCCTCGTCTGGCGGGCGCCAGAACCTTGGTCATCCTTGGCGCTGCCCACAGTCCTGTAGCCGGCGCGTCGCCACGCAACCTCAGACGAAATTTACAGGAAACTTCAGTCGTTTCAACGCGCAATGACAAATTATACCGTGCGTAAATGTAATCAATTGACGCGTAAATTGTCCCGCATCAAAGTCTCGACCGCAGCGAGCAAGCGAAATATCCAGGAACCATGACGCAACAGATCGATCAGCTTCTTTCCCAGCTTCAGCCGCGGCTCGACGCTGCCGCTGTTGTCACCGGCAATGCGGTCGGTCCGCGCTATGGAGACGATCTCTCCGGCAAGGACGGAAGCCGGCCCGAACTGGTCTTGCGTCCGCGCAGCGCCGGCGAAGTCGCCGAGATACTGCGAGTTTGCAGCGGCCTTGGCCAGAAGCTGGTCGTCCATGGCGGCCGCACCGGGCTGGCCGGCGCCGCGCGCGTGCAGCCGGGCGAAGCGGTTCTGTCGCTGGAGCGCATGACCGTGGTCGAAGCGCCCGACCGCCAGGCGGCAACCATCATCGCGGAAGCCGGCGTGCCGCTGCAAATGGTGCAGGAAGCCGCCGATGCGGCCGGCCTGATGTTCGGCGTCGATATCGGTGCGCGCGGCACCGCGACGGTCGGCGGCAACATCGCCACCAATGCCGGCGGCATCCGCGTGCTGCGCTACGGCATGTACCGCGCCCAGGTGCTGGGGCTGGAGGCGGTGCTTGCCGACGGCTCGGTCCTGACCTCGCTGCGCGGTCTGGCCAAGGACAATTCGGGATACGATCTCAACCAGCTGTTCATTGGCAGCGAAGGCACGCTGGGCGTGGTCACGCGTGCCTGCCTGCGGCTGCATCCGAAGCCCGCCACCGAGGTCGCCGCCTTCTGCGCGCTTGCCTCGCTGGACGCGGCCATCGCGTTGCTCGGGCTGCTCAAGCAGCGGCTCGGTCCTTTGCTTTCGGCCTATGAGGTGAACTTCTCGCCACTCTACGGCGCCATGATTGCCGGCATGGACGCGCCGGCGCCGCTGCCTGCCGGCGCGCCCGTCTATGTTCTGGCCGAGATCCAGGGCAACCAGGCCGAGCTGGACGGCGAACGTTTTGCTTCGGTGCTGATGCAGGCCGTCGAAGACGGCATCGTCGACGATGTGGTCGTCTCGCAATCGCCGCGCGAATTCCGCGCGCTTTGGGACGTACGCGAGGAAGCCAACCGCTTCCTGTTTGCAATCGAAGGCCTGATCGGCGTCGACATCTCCATTCCGCTGTCGACGATGGCGGCTTTCCTGCGCGACGCCGAGGCGGCAATTCGAGCAAGGGATGGCAGCGCCGAGATCTACGTCTTCGGCCATCTCGGCGACGGCAATCTGCACTATCAGGTCGACACCAGGGAACCGGCCGCCGCCTATGAGATCATCTATCGCGGCGTGGCCGCATGCGGCGGCTCCGTCTCGGCCGAGCACGGCATCGGCCTCGACAAGAAGAAATGGCTGAGCCTGGTGCGCAGCGATGCCGAAATATCAGCCATGCGCCGCCTCAAGGCGGCGTTCGATCCCCACAACATTCTCAACCCCGGGCGGATTTTCGACATCGCTTGAATGCTACGCGGGACTAGCTCGCAGCTGACGAAAGCAGCGCGTGGAAGTCGACGGTTCTCACCTGCTCGATGCCGTCCAGCGTCATGTTGCCGGCGACATAGACGATGATCGCCAGGCCGAGCCAGCCGATCCAGCGGTATCTGGCAAGCAGCGCCGCCACCAGCGTCGAGGCGACGGCCATCAGAACCACCGACAGGATGAGACCGAACACCAGCGCATTCATGTCATGGGCGGCAGCGCCCGCCACGGCCAGCACATTGTCCAGCGACATCGAGACATCGGCGACCACGATCTGCAGGATCGCCGTGCGCAGCGCCTTGGCCGGCCGCACCGCCGCAAGCGCTGTCGCGGCAGGGTCGGCGTCGGCATCGCTGTCGTCATCGCCGCGGGCGGAACGCAATTCCTGGAACATGTTCCAGCACACCCAGAACAAAAGCATGCCGCCAACCAGCATGATCCCCGGAATCTCCAGCAGCTGCACCGCGATCACTGCAAAGACGACGCGGATAACCGCCGCCGCGGCTATGCCGGCCACGATCGCCTTCTGGCGCAACGCTTTGGCCAGGCCTGCGGCCGCCATGCCGATCACCACGACATTGTCGCCCGAGAGCACGAGGTTGATGGTGATGACTTCCAGATAGGCGGCGACAGTCGTCTGGTCGAAACTCATAAAGCGGTCTCCCCGGAAGGCTCCGGCTGGTTGCGGCGGATCGGACCGATGTCTGCGCAAACGCGAAGACAGCTGATTTGAGTGCGGCCCGGCATCGAAACAAGACGCCAGGCGCAGCCAATCGTTCCTCATCCACGGAATTCATCGCCGGATCGATGCTTGCCGACAGAAATGGCTCCATGGAAAGGGAAGACAAAAGCGGTCTGCTTGCCTATCAATGTCGTCGACCAAAGGAGAAACGAGCATGGGCAAGACGGCATTGATTTTCTGGGGCGGCTGGGAAGGTCATACCCCGGCCCGCAGTGCCGCTGTCGTCAGCGAGATGCTGGCCGGCCACGGCTTCGACGTGCGGATCGAACAGGGCACCTCGGCTCTCGCCGATCCGCAGCTTTCGGCAATCGATTTGATCGTCCCTGTGGTCACAATGTCGACGATCGAGAAACCGGAGCTGCAAAACCTTGTAGCCGCCGTCAGAGCCGGAACCGGCCTTGCCGGCTTTCACGGCACCATGGGCGACAGCTTCCGCAACGAGCCGGACTATCACTTCATGACCGGCGGCCAATGGGTCGCCCATCCCGGCGACATCATCGACTATCGCGTCGACATCACCAGCGATGATCCGATCGTGCGGGGCATCGGCGGTTTCGCCTACCGTTCCGAGCAGTACTACATGCATGTCGACCCGAGCAACGAGGTGCTGGCGACGACGACGTTTGGCGGCGAGCATCTCGACTTCGTAGACGGCGTCGTCATGCCCGTGGTCTGGAAGCGCCGCTACGGCAAGGGCCGCGTCTTCTTCAGCGCGCTTGGCCACACGGCGGATGAGTTTTCCGTGCCGCAAATGGGCACCATCTTCGAGCGCGGCGCGCTGTGGGCCAGCCGGGCGGCCTGATCCCGGGCCTGTCGTCAAGTCGGGCGGCGGTCTTTGTCCGGTCAGATAAAGAAGTCTTGGACGGCCTGCGGCTATTTTTCCCGCATTGCCCGGCGGAAGTTCTGCGTGATCGGCTCGGCGAGGTAAGAGAGCACGGTGCGAGCACCTGTCCGGATCATCGCCTCGCTCGACATGCCGGGCAGCAGCTTACGGCCCTCCAGCTTGGCGAGCTCGCCCTTGTCGATCAACACGGTCGCGGCGAAGTACGGTGCCCCGCTGCGCTCGTCCACCATGCGGTCGGCCGACACGATCTCCACGACGCCGTCGAGTGGCGGCAGGTTGTAGCGTGCGAAGGCCGGGAAGCTGACGCGCGCGGGCTGTCCGGCGGCGATCGTCTCGACATCCTCTGGTTTGACCATGGCCTCGACCACGAGTTGTTGTCCGAGCGGCACGATTGTCATCAATGTCTCGCCGGGTTTCACGACACCGCCCGCCGTGTGGACCTTCAGATCCATGACGATGCCGTCAACCGGTGCGACGACATCGGTACGGGTAAGCACGTCCCTGGCGGCACGCTCCTGCTGTCCGAGGTCAAACAACTCCGCCTCGACCTTGGTCAACTCATCGACGGCCTCATTCAGCCGTACAGTCCCGAGATTCAAGATTTGCATGTCGATCTCGGCCATGGCGCTTCTGGCACGAGCGATTGCGGCGATGTTGGTCGCGCGCTCGCCCTCGAGTTCCTGCTGTTGTCGCCTGAGCAACAGGTTCCGCTCGCGGGTGGTCAGCCCCTTCTTGAGCAGGCTCTCGAGGTCTTTGGTTTCACCCTCGATCGCCTCGATCTGCTTGTCCTTGGTGACGATAAGCTGCTCCAGTCCCGTTATCTCTTCCTCGGTCTGGTGACGGCGCTGGCTGAGAATTTCCCGCTCGTCCTTCAAATTATGGTGCTTCGCCGCGAACACGTCACGCTGCGCGGTCACCGCGTCCTTTGCGGCCGTGGCGGGGTTTGCGAGCAACGCCGGATCAAACGCGATCTCGGCCTTGTCGTCACGCTCGGCCCTCAGACGCGCGGCCAGCGCCTCTCGCGTTGCTATCCGGTTCTGGATCAGGTCAAGCTGCGCCCTTGCCTGCGTGGTGTCGAGCCGGACCAGAACCTTGCCGGCCTTGACGATATCACCGTTGGCGGCGTTCAATTCCGCAATGATGCCGCCCTCGAGGTGCTGGATGAGCTTGCGATCACCGGCGACCTTCACAACGCCCGGCGCCACTGCGGCGCTGTCCAACGGCGCCAGCGCCGCCCAACCCCCGGCCACGCCAAAGAACAGGAACATGATCGCGAACCCGGTGGACGTCACGCCCGCAAGACGCAGGGGTATCGGTTCCAGCAGGGAGGGTGGCGGGACGGGTAATGGCACGACATTCATATCGGTTCTCGTTTCATGCCTGGTTCGCCACTATGGTCGTGCCCAATGGACGCAACGTACGCTTTGAAGAGGGAGGTGGATCGTTGCTGGCGCCGATCACGGCGGTGGAGATCTCTGGCGTCGGACTCGCCGGTATCTGATTTACCTGGCGGATGCGCGCGGAGAGTTCGTTGAAGACATAGTCACGCGAACCGTAGAGGTCTTGTTGGCCCCGGTTGAGAACCAATATCTTGTCGACCTTCTCCATGATGTTCGGTCGGTGCGCGATCAGGATAACGGTCGCGCCCGCAGCCTTGACAGTGCCCAGGGCCGCGATCAATGCGTCCTCACCGTCGCGGTCGAGGTTGGAATTGGGCTCGTCCAGGATAATGAGCGCCGGGTCGCCGTAGAGTGCCCGCGCCAATCCGATGCGTTGGCGCTGCCCGCCTGACAGCACCGCGCCGGATTCGCCGATCTCGGTGGCATAACCCTTCGGCAGTCCCTTGATTAGCTCGTGAACGCCCGCCAACTGCGCGGCCTTGACCACGTTGTTGAAGACCGCCGGGTTGAGTGTCGCGAAGCGGCAGATGTTTTCGGAGACGGTGCCGGCGAAGAGCTCGATGTCCTGCGGCAGGTAACCGACATGGTGACCCCGGTCCTCCGCCGCCCATTGGGCAACGTCCATGCCGTCCAGCAGCGCACGCCCCCCGGACGGACGCCAGGCGCCGGCCAGTATTCGCGCCAGGCTAGTCTTGCCGGCCCCACTCGGGCCGATCAACGCCATGGCTTCACCCGGATTGAGCCGGAAGCTGATCCCTTTCAGGATAGGCTCGGCGCCCTGGCGGGCAAGCACCAGGTTCTCGGCCTCGAACCTGCCTTTCGGCCGTGGCAGTGGCAGAACCGGTGTGGCCTCCAAGTGCTGTCCGGCGAGTGCGGTGAGACGCCGGTAAGCGGCACGCGCTCCCACCGTCCCCTTCCATGTGCCGATCGCTTGCTCGACCGGGGACAATGCGCGACCCATCAGGATCGAGGCGGAGATCATGATAGCGGGTGAAGCCTCGTTCCGAAGCACCAGATAAGCACCAAGACCCAATATGGCCATCTGCAGGGCCAGCCGGTGACAACGCGCGATGGCCGCGATGACGCCGCCACGGTTGGCGGCAAGAACATGTCCTTTGTTTGCCTCGTCCTGCTGCGCCTTCCAGCCCTCCATCAATGGCTTCAACATGCCCATCGCCTGGACGACCTCGGCGTTGCGGATTGCCGCCTCAGCTTGCACGTATGCCCGCGACTGGGCGTTTGTGGCCTCGGTCAACGGCTTGCGTGTGACGTATTCGTTGAGCAACGCCAACGCGAATAGGACGATTCCGCCGCACAGCGCCAACCAGCCCAGCCAGGGATGCATGAAGAATATGGCGATGAAAAATAGCGGTGCCCATGGCGCATCGAGGATCGGGAAGATGCTCGGGCTGGTGAAGAAATTTCGTACTTGGTCGAGGTCGCGCAGTGGTCGCGCGTTAATCTGACCGGGGGCAGAAGCGGCGTATTCCACCGATGCGGTCAGCAGAACCGGTGCCAGTCGCGCGCTCATCCACGCTCCGACCTTAGCCAGAAGACGCCCCCGCACCACCTCCAACCCCGCCATCGTCGCCAATGCCCCCGCCGCCATCAGCGACAGCATCACCAGCGTCTCCAGGCTATGGCTGCCGAGTACGCGGTGGTAGACCTGGAGCATATAAAACGCCCCGGTCAGCATCAGCACGTTGATGCCGCCGCTGAACCAGATAAGCGGCCGGATGGCGCGTCTGGCCTCTTTCATCACCACCTGAAGGGCGGGGGGCTGTTGCCTGGGTTTCATCACTATTTCTCTGATGACATCTCGTGCAAGGGATTGCAGTGGGGCAACCATGGCTGCCCGTTGGTCAAGTGTCAGATGACGGGCGTGACCCGTCCCGAAGATTTCGGAGTTCGCTGCAGCGTAAGGTCGGAGTTGTACGGTGCAACGTGGTCAATATCATCACTATCGATCTGAATTCCGGCGCTCTTGTCGATGATGACGTTTTGAGCTGCTATGGTGAGTGCCATGGAGATTCTCCCCCTTTTTTACGCATCAAGAAAAGGGTTTCCCTCCCCAGATGCCCCTTACCCGAGTGCCTCCGCTCGCGCGCTGACGCGCTGAACTGCGGCCTTTGATCCTCCATTGTGTCGCCGCCGAAGAGGACGCGTCCATTCCCGGTTCGATGGTATTGAGGCCAATGTCCGCACCTGATCGAACGATATATATCTTTCGATATCAGGCCGGCGCGGGCGTTGCGGGGTATCACGGCCGATGCCATCACGCGGTTTTCCGGCCCGTTGCCGGCCTCCTGTCAATGCCAGTTGAAAGTGCCGGTGTCAGAGGAGGCCGGTGCCTGGATGGTCGACGCCTTTGCCACGCGCCACCCAGGCCAGTTCCGCCCGGACATGTTTGATTTACTCCGACGCGAGCATTTACCACGGCGCTTCGCTGTCGGGTCAATATTCCCAGTTATATTGGCGACAGCGACTCTATCGAAACGATATATATCGTTCGATATAGGCCATAATACTATCAGACGGAAAGTTGACTTGCCATCCTCAGGCTGCGCCAAATGGCTCTCGGCAGTTTGGGGTTTGTTAGCATTCAAGTGATGGCGGACGGGCAATCGTGGTTTTCTACGCTTCCGGAACTTGCGTACGTTAAGGCATGCTCTGTTTCCGGTTCTCGAAATCCACCATTATCGGCGCGGCCTGACCCAATTCCAACTCACCCTGGAACAGCTCAATCACAATTGGGAGGCAGATTATGGCTACTATTACCAACACAAATCTCGTTCTCGACGAGCAGATCGGCGTACAGGCCGCCCCCACCGACGATACCGACAATGATGTCCTTCTTGACCAGGCGCTGAGCGACACGCTCGCCGCTCTCGGCGTGGTTGGAATCAGTCCTACCGACCCCGCGACAGGTTTCCCCCAGGTGGCCGTCAACGACGCCCTCCTTGACACAACCGGAGCGACCGCCCTGGCGCTGTCGATCCCCGCTGACGGCACGCCGAGCGGCCTCTCTACCGTCGACGGTGTGGCAATCTTCCTCTACGAGGACGGCGGCATCATTTACGGGCGCGAGGCCGACGTGAATGGTGATGCTGACCCCGCGGGCGCCCTGGCGTTCGCGGTTGCGCTCGACGACAGCGACCTGTCCTCGGCGCAGATCTACCTCATTCAATACGAACCGCTGCAACACAACGTTCCTGGTGATCCTCCTGTCATTGACGATGACGACGTCCTGTCTTTTGTCGAAGGCAAGATCACACTGGACGTAACGACTACCGAACTCCAAACGACGTTTCAGACACTCGACTTCGCGTCGATCCCGTCAGGGAGCCCGCAGGAGACACTCACGGTCGCGACAACAGATCCGACTGACAACCACAGCGCCAAGTTTGATGGACTCATCTTCCCGAACGGGGCGGTGCCCGATCCAACGGCAGTCCCAACCAACTCCGGAACCAATGATGATCTGAACCCCGACGCCATCGGCTTCGGCGTGAAGGGCGGCCAAGCCTCTCAAATGAATCAAAATGAGGGCTTCTTCGTTCAAGACGCGGCCTGGACCTCTGGTGATCCGGATGCGAACGAGATCGGCGGCATCAGGTTCGACATCCAGGCCGTAGGCGGCGTGAAGACCGTGAACATCGAGTGGTGGGCTGTCGATGATGGGGTAGTAGTTGAGAGTTCCCTCGGCCCTCACAGCGTATCCTTACCTGCTGGCAGCGCCGTCTATGAGAATTATACCATCGAAACGACGGATAGCGTCGATCAAATCTACGTTCGCTTTACCTACGACACGAAGATAAGCACCTCCGGCGTGCGCGTTGAGAACCTCGAAGTCGCGTTCCCATCATCGAGCGAGGTGACGGTCGTCAACCACGAGGACCTCGGGACGCACCTCGTGTTCGAGGACGCCGGGCCGACGTTCACCGGCATTACTGGTGATGCCACGCCGTTCCAGGTCGGATTGGCCGCTGGCTATGAGGACACGGGAACGTTCGACCTTACTCCCGGAGCCGACGGCTCACACGTCACCATCACCGACTGGACCGATCTCGTTGGCATCACGGAGACTCTTAGCAACGACGGAACCACGCTGACGTACAACGACGATGTCACCCATCAGGACCTCTACCAACTGAACGTAACGGACTCTGGCTACACCTTCGACGTGCTCTTCACACCCCAGGGTGAGCAGTCCAACCTCGACTTCAATGCGGTCAAATCGGGCGGTCCCCAGGAGACCTTGACGGTACCCACGGTGGACAACACCGGCAGCATCGTCTTTGACGGCCTGATCTTCAACACTACGCCCGCGGCGGACGCGACCGAGGCAGCCTTTGCGGCGTTCAACGCTGCTCCACTAGGAGGCCCGACTGTAGCGGCTGACGACCTTAACCCCGATGCAGTTGGATTCGGAGTGAAAGGCGGTCAGGCTTCGCAGATCAACAACAACGAGGGCTTCACCTTCTCTACTGCGGACGGGTCTGACATCAACAATCTAACCTTTGCGGTCGCAGGAATTGGAAACATCAACGCCATCACGGTTGAATCGTGGCTTTACGACGATGCCGGTAATCTGATCGACCACAATATCGACAACGTTACTGGCTTGCGCTCGGGTAATCAGACCGTGACCATCAACGACGACAATGGTGGTCAAGCCTTCGACACGGCCTACGTTCAGTTCATCGTCCCCGGTGCCAACTCGGGTGTTCGCATTCTCGACTTCTCGACGAGCATCGAGGCTCCGGTTCCCGATCAGCCGTTCGCCTTCGAGCTGACAAACACCGACCTCGACGGGGATGCTGCTACGCAAACACTGAACATCCTCGCAAGCCAGGACTACATCGTTTAATGGCGTCCTCGTAACCTGCAAGCTCAACGCTTGGCGATCCGGTCCCCCTTTGGGGAGGCGATTATGTCGTTGACAAACCTAGGTCGGACTCTAGTGAAGAGCTTGCGGCCCCGCTTTGCGGAAACCGGAGAAATCGGCGACGGCCCGCCCTTCCAAAAGGCGGGCCGAAATCTGTGCGACGAGATCGAGTTTGCTAGATCAGCAACCAATCCGAAATGTGGGTTGGGAGGTGGCTCGCGTTCTCAATGCCGGCAAGGCCAGCATCAGGTAGGTCAACGGTTGCATGGGGCGCAAAATGCTCTGCCGGGCCGGTGGGATGATTGGGCGCAGCCGCTAAGAGCAGTTCATTGATATCGAACGATGCAGGTGGGGCATGGTCCTGAGCTTGGATCGGCAGATAATCGAGCGCTGGAAAGATTGCCGGTTTGCCGGACATGGTTATCCTCATGGCTGTTGGACGCCTCCCGCGCTGATTAATTTATCGGCATATTAGTGATCGCGCAACTAAGCTATCGCGCTACCCACCCGTAGGGGAATGTTCACCCCTCTGGAAACTGGGCACGGCCCGGCGGGGCGCATCCTGCGTTCCGGTTAACCGGGAACCATCCCGGCGGAGGACACGAACATGGTTACATGTTCTTGGCCGAAGGCCGTACACGTCACCTTCTATGTGCGTGTACGTTTTGGACGACTTGAGTTCGTCCGAGAGCATTGCCGGAGTTTCCCGTCCTGCTAAGGCGGTGGCCAGAAGCGCCGACCACGATGCTTTTATCGAAGGTCTGCGCAAGGCTGGGCTGCCGGAATAGGCCTCACACAATTTGGATCATTAGACCAGGCCGGCGCAGGCGCTGCGGCGGGTAATCACGGCGGATGCCATCACACGGCTTTCCGGCCCACTGCCGGTCTCGTCCATGCCAGTTTAAAGTGCTGCTGTCAGAGGGGGCCTGCTCCTGGATGGTCGAAGCCTTTGCCATGCGCCATCCAGGCGAGTTCCGCCCGATTGCCGAGGCGCAGCTTCTCGTAGACGTGATGCAGGTGCATCTTCACCGTGCCTTCGGATACGTGCAGCCGCTGCGCGATGGTCTTGTTGCGCAACCCGCGCGAGACGAGATCAGCGATTTCGGTCTCCCGCCCGGTCAGCCTGGACATCGGCTGCGGCTGCGATCGGGGCATCAGCAGTTGCTGGACGATCATGTTGTCGATCCATTTCTTGCCGCTCGCCACCGCGTTCACGCATTCGACGAGATAGTGGTGGCTGATGCCGTCCAGAAGCAGGCCGTCGACATCGAGTGCCTGTATTTCCTTGATATCCAGCCTGCCGGTAGGCTGCACGATGAAGATGATGCCGAGAGCGCCGTTGGCGGCCTTCAGCCGGGAGGAAAGTGCGGCCGTCTGCGGGTCCGCGATATCCAGGCCGACGATGACGATATCAGGCCGGTGGCGCTCCACCAAGGGGAGAACCTCAATCGTGAGGTGGCATTCTGCGACAACGCTGTGTCCCGCCTCACGCAAAACCCACTCAAGACCGGCGAGATAGACCCCCCGCGGGTCTGCTACAACCAGTGCAGACATGTGTACCCCGTCCGTAAAAAACGCAACGAACTTTGTTTAATATGTCAATAAAACCAGAGCTTTGGGCAATTGTCAAGAAATTGCTAATATACCAATATAACCAATGCTATAAAAGAAAGTCGTGGGCGTTCTCTGCGCGTTCGATAGGCACCACCGAGACGCTCGTGATTGCGCAAGAGAGAGTAATCAGGCTCTGCGCAGCGCTTCGGTTTCGGCCAGATGGATGCCCATTTCGACAAAGGCGGTGAGCACCGAGAAACGATCCGCCACCGCAACCCGCGCCAGTCCGGCCAGAATGCCGGCATTGACGGCATGGGCGGCGGGCAGCGGCCGTAGCCTCGACCGGTTGGCCTGATCCGCCGAGCCATTGATATGCCGTTGCACCGCCAGCGCGATCCAGCCGGCAGGGGTTTGCTGCCGCGCCATCGCCGCCTCGGCGACAGCCGCCCGGCGGCTTGCATTGCCGGGTTCGCCGACCCAGTCCTGGATCAGCGCCAGCGTTTCGAGATCCTGCTCCTCGAGCAGCTCGGTCAGATGATCAAGGCACTCATGGCCCCACCAGATCGCTGCCCGGTCGGGAAGGAGATAGGCGCAAAAGGTGATCGCTTCCTCGGGGATGCGCCCGGCCATCAGCCGGCGGCAGAACTCGAGCGAGGGCTGGTCGGTGGGAACTGCCGTCATATCCTGGGCGACAGCAGTGTTGGCGGCGAAGAGATCGCGTGCGGTCTGGAATCGAAGCCCGTTGACCATCGCTGCTGTTGTCCTCCCCCCTAGGGCAGCTCTCACTCAACTCGCCTGCGAGGCGCGGGTCAAGCCTGTCGACCGCCACATGTCCATGACGTTGTTCACAGACAAACGCGCCGCGCTTTGGTATATTCCACAAACAGACCCTTCGATCCGAAAAAAGGCGAAGCCGGCTTTCGGAGAAGATTTGGGCCGAACGGAACATGGAGCCTGACCGTCTTGGTCCGACGGATCGGGCTTTGGTGACATCGGAAGCTCAGAGCAATTCCAGGAAGAAGCGGCTTTCCGTCCGGAATTGCGACGAAACAATGAGTCAGAGCAGGAGTAACCGTCATGCAGCGGGGCAGTTCAGTCTTAGTGTTGGCGGCCGTGCTTTTCTCCACGCACGCTTATGCCGACCCACTTCAGAAATCGGAAGACATTGTGAAGTTTTTTGCCGGCGCGATCGATCACGGCGCGGCGCGCGGGATTTGCGTCGGCACCGAGGATGAGTGCAAGAGCAAGACCGGCCAGAAAGATAAGCCGTCGGAGAAGGCCAGCCTCGATATGCTGATCAATTTCAGCCTGGATTCGTCCGAGCTCGACGCCAAGGCGCGCAGCGAACTCGACGAATTCGCCAAGGCGCTGAGGGACGATCGGCTGAGCAAGCTGTCCTTCGTCGTCGAAGGCTATACCGACGCGTCCGGCTCGGCGACCTACAATGAGGGCCTGTCGCAGCGCAGGGCGCAATCGGTGACGGCTTTCTTGGAATCCAACGGCATCGCGTCCACCCGCATCACGGCGGTCGGGCTGGGCGAGGCCAATCCGCGCAATCCCGACCCCTACGCTCCCGTCAACCGCCGGGTCGAGATGCGGATCAAGGCGCAGTAGCTTTGCTGGCGGCGTCTTTCGGCCGTGACTAAACACAACGCCGCGCGTCCAGTGGACCACGCGGCGTTTTTGTTGTTTGACGTGATCGATCAGTTCTTGAGCACGCCGCCGACCGCTACGCCGGTGCCGAAGATCAGCGCCTTGGTCAGGAAATCATTGTTGTCCCGCGGTGGCGGTTCATCCTCGCGCACGATCTCGCGGTTGCGCCTTTTCTGCACGTACTGCTGTTGTCCGCGCGGCTTCTGGGCGTATTGCTTCTTGCGCGGTTTCTCCGCCACCGGCTTCAGCGTGCGGGCCTTCTGCACCACCTGTTTCTTCGGCTTGTCCACGCCGGCCTGGTCGGCCGCATGCTTGGCGCGCACGGCCTCCATCATCGGATCGGTCTGGATCTCCAGGAACGCCAGCTGCTCACGCGTCAGGAAAGTGGTTGGCGGCAGCCCGTTCTCCTCTTGCCAGTCGCCGATCGCTTGCCGGGTCTTGGCGCCGATGTTGCCGTCGACGCGGCCAAGCTCGTTGCCCAGCGCCTCGACGCGCAATTGCAGGTCGATGCGGCCCTGGCGATCGAGACCGATGGCGTTCTCTGTCTCCGCAGTGCCGAGCACCTTCTTCATGTCGTCCGAAATGCCGACCGAGGTGCGCACGGCAGATCCGGGGTTCGCTTCGGCAGCATCAAGCGCGGCTACTTCGCGTTCCTGGGCTTTCGGATCCTTCAGCGCGTCGATGTTCAGCCGCGCCACCGTGGCGAAGCGGCCGTTCGGGAACTGTTCGAGATAGGCTTCGTAAAACGGCGCGGTGTTACGCTTCGAGGCCTCGTCCCACAGGCGCTGCTCGACTTCCCAGGACGGAGGTTCACCAACGACCAAGGCGGGAGCGGCTGCTGCCGCGGCGCCGGCTGCGTCGGTGGCTGGCTTTGCCGCAGGCGCCGCCGCCACGACGGGCTTTCCAATGAAGACCTCGCGCCCCAGCGATGCGTTGTGCCAGGGCCGCTGGCGGCCTTGGGTGGTCTCGGTCACTTCGCCGCGCACGCGGGTCAGCGCGCTCTGGATCTCAATACCAGGTTCGGTCAGGTGTCTGGCGAGTGCGGTGGAGTAGGGGCTGTTGACGCCGTTGCCGTCGAATGCGATGGCGCCCGGATCCGTGGCATAGGCAATCAGGATGCCGCCTGTGCCGACACCTTCCGATTTTGCTTCGATCGGCGCCAGGCCGGAGCCCAGCGAGCGCGTCTTCGGCAGCGAGGCAGCCAGCGTCCTTGCCAGCGGATTGTCGCGGCAGGCATCGAGGATGATGACGCCGACCGCCGGGTCGGGCGGCAAGGCGGCCATGAAGTCGTCGATCTGGACGGTGCGGGTCTTGAGATAGGCCGGCGATGTCAGCTCGGCGTCGACCGGGATCAGGAAGTTCTTGCCGTCGACCTGCATGCCGTGGCCGGCATAGAAAATGACGGCCAGGTCGGCATCGTAGGACTGCTCGGTGAATTTGCTGATCAGGCCGTGCATGCCGGCATTATCCTGGTCGACGCCCTCGATCACCTCGAAGCCGGCATTGCGCAGCGTCGATGCGATGAGATGCGCGTCATTGGCCGGGTTGGGCAGCTCGACGGCATGGACGTATTTACTGTTGCCGATGACCAGCGCGACGCGTTTGGCGCCTGGTGCGCCGGCATCCGGGACTGCAGCCTGGACGGTGCCAAGCGCGGTCAGCATTAACAAAAAAAATCCGCTCAAAAGGACGGCAAACGCTTTCATGGATCAGCCCTCCGCCCCAATGGGGCGCGTTATTGATGTCTGCGCATGCTAAATTCCAACAGCGACACTGTCGCTTCTGCCAAAATGGCTCTTGGGCGTATGTGATCCCAACCACAGTTTTGGTTCACGACGGACCCAAAAAAGCTCTCTAAATGCCGGCTAATATACCATTTGCCGGCCTCAAAACCAATCGGCCTGGCGAAAACCGGCGCGGCCACCCGCTGAAACTGCGGCTAGCCAGGCTCAAGGTTGCTCTGGAGCGAGCCGACCAGCGCCGTAATGGCCTGCTTGTATTTTTCGAACTCCGGCGATGTCTGGCGGACTTCCGTCGTTGTCGTCTGGCCTGCATCGGTCGTCGCGGGCGTGGGCAATTTGCGACCCATTTTCCGTTCCGCCCAGTCGACGACGTAGCTGGCGGTCTTGCCGGTGAGGAAAGGGTTGGCCTGGATGACCGCCGAGCCGAGCACGGCGCTCAGTTGCGCCGATCCCGGCGACGCCAGCACCTGATGGGCGCCTTCCATGCCGAGGAAATGGCAGAGATAGAGCCGGCCGGCCGTGATCTGGTGGCCGCGCGCCTTGAGATAGGCCTCGCCCTCGCGCGCCAGATTGCGCACCATCTCGCGCGAGATGGTGGCGTCGTAGCGCAGGGCGAGCAGGTCGGCGGTCGACAGCGAGCGCGCCAGTTCGGGACGATAGGTGTTCATCATCCGGATCCAGGTTTTCGAGATGAACTGGCCGGCGCCGGTTGCCGAAGACAGCGGGTTCTTGGCCCGCGCGCTGCCGCCCGATTCGACATGAACGATACGGTCGGTCAGCGTTTCGACGGCGGGATCGCTGGACGTGGCGGCGATCGTGGCGGTCGCGGTGCCCAGCGGATCGATGGCCTGGCCGCCCTGATAGAGCTCGAAATGCAGATGCGGCCCGGTCGACAGGCCGGTGGTGCCGATATAGCCGATGATGTCGCCGGCCTTCACCTTGGTGCCGACGCCGCTGGCGATGGCGAATTTCGACATATGCGCATAGCGCGTCTCGCGGCCGCCGGCATGCGCGATCTTGACCACATTGCCGTAGCCGCCGCCGTCGCCCTGGAAGATGATCTCGCCATCGAAGGCGGCGGCGATCGGCGTGCCGACAGGGGCTGCCCAGTCGACACCCTTGTGGATGCGGACCACGCCGAGGATCGGATGCTTGCGCGGCCCGAAGGTCGACGTCATGACGCCGCTGACCGGCGTCACCATGCCGTTGGCCACCGTCAGCGAGCGCACCTGATCGTCGCCCGAGACGCAGGAAAACTGGCCGTCGCTCTGCTGGAAAACGAAACAGTCGAGGCTCTTTTGCGCGCCCTGCACGCCGACATAGAGCACCCGTCCGTCGGTCTCGTTCTTGCCGCGCGGCGTTTGGGAATAGATCAGCAACAGGCGCTGGTCCTCGCTGGCAAAAGCGTCCAGATCCTGTCCGCGCGACAGATACATGATGGCCTCGCCGATGATGCCGCTCGGCACATTGTTGCGCGCCGCCGTCGAATAGATCGCGTCGAGCAGGCGGTATTGCCGTTTCTGCGCGCCTACGGTCTCGGCGCCCGAATAGTTGAACAGATCCTCGCGCACCCAGGGGTCGACACCCGACACGAAGGCACCCGCCGCATTACGTGTCAGCGTGCCGACAAAGACATTCTTGGCGTAGATCGAGACCTGCATCAGCGACATTGTCGTGGTCTCGCGCGTCGGCCTGAAGCCGCGCATCGCCACGACATAGCCAGGCTGCAGGCCGTCCTTGTCGAACAGCGCCTTCAGCGCTTCGCCGGCAAGCTTTGCGTCCTCGGCGGAAAAATGTGCATCGAGCGCAACGCTGTCCAGGCTGCGGTCGTTGAGGATTTTCACGAACGTATCCTCGGTCGCCTCGAAACGCTGGTATTCTGAGGTGACGGTGGCGACGCTGGTGTTGTTTTCGACCGCCGTCTTCTGAAAGGCAGGTAGCGCCGCTTCGCCTTCATCGATGGTCTCGCCCCAGCCGGCTTCGGGATCATCAGCTGCCGCCGAGGCACCCGGAGCGGCCTGCGGATCAGGAGCTGGGCCGGGAGCCGCCGGAACCTCGTCCGCGCTGGGCGAGGGTTGAAGATCGTTCTGCAGATCATTCTGCGGATCGCTGGGTTCGGGCGGCGCAACCGCGGTCTTCCGCTGTGCCTGGAAGAAGGCGAAATCCTCCTGCGTCGACGGGATCGTCGTCATGAATTTTTCGCTGGCGCTGAGCATCACGTCGGACAGGACTTCGATCTCAGGAGAGATGCCGGCCTGGTCGAGCTCCGCCGGGCGCGGCATCGCGCGGCCCTTGGTTGCAGCGCCGGCCTCGGGCGCCAGCGTGATCCACATCGGGTCGCCGGCCAGATCGATGATGGCGGGCACATAGACCGATGCGTCGGCCGGCACGTCGTCCGAGCCTTCGACGGCGTGCAACTCCTCGTCCTCGTCGCCAAACGACCAGTAGTCGGCCGTGAGGTAGAAGCCAGTGGCGATCGCGGCAAGGACGATTGTTGCCAGACCAGCCGCCAGCCCGAGCCAAAGCCTGCGCCTGCGTAGCGCGGCCCGCGCCTGCTTCTTTGCCTTGAAGCTGGTGTCGATGCTGTGCGTCACGGCGCGCTTCCGGTCAGGAAGAAGGTCCAGCGCACCTGTTCCTGCGTGTCGACTTCGAGAAATTTTGCCGCGATATGGCCGCGTTGCCAGCATTCAGTGATGCCGCGGATCGAAAAGCGCCGCCGCTCGATGCACATCTCGGTGGAGCCTGCCAGGATCGCGTGGCCGAAAACATCGGTGGCGTAGATGTAGATGTAGCGGTTTGTCAGCTCCTCACGGATGACGTTGACGCATTGGTTGGCGCCGATGGTCCACCAGCCATCGGTCTGGTCGGCGTCGTCGACCTTCTGGCCGACGGCAAGATTGACGACGTCGAGCGTCTGGTTGCAGACGGTGAATTCGGCGCGCGCCTGTCCGGTGGAAAGAAGCGCCAGCAGGAGCGTCGCAAACGCGACCGCGGCGAGTTTTGCGCGCGCATTCAGGGCAATGGGATCACGGCGACGGCGTTCCATCGGCGTCCGTGCTACCCGCCGAGGCGGAAATATTTGGCGGTCGCCGAAAATGCCGAGGTCCTGGCGCCGATCTCGTCGAGGATCCTGGGCAACAGCACCGAGGCCGGCGTCGGCGTCGAGAAGTTCGCCGCCTTGATCTCGTCGGGACCGGTGATCACCATGATGATCTGCGGCAGCGCCTTGCCCGCCGCCTTGTCGGCGGCGCCGAGCCCGATCGGGATCGAGAAGGTCGCCTTGTCGGCTTGTGCGACAACGCGGTCGTCGAGGTTGAAGGCGATGCCCCTGTGGTCGATCAGAATCACGCTCGACACCAGCCCGCCATGCGTCACCAGCGTGCCGTCGATCGGCGAACCGTCCGGCACTGACGTCTGGTCGAGCACCAGCTGCGGTCTGTCAGCCGTGCTTGCCCCCATGAAACGCAGGAAGTCGGTGATCCCGCATTGCGTCGGCTGGATGAGGCGGACGCTGATGTCCGGCTCGACATGGAACTTCGCCTGGAATTCCCCAAGCAGCTGTTCGAACGGCGGCACCGACGTGCCAAAGCCCTCGATAGCGGCACTCTTGTCGGTGGCCGATGTCACCGTCGCGTAGAAACAATCACCACCATTGAACGCGCTTACCCAGGTAACCCGCTCCGCGGCCGCATCGGCCGGTGGCGGCACCTCCGGCTTGGGCACATTCATGGCAATGTCGGGCTCTGCCGGCTTGTCGGCCTGTCCACCGCTGGCGATATCGGGCTGGCTTGGCTTGGGCTCCGCAGTCGGTTCAGGCGCCTGCGTGTCGGGCTTGGGCGCCTGTGCGGTCGGCTCAGGCGCCTGCACCTCGGGGGCTTGAGCGGTGGGGTCCGGCGTCGGTGCTACGGGTTTGGGTGCCTCGGCCGTTGGTTCAGGTGTCTGCGTGCTCGGCTCTGTTGCCTTGGTCTCTACCGGCGGGCTGACGGGCTCGGGGATCTTCGCGGCATCGGGCTGCGTCGGGTTGGAAGGCGGTTGAGACGCGATGGTCTTGTCGATTGGTTCGGCTGGCTGCGGGGCCGCAGTGCTCGACGCGACCGGCGGCGTTGGCTGCGGCGCGACCGGCGCTTTGGCCTGATCTTCAGCCGGAGTTTCTGCCGGTTGCAGCTTTGGCTCTTCCACCGGCGCAGTGTCCGGAGCGGGCTTGTCCGCGACGATCGGCTTGGTCAGATCGGGTTGGAGCGGCGGTGTCTTGCCGGTATCGATGGCGCGAGGCCGGTCTCCGAAACCCAGTATGCCGGATGCATAGAGTCCTCCCAGCGATGCCACGACAACCGCCGCCAGCGCCGCGATCGTCCGGCTTCGGCCTGTAGTAGCAGGCTTCGTCGGTGTGCTTGCTCGCCTGGGAATTTCAGCTGCCGGCTTCGGTTGCGACAGAAGCGCCGGGCGCACGTGCGGCACAAAGGATGGCTCTGCCGTGCCGCTTGCGGGGACCGCACTGAGCCCTTGTGTCTGCGAGCCCTCGACCTTCGAGACCGGCCCGGCGGTCTGCCCGGTTCGCGGCAGACCCGGCCGGGGCGCAAGCGAGGCTGGCGGCAGGGTGGCGTCGCTGTCATCGCGCGTCAACCGGGCGATTTCGGCCATGCTGGCCGGTCGATCACTCGGGTCAGGCTGCAGCATCGCTTCGACGATGTCCCTGAAATCGGCATCGATGCCGGAGAGATCAGGCACGGTCCGCCGTTTTTCGACGATCTCATATTGCGAGCCGCCCATGTCGATCGGCTTGCCGAGCAGTGCCGCCGCCAGCACCAGCCCCAGGCTGTAGATGTCGGACTGTTCGCTGACCTCGCCGCCATAGAGCCCGAGCTGCTCTGGGGAGACATAGTTGTATTTTCCGGCGAACTTGCCGCCGATCAGCGTCTCGCCGCCGACCGTCGCCGATCGCGCAATGCCGAAATCGATGATCTTGGCGCGATCGACCCGGCCGCCCGGCAGGATGATGTTGTCGGGCGAAAGATCGCGGTGGATGGCGCCGGCCTGGTGCACCGCGCTCAGGCCCGACGCCAGCCGGTGGCACAGCTTGCGCACATCCTGCGTCGCCATCGCGCCGCCGCGCATGACGTCGTACAGCGACTGGCCGTCGACGAATTCCATCGCCAGATAGGGCCGCCCTATACCGGGATCGATGGTGAAGACGTGGTAGCGCACGACAGCGTCATGCGACAAATGGTTAAGGATCGAGGCTTCCTTGCGAAACAGCGACAGGATCGTCTGGTCACGGGCGAATTCCGGCAGCACGATCTTGATCGCGACGTGATCGCCGGTCTGGATGTTGTGGCCGCGATAGACTTCGCCCATGCCACCCGAGGCGATGCGTTCGTCGAGCTCGTAGATGCCGCTGAGCTGCGTGCCGACGCTGGTATCCGCCATATTGGGCAACAGCCGCGTCTTGTCGTCGGAGCTCATCGGTCGTGGCCTCCCGCTTGGGACAGGCCGTTGCCTTTGTCTCTGATCTTGACCAGCACGATAGTGACGTTGTCGGTTCCGCCGCGCTCAAGCACCATTGCCAGGAGCTTTTCGCAGGCTGCCTGCGGCGCTGCCGACAGTGCTGCTGTCGCAATCTCCGCGTCGCTGACATGCGCCGTCAGCCCGTCAGTGCTGAGGATGAAAATGTCGCCGGCAAGGGTCTCTCCCTGCTGGAAGTCGATGGCGATCTCGTCGTTGACGCCGATGGCGCGCGTGATGACGTTGCGGCGCGGCCAGTTCTCGGCTTCGGCGGCGCTGATCACGCCGCTGTCGAGAAGCTCCTGGACCTCCGTGTGGTCGCGCGAAATCTGCGAGATCGCGGCGTCGCGCACGAGATACACGCGGCTGTCGCCCGACCAGAGACAGGCGAACCTGCCGTCCATGGCCAGAAGTGCTGCAACGGTGGAGCCGATGGTCACGCCGCGTGACCGTGCGATCCGGCGGATCTCGGCGTGGGCCCGGTTCAGCCGGTCCTCGAAACGCGCGCGCAGATCCGGCGCCGAACTGGCAATGCCGATCGTTGCCAGATGCTCGACAATGCTTGCCGAGGCGACCTCTCCGGCCTCATGCCCGCCCATGCCGTCAGCCACGACCCAGAGGCCGATCTGCGGCTCAACCAGATAGCTGTCCTCATTGTGGTCGCGCACGCAGCCCTTGTGGCTCACGCCGTAGCTCTCAAAGGCGGCACCGCTCACTTGCCTACCCTCCGCAACGCCTTGGCTGACGTGCATGGCCAGTCTGCCACAGGCCTATCCATTAGAGTATCGAAATCTAAGCCGCCGATGACGGACGGTGGGGTGCAGCTGCTGTCTCTGCGCCCCGCAATCGCCGATCCTGCCATGCAATTCCCCATCAGAAAGCCTTCGGACAGCTGAAGGCGGAAAGCGCCGGCAGCGTGAATGGGTTGCCGTCCTCCCCGGTCTTGATCGTGTAGGCGACATCGCGCCCGCCAATGACGAAATGCGCTTCGAGACTGTCGCCATTGGCGGTGACCTGTCCCTTGTCCAGCAATCGCTTCAACGCCCATGGGCCGTCGAACTTGATTGCGGATTCGCGTCCCGGCAGCTCTGGCGTCAGGCTGAGACTGGCCGAACCGGTCTTGCCCGGCCACGGAATCAGGCCCGGCGTGTTGCCGGCCTGGGTGGCCTGCAGCACCTGGCCATCGATGTTGAGCAGCGCCATGTCAGCATCGCCATGCAGCGAGAGCGGCGTGAAGGTGATGTTGATCGACGGCACCGGGCCGCCAAGCGGAAAGAAGGCGGCGCGTATTTGTGCCGCAAGCTGAAAGTTCCTCAGCGTCGATTTCGCCAGATTGCGGCCGAACTTGGTGTCCTGTTTCCAGTCCCAGTCCTGCCCGCTCATGTCGACCAGCGACGCCAGGTTCTGCGCGAAGAACCGGTCGAGAACCCCGCCCGGAGAAAACAGTCTGGCAAAATCCGCCATTGCGACATCGTCGGTGCCGGCAGGGGCGAAGGGGAAGCGCCCGGCAATCACCGCTTCGCACGGGCGGCCGACCGTCTCTTCCAGCATTTCGTTGAGATGCGTGGTCGATGTTTCGGCGACAGTGCCCTCGAAATCATCCGCCGCCGCACTCACCATCCTGGCCAGCGCCTTCGGCAGCCGCGAGGCGTTGGCGCGCAGCGTCGATATCTGAAGCTGCAGATTGGCGTTGGCCTGGTCCGTCTGCGCGGGGACATCAGCTGCCAGCCGCACGCTTTGATAGATTTCGCGAAAGTTCTGGGTCAGGGCATCGAGCGGGCGCTGGCCGGGTGCGCCGGCCACCAAAGCCTGAACGGACCGGAACTGGGCTTCGATGTTGGCGCCCGGATCCTGGCTCTGCGTGCTGACAAAGGCGGTCCCGGCCCGGCTTTGCGATTTGCGCGCGGCAAGCTCGATACCGATGCGGGCGAGCCCCTTGGCGCGCGCGGCGACTTCCTGATCGCTGTCTTGAGACGCAGCCGGATTGCGCTCTTGCGTCAAAGCCGTTTCGCGCGCGATCGCCTCGAACAGCCGCATCAGGGGCGAGCTCGGCGAGCCGGCCGCGGACAGCGCCAGATATTGCGGTTTGTCGGCGGCCATCGCCTTGAACTTCAACCTGTCGAGCACCTCGTTCCACGCCGCCGCAAAACCCTTGCCATAGCGATCCAGAAGCTCGGGGCCGAGCTTGAGTAACTCCTGGTCAAAGCCGCCTTGCTCTCCGCCGCTGCCGATCACCCATTGATCGTCGACCAGCGCCTGCGCCACCTTGGCGAGCTGCGCCAGATAGAAATCGAAGCCGGCATGGGTGTAGAGACCGGGAACGCGAAGCGAGGCCAGGTCGTTGGCGTCATTGCGCTCGAACAGTACCGGCGCTTCGGGGCCGGCTTGCTGCGACACCGAAAAATCGTCCAGCGCCGCCGCATAGGTGGCCGACTGGATGAGCGCGGTGGCCCGGTCGGCAAGGCTCATGCGGCCGAGCGAGCGCTGGGCGGATTCGACCAGCGAACGGTTGAGCTCGAACGAGGGATCCTGGTCGTCGTCGAGTGCCAGCATGGCGCGCAGATGCTTCTCCAGCTGTGCGCGCCCGTCACGGTTGTGGGCGCCGGGATAGCGGTTCTGCTCCCAGTCACGCTTCAGCCAGGTGACGACCAGTTCGTCGTCCACTTTCGGCGCCTTGCCACCCAGCATCAAGTAGATCTTCAACGGCTCGTACAACACCATCGGATCGGCCATCCTGGCCTCGATCGTGCGTTCGAGCTGGAACAGCAGGCGCGAGCGGAACATCCGCTCCAGCCCCTGCCGGTAGGCGGTCTCGGAGGCGGACAGGATACGCTCACGCTGGCTGAGGCCGAACGTCGCCTTGGCCGGCGTCGGCTGGTCTTTTGCGTCATAGCCGGCCGGCAGGCTGCGCAGCGCATCGAGCGCACCGATGACGGTTTCGAGGTCGGCGTCCGACACCGTCGTGCTTGCGAGCAGCGGGGCTGCCGTCTCGCGGTATTGACCTGCCGCCTGGCTGGTCGCGGCAATCAGCGATTTGTTGGTCGTAAAGCTCAGGCCGAGAACGCCAAGTCCGGCAGCCGCTATGGCCGCGATCGCCGCCAGACCGGCATAGCGGGCGATGGTCGCCCGCCTGTCGGCTGCCCTGTCATAGGAGACCCAGCCGGACTCCGCGAAAATCACGCGGCTCAGCAGATCGTGCAGGAAGAAGCTTTTGCCGGTGCCGGAAAGATGCACCTGGGCGTTCTTGCCGAAACTGCGGCCGATGCTGCCGAGCAGTTGGTCGATCGGTGTGCCTTCCTGGGTGCCGGAGGAAAAATAGAGACCGCGCAAGGGCGCGTTCAGCTGCTTGCGGGTCGGCTCAAAGACCCCGTCAAGGAAATGCACGATCCGGCCTTTCAGCGCGCCGAGCTGCGCTGCAAAGCCGAAAATGGCGATACGGGCGATGGGATCGGTCTCCGCCTGCAGCCGCTCGCTCATCTCCTCGCTCAGGCGCTTCACCAGCGCGTCGAATTCGGCCGGCGCCTCGCCGACCATGTTCAGGCCGCGCTCCGCGGTCTGGAAGGTTGCGCCCCACACTTTGCGCCGGCGTGCTTCGTCGAAACCGCCGAAAGTCTCCATGAATCCGGAGACCAGGTCCGCCTTGGTGAACAGCACATAGACCGGGAAGCGGACCTTCAGGACCGCGTGGATTTCCTGCAATCTGCTGCGGATCTCGGTGACACGGGCGGCCTGCTCGCCGTCCGCCATCAGGTCGGCGAGACTGATCGCCAGGATGACGCCATTGATCGGCTGCCGCGTCCGATGCCGCTTGAGCAGCGACAGGAAGGCGAGCCAGCTTTTGCTGTCTGTCCCAGCATGCGAATCCTGCGTCGTGTAGCGGCCGGCCGTGTCGATCAGCACCGCCTCGTCGGTGAACCACCAGTCGCAATTGCGCGTGCCGCCGACGCCTGCCACAGGCTGCGCCTGGCCCGACCCGGCAAGCGGAAAGTTCAGCCCGGAATTGACCAGTGCGGTGGTTTTGCCGGCGCCCGGCGGGCCGATGACGATGTACCAGGGGACCTCGTAGAGGAAGTTGCGCCTGCCGCTCGCCTGCCTGAGCGTGGCAACCGCTTCGCCCATGCGGGCTTCCAGCAGCTTTGCGTCGCTGCCGTCATCCTCTGCGCTGGCCATGGCGGCCTCCAGCGCCTTCTGTGCCTTGCGCCTTTGCCATAGCCGGATCGCGTAGATGATCGCCACCGTACCGACGACGGCGCCAATGATCACCGCCCGCAGCCAGACCGGGTCCAGCGGCCGGGCGCCGGCAAAGCGGATCAACGGGCCCGCGAACCAGACCGCGGCGGCAAAGCCGGCCAGTGCGAGCGTTGAGAAGATGCGCAGCAGCCAGCCGGTCACAGCGTCTCCTCCCGAGGAATCATCACATCGACACGGCGGTTTTTGGCGCGGCCCTCCGGCGTTGCATTGTCGGCGATGGGCTCGTCCTCGCCCTTGCCCTCGACCTTTGTCCGCGACGGATCGCTGAAATGCGCCGCGATCATCTTTTCGACCGACTGGGCGCGGGCGACGGAGAGGTCGAAATTCGACTTGAAGGCGCTCGTCTTCTTCGGTTTGACGTTGTCGGTGTGGCCGACGATCCGGATCGGCCCGCGCTCGGCATCGAGAGCCGCCGCGATGCTGACGGCCACGGGTTCGAATTCTGGTTTGACGTCGGCTCGTCCGGACTGGAACAGCAGTGCGTTGCTGATTTCCACGACGATGAAATCGCCCTTGGTGCCGACGCTGACGCCGCCGGCTTCGATCTCCTTGCCCAGCGCGGCGCGGATGCGATCGACCTGCGCAATCGCCGCTGGTGCTGCGACGACTTTCACCTCCTCGGTCAGCGGCACGAAGCCGGTGCGCTCGATGATGACGGGCGTCGCCGGATTGAGCGCCAGCAATTCGCCGGCAACGGCCTCGCCATCATTGGTGATGAGAACCCGCAGCGTGAAAAAGGCTGCTGTCAAAACCGCCGCCGTCGCGGCGGCGATGGCCCAGAGCGGAATTCGCCTGGAGCCTTGCGCTGACGTCAGCGACAGGCCTTGCCAGCGCGGCGAGATGTCGTCGTCACCGGGGACGCGGAAATAGGCCAGCGTCTCGTAGACGTCGCGGCGGACACGCTCCAGGCCTTCGCGCGCCTGGCCGCGATACTGGCCTTCGAAGCCAAGCGACAGGCAGACATGCATCAGCTCGATCAGATTGCGGTGAGGTTCCGGCGTCGCCAGCACTGTGTTCAGCGCCTGGAAGAAACCGGCGCCGGTGGGTTTGACCTGGAAGAAGCGTGACAGCATGGCGTGCTGTGCCCACATCTCCCGGCTGGAGCCGGGCAGGTTGGCGATGATATCGTCGGCGGTTTCGCAAAGCACATAGCTGGCGATGCGCGCATCCTCTTTTGAGGTATCTGTCCTGGCGATCTTGCGGTCGAACTCCTCGATCAGGCCGGCGACATGCTCCGCCAGCGGCTCAGCCTGTCTTTCGACGGCCACCAGCCGCAGGTGCCCAAGCAGCATCAGCAAGGGCGCCGCGGCAGCAACGATCGGGTTGGCCGTTCCATAGTCGACGCCGTCGCTGGCGCCGAGCAACACATCCCACGGCGTTTTCTCTGCCGTCCCAGCCGAACCATGAAACGACGGATCGACGGGCGCTGCGACGAAAGGCGCGCCTTGATAGATCACAGTCCCCGTGACGTCGGCCTGCGGTGGCGGCTGGCGGCCGGCGTTGGGATCGAAAACCGTCGATTCCGGGATGCTGGCAGGGGCGATCACGGTGCTGTCGGGCGCCGGCGCATCGCGGGCGAGAACGGTCTTTTGCTTGCGGCCGGGGTTGGCGCGGCTGGGGCGGATGACGGTTTTGCCGGCCGGATCGAAAGGATCGTCCTTCGAGCTCATCGCCGATCCCCGCCTCTACGCCCGCACGGCCAGGCGACGCATAGCGCTGCGCCCGCGCGAACGCAGACCGCAGGACGCTATCTCGCCGTGACATGACATTCGCCGCAGACCCCCGAGGTCGACCAACCGTACCCGCGTGCTCAACTGTCGTATGTGATCGTAGTCTCAGAAGGTTCCGATTGAAACCCGGCGCAATTTTGGTCGCCGGCCGGTCCCTTGATCGGCTTTACAGCAGGGAGGTCAGCTCTTGCCTGTCGGTTTCTGTTTGGCGGCCTTGGCATAGGCTTCGCTGAAATAGGTGAGGAATATGTCCAGGAGGCCGTTTTCGTGCGCTTCCTCCTTGGCCCGCCAGGTCGCGACCAGCGCGTCCCAGGCGCGCGTCTTTTTCGAGGCAAAGGAAGATGGCGGCAGTTTCTTGGCGATCGCCTCGGGCGACAAATCGTCGAGCAGCCGCGCCAGCGCCGCCTGCATCGCGGCGAAGGTGGCAAACTCATGCGTCTTGAGGTCGTGGAAGGCGTCTTCGATGCTGTGCCTGGCGTCGAGATAGCCGGCCCTGCGCCGCGCAAACATGATGTCGAGAATTTCGTCGGTCCCGGGCACGAACTTCAGCGGGTTGTTGTCGGCGGCGTTGATCATCGTGCGATCGCTGGTCTTGGCCAGGACTTTCGCCGCGGCGCGCGCCTTCAACAGCAGCACCAGCTCGTCGACGACGATCCGCAATACGGCGCCGATCTCGCCTGCCACCTCATTCGGCTGGCGCAGCAGAAGCACTTCCGGCGGGATTCCGGCGCCGGCGGCAATCGCGCGCAGGATCTCGTCGGCTTGCTGTGGCCGGCTGGAGACCGAAGCCGGTGGCGCGGTCGGTGACCGTGGCGCTGCGACATGGTCCGGAAAGGATCCGGCGACCGGCATCTGCCGTTGCGTTGAGCCATGGCCACCGAAGGCCGCGTTCCCGTCATCGATCGATACCGACACGATATAGCGCCCGATCCTGAGCCGATCGCCTTGCGCAAGCCGGTGCGGGCCGGCCAGGCGCTGGCTCGAGCCGTTGACGAAGGTGCCGTTGCGAGAGACGTCGTAGAGAAAGTAAGCGCCGCCTTCATAACGGATTTCGCAGTGCCGTCCGGAGATGAATTTGTCCGGATCGGGCAAGGTCCAGGCGCAGTGCTCGCGCCCGATCTCGAAGCTGCGGTCGCGCGATGCGTAACCGGGCGGCAGCCCGGCAGGCAGGACATCGACATTGCTGATCTGCAGACTGATGAACATGCAATATGGCCTGTCGACCGCCGGCGTTCCCATTGATCCGATGCGACAGTCTAGCAGTTTGCGGGCACAGCGGGAGAGCGGCGTTTCACACTGGCGAAAGCGGCGCAAACACTGCTTGTCCTCTTTGGTCTGCCACGGAACCTGTGGTAGGCTCAACATGGCCTGGGATGGCAAGTTGCGAAATGTCCCTGAACGTGAGGTCGTTAACACAAGAAGGGCTTCGAACCTGCCACACTAGCGTCCAGGAGGGGCACGACCCATGCCGAGTGAACAACGCGCCGCACTTGTGCAGACGCCGGTCGGCGCCGAGCTGTTGACCTTCACGCATCTCGTCGGCCGCGACGAGATCAGCCGCTGTCTTGCCTACACCGTGGGATTTGTCAGCACCAATGCGGATATCGATCCGCTGAAGATGCTGGGCGGCGTCGTCTCGATCGAAGGCGAGTCCGACCCCAAGCGCTGGTTCAGCGGCCTCATCGCCGAGTTTCGCCTCACCCGCATCGAAGACCGGTTGGCTTATTACGAGGCGGTCGTCAGGCCGTGGCTGTGGTTCCTCGGCAACACCACCGACTGCCGCATTTTCCAGGACAAGACCGCCGTCGAGATCGTCGAGGAGATATTCTCCAAATATGGCGGCATCGCCAAGTTCGAAAAGCGCCTGCAGGGATCCTATCCGCCGCGCGAATATTGCGTGCAATACGACGAGAGCGACCTCGATTTCGTCCAGCGGCTGCTCGAGCACGAAGGCATCATGTACTTCTTCGAGCACGCCGAAGGTGAGCACAAACTGATCCTGGCCGACGCCATGAGCAAGCTGAAGCCGGCGCCGGGCTATGAGACGGTGCTCTATCAGTTCGAAGGACAGGGCTCGCGCCGCGACGTCGAATACATCACCGAATGGATTCCAGGCAGCGCGGTGCGCCCGGGCGCCTATGCCCACACCGACTATGACTTCGAGAAGCCTGCCGCCGACCTGATGGCGAAGTCGGCGCAGCCCTTCGGCCACAAGCAGGCCGCCGGCGAGAACTATCGCCACCCCGGCGCGCATCTGGAAGTCGGCCGCGGCGACAGCCTGGCGGCGATTAGGCGCGAGGAAATCCAGGCGCCGCATATGCGCATTGCCGCCGTCGGCACCGTGCGCGGCCTGTTCTCCGGCTGCACCTTCAAGCTCGACGGCTTTCCGCGCAAAGACCAGAACAAGGAATATCTGGTGGTCAGCGCCGAATACCGGCTGTTCGATCCGGGCTACCGCGCCGGCGTCGACACCGATGGCGAGAATTTCAAGGTCGTGCTCGGCGTGGCGCCGACTTCAGTCGCCTATCGGCCACCTCGGATCACGGCGCGGCCGATCATGCGCGGGCCGCAAACGGCGACGGTGGTCGGTCCGTCGGGCGAGGAAATCTTCACCGACAAATATGCCAGGGTGAAGGTGCAGTTCCACTGGGATCGCCTGGGCAAGAAGGACCAGAAGAGCTCTTGCTTCGTGCGCGTGTCGCAGACCTGGGCCGGCAGCGGCTGGGGCTTCATCCAGATCCCGCGCATCGGCCAGGAAGTGATCGTCGATTTCATCGAAGGCAATCCGGATCTGCCGATCATCACCGGCCGGGTCTACAACGCCTCGCAAATGCCACCCTACGGGCTGCCCGGCAACGCCACGCAGTCGGGCTGGAAGTCCAACTCGTCGAAGGGCGGTGGCGGCTACAACGAGCTGATGTTCGAGGACAAGGCCGGTTCCGAACTGGTCAATTTCCAGGCGCAGAAGGACCATCACCTTCTGATCAAGCACGACCGCAACAAAACGGTGCAGCACGACCAGTCCGATCGCATCGACCACGACGCCAAGCACTCCGTCGGCCACAACCTCGACGAGGACGTCGGCAACAACAAGACGGTCAAGGTCGGCGTCGACCAGACGACGAATATTGGCTCGAACGACACCGAGACGGTGGGCAAGAACCGCTCACTGACGGTGGGGGTCGATGAGACGATCAACATCGGCTCGAACTCCACCGAGACCATCGGCGCCAATCACACCCAGACCGTGGCGATCGTTCAGACCATCACAGTGGGTGCGGCGCGAGTCGATTCGGTCGGAGCATCCGAGACCCGAACCGTGGGTGCGGTACAGGCCAACACCATCGGCGCCTCGCGCTCGGTGACGGTTGGCGCGGCGCAGTCGCACAGCATCGGCGCAGCCGATAGCTGGACAATTGGTGCTGGTCAAACCGTCAACATCGCCGCCGATCAGAGTGTCACCACCGGCAGCAGCCAGACCTTCAGCGTCGGCGCGGCGCGCAGCGCCAGCATCGCTGCCGATGATTCCACAAGCGTCGGCGGTGCTCATTCGCTTTCCGTGAGCAAAGCAAGCTCCATCAGCATCACGGACAACAGTTCCATCAAGGTAGGCAAGAAGCTGATCATCGACGCCGGCGACGAGATACTGATCAAATGCGGCTCGGCCAAGATCATGATGAAAAAAGACGGCACGATCGGCATCGAGGGCAAGGACATTTCGGTGAATGCATCTGGCAAGATCAGCATGAAAGCTTCCGGCGACATCGTCATGAAAGGCTCGAAGATCAGCGAGAATTGAGGGTGCAGCGATGAGCGACGTTCGTGAACGTATTGACGGTGTGGTGATCGGTATTTTTCTCGGCTTCGATGACGCCGCATCGCCGCTGGTGGTGTTTCCCGGCAACCCGGAAGAGACGGCCTTGCCGGCGCGCAGCCTGACCGAACTGACAGCCGACATGATCGGCTGGGAGGTGGCTTTGCTGTTTCAGGAGGGCGATGCAACAAGACCGCTGATCGTCGGCCGCATCGTCGAGCCGGCGCGCAAAACCGCGGCACCGCATGTCGTGCGCGACGGCGAGCGCGTTCGCATCATCGGCGAAGAGCGCATCGAACTGCGCTGCGGCAAGGCGACGATCCTCATGGAAAAAGATGGTCGCATTATCATTCGCGGTACCTATGTCACCAGTCAGGCCTCTGCCACGAACCGGATCCGAGGCGCTTCGATAGATCTCAACTGATGTCAGCAACCGCCAGGAACCCGAAATCAAAAGACGCGCTGGAACGATCAATCGTTCCTGTCATCGTCAGACAGCATGCCGATCAGGCCGCATTTTTTTGGGCGCAGCGCGACACGCTGATGATGGCCGATCCGCCTGACATTCCCGTGGTGGTCAGCGTCGACCGGCGCCTGGAAGGGAACCTTGATGGTCTGCGTATCGCCGGGCCGGCCGCCTGGCCGTTCGTCGTCGCGGCCTATGAAGACTTTCCTGAAAAGGGCGAAATGTTCCTCTACGCATGGATGGCGATCGAACAGAACGACAGTCGCCGCCTGGCCAAGGCCGTAGAGCTCGGCCGAAAAAGCCAGGACGACGCACGCGGGCTGGTCGGCGCTTTGGCGTGGCACAGGCCGGAAACGATCGCGGTCGAGGTACGGGACTGGATCGGTGCGCAGGATGCGTTCAGGCGCTTTCTCGGCGTATCGGCCTGCCTCGGGCACGGCGTCGATCCCAAGCAGATGCTGGCGCGGCTTGTGCACGACCCGGATGCGCGCGTTCGCGCCACCAGCCTCCGCCTCGCCGGCAAGCTGAAACGCACAGACCTCATCCACGAATTGGCAGCCGCATTGAACAATGCCGACGAGCTCACACGATTCTGGGCGGCCTGGGCGCTGACCGAACTCGGCTCAGGCGATTTGGCCAGCCCCGAATTGCGCAAGGTCGCGGTCGGCGGCAGCGCCGACGCAATGACGGCCCTGCGCGCGGCGGTCAAAGCTGCGCCCGACAAGGATGTGCGCGCCTGGATGGGTGGATTGCTCAAATCGCCTGAGACGGCGCCCTTGGCGGTGCGCGGCGCCGGCATGCTGGGTGACCGCAACATTCTGCACTGGCTGATCCACCAGATGCGCGACCCGTCGCTGGCGCGTGCTGCCGGGGTTGCATTCCTTGAGCTGTATCCCGAAGCCCGCGAAGATGGCCGACTGTTTTCGGTCGAGACAGCACGGCTCGGCAAGTCCTTTGCCGACCATTTCGATGATGATCCGCCCTACCTGCCCGTCGCGGACAGCGTGAAGGACTGGGCGAAGATCCGAAATCTGCTCGAGTAGCGATCAACGCCAACCGGCGGGGTCGAGGAACCTGCGAATCCAACCCATCGTGTTTCCCTTTTCCGCGAAACGCTCGCCGGGGAAATCCGGGTGCTCGGTCAGAAACAGGGGCGCGAGCACATTTGCCACGGCGGCATAGGGATTACTGCTGGAGTCCGGACGGTTCTGGTCGCAGATCACCGGATGGGGTCCCGCCACCAGCGTCGTGGCCTGCTTTCGTTGCGCGACGGTTACGTCCGATTCGCCGAGATTGCCAAGCGCGGCGCGGATCTCGGGCGCACTGGCGAAGTCGCGGCCGATCATGGTTATCCAGTTGACGCCCTTGATGCCGTTTCTGATCAGCGGGAGCGTGCCGTTCATGTGCTCGATATCAACGCCCCAGAAGCGGCGCGCTCGTGTGTAGATGGCATCGAATGCGTCTTCGAGAAGCAGAGGTTCATACACAAACACGAGGCCGCCATGGCCCGAATGCAACGGTACATTTTCAGCGATTGCTATTGCTGTATCGAGAAGAACATTGAGATCGGTATCGAGTGGAAGGAGCACACGGGCAAAGGCGAACAGCCCTTCATCCCTTATGTGCATAGCCTGGCAGTTAAAACTCCAGCTGCCTCGCGGCACATCAATTTCCATTCCATCCCAATACTGAGCTTCGAAGGCTCTGCCTTGCCGGATGCGCCGGCGGGTGGCTTCAAAATACGGACGCCTGAGTCCAGCGTCGGCGGCGGCACGCCCATGCATCGTCAGCATGGGGTCGGCGACGGAAGACCACAGGGGCAATTCGGCTATCTTGAATTGCAGCAGCCTGTTGGCGGGGCAGGTGCTTTCATAGAGATCGACAAGGTATTCAAACGTGCGCTCCGTTGGCCCTACGAGATAGACCGTCAGATCGAGCATGATCTTCAATGCAACTTCGTCGCCGACAATCAGCGGCTGCGTGAGTGCGAGAGGCAAACCCGGAACTTGCATCTTCTATTCCGCATCGCTCTTTGGAATACCCTTCTTCGCACCGTCGATCATTACGCGGAGCAGGTCGAGCTTGTGGGTCAGAAACGACGTGAAATCAGGGAAACGCCGCTCCTCAGTGGTTATGTCGAGAGCAACGAAATCCATCTCGCCATCACTGCGAGCCGCGTGGGGATCGATGTAGAGAAGCTGGTTCGAATCCTCGCCAAGCAGAACGACGAGGCCTCCGTTCTCAAAAGGGTTCTCTTGGTCGAGATCGGCGAAAATCTCGGCCAGGTCTTCAAGGTGTTCCTCAACCCACTCGGCTCGGTGGTCTTCCACCGCAAGCAATTTGGCGTCACCAGAGAGGTCCGCCCAGCCATTGTGAAGTTCGAGGAAGGCCCTGTAGCTTGGCGGCAAAGGCTTGCCCAGTTTTTTCTCCAGGGCAGCAATTTGTCGTTCTGAGCAGGGTTTGCCCAATCGATGTTCGTACTCCTCGTCAAAGGCAAGCTGGTCGTAGGTTCGCAGGGCCTGCGCCAGCTGTTCGACCAATTGGGGAAGGGGCAATCGTTGGCTCATGATCTTGTCCTCATTCGTCGGCCCTTGGTTGTTGCCCTGGCAGTGGATCAGCAGCAGTCGCCTTTGACGCCAGTATGCTTGCCGGGATCACTCGTTTTGAGCTGATTGAGCTGACCGCCGATCCATCTATTGGGCCGGCGCGACATCCATCTCAGATTGCTGAGCCTGGTTGGATGACCGCAAAACTGGATTTCCTTGATGTGATCGACGCTGAAGCTCTTGTAGGGCGGCGAGCTTGACTCAGCCTTCTTCTGCAAAGCGTCCCGGCAATAATCGGGGGCTTTGTTCGATATGTGTTTGAAGCCCTTGTTGTTAAGCGCCTGTAGCTCCGGATTTTGGCTCTGGCGCATCGCCATGCCTCTCAACTGGCTGGCCCGCTTGTCGCCCTCCTCTCTCAGCGCGTCATATCCGCGAGGACCGGTTCCGCCCCCGGCGCTTTTCAAGGTCTTGCTTTTTATCATCCCGTCTATTTGAGCCAGTTTCTTGCAAATCTCTTCCTGCTCGCATTTGTTGAACTTGTGCCGGCCTGGCGAGGGTTTGCCAGGAGCATCCGTGCAGGGGATCGTCAATATGTTCGGCCGGCCCGGGCTGCTCGGATTGATGTTGCCCATCAGGTCAACAGTGTTCTTGTTGTTGTGGAATTTCTTGTCGGTGTCCCGGCAGGCATTCTTGCCGTCCATCTTGACATCGAACGAATAGGTTATCCAATCGGTCGCCTGCTTGAACGTATTGGACTTGACTCCCCCCACGGTTCCCGGCTCATCGCCGGTGGACATTTTGTACTGCGAGCCCTTGTTTGCGATCATCACGCCGCCCTTGGCAAAGACGGTCGTGGTTCCGTCTCCCAATGTACTGCTCATCGCGAAGTTCGGGTAAGGCATCGGCACCGGGCCGCCCGGGGTTGGTGTTTTGCAGACGTCGGGTATCGTCGCCTTTGAGAAACCGGTCGAGCTCTTGTGTGTGAGACCGAGGCCGTTCACGGTGATGTGCGTAGGCATCAGCGTGTGCTCCTTGGACCACCAAGCAACGCGGCTGCGCGCGCGCCATTTTCCGAACTCGCCCAGATAAGCGAAAGCGGTCCCTTGCTGTAGCCTCGGGCTTCGGCCTCGGCGACCAGGCTGACGAACAGCGGACCCGACGCCGCGCCGACGTCGCCCCAGCAATCCGCCGGGGTCTCGAAATCGGCGGCATCCTTGAACCGGCCTGGATTGCGCAGAACGGCGAAACCGTACTCGTTGCCGCGATAGCGTTCGCCGTTCATGTCGCAGATGATGCGGTCTACCGGATCGATGGGGGCATCGTCGAACAGTTGCTGAAATGCTTTGCTCAAACCATCCCCGAGACAAACGGTCTGGGTTTTTATCCGGTTCTGTTCGCTGGCAATGGCAGTGCAGACCACTTCGAGCAGAGGTTTGAGCACGAAATCCCTTGCTGTCTGCAGCTTTGTCATAAGGCAGAAGCCGGCACCTTCGCCCGGACAGAACCCATAGGTGTTTTCATCCGAATGGAGTTGTTCCTGTTCGTCCAGCCACTCCAATGTTTCCGGTTCGAGGTAGGTATCGACACCGCCAGCCAGGCAAAACTTGGCTTTGTTTTCCTTCAGCATCTTGAAGGCGTGATGGATAGCCAGCATTCCGCCCGCATGACCGCCTGCATTGGACCCTCCACCGGCGAGCGCGATGTCCTGCGAGAGCCTGGCGCGAAGTTGTGCGTACACGCTCGCAGCGAAATTATCGCCCTGGCCTGGCCGTGCCTGACCGGTGGATACGATCATTGCGACCGGCACGGATTGGCCAATGCCACGCAACGGTGCCAAGGCATCAAGTGCCGGCGAGGTTGCGATTGCGACCGCGCGATCGGGCCCGCCCAACGCCGCGTCGATGCCGACATCGCGCGTCACCTTCATCCGTTCGCCGAAACGATCGATCATATAGGGGTGGTTCTGGATGCCTGATATGCCGGCGCGCACAGCCGCCGCACTGGCGGCGGCGGAAAATCCGAGCGGCGTGCGCGCACCGACCCCGACAACGACTATGGTGTTGCCGCCAGCCATCATTGAGGTCCTGTCCAAACGCCAGTGCGGCCAACGGCGGCGGAAACGCCTGTGCGCCGCCGGATTCGGATAGTGCTGGTGCTGAGTTTCTCCTCATCGTAGGGCACTGGAAGTGCGGAGAGCCAGGTGATGACGAACTGTCGATCATCCGGCCTGAGGCGCAATGTATGGATCGAAGCCTCTTCGTGTTTGATATCGGGTTTGTTCTTGAAATGCGTCGTGATGTCGAAGGTTACGCGTGGCAGAAGAAACTGCATAAATCCATCGGCGGTCAGTCCGCCGAGCCGAACATCTTCGTAGCCGGCCAGTGGCGATTTCGTTTGTTGGTCTTCCGGTGCGCATTGATAGTACAGGCGATTGAAATCGCGAGGCAGCAGCGGGTTGCGCGTCTTCTGCCATTCCTCGCCATAGGTGCCTGCATATTTCGAACGCGGTTGCCAGTGATGTGCGATCGGGCCGAAACCTGCGGGTCGCCCGCTGCGGTGATCGCGATAGGGCGCGTCGCTATATTCGAAATTGGGTGCCGTTTTGCCAACCAGCCTTTGAGGGTCCGCGGCGAAACCGGCGCCGATCGGGTTGCGCTGATCCCAATCCGGCTTCGACGCCTCAACATCCGTGCCACCATAGGTGCGGCGCCAGCTGATCGGCATCTTGCCGAAGGGTTCCGGGCGGCTCATGCGAACTGAAACAGGCCCGGGCATGAATATTCGATCGCCGACGACTTTGACGATCTTGTCGAGATCGCCGACCTTCAGCCGAGCGGTGGCCTCGATGTTCGGCCGGCCGTTAGAGGCGTACACATGCCCTTCGACCAGCACGTCGGTGTGTCTCTTTTCGATGTGAAAATCGTCGTCGTCGATCAGTTCATTGGGATCGGCTGCGAACACCGGCGCCATATTGATCGGGATCTGTTTTTTCAGCGGTGTCTGCTTGCCGGTGGGGTCGATTTCAAAGGAAGCCTTGATCGCCAGCAGCCACACTTCCTGTCCGCTTTCGTCGCGCGTCCACAGCCCTTCCGCCGCGAATGGTGTTTGGTTCGATAGCGGCAACATTCAGACCAGCCTCTCCCAACTGCCGGCGAGGATTGTCTCCAGCGTCGCTTGCGGCGAGTGCGGATCGATGTCGAAAATGTCGGAGTACCGGGTCCACATCACCAGGTCGGCGATCAGCTCTTCGCCCGGCTCGGCCGGCGGCATCGGCAGTGCCGCCAAAGCTGCATCCAGTTCGTCAGGCGTCAACTCGCCCTGTTGGGCGGCAATGGCCGCCTCCTCGATTCCGGCAAACCATGCCTCGGCATGCGTCAGCGCGACAGGCGCTTCGGGTAGCAGGGCAACGACGCTCAAGGGGAATTTCCGGCCAACCTTGTCGGCGCTTTGCAGGATGATGCCCGCCGACGCGCCGAAGGAATTCGCGCCTGCCAGAAACCGCAGCGCGGTGCCAGTGGCCCAGATGTCCTGGCCGAACAGCGGCACCAGATGCTGGGCCAGCCAGCGGTCCCACAGGCGCACGAACTCACCCGTCAGCCGCCGCGTCACGAAATCGCCGGTGGTGGGCATTTTGCCGTAGAAGCCGGGCAGGATCATATCTGCGGCGGACATGAGAATTTCTTGAACATCTGGAGGTTGTAGGGATTTTCGACGCTCGCCGCCTTGAGCTTGAAATCGGCATACATGCCTTTCGTTCCCAGCCGCAGGCTGTAAACATCGGATAGCGAGGTGCCGGTAAAGCGGCCGCCGCGCAGCATCCTCAGCCAGGCCCAGCTGCCGGTCTCGTTGAGCATGATCTCGGGCGAGCCGTCGATTGGCTGGAAGGCGAGCGAGATGACGCCCGTGCCGTCCTTGCCAGGCCAGGTCATCGGCTGCGGCCGCGTCGCATTGTTGAAGTAGACGAGGCTCTGGCCGTCGAGATTGAGGGTGACGCGGGTGACGTTGGGCGACAGGTCCGTCGGCTCAAGCGTGAAGGCCATCACCGGACCTTGACCACCCGGGAAAAGATCGTCGCGGATGCGCCGCGCCTGCTCGAAAGCGGCAAGGGCGGACGGGTCGAGGCCGAAATCGGCACGCCATTTCCACGGCTGTGCCGAGGTGTCGACATAGCTGATCAGATGGTCGTTGATGAAGCCGTCGATCATGCCCGCCGGTCCGAACAGGCGGGCGAAGTCGCGCACGTTGACGTCGACCGCGCTGTCGGGGCTGAACGGATAGCGGTCGTTGAGCGCAGCCTGGCAGAAGGGCAGGATGTCGGCACGCCATATTGCGTTGAGCTCGGAGGCCACGGCCTTCTGCGTCAGCCCGCTGGTGTCGCCGGCAATGCCGCTCAGCCAGGTGTTCACGGGGTCGGGCAGGATCTGCGCCTGCCTGGCGACGGCGCCGGTCAGCTCGGCAAGGCCGCCCTGTTTCTTGATCGCATCCTGCGGGTCAGGATTGGCGGTGACCGTCTGCAGCACATTGGACAGCGCCGTCAGCGCCACCACCGCTGCGTCAAGCGCCGGCGGCTGGCCATCGACCTCGGCAATCGTGCTCTTGAGCGGCTTGAAGTGCTCGGCCACCAGCGTGCCGGTCAGGTCGACCTCGCTGGCCGAGCCGGCGCGCGGCAACAGCTTGGCGCCGGTCTTGACGATCTTGCCCAGCTTGCCGAGTTTGCCCAAAAGTTTGGAGCCGCCCTTCGCCGCCGCCTTGTCGTCGGTCGCTGGCGCCTCGTCCGAGCGGGTGAGGTCGACCTCCTGGACGACGGCCGTCAACAGCCGCTTCAACGCGGAATCGGCGCTGGAAAGGTCCTTCAGATTCTCGCTGGCAATGTTGAGGTCGCTCAGCGGCGCCAGCCGCATGTCACGCAGGAAACTGTCCCACTGCGCGATGTAGTCGTCATAGTAGAGCTTCAGAATGTCTTCCGACAGCGCCGACACGGACGTTTCGGAATTCTCTGAGCAGCCGCCGGCAAACACGGCGCGGTCGAGTGCTGCCTGGGCGGCGACATCCTCGACCCGGTCGAGGATCGCGTCGTGGAAACCTTCATAGGTGAAGGCGCCTGATATGCCGACACGAAGCGTCTTGTCGGAGCGTCGCGAAAACACCTTGGCGCCGTTCGGGCCGGCGAAATTGGCGGGGATCCATTCCTTCAATCCGGCCACCGCCGGGTCGGCCAGCAACTGCTTGTAGGCGCGCGCCGGCAGCGAGATCGTGCACACCGTCTTCAACGCTTCGGCGACCAGGGCCTGGTCGGGCGCTATGTAGCTGTCGTCGACCGCCATGCGGCGGATCGCGGCCAGCTGGTGTTCCTCCGCATCGGCGGTCGGGAAGGGGGCGGCCGGCGCGAATTCGGGCAGGTCGTTCACCCACCAATTCTGCACGAAATCCGAATCCATCTGCGACAGGCCGGTCATCATGCGGTAGGTCTTGAGCGCGCCCAGCATGAAGTCCGGATCGCGGATCTGCCGCCACATCGTCGCCTCCAGCAGCGCCACCATGCGGGGCTCCAGCACGTTACGCAAAGCATGGTCATAGGTGTCGGTCTGCGCCCGCATCAGTTCGGCGGAGGCCGAAGGCCCGAGCAAATCCTGCGCCTTGTCGGGCGGCGCAGTCCTGGCACTGGCGACCTCATCCATGGCGTTGAGGGCAACGTCCATCGCCGGCTGCTGCACCGAGGCGGGCGTCGCGGCGGCCGAGGTCAGCGGCGCCTGCAATGCCTCGAACTGGCCGGCTTGCGCGGCGATCGCATTGCGGTTGTCATAGTAGGACCAGGTGAACAGCGAGCCGGCCAGGATAGCGGCGGCCGCGCAGGCAGCGGCGGCGCCGCGCCAGATCCAGCTCCGGCGGCGCTGCGCCAGCGGATCGAACGTGCCGAGCCCGGCCTCCTTGAAGATCACTTCGGTCAAAAGGTTCTTGAGGAAGAAACTGCGCTTTTCAAAGCGCTGCGCCGGCATCGAGCGTCGCGCCGGCAGGCCGAAGGAAGAGGCGAGTGCAGCGGTGAGCCGGTCGATCGGCGCGCCTTCCTGGGTGGCCGAGGTCAGATAGAGGCCGCGCAGCCAGGCGGCTTCCTCGTAGCGGCTCTCGCCGAACATCGCCTCGACCAGCACCTGGATCGGCTCGGAGAGGCTTTGCAGCTGCGCCGGAAAACGGAAGATCTCGGCCCGTTCGGCCAGCTTGTCTTCGTCTTCCAGCCGCGGCACCAGCCGCTTTTCCAGCTCCCTCGACAGCGTCGAGATTTCGCCCGCGATCGTCTTGGCGTCTACGCGCGCGTCGAGAGGGAAGGTCGTGCCCCAAACCTGTTCGCGCGCCTGCGTCGACAGGCCGCCGAAGAAAGCCTCGAAGCCTCTTATCAGATCGGCCTTGGTCAGCATGAGATAGACCGGCAGCCGGATTTCCAGCCGCTCCTCGAGCTCCGCCAGCCGCCTGCGGATCTTGCGGCCATGCGCCTTGACGGCTTCGTCGCCTTCCGAAAGCGTATCGATCCCAAGCGCGACGATAACGCCGTTCAGCGCGCGGCGGCCGCGGTGCTTCTTCAACAGGTCGAGGAAGCCCAGCCATTCGGCGGCGTCGACGTCGGGCTGGCTTTCTTGCTGCACATAGCGGCCGGCAGTGTCTATCATCACCGCGTTTTCGGAGAAGAACCAGTCGCAGTTGCGGGTGCCGCCGATCCCTTGCAGATCGTCGGTCAGGTCGATCGGAAAGTTAAGGCCGGACTGGCGCAAGGCCGTCGTCTTGCCGGTCGCCGGCGGTCCGACGATTACATACCACGGCATCTCGCGCAGGAATTTGCGGCCGCCGAGCTTGCGCCGCTTCAGCTCCACCATCACGTCCTGGAATTTGGCGCCGACCGCGGCGACATTTTCTTCGCCGGGGCTGAGCCGCTTTTCCTCGACCGGTGCTGCAATCTCGGCGACGAACATGCGGTTGGCGCGGATCGCGCGGCGCTGCGCGACGATCAGCCAGATCAGCCAGAAGATCACCAGAAGCGCGATGATGACGATACGCACCGTCTCCGACGCCATCGGCACATAGTCGCCGACCCGCACGATCGGGCCGAACACCCAGATGATCAGCGACAGCAGCGCCAGCCCGATCAGCGTCCACAGGAAACGCGAGGTCAGGACCGCCCAGAGGAAGCGCAGGATGAACATGTCACAGCCTCTTCTCGACCAGCACTTCAACGCGGCGGTTGAGCGCACGGCCTTCCCGCGTGGAGTTGTCGGCCACCGGATCGCTTTCGGCGCGGCCTTCGGAAGATATGATCTCCTTCGGCACGCCGGCTTGTATCAGAAGCTCGGCTATGGTTTCGGCGCGCGCTTCCGACAGGCGCTGGTTGCTGGCAAGCGGGTTGGATCTTTGCAGGCGCACATTGTCGGTATGGCCAACGACGGTGATCTTTCCGATCAGGTCCTTGTTGTCGAGGATCACCTTGGCGATGGACTCTATCAGGGGCTCATAGCCCTGGGTCAGTGTCGGACGCGACGATTGGAAGAGTTCGGGGCTGGAAGCCTGGACAACCAGCTTGGCCAGCGAGACGCTCTCCGTGCCGCTCAGCGCCTTGCTCGTTTCCGCCGGCGCCGCCTTCTGGAATTCCGGTAGCAGCGCGTAGTCGACGGCAACCGGCAGAGGTGGCGGAGTGTCCGCCTTGGGTGCCGCGCGGGTGACGTCGGCGCGTGTCGGCGGCGGCAAAGCACGCACCAGCGCCGAAAGCTCGACCGCCTGGCTGCTCAGCCCCATCGACAGGCCGATATGGATGGCGGTCGCGATCACCGCGGCGGCCACCGCCATCACCCAGATCGGCACGATGAAGCGCTGCGGTTCGTCGGACGCGATCACGCCCTTCCAGTTCGGCGACAACGGCGCGCCTTCGGCGTCGCTGTCGCGCAGGAAACGCGCCGCCGCCACGCGCACGGCATTGAGCGAACGGTCGCCGGAGCGGCCGGGCACGCGGTATTTGCCACGGAAGCCGAGCGCCATGCAGTGATACTGCAACTCCAGCATTTCGCGGTCGCGGTTGGGATGGCGCTCGAGATCTTCGAGGCGGGCAAAGAATTGCGCGCCGGCATCGACGTCGCCGCGCAGCATCACCACCAGCGGCTGGCGCGGCCAGGCGCTGGCGCCGCCCCACGGCGTGTTCAGCGCGAGGTCATCGAGCAGCGCCGCCACCAGCCATGCCGCCTGGTCGGCGCGTTCGAGCGACGAGCCTTGCGCCATGGTGGCGTCGCGGCAGCGCACGAGTTCGTCGAGCAGCCTCGTGCGCAGCGCTTCCGGATTTTCGGGCGGCAGCGCGTTTTCCAGTTCGGGCGCAAATTCGAGCAGCGGCGAGAAAGCGTTGACGAGTGCGTTCGGATGGGCGCGCGAGGAACGCTTGGCTGTGACGCCCGACGCTGGCAGGGGCATGGCGCGCGGCGTCGGCGCTCCGCTCAGACGGATGCGCGTGCGCTCCCGATCCTCGGACAGTCCGAATGGATCGTCCCTGCTCATCATCTCACCTGTTGACCGAGTAGCAGTCGACCTGCGGTTCGCTGGGCAGCACGCCCGAAACGCCGATCACAAAACCAGGCGCTTCGAGCAGCGAGGCCCAGTGCTCGCTTTTCTGGTCGAGTTCGAGGCACAGCCGGTCGCCGTCATAGGGAATTTCGCGCGGCTGCGAATGCAGCGGCTTCAGCGGAATGCCGGGCAGGCGCGACTTCCACAGCCCTTCGAATTCGCTGGCCGAGCCGACGGTCGCCTGATTGACGAAAATCTTGCGCAAGGCGTCCTCCGACAGTTCGGAGCCGATCCGCACCACGATCCGGCTCGCCACCAAAAGTTTTGGGTTGTCGATGCGGATCTTCCAGACGTTGGTGGCATGCCGCATGACGGGGAGAGCGCGGGATTTCGGCTCGATGTAGCGCAGGCTGAGGATCAGCGAGCGCAGCGCATCGGCCAGCGCCGAATAGGCCGGCCCCGGCGCCATGTGGTCGTAAACCGGCAGTTCGCCCAGCCGACGCGCGCTCGAACCGTAAGTCGCCATCGAGCCGGCGAGACCGGCAAGCTCCATATAGACCTCAGCCGGATGGAAGACGTCCTGCGCCAGCATGTGCGCCAGCCGCGGCCGCGCGGCGTTGACCAGGTTCAGGATCAGGAGGTCCTCGACACTGCGCCCGGGGCCGCCCAGCACCATCTTGCCATGCGCCTCGGCGATCTGGTCGAGGCCGGTGACGACTTCCTGCAGCAGGCGGCTGTACCAGGAGGCCGCACCGATGACCAAAGTCGGCGGCAGGAAGGTGTCGTCGAGCGCCACGCCGCCATCGGCGCGCACCCCCTTGAGTTCGGCCACCGGCAGCGCGGTGTAACCGCCAACGGCCGTGGCCGGCGCCAGCAACAGCGCCTGCGGCCGCGCGATCTCGATTTCCTCGGGATCGGAACCGCCATGCACGGCGTCGCGCACCGATACGATCCGGCCGCGGTAGCGCGCGCCGGACGGCTCGGCGTGCGCCGGGTCGAAACCAACACCGCCAGGCGGTTCGAGCGGCAGTGCGATCAGCACCGGTCCTGCGCCCATCTCCGGCGTTACCGCCAGCGGCCGCGGCGCATCCATCGTCTCGGGGATCGAAAACGGCGTCCCGTCGGGAAAGATCCCGCGCGCCGAAAGCACCGAGATCTGGCCGGCATCGAGCTGTGCCTGATCGAGCGTCAGCGTTCGAAAGCCGAACGTATGCAGATGCCCGGCCTGCAAGGCGCCGCGCACCGTCGCCTCGAAGAAGCGGTCCTGTTGCTGGAAATGCTGGGTGCGCAGGAATAGCCCCTCCGACCACAGCACCCTGTTTGCGTCGCTCATGCCGGCACTCTCTGCTTCCTGCTCATCACCTTGGTGCGGCTTTGCGGACTTGCGCCGCTAGGCGGAAATGCCCCCGCTGCCGAGCTTCACATTGACGGTGAACTTCGATCCCGGCGACACCGACTTGGTCGTGCGCCAGTTGCGTCCGCCGGGTTCCCTGATCAGCGCGACGAAGCCCAGGGCCGCCACTTCAGGTTCGACCGTGATGGTCTTCGACGCGGTCTGGCCGGGTCCGACGGAAATCGTGTCGGAGCCGACGAGATCGCCGCCAAGTGCGGAGCCCGCACCGCCTTGCAGGGCGAAATAATCGGCAGAATTGAAGGCGCCAGTGCTCTTCAGACGCAGGATCATTACGGTCACCGGCCTGTCGCCACCGCCCGGTCCCGGGTTCATGCCGGCGCCGCCGGCAAGATTGACCGTTATGACGGACGGTTTCGGCGGGCCGCTCTGGCAAGCCGTCAGCAGTCCCGTCGCGCCCAAAGCAAGAATGAATTCGCGTCTGTCGATCATGTCCTAGTCCTCCTCATATGCGTCTCGAAAATCAGCGCCGATTTCGCCCAGAAAGCGCGTCTCGGCGCTGTGAGCGATTTCACTGTGGCGTTTCTGGTACAGTTCCCAGAGCTTGGCGCCGCGCCCGCCGGTCAGCAGATTGCCGATCGCAGAACTCGACTTCAGTTCCTGCTCGATCGCCGCCGGATCGAAGCGATCGATCATGCGCTTGAGCGCGCCCTGCACGCCGCGCCAAGCGCGAACGTGGTGCTGCGCCAGATCGCGCACCGCATCCTGGATCGCCGCCTCGGCGCCTAGGAAACCGGGGCTGCGCTCGGCCAGGATGGTCACCAGCGCATCGTCGACCGAGGGCAGGAATTTGAGCGGGTTGACCTCGGATGCGCCAACCACGGTTTGGGCGACGCGGGCATTGCCCTTCTCTTCGGCGCGCTTGCGCAAAAGCTGCATCAGCCCTTCCATCATCAGCCGGTATTCGCGGCCGAACTTCTCCATATCGGCCACCGGGTCGCGGCCGGGAAAATCTGCCTCGTCCATTCCCATGCCGCGCAGGAAAGCCGCGCGCAATTCCGTGTTCGACTGTCCGGCCGGCGGCCGCGCCGCGGCTTGCCGGACAGGAGCGCGCGGCGGCGGTGGAGACGGGGCTGGTGGTGGCTGCCGTGGCGATGGCGCGGCCGCGCGGACGGGCAGGTCCCAAGGCGCAGGAGAGGGGGCAGGCGTGGGCGCATCGCTTCCGCCGCCATCCGTCACGCCGGCGTCGAGGCTGGTGGACTCGGCAGGGCCAAAACCAAACCCGTCATCAAAGGCCGGCGGCTTCTCGGAACTGGATCTGATCGGCTCTCTCGACAGCGGCGCGGAGTCGAGGCCGAAGGGGTCGTCGAACAGCGGCTTGCCGCCGCCTTTGTCGGTGGCGGCCTCCGGCGCCGGCGTCGCCACCGGGTCGAGGCTGAATGGATCGTCGAACGCCTGCGAGCTGCGTTCGTCGGAGCGCGCGCGCGCGAATGCGCCGGGCGCCGGCTTCTCGAACGGATCGGGCAGGTCGGCGGGTCGCGGCCGTCCCGGTTCTTCTTCCGTCGTGGACGAAAAGAAATCGTCGCCGCCGAGACTGACCGGTGCCCGCGACGCCGCCGGCTTACTGGCAGGCGCTGAGGGCCTGGAGGCCGGCGGTTCGGTCGTCGCTGTCTGCAGGTCGACCCACACGACATAGTCGCCCAGCCGCAGCCGCATGCCGCTTTGCAGGCGCGCCGAATTTCCCGCGCCGAGCGGGCTGGCGGCATCGTCGATGAACAACCCGCTGCTGGAGGTGTCGGTGACGAAATAGCCGCCCTGCTTGCTGGTGATTGTGCAGTGGGCACGCGAGACGAACATGTCGGGATCGTTGATCTGCCAGTCGGCGTCGGCGCTGCGGCCGATCACCAGCTCACCCTCGTCCAGCCGCGCCTGCCGCGTGACTTGCGCGCGTGGTCCCTGTTCGAGCGTCAGCAGCAGGCTCATGCCGCCACCTCTTCCCGCCAGCCGACAATGGTCCGCAGCCGCATGTCGTCGGCATCTCCCTTTTCGACGGGCCGTTTCAGCCAGGTGGTGCGGGCAAGCTGGACGGTTCCAAGCTTCGCCGGCGGCACTGCCTTTGCTGCAAGCACGATCCTCAGATCGACATCGATGGTCTCGCCGATCAGGTCGCGCACCGCCTGCTTCAACAGCTTCAGCCGCTCGCCGCCCGGCAGGAAGGCCTTGTAGTCCTTGTAGCTCAGCGCGCCGATGCGCAGCTCGATACGGCTCTGCCGGCTGAAGCTGCGCGGGCCGATGGTGGCGCTGCGGCCGAGCGTGGCGTAGCTGCCGGCAAGCCGCGTCTGCAACACCTTCGGGATGGTCAGCCAGGCGGCGACAAACTCCTTCAGCACCACCGGCACCTTGAAGGCTTCGGCCAGGAACAGCGTCAGCCGCTCGGGGCCGTCGACTTGGGCAGCGAGCGAGGCGGCCTGGCGAAGCTTCACCGCGTCGAGTTCGGCATTCTGCGTACCCGGCAGACCGATGCCGGCCATCGCTTCCAGCATGGAGCGGACGCGGCCCCCGACCCCGCGTTCGACCTGCACCGCCGGATGCGCATCCGCCCATGCGCGGTAGTAGAGCGCGATCATCCGGTGCTGCAAGATGTTGACGAAATCGACGAAGGTCGTGTCGCTCGTCTGCCGTGCCTCCGCACCCGCGTACCAGCGTTGCGACAGGCGATCGAGCACCCAGCGCGTCAGATGCAACGGCATTGGCCCTTCGGGTCCGAGCAGGCCGAGATTGTTGACCGTAACGCGTGCCGGCGACTTGTCCGTCGGCTCGCGGAAATCCACCACGTCCTGCACCGCGAAGGACAGGCGCACATTCTGGCCGAGCCTTGCCGGCTCGCGATCCGGTCGGCCGGAATGGCCGAACAGGCCGCCTTGCCTTTCCAGCCGGCGCAGCAGTTCGAAAAAGTCGAAACTCTCGGACAGGGTTGCGGCTCGCTCTAGATCAGGTAGCGATTGCCGGGCGTCATCGGCCATGGCACATCCTCCTGTTTCTGGAGCAAACGTGTGCGGGTGCGCACGAACCCATTGATGCCGGCATGGCGGGCAAACAGCCGCGACAGCAGGCCCGACAGCAGCAAGGTGCTTTGTCCTGCCAGCACCGACTGGTCGACATGCAGCGTCACTTCCGTGCCGCGGCCGAAACACATCGGTCCTTCGATCGCCAGCCTTTCGATCACCGCGCGCGAGTCGATGCGCACGATCGAGCGCACATTGCGGGCAAGCCCGGGATCGCCGCGTTCGGCGTAGAGATCGAGCAGCGCGTGCAGCGGATCGACGCCGCGGCCTTCCTTGGCCAGGCTGAGGAAGTTGAGCGCCAGCTGTGACACCAGCCGCCAGGCGAGATCATCGGCGCGCGACTCGCCGTCGGCGCCGGCCGGCAGCGCTGCCGGAATGGCCGGCTGCGGTGAACGCAAAGCGCCGAGCAGCCGCACCGTCTCCACCGGGTCGCCGGCTTCCAGCGTCAGGTTAGGCGTGTCGTCGAGGATGGCCAGGTCGCGGTTGGTGCACAGCGCCGCGATGTCGACGCGCTTCAGCGGCCGGTTGGCTTGACTGTGGACCGGGCGCGAGATCGCCAGGAAGACGTCGTCGCCGGCATAGGAGGTGCGCGTCACGCCCTGGCTGCGCTCGTCCTCGGTTGGCCGACGCGGCCGCCGCTCGGTCGAATAGACCCAGCCGCTGCCACGGTTTTGTCCGAGGCTGAAGAGCTCCGGTATTTCCGCATCGGGACCTTCGGCGTCAGCATCTTCGACGCGGATGACGCGGTAGATCTCAAAATCGCGCGCGCGCGTGCGGTCGGCGTGCAGCACCTGGCGCGTCTTGCGGTGATCGAGCTCGATGACGTTGCACTCGCGCTCGAAGAGATTGATGATCGGCGTCGCGAAAAGTTCGAAATCCGCCGGCGACAGATCGGCGAGCTCGGGCACCGGGCGCCTGAACAGGAAGATGATCTCAAGGCCCGCCTGGCATTTGCGCACCACCGGCTGCAAGCCGGTTACGCGCGCATAATGGAAGCGCTCGGGCATCATGAAATATTCGCGCAACAGCCGGTAACCTTCGAAGGTCGGCCGCGTGCGCGGCATCATCGCCTCGGCATCGGCGATGCCAACCATCTCCGGCGCCGGCAGGGGCGACAGCGGATTGGTCTTGCCTTCAGGTCTTGCGCCGACGCCAGAGCAGACGCCGAAGATCGCGTCGAACGTCAGCGGCGCCTTGGTGCGGTTGGCGAAGTAGAGGTCAAGCCGGTCGAGCGCCAGTTCGCCCAGTTTGACCTTTCCGGTCGGGGCAAGCGTGATGCGAAGTGCGGCTTCGCCGCCCTTGCCGCCGATCGGGCCAATGCCGGCGGCGGCCAATGCGCTGCGATCCTGGAAATAGCCGACCGAACTGATCGCGATCGGAAACAGCGTCATGTCCTGCGCCGTGGTGAATGTGCAGCGTGTCGACAGGCCGGCCTGCAGGCTGGAGACCAGCCGCGTGCCGCGCTTGACGACATGGCCGGCAAGCATGGTCTGCACCTGCTGGCCGGGCTTCAGCACCACCATGGCGGTTGCCGGTGCCGGCGTGACGAGATCGGGATAAAGCACATCGAGGATGGCGCGCGAAAAACGCGAGCGTTCGGCATCCACCTTCAGCCGCGTGCGCGCGGCGAGAAAGGCGACGCCGTCGAGCAGCCGCTCGACATAAGGATCGGGACACGGCACCGTATCCAGCGACAGATTGCGGGCAACCGCCGGATGCATGTCGGCGAACTCCGCCGCCAGCCCGCGAATGTGGGACAGTTCCTCCTCGTAATATTCTACGAAGACCCGGTCCATCTCAGGCTTCCCTGAACTCGGTGCGCGCCACGCCGTTGTCGAGATTGATCGTCGTGCGCAGGCGCATGCGCTCAGGCGTCGGCGTCATGATCAGCACGGCGTCGATCTCGATTTTCAGGCCGGTCTTGTCGCCAAGATTGACCGTGACTTTCGTCGCGCTTTCCTTCAGCCGCGGCTCGAAGGTGGCGAGCACGGCGCGGATCTCACGCGCCAGAACATCGCGGTCGAAGTCGCGCGATGAACGGCCGGAGAAGGCCGGCACGCCGTAATTGACCACGCTGCGGCGCACCTCCGGAAAGTCGTCCAGCGCTGTCGGGCTGTCGGTCATCTGCTCGGCCTCGAGATCGGAAAGCATGGGCGTCGACTCGAAGCGTTCGGTGTTGAACAACGCCTCGATGTCGCGCCGCACGGCCTCGCGCAGCACGTCGGGCGAGACCACGATGCCACGGCTTTCGAGCTCGCCGCGGTGCCGGTTCTGAAACGCCAGCCTGTGCAGCCGGCGTTTCTGATCGGGGTTCAATGCGTCGTCGGCGTCGATGCGCCTCGGTCCGTCCGCCAGCAGCTCGTCGAGGCGCTCCTCGCCGAGTTCGTCGTGCAGAGCCTGCCTGAGCCCGTCTATCTCGGAACTCAGGCCGGGCAAATCGTTGACGAGGCGGTCCCAGAGCGAAGGCTGTACTGCCTCGCGCTTGGCCCGTGAACCGCCCGCCTGTGCCTTGTCCGCGGCAGGGCGCTTTGCACGCCCCTCACTTGCCGACATAGACATCCATTTCGGCTTCGTCATTGTCGTCATAGACGAACTTGATCTTCTTGTAGGCGAAGGAGACCTCCTCCTGGATCAGGTCGGCTTCATCGTCGGCCTGCGTCATGTCGTATTCCATGATCGAGGCGTCGGTCAGGGTAACGACCAGATAGTCCTTGCTCTCGCCGTCGATGGTCCGCCGCGCCGAGAACTTGACCTCGTCCAGCGCCTTGTTCTCGAACAGGGCCTTGGCCAGATAGGGTGAGGCCTTGTCATAGTGCTTGGTGAACTTGATCATGCCCATCGACACGCGGCCGCGGCGCGAGAGGGAATTGGGGTCATAGGGCGCGACCATCTTGTAGTCGACGCCATGGATCTCGATCTCGTCGTCGTGGCCGTCGCGCGTGCTGGGGCCCTTGATATCCGGAACTTTCAGAAAACCGTCGATCTTCATTGTGGGCATTTTCGTTCTCCACCGCTTTCAACAAAACAAGGTTGGTTGCTGCAATCAGGTCTTCACGGACGGCAATTCCGACACCAGCCGGAGCGAGGCGTTGATGCCTTCCAGCTGGTAGTGCGGGCGCAGATAGAAGCGGGCGTTGTAATAGCCCGGCCGGCCCTCCACGCTGTCGACCTGCACCTCGGCGGCGGCAAGCGGACGCTTGGCGCGCGCCTTGTCGTCGGCGAAGGCCGGGTTGGCCAGCACGTACCGGTTGATCCATTCGGTCAACCAGATCTGCATGTCGGAGCGTTCCTTGAACGAGCCGATCTTGTCGCGCGCAATAGCCTTGAGGTAGTGCGCGAAACGGGAAACCGGGAACAGATACGGCAGGTTGGCGGAGAGCCGTTCGTTGGACTGGGCGTCGGGATCGACGAGGCGTCCGGCACGCGTCTCGTCGTCCTGCAGCGAGTGAGCGCCGATGAAGGCGGCCAGATCGGTGTTCTTGCGGTGCAGGATCGGCATCAGACCAAGCTTGGCCAGTTCCGCCTCGCGCCGGTCATCGATGGCGACCTCGGTCGGGCATTTCATCGCGATCGAGCCGTCGTCCGTCGGGAAAGCGTGCACCGGCAAATTGAGCACCGTGCCGCCGTTCTCGACGCCGCGGATCTGCGTGCCCCAGCCATAGAGCTTGTGGCTGCGGTTGATGTTGACGCCCATCGGGAAGGCGGCGTTCATCCAGACATATTTGTTGTGGTCGCCCTGCACCTCCTCCTCGAAGGAGAAGCCCTTGACCGGAACGGTCTCGGACCCGTAGGGCAGACGCGCCAGCACGCGCGGCATGGTCAGCCCAATATAGCGGGCGTCCTCGCTCTCGCGCAGCGACTGCCACGAAGCATAGGCCGGATTGCTCACGATCATCTGCAGGTCCTGCGGGTTGGGCAGTTCCTGCCAGCTGTCCATGCGGAACAGCCGCGGCGAGGCGGCGGCGATGAACGGCGTGTGCGCCGAGGCGCAGATGCCGGAGATGTTGCGCAGCAGGCCGACGTCGCGCGGATGGTTCGAAAACTCGTAAGCGCCAACGATGCAACCGATCGGCTCGCCGCCGAGCATCGAATACTCGTCCGTGTAGACTTTCTTGAAGATCGGGCTCTGGTCCCACATCTGGCCTTCATAGTCTTCAAGCGTGTCGGCCAGTTGCTCCTTGGAGATGTTCATCACCCGGATCTTGAGATGCTTGGCATCCGTCTCGGTGTTGTTGATGAGATACCAAAGGCCGCGCCATGTGCCTTCCATCTCCCGCACTTCCGGTGCGTGCAGGATTTCGTTGACCTGCGTCGTCAGCATCTTGTCGATGCCGGCGATCAGCGACTTGATCGACTTGATCGAATTCGACGAAATCGTCGTCGTCTCCGAGCGCGACTGCGCCGCCAGCGCCAGGTTGCGCACAAGCTGCTGCAGCTTCTCGCTGTCGTCCTTCTTGACCTTGAAGTCCTTTTCCAGCAGCTGGCTGAACTCTCCGAGATCGACGGCCTCGGCCTCGGCGACGGATGCTGCGGTCTTTTGCTGTTCGGCCATGATTTATTCCTCACCCTTGTCGTCGGACAGCGCCTGGGCAGCGATCTGGCCAAGCAGCGGCTGATTGTTCAGCAACTGCGCGATGCGCTTTTCGGCATCGACGCGACCGTCCATGAAGCCGAGCAGTTCCTCGAGCTGGCGCCGCATCTTGAGGATCTCGGCCAGTTGAGGCACCTGTTCGGCGATCTTGTCAGGGGCGAAATCGCCCATCTTGGTGAAGGTCAGGTCGAGTGCGAGCTCTTCGTCGCGCTCCTGGCCTTCGGCCTGCGGCAAGGTGTTCTTCACCCGCGCCTTGACCCTGGGCCCCATTGCTTCCATGAATTTGGGGAAGCGGTTGGCATCGGTCTCGACAAAGGAACGGTCGAGCACCGTCTTTGCCGCTTCCCGGGTCTGCGATGCGCCCGACAGGTCGGCCATCACGCCCATGACGAACGGCAGTTCGATCGTCGTCGGGCTGCCGTAGGTTTCGACATCGTAGGCGATCTGCACGCGCGGGGCGCGATTTCGCTCGATGACCTTCGCTTTGCTTTCGGCTGGCATGTGTTGCTACCTTTCATCCTTTTGGGCAGTCTTCTTGGCGTCGGGAACACCGGCGAGCAGCCGGAATTCCTTCAGCCCCGACGGGGCGAGATCTTCCATCAGTTCAACAAAATCCATGTGCACCATCCGGCGCACCCGGCGGGCGAGATGCGGGATCGGGCTCGACGGCTCGGTGCGATCGTAGAACGCCACCACAAGGTCGAGGCACTTCACCACATCGTCGCGCGAGGAAATCCTGTCGGGGAGGCCCACACCTGGCTCTGCGTAGCTTGCCATCGTCTCGGCTCCATGACCGTTTCTGGCCGGCATTGCCGGGCTTGCCGTGGCAGGCGCCGGGCTGGCTGCGCCATTCGTCGCCGCCGCGGCCGTCGTTTCCACCGCCGTGTTGCGTTCCAGCGTCGTCAGCACGCGCTGCAAAAAGCGCTTCAGGTCCGGAACCGCCGCGCCATTGCCTTCAAGCCGGGCGTTCAGCGCCGTGTCGACCGCGTCCAGCGCTCCGATCGCGCCGTGAGCATTGGCGATCAGCGCCGTCATCTGTTCACCGGCCTGATCCATCTGCGCCGCGCATCCGCTGCCCACCCGGTTCAGCAGCTGCCCATGCGCGCTGACCAGCGCTGCCTTTTCGGCGGCATTCAATCCCGAGGCCGCTTCCTGAAGCATGACGCGGTCGTCGAGCGCGCCCTGTTCAAGATCGCGTCCAGTGATCGGCCCCATCGGTCGTGGGGCGAAGAAAACCATCTGCCTGAGGTCCGCCAGCAGCCCGTCCTGGCCATTCTGCAGGTCGGCCAGCGCGTTGAGGCGGCGCAAGGCGGCGTCGCGCGGCTGACCGCCTGGCCGCAGCGCCGGGTGCATCGTCTCCCAATGCGCCTCGAAAGTCTGCGCGATCAGTGTCAGGCCCTGCGCCAGCCCGGCGAGCCCTTCTTCATTGGCAAGCGCCCGGGCAACGATGACAAGCAGGCGCAGGTCGCGGCCATGCGAACGCAATTCCTCGGCCTTGCCAAGAACGGCAGGCCAATCGACCGGAATCGTCGATTGCGCGGCAGGCTTGTTGCGCCCGTCATGGACAACCTTGACCTGCGGCTCGGTGAGGCGCTCGAGCTCGTGAAAGACCGGATCGTTGCGCAAGTCTTCGCCTGACGGATTTTCACCGTCCAACGGAGCAAGCCAGAGTGCGAGATCGATCACAGCTACCCCCAGCGACCGGCTCTAAAACCGTACGTGACCCAACGTTAGCACACGGTTGCACCCTACCACAATTCGGCAAACCGCTCAAAAGTTAACGGGCGCTACCGCGAGCCAGTGCAACTGCATCTCGAATGGCGCAATCTATGGCCTGCTTGCCCAGCCCCGTATGTGAAGCGCATCGCATAGAATTGGAAAAAATCGTGGTTGTCTGCATTTGGTGGCGCGGGACTTTCCACAAAGGGAAGCGGCCGGCTGAATGACGCGCTTTGTCAAGCGGCTGCTTATGTGGCAGGCTGTCGACGGGCAGATTGCAGGAGCAGGTTCGATGGAACAGCGCCGGTCGTCGCAGAGTGTCAAACGCAAGGAACTGGTCGACAAGCTGAACCCGACCAGCAAGCGGGCCTTCGGCGCAGCGGCCGCAGCGGCAAAGCTTCGCGGCAACCCTTATGTCGAACTTGTCCACTTCATCGAGCAACTGGTGCTTTCGGAACGCAGCGACGTTCAGATGATCCTTGCCGATGCCGATGTTGATATGGGCAAACTGGCCGGCGACATGAGCCGCGCGGTCGACAAGCTGCCCTATGGCGCCACCTCGATCGAGGAATTTTCCGATCACATCTTTCATGCCATCCAGGAAGCCTGGAGCTTGGCCGGGCTGCAGTTCAAGGCCGATGAGGTCCGCAGCGCGCATATTATCCTTGCCTGCCTGAAGACACCGGTGCTGGAAGGCCTGATGTCGAAGATCAGCGGCGAGTTCGACAAGATCGACGCCGACGCGGTCATCGCCCGCTTCGCCGAGGTGGTCGAGGGTTCACTCGAAGCCGGCGCTGCGGCTGCGGCTACTCCCGCCGCCGAGGCGCCGCGGCGGGCTCCGGGCGGGGATTCCGCGCTGGCCAAGTACGCCACCGACCTCACCCAGCGCGCCCATGACGGCAAGATCGATCCGGTCGTCGGCCGCGATCCGGAGATCCGGCAGATCATCGATATCCTGATGCGGCGCCGGCAGAACAACCCGATCCTGACCGGCGAGGCCGGCGTCGGCAAGACGGCGGTGGTCGAGGGCTTCGCCTTGCGCATCGCCCAGGGTGACGTACCGCCGCCGCTGCAAGGCATCAGCGTGCGCATGCTCGATGTCGGCCTCATGCAGGCCGGCGCCAGCGTCAAGGGCGAGTTCGAAAAGCGCCTGAAGACGGTCATCGACGAGGTTCAATCCTCCGAAACGCCGGTGATCCTGTTCATCGACGAGGCGCATACGCTGATCGGCGCCGGCGGTGCCGCCGGAACCGGCGACGCCGCCAATCTGCTGAAACCGGCGCTGGCGCGCGGCGAACTGCGCACCATCGCGGCAACCACCTGGGCCGAATACAAGCAGCACATCGAAAAGGACCCGGCGCTGACCCGCCGTTTCCAGGTGGTCAAGATCGACGAGCCGTCGGAAGCGGTCGCCGTTCTCATGCTGCGCGGCGTCGCCGGCGTGCTCGAACAGCACCACGAGGTGCAGATCCTCGACGAGGCGATCGAGGCGGCGGTGGCCTTGTCGCATCGCTACATTCCGGCGCGGCAATTGCCTGACAAGGCGGTGAGCCTGCTCGACACCGCTTGCGCCAGGGTCGCGGTCTCGCAGCATGCCACGCCGGCTGAGGTCGAGGACATTTTGCGCCGCCGCCAGGCGCTGGAGGTCGAAAGCGGCATCATCGGCCGCGAGGCCGCGATCGGCATCGAAGTGGCCGACCGGCAGGCGCGGGTCGAGGCAGGGCTCGCCGAGACCGAGACGACGCTCGCCGCCGCCGAGGAGCGTTGGGAGCGCGAAAAGGCGCTGGTAGCCGAGATCCTCGAATTGCGCGCGCGGCTGCGCGGCGGCGGCGTGCCGCTCGATGAGGTGGCGACCGCTGAGGCCGATGCCGAAACGGCGGCGCCAGACGCGGAAAAGACCAAGGTGCCGAAGGCCGAGGCGCCAAAGGCTGAAACACCCAAGGCTGAAACACCTAAGGCTGAAAAGCCCAAGGCCAAGGCGGCCAAAGCCAAGGGCGAGGGGCTTGCGGATACAGAGGCAGCGCCGTCAGATCCGGCAGCCGATCTTGCGCGGCTGCGTGAACTCATGGCCGAGCTTGCCACCGCGCAGGGCGAGACCCCGCTGATCCTGCCCTCCGTCGACCGCAATGCGGTGGCTGCCGTGGTTCAGGATTGGACCGGCATCCCGACGGGGAGAATGCTGTCCAGCCAGACCGAGAAGGCGCTCAAGCTGGCCACCACTCTGTCCGAACGCGTCGTCGGCCAGGACCACGCCATGGAGATGATCGCCAAGCGCGTGCAGACCAGCCGCGCCGGGCTCGGCGCGCCGGAAAAGCCGGTCGGTGTGTTCCTGCTCTGCGGCCCATCGGGCGTTGGCAAGACGGAGACGGCGCTGGCGCTGGCCGAAACGCTCTATGGCGGCGAGCAGAACCTGATCTCGATCAACATGTCCGAGTTCCAGGAGGCGCACACCGTCTCGACGCTGAAGGGTGCACCGCCCGGCTATGTCGGCTACGGCAAGGGCGGCATCCTGACCGAGGCCGTGCGCAGAAAACCCTATTCGGTGATCCTGCTCGACGAGGTCGAGAAGGCCCATCCCGATGTGCACGAAATCTTCTTCCAGGTTTTCGACAAGGGCATGATGGATGACAGCGAAGGCCGGCGCATCGACTTCAAGAACACGCTGATCCTGCTGACCTCCAATGTCGGCTCCGAAGTCATCATGGAGCGGACCCAGAACGGCACGGTGAGGGCAGGGCTCGACGGCCTCGACGCCGCCCTGCGCCCCCCGTTGCTGAAGGTATTCCCGGCGGCCTTTCTCGGCCGCGTCGTGACCATTCCCTACTACCCGCTGTCGGATTCGATGATCGAAGCCATCACCCGCCACCAATTCGGCAAGATCGCCCGGCGGCTGCGCGCCAGCCACGATGCCGAACTGGTGATCGGCGATGGCGTCATGGCGCTGGTCAAGGCGCGCTGCACCGAGATCGAGTCCGGCGGCCGCATGATCGACGCCATCCTGACCAACACCCTGCTGCCGGAACTCAGCCGCGGCGTGCTGAACCGGTCGCTCGACGGCGAGAAGATGACCAAGGTGACGGTCAGCGCTTCCGCGGACGGGTTTGCCTATTCGTTCGAATAGGTCTCACAGCGAGCCTGTGCCGGCTCTATTGCTGCGGTGTCTCCGTCTCGGCGCGGATCAGTTTGATGTCTGCGCCCGCCGCCCAGGCGCCGATATCCTCGCGCCGCAACGCCGCCGCCATCATGTCGGGAAACAGGTCCGGCGTGCAGGCGAAGACCGGTATGCCGAGCGCTGCGACCGAGGCCGACATCGCCGGATCGTAGCCCGGCCGGCCCTGATCGGTCAGCGCCAGCAGAACCACGACATTGACGCCGGATCGCACCAGCGCCGCCAGCCGCCGCAGCAAGTCCTGTCCGTTGCCGCCTTCATAAAGGTCGGTGATCAGCACGAAATGGGATTTGGTCGGCCGCTCGATGCGATCGGCGCAATAGGCGACCGCCTGGTTGATGTCGGTGCCCCCGCCAAGCTGCACGCCAAACAGCACTTCGACGGGATCGCTGAGCTCCTCGGTCAGGTCGACAATTGCCGTATCGAAGCAGACCAGCTTGGTGCGCACCACCGGCAGCGAGCCCATGACAGCAGCGAAGATCGAGGCATAGATCACCGAGCTCGCCATCGAACCGGACTGGTCGACGCACAGCACCACCTCGTCGAGATCGACCAGCCGGCGCTGCTTGCGCATGAAACCGACGAGTTTTTCCGGCACGATAGTTTTGTGCTCCGGCTGGTAGTGGCGAAGGTTGGCCGAAATGGTGCGCGGCCAGTCGATGTCGCGTTGGCGCGGGCGGTTGGTGCGCCGCGAGCGGTCGAGCGCGCCGCGGATCGCCTCGGCGGTCTTCTGCTCCAGCCGCTGCATCAGCTTGGCGACGATGTCGGCGATGATGGTGCGGGCAATGTCCTTGGTCTTGGCCGGCATCACCGAGCGCAGCGAAATCAGGTCGGCGACGAGGTTGACGTCGGCCTCGATCGCCTTGAGGAATTCCGGCTCCATCAGCATCTGCTTCAGGTTCAGCCGTTCGAAGGCGTCCTTCTGGACGATCTGGACCACCTGTGCTGGAAAGAAGGAGCGGATATCGCCCATCCACTGCGCCACGCGCGGCGCCGAGCGGCCAAGCCCGCCACGCCGCTTGCGCGGGTCGGCATCGGTATTGGCGCCATCGCCGTAAAGCGCATCGAGCGCCGACGACAGTTTTTTGTCGTCGCTGGAAAGGACAGACGAAGCCTCGTCATCGGCGCCGATCGCCAGCCGCCAGCGGCGCTCGCGGTCGCCATCGGCCGATGCAGTGGCGGTACCTTCCGCGTTTGTTTCGTCTTCCATCGTCACGCTTCGCTCGCAAGCAGGGGGCCAAGCCGCTCCAGGTGCCGGCGCCAGCCTTCGCCGCCATCCGGCGCCGGCGTCAGGCCGGCCGGCAGCCTGGCGGTGCGGCCGAGCACTGCCTCGATCAGCCGCCGCCGCTCCATGCTGTCCAGATTGGAGAAGACGCGGCGCAGCAGTGGCAGATGCGCGATGAAGGTCTGCTCGTCGAGCGATTTGAGCCACGCATCGACCGCGCCGCGCAAGCCTTCGTCATAGATCAGCCGCTGACCGGCGGTGCTGAAGAAACCTTCGAAAAAACCCGCCGCCTGCGCCACCGGCGTTCCCGGCGACAGCCTGCGCCCGAGCAGTCCGGCGGTGTCCTCGGCCGACAGCTGGCCGGCTTCGTAGAGGAGATGCGCGGCACAGCCGGCGAGCAGCGCTGTCGATCGCGCGCCATCCAGCACGCCGACCAGTCCATTGCGCCAGGCATCGAGCACGTCTTCGCCGGGCTCGATCAGGCGGATCGCCGCGTCGGCCTTGCGCACCGCGCCGACCAGCGTCGTGGCGGCCTGCTCGTCGAGGTCGCGCACCGCATAGGGCAGCGCGATCGCGCCTTCGACGATCAGTCGTTCCAGCAAACCGGATAGCCGGTTGGTTTCGGTCTTGCGCGCCTCGCCGTAACGGATGATGTCGGCAAGCGGCGGCACCGAGGCCAGGATTTCCAGGCACTCGCTGCTGTGCGCCGCGCGTGCCTCCAGCGCCGCAAGACCGGCGCTCGCGGCCTCCGACAGATCCGCCGTGATGGCGCTCTGGACCAGTGCGGCAAGCGTGTCGAGGCTGGCCGCGGCGCCGAGCATCTGAGTCAGGCGGCCATTGGCAGCCTTTTCGATGGTCGGGCCATAGATCAGGTTCTCGACCAGGCGCACGGCATATTCCGGCTCCCAGGCCAGGGTCCACTTTTCGCGGAAGGTCCCGCGGCTGCGGCCGGCGTCGGCCAGCCTGCCCCACTGCACGCCGAGCACGTTCAGCCGGTGCAGCAATGTCGAGCGAAACAGCCCGCTTTCGCTGCGCAGGTCGACGGACAGTTCGCGCTCCAGCGCCTCCGGCTTCAGTCGTGCCGCTTTCTGGTTGCGCTGCAGATCCTCGATCAGCGGGGCCAGCGGCGTGTCGGGTGGGATCTCGCCGACATCCGCGCCCAAAAGCAGCTCGGCTTCAACGAGGGACCACAGCACCGCTTCGCCGTTGAACAGCGCCGCGATCGCCGCGTCGCGCAATTCCTCGAAGCCGGGTTTCGGCCGGTCGCGAATGGCAGCCAGCGTGCGCGCAAGCCGCTCGGCCTCGATCAGCGACGCCGTCGAGACCAGATGGCCCTTCGCCCGCAGCACTGCCGCGATCATCGCCAGCCAAAGCGTCGCGGCATCGCGCCGCTCGCGCGTGCGCCACAGATGTTTGCACCAGCCCGGCGCAACGACACCGGCGCCATAGCCATAGCCCAGTGCCAGACGCGGTCCCGTCCATGGTGCCCATGTCATCGTGCTCTTGCGCCGGGCAATTCCCTTGATCAGCGCCTGGTCGTTCTTCTGCGTGTGCGCGGCCTGCAAGGCCGGCACGTGCCATGCGCCGCAGACGACAGCGATCGGTCCGTCGAACTCCTTGCGCGCGGCAGCGATTTCCAGCCGCATATGCGCTTCACGTTTGGCCTCGAACGGCGCGATCGTGCCTTCGCCATCGCGCAGCGTCGTCATCGCATCGGCGATGGCCGTGAAGATCGGACCCGGCTGCGGGTTCTGCTCGATGATGTCGGCCCACCAGCTCTCGCCGTCCTCATAGCCGGCGGCCGCAGCCAGTGTGCCGATCGGATCGCGATGAGAAGCCGCCTCGCCATCCTCGCCGGTTTCCTCCTTGGGCTCGGCCTTGTCGGCCTCACCGGTCTTGTCGGCGCTCTCCGTCGCCGACGCGAAGCGCGCCGATGACGGCAGGTCGATGAACCGCAAAGCCGCCTTGTTCTCCACCGCCCACACCGCCGCCTGGTATTCGGGTGAGAACTCGGCGAACGGCCAGAAGCTGGTCGCGGCCGGATCGTCTTCGGGATAGCACAGCAGCGCCACCGGCGGTTGCATTTCCGGACGCGCCAGCAGCGGCAGCAGGGCGGATGCGTCGCTCGGCCCTTCGATCAGCACGGCGACCGGTTGCAGGTCGCGCAGCGCCTGCACCAGGCTGGCGGCGGAGCCCGGCCCGTGATGGCGGATGCCGAAATAGGCGACGTCGCTCATGACCTCAGATCGCTGCGTTCAGCGCCGCGTAGTAGCCGGCATAGTCGGGCCGCTTCTTGAGCACTGTTTCGAGATACTCCTCCAGCACCACCTTGTCCTGCACCGGATCCTTGATGATGGCGCCGACAAGGCTGGCGGCAAGGCCTTCGGCGCCGAGCTTGCCGCTGTCGAACCACGCCGCCTGGCTGAGGCCGCCGACCATGGTGGCGATCGCCTCGGCGGTCGACAGCGAACCGGAAGGCGTCTTCAGCGTCACCTTGCCGTCGGCGGTGGCGCCCGAGCGCAACTCGCGGAAGATGGTCAGCACGCGGGCGATCTCCTCGCCGACATTTTTCGGCACCGGCAGGTCGAGCCCGCCGGCCATCTCGTCGACCCGCTTGGCGACGATCGCCACCTCTTCGGCCATGTCTTCGGGCAGCGGCAGCACCACCACATTGAAGCGGCGTTTCAGCGCCGAGGACAGTTCGTTGACGCCCTTGTCGCGGTTATTGGCGGTGGCGATGATGTTGAAGCCACGCTGGGCGTAGATCGACGTATTGAGTTCCGGGATCGGCATCATCTTTTCCGATAGGACGGTGATCAGCGTGTCCTGCACGTCGGAGCCCATGCGCGTCAGCTCTTCCAGACGGCAGAGCTTGCCGCTCTCCATGGCGCGGTAGAGCGGCGTTGGCACCAGCGCTTCCTGGCTCGGTCCCTTTGCCAAAAGCTGCGCATAGTTCCAGCCATAGCGAATCTGGTTCTCGTCCGTGCCGGCCGTGCACTGCACGATCAGCGTGGAATTGCCCATGATGGCGGCGGCGAGATGTTCCGACACCCAGGACTTGGCGGTGCCGGGAACGCCGAGCAGCAGCAGCGCGCGGTCGGTGGCGAGCGTCGCCACCGCGGTTTCCATCAGCCCGCGGCGGCCGACATATTTCGGCGATATCACGGTGCCGTCGCTGGCCTTGCCGCCGAGCAGATAGGTCAGCACGGCCTTTGGCGACAGGCTCCATCCCGCCGGCTTCTGGCGGTCGTCATTGCGCGCCAGCGCCTGCAGTTCGGACGCATAAGCCTGCTCGACCGGGAGGCGGATCGCTGCGTTCATGGTGCTGTTCTCCGGATTGTCATGTGTTGGTTCCCGTCAGGGCTGCATTGAGGCGCAGAAAAGCGAGCGAAGCCGCCGCCGGCGGCATGCCGGCCCCAACGATGTCGCCGATCAGTCGTTCCGCTGTCGCCGCAGTGGCAAGAAAGCCTATCGTTTCCAGGGCGTGGTCTGCGCTTCGCTTCGCGGGCTCGTCGTTTCCCGCAACCTTGGAGCGCAGTACCGACAGCGCCTTGCCATTTGTCAGATCGCCCCATTCCAACCAGCTTGTTTCGGCGCCTTCGACCAGGTTGAGCGCTTCAAGATTCTGCGCGTCCTTCAGGATCTGCCTGATAAGGGTGCGCTTCCTGCCGCTGTCCAAACGCAACATGAGGTGGAAGACAAACAATGCCGATTTGCCGCCCTCGGCGGCCAGCGTATCTGCCAACAGTGCCACCGTGGCATCGCTGCCGGATACCGCGACCATCCGAACGAGAGACAGATCGGCTCTGTCGTCGACACCGAATTGCCATGCCCCGATGAAATCGGATTCCATTTTACCGAAGCGCGCGGCAAGGTCGACCAGATAACAGCTCGCAAACAGGTCGACGCGCCGACTTTCTTGGGCAGCCGACTTCAGCTTTGCCGGCGTGTAGGTGATGCGGCGGCGGATGAAACCGGATTTGCCTTCGGCAATGAAGGCAGCGAGTTCGGCAACGGGATCGTCGGCTCGACCGTCGCCGGCGCGGCCGTGCTCGCCCAGCCTTGCCAGCAGCCGGCCCGCCAGTTCCTGCACCTTGCCGGAGCGGTCGGCGGCCAGGCTTTTCAGGAACGGCGCATCCGCGGGCGTCAGGCCGAAATGCATGAGTTCGATCAGTGCAAGCCGGACTTCCGCCGGTTCGCCCGGCGCCTTGGTCTCAATCAGCGAACGGGCCGCCGCCGGATCGCGGCGGCGCATCTCGGCCAGCGCGCTGCGGCGCGCGGCGGGGTAGAAGTCATCCCAGTTCTGCACCGTCAGCTGCTCCTGCGGGCTGGTCTTCAGCCCCTCCACGCTGGCCTGCCAGTCGATCCACGGCGCATAGACGTCGGGGCTGTTCTGATCCGACGCGGAGGGCATCCAGTCCATGGGATGCAGCACGTAGCCGCGGCTGGCGACGAGTGTGGCCACGCGTGACTTGCGCCGCGCATCGGCGGCGTTCTTCAGGGTAGCGCGCAACAGTGGCCGCAACCGCTCCGGCAGCATCGGCAGGCCAAGCCTTGGCAGCGGCGGGCGCCGCTTCAATGTCGTCGGCGCGGCGGGCCGCAAGCCGACATCGAGCGCCTGCGCGGCGATCGCCAGCAACAGCCGCTCGCGCTCGTCCGGGCTTGCACCGGCGGCGATTTCCTTCCACGCGGCTGGGGCCAGATCGAATGTCGTTCCGCCGGTGATCCAGCAGTCGCGCATCGTCGCCAGGCCGGTCAGTTCGAGCTCGTTCATGACAGGTCGAGCCTCCCGAACCCGCTTTGCGCGGCCAAGAGATCGAGCCGCCCCCCATTCCACAGCGCTGCGGTTGCCGCGAGGTCGAGGCCAAGCACGGTCTGATCGACGGTGCCGGCGACGGGCAAGGCAATCCCTTGCGGATCGTGCGCCGCTTGCCACCAGGCGGCGCCGCGCTCGTCTAGCAGGATCGCGCCCGCCGGCAGCATCAGCGGACAGTCGGTGGACCATGGCGCTGCGTCCTGCTGCGATGCATGCGCGGCGAGCGGATCCTTGATTGTGTCGAGGCCGAAATCCGGCCAGGCCCCGGACACGACATCGCCCTTGCGCTCCGCCACCAGCGCCCGCAGCGGCTGGCGCGAGGGATAAAACACCAGACGCGCATCGAAGCGGTCGCCGGGCGTGAACGCAGCAGAACGGCGGCCGGCCGAGGCCGGAAAGAAATCGAGCAGCAGCGCAAATTGCGGCGTCGGACACTTGAGGTCGAGCAGCCATGTCGAATGACCGACAAGACCGTCGCGACGGGTCTCGATCTTCTCGCCGATGACTTCCCAATGGCTGTCGACCTGTTTTGCATCGGGATTGGCCAGAACCTGGTCGCGGGTCTCGGACGCCGACACCATCCGCTTGAACTCGGGATCATCGGGTGCCGCGCGCCAGGCCTTGGCCAGCAGCACCAGCTTGCCGAGTTCGCGGATCGCCGCATCCGGCCGTTCCTCGCTGCGCAGCGCCATCAACCGGGCCGGGATCTCGTCGATGCGTCCGGCGAGTGCCGTCGCCTTCATGTCGACCAGCCGCGCGGCAATGCGGCGGCAGCGCTCGCTGCTGGCATCGGCAAAGGCGGAAAGGCCGAGCCGCAGCTGGTCGGCGATCCACTGGTCGAGTTCGTCCAGCGCTCCCGCCACCGCTGTCCGCGTGTCTTCCGCCCGCTTGCGCTGTGCCGCCTCGCGGCGCTCCGCTGCGGCAGCGTCCTCGATTGCGGTGACTTCATCCGGGTGCGCGGCCTCACCGATGCTCTTGCCGGACGCGCCGGCCCCCGCGCCCGGCGTTGCAGTGGCCGGCTGGCCCGTCGTCTTCCGGCGCCGGCCAAGCCAGTCATTCACCCACTCCGGCGTCGATTCGGCAGCGGTGAAGCTGGCGGGCGCGGTGGCGGCGATCCACATCAGCGCCAGCGTGTGCTTGCACGGAAACTTTCGCGACGGGCAGGTGCATTTGTAGCCGTGGTCGCCGGTGTCGACCACGGTGCGATAGGGATTGGAGCCGGAGCCCTGGCATTCCCCCCAGATCAAGGCCTGCTGCTCGTTCTTCTCCAGCCTCGGCCAGTTCGAGCGTTTGGTGAGTTTCGAGGCGGCGCTCAGCGACGCCTGATCGGGGGCCAGCCCCTCGATGGTTTTCAGGTCGAATTCCAAGCCGCGCCTCTCGTCACCCCAAATCAATGCCTGGCATCAGTATAGGGTGCCGTTTGTGAAGGATTGTTGTGGTTCCGGCAAGACGAAGATGGCCCAGATTAGTACAGCGGCGTTGCCATGTGCCGGGGCGTCGGCCATTCCGTCGTGACGCCCGGCTGCACCGGCCGTTCGAGATAGGTCGACAGCACGACATAGCTTCGCGTCGAGGTGACGCCGGGCGTTTCGTAGAGACGCGCCAACAAGCCCTCAAGCGCCCTGGTGTCCTCGGTGCGGACCTTGAGCAGCATGCAGGTGTCGCCGGCCACCGAATGGATCTCCTCGACCTCAGGATATTGGGAAACCGCCATCAGCTCCGGCGTCTTGCCCCAACCCTTGGTGTCGATATGCACGAAGGTAAGCAGCGGCTTCTTCACCGCCTTGGGGTCGATGATCACGGCTGTGCCACGGATGGCGCCGTTGCGCCGCAGCCGCTTCACCCGTTCATGCGCCGCCGGGGGCGAAAGGCAGACGCGTTCGCCGAGTTCGGCGTAGCTGACCGTGGCGTCGTCGACCAGCACGCCTAATATTTTTCGGTCGATCGCGTCCAGCTCGCGGGCGACAGGCTTGTTCTGCAGAACACCATCTGTTTCTTCATCCATATCGAAATTCCTTGTTGTCGCGGAATTTAATTCGGCCAGTATGCCCCTATGACGAACGCGCATCAAGCAGCAACGCTCCCAACAACAGCGCCGATCCCGGCGCTGGCCTATCTCCTGACCGGTTGCATCGCCGTCATCGGCTCCAACTCACTGGTTTTGGGTCCGATCGCTCCGGCAGTGGCGGCATCCTTCGGCACCAGCGTGCCGGCGGTGATGGCCGCGTCGGCCGCATTCGGTCTCGGCACCTCGGCCAGCGCCTTGTTCCTCGCCCGCTACATCGACGGCGTCGGCGCCCGCCGCATGCTGCAGGGTGCATTGCTGTTGCTGGCGATTGCGCTTCTCGCCAGCGCTTTGGCGCCGACGGTGTTCGCGCTGGTCGCGGCCCAGGCCGTCTCCGGCATTGCCGCCGGCGTCGCCATGCCGGCCATCTATGCCAGTGCGGCAGCGATCGCGCCGCCCGGCCGCGAAAGCGGCACCATCGGTGTCGTCCTGACCGGCTGGACGGTCTCCATGGTGGCCGGCGTGTCACTGTCGGCCGTGCTTGCCGACCTCGTGCACTGGCGCGCCTTCTTCGCCGCCGTCGCGGTGCTTTCAGCCATTGCGCTCGCCGCCCTGTCGATGACCTCGCTCAGCGACGTCAGGAAGAGCGGCCCGGCGCCGACGCCGTTCGGTGCGCTGGCCATTCCCGGCATCGTGCCGCTGCTCATCGCCTGCACCGCCTTCATGACCGCCTTTTACGGCGTCTACGGCTATCTCGGCGATCATCTTCATCAGGATCTCGGTGAGCCCGTCAGCGCTAACGCGCTCGCCGCACTCGCCTATGGCGCCGGCTTCGGCACGGCGGCTTTTCTCGACGGAGTCATCGACCGCATCGGCGCGCGCCGCGTCATGCCTTTCGCCTATCTCTTGGTCGCCGCCGTCTATGTCGCGATAGCGCTGGCAAGCAGCAATTTCGTGCTGATCCTCGCCATGATTGCGATCTGGGGCCTTGCCAATCATTTCGGCCTGAACGTGCTGGTGATGCGCCTCACCGCGCTCGATCCGTCGCGCCGCGGCACGATCATGGGCCTGAACAGCTCGGTCACCTATCTCGCCGTCTTTATCGGCACCACCAGCTTCGGGCCGCTTTATTCGACATTCGGCTTTGCCGCCTGCGCGATCGTCGCGGCCTTGCTGATGCTGGTTGCAGCCGCGGCCGGGACATGGCGTTCGTCCGTCAGGGCGTGAGCGGCGGCAAAGCTTGCGTCCCTGTCCTGTCCTTCGCTAGAGGTTCGGCTCACCATGCGAGCCGTATCAGGATGAACACGACGCTTGAGACCACCGCCGATCCCTCGCCAGAGGAACTCACCTTTTTGGCCGAGCGGCTGACGGCGTTCAATGACGGCGATGTCGGCGCCTCCGGCCGCAAAGCGCTCGCCGTCTTCGTGCGCGACGAGGACCGCGCCGTCGTCGCCGGCATTTCAGGCTACACCGCCTGGGGCTGGCTCTATGTGCAATGGCTGTGGGTCGACGAACGCCTGCGCGGCCGGCATATCGCCGGCGACATGCTGGATGCCGCCGAGCGCGAAGCGCTGGCGCGCGGCTGCCAGAACGCCTGGATCGACACGTTCAATCCGACGGCCGCCAAAGTCTACGAGCGACAGGGCTACCGGCCTTTCGGCACGCTGCCGGACTTTCCGGCCGGCCGAAGCCGCATTTTCCTGCAGAAAAGGCTCGCTTAAGTTGCCAGTCGTCCGCCTTGCATCGGCCGCGGTACACCGGTGGTACTGGGGAAGCTGATCGGCAGGCCGCGCAAAACGCGCACCGCCAGGAAAGCGAAGCACTCGGCTTCGACCGCATCGCCCTTCCAGCCCAACGTTTCGGCTTGCACCACCTCGACGCCGGCGCGGCGGTTAAGCATCGCCATCATCGTCGGGTTGTGGCGGCCGCCACCGCTGACCGCCAGCCGCTTCGGCCGGCGCGGCAGCAGGTCGAGCGCCTTGCCGACGGCGGAGACGGTGAAGGCCGTCAGCGTCGCCGCGCCATCCTCGAGGCCAAGCCCGTCGGCCATTGCAGCGGTAAAGTCGAAGCGATCGAGCGATTTCGGGTACGGCTTGGTCAGGTATGGATGCTGCAGCAGCTTGGCGAGCCTTGGCTCATCGACCGTGCCGGCTGCACCCAACCTGCCGTCGCGGTCCATCTCGCCCAGCCCATGCGCCTTGATGAAATCGTTGAGCGGCGCATTGGCCGGGCCGGTGTCGAAGGCGACGACATTGTCCTTGCCGTCCCACCAGGTGATGTTGCCGACGCCGCCGAGATTGAGCACGGCGGTATCGCCGCTGGCGTCGGCTTCCTTGAGCAGAGCCGCGTGATAGGCCGCCGCCAGCGGCGCGCCCTGGCCGCCGGCGCGCACATCGGCCGAGCGGAAGTCGTAGGCGACCTTGGCGCCGAGGATCGAATGCATCAGCTCGCCGTCGCCCAGCTGGCGCGTGTCGCCGCGCCGTCCCGGCTGCGGGGCGCGATGCAGCACGGTCTGGCCGTGAAAGCCGACCACGCCGATATCGGTCATGGTCAGGCCGTAGCTCTCGACAAGGTCCTTCACCGCCGCCGACTGCGCCCGCGTCAGCGCCTCTTCTGCCTCGCGAAAGATCGCCGGCTCCGGCCCGTCGAAATTCCACGCCCTGGCTTTGCGCAGCGTCTCTTCCAGCAGGTTGCGAATCTCTGCGGGGTAGGGGGCAAGCGTATAGGTGCCGAAATCGGCGATACGCTCGCCATCGGTCTTGATCAGCGCGACGTCGATATTGCCGTCAAGCACGGTGCCGGTCATCAGGCCGACGGCCCAGATTGGTTCCATGGTCGCTTTCTCGAATCGCCGTTGAACCACGTGTCGGACGGATCGGTCGGGCAGGCAAGTCTTTTGCCTGTATTGATCAAGGCAAGCGTTTCAGGATTTGAATTCCCCCGGCGCTATCGCTGCCCCTCACCTGCCTGCCGGCATCCTCTCCCCGTATAGTGACGGGGAGAGGGGCGCTTTCGTTGATGATTTCGCCAATCACCAGCGTTGCAGAAATAGCGCCGAGGTTGCGGCCAGCCTCTTTCTCCCCGTCACTATACGGGGAGAAATGCCCGGCAGGGCAATGAGGGGCGGCGCTGACATTTGCCGGCAGCGTTTTTCGTCAAACGGCGAAAATCGAGCAACGCCGTTCTTGCGTCTCGCCGCTCAAGACGCCAGCTATGAGACGAACACGTCAATCGTCAGGGAGAATGACATGGCATCCGAAGTCGCAGTGATCGCCGGCGCCGGCGCGGGCCTGAGTGCCTCGCTGGCACGCCTTCTGACCAAAGAAGGCTATCGCGTGGTGCTTGCCGCCCGCAACACTGCCAAACTCGCGGCGCTGGTCGAGGAAACCGGCGCTCTGGCGGTCGAAACCGATGTCGCCGACCCGGCCTCCGTCGCCAGCCTGTTCGAGGCCGCCGACAAGCAAGGCCCGCTGGCGCTTGCCGTCTTCAACGCCAGTGGCCGCACGCGCGGTCCGATCGCCGAAATCGATGCCGATGCGGTCAAGCAGGCGCTGCTGGTTGGCGCCTATGGCGGCTTCCTGGTCGGCCAGCAGGCGGCGCGGCGGCTGCTGGCACGCGGCTCCGGTTCGATCCTGTTCACCGGCGCTTCCGCCAGCATCAAGGGCTTTGCCAACTCAGCCGGCTTTGCCATGCCGAAATTCGGCCTGCGCGGCCTGGCGCAGTCCATGGCGCGCGAGCTCGGGCCAAAAAACATCCATGTCGCGCATTTCATCATCGACGGCCAGATCGAGCCGGTTGGGAAGACGTCCGAGCGGCCGGATAGCCAGCTGTCGCCCGATGCGATCGCCGAGACCTATCTCGCAACCCATCGCCAGCATCGCAGCGCTTGGAGTTTCGAGGTCGAGCTGCGGCCCTTTGTCGAGACATTCTGATCGGTCAGGCAGGGCCGTTCTCGTGAACGCGAAATCTTTGAGAGAATATTCCCGGCTTCGTGTTTGAGAAGAAATGCGGTTCTTTGATCCGGCAGACAGCATTGCCGATGATGTCGTCAAGGCTTGGTATTCCACCAAGCCGCAATGACTTCAGGATTACGAGGGATCGACAATGTTCGAACGCGGAAACGCTTCCAATTCTCTTCTTTTTTCGGCTATCAGCCGGCGAGCTGCCCTTGCGGCACTTTTCGCCTCGGCCGTGACACTTGTCGGCCTGGCGCAGCCGACGCCGTCCTTCGCCGAAGACAAGAAGTCGATCAAGGTCGGCATCATCAGCGGCGAGGATGAAGATGTCTGGCGCGTCGTCGTCGCCCAGGCCGCCGAAAAGGGCCTGGCCGTCGAGACCGTGGTGTTCAACGACTACACCCAGCCCAACGAGGCGCTCGAGCGCGGCGAGATCGACGCCAATGCCTTCCAGCACCAGCCCTATCTCGACAACCAGATCAAGACTCAAGGCTATCATATCGTGCGCGTCGGTTACACCGGCGTCTGGCCGATCGGCCTCTACTCCAAGAAATACACCAAGGTTGCCGACCTGCCGGAAGGCGCGGTCATCGGCCTGCCGAACGACCCCTCCAATGAAGGCCGCGCGCTGCGCGTCCTGCAGAACGAAGGCGTGATCAAGCTGAAGGACGGCACCGGCATCCTGGCCACCACCGCCGACATTGCCGAGAACCCGAAGAAGGTCGTCATCAAGGAGCTCGATGCCGGCATTGTCGGTCGCTCGGTCGAGGATCTCGACGCGGCGGTCGTCAACACCGACTGGGCGCTGAAGAGCGGCCTCGGCCCGGACAACCGCATCGCCCAGGAGCCGGTGGCCGACAATCCCTATCGCAACTTCATTGCCGTCAAATCCGGCAATGAGAACGAAGCCTGGGTGAAGACGCTGGTTGCCTCCTACCAGAACGAGAAGGTCAAGGCCGAGTTCGACAAGGTCTACAAGGGCACCGGGATCAGCGCCTATTGATCGGCGCCTGGTTATCAGGAGCAGGCGGCCCGCTTTTGAGCGGGCCGCTGTCGCATGTATGCAGCGTTGAGACGGACAGTGAGATGAACCAGCACGTCACGGCCGAATTGGCCGATCCGGTCCACATATCTGCCGCCGGGCAGGAGGATGTCGTCCGCCTTGTCGACCTGAAGCGCCGCTTCGGCGCGACGCCGGCGCTCGACGGCGTCTCGCTGACGGTGAAGAAGGGCGAGATCCTCGGCATCATCGGCCGCAGCGGTGCCGGCAAGTCGACGCTGATCCGCTGCCTCAACGGGCTGGAACGGCCGGATTCCGGTGAGGTCTTTATCGAGGGCCGTGAGATCGGCCGGCTCGGCGAGCGTGAACTGCAGCCGCTGCGCCGGCGCATCGGCATGATCTTCCAGCACTTCAACCTTTTGTCGGCCAAGACCGTCGAGGACAATGTCGCGCTACCGCTGAAGATCGAGGGTCGCCCGAAGGCGGAGCGGCTGGCGCGCGCCGCCGAACTGCTCGATCTCGTCGGCCTATCGGAAAAGGCAAAAGCCTACCCGTCTTCACTGTCGGGCGGCCAGAAGCAGCGCGTCGGCATTGCCAGGGCTTTGGCCGCGCGACCGGCGCTGCTCTTGTCCGACGAAGCGACCTCGGCGCTCGACCCGGAGACCACGCGCTCGATCCTGGCCTTGCTGAAGGACATCAACCGCCAGCTTGGCCTGACCATCCTGCTTATCACCCACGAGATGGAGGTGATCCGCTCGATCGCCGATCGTGTCGCGGTGATCGATGCAGGGCGTATTGTCGAGCAAGGCCCGGTCTGGTCGGTTTTTGCAGAACCGCGCTCCGAAATCACCAGGAGCCTGCTTGGTGGCATCCGCCCGCAACTGCCGGCCGAGATTGCCAGCCGGCTTGTTCCGGGTGACGGCGCCGAGCTCATCCTCAGGATCGACGTCGCCGGCGAGGCCGCGCGTGGCCCGCTGCTGTCCGATCTCGCGGTGGCGGTGCCGGGTCCGTTCCGCCTGGTGCATGGCGGCATCGACCATGTCCAGCAGCAGCCTGTCGGCACGCTGTTCGTGGCGGTGGCGGGCAACGATGCAGGCCATCTCGCTGACGTGATCACATTCCTGAAGGCTCGCGACGCGCGGGTGGAGGTGCTTGGCCATGTCGCCGGTTCTGTTTGAACTTCTGCTGCGTTCGATCTGGGAGACCGTCCTGATGACGGCCGCGTCGGGCCTTATCTCGCTGGTCTTCGGCCTGCCGCTCGGTCTGGCCTTGATCGCCACCGAGCGCGGCGGCATCGCTGAAAACATCTGGGTGAACCGCGCACTCGGCGCCGTCATCAACGGCTTCCGCTCAGTGCCGTTCATCATCCTGCTGGTGGCGCTGATCCCGGTGACGCGGCTGATCGTCGGTACCTCGATCGGCACCTGGGCAGCCATCGTACCGCTGTCGATCGCCGCGACGCCCTATTATGCCCGCATCGCCGAAGTGTCGCTGCGCGAAGTCGATCGCGGACTGATCGAGGCGGCGCGCGCCATGGGCGGCAACCGCTGGACGATCATCCGCGAGGTGCTGGTGCCGGAAGCTTTGCCCGGCATCGTCGCCGGTTTCACGGTGACATTGGTGACGCTGATCGGCGCCTCGGCCATGGCTGGCGCCATCGGCGCCGGCGGCCTTGGCGACCTTGCCATCCGCTACGGCTACCAGCGTTTTGAGACCAGCGTCATGGTCGCCGTGGTTATCGTGCTGATCATCCTCGTCTGCGGCATCCAGTGGATTGGCGACCGGCTGGTCGCAAGGCTGGATCGGCGCGGATGAGCGTCCGCGAACATTATTTGCCGGCAGGCTGCCAAAGGTAGCGCCGGCTTTCTTCATTCGCCTCGAGATTGGATTGCGCATTGCTTTGATTGAACCAGCCTGCGTGCCACCGTGAAAGCGGGGCCGGCAAACAAGGAGCTTGACCATGCCCAGGATCGTACCCGTGCTTGATCTCAGCCGCCTCGAACAGGGCGCCTCGGAGCACCGAACGTTTCTGTTCGACCTGCGCACGGCCGCGCGCGACGTCGGCTTCTTCTATTTGACTGGCCACGGCATATCGGCGGCCGACACCGCCGAGGTGCTCGACGCCTCGCGACGGTTCTTTGCCTTGCCGGAAGCCGACAAGCTCGCGATCGAAATGGTCAAATCCTCGCAGTTTCGCGGCTACACCCGCGCCGGCGGCGAGCTGACCAAAGGCAAGGCCGACTGGCGCGAACAGCTCGACATCGGCGTCGAACGCCCGGCCATCCCGCAAGGCCCCGGGGTGCCCGCCTGGACGCGGCTGCAAGGGCCGAACCAGTGGCCGGCGGCACTGCCCGAACTGAAGCCGGCGCTGCTGGCGTGGCAGACCAAGGCGACCGTCGTGGCGATCCGTCTGCTCAGGGCCTTCGCTCTGTCGCTCGACCAGGCCGAGGACGCCTTCGATCCGATCTACCGCGATGAACCCAACCACCGCATGAAGATCGTTCGCTATCCCGGCCGCAACGCCACCGGCGACGACCAGGGCGTCGGCGCGCACAAGGATGGCGGCTTCCTGACGCTCTTGCTGCAGGACGATACCAAGGGCCTGCAGGTCGAATATGACGGCAGCTGGGTCGATGTCGATCCGCTGCCCCATACGCTGGTGGTCAACATCGGCGAACTGCTCGAACTAGCCTCGAACGGCTATCTCCGGGCAACCGTGCATCGCGTGGTGACGCCGCCAGCCGGCGTCGAGCGCATCTCGGTGCCGTTCTTCTTCAGCGCCCGGCTCGACGCCACGATCCCGCTGCTCGATCTGCCCGAGGAACTGGCGGCCGAGGCGCGCGGGCCGGCCAGCGATCCCGACAATCCGCTGTTCCGCAATGTCGGCACCAACGTGCTGAAAAGCCGCCTGCGCTCGCATCCCGACGTGGCGCGCCGGCACTATGCCGATCTGTTGGAGACAGGCGCCTCAGCCGGCTGAAATCGTCGAAGACGAGAAACGAAATTTCTGAATCTCGCGTTGTTTTAGAAAGCCGTTCGTCGTCAACCGCTGCGAATGCGCGCATATAGGAATTATCGTTCGGCGGTCTCCTCCCATTCCGCTGGACGGCGTTCCCCTCTGAAGGTTCTTGACCTTCTTTTTGGCTGGGCAGCTTTTGCGCCCGGCCTTTTTTATCCAACCGTTTTGAGAGCTATTTCGCAAATTGGCACCTCGGCACAGTGACGATTTAAAACGTTTGCAATTTTCCGACAGGGCATTACAAACGTTTCAACACTTCGTTTCGGGAGGAACGGTTGCCAACCCGCGTCACCACGCTGAAGGAACTAGCGGCGAGCCTTGACCTGTCGATCACGACGGTGTCGCGGGCCCTTGCCGGGCATGAGCAGATCGCCCTGAAGACGCGCGAGCGGGTCGCGCAGGCGGCACGCCAGGCCGGCTATGTCCCCAACACCGCAGCGCGCACGCTTGTCTCCGGCCGCAGCGGCTTCGTCGGACTGGTGCTGCCGGTCAGAGGCCCGAATCTGGTCGATTCCTTCCTCGGCGAGTTCGTCACCGGGCTTGGCGAGGGGCTGGTGGCGCACGGCGCCGACCTCATCCTTGCCACCGCGGCCCTTGGCCATTCCGAGCTGTCGGTGCTGCGCCATGTCGTCGAGTCCGGCCGCGCCGACGGCGTCGTCGTCACCCGCATCGCCGAGGTCGACGAGCGGCTCGCCTATCTGCGCTCGCGCGGCTTTCCCTTCGTCGCCCACGGTCGGCTACTCGACGGTGACTTTACCTACAATTGGCTCGACACCGACGGCGCTCATGCATTCGGTGAGGCCTTCGACATGCTCTACGATCTCGGCCATCGCCATTTCGGCCTGGTAACGATTTCCGAGCCGATGACCTTCCGGCATCTCAGACAAGACGGCCTTGCCGCCGCCATCGGCCGCCGTGGCGATCCATCGGTGCGCCTCGATGTGGCGACGGCGCCGCGTTTCGACCGAGGTGCCCGCATCCAGGCGGTCAACCGCATGCTGCAAGGCTCCAACCGGCCAACCGCTATCATCGCCTTGTTCGATGAACTGGCGCTGACGGTGATGGAGGAGGCGGCGCGCGCCGGCCTCAGCGTGCCGCGCGATCTCTCGGTCATCGGCTTCGACAATGTCGTTGCCTCGGCCTATGCGCCGCCCGGCCTCACCACCTTCGACGCCTCGATCCGCCAGTGCGCGCGCGAGATCGCCGACATGCTGCTCACCGTCATAGCGGAGCGGCCTGCCACGCCGCTGACGCGGCTGATCCGGCCGACGCTGGTGCCGCGCGCCAGCCATGGGCCCGCACCGCGCACATGAAACTGACGCCGCAACGACGGCGCATATCCAGGGAGGAAGACCATGATGAAGATGTTGAAGACATTGGCAGGCGCCGCGCTGGCGCTGTCGTTTGCCGCCGGCGGTGCGCAGGCGCAGCAGGTGCTGTTCTGGTCGACGCAGGCGCGCCCGGTCGAGGAAACCCAGAAGATGCGCGATGAGGTGCTGAAAGGCTTTGACGGCGCCGTCGACTATCAGGTCGCCGAGGACGGTCCCTGGCTTACCCGCCTGCAGGCCGAACTGCAGGCCGGCACCGGCACGATCGGGTTGCTTGGCGGCCTGCATGGCGACTTCTCCACCGTCGGTGCCAACCTTGTCGATCTGTCCGCTGTCGATGTCGGCGGCGTCAAGGTCAACGAGGCCTACAAGAAGCTCGGCACGCTCGGCACCGGTGAGCAGAAATACATGCCGTGGATGCAGGCCACCTATTTGATGGCGGCCAACAAGCAGGCGCTGCAATATCTGCCGCAAGGCGTCGATCTCAACACCATCACCTACGACCAGCTGATCGAATGGTCGAAGAACATCGCCGAGAAAACCGGCTCGCCGAAATTCGGTTTTCCCGCCGGCCCGAAGGGGCTGAAGCACCGCTTCTTCGAAGGCTTTCTCTATCCGTCCTACACCGGTTCGATGGTGACCAAGTTCCGTTCGCCGGAGGCCGAGACCGCCTGGAACAAGTTCAAGGAACTCTGGCAGTACACCAACCCGAATTCGACCAACTATGCTTTCATGCAGGAGCCGTTGCTGTCGGGTGAAGTGTGGGTGGCGTTCGACCATGTCGCGCGGCTTGCCGATGCCTTCAACCAGAAGCCGGACGAGTTTGTCGCCTTCCCGGCACCTGCGGGTCCTGCCGGTCGCGGCTTCATGCCGGTGGTTGCCGGTGTCGCCATCCCCAAGACCTCGCCGGATGTCGACAAGGCGAAGGCGCTGGTCGCCTATATGCTCAAGCCCGAGACGCAAATCGCGACGCTGAAGGCGACCAATTTCTTCCCGGTCGTCGACGTCAAGCTGCCCGACGACATGCCGGCCTCGGTTAAGGCCTTCGGCCCGGCGATCGCCACCATGACCGGCGCGCCCGATGCGCTGCCGGCGCTGTTGCCGATGGGCCTTGGCGATCTCGGCGGCAAGTTCAACCAGGTCTACACCGACAGCTTCGAGCGCATCGTGCTCGGCGGTGAGGACGTGCATGGCGTGCTCGAAGAGCAGGCGACAGCGCTCAAGGCGATCATCGACCAGGCCAAGGCGCCCTGCTGGGCGCCTGACAAGCCATCCACGGGCGCCTGCCCGGTGGAATAACGACCAGATCCTCCCGAGGGGGCGTCCGGAGTTTGTTGCACTCCGGGCGCCCAAACCGCACCACTTGGCCACGCACCACTTGGCCGCAAAGGACACCACCATGCACGGCAAGGCTCTGCCCTATCTGCTGCTGATGCCGGCGACCTTGTTCCTGTGCGTTTTCTTCCTCTACCCCTTCGTGCTGGTCGCCTTCGAAGCGGTGACCCGCGACGGTGCCTTCACCCTCGACAATTTCCGCGCCATGGCCGGCAGCTGGAAATTCCCGGTCACCGTGCGGAACACGCTGCTGCTCGCAGCCATCGTCGTGCCGATCCAGCTCGTCATGGCGCTGCTGATGGCCTCGGTGGTGTCGCGGCTGGAGACGGGGCGCAGTGCAGCGCTCTATATCTTCGCCATTCCGCTCGGCATTTCCGATCTCGCCGCCGGCCTGATCTGGCTCGCCATCTTCGACCAGTCGGGCTTCCTCAACACGCTGCTTTCCCACCTCGGCGTTGTCGACAGGCCGATCATGTTCCTTGGCTATCAGAGCAAACTCACCATCTTCATCGCCGTGGCGCTGGCCGAGATCTGGCGCGCCACCGCCATCATGATGGTCATCCTCGTCGCCGGCATGGGACTGATCCCCAAGGAATATTACGAAGCCGCGGAAGTATTCGGCGCCGGCCCGTGGAAGCGTTTTGTCCGCATCACGCTGCCGCTGCTGCGGCCGAGCCTGCAGACGGCGATCATCCTGCGCGTCATCCTCGCCTTCGAGGTCTTCGCCGTGGTCGCCGCCCTTGGCGGCACCAATCTGCCGGTGCTGATGGGCGAAACCTACAACTGGCAATTCACGCTGCAGGACCGCAATGTCGCCGCCGCTTCGGCGCTGCTCATCCTCGCCATCTCGATCGGCTTCACGCTGTTCTTCCTCAGGGTGCTGCGCGTGCCCAAGGAGGCGCGCATATGAGTGCGGTCACGCAAACCCCATCCGCCGCAAGCGCCGATGCCCGCAAGGCCGGCGACTGGCTGCTGATCGCCACCGTCATCCTGCTTGGCGTCTGGGTGCTGCTGCCGATCTATCTGCTGATCGTCAACGCGCTGTCGTCGCCCGAACAAGTGACCGGCTTCCCCAAGCGCTTCTTCCCGTCCTTCGATGCCGGCAGCCTGTCGTTCTTCATCAATTTCGCCGGCGTCGCCAGGGCGCTGTGGAACTCGGTTCTGGTCGCCACGCTGACGATGATCCTGTCGATCGGCTTCGGCGCCCCGGCCGGCTATGCGCTGTCGCGCTTCGATTTCCCGGGCAAGGGCACGTTCCGTTTCCTGGTGCTGATGACGCGGGCTTTCCCGCTTCCGCTCTTGGCGCTGCCGCTGGCGGTGATGTTCATCCGCACCGGCCTCGACGACACCGCGATCGGCCTGGCGCTGGTCCACACCACGCTGGCGCTGCCCTTCGCCGTGCTGATCACCTTTTCGCTGTTCTCAGGCATTCCGGTCGAATTGGAGGAGGCCGCCTGGACGCTTGGCTGCACCAGGCTGCAGGCGTTTCGCAAGGTGATCCTGCCGCTGGCGCTGCCTGGCATCGCGGCGTCGGCGGTGTTCGCCTTCACCATCTCCTGGAACGAGGTGTTTGCGGCTGCCGTGCTCACCATCGAGAACCGCACGCTGACCGCCTTTCTTCTGCAAAGCCTCGGCGAGTCGCCGCTCTACCTCAAATTCGCCGGTGGCGCGGCTCTGGTCCTGCCGGCGCTGATCTTCATCTTCGCCGTCCGCAAATATCTGTTCGCCATGTGGGGGATCGCCAACCGATGACATGCGACACGGAGAAGGCTCATGGCTGAAATCGCGATCAAGGGCGTCGCCAAGCGCTTCGGCGGCTTTACCGCGCTGCATCAGGTCGATCTCGCCATCGCTGACCAGGAATTCATGGTGCTGCTCGGCGCCTCCGGCTGCGGCAAGACCACGCTGCTGCGCATCGTCGCCGGGCTGGAGACGCCGAGCCAGGGCGAGGTCTGGATCGGTGGCCGCCGCGTCGACCATCTGCCGCCGCGCGAGCGCGGCATTGCCATGGTGTTCCAGAACTATGCCGTCTTCCCGCATCTGACCGTGTTCGAAAACATCGCCTTCGGCCTGCGCATGAAGAAGCTGCCGCAGGCCGACGTCGAGCGCCGCGTCAACCGCACCGCCGAACTCATGCATATCGAGCAATTGCTGAAGCGCTATTCGGGTCAGCTGTCCGGCGGCCAGCGTCAGCGGGTTGCGGTTGCCCGCGCGCTCGCCATGGAGCCGGACGTCATCCTGATGGACGAGCCGCTGTCCAATCTCGACGCGCTGCTCAGGCTCGAAATGCGCGCCGAGCTCAAGGGCGTGCTCGCCGCGTCGAAGACCACCACTATCTATGTCACTCACGATCAGGTCGAGGCGATGAGCCTCGCCGACCGCATCGCCGTCATGCATCAGGGCCGCATCGTCCAGGCCGCGTCGCCGGTCGAGGTCTACCGCAACCCGGCCGCCCGTTTTGTCGGCTCCTTCATCGGCAATCCGCCGATGAATTTCATCCCGGCGACCAAGGCGGCAAACGGCAGCTGGAGCGTCGCCGGGCTGACGCTTCCCGGCCCGAAATCCGATAAGCAAAGAATAGAATTCGCCATTCGCCCCGAGGATGTCGATGCGGGCAGCGAAGGGCTGCATGCCACCGTGCGGGTCATCGAGCCGCTCGGGCCACACACGCTGGTCACCTGCGATGTCGAGGGCGGCCTGTTCCGCGCCATCCTGGAATCGAATACCAGCGTCAAGGTTGGCGAGCAGCTGCGGCTGGCGCCCAAGCCCGATCGCGTCCGCTGGTTCGATCCCGAGACCACCAACGCCCTTTAAGGAACGAATGCCGTCCATGACTTCTCTAGCCGTCGACGAAACCATCGCCCGCGCCGTCGAGGTGCTCCGGGAAAACGACCATGGCGCCTACACCATCCCGACCAAAGGCCTTTACCCCTTCCAGTGGAACTGGGATTCCTGCCTGACAGCACTGGGTCTCGCCCACTACGACGAGGCGCGCGCTTGGACCGAGATCGACACTTTGTTCGCCCATCAATGGCCGGACGGCATGGTGCCGCACATTGTCTTCCATGTCTGGAGCGACGGCTATTTTCCCGGGCCCGATGTGTGGCGAACCAATCGCCCGACCGCGACCTCCGGCATCACGCAGCCGGCCGTCGCCGGCTTTGCCGTCCGCCGCCTGTTCGACCGCGCCACGGACAAGAAGCTGGCGGCGGATCGGGCGCGTGCGCTGCTGCCGAAGATCGACGCCTGGCATCGCTGGTTCTATGAGAACCGCGACCCCAAAGGCGACGGGCTGGTCGCCATCATTCATCCCTGGGAATCCGGCCGCGACAATTCGATCGACTGGGACGATGCCTTCGAGCGTGTGCCGACCGAAGGCGTCGAGCCCTACACCCGCCGCGACATTCTGCATGCCGATCCGGCGCACCGCCCGACCAAGGCTCAATACGACCGCTATCTCTGGCTGCTGCAGCATTTTCGTGCACTCGGCTGGGACAATACCAGGCTGCACGACGCCTCGCCATTTCAGGTCGTCGATCCCGGCTTTAACGCCATTCTGATCCGCGCCTCAGCCGATCTAGCCGATCTCGCCGATGCGCTGGGCGAAACGGAGATCGCCGAAGCCAATCGCGCCCGTGCCCGAAAGGGTCTGGCGGCAATGGAGCGGCTGTGGAGCGAGTCGCACGGCCAGTATCTCTGTCTCGACCGCACCACCGGCAAGCTGATCGACAGCGCCTCCGTCGGCGGCATTTTGGCCGCCTTTGCGGCGATTCCAGAACCTCGCGCGGCGGCGCTCGCGGCACGCGTCGAGCGCCTTGCCGGAAAGGCGCGCTATGTCGTGCCCTCGCACGATCCCGACGATCCACGCCTCGACGCCAAGCGTTACTGGCGCGGTCCGGTCTGGCTGGTGGTCAATTACATGATCGCCGACGGGCTCACTGTTGCCGGCCATGGCGATGTCGCGCAACACATCACGCAGTCCAGCCTCGACCTTATTCGGGAGAGCGGCTTTGCCGAATATTACGACCCGCTCACCGGCGAGCCCCTCGGCGGCGGCCGCTTCACCTGGACAGCGGCAATGGTAATCGAGTTTTTAAGAGGGGCGCCTCTCTTCCCTTCTCCCCTTGTGGGAGAAGGTGGATCGGCGCGATAGCGCCGAGACGGATGAGGGGTGTTCCAGGGAACGCCAACGTCTCACTCCGCTGGAACACCCCTCATCCGACCTCGCTTTGCGAGGCCACCTTCCCCCACAAGGGGGGGGAAGGGAAGGGGACGTCAGCTCACCCAAACTTCGGATCGAGGCTGCCCGACTTATACCGCTTGGCCATCTCAGCAACCGGCAGCGGCTTGATCTTCTGGGCGTTGCCGGCCGTGCCGAACTGCTCGAAGCGCTCCTTGCAGAGCTTGCGCATCGCGGCCATGGCCGGCGTCAGATACTTGCGCGGGTCGAACTCGCTCGGATTCTCGGTCAGCACCTTGCGGATGGCACCGGTCAGCGCCATCCGGTTGTCGGTGTCGATGTTGATCTTGCGCACGCCATGCTTGATGCCGCGCTGGATCTCTTCCACCGGCACGCCCCAGGTCGGCTTCATCTGGCCGCCATATTTGTTGATGATCTCCTGCAGGTCCTCCGGCACCGAGGACGAGCCGTGCATCACCAGATGCATGTTGGGCAGGCGACGGTGGATTTCCTCGATCACGTTCATCGCCAGCACCGCGCCGTCCGGCTTGCGTGAGAATTTGTAGGCGCCGTGGCTGGTGCCCATGGCCACCGCCAGCGCATCGACATGGGTGTCCTTGACGAACTCCACCGCCTGTTCCGGATCGGTCAGCAACTGGTCGTGGCTGATCGCGCCTTCGACGCCGTGGCCGTCTTCCTGTTCGCCGCCGCCGCTCTCCAGAGAGCCGAGCACGCCGATTTCGCCTTCGACCGAGACACCGCCCCAATGCGCCATGTCGACGACGCGCTTGGTGATGCCTGAATTATAGGCGTAGTCGGCCGGCGTCTTGCCGTCTTCTTTCAGCGAACCATCCATCATCACCGAGGTGAAGCCGTACTGGATGGCGGTGACGCAGGTCGCTTCATTGTTGCCATGGTCGAGATGCATGCAGATCGGGATGTCGGGGTGGATTTCGACCAGCGCGTCGATCAGCTTGGCCAACACCACGTCATTGGCGTAGGCGCGGGCACCGCGGCTTGCCTGCAGGATGACCGGCGACTTGGTCTCCTCGGCCGCCTCCATGATGGCGAGGCCCTGTTCCATATTGTTCATGTTGAAAGCGGGTACGCCGTAGCCGTATTCGGCGGCGTGGTCGAGCAATTGTCTCAGTGTTATGCGAGCCACCCAATAGTCTCCCGTATCTGGTTTCAAGCGCAACGTCGCGGGCCGGCCGATTGCCAGCCCAGATGCTTCTGGCCGGATTTCGCCAGAACCGCAACCGTCAGCGGCCATGGAGGCCGCAATTCTTGTTGCAGGGCTGAAATCCGGCTGTTTTGGCGCATCTTATGCCGCGATCAGCTCCCGTGCCGCCAGGATCTGCAGGCAGGCATTGGCCGCTTCCTTGCCCTTGACGGTGAAGTGCTCGAAGAAGAAGCGGTGATGCTCGGCGCTGTCATGATAATTGTGCGGCGTCAGCACCGCCGACAGCACCGGCACGCCGGTCGACAGCTGCACATTCATCATGCCGTCAAGCACGGCGCCGGCCACGAAATCATGGCGATAGATGCCGCCATTGACGACGAAGGCGGTGCCGAGGATCGCGGCGTAGCGGCCGGTCGTAGCCAGTGTCTTCGCGTGCAGAGGGATTTCGTAGGCGCCCGGTACGTCGAACACATCGACGGCGAAGCGCCCGCCGCCGAGCACGGCAAGCTCTGTCTCGAAGGCCCGCACGCACTGGTCGACGATATCGGCGTGCCAGCGCGCGCGAATGACGGCGATACGAACAGTTTCTTGGTGTCTTGGGGTATGCTGATTCATGGGTCCATCCTTCCGTTTCGAACCAGAATCAGGACGCACGATACGAAATCCGGCCCGCACGAGCGGTCCGTCTTCCGTTTCGTTCTCTTCCATCCGGACTGTACCGTCGGCTCCGGAATCACACCGGATCTGCTGACCCTCCTGTTGCCAGGAGGCGCTCGCGGGCTTGAGCCGAGACTCTTACCGCCGGTGGCGACTTTCACCCCGCCCTGAGAACATCAACGGGGGAGATATGGAGGGGCGGGAGGGGGCTGTCAATTGGCGATTGGCTGATCTCCCCCCTCGTGGGGGAGATGCCCGGCAGGGCAGAGGGGGGCGCGAAGGATCGCGGCCCATTCGTTCGTGAAGCCATCAGATCAGGAAAGTTGGCTGGCCAGGTGCCGACACGCTGGCGGGACAGCGCCCCCCTCTGGCCTGCCGGCCATCTCCCCCATGAGGGCCCTGTTGCACAGTTACGGGAGAAAGGCGTGCGGAGCGGTTTGACCGTGATGTCTCGCTCGGCTTTGCCTTTTGGGGTGGAGTTTGATGGTGGCGGAGGCCCTCAGGCCGACGCAGGGCGCACCTATCCCGTGATGGCCGCCCATCGGCGCATGTTGAAGGCGATGGCCGCCATCGTCACTTGAGCGGTAGCCTTGGCCAGTCCGATGTAGCGGATCGTGGTCAGCTTCATGCGGTTCTTGAGCGTGGCGAAGGTGGTTTCCACCGCCGCTCGCCGTCTGGCGATCAGGCGATTGTAGCGCTTGAGCCGTGCCGGCAGCGCATGATGCTTGTTGGGACGGCGCGCAATGCGCACCTTCTTGCCCTGTGCCTTCAATCGGGCACGGCGGGCATGGGTGTCATAGGCGGCATCCGCCCACACCGTCTTCTCGTCGCCGCAGATCAAGGCATCGGCCATCACCGTGTCGTTGACGTTGGCCGGTGTGGTGATCACCGTGCGGATCAGGCCCGAACCCTCATCCACCCCGACATGAGCCTTGTAGCCAAAGGTAAAGCCATCCTTGCCCTTGCGCATGGTGGGGCGGGCGTCTGCGTCCTTCGACGGCCGCTCGGGTGTCGGCGGTGCCGAGACCGCATCGATCAGCGTGGCGTCCAGCATCGTCCCACGCTTCAGGATCACACCGGCCTTCTCCAGCTGCCGGTCCAGTTCGCCAAACAGCCTCTCCATCAGCCCTTCGCCGACAAGCAGATTGCGAAAGCGCGACAGAACCGTGTGATCGGGGACCGTGTCGTCTAGGCCAAGCCCGGCAAAGCGCCGGAACGACAGCCGGTCGCCGAGTGCTTCCTCCAACTCGCGATCAGACAAGCCATAGAGCGATTGCAACAAAAGCGCCTTGAACAGCACCAGTGGCGGCCAGGCTGCCCGACCCGGCCCGCCATCCCGCAGCCGGTTGAGCAGCTTCTCGAACCGGTACCACTTCACCAGACCTGACAGACGGTCGAGCGGCGAAGAACCGCCCGCAAGCTTGTCGCCCAGAAATGCCTCCACCAGGCTCAACTGACCCGTCCGCTTAACCGCCATTGCGACTCTCCCGGCTTTCGCCTTCAGAGAATCACAACCAGCCAATTACGCAACAGGCCCATGAGGGGGGAGATCAGCTAACCCCGCTCGGGAAACATCGCCTTCAGTCCCTCGCGCGATGCCTTCGCCACACCGCGCTCGGTGATCAGCCCCGTCACCAGCCGCGCCGGCGTCACATCGAAAGCCGGGTTGGCCGCCGGCGTCGCTTCCGGCGACACGCGCACCTGCGCTATTCTGCCGTCCGCCGTCTTGCCCCAGACCAGCGACACCTCGTCGCCCGAACGTTCCTCGATCGGGATTTCGGCCAGCCCGTCCCCCACCGTCCAGTCGATGGTGGGCGACGGCAGGGCGACATAGAAGGGGACGTCATTGTCGGCGGCGGCAAGCGCCTTGAGGTAGGTGCCGATCTTGTTGCAGACATCGCCATTGGCCGTGGTGCGGTCGGTGCCGACAATCACCATGTCGACTTCGCCATGCTGCATCAGATGGCCGCCGGCATTGTCGACGATCAGCGTGTGCGGCACGCCGTGGCCGGCCATCTCCCAGGCGGTAAGCTGGGCGCCCTGGTTGCGTGGCCTTGTCTCGTCGACATAGACATGGACCGGAATGCCGGCCTCGACGGCGAGATAGATCGGCGACGTGGCAGTGCCGTAGTCGACGGTCGCCAGCCAGCCGGCATTGCAATGGGTCAGGATGTTGACCGGCTCGCCCGGCTTCTTGCGCGCCGCGATCCCCTTGATGATCTTCAGGCCGTTCTCGCCGATGGCGCGGTTTAAGCCCACATCCTCGTCGGCGATCTCGGCGGCACGCTTGTAGGCAGCTTCAGCGCGTTGCGCCGGTGCGATCGGCTTCAAGGAGCGCCGCATCTCGTCCAGCGCCCAGCGCAAATTGATCGCTGTCGGCCTCGTCTTGTGCAGCGTCTCCCACACCGCGCCGAGGGCTGCATCCGACGGATCGTCCGCCATCTGGATGGCGACGCCATAGGCGGCGGTAACACCGATCAGCGGCGCGCCGCGCACCCACATGTCGCGGATCGCCGTAGCGATGCCCTCGACCGTGTCGATTGTCTCGATGCGGAACTCATGCGGCAGCCAGCGCTGGTCGATGATCTCGACCGAACGCTTGTCGTCGCTCAGCCAAATGGTGCGGTAATGGCGCTCGCCAACGTTCAAATCCTGCTCTCCCGTTCGATCAGCGTGGCCAGATTGTTGACCTCGTCCATGCCTAGGATCTGGCGCCGGTTGACGGCGATGTGGCGGCCGAATTTCAGCGCCTTGGCCTCGCAGGAGGCGCGCAGATCCTCGTCTTCGATGGTCTCGAAATCGGCATTGTGGGCGAGGCCGAGGATGCGCCGGTGCACCTCGATGCCGGCAAAGCCGAGCAGGTCGGTCCAGATCTGGTGCAGCACGTGGTCGAGCGCCTGCTCCGATGCAAGGATATCGCCCTGATCCTCGAACAGGCTCTTCTGATAGAGCATGCCGGTGCGCTCGGTGCGCCATAAAGCCGAGAATTCGGCGCGGAACACCGACCATGTCTCGTTGGTTACCTCGAGCAGGTAGGCGCGCATGGCGTCGCGCTTGCCGTTCTCCTCATGGCCGCGTTGCGAAAAGTAGGACATCCAGAAATTGGCCAGCAGCATGCCGACGTCGAAGGCCATTGGACCGTAGAAGGCGAATTCCGGATCGATCATCCTTGTCTCGGTGTCGGTGACCATGATCGAGCCCGAATGCAGATCGCCATGCAGCAGCGTTTCGGCATTGGCGGCGAAGATATGCTTCAGCCGCTGCGCCTCGACCTTGAGGTCGCGGTCGGCACGCAGTTCGGCGACCAGACCGTCGAGCTGCGGCGAGGTGTGCCGATTCAGCTTGGCGTCGAAATAGGGATCGGAAAACACCAGATCCTCGGTTATGCCGCAGAGCTCGACATTGTCGGCGAACAGCGCCAGGTCGGCCTTGCGGTCCTTGGTCGGCATCGAGAAATCGGAGCCGCGGAACAAGGTGCGGGCCATGAACAGGCCGATATCTCTGGCTATGTTCGGCAACTGGCGGCCGTCGATCAGGGCGCGGCGCAGGATGATGTGTGGCGGCGCCAGATATTCCATGATGATCAGCGCCTGGGCCTCATCGAAATGGTAGATCGCCGGCACCGAGCCCGGCGCGCGCGCCTCCTGGCGAGTCAGAGCGTGATATTCGAAGAAGGAGCGCTTCAGCGGCAGCGGCCAGCTGTCGCCGACCAGGCGAACATAGGGCAGGGCCTGCTTGACCACGGCCGCACCCAAGGCGCCCTCAACGATGAAGACGAGGTTCAGATTGCCGTCACCGACCTCGCGCACCTTCCAGGCGCCGGTGTCTTTGCCGATCCTGGCGCACAGCGCTTCATTCGTGCCGAGGCGCGTTGCAAGCGTCTCCACCGACAGTGCTTCGAACGGCAATTTCCCAGTCATTCCTCACCCTCGCGCTTGGTCGCTCCGATCATAGTGGAGCGATGGCGGCGGGGCCAAGCTAGGAAGCTGTCTGTCAATTGTCAATCGAGTTGACAATTGATGACGTAGCCCATAGCGTCATCGTCAGGGAGGAACGAATGGGCAATGATGCCGTGTTCCGCGTGGACGGCCTGAGGAAGTCCTTCGGCCATATCGAGGTGCTTGGCGGCGTCTCGCTCGAATTGCATGCCGGGGAGATCACCGTGCTGATGGGCGCCAATGGCGCCGGCAAGTCCACCCTCGTGAAAATCATCAGCGGCGTCTACGACCATGCCGGCGGCACCATGCACCTTGCCGGCGATAACTTCGCGCCGAACACGCCGGCCGAAGCGATCCGCGCCGGTGTCGTCACCGTGCACCAGAATATCAATGACGGCGTTGTCGCCGATCTCGATGTCGCCACCAATCTGACGCTCGACCGGTTGAGTGGCAAAGGCGCGCCGCTGCTGTTCAACCCTGGCCGCGTGCGCCGGGAGGCGAGGGCGGTCGCCGACCGCATGGGACTCGCCATCGACCTCAGGGCCCGCGTCAGCGATCTGTCGCTGGCCGACCGCCAAATGGTGGCGATCGCGCGCGCCATGGCGCACCAGCCGAAAGTGCTGATCCTCGACGAGCCGACCTCGTCGCTGTCCAGCGCCGAGGCCGACAGGCTGTTTTCGCTGCTCGATCGGCTGCGCGAGCAGGGCGTCGCCATCCTCTACATCTCGCACCGCATGTCGGATATCAGGCGGCTGGCCGACCGCATCGTCTCGATGCGCGATGGCGTCATCTCCGGCGTCTTCGATACCAAGCCGCTCGACTATGAAGGCGCGGTCAACGCCATGCTCGGCCGCAAGATCCATCTCGACCGGATCGAAGCCCGAAGCTCCGCCAAGCCGATCCTGACCATTGAAGGTCTGCGCATTGCACCGGGTGCCCGGCCGATCTCGCTGACACTCGGCGATGGCGAGGTTGTTGCCGTCACCGGTCTCGTCGGCGTCGGCAAGACCGCACTCGCCGAGACGCTGTTCGGCCTGCGCAAGCCGCTATCCGGCACGATGACGTTGAGCGGCAAACCCTATGCGCCCGCGTCGACTGGCGAAGCCATCGCCGCCGGTGTCTTCCTCGTCGCCAAGGACCGTGGCGAAAACGGCATTGTCGGCGGCTTCAACATCCAGGAAAACATCAGCTTGCCCTTCCATAAGCGCATGTCGCGCTTTGCCGTTCTCAAGCGCGGCCTCGAGCGTACGACGGCCCGCCGCCAGATCGAGGATCTTGGCATCGTCTGCCGTTCGGAAAAGGACGAGATGACGACGCTATCGGGCGGCAACCAGCAGAAGGTGATGGTCGCGCGCTGGATGGCGCAGGCAGCCACTTTGTTTATCCTCGACGAGCCGTTCCAGGGCGTCGATATCTCGGCCAGGCGCGACATCGCCGCCAAGTTGAGGGCAAGCGCCAATGGCCGCGCCACGCTGCTCTTCGTCACCGAACTCGACGAGGCGCTGGAGACGGCGGATCGCATTCTGGTGATGTCGGAGCAGACCATCGTCGGCGAGCATCGCAATGCCGATGTCGATCTCGACCGCCTGCTGGCCGAAGTCGCCGGTGGGCCGCTGCACAGCGCGGCCTGAGCACGATGATTGAAGAATTGACGACGGGAATTGGAATGGAGCGCATGGGTTTGAGTTGGGTATTGATGGCGGGCGCTGAATGACGCTGCGCGACTACGCCATCCGCTATGGTTTCATCGTGCTTCTGTTCGGGCTGATCGCGTATTTCGCCATCGCCGCCGACGGGTTCGTCTCGCCGCAAAGTGCCGTCTTCATCTTCCAGTCCGTCGCCATCACCGGCGTGCTGGCGCTCGGCGTCACCGCCACGCTAGTCGTCGGCGGCTTCGACCTGTCGATCGGCTCGGTAGCGACCTCAGCCATGATGGCGGCGGCCTATGTCATGGTGGTGCTGGAGCAGAATGTCGTCGTCGCGGTCGTCGTTTGCCTGCTCATCGGCGCCATTGTCGGCCTGATCAATGGCTGGCTGATCGTCTATATGCGCGTGCCCGATCTGCTGGCGACGCTCGGCATGATGTTCCTGCTCGTCGGCCTGCAGCGCATCCCGACCGAAGGCCGCTCCATCGCCACCGGCATGACCATGCCCGACGGCTCGGTCGCCAACGGCAAATTCTCCGATGCCTTCCTGGCGCTTGGCCGCCACCGCTTCGACTTCTTCATTCCGAACCTCATCCCGGTCTCGGTGGTCGTGCTCATCGTGCTTGCCGTGCTGATCTGGTTCTTCCTCGAATACACGCGTTTCGGCCGCATGATGTATGCCGTCGGCTCCAATGAACGTGCCGCCGAACTCGCCGGCGCGCCTGTCAAGGCATACAAAATCTGGGCCTACGTCATTTCAGGAGTTTTTGCCTCGATCGGCGGTATTTTGCTCGCAGCACGGCTTGGACGCGGCGACATCGCCTCGGGTAATAATCTGCTGCTCGATGCGGTTGCCGCGGCGCTGATCGGCTACGCGGTGCTCGGCGCCGCCAAGCCGAACGCCTTCGGCACCGCCGTCGGCGCGCTGTTCGTCGGCATCCTGCTGCAAGGCCTGACGATGATGAACGCGCCCTACTACACGCAGGATTTCGTCAAGGGCGTGGTTCTCGTCGTCGCCCTTGTCTTCACCTTCGCCCTTTCCGGCCGGGGCAGGAGATAGAACGGCTGCCGGAACAGTTTTGGGTTCAACAAGTGGAGGAAACAAAGTGAACATCACAAGAAGACTTCTGGTGAAGGTCGCACTCGGGCTCGCCGGTGCAACAATGCTGATGCAGGTCCCGGCGTTTGCCGCCGACAAGCCGGCGCCGTTCGACAAGCCGGGCGTCAAGATCGCCCTGGTGCGCTATCTCTCGACCGGCGATTTCTTCCAGGCCTATCTCTCGGGCGTCGAGGCGCAGTCGAAGGCGCTCGGCATCGATTTGCGCGTGCTCGACAGCCGCCAGGATGCGGCCCTTCAGTCCGACATGGTCGACCAGGCCATCGCGCTTGGCGTGCAGGGCATCATCATCCAGCACGGCCTGACGGAATCGATGAAGGATGCCGCCCAGCGCGCGGTCGATGCCGGCATCAAGGTTGTCGCCTTCGACGTCAATGTCGAAAACCCGAAAATCCCGCAAGTCGAACAGTCCGACAAGGACCTTGCGAGGCTCGCGCTCGAACAGGCGGTCAAGGACAATAGCGAGAGCTGGAACGCCGGCTATGTCTATGTCGCCGGCATCGCCCCGCTCGACCGCCGCAACGAGACCTGGGTCGACGTCAAGAAGAAGTATGCCGGCATCAAGGAAGTCGCGATGTTCGGCACGCTCGACAATCCGATCGCCAACTCGGTCGCAAACCAGGCGCGCTCGGTGCTGCAGGCGCATCCCGATATCAATGTGATGTTCGCGCCTTATGACGAATTCGCTAAGGGTGTGAAGATCGCCGTCGACGAGGCGGGGTTGAACAAGAAGATCAAGATCTATTCGGCCGACATCTCGACCTCGGACATATCAGCGATGCGCGAAACCGACAGTGCCTGGGCCGCCACCGCCGCCACCAACCCGGCCGTCGTCGGCCAGGTCTCGGTGCGCGCGCTGGCACAGCTGCTCGCCGGTGAGGACCCCGGCCACAACGTCATCGTGCCGCCGACGCTGATCACCCAGAAGGACTTGATCGACAAGGACATCAAGAACATGGAAGACCTGTCGGCCAAGCTGCCGCAGTTCGCCCATGCCGATGTCGCGATGCCCGCCTGGATGCCGAACCCGAACACGAAGTAGCGTCCGGGTCAGCGAAAGCTTTCGGATCGCAAAGCAAGGCTGTTGACTATCGAAGTCGGCGCCGCCCCTCATCCGCCTGCCGGCACCTTCTCCCCGTATAGTGACGGGGGGAAGGGAACTGGCCGCGACGCCGGCGCCTTTCTTGCAACGCCGGTGATTGGCGAAACCCGCGATGACAGCGCCCCTCTCCCCGTCACACTACGGGGAGAGGATGCCGGCAGGCAGGTGAGGGGCAGCGCCGACGTTTGAGAGATTAGCGCGCGTTCGTGGCCGCGCTATCGAGTTGGCGAGGGTGCTTATACCTTCATCATGTCCGCTTGGCACGCGCCAGCCCATGCGCGACCAGCCGGTCGATGACCTCCGGATAGCTGACGCCGCTTGCCGCCATCGCCTTGGCGTACATGCTGATGTCGGTGAAGCCGGGGATGGTGTTGAGTTCGTTGATCACGAACGTCATGTCCGGCATCAGGAAAAAGTCGACGCGCGCCATCGCGTCGCAGCCGACGGCCCTGAACGCCTTTGCCGCCATGTCGCGCATGGCGGCCTCGACCTCCGGCGGCAGCTGCGCCGGCACCATCAATGCCGCGCCATTCTCGTCGACGTATTTGGCATTGTAGTTGTAGAAGCCGTGGCTTTCCGCCGGCACGATCTCGCCCGGACGGGAGACGAAGAGCTCGCCTTCAGGGCTCTCCAGAACGCTGAATTCAATCTCTCGGCCGCGAATGAATTCCTCCGCCAGCAGCTTGCGATCATGTTGGAAGGCATCTGCCAGCGCCCGCTCGAATTCCTGACTGCCGTTGACCTTGGCGACGCCGACGGACGAGCCCTGCCGTGCCGGCTTGATGAACAGTGGCAGCCCGAGTTGGTCTTCAAGCGCCGTGAGCGGAGGGACTGCACCGTCCTCGATCGTCACCGAGCGCGCGACAGGCACGCCGGCCGCCTTCAGCAGTCGCTTGGCGACATCCTTGTCGAGCGCGGCGGCCGAGCCGAGGATGCCGCAGCCGGCGAGCGGCACGCGCGCCACCTCGGCCAGCCCCTGCACGGCGCCGTCCTCGCCATGCAGTCCGTGCAGGACGGGAAACAGGATATCGATATCAGGCAGGTCGTGCGGTGCGTCCTTGGCGGGGATCGCCAGCATCCGTCCTTGTCCTCCGGGCACCAGGCAGAGCTGCGTGCCGTCAGACGGCGTCGCCAGCGCGCCGTCCTTGAATTGGCTTAGCAGCCATTGGCCTTCGCGGGTGACGAAGATGGGAACGGCGTCGTATTTCGCCGGCTCCAGCGAACGCATGACATTGGTTGCCGAAAGCAGCGAAACTTCATGTTCGGCGGAGCGCCCGCCAAAGAGTACGCCGATACGAAGTCTTTTCGCTGCCATCGACAACTCCACAAGGGTCAGGGTTGGAGCTCGCATGCGAAACACGAGATGCCCCTTAAACTGGTCGAGCAATAAGCAAAGGATTGGAGTGATATTTTGACCGGCTCAAGCAGTTTTTCAGCACGACGTGCGAAAGCGGTTTTCCCCTTGGAGTCCGTCAAGACCGGGAGCGGTTCGCCGTTTTGGTCAAACGATAAACCGCTCCAGTTCTATCTTCAGCGCAGCGCTGCCGCGATGTTGCCGCCGTCGACCGTGGTGACATCTGCGGTGGTGCGCTCGGCCAGCGCGTGATGAAGGAAGGCTTGCGCCACGTCGTCGGCCGTCACTTCCTGTCCGAGCAGATTACCGGACATGTATTCCTTCTCCGATACGCCGCGCGCGCCCGAACGGCTGGCGATCATGGCGTCGGTCAACAGGCCGGAGCGGATACGGTCGGCATTGACGGCGTTCGAGCGGATGCCGTGCGCGCCGTAATCCAGCGCATACTGCCTGGACAGGAACAGCGTCGCCGCCTTCGGCACGCCATAGGCACCGAATTTCGGGCCGGGATTGACCGCCTGCTTGGAGGTGTTGAACAGCAGCACGCCGCCGGTGCCCTGTTCCAGCATGATGCGCACCGCGTTCTGCGCCGCCGACTGGTGAGCGAAGAAGTTGAGCTCAAAGCTCTTGCGCAGCAGGGCATCGTCGAGTTCGCCGATGCGGCCTTCCCAGGCGGCGCCGGCATTGGAGACCAGGATGTCGACACCGCCATAGACGGCGACCGCCTTGTCGAAGGCCGCGCGCATCTGGGCTGGGTTGGTGATGTCGGCGCCGACGCCGATCGAATTGTTGCCGGCCGCCTTGGCAGCTTCTGCAGCCTTTGCCGCGTCGAGATCGACGACGACCGCATGCGCGCCGTTGGCGGCGAAAAGCTTGGCAGTCGCTGCGCCAATCGCGCCGGCGCCGCCGGTGATCAGCACCACCTGGCCGGTCAGCGGCTTCGGTTTGTTCGAGGCAAGCTTGGCTTGTTCCAGCGACCAGTATTCGAGCGGGAAGAGGTCGGCCTTGGACAGCGGATGGAAGCTGCCTACGGCCTCGGCGCCGCGCACCGCCTCGATCCACATCTCGCCGACATCGGACGCGATCTTCGCATCCTTCAGCGTGCGGCCATGGCCGAACATGCCGAGGCCCGGCACCAGCGTCAGCCGGGGCATCGGGTCGAGCATGGTGCGCTTGACATCGTCCAGCGCGTCATTGGTTTCGAAATAGGCGCGATACTCCTTAGCGAAGGCGTCGACATGGCTCTTGATGACGGCCTTGTAGTCGCCGGCCTTGTCGGCGTCCGGCGCCGGCACCGCCATCGGCCCGGTCTTGATGCGGATCGACAGATCGGGGGTCGACACACCGCGCGCGGCGTAGTCTGCAATGCCGGCCGAGTTGATGAAATCGACGATCGCGTCCGAGGTGCGGAAATCGCTGATCATGCGATCGAAGCGGCCTTCGCCACGCGATACCGCCACCGCGCCGCGCAGCGTCGGTGCGATGGCAGCCGGCGTTGCGAGCTTTGCCGGCAGCGCTGCCTTCGCAGACTGCGGCTTGCCGTTCTTCGCCACATAATCCTCGGCGACGTTCACATAGTGGATCATGCGGTCATAGGCCTGCTTCGCATCGTCGCCGAAGGTGAAGATGCCGTGCTTGTCGAGGATCAGGCCTTCGACATCAGGGTCGGCGTCGTAGACATCGGCCGCCACCTTGGCGAGGTCGAAGCCTGGCTTGATGTAGGGCACGTAGCCCATTCTGTCGCCGAACACCGTCTTGATCAGCGCCTTGCTGTCTTCCTGGTCGACGATGGCGAGGATCGCGGTCGAATGGGTGTGGTCGACGAATTTGTGTGGCAGGAAGGCGTGCAGCAGCGTCTCGACCGAAGGGTTGGGTGAGGCAGGATCGATCAGGTTAGCCCGCTGCAGCGCCACCATGTCCTCGTCGGATAGGCTGTCCAGCGCGCGCGCCTTCAAGAGCGCGCCCATCTTCACCGCCGGCAGTCCTTGCGGCTCGATGACGCCCATGTCCCAGCCGCTGCCCTTGACGCACAGCACATCCCACTCGTCGCCGACGAGGTCGGTCGCCTTGGTCTTGCAGGACGTGTTGCCGCCACCATGCAGCACCAGCCGCGGCTCGCCGCCGAGCAGCCGGGTGGTGTAGACGCGCAGCGCAAGGTCGCGGGCAACGCCCTTTTTCGCATAGTCGGCAACGAGCTTTTCCGCCTCGCCATCATTCCAAAGGTTCTTCATGTCGCTATGTCCGCTTTGCTGTCTTTGATGTTGCTGTGAACAGGAATGCCACGACGCCTTGATGACAATGCGCCGGCTGCAGGATTTCGTTTGTCAGGAAGCCTTTTTTGCCCCCGCACTGGCTCCAGCATGGTCGAGCAGCCGCCGCGCCATGCTGGCGCCGACGACGAGATGCGTGCAGAGCCCGCCGGCGAGTGCGGCCAACAGCGGTTCGAACTTGCTGTCCTCCTGCACCACCATCAGGCGCTTTTCGATTTGGCGCAGCGACGACAGCGAGGCTGAGATGACGCGGCGGTTATAGCTGCAATCGAGCGCCTTGCCGGCGGCATCGATGATCTGGCCGGCGATGACGCCGGCCGCACCCGCCTCGCGCAACACCCCCATCTCGCCGGGGCTTAGCGCGCCGCATTTGACGACATGGCTGTCGGCGTCGATGGTGCCGACCGAATAGAGCGCCAGATCGCAATTGCCGATATCGGCCAATTGCTCGCGGATCACCGGCTCGGCGCGCAGCCCATGCGCCAGCAATTCCGTCGTCAGCACCAGCGGCGCGTAGAAATTCAGGCCCTTGGCGTTGAGTCGGCGGGCGATCTCCATCGTGCACTGGTCGGGACGGTAGGAATAGGGCGCGCCGAGATTGCCACAGAGCTGCACCACAGTGACGTCCTGCAGATCGGCATAGGACATGACGTCGGCGATGGTGTAGACGGTACGGCCCCAGGCGACGCCGATGCGGTCGCCCTTCTTGACCAGTTCGAGAAAGACGCTCGCCGCCAGCACTGCAATGTCTGTCGATGGATCGAGGACATAGTCGTTCTCTGGCGCGATCCAGACGGCGTCGAGCTTGAGTGCGTCCTCGAGCTGGCGGGCAAGTACGTCGTCGGTGAACAGCTGCGTCGAGGTCGAGATGTTGACGATGCCGGTCTCGCGCGCCTTGCGCAGATACATGGCGACCGAGGCGCGGGAAATGTTAAGCTGGCTGGCGACCTGGTCCTGGCGCAGGCCATGGGCATAATAGAGCCACGCGGCCTTGTGGATAAGCTGTTCTGCCGGTCGGATCGCCATGCCGTCTCCTCGGCTGACATTATTCACGGCTCTCGACAAAAGTCAAACCGCGTGGGTGCACGATACCTTTTTGCCCATCGAATCTGGATAATCATTGCGCCAAATGCGTCCGGTCGGGAATCGCTGATGGTGACGTAGCCGGAACCTGTGGTTAGAAGTTCTCAACAAAGAAAATTCGGGGAGAACGGGATGGGCAATCCCTACGATCAAGATCTCGGCAAGAACGCTGCCAACCACCAGCCGCTGACGCCGCTCACCTATCTGGAGCGGGCGGCAAGCACCTATCCCGACCATGTCGCCATCATCCATGGCAGCCAGCGCATCACCTATCGCACCTTCTGGCGGCGCTCGCTGAAGCTCGCCTCGGCGCTGTCGAAGCACGGCATTGGCAAGGGCGATACGGTGACCGTCATGCTCTCCAACACGCCGCCGATGCTGGAGGCGCATTTCGGCGTGCCGATGACCAAGGCGGTGCTGCATTCGCTCAACACAAGGCTCGACGCCGCCGTCATCGCCTTCCAGCTCGACCACGCCGAGACCAAGGTGCTGATCGTCGACCGTGAATTTTCCGCCGTCGTCAAACAGGCGCTGGCCCTGGCCAAGGTCAAGCCGCTTGTCATTGATTATGACGATCCCGATTATGCCACCGATGCGCCCTATCCCAAGGGTGAGCGCATCGGCGCGTTCGACTATGAGGAGTTCGTCGCAGGCGGTGACGCCGACTATGTCTGGTCGATGCCCGACGACGAATGGGACGCCATCTCGCTCAACTACACCTCAGGCACGACAGGCAATCCGAAGGGCGTCGTCTATCATCATCGCGGCGCCGCCCTGATGGCCTACACCAACACCATCCATGCCGGCATGGCCAAGCACGCCGTCTATCTCTGGACGCTGCCGATGTTCCACTGCAATGGCTGGTGCTTTCCGTGGACGATGGCCGTCCAGGCCGGCACCCATGTCTGCCTGCGCTGGGTGCGGCCGAAGCCGATCTACGACGCCATCGCCGACCATGGCGTCACCCATCTGTGCGGTGCGCCCGTCGTGATGTCGGTGCTGATCAACGCCAGGGAGGAAGACAAGCGCCATTTCGCGCAGACGGTCACCTTCAACACCGCGGCCGCACCGCCGCCGGAAGCCGTGCTGTCGGGCATGGCCGATGCCGGCTTTGCCGTCACCCATCTCTATGGCCTGACCGAGACCTATGGCCCGGCGGTCGTCAACGAATGGCATGGCGCGTGGGACGATCTCGACAAGGGAGCGAAGGCGCAGAAGAAGGCCAGGCAAGGCGTGCGCTATGCCGCACTCGAAGGCCTGACGGTGATGGACCCGGAAACAATGCAGGAGACACCGGCCGACGGCGAGACCATCGGCGAGGTCATGTTCCGCGGCAACATCGTCATGAAGGGCTATCTGAAAAACAGGAAGGCAACCGACGAGGCCTTTGCCGGCGGCTGGTTCCATTCCGGCGACCTCGGCGTCATGCATCCCGACGGCTACATCCAGCTCAAGGACCGCTCCAAGGACATCATCATCTCCGGCGGGGAGAATATTTCGTCGATCGAGGTCGAGGATGCGCTCTACAAGCACCCGTCCGTAGCGTCCTGCGGTGTCGTTGCCAGGGCCGACGACAAATGGGGCGAGGTTCCGGTCGCCTATGTCGAGCTCAAGCCCGGCAAAGCGGCGAGCGAGGCCGAGATCATCGAGCACTGCCGCGCCTTGCTCGCCCGCTTCAAGGTGCCGAAGGCGGTGATTTTTGCGGAGATCCCGAAGACGTCGACGGGGAAGATCCAGAAGTTCCGGCTGCGGGAAATGGCGAAGGGGGCTTAAGCGGCGGCATTGGCACTCTTGCTGCGACTCGACAATTTGTCGCAGGCCTCCGCGACTTCGTCATCCTAGGGTGGAGCAGTCGCGAAGCGACGTCGCGGAAACCCTAGGGTCCATGCTGTGACCTTGCGGCATTGCGCTAGCAGCCGAGCATGGCTGCGTCGAATGACAGCACGCCAATCGGCGTAACATCTTGATTCGTCTTACCTTTTACGGGCGCCCCGGAATGGATCCTAGGGTTTGCGCCGCGCCATTTCGCCCTTGCTTCGCCAGGATGACAAATTCGAAAGCGGCCGCTAACCGCGATCGTCGGCTCGGCCACCACTCCTTGTCACCATCTGTCACCATTCGTACGCGTACGTCGATTCCGCGTTGACAGCCCGCTCTTTTGGATTTACGACTGACGAAAATTGAAATTCGTCACTCGTTAATTGACAAAGAGCTAATGTCCGAAGCCGCCAGCATCATGGTCGACGCCGCCCGCCAGGAGAATGTCACGCGCATTCTCGACTGCGCTGAGCGCCTCTTCCGCCACTACGGGTACGGCAAGACCAATGTTGCCGATATCGCCCGCGAACTCGGCATGTCGCCGGCCAACATCTACCGTTTCTTCGCCTCCAAGGTCGAAATCCACCAGGCCGTCTGCGGCCGCATGCTCCTCGCCAGCTACAATATGGCCTACGCGATCTGCCGCCTGCCGATCAGCGCCGAGGAGCGGCTGCGTCGCTATATCCATGCGCAGTACAAGATGACGCTGGAAGTCATGCTCGACGACCAGAAGGTGCACGAGATGGTGATCGTCGCGCTCGAGCGCGACTGGAGTGTCATCGACAAGCATATCGACAGCATTCACGACCTGTTTGCCGAGGTGATCCGCGAAGGCATCGCCGCCGGTGAGTTTAGAGAACAGGATCCGGTCATCGCATCGCGCTGCTTCGGCGCCGCCACCGTCATTCTGTGCCACCCGCAAATGGTGGCGCAGTGCCTTGCCAAGACCAACCGGGCGATGCCCGACGACCTCATCGATTACGCAATCAAAGCCCTGAAATAACCGCCGCCCGCCGGGCGCCGGTGTCGACCGTTCATCTCCAGTCGGGAGTACGAAAGTGTCTTTGTCCAGTTCCATCCTCCGCAAGCTGCCGGTCGCCGGCCTGATCGTCGCCACGCTCGGGCTCGCCGCCTGCAGCCAGGAAAAGGCCGAAGTCCAGGACATTATCCGCCCGGTCAAGGTGGTCGAGATCGGCCAGGCGCAAAACAGCCGCGAACTCGCCTATTCCGGCTCGGTGCGCGCCCGCACCGAAATGAATCTCGGCTTTCGCATCTCGGGCAAGGTGACCCAGCGCCTTGTCGATATCGGCCAGCATGTGACATCGGGCGATGTGCTCGCCCGTATCGATTCCACCGATTACGAGCTTTCGGTCAAGAGCGCCAAGGCCAGTCTCGATGCCGCCGAGCGGCAGGTCGAGACGGTCGACCTGACCAGAAAGCGCGCCGAGCAACTCTATGCCAAGAATTTCACCTCCAAGTCGCAGCTCGAGCAGGCGACGCTGAGCTACAACCAGGCGGTGGCGAGCCGCGATGCCGCCCGTTCGACCCTTTCACAGGCGCAGAACCAGGTCGTCTATACCGATCTCAAGGCCAGCGAGAACGGCATCGTCACCGCTGTCAGCGCCGATGTCGGCCAGGTGGTCGGCGCCGGAACGCCGGTCATGACGGTTGCTGTCGATGGCGAAAAGGAAGTACTAATCGCGGTTCCTGAAATGGACGTCGCCGCCTTCAAGCCAGGCAAGGACGTCACGGCCAGCTTCTGGTCCGACGATGCGCTGAAGCTCTCCGGCAAGGTTCGCGAAGTGGCCGGCAGCGCAGACCAGCAGTCGCGCACCTTTGCCGTGCGTGTCTCGCTGCCCGACGATCCGCGCGTGCTGCTCGGCATGACCGCCAACATCGAGGCTTCGGTGGCCAAGAAGCAGGAGATGGTGTCGATCCCACTCAGCGCGCTGGCGGAAAAGGATGGCCGCAAGATTGTCTGGACCGTCGACCGCGCCGGCGAGACGGTGCACGAGCGCCCGGTCAAGGTTGCGGAGTTTACCGCTGACGGCGTCAGTGTCGCCGACGGGCTCAAGCCGGGTGATGTCGTCGTTGCCGCCGGCACTCAGTTCATGAGCGAGAATCTCAAGGTCAAGCTGACCGGCGACGCGGTGCAGGCCGCTTCTGCGGAAGGCGACGCCGCAAAGGCCCTGCGCTGAAGGCAGACGCATGAAGCCGGCTTGATCGTCGCTTCGGCGAAAAGGCTGGCGAAGCATTCATGGTTTCCGGGCGGCGAGTGCCCGATGGTCGAGACGCCAAGGTCGAGTTCCCCCGCATCGATCCACGCGTCCCACCGCGATGAGAGTCTCTCCCGCTCGGAAAGCCTCGCCGCCCGGAAGCCAGCATCGGAATTCCCTGAAGCCGCATGCCAAGGGTATGCGCTCACGATCAACGAATTGGACTGACGCCGATGACCACCACCAACGACAGCAGTGAAAAGCGGCCTTTCAATCTTTCGCGCTGGGCCATTGGCCATCCTTCCATTGCGCGCTTCCTGTTCGGCCTGATCATCATCGCCGGCGGGCTCGGCCTGATGCGCATGGGCCAGAAGGAAGATCCCGATTTCACCTTCCGCGTCATGGTCGTCCAGGCGATCTGGCCTGGCTCCTCGATCCAGGAGATGGAGGACCAGGTCGTCAACAAGATCGAGCGCAAGCTGCAGGAAACGCCGCATCTCGATTTCGTCCGCTCCTACACGCGCGCCGGCAGCGCCATCATCACCGTCCAGATCAAGGGCGACGCCAATGCCGAGGAGGTGAAGGACGCCTTCTATCAGGTGCGCAAGAAGGTCGGCGACATCTCAGGCGACCTGCCGCAAGGCCTGCTCGGCCCCTATTTCAACGACGAGTTCGGCGACACCTTCATCACGCTGCATTCGATCAGCGGCGATGGCTACTCCTATCCCGAGCTGAAGAAGTTCGCCATCCAGGCGCGCGACATGCTGTTGACGACACCGGGTGTCGAGAAGGCCGTCATCATCGGTGACCAGCCGGAGAAGATCTATATCGACATCTCGTCCAAGGCGCTGGCCGAACGCGGCCTGACGCTGACCGACCTGCAGAACGCCATCAAGGGCCAGAACAATGTCGATCCGGCAGGCTCCGTCGACACCGGCCTGCGCTCGGTGCGCATCTCGGTCGAAGGCGACGTCACCAAGGCAGCCGACATCAGGGAATTGCGTCTGCGCGCCGGCGGCCAGGTGACGCGTCTCGGCGACATCGCCACCGTGTCCTCCGGCCTTGAGGATCCCTATCAGCGCAAATACCGCTTCAACGGCCACGAAAGCGTCCAGGTCGGCGTCGTCATGGCCAAGGGCTTCAACGTCACCGATGTCGGCAAGGATGTCGAAGCAACCTACAAGCGCTTCGAAGAGGCGCTGCTGTACGGTGTTTCGGTCGACCAGATCTCCGACCAGCCGGAGGTCGTGCGCGATGCGGTGAAGGAGTTCATGGAGGCGCTCGGCGAAGCGCTGCTGATCGTGCTTGCGGTCTCGCTGCTGTCGATCGGCTGGCGCTCCGGCCTGGTCATCGCCATCGCCATTCCGCTGGTGCTCGCCGCCACCTTCGCCATCATGTACGAGCTAGGCATCGACCTGCAGCGCATTTCGCTCGGCGCGCTGATCATTGCGCTGGGTCTCCTCGTCGACGACGCCATGATCGTCGTCGAAATGATGGAACGCAAGCTGGAGGAGGGGCTGGTCAAGATCGAGGCGGCGAGCTTCGCCTATTCCTCGACCGCCTTCCCGATGCTGACGGGCACGCTGATCACCACTGCCGGCTTCATCCCGGTCGGCTTCGCCGCCTCGACGGCCGGCGAATATGTGCGCACGCTGTTTTACGTCGTCGGCATCGCGCTGGTCGTGTCCTGGTTCGTTGCGGTCTATTTCACGCCGTGGCTCGGCTACATGATCCTCAAGCAGCGCAAGCATGCCGGCAATCATCACGATGCCTTCGACACCGGTTTCTACCGGCGGCTGCGCGCCACGGTCGGCTGGGCGGTGCGCCATCGCATCATCGTTCTGGTGATGACGCTGGTCACCTTCGCCACCAGCCTGTGGGCGTTCCAGTTCATCCCGCAGAACTTCTTCCCGCAGTCGTCGCGTCCCGAAATCCTGGTCGATCTCTGGCTGCCTGAGGGAACCTCGATCAAGGAGGTCGAGACGCAGGCCAAGGCGCTCGAATCGAGGATGATGGACGACAAGGACAAGCGTTTCATCGCCACCTATATCGGCGAGGGCGCGCCGCGCTTCTTCCTGCCGCTCGACCAGCAATTGCGCAATCCCAACTTTGCCCAGCTGCTGGTGATGGCCAATGACGAGCCGGCCCGCGAGCGGCTGATCCTCAAGCTGCGCTCCATTCTGGCGCAGGATTTCCCCTCGATCCGTTCCAAGGTCGATCGCCTGTTCCTCGGGCCGCCGACCGGCTGGCCGGTGCAGATGCGCGTCATGGGACCTGACCGCCAGGAAGTGCGCCGCATCGCCGACCAGGTGAAGGCCAAGTTCGCCGAAAATCCGCTGCTCGCCGCAGTCCATGACGACTGGCTGGAGCCGGTGCCGGCGATGAAGCTGGTCATCGACCAGGATCGGGCGCGTGCGCTCGGCGTCACCTCGCAGCGCATCCGCCAGATGCTGCAGGCATCGATGTCTGGCACGTCATTGGACGACTTCCGCGATGGTGAGGAGACGGTGTCCATCGTCGCCCGCGAACCGGACGCCAGCCGCAACCTGCTGTCCTCGGTCGACTCGGTCTATATACCGACCGACTTCGGCGGCTTCGTGCCGCTGTCGCAGGTGGCCAAGGTGGTGCCCGTGCTCGAGCAGGGCGTCGAATGGCGCCGCGACCGCCTGCCGACCATCTCGGTGCGCGCCACACTTCCGGACGGCGTGCAGTCGAACGATGTCGTCACCAAGCTCTACAACGACATGCAGGGCATGCGCGCCGGTCTGGCGCCTGGCTACAAGATCGAGATCCAGGGCGGTGCGGAGGATTCTGCCGAGAGCCAGGCTTCGATCGCCGCCAAGGCGCCGGTCATGCTGGCCGTCATCGTCGTGCTTTTGATGATCCAGCTGCAGCATTTCGGCAAGGCGATGCTGGTGCTGGCCACCGGCCCGCTCGGCATCATCGGTGCGGCGGCAGCGCTGTTGATCAGCGGCGCGCCGTTCGGCTTCGTCGCTATCTTGGGCGTCATCGCGCTCCTCGGCATCATCATGCGCAACTCGATCATCCTGGTCGACCAGATCGACCAGGACATCGCGAGAGGCATGGACCGATCGGAGGCCATCATCGGCTCGGCCGTGCGCCGTTTCCGGCCGATCGTGCTGACGGCGATGACGGCGGTGCTGGCGCTGATCCCGATCTCGCGCGCCGTGTTCTGGGGCCCGCTCGCCTACGCCATGATGGGCGGCATCCTGGTCGCCACCGTGCTCACCATCCTGGTGCTGCCGGCCGGCTATGCGCTGTTCTTCGGCCGTGAGCCGAAGAAGGCCAACGAGCCGGCTGGCGAGGCGGTGCAGGACAATAAACAGCCGCAACTGGCCCTGGCCGCCGAGTGAGCGCTGCTGGCGCATAGGATGCGCTCTTGGAAAAATGCTACAACGCCGTACGTTTGACGTGCGGCGTTGTGGCGTCCTGATGGCCATGATGCCCCGTCTGTTGCGTGGAGGATGATCATGACCCTGGCCCAGACCTCGATCGCCCTGCGCCTGCCGATCGACGGACGCCATCGCCAGATGTTCATCGACGGCGCCTGGGTCGATGCTGCCTCGGGCCAGACCATGGAGACCCGCAATCCGGCGACCGGCGCGGTCATCGCCACGGTGCCGCGCGGCGACCGTCAGGACATAGACATTGCGGTGGCCGCAGCGCGAAAAGCCTTCGACGGTCCTTGGAGCCGGTTCAAGCCCTATGAGCGGCAGGTGCTGCTGCTGAAGATCGCCGATCTCTTCGAAAAGCACTGGGAAGAAATCAGCCGCTCCGACACGACGGATATGGGCATGCCGATCGTGCGCACCCGCGCCAACCGCAACCGTGTCATCGGCATGCTGCGTTACTACGCCGGCATGGCGACGGCGCTGCATGGCGAGACCATCGACAATTCGCTGGCGGGCGAGATCGTTTCGTTCACCCGCAAGGAGCCGGTCGGCGTCGTTGGGGCCATCATTCCGTGGAACGCGCCGACCGCGGCGTCGATCTGGAAGATCGGCCCGGCGCTCGCCACCGGCTGCACCATCGTTTTGAAACCGTCGGAAGAGGCGCCGCTGACGCCGCTGCTGATCGCCGACATCATGAACGAGGCCGGCGTGCCGGCAGGTGTCGTCAACATCGTCACCGGCACCGGCTCCGAGGCGGGCGCCCCACTTGCCGAACATATGGGCGTCGACAAGATCGTCTTCACCGGCTCGACCGCGACCGGCCAGTCGATCGTCCGCGCCTCGGCCGGCAATCTGAAGCGCGTCTCACTGGAGTTGGGCGGCAAGTCGCCGGTCATCGTCTGCGCCGACGCCGATCTCGACAAAGCCGTGCCGGTGGCAGCGATGTCGGTGTTCGCCAATTCCGGCCAGATCTGCATTGCCGGTTCGCGCCTGTTCGTCGAGCGCTCCATCCATGACGAGTTCGTCGCGCGGCTCGCCGCTTATGCGGAGGGGCTGAGGATCGGCGACGGGATCGATCCGGCGACCGAGATCGGCCCGCTGGTTTCGGTGCGGCAGCTCGAACGTGTGACGGGTTATCTCGAAGCCGGAGCAGCCGAGGGTGCCAAGCTGGTCACAGGTGGTACCCGCCTGACGCAGGGCGCGCTCGCCGCCGGCAATTTCGTCGCGCCGACCGTCTTCGCCGGCGTCTCCGACGACATGAAAATCGCGCGCGAGGAAATCTTCGGTCCTGTCATTTCGGCGCTGCCCTTCGACACGCTGAACGAAGCCGTCGAGCGCGCCAACAACACGCCCTACGGTCTTGCCGCCGGGGTGTTCACGCAAAACGTCGCCACCGCGCACCAGCTGTCGCGAAAGATCCGCGCCGGCTCGGTCTGGGTCAACACCTATCACGCCATCGATCCGGCGGTGCCCTTCGGTGGCTACAAGATGAGCGGTTACGGCCGCGAGGGTGGCGCAGAGCATCTCGGCGAATATCTCAACACCAAGGGCGTGTTCATCAAAATAGATTGAACGGCAGCCCACACAAAAATGCTCCGCGACGCGGGTTTCGCAAAACAGGATTCCTTTCCAGCACGGCAAAGCCGTCCGATCTTGGCGATATATCGGAGCGCGGGCATGATCCCAAAAAGTGGGTCCCGGTTTTTGGAAAAGATCATGCTCCAACAAAGGATCGCGCTCGTCCACCTCAGGTGATCATCCCATGGCAGACAACAAGCAATTGCGGCTCGGCGCCTTCATGCGCCCGGTCAGTCTTCACACCGGCGCCTGGCGCTATCCCGGTTCCTATCCCGACGCCAACTTCAACTTCGCGCATCTGAAGCGCTTCGCGCAGACGCTGGAAGCGGCCAAGTTCGATGCTTTCTTCATGGCCGACCATCTGGCCGTGCTCAACATGCCGATCGAGGCGCTGCGGCGCAGCCACACGGTGACGTCGTTCGAGCCATTCACGCTGCTGTCGGCGCTCGCCGCCGTCACCGACCATATCGGCCTGGTCGCCACGGCATCGACGACGTTCGATGCGCCCTACCACATTGCCCGGCGCTTCGCCTCGCTCGATCATATCAGCGGTGGCCGCGCCGGCTGGAACATCGTCACCACGTCCAATCCCGATGCGGCGCTGAACTTCGGTCTCGACGAGCATGTCGAGCATGACGAGCGCTACCACAACGCGCGGGAATTCTACGATGTGGTGACCGGCCTGTGGGACAGCTTTGCCGACGATGCCTTCATCCGCGACGCTGAAAGCGGGCTCTATTTCGATCCCGCGAAGCTGCATGTGCTGGACCACAAGGGCGAAAACCTCTCGGTGCGCGGCCCGCTCAACATTGCGCGCCCTGTGCAAGGCTGGCCGGTCATCGTCCAGGCCGGCGCCTCGGAAGCGGGACGGCAATTGGCGGCCGAAACGGCTGAGGTCATCTTCGCCGCTCATTCCGATCTCGCCGCCGGGCAGCGCTTCTTTGCCGATGTCAAAGGCCGGGCGCAAAAACTCGGCCGCGATCGTGACGATATCAAGATCCTGCCCGGCGCCTTCGTCATCGTCGGCGACAGCGTCGAGGAGGCGCGGGCCAAGCGGGCGAAGCTCGACAGCCTGGTCTATTATGAGAGCGGCATCGCCTCGCTGTCGATCGCGCTCGGCCATGACGCGGCCCACTTCGATCCCGATGCGCCCTTGCCTGAAATCCCCGAGACCAACGCCTCGAAGAGCAGCCGCGAGCGCGTCATCGAACTCGCGCGGACCGAGAACCTCACCGTGCGCCAGCTTGCCCAGCGGCTTGGTGGCTATTCCGGCCTTGCCTTTGTCGGCACGCCGAAGACTATCGCCGACGCGATGGAGGAGTGGCTGCTTGCCGAGGGATCCGACGGCTTCAACGTCATGTTCCCCTACCTTCCCGCCGGGCTCGACGACTTCGCCGAGAAGGTGGTGCCGGAACTGCAGCGTCGAAGGCTCTTCCGGCGCGAATATGAGGGCACGACCTTGCGCGAGAATCTCGGCCTGAAGCGGCCGCCGAACCGGTTCTTCGAAGGCTCCGAAGCGGCCATCCGCAAGGCTGGCTGACAAGGCTGGCCGAGACACTCTCAGATGCGATGCATTTGTGCAAAAAAGGAATGGGCGCGCCGAAGCGCGCCCATTCCTTTTCAAGCCGTCATTTTCAGATGACGAAGTACCAGTTGGCTAGCAACATCACCACCACGCCTGCGACCAGCGTCAGGTAGGGCAGCATGCCTGCCTTTTTGACCGACAGGTCGGCTCCCGCCATGCCGAGATCGGCCAGCATGTGGTCGGGGAACTTGCCCTTGTCCTGGACGTAATGCCGGTAGCAGAACACCGGAATGATCAACGCAGCCGTGATCAGGCCGGCCCACAGCGCCATCGGGTTCCACACCTTGGCGCCGGCGCCCATGAAGATGGCGTTGACATAGGCGAAGATGGCGCCGACGCCGAGCAGCCAGCTCGGCGCCTTCCACGGCCGATTGATGTGGCCGTTGTCGATGCGGTGGATCCAGCCGGCATTGAGGTTGAGGAAGTTGAAGATGATGTAGCCGCAATTCGACACGGCGAGGATGAAGAAGAAGCTCGTCGCGTCGGCCGAGGCGATGGCCAGCACGATCAGGTTGAAGACGAGGTCGGTCCACATGGCGCGGGTCGGCGCGCCGTGCTCGTTGACGTGGCTGAGATAGCGCGGCAGCCAGCCGTCAACCGAGCCCTGGTAGAGCGTGCGCGACGAACCGGCCATCGCCGTCATGATGCACAGCACCAGCGCCAGGATCATCAGCATCACCAGGAGGCTGTGGATCAGCGCGCCGCCGCCGACCATGCCGGCCAGTGCATCGGCGACGCCGGAGCCGTCGACGATCGGCGTCGCCAGCATGCCGTTCAAACCCAGCACGCCCTGGAAGGTGAAGGGAACCAGGATGAACAAGAGCATGCAGAGCAGGCCGGAATAAAAGATCGCCTTGAAGGTGTCGGTGCCCGGGTTTTTGAACTCGGAGGTGTAGCAGATAGCCGTTTCGAAGCCGTAGGTCGACCATGCCGCGATGAACATGCCGCCCAGCACCAGCGTCCAGCCGGGAATGTTCCATGAGCCAGGCTCCGGCGCGTAGGCTGCGGCCAGCGGCACCAGCGGCGAGAAATTCGCCCAGTTGATCTGGCCGGTGACGATCGGCACGACGCCCACGATCAGCATCGGGATGATGACCAGCAGGCCGATATACTTCTGCACATTGGCGGTGCCCAGAATGCCGCGATGCTGGATCGAGAAGATGATCAGCATCAGCACCGCGCCGATGAAGAAGGTTGCGTTGAGGGTGAAGGAAACCGGACCCAGCGTGTGGCTCCACAGCGTCCAGGTGCGGATCGCCGGCGTGGCCGCCGCGGTCACTGCGGCTATCGCATCGGCAGGCGCCGTCCCGGCATGCGCGGCGATATAGGCGACGACATCGGGCGACGCCTCGGTGACGAGCGGCACCGGCGCCAGCGCGTTGAGGATGTAGGCGGCGGCGATCGAGCAGCCGAGCGACAGCACCGGCGACCAGGCGAACCAGTTGCACCACACCGACAGCGGCGCAATGAGCTTGGAGTAGCGCAGCCAGGCGGTGGCGCCGTAGATCGAGGCGCCGCCCGACTTGTTCGGGAACAGGCCGGCGATCTCGGCATAGGTGAAGGATTGCAGGAAGCCCATGATCATGGACACCGTCCAGATGAGGAAGGCCAGCGTTCCGGTCGTGCCGGCAATGCCGCCGATCGAAAACAGGACCAGGGCCGGAACGCCGCTCGCCACCCAGAAGGCGCCGCGCCAGTCGATATGCCTGAGCAGCTTGCTTTCGGCAGGCTGCTCGAGGGCCGTGCTAATGGAGCTCATGTCTGTGAATTCCCCTTTTTCGCTGTTCCCGCCGGCGATGCCTCGACTGCGCGAAGCTTGTTCCCCGGCAAATGACCTTCACGACTCCGGTGTTTCCACTCAGTCGTATTTTTTTCTTAACAGTGAAGATTGATCCGACGCGCTTTCACGTCAAGCGATTTGTGATGTCGTGCACATCACGCTTGCGCGCGTGTGCGGCAGGCCCAGTATCAGCATCACTTTGAGGCCGCCGTCATGAGCCAAGGCATCGCATCAGACGAAGGTGAGATTCCGGCCAGTGTTGGAGGCCACCAATTATCGAAAGTCGGCGCCGCCCCTCATCGCCCTGCCGGGCACTTCTCCCCGTATAGTGACGGGGAGAAGTGGGCTGGCCGCAACGCTGGCACTCTTCTTGCGACGCCGATGGTTGACGAAATCGGCGAGACAGCGCTCCTCTCCCCGTCACTATACGGGGAGAGGATGCCGGCAGGCAGGTGAGGGGCAGCGCAAACGCTTGGAAAATCGAAACCTGGAGCGATTGCTTCTCGTCAGGAACGCGGTCTGGTCTTCTGCGGATCGTAATGGGCGAAGGCCACCACGCGCGCCGGCAGCCGCTTGGCATGGCCGTCCAGCTTGCCGATTTCGACCTCCGTGCCGACAGCGGCGTGAGTGACGTCGAGCCTCGCCAGCGCGATGTTCTTGTTCAATACGGGAGAGCGCATGCCCGAGGTGACGACACCGATCTGGGCACGGCCGACATGGACGCAGTCGCCATGGCCGACGGCGACATTGCCGTCGATGTCGAGGCCGACGAGCTTGTGCTGCGGGTACTCCTTGCGCCGGATCAGCGCCTCGCGACCGATGAAGTCGTCGGTCTTGGTCTTCAGCGGCACGGTGAAGCCAATGCCGGCCTCGAACGGATCGGTCTGGTCGGAGAACTCGTAACCGGCGAAGATCAGCCCGGCCTCGATGCGCACCATGTCGAGCGCCTGCAGGCCCATCGGTTTCAGCCCATGCGGCTGGCCGGCTTCCCAGATGGCGTCGAACACTTTTTCGGCGTCGCGCGGATGGCACCAGATCTCATAGCCGAGTTCGCCGGTATAGCCGGTGCGTGACACCACGACCGGGATGCCGTTGCCGCCGCCGATGCGCGCCACCGCAAAGCGAAACCATTCGAGCTCGTCGATCGATGGCTGCACAGGCGAGGTCCAGATGACTTCCCGCAAAATGTCACGGCTTTTCGGCCCCTGCACGGCGACATTGTGCATCTGGTCGGTCGATGAGCGCACCAGCACGTTGAGGCCGAGCCTCGATGCGGTCTCGCGCAGCCATTCGCCCGAGAGATCGTCGCCGCCGACCCAGCGGAAATTGTCCTTGCCGAGCCGCAGCAGCGTGCCGTCGTCGATCATGCCGCCATGCTCGTAGCACATGGCGGAGTAGACGACCTGGCCGACGCCGAGCTTCTTGACGTCGCGGGTCAGCGTGTATTGCAGCAACGCTTCGGAATCCGGGCCAGTGACCTCGAACTTGCGCAGCGGCGACAGGTCCATGATCACCGCATCCTGCCGGCACGCCCAGTATTCAGTGATAGGCCCTTCCTTGGCGAAGGAATTGGCCAGCCAATAGCCTCGATATTCCACGAAGTTGCGGGTGTGCTTGGCGAAGCTCGAATGAAAGGCTGTCTCGCGGGTCATTTTCGGTTCCGAATCGGGCGTCATTCGTCTGGCGATCGCTCGCGAGAATTTGTGCTGACCGGAATAGGTCCGCACATGGATGTCGGTGAGGTCCCAGCCATTGGCTGGCGTCGTGTCGTCGGGGCAGGCGGAGGAAACACAGACGATGTCGGTCAGCGCCCGCAAGAGCACATAGTCGCCGGCCCGCGACCATGGCTCGTCCGACACCATGACGCCATGCGCGTCGATCGCCGTGTTGAAGAAGAAGTTGATCGCCATCCAGCCCGCGCGCGGCGTCACGCCCTTGTCGGCCAGCGCGCGATTGAAGTTCTCCGAGCAGTTGGTGTGGCCGGGATAGCCGATGTCGTCGTAATATTTGGCGGCACAGGCGAGCGCGAAGGCATCATGGCGGCCGCATGTGTCCTGCACCACCTCGACCAGCGGCTCCATGTCCTGGTCGTAATATTTCGAATGCAGGCCGGGCATCGGGTAGCTCGATCCCATCAGCGTGCGCGTCGTCGTCACGTCGAGCGGGTGATCGCGGCCCTTGTCCAGCTTGCGTGCCGAAAAACACTGGAAGTCGGTGCACTGGCGGCCGTCGACATCGATGATCTGCAGATAGTCGCCGGCCTTGACGAAGTAGGATTCGGCGGTTGCCGAATGCACCCTGAGATCGAGCACCGGATCGGCGAGCGGATCGGCCAACTCAGACTTCGACTTCAGGCGCACCGTGGCGCGGCGCACCATGACGGTGAGCGGCGTCGCCGTGTCATGGCCATCGACCAGCATCGGCCCGCCGGGAGCGGCGATTAACATCGCGCCGTCACGCGCAACAGTGAAGGTCTGTTCCGTGGCGGCGGGCGTGGCGCCGCCGAACACGCGCACCGCCTTCGCCTGGTCAAGCTGCACCTGGCGGCGCTCGAGCCCGCGGCGCACGGAAGCGAGGGTATCATCCCCCTGCGACAGCAGCGCCTTGATCCCTGCGGCATTGCCGTTGGATTTTTCGCCGAGGATGGAAGGGTCGGTCGCGCCTGACTTGTCCCAGGCCAGCAGTTCGCAAGCCTGGCCGCCCTCGACATTGCGGACGGTGAACGTGTCCCCAGCCTCGACCTCGATCAGCACGGCGCCATTGCCCTTGATCGTATAACGCTCCATGCCGGGCGGCAGCACGATCTGGCCGGGCCGCAGGATGAGGCTCGGTCGGGGCGGTCCGGCTGCGATAGTGGGGTAGGGCGACTGGCTCATCTCAGCCTTGCGGTTCGAGAAACAAGTTTGCCTGTGTGTGAAATTATTTTAGCTGTAAGAATAGCAGCGCGGTTGCGTTTGGCAAGGCGGGGGAGTGCTTCTTGCCTTCTCCCCTTGTGGGAGAAGGTGGATCGGCGCGTAGCGCCGAGACGGATGAGGGGTGGGTGACGGATCGCCGTCGGCGCGCACAAGCGCTACGCCAAGTCCTCGGAATGGCCAATCGCCACGCCATACTCCGCAGCCGAATCCAGCATCGTGTGCCAAAGGCTCTCGGCAAAAGTCGCAAACACCAGAACGTTGAACACGGCCAGTCCGTCACGATCCTTCCCCCGCCAGAGCGTGACACTGGTGTGGTCCATCGAGGTGGCCGCCGCCGCGCCAACCGGAAATGCATCAGGATGCAAATCGATCGACGACAGTTTCGCCAGCATCGTCCGCGCCTTGGTGCCGGAGATGCTGATCAGCACCCGCGCATGTGACTGGTCGGAAAGCGAAGCCGAAGTCGCGAAGGCTGGGGCAAGCGCCCCAATCCCATGCTTGCCACCCTTCGACAGCACAAAGAACTGATCCGGTCCCGACCAGATCAGCGTTGCATCCGACGTGCCGACCGCCTTCGGTGTTTGCGGAGCCCCCACACCGAAGCGTGCCTTCGCCGCCTTGGCCATGTCGGCCGCCTTGCCGCGTCGCGCCATCACCTGGACGAGGTCGAAGTTGCGGATCTCGGTCAGTGACACGCCGGCATCGCCCCGTGCACCATAAGCGCCGGTAACAAGCGCCCGGTCGAGCGGGCTTCGAACATCCCAGGAAAACTCAGCCACGCTGGCGCCCTCCATCCGGATCGTAGAAGACGGGATTGCAGAGCTCGACATCATAGTCCTCGCCGCGCAGCGGGTCGTGCGCATGCACGATCTCGCCGATGCGCTCGCGGCCACGTTCGACCAGGCCAAGCCCGATCCAATGGTCGAGTGTCGGCGAGAAGCAGACCGAGGTGACGTAGCCCTGGTCATTGTCGGGGCCGGGTGTCTGCCCTTTCGGAATGATGTGCGCGCCGGAGCGCAGGCGCCTTGCCTTGTCGACCGGCTTGATGCCGACCACGACCTGCCGGTCCGGCGCCACCAGCGCCTCGCGGCCGGCCATGACGCGACCGATAAAATCCTTCTTGGTCGACATCATCTTGCCGAGGCCGAGATCGGCGGCCGTCGTCGTGCCGCTCAGTTCCGGTCCGGCGACATGGCCTTTTTCGACGCGCATGACGCCGAGCGCTTCAGTGCCGTAGGGTGTCACGCCGAAGGGCTTTCCCGCCTGCATCAGATTGCGCGCCATCGCCTCGCCATAGCGCGCCGGCACCGAAATCTCGAACGCCATCTCGCCGGAGAAGGAGATGCGAAACAGTCTCGCCTTGATGCCGCCGCGCAGCGCCACTTCGCGCGCGCCCATGAACGGAAAACCTTCGTTGGACAGATTCTGGGCGGGATCGACGATCTCCTTCAAGAGGTCGAGTGTCTTCGGCCCCGCGATGGAGAATTGCGCCCACTGGTCGGAGACCGAGGTCAACTGCACGTCGAGTTCCGGGAACAGCACCTGCCGGCAGAATTCGAGATGCTGCATCACCAGCCCGGCCTTGCCCGTGGTGGTGGTCAGGAAATAGTGATCTTCGGCCAGACGCGAGGTCGTGCCGTCATCATAGACCAGGCCATCCTCGCGCAGCATCAGCCCGTAGCGCGCCTTGCCGACGGCGAGGTTGGAGAAGGTGTTAATGTAGACGCGGTCGAGGAAAGCGCCGGCATCCTTGCCGTGCACGTCGATCTTGCCGAGCGTCGAGACATCGCAGAAGCCGACGCCACCGCGCACCGCCTTGACCTCGCGCGTCACGGATTCCAGCCAGTCCTTCTCGCCGGCACGCGGATACCATTGCGCGCGCTTCCACAGGCCGGTGTCGACGAAGATCGCGCCCTGTTCGGCGGCCCAGTGATGCGAGGGCGTCAGCCGCGTCGCGTGAAAATTCTCGTCGCGATGATGGCCGGCGAAAGCGCCGATGGCGACGGGCACGTAAGGCGGCCGGTAGATCGTCGTGCCGGTCTCGGGGATGGATTTGCCGGTCATAGCCGCCATGATGGCGAGGCCGGCGACATTCGAGGTCTTGCCCTGGTCGGTGGCCATGCCGAGCGTGGTGTAGCGCTTCAGATGCTCGACCGATTCAAAGCCCTCGCGCTGTGCCAGTTCGATGTCGGACGCGGTGACGTCATGCTGCTGGTCAACGAAGGCCTTGCCCTTGCCGGTGACATGCCAGAGGGGGGTCAGCGAAAAGGCCTCGTCATCGGCGACAGGCGTCGATCCTTCATTGCCGGTACGGCCGGCGTCACGCGCGGCTGCCGCACCCGCTTCAAAACCTTCGCGCAGGCAGGCGCCAAGGCCGAAAGCACCGTTGGCGGCACCCGCCGCGACAATGCCCGGCGGCGCGCCGTCGGGCACGAAGGCTGAGATGTCGTCACGCCATTTCTGCCGCCCGCGATGGTAGGAGGTGAGGCCGACCGCGGGGTTCCAGCCACCGGAAACGGCAAGCCCGTCTGCTTCGACTTCGGCGCGCGCGCCGCCGGTCAGCGACACCGAAATCTTGCGCACGCCGTCCTTGCCGCCGTCGACGCCGCTGACCGAGCCGTGCAGCACGGTGAAGCCGTTTTTGGATGCCAGCGAGCGATGAGCAGGGGAGACATCCGGCCGCGCGTCGATCACCGCCGCGATCTGCAATCCGGCTGCGAGTGCGGTCTCGACTGTGTGCCAGCCATTCTCATTGTTGGTGAACAGTGCGATCCGTCTTGCGGGGGTGGCGGCATAGCGCGCGACATAGGTCCGCATGGCCGAGGCCATCATCACGCCGGGCGTGTCGTTGCCGGCAAAGACGATGGGTCGTTCGATCGCGCCGGCGGCGACGACGCAGCGCTTGGCCACGATCCGCCACAGCCGCTGCCGCACCTCGTGCTCGGGCGGCGTCGGCAGATGGTCGTTGACGCGTTCGATCGCGCCATAGGTGCCGCCATCATAGACGCCGAACAGCGTCGTGCGCGTCATGAGGCGGACATCGGGCATCGAGCCAAGCTCGGCCAGCGTGCGTGCCAGCCACTCCGCCGCCGGCAGCCCGTCGATCGTGCCGCCATCCGACAGCAGGCGGCCGCCGGGGACAAAATCTTCTTCGCACAGAATGACGTGCGCACCGCTGCGGCCTGCTGCGAGTGCGGCGGCGAGACCTGCCGGGCCGGAGCCGGCGATCACCACATCGCAATGCGCCCAGGCTTTGTCGTAGTGGTCGGGATCGGGGGTTACCGCAGCGCGGCCGAGACCCGCGGCGCGGCGGATCGCCGGCTCGTAGATCATCTCCCAGAACTTCGCCGGCCACATGAAGGTCTTGTAGTAGAAGCCGGCGACGAAGATCGGCGCGAACAGCTGGTTGACCGACATCACATCGTGGCGCAGCGACGGCCAGCGGTTCTGGCTTGCCGCTTCGAGCCCCTCATAGAGTTCGGCCGTCGTCGCCTTGGTGTTGGCCTCGCGCCGTGCGCCTGTGCGCAACTCGACCAGCGCGTTGGGTTCTTCCGAGCCTGCGGTGAGAATGCCGCGCGGGCGATGGTATTTGAACGAGCGGCCGACCAGCTTCACGCCGTTGGCGACCAGCGCCGATGCCAGCGTATCGCCCTGGAAGCCGGAGAATGTCTCGCCGTCGAAGCGGAAGTTGAGCGGCGTGGACCGGTCGATGAGGCCACCGGAGGTGAGGCGATGGGATTGAGAGGTCACGATGTCCAGCCTCTCGATTTGATGTCATCGCGAAGGGTAGCGCTGCCCCTCATCGCCCTGCCGGGCACTTCTCCCCGCATAGTGACGGGGAGAAGGGGGCTGGCCGCAACGCCGCCCTCCTTCTTGCTGCGCTGATGATTGGCGAAACCGTTGGCAAGAGCGCCCCTCTCCCCGTCTCTATACGGGGAGAGGATGCCGGCAGGCAGGTGAGGGGCAGCGCTGACGTGGCCAAAATAGCTCATTTCGCAACCTGCCTCGCACCGGCGCCCGCCGCTGCTTCCACGGAAGAAATCTCGTGCGTCAGCGTGTTGCGGGTGACTTTCAACCAGGCCCGGCAGCCGCCGCCATGGTACCAGTTCTCACTCATCACGCCGGCGACGTTGTCGCGCAGATAGACATAGTCGTAGACGGCCTCTTCGCCGGCGTCCGCGGCGGGCCGCACCGGCTTGGCGTCGCCGAGATAGCTGAACTCGCCGAGTTCGCGTTCGCCGCAGAAGGGACAGACAATACGCATCGAGCCGTCCTCAGTGCAGGTTCGGTTGGGCGCCCTGGCCCTTTTCGTCGATCATGGCGCCACGCTGGAAGCGATCGAGGCGAAACCGCGCCGCCTCCTTGTGCGATTCATCGCGGGCCAGAAGATGGGCAAAGACGAAGCCTGAGCCCGGCGTCGCCTTGAAGCCGCCATAGCACCAGCCGGCATTGAGGTAGAGGCCGTCGACCGGCGTCTTGTCGATGATCGGCGAACCGTCCATCGACATGTCCATGATGCCGCCCCACTGGCGCAAGAGCCGCACGCGGCCAATCATCGGGATCAGCGCCATGCCGCCTTCGCAGACATCTTCCATCACAGGCATGTTGCCGCGCTGCGCATAGGAATTGTAGCCATCGATGTCGCCGCCGAAGACCAGCCCGCCCTTGTCCGACTGGCTGACATAGAAATGCCCGGCGCCGAAGGTCATCACGCCTGGAATGAGCGGCTTGATCGCTTCCGAAACGAAGGCTTGCAGCACATGGCTTTCGATCGGCAGGCGCAGGCCCGCCATCGCCGCGACGCGAGAGGAGGAACCGGCAACTGCCATGCCGACCTTGCCGGCGCCGATCTTGCCGCGCGAGGTCTCGACGCCGGTGACCTTGCCGTTACCGTCCCGGACAAAACCGGTGACCTCGCAATTCTGGATGATGTCGACGCCGCGTTCGCTCGCCGCATGCGCATAGCCCCATACCACCGCGTCATGACGCGCCGTGCCGCCGCGCCGCTGCAGAAGGCCACCCTGCACGGGAAAGCGCGCATGGTCGAAATTCAGGAACGGCAGCATCTTCTTCAGCGCCGCCTGGTCGAGCAGTTCGGCATCGATGCCGTTGATGCGCATGGTGTTGCCGCGCCGCGCGTAGGCGTCGCGCTGGGCGTCGGAATGGTAGAGGTTGAGGACGCCGCGCTGGCTGACCATCGAATTGTAGTTGAGGTCCTGCTCCATCCGCTCCCACAGCTTCATCGACAATTCGTAGAAGCCGGTATTGCCGGGCAGGCCGTAATTGGAGCGGATGATGGTGGTGTTGCGACCGGCATTGCCGGAGCCGATCCAGCCCTTTTCCAGCACCGCGACGTTTCTGATGCCGAACTCGCTGGCGAGGAACCAGGCGGTGGCGAGCCCATGGCCGCCGCCGCCGATGATCACCACATCGTAGTGGTCTTTCGGGCTGGCATCGCGCCAGGTGCGTTGCCAGTTCTTGTGGCCGGAAAGGGCGGCACGGGCGAGCGAGAAGATCGAGTATTTCATCAGGTCATTCCGAGGTCGCTCGCCTCACGCCGAACATCAGATGTCCAGCGTGTGGTCGCGCTCCCATTGCGTGAAGTGCGAAGCATAGGAATTCCATTCCTGGTGCTTCAGCTTTAGGTAAGCCGACGAGAATTCCTCACCCAGCGCCGCCTTGAGCGATTTGTCCTTGTCGAACTCGCGCAGCGCGTCGAGCAGGTTGAGCGGCAGCTTCGGCGCGCCCTTCACCGTGTGGCCGTTCTGGTACATGTCGATGTCGTAGCGCTTGCCGGGATCGGCCTTGGAGCGGATGCCGTCGAGACCGGCGGCAATGATGACGGCCTGCAGCAGATAGGGGTTTGCGGCACCGTCCGGCAGCCGCAATTCGAAGCGGCCGGGGCCGGGCACGCGCACCATGTGGGTGCGGTTGTTGCCGGTCCAGGTCACCGTGTTCGGCGCCCAGGTGGCGCCCGAAATGGTGCGCGGCGCGTTGATGCGCTTGTAGGAATTGACCGTCGGATTGGTGATGGCGGCCAGCGCCGAGGCATGTTTCATGATGCCGCCAAGGAAATTCTTGCCCTTGGCCGACAGGCCAAGCTCCATCGCATTGTCGGCAAAGACATTGGTCTTGCCTGCTTTGTCCCACACAGAGATGTGGGCGTGGCAGCCATTGCCGGTCAGGCCCTGGAAGGGCTTCGGCATGAAGGTGGCGCGCAGGCCGTGCTTTTCGGCGACAGACTTGACCATGAATTTGAAGAACGAGTGCTTGTCGGCGGTCGCCAGCACATCGTCGAACGCCCAGTTCATCTCGAACTGGCCATTGGCGTCCTCATGGTCGTTCTGGTAGGGGCTCCAGCCCAGCGCCAGCATGTGATCGCAGATCTCCGCGATGACATCGTAGCGGCGCATCACCGCCTGCTGGTCGTAGCAAGGCTTCGAGGCCGTATCGTATTTGTCGGAAATGACGCTGCCGTCCGGTGAGATCAGGAAGAACTCGGCCTCGACGCCGGTCTTGACATGCATGCCGTCGGTGGCGGCTTCCGCAATCAGACGGCGCAGCGTGTTACGCGGCGCCTGCTCGACTTCCTTGTCGTCCATGATGCAGTTGGCGGCGACCCATGCGACATCGGGTTTCCACGGCAGCTGGATGACCGAATCCGGATCCGGCACCGCCAGCATGTCGGGATGCGCCGGCGTCAGGTCGAGCCAGGTGGCGAAACCGGCAAAGCCGGCCCCGTCCTTCTGCATGTCTGATATCGCCTGCGCCGGCACCAGCTTGGCGCGCTGGCCGCCGAACAGGTCGGTGTAGGAAATCATGAAATATTTGACGCCGTTCTCTTTGGCGAATGCGGCGAGATCGTTCCCCATTATAGTTCCTCGCATATTTTGACGTGATTTTTTAGAAGCCGTTCTTCCCCGGTATCCAGTTAGTGCCGGCCAGCGGCACACCGGCCATGGCGGCGGCTTCGATGGTGAGGGCGACGAGGTCCTCGGGCTCGAGATTGTGCAGGCTGTTCTTGCCGCACGCTCGCGCGATCGTCTGCGCCTCCAGCGTCATCACCTTGAGGTAGTTGGCGAGACGCCGTCCGGCGGCGATCGGGTCGACCCGCTTCATCAGCTCCGGATCCTGCGTGGTGATCCCCGCGGGGTCGCGGCCCTCATGCCAGTCGTCATAGGCGCCGGCCGTGGTGCCGAGCGCGTTGTACTCCGCCTCCCAGCGCGGGTCGTTGTCGCCGAGCGCGACAAGCGCCGCCGTGCCGATCGAGACGGCATCGACGCCGAGCGCCAGCGCCTTGGCGACGTCGGCGCCGTTGCGGATGCCGCCGGAAACGATCAGCTGCACCTTGCGGTGCATGCCGAGATCCTGCAGCGCCTGCACCGCCGGCCTGATGCAGGCAAGCGTCGGCTGGCCGACATTTTCGATGAACACTTCCTGCGTCGCCGCGGTGCCGCCCTGCATGCCGTCGACGACGACGACATCGGCGCCGGCCTTCACCGCAAGTGCCGTGTCGTAATAGGGGCGGGCGCCGCCGACCTTGACGTAGATTGGCTTTTCCCAGTCGGTGATCTCGCGCAGTTCGAGGATCTTGATCTCGAGATCGTCCGGCCCGGTCCAGTCGGGATGGCGCGAGGCCGAGCGCTGGTCGATGCCTTTCGGCAGCGTGCGCATTTCGGCGACGCGGTCGGAGATCTTCTGTCCCAGCAGCATGCCGCCGCCGCCGGGCTTGGCGCCTTGTCCAACGACCACTTCGATGGCGTCGGCGCGGCGAAGGTCGCGCGGGTTCATGCCATAGCGCGACGGCAGATATTGATAGACCAGCGTCTTGGAATGCCCGCGCTCTTCCTCGGTCATGCCGCCGTCGCCGGTGGTCGTCGAGGTGCCGGAAAGCGAAGCACCTCGGCCCAATGCTTCCTTGGCGGGACCAGAGAGCGATCCAAAGCTCATGCCGGCAATGGTGATCGGGATTTTCAGCTCGATCGGCTTCTTGGCATGGCGTGAGCCGAGCACCACGCTGGTGTCGCAGCGCTCGCGATAGCCTTCCAGCGGATAGCGCGAGATCGAGGCGCCAAGAAACAGGAGGTCGTCGAAATGCGGCAGCTTGCGCTTGGCCCCGGCGCCGCGGATGTCATAGATGCCGGTCGCCGCTGCGCGTCGGATTTCGGAGAGCGTGTAGTCGTCGAAGGTCGCGGATTTGCGCGGCGTCGTCGGCGGGTTCTTGTAGGTCATGCTGCCTCAATACGCGTCGGCGTTGTCGATATTGAAATTGTAGAGCGTGCGCGCCGAGCCGTAGCGCTTGAACTCCGACGGCTTGACGCCGGTCACGCCGGCGCGGTCGAGCAGGCCCTGCAACAGGTCGATGTGCTCGGCCCGCATCTCCTTGGCGATGCAGTCGGCCCCTAAGCTTTCGACCTTGCCGCGCACGAACAGCCGCGCCTCGTAGATGGAATCGCCCAGTGCATCGCCGGCATCGCCCAGCACCACCAGATTGCCGGACTGCGCCATGAAGGCCGACATGTGGCCGATATTGCCATGGACGACGATGTCGATGCCCTTCATCGAGATGCCGCAGCGCGACGAGGCATTGCCTTCGATGACCAGCAGCCCGCCTCTGCCGGTGGCGCCGGCATACTGGCTGGCATCGCCCTTGATGACGATCGAGCCCGACATCATGTTCTCGCCGACGCCGGGGCCGGCCGAGCCGTGCACGATGATCGTGGCGCCGTCATTCATGCCGGCGCAATAGTAGCCGACGCTGCCGCGCACATCGATGGTGACAGGCTGGTCGACGCCGACGGCGACCGAATGGCTGCCCTTCGGGTGCAGCACTTCCCACGCCGTCTCGTTGGAGCCGGGCGTCAGATTGTGCAGCGCCTGGTTGAGCTCGCGCAGCGACGACACATCGAGATCGAAGACCCGGGAGGCGTGGTCTTGCGCCACCTTCGAAAGTTTGGTTGCCGGCATGGGCTCAATGCTCCCAGAAATAGACGGTTGCGGGCTCTGGCTCCCAGACCCTCGCATTGTCTATGCCGGGCAGCTTGGTCAGCGCGCGATATTCCGAGCCGAAGGCGACATACTGGTCGGTCTCGGCCATGACGGCGGGCTTGCAGGCGATCGGGTCGCGCACCACGCCAAAGCCGTTCTTGGTGCCGACGACGAAGGTGAAGAAGCCGTCGAGGTCGGAAAGCGTGCCTTCCAGCGCCTCGCCGAGATTCTTGCCATGCGCCATCTGCGAGGAGAGATAGGCGGCAGCGACCTCGGTGTCGTTCTCGGTCTCGAAGGTCATGCCCTCGCGCCGCAATTCGCGCCGCACATTGTTGTGGTTGGACAGCGAGCCATTGTGCACAAGGCACTGGTCGGCGCCGGTCGAGAACGGATGCGCGCCCATCGTGGTCACGGCCGATTCCGTTGCCATGCGGGTATGGCCGATGCCATGCGTGCCGGTCATCGAGCGGACGTCGAAGCGGTCGACCACCGCCTCCGGCAGGCCGACTTCCTTGTATATCTCCACCGCTTCGCCGGCGCCCATGATGCGCACGTCGGGCCGGATCGACTGCAACGCTTCGCGCGCGGCGTCGACCTTGTAGGGCGCGGTCCTGAGTACGGCGTGCGTCGACTTCACCGCGATGCTTACCGGTGCGCCGATGGCCTTGGCAAGTTCGGCGTCCAGGCCGTGAAAATCGCGCTCGGGCTTGGCCGACTGGACGGTGATCTTGGCTTCGTTTTTGGAAGTGTCACCATAGATGGCGATGCCGGCGCTGTCGGGGCCGCGATCGCTGAGCGAGATGAGCATCTGCGACAGCATCGAGCCGAGTTGCGGCTCAAGCGACTTGTCCTTCAAAAAAAGTCCGACGATTCCACACATGTCAGCCTCCCGGCGTTTGCAGCTAAGAGATGATGTATCGAATGCGCTGTCCGAATTCAATCATATGAAAAAAATTTTCCTCTAGTTACGTATGCGGCTCAATGCCACTTTGTGCACTATCGCTGCCGGCGCGGGTACCGTGAACCCATTTAGCGGTGCGGATGCGGGCGATTTTGTAGGCGTCGAGAATCGACAGTGCATAGATCAGGAAGCCGCCCGCATGGCGGCCGATGAAGTTGGCGTCGGCCGGCGCGACCTTGGCCGTCACCCAGGCCAGGATGACCATGAAGAACAGGAACTGCAGGCCGCGCACCGGGACGCCCAGAATGACATGGCCGCTTGCCGGCAGGACGATAGCGGCGCCGAGCACCAGATAGGGATTTGTCGGTGCGCTCATGCCACCTGCCTTTCCTGTCGGTTGATGGCATCGCGCAGCCCCGAGGCCGACGCGAGCAGCCTTTCGACCAGCGCCGGTTCGAGCCTTGTGCCGAATGCCGCCTGCCGGAACACGCCGTAGCGGGCGCGTTCGGCCTCGGCCAGCAGCCAGACGATGCGCACACCGTTCGGCGTGATCAGCAGTTCCTTGGCGGGTCCTTCGGCAAAGATGTCCAGATGGCTGGCGATCAGGTTCTGCGGAAAGCGCGCGCCCCTTAAGTCTGTTCGCAGCACGGCTTCGGCCGGAAAACCCGGAGCTTTCGGCAGCGTGTGCTGAAGGTGATCGAAATTGGAGAAGGTGGTCGGCGATCCCGGCCGCATCATCATGTCGAAGGTCGCCGGCACCGCAACCGGTTCGGTGACCGAAACGCTGAGCCAGCGCGCCGGCAGTTTTCGCGTCGCCAGCGTGTCGACGATAGTGCGCACTTGCACGCGCCGTTCGTTCCACGAACCCACCCAGGTGACGACGCCAACCGTGCCATCTGAAATGTCGACGGCATCTGCGATGACGGTTCGGATGCTTGCAACCTCGGCGGCAAGAGCAGCCTTGGCCCTGTTGCGGCTGGCGCGCGCAAGCCAGGCGAGGTGCAGGACGAGAGCCAAGGCTATCGCCCCAGCCAGCAATGCTGTCGTCACGTCAGACACTCGTCACGCAATGCCTGCCCAAACCGGCAGGCCCTCTCCTGTCAATAACCCTGTGGCTTCGGCCACGGCATGGTGAACTGGTCGCCGCGGCGCACATAGCGGTAGCGGTAGAAATGGAACCACAGCGAGATCAGGAAATAGAAGATGGTCATCGCGATCAACTGCGAACCGAAGCCGAGGAAGATCGCAAAGAAGGTCACCACGCACAGGCAAAACAAAACGATCGCCGGCAGCGGATGGAAGGGATGCGTGTAGCCGCGGCGGATCGTGCCCAGCGGCCACTTCTTGCGGAACATCATGATGTTGATGCTCATGAAGGTGTATTGCAGCACGCCCGACAGGATCGAGAAGGTGATCGCCTGGTTGAGGTCGGCGATGAAGGCAAAGGCGAGCGCGATCGGCAGCAGGAACAGGATCGAGCGGTAGGGCGTGCGGTATTTCGGGTGCACGGCCGAGAACCAGGTCGGCAGATAGCGGTCGCGTCCGAGCGAGAACCAGGCGCGGGCCGCATCGTTGATGCAGCCATTGGCGGAAGCGAGCGCGGCCAGCAGCGTGGCGATGAACAGCAGGTTTTCGAGGAGCGCACTCCCCGTCAGCTTGCCGGCATCCCAAAGCGGATAATAGGTGATGCCGAGATATTCCCAGGGCATCAGCGAGGCGCAGACATACCAGGTCATGGCGGCGGCGATCAGAAGCGTGATCATGCCGGCCATCGTGCCGTAGGGCAGCGAACGGGCCGGCGAGCGCACTTCCTCGGCCGCCTGCGTGGTGCCTTCGATGCCGAGATAATACCAGATGCCGAACTGGAAGGCGGCGATGACGCCGATCCAGCCATAGGGCAGCGCATTGCCGGGGGTGACGAGCTCGTTGAGCTTCAGCACCGCGCCTTGCGTCCACGGGCTGACCGAGAAGAACAGGATGACGATCGAGACATAGGCGATGGCGGTGATGACGAAATTGACGTTGAGCGTCATCAGAACGCCGCGATAGTTCAGCCACGCCAATACGACGATGGTGGCGGCGATGAACGAATTGTGGGTAAGCCCTTCGACGCCGGCCTTGGCGACGATGGTGTCGCCGAGCAGGATGGCGTCCGACACTTCCAGCATGGTATAGGCAAAGACCAGGAACAGCGCGACGTTGAAGGCCATCAGCGGACCGACAATGTGCTTGGCCTGCGCGTACTGGCCGCCGGCGGCAGCCACCGTCGATGTCACTTCGGAATCGATCATGGCGACCGAGGTGTACAAGAGCCCGACCACCCAGCAGACGATCAGCGCGGCCAGCGCGCCGCCCTTGTCGGCCGAGAAATTCCAGCCGGTGAATTCGCCGACCAGCACGATGCCGACGCCGAGCGCCCAGACATGGGCCGGGCCGAGCACCCTGAGCAGCGAAACCCTGTCGCCGTGGATTGCCGTAATTATCGTTTCAGCCGCGACCGCCATTGTTTTCCCCTAGACCCGATGTTTTTCGGAAACGGCTTCAAGCTCGCCTTCGCGCGAGGAGGTCAGCACATCCTCGGAGTAGGTCGTGTCGATCTTGAACCAGTCGTAGAGCATCCACAGCGCAAGCACGCCCGAGATGCCCCAGCATGCATAAGACAGAGCCGTCCACATGGTGCTTCCCCAAATCTCTGGCGTTACTTGTCGTCGAATTTTTCGTTGATGACGTCGCGGTATTCGCGGTCGGAGGCGCGGAACAGGAAGACGAAATAGCCGATCAGCACCGCCGCCATGATGATCAGCGTCGGCCAGTCGATGATGTAGTGGAAGCGGTTCTGGATGATGTCGTGCGCGGTCTCGGGCGTATAGCCGAGCTTTTCCCAGATCGAGGCCATGGTCGGGTTCTGCCCGAGGGCCTCCCAGGTCTTGGCGTCGAGCGCGTCGATGGATTTTGCAGCACCGGCGAGGCCCAGTTTCAGCGGCAGCCACAGCGCCACGAAAATAGCGACCACGACGACGACGATATCGAAAATCTGCCCGGCCCTGCCTTGTTCCGGCGGCGTGTAGCGCGACATGTCTTCTACCCCTCAGGACGTTCTATTTTCAGGACTTGCGGTTGCGGGCCGCGTCGGCGTTCTTGATGTCGAGACCGTAGATGAAATCCTTGTCTTCCTTGTAGTGATTGACCATCGCCAGGATGGCGGCCGTGTTGAAGATCAGCACGGCGGCCGCCGCGATGGCGACGACGATCTTGATCCCGCTGTCGGGGATGTAGGGCCATGTCATGATGAGCACGAAGAGGATCGTCGCCCACAGGCAGACGATCAGGAGCGCGGATCCGCGCACGTCGGAACGGTACAGCGCTTCGATGCGCTGCTGCAGGTCTGACATCGGTTTTCCCCTTTATTCCAACGCCGGCTTCCGAATTGGCCGGTCGCTGCCATCTTTCAAGAGAGTGAAATTTTTTTCATAAATTCAATCCGATTTGCGGAATTGTCAAGACGAATTTACGTTTGGTTAACCGGTCATTTGGCGTGGCAAATTTTGCCTGACAATGAAATTATTTGCTTAGGGGTATTGCGGCGCCCGAACGTTTGCGATCAATATTCGCTCAAAGCTCCCGCCGCAGCGCAGGGGGCAGGGAACACAATTGAATTTTCGAACGGAGGATTAGCGGATGACGGCATCCTGGAGATTTTCGACCCTGGCGGATCGCCATCGCGCGCTCGGCTCGAAGCTCGAAGACTGGAGCGGCATGGGTACCGCCTGGACCTATGACAAGGATGCCGACGAGGAATACACCGCCATCCGCACCAAAGCCGGGCTGATGGATGTGTCGGGCCTAAAGAAGGTTCACATCACCGGGCCGCATGCCTCGCACCTCATCGATCTCGCCACAACGCGCGACGTCGAAAAGATCTATCCCGGCAAGTCGGCCTATGCCTGCATGCTGAACGAGGCCGGCAAATTCACCGACGACTGCATCCTCTACCGCACCGGCCCGAATGCCTGGATGGTGGTGCACGGCTCCGGCACCGGCCATGAGGAATTGCAGCGCGCTTCCGTCGGCCGCGACGTCTCGCTGCGCTTCGACGACAATCTGCACGATCTGTCGCTGCAGGGACCGACCGCGGTCGACTATCTCTCCAAGCACGTGCCGGGCATTCGCGATTTGCCCTATTTCCATCACATGCAGACGCAGCTGTTCGGCTTTCCGGTGATGATCTCGCGCACCGGCTACACCGGCGAGCGCGGCTACGAGATCTTCTGCCGCGGCCAGGATGCCGGCACGATCTGGGACAGGATTCTCGACGAGGGCAAGAGCGCCGGCATCATTCCCTGCCGTTTCACCACGCTCGACATGCTGCGCGTCGAAAGCTACCTCTTGTTCTATCCCTACGACAATTCGCAGAAATACCCCTTCGAGAACGAAGGCCCAGGCGACACGCTGTGGGAGCTCGGCCTCGACTTCACCGTCAGTCCAGGGAAAGCCGGCTTCCGCGGCGCCGAGGAGCATTATCGGCTGAAAGGCAAGGAACGCTTCAAGATCTATGGCGTTCTGCTCGACGGCAAGGAGCCGGCCGACGAAGGCGCGCCGGTCTATCGCGACGGCAAAAAGGTCGGCGTGGTGACCTGCGCCATGTATTCGCCGCTGGTCGAGAAATCGATGGGCATCGCTCGCCTCGACGTCGACTGCGCGGTCAAGGACACCAAGCTCGAAATCCGCAACAAGAGCGGTTCGATCAAGGCGACGGCGCAGCCGCTGCCCTTCGACGATCCGAAGAAAACCAAGCGCACCGCCAAGGGTTGAGGCACAATCGACAGCGAGGGATTTAGGGCACAAAGAGAGAATGGCAGCCAAGACGATCATCAGCCGGCCCATTTACGGAATCCTGTCTCCGCAGCCCGGCAAGCATCATCTTTTTCTGGCGGATGCGGAAGGCGCGCTGGCGATCGTTGATATGGCAAAGACGGCCCCGCTTGGTTTCTTCGATGGGGCCGAGATCGTCTTCATTCCCGGTCCCGACGGCAAGCATGTCGCAGCCCTCGAAGCATTGAAGCCGGCGCAATTCCACGTCGCGCCGTCCTTCGCCAGCCTGCTGCCGCGGCTGAAGCAGACGCTGGCCAACGCTCATATGGGCCTGCGCCTCTATCTCGCCGGCACCGAAGGACTGATCGGCCAGGCCATGCAGGTGGCACTCGAAGCCGGCATTGACCACACCTCCATGCAGACCGAGCATCGCGGGTCGCTGGCGCGGCGCATGCAGTGCGTGCACTGCAAGGGCATCACCGAGAACGTGACGACGCAGCCCGCGACCTGTTCGCATTGCGGCCTGCTGCTTCTGGTGCGCGACCACTATTCCAGGCGCCTCGCCGCCTTCCAGGGCGTCTGCATCAATGCCGAGGATCGCAGTGAAATTCCTCCGGTCGAGGAGGCCTTCCCATGAGCACCGGTACCACCAAGCTCGATGTCGTCGTCAGCGATGTCGTCCCGGTCAACGAACTGGTCACCCGCTTCCATTTCCGCCGCCGCGATGGCGAGCTGCTGCCGACGTTCTCCGGCGGCGCCCATGTCGTGGTCGAGATGCGCGACGGCGACCGCACCAGGCTCAATCCCTATTCGCTGATGGGCTCGCCGCTCGACACGCGCGAATACACGATCAGCGTGCGCCGCGACGATGTCGGCCGTGGCGGCTCGCTGTTCATGCACAGCAGGGTCCACGCCGGCCTGGAGATGGTGATCAGCTATCCGGTCAATCTGTTCTCGCTTGACCTCCGGGCAAAGAAGCACCTGATGCTTGCGGGCGGCATCGGCATCACACCGTTCATGGCGCAGACCGCGCAGCTCGCGGGCTCGGGCGGCAATTTCGAGTTACACTATACGTGCCGCACCGCGTCGCTCGGCACCTATGCCGATGTGCTGCAGGAACGCTATGGCCGCCGCATCCGGCTCTACCACGACGATCTGGACCAGTGCATCGAACTCGACCGGCTGTTGTCGTCGCAACCGCTCGGCACCCATCTCTATGTCTGCGGCCCGTCCGGCATGATCAACTGGGTACGAGCCCGCGCGGCAGAACTGGGCTGGCCGCCAGAGACGGTGCACTACGAGCATTTCGCAGCACCGCAGCCCGGCCTGCCTTTCGACGTCACGCTTGCCGTCAGCGGCAAGACTATCCGCGTCGGCGAACAGCAGAGCCTGCTCGAAGCCATCGAAGCCGCCGGCGTCGATCCGCCCTATCTCTGCCGTGGCGGCGTCTGCGGCCAATGCGAGACCAATGTCATCTCGTATGATGGCAAGTTCATCCACAATGACCATTGGCTGAGCGAGGAAGACCATCGCTCCGGCTGCAAGATCATGCCGTGCGTATCGCGCTTCGAAGGCAAGTCACTGGTCCTGGAAAGATAGGAGGCGAGCTTGGGCATCACCTTTCGCAAGGAAACGTTCCGCGACGATTTCACCTTCAGGAACAGCCCGGAGCACATCAGGCGGTTTCCGTTTCCGTTCCACGAAGACAGCTACATGTATGCGGTCAACATCGAGCCGCATGTCGTCGGTCCCAAGGGCAGCGTGCTGGAGAACCTGATCGACGTCGACGAGCACTATGTCGCCGAGATGCAGGACCGCGCTTTGGTGCTGGCCGAGGATCCGCTACGCTGCCAGTCGCTGCCGCATATGACGCTGGCCGGCTGGGACCTGCTCGAGCTCCTGATGGAGCAGCAGGCGCTGGGCTATCCCGAGCATTTCACGCTTGAGCGCAACGGCGACCGCTGGCGCTGGATCAACCGGCCGCTCGGCATCGACGACACCTTCACCTTCGGCGACACCTCGACGCTGCCCTACGGGCCGATGGAATACATCACCCGCCAGAGCCAGGGCGATTTCTGCATCCTCGACCAGCGCGACGGCAATCTGTGGATGGATGCCGGGATGGTCACCACCCAGGCCGACTGGTCGCTCGATTTCGACATCGGCATGAACTTCTTCGAGTGGCATGCGCCGGTGCCGCTGGCGCATGAGAAGGGGATTTTCGTTCGGGCGCTGAAATTTCTCACCAACATCCAGCAGGGCAAGCCGGCGCGGCGTCTCAACTGGACGATGACCATCAATCCGCGCCTCGACACCAGCCCGGAAAACTATCACAAATGGGGACCGGACCGCACCACGGTGACGCCCGAAAATGTCGGCGACAAGGTGCATCTGCGCGTCGAGTTGCAGAGCTTCTGGCGCCTGCCGCGCTCGAACGGCATCGTCTTCCCGATCCGCTGCTATCTTATCAAGATGGACGAGTTGGTGACGCAGCCGAAATGGGCACGCCGTCTGCACCGCGTCATCCGCGACCTGCCGGAGGAACTCGCCACCTACAAAGGCCTGACGCGGTATAGGCCGACGCTGGTGGAATGGCTGTCGAAGCTGGATGATGGCAGCGCGACGAGCCCTGGGTTTGGGCCGGATTGAAGCTGCCGGTGGCGAAGCTGCTAATCTCCCCCCAAGAGGGGGTTGAGGAGCGGTCCGCGCAGCGGACGGAAAGCCAATTGCTTGGCTTTCCGAGCGACGAACGCCCGGCAGGGCAGAGGGGGCGCGAAGGAGCGCAGACCATTGAGTTCGTCATCCTAGGGCGAAGCAAGGAGCGAAGCGACGCGGCGCAGAACCCTAGGATCCATGCCGTGACGCTAAGGTGTTGCAGCGGTTGAGAATTCTGCTCCGTTGCACCCTTCGGCGAAGGTCACGGCATGGATCCTCGGGTCAAGCCCGAGGATGACGAACGTCGGCGGGACAGCGCCCCCCTCTGTCCTGCCGGACATCTCCCCCACAAGGGGGGAGATCAGCCATTCACCCCGCACTGTTCTGCGGATAGCAGATGATCGACAAATACCGCATCGGCAGCTTTGTCAGCTGCTCCGGTCCATGCGGCGCGTCGGCGTCGAAGAACAGGCTGTCGCCCGGCTTCATCGGATAGAGGTTGCTGCCGTGGCGGTAAACCACTTCACCCTCCAGCATGTAGAGGAACTCCATGCCTTCATGCTGGAAGGTCGGGAACACGTCCGAATCCTCGGTCAGGGTGATCAGATAGGGCTCGACGACGACACCGCTGGTGTTGGAACCGATATGTCCCAAGAGATTGTACTGGTGGCCGGCGCGCGTGCCACGGCGCTCGACATCGAGGCCTTCGCCGGCTTTGACGAAGACGGCGCTGCGCTCTTCCTCGAAACGGCGGAAGAAGGCGGTGACGGGAACGCCGAGCGCTCGCGACAGCGCCTGCAGCGTCGTCAGCGACGGCGAGGTGATGCCGTTCTCGATCTTCGACAGCATGCCCAGCGAAATGTCGGTGGCGACTGCCAGATCGGCAACGGTAATGCCAAGCTTCTTGCGGAAAGCGCGCACCTCGCGGCCGATCGCCACCTCCAGCACCTTCTCGCGTGTGTCGCGAATGGCGTGCGGGTTCTGCGTCAGCGGCGTGCGGATGGTCTTCCCGCCCACCGAGACCTTCGGCAACGGCTTGGCCTTGGCCGGACCGGCGCCGGGCTTGAGATCGGATGCTGTCTTCGCCATGTCGCCGCTCCCAGGAATCGCAGATTTATTTCACTCAAGGTGAACATATTCGCTGCCGATACAGAAACGCAACCGCGACAGCAAGCCCTTAAGTCGAATGGTGTCGGGTTCGGATTTGCGCTGCCATCGGTTTTTGCCGAAAATCCGCTGGGACGAAACGCGGTTTCGCCACAAGCCCTGTTGACAGCATCGAAGGGGCAATTACTGTCACTGTGAGTGAAATTTGTTTCGTAAGAGCAATCCTGGGAAAAGCGTGAAACGTTTTTCCCACAGGAATTGCGTCAAAGTTGAAATGAGACCGGGAGGCCTGCCATGAACACTCGCGTTGCCGTCATTGGAGCCGGACCGTCCGGCCTGGCCCAGCTCAGGGCCTTCAAATCGGCCGAAGACAAGGGCGCCGCAATTCCCGAAATCGTCTGCTTCGAAAAGCAGTCGGACTGGGGCGGCCTGTGGAACTACACCTGGCGCACCGGCCTCGACGAACACGGCGATCCCGTCCACGGCTCGATGTACCGCTACCTCTGGTCGAACGGACCGAAGGAATGCCTGGAATTCGCCGACTACACATTCGAAGAGCATTTCGGCCGCCCGATCGGCTCCTACCCGCCGCGCGCCGTTTTGTGGGATTACATCAAGGGCCGCGTCGAGAAATCAGGCCTGCGCAAATGGGTGCGCTTCAACAGCCCGGTGCGCATGGTGACCTTCTCGGATGTGACGAAGAAATTCACCGTCACCGCGCATGACCGCACCAACGACGTGACCTATTCCGAGGAGTTCGACAATGTCGTCGTCGCGTCCGGCCACTTCTCCGTGCCGAACGTGCCCTATTTCGAAGGTTTTTCGACCTTCAACGGCCGCATCCTGCACAGCCATGATTTCCGCGACGCGATGGAATTCAAGGGCAAGGATATCCTGATCATCGGCCGCTCCTATTCGGCTGAGGACATCGGCTCGCAATGCTACAAATACGGCGCCAAATCGATCACCTCCAGCTACCGCTCCAAGCCGATGGGCTTCAAATGGCCGGAGAACTGGAAGGAAGTGCCGCTGCTGCAGAAGGTCGTCGGCAAGACGGCCCACTTCAAGGACGGCACCACCAAGGACGTCGACGCCATCATCCTGTGCACCGGCTATTTGCATTCCTTCCCCTTCCTCACCGACGACCTCAAGCTCAAGACCGCCAACCGCATGTGGCCGCTCGATCTCTACGAAGGCGTCGTCTGGGAGAAGAACCCGAAACTGTCCTATATCGGCATGCAGGACCAGTTCTACACCTTCAACATGTTCGACGCGCAGGCCTGGTTCGCCCGCGACGTCATCATGGGCCGCATCAAGCTGCCGTCGACGCAGGCGATGGCCGAGCACGGCGCGAAATGGCGGGCCCGCGAGGAAACGCTGGAAGACGCCGAGCAGATGATCTGGTTCCAGGGCGACTACACCAAGGAATTGATGGACCAGACCGACTATCCCGGCTTCGATGTTGAGGCGGTCAACAAGACCTTTATGGAGTGGGAGCACCACAAGGCGGAAGACATTATGAGCTTCCGCGACCACGCCTATCGCTCGCTGATGACTGGCACGATGTCGCCGCTGCACCATACACCGTGGCTGCAGGCGCTGGACGATTCGATGGAGAGCTATCTCGAGGTGAAAGGTGTGGCGGCGGAGTAGCATCCACAAGCCAAGGACGAGCCTGCCGTCACGCCGGCACCGCGACCCAGCTGTGGCGGCGCTTGTCATAGACTGACTTTGTCGGCGCCGGGAAGGACGGATCGGCGAAACAGCCGACGGCCACTGCGACCGCCTCCGGTTTCGTGACGGATACCAGAACACGGTCGACCCGCACGTTCCGCAGAAATGAAAGCTGATCGGGAAGCCGCTGTCGGAAACGCGTTGGAATGTCTTCGATGGGCCTCGGATATCGGTCGCGGCGGCGTCGAAGAAGGCCGCGATGCCAAACGGGCTGCCGGTCCGCCGCTGACAGTCGAGGCAATGGCAAAGCGACACCATGGTCGGCTCTTGCGGGCAATGTATCTGCAATTGTCCGCAGGTGCAGTTGGCCACCCTGCGGCTCATTCTCTTCTCTCCTTTTGGTGGTATTGGCGGTTCAGTTTTACCCCAGCCTCGCCCGCGCCTTCGCCGTCCAGGCGTTGAACAGCCGGTCGGCGACGATACCGATGAAGGCGATGGCGAGACCAGCGACAATGCCACGGCCAGAATCGGCCTTGGACAGCGCGATGAACACCTCCTGGCCGAGGTCGCGCGTGCCGACCATGGCGCAGATGATGATCATCGCCAGCGCCATCAGGATGGTCTGGTTGACGCCGAGCATGATCTCCGGCAGCGCCAGCGGCAGCTGCACGCGAAAGAAGGTCTGGCGCGGTGTGCAGCCCGAAACCTTCGCCGCTTCGATCAGCGCCGGCGGCACTTGCCTGATGCCGTGATTGGTGTAGCGGATTGCCGGCACCACGGCGAAGGCGATCGTTGCGATCATGGCTGTGACGTCGCCGACCCGAAACAGCATCACCACCGGGATGATGAAGCAGAAGGACGGCAGCACCTGTAGCGTGTCGATGATGGGCGTGACGATTTTTTCGAAGCGGTCGCTGCGCGCCGCCGCGAGCCCGATCGGGATGCCGATCAGGCAAGCGATGAAGGCCGAGATGCCGCAGAGATAGACCGTCGCCATGGTCTTCTCCCACAGACCGGTGACGGCGCAGAAAGCGGTCAGCGCAGCGACCAGTACCGCCAGCCGCAGGCCGCCGAGCTGGTAGCCGGCGAGGCCGAGCAGCGCCACAGCACCCAGCCACGGAAAGCCTTCGCAGAAGGCGCGCAGCGGGTTCAGCACATTGAGGATCAGTGCGACGCGAAACGCTTCGATTACGTCGAAGAAGTTGATAGTTATCCAGTTCACCGCCGCCTTCCACAGAGGCGCGGTGGTGAAGGTGATCGCCTTCGGCACCGCCGCGAAGGCAGGCACATAGAGACTGAGCAGCGTGGTGGCGGCAAGGATGGCGAGCGCCAGCGTCAGATGGGGATAGCGCCGCCAGAAGACCGGGCTCACCGCCTGATGCGTCTGGCCTTTCGCCTGCTTGTGGGCGATGGCCTGGCTCAGCCGGTCGAGCGCGATAGCCAAAGCCACGATGGCAAGGCCGGCTTCCATGGCTTCGCCGACCTTCAGCGCGCGCAGCGCGAGCAGCACGTCGTAGCCGAGGCCGCCGGCGCCGATCATCGAGGCGATGATCACCATATTCAACGCCAGCATGATCACTTGGTTGACGCCGACCATCAGTGTCGGCCGCGCCGAGGGCAACAGCACCCGCCACAATTTCTGCCGCGCCGTGCAACCGGCCATCTCACTGAAATCATCGATCTCGGACGGCACGCGCGACAGACCCAGCATCGTCGCCCGCACCATCGGCGGCGTGGCAAAAATGGCGGTGGCGATCATCGCCGACACCGGGCTATTGCCGAACAGGAGCAGCATCGGGATGAGGTATGCAAAGGTCGGGATGGTCTGCATCAGATCAAGGGCAGGGGAGACGATCAGCCTCTCAGCCCATGGCTTGCGCCAGGCCCAGATGCCGGCAAACAAGCCGGTGACGATGCAGAACGGCACCGCGATGGAAATCAGCGCCAGCGTCAGCATGGCGCTCGTCCACTGGCCGAACAACGCAATGTAGAGGAAACAGCCGCCGACCAGAATGCCGAGCTTGCGGCCGCCGACGGCATGGCCGGCTATGAAGGCGACAGCGCAGACGCCGACCCAGGACAGGCGCGGCAGCACATAGGCGTCGGCGCCGTGGCCGATCTTGAAGCTCTTGGCGAGCAGATTGAGCGCGAAGTCGAGGGGAACGCCGAGCACGGCGGTGATCGAGCGGGTCAGCCATGAAAAATTCGATTTGATCCAGCGCATCAGCGCGCTGATCCAGTCGGCGACGGGGACGACCGCCTCGGCCGGATAGTTGACCGCCCAGGGCAGCCTCTCCTGCAGCAGGAACACCACCAGCACCGCGGCAAGCGCGAGCGCCCAGACCAGCAGCCAGCGCTGAACCGGCGGCCTCGTTTCGCTGGCGCTTGCCGTTACCGTCATGCGCCGGCTCTCGGTTTGTCCAGACCGGCCAGCAGCCCGATCACCGCTTGCGGCGTCACTTCGCCGATTGGCTTGCCGGTGCCGTTGACCACGGCGAACGGTTTGCCCGATGCAACGATGCTGGCCGAGAAGCTGGCGATCTTGGCATCCGGCGAAACCGTCCCGCCATGTTCGGCGCCATCCAGGGCACGCATCAGGCTGCGGGCCGAAATCACCTTGGCGCGGTCGACGTCGCGGGTGAACTCGGCGACATAGTCGGTCGCCGGATTGACCACGAGTTGTTCCGGCGTGCCGATCTGGATGACCTCGCCGTCCTTCATGATGGCGATACGGTCGGCCAGCCTGATCGCCTCGTCGAAATCATGGGTGATGAAGACGATGGTCTTGTGCAGCATGGTTTGCAGCCGCATCAGTTCGTCCTGCATTTCGCGGCGGATCAGCGGGTCGAGCGCCGAGAATGGCTCGTCGAGAAACCAGATCTCCGGCTTGGTCGCGAGGCTGCGGGCAATACCGACCCGCTGCTGCTGGCCGCCGGAAAGCTCGCGCGGATAAAAATGCTCGCGGCCACGCAGGCCGACGAGTTCGATAACCTCGCGCGCCCGCGCTTCTCGCGTCGGCCGATCCTGGCCCTGGATACTCAAGGGGAAAGCGATGTTCTCCAGCACATTGAGATGCGGCAGCAGCGCGAAATTCTGGAACACCATGCCCATGCGATGGCGCCGCAGTTCGATCAGCGCGGCATCGGAAATCTTGAGCAGATCGTTGCCTTCGAACTCGACCTTGCCGTGGGTCGGCTCGACCAGCCGCGACATGCAGCGCACCAGCGTCGACTTGCCGGAGCCCGACAGCCCCATGATGATGAAGATCTCGCCCTGGCGTATTTCGAGATCGACGGCGCGCACAGCGCCGACCAGTCCGGCGGCAGCGACATCAACCATGCTGGCCTTGCCGTCGCGCTCGCGGATGAAATTGGCGGCGTTCGACCCGAACAACTTCCAGACATTGCGGCAGGCAAGTTTTATCGGTCGCGCATCTGCAGCTTTGGGCACCTGTTCAGTCGTAACGGTCATGCAGTCGTCCTTCTGGAATAGGGAATAGAGACCCGGCCACCAGGGCCGGGTCCTCCAGTCGGAACGATTACTGCGCCCAGGCTTTCCAGTCGGCTTCGTGGGCGGCGATCCAGGCGGCAGCAACCTCTTCCGGCGTCTTTTCGCCGAGATCGATCTCGCCGCTCATCCTGTTGAGCTCGTCGGTGTCGACCGTGTAGGCTTTCGCCACCTTGTAGGCGACCGGCCATTTGTCCTTCATGCCGGCCCAGGAGTACTTCCAGATCTCGCCATGCGGCTTGCCGCAATCATATTTGGCGTCGGGGTTGATGCCCCATTTCGGATCGGTGTAGCACTCCGGCGTATATTCCGGGAATTGCACCCACTCGCCCTTGTACTTGGCCGGCGCCCAATGCGGCGAATAGATCCACAGCATGATCGGCGCCTTGCGCTGATAGGCCGAGTCGAGTTCGGCGAACATCGCCGCGTCGGTGCCGGCATGGATGACGGTGAAGGGCAGCTTCAGCGCCTCGACGCGCTCGTCGTCAAAGCCTTCCCAGGTCACCGGGCCGCCGAGATAGCGCCCCTTCGGTGCGGTCTCCGCTGTCGAAAAGGCCTCGGCGCATTTCGGATCCTTCAGCGCTTCCCAATTCGGCAGGCCCGGGCATTTCTCCTTCATATATTCGGGAAACCACCATTCTTCCTTGGCCTTCGGTCCGAGCTTGCCGAGCCGCTCGGTCTGGCCGGTGGCGTCGGAGGCCTTCATCGCTTCGCCGGCCGTCGTGTCCCAGAATTCCAGGCCGACATCGATGTCGCCATTGGTGAGGCCGGTGGTCAGGCTGGAGAGGTAGTCGGCGGTCGGATATTCGACGGTGTAGCCGAGTTTTTCCAAAATGCCGCCAAGGATCTTGGCGTTGAGGTTGACGCTGGTCCAGTCGAACAGCGCGATCTTAATCGGGTCGTTGGATTCAGGCGCGGCCGCTTGCGCCGCCGGTGTCAGTACACTTGCCGAGGCAAGTGCGAAGGCTCCCATTGATAGTCTCGAAATCACACTGCGAAATGACATGCTTGTTCTCCTGTCAAACCATGTGGAAGTTCTTAGTCGTTCCCTTCTTGCGTCTTTTCTTGATTGTGTTGGAAAGGCGGGTCGTTACGCAAGCTCGTTCGCGCCATACCATCTCCATGGCCGCAACAGGCGCAGGCGAGATGGTGCTCAATCTGGTGGTGGTATGGTGCTGGATAGGCCCGCGTCATGGCATCGCATGGATTGCTGCGCGAGCAATCGTCAACGAATCGATCGCCGCTCCGGCGGCGCTCTGTAACTTCAGAGCCATCAAGGTCCCATGATCTCGGCCGGCGAGCCCCATCCCCACCAAGGCCGTTTCATGGGATGAAATTATATATACCAACGTTCATGCGGCGCAACGGCTGACGGCTCGTGCACTGCGGAATTTCAGACTGGTCGATTGCCGCCAGAGCTGACTTCACGACATGATCAGGCCGCCATCGACATTGATCGTCTGGCCGGTGATGTAGGTGGCGTCGTTGCTGGCGAGGAAGCTGACCAGGCCGGAGACATCCTCGCCGCTGCCGGCGCGGCCCATCGGGATATTCTTCACCCACTCGGCCATCAACTCTCCGGGCTTGTAATCGCCCATAAGCTTGCCCCATGCGGCGTCGTTATAGGCCCACATGTCGGTGTCGATGATGCCGGGGCAGATCGCGTTGACGGTGATCTTCTCCTTGGCCACTTCCTTGGCCAGGCTCTGGGTGATGCCGACGACGCCGAACTTCGACGCCGCGTAATGCGGCGTGTAGATGAAGCCTTGCCGTGCTTGGCCTGATGCCGTGTTGATCAGCCGGCCGCCATCGCCATGCTTGCGGATGCGGGCGATCGCTTCCTGGCAGCACAGGAACACGCCCTTGGTGTTGACTGCCATCACCTTGTCCCACTCGGCCTCGGTCATCGCCTCGATCCGGGCGATGGTGATGACACCGGCATTCTGCACCGAAATGTCGACGCGGCCGAACTGCTTCTCGGCGAGATCGTAGAGCGCGACGACCTCATCCTTCTTGGTCACGTCCATGCGCATCGAAGCGACCTTGGCGCCCGCGGCTTTCAGGCTGGCGGCGACCTCTTCGACGCGGGCATCGATGGCGCTAACCACGACCGCAGCACCTTCCTTGGCAAAGCGCTTCGCCATTGCCGCGCCGATGCCGCCGCTGGCCCCGGTGATGACAGCCGTCTTGCCTTCAAAACGCTTCGGCACTTTTGTTCTCCTACCAGCAGACAAAACCGCCATCGACGATCAGGTCGATGCCGGTGACAAAACTCGCGGCGCGACTGGCCAGGAACACAGTCGGGCCGACCATCTCTTCCGGGGTCGCCATGCGCCCCATCGGCGTATCGCGCTTGAATACCTTGATCTGTTCGGCGACTTCCGGCCGCTTGTTCATGGGCGTCAGAGTGTAGCCTGGGCTCACCACATTGACGCGCAGGCCGCGATCGGCCCACTCCATGGCGAGGCTCTTCGACATGTGGATGACGGCGGCCTTCGACGAATTGTAATGCGCCTGGGTGAGCCCGCGATTGACGATCGAGCCCGACATCGAGGCGATGTTGATGATCGAGCCCTTGCGCCGGGCCAGCATGGCGCGCGCCTCCGCCTGGCAGGACAGGAACACGCCGCTGACATTGACGTCGTAGATTTTCTGCCATGTCTGCAGCGGCAGCGTTTCGGCCGGTTCGGCCCCGGCGATGCCGGCATTGTTGACGGCAATGGTCAGCGCGCCGAGTTCTCTCTCCGTGCGCGCGACTGCCGACGCCAGGTCTTCCTCCGACGTCACCGTGCCGGTCAGCACCAGCGCCTTGCGGCCAAGTGCTGAAATCTTGTGTGCCGTCTCGTCGAGCCCGCCCTTGGATGTGTGACCGAAACAGACGACATCGGCGCCGGCTTCAGCCAGACCAATTGCGATCGCTTGCCCGATGCCGCTGCCGGCTCCGGTCACCAGCGCCACGTCCCCGTGAAGATCGAATAGTTTCATTCGTCGGTCCCTCTGCTCCAACCACCGGCCGTCTGAAATGAAGGGGCGCCAGTCCTTGCTGGCGCCCCGCGCGGTCGATCCTTGGGAGGATATCACCTGCTGCGCGTTATTCTAGCTCGTGGCGAGTTCCATCACCGCGACATTGCTGGCTTCGCTGCGGTCGAGAATGCCGCGCTGGCGGCCGCGGCTCAGCACCAGCACGCGGTGCGACAGTCCCAGCACTTCCTCGAGGTCGGAGCTCACCACCACCACCGCCATGCCGGAGCGGGCGAGGCCGGCGATCACGTCGTAGATCGCCGCGCGCGCGCCGACATCTATGCCGCGCGTCGGCTCATCGAGAATGAACACTTTTGGCGGCCGCGACACCCATTTGGCGATGATCACCTTCTGCTGGTTGCCGCCGGAAAGTTTGCTCACCGCCTGGTTCGGCTTGCCCTTCACCCCGAGCCGCGAGATGCCGGCCTCGGCGAATTTCTGCACCGCTTTGGGAAACACCCAGCCCTTCGGCGCGACATGGTCGAAATTGCCGAACGCCAGGTTCTCGCCGATGGTCTGGTCCAGCACCACGCCTTGCGCCTTGCGGTCTTCCGGCACCAGCACGACGCCGGCCTTGATCGCCGCCGCCGGTCCGCTGAGATGCACCGGCTTCCCGGCAACGCGTACCGCGCCCGAGGAAATTGGATCGGCGCCGGCGATCGCCCGCACCAGCTCGGTGCGGCCGGCGCCGATCAGCCCGGCTATGCCGAGGATTTCGCCTGCTTTGACCGAGAAGGAGACATTGTTGAAACTCTTCTCCGGCGAGGACAGGTTCTCGACCTCGAGCAGCGTCTCCTCGCGCGGCGGCGACAGATGCGGAAACATCCGCTCGACCGAGCGGCCGACCATCTGCTCGACCACAGTGCGCACGGGGATGTCGGCGCGTTCGTGGCGGGCGACGATGCGTCCGTCGCGCATCACCACAACGCGGTCGGCAATCTGCGCGATCTCATCGAGACGGTGGCTGATATAGATGAAGGACATGCCTTCGGCTTTCAACTTGCGGATCTGCTGGAACAACAGTTCCGTCTCTTCGCCGCCAAGCGCTGCCGTCGGCTCGTCGAAGATCAGCAGTTCGGCGTTCAGCGTCAGCGCCTTGGCGATCTCGACCTGCTGCTGGGCGGCAATGCGCAGCGTGCGCACCTTGCGCTCGGGCGAGACGTCGAGGCCAAGGCGCTTCAACTGCGCCGACGCCTTGGCGTTCATCTCAGCGCGGTCGATGCGGCCGCCGCGCATCGGCAGGCGCCCGACATAGACGTTTTCCGCCACCGACAGGTCCGGCAGCAGCTTCAGTTCCTGGTGGATCATGCCGACGCCGGCATCGATTGCCGCGGCAGGCGAGGCGGGGGAGTAGTGCTTCCCCCGCCAGACGATGGTGCCGGCATCGGGTCTGATCGAGCCGGCGATGATATTGGACACCGTCGACTTGCCGGCGCCGTTTTCGCCGAGCAGCGCCACGACCTCGCCCGGCCGCACCTCGAAGCTCGCATCGGCCAGGACCTGAACCGGTCCGTAGCTCTTGCAGAGGCCGTTGACGAAGAGCCCGTTATGCGGGCTTTCGCTGTGGCGAGGGGCAGTGGACATCGTGGCGCTCTCTTACGCGGTGCGAGCTGTTACGGGTGCTTGGCGATGAACTGCTCGACATTGTCCTTGGTGGTCAGCGTCGCATCCTGCAACTGCTCGGCCGGAATGCTTTCGCCAGCCACCAGCTTGATCGCCGCATCGACTGCGAGCCTGCCCATGCCTTGCGTCTGCTGCGTCGCGGTGACGTCGAACACGCCGTCCTTCAGCGCCTTCAGCGCCGCCACGTCGCCGTCGAAGCCGGCAACCCAGACCTTGTGGCCGGGATTGGCGACCTTGACCGCCTGTGCCGCGCCCAGCGCCAGCGCATCGGCCTGGCCGATGACGATGGAGACATCGGGATGCGACTGCAAAAGGTCCTGCGTCAGCTTGAAACCTTCGTCCTGGTGCCAGCCTTCGCTCCACAATTCGCCGACCACCTTGATGTCGGGATAGGCCTTGAGCGCTTCGCCGCAGCCCTTCGAGCGGTCGACCTCGGGCGTCGTGCCCTTCTGGCCATGGATGATGATCAGCTCGCCCTTGCCGCCGGCCTGCTTGGCGATGTAGTCGCACACGGCCTGCGCCGAGGCGACGCTGTTGGTGGCAATGAAGGTGTCGCCCGGCGCGCCGTCGGCGTTGCGGTCGACATTGATCACCGGGATGCCGGCGGCCTTGGCGGTCTTGGTCGGCACGGTGGCGGCGGTGGCGCCGGCCGGGATGTAGATCAGCGCGTCGATGTTCTGCGTGATCAAATCCTGCACCTGGCTGACCTGCGTTGCCGAATCGCCCTTGGCGTCGACGGTGACGATCTCGATGCCCTTCTCCTTGCCGTAGGCTTCGACCGACTGCTTGATCTGGTTGAAGAAGTCGGCCTGCAGATTGGCAACAGCGAGGCCGAGTTTCTTGGCCTCTTTGGCCGAGGCCATGTCAGTCAGGCCGAGCAGCGGAATGATTGCGGCCGCGGCAAGCAGCAGTGAACGTTTGGTCAGCATGTGTTTCCTCCGTTGATAGTCAAACTGTCCCGCCAGCGCATCGCGCCCCTTGGAACATCCCAGTTTCGGATCGACCGATCCGTCTATCGCCCGGACGCCCCGGGCGAATTCCTCATTGAGCTCGCCGACGCCAGGTGTCGGTCGCGACCGCCAGCGCGATCACCACGCCGATCACCACTTGCTGGATGAAGGGCGAGACACCGAGCAAATTGAGCCCGTTGCGCAGCACGCCGATGATGAGCACGCCGACCGCGGTGCCGCCTATCGAGCCGACGCCGCCCGACAGGCTGGCGCCGCCGATCACGACGGCGGCGATGGTGTCGAGCTCATAGCCGAGGCCGGAGCTCGGCTGCACCGAATCCAGCCGCGCCGCCAGCACGATGCCGGCAAGCCCGGCGAGCAAGCCGCAGATCGCGTAGACCCAGTTGGTCAGCGACTTCACCGGAATGCCTGAGAGTCGCGCCACCTCGGCGCTGCCGCCGATGGCGTAAAGGCTGCGGCCGGTGGCGCGGTAGTTGAGGAAGATGGCGAAGATGATCGCCAGCACCATCATCAACCCGACGGTGACCGACAGGAAGCCGAAATGGCGGATGATCGACAAGTTGGTGAACCAGTCGGGGAAGCCGACGATCTGCGAGCCGTCGGTGATCATGTTGGCAAGACCGCGCGCCACCGACATCATCGCCAGCGTGGCGATGAAGGGCGGCAGCCGGGTGACGGTCACCAGCAGGCCGGACACCAGTCCGCAAAGGCCGGCGACGACCAGTCCGGCGATGACGCCGGCCGCAAGGCCGAGATTGAGATAGTCGGGGTGGGCGACGAAGCCCATCACCATGGCGGCCAGCGCCAGCACCGAGCCGACCGAGAGATCGATGCCGCCGATCAGGATGACCAGTGTCATGCCGATCGCCATGATGCCGAGCACGGTGATCTGGTCGAGCACATTGAGGATGTTGCGAACGGTGAGGAATGTGTCGGTGGTCAGCGTCAACGCCAGGCAAAGCAGTGCGAGTCCGATCAACGGTCCCATGGTTCCGGCGAACAGCGCGGAAAGCTTTGTACCCGTCGCGCCTTGAGCGCCGGGCACGGCTTTCAACTCGCCAGCTTTCGAGTCGCTTGCATCATTGCTCACGGCCACTTCGTCTCCTCCGTCAGCGAAACGGCGATGGCCTGCCGTTCGCTCTTGTTCACCAGGCACCTCCCTGTGAACAATTTATCTTTGATATGCAATTTTGTTCAGCTAAACTGTTCGTTAGAAAATTGTCAAGTGCCGTCGCGCCATGCAGACGGTTTGCGCCACCTGGGGGTTTGTCCTAGGGAAGGCCAGGGGCGGCACTCTGCGGAAAAGATTCCGAATCTGCCGTGGGAGGGCAAAAAGATGGCAACCGTCGAAAACGAGAAGGCCTCGCGCTTCCCGGATGCCGAGCTGAAGGCCCGTGCCGCCTGGCATTACTATGTCGAAGGCCTGACGCAGGAGCGGATATCCGAGATCCTAGGCGTCGGCCGCATCAAGGTGCATCGCATCCTCTCCGCCGCCCGCGAGGAGGGCATTGTCCAGTTCCGCATTCGCGACAGTGTCGTCGAATGCGTGCAGCTTGAGGAAGGCCTGAAGCAGCGCTTCGGGCTCAGCCAGGCCGTCGTGGTGCCGTCGGCCGCCGACCGCAGCAACGCGCCGCTGATGATCGGCCACGCCGCTGCCGCCTATCTCGCCGACAACGTCAATGCCGGCGACGTCATTGCTCTGGGCTGGGGCCGCACGCTGAAATTCGCCATCAACGAACTGCCGCGCCGGCCGATCGCCAGAACCACTGTTGTTTCGATGCTCGGCGGCCTCACCCATGCGCAGCCGCTCAACCCGACCGAAAGCGCCTGGGAGTTCGCCGAAAAGATCGGCGCTGAATGTTTCCTGCTGCCGGTGCCGGTCTACGCCGACAGGCCCGAGCAGCGCGAAGCCTTCATGAGTCAGCGCAGCGTCCAGGATGTCGTCTTCCGGGCGCGGCGGGCCAACATCGCCGTGCTCAGCGTCGGCTCGTTCTCCACCGACAGCCCGATCGCCAATTACGGTTTCATCAAGCCGAGCGAGCTCGAGGAATTGCAGGCGGCGGGTGCTGTCGGTGACATCCTCTGTCACTTCATCGACGCCGAGGGCCGCCCGGTCGACCATGAGGTCAACCGCCGTGTCTGCGCCTATCCGCTGCAGGAACTGTCGGACATCCCGAACATCATCCTGGTCTCGGGGGGGCAGGAAAAGGTGGCCATCATGCGCGCCGCGCTGGCCAACACCAAGATCGCGGTGCTGATCACCGACGAGGACGCCGCCAAGGGCCTGCTCAATCGCTGATCCTCGATGCCCGGAAAAGGCAGCGATTTTCCGTCAGGAACCTGAGAAAAAAGTCTTTTCAGAATTCGCAAGCCTTGGGGCGCTTCTCGTAGGACCAGTCCTTCAAGGGCACCGGTTTGAACTTGCCCTTGATCGGCCGGCCGGCCTCCAGGTCCTTGGAGACGGTGGCCTTGCCGGTGAGATAGTTGATGTCGCAGCCGCCGAGCGTGGTCTCGACGGTCCCGTCGGCTTTCTGCTCGCCCCAGTCCCAGCTGCGGCTGTAGCCGCCGACCAGGAACTTGCCGCGGCGATAGACGACGGTCAGCGTCTCTTCCGTCGATTTGCTGGCGCCGCAGCCGAAGCAGGAGGTGATGACAAGCGATCCCTTGCCTTTGCTTTCGAGCGCAAGAATCCGGTCCTCCGTCAGCGCCTTCTTGACGAGGCTCGGCTTGCGCGAAGGGTCGAGCCTGCCTTCACTGGCGGCGAGATAGATCGAGAGGTCCGCTTGTCCGCTGTTGGTATCTTGCGCGATGACGGCCCGGTCCGTCTGGCCGTCATTGTCCAGGTCGAGGGAAACCTCAAACGGCGGTTCGTCTTGCGCGCGCGCCGCCGTTGGAGCTGTCGCAACAGCGACGATCCAGGGCAGGGCCGCGAGGTGGAACGCTGCTTTCATGAGCCCGCTGAGCTTAGCACTGGCCAGACAAGACGCAAATCCGGTAGCTTCAGGCCGGAAGCGACAGGTCGACCTCAAATCGCGCCAAGCCGCGCATGAATATCGCGCGTCGCGTGATAAAGGTCGCGATAGATCGCCCTGCGCGCCCGGTAAGCCGGCAACAGCGCCATGTCCGGATCGACACGTCTGGCGGGCGCCGTCGCCATCGCCTTGGCCGCGTCTTCCGGTGAGGCGAACCAGCCGATCGCCGAAGCCGCCAGCATGGCCGCGCCGAGTGCGGCCGCTTCATTGACCGGCGACACGAGAAGCGACCGCTCGAGTACGCTCGCCATGATCTGCATCAGCAGCGCCGAATTGGTGCCGCCGCCGGCGGCGATCATCTCCCCCGGCTTGCCGCCGCTCTCTCCTTCCATCGCCTCGCTTGCGATGGCTTGCTCGAAAGCGATGCCTTCCAACGTCGCGCGGAAGAGATGCCTGGGCTCATGGTTGAGCGACAGGCCGACGACAGCGCCTCGCGCCGCGCCGTCCCAATAGGGGCTCATCACGCCGGCCCAATAGGGCATGACCAGCAGCCCATCGCTGCCGGCCGCGACATCGACCGCAAGCTTCTCCAGTTCTGCTGCGGAAGAAGCGCCGGTGGTGCGCACGATCCAGTCGACCAGTTGCATGCCCGAGCGCAGCACGGTCTCCAGCATGAAGCCGGAGCCGGTCGGCGAGACCAGTGTGCGAAAGGCGTCCGAGGTGGTGACCGTGCCGGAATAGCAGCCGCTGACGACACCGGAGCCGAGCGAGAGGTAGCTCTTGCCGGCGCCGTATACGCCCATGCCGAGCCCCATAGCCTGGCCGTCGCCAGCGCCGGCAACAACGGGCGTGCCGGCCTTCAGCCCAGTCAGCTGCGCAATGCTTTCGGTAAGGCAACCGCAGATTTCACCTGGGCCGATCAGTGCCGGCAGCTGCCGTGGCTGCAACCCGGCGGCCGCGACGAGGTCAGCGTGCCATTCGCCTTTTGCGACATCGAGCAATCCGAGGGGATCAGCACTTGCCGTGCTGGTGACGAGGCGTCCGGTCAGCCGGTGGACGAAGAAGCCATGAACATCGACGAGCGCTGCCGCTTTGGCCAGCACTTCCGGCTGGTGCTCGGCCAGCCAGGCGATGGCGTAGAGCGCCGGCGTCGGGTCCGGCGGCTTGCCGCTCCAGTCGCGGATCGCTTCGCGGCCGAGTTCAGCCGACAGCCTGGCGACTTGCGGTCGGGCGCGCTCGTCAAGCCACAGGATCGCCGGAATTAGTGGCTTGCCGGCCTGGTCGATCAGGGTGAAGCTCTCGCGCTGATGGGCGATGGCGATTGCCGCCACGCGCGCGGCGCCGACCTTGTCGGCAACCTGCTGCAGCGCACTGATGAGGGCTGCCCACCAATGTTCGGCATCCTGTTCGAAATGGCCGGGCTTCGGATTTGAAAGCGGATAGGTTTCGCGCGCCTGGAAAAGCTCGGCGCCATCGCGGGTGAAAGCAATCGCCTTCACGGCCGTCGTCGAGGCGTCGATCCCGATAACGACGTCGTCCATCAAGAGGCCCCGAAGGTTCAGGCGGCGTTGGTCACGAACCGTCCGTCCGACTGGTCGAGACGACGGCGGATCTGCGTTATCACCATCGAATCGTCGGGTACACAATTTTCATAGGTGAGGAAGTCGCCTTTTCTGATCGGCTTGACCACCTTGGCGCGTTCGGCAAGCCCGAGCGGCAGCGCACCCTTGGCGCGCGCGTCCTCCCAGGTCATGGCAAAGCCGCGATAGTCTGTCTCGCCGATCATGCCAAGCGATTGGCCCGTGCCGAGATCGCTCTTGGCCACCGCCACCGCTTCGGCCACCGGATGGTCGAGCGGCTCCATGTCGGCGCGCTTGTAGACCACGGCGCGCGCCGCCGACAGCGGCACTTCCAGGCTGGTCAGGTGATAGGGCCGGAAGATCGTGAAATAGGGGCCTTTGCCGACCTTGAGGTCGATCATCCGCTCCATGACGCGCGGATGCCTGGTCTCGATGACGCAGAACACGCCGGGCGCCACGCCCTTGCCGATGGAATAGTCGACGACACCCTTGCGGTGCAGCACGCCGCCATCTTCGCGCGGGCAAAGCACGCTGGCCAGTTCCTCCAGCGTTGCCGTCGGGCCGTGCATGCCCGGCACGTCGGGCACCAGCCCCGTGGCGTTGGCGATCGCCACCATCTCGATCGCCGTCTTCGAGCCGTCGACGAACTCGACAAGCATGCGCGCATTCATGTTGCGCTCGGCTGCTTCCTTGGCGTAGTCGGCCGGCATGGCGTCGAACTTCAGCGGGTTGTTCTTGCCCTTGCCGGCGGCGATGATGTTGAAGCCGAGGCTGCGGGCAAAGCCGATGATCTCCAGCGTGCAGGCAGGTTCGTCGCCGGCAGCACCCGTGTAGACGACGCCGGCCTTGCGCGCCTCTTCCTTCAGGAAGCGCCCGATGGTGATGTCGGCCTCGACATTGAGCATGACGATGTGCTTGCCGTTCTTCATCACTTCGAGCGCAAACAGCGTGCCGATGTTGGGATTGCCGGTGGCGTCGATGATGACGTCGATACGGCCGGCCGCGGCCAGCGCGTGCAAATCCTCGGTGACAGCGATCTTGCCGGCCTCGATGGCGCGGTCGATGGCCGACGCATTGGCCGCCTGGACGATGTCGGAGCGATCATGGCCGGCAAGCAGGGCGGCATCGATCGCCGCCTGTGGCCGAACCTCGGAAATGGCACCGATCCGCATGCCCGGCATCAATGCCACCTGGACGACGATATCGGTACCCATCTGCCCGGCGCCGGCGAGACCGATGGTGATCGGGCCTTGAGCTTCAGCGCGCTGCAGAAGTTCCGCTGCAAATTGCAGATGGGCCATGTCGTTTCCTCCAGTCATGACGCGCCGCAGCGTCAAATCGTCATTTTGAACATTCCTATTTCCATTTGAAAAATATTTCAACCGAGAAAAGGGGTGAGGCGGGAGGATTTGGATCGAGGAGCACGTTCGGCGCTAGGGCGACGAAGGAGAGGGGGCGCCGGGCTGACTGTCCGATCATCAGCGCAGGATGGTATCGCAACCTTCGAGATTGGCCGACGCCTCCCGTCCGGTCGTCATCCTCGGGCTTGACCCGAGGATCCATGCCGCGACATCAAGCCACGAACGCGACGGCGCAAGAAATTTCTGGACCGCTGCATTCTTGGGCTCGTGTCACGGAATGGATCCCAGGGTCTACGCGACGGAGCTTCGCTCCTGCTTCGCCCTGGGATGACGAAGCGCGGACCTGTTTCAGCCAATCTCGATGATTGGCGCTACCCCGTCGACTGAGGACCGATCAAAAATAACCGTCCGAAGCCGCAGTCGCCTCTTTAGGTACCTCCACCCCATCGACCAAAATCTTGTCGACCAGCTCGTGGTGGAAGCAGACCAGACCCTTGATGCGCTCGGCCTCGTGCACCGGTTCGGGATAATACCAGACCATGTTCTCGTGCCGCTTGGTGGCGGTCGTCACGTGGTAATAGTTGGAGATGCCCTTGTAGGGGCAGCGCGAGATGTAGCGACTGGGCGCGAACATATCGAGCCTGGTGTCGGAGATCGGCAGGTAGTGGCGCACCGGGTGGCCGGTCTCGAACAGGAACACGCCGCGGCGCGAATCCGCCACCTGTTCGCCGTCGAGGATGACCTGCACCCGCCGCGACGAGGGCAGACAGTCGACCCGGCGGAACGGATCGCGGGCGTGGACGAAGATCTCCTCGTCCTCCTCGAACCAGTGGCCCATCTTGCCCCACACGAACGACATGTAGCCTGCGATCGGCGGGCAGCCCTTGGCCGGATCGAGATAACGCCACGCGCCGTCCTCGACCAGCGTGATGCCGGTGTTGAGCGAGTAGAAGGTGGCTGTGCCCTTGTAGGGGTCCTCCGTCGTCGTCTTTGACGGCAGCAGGAACTCCTCGCGCACATCCTCGATCGGGAAATAATAGACCGGCAGATGATCGGATTCGTAGAACACCAGCGCCCTTGTCGTGTCGGCGACGGTCATCGATCCGACCTGCACCCGCAGCCGCTTCAGCGACGGCATGGTGAAGGCGACATAGCCGGGCTCGAACTCGTACTGGACAATCTGGTCGAGCACCGGGAAATGCGGTCCGCGACCGCGCAGATGGGACTTGCGAATGGTGGTCTCCCGCTTCTTGTCTTTTGTAGCTGAACGCTGGTGCATGGCTGAAGCCGGTTTCCTGTTGAGGGCGAAGGTTGACGCGGCAGAGCTGCTCGCTTTGTCGCGCGGGCCTTCGGTCCGGGATCCTCTACCCCAAGGATACGCGATCGAGCAGCAGCCCGGCGGCGATCGGCGGCAGGCCGCTGACATTCTTGCGCACCGGCACCAGAAGGTCGGGGAAATAGCTGAAGATGACCGGCGTCTCGTCGAGCAGCAGCTTCTGGATGTCGGAGGCGGCAGTCCGCTGCGCGCCGCTATCGAGCGCCTTCAGATAGGAGGTGACCACAGCGTCATAGGCGGGGTTCTTGAAATGCGCCGCATTCCACGGCCCGTCGCTGACCAGCGGGCTCTTCAGGAAGACGTTCGGCACGCTGCGATGTGCGTAGTCGGTGATGCCGAGCGGGCTGTCCAGCCAGTCCGACTGGCCGAACACCGCCTTGCCGTAATATTTGTCCTGGTCCTCGATGTTGAGGGCTATGCGGGCGCCGATCTCCTTGGCAAAATTCTGGAACAATTGCGCGTAGCCCGGAATGTCGGAATAGCGCAGCGTCGTCAGCGTGATGTCGAAGCCGCCGGCCAACCCCGCCGCTTCCATCAGCTGCTTGGCCTTGGCGATATCCTGCGCACGCTGCGGGATCGATTTGTCGGTGGCCGGAAAGGCCGGCGCGAACGGGCTGTCATTGCCGGTCGCCGCCATGCCGCGGCAAAGCCCGTCGACCAGTTTCGAGCGGTCGATGCAAAGCGCCAGCGCCTGGCGCACGCGCTTGTCGGTGAACGGCGCCATGTCGCAGCGCATGTGCAGCTGGCGATGCGCGGTCGAGGCGACGCGCAGCACCGTGATATCGGGGCTGTTCAGCACCACCTGGCTGACATCGAGGGGCACGGCGTCGAGCAGGTCGACCTCGCCGGCCTGCAGCGCCAGGATGCGCGGCTGTACGTCGCCGTAGAACTTGAATTCCAGCCGGTCGGGCAGCGCCTTCTCGCCCCAATAGTCGGGGTTGCGGATGAAGGTGGCGCCAACCTTCGGCGTATAACTTTCCAGCCGGAACGGGCCGGTGCCTTCGAAGGTCTTTTCGTAGTCGCCCTTGTAGCTCGCCGGCAGGATGACGGCGTTGTAATTGTCGATCGACACCGAATAGGGAAAGCTGCCGTTCGGCGCGTCGAGATGGAAGGCGACGGTGTGGTCGTCGACCTTCTGCGTGCCGCCCTTCGACAGCAGGCCCTTGAACACCGACAGCGCGTTGGAAGCGCCGGCGGGATCGGCCAGCCGGTCGAAGGTGGCGACGACGTCGTCTGCCTTGAACTCCTCGCCATTGTGGAATTTGACGCCCTTGCGCAGCTTGAAGGTCCACACGCTGCCGTCATCATTCGGCGCCCAGCTTTCGGCCAGCACCGGCTTCAGGGTCAGGTCCGGTTGGGTGACGCAGAGAAACTCGGCGGTCTGGAACACCAGCTGGTAGCTGCCGCTGTCATAATAGGTGACGGGATCGATGGCGCCGCCCGGCGTGGCGATGCCGGCGCGCACCGTGCCGCCCGGCTTGCCTTCGGCGCGCGCCGGCTGGGTGCCAAAGCCGGCGGCCGCCACGATGCCGCCGAGGAATGGCAGCGACAGGCCGAGCATACTGCCGTGGCGCAAGAAGTCGCGCCGGCCGATGCGGCCGGCCAGCAATTCGTCGACAGCGGAATTTTCGATGGCGCTTAAGGTCTTGCGGGCGGCATCGATGATCTGGAAATGCTTCGGCATGGGCGGCATTCCTGTTTTCGCGGGGGCTCCGCCGAATAGTTCACTGGTGACCCCAGCCGGAAAGCGATATTTTTTGATGGCGGCCATCGAAATTTTCGATGGCGGAGCCGATCCATGGACACTGAGAATCTGCGGAGTTTTCTGGAAGTCGCCACGCATGGCAGCTTCACCGTCGCCGCCAGCCGGCTGAACCTCGCCCAGTCCACCGTCAGCGCGCGGATCAGGGGTCTGGAGGAGCAGTTGGGGCGCCGGCTTTTCGTGCGCGACCGCGACGGTGTCACGCTGACACCGGCCGGCCGCCAGTTCCTGCCGCACGCCTCCTCGATCACCCGCACCTGGGAGCAGTCGCGGCAAGATATCGCGGTTCCCGATGGTTATGAGACGCTGCTGCGGCTCACAGCACCCGCCTATCTCTGGGATCGCATCACCTCGTCCTGGATTGCCTGGATGCGCGAAAGGCGGCCGAATGTGGCGCTGAGGCTCGAAGGCAGTTTCCCGGACCAAGCGATCGACCAATTGGCGGAAGGTCTGCTCGACATCTGCATCCTCTATCTGCCGCGGCCGCACCCCGGCGTCGTCTACGAGACGCTGGCCGTCGATCAGGTCGTGCTCGTCCAGCATGCCGCGCAGACCAGGCCGTGGACCGAGAATTACATTTTCATGGACTGGGGGCTTGAGTTCCGCATCGAGCACGACCGCGCCTTTGCCGGCATGGTCAAGCCAGCCATATCCGCCGGGCTGGTGTTCATCGGTCTCCAGCATGTGCTGTCGCAGCAGGCGGCGGCCTATCTGCCGCTCAGCGCCGTCAGCGGTCATATCGAGCGCGGCGAAATGCGCCGCATCGAGGATGCGCCGGTGTTCCAGCGGCCGATCTATCTCGCCTATCCCGCCAACCCGATCTCGTCGGACACGCTCAATGTCGCGCTCGACGGATTGCGCGCGCTGGCCAGCGACTGGACGCCGGGCCAAGGCTTTGCCGAAGGCGACCGCGTCTTCAGCATGGCCGATAGCTATCGGGGCTGACCAACCTCAGGCAGGCACTGGTTGCTTCGGCGCCTGCAGCCTTGCCAGTTCCGCATAGGGAATGTGGCAACGGATCGTGTGGCCGGGCTGGGCCTCGGCCAGCGGCGGTTCCTGCGTCTCGCAGATCGCGCCGATCTTGCGCGGACAGCGTGTGTGGAACACGCAGCCCGAGGGCGGATTGGTGGCGCTGGGGATTTCGCCGTCGAGCCGGATGCGCGCCGTCTCCGTCTGGTCGAGCTTGGGCACCGCCGACAGCAGCGCCTCCGTATAGGGGTGATGCGGGCCGGCAAAGACGTTCTCGGACGGCCCGAGCTCCATGATGCGGCCGAGATAGAGCACCGCGATCTTGTCGGAGAGGTAACGCACCACGCCAAGGTCGTGCGAGATGAAGATGTAGCTGACATCTTCCTTCGATTGCAGATCGGCGAGCAGGTTGAGGATCGCCGCCTGCACCGAGACGTCGAGTGCCGAGGTCGGCTCGTCGCAGACGACGATGCGCGGCTCGCCGGCGAAGGCGCGCGCAATGGCGACGCGCTGCTTCAGTCCGCCAGAGAGCTGGCGCGGCTTGACGGCGAGGTGCCGGTCGGTCAGCCGCACCGAACGCACGAGTTCTTCCAGGCGCGCCTGCAATGCAGCACCTTTCAGGCCGGCCAGCCGCTTCAGCGCCCGGCTGATCAGATGGCGGATCGAATGCGAGCGGTTGAGCGCCGAATCCGGGTTCTGGAAGACGATCTGCATCGCCTTGATCTGGTCGTCGCTGCGGTTCTGCAGCCGTGGCGCCAGCGCCTTGCCTTCGAGTTCGATGGTGCCGCCTTCGTCGGGCGGCACGAGGCCGAGCAGCAGCCGGGCGAAGGTCGTCTTGCCGCTGCCGGATTCGCCGACCAGGCCAAGCGTCTCGCCTGGCCGCAGGCTGACCGAGACATCCTTCACCGCCCGCAGCGCATGGCCGTGGCTGGCATAGGTCTTGTTCAAACCGTCGACGCGCAGAACGGCCGGAGCCTCCTTGCGGGCAGGAGCGGCGACATCGCTCGGCGTGGCGCGCGGCAGCGACTGCGCCTGCTCGTGATAGTGGCAGCGCGACAGCCGGCCACCGAGATCATAGAGCGGCGGCAATTCTGTGCGGCATCGGTCGGTAGCGAGGGCGCAGCGGTCGGCGAACGCGCATCCCCTAATGGTGGCGCCGATGCCGGGCAGGAAGCCCGGTATGGTGTCGAGCCGGCCATGGTCCTTGCGCTGGCCGCCTCGCGGCAGGCAGCGCAGCAGCGCCACCGTATAGGGATGGCGCGGATCGCTGAACACGCGATCCGTTGGCCCTTCCTCGACCAGCATGCCGGCATAGAGAACGCCGACGCGGTCGCACATGTTGGAGACGACGGCGAGGTTGTGGCTGATGAACAGGATCGAGGCCGACAGTTCCTGGCGAAGCTGCGCGATCAGGTCGAGCACCTCGGCTTCCACCGTCGCATCGAGGCCGGTCGTCGGCTCGTCAAGGATCAGCATGGTTGGATCGTTGGCCAGCGCCATGGCAATCGCCACGCGCTGCTGCATGCCGCCCGAAAGCTGGTGCGGATAGCGCTGCATGACGCTTTTCGGATCGGAAATGCGCACCCGGTTCAGCATGGCGATGGCGCGCTCTTCGGCCGCTTGTCCGGCAACGCCCCCAAGCTCGAAAATCTCGGTCAGTTGGCGGCCAATGCGCAGCGACGGGTTCAGCGCCTTGCCGGGGTCTTGATAGACCATCGATACGCTGTCGGCGCGGGCGCGCCGGAGCGCCTCGGCGTCGAGCTTCATCACATCCTGGCCGTCGAGCGAGATCGCCCCGCCGGTGATCGAGCCGTTGCGCGGGAGATAACGCACCACGGTCAGCGCCACCGTGGATTTACCGCAGCCGGATTCGCCGACCAGCCCATAGGCCTCGCCCCGGCCGATTGTGAGGCTGAGATTGCGCAGCACAGCCCGGTTGCGGCCGTTGACGCGGTAGGCGACGGAGAGGTCGTGGAGTTCCAGCGCGTTGGTCTCAGTCATTGAGCGCTCCCTGAACACCATCGGCCACCAGATTGACCCCGATCACCAGCGAGGCGATGGCGAGCGCGTCGAACAGCACCGTCCACCAGAAGCCGCCGCCGATCATGCCGTAATTCGAGGAGATCGACAGGCCCCAATCGGGCGAGGGCGGCTGGATGCCGAAGCCCATGAAGGACAGCGTGGCGACGGCGAAGATCGCATAGCCGAGCCGCACCGTCGTCTCGACCAGGATCGGCGGAATGACGTTGGGCAGGATCTCGACGAACATCGTATGCAGCGCGCTTTCGTGCCTCAGCTGGGCGGCGGCGACATAGTCGAGTTCGCGCTCGGCAAGCACCGCCGAACGCACGGTGCGTGCGATGATCGGCGCGAAGCTGAGGCCGATGACGACAATCACCGTTGCCTTCGAGGTGCCGAGCGCGACGATTGCCAACAGAGCGACGATGACCACCGGGATGGCCATGAAGGCTTCGAGGATGCGGCTGACGATGTCGTCGACAATGCCCCGGAAATAGCCGGTGAAGAGGCCGAGCGCCGTTCCCGCAACGGTCGCCAGCAACGTCGCCAGCGGAGCGACCGTGAGGATGTCGCGCGAGCCGACGATAACGCGCGAGAAGACATCGCGGCCGATCTGGTCGGTGCCGAACCAGTGCTCGCCCGAAGGTGGCGCCAGTGCGTTGATGATGTCGTCGGCAAGTGGGTCGTAGGGCGCGAAATGCTCGCCGAACAGGGCGCAGGCGATCCAGAACAGCGCGATGCCGAGGCCGACGAGAAAAGTCGGCGACCGCAGCAGCGAGAAGAACACCTCTGCCCAGGGGCCGCGCCGGGGGGCAGCGTCGGGCGCCGGAATGGTGTCGGCAGCGCTCATTGGTCAGTCCCCAGGCGGATGCGTGGATTGAGCACGGAATAGAGAAAGTCGGCGACAAGGGTCGCCACTGCATAGACGATGCCGATGGTCAGGATGCCGGCCTCGAGGATCGGGAAATCCTTGCCGCGTGCGGCGGTGAAGATCAGCGAGCCGATGCCCTGGTAGCGGAACAGCGTCTCGATGACGACGAGGCCGCCGATGAGATAGCCGGTCTGCGTCGCGATCACCGTGATGGTCGGCAGCAGCGCATTGCGCAACACATGGCGCCAGATCACCGTTCGCCACGGCAGGCCCTTGAGCACCGCCGTTCGCGTGTAATCGGAATCCAGCGCCTCGATCATGCCGGAACGTGCCATGCGGGCGATATAGCCGAACAGCACCAGGAACAGCGGCAGCGACGGCAGGATCAAATAATAGAGCTGGGTGAAGAAGCCGGCATCCTTCGGCCATGCCGCCGAGATCGGCAGCCAGCGCAGCCACACGCCGAAGATCAGGATCAGGATGATGCCGGTGACGAATTCCGGCAGCACCGTCACCGACAGGCCGCCAAGGCTGATGATGCGGTCGAGCGGACGGTTGAGGTTGAGCGCGGCTATCACGCCGCCGAGGATGCCGATCGGCACCACCAGCACGAAGGCGACCGCGGCCAGCTTCATCGAATTGACGAGCGCATCGAGCACGAACGGCGCCACCGGCGAGCGGAAGATATAGGACGTGCCCATGTCGCCCTGGATGAAATTCCAGATCCAGCTGCCATATTGGGTGAGCAGCGGACGGTCGACGCCGAGCGTGTGGTTGAGCGCATCGACGGCGCGCTGGTCGGCAAACGGCCCCAAAATGGCGCGGCCGACATTTCCGGGCAGCACTTGGCCGCCCAGAAACACCATGATCGAGAGCAGGAACAGCGTGACGAGCGACAGCGAGACACGCCGGACGAGGAAGGAGAGAATGGCATCGACTCCTATGAAAGGCCGGCCATGCCGGGGACGTCGGACAAATTCAGTATGACAGGCAGGTCGAACGCCGTCACCGGCGGAACGACGCCTGCAAATCGCGACACCTGGACCAGCGTCGAATTACAGGTCGGCGACTGGGCAAGGCGCGACGTGCCCCGGTCCGCCGTCAGCACATTCGGGTTGCCGTGCTTTTCCAGGCTGGGCGATTGCCCGGGTTCGACGGGATCGAACCATGCGCCGGTCGGCAGTTGCACGACGCCGGGGATCAACCCGTCGGTCAGGATTGCCCCGGCCAGGCACGATCCGCGATCGTTGAAGACGACGACGATCTCTCCGTCCAGGATGCCGCGCGCGGCGGCGTCAGTCCGGTTGATCCACAGCGGTGCGCGGCCGGACACTTTGCCGGCGCGGCTGACCGAGCCGTGGTCGTATTGGCTGTGCAGCTTGTCGGCCGGTTGCGGCGACAAAAGATGCAGCGGAAACCGCTCGGCAAGACCGCTGCCAAGCCATTCCCGTGGCTCCCGCCACACCGCATGGCCGGGACAGTCGTCATAGCCGAAGCCATCGATCGTCGCCGAATAGAGCTCGATGCGCCCCGACGGCGTCGCCAGCCGGTGGCGCTCGGGGTCCGAGCGGAACGGCCCCAGGAACGTCTGCGAGGTGACCTTGCGCGTGACTTCGGCGAGGCCGTCCTGCCAGAAACGCTCGAATGGTGGCATGTCGACGCCGGTGGCGCTCGCATTCTCCCTGGCCTGGCCGTAGAGCAGGCGGATCCACTGTTCGGCATCGCGCCCTTCGGTGAAGGCGTCGCGTACGCCGAGCCGCGTCGCCAGCTCGGCAAAGATGCCGTAGTCGTCTCGCGCCTCCTCCACCGGGTCGATGGCCTGCTTCATGGCGACCATCAGGTTTTCGCGGTTCGAAAAGGCGAGATCGTTCCTTTCCAGCGGCGTCGTGACCGGCAGAACGATGTCGGCATAGCGCGCTGTGGCCGCCCAGAAGGGCTCGTGCACAATGATCGTCTCGGGCCGCTGCCAGGCCTCGACGAGACGGTTCAGGTCCTGATGGTGGTGGAAGGGATTGCCGCCTGCCCAGTAGACCAGCCTGACATCGGGATAGGACAGCTCAGCGCCGTTGAATTCGAACGACCCGCCGGGATTGAGCAGCATGTCGGCCACACGCGCCACAGGTATGAAATCCGGTACGCCGTTGCTGCCCTGCGGCACGGACGGCCAGCGAAATCCCATCCCCGGCCGTCCGGCGCCGTTCGTCGAGGAATAGCCGAAGCCGAACCCGCCGCCCGGCAATCCGATCTGGCCGAGCAGCGCCGCGAGCGTGATCGCCGCCCAGTAGGGCTGCTCGCCATGGTCGGCGCGCTGCAGCGACCAGCTGACCATCAGCATGGTGCGCTTGCTTGCCATCTCCCTGGCCAGCGCGATGATTTTTTCCGCTGCCATGCCGCTCAGCGCTGCCGCCCAGGCCGGGTCCTTTGGCTGGCCGTCGCTTTCGCCCATGACATAGGCCCGCACGACCTCGAAGCCGATACAGTAGCGCGCCAGGAAGGTCTCGTCGTGACGGCCCTCGCTGATCAGCACATGGCACAGCGCCAGCATGACGGCGGCGTCGCTGTTCGGTCGCAGCGGCAGCCATTCGCTGACGACGCCGCGCGGCGCGTCGTCGCGCACGGGCGAGACATTGATGATCCGGGCGCCGTTGGCGACGGCCTTTTGCAAGGCTGCCGAGGCTTCGTGGCGTGCCGCGCCGCCACCCTGGATCTGCGCATTGCGCCAGGGCAGCCCGCCAAAGGCGATGATCAGCTGGCTGTGCTGCTCGATCCCGTCCCAGGTGGTATGATTGCCGGTCAGGCCGTCGGTCCCACCGAGCACATGCGGCAGGATGATCTCGCCCGCGCCGTAGGAGTAGCTGAGGACCGAGCTGGTGTAGCCGCCGATCGTGTTGAGGAAGCGGTGGACCTGGCTTTGGGCATGGTGGAACCGCCCGGCGCTCGCCCATCCGTAGGAGCCGGCGTAGATCGCGGCGTTGCCATGCGCGGTGCGGACCCGGTCAAGCTCGGCCGCGACGATGTCGAGCGCCTTCTCCCAGGGTACTTCGACAAAGGCCTCGCCGCCCCGCCGGCCGCGGACTGCCGATCTGTCCCCTTCGAGCCAGCCGCGCCTGATGGCGGGTCGCGCGACGCGCATATTTCCCTGCGCGGCGCCGAGCAAGGACTGGCCGATCGGCGACGGGTCGCGATCGCCGCTCCACGGTTCGACACCGACGAGCCTGCCGTTCTCGGTCCTGACCTCGTAGGTTCCCCAATGCATGGTAGTGAGCAGGGTTCTGGACTCCATTGGACACGTCAACGCTGATCATTCATGATGGCCAAGCCGGGGAGGGCGCCATGCGCCCTGTCCCGGCTGTCATCAGGCGCCAGCCCTGGCTTGGGCTGGCGGTCGCGGGATCAGCTCTTCCTCGCGTTCAGGCCTTCGACGCTTTTTCGAGGAACAGCTGCGACATGGCTGTGGGCTGCACGCCGGTCACGCCCTTCGCCGTTGCCGTCAGATAGTCGTAGAAATAGCCGAAGATGATAGGCGTTTCCTCGAGCAGCAGCTTCTGGATCTTGCCGGCGTCGGCCTTCTGCGCTTCGAGGTCGAGGGCGGCGATGTAGCTGGTCGCCAGCGCATCGTAGTCCTTGTTCTTGAAGTGCGCTGCGTTCCAGGTGCCTTCGCTCTTCAGCGGTGCCGCGAGGTAGACGTTCGGCACGCCGCGGTGGCCGTAATCGGTGATGCCCATCACCGAATCCAGCCAGTTCGATTTGCCGAACACCGCGTCGCCGTAATAGCCGCCCTGGTCGAGGATGTTGAGTTCGAGTTCGACGCCGATCTCCTTGACCCAGTTCTGGATCAGCTGTGCGTACTCGGGAATTTCGAGGTAGCGCTCGGTGGTCAGCGTCACCTTGAAGCCCTGGGCGACACCGGCGGCCTCCATCAGCTGCTTGGCCTGCGCTATGTCCTGCTTGCGCTGCGGCACGCTCGTGTCGGTCGACGGGTAGACTGCAGCGAACGGGCTGTCATTGCCGAGCGCCGAGCGTCCCTTCATCAGACCGGCGGCCAGCTTGTCGCGGTCGAGGCAGAGCGCAATGGCGCGGCGTACGCGCGCGTCCTTCAACGGGCCGTCGTCGCAACGCATATGCAGCTGCTGATGCGCCGACGACTTCAGGCTGATGATGTCCACGCTCGGATCGTTGAGCAGCGCCACGCCCGACAGAACCGGCATCTGGTTGATGATGTCGACCTGTCCGCCCTGCAGCGCCAGGATCATCGGCTGCACGTCGGTGAAGAAGGTGAACTCGGTGCGCTCCGGCAGTGCCTTCGGACCCCAGTAATCTTCGTTGCGGATGAAGGAGGCGCCGACCTTCGGCGTGTATTTTTCGATCTTGAACGGCCCGGTGCCGTCGAAGCTTTTCTCGTAGTCGCCCTTGTAGCTCGCCGGGATGATGACGGCGTTGTAGTTGTCCGACGACAGCATGTAGGGGAAGTTGCCGTTCGGCGCGTCGAGGTGGAATTCGACGGTGTAGTCGTCGATTTTCTTCGAGGCGCCCTTCTTCAGGATGCCGTTGAACACCGACAGCGCGTTGGAGGAGTTCGCCGGATCGGCGAGGCGGTCGATGCTGGCCACCACGTCGTCGGCCTTCATCTCGCCGCCCGAGTGGAATTTCACGCCCTTGCGCAGCGTGAACGTCCACACCGAGCCGTCGGCGTTCGGCTTCCAGCTTTCGGCAAGTGCGGGCTGCAGCACCAGATCGGGGCCATCGACGCAGAGGAATTCGGCCACCTGCTGCATCACCAGCAGGCCGCCGGCGTCGGCAATGGTCACCGGGTCGATGGCCGCGGCGGGCACGCTGCTGGCGACGCGAATGGTGGCGCCCGGCGCGCCTTGGGCGCGGGCGAGCGAAGGCATGCCGCCGAAGCCGGCCGCTGTGGTGATGCCGCCGAGCAGCGGCAGCGACAGGCCGAGCAGGCTGCCATGACGAATGAACTCGCGGCGGCTGACGCGGCCGTCAACCAGTCCGTCGATCAGGTGGTTTTCGAGCGGCGTGCGCTGGCGCCGGATGAGGTCGAGAAGGCGGTAATTCTTGATCATGGGTTCTACCCTTTCCCCTGTGTTCTTGTCGTTGGCTGGTGTGTGTGGCTGACGAAATTCCGTGGAGTTCTCCTTATCCCGGCCGTCAACGAAGTCTCTCGACCGGACTGTAGCACCCGATTTTTCGCGCTCCATCCGGTCCATAATGAGGAGCGGCCGGATTTGGGAGCCATCTGCTTTTTACCCGCTCGTCCCGCGCGCTCGTCACAGCTGCGGGCTTCTCTTGTTGTATCCGTCTCTTGTCGGCTTGTGTGATCACTCCTCGTTGTTTTGACGCAATTGCGGACCGAAAACGGCCTAGTTAAGCGGCAGCCGGCGATAGGTGCCGGGCTTTTCCGGGTCGTGGTATTTGTTGCATGGCCCGTTCTCCACGAAGTCGCGATGGCAGGTGGCAAGTCTGTCCTGCGACAGCGTGACGCCGAGGCCGTGGCCCTCCGGCACCGGCACGACATTGTTCCTGGGCGAAAACGGTCCTTCCTCGATAATGTCCATCGGCTGCATGCGAAACAGCGACTGGTTGGGTTCCCGTATCCAGCCGAGTGCAGCGCAGAGATGCAGATAGCAGGCACTGCCGACGCCGGTGTCGCCGCTGTAGCACCAGTAGTCGATGCCGGCATGCTCGCAGGCGCCGACGAAGCGCTGCATGCGGCCGATGCCGCCATGCGCCGTCGGGTTGCCGACAAAGGCGTCCGGCACCTTCAGCTCCATGGCGCGGGCAATGTCGATGTTGTGGGTCGAGAACGGGATGGAGCAATGACGGCGCAATTCGCGCATCTCTTCGATGCTCGCCACCGGATCCTCCCAGTTGCGCACGCCAAGCTCCTCCAGCGGCCGCACCAGGCGCCTGGCGGTCGCCAGCGAATAGGCCTGGTTGGAATCGATGCGGATCATCGCCTCGTCGCCGAGCTCTTTGCGGATCAGCTCGACCATCTTCAGCGAGATTTTCGGATCAGCCGTTGAGAATTTGCCTTCGAAGAAGGTGGTGCCGAAGCGCTCGTTGAGTTCGACGCAATAGTCGGCGACTTCCTCGGGTGTCTTCTCGCCTTTCACCTCAGCCCCATCGCCGCGCAGCGAAAAATAGTCGGTGAAAGGGATGTCCTTGCGCACGGCGCCGCCGAGCAGTTGGTAGAGCGGCTGCTTCCACGCCTTGCCGCGCAGGTCCCACAGCGCCACCTCGATGGCGCCGAAGGCCATGATGCGGGTGCGGTCGTTGATCGATTGCACGCCGCTCCAGAAGGGCAGACAGACTTCCTCGGCCCCGGCAATATCGAAGGCGTCGCGGCCGACAAGCCGTGGCGCCAGCACATCGTTGATGACGGCTGCGGCGCCCGGCGTCGGCGCTTCGCCGAGGCCGACCAATCCATCCTCGGTCTCGACCTCGACGATGGTCGGCGAGAAACCGTCGAGTTCGCCGAACACCCAGACATAAGGGGCTTCGAGCCGGTGATTGATCGGCGTCGCCTTGACGCGCTTGATCTTCATCTCAGCCGATCTCGAAGAATGGTTTGCCAAGCAGGCTCGGGTCGACATCGATGCCGAGGCCGGGTCCGTCGGGAATGCCCATATGACTGCCGGTGACTGGCGGGGCGTTTTTTGCTGTGCGCACCGTCACCCATTCGTGGAAGGCAATGGCGTGCAGCCGGCGTTCTTCCGGCGTCGACAGCGACAGATGTGCCATCGCCGCGGTATCGATCTCGGCGCCGCCCGTATCCTCGACGGTGATCATGAAGCCCAGATCGACGGCGACGTCGCGGATCTGCCGGGTCCTGGTCACGCCGCCCAGTCGCGAGATCTTCAGCGTCAGCCCGTCGGCCGCGCCCAGGCGGTGAATATCCAGCATAGCCTCGAGCGAAATGACGCTCTCGTCGAGCACCATCGGCTTGTCGAGCATGCGGCGCACCGACATGTTCTCCTCGATCGTCGTGCAGGGCTGCTCGAATGTGTAGTCGATGCCGCGCGTGGCATCGGCGAACTGCCGTGCCTGGTAGGGCGTCCAGCCGGCATTGGCGTCGCAGAAAATGACCGTGCCTTTCGGCACGGCCGAAGCGACGGCCGTCACCCGGTCGATGTCGTCATGCACGTTACCGCCGACCTTGACCTGCAGGCGGCGGCAACCCTCGGCGATGATCCTCTTGGCCAATGCCGACATCTGGTCGAGCGTTCCGTGGGTGACGACGCGGTAGGTCTCCGCCATGTCGCTCTCGCGGCCGCCAAGCATCGTCACCAGCGGTACGTCGGCGGCGCGGGCAGCCAGGTCCCAGCAGGCCATGTCGAGCGCCGACTTGATGTAGGGATGGCCCTTGAACACCGTGTCCATCAGCCGGCCGATGCCGGCGAGGCCGCGTGGATCCTGGCCGATCAGGTGCGGCGCGATTTCTACCACGCCGGCGCGCGTGCCGGCCGGAAAGGCGGCCGAATAGAAATTGCCGAGCGGCGCCATCTCGCCCCAGCCGGTCACGCCGCTGTCGGAGGTGATGCCGACGATCACCGCGTCGAAGCAGTCGGCGACCCGTCCCTTGGACATGCGGTAGGGCCCGTCCACGAAGGGCTGCACGACTCGATAGGCCTTGATGGTTTTGATCTGCACGTTGGTCTGTCCGTTGTCCCTTGGTGGCGAGGAGGGGTCAGGCGCCCTTCGATGTCCGCTGTTCGAGGCCGCGCGCATAGGCAAGCAGCTCTTCGAAATCGAGGTCGATGTGCTCACGGGCATGGCGCTGGGCGGCGCGCATGTCGGCGCCCTTTAACAGCCGCACATAAGTCTCGTGGACATCTTCCGCCGGCACCGGCTCGTTGCGGGCGCGCTGGTGCAAGGCAAAGTACATTTGCAGCCGGCTGGTCAGCCGCTGCCAGGTTTCCAGCAGCACCGAATTGTCGGCCCATTCATAAATCAGCCCGTGCAGTTGCAGCGCGGTTTCGATCTGGCGCGTGGTGTCGAGCGCGCGCGTCGCCTGCTTCACCGCCTCGTGGCGGCTGTCGAGCTCGTCGAAGAAGCGCTGGTCGCGCAGCTTCCAGGTGCGTTCGATGGCGAATTCATCGAGCACCTTGTTCAGCGAATAGGCGTCGTCAATGTCCTTGGCGGTGACATCAATGACGAAGGTGCCGGCGTAGGGGATGCTGGTCAGGATGCCTTCCTGCACCAGCTCGCGCATCGCCTCGCGCAACGGCGCGCGGCTGACCCGCATCTGCTCGGCGATCCTGAGTTCGTTGAGTTTTTGCCCGGGTTCCAGCTGGCCGGTCAGGATCGCGCGCCTGAGCAGCGCGACGATCTCGGCGCGGCGTGTCGTATCCGCGATCGGACTGAAATCCAGCTTGGCCATGTCGCCACTCCAGTGAGAGCGGGAACAAGACAAGCAGATTGTCGACAATCCTACAAGAGGCCTTTTCCGGATTCTTGTAGCGGGTGGCGTGTCAGCCTTTCGGCCTCATGCTGCGCGGCCGTAGAAGCCGACCCGCTCTTCTGGGCTGAACATCACACCCGGCTTCTCATAATAGGAAAACACCGCGATCATCCGCTCGTGCTCGCCCTGGACCGTGGTGACGCGATGTGCGGTGTTCTTGCCGCGGAAGACGTTCAGCGTGCCCGGCTTCAGTCGCAGGATCTTTGCCTCGGGGTCGCGCCCTTCGAGCAGTTTTGCGACGCCGTCATAGTTGGGATTGTCGTCCGACCGCAGATCGGTGCGGTACTCGAAATCGCCGCCGCGTTCAGGCGCCTGCAGCAAAAGCGTGGTGGTGAATTCCGAGCGGTCGAAATGCCAGTTCAACGCTTCGCCGGCGCGGTAGGCCATGACATTGGTGCGCGCCAGCGGGTCCTGCATCACATGCAGCTTGCTCTTGCCCATCGCCGCCGCCAGGAAGCGCAGCAGCGGTTTGTACTCATAGATGGCAAGCACGGTGCTGCCGGGAATCTGGTCGGCGCACACCGTGTGGCTGATGGTCTCGACCTTGCGCAGCGCCGGATGATCCGGAGCGAGTTCGGGAAGGTCCGGCTTGAAGTAGATGTTGTGCATGCGCTTGTGCACATGCGAGTGCGCCGCCATCACCGGCTGGATTTCTTGAACCGCCTTCTCGGCGACGCCAGGGCGCAAAAACCCTTCGAGATTGAACATGCCGTCGGCTTCCAGCGCCGCGACAGAGGTGTCCACCAGCCGCCTCCATTCGGGGCGGCCTTCACGATCGAGCGGGTAGCGGTCGAGATCGAGAATGTCTTTCATCGTCAAATGCTCCGGTTTCGAAAGCAGAAGACGACAAAAAAATCTTTCTCTCAACGCGGAAAATAATTAGGCTTGCACAAGAAAATATTGAGGAAGCGAAATGGAGAAGCTCCCGCCCTTGAACGCCGTGCGAGCCTTCGAGGTTGCCGCGCGCGCCGGCTCCTTCACGCTTGCCGCCACCGAACTTGGCGTCTCCTCGGCCGCGGTCAGCCAGCAGATCCGCAACCTTGAAAGCTGGTTCGGCAAGCAGCTTTTCGTGCGCAACGGCAACCGCATCACGCTGACCGATGCCGGCCACGCCATCTACCCGCAGACGGCCCGCGCCCTGAGCGACATAGCGGCGGTCGGCCGGCGCATGCTGGAAGGCGGCATGCGGCCGCGTCTGGTCGTCAGCGTGCCGTTCTCGCTGGCCGAATTGTGGCTGGCGCCGCGACTGGCGGAGCTGCTCGACGGCTTCCCGCAGATGGCGATCGACATCCGCGTCGAGGACGATCCGGTCGATGTCGTGCGCCAGAGCATCGACCTGCGCATCTCCTATGGCGACTATCAGTATCCGGCGCTGCGGATGGTGCGGCTGGTGCATGACGAGGTGCTGCCGGTCGCGTCGCCCGAATTTCTCAAGCGCCACGGCAACGTCCTGGCGGATATGCATGAAAGCCAGTTCATCCACACCAATTGGGGCCCGACCTATGCCTCGCATCCAAGCTGGGCGGACTGGTTCGCGGCGGCGGGCGGCATTCGCGCGCCCGACCCCTCGCACGGCCGTCGCGTCGGCCTCTCCAGCCTGGCGATATCGGCGGCGAGGCTGGGGCTGGGGATAGCGCTTGGCCAGAGGACAATGGCTGATGCCGATCTCGAAGCCGGCCGCCTGATAGCGCTCTCCTCGGTTTCCGTCCGGCTGGGGCAACCCTATTGCGCCTTCATGCTGCCGGCGAAAGCCGAGCGCGCCGACATTGCCGGCCTCGTCGCGCTGCTCGGAGTAATTCCAGGAAAAGTGCACGGCGCTCCATAAAAAACGGCGCCCTCGGCGTGGGTGCCGAGGGCGCCACAGAACCGGGGCTGATGGGGGTTATCAGCTGGCCGGCTTTTCCTGAGGCAATGGCGAGATCGGCATTCCTGGTCCGATCTTCTGCAGATTACCCGTTATCACCTGGTCGCCTTCGGCAACGCCGGTCAGCACGGCCACCAGATCGCCGCTGTTCGCGCCAAGCGTGACGATGCGCTGGTCGACCGTGTTGCCCTTGCCGACGACATAGACATATTTGCCGAGCTGGCTCGAACCCAGCGCCACCTGCGGCACCATCAGCGCGTCAGGCAGCTGCTTGATGTGCAGCCGCACGCGGACATACTGGCCCGGCAGCAGCGAGAACTTCGCATTGCCGATGGTGGCGCGCGCCGTGATCGTGCCGGTCGAGTGGTCGACCGTGTTGTCGATGAAGGTGAGTTCGCCTTTCTGGCTGGCCTCGGTCTCGCCCGGCAGCAGCACCTCGACCTCGATCGGGCCGGCCGCGCGGGCCTGCTCGATTTCGGCCAGGTCCGTCTCGCTCGGATTGAAGGTGACGTAGATCGGGTCGAGCTGCACCAGCGTGTTCAGCACCGTGCCGGCAACGCTGACCAGCGTGCCGACGGAAGCCTGATTGCGGCCGACGCGGCCGGCAAACGGGGCGTGGATTTCGGCGTAGCTCAAATTGAGCTCGGCCGTCCGTACCGCCGCCTGGTTGACGGCAAGCGACGCCTCGGCCTGGCGCAACGTGCTGGTGCGCTGGTCGAACCCGTCCTTGGCGAGATAACCGCTCTTGGCGAGTTCTGAACCGCGGCCGAGATTGGAGCGCGCATAGTCGAGGCTCGCCTGGTCGCGCTGCACTGCGGCCCTGGCCTGGTCGAGAGCCGCCTGGAAGTCGTCGGGCGAGATCTTGTAGAGCAGGTCGCCCTGGCGCACATCGGCGCCGTCTTCAGCCGTCTGCTCCTCGAGATAGCCGGGCACGCGGGCCTGCAGCGTGACGCTGTGGATCGCCTCGATGCGGGCGGCGTAGTCGAGATAGATCGGGATGGTCTTCTTGACCACGCTCGCCACCGGCACCGGCATGACGAATGCCGCTGGCGCGGGCGTCGCTGCCGCCGTGCCGGCATTGAGGCTGAGATTGGCCATGTCGAGGAAGTGAACGCTTGCCACCGAGATCGCCCCCAGGGCGACGGCCGTTCCCAAAGCTATTTTCCATTTACGCATTTTGGTCTCCAATTCTATTCGGCTGCTTCGGCCAGTCGCACGAGCGCTGGGTCGGCAGTCGGTTCATTGTTGTCCTGGTCACTATGGTCCTGGTCATGTGCGGCGTTGGGTTCGCTGCGCTCGCGGCCTTCGCGCAGCCGTTCGATGACTGCGTAGAAGACTGGCACGAACACCAGCGACAGGATGGTTGCGGCGACCATGCCGCCGAAGACGGTGGTGCCGATCGACTGCCGGCTTGCTGCACCAGCACCCGTCGCAAACATCAGCGGCAGCACGCCGAGGATGAAGGCGAAGGCCGTCATCAGGATCGGCCGCAGCCTGAGCCGCGCGGCTTCCATCGCCGCGTCGACGATGCTCAGGCCTTCTTCGCGCCGCCGCCTTGCGAACTCGACGATCAGGATCGCGTTCTTGGCCGCCAGGCCAATCAGCATGACGAAGCCGATCTGTGAGTAGACGTCGATCTGCATGCCGCGCAGGAAGAGGGCTGCGAAGGCGCCGAACAGGGCCAGTGGCACCGCCAGCAGCACCATGAACGGCATCGCCCAGCTCTCATACTGCATCGCCAGGATCAGGAAGACGAAGACGATGGCAAGGCCGAAGACGACCGACGCGATCGATCCCGCCTTGAGCTCCTGGAAGGTGATGCCGGTCCATTCGAAACCGAAATCCCTGGGCAGCGCGGTGGCAGCGGCCCGCTCCATCGCGGCGACCGCCTGGCCCGACGAGAAGCCGGGGGCTGCGCCGCCATTGATCGTGGCCGAGGCGTTGTTGTTGTAGTGCGGCACGGTTTCCGGGCCGACGAACGGCACCAGCTTGCCCAGTGTCGAGAGCGGCACCATGCCGCCGGATGCATTGCGCACATAGAGCCGCGAAATGTCGGCCGCACCCGCACGCGCATCCTTGTCGGCCTGGATGGTCACCCGGAAGGTGCGGCCGAACAGGTTGAAGTCGTTGACGTAGAGCGAGCCGAGATAGATCTGCAGCGTGTTGAAGACGTCGGGCAGGTTGAGGCCGAGCAGTTTGGCCTTGCTGCGGTCGAGGTCGTAGTTGAACTGCGGCGTCGAGGTCGAGAACGGCGAAAACAGCTGTTGCGGATTGATTTCCGGCTGCTTGCGCGCCTCGGCGATCACGGCTTGCGTCGCGTCGTTGAGGGCCATGCTGCCACGGCCGGTAAGGTCTTCGACGACGAATTCGAAGCCGCCCGTGGTGCCGATACCCGGGATGGAAGGCGGATCGAAGGACAGCGCGAAGGCTTCCGGAATCTGCATCAGCTTGCCGCGCACGTCGGCGACCAGCTTCGACGCACTCTGGTCGGGGCCGCGCTCCTCCCATGGTTTGAGGATGGCGAACTCGACCGCCGAGTTCGACTGCGCTGCACTGGTGAGAAAGTTCAGGCCGCTGATCGAGCCGACAATGTCGACGCCGGGCGTCGCTTGCAATATGTCGCGCGCCTTCTGCGCCACCGCGTCGGTGCGCTCCAGCGAAGCGCCGTCGGGCAGCTGGATGACGACGAAGAAGTAGCCCTGGTCCTCGACCGGAAGGAAGGTCGAAGGCAGCTTTTGCCAGACGAAGTAGGTGGCGACCAGTCCGGCCGCGAACAGGCCGAGCATGATCCAGCGCAGCCGGATGAGGATGCGCACACCATGAGCGTAGGCATGCGAGAGCTTGTCGAAGCCCGTGTTGAACCAGCGGAACGGCGCGAACTGCGTCTCGCCGCGATGGCGCAGGAAGGCGGCACTCAGCGCCGGGCTGAGCGTTAGCGAGTTGAAGGCTGAGATGCCGACGGAAATCGCAACCGTCAGCGCAAACTGGTTGTAGAGCTTACCTGAGACGCCGGGAATAAAGGCTACCGGAACAAAGACCGCCATCAGCACCGCCGTGGTGGCGATAATCGGTCCGGTGACTTCGGCCATCGCGGCCTTGGTCGCCGCCAGCGGTTTGAGGCCCGCCTCCAATTGTCGTTCGACATTTTCCACCACCACGATGGCATCGTCGACGACAAGGCCGATGGCCAGCACCATGCCGAGCAGAGAGAGCATGTTGAGCGAGAAGCCGAGCATCTCCATGACGACCATCGTCGCCACCAGCGACACCGGAATGGCGATGGTCGGGATGATCGTCGTGCGCCAGCTTTGCAGGAAGATGAAGACAACGGCCACGACCAGCACCAGGGCTTCGCCGAGCGTGATCAGCACGTCATGCATCGAGGCCGACACGAAGCGCGTCGTGTCGTAATGCATGGCGTAGGAGACGCCCTTGGGGAAACGCGCCGACAGCTCCTGCATCTTGTCCTTGACGCGCTGCTGCAGATCGAGCGCGTTGGAACCCGGCATCTGGTAGACGGCGAGCACCACGGTCGGGTCCTTGCCGAAGAAGGCCGACGACGAATATTGCAGCGCGCCAAGTTCGATGCGGGCGACGTCGCGCAGCCGCACCAGCGAACCGGTGTCCGTATTGGCGCGCACGACGATGTCGCCGAATTCCTTCGGGTCGCTCAGGCGGCCGACGGCGTTGACCTGCATTTCGAAGGCTGTGCCTGCCGGCGCCGGCGACTGGCCGATTTTGCCCGCCGCCACCTGGACGTTCTGTTCCGAAATGGCGTTCTGGACGTCGACCGCGGTGATGCCGAGATTGGCGAGCTTGTCGGGATCGAGCCAGACGCGCATCGAATAGCGCCGTTCGCCGAAGATTTGCACATCGCCGACGCCGGGCAGGCGCTTGAGCGGATCGACAACCTGCAGATAGGCCAGGTTGCTCAGCGCCACCGGGTCGACCGATTTGTCGGGCGAGGTCAGGTTGACGATGAGGACGAAATTCGGATTCTGCTTCTTGATCGTCACACCACCCTGGTTGACGATCGCCGGCAGCGACGAGGCGGCTTGCGAGACGCGGTTCTGCACGTCGACGGCCGCGGTGCTCAGCGGATAGCCGACATCGAAGGTGATGGTGATGGTCGAGGAGCCGTCATTGGAGCTCGACGACGACATGTAGGTCATGCCTTCGACGCCGTTGATCTGCTGCTCCAGCGGCGTCGTCACCGTATCGGCGACCACTTGCGCGCTGGCGCCCGGATAGTGGGCGCTGACCACCACCTGGGGCGGCGTGATGTCGGGAAACTGCGAGACCGGCAGCAGGAAATAACAAATCGTCCCGGCGAGCACCATGATGATGGCGATCGCCGAGGCGAAGATCGGACGATGGATGAAAAAGTTTACCACGACACGCAAGCCTCTTTAAAAGAATGGGCCTCTTTAAATGAATGGGCAGACCGGGACAGCCGCCGGCTGCGCGCCGAACCCGGGTCCTGCAAAAAATACGAAGACGGCCCGCGGCTGAGGCCCTGCTCATCGGCCACGGTCCTCAGCATCGCTTCGAAGGCGCGTGGGTTGACGCGGTCCGCCTTCATCACCAGCCGGATCATCGGATCCCGGATGGCTTCATCGATGGTCAAATCCTTGCGCTGCGACATTGGAGCGTCTCCATTCCAGCGATTCGCATCGGATGATCGCGAACCGGTTTTCATCTCTTCACCGGCCGGAGCCGCATGAACCGCAATTTTCACCCTTTGTGATCTGGCAGGACCAGTTCACGGCCTTGTTATTGACGGAAGGCTACATAGGTGTTACCAGTAAGTAACATTCTGATAGTTACAGACCGGTAACACCCTAGTCAAGAGGTGGGCCGAAAATTTAGGGAGACAAGGAGACTGCGATGGCAGACGGCATTACGGATCGCGTGCGTCCCCGGGATCGAATCCTGGAGACGGCGCAGGACATGTTTCACAAACATGGCATCAAGGGCGTCGGCGTCGACGCCATTACGGAAGCCGCCGGCACCAACAAGATGACGCTCTACCGTCATTTCGAGTCCAAGGACGAACTCATCATCCAGTGCCTGCGCGCTTCGGCGGCCAAGGGCGCCGCGATATGGGATGAGTTCGAGGCGGAGCACCCCGGCGATAAGCTGGCGCAATTGCATGCCTGGGTCCGCAAGGTCGCCGACATGCTCGCCGCCGACGGTCGCGGCTGCGACATGGCCAACGCCGCCGTTGAACTGACCGAGCCGAACCATCCGGCGAGGAGCGTGATCAAGGAGCTCAAGAGCGCCCAGCGTGATCGCCTTATTACGCTGTGCCGCGATGCCGGCATCGGTCAGGCCGAGCTTCTCGCCGACACGCTGTCGCTGCTGTTCGAAGGCGCGCGTGTAAGCGTGCAGACCATGGGCTGCCAGGGCCCCAGCACACAGTTCGTGCGCATGGCGGAAGGCCTGATCAGCTCCTTCAGGGCACGCTGAGCTCCAGCGCACTGAGCTTGGACTAAGAGCCCCTCATCCGGCCGCTCCGCGGCCACCGCCCTTCGTCCGCTACGCGGACCGCGCCTCACCCCCGCTGGGGAAAAGAGGAAGCGTCGGCGCCAACAACCTCCTCTCCTCTCGGGGAGAGATCGGATTGTCCCGAATTGCCCTTCGCAATTCGGTTGGCAATCCGGGTGAGGGGGCTTGCCATCCGGCCCGGCTAGCGAGGCCTTGGCCATCCTCTTGGAATCCATGCAAAAAAGAAAAAGCCCGCTGCCGGGAGGAGGTGGCAGCGGGCTTGATTTCGAATACGGCGCGGGAGGAGGTGCACCGCACTCAACGCCGGCATCGCATCTGGGAGGAGTAGATGGCCGACCACCAATACCTACGAGTTGCTTAATGATTCGGCAACCATAAAAGATGCATAGCTGCTGTGCAGATTTGCGGCAGCTGCCCCGACTTGTCGGACAAATAGGAAAAGCCGCCACGGCGCAAAATTCACTGAACCGGCACGTTTTCCTTGAAGATCAGCCGCGGCTCGATGAACTTCTTTGTCAGATAGGGCGCGGAAGACGCGATCGAGCCGAGCAGGCGGATCACCGATTGCTCGGCGATCAGCCGCGCATTCTGGTCGATGACGACATCGGCGAGATCGTCGACGAGATAACCGCGCGTTTCCTTCGTCAGGTCGTGGCAGATGAAGACCGGCTTCTTCTTCGGCCTGGTTTCGAGCAGCGCTCTGGCCACGCCTGAGCGTCCGGCGCCGACGCAGTAGATGCCGAGCAGGTCCGGCTCGTTGTGCAGCGCCTGCATCGTGGCGGCATAGCTGCCCTCCGGCTCGTCATTGATCTCGACGGCGCTGGTGACGGTCAAATTGGGAAACTCTTCCGACAGCACCGAGCGGAAGCCCATTTCGCGCTCCTCATGCCCGCGATAGGAGCGCGATCCCACGACCATCGCCAGATGGCCCTTATGGCCGTTGAGGAAGCGCCCCATCAGCAGCGCCGCGGTACGCCCGGCGACGCGGTTGTCGATGCCGACATAGGCCGAACGTGGCGCTGCCGGAACGTCGGAGACCAGCGTGACGAGGCGGATGCCGGCCTCGACCACGTCGCGCAATATGTTGCGCGTGCGCGGGTGGTCGACGGCGATTACGCCCACGCCGTTGGCCTTGAGCGAGATATTTTCGATCGCCGCCTGGAGCGCGTTGGGCGAGATGCCTGCAAGGTTATGGATGCGGCAGGAGGCGACCAGCGGCAGCCGCGCCGCATAGTCCTCGATGTGGCCGGCAAGGTCGATCATGAAGCCGTTGGCGCCAAGCGGCAGGAAGAATTCCAGATGCGCCGGCCGCGACGGCAGCGTCACCTGGTCGACCACCGGCAGATAGCCGAGCTGCTTGGCCGCCTCCATCACCCGTTGCCGGTTGGCCGCACTTGCGCCGGCGCGGTTGTTCAGCACCCGGTCGACGGTCGCGGTCGACAGGCCGCAGCTTCTGGCTATGTCCGAAACGGTGGCTTTCATGGTCATAGTCATAGAGCATGATCCCGAAAAGTGGGAACCGGTTTTGCCGGACAAACGGGACCCGTTTTTGTCCAAAGATCATGCTCCACAAAGAGTTAGAGCTGATGTGCCAGACGGCAGGAAGACGGTTCAGCCGTGCGATGGCTTGCCTTCGACGATGGCGTCGCGGATTTCCTTGTCCGACATGCCGGTGATGATACGCTCCACCTCGGCGACCGTGGTCTTCTTCGGGTCGATGTCGTCAGCCACCACCTTGCCCCGGCGCATAACGACGATACGGTCGACCACCTGGAAGACGTGGTGGATGTTGTGGGCGATGAAGATGCAGGAATGCCCGGAATCGCGCGCGTTGCGCACGAAGCTCAGTACGCCTTGCGTCTCGGCGACGCCGAGATTGTTGGTCGGCTCGTCGAGTATGATCAGGTCGCTGTCGAAATGCATGGCGCGGGCGATGGCGACCGCCTGCCGCTCGCCGCCCGACAGCGAGCCGATCGGCGTGGTCGGCGGGATGTTCTTGGAGATGCCGACCTGCTTCAGCAGATCGCGGGCGACCACGTTCATCGCCTCCTGGTCCATGCGGTTCAAGAAGCGCGGTGGCTTGATGGGCTCGCGGCCGAGGAACAAGTTTCGGGCGATCGACAGTTGCGTCACCAGCGCCGAGTCCTGGTAGATCGTCTCGATGCCCTGCGCGATGGCGTCGCTGGTCGAGCGCAGATTGACCTTCTTGCCGCGGATGAAGATGTCGCCGCTGGTCAGTGGCACGGCGCCCGACAGCACCTTGATCAGCGTCGACTTCCCCGCGCCATTGTCGCCGAGCAGGCCGACAATCTCCCTTTCGTTGACGTGGAAATTGGCGTCCTCGAGTGCCTGCACGCGCCCGTAGGACTTTTTGATGTTGGTCATGCGGATGAGCGGTTCAGCCATGGTTCACGTCCCTGCCTGATGCCGGCGTTCCAGCCATGAATGCAGCGCCATCATGCCGAGGATGATCGCGCCGATGAAGATGTTGTAGGCAAGGCCGGGCACGCCGATCAGCACGATGCCGTTGCGCATCACGCGCAGGATCAGGATGCCGAGCACGGTGCCGATGATGGTGCCGCGTCCGCCGGTCAGCGCCGTGCCGCCGATCACCACCATGGCGATGACTTCGAGCTCGTAGCCGGTGCCGCTGTTGGGGTTGGCGGCCGATGTGCGCAGCGAGGAGATGACGCCGGCGAGCGACGCCATCAGCGAGGACAGGATGAACAGGCCGATCTTGACGCCGTTGACGTTGACGCCGCGGGCGCGGGCGGCATTAGGGTTCCCGCCCGCCGCCTGGATCCAGTTGCCGGTGCGGCTCTGCGTCAGCACGTAGCCGAGTATTGCGGCCGCCGCGATGAACCAGAACAGCGACATGTAGATGCGGAACGGCCCGATGAAGAAATCGCCGACCAGCGCTTCGGCAAGCCAGCTGCCTTCCGCGCTCCAGGTGCGCTGCGGAAAGCCGTCGGTGACGAACAGCGCCGTGCCGCGCACCACCAGCAGCATGCCGAGCGTTACCAGGAAGGACGGGATCTTGAGCTGCGTGACGAACCAGCCATTGACCAGGCCGATGAAGGCGGCGACGACCAGAGCGACGACGAGGCCCATCTCCAGCGAGGTGACGCCGCTGTTGAACAGTGTCCACATCAGCACCGGCGAGAAGCCGAACAACGAGCCGACCGACAGGTCGAATTCGCCCGATGTCATCAGCAGCGTCATCGCCAGCGCGATCAGCCCGAGCTCGACCGTGAAGGCGAGGATGTTGGAGATGTTCTGCGGCGACAGGAAGTCATGGTTGATGCTCCAGAACACGGCGAGCTCGATGATGAGCAGCACCAGGGGGCCGAATTCCGGCCTCGCGATCAGGCGTTGGGGGAGCGAACGGTTTTCCACTGATGACCCGCGACAGGAAGGGAAGGGCTGAACCTCGCACATACTGCGAACAGTTCGGCGAAAGGACGGTCGCGACCGCCGATGCGGCCGCGACTGTTAGGCACCCAGGTTATTTGCCGGACAGGATGTCGTCGTAGACCTGCGCGGTGTCCTTTTCGTAGAGCGCGCCGGTGATGACGTTGAAGCCCGGAGGAATGCCGCTGGCGGCCATGTTGGCCAGCGACAGTGCGACATAGCTGGTCGCCTGCGGGTCCTGCCATTGGCCGGCATTGACGTAGCCGGTCAGCACTTCCTGGGTGGTGTCGAGCGAGTTGCCCCAGCCGACGACCGGGATTTCGCCCGGCTTGATACCGGCCTGGTCGAACACCCGCTTGATCGAGCCGGTGACGAGGTCGCCGAGGCCGATGATAGCCTTGACCTTGGCCTTGTTGGCAGTGAGGTAATCGACCATGCGGTTGATCACTTCGGCCTGGTCGAGCGTCGCCTCGGTGATTTCATAGGTGATCCCGAGCGGTTCGAAGACGCTCTTGATGCCTTCTTCTTCCTGAACGCCATAGGTGGCGCCCGGGACTTCAACCGGCATCCAGACGAAGTCGCCCTTCTTCACCAGGCCCTTGTCGACCAGATACTGTGCCCAGTGCTTGCCGAAGGTGACGTTGTCGCCGCCGACATAGGCATTGAAGCTGACCTTGGGATCGGGCGTGTTGAAGTTGATGATCGGGATCTTGGCCGTGTTGGCTTCCTTGGCGATCTCGATCAGGCTGCCCGGATCGGGGCTTGTGGTGACGATGCCGTCGGCCTTGGCCGAGATCGCGGCGCGCACGGCCTCCTGCTGCGAGGCAACATCACCATTGTGGAACGAGGTGTTGACGGTGTTGCCGGTATCCTTCGCCCATTGCTTTGCACCGGCCAGGAAGTAGGTCCAGACCGGATCGGCCGGACCGCCATGCGAAATCCAGTAGAACGTCTTGGCTTGCGCCGCTGCCGGAATGGCCAGCGCCACAATCAAGCCAAGCACGAGTAATCGTAGCCTCGTCAGCATTTGCTTTCCTCCCATGTTGAAAACGACCTCCACGTCCGGCGATGATCCGGGGCTGCGCCCTTGATCATATCCTCCTGCCAGCGCCGACCTGGATACACAGAGCATCTTCTTTTGCGGCCGATGGCAAGCCTCCATCCGCCCAATGGATGATGACGCGGTGCAACACGCCATCAGCGATCCCATCAGATCGCATCAGTTCGAGCAATTCCAGGAAAAGTATGAAACGGTTTTCTCGGGAAAAGCGCGCAGCGCTTTCCCTTGGGAATTGCGTCAAATCAAGAGATACAGATATTTCCGGGCAGGCAGGCGGTGCCGGAACTCAGGCGTGCAGATTTTCCGGAATGCGCTCGGCCCGGCGGTTGCGCAGCAGCTTGATCAGGCGGTCGAGCGCGAGCGCCAGCACCATCACGGCGCCGGTCAGCCTGGAAATCAAGCCGTCCAGACGGTCGTGAAATTAAATCAGATCGGCTTCGGCGAGGTCGCGCATGAGATGGCTGGCGCCGTAGGTCCAGTGCGGGCAATCGGGCGACAGAAGCACGCGATTGACCAGCGCACCGAATTTCTCCGACGAGATGGTGACGATGTCGCCGACCTTGTGGGTGAAGCCCTTGCCCTTTTCGCCGCGGTCCTTCGACGGCACGAACATGGTGCCGAGATAAAGCGCCAACCCGTCGGGATATTGGTGGTGTGGCCCCATGGCGGCGGCAACCAGCTCTTCCGGCGAACGGCTGATCTCGGCCATCGAACTCGCGCCCTCGAGCGAGAACCCGTCCTCACCCTCGACTTTCAGCCGCACAATGGCCTGCTTCACGTCGTCGATGGCGAAGGTATCGTCGAACAGCCGGATGAACGGGCCGAGCGAAGCCGAGGCATTGTTGTCCTTGGCCTTGCCGAGCAGCAGCGCCGAACGCCCCTCGACATCCCTGAGATTGACGTCGTTGCCGATGGTGGCGCCAACGATCCTGCCGGTGCTCGCCGCGATCATTGCAATCTCCGGCTCGGGGTTGTTCCAGGTCGACACCGGATGCAGGCCGACATCGGCGCCAAAGCCCACGGACGCCATCGGCTGGCACTTGGTGAAGATCTCGGCGTCGGGCCCGATGCCGACTTCCAGATATTGCGACCAGGCGCCGCGCTGGATCAGCTTCGCCTTGATCTCCATCGCTTCGGGCGAACCGGGCTTCAGCTTTGACAGATCATGGCCGATCAGCCCGGCAATGTCGGCGCGGATGGCGTCGGCCTTTTCGGCCGAGCCGCGCGCCTGCTCCTCGATGACGCGCTCGAGCAGGCTGACCACGAAGGTGACGCCCGACGCCTTCACCGCCTGCAGGTCGACGGGCGAAAGGAGATATGGCTGCGCCGGATCGCGTGTGGCCTGAAAGCTGTTGGCGGCAATCGCCTCGAGCGCGCCGATCGGCTTGCCCTTGGCGGAGCGCACATATCCCGCCGGATCGGCCATCTCGCAGATATCGCGCACGGTCGGCGCGGCGCTTGAGGTGATGTCGAAGACAGTGCCGTCGCGCACCGTGACCACCAGCGGATGCGCGGCATCGCTCGCTTTGGCGCGGCCGATAAAGAGCCCGTCGGCGGGAAGCTGCGTTGGGTTCGTCATGGCTTACGGTCCTTTGAATGATCGCGAATGGGAGCTGGCCTGAAGGGCGCGGCACTTTCACTGGATTCACGCCAAAGGTCTATCCCGTGGCGCAGCCAATTGTCAGTGCTGACATGAAGCCATCTCTTTCAAAAAAATGAAACTAGCACTAGGATTTTCATTTTACGCCATACTCCAGGTGAAGCCTTGCCCACGCCGTTTTCCGTCCCGATCTGGCAAAACCCGCAGACCGCATCCACCTTTCAGTCGCTCGTCCCGGATGGCACGCTGGTGGATGTCGTCATCGTCGGCGGCGGCTTCATGGGCCTGTCGACGGCCTTGCATGCCGCCCGGCTTGGTCTCGGCGTTCAGGTGCTGGATGCCGGCGAGATCGGCCAGGGCGCCTCGGGCCTCAATGGCGGCCAGGTCATTCCCGGACTGAAATATGATCCCGAATGGCTGCTGGAGCATTTCGGCCCCGAGCGTGGCCAGGCATTGGTCGATTTCGCCGCCTCGACGGCAGATACGGTGTTCAATCTCATCCGTGACGAAAAACTGGCGGTACCGTTCACGCGCAATGGTTGGATCCAGGCTGCGCACACCGAAACCGCTTTGACAGCGGCAGCGAACCGGGATCGCCAATGGCGGGCACGTGGCGCCGATGTCCGGCTTCTCAGCCAAAGCGAGATCGCTGCGATGACCGGCGCGCAAGGCTATCTCGGCGGCTGGCTCGACCGCCGCGCCGGCATCATCGATCCGCTCGCTTATACGCTGGAACTGGCACGCATCGCTGCCGCGGCCGGCGCCAGGATTGCCGAGCGGCAGAAGGTGGTGAAGCTGACCAGGGACGCCGGCGTTTGGCGTGTTTCGAGCGCAAACGGCGCCGAAGTGCGGGCCAAGGCGGTTGTCTTGGCGACCAATGCCTATTCCGATGGACTGCTGCCTGGTCTCGCCGAGACGATCGTGCCGTTGCATTCCTTCCAGATCGCGACCGCGCCACTGTCGTCCAACCTTGCAGCGGCGATCTTGCCGGAAGGGCAAGCGGTGTCCGACTCCAGGCGCATCCTCGTCTACTATCGCAAGACAGCCGACGGCCGGCTGGTGCTTGGTGGGCGCGGCCGCATGGCGCTGCCCTCCAGCGAAGCGGACTGGGCCCATCTGCAGCGTGCACTTGTGAGGCTCTATCCGGCATTGGCCGATACCCCGATCGAGAGGCGCTGGTTCGGCCGCGTGGCGATGACGCCGGATCATCTGCCGCACATCCACGAACCTGAAAAAGGCTTGCTCGCCGTGGTCGGTTGCCAGGGCAGGGGCGTCGGCCTGATGAGCGCGCTGGGAAAACGCATGGCGGGCTACCTGGCGAACCGTGATGCAGCACAATTGCCGTTCCCGCTGTCGCCGATGCGGCCGATCCCGTTTCATGCCTTCCGGCAGGTCGGCGTGGCAGCGACCATTGCCTGGTACCGGATGCTGGACGCCTTCGAGCGCTGATTGTGCGCCGGCCGTTCAGGCTCCGCGGATTCAGCTTGACAGTTTCAGGAATATGAAAAAAGTTAAGTCGATTTCACATTTCCATTGAGCAGTCCGATGTCGAGCATCGTTGCGTCTGAAGCGCCAGCAGGGTCCGGGTCGTCCCGAGGCTTCCGCTTCTCCATGTTGCTGCCGGGTGGACTGGTCACCTTCTTCCTGATCCTGTTCGCCCTCGGCCTGGTATTCTTCCTCGCCTTGCGGCAATGACGGCTCGCTGCTGGGCGTCGGTTTCACCGCAGGCAATTTCATCACCGTGCTCTCTGATCCGCTGTACTGGACGGTGACGTTGCGCTCGCTGGTGATTGCCGGCCTGGTGACGCTGGCAACCGTCGTCACCGCCTATCCCGTCGCCTATTACCTCGCCTTCCATGCCGGCCGCCGCCGTGGACTGCTGCTGTTCCTGGTGACCCTGCCGTTCTGGACCAGCTATCTCCTGCGCGTTTTCGCCTGGAAGATCGTGCTGGCCTACAACGGCGTGTTGAACTCGGCGCTGATCGAAAGCGGCATCTGGTCGGAACCGACGCTGGCCTTCCTCAACACGCCCGCTGCGGTCGTCGTCACCTTGGCGCACGCCTACGCGCCCTTCGCCATCCTGCCGATCTATGTGGCGCTCGACACAATTCCGAAATCGCTGCTCGAAGCCGCGTCCGATCTTGGCGCCAGACCCTTCACTACCTTCCGCCGCGTTGTCTTGCCCAATTCCATGCCGGGCGTGCTGGCGGCCGCCCTCGTCGTTTTCGTGCCCACGGTCGGCGACTATGTCACGCCGGCCATGGTCGGCGGCCCGGCCAGCACCATGATCGGCACGCTGATCCAGTCTCAGTTCGGCAAGGCCAATGACTGGCCGTTCGGCGCTGCACTCTCGGTCTGCGTCATGCTGGTCATCCTTTGCGTGGTGCTGGTCGCGCGCGGCGCCGACCGCAAATTCGGCAGCCGCACATGAGCGCGGCGCGCAAGGAAGGCGGTCGCTGGCTTGGCGTCTATGTCATCGCCTATCTCGTCTTTCTCTACCTGCCGGTCCTTTTGATCCCGCTGTTTTCCTTCAACAACTCCATCCAGGCAGCGTTTCCGCTGCAGGGCTTCACGCTCGAATGGTATGCCACGCTCTATGGCAATCCGGCGCTGTCCGGCGCGCTTTTTAACAGCCTCGTCATCGGCGTCGTGGCCGCCGCCGGCGCCACGCTCTGCGGCATCACCGTCTCCTACATGGACCTCTATGGCCGCTCGCCGCTGGCTGCCACCATCAGCGCCATCTCTAGGCTGCCGATCCTGATCCCCGGCGTCATCGTCGGCATATCGCTGCTCATCCTCGTCAACCTCATCGGCCTCGGCCCGTCGCGCATCGCCATCGTTCTCGGCCACATACTGGTGGCGCTGCCGACGACGGTGGTGATCATGCGCAGCCGCTTTGCCGCCATCCCGAAAACCATTCGCGAGGCAGCGCTCGATCTCGGCGCGTCCGACTGGACCACGTTCCGGCGGGTGATGCTGCCGCTCAGCCTGCCAGCGATCATTTCGGCCTTCATGCTGGCGTTTCTGATTTCCTTCGACGAATTCATAGTCGTCTTCTTCCTCGCCGGCACCGAGCCGACGCTGCCGCTCTACATCTGGAGCCAGTTGCGCTTCCCGCGTTCACTGCCGACCGTCATGGCGCTGGGGACAGCGATCCTGGCGGCGTCCTTCATCATTGCCGGCACAGCCGAATTGCTGCGCCATCGCGGGCTCAGCGCGAAACCATCCTGATGACAACAAAACAAGAGAGGAGAACTGAAATGGCATTCGACCTGACATCTGGCCTGAAATCGATCACCGGAAAGGCAACTCGTACCGGGCTTGCCGCCCTTGCAATCGTCCTGTCGTCGACCGTCGCCTTCGCCGCCGACAAGCTGCAGTATTTCACCTGGTCGGGCTACGAACTGCCCGACTTCAACAAGAGCTTCCTCGCCGCGCATCCGGATGGCGTCGAAGCCTCCATCTTCGGCGACGACGACGATGCCTTCACCAAGGTCAAGGCCGGCTTCCGCCCCGATATCGCGCATCCCTGCTACGACAAGGTGGCGCGCTGGAACAAGGAAGGCTTGCTGCAGCCAATCGACACCAAGCGCATCAAGAACTGGGATTCGATCTTCCCGGTGTTCAAGAACCTGCCTGACATCCAGGCCGGCGACGGCAAGGTCTGGATGGTGCCGTGGGACTGGGGCAACACCTCGATCCTTTACCGCACCGATCTGGTCAAGAACCCGGAAGCAAGCTGGAACCTTCTGTGGGACAAGCAGTATGCCGGCCGCATGGCGACGATCGATGCCGTGCATGACACGCCGATCGTTGCCGCGCTGCTCGCCGGGGTCAATCCCTTCGACATGACGCCTGAGCAAATGGACAAGGTGGCGGAAAAACTGCGCGAGCAGCGCCCGCTGCTGTCCAGCTACACCACCGACATGACCTCGGTCGAACAGGCGCTGGCCAGCGGCCAGCTGGTCGCCGCCATGACCTGGAATGCGTCGGCCACCTCGTTGAAGAAGCAAGGCGTGCCGGTCGAGTTCATGAAGCCGAAGGAGGGCATGCTGACTTGGGCCTGCGGCTTCGTCATGCTCAAGGACGCCAAGAATGTCGACCTTGCCTACGACTTCATCAACAGCCGGCTCGACGCCGACTCGGGTAAGTACCTGATCCAATCCTATGGCTATGGCAGCTCGCTGAGCACCGCCTTCGCCGGCGTGGCGAAAGACGAACTGGACAAGCTGCAATTGCCGGCGGATCCGGAAGTGATGCTGAAGTCGACCATCTTCACCGGCCCGATGAAGCAGAATGACGACGTGGCGAAGATGTTCGAGAAGGTGAAGGCGGGCGGGTGAGGGAACAATCGCCGACGTTTGCGCTGCCCCTCACCTGCCTGCCGGCATCCTCTCCCCGTATAGAGACGGGGAGAAGGGCGCTGTCATCGATGGCTTCGCCAATCTCCAGCGCAGCAGGAAGTGGCATCCGGACCGAAGCTGCCCCTTTCTCCCCGTCACTATACGGGGAGAAATGTCCGGCAGGACAATGAGGGGCGGCGCCGGCGTCCGGTAATGCCATTAATCTCCTGAAGCCGGCCCATCTTGCCGCGCCAAAGACTGCAACGAGGACCTACGCATGGACATGCTCGACGATGCAACCGAGAAGCCCAAGGACGATGCCGACATTCGCGTCGGCCGCCGCGTGCGGGCGCTCAGGCTAGAGCGCAATCTGTCGCTGGCTGAGCTTGCGGCCAAGGCCGGCGTGTCGATCGGGGCGCTGAGCCAGATCGAGCGCGGCCTGTCCTCGCTGCGCGTCAAGGTGATCTGGCCGCTCGCCGCCGCGCTCGACATCGAGCCTTCGGCGCTGATCACCGACGGCAATGATGCCGGCAACGATCTCTATTGCGTGCGTGCCGACAAAAGGCGGCAGCTCCCGGTCAAGTCCGAAGGCATCGCCAAGGCGCTGCTGTCGCCGCCGGGCGCGACGCTGACCGGGCTCCTGGTGACAGTCGAAGCCGATGGCGGCACGGCGGAAGCCTATGCGCATATCGGCCATGAGTTCGGCTACGTCCTGTCGGGCGAGGTCGAGCTGGTGGTGGATTCGACAAAATATGTGCTGAAGACCGGCGACTCCTTTGCCTTCAAGAGCACGCTTCTGCACGCCTTCCGCAATCCCGGCACCGAGCGCTGCCAGATCCTCTGGGTCAACACCACCAAGCCGTCCGAGGTTCGTGATGGCGCTTGATGCTCTGGTACGTTTGGACAAGGTCTCGAAGGTGTTTCCCGGCGGCATTGTCGGGCTCGATGCCGTCGATCTCGACATTATCAGCGGCGAGTTCATCACGCTGCTCGGACCGTCGGGCTGTGGCAAGACCACCAGCCTGCGTGTCATCGCCGGCTTCGAGAGTCCGTCCAGCGGCAAGGTTCTGCTCGACGGCCGCGACATCACCGCGCTCCGACCCTTCGATCGTCCCGTCAACACCGTGTTCCAGGACTATGCGCTGTTCCCGCATATGAACGTCGCCGAAAATGTCGGCTTCGGCCTGTCGCTGCGCAAGCTTTCAGGCAGCGAACAGGCCAAGCGCGTCCGCGAAGCGCTCGACATGGTCGGCCTTGCCGACAAGCTCGGCGCCCGCGTCTCCGAACTGTCGGGCGGCCAGCGCCAGCGTGTCGCACTCGCCCGCGCTATTGTCTGCGAGCCGCGCGTGCTGCTGCTCGACGAGCCGCTGTCGGCGCTCGACGCGCATCTGCGCGAACAGATGCAGGTCGAGCTGAAGCGGCTGCAGTCGCGCCTCGGCACCACCTTCGTCATGGTCACCCACGACCAGACCGAAGCGCTGTCGATCTCCGACCGCATCGTCGTCATGAACAAGGGCCGCATCGAGCAGATCGCGCCGCCTGCGACGCTCTACGACCGGCCGGCGACGAAATTCGTCGCGAGCTTCATCGGCACGATGAACCTGTTGCAGTCGCGCTTTGTCGGCCGCGACGGTGATCGCCTGCGCTTCGCCGCCGGCGGGCTTTCGCTGGAGGCAACATCCGAAACCGGCGATACGCCCGCCGAGGGTGCCGAACGCACCATCGGCGTTCGTCCCGAGGATCTGCTGGCCACCACCGACGCCGCTGCCGGCACCGCGCCGGCGCGCGTCAACTCCATCGTCTTCCATGGTCGCACGCTGCGGCTGCACGCCGAACTCGGGCAGGGGCTGCCGGTGGTGATCGACGCGCCGCGCCAGGCCGAAGGTTTTCAATTCAGCGTCGGTGATGTGGCGCATATCAGTCTGCGCCGTGGCGCCAACTGCCCTATGCTGCCAAGCTGATCCGCCCCAAGATCCAGCGGCTGATCGAAGCCGGCATCAAGGAAGGCGCGACGCTCGTCACCGGTGGCCCCGGCCGGCCGGAACACCTGAACCGCGGCTACTATGTCAGGCTTTGGTCCGGTGCTGTCGGTCATCTCCTACAAGGATGACGAAGACGCGGTGAAGATCGCCAACGACACCGTCTATGGTCTCGCCGCCTATGTGCAATCCGGCGACATCGAGCACGCCCGCAAGGTGGCCAGACAGCTGCGCGCCGGCCAGGTCTCGATCAACTATCCGGAATCGGACACGTTCGCCCCCTTCGGCGGCTACAAACAGTCCGGCAACGGCCGCGAATACGCCGACTGGGCGATCCACGACTTCCTCGAGGTCAAGGGCATTGTCGGCTACGGGGAGTAGTAGGCCTTAGGTCAGGTTCACCACGGCGGTTGGTCTGCCTTTGCGTCCAACCGCCGGCGGTGAAAAAGGAAGATGGAATTAAGTGTGAATTGACTCGACAAGGAACATATTCCTACCTTGTCTTATGCCCGAACTGAGCACCCGACCGCGCCGAAATGTGCAAACCCTGTGCCTGGCGCACGAGGTCGGGCAGCTAATTCGTATCCGATGCCGGCACTGCAACATCACTCGACACTATCTCCCTGGCGACCTCGCAAAGCTGGTCGGTGATATACCTTTTTGGGACGTGGAACGGCACATGCGGTGTGAGCGCTGCAAAGGTCGCGAGCTTGACGCCAGCATCATCCTGCCTAGCGCAACCGAGCGTTTGAAAATTCGTGTCAGGCGTCTTGTCGAAATCCGCATGGTTCGCCGGGTGATCTGGCGAGACGACGATTGAGGAGAGCCGATCCCGGCCTAGAACAGAGACCCCTGCGCCGGCGCCAACTGCGTGAACTTGATCTGTGTAGCTGGCTTCTCGACGATCACCAACGCGTCGTCGGTCGCTGTCCGCTGCAAATGCCGTGCTTCTGACCATGGCGCTGTCAGCCAAGCCTCGGTCTCTTCCGGCGTGGTTAGGATCACGGGCATCGCCTTCTCATGAATTGGCGCGATGAGGGCGTTAGGCTTGGTTGTCATGAAGGCGAACAACTCGAAGTCGCCGGGACCGTCCTTGACCTTTCGCACGCCCTGCCAGCGGGTCCAGAAACCAGCGAAGAAGAACAGCGGCCGGCTTTCGTCACGGGCAAACCAATAATTGCGCTGGATGCCTGTGTCTGGGTCCTTGTCGTTCGGTGCAGGGCTGGGTTCGGCAAAGCTGGTCACCGGGACGACGCATCTATGCTCGACGCCGACAAACTGCTGCCAGTGCGAGTATTGCGGATTGCGAACGTTGGTAGTGCCGTAGTCGGCCTTACCCTTCATGCGCTCTGGCGGTGTTGGCAAACCCCAAAGCATTTTCGCCAGCTCACGCTCTCCGTCGGGCGTGTTGCGAACGACCGGACCGGGCTGATTGGGATAGATGTCGACCGAAGGCTCAAGGTTGCCGCTGATATCGCGTAATGTGCGCGTCCATTGGCGGACAGCCTCTTGCGTCGTCGTGATGTTGTAGAGGTTGCACATACACCTAGCATTGCGGAATTGGCTTGTGTCTGCAACCGACGTCGCCGTCGCCGCCGCCCAACTCGTCGTCACATAGCTGCGCTATATCCATCGTCCTGACACCGCTTGTCAGCTATCGTGCGGGCAGAGGTGGCGGGCCAGCGAAGGCTTCCCTACTTGCAATGCGTCTGAACAGGAGGAACACAAATGACCATCGCGGATATTGCCAAGGACTTCACCGAGCTGCTCCAGCAGGGTGATCACTTGGGTGCTGGTGAAAAATACAATGCCGACGATATCGTCAGCCTCGAAGCCATGGAGGGGCCAATGGCCATCGCCCATGGCGGCTCGGTCGAGGGTCCCTATGTCAACGGCGACCAGTTCGCGGTGCGCTTCAAGTTTGACATTACGCCCAAGGCGACAGGCGAGCGTGTCACCATGGACGAGGTTGGTGTGTACACGGTCAAGAACGGCAAGATCACCGAAGAGCGCTTCTACTACTGAGGGCCGGAATGCCGCCGGCTCCCGATTCGCTTGCGTGATTTTAAGAATGGCGGCCAGGACAACGTTCCTGGCCGCCTGCGACAAGCTCAAATCGTCTTCACATACTGCGCCAGTTGGTCGGCCACCGTGCCCCAGCCGTCGAAGAAACCCATCTCTTCATGATTGTCGCGGGTGGCCGCATCGCGGTGGATGGCGGTGGCGGTGTAGCGCGTGCCTTTGCCGTCCGGCTGAAGGGAAATGACCGCGGTGATGAAGGGCTCGCCTGACGGCCGATAGCCCGGCAGCAGCGCATCGGTCCACACCAGCCGTTCGTTTTCAACGATGTCGAGATAGCAGCAGTGACGGTCGTTGACCTCCTTGCCGTCGGGCGACTGCATGCGGGTGCGGAACAGCCCGCCTGGCCGCAGATCGATCTCGCAATCGGTGATCAGCCAGGGCTTTGGGGTGAACCATTGCTTGACATGCTCCGGCACCGTCATGGCGCGCCACAGGAGTTCGCACGGCGCGTCGAGCACGCGCTCCAGCGTCAGATCCAGTCTGGGGTCGGGCTTGAAAGGATAGCTCACTTTTCCTGCTCCTTGAGGCTCATCACATAGGCGTCGAATTGATCGAGGCGGCGCTCCCACAGCGCGCGCTGTTCGGCCAGCCAGTTCTCGGCAAGCTGCAGCGGCTCGGGCGCCAGCTGATAGGTCCTGGTGCGGCCGACTTTTTCCGAGCGCACCAGCCCGCAGCCTTCCAGCACCTTGAGGTGCTCGATGAAGGAAGGCAGCGCCATCTCGAAAGGCTGCGCGAGTTCGCTGACCGAGGCGGGGCTGCGGTTCAACCGCTCGACCACACGCCGCCGCGTCGGGTCGGCCAGCGCGCGGAAGATGCCATCGATCGGCGGAGGACTGGGCGTTGCGGTTTGCAGACCGGCCATCATGATACCCGCTCCACATGATAGGTGAGCACGACCGCGCCGTTGCCGAAGGCGCGCGTGTCGACCAGCTTGAGGTCGGTCGCGTCCTCCGTCCTGTCGAAAAGCTGCGCGCCGCTGCCCAGGATGACGGGGAACACCATCAGCCGATATTCGTCGACGAGATCGTGCTGCTTGAGTGCGTTGACCAGCCTGCGGCTGCCGCCAACCACGATATCGCCCTTCGTCTCCCATTTGAGTTTGCGTATCGCGGCGATCGGATCGCCTTGCAGCACGGTGGTGTTGTTCCATGCCGGATTCTTCAGCGTCGAGGAGACGACATATTTCGCCATACCGTTCATCCGGTCGGCGAATGGCCCTTTGTAGGTCGGCCAGGCGCTGGCGAAGCTTTCATAGGTCACCCTGCCGATGAGCAGGGCTTCGTGGTCCAGCACCTCCTGGAATTTGTATTCGATCATGCCCGCCTCGTGCCGCTTGCCGACCCAGTTCGTGTGCCGGTAACCCGGCTCACCGCCAGGCGCTTCCGTCACACCATCGATGGACATCAATTCCGACACAACGATCCTTGCCATGGCTTTTCCTCTGCCGATTTCGCAAACATTTAGGAAATTTCCTTAGTATTGGCAAGGCCTAAAAATGCGCTGGTAGCGGTCGGGATGCTGGCAAAGCGGGAAGGGCGGTTTTAGGCTGTCCGGCGGATTCGACTGTCAGCCCAAGGGAAGCGCTGTACGGCATCACCACCTGCGACACGATCAGAAAGGCGCGCACCTGGCTGGAGGGCCACGATGTGCCCTACCGGTTCCACGACTACCGGGCCGAGGGGATCGACGCGGGCAAGCTGGATGGCTGGGTCGGCAAGGTCGGCTGGGAAAAGCTGCTCAACAAGGGCAGCACGACGTTTCGCGAGCTCCCGGACAAGGACAAGGCCGGCCTCGACGAGAAGAAGGCCAAGAAGCTGATGCTGGCCAAGCCGACCATGATCAAGCGGCCGGTGCTGGAATTGGGGGATCGGATTTTGGTTGGGTTCAAGGCCGATGTTTATGAGGCGGCGGTGAAGTAGGCGGGGCGGCGAAGCTGCCGATCTCCCCCTTTGCGGGGGAGATGGCCGGCAGGCCAGAGGGGGGTGTGAAGGATCGCCAACCCTGACGAATTTCCTCCTCGCACCAACCTACTCAAGTCGCCGCGATAGGCTCTTGGGCCGGAGGGACAGCACCCCCCTCTGCCCTGCCGGGCATCTCCCCCGCAAGGGGGGAGATTGGACGTCGCTGCGGCTTTCTCCAATCTCCAGCCTCTGGAAATCTAAGCGCGCGTCAGTCCGTCCCGTGCAAATACCCCGCCAGCGCCACCGCATTGTTGTGCGCTTCATCATGCGCGCCATAGAGCAGCGTCACCTTGCCCTTGCCGAGCAAGCCGCGCAGCTGCGCCGCCGCCTCACCATTGCCATCCAGCTCGACCGCATACCGCTTCCGAAACTCCGCCCACCGAGCCGGCTCATGCCCAAACCACTTCCGCAATTCATCGCTCGGCGCGATGTCCTTCAGCCACAGCGTCAGCGCGGCATCCTCCTTGCTGATACCACGTGGCCAGATGCGGTCGACCAGCACACGCTGCCCGTCATCGGACGCGAGTGCTTCGTAGGCGCGTTTAACCGCCAGTTCGAAGGTCATCCGACCCTCCGCAAGCTCAGGCCCACTCACCCTTGCGCATCACCGGCACGCGAGCGCCGTCCCTGTGGACGCCGTCGATGTCGATCTTGTCCGAGCCGATCATCCAGTCGATGTGGATGAAGCTCTTATTGCCGCCACGCTCAGCGATCTCGTCCTGGCTGAGCGAGGCGCCGTTGACGAAGCACTTCGAGTAGCACTGCCCGAGCGCGATGTGGCAGGCGGCGTTCTCGTCGAACAGCGTGTTGAAGAACAACAGCCCGCTGGCCGAGATCGGCGAGGAATGCGGCACCAGCGCCACTTCGCCGAGCCGGCGCGAACCCTCGTCGGTGTCGAGCACCTTCTTCAGCACATCCTCGCCCTTCGACGCCTTGGCCTCGACGATCCTGCCGTCCTCGAAGCGTACCGAAATCTCGTCGATCAGCGTGCCCTGGTAGGACAGCGGCTTGGTCGAGGAGACATGTCCGGAGACGCGCCGTGCATGCGGCGTGGTGAAGACTTCCTCGGTCGGGATATTCGGGTTGCAGGTGACGCCGTTCTTGGCCGTCGAGGCGCCGCCCATCCATTCGTGGCCGTCAGCCAGCCCGACGGTGAGGTCGGTGCCCGGCCCGGTGAAATGCAGCGCATGGAAATTGTGGCCGTTCAGCCACTCGGTGCGGCCGCGCAGCGCTGCATTGTGCGCCGTCCAGTTTGCGATCGGATCTTCCACATCGACTCGCGATGCCGAAAAGATGGCATCGGCGAGCTTGACCACGGCGACATCGTCGGCGTCGCCGGGGAAAACCTGCTTGGCCCAGGGGAGATCCGGGTAGGCGACGATGTTCCAGTTGATGTCGAAGCCGGTGATCTTCTCCAGCGCCGGCTGGTAGGCCATCGAGTTCGCCTTGTTGGCGCGCGCCACCTTGGCCGGGTCCTGCGCCGACAACAGCGACGGGTCTTCGCCGCGCACGGCCAGCCGTGCCGCATTGTTGGAAAAGGCTTTCGCCATGCCCTCATACATCCAGCCGGCGGCGCGATCGAAGCCCGCGTCCGCGCCGTAGCGGAAGCGCGCCAGCGTGATCTCGTCATCATTGAAGATCGGCGTCACCAGCCCCGCGCCGGCCTTGTAGGCATGCTCGACGATGCGCCTGGTCAGCGGCAGCGCCGCGATCGACGAGGTCAGCACCAGATCCTGCCCCGGCTGCAATTGCAGTCCGACCTTGATGGCGACTTCGGCCAGCCTGTCGAGCTTCACCGGGTCAATGGTTGCGGAAACGCCGCGCGAATGTGTGGTCATGATCCTGCCTGCCGTGCTGTTTGATCTGACTTTACATAGACCGGGGCCGGCATCCTTTCCACCGCCATTGCGCTGGGCCAGAGTCTAGGCAGCACTCTCCAGCGCACTGAACTGCGCCATGGTCTGCGCGATCTCCTCGCGGATCCAGACCCTGAAATCCCGCACCTTGCGGCTTTCGGCCTTGCTGGCAGAGGTGACCATCCAGTAGCCGAGCCCGCTGTCCACGCGAACGCCGAAAGGCGCGACCAGCCGGCCATCGGCCAATGCGTCAGCGGCCAGCAACTGCCATGCAAGCATCACGCCATGCCCGGCGATCGCCGATTCCAGGCACAGCATCGGGTCGGTAAAACGCGCGCCCTTGCGGAAGGTGACCGGTTCGACGCCGGCGGCTTCAAACCAGCTCTCCCAGTTGATCATAGTCCGCTCGTCGGTGATGGCGCAGGTCTTCGCCAGATCCTCGATCGCGTGGAGCCTGCTGGCGATCACCGGCGCGCAGACCGGAAACACTTCCTGCGCCAGCAGAAGTTCGGCCCTTCCGGCCGGCCAGGTGCCATCACCCATCCGGATGGCGATGTCGACGTCGGAATGGTCAAGATCAGCCAGCTGAGCCGAGGCGTCGATGCGCAGCAGCACGTTGGGATGCCGATCGAAATGCCGCGACAGCCTGGGCAGCAGCCATTTCGAGGCGAAGGCCGGCGCTACCGAAACCACCAGCGTGCATTGGTTTGCCTCGTCGGCAAGCGCCACCGCCTGCGCAAGTTCGCGAAAACCGGCGCCCAGCCTGGCGGAAAACACCCTGCCGAACTCGGTCAGCACCAGTCCGCTTGCGGTTCGTTCGAACAGCGCCTGTCCGAGTTGCTTTTCGGTGCGGTTGATCTGCTGGCTGACGGCGCTGACAGAGACGTTGAGTTCGCCGGCGGCCGCCGCGAGCGAGCCGAGGCGGGCAACGGTTTCGGCGGCGCGCAAGCCGTTGAGATGGACGCGATTCAGCATAGCCATTTCAGTTTTTCTAAACCGCTACGGCTGAAATCTCAATTGAAAGACAGCCCGACAAGGCAGATTTTAGCGGGACAGTCAGACCGAGACAGTGGGTCTTGGACACACAGACCGTGGAGGCCAGGATGGTGACGATCATATCACTGCTCAAGATCTTTGCCGCCGGCTACACGCGGCGGCGCCCCGACGGCGATGCCGTCAATTGGGTGACGGATCCGCTGTCGCATCCGGTGCTCGACACCATGTCGGAGCGCGAGCTCGGCGACATGCCGTTCCGCTTAACGGCACGCCGCACCGCTTATGAGACGGCGCAAGCAGGCTGCAGGTGAAAATCGCGGACGCGGTAGAGAAAGAGACGATACCGTCGACATCGGCGCCGCCCCTCATTGCCCTGCCGGGCATTTCTCCCCGTATAGTGACGGGGAGAAAGACGCCTGCGTCGAAGGTTTCGCCAATCACCAGCGCTGCAGGAAAGGGCGCCAAGGCGGACGACTAGCCCCCTTCTCCCCGTTCTACGGGGAGAAGGTGCCGGCAGGCGGATGAGGGGCGGCGCTGACGCAGAAGTTTTCGCTCCAATCTGTGCAACCGGGCGTTTCGCCAAAGCTGCTGCCCTGGCCCAATTCAAGCGCATTGTCTCCCCACCGGGCACCCTTATTGTGCGCTGCAATGAATGCCGCGCCGTCACCCCTTCGCCTCGCTCTCGCCGGAATGATTGCCATGGCCGTCGCCATGGGCATCGGCCGCTTCGTCTACACGCCGATCCTGCCCGGCATGATGGAAGAGCTGCATCTGTCGCCGGCCGATGCCGGCTGGATCGCCTCGGCCAATTATCTCGGCTACCTCGTCGGTGCGCTTGCGGCGGCCGGCGGCTGGGCGCATGGGCGCGAGCGCATGCTGATGTTTGGCGGCCTTGCCGCAAGTGCTGCGCTCGCCGCCCTGATGGGGCTGACCGATACGATGACCGCCTTCATCGTCATCCGTTTCCTCGCCGGTCTCGCCAGCGCCTTCGTCATGGTGTTCATGGCCAGCATCGTCTTTGGTCATCTGGCTGCCGCCAACAGAAGCGACCTGCAGGCGCTGCATTTCGGCGGCGTCGGTCTCGGCATCGCCGCATCCTCGGCGCTGATGGCTCTTCTGGTCACCGAACATGCCGGCTGGCCGGCGGGCTGGCTGTGGTCGGGCGCGATTTCGGCTGGCGGCTTGGCGCTCGTCGCCTGGCTCGCTGGCGGGACCTCGCCCGTCAATGGCGTGGCCGGCCGCGAACCGGCGCTGCCCAAGGACCGCTCGCTGATGAAGGTCATCATCGCCTATGGCCTGTTCGGCTTCGGCTATGTGGTGACGGCAACCTTCCTCGTCGCCATCGTCCGCCAGGGTGGCGGCGGCCGCGTCTTCGAGGCAACCGTCTGGATGGTCACCGGCCTTGCCGGCTTTCCCTCGGTCTGGCTCTGGCAGAAGATATCGGCACGGATCGGGCTCTACGCAGCCTACGCCGTGGGCTGCCTGGTCGAAGTGGTCGGCGTCACCGCCAGCGTCGCCATGGGCGGCACCGTCGGGCCGCTGCTGGCAGGCGTCCTGCTCGGCGGCACCTTCATCGCCATCACCGCGCTCGGCCTGCAGACCGCAAGGCTGCTCGTGCCACAGGCGCCGCGCTGCATCTTCGCGCTGATGACTGCGTCCTTCGGCATCGGCCAGATCGTCGGCCCGATCGTCGCCGGCCTGCTGGCGCAGGCCTCTGGCAACTTCTTCCTCGCCTCGATCGTAGCTGCTGCCGTATTGCTGGTATCTGCTGAGATCACCTGGTCGGCTGCGCCAAAATCGCCATGATTGTGGTCTTGCTCGATGCCGGGCATCGGGCACGGGCATTTGCTTTCCACCTAATGTGTGACTTTATGCCCGCTGAACGGCAACCCCGCTGATTTGCGCATCGACCGAGGAAATCGCCACAGTGTTCGTATCCTTCTTCCCGCAGCCGAAGCTGTTCTTCTCTTCGGTCGCCATCTGGAGCCTTGCCGCAATCCTGTTCTGGTTTTTTGGAGGTGAGCAGTTGGGGGCCCTGTTCGGCATGCCACCGGCCGCCGCCGACGCGCCGCCCATCATCGGCATCGCCATCCTCATGTCGAAGCCATTCCTTTGGTTCTATCTCTATTTCGCGTTCTGCGTGCTCGTGTTCTACGCGTTCTGGAGCTGGTATTCACCGCATCCCTGGCAACGCTGGTCCATCCTGATGACGGCGGTCATCCTGTTCTTCATCTATTTCAATGTGCAGGTCAGCGTCGCCGTCAACGCCTGGTACGGCCCCTTCTTTGATTATGTGCAAGGGCTGATGTCCGGAACGGGAAAGTCAACCGATGGCGAATTCTACATCGGATTGGCCGACTTTTCATGGCTCGCGCTGGTTGGCATGAATGTGCAGGTGGTCAATGCCTTCATCGTCAGCCACTGGATCTTCCGCTGGCGCACGGCGATGAACAACTATTTCGTCGAGAACTGGGGCAGACTTCGCCATATCGAGGGCGCCTCGCAGCGTATCCAGGAAGATACAATGCGCTTCTCGCAGATCATGGAGGATCTCGGCGCTACCTTCGTCCAGTCGATCATGACCTTGATTGCATTCCTGCCGGTGATGATCCAATTGCAGTCCCACATCAGTGAGTTGCCGATTGTCGGTGCGATCCCTCAGCCATTGGTGGTCGCGGCACTGGCCTGGTGTCTGTTCGGAACGATCTCGGTCATGGTCGCCGGTCTGAAGCTTCCGGGACTACAATTCCGTAACCAGCGCGTTGAAGCTGCTTACCGCAAGGAACTGGTCTACGGCGAGGACCATGCGGACAGAGCCCAGCCAGCCACCACTGCCGAGCTGTTCGCGAATGTTCGTCACAACTATTTCAGGCTCTATTTCCACTACATCTATTTCAACGTTGTCCGTTACACCTACCTGCAGGCCGACAACATTTTCTCACTGCTGATCCTGGGGCCGTCACTGGTTGCGCACAAGATCACCTTTGGCGCGCTGAACCAGATCTCGAACGCCTTCGGCAAGGTTACCGGGTCTCTGCAGTTTCTGCTCACCTCCTGGTCGACCATCGTTGAACTTCAGTCGGTTCACAAACGCCTGCGCGCCTTCGAAGCGACACTGCAAGGCGAGCCGCTGCCGGATATTGATCGGCGCTACCTGGAGCGGCAGAGCGCCGAAGATCCTGCCTGAGTACAGACTGAATTTGTGATGCAAACGGTGGGCGGCTCAGCCGCCCACCGCCGCCTGCCTCTCGGCGCCAGGCTGCCGCGCCACATAGTCGCGAAAACTGATGCACTCGACATCGGCTTTGACGCAGGTCTCGCCGGCAAAGCGTTCCAGCGCGTTCCAGTAGGCGCCGTCATTCATCAGCGTGAAATGGAAGCTCAGCACCAGCGGAATGCGTTTGCCCTGATATTGCTTGTCGAAGGCAGCGCGGAAGGCCTGGTAGGTCCGCTCGCTGAACTCGACCGCCTGGCTCGGTCGCTCGAAGCCGCCGGAATGGCGGACATAAAGATTATAGTCCATGGCGATCACCGGCCTTGAATTCGGGCCTTCCGGGATCTGCGGCAATGAAAAGCGGGTCAGGCCGCCGCCGGTTGGCGGCCCGACCGGGCCTTTTGAAACACCGCTGGCATCATAGTGGTAGCCGGCTTCAGGCAGGGCCTGATAGAGCCCTTTGCTGGTCGAGAGGTACGGCGCACGAAAGCCGACCACGGTATGGGCAATATCGCGCCAGCCCGCGGGCTCGGGCGTAATGCCGTTGATCGCATAGGCGTTCTCCAGAATGCGCTCGAACGACGCGAATTCCTTCAGCCAGTCGGCCTTGCTCCAGTCCTTGCCGTCGAAATGGCCGCAGCCATGGCTGGCGATGTCATGACCCTCCGCGGCCGCGAGGCCGATCTGGTCGAGCCGCTCGGCGACCTCCTGTTTCGAGGTGGCAAAGCCGATGTTGGATTTGCCCGCGGATTTGCCCGGCGGCGTGTATTCGGCGCGCGTCTGCGGCGACAAAAGGAAGACGCAGGACAGAAAGTAGGTGAAATGCGCGCCGGTGCGTTTCGCCAGCACCCGGCTGCGCTGCCATTGCGAGATCTCGCGGGCGCTGTCGAACGAGATGATGACCACTTGCTTCGGCTTGGCCGGGACGGGTGCGGCCGGCGGGTCGGCGAAAACAGCGCCCGCCGTGGCAAGCATGGCTGTGGAAAACGCAACAACGCGCGACAGAAGAGGCATCGGCAATCTGGGCTTGATCCGGAGGCAGTCAAAGCCGGCTATCGGCAAAATGTGGCGTAGGTGCGGTCGGCGCCCGGAGCATGATCCCGAAAAGTGGAGACCGGTTTTCGGAAAAGATCATGCTCAAAAAGGAAATGGAGCCCCATCCCGACCCCGTCGGGATGGGGCAGGCTCCAGCCGCTTGCCCGGCGATTAGCCGATTTTCCTGCCCAGCCCCTTCCATGCCGACAAAATTTCGCTAAAACGCGGGCTCAAGAAGCGCCCCTTCCGGGGCAGCAATGGTTTTGTTTGATGTCCGACGACAGTTTTATCCGCGAAGTCAACGACGAGATCCGTCGCGAGCAGGCGCAGGCGCTGTGGGACCGTTTCGGTCCGGCGATCCTCGGCCTTGCCATCCTGGTGGTGCTCGGCACGGCTGCCTTCGTCGGCTACCGCTATTGGGACGAGAGCCGCGCCAACCGCTCTGGCGACGCCTTTTCGCAGGCGCTGAAGCTTGCCAATGACGGCAAGAGCGACGATGCGCTGACAGCACTTCAGCAGTTGGAAAAGGATGGCTACGGCGCCTATCCGCTTCTCGCCCGCATGCGCGCGGCAACCATCAAGGCCGACAAGGGCGACTTTGCCGCCGCCGTCGCCGACTTCGATGGCGTCGCCGCCGACACTGCCATTCCTCAAGGCATTCGCAACATGGCGCGCCTGCGGGCAGCTCTGCTGCTGGTCGATCACGGCTCCTTCGCTGACGTCTCCAGCCGCGTCGAGGCGCTGACCGCCGACAACAACACGCTGCGCCACACGGCGCGCGAAGCGCTCGGCCTTGCCGCCTGGAAGGAAGGCAAGACCCAGGATGCGCTGAAACTGTTCGACCAGATCGCCGCCGATGATGGCGCCCCGCGCAATGCGCGCCAGCGGGCGACGCTGATGTCAGAACTGATCCGCGGCTCGGGCGCGTCATGATACGCGTCGCCCAAAATGCGCTGCGGTTTTGGGCGATGGATGACGGATTGTAGGGCCGGATGAGCTTCAAAGTCGCCATTATCGGCCGGCCCAATGTCGGCAAATCGACGCTTTTCAACCGGCTGGTCGGAAGGAAGCTGGCGCTTGTCGACGACACGCCGGGCGTCACCCGCGATCGTCGCGTCCACGCGGCCAAACTCTATGACCTGCATTTCGATGTCATCGACACCGCCGGTTTCGAGGACGCGGCCGCCTCGACGCTGCCCGGCCGCATGCGGGCGCAGACCGAGATCGCCATCCGCGAAGCCGACCTGATCTTCTTCACCATCGACGCCAAGTCCGGCCTGCTGCCCGACGACCGCACCTTTGCGGAGATTGTCCGCAAGTCCGGCAAGCCGGTGGTGCTGGTCGCCAACAAGGCCGAGGCCAAGGGCGCCCAGGGCGGGATGCTGGAGGCCTGGGAGCTCGGTCTCGGTGAGCCGATCCCGGTCTCCGCCGAGCACGGCCAGGGAATGCCCGACCTGCGCGACGCTGTCATCGAAGCCCTTGGCGAAAAGCGCGCTTTCGACGAGGAAGAGGACGACACCGAGGAAGAGGTCGCCGCCAGCGAGGTGCTGATCGGCGAGGACATCACCGATCCCGATGCTGAAGCGACCTATGACGACACCAAGCCGATGCGCATCGCCGTCGTCGGCCGCCCCAATGCCGGCAAGTCGACGCTGATCAATGCGCTGATCGGCGAGGAGCGGCTGCTGACTGGCCCGGAAGCCGGCATCACTCGCGATTCGATCTCCGTCGACTGGGACTGGCATGGCCGCCGCCTGAAGCTGTTCGACACGGCAGGCATGCGCCGCAAAGCCAGGATCCATGAAAAGCTGGAAGTGATGTCGGTGCAGGACGGCCTGCGCGCCATCCGCTTTGCCGAGATCGTCATCATCGTGCTCGACGCCACCATCCCCTTCGAGAAGCAGGATTTGCAGATCGCCGACCTGATCATCCGCGAGGGCAGGGCGCCGGTCATCGCCTTCAACAAATGGGACCTGATCGACAATCCGCAGGAACTGCTGGCCGAACTGCGCGAAAAGACCGGGCGGCTGCTGCCGCAGGTGCGCGGCATCCAGGCGGTGACGGTTTCGGCCGAGACCGGCCGCGGCCTCGACAAGCTGATGGATGCCGTCATCAAGACGCACAAGGTGTGGAACAGCCGCGTCTCGACCGGCAAACTCAATCGCTGGCTGGAAAGCATACTGGCGCATCATCCGCCACCCGCCGTTGCGGGCCGCCGGCTCAAGGTCAAGTATGTGACGCAAGCCAAGACGCGGCCGCCGGGCTTTGTCGTCCAGTGCTCGCGGCCCGATGCGATGCCGCAATCCTACGTCCGCTACCTCTCCAACAGCCTGCGCGAAGCCTTCGACATGCCGGGCGTGCCGATCCGGATAGCGCTGCGGACTTCGGACAATCCGTTCGCGGGTCGGGCGAACAAGCGCAAGTGAGGCAGCCGGCCTTTGGGCACGCCTTCGCTTCTGGGAATCCTCTGCAATGTTTGCGGGACAGCACCCCCCTCTGGCCTGCCGGCCATCTCCCCCGCAAGGAGGGAGATCAGCAGTTCGTTCTAACGGCGCCTTTCTTGCAGGATTGAAGATTCGCGAGAGCACTCGCGCCATCCAATCTCCCCCCTTGCGGGGGAGATGTCCGGCAGGACAGAGGGGGGTGTGCGGGAACTCGACGCCGGATGATCATCGCGCCTAAGCGACCTCCCTCAGCCGCGCACCCTCCGGCAGCGCCTCTATCGCCGCCTGCAACAATATGTCCGCCAGCCGCGCCGCAACCGGATCCAGTTCGGCGTCCTTCTGGTGCAGCACCAGCGCCATGGTCGGCAGTGCGGGCAAACCGAGCATCTGCGGCGCCATCGCCCTGACATTGGCCGGCAGGCCGATATCGGTGCGGATCGTCAAGCCGAGCCCGGCGGCGACCGCCGCCCATATGCCGCCAAGGCTGGGGCTGGAGAAGGCCATCCGCCACGGCAGACCGGCGCGGTCCAGCGTTTCCGTCGTCACCGTGCGCAAAAGGCAGGGCGCTTCCAGCGCCACCAGCGGCAGCGCCTCGCCCTCGCGCAGGCTGGTCTCGATCAGCTTTGCCGGGCCGATCCAGCGCAATTGCGCATCGCCGACATGCCGGCTGTAGGGCAGCGCCTGGCCGCTGTCCCAGGCCAGCGCAATGTCGAGGTTGCCTGATGTGATCCTCTCGGCAAGTTCATAGCTGCGTCCGATCCTGGCCTCGATCTTGACCTTGGGGTGCGCGCGGGCGAAGCGCCCAAGCACCTCCGGCAACACCGCCTCGCCGAAATCCTCCTGCAGGCCGAGCCTGACCCAGCCCTCCAGTTCGACGTCGTGGATGGCGGAGGCCGCCTCGTCATTCAACTCGAGCAGCCGCCTGGCGTAGCCAAGCATGGTCTCGCCGGCTTCGGTCAGCGCCAGGCCGCGGCCTGACTTGCGGAAGATCGGCGTCGCCGCCTGCTCCTCCAGCTTCTTCAGTTGCGCGCTGACCGCCGAGGTCGAGCGTCCGAGCCGGTCGGCGGCCTTGGCGAAGCTGCCGAGTTCCATGCCAGTGACGAAGCTTCTGAGGACATCAAGGTCGAAGGTTACGCGTCGCATCACAACAATCCTGATTTTCAGGAATAATAGTCAAAAACTTCCCGATATTCGGGATGAAGTTATGGCGGTAGAGACAAGGCGTCAAGGGTCCGGAAGGGCCATTACAGGAGTTCCGCCATGTCAATTGCCGACGCAAATTGTGAGCAACGCCGGGTTGGTCGAGCCGCCGCCGTCACCGCCATTTCGAAGGCCGAACGATTTCGCGCCAATCATCGCTGGAAGGTGCTCGGCATCGGCGTTGCCGCCAATGCCAGTTTCTCCGCCACCTTCGCCGGCATACCGGCGGCAGCGGTGTTTCTGCGCTCGGGCTATCAGCTCTCCAACGGCAATCTCGGCCTCGTCCTCGGCCTCCTCGGCCTGGGCGTCGCCTTGAGCGAACTGCCCTGGGGCCTGCTCACCGACCGCTGGGGCGATCGCGGCGTGCTGTTGACCGGTCTCGGCGCGACGGCGGCCTGGCTTGCGCTGATGGCGTTTTTCATCGTGCCGTCGGCGACCTATGTGCCTGGCGTTGCCATGCTGGCCGCATGCCTTCTGGCCACCGGCCTGCTCGGCGGCAGCGTCAACGGTTCCAGCGGCCGCGCCATCATGGCCTGGTTCCATGAGGGCGAGCGTGGTTTTGCGATGAGCATCAGGCAGACGGCGGTGCCGCTCGGTGGCGGGCTCGGCGCACTGGTCCTGCCGTCGCTGGCATCGGCGCATGGTTTCGCGGCAGTCTTCGGGCTGCTGGCCGCCGTGAACGCTGTCTCGGCGCTGTTTGCCTGGCGCTGGCTGCATCAGCCGCCGGAGGTCGACCCGGAGATCGACAATGCCGGAGGCATTGCGACGACAAAGCCGGCCGGTCCGGCGCCGCTGCGCAATGTCGAGGTCTGGCGCATCGCCACCGCCATCGGCCTGCTTTGCTTTCCGCAGGTGGCGGTGCTGACCTTCGCCTCCGTCTTCCTGCACGATTTCGCCGGCATGGGCACGCTGACGATCAGCGCCAGCCTTGCCGCGGTGCAGACCGGCGCCATGATCATGCGCGTCTGGAGCGGCCGCTTCACCGACCGCCACGGCAACCGCCGCTGGTTCCTTCGCCTCTGCAGCATGACGAGCGCGCTTGGCTTTGCGGCTCTCGGCCTGCTGGTCCTGGCGGCAGGAGCCACGCCGGGCGCGCACGCCGCGCTGATGCCGGCGATCGCGGTGCTGCTGGTCGTTGCCGGCATCTCGGTCTCCGCCTGGCACGGCGTCGCCTACACCGAGCTTGCCACGCTGGCCGGCGCCAGCCGCGCCGGAACCGCGCTCGGGCTCGCCAACAGCTTCGTCTTCATCGCCTTCTTCGTGGTGCCGACGGCCATTCCGGCATTGCTGCTCGTCTGGTCGTGGCCTGGCGTTTGGCTGGCAGGGGCGCTCTGCGCACTCGCCGCCTGGCCGATCCTGCTGCGGCCGAACTGACGGTTCCATCGCATCGAACCGGCGTCCCATTTCGGACCGGTTCGGAAAAACACCATCATTAACGTTAACCCCGCATCAAGGTTAATGCTTCACTTTGGCTCTCCAGTGGCTCAGTGGCGTTTCTGGAGAGTTCCCCGTGCATCGACGTGTCTTGAAGCGGCTGGCTGCCGCCGCCGGTGAGAAAAAACGTTCCTTCGTATCGCCACTGGTCATCGGGCTCGGCATCTGGATCGGCTTTCCGACCGTCGTCGCCTACCAGGACATGGGCAGCCTGATTTCCGGCCTCGAAGCATCGGGCACCCGCTGGAATTCCTATGTCGAGCGCTCCGTCGCCGGTTCGGTCCATGCCGCTGAAATGCCTTTCATCGATTCCGTCACCACCGGTTCGCTTTCGGGCTCGGGCGTGCGTCTGCCCGGCGTTGGCAAGGTCTCGTTTCGCGGCAAGGGCAATGTCGCCGGCGTCACGCCCGACGAGGACCGCATCATGCGCGCCGACAAGAAAGGCCGCATCATCCAGGTCTCGCCGGTTGCGCCGCCGAAGAACTTCAATGCCGGCTCGATCTTCCAGCGCACCTCTTCGCTGCTGCGGCCGAGCATGGACAGCGGCCTGAAGCTGGCCTTCGCCAAGCCCGGCATCAAGGGCAAGGAAATCCAGATCGCCCAGGCCTTCCATACCAATGTGGACAAGAAGCCCGATCCCGGCGTGCCGGCCATGCTTGCCGCCCTCGTCAACAATGACAAGCCGGACGTGCTGGCTACCGCCTATGCCCAGGCCGAACCCGATTACGCCAAGGCCTCGCCCTTCGAGGCGCTGCTGCAGGACGAGGAGCCGAACAGCGGGCGCTTCATTCCGCCGATGGCCAAGGGCGATCACTCGTGGATCCAGAACCCGCTGCCGGCCAGCGTCTTCTCCAAGAAGGAGCAGGCCTGCCTTGCCAACGGCATCTATTTCGAGGCGCGCGGCGAATCCGTGCGCGGCCAGGCCGCCGTCGCGCAGGTCATCCTCAACCGCGTCCGCAATCCGGCCTATCCGAACTCGATCTGCGGCGTCGTCTACCAGAACGACAACTGGCTGAACCGCTGCCAGTTCTCCTTCGCCTGCGACGGCCGTAAGAAGCGCATCGAGAGCCCCGCCAACTACAAGGTAGCGCAGGATGTCGCCATGGCGGTCACCGCCGGCAAGATCTTCATTCCGGAAGTCGGCTCATCGACCCATTACTACGCCAACTATGTCCATCCGGGTTGGGCCCGCACGATGCAGAAGATGACCAAGATCGGCCTGCATATCTTCTACCGCACCTATGGCGGCGGCTGGAGCTGAGCCCTTCGGGCTGCCGTCTGTTACGAGCCGCAAAAGCCCCCGGGCGCCGAAATCGGACGCCGGTCGCCGGACGGATTCGGGGCATGTGCCGACCCCATAGTGCCGGGCACGATGTCGCACCCCGGCAAGAGATTGATTTCATTAGAAAAAATACATGACTTTGAAGTCCCGCCCGTGGCTTGACGGGCGTGGACCCTCTAACTATGTTGCCGGCGACTTTAGAAGCGGACGGACGGTGACGGTCTGACCGGGCAGGGGGGTTCGATGGCCGACAAGAATGGGCCACACGGAACCGGAGAAACCGGCCGCGGCAGCAAGCATGAAGCCGACATCCGCGACGAAGAACTCGAGCGCCGCCGGCGCGAGCTTGGAGCATCGCTTGCGACAAGACGGCCGGATCGGCTAGAGGGGAATGACGGCGCGAAGGCGACGGCCGGATATGGCCAGGCGCTCAAGCTGTCCAGCGAGTTCATCGCCGGGATAGTGGTGGGTGTGGGCCTTGGCTGGTTTCTGGATCGTGTGGCGGGAACCTCGCCATGGGGTCTGGTCGTCGGCTTGTTGCTGGGCTTTGGCGCCGGCGTGCTTAATGTCCTGCGTTCGGCAGGTGTTGTGGCGGAATTCGGAAAAAGCGAGAAGTCGCGCGATCCGAACAAATGAACTGGCGCCGTTAATGGCGCATAAGGACACTGAGGCCGTTCGCGGCTTTGACGGGGATGTAAATGGCTGCTGACAAGGTCGATCCGATCCACCAGTTCCATATCGTCAAGCTGATTCCGATCAACATCGGCGGCTATGACCTGTCCTTCACCAATTCGTCCCTGTTCATGGTCGCGACCGTGCTCGTCGCATCGGCGTTTCTTTACCTCTCTACCTCGAGCCGCAGCCTTATTCCCGGGCGCCTGCAGTCGGTCTCGGAAATGGGCTACGAGTTTGTTTCCAACATGCTGCGCGACGCCGCCGGAACGCAAGGGATGAAGTTCTTCCCCTTCGTGTTCTCGCTGTTCATGTTTGTCCTTGTCGCCAACCTGCTTGGCCTTTTCCCCTACTTCTTCACCGTCACCAGCCACATCATCGTCACCTTTGGTCTCGCCGCCCTTGTCATCGGAACCGTCGTTGTTTACGGCTTCACGAAACACGGCCTGGGCTTCCTCAAGCTGTTCGTGCCGCATGGCGTTCCGGTCTTCCTGCTGCCGCTGGTGGTGCTGATCGAAGTGATTTCCTTCGTCTCGCGCCCAGTCAGCCTTTCGGTGCGTCTGTTCGCCAACATGCTGGCCGGTCACATCACGCTGAAGGTGTTTTCGGGCTTCGTCGTCAGCCTCAGCGCGCTGGGCGCCGTCGGCGTCGCCGGTTCGGTGCTGCCGCTGGCCATGGCGGTCGCGCTGACGGCCCTTGAATTGCTGGTCGCCTTCCTGCAGGCCTACGTCTTTGCCGTGCTGACCTGCATGTATCTGAACGACGCCCTGCATCCCGGGCACTAATCGAGAGTTTCCGGCATCTTCGCTGGATGGAATTGCAACGGAATTACAGATCCAAAGGAGTTTTGAAATGGACGCAGAAGCAGCAAAGTACATCGGCGCCGGCATCGCTTGCCTGGGTATGGGCGGCGCGGGCATTGGCCTCGGCAACATCTTCGGCAGCTACCTGGCGGGCGCCCTGCGCAATCCGTCGGCCGCCGATGGCCAGTTCGGCCGCCTGATTTTCGGCTTCGCCGTGACCGAAGCTCTGGGCATTTTCTCGCTTCTGATCGCGCTTCTCGCCCTGTTCGGCTGAGCACTCGAGAAGATTGGACAGGCCGGCCGCTACCCTGCGGCCATGCCTGATATCAGGGGATAGTCCATGTTCGTGACATCTGCCTTTGCGCAAGAGTCCGCACCCGCCGCCGAAGGCGCTCATACCGGCACGGAAGGCGAAACGCATTCCGGCACCGGCGTGCCCGCCGAGGCGCACGGCACGTTCCCGCCATTTGATCCGGCGACGTTCCCGTCGCAGCTTCTGTGGCTGGCGATCACGTTCGGGCTGTTCTACCTGTTCCTGAAGAAGGTGGTGATGCCACGCCTCGGCGACATCCTCGACGTGCGCAGCGATCGCATCACCCAGGACCTCGACCAGGCCGCCAGGCTGAAGGGCGAGGCCGACGCCGCCGTTGCCGCCTACGAGCAGGAATTGACGGAAGCCAAGGCCAAGGCCAACGCGATCGGCCAGCAGGCCAACGACGCGGCCAAGGCCGAAGCCGAAGCTGCCCGCAAGAAGGTCGAGGCCGCGCTCGACAAGAAGCTCGGCGAGGCCGAGGCCAGCATTGCTTCCATCAAGGCCAACGCCATGAAGGAAGTCGGCACGATCGCCGAGGACACCGCTTCGGCCATCGTCGAAGCGCTTGTCGGCGGCAAGACCGGCAAGGCCGAGATCGCGGCGGCCGTCAAATCCGTGGCCCGCTGAGGAGCACATCATGGACGCCACATCGCTCGCGACGCTCTGGGCCACCGTCGCCCTTGTCATTTTCCTCGGCATCGCCGTCTACATCAAGGTACCGGGGCTGATGGCCAAGGCGCTCGACGCCCGTGCCGCCAAGATCAGCAACGAGCTTGATGAAGCCCGCAAGCTGCGCGACGAGGCCCAGCAGCTGCTCGGCCAGTACCAGAAGAAGCGCAAGGAAGCCGAGCAGGAGGCCGCGGCAATCGTCGCCGCCGCCAAGCGCGAGGCAGACATGCTTGCCGCCGAAGCGCACAAGAAGACCGAGGACTATGTTGTCAGGCGCACCGCGCTTGCCGAGCAAAAGATCGGCCAGGCCGAGCGCGAGGCAGTCGCCGAGGTGCGCGCCAGCGCCGTCGACATCGCCGTCGAGGCAGCCCGCACGCTGCTTGCGGCCAAGGTCGATGCCAAGGCCGGCGCCGACCTGTTCAAGTCCGCGCTCCAGGACGTGAAGGCCAAGCTGAACTGAGTGGGGTTAGCTCGCTGACATGAAGCCGCCCGGGCGACCTGGCGGCTTTTTTGTTGGGAGAATGAGCGAGACGCTGAAGCTGCTAATCTCCCCCCTCGTGGGGGAGATGCCCGGCAGGGCAGAGGGGGGCGCGAAGGATCGCAGGCTTTCCGCTTTCATACTGCGCCGGCTGCAAATTGTGTAGGGAATCTGGGAACCATAGGCTGACAGGCTGGAGGGACAGCGCCCCCTCTGTCCTGCCGGACATCTCCCCCACAAGGGGGGAGATCAGCTGTGCCGCCGCCGGCTCACTCCAACCCGACAAAACCCTCTTCTTCCACCACCTCAACACCACCCAGCCTGAACGGCGCGAACGACGCGCGGTGCAGCCTTGCCACCGGCCCATGCGCTTCGATCGCCGTCCGATGCCGGACCGTGGCGTAGCCCATATGGACCTCGAAGCCGTAGCGCTCGTGGTGGCTGCCGCAACCGCACATCATGCGGTCGCGCATCACCTTGGCGACGATCGAGGCGGCGGCGATCGACTGCGAGCGCTGGTCGCCCTTGATCAGCGCGCGGCCCTCGCAAATGAGACCCGGCGGTACGTCGCGGCCGTCGGCCAGCGCCAGCTTCGCCTGTATCGGCAGGCCGGCAAGCGCCCGGCGCATCGCCTCCAGGCTCGCCTTGAGGATGTTGCTGCCGTCGATGCCTTCGGCACTCACCGAGGCCATCGACACACCGAGCGCGGACCCGAGGATTTTCAGGAACAGCGCCTCGCGCTGCAAATGATTGAGCCGTTTGGAATCGTCGAGACCATCGGGAATGTTGGCGGGATCGAGGATCACCGCCGCCGCCACCACCGGCCCAGCCAATGGACCGCGGCCGGCCTCGTCCATGCCTGCGACAGGCCACAGACCTTCGGCCATCGCCTTCGTCTCGAAGGAGAAGTCGGGCTTCTCGACGATTTCGAAAAGAAGCGGAGAATCGGAACGCGCGCGAGCCATGTTGCGGCGAGGTTCGCATCGGCTCCGATTCTCCGCAAGTCCCTCCAGGGTCGAGTGGGGCAAGACCGGGAGGGCACCGTCTGCAGGCCGGGGGACAGGCCGGACGGGATTTCTTCGCCTGCCCAGCCAACGATGGCGGGGCAGGGATGGTCTTTAGAGCAGCATCAGCTGCTCGGTCGCATTGGCGGCGGCGACGAACTGGTCGGTCCTGAGCGTCCGCCGCTCGGCATTGAGGCCGAGCCGTTTGGCCGTGATCTCGAAGCGCCGGCCGATCTGCCAGGCATAAGGTCCGGCGCCTTTCATGCGCTTACCCCACTCCGAATCGTAATCCTTGCCGTCTCGCATCGAACGGATCAGCGACATCACGTGCCGGTAGCGGTCGGGATAGTGGCGCAGCAGCCAGTCCTTGAAGATCGGCGCCACCTCCAGCGGCAGGCGCAGGATGACATAGCCGGCCTCGCGGGCGCCGGCGGCACGGGCCGAATCGAGGATGCGTTCCATCTCCTGGTCGGTCAGGCCGGGGATGATCGGCGCCACCATGACCGAGGCCGGAATGCCTGCATCCGAAAGCTGCCTTATCGCCTCCAGCCGCTTGGTCGGCGTTGACGCGCGCGGCTCCATGGTGCGCGCCAGCATGCGGTCCATCGTCGTCACCGACAGCGCCACCTTGGCCAGCCCGCGTTCGGCCATCCGCGACAATATGTCGATGTCGCGCGTCACCAGATGGGATTTGGTGACGATGCCGACCGGATGACCGCGCGCCTCCAGCACTTCGAGGATCTCGCGCATGATCCGGTATTGCTTCTCGATCGGCTGGTAGGGATCGGTGTTGGTGCCGATGGCGATGGTGCGCGGCTGGTAGCCGTCCTTCGACAGTTCCTTGTCGAGCAGCCGCGCCGCATCCGGCTTGGCAAACAGCTTCGATTCGAAATCCAGCCCCGGCGACAGGCCCATGAAGGAATGCGTCGGCCGCGCAAAGCAATAGACGCAGCCATGCTCGCAGCCGCGATAGGGGTTGATCGAACGGTCGAAGGAGATGTCGGGCGATTCGTTGCGGGTGATGATGGTGCGCGGCTTCTCGACCTGCACCTCGGTCTTGAACGGCGGCAGTTCCTCCAGCGAATTCCAGCCGTCGTCGAACACATGCCGGCTGACGGGCTCGAAGCGGCCGGACGGATTGATGCCGGCCGAACGGCCGCGGTTGCGGTCCGGACGGACGCGCATGCCGCTCTGTTCGATCATCGCATTGGCCATTTCGGCGCGTCCTGCTCCGAAGGCTGCAATGTCCGCACGCACGATATGTTCCATTTTTGCCCTCTCCCAGGGACTGTCGGCCGGCTGTCGATTCGGTCTGTTCATGAAAATAATCCTATTTTGCCGATGAGAACAAAGCAAGAACTTTTTTGTTGTGCAATGCAAAACTGGCGCTGCGCCAGGCTTTCCGCTATTCGGCTAAATATGCTCAGCGTTCTTATCGAAACCCGGGATGACGAAGAGGGCCTTGCCCGCACGCTCGCCTCGCTGATCGGCGGTGCGGTCGAGGGCGTGGTGCGCGATGTCATCGTCTGCGACACCGGCTCGACCGACCAGACGCATCGTGTCGCCGATCACGCCGGCTGTCACTTCGTCGCCGGCGGCATTGCAGCCGGGATCCGGCAGGCGAAAGGCGACTGGCTGCTGTTTCTGGAACCTGGCGCGCGGCTTTCGGAAGGCTGGATCGATGACGTTGTCGCCCACACGGCGCGGCAAACCATGCCGGCGCGCTTTTCCCGTTCGCGCGGCAGCCGCGCACCGTTCCTGGCGCGGGTGCTCCGGGGAAACCGGGCGCTGGCCGAAGGTCTGGTCATCAGCAAGCGCCAAGCTTCGTCCCTGGCGAAAAGCGCCCGTAGCGCCGAGGCCATCGCTCGCGGCCTGGCGACGAAGAGGCTCAATGCCGAGATCTGGGTGGCGCCGCCGAAGTAAGGTGCTTTTGCTCGGCGGTTCGCGGGCGCCCGAAGCTTTGCCCATTCATTAGCCCGCGTGAATTTTGCAGGTGCGTTGTCTGTTGTGCATTGCACAAAATATGACGCGGGGGTAGCATTCCCCTCAGTGCGGGACAATTGGGTTTGGGTATTGCCGGAGCGGTGAGCAACCGACGCTGTGTCGGCTTCCGTTCATACCCGAGGACCCCGATGAACCTTTCGACCCCTGACAAATCCGGCGCCGCCAGCCTGGAAGCCATCGCTCGCAATGGCAGCCTGCTCCGCCGCATTGCCGTGCGCATCCCGACCTATCTCAAGGATATGCGCGAGAACCCGGCCTGGCTGCCGATGTTCATGCTTGCCCGCACCATGCCGGCGCGCAAGCTGCACTGGCTGGGTGCCAAAGCCGCGCGCCCGGCGCAGAGTGCCGGGGCTACGATGTTCAGGGGCGTCGAGCTCAAGTCGATCGTCGAAACGCTGCGCAGCGATGGGTTGTTCTCTGGTCTGGTGCTGCCGCAGGCGATCCATGAGGAGATCGCCAGCTTCGCGCAAAGCACGCCATGCTTCGGCAATTTCGATCGCCGGCTCGAATTCATGCCTGGGGATCATGGCGAGGCCGAGAAGCGTTTCGGCCGCTCTTTGCTCAGCGGCCACTATTTCGAGCGCATCCTCGGCTGCAAGGCTGCGCTCGCCATCCAGAACGATCCGCTTCTGCTCGACATCGCCCAGCACTATCTCGGCGGGCAGGCAAAGCTGATCACCACGCGCGTCTGGTGGAGCTTTCCGACCGGCGAGGCCTCCGATGCCGACAAGAACCTTGCCTCCCTCGGCAAATACCATTTCGATCTCGACGACTGGCGGATGCTGAAATTCTTCTTCTACCTGAAGCCTTGCGATGCCGGCACCGGCCCGCATGTGTACGTTAGGGGCAGCCACAACAGGCGCAGCCTCAAGCACCAGCTGACGCTGCTGGTCGGCCATCCGGCGGAAGAGGTGCTCAAGGTCTATGGCGACGACAGCCCGGTCACGCTGACTGGCGAGGCAGGTCTCGGCTTTGTCGAGGACCCGTTCGGCTTCCACATGGGCACCGTGCCGTCGCGCAAGCCACGGCTGATGATGGAGGTCGGCTTCGGTGTGTCGCCGCCCTCGCGCCGCCGCTTCCACGGCGAACCGGTCATCCGCTGACGTTGATCTCCACCGGCATCCAGCGCGCCTGCCGCCGGGCCATGCGGCCCTCGCGGCTCTCGGCATCATAGTCCATTGGAACCGGCTCGCGACCGAACCGCAGTCGGTCGTCGAGCGCATTGACGATGACGATCGCTTTGGGGTCGCCGCCGTCGGTGGTCACAGCCGCGACATAGACGCCGCAGTCGCGGCAGATGAGATAGTCGGCGGTGCGCAAGCCGAACCGGTATCGGTGCAGTCGGGCTTCATCCTCGACGGAGACGATCAATCGTCCCTGCGGGTCAGCGGCAGCGCGCGAGCCATGCCGGACACAGAAAGCGCATTGGCAGGCGCGGATCTCCATGTCGGATGGTTCGATGCCAGTTTCGAATGTCAGGTGGATGGCGCCGCAATGGCAGCCGCCGCGATACGTTCTCATCGGATCATTCCGCCTTGAGTGACTTGGCCGCAGACTACGCCTTAGGCAACTCGCAGGAAATGACCTCTCGAAGGCGTAGCTGCCATTCCGCCTGACAAAGGCAGCGCTGAACCGCTATCCGCCTTGCTTTACGAGCCGGCCTTGCCGCGGCGCAAATGCTCGTCCAGGCGCGGCATGATCTCGACGAAGTTGCAGGGCATGTGGCGGTAGTCGAGCTGCGGCTTCAAGATGCCATCCCAGGCGTCCTTGCAGGCGCCGGGCGAGCCCGGCAGCACGAAAACGAAGGTGGCGTTGACGACGCCGCCGGTCGCCCGGCTCTGGACGGTGGAGGTGCCGATCTTGTCGTAGGAAATGCGATGAAACACTTCGGAAAAGCCGTCCATGCGCTTTTCGAAGATCGGCTCCAGCGCCTCCGGCGTCACGTCGCGGCCGGTGAAGCCGGTGCCGCCGGTGGTGATGACGACATCGATCTCCTTGTCCCGGGACCATGCCAGGACCGTATCGCGGATCTTTTCACGATCGTCGGTGACGATGTCGCGCGCGGCGAGGACATGGCCGGCCTCGGTGATGCGATCGGCCAGCGTCTGACCGGATTTGTCGTCGGCGAGGCTGCGTGTATCGGAAACCGTCAGCACCGCGATGCGCACCGGGATGAACGGGCGGCTCTCGTCAATTTTGGCCATCGGCCCCCTCCGATGCGATGCTGCGCGTCGCTGCGACAAACCAGTCCGGTTCGCGGCTGCGGATCTCGGCCGCGGCGCGCTTGGCGACATTGCCGGTCTCGAACAGGCCGAAGCATGTCGCGCCGGATCCCGACATGCGCGAGAATCCCGACCCGGCCCGGTTCAACAGGGAAAGCGCCCTGCCGATGGGCGGCTGTATCGCCTGCGCCGGGGCCTCGAGATCGTTGCGGGTAATCTCCAGCCAGTTGCGCATGCTGTGGAAGTCGAAGCCGCGCGGCAGCGGAGGCAGCCCTTCATTGTCCCGCTTCCCAAGTGCGTTGAACACGTCGGGCGTGGAAACGGCGACGCCGGGATTGACCAGCACCAAAGCGAGTGCCGGAAAATCCGGCACCAGTGACAGCTCGTCGCCGATGCCGCGCGCGACCAGTGGTTTTGCGGAAAGACACATCGGCACATCGGCGCCGAGCGTGAGACCAATCCGCACCAGTTCGGCCTCGCCGATGTCGAGTTCCCAGGTCCGGACGAGACCGCGCAGCACCGCCGCGGCGTCACTCGAACCGCCGCCGACGCCGGAGGCGACCGGCAGGTTCTTTTCCAGCCGGATGGCAACCGGCGGCGTGCTCTGCTGGCCTGCCCGGCTGCGCAGCGCCTCGCGCGCCTTCACCACCAGATTGCTGTCGTCTATCGGCACAGAAGTCGCGTAGCGGCCCGCTGCGGAGAACCGGTCGCTGTCGGCAGGTTCGATCTCGACCCTGTCGCCGAAGCGGGTGAAAACGACCAGGCTCTCAAGCAGATGATAGCCGTCGGCACGCCTGCCGGTGACATGCAGCGCTAGATTTATCTTGGCGGGTGCCAGCCATGTCCGGGCTGCGGCATCCACAGTGTCGGCTGTTGACGGGATGATGCTCAGTCCTTGGCCAGGCGGTATTCGCCGGTCTTGGGATCCTTGACCAGCGTGCCGTTGGCGCCGTTGGCCGCTTGCTTTTCGGTGCGCCGGACCTTGGCGGTCACGCGCTCGGCCTCGCGGATGAAGGTGCGGTAGCCGAAATAGGCGGCGGCGCCGACAATCGCGAAGAAAATGATCTGCGGCATCTCAAAACTCCTCCCTCGCAAGGCGGCAAGGCAGACTGTCAAGCTCTCATGCTAGACGCTTTCCCCGCTTTTTCAAAGCCCGAAGCGCGCCCACAATGCGCGCTCTTCCGCCGCATCGATCACGCCGCTGGCGGCAGCGGCCGCAATCTCGGGCGCCGAAAAGTTCGAGCCGAACAGGCCGATGCGGCCGAACAGGCCTCGCGGGGCCGTGATCAGCCGAAGCTGGGTTTTCGCCCCGAAACGGGTCTTGAGCACGGTTCGCATGTCGCTCAACGCATCGACGAGGCCAAGCTCCAGCCCCTTCTTGCCGGTCCAGAACAGACCGGTGAACAGGTCCGGATCGTCCTTCAGCTTGGTGCCGCGGCGCTCCTTGACCAGGTCGATGAAGGTCTCGTGCACCTCGAGCTGCAGCGCCTTCAGGCGCTCGATATCTTCCTTCTTCTCCGGCTTGAACGGATCGAGCACCGCCTTGTTCTGACCGGCGGTGTGGACGCGGCGTTCAACGCCGATCTTCTTCATGAGCTCGGGAAAACCGAACGAGGCAGAGACCACGCCGATCGATCCGACGATGGAGGACGGATCGGCAAAAATCTCGTCGCCGGCGACCGCGATCATATAGCCGCCCGAGGCCGCCACATCCTCGACGAAGACCAGCACCTTTTTGTTCTTCTCGACGGCGAGATCACGGATGCGCTTGAAGATCAGTCGCGACTGCACCGGGGAGCCGCCGGGCGAATTGATCGAGATGGCGACGGCCGGCGCGTCGAACAGGAACGCTTTTTCGATGAGGGCGGCTGTGGAGGCGAGCGACAGGCTCGGTCGGAACTGGCCGCCGCCGGGCATGATGGTGCCGTGCAACCTGATGACGGGAATGGTGACGACGCTGGAGCGCCAGGATTTCGGCAGCAGGCGGTTGAAAAGGCGTTTCACGAGGTGGCTGTCTCCAGTGGCAAAAGAGCAAGATAGATCAGTTTTGGAAGAAATTCCTCGGGCGTCGCGGATCTTGCTCTGGGCATGTAGGGATTTGCTGGCCAACGGCAATGCCGCGGTTTTGGGGCGAATGCATGTCGCGCTGCCGCTTTGCGGCAACGGCATGCTCAGCCCCAAATCAATCGCTGAACAGCGATGCCAGTCCGTTGTTGATCATCTCGGTCTGTTCCGACGGGCCATCGCCCGTCTCGGCATGCAGCATCAGCGGCGGGCGGATCGACAATTTTCCACGCGCGCCGAGTGCTGCCCGCACGACAATGCGGATTGCTGCTGCTTCCGGGCGTGGGTGGACGGCCAGCATCTCGGCGTCGCCGAAGCGGCCCGACAAGGCATCGAGGAGATCGCGGAGCTGTTCAGGCCGCGCGATGACGGCCAGGCCACCTCGGGGTTTTGCGACGGCGGCCGCACTTCTGATCCAGCTTTCGAACAGTCCGTCTTCCATGACATGCGCCTGCCGGCGCAGCGGGTCAGGCGTGGCGCGGTCTTGCGCCCCGTTGAAGGGCGGGTTCATGATGACGAAATCGAAGGAATTGTCGGCAAGGCCGGCCTGCGTGCGCGCCCGGCCCGACAGCGTGACATCGGCTGTCAGCACCGAGGCGCGGTTGCCGAGATGCGCATTGCCGGGATGGGCGAGTGTCGTCGCGGCGAATCCCGCCATCTCGGTCGAGCGTTCGACAAGCACGACCTCAGCCGCTGGGCAGCGAGACAGCACGGCCAGGCCCGCCGCACCCGCGCCGGCGCCGAAATCGGCCAACCGCCCGGCAAAGGCGGACGGCACCGCCGCCGCCAGCATCATGGCATCCATGCCGGCGCGATGGCCGGTCGTGGGCTGCACCAGCCAGAAGCGCCCGCGATGGAAGGCATCGACCGTGTGTGCCGGCGTGTCACCGGCGAGGGCGCTCGCTTCAGCCATTATTTCTGGCGGATTTCGTTCTCGATGCCGGCGTCTTTCAGGATACGCCGCGCCTGATCGGCCTGGTCGGCGTCGACCATGACGCGCTTCTGCAAAAGACCGATCGACCCTTCGAGAATGCTCATATTCTGATCGGCGACGAAGCAGGCAATGCCGGCATCGCGCATCAGCAATTCGACAAAGGAGATGATCACGGCATCGTTGGTGCGGACGAGTTCTATCATCGGACGAAGTTCGCAGGTTGCATCGTTGATGTAAACGCTGGAGCATGGTGCCGAAAAGTGTGAAGCGGTTTTCGGATAACGCCATGCTCTATCTCGAATGTTGACACGTCGTCACCGCAGCCGCGCCAATTCGCCTCTTGCCGTGCCGGTATGTGCCGCCCTAGAGTCCTTGCAGGGACCAGGGTGCCGTCGCACACGTGATCAAGACGGGAGTGTTTGTTGGTGGGTGTCGTTCTCAACATCGAAAACGGGAAGCGGGAACCCGCTTCCATCAAGGATCTCATCGAGCTGACATCAGCCGATATGGGCCGCGTCAACGAATTGATCCTGTCCAAGGCTGGCTCCGACGTCGAGATGATTCCGGAGGTCGCCAACCATCTGATCTCGTCGGGTGGCAAAAGGCTGCGCCCCATGCTCACGCTCGCCGCCGCCCAGATGTTCGGCTACTCTGGCGAAGGCCACGTCAAGCTCGCCACCTCGGTCGAGTTCATGCACACCGCCACGCTGCTCCATGACGATGTCGTCGACGAGAGCGGCATGCGCCGCGGCAAAAAGACCGCCCGCATGATCTGGGGCAACCAGGCCAGCGTGCTGGTCGGCGATTTCCTGCTCGGCCAGGCTTTCCGCATGATGGTCGATGTCGGCTCGCTCGAAGCGCTCGACATCCTGTCCAGCGCCGCCTCCATCATCGCCGAGGGCGAGGTGATGCAGCTGGCCGCCGCCAAGAACCTCGACACCACCGAGGACGAGCATTTCGCCGTCATCAAAGCCAAGACCGCCGCACTGTTCTCGGCCGCCGCCGAGGTTGGCCCAGTCATCGCGCTGGCGACGCGCAACGATCGCGCCGCACTACGCTCCTACGGCATGAATCTCGGCCTTGCCTTCCAGCTTATCGACGATGCGCTGGATTATGGCGGCTCCAGCCTGGAGCTGGGCAAGAATATCGGCGACGATTTCCGCGAGGGCAAGGTGACGCTGCCGGTGATCCTCGCCTACCGGCGTGGCACCAAGGCCGAACGTACCTTCTGGAAGCGCGCCATCGAGGACAATGTCACCGACGATGCCGGGCTGGAAAAGGCGATCGGCCTGATGACCCGCCATGGCGCGATTGCCGACACCATCGGCCGCGCCCGCCATTTCGGCGAGATCGCCCGCGACGCGCTGGCGCCGCTGGAAGCGACGCCGCAGAAATCGGCGCTGATCGACGTCATCGACTTCTGCATCAGCCGGGTGAACTGACCGGCGCCCGGCGCGCCGAGCGATTTTGCCGCGAAATCGCACAGCGGCCGGCTCGACAAAGCGGCACGCCGCAAATTATCTATAAAACATGGCAAAGACCGCAGACGACACCATCGCCGTGCGCATCAGCAAGGTGCTCGCCGATCGCATCATATCAGGCGCGATCGAGCCGGGGGCCCGGCTGCGGCAGGATCACATCGCCGAGGAATTCCAGACCAGCCATGTCCCGGTGCGCGAGGCCTTCCGGCGCCTGGAGGCGCAAGGGCTGGCGATCGGCGAGCCCAGGCGCGGCGTGCGCGTCGCTTCTTTCGACCTCGGCGAGGTCAGGGAAGTCGCCGAAATGCGGGCGGCGCTCGAAGTTCTGGCGCTGCGCAACGCCGCGCCGCACCTGACGGCGGCCATTCTCAACCTTGCCGAAGAAGCCACAAAGGCCGGCGACAAATCCCGCGATGTCCGCTCCTGGGAGGAGGCCAACCGCACTTTCCACCGGCTGATCCTGGCGCCCTGCGGCATGCCGCGGCTCATCGCCACCATCGACGATTTGCATGCGGCAAGCGCGCGCTTCCTGTTCGCCGCCTGGCGCTCGGAATGGGAAATCCGCACCGACCAGGATCACCGCGCAATTCTCAGCGCACTCAGGCAAGGCAACATCGAATCGGCCGCTGCCACCCTTGGCCGGCACGTGCAGTGGATCGGCCAGAAACCGGTCAAGACCGCTTCCGGCAAGATGCGCGAAGCCTTCGCCATCGTCGGCTAGCCGCGCGAGACGCGGATCTACGATCATCGCTATTTCGGATGGGCTCCCAGCCTTTTTCAGGGCGAGGGGTTGCCATCCCCGTGCAAATATGGATTCGATAATAGATCGAACAACAAAATTATCTATAATTTGAAACCAGCCAGGGAAGCCGCCATGACCGACATCGCTTTTTCGCCCGCCAAGCCCTCCTTCAGCCCGTTGCGCCTGCAGACCCGCTCGCTTGGCTGGCAGGTCGGAGCCGTCGTCCTAGGCACGCTGTTTCTGGCGCTGTCGTCCTACATCGAAGTGCCGATGGTGCCGGTCCCGGTAACCATGCAGACCTTTGCCGTGACCCTGATCGGCGCACTTTATGGCTGGCGGCTTGGCGCCATCACCATTGCGGCCTGGCTCGTCGAGGGCGCCGTAGGCTTTCCGGTTCTGGCCGGAGGGGCAGCGGGTGCGTCGCATTTCGTCGGGCCGACCGGTGGCTATCTCTTCGCTTTCCCGCTTGTCGGCGCGCTTGTCGGTTGGCTGGCCGAACGCGGCTGGAATGGCAGCCGCGTGCTGCTCGCCTTCGCCGCCATGGTCCTCGGCAACCTCGCCTGTCTGGTTCTTGGCACCGCCTGGCTCGCCGTCATGATCGGCCTTGAACAGGCCATCACCTTCGGCTTCCTGCCCTTCCTGGTCGGCGGCTTGCTGAAATCGGCGCTCGGCGCCGCGACACTCAAGCTCTTCTCCGGCAATAAGACCGAACCGGCTGGGAAGGCATCATAGAGACCGATGACCGTCAGACTGCGCTCCCATCATCTGCTTTGCCTGCTGACCTATGTCGGCAAAGGGTACAGCGCAGCTTTCATCGCCAATTATGACGCGATCGCGAAACGTCTTGGCCGGGGCGAGGATGTTCTGATCGTCTCCGGCCCAGACGACATCTGCCAGCCGATGCTCGGCGAGGCCGAATCCCACTGTTCGGGGGAAAGCGCCGCCGGCCGGGACGAGCTGGCGGCACGCGACGTCGGCAAACTGCTGGCCCGGCGGATCCAGGCCGGCGCCCGCTTCAGCCTCGACGCGGCAACGCTCGCCAGCCTGCGCGCGGCCTTTTCAACCGGCGTGACGCGTGACGCCTGCCAGGGTTGCGAGTGGGCCGGCCTGTGCAGCACCGTCGCGGCGGGCGGATATCGCGATGTCAGGCTGTAGCTCCCAACCCCGATCTGCTATTATCCCGAACCGACAGTGTGTGCGTCGCCATGGTTTGTTAATCGGGTGACCCGATTGTGAATTCGGCCCGGATTGAAGCCTGACCCCAAAAAGGCCATGCTTTGTCCGGAAACATCGAGTCTATGGCGGTCCCGCCTGTGTGCGGGTCGCGTCTGGCTGAAAGGGATACGATGCAGCAAGGACGTGCGCGCTGGCTCGCGGGGCTGGCAATTGTGGCAGGCATGGCGATTTCTCCGCTGCCCGCCTACGCCAAGGAATCGACCGACCCGGTCAAGATCACATCCTTCTCGGGCGCCTATCTCGCCGCCCGCATCGCCGAAGGCGACAACGACCTCGACAATGCCATCGCCTATTACAAGCAGGCGCTGGCCTTCAATCCCGGCGATACCTCGCTGCAGCAAAGCCTGATGCTGTCGCTGATCGCGCAGGGGCGCTTCGAGGAATCGCTTGTCTATGCCGACAAGCTCAAGGAAGTTCCCGATGTCGAGCGCTTCTCGCGGCTGGCGCTGGCGGTCGATTCCTTCCACAAGAAGGATTTCACCAAGGCGCAGTACTGGCTCAAGCTGTCGCTCGAATCCGATCTCGACCGCCTGATTTCCGGCGTCATGTCCGGCTGGGCGCAAGAGGGCGCAGGCGATGCCACCGAGGCGATGGCCTCCATCGACAAACTGCAGGGGCCTGACTGGTTCGGCCTGTTCAAGTCCTTCCACCGCGCGCTGATCGCCGATGCCTCAGGCATGTCGGACAAGGCCGATGCGCTCTATGACGCGACCCTGACCGACACCACGGCCGGCGGTGCCGCGCCCGAGACATGGATGCGCAACGCACAGGCCTATGCGTCTTTCCTGGCCCGCAAGGGCGACAAGAACAAGGCGCTCTACGTGCTCGACAAGGCCGAGGACTTCGCGCCGGGCAAGCTCGACATCCAGTCGCTTCGCGACAGGATCAGCAAGGGTGACAAGATCGAGCCCTTCGTCTCCAGCCCGTCGGAAGGCGCCTCCGAAATCCTGCTCGACCTCGCCATCGCGCTCAATCGCGGCGGCGGCGAGCCGTTCGTGCGCCTCTATCTGCAATATGCGCTGGCGCTGAAGCCCGACAGCGACGCCGCTTTGGTGCAGCTTGCCGCGGTTGCGGAGCAGCTGAAGGACGGCGAAGGCGCCATTGCGCTTTACCGCCGCATTCCGGCCTCCTCGCCGCTGAAGGAGCTTTCCGACCTGCAACTCGGCCTCAACCTTGCCGATCTCAACCGTCACGACGAGGCGATCGCCCATCTGAAAGCCTTCGTCGACGCCCACCCCGACGACATGCGCGCCTATCTGGCGCTGGGCGGGGTCTATGCCTCGAAGGAAGATTTCCGCTCCGCCGCCACCCTCTACGACAAGGCGGTTGAGGTGCTGAAGACGCCGACCAATGCCAACTGGAACATCTATTACCAGCGCGGCATCGCCTATGAGCGGCTGAAGGAATGGCCGAAGGCCGAGCCGAATTTCCGCAAGGCGCTGGAACTGTTCCCCGACCAGCCGCAGGTGCTGAACTATCTCGGCTATTCCTGGGTCGACATGAACATGAACCTCAAGGAAGGCCTGGCGATGATCCAGAAGGCCGTGGATCTGCGGCCGAGCGATGGCTACATCGTCGATTCGCTGGGCTGGGCCTATTTCCGCATGGGCCGGTTCGACGACGCCGTGCGTGAAATGGAGCGCGCCGTGTCGCTCAAGCCGGAAGATCCGGTGCTCAACGACCATCTCGGCGATGCCTACTGGCGCGTCGGCCGCAAGCTCGAAGCCACCTTCCAGTGGAACCAGGCGCGCGACCTGAAGCCGGATCCCGATGTGCTTGCCACCTTGCAGCAGAAGCTGATGAAGGGCCTGCCGCCCATCGAATCCAACACCGCGCAGGAAACCCCGAAGGTCAAGCCGGTCGCTCCGGCGCCTGCGCCGAAAGGGTAAAACGGCCATACTTCTAATCAAACGGGGCTCACTGAGCCCCGTTTTTGTTTTCAGAACATTTTTCGATAGACGACAAACCCCGAAAGCTCGCCGATCCTGTCGTAAAGCTTCATCGCCGTGTGGTTGGTCTCGTGTGTCAACCAGTAGACGCGGCCCGAGCCGGCGGCTTGCGCCCGCTCGTAGACGCCTTCGATCAGCGCCCGGCCAACGCCTTTGCCGCGCGACGCCCCATTGGTGAAAAGGTCCTGCAGATAGCAGTTCGGTGAAATCGCCGTGGTGGTGCGGTGGTAGAGAAAATGGACAAGGCCGAGAAGCTTGCCGTCGCTCTCGGCGACCAGCGCATGCATCGGCTCATAGGCATCGAAAAAGCGCGACCAGGTCATTGCAGTGATATCGCGTGGCAGGGCGGTCTCGCCCGAGCGGCCGTAAAAGGCGTTGTAGCCGTCCCACAGCGGCAGCCATTGCTCGTAATCCTGCCGGGTGACGGGGCGTACGGTGAGCTGGCCTTGCATGGCTGAACCTTTGTCGTTGGAACTCAGGCGAGCAGACGGCCGCCGGCTCCGTCCGGCAATGGGCCAGCCGGAAGCAAAGCGTTCAACCTCCCGGGCCAGGCGGCGCAAGGCGCTGCCTTGACGCTTGCCGGCCCGGCGACTAGGGAATGTCTTCTTTTTCGCGCTTTGCGAGGCCGCCGTGACGTCAGACCATATGCATCCCAGCCGTTCGTTCCAGGGGCTGATCCTGACCCTGCACAATTACTGGGCCGCCTATGGTTGCGTCATCCTGCAGCCCTATGACATGGAGGTCGGCGCCGGCACCTTCCATCCGGCAACCACGCTGCGCGCGCTCGGACCCCGCGGCTGGAACGCCGCCTATGTCCAACCCTCGCGCCGGCCGAAGGACGGCCGTTATGGCGAGAATCCCAACCGGCTGCAGCATTACTACCAGTACCAGGTGATCCTGAAGCCCAACCCGCCGAACCTGCAGGAACTCTATCTCGGCTCGCTCGAGGCGATCGGCGTCGATCCGCTGCTGCATGATATCCGCTTCGTCGAGGACGACTGGGCAAGCCCGACGCTGGGCGCCTGGGGGCTCGGCTGGGAGTGCTGGTGTGACGGCATGGAAGTGTCGCAATTCACCTATTTCCAGCAGGTCTGCGGCATCGAATGCGCGCCGGTGGCGGGAGAACTGACCTACGGCCTGGAGCGGCTGGCCATGTATGTGCAGGGCGTCGACAATGTCTACGACCTCAATTTCAACGGTCGCGAAGGTGCTGAAAAAGTCACCTACGGCGAGGTCTTCCTGCAGGCCGAACAGGAATATTCCAGGCACAATTTCGAATATGCCAACACCGCCATGCTGCTCCGGCACTTCGAGGACGCCGAAGCCGAGTGCAAGGCGCTGCTCGCCGCCGGCGCCCCGGCCTCGAATGACAATCTGCCGATGCACCGCATGGTCTTCCCGGCCTATGACCAGTGCATCAAGGCCAGTCACGTCTTCAACCTGCTCGATGCGCGCGGCGTGATTTCGGTGACCGAGCGGCAGAGCTACATCCTGCGCGTGCGCAATCTGGCGAAAGCCTGCGGCGAGGCGTTCCTCATGACCCAGGCCGGCGGACTGGCGGCCTGACCTGACCGATCGGTGCTGCCCGCTTGAGCGTCGGCCTTTGCGCGTCTAGCTTGTGCAGGGCGCGGATGAGGAGCGGGCTGGCGTGAGCATCTTCAAGGACTTTTCGGCAAGCACCATTTGGGTGATCCGCATCTTGTGGGTCCTCATAGCGGTCGACGTCATCGCTGTCGTGTCCGGCTATTTCGAGTTCCAGCTTCTGGTCGACATCGGCAACGGAACTGGAAGCCTTGATTACGACGTTTCGGCGGCCGCCGATTCGAGCGACAACAGGCAGAGGATTGTCGGCATCATCCAGGTCGTTCTCTGGCTGGTGGCGGGAATAAGCATCCTTGCCTGGATAAGGCTGGCCAACAAGAACGCCAGGGCGCTCGGCGCCACGGATATGGAGTTCACGCCGAATTGGGCGATCGGCTGGTACTTCATCCCGGTCGCCAATCTCTGGAAGCCATATCAGGCGATGGCTGAGATCTGGCGGGCGAGCGGCGGATCGAAAAGCTGGAAGACAGAGCAGGCGCCGGGCATATTGGCGATCTGGTGGTTCGTCTGGCTCGCCTCCAACATATTCGACCGGGTCGCTTTTCGGTTCAGCATGAAAGCGGAGCAAATTCCGGAGCTGCAGAATGCAAGTCTGGCGATGATGGCCTCCGATGTCGTCAGCGTGTTCTTGAGCCTGGCCTTTCTGGAGGTCGTCAAGGAGATCTCGCGACGGCAGACGGCCCAGCCGGCGGCAGCTCTGGAGGAGACCTCGGAGCAGCCGGATCCCGCCTAGGCGGAAAAGGAAACGGTGTAGGTTACATCAGGCGAGCTCTGGCTGCTCGATCCGGCCATGGTCCGCATTGCCTGCCGCACACCCGGCATCGAGAAGGCGCCATGCACCTGCGCAGCGAAACAGGCGCTGAGCGCGATGATCTGGAGAAGTCTCGATGCCGTTTTCATGGTCGTTCAGCCAATAGGTTCCCTGCCTGAGCGTTGGTCGCTTCAGCGCTGCGTTTGGTTCATGGAAATCTTTGATCCAAGGACGGGTGGGGTGGGTGCGGCCCGACAGCGCGGTCAAAATTTCCGGAAAGGGTGACAGCGGCCAGCCGAGTTGCTATGCCCCGCCCGGACCATTGTCGCGCGAGCTCCATCCATGCCTGACCTGCTTCTAGAACTCCGCTCGGAAGAGATTCCCGCCCAGTCGCGCAACCGCAGCGCCGAAGGCGCGAGGACGCGCAAACAGGAAAACGGCATGCGGGTGGAGAAACTCTGATGCCGGACTTGTTGCTGGAACTTCGCTCCGAGGAAATACCGGCCCGCATGCAGCGCAAGGCGGCGGGCGATCTCAGGAAGATGCTGACCGACGGTCTGGTCGAGGCGGGTCTGACCTATGACGCCGCGCGCGAATACTGGACGCCGCGGCGCCTGGCGCTCGACATCAGGGGCCTGACCGCGCGCTCGAAGGACATCCACGAGGAGATCAAGGGGCCGTCGACGACGGCGCCGGAACAGGCGGTGCAGGGATTTCTGCGCAAGGCCGGCCTTGCCTCTGTTGCCGAGGCGCACGTCCATTCCGACCCGAAGAAGGGCGATTTCTACGTTGCCCATATTTCCAAGCCGGGCAGGGCCGCCGAGGCGATCATCGCCGAACTGGTGCCGGCCATCATCCGCAGCTTCCCCTGGCCGACATCGATGCGCTGGGGGCCGGCTTCGGCCAAGCCCGGCTCGCTGCGCTGGGTGCGGCCGCTGCAGACGATCCTGTGCACCTTCGGCCCGGAGACCGAGGAGCCGGTGGTGGTCGATTTCGAGATCGACGGCATCCGCTCCGGCAACGTCACCTACGGCCACCGCTTCATGGCGCCGGGTGAAATCACCGTGCGCCGCTTCGACGATTACGTGAGCAAGCTGGAAGCGGCCAAGGTCGTGCTCGATGGCGATCGCCGCAAGGAGATCATTCTGGCCGACGCCCGCAATCTCGCCTTCGCCAACGGGCTCGATCTGGTCGAGGACGAAGGGCTGCTGGAAGAAGTGTCGGGCCTTGTCGAATGGCCGGTGGTGCTGATGGGCGAATTCGAGCAGGCCTTTCTCGCCATTCCGCCTGAAGTGGTCCGGCTGACCATCCGCGCCAACCAGAAATGCTTTGTCACCCGGCCGCAGGGCGATGGCGAAAACCTCTCCAACCGCTTCATCCTCACCGCCAACATCGAGGCCAAGGACGGCGGCAAGGAGATTGCGCATGGCAACGGCAAGGTGGTGCGCGCGCGCCTGTCGGATGCGCTCTATTTCTGGAAAACGGACCAGGGCGATCTGCCCGATCTGGAGCAGCTCAAGGCATCGGCGGAAAAGTTCGGGCTCGACCTGAAAAAGCCGCTCGACCAGCGCATGGCCCGCCTCGACCATCTCAATGTCACCTTCCACGCCAAGCTCGGCACGCAAGGCGAGCGGGTGGAGCGCATCAAGCGGCTGGCCGAAGAGTTGGCGCCGACGGTGGCGCAGTCGATCTCCCCCCTTGAGGGGGAGATTGCCGGCAGGCCAGAGGGGGTCGCTTCGGCTGGCGCGACGCGGTCTGGCCTCTCGAAGAAAGAGGGGGTCAGCGCTTCAGGCGAGACGACCCCCTCTGTCGGCTTCGCCGACATCTCCCCCTCGAGGGGGGAGACTACCGCGCTCGCCGCACGCGCCTCGGTGCTGGCTAAGGCCGATCTCACCACCGAAGCAGTGGGAGAGTTCCCGGAACTGCAAGGCGCGATGGGTCGCAAATATGCGCTGCTGCAGGGCGAGCATCCGTCCGTGGCTGCGGCGATCGAGGAACACTACAAGCCGCAAGGTCCGTCCGACCGCGTGCCGACCGATCCCGTGTCCATTGCCGTCGCGCTGGCAGACAAGCTCGACACGCTGGTCGGGTTCTGGGCTATCGATGAAAAGCCGACCGGTTCGAAGGATCCCTATGCGCTACGCCGTGCAGCGCTAGGCGTGGTGAGAATCATTCTGGAAAACAAGCTCAAGCTTTCGCTTGGCATCGCCATTGCGGCGGCAGTCTCGTCCGCACTCGCCGCATATGAACAACAGGGCGAAGAGGCGGAGAGCCGCGGAGTGGTCGCGATGCTCGATTCCCGTATTCGCGATTACAAGGGAACAAGTCAGCTGTTGCCGGAAGCAAGCTTGATTTCCGACTTGATGAAGGGTGGGTTGGCCAAGGCACATTCACAAACTTTTGGCTCCGCCGATCAGGAACGAGAGTTCTTCGATGGCCAGCGCATGATGGAATTGGAGGCATCGCTGTCGCCATTCATCGCTGACCTCCTCGCCTTCTTCCACGATCGTCTGAAAGTCTATCTCCGCGATCAGGGCGCCCGCCACGATCTCATCGATGCGGTCATCACGCCGCAGTCGGACGATCTCCTGCAGATCGTCCGCCGCGTCGAAGCGCTCGGCTCCTTCCTCGACACCGAGGATGGCAAGAATTTGCTTGCCGGCACAAAGCGCGCGGCCAACATCTTGGCCGCCGAGGAGAAGAAGAAAACGGCCATCGCCGCGACTGTTGAGCCGGCGCTGTTTCGCGAGGAGGCGGAGAAGTCGCTGTTTGCGGCGGTGAATCAGGCTGAGAGAGAAGCCGGCGAAGCGATTCAAAACGAAGACTTTTCCGCCGCCATGCTGGCGCTTAGCGTGTTGCGTGAACCGGTTGATTCATTCTTTGAACGCGTTCTCGTGAATGATGAGGACCAGGCGGTGCGCGCCAACCGTCTGGCGCTGCTCGCCCGCATCCGCGCAGCCACCGATCAGGTCGCGGACTTCTCCAGAATAGCTGGCTAAGGAGCGGGGAAAAGCCCAGAAAAATATCTTCCCGGCCGGCCGTTCGAGCCGGCTTACAGTCATATGGCGATGATCTCTCCGTGGCAAAAAGGACATGTTCCCAACCCCCACGGAGGCTTCCATGAATTCCGCTCACGACATCGAAGTGACAGAAGAAACCTCGGGCACTCCCGAGGCGCTTGAATCCGCTTCCGAAAACATTCTCGACCATGCCGCCGCCACGGCGGTCGAGGCCGCCGACCTGTCGGATGACGAGGAAGGCGATGACGAAGACAGCGACGAATCGGACGAGGAAGAAGGTGGCGAAACCACCGCTTCTTCCGACGACGATGAGGACGAGGAAGACGACGAAGACGAAGATGAAGACGACGACAGCGTGAAGGCCGAAGCCGGCGGCGCTGACGAGACCGAGGTATCCGACGACGAGGACGACGACAAGGAAGAGTCCGAAGACGGCGACGACAAGGAAGAAGCTGCCTGAGCTTTCGGGCGACTGACATCAAACGAGAAGGGCGGCGTTCACACGCCGTCCTTGTTGTTTCGAGGCTGACGAAGTCAGTCCTCCAAAATGCTCACGTGCACGCTGTCTGAATAGACATCGACCTGGATCAGCGGCTCGCCGTTGACGATGGCGTTCCGTGTCGAGGAACTCATCGCGCCGCCGCGCTTCAGCATACGCTCCAGATAGGCGCGATCGTCGTTGCTGCCAAACCAGTCGTCGCCCTGGTCGTCGGCGTCGCGGCGGTGGAACTTGTGCCAGTTGGCGCGGTCCTGCCGCACCATCTGCGCTGCGCTGCTCAGCTCGTAGCCGTCGCTGGCATGGTGGTCGCGATCCGAAATGCGCGCGACGTAGGACCCCAGCATGTCGTCGCCGGCCTGCGCGCTGCCAATGCCTAGAAATGACGCCAGCAACAGGCCGGCAACGGTCAATGATTTCGTCATGTTGATGGTAACCCCTTGCTCACTTAAAACCCGGCCCGCTCATGCCAAAACCGATGGGCGAAATTGGGGCCGCCGCCGCCAGGCCGATCGTGCGCCGGGGCGTCGATCGGCGTCAAGCGGACTTGGCCGACTGTTTCGGCCGAATGGCTTACTCGGCTTTGCCGACGCTCTGGATCGGCTGCTGCGGCGTTGCCGCCGGCTGTGGCGCCGCAGGCTGCGACTCGGGCTTGCCGTTCGATGCCGTCGCCGTTCCTGCCGGTGCGGTCTCTGCCCCAGGCTTCGTATCCGCCTCTGGTGCTGCGGCAGGGCTTGCCTTGGCGGGAGCCGGCGCGGCGAAGGCGCCGCCGACGACGCCGCCGCGAATGATCATCGGGTTCTGGTTGCCGTGCCTGGGCTTCTCGGGGATCGCCGCGACCTTTTCATAAGTGACGTCGGGCTGGGCATCGCCGAGCGCGACGATCGAGGGCGCCGAGGCGATAGTCATTGGTTCGGGGCCGCCGAGCTTGATGACCGATGGCGTCGAGGTCGAGACGCCGAGAAAGACGATCGACGAGGCCTGTGCCCCACCAGTCATCGCCGCCAGGGTGAAACCAAGCGCTCCAAGCACACGCATCGACATCGAAACCATCCCCTTGCCCAACAAGCCGCCAGCCTTGACTCAGAAACCCTTACCTTACCCCCAGTGGATTGATGCCGGCTTGCAGGGAAACATAGCATTTTAGGCATTGATAATTCGCCAACGCCGGCTTGCCCGAAAATCACTGCCGTACTAGGTCCGGCGCCTGTGAGGTGATGCAAGTGGCTGAGATACTACCCGTCGGCGAAGCGATGGAACGGGCGCTGGCGCTGCTCGAGGGCGGCGACGTCGTCGCCATCCCGACGGAGACCGTCTACGGGCTGGCCGGCGATGCGACCAATGGCGTCGGCGTCGCCCGCATCTTCGAAGCCAAGGGCCGGCCGCGCTTCAACCCGCTGATTGCCCATGTCGCCGATCTCGCCATGGCCGAGCGCATTGCGATCTTCGATCCGATGTCGAAACGCCTGGCCGAGATGTTCTGGCCGGGGCCGCTGACGCTGGTGTTGCCGCAGCAAGCCGGTAACGGCATCCATCCGCTGGTCACCGCCGGGCTGGATACGATCGCGCTGCGCATGCCCAGGGGGTTCGGCGGCGAGCTGATCGCCAGGCTCGGCCGTCCCTTGGCCGCGCCCAGTGCGAATTCTTCGGGCAAGATCAGCGCCACCACGGCGCAAGCCGTAGCGGCCGATCTCGGTGCGAAAATCCGGCTGGTGGTCGATGGCGGCGCGACTCCGGTCGGGCTGGAATCGACCATCGTCAAGGTCGAAGGCTATACAGTGCGGCTGCTGAGGCCGGGCGGCATTGCCGCGGCCGACATCGAGGCGGCCGTCGGTACCAAGTTGCTGCGCGGCGCCATATCAGGCATCGAGGCGCCAGGCATGCTGGCGTCGCACTATGCGCCGGGCGCATCGGTGCGGCTCAATGCGCTAAGCGTGGGCGAAGGCGAGGCGTTGCTGGCCTTTGGTGATCGCCGCGCAAAGGGCTGGCAAGCTGCCGCCGCCCTGCGCAACCTGTCCGCGTCAGGCGACCTGCGCGAAGCCGCAAGCAATCTCTTCGCCTATCTGCAGGAACTCGACCGCAGCGGTGCGGCGACGATCGTCGTCGAGCCGATCCCGGTGGAAGGGCTGGGCGAGGCGATCAACGATCGGCTGTTTCGTGCCGCTGCCCCACGTGACAAGCTCGGTTGAGCGCCATAGTTTCTGCCCATGAACGACGCACCCTTCGATCTCGATCCCGCCCTCATTGACCGCTTTGCCGCAATCGTCGGTGGCAAATATGCGCTGCGCGACCAGGCCGATATCGCGCCATACCTCACAGAGCGGCGCGGACTTTGGCACGGCAGGACAGGGCTGGTGCTGCGTCCCGGCAGTGTCGACGAGGTCAGCCGGATCATGCGGCTGGCGAGCGAGACGGGAACGCCAGTCGTGCCGCAGAGCGGCAACACCGGGCTGGTCGGCGCCCAGGTGCCCGACGCGTCCGGTCGCGAGATCGTACTGTCGCTGTCGAGGCTGAACCGTATCCGCGAGATCGACGTCTTCTCCAACACCGTGACCGTCGAGGCCGGCGTCATCCTGCAGACGCTGCAGGAAGCGGCCGATGCCGCCGACCGGCTGTTTCCGCTGTCGCTGGCCGCGCAAGGGTCCTGCCAGATCGGCGGCAATCTGTCCTCCAACGCCGGCGGCACCGGGGTGCTTTCCTATGGCAATGCGCGCGAACTTTGCCTCGGCGTTGAAGTGGTGCTGCCGACCGGCGAGGTGTTCGACGATCTGCGCAAATTGAAGAAGGACAACACCGGCTACGATCTGAAGAACCTGTTCGTCGGCGCCGAAGGCACGCTCGGCATCATCACCGCGGCGGTGCTGAAACTGTTTCCCAAGCCGAAAGGCCGCGAGGTGGCTTTTGCCGGCCTGTCGTCGCCGGAAGCAGCGCTGTCATTGTTCAGCCTGGCGATGGACCGGGCAGGGGCGGCACTCACCGCCTTCGAACTGATCGGCCAGCGTCCTTATGATTTCACGCTGCGTCACGCGCAGGGCGTCACCCGGCCGCTGGCCGAGGACTGGCCCTGGTACGTGCTGATGCAGGTCTCATCGGGCCGCTCGGCCGAGGACGCCAGGGGGCTGATCGAGGAGGTGCTGTCGGAAGGCCTCGAGCAAGGCATTGTCGGCGACGCGGTGATCGCCGCAAGCCTGGCGCAGGGCGACGCCTTCTGGAATTTTCGCGAGGTGCTGCCGGATTCGCAAAAGCCCGAAGGCGCTTCGATCAAGCATGACATTTCGGTACCGGTGGCATCCATACCGGCGTTCATCGCCAAGGCTGCCGGCGCTGTCGCCTCGGTCAGCCCGCAGGCGCGCGTCGTCTGTTTCGGCCACATGGGCGACGGCAATCTCCACTACAACATCTCCCGGCCGGAGGGAGGTGACGATGAAGCGTTTCTCGGCCTCTATCACGCCATGAACCACGCCGTGCACGATGTCGCGCGTTCCTTCCACGGCTCGATCTCGGCCGAGCACGGCATCGGCCAGTTGAAGCGTGATGAGCTGATCGCCACCGCGCCGCCAATGGCGATCGAACTGATGCGCCGGGTGAAGGCCGCCTTCGACCCGGCCGGCATCATGAATCCCGGTAAGGTTATCTGATCCTTTCAGCATCTTGTGGCTGGTCTCATTCCGATAACCATCCCCTGAGATCAGCAAAATTTAACCGACTTTCTTAAGCGCAGCGGTAAGGAGCCGGCGCTACTGTTTCGCATAACGAGGCCGGGAAAACTGGCCCGGTGGGATCCGTGAAAACGGGCTCTCAGGAGAAACACAGGAAGGCAGTAGATGAACAGTGTACTGAAGCCCGTCTGGGCCGGGCGCAACATGCGTCTTGACCCATTCCGCCTGCCGCAAGTGGTGAGTTATGCCACGCGCGACGACTATGGCGACGTTACCTTCACCATCGACCAACGAGGCGCCGTCATTCGCCGCACGCTCGAGATGAGCGGCGTGCCGGCGATCATCGCACTGCCCGCCAATGCGTTTCGCGGCGTCGCCGCCCGCGCGATGGAGGATCCGGAAGGCAATGTGACGGTAACCCTGGAACTCCTGCACAACGACCCGATGCTGTCGGTGCCGCTGCTGGTGGCCGACGATCTCGACGACGTCGCCGCCGACTGGCGCGCCTGGGCCGATGCCTACCGGCTGCAGATGCTGCTGATCGAATCCGACGGTATTGCCCGCACGCTGGAAGAATCGCTCGGCGCCGCGATCAAGGCGTTGCCGGCCAAGGATCGCCGCAAGGGCCGGGTCTCGACCACGCGCCGTCCGCGCTTCCTCGCCCGCCGCAGGGCCGGCGATCTCGGCCTGCGACTGGTCATCGACGGCGAAGAGATTATCGCGAGGGAGTAGTTTCTCTTCACACGCGCCGGCGATTGGCGAAAAAACCGCCAATGACAGCCTTCTTCTCCCCGTCACTGTACGGGGAGAAGTGCCCGGCAGGGCGATGAGGGGCGGCGCTGACCAAGTTGGTTGGCTATTTCGCAAAAGTCTTGTGCACGCGCTATATCGCCGAGGTGCAATTCACCTTGCCTCGAAGGTTGGCGCTGCCCCTCATCCGGCTGCCGCCACCTTCTCCCCGTATAGTGACGGGGAGAAGGGAGACTACACCAGCGGCTTCAGCGCCACCCACAGCGATCCGCCGATCAGGCCCAGGAAGATCAGCCAGCCGACCTGGTTGTTCGATTTGAACAGCCGCAGGCACTGGTCGGGATCGTTGATATCCAGAACCGCGATCTGCCGCGCCATATGCGCGCCGGCGGCGATCAGCCCGGCCAGCGCCACCACCGGCGCCTGCACCGAGGCAAAGGCGATGGCAAAGCAGACCAGCGTGCCGCCATAAAGCCCGACCAGCCAGGTCTTGGTGTTGTCGCCGAACAGCCGCGCCGTCGAGCGTACGCCGACTATGGCGTCGTCTTCCTTGTCCTGGTGCGCATAGATCGTGTCGTAGCCGATCACCCACAGGATCGAGCCGATATAGAGCATGATGGCCGGGCCATCGAGATCGCCGAACTCGACCGCCCAGCCCATGAGTGCGCCCCACGAGAAGGCCAGCCCAAGCACGAATTGCGGCCAGTTGGTGAAGCGCTTCATGAAAGGATAGACGGCGACGATCACCAAAGAGACGATGCCGAGCGGAATGGCGAAGTCGTTGAACTGCAACAGCACGACAAGGCCCAGCAAGGCCTGGATGATCAGGAACGCCCAGGCCTGGCGGCGCGTCACCTTGCCGGCCGGCAGCGGCCGCGAACGCGTGCGCTCGACCTTGTTGTCGATGTCCTGGTCGACAATGTCGTTATAGGTGCAGCCGGCGCCACGCATGGCGACGGCGCCGACAAAGAACAGGAACAGGAACCACGGCGACGGCAGCAATGTCAGCAACGGGTCGGTGGGGTGCGGATAGGCGCTGGCCGCAAGCGCTGCCGACCACCAGCAGGGCCACAGCAGCAATTGCCAGCCGATCGGCCGGTCCCAGCGGGCAAGCTGCGCATAGGGCCATAGCCAGCGCGGCAATATCTTGTAGACCCAATGGCCGCTCGGCGCGTCGGCGACGCGGCCCTGGGCCGCTTTCGACTGGATGGTTTCCATCGTGCTGGAGTGGCAGCAGCAGCGAGCGCCGTCAAGCGGCCGCATTGTCGCTCAGGCGGTGAAAACGTCGTGGCTGGCAAACCATTCCTTCGCCACCTCGATGAAGGCCAACGCCGCCTTCGACAGCCTTTGCCTTGTGTCATGGGTGAGGATGATGCGCTGCATCGGCAGCGGATCGGACAGCGGCTTGCAGACCAGCGGCAGGCCGTCATAACTCCTGTCGCCATACGGCCTTGTATAGCTCACTGCGACGCCGAAGCCGTTGGCGACCATGCTGCGCTGCAGTTCGAATGAACTCGTCGTCGACTGCGAGACCGGCGACAGGCCGCGGCTGAGAAACAGGTCCAGCATATGCTGCCAGCTGTGCGGCTGGTCGGTGGTAACAAGTGGATGGGTCGCCAGTTCCGCCAGGCTGACGCTGCCCTGGCTGGCCAGCGCGTGGCCTTGCGGCAAAAGCGCATGCGGCCGCAGCTCATGCAGCAGGATGCGGGCGAAGTGCGAGGGCAGGCCGAGATCGTAGGTCAGGCCGAGATCGATGGCGGAATCGCCGAGCCGTCGGCCCAGCGTCTCGAAGGTCTCGTCGCGCACGACAACCGTGACGGATGGGCAGCGTTGCGAAAACGCGCGGATCAGCGCCGGCGCGAAATAGGGCGCCAGATCCTCGAAACAGCCGAGCACCAGCTCGCCGCCGACATCGGCGTCACGCGTCCCCAGCCCGACCAGTTCGTCCGCCTCGGCCAGCACCTGCTTCGCCTTCGCCACCGCGCTGCGGCCGAACGAGGTGAGCGCGATGCCGCTGCCGCGCTGGCGCACGAACAGTTTCTGGCCGAGCGTCGCTTCGACATTGTCGATCGCCACCGAAATCGAAGGCTGTGAGACGTTCAGCATCCGGGCGGCAGCGGTGACGCTGCCGTGGCGGGCGACGGCAACGAGATAGCGCAGCTGAGTGAGAGTTAGGTTCATAGGTCGGAACTATAAGTGAGATGAGAAGTTATTATTTTACGCGATGTGCGGGGGCTGCGATAGTCGGTCATCCAAACAGGGGAGACGTGAGATGGCCGCCACACATATCGATGCCGCAGCGATTGCCGATTACCAGCGCGATGGCGCGGTCTGCATACGCGGCGCCTTCAAGGACTGGGTCGGCACCATCGCCGCCGGCATCGAACGCAACATGCAAAACCGCAGCGCCACGGCGTCCGATATTGCCAATGGCAAGGGCAGCTTCTTCGACGATTATTGCAACTGGGAGCGCATCCCGGAATTTGTCGATGTCGTGCGCAATTCGCCTGCCGCCGAACTGGCGGCGGCAGCAATGCGGTCGCGCAGCGCCCAGTTCTTCCATGACCATGTGCTGGTCAAGGAGCCCGGCACGCAGAAGCCGACACCCTGGCACCAGGATATTCCCTACTACTTTGTCGACGGCAGCCAGACGGTCAGCTTCTGGATCCCGATCGATCCGGTCAAGGAAGCGACGCTGAGGCTGATCGCCGGCTCGCACAAATGGGACAAGATGATCCTGCCGGTGCGTTGGCTCGACGACAGCAATTTCTATGCCGGGGAGGGCGACTATCTGCCGGTGCCCGACCCCGACAAGGACCCGTCGCTGAAGGTGCTGGAATGGGAGATGGAGCCGGGCGACGCCATATTGTTCGACTTCCGAACCGCGCATGGCGCGCGCGGCAATCCGACGGCGGCACGGCGCCGGGCGCTGTCGCTGCGCTGGGTCGGCGATGACGCGCGCTATGTCGAGCGCCCCGGCCGCACCTCGCCGCCCTATCCCGGCCATGACATGAAGCCCGGCCAGAAACTGCGTGAGGACTGGTTCCCCGTCATCTACCAGAGCTGATCCGGCCGGGAACGTTGTGCCCTCCGCGCGACGTTCCCGTGCGCAACCGGCATCGCGCAAGGTAAAACTCTTGACCCGCTGAGCTTGGCGCAATAGCGCAGTCCCTGTCGTGAAATGACAAGGGACATCGGCATGCGCGTTTTGTTGATCGGCTCCGGCGGCCGCGAACATGCCCTGGCCTGGAAGCTCGCGGCCTCGCCGCTCTTGACCAAGCTCTATGCCGCGCCCGGCAATCCGGGCATTGCCCGCGAGGCCGAACTGGTCAAACTCGACATCGCCGATCATGCCGCTGTCGCAACCTTCTGCAAGAACAACGCGATCGACCTCGTCGTCGTCGGGCCGGAAGGGCCGCTGGTGGCCGGCATTGCCGATGATCTGCGCGATCAGGGCATTCGCGTCTTCGGCCCGTCGAAACGGGCAGCGCGGCTCGAAGGCTCGAAAGGCTTCACCAAGGACCTCTGCGCGAAATACGATATCCCGACCGCCGCCTATGGCCGCTTTACCGATCTGACCGCAGCCAAGGCCTATGTCGAAAAGGTCGGTGCGCCGATCGTCATCAAGGCCGACGGGCTCGCCGCCGGCAAGGGCGTCACCATCGCCATGACGCTGGATGAAGCGCGGGCCGCGCTCGATGCCTGTTTTGACGGCGCCTTTGGAGACGCTGGCGCCGAAGTGGTGGTCGAGGAATTCATGACCGGCGAGGAAGCGAGTTTCTTCTGCCTGTGCGACGGCACCACAGCATTGCCCTTCGGCACCGCGCAGGACCACAAGCGCGTCGGCGACGGCGACATCGGCCCCAACACCGGCGGAATGGGCGCCTATTCGCCGGCGCCGGTGATGACGCCTGAGATGGTCGAGCGCACCATGCGCGAGATCGTCGAGCCGACCATGCGCGGCATGGCCGAGCTTGGCGCACCCTTCGCCGGCATTCTCTTCGCCGGGCTGATGATCACCGACAAAGGGCCGAAGCTGATCGAATACAACACCCGCTTCGGCGATCCAGAATGCCAGGTGCTGATGATGCGGCTGAAGGACGACCTTTTGGTGCTGCTCAACGCCGCCGTCGACGGCCAGCTTGCGCACAGCTCAATCCGCTGGCGCGACGAGGCGGCTCTCACTGTGGTGATGGCGGCGCGGGGTTATCCCGGCACGCCGGAAAAGGGCTCCGTCATACGCGGCGTCGAAGGCGCGGCGGGCGACGGCGTCCAGATATTCCATGCCGGCACCGCCATCAATGGCGGCGCGCTGGTCGCCAATGGTGGCCGCGTGCTCAACGTCACGGCATCCGGCAAGACGGTTGGTGAGGCGCAGAGCCGCGCCTACGCCGCGCTCGACCGCATCGACTGGCCGCAAGGCTTTTGCCGCCGCGACATAGGCTGGCAGGCAGTGGCGCGTGAAAAGGCAAGCGCTGCCGGTTAATGTGGGCAGGCATCAGCGCTCGCGAACGAGTTCCGTCGAAGCGGTGCTGACCGGGTCGGCAGCCTGGGAGAAGGCGGCCTCGAGCAGAGCCTCCGAGCGATACACGGTCCGCTTCCAGGCGACATACTCGGCAATGCCGAAGCGCGCGCGACGCGGCACCGTCTTGACCACCGGCATGCGGAAGGCGGCGCGGAACGTCTGCCAGCGCGCGCCCAGCACCGCAACCATCTCCTCGACAGTCGGCGGCGTCGCCACGTCGGCATAGGTGATGGTGACTTTGCCGGCCAGCCCTGCCTCGCGCGAAACCGGCACCGGGATCGAGGCGAGGTAGTCGGCCGGCACGTCGTCAGGCCGCCAAAGGGCCATTGCTGGCGTAGTGCCGCTGCATCCATCGGCGCGACGTTGACATCGATGTCGTTGGGCGTGCCGGCGACCCGGTACGGGCAGCGCAGGCGGCCGCAATTGGCCTGCGCCGAAAACTGCCACAGCGCATAGCCCTTCCAGTTGCCCATCGGAAAATGCACGTCGATGTCGGGCTTGTAGCGCGCATACCAGAGCGGCAGCCGCGACAGCAGACGGTACTGATAGCGGTTGTCGGCGATGAACTGGGCGGTCTTGCCATTGGCGTAGAGTATCGGGAAACGGCCGATACGCCGATGCACCTGGCGCACGAATTCCTCGGCATCCTCCAGCGACATCCACTGTGTCGGATCATTGCCTTCGAGGTCGAGGGCCAAGAGATCGTCCGGCGTTGGTTCGGCGAAATCGATGAAATTGTTCGCCTGCTCGACCGGATTGCCGGGACGGGCAAGATGATAGGCGCCCCATTTCAGGCCGAGTGCCTTGGCCACCACCTTGCGCGTCTGGAACAACTCGCGCGTCACCGCATAGCGTTTCCACAACGTCTTGCAGAGTTTGACCGTAGTTTCGTCGCCATAGCAGAAATAGGGCGGCGGCAGCCCGTCGGAGGCCTTGTTGATGAAGCCGACGATGCGCTTCTCGGTGGCAAGCTCACCCCAGTCGATGGAATTGTATTCATAGGCGTCGATGACGAGCGCGCGGTCGCCATCTCGCCACGGCTCCGAGAAGTCGGAAGCTTGTGCCGCCGATATCAGCGCCATCATCGCCGCGAGAGCGATCGCTGAGCGGCGTAGTAGATGCGCCGGCATTTCCAAACAGGGAGTCCCCGCTGACCAGGGGATGATGGTGAACTGCTATGGTTAAGGAAGTGCTTTCGGGATTGTATTGGCGAAAACGGACGCGACATCCGACCTCCCCCCACGAGGGGGAAGATTGCCAGCTCCGCAGTTCAGCGACGCGTGATCGGCTGCACCTCGAACGGATCCGGCGCGGGCTCCTGCTGCAGTGTGCCTTCGGCAGCGCGCTTGCGGTAATGGGCGAGCGAGCATTTGGGCGAGCACAATATGCCGCGATCGGTCCAGTAGGCGGGACCTCTTTCGAGCTCGCCATGATAATACCAGAAGCCGCTTGCCTGGTACGGCAGGCCGCATTCGATGCAACGGTATGTCTCGGGTCTGGCAAGCATGGCAGGTTCCGGTTCGCGTCGGCGCCGGGCGTCGGCAGTCGGCCGCGCGGAGTCTAGCGCGGCTGGCAAAGATTGCAAAATCCGCGTGACAAAGTTTGACGTTTACGTAAAAAGAAGGCCGGAGGCCGCCCAAAGGCGGATGGTTTTGCGTCGTCCCAGGTCCTAGGATCGAGGAGGGCGAGCAGCGGAGGAGAAAGCGGCATGTACAAGGCGCCGGTCGAGGATATTTCGTTCACGCTGAAGCATGTCGCCGGTCTCAAGCCGGCGCTGGGCAGCGGTACGTTCGGCGATCTCGGCGAAGACCTTGTCGACGCCATCCTGGCCGAGGCCGGCCGTTTCGCCAGCGAGGAGGTGGCGCCTCTGTACAAGATCGGCGACGAACACGGCGCGGTGCTGAAAGATGCAGCCGTCACCACGCCGCCCGGCTGGAGGGCGCTTTACCGCAGCTGGATCGACGGCGGCTGGAACGCGTTGTCGGGGCCGGAAGACTTCGGCGGCCAGGGCCTGCCGACTATGCTCGGCGTCGCCGCGCTCGAAATGTGGAACTCCGCTGCCATGGCCTTCGGCATCGGCCCGACGCTGACCATGGGCGCCGTCGAGGCGCTCGACAAGCACGCATCCGAAGCGCTCAAGGCCAAATATCTGGCAAAGCTCGTCTCCGGCGAATGGATGGGGACGATGAACCTCACCGAGCCGCAGGCCGGTTCCGATCTCGCCGCCCTGCGCAGTCGCGCGGAACCTGCCGGCGACGGCACCTACCGCATCTTCGGCCAGAAAATCTTCATCACCTATGGCGAGCACGATTTCACCGACAACATCATCCATCTGGTGCTGGCGCGGTTGCCCGACGCACCGGCCGGCACCCGCGGCATCTCGCTGTTCCTGGTGCCGAAATTCCTGGTCAATGATGTCGGGTCGCTCGGCGCCCGCAATGACGTCTTCTGTTCCGGCCTCGAGCACAAGCTCGGCATCCATGCTTCACCGACCTGCACCATGATCTACGGCGACGGTTTTGGCGGCACGACCCCCGGCGCCATCGGCTGGCTGATCGGCGAGGAGAACAAGGGGCTGGCCTGCATGTTCACCATGATGAACAACGCCAGGCTGTGCGTCGGCATGCAGGGCGTGGCGGTGGCGGAAGCCGCGACGCAGAAGGCCATCGCCTATGCCAATGAGCGCCGCCAGGGCAAGGCGTCGGGCTATGCCGGCGCCGGCATGGCGCCGATCGTCCACCACCCGGACGTGCAGCGCAATCTCTTGACCATGAAGGCGCTGACCCAGATCGCCCGCGCCATCTCCTATTCCTGCGCCCACGCCATCGACCTGGCGCGGGTCTCGGCCGGCGATCAGGCCGCGCATTGGCGCGACCGCGCCAATCTCCTGACGCCGCTGGCCAAGGCGTTCTCCACCGATGTCGGCGTCGACGTCACGTCGCTCGGTGTCCAGGTGCATGGCGGCATGGGCTTCATCGAGGAGACGGGGGCGGCAGCGCTCTATCGCGATGCCCGCATCGCGCCGATCTATGAGGGCACCAACGGCATCCAGGCGATCGACCTGGTAGCGCGCAAACTGCCGCTTGGCGGCGGCGAGCATGTGCATGGCTACATCGGCGAACTGAAGGCGGTAGCCGATGAGGTGCGGACCTCGAACCTGCAAGGGTTCGGCCGCACCGCCGAGACCCTCGACCGCGCTCTCGACGATCTGACCGAAGCAACGCGCTTCCTGCAGAAGCTGCTGGCCGACGGCCGCCTCGACGAAGCGCAGGCCGGTGCGACGCCCTATCTCAGGTTGATCTCGCTTGCCGCCGGCGGCGCCTATCTGGCGCGTGGCGGACTTGCCGAGCAAAACCGCATCGCCCTTTGCCGCTTCTTTGCCGAAAACCTGCTTGGCGAAGTCAGCGCCTTGAAGGAACGCGTCATCGATGGCGCCGAAAGCCTCGCTGCCGCCGGCAAGACGCTGATATCAGCCTGAATACAAAAAGCGCTCACCAGGGAAAAATGACCGTGACAGACCATATTCTCGTCGAGCGCCAGGGCGCCATTCAGATCATCCGCATGAACCGCCCGGACAAGAAGAACGCGCTGACGCGCGCCATGTACGCGACGATGTCCGAGGCACTGGCCGAAGGCGACGCCGATCCGGCGGTCCGCGTCCACGTCTTCCTCGGCGTGCCCGGCGCCTTCTCGGCCGGCAACGATCTCGCCGATTTCCTGGTCATCGCCACCGGCGGCGAGGGCGGCAACGAAGTCTGGGACTTCCTGGTGGCGCTGGCCAAAACGGAGAAACCCATCGTCTCGGGCGTCGATGGCATTGCGGTCGGCATCGGCACCACGCTCAATCTGCATTGCGACTTGACCTTTGCCACGCCGCGCACCGTGTTCCGCACGCCCTTCGTCGATCTCGGCCTTGTGCCGGAGGCCGGCTCCAGTCTGCTGGCGCCGCTTATCCTCGGCCGCCAGGCCGCCTTCGCGCTGCTCGGCCTCGGCGAAGGCCTTTCCGCCGAACGCGCCAAGGCCGCCGGCCTGATCTACGAGGTCGTCGAGGAGAGTGCGCTCGAAACCGCGGTGCTGGCGGCGGCCGGCGCAATCGCCGCCAAGCCGCCGGAAGCGCTGAAGATCGCGCGTGACCTGATGCGCGCGCCGCGCGACGAACTTCTCGCCCGCATCAAGGTGGAGAGCGAGCATTTCTTTGAGCGGCTGAAGTCCGATGAGGCGCGCGCCGCGCTCACCGCGTTCATGACGCGTAAGAAGGCGAGCTGATCTCACGGCACTGTCAGCTTGTGGCAGCTTCGAGCGAAACGTGCGTCAGACGCGATTTTTTGATCTGTACACTGCGGTTTTCACGCCCTATCTCACAAATCCGGCGGGCGGGGGTCCAGAGCAATTCCAGGAAAAGTGTGAAGCGGTTTTCCGTCCGGAATTGCGTCAAAGCTAAGAAAATAGAGCGGTTTGCCGTTTCCGCGAAACGGTAAACAGCTCTAGTCAGTGGAGAGGACATGGCCCGCAACGTCGTTGCCAGCAAAGCAACCTTTCGAGATGCCAAGAGGCCTGCATTGACGGATTGAGCGTCCGATGCTTGCCGATGTTTTGAAGCCGCTCGGCCTGACGTTCAGGCTCTGGTGGCGCTTCTGGCCGCAACTGGTCGCCATGGTGCTTTTGGGCATTGTCGGCAGCGATCTGTTCATGCAGATCGCCGCGCGCACCGCCTTCCTCAACCACATGGCCGGGCTGGCGCTGCTGACGCTGGTGGCGCTGACACAGCTCATTGTCACCGTCGCCATGTTCCAGACGCTGCTTCCCGGCCTGCCGGCGATCCGCGCCGCGCAGCAGGCGGCGCGTGGGCAGGTATCCGGCGAGACAGGTGCCGAAACGGGCAGCGGTGCTTCGCGGCTGACGCGCATGGTCACCGTCGCGCTGCTGCCGTTCTTCGCCTACTACGCCGCCTGGGGCTTTCTCGGCGACACGGTGCGGCAATACTCGCGCGTCACCCTCGACATGGCGCCGTTCGGCGAAGGCGCGGGCAACGTCCTCGATGTCCTGGACTCGCGCTGGCTGGTGTTCTCCGTCGTCATCTCCTGGCTGGTCAGGCGTTTGGCCCAGGCGATGCAGAAGCGCGGCGGGGCAAAATCCCTATGGCAGATCGTCGTGGTCGTCTGCGAAACCAACTGGATCTTCGTCGGTCTTTACGTCATCTCGCGCTGGAAGGACGACATCGTCGGCTGGATCATGAGCCGCAACATTTTTTCCGTCCTGCAGGCGACAGCTGACGGCGTGGCCAATCCGGTTTCCACCGCCTTTGCCGATCCGATGGTTCCGGTCGAGGTCACCTCCATCGAAACGTCGACAAAGCTCGTCGCGTTGTTCTTCTTCATGCTCTTGCCGGTGATCTGGCTGGTCATGACGGCGCTGATCTATGGCTATGACGTGCGCGACGACAAGGAACTGCTTCGCGTGCACGAACAGGTCGAGCGCCTCGGCGCCCGCTACCGCACCATTCCGAAGTTCATGCGCGACTTCGTCGAGCACTTCATCTCGGGCTATCGCTCGCGCTATCTGCCGATCGCCAATGGCGTGCGCATCACGCTGAGTTCGGGCGTCGTTCTCATGCTTACGCTGATCGTCGGCTATCGGCTGATCGATTGGCTGGCGGCCTGGGCGTGGCTGGGCATGACCCGCATCATCGGCCCACACGACCTCGACACCTGGCAGGTGCTGTCCGAGGGTGTCTCGCTGCTGTTCGGCAGTTCTTTCCAGGACTCTTCGACCGGCATTCTGGTCGAGCCGCTGCGGATCTGCTTCCTCGCCGCGATCCTCGAAACCGCATTCGCATTGCCCAAGCGCCAGACCGGCGAGACGGCGCAGCCGGCCAGTCCGGCGGGGGCGGCGCAGAATGCTTGAGAGTGCCCGCTCACGGCTGAAAGCATGGCTCGCCGCCGGCATCGGCACGGCGGCGGCGATTGCCGTTGCCGGTGTGCTCGGTGCCTTCGAGGCAAGGCACGCGCAAGTGCCAGTTCTGACTCCGGCCAATCCGATCGAAACCGGGCAATGGCTGCTGCGGCCGGTGAAGGCCTATGTCAGCGCAGGAAAATATGTCTATGGCACCTTGCGAAAGCCGGGGACCAAGGCGCTGGTCTTCGAGGTCGACATGACCAACCGCACGGCCCAATCGACGAAGGATTATTTCGAGCTCCTCCAGGCAACCCGGCCGCTGCTCGACCCGGCAACAAAACCGTACATCGTGCTGACGCGCGACGAGACACTGTCGCCGGAACTGCATCCCGGCATGCCGGAGCGCATGGCCTATATCTGGGATCTGCCGGATGGTGCGGCAGCCCCGGCAAGCCTCGGCCTGACGGTCATCCGCAAGACCTACAAACAGCGCGACAACCTTTACGGCCTGCCGGGCTGGTTCAATCCGAGCCCGGTCGGCACGCTGACTGTTCCTGTGGTGTCCGACACTGGAGGCCAGCCATGATGCGCAGACTGGCCAATCTCGTTTTGCTGCTTGTCGCTGTAGCATTCTGCTACGGCCTGCAGATTTCAAAGCCGCATTATGGCGATCTGATCGGCCCTATCCCCGTACGCGGCAAGGTCGGAGATACAATCGTCGGTCGCAGCTTCGAGGTTCGCGCCGAAAAGCTTGAGTTTGCGCGCAAGCTGAAGACGGACCGGTTCGGCGAGACGAAGGTGCTGACCACCGGCGGCGTATGGGCGGTGGTGACGGTGGCGTTCGAGGCCAGGGCTGCGTCGACAACCGTCGCGATCGCGTCCTGGCGCGGATCGACGGGATTGATCTATGACCACACCGAGCGGCTGTCCTTCATCAACAACGGCTTTCTGCCGGTCACTGTCGATCCCGGCCTGCCGAGGAAGGCAAGACTGGTCTTCGAGGTGAGGCCGGAGGAGGCCGGCAACGCGACGGTGCTGATCTCGAGCAAGCTGATGGCGGCGCTCGATTCGCAGGCCGAGATTTCGATTGGGCCGGTCGCTGCCTTGTCCGACGGCATGCCTGCCGGCACCGTCGACACGCTCGATCTGACCCAGCCCATTGACGGACAAGCGAAATGACCGCGCAGGATATGGTTCAGGACAAGGGCGTTGGCGAGAAAAAGTGGCGCCGCCGCAGCCTTTTGGCCCTGCTTGTGCTCATCCCCCTGACCTTGGCCGTCGAAGCCTATGACAGCGTCAAGGCGCTGCTGGCCGACAATGATCTCTATCCGCGCCGCGTCGCCTGGGGCCAGAGCGCGCATTTCGGCGGCAGCGACTGGAAACTGACCGATCTGCGCGGCGCCTTCGGCATGAAGAACCTGCCGCCCGATTCCGTACCGGTGCTGGCTGATTTTTCGGTGACCGTGGGCGATCCCGACCTGCAGAAGCTATGGCTTGGCTGCAAGGTGATGCTGATCGATGCCGAGGGACGGCGCTGGTCGCCGACGTCCATTGTCTCGCTGAGAACGCCGGACAATGTGCAGACCTGCATTTCGGCGATCTTCTCCGGCGCCAAGACCGGCGACACGCTCAATCTGCGCGAGACGTTCCTGGTGCCGAAGGAGGCGACCAAGTCGATCAGGCCGGCGCTCGGCGTTGCCAGCGAGCGGCCGCATTTCCTGCTGTTCCAGCTGGAAAAGGATTGATCTCCAACGCTGTCGCCGTGATTCCCGGATCATCACACCATTCAACCTGCCGCAAATGGTGGCATAGTCATAGGCGTCTGATGCCGCCTGGACGGATGAGCCGCTACCGGTGTTCGGCCGCGATGCGGATGCCCAAGCCGATCAGCACAATTCCGGTCGCGCCTTCGATGGTGCGGCGGATCGATGGCCGGCGCAGGAAATCCCCCGCTTTGGCCACGACCGTTGCATAGAGCGCCAGCCAGGCGAAGGTCATGACGGCGAAAACCACGCCGAGACCGAGCAGCGCCGCAAAGCTTTCCCCGCCGGGCGGTACGAATTGCGGCAGTAGGCTGGCGAAGAACACTGCCATTTTGGGATTGCCGAGATCGCTGATCAGCCCCTGGCGGTAGGCGGTCGCCGCCGTCAGCCGCCGTGCCGGCCTCGTGACTTCAGCCATGTTCTGCTGACGGGAGGGCCAAAGCGCTTCGTGCAGCGCCTTGAAGCCGAGATAGACCAGATAGGCGGCACCCGCGTATTTGACCGCAAGGAAGAGCGGCTCCGAGGCGACCAGCAGGGCGACGATACCGGCGCTGGTGGCCAGCGCCCAGATCGTCTGGCCGCTGGAGATGCCGAGCGCGGTGAAGACGCCGGCTGCACGCCCGCCAAGCAGCGTGTTGCGGATGGTGATGGCGGTGTCGGGACCGGGCGTCGCAAGCACGATGAAAGAGACACCGAGAAAGGCCAGGAACAGGCTCATTGGATTCTCCCTTTGCAGCCGGATCAGCTTAGGATCGCTGCGCCATTTCACAAGCGTCAGGGGTAAAGCCGCGTCTTGTCCCAGCCGCCTTCGGCATTGCGCGAAAAGAGCAGGCGGTCGTGCAGCCGGAACGGCCGGTCGTGCCAGAACTCGATCGCCTGTGGCACGATGCGGAAGCCCGACCAGTGCTTTGGCCGTGGAATTTCGCCGATCGGGTAGCGCGCCGTGTATTCGGCCACCGCTTTCTCCAGCGCGAAGCGGCTTTCCAGTGGCCGTGACTGTTTCGAGGCCCAGGCGCCGATGCGGCTGCCACGCGGCCGCGTCGCGTAGTAGGCGTCCGCCTCCGCGTCGCTGACGATCTCCACCGGCCCGCGGATGCGCACCTGGCGCCGCAGCGATTTCCAGTGAAAGCACATCGCCGCCTTCATGCTGCCAAGAAGCTCGCGGCCCTTGGCGCTCTCGAAATTCGTGTAGAAGACAAAACCGCTTTCATCGAACCCCTTGAGCAGCACCATACGCACATCCGGCATGCCGTCGGCATCGACGGTTGCCAGCGCGACGCCGTTGGCATCGTTGATTTCGCTTTTTTTGGCGTCCGCCAGCCAGGCGGCAAAGAGCCGGAACGGCTCGGCGGCCTCGGTAAAGTCACCAGTTGTTAACTCGGTGTCACTCATAGTTTTTCTCAAATTGTCTCGAATCTCAGGAGGTTGCCGATTGTCGCGTATCGCGCAAGCTTTTGACAGCAGGCAATGGAGCGCTTTCGCTTCGGCCAGTTCGAAAGCCGTGATCGTGATCGTCGCCTTGCCGCTTGCCGCCTGCGGCGCCGGCGGCTTCAGCCTGGAAAAAGCCGAGGTCGACCGCTCCATCGTCACCTCGAGCGCGCCGGCGCAGGCGACATCGACGGACGCCGATAACGCTTCCGACCAGACCACGATCGGCAATGCGGTCTCTTCAGCCGACATAGAGGAGCTTCGCGGCCAGCCAGTGCCGTGGGCGAATGCCGATACCGGCTCGCGCGGCTCCATCACGGAACTCGCCGAGTTGCAGGACAATGGCCAGACCTGCCGCAGCTTCACCGCCTCGCGCGAAAGCTTCGACGGCGTCGCTTTGTTCAAGGGTGAATTGTGCATGGCCAGCGCCGGCGGCTGGCACATGCAGGATTTCAAGGCGCTTTAAGTGCTCCAGACTGCATGTTTGGCCCACATCGATGGGCGACTATACGCCAAGAGCCGACCTCAAGTGGCCTCGACATCAATGTCTGCTTTCCGAAGGCCTGAGCGAGTCATTGGCTGTCCGTTCGGCTCGCCCAAATCCCAGTAAAGTCCTGCCATCAGCCCCAACCCTTCTCGGGCAATGGCAACCGGCAGATGCTCATTGGGCGCGTGCTGCGAACACCCGGGATAAGAATGCGGGACCCAAATGGTAGGCATTTCAAGAATTTCGGAGAAGATGTCGTTCGGAAGTGACCCGCCGAGGCTCGGCAGAATAGCGGGTTTCTTTCCCGTCGTGCGGGCGATCGAATCGACCACCCAACTGACCCATGGGTGCCTCGTATCCAGTCGCGTCGCGTGAAAAACTTCATCGCGTGCTTTGGCAATCTGCACGGTCGAAAATCCGTTGCGGTCCAGATGGCGGCGCAAGGCAGGGAGGACGTCCTGCACGTCCACCCCGATGACGAAGCGAAGCTGGCAACGCGCCCAGGCTCGGGGCGGGATGGCACCAACAGGCATCCTCGGATTCCCCGCCTCCAAGGCCAGCACCGAAAATGAGCTCCACGCAAAAACCTTCTCCGCGGAGGTCAGGCCAGGCTCGCCCCAGTCGGGATCGATCTTGGGCTCCTCCGTGCCGCTCTCCACCTCACAGTCCGCAAGCACGTGTCGCACATCGTCGGGAATGCTTGTCGGAAGCCACTCCGGAATCCGAATTTTTCCGGTCGGTTCGGTGATGCTCGCAATAGCATGGGCAAGTTGAATGGCTGGATCCGAGAGCAGACCGCCCCAGTTTCCCGAATGATGGCCGCCCTTCCGCGCATCAATCCAGATGTCGAAGGAGATAGAGCCGCGCGAACCCAAAAACACGGTCGGCCTTTCGACGGAGAGGCGAGGGCCGTCCGAGGCGATCAGCACATCCGATCGGAATAGTTCCTTGTGGGTCTTGGCCAGTTCCCGCAGGCCGGGCGAGACCCGTTCTTCCCCCATTTCGATCAGATACTTGGCATTGAAGCCGAGCCTTCCGCGTGTCTCGATCACGGCTCGAAGAGCGCCGACATTTATCGAATGCTGGCCCTTGTTGTCGGCGACGCCGCGACCGTACCATCTGTCGTCACGTTCGGTCAGACGCCACGGTGAAAGACCCTCATCCCACTCGTCATCCAACCCGCGGATCACGTCGCCGTGGCCATAGCCAAGTACCGTCGGACGTGCCGCGTCCTCTGTTCGTTCGGCGAAAAAGAATGGCCAGCCGTCCTGATTAAGCGTTCGGCAAGCAAAGCCAAGCACTTCGAATGCAGGCCTTATCTCAGCCTCGATGTACTCGACCAGCACATGTTCGCGATCAGGGTTCTGGCTCTCTGTCGGCATGCTGATCCGACGGGCCAAATCCTCCCGAAAGGCGCCGGAATCGAAGTATGCCTCCGATCGAGCTATCGCAGCCTCGCGTGTCATGCCTTCAGCCTAGCATCGGTGGTCTTAGACGGCCAGTCGTGCTTCAATTTCGCCGTCTATGTGGCTATGCGCTACTGGAATTTCTTCCTATGCGAGCGCATATAGGGGGCAACATGGATTCACTCTTTTTCCAGGGCAGGACGCATGCGCGACCCCTATGAGGTGCTGGGCGTTGCCAAGAACGCATCGGCCAAGGACATAAAATCGGCCTACCGCAAACTCGCCAAGAAGCATCATCCGGACCAGAATCCGAATGATCCCAAGGCGAAGGACCGGTTTGCCGCGGCCAACCAGGCCTATGAGGTCATTGGCGACGAGAAGAACCGTGCGGCGTTCGACCGCGGCGAGATCGACGCCGACGGCAAGCCGAAATTCCAGGGTTTTGAGGGCGCGGCCGGTGGCGGCGATCCGTTTGGCGGCTTTCGCCGCCAGCAGGGCGCCGGCGGCTCGCGCTTCGAATTCCGCTCGGGCCGTCCGGGTGGCGATCCGTTCGACGGCAACAGCGACATCTTCAGCCAGATCTTTGGCGACGCTTTTTCCGGCGCGCGCGGCGCCGGCGACCGCCGCCAGCCGGTGCAGGCAGCGGACCTCAACGTGACGCTCGACGTCACCATCGAGGAGATGGCGACCGCCGAAAAGGTGACGGCTATGTTCCCAGACGGCCGCAAGATCGCGGTCAAGCTGCCGGCCTATGTCGAGGAGGGCCAGACCATCCGGCTGAAGGGCCAGGGCGAGCAGGGACCGGGGCAGCCGGGCGATGCGCTGGTCAAGATCCACATCCGCCGGCATTCGCGCTACCGCATCGAAGGTCGCGACCTGCATGCCGATCTGGAGGTAGCGTTGGCCGATGCGGTGCTGGGCGCCAAGGTGCCGGTCGACACGCCGACCGGCAGGCTGGCGGTCAATGTCCCGGCCTGGTCGAGTTCGGACAAGGTTCTGCGGCTGAAGGGCAGGGGCTTGCCGGAAAAGACCGGCGGCCATGGCGATCTCTACGCCCATGTCCGCATCATGCTGCCGGAAGGCGGCGACAGCGAGCTCGAAGCGCTGATGCGCGGCCGCAAAGGCTGACGCGGCTGCATTTCGCCTGCTAGCTGCCCGAAGCCGCTTCCTCCATGCGCCGGATGGTTTCGCCGAAGCGGCGCAAGGCCTGCCGCACCGGGACATGCGGGCTCTCGATCTCCAGCAGGATCATCGTCTCGCTGCCGAGGAAGGCAGCGCTGACCAGGCTGGTCACTTCGGCGGCGGAGAATGGCCCGAGGCCGCCGAACCGCCGCTCCGCCTCTTGCGCCAGTCCGTCCAGCAGTTCGAACCAGCCGCGCAGGTCGCGGCGCACCGCCTTGGCGATTTCGGGGCTCGACAGGCTTGCAGCGATCATCTCGTGCAGGATGCGGACATAGCCGGAGGCCAGATCATCATCGAGGAAATCGCAGGCGCGCTCCCAACGCCGCCACAGCGGCATCGGTGCTGCAAACGTCTCCGCCTGGCGCTTTAACAGCCCCTCATTCAGATGGTCGAGCAGGGCCAGGAACAGCCGTTCCTTGGAACCGAAATGATAGTGGATCTGGCTGAGCGGAACGCCGGCGATCTCGGCGACCCGGCGCGTCGACAGATCGGCATAGCCACCTCGATACAGGCACAACTCGGCTGCCGAAATCAGTTCGGCACGCGTGTCGCGCTTTTGCTTATTCTGGGGCGGGACGACGGCTTTGGCAGCGTCCGTCATGCCGTTTGCCTGCCGTTGGAATCGGCACAATCTGGGCGGGTCATCGGTTCTCCTGTCCGGGGCTGGACGTGTCGCCACCATATCTCGGTCGAGCGACCGATCAAGTTGACTCGTTATAAAATTTATGGTTTTTGACGTGAATTCGGTCGACCGACCGAATTTTGATGCTTGCATGGAGGGGCAGTCATGGCGGGCGTAATCACCCTTATCTACGGCGTTGCCGGATACCTGATATTTCTCGGTTCGTTTCTCTATGCGGTTGGTTTCGTCGGAAACATTGCCGTGCCGAAATCGATCGATTCAGGGATCGTGGGAAGTCCGATCGAAGCTGTCATCGTCAACGTGCTGCTGCTCGGCCTTTTCGCCGCCCAGCACAGCATCATGGCGCGGCCGGTGTTCAAACGCTGGTGGGCGCGGATTGTCCCGCACGCGGCCGAGCGCAGCACCTATGTGCTTTTGGCCAGCCTCATCCTGCTTTTGCTCTACTGGCAATGGCGGCCGATCCCCGGCCCGGTCTGGACGGTCGAGAACCCGTTCTGGGTCGCCGTCCTCCATGGCGTGTTCTGGCTCGGCTGGGCCGTCTTGCTGATCAGCACCTATCTGATCAACCATTTCGAGCTGTTCGGCCTGCGCCAGGTTTTCGCGGCTTTGCGCAAGACCGAACTGCCGCAGCCGGTGTTCAGGACGCCGCTTTTCTACAAATGGGTCCGGCACCCGATCTATGTCGGCTTTCTCCTGGCCTTCTGGGCGACGCCGTCCATGACATGGGGCCATCTTCTGTTTGCTGCAGGCAGCACCGGCTACATCCTGCTCGGCATCTTCCTCGAGGAACGCGATCTCGTCGCGATGTTCGGCGATCAGTACCGCCTCTACCGCAAGCAGGTGGGAATGCTCATTCCCTGGCGCAAAGTGACGGAATAGGGTCGCATCCGGTGCCGACCAGCCGATTCGGCTGGTCGGTCGCGGGCCTGGGCCGTCGAGGCGCGCTGGCCTGAGCCATTTGAAGCTCACAAACACGTTACACACCCCCAATCGCTGTTTGCCGAGTGTCTGAATTGAACGCGCGCTCCGTCTGCGCTTGATGCGCCTTTCTGCCTGTGCGATAGGCACTCCAAAGCAGAAAATCTTTCGGAGAGCGCTGACATGGCGGGTGGACAGGGCCTTATGGCCGGCAAGCGCGGGCTTATACTGGGCGTCGCCAACAACAGATCGATCGCCTACGGCATCGCCAAGGCCTGCGTCGACCACGGCGCCGAGATCGCGCTGACCTATCAGGGCGAAGCGTTCAAGAAGCGCGTCGAGCCGCTTGCGGCGGAATTGGGCGCCTTTGTCGCCGGCCACTGCGATGTCACCGACCCGGCGAGCCTCGACGAGGTTTTCGCCAATGTCGCCAAGCATTGGGGTGGCAAGCTCGACTTCCTCGTCCATGCCATCGCTTTTTCCGACAAGGACGAACTCACCGGCCGCTATGTCGAGACGACTCGCGACAACTTTCTGCGCACCATGGACATTTCGGTCTATTCCTTCACCACCATCGCCAAGCGCGCCGAGGCGCTGATGACCGATGGCGGCTCGCTGCTGACGCTGACCTATTACGGCGCCGAAAAAGTGATGCCGCATTACAACGTCATGGGTGTCGCCAAGGCCGCGCTCGAAGCCAGCGTGCGCTATCTCGCCGTCGATCTCGGCGGCAAGAAGATCCGGGTCAACGCCATCTCGGCCGGGCCGATCAAGACCTTGGCTGCTTCGGGTATCGGCGATTTCCGCTACATCCTGAAGTGGAACGAGTACAATTCGCCGCTGAAGCAGACCGTCACCCAGGAAGAAGTCGGCGATTCCGGCGTCTATTTCCTGTCCGACCTGTCGCGTGGCGTCACCGGCGAAGTGCACCATGTCGATTCTGGCTACCACGTCGTCGGCATGAAGGCGGTCGACGCGCCGGATATTTCGACCGTCAAGGAATAGTCCTGCCGCAATCTCTGCCCGTCTGTCCTGCTTTCCGGAAGACCTGATGGTTCCGCTCGTCTACATCGTGCGCCACGGCCAGACGCAGTGGAATGCCGAGTTCCGGCTGCAGGGGCAGGCCGACACCGACCTCAATGAACTCGGCCGCGAGCAGGCGACCCGCAACGGACGACGCCTGGCCGAACTGATCCAGAAGCCCGAAGATTTCGACTTTGTCGCCAGCCCGATGAAGCGGACGCGCGAGACGATGCAGCGGCTACGCTTGGCAATGCGGCTCGATCCCGACGCCTTTCGTACCGACCCGCGCCTGGTCGAGGTGCATTTCGGCGACTGGCAGGGGTACACCTTTGCCGAACTCGAGGCGCGCAGCCCAGGCTCGGTCAAGCCGCGCCGCCGCGACAAATGGAATTTCCAGCCGCCGGGCGAGGGCGCCGAAAGCTACCAGATGCTTCTCGAACGGGTGAAGCCGTGGTTCGAAGCGCTGGATCGCCAGACGGTCTGCGTCACGCATGGCGGCGTCGTGCGGACCCTGTTTCGGATGGTGGAAGGTGCTTCCGAAGACGAAGCGGCGAGGCTGGAAGTGCCGCAGGACCGCGTGCTCAGGCTGCAAGACGGGCGTCTGGGGTGGCTTTAGGCTAAGCAATTCAGGAAAAGTGTGAAACGGTTTTCCGTCCGGAATTGCGTGAATCAAAGAGATAGCCGGAGCATCGAGCGGCCGAACAAACAGGACGTCCGTCCTGTTTTGTCCGCAGGGCGAAAAACCCTGTTCGATGCTGTCCTATTCGGTGTCGGCCTTACTCGGTATCAGGCAGTTCCATGTCGGTGACGACGTTCTCGCCATTCGTCACGTCATAGGCGATCACGATATCCATGCCGGGCTTCAGCGAGTCGAGATCGGTCTCGGCGTTAAGCTTGTAGGACTTTCCGTCCTCCAGCGTCAGCGTCAGCGCGTCCTTGTCGACCTTTTTGATCAGGCCTTCGGTCTGGCCGGCATAGGCGGCGGTGGAAATCAGCAACATGGCGGCAGCAGCGCCGATCAGGGTACGCATCGTCGTCCTCTTTGTCATTGCGCCTGCACGGGTGGCGGCGAGCTTTCAACGGGCGGATGGAAGAGAGCAGAAACCAACCGAATGTGTCAAAACTAAAACCGCCGGATCACAGTTTGACCGCTGTGGAAAACGCCAATAGAAGGCACCCTTGATCCGGTTCCGCTGCCGGGCAGGGCAAATTCCATGTCTCACAACACGTTCGGCCATCTCTTCCGCGTCACCACCTGGGGCGAAAGCCATGGCCCGTCGCTCGGCTGCGTCGTCGACGGCTGCCCGCCCGGCATCCGCTTCACGCGGGCCGAAATCCAGGCCGAACTCGACAAGCGCCGTCCCGGCCAGTCACGTTTTGTGACCCAGCGCCGCGAACCGGACGAGGTGAAGATCCTGTCGGGCTTCATCCTCGACGACGACGGCGAGACGATGATCACCACCGGCACGCCGGTCTCGATGCTGATCGAGAATGTCGACCAGCGCTCTAAGGACTATGGCGAGATCGCCCGCCAGTACCGGCCCGGCCACGCCGACTACACCTATGACGTCAAATACGGCGTGCGCGACCATCGCGGCGGCGGTCGTTCCTCGGCGCGCGAGACGGCAGCGCGCGTGGCAGCCGGCGCGCTTGCCCGCAAGGTGGTGCCCGGCATGGTGGTGCGCGGCGCGCTGGTCTCGATGGGCGAGAAATCCATCGACCGCGCCAACTGGAACTGGAATTTTATTGGCGACGCAGAAAACCCGTTCTTCACCCCGGATCCGGCGTCGGTTCCGGTCTTCACCAGCTATCTCGACGGCATCCGCAAATCCGGCTCCTCGGTCGGAGCGGTGATCGAAATCGTCGCCGACGGCGTGCCGGCCGGCCTCGGCGCGCCGATCTACGCCAAGCTCGATCAGGATATTGCGTCCGGCCTGATGTCGATCAACGCCGTCAAGGGCGTCGAGATCGGCAATGGTTTCGAAGCCGCCCGCATCACGGGCGAACAGAATGCCGATGAGATGCGCATGGGCAATGACGGCAAGCCGGTCTTCCTGTCCAACAATGCCGGTGGCATTTTGGGCGGCATCTCTACCGGCCAGGCGATTATCGCCCGTTTCGCCGTCAAGCCGACCTCGTCGATCCTGACGCCGCGCAAATCCATCGACAAGGACGGCAACGACGTCGATGTCATGACCAAAGGCCGCCACGACCCCTGCGTCGGCATCCGCGCGGTGCCGATCGGCGAGGCCATGGTTGCCTGCGCGATCGCCGATCATTATCTGCGGCATCGAGGACAGACGGGAAAGGGAGGGGAATAGGGCCGTAAGGCAGTAGGGCAATATGCAACGCAGCCCGCCGAACACAGCCAGATTTTTCTTTTCCCTACTGCCTTACTGCCCTATTCCCCTACTGCCCTGCGAGCGAAGCGAGCGTCCATGCCTTACGACCAGAAGAAAATCGTCGAAGCCCTCCGCGCATTCGAGCGCGGTGAGATCGTCGTCGTCATGGACGATGACGGGCGCGAGAATGAGGGCGACCTGATCGTTGCCGCCGTGCATTGCTCGCCGGAAAAGATGGCCTTCATCATCCGCCACACCTCCGGCATCGTCTGCACGCCGATGCCGCGCGAGGAGGCGAAGCGGCTGAATCTGTCGCCGATGGTGGCCGACAATGATTCCGCCCACACCACCGCCTTCACCGTCAGCGTCGATTTCAAGCATGGCACCACCACCGGCATTTCGGCTGAGGACCGCACGCTGACCGTGCGCAACCTCGCCAATGGCAATGTCGGCGGCTCCGACTTCGTCCGTCCCGGCCATATCTTCCCGCTGATCGCGCGCGAAGGCGGCGTGCTGATGCGCTCGGGCCATACAGAAGCCGCGGTTGACCTGTGCAAGCTCGCCGGCCTGCCGCCGGTTGGCGTCATTTCCGAACTCGTCAATGACGACGGCACCGTCAAGCGCGGTCCGCAGGTCGCAAGCTTTGCCGAGGAACACGGCCTCAAGCAGGTTTCGGTCGCCGACCTCATCGCCTACCGGCAGCGCAAGGAAACGCTGGTCGAGCGCGTCGCCTGCTCCGAAATCGACACGCTCGGCGGCAAGGCGCAGGTCTTCACCTACACGCTGCCCTGGGATTCCATGCACCATGTCGCCGTCGTCTTCGGCGATATCCGCGACGGCGAGGACGTGCCGGTGCGGCTGCATTCGGAGGATGTTGTGACCGACGTGTTCGGTACCAGCCACCGGCTCGATGGCATCATGAAGGCGATGGGCGAGCGCAAGCGCGGCGTCATCGTTTATCTCCGGGAGGGCTCCGTCGGCGTCGCCCACCAGGAGCGCAAGCGGCCGCAGAGCGGCGACCGCGAGGACCATGAAGAGGCGCGCCGCCGCGAAAACGAATGGCGCGAAATCGGCCTCGGCGCCCAGATCCTGAAGGATCTCGGCATTTCCTCGATCAATCTGATCGCCTCGCGCGAACGCCACTATGTCGGTCTCGAGGGCTTTGGAATACACATCGCCAAAACCGAAATTATCTAGGGTGGTGGGGCAATCGGATGAGCTTCGAGGCATACCTCAATTGCTTTGAAGGTGGCGAAGAGAGCTACTTCCCCACTTCGATCATCGAGGAAGCCTTCGCGCCGTTCATCACCAGGCGTGAAGCTGAATTCTCATGCTGGGTCGTCACCTATGACGTTGCTTCGTCGGCGGACCTCTATCTCAATCTGGACCCCGATGACGCCTCGCAATGTTCCGGCTTCACCATCGCGCGGCCGCCGGATGATCCGCGCCTCTACGATGCGTTGTGGGAAATTCTTCGTGCCACCAATTCCGCCGTCTATTGCGCCGGAGAATGCCTGCCGATGGTCGGGCGCGCTGAAACCATACCCCATCTGAACCCGGATATGGTCGAGGCATTGGGGAGTCCTGTTGTCGTTGTTGACGGGGACGAGATTCGCACCAGGCTTGAACAGTCCTAGGAAGCCGGGCTTATCAAACAAAACTGCGTCCGGTCTGTGAACTGAACCGGACGCATGTGCTTCTATTCCGCGGGAACGGCTGCTGCGTCGCATCCGTCCAGCTCGCATGTGTGGGTGGCCAGGCTGCGCTGGCCCGCGAGCACCGTGACCAATGCGATAGTGCCGGCCGCCACCGAAACCCAGAACCCGTTCCGGGCGCCGAATTCATCCACCACCGCGCCGGCGGCAAACGAGCCGAGCGCCATGCCGATGCCGATCCCGGTCATCACCCAGGTGATGCCTTCGGTCAGCATCGCTTCCGGCACGTGCCGCTCGATCAGGCCGAAGGCGGTGATGAAGGTCGGCGAGATCGCCACGCCACTGATGAACACGGCCAGCGCCAGCAGCGGCACGGTGCCGGCGGTGAGCGGCAGCAGCGTGCCGAGCGCAACGAGGGCGACCGCGATGGCCAGCTGGCGCTGCAGCGGTGCCTGCAGGTTGAGGGCGCCGACGACAAGGCCGAGCACGAACGATCCCAGCGCATAGACGCCGATGACGAGGCTGGCGGCGCCGGGTTGGCCGAGTTCCTTGGTGATCGCCACCGTGCTCACTTCCGTCGTCGCGAAGGTTGCACCGATGAAGATCAGGGCGAAGGTGATGATCTGCACCGGCCGCATCCGGATTGCCGAGCCGCTTGTGACATGATCCACCGGCCGCACTTGCGGCTCGGTCGAGCGCTGCAGGATGAAAGCTGTCGAGCCGATGGCGAGGAACAACGTACTGACCAGAACGCCAGCCTCCGGGAAAAGGGCGGCGCTCAAGCCCACCGACAGCGATGCGCCTGCGATGTAGACGAGTTCGTCCGCAGCCGACTCGAAGGCAAAAGCAGTGTTCATCTGCGGCCGGCCGCGGAAAATCTCGGTCCAGCGCGCGCGCACCATGGCCGGCATGCTGGGCATGGCGGCGGCCGCCAATGCCGACACGAACAATGTCCATAGCGGCCAGTCCTGATTGGCTGCCGCGATCAGTACCGCAAAGGCGATCACGGTGACGATGGTGGTGGGAACAACGATGCGCGTCTGGCCGAGCCGGTCGACCAGCCGTGAGATTTGCGGTGCAACGAAAGCATTGCTCAGCGCGAAGGTCGCCGCGACGGCGCCGGCCAGCCAGTATTCGCCATGCGTTTGCGACAGCATCGCCACGATTCCGATCGGCGCCATGGCGATCGGCAGGCGCGCCAGGAAGCCGGCGCTGGCAAAGCCCTTGGCTCCGGGGGCACGAAAGATTTCGGCGTAGGGGTTTTGCATTGCGGGCTCCTCGACAAAGGCCAATTCAACAATTACATACGATGCGTATGATTGTAAGATAGTGCATACGCGGCGTATGTCAATTGGCATACGATGCGTATGTGAATAAGGCCAGAACCATGCACAGACCCCGCAAGGAGATGATCGCCGAAACGCGCGCCAAGCTGATCACGGCGGCCCGCAATGCTTTCGGTACGATCGGCTATGCCGAGGCGTCGATGGACGATTTCACCGCCTCGGCCGGGCTGACGCGCGGCGCGCTCTACCATCATTTCGGCGACAAGAAGGGGCTGCTGCAGGCGGTCATCGCCGAAATCGACGGCGAGATGGCGGTTCGCATAGATGAGATCGCATCGAGGGCGCCCAGCCGCTGGCAGCGTTTCGTCGACGAATGCACGACGTATATCGAGATGGCGCTGGAGCCGGAAATCCAGCGCATCATGTTCAGGGACGGCCCGGCCGTGCTTGGGGATCCGGCGCAATGGCCGAATGCCAATGCCTGTGTCGGTTCAATGACCGATCATCTGACCAGACTGCAGGAAGAGGGGACGGTCGTGCCAGGCGTCGACCCCGAAACCGCCGCGCGCCTGATCAACGGCGCCAGCAGCCAGGCGGCGCAGCGCATCGCCAATTCGAGCGACCCCGAAGCGACGTCGAAGACCGTGGTGGCGGCCTTCAAACAGTTGCTCGAAGGGTTGCTGAAGAAGCAGGGTCCGCAGCCGGTCTGAAATCTCACCGGCCGAGACCCGGCATTTGCCGAGATTGACAATTTTCGGCCTAGGCTCATCCTCCCCAGCCATCTCTGAGGGGAGATTCGGGCGCATGTGGGATTTTGATATCGGCAGGTCGGTGTCCATCATGATCAGGACATGGCCGTTCATCGTCTTTCGCATGATCGTCTATTTCGGCATCACGCTGGCCTATATCGTGGCGACCGGCAGCGGCGCCTCCGTTGGCTATGGTGTCGGCCACATCTCCACCGATCCTGACGGGCCGCTGTCCTTTGCTCTCTGGGGCGGCATCGTCGGCATCGGCGTCGTTTCGATCGCGCTCTACTGGGTCCGCGAATACATCCTCTATGTCGTCAAGGCCGGGCATATCGCCGTCATGGTCCATTTGATCGACGGCCGCGACGTTCCCAATGGCCAGGACCAGATCGCCTACGCCAGGGATGTGGTGAAGGAGCGTTTCGCCGAGGCCAACATCCTTTTCGTGCTCGACCAACTGGTCAAGGGCGCCATTCGCGCCATCACCGGCCTGATCGGCGGCATCGCCGCCTTCCTGCCCATTCCGGGCCTCGGCGGCCTGGTCGCTTTCATCAACACGGTCATCCGCCTGTCGCTGACCTATGTCGACGAGATCATCCTCGGCTACAACATCCGCATCAACTCGTCCTCGCCCTTCGAGACGGCGCGGCAAGGCGTCGTGCTCTATGCCCAGAACGGCAAGACCATGGTCAAGAACGCCGTCTGGCTGGCGGTGATCATGTGGGGCGTGTCCTTCGTCATCTTCCTGCTTATGCTGGCGCCGGCCGCCGCCATCATGTGGTTCATTCCGGGGCAGCTCGGCGGCTGGGCCTTCGTGCTGGCGATCCTGCTGGCCTGGGCCTTCAAGGCGGCATTCATCGAACCCTTCGCCATCGCCTGCCTGATGCAGGTTTATTTCAGGACCATTGAAGGCCAGGCGCCGAACGCCGAATGGGACCAGCGGCTGGCCGAGGCGTCGTCCAAGTTCCGGGAGCTCAGGGACAAGGCGCTGGCCTCATTCGGCGGCTCGCGCTGGACGCAGCCGAGCACCTAAACCCTGTTGAACGTCGGGGCGGCGCGGCGTCAAACCATGGTCAAAGCGGCCGGGCGCGCCTATATCGGGTCATGGTCACAAGGCTCTACACCCATCCGATCTTCCTCGAACATCTGACGCCGCCCGGTCATCCGGAGCGACCCGACCGCTTGCGCGCCATCGAGCGCGTGCTCGACGACGAGGCCTTTGCGGCGCTCGACCGGGTCACGGCGCCGCAAGGTGACGAGGACACCATCCTTTATGCCCACCCCGAGGATTTCGTCGCCCGCGTCCGCGCCGCGATCCCCGAGAGTGGCATTGCCCCGATCGACGCCGACACCAGCGCCAGCCCGAAAAGTTGGCAAGCGGTGGTCACCGCCATCGGTGCGGCCAATGCCGCCGTCGACGACGTCTTCGAGGGTCGTGTCGCCAACGCCTTCGTCGCCGCCCGACCGCCCGGCCACCACGCCGAAAAGACCACGGCAATGGGGTTCTGCCTGTTCAACACCGCGGCGATCGCGGCGCGCTATGCGCAGAAGAAACATGGCGCCGAACGCGTCGCCATCGTCGACTGGGATGTGCACCACGGCAACGGCACGCAGGACATTTTCTGGGACGATCCGTCAGTGCTTTACTGCTCTACGCACCAGATGCCGCTCTATCCTGGCACGGGCGCCAAGACCGAAACCGGCGCCGGCAATATCGTCAACGCGCCGCTGGCGCCACAGACCGGCTCAGACATGTTCCGCGATGCCTTGCTGTCGCGTGTCCTGCCGGCGCTCGACAATTTTGCGCCTGACCTGATCATTATTTCCGCCGGCTTCGACGCCCATCATCGCGACCCGCTGGCCGAGATCAACCTCAGCGAGGACGATTTCGACTGGGCGACCGGCCAGTTGCTGGAACGCGCCGGGCGCCACAGCGGCAACCGGCTCGTCAGCCTGCTCGAGGGCGGCTACGATCTGCAGGGATTGGCATTTTCGGTCGCTGCCCATGTCGGGCGGCTGATGAAGGGATAGAGTATGGCTGGCGAAGCAAATGAAGACGTCAAGGCGATGAGCTTCGAGCAGGCACTCGACGCGCTGGAAAAGATCGTCGATGATCTCGAACGCGGCGACGTGCCGCTCGACCAGTCGATCAGGATCTATGAACGCGGCGAGGCGCTGAAGGCCCATTGCGACCGGCTGCTGAAGTCGGCTGAAGACAAGGTCGAGAAGATCAGGCTGTCGCGTGACGGCAAGCCGGTGGGAACCGAGCCGCTCGACGCGGAGTAATTTGTCAAACGGGGCGGGCAGAGAAAGCAGGTAAGGAGTTCAAGCATGTGCAGAAACATCAAGACCCTGTTCAACTTCGATCCGCCGGCAACCCATGACGAGATCCGCGACGCCGCCCTTCAGTTCGTGCGCAAATTGAGCGGAACGACGCGCCCTTCGCAGCGCAACCAGGCGGCCTTCGACCGCGCCGTCGAGGCGATCGCTGAATCGGCGCATGAATTGCTGCATTCGCTCGAAACCAACCATCATCCGCGCAATCGCGAAGAGGTGGCAGCCAAGGCAAAAGCCAAATCGGCGCTGCGCTTCGCCTGAGGATATCCAGATGAGTTTTTTCCCCGGCAGGGATCCTGAGCCTGGTGACGCCTTCGCCAGCGACCAGATTGAGCTGATGGTCATTCCGAACGCCAAGGACATTGACGGTTTTCAGGTTCGCCGCGCTCTGCCGACGGCAAAGCGGCGCCTGGTCGGTCCCTTCATCTTCTTCGATCGCATGGGTCCGGCCATATTGCGCGCCGGCCAGGCGCTCGATGTCCGGCCGCACCCGCATATCGGGCTTTCCACCGTCACCTATCTGTTCGACGGCAAGATCAGGCACCGCGACTCGCTCGGCACCGAGATGGTCATCCAGCCCGGCGACGTGAATTTGATGACCGCCGGCCGCGGCATCGTTCATTCCGAGCGCACGCCCGAAGAACTGCGCGGCGCGCCGATGTCGGTCTCCGGCCTGCAGACCTGGCTGGCGCTGCCCGACGGCAAGGAGGAGGTGGCGCCGGTGTTCGAGAACACCGCGGCGCTGCATCTGCCCGAAATCGACGCCGAAGGCGTCAGCGGTCGCGTGGTGATCGGCGATTTCTCTGGCTTGCGCTCGCCGGTAAGAGCCGACACCGAGACGCTCTACGCCGATCTGCGCCTGGCGCCCGGCGCCAGTGTGAAAATTCCAGCCGACGCCGAGGAACGCGCCATCTACACGCTGGACGGCGATGTCTCGATATCGGGGGACCGCTTTCCGGCCGAGCGTCTGCTGGTGTTCCGCCCCGGCGACGAACTGGTCGTCTCATCCGAACGCGGCGCTCATTTCATGCTCTTCGGCGGCGCCTCGCTCGGCTCCCCACGCCACATCTGGTGGAATTTCGTCTCGTCGTCGAAGGAGCGTATCGAACAGGCCAAACAGGAATGGAAGACGGGCCGCTTCGATATCGTTCCTGGAGATGAGGAAGAGTTCATTCCGTTACCGGACAATTAACGTCAGCAACACCCGCGTCACTGACACGCATTTACATTCGGCGGGCGGAGGCATATTTCGCCCATGATCAACGCGCATGAACGAAAATAGCTGGGCAGGCTCCTAAACAGTGAACGCAACGCTGCACACGCCGCTTCTCGACAAGGTCCGCATTCCAGCCGACCTGAAGAAGCTTGACGAAAGCGAGCTGCCGCAGCTGGCCTCGGAGCTGCGTGCCGAGCTGATCGATGCCGTCTCGCATACGGGCGGGCATCTCGGCGCCGGCCTCGGTGTCGTCGAACTGACCGTGGCGCTGCACTATGTTTTCAACACGCCGGAAGACCGCGTGATCTGGGATGTCGGCCACCAGGCCTATCCGCACAAGATCCTGACCGGCCGCCGCGACCGCATCCGCACGCTGCGCCAGGAGGGCGGCCTGTCCGGCTTCACCCGGCGCGCCGAGAGCGAATACGACCCGTTCGGCGCCGCCCACTCCTCCACCTCGATTTCCGCCGGCCTCGGCATGGCCATGGCGCGCGATCTCTCGGGCGGCCACAACAATGTCATTGCCGTCATCGGCGATGGCGCCATGTCGGCCGGCATGGCATTTGAAGCATTGAACAACGCCGGCGCGCTCGATGCCCGCCTGATCGTCATCCTCAACGACAACGACATGTCGATCGCCCCGCCGACCGGCGCCATGAGCGCCTATCTGGCGCGGCTCGCGTCGGGCAAGACCTATCTCGGCCTGCGCGATTTCGGCAAGAAGCTGACCTCCTATCTCGGCAAGCGCGCCGATCGCGCCATCACGCGGGCGGTCGAGCATGCGCGCGGCTACGTCACCGGCGGCACGCTGTTCGAGGAGCTTGGCTTCTACCATATCGGGCCGATCGACGGGCACAATCTCGAACATCTGATCCCGGTCTTGAAGAATGTCCGCGACCATGCCGACGGCCCGGTGCTGATCCATGTCGTGACCCAGAAGGGCAAGGGCTACGGCCCGGCCGAGGCCGCGCCCGACAAATATCATGGCGTCAACAAGTTCGACGTCATCACCGGCGCGCAGACCAAGGCGCCGGCCAATGCGCCGGCCTACACCAAGGTGTTCGCCGAAAGCCTGATCCAGGAAGCGCACGCCGACGACCGCATCGTCGCCGTCACCGCCGCCATGCCGAACGGCACCGGCCTCGATCTGTTCGGCGAGGCGTTTCCGACCCGGACCTTCGATGTCGGCATCGCCGAGCAGCATGCGGTGACGTTTGCCGCCGGCCTCGCCACCGAAGGCTACAAGCCCTTCGCCGCTATCTATTCGACCTTCCTGCAGCGCGCTTATGATCAGGTCGTCCACGACGTGGCGATCCAGAAACTGCCGGTGCGTTTCCCCATCGACCGCGCCGGCTTTGTCGGCGCCGACGGCGCCACCCATTGCGGCGCCTTCGACACCACCTTCCTGGCGACGCTGCCGGGCTTCGTCGTCATGGCGGCCGCCGATGAGGCGGAGCTTCGCCACATGGTGCGCACCGCCGCCTATTACGACGAGGGCCCCATTGCCTTCCGTTATCCGCGCGGCAACGGTGTTGGCGTCGACATGCCGGAGCGCGGCTCGGTGCTCGAAATCGGCAAGGGCCGCATCGTCAGGGAAGGCACCAAGGTGGCGCTGCTCTCCTTCGGCACGCGGCTGCAGGACTGCCTGATCGCCGCCGAGGAACTCGGCGCTGCCGGGCTTTCGACGACGGTTGCGGACGCCCGTTTCGCCAAGCCGCTCGATGAGGATCTGATCCGCCGTCTCGCCCGTTCGCACGAAGTGCTGGTGACGGTGGAAGAGGGCGCTGTCGGCGGCTTCGCCAGCCATGTGCTGCAGTTCCTCGCCCATGAGGGCCTGCTGGAAAGCGGCCTGAAAGTGCGGCCACTGGTGCTGCCGGACGAGTTCACCGACCATGCCAAACCGGAAAAAATGTATGCCGACGCCGGGCTCGATGCCGCCGGCATCGTGCGCACGGTGTTTGTCGCGCTCGGCCATTCCGCGCGCGCGCAGCGCGCCTGAATCAAAATCTCACGCCTTTGAAGCGGTTTGCCGGCTTCTAAAGCAATTCCAGGAAAAGTGTGAAGCGGTTTTCCGTCCGGAATTGCGTCAAGCGCTCTAGCCGTAACGCTCTGTTAACGCTTCTGTTTGGCGTTTCGCTTACCGTGTCTTTTGGCCGTTTTTCAACGCCGCCCTGCTAGAACCCGACCAAGGCAGGGAGTTAAAAAACAATGCGAGTGCTTCTGTGCGGCGCGGCTCTTTTGGCTGTCATCGCCGCGCCGGCCGTGGCCGAAACCCGCTATGACCGCAAGCTCGAACAGGCGGTGGTCGAGATCGTCGCCGGCAAGATGGGCAACATCAGGGGCGGCTTTTCCTACAAGCAGGCACCGCAGCTCGTCGTCATGCCGGACGGACCGGCTGCGCCCGTCGAGAGCTCGCCCAAGCAGGCTTCCGGCGACGCCGGTGACGGGCTGACGCCCGCCGTCGAGCGTGAGGTTTCGCGCACCATTTTCTAGAACCACATGTCGCGCACGCAGCGTCCATCGCGTGGCAGGTCGTCAAAGGTTTCGAGCCCGTCGAAATGATCGATCGGCAGGTCGGCGACCGCCTCGGGCGGCGCCAGCCTGACATTGACGGCGATCCGCGTGCGGCCGCTGTCGCTGCTGCGCAAGCCGCGCCACGCAAGCACGCAGGCACAGGTCGGGCAGAACAGGATTTCGAGCGAGGGCTCGTTTTTCCCGGCGCGTGCATAGGAACGCAGAGGTCCCGCAACGCGGATGCGCTCGTCGACAAAATCATAGGCCCACAGCGTGCCGTAGCGGCGGCAAAGCGTGCAGTTGCAAGCGGTGATCGGGTCGGGGTCGCCCTCCAGGGTCCAGTGGGCGGCGCCGCAATGGCAGGTCCCCTTCAGCATTCAGCCTCCTCGGCATTGCCTCGTCCATCCGCCTGGGCATCCTTCAACTGGGCATGTTCTCGAACTGGGGGAGGTCAAGTGGCTTTACCCATCCGAGACGACGCCTGGTGAACATCTCGAGTTTCGGCGCGATCAACTCGGGGCGGTCGAGACTTCCGAGCTGGACGAACACCGTGCCGGGGAAGCCTTCGAGATGGTCCGTGAATACCCGCGCGGCGCATTCCGGGCAGGAATTCCGGTCGAGTCCGTTGCCCGAATTGGCGATATAGTGAAACGCTTTCGGTTTGCCGCTGATCAGCGTGAAATCATCCTCTGGCACGGCGAAAAACGTCGCAGCTTCGCCGCCGGAAGCCTTCTTGCAGTCGAGGCAGTGACAAACTGCAATGAAAGTGGGATCGGTATCAAACTCGAACTTGACCGCGCCGCAGGCGCACTTCGCAGTGTACTTCTTGGCCATGACTTGGTCTCCTTGTATTACAATGACGGTGGTTTTAAACGTGCCCACAGGGCATCGCATGAAGCGTCGTTAGGGGTCGCCTTCAAACGTCCAGCGGGCGGAGCCGCAAATGCCAGGTTCCCGTCAGCATTAGTGTTCCTCAGCATTGCGTGAGCGCCCCGGCCATCTTGCCGGACTTGCTGCGATATTCAACCGGTGGACTGATCTGCGTCTCCGGTTCCAGTGTCCCCGCTCATCCAATGTCCTTGCCTTCGTGACCGGCTTTCGCCATGAAGGCCGATGAACTCCCCTCTGCCAGCCAGCACACGCCAGCGGCTCGACGAATTGCTCGTCCAGCGCGGCCTGTTTGCAAGCCGCTCGCGCGCCCGCGACGCGGTCGAGCGTGGCACCGTGACTGTCGACGGCGTGGTCGCCCGCAAGCCCGGCCAGACCGTCCTGCCGCAATGCCTCATCGTCATCGACGATCCCGCGCAAGGCTATGTCTCGCGCGCGGCGCTGAAGCTGATTGCCGGGCTCGACCATTTCAGCCTCGACCCCTCAGGCTCGGAAGCCCTCGATATCGGCGCCTCGACCGGCGGCTTCACCCAGGTCCTGCTCGAGCGCGGTGCGGTCCACGTTACGGCAATCGATGTCGGCCACGGCCAGATGCATCCCTATGTCTCGTCCGACCCGCGCGTCACCGTGATCGAGGGCTTGAACGCCCGCGAGCTCATGGCCGCTGATCTCGGCGGCCGTATCCCGGATTTCATCGTTTCCGACGTCAGCTTCATTTCGCTGAAACTGGCGATGCCGCCGGCGCTTGCCATCGCCAGGCCGGGAGCGCGTGCGGTGTTTCTGGTCAAGCCGCAATTCGAGGCCGGCCGCGAGGCGATCGGCAAGGGTGGCCTGCTGAAAGACCCCTATGACGCCGCCCGCGTTGCCGGCCTGCTGCAGGAATGGCTCGAAGGCGTCCCTGGCTGGCGTACATTGGGTCTGCACATGTCGCCGATTGAAGGCGGCGACGGCAACCGCGAATTCCTGCTCGGTGGGATCAAGGACCGATGAGCACGCGCTTCACCATCAAGAGATTGGGCTCGCAAGGCGATGGCGTCGCCGAGACGGAAACCGGCGAGCTGTTCATTCCCTTCACGCTGCCGGGCGAAACTGTCACCGCGGCGCGCGAAAGGGATCGCGCCACTCTGATGGCGGTGCTGGAAGCCTCGCCGCTGCGTATCGACCCGGCCTGCCGGCATTTCACAGAATGCGGCGGCTGCGCCGTCCAGCACCTGCAAGCCGACGCCTACCACCAATGGAAACGCGACAAGGTGGTGCATGCCTTGAAGGGCATTGCTGGCGATATCGGTGCCTTGGTGCCGTGTGCACCACACACACGCCGCCGCGTCGTGCTTGCCGCCCGGCGCGCCGACACCGGCATGCTGCTTGGTTTCCATCGCCATCTGTCGCCGGAAATCATCCCCATCGAGGAATGCCCGATCTCACTGCCGGAGATCGTCGCAGCACTCGATCGCTTGCGATCGGTTGCCGACCTGGTTTGCGCCACCACCAAATCGTTCCGCATGGCGGTCACGGTGACGGGTTCGGGCCTCGACGTCGCGGTCTATGAGTCAGGCAAACTGGGCGAGAACCAGCGCCGGGTCGCCTCCAACTTCGTCATGGCCAATGGATTTGCCCGGCTTTCGATCGACGACGAGATCGTCATCGAGCCGAAAAAGCCGGTGATCATGTTCGGCACCGTCGCCGTCGCCGTGCCGCCCGGCGCCTTCCTGCAGGCCACCGAAGCCGCCGAACAGGCGATGGCCGATATCGTTGGCGGACATCTGAAACGCGCCAAGAAAGTCGCGGATCTCTTCGCCGGCTGCGGCAGCTTTGCGCTTCGGCTGGCGGCGAAATCCGAGGTCCATGCGGTCGAAGGCGACGCGGCCGCCCTTTCGGCGCTCGACCGCGGATCACGCTTCGCCACCGGCCTGAAGCGCGTAACCGGCGAACGCCGCGACCTGTTTCGCCGCCCGCTGACGTTCAAGGAACTGAACGCCTTCGACGGTGTCGTCTTCGACCCGCCGCGCGCCGGCGCCGAAGACCAGTCGAAGCAGATCGCCCGCTCCGACGTGCCCTTCGTCGCCGCCGTCTCCTGCAACCCGGTGACGTTGGCCCGGGATTTACGCATCCTCATGGATGGCGGCTACGTGCTGAAAAGCGTCACGCCGATCGACCAGTTCCTCTGGTCGCCGCATGTCGAGGCGGTGGCGCTGCTGGAGAAGCCAAAGAGACGGCGGTAGCCGCAGCCTAGCTTGGCGACATCCGTTTCGGCGTGCCGCCGCGTTGGTTGATCGACACCCAATTGTTTGGGTTCTGCTGCGACTGGCGTTTCAGGAAATAATAGCCCGTCGCGTTCCAGGGCCTGATCTCATCGACCAGATTGTCCAGGACAAGATCGCCCTTGTCGGTCTTTACCGTCAGGATGGTGTGGCCTTCATTGTTGAGGTCGCGCACCACTGTCATCAACAGCGCCTGCCGGGGGAAACCGGCCTGCAGAAGAAGCTTGCGCTTGTAGAGCGCGTAGATCTTGCAGTCCCCCTTGCCGTCCACAGGATAGTCCCAGTGGTCTTCCATGGTGCCCCAGTGATCGAAATTGCTGATGGGCTTGATGGACCTGTTCGCCTTCTGATTGACCCGCTTTAGGATGCTCAGCTTCTGCGCGGTCAGCTTGACGTCGGCGGCCGGCAAAGCGGGGACCTTGCACTCCTTTGGCCGGCGATGGCAGAAATCGACCCAACCGTAGGGGACGCTGGTGCTTCCGCCCACGGCGGCGGCAGGTTGCGTCGACCGCGCCTTGAACCATGTCGATTGTGCCGCCGCCGGACCGGCTTGCAGCGCTGTCGCGCCAATCAACGAAACGAAGCCAAGGAGGAGAGCCAGGACGCCGGGCCGCATTGCCATCACCAACACCGCAACGAGAAGCTGGGTACGGCGTTTGTGCGCAAACGGCAGCCCAGGCAGTTCAACAGTTACTAATTTCCTAATGTGAATTGTGTTCGCTTCAAGGTGCCGGCTGAGATTTGAAGTTGGAAAACAGCCTGCGCATTCAGGGTGACGTCGGCAGGCCGCTACCGGCGCGCCCCTTTGCTATGCTTCCTGCACGCCATCATGTCCGGCCGCCTTTGCAGCCTTCAGGAAACTGCGGTCAAAGGTTGCAAAGCCAGCACAATGAGCTGCTTTCCCCAGATGCAGCGCATCTGCAAAATCCATTCCCGCTTCGGACAGATCGAGCGCAGAGGAGACAATCGCAGCGTCTTCCAGTTCAACCGTGGGCAACCCGCCGAACCGTCGCAGCGCGCCCACGATCACGGCTTGGCCATAGCCATAGGCACTGCGCAGCACCCATTCGGCCTCCAGGACTACCGTGACGGCGACAAAGACGGGTTGACCATCGATCAGCCGCCGGGCTCGCGGGGACTGCTCCGGATCGTCGTTCGTCAAATACCTGACGATAACGTTGGTATCAATCGCGAGCATTGCGCCGCCGGGCTTCCGCAAGGACGGCCGCGTCCATCTCCTCCAGAGTCTTCGGCCTGCCACTGTGCGGTAGGACACCGAAGACATCTTCTGGTCGCGTCGGGGCAAAGGCCGGCGCCAATTTCAAAAGCACTCCGTCCGGCGTATCTTCGACCTGCAGGCGTGTGCCCGCACCCCAATCTTTGCGCTTCCGGATCGCGCTGGGCAGGATTACCTGTCCCTTGGTGGAGACGGTCGTTGTAAGTTTTTCTGTAGCAGCCATCGCGCACGCCTTTGTGTAAGACAAAGGTAAGATATTCTTATTGCGTCAGCTATTCAAGCCTGGCGGATTGGCACCTCAAACCCTGGTGCCGCCCACCGTCATCTGGTTCATCCTGAGATGCGGCTGGCCGACGCCGACCGGCACGCCCTGGCCGGCCTTGCCGCACATGCCGATGCCGTTGTCGAGCTTCATGTCGTTGCCGATCATCGACACGCGGTGCATGGCGTCCGGCCCGTTGCCGATCAGCATGGCGCCCTTGATCGGCTGCGTCACCTTGCCGTTCTCGATCATGTAGGCCTCGGTGCAGCCGAACACGAACTTGCCTGAGGTGATGTCGACCTGGCCGCCGCCGAAGGAGACGGCATAGATGCCGTTCTTGACCGAAGCGATGATCTCGTCCGGCTCCATGTCGCCCGCCGTCATGTAGGTGTTGGTCATGCGCGGCATCGGCTGGTGCGCATAGCCTTCGCGCCGGCCGTTGCCGGTCGCCTTCATGCCCATCAGCCGGGCGTTCTGGCGGTCTTGCATGTAGCCGACGAGCTTGCCGTCTTCGATCAGTACGTTGCGGGCCGAGGGCGTGCCTTCATCATCGACGGTGAGCGAGCCGCGCCGCTCGGGCATGGTGCCGTCATCGACGACGGTGACGCCCTTGGCCGCCACCTGCTGGCCGAGCAGGCCGGCGAAGGCCGACGTCTTCTTGCGGTTGAAATCGCCTTCCAGCCCGTGGCCGACGGCCTCGTGCAGCATGACGCCCGGCCAGCCGCTGGACAAAACGATGTCGAACGTGCCGGCCGGCGCCGGGATGGCTTCGAGATTGACCAGCGCCTGACGCAGCGCCTCTTTGGCCGCATGCTTCCAGCTGTCCTCGACCAGGAACTCGCCGAACGCCTTGCGCCCGCCCATGCCGTAGGAGCCGCTCTCCTGGCGGTCGCCATCGCCGACCACGACGGAAACGTTGATGCGGACCAGCGGGCGGATATCGCGCACCATCTGGCCGTCGGCGCGCACGATCTCGACATGCTGCCAGGACGCGGCGAGCGAGGCCGTCACCTGGCGCACGCGCGGATCCTCGGCCCGCAGCCAGGCGTCGATTTCCTGCAACAGCTTGGCCTTGACCTCGAAGGAAGGCGAGGGGATCGGGTTCTCGTCGCCGTAGAGATGGCGGTTGGTGCGGACAGGGGCGGCGGCAAGCGTGCCGGAATAGCCGCCCTTGACGGTCGACACCGCGTCCGCCGCGCGTAGCAGCGACGCTTCGGAGAGGTCGCTGGAATGGGCGTAGCCGCTGGCCTCGCCGGCCACCGCGCGCAGGCCAAAACCCTGGTCGGTGTTGAAATTGGCGGTCTTCAGTCTGCCGTTGTCGAACATCAGCGCTTCGCTCTCGCTGTATTCGAGGAACAGCTCGCCGTCATCGGCGCCGTTAAGGGTGTTGGCGACGATCCGCTTGATGCGATCGTCTGAAATGTCGAATTGGCCGATCAGGCTGTTCATGGCAGGTCCGTTCACAGGAGGAATGGTTGTTGCCACGATGTAGGCGCGAAGACGCGCCTGCACAATCCGCAATGACGATCCACAGCCGGACCGTGGAGCGCTCAGGCCCTACTTCTCGTTCACGAATTCTTTGATGTCGCTGGTCATGGAATCCCAGTTCGAGAACTGCTCCTCGAGGTAGGAGCGGGTAACCCCGCCCCTGAACATGACATCCATCTTGAAGTTCGACCCGTCACCGGAGAAGGCCTTCACCCAGCGATATTTCTTGTTCCATTCATTGGCCTGGTCGGCTGTGAAGGGATCGGTATAGCCTGAGGAAAACTGGAGTGACTTGCACTTCTCATGGTTCTCGCAGCCATAGAAGTAGACGACATATTTCATGCCCTGGAGCCGGCCGGAGATCATGGGATCGCCGCCGTCGTCCTTGTCCATCTTGGCCGAGCCATAGCCCTTCGCAATTTCGAGAATGACACCCGGGTCGGGCGCCATGATGATTTCGACATCCTCGGCAAAGGCGACGGAAACGGCGCCGGTCAGGATCAGACCGGTCGACAGAAGCAGAGAAAAAGAGCGCATGATGACCCCACAGCCAAAAATCAAACCCGTGGGAATTCTGTTTCAGGGTCAGCCTTTTCGCAAGCATCAGGCTCAGGGCAGGGCGGCAAAACCGTCGGCGAAGCCCTTGAGGTCGACGGGGATGCCGATGCCTTCTTCCGGCGTCTGGAAGACGATGAAGGTAGCCGACGTCCCGGTCTTCAGCGTGTCGAGCAGCGGCTTTTCGAGAATGACCTCGGCATAGCAGCCGTCCTGGAAGCAGCGCACGAAATAGGCGCGGCCGATATCCTTGCCGTCGACATTGAGGCCGAGCCCGTTGGGCAAAAGCACGCCGAGCGGCGCCAGCACACGCAGGATCTCGGCCTTGTTGTCGGCGGTGCGCAGCACGACGACCGAAAGTCCCATTTCCGGGCGATCCTCGGCGACGACATTCTGCATCATCACGCACTGTTCCGACGTCGCGCCGGCCGGCGTGTCGCAGATGATCGACCACGCGCCATGCGTCGACTTGACCGTGCCGCTAGGCTGCGCTGCATTGGCGATGCCGGTGGCGGACGAGCCGATACCGATCAGGGCGGCGAGAAAGATGACCTTCGCCCCGCTGCTCGAAAGCCAGGAGTTTCTCGAAAGCCAAGAGGTCATGACGGCTCCATTGCGAATCACGGCACTTTAAGCCGCGCCAAGGCCAAGTAAAGGATAGGGCGACCGCCGGTCAGCCCCGGCAAGCGCAATAATGCGCTTTTCCCTAGCAAATTCGCCCGAATTGCGACCGTCGGGCGCATTCCGGCCACAAGCCCGCATAGCCCATCTGTCGACGATCCGCGCGGGCCGCGATGCCGTCGAAACGGCGCGGTCGCGCTTGCGCGCAAAAATGCCGCACGGTTTCGCCCGCTCCTTTCTTGCGGAGGGAAATAGAGTATGGTTTGAACCACCCTTGGGACTGTCCGGGATTCCCATCCCGGCATTGTTCGATATTCTTGCGCGCGATCGCGAGGAACCGGGAGATGAAGAGGGCGATGAGAAAATTCCCAGCAAGCGCCAAATTGATGGCAACAGCAGGCGCTGCAGCCGCATTTTTCGCCGGTGCCTCCGCCCATGCGGCCCAGCCCCAGCCATGGGAGATGAGCTTTCAGCCGCCGGCAACCGACATGATGCGGCAGATCGAGTGGTTCGGTAACTACACGATGTGGTTCGTCGTCCCGATCACCGTCCTGGTTCTGGCTCTGCTTGCGTGGTGCATCTTCAGGTTTCGGGCAAGCGTCAACCCGGTTCCGTCCAAGACCAGCCACAACACGCTGATCGAGATTATCTGGACCGTCGGCCCGGTCGTGATCCTGCTGTTCATTGCCATTCCCTCGTTCCAGCTCCTGACCGCGCAGTACACGCCGCCGGAAGAGGCCAAGCTGACCGTCAAGGCGACGGGCAATCAGTGGAACTGGGACTATGAGTACCAGACCGAGAACACGCTCTCCTTCAACTCGGCCATCCTTCAGGACGCCGACCGCGCGGCGATCGGCAAGGAAGACCGCAAGGTCTATCCGCGTCTCCTGGCGGTCGACAACGAGCTGGTGGTGCCGGTCAACACCATGACCCGTGTCCTGGTTACCGCGACCGACGTCATCCATTCCTTCGCCATGCCGGCCTTCGGCATCAAGATGGACGCGGTTCCCGGCCGCACCAACGAGACCTGGTTCAAGGCGGAAAAAGAAGGCCTCTACTACGGCCAGTGCTCGCAGCTCTGCGGCAAGGACCACGCCTTCATGCCAATCGCCATCCGCGTCGTCTCCGACGCGCAGTACAAGACCTGGCTGGCAGCAGCCAAGACCGACCTTCCCGGTGCCAACAAGGCGCTGATGGCCGAGGTCGACGGTACCAACAAGGTAGCGGCCGCCGGCAACTGATGCCGCGGGTTAGCAAGATTTAGGGAACGGAGCCGACCATGGCAGAAGCTGCAGCTCACGACGATCACGACCACAAGCCCTATCACGGCTGGGTCCGGTGGGTGTACTCCACCAACCACAAGGACATCGGCACGCTCTATCTGATCTTCGCGATCTTCGCGGGCATCGTCGGCGGCGCGCTTTCGGTCGTCATCCGCATGGAGCTGCAGGAGCCGGGCATCCAGATCTTCACCGGCCTGGCGCAGATGGTCTACGGCATGAACGGCGATGCCGCCATCGACGGCGGTAAGAGCATGTACAACGCCTTCGGCACCGCGCACGCGCTGATCATGATCTTCTTCATGGTCATGCCGGCGCTGATCGGCGGCTTCGCCAACTGGATGGTGCCGATTATGATCGGCGCACCCGATATGGCCTTCCCGCGCATGAACAACATCTCGTTCTGGCTGCTGCCGCCGGCCTTCATCCTGCTCATCGCCTCGGCCTTCATGCCGAGCGCGCCCGGCGCCTACGGCGTCGGTGGCGGCTGGACGCTCTATCCGCCGCTGTCGACCTCCGGCCAGCCCGGGCCGGCCATGGATCTGGCGATCCTGTCGATCCACATTGCCGGCGCCTCGTCGATCCTCGGCGCCATCAACTTCATCACCACCATCTTCAACATGCGCGCGCCGGGCATGACGCTGCACAAGATGCCGCTGTTTGCCTGGTCGGTGCTGGTCACCGCCTTCCTGCTGCTCCTGTCGCTACCGGTCCTGGCCGGCGGCATCACCATGCTGCTCACCGACCGCAATTTCGGCACCACCTTCTTCACCCCGGATGGCGGCGGCGATCCACTCCTGTTCCAGCATCTGTTCTGGTTCTTCGGTCACCCCGAGGTGTACATCCTGATCCTGCCGGGCTTCGGCATCATCAGCCACATCGTCTCGACCTTCTCGAAGAAGCCGGTGTTCGGCTATCTCGGCATGGCTTACGCCATGGTCGCGATCGGCGCCGTCGGCTTCATCGTCTGGGCGCACCACATGTACACGACCGGCCTGTCGCTCGACACGCAGCGCTACTTCGTCTTCGCCACCATGGTCATCGCGGTGCCGACAGGCGTGAAGATCTTCTCCTGGATCGCGACCATGTGGGGCGGGTCGATCTCGTTCAAGACGCCGATGCTGTGGGCGCTCGGCTTCATCTTCCTGTTCACGGTCGGCGGCGTCACCGGCGTCCAGCTCGCCAATGCCGGCCTCGACCGCTCACTGCATGACACCTATTTCGTCATCGCTCACTTCCACTACGTGCTTTCGCTGGGCGCGGTGTTCGCCATCTTCGCTGGCTGGTACTACTGGTTCCCGAAGATGACCGGCTACATGTACTCGCCGGTGATCGCCAACACCCACTTCTGGGTCACCTTTGTCGGCGTCAACCTGATCTTCTTCCCGCAGCATTTCCTCGGCCTCGCCGGCATGCCGCGCCGCACCATCGACTATCCCGACGCGTTTGCCGGCTGGAACATGGTGTCGTCCTACGGTTCCTATATCTCGGCCGTCGGCGTGGTGATCTTCCTCTATGGCGTCTTCGAAGCCTTCCAGAAGAAGCGGGTGGCCGGCGCCAATCCATGGGGCGAGGGTGCAACGACGCTCGAATGGCAGCTGCCTTCGCCGCCGCCCTTCCACCAGTGGGAACAGCTGCCGAAGATCAAGTAAGGCAGCCTGAATACGAAACCGCCGGCCCGCCGGCGGTTTCGGCCAACGGAATGATTGGACTCAACTACGCATGGCCCTGGTCGACGACCCATTGATTGACGAAGCGGGCTTTCGAATTTCGGAAGCCACGGCGGGCGACTTTTTCGCCCTCTTGAAGCCGCGCGTCATGTCGCTGGTGGTGTTCACGGCCTTTGTCGGCATGGTGGCGGCGCCCGTGACCGTCAACCCGCTGATAGCGATGGTCGCAATCCTGGCGATCGCCATTGGCGCCGGCGCCTCGGGCGCGCTCAACATGTGGTACGACGCCGACATCGATGCCGTGATGAGCCGGACCGCCGGCCGTCCGGTTCCGTCCGGCCGCATCCTGCCCGGCGAGGCCCTGAGTTTCGGCCTTGTGCTGTCGGCGCTGTCGGTGATGACGTTGGGTGTGCTGGTCAACTGGCTGTCGGCGGCGCTGCTCGCCTTCACCATCTTCTTCTACGCCGTCGTCTATACGATGTGGCTGAAGCGCTCGACGCCGCAAAACATCGTCATCGGCGGTGCCGCCGGCGCCATTCCGCCGGTGATCGGCTGGGCGGCGGTGACCGGAACGGTCAGCCTCGAAAGCCTCGTCCTGTTCCTGATCATCTTCCTGTGGACGCCGCCGCATTTCTGGGCGCTGGCGCTGTTCAAGTCCGAGGACTACGCCAAGGCCGGCATCCCGATGATGCCGAACGTCGCCGGCCACGCCTCGACCCGCCGCCAGATCTTTGCCTATGCCCTGATTCTGGCGCCCGTCGGCGTGCTGCCCTGGGCACTCGGCTTCACCACCGCGGGCTACGGCATCGCGTCGCTGGCGCTCGGCGCCGGCTTTGTCTGGTATGCCTGGAAGGTGCTGCGCATGACGGACGCAGACCGCGTCATGAAGCCAGCCAAGGCGCTGTTTGCCTATTCCTTGCTCTACCTCTTCGCCATCTTTGCCATCTACCTTGCCGACTGTGTCATCGGTCGCGCTTTGGCCATCGGTGGAGCATGACCATGATCGACAAGAAGCTTGAACTGGTCACGCTGACCGAGCGCCAGCAGAAGGCGCGCCGCAACCGTTCGGCTGCCATCGGCCTGGCGCTGGCGGCGCTGGTCATCATCTTCTACGTCATCACTATCGTCAAATTCGGCCATACCGGATCGATGTGAGGCCGACGATGACCCGCCAGACCATGACCGATCCCGGGAAGAAAAACACCAACCGCGTCGTCGCCGCCGTCTGCGTCGCCTTCTTCGGCGGCATGATCGGCATGGCCTACGCCGCGGTGCCGCTCTACAAGATCTTCTGCCAGGCCACCGGCTATGGCGGCACCACGCAGCGCGCCGAGAAGCAATATGCCGGCCGCATCCTCGACCGCGACATCACCGTGCGCTTCGACGCCAACACCAATGGCATTCCCTGGCAGTTCCAGCCGGTCGCCCGCTCGGTCACCATCAAGATCGGCGAGACCACGCAGGCGCATTACAGCGCCACCAACAAGTTCGACCGCGCCGTCACCGGCCGCGCCACCTTCAACGTGCAGCCGGAACTGGCAGGCCCTTACTTCAACAAGGTCGAGTGTTTCTGCTTCACCGACACGACACTGAAGCCCGGCGAGACGCTGGACATGCCGGTCGTGTTCTATGTGGATCCAGACATCGTCAACGTGCCGGAACTGAAGGACTTGAAGACGATCACCCTGTCCTACACCATGTTCCCGGTCGAAAAGAACAGACCGGTCGCTTCATCGGCGCCGGACAGCACCACCAAAGTTTCAGATACCGAAGCAAATCTCGGGGGTTGATATGGCAGACGCGCACGCAAAACCACAACACGACTACCATCTCGTCAACCCGAGCCCGTGGCCCTTCCTGGGCTCCATCGGCGCGCTGGTCACCGCCGTCGGCGGCGTCGCCCTGATGCAGTATCTCAAGAACGGTGATTTTCCGATCTTCGGCCACAACATCGCCAACCCGTGGCTGTTCTTCATCGGCCTGGTCATCGTCCTCTACACCATGTTCGCCTGGTGGTCGGACACGATCAAGGAAGCGCATGAAGGGCATCACACGCGTGTCGTGTCGCTGCATCTGCGCTACGGCATGATCATGTTCATCGCTTCGGAAGTGATGTTCTTCGTCGCCTGGTTCTGGGCCTATTTCGATGCCAGCCTGTTTCCGGGCGAGGTGCAGCAATATGCCCGCACCGCCTTTACCGGCGGCGTCTGGCCGCCGAAGGGTCTTGAGGTCCTCGATCCCTTCCATCTGCCGCTTTACAACACCATCATCCTGCTTTTGTCGGGCACGACGGTGACCTGGGCGCACCACTCGCTGATCCATGGCGACCGCAAAGGCCTGATCAACGGCCTGGTGCTGACCGTCGGCCTCGGCATGCTGTTCACCATGGTGCAGGCTTACGAGTACATTCACGCCCCGTTCGGCTTCAAGGATTCCATCTATGGCGCCACCTTCTTCATGGCGACCGGCTTTCACGGCTTCCATGTCATCATCGGCACCATCTTCCTGCTGGTCTGCCTGATCCGCGCCATGAAGGGTGACTTCACGCCGAAGCAGCATTTCGGCTTCGAGGCGGCTGCCTGGTACTGGCACTTCGTCGACGTGGTCTGGCTGTTCCTGTTCAGCGCGATCTATGTCTGGGGATCGGCCGGCGCGCTGATCGAAGGCCACTGACGGCTTTCATCGGGGAATCAACCCCAAGGAATCAGAAAGGCGGCCGCGGCAATGCGGCCGCCTTTCTTCTTTTTGGCGCCCATCATGGCCTACGGCTTCGGCTGGCTGGGCTGGCTGCTTCAATTGGTCGACTGGACCGATGGCTGCATTGGGGTTACCGACTCCGACATGGATGAAATCTGGGCTATGGTGCCGGATGGAACGCCGATCGAAATTGAGCCGTAGAACATGAGCGAAGACACTATCCATGAGTGAAGATAGGGCGATCTGGCCACCCATCGAGCCGATTTCGGCCGGCCTGCACGGCCGGTGTCCGCGTTGCGGCGAAGGGCGGCTGTTCTCCGGCTTCCTGACCGTCGGCAAGCGCTGCATGAATTGCGGCCTCGACTATTCCTATGCCGATGCCGGCGATGGCCCGGCCGTGTTCGTCATCCTGATCATCGGCTTCATCATCGTTGGGCTGGCGCTGTGGGTGGAAGTGACGCTGAGCCCGCCGCTCTGGCTGCATTTCATCATCTGGATACCGCTGGCGGTGGCGCTGTGTCTGACGGCGCTCCGGCTGATCAAGGGCGTGCTGCTGACGCTACAATACACTAACAAGGCTGCTGAAGGCCGGCTGGACCACGAGCAATGAGCGAGGCGCTGGCCAAAACCACCGGCCGTTCGCGGCCGAAGACGGCGTTGCTGCTCGGCCTCGGCCTGGTGCTGTTCGTCATCCTGCTGGGGCTAGGCACCTGGCAGGTGCAGCGCCTGCACTGGAAGGAAGGTCTGCTGGCGACCATCGACCAGCGCACCCACTCGGCGCCACGGCCACTGGCGGACGTCGAGAAGGAATTCGCCGCCAACGGCGATGTCGACTACACGCCGGTCACCGTCAGCGGGACGTTCCTGCATTCCGGCGAGCGGCATTTCTACGCCACCTGGGACGGTGACGCCGGCTTCAATGTCTACACGCCGCTGGCGCTCGACGATGGCCGCTTTGTGCTGATCAACCGCGGCTTCGTCCCCTACGATCTCAAGGACGCCGCCAAACGCCCGCAAGGGCAGGTGACGGGCAAGGTGACGGTCACCGGCTTGGCGCGCAATCCGCTGCCGGCAAAGCCGTCGATGATGCTGCCCGACAATGATGTGGCCAAGAACATCTTCTACTGGAAGGACCGCGACGTCATGGCGGCAAGCGCCGGCCTGCCCGCGGGTGCCGTGCTGGTGCCGATCTTCATCGACGCCGACAAGACGCCGAACCCCGGTGGGCTGCCGGTCGGCGGCATCACCATCATCGATCTGCCGAACTCGCATTTGCAATATGCGTTCACCTGGTATGGCCTTGCCGCCGCCCTTGCCGCGGTTCTGATCATCAGGTTGCGCCGCCCGGCAAAGCCTGAATGATATTACAGCGCCGCGCGTCCTTTTGGACGCGCAAAGGACGCTGTAACACTTTTGGTTTGGCGCATGATCCTTTCCGAAAATCGATTCCGATTTTCGGGGTCATGCGCTGCTGCCCTTGACAGGGCAGGGGTGCACACCTCATTTCGCCTCTGAACAACCGGCCCGGATTAGATGCTTCACACCAAGACCAAGCCCCCTCTGACGATCCGGCTCTGCCAGCCGCGCGGCTTTTGCGCCGGCGTCGACCGCGCCATCCAGATCGTCGTGCTGGCGCTGAAGAAATACGGCGCGCCGGTCTATGTCCGCCACGAGATCGTGCATAACCGCTATGTCGTCGAAGGCCTGCAAAGCCTGGGCGCGGTGTTCATCGAGGAACTGTCGGAGATCCCGCCCGAGCATCGCAAGTCGCCTGTGGTGTTTTCGGCCCATGGCGTGCCGAAATCGGTGCCGGCCGACGCCCAGGCGCGCGAACTCTTCTATCTCGACGCCACCTGTCCGCTGGTGTCGAAGGTGCACAAGCAGGCGATGCGCCACCAGCGGCTCGGCCGCCATGTGCTTCTGATCGGCCATGCCGGCCATCCCGAGGTGATCGGCACGATGGGCCAGCTGGCGGAAGGCGCCGTGACGCTGATCGAGACAGAAGCCGACGCCGCTACCTTTGCGCCGGCCAACCCTGAGGCGCTCGGCTTCGTCACCCAGACGACGCTGTCGGTCGAAGACACCGCCGGCATCATCCGGGCGCTGCAGGAGCGCTTCCCGCAATTGCATGCGCCGGCCGCCGAATCGATCTGCTACGCCACCACCAACCGCCAGGAAGCGGTCAAGGACACCGCCGCCGGCGCCGATCTCTATCTGATTGTCGGCGCGCCGAATTCTTCCAATTCGCGCCGACTTGTCGAAGTGGCGGAGCGCGCCGGCGCCACCATGTCGCTTCTCGTACAGCGCGCTTCCGAAATTCCGTGGAATGACATCACTGGCATTTCGACGCTCGGCCTGTCGGCCGGCGCGTCGGCGCCGGAGATCATCGTCGACGAGATCATCGACGCTTTCCGCCAGCGCTTCGAGGTGACCATTGATCTTGCGATCACCGCGACCGAAACGGAGGATTTTCCAGTCATGCGGGTTCTGCGCGATGTCGAACTGACGCGGGCCGATATGGCCTTCGTCAACGGAGCCGCGTGAACAGCCCATGGCGGTCTACACCGATGTCAACGAGGGCGATCTTGGAGCGTTCCTCAGGGCTTATCCGGTTGGCGAATTGCTGTCCTACAAGGGCATTGCCGAAGGCACCGAGAATTCGAATTTTCTGCTGCACACCTCGAGCGGCTCCTACATCCTCACGCTCTACGAAAAGCGCGTCGACAAGGCCGACCTGCCGTTCTTCCTCGGTCTGATGGGGCATCTCGCCCGCAAAGGCATTTCCTGCCCGCTGCCGGTAACCGCGCATGACGGCACCGTCATCGGCACGCTGGCCGGCCGCCCGGCGGTCATCATCACCTTCCTCGAAGGCCTGTCGCTGCGGCGGCCGACAGCGGCGCATTGCGGCGAAGTCGGCAAGGCACTGGCTGCCCTGCATCTCGCCGGCCAGGATTTTGCGATGACCCGCGACAACGCGCTGGCCATCGACGGCTGGCGCAAGCTCTGGAACGCCTCACGCGAGCGCGCCGATGAGGTCGAGCCGGGACTGGCCGCCGAGGTCGACGCCGATTTCACCGATCTCGAACGCCATTGGCCGCAGGGCCTGCCGGCAGGCATCATCCATGCCGACCTGTTCCCGGACAATGTCTTCTTCCGCGGCGAAAAACTGTCGGGCCTGATCGACTTCTATTTCGCCTGCAACGACCTCTACGCCTATGACGTCGCCACCTGCCTCAACGCCTGGTGTTTCGAGAAGGATTTCTCCTTCAATCTGACCAAGGGCACGGCGCTGCTGGCCGGCTACCAGAGCGTGCGGCCCTTGAGCGATGGTGAGAAGGCGGCGCTGCCGATGCTGGCGCGTGGCTCGGCGCTGCGCTTCATGCTGACCCGGCTCTATGACTGGCTGACCGTTCCCGATGGCGGGCTGGTCATGAAGCGCGATCCGACCGAATATATCCGCCGCATGCGCTTCCACCGCGCCATCAGGTCCCCTTCGGAATATGGACTGACATGACCAAGCAGGTTGAAATCTTCACCGACGGCGCCTGCTCGGGCAATCCCGGTCCCGGCGGCTGGGGCGCCATCTTGCGCTTCAACGGCAAGACCAAGGAATTGTCGGGCGGCGAGGCTGAGACCACCAACAACCGCATGGAACTGCTGGCCGCCATTTCGGCGCTGAATGCGCTAAAGGAGCCGTGCGCCGTCGAGCTTCACACCGACAGCAAATATGTCATGGACGGCATCTCGAAGTGGATCCATGGCTGGAAGAAGAACGGCTGGAAGACCGCCGACAAGAAGCCGGTCAAGAACGGTGAGCTCTGGCAGGCGCTGGACGAGGCCAACCGGCGTCACAAGGTGACCTGGAACTGGGTCAAGGGCCATGCCGGCCACACCGAGAACGAACGCGCCGACGAACTCGCAAGGGAAGGCATGGCGCCGTTCAAGAAGGGCTCGGCCGCATCTGCAACCCCGAAGCCTGCAGCCGCGCTGAAGCCGGCTGCAGCCGCGCTGAAGCCGGCCGCGCCGGCCAAGCAGCCGGCGACCCCGAGAGCGCGGCGCTCGACCCAGAGCTATTGAGTTTAGGCTTCCCGGCAGGAAACCTCACCCGTGCCGATTGCATACTACATCACCCATCCCCAGGTTCAGATCGATGCCAACGTTCCCGTGCCGGAATGGGGACTGTCCGAGATCGGACGGGCGAGGGCGCTGGCCATGCTCGAGCAGCCATGGGTCGGCTCGATCCGGCGTGTCGTCTCGTCGGCGGAGCGCAAGGCGATAGAAACCGCTGAGATACTGGCCAGGCAGCTTGGCCTCACGGTCGAGGTGCGCGAACGCATGCATGAGAACGACCGCTCGGCAACCGGCTTCCTGCCACCGCCGGAGTTTGAGGCAGTCGCCGACCGGTTCTTCGCCAATCCGCACAAAAGCATTCGCGGTTGTGAGCGCGCCATCGATGCCCAGCAGCGCATTGTGAGCGAGGTCGAGGCTGTACTAGACGCCGCCGTTGGCGGCGACATTGCTTTCGTCGGCCATGGTGGCGTCGGAACGCTGCTGCTGCTTTCACTCAGCAATCGCGAGATCAGCCGCGAGGCGGATCAGCCGGCCGGCGGCGGCAACTATTTCGCCTATGACATCGGCGCGCACAGCATCCTCCACGGATGGCGACCGATCGACAAGCCGGGCCACGGCAATTGATGGCCGGAAGCCAGCAATTCTAGGCTTTGGCTTAAAGTCGATTTCATCCCTGGGTAATAGAACGGCGCAATCGACCTTGGCGATGAGGCGCGGCGATGTTCGGACGCAGGACTTTCGGCAAGCAGCAGCAGAGCTTTGCCGATCTCAAGAAAATGATGCGTCCAACGCCGGATCGCGATGGCGTGACGCGCGTTTTCTCGAAGGAACTCTGGGACGATCCGAAGATCGGCGCCTTCCTGCGCGAGGCCGGCTTCGCGTCGGACGATCAGCGCAACATCATGCGCACGGCGGACGACTACATCGCTCTTTTCGCCGCGGCCAGGTACCGGCTTCAGGCGCGCACCGAGACCTTCAACAGCGAGATGGCAGCGCGCCATGGTTATTGCCGCGCCATGCCCTTTCTGGTCATCGACCAGCCGATCTGGGACGGTGAGCATGGCGCGTTCCTCTATGCCCAGATGGATCTCATCGGCTTCGACGATTGGAACGTCGTCATGCTGGCGGCGGATGCGCGGACCACGCAATCCTGCGGCCTGCCGGCGCATCCCGGCTCGGTGCCGGCGCTCACCCAGGCGATGACCGGGCACGTGATCCGATGGAAGGCGCGCTATGAATCCATGCTGGAGGAATTCGGCGTCACCGCCACCGGCGGGCGCAGCATCACGCGGGAACAATTCGAGGCGGAGAAAGATGCGCTGCGTCAGGAAATCATCGGCACTGTCGCCGCGATGAAGCCACGCACCGTCAGCGAATAGGGTTAGCGGATCAGCAGGGCCGTGCCGTAGAGGCCGAGCGCGAACACCGTGTGCGAAATCACGTTGAAGGCGCGGATCTGCATCGGGTTGGGGCGTCTTGAAGCGGCCCAGCCGGCGCCCATGCCGGGCGCCAGCAGGAACCAGCCGGCGCCAATAGTGACCATGCCGAGAATGAAGGCCGGCAGGAAGGTCGGTGCGTCCAGCCACGCCCTGCCCACCAGCGCCACCAGGATGATGCCGTAGACGATGCCGGTGAAATAGTGGAAGGCCCAGCCCAGTGCCGTCTCATGCGCGTAGGGCGCGGCGTGGGCGATGTCGTCATGGAAAACCTTGCCGTCCCGGAGATGCCAGACCCAGCGGCCGGGCGGCCCCCAGTTCGGCCGCGGCTGGCCGAACACCAGATGCAGGAACAGCGCCCAGAGATCCATCAGCACCGTGGCGCCGATGCCGATCGCAACACTGCGCCAGATGATGTCAAACATCGTCGAGGTCCCCCAAAAGCAGACCATCGCGCCAGGCAGGCGCGATCGCCAGGTTATGGCAATCCGGGATTACAGCTGGCTCAGAATGTGAGCCGCACCCGACGTGTCGACACCGGGCTTGGTCTCGACATTGAGCGCGGTGACCTTGCCATTGTCGACGATCATCGAAAAGCGTCTCGCTCGCAGCCCCATATCGTTGCTTACGAAATCGAGGCCGACCGACTTGGCGAAGTCGCCAGCCCCATCGGCCAGATAAAGGATCTTGCCTTCACCACCGGTGAAATTGGCCCAGGCGCCCATCACATGGACGTCGTTGACCGAGACGACGGCGATGGTGTCGACGCCGCGCGCCAGGATGGCGTCGTGGTTCTCGAGATAGCCCGGCAGATGGTTGTTGCTGCAGGTCGGCGTGAAGGCGCCGGGAACGCCGAACAGCACGACCTTCTTGCCCGCAAAAATCTCGGCCGACGTGATCACCTTGGCGCCATCGGCGGTCATTTCCTTGAAGGTCGCATCGGGCAGTTTGTCGCCAACGGCAATCGTCATGATGGTCCTCGTGTCAAAAGCAGGGAAGGTTTCTTGCGATAGCGAAATCAGGCATCTCCCGCAACCGCCGACAAGATCTGGATCAAGGGAAAGCCTGGATCGGGTTCCGTATCAGGGGAAAGGCAAAACGCCCTCGACCGCGCCTTCCGCACTTGTCAGGGTGTAATACAACCCGCCATCGGTCGGTGTCGTCGAAGGCCGGTCGAGGATCGGTATGGTAAACACCAGCCGGCCGTCCTTTTCGCTGCGCGCGGGCGCCCCGAACATGTAGTCGCGCTCGCCGGCGACGAAGAAATCCGCCGCCTCCGGATCGCCGGGAAAGGTCGCCTCGACGACCAGCGTCTCGTGGTCGCCGGGCAGGATCTTGATGCCGAAATCGGCTTTGGCAGGGGCGGGCAAGGTGGCAAGGGCCGCCTTCACCAGGGCCGCGTCCTCTGCATTGTCGGGGTCGGCAGCGGGATCGACGCTCAGCCGCGTCTGCACCGGAATGCAGATCGTCTCGCAGATGCCAAGAAAGATGTCGGCATCGATGACGGCCGCATCCCCAGGCGATGACAGGGTGAATGTCACCGGCAGCGAAACCGGATGGTTGTAGCCGGCCCATTTGCCGTAGCCGTCGTCATGGCGCTGCGGCGGCGGGAAGGAAAACGCCGCATCGGTGATGTTGGTGCTGGCCGAAACATCGATCTGCGGTGGCACGCCAGCATCGCCCGGGTCGCGCCAATAGGTCTTCCAGCCAGGCTTGAGCGCAATGTCGAGCACGCCATGGATGCGGCCTGCGTCGTCGGCCTTGCCTGATGTCACCAGCCGCACCTTGCCGCCTTCGCTGTTGTACCAGTCCGAAGAGGAAGCCGCGGCGGGAAGGGCTGCTCCGCATCCGATGGCGGCACCGAGCAGCAGGATTTTCAAGCTTTGCATGGCGGTGATTTGATCGTCAGTTCATGGCCGCGCAATGTTTTCATGGCGCTCTGCGTATCATATTTGCGTGACTTTTGGGCGAGGAACAGTCGGGTTCAAACATTCCGCCAGGTTCGATTCGAGCTGAAGAATCGTTTGCTCCAGCTATTGGGCTTTGGGCGAATCGCGCGCGGCGCATCTTTTCGGCGTCCCGGAAACGCGTTACGCTCCCCTCCATGGACTTGTTGCGCCACAAGAAGACGGCCGGCGGACGCGGCTTTCTCGACGACCAGTTCCTGATTGCCATGCCCGGCATGAAGGACGACCGCTTCACGCGCTCGGTCATCTACATTTGCGCGCACAGCGATGAAGGCGCGATGGGCCTGATCATCAACCAGACGCAGCAGATGCTGTTTCCCGATCTTCTGGTGCAGCTCGGCATCATGAACGAGCAGGAGGCGATTAGGCTGCCGGCGCAGGCGCGCGACTTCGTCGTGCGCAATGGCGGCCCGGTCGACCGCAGCCGCGGCTTCGTCCTGCATTCGGGCGACTACCGCGTGGAATCCTCGCTTACCGTCTCCGACGACATCTGCCTGACCGCCACCGTCGACATCTTGCGCGCCATCTCGTCCGGCCGCGGCCCGCGGCGCGCGCTGATGGCGCTCGGCTATTCCGGCTGGGGCGCCGGCCAGCTGGAAACCGAGATCGCCGAGAATGGCTGGCTGACCTGCCCGGCCACGCCGGAGCTTCTGTTCGACGCCGACATCGAGCGCAAATACGACCGCATCCTGGCCTCCATCGGCATCGACCTGGCGCATTTGAGCCTGGCCGCTGGGCACGCCTGACATATCAGCCGACGTAGAGGCCGTTTCGAAACTCGCTCATGCGAGTCATATGGTGGTGATTTCGAGAACCCGGAGCGGGGCGTACTTCTCGTACGTGAGCACCGGAAGCGCAGAAAGCGCCATCAGATGGCCGCAGGAGTAGAGTTTCCAAACGGACTCTAAGCCTGCGTCATCGGATACTGCTCCTTCAGCGCCTTCAGCACCTGGTCGCCGGGCATCGGCGCGCCGAACATGAAGCTCTGCACGTATTCGCAGCCCATCTGGCGCAGTTCCAGCGCATCGCTTTCGTCAGAAATACCCTCGGCCACTACAGACAGGCCGAGCTCATGCGCCATATTGACCATGGATTTCAGCAGCACCGCACGCTTCGGCGACGCGTCGTCGACAAAACTCTTGTCGATCTTGATGGTGTCGAAGGGGAAGCGCGTCAGATAGGCGAGCGACGAATAGCCGGTGCCGAAATCGTCGAGCGACAGGCCGATGCCGAGCTGCTTCAGCTTGGTCAGCACATGCGAGGTCTGCTCGGGATTGTCCATGACCAGCGATTCGGTGAGTTCGAGCCGGAAGCAGCGCGGCTTCAGGTTAGCGCGCGCGATGACCGAGCGAACATCGCTGACCAGGTCGCGGCGGATCAGCTGGCGGCTGGACAGATTGACCGACACCGATAGCGGCGTGTCGCCGATCTGCTTTTGCCAGCCAGCGAGGTCCTCGGCCGCCTGCTGCATGGCAAACAGGCCAAGCTGCACGATCAGCCCGCAGCTTTCGGCGACCGGAATGAAATCGCCCGGCGGGATCATGCCGCGGCGCGGGTGGTCCCACCTGAGCAGCGCTTCGAAGCCGGCAATGCTGCCGTCCTCGAGCCGCACGATCGGCTGGTAGGCAAGGGTGAATTCGCGCCGCTCGATGGCGCGGCGCAGATCGGATTCGAACTGCAGACGGTCTGTGCCGACGGTGCGGAAGGCCGGCCGGAACGGCTCGATCCTGTCGCCGCCGAAGCGCTTGGCCTGGTGCATGGCAAGCTCGGCGTCCTTGACCATGTCCTCGGCCGAAGTCTGCGCCGAAGTCCAGGTGATCAGGCCGATCGAGGCGGTCAGCACGATCTCGCGCTTGGCGAAGGTGATCGGGTTGTTGATGGCGTGCTTGATGGCGTCGGCTACCGCCGCGATGCGGGACGGGTCCTGTTCGGACAGCAGCATCAGCGCGAACTGGTCGCCGGCAAAGCGCGACAGCGAATCCTTCGGCTTCAACAGCCGGTGCAAGCGGCGCGCAATGGTGAGCAGAATGGTGTCGCCGGCCGAGATGCCAAGCCCGTCATTGACCTGCTTGAACCGGTCGATGTCGATGACGAAGACAGTCGGGCGCACCTTCTCTTCGGTGCGCGCGATCGAGATGATGGCTTCAAGCCGGTTCATCAGAAGTTCGCGGTTGGGCAGGCCGGTCAGATTGTCGTGAACGGCATCGTGCAGCAGCCTTTCCTCGGACTTTTTCTGCTCGGTGACGTCGACCATGGTGCCGACGCAGCGAATCACTTCGCCGTCCGAGCCGATCACCGGCCGCGCCCTCAGCAAGAACCAGTGGTAGTGCCCGTCGGCGCCGCGGAGGCGGAAATTCTGCGACACCCGGCCACGCCGGTGTTCGAGCACCACGTCGAGCGTGGTGCGGAAGGTGTCGCGGTCGTCGGCATGCAGCACCGGCAGCCAGTTGCGGGCGGCACCCCCCAGGCTGTTGGGCGCAAGGCCAAGCTGAATGCTGACATCGGGCTTGGTGACGACGCGGTCGCGCAGAACGTCCCAGTCCCACACCGTATCGCCGGAGCCAGCCACCGCCAGGGCCTGGCGCTCAAGGTCGGAGAACAGGCCCTGATGCAGCGCGCCGCCGGCAAAGGCATGCTGCATGACGGTGAAGCCGATCAAAAGGATGATCAGGATCAGCCCACCGCCCAAGGCCGGCTGGGCGATGTCGTTGTCGAGCATGCCGGTGATCGCCATCCACGACCCGCATAGCCAGAGCAGCACCATCACCCAACTCGGCACCAGCATGATAGCACGGTCGTAGCCGCGTATGCCGAGCAGGATGATCAGGCCGAGCCCGGTGAGCGCAGTGGCGGCGAAGGACAGCCTGGCAATGCCGGCGGCGACGGCCGGATCGACGATGGCGACACCGGCGATCAGCAGCAGGCCGAGGATCCAGACCACCGCGCCATAGCTGAAATGGCCGTGCCATCGGTTGAGGTTGAGATAGGCGAACAAGAACACCACAAAGGTCGCCGCAAGCGCCACCTCCGTTCCCGCTCGCCACATCTGCTCATTGCCGGGCGATATCTCTATGATCTTGTTTAGAAAGCCGAAATCGACGCAGATATAGGCAAGAACCGCCCAGGCGAGCGCCGCGGTCGCCGGGAACATCGACGTCCCTTTGACGACGAAAAGGATGGTCAGGAACAGCGCCAGCAGACCGGCAATGCCGATGACGATGCCGCGAAACAGCGTGTAGGAATTGACCGAGTCCTTGTAGGCTTCCGGCTCCCAGAGATAGACCTGCGGCAGCTTGGGCGAGGCGAGTTCGGCGATGAAGGTGATCACCGTTCCCGGGTTCAGCGTCACCCGGAACACGTCGGCGTCGGGGCTTGACTGGCGGTCGAGCGCGAAGCCCTCGCTGGGTGTGATCGCGGCGATGCGGGTGGCGCCGAGATCGGGCCAGAAGATGCCGGAATTCACCAGCCGGAAATGCGGCGCCACGATCAGACGGTCGAGCTGCTGGTCGGTGGTGTTGGCGAGCGCAAACACCGCCCAGTCACCGCTCGAGCGCGCGTCATTGGCCTCGACCTCGATGCGCCGCACGATGCCGTCGGGGCCGGGCGCGGTCGACACCTGGAAGTTTTCGCCCTGATTGACGTAGATCTCGACGGCGCGCGACAGGTCGAGCGCGATATCGTCGCGGGCAATCTTGATCGGTTCGACGGCGAAGGCCGGGAGCGCCGCGCAGAGCGTGACGACAGCCGCCAGAACGAAGGCCAACAGCGACCCGTTTCGCAGGAAATTCGTCAAAAATCAGTCCTTCGTTCCAGCGCCCGGCGGATCGTCCGCGATCCGGGCGTAGAGGTAGTGGTCCTGCCAGATGCCGTTGATCCTGAGGTAGGATCGCAAAAGTCCTTCGCGCCGGAATCCGGCTTTTTCAAGCACGCGGATCGACCGGGCATTGTCGGGAATACAGGCAGCTTCGATCCGGTGCAACCTCAGCGTATCGAAGGCAAAGCGGCAGACCACCTTGACTGCGTCGGTCATCAGGCCGCGACCGCCGAAACGCTCGCCGATCCAGTAGCCGACATGGCCGCTCTGCGAGACGCCGTGGCGGATGTTGCCCAGCGTAATGCCGCCGGCGAGCTTGCCGCTCGCCTTCTCGAAGATGAAGAAGGCGATGGCGGTGCCCTGCGCATAATCTTCGCGGTAGCGGCCGATGCGCAGCCGCCAGGCCGTGCGGTCGAGCTCATCGGGCGTCCAGCGCGGCTCCCACGGTTCGAGGAAGGCACGGCTTTCACCGCGCAGCGCTGACCATTCGCGATAGTCGTTGGTGTAGGGCACGCGCAGCGTGACCCGGTCGCCCTTCAGTGCCGGCAGGTCACGGCGAAAGAAAGGGAGCGCGAACACGGGGCGCGCCTTGAGGGGACTTAGACGGCGAGCTTGCGGGCCGTGGTGTGCGTGCCCGCAAGCGAATCGAGGATCGCCTCATAGGGCGCGAGCGTACCCACGGGGCCGACGGCGGTCAGCGTCGGCTTGGTCGAAAACAGCCGTGACGACAGGTCGGTCAGCCGCTCGACGGTCAGCGCCGACAGTCGTTCCATCAACTCCTCCTTGGCGATCGGCCGGCCGAACAAAAGCAGCTGCCTGGCGATCTGCGAGGCGCGGCTGGCCGGGCTTTCCGCAGACATGATCAGTCCGGCGCGGTATTGCGCACGCGCCCGGTCGAGTTCTTCCTGCAGGATGTTCTCGCCGGCCTTCTGCAGTTCGTCGATGATGACGGGCACCAGTTCGGCAATGTCGCTCTGTCCGGTCGCGGCATGCACGCCGAAAATGCCGGTGTCGGAAAAGCCCCAATGGAAGGCATAGACGGAGTAACACAGGCCGCGCTTTTCGCGGACCTCCTGGAACAGGCGGGACGACATGCCGCCGCCGAGGATCATCGACAGCACCTGCGAGGCGTAGAAGTCGCGCACATGATAGGCGCGGCCTTCGAAGCCGAGCACGATCTGCGCGTCCATCAGGTCGCGATCCTCACGGAAATCGCCGCCGACATACTGCGCATATTGCGGCATGGTGCTATCGGCCTTGCTGCGGAAGCCGCCGAGCTGCTTTTCCACCTCGCGCACGAAATTGTCGTGCTTGATGTCGCCGGCCGCAACGACCACCATCCGCTCGGCGCCATATTGGCGCTCGATGAAATCGTGCAGCTGTTTGGAGGTGAAGGATTTGACGGTTTCCGGCGTGCCGAGGATCGAGCGGCCGATCGTCTGATGGCGGAACGCCGTCTCGGTGAAACGGTCGAAGACGATGTCGTCGGGCGTGTCGTGCGCCGCGCCGATCTCCTGCAGGATCACATGCTGCTCGCGCTCCAGCTCCTGCGGGTCGAACTCGGACTCCTGCAGGATGTCGGCAAGAATATCGACCGCCAGCGGCACGTCGTCGGACAGCACCCTGGCATAGTAGGATGTCGTCTCGACGCTGGTGGCGGCGTTGATTTCACCACCGACATCCTCGATTTCCGAGGCGATTTCGAAGGCGCTACGCCTTTTCGTGCCCTTGAAGGCCATATGCTCGAGCAAATGGGCCATTCCGTGTTCTTCGTCACGCTCATTGCGAGCGCCCGACTTGACCCAGGCACCAAGGGCAACGGATTCGAGGCTTGGAAGGGTTTCGGTGGCGACTGTCAGGCCGTTCGACAGACGGCTTACCTCAACACCCATATGGCAAGTACTCCCTAACGCGCTGCCCTTGAGTGGCGGCTCACGTAATCTTCCACCATTTTCAGGTCGGATGGAAGTACCGTGTATTTTTCGTCGGCTGACATCAAGGACCCCAGCCATGCAGGCAGGGTCGGCGACACGCCGCAGGCGGCTTCGACAGCCGCCGGGAATTTGGCCGGATGGGCCGTGCCCAGCACCACCATCGGCACGGCGCCGTCAGCCTTGCCGGCGGCGACATGCACGGCCGCGGCGGTGTGCGGGTCGAGCAGATAGTTGCTGGTCTCCAGCGTCGAGCGGATGGTGGCGGCGACCTCATCCATATCAGCGCGGCCGGCGTCGAATTCGGCCCGCATCCTGGCCATTTCAGCCGTTTCGATGGTGAAGGCGCCGGACTGCTTGAGCCCGGCCATATAGCGCCGCACCGTTTCGGCATTGCGGTCGGAGGCCTCGAACAACAGCCGCTCGAAATTCGACGACACCTGGATGTCCATCGACGGCGAGGTCGTCGCAAACACACCTTTGGTGCGGTATTCGCCGGTTGCGAAGGTGCGCGCCAGTATGTCGTTGTCGTTGGTTGCGACGATCAGCCGCTCGATCGGCAGGCCCATCTTCTTGGCGGCGTAACCGGCGAAAATGTCGCCGAAGTTGCCTGTCGGCACGGTGAAGGAAACAGGCCTGTCTGGCGCGCCGAGCGAAAGCGCCGAGGAAAAATAATAGACGATCTGGGCCATGATGCGGGCCCAGTTGATCGAATTAACGCCCGACAGCGAGACACCATCACGGAAGGCATGATCGTTGAACATGTCCTTCAGCAGGCCCTGGCAATCATCGAAGTTGCCTTCGATGGCCAGTGCCTGGACGTTGGCGGCGGTCGATGTCGTCATCTGCCGCTGCTGCACCGGCGAGACGCGGCCATGCGGGAACAAAACGAAGATATCGGTGCGGTCGCGGCCGGCGAAGGCGTCGATGGCTGCACCGCCGGTGTCGCCCGAGGTAGCGCCGACGATCGTGGCGCGCTGGCCGCGCTCAGCCAGCACATGGTCCATCAGCCGGGCAAGCAGCTGCATGGCGACGTCCTTGAAAGCCAGTGTCGGGCCGTGGAAGAGCTCGAGGATGAAAGTGTTCGGACCGGTCTGCACCAGAGGGCAGACCGCCTGGTGGCGAAAGGTGGCATAGGCTTCGCGCACCAGGCGTTCGAACACGGGTGCGGCGATCTCGCCGCCGAGGAACGGCGTCAGCACGCGGATGGCGAGGTCGGCATAGGGCAGGCCGCGCATGGCGCGAATCTCGGCTGCCGAAAATTGCGGCCACTCTCGCGGCACATAGAGCCCACCGTCGCGTGCCAGTCCGGCCAGCACCGCGTCGGAAAATCCCAGCGCGGGCGCTTCCCCGCGAGTACTCACATATTGCATGTCACAGACCCGTTGCCGCTTGGCGTTTCCGTTCACCACAGACTGGTTAATTTCTGCGCTGGCTCAGTCGCATTTTTGCCGCGCCATTGCTATACGTCACCAGCTTTGCGAGAGGGAAGTGCAGTTTCATGGCGTTCTATTCGTTCAACCGTCGCTTTGTCGCGGGTCTGGCGCTCACCGGCTTTATGCTTGCCGCCGCCGGCTGCCAATCGAGCGACAATGGCATCCTCAACCTCGGATTGGGCAAGAAGACCGACCCGAATGCGCCAATACCGCCGCAGGATCCCAAGGTGCTCGCTAGCCAGTTGCAGGCCTATTGTCCGAAAGTGACGTTGCGTGACGGCACCGCCTATTTCAACACCTACGCCAAGGGCGCGTCGCAACCGAAAAAGAAAAAGGTCGACGCCGCGCAGGATGCCGAGGCCGCTGCCGCCGCGCAGACGGCGCCGGATGGCACCATCGTCGACCCGAACAAGGATCCGACCAAGATCGTCTACCAGGCCTCGATCAGCGATGTGAGCCGCGATTGCAGCCGTGCCAACGGTCAGCTGACGATGAAGGTTGGCGTTGCCGGCAAGGTCGTGCCGGGACCGATGTTCACTCCCGGCACCATCACCATGCCTATCCGCATCGCCGTCATGCATGGCACCGACGTGCTTTATTCGCAGATCCACCCGTATCAGATCCAGGTCAGCGATCCCTCGACCGCCACCCAGTTCGTCTTCACCGATTCCAACGTCGTCGTGCCCGAGCCCTCTGCCAAGGACTACCAGGTATATGCCGGCTATGACGACACCGCGCCGGCGGCGGCGGACAAGAAGTCCGACAAGAAGAAGCGAGCTCCCGCCACGAACTAAGCCGCACTTGGGCGTCGTCGCTGTTGCGGCGGTGGCTGTCAACTCTTTGAAAGATCAAACGATCTGACCATGACCCTGCAGGAATGCGTCTGCAGGCGGCTGGCGTGTGCGCCTTGGATCCTGGTCCATTGCGCCGGCGCACTTGACTCATTCATATCTCAGCGGTTATACGTCAATCAATAGCTCGCAGGTTATTGATCCCGATGCCAGACGCCCACGACACTCTGTTCAGAACGCTTGCCGACCCGACCCGGCGGGCCATCTTCGAGCGCCTGTGCCGCCAGGGTGAGCAGACAGTGGGAGCGCTGACGGCGCAGTCCGGAGTCTCGCAGCCGGCGGTATCGAAGCATCTGGGCGTCCTGAAGCAGGCCGGACTGGTGCTCGACCGCCACGCCGGAAGGCAGACCCACTACAGCGCGCAGCCCGGCGCGCTCGCTCCGTTGACCGACTGGACAGTTCAGATGACCGGGTTTTGGGAGAGCCGCTTCGACCATCTCGAGGATCTGCTGAAAAGGATGGACCAGTGAGCAAGCCGGAACTGCGCACCGTCGTTGTCGAACGCGAAATATCCTGGCCGGCGGAAAAGATCTGGCGCGCGTTGACGCAGCCGCATCTGATGGAGGAGTGGCTCATGAAGAACGATTTCAAGCCTGTCATCGGCCACAGTTTCAATCTTCGCGGCGACTGGGGCGGCGTGCTCGATTGCGAGGTGCTGGCCATCGAACCAAACAGGACGCTGTCCTACAGCTGGGATTTTGCGCATGAGGATGCGGCCTACAATCTGAAGAGCGTGGTGACGTTCACACTCACGCCCACGAGCACCGGGACCCATCTGCGCGTCGAGCAGTCCGGCTTCCATCCCGATCAGAAACAGGCCTATGGCGGCGCCAGGGCCGGGTGGCAGCAGTTCCTCACCAAGCTGGAGCAGCTTCTGGCGAAGCCAGATTGAGGCCTGCCGCTACAAGTCGGCGCCATGCCCTGAGCGCGGGGCCACCGAACGCACAAAGGAGAAAATCATGAAGATCAAGCTGACCAGCGTCTACGTGGACAACCAGGACAACGCCCTGCGTTTTTACACCGACGTGCTGGGCTTTGCCGTGAAGGCCGATTTCAGCAATGGGCCTTTTCGCTGGCTGACCGTAACCTCACCCGATGAGCCCGAGGGAACCGAATTGCAACTCGCGCTCAACGACAATCCGGCCGCAAAAACCTACCAGCAGGCCATCTTCAAGCAGGGTCAGCCCGCGCTCATGCTGTTCACCGACGACATCAAGGGCGACTATGAGCGCATCAAGGGGCGCGGCGGTGCGTTCGCCATGGCGCCGACCGAAGTGACCGGCTCGACCATCGCCCAGCTCAACGACAGCTGCGGCAATCTCATCCAGATCACCCAGCTGGCGCGCTGGTAAGCGCTGGTTTTCAAGAGGAGGTCGCTATGAACCTGAGCAAATGGATACGCCAGACCCACCGTTGGCTGTCGATCATCTTCACGCTGACCGTGGCAGCCAATTTCATCACCATGGCCTTCGGGCCGCCACCGGCATGGGTGGTCTATTCGCCGCTGCTGCCGCTCTTCCTGCTGCTGTTCAGCGGGCTCTATATGTTCGTGCTGCCCTATCTCGCGAAATCGGTCGGTGAGCAACGCGCGCAAGGGTAGCGACGATGGCCAAGGCGCCCGCAAAATCGAAGGCCGCAAAGCCGGCCCCAGCCAAACCAGCGCCGGCCAAGCCGGTCCTGCTTTCAGGCGGCAACCCGCAGATCGCCAAGGCCTATGGGGATGCCCCCGTGCAAGCCTATATCGCGGCCATGCCGGGCTGGAAAAGCGATGTCGGGCGCCGCCTTGACGCGCTCATCGTCGGCGCCGTTCCCAGCGTCTACAAGGCGGTGAAGTGGAACTCACCGTTCTATGGCATCGAGGGCGAGGGCTGGTTCCTCAGCCTGCATTGCTTCAGCAGATACGTCAAAGTCGCCTTCTTCCGCGGCATGTCGCTGGATCCCATTCCTCCCGGCGGCTCCAGGCAGAAGGAAGTGCGCTATCTCGACATTCATGAAGGCGAAGAGATCGACGAGGCCAGGTTTGCCAGCTGGGTGAAGCAGGCCAGTAAATTGCCCGGCGACAAGATGTGAACGGAGGAGACCATGAAGACCAGCGGTGCGAACAAGTCAGAGGCAGGACCCTCTCCCTCCGAGCGGATAGATGCCAGGATCCGCGAGCTGGATGACTGGCGCGGCAAAACACTCGCCAGCCTGCGCAAGACCATCCTCGACGCCGATCCTGAGATCATCGAGGAGTGGAAGTGGATGGGCAGCCCGGTATGGTCGCGCGACGGCATGATCGCCGTCGGCAACGCCCACAAGGACAAGGTGAAGCTGACCTTTTCGCACGGCGCCAGCTTGCCGGACCCTGACAAGCTGTTCAACAACGGCCTTAACGGCAAGGTGTGGCGGGCGATCGACGTTTCCGAGGGCGACGAGATCGATGCGGATGCGCTGAAAGCGCTCGTCCGCGCCGCCATTGCCTATAATAGGGCAAAGAAAAAGCCGGATCGAGCCAAGTCGGCCAAAGCCAAGGACTGAGTTCAGGCGTCCGACCACTCCGACAGCGCGGCAATCACGCTTTTCAATTCGGCCCAACGGCGGATGACCGTTTCGGCGCCGGCCTCGGTCAGCGCGTCGGCATGGCCGGGATAGCTGTGTGCGGCGCCGGTGAAGCCGATCACGCGCATGCCGGCAGCCCGGGCGCCGGCGACGCCATGCACGGAATCCTCGATGACGAAGGTGTTTGCCGGATCGGCATTGAGTTTCTCTGCCGCGACGAGGAACACATCAGGGGCTGGCTTGGTCTTCTTGCTTGGTATCTCCAGCGCTGAAAAAATCCGGCCGGCGAAGAACGGCAAAAGGCCAACCTTCTCTAGCATGAATTCGATCCGCTCCGAGCGTGAATTCGAGCAGACGCAGCGCGGCGCTGTTACCGCAGCCACAGCTTCGCGCGTGCCGTCGATGGCGCGCACATCGCTGCGCAATTTGCGGTCGACCAGCTCTTCGGCGCGGTCGATCATCGAGGCCTGGAACGGGATCGCGGACTTCGCCTCGACCCGCATCATGATGTCCTTGAAGGTCAGCCCGGCGTAGCTTTCGGCGATCTCCTCGGCCGATATTTCGAAGCCGGCGAGCGTCAGCAATTCGGCCTCGACGCGGGCGGCGATGATTTCGGAATCGACGAGCACGCCGTCGCAATCGAAGATGACAAGATCTGGCTGGGGCATGGCAATCCGGAACGAGGGAGGGTGATGGAGCCCCGGCAGGGCTCAAGCGGCGCGGCATACACCAACAGGCCGGGCTGCGCAAATTAACGACGTCAGGGCTGCCGGGTCGGGCTGCGTCCTTCACCGAATATTTACGCTGATCGGTAACCATAACGGGGAGTAAACAGTAACGCGTGCTTTGGGTGTAAAAATGTCTGCCGTGCGTCTTCTCGACGACCTTTCTCACGCTCCCCAGCAATCCGAGTGGCTGGACACCATCCTCAAGGGCGATTGCGTCGCCGCACTCGACCGGCTGCCGGAAAAATCCATCGACGTCATCTTCGCCGATCCGCCCTACAATCTGCAGCTCGACGGCGACCTGCACCGGCCTGACCAGTCCAAAGTCGACGCCGTCGATGATGACTGGGACCAGTTCGAGAGTTTCGAGGCCTATGACGCCTTCACCCGTGCCTGGCTGCTGGCGGCCCGCCGCGTGTTGAAGCCCAATGGCACTATCTGGGTCATCGGCTCCTATCACAACATTTTCCGGGTCGGCGCCAAGATGCAGGATCTCGGCTTCTGGATCCTCAACGATGTCGTCTGGCGCAAGACCAATCCGATGCCGAATTTCCGCGGCCGCCGCTTCCAGAATGCACATGAGACCATGATCTGGGCCTCGCGCGACCAGAAGGGCAAGGGCTACACCTTCAACTACGAAGCCATGAAGGCCTCCAACGACGACATCCAGATGCGTTCCGACTGGCTGTTTCCGATCTGCACCGGCGGCGAACGGCTGAAGAACGACAATGGCGACAAATTGCATCCGACGCAGAAGCCGGAAGCGTTGCTTGCCCGCATCATGATGGCCTCGACCAAGCCGGGCGACATCGTGCTCGACCCGTTCTTCGGCTCCGGCACCACCGGCGCCGTCGCCAAGCGCCTTGGGCGCCACTTCGTCGGCATCGAGCGCGAGCAGGCCTATATCGACGCCGCCAATGAGCGCATCGATGCCGTGCGGCCGCTGGAAACCGCCGATCTCACCGTGCTCACCGGCAAGCGTGCCGAGCCGCGTGTCGCTTTTGTCAGCCTTCTCGACACCGGACTGATGCAGCCCGGCGCCACGCTTTATGATTCCAAGAAGCGCTGGGCCGCCAAGGTGCGCGCCGACGGCACGGTGGCGATCGGCGACAGCGCCGGCTCGATCCACAAGATCGGCGCCGAAGTGCAGGGGCTGGACGCCTGCAATGGCTGGACCTTCTGGCATTATGAGCGCTCAGGCGGGCTGACCCCGATCGACGAATTGCGCCGCATCGCCAGGCTCGGCATGGAGCGGGCAGGGGCCTGAGCCCAAGCCTATTCAATCAAAGCGGCAATTGACAATTATATCGCGTCAGCGCTGCCCCTCACCTGCCTGCCGGCATCCTCTCCCCGTTTAGGGACGGGGAGAGGGGCGCTGTTATCAGCGACTTCGCCAACCGCAAGCGTGGGCGCCGAGGCCCCGGCTGCCCCTTTCTCCCCGTCACTATACGGGGAGAAATGTCCGGCAGGACAATGAGGGGCTGCGCCAACATTACACAATCGTTCGATGACCATTGCCTACCGCGGGCGGTTCAGTTCACACCGCGATGCCGTACCGCTCAAGATCGGCTCGAAGCGTTTTTGCATCCGTGAACAGCACCGCCTGCCAGCCGGCGGCCTTGGCGCCGTCGACATTTTTCTGGCTGTCGTCGATGAACAGCGTGGCTGACGGTTCGAGGCCGAACGCGGCGACATGGTGATCGTAGATGGCGCGGTCGGGTTTGATCTCACGGATGTCGGCCGATACGGTGACGCCGCGCGGGCGGCTGAGGAAGTCGAAGCGCTGGCGAGCCTCGGCAAGCGTGTCGGCGGCGAAATTGGTCAGCATGGTCACGTCGTGGCCGCTCTCGATCAGGCCCAGCATGATGGCGACGCTGTCCTCATAGGCATGCGGCACCATCTCGTGCCAGTGGCGGCGGAAATTGCGAATGTTTTCAGCGTGATCGGGGTGCTCTGCAATCAGCAGCGCTTCCGCCTCGTCCCACGTCCGGCCACGATCCTGCTCGATGTTCCAGTCATGCGTGCAGACATTTTCGAAGAACCACTTGCGCTCCTGCGCGTTGGGGATGAGGCGGCTGAACGGAATGCTCGGATCGTAATGGATCAGCACGCGGCCGATATCGAATACGATGTGACGGATTTCAGTCATGTGGGCCTTTCATGCAAACGCTATTCAACGCGGACGCTTCTTGGTCGCGCCCGGTATCGCCGCTTCGATTGCCTTTTTCATGACAGTCGGCAGCGCCTCCCCCGAAATGTCATGGGCCAGCGACCAGAAATGCCCATCCGGGGCATCACTTTTCACCTGCGCATGAAAGACTTCGAGCTCGAGCGCGAAGTGGGTGAAAACATGCGCGATCTCACCGGCGCGCCGCCAGTCGGCGGGGAAGGGCGCCGCTTCCGCAGTCGTCGCGCCATCCACCCGAGCGGTCCAGCCAGTGGTCGGCACTTCGGTCATGCCGCCGAGCAGGCCTTTATCCGGCCGTTTGCGCAACAGAATGGCGCCGTCGCCGCGCTCGGCCACAAAGGCGGCGCCGCGCCTGAGCGGCTTGTCGGCCTTCGGCAGGCGGACCGGAAAGCGCTCGGGGTCGCCGGACAGAATGGCGCTGCAATCCTGGCGCACCGGGCACAGCATGCAGCGCGGCCGCTTTGGCGTGCAGATCGTGGCTCCGAGGTCCATCATCGCCTGCGCGAAGTCGCCCGGCCTTGTCTGCGGAACCAGTCTTTCGACCAGCGCGCGAATTTCAGGCTTCGCCTCGCTGAGCGGCGTTTCGATCGAATAGAGCCGCGAGATGACGCGTTCGACATTGCCGTCGACGACCGCCGCCGGCCGGTCGAAGGCAATCGCGGCGATCGCCGCCGCCGTATAGGCGCCGATGCCCGGCAATTCCCTCAATCCCGTTTCATTGTCCGGAAAGCGCCCGCCTTGGCTCGCGACGAGATCGGCGCAGGCCTTGAGATTGCGAGCCCGCGAATAATAGCCGAGCCCGGCCCAGGCCTTCATCACATCCTCGGTCGGCGCCGCGGCCAGCGCCCCGACATCGGGCCATTTCTCGACGAAAGCGCGAAAATAGGATTTTACCGCTTCGACCGTGGTCTGCTGCAGCATCACTTCCGACAGCCAGATGCGATAGGGATTCGCCCGTGCGCCGCCGGCCGCCGCGCGCGGCGCGATCCGCCACGGCAGGTCGCGATGGTGCAAGTCGTACCAGACGAGCAGGCGGGTCGGGATGTCAGACGCGGCTCTGCCGCTGTCTCCAGACGCAGCTGTGCTGCTGTCATCGGACGCGGCTTTGCCGCTGTCCTGGGATGCGGCCTTGCGGGTCTGTTCGTGCAGTGCCATTGATCGCGGGCTGGCTCTAGGCTGGTGAGGAGCGTGGCTGGAGAACGTACATGGCAGGGAGAACGCCTTACGGCAATCCCGTTCCGGTGAGTGATCTCGCCACCCAGATTCTCGATCCGGTGCTGCGCAAGCGGGCCGGCATTTCGATCGGGCTGGTGCAGTCGTGGGAAGAGATCGCAGGCCCTAGGCTTGCCGGCCATTCGCGCCCTGAAAAAATTCAGTGGCCGCGCCGCATGCACGAAGACGATCCGTTCGAGCCGGCGACGCTGGTTATCGCCTGCGAAGGCACGGCGGCACTGCATCTGCAGCACGAGACCGGCGAAATCATCAACCGCGTCAATGCCTTCCTTGGCTTCAATGCAATCGGCCGCATCAGGATCGTGCAGAAGCCGGTGCTATCGGAGAAAGCCCGGCCGAAACCGGCTCCCAGGCCGCTGACCTCGGTCGAGAAGGCCAAATTGTCCGATACGGTCGGCAAGATCGAGGATGAAGGCTTGCGCGCCTCGCTCGAGCGGCTGGGCGCCACCATTCTCGGCAAGAGGAAGCGGCCAGGGTAATCAGCCGGTCATGAACCCGTCACCAATCTCGCGCATTCGTGATGATGCATATAGAGTTAGGCGATTGGAATGGGGACAGCGATGCCTTAATTCCCGCCAACTCTCGCCTTTTCTAGCCTTTGCATTGCAAAATCCAACCATAGTCAGGTGATTCGCATGAACCGTAGCTTGTCCCGCAGAAACCTCCTGTCTTCGCTGGCCGTTATTCCGGCAGTGGCACTGCTCGCCGCATGCAGCGACTCCAGCGAGGACGCCAAGGCAGCGGACGTCAAGCCTGCAACGCCTGCCGTGCCAGCCGCGACGCCTGCCACGCCGGTCGCCGCCAAGGCACCGGACTCGACGGGCGACGTCGACATGACCGAGCTGCTGAAGCCCGGCGCTCTGCCCGACAAGCAGCTCGGCAAGGATGACGCCAAGGTCACCATCGTCGAATATGCCTCGATGACCTGCCCGCATTGCGCGCATTTCGCCGCGACCACCTTCCCTGAGTTGAAGACCAAGTACATCGACACCGGCAAGGCCCGCTACATCCTGCGCGAATTCCCGTTCGATCCGAGCGCCGAGGCCGGTTTCATGCTGGCGCGCTGTTCAAAGGACAATTATTTCCCGATGGTGGACGTGCTGTTCAAGCAGCAGGCCAACTGGGTCGGCGTCAACAACACCAAGGATGCCCTGCTTCAGATCTCCAAGCTCGCCGGTTTTACACAGGAGTCCTTCGAGGCCTGCTTGACGGACCAGAAACTTCTGGACGATGTGAGATCGGTCCAGAAGCGCGGCGCCGATGAATTCAAGGTCGACTCGACGCCGACCTTCTTCATCAACGGAAAGACCTACAAAGGTGCGATGTCGATTGAGGAAATATCGGCCATCATCGACCCTCTGCTTTGACGTCCAGGCGGCGCCGGAGCGACTGCGCTTTGGCGTCTGCGCACCTCTGCGACCTGTAGGCAGGCGCGAATGAAGTTTTCGCGCCTTCGCCTCCTCGGCTTCAAGTCCTTCGTCGAACCCGGCGAGTTCGTCATCGAACGGGGCCTGACCGGTATTGTCGGGCCGAATGGCTGCGGCAAGTCGAACCTTGTCGAGGCGATGCGCTGGGTGATGGGCGAAAGCTCCTACAAGAACATGCGCGCGTCCGGCATGGACGACGTGATCTTTTCAGGTTCGGGAACGCGCCCCGCGCGCAACACCGCCGAAGTCACGCTGTTCCTCGACAACAGCGACCGCACCGCGCCCGCCGCTTTCAACGACGCCGATGAGTTGCAGGTGTCGCGCCGCATCGAGCGAGAGGCCGGCTCGCTCTACCGCATCAACGGCAAGGAAGCCCGCGCCAAGGACGTGCAGCTTCTGTTCGCCGACCAGTCGACCGGCGCGCGCTCGCCCTCGATGGTCGGTCAGGGCCGCATCGGCGAGCTGATCCAGGCCAAGCCCCAGGCTCGCCGCGCGCTGCTCGAAGAAGCCGCCGGCATTTCCGGCCTGCACACGCGCCGTCACGAGGCCGAGCTTCGGCTTAAGGCGGCCGAGCAGAATCTGGAGCGGTTGGACGACGTCGTCGGCGAGCTGGAGAGCCAGATCGAAAGCCTGAAGCGCCAGGCGCGCCAGGCCTCGCGCTTCAAGAACCTGTCGGCCGATATCCGCAAGGCGGAAGCAACGCTTTTGCATTTGCGCTGGACGCTGGCCAAGAGCCAGGAAGGCGAGGCGCGCTCGGCGCTGGCCGTTGCCACCGCACTGGTCGGCGACCGCGCTTCGGCGCAGATGGCCGCCGCCAGGGAGCAAGGCATCGGCGCGCATCGGCTGCCCGATCTGCGCGATGCCGAAGCCGCCGCTGCCGCCGCCTTCCAGCGCCTGTCGATTGCCAAGGCGCAGATCGAGGAGGAAGCCGGCCGCATCCGCGCCCGCCAGGCCGAGCTCGAGCGCCGCCTGCAGCAACTCGACGGCGACATCGCCCGCGAAGAGCGCATGGTGCGCGACAATGCGGATATCCTCGAGCGCCTGCGCGAGGAAGAAGCCACACTCAATTCTGAAAATGCGGGTGCTGCCGAACGCGAAGCCACCACGCGGGCCGCTTTCGAGCAGGCCGGCGCGACGCTCGTCCAGAGTGAAGCAAAACTCGCCGCGCTGACCGCCGAACGGGCCGAGGCCGCCGCCTCGCGCAACCAGATCGAGCGCACGCTGCGCGAAACCGCCGAACGCCGCGACCGCTTTGCCCGGCAGCTCGCCGACGTCGATCGCGAATTGTCCGAGATCCTGTCCAAGGTCGCGGGCTTGCCCGACCCTGCCGAGAAGCGTGCTCTGGTCGAGGATGCGCTCGCCCGGCTGGAGGAGACCGAGGCCGGCGCCATATCAGCCGAACAGGCGGTCGCCGAGGCGCGCGCCGCTGAGAGTGCTGCCCGACCGCCGCTGCAGGATGCCAGGTCAGAACTCGCCGGGATCGAGACCGAAGCGCGCACGCTGGCCAAGATCCTCAATGCCGCCAGCGGCGATCTTTTCCCATCGGTGCTCGAACAGCTCAGCGTCGAGCGCGGCTATGAGACGGCCCTAGGTGCTGCCCTTGGCGAAGACCTCGACGTGCCGCTCGACCGCAGCGCGCCGGTGCATTGGGGCGAAAGCCAGGTCCAACCAAGCGATGCGGCTTTGCCGGAAGGGATCAAGAGCCTCGCCAGCGTGGTGCGCGCGCCTTCGCAGCTTGCACGCCGGCTGGCGCAGATCGGCATCGTCGAAGCCGCCGATGGCCGCCGCTTGCAGGCCCTGCTTGCGCCCGGCCAGCGGCTGGTCAGCCGTGACGGCGCGCTGTGGCGCTGGGACGGGTTGACGGCAAGTGCCGATGCGCCGACGACGGCAGCACAGCGGCTGGCGCAGAAGAACCGGCTGGCCGAACTCGATGCCGAGGCGGTGCAGGCGACGCAGATCGTGCGCGAGGCCGAAGCCGCCCTTGCCCAGGCCGAACAGGCGCTGCGCCAGGCAAGCGAGGCCGAGCGCAACGCCCGCCAGGCCGGACGCGATGCCCAGCACGGGCTGGACGCCGCGCGCAACGCGCTGGCCGAGGCCGAAAAGGCCGGCGGCGAACTGGCAAGCCGTCGCGCCGCCCTGGACGAAGCGCGCGCGCGCATCGTCGACAGCCACGAAGAGACGGCCGCTGCCTTTGCCGAGGCCGAAATGCTGCTGCAGGACGCGCCCGACCTCGGCGACCTGCAATTGCAGCTCGAGCAATCCGCCGCCAATGTCGGCAGGGATCGCGCAACCCTTGCCGACGCGCGCGCCGTCCACGAGGGCTTGCGCCGCGAAGCCGAGGCGCGCACGCGCCGGCTTGATGCCATCGGCGCCGAGCGCAGCAGCTGGCTCCAGCGTGCCGAAAACGCCTCGACGCAGATCGCCTCGCTCGGCGAGCGCAGGGCCGAAGCCGAGGCAGAGCGCGAGACGCTGGCCGATGCTCCCGACGAGATCGACGCCAGGCGCCGCGCGCTGCTGTCTCAGCTGACCGAGGCCGAGACTTTGCGCAAGGCCGCTGCCGACCGTCTGCAGGAGGCCGAGAACAAGCAGGCGGAGCTGGACAAGGCCGCCACCGCGGCAATCCAGTCGCTGGCCGACGCCCGCGAAACCCGCGTCCGCGCCGAGGAGCGGCTGACGGCTGCCGACGAACGCCGGCTCGAGGTCGAGGCGCGCATCCAGGAAACGCTGAACACGCCGCCGCATCTGGTCATCCGCCACACCGGTCTGGAAGCCGACAGCCCGATGCCGGAAATGGCCGAGATCGAGCGCCAACTCGACCGGCTGAAGGTCGAGCGCGAGCGGCTTGGCGCTGTCAATCTGCGCGCCGAGGAAGAGCAGAAGGAACTGTCGGACCGGCTGGAGACCATCGTTTCCGAGCGCGAGGACATTGTCGAGGCGATCCGCAAGCTGAGGCAAGCGATCCAGAGCCTGAACCGCGAGGGCCGCGAGCGGCTGCTCGCCGCGTTCGATGTCGTCAACGGTCATTTCCAGCGGCTGTTCTCGCATCTGTTCGGCGGCGGTACGGCGGAACTGCAGCTGATCGAATCCGACGATCCGCTTGAAGCCGGGCTCGAAATCCTGGCACGTCCGCCCGGCAAGAAGCCGCAGACCATGACGCTGCTCTCCGGCGGCGAGCAGGCGCTGACAGCGATGTCGCTGATCTTTGCGGTGTTCCTGACCAATCCGGCGCCGATCTGCGTGCTCGACGAAGTCGACGCGCCGCTCGACGATCACAATGTCGAGCGCTTCTGCAATCTCATGGACGAAATGGCCGCGACCACCGAGACGCGCTTCGTCATCATCACCCACAATCCGATCACCATGGCGCGCATGAACCGCCTGTTCGGCGTGACCATGGCCGAGCAGGGCGTCAGCCAGCTGGTGTCGGTCGATCTGCAGGCCGCCGAGGCGATGCGCGAGGCGAGCTGACGCGTCGGCTTGGCCAGTGGCCTCAACCCCGGCTTTCGACTATAGCACCAATGGAATGCAGCCAATCGCCCTGATGGCTGGCTTGGTCATGTGTCTGGAGAACGTTGTTGCCTGTACTCGTCACCGGAGCCGCGGGGTTCATCGGAAGCCATGTCTGCCATCATCTGCTGAACCGCGGCGAAGCCGTCGTCGGCGTCGACAATATGAACGATTATTACGACCTGGCGCTGAAGGAAGGCCGGCTCGCCCGCCTCAAGCCACACAACGGCTTTTCCTTTCACCAGCTCGACATCGCCGAGCCGGGCGCTCTCGCCGATGCGTTGGCCGGGCAAGGCATCGTCAAGGTCGTGCATCTGGCGGCACAGGCGGGCGTGCGCCATTCGCTGGATAATCCCAGGCTCTATGTCCGTTCCAACGTGGTCGGCCATCTCGAAGTGCTCGAATTCTGCCGCGCAACGGTCGGCTTCGAGCATCTGGTCTATGCCTCGTCGAGTTCGGTCTATGGCGGCAACCGCAAGGTGCCGTTTGCCGAGACCGACCAGGTCGACAAGCCCGTCTCGCTCTACGCCGCCACCAAGAAGGCCGACGAGCTGATGAGCCACACCTACGCCCATCTCTTCGGCCTGCCGCAGACCGGCCTGCGCTTCTTCACCGTCTACGGTCCGTGGGGCCGGCCCGACATGGCTTATTGGCTGTTCACCCAGGCGATGCTCGAGGGCAAGCCGATCCGCGTCTTCAACGATGGCGAGATGTGGCGCGATTTCACCTATATCGACGATGTCGTGCGCGCCATCGTCGCCGTGCTCGACAAGCCGCCGGTCGAGGCGCCGCCATGCCGGATCTACAATGTCGGCAACAACCGGCCCGAGCGACTGGACGATTTCATCGCCACGCTGGAGCGGCTGCTCGGCGTAAGCGCGATGCGCAACAACGAGCCGATGCAGACCAGCGACGTCGAGCAGACCTATGCCGACATGACGGCGCTGGAACGCGATTTCGGCTTCCGGCCGAGTGTCTCGATAGAGGACGGGCTGAAGAAATTCGTCGACTGGTACCGGTCGGAATGGATGACGAGGTCGGCAGACCGCTGACTGCGAAAGCCGGCCATCAAGGCGGTGATGGCCATGGCCTCCGACCCCGGAAATCATCCCGCGCGCGAGACGACGACGGTGCAAGCATCGCCAGCCAAGCCGGCTGAAGCGGGTCCCGGCCTGTTCGGTCGCGTCGCACACATCATTGGCCGCAAGACGAACTGATTGCGCAACTTCGGTCGCTTGAAAACGATGGGACGCGTGGCGTCCCTCAACTCAACTCATTCTCCCAAAAAAGTTGCGCGAACGAGTTCGTGTTTGTTGCCAATTCGGCAGGCGCCCGTTTATCGGAGGCCAAAGAAGCTCAGTATCGCAATCACGATGACCACTGCTCCGACGAGCCAAATTATGTTGTTCACAATATCTCTCCCGAAAATTTGTTGCTGAGAGTGAACTCGTCAGAGCCTACTAATGTTCCCGCATTTTTCTGCGTCGAAACGAATGGCCGCCATCCGTTTCGTCTGCCGTCAGACTAAGGTCCGAACTGGGTATGACTGAAGTCCTGGCGTCAGAGCCATAGGTCGAAGGTGAGCAACCTATGCCCGCCCAATACATTGCAACCAGGCTGCCGAGTATGAGTCCCTTCATCGGCGGTCAATCGGGTGCCCGCCATTCTCCATAGACTAGCGGGCACCCGATTGTCGTGGGACCGCCAATCGGCGTGACGTTTCAACAACGAGGCTAATAGTGACCTTTGTCCAGAGATCCGTGCGTGAACTCGCAACCACCCGACCCGCAAACGACAACGACAGTCCTACGGAAGTTTCTTCGGTCCTTGATCTTATACCGCGGGCTGACGACGACAAGGTCGCTGACCTTGTCAGGCGAACAGAGCGCCTGGCAATCGCCGTGCTTATCGCGATGGCGATTTTGCTGATCTTGGGACCGGTGGCTTACTTTGCACTTTCTTACGGAATCTGAGGCGGCCTGCTTGGTCGTCTTCTCGGAAATCCTGAAAGGCCGAGGGTCTTCCTCGCAAGACAGATGCTTCACACCACAGATCAGGCGATCGAACGCGGCTACATAGAGGGTCGTGCAGCACTGCTTTGTTGAGCTGCGCAACTCCTCGTGGCGGCTTTGAAAGAGCGTCCTGCCAACAAGACCTGGTGTCGAAACTGCCTCTTTCGACATGCCGTGTTGCGCTGGAGCATCCGTCACTGATCGCGTCGCGTGACCCAAAGACACCACCCGGAACCAAAGGGATGGGAGGCGGTTATCCCCGCGAAGGGATGATTAGCAGATGGATATATTGCAATGAAAACAATGATCGTGAGCGCTTTGGCGCTGTTCATCGCGATGCCGGCGGTAGCTTCAGCAGCCGAAGCTGACGTTATCATCACGACCCACCATCGACATCACCACAAGACCGTCAAGATCATCAATGACCAGGGTCAACGCCTTCATCACCGTAAACACGGCACGGTTGCCTTCTACGACCACGGCCGCAGACATCATCGTCCGGATACTGTTATCGTGACCGGCTCAATCGAGCGTCGCCACCATCGGCATCATCATCCCGTCATCATCCAGGACGACAGCGACTACTGATCCTCTTCGCACGGCCCGGCTCTGTGGATGGAGTCGGGTCGCGTGGGGGAGCCGGATAGCCGCTGACGACAGCCATTCATGGCGTCTGTAAATCATTGATTTCAAAAGGCGTGTGAACTGGCTGGGGCGCCAGGATTCGAACCTGGGAATGTCGGTACCAAAAACCGATGCCTTACCACTTGGCGACGCCCCAGCAGGCGGGCTTTGCCCGCTGCGCGCGGCCTTATAGGACGAGCGGCACGAAAGCTCAATGCCGAGTTGGCCCTGTGCAAAACTGATCCACCGCCTGGCATGAGCGCTCGCTATTCGCCCCAGACCGCCAACTCATTGCCGGCCGGATCGGTGAAGTGGAACCGCCTGCCGCCCGGAAACGAGAAGATCGGCTTGACGATGGTGCCGCCAGCATTTTCGACAGCGTCGAGGGTTGCTTCCAGATCCTGCGAATAAAGCACCGGCAGCGGTTTGGCCGGCGCTTCCGCGGCATCGGCCTGAAAACCGCCGTCGAGCCCTTCGCCAAAGGCCGAATAGGTCGGCCCGTAATCGGTGAACGACCACGAGAAGGCCGCGCTGTAGAACGCCTTGACGCTGTCCAGCGTTCCGCCGGTCGCAGCAATTCCAGATAGTCGAGTTTTCCGTTGAGTTTCACCACGCTACCCCCAACTTGTTCATGATATGTTCTATATCGCGGGCGGCTGGTCGGCAAGTCTTTTTGACGCAGCTTTTGCTTAATCGATTGTAGTGGCCGGGCTTGGCTGACCACGCCTTGCCTTTCGCACTGCAGCATAATAACGCTCGGGTCGGAATGCGGGGGGGAACCGGGCCTTGGCCCCGGTGTTGTCTATCTTCCAAGGACTTGGAGGGCGAGCATGACCAAATGGGTCTATACCTTCGGCGACGGCGCCGCGGAGGGACGTGCGGGCGACCGCAATCTTCTCGGCGGCAAGGGCGCCAATCTGGCTGAGATGTGCAGCCTTGGCCTGCCGGTGCCGCCGGGCTTCACCCTCACCACAGAAGTCTGCAACGCCTATTACGCCAATGGCAACAGCTATCCGGCCGCGTTGAAGGCCGATGTCGTCAAAGCGCTGGACCATATCGGCACGCTGACTGGGCGCCGTTTCGGCGATCCGTCGAAATTGCTGCTGGTCTCGGTCCGCTCCGGCGCTCGCGCCTCGATGCCGGGCATGATGGATACCGTGCTTAATCTCGGCCTCAACGACGAGACGGTCGAGGCGCTGGCCACCGATTCCGGCGATGCCCGTTTTGCCTATGACAGCTATCGCCGCTTCATCCAGATGTATTCCGATGTCGTCATGGGTCTCGACCACGAAGTGTTCGAGGAAATCCTCGAGGACCAGAAGGCGAGCCTCGGCCATGAGCTCGACACCGAACTGACCGCTGAGGAATGGCAGGGCGTCATTGCGCTCTACAAGGCCAAGGTCGAGGAAGAACTCGATATGCCGTTTCCGCAGGACCCGCACGAGCAGCTTTGGGGCGCCATCGGCGCGGTGTTTTCAAGCTGGATGAACAACCGCGCCATCACCTACCGGCGCCTGCATGATATCCCGGAAAGCTGGGGCACGGCGGTCAACGTCCAGGCCATGGTGTTCGGCAATATGGGCGAGACCTCGGCCACCGGCGTCGCCTTCACCCGCAATCCCTCGACCGGCGAAAAGATGCTCTATGGCGAGTTCCTGGTGAACGCGCAGGGCGAGGATGTCGTGGCCGGCATCCGCACGCCGCAGAACATCACCGAGGCGGCGCGCATTGCCGCCGGCTCCGACAAACCGTCGCTGCAGAAGCTGATGCCGGACGCGTTCCGCTCTTTCGTCGACATCTCCGACCGCCTCGAGCAGCACTACCGCGACATGCAGGATCTCGAATTCACCATCGAGCGCGGCAAATTGTGGATGCTGCAGACGCGCTCCGGCAAACGCACCGCCAAGGCGGCGCTCAAGATTGCCGTCGAAATGGCGCGCGACAGGCTGATCACCACCGAAGAGGCGGTCGCTCGCATCGATCCGGCCTCGCTCGACCAGCTGTTGCATCCGACCATCGATCCGAAGGCGCCGCGCGATGTCATCGGCGTCGGCCTGCCGGCTTCTCCGGGCGCGGCGACCGGCGAGATAGTTTTCTCGTCCGCCGATGCAGAAGAACTGAACACGCAAGGGCGCAAGGCGATCCTGGTGCGCATCGAAACCAGCCCCGAAGACATTCACGGCATGCATGCTTCGGAAGGCATCCTGACCACGCGCGGCGGCATGACCAGCCACGCCGCCGTGGTGGCGCGCGGCATGGGCAAGCCTTGCGTGTCGGGCGCCGGCTCGCTGCGCGTCGACTACAAGGCCGGCACGCTGATGTCGATGGGCCAGACCTTCCGCAAGGGCGATATCATCACAATCGACGGCAGCAACGGCCAGGTGCTGAAGGGCGCCGTGTCGATGCTGCAGCCCGAACTGTCCGGCGATTTCGCCGCCATCATGGAATGGGCCGATGCGACGCGCCGCATGAAGGTGCGCACCAACGCCGAGACGCCGCTCGATGCGCGCATGGCGCGCTCCTTCGGCGCCGAAGGCATTGGTCTGTGCCGCACCGAGCATATGTTCTTCGACGGCGAGCGCATCGTCGCCATGCGCGAGATGATCCTGGCCGATACCGAGAAGGACCGCCGCACCGCCTTGGCCAAACTTTTACCGATGCAGCGCTCGGATTTCCTCGAACTGTTCGAGATCATGGCCGGCCTGCCGGTGACGATCCGATTGCTCGATCCGCCGCTGCATGAATTCCTGCCAAAGACGGAAGCCGAAGTGGCCGAAGTCGCCGCTGCCATGAATGTCTCGCCGGACAAGCTCAGGCAGCGCACGGAGGCCTTGCACGAGTTCAACCCGATGCTCGGCCATCGCGGCTGCCGTCTCGCGGTCTCCTATCCCGAGATCGCCGAGATGCAGGCGCGCGCCATTTTCGAGGCCGCCGTCGAGGCCGGCAAGAAAGCCGGCGCGCTGGTCGTTCCCGAGATCATGGTGCCGCTGGTCGGCCTTGTGAAGGAGCTCGATTACGTCAAGGCGCGCATCGACGCCGTCGCCAAAAGCGTCATGGAAGAGACCGGCGTCAAGATCGACTATCTCACCGGAACGATGATCGAGCTTCCGCGCGCCGCGATCCGCGCACATGTCATTGCCGAGTCAGCCGAATTCTTCTCCTTCGGCACCAACGACCTGACGCAGACGACCTTCGGCATCTCGCGCGACGATGCGGCCTCCTTCCTCGAAACCTACCGCCAGAAGGGCATCATCGAGCAGGATCCATTCGTCTCGCTCGACATCGAGGGTGTCGGCGAACTGGTGCGCATGGCGGCCGAAAAGGGCAGGGCGACGCGGCCCGACATCAAGCTGGGCATTTGCGGCGAGCATGGCGGCGATCCGGCCTCGATCCGCTTCTGCGAAGAGGTCGGCCTCGACTATGTCTCGTGCTCGCCCTACCGCGTGCCGATTGCGAGATTGGCCGCCGCGCAGGCCGCGGTGCAGATTGCCAAGATGGTCGCGCCACGCCCCAAAAAGAGCGCCGCGGCATCCTGATTTCGACATAGTTCTTTCCGCGTCGCGCAAATGGCCACCCCAGGGGTGGCCATTTGGCGCTAAGCTTACGATTTTGTAAGCAAATTCACGCTGATGTGCGCGGCTCGGCACGCAATCCCGACATCGTTTCTGCCCAGTTTCACGGTCCCCCAACCCGCCCGGTGCCGAGAAACAGATGTTGCAGATTTCGCCCAAACCCTTCCGCTCGATCCTGATCCTCCAGACCAAGTTCATCGGCGATATTGTTCTCTCCTCCACGCTCGCCAGGAACCTGCAGCTCGAATATCCCGGCGTCAGGATCGTCTTTCTCTGTGAGGCCCGCCTCGCCAGCTTCGTGACCGCGCACGGCATCGCCTCGGAGGTCGTGACCTTCCGCCGCGCGGCTATGCGCGGCACCCCGCTGGAGCGGGGGCGCGAACTCTATTCGATGATCAGCAAGCTGCGCCAGTTTCGCTTCGACCTGACCATCGATCTCACCGATTCAAAGACCTCGCGCATCATCGTCAGGTTCCTCAATGTCAGGACCCGCATCGGCTACAATCCCTCGGAAAGGCCGCTGCGTTGGCACGAGCGTCAGCCGGCCAATCTGTTTGCCAGGCCGTTCGGCTTTGGCGAACAGCACTATCTCTACCGCTATCTTTCGCCGCTCGAGCCGCTTGGCGTCCCTCTGCGCGTGCGCGCGCCGTCGATCCGGCCCTTGCCGCTGGAGACGGCGAGGGCCCAGGCATTGCTGGACAGACATCGTTTGCGCCCGAACGATTTCATCGCCGTGCATGCCGGCGCGAGCTTTCACGGCCGGCGCTGGCAGCCGGAACGCTTTGCCGCGGTGATCGACACGATTGCGCGCGAGACCGGACTGGACTTTGTGCTGGTCGGCGGACCGGACGAGCGCAAGCCCGCCGAGCAGATCCTCGCTCACGCCGCGTCGCCGATCGTCAACCTCGTCGGCGCGCTGTCGCTGGAAACGCTGCTGGCGGTGTTGCAACAGGCGCGACTGTTTGTCGGCAATGAGAGCGGCCCTATGCACATGGCAGCAGCCGCCGGAACGCCGGTTGTCGGCCTGTATGGCCTGACCAGCCCGGCCGTTTGGGGGCCGGTCGGCGTGCCCAGCCTCGCTTTGCAGCCGTCCATGCCGTGCAATTGCGTCGCGGGCAGCCTGTGCAATCCGCTCGATCCCAGCAAGGCGTGCTGCGTCTGGCGCCTGGAGGTCGAACCGGTCGTCGCCGCGGTGCGCCAAGTCCTGTCGCGGACGCAAGTGGAGCTGGAACACGCCGTCTGATGGTGCGCGGCGGTCACATTGTCGGGATATCGGCTTTCTGCATGGCCGATATCCCGATTTCCGCCTTGTTGCGGGTCTTGGGATGCGGCTATGACAGCGCCAATTCTGAAACAAAACAGGCATCCCTTGCAAAAACTGCTTTGCGCCATCGCTCTTTCGGTCTGGGCCGCGTCTGCGGCCCACGCGGCCCACGCGGCCCACGCGGCCCACGCGGCGCCGCTTGTCGAGCCGACGCTGCGCCTCAAGGCGGACGCGGGCGACAATGTGGGCCGCGTCGCGCTCACGCTCGACGCCTGCGGCGGGCAGACCGATACGAGGATACTTTCGGCCCTGGTGGAGAACCGGATTCCGGCGACGATCTTCGTCACCGGCATCTGGCTGAAGCGCAATGCCGCCGCCGTCGAGATCATGCGCGCGCATCCCGATCTGTTCGAACTGGAAAATCATGGCGGCCGTCACATCCCGGCCGTCGACACGCCGCAGAAAATCTACGGCATCCGCAGCGCCGGCAGCCCTGAAGCGGTGCAGGCCGAAGTCGAGTCGGGCGCGGCGGCACTCGCGCGGACCGGCGAGCCGGCGCCGAAATGGTTCCGCGGCGCGACCGCCGAATACAGCCCGTCGGCCATCGCCATGATCCGCAAGCTCGGCTTCAAGATCGCCGGCTTTTCGATAAACGGCGATGGCGGCTCGTTGCTCGGCGCAAAAGAAACCGCCCGCCGTATCGCCGCCGCCAAGGACGGCGATGTCATCATCGCCCACATCAACCAGCCGACCCACGCCGCCGGCGAGGGCGTCGTGCAAGGTCTGCTGGCGTTGAAGGCCAAGGGGCTGACCTTCGTGAGACTCGACGAGGCCGATGGCGTCGGCAATGACGGAACGACGGATTAGATTGCGGCGGAAGGCGGTTTTCATTGCCGCCTGAGGGCCATCGCCAACATTCGGGACTCGGCCGAGGCCTATAAGCTTCGTCATATGATGACGACGCGACGAGCGTTCTGGCTAACCTTCAGGGCACGCAGCCCTCAGGCCGGCGTGGCTTCGATCGTCACCCTGTTGGCGTAAAACGCGCCGTGGTCGCGAATCTCGACCATTTCGTCGAAGGGTCGCTCATAGGCCCACATCGCGTCCTTGCCGGTTTCGCCGGCCGGCAGCACGCTCCAGTAGCTGGCGTCGCCCTTGTAGGGGCAATGCGTCGACAGGACGGTTTTGCCGAGCTGGGTGAAATCGATGTCTTCGAAGGGGATGTAGAAATGCTGGGGGTAGGGCGGTTCGGACAGAAGCTTCGCCCGCGTCGATGAGGCAATCACCGTATCGCCGGCACGCACGACCACCGTGCCGCGATAACGCTCGACGGTGATGACCTTGCCGGGATTGCTCTGGAAGCCGGGGGCGGGGTTGGCGATCTGGTCCATGCGGGGGTTCTCCTTGTCCGATTGGGAGCACGGGGGATTGCTTCCCACGTTCTTAAGTGTGTGCGGAGAACCAGTTGCGCAAGGCCATCGTGACAGCCAGGCGTGCCTAGTCGGTCGTTGAACGATCACATATATGCGAACGTCAGGCCGCGGTCTTGAACACGTCCATGAGGCCGGCATAGGCAGCGGCAATGCCGGCCACCGGATTGGTGCTTCTTGACGTGGTCTCGACCTTCAGCGCGCCGCCGCCGGTCGGCAAAGTGAGCAGCAGGAACTGGCGATTGCCGCCATCGCCGATCGATGCGGCGGCGACATGCTGGCCTTCGCCTTCGTTCTGGACGCACATTTTGAACAGCAGCGTGCCGCCGACCGCCTCAAGGGCGCCGCCGACCACCTCGACAAATTCGTCTTCGGAAACCTTTTTGGCCTCCGGCACCAGATCGGCCAGACTTGCGGCCAGTGTATCTTCAAGCTCTTTGTCGTCGAGCTGAATGTCATCCAACTGCACGTCGTCCAACTGCACGTCTTCGGCCTGGCTGTCGTCCAACGGCCTGTCGTCGAGCTGCGCGTCCATGCGAACCTCTTTCAGTCGCCTATCGCACCCCTTGCGCCATTAACGAACGTTAACACCGACGATGGCCGGATTGTGGCGGTTTCCCTAGGGATTCGATCACTGCTTGCTTCAGCCGTTAACGGTTGGAGACTTGATGACTGGACAATCTGTCCGTTCGTCTCACAATGGAACAAAAACGGAAGAACGAGGAACCAAATGGGAGGAACCAGATGCTCGGACTGATGCAGGAATGGCCGCTGCTCTGCCACAAGCTGATCGACAATGCCGAGCGGCAGCACGGGACGCGAGAGATCGTTTCGCGCTCGGTCGAAGGTCCGGTCGTTCGCACCACCTATGCCGAGATCCATCGCCGCGCCCTCAAGGTTGCCCAAAGGCTCGAACGCGACGGCTTTGTGCTCGGCGACCGCATCGCGACCCTGGCCTGGAACACGGCGCGCCACATCGAGGCCTGGTACGGCATCATGGGCATCGGCGCCATCTATCACACGCTGAACCCGCGTTTGTTTCCCGAGCAGATCGTCTGGATCATGAACAACGCCGAGGACAGAGCGATCTTCGTCGACCTGACCTTCGTACCGCTGCTGGAAAAGATCGCCGGCGCGGTCAAATCGCTGAAAAAGGTGATCGTGCTGACCGACAAGGCGCATCTGCCTGAGACGACGCTGCCGAATGTGGTCGCCTATGAGGACTGGCTGAACGAGGCCGATGGCGACTTCGCCTGGAAGACGTTCCCTGAAAACACCGCCGCCGGGATGTGCTACACCTCCGGCACGACGGGCGATCCCAAGGGCGTGCTTTACAGCCACCGTTCGAACGTGCTGCACGCCATGATCGCCGCAATGCCCGACGCCATGGGCATCTCCGCGCGGGACACGATTCTCCCCGTCGTGCCGATGTTCCATGCCAATGCCTGGGGCCTTGGCCAGAGCGCGCCGATGATCGGCGCCAAGCTGGTCATGCCTGGCTGCAAGATGGATGGCGCCTCGATCTACGAGCTGCTCGACACCGAGAAGGTGACTTTCAGCGCCGCCGTGCCGACCGTGTGGATGATGCTGCTGCAACATCTGGAAGAGACCGGCAAGAAACTTCCCCATCTGAGCAAGGTCGTCATCGGCGGCTCGTCCTGTCCGCGCGCCATCACAAGGAAATTCCAAGACAATTACGGCGTCGGGGTCATCCACGCCTGGGGCATGACCGAAATGTCGCCGCTCGGTACGCTTTGCACCATGAAGCCGCAATATCAGCAGCTCGAGGGCGAGGCTCGGCTCGATGTCCAGGGCAAGCAGGGCTACCCGCCCTTCGGCGTCGAGATGAAGGTGACGGACGATGACGACAAGGAACTGCCCTGGGACGGCAAGACCTTCGGCCGGCTGAAGGTGCGCGGCCCGGCCATCGCCAGCGGCTATTATGGTGGCGTCGGCGCCGAGCAGTTCGACAAGGACGGCTGGTTCGACACCGGCGACGTCGCCCATATCGATCCGGGCGGCTACATGCAGATCACCGATCGCGCCAAGGACGTGATCAAGTCGGGCGGCGAGTGGATATCGACCATCGACCTGGAAAACCTCGCCGTCGGCCATCCCGACGTCGCCGAGGCAGCCGCAATCGGCGTCCATCATTCGAAATGGGGCGAACGGCCCTTGTTGGTCGTGGTCGCCAAGCCGGGCAAGGAGCCGAGCAAGGCCGACATCCTGGCTTTCATGGCCGGCAAGGTGGCGAAGTGGTGGATGCCCGATGACGTGGCTTTTGTCAGCGAAATCCCGCACACCGCCACCGGCAAGATACAGAAGATCACCTTGCGCAAGCAGTTCAGCGACTACCGCCTGCCGACGGATTGATCGGGACCGTGCGATTCTTTGACCTTCGAAAACGTTAGAGCAGGGATGTTCAATTTGCGGCTGCTTTGCTCTAAGCGTCTGTGCGGGTTGGGGCGGTGCTGAAGACAATGGAAATCGACGAGCGGCAGACATCGATGGCGGCCGGCTGGTCGCGGCGCACGGGCGCTTTTGCCCTGGTGCTGTTGCTGACCGTGCTGGCCGGCCATCATTTCGAACTGGTCGAAACGCCGGCCTTCCTGTGGGTGCTGGCGATCGTCGCCCTGCTTGCCGCGTTCGCTTTGCTGTTTGCCGGCCTCGCTTTGTCCAGGTTGTGGCATTTCGGCGGCCGTGGCGGGCGCGACCTCTCGGTCGGCGCCTTGCTGGCGCTGCTGGTGCTGACGCCCTACGGCATCGCTGCCTATTGGGTGGCGACCACGCCGCCGCTCAGGGACATCTCGACCGATCTCGACAACCCGCCGGTGCTGGACACCAGCGACCGCACCAAGGACATGAACGTGCTCGCGCCGCCGACGCCGGGGGAGGCGCGCCTGCAGGCCGACGCCTATCCGCTGGTCACCGGGCACAGCTACAATCTACCGTTCGAAACCGTCGTCGACGCCGTCGAAACCGTGCTCGACCGTCGCGACTGGCAGCTTACCGCGCCGTACCCTGTGACAGACGGTCAGGACGAGGTGACGATATCGGCCGTGGCCCGGAGCTTCGTGGTCGGCCTGCCCGCCGACGTCGCGATCCGGGTGAGCAACGACGGCGACACGGTCGTCGTCGACATGCGCTCGGCCTCCCGCTACGGCCGCTACGACCTCGGCGACAACGCCGCTCGTATTGTGGAGTTTCTGGCAGAACTGGATCAGGAAGTCGCCGGCCAGGTGGGGCCGGCTCCGGCCGAGTGATACCCAGAGCATCTTGCAGCCAATCGGAATCAGGGCCGCAAGAATGCGGCTCAAGTCTGCGGACAGACTATTCCCCAGAGTCGAATTTGCCCTTTAACAAGAATGTCTCCACCGGCCCGAGCGGATTGATGATCCTGCGCTCCAGAATCTCGATAAGTTTGCGTCCGACACCGGCCATGTCCACAAAATGAACTTCAATCTTTGCCGGCAGGAAGCGTGCAAGCCGCGTGCTGTCACGCGTGACGATGTGGACGTCACGGCCAGGCTCGAGACCCCGCTTGCCGAGAGCGTGTAACGCTCCCAGAAGGCCCAGTTCGTTGGCGCATGCCAGGCCCGTCGGCGGATCTGACGACGCCAGCAGGCGATCGAACCATGCCGCGCTCGATTCCATGGTAAACATGCCATGACCGATCAGCGATTGGTCGATTGCAATACCGGCCTCGGCCATTGCCCTTCCATATCCGGAAAGACGCATGGCGCTCGCCTGGTCCTCCGGAACGAGAAGTTGCAGGGCAATGCGTCGACAGCCCTTGTCCATGAGCCGTCGGGTCGCCTCGTAGGCAATCTGCTCATTGTCGACATCGACATAAGGATACGCGGTATCCAGGTCGGTTCTTCCAAACGCCACGAACGGCATGCGTTCATCCAGCAGCAGCTTGACGCGCGGATCACCCGACACCATGCGGGTGATGATCAGTCCGTCTGAGCTGCGCGCCTGAAGCTGCCGCTGCACACTCTCGACGGGATCGTCGTCGGGCGTGGTGGAATAGATGGACAGACTATAACCCGCTTGCCGCGCCGCCAGCGTCATGCCTTCGATCAAGGGAAGCTTCAACAGATCGGACAGGTAGTCGCGTGTCTCCATCGGCAGAACTGCCGTCAGCGTCAGGGTTCGTCCGGTTTTCAGCGCGCGACCATGATGATTGGGAACATAGCCGAGCCGCTTCGCCGCCTCCTTGACCCTGGCTATGGTCGAGGGCAGCACTTCCGGCCCATCCTTCAGAGCGCGGGACACCGTGGTCACCGAAAGGGAAAGTTCCGCCGCGATCTGTTTTAGATTGGCCATATCGCCCGACTTCATTTGCGAAAGCGCCGGCTGATCTTGCTGGGCGTCGCAACGTTACCGGATTCGACCTGAGGGTCAAATTCAGGCTCGGCGAACCTGAGCGGGCCTGCCTGGCACCAGCTTGACTCTGATGTCATTTTAAGCAATCGTAACGTTACGATTAACAAAAAAGCCGTGCTTATCGGCATTTTATGAATCCGGAGGAGGAGAACCTATGTCCCGTTTACTACGCATTTCCCTGGCAGCGATCGCGGTCTCGGTTGCCTTGCCCGTCTATGCCCAGACAGTCACCATCACCACCGCGGGCGGCGACTATGGCAACGCCATAAAGGAGGCCATGTGGGCCCCCGCTGCAAAAGAGCTCGGCTTTGATGTCCGTGAGGAGACGCAAAGCGACGGCCTGGCCGCCCTGAAGATGCAGGTCACTTCGGGTGCGATCACCACCGACATCATCCACCTCGGCTCACCGGAAGGCGCGCAGGCGGCCGCACAGTCGCTGCTGGAGCCGCTCGACTACAAGATCATCGATCCCAATTCCGTGCCCGCCGGCGCGAAGTCCGACTACTGCTATCCGTTCGACTCCTATGGCACCGTCATGTCGTGGAACACCAAGACCTATGGCGAGAATCCGCCGAAGACGTGGGCGGAGTTCTGGGATGTCGCCAAATTTCCGGGCCGTCGCGCGCTGCGCGCCAATGCGCAGGACCTGATCGAGATCGCGCTGCTCTCCGATGGCGTGGCGCCGGCCGACGTCTATCCCGTGCTCAGCACGCCGGAGGGTTTGGAGCGCGCCATCAAGCGGCTTGACGCGATCAAACCGAATGTCTCGGTGTGGTGGACCTCCGGAGCGCAGTCGGCGCAATTGCTGAAAGACGGCGAGGCGGATCTGGTCGTCACCTGGAATGGGCGAGCCCAGACGGTGAAGACGGATGGCGGCGCGATCGACTATACGTTCAAGGGTTCCGTCATCGGCACGGACTGCCTTGCGGTGCCGAAGGGGGCGCCGAACAAGGAAGCTGCCATGAAGCTCATCGCGGCGATGACGCAGCCCGCACGGGTGGCGAAGCTGACCGATTTCATCGCCTATGGTCCGGTCAATCCTGCCGGCTATGAGGGTGGTCTTATCCCCAAAGATCGCCTCAAGACCCTGGCGACGGCGCCTGAAAATGCCGGCACTTCGGTGTTTTCGAACGCCGACTGGTGGGTCAAGAACGGCGAGGCCGCCCAAAAAGCCTTCGATGAGATGATGGCCCGCTGAGTCTCAGCTCTAAGGCTGAAGCACATGATGAAGTCGCTCCCGATCACCATCGACAGCGTGCGCAAGACCTATGGATCTTACGTCGCGCTGGACGATGTCTCGCTCGACATTCAGGCTGGCGAATTCCTCACGCTGCTCGGGCCCTCCGGTTCGGGCAAGACCACGCTGCTCATGGCTCTGGCCGGTTTTGTCCGGCCCGATTCCGGTAAACTCCTGTTGGATGATCGCGACATCACCCGCCTGGCCCCCAACAAGCGGGACATCGGCATAGTGTTCCAGAACTACGCCCTGTTTCCCCACATGAACGTTCTGGCAAATGTCGAGTATCCGTTGGTGCTGCGCAAGACGCCGAGAGCGGAGGCGCGTCAGCGGGCGCTTGACACCTTGGCCCGCGTGAAGCTGGAGGGTTTGGCGGAGCGCAACATTGCCGCATTGTCCGGCGGCCAGCGCCAGCGCGTAGCGCTGGCACGGGCAATCGTCTTCGAGCCACGCGTGATGCTGATGGACGAGCCGTTGTCGGCGCTCGACAAGAACCTGCGCGAGACCATGCAGTACGAGATCCGGCGTCTGCACGACGATCTGGGGATCACCACGATCTATGTGACGCATGACCAGCGCGAAGCACTGATCATGTCAGACCGGGTTGCGGTGATGAATTCCGGCCGCATTCAACAGATCGACACGCCACAGCGGATCTATGATCGTCCGTCGACCCGCTTCGTCGCGGAGTTCATGGGTGAGGCCAACATTGTGGCTCCGGGCGCGGTGCGCAGAATAGACGGCACCGATGCGTCAAGCGAAGCTGTGATGATCCGCGCAGAAAGCTTCCATCTTGATGCGAAGCTCGTTGGGCGGGACGGGGTGGCGCTTGAGGGAACGCTGCGCGCCAAGGCGTTTCGCGGCGAGAACTGGCTTTTGACGCTGGCGCTTGACGGCGGGCAAGAGATTCTTGTCTGCATTCCGGCGGCGCTGGCCAGTGGCTGCGCCGAGCTTGCCACCGGTCAGCGGGTGACCGCCTATGCACCAGCGGCGAAAGTTCACGCGATACCGGGAGCGAGAGCGTGACCGTCATCGCCGATCCTGCGCTCGCGGCAGACGCTCGACGCGAGCGGCGGTTCTTCCTCTCGCTTTCGCTGCCGGCACTTTTCATCGTTGGACTGGCGGCGATACTGCCCATCCTCTGGATCATCCGGCAATCCTTCCTGACCACGGGGGGCGAATACACCGTCGGCAATTACGAGAAGGTGCTGTCGAGCGGGCTGACATGGTCGGCGCTCGTCACAACCCTTGAGCTATCCCTGGGCACGCTGGCGATCTGCATTCTTCTCGGCACCCCCCTGGCGCTCGCCCTGGCCAGCGCCAGACCGAAGGTGGCCAATTTGCTGATGGCCTTCGTCATGCTGCCGTTGTGGACCTCCATTCTGGTGCGGACGTATGGTTGGCTCGTGCTCTTGCGGCGCGATGGCCTGATCAACGCGGCATTGACCGGTTCAGGCCTGACAGCGGAGCCATTGCCGCTGGTCTACAACTTCACAGGAACGCTCATCGGCATGGTTCACTACATGCTGCCGCTCTTCCTGCTGCCCGTTTATGCAGCGATGCGCGATATCGACGCAAACCTCATTCGCGCGTCGGCGAGCATGGGCGCTACCCTCGGGCAAGCGATCCGCACGGTCATTCTGCCGCTTTCTGCCGGCGGCATCTTCTCGGGTTCGATGATCGTCTTCATCTACACCATAGGTTTCTTCATAACGCCGGCGGTGCTTGGCGGCGGCAAGGTAAATCCGCTCTCCATCCGGATCGAGCGCACGCTATCGACCTTTCAGGATTGGGGGTCGGCGAGCGTCTTGGGTATTCTGTTGCTCGTTCTCATGGCGCTGATCGGCATGATGTTCCTGGGGGCGCGGCGACTGATGGCGCGCAACAGTGTCGGCGCGACCCATGCTTGAAGCCTATCCGGACAACAGGCTGGCCCGTATCCTTCTGTGGAGCTTCTGCGCGCTCGTAATGATTTTCCTGATGCTGCCGACGCTCGTCGTCGTCCCGCTCTCCTTTTCGGCATCCAATCTTCTCGAGTTCCCGCCGCACGCATACTCGTTGCGCTGGTACGAGACGTTCTTCGGTTCGGCGACATGGATGGCCGCGCTCAGGACGAGCCTGATCCTGGGGACATTGACGGCGACGGTCGCGGTGCCGCTGGGGCTGCTGGCCTGCATCTCGATGAACAGGCTCGGCGGAAAGGCCGCCCTGACCATTCAGGGCGTTCTGCTCACCCCGTCCATTGTGCCGGGCATCCTGCTGGCGATCGGTCTGTTCTTTGTTCTGGCGGCGCAACGTCTGGTCGGAACGCTGTTCGGCGTGCTGGTTGGACACGTGGTGCTGGCCATCCCGGTCGCGTGCATTGTGTTGCTGCCGGCACTGATCCGCTTTGACTGGAACCAGGTTCAGGCGGCGCGCAGCCTGGGCGCAAACTGGGCAAAAGCCATTGGCGGCATAATTGTCCCGCAACTCCGGATCAGTCTGTTGTCGGCCACGCTGATGGCCTTCCTGACCTCGCTCGACGAGTCAGTCATTTCGATCTTCGTCGCCAGCGGTCAAAACAGCACGCTGCCGAAGCTCATGTTCCTGTCGCTGCGCGATCAGATCGATCCAACGATTGCGGCGATCTCGACATTGTGGACCGTCGTCGTCGTGGTCGCCGTCCTGATCGTGACCCTTCGCCAAAAATCCTGACCGAGACTGGAAACATGCCTACCAATCAGCACGCAGCCGACGATCCAGCTTATCATTCAACGGACATACCCCAAGTGGGGTTGGCGATCATCACCGGGTCGGCAAACTGGGGGCTTGCCTTCCCGGAAGATGTCGAATTCGAGGGCGTGCGGACCTTGCGGCGGGACATGAGTTTTGAAACGCCTTTCGGTCGCACCGACAACTGGAAGCTGCTCGAGTTCGATGCGTCGATTACCACTGAAGGCAAAGCGAAACGTGCCTTGTGCATGTATTCGCACGGCAATCCCCGCGACCATATCGACCATTCCTGCCATCGCCGCGCGTTCTGGGTATTGATGAACGCGGGTGTACGGCAAGTGCTGTCCTGCTCGACCATCGGCGCCGTCAACAAGGCGATCAAGCCCGGCGACATGGTGGTGAATGCCGATATCATCGAACTGACGCAGACCCCGTTTTCACTGCTTCCCGGCCGCCAGAGCTTCGATTGCTCGGGCAAGCAGATTGTCTGCCCAAGATGTGCGGCAGTTCTGGTCGAAACCGCCCGCCGTCATTGGCCGGCCGAATGCCGCGTTCATGGCATCGAACAGCAGCTGGTCGCCGGCCACTGTTACGGGCCGCGGCTGACCACACCGGCCGAAGCCCTGGCGTTTCGAAACATGGGGGCGGATGTGCTCAACCATTCGATCGCCCCCGAAGCTACCTTGTCACGCGAGATCGGAGCATGTTTCGTGCCCTGCGCGTTCGTAACGGCTGGTTTCAACGATTATATGGACCGCAATCGCCAGAAATTGCTGCAGGAGGACGTGTTGCCAAACCTCTCCATGACGGCCTCGCGGGTCGCGCTGGAGACCGCGGCGCGACTTCCGGCCAATCCGGAATGCTCTTGCCATGGTCTGAAGTCGCCTCAACCGGAAGAACGTTCCAGCCGGTTTTAGCCAACCGGCGTAAAAATACCATCGATGGCCGCATCACCCTCCGTGCTGACCAGGCCGCGCGCGACCAGATCCTCGAGATGGGCTAGCACCGACAGGCCGGCGGCACCATGCAGGCGCGGGTCGGTGTCCCTGTAGATCGCCTTGACCATGTCCGGAATCGTCCGGTCACCGCCCCGAATCCGCTCCAGGATCGCCCGTTCGCGCATCTTGCGGTGAGTCTTCAGCCCGCGCATGAAGCTGCGCGGCGCGGCCACCGGGCCGCCATGGCCGGGCAGCAGCAGGCGGTCGCCGCGCGCGATCAATCTGTCGAGCGAGGCCATGTAGTCGGCCATCGCCCCGTCCGGCGGCGCCACGATCGAGGTCGCCCACGCCATCACATGGTCGGCTGGAAACAGGATGCCGGTGCCTTCGAGCGCAAATGCCGCGTGATTGGCGGCGTGGCCCGGCGTCAGCACGGTTCGGATCGCCCAGCCGTCACCCTCCATCAGCGCATCGTCGGGCAGCGCGATGTCCGGGACGAAAGCCGTGTCGACGCTGGCGTCAAGCGGGTTGGTCTCGCCGATCCGCAATGGCCGCGCCGGGCGGTGCGGGCCTTCGGCCAGCACCGGAGCACCAGTGTGCGCTTGCAGCCGCGCGGCCAGCGGAGAATGGTCGCGATGCGTGTGGCTGACGAAAATGTGGCTCACCGGCCGGTTTGCGATCACCTCGAGCAGCGTTTGGAAATGCGCATCGTCGTCCGGACCCGGGTCGATCACTGCCAGCGTGTCGCGGCCGATGACGTAGCTGTTGGTGCCGTGAAAGGTGAACGGGCCGGGGTTTTTGGCGGTGACGCGCAAGACGTCCGGCGCAACAGTGACCCCCTGGCCGTAGGCCGGATCGAAGCTGGTGTCGAATTTGAGCGCCATGGCGGTGTCGTTGAGCTCCGGTCAAGGGGACGGCAAAAGCGATTGCCGCATAGCACGGAAGCCAATATAGGAAAAAGCGAGGCCGCCATCTGCGGCAATCCGGATTGGGGAAGACTATGGCACTTGCAACGACGATGCGCCCGCTTGTTTCTCTCGCTTTGCCTCAGGAGGGTGCGCAGCGCGTGGCAACGCAGCTTTTGCTGGCGATCGCCGGAACGCTGCTTTTGACCCTGTCGGCCAAGACGAAAGTCGTGCTCGGGCCGGTCGACATTTCGATGCAGACGCTGGCCGTCCTGCTGATCGCCACCGCATTTGGCCTGCGGCTTGGCGTCGCTACCCTGCTTCTCTACATGGCCGAGGGCGCCATGGGCCTCCCGGTCTTCCAGAGCACGCCTGAAAAGGGCATCGGCATCGCCTACATGATTGGCGGCACCGGTGGTTATCTCGCCGGCTTCGTCGTCATGGCTGCCATTGTCGGCTGGGCCGCCGATCGCGGCTGGGATCGCCACCCGATCAAGCTGTTCAACGCCATGCTGGTCGCCGAAATCGTCATGATGGCCATGGGCTTTGCCTGGCTGGCCACCCTGATCGGTGTTGAAAAGTCGTGGCAGTTCGGCGTCGTGCCGTTCATCGTCGGCGACCTGATCAAGGTGGCGCTCGCCGCCAGCCTGGTGCCGGCGGTATGGTCGCTGCTGCCGAAGCAACCCTGAAATCGCTTGAACGCAAATGAGCCGGCGGGCGCGAGCCCGCCGGCTTTTTGTTGTCACGCGTCCACCAGCCGGTGGCGGGAAGCCGGCTTGCCAAATCGCCGCGCCGATTGCATCGCCAGCCTGTGGCCGGTCGGTCAACGGCTTGTGGCCGGTCGGTCAAATTACCACGAGGCGGCAGATGTAGGTCAATTCTGGTGCTGATCCACGGCCGAGTTTGAATTGACAAGCCTCCGCACGAAACCTAAGCACGGTCAACTTGATTTCGGGCGGGGGCCTGGCAATTCAAGGAGAGCTTGTTGAAAGGTATCATCCTTGCAGGAGGCAGCGGGACGCGTCTTTATCCCCTAACATTAGCGATCTCTAAGCAGATCCTGCCGATATACGACAAGCCGATGATTTTTTACCCGCTGAGCGTCTTGATGCTCGCGGGGATCCGAGAGATTCTGATCATTTCGACACCACGCGACTTGCCGATCTTTCGGGAGTTGCTGGGGGACGGTTCGGAATTCGGGCTCGAATTGTCCTATGCCGAACAGCCGCAGCCCAACGGGCTTGCCGAGGCCTTCATTATTGGCCGCGACTTCATCGGCAAGGACAATGTGTCGATGATCCTCGGCGACAACATATATTTCGGCGAGGGTCTGTCGCAGCTCTGCCGCGCTGCCGCGCAGCGGGAAAGCGGCGCGTCGGTGTTCGCCTACCATGTCGAGGATCCGCAGCGTTATGGCGTGGTGTCGTTCGACAAGCTCAGCGGCACCGCTTTGACGATCGAGGAAAAGCCGGAGAAGCCGAAGTCCAACTGGGCGGTCACCGGCCTCTATTTCTACGACAACGAGGTCGTTGACATCGCTTCGACGATCAAGCCCTCGGCGCGCGGCGAGCTCGAGATCACGGCGGTCAACAACGTCTATCTCGAGCGCGGGCAGCTGCATGTGCATCAGCTCGGCCGCGGCTATGCCTGGCTCGACACCGGCACGCATGACAGCCTGCATGAGGCCTCGTCCTTCGTGCGCACCATCGAGCATCGCCAGGGCATCAAGGTTGCCTGTCCTGAAGAAATCGCTTTCGAGCAGGGCTGGCTGACCGCCGACAAGGTGCTTGAGCGCGCCACGCGCCTGGGCAAGAATGAATACGCCGCCTATCTGCGCCGGCGTGTCACCGAGCTGACGGAGAACTAGAGTGGACGTCAGGCAGCTTGGTCTCGATGGCGTGCTGGAGATCGTGCCGAAGCGGCACGGCGATGCGCGCGGCTATTTCATCGAGACCTGGAATGCCGAGCGCTTTTTTGAAGCCGGCATCGATTTGCGTTTCGTCCAGGACAATCACTCCTATTCGGCGGCGGCAGGTGTCGTGCGGGGACTCCACTATCAGCTTCCTCCACGCGCGCAGGACAAGTTGCTGCGTGTGATCAGAGGCAAGATCCTCGACGTCGCGGTCGACATTCGCCGCAGCTCGAAAACCTTCGGAAAATGGGTCGCGCTCGAAATATCGGCCGAGAAAGGCAACCAGATCCTAGTGCCGAAGGGCTTCGCGCACGGCTTCGTCACGCTCGTGCCGGACACCGAGGTCCTGTATAAGGTCACCGACACCTATTCGCCGGTGCACGACCGATCGATCCGTTTCGACGACCCCGACATCGGCATCGATTGGCCTTCGCCAGCCGGCGGCTTCGAGCTCTCGGCCAAGGACCTCAAGGCGCCGACGCTCGCCAATGCCGAGGTGTTCGCATGACGCGCGACGGTGTGAGGAGAGCGCCATGAATTTTCTGGTGACAGGCGGTGCCGGCTTCATCGGCTCGGCGGTGTGCCGGCATTTGTGCGCCAATCCGGCCTACCATGTGACCAATCTCGACAAACTTACCTATGCCGGCAATCTCGCCTCGCTGCGCACGATCGAGAATCTGCATAACTACAAATTTGCGCAGGCCGACATCTGCGACGAGCGGGCGGTCCTCGACATCCTCCACCTCGACGAGATCGACGTCGTCATGAATCTCGCCGCCGAAAGCCATGTCGACCGCTCGATCGACGGACCCGGCGCCTTCATCGAGACCAACATCGTCGGCACCTACCGGGTGCTGAATTCGGCGCTCGAATATTGGCGCGGCCTTGGCGAGGACAGGAAAGCCCGCTTCCGCTTCCACCATGTCTCGACCGACGAGGTGTTCGGCGATCTGCCCTTCGACGGCGGCATGTTCGTCGAGGAAACGCCTTACGCGCCGTCCTCGCCCTATTCCGCCTCGAAGGCGGCGTCCGACCATCTGGTGCGGGCCTGGCACGAGACGTATGGCCTGCCGGTCGTGCTCTCCAACTGCTCGAACAATTACGGGCCATATCACTTTCCCGAAAAGCTGATCCCGCTGGTGATCCTCAACGCGCTCGACGAAAAGCCGCTGCCGGTCTACGGCGCCGGCGCCAATGTGCGCGACTGGCTGTTCGTCGAGGATCATGCCCGCGCCCTGGAACTGGTCGCCACCAAGGGTCAGCCGGGCGAGAGCTACAATGTCGGCGGCAATTCCGAACGGACCAACTTGAGCGTCGTCGAGACGATCTGCGACCTTCTCGACGCCAGAAGGCCACGCGCAGGCGGCAAACGCTATCGCGACCTGATCAGCTTCGTCACCGATCGCCCGGGTCACGACCGCCGCTACGCCATCGACGCCTCCAAGATCGGCAGGGATCTCGGCTGGGCGCCGTCGGAGAGTTTCGACAGCGGCCTGGCAAGGACGGTCGACTGGTTCCTCGACAACAAATGGTGGTGGGGGCCGATCCGCGAGCAGCGCTATGCCGGCGAGCGGCTCGGGCAAGTCCAGTCCCGCGGCCAGATTGAAGGCAGGAAGGGCGCGGCGTGAGGCTGGTTGTCACCGGACGCGACGGTCAGGTCGCCACCAGCCTGCTGGAGGCCGGGCAGGGGCGCGATGACGTTGAGGTCGTCGCGGTCGGCCGGCCGGCCCTCGACCTGGCGCAACCCGACACGGTGTTCGATGCTCTCGCAGCAGTGCGGCCCGACATCGTGGTGTCGGCTGCCGCCTACACCGCGGTCGACCAGGCCGAGGACGAGCCCGATCTTGCCCTCGCGGTAAACGCCGTCGGCGCCGGCAAGGTCGCCGAGGCGGCCGCGAAGCTCGGCGTGCCCGTCATCCATCTGTCGACCGACTATGTCTTCGACGGTTCGAAGGACGGCGCCTATGTCGAGACCGACGTCACCGCGCCGCTCGGCGTCTACGGCGCCTCCAAGCTTGCCGGCGAACTGGCGGTGGCTGCCGCCAATCCGCGCCACTTGATCCTGCGCACCGCATGGGTCTACAGCCCGTTCGGCAAGAATTTCGTCAAGACCATGCTGCGACTGGCCGGCGATCGCGACGAGGTCGCCGTCGTCTCCGACCAATGGGGAAATCCGACCTCCGCATTTGATATTGCCGATGCGATCCTGCATGCGGCGGCGATGTTGCGCGATGACGGCAGCTTCGACGGCTACGGGACCTACCATCTGGTGGGAACCGGCGAGACCAACTGGAGTGGTTTTGCCCGTCATATCCTGGAGACAAGCCAGGCGCTTGGTCGTCCTTGGGCGCGGGTTCTGGAAGTTGCCACAATGGACTACCCGACCAAGGCGCAGCGCCCGGCAAATTCGCGGCTATCGACGGCAAAATTCGCAACCACGTTCGGATGGAACGCGCCGGATTGGCGGAAGTCGACGGAAGAGGTGGTGTATCTTCTCCTGCGCGGAGGCGAAGAGCGAGTGGATCGGTGCCGGTGACCCTGCATTTCAAGAGAAGTCGAAGGCGCGCATTGGAAGAAGTGACCGCAAAGGCCGCCACGATTACTCTCGCCTTCCACAATCAAGTGCTGATGGAAAAAGGCGCCGTGAAATTCTCTAGCGATGCAAGTGCCTTCTTTGACGCGAGCGAGACAGGCTCTCGAACATGATCGAGACAACGTTCAGCGAACCACGGTGGGCTCATCCCGGTTCCAGGCCTCGGTTCTCACCTGGGCGATAGGCCAGAACGCGTCCGCTGATGTGAGGCGACAAAAAACCTTACACCGCGCTTTTGATGAACTCGTCGTACCACTTGTATTCGACTGCCAAAAGCTCACGGGCCATGATGCGATCCTCTGGCGTAAGAGTGATGCTTGTAGAGCATTTGCGTTCCTGAATCGTGTTCTCGAATTTGACACCGAGCAATTCGGATAACCTGTTCAGGAACGTGCCATAGTTCGCTGTCGTTCCGATCAGATCGAAACGGCGCCGCGACCAGTATTTCATGAAGTGGGAATAGACGGCCGTCATGTCGGGAGCGATATGCAGATATTCTATAAATGACAGTTCGCCTCTCGCGATCCATTTTCCCAGGCGGTTATAGAAATCTTTGCCATCGGGCTCGCTGATGCTTAAGTCGCGATGAAAAGTGTAGTTAGATATGCAGCGTTCGATAGGGTCGCGGACCAAGGCGATGTAGCCATAGTTTGGGCTCTCGTAGCGGTCGATTGGGAAGTGGCCGTAGATCAGATCGTATTGAGAAAAATCGACGTTCTCGCACATTCTATTTTTCTCGATGGCCATTGGGCCGGTCCATGCTTCGTAGTCCAGAAGGACGTTCAACTCGCTGTTTTGCAGATGGTGAAGCAGGGATGTCCCGCCACATTTGGGAACGTGGGGGAAGATGTAGCACCTATCCAACAGGGGAGCCTCCAGAACGGGAAAGGCCGCCTGCTTATTCCACGTTCAAAGAAATGTGAAGCCCCTGTGATCTGTGTCGGCATAGGGCCACCTGACGGCCCGGTCGGGCGGCGTTCCGACCCACTCGAGCTTTGCCGGCCCGACATGAAAATATGCAAACAGTTGAGTGGGTGTCAGAACACCGGCCCTCAGCAACAGCTCGTTTACGTGATGGACAAGGTCAATGAAATTTCGGTCAAAATTGTTCTTGGGATCGAAGTTATGACCAAATGCACGGTCTACGAACACATCGGTCAGCCCCCCGGCCGCGAGGAACTTACCTGGATAGAATCTCTGTAGCAGCAAGGGAAGGATGTCCTGGGCGCGAATGCCTTCGAAGCCTTCGCCCGAACAGTCAAAATTTATGTATGCTGGCTCGGTGCGGGTTAAAAGGTGGTTATATTTGTGGCCTTCCGGCAGAATTGCCCAAAACTTTTGCATTATCTCCAATGCCTCCGGCCAGCGCATATGTCCATTTCGGCCGATCATGTCCGAGATACAAAACACTCCGCCGGGACGTAGGGCTTGCTGGACGTTCAAAAAGACGTGCTCGAGCTCAACAATGTGATGCAAAGAATGGGAGACCATGGCTACGTCGAAAGACGCTGGTTTGGAGGTCCAAGTATTCAAATCGGTTTCCAGGCAAACTAGACAATCGGAAAGTCCGGTCGCTGCAATTGCCGAATTGGCCTGCTTGATCAGAATGGGAGATAGTTCGGTTGCGTAAATGCGGAAGCCTGTTCCGATCCGGTCGCGCAGGATTGTCGCTACCTCGATTTCAACGGAACAATCGCCGCTGCCTATGCTGAGAACCTCAACCGTTGACTTGCCCTTTGCGCGTTCAATTATCGGCAGCGCAAAAATCTCGGCAATCGAGACAGCCCCGAAAAGCTGAATAATTTGAGGGCGAAGATATTGGTTGGCCCAATAGTGGAAGATATCAGGCAACGCATGCACATTGACGCCAGCGCGGTATTGTTCGATCTGTGCAGCAATGCGTTCTTCATATGTGGTCACAAGGCACCCTCTAAAATTCCTATCTTTCGCTTCGCTCAGACTGACCACAAACGCAGTTTCCACACAAGTTTTGGAGCATGACAACAGCGCAATTGCGCTCGAATCCCCGATCGCCTATTAAGCCTATCGTTCCCGAACAACAATCAAGGTCCCATGCTGGAACTCACCCATTTCGAAACCGCCCCGACCCGCCTGCGCGGCCGCAACATCCAGGCTGGCTATCAGCGAGGTTGGGGCCTGCAATTCGGCGATCTGGTCGGCAATATCCACCGGGATCCGCTTTATGCAAGGGCTGTGCGACTGGCGCGCGACCGTAGCGTGGTTGCCGAGCAGAACCGCATGAATCTCTATCTCATCATCCGCTTCGGCTTCGCGGGGCTGGCGCCGGGGCACATCGTCGAGTTCGGGGCTTATCGCGGAGGCAACGCGCTGTTCATGGCCGCGGTCTGCAGGGAGCTTCATCCCGATATGAAAATCTTTGCTTTTGACACTTTCGAAGGCATGCCAGCCACCGATCCCAGCCGTGACGCACACCGCGCAGGTGACTTCAAGGACGCCGGTTACCACGAGCTTTCCTACATTATCGAAAGGGAAAAACTCGACAACTTGGTGCTGGTGCGCGGGCTGTTCGAAGACACTGCGGCGACGGCCCTCAAGGGGATCGGGTCAGTTCGCCTCAACCACATCGATTGCGACATTTATTCGGCAGTGAAATTCAGCTACGACGTGAGTTGCAATCATATGGTCGATGGCGGGTATTGGGTATTCGACGATTCGCTCTATTCAAGCTGTATCGGAGCAATGGAGGCCGTCGAGGAAAATCTTATCCAGCGCGATGGGCGCTTTGCCGAACAGGTTTATCCGCACCTTGTCTATCGCAATTGGGATCCAACGACTGACTGCAACTAGATAGCGATTCGCATGCTCATTTGCGCTTGCATAATTTTCCCACGGAAGCCTATTGGCGCCATGACCATCCATGCCACCCGAATGTAAGCTGGAGCCACCCTTTTGAAGGAATGCAGCAAGTCGATTGCCCGCAGACTAGCAGACTCTAGGTTTGTACGTCGATACTTTCGTGGACGTGGCGTTGACATAGGCGGCGCGCCTGATCCGCTAATCCTCTATGAAGAATTCTTTCCATTACTTGATAGTGTGAAGACATGGGACCTCGAAGACGGCGATGCGCAATTCATGGCCGGCGTTGCCGATGAAACATTCGATTTTGTTTTTTCCAGCCACTGCCTTGAACACCTCAATGATCCCTTGGAGGGCCTGCAGAATTGGCTGCGCGTCACAAAGCCGGATGGTTACGTGATCTTCGCCATTCCGGAAGAGGATCTCTATGAACAGGGGACATTTCCTTCAACCTTCAATCGCGATCACAAGAATACGTTCACGGTTCTGAAGTCGAAATCCTGGTCGCCCCGTTCTATCAACCTCATGGAATTACTGAATCGGATCGGTCCCGCCGCGGCAGTGGAAAAGATCGAGTTGCTTGACGAGACTTATCGATTCGAGTTGCCGCGTCTAGACCAGACCATGACCCCAGTCGGCGAGAGCGCCATCGAGGTAATCATTAGGAAGCGATCGCAAGCCGAAATCGATGCCGGGGCCCGCATCCGTCGCGGAGGGCAACCCGAGCGTGAGCTGCGCTTGCATTTTAATCAATATCGCGATGACCAAAAGACGCTGCGGGCTGCCAATCCGACCAATCCACCATTCCGGAATGACAGGGACATTTGACGTCGCTCGCTTCGCAGCGAGCGTAATTAATTCCACACTAACATAATGACAACCGAGTCGGCATGAATGACAGTCTGATCAAGTTTCGCGCCAAGGCGCCTCTGCGGCTCGGGCTGGCGGGTGGCGGCACCGACGTGGCGCCATATTCCGATGAATTCGGGGGAACTGTGCTCAATGCGACGATCTCTCTGTTTGCCCATTGCACCGTAGAAGAACGTCGGGACGGCAAAGTGGTGTTCGAAGCTCTGGACATGGACCTACGCTTCGAAGCAGAGGCTGTGACCCGCCTCCCGACGGACCATCCGCTTGGGCTAGTCGCGCAAGTCTACAATCGCATTGTTAGAGACCACTGCCTGGGCGAACCTTTCGGCGTGACGATCTCGACCTACGCAGACGTTCCGCCAGGGTCCGGACTGGGCTCATCTTCGACGCTCGTCGTCGCAGTCGTGACCGCGCTTGCAGAGTTCAGGCGGCTTCCCTTGGGCGAATACGAAATCGCACATCTCGCCTACGAAGTGGAACGGATGGACTTGGGCCTTGCAGGTGGCAAGCAGGACCAGTACGCGGCGACTTTCGGTGGCTTCAATCTGATGGAGTTTTATGCCCGCGATCGAGTGATCATCAACCCGCTGCGCCTACGCATGTCGGCGATCGCCGAGCTTGAGGCCTCTCTCATCCTTTTTTATTCCGGTCGATCCCGGTCGTCCGCCTTGATCATCGACGAGCAAGTGGCCAACGTGAGATCGCAGAACGAGGTATCGATCCAGGCAATGCATGCGCTGAAGGAACAGGCGCAGCGCATGAAGGAGGCTTTGCTGCTAGGCGATTTCAACGAGTTCGGCGAGCAACTCCGCAAAGGCTGGCAGTCTAAGCGGTCGATCGCGCATAACATCAGCAACAACCAGATAGATGACATCCTAACGGCGGCGGTCGACAGCGGCGCGCGCGGAGGAAAGATTTCTGGCGCCGGCGGTGGCGGCTTTGTCATGATCTCGGTTCCGCCCGAGAAGAAACCAGCTGTCCTTGCCCGCCTCAACCATTTCCCCGGCCAGATCTTTAATTGCGTCTTCACGCAGGAAGGGGCCCGCGCATGGAAGGTGCAGTGAAAGACTTCATCGAAAACGAGCTGGCCGCCACCCATGCGGCCATTTCGGCTCTCTACGCCGATGAGCAATACAGGCGGTCGCTGGTTGCGGTGGCGAGGCTGTTCATCTCAACCGTGAAGGCGGGCCGTACTCTGCTCTTTGCCGGCAACGGCGGCAGCGCCGCCGACGCGCAGCACATTGCCGGGGAGTTCGTGAGCCGTTTCCATTTCGATCGTCCCGGACTGGCGGCGATCGCGCTGACGACGGACACATCGATCCTCACCTCGATCGGTAACGACTACGGTTACGAGCGCGTCTTTGCCAGGCAGATCGAGGCCATAGGCCGAGCCGGCGACGCCTTTGTCGGCATATCCACGTCTGGGAACTCGCCTAATATTCTTGCGGCCTTCGATGCGGCAAGGAAAAAGGGCCTGACCACGGTCGGACTGACTGGAAAGACGGGCGGCAGGATGCGCGACGCTTGCCATCACGTGATGTGCGCTCCTTCCGATGTTACGCCGCGTATTCAGGAATGCCATCTGGCCACGTACCATCTCCTGTGCGCACTTGTCGAAGAGGCGATGTTTGGCAAATCGGGCCTGGCTGCGAAAGCCGCAATAGTGTGTTGAACCGGTGCCGGCCGTGACGAACAGCAATCTCGTTCGCCAGGCAGTGGTGCTTGCCGGCGGGCTTGGCACGCGGCTTGGAACATTGACCGAGATTACGCCCAAGCCATTGCTGCCGATCGGCGGGCGGCCATTCATCGCATATCTGATCGACTGGCTGGCGCGAAGCGGCGCGGAAGACATCATCGTTTCGACGGGCTACTTGCCGGAAAAGTTCGCCGAACTGTTCCGCACCGCCGCGTGGCGCGATCCCTATGGCAAGCCGGTGCGCGTCACTGAGGCACGCGAAACCATCCGTGCGGGAACGGCAGGGGCGCTCGCCCTGATGGCGGAGCGCCTCGACGAACGGTTCCTGCTGGTCAATGGCGATACGTTCTTTGATTGCGACCTGCCGAGCGTCATCGGTGATGCTGATCGCCTGCAACCGGGCGCCATGCTCATGACGGTCCGAGTGGTGGAGGATGCGGGTCGTTACGGGCGTATCGAAATTGGCGATCAAGGTGGGATTCTGAGTTTCTCCCAGAAGGGGGAGCAGGGGCCGGGATCCATCAACGCAGGGATAAGCATTCTCAATAGATCGGTGGTCGACATGATCGAAGCTGTCCCCTGCTCGCTGGAACAGGACATCTATCCGCGCCTCGCTCAGGCCGGACGGCTGATCGCGGCCGAACGCTCCGGCTACTTCATTGATATCGGGCTGCCCGAAACCTACGGGCTCGCGCAAGCGGAGCTGCCGACCAGATGCACGAAGCCGGCCGCATTTTTCGACCGCGACGGCGTGTTGAATGTCGACCATGGCTACACTGGCCGCGTCGAGGCTCTCGAATTCATCGAAGGGGCGATCGAGGCCGTCAAGGCTGCGCGATGCGCCGGGTATCTGACTGTGGTCGTCACGAATCAAGCTGGCGTTGCGAAGGGCCACTATGACGAGGCGGCCGTTGAAGCATTTCACCGAGAAATGAATGGGCGTATGAGGGAACAGGGCGCCTGGATAGACGCGTTCTACTACTGTCCATATCATCCGGACGCCGTCATCGAAGCGTATCGTGGTTGTCATCCGGATCGGAAACCCGAACCAGGTATGATCAACACGGCGATCCGAGATCTCAATATCGACAAATCGCGCTCATTCCTGGTCGGCGACAGGGAAACGGATTTGGAGGCGGCAAAACAGGCTGGAATCCAAGGCTATCTGTACACGTCAGGGCGAGTGGACGCGATTGTCGGAGCCGCCTTAGCGAAATGCTAAACGAGACCTGTCGCGGCAAGTTCGGCGCCACTCGCTGGATCTGCTATCGAGAACGCGGCAAGGCTGGCACTCGGCAAAATAAGTCGGAGCTCACCGAAGAAGGTCGACCAAGACTATGAAAACAACTCCTGCGGAACGCGCTGCCCAAAGTCAGGCAAATCTGAGGGACAGAACCGAAACGCTGACGGTCCATCGCGTCCTGCAGCGGGCGCTTGGCATCGCGCTCGCAGCGCCCGACACGCTGGTTTCGGACGTCATCAGCTGGCACGGCCATATTCCATTCGCCCAGGCGCTGGTGGCCATTGCCCAGCCTCGTCTCTTTGTCGAACTCGGTGTTCACAAGGGCGATTCATATTTGGCGATGGTCGATGCCATGTCGAGGTACAGCGTCGAGGGGCGTGCCCTCGCCATAGACAGCTGGCTTGGGGACGACCATGCCGGCCGCTATGACGGCGATGCCATTTTGAGCGAACTCGCCCGGCGAAACGCACCCTTCGCTGGTTTTTCGCGACTGATGCGCAAGACGTTCGATGAAGCTGTTCATGATTTCGATGACGGAACCATCGATCTCCTGCATATTGACGGCCTGCACACTTACGAAGCTGTCCGTCATGATTTCGAGAGTTGGCAGCCAAAGTTGTCCGACCGGAGCATCGTGCTTTTCCACGACGTTACGGTCCGCGGTGATGACTTTGGCGTCTATCGCTATTGGGAGGAGATCAGCGCAGGACGACTAAGCCTCACTTTTCCGCACAGCAACGGGCTGGGTGTGCTTTGGACAGGTGGGAATAATATTAGCGAAGTGCGTGAACTAATAGAACTGCTGGGGAAATCGAAAGAGAGTGGGATTTCGCCACTTACCCTGTTCACGGCGATCGGCGATGCCTTTGCAGGGCGCATCGCAACACGGGTTCTCAGCAAGATGTACTATGCTAAGGATGCGGAAGCGCAGGGCATTCAGAGCGCCTCATTGGCGGAGATCGAGCGTCTTAATGCCGAGATCATCGCAATCCGGCGAGAGGGACAGGGAGCTCTCGACCACCTCCACGCGCAGGAAGCCGAGTTGCGGGAAGGCCTTGCGCGTGCCACCGGCGATACATTCCGCCTCCAGGAGGAGAACAGCGCTTTAGACAAGGCAATCGTCGAAAGCCGCACGGCTTACGCCGAAGCAAGCGTCGCATTGCGACGCGCAGTCGATCGGAGGGACGCGCTTGCCGGCGAACTCAAGGCTGCAGAAAACCTTCGAGAGCATGCAGCAGCCGAAGCCGAGGCCCTACGGGCTGCTTTAACGGATGGTCGCCAGTCTCAAGCAGCTTGTGCAAACGCCACCGTCAAAGAGGAGTTAGCGAATGCGCTCGAGCGGATGGAAATTCTTTTCGGTGAACTCGCTGCGGCCGAAGAACGCCGGGTCGATGTGGAGACCAGAGCCGCAGCTGAACAGGAGACGCTGCGGACTGCACTGACGGAAAGTCGAGCGGCGCATGCGGCAGCCATAGCCGAACTGGAGGCACGCAGACGGAATTCCCTCGGAGGGGTCATTCGGAACGCCATGGCGCCGCTGCGTCAGGGAAGCCTGAAACTGGCAAGGACAGCCGGGCGGACGGCATTCACCATGCTACCGCTTCCGCAGGATACGCGCACTCGGTTGAAATACCGGCTAATCACGCGTTTCGGCGGCCTGCTCGGGGTCGGGGTGGGCCATAGGACATATGATATTTCCAACTCGGCCCAAGTTGCGCTTCAGTACCATTCTGAGCGCTATCTCGATATTGCCCGCACCGCGACAGGTAAGCCGTCGAATTTGCCGGGACGCAGCGTCTCGATAATCATACCGGTTTACAATCAAATCGAATATACATTGCGGTGCATTGCGTCGGTCGCTCGAAACAGCACTGAAATCGAGTACCAGATCATCGTCGTTGACGACTGTTCGTCCGACGAAACACCAAGTGAACTTTCGCGACGCCGCGACATCGTGTTCATTCGTAATCGACAGAATCTCGGCTTCATAGGTTCGTGCAATGCCGGCTTGGCAAGGGCTACCAAGAATTACGTCGTCTACCTCAACAACGACACGGAAGTCGGTCCAGGTTGGCTCTCGGCATTGGTGAACACGTTCGAACTCAACGACAATGTGGGATTGGTGGGCTCGAAACTGATCTATCCCGACGGACGCCTCCAAGAGGCAGGTGGGATTATCTGGGATGATTTTTCTGGCTGGAACTGGGGCCGGATGCAGGATCCGGAAGACCCCCGGTACAACTACGTTCGACACGCGGACTATTGCTCGGGTGCCGCGCTGATGCTGCCGCGATCACTGGCAAATGCTCTCGGTGGATTCGATCCGCATTTCACCCCAGCCTATGGCGAAGACTCCGATCTGGCGTTCAAAATCAGATCGCTTGGATTGTCCGTCCTTTACCAGCCCCTTTCTCAGGTCATTCACTACGAGGGCATTTCCTCCGGCACCGACGTTACAAAGGGTGTCAAAGCCTATCAGGTCGCCAACGCCGAGAAGCTCGCCAAGCGCTGGGCGCCGGTTCTTTCGCACCAAGGTCCGAACGGGGTGAACGCCGACATTGTGACGGATCGTGGAAGGCTCGGGCGGATACTCGTCATCGACCAGATCACACCGCAACCGGATCACGACGCCGGCTCGATTACGGCGCTCGAGTTGATGCGCGCGCTGCGCGACTTCGGGTACAAGATCACCTTCACCCCCTGCTCTAATTTCACGAACATCCCAAACTACACCGATACGCTCGCCGCTCTCGGTATCGAATCGGTACTCTACCCCTGGACAGGTACTGTACGGGAACATCTTGAGCGGGTCGGCAGACACTACGACGCGGTCGTCATATTCCGCCTGAACTCGGCCTGCGAACATATCGAAACAGTGCGCGAACTCGCACCGCAGGCCAAGCTAATCTTTCATACCAGCGACCTACATTTCCTGCGCGAAGAGCGGGCTCAACAGATCGACAACCCCAACATCCCGGAGCAGCGCGGCGCGGCAAGCCAGACCAAGGCAGCCGAGTTGGATATCATTGGAAAGAGTAGCCTCACCATCGTCCATTCGCTGTTTGAGCGCGACTTGCTCGCACAGATCGCTCCGGACAAGCCGGTTGTCGTATTTCCATGGATCTATGAACCTCGCGGCGCTGGCAACTCCCCAAGGAAGCGGGATGACCTTGTCTTCCTTGGCGGCTATCGACACTATCCCAACGTCGATGCCGTCAGCTATTTCGCGAAGGAGGTACTGCCCATATTGCTGCCCCGCAACCCGGATCTGGTTTTTCATGCGGTCGGCAGCAACCCACCGCCGGAAATGGCGCAGCTTGCCACTCCGAACCTGCGCATTGACGGCTTCATTGAGGACATCTCGCCGGTCCTTTGGGGCGCCCGGATGATGGTGGCCCCGCTACGCTACGGCGCGGGTCTGAAAGGTAAGATCGTGACAGCCATGGCCCACGGCCTGCCGGTGATCACCACCTCGGTCGGCGCAGAGGGAATGGGCCTTGCCGACGGCGTGGACGTCCTTGTTGCCGACGAACCGGAATCGATGGCCGCGGCCATTGAGAGGCTGAATTCCGATGATGAACTCTGGAACTCCCTAAGCAAGGCAGGGCTCGACTACGTGGCTCGGACTACGTCCCGCCGGGTCGGCTACGCCATCGTCAGGGACATACTCGACAAATTGGGCCTTCCCCACGTCGCTCGCAATTTGCATCTCACGTCCGAGCACCAATACTGCGGGGCGTTCGGGTCCCCAGATGCCCTCTTCGATGCCAGGAAACTGCTCGCGGCAGCGGCGGATGGAAAGCCGACCGGTGGCCTGCTGCTCGTGCCTCCAGCGCTGCGCGACACCCGGGTGGACGGCTGGCGTGTAGAGCCCGCAGCGCAGGCCGGCGCGCCCGCGGACCGCGTGGTGGCCATCGTTGACAGCACAAGCGATGCCCAAGTCGTGGAGGTTGCCCGGGTTCTGCCCCGGGTGGTTGCAGAAGGAGGAAGCGCTACGATTGTTTTCGCCCCGCCGCGCTTGGTCGCCACCGCCGATGGCTACTGCGTAAGGCAGCCTTTCCAAGACGTAGACTTGGCCACTACGATCCAGCCAGTCCAAGAGCGCCACCAGAAGCATTTATCGGTTCTCGGTGGCACGGTCGGCTGGCGGGCGGACGCAACAATGCTCGGCTTTCCCGCAATGATGATGGCAGATTGGCGACCCTGACACATTTTACGCATCGGGTTAGGCACCGGCCACCCGGTCCTAACCCGATACGCTGGCGATAACCGCAAGACCACGGTATGCGATACAAGGCGACGGGCTGGGGACTGGACTCTAAACAGGTGGTCGGTGACGGATGTTATTCGGTCTCGCGCCACGACAGTGTCCACATCCTTGCGCCTGGAGTGCAGTACTAACGCAAGACCACCTTATTGATGCGATGAAGTGTCTCTGCAATCGTTACGTTTTGAGGCCTGTCGTCAAAATTTATCTTGGTGGCGACAAAATAGTTTTGTCAGTTCGAGAGCGTTTGACCGGCTTCGTCGTGAGAGATTCCACCCGGCCGCTTTTGAGCGTCAGTCTTTTTGTGCATACGCTCTCGATAAGGCTCTCATTGTGGCTCGCCAGAACGATGATGCCGGCCCTTTCCGCGAGCTCGTCCATGCGCCTTTTGGCCTTGTCCTGGAAAGAGGCGTCGCCGGCGCCAATCCACTCATCCATCAACAGAATCTCGGGATCAAGCGCGGTCGCTGCCGAGAAGGCAAGCCGCGCGGCCATGCCCTGGCTGTAGGCCTTGAATGGCAAATCGATGAAGTCCCCCAATTCACTGAAGGCGATGATGTCCTCCATCTTCTCTTCGATCTCGGCTTCCGTCCATCCGCTGATCAATCCGCGCAGGACGATATTCCGGCGCCCGGTGGCCTCCCGACGAAAACCTATATTGATGTTGAAGAGAGCGTCGACCTTGCCTTCGATCGCGATGCTTCCCCCGGATGGTTCGTAGATGCCGTAGAGCACTTTGAGAAGGGTGGTCTTGCCGGCGCCATTCGGGCCGACAAGGCCCAATCGGTCGCCCGCCTTGAGTTCGAAACTGACGCCGTCGAGCGCCTGCACAAACTGCTTTCTCCCCGAGCCTTCAATTCTACCCCCAGGGCCACTCACGCGCTTGTCTGGCGCGGAAAGCGTCAGCTTCTCGTGCAGCTTGTAAACAAGGCTAACATTGTTCAGTTTGATAGAAATCATTGAGAACTCAGATGAGAAAGACGACTTGTTTGCGGTACAGGCCAAGCAGCAGCAATGCAATCAGCCATGTAAGCAACGATGCGATGATGGTTACAACAAAGGCATGAGTTGGAAATTCTCCATTTATGATTGGCAGGCGGACAATTTCCAGGAAATAGGTGAACGGGTTCCATTCATAGGCGTATTTTTGGATGGGGTCCTGGCCATTGTTCATCCAGAAGACGGGTGTGAAGAACATGCCGACGCGCAGCAAATTGCCGACTATGAACTGGCTGTCAGGGAAGAAGGTCCCAAGAAACGCGAAGACGGTGGTAAGGGCGGGCGTGACGAACAGGATCAGGAGCAATCCTGCCAGTGACCACAGCCATGGAGTGCCGATCGGGGAGCCGCTCAAGACGAGAATGAACACGCAACCCGCGATTGCATAGCCTGCTCTGATGACAGACTGCAATGCCAATCGCATCACATACACGAACAAAGGCAGCGTCGTGCCTTCGATGAAGCTCTCTTCGCGTTGAAAGAGCGCCACGCTCGTGGACATGACTTCCATCAGATAGAACCATACCAGAAGGCCTATCGCGACATACGCGGAATAACCGGCGGCATCCTTGCCGACAGGCTGGAACACGAAAACGAACGTGCCCACGAAAGCGACGTAGTTGACCAGAAGCCAAAGCGGGCCGAGCGTCGTGCGCCTGTGCTGATCGCCGATGTCCTCATGGGCAAGCGCGATCCAGACCCTGTGCAACTTCATAGCCTTGCTGATGTCGTCGACGGCGCCGTTAAATACTGCAATCATGGCTGATGGTATCGCATTTTCTGTTTCTGGGCTTCATGGCTTTCCGATGGCTGTGATGGAGCCGCCAAGGATCTCTTCACACTGATTGCGACACACATATGGCAACGCGCTGCGTCGTAGTGAAACTGCCATCGATTCGCAAAGCGAACATTCGGGATATGCAGTACGATCTCCCGTTCATTACCAACCAGGCGAAGTTCGCCGCCGATCCAAAGTACATCACGATGTCGGGTCTGCGGTCGGTCATCCGACGAGAGTCGCAGACTGCGGCGGCAAATCGACGAGTTGGTTGATAACACATGCTTGAGGCCTACCGTTGCAGAAAGCCAGGCGCTGGTCAGCGCGCTGCGCGTCCCTATCAGGCATTCGCAATCCCGTTTGACCTGCCGGACGGCAGGGGAAAAGTGCCACTCGGTCTGTCCAATGTCGAGGCTGAGGACTGGCAGACCTGCCGGTTTCCGAGGATGACGAAGGGCCCAGGGCCTACACCGAGATCGTTCGCGAATAGGGCTAAGGGTTGTTTGCGTGCAATAATGGATGACAGGCGCGATGCTGTTCGCCTCATGCGACCGGCGTTTCCTGGTTGCCGCTCCACAAGTGTGCAGGCCTCGACGGCATCCACACCAGCGGCGGCGGTTATACCTGACATGTCGGACGCACGGGGGCTGGGGGTAGGGGCGGAAAGGCTGCTTGTAACCTGTGCTGACTTTTCCGGCTTGGCGCTCCATCGTACACAGTGGGATGGATTGGAGCGGTACGTGCGGCGTTTCAATAAATTTCGTCCATAACACACCCCGGCAAGTTGCTTCATCGTCGGCTCCAACAGCGCTCATCGCGACTTTAACTTGCGAAGCGACGTTTGATGCGATCGACCACCGCTCGTACTGGGGCGGATGCGCGCCAGGTCGTGCTGGACGTCATGGCGGCGACGCGGGCTTCCGCGTCGCGGCTCGCCTTTTGCATGCGCTCGATCTCCTCGACGAGCTGCGAATTGTCCGAGCGCAGGCCCTCCAATTCGGCATGGATTTTGGGCGAGTGCACCTTGGCTATGTGAGACCATAGCTGCCGTCGCGATAGGTCCAGGAAAGTCTTGCGGTCCAATGCGTGAGGCTGGAGCCGATCCCGGACCGCAGACGCGAGCCTGCCGAGGCCCAGTACGGCCACGGTGTCAGGAAGGAATACCGTCTCGTGCGTGATGCCGAGATGGTCGAGAAAGCGCTCCGCATTGAGAATCGCGTCCGCGATCAGGTTGGCGTCGTGGAACGCAACGATACAGTCCTGCTCCATGAGCGGCAAAACGCCGACAAAGTCCGAAAAACAGGCCGTGTCCGTGTGCTCTCCGTCGATCAGAGCGAGCGTAGCCTTGCGATCGACCGCCTCGGGACGTACGTCGGAGACGTCGCTGTCAATCGTGGTAAGTTTGGCCATTGCGGCGGGAAGAATCCAATCCGACAGCACGGCGATCATTCGGGCCGCTGAGTTTTCAGGGTAGTGAAAAACCTGTGAGCGTTCGTCAGGCTGCGCCATGGGCCGCGGATCAACCGATATCGCTGCCTCGCAGGCCGGATCAATCAGGTGCGGGAAGAGGCTTCCGCCGATATGCGAGCCGACCTCAAGGTACACATAGTGGCCGAATACCGATCGAGCGAAGTTCTGGACACGAAGGAAACTCTTGCGGTCACTGAGGGTGCTCTCGGTCTTGACCTGGAAAACGGCAATATCCAGCGTCTCGATCATGCCCATCGCTTGTTCGGCGGTTGGCATTGGGGTGGCTCCTTGGGCAATTGGTTGCGACTTGCTTGCGCGGCACTTTGGACAGGCCGTCGCGAATTGATGGTCGTTCCGTTGCACTTTGGCCGGATATCCGCAACAGCTTATTTCGATATGGAATCGTGATGTACTGAAAGGTCGATTGTGAACCGCCTCTATACAGATCTCCTGATCAAGATCATTGCCAATACCATCTACGGCTCCGGTTCGCAGGTGATTGATCCGACGAAAGTCGGAGAGGCGACGCCCTTCAATCGCGAGGATCGCCTCCTGGGTCGCGATTGGCCGGCGATTGCTCATTCAATGGCGGGTGTGAAACGTTTGACGAATGTGCGTGACCTCGTCCAGCGAGCCATTGATGAGAACGTGCCTGGGGATTTCATTGAGACTGGCGTCTGGCGTGGTGGCTGCTGCATCCTCATGAGGGGAGTCCTGGCCGCCAATGAGGTCAAGGACAGGAAGGTTTACGTCGCCGACTCATTCGACGGTTTGCCACCGCCGGACGCCGAGAATTTTCCGGCTGACCGGGGAGGCAGGCTGCACGAATATCGCCAGTTGGCGATTGATCAGGCACAGGTTGAATCCAACTTTGCCGCCTACGACCTTTTGGATGACCAGGTGATCTTCGTCAAAGGCCTGTTCGGTGACACCTTGCCCAGCCTGAGGGCCGGTCCATTCGCCCTGTTCCGGCTGGACGGCGATATGTATGAGTCGACGACGGACAGCCTTGAAGCGCTTTATCCGAGGCTGTCGCCCGGCGGTTTCGCGATCATAGATGACCTTGCTGTTCCGCCATGCCGGCAGGCAGTCGAGGATTACCGCGCTCGTAACCGCATCAAAGCGGAAATCCATGAGATAGACTGGACCGGCGGTTGGTGGCAGAAGCCGATTGCCGGCAACTGACCCACGGAAGCGCTATGAAACAGAACTACGTGTCCGTCGTTGTTGTCGCTTACAACATCGCCCGAGAACTGCCCCGAACCTTGCTTTCGCTCGCATCGCGCTATCAGCAACGCGTGACGACGGACGACTACGAGGTCATTGTCGTCGACAACGGATCATCGCCTGCGGTTGGTGGGAGCCTGGTCGCGGAATATGGGCCGAACTTTCGCCTGCTGCGCATCAATGACGCGTCACCCTCGCCTGCGGCTGCCGTCAATCTCGGGATAAAGGAGGCGAGGGGAGACAAGATCGGCGTGATGATCGACGGCGCACGGATGGCGACGCCCGGGTTGGTGCATTTCGCTCGCATCGGGTTGGACATGGCTCCGACGGCAGTCGTGGCCGCGCCTGGCTGGTATCTTGGAAGCGACATCCAGGGGAACGCGTCTGGGAATGGCTATACCCGGGCCATCGAGGATTCGCTTTTGCAATCGATCCGATGGCCAGAAGATGGGTATCGATTGTTCGAGATCGGGACGATGGATGAGTCGTCGGTCGATCCGTGGTTCTCGCCGATAGCCGAAGCGAATGTCCTCTTCATGAGCCGGAAGGGTTGGCAGGCGATCGACGGCATGGATGAGCGCTTCAGCTGTCGGGGGGGCGGCCTGGTCAACCTCGACACGCTCGAACGTGCGATGAAGCTGTCGCAAGCACAGCTCATCCTCACTCTGGGAGAGGCTACATTTCACCAACTGCATGGCGGGGTGTCCACCAACGCAAGCGTCGACCAGCAGCGCAAGAACTGGATCGTCTGGAAGGCAGAAAGGGATGCGTTGAGGGGGGCAGGCGAGTTTACCTTTCACACCCCCTCGGCATTCGTGGGTTCGCTGCCTTCATCGCTTCTGCCGCACCTTGCCCGGGCGACAATTGCAAACCCATTCAGGGTCGCTCCAGCCACCGCCGCAGGCTTCAGGGCGCATTTGAGGCCGCCAGAAGAATGCGTGCCGGCGAACCAGACAGCGGCTACGCTGGTCGAGTTGGCCAAGGGTCAGTTTCAGTCGGGGCACTATCAGACGGCGGCAGACATCCTTCGCATGGCAAGCACGCATGCACCCGCCGAGCTTGCTGCGTCGCGACTTCTTTCTTCTGCCGGCATTCTTGCCCGACACGATCCAGTTCGAAACGCCGCCTATTTTACTGGGATCGGTGATGCGTACTTTGCCATCGGCGACAACGAAAGGGCTGAAGTCCAATACCGCAAAGCATTGGACCTCAACCCGGATACTGTGGGGGCCCATGTCGGCCTGGCCAGCACACGGATGGCCGGGCCTTTCTATTACGACTGGCTGGAGCGTCTTTACTCGGAGCTGGAACCCGCTGTCGTGGTAGAGATAGGCGTCTGTGACGGCGTATCGCTCTCCAAGATCAAGCCTCCGGCTCTTGCAATCGGGATCGATCCCAATCCACGCGCCACGATGGCACTCAGCGCAGAAACGCACATTTTTCCAGAGACGAGTGACACCTTTTTTGATCGCGGCGGAGCGGATGCATTGCTAGCCGGCCGCCCGTTGGGTGTAGGGTTCATTGACGGTCTTCACACGTTCGACCAGGCATTGCGCGATTTTGCGAACCTCGAGCACTACTGCGACCCTGGCTCGGTTTTGCTCGTGCACGACACTGTTCCCCTGGACGACACGACGCAAAAGGTTCCGCGGACAACGCAATTCCACACCGGCGATGTCTGGAAAATGGTTCCGGCGCTCAAGGCGCTTCGCCCTGATCTCGACGTGTTTACCATTGCAACGCCTTGGACCGGGCTCACCGTGGTATCCGGCTTTGGCAAGCGTAGATACGATCCTTCGTGGATTGTCCAAGCGGGAGAACGCTTTGCAGACATGGAATATACCGAGATCGCGGCAAATCTTGGGGAAGCGCTTTGCCTGGTTGCAAACGAATGGGAGCCGGTGTTTGCGCGGCTCAGGACCAACCTCGTCCATAAAGGGAGGAGACAGCCACAATCAGAGCAGCTGGCGGTGGCAAAGTCCGACGCCAAGGAGGCTACGATGGGCGGGTTCTTGCATCAGTACTTTTTGAACAACAGCGGCAAAGAGATCTACAAATGGTTGCACTATTTCGACGTTTACGAACGTCACTTCGAAAGGTTCAGAAATCGAAGGCCGGTCGTCGTTGAAGTCGGCGTCTATAAGGGAGGATCGCTCGAGATGTGGCGAGCCTATTTCGGCGAGGGCGCGCGAATTGTTGGAATCGATATCGATCCTGCATGCAAGGCGCACGAGTCCGGAGGGGTGGAGGTCTTCGTTGGAAGCCAGGATGACACTCAACTCCTCGATCGGATCGTCGAGAAGTATGGTTCCATCGACATCGTCATCGATGACGGCAGTCACATGATGGATCATGTCATTGCGACATTTGAGCATCTCTACCATCATGTGCAGCCGAACGGCGTTTACTTGGTCGAGGACACGCATACGAGCTATTGGGAGGACTATGGTGGCGGGCTCCGCAGGCCCGGGTCGTTCATGGAATTTGCCAAGGGAAAGCTCGACGAAATCAACGCTCATCACGCGCGCGGCGCAATGCCGGCGAACGCCTTCACCCATGCAACAGACTCAATCTGTGTCTATGACAGTATTGTTGTCTTTGAAAAACGGCCGCAGGGCAAACGTCAGTCTCTCATGACAGGACAGGGGTAGGTCGAGTTCCGGCCATGCTGGTGTTCCCTCGGTTCTCACGTCGCCACGCCAATTTATCGATTCTGGCTTCGCGTTTTCGAGGGTCACTTCCCGAGAGCGCAAGGTTAGAACTTCTCATACCCCGCCGAAGCCGCCAGTCCTCTGCTGATCGCCCAGATGAAGCGTTCGCGCGCGACCAAGTTCAATCTCTCCTGCGAGCCCAAAGAAGGATTTTTCGGATGAACAGAGGGATCATGCGGTTGTAGAATCGCTTTATCTCGGTCACAAAAGTTGCAAGGACTGAAACTTCTTTGTCAATTGCGCGCAGCAGGGTTTGGCTGGTTTCAGCGATGGCAGCGCGCGGATTGGATTCGCCGAGCATGATCTGGCGACTTTTGGCAATTTCAAGTTCGATCGACCCGACCTGCTCGCCCAGTTTCGTTAAAGAGGCGGCATTGCCCTTCAGAATTTTGGTATTTGATTGCAACATCATCAAAAGCGCAGTTGGCTCTGGCGAATCTGGCCATCCATGCTCCTTTACAATGTGAAACCATCGCCGGCGCTGATGCGAGATACCAATCTCTTCAATCCAGGAGGCGGTCGCGAGGAATCGCGCGTCAGAGTTCGGTGCCTCGTCGGTTTGCATGGCCTGACTATAGATTCGAAGATGTTCCTCTACGAAATGCGCATCTCCCGCCACCCTTCGAAAATACGCAGAAGCCGCTGCGGCATCGCCTGCATCGAATCTGGAGATCGCATCCATTAGATTCTCGACTGTCGTGGGTTTGGCCAAAACACCGACGCCAAGATTCATTCGGCGCCACGCCTGCATGTTTGCGGTGTTGAGCAACCCTGCAAAGCCGCGTGCGTCGCAGACGACAACGGCACATCCCACTGCCGCCGCCTCGATTGCCATGCGGGCGGTCGCAAACACGATATCATAGCCAAGCAAATCCTGTTCGAGCTGATGCGAAAATCGGCCTGTGGCAGGCCCCAGTTCATCTAGCTCGATGCCATTTTTGGCGCAGGCTTCACGAACCGCCGCTTGGTGATCGAAGTTCTTCGTCAACAACAGCCCTCTTCCGGGCCGCCGCCGTCGAGAGCTATTCCCCGCTCGCCGATGAGGCCCATTGTATACTCGAACGGGACCCCCAATGTTTCGACAGGGAACGTCTCATTTCCCAGCATTTTGATTGGGAGGGCTCATGGGCACCAGAATGGGAAATGATTGGCAAAGAGCGGGTCGCCGCTGGCATCTACCGCAGATGCATTACGTATAAGGACAATGTACAGCCTATTGCCAAGCGCCTGAAGTTTGAAGGTACTCGCATCTTGCACGCGGGATGATCTAGCCGGAAGCAGCGCCTTAACCACACGCACATCCAAAAAACCGCTGGCGATGCCCTCAACTCCGCGCTATGCGATACAGGGCGGCGGGGCGGAGGATTTGGCACATTAAGACACGTGGTCGGTGACGGATGACAGTCAATCGGCGCTACTTTATGCATAAGTCCTTGCGTCTGGAGTTCAGTACTACCCAATGACATCCTATGTAGAAGCCGTATCGGGACTTCGGCCGAAGATGCGGCGCGCCATTATAATGATCCAGGATCTGGTCATGGTCTTGGTCGCGGTGGCGCTGAGTCTCGGGCTTTCGCAGTCGAGACTTTCATTCGATGCGCTCTCCTGGCCGGGCCTGGCGTGCTGGGTGAGCATTGTTCTTCTCAGCCATCTCTTGTTTCGCTATTGCGGCCTCTACAACACCGTGTGGCGTTTCGCCTCCACGCCGGACTTCTTCAACATCCTGAAGAGCTGCGCGATCCTGACCGTCACGCTCTATGTCGTCTCGCTGGCGGTTCGATCGTTTCAGCCGGTGACCGGCCTCAACGAGCGCCAGTTCATCGTCTTTTTCCTCGTCTCCTTCACCATCATCTCGGCGCCGCGGCTTTACTACCGGTTTCTGCGCGACGGTGCGAGCTGGCGAATCCTGAGCCGTTACGCGAGCAATGTGGCGATCAAGCAGGCGTTGTTTGTCGGCAGGCTCGGCGAAGCAGACGTCATCATTAGGTTCACGCGCACGGCAGAGCCTGCCGAGTATTCCATCGCCGGCATCATGGCCATCGAGAACGGCGCGCCGTTGGGCACGCAGATCCAGGGCGTCCCGGTGGTGGCCGTGCGGCCCCACCTGGTCGAGGTGCTGGAAGAATATGCAAGAGGCACCAAAAGCCTCGACATGCTGATTTTCGGCAATGGCACCGAGCGCGAGATCGAGGAATACTCGGAGCTGGTCCGTGTCGCCCGTCACAGCGGCATCGCCGTCGTCCAGTTCTCCGGCGTCTCGGAGCTCGGGCAGGGCGGAAAGCTGGTTCTCGACGCTGTCGAGATGGAAACCATCCTGCGCCGCTCCACGGTTCCGTCGGACGTTGAGCGCATTGGCGGCTTCGTCAGCGGCAAGCGCGTCCTGGTGACCGGCGGCGCCGGCTCCATCGGCCGCATCCTGGTCAAGCGGTCGCTGGAACTCGGCGCCGAGGCGGTTCTGGTTGCCGACATCTCGGAGTTCGGGATTTTCCAGCTCGACCAGCAGGTCGACGAGAAGGATCATGCCCGGCTCAAGAGCCGCATCGTCGATGTCACCGACCGGCGCCAGATCACCCGCGTCGTCAGCGACTTCAAGCCCGACATCATCTTCCACGCCGCCGCGCTCAAACATGTGCCGCTGCTTGAGGAAAACTGGGAATCGGCGATCCAGACCAACATTTTGGGAACCCTCGTCTGCGCCGAGGTTGCCGCCAAATGCGGCGTGCCGCAGTTCCTGCTGATTTCCAGCGACAAAGCGGTCGATCCGACCTCGGTGCTCGGCATGACGAAACGCGCCGCCGAGCAGATCGTCTCTTCGCTGCACGAAACGCACGCCACCGAACCCAATGGCCGTCGCTCCGGCACCAAGTTCATCGCCGTGCGGTTCGGCAATGTCTTCGGCTCCAACGGCTCGGTCGCCACCATCTTCCAGGCGCAGATCGAGGCCGGCGGTCCGGTCACGATCACCGATCGGCGCATGACCCGCTACTTCATGACGGTGGCCGAAGCCGTCGACCTCGTCATCATGTCGGCAGCCGATGCCGAGCGGCGCCAGGGCAAGGACGATTACGCCATCTACATGCTCGACATGGGCAAGCCGGTGCCGATCCTCGAAGTCGCCGAAACCATGATCCGCATGGCCGGCAAAAGCCCCTACACCGACATTCCGATCCGTTTCACCGGGATCAGGCCGGGCGAGAAGCTTCATGAGGTGCTGCATGGCGGCAACGAGGAGATTGTCGCGCTCGATATCCCCAAGATCTTTGGCCTGCGAACCGATGTCGTGGGGTGGCCCAGGGTCCAGGCAGCGCTGACGTCGCTGCAGGCGGCCATGCGCGACCAGGACAAGGCCGCCGCGCTCGCCGTCATGGCCGGGCTTCATCAGGCGGAAGAGCCTCAAGCCGACGGACACCGCGAAATCATTGCGAAAACAGTCGGGCAAGCGGGTTAAGCCTGTCCTGATCGACCGGGATTGGTTATTGAAACCAACCCGATGGCCGTTCCCAGGCGTTTGCAGATGATTCTGAACCCGTGACCAGACAAGATCAGCGCGTGGCCGTGCTGCTGGGCACGAAAGATGGCGCGGCTTTCCTTGACGAGCAGCTCGCCTCGCTGCTTGCGCAGTCGCATCCTCTTGTCGACCTCTGGGTCTCCGACGACGGGTCGACGGATGGCACTTCTGCCATCATCGGCGCCTGGCAGAGCCGCTGGCCCAAGGGCCGGCTGACCCTGTCGAACGGTCCTCGCCACGGCTTTGCCGCCAACTTCCGCTCGATGATCATCGATGCGCGCATCGATGCCGACTACTACGCCTTCTGCGACCAGGACGACATCTGGGAGCCGGACAGGCTGGAGAGCGCTATTGCCTGGATGCAGGGGCACGATGCCGAAACACCGCTGCTGTTTTGCTCAAGGACCGCGACCATGTCCGAAACCGGAGCAGCGCAAGGCTATTCGCCGCTGTTCCTAAAGCCGCCGTCGTTTCGAAATGCTCTCGTGCAGAGCATTGCCGGCGGCAACACCATGATGATCAACCGCGCGGCGCGAAAGTTGCTGGCAACGGCATCGGCAAGAACCGAGTTCGTCAGCCATGACTGGTGGACCTATCTGATCGTCACTGCTGCCGGCGGCATTGTCCGCTATGATCCGCGGCCGCTGGTGCGCTACCGCCAGCATGAGGCGAACCTGGTCGGTGCCAACGTGTCGTGGAAGGCGCGGCTGTCGCGGCTGGGGCGCCTGTTCAAGGGCGAGTTCGCCATCTGGACCGATCACAATCTGAGCGGTCTGGCGGTCAATCGCGACATCCTCAGCAGGGATGCCGCCGCCTGTCTCGGCCTATTCATCAGGGCGCGCAAGGGCGGTGTCTTGCGACGCCTGCGTCTTCTCAGAAAAAGCGGCGTCTACCGGCAGACGCTGGGTGGTACGCTTGGGCTCTATCTGGCCTTCACCTGGCGGCGGATCTAGAGCATGCAGGGACGGCCATGAGGGGACCCAAGCGAGCTTTCGACCTCGTCGTGGCGGCGGTTCTCTTGCCGCTGACCTCGCCCGTCATCCTACTTGCCATGCTGGCAATCAGGCTGTCGTCGCCTGGACCCGCCTTGTTTTCGCAAATCCGGGTCGGACAAAATGGCGTGCCGTTTCGCTGCCATAAGCTGCGGACGATGGTTGTCGGAACGCCGTCTCTGCCCTCGCATCAGGCGCCGGCAAACTCCGTCACTGCCGTCGGCGCGGTGCTGCGAAAATTCAAGATCGACGAGCTGCCGCAGCTGTGGAATGTGCTGAAGGGCGAGATGAGCCTGGTCGGGCCGCGCCCATGCCTGCCCACGCAAACGGAGCTGATCGAACGCCGTAGGCAATTGGGTGTGCTTGCGGCGCTCCCGGGCATTACCGGGCTGGCGCAGATGAAAGGCATCGACATGTCCGACCCGAAACTTTGCGCCGAGATCGATGCCGAATATCTCAGGATGGCCGCGATCGGCCTCGATATCCGCATTCTCGTCGGTACGATCTTCTACCGCGGTTGAGCAACGCCGGATTTATAGCGGCGCGCAAGCTCGGTCAGTTGTTCGAGCGTGTCGGTCCGCGGCGCCCAGCCTTCGGAGACCAGCAGGGATGGATCGCAAATCTGTGTCGCTGTGATCGCGTCCCATGCTTTGCGTTTGCCCAGTAAGGTCAACACTGCCCGCATCACGCCGGCGGGAACTTTGGACAGTTTCAACGAGTAGCCATAACCGTCCCGGAAAGCCCTGATGATGGATGAGACCGGCAGCGGCGGCAGATCGCAGGCGACGTAGACGGGGCGAAGCGGCTCCGGACGGCTGAGCAGATACACCGCCGTGTGTGCAGCCGCCTCGCACGACATCAGCGATCGGATGCCGCTGAAGATTGCCGCCGGGAGCGACAAGGCCATAGGTATGCCGCCCAGGCGCATCAACGTCGCCAGGTTTCCCTTCATGCCTTCGCCATAGATCGACGGCAGGCGCAGCGCCGTGGCGTCGGTAGGTCTGGACGCATAGGCTTCCAGCGTCCTGATCTCGCCTTCGCGTTTCGAGCGCCCATAGGCGCCTTGCGGGGCTGGCGGCGTCGCCTCGCTGATGGTTCCGCTGAAGCCGGGACCGACTACTGCCCGGATCGAAGACAGATAGATGAAGCGCCCGCTGGCCTGCGCGGCGGCCGCGCGCGCCAACTGGGCGGTCAGTGTCGCATTGGCGGCCAGGAAGTCGGCCTCGCTCGCCTTGCGGTCATTGTTGAGAGCCGCACAGTGGACGACATGGGTGATATCTGGCATCAGCGCCTGGAACGCGCTGGCGGGCGCGTCGAACTCCGGCAACTTGACGGCATCGCTCGCGGGGTCGAGCCGCTCCGGGTGACGCGATGCCATGCGCACCTCGAACCCTGCTTCGCCAAGCTGGTTGACGACCTGCCTGCCGATGAAGCCCGTCGCGCCTGTGACCAGCACTTTCACGGCTGGCTTGCCTGCGGCGTCGAGGCCGGTTCGGGCAACGCCTGTTGGTGGCCCGAAGCAAGATAGGTCCCGGATACCAGGAACACCATCAGTGTCGAATCGAGGATGTCGTGGCCGATCAGGATGCCGGTCAGGCCGGCGATCAGATAGGTGATCACGGTAGCGACGATCATCGTGGCACCGAACCGCTCGATGGTGTCGGTGCTGGTGCGCAGAACGATTGCTGCGTTTCTGGCGGCAACGACGAACACAGCCGCAAGCGTGGTGGCGCCGATGAGCCCGGCCTCCACCAATGCGGTCAGAAAGCCGTTGTGGAAATGGCTGAAGCCCGTATATGGCATGTTGAACTGATTGTTGAATCCATCCTTTATCAGCTCGCGGCTTGCAGCAATGCCGTGACCGAAAATCGGCATGTCGTGGAAAGCGCCGAGGCCGATCTGCCAAAGCGCGGCGCGGAAGCCGAGCGCCGTGGCATGGTCACCTTTCGTGGCCAGCGCATCCCAGTCGCTGAACAGGAAAGCTGCACGCTCGTAAATGATCGGGAGTCCGATGGCGGCGATAACCACGCCGATCGCGGCAGCAATCAGCAGCAGACGAATGGCGTTCCGGCTGGTGAGCCTGCGCCGGTTGATCAGCAGGACGGCAATGCCGGCCACCGGCAGTGCCAGCCATATGATCCGCGACCCCGAGTAGAGGATGGCGACCGCCCCGGCCAGCGCTGCGCAGGCAAGCAGGACCTTGTTCTTTTCGACGTTTGAAAGGGCGCCCGCCAGGCACATCAGAACACTGAGGCAGGCGACCGTCGCGAATACGATTGGATTGCCGGCACCGCCTTCGGCTCGTACGCCCAGCCAGTAATGTTGCACGATCGCCAGCAGCAGGGCGCCAAAACATGCGGCAGCGCTCGCCAGCACGACGATGCGCGCCAGCGTGGTTTTCTCGGTGATGCTCCAGGTTGCGTATGAGACAGGGAAAAACAGGAAGGTGATCAGCCCTGCCAGGTGAGGCGCATCCTTGGCGATCGAATTGTTGACGATAGAGGCGAGCACGAAGGCTGCACAATAGGCATAGATGGCCACCGTCATCGCGACCATTGGCCGGTCGATGTTGAAGCGCCGTCTTTTCAGGGCAAGCAGAAACACCGACCACAGGCCGCCGCCATTGAACATAAAGCTGACCGCCGACCCCAGCACAGGTGGGCAAAAGAAGCAGAGAATGGAGAAGGTGATGTTGATCCGTGACGGCGAGAGGTGCTGCTTGATGGTGGAAATCGGGGTCAATGCTCTGGTTCACAATGCGCTGGGGTCGCGTGGCGACGGACGGTGTTTGGTGGCGACTTTTTTTGCAGCATCCCGCCCGGCGCGGGTTCAGGAGCCGGTATAGCGGCTGGGTCCGGTTTTCGATAGTGCGGCGAGGATCTTGCAACCATCGAAATCCGTGGCGTGGCCGCATCGCATAGCGAAAGCATCCACCGGCCCGACCGTTTTCCCGAGGGTTCCGCCAAGATTTTTCCCGGCCTTTGAGGGCTATCAATCTGCTGGGCAGAAATTTCCGGATTCCGGGCTTTTCATGGAAAATTCGTTCCTTATCGGCTTGGCCGCCGGCCTTTCCAGCGTTGTTATATCAGGTGGCGATCTGCTAGAACGCCGGCACGAACCGATAGTGTCCAGCAGTGAAGCTTGAACCGGGCGGCTGAAAAGGACGCCCGATCCATCTGATGCAAGGTCTGGATGGCACGAGAGAACGCTCACAGTCCATGAACATCGCGCTTACGCATTTGCAGCGGCTCGAGGCCGAATCCATCCACATCTTCCGTGAGGTTGCTGCCGCCTTCTCCAAGCCGGTGATGCTCTATTCCGTCGGCAAGGATTCCTCCGTGCTGATGCATCTGGCGATGAAGGCCTTTTATCCGGCCAAGCCGCCTTTCCCCTTCCTGCATGTCGACACCACCTGGAAGTTCCGCGAGATGATCGCCTTTCGCGATCAGATGGCGCAGAAGCTCGGCTTCGACCTGCTCGTCCACGTCAATGAAGACGGCGTGCGCGACGGCATCAATCCCTTCGACCACGGCTCCAACACCCACACCCATGTGATGAAGACTGTGGCGTTGCGGCAGGCGCTCGACAAATACGGTTTCGACGCCGCCTTCGGCGGAGCGCGGCGCGACGAGGAGAAGTCGCGCGCCAAGGAGCGCATCTTTTCCTTCCGCAACGCCCAGCATGTCTGGGACCCGAAGAACCAGCGGCCGGAAATGTGGAAGATCTTCAACACTCGCATCGCGCCGGGCGAATCGATCCGCGTCTTTCCGCTGTCGAACTGGACCGAACTCGACATCTGGCAGTACATTCTGCAGGAGAACATTCCGATCGTGCCGCTCTATTTCGCCAAGGAGCGGCCGGTGGTCGAACGCGACGGCATGCTGATCCTCAAGGACGATGACCGCATGGCGCTGCGACCCGGCGAGACGGTTGAGAACCGGCTGGTGCGTTTCCGCACGCTCGGCTGCTATCCGCTGACCGGCGCTATCGAATCCGACGCCGACACGCTGGAAGCCATTGTCGGCGAGATGCTGACGGCGCGCACCTCCGAGCGCCAGGGCCGCCTCATCGATCGCGATGAAGCCGGCTCGATGGAAAAGAAGAAGCGCGAGGGGTATTTCTGAGTATGCGCCACATCCTGGCCAAGAGCCTCGCCCCCACCGATGGCATCCGTGAATATATGGCGACACAGGAGAAGAAGTCGCTGCTGCGCTTCCTCACCTGCGGCTCGGTCGACGACGGCAAGTCGACGCTGATCGGCCGCCTTCTGTCCGACACCAAGCAGATCTTCGAGGATCAACTCGCAGCACTCGAGCGCGATTCCCGCAAGCACGGCACCACCGGCGACGACATCGACTTCGCGCTTCTGGTCGACGGCCTCGAGGCCGAGCGCGAGCAAGGCATCACCATCGACGTCGCCTACCGCTTCTTCGCCACGCCCAAGCGCAAGTTCATCGTCGCCGACACGCCCGGCCACGTACAATACACCCGCAACATGGCGACCGGCGCTTCGACCGCGGATCTCGCCATCGTGTTGATCGATGCGCGCCAGGGCGTGCTGCGCCAGACCCGGCGCCACTCGATCATAGCCTCGCTGCTCGGCATCCGCCACATCGTGCTGGCCGTCAACAAGATCGATCTCGTCGCTTTCGACCAGGCGGTGTTCGACCGCATCGTCGAGGATTACCGGCAGTTCTCGCACGAACTCGGCTTCCAGACGATCGTGCCGATCCCGATGTCGGCCCGCTACGGCGACAATGTCACCAGCCGCTCGGACAAGACGGCGTGGTATTCCGGCCCGTCGCTGATCGAGCATCTCGAAACCGTGTCGGTCGACGAGGCCGCCGTCGGATTGCCGTTCCGGTTTCCGGTGCAGTATGTCAACCGACCCAATCTCGATTTCCGCGGCTTTGCCGGCACCATTGCGTCAGGCTCCGTCGCTCAGGGCGACGAGGTGGTCGTCGCCAAATCCGGCAAAGCCTCGCGGGTCAAGCGCATCGTCGCGCACGGTGGCGATCTCGCCCAGGCCGTCGCCGGCCAGGCCATCACCCTTGTGCTCGACGACGAGGTCGAGGTCTCCAGAGGCAACTTGCTGGTGTCGCCAGCGGCGCGGCCGCAGGTCGCCGACCAGTTCGCCGCCAACATCGTCTGGTTCGACGAGGCAGCGCTGCTGCCGGGCCGTTCCTACATTCTGCGCACCGAAACCGACCAGACCAGTGCAACCGTCACCGACCTGAAATACCGCGTCAACGTCAACGACTTCGCCCGCGAGGCGGCGAAGTCGCTCGACATGAATGAAGTCGGCATCTGCAACATCTCGACCCGCGCGCCGATCGCCTTCGACACCTTCGCCGACAACCGCACCACCGGCGCTTTCATCCTGATCGACCGCATCACCAACGCCACCGTCGGCGCCGGCATGATCCTGCATACGCTGCGCCGCGCCGAAAACATCCACTGGCAGTCGCTCGATGTCGGCAAGCGCGGCCGCGCCGACCTGAAAGGCCAGCGCCCTGCAGTGTTCTGGTTCACCGGGCTTTCCGGCTCGGGCAAGTCGACAATCGCCAATTTGCTCGAGAAGAAACTGTTCGCCTCGGGACGCCACACCTACATTCTCGACGGCGACAATGTCCGCCACGGCCTCAACCGCGATCTCGGCTTCACCGATGCCGACCGCGTCGAAAACATCCGCCGCGTCGCCGAAGTGGCCAAGCTGATGGCCGATGCCGGGCTGATCGTCATCGTCTCCTTCATCTCGCCCTTCAGCGCCGAGCGCCGCATGGCGCGCGAGCTGATGGCCGACGGCGAATTCGTGGAGGTGTTCGTCGATACGCCGTTCGAGGAATGCGCCCGGCGCGACCCGAAGGGCCTTTACGCGCGGGCGCTGAATGGCGAGATCAAGAACTTCACCGGCGTCGATTCACCGTATGAAGCCCCGGAAAAACCGGAAATCCATCTTAAGACACTCGGCAAGACGGCCGAGGAGATGGTAGAGGCTCTGGAACACTGGCTGAACGAGCGCGACATTGCTGAAGACCAATACGAAGCCGGCGGCGGCATCTGACGACGAGGTGATGCTGGCCGTATTGGAGCGCCTGGCGCTCGATGCAGGACGCGAGGTGATGCGGGTCTTCAAGGCCGGCTGCGCGGTCGACAAAAAGTCCGACTCCTCGCCGGTGACGGAAGCCGACCGCGAGAGCGAGACGATCATCCTTGCCGGCCTGCGTGCGGCTTATCCCGATATTCCCTGCGTGGCCGAGGAAGAGGTCGCCGCCGGCATCGTGCCGCCTGATCTCGATGGCGCCTTCTTCCTGATCGATCCGCTCGACGGCACCAAGGAATTCGTCAACCGCAGGACCGATTTCACCGTTAACATCGCGCTTGTCCGGCATGGCGTGCCGGAAGTCGGCGTCGTCTTCGCGCCCTGTAGCGGGCGGTTCTTCTCCGGACGGCCGGGCAGGGCCGAAACAATCGAGGTCGATGGCGACTTCCGGATCGTCGGCCGGCGACGGATTTCGGTCAGGACGGCGGTGACGCCGCTCGCCGTCGTGGCGAGCCGCTCGCACAACACACCGGAGACCGAAGCCTTCATCAGGGACCTCGGCGCCGCCGAGATCGTCTCGGTCGGCTCATCGCTGAAATTCTGCCTGCTCGCCGCCGCCGAAGCCGACATCTATCCGCGCTTCGGCCGCACTATGGAATGGGACACCGCGGCCGGCGACGCCGTGCTGCGCGCCGCCGGCGGCATGACACGCACGCTGGACGGCGAGCCGCTCACCTATGGCAAGCGCGAGCAGAGCGACGACGCGGATTTCGCCAACCCGAATTTTATTGCGAGCGGGAAGGCAGCGGACGCGAGCGCGTAATCTCCCCCCTTGAGGGGGAGATGGCCGGCAGGCCAGAGGGGGTCGCCGCGCGTGAAGCGCCAACCTCTTTCTGTAGTAAGGAGGCCGAGCCCGGTCGAACCGACCCCCTCTGTCGCCTTCGGCGACATCTCCCCCTCAAGGGGGGAGATCATCTAGTCCTACGCCGCCGCTACATGCGCCGAGTTTGACCCAATATAATTGCGGATCGTCTCGATGATGCGGTTCTGATCGGCTTCGCTGAGATAGGGGTGCATCGGCAGGCAGAGGATACGCTTCGGCAGGTCCTCTGACACGGCGAGGCCGGTCGGCGTGCGCGGATAATTCTTGTAGGCGATCTGCTGGTGCAGCGGCTTCACATAATAGATCACCGACGGGATGCCCTTTTCGCCGAGATGCGCCCGCAAGCCGTCGCGCTTCGGCGTCTCGATGGCATATTGCGCCCAGGCCGAGCGGCCACCACCCAGATTGCGTGACGCCTTCACGATGTCGCCGAGACCTTCGGCATAGCGCTTGGCCACCACCTGGCGGGCGACCATCTCGTCTTCGAGGATGGCAAGCTTCTCGATCAGGATCGCCGCCTGGATCGTGTCGAGGCGTGAATTGATGCCGACGCGAACATTGTCGTACTGCGTTTCGCCCTTGCCGTGGAAGGCAAACGATCTGAGCTGGTCGGCCAGCGCATCGTCATTGGTGAACATCGCGCCGCCATCGCCGTAGCAGCCGAGCGGCTTTGCCGGATAGAAGCTGGTCGAACCGACATGGCCGAAGGCGCCGCACATTGTGCCGTCTGACGAGCCGCCGATCGACTGCGCCGCATCTTCAATCACCAGCAATCCTTCGCGCTTGGCAATCGCCATGATCGCCTCATAGTCGGCGGCAAGCCCGAACAGGTTGACCGGAATGATCGCCTTCGGCTTCAGCCGGCCTTCCTTCTTGATCATCGCAATCGCCGCCTCGAGGCTGGCGATGTCGATGTTGTAGGTCTCGGCGTCGACATCGACGAACACCGGTTCGGCCTTGGCCAACGCCACCACTTCCGCCGTCGCGGCGAAGGTGAAGCTCGGCACGAACACCGCGTCGCCCGGGCCGATGCCGGCGGCAAACAGCGGCAGCAGCAGCGCGTCGGTGCCGTTGGCGCAGGCCACGACATGCTTGGTGCCGACATAGGCGGCGAGCTTGTTTTCGAATTCCGTGACCTGCGGCCCGAGGATATAGCGGCCTTCCTCGACGACATTGTCGATCGCGGCCTTCAGCCGGTCGCGGATACGTTCGCGCTGCGCGCCAAGATCGATGAACTGCATGTCGGCCTCAAAACGGTAATGCGCGCGGTCCAGGGAACAACGATACGCGCAGAAACAACAACTTAACCGGCCCGCTGGTACCAGAGTTGGGCCGGTCGAGAAAGCCGGACCGGCCAGGCGGCCGGCAGCCGAGGTGTCGCAGCCCGTTACCTCAGGTTTTTGCCACGCTGCAGCAAGATGCCGGAAATCCGGGCTTTCCAGGACGTGACGTGGCTAATTTATCGCGTCTTTCCGGCTCGCGGAAACATAAAGTGATCGGCTCTCATGGGCGGCTAGCGGCCGGATGAAGCATGGATCAGGCGATTTCATGCCGCCAGGGCGGATTGGCGCCGGCTCGTGACACCGTCACCGCCGCCGCCTTGGAACCGAGCGTCAGCGCCTGGCGGATGGCCTCCTCGGAAAGGCCACCCATCTCAGCCTTGATGAGCAGGCCTTGCTCGTGCAGCGAGGCCAGAATGCCGGCATTGAAAGTGTCGCCGGCGCCGACCGTGTCGACCACCTCCACCTTTTGCGGCATCACGGTGACCTTGTGCTCGCGGCTGTAGCCGACGGCGCCTTCGCCGCCATGGGTGACGACGATCAGCTTCGGCCCCCGGTCCAGCCAGTTGCGGATGACATCTTCATGCGAGCCGGCCTCACCGAACCAGAGCAAATCCTCATCCGACAGTTTCACGATGTCGGCCATTGCCATCATCGAGCGGATGCGACGGAGATGCCTGGCCTTGTCGGGGATGAAGTTCGGGCGGATGTTGGGATCGAGCATCATGACGCGGCGCTGGTGCTCGCGCTTCATGAACTCCTCATAGGCAGCACCCGCCGGATCCGAGATCAGGCTGATGGCGCCAAACAGCATGGCTTCGATCTCGGCGCCGAGTTCCGGCAGATCCTCTGTCGTCAGCATGCGCCCGGCGGTGTTCTCGTCGTAGAAAGTGTAGGTCGCCTGACCGTTGGTGAGCCGCACGAAGGCCAGCGTGGTGGGGCGAGGGGAGGTGTGCGCATAGGTGGAGCTGACCTTGCTTGCCCCCAGCGCCTCGCGGAACTGGCCGCCGAACAGATCCGACGACAGGCCGGAAAAGAAGCCGGCGGGCGCGCCGAGGCGGCCAAGCGCGATCGCCGTGTTGAACACCGCGCCGCCGACATAGGGCGCAAAGGCCGGCTCGCCCAGCGTCGTGGTGCGCGGCAGCATGTCGATCAGGGCTTCGCCGCAGCAGAGGATCATGTCTCAGGACTTTCCGGCGGATAGATCACGCCTTTGCGGATGATGATGTTGGCGTAGAGCCTGGGCTCACCGGTCGCGACGATCGCATACGCCGACCGGACGCGTGCATAGAAGTCGGCGCCGGCCAGCGCAACCACCTTGCGGCCCGGCGCACGCTTGGTGCAGATCGCCTCGATCTCGCGGTGGACCGGATCGGCAACGGAGGGATCGCCTTTGACCGAGGCGCGAAAAAGCGCTTCCGGCACGAAGTCGTCCACCGGCAGCACGCTCAATATGGCGTCGAGCACCGGTATCAGGTGATGACCGTCGGCTCGCACCAGCCGGTTTGCCTGTTCTTCCGCCGGGTAGTTGCCGTCGACGAGCGCAATTTCGTCGCCATGGCCCATGGCGCGCAAGGTCGCCAGAAGCTCCGGACCGAGCAGCGACGGAATACCGATCAGCATTCAGGTGCTCCTGGAAATCGTGGTCGAACCGATGAGGAAGCGTTCGGACAGCGGCAGGCTGGCGCCACCCAGCGCGCGGGCATGGATGCCGACGGTGCCTTCGCGCACGTCCGGCAGCTTCAGGCCTTCACCGTCGATCGTGCCGATCGTCTGCCTGACGGCATCGACGAGGCGACGCCGTACTGCGAGCGGCATCCAACCATCGATCACCGCGGCCTCGAAATCGATCACCGAGGACGCTGCGACAATGGCGTAGGCAAGCGCTCGCGAGGCGCTGGCGATCCAGTCGTCCAAATCGGCGCCGATGTCGCCCCATTCCTGCGGTGAGGTCCAGAGATAGGAGCCGTCGATGCCGCGCGCGCTGAGCGCCTTTTCCAGCATGGCGATCGAGGCGACGTCGATGAGCTGTGTCGGCTTGCCGTCCGGCCCCGGCACCGGCATCGAGCCCAGCGCCCCGGCATTGCCGGTCGGTCCGCCAAAAAGCCGGCCGTTGAGCACGATGCCGCCGCCGGCAAAGGCGCCGATGTAGAAATAGACGAAGTCGCGCACGCCGCCGGTTTGGCCGAACACCAGTTCGGCGCCACAGGCTGACGTCGCGTCGTTCTGCAGATAGACCGGGAATTCGCATTGCGACTGGATGTCGGCGCGGATGTCGCGATGGCGCCATTCGTCCATGATGTCGCGTGGCGCACCCGCCGTATCGGCCCAGTTCCACAGTTCGAACGGCATGGCGATGCCGAGCCCGGCAATGCGCTTGTCCTGCGCCGGTGTCAATTCGGCGCGCATCGTCTTCATGCCCGATGTAACGAACTCCACCGTCTCGCGTGGCGCCGGATAGCGGTAGGAGTGCTGCAGCATCGAGCGCACATGCCCAAGGAAATCGATCAGCACCAATTCGGCGCTGCGGCGGCCGATTTTGAGGCCGATGAAGAAGGCGCCTTCGGGGTTCAGCGCCATCGGGATGGAAGGCTGGCCGATCTTGCCGCGCAACGGCGCCTGGCGCACCAGCAGGCTGTCTTCCTCCAGCTCGCGCATGATGACCGACACGGTCTGCGCCGAAAGCCCGGTCATGCGCGCAATGTCTGATTTGGCCAGGCTGCCATGCTGGCGCACCAACGACAGCACCAGCCGCTCATTGTGGTCGCGCATGCCGCTCTGGTTGGTGCCGCGGTGCAGGCGGCTGTCAGCCGCCTCGGGCGAACCGTGCCTTGCAGTGCCGGTTTCCACCCTTATTCCTCCCGTTGTTTCCCCTCACTGCTTTTGGGTTAGAATGAGTGAACGGTGCAACTGTGTCAATAATAAATAAGAGTGATTTAATTATTGACAGCCCCGGCCGACTGGTGTCTTTTGAGGGCGCGTCCACACTGGGAGAACTTCAGTGGATGCGCCCGAGATGCCGGTTGGCGGCATCCGCATGGTTCCATGGGAGGAAGATCGTGACCAAAGCATTATTGAAGTCCACCGTGTTCGCCGCGGCGGGCCTCGGCCTGATGGCCTTTGCCTCTACGGCATCGGCCGCCGGCGTCGGCGCCTGCCTGATCACCAAGACCGACACCAATCCCTTCTTCGTCAAGATGAAGGAAGGCGCTACGGCGAAGGCCAAGGAAATCGGCGTCGATCTCAAGTCCTACGCCGGCAAGGCGGAAGGCGACAATGAAGGCCAGGTTGCGGCGATCGAATCCTGTATCGCCGACGGCGCCAAGGGCATTCTGATCACCGCCACCGACACGGCGGCAATCGTGCCGGCGGTGAAGAAGGCCCGTGATGCCGGGGTGCTGGTGATCGCGCTGGATACGCAGCTCGAGCCGGCCGACGCGGCGGACGCGACATTCGCAACCGACAATTTCAAGGCCGGTGAGCTTATCGGCTCCTGGGCCAAGGCAACCTTGGGGGACAAGGCCAAGGATGCCCATATCGCCTATATGGATCTGATTGCCAGCCAGCCTTCGGTCGACGTGCAACGCGACCAGGGCTTCATGAAGGGCTTCGGCATCGACCTCGGCGATCCCAAGAAGATCGGGGACGAAACGGATGCACGCAATGTCTGCCACGATCTGTCGAGCGGCAACGAGGATGGCGGCCACACTGCCATGGAGAACTGCCTGCAGAAGGATCCGGACATCAACGTGGTCTACACCATCAATGAACCGGCGGCTGCCGGCGCCTATCAGGCGCTGAAGGCAGTCGGCAAGGAGAAGGACGTTCTGATCGTCTCGGTCGACGGCGGCTGCCCCGGCGTCAAGAACGTTGCCGAGGGTGTGATCGGAGCCACCTCCCAGCAATATCCGCTGCTGATGGCCTCCCTCGGCATTGAGGCGATCAAAGCATTTGCCGATAGTGGCAAAAAGCCCGAACCGTCGCCGGGCCTGAATTTCTACAACACCGGCGTGACGCTGATCACCGACAAGCCTGCAGCCGGCATCGAGTCCATCGACACCAAGGCAGGGCTCGCCAAGTGCTGGGGTTGATTTGAACCTCCGATCGGCTCAATCTTGAGACAACGATAAGAAGAGAATTGCGCGAGGTGGCCACAGCCGCCTCGCGCAAAAGGCGGGGAGGCCGTTTTGAGCGTTGAAACCACCAAGGCCAGCGGACCACAGGAGTTCGAAAAGACTTTGGCCGCAAGCGACACCAGCGTCGCTTCCTTCGACACCCATTCGCGCACGCCGCTGGAGAGTATCCAGCACCGGCTGCACAAAAGCCCGGCCATGGTGCCGTTGATCATCCTGTTGCTTTCGGTGATCCTGTTTGCCATCGTCGTCGGCGGACGCTTCTTTTCGCCGTTCACGCTGACGCTGATCCTGCAGCAGGTGGCGATCACCGGCATGGTGGGCATCGCCCAGACTCTCGTGGTGCTGACCGCCGGCATCGACTTGTCCGTCGGCGCCATCATGGTGCTGAGTTCGGTCGTCATGGGTCAGTTCGCCATGCATTACGGCGTCCCGGCCCCGGTTGCCGTTGCCGTCGGGCTTCTGGTCGGGGCGCTGTGCGGCTTTATCAACGGCATCCTCATCGCCCGGGTGAAGTTGCCGCCCTTCATCGTCACGCTCGGCACGTGGTCGATCTATGCGGCCATCAACTTCATTTATTCGGGCAACGAGACCATCCGCAGTCAGGATCTCGAAACGAATGCACCGTTGCTGCAGTTCTTCGGCAATTCGTTCAAGGTCGGCGGCGCGGTGTTCACCTATGGCGTGCTGCTGATGCTGATCATGGCGGCGATCGCCTGGTACGTGCTCAACCATACCGCCTGGGGACGACATGTCTATGCGGTGGGCGACGACCCGGAGGCGGCCGAACTGTCGGGCGTTCGCGTCGACAGGATGCTGCTTGCGGTCTATACGCTCACGGGCATCATCTGCGCCATTGCCGGCTGGGCCCTGATCGGGCGCATCGGATCGGTGTCGCCACAAGCAGGTCAGTTCGAGAACATCAACTCGATCACCGCCGTGGTGATCGGCGGCACCTCGCTATTCGGTGGGCGCGGTTCCATTCTCGGGACCATCTTCGGCGCACTTATCGTCGGCGTGTTTGCGCTCGGCCTGAGGCTCTGGGGCACGGATCCGCAATGGACGCAATTGTCCGTCGGCGCCCTTATCATCGTGGCGGTTGGCATCGACCAGTGGATCAGGAAGATATCGGCATGACCCAGGCTCAGGACCCTATTCTCACCGCCCGCGGGCTCGTCAAACGCTATGGCCGCGTCACCGCCTTGGACAACGCCGACTTCGACCTCTATCCGGGCGAAATCCTTGCCGTCATCGGCGACAACGGCGCCGGCAAGTCGTCGCTGATCAAGGCGATTTCCGGTGCGGTCACGCCCGACGAGGGCGAGATCCGCCTCGATGGCAAACCTATCGCTTTCAAGTCGCCGATGGAGGCTCGCGAAGCGGGCATCGAGACCGTCTATCAGAATCTGGCGCTTTCGCCGGCGCTGTCCATCGCCGACAACATGTTCCTCGGCCGCGAAATCCGCAAACAGGGCTTCCTGGGACAATGGATGCGCATGCTCGACCGTCCGGCAATGGAAAAGCGCGCCCGCGACAAGCTCACCGAACTGGGCCTGATGACCATCCAGAACATCAGCCAGGCGGTGGAGACGCTCTCGGGCGGTCAGCGCCAGGGCGTGGCGGTGGCACGCGCCGCCGCCTTCGGCTCGAAGATGGTGATCATGGACGAGCCGACCGCAGCCCTTGGCGTCAAGGAGAGCCGCCGCGTGCTCGAACTGATCCTGGACGTCAAGAAACGCGGGCTGCCGATCGTGCTGATCTCGCACAACATGCCGCATGTCTTCGAAGTCGCCGACCGTATCCATATCCATCGGCTGGGGCGTCGCCTCTGCGTCATCGATCCCAAGCAATATACGATGTCGGATGCCGTGGCTTTCATGACGGGAGCCAAGGTTCCGCCGGAGGCGGCGCTCGCGGCCTGATCCGCTCGACGGATAAATTGCCGCAGGGGCAACCGGCGGCATATCGATCTAAATCGATTGAATGTATGTTGCAATGCACTAGGATGGGCTGGGACTGACAGCGAAAGCCGGTATGATCGCAGCACGATCACGAGAGGCAGTATGACGCGAACAATGACAGCCAAAGCCCCTGTTCTCGAAATCCCCGATCCCAAGACGCTCGCCGACGAGGTTCTGTCGGCACTCAAATACCGGGTCGGCAAGGGCACCTCCGTCGCCACCCAATATGACTGGCTGACAGCCTCGATCAAGGTCGTGCGCGACCGCATCGTCGATCACTGGATGCAGGCGACGCAGGAGGCCTACGCCCAGCAGGAAAAGCGCGTCTACTATCTGTCGCTCGAATTCCTCATCGGCCGGCTGATGCGCGACGCCTTCTCCAATCTCGGCCTGATGGACAATATGCGCGAAGCGCTGAAGTCGCTCGGCGTCGACCTCGACCTCATCGCCGGGCTCGAGCCGGACGCCGCGCTCGGCAATGGCGGTCTCGGCCGGCTCGCCGCCTGCTTCATGGAAAGCATGGCGACTGTCGACATTCCCGCGCATGGCTACGGCATCCGCTACGCCAACGGCATGTTCCGCCAGGAAATCCATGACGGCTGGCAGGTCGAACTGCCCGAGACCTGGCTCGACCACGGCAACCCCTGGGAATTCGAACGCCGCGAACGCGCCTTCGAGGTCGGCTTCGGCGGTTCGGTGGAATCGATCACCTCCAAGGACGGAAGGCTCGAACGCCACGTCTGGAAGCCGACCGAACATGTCCAGGCCGTCGCCTACGACACGCCGGTGGTCGGCTGGCGGGCCAACCGGGTCAACACGCTGCGGCTATGGTCCGGCATGCCGATCGACCCGATCCTGCTCGACAAGTTCAACGCCGGCGACCACATCGGCGCGCTTGCCGAAAGCAACAAGGCCGATGCGCTGTCGCGCGTGCTTTACCCCGCCGATTCCCACAAGGCAGGGCAAGAACTCAGGCTCCGCCAAGAGTATTTCTTCTCCACCGCCTCGCTGCAGGACATCGTCCAGCGCCATCTCAGCCAGTATGGCGATCTTGTCTCGCTGCCCGACAAGGCGGCGATCCATCTCAACGACACCCATCCGGCGATCGCCGTGCCGGAGCTGATGCGCCTGCTGATGGACGTCCACGGCATGGATTTCGACCAGGCCTGGGACATCACCAAGCGCACCTTCGGCTACACCAACCACACGCTGCTGCCCGAGGCGCTGGAAAGCTGGCCGGTGCCGCTGTTCGAGCGGCTTTTGCCGCGCCACATGCAGATCGTCTACGCCATCAATGCGCAGGTGCTGCTCGAAGCGCGCGCCACCAACCAGTTCTCGGGTGAGCAGATCAGCCGCATCTCACTGATCCAGGAAGCCGGCGACCGCCGAGTGCGCATGGGCAACCTCGCCTTTGTCGGCTCGCACTCGATCAACGGCGTGTCGGCGCTGCACACCGAGCTGATGAAGGAGACGGTGTTTGCCGATCTCCACAAGCTCTATCCCGACCGCATCAACAACAAGACCAACGGCATTACGCCGCGGCGCTGGCTGATCCAGTGCAACCCAGGCCTCACCGCGCTTACCCGCGAGGCGATCGGCGACCGCTTCCTCGACAATATCGACGCCATCAAGGGGCTCGATGCCTTTGCCGACGACGCCGCCTTCCGCGACAAGTTCGCCGCCGTCAAGCGCTCCAACAAGGTCAAGCTCGCCAATCTCGTCGCCGATCGGCTCGGCATCAAGGTCGATCCGTCGGCGCTGTTCGACATCCAGGTCAAACGCATCCACGAATACAAGCGCCAGCTGCTCAACATCCTCGAGGCGATCGCGCTCTACGACCAGATCCGCTCGCATCCCGAACGCGACTGGATGCCACGCGTGAAATTCTTCGGCGGCAAGGCGGCGCCGAGCTACCACAACGCCAAGCTGATCATCAAACTCGCCAACGACGTCGCCAAAGTCATCAACAGCGACCCGTCGGTACGCGGCCTGCTCAAAGTGGTGTTCGTGCCGAACTACAATGTCAGCCTGGCCGAAGTGCTGATGCCGGCTGCGGACCTGTCCGAACAGATCTCGACCGCCGGCATGGAAGCTTCGGGCACCGGCAACATGAAGTTCGCGCTCAACGGCGCCTTGACCATCGGCACGCTCGACGGCGCCAATGTCGAGATCAAGGAGTGCGTCGGCGACGACAACATCTTTATCTTCGGCCTGACCACGGCCGAAGTCGCCGAGCGGCGCAACAATGGCTACAACCCGCGCGCCGTGATCGAAGGATCGCCGGAACTGGCGCAGGCTGTCGCCGCCGTCTCGTCGGGCGTGTTCTCGCCCGACCAGCCGGATCGCTACCGCGAGCTGATCGACGGTCTCTACAACACCGACTGGTTCATGGTCGCGGCCGATTTCGACGCCTATGCCGCTACCCAGCGCGATGTCGACGCGGTCTGGCGCAACAGTCCCGACTGGTACGCACGCGCCATCCGCAACGTTGCCCGCGTCGGCTGGTTCTCTTCCGATCGCACGATCCGCCAATATGCGAAAGAAATCTGGAACGTACCCGCCTGATATGATTGCATGAGGCCACGAACAATGGGTCTTGTGCACAAGAACAAGAACTGGCTCCCCGGGAGGGAAATCGGCTGATGAGGAAACCGCGCGTGACCGCTGCGACAAGCGGGCCGGACGGGCTGGCACCAGCCGGCGATGTCGCGGCGATTGTTGCCGGTACGCATGGCGATCCCTTCGCGGTTCTGGGCGTGCATGAAGCCGGCAAGGGCTTCGTCGCTCGCTGCTTCGTGCCCAATGCCGAGTTCGTCACCGCCTATACGCTGACCGGCAAGGAGGTCGGCGAACTCTCACGCCGCGACGATGCCGGTTTCTTCGAGGGCAAGGTTTCGATCCGCAAACGCCAGCCGCTGCGCTATCACGCCAAAAATGCCGGTGGCGACTGGTGGCTGACCGATCCCTATTCGTTCGGCCCGGTGCTCGGCCCGATGGATGACTATTACATCGCCCAAGGGTCGCATCTCAGACTGTTCGACAAGCTCGGTGCCCATCTCATCGACCATGAAGGCGCGTCGGGCGTGCATTTCGCCGTCTGGGCGCCCAATGCGCGCCGCGTCTCCGTGGTCGGCGATTTCAACGAATGGGATGGCCGCCGGCACACGATGCGCGACCGCCGCGACACCGGCATCTGGGAGCTGTTCATTCCCGATATCGGCGCTGGACGGCCCTACAAATACGAGATCATCGCCCCCGACGGCGTGCGCCTGCCGCTCAAGGCCGATCCGTTCGCCTTCAAATCCGAGCTGCGCCCGGCCACCGCTTCGGTGACGGCGGTGCCGCCGGCGCATGAATGGGGCGACGATGCGCACCGCAGCTACTGGCGCAAGGCCGATCCCCGGCGCGAAGCCATCTCGATCTACGAGGTCCATGCCAGTTCGTGGCAGCAGCACGACGACGGCAGCTTCCTGTCATGGGACGAACTCGCCGACCAGCTGATTCCCTATGCCGTCGAAACCGGCTTCACCCACATCGAATTCCTGCCGATCTCCGAACATCCCTATGACCCGTCTTGGGGTTATCAGACAACCGGACTTTATGCCCCGTCGGCGCGCTTTGGCGACCCGGACGGCTTCGCCCGTTTCGTCGACGGTGCGCACCGCGCTGGCGTCGGCGTCATCCTCGACTGGGTGCCGGCGCATTTCCCGGTCGACGCGCATGGCCTGGCCAATTTCGACGGCACAGCACTTTATGAGCATGCCGATCCGCGCAAGGGTTTCCACCCCGACTGGAACACAGCGATCTACAATTTCGGCCGCCGCGAGGTGGTGTCGTTTCTCGTCAACAATGCGCTGTTCTGGGCCGAGAAATACCATGTCGACGGTTTGCGCGTCGATGCGGTCGCCTCGATGCTCTACCTCGATTACTCGCGCAAGGCCGGCGAATGGATCCCCAACGAGAAGGGCGGCCGCGAAAACCTCGAAGCGGTCTCCTTCCTGCAGAAGATGAACAAGGAGCTCTACGGCCACCATCCCGGCGTGATGACGATCGCCGAGGAATCGACCTCATGGCCGAAAGTCTCGGCGCCGGTGCATGAAGGCGGGCTGGGCTTCGGCTTCAAGTGGAACATGGGCTTCATGCACGACACGCTGGAGTATTTCGCCAAGGAGCCGATCTTCCGCAAGCACCATCACAACGACCTGACCTTCGGCCTGACCTACGCCTTTTCAGAGAATTTCGTGCTGCCGCTCTCCCATGACGAGGTCGTACACGGCAAAGGCACGCTGCTTGGCAAGATGGCCGGCGACGACTGGCAGAAGTTTGCGACTTTGCGCGCCTTTTACGCCTTCATGTGGGGATATCCCGGCAAGAAGCTGTTGTTCATGGGCCAGGAATTCGCCCAGCGCCGCGAATGGAGCGAGGCGCGCGCGCTCGACTGGAACCTGCTCGACTTCCGCCCGCATCGCGGCGTCTGGCAGACGGTGCGCGACCTCAACTATCTCTACCGCTCGCGCCCGGCGCTGCATGCGCGCGACTGCGAGCCGGACGGCTTTTCCTGGCTGATCGTCGACGACAAGGAAAACTCGGTCTTCGCCTGGCTGCGCAGTGCGCCGGATGGCAATCCCATCGCCGTTATTTCCAACTTCACGCCAGTGCCGCGCGATAATTATCGCGTGCCGTTGCCCAAGGTCGGCAAATGGCGCGAAATCATCAACACCGACGCTTCGGACTATGGTGGTTCGGGCAAGGGCAATGGGGGCGTTGTCGAAGCCAGGGCGGAGGGAGGAGGCATATCGGCCACGATGCTTTTGCCGCCGCTGTCGACGATCATGCTTGAACTCGTTACGGAGTGAGCAGTGCTCCAGACTGGTAATTTGGGAGGGTAAAAATGGCAGACTTGAAGAGAACCCAGCCGCTGGCGCGCGATGCCATGGCCTATGTGCTGGCCGGCGGCCGCGGCAGCCGGCTCAAGGAATTGACCGATCGGCGCGCCAAGCCCGCTGTCTATTTCGGCGGCAAGACGCGCATCATCGATTTCGCGCTGTCCAATGCGCTGAATTCCGGCATTCGCCGCCTCGGTGTCGCCACCCAATACAAGGCGCATTCGCTGATCCGCCACCTGCAGCGCGGCTGGAACTTCCTGCGCCCCGAACGTAACGAAAGCTTCGACATCCTGCCGGCCAGCCAGCGTGTCTCGGAAACCCAGTGGTATGAAGGCACGGCCGACGCCGTCTACCAGAACATCGACATCATCGAGGCCTACGGCCCCGAATACATGGTCATCCTGGCCGGCGACCACATCTACAAGATGGACTACGAACTGATGCTGCGTCAGCACGTCGACGCCAACGCCGACGTTACCGTCGGCTGCCTCGAAGTGCCGCGCATGGAAGCGACCGGCTTCGGCGTCATGCACGTCGACGGCAAGGATAACATCATCGCCTTCGTCGAAAAGCCCGCCGATCCGCCCGGCATTCCCGACAAGCCGGAATTCGCGCTGGCCTCGATGGGCATCTATGTCTTCAAGACCAAGTTCCTGATGGAGCAGCTGCGCCGCGATGCCGCCGAGCCGGGTTCGAGCCGCGACTTCGGCAAGGACATCATCCCCTATATCGTCCAGCACGGTAAGGCGATCGCGCATCGCTTCGCCAAATCCTGCGTGCGCTCGACCGCCGAGAACGAGGCCTATTGGCGTGACGTCGGCACGGTCGACGCCTATTGGGAAGCCAATATCGACTTGACCGATATTACCCCTGAACTCGATCTCTACGACCGCGACTGGCCGATCTGGACCTATGCCGAATTGAAGCCGCCGGCAAAGTTCGTGCATGACGAGGACGGCCGGCGCGGTTCGGCCGTCTCCTCGCTGGTATCAGGCGATTGCATCGTCTCGGGTGCTTCGCTGAAGCGCAGCCTGATCTTCACCGGCGCGCGCATCAACTCCTATTCGACGCTGGAAGAAGTCGTCATGCTGCCCGACGTTCATGTCGGCCGGAACGCAAAGTTGAAGCGCGTCGTTATCGACCACGGTGTAAGGATACCGGAAGGTTTGGTGGTCGGCGAAGACCCCGCTCTCGACGCCAAGCGCTTCCGCGTTTCGGAAAAGGGCATCTGCCTGGTCACGCAGGACATGATCGACAAGCTGAAGCTTTGAAGCAATTCCAGGAAAAGTGTGAAACGGTTTTCCGTCCGGAATTGCGCAAAACAAAGAGTTAGACAGGATACCATAAACGCATGCAGGTTCTGTCGGTCACGCCCGAAATTTTCCCGCTGATCAAGACCGGCGGACTTGCCGACGTGACCGGCGCACTGCCGATCGCCCTTGCCGCCAAGGGCGTGACGATGCGCACGCTCATTCCCGGCTTTCCGCAGGTGATGGACGCCTTCAAGAAAAGGAAGGCCGTCTACCAGTACCCGCTGCTGCAGGGCGGTAAGGCTTCAGTCCATGCCGTGAAGATTGCCGGGCTCGATCTGTTCGTGCTTGACGCGCCGCATCTCTACGACCGCCCCGGCGGCCCCTACGGCAATGCCGCCGGCGCCGACTGGCCCGACAACTGGCGGCGCTTCGCGGCGTTGAGCCAGGTCGGCGGCGACATCGCCGGTGGCGCCATCTCCGGTTACCAGCCCGATCTCGTCCATGCCCATGACTGGCAGTCGGCGATGACGCTGGCCTATATGCGATACGGCAAGGCGGTCGGCGTGCCGTCGCTGATCACTGTGCACAACCTTGCCTTCCAGGGCCAGTTCGGCGCCGGCATCTTCGGTGAGCTCGGCCTACCGGCGGTGGCGATGGCGCTTGACGGCGTTGAGTATTATGGCGGCGTCGGCTTCCTCAAGGCCGGCCTGCAGGCCGCCTGGGCGATCACCACGGTCAGCCCGACCTACGCGCAGGAAATCCGCTCGCCCGAATTCGGCATGGGCCTCGACGGCCTGATCAACATGCGATCCTCGGACCTCTACGGCATCGTCAACGGCATCGACACCGACATCTGGAACCCCGAGACCGACAAGCATCTGGTGTCGGCCTATTCCGCGCAGACGCTCAAGGCTCGCCTTCCCAACCGGGCGGTTGTCGAGGACCGTTTCAATCTGGAGCACGACGACAGCCCGATCGTCTGCGTGATCAGCCGGCTGACCTGGCAAAAGGGCATGGACATACTGGCAGCGGTGGTCGACGGCGTCGTCGCCACCGGCGCGCGGCTGGCGATCCTCGGCTCGGGTGACGCCGGCCTCGAAGGCGCGCTGCTTGCCGCCGCCGCCCGCCATCGCGGCCGCGTCGGCGTTGTCGTCGGTTACGACGAGGGCTTGTCCCACATTATGCAGGGCGGCTGCGACGCCATCGTCATCCCGTCGCGCTTCGAGCCCTGCGGGCTGACCCAGCTTTACGGCCTGCGCTATGGCTGCGTGCCGGTCGTAGCCCGCACCGGCGGCCTTGCCGACACCATCATAGACGCCAACGAAGCCGCGATCTCGGCAGGTGTAGCCACCGGTTTCCAGTTCGCGCCCAACAATGGCGGCGCCATGCTGCACGCCATCCGCCGGCTGGTCGACGCGCATGCGAGCCCGGCGGTGTGGGAACAGATCCAGCGCCAGGGCATGAAAGCCGATGTTTCCTGGGACAAGAGCGCCGACAAATACGTTGAACTCTACCGCCTGTTGCTTTCGAAAAGGGTTGCCTGAAGCATGATCCGAACCGTTCCAACCAAACCCTATCTTGACCAGAAACCCGGCACGTCCGGCCTGCGCAAGAAGGTGCCTGTCTTCCAGCAGGAGCACTACGCCGAGAATTTCATCCAGTCGATCTTCGACGCGCTCGATGGCTTCAAGGGCAAGACGCTGGTGATTGGCGGCGACGGCCGCTTCTACAACCGCGAGGTCATCCAGAAGGCCATCGCCATGGCGGCGGCCAACGGCTTCGGCAAGGTGATGGTCGGGCAGGGCGGCATATTGTCGACGCCGGCCGCCTCGCATGTCATCCGCAAATACAAGACCTTCGGCGGCATCATTCTGTCGGCCAGCCACAATCCAGGCGGCCCGCATGAGGATTTCGGCATCAAGTACAATGCCGGCAATGGCGGCCCGGCGCCGGAAAAGCTCACCGACGCGATCTTCGAAAAGACCAAGACGATTTCGAGTTTCAAGATCGCCGATATCGACCAGATCGACATCGACAAGATCGGCACCGTCGAGGCCGGCGGCATGACGGTGGAGGTGATCGATCCGGTCACCGACTATGCCGAGCTGATGGAAAGCCTGTTCGACTTCGACGCCATCCGAGCCAATTTCAAATACGGCTTTCGCATGCGCTTCGATGCCATGCATGCGGTCACCGGTCCCTATGCCAAGGAAATCCTCGAACGCCGGCTTGGCGCGGAGAACGGCACCTGCCGCAACTACAAGCCGCTGCCGGATTTCGGCGGCCATCACCCCGACCCCAATCTGGTCCATGCCAAGCATCTCTATGACGAGATGATGGGACCGGACGCGCCGGATTTCGGGGCCGCCTCCGATGGTGACGGCGACCGCAATTTGATCATCGGCAAGGGCATCTTCGTCACCCCCTCGGATTCGGTGGCGATGCTTGCCGCCAATGCGCAACTGGCGCCGGGCTACAAGGACGGCCTCAAAGGCATCGCCCGCTCGATGCCGACCAGCGGCGCTGCCGACCGCGTCGCCGAAAAGCTCGGCATTGGCATCTACGAAACGCCCACCGGCTGGAAGTTCTTCGGCAATCTGCTCGACGCCGGCATGGCAACGATCTGCGGCGAGGAAAGTGCCGGCACCGGCTCCAACCATGTCCGCGAGAAGGACGGGCTGTGGGCAGTGCTGTTGTGGCTCAACATCCTGGCGGTGCGCGGCGAAAGCGCCAAGCAGGTGGTCACCGAGCACTGGGCGACCTATGGCCGCAACTATTATTCGCGCCACGACTATGAAGAGGTCGAGACCGAACGCGCCAATGCCTTGGTCGACGAGTTGCGCGCCAAGCTGACCTCGCTGCCTGGCACCAGCGTGCGCGGCCTGAAGATCGCCAATGCCGACGACTTCGCCTATCACGATCCGGTCGACGGTTCGGTGAGCAAGAACCAGGGCATAAGGATCCTGTTCGAAGGCGGCTCGCGCGTCGTCTTCCGCCTCTCGGGCACAGGCACTTCCGGCGCGACGCTGCGCGTCTATATCGAGCGCTACGAGCCGGACAGAGCGAGGCACGATCTCGACACGCAAGAGGCGCTCGCCGATTTGATTGCGGTGGCGGATGATATTGCCGGGATCAAGAGCCACACCGGCCGCAACAAGCCGAGCGTGATTACTTGAGAGTGGCGCTGCGCGCCGATCCACCTTCTCCCACAAGGGGAGAAGGAGAGCCACGCCCATGACCCATCTCGGCGCAACCATCACCCGCGATGGCATCCGCTTCGCCGCCTGGTCGTCGTCGGCACGGCGTCTTTGGGTGTCGATCTTCGACGACACCGGCGCCCGCGAAACCGACCGGCTTGAGCTTCAGCCGGACGGCGAGGGCGTTTTTGCCTTGTCAGTCGCCGGCCTTGCCGGCGGCACCCGCTATGGCTTTCGCGCCGATGGCGACTATGCGCCCGAACGCGGCCTGTGGTTCGATCCCGACAAGCTGCTCACCGATCCCTACGCCATCGAAATCGACCGGCCGTACCAGTATCACTGGCGGCTCACAGCCAAACGCAACGAAGGCGCCGACACCGCGCAGCTCATGCCCAAGGCAATTGCCGTGGCTTCGTCCAAGGTCGTGCCGGCCAAGCCGCCGCTGTTCAAGCCCGGCGGCCTGATCTACGAACTCAATGTCCGTTCCTTCACCAGGTTGCATCCCGACGTGCCGGAAGTGCAGCGCGGCACCATCGCGGCACTTGCTCATCCCGCCATCATCGAACACCTCAAGAAGATAGGCGTCTCCGCAGTCGAACTGATGCCGGTGACGGCATGGATCGACGAGCGGCATCTGCCGCCGCTCGGCTTGAGCAACGCCTGGGGCTACAACCCGGTCACCTTCATGGCCCTCGACCCGCGCCTGGCGCCGGGCGGCCTGACCGAATTGCGCGACACAGTAGCCGCGCTGCGCAAGGCCGGCATCGGCACCATCCTCGATCTCGTCTTCAACCACACCGGTGAGAGCGATCGGCTCGGCCCGACCCTGTCGCTGCGCGGCCTCGACAACCGTGCCTACTATAGGCATGAGGCCGACAACCGCCTGGTCAATGACACCGGCACCGGCAACACGGTCGCCTGTGACCATCCTATCGTTCGGGAGATGGTGCTCGATACGCTCCGTCATTTCGTCCGCTACGCCGGCGTCGACGGTTTCCGCTTCGATTTGGCGCCGATCCTCGGCCGCGTCGATGGCATTTTCGATCCGGAAGCACCTTTGCTTCAAGCCATTGCTGCCGACCCGATCCTTGCCGATAGGGTGCTGATCGCCGAGCCCTGGGATATTGGCCCGAACGGCTATCAGCTGGGCGATTTCCGCCCGCCATATCTGGAATGGAACGACCGCTACCGCGACGACGTCAGGCGCTTCTGGCGTGGCGATGCAGGCGCCGTCGGTGCGTTGGCGACAAGGCTTGCCGGCTCGTCCGATGTCTTCGCCAAAGAAGGGCGCAGCGCCAGCCGCACGGTGAATTTCATCGCCGCGCATGACGGCATGACGCTCGCCGACATCGTCGCCTATGAGGCCAAGCACAACCAGGCCAATGGCGAGAAGAACCGCGACGGCCACAATGAGAACCTGTCGTGGAACAATGGCGTCGAGGGCGAGACCCCTGACAAGGCGGTTGCCGAGGCCCGTTCCGGTGACTGCCGGGCGCTGCTCGCCACCTTGTTTGCCTCGCGCGGTACGATCATGCTGACGGCGGGTGACGAATTCGGCCGCACGCAAAAGGGCAACAACAACGCCTACGCACAGGACAACGCTATCACCTGGCTCGACTGGGCCGGGCGCGACCTCACGCTGGAAGCCCATGTGTCGGCGCTCGCCGCACTGCGCCGCGCTGCGCCGGCGCTTTCTGACACGCGCTTCCTGACCGGGGAGCCGCCGACTGGCTCTGATGTGCCCGATGTCGCCTGGCTGACCGAGACCGGCGCGCCGCTTGGCGAAGCCGACTGGAACGACGCCGCGCGCCACCGTCTCATCGTGCTGCTTGGCAATACAGCGGAAGGCCGCCTGGCCGTCATCGTCAATGGCGACCGCCGCCAATGCGTCTTCACGCTGCCCGTGCGGGAAGGGTTCCAATGGCAGCCGGCTGTTGAAACGCAGGCGGTCGACCTTGCGCGCCCGCTGCCCGGCCGCAGTGTCAGTTTCATGATCGAGCGCCGGACCGCAAAGGTCCGCGCCAGGAAGGGTTCGTGATGGCCGACGACAATGCCCAGTCGGGACCTGAAGAGAGCGCCGACTGGTGGCGCGGCTGCGTCATCTACCAGATCTACCCGCGCTCGTTCCAGGATACGACAGGCGACGGCAGCGGCGACCTCTTAGGCGTCACATCGCGGCTGGCGCACGTCGCCTCGCTCGGCGTCGACGCCGTCTGGCTGTCGCCCTTCTTCAAGTCGCCAATGGCCGACATGGGCTACGACGTATCGGACTATCAGGCGGTCGATCCGATGTTCGGCTCCCTGGAGGATTTCGACGCGCTGGTGGCCGAGGCGCACCGGCTCGGCCTGAAGGTGATCATCGACCAGGTGCTGTCGCATTCCTCCGACAAGCACGAATGGTTCGTCGAAAGCCGATCGAGTCGCGACAACCCCAAGGCCGACTGGTACGTCTGGGCCGACACCAAACCCGATGGCAACGCCCCCAACAACTGGCTGTCGGTCTTCGGCGGCCCGGCCTGGGAGTGGGACGCGACCCGCCGGCAATACTACATGCACAATTTTCTGGCTTCACAGCCCGACCTCAATTTCCACAATACGGAGGTCCAGGACGCGCTGCTCGACACGGTGCGGTTCTGGCTCGACCGCGGCGTCGACGGCTTCCGCCTGGATACGGTCAACTACTATGTCCATGACCGCTGGCTGCGCAGCAATCCGCCGCTGGCGTCGAGCGTCGCCGGCACCAATGGCGAAACCAACACCTATCTCTTCCAGGAACATCTGTTCGACAAGTCGCAGCCGGAGAACCTCGGTTTCCTCCGGCGCTTTCGCGCTCTGCTCGACGAGTATGACGGCCGCGCCAGTGTCGGCGAGGTCGGCGACGAAAGCCGTTCGCTGCAGACGCTGGCCGCCTACACCTCCGGCGGCGACAAGCTCAACATGTGCTACACTTTCGATCTGCTTGGGGCACAATTCTCGCCTGCCCATGTGCGCGGCTGCGTCGAGGCGTTTGAAACAGCGGTTGCCGATGGCTGGGTCTGCTGGGCGTTTTCCAACCACGATGTCGTGCGCCATGTCAGCCGCTGGACCCGGCCGGGCGGCGATCCGGATGCGGTGGCGAAATTCTCGATCGCTTTGCTCGCCTGCCTGCGCGGATCGATCTGTCTCTATCAAGGCGAGGAGCTTGGGCTGCAAGAGGCGGAACTGACCTTCGAGGATCTGCGCGATCCCTTCGGCATCCGCTTCTGGCCGACGGTCAAGGGCAGGGACGGCTGCCGCACGCCGATGGTCTGGGAAGCGGGCGCCGACAATGCCGGTTTTTCCTCGGCCAAGCCCTGGCTGCCGGTGCCTGCAAGCCAGCGCGCCCGGGCGGTCGACGTCCAGAATGGCGACGAAAATTCCGTGCTCGCCGGCTACCGGACGATGCTGGCCTTGCGCAAGGCGCATACGGCTCTGGTCAAGGGTTCGATCCGTTTTCTCGATACCGAGGGCGATGTTCTTGCCTTCATCCGGCAGGGCGAGGCCGAGACAGTGCTCTGCGTCTTCAATTTCGCCGACGATCCGGCCGACTGGCCACTGCCGCCGGATTTCGGGCCGGTCGTGGCGATAGCTCCGGGTGGCGGTGCGGTCTTACAGGAAGAGGGGCTGTCGCTGCCGGCGCTGGGCTGGTTTGTCGGACGAATTGGCTAGAGCGTTTCACCGTTTCACGGAAACGGCGAACCGCTCTATCTCTTTGTTTTCACGCAATTCCCAAGGGAAAGCGCTACGCGCTTTTCCCGGGAAAACCGCACACACTTTTCCTGGAATTGCTCTAACCTATAGATCGGGCCTATTGCACCAGAACGGAACGGCCGCAGGTCGCGCCGGTGACCCGGACATCAGCCTGGCCGACGCTCACACCGAGCGCTGCGAGCACATTGTAGACCAGCGCGTCGACAGGCGCCGTCACGCTGTTCAGCAGCGCCACCACAGCCGGCTTGACCGTTCCAAGCAGGGCGCTGAGGTTGATCGGCAGGCCCAGCACGTTGGCCGTCAGCGACAGATTCTTGACCAGCGAGGTGGTCAGCGACTGCGTCAGGTTCTGCGTTGAGACGGTCTTGATCGTCTTGGCGGTGATGTCGCTATAGTTGAAGACCAGATCCGTCGAGTTCATGTTGGTCATCGCAAACGCCGCAGAGCCCTTCACCGACAAGAGCGGGACGAGCAGCAGCCTCACCGTAGCGATTTCGGTGTTGTAGAAGGATTGCGGTTTGGTGAAATCGGCGAAGGCGCCGGGATTGCCGTCGGCACTGCTGGCCGCGAGATGCGCTTCGACGACACCGGGGCGCGTGGCGATGGTGACCTTGATGCTCTCGGGACGGCCCGTCGGACAGCTTATGTCCGTCAGCTTGGCCTCCGCATAGGCGATTTCGATATGCAGCGGCAGGGTGACGGAGAGCAGGCTGGTGCCGCCGCCGATATTGCTGTTGCCGACGGTGACTGACGCCAGAAGCTTGATGCGTGTCTGCGCGGTGCGCACCACGGTGCCGGCCTCGCCGACAGCCAGCCATGGCGAGGATTGCATCGGCTCGCCAATGGCGATGTTGAGCGTCGTGGCGGTGAGGCCAGGCACGGTGACGCCAAGGTCGAGCTGGGCCTGGTTGGTGCCGTTGGCAAGGGAGGCTGCGGCCGTCAGCATCCCCATGGCGCTGGTATCGACACCCAGACCCGAGGGCTTTTGCCCGAGACCCAGGCGGCCGACCGAGCCGAGGTCGACAAGGTGGCTGAGCGGAATCTGGACCGTGCTGGTGGCCTTCGAGGCCACCGACTGCAAGGCCAGCTTGGCCGTGTTGCCAAGCCCTGGGACATTGGCCATGGCGGTTGCGATCTGGCCGATGCTCGCCTTTGAAGCCAGCACATCCGAATAGGATACACCGGTCATGTTCAACTGAACCGCGAGCGCGTCGACAAAGGAAAGCACGTTGATGTCGGCCGCGATCAGGGAATTATAGTCCATCACGCTGAGCGAGATGTTGCCGCCCACCAGTCCCTTGAGGAGCGCATTGAGCAGCCCGTCATTGACGCTGAGCAGCCTCGAGCCGACCGAAAATGTCGCCTGCGCCTGGGCGTTTGCGGTGGCCGTCGTGCCGATGACCGGTGGGGCCATGAGCGAGGCGCCGAAATAGAGCGTGCCCTGCTTCTTCAGGAACACGCGCACGGCGTTGTAGGGCAGCTTGCCCGCTTCGAACCGGCTGCCGGCGGCGATCGAACTCAAGCCGGTGTAGCGCCCCGGCACAATCTGGACCACCGCCTTGGTGGCTGTTGGCGCGGCGGTTGTCCCGTCTTTCTGCACGGCAACCGAGCTGATGCCATTGTCCTTCAGCGTCGTCAGCACCGCCGTTTCAACGTTGGCAAGATTGGCCGCAGCAGTGATCGCCGCCAGGTCGACGATCGACTGCGCTGTGCGGCGCTCGTTGAAAAGCGCGCCTTGGTCGACGGCGAACGCCGTCAGGACCAGCGCGACGGGCGCGCAGAGCGCCGTCATGACAGCGAAATTGGCCCGCTTCTCGCGCAGCAGCCGCCGGCATATCTGCCACATTCCAGCAACGGCACTACGCATCAGATGCCCCCGACCCGGATCGTCGATTGGCGTTGAATGGTCATGCCCGGCATCGCCAGATTGGGGAACAGATTCCAGATCGGCAAATTCCGTGCGTCGTAGCTGACCGAGACCACGAACTGACTGCCATCGGCGACGCTGTCCTTGGCGTCGACCGTCAGTTTCGTGGCATCGACGAAGGGATAACCATTGACATCGTTGTTGATGAAGTTGGTCACCAGCGTCTTGCGTTCAGTGGCGTTCAGCCCCGCAATCGCCGTTCGCGCCGCATCCGCCGCGATTTGCTGGACCGAATGGCTGGCGCCGAAATAGATGCCATATGCAACCATTCCGAGTAGAAGCAGGATGAACAAAGGCGCCAGCATGGCGAATTCGATCGCCGAGGTCCCCGAGGAGTTCGCCCGGAAACGACACCACAAAGCGGGGAGTTTTGGGTTCTGCAGCATACTGCCGAGTATGCCAAACTTCGCTTGCAAAAACAGAAAACCGATAAAGCAACCGCAAGGTGCAGCCAGTTGAATGGCATTTGAATTTTAGCTGGAACTATTTTAGCGCGGGGCTACTCACTCTACGTCAAGCAGCGGGCGGTTGAAATAATATTTCCGTCTGTCTAGTGTCCTGCCACCAGCTGCCGGAAAGGGAACCGGCGGCGCGCTCAAAGGGGCCAGAAATCGGTTCCGGGGCGTTAACACTCGAAAGGCGCGAGCCGCTGGGCCGCGCCGCAGGGAGAGACTTCATGCTGAAAAATATGCTGAAGGCGACGCTGGTCGCCACAACCATGACCTTTGCTGCAGGCACGTTCCTGACACCGGCCCTTGCCGAGACCGTCTATAACAGAGGCAGCGCCGCCGAAGCGGAGACGGTCGATCCGCACAAGACCTCGACCGTCTACGAAGCCGATATCATACGCGACCTGTTCCAGGGACTGGTCATGCACGATCAGAAGACGAACCTCATTCCGGGCGCCGCCGAAAGCTGGACCGTATCGGATGACGGCACCGTCTACACCTTCAAGCTGCGCAAGGACGGCTTGTGGTCGGATGGCAGCCCGGTGACGGCGGACGACTTCGTCTATTCCTTCCGTCGGCTGGAGGATCCTGCGACCGCCGCCGAATACGCTTCCATGCTCTATCCCGTGAAGAACGCCGAGGAAGTCAACACCAAGAAGGGCAAGCCCGAGGATCTGGGCGTCAAGGCGATCGACGCCAACACCTTGGAAGTGACGCTGAAGGCGCCGACGCCATACTTCCTCGAGATGCTGACCCACCAGGCCACCTATCCGGTCAACAAGGCCTCGATCGACAAGCTCGGCGCCGACTGGATCAAGGCGGGCAAACTCGTTTCGAACGGCGCCTATACACTGGCCGAGTGGATTCCCAACGACCACATGAAGCTGGTCAAGAATCCGAAATTCTGGGACGCCGCGACCGTCAAGATGGACGTGGTCAACTACATCCCGACCGAAGACCGCTCGTCGGCGATGAAGCGCTTCGAGGCCGGCGAACTCGACAGCTACGGCGACCTGCCGACCGAACAGCTCGCTGACCTCAAGACCAAGTTCGGCGATCAGGTCCGTGTCGGACCGTATCTCGGCACCTACTACTATGCGATCAAGACCGACAAGGCGCCGTGGGACAATGTCGAGCTGCGAAACGCCATCTCGATGGCGATCGACCGGGACTTCCTCGCCGAGAAGGTCTGGCAGAACTCCATGCTGCCGGGCTATTCGATGGTGCCTCCAGGCATCGCGGGCTACACCCCGGCAATGGCAAAATACGCCGACATGTCGCAGATCGACCGCGAGGACGCCGCCAAGAAGATCCTCGAGAAACTCGGCTATACGCCCGAGCATCCGCTGAAGATGGAGATCCGCTACAACACCTCGGAAAACCACAAGAACACCGCGGTTGCCATCCAGGAACAGCTGAAGCCGCTTGGCGTCGAGATCACGCTGCTCAACACCGATACCAAGACCCACTATTCCTTCCTTGAGCAGAAGGGTAACTACGACGTGGCGCGTGCCGCCTGGATCGCCGACTACAAGGATCCGGAAACCTTCCTCGGCATCACACGCAAGGCAAGCGGCAACAACTATTCGAACTACAACAGCCCTGCATACGAGGCGGCCATGGACAAGGCCGCTGCCGCCGGCGGCAAGCCGGAAGAGCGCATGAAGGAGCTCACTGAGGCCGAGCGCATCCTTGTCGATGACGTCGGTAACATTCCGCTTCTCTACTACAGCTTCCACGACATCGTTTCCTCGAAGCTGCATGGCTTCGATGACAATGTGATGGACATCCATCCGTCCCGCTTCGTCTCCAAGGACTGAATCATCCTTGACTGGACCGCCGCGCCCCCATCCGGGCGCGGCGGGCTGGTCGGTCATCGCACCGGTCCGAAAGTCGTGGTCGATTTTCGGCAAGCCCGGTGCGAAGATTTGGAGCGCCGGAGCGTGGCAATGCGTCCGCATGGACGTGTGGCGCTCTGGCCGAAGCGGGGCGCCGATGCTGCGATATATCTTGCGGCGGCTTCTGACCGCCATACCGACGCTATTCGTCATCGTGACCATGGCGTTCTTCCTGATACGCGTCGCACCAGGCGGCCCATTCAATCAGGAGCGGGGCTTGAGCCCCGAGATCAGGGCCAATCTCGAAGCCCAGTTCGGCCTCGACGATCCGCTCTGGCTGCAATATGCCCACTATCTCGGCAATCTTTTGCGCGGCAATTTCGGGCCGAGCTACAATTTGCCTGACTTCACAGTCACCGAACTCTTCGCCAAGGGCTTGCCGATTTCAGTCCAGCTCGGCACCTCCGCGCTGATCCTGGCGCTTCTGCTCGGCTCGGTGCTCGGCACCATTGCGGCGCTCAACCAGAACAAGCTTGGCGACTATACGGTGATCGCGCTGGCGACCGCCGGCAGCACCATCCCAACCTTCGTCATCGCCCCGATCATCCAGCTCGCCTTCGGATTGACCTGGAAGCTGTTGCCGATCGGCGGCTGGGGTGATGGCGCACTGATCAACAAGATCGGGCCGGTGCTGACGCTCGCTTTGCCCCAGATCGCCATCGTCGCCCGCCTGATGCGCGGCTCGATGATCGAGAGCTTGCGTTCGCATCATATCCGAACGGCGCGTGCGCTCGGCCTGTCGGACTGGTCGGTGGTGGTCAAGCACGCGCTGCGCGGCGCCATCCTGCCGATCGTGTCTTTCACCGGTCCGGCGGCCGCGGCGCTGCTCACCGGTTCGGTCATCGTCGAGACAATCTTCTCCATTCCCGGCGTCGGCCGCTATTTCGTCGATGCCGCGCTCAACCGCGACTACACGCTGGTGATGGGAACCGTGGTGGTGATCGCGCTCTTCACCATCGTCTTCAACCTGATCGTCGACGTCATGTATGCGGTCGTCGATCCGAGGGTGCGCTATGACTGATATCGCAGCCACCGCCGCTCCGCCGGCCGTCGTCGGCCGCTCGCTCTGGGGCGACGCATGGGCGCGGCTCAAGGCCAATCGCGCCGCCATGTTCAGCCTCTATTACCTTGCCTTCATCGGCGTCATCAGCGTGTTCGGCCCCTGGTTCGTACCGCATCAATACACCACCATCTATGCCGACTATGTGCGCACGCCGCCGAGCTTCAGCCCCTATCCACGGGCCGACATGATCGAGACGGCGCTTGACGAAGCGATCAAGCGCATGCGCGTCGACATCAAGGAATGGAAACAGGACGGCGATCGCGTCACCGTCACCGTCACCTCGACCAAACCGATCGATGAGCGCAACGTCCGCTATCTCGACCGCTCCGATGCCTTCGACGATACCAAGATAGAGAGCAAATCGGCCGACGGGCTCGAATTGACGATGACCGCGTCGGTCAAACAGCAGTATTTCCTGTTCGGCACCGACAACACCGGCCGCGATCTGTTGTCGCGCACGCTGATGGCAGGGCGCATTTCGCTGGCCATCGGCCTGCTTGCCGGCGTTGTCGCCGTGGTCATCGGCGTCCTTTACGGGGCGGCGGCCGGCTTTTCCGGCGGCAAGATCGACGAGGTGATGATGCGCATCGTCGACGTGCTCTATTCGCTGCCGTTCATCTTCTTCGTCATCATGCTGGTGGTGTTCTTTGGCCGCAACTTCGTGCTGATGTTCCTCGCGGTGGGTGCGGTGCTGTGGCTCGACACGGCGCGCATCGTGCGCGGCCAGGCGTTGTCGATCCGCCGTCAGGAATATGTCCAGGCCGCCGAGGCCATGGGCGTTGGCCAGCGCGGCATCCTGCTCCGCCATGTCATTCCCAACCTGCTCGGACCCGTGGTGATCTACATGACGCTCTTGGTGCCGCAGGTTATCATCCTGGAAAGCTTCCTGTCTTTCCTCGGCCTTGGCGTGCAGGAGCCGATGACCAGCTGGGGCGTGCTGATCTCGGTCGGCGCCAAGAACATCGGCAGCGCCAACTGGCTGCTTTTGTTCCCGGCCTTCTTCCTCGTTTCGACGCTGTTTGCACTGAATTTCGTCGGCGACGGCCTGCGCGATGCGCTCGACCCGAGAGATCGATAAAGATGGGAACCGTTGATATGGCAACTCCCGAAACGATCCTCAGCGTCAAGGACCTTCGCGTCCGCTTCCGCACGCTCGACGGCGCCGTCGAAGCCGTGAAAGGCATCAACATCCACGTCAATGCCGGCGAGACCGTCGCCGTGGTCGGCGAATCCGGCTCCGGCAAGAGCCAGACGATGATGGCGGCGATGAGCCTGCTGGCTTCCAACGGCGAGGCGACGGGTCAGGTCGACTATCGCGGCCGCAACCTGTTGACGCTGAGCAAGTCCGACCTCAACAAGGTGCGCGGCGCCAAGATCAGCATGATCTTCCAGGAGCCGATGACCTCGCTCGATCCGCTCTATTCGATCGGCAACCAGCTGATCGAACCGATCCGCAAGCATCGCGGGCTGAACGCGGCCGAGGCGCGTGAAGAGGCGCTCAAGCTGCTCAGGCTGGTGCATATTCCCGATCCGGAGCGGCGGATGAAATCCTATCCGCACGAAATGTCGGGCGGCCAGCGCCAGCGCGTCATGATCGCCATGGCGCTCGCCAACGACCCCGATATTCTGATCGCCGACGAGCCGACGACGGCGCTCGACGTCACCATCCAGGCGCAGATCCTGGTGCTGCTAGCCGAACTGCAACGCAAGCTCGGCATGGCCATCGTCTTCATCACCCACGACCTCGGCATTGTCAGGCGCTTTGCCGACCGCGTCTATGTCATGCGCTATGGCGAGGTGGTCGAGGAAGGCGAGGCCGAAGCGCTTTTCGCCAACCCGCAGCATGCCTATACGAAAATGCTTCTGGCCGCCGAACCGACCGGCACCAAGGCGCCGCCGCCGGCCAACGCGCCGGTGCTGCTCGAGGGCCGCAATGTCGAAGTGACGTTCAAGATCGGCGGCGGCTTCCTCGCCGGCGAGCCGCTGCTTTTGCGCGCTGTCGACCACATTTCGATCCGGCTGAAGCGCAACCAGACGATCGGCATTGTCGGCGAATCCGGTTCGGGAAAATCGACGCTCGGCCGCGCTTTGCTCAGGCTGTTGCCGAGCGACGGCGTCATCCGCTTCGGCGACCGGGATATTTCCACCGCCGACCGCCAGGCGATGCGGCCGCTGCGGCGTGAGATGCAACTCGTCTTCCAGGATCCGTTCGGCTCGCTGTCACCGCGCATGACTGTCGGCCAGGTCATCACCGAAGGGCTTTTGGTGCATGAGCCGAACCTGTCAGGTAAGCAACGCGACCAGCGAGCCGTCGAGGCCTTGCTGGAGGTCGGCCTCGACCCCAATGCCCGCAACCGCTACCCGCACGAATTCTCAGGCGGCCAGCGCCAGCGCATTGCCATCGCGCGCGCCATGATCCTGAAGCCCAAACTGGTGGTGCTGGACGAGCCGACCTCGGCCCTCGACCGCTCGGTGCAGAAACAGATCGTCGAGCTCTTGCGCAAGCTGCAGGCCGACCACGAACTGTCCTACCTCTTCATCAGCCACGATCTCGCCGTGGTGCGCGCCATGGCCGACTACATCATCGTCATGAAGCAAGGCAAGATCGTCGAGGAAGGCCCGACGGAAGAGATATTCAGCAACCCGCAAGCAGCCTACACACAGACGCTGATGAACGCGGCGATCGATGTGACGCGGTTCCGGTTGAGTGCTTGAGGCGTGAGGTGAAGCAGATCTTCAGGGCAGGGCCAGTTCGCTTAGCCCGCTGACTTGGGGCATCTGCCCGCTCTTGTCGTGACAATCACCTCTTCCCGCTGCTTCAGCTTTTCGATCCTGGCCGTCTCACGGTTGGCGACGGCGGTCTTGACGCGTGCGCCGCCGAGCAGCCAGTTCGGCACGCTGGTGTTGGCGACCTTGCCGCGGGTGATGGCGGTTTGCGAGATTTCACGCGCGATATCGCCCACGGCATTGTTGAGCTCGGCGCATGTCATGCTGTCGTATTTCGCCGGGTTGAGCGTACCGCCCAGCGATGAGCAGCCTGTCGCCAGCGACAGAGCAAGCAGCGCTGACAGCCGGCCTGCGATCGAAATCAACAAATTCATCTTCCGCACACCTCGTTTCGGGCCGCTGTTTCGGCGGTTGTCCCATTATCGAGGTAGCGCGGATGGTTGTCTCGTCAAAACACCATGCCGACGCCAGACGCCGATGCGGCCGGTTTGCCTTTAAGGTATCTTGTGGGGATGTCGGGAGAAACGGACACCTAAGTGTCTGTTTTTTCTGGTCGGAGTGGCAGGATTTGAACCTGCGACCCCCTCGTCCCGAACGAGGTGCGCTACCAGGCTGCGCTACACTCCGTGACCAGACCGCGGGCTTATAGCCGCCGTACTTCGTTCCTGCAAGCGGCAATGGCAGCGCTTCCGTCGCATTTCGTTCGCTTTCGTCGGGCATTGCCGCAAAGCTTGGATTTCCCGCCCGGGATAAACCCCGCTTAAAGCCTTGTGTGCTAGGCAGCAGCCTCGATAAATCGTGTTTTCGCCATCTGGAGCTCTGCTGTCTTGCCCCTGAAAATCGTAGGCGACGCCCGGCCCAACAGCTTCGAATTCGAAACCGAAGCGCTGATCAAAGCGTCGGGATTTCGCGAGTACGATGCGCGCTGGTGGTTCGGTCACCCCGGCTCCGCGCAGCCGCCGGAGCTCAACCTGATCGGCGTCCAGGCGCTCGGCATGGGGCTGGGCACGTTGATTCGGCGTCTTGGCGCCGGGCCTGACATCGTCACCGGCCACGATTTCCGCGCCTATTCGCTCGGCATCAAGCTGGCGCTGGTGTCCGGCCTGATGGCTGCGGGCGCCAGAGTAAAAGACATTGGCCTGGCGCTGTCGCCGATGGCCTATTTCGCCCAGTTCGCGCTCGACACACCGTCCGTCGCCATGGTCACGGCCTCGCACAATGAAAACGGCTGGACCGGGGTCAAGATGGGCGCGGCGCGGCCGCTGACCTTCGGGCCGGAGGAGATGAGCGTACTGAAACAGATCGTGCTGTCGGGCGATTTCCATCTTGCCGGCGGCGGCTCCTATGAATTCGTCTCTGGTTTTCGCGAGACCTATCTCGACGACCTTGTCGGGAACAAACGCATCGCGCGAAAGCTGAAGGTCGTGGCCGCATGCGGCAATGGCACCGCCGGTGCCTTCGCGCCGCAGGCGCTGGAGCGCATCGGCTGCGAGGTGATCCCGCTCGACGTCGAGCTCGACCATACTTTTCCGCGTTACAACCCGAACCCGGAGGACATGCAGATGCTGCATGCCATCAGGGACAAGGTTCTGGAGACCGGCGCCGATGTCGGGCTGGGCTTCGACGGTGACGGCGACCGTTGCGGCGTGGTCGACAATGAAGGCAACGAGATCTTCGCCGATAAGGTCGGCGTCATGCTGGCGCGGGATATTTCGAGCCAGTATCCCGGCTCGACTTTCGTCGTCGACGTCAAGTCGACCGGGCTGTTCAACACCGACAGTGTGCTGCGCGCCAATGGCGCCGTCACCGATTACTGGAAGACCGGCCACTCCTATATCAAGCGCCGCGTTGCCGAGCTCGGCGCCGTCGCCGGCTTCGAAAAGTCAGGCCATTTCTTCTTCAACCCGCCGATCGGCCGCGGCTACGATGATGGTCTCGTCACGGCAATAGCCATTTGCCAGATGCTCGACCGCAATCCGAAAAGCTCGATGGCCGATCTCTACCGCGCACTGCCGCTGACCTTCGGAACGCCGACCATGTCGCCGCATTGCGCCGACGATGTGAAATACGGCGTGGTCGAACGCGTGGTGACGGACTTCCAGGCAATGCAGCGCGACGGCGAGGCTTTTGCCGGCCAGAAGATATCGGACCTCATCACCGTCAACGGCGTGCGCGTCGTTGCCGAGGATGGCACCTGGGGGCTGGTGCGGGCATCGTCGAACAAGCCGGAGCTTGTCGTGGTTGTCGAAAGCCCGGTATCGTCCGACCGCCGCCGTCAGATGTTCGAGGCCGTCGACGCCGTGCTGCGCCGCAGTCCCGAAGTCGGCGCCTACAACCAGACCTTTTAGGTTCCCACGTTTCGGTTCGGGCCAGAATAGTCAGGCGGCGGAAGTCGCCTGCCCAAGCACACTCCAGTCGAATTCTGGTGCCCAGTCGGCAAAACTGTGCCAGCGGACCTCCGGGAATTCCTTGCGCAAGGCCTCGATGTCGACATCGTAGCCGACGCGGTCGAACCATTCGAACATCAGCGCGGCATCCTCGCTCTGCTGGCGTGCCATGGCGATCGGGATTTCCTGATAGCTGATAGGTCGGCCGATGGCCTGCGACAGGATTTTGGCTTGCTCTTCGCCCGACAATTCGTCCCCGGCAAAGTCGAAGCGCTTGCCGAACACTTGTTCGCGCCGCTCGGCCAAGGCGGCGACGAAAGCGCCGATGTCAGCCAGAGCGACCAGCTGGAGGGCACGCTTTGGTGGCACCGCGAAGGCATAGGTGCCCTGGCTGAGCGCGCTGATCGACCACGGCGCAACGACATTCTCCATGAAGGCGGCGGGCGCGCTGATCGTGTAGGGGATGCCGAGCCCGACGACATGTTTCTCGACGAGATACTTGCTGTCGAAATGCGGAATGCCGGTTTTCTTGTCTGCACTGGCAACTGAAGAATAGATCAGATGCCCGACGCCGGCAGCCTTCGCCGCATCGGCCGCAAGAATCCCTTGGCGGGTCTCTTCTTCCATGCCGGCCTCATAGCTGTTGCCCATCAGGAACATGGTGTCGACGTCTCCGGTGGCCCTCACGACGGAGGCTGTATCGGCGAGATCGCCAGCCACCACTTCGGCGCCCGCCGCCGCCAAATGCCGAGCGGCTTCGCTGTCTGGCTTGCGCGTCAGCGCCTTCACCCGATGTCCTTTCGACAGCAGGGCGCGCGCCACGGCGCCGCCTTGCTGGCCGGTAGCGCCGGTCACCAGTATGGTTTTCTTGCTGATCATCTCGTCTGCTCCTTTTGTTCGCTGGAGTAGAATTAGGGTCTGTCGCATTGATGCATAATTGCCTATAATTGGAAAACTTTGTCCCGTTTTTGGATACAATGCTCGACCTCAATGACATCGTCGTATTTGCCCGCGTCGTCGAAGCCGGCAGCTTCACGGCGGCGGCGCGCCTGCTGGCCATGCCCAAGACGACGGTCAGCCGCCGCATTGCCGCGCTCGAACGCGAGGTGGGGGTCCGCCTACTGCAGCGCACGACGCGTAGCCTCAACATGACGGATGCCGGGCGTCTCTATTACGAGCAGAGCAGCCAGGCGTTGCGGACGATCGAGGAAGCCAATTTGCGTCTTGCCGAAACCAGGACGGAGCCGTCGGGCACGATTCGCATTTCGGCCCCGGTCGGCTTTAGCGGCCATTTCCTTATCGGCGCCGTCGTCGACTTCCTCGCAACGTATCCAAAGACCAAGGTCGAGCTCCGCCTGACCGACGACAGGCTCAATCTGGTCGAGGACGGCATCGATCTCGCTTTCCGCACCGGCGCGCTCCAGGATTCGACGCTGATCGCTCGCAAGCTCGGCTCCACGCACAGGCTGCTCTGCGCCAGCCCGGACTATCTCGCGCGCCACGGCGTGCCGGAAGAGCCAGTGGATCTCGCGCGCCATCAATGCGTCGTCGCCGGCCCATCGACGTCGGGTGCCCACTGGGTGCTGGATGGGCCGCGCGGCCAGGAGACGGTCGCCGTGGCTGGCCGCTTCGCCGCCAACGAGATGCAGGCGGTCATTGCAGCCACGCTTGCGGGCTTCGGCATCGCCCAATTGCCCCACGTGCTTGCCGAGGGGTTGATCAATGAAGGGCGGTTGCGGCGCGTTCTCGAGCAGCATACGACGCCGGCCGGTGGCCTCCACGTCCTCTATCCGAGCAGCCGTCACCTTTCGCCCCTGGTCAAGGCCTTCATCGAACTGGCAGCCGAGCGGATTTCCAGCCAGGTAAACACGGCTTAAAGGCATGCGTGCTACCCAATCGACCAACAACTCTTGAGCGCGAGACCCGAATGACCGAGCGCATTGTCAGTTTTGTCATGAGTGGCGGTGTCGGTTCGCGGCTCTGGCCGCTGTCGCGCGAGGACAATCCAAAACAGTTCCACGATCTTTCCGGCGACGGCTCGATGCTGGCCAAGACGCTGCGCCGGCTGACAGCACGGCCGGAAGGCGAGACGCCGATCTTCCTGATCGCCGCCGAGCGTCATGCCGAGCGCGTCCATGCCGACCTTGCCGGTCTCGACCTCTCAGGCGGCGGCCCGCTGTTCGAGCCGACCGGCCGTAACACCGCTGCTGCCGTGGCGCTGGCTGCATTGCGCACGCTGTCCGAGTTTGGCGACAGCCTGGTGTTGGTGGTGCCGTCGGACCACGAAATCGCGACACCGAAGCAATTCTGGCAGAGCGTCGAGGTCGGCAGCGAGGCAGCCCTTGCCGGCCGGCTGGTGGTGTTCGGCATCAGGCCGACGCAGCCCGAGACCGGCTACGGCTATATCGAGGTGTTAGGCGAGAACAGCGGCGTCTTCGACGTCTCCCGTTTCGTCGAAAAGCCTGACCTTGCCACCGCGCAGAGCTATCTCAAGGCCGGCACTTTCTACTGGAACACCGGCATCTTTCTGTTTCGCGCCGGCGCCATGCGCGACGCGTTCGCGGCGTTCCAGCCGGACATCTGGCAAGCCACGGAAGCGGCCTACCAGGCGGCGACATCGGATCTGTCCGGCCTCTATATGCCGCTGGAGCTCTACGCCGCCATCCCGTCGAACTCGATCGACTACGCCATCATGGAGCGGGCCAAGGACATCGCCATGGTGCCGGCCGGCTTCCGCTGGAACGACCTCGGCTCCTGGCAGTCGCTGCTCGATGTCGGCCCTGCCGATGCCAAGGGCAATGTCGTCGTCGGCGATGTCGTCGCCATCGATTGCGAGAATTCCTACATCAGAAGCGACGGCCGGCTCCTGTCGGCGATCGGCATGAGGGATGTCGCTATCGTCTCGACCGCCGACGCCACTTTCGTCGCGCCGGTCAGCCACAGCCAGCACGTGAAGAAGATCGTCGAGCAGCTGGAGAAATCGGGCCGGCTGGAAACCAGGTTCACGCCGGCGCATGACCGCGTCATCGAAAGCGGGGCCTGGCGGCGGCGCGTGCATCACTGGCTGTTCGAGGAGACCTTGCCGCTGTGGTCGACGGCAGGCGTCGATGAGCGCCATGGCGGCTTTCATGAGGCGCTCGGCTTCGATGCCCAACCGCTGATGAAGCCCAAGCGTATGCGCACCATGGCGAGGCAGGTCTATGCCTTCGCCGTTGCCAAGGCGCGCGGCTGGGACGGACCGGCGGACCGCCTGATTACCCATGGCGTTGCCTTCATGGCCGGCAAGGGCCGCACCGAAAAAGGCGGCTGGGTGCGCACACTCAATGTCGACGGCTCCGTCGCCGACGCCACCGAAGATGCCTACGACCATTCCTGCGTGCTCTTGGCGCTGGCGCATGCGCATATGTGCGGCAACCCCGATGCGCTGCGGCTCGGCGAAGAAACGTTCTCCTTCCTCGACGCGCATCTCGAGGACAGCCGCATGACCGGCTTTCTCGAGACATCGGACGGTGAGGGCGAACGGCGCTCCAACCCGCATATGCATTTGCTCGAGGCTTTCCTCGCCTGGTACGAGGCGACGGGCGACCGCACCTATCTGCGACGCGCCGCCCGCATCATCGACCTCTTCCGCAGCCATTTCTTCGACGCCGAGAGCTGGACGCTCGGCGAATTTTTTGACGCGGGATGGAAACCCGCGGCCGGCGAGAAGGGCACATGGACCGAGCCCGGCCACCATTTCGAATGGGCCTCGCTGCTCACCGACTTTGCCGCCCGTAGCGGCCAGAGCGAGTTGAGCAATTTTGCCCGCAAGCTCTACGCCTCGGCCATCGCCAACGGCCTCAACCGCGCCACCGGCCTTGCTTACGGCGCTGTCTCAAGACAGGGCCTGCCGCTCGACCTTGTGTCGCGCAGCTGGCCGCAGGCCGAAGCGATCAAGGCGGCGATCGCACTGGATGGCTCAGGCGGTCCCGATCTCAAGCCCGAGATCGAGGCGCGAGTCGGCCGCCTGTTCCGCTGGCACATCGACCCGGCCCCGCTCGGCCTCTGGATCGACCGCATCGACGAACGCGGCCGCTCGTTGGCATCGGACGTGCCGGCCAGCATCTTCTATCATCTGGTCTGCGCGCTGACGCAGTATCTTGATGGGACAGCGCAGAAGGGGTGAGGCGCTGAAGCTCCTGATCTACCCCCTTGCGGGGGAGATGCCTGGCAAGGCAGAGGGGGGTGCTGACCCGCCGACGTCTCAGCTATTCGAAGATTCGACCAAAGGCAGGCGATCCTTCACACACCCCTCTGGCCTGCCGGCCATCTCCCCCGCAAAGGGGAGATCAGCCCTCGTGTCGGCTTTCGCCAATCGCCAATCAATACGGGCTCGCCACGTCCCCGGTCTCGACATACACCGCCTTCAACTGCGAATAGAGCGCCAGCGCGGCCAGCGAATTCTCGCGCCCGATACCGGACTGCTTCACCCCACCGAACGGGATTTCCACCGGCGTCAGATTGTAGGCGTTGATCCAGCACGTGCCGGCCTGCATCTCTGCGATGACGCGATGCGCGCGCTGCAGGTCGCGGGTGAACACACCGGCGGCGAGGCCGAATTCGGTGTCATTGGCGCGGTCGATCACCTCGTCCTCGCCGTCGAACTTCAGCACGCTCATCACCGGTCCGAAAATCTCCTCGCGCGCGATGCGCATGGTGTCGGTGACGCCGGTGAACACTGTCGGCTCGACGAAGAAGCCGCCATCAAAACCCTGTAGTGACGGTACATTGCCGCCGCAGGCCAGCGTCGCTCCATCCTGCTGGCCGGCCTTGATGTAGGAGACGACCTTCTCCTGCTGCGCCTTGTTGACCAGCGGTCCCATCTGCGTCTCTGGATCGAGCGGATCGCCGATGCGGATCTTTTTCGTCCGCTCGACCAGCCGGTCGACGAAACGGTCGTGGATGCCGCTCTGCACGAAGACGCGCGTGCCGTTGGAACAGATCTGGCCCGTGGAATAGAAATTGCCGAGCATGGCGCCGCCAATGGCATTTTCGAGATCGGCATCATCGAAGACGATCAGCGGCGACTTGCCGCCGAGCTCCATCGTCGCGTGCTTCATTTTCGAGCCGGCGAGCGACAGCACCTTGCGGCCGGTCGGCACCGAGCCGGTCACTGACACTTTGGCAACGACATCATGGCCAACAAGGCCGGCGCCGACATCGCCATAGCCCTGCACAACGTTGAACAGCCCGTCGGGCAGGCCAGCCTCTGAGTAGATTTCGGCCAGCGCCAGCGCCGACAGCGGGGTGTTCTCCGACGGCTTGAACACCATGGCATTGCCCATGGCGAGCGCCGGCGCGGATTTCCAGCCGGCGATCTGGATAGGATAGTTCCAGGCGCCGATGCCGACGCACACGCCAAGCGCCTCGCGGCGCGTATAGGCAAAGGGTCCGCCGAGATCGATGGCCTCGCCGTTGAAGGCAGCGACCGCACCGCCGAAATATTCGAGGCAGTCGGCCGCCGACGGCGCGTCCGCCACCAGCGTTTCCTGGATCGCCTTGCCGGTATCCAGCGTCTCGATGCGCGCGAGATCGGCGTTGCGGGCGCGCAAAATGTCGGCAGCGCGGCGCAGGATGCGGCCGCGCTCAACCGGCTTCATCCGCGCCCAGGCCGGTTGTGCCGCGCGTGCGGCTTCGATCGCCAGCTCCAGCACATTCGGCGTCGCCGAATACAAGGTGGCGATGATCTCGCCCGTCGCCGGATAGATCACCGGCAGCGGCGCACCACCTTCATCCTCGATGTAGCGGCCGTTGACATAGTGCGATGCCGTTGGCTGGGCGCGCATATGAAGTCTCCAATGATCTTCGCTGGACAATGCCCTATCGATCCGCGGCCTGCCAGCGCGGATTGATCCAGGGTTCCTGGTTGGACGGCGCCAGCGGCGTGCGGCCGAGAATGTGGTCGGATGCCTTCTCGCCCGTCATGATCGACGGCGCATTGAGGTTGCCGTTGGTGACGCGCGGGAAGATCGAGGAGTCCACGACGCGCAGTCCTTCGACGCCGATGACGCGGCATTCCGGATCGACCACGCTCATTATGTCGTCGGCCCGGCCCATCTTGCAGGTGCCGCACGGGTGGTAGGCGCTCTCGGCATGATCCCGGATGAAGGCATCGAGATCCTCGTCCGACTGGACGTGCGAGCCCGGCGAGATTTCCTTGCCTCGAAAACTGTCGAAAGCCTTCTGGCCGAAGATCTCGCGGGTCAGCCTGATGCAGTGGCGGAACTCCGTCCAGTCGTCTGGATGCGACATGTAGTTGAAGCGGATAACCGGCGTCGCTTTGGGGTCGGGCGAGCGCAGCGTCACCGAGCCGCGCGACTTCGAGCGCATCGGTCCGACATGCGCCTGGAAGCCATGCGCCTTGGCCGCCGCCTTGCCGTCATAGCGTACCGCCGCCGGGATAAAGTGGTACTGGATGTCGGGGTAGTCGACGCCGGCTTGCGAGCGCACGAAGGCCGCGGCCTCGAAATGGTTGGTGGCGCCGAGGCCGGTCTTGAAGAACAGCCACTGCGCCCCGATCAGCGCCTTGGAGAACGGGTTGAGCACCGAGTTCAGCGTGATTGGCTGCGTGGATTCCTGCTGGATGTAGAGCTCCATATGATCCTGCAGATTGCGGCCGACACCTGGCCGGTCGGCCACGACCTGGACGCCGTTTTCGGCGAGATGCGCTGCCGGGCCGATGCCGGACAGCATCAGGATCTTGGGCGAATTGATCGACGATGCGGCGACGATTACCTCACGTCGTGCCTTAACGACCTGAATCTGTTTGTGAGCTTCGATCTCGACGCCGACGGCGCGCTGATTCTCGATGATCACGCGGCGGGCGAAACCTTTGACCACACTGACATTTTGCCGTTTGAGAGCCGGCTTCAGATAGGCTGATGCCGCCGACCAGCGGCGACCGCCGCGGATGGTCTGCTCCATCGGCCCGAAGCCTTCTTGCTTCGAACCATTGTAGTCGTCGGTCAGCTCGAAGCCGGCCTGGCGGCCGGCCTCGACGAAAGCGCCGTAGAGCGGATTTTTGCGCGGGCCGCGCTGGACGTGCAGCGGCCCGCCATGGCCCCGCCAGCCATCCTCGCCGCCGTCATTGTCTTCCATCCGCTTGAAGTAGGGCAGCACGTCGGCGAAGCTCCAGCCAGTCGCGCCTTCTTCGGCCCAATGGTCGAAGTCGCGGGCATGGCCGCGCACGTAGACCATGCCGTTGATCGAGGACGAACCGCCGATCACCTTGCCGCGCGGCGTCGCCAGCACGCGGCCGCCGAGATGCGGCTCCGGCTCGCTGGCAAAGCCCCAGTCGTAAAGGCTCATGTTGAGCGGGATCGACAGCGCCGACGGCATCTGGATCAGCGGTCCGATATCGGTGCCGCCAAACTCGATGACGATGACCGAATGCTTGCCGTCTTCCGACAGCCGGTAGGCCATGGCCGAGCCGGCCGAGCCGGAGCCGATAATGACGAAATCTGCTTCAAGCATGGTTCATATGCGCCATGAAATCGGCGAGCGAGACATTGCCGCCAGTAGCCACAACCAGGACGGTCTTACCCGCCACATTCACCTTGCCGCCGAGCAGTGCCGCAAGCGACGCTGCGCCCGACGGTTCCAGCACCAGCTTCATCCGCTCGAAGGCGATCTTCATTGCCCGCCGCACAGATGCATCGTCGACGGTGATGCCGCGCACGCCGGCGGTCTTGACCGCCGCGAACGGCGCATCGCCCGGCCGCCGCGACATCAGCCCGTCGCAGATCGATTTCGGCGCGATCGGCATGGTCTCGATGGCGCCGTGATCCAGTGACGCTCCCATGCCGTTGAACCCTTCCGGCTCGACGCCGATGATCTCGGTCGCCGGCGACAAATAGTGGAAGGCGAGCGACACACCGCCGATCAGTCCGCCACCACCGACCGAGCAGAACAAGAGGTCGGCACTGGCGTCCTTTGCCTCAAGTTGTTCGAGCGCTTCGAGCCCGGCGCCGGCCTGGCCAGCAACGATCTCCGGATCGTCGAATGGATGCAGCAACGCCAGCCCTTCGGTCTCGGCAATCTCGCGCGCCTTGGCGGCCGCGACCTCTTCACGGGCGCGCTCGCCATGATCGGTCAGCACGACGCGCGCGCCATAGCCAGCGGTGGCATCCCGCTTGGCGGCCGGCGCATCGATCGGCATGACGATGGTGACGGGAATGCCGAGCGCCTGGCCGGCAGCCGCCAGCCCTTGCGCGAAATTGCCGGAGGAGTAGGCGACGACGCCTTTCCTGGCTTCGTCAGGCGACAGCCGCTTCAGCCGCCAATAGGCGCCGCGCACCTTGAAGGAGCCCGCCCATTGCAGCGATTCCGGCTTGATGAACACGCGCGCAGCACCGGTCTCCTTGGCGAGCGCCGCGGATTCCAGCAACGGCGTGATCTGCGTCGCCCTGGAGGTGACGGCATAGGCCTGCTTGAGATGATCGAGGGAGGGAACGAACGTTGTTGTCATCATTCGCCTCGCGGATACCTTTTGCTCTCTTCGAGATTGTCGAGATTCATGTGGTTCCGCATGTACCGCTCCGATGCTTTTTGCAGCGGCTGGAAATCCCACGGGTAATAGGCGCCATTGCGCAGCGCCGGGTAGACGACCCACCGGCGCGCCTGGCTCTCGCGCACCGCGGCGTCGAAGGCGACCATGTCCCAACGCGCCCGGACTGCACTTGTGAAAGCTGTCACGAGGGCAGTGTGCGCCGGATCGTTGGCGAGGTTGTCGCGCTCGAGCGGGTCGGCTTCGAGATCGAACAGTTGCGGCGGATCGAGCTCGCAATGGACGAATTTGTATTTGCCGTCGCGGATCGCCACCAGCGGCGCGTAGGAGCCTTCGGCTGCGTACTCGATCAACACGGGCGTGGTGCGCTGCCCGCCCTTGGCAAGCGGCAGCAGCGACTGGCCGTCGGTCCATGGCGCGATCGCCCCGATGTCGATACCGGCGAGGTCGCAGAGCGTCGGCGTTACGTCGAGATTGGAAACCGGCGCCTCGATCAGCCCTGATGGCACGCCATTGCCGGCGATCATCAGCGGCACCCGCACCGAGCCCTCGAAGAAGCTCATCTTGAACCACAGGCCGCGCTCGCCCAGCATGTCGCCATGGTCCGAGCAGAACAGGATGGTGGTGTCGTCGAGCATGCGCGTGCGCTTGAGAACGTCCAGAAGCTCGCCAAGCTTGTCGTCGACATAGGAAATGTTGGCGAAATAGCCGCGCCGCGAACGACGCACCTGCTCGCGGGTAATGTCGAAGGAGGGGTAGTCGGAGGCATGATAGAGACGCTGCGAATGCGCGTCCTGATCGTCACGCGCGATGAAGCCCGTTTGCGGGTCCAGCGCCTGGCTGTGTTCGTAGAGATCCCAGTACTGCTTGCGCGCGACGTAGGGGTCGTGCGGGTGCGACAGCGAAACGGTAAGGCACCAGGGCCGATGCTCCGCATCGTCCTGCTCGCGCGAAAGCTGATAGAGCTTCTGCGTGGCGAGGAATACGACCTCGTCGTCATACTCCATCTGGTTAGTGGTCTCGGCGACACCGGCGCCGGTCACCGAGCCGAGATTGTGGTACCACCATTCGATGCGCTCGCCGGGCTTGCGGTAATCCGGCGTCCAGCCGAAATCGGCCGGATAGATGTCGGTGGTCAGCCGCTCCTCGAAACCGTGCAACTGGTCGGGCCCGACGAAATGCATCTTGCCCGACAGGCAGGTGTAGTAGCCGGCGGCGCGCAGATGATGGGCGAAAGTCGGGATCGAGGAGGCGAACTCCGCCGCATTGTCGTAGACCCCGGTGCGCGACGGCAATTGCCCGCTCATGAATGAGGCGCGGCCGGGCGCACAGAGTGGCGAGGCCGTGTAATTGTTGGCAAAGCGAGCTGAGCGGGCGGCCAGCGCCTTCAGATGCGGCACATGCAGGAAGTCGGCCGGCCCGTCGGGGAACAGCGTGCCGTTGAGCTGATCGACCATGACGATCAGGAAATTGGGTCGCCTTGATGTCACTGAGGCTGTCACTGTGTCTGTCGCCCGCCGAGTTTGATTTCCAGATAGTCTTCGACCAGCGCGATCGCGGTCGCCGCGTCCGGCACGCCGTCCTTCAGCGCGCGCCTGATATAGAGGCCGTCGATCAGCGCTGCGGTTGCTTCCGCCGCACGGTCGGCTTCGTGCCTGGCCAAGATGCCGGTCAGGCCGCTCATCAGGTTCGAATGCAGCCGCCGCGCATAGACCCTGAGCAGTCGGCGCAAAGCCGATGATTTCTGCGCCTCGACATAGAAGGCGAGCCAGGCGGCGATGGTTTCCGGCTGGAACTGGATGTCGGAGAAGTTGACGGCTACCACGGCTGAGATGCGTTCGCGCGGCGTGGCGGCTGATTGAAGAGCACGCCGCATGTCGATGGTCAGTTCTGCCAATATGTGCCGCATCGTGGCGAACAGCAGTTCATCCTTGGCGCCGAAATAATGATGGGCAAGTGCTGATGAGACGCCGGCGCGGCCAGCGATCTCCGACATGGTCACGTCAAGCGAGCCGCGCTCGCCGATCGCCGAGATCGTCGCGTCGATGAGCGCCTTGCGGCGCAGTGGTTCCATTCCGACTTTCGGCATTGTTGTTCCTGGCTCCTGGCCCGCATGATTATTTTTTATTGATCCGTCAATCAACAAAAAATCGATCCGATGGCGGCCTGCACCAAGCGATTGTCGGCTTGCGGCCCTTTTCGACCCGGTGGGGATTGTTTATATTTGAACAATAAAGGCGAACTGCGCCATGAGCCCACATGTTAGGCTGGCGCCAAGGATGGAGACCGCCATGACCGCATGCATCGTTGGCTGGGCGCATTCGCGCTTCGGCAAGCTCGAAGGCGAGACGCTGGAAGGCCTGATCACCAAGGTCGCGGTTGACGCGCTCGACCATGCCGGAATCGGCCCGGACGAGGTCGACGAGATCGTGCTTGGCCACTTCAATGCCGGCTTCTCGCCGCAGGATTTCACCGCAAGCCTGGTGCTGCAGGCCGACGACCGGCTGCGCTTCAAGCCGGCGACCCGGGTCGAGAACGCCTGCGCAACCGGCTCTGCCGCGGTCCGGCAAGGGATCCGCGCCATCGACGCCAACGCCGCCCGCATCGTGCTGGTGGTCGGCGCTGAGCAGATGACGACGACGCCCGGTCCCGAGATCGGCAAGAACCTGCTCAAGGCGTCCTATCTGCCGGAGGACGGCGACACACCGGCGGGTTTCGCCGGCGTCTTCGGCAAGATCGCGCAGGCCTATTTCCAGCGCTATGGCGACCAGTCCGATGCGCTGGCGATGATCGCCGCCAAGAACCACAAGAACGGCGTCGACAATCCCTACGCGCAGATGCGCAAGGATTTCGGCTACGAGTTCTGCCGCCAGGAAAGCGAGAAGAACCCCTTCGTTGCCGGTCCGCTGAAGCGCACCGACTGTTCGCTGGTTTCCGACGGCGCGGCAGCCCTTGTGCTGACCGACACATCGACGGCGCTGAAGATGCGCCGCGCTGTCGCCTTCCGCGCCAACGAGCATGTTCAGGATTTCCTGCCGATGTCGAAGCGCGATATCCTGTCGTTCGAAGGCTGCGAGCAGGCCTGGAATCAGGCCTTGAAGAAGGCAGGCGTGACGCTCGACGACCTCTCCTTCGTCGAGACGCATGACTGCTTCACCATCGCCGAACTGATCGAATATGAAGCGATGGGCCTGGCCAAGCCGGGTGAGGGCGCCAAGCTCGCGCTGGACGGCACGACGGCCAAGGACGGCAGGCTGCCGGTCAATCCGTCCGGTGGGCTGAAGGCCAAGGGCCACCCGATCGGCGCCACCGGCGTGTCGATGCATGTGCTGTCAGCCATGCAGTTGACCGGCGAGGCCGGTGGCATCCAGGTGTCTGGCGCAAAGCTCGGCGGCATCTTCAACATGGGCGGCGCGGCGGTCGCCAACTACGTTTCCATTCTCGACCGGATCAGATAAACCGCCCTGCATTTCTGGGAGGTGACATGACAAATCCGGTTCTGGTCGAGGTCTTGCGCGGCGCGATAGTCGAGAGCGCCCATCGCGGCGCTGTCGCGGTCTTCGATGGTGACGGCAGGCCTGTCTGTGAGATAGGCGATACGGCACGCCCGGTGTTTCCACGCTCCGCGGTGAAGGCGATCCAGGCGCTGCCGCTGGTCGAAACGGGCGCTGCCGATGCGTTCGGCTTCGGCGACCGCGAATTGGCGCTGGCCTGCGCCTCGCATTCGGGCGAGCCGGCGCATGTCGAACTGGCGCAGGCCATGCTGGCCAAGGCCGGTCTCGACAAATCGGCGCTGGAGTGCGGCGCGCATTGGCCTTCCAGCCATGGTGCGGAGATTGCACTGGCTCGCGCAGGCGGCTCGCCAAATGCGCTGCACAACAATTGTTCCGGCAAGCATTCCGGCTTTCTCTGCACCTGTGTGCACTCGGGGATTGCCCATCAGGGCTACGTCAAGGCCGGCCACCCCTTTCAGGAGATGGTACGAGACGCCATGCAGGCGGTGACCGGCGCTGCCCACGATGCCAATGACCGGGCCATCGATGGCTGCTCGATCCCGACCTACGCCGTGCCTCTGAAAAGCTTTGCGCTGGGCTTTGCCCGTATGGCGACGGGCAGGGGCTTCGGCCCTGAGCGCGCCAAGGCGGCAAAGCGCCTGCTGTCAGCCTGCATGGCCGAGCCTTTCCTGGTTGCCGGCACCGGCAAGGCGGATGTGGCGCTGATGCAGGCCGCGCCCGGCCGCATCTTCGTCAAGACCGGCGCCGAGGGCGTCTATTGCGCCGCTGTTCCGGAGCTAGGCCTCGGCATCGCGTTGAAATGTGATGACGGCGCCGGCCGCGCCGCCGAGGTGATGATCGCCGCGGTGCTGGCAAAACTTCTCGGGGCTGACGAGGCGCTGGCGGCGAACCTTTTGGAACAGGCCAATCCGCCGATCGAAAGCCGCATCGGCGCCAAGGTCGGCGCGCTGCGGCCGACGGCGGCGATTGGCTAGCCGATGCGTCCGCTACTTAACGGTCGAACGAAAATGCGCTTGGTGATTCATCGTGGTCATTTGAATTCGATGTCTGGCTTTTGCCAATTTTCAGGCACTTAAGTATAAGTTCGCGCTATATTCCGGATTGCGGGCGACATTGTGTATCACCGAATTGCACTTGGTCTCCTATACGGACTTCTTTTTGCAAGCTTGGCGTTTTTAGCCTTCAGCGTGCGGATAGCGCATTGGGCGGCCGACAATGCGGGTCTGAAAGCCATGCTTGCGTGTGTGTTGGCCTATATCGGTATTGTGTACGGCTTGGTCTGGGCCATTAACAAAATCAACAAGGCTTTTCCGACGTCGGATCTTCCGTCTTCGAGTGCGCATTCCGAGCACGCCTGGTTCGTGGAGCCAGTGGTAGTCGATGTGGAATCGGACGTCGCTGCCGAGAAGTCGCCGCCGATAAAACGCGAGAAGCCGAGCGAACGCTAACTATTCTAGCTGACCTTGTTGCGCTCAACCGTCAGATGCGGGTAGCCACTATTGCTTGACCTCGCGAGGTCGCCGGTCGCCGGTTCGGCCCAGCGCTGGCCGATGATGGCGCCGTTCTTGGCGCCGTCGATGACATTGTCGGAAATGATGGCGTGTCCAGCCCCTTCGACCACGGTGACGGCGATGCCGGTTCCGGCCTTGCGGATGATGTTTCCCGTCGCTACCACATTGCGCATATAGGCGCCCCAGCCGATCTGCATGCCGTAGAGCGGCGCGTTCTCGATGACGTTGCCGGCAACAGTGGTGTCGGCCTCGACGCTGATGCCGACGCCGAAGCCCGGCGCATCTGCGGGGTAGGGGCCCGTAGTCGACAAATTGCGCACGATGTTGTTCGAGCAGATGCCTATGCGGCCGCCTTCGTTGAAATTGACGATCGAGATGCCGTTGGCCGCACCATCGACGATGTTGTTGGCGATAACAGCGCCCTCAAAGGAAAACTCCGAGTAGAGCGCCGTTTCGCCCGAGCGCGAGCAGGTATTGCCGGTTATCTGCAGATTGCTGGAACTGTTGGCGCGGATCGCCGAGAAGGCGCAGTCCGAGACGATGTTGCCGGAGATGGAGACATTGCCGGCGCGGAACGCGTTGATGCCGTTGCCGTTCTGACCGGTGCCGCCGCTGCGCGCGCCAATCCGCTGCACGCGGTTGCCGCTGACGATGGTGCCGTCCTCGGCCTGCTGCCAGCGATGCACGAGAATGCCGCCATTGCCGCAGTCGGACACGGTATTGCCCGATATCTCCAGGCCGCCGGCCTCTACCGAGTAGATGCCGGCGTCCGCTGCTCCCGAAATATCCGAGCGCTCGATGCGGCCGGATGCATGCTCCAACGCCAGCCCGTGCTTGCCGCTGCCGGTGATCATGCAGTTGTCGATGACCAGGTGGGCGACGCGGCGCAGGTCGAGCAACCCTTGCGCATCGTCGGCCAGAGAGCCGCTGGCTCCGTCGAAGACCAATGCGGTTAACTCGATATGCTCGGCCTGTTCGGCCGTGAGCAAACGGCCACCACCGCCATAGAGAACGCGTGAGGCGCCGGGCACGCCGGAAAGCCTGACACGGGCGGGCAGCGTCAGATTGGAGACGACGTAGTTCCCCGGCGGTAGGAACACCGGCGCGTTGCGCTCGCTCGCCTCGGCAAGCATCCTGGCGAAGGCTTTGCTCTGGTCGTCCGCTGTGTCCGGCTGCACGCCAACCTCGGCAGCGTTGATCGAGCCGCGCGCTGCCGTCTTAGCCAAGGCGTTGCCCGACGAAAGACCGAGCACGGCAAAGCCGGCCGTCCCCTTCAGAAGCGCTCGTCTGTCCAACATCGGCACATCCCTTGCGATCCCCGACTAACCGCAGGAATCATGCCAGCCGCAGCGGTCTTCGCTCGGTCCATAGTCCGGCCAATGACCGGGTCCGGCAAGTGGCTTGTACAGTCGCCGAAGCGGGCCTAAGTTTGTCCGATGAGCAGAGCTTTCACCCGTGAGGAAGACAGCGAAAACGCCATCGCCGGCATCGGCGAGCGGCCGATCAGCCCGCACCGCAATCTGGTGACGGAGCGCGGGCTGGCGCAGATCGAGGACAATCTGACCGATCTGCGCGACATATTGGCGAAAGCCGAGAGAAAAGCAGACCGCGAGCGTATCGCCGTCGTGTCGCGCGATCTGCGCTACTGGACCGCGCGCCGCGAAAGCGCCGAACTCTCGGTGCCGGAACCGGGCAGCGACCAGGTGCGCTTCGGCATGGGCGTCACGCTGGAAGGCGACGACGGCAAGAAGGTGCACTGGAAGATCGTCGGCGAGGACGAGGCCGATCCGTCAAAGGGCAGCATTTCCCACGTCTCGCCGATGGCGGTGGCGCTGTTCGGCAAGAAGGTCGGCGACGTCGCAAGCGTCAACGGCAAGGAATGGGAAATCGTCAAACTGTCGGATGTCTGACGCCAGCTGACCCTATCTGCTCAGCTAGCTTTTGCAATGCGGGCTCATACTTGTCCATGACATCGCGAGCGGCACGCATCTGCCGTTCGAAGTCATCACTCTCCACCGGTCTTAGCATGACGCCGTTATCGGTTTCGATGATCTCGAGTTCATCGCCCACTTGCAGCCCCAAGCTGTCGAGCATCTTCTGCGGCAAGATTACAACGCCCGATCCGTCCTCAAGTCCGTGAATGATGGTGTTCATGTCTGTACCGTAGGTTGCGCCATACACTATGACGCAACTCTGATAGGCGTTGCAACTGTTTCGTTCAGCCCGCCAGCAGGCGGTCCAATAGCCGATCCGCCGCCTCCGGAATAACCGTGCCCGGCGGGAAGATTTCCGCAGCACCTGCTTCCAGCACCGCATCATAATCCTGTGGTGGGATGACCCCGCCGGCGACGATCAATATGTCGGCGCGGCCGAGTTTCTTCAGCGCATCGCGCAGTTCGGGGATCAGCGTCAAATGTCCCGCCGCCAGTGACGAGGCGCCGATGATATGGACGTCCTGCGCGACCGCCAGTTTCGCGATCTCATCCGGTGTCTGGAACATCGCGCCGACGGTGACGTCGAAGCCGAGATCGGCGAAGGCTGTAGCAATGACTTTTTGGCCACGGTCATGGCCGTCTTGGCCCATCTTGGCGACCAGGATGCGCGGCTTGCCGCCGGACTTCTTTTCGAAGGCTTCGAGCTTCTCCAAGAGCCGGTCGACCGTCAGATTGTCGCCAAGCGCGTTGCGATAGACGCCTGAGATCGTCTGCACTGAGGCGACGTGACGGCCAAAGACCTTTTCCAGCGCCAGCGAAATCTCGCCGACCGTGGCGTTGGCGCGCGCGGCGCGGATGGCGAATTCCAGCAGGTTTTCGTTACCTTGCGCCGCACGGGTCAGCGCATCGAGTGCGCTCTCGACCGCGCCGACATTGCGCGTGCCTTTCAAGTTCTGCAGCTTCGACAATTGCCGGGCTCGGACCTCGGCATTGTCGATCTTCAGCACGTCGACTTCGATGTCGTTCTCCGGCCGATGCGCGTTGACACCGACCAGCATCTGCTCGCCGGAATCGATGCGCGCCTGCGTGCGCGCGGCCGCTTCCTCGATGCGCAGCTTGGGGATCCCCTGTTCGGTCGCCGCAGCCATGCCGCCGAGGGCCTCGACCTCTTCGATGTGGGCGAGCGCCCGTGCCGCCAGGTCATGCGTCAGCCGCTCGAGATAGGCCGAGCCGCCCCACGGATCGATGATGCGGGTGGTGCCGGATTCCTTTTGCAGGATCAGCTGCGTGTTGCGGGCAATGCGGGCCGAATGGTCGGTCGGCAGCGCCATCGCCTCGTCGAAGGAATTGGTGTGCAGCGACTGCGTATGGCCCTGCGTTGCCGCCATCGCCTCGATCATGGTGCGGGTGATGTTGTTGTAGGGGTCCTGTGCCGTCAGCGACCAGCCGGAGGTCTGGCAATGGGTGCGCAGCGACAGCGAGCGCTCGTCCTTCGGCGCAAAATTCTTCTGCATCAGGCTCGACCACAGAAGCCGCGCGGCGCGGAGCTTGGCGACCTCCATGAAGAAGTTCATGCCGATCGCCCAGAAGAAGGAAAGCCGTGGCGCGAAACGGTCGATGTCGAGACCGGCAGCGACGCCGGCGCGGGCATATTCGATGCCGTCGGCAATGGTGTAGGCGAGCTCCAGGTCCGCCGTCGCGCCGGCCTCCTGCATGTGATAGCCGGAGATCGAGATCGAATTGAACTTCGGCATGTTCTTCGAGGTGTAGGAGAAGATGTCCGACACGATCCGCATCGAAGGCTTCGGCGGATAAATGTAGGTGTTGCGGACCATGAACTCCTTCAGAATGTCGTTCTGAATGGTGCCGGCGAGATCCTTCTGCGCAACGCCCTGTTCTTCGGCTGCCACGATGTAGAGCGCCATGATCGGCAGCACGGCGCCGTTCATGGTCATCGACACCGTCATTTCGTCGAGCGGGATGCCGTCGAACAACTGCCTCATGTCGAGGATGGAATCGATGGCCACACCGGCCATGCCGACATCGCCGGCAACGCGCGGATGATCGCTGTCATAACCGCGATGGGTGGGCAGATCGAAGGCGACCGACAGGCCCTTCTGGCCGGCGGCGAGATTGCGCCGGTAGAAGGCGTTGGATTCTTCGGCCGTCGAGAAGCCGGCATATTGACGGATCGTCCACGGCTGCTGGACATACATGGTCGGGTAGGGGCCGCGCACGAAGGGCGGCATGCCCGGATAGGTGTCGAGATGGGTGAGGCCCTTGAGGTCGCCCTGACTATAGAGATGCTTGACGGCAATGCCTTCCGGCGTCAGTCGCTGGCCCTTGACCTCGACGGGTGCGCGCCGTGGCGCCGACCAGCCGATCTCTGAGAAATTCGGGATCAAGGTGCGGCTCCGATCGACTGGTCGATGCGGACCGGAAACAGGGCCTCGCACACCGCCACGCCCTCGGTGAAAGGAGGCCGCCGCTCGGCCGCCAGCGTCTCGACCGGGGTCTCGCTTTTGAGCGGATAAAGCGTGGTGCCGATGATTGCCCGTTCACCCGACCGGTAGGCCTCGGCGCGGCGCTCGGATGCTGCCTTGACGCGCGCCTGGATATGGCCGTGCTGTAGGCTTGCCAGAACGCCGCCTTCCGCTTCGATCCTCTGGAATTCTGCCCACGCCGCTTCGCACAGGCCCAAGGTCAGCGCCTCGACCGCGCCCGAGCCATAGGTGGGGTCGGCGACGTGGCCGATATGGCTTTCATTGGCCATGATCAGCTGGGCGTTGCGGGCGATACGGCGGGCAAAAGGCGCCGGCAGGCCATGCGCGATCGTGTGCGGCAGGATGGAGATCGAATCGGCGCCCCCGGCGGCTGCGGCAAAACCGGCGATCGCAGTGCGTAGAATATTGGTCTCGGGGTCGGCTGCCGTCATCATGCGGAACGACGTCTCGGCATGGATATTGGCGGTCGAGGCCGGGATCGAGCACGTCTCCTGGATTCGCCCCCACAGCCGGCGCAGCGCCCGAACCTTGGCCGTCGACAGGAATTGGTCCTGGTCGACGCTCAGGGCAAAGCCGATATGCGGTGCGGCATAGACCAGCGGCTGGCGCGCATCCTCGAACATCCTGAGATAGGAGACCGCGGAAGTGAGCATGGTGCCGAGCTCCTGCGCCTCGGTGGCGCCGGCATTGTGGAACACCCGCCCGTCCGCCTCGAGCAATACGCCCGGCACGCCAAGCGAGAAGAAATGTGCCAGCGATTGCGGCATCGATGCCTGCAAGGCCTCGATCGACATCCGCAGCCGGCCGGTACCGGCAAAGATTGCCGCCGGGTCGATGCCGAAGGAGAGGTTGAGTTTCGCCGGGTCGGAGCGGCGCTTGCTCAGGAACGCCACCAGCCAGTCGGCGACGGCGCGGCTCCAGGGATGGGCGTCGATGCGGATCTGCACGCGGTTGAGCGGTATGCCGTCGAGCACCGTCTCCAGCGCCTGCGCCGTCCGCGGCAGGCCGTAGCCGAAGGCATTCGGCGCGCCCTCGAAGACCAGCGACAGGCCCGTCGCGCCTTGCGCTACATCATCCAGAGCCTGGGCCTTGGCGCGGCCGATATCGGGATCGTCGATGCGCTGGCTGACGATCCAGGGCAATTTGGGGTTGGCGCGCACAAGCGGTTCGGCGCCAGCGGCGCGATCGTAGAGCGGCTCTATGCGAATGGCGTCGTCGGTGTGCGACACCAGCCTGTCCTCGAAGGATGCGCCGGCCAACGCCTTTTCCGTCAAGGCCAGCCATCGCTGGCGCTCGACGTTTGCGGGTTCGACTTCCTTGGTCAAGGCTCCGGCGCCCATCCATTTTCCTCGTTCTTATGCGGCCGCACCAGCCTGGAGCGGTTCAGTCTACGGTCCCCTGTCCGATATCGCAATGCAATGCGCCTCCAGGGTCCGAACGCGATCTCTCTGATATAGGTCAGCCTGCGTGGACGAACCATGAACGATTGCCAAACAGCGACAAAATCCGCAAGCTCCAAAAAGCCGATTTGGAGTTTAGACAATTGGCCCATCTGACGATCGGCATTGTCGCTGTGCAACGGCCTCACTATACGTGCGGCAAGGCCATCGGCTTTAACACCAGTTTGCGGAGACATGGACATATGGCTGACGAGACCAGCATTTTCCTCGGCGCCAGCCGCAAGCCCGACGACAGCTACCAGCGAGCCGAGCAGCTTTTGCTGCAATATGGCAACCGCCATGGCCTGATTACCGGCGCCACTGGCACCGGCAAGACGGTCAGCCTGCAGATCCTGGCCGAAGGCTTTTCCAATGCCGGCGTGCCAGTGTTCTGCGCCGATATCAAGGGTGACCTGTCCGGCATCGCCATGATGGGCAAGGCGCAGGATTTTCTGGTCAGGCGAGCCGAACAGGTCAAGCTCGACCCTTACGACTTCCAGGAATTTCCGGTCATCTTCTGGGACCTGTTCGGTGAGCAGGGCCATCCGATCCGCGCCACCGTCTCGGAAATGGGACCGCTGCTTTTGTCGCGGCTGATGAACCTCTCCGAAGCGCAGGAGGGCATCATGAACATCGCCTTCCGCATCGCCGACGAGGACGGCCTGCTGCTGCTCGACATGAAGGATCTGCAGGCGCTGCTGGCCAACATCGCCGAGCGCGCCGAGGAGATCAGCTCGCGCTACGGCAATGTCACCAAGCCGTCGGTCGGCGCCATCCAGCGCACGCTGCTGGTGCTGGAACAGCAGGGGGCGGCAAATTTCTTCGGCGAGCCGGCTTTGCGCATCGCCGACATCATGCGCACCACCCGCGACGGCCGCGGCGCCATCAGCGTGCTTGCTGCCGACAAACTGATGATGAACCCCAGGCTCTACGCCACCTTCCTGCTCTGGCTGATGTCGGAGCTGTTTGAGGAATTGCCCGAGGTCGGCGATCCCGACAGGCCGAAGCTGGTGTTCTTCTTCGACGAGGCGCATCTCCTGTTCGACGAGGCGCCGAAGGTGCTGATCGACCGCGTCGAGCAGGTCGTCCGCCTGATCCGCTCCAAGGGCGTCGGCGTCTATTTCGTCACCCAGAACCCTTTGGATATCCCTGAAAAGGTTCTGGCCCAGCTCGGCAATCGCGTGCAGCACGCGCTGCGCGCCTACACGCCGCGCGAACAGCAGGCGGTGAGGACGGCTGCCGACACCTTCCGGCCCAACCCGGATTTCGATTGCGCCACCGTGATCACGCAACTGGCGACCGGCGAAGCGCTGGTCTCGACGCTTGAAGCAAAGGGCATCCCGTCCATGGTGCAGCGGACGCTGATCCGGCCGCCGTTGTCCAGGCTTGGCCCGATTACGGCGGACGAGCGCCGCAAGCTGATCGACCAGAGCCCGGTGGCCGGACAGTACGACCAGACCATCGACCGCGAATCGGCCTTTGAGATGCTGCAGAAGAAGGCCAAGGGCGCGCAGGACGCGGAAGAGCAGGCGCAGCAAACCGATAGTGGCCGCTCGCGCTGGACCATCCCCGGCTTCGGCAATGACGATTCGCCGCCGCCATCCAGGCGCGCGCCGGCGCCGCGCCCGTCCAACCGCCAGACTGTTGCTGAGGCCGCGATCAAAGCCGTCGTGCGGTCCGTCGGCTCGTCGGTCGGCCGGGCGATCGTGCGCGGGATTCTGGGCAGCCTGTCCAGGGGGCGGTGAAAAGCATCAGCCCGCCAGATTGCCGCATCGCCGACGGCCTAACCGAAGCGGTTGCTCGATTGGCCGCGCTCCCCCGGTCGGAACGCAAAAAGTCCGCCCTCATGTGGGTGCGCGTCAAGGTGCTCGGCGGTCATGGTAAAGCGCGCCGAGGTGACGAACAGAGTGTCGAGATCGGCGCCGCCAAAGGCGCAGCTCGTCGGCCACGAGCAGGGCAGTTCGACGATCCGATCCAGTCGGCCGTCCGGCGCGATGCGAGCAAGGCAGCTGCCGCCCACCACCCGGCAGTTCCAGATGTAGCCTTCGGCATCCATGCAGGAGCCGTCGGGTAGGCCCCGCTGGAAGCCGCCGAAAAGCAGCCGCCGATCAGCGAGCCGTGAAGAGCCGCCCTCCCAGGCGTAGCTGTAGATTGCGTTTTTCATCGTGTCTGCGGTCACGAAGCGACCGTCCTGCGTCCACACCATGGTGTTGGTGATACCAAAGTGGTCCTCGGACAAGCGCGTCACACCGCCGTCGGGATCAACCCGAAACAGCTGCCCGGCATCTTGCGTGATGGCGATCGGCGCGTCGTCCGCTCCGATGTTGTTGGCCATCGTGCCGACCCAGAGCGACCCATCGGGCGCGACGACGCCTTCGTTCAGCCGAATGTCGGGTCGGTCTGGTTCGATCGTCGCGATCGTTCGGAACGGCCCGCCGAAGTCCCATAAGGCGATCTCGTTCCTGAGGCCGACAACGGCGCCGCCGTCGGCGCGCAGGCCGATCGAGGTGACCAGATCGGGCGTCTCCCAGGATTCGTGAGCCAAGGTCACCGGATCCAGCCTGTGGATCCTGCGGCCGATGATGTCGATCCAGACCAGCCGGTCGCAGCGATCGTCCCAGATCAGGCTCTCACCGACGACGTCACGCGCATCGAAGAGCAGGCCAGCGTTCGTCTCGTTCATGCGGTTCACTAGGCTAGAAACACTCTTGACATATATCTCTTGGATAAATTAACAACAATTAGATAGCAACCTGTCATACAGGTTTTGAGGGAGCGACATGCAGGATCCGACGGAGACAGCGGCTGAGCCGAATCCCGGCCTTGTGAGCACGGCGATCCAGGCAATCACCCAGCACATCCGCTCGGAGGGCCTTGCGGCGGGCGACCCGTTGCCAAGCGAAGCGGCCATGACGCGCCAGCTCAATGTCTCGCGAACCGTCGTGCGTGAAGCGTTCCGGTCGCTTTCGGCAATGCGCCTGATCGACATGAGCGCCGGGCGCCGCGCCACCGTCGCCAAACTCGACACCGGCGCCATGTCGATGGTGATCGAGCACGGCATCACCACGCAGCAGATCAGCGTCCATCAGGTCTATGACGTCAGGCGCACGATCGAGATGCGCACGGTGGCGCTCGCGGCGCTCCGCCGCACCGAGGCGGAAGCCGCCGCGATCGCGCAATCGGCCAGGCTGATGCGTGAGAATTTCCAGAACCCCGAGATCGTCATGGAACACGACATCGCCTTTCACGAGGCGATTGCGGCGGCCTCGCACAACCCGGTCTTCTCGCTGATCGTCACCGCCTTCAGCGGGGTCACGCGCCGCACCTGGGTCATCGGCTGGCGGACGCGCTCCTCCGGTGAAGACCAGCTCAAGATGATCAAGGGGCACGAGGACATAGCCGAGGCGATCCTCAAGGGCGATCCGCGCCTCGCCGTCGAGCACATGGCGCAACATTTCGACAAGAGCGTCAAGGCGCTGCTCGACGCGGGAATCGCCTGACATGAAGATCAAAGCGATCGAAACCATTCGCATCGAGGAGCGGCCCAACCTTCTCTGGGTCGAGGTCCATACCGACGAGGGCATCACCGGGCTCGGCGAGACCTTCTTCCTGTCGCGCACCGTCGAGGCGTATCTGCACGAATACGTCGCGCCACGCGTGATCGGCCGCGATCCGCTCGAGATCGATCTGCTGTCCGCCGACCTGGTCGGCTATCTCGGCTTCCGCTCCAGCGGCGCCGAGGTGCGCGGCAATTCAGCCTTCGACATCGCGCTGTGGGACATTTTCGGCAAGGTCACCGGCCAGCCGATCGCGCAGCTTCTGGGCGGCTTCAGCCGTCGCTCCATCCGCACCTACAACACTTGTGCCGGCACCGAATACATCAAGGACGCCAAGGGCCAGACGACGGCCAATTACGGCATCGGCGCCGGGCGCGACTACGACGACCTTAACGGCTTCCTCAATCGTGCCGGCGAACTGGCCGAGGAACTGCTTGAGGACGGCATCACCGCCATGAAGATCTGGCCGTTCGATCATGCCGCTGAAAAGACGCGTGGCAACGACATCTCGGCGGCCGATCTGAAATCCGCGCTTGAACCGTTCGAGAAGATCCGCCGCGCCGTCGGCGACAAGATCGACATCATGGTCGAGTTCCATTCGATGTGGCAGCTTTTGCCCGCCATGAAGATCGCCGGCGCGCTGAAACCTTATGCCACCTATTGGCACGAGGACCCGATCCGCATGGACAGCCTCGGCGACTTGAAACGCTACGAGGCGGTCAGCCCCGCGCCGATCTCGGCTTCCGAGACACTGGGCAGCCGCTGGGCGTTTCGCGACCTGCTCGAAACCGGGGCTGCCGGCATCGTCATGCTCGACATCTCGTGGTGCGGCGGCCTGTCGGAGGCGCGCAAGATCGCCGCGATGGCGGAGGCCTGGCGGCTGCCGGTCGCGCCGCACGACTGCACCGGTCCGGTCGTGCTCGCCGCCTCGACGCATCTGTCGCTCAATGCGCCCAATGCGCTGGTTCAGGAAAGCGTGCGCGCCTTCTACCGCACCTGGTACCGGGACCTGGTGACGGCGCTGCCTGAAGTGAAGAACGGCATGATCACCGTGCCGCCGGGACCGGGCCTGGGGCTGGCGCTCAACCCCGACCTTGACAAGGCCTACACCGTCCAGCGCCGCGTCTCCGACAAGACCGACATCTAGAAATCCAAAGGGAGGAATTGAGATGAAAAAACTGACTGCAACACTTCTGCTTGGCGTCGCTCTTTTCGGCGCCCAGACCGCCGCGCGAGCCGACGGGCTGAACATCGTCTTCACGCACCATTCGTCGGCCTCGAACACCTTCTGGCAAGCGGTGAAGAAGGGCTTCGACGACGGCTGCGCCAAGGTCGAGGCCAGCTGCAACATGGTCTTCACCCAGACCGAGGGCTCGGTAGAGCAGCAGATCGCCAACATGCGCGCTGCCCTTGCCGCCAAGCCCGACGCGCTGCTGACCTCGATCGTCGACGACCATGCCTTCGATGACGTCATCAAGGAGGCGCGCGATGCCGGCGTGCTGGTGATTGCCGTCAATGTCGACGACACCGAAGGCGCCAAGGGCAATGCGCGGCAAGCCTTCGTCGGGCAGGGCTTCAAGCCCGCAGGCTATTCGCTCGCCAAGGCGATTTCCGAGAGCTTCCCGAAGGACGGCCCGATCAAGGTGCTGGTCGGCATCTCGGCGCCGGGCCAGAACTGGTCCGAGAGCCGCGGCGCCGGCGTGATGCAGTTCCTTGAAGAATACAAGGCCGCGCATGCCGACCGCGACGTGTCGTGGGAGCGCATCGACAGCGGCACCGACCTTGCCATCACCTCCGACCGCGTCGGCGCCTATCTCAACGCCCATCCCGACACCACCGCCTATTTCGACACCGGGTTCTGGTGTGCCGGCGTCGCCCGCGTGCTGGCCGATCGCGGCGTCGCGCCCGGCAAGGTCCTGCTCGGTGGCTTCGACCTGGTGCCCGAAGTGCTGCAGCAAATGCAGAAGGGCTACGTGCAGGCGCTGGTCGACCAGCAGCCCTACATGCAGGGCTTCATGCCGGTGATGGAGGCCTATCTCAACAAGAAGATCGGCCTGGCGCCTTCCGACATCGACACCGGCCAGGGCATCGTGCGGCCGAACCAGGCCGACGCGATCATGGCGCTCTCCGCCCAGGGAATGCGCTGACAGCGCAACGCCAATGAGTGGCTTTGCATCGGCGGCGCCGCGCGCCGCCGATGCATCAACAGAAGTTCGAATTCCTGGAGCCTGACGTGAAGCGTCTGTTCAAGACCTATCTCGAAAAGCCGGAGCTGGCCGGTCTGATCCTGCTCTTGCTGCTGATCGTCGTGTTCCAGATCCGCTCGCATGGCGTGTTCCTCAACCAGGACAACCTGCGCGGCATTCTCGGCATCCTGCCGGAGGCGGGGCTTGTTGCCATCGGCGTCACCATCCTGATGATCAGCGGCGAGTTCGACCTCTCCGTCGGATCGGTATTCGCGCTGATGCCGATGACGATGGCGGTGCTGATGGTGCATGGCGCGCCGTTCCCGCTGGCGCTGCTCGCCGGCCTGCTTGTCTCGGCGGGCATCGGCTTCATCAACGGCTACATCACCATCCGCTTCGCCATACCGAGCTTCATCACCACGCTCGGCATGCTGTTCATGGCGCGCTCGCTCACCGTCGTCGTCTCGGGCGGCTTCCCGCCGTTGCTCCCCGCCGACCTGCCGAACTGGCTGTTCACCTCCTTCGTTGGCCCCGGCAACATGTTCCGCATGTCCTTCCTGTGGTTTGCCGGCATTGCCGTGCTGACCTCGCTGATGCTTTCGCGCACCAATTTCGGCAACTGGATCAAGGCCACAGGCGGCTTCCCGCCGGCCGCCGCCGCGATGGGCATCCCGACCGCCAGGGTCAAGATCATCTGCTTCATGCTCTGTTCGATGCTCTCCGGCTTCGCCGGCATGCTGCAGGTGCTGCGGCTGGGCTCGCCTTTGCCTTCGATCGGCGAGGGCATGGAATTGCAGGCGGTGGCCTCCGCCGTCATCGGCGGCGCTTCGCTCGCCGGCGGTATCGGCACCGTCATGGGCGGCATCATCGGCACGACGCTTATCCGCGTCATCGACAATGGTCTCGTGCTCAGCCATGTCGACGCCAACTGGTTCAAGTTCGCCATCGGCTTCCTGACCATATTCGCCGTCGTCGCCAATGCCTGGATGCGCAAGCGCGCCAAGGCCATCAAGATGGAGGACTAAGCGATGGCCGACGCGATCATCTCCGTGCATAACCTCCACAAATGGTATTCCGGCGTCCACGCGCTGAAGGGGGTGACGCTCGACTTCACCCGCGGCGAGGCGCTTGGACTGGTCGGCGACAATGGCGCCGGCAAATCAACCCTCATCAACATCCTCTCCGGCGTCCACACGGCGGACCAGGGCGAGATCAAGGTTGAGGGCCAGACAGTCCGCATAGCCAAGCCGCGCGACGCGATGGATCTCGGCATCGAGACGATCTACCAGTACAATTCCATGGTGCCGACCATGTCGATCGCCAGGAACCTGTTCATCGGCCGCGAGCCGACCCGGTTTTCGGTCTTCGGCGTCGGCTTGCTCGACCAGAAGAAAATGGCCAGCGAAAGCATCCGTGCAATTGCCAATGTCGACCTGCACCTGCGCTCGCCGGATGCCCTTGTTGGCGAGCTTTCCGGCGGCCAGCGGCAGGGCGTCGCCATCGCCCGGGCCATGCACTTCAAGTCGAAGGTGATGATCCTCGACGAGCCGACCAACCATCTCTCCGTCAAGGAGACGAGGAAGGTGATCGGCTTCGTGCGCGGCCTGAAAGAGCAAGGCATCACCGGCGTCTTCATCAGCCACAACATGCACCACGTCTTCGAATGCTGCGACCGCGTGGTGGCGATGGCGCGCGGCGAAATCGTGCTGGACAAGCGGGTCGGGGAGACCTCGATCGATGAAGTCCACAGCGTTCTCTAAGAGGTGGCGGCGATGAAGGTCCTTGCCGATCGTGTCGTGCTCCTGACCGGCGGCCTTGGCTCGCTTGGCCGGGCCCAGGCGCTAACGCTGGCGCGGGCCGGCGCGCGTGTTGTGCTGCTCGACCGGCCCGACATCGCGGACGCCCCGAAGATCGTCGAAGCGCTGGCCGCTGAGGCAGACGGCGACGTCACTTTCGTCGGCTGCGACCTCAACCGGCTTGCCGAGGCGGAAGCCGCGGTCGCCGCGCTGGCGGCGAGGGAAGGTGGGATCGACGTCCTGATCAACAACGCTGCCTTGATCATCAACCGGCCGTTCGAAGAATTCTCGCTGACCGAGTATGAGGATCAGATCCGCGTCAATTCCTCGGCTGCCTTCGCGTTGGCACGGGCCTGCGCGCCGGGGATGAAGGCGAAGGCCTATGGCAAGATCCTCAATTTCTGCTCGATCACGCTCAATGGCCGCTGGGACGGTTACGTCCCCTATGTCGCGTCGAAGGGCGCGATGCTCGGCCTGACCAAATCGCTGGCGCGGGAACTCGGACCGCACGGCGTCCGGGTCAACGCCGTATCGCCTGGCGCGGTTGTTTCGGAGGCCGAGGCGCGTGTTTTCGGCGACCGGCTGGCGCAATACAACGCCTGGATCCTGGAGAACCAGGGTCTCAAGACGCGCATCGAACCGCATCACGTTGCCGATCTCGTGCTGTTCCTGGCATCGCCCGCCTCGGACATGATCAGCGGCCAGAATATCGCCATCGACGGCGGTTGGTGAGGGATGACCGGCCTGCTGGAACTGCGCGATGGCCGCGCCCGTGTCGTCCTGGCGCCGCAGAAAGGCGCAGCGATCGCGCGCTTCGATGCACTGATCGGCGATGTAGCGGTGCCGCTGCTTAAGCCCGGCGATGGCACCGGCGCCTCCGGCTGCCAGCTTCTGGTTCCCTGGTCGAACCGCATTTCAGGCGGCGGCTTCGCGTTCGACGGCCGCTTTCACGCCGTTGAGCCGAATGTGCCGGGAGAGGCCTTTCCGATCCATGGCGACGGCTTCCAGAAGGAGTGGCGGATTGCCGGCCACAGTGCCACCGAAGCGGAACTGGTCCTCGACGCCGGCGGGATCGGCCCCTACCGATACACGGCACGCGTCGCCTACGCGCTGCATGACGGGGCCCTCGATGCCACGCTCATCGTGGAGAACCGTGCCGGCATTCGCCTGCCTTACGGCCTCGGCTTTCATCCGTGGTTTCCGCGCAGCGCCGCAACGACGCTTGAGGCGAAGGCGGCGCGGGTCTGGCTGGAGGACAAGCGTCATTTGCCGGTCGGCGTGGCGCCCGTGGCCGTTCACCCGGAATGGAATTTCTCCAACGCCACCCTGCTGCCGCGAAGCTGGGTGAACAATGCCTTCGACGGCTGGGACCGCCGCGCCAGGATAACCCGGCCCGAGGACAGGATCGCCATCTCGCTCACGGCCTCACCGGCGCTCGACGTCTTCGTCCTCTACTCGCCGTCGCAGGACGCCGATTTCTTCTGCTTCGAACCGGTGTCGCATTCCGTCGATGCGCATCACGGTGAAGGGCTGACCCCGCTTGAGCACGGCGCGACGTTGAGTGCAAACATGCGGCTTGATTGGAGTTCGATCGCTTTGGGTTGACGCGAAACGGCCTGCGCAACCGAATACCGACAGCAGGCTGGTGCCGGGCAGCTAGGCTTCACCGTCCAGGCGAGGCGGCGAGCGGCTGGGTGAAGGGCTCCTGAGACGCAGCAGGAGCCTTACGTACACACCCATTCGCGGATCTTGCATTTCTGTCCACTCCGCTCGCAGGCCTGCAGCGTCAGGTCTTCGGCCTCGCGGCGCGTTTGCGCCGTCCCCGCGCCCCAGCTGGTCAGCCGTCCCTCCGCCTTCTCGCCGACGGCGAGTGCACCGCAGTGCTTGTAGGGAAAGCCGGTGTTGTCGTCGTCGTCCCAGTGACGATGATTGCGAAACACGCTCACCACGGCGCAGCTGTCGCCGCCGGCGTTCTGGCAATGCTTGAGGGCGATGTCCATCGCCTCCTGACGCTTGTCGGCACCCCAGAAAAAGCCGTGCTTGCCGTCAGGGCTCGAATAAGCGATCGCCGCCCAGATTCCTTTCTCTTCCTGGGCCGGGGGCTCGGGTACGTCCGCCGCGGGGGCGAGGTCCGCCGCAGCGAGCCGCCCGGCGCAGGCCAACAGCATGCCGATTGCCGCAATGGCGGAATTCACCCTCATTGTACGCCTCCTTGTTTTCCTGCTGCTGAGGCCACGGAAATGACGACGCAGCTGTTGCCTGTCGGCAGCAGCATCGCGTTGCCCCCTCCATTGGCCAGATCATAGACGCTGATTTGTCCAAGATTGTTGGCAAGCTTGCTGCCTTTCGGAAGCAGGGCCGGAACGTCGGCACAATTGGCCGCGAACGGCGCCACCCTGACCATCGTGCCTTCGCAAACAGATGCGGTGGGTGCTGCGAACACCAGGCCCGCGGCCGGACCGCTGTAGCCCTGCGTGGCATAGTTCATGCCGACCAGGGCTTCTACGACGTGTTTGTCGGGGGCCTCGTTGTTCCAGATCGACTGAACGCTGTAGGTCGTGCCGGTCGTCAGCATCTGCCCAAGGGCTGGAAAAATGTTGGAACAAGACTGCAAACCCGCCTGTTTGGCGTGTTGCAGAAATGGCGTGTCGGCCAGTGCCGGATCGGGCTCGTTGGTCTCCGCGACCGCCGGCTGCGTCAATAAATTGCGGACCAGGCCGTAGCGCATGGCTGCAAAGCCGGCCGCGGCGACGACGGCAATGACGAGCAACGACAAGACAGTGGTCTTCGCCAGGTTTCGTTTCGGTCTGCTCCGGTCATCGATGCCGACCTGAACAGCATCCTTTCCCTGGTTGCGGGAGATTATCCGGTCATGGATCGATTGCTGGTTCATCGCAATGCCTTCGTCAATTGATCGCCTCGACGGCCGCGGCCAAGCCCTTGAGGGTTGCGGTCACGTTGATCGTTCTGCCATCCGTCGTCGGAAAGGAGATGACGGATGCCGCGGCTTTCGAAATCTGTTCGCGCATGATCGGACCAACCGGCAGCATGCCGACGCAGACGGCTTGATTGCATCCGTCGAGTTGAATTTTTATCGGCTCCTTGCGCCCCTCGAATGTCAGCGAGACAGGACTGTCGCTCTTGGCGATCGGCGGGGTGCGCAAGATCATGTAGGGGTTGCCTTCCTTGGTAGCGGCCAGCGACCAGCTGAACGCAACCTGTCCTGCCTGGTCCTCGATGATCTGGGTGACGTTGCAGACCTTTTGGCGCGCCTTCAGGTTCTCGTCGCAGATCAGCGTCCAGTTCTCGAACGGACGGGTGGTACGTTGATATTCGCCAAGCTTCGCATCCGCAGGCACCGCGACGTCGGAAGGTTTTACCCTGTAGCCGGAAGGGATCGCTTCCTGCCCGGCCGCAAACGAGCCGGACAGGAGCATTGAAGTCATGGATATCGCGACAGCAAGGACTGCCTGCCTGATCATGGCTGGGCTCTAGTTCAGCGTAAGGCTGACGCCCGCGCCGACGCCCCAGTGCCCGCCTGCTGTCGTGCCGGACAGGTTTGCTCGAACACGTCCCTCCTCGCTGGTGTAGCCGGCGCCGAAGGCGACGGCGCCTTCGCCGCGCCAATAGCCTCCGCCTGCCGCCACGCTCAGCTTGCCGGGACGGTCGTCGTAGCGCAGCGAGGCGGCCGCCAGGCCGATCGCGGCGGCCTGGCGCGCCTCGCCCTTGACCTCGCCCATGTCCATGTTGAGTTGGCTGAGTTTGGAGTCCGCATATGCATTGGCTTGCTGCAGCGTGGTGGCCGCCACCTGGTTGGTATAGGTCTTGGAATCCGCCAGCGTGGTCGACAGGCTGTTGTTGAGCTGCTGCACGTTGACCGCATCGGTATTGGCAACGCCCGCCCCGACATTGTGGATGACGACCGGCGTGTTGGGGTCGCCGCCGGCAAGCGTTATCGAGTTGGATTTGCTGCCGTCGCCGTTCTTGTCGTATTGGACGGCGAACTCATTGAGATCGCCGACGCTCCCCTGCATGGCTTCGACCGCCTGGTTGGTGGCGTAAAGCTGGCTGCCATTGATGGCGTCGGTGGAGGTGCCGCTGATCCTGCCCGCAGCGACATTGGTGACGGTGCGCTCGTTGCCGACGGTGCCGACGCTCACCGTGCTCGTCGGAGCTGTCCCGGCGAAGGTGTAGTTGACGCCGTTGATCGTGGTGCCGGTGGTGGCGACCGCCGCCGCCGTTGTCGAGCCTGCGCCGAGCGCGACGCTGCCCGGCTCATTGGCCGTGGCGCCGGCGCCGAGCGCCACTGCCTGGGCCCCGTTGGTGGTCGAGTTGGTGCCGAGCGCGATGCTGTCGGCCTGGTTGACGGTCGAATTCTGGCCGATCGCGATGCCGCCGGGCGCCGTCTGCTGCACGATGGCGCCGTTGCCGATGCCGATGCCGTTGTCGCCATTGACGGTGGTGCGCGGACCGACCGCAACCGAATCGACGCCGACCGCAAGCGAGTCCGCGGCTGTCGAATTGGCATGGAAGTACAGGCTCCCCGTCACCGCGAAGGAGCTCAGCGCCCCCTTCAACTGGCGCAGCGTCATCGCGTCCTGGTCCTGGGTGCCGTCGGCCACGTTGATGATCTGGCGATAGGAGGTGGACGTGCCGACCGAGACGGCGCCGAGCAGGCTCATATCCGCGGTGTTGTAGGGAATGAGGCCGGTGCCGGAGAGGATCGATCCAGATGCCGGCGCCACCGCACGGTCCGAAACCGAGCCAGAGCCCAGCGCTACGCCGTCGGCGACAGTGGCCTGGGTGCCGCGACCGAGCGCCAGCGAATTGGCGGCGGACGCGGTCGCCTGGTAGCCGACGGCGGAGGAGCCGACCCCTTGAGCGAAGGCGTCGGTGATCGGCAGGGTGCTGTCGTTGGTGCGCACATAGCGGATGCCGTCGCCATTGGCGTCGGTGTAGGTGTAGGCCGTGGAGGTGTCGCCGGCAAAATTGTTGATCGTGTTGCCGAGAGTGGTGATGTCGGCGGTGTTGGTGGCGATGTCGGCGGTGTTGGCGGCGATATCGGTGGTGTTCTGCGTCACCTGCTGGTTGGTCGCAAACAGCTGCGAGCCGTTGACCGCGTCGGTCGAGGAGCCGCTCAATTGCCCGGCCGCGACGTTCTGGATCTGGCGTTCGGCGCCGACCGAGCCGACCGAGAACGCGCCGGCCGGCGTCGCGCCAGCGAAAGTGTAGGCAACGCCGCCGATCGTCGTGCCGCCAACCGCAGTCGTGGTGCCGGAAACGGAATTCAGACCGATCGCAACGTCGCCGGCATTGTTGGCGATCGCATTCGGGCCGACCGCGACGGAATCCGTGCCCAGCGCCTGGGAGTCCGCCAGTGTCGAGTTGGCGTGGAAATACTTGATGCCGCCGCCGGTGCTGATGCTGTTGATCGTGTTGCCGAGAGTGGTGATGTCGGCGGTGTTGGCGGCGATATCGGTGGTGTTCTGCGTGACCTGCTGGTTGGTCGCGAACAGCTGCGAGCCATTGACGGCATCGGTCGATGAGTTGCTCAACCGTCCGGCCGCGACGTTCTGGATCTGGCGCTCCGCGCCGACCGAGCCGACCGAGAACGCACCGGCCGGTGTGGTTCCGGCGAAGGCATAGTTGACGCCGCCGATCGTCGTGCCGCCCACCGCCGTCGTGGTGCCCGAGACCGAATTCAGGCCGATCGCGACGTCGCCGGCATTGTTGGCCACCGCGTTCGGGCCGACCGCGACGGAATCCGTGCCCAGCGCCTGGGAATCCGGCAGCGTCGAGTTGGCATGGAAGTATTTGATGCCGCCGCCGGTGCTGATCCCGTTGATCGTGTTGCCGAGATTGGTGATGTCGGCGGTGTTGGCGGCGATGTCCGTTGTGTTCTGCGTCACCTGCTGGTTGGTCGCAAACAGCTGCGAGCCGTTGATCGCGTCGGTCGAGGCGTTGCTGAGCCGGCCCGCCGCGACATTGGTGATGGTCCGCTCCGCGCCAAGCGCGCCGACGCTGACGGTGCTCGTCGGCGTCGTGCCGGCGAAGCTGTAGGCCGTGCCGCCGATCGTCGTGCCGCTGGTGCCGACCGCCGTTGCGGTCACCGAGCCAGAGCCGAGCGCCACATCGCCGGAGCTTGCCGCGGCCGTCGCGCCATTGCCCAGCGCGACATTGCCGGCAAGGCCGGAGGCACCTGCGGTCGAACCATTGCCCAACGCCACTGAGCCTTGCCCGATCGCCTTGTTGTTGTTGCCGATGGCGACTGCGCCGGCAGCCTGGTTGGCGGCGGTGGCGGTTGCCGTGCCGTCGCTGTTGGCGATGTTGTTGGCGCCGCCGGTGAAGGCGCCGGTGCCGCTGGCATAGCTGGGGTCGCCGATGGCGACCGCGCCGTCACCATAGGCTTCGTTGCCGAAGCCGATGGCGACGGCCTTGCCTCCATCGGCAGTCGCGCCCGTGCCGATCGCCACGGAATCGGCGGAGAGCGCGCCGGCGGCGGTGCCGACGGCGATCGCGTTGACGTCTTGTGCCACCGCGCCCGCTCCAACTGCTGTCGAGCTCGCCGCTGTGGCGATGGACGTCGTGCCGATGGCGATGGAATCGTCACCGCCGGCAGTGGATGAACGGCCACCGGCGAACGCACGGGCACCAGTGGCCTTGGAGGTGGAACCAAGAGAAGTGGCGTACGTTCCGCTAGCCGTGGCTCCCAATCCCAGCGCGCTGGCATTTGCGGCGGTCGCTGCTGCGTTGTTGCCGATTGCGGTGGTAGAGACGTCCGTGGCCTGGGCTCCCGAGCCCGCCGCGACCGAGCCGACCCCGCTCGACACAGCCGAATTGCCCAGGGCCAGCGCGAACTGGCCCGATGCCGTGGCGACATTGCCAAACGCAACCGAATTTATGGCCGACGCATTGGCCTGGGGACCAAAGGCGATGGCATTGGTCGCCGTGGCTTTGCTCAGCGTGCCGAACGCCGTGCTGGTGGCGCCGGTCGCCTGGCTTTGGCGCCCCATTGCCATGGAGTCGGTCTGAGACGCTGTCACATCAGTGCCGATGCCGATGGCGCCCTGTGCAAGGGCGCCCGACCCCGCGACAGTCCGCGAGCCGAGATAGACGGAGTTTATCGACGTTGCGGTCGACTGGAAGCCTATCGCTACGGCATTCTGGGCGCCTGCATTCGCGTTGGTACCTTGGGCAATCGAATCAATCGCGGATGCTGTTGCCCCATGCCCGAGCGCCGTGGCGCGCAGCCCGGTCGCCCGGGTAACATAGCCGATCGCCGTCGACTCCAACCCGTCGGCACGCGCATTCAGACCAAAGGCGGCAGCGCCTGCGGCTGCGACCGAGTTGACGCCGATGGAGCTTGCTCCGTCCGCAGTGGCTTTGGCATTCCCGCCGATAGCGAGTGCGTTGACACCAGTCGCGCCCGCGAAGACACCTATGCCTATGGAATTGAGGCCATTGACACTCATCGCATAGCCAATGGCGATCGTGGCGTCGCCCGTTGCACTGTTGGAGCTGCCCAATGCCACGCTGTTATTGCCATTCGTCGCGGCGCCATTACCGATGGCGACGGCGTTGCCGCCGGTCGCGGATCCGCCACCGGCTTGATATTGTGCCTGTGCGGGCGTGGCGAGCCCGAGCGCGGCGATCGCGGCCAGGCCGCCGAGCATGCTGGCCGGGCTCACCCCGCAGGCCAGTGCCGAATGCGCGCTGCCGCCGCTGCCCAGTGTTCCCAGACCCATATTCTTGCGACCGAGGCCAAGAACCCGGTGAGCCATGCGCAGCACCGCCATCAGGCGGCGACGAACCGAACGGCTGCCGGCCGCGCCCGCGATCCAGTTTCCGATAAATCCTGGATGAGATTCGATCCTTCTCCGCCTTTCGACGCTTCCGGTCATGCTACTTTTTCCCTCGCAATTGCCGAGGCGCCCTGATGTGCCGCATCATTCGCCTCGGCAGCCAAAAAATCTTCGAAATTACGCGTCTTGTCCCGCAACGAGAGACCGACCTTGGCGCCTTGTTTTTCAATGAGCTGATAGGCGCTCGCGACCCATGGCTGCGTCGGCTCGGGAACCGAGTGCAAGGCGGCTTCAGTCCGCTCCGGCGGCAGACTTATCGCCACCAGCGCGCGGCAGAGATCGAAATGAAGAGCCGGTTCCCCCTCGCCATACGCCGGGGTGGTCAATCCGAGCACGAAGCAGGCAAGCAGATGATCGATCTCCGCAGCGCTGATCCGGCTGGCGTATTGGCGCTGCAGCGCAGCCCAGGCCGCTTCGGCCTTTGGTGCGAAGACTTCGATTTCCGCGAATTGAATGTCCATGGGACAATCCGACATGCTGCTTCATCTGGTTGCCCCCGCCCCAAATGACTTCCCATCGCGACCATGAGCACGTTCGCGGTGTGTGTATTTTGGAAAAGTCCGGAATCTTTGTAGGAAAATCCGGTCTTTGAGCGCTGAGCGGCAGGTGTGGCCGCTCTGCCACGCAACTTTTGGCTGCGGAGACGCGCCGCGGCAAATATCACCGCTGCAGCTTCACCTGCTTGGGGGTTCTGCTGCGGTATTTGGACATGGTGACGGTCAGGTGGCTCTGATCTGAAAAGCCGCTCAGATGCGCGACTTCGGCTATCGACAGCTCGCTTTCGACGAGAAGTTTCTCGGCGAAATCGAGACGCAGCCGCAGCAGATATTTGTGCGGCGGCTCGCCAAAGGTTTTCGTGAATGCCTGGATGAAATGGCTTGGCGAAAGGCCGGAGAGTGCGGCTAGCTCGGCCACCGCGATCTTGCTGGAAAAATTTACGTCCAGGAATTCGCGCACCCGCCGGGCGCTGCGGTTCGACAGACCGCCTTTTGGGCCTTGTGGCAACTTTCGCGCTCCTGCGTAGTTCCGAAGCAAATGGACGCCGAACAAGGTGACCAACGAATCGACATAGAACTCGTTTGGAGTTTCCCGATCCGTCAGTTCCACCTTCAGCAACTGCGCGAGTTGCAGCGCCTGGAAATCGACGGTCCCGAACGGCGGCGGTTGAAGCTCGGCATGGCCGGTGCCGAATTCACGCGTTGCCAGCTCGAAGAGACTCTCGGGGGTGAGCGCCACAATTACGCTCTCCGTGGTGGATGACCGTGTCACCTTGCCGCCGAGATCGGCCGGGACGATCATGATCATACCGACGTCGCCGTCATATTCGTGGACTTTGTCGCTGCCCAGCGATGCCGCTATCCCGGGTGAGGGCGCAAGCAGAACCGAACCGAAATGTTCCGCCGCTTTGAATGTATGTGATCCCGGCGCATGAACGACATGAGCCGCACCGCCTCGAAACGTCACCAGGCACCGCCCCGCGCTTTCCGGAATTCCGTCGAAGATGCGCCGATCCGCGCGCCGCCGGTCTGTTCCGGCGCTTTCCAGGACGTTGCCTCTGTGTTGCATCTTCGTCTCTGCCACAGCCGCGCGCCGATCAACCCAATCCTGTGTTGTATGGAGGCGCCCAGAATTCACGCTTGTTCCTGGGCGTTCCTTCGAACCTTAGAGGCGTTGCTTTGTATTGAAAAGAAAATTTTCAGGGAGAAATCAAAACTTTGGCAGGACTTGGTCTATAAATCTGCATATTCCGTTGTTTTAGCGCGAACTAATCTGACGATTTTCCGATCTTATCTTACCATTTTGTGCCTAGTTGTTGTGCATCGCGCGCCACTTCACAATCCAGCGTTGCATGCAGAATATAAATCGCGCGGCTATGCCGAACCTGCTCGGCCTATGCTGCCATTGCGACGGACGCGCTGCCTCGCATGGTGGCCCTTCTCCGACCAGCGCTTTCGAGGATTATGTCCAGGACGCGCCGAGCTACTCGGCCGGTGACCATGCGGTGACCCCGATACAGAACTATCCGGCTCGCGCAGGGCTGTTAAAGATCGCCTCGACGCTTCTCATATAGATCCCAGGACAGCTCAACCATGGCGAGAAGAACATCCTCCCGGCTCCACCCGGCGGCAACCGCGGCTTCGACAATTCCGCGGACGAGCGGCAGCAATTGGCGCTCGCATTCGGCCGACAAATTGACCTCGGCGCTGTCGGCAGGCGGACTATCGAAATCAAATCCCACCATTGGCGTTCCCCCCGCCATCAATGATCTAATGAAACGTATATCTCTGCAATTCTATTCCAGCCTAATATACATGCATCGGGGAACGAAATACAGGAGCGTCGGAATTGACGGTTTTGGGTGCGTCGATTGCACCGGCTCCATAGCTCGTCAGGAAGTCTTCCTTGGCCTCCTGCTGCCGACCTAGCATGTCTTGGATGCGGAACCCGGGCATTCGCGTAAAGTTATGGGAATCTGCCGGAATGTCCCAAATGGATCATCGGCTCACCGGTGACGCATGGAGCGCGAAATCCGGTGCTCAGGCCGCCGAAAATGACGAGGGTTTGGGACGATCCGAACCGGGAACAGCAGGGACAGCGGAATCCCACTGCTTGACCCAGAATCGGAAAAGCCGCCGATCAGTTCACCGGGCCGAGCAGGACAGAACCGTCCGGCACGCCGCCGTCGATCGGAATGGCCCTGCGGTTTGCGCTCGCCACCATCGGCTGGCCGATATCGGACGTCACGATGACCGGGCTCTTCGAGGGCACGCGGTCGTAGAGGTCGATGATGTCCTGATTTATCAGGCGCACGCAGCCTGACGAGACGGATTTGCCGATCGAGTTCCATTCCGGCGAGCCGTGCAAGCGGTAGAGCGTGTCGACATTGTCGTGGAACAGATAGAGCGCGCGGGCGCCGAGCGGGTTCTTGAGGCCGCCGGGCATGCCGCCATTCTTGGCGCTGTATTGCTCCAGTTCCGGTTGCCGGGCGACCATCTCATCCGGCGGCGTCCATTTCGGCCATTTCTGCTTCCATTGAACGACGGCGTCTCCCGACCATTCGAAGCCGGCGCGGCCGAGGCCGACGCCGTAACGGATCGCCTGGCCGCCCTCGCGCACCAGATAGAGGAAATGGTTGGTCGTATCGACGATGATGGTGCCCGGTCTCTGGCCGGTCGGATCGGGAACGATCTGGCGCAGGAACTGCGGGTCCATCTTCTTGATCGGAATGGCTGGGAGGTCGAAGCCGCTGTCCGAAATCGGGCCGTACATCGTCGCGTAGTCGCCGAGCGGCGGATCGACATAGGTCGGCGGCGGCTCGACCGGCGCCGGCGCTGGTTCGGTGGTGGTGCAGGCGGAGACCGCAATCGAGGCGGCGCCAAGGGCTGCGGCGTTCAGAAAGCCGCGACGGCTCAGGCGATAGGGGTCGATTTCGGTCTTCAACATGGTTGCCTTTTTTAAGTCTCAAGTCGCAAGAAAGCGTGAATGCTTCCAGGCGGCGCAGTGTTGGTCTCCCCCCAATGCCTGGGGCGATAGGCGGTTCCGATTCTGGCCTGAGGGTGGACAAACAAAGGCGAAGCTGTGACCGTCATGCCACTGTTGCTTTGAGGCAACAGAGCCCTTGAGCAGTTCATCGTTTCACAGAAACGCCGACTGCTCTGCGTCTTTCCTTCTGTGCAATTTTCCGGACGGAAAACCGTTTCACACTTTTCCTGGAATTGCTCTAGCCGCCTGTCAACAATCCTTCCAGCGACGGCAGGATCAGCGCCGGCGGGAAGTCCCTGTATTCCTCGGGCTGGTTGGCGCGGTTGATCCACACGGTGCGAAAACCGAATTTGGTCGCGCCGGCAATATCCCAGCGGTTGGAGGACTGGAACGAGACCGCGCCGGGATAGAGGCGCCAGCCCGTCGCCACCATGTCGTAGGTCGACGGGTCGGTCTTGAAGCGCTTGACGGCGTCGACGGAAAAGATGTCGTCCAGCACCTGGTCGAGGGCCGCCGACTTGACCGCTGCTTCCAGCATCTCGGGCGAGCCGTTGGACAAGATGGCCAGCTTGGCGCCGGACGCTTTGAGCGCCTTCAGAACGGCCGGCACTTCCGGATAGCAGTCGAGCCGCCAATAAGCTTCGAGCAGCTTGGCCTTCAGCCCCTTGTCTGCCGAAGGGACCTTGCGCAACGCAAAGTCGAGCGCCTGTTCGGTGAGTTGCCAGAAATCGGCATAACCGCCCATCAGCGTGCGCACCCAGGAATATTCCAGCTGCTTGGCGCGCCAGATTTCCGACAGAAGCTGGCCGTCCGGCCCGATCTCGCCGTCGTGACGGCGCACGGCGGCGTGCACGTCGAACAACGTGCCGTAGGCGTCGAAAACGTAAGCCGCGTAATGCATGGCGACAGTTTTGAGGGCAGGCGGGGCAAGGTGCAAGCATCGATTGCAGACTTGATCGCTTTCTTGGGCCTCGCTGGCCTCAACAAAATCCGCCTGATGCCGGTTGACGGCGCCTGCCAAAGCATCTTCCAATGATACCAGACAGGCAGCATTGAAGCGGAACCGAGCAATGACACTGGCGACTGCGGCGCAATCGACGACATGGACCTTCGTCGACGGCGACTGGTACGAAGGCAACGTCGCCATCCTTGGCCCGCGCAGCCATGCCATGTGGCTTGCCACCAGCGTCTTCGATGGCGCCCGCTGGTTCGAAGGCGTCGCCCCCGACCTCGAACTGCATGCCGCCAGGGTGAATGCTTCCGCAATCGCGCTAGGTCTCAAACCGTCGATGAGCGTCGACAAGATCGTCGGCCTGACCTGGGACGGGCTGAAGAAGTTCGACGGCAAGACGGCGGTCTATATCAGGCCGATGTACTGGGCCGAGCATGGCGGCTATATGGGCGTGCCGGCCGATCCGGCATCGACCCGCTTCTGCCTTTGCCTCTACGAATCGCCGATGATCTCGCCGGCCGGCTTTTCGATCACCGTCTCACCGTTCCGGCGGCCGACGATCGAAACCATGCCGACCAATGCCAAGGCAGGCTGCCTCTACCCCAACAATGGCCGCGCCATTCTCGAAGCCAAGATGCGCGGCTTCGACAATGCACTTGTGCTCGACATGCTGGGCAATGTCGCCGAGACCGGAACCTCCAACATCTTCCTGGTCAAGGACAGCCATGTGCTGACGCCGGCGCCGAACGGCACTTTCCTGTCCGGCATCACCCGCTCGCGCACCATGACGCTGCTTGGCGACTATGGCTTCAAGATCACCGAAAAGATGCTGTCGGTGCGCGACTTTCTCGAGGCCGACGAGATCTTTTCGACCGGAAACCATTCCAAGGTCGTGCCGATCACCCGCATCGAGGACCGCAACCTCCAGCCCGGGCCGGTGGCCAAGAAGGCGCGCGAACTCTATTGGGAATGGGCGCATTCGACGCCTGCCGGCTGAGCCGCCGCCGCTTCGTTTGCTGGGCGTTCTTTTTCGACGCAGCGTCCTGTCCGCAAAACCGTGTGACACTTTTCCGGAACCCGCTTAGAAAGGAACCGGCGCTTCATTCCGGAGTTGTTCCAGAACAATCCAGCCCTATCTTAATCCGGTATACGCACCGGATTTTTCCATGAGGAGTATGACCGATGGCTTTTGAATTGCCCGCCTTGCCCTATGACTACGAGGCCCTGCAGCCCTACATGTCGAAAGAGACGCTGGAGTATCACCACGACAAGCACCACAAGGCCTATGTCGACAACGGCAACAAGCTGGCCGCTGAAGCCGGTCTTGGCGACCTGTCGGTCGAAGAGGTGGTCAAGCAGTCGTTCGGCAAGAATGCCGGCCTCTTCAACAACGCCGCCCAGCACTACAACCACATCCATTTCTGGAAGTGGATGAAGAAGGGCGGCGGCGGCAACAAGCTTCCCGGCGCCCTGCAGAAGGCGGTCGATGCCGACCTCGGCGGCTACGACAAGTTCAAGGCCGACTTCATAGCCGCCGGCACCACCCAGTTCGGTTCGGGCTGGGCCTGGGTCTCGGTCAAGGACGGCAAGTTGGCAATCTCCAAGACGCCGAACGGCGAGAACCCTCTGGTCCATGGCGCCTCGCCGATCCTCGGCGTCGATGTCTGGGAGCACTCCTATTACATCGACTACCGCAACGCGCGGCCGAAATATCTCGAGGCCTTCGTCGACAGCCTGATCAACTGGGACCACGTCCTCGAAATGTACGAAAAAGCGAAAGCCTGATCGATCCAGAAAGCCCCGGCATCCCCGGGGCTTTTCTTTTTTCAGATCGAAGCGGAGGCACACTGCAAAGCGGCAGTTTCCGTGCGGCGAGCAGGGAATAATCTCAGCCCGCCATCCGTTAACGTCAGGTCGCGACCCCTCATCATCCTGGAGCCAATTGAATGAGAAAGCTTGTCATCGCCATCTCTATGCTCAGCCTCGCCGCCTCGGCCGCTTTTGCCGACCCGATCCTCGACCGACAGGGACTGATGAAGGAGCGCGGAAAACTCGTCGGCGGCCTGTCGAAAATCGCCAAGGGGGAAGCAGACTTCGATGCCGCGGCCGTGTTGACGGCGCTGCAGGCGCTGCAGGTCAATGCCGAGAAGGTCGATGTCGATGCGCTGTTCCCGGCTGGCAGCGACAGCGGTGACACCACCGCTTCGCCGAAAATCTGGCAAGACATGGCGGGCTTCAAGACCACGAACGAGAAATATGTCGCCGACGTCAAGGCCGCTGTCGCCGCCGCACCTGCCGATGTCGATGCGCTCAAGGCGCAGATCGGTACCCTCGGCAGCGATTGCGGCACCTGCCACCAGACCTATCGGGTGAAGAAGGGCTGATCCCGGGCAATGGCCCTGTTGAAAAAACTCGTCGGCGCCGCCCTTGTCCTGGGCGTCGTCGGCGCCGGCTGGTTGTTGTCGGCGCCAGTGAAACTCGACGCTGAAACCCTGGCGCAACTCGCCCCCGGCGACGCCGCCAGGGGCAAACGCATTTTCCATGCTGGCGGCTGTACCTCCTGTCACGCCAAGCCGGGCTCGCAAGGCGAGGCCCGTCTCCAACTTGTCGGTGGCCTTGAACTCAAGACGCCGTTCGGCACCTTCGTGCCGCCCAACATCTCGCAGGATCCCAAGGACGGCATCGGCGCCTGGACGGTCGAGGATCTCGCCAATGCCATGCTGAAAGGCGTGTCGCCTTCCGGCGAGCATTTCTATCCGGCCTTTCCCTACGCGTCCTACGCCCGCATGAAGCCCGCTGACATTGCCGATCTCTATGCGTTCCTCAAGACGCTGCCGGCGGTCGCCGGCAAGGCGCCGGACAACTCGCTCAGTTTCCCCTTCAACATCCGCCGCGGTCTCGGCTTGTGGAAGCGGCTCTATCTCAGCAACCAACCGGTGATCGCCTTGGCCGACGGCACGCCTGACCCGGTGCTGGCCGGCCGCTATCTGGTCGAGGGACCCGGCCATTGCGGCGAATGCCACACGCCGCGCGACCTCAGCGGCGGCACCAGGAAAAGCCAGTGGCTGGCGGGTGCCACCGCCGCCGAAGGCAGCGGCATCGTGCCGAACATCACCTCGGGCGAGGGCGGCATCGGCGACTGGTCGGAAGCCGACATCACCAATTATCTCGAAACCGGTTTTACGCCCGATTTCGATTCGGTCGGCGGCGCCATGGTCGACGTCCAGCGCAACATGGCCCAGCTGACGCCGGAAGATCGCACGGCAATAGCCGCCTATCTCAAGGCAGTGCCGCCGCATCCCAATGGCTATCCGGCGCGAAGCAAGCCGGCTAAGTGATCCGACTAAAGGTGGCGGTCACCGAGGAAGTCGAAGCCCGTTTCGAAGAAGTGACTGTAATTGCAGGTCAGTTCCTCGCCGGGCGCGATGTCGCGCAAGGCATAGGTCTCCTCGGGCGAGGAAACATCGCAATTCGGTTCCTCGTCATGGTTCATGTAGCGGGCATCGTCGGCTTCGAAGACGATGTAGTTCGGATCGCGGCGGTCGGGATAGGAATAGCGGTCGAGGTAGCTCTTCACCGGCCCGCTCTCGCCCTCATAGGTTTCAACGTCGATCAGCCGGTCAAAGCGCGGGTCGAGCTTCCAGACCAGCGTGCCCTTGGCAATGTGGGTCTTGGCGAAAACACCGATGCCCTGGATCGGCGATTTCTCGAGATAGGTGTCGACGAGCAACATAGTGGCCCCTTTGCGTATGTCATTGTCTGGCAGGTGGCGCGCATTGGGTAGCGTGCAGCCCTTACAATTGCGAGTGAAAATGAGCAGCGCGGAATTCAAAAAGTGATGATCGGCACGCCTCGACGGGGCGCGCCTTTCGCTCGACATCAGCGCTGCTGCAAGGCCAGACGAACGCCCAACGCGCAGTAGATACCGCCGACCACCTTGCCTTGCCATTTCACCACTAATGGATTGCGGCGCAGGAACGTACCGAGCCGGCCCGCGCTTACGGCAAAGACGACTGTGCTGAAAAGGCCGAGCAGAACAAAGATTATGCCCAACGTCATCAGCTGGAGCATTACCGATCCGTTTTCAGGCCGCACGAACTGGGGCAGGAAGGCGAGGAAGAAAAGCGCGGTCTTTGGATTGAGCACCTCGGTCAGGACAGCCTGTCGAAACGCCTTGCCGGCGGAGATCGCAAGCACGCCGGCAGTAGGGTTGGCCGGTGTTCTCTCGATGATCGCGCGAATGCCGAGGTAAACCAGATACGCCGCGCCAATGTATTTTACGATGCTGAACAGCGTTGCCGACGTGGCGATGATCGCCGAAATGCCTACCATCGCCATGACGGTATGGAACACATCGCCAGCCGCGACGCCGGCGCCCGTCGCGTTGCCAACCCGGGTCCCGGAACTCGTCGCTCGCGCCACCGTCAAAAGTGTGGCTGGGCCTGGAATGAACACAAAGCCAAGCACCACCGCCACGTAGGCCATCAAGGTGGATAGATCGATCATGACGCCCCCTTTGCAATCTCGGCCTTGCCCATCACCTTCAGCGCAAAGGAATAGGTATAGGCGATCTCCTCCAGCCTGGAAAACCGGCCCGACGCGCCGGCATGGCCGGAATCCATGTTGATCTTGAACAGCACCGGATTGGTCCCGCTCTTGCGCTCGCGCAGCCGCGCCACCCACTTGGCCGGTTCCCAATAGGTGACGCGCGGATCGGTGAGGCCGGCCAGCGCCAGGATCGGCGGGTAGTCGTGATCCGCGACATTGTCATAGGGCGAGTAGGAGGCGATGATCCGATAGTCCTCCGCTGATGCGATCGGATTGCCCCATTCCGGCCATTCCGGCGGCGTCAGCGGCAAGCTTGCGTCGAGCATGGTGGTCATCACGTCGACAAAAGGAACCTCGGCAACGATGGCGCCGAAACTGTGCGGCGCCATGTTGGCGATCGCGCCCATCAGCATGCCGCCGGCCGAGCCGCCTTGCGCGACGATGCGATCATGTTGTGTGTAACGCTCGGCGACGAGGTGCTGCGCGACGGCGATGAAATCGGTGAACGTGTTCATCTTGTGCGCCCGCTTGCCGTCATCATACCAGCCATAGCCCTTGTCCTTGCCGCCGCGGACATGGGCGATGGCAAAGACAAAGCCGCGGTCGACCAGCGAGAACCAGTTGGTGTTGAAGGCCGCCGGAATGGCGATGCCGTAGGAGCCGTAGCCGTAGAGCAGGCAAGGTGCCGAGCCATCGAGCGGCGTGTCGCGATGATGCAGCAGCGAGACCGGCACCAACTCGCCATCGGCGGCGGGCGCCATCAGCCGGCGCGTGACATAGCGGTCCGGATCGTGGCCGGACGGCACTTCCTGGGTCTTCAGCAGCACGCGCTCGCGGCTGCGCATGTTGTAGTCGAAGACCTGCGCCGGCGTCGTCATCGACGAATAGGTAAAGCGCATGATCTCGGTGTCATACTCATAGGATCCCGACAGGCCGAGCGAGAAGGCTTCCTCGTCGAACGAGATCAGGTGCTCCTCGCCGTTGCGGCGGTCGCGCACGACGATGCGCGGCAGGCCTTCCTTGCGCTCGAGCCTGACCATATGGTCCTTGAAGCCGACCACCGACAGGATCAGCCGGCCCGGTTCGTGCACCACCAGCTCTTCCCAGTTGGCGCGCACCGGGTCATCAGCCGGCGCCGTCATGATCTTGAAGTCCTTGGCGCCGTCGGCATTGGTGAGGATGAAGAAGATGTCGCCGCCTTCCTCCAGATCATATTGCAGGCCGATCTCGCGCACCGCCACCAGCTTGGGTTCCGCGAACGGCTCATCGGCGCGCATCAGGCGGTATTCCGAGGTTTCGTGATCGTTGATGCCGATCATGATCCATTTATTGGAGCGCGTGCCGCCGACATCCATGAAGAAGCCGGGATCGGTTTCCTCATAGATCAGCCGGTCATTTTGAGGGCTGTCGCCGAGCGCATGAAACAGCACCTTGGACGGGCGATGATTGTCGTCGAGCCTGGTGTAGAAGAAACCGTCATCGGCGGCATTCCAGGTGCCACCACCACTGGTGGCGTCTATCTGGTCAGGCAATTCCTTGCCGCTGGTGAGATCGCGCACGCGCAGCGTGAAGAATTCGGAGCCCTTATCGTCGAACGCCCACAAGAGCTTGCGGTGATCGGCCGAATGGTCGACGCCGCCGAGGCGGAAATACGGCTTGCCCTCGGCTTCCGCGTCGCCGTCGAGGAGGATCTGCTCATCGCCGCCATCGCGCGGCATGCGGAAATAGCGTGGTTGTTCGCCGCCAAGCTTGAAGGATGAGCCATAGGCATAGGGGCCATCCTTCATCGGCACCGTCGAATCGTCTTCCTTGATGCGCCCCTTCATCTCGCCGAACAGTTGCTTCTGAAGCTGTGCGGTATCGGCCATCAGCACTGTCTGATAGGCGTTCTCGGCTTCGAGATGGGCGCGGATGCGGCTATCGAGCAGGGAAGGATCTCGGAACATCGCCTGCCAGTTATCCGCCCTCAGCCAGGCATAATCGCCGGTGCGGGTGAAGCCGTGATGCGTGTCGAAGACTGGGTGTTTCTCAGGGCTCGGCGGGCGAGCGGTCGGAAAGGCTGGGGTCTTGGTCATTGCGTCTCACTGAAGAAGTTACTTGAATGGCAAATGAACACGCCGATCAGCGCGGGTTCAAGGGCAGGCAGGCATTGGTGGCGGCGGGCTCGGGAAGATGAGCTGCGGAAGATGTAAAGGAGGAGAGGATGACGAATTTCTATGTCAGCACCGCTGCGGCTCTCGCCGTCGCTTCGACCGTTCTGGCTTTCACCGGCCAGTCTCATGCAACCGCGTTCGCCGCTTGGCAAGTGGCTGGCGTGCCGTTCGGCGATACGCTCAACGTTCGCAAGTATCCGTCCAACGAATCCCAGAAGCAGGCGGCCTATCCCAACGGGACCATCCTGCAAATGACCGGCAAGTGCACCGAGGGGCTGAACCTTCTGGAGATCGCCGGCAAGCCGGACTGGAAACAGAAACAGGCAATTCGCTACCAATGGTGTCAAGTTTGGCACGACCCGGCGCAAAATGGCGGTTTTGTTGCTGGCTGGGTCTACGGAAAATATCTCGTTCCCTATTGAATCCGGTCTAAGCAGGTCTTCCTGCGGCGGGTTTCGCAAACACCTTGCAACTTCTGATTTTGTACGAATCCAGCAATTCAGCTATTCGAGCCTACAAAGCATAGGCTAAGCATCGCAATCCATTTTATGAGTCCTTGCTGATTTAGTGATGCGTGACCCTACGTCATGCCAGTCCTGGTCCGACCAGAAAATATCGCGAAGTTACAGAGTGCACGAAAGATTGAAGCTGAAGAGCGACTATTCGATGAATATCGTTGAATATAGCACAAGATGCGAATTGACTTACTTGGTCCGTAGGCTCATTAAGATGCCCGGACGCGAATCCATGAAGCTCTTCCCGCGTGAAATTCGCGCCATGCCCGATCTCTCAAAAAGGGCGCAAACAGAAACATCTTTCGTTGGGGCCTGAACACCATGGATATCGTCGAAACACCTTCCAGAAATAGCGATGCGCTGATCGAGTTGACCGCCGATGTGGTGGCCGCCTACGTCAGCAACAATCCCGTGCCAGTCGGCGAACTGCCGAATCTTATCGCCGACGTCCATGCTGCTCTCGGGCGTGTGGGCGGAGCAGGCGAACAGCCTCCTGCCGACAAGCAGAAGCCTGCGGTAAACCCGAAGCGCTCTGTTCATGACGACTACATCGTCTGCCTTGAAGACGGCAAGAAGTTCAAGTCACTGAAGCGTCATTTGATGACCCACTACGGTCTGACGCCCGATGAATACCGCGAGAAGTGGAATCTGGACGCCAGCTACCCGATGGTCGCCCCCAATTATGCCGCTGCCCGTTCGCAGCTGGCCAAGAAGATGGGCCTCGGTCGCAAGCGCAAGGGCCGGTAACACCGGCTCCAGTTCGACAAGATCAACGGCGCCTTCGAGGCGCCGTTTTTGTTTCCGGGGTCAAGCAGTTTGCTTGAGCGCCATCTCCGCGTCGCGCTTGATGCGCTTGACCATCGAGCGCAGACCGTTGGCGCGCTGCGGCGACAGATGTTCGTCGAGGCCGAGCGACTTCAGCGTCGCCTCGGCGTCGGTTTCCAGGATCTGGCTGGCGGACCGTCCCGAAAACAACGCCAGCATGATGGCGACCAGGCCGCGCACGATATGGGCGTCCGAATCGCCAGTGAAGGTGATGACGGGATCGGCGCCCGGGGCTTGTTCAGTGGTCAGCCAGACCTGGCTGACGCAGCCAGGCACCTTGTTCACGGCATTGCGTTCGGCGTCGGGAAATGGCGGCAGCGCTTCGCCGAGCTCGATCACATAGCGATAGCGGTCTTCCCACTCGTCGAGCAGGGAAAAGTCGTCGCGGATCGTCTGGATCGTCGTGGCCATTGCTTGGGATATAGTCATCCGCGGCCGCGGCGTCACGGAAAAAGAAGAAAAGCACCGCAGGCGCCGAGAGGTCCGACCGGCCTGCGGTGTCGCTGTAGAGACAGCGGAAACGGTGTTAGTTCTTCGCCACCAGCTTGGCAGGGATGTTGACGGTCGCCGGCAGCACGATGTCCTCGGCGACGCTGCCGGTGGCCAGTGAGGTATCGGGCGACGTCTCGGGCTCGGTGCCCTTGTCGTCCAGCATGGCGGCGGCGATCTTGGCGGTTTCCTTGGCCCGGGCGGTGATCGTATGCATCGCCGACTTGCCGGTCTCGCAGACATCGGGCTTGCGCTCGCAAATGCCGGCGATGTCGCCGACCGCCTCGCGCGCCGCAAACAGTGCCTGGATCGGCCCGACGCTCTCGTGGCCCTCTTCGTCGGAGCCGACGCTCAGTGGCAGCGCCAGCAGCACCAGCGAAAACCAGAACGCCATTCTTATCAGAAAGCCCATCGAATTGCCCTCTCGTCCATGACCGGATCATGCGTCCATGCGCCATGACCTCTTTTATCTCAGCGACAATGACACATGAGGCGCAAAGGACGGCTTGCTTGCCCAGTGAAAATTTTCCACAAATTTTAGGCAAATTCGAAACGAAGCATTTTGCAATACATTGGCTTCAAATGCCGGCGATTCCCTTAATCATGCACTAACCATCTAAGCGATTGTTATGCATGGATATATCCGAGAGTGCTGGCATGCCGGCTCAGGATTTTGCCGCCGCGGGCATGCCTTTTGCCCATAACGCTCCGTTTACTATGGCCGCAAATGACGGTGCATTCTGGCGCCTGCGCCGCAATTTTTGCCGCAGGGAGGACGTTGTTCCGGTCAGCCTTATTCATTCCTTAAACGCTCGATGCGAGTTTCAAACAAACAAAAACGACCTGCAAAGCAGGGGCAGTCACGACCGGGTGCGAGTGCGTTGAGTTGAGTTTGATAAAGGCCAGATATCTTGAACTGCCTGGCGCGCTGGCGGCCGGTTGCGAACGCATGGTCCATCCGGCCATCGTTGGCCGGGACGACCGCCTGCGCCAGCGCCGGTTCATCGGCATCATGCTTGCCGCTCCGTTCTTTGCCGCGGGTGCCGCGGTGACACTGGTCACCTCGGGCATGGGTGCCGCCGTCACTGTTGCAACAATCTTCGCAGCCTTCGGTCTTTGCTGGTTCGCCGCCTTGCTGGTGGCGGCGTCGGGCAAGATGGCGCTGGCCGCCCAGGTCGCGCTTGCCGCCGGCGGTCTTGCCCTTGCCGGCGCCATTGCGGCAGCGGGCGGCCTGGCGTCGCCGGTTGCGCTGCTGGCTCTGGCGCTGCCATTCGAAGCATGGTGGATCGCCGGTTCAAAGCGCGCGGCACTTTGGGGCGGCATTTCCGCCCTTGCTGCAGTGCTGCTGCAGCCCTTTGTCGGCTCTGTCGTCCCGCTCGGCGCGGTGCAAGTCGCGGTGTGGCACTGGCTTCTGCCGTTGGCCTGGGGGCTGACGCTGGTTCCCCGGCTTGCAGCCCTTGGCGATGCCGCCCGCGCGCCCGCGCTCCTTCCAAGCGACCGCCTCGAGGACATGATCGACGCCGTTGTCCTGCATGTTGCCCGGCATGGCGAGGTCCTGGATGCCTCGGCCAAGGCGCGCACCATCCTGAAGCTGCCGCCGGAACTGCTTTTCGGCGCCGGCCTGTTTGACCGCATCCATCTGTCCGATCGCGTTGCTTATCTGAGCGCGCTTGCCGACCTGCGCGATGGCGCCCTGGCGCGGCGGCTCGATCTTCGGGTACGGCTGCCCCAGGACGGCAATGCTCCGATGGCCGACAATTACCGGCCATTCCAGCTCGAACTGGTTCGGGCCGAAGGGCAGCAGGAAACCTTCACCCTGCTGCTGCGCGAAAACGACGAGATCGCCGAACTGCGCGACGAGCTTGCCGCCGCCAATGAGGCGGCAGCGTCGGCCGAGGTGGCGAAAGGCCGCTTCCTGGCCGTGGTCAGCCACGAGCTTCGCACGCCGCTCAACGCCATCATCGGTTTTTCCGATATGCTGCTGCACGAGATGTTCGGCGGCTTCAAGGACCCGCGCCAGAAGGAATATGTCGGCCTGGTCAGGGATTCGGGCCAGCATCTGCTTGCCGTCGTCACCTCGATCCTGGACGTCTCGAGGATCGAGGCCGGCGCCTACGCAACCGAGCCCGAACCGTTCCGCTTCATCGAGGCGGTCGAGATGTGCCAGTCGATGATGCAGTTGCAGGCCAACGCCAAGAATATCGACCTCCAGGCGCAGATTGCGCCGGACGCCGGCGAGATCAATGCCGACCGTCGCGCCGTGCAGCAGATCCTGATCAACCTCGTCTCCAATGCGATCAAATTTACGCCAGATGGCGGCGATGTCGTCGTCGGCGCCAAGCGGATCGGCACGCGGCTGCATTTCTGGGTCAGGGACACCGGCATCGGTATCGCCGAAGAGGATTTCGCCAATCTCGGCAAGCCGTTCATGCAGATCCAGAACGACTATACGCGCCGCTTTGAGGGCACCGGGCTCGGCCTGTCGCTGGTCAAGGGCCTGGTGGCCTTGCACGACGGCACGATGTCGATCGAGAGCATGCCGGGCGAGGGGACCACGGTCACGATCAGCCTGCCGGTGAACGGGCCGAAGAAGCGCGCGACCGACAGGAACGGCGTGCTGCCGATGCCCGCGACCAGGACGAAGGGCGACGCGAAAGGGGACAGGAATGGCTCGCTCCGCAAAACAGCCTAAGGCGGTCAAGCGCCGCAGCGGCGCTTTCGAGGCCGGCGCGGTTGCGCTCGGCGGAGCGATCTCGCGCAATCCGGTCCTGGTCGGCGGCTCGACAGCCTTTCTGGTGACGCTGTTCTACGTTTCCGCCAACGCGCTGTGGTACCAGCCGTTTCCGCATGCCGGTGCCTTCTTCGCCACTCGCAGCATCGAGGGTTTTCCGCACCCCGGCACGGACGAACCCGAAACCACCATCAACATACTGCGGCCTGGCCCGGCGCCGGCCAAGAGCGACCCGACGGTCGAGCAGGTGCAAGGCATCCTCAAGGACCTCGATTTCTACACCGGCACCGTCGACGGCATTTCCGGGCCGAATACCCAGAAGGCCATCCAGGCCTACCAGCAGAAGGTCGGTCTGCCGGCATCCGGCGAGATCGACGCCGTCCTGCTCGACCAGCTCGGCGCCAAGCAGACGACGGCCGGTATTCCCCATCCGGCGCCACGGCCCGTGGATATGGCCGCTGCTCCCGCTGCCGCGCCCGAGGCTACCCCCGCGCCAATTCCGGTCTCAGCACCGGCATCCGCCCAGGCGCCCGATCCTCGCATCGTCAAGATCCAGGCCGGGTTGAAGGCATTCGGCAATGACGACATGCAGCTCGACGGCGTCGTCGGCGCCCGCACCAAGGCCGCGATCAAGGAATTCCAGTCGCTGTTCGGCCTGCCGCAGACCGGCGAGCCGGACGAGGTCGTCTACGTCAAGATGCGCGAAATCGGCCTGACCAACTGAGCAGGCCGGACGACCGCTCGCCGATGGGCAAAAATCCGGCTAAGACCCTGCGCATGTCGTCCGGAACCCTGCCATGCGCGTAACCACCGATCTTTGGGTGTCGGCCCTGTTGCGCCGTGTGTTCGGCGCCGGCGGCTTTGCGGCCGTCGTCAAGCGCGGCGCGACCGAGGCCGGCACTGTCTTCGTGCTGTCGCGCGGCCGGCTGGGCGAGGTTTCCCTGTTCGGCCCGGCGCCGCAGACGAGCTACAATTCGGCCAAACCGGATGACCGGTTTTTCACGCTGCTCGGCTCTGGTGAAGACGCCAGCGTGCTCGACGCCAGGCTGGAGCGGGAGAAAAAATTCGATCCCGATATCTGGGTGGTCGAGATCGAGGCCGGTTCGGTTCCCGTCGAGGAGCTTCTCTCCGTCAAGATGCCTTGAGGCTGGCCTTGTCGCCATCCGGCACCTGGTCGGCGTTTGCGGCTACTGGTGCGTTGCCGCGCACCGCTCGCGACACTGTTTCGGCCTTCCAGCCGCGGAGCTTTTCGAGAGCCGCCTCGTGGTGCAGCAGCCGGTAGCGGTCGAGGAAGATGCGGATCGCCTGCGGGTGCGGGAATTCCCGGGGGTAAACGGCGACCGTGATCAGGAACGCCCTGTCCTCGCTGAGGTCGAGCGCCCGCAAGGCGGCAAGCAGCGAGAGGTAGCTCGACTGCTCGGTCAGCGCGCGCGCCGTCGAAAAGTCGATGTCGAGCGCATCAGCAAGCGCGGTCTGGAAGAAGGCGGCGTTGCCGGTCAGCGCCGTCTCGCGCAGCTTGCCGTAGGTTGCTGAGCCGACGAAGGGATTGACCGATGTCGCCTCGCCCTCGGCGAGCATCATCGAGCGTAGCCGGCGCCTGGCGTTTTCGGCAGTGCTGCCGGGCAGTTTTGGTGGGCTGGGAGCGGCGGGAGCGGATTCGGCGCTGTCGCCCGCCACTTCGGCGATAGGCTCGGGCTGCCGCACCCGCACCAGGGTTGGTTTCTCCAGCGCCTTGATCAGCTGCGCGATGGTCGGGTTCAAATCCTTGCGGCGGGCAATGGCGCGCGCGTGCGGCAGGCCGTGACGGCCGATCAGCGCAATCAGGTCGATATCGCTCAGGGCGCGGGAACGGACCAGCAAGGGCGCGCAGACATCAACCGGCTCCTCGCAAAGCCGCCGCACCAGGGCAGCCGGCGCATATTCGCATTCGGAGAGGGCAGCGGCGACATAGCGGCGCGATTCGACCGACACAGTCTCGAAAAGCGGCAGCGTCAGATCCTCGAGCTGGGCGATCTCGCGGCGTGACGGGCGGGTCAGCGAGCAGAACGCCGACACGGCGGCGCGAAATAGCCTTTCGGCTTTTCCCGATTCCGTCCGTATAGCGATTTGCCTGAAATCCGAAACTGACACGGAAGATACGCCCGATACTCGACACGACCCGGACCATGCTCAACCGCAACTGTGTCGGTTTCGCGTAAGGCCTGGGACAAACATCAAATTAGCGGCGATCCGTTAGCGCTCCGTTAACCCTCTGCCTGCCTTAATCACATTTGGAGGCGTTGCGTTGTGCTCCGGGGCAACCGAGAGGAATACGCGAATCATGGGCATGGTACTGTCTTTCGTGCCGCGACCGGCACCAGTCAATCGAGCAGTTCAGGACACCGGCACGCCGGCGGCGGTGATCATTTTCCCCGGCGTCCGCTACGAGCATCCGCCGGTGGCGGGCGGGGCGCGGCCGGCCGGTTCGGACAAGCCAGGCACACCAAACATGCCTGTTCCGCACCACTGAGCCGCCTCCTGATCAGGGCTGAAAATCAGTAGTCCTGCAGCTCGCAGGAACTCTGGTCCAGAAACTGCGACACAACCGGCTTCCAGCTGTCGTCAGGCACGAAGGCGCGGATGACGAAGATGCCTTCCTCGATCGGCGCTTCGACGAATATCGCCCCTTGGAGGTCTTCCGGAAGCTCCCGGCGCACGTCGATCATCTGTGCCGGCGTCAGCACCACGGTGTCGAGCTTGTTGCCGGTCGCTGTGTGGTCGTTGAAGGAATAGAAATTGTGGCCGTTGCGGTCGTAGACCGAGACCGACCAGAACGGTACGCTGCCCGGCGCCTTGATGCGCACCACGCCTTCGGCAAGGTCGAAGCGGCAGGCGGCGGCGTAAAACAGCGGATCGACCGACTTGACCACAGGCGCGCCGCCGGCCTCGGCGTCGAGCCTGGTCATCTTGTAGAGGTCTGAAGCCATCGCCAGCCGCGACCAGGCGTCGCGCTCGGTAAACTCCGGCACCAGCAAAAGCACCACGATGTGGACGATGCCGGCACCGAGCAGGCCGAGCAGGATGGCGTGCAGCAGCCTACGCATTGCAGCCCGCCTTGACGATACGGGGCAGCGTCACGTCGGAAAGGCCGGTGCTTGAGGCGATCGGCGTGTCGTAGAAGGTGAGCACGAAATACATCCGGCCAAAGCCTTCGGTCAGAAGCCAGTTGCCGGGCGCCGGGCGATTGCCGACGGCAATGACCACCGAATTGTCGGGCTGGCGCAGCACCTGGTAGGATTGCAGCGCCGCCAGGCGCGGCTTGCCGGTGTCGACCACGCCGAGCGATTGGTCGGCGGCATAAAGCGTCCAGAACCGGGCGGTCGGGAAACTGCCTTCGATCCTGTAGTCGCATTGCCGCTGAAACTCATCGCCGGCCGCATCGCGTTCGGCGATGAAGGACAAGCCTTCTGCCTTGCCGAGCGCCAGTACGCCTTCGCGCGCCACGCGCGCCTTCGAATAGGGGTCGGCATCTTGCGTGCCGATCTCGGGGAAGGCGGTCCATTGGCCGATGCTGATCGCGCCGACACCGCTCTGCGCCTGCAGCGCATACCAGACGCTGCCGCCGCCGCCGCCGATGGCAATGGCAAGCGAAAGCAGCGTGAAAAAGGCGGTCTTGAGCATGAAGAACCGGGACGAGAGAATTGTCGTTCGGGGATATAGTGGGGCAGGCCGCAGGGCAAGCGCCCCTGTGGAATGACGGATCAGAGCGCCGACAAGGTCTCCGGCGCCGATGGTGCGACCAGCACGGGCGCGGCCTGGAACACCTTGGTCATTTCGCGCAGTGTCTGCGTCGTGCGGCTGGACAGCACGGGCGGGCGCTCGGCGGCGGCATCCGCTGCCGCCTGATCGGCATTTTTCTTCTCCGCCTCCTCGGCCTTGGCGGCGATTTCTTCGTCGACAAAGGGCTTGTCGAGGCCGGGGATTGGCTTCAAGTCAATGTTCTGGTGCGCGTAGACCATCAGCCGCTGCCACACCATCGCCGGGAGCGTGCCGCCGGTCATGTTGCGGGTCGGGGTGAAGTCGTCATTGCCGAGCCAGACAGCGGCCGTGTAGTTGCCGGTGAAGCCGACGAACCAGGCGTCGCGGTAGGATTGCGTCGTTCCGGTCTTGCCGGCAACGACGATGTTGGGCAGCTGCGCGCGCCGCGCCGTACCGATCGCCGGCACCGCAGCCAGCATGGTGTTCATGTATTTCAACGCCTGTTCCGACAAAACCCGGTGCGGCGCAGGCGCATCCTTGGCGAAGTCGTAGACGACATCGCCGGTGCGGGTGACGAGCTGGGTAATGCCGTGGCGGGAGCCGGCGAAGCCGTCCTGCGCGAACACGCTGTAGCCCGTCGCCTGGTCCATCACCGTCATGCCCGATGTGCCGAGCACCATGGTCTTGTGCGATTCCAGCGGCGATTCCACGCCGAATGATTCCGCCATCGCCTTGATCGGACCGATGCCGAGATAGTCCTTGGCCAGCCGCACCGGCACGGTGTTGATCGACTTGGCGATCGCCGTGATCAGCGTCACATTGCCGGCCGAGCCGCCATTGTAATTGTGCGGCGACCAGCCGCCCCAACTAATCGGCCCGCCTGAAACAACGGAATCTGGCGTAAATCCATGTTCCATCGCGGTGGCGTAGACATAGGGCTTGAACGAGGAGCCGGTCTGGCGAAGCGCTTTGGTGGCGCGGTTGAACTGGCTGGCGCCATAGTCGCGGCCGCCAACAATGGCGCGCACCGCGCCATTGGTCTCGATCACCACAACGGCGCCTTCGGTGACGTTGTATTCCTTGCCGAACTGGCGGAGGTGGAATTCGACGGATTCTTCCGCCGCCTTCTGGATGTTGGCGTCGAATGTGGTGTGGGCGACCAGCGAATGCTGGCCGGGCTTGGCGATCTTCTTGACCTCGTCAAAGGCCCAGTCGAGGTAATAATCCGGGCTCTTCTGCTCGCCGCGGTCGACGATCTCGGCTGGGTGCAGCCGTGCCTGCAACACCTGGCCTTCTGTCATGAAGCCGGAATCGACGAGGTTGGACAGCACCACATTGGCGCGGGCGCGGGCAGCCGGCAGGTTGATGTGCGGGGCGTATTTGGTCGGCGCCTTGAACAGGCCGGCCAGCATCGCCGCCTCGGCGAGGTTCAGATCCTTGACGCTCTTGCCAAAATAGAAATCCGCCGCCGCCTCGATGCCGAACGTGCCGCCGCCCATATAGGCGCGGTCGAGATAGAGCTGCAGGATCTCCTTCTTCGACAGATTGGCCTCCAGCCACAGCGAAAGGAAAGCTTCCTTGATCTTGCGCTGCAAGGTCCGCTCATTCGACAGGAACAGGTTCTTGGCCAGTTGCTGGGTGATGCTGGAGCCACCCTGGACGACGGAATTGGCCCGCACATTCTCGAAGATGGCGCGCGACAGGCCGAGCACGTCGATGCCGTAATGCTCGAAGAAACGCCGGTCCTCGGTCGCCAGCACTGCCTTGATGACATGGTCCGGCATCTCGTCGACCGGCACCGAATCGCGCTGGATGATGCCGCGCTGGCCGATCTCGTTGCCGTAGCGGTCGAGGAAGGTGACGGCGAAATCGCCCTGGCTGCGCCAGTCGCCGGTGGTGATCTGGAAGGCCGGCATGGCCAGCGCCAGGAGCACCACAAAGCCGCCGGCGCCCATGGTGAAACCTTCGCTCAGCACCTCGATGATGCCGCGCCGCCAGCCGGTGACGCGGAAGCGTCGCGAAAAAATGGTTGCCGATTCCCAGAACTGGCCGGCCTTGAAGCGGATCTCGTAGAGCGAGGAATCGATCCACGCATCCACCGCCAGCAATGCGGCGGCGATCGGACCTCTTCTCCTTGGACGTCGTTCTAAAGGACTGGCCATTCCCGAAACTCACCCCACCCAAGACCTGAGAACCGCAAGCGGGCAATTTCAGGGCAGGGGTACCCGGCGAAGACTATTCGTCCATTTCAGCCCCGCTCACAAGGGTAGCCGGGCCACGCCGCACGGTTTGTTGACCGCCAACCGCTATTCTATCAGCGCGCAGCGATGAAGTGCATAAAATGCGCTACATCCGCATCGCTCGGCTCCTGGCCGGTGAAGGCGCGCAGATAGGCGGCGAGATGGCTGACCCGCGCCTCGACCGGCTCCTTGAGGTCGAGCACGTAATAGCCGATCTGCATGTAGTAGAGCACGCGCGCCCGGATGAAGGCGTCTTCGTCGTCATAGCCGTGGCGGCGATACATCTCGCGGATGGCGCCAAGACGGTCGTTGTCGGCCTGGTCGATGGCGGCGCGAACATCGTCTGAGCGCCGTGCCCATTCGCGGACGGCAAAATCGAGCCGCGGATCGAACAGGCGCTCGTCGGCCCAGCATTCGAAGACATTCAAGACGGCCACGATGATCGTCTCGGCAGGCCGCTTTGCCCGCTCGACGATCGCCTTGGTGTTGGTGTCATGCCAGTGGGTGAGCAACTGGTCGAGCAGGTCCTGGCGGCTCTGGAAATACCAGTAGAAGCTTGAGCGCGAGACGCCGAGTTTCTGGCCGAGCGTCAGCACCCGTACGCTCTCAATGCCATCCGAGATCAGCGTCTGCAGCGCCAGATTGATCCAGTCCGCGCGCGTCGCCTTGATGTTGCCGGACGCCGGTTCGTCCTGCGGTGGGATCATGATCATGGACCCACAAGTGGCATGGCGCGCGCCATCGTGCAAGCTCTGGACATAAGTGTCTAGACACATGTGTCCAGCATATGTATCGTGTAGGCATCCAACGAGAGGGAGAGGCTCGTGAAGTCGCATTATCGGGCGGTCGTTATTGGCGGAGGCGTGGTCGGCGCCTCGGTGCTGTATCATTTGGCGCGCTTCGGCTGGAGCGAGGTGGCGCTGATCGAGCGCGCCGAGTTGACCGCCGGCTCGACTTGGCATGCCGCGGCCGGCTTCCATGCCCTCAACGCCGATCCCAATGTCGCGGCACTGCAGGACTATACGATCAAGCTCTATCGCGAGATCGAGGCCGAGTCCGGTCAGAATGCCGGCCTGCACATGACCGGCGGCGTCAACATGGCGAGCGATCCGCAGCGCTGGGAGTGGCTGAAATCGGCCTGGGCGGTGTTCCAGTCGGTCGGCATCGAGACCGCGCGGCTGGTGACGCCCGAAGAGATCAAGGCAATGTGCCCGATCGTCGACGTCAACGGTGTGTTGGGCGGCCTCTATGATTCCAACGAAGGTCACCTCGATCCGTACGGCACGACGCATGCCTATGCCGGCGCTGCGAAAAAGCGTGGTGCCGATGTCATCCTGCGCAACCGGGTGCTCGATCTGAAGGCGCGCGCCGATGGCGGCTGGGATGTGCTGACCGAACAGGGCACGATCGTTGCCGAGCATGTCGTCAATGCCGCTGGTCTATGGGCCAAGCAGGTCGGCCGCATGGCCGGCGTCGAGCTGCCGGTGACGCCGATGGAGCATCATTACTTCGTCACCGAGGACATTCCGGAGGTCGCCGCGCTCGACGAGGAACTCGGCCTCGCCGTCGACCTCGACGGCTTTTCCTATCTGCGCCAGGAGCGCAAAGGTGTCCTGCTCGGCGTCTATGAGCAAAACCCAAAACATTGGAACATGGACGGCGCGCCGTGGGATTACGGTATCGAGCTGATCCCGGAGGATATCGATCGCATCAGCCCCGAACTCACCAAAGCCTATGAGCGCTTTCCGTGCCTGGCCACGGCCGGCATCCGCAAATGGGTCAACGGCGCCTTCACCTTCACCCCCGACGGCAACCCCCTCGTCGGCCCGGTTCGCGGTCTGAAGAATTACTGGGTTGCGTGTGGCGTCATGGCCGGCTTCAGCCAAGGCGGCGGCGTCGGCAAATCGCTGGCCGAATGGATGATCCATGGCGAACCGCAAGCCGACATATTCGGCATGGACATCGCCCGTTACGGCGCTTTTGCCGCCAACCGCGAATATCTGAAGCAGACGACGCGCCAGTTCTATGCCCGCCGCTTCGTCATGACCTTCCCCAATGAACGGCTGCCCGCCGGCCGGCCGTTGAAGCGCCCCGGCGCCTATGACGGCATGAGCGCGGCGGGTTGCGAATGGACGTCCTCCTGGGGGCTGGAAATTCCCGCCTATTTCGCGCCGATCGGCTTTCGCGAGGAGACGACGCTGAAGCGTTCCAACGCCTTCGATATCGTCGGCGACGAGGCGCTGCAGCTGCGCCGCGCCGCCGGTCTGGTCGATACGTCGGCCTTCTCGCGCTATGCCGTATCCGGGCCGGGCGCGGAGGCCTGGCTCGACCGGCTGCTGGCCTGCAGGCTGCCGAAGGCGGGGCGTGCGAAGCTGGCGCCGATGCTTGGGTCTGACGGGCGGCTCAAGGGCGATCTTACCGTGCTCAACTGGGGCGGCGGCGAATACTGGCTCATGGGTTCCTACTATCTCCGGGAATTTCACATGCGCTGGTTCGAGGCGCAAATGGTGCAAGGCGTCTCAATTGCGGATATCTCCGACACGATCAGCGGATTCCTCGTCACCGGGCCGAACGCGCGGGACATCGTGGCGCGGACCACGCATCAGGATGTCTCGGCGCAAGCCCTGCCGTTCATGGCTTGCGGCCAATTCGACATCGGCATGGTTTCGGCACGCGTGGCGCGGCTGTCGATCGCCGGTGAGCTTGGCTTCGAGATCAATTGTCCGGCCGTCATGCATGCGACCCTGCGCGAAACCCTGCTTGCCGCCGGCGCGGATCTTGGCTTGGCCGAAATCGGCTACTACGCGCTCAACGCATTGCGGCTGGAAAAGAGTTTTGGCATCTGGTCGCGCGAGTTCACGCAAGGCTATACGCCGGGCGAGACCGGGCTCGACCGTTTCATCGCCTTCGACAAAAGCGATTTCATCGGCCGCGAGGCGGCGCTGAAGGAGCGTGATGCCGGCGTCACACGACGGATCGTGACGCTGGAAGTCGACGCCGTCGATGCCGACGCCAGCGGCTTCGAGCCGGTCTGGCACAAGGGCCGGCGCGTCGGCTTCGTCACCTCGGGCGGCTATGGCTACACGGTTCGTAAAAGCGTCGCGCTGGCGTTGGTCGACGACGATTTCGCCGGGGAGGGAACCGACCTTTCGGTGCACATTGTCGGCGTCGAGCGGCCTGCACGTGTCATCGCGGCCTCACCCTACGACCCTGACGGCAAGGCAATGAGGCAATGAGGAGTGGTGGCCATGGTCGATGATGTCATAAGGGAGACCAGGCGCGAGCGCCGGCGCGGACACACCGGCGAGGCCGGCAGCGGGTCGAGCCGCCACCCGAATTATCGTTCGCTCAAAAACCCGTTCCTGCCGCAGCCGGTGTTTTCGGACGATCGCGTCGTCGCCATCCACGACACGGCGCTGCGCGTACTGGAAGAGCTCGGCATCAAGGTGCTGCTGCCCGAGGCGCGCGCGATTTACGCGAAAGCCGGTGCGCTGGTCGATGAGGACAGCCAGATGGTGCGCATCGGTCGAGACATCGTCGCGGCCGCACTGGCCTCGGCGCCAAAGTCGATCCCGGCGCTGGCCGGCGATCGCAGCCGAGACCTCACGCTCGAACTCGGCTCCATGACCTTCCTCGCCGGCGCTGGCGCACCTAACGTCACCGATCTCGAACGCGGCCGCCGGCCAGGCACGCTCGCCGCCTTCGAGGAATTGACCAAGCTCATCCAGCATTTCGACGTACTGCATATGCTTTGCCCCTGCATCGAGCCGCAGGATGTCGACAACCGTTTACGCCACTATGCCGTCAACCGCGCGCAGTTGACGCTGTCCGACAAGTTCCCCTTTGTCTTCGCTCGTGGAACGCCGCAGGTCGAGGATGGGTTTGAGATGATCCGGCTGGCGCGCGGGCTGTCAGAGGATGAATTCCGCGCTGGCGCCCATTGCTACACCATCATCAACACCAATTCACCGCGCCAGCTCGACATTCCGATGGCGCAAGGCATCATCGACTTCGCCCGCGCCGGGCAGGTCCTGGTCATCACGCCGTTCTGCCTCGCCGGGGCCATGGCGCCGATCACGGTCGCCGGCGCGCTGACGCTGCAGCATGCCGAGGCGCTCGCCGGTCTGGCACTGGCGCAGATCGTGCGCCCGGGCGCACCCGTGCTTTACGGTTCCTTCTCCTCCAATGTCGACATGAAGTCGGGCGCGCCGGCATTCGGCACGCCCGAACACGTCAAGGCGACACTTGGGGCCGGCCAACTGGCGCGCTTCATCGGCCTTCCCTGGCGTTCGGGTGCCGGCAGTGCCGCCAACATTTCCGATGCGCAGGCAGCTCATGAGTCGCAATTCGCCCTTTGGGGTTCGGTGCTTGCCGGCGCCACCGTCTGCATCCACGCCGCGGGCTGGCTAGAGGGTGGCCTGAGTGTCTCTTTCGAGAAACTGATCACCGACATCGAGGCAGTGCAGTCGATTGCCGAGCTTTGCGCGGCAACTCCTGGCGACGACGACGCGATCGGTTTCGAGGCCATCGCCGAAGTCCAGCCGGGTGGGCATTTCTTCTCGGCCGGCCACACCATGGCGCGCTACCGCACCGCCTTCTACGAGCCGCTGGTCGCCGACTGGTCGAATTTCGGCAACTGGACGCAGTCCGGTTCGAAGTCGGCCACCGAACGCGCCACCGGCATCTGGAAGCGGGTGCTTGCCGACTTCCAGCCACCGGCTTCGGCGGCTGCTACATCAGGTATTCTCGATGAATTCATAGCGCGGCGCACCGAACAGGGCGGGGCAGCACCGGTCTCGTGAAAGGAACGCAACCGGCAATGATAATCTACTGGGCCGCCGGGATATTGACCGGGCGGTCCTGTTTTTCACGCTATATGCACGCGGCCCGGATCACGGGCCGGCGTATCGCTCTCAGCGATCAGCGGAGCCCGCCGCTCACGCGCCGGGCCCCCTCCTCTGTCGTCACCGATCACGCATGCGCGTGCGGGTGATGAACGTCCCAGACTGCCCAGGCCGATGCGAGAACCACCAACACGCCAAGAACCACATGGGTTCCCATTGCGTTTGCGTTCGCCATAAAACCAAGCAGCCAGGGCGAGACGATCAGCCAGAGCCCGAGAACAAGATTCACCCACTCTTCCCACTCGGCGAATACGGAAAGCGTCGCGAAAGCCAGCGCACCGAGCACAACGCCAACAATCCAGGCGTTGTAAGCGGCAGTGGTTTCAGCGGCGAAGCCGACTATCCAGGGTGAGACGAACAGGCAAACGGCAAGGATCAGATTAATCAGATCCTGGCCACGTTTTCCTTCCATGAGTTTATTGGCCATGACAACCTCCATAGAGAAGCTTGACCAAAGCACTACGTTTCGCGTGCACCGCACGCTTAGTTGTTGATATAATTACGCTTCAAATGACCTTCAAGGACCTGCCCCAGGGCGGCCGATGGCTGCGAATTCATAGCGTAGCGCACCGAACAGGGTCGGGGCGGCCTCTAGAGGGTCAACGCAGGATGGCAACCGCCCGGCGCGAATAGGTGGTGTCGTCGAGTTGGCCGAGCATGAAGGCCGCCACATCGGCACGCGTCAATGTCGGCAGCAGGGATGCTGCCCGAATACCATTGCCGTGGCGGAATTCACCGGTTGCCGCACCGTTTGTGAGCTTGGGCGGCCGCACGATGGTCCAGTCGAGGCTGGATTGGACGATAAGCTTTTCCTTCGCCTCGTGATCGGCCACTTCGTTACGCAGCACAAGCGGCACTACGACACCGCCGAGCAGCGGCCCCAATTGCCGCCGGCTGTCGCGGACGCCAAGGAACGAAAGATAGATGAGCCGGGCAGGGCCGGTCCGCTGCATGGTATCGATGATGAAGCCGATGCCGGCAACCACAGCCGGGTCGTGTTTCAGCGGCACGCCGACCCCGAGACAGCTGAAAACTGCCTCATGCCCGCTGACGGCGTGCGTCACCGCCTGGTGATCGGCGACATCTCCGACGATCACCCTCAGGTTTTCATGGCTGACGGCAAGCTTGCTCGGGGTGCGAGCGAAGGCGGTAACCGCATGGCCTTTTGCCAGCGCCGCCGAGACGAGGACGCGCCCAGTGGCACCTGAGGCGCCAAAGATGAGCAGTTTCATCATCCGCTCCCCTGGAACTGATCAGCCTGCCGCGCCCCTGAGGAACGCGCCACCGGCTCACATCGGGCGCTTGTCGCCGGCCTTTTGCGGATCGCGGCGTGTTGTGCCGGTATCGGTCTGTCTGTGCTTGTCGGCGGCAATCCTGCGGATGCGGTCGAAGCGGCTTTCCTCGGCCGGCTTGGTCGCCGGAACGCGATTTGGCTTTGGTACGAAGGTAATCATCTGTCGATCTCCCTGTCGTTGCTGACTGCTGACTGGCGGAAATCCTTGGCGCGCCGGGGGAAATGCTCCCGGCGGCCGTTGTTCTGTGTATGCCCGTCCGGCTTTCCCGGGCGGGCAATTTCAGGCGGTGGTCAGTAGCCGCCCATGCCGCCGCCGCCGCCACCTGCCGGTGCCGCATCCTTCGGCGGAACGTCGGTGATCATCGCTTCGGCGGTGATCAGAAGCGCTGCGATCGAGCCGGCGTCCTGCAGTGCGGTGCGCACCACTTTCGCCGGATCGACGATGCCGGCCTTGATCATGTCGACATAGACCTCGTTCTGGGCGTCAAAGCCCTGATTATGATCCTTGCTGTCGGAGAGCTTGCCGACGACGATCGAGCCTTCGACGCCGGAATTCTCGGCGATCTGGCGGATCGGCGCTTCGAGCGCGCGCAGCACGATCGAAATGCCCGCCGTCACGTCTTCATTGGCGCCGGTCAGTCCGGCCAGAGCCGACCTGGCGCGCAGAAGCGCCACGCCGCCGCCAGGCACGATGCCTTCTTCCACCGCCGCGCGCGTCGCGTTCAGCGCGTCGTCGATGCGGTCCTTCTTTTCCTTCACTTCCGACTCGGTGACGCCGCCAACACGGATGACGGCAACGCCGCCGGCAAGCTTTGCCAGCCGCTCCTGCAGCTTCTCCTTGTCATAGTCGGACGTCGTCTCCTCGATCTGGCCCTTGATCTGGGCGATGCGCGCCTGGATGGTGGCCTTGGTGCCGGCGCCGTCGATGATCGTGGTGGTGTCCTTCTCGATCAGCACGCGCTTGGCGCGGCCGAGCATCTCGATGGTGACGTTTTCGAGCTTGATGCCGAGATCCTCGGAAATCATCTGCCCCGACGTCAGCACGGCGATGTCTTCCAGCATCGCCTTGCGGCGGTCGCCGAAGCCTGGCGCCTTGACGGCCGCGACCTTGAGGCCGCCGCGCAGTTTGTTGACGACCAACGTCGCCAGCGCTTCGCCCTCCACGTCTTCGGAGATGATCAGCAGCGGCCGGCCGCTCTGCACCACCGCCTCGAGGATCGGCAGCATCGCCTGCAGATTGCCGAGCTTCTTCTCGTGGATGAGGACGTAAGGCTCTTCCAATTCGACGCGCATCTTGTCGGCATTGGTGACGAAATAGGGCGAGAGATAGCCGCGGTCGAACTGCATGCCTTCGACGACGTCGAGTTCGGTGTCGGCGGTCTTGGCTTCCTCGACGGTGATGACGCCGTCATTGCCGACCTTGTCCATCGCCTTGGCGATCATGGCGCCGACGGTGGCGTCGCCATTGGCGGCGATGGTGCCGACCTGGGCGATCTCGGCCGAAGACTTGACCTTCTTGGCCTTCGCCTTGATGTCCTTGACCACGGCGGCGACAGCCTGGTCGATGCCGCGCTTGAGATCCATCGGGTTCATGCCGGCGGCAACGAGCTTGGCGCCTTCGCGCAGAATCGAGGCGGCCAGCACCGTGGCGGTGGTGGTGCCGTCACCGGCGAGGTCGTTGGTCTTCGAAGCCACTTCGCGCACCATCTGCGCGCCCATGTTCTCGAACTTGTCGGCAAGCTCGATTTCCTTGGCGACGGTGACGCCGTCCTTGGTGATGCGCGGCGCGCCATAGGCCTTGTCGATGATGACGTTGCGGCCCTTGGGGCCGAGCGTGACCTTCACCGCGTTGTTGAGGGTCTCGACGCCGCGCAGCATGCGGTCGCGCGCGTCGGTGGAGAATTTGATTTCCTTGGCAGACATTTTTTTTATCCAGTTCGCATTTGGAGTGGACCGTCACCGCGCAGATGCGCGGCGCTTCAGTCAGGCGGCCTTCTTGGCTTCGACAGCCTTTTCGATAACGCCCATGATGTCGGCTTCCTTCATGATCAGAAGGTCCTCGCCATCGATCTTGACCTCGGTGCCCGACCATTTGCCGAACAGGATGGTATCGCCAGCCTTGACGTCGAGCGGAACAAGCGCGCCGTTTTCGTCGCGTGCGCCGGGGCCGACGGCGATGACTTCGCCTTCCTGCGGCTTTTCCTTGGCATTGTCGGGAATGATGATGCCGCCCTTGGATTTGGTATCGCCTTCGGCGCGCCGGATGACGACGCGGTCGTGGAGTGGCCGAAACTTCATGAGAACTTCTTTCTGGGGCCTGCACAGGCGGCCACACCGCTCTTATAGGCGCGTTGGCACTCGATAGATAGGAGTGCCAAAAATTATTCGCGGGCAACTCAAAATATTAAAAAGTATTATGTGGCCTGTGGATTTCCAGATATCGCGCTCCGTCTAAATAATTCAAAAAATTGAATTTCTGCGCCAAAGCGACTATTTATATGGAAAGTTTCATTTCAACGGTTTCAGGCACAAGGGAGATTTAAGCGATGGCCGACGGCAATCAGAGTATCATGGAAAAAGCTGAGGCCCGCTTCATGGACAAGCAGAAGAAGACGGCCGAGCGCAACAAGGCAACCTCCGATTACGTATCCGAGGCCAGAGCCAGGGAGATCAAGACCGCAAGGCTCAGAGGATTGCGCCTGGCCAAGGAAGAGGCCGACCGCGTTGAGGAAGCCTTAAACCCGACACCGAAGAAGAAGCGGGCGACAGTCAAGAAGGCTGCCGCCGCACCGAAGGGAGCCAAGTCATGAGCCTGACATTCCCCAATCCAAGCCGCAGCTATGACGAGGCCGGCAAGCGCATCCGCTTTGTCGGCCATGACGGCATGTTCCAGATTTCCTTCTCTGTCGCCGCCGATGCCATCTCGAAGGCGCCATCGGGGACGGCGACCGCGGAAGCCACCTATCTGGCGGCTTTCGACACGGCGTCCAGGTCCATCCATGACATTGCAAGCAAGGCTTATGCCCGCACCCGCAAGAGCATATATGTGCTCACCGCCGCGGATTTCAGTTAGCTCCCGGCTGCGATCGACCTGGATCAGGATTTGCGGTCGGCTTTTGCCCGCCGCTTGACGTCCCGGCTGTTCAGGCGGTCGGCCAACGCTTCCGCATCGCGCACATTCATGCCGACCATGACCTGATGCTTGATCTCGACAGGCTGGCCGGTGAAGATGTCGAAGATAGTCCAGCTCTCCGGCTGGTCCATCAGCAAGGCGTAGCGGTTTGCCATCGCGGCGTCAGGCCCGTGACATGAAAAATGCCGCCGCCAGGATCAGGATCGTCCAGACCAGCACCGACAGCTTCAAGATCAGGCCGCCATGCGCGGAAAGAACCTTCCGCATGCGCAAAGCTGCGCTGTTCATGCTCTTGGACAGCGTGGGTGCTGCCGCAATCACGTCCGGCGGCTTGACGCCGAGCTTTCCAAAAGCCGGCAGCAGCGATGGCGTTCGCATGAAATGACCTCGAATTGTCGGAGAAAACAGGCCTCCTCATAACACCCTTCTTGAAACTCCCTGCATGCCAAATAAAAACCGGTCCGTGAACCGGCCATGCCGCCCGATTCGCAACGTGCGTGGCGCTGGTTGTCATCTGGCGAAATCGGCGCAACGCAGTTAGGTTGCGCGCGAAACTGCCGGCGAGCATGAGGTTTGTTCCAGAGCATGATGCCGAAAAGTGTGAAGCGGTTTTCGGATGACATCGTGCTCTTAGGCATGACAGGCGAACGGAGACGACGATGACGGCGCCCGGCGATTTGCTGCAGGCCTTGTTCATGAGATTGAAAAGTGACGCCTCGCTGACGGCGCTGCTCGGCGGCGCCGGGTTGCGCGAGCAGGCGGCCGACGGTGCCGCCTTCCCCTATGTCACCTATGGCAGGACCAGCGCTTTCGATCTCGACACCGGCGCCGACAATGATGACGACCAACTGATCACGCTGCATGTCTGGTCGAAAGCGCAAGGCGAGGCCGAGACGCGGCTGATCATGGACAGCATCCGGGCGCGCCTCGACGGCGCTGCATTCGCCACCGGCTCGCGCGACCAGACCCGGCTGTCCCTGGAATTCGCCGAGGCGCGCTACGACGAGGACTTGGCGCTCCATCACGGGGTGCTGCGGATACGCGCCATCACGCAAAGCGCCACCTAAATCTGCGCCTGGATCTCGGCCTTGTCGATGACCGACCACACTTCGCGAATGCGACCCTCTGCGAATTCGTAGAAAACATTCTCGGCGAACGACACGCGCTTGCCGTTCACCGGCAGGCCGAACAGCATTCCCTTGGGATGACAGTCGAAATGCAGGCGCTCGCCACGCGCGGTGGCTGGCAGACCAGCAGTTCGATGTTGAAACTGAGATCGGGAATGGCCGCGAAATCGCCTTCGAGCATGCGGCGATAGCCTGACAGGCCGAGCATTTCGGCATTGTGCTGAACTTCATTGCCGACAAACCTTCCGAGATTGGCCCAGTCCTGGGCATTCAGGCAGGCGATGTAGCCCCGGTAAAGGTCGGCAAGGTCATTATCCGTCATGGCGCACTCCGATGGTTTGGCGTTCCCTACGCTAATTAGGGCGCCTCTGAGAATGGTCGCGCCTTGACCTGTTCCCGATCCACCTACGACTTGAGAACCAGCTGGCAAAAAACATAGCCGCGCTGCCGGTTTTCCGGCTATGAATCGCACGCCCGGTCTGAGGGGATCTGGGCGGCATGATTGCATTCATTCGTTTCGCGCGCAGGGGGTATTGCGGGGATGGATTTTCAACCGCTCACCGTTCATTTCACGTTCAGCACAGTTGCGTTACAACGCCGACCATGAAAACGCTTCGCTCCCATTTCAGAACCGCGACACTGGCGCTTGGTATCGCCGGCGTGTTGGCTTCGCAGGCGACGCCGGCCGCCGCCGCCGACTGCTACGCGATCGGCCAGCAGGTTGCAGAGCAGAATGGCGGAACGCTGGCCAAGGCCTCGCAGTCGACGCGTGGCGGCCAGGAGGTCTGCGTTATCGTCGTGCTCGTTCCTGGCAAGGACGGTCAGCGTCCGCGCCGCTCCGAGATCGTCGTCCCGGCGAACTGACCCCCACCGTTTCCCAGTCCGCCGGAATCGGCCTATATCTGAGACCTCAACAGGCCTGACCGATCATGCGCGTACTCGTTGTCGAAGATGACAAGGATCTGAACCGGCAGATAGCCGATGCTTTGGTCGATGCCGGCTATGTCGTCGACCGCGCCTATGACGGCGAGGAGGGCCATTTCCTCGGCGACACCGAGCCTTACGACGCCGTCGTGCTCGACATCGGTCTGCCGCAGATGGACGGCATCAGCGTCGTCGAGCGCTGGCGCCGCAACGGCCGCAAGATGCCGGTGCTGATCCTCACCGCACGCGACCGCTGGAGCGACAAGGTGTCCGGCATCGATGCCGGCGCCGACGACTACGTCACCAAGCCGTTTCACATCGAGGAAGTTCTGGCGCGGGTGAGGGCGCTGATCCGGCGAGCCGCCGGCCATGCCTCGTCCGAGCTTACCTGCGGGCCGCTGCGCCTCGACACCAAGGCCTCCAAGGCCGATGTCGACGGTCAGCCGCTGAAGCTGACCTCGCACGAGTTCCGTCTGCTTGCCTATCTGATGCACCATATGGGCGAGGTGGTGTCGCGCACCGAACTGGTCGAGCATCTCTACGACCAGGATTTCGACCGCGATTCCAACACCATCGAGGTCTTCGTCGGCCGGCTGCGTAAGAAGATGGGCATCGACATGATCGAAACCGTGCGCGGCATGGGCTATCGCATGCGTGAGCCGGAGGCGTAAGGCGGAACCGCTCCCCATACCAGCAAGGAAGCCTTTCTCGGCACGGCTCTGGCCGCGCTCGCTGGCCTTCCGCGTCATCGGCTTTTCCACGATCTGGGCGATCCTCACTTTGATCGTCATCTTCACCCTGATCACCACGCTCTACCGCCAGGCCAGCGAGCGTGGCTTCGACAGCCTTTTGTCGGCGCATCTGTTCAACCTGATCGGCTCCGTCGGCGTTTCTGAGTCCGGCCAGCTCACCGGCGCTCCCGACCTCGGCGACCTGCGCTTCTCGGAGCCGAATTCAGGCTGGTACTGGTCAGTGGAGCCGGCTTCCGAAGGCGTGCATGGCAACCTTCATTCGTCCTCGATGACCACGACGATCCCGTCGCCGACCGTCGCCGAGGTGCCTTTCAATTCCAGTTTCCAGCGCAGCTATTCCACCGACGGCATCGGCGACGAGGAACTGCAAGTGTTCGAAAGCGAATTCGTCCTCGACGCCAAGAACCGCGCCGCGCGCTTCCGCGTCATGGGCAACAAGACCGAACTCGAGCAGGAGATCGCCACCTTCCAGGGCCGCCTGCTAACCTATCTCAGCCTGTTCGGCGTCGGCATGATCGCCATCAACGCCATCGCCATCCTGCTCGGCCTGCAGCCCTTGCGCCGGGTCCGCAATGCGCTCGCCATGGTGCGCGAAGGCACGGCGCAGCGGCTCGACGGCCAGTTCCCCGCCGAGATCGAGCCGCTCGCCAACGAGACCAATGCGCTGATCGAAAACAACAAGCGCATCGTCGAGCGTTCACGCACGCAGGTCGGCAATCTCGCCCATTCGCTGAAGACGCCGCTCGCCGTGCTGATCAATGAGGGGCGGGCGCTCGGCGGCGCCAAGGGCCAGCTCATCGCCGACCAGGCCGCCTCGATGCAGAAGCAGGTCGATCATTATCTGCAGCGCGCCCGGGTCGCGGCGCAGCGCGATAGCGTTGTCTACCGTACGCCGGTGACGCCGCTGGTCCAGCGCATGGTGCGCGTGCTGCAAAAACTCAAGCCTGATGTCAGCTTGTCGCTTGCGCTGCCGGCGGCCGACATCGTCTTTGCCGGCGAGCGCGAGGATCTGGAGGAACTGCTCGGCAATCTGCTCGACAATGCCATGAAATGGGCAAAGAGCACTGTCGCCGTGTCCGTCACGCCCGCCGGCGCCGCCGGCTTGTTCGAGATCGCGATCGAGGATGACGGTCCAGGCATTCCCGAGGACAAGGCGCGCGATGCGCTGAAACGCGGCCGGCGCCTCGACGAGACCAAGCCAGGCACCGGGCTCGGACTTGCTATTGTCGCCGACCTCGTCAACGAGTATGGCGGCGCTCTGGCGCTGGACCGCTCCGCCATGGGCGGGCTGAAGGCGGTGGTGCGCTTGCGGAGCCTGCAATGACGCATTTCCAGGGCCAATCGACATGGCTGGGCGCCTGTGTTAAGGCGACCTGTCGATTGCTCCTCGGATGGTCGGCAAACGGCCAAATTTCCGACAAATATCAATACTATGGCCAGCAGACATCCCCGATGACGCGGCCCCCAGCGCATCCCGTTCAAGAAAACCGGTTGTTGGCATGAAGATTCGCGTTGCGCTCGTTTCCGCACTGCTCGCTCTCTCCGGCTGCGGAACGCTGGGCAAGGGCGGCGGCCCGGATATATCCATCACCAATCCCCCGGCATCGCCTCCGTCCGGCGCCAAGGTCGCAACCACAATCATTTCGGCCATGGCTGGCGGGCTCGTCGGCGGATCGATCGGCAGCGGCCTGAGTGACAGCGAGAAGCGCAAGGCGCTCGAGGCGGAATACAAGGCGCTCGAATACACGGCGAGCGGCCAGAAGGTGACGTGGAAGAGCGACAGTTCGGCCCATTCCGGCGAAGTCGTCGCGGCCCAGCCCTATCGCGTCGGCTCACAGGATTGCCGCCAATACACCCATACGGTGTTCACCGGCACGGCCGGCCAGACCGCGCGTGGCACCGCCTGCCGCAACGCTGACGGCAGCTGGACGCCGCTGACCTGACCGTTCGGGCCGGCTGATCGGGATCGGCCTCCCGTCAAAGCGTCGCAGTACCCTCATGTTGTGAGAGCCGGGCTCTCGCTCTATTGGAAGAACCATGCTGTTCTGGGTCATAGCCGCAATCCTCACGCTGGGCGCAAGCCTGGCGGTGCTGCTGCCGCTGACCAGCGGCGGCAAGGGCGCTTCGACCAGCAGCGACCATGACCTTGAAGTCTATCGTGACCAGCTGGCCGAGCTCGAGCGTGACGCTGCGCGCGGCCTGATCCAGGGGGCGGAAGCCGAGGAGGCGCGTGCCGAAATCGCCCGCCGCATCCTTCGCCTGGGCAATACCAGTCAAGCCGATGCGCCTGGCACGCGGCAGCCGTCGAGGGCGGTCAGGCTGGTGGCGACATCAGCGGTGCTGGTGGTCCCGCTGCTGAGTTGGGGCCTGTACAGTCAGCTTGGCTCGCCCGATTTGCCGTCGCAGCCGCTTGCCGAACGGCTGGCCAAGAACCCGGCCGATAGTTCGGTCGATGAATTGGTGGCGCGCGCCGAGGCCCATCTTGCCGCCAATCCGTCCGATGGCAGGGGATGGGACGTGCTCGCCCCGATCTATCTGCGCCTGCAGCGCTTTTCCGATGCGGTGACCGCCTATCGCAATGCCATCCGCCTCGACGGCGTCACCGCTGCCCGCGAGGCCGGTCTCGGTGAAGCGATCGCCAATGCGGCCGGCGGCATTGTCTCGGCCGATGCGCAATCGGCTTTCGAGCAGGCGTTGAAGCTCGATCCGGCAAACCCGAAAGCGTCCTTCTACCTGGCGATGGCGCTGGCGCAGGAAGGCCGTATACCGGAAGCCACAGCGGCCTGGCAGAAAATGCTCGACCTCTTGCCGCAAGAGTCGCCGTGGCGTGGCGCTGTCCAACAGGCGCTGGCCGAGGCTGCCAACCGCAGCGTCGCGTCAGGAGAGCCCGCGAAAGGCCCCGATGCCGCAGCCGTCGATGCTGCCTCGTCGATGGCGCCGCAGGACAGGCAGGCCATGATCGACACAATGGTCGCCGGCCTCGACGAAAAACTGCGGCAAAATCCGCGCGACACGGAAGGATGGATGCGGCTCATTCGTTCCTATGTGGTGCTGGGCAAGGCCGACCAGGCGCGCGAAGCGCTGCATCGCGGTATTGCCGTTTTCGGCGCCGACAGTGAGGAAGCGAAGAAATTCACCGCCTTTGCCGCCTCGCTCGGCCTGACGGCGACGGAGTAGGGCATGACGCGTAAGCAGAAGCGATTGTCCGTGATCATAGGAGGCCTCGCCTTCCTCGGCGCCGCCACCGGGCTGACCTTCTATGCGCTCGGCCAGAAGGCCTCCTATTTCTACATGCCTGCCGACCTGACCACCGCAAGCCTGCAGCCGGGTCAGCGGATCCGGCTCGGTGGCCTCGTCGAAAAGGGCACGGTCGTGCGCGGGCAGGGCGCGACGGTTGCCTTCTCGGTGACCGACACCCACAAATCGGTCAAGGTCACCTATACTGGCATCCTGCCCGACCTGTTCCGCGAGGAACAGGGAGTCATCACCGAGGGCGCTTTCGGCTCGGATGGCGTCTTCGTCGCCGACAGCGTGCTGGCCAAGCATGATGAGCGTTATATGCCCAAGGAAGTGGCCGACGGGCTGAAGGCCAAGGGCGTCTGGCAAGAGAGCAAGAGTGAGTAATGGTTGAGACCGGACATTTCGCGCTCGTCCTCGCCTTCGCCCTGTCGCTGGTGCAGACGCTGGTGCCGCTCATCGGCGCCCGCACCGGCAATCAGCGGCTGATGGCTGTAGGCGGCCCGGTCACAGTCACCGGCTTCGCGCTGACCGCGCTCTCGTTCGCAGCCCTCGCCGGCGCCTATGCCAGTTCCGATTTCTCGGTGGCCAGCGTTTGGGAAAACTCGCATTCGCTGCAACCGCTGATCTACAAGATCACCGGAACCTGGGGCAATCACGAAGGGTCGATGCTGCTCTGGGTGCTGATCCTGACCTTCTTCGGCGCGCTGGTCGCCGTCTTCGGCTCAAATTTGCCGGCAACGCTGCGCGCCAATGTGCTGGCCGTGCAAGGGGCGATCGGCGCCACCTTCTTCCTGTTCATCCTGGCGACGTCCAATCCGTTCATCCGGCTCAATCCGGCGCCGATCGAAGGCCGCGATCTCAACCCGGTCCTGCAGGATCTCGGCCTCGCCATCCATCCGCCGCTGCTCTATCTCGGCTATGTCGGCTTCTCCATATGCTTTTCCTTCTCGGTCGCGGCTCTCATCGAAGGCCGCATCGATGCCTCCTGGGCGCGCTGGGTGCGGCCGTGGACCCTGGTCGCCTGGATGTTCCTCACCGGCGGCATCGCCATGGGCTCCTACTGGGCCTATTACGAGCTCGGCTGGGGCGGCTTCTGGTTCTGGGATCCGGTCGAGAACGCCTCCTTCATGCCATGGCTTGCGGGCACCGCGCTGTTGCATTCGGCGATCGTCATGGAAAAGCGCTCGGCGCTCAAGATCTGGACGCTGCTGCTCGCCATCTTGACCTTCTCGCTGTCGCTGCTCGGCACCTTCCTGGTGCGCTCCGGCGTGCTGACCTCGGTGCATGCCTTCGCCACCGATCCGACACGCGGCATCTTCATCATGTGTATATTGACGCTGTTCATCGGCGGTTCGCTGGCGCTGTTTGCGCTGCGTGCCTCCAGGCTGACGGCTGGCGGCCTGTTCCACCCGATCTCGCGCGAAGGCGCGCTTGTCCTCAACAATCTGTTCCTGACCACGGCCACCGCCACCGTGCTGGTCGGCACGCTCTATCCGCTCGCGGTCGAGGCGCTTTCGGCCGGCAAGATCTCGGTCGGCGCGCCCTTCTTCAACCTGACATTCGGCCCGCTGATGGTACCGCTGCTGGTCCTGGTCCCCTTCGGACCGCTGCTGGCCTGGAAGCGCGGTGACCTCTATGCCGTCGCTCAGCGTCTGATGGCCGCTTTCGCCGCCGCCCTTCTGGCGATGCTGGTCACCGGCCTGTTCATCGACGGCGCGTCGGTGTTCGCCGCCCTTGGCGTCGGCCTTGCCTGCTGGCTGGTCTGCGGCGCGCTCACCGACCTTGCCGTCAAATCCGGCTTTGGCTCGGTGGCGCCGGCCATCATGCTGCGCCGGTTCGCCGGCCTCCCGCGTTCGGTGTTCGGCACTGCCCTTGCCCATCTCGGACTTGGGCTGACGACGCTCGGCATTGTCGGCACGCTGTGCTTCGGTACCGAAAAAATCCTGTCGATGCATGCCGGCGAGAGCGTCGAGCTGTCCGGCCACACGCTACGTTTCGAGGGGCTCTACCCCGCGCAAGGCCCGAACTACAGCGAGGACCGCGGCCGCTTTTCCCTGATTGGCGCCGATGGTGGCATTGCGGCTGAAATCACCTCGGCCAAGCGCTTCTTTCCGGTGCGGCAGACGACGACGACCGAATCCGGCATAGAGACGATCGGGTTCAGCCAGCTTTATCTGTCGCTGGGCGACGAAGGCACCGACGGTTCGGTCGTGGTGCGACTGTGGTGGAAGCCGCTGGTGACGCTGATCTGGGGCGGTGCTCTTGTGATGATGGCGGGGGCGGCAATGTCGCTGCTCGACCGCCGTCTGCGCGTCGGCGCGCCCTCGCGCCGCCGCAAGCAGGCAACCGCCATACCGTCGGCAGGCGTGCCGTGAGCACCAGGTTCTCGCTGGCTTCGTTGATCCTGTTGCTGGCACTGCTGTTTGCCGGCGCAGCGCAAGCGGTGAAACCGGACGAGGTTCTCGCCGATCCCGCGCTCGAGGCGAGGGCGCGGCTCCTGTCCGAAGGCCTGCGCTGCATGGTCTGCCAGAACCAGTCCATCGACGAATCCGACGCCGACCTTGCCCGCGACCTGCGCATCCTGGTGCGCCAGCGCCTTGTTGCCGGCGATACCGACCAGCAGGTGATGGACTATATCGTGTCGCGCTACGGCGAGTTCGTGCTGTTGAAGCCACGCTTCAGCCCGCGCAACGCCTTGCTATGGGGCACGCCGGTGTTGCTGCTTCTGGTCGGCGGCATCTTCATCGTGCTGACCACACGCTCCCGCCGCTCGCTGGCAACCAAGGCGCTGAGCGCCGAGGAGCAGGCGGCGCTGGACACCATCCTGCGGCGAGACTGAACCGCCCCAACATTACAAAACTTTCATGCTTCGGAAATGGCGCCGTAATGTGCGCCTCTCTATTCCTCTTTTCCGAGGATGCTCTGCCTGAGCCGCATCCAGTGAAAAGAGGATACAAGATCCATGTCTATTGCCCCAAATTCATATTCCCGCACCCGCAAGCGCCTGTTGGCCGCCGCCGCTTCGCTCGCCATTGCCGGCGCCATCGGCTTCGGTGCGGTTGCCACCGGCACGGCCCCAGTTCTGGCTGACGCTGTCCGGGTCGAAGCGCCGCAGGTGCCGGGCTTTGCCGATGTCGTCGAGCGCGTTTCGCCCGCCGTGGTTAGCGTCAAGGTCAAGGCCAAGATCGAACCTGCCGCCGATGACGGTTCCGACCAGTCCGATGATCCGGACGGCATGAACAACCTGCCCGACAATCCGCAGCTGCGCCAGTTCTTCAAGCAATTCCGCGGCTTCGGCGACCAGAACGGCCAGTTCGGCAATCGCCGCTTCAACCGTCGCGACCACAACAACGACCAGCCCCGCCCGGTGGCGCAGGGTTCGGGCTTCTTCATCTCCGATGACGGCTATCTCGTCACCAACAACCATGTCGTCGAGGAAGGCTCTGCCTTCACCGTGGTGATGAATGACGGCAAGGAACTCGACGCCAAGCTGATCGGCACCGATCCGCGCACCGATCTGGCCGTGCTCAAGGTCGACGGCGTCGGCAAGTTCACCTATGTCGACTTCGCCGACGATTCCAAGGTTCGCGTCGGCGACTGGGTGGTGGCTGTCGGCAATCCATTCGGCCTTGGCGGCACCGTGACCGCCGGCATCGTCTCGGCCCGTGGCCGCGACATCGGGGCCGGCCCTTATGACGACTTCATCCAGATCGACGCCTCGGTCAACCGCGGCAATTCTGGCGGACCGACCTTCAACCTCAACGGCCAGGTCGTCGGCATCAACACCGCGATCTTCTCGCCCTCGGGCGGCAGCGTCGGCATCGCCTTCGACATTCCGGCCTCGACCGCCAAGCAGGTTGTGCAGGATCTGATGAAGAGCGGCTCGGTGCAGCGTGGTTGGCTCGGCGTCGAAATCCAGCCGGTCACGTCGGATATCGCCGAATCGCTGGGCTTGAAGTCTCAGAACGGGGCTCTGGTCTCCAGCGCCCAGGACGGCGGTCCCGGCAAGAAGGCCGGCATCACCGCCGGTGACGTGATCACCCAGGTCGAAGGCAAGGACGTTGCATCGCCGAAGGAACTGGCTCGCCTGATCGGTGCCTATTCGCCCGGCAAGTCGGTCGACGTCACCGTGTGGCGCGACGGCAAGAGCGATACGATCAAGGTCGACCTCGGCACGCTGCCGTCCACCGACAAGCAGGCCTCGGCCGACCCGCAGCAGCCTGCAGCACCGGCAAAGCCGGCCGCGCTGGCCGATCTCGGCCTCACCGTCACCAAGTCGGAGAACGGCAAGGGTCTGGTGGTGACCGACGTCGACCCCGACAGCGATGCCGCCGACCGCGGCATCCAGCCCGGCGATGTCATAACCTCGGTCAATTCGACGGAGGTGAACGGCACCGAGGACGTTGCCAAGGCGATGGCCGATGCGGTCAAGTCCGGCCGCAAGGCGGTGCTGATGCAGATCACCCGCGATGACTCGAACCGCTTCGTCGCGCTTCCGGTCGCCAAGGGCTGACATCGAACACTTTTCCAGTGCGGCGGTTTCAACACCCCCGAGCCGCCGCACGGGAAAGCAAGGGGCCGAACGCGTTAGTCAGTCATCGTGTTCTGCCCCCGGCGGCAGCGGGCCCCATCGCCCGCTGCCGCTCTAACAGCAAAGCATGTCGCCCAAAAGTGCACGGCGGTTTTGGGATAACGACATGCTTGAACGAAAGCTTTTCACGCTCATGGCGGCCCCTCAATCTTCCAGCGAAATCGCGTATAACGGCTCTATGAAGATTCTCGTCATAGAAGACGATCGCGAGGCGGCCGACTACATGCAGAAGGCCTTTACCGAGGCCGGACACACCGCCCATGTCGCCGGCGACGGCGAAACCGGCTTCGCGCTTGCCGATGCCGGCGACTATGACGTGATGGTGGTCGATCGTATGATGCCGCGCCGCGACGGGCTCTCCGTCATTGCCGGCCTGCGCTCGCGCGGCAACACCACGCCGGTGCTGATCCTGTCGGCGCTGGGCGAGGTCGATGACCGCGTCACCGGTCTGCGCGCTGGCGGCGACGACTATCTGACCAAGCCTTATGCCTTTTCCGAATTGCTCGCCCGCGTCGAGGTGCTGAACCGCCGCGCCAGCGCCAGGGAAGCCGAAACCGTCTACCGGGTCGGCGATCTCGAACTCGACCGTCTCTCCCATTCCGTGAAGCGCGCCGCGCGCGAGATCACGCTGCAGCCGCGCGAATTCCGCCTGCTCGAATATCTGATGCGCCACGCCGGCCAGGTGGTGACGCGCACCATGCTGCTCGAAAATGTCTGGGACTATCATTTCGATCCGCAGACCAACGTCATCGACGTGCATGTCTCGCGGCTGCGCGGCAAGATCGAGAAGGGTTTCGACAAGCCGATCCTGCACACCGTCCGCGGCGCCGGCTATATGCTGAAGAGCTAGAGCATGATCCCAAAAAGTGGGTACCGGTTTTTGGAAAAGATCATGCTCCAACAAAGGGGTAGATCATGATGAGATTTCAACCAAATCTCATCATGATCTAGACATCCATGGCCCTTTCCCTGCCGGCCATCATGAGGACGACGGCGGCGCGGCTTTCGGCGCTTTATTTCCTGCTTTTTGCGCTCTGCGCCGTGCTGCTCGTCTTCTACATGACGTCGCTATCGGCGCGGATGCTTACCGGCCAGACCCAGCAAACCATCAATGACGAGGTGCTGGGCCTTGCCCGCGCCTATCAGCGCGGCGGCCTGCCGGTGCTGGTGCGCGTGGTCGAGCAGCGCTCGCGCCAGCCCGGCGCCAACCTCTATCTGATCGCCGACGCCAACGGCCAGATCCTGACCGGCAACGTGCAGAGCCTGGAGCCGGGCGTGCTCGAGACCGACGGGTGGACGACCGAGCCATTCTCCTACCGCCGCTTCGGCGAAGGCGAACTTGAGCGGCAGCGCAATCAGGCTGCCGACCCTGACGGGGCGCAGCCCGGCGAGACCGAAATTCAGTCCGAGGGCGAGAAGGGCCACAATGCCATCGCGCTGGTGCTCAGGCTACCCAACCAGATGATCATGCTTGTAGGCCGCGATCTCGGCGAGCCCGAGCGCTTCCGTGCCGTCATTCGCCGTGCCTTGATGCTGGCGCTGGGCATGATGGGCCTGGGCGGGCTGCTGATCTGGTTCTTTGTCGGCCGCGCGGCGCTGAAGCGCATCGACAGCGTCTCGGAGGCGAGCCGTCGCATCATGGGCGGCGACCTCACCGGCAGGCTGCCGGTGACCGGCGCCGGCGACGAATTCGACCGCCTGTCGGAAAACCTGAACACAATGCTGGCCAGGATTGCGACGCTGAACGAAGGCCTGAAGCAGGTCTCCGACAACATCGCCCATGATTTGAAGACGCCGCTGACCAGGCTGCGCAACCGCGCCGAGGCCACGCTTTCGGGCAAGCACAAGACCACCGACTACCGGCAGGCGCTGGAAGGCACCATCGCCGAGTCCGACCAGCTGATAAAAACCTTCAACGCTATCCTGATGATCTCCAGACTGGAGGCCGGTTATTCCTCGGAAAGCACCAGCAAGGTCGATCTCCCCGCCGCCGTGCGCGACGTCGTCGAGCTCTACGAGCCGGTGGCGGAGGAGGCGGGCGTGGAACTCGAGACCTCCGTGGAAGGGGATTTCGCAGTCAACGGCAATCGCGAGCTGATCGGCCAGGCGCTGTCGAACATCGTCGACAACGCCATCAAATATTCAACCGACGCAACTGAGAAGCCGGCCGTGCGCGTTGCGCTGCAGCGTGTCGGCCATGACATCCGGCTTTCCGTCGCCGACAACGGCCATGGCATTCCCGATGACGCTGATCGCGCGAGGGCGACCGAGCGCTTCGTGCGGCTGGAAAAGAGCCGCTCGCAGCCGGGGTCCGGCCTCGGCCTCAGCCTCGCCAAGGCGATCATGACGTTCCACAATGGCAAGCTCGAACTTCTGTCCGCCAATCCCGGATTGTCCGTTATCATGAGTTTCCCGGTGCGGGAGGATCACTGATGGCGGTGACAATGGCTGCGAAACCGATCGAGACCGAATGGCAGCTGCAACTGGCGGCAAAACTCGCGCCGCTGGACTGGAGCCGCGCCCGCCGTGAACTGTCGGAGATCGCTGGCGACGCCGAGGACGAAGGTCTGCCGCGGCTGGCGAAATTCTTAGGCGGCAAGGGTGCGGCCCAGGATTTTCTCGCTGCGGTTGTCGATCTCTCGCCTTTCCTCCGCGATGTCGCGCGCCGCCGGCCGCAGATCCTCGACGCGCTGTTCGATGACGGTGTCGAGGCCAGGCTGCTCAGCATTGCCGAAGCGATCGGCAATGCTGCCTTTGCCGAGACCGTTTCGGAATCCAGCCTGATGATGGAGCTCAGGCAGTGGAAGGCGGAAGCTCACTTCCTGATCGCGCTTGCAGATCTCTCCGGCGAGGCCGATGCCGCGCTGACGGTCAGGCGTCTCAGCAACCTAGCCGACACCTGCACCCGCGCGGCGGTCGACTTCCTGCTGCGCGAGGCGCACAGCCAGGGCAAGCTCAAATTGCCGGACCCCAACAATCCGGCGGAGCAGTCCGGCTGGATTCTGCTCGGCATGGGCAAACTCGGTGCCCATGAACTGAATTTTTCCTCCGACATCGACCTTGTCGTCTTCTTCGATCCGGATGCGAAGGCGATCGTCGATCCGCTCGACGCCACCGAGCTGTTTGCGCGCCTCACCCGCAGGCTGGTCCGCATCCTGCAGGACCGCACCGAGCACGGCTATGTCTTCCGCACCGACCTCAGGCTGCGCCCCGATCCCGGCTCGACGCCGCTGGCAATCCCGGTCGAGGCAGCACTCCGCTACTATGAGGCGCGCGGCCAGAACTGGGAGCGCGCCGCCATGATCAAGGCGCGCCCCGTGGCCGGCGATCTTGCCACCGGCGAAGCGTTCCTGCGGGAGTTGCAGCCCTATGTCTGGCGCAAATACATGGACTATGCGGCGATCGCCGACGTCCATTCGATCAAGCGACAGATCCATGCCCACAAAGGCCATGGCGAAATCGCGGTGAAGGGCCACAACGTCAAGCTCGGCCGTGGCGGCATTCGCGAGATAGAGTTCTTCGTCCAGACCCAGCAGCTGATTGCCGGCGGCCGTTTTCCCGAGCTGCGCGGCCGCGAGACCGTGCCGATGCTGGGTGCGCTGGCGGCGCGCGGCTGGATCACCGCCGATGCCCGCGACACGCTCACCCGCCAATACTGGTTCCTGCGCCGCGTCGAGCACGCCATCCAGATGGTCGCCGACGAGCAGACGCACATCCTGCCCGACGATGATGAAGGGCTGGAACGCGTCGCCCATATGCTGGGCTTTGCCGATGCCGCCAAATTTTCCGAAACTTTTCGCGCGGCCTTGCAGGAAGTCGAGCGCCATTACGCTGCGCTGTTCGAGACAGCTCCGGAACTGTCGGCAGGCGTCGGCAATCTCGTCTTTACCGGCGATGTCGACGATCCTGACACGCTGCGGACCTTGCACGGGCTCGGCTTCAAGCGGCCGAGCGACATCTGCCGCGTCATTCGCGGCTGGCATTTCGGTCGCTACCGCGTCACCCAGTCGGCTGAAGCGCGTGAGCGGCTGACCGAACTGACACCGGCGCTGCTCAAAGCCTTCGGCCAGACGCGCCGGGCCGACAAGGCTTTGGTGCGCTTCGACGAATTCCTCGCCGGTCTGCCCGCCGGCATCCAGCTGTTTTCGCTGCTGCAGTCCAATCCCGCTTTGTTGAAGCTGATGGCGACCATCATGGGTGCCGCGCCCCGGCTGGCTGCGATCATCACCAAGCGCCCGCATGTCTTCGACGGTCTGCTCGATCCGGCGCTGCTGACCGAACTGCCCAACCGCGCCTATCTGTCGGCGCGGTTGGCGGCTTTCACCGAAGGCGACAGGGCCTATGAGGACGTGCTCGACCGTCTGCGCATCTTTGCCTCCGAGCAGAAGTTCCTGATCGGTGTGCGCCTGCTCGCCGGCTCGATCACCCCGAGCCGTGCTGGCCGTGCCTTTTCCGACCTCGCCGACCTCACCATTGACGCCGCACTGCAGGCAGTGACGGCCGAATTCGCACTCCGCCACGGCCGCATCGCCGGCGGCACGGTGTCGCTGCTCGGCATGGGCAAGCTCGGCAGCCGTGAGCTTACCGCCGGCTCGGATGTCGACCTCATCCTCCTTTACGACCACGACGCCGATGCGGAAGAATCCGACGGCGAAAAGCCGCTGGCGCCGTCGCACTACTACACCAGGGTGACGCAGCGGTTGATCGCGGCTGTCTCGGCGCCGACCGCCGAGGGCGTTCTCTATGAGCTCGACCTGCGCTTGCGGCCATCCGGCAACAAGGGGCCCGTGGCGACCCACATCGACGCCTTCAAGAAGTACCAGCGCCAGGAAGCCTGGACCTGGGAGCACATGGCGCTGGCCCGGGCCCGCGCCATTGGCGGCGACGCGGCACTGTGCGCCGAGGTCGAAACCGAGGTGGCGGCACTTCTGGCCTTGCCGCGCGACGCCGCCAAGGTGAGGGCCGAGGCATCCGAGATGCGCGCGCTGATCGAGAAGGAAAAATCGCCGCGCGACCTCTGGGACATCAAGCTGATCCCCGGCGGCCTCATCGACCTCGAATTCATCGCGCAGGTGGCGGTCATCACCGGCCAGGTCGAAGCCGGCGGAAGGCTGACCGCCACCGGCGAAATCCTGTCGCATCTGGCCCCGGATTTCGCCGACGCCGATGTCAGGCAGCAGCTTTGCGAAGCCTATCAACTCTATCTGGCGCTGACCCAGATGACGCGGCTTTGCCTTACCGGCGCATTCGAACGTGACGACGTTCCGCCGGGATTGTCGGATCTGCTTCTGGCGGTGACTGACCTGCCGGATTTCGGTGTGCTGGAAGCACATCTCAAGGAAACGTCGCAAAAGGTCAGAAAGGATTTCGACCTTTTGCTTCGTACGAAACAGTCGTGAGGGCGTAAAGCGCTGACGGCTGTTTCGGATCGCATCGGGGGTGACGATGCAACAGGAGATATCAATGAGAAAGACAACCGGACTTGCCCTTGCCTTCGTCGCGCTCGCTGGCGCCGTCGGCACCACCGCCTATGCCGAGAACAATGCCAGTGCCAGAATGCGCGAGGGCATGATGATGCGCCTCGACAAGGCGATGAAGGATTCCAACGGCACCATCAGCTTCGACCAGTTTTCCGACGTCATGAACGCGCGGCTGAAGAAGCTGGTCGCCGACAATGGCGGCAAGCTCACCGTCGCCCAACTCGCCGACGCGCTGGAGAAGGCGCGGTTCGAGGAAATGGCCAAGCGCATCGTCGCCCGCTACGATACCAAAGGGGACGGCACGCTGACCACGGAAGACATCACCGGGCGCGATAAGAAGGTGTTTGCCATGCTCGACCGCAACAATGACGGCAAGATCGAGCGCAACGAGCTGCCGAAGAACGGCCGCATGGGCCGCCATCGCCAATGGGACGGCGACGACGACAGCATGCAGTGATGTTGAATGATCTGGGTCCGGCGGCAGAGCCGCCGGATTCTGGAAGGTCTCGTTCCTTCGCGCCCCCCTCTGTCCTGCCGGACATCTCCCCCACGAGGGGGGAGATTGGCTGTCGCAACCGCCTTCGCCAAATCGCCAGCGTTGCAGAAATGAGCGGAGCGTCAAAACTGCTGATCTCCCCCCAAGTGGGGGAGATGTCCGGCAGGACAGAGGGGGGCGCTGTCCCGCCAAGCCTTCAAAGATTGCGCAAAGATCTAAGCTGCTGCCTTCACCGACGGCGCTGCCTTCTTCACCGGGATGCGCACCGACACGATGGTGCCGACGCCTTCGGTCGAGCGGATTTTCAGCGCGCCGCCCTGCAACTCGGCCAGTGAGCGTGAGATGGCGAGCCCAAGGCCGGAGCCAGCGTGGTTCTTGGAGAACTGGTTCTGCACCTGTTCGAATGGCCGCCCAAGCTTGCTCAGCGCCTCCTTCGGAATGCCGCAGCCATTGTCTTCGATGGTCAGCACCAGCGCGCCCGAAGTGTTGCGGGCGCGCACCGAGATATGGCCGCCCTGGCCGGTGAACTTCACTGCATTCGACAGAAGGTTGATGGCAATCTGCTTGATGGCCCGGCGGTCGGCGAACAGGGTCATCGTATCGGCGATGCGGGTTTCCACCGTGATCGATTTTTCCGCCGCCTGCAGCGAGATCACGCGCACCGTCTCGCGGATCAGCGGACAGAGATCGATTTCCTCGCGGTCCATCGAGAACTGGCCGGCCTCGATCTTCGACATGTCGAGTATGTCGTTGATGACGCCGAGCAGATATTTGCCGCTGCCGTTGATGTCGTTGGCATATTCCTCGTAGCGTGGCGAACCGAGCGGCCCGAACAGGCCCTGTTCCATCAGTTCGGAGAAGCCGATGATAGCATTGAGCGGTGTGCGCAGTTCGTGCGACATGTTGGCCAGAAACTCGGACTTGGCCCGGTTGGCCGCTTCGGCGCGCTCGGTTTCCCTCATGTATTTGCGGTTGAGCTCGACCAGTTCGCTGGCGCGTTCCTCCTCGGCCCGACGGGCGAGGCTGAGGTCGTGGATGGTCGCCATCAGCCGACGCTCGCTGTCGACCAGCTTTTCCTGGTGCAGTTTGATCTGGGTGATGTCGGAGCCGACCGAGACGGTGCCGCCATCCCTGGTCCTCAATTCGTTGACCTGAAGCCAGCGCCCGTCGGAGAGCTGCCGCTCGAAGGTCGCGCCGCCTTGCGGTCCGTTGGTGTTGGCCAGCCGCCGTTCCGAGGCGAAGGCCAGCATGCGCTCCTCCAGCACGGCGCGCGCCGCGCCCGGCATGACGTCGCGGTCCGACAGTCCGTTGTCCTTCTGGAATTTGGAATTGCACATGATCAGGCGCTGGGCGGCGTCCCACAGTACGAAGGATTCGTTGATGTTCTCGATCGCGGTCCTGAGCCGCAGGTCGGCCGCCTCCGAGCGCAACGCCAGATGCCGCTGTTCGGTGACATCGACGGCAATGCCGATCAGCTGGATCTCAGGCGCTTCCGGGTCGATCACCTGGGCCCTGGCGCGCATCCACACCCACTGGCCGTCGGCGTGGCGCATGCGGAACACCTGGTCGATATGGTCGATCTCGCGCTCGACGATTTTGTTGGCCAGCTCGAACAGGTCGCCGTCCTCGGGGTGGATGATGTCGTCGACCTCGCCGAAGGACAGCATCGAGTTGCAGGGCTCGTAGCCCAGCATGTCGTACATCGAGCGCGACCAGTACATCTTGCCGCGCACCATGTCCCAGTCCCATAGGCCGCAGCGGCCGCGCACCAGGGCCATGTCGATGCGCTGGTGGGCTTCGAGGTAGATGCGGTCGGCCGTCTGGGCGCGCGATGCCTGGCCGAAATAGGCGTAGAGGATGATGATCAGCACACCCGCCGTCAGCACGAACAGCGTGACATTGAGCGACACGGTTTTGCGCCAGCTGTCGAACACCGCTTCCTGCGGCACCAGCACGGCGGCGGCGTTCTTCCTGTCGCGGGTCAGGCTCACCGCCGCGTACCAGTCCTGTCCGCCGATGCTGACATCCATGACGCCAGCGCGGTCGCCGAACATGAACAGGGGCTGGCCGTCCAGCACCAGGCTGTCGAGCGATCGCCCTTGCCAGCCGGTCGACAGCGGCGACACGGCGATGATCTTGAAGGCGCTGTCGGTGATGACGAGCACATGGCTTCTGCCCATGGCGCCTTGGCGGCTCGTGCTTTCCAGAAGATCGATGGCGCCGCCGGCGGCCGCGTTCGGATCGGCCGAGATTGCGTTCGCCATCTGGCCGGCAGCCAGTCCCAGCACTGCCTTGACGTCGCGCTCGACCTCGTCGCGTTCGTTCATCAGCGACAGGACGCGCAGTGCGGCGATGACGATCAGGAAGATGATGATGAGCGCCGGTATCGAGCGACGCAGAAGGGGTTCGGCAGCCAGGAGCCGCCGGTAGGCTGGTTCAGCAATGAGCCGCGTATTGCCGGCGAGGCCGTCGCCTCGCGCCTTGCGCCGCTCAAAAGCCGTTCCTTCGGGCGCGCCCCACGCGTCCGCCTTGGCCATAAATGGCACTCCCCGAATTTCCGTACGCTTGACGATCCGGCAACACCGCACGTCCGAATCGTCTGTAAAGAATCAAAGGTGATTCGCCTTGTCCAGTGGCGCGGACAAAAAACATTAAAAATTGATTGAAATAACGCCGAAGCGGCTGATCTCCCCCCTCGTAGGGAGATTACGCAACTCACGCCAGGGTCCGCTCCACAATATCGCGCAAATCCGCCGAGAGGTTCTCGGCACCGGCGATCGCCAGCAGCGCTTCCCGTGCCTTGGCCTGTCTGCCCGGTTCCAACGAACGCCAGGAGCGCAGCGCCGTCGCCAATCTTGCCGCGACTTGCGGGTTGCGCTTTTCGACCTCGAGTACGGTCTGCGCAAAAAACCGGTAGCCTTCGCCGTCGGCGCGGTGGAAGCCGGTCTGGTTGGCGCTGGAAAATGTGCCGACCAGCGAGCGCACCCGGTTCGGATTGGCCATCGAAAAGGCTGCGTGGCCGGTCAGAGCGCGCACCCGCTCGACGGTCTTCGGTCCCGGCACGCTGGCCTGGATCTGGAACCATTTGTCCATGACCAGCGGATCGGCCCCATAGCGCGCCTCGAAGCCGGCCAACGCCTTGACCGCCTCGGGCGACCCGTCATGGCGATGCGCAAGCACGGTGAGCGCCGCGGCGCGGTCGGTCATGTTGGTCGCGGCCTCGAAATGCCGGGTGGCCAACTCGACGCCTGCCGGCAACAGCGAGAGATAGTCGAGCAGGATGTTGCGCAAAGCCCGCCGTCCAGCACTTGCGGCGTCGGGATTGAACGAACCGTCGTTGGCGAGGCGACCGTAAAGATTGGCGAAGGCGTCCTGATTGGCGCGCGCGATCTCAAGCGCCAGCGCCTCGCGGGCGGCAAAGATGGCGTCGGGATCGATGTTCCCGCCGATGTCGCGGGCAATGTCGGTCTCACCGGGAAGCGATAGCGCCAGCGCGCGGTAGGCGGGCTCAAGCGTCTCATCGCCGGCGATCTTGCCGGCAAGCCCGGTCAGCCTGGCGCTGAAGGCCGGCTTCGCGCCGCCGAGGATCTGACGGAAGGCCGCTATCAGTGCATCGGTGAGCAGTGTGTTGAACGCCTGCCAGCGCGCGAACGCATCGCTGTCGTGGCCGGCGAGGAAGAACTGGTCGTCGGCCTTCTGCTCGACAGAAAGCGTGATCGGCGCCGAAAAGCCGCGGTTGAGCGACACCGCCGGCCGCTCGTCAACGCCGGAGAAGCGCACCATATGGCGGCGCTTGCGGATATGGATGACGCCATCCTCGACGGCGGCGCCCTCGACGCCGCCATAGGCGACCGGCTCGCCGCCGGCACCGACTAGGCCGAAGGCGAGCGGAATATGCATCAGCCGCTTGCGGCTTTCCGACGGTGTCGGCGGCACCGACTGCTCGATCTCGAGCGTGAACTCGCGCGTGGCCGGGTTGTGCGTCGAACTGACGGTCAGGTTCGGCGTGCCCGCCTGGTGGTACCAGAGCGCGAACTGCGACAGGTCGCGCCCGGAAACGTCCTCGAACACCTTCAGGAAATCCTCGATCGTCGCAGCTTCGCCGTCATGGCGCTCGAAATAGAGGTCCATGCCGGCGCGGAAAGTCTCGGCCCCGAGGATAGTGCGGATCATGCGCACGACTTCCGAGCCCTTTTCGTAGACTGTCGCCGTATAGAAATTGTTGATCTCGCGGTAGCGGCGCGGCCGCACAGGATGCGTCAGCGGTCCCTGGTCCTCGGGGAACTGGTGGGCGCGCAGCGTGCGCACCTCGGCAATGCGCTTGACCGCGCGCGAGCGCTGGTCGGCGGAGAATTCGTGGTCGCGAAAGACCGTCAGCCCTTCCTTCAGGCAGAGCTGGAACCAGTCGCGGCAGGTGATCCGGTTGCCGGTCCAGTTGTGGAAATATTCATGCGCGATGATCGCCTCGATATTGGCGAAATCGGCATCGGTCGCGGTCTCCCGATCGGCCAGCACATATTTGTCGTTGAAGATGTTGAGGCCCTTGTTCTCCATGGCCCCCATGTTGAAGTCGGAGACGGCGACGATGTTGAAGACGTCGAGGTCGTATTCGCGGCCGAACGCCTGCTCGTCCCATTGCATCGAGCGCTTGAGCGCATCCATGGCGTAGCCGGCAAGCCCCTCCTTGCCCGGCTCGACATAGATGCCGAGCTCGACCTTGCGGCCGGACATGGTGACGAAACTGTCGGCGACCTGGCCGAGATTGCCGGCCACCAGCGCAAACAGATAGGACGGCTTGGGGAAGGGGTCGTGCCATCTGGCATAGTGCCAGCCATCGGCCAGCGCTCCGCTTTCCACCGGGTTGCCGTTGGAGAGCAGCAGCGGCGCCTCGTCCAGCCTTGCCTCGATGCGCACAGTGTAGACCGACAGGATGTCGGGGCGGTCGAGGAAATAGGTGATGCGGCGAAAGCCCTCGGCCTCGCATTGCGTGCAATAGACATTGCTGGAGCGGTAGAGGCCCATCAACGCCTCATTGCTGGCCGGTGCGATCTCGGTCTCGAGCAGCAGCTCGAAGCGGGCCGGCGGCTTCAGAATGGTCAGCTGGTCCGGCGTGGCGAGATAATCCGCCGGCGCGAGCTCGTGGCCGTCGATGGCGATGCGCTTCAGCAGCAGCCCGTCGCCGTCGAGCACCAGCGGCGCCGAGGCGGCGGCGCCATCGCGGCGTTCGATCGTCAGTACGGCGCTGACGCCCGTTGCGTCTGGCGAAAGGCGAAAGGTAAGGCCAGTTTGCGGAATGGAAAAGTCGCTGGGGCGATAATCTTCGAGCTTGAAGACATGGCCGGTATCGGTTCGCATTCCCTGGGGTTTCCCTGTCGTTATAGGGGCCGCTGATGTGTCCGCTGGCCCATAAAGTCTGAAGTTGCGCGCTCTTTACACGAAACGGTCACTCGACAAAACTGCACCAATGCCTATTTCACGGCGTTCTCATTCCATCGCGAGGCCTTGATGACCATCGTCACACCGAAGTTCGGCATGCGCGCCTCTGTGCTGCGTCGTGTGACGTGCATCTCAGCGGCGATCCGGGAAGCAACACCGCAGTGAAAGCCGGACCGGGAAACGACACGGCCGGGAAACTGTCCGACCACCCCGGCCGTGTCCTGACCGGGATCACGCTCAAGATCATGTCGGTGGCGGTCTTTGTCGGTATGCAAACCTGCATCAAGGCGGTTGGCACTCTGCCCGCAGGCCAGATCGTCTTCTTCCGCTCCTTCTTCGCCATCTTCCCGATCATCGTCTTCCTGGCCTTGAAGGGGAAACTGAGTACGGCGTTCGCGACCAAGCGACCGCTGAACCACATTGCTCGCGGCGTCGTCGGCGTCTGCGCCATGGGACTCGGCTTCTTCGCGCTGACCCGGCTGCCGCTGCCGGAAGCGATCACGCTGAACTATGCCCAGCCGCTGCTGGTGGTGGTGTTTTCCTCACTTTTCCTCGGCGAGGCCATTCGCGTCTATCGCTGGAGCGCGGTCGCCGTCGGCCTGGTCGGTGTGCTGATCATCTCGTGGCCGGAACTGACGCTGCTCACTTCGGGCGCCGCGCTCGGCGACCAGGAGGTGCTGGGCGTGGTTGCGGCGCTGGTTTCCGCGGCGATCTCCGCCAACGCCATCCTTCTGGTGCGAAATCTGGTCCAGACCGAACGGACCGCGACCATCGTGTTGTGGTTTTCGGCAACGGCGAGCGTCATGGCGCTGTTTTCACTGCCTTTCGGCTGGCAGGCGCTGACGCCGCTGCAGGCCGGTCTGCTGGTTGCTGCCGGGTTCTGCGGCGGCTTGGCGCAGATCCTGATGACGGCCGCCTACCGCCATGCCGAGGCCTCTGTGGTGGCGCCGTTCGAATACACCTCGATGATCCTTGGTGTCGTCGTCGGTTATTTCGCCTTTGGCGACGTCGCCACCATCAACACGCTGGTCGGCGGCGTAATCGTCGTCGCCGCCGGCATCTTCATCATCTGGCGCGAGCGCCGGCTCGGTCTTGAGCGCACCCGCACCCGAAAAGCGGCGCCGCCACAAGGGTGAATGAGAGGCCCGCGCAGGGCAGGGGCTGGCTCAGTTCGCTTCCGCCCGCTCCTTCGCCAGCCTCACCAACACCGCCCTCGTCTCCTCGTCGGCCGGGAAAAAAGACTCGATCGCCAGTTCCGACAGCGTCACGTCGAGCGGGGTGCCGAAGACGGTGATGGTGCTGATGAAGGACAGCACCTGATCACCATGCGCCAGCCGCAGCGGATGGACGATGCCGCTGGGCTCGATCGGCACAGGCCGCGCGCCCTTGAGGCCGGACGGATAGGTTCGCAATTCACGCTCCAGCTCGACCAGAACGGGATCGCCGGCGGCATCGTTCTGGTGTTTTAGCCGCTCCAGCAGATGCGCCCGCCACTCCCCGAGATTGACGATGCGCGGCGCGATGCCGTTCGGGTGCAGGCTGAGACGCAGCACATTGACCGGCGGCTGAAGCAGCGACCGCTCGGCAACATCGGCTAGAAACGGGCCGATGGCGGCATTGGCCGAAACCAGGTTCCAGTGCCGGTCGACGGCGAGCGCCGGAGATGGCTCATGCCCCTTGAGAACGGTCTCGACTGCCGCCATTGCCGGCGCCAGCGTCGTGTCGGTGAGCGGCCGTTCGCTGAAGCTCGGTGCGAAACCGGCGGCAAGCAGCAGCTGGTTGCGCTGCCTGAGCGGGATCTCAAGCTGCTCCGCCAGATGCAGCACCATGTCGCGCGAGGGGGCCGCGCGGCCGCTTTCGACGAAGGAGAGATGCCGCTGCGAAATCTCGGCCTCCATGGCGAGATCGAGCTGGCTCATGCGCCGGCGGGTGCGCCATTCGCGGATCAGGCTGCCGGCGGAGGTCTGGGCTGTTGTCATGTGGGATGAGTAGGCCGGGGAGGGGCGTATTTCAATTACTTCCGAGGTCATGGTGAGGCCGAGGCGACAATTGATCTGCCCCCTTGTGGGGGAGATGCCTGGCAAGGCAGAGGGGGGCTGTCCCGCCGACCTGTCCGCTATTTTTTGGGGCTGCTTCTGCTGGGCGAAAATAAGCGAGATTGCGAGGCTGGTGATCCTCCGCGCCCCCCTCTGTCCTGCCGGACATCTCCCCCACGAGGGGGGAGATTGCTAGTCACCCCAACCCCTTCAGCTTCGCCTTCACCTCGAGAAAATCCCGCCATGCCAGCTTCTTGTGCGCCGGTGTGCGCAGCAGGTAGGCCGGATGCAGTGTCGGCATCGCCGGAATGGCGATGCCGGACGCCGTCGTATGCACCCGCCAGTTGCCGCGCAGCCGCAAAATGCCTTCGCTCGTGTTGAGCAAGGTCTTGGCCGATGGGCCGCCGAGATTGACCAGCACCTTGGGATTGACCAGCTCGATCTGCCGCTCGATGAAGGGGCGGCAAATTTCGGTCTCGTGCGGCGTCGGTGTGCGGTTGCCGGGCGGCCGCCAGGGGATGACGTTGGCGATATAGGCGGAAGTGCGGTCAAGCCCGATCGCCGCCAGCATACGGTCGAGCAGCCTGCCGGAGCGGCCGACGAAGGGCAGGCCCTCAATGTCCTCGTCGCGGCCGGGCGCCTCGCCGACCAGCATCAGCGATGCCTGCGGATTGCCGTCGGCAAAGACCAGGTTCTTGGCGGTGAATTTGAGGTTGCAGCCGTCGAAGGACGCCATGTGCTGGCGCAACGCGTCGAGCGTCGAGGCGCTTGCCGCCATTTGCCGGGCAAGGGCTGCCTGGGCCTCATCAGGCACGGTCGCGGTGGCCGGCACGGAGCGCGCCGGCGCGTCCGGCACCCGGCTCGCATCCAGCCCGGGGCTGGCGGTGGGTTGTTCCGCTGCCTTGTTTTCGCGCGGCGGCGCGGCCGGCGAGGGTGCCCGCTCGGCAGGCCTTGGTGCGGCCTCGGCAAACCGGTTCACCGGCGCGTCTTCCAGCGCCTCGTCGACGCCTGCGCTGGCGTAGAATGCCAGAAGGTCGGCAAGGTCGGATCGGTTGTTGGGGGAGGCGGCAGTCATGCCGGGCACATTCGTCCGCCGAGAGACGATTTGCAAGGTTGGGCGGTTAGTAATCTCCCCCCTTGAGGGGAGATGGCCGGCAGGCCAGAGGGGGTCGCCACGCGTGGAGCGCTAGCCTCGTCTGTCTGTGAGGGAGAGTGTCGCGTCAAGACGTACCGACCCCCTCTGTCGCCTTTGGCGACATCTCCCCTTCAAGGGGGAGATTACTCAGCCCGTCGGTATCCGCGGATCCTGTACCAGATAGAACGTCCAGCGCGGCGTATAGTCTGTGATCAGAAATTCGAAGCTTCCCGTCTTCAGTGGGTCGATCTTGCCGTTTTTGAACAGCAGCCGGTCATAGGGTTCGAAATCGCGGTCGAAATCGGCATAGGCGCCCGACAAGATATTGTCGGGCGTCTTGTTGCGCTGGTCGAACGACAGGCCGTCGCCGAACACGCTCGGCTGGTTGAGGATCTCCTGCAGCTCGAACTGGAATTCGACCCAGGCCTGGCCGCTGTTGTTGAGCACCTCGATGCGCATGTACAGGACGCCGTTGGCGAATTCACCATTGGTGCTGAACGGCTGGATCGGTTTGGTGGTGCGGATGGTGAGCGTCACCGGCGTCGACGAATTCAGCTCCTCGGAGATGACCAGCGGGTCTTCCTTGGTGCCGAGGCCCGAGGCTCCGGTGATGTGGAAGCCGCCAAGCTCGTCGGAAAAGGAGTAGGCCCCGGTCGCCCACACCTTCACCGGATCGGCATGAGCCTCAACCGGCGCCAGCAGCGAAAGGGCGAGAAGAAGCGCTCGGCGGGTCCGGCCGGGCGGAAGGGGAAAGCGCGTTAATGAAAAGCCGGACGGCGTGCGCATGGGCCGAAGTATGGCCGATAAGCGAGCCGTCGAACAATTAAAATATGGGAAGCTCGGTCCGGCTAAGCGCAAAAGGCGTGCAGCGTCACCGTTATCCGCGACTTTTTGGCGAAAACGGCATTGTCACGTCAGCGCCGGTTTCCTGTCGCGGATTGATGCGCTATGCAGCGCAAGAGCCAGCAAAATGCCCGGAAACGGTTAGCCAGTGCGGAGGGGTTGATGAGCGAGATCGAACGCGAGAGCATGGAATTCGACGTTGTCATCGTCGGGGCCGGCCCGGCGGGCCTTGCCGCAGCGATCCGTCTCAAGCAGGTCAATCCCGAGCTTTCCGTCGTCGTGCTGGAAAAGGGCGGCGAGGTCGGCGCCCACATATTGTCCGGCGCCGTCGTCGATCCCATCGGCATCGACCGCCTGTTGCCAGGCTGGCGCGACGAAGACGGCCATCCCTTCAAGACGCCGGTCACCGAGGACCATTTCCTGGTGCTCGGCCCTGCCGGCTCGTTCCGCCTGCCCAACATCATGATGCCGCCGCTGATGAACAATCATGGCAACTACATCGTCTCGCTCGGCAATGTCTGCCGCTGGCTGGCTGGCAAGGCCGAAGCGCTGGGCGTCGAAATCTATCCGGGCTTTGCCGCCGCCAGCCTTGTTTACAACGATGCCGGCGCCGTCACCGGCGTCATCACCGGCGACATGGGCGTCGAAAAGGACGGCACGCACGGCCCGGGCTTTGCGCCGGGCATGGCGCTGATGGGCAAATATGTGCTGATCGGCGAAGGCGCGCGCGGCTCGCTCGCCAAGCAGCTGATCGACAAATACAAGCTGTCCGACGGTCGCGAGCCCGGCAAATACGGCATCGGCCTCAAGGAGCTGTGGCAGGTCAAGCCGGAGAACCACCGGCCGGGCCTGGTGCAGCATTCCTTCGGCTGGCCGCTCGATCTGAAGACCGGCGGCGGCTCCTTCCTGTACCATCTGGAGGACAACCAGGTTGCGGTCGGGTTCGTCCTGCATCTCAACTACAAGAACCCCTGGCTGTCGCCGTTCGACGAATTCCAGCGCTTCAAGACCCATCCAGCGATATCGGGCACCTTCGCGGGCGCCAAGCGCATCGGCTATGGCGCGCGCGCCATCACCGAGGGCGGCTGGCAGTCGGTGCCGAAACTGTCCTTCCCCGGCGGCGTGCTGATGGGCTGTGCTGCCGGCTTCGTCAACGTGCCGCGCATCAAGGGTTCGCACAATGCGGTGCTGTCCGGCATGCTGGCGGCCGACCATGTCGCGCAAGCCATCAGTGCCGGCCGCGCCAATGACGAATTGGCCTCCTACGAGGCGGCCTGGCGAGCGACCGACATCGGCAAGGACCTGAAGAAGGTGCGCAACGTCAAGCCGCTATGGTCGCGCTTCGGCACTGTTCTCGGAGTCGGCCTCGGCGGGCTCGACATGTGGCTGAACACGCTGTTCGGCGTCTCGCCCTTCGGCACGCTGAAGCATGGCAAGGCCGACTATGCCACGCTCGAGCCGGCCGCCAAGCACACGAAGATAGCCTATCCCAAGCCGGATGGCGTGCTGACCTTCGACCGTCTGTCCTCGGTGTTCCTGTCCAACACCAATCACGAGGAAAACGAGCCGGTGCATCTCATCGTCGGCGACATGGCGCTGCAGCAGCGTTCCGAGCACGACGTCTTTGCCGGGCCGTCGACCCGCTATTGCCCGGCCGGTGTCTACGAATGGGTCGACAAGGACGGCAACGCCGCCGCCGATCCGGCCGCAAAGGATGTGCGCTTCGTCATCAACGCGCAGAACTGCGTGCACTGCAAAACCTGCGACATCAAGGATCCGAACCAGAACATCAACTGGGTGCCGCCACAAGGCGGCGAAGGCCCGGTCTACCAGGGCATGTAAGGCGCACCCGGCGCCATTGATTGTTGAAACCGTCATCCGCTTGTGGTCTCATTGCTGTGTCCATGTGGGAGAATGGCATGCGGGTGTTGGTCTTGTTTTGCGTCGCCGTCACAGGCGCGGCCTGCGGCATCGTCGGGACGGCGTCTGCCGGCGTGAAAACTGCCGTCAAGACGCGAACCTACGACATTACCGGCGCCACGGGTGCCGGTCTGGTCGTAGCCATGAACCGCAGGGGGCCCAAGCACGGTTTCATGACCCACGCCATCGCGCAGACAAGCTACACCGCGGACTGGAGCCTGGACCTCGGCCAGGTCAACGGCGTCTGCCGCCTGCGCCAGGCCAATGGAACGCTCAACATCACCTACACCTATCCGCGCGTGGTCTCGGCCGTCACGCCGGCGCTGCGCAAACGCTGGAACCGGTTCTTCACCGGCGTCCTCGCTCATGAAGGAACCCATGGCCGTATCGCCGGGCAGATGATGCAGGCCGCGGAGCGGTCGGTTCGCGGCATGAAATTTGCCAACGATCCGCAATGCAATAAGACGCGCGCCGAAGCCCGGCGGCGCTTGGAAGCCACCGCCAAGGTCTATGAAGCGAAACAGATCGCCTTCGACGCGCGCGAGCACAGTGAAGGCGGCCATGTCGAGCGCATCATCGAGGCCCTGGTGGGCTTGTGAAACCTCAAGCCCGTAACGTGTTGATCTAGCCGCGCGCGCCGGGCCGGATCAGCGACACGGTCGCGGTGGCGTTCTCGTCGACCGGCTTGTTCTCGTCGCGCTTCAGCGAAAATTCCACCATCACCGGCAGATGGTCCGAGCCGGTGTCTTCCAGCCGGGTTGACGACAGGATCGTCACCCTGCCCTTCGAGAATACCTGGTCGATCGGCAGACCTGCGTAGCGGCGCAGGAAGTCGGGCAGCGTCCGGTGAATCCAGCTCGGCCCGGCCGACGGCATCACGGTCAGTCCGCCGAGCGAGGCGACGCGCCGCACCGCAGCGCTCCACGGCACGGCGTTGCAGTCGCCGGCCATGATCGCCGTCTCGCCCAGCGAGGTGAGCGTCTTGGTCAACTCGCCAATCTGCCAGTATTGCTCCTTCGGCCACGGCCAGCTCAGATGGATCGCCGCGACATCGACGCCGATGCCGCCGAAGTCGACCGTGGCGGTGGCCATCGCGCCGCGCGGTTCGCAGTATGGTTCGGTACCGACGGCAAACGGCCGCTTGGACAACAGCGCCACGCCGAACACGCCGTTGGGATAGGCGCACAGGATGCGATAGGGATAGGCGCTGCTGATATAGCCGAGCTCGGTTGCCCACATCGCCGATACTTCGTCGAGCGTGATCACGTCGGGGTTGGTCCGGCCGATCAGCGAAAGAACCTTCTTGGGCGTCGGATTGTTGAAGCGCAGGTTCATCTGCAGCAGCCTATAGACCGTCTCATTGCCGGGCTCGGCGTCACCGGCGGCCTGCACCGGCCACAGCCGCGGCAAGGTGCTCAACGTGCTGGCGAAGGCGGCTATGGCCAAGAGCAGGCCCACACCCGCCTGCAGGCGAAACGACGTGGCAAGCAGCGGCAGCGCAATCAGGGCCATCAGCACGGCAAAATGGATGCGGAAATGGGCGAAGGAATCGAAGGCCGGATGCAGTGTGCCAAGGAACCCGGCTACAAGCGCGGCCGAGAGGCCGAGCATTGCCAGGAACGCCATCGAAGCCATCATGTTTCGCACGCGTGCCATCAGACCGGGTTTGCATTGCCCAAAGTGTCGGGCCGAGGGTGTCAGGCCTGTTATCGGCGCAAATGCGGCCCAATCAAGATGACGAAACGCCTCGCGGCCAACATTTACGGGAGCCAGTCTACTGGAAGGCCGTCTCCGAAAAGCTTCTCAGCTTGCGCGAATGCAGCCGTTCCATCGGCATTTCCGCCAGCTTCTCCATCGCCTTGATGCCGATGGTCAGATGCTGCGCCACTTGCCGCTTGTAGAATTCAGTCGCCATGCCGGGCAGCTTCAGCTCGCCATGCAGCGGCTTGTCCGAGACACACAGCAGCGTGCCGTAGGGAACGCGGAAGCGGAAGCCATTTGCGGCGATGGTGGCCGATTCCATGTCGAGCGCGATGGCGCGTGACTGCGACAGCCGTTGCACCGGTCCGCGCTGGTCGCGCAGCTCCCAATTGCGGTTGTCGATAGTGGCGACGGTTCCGGTGCGCATAATGCGCTTGAGATCGTAGCCGGAAAGCCCGGTGACTTCGGCGACCGCCTCCTGCAGCGCCACCTGGATCTCGGCCAGCGGCGGGATCGGCACCCACACCGGCAGGTCGTCGTCCAGCACATGGTCCTCCCTGACATAGGCATGCGCCAGCACATAGTCGCCCAGCGCCTGCGTGTTGCGCAGGCCGGCGCAATGGCCGAGCATCAGCCAGGCATGTGGCCTGAGCACCGCGATATGGTCGGTGATCGTCTTGGCGTTGGACGGGCCGACACCGATGTTGACCATGGTGATGCCGCCATGGTTCGGCTTCTTCAAATGATAGGCTGGCATCTGCGGCAGGCGCGGCGCCGCCACGCCTTCGCTGGGCGCACTCTGCCCGGCCTTGGTGACGACATTGCCGGGTTCGACGAATTCAGCATAGCCGTGGCCACCTTCCGCCATCTGGGTCCGGGCGCGGGCGACGAATTCATCGATGTAGAACTGGTAGTTGGTGAACAGCACGAAGTTCTGGAAATGCTGCGGGCTGGTCGCCGTGTAATGCGTCATGCGGTGCAGCGAATAGTCGATGCGCTGCGCCGTGAACGGCGCGAGCGGCCTCGGTTCGCCGAACGCCACTTCGAAGGTGCCATTGGCGATCTGGTCGTCGGTGCCGTCGAGATCCGGCACATCGAACAGGTCGCGGATCGGCCGCTTGATGCGTTCTGCCGCGGCGCCGTCGACATGCGTGCCTTCTAGGAAGGCGAAATGCAGCGGGATCGGCGTGGTCGATTCCGAAACCGTCACCGGCACGCCATGATTGCGCATGATCAGGCGAAGCTGCTCGACGAGATAGCGTTCGAACAGCACCGGCTGGGTGATGGTGGTCGAGAAATGCCCTGGCGTCGGCATATGGCCATACGCCTGGCGCGAATCGATCTGGGTGAAAGAATTGGTGGTGACGCCGATCTCCGGGTAGAAGGCGCGGTACCGCTTGCTTTCGTCGCCGCCAGCGGCAAGTGCCGCAAAGGAGTCGCGCAGGAATTTGGTGTTGCGGTCGTAGAGCGCCTGCAAGGCGGCCACGGCCTTTTTGGCGTCGTCGAAACTCTTCTTGCCGAAAGGCTCCGGCATCACGACCGATTCGATAGCTTGTGGGTAGATTCGCTTTTCCATGGCTCAATATAGGGACTTGAGGCCACACTTGGGAGTGGGAGGGTGGCCATCCAGGCGGCCAAGGCGAAGATTTATTCCACCACGTTTCAAGGTGTGTTGAGATTCGGGTCAGGCCGGCATCACCTGAATGCCGGCATAGCTTACCCGCGCTGCAGGCTGACCAGCAGAACAAAGCCAACGCCATGCTTCTTCGTCGCCGGCGCGTCGGTCGTCGTGTCGGCGGCGGCCCGCATCATCGGCATAGCCAAGACCGGCGCCGACAGCACGATCAAGACGAGCGCCGCCCGCGGCAGAAGCCGGAGGGTCTGGAGGGCGTTGATGGCGATGCGGTTCATGGCTTTTGCTTTTCTGTTTGGATCTATGTCTTTGTCGTCTCAGGGGCGAAAATGGTTCATGCAATCGAACTGGCAGCTGCTGGAACTGGCTGCATCCCAGGAGCGGGCCGGACGGCCGGCTTCGGCCACGAGAATGGCGAAGAACATGCCGAACAGGCTCATCAACAGGCAGACGATGGTGAAGCGGCGAGCGAGCATTTGCGTGGTGTCTCCTTGAACACGCCTTCAAAATGCCCTGATGCGACTGAACCGGCTCTGATGCCGGCGTTCATCTGCGGTTCAAAGTGATTGACGATGTTTTAGGGAGAGCGTCGGCTCGGCTAAGAGGCCGCGAGGTGCCGATGCGGGTATGTCGTGGACCGTCCTGGAAAAGAAACGGGGCCCGTGAAGGCCCCGTTGTCGTCATGTCAAAACAGCAAGCTCAGAGCTTGTGCCAGGTCTGGCTCTTGCAAATCAGCCCGCCGAGCACGCAGCCGCTCATCTTCAGCGAGGTACCCGACAGTGTGGCCTTGCCGGAATAGGTCTTGTCGTTTGCCGGATCTGTGATGTTGCCGGCATATTTGTTGTCGCCGGCCGGCTTGAGCGAGCCGATGGTCTTGCCGGCATATTTGCCGGTCTTCAGTGTGATGGAGAATGAGTCGCTGCCGCCAATGAGTGCGGTGTCGCCGGCTTGCGTCTTCCAATTGCCTTCGATCGGATCGGCCCAGGCCGCGCCCGCCATCATCACTGTAGCCGCCAGGGCCAAGCTCACTTTCCGAAACATATCTGTCCTCCCTGTGGTTTTAGGTGGGGCGCCCGCCTCTCTGCCCCTTACGCAAACGTAAGCTAATCCAGCTCCCGGCAAAACAAAAGCGGGTGCCGTGGGGGAAGGGTTTGCAATTTTCATAAGGGTCGAGAAAGCGCTCAGCGACCAGGAAATGAGACGATCGAGGCGTTGGCTTTGGTTTCCGTGGTTAGCAGAGTGTTGATTGGTGCCCCATAAATTTTCGTCAAATCCGGCGCGAAACGGCGCGGTTGCTGACTTTGTATCCTTAACGAATTTCCGCGTTTACCTCTTGTTTTAGCTTTGTTTTCTCCAAATTAAGCACGCCATTTAACGACGAATTCAAGGCTCGGCTTCATTCTCGAAAGCATCGAAAGAGCGGCTCCCCAGGGGACACCGGGGGACAGAAAAGGCCCGCTCTCGGGAGCCAGACAGGGGACTAAAATGGCACGTTTTGAAATGCTTGAAGCCGGCTTCGGCGCCATGGGGGCAACTGCCCAGGCCGACATTCTTTTCGAACTGGGCATGATGTATGCGACCGGCCGCGATTGCGAGACCGATGTCGTTGCCGCCCACAAATGGTTCAACATCGCCGCCATCAAGGGCTCGATCCGCGCCGCCGAACTGCGCTCGGAACTGTCGGCCGCAATGTCCAAGGTCGAGATCGCCAGGGCGCTGCGCGAAGCCCGCGAATGGATGACCATGCACTGAGATCGGCGATCTCGAGCAGATATACGAAAGACAGGGAAGCTCCGGGATCAAGACCGCATAGACGGCCGGAACCGGTAGACAACAAGACCGCGACAAGACGGTCGACGACGAAAGACAAGAACGCGGCAGGCCGACACGGTCCCAGCCGTGCACAATGGGGACGGTGAGCAGGTTTTCGTGGCGCGGGGGCGCATGGGGACTGCTCTAAGAGCAAAAAGCCACGACCGGCCGGAACAAGGCTGGCGTGGCTTTTTGCGTTGATGAGGCCCAATCGAGTGGCGCCGATGCGCCTAGACAGGCCCAGTGAAGGATGAAATTGTCCCGCCTTCTGAAAGAAGCGCGGCCAGAGCGGCTGCGCGAGTGTGGGAGGAGTTCTATCACCATGAAAAAAATGGGTATTTTGAGCGCGGCCGTATTTGGCCTGATGATGAGCGCGCCGGTTGCCTTTGCCGATGATATCACCATTTCGGTGGTCGGCCCGATGACCGGACAGCTCGCCACGATCGGCGATCAGTTCAAGCAGGGCGCAACGGCAGCAGCCGACGCGATCAACGCCGCCGGCGGTGTCAACGGCTCGATGATCAAGCTCGACATCGAAGACGACCAGTGCGATCCCAAGCAGGCGGTTTCGGTGGCCAACCGGATCGTTGCCAACGGCGTCAAGTTTATTGACGGCCATGCCTGCTCGGGCTCCGCCATTCCGGCCTCCGCCGTCTATGCCGAAGCCGGCGCGCTGATGATGAGCCCGTCCGCCTCCAACCCCGAGCTGACCGACGCCGCCGCCAAGGCCGGTTGGCCGACAATCATGCGCCTTTACACGCGCGACGATGCGCAGGGCGCCTTCATGGGCCCATGGATCGCCAAGAAATATGCCGGCAAGAATGTCGTCATCCTGCATGACAAGAGCGCCTACGGCCAGGGCGTTGCCGATGCCGTTAAGGCGACGATGAATGCCGGCGGCCTCAAGGAAGTCGACTATGAAGGCATCAATGCCGGTGAGAAGGACTATTCGGCGCTCGTCACCAAGCTGAAGGACCTCAAGGCCGACGTCGTCTATTTCGGCGGCTATCACCCGGAAGCCGGGCTGATCCTGCGCCAGTCGGCCGAGCAGAGCGTCAAGTTCCAGCTGATCATGCCGGACTCGATCGCCACGCCGGAATTCTGGCAGGTCGCTGGCCCGGCCGGCGAAGGCACGATGTTCGTCTTCCCGTCGGACCCGCAGGCCAAGCCGGAAGCCAAGGACGCCATCGCCAAGATCAAGGCGGGCGGCTTCGTGCCGGAAGGCTTCACGCTTTTCTCCTACGCCGTCGTTCAGGCCTTTGCAGAGGGCGTCAAGCGCGCCGGAACCGACGATCCGGTCAAGGTCGCCGAAGCGCTGAAGAACGGCACGCCGTTCAGCACCGTGGTCGGCGAGGTTACCTTCGACGAGAAGGGCGACCTGAAGAACGCCAGCTACGACATCAACCAGTGGCATGACGGCAAATACGCGCCGATCGCGCAGTAATCGTCCGCATACTCATGAAATGGCCGGGCTTGTCCCGGTCATTTTTTGTTCGAGCCTCCAGCCGGCTATGCAGCCTCTTCAACGAAACGCACCAGCACGGTTCCGTCGGTGACCTGCGCGCCTTCCGCTGCAATCTCGGCGATGACGCCGTCATGGCTGGCCGAGATCGTGTGCTCCATCTTCATCGCTTCCAGGATCAGCAGAGGCTGGCCCTTGGTCACGGCTTCGCCCTTGGCCGCGCGCACCAGCTTGACCAGGCCGGGCATCGGCGCGCGCAGGCTGCCGGAAGCGGCGGCGGCTTCATCGGTTCGCGCCAGCGGATCCGGGACGAGGAAACTGTAGCCGACCGCGCCTTCAAACACGGTGACGTGGCCTGGCCAGCGCGCAAGGCGAGGGGCGGCGCGAAGATCGTGCGAGTTGACGCTGTCATAGGGCGCATCCAGCGCCACCTCGAAGCGCCCGTCCGGCCGCACTGAAACACGCGCCAGAATATCGTCCTCGCCATGGCGTAGCCGTGTGCGCTGCGCAACAGTGTGGAAATGCGCATAGCCGGCAAGCGACGACCACGGATCGTCCGATGGCGGCAACGCACCGGCGCCGGCCGCGGCAAGGGCTGCCGCGGCAACGATCTCGCCGCTCGGTGGGGCGACCGTGGTCAGCGCCTCCTGATGCCTGCCGATCAGGCCGGTATCGACGTCGCCGGCGGAAAAGTCGGTGTCGGCGGCAAGTGCCGCGAGAAAGGCTGTGTTGACGGTCGAGCCGGCAATCTCGGTCTGCGACAACGCAGTGCCGAGCGCGTCGAGCGCCGCTTGCCTGTCCTTGGCGTGGACCACCAGCTTGGCGATCATCGGATCGTAGAAGGGCGAGATCGCATCGCCGGCCCGCACGCCGGTCTCGATGCGCATCGTGGCGCCTTCGGGAGCGTTGTCGGGAAACGCCAGATGGTGCAGCGTGCCGGTCGCCGGCAGAAACCCTTTCGCCGCGTCCTCGGCATAGATGCGCGCCTCGAAGGCGTGGCCGGACAGCGTTATCTCGCTCTGCGTCTTCGGCAGCTTTTCGCCGCTGGCCACCCGCAGCTGCCACTCGACCAGGTCGGTGCCTGTGACCATTTCGGTAACGGGATGTTCGACCTGCAGGCGGGTGTTCATTTCCATGAACCAGAAGCGGTCGGCCTCCAGCCCTCGCGAGGCGTCGACGATAAATTCGATCGTCCCAGCGCCCGAATAGCTGATCGCCTTGGCGGCCTTGACCGCCGCTTCCGTCATCGCCTTGCGCAACGCCGGTGTCATGCCGGGTGCCGGCGCTTCCTCGATCACTTTCTGATGGCGCCGCTGCGCCGAGCAGTCGCGCTCAAAGAGATGCACGGCGTTGCCAAAATTGTCGCCGAACACCTGAACCTCGATGTGGCGCGGCTTGTCGACATATTTTTCCACCAGCACGCGGTCGTCGCCAAACGCGGCCTTGGCCTCGCGCCGTGCGCCCGACAATGCCTCGGAGAAATCGTCGGGATGCTCGACGCGGCGCATGCCCTTGCCACCGCCGCCGGCGCGCGCCTTGATCAGCACGGGATAGCCGATTTCGCGCGCCTTGGACGCCAGCAGCACGATCTCCTGCGCCTCGCCATGATAGCCCGGCACGACCGGCACGCCGGCCTTTTCCATCAGCCGTTTGGCTGCGTCCTTCAGACCCATCGCACGGATCGAGGCCGCCGAGGGGCCGATGAAGGTGAGCCCTGCCGCCACCACCTGATCGACGAAGTCGGGGTTTTCCGAGAGAAAGCCGTAGCCGGGGTGGATTGCCTCGGCGCCTGTCGCCAGCGCGGCCGAGACAATCTTGTCGCCGCGCAGATAGCTTTCGCCGACGGGAGAAGCGCCGATATGCACCGCCTCGTCGGCCATTTCGACATGCATGGCCTTGGCATCGGCGTCGGAATAGACGGCGACGGTGCGCACACCGAGCCTGCGCGCGGTGCGGATCACACGGCAGGCGATCTCGCCGCGATTGGCGATCAGGATCTTGGCGAACATGGAGCCTCCAGAGTTTGCCTCGGGCGGCGCCAGTCTGGCGGCCGCCGGCTTACTTCGACATCGCGATCGCGCAACCGCCGCTCGCTGTTTTGACCTTCCACCTGGTGAAGGCGCTCTGACAGGCACGCAATGCCATATCCTCCGCGGCCTTCTGCGAAGGCGCGTTCAGCTTCGCGCTGCAGAAAATGTGAAGATCGACTACGCGCGAATAGAACGTCGTGGCGTAGGCCGAATGGCCGCCCGCTGCGATATAGGCGAGATAGGCTTTGTAGCACGCTTCCTTCGGATCGAGCGACAAGGTCGGAGAAAACCGCTTGTCGCCGATCTTTCCCGCCAGCGATCCCGCAGCACCGCTGCTGGGTGCCGAGAATATTAGAAATCCCGCAAGTATCGAGACGGCCGCTTTGCGGTAATATTGCAGATACATTTCCAACCACCCCAAATTGCCCAATGCAGGACGAGTAATAGCGAATATTTTGTCCCCCCGCCAGTTCGGCGGTGGATATTGGCAATTGCCGGCAGCGAGGATCGTTCGGCGCCATGAAGTTCAGCGTTCCCCAACGCCAGCAACGGCCTGCCGGTATAGTTCGGCGGTCTGGTCGTCGAAGCAGCAGAAAACAACCGTCTCGGGCAGGACGTTCTGTTGCAGGAAGTCGCTTGCTGTGCCGACGGCAATGTCTGCCGCCTCATTCTTCGGATAACGGTAGATGCCGGTCGAGATCGCCGGAAACGCCACCGTCCGGCAATCATGAGTATGCGCAATTTCAAGCGACCGGCGGTAGCAGGAAGCGAGCAGTCCGGCTTCGCCCTTGCTGCCACCTTGCCAGACAGGTCCGACCGTGTGGATGATGTAGCGCGCCGGCAGCCTGTAGCCCTTTGTGAGCTTTGCATCACCGACCTTGCAGCCATTGAGCATCCGGCATTCGAATTCGAGCTCCGGGCCGGCCGCGCGGTGAATGGCGCCGTCGACGCCGCCGCCGCCAAGCAGCGAGGAATTGGCGGCATTGACGATGGCATCGACCGCAAGCCTGGTGATGTCGCCGGTGTGGATGCTGATGCGTTGGCCGAGCGTGCTCATCTCACATCCTGAACACGCCGAACTTCGTTTCTTCGATGTCGGCGTTGAGCGCGGCCGACAGGCTGAGCGCCAGCACCTCGCGTGTTTTCGCCGGATCGATGATGCCGTCGTCCCACAGCCGTGCCGAGGAATAAAGCGGATGGCCCTCATGCTCGTATTTCATCAGGATCGGCTTCTTGAATTTCGCTTCCTCGTCCGCGCTCCATTCACCGCCCTTGCGCTCGATGCCCTCGCGCTTGACCACCGCCAGCACGGTCGCTGCCTGTTCGCCGCCCATCACCGAAATGCGGGCGTTCGGCCACATCCACAGGAAGCGTGGCGAATAGGCGCGCCCGCACATGCCGTAATTGCCGGCGCCGAACGAACCGCCGATGATCATCGTCACCTTCGGCACGCGCGCGGTAGCGACCGCCATCACCAGCTTGGCGCCGTCCTTGGCGATGCCGCCGGCTTCGTACTTTCGCCCGACCATGAAGCCGGTGATGTTTTGCAGGAAGATCAACGGAATCTTGCGCTGGCAGCACAGCTCGATGAAATGCGCGCCCTTCAGCGCGCTTTCCGAAAACAGCACGCCATTGTTGGCGATGATGCCGACGGGCATGCCCTGGAGATGGGCAAAGCCGGTGACCAGCGTGGTGCCGTAATTCTGCTTGAACTCGTCGAACTCGGAGCCGTCGACGACGCGCGCAATCACCTCGCGCACATCATAGGGCTGGCGCAGATCGGTCGGCACGATGCCATAGAGTTCCCGAGCGTCGTAAAGTGGTGGCGTGGGCTTCTGTAAGGTCAGGCTTACACTCTTGCGCCGGTTGAGGTTTTTCACAATGCGCCGGCAGATGGCCAGCGCATGTTCGTCGTCCAGCGCGTAGTGGTCGGCGACACCGGACAACCTGGTGTGCACATCGGCGCCGCCCAGATCCTCGGCGCTGACGTCTTCGCCAGTGGCAGCTTTCACCAGCGGCGGGCCGCCGAGAAAAATGGTCGCCTGGTTGCGCACCATGATCGTCTCGTCCGACATTGCCGGCACATAGGCGCCGCCCGCCGTGCACGAACCCATGACGCAGGCGATCTGCGGGATGCCGGCCGCCGACATGTTGGCCTGGTTGTAGAAGATGCGGCCGAAATGCTCGCGGTCGGGAAACACCTCGTCCTGGTTGGGCAGATTGGCGCCGCCGCTGTCGACCAGATAGATGCAAGGCAGATTGTTCTGCAGCGCGATCTCCTGCGCCCGCAAATGCTTCTTCACCGTCAGCGGATAATAGGTCCCACCCTTCACCGTGGCGTCGTTGACGACAACCATCACCTCGGCGCCTTCGACACGGCCGACGCCCGCGATCATGCCGGCTGAGGAAATCTCCTCGCCATACATCGACCATGCCGCGAACTGGCCGATCTCGAGGAAGGGCGAGCCGGTGTCGAGCAATTGCGCCAGTCGCTCGCGCGGCAACAGCTTGCCGCGCGAAACATGGCGCTCGCGCGCCTCGTCCGAGCCACCGCGCTCGACGGAGGCGGCCTTGTCGGCGATGTCGACGACCAGTGCCCGCATGCGCTCCGAATTGGCGCGGAAGGTTTCGGAGGAGGGCGAGATCTGGGTTTGGAGTACGGCCATACTAAACGCCCTCCGCCATGATCTCGCGTCCGATCAGCCAGCGGCGGATTTCGCTGGTGCCGGCGCCGATCTCGTAGAGCTTGGCGTCGCGCAACAGCCGGCCGGTCGGATAGTCATTGATATAGCCGTTGCCGCCGAGCAGCTGGATGGCGTCGAGCGCCATCAGCGTCGCCTTCTCCGCCGCAAACAGCACGCAGCCGGCGGCGTCCTTGCGCGTCGTCTGGCCGCGATCGCAGGCAGCCGCCACTGCATAGACGTAGGCGCGCGCGGCGTTCATCGTCGAATACATGTCGGCCAGCTTGCCTTGCACCAGCTGGAACTCGCCGATCGGCTGGCCGAACTGCTTGCGCTCATGCACATAGGGGATCGCGACATCCAGGCACGCCGCCATCAGCCCGATCGGTCCGCCGGCAAGCACGGTACGCTCATAGTCGAGGCCGGACATCAGCACCTCGACGCCACGCCCTTCCTCATGCAGCACGTTGTCGTAGGGAACCTCGACATTGTCGAACACCAGTTCGCCGGTGTTGGAGCCGCGCATGCCAAGCTTGTCCAGCTTTTGCGCCGTCGAAAAGCCAGCCATCTTCTTTTCGACGATGAAGGCGGTGATGCCGCGCGATTTCCGCTCCGGATCGGTCTTGGCGTAGACCACCAGCGTTTCGGCGTCGGGACCGTTGGTGATCCACATCTTCGAGCCGTTGAGCACATAGCGGTCGTTGCGTTTTTCGGCGCGCAGCTTGAGCGAGACGACGTCGGAGCCGGCGCCGGATTCCGACATTGCCAGCGCGCCGACCTTTTCACCCGAGCACAGCGCCGGCAGATATTTCTCCTTCTGCGCCGGTGTCGCCCAGCGGTTGATCTGGTTGACGCAGAGGTTCGAATGGGCGCCGTAGGAGAGGCCGATCGAGGCCGAGGCACGGGAAATCTCTTCCACCGCGATCACGTGGGCGAGGTAGCCCATGCCGCTGCCGCCGAAATCGGGATCGGCGGTGATGCCGAGCAGGCCGAGCGCGCCGAGTTCTTTCCACAGATGCATGGGGAATTGATTGCTGCGGTCGATCTCGGCGGCAATCGGCGCTATTTTCTCCTGGGCAAAGCGCCGCACCAGGTCGCGCAGCGCCTCGATGTCTTCGTCATGCCCGAAGCTGAGCGTGTTCGTGTACATGCCGTTCCTCCCCGAAACCGATCTTCGCGCCAACCAGGCGCATTGTCATTGAAAGATATGTCGCCGTGACTTCAGCCATCGACAGCCGCTCGCCCGGCCGGAACCAGACGATGACGCCGGTCATCATCTGGATCAGCGCCATGGCGGTGAGCCCGGTGTCGTCGATGCTGAAGGTGCCGGCCTCCGCGCCGTCGCGCAGGATGGCGCGCAACTCCTTCTCATAGGCGGTGCGCATGCGCAGGATCTGCGTCAGCCGGTCATGCGAGAGGCTGCGCAATTCCATGTTCGAGACATGGGTGGAGTGGCGGCGCTCGATGTGGAAGGCGATGTGGTTTTCGACATAGGCGGCCAGCCGCGTCGTCGGATCGGCGGCATCGGGACGTGCGGCGTCCCAAGCTTTGATGAGCCCTTCCATATGCTCGCGCATCAGCGTGAACAGAAGGTCTTCCTTGGTCGGGAAATAGCGGTAGAGCGCGGCCGCCTGGACACCGACTTCGGCGGCGAGCTGGCGCATCGACATCGCTTCGTAGCCGAAGCGTGCGATCAGGCTGACCGCCGCCTCGCGGACTGCGGCTTCCGTCTTTTCACCGTCGGATCCGGTCGTGCGCGCCATGAATGCCTCCCAATAGGCGCCGATAATAAAACGAACGTTCAATTAATTCAAGAGAGCAATCCGGATCGTACCTTTAAACGATGATCCGAAAGTCGATGGGGACGTCGCGGAGTTCGAATTCCTCGGTCTCGACCTTTGAAACCGAAGCTCCGCTTGGTCCTTGCCGTAGCCGTTCGATCATTGTCGAAACCGCGGCATCGCCACCGGCAATCCAGGCCGTCACGGTGCCGTCCCGTTCATTGCGAACCCAACCTGCGAGGCCAAGCTCTATCGCTTCGCGTCGCGCCCACACCCGGTAGCCGACGCCTTGCACCTTGCCGTGGACGCGCGCCTGTACCGCCTTTTTCTGGTCATCCATCATCATCTCCCATGCACAGAGTCTGGCGCAGGATCGAACGAAAGCAAACAGGCTTGAACGGCTGGATTGTTGCTGGATCGACGGGAACCCGGCTCACACCTTCGAGATGAATGGCATCGTCCAGCAAATAGTTGACGAAATCAACTAATTCGATGAAGATCGGGCACTGCGGAAATCTTCTGGGAAAGGTGGCCGACATGCCAGCCGATCGAGATGCGTTGGTTGCCGAGATGCGCGGCTTCAACAGGTTCTACACGTGCCTGGTCGGGCTGCTCGATGAGACGCTGATGCAGAGCGCCTACACTTTGGTAGAAGCCAGGGTGCTGTTCGAACTCGGCCACCGGCCAGCTGACGTTTTTGCTGGCCCCGGCGGCGAATCGGGATTTTTGGCGAGGGCGTTCCATCTCGATCTTGCACCGGCTGCATCGGCCCTTGCCGGCGAACTCCAACTCCCGCCGGCCCACCTCATGCGGATCCTGCGAAAATTCACGGCCGCCGGCCTGATCGAACTGCGTGCCAACCCGGACGATCGGCGCCGGCGGATCCTGTCGCTGACGGCCCGGGGCAGTGCCGCGCTGGCCACACTTCAGGCAGCGGCGAATCGCGGCCTCGCCTGTCTGACCGCCGGCCTCGCCGATGATGAAGCCGCCGAGCTTTCGGAGGCGTTGAAACGGATCACGCGACTGCTCGGCGGTGCCAAAGACTCCGCTGACCGCCGACTGATGGCGGTCCGCTAGCGGATTCTGTCTAGAGTTCTTGCGGCGTTGGCCCGCCCCGCATGGCGGTCTAGTTCCCGCGCGCTGCCGCCAGCGCGCCGGGCAGTTCCTCGGCAAAGATGTCGAGCTCATGATCGAGGCCGACGCTGACCCGGATGCAGCGGTCGAGCCCTGGCGCCATAGGCTTGCGGATGAAGACGTCGCGAGACAACAGGTTTTGCAGCACCTTCAGCGCGAAGGCGCCGTCCTGGCCACAGTCTATGGTGACGAAATTGGTCGCTGACGGCAGCGGCTTCAGTCCGTTCGTCTCGGCAGTCCCGGCTATGCGTGTGCGCCCGGCAGCGACCCGAGCCGCCACGCTGCGCAGCCAGTCCTGATCGGCAAGCGCCTCGACGCCGGCGATCTGCGCCATGCGGCTGACGCCGTAATGGTTGCGGATCTTCTCGAAATCCCGGATCACCTCAGCCTCCGCCACCGCGTAACCGCAGCGAATGCCGGCCAGCCCGTAGGCCTTGGAGAAGGTGCGCATGCGGATGACATTGGGCCGCGCGACATCGATCGGCGGCAGTGCCGAGGCCGGCCCCAACTCGCCATAGGCCTCGTCGAGCACCAGCATGGTGGTTTCCGGCAAGGCTTCGATGAAGCGGGTAACCTCGCTTGCTTCCCACCAGCTGCCCATCGGATTGTCGGGATTGGAGAGATAGACCAGCGGCGCTTTTTCCCTGACGACCGCAGCCAGCAGGCCGTCCAGACTTTCCTTGTCGTTCTCGTAAGGCACCGTGACCAGTCGGCCGCCGACGCCGGCAATGTGGAAGTTGAATGTCGGGTAGGCGCCGAGCGAGGTGACCACCGCGTCGCCGGGCGCCGCATACATGCGCGCCACCAGGCTGAGCAGCCCGTCTATGCCTTCGCCCACCACCACGTTTTCGGCACTAACGCCGAGATGGCGGGCCGCGGCCTGCTTCAGATCGTAATTGTCGGGGTCGCAATACATCCACTGGTCACGCGCGACGCTCTCCATCCGGGCGATGACACGTGGCGAAGGGCCGAAACTGCTCTCATTGGCGCCGATGCGGGCACGAAACGGGCGGCCGCGCTCACGCTCCTGCGCCTCAGGACCGACAAACGGCACCGTAGAGGGAAGCGCGCCGACGAGCGGCGTGAGGGCAGGGCGCTGGCGCATCGCAAAGGCTCACTCGAAAAGGGCCTTCTTGCTAGCGTGCTGGGTCAGTTGGTGCAAGTTCTGACGCACCTGGAAATAGTGGCCAGGACACCTAAGACGAAATCGGCACAGGGCGCCACGGCTCTATGACCTAGCCGCCGGTTGAGCTTCCAGCTTCTGAAGGTCTGCACCGCAGCCCAATCACCCAATCACTACGGCGAAGGATGCTTCAAAAGAAAAACCCGGCGGTTGCCCGCCGGGTTCGATTTTGAGTCAGGCTCTGCCTGTTAGAACGAGCGCTGGAAGCGGAGGAGACCGCCGACGCTGCTCTTCTTGTCGGCGTTGGTGAAGTTGGAGAAGTCGGCGTCGTCGAACTTGCCTGCATTGAGGTAGTCGACTTCGGCTGTGACCGTGAAGCCGGGAACCACATCGTAGGCGATGTTCGCGGCGACGCCGAGGTTCTTCCAGTCGTCATATGACACCTGGAGGTTGAACGAGGTCTTCTCGTTGATGGTGTAAGTGCCACCACCCCAGAATGCCCAGTTGCCGCCCCACTGCTTGTAGAAGCCGCGGCCACCGGCGTCGATCGCGTAGTTCGGATCCGTCAAATTGTCGTCGGTGCCGTAGCCGCCCATGATGAAGAGCGACAGGTTCTGCATCGGGGTGATGTCCAAACGAACCTTGCCGGCGACTTCCTCATAGTTGCTGTCATAAGCGACGACGCCGGTGATGGCTCCCCAGCCCTGCGTGTACTTCACGCCGCCGACGACATGCGGAACGTAGCTGTCGATGGTGCCGACGGTGCCCGAGCCTTCTTCGAGCGAGACCACGGCCGAGAAACCGTTGCCGGCATCGAAGTAGTACTGGACGACGTTGGTGTCGAAATCGCCGTAAGGAACCAGCGTATCCTGGATGACGTTGCCGGCGTAGCCGATGAACGTATCGAAGGCCGATTCGTCCTTACCGACGCGAAGGCCACCGAGCTGGATCCAGGCGAAGTTCAGAGAAACGTTCTTGTTGCCGGCAGGGTTGGAGTTGAATTCATCTGCTTCCGTTGCCGGATCGTCTGCCGACGGGTAGCCGTTGCGGTTGCCGAAGTTGAAGCGGGTCTCGGTGTAGGTCTTCAAGGTGCCGAGTTCGGTTTCTTGGCCGGTCCAGGTCTTCAGCGTGAAACGGGCATTCTTGTAGAAGGTATCCTGCTCGTCGCCGTCCTTATGATCGAAGGACCTGGCACCATCGAACGAGCCGACGTCGCCGACGCCGATGTCGTAGCGGACATAGCCGCCGATGCGCAGGCAGGTTTCGGTGCCGGGGATGTAGAAGTAGCCCGAGCCGTAAACGTCGCAAATCTTGACGTATTCAGCCGGTTCCGGCTCGGCGACGACGACGGCGTCGGCGGCGCGCGCACCGGAAACTGCGATCAGGGCCGCAGCGGAGCCGAGAAGAAGGCTCTTGATGTTCATTTTCTGACCTCCAGTCAGAATCGGGAGTGGAGGTCCGTGAAAAGCGGGTCGTTGTTCTGCTTTTCTGTTTTATTCAAAGGGATGTGCATCCTTGGCAATCAGTTGGAGCTGTTCGCGAAAAACCGCTTGCTTGCGAACGCCTTGCCCGACCCGGTCTTGAAATATCGCTCGAGCTGCCGTGCGTTGGCCTCGGTTTCAACTCCGATATAGGCCTTCAAGACCACAGGCAGGTGAGCCTTTGTCGACGTCACATGGCCGGATCGGTGAGATTCGAATCGACGTCGAAGGTCATTTGACGATCCGACACAGACATCGCCGTTATGGAGCCGCAGGAAGTAGACGTACCACATGGTCCCCCTACGCTACTCCGTAGCTTCGGGCGACACTCCTACGTCCAAAATGCGGTTCCGGGTGGCCTGCCACCCGAAGCCCGCAGGGCGTAGGGTGGCGGAGAGGATGGGATTCGAACCCACGAGAAGCTTTTGACCTCTACTCCCTTAGCAGGGGAGCGCCTTCGACCACTCGGCCACCTCTCCGTTGCGCCGCTGGATAAAGAAAAGCGCCGGCACAATCAACAAGCCGGCGCCATTATCCGTGAAAAATCCGGATTCGGCCGCAGCAGCCCCTTTGCATACGGCAATTCTGCGGCAGCTCCTTGGCCAGCGAGTCGGCAACGGAGCCGCAATTTCGGCCGGCCATCGCCGGATTCGGCCGTATTGCGAGGCCGAGGCCAAGGCTTCCGGGCCCTTCGATGGTTAACGAGAGCTTTCTGACTGAGGCCAAATCGTGTCATTTGTGCAACAACGCCAGGGGATAGCACCCGGATAGGCCTTTTGCCGGTACGATCGTGGTTGAACGCCGCCGTCTCATGGGTAATGTCGAATTCGAAGGAGCGGCGCGGTGCGCATCTTTTTCGGTAGTGGGGATGGGGCAGGGAACGCTGTCCTTCAGCAAAGAATACCCAGACCCGTTTTTTAACTTTTGACTGGAGGTCAGAAAATGAACATCAAGAGCCTTCTTCTCGGCTCCGCTGCGGCCCTGATCGCAGTTTCCGGTGCGCGCGCCGCCGACGCCGTCGTCGTCGCCGAGCCGGAACCGGCTGAATACGTCAAGATTTGCGACGTTTACGGCTCGGGCTACTTCTACATCCCCGGCACCGAAACCTGCCTGCGCATCGGCGGCTATGTCCGCTACGACATTGGCGGCGGCGACGTCGGCTCGTTCGATGGTGCGACGTCCACCGATACTGAGGACGGCGGCAGCAACGACACCTGGTTCAAGCACGCCCGCTTCTCGCTGAAGACCTGGACCGGCCAGGAAACCGAACTCGGCACCTTGAAGACCTACACCGAGACCCGCTTCAACTTCCAGAACAACAACCGTGATTCGGGCGCAGTCGGTGAAGTCAACGCTGCCGGCAACGGCGACACCGTCTCGCTGAACTTCGCCTGGATCCAGCTCGGTGGTCTGCGCGTCGGTAAGGACGAATCGGCCTTCAATACGTTCATCGGCTACGCCGGCAACGTCATCCAGGATACGCTCGTTCCCTACGGCGATTTCGACACCAACGTCATCCAGTACTACTTCGACGCAGGCAACGGCTTCTCGGCCGTGATCTCTCTCGAAGAAGGCGCGGGCGACGGCACGGCCGGTTCCTACGGCGTGGGCACGATCGACAGCTACGTTCCGCATGTCGTCGGCGGCGTGAAGTACACGCAGGGCTGGGGCGCCATCACTGGCGTCGTCGCTTATGACAGCAACTATGAAGAAGTCGCCGGCAAGGTTCGTTTGGACATCACCCCGATGCAGAACCTGTCGCTCTTCATCATGGCTGGCTACGGCACCGACGACAACCTGACGGACCCGACCTACGCATTCCCGGCCGGCGGCCGCGGCTTCTACAAGCAGTGGGACGGCAACTGGGCAGTCTGGGGTGGTGGCACTTACACCATCAACGAGAAGACCTCGTTCAACGCCCAGGTCTCGTATGACGAAGGTGAGAACCTCGGCGTCGCCGCCAACATCGCTTACGATATTGTCCCGGGCCTGACGATCACGGCTGAAGTTGACTACGTCAATGCAGGCAAGATCGACGAGGTCGATACCCTTGGCTCGAACCACAACTGGACCGGTATTTCTGCTGGCGACGACGACGCCATCGGCGGCATGCTCCGCTTCCAGCGCTCGTTCTAAGGGCTGGCTTTAGACAGGTGAATACCAGCCCGGGCGCTTCAACGCCCGGGCTGTTTTGTTTCGTGACTGGGTCAAGACAAGCAGAAGGAACAGGGGGAATCGGCAGCTGAACAGTCCGTAGGGTGAGTTCGTGGGATCCGCTGATGGGCGGATGAATTCACAACTGCGTGATTAAATCTCTTGAAAGGACGCTTCCAAGCGGGTAGGTCTGACTCTATCCACTCGGGGGTGTGGCATTTGATGACCATCGAAGCGATACAAGAGGGTGATCCCTCCGAACATTTCTCAATGTTCTCTTCTCAAACCTCCAAGATAAAATACAGCTACAACAAGATCAGAGAAGTAAAGTCGCACCGGGTCGGAGAGCTTTTTTCAGCATACCGAGACATACTCTGGGATGATGGGCGGCATAAATACAATGTCAGCTCCTTCATCGGCGAAATAGACGAGATTCTCCTCGGAGAACGGTTCAGCGCCTTCGACCAGAGCACCCTGGACAACCTTATCGGCACCTTGCGCCAGCGCGGCAACAGCAACGCAACCATCAATCGAAAGATGGCTGCCCTCAGCAAACTGCTGCGCAAGGCTTACAAGATGGGGGATATCCACAGCCTGCCCGAGTTCCGCCGCCAGAAAGAGCGGGCGGGACGGATTCGTTTCCTCGAAAGGGACGAAGAGGCAAGGTTGTTCGCCGCCATCAAGAGCCGCAGCGAGGATGCCTACCGTCTCTCCGTCTTTCTCGTCGACACCGGCTGTCGCCTCGGCGAGGCACTCGGATTGATCTGGAACGACATCCAGGAACACCGCGTCTCGTTCTGGATTACCAAATCTGGCCGCAGCCGCACCATTCCGATGACCGAACGGGTCAAAGAGGTGATCAAGCTGCCACCCTCAGAGGGTCGCAGGCCCAAGGGTCCGTTCACCAAACTCAGCCAGGCACAATTTCGCGCCATCTGGAACGATGCCAAGGCCGAAGTCGGCCTCGGCGCCGACGACCAGGTCGTGCCGCATATATTGCGCCACACCTGCGCGTCGCGTTTGGTCCAGGGCGGCATCGACATCCGCCGCGTGCAGATGTGGCTCGGCCACCAGACGCTTTCGATGACCATGCGCTATGCGCACCTGGCCACCAACGATCTCGACGGTTGCGTCGTCGTGCTGGAAACGTCGCGCGGCGAGGGTTTGTCAGGCGAAAGCTCGGCCTTCGCATCGCCGCTGACCACGCCTTCAACGGCAGCGCCGACGCAAAAGGGCGCAGCGACCGCGGCGAAAGCGGTCAAGGCGCCCAGGAAAAGCTCGAAAGCCAAATAGTTCCGCCGAGCTTTCATATACTGAAAAGGTAACCCCAGGATCCTGTTTGATCTTGGGGATTACTTTGTTCGAGCTGTGTTTTCCGCCTTATCCAGGAAAGCTACGATGGCGCCGGGCAGATTGCCTGTCTCCAGGAAGGGGGCGTGGCCCTGGCCCTCGACGGTGATCGCTTCCAGGCCGGGATGGCGCTTGCCCATCTCTTCGAACGTCTCCACCGACAAAAGTTTCGAGTTGGCCCCGCGTATGGCAAGCAGCGGTATGGCCGCCAGCGCCTCGAACTGCGGCCACAAATCCGGCAACGGCTTGCTGGGGTCGAAGCCGGCCAGTGTCTCGACCAGCCGCGGATCGAAATCCGGCATCAGCCCCTGATCCGTCTCGCGATAGAGAGCCGACACCATCCGCTCCCAATCCGCCTCGGTCAGCGCAGGAAAATCCGCGCCATGAGCGCTGCGTTGGGCATCGATTGCCTCGGCGCGGCTCTTCGGCTTTGGTGCCGGATCGAGATAGGTGCGGATATGGGTGAGCCCCTCGGCCTCGATCACCGGGCCGATGTCGTTGAGCACAATGGCTTTCAGCACGGCTGGCCGCAGCGCGCCGAGCACATGGATGATCAGCCCGCCGCGCGACGTGCCGATGAAGGCCGCTTCCTCGACATTCAGAGCGGCTAGCCCGGCGAGGACGTCGCCGGCCTCGATGCCGACATTGTAGTGGCCGATTTCAGGATCGTAGGCCGACTGGCCACGGCCGCGATAGTCGAAGGCGATGACCCTGCGCGGATGGTTGGCCCGCCGCGACAGATAGAGCGCAAGCTCATGAAAGTCGCGCGCGTTGCGGGTCAGCCCAGGCAGGCAGACGACCGGCCATGTACCCGAGTTTGTCTCGCCATAGACGCGGGCGTGAAGCTTGAGCCCGTCCGGCGCGGTGTAGAAAAAGTCGGAAAAGCCGTCGCTGCTCGACATCTGAAGGGGCTCCCTGGTCGGATCGTCTCCGACTGCTACAGGTGAGGGCGGGGGTGGTCAAATCGGAGGTTGTCGGCAGGCTGACAAGCTTGGAAATGTCCGGAGGGACAGCGCCCCCCTCTGTCCTGCCGGACATCTCCCCCACGAGGGGGGAGATTGGCGGATCGGGTGCTGCGCCTTTTCCGCGACATTGGAGATGGGCGAAATCGAGGATGAAAGCTGATCTCCCCACTCGTGGGGGAGATGGCCGGCAGGCCAGAGGGGGGCGCGAAGGATCGCCAAATGTCTGCCTGAGGCGACAGCTCTGTCGCCTCAGCTCCGCCCGTTCACCAGGTCGCCGATAATGTCGTACTTGCCCGAAATGCGCATCTTGTAGACTTCGTAATTCTCCATCACGCGCTGAACGTAGCTTCTTGTTTCCGTGTAGGGAATCCGTTCGATCCAGTCGACGACCGCGTCGATGCCCTTGCCGCGCGGGTCGCCATATTTGGCTACCCATTGGCTGGCGCGGTTGGGGCCGGCATTGTAGCCGGCGAAGGTCAGCACATAGGAGCCGCCGAAGCGGTCGAGTTGCTCGCCGAGGAAGGCCGCGCCCAGGGTCGCATTGTAGCCGGCATCGCTGGTCAGCCGATCCTGCGAAAACGTTAGCCCGGCCTTCTTGGCCAATTGCTTTGCGGTGCCCGGCATCAGCTGCAGCAGGCCGCGCGCGCCGGCGCTGGAGACGGCGCCGACATTGAACTCGCTTTCCTGGCGGGCGATGGCATAGGCCAGCGCCTTGCCCGAGCCGGAAATGTCGGCGGTGTCGGGAATGACGCCCAGCGGGTGCGACAGCGCGCCGACATCGATGCCGCGCGCGCCGGCGATCTTGCCGACCTTCAGCGCCATGAAATGGTTGCCCTGCTTTTCCGCCAGCACGGCCAGCAGCGCCAGTTCGCCGGGGCTGGTCAACTGTCCGGCGAGGTCGCGGTAGAGCGTCTCGGCATAGCGGTCATAGCCCGCCTCCTGCAGCCGCTTGATGGCGCTGACCGCTTCGCGTCCGTCAAAGCTTTGGCGGTCTGCGGTGCTTGGCTCGGGATAGACGATGTTCAGCGTGCGCAGACCAACCCGTTCCGCCGCCAACTGCCCGTAGAAGGTGGTGCCATAGGCGGCCGCCTTGGTGAAATAGGTCTTCGCATCGCCGGGGCCACCGACTTCCGCCGCGCGGCCAAGCCAGTAATAGGCGCGCGACAGAGACATCGGCCCCTGCGCGAGGTCGGCGATGCGGGCAAAATGGGTCGAGGCCGTCGCGGGATCGTTGAGGCCGCGCAGCGCATACCAGCCGGCGTGGAATTCAGCCTCGGCGGCACTGACGGGGCTTTCGGCGGCATGCGCGGCAACGATCTTGTAGGCAGTCTTCCAGTCGCCCTGGTCGACCAGTGCGCGCGACAACACGCGGCGCTCGACCCACCAGGCATCGGGATCGACCAGCGCGTCACGATCGGTTGGCGCTTTCATCACCAATGCGGCGGCATCCGCAAACTTCCGCTGCTTGCGCAGATATTCGGCTTGCGCGAAGAAATAGCCGGCCGATTGCTGCGCCGCAGGCACTGCTTTCAACAGCTTGGCCGTGGTCTTGTCACCACGCGAGGCGGCGGCCCAGGCATCGGCCAGCGGTTGCGCGCCGGCAAGCGCTGCGACCCGCAGCGCTGAATTCTCCCGGTCGGCATAAAACATCCGTTCCATGCGGAAACGATGGTCGGCAGTCGGGATGATGGCGCCAAACTCTCTGATGACGGACGCCTCATCCTTCGCTTCCAGTTTCTCGGTGCGCCAGAACGGTGACAGCACCGAGAGCGCCGCTTTGATGTTGCCAAGCGCCACATAAGAGCGGGCCAGGATCACCACGCCTTCAAAGGTCAGCGGTTGGCTGCCGTCAAAGGCTTTCACCACGGTCTGCGGCGACGGGCTTTCGCGGTAGAGCGCGCGCTCGCTGTTCTTGCGCAAGGCGATGGTGCCTGGCCAGGTCGGCAACATCTTTGCGGTATCGGCAATCTCGCTGCTCGGCACACGGTCGCCGCCATAGAGCGCGATCGCCCAGGCAAGGATGTGGCGGTCCAGCGAATTGGCCGGCAATGTTTCGCGCACGGCGCGTGCCGCGGCAATATCGCCGGTCGCCAACGCGTCGAGACCGCCTTTCAACACGACGATACTGGCGGAGGGCGCCTCAGTCTGCGCGCCGTCCTGCAGGCCAGGCATCGGGATCGACGAGGTCGTCTGCTCATCGACGCTCTCGTTTGCAGCCGTCCCCGCTATCAGCAGGGCAACGGCGCCAAGCAATACGAAGCGGCGGGGCCGACTGGCCGGCATGATCCTGATCTTTCCCTGTTGCGGCACTTTAAATGGCAAGCCCAGGTGCCTGAGAGCCTAGACTTAGGTCGTGAAGAGCCCGTAAACAAAGGGTTATCGAGGCCGTTCGAATTGCGCTTGCTGGCACCATCGGCATGCTTGCCGCGCAACAGTGTCGAGACTATGGTGCGCGGCTTCGCTTTCGGCTAGAAGGCGCCGACGCTAAAACACACCAAGAAACCGAAAAGTCCCAAGGAGTTGGACGATATGCTGAGAGGCTCGCTTACTGCGCTCGTGACACCGTTCGAAAAGAGCGGGCGTTTCGACGAGAAAGCCTTTCGCGCTTTCGTCGAGTGGCAACTGGCAGAGGGCACCACGGGCCTCGTCCCGGTCGGCACCACCGGCGAGTCGCCGACGCTGTCGCACGACGAGCATCGCCATGTCGTCAAGGTCTGCATCGAGGTCGCCAAGGGCAGGGTGCCTGTCGTCGCCGGCGCCGGCTCCAACAACACCGCGGAAGCGGTCGGTCTGGTGCAGTATGCCGAGCAGGCGGGCGCCGACGCGGCTCTGGTCGTCACGCCCTATTACAACAAGCCGACGCAGCGCGGCCTCTACGAGCATTTCGCGGCCGTCGCCCGGGCGACCAGCCTGCCGATCATCATCTACAACATCCCGCCGCGCTCGGTGATCGACATGATGCCCGAAACGATGGGTCGGCTGGCGCACGACTTCAAGAACATCGTTGGCGTCAAGGATGCCACCGGCAAGGTCGAGCGTGTGTCCGAACAGCGCGCCACCTGTGGCAAGGATTTCATCCAGCTTTCGGGCGAGGATGCCTCCGCACTCGGCTTCAATGCCCATGGCGGCGTCGGCTGTATCTCGGTGACATCGAATGTCGCGCCCAGGCTGTGTGCCGAATTCCAGGAGGCCACGCTGTCCGGCGACAGCGCCAAGGCGCTGGAGTTGCAGGACCGTCTGCTGCCGCTGCACAAGGCGATCTTCCTCGAGCCCGGCCTGTGCGGCGTCAAATACGCGCTGTCGAAGATTGGCAAGGTCGAGAACGTTGTGCGCTCTCCGCTGGTGACGATCGAGGCATCGACCGCCGAGAAGATCGATGCGGCGATGAAGCACGCCGGCTTGATAAATTGAGGATGAGGCGCCACCTCTCCGCATCATGAATCAAGTCAGAAAAGCCGATCCCAACAACAAGACCGTTGCGGAAAACCGCAAGGCGCGGTTTTCCTATGAGGTGCTCGACACCGTCGAGGCCGGCCTGGTGCTGACCGGCACCGAGGTCAAGTCTTTGCGCCAGGGCCAGGCCAACATCCAGGACAGTTACGCCTCGGTCGAAGGCGGCGAGATCTGGCTGATCAATTCCTATCTGCCGGAATATCTGCAAGCCAACCGCTTCAACCATGAGCCGCGCCGGCGCCGAAAGCTGCTGCTCAACAAGCGCGAGATGGCAAAACTGTCACAAAGCATTGAGCGCGAAGGCATGACGCTGGTGCCGCTGAAGATTTATTTCAACGACCAGGGCCGCGCCAAGCTGCTGCTCGCCGTCGGCCGCGGCAAGAAACTGCACGACAAGCGCGAAACCGAAAAACAGCGCGACTGGTCGCGCGAGAAGGGCCGGCTTCTCAAAGAGCGGGGGTGAGGGGCCTCGGAGAATAGCCTTAGAAAAGCCAACGGTTTGGCCTTCAAGGGTTTCGACCAATCAGCCACGACGATGAACAGGGGATGGTCTTGAAGAACCGGATCATCCTTTGGTCTGCGGCCAGTCTGGTCATTGCCGGCCTCGTCGCGGCAGGCGGCTTCTTGTATTTCCAGACCTTCTCGCCGGATCGGGACAGCTATCCGGTCAGGGGCATCGACGTTTCCCATCATCAGCGCGAGATCGACTGGCGGCGCGTTGCGGCCGATGACGTCGCTTTCGCCATCATCAAGGCGACCGAGGGTGGCGACCATGTCGACGATGCCTTTGCCAAAAACCTGCGCGAGGCCCGTGCGGCCGGCCTTGCGGTCGGCGCCTACCACTTTTTCACCTTCTGCCGGCCAGGCGCCGACCAGGCGAAGAATTTCATTGCAGTGGTGCCGCACGACCAGCCGCTGCTGCCGCCGGTGGTCGACATCGAATTCGGCGGCAATTGTCCGCAGCGCCCATCGCCGCAACAGCTGGGCGCGGAACTCCAGGCCTTCCTCGGGCCGGTTGAAGCCGCGTTCGGCAAGCCGGCGATCATCTACCTGACCGACGAGGCTAAGGACGCCTATGCCGAACAGATAGCTGTGCGTCGGCGCTGGCTGCGCTCGCTGGCGATCAAACCGAGCGAGGACGGCTGGATCTACTGGCAGTACCACAATATGGGCCGCGTCGACGGCATCGAGGGCGATGTCGACCTCAATGTGCTGCAGGGCGGGCAGCAAACGCTGGCTGAGTTGTTTGCTCCATCTGCACAACCATCGCCATCGCCCTGAATCAGGCAGTCTTGGCCGCAGGTCTGGCAACAGCCGAATAGGCCATTCCAGCAGCCATGATCACGATGGCGGCGAACTGGGTGCCGGTCGGCGTTTCGCCGAGCACCGTCATGGCGATCAGGACAGTTGCGATCGGCACGCATGGCATGAACAGCGATGCCGTTTGCGACCCCAACTGTCGGACGACATAGGTGTAGAGGAACATGGCGGCCGCACCTGCCAAAAACCCTTGAATGACGATCTGGCTGGCGATCTCGGCCACTGATGCGGCGCGCAGCCCGCTCGGGGCAAAGAAATAGAGCAATGGCAGCGGCACGCATGACAGGAGCACGACCGTTGCGGTCGCCGTGACCGGATCGACGCGCCAGCGCCGCACGAGAACGGCATAGGCGGCAAACATTGCGCCCGACGCGATGAACAAAAGATCACCGAACAGGACATCCTTCACGCCGCTGCCGGGGCGCACCGGCGCGATGAAAAGGATCAGCCCGGCGATGATGGCGGCGACGCCGATGGTTCGCTGGCGCGAGGCTTTATCAGTCGTAGCCATGTGCGACAGCAAGAACGAGAAGAACACGATCGAGGCAGGGCAAAGTGCAGCGCCATGCGCGGCGGGCGCATAGGTCAGGCCCCAATTGATGATGATCGGGTAGGGCAGGCCGGCCAGCGCCGCCAGCGTCCAGGCACGTCTCCAGCCCAATGCCTTGATGGTCGCCAGGCCGCTTCTCCAGACGACCGGCAGCATGACCATGCCGGCGCCGATAAAGCGCAAGGTCGCGAGATCGGTCGCCGTCAGATGCTCCCGCAGGCTGAACCGGGCGGCGACGAACTGCAAGGCGTAAATGCCGATCATGGCCAGGCCGGCAAGAATTGCGGGCTTCGTGTTTCGGTCCTCTGCCGCGCGCATTCTCATCCCGTTGGATCCTGCCGGCGGAGGTTTCTTCCTCCAGCGGCTCTCGCTTAAAGCGCAGCCTATTGTTGAAAATGGTGCGACAAAATATGCTGTTTTCGCAATTGGGAAGTGAAAATCACACAACAGGGGCACTACGAACGTGAATCATGAATCCGATCAGCTTGATGCCATCGACCGCAGCCTGCTGCGGTTGCTGCAGGAGGACGGCCGCCGCACCACGCTCGATCTCGCAGCCCGAGTCGGCCTGTCGCCGACCGGCGCCAGCCAGCGGGTGAAGCGCCTGTTTCGTGACGGGTTCATCACTGCCGTCCGGGCCGTGCACAATCCGCAAAAGATCGGCCGGGGCACGCTCGTCTTCATCGAAGTCAGGCTCGACCAGGCAGCGCCGCATGTGTTCGACCGTTTCGCCGAGGCAGTGGCGAAAGCCCCCGAAGTGCTGGAGTGCCACATGGTCGTCGGCGGCTTCGACTATCTGGTGAAGGCGCGCATTTCCGAGATGGCCGCCTATCAGGATTTTTTGAAGCGCGTGATCCTGCCGCTGCCGGGTGTGCGGGAAACCCACACCTATGCGTCGATATCGGATGTGAAGCCGGACGCGCTGCTGCCGGTGTGAGACGACACTTGGCAGCCCTCAGCCCCGCAGGAAAGCGGCGATGTCGCTGAAAACCTTGACGAACATCGCCTCTGTCAAAACACCGGTGTTGGTGTTGTAGCGCGAGCAGTGATAGCTGGAAAACAGTGTAACAGCGCCGGCCTCGAGCTGGCCGCCATGCTTGAATGGATAGGCGGCGACGCGCTGGCCCAGCGCCCTGACCGTCGACTGGTGAGCGATCGAACCCAGCGCCAGCACTGCACGCAGCCTGGGGAAGCGCGCAATCGTCGGCACCAAAAAACTGCGGCAGGTGGCGATCTCAGCGCCGACCGGCCTGTTCTCTGGCGGCACGCAGCGCACCGCATTGGTGATCGCGGTGCCGACCAGCAGCAAGCCGTCATCGGGCCGCGCCTTGAACTCGCCGCGCGCAAAGCCGTGCGCAATCAGTGTGGAGTAGAGCAGGTCGCCGGCATAGTCGCCGGTGAAGGGCCGCCCGGTGCGGTTGGCGCCGCGCAGGCCGGGCGCCAGTCCGACGATCAGCAACTCGACGGCGCCGTCGCCTTCTGGCGGCAGGAAGGTCGGCACCGGCGCATTGAACCAGGACGGCTCGCGCTGCCGCCAGTCTGCGATGAAATCATGCAGGCGCGGGCAGAGCGGGCAGTCGCGGTCGGGTTCGGAAGCGGCGTTCAAGGCGACCGCTTCTCAATAGTCTTCCTCGTCGACCTCGGCCGGCTCGGGCCGGCGCACCGGCCGCTCGGATGGATCGCGGCCGACCTCGTTCTTCAGCGATGTCAGGTCGATGAAGTGGTCGGCCTGGCGGCGCAGATCATCCGAGATCATCGGCGGCTGCGAGGCCATGGTGGAGACGATCGAGACCTTGCGGCCGCGCCGTTGCAGCGCTTCGACCAGCGTGCGGAAATCGCCATCGCCGGAGAAGATGACATAGTGGTCGACGACATCGGCGAGCTCGAGCGCATCGACGGTCAGCTCGATGTCCATGTTGCCCTTGATCTTGCGGCGGCCGGTCGAGTCGGTGAATTCCTTGGCCGGCTTGGTCACCACCTTGAAGCCATTATAGTCGAGCCAGTCGATCAAGGGGCGGATCGAAGAGTATTCCTGGTCCTCGACCAATGCGGTGTAGTAGTAAGCGCGCAGCAGATAGCCGCGCTTTTGAAAGCTCGACAGCAGTTTGCGGTAGTCTATGTCGAAGCCGAGTGCCCGCGAGGTGGCGTAAAGATTGGCGCCGTCGATGAAAAGAGCGATTTTTTCACGGGGGTCGAACATGGCAATATTCCTTTTTCGAAATAGGTGGCGGACTAATCGAAATGGGTCTGATATATCGGTCGGCTCGTAAATAAACCGGCTGACCTTTCGTCAACCGAGATAGCGCCAGTTTTACGGCAATCCAAGGGTGCCTGGGCCGACTGCAAGCAATTGTGATCGGGGCCGTATCGTCGCCGGTGGGCAGGCTTCGCCGGCAAGCCATTCATCGGCGCCCGAAACCGGTATTGGTCGGCCCATGAGGTCACAGTGCCATAATGCTTGTATTTTGGCGGCGTTCGGGTTATGGACCGCGCCTGTTTTCCATCAAATCCAGGCATGAAAGGGGCAATCAATGGCCCGCGTAACCGTTGAAGACTGCATCGACAAGGTCGACAACCGCTTCGAGCTCGTGCTGCTCGCCGGCCATCGCGCCCGCCAGATCAGCCAGGGCGCGCCGATCACCGTGCCGCGCGACAACGACAAGAATCCGGTCGTAGCGCTGCGCGAGATCGCCGATGAGACGCTGTCGCCCGACGACCTCAAGGAAGATCTGATCCACTCGCTGCAGAAGCATGTCGAGGTCGACGAGCCCGAAGCCGACGGCGAGGCGATCGCCGACCAGACCGGCGGCGCAGTCGCGGCGACCGATGCTGACGACGCCGAAGAAAACGTCACCTTCGATCGCATGACCGAGGAAGACTTGCTGGCCGGCATCGAAGGCCTGGTACCGCCAGAAAAGAGCGACGACTACTAAGCGGCGCTCTGGACCTGCCGGGAATATGGTTCCGGCACTTCCGTCCCGTCAGTTTCGTGGCTATCTATGAGATGCGCCGTACGCTAGTGCGGCGCATCAATCATTTCAGCACCGCGAGAACCCGCCCATGATGCGTCAGTATGAGCTTGTCGAGCGCGTCGCGCGCTACAAGCCTGACGTCAACGAGGCGTTGCTCAACAAGGCCTATGTCTACGCCATGCAGAAGCATGGCCACCAGAAGCGCGCGTCCGGCGATCCCTATTTCTCGCATCCGCTCGAAGTCGCTGCCATCCTCACCGAAATGCACATGGACGAGGCGACGATCGCCGTCGCTCTGCTGCACGACACGATCGAGGACACGACCGCGACGCGGGCCGAGATTGACGATCTGTTCGGTCCCGAAATGGGCAAGCTGGTCGAGGGTCTGACCAAGCTGAAGAAGCTCGATCTCGTCTCCAAGAAGGCCGAGCAGGCGGAGAACCTGCGCAAGCTGTTGCTGGCCATCTCGGAGGATGTGCGCGTCCTTCTGGTCAAGCTCGCCGACCGTTTGCACAACATGCGCACCCTCGACCACATGCCCGAGGCCAAGCGCCTGCGCATCGCCGAGGAGACGATGGATATCTATGCGCCGCTCGCTGGGCGCATGGGCATGCAAGGCATGCGCGAGGAGCTGGAGGAGATCGCCTTCCGCTTCATCAATCCGGAAGCCTACCGCGCCGTCACCGCGCGGCTTGCCGAGATCTTCGAGCGCAACAAAGGGGTGCTGACCGACATTGAGAAGGCGCTGTCGGCGCTGTTTGAGAAGCACGCGATCAACGCCGGCGTGAAGAGCCGGCAGAAGAAGCCGTGGTCGGTGTTTCGCAAGATGGAGGCCAAGGCGCTGTCCTTCGAGCAGCTCTCCGACATTTTCGGTTTCCGCGTTGTCGTCGACAGCGTCGAAGATTGTTACCGCGCGCTCGGCGCCATCCACACGACATGGTCGATGGTGCCCGGCCGCTTCAAGGATTACATCTCGACGCCGAAGCAGAACGATTACCGCTCGATCCACACCACAATCGTCGGCCCCTCGCGCCAGCGCGTCGAACTGCAGATCCGCACCCGCGAGATGAACAAGATCGCCGAATATGGCGTCGCCGCCCATTCGATCTACAAGGACACCGGCGGCAAGACCAACGGTGCCGCCCATACGATCTCGAAAGAGACCAACGCCTATGCGTGGCTGCGGCGCACCATCGAGCAACTGGCCGAAGGCGACAACCCGGAAGATTTCCTCGAAAACACCAAGCTGGAGCTGTTCCAGGACCAGGTGTTCTGCTTCACGCCGAAAGGCATGCTGATCGCGCTGCCACGCGGCGCCACCCCCATCGATTTCGCCTATGCCGTGCACACCGATGTCGGCGACACCTGCGTCGGCGCCAAGGTCAACGGCCGCATCATGCCGCTGATGACCGAGCTCAAGAACGGCGATGAGGTCGAGATCATCCGCTCCAAGGCGCAGGTGCCGCCGGCGGCCTGGGAATCGGTTGTTGTCACCGGCAAGGCGCGCTCGGCCATCCGCCGCGCCACCAAGAACGCCATCCGCAAGCAGTATTCGGGTCTCGGCGCCCGCATCCTCGAGCGCGCTTTCGAACGCGCCGGCAAGACCTTCACCAAGGAAAACCTGAAGCCGGTGCTGCACCGGCTGGCGCGCAAGGACATCGAGGATGTGCTGGCCTCGGTCGGGCGCGGCGAACTGGCCTCCACCGACGTGATGAAGGCGGTCTTCCCCGACTACAAGGACGAGCGCGTCACCGTCAGTGCCCCCAAGCAGCGCGAGGAGGGCTGGTCGAAGATCCGCAACGCCGCCGGCATGCTGTTCCAGATGCCCGGTACGCGAGCCGCGCGCAAGGACAAGAACCAGCCGCGCGATGGCGCTGTGCCGATCCGCGGCGTGCGAGGCGACCTGCCGGTGCGCTTCGCGCCGGAAGGAGCCGTGCCCGGCGACCGCATCGTCGGCATCGTCCAGCCCGGCACCGGCATCACCATCTATCCCATCCAGTCGCCGGCGCTGCAGGCCTTCGACGACCAGCCGGAACGCTGGATCGACGTGCGCTGGGACATTGACGAGCAGACCAAGGAACGCTTTCCGGCGCGCGTCTCGGTCACCGCCATCAACGCCCCAGGGTCGTTGGCCGACATCGCCCAGGTGGTTGCCTCGAACGACGCCAACATCCATACGCTGTCGATGGTGCGCACCGCGCCCGACTTCACCGAAATGCTGATCGATCTCGAAGTCTGGGATCTGAAGCATCTCAACCGGCTGCTGTCGCAGCTCAAGGACAATTCGAGCGTCAGCGATGCGCGGCGCGTCAACGGCTAACCACTAGTTTTTCGGGGCAGGCAGGATGAACACGGACGAAGTGCTGGGCATATTCCGCGAGGCGGGCGCTGTTCTGGAGGGACATTTCATCCTGACATCAGGCCTGCGCAGCCCAATCTTCCTGCAGAAGGCGCGGGTCTTCATGCATGCCGACAAGACGGAGCGCCTGTGCAAGGCGCTGGCCGAAAAGATCCGCAAGGCGGTGCCGGGCAAGATAGACTATGTCGTCGGCCCGGCGATCGGCGGTCTGATCCCGGCCTACGAGACGTCGCGCCATCTCGGCGTCCCTGCAATCTGGGTCGAGCGCGAAGGCGGCGAGTTCAGGCTGCGCCGCTTCGAGATCGCGCCGGGCTCGCGCGTCGTCATCGTCGAGGACATCGTCACCACCGGCCTTTCGATCCGCGAGACCATCGACTGCCTGCGCGCGCTTGGCGCCGAAGTGGTGGCGGCCGCCTGCATCATCGACCGCTCGGCCGGCAAGACCAATGTCGGCGTGCCGCTGATCGCGCTCGCCGAATACGAAGTGCCCGCCTATCCCGCCGACCACCTGCCGCCGGAACTGGCCGCCATCCCGGCGATCAAGCCCGGCAGCCGCAACATCTAACCGGGAGGGTCGTCGCGTGATCGCCGGTATCGATCATTTCGTGCTGACCGTCCGCTCGGTGGAGGCCACCTGCGCGTTCTATCAGCGCGTGCTAGGCCTGAAACGTCTCGACGAGCCGAACCGGCCGACGGCGCTGCTGTTCGGGTCGCAGAAGATCAACCTGCATGAAGTCGGTCGCACTTTTGAGCCGAAAGCCAGGACGCCGACGGCCGGGTCCGGCGATTTCTGTCTGGTCGCCGCGAGGCCGCTCGCCGAGATCTGTGGCAGCCTGGAGGCCAATGGCGTGGCAATAGAAGTCGGTCCGGTCGAACGTACCGGCGCTCGCGGCCCAATGATGTCGGTCTATTTCCGCGACCCGGACGGCAATCTGGTCGAAGTGAGCGAATATCGGGAATAGTCTATCCGCCTCGGCATGGTCTTCGCGGGCGGGCCTTATCGTCGTCATCTAACCTCTCACCTGAGGTTGTCCTCAGTTTCGCCCCAATGGCGCTCTTTTACAGGACTGCGGCAGACCAGCGCGGCGGCGTTTCGTTGTTCCGCGGCAAGGCAGTCGCTATATTAAAGTCGTTGTTGCCTTTCTGCGCCCTCGAAGCGCAAGATAGACCTATCGCCTCCGGCCTTGGATGGTTGGGGGCGTTGCTGAACGGGAATTGAAACAGAGTGCTTTTTCGACGCCGCAAGCCTGATGGCCTGTTGGAGCGGGTGCGTACCTATCTATGGCCGCGCCGCTCGTTTTCCCGCTCGTTGCAGTATTTCTCCAAGCGCATCCTCAGGCTGAAGGCGACGCCGCACGCAGTGGCGGCCGGCGTCGCGGCCGGCGTGTTCGCCTCCTTCTTCCCGCTCGGCTTCCATTTCGCCGTTGCCGCCCTGCTCTGCTGGGTAATCGCCGGCAATCTGGTGGCCGCCGCCCTCGGCGCGGTATTCTTCGGCAATCCGCTGACTTTCCCGCTGCTGTGGGGCGCGTCCTGGGAAGTCGGCAAGCTGATCCTGCATGAACGCCTGCCCAAGAACGGACCGCCTGCGCATCTTGGTGAGATGATGCACACGCTGTCGTTTGCCAAACTGTGGCACCCGGTGCTGGAGCCGATGCTGATCGGCGCGGTGCCGCTCGGGCTGGTCTTCGGGCTCATCTTCTACGGCATCACCCGCTGGGGCATGACCGCCTTTCGCGAGCAGCGCCGCAAGCGCATGGCCGAACGGGTACACAAAGCCGGCCACGGCGGACGAGAAGTTCCGGCGGAATGATCATCGGCATCGGCAGCGACCTGATCGACATCAGACGCATCGAAAAGTCGCTGGAACGGCATGGCCAGCGTTTCATCCAGCGCATCTACACCGAGGTCGAGCAAGCCCGATCCGAGGGCCGGGCCGGGCGTGCCGCCTCCTATGCCAAGCGCTTCGCCGCCAAGGAGGCCTGCGCCAAGGCGCTCGGCACCGGCCTGGCGCAGGGCGTGTTCTGGCGCGACATGGGTGTCGTCAACCTGCCCAGCGGCAAGCCGACCATGGCGCTGACCGGCGGGGCGGCTGCGCGACTGGCCGGAATCCTGCCGCAAGGACACAAAGCGGCGATCCACCTCACAATCACCGATGATTTCCCGCTCGCTCAAGCCTTTGTGATCATCGAGGCGTTGCCCGCCGAACAAGCGCCACATTGATTGCGTCTGACGACCGGCGATTATATCTAACGCCGGCATGACGTTGCCCAGCGCGCGCCGAGACTCTATACCATCCAAGCACAATCGAGGACGACATGAGCGTGGTTGAAAAATCCGAGAAGAAATCCGGCGGGCTTGGCGAAATCGTCAGCGTCATCATCCAGGCTTTGCTGCTGGCCATGGTCATCCGCACGCTCCTGTTCCAACCCTTCTCGATCCCGTCGGGGTCGATGCGGCCGACCTTGCTCGAAGGCGACTATCTTTTCGTCACCAAATGGTCCTATGGCTTCTCGCGCTATTCGCTGCCGTTCGGGCCCGACATCTTTTCGGGCCGTATCTGGGGTTCCGACCCGAAGCGTGGCGACGTGGTGGTGTTCAAGTTCCCGCCGGATCCGTCGCTCGATTACATCAAGCGCGTCGTCGGCCTCCCCGGTGATCGTATCCAGATGAAGGACGGCCAGCTGTTCATCAATGGCCAAGGCGTGCCGCGTGTGAAGACAGGCCAGATCCAAAATCCTGATATCACGGAAGTGCCTGAGCCGGTCGACGTCTATCGCGAGACTCTGCCCAATGGCGTCAGCTACGACACGCTCGACCTGACACCGAATTCGATCACCGACAACACCCGCGAGTTCGTTGTGCCGCCCGGCAACTATTTCATGATGGGTGATAACCGCGACAATTCCTCCGACAGCCGCCTGAGCGTCGGCTACGTCCCGGCTGAAAACCTGGTCGGCCGCGCCAACATCGTTTTCTTCTCGATCGCAGGCAAAGCGAGTCCGCTCGAGATCTGGAAATGGCCGTCGCTGGTGCGCCTGTCGCGCATGTTCCATTTCGTAAATTGATGGCCTTGAAGCGCCCGACTGGTGAAACTCTGGCCGATTTGGTGAAAGCCAGAACCGGCCATTCCTTCCGGGATGTCCGTTTGCTCGAGACCGCGCTGACCCATTCCAGTGCGGTCAAGGCAAGCAGCAACAACCAGCGCCTCGAATTCCTCGGCGACCGCGTGCTCGGCCTGATCGTTGCCGACCTGCTTTTCGAAAAATTTCCCGAAGCGCCGGAAGGTGAAATCGCGCCGCGCTTCAATGCCCTGGTCGATGCGCGGACATGCTCCGAGATCGGCATTGAAATGCAGCTGGAAGATCTGGTCCGCGCCGACGCCGCCTTGAAGGCGCGCTCGCGCGGCTCGGGCGGAAACTATCTGGCGGATGCGGTCGAGGCGCTGATCGCGGCGGTCTATATCGATGGCGGCCTCGATGCGGCCAGGCAATTCGTCCTGCGATACTGGGAGCCGCGCTCGCAAAAGGTTGTGGCAAAGCCGCCCAATCCGAAATCCGACCTGCAGGAATGGATCGCCAAGAGCAGCGATGTCAGGCCCGAATACGCGATCGAAAAACGCGAAGGACCTGAACACCAACCGGTCTTCACGGTGTCCGTGAAGGTCAGTGGTTTTGCCCCGGCAAGCGGCATGGGCGGCTCTCGCCGTGCAGCCGAAGAAGCGGCGGCATCGGCATTTCTGTTACGCGAAGGCATCTGGGCCAACCAAGGGAGTGCGGCATGACCGCCAGCGAAGACTTGCCCTCGGCAGCGGAGACGCCTGCTACGCATTCCGGCTTCGTCGCCCTGATCGGCGCGCCCAATGCCGGCAAGTCGACTTTGGTCAACCAACTGGTCGGCGCCAAAGTGTCGATCGTCACCCACAAGGTGCAGACCACCCGCGCTATCGTGCGCGGCATCGCCACGCATGACAATGCACAGATCGTCTTCGTCGACACGCCCGGCATCTTCAAGCCGAAGCGCCGGCTCGACACCGCGATGGTGACCACCGCCTGGGGCGGCGCCAAGGACGCCGATATCGTGCTGCTCTTGATCGATGCCGAGCGCGGCATCAGGGGTGACGCCGACGCCATCCTCGAGCGGCTGAAAGACGTGCGCCAGCCGATGGTGCTGATCCTCAACAAGGTCGACCGGGTCAAGCACGAGGCGCTGCTGGCCTTGGCCGCGGCAGCAAACGAAAAAGTGCCGTTCAAGCGCACCTTCATGGTCTCGGCGCTGACCGGCTCCGGCTGCAAGGATTTGCTCGATTACCTCGCGCAGGCGCTGCCAGTCGGCCCCTGGTACTATCCGGAGGATCAGATCTCCGACCTACCGATGCGCCAGCTGGCAGCCGAGATCACGCGCGAAAAGCTGTATTTGCGGCTGCATCAGGAGTTGCCCTATTCCTCCCATATCGAGACCGAGAAATGGGAAGAGAAGCCGGACGGCTCGGTGCGTATCGACCAGACCATCTATGTCGAGCGCGACAGCCAGAAGAAGATCGTGCTCGGCCACAAGGGCGAGACGATCCGCGCCATCGGGCAGGCCGCGCGCATGGAGATCGCCGGCATTTTGGAACAGAAGGTGCACCTGTTCCTGTTCGTCAAGGTGCGCGAGAACTGGGGCGATGATCCCGAGCGCTACCGCGAGATGGGGCTTGAGTTTCCCCATTGAGCTTCGTCGTCTAGAACTGCCGCCCCGGCAGTTTGAGATGACGATATGAGTGACCCAAAACTGACCATCGATACCGATCTCGTGCGCCGGCTGAAAGCCGGGAGACGTTTCGCGAACATATCGACGTCGACGAAGCGACCTGGGCACGCGGCCGCGGCTGGGCGCTGTGGAAGGCGCTGATCACCGTTGCCGGACACGACGCCAACCAGGCCGAGGCCGAAAGATCCCGGCGCGTGATCGATGAGGTGCTGGCCGACCATGCGAACTTCACGCGATAGTAGCATTTCGACGGTGTGTCGGCGGTCCAATGTCAGCACAGATCGCACGCGGCGCGCCAAAATCTTGATTTCGCCACGCATCCGGTGACAAGCTCCCGGCATGGAATGGCGCGACGAGGAAATCATTCTCGGCACCCGCAAGCATGGCGAAACCAGCGCCATCCTCGAGGTGATGACGCGCGCGCATGGCCGCCATCTCGGCCTGGTACGCGGCGGCCGCTCGCGCAAGCAGCAGCCGGTGCTGCAGCCCGGCAACCGCGTCGACCTGTTGTGGCGGGCCCGCCTCGACGAGCATCTCGGCATCTTTCAGGCCGAGGCGATCGAGATGAATGCCGCCCGGCTGATGGACAGCGCGGTGGCCGTCTACGGCCTGCAGACCATGGCCGCGCATCTGAGGCTGCTGCCGGAGCGCGACGCCCATGGCGGCCTCTACGAGACGCTGGCCGTGATGATCGCCCATCTCGACGATCTAGATGCCGCCGGTGAATTGGTGGCGCGCTTCGAACTGCTCATCCTCGACGAACTCGGCTTCGGCCTCGATCTCAGCCAGTGCGCGGCGACTGGCGCCCGGCAGGATCTGGCCTATGTCTCGCCGAAATCCGGCCGCGCCGTGTCGCGCCAGGCCGGCGCGCCATGGCGCGACAAGATGCTGGTGCTGCCGGCCTTCCTGCAGCGCGGCTCTGGTCTGCGCGCCGATCAGGCGGCACTCGAGGATGCGTTCCGGCTGACCGGTTTCTTCTTCACCCGCCATGTCTATGAGCCGCGCGGCATCGAACAGCCCGACGCGCGTGCCGGCTTCCTCGCCGCCTTGCGCAAGCACCATTCGGGCGGCAAGGCCGCCGCAACAACACACGCTGCCCCAGAAATCACAACCTGAGCATCATCATATGAGCGAAGTCGAACTTTATCCCGGCCGGGTGTCGCCGCTTGGCCTCGGCACCATTCCGCTTGGCGACCTGCACGAATACAGCGGCCTCGAACTTTTGCAGCGCATCATCGACGGCAAATATCCGGCGCCGCCGATTTCCTTCCGGCTGAATTTTACCCTGACCGAAGTGTCGGATGGGCGGGCGGTGTTTCGCGGCATGCCGAGCGAGCGCCATCTCAACCCGCTGGGCGGCGTGCATGGCGGCTGGGCGGCGACGCTGCTGGATTCGGCGCTGGCCTGCGCAGTGCAGACGCTGCTCGAGAAGGGCGAGGCCTACACAACGGCGGAGTTCAAGGTGAATTTTACGCGGCCGATCACTCCAAAGACCGGCGAAGTGGTCTGCGAGGGCAAGATCGTCCACAAAGGCCGCACGCTGGCGGTGTCGGAAGCAACGCTGAAGGACGCGCAGGGCAAATTGCTCGCCTTCGGCACCGAGACATGCTCGATCTTCCCAGCCGCCAATCTGTCGGCGCGCTAGGTTCACCGTCTGAAAGTCGGGCGATGTGATTCAGCCGGCTTTGCGCCGCTCCATGAAATCATCGAGGATGGCGCGTTGACCGCTGAGGATTTTGAGGCTGGCTTCAGGCAATGAAAACCAGCCGGCTCTGTCAACTTCGGGGAATTCCTTCATCGAGCCCGACCTTGGCGGCCATTCGAGGGTGAACATGTCGCTTTTGATGGCATCGGTATCGATATCGGCTTCGACGCTCCAGGCGATGACGATCTTGCCGCCCGGTTGCCGATAGCTGCCAACGGGCTCGAAATCGCCATCGATGGCGACGCCGAGTTCCTCTCCGGCCTCGCGCCGGGCGGCCGCCAGCTCATCCTCGTTCTCTTCGATGAGACCCTTGGGGATAGACCACGCGCCTTCGTCCTTCCTTGCCCAGAAGGGACCGCCGGGATGGACCAGCAGAAACTCGAGAATGCCGGCCCTTGCCCGGTGGATCAGCAGTCCCGCGCTTCTTTTAGGCATTTGATTTTCCCTGGAGTTCACCTGAGAATAACATGGTCCCTGGCAAGTGGCTGTGGCGCGTCATTCCTGACCATCCGAGATGATGGGTGAGGATAACGGCTGTAGACCGCTGGAATTTGCCGGCGAAACATGCTCGATGATTTCTCTCCGCTCACCATTGCGGTGGCGTGACTTGAATAGCCGTCTGGGGTGGCCGTGTGGCCGCCGCAATTGTCAGTGAAAACTGGCCTGGTTTGGGGGAACCGCCATGTTTGAAAGCCTGATTGGCGCTGTCGTCGTTGTCGTGCTGTTCGTCCTCGTCTTGCGCCAGCAGGGCCGCATCAGCCTGATCGAGCGCGAACTCGGCGCGCTGCGCAGTCTGGTTCTGTCCGGCGTGAATGTTGCTGCGCCCGCTGCCAAGGCGGTTGAGGCGGCCGCAAATGACAGCGTGCCGGCGGATGCTGCTCAGGCCACCACAGCGATTGCCGACATAGCTTCGCCAACAGTAGCCGAAGTGGCACAAGCGCCGGCCGCGGCGCCCGAAGCGGCCACCAGCGAGCCCGTGCCGGAACTTTCGGCAGCGGCCAAGGCCGCGTTGACCGGATCCGCGCCGGCTGCCACCGCGAAAGCGGCCCGGCAGTCCGAAGTCGAAACCGCGCTCGGCACACGATGGGCGGTCTGGGTCGGCGGCATCGCGCTGGCCTTGGGCGGCCTGTTCCTGATCCGCTACACCATCGAGGCCGGCATTTTCGGCCCTGAGGTACGGCTGGCCCTGGCGGCATTGCTCGGTCTGGTGCTGATCGGCGGCGGCGAGTTCATCCGCCGCACGGGCTTCAAGGTCCCAGTGGAAGGAGTGGCTGGCGCCTACATCCCGGCGATCCTGACGGCCGCCGGCGCCTTCATCCTGTTCGGCACGGTCTATGCCGCCCATGCCGTTTACGGCTTCGTCGGCCCGGCCTTCGCCTTCACCGTGCTCGGCGCCATCGGCGTGGCAACGATTGTCGCCGCTCTCGTCCATGGCCAGGCACTGGCCGGCATCGGCCTTGTCGGCTCAATGGCAACGCCGGCGCTTGTGTCCTCGCAGGCGCCCAACCCATGGGCGCTGTTCATCTATCTCGCCATCGTGCTTGCCGCCACCGCGGTGATCGCCCGCATGCGCGACTGGAAATTCCTGATCGCGGCGGCCTTCTTCGGCACCGGCGCGTGGACCATCGCCTACATGATGGCTGCGCCCGGGACTGACCTTGCCGTCATCCTATTCATCGACGCGGTGACGCTGGCAGTGCTTGCCTTTGTCTGGCTGGGCAGTCGTGGCGGCGAAGCGGAAACTGCGAAGAACGGTTTCGACTGGCCCTCGATCGTGCCTGGCGTCTTCGTTGCGTTTTCGGCACTCGGCCTGTCCGTCGACACGACACTGGTCGCCGCCGGCGGCGCCTTGCCGGGCGCAACCGTCCTCGTTGCCCTTGTCGCCACCGCACTCTACCGGCCGCGCGCTTTGCCCCTGCTTCATGCCGCCGGTGTAGTCAGCGTGATGATCTATCTCGGCATCATTCCGCCCGCCACCATCGGCTCAGACTTAACCCAGGGAAATATAGGCTTTGACGGCATGCCGGCGGCGGCCGGAAATCCCTTGACGCTGCGCATCGGCCTTGGCCTCGGCCTCGTCTTCATCGGCGCCGGTTTCTGGGCCGCGCGCCGCTTCGCCGCCACGGCACAGGCCCGCGCGGCATGCTGGGCGGCATGGGGCGTTGCTGCGCCGCTGGTCATCCTGCTGACGCTGTGGCTCGCCTATGGCAATCTCGATCGCGATCTTGCTTACGCCGCGGTCGCTGCCCTTCTGGTTGTCGTCTTCGCCGCCGGCGGCGAATGGATCGCGCGCGCCGAACAGCCGCCGCTCAAGGGCGACATCGCCGTTTCCTTCGCGCTTGGCGGCTCGGCTCTGGCCGGCCTCCTGATGCTGCATATGGCCTTCGGATCCGGCTGGACCACGCTGCTTGCCGGCGTTGCCGCCATCGTGCCGGCGCTGGCGACGCGCTGGCGCTCCTATCCGGTGCTCGGCTGGATTTCGGTCGGCGCGGTCGTCGCCGTGCTTGGTCGCGTTGCCTTCGATCCGACCATCGTCGGCGCCGGATCGCTGACGACGACGCCGGTGTTCAACTGGCTGCTGCCGGGATACGGCGTGCCGGCGCTGGCCTTCGGCTTCGCCGCCTGGCAACTCGCCCGCACTACCAATGGCCGGCCGCGCCTTGCCATGGAGGCGGGGGCAGCCCTGTTCGCGCTGCTCACCGTCGCCATGCTGGTGCGCCACGCCATGCATGGCGGCGTCATCGACACCGGCACCGTGACGCTCGCGGAGCAGGCCATCTACACACTGATCGCCATCGGCGCCGGCGCCATGCTGGTCGCCATCGACATGCGCTCGCCAAGCTCGGTGCTGCGCTACGGCTCGATGGCCGCCGGTGTGGTCTCGGTCACCTTCATCGTCTTCCAGCATTTCCTGGTGCTGAACCCGCTGTTCACCGACGAGTCGACCGGCCAGATCCCGGTGTTCAACCTGTTGTTCCTGGCCTACCTGCTGCCGGCCATCGCCGCCGGCGGGCTGGCGCTCTATGCCAGGTACAAGCGGCCGCCATGGTATGCGCAGATGCTGGCGGTGGTCGCGGCACTGCTTGTCTTCGCCTACGCCACACTGTCGGTCCGGCGCGTGTTCAAGGGCGAGTTCATCGGCCTGTGGAGCGGCCTTGGCCAACTCGAGACCTACACCTATTCGGCGCTCTGGCTGGTCATCGGCGTCGTGCTGCTGACCGCCGGCGTCTGGTTGAAATCGCAGGTGCTGCGCATCGCCTCGGCGGCGCTGATCGCGATTGCCGTGGTGAAAGTCTTCCTCTTCGACATGTCGGAGCTGGAGGGCGTGCTCAGGGCGCTGTCCTTCATCGGCCTGGGTGCGGTGCTGATCGGCATCGGGCTGTTCTATCAGCGGCTGCTGACGCGGGCGGCGAGGGAAGTGGATAAAGACAAGCAAGAACAATAAGATTTCCATTTAGCCAGGAATAAATCGGCCAGCGGTGTCGTTATCTCATTGCTTGGGTGACCGGGGCGGCGGACCGCTTCGCGCTGGCCGCTTGCGCCGCGCCGGGAAGGCGCGTTCAATCGGGTTAAACAAGGGCGACCTCAGAACCAGCGGTCATGGACGAAAAGAAGGCAGCAATCCTTGGTGAAATACCGCGCCTGCGCCGCTACGCACGCTCGCTTCTGCGCGACCGCGATTCCGCCGACGATCTCGTCCAGGATTGCCTCGAACGGGCGCTCTTGCGGCTCGAGAGCTGGCAGACAGGAGAAAGCCCCCGGAGGTGGCTGTTTACGATCATGCATCATTTGTTCATCGATCAGATGCGCAAGGTGAACCGGCGCGGTGAGGCGGCGATCCTGCCGCTCGACGCAAACGAGGCACAGGCAGTTCCCGCCGAGCAGGCGGAGAATGCCGCCTCGCGCGAGATCATCGACGCTCTGCAGGCGATCAGCCCCGACCGCCGTGCCGCGCTCGTCATGGTCGCCATCGAAGGATTTTCCTATGCCGAGGCCGCCAACATTCTCGGCGTGCCCGCCGGCACGCTGATGTCGCGCATAGCGCGCGGGCGCGAGGAGCTGCGCAGCCTGCTCGACGACACCGCGCGCCGGCGCTCGATAAGGATCGTCGAGAAATGACCCGCCGCGATTTTTCCGAACGCGATATCCACATGGCCCTCGACGGCGAACTGCCGGGCGACGAGCGCGCCGCCTATGACGCCTGGATCGACGCCAATCCCGAAATGAAGGCGAAAAGCGCCCGCTACACCGCCGACCGCGCCGCACTGCGCGCCGCCTTTGCCGGCGTCCTCGACGAGCCCGTGCCGGTGCTGTTCAAGCAGATCGTGCGCGGTGAAGGCGCGACCAAAGTGGCGGCGCGGCAGTCGCGCTGGTGGCTTGCAGCCGCGGCGGCCGCGGTGCTCGTCGTCGGCGGTCTTGGCGGCTATTTTGCCGGCATCGACGGTATCGGCAGGGATGACGGGGCAGACGACCAGCTGGCCGAGGAGGCTATCGCCGCCCATGTCATCTATGCCGCCGAACAACGCCATGCGGTGGAAGTGCCGGCCAGCGACAAGGATCATCTGCAGACCTGGCTGTCCAACCGTGTCGGCCTGAAGCTGGTGGCGCCCGATCTGGTGGCGGAGGGCTTCCGGCTGGTTGGCGGCCGGCTGCTGCCCGCCGGCCAGGGCAAGGCCGCCATGCTGCTTTACGAGGACGCCAAGGGCCAGCGCATCTCCCTGTTCGTTACCGCTGATTCCTCAGCCAAGTCCAAGGGTACCTACATGGCCGACGCCGACGGTCCCGAGGCGGTCTACTGGCTGGATAAGGGCTATGCCTGTGCAGTCGTCGGTTCGCTGCCGCGCGAGCAGCTGGCGGCAGTGGCCAAGCGCGCCTATGGCCAGCTAGTGGCCGGCCTCGCCAGTTGAGCGCATTCCGTTTTCGCAGTCGTGCAACGGGGGCGGCGGCGCACTTCGCGGTGCCGCTCCCATAGCCCGCCACTCGCGGCGGAATCTGTCACAATTCGGCCCTATTCAAGGTGCGATAGCGCTTGGACAATATCGGCGTTTCGGCTGATGTTTGCGACGTTTTTGACCGGGGCCTTTTCCTCCACCCAATCGAGGTTTTCTGAACCCGCATGCCTGCCGAGATTCGCAAGGCCCGCGCGTCCGACGTCGATGACCTCGCCGCCATCGAGAAGGCGGTTTTTTCCAGTGACCGCATTTCCCGGCGCTCCTTTCGCCTGTTGATCGAACGCGAGACCGCCGAGATGCTGGTCGCCGAAAGCGATGGCCGCGTCGCCGGCTACGCCGTGGTGCTGTTTCGCAAGGGCAGCGGCGTCGCCCGGCTCTATTCGCTTGCCACCGGCCCATTTTTCGGCGGCCGCGGCGTTGGCCGCATGCTGCTTGCAGCGGCCGAAGAGGCCGCCTTCGAGCACGACCGCATGATGCTGCGTCTCGAAGTGCGCGAGGACAATCTGCGCGCCATCGGCATCTATGAGCAGAGCGGCTACCGCAAGATCGGTCGCGAACCTGCCTACTACGAGGATGGCGAGACGGCACTGCGCTATGAAAAGACCTTACGCGGCGATATTCCGGTCGCCACCGAGGTGCCGTTCTACCAGCAGACCTGCGAGTTCACCTGCGGCCCATGCTGCCTGATGATGGCGATGGCCAATTTCGATTCCGGCTTCGTGCCCGATCCGGTCATGGAAATCCGCCTGTGGCGCGAGGCGACGACGGTTTTCATGATGTCCGGCCCGGGCGGCTGCGAGCCGTTCGGCCTTGCGGTGGCCGGCCACGAAAACGGGCTGGCGGCGGAAATCTTCGTGTCCTTCTATGGCGCGCTGTTCCTGCAGTCGGTGCGCAGCGAGGACAAGCGCCGGGTGATGGAACTTGCCCAAGTCGACTTTCGCCGCCGCGCGGAACAATACGGCATCCCGGTGAATTACCGTCCATTCGCCATCGACGACATCCGTGGCGCCCTGGCCGATGGCAAGCTGGTGCTGGTGCTGATCAGCGGCTTCCTGATGTTCGGCAAGAAGGTGCCGCACTGGGTACTGGCCATCGGCGATGACGGCGACCATATCCTCATCCACGATCCCTGGGTCGAGGACGAACGACAGGAGACCATCCTCGATGCCGCCAACATTCCCGTCCCACACGGCATCTTCATGAACATGGCGCAATTCGGCCGCGACGGACTGCGTGCTGCCATCACTCTTGGGAAACGCTGATAACAATGACCTGGGTCATCCTCACCGGCCGGCAGAACGATCTCGACCAGGCCGCGACGCCGCACAAGATCATCACCAACCGTGATTATCTTGCGCATCCGGCGCTGTTTCGCGGCCAGCAGCCGAAGGTCATCAACCTGTCGAACAATTACGCCTACCAGAGCCGTGGCTACTATGCCTCTCTGCTCGCCGGGTCGCGCGGCCACAAGGTCATCCCGACGGTCGAGACGATGATCGACCTGTCGGAGCGCAAGCTCTACGAGCACGCGCTGCCGGAACTGGAACTGGCGCTCAACAAATGCCGCAAGGATCTCGGCGGCGTCTTTCCGCAAAAAGTCTGCATCTTCTTCGGCATCGGCCCGTCTAAGATCTGGGATCGCTTCGCCAAGCTTTTGTTCGACTGGTTCCGCGCCCCGGCGCTTGAGGTCCACATCAAGGACAGCGCCGAATGGGCTTCGATCCGCAAGATCGGCTTCCTGCCGCTGGCCAGGATGACCGAGGAGGAAGAAGCCTTATTCGTGCAGGCGCTCGAGACCTACACCAACCGCGAATGGCGTGACACCAAGGGCCGCACTCCGGCGCGCTACACTTTCGCCACGCTGGTCGATCCGCATGAGGAGCTGCCGCCGTCGGAGATTTCCTCGCTGCGCTACTGGGCCAAGATCGCCGAAAAGATGGGCGTCGAAATCGAACCGATCACCAGGAAGGATCTGGCCAAGCTCGCCAATTACGACGCGCTGTTCATCCGCGAGACCACCTCGATCTCCAACCATACCTACCGCTTCGCGCGCCGCGCCCAGCAGGAAGGCATGCCGGTTATCGACGATCCGCTGTCGATGATCCGCTGCACCAACAAGGTCTATCTCAACGAGCTGATGGCCTACAACAAGGTGCCGGTGCCGCCGACAGTGATGATTGCCGGCACCACGGACCTCGAACTGGCGGCGCAGACGCTGGGCTTTCCGCTGGTGCTGAAGATCCCGGACTCATCGTTCTCGCGCGGCGTCAAGAAATGCGGCAACTTCGAGGAACTGAAGACACTCGCCACCGAGTGGCTGGAGGATTCCGACCTTCTGATCGCGCAGAAATTCATTCCGACCGAGTATGACTGGCGCGTCGGCGTGCTCGGAGGCCAGCCGCTGTTTGCCGTGCACTATCTGATGGCCAAAAAGCACTGGCAGATCGTCAACCACAAGGCCAGCGGCAAGCCCGACCAGGGCGGTATCAAGACCTTCACGCTGAAGGAGACGCCGCCGCATGTTGTCGAGACGGCGGTGAAGGCGGCGCGCTGCATCGGCGACGGGCTTTACGGCGTCGACCTCAAGGAAACCAAGGATGGCGTCTTCGTCATCGAGGTCAACGACAACCCCAATCTCGACCATGGCTGGGAGGATTCCGGCGAAAAGGACGAGGTCTGGGTGCGGCTGACGCAATGGTTCCTGGAACGGCTCGACCGTCCCGGGCGGTAATTCAAGGCGAGGGGACGTATGCAGTTCATCGTCATTGAGGATTTCACCGGCTGCGATCGCAAGGAGATCTATCGTCGCTTCGGCGAGCGCGGCCGCCTGAAGCCGGATGAGCTTGTCGTGCACCACTCGTGGATCGCGGCGGATATGAGCCGCTGCTTCCTTCTGGTCGAGGCCGATGACGTCACGCTGCTGCAGCGCTGGGTCATCGAATGGGCTGACCTTGTGGAGTTCGAGATCATTCCCGTGGCGACGAACAAGGACATGGTCGCCGCATTGGCCAGCCATCTCTGAGTGGGGCGCGGGGGCACGCGATCATCGGAGTGCCGGCGAACCCACCGACCGCCGGCATTCGCCGATCAGCCAATTGCGAAACGCCGCAACCACGTCGCGCCTTGCGCTGCGCTCGGGGATCGTCAGGCAATAGGGTTGGCGCAGCGCGATCGATAGGGCATTCGGCCGGACCAGCCGGCCTTCTTCCAGCGCCTTAGCGCAATAGATGCCTTGTGCCAGCGTCACGCCCAGCCCTGAAATGGCCAGGTCGAGCGCTGCCCGCGACGAGTTCGCCGACAGGCCGCGCTGGACTGCCCGGCCGGATTCGATGCTGGCAGCCTCGAACCAGTTGCGCCATGACGGAAACGACGCGCCGGTCGGTCCCCAATCGGTGTGGATCAGCGGCAGGCCGGCCAGGTTTTCCGAGCTGGCGGCAAGTCCAGGCGCGCAGACGGGATAGACGGCGTCCCTGACAACGTCCTCTGTCGGGTGTTCGCGATAATGCGGTCCAAAGGACAGTCTGAGGTCGATCAGTTCACGGTCGAACGGCACCGGGTCGTCATCGCCGCGCAGCGAGATGTCGACGGCGCCATGGCTGGCGACGAAGCCGGCGAGACGTCCCGAAAGCCAGCCCATCGCCATGGACGGCGGCACCGATATGACAAGCCGTGGGCGGAAAGCATCGCCGCCGCGTGCGATGCTGCCGATCTCCTGGAAGGCCAAGGTCAGCCTCGGCAGCATCTCGACGCCGGCTTCGGTCAGCACCACGCGACGGTTGACGCGATGGAACAGTTTTCGGCCCATCTGTTCCTCGACCGTGCGGATGAGCTGGCTGACGGCGGCCGCCGAGATCGACAGCTCTTCCGCCGCCGCGGCAAAGCTGCCCGAGCGCGCCGCAGCCTCGAAGGCTTGCAGTCCTCTCAGGGATGGAAGTGCGGCCATTGGTGCTCCAATAGATAAGTTAAGCTTATCTATTTTGCAGAAATCCTCGTTTTTAGAAAGGTTTCTTGTTGGGTAGGTTGGCTCCATGACCGTATCAGCGCAGACCGAACCCAGAGACCATCGCGATGTCATCGCGTCGCTGAACAATGAGCAGCGCAGCCGCCTGACCGGCAAATCGGACGGGCCGGGCCTGATCCAGCTCGCCTTCCATCTCGGCGGGATCATCGTTCTCGGCGCGCTGATCGCGGCCAAAGTGCCGTACTGGCCGCTGCTGATGCTGCCGCAAGGCATCCTCGTCGTCTTCCTGTTCACGCTGTTGCATGAGACGGCGCACAGGACGGCTTTCGAGACACAGTGGCTCAACGATGCCGTGGCTAGGGTCTGCAGCCTGGCGATCGCGCTGCCGGCCGACTGGTTCCGCTACTTCCATTTCGCTCATCATCGCTTCACCCAGGATCCCGAGAACGATCCCGAACTCGCCTTTCCGAAACCGGAGACGGTGCGGCAATACATCGTCCACGTCTCGGGCCTGCCGGTGTGGTGGGGGAATCTGCAGACGCTCTACACCAACGCGACCGGCGGTTGCCGCGACAGCTACGTACCGCCAAAGGGTCTGCCCAAGGTGCGTTCTGAGGCCCGCGCCATGATTGCCTTCTATATCGTGGTTGCGGCACTTGGCGTGTGGTTCCAGGCGACGGTGCTGCTCTATGTCTGGATCGTGCCGGCGCTGCTCGGACAGCCATTCCTCAGGCTCTATCTGCTGGCCGAACATGGCCGCTGCCCGCTCGTCGCCAACATGCTGGAAAACACCCGTACCACGCTGACCAACTGGCTGGTGCGCAAGGTTGCCTGGAACATGCCCTACCACGCCGAGCATCACGCTTATCCCGGCGTACCGTTTCATCAGCTCCCGGCGTTCCACCAGCTGATAGAGCGGCATCTTAAAGTGGTCGAACCCGGCTATGTCAGCTTCCACGAAAAATACATCGAGACGCTGCGCTGAATAGCGGCATTCAATCTGGTGTATTGGTGGCCGCCGTCTGCTCGACGAGGGTGACGAAATAACTCAGCACGGTCGGAACGATTGCGTCGTTGAAGACATAGCGATCGCCATGCAGTCCTTCGCCCGGTCCGACTGAGCCGGCGCCGACCCACGCATAGCAGCCGCCGGCTTCGCGGACCATATAGGCGAAATCCTCGCAGCCGAGGCTCGGGTTGAACGCGGTCTCGACCCGCTCGCGGCCGACGACAGCGGCGGCGGCCTGGACGGCTTGGGCCGTCGCGACTGATGTATTGACCAGCGGTGGGTAACCCTTTTTGTAGACGAGCTTGGCGGTCAGGCTGTTCGCCGCAGCGATACCCTCCGCGATCTCCCCGACCAGTCTTTCGCAATGGTCCGACAGAGCGGACTCGAAGAAGCGGCAGGTGCCTTGCAGCCAAACCTTGCCCGGCACGATGTTGCCGACATTGCCGCCATGGATCTGGGTGATCGAGACGACCAGCGCCGTCTGCGGATCGACCGAGCGGCTGACGATGCGCTGCACGGCCTGAACGAAAGCGCTGGCTGCAAGCACCGGGTCGTCGCCAAGCTGCGGCATGGCGGCATGTGCGCCGGTTCCCTCGAAACTCAACTCGAAAGTGTCGACAGCCGCCATCATCGCGCCGGCTCGGGTAGCGATCGTGCCGAGCGGCAGTCCCGGCCAGTTATGGACGGCGTAGACGGCTTCCACCGGGAAGCGCTCGAACAGCCTGTCCTCGATCATGCGCATGCTGCCGCCTTCATTTTCCTCCGCCGGCTGAAAGATGAAATAGACGGTTCCGTCGAAGGCTCTGCTATCGGCGAGCAGCCTGGCGGCGCCGAGCAACATCGCGGTGTGGCCGTCATGGCCGCAGGCATGCATCACGCCGTCCCTTTTCGAAGCATATGGCAATCCGGTCTTCTCCAGGACAGGCAAGGCATCGAGCTCGGCCCTGAGCCCGATGGCGCGTGTCCCCGGCCGTCCCCTGAGGACGCCGACCACGCCGGTGCCGCCCATGCCTTCATGGATTTCGTCGAACCCGAAGGCGCGCAGCTTGTCGGCAACAAAGCGCGCTGTCTCATACTCGCTGAAACCAAGCTCGGGATTGGCGTGGATGTGATGCCGCCATTCCACCACCTGCGGGGTGAGGGCGGCGACGGGGTCGTTGTGCAGCATTGCGCTCTCCTTGCCGGCCGTCGTAAATTCGGTCTTGTCGATGCCAGCATCTAAAGGGTTTGCGCCGGCAGCGTCTTGAACAGGATTGACCGTGTCGGGAATTCAGGAGGCGCAGGAGACAACGCAGTTCTGGCGTCATCCGCGCTTTCGCGATCTTGGCATGCTGAGGGCGCGTTTCACCCGGCATCGCTACCAGTTGCACACGCACCCGACCTATGTCGTCGCGCTGATCACGCATGGCTGCGAGCGTGTCCGCATCGGCAACGAGACCGTCGTCGCGCCGGTGGGCACGGTCCTCCTCGTCAATCCGGAGGTGTGGCACGACGGCGAGGCAGGTGCCGAGCAGGGCTGGGCCTACCGCACCTTCTATCCCTCGGTTTCCCTCATGGGCGCGATCGCTGCAGAACTCGGGCAGGATCGCGCGCCACTGTTTTCGCAATCGATCGTCGATGATGCCGATCTCGTCCAGGCGGTGGCCACCGCACACCAGGCCTCGACATCAGGCGATGCCACAAGTGCCGAGACATCCATGCTGATCGCCTTGCGCAAGCTCGTCCTGCGCCATGGCGATTGGGGCGGCCGGCGGCGCGAGGCGGTCGAAAGCTTCGGCTCGAAGGGCCGGCTCCAGGTCTATGAACAGGTCATCGAGGATCATCTGGCTTCGGACCTCGATCTGCGGCGGCTCGCCGAAGCCGCAGGCGTGACGCGCTTTCAGGTCATCCGGGATTTCAGGAAGGTGCTGGGCCTCACGCCCGCTGCCTTCATCCGTGACCGCCGGTTGCGCCGCGCCGATGTCCTGATCCGCCAAGGCTCAAACCTCGCCGACGCCGCCTTTGCGGCCGGCTTCTCCGACCAGAGCCATCTCTCGCGCACCTTCCGCGCGGCGCATGGAATGACACCGGGCATGTTCAGGCGGGCCGGGACGCTGCCTTCGACTTGAGCAGTCGTGCCATGTCAGCCGCCTTTGACGGCACGCCGATCAGAAAGCCCTGCGCCTCGACACAGCCAGCCTTGCGCAATATGTCGAGCTGCGCTTCGGTCTCGACGCCTTCGGCGGTGACGGTGATGCCGAGCTCGGCACCAAGCCCGATGATCGAGCGCACGATCGCCGCCGTGTCCCGGTTGTCGATATCATGGATAAACGATCGATCGATCTTGATCTTGTCGACGGGAAAGCGCCTGAGATAGCCGAGCGACGAATAGCCGGTGCCGAAATCGTCGAGCGCGATGCGGATGCCGAGTTCGCGCAGCTGTCTAAGCGTCTTCAGCACCGTCTCGCTTTCATCCATCAACACGGTTTCGGTGATCTCCAGCTCAAGCCGCCTGGCCGGCACGCCGGAAACGGCCAGCGCCGAAATCACGCTGCGGGCAAAGTCGGCGCTTCTGATCTGCACGGCCGAGACGTTGACGGCAATGCGCATTCCGGGCGGCCAGCCGGCGGCCACGCTGCAGGCCTGTTTCAGCGCCCATTCGCCCAGCGGAACGATCAGTCCGCTGTCTTCGGCGGCCGCGATGAAATCGTCGGGCGCCACCAGGCCGCGTGTTGGCGAATTCCACCGCATCAAGGCTTCGGCGCCGACGATTTCGCCCGACGCGATGTTGGTGATCGGCTGGAAGTCCAGGACGAATTCCTGCCGCTTCAGTGCCGTCTCGAGATCGGTTTCGAGCGTCAGGCGCGCCCGCGCGAGGGCGTCCATGCCGGGTTCGAAAAAGCGGTAGACGTTGCGGCCTTCACTCTTGCCGCTGTAGAGCGCCATGTCAGCATTCTTCAACAGCGTGTCGGCGTCCTTGCCATCGTTGGGATAGAGAGCGATGCCAAGGCTGATGCCGACATGCATGTCGCGGCCCTTGTCGCGAAACGGCTGGCTGACGACAGCGACGATGCGCTTTGCCAGCTTTTCAGCATCGGCGGTACCTTTGGGATTGAACTGCAGGATGGCGAACTCGTCGCCGCCGAGGCGGGCGACCACATCGGTCTCGCTGCGCAGGCTCTGCCGCAACCGGTCGGCCACGCACTTCAGCAGCCAGTCGCCGGCCGGGTGCCCCCAGGTGTCGTTGATGGCCTTGAAGCGATCGAGGTCGAGCGAGAAGATCGCCAGCGGAGTAGCAGCGGTTTCGCCAAGCGCCTGGTCGAGCCGTTCGCGGAACATCGAGCGGTTGGGCAGGTCGGTCAGCGTGTCGTAATGGGCAAGGTGGCTCATGCGCTCTTCGGCGCGCCGGCGCTCGGTGATGTCTTCGAACGTCGCCACCCAGCCGCCGCCGGCAAGCGGCCGGCGCGCAATCAGCAATGTTCGGCCATCGGCAAGGATGCGATTTGTCGAGCGCGTTTCGCCGGCCTGCAGGCTGGCCCTGGTCTTGGAGATCTCGCCGTCGATATCGATCGACGGATAGATGCGCAGGCGCACCATCTGCTCGAGCAGGGCGCGATGGCTCATGCCGAGCGGGAAGTCTCTGGGCTTGACGTTGTAGAGGTCGAAGAAGCGCTGATTGCGCACGATCAGCGTGCCGTCGGCGTCATACATCAGCAGGCCTTGCGACATGTTGGCGAGCGCCGCATCGAAGCGGCGGTGCTGCTCCTTCAATTCCTGCTCGGCCCGCCTTTGCTCCGTGATGTCCTCATAGATCGACACCCAGCCGCCCGAGGCCAGCGGCCGGTGCGTGATGGAAATGATACGGCCGTCCGACAGTATTTCCTCATAGGTCGAGGCTTGCGCGCGCTCGATGTAGGGCTTGCGGATGGCATAGAGGTCTGCGGCGCTCTGCGAGGCGACGCCGATTTCGACGCTGTGTTGGAGAATATCCAGGAACGCGATGCCGGGCCGCACGATCTTCGCATCGAGGGAGAAGATGCTGAGATAGTTGCCGTTGCAGATGATCATCCGCTCGTCGGCATCGAACATGCATAGGCCATGCGACATGTTTTCGACGGCCGCCGAAAAGCGCTCGTTCTGGTGGCGCAATTCGTCTGCGATCTGCTGTGGGGCGGCGACGCCTCCGGCTCCCCGTCTGCGGACGGGCGAACCACCCTTGACGTGCGCAACGGACATGAGGCGTGCCTGCTGACCGTGATCGAAAGCCGGTACTGTGGTTACCGCTGGTTAATTTAGCGTATGTTCACTCGGCCGAATGCACGGCAACCGCTGCCTGGCGCTGCTTTTCAAGCGTCGCATAACGCTTGAGGAACGCCGCCTGCGCCGAGGTCACCGAGTGCGGCGTGAAATCGAAGCGGTCGGCATTGAAGCCGCGCGGCCGGCCGAAGAACTCGGTTGCCTCCGCGGTCGAAAAGCCGGCGAGCAGCGTCGCCTCATAGTAGGCAGCGATCTGGTCGGCGCGCTTGATCTCTTTGCGCAGGCCGGCGCCGAGTTCCGCCGGCAGCGAAAAGCGCTGATGGATGGCGCGCTGCAGGCGCAGCTCGCAGTCCTTGTAGGAGCCGCCCATCACCGATTTGAACGGCGAGATCATGTCGCCGATGACATATTCCGGCGCGTCGTGCAGCAGCGCCGCCAGCCGCGCATTGGCCGAGGCATCCGGCTGCAATTCGCCAAAAAGCGCCTCGACCAGCAGCGAATGCTGGGCAACCGAAAAGGCGTGATCGCCGCGTGTCTGACCATTCCAGCGGGCGACACGGGCAAGCCCGTGGGCGATGTCGGAGATTTCGATGTCGAGCGGCGAGGGATCGAGCAGGTCTAGCCGCCGTCCCGACAGCATGCGCTGCCAGGCGCGCGGCGGCGCCCCGACACGGTCGGCGGCCATCAGGCGTCCTCCGCGCCGACCGCTTCCCTGGGAAAGCTGAACTTTGCCCAGGCCGGAATGGCGAGCGAAACAGCGACGTCACCCGCTAGGATCGGTTGGCCGGCGTCGAGCGCCGCCTTGACCCGGTCGATGCGGGCGATGGCTAGGCCGATCGAGCCTTCGCTCGAGCCGAGCGTGCCGACCGGCCGCCCCGCCACCGTCAGCTCCGTGCCCGGCGCGGGCAAAGCATGGTCGGCCGAAACGATCAGCACGCGCCGTCTGGCGGTGCCGCGATGCTGCATGCGCGAGACCACTTCCTGGCCGACATAGCAGCCCTTCTTGAAGCCGACCCCGCCGGTCTCGTCGAGCAGCACGTCATGCGGGAAGGTGTCGCCGAGCTGATAGTCCGGCCCGCTTTCGGCAATGCCGTGGGCGATGCGCAGGGTTTGCCACGCAGCCTGATCGCCGCCTTCGGATGCGCCTCCATAGGAGCGGCTGACGGCTACGTCACGGAAGCGGGTATCGGCAAGTGCCGTTGAATCAGAATGTGAAGCGGTTAAATCATCGCCCCATGCAACCGTCACAAGCGATTGATCCTGCTTGGCAATCTCGGCCTTGGCGCGCAGCTTGTAAAGCATCAGCCGGCGCAGGAAATCGTCTGCGATGTCGGCCCGGCATTCCAGCTGGAAGCCGCTTTCGCCAGCGCGCGCGATCAGAAAATCGAACAGGATCTTGCCCTGCGGCGAAAGCAGTGCGCCGGGCTTTGCCTCGCCGGCGGCCAGCGTATCGAGGTCGGTGGTGAGGATGTTCTGCAAAAAATGCTCGGCATCCGGGCCTGACACGGAAATGAGGGCGCGGTTGTCGAGAAGGGCAAAGGGCATGGGCGGCAAAGAACCTGATCTTGCAAAACAGACGGTCATTACGTAAGCCCCTGATACTCCCCCCGCAAGAGACCGAACGCCCATGGCCAGCACCTACGACCTCATCCTGACAGGCGGCACGGTGGTCAACCATGACGGCGAGGGCGCGCGCGATGTCGGCGTCAAAGACGGTCGCATCGCGGCCATCGGCGATCTGGGCCAGGCCTCGGCTGGCGAGACGATCGATTGCCGCGGCCTGCACATACTGCCGGGCGTCGTCGACAGTCAGGTGCATTTCCGCGAGCCGGGGCTGGAGCATAAGGAAGATCTGGAGACGGGCTCGCGCGCGGCTGTGTTGGGCGGCGTCACCGTCGTCTTCGAGATGCCCAACACCAACCCGCTGACCACCAGCGAGGCGGCCCTTGCCGACAAGGTGCGGCGCGGCACCGGCCGCATGCATTGCGACTTCGCCTTCTGGGTCGGCGGCACCCGCGAGAACGCCGGCGATGTCGGCGAACTCGAGCGGCTCCCCGGTGCGGCCGGCATCAAGGTGTTCATGGGTTCCTCCACCGGCGACTTGCTGGTTGAGGATGACGAGGGCGTCGCTTCGATCCTGAGGAACACCCGCCGCCGCGCCGCCTTTCATTCGGAGGATGAGTTCCGTCTGCGCGAACGCCTTGGCCTGCGCGTCGAGGGTGACCCGTCCTCGCACCCCGTCTGGCGCGACGAGATCGCCGCCTTGCGCTGTACCGAGCGGCTGGTGCGTATCGCGCGAAACACCCGCGCCCGCATCCATGTCCTGCACATCTCGACCGCGGAAGAAATCCTGTTCCTCGAACAGCACAAGGATGTTGCCACCTGCGAGGCGACGCCGCATCATTTGACGCTCGCGGCCGACGACTATGCGCGGTTGGGCAAGTTGATCCAGATGAACCCGCCGGTGCGGGCGGCACGCCATCGCGACGGCGTCTGGCACGGCATTGCGCAAGGCATCGTCGACGTGCTGGGCTCCGACCACGCCCCGCACACGCTGGCCGAGAAGGCAAAGCCCTATCCGGCCTCGCCGTCGGGGATGACCGGGGTGCAGACGCTGGTGCCGATCATGCTCGACCACGTCAATTCAGGCCGGCTGACCCTGCAGCGCTTCGTCGACCTGTCCAGCCACGGACCGCAGCGCATCTTCGGTATGGCCCGGAAAGGCCGCATCGCCGCCGGCTACGACGCCGATTTCACCATCGTCGACATGAAGCGTCGCGAGACCATCACCAATGCGCAGGCCGGCTCCAAAGCCGCCTGGACGCCCTATGATGGCAAGCAAGTCACCGGCTGGCCGGTTGGCACCGTCGTGCGCGGCCGCCGTGTAATGTGGGATGGCGAGATCGTCACGCCCGGGCAGGGCAAGGCTGTGGAGTTTTCCGAGGCCCTGCCGAAATAGCCTGACGGCAAGAACTCAATCTCCGGCGACGAAGAATGTCCACTGCCCGGCGGGCGTGATGCCGACGCGATAGAAGATGTAGGCGCCGAACTGTTTCATGTCGTCATAGTCGCCGGCGGTGACGATCTTGAACAGTTCGACCCGCTGTTTGGCGTCGAGCTTGTCCAGCGGCAGGGCGAAGAAATACGGCCAGACATAGAGCTCCTGCGGCGTGCCGACATCGACATGGACATAGCCGGCATTGAGCACCTCTTCCATGATGGCGAGGATTTCCTGGCCTTCCTTGTCGCCTGAAAGCCCCTTCAGGAAGGCGATCGGGTCGCCCTCGATCTCGCCCAGCGACAATTGGGTCATGGTCTCGCCCGTGCCGATCAGGGGCCGCAGCTTCTCGATGTCGCCGCTGACGCAGGCTTCGACCATCAGGTCGTGCATGCGCCTGACCGGCTCCGGCAATTTGGAAAGGTCGTAGACGACTTCAGGCACCGGCGCGTCGGGATCGGCACGCGGGTTGGCCACGCCGCCATCGTCGGTCGGCCCTTCCGGCTCGCTTTGTTCGGGCTCTGCGGGTGATTTCGGCTGGCTGGCCGCTGGCGGCGTCGTGCCGGGCAGATCGGGCATCGGCACGGAATTTTCGGATGGCGCCGTCTCACCATTGGCTGGCGGCTCAGCCGGCGCCGGAAGCTCCTCGCGCTTGATCTCGCTCAGCGCGTAGGCAGGGCTGCTTGTCAGGACGAGTGCCGGCGGAACCGCGGCGCAGGAAGCGGCAAGCCAGATGCTGAGGACCAGTCCGCGAGGCTGGCCTGACATCGAAAAATTCACCGCTTGCCTCTCCTTGGGCCTGGGCTCCTTCAGGCGCCAGGCATGATGCCCAAACGGCGCGCCGTCGTCAAAGAACCGATCAAGGCGCCGGAGCGCCGGTTTGCGCCCAGAGGGACGCGCGCCGCTCTAGTGCCGCAGCCGCTCCGGCTCGAAAGCGCCGGCGATCACCTTTTCACGCATTCGGTCGAGCAGGGCAAGAGCTGAAGTCTCGCCATTGGCGCGCAGCATCTCGCCGAACGCCGTTTCAAGTGCTGCCTCGGCAATGATTTCCGGCTCGATACCGGCCGACAGACCTTCCGCCCAGGCCTCGCTATGGCTTTCCACCGCGGTCAGGCGCTTTTCTTCCCTGACCAGCGCGTCGATGTCGTTGACGCCATGTTCCATTGCGATGTCCACCCTTTTCAAGCGGCGATCCAACGTGTCGGATCCGGCTTGGGCTGTCCCTATCTCCACGCAGGCTAAGTAAGCATTTGTAAATACGACATTTTTTTGATCGTCTTTGACAAACTTCATCGCCAGCGTTCGGTCCGATTCAAACTTAGCCGATTAGACCGGTGAGCGGGATGAAAACCTTCAGTTTGAGTTAATTCCACATCCGCGCGCTAACGTTTCGTTAATACTGTTGCGAAAGTGCAACACCAACATTGCATCAACGTGCCGTGGATACAAGGCGGGGTGCTCGAAAAGGCGTTGGCTATGACGCGGTATGGCGCTCGTCAGTTGCCGTAGCGCGAAGCGATGTCGCGGGTCATTGTCTCGCCTTCCTTCATATAGCGGCTGATGGCCGCGGTCGCTGACGGCGTGCACTGCGTGTAGGTGCCGCTGAAGGAACGGTAGCCGCGATTGAAGCTGGCGATGAAGCGGGCGCGCCGCTCGGGACCTGGATTTTCCGAATCGATCAGCTTCTCCATCTCGGTGCGCCACTGGTCGCCCTTTTCGCCGCACAGATTGCGCAGGAAATGCAGCGATCCCAGAACCTCGGCCAGCCGCATCAGCCCGGGCTCGAACGGTGACTCGGCGGCCAGCGCCGGCTGCACGGCGGTGCTGGCGGCGAGGCATGCGGCGAGGAAGAGCGCGGCGCGGGTCATAAGTCTATCTGGCGAAACAATTTGTCGCCTGCAAGGCGATTCTCTGTGTTCAGATACCGGGACCGCTTGGGCCTAGAAGCTCCTCAGCGACCTCAAACACATCGCCTGCGAGCGGCATGTCGGTCATTTCGTTCAGCGTATAGAAGGCGGCGGTCTCGGCGTCGTCACTGGCTGTCGCCTCGCCCCCGGCATAGATAGCGCCGAACACCGTCAGGAGATAGTCGACCGGGTGATTCTCGCCGCTGCCGTCGATGTGGATGTCGCGAAGCGGACGATAGTCTTTCGCCCGCAACCCCGTCTCCTCCAGCAATTCGCGCGCCGCGGCTTGCTCAAGAGCTTCGCCGGGCTCGACCTTGCCGCCGGGAAAGGCATAGACCCCTTGCGACGGCGGCCGCGCCCGCTTGACCAGCAGCACTGTCGTGCCGCGCACAACGGCGACGGAGACGGCGGGAAGTGTCTTGCGCTGCTCGTTCATCGATCGCGATTCGCCTATATGAGCTCAGACCCTTGTGGACGGCTGGCGGCGTTGAGCTTTAGCGGTTGCGCAACGCCGGTTCCATCGCCACCTTCGCATGACACCATTCAGAGATCTTAGCCTATGTGCGGACGCTTTGCCCTGACGGCCACGCCGGACCAGACCGCTGAATTGCTCGGCCTGGCGGAGCTGGAGCAGTTTCCAGCCCGCTACAACATCGCGCCGACGCAGCCGGTGCTAATGGCGCTGTCCGGACCGCCGCGCATGCCGGGCTCGAATTTTCCGGATCGCCAGGCGATGCTGGTGCGCTGGGGTCTGATCCCGGCTTGGGTCAAGGACACCGGGGAATTTCCGCTGCTGTTCAATGCGCGCTCGGAAGGAGCGGCGGAGAAGGCCTCGTTCAAAGCCGCCATGCGCCATCGCCGCGCATTGGTTCCGGCCTCCGGCTTTTATGAGTGGCAGCAATCGGGCAACGGCAAGAAGGGCCAGCCCTACTGGATACGGCCGAGGAATGGCGGGCTCGTCGCCTTTGCCGGGCTGGTCGAAACCTATGCCGAGCCGGGTGGTTCGGAGATGGATACCGGCGCCATTCTCACCGTCAACGCCAATGCCGGCATCGCCCATATCCATGACCGCAGTCCGGTGGTCATCGCGCCGGAGGATTTTGCCCGCTGGCTGGACTGCCGCGCGCTCGAGCCGCGCGACGTGGCCGACCTGCTCAGACCTGCACAGCCCGATTTCTTCGAGGCCGTACCGGTCTCCGACCTCGTCAACAAGGTCGCCAACACCGGGCCCGAGATACAGGACAGGGGCATCGTCGGGCCTGAGCCCGAGAAGGTCAGGCGCCAGAAGCCCGGCGCGGATGACAGTCAAATGACACTGTTTTAGAGCACGACCCCAAGAAACCAGTCTTCGGGAAGAACCTGCTCAATCGGGAAGAGCTGTTATTTTCAGGCGCGCTCAGGCGCCTCAGCCTTCCGTGCCGGCGTACGCCTTGGCGGCGGCCGGTGCCCGAGCTTTGATCAGGCAGCGCGGGGCGACGTGATTTTCGGTGCCGGCTTCTTCTTCTTGGCAGTGTGGAGAAGGGCGGCGACGATAGCGGCCGGGCCGATCGCGCGGTAGTGGTTGGCGAGCGCCGGTTGCTTGGCGCGGCTCGATTCCTGCTTGGTTCGTGACATCGATCTCTTCCCTGGTAACATTTCCGTGTCTGCGTTTGCCGGCCGAATCTGACCGAATCGTGACCCATGGCGAACTAGCCGGCGAATGTTTCATGACTGTGCTGACATGTTTAATAAAATGTTTCAGTGGCTCATGACCTGTGATCCAGCGGCGCTTTTGCCGGAAGTTGCGACTTGACGGCAACACCGGCCAAGGCGATAAAGCCGCCGATGAAAACGTTTTTCGCCATTTGTGGCATTTGCATTATTGGCTAGCCTCGCGCTGGTCCGGACGTTTTCGCCTCATCTTTCCCCAGAGTGGACAAACGCCCCGGCCAGCAGGCTGGAGCCCGATTTGTGCCTTGGCATAGGACGGCTCTAACCAGAACTTAGTTGACCGGAAGGGCACGCATGTCTGACGCATCGAAGGGTCTCAGCCTCTACAACACGCTAACGCGGACGAAGGACGCGTTCGTCCCGATCGACGCTGGGAATGTGCGCATGTATGTCTGCGGCCCGACCGTCTACGACTTTGCCCATATCGGCAATGCGCGGCCGGCGATCGTCTTTGACGTGCTGTTCCGTTTGCTGCGTCATGTCTACGGCGAGGCGCACGTTACGTATGTGCGCAACATCACAGATGTCGACGACAAGATTAACGCCCGCGCGCTGCGCGATTTCGGCGCCGAGATTGCATCCGGAAAACTGACGCTCAACGAGGCGATCCGCCGCGTCACCGAAAAGACCGCCGACCAGTACCATAGGGATGTCGCCGCACTCGGCTGCTTGCCGCCGACGGTCGAGCCGCGCGCCACCGAGTTCGTCGCGCGCCGCCCTGACGGCAAGGCCGACATGATCACCCTCATCGAGCGGCTGATCGAGCGCCGCCATGCCTATGTCGCGGCCGGCGAGGTGTTGTTCGACACCGCCTCGATGCCGGATTACGGCGAGCTGTCGAAGCGCAATCTCGACGAGCAGCAGGCAGGCGCCCGCGTTGCCGTCGACGCGCACAAGAAGAACCCCGGCGATTTCGTGCTGTGGAAATTGTCGTCACCGGAAGAGCCCGGCTGGGACAGCCCTTGGGGCAGGGGCCGGCCCGGCTGGCACATCGAGTGCTCGGCCATGTCGGCCGCCTATCTCGGTGACGTCTTCGACATCCACGGCGGCGGCCTCGATTTGATCTTCCCGCATCATGAAAACGAGATCGCGCAGTCCCGCTGCGCCCACGGCACCGACGTCATGGCCAATGTCTGGATGCACAACGGCTTCCTGCAGGTCGAAGGCCAGAAAATGTCGAAGAGCCTCGGCAATTTCTACGCCATCGCCGAACTGCTGGAGACCGACACGTTCGGCGGCCGCAAATGGCCGGGCGAGGTGCTGCGGCTGGCGATGCTGATGACGCATTATCGCGAGCCGATCGATTTTTCGGTCCGCAAGCTGGAGGAGGCCGAGAACACGCTGCGCAAATGGAAACGCGCAGCCGATCTCGCACCGGCCGCAGGGCAAGTGCCAGCGGAGATCGTGGCAGCGCTGTCGGACGACCTCGCCACCTACGCCGCCTTCCAGCAGCTGACGCAGCTTGCCGGCGAGGTAGTGGAAGGCAATGAACCCGCCGCAGCGCTGAAGGCATCGCTGCTGTTCCTCGGCTTCGATGTCGGTGCGGCCAAGGTAGATGAGGCCGCGGTCGCCAAAGCCATCGCCAAGCGCCTGGAACTGATCGCCGCGAAAAACTGGGCCGAAGCCGACCGCGTGCGTGATGAGCTGCTGGCGCAAGGCGTGCAGCTTAAGGACGGCAAGGATCCGGCGACTGGAGAGCGCGTGACGACCTGGGAGGTGAAGCGGTGAGGGTGACGCGAGACACCGTTGCGAGGTTGGCGAAGGCGCCGATGACAGCTGATCTCCCCCCTTGCGGGGGAGATGTCCGGCAGGACAGAGGGGGGTGTGAAGGAACACCAACGTTCCTACTTGCCCGTTCTGGTTCCAGCTACTTCCCGAGAATGCAGCGGTCGCCAGTTGAGATGCCGGCGGGACAGCACCCCCCTCTGTCCTGCCGGACATCTCCCCCGCAAGGGGGGAGATCAGTTTTCGCCTCCGTTTTCGCCAATCGTCAGCGTCGGAGCACTTGATGGGCCACGATCTCGTTCCATCGCGTCAGCGCAAGAATGCAAAGTCCATGCGTCGCGTCATGACCGATGTCGAGCTGAAACTATGGAATGAGTTGCGGGCTCATCGGCTGATGGGGATGAGCTTTCGCCGGCAGGTACCGATTGGACCTTACATTGTCGACTTCGCCTGTTCGGCCCACCACCTCGTAGTCGAGGTTGATGGCAGCCAGCACGCCGACACCGAACACGCAGAACGCGACCAGGCACGCAGCGCTTATTTGAAAGCCAGTGGCTGGACCATCCTGCGCTTCTGGAACGACGATGTCATCCGCGATATCGACAATGTCTGCCAGCATATCGTCATCGAGGCCGGCTTGGCTGGCGCTGATATGACGGCACATGAACCAGCAGCAAGGGAGGCAGTTTCATGATCGATCATCTCGGCATCAACGTCGCCGATTTCGACGCTTCGAAGGCCTTTTACGATCAGGCGATGGCGCCGCTAGGCGCCTCGCTGATCTACATGGTGCCGCTGGAATATACCGGCGGCGCCAAGGTCGGTGGCTATGGCCGCGACCGGCCGGTGTTCTGGCTGCAGGCCGGAACCGATGAACCACGGACCCATCAGCATGTCGCCTTCACCGCGCGCAGCCGCGCTGAGGTCGATGCGTTCCATGCCGCCGCCCTTGCCGCCGGCGGCAAGGACAATGGCGGGCCGGGCCTGCGGCCGCATTATCACCCGCACTATTACGGCGCCTTCGTCTTCGATCCCGACGGCAACAATGTCGAGGCCGTCTGCCATGCCCCGGAATGAAAATGAAACGGAGCGAGACACGATGAGCCTCGACAATCGGCCGATCTATACCGGCGGCTGCCAATGCGGCGCGGTGCGCTTCCGCGTCGAGGGCGCGCTGGGCGATGCCTCGATCTGCCATTGCCGCATGTGCCAGAAAGCGTTTGGCGCCTTCTACGCGCCGCTGGTTTCGGTGCGAGGCGCCAAGCTCGACTGGACGCGTGGCGAGCCGAAATATTTCGCCTCGTCCAGTCACGTCAACCGCGGCTTCTGCGCCAATTGCGGCACGCCGCTGACCTTTACGGCGCCTGATGGCGTCGGCCTCGCCATTGGGGCGTTCGACAATCCGGCCGAAATCGTGCCGCTGATCCAGTGGGGCACAGAGGCAAAGCTGCCCTATGTCGACACCATCCCGCAACTGCCCGGCGAGGACACGATGGCCGACATGTCATCGGCGCCTTATCTCGCTGAACTCGTCTCCTACCAGCATCCCGACCACGACACTGAACAATGGCCGCCAGAGGAAAGACCATGACCGACGAAATTCGAACCGGCGGCTGCCAGTGCGGCGCCGTGCGCTTCCGTATCAGGGGCAAGCTCGGCCGTCCCTCCATCTGCCATTGCCGCATGTGCCAGAAACAGTTCGGCTCTTTCTTCGGTGCGCTGGTGACGGTGCCCAAGGACGGTGTCGAATGGGTGCGCGAGGAGCCAACCTACTTCCAGTCGTCGGTCAACATCGATCGCGGCTTTTGCGCCCGTTGCGGCACGCCGCTGACCTATCGCCAGCCGGGCGCGCTGGAGATCGCCATCGGCGCCTTCGACGACCGCTCCGACCTCGCGCCGCAGATCCAGGTCAACTACGCGGTGCGGCTGCCCTGGGTGGAGAAGATCTTCGAGGCGCCGATCCTCGACGATCCCGACTTCTATCGACGGCAGGAGCAGATCATCTCCTTCCAGCATCCCGACCACGAGACGGCCAACTGGCCGCAGCAGGGCTTGAAACTATGACGATGCACAGCAGTTCCTTGCGTAGGCTCTATCCCGAGATCGAGCCGTTCGAGTCCGGCATGCTCGATGTCGGCGACGGCCACACCATCTACTGGGAGCGCTCCGGCACCAAGGGCGCTAAGCCAGCGGTATTCCTGCATGGCGGTCCCGGCGGCGGCATCTCGCCAAAACATCGGCGGCTGTTCGACCCGAAGCTTTACGATGTCATCCTGTTCGACCAGCGCGGCTGCGGAAAATCGACGCCTAACGCCTCGCTCGACGCCAACACCACCTGGCATCTGGTCGCCGACATCGAACGCCTGCGCGAAATGTGCGGCTTCGAAACATGGCTGGTGTTCGGCGGCTCCTGGGGCTCGACGTTGGCGCTCGCCTATGCCGAGACGCACCCAGATCGCGTCAGCGAGCTTGTCGTGCGCGGCATCTACACGCTCACCCGCGCCGAACTCGAATGGTACTATCAATTCGGCGTCTCCGAAATGTTTCCCGAGAAGTGGGAGCGTTTTCAGGCGCCGATCCCTGAAGCCGAGCGCGGTGACATGATGGCCGCCTACCGCAAGCGGCTGGTTGGCTCCGACCGCAAAGCGCAACTAGACGCCGCCCTGGCGTGGAGCCTGTGGGAAGGCGAGACGATCACGCTGTTGCCGGAGCCGGAGACCAGCGACAAGTTCGGCGAGGACGAATTCGCCATCGCCTTTGCCCGCATCGAGAACCACTATTTCGTTCATGCCGGCTGGCTCGAGGAGGGACAGCTGCTGCGCGACGCGCACAGACTGAAGGACATTCCCGGCACCATCGTCCATGGCCGCTACGACATGCCGTGCCCGGCGAAATACGCCTGGGCGCTGCACAAAGCCTGGCCGAAGGCGGATTTCCATTTGATCGAAGGCGCCGGCCATGCCTACTCGGAACCGGGGATCCTTGATCAGCTGATCAGGGCAACGGACAAGTTTGCAGAAAAGAAATGACATCGGCCTTCGGGCCAGAGGAGGGTGCGTACGCACCCACGCAGCCATGACAAAGCAACGCCTCTATCTCTTCGACACCACATTGCGCGACGGTCAGCAGACGCCAGGCATCGACTTTTCTGTCGAGGACAAGATCGCGATTGCGAAGCTGCTCGACGAGTTCGGTATGGACTATGTCGAAGGCGGCTATCCCGGCGCCAATCCGACCGACACCGCATTCTTCCAGCAGAAGCGCACGGCGAAGGCAAAATTCGTCGCCTTCGGTATGACCAAGCGGGCAGGGGTGTCGGCGTCCAACGATCCGGGCCTGGCGGCGCTGCTGCAGTCGAAGTCCGACGCCATCTGTTTCGTGGCCAAGAGCTGGGACTATCATGTCCGCGTCGCGCTTGGCTGCACCAATGAGGAGAACCTCGATTCCATCAAGGCTTCGGTCGAAGCGGCGACCTCTGCCGGCAAGGAGGCGATGGTCGATTGCGAGCATTTCTTCGACGGCTTCAAGGCCAATCCGGACTACGCGCTGGCCTGCGCCAAGACCGCCTATGAAGCCGGCGCGCGCTGGGTGGTGTTGTGCGACACCAATGGCGGCACACAGCCTTCGGAAGTGCGCGCCATCGTCGGCAAGGTCATCGCATCTGGCATCTCCGGCGATCATCTCGGCATCCATGCCCATGACGACACGGGCCAGGCAGTGGCCAATTCGCTCGCCGCCGTCGAAGCCGGCGTGCGTCAGATCCAGGGCACGCTGAACGGCATCGGCGAACGCTGCGGCAATGCCAATCTGGTCTCGATCGTGCCGACGCTGGCGCTGAAGCCGGCCTTCGCCGATAGCTTCGAAACCGGCATCTCGGCGGAAGCCCTGACCGGCATTTCGCGGCTTTCCCGCGCCTTCGACGAATTGCTCAACCGCGCGCCCGAGGCGCAGGCGCCCTATGTCGGCGCCTCCGCCTTCGCTACCAAGGCCGGCATCCATGCCTCGGCACTGGCCAAGGAGCCGGCGACCTACGAGCATGTCGAGCCGCAAGCCGTCGGCAACCGCCGCCGCGTCATGGTCTCCGACCAGGGCGGCAAGGCTAATTTCCTCGCCGAACTGAAGCGGCGCGGCATCGATGTGCCGAAGGACGATCATCGGCTCGATGCGTTGATATCTGTGGTCAAGGAACGCGAGGCCGAAGGTTATGCCTATGAAGGCGCCGATGCCTCCTTCGAGCTCTTGGCGCGCAAGATGCTGCATGGCCTGCCGGAGTTCTTCAAGGTCACCTCGTTCCGATGCATGGTCGAGCGCCGCTTCGATGCCAATGGCCAGCTGAAGACGGTCTCCGAGGCGATCGTCAAGGTGATGGTCGATGGCGAGGAAAAGATGTCGGTGGCCGAAGGCCATGGCCCGGTCAACGCGCTCGACATCGCGCTGCGCAAGGACCTCGGCAAGTTCCAAGGCGAGATCGCCGACATGGAACTGGCCGACTTCAAGGTGCGTATCCTCAATGGTGGCACCGAAGCCATCACCCGTGTCCTGATCGAATCGCATGACGGCACCGGCGCCCGCTGGTGGACGGTCGGGGTGTCCGAAAACATCATTGACGCGTCCTTCCAGGCGCTGATGGATTCGATCGTCTACAAGCTGATGAAGAACCGCGAGATGGCAGGGCTGGTGGCGGCGGAGTAAATCTTGGGTCCTCGCCCCCGCGCAGCGGCGGAGAGGTGGCCCGGCCCTTGAACCATCAGCGGAAGTCCATTGATCCATCACAACTTTGCGATGGTCTTGGCCGAGCCGTTGAGCCATAGCGTTGCGCCATGGCCACCGACGCACTCGCCCCCGATGCCGACTCCAAGGCTCGTAACGGCTTCCTCCTGGCGCTTGGCGCCTATCTGCTGTGGGGGCTGCTGCCCTTCTACATGAAAGCGGTCGCGCATCTGCCGCTGATCGAGGTGATCGCCCATCGCATCGTCTGGTCGGTGCCGATCGCGGCGGCAGTGCTGGTCTGGGCCGGCCGCACGGCCGATTTCAAGGCGGCAATCCGCTCGCCGCGCAGCATCGGCATGGCGGCGCTGACGGCGACGCTGATTTCGATCAACTGGGCCATCTATGTCTGGGCGATCTCGATTGACCGCACGGTCGAGACCGCGCTCGGCTACTACATCAACCCGCTGGTCGTCATCGTTGTCGGTGCGCTGGTGCTGGGCGAGAAGCTCGACCGGCTGCAGATCGCGGCCGTGGCGCTGGCGGCGATCGCCGTTGCCGTGCTGACCGTCGATGCCGGTAAATTGCCCTGGGTGTCGCTGGCGCTGGCGTTTTCCTTCGCCGCGTACGGTTTTTTCCGCAAGACACTGCCGATCGGCCCGAGCCAGGGCTTTCTGCTCGAAGTGCTTTTGCTGTCGGTGCCGGCGCTTGCCTACATCGTCTTCCTGATTGCCAACGGCCAGGACCATTTCATCTCCAGTACCGCCACAGACACGGCGCTGCTGATCGGCTGCGGGCCGGTCACCTCGGTACCGCTGCTGTTGTTTGCCTTCGGCGCCAAGCTTCTGCGCCTCTCCACCATCGGCATCATGCAATATATCGCGCCGACCATGGTGTTCCTGATCGCCGTGCTGATTTTCGATGAGCCGTTCGGCGCCACGCAGGCGATTGCCTTCGCGCTGATCTGGGCAGCGTTGGCGATGTATTCCTGGTCGATGTTCCGTGGCCGTGAAATTCGCTCGGCGGTGTTGGCTCCGAAGTAGGAAGACTTGCATGTACGTGCTGCACATTGCCAACAAGAACTATTCGTCATGGTCGCTGCGGCTATGGGTGCTGATGCGCACCCTCGACATCTCGTTCGAGGAGCGGCTGACGCCGTTCCCGACAGGGTCGAGCTTCGACCTCTACCGGGCATTCTCGCCCAGTGGCCGTGTGCCTTGCCTGGTCGATGACGGCTGGGCTGTCTGGGACTCGCTGGCTATTGCCGAATATCTGGCGGAGCGCCACCATGGCGTGTGGCCGGCCGAGGCCAGAGCACGGTCCTGGGCCCGTTCGGCCGCCGCCGAAATGCACTCGAGCTTTATCGCCTTGCGCGGTGCGTGCCCGATGAGTTGCGGCGTTCGCGTCGAGCCGTTTGCGATGTCCGATTCGTTGAAGCACGACCTGTTCCGTCTCGGCGACTTGTGGAATGACGGGCTCGCCCGCTTCGGCGGGCCGTTTCTGGCCGGCGAACATTTCACCGCCGTCGACGCCTTCTTTGCTCCGGTGGCGTTCCGCGTGCAGTCCTATGGGCTCACTTTCGAGGGCGCGGCGGCCGCCTATCCCGCGCAATTGCTTGGCCTGCCGGCGATGCAGGACTGGTATGCGGCGGGCCTCGCAGAGACCTGGCGTGAACCGGATCATGAAGCGGAAGTCGCTGCCGCCGGCACCGTCACCGAGGATCTTCGCGCAACGGCGTGAAATCAGCTTGAATGGGCGCTACATCCGCCCGAGCCGCCTGACGAACAGATAGGTCGCCGCGGCGATCACGACCGAAACCGCCGAAACCACCCAGAAACCCATCGGCGTGTTGACCATGGGCAGGTCGCCGACATTCATGCCGAACAGGCCCGAGATGATGGTCATCGGCAACAGCACCGCCGTCATTACCGACAGTACATAGAGCAGCTGGTTCGACTGCATCGTCAGCTTGGCCATCAATTCGTCCTGCAGCAGCCTTGTGCGCGCCTGCAACTGCTCGCCGTCGTGATAGAGCGTGTGCGCCGGTGCGAGAGCCTTGTCGCCATGTCGTTGATCGGATCAGGCAGTTCGTTGCGATGTGAATGGTCGAGATGGCGGAACAGGTTTGTCAGCGTCGCCATCTGCCGATGGATAACCACGAGCTGACGGCGCGCCTCGACCAGCGACTGCCGCTCGCTGTGCCAGGCATCGCGCACGATACTGTCCTCGACGCCGTCCAGCGTATCGCCAAGGCCGTGGAGCTCGGCCGCCATGCCGTCGAGCGACTGGCCCATGACCGCCTCGATCAGGTCGGCCGGGGAGCGGAATTTGCGCGCGCCGCTCTCCACCGCCTTGCGGATGAGATCGACCGATTCCAGTGGCTGCTTGCGCGCGCCGATCAGCATTTTTTCGTTGAGGGCAAAGCGGAAATGGCCGAGCCCGCGTGCCTCCGCCGAATAGTCGTGGCGCAGGTCCGGCAGGTCGCCATAGAGCCAGTCGTCCTTGAGATCGATATGGCAGCCTTGGCTGGCGCCGAGGAAGGCTTCGCGCACCGGCGCCGGCAGCGCGGCCTCGGCGGCGATCTCGCGGCGGGCGCGCAGGTCGGACAGCTGGTAGCTGCGCCACGTCCACACAGCCTCGGCCGGATCCTTGGTGCGCAGGCCGTCAGCGGTGAAATGATAGATGAAGAACAGCCCGTGCTCGTCGGGCAGGTAAGGCTACAGGGGAGTGCCTTCCGCGTTGAGAGCGATGTTCACGGCTCGCCTCGCCAGTAGAGATTTCGACCACGCCGCGCGCGGATGCCGGCACGCCATTCGTAGCATGGGCTAACCGGGTTCTGTGTGTCAGTTTCTTGACAGGGCGATCACAGTCCGTCGATCAGCGACGCGCGGCGGCGCTACAAGATCCTAGCGGAACAGATGCAGGCGATGCAGCGGCCTGGCCCTGCAGAAATTGGCCGGCGGCAGGGATCGCCGCCGGCGGCGTATTCGCGGCGTGCTCAGCGCTTGGGCCCAAACCCGGGATAGGGCGCGAGCGGCACCACTGCGGCAATGTCCATCATGCCGGCCTTGACCAGCGGCAGAGTGGCGAGATGGCCGCGCACGTCGGCATCGCTGCCGGCTTCGAACATCATGCCGCTGCCCGGAATATCGCCGCGGTTCCAGACCTGGCGCACGGCGCCTTCGGCATAGAGCGTGCGGCGCTGTTCGGCCTCGCTGGGCAACAGCGGCGCGAAATCGGCGTCGCTGAACTTTTCGGTGTTGCGGGTGAGAAGGGCAAAGAACTGCATTTTCTGTCTCCTGTGGTTGCGATGCCCAAACTATCGCCGCCGCTGGTCAGACTGTCCAAGACTGATTAGGCTAAAGTTGAGACCCTATAGGACTACAAGAGGTGGAGGAAAAAATGTTCGACCTGCGCCAGCTCCGCTATTTCGTCACTGTCGCCGAAGCCGGCACTGTCGGCCGTGCCGCCGAACTGCTGCACATCTCGCAGTCGCCATTGAGCCGCCAGATCATGCAGCTCGAAGCGCAGCTAGGCGTCACCCTGTTCGAGCGGGCAAAGCAGCGCGTCCACCTCAATGCCGAAGGCAAGGCCTTCCTTGTCGAGGCGCAGGCGCTGCTTGCCAGTGCACGGCGCCTGGAGGAACTCGGACGCAACCTCGCCAGCGGTGCGGTCGGGCGGCTCGCCATCGGTTATGTCGAGGGCGCCGTGCATGCCGGCCTCGTCAGCCGGATGTTGCGGCAGTTTCGCCGCGACCGGCCGGATTTTCACCTGCAGCTGAAGAACCAGCGCTCCGCAGTGCAACTCGAGGGGTTGCGCCAGCGTTCGCTTGACCTCGGCTTCGTCTATGGCCCGCCGTCCGCCGACGATCCCGATCTTGCCGGCATGCTGGTTCGGCGCGAACCGCTGGTGCTGGCAATGCCGGAGAATGATCCGCTCACCGATGTCGCCGACATCCGGCCCGACCATCTCGACGGCCGCGTCTGGATCACCGTGGTGCGCCAGCCCGACGACACCAACCGCGCCCAGTTCCTGGCGGCCTGCGCCAAGGCCGGCTTCCTGCCCGACATTGCCTATGAGACGGCCGATCCGCTGACGTCGCTCGGCCTGGTCAGCGCCGGACTCGGCCTGGCGACGGTACAGGCAAGCCTCCGGAGTGCAGCACCGTCAGGGATCGCGTTTCGTGACCTGCCGTGGTTCGAGCGCACCGTCTCGATCCATCTCGCCTGGCGGCGCCAGGACAAGCGAGCGGTGATTGCGGAGTTGAGGGAGGCAGTAGGGCAGTAGGGCAGTAGGGTAGTAGCGCAGTAGCGCAGTAGCGCAGTAGCGCAGTAGCGCAGTAGCGCAGTAGCGCAGTAGCGCAGTAGCGCAGTAGGGAGAGGCTCGAGGCCTTCTAAACATACCGCCTTACTGCCGTACTCCCCTATTCCCTACATCTTATCAATCACCGACTGCACGCCTTCCGTCGGCGCATCGACCGACGATCCCGCCACCAGGATGGCGGCGACGATGGCTTCGGGGTCTTCGATCACCAACGGTTTGACCCGCTGCGCGGTGTGAATAAAGCCTTCGCTCGACATATGGTCGAGCAGCGCCAGCATCGGATTCCAGAATCCTTTGACGTTGGCGAAGACGATCGGCTTGCGGTGATGGCCGAGCTGGCCCCAGGTCATGACTTCGACGATCTCCTCGACCGTGCCGATGCCGCCCGGCAGCGCCACAAAGGCGTCGGATTTTTCGAACATCTTGTGCTTGCGCTCGTGCATGTTGTCGGTGATCAGCAACTCGTCGAGCCGGTCAAGCGCGGTTTCGGTCGCCTCCTTGTTGATGAGGAAGCGCGGAATGATGCCCGTTACCTTGCCGCCGGCCTTGAGCGCGCCTTCGGCAACGGCGCCCATAATGCCTTTGGTGCCGCCGCCGTAGACCAGTCGCAGGCCGGATTTGGCGAGCGAGCGGCCAAGCAGGTGTCCGGCCTTGGCGTAGATCTCATCGCGGCCCGGAGACGAGCCGCAGTAGATGCAGACGGATCGAATCGTGTTCATGCGTGATTGGTGATTGGGTCTGAATGCGGGGTCAAGCCCCAGAGGCTTCCAAGCCAGGGCTTTTTCTTGTCGGTTCCGGCAAAACACGCTAGACCGGCGTTAGGTGGCTAAGGGGCAGGGGAATATGGCTGTTAATCCATTGAAGGCGTTTCTGTTCGCGGCGGGTGGGACCGTCGCGGTCGTCGGAACGGCCTATGTATCGGGTGCACTCGACCCGTATCTCAATCCCACGCCGCCGGCGGAGATTGCGTCACTGACGCCGCCGGCCGACTCCGGGACCGAGGGAAGGCTGCCGCCGGCGCCTGCCGCCCCGACCGATGCCAAGGCTACGCCGGCACCGGCGCCTGCCGGCGCAACAGCTCCCGCGACGGCCCCGGCAGCACCGGCTGCGGCCGGCTCGGTTGTGCCGAGCTTCGATGTCGTACGCGTCGAAAGCAACGGCTCGATCGTCGTTGCCGGCAATGCCGCGCCCAATTCAAAGGTCGAAATCCTCAACGGCTCGACGGTGCTCGGGTCGACCGTCGCCGGTCCGGACGGCGCTTTCGTCATCGTCCTCGACGATCCGCTCAAGCCCGGCGACTATACGATCGCGCTGCGCTCGACAGCCGGCGATGTCGTAACGCCTTCGGTGCAGACTGCCGTCGTTTCGGTTCCCAAGGATGCCGCCGGCCAGGTGCTGGCGATGGTCGAGGAACCGGGCAAGCCGGCCGAGCTGCTGACTGTTCCCGCGCCTGAGACCAAGCCTGCGGCACCGGCTGCCGGCGATCAGGCCGCTGCTCCTGCTGCTGAGGCACCTGCCGCCCCGGCCGGAACTGCGCCGGCCGCTCCGGCCCCGGCGACACCGCCGGCTGCGGCGGTGGCCGAACCCAAGATCGTCGTCGAGGCGATCGAGATCGACGGCAACAAGATCTTTGTTGCCGGTCTGGCTGACGCCGGCCGCAAGGTGCGCGCCTACGCCAACGACATCCTGCTCGGCGATGCGCTGACCTCGCCGGACGGCCATTTCCTGGTTGAGGCGACGCGCGACATCCCGGTTGGCAGCTACACCATCCATGTCGACGGTCTCGATGCTGACGGCGTGAAGGTGGTTGCCCGCGCCGCCGTGCCGTTCGAGCGCGAACCGGGCGACGCGGTTGCCGCCGTGGCGCCTGCAGAGACCAAGCCGGCCGAGGCAAAGCCGGCTGAACCGAAGCCGGCCGCACCGGCTGCTGCCGAAGCACCGGCCGAGCCCGCAGGGGCTCCTGCCGCTCCGGCGACCGAGGCGCCGGCACCGGCGGTGCCGGCAGCGCCCGCTACCGAGGCTCCGGCTGTCGTAGCGGCAGCAACGCCCGACGTGCCGGAGACGGTGGCGCCGAAACTCGAACATGCCGACGGCGCCGTCATCATCCGCCGCAACGACACGCTGTGGCGGATTTCGCGGCGGGTCTATGGTCATGGCGTGCGCTACTCGACCATCTATCTCGCCAACCAGGACCAGATCAGCGATCCCGACCGCATCTGGCCAGGGCAGGTGTTCAAGGTCCCGGAAAAGTCGAAGGAAGGCGAAGCCGCCGACCTCAAGGCGATGGGCGAGCAAGCGACGACGGCGCCGGTGAAGGCGCAGTAGCGTCGGGGATTGGCTAATCTCCCCCCGTGTGGGGGAGATGCCCGGCAGGGCAGAGGGGGGCGCTGTCCCACCGACCTGTCGGTTGTTCCAAGACGCGTGCCACTTTTCGGATAGACAGACTCTGCTGATTAGAGGCCGCGATCCTTCGCGCCCCCCTCTGGCCTGCCGGCCATCTCCCCCACTCGGGGGGAGATTAGCAGTTCCGCCCTTCTGCCCATCGGGTTAGCTTGCCTCACACCCGTTCATCGTCTATCGCCGATGAACGATGGCCGACTCTTTCACCGAACCAGACCACGCAAACCGCGCACCGCTCGAAAGCCGCGCGGTTGCCGCTCGCTTTGCAGCACTCTCACACCCGGCGCGCATCGAGATCCTGAAACATTTGTCGGCCAGCAATTCCTGCTGCTGCCGTGAGGTCGTTGACCATCTCGACCTAGCGCAGTCGACGGTTTCCCAGCATCTGAAGATCCTGGTCGTGGCCGGCCTGGTCCGCTTCCAGCCCGACCGCCAGCGCTCGCGCTATGAGGTCGACCGCGCAGCGCTCGCAGACGTTTCCGCATCTTTGACCGCGCTCGTCAATTCCTGCTGCTCCGGCCGCTGAACTCCCACCCAAAAGGCAAGACAAGTGGCAGAAAAAACCGTCTCCGATAGCTCGACCTTCGGCACCTTGCGCAATCTGTGGCCGTATATGTGGCCGGCCGACCGCGCCGATCTCAGGGCACGCGTCACCTGGGCGACGCTGCTTCTGGTCGTTGCCAAGCTGACACTGGTTGCCGGACCCTATTTCTTCAAATGGGCGACCGATGCGCTGGCAGGCGACGCCAAGTCGTCGCCGCCGCTACCGTCCTTCCTGCTGGCGCCGGTCATGCTGGTCGTCGCCTACAATGTCGTGCGGCTGGTGCAGCTCGGCTTCAACCAGCTGCGCGACGCGCTGTTTGCCCGCGTCGGCCAGTATGCGGTGCGCCAGCTCGCTTTCCGCACCTTCGTCCACATGCACCAGCTGTCGCTGCGTTTTCACCTTGAGCGCCGCACCGGCGGCCTGTCGCGCATTATCGAGCGCGGCACCAAAGGCATCGAGACGATCGTGCGCTTCATTATGCTCAATACGGCGCCGACCATTCTCGAATTCGCGCTGACCACAGGCATCTTCGCCTACACCTATGGCTGGAAATATGTGGTCGTGGTGGCAGCCACGGTCTGGCTCTACGTCTGGTTTACGGTCCGCGCCAGCGACTGGCGCATCTCGATCCGCCGCGACATGAACGACAGCGACACCGACGCCAACACCAAGGCGATCGATTCGCTGCTCAACTACGAGACGGTCAAATACTTCAACAACGAGGGTATGGAGGCCGAGCGCTTCGACCGTTCGATGGCGCGCTATGAGATGGCGGCGACACGGATCTGGACCTCGCTCGGCTGGCTGAATTTCGGCCAGGGCATCATCTTCGGCCTCGGCACCGTGATCGTCATGTGCATGTCGGCGCTGGAGGTGCAGGCCGGCACGCAGAGCGTCGGCGATTTCGTCTTCATCAACGCCATGCTGGTGCAACTGTCGGTGCCGCTCAATTTCATTGGCTTCATCTATCGCGAAATCCGTCAGGGCCTGACCGACATCGAGCAGATGTTCGACCTGCTCGATGTGCCGCAGGAGATTACCGACAAGCGCGATGCCAGGCCGCTTGCCGTCTCGGCCGGTAAGGTCGAATTCCGCGACGTACACTTTGCCTATGATCCGAACCGCAAGATCCTGAAGGGCATCTCCTTCGAGGTTCCGGCCGGCAAGACGGTGGCCATTGTCGGCCCGTCGGGCGCCGGCAAGTCGACGATCTCGCGGCTGCTGTTCCGCTTCTATGACGTCCAGGGCGGACAGGTGCTGATCGACGGCCAGGATGTCCGTGATGTGACGCAGCAGAGCCTGCGCGGCGCGATCGGCATGGTGCCGCAGGACACCGTGCTGTTCAACGACACAATCGCCTACAACATCCGCTACGGCCGCATCGGCGCCAGCGAGGAGGATATGCAGAAGGCCGCCGAGCTTGCTCAGATCGGCCCGTTCATCGAACGGCTGCCGGAAGGCTACCGCTCGATGGTCGGCGAGCGCGGGCTAAAACTGTCGGGCGGCGAAAAGCAGCGCGTGGCGATCGCCCGCACCATTTTGAAGGCGCCGCCGATTCTGATGCTCGACGAGGCGACCTCGGCGCTGGACAGCCACACCGAACAGGAGATCCAGGCGGCGCTCGACCTGGTCAGCAAGGGCCGCACCACCATCGTCATTGCGCATAGGCTGTCGACGGTGATCACCGCCGATGAGATCATCGTACTCAAGGACGGCCAGATCGCCGAACGCGGCACCCATGCCGAGCTGATGCGTCAACACGGCCTCTACGCCTCGATGTGGGACCGCCAGCGCGAAGCGACAGAAGCCGAAGAGAGGCTGCGTATTGCGCGCGAGAGCGATGAGCTCGGGGTGATTGTGCGCAGACGGACTTCGGAGGTGAGTTAAGCGGTGGAGCGCCAATCTCCCCCCTTGAGGGGGAGATGTCGCCGAAGGCGACAGAGGGGGTCGTTGCGCGTGGAGCGCTAACCTTCATCGCTCGCAAGAAGGTCGCGTCCAGTCGAACCGACCCCCTCTGGCCTGCCGGCCATCTCCCCCTCAAGGGGGGAGATTTGCAGCGTCGCTGCCGCGCCAACCTTTTAAAAAAAATCCCTCTTGACCTCAACCTAAGTTGAGATCGCAAACCCGTTCCTGAGCCACCGAACCCAAGTCGTTCAAGAACGGAGACAATTGAAATGGATCAACTAAATCAATTTGACGATGCAGCCGTGTTCAGGGTCGACAAATTCGTCGTCCCTGTCGAGGCGCGCGAAGAAATCCTCACCAAGGTCAGGATGACACATGAATTGCTGCGCCAGCAGCAGGGCTTCGTGCGGGATTTCGTGCTTGAGCAATTCTCGGGACCGGGCGAATTCAACCTCGTCACCATCGTCGAATGGCACAACCAGGCGGCCGTCGACAATGTCGTGCCGATCGTCAAGGCGGCACAGGAGCGGGCAGGCTTCGACCGGCAGGCGACGCTGACCCGGCTGGGTGTGAAGGCCGATATCGCAAACTATCAGCGGATTCCGGGACTATAAGACGGCCAGCCGACGCCAGGTGCCGGCGCTTCGGCGCTCAGCACCTGGCCGGTGCGGGCATCGCTGACCATGTGTTCGAAGCCGCGCCATTCGGCGGCGGCGATGAACAGCGTCTTGCCATCGGGTCCGCCAAGCATGCAGGCAAAGCAGCCGCGATCGGCCTCGACGGTCTGCAAGACCTCACCACCCTCGCGCACCCGCACGCAGCGCTTGTTGGGAACGTCCGTATACCAGGCAGCACCCTCGGCATCGAGGCAGATGCCGTCAGGAAAGCCATCGAGATCGGCCCAGACGCGGCGGTTGGAAAGGCTGCCATCGGCAGCGATGTCGAAAGCGGTCAGCCGGTTGGCATGCGATTCCGCGACGATCAGTGTTTTGTTGTCCGGCGTCACCGCCATGCCGTTGGCGAAAGCGATGTTGTCCGCCACCTGGCGGATTGTGCCGTCGGGCGTGATCAGCACGATGGTGCCCGGCCCGAAATGCTCTCCCGGTGCCGGCGCCGGCCCGCCGCCGTTGACATAGATGTTGTCGCGCCCGTCGACGACGATCTCGTTCCACGGGCTGTTCGACAGCGATCGAAGATCGGCATGGATGGCAAGCGTTCCATCCGCCTCCTGCCGCAGCAGCAACCCTTCACGCCCCGAAATGACCAGCAACTGTCCATTCGCCAGCCAGTCCATGGAATAGGGCAGGATGGCCGGTACCGTGAGCACGACATCGCTCTTGCCGTCTGCATCGACGGCAATGATCTCGCCGGTGCCCCAATTGCAGAGCCACAGACGTCCGTCGTGCCAGCGTGGCGATTCGCCGAAAGCGAGGCCGGCGGTAACAAGACGCGTTTGGTTCTGCATTTGGGGAAACTCCTTGTTGGAGCGCCGTTATTGCAAAGGTCGGCGCCGTCTCACCAAGGACGGGCGAGGGGGTGATTTCCCGACAGCAGGTTACGGTTTTTCGCTCAGGAAGAACGTTCCGTCGGCATGACCGTTGGCGCCGCATGACGGTGGTTCGGATCTGTCATCCTTGCCGGTGCCGTCCTGATCGACGATCAGGGCATCGCCGTCGCGGCGAAAGGTGAAGACGAAGCCGGTCGGTTTGTCGTTGTCGTCGGTGTCGACCAGCCGCAGGGTCTTGCGCTTCTCGACGGTGCCACCGATGTCGCACGCGCCGCTTCCCGAGACGGGGTTGGTGACGATCTCTGCCGAAATCTCGAGCTTGCTGGCGCCCGCTGCCTTCATCTCGACTGAGCCACGCACGCTGCTCCATGTGCCGATGAGGCCGGCGTCCGTCGGTTTGCGGATGCCGGCCAGGAAGGTCGCACGGTCGCGCAGGAATTCGCCGAGATCGAAAGTCTGCTGCTCATTTGGTGTGTTCTCGTTGAAGTCGGCGATCTGGTCGCGATACGCGATGAAATCGCTCTGGTCGGCCCGCAGCGCCTTGCCGGCATGAGCATCGAGCGTTTTCAGCAGCGCGGCATAATTCTTCGCCACCTCGGCATCGGCCTGCGCCAGTACCGGATCGGCGCAGATGGCCTTTTCCGCGACGCTGGCGGCCTTGGCGCAGTCGAAGGACGGTTTGCCTTGCGCCGCGGCGATTTCGCTCGCCGCCAAAAGTGCGGTCAAAACAGCGCCGATGGCTGCCGATCGCATGGCAGTAAGGTGCGGTTTCTCTGATTTCGGCATCATGGACGGTCGGCCTTTCGCCGCGCACTGAGCCAGCGGTGGCTGGAATTCTGGCGGCAAAGTCGTCGGCAGGCAAGCACGTCGCCGTTGCTGCCGGCCGCGCCCGATGCAGCCTTGCCCAATGTTGCGTTGCGACGACGGAGCCTTTCCGGTATTGAGGCCGGACCTGAAACAGGGACCGCCCCCATCCTATGAGCCCCATCCGATGAGCCTCGTCGACTCGGTCAAGAATGCCTTCGTTCCGATCCATCGCGAGGGCTATCCGTTCATCGCCGCCTTCGGCGCGGGCACGCTGTTCCTCGGTTATTTCTCCTCGGTGCTGTTCTGGATCGGCCTGATCCTGACCGCCTGGTGTGTGTGTTTCTTCCGCGATCCCGAGCGCGTCACGCCGGTCGACGACCGGCTGGTGGTCAGTCCCGCCGACGGTATCATCTCGGCGGTCGGGCCCGCGGTGCCGCCGCGCGAGCTCGGCCTCGGCAACACCGAAATGACCCGCATCTCGGTGTTCATGAACGTCTTTTCCTGCCATGTGAACCGCGCCCCGGTGCGTGGTCGCATCACGAAAATCGAGCACCGGCCAGGCAAATTCCTCAACGCCGAACTCGACAAGGCAAGTTCGGAAAATGAGCGCAACGGCCTGGTCATCGACAGCCCCAATGGCACCGTCGCCACCGTGCAGATTGCTGGCCTTGTGGCGCGGCGCATCGTCTGCTGGGCCGAGACCGGCGGCTCGATCGCCATTGGCGAACGTTTTGGCCTGATCCGCTTCGGCTCGCGCGTCGACGTCTTCCTGCCCTCGACCGCCGTACCGCGCGTCGCCGTTGGCCAGACGGCTGTCGGCGGCGAAACGGTGCTCGCCGAGTTCGGTGGCATCGCCGCAACCCCGCTCGTCAGGATCTCGTAAGCGGTGGGCGCGCCGTTCAAAAAATTCGAGGCTCACGGCAGCGGCGGCCCGCGCATCCGCGAAATCCCGATGCGCATGGTGCTGCCCAATCTGGTCACCGTGCTTGCCATCTGCGCCGGGCTGTCCGGGATCCGCTTCGGCTTCGAAGGCCGTTTCGAGCCGGCGGTGGTGATGGTGCTGCTCGCCGCCTTCCTCGACGGCATAGACGGGCGCCTGGCGCGCATGCTGAAGGCGACGTCCAAATTCGGCGCGCAAATGGATTCGCTCGCCGACATCGTCAATTTCGGCGTGGCGCCCGCTTTGGTGCTCTATGCCTTCCTGCTCGACCGCGCAGGATCGCCGGGCTGGATCGCGGTACTGCTGTTCGCCATCGCCTGCGGTTTGCGGCTCGCGCGCTTCAACGTGCTCGACGAGGACAATGATCGCCCGATCTGGCAGAGCGAATATTTCGTCGGCGTACCGGCGCCGGCAGGCGCCGTGCTGGTCATGCTGCCGCTCTATCTGTCGTTCCTGCGCGTTGGCATTGAGCCCAGCCGCCCGGCCGCCTTCGTCGCCACCGGCTTCACCATCCTGGTCGCCTTCCTGCTGGTCAGCCGGCTGCCGGTCTACTCCGGCAAAAGCCTGAAAGTGCCGGGTGACAAGGTGCTGCCGATCATCCTCGCGGTTGTGCTCTACGTGCTGCTTTTGATGACCTATCCCTGGTACACGCTGACCGCCTCGGTCGCGGGTTATCTCATCTTCCTGCCGTTCAGCGTGCGCGCCTATACGAAACGCGCCCTGCGCGAGGGCGAAAAGGTGCCGCCTTCGGATATTGGCTGACAGGCCCCTGTCGGAACCTGCCGGGCATCTTGACCGTTGTGTCTCAAGGGACGACCGGGAGAAGCCGTCGCGCTATATCGGTAGGCATGAGCGGCGAGGTGCGACGTCGCCGAAACGCTAATCCCGCAAGCGACTTGCGTCAGGCAGGCCCTGGAGAAGAGCGAGGAGAAATGGCTGTCATCCTCATCGGCGCGTTGCTCACTGTCGCTGGCGTTGTGTACATGGCGGGCGCGGTTATCGGGCGCGGGCGGCTCAGCGATCCGAAGTCCTCTCCCGCGACGCCGGATCGCCCAGCGCCAAAGCTCGCAACGACAGGCCCGACACTTGAGCCGCGGCGGCGCGGGCTCGGTTTCTTCGGCCTGTCGCAGAACTGGCCGGGCCTGCTGATGATGGGGGTCGGTCTTATCATGCTGTTGTCGGCGGCGGTCTTTTAGACGAGAGCCTCTCAGGCCGCAGCACTCAGCCCCAGCCGATCGATCGCCAATTTGCGGGTCGAGACATAGTCGGTCTTGCCCGAGCCCAGCACCGGGATCTCCTCGACCTTGACGATATCGTTGGGCACCATCAGCTCGGCCGCACCCGCCTTCTTGCCGAAGGCGCGCAGTTCCTCCGGATCGGCGTCGTCCGCGGTGGTGACCAGCACGATGCGCTCGCCGCGCCTTTTGTCCGGCACCGCCACCGCCGCATGTCGCTCTTCCGGCCACAGCGACTGCACCAGCATCTCGACCGCGCCGAGCGACACCATCTCGCCGGCGATCTTGGCGAAGCGTTTTGCCCGGCCGCGAATGGTGATGAAGCCCTCGCGGTCGACCGAGACGATGTCGCCGGTGTCAAGCCAGCCGTCCAGCGGCTGCAATTCGCCGGGGCGGTCCGCCGTCATGTAGCCCATCATCAAATTCGGCCCGTCGAGCCACAGCCTGCCGGCGTCTTCGATGCCCTCGACCGGTTCTAGCTTCATGCGCATCGCCGGCAACGGCCGCCCGACCGTGCCGTCGCGGCCATGGATGGCGGTGTTGACGGCAACCACGGGAGCTGCCTCCGTCAGCCCGAACCCCTCGATGATCGAGGCATCGAAGCGCTCGCGGTAGACGCGGCGCGTCTCCGGCTTCACCGCTTCGGCGCCGGCAACGACGAAGCGCAGGCTGGAGAAATCGCCATCCTTGGCGGTGCGGGCATAATTGGCGAGGAAGGTGTCGGTGCCGAACATGACGGTCGGCTTCACCTTGCGCGCGATCTCCGGGATGATCTTGTAGTGCAGCGGCGAGGGGTAGAGGAACAGCTTTACCCCGGTCACCAAAGGCAGGATGGTGCCGCCGGTCAACCCGAAAGAGTGAAACACCGGCAGAACGTTGAGCAGTATGTCGGACGGCGAGATGGTGATGCGCGCCTCAGCCTGCATGGCATTGGCGTGGAGATTGCGGTGCGACAGCACCACGGCCTTGGGCGTGCCTTCCGAGCCTGAGGTGAACAGGATCACCGCCGGCTTGGCAGCGTCCTGCCGTTGCAGCGGGAACCGCCACAGCACTGCGGCGGTGAGCTTTTCCAGGGCGGTGACGCTTGCGCGCACATCCTCCAGCCACAGCATTTTGGCGCCGCCGGCCTCGACCGCGGCAATGATGTCGGCAAGCCCGGCCTTCTCGACGAACGCGCGGGAGGAAATCACCGTTCGGATCACTGCCGTGCGCACCGCGGCGGTGACGCTCGCCGGCCCGGCGGTGTAGTTGATCAACGCCGCTATCCGGCCGGCCGAAAGCAGGCCGACAAAGGACAGCACCACGCCATTGGCGTTGGGCAGCAACACCCCGACCGCTTCGCCGGGTGCTGTCACCGCCTCGAAACGGCGGCCGAGCACGCGCGCGCCGATGAACATTTTTCGGTAGCTGAGCGAGCCGCTGATCACATCCTCGATGATCGGATGCGAGGCACCGGTGCGGTCTGCTGCATCGCGCATGGCCAGGAACAGGCCGCGATCGAGGTTGCTGCCGAAAAGCCTGGCCTCGGCGATGCGGTCAAACAGCGCATTGGTGTTGGAAGCCTGGTCGGGATTGCGCGCCACCAGTTCGGCAATCGTCATCGGCTCCAGCACGCTGATCGACAGTTGTGGGAACCAGTGGCGGGGCGCCCGGTCCTTTGGCGTCAAGGACACCGGCAGGTCGCGCGCGCCGGCAACGAAGATCGGCACGATGGTGGCGTCGGCCTGCATGGCTATGCGGGTAACGGCACGGAAGAGGCGAAATGACTTCACATCGGGCTCGACGTCGTCGGGCAGATAGACGGCAAGCCGGCCTTTGCCCTTCAGCACCCTGACCAGCCGGCGGCTGACGAACAGATGCTCGGCGTTGAAGGCAATGGTGCGGCCAAGCTCGCGCCATGGCTCGAGCCAGAGCGAGCGCGCCGACGCCTCGTCCAAGATGTGCAGCGTGTCGTCAGGCAGCAGCGACAGCATCAGTGCCGGCTCGAAGCGCGACTGGTGCGAGACCACATAGATCACCGGCGTCGGCACGTTGCGGGCAATGCGGATGCGCCGGTCCTCGATCTGGTAGGCAAGCTTGAACGGCACGTAGAGCAGCGCCTGGGTGAAGCGCAGGTCGAGGCGAAAGGTCTCGATCGCGGCAATCAGCAGCCAGGCCAGCACGAGGCCTGCAAGCAGCGCCAGTGTCAGGATCATGCCGCGTCTCTCCCAACGTTCCGGTATCGCGGCTCTTCGTCCGCTTCGCAGCAGAGGGTAACGCAATGGGGGGCAAGGTCAATGTCGAGCCTTTTTCCTTCTCCCCGTTCACGGGGAGAAGGCGCCCGAAGGGCGGATGAGGGGCGGGCGCTGCGCTCGTTGGCTTCCTCAAGCCGCCTTCAACCGCCCGCTGATGAACCGGAACTCCTGGCTCTTGCCGCCATAACCGTAGGCAGCCGCTGGCACCTCGTGCACGAAAGCATAGCTCTCCTCATGGACGCCACCCAGCAACTGGCCAAAAGCGTCAAAGATCGCCTTCAGATAGGCCTCCAGCTCCAGCTTGGTGTTGGTGCCGTCAACCACCTTGATGTCGAGCCAGAAGGTGTTGGCGCCGTGCTCGGCCAGCGACTTGCCGCCGGCGAACCAGTGCTGCGGGTCGACATAGCTGATGGCGACGGCGGTGATCGTCGGATCCTTGCGCAGATGGGTTGCGGTCAGGTCGGTGATTTCCTTGGCAATAGCGGCGGACAGCTTGGCGTCGGGCTTGCCGGTGACGCTGATGTTGATGATCGGCATTTTTCTCTCCTTTGGTTGAGCGGCGTCTGTTTGCCGTTGGAGTGACCATGCCATCATCCTAGAATCAAAAAAATCGAATTGTTTTGAAGGAAAGGTTCTGTATTATCGAAGTATGCAAGCGCTCGACCCTGATCTGCTCAAAACCTTCCTGGCCTTTGTCGATGGAGGCTCGTTGGCCCAGGCTGCGTCTGCTGTCGGCCGCTCGCCCTCGGCGGTGACGGCCCAGATGCAGCGGCTGGAGGAGGTCGTCGGCGAACCCTTGTTGGTGGCGCAGGGCCGCAGCCGCGGGCTCACGCTGGCCGGCGAGGATCTGGTCGGCCATGCCCGTCGCATCCTTGCCGTGCACAGCGAGGCCTGGCTTGCACTGAAAGGCGCGCGCGCCGCCGGCCGAGTCGCCATCGGCACCACGCAGGATTTCGCCGACAGCGGCTTGCCGGAGTTGCTGCGCGCCTTCGCAACCAGCCATCCGCGCGTCAGGATCGAACTGCGCGTCGGCCGCTCGGCCGAGCTTGGCGAGGCGCTGCGGGCCGGGCAGCTCGACCTGGCCATCATCATGCGCAAAACCCCGGCCAATGACGAAGTCGGGCTGTTCAGTGAGCCGATGCTGTGGCTGTGCTCGAAAAAGGGGCTTGCCGTGCGGGAAGAGGAATTGCCGCTGGCGCTGCTCGACCCCTATTGCGGCTTTCGCGAAGCGGCTCTCGCAGCCCTCGATGCAGCCGGCCGTCGCTATCGTATTGCCGCCGGCAGCGCCAGCCTTGCCGGCCTGCGCACCGCGGTCAACGCCGGCATAGCGCTGACCTTGCGCACCGCCCGCTTTGCCCATTCCGGCATCGTCGAAGCACCGCGCGAGCTCGGCCTGCCGCCGGTACCGATTGCGCAATTCGCCATAAGGCTCGGCCAGGGCGCCGAACGGCCGGCGCGCGACCTTGCCGCCTTGCTCAGCGACAATCTCGCTCTGCCCGGCCTTACCGGCTGATTTCCCCTTGCCGGCTGATATCCAAAGAAAAAGCCGACCTTTACGATCGGCTTTAAGGAGGACGGGTCGAGGGGTTTGGGGGGACTTGGGGGGTGACCCGTCGCATCAATAATGCCTGAGCCGAATGATGGTTCCATGACTCCGAAAATAATTATGGGGTTGCCGCCCTTTTTCTCGCCACCAGCCAATCACGACCGGCATGGGCAAAAACCGCGCACAGCACGATGGCGCCGCCGATCAGGCTGGCGGCCGGTGCGATCTCGCCGAGGAACAGGAATGCGAACAAGATCGCGAACGGCACTTCGGCCGCACCGAGCAGGCCGGATTCGGGCGCCGGGATCAGCCGCGAGCCTTCCGTCCACAGGATCGACGCCGCCGCAAACGATCCTCCGAAGGCGACGAGCAGCACAGCATCGTGGGCTGAAACCGCCAGCGGGTCGGTGACGAACCAGCCGAACACGAACAAAAGGAAGGCCGACACCGCGCCCGCCCACACCACCGGCGTGTCGCGAAAGGCGCGCACCATGATCATGTAGAGCGCGCTGCCGGCGGTCATCAGCAGTGCGAGCCCATCGCCGAACAGATGGCCGCTGCCGAAGCCGGAACCGACCATGATTGTCACGCCGCACAGTGACACCGCTGATGCAACTAGCGTCTGCGCCCGGAACGGCTCGTGCAACAGCACGAAGGCTAGCAGCGCGGTGATGAAGGGCGCTGTGGCATAGATGACCGCCACATTGGCGACATAGGTGAACTTGAACGCCGAGATGAAGGCGATGCTGGCCGCCGCACCCTCAACCGCCAGCAACCAGCCGCGCCAACCGAGTCGCAAGCTTTCCCGCCCGCCGGAGCGGCGGCGACGCCACAGCACATAGAAGGTGATCAGGATCGAGCCGACAAAGCCGCGCCAGCAAGTGAGGGTCAGCGGGTCGGCATGGATCGATTTGGTCAAGACGCCGGTGAGCGCGAAGAAAGCCGCCGACGCCGACACCAGCGTGATGCCGAGCGTGCGCTCGGCAGCGATGCTGGCCGCGCTGTTCATGAGCGTGTCGGGCTTGTCGAGGGAATCCGTCATGTTACCAGACTACGCTTGCTGTCCTGGCACCTTGCTGTCAGCAGGGGGCATCATCCCATGGCACAGCCGGCGCGCCTCTGCGCCAGCTTCGGGCTTACGTTGGGGCAGGGGGCGGCGGCATTCGCTGATGTTTACAAAGGGCTTTTACGCGGACAAAAGCCACTTAACAGTGGTCGCTGACGCTATTGCGCGCGGCGGCGGACGCGCATGTTCGGCGTCTTGCAATGCTGGACGGCCCCAGCCCAATCAGGTAATTTTGAGGCTCGCGGATTGATCGGCGCGGCTCAACCCGGCAGCGGACTACGGAGAGGGCGCGCCAATGCGTGCGCTGCATAAGCCCGGGAGTTTCGATGACCGAAGTGATCGATCGACTGGTGACGGCGATGAACGCGCATCATCTCGACGCTGTCACCGCTCTCATCCACGAGAACTATCGGAGCGTACAGCCGGCGCACCCGGGCAGAGCCTTCGTTGGGCGTGACCAGATGCGCGCCAACTGGGAGGCCATGTTCACGGGAATACCTGACTTCCACGCGGCGGTCACGCGCTCGGTCCAAGACGGTGACACGACCTGGATCGAATGGCATTGGTCAGGGACTCGCAGCGACGGGCAACCCTTCGAGGTGCGCGGGGTCACGCTGTTCGAGATCATCGACGGTCAGATTGTGGCCGGGCGATTGTATCTGGAGGACGTCGAGCGCCAAGTTGTCGGCATCGAAGACGCGGTTGAAGCCCTCTCCGGGCGCCGTCCGCCAACGGCCAGCAGTGGAACCGGTTCGTGACCTCGCCACCTCACTGCGTTACCTGGTAGAGCTCCGCAACGGCCTCCTTCAGCGCGCGTCGGCCGTCGGGTCGGAAATACATCATGTGGCCGCCTTCGACGACGTCGAGACGGATGGGTTTTGCGCCGCCGAGCGTCGGAAGCTGGTTCACCAGATAGCGCGAGGCGAGATAGGGCGTGACCAGGTCGGTTTCGCCATTGACGATCACCACGCCGAGCGCCGGGTTCAGCGAACGTGCGCGCTGCAGATCGTCCATCACCCCGGCATAGCCTTGCCGCGAGCCGCCGTAGTCCCAATTGTGGGTGACATCGCCATTGAGCAACCGGTAGCTGACGTCGGTGCGAAAATTCAGCTCGTCGCGTGCATAGGAGACGAAGGCCGAGGTCAATGCTGGCACGCTGCGGTCGAGCACCGGATCCGGGCCGGCGATGCGCGCGCTCTCCGGCGCGATATCGCTGGTGGCGATCGTGCCGTCATAAGGACTGAGCACCTTGCCGCCGGCGCGTTGGAATTCGCGCGCGAAAAGGCCGGTCGGGATGCGAGCAAAATTGCGCTGCACGAGGTCGAGCGGCAGGCCGGTGATCTCGGCCACGCGCTGGCTGGCCAGCCGCCCGCCCTGTTCGAGGCCGCTGGTCAGAGCGGTGAGGTAGTCACCCAACGCATAGTGCTCGATCTCGGCGAGTTTCTCGCGCAGCGCCTCGCCGCTGAGGCCTTCGCTGCGCAGCCGCACCGCCGCCAGCGAGGGCAGTTCCAGCGCCCAATGCAGCGGCTGAAACTCGTCCGGCAGCACCAGCGTGAATTCCAGCGCCGGCGAGATCAGCACGATGCCATTCGGGCTCAGGCCGACATCTTCCTGCAGGGTTCTGGCCAGCAGTGCTGCTCGGAACCCGCCATAGCTTTCGCCGGCAAGGAAGAGTGGCGATCCGGTGCGGCCATTCTGGGCGAGATAAAGCCGGATGAAGGCGCCGATAGAACTGGCATCCTGGCTGACGCCCCAGAAATCTTTCGTGTCCTGGCCGGGTGCCTCGCGGCTGTAGCCGGTGCCGACCGGATCGACAAAGACGAGATCGGTCATATCGAGCCAGCTGTCGGGATTGTCGATCAGCTTTTGCGGCGGCGGCAGGAATTGCCCGTCGGCCCCGGTCGCGATGACGCGCGGGCCGAGTGCACCGAGATGCAGATAGGCGGACGCCGCGCCCGGGCCGCCATTGAAGACGAAGGTGATGGGACGAGCCTTCTCCGCGCCGGCCGCCGGCGGCAGCGTGTAGGCGACATAGAAGATTTCCGCCGTGACCTCGCCCTTGCCGGACAGCAGCGACAGCGTGCCGGCCTTTGCCTGGTAGTCGAGCTTGCGTCCGGCAATGGTGATCGAATGGCTGGTGATCTGCGGCGCCGGCAGCAGCGACAGCACACCGCCGGCAGGGGCGGGGCGCTCGGGCGTTTCGGAGAGGCCGGGCTGCGCGAAGGCGACAAGCACCAGGAGAATTGCGGGAATAAGCTTCAGCTTGGCACGCATGACACCTCCGGGAATGGCTCCCGCATAGGTATGGTCTAGGCGGTCGAAGTCAAAGTAACTATTCGCGACGTCGTGGCCCCTCTGTCCCGCCGGCATATCAGTGCTATCAAAGCGTGAAGGACTCGAAAGGACAGACCATGGACGCCACCGCACTCAAAGCCATGCAGGCGCCGCTCAAGGAGGCTTATCGCGGCGATGCCGCGCAGGCGCTGATCACGCTTCGCGCCAGGGGCTCGATCGACGACCAGTCGATCGCTTGCAAGGTCGAGACGGGCAGGGCGCTGGCGGTGGCCGGGCTGCATCCGGCAACCGGCGGTTCCGGGCTCGAACTTTGTTCGGGCGATATGCTGCTCGAGGCGCTGGTCGCGTGCGCTGGTGTGACGCTGAAGGCGGTGGCGACGGCGCTGGAGTTCAGGCTCGGCGCGGCGACCGTCGAGGCCGAGGGCGATCTCGACTTTCGCGGCACGCTGGGCGTGGCCAAGGATGCCCCGGTCGGCTTCCGCGCTATCCGGCTGAATTTCAACCTCGACACGGATGAGCCGCAGGAGCGCATCGATTCGCTGATCAAGCTGACGGAACGCTATTGCGTGGTATTTCAGACGATCAACAGTAAGCCGGAGCTGGTGGTTTCAGCGCAGCGCTGAAGCTGCTGATCTCCCCCCAAGTGGGGGAGATGCCCGGCAGGGCAGAGGGGGGCGCTGTCCCGCCGGCCTCTCAATAGACCCAGGCAAATCGTTCATAAGCTCGCGTTCAAAGGCAGCCAAGGTTGGCGTTCCTTCGCGCCCCCCTCTGGCCTGCCGGCCATCTCCCCCACTTGGGGGGAGATCAGGAGCGTCGACGCTACTGCGCCGCGGGCTCTTCCGCATCACCTTCGTCGGTGAAGGGCGAGGCGCTCGGCACGCAGTTCACCGCCCAGCCGGCCGGGGTCGGCTGCTTCTGGTATTCGGTGATGGCGTTGGTGCATTGTTCGCGGGTGTCGAAGGTGCTGGGCAGCACCACCATGCCGCCTTGCGGGCCGGCGATCACCAGGTACCAGACCAATGCTACGCTGGGAGCAGCCATGGGAATTCCTCGCTTTGCTGGATGTCGGATTCGGATCGAACCCTAGCAACTCCCGGCTGATGGCGAAAGCAGGGCGAAGGGGGAGGGCCCTGCCGGATCATCACAGACCCGTGAGCGAACCATGCCGCTTACCTTGCGCTCAGTTCGTGGCAAAGCAGTAGAACAGACCGTCGCCGCCGGTGCCCTTCAGCGCCTCCTGGCTGCAGCCGCCGCGCGAGGCGTGCGAGGAGTTCCAGGATTTCGCCGCCGCCGACTCGTCCAGCCCGGTGCGGTCGTGATGGCCCATCATCGCCGCGCCCTCCGCGCCACTTAGCGTCCAGTCGCCGCAAGTCTGGTCGGCGATCTTGGTGCCGTCGGGCTTCGAGCCGGTCAAAATGTCGTGCCGGTTCGGCTTGTCGCCACGGCCGTTGACCACTTCGCCCTTCTCGTTCAATGCCGTCTGCTTGGTGATGGCGTTGGTGTCGCTGTGCAGCGAGGCGACGTCATCGGCGATCTTTTCGCCCTTGGCGTTGACCCACGGACCCTTGCCGATGCGGTCGCGCGCATCGACGTCGGCGGTCGAGAGATAGGCGTGCCATTCCTTGCCGGTAACCCCGGCCGCTTCCGCCAGCGACGCGCAGTGGGCGTCCGCACCCTTGAGACCGCCGAGATCGGCGCCCTTGCCGGAACCGACACTGGTGACGAAGAAGCTCATCTTGGCGTCTTGCGCGAAGGCTGCGCCAGCCGTGGCGGCAATCGCAGCGGCGGCAACGAGAAGAAGTCTACGCATGTCGGTCCTCCGGTTTCGAATGTCCTACATTCGAAGAAACGTAACTGGAGGCCTGTTTAATCCCGCTTCCGCCCAGCTTTTATTCCGGCTGCCGGTAAGCGACGAAGCGCTGGTTCCTGGCTTGGAAGATCAGCCCTGTCTCTTTCAGCTCGGGGCTCGCCAGCGGCACGATGCGCTTCGCAATTTCTGAGGGATGCGGCAGCGTCTCCGGATCCTCGCCGGGTGCCGCCTGCGCACGCATGGCGGTGCGGGTGGCGCCGGGGTCGACGGCATTGACGCGCAGCGGCAGGCTTTGCGTCTCATGCGCCCACGAGCGCATCATGGCTTCCACGGCCGCCTTCGATGCCGCATAGGGCGCCCAGAAGGCACGCGCCGAATGCGCGGCCCCGGAGGACATGAGAATGGCGCGGCCGGCGTCGGAGAGCCTGAGCAGCGGGTCAACCGAGCGGATCAGCCGCCAGGTCGAGGTGACGTTGATGGTCATCACCTTCTCGAAGGTTTTCGCCTCGACATGGCCGATCGGCGAGAGGACGCCGAGCACGCCGGCATTGGCCACCAGTATGTCGAGCTTGCCCCAGCGCTCATGAATGGCGCCACCGAGCCGGTCGATGCCCGGCATGTCGGCAAGATCGAGCGGCACCAGCGTCGCTTCGCCCTTGCCGGTTTTGGCGCGTTCAGCCTTGATCTGGTCGTCGAGCTCTTCCAGCCCTCCAACCGTGCGGGCGACCGCAATCACATGCGCGCCGGCGGCGGCAAGTTCTTTCGCGATGAAATAGCCAATGCCGCGCGAGGCGCCGGTAACGACCGCGACGCGGCCGGAGAGGTCGAGGGTCATGCGAGCGCTTTCAAGGATGGCAGCTGGGCTTTAGGCCCCGTTGTTCGCCAGCAGCGACAGCGTGCGCACATTGTCGTGGCCTTCGAAGTCGAGCAGGCGGGTCGGGTACTGGCCGGTGAAACAGGCGTCGCAGAATTGCGGCTGCTCATTGTCGCGGCCGGCTTCGCCAACGGCGCGGTAGAGCCCGTCAATGGTGAGGAAGCCGAGCGAATCGACGCGGATGAATTCGGCCATTTCCTCGATCGACATGCGAGATGCCAAAAGCTTCGACTTCTCCGGCGTGTCGACGCCGTAGAAGCACGACGCACTGGTCGGCGGCGAGGCGATGCGCATATGCACCTCCCGGGCGCCGGCATCGCGCACCATCTGCACGATCTTCTGGCTGGTGGTGCCGCGCACGATGGAATCGTCGACCAGCACCACGCGCTTGCCCTCGATCATGCGGCGGTTGGCATTGTGCTTGAGCTTGACGCCCATATGGCGGATCGAATCGCCGGGCTGGATGAAGGTGCGGCCGACATAGTGGTTGCGGATGATGCCGAGCTCGAAGGGAATGCCGGCAGCCTGGGAAAAGCCGATCGCCGCCGGCGTGCCGGAATCCGGCACCGGCACGACGATATCGGCCTCGACCGGGCTTTCCTGCGCCAGCTCGGCGCCGATGCGCTTGCGCACCTCATAGACGTTGCGGCCTTCGACCGAGGAGTCCGGACGGGCGAAATAGACATATTCGAAGATGCAGAAGCGGGTCTTCTGCGGCTCGAACGGGAACAGGCTCTCAATGCCTTTCGAGGTCACGACGACCATCTCGCCCGGCTTCAGGTCGCGCACGAAGCGGGCGCCGATAATGTCGAGCGCGCAGGTTTCGGAGGCCAGGATCCAGGCGCCGTCGAGGTCGCCGAGCACCAGCGGCCGGATGCCGAGCGGATCGCGACAGCCGATCATCTTCTTGGAGGTCATCGCCACCAGCGAGAAGGCGCCTTCGACCTGGCGCACGGCGTCGATGAAGCGCGAGTTGAGATCGCGCTCCTTGCTGGTCGCAACCAGGTGCAGCAGCGTCTCGGTGTCGGAGGTCGACGAGAAAATCGCGCCCTGCTTCTGCAGCGCGCGCTGCACGGTCATGGCGTTGGTGAGGTTGCCGTTGTGAGCGACGGCAAAGCCGCCATCGGCGAGTTCGGCGAAGAAGGGCTGGATGTTGCGCATGCCGGCGCCGCCCGTGGTGGCGTAGCGCGTGTGGCCGATGGCGCGATTGCCTTGCAGGCTGTCGATGACGTGCTGCTTGGTGAAGGTGTCGCCGATCAGCCCGACATGGCGTTCGACATGGAACTGCGTGCCGTCATAGGAGACGATGCCGGCCGCTTCCTGGCCGCGATGCTGCAGTGCATGCAGGCCAAGTGTGACGATGGCTGCGGCGTCCTGCCGGCCGAAAATGCCGAACACGCCGCATTCGTCGTGAAAATGATCGTCTGCTTCGGCGGAAAGCACGTCGTCTGCGTCTGCCTTCGAAACTGCCATGGGGCTCAAGCTCCGCTAAAATGGCCATATAAGGCGAGAGCGCCGCGAAAGCAACGCACGCCGTGCGCCGTTCACACCACAGTCAGCTCATAAATGGCGCCCGCCCAGTGGGCGCCATACCGTTCCAGGTTAGTTTGCCGGCGCGGCCGGGGCCGGGGGGGCGGGCTGTGCTGGTGCATTGTCGGCTGGAGCGTCGGTCCCGTCGTCGGGCGCGGGCGCATCCTCGCCGGCTGCCGGCGCATCCGCAGCCGGTGCATCGGCTGCCGGGGGCGTCTCAGGTGCTGCCGGCTGATTCGGGTTGAGCTTCTTCAGGATGGCGTTTTCCGGATCCTCGGGCAGCAGGCTTTCCAGCTTGGCGCCGATGGTTTCGAGCAGCGGCCTCGACTTGGCGTTGGCGATCCAGGGAGGCGCCTTGGCGCCGGCCAGCCAGTTGAAGAACAACAGCGCCACCGCGACGACGAGGATGCCGCGCGCCGCGCCGTAGAGGAAGCCAAGCGTACGGTCGAGCGCGCCGATCCTGGAATCGATGATCCAGTCGGCAAGCTTCATGGTGATGACGGAAACGACGATCAGCGCGATGACGAAGACGATGCCGGCGGACGCCGCCATGGCAATCTTGTCGCTTTCGACATAGGGCTGAACGTAAGGCAGCACCGGCTTGTAGAAGAAGAACGCCGCCGCAGCGGCCGCGGCCCAGGAAACGACGGACAGGATCTCGCGTGACAGGCCGCGAACCATGGCGAGCATCGCCGAGACCAGGGTGAAGCCGACGAGAATTCCGTCAAGCAGCGTAATCGGCATGTTGTTCGCCCCACTCCGATTGTCTTTTCACGGCTCGGCCGAGCCGCGTTAGTCTTCCTCGTCGACACGACTACGCCGTGAGCCGGCTATGCGCGCCACGAGATCGGCAAGTTCGGTTGGCTGGAAAGCGCCGGTCCCGATCCCCCCGACAACCTCCTCGCTGCCCAAGGGCAGAACCGCACTTCCAAAACCCAGCTTTTCGGCCTCTTTAAGGCGCTGTTGCGCATGCGCAACCGGCCTCACTGCGCCCGACAGGCTGATTTCGCCGAAATAGACGCAATCGGCGGGAAGGGCAAGACCGGTGAGCGACGAAACCAGTGCAGCCGCCACCGCCAGATCGGCAGCCGGCTCGGAAATCCGGTAGCCGCCGGCGACGTTGAGATAGACATCATGGGTGCCGAAGCGCACCCCGCAATGGGCCTCGAGCACGGCCAAAATCATCGACAACCGCGCGCCGTCCCAGCCGACGACGGCGCGGCGCGGTGTGCCCAGCGACGACGGCGCCACCAGCGCCTGGATCTCGACCAGTACCGGACGTGTGCCTTCCATCCCGGCGAAAACCGCCGCGCCCGGCGATTTCGCATGGCGTTCGCCGAGGAATAGCTCCGATGGGTTGGCGACTTCGCGCAGGCCCTTGTCGGACATTTCGAAGACGCCGATCTCGTCGGTCGGCCCAAAGCGGTTCTTCACCGTGCGCAGGATGCGGTAGTGGTGGCCGCCTTCGCCTTCGAAGTAGAGCACGGCGTCGACCATGTGCTCGACGACGCGCGGGCCGGCGATCTGGCCTTCCTTGGTGACATGGCCGACCAGCACGATGGCGGCGCCCGTGGATTTGGCGTAGCGGATCATCGCCTGGGCGGCGGCGCGCACCTGGGTGACAGTGCCGGGCGCCGAATCGGCCATGTCGGTCCACAGCGTCTGGATCGAATCGAGGATGACGAGGTCCGGCCTTCTGCCGTCGGCGATTGTTGCCAGGATGTCCTCGACATTGGTCTCGGCGGCAAGTTCGACGGGTGTGTCGGCGACGCCAAGCCGTTGCGCGCGCAGCCTGATCTGGGCGACGGCCTCTTCGCCCGAGACATAGACGATGCGGTGGCCTTTTGACGCCAATGCTGCAGCGGCCTGGGTGAGCAGCGTCGACTTGCCGATGCCGGGATCGCCGCCGACCAGAAGGGCCGAACCGCGCACGAACCCGCCGCCGGTGGCGCGGTCGAGCTCGCCAATGCCCGAAATGATGCGCGGCGCATCCTCGATGTCGCCGGACAGGCTGGTCAGCACCACGGCGCGGCCCTTGCGGGCATTGCGCGTGTTAGCAGGCCCCGAGCCGATGCCGCCCGACGTGCCTTCCTCGACGAGGGTATTCCACTCGCCGCAAGCATCGCATTTGCCGGCCCAGCGCTGATGCACCGATCCGCAATTCTGGCAGATGAACTGGACGCGGGATTTAGCCATCAGGCGCGGCCGGCGATCAAAGAAAGACAGGTTAGCGGGACAGCGCCCCCCTCTGTCCTGCCGGACATCTCCCCCACCAGGGGGGAGATCAGATTGCGCAACGGATTTCGCCAATTTTCAACGTTGCAGAAAGAAGCGCCGACAGCGGTGGCAGCCAATCTCCCCCCTGGTGGAGGAGATGTCCGGCAGGACAGAGGGGGGCGCCGTGGAGACCTGCCCTTCCAGATATTTGATGCGACTTCTGACAAGCGGCTACTCAAACCTCTCCGCGATATGATGCTCTTCGGCGAGGTCGGAAAAGCGGGTGAATTCGCCCTGGAAAGCGAGGCTGACCGAACCGGTCGGGCCGTGGCGCTGCTTGGCGACGATGACTTCGGCCTTGCCGCGCATCTCGTTCATCTCGTGTTCCCACTTGATGTATTCGTCGGTGCCGGGCTTCGGCTCGCGGTTCTTCAGATAATATTCCTCGCGATAGACGAAGATCACCACGTCGGCGTCCTGCTCGATCGAGCCGGATTCACGCAGGTCGGAAAGCTGCGGGCGCTTGTCCTCGCGGCTTTCGACCTGACGCGACAGCTGCGACAGCGCGATGATCGGCACGGACAGCTCCTTGGCCAGCGCCTTGAGGCCGGTGGTGATCTCGGTGATTTCCTGCACGCGGTTCTGCGAGGCCTTGGCGCTGGAACCCTGCATCAGCTGGATATAGTCGATGACGATGAGGTCGAGGCCGCGCTGGCGTTTCAGCCGCCGCGCCCGGGCGGAAAGCTGCGCGATCGAGATACCGCCGGTCTGGTCGATAAACAGCGGGATCTTCTGCATGGTCTGCGAGCAGGCGACCAGCTTTTCGAAATCCATCTCGGAAATCTCGCCGCGGCGGATTTTTGACGATGGGATCTCGGTCTGCTCGGAAATGATACGGGTCGCCAGCTGTTCGGATGACATTTCGAGCGAGAAGAAGCCGACGACGCCGCCATTGGCCGCCTTGAACGACCCGTCGGCCTGCTGCGCCGGCACATAGGCCTCGGCGATGTTGAAGGCCATGTTGGTGGCGAGCGATGTCTTGCCCATGCCGGGGCGGCCGGCGATGATGATCAGATCGGAGGGCTGCAACCCGCCCATGCGGCGGTCGAGATCGCGCAGGCCCGTGGCGACGCCCGACAGATGGCCGTCGCGCATATAGGCGGCGTTGGCCATGTCGACGGCGGTCTTGACGGCGTCGGTGAAGCTCTCGAAACCGCCATCGTAGCGGCCGGTTTCGGCCAGTTCGAACAGTCGCCGCTCGGCATCCTCGATCTGCTCGGACGGCGCCATGTCGACCGGCGCGTCATAGGCGATGTTGACCATGTCCTCGCCGACGGTGATCAGCGCGCGGCGCGTGGCGAGGTCATAGATGGCGCGGCCATAGTCGGTGGCGTTGACGACGGTGACGGCTTCGACCGCCAGCCGCACCACATATTGCGCCACCGTCATGTCGCCGACCTTCTCGTCGGCCGGCAGGAAGGTCTTCAGCGTGATCGGCGTCGCCACCTTGCCCATGCGGATGAGTTCGGCCGCGACCTCGAAGATCTTCCTGTGCAGCGGCTCATAGAAATGGCCGGCCTTGAGGAAGTCGGAGACGCGGTAGAAGGCATCGTTGTTGACGAGGATGGCGCCGAGCAGCGCCTGCTCGGCCTCGATGTTGTTTGGCGCCTCACGATAAAGCGGTTGCTCCGCCACGCCGAATTTTCGTGCTGCCTCTGCCATGATGTCCCCGATTTCGATCCCGGCTTCTCGATACCAGAACGCGAAAGATCCGATGCTGACTTATATGCATCAGTTGCGTCCAATCGGCGTTGATGCCCGCTGTCCACAGGGGACGGCAAACCGTCCACAGGACAGAATTCCCGTGCTCTGATTCCGATTGACTCGCCAAGTGGTGATTGTATTGGTCCGACAGGAACGAAGCAAGAACAATCTCTGCGGCTATCCGCTTCCCTCGTCCAACGTATCGCCCCAGTCCAACCGCCGCGCTTGCTTGAACAGCTCGCCGTCGCGCTTGGTGAAAAGCGTCTCGCCGGCGCTGCCGTCCGGCCGGCACAATTTGAGCAGCACCTTGCCGGAGCCGGCTTTCGGCGGCGCAATGACGCGCGCGGCGCGGGAGGCCGCGGGCTGCCGCGACGCCGCGACATAGATGAACTTCTCGTCCTCCCAGGGCACTTCGGCATCCTTGGCTAGGCGATGCAGGCGCGAGCGGGCGACGCGGCGCGAAAAATGGCACCAGTCGGGCAGCTCAAGCGGGCAGGGTGCCTCGTGCGGGCAAGGGACCAGCACATGCGCGCCGGCCTCCAGCAAATGCCGGCGCACGGCCAGGATGCGCTGCCAGCCTGCCGGCGTGCCCGGCTCGACAATCAGCAGGGTGTCGGCGGTCAACTGCCAGAGCCGGCCGACAAGCTTCGGCAGCGACGCCGGCGCGATCTCGTCCAGCACATAGGCGCAGGTGACGAGATCGGCAGGCTTGAGATCGGCAAGATCGATGGTGACGTCGCCGGCGCGCCAGTCGGTGCTCGCGACAATGGTATCAAGAGCGAGCGACTGGCCGACCTTGCGCACCGCGGCGCTGGCCTCAAACAGCACCGCCTGTTCGAGGTCTGGCCAGAGGTCCGTGGTGGCCCAAAGCACCGTACCAGGTCCGGCGCCGACATCGAGCAGGGTTTTTGGCTGGAAATCAGGCCGTGCATCGGCAAGGGCATCGAGGCTGGCGCGCACGGCGGCATAGGTCGCCGGCAGCCGCGTCGCCAGATAGGCTTTTACCGCCATCTCCTCGGCCATGTGCAGGCGACCGTCGCGCAGTTCGGCACGGTAGCGGTCGGACAGCGTCTTCGCCGCCTGGCGCAACGCCGGCAGCGGTATCGTTTCGAGCAGGCGCTCGACGCCTTGTCTGAGCGGTGCTGGCAGTTCCACGCTCAGGCTCCGTGCGGTGCGAACAGGATGACAGAGGCGCCGGCAACGCAAAGCGCCGCGCCGGCAAGATCCCAAAGGTCTGGGCGCACGCCTTCCACCAGCCACAGCCAGCCGAGCGAGGCGGCAATGTAAATACCGCCATAGGCGGCGTAGGCGCGGCCGGCGGCATTGGTGTCGACCAGCGCCAGCAGGAAGCCGAACAATGCAAGCGAGACGAGGCCAGGCGCCAGCCACAGCGGTGACTTTTCAAGGCGCCACCAGGCCCAGAAGGAAAAGCAGCCGGCGATCTCGGCCAATGCGGCGGCGATGTAGAGGAGGTAGGTCATGAAAAAGGTCTCACTAGTGCGAGACCTTTTTCATGTTTGGGCTGGCGATGGCAAGACCGATGGGCCGCCGCCGGGCTACTCGCGATCCGCCACCTTGCGGCGGCGCGCGGACTTCGCAACAGCTGACCTTGTAGCAACAGCCTTGGCAACGGCAGGCTGGGCGACCGGTTGTTCGTGGCTATGCCCAATCTCGCGCATTTCCAGTGCCTTTTCACATTTGGCCATGTAGTCGCGAGTCATCGGCAGCGTGTCGTTCTTCTTGGCGATCTGGATCTGGAAGATCACCAGGTCCTGCCAGCGGAAGGCCGCTTCCGAGGCGGCGAGATAGAACTCCCACATCCGGCAGAAGCGCTCGTCATAGATGGCCTTGGCCTTGTCGCGGTTGGCGGCAAAGCGCTGGCCCCAGTGCTTCAGCGTATCGGCGTAATGCAGCCGCAGCATCTCGATGTCGGTAACCACCAGCCCCGACTTTTCGATTGCCGGCATCACCTCCGACAACGAAGGGATGTAGCCGCCGGGGAAGATGTATTTGCGGACGAAGGCGCTGGTCGCCCACGGCACGCCGGAGCGGCCTATCGTGTGCAGCAGCATGACGCCGTCCGGCTTCAACAGCGTCGCCGACTTTTCGAAGAAGGTGCGGAAATGGTTGACGCCGACATGCTCGAACATGCCGACCGAGACGATGCGGTCGAAGCGTTCGTTGAGTTCGCGGTAGTCCTTCAGCTCGAAATGCACTCGGTCCTGCAGGCCTTGCGCATGCGCCCGGTCGGTCGCGACGCCGTGCTGCTCGGTCGACAGCGTCACGCCCTGCACGTCGACGTCGAAAGCCTTGGCGAGGTAGAGGCCAAGCCCGCCCCAGCCGGAGCCGATGTCGAGCACGGTCTGGCCGGCCTTCAGCCTGAGCTTGGCGGCGATGTGGCGCTTCTTGGCGACCTGCGCCTCGTCGAGTGTCATGTCCGGCTGCTCGAAATAGGCGCAGGAATATTGCATGTCCTCGTCGAGGAAGAGCCGGTAGAGGTCGCCCGACAGATCGTAGTGGCGCTGCACGTTGCGGCGCGAGCGCGAGGCGGTGTTGATCTGCTGCAGGCGGCGGAAGGCGTGGCGCAGGCCCTCGATCGCCTTCGACCAGGTGGCATCGATGCCGCCGCTGCCCATGTTCTGGAAGGCGATGCGCATCAGGCCGAGAACGCCGCCCTCAAGGATGTCGAGTTCGCCGTCCATGTAGGATTCCGGCACCGCCAGCATCGGATCGAAGGTGATGGCGCGTTCGGCATGCTTGGTCTTGATGTGCATGTGCACCGGCTCGCCGCTGCCGTCGCCGAACACATGCGTCGAACCCTTCGGCGCGGTGACTTTGAGATTGCCTGTGCGCACCAGGCGGTCGAGAACGCGCTTCAACAGAATATTCATCACCAAATGTCCCCTCACGGTCAGACTGGCGGGCTAACTCTGCAACAATATATAGGGGTTCGAAAAGTTCCATTTGGTACAAAAATGCCCGGGCGAGAGGCCCGGGCATTGGTCCACAAAGGCTGAATGACGACAATGTGATTGGGAGCGCCGCTTCCTCGCTTGTCGTTAGGCGATCAGGCGTTGTCTTCGCCGCCTTCGAACTCGGTGTTCGGGTCGAAGAAGTTCTCCGGCCGCGCATTGTCGTTGATGTCGTCGCCATAGATGGCTTCGGCGGTGGTCAGCGTTTCGCCCTTGGCCTGACGCTCGGCTTCATCGGCCGTGCGGGCGATGTTGAGGCTGATGGTGACCTCGACTTCCGGATGCAGCGCGATCGCCACATTGGTGACGCCGATGGTCTTGATCGGCTGGTTGAGCTGGATCTGGTTGCGGTTGACCGAGAAGCCTTCCGCCGTCAGCAGCTCGGCGATGTCGCGGGTCGACACCGAACCGTAGAGCTGGCCGGTCTCGCCGGCCGAACGCACGGCGATGAAGCTCTTGCCGTCGAGCTTTTCGGCAACCTGGCTGGCTTCCGACTTGCGTTCGAGGTTGCGGGCTTCGAGCTGGGCGCGCTGTCCCTCGAACTTCTTCTTGTTGGCTTCGTTGGCGCGCAGCGCCTTGCCCTGCGGCAAGAGGAAGTTGCGGGCAAAGCCGTCCTTGACCTTGACGGTATCGCCCATCTGGCCGAGGCGGGAAACGCGTTCGAGAAGAATGACTTCCATGGTTTTGTTCCTTCGTCTGGGCACCGATCACAAGGTCGGCGCCGAATTGAGTGGAACAGGTCAGGAAGCTCGGAGCGCCTTGGCGCCGGTGTCGCTGTCCTGCCTGTCGCGGCAGTTAGAGGCTTTTCACCTCAACTCGGGATTTCAATGCATGTCGCCCAAAAGTGGATCCCGGTTTTGGGACAACGACATGCATCATCAAAATACTCCCTGCGGCGCCCGTCGCCGTGGGAGAATAGAGCGGGCGGCGAACCGCCCGCTCGAAAGTCTTAGCGAACCACGTAGGGCAGCAGGCCGAGGAAGCGGGCGCGCTTGATCGCCTTGGCGAGTTCGCGCTGCTTCTTCTGGCTGACGGCGGTGATGCGCGACGGCACGATCTTGCCGCGCTCGGAAATGTAGCGTTGCAGCAGACGCACGTCCTTGTAGTCGATCTTGGGCGCGTTGGCGCCGGAGAACGGGCAGGTCTTGCGGCGGCGATGGAACGGGCGCCGGGTCGGGATCTGATTGATGTCGACCATTATTCTGCACCCCCTTCAACGCCTTCGCGCGGACGGCGCGGACCACGATCGCCACCGGCGTCGCCAAATGAGCGCGGCGGACGATCGCCACGGTCGCCGCGATCACGATCGCCAAACGAGCGCGGACCACGATCGCCACGGTCGCGGTCGCCGAAGCCGCCGCGTTCCGAGCGCTCTTCGCGCTTCTGCATCATGGCCGACGGGCCTTCCTCATGCGCCTCGACCTTGACGGTCAGGAAACGCAGCACGTCTTCGGACAGACCCATCTGGCGCTCCATCTCGTTGAGCGCTGCCGGCGGGCAGGTGAGGTCCATAAGCGTGTAGTAAGCCTTCCGGTTCTTGTTGACCCGGTAGGTGAGGGACTTCAGTCCCCAGTTCTCGACCCGGCCGACGGACCCGCCATTTGCGGAGATGACGCCCTTGTACTGTTCGACAAGCGCATCGACCTGCTGCTGCGAGAGGTCCTGCCGGGCAAGGAACACATGTTCGTATAGAGCCATAGTGGTTCAATGCCTTTCTTCGTTTCTCTCCCGGACCCTCGCGGCAAAAGCCTCTGCAACTTCTCTGACCCGCTGGTCCCGAAGGGGCGGGGAAGAAAGGAGCATTTCGAGACGGTCGAGAGCGGAGACACGGGAGGCGGAAGCGCTTCTGGCTTCACACGCCGTTTTCCCTGGGAAAACAACGGCCCTCCGTTCAGCCCCCAGCAAGGACCGGCAGATTGCGGGCGTCTATACAGCAATTTGGCGGGAAGGCAAGGGTAGGACGCCGTTCCAGCATCCTTGGCGTCGCAGGATCGAAAAACGCCGGGCGTCAACTTGTATGGGCGAGCTTGTCCACCGTTTCGGGGAAGAAGTCGGGCGCGGCCTTACGCTTGCCGAACATCATGTCGTATTGCAGCAGGCGGAAATCGTTGATCGCCGGATCGATGTCCTTCTGCCGCGCCCAGTCGGGCGTCGCTTCGCCTGACGGTGTCAGCAGGAGATTGCGATCGACGACGCGATAGCGTTCGCGCAGCGCGCCGAGGAAGCCGGTGTAGTAGGGGTGCGTGATCCCGGCGGTGGTCAGGATGTGGTAGGGCAGGAAGGCCGGGCTGACCGCGCCCATATCCTGCGCCGGGCCGGTGCGGTTCGACCAGATGATCAGCGGCGTCTGGTGGTGCTCAAGTGCGGCCTCCGGCGTCGGCTCCTTGCGCGGCGCGACATTGTCTTTGAGGAAGCCGGTCTCGACATAGACGGGACCAAGCGGCGGCAGATGGTCGCCGAAGAAGGCTATGACCGTCGGCCGCTCGCGCTTCTTCGCCCATTCGATCAGCCGCTCGAGGCCACGGTCGGCATCGGCCGAACCCTCGGCGTAGCTGAGCAGCGATTCCCGCGCCCATGTGCTGATGGGTGCCGCGACCTTGTGGGTCGGGTTGTAGTAGCGGTACGGCTCGTAGGGGCCGTGGTTCTGCAGGCTGACGGCGAAGAAGAACACCGGGTCCTCGCTGGCGTCGGCCTCTGCGATGATCTCGTCGGTCATTGCCGCGTCGGAGGCCAGCGGCCCGCGCTTCTCCAGCGGCGGCAGCGTCTCTTCCGAGCGGAAATCGTTGAAGCCGAAATCGGCATAGACCGCGCCGCGATTCCAGAACCAGTTGGTGCCGGGATGGATGGCGCGCGCCCGATAACCTTCGCTTTTCAGGAAGGTCGCCAGCGACGGCGTCGGCGTGCGCACATATTGCTGATAGGGGATCGAGCCCGCCGGCAGGAAGGCATTGGAAAAGCCGGTCAGCGCCTCGAATTCGATGTTGGCGGTCATGCCGCCGAATTCCGGCGAGAACATGTAGCCCGAGCGCAAAGCGCGCACATTGGGGATCGGGTCCGGCGTGATGGTGACGCCGGGCAGCTTGGTCGGATCCCAGAAGGATTCGCTCATCACCACGATGATGTCGGGTTTCTCATCCGGCACCGAGGCCGTCACCTCAGGCCTGTCGATCGCATCGATCGCCTTGTCGGAATAGCCCACTGGCGCCGAGACATGCGCCATCGGCACGTTGAGCGCGAAAGCCAGCGCAAACCCGTTGGAGGCATAGTTTTCCTTCTGGTCCCACATGATCGGGATGATCTGCAGCCGGTCGCGGGTCCACGAGAAGGTGGCGTAGTCCATGATCGAAACGAAGAAGGCGAGCAGCGGCACCGCCAGCGTCAACCGCGCCAGGCGCCCCTTGCGGCTGAGGATCGGCACCTTGCGGCGCCACACCCGCCAGCCATAGATCAGCAGCGACAGGCCGGCGACGATGCCGACGGCCATGGCCACCGCCGTCCAGGGCCGCTCGCGCACCAGAAGCGGCATCAACGCCATGATCTGGCGCGAATAGAGGAAATCGGTCGGGTAGAGCGGATCGCCGAGATAGTGCGACTTCTGGTGCCCGACAAAGGCCAGCGCCAGCGTCAGCGGCGCCACGATCATCAGGCTTTGGTGGCTGCGGCCAAGCACGGCGTCCAGTCCGATCAGCACCAGCGCAAAGACGATGATGGTGGTCCAGCCCGGCTTGAAGGGTTGCAGGAAGAAGTCGACCGTGCCGAAAAAGTCGCCGCGCACGATCCATTCGATGGCGAACACCAGAACGGCGGAAGCAAGCAGCGTGACCAGACCGTAGCGGATGACAGGCCATCTGCGCCCCGGCAGGTAGCCGGTGGACGGATCGTCTTCCAAGAACTGTGGCGCGGGTACTGCCGCGCCCTTCCTGATCCTTGCCACTTCTCTTCTTCCCCCGGCCCAAGCAACGCGTTTTTCCACTCGCGTCACCGTTCTGTCATAGAACTGTCATGCAAAAGCTAGCGCCTGTGGCGGAAATAAGAAGAGCCAGCAAACGATTCGTGAGCGGTTTTCATCAGGAGTGATCGGCAAAAAGCCTTTCAGAACAGGGACTCGAGGTCAGCTGCCGGGTGGAACGAGGGCCGAAATGCTGCTCGCGGGCTTGACTTGGCGGTCCGCCTTGCGTCACAGGCAGGAAAAATCAGCCGCTGGAGAGAGCCCAAATGGCCGTTGCATTCACCTTTCCGGGACAAGGCAGCCAGGCTGTCGGCATGGGCAAGGACCTCGCCGACGCCTTCCCCGAGGCGCGCAGGGTCTTCGAGGAAGTCGATGAGGCGCTGGGCGAAAAGCTGTCGACATTGATCTGGGAAGGCCCTGAAGAGACGCTGACCTTGACCGCCAATGCCCAGCCGGCGCTGATGGCAGTATCGCTGGCTGCGGTGCGGGCACTGGAAGCGCGCGGTTTTTCGCTGAAGGACAAGGTCGCCTACGTTGCCGGCCATTCGCTCGGCGAATATTCCGCCCTTGCCGCCGCCGGTTTCGTCTCGGTCGCCGATGCCGCCCGGCTGCTGCGCATTCGCGGCGATGCCATGCAGGCGGCGGTGCCGGCCGGTGAGGGCGCGATGGCGGCGATCATCGGACTGGAACAGCCTGACGTCGAAGCCGCTTGCACTGAAGCGGCAGCCGGCTCCGGCAAGGTCTGCCAGATCGCCAACGACAATGGCGGCGGCCAGCTGGTGATCTCCGGCGCCAAGGCGGCGGTGGAACTCGCCGCGAAACTGTGCACCGAGAAGGGCGCCAAGCGGGCGCTGATGCTGCAGGTCTCCGCCCCCTTCCACTCGGCGCTGATGGCGCCGGCGGCCACTGTGATGCGCGAGGCGATGGCCGGGGTAGCCAAGCATGCGCCGGTGGTTCCAGTCGTTTCCAACGTTACCGTGACCCCGACCAGCGATCCCGATGAGATCGCTCGGCGGCTTGTCGAGCAGATCACCGGCCGCGTGCGCTGGCGCGAAACGGTGGAGTGGTTCGGCGCCAACGGCGTCGCTACACTCTATGAGATCGGCGCCGGCAAGGTGCTGTCGGGCCTGGCACGACGCATCAACCGCGACATCGCTACCGCAGCCGTCGGCACTCCTGCCGATGTCGAGGCGGCGCAGGCCGCGCTTGCATAATCCACTGGCGATTCGACCCCTCCCATGGGAAGGGTGTTCTCTTAAGATCAGGAGACGAAAATGTTCGAACTGACCGGCCGCAAGGCGCTTGTCACCGGCGCATCGGGTGGCATTGGCGAGGCGATTGCCCGGGTGCTGCATGCGCAAGGCGCCATTGTCGGCCTGCACGGCACCCGCATCGAGAAATTGGAGACCCTGGCAGCCGAGCTCGGCGACCGGGTAAAACTGTTTCCAGCCAATTTGTCGAACCGCGACGAGGTCAAGGCGCTTGGCCAGAAGGCGGAAGCCGAACTCGAAGGCGTCGATATACTGGTCAACAATGCCGGCATCACCAAGGACGGCCTGTTCGTGCGGATGTCGGATGCCGATTGGGACAGTGTGCTCGAGGTCAACCTGACCGCCGTGTTTCGGCTGACCCGTGAACTCACCCATCCGATGATGCGCCGCCGGCATGGCCGCATCATCAACATCACCTCGGTGGTCGGTGTCACCGGCAACCCAGGCCAGACCAATTATTGCGCTTCCAAGGCCGGCATGATCGGCTTTTCCAAGTCGTTGGCGCAGGAGATCGCCACCCGCAACATCACCGTCAACTGCGTCGCCCCGGGCTTCATCGAATCGGCCATGACCGACAAGCTCAACGACAAGCAGAAAGACGCGATCATGGCGGCGATTCCGACGCGCCGCATGGGCACGAGTGTTGAAGTGGCGTCTGCCGTCGCCTATCTCGCCTCCAACGAAGCCGCCTACGTCACCGGCCAGACCATCCATGTCAACGGCGGCATGGCGATGATTTGACGGGAGATGGCCGGGTTATAAGAAGACGTGGCCGGCTTGTGAAAAGAGACCATTTCGCCTTGGACCTTAGCCAATTTTCGTGTAATGCGGCCCGCAACCCGGCGGTTCGGGCAAAAACCGGTCCGGTGCCGTTGCGTTTCCGGCAGGACCATCTTTGAGCTTGATTAGCGGCATTCTGCCCGCTAACGAAGACAGACAAACAAAAGACGAGGATGCCCCAAATGAGTGACACCGCAGAGCGCGTCAAGAAGATCGTCATCGAACATCTTGGCGTCGATGCCGACAAGGTGACGGAGCAGGCGAGCTTCATCGATGATCTGGGCGCGGACAGCCTCGACACGGTCGAACTCGTCATGGCGTTCGAAGAAGAGTTTGGCGTCGAGATTCCGGACGATGCGGCCGAGACCATCCTGACCGTCGGCGATGCCGTGAAGTACATCGACAAGGCTTCGGCCTGACGCTATCCGCAGTCATCACCGGGGAGGACCTGCGATGAGGCGTGTCGTCGTCACGGGCCTTGGCCTTGTTTCGCCATTCGGCATGGGCTTCGAGCACAGCTGGAAGGAATTGCTGACCGGCCGCAGCGCTGCCAAGCGCGTCACCGAGTTTGAAGTGGAAGATCTTGCCTGCAAGATCGCCCACGTCATTCCACGCGGTGACGGCACCAACGGCACGCTCAATCCCGAAGCCGTGCTTGAGCCGAAGGAACTGCGCAAGATCGGCGACTTCATCCTTTACGGGATCGCGGCCGCCGACGAAGCGCTGAAGGATTCCGGCTGGGAGCCCGGCACCGAAGCCGAGCGTTGCGCCACCGGCGTCATGATCGGCTCCGGCATTGGCGGCCTCGAAGGCATCGCCGAAAACGCGCTGATCCTGCACGAGCGCGGTCCGCGCCGCATCAGCCCGTTCTTCATTCCTGGAAACATCATCAACCTGGTGTCCGGTCAGGTGTCGATCCGGCACGGGCTGAAGGGTCCCAATCACGCCGTCGTCACTGCCTGCTCAACTGGCGCGCACGCCATTGGCGATGCCGCCCGGCTGATCATCTTCGGCGATGCCGACGTGATGCTGGCCGGCGGCGCCGAATCGCCGGTGACCAGGCTTTCGCTAGCCGGCTTCGCCGCTTGCCGGGCACTGTCCACCGAGCGCAACGACACGCCTGAAAAGGCTTCGCGCCCCTATGACCGCGACCGTGACGGTTTCGTCATGGGCGAGGGCGCCGGCGTCGTCGTGCTGGAAGAACTCGAACACGCCAAGGCGCGCGGCGCCAAGATCTATGCCGAGGTTACCGGCTACGGCCTGACCGGCGACGCCTATCACATCACCGCGCCGGCCGAAGACGGCGACGGCGCCTTCCGCTGTATGACGGCGGCGCTGAACCGGGCCAAGCTGACGCCCGCCGATATCGATTACATCAACGCGCATGGCACCTCGACCATGGCCGATACGATCGAGCTCGGTGCCGTCGAGCGGCTGGTCGGTAATGCCGCCTCGAAGATCTCGATGTCATCGACCAAGTCGTCGATCGGCCATCTCCTGGGTGCCGCGGGGGCCGCCGAGGCGATCTTCTCGATCCTCGCCATCCGCGACAACATCGCACCCGCCACCATCAATCTCGACAACCCGGAACGCGAAACCGCGATCGATCTGGTAGCGAACACGCCACGCCCCCGCCAGATCGACGTGGCATTGTCCAACTCCTTCGGCTTCGGCGGCACCAACGCTTCGCTGGTTTTCCAGCGCTATATCGGCTGATTGCGGTATCGACCGGCGCGCCAGCGGTCTGTCGTCAATTTTGCCATATTCGAGCCTACTCTGCCGCTGGGGATTCGTCGCATCGGCCTGAAACCGAAGGCGTTTTTTTTGAAAGCACGATGCGTAGGCTTGAAATGTTAGGGCACGCTGTGCGTCCGACCGGACGCATGGGCGCTCTAAGAGATCAGATGGTAGGGCGCTTATGAACACCAATCCGGGCGGCAGCGGACAATTCGGACAAAACCAGCAGACCGGCCCGATCGTGCCGAAGACTGCGGCCGAGGCCTTGCGGCCGGAAGCCGGCACGCCGCCGCCGAAGCGCTCGCGCGCCTCGCGCAGCCAGGTCGTCGTGTTCATGAACTTCGTCATCTCCGCGGTGATGTTGATGATCCTCGCCGCCGGCGTCTCGCTCTATTTCGGCAAACAGGCCTTCAACGAACCTGGTCCGTCCGCCAATGGCGACACCTTCCTGGTCAAGCCGAACACCGGCGTCCAGGATATTGCCGACCAGCTCGAACGGCGTGGATTGATCACCGACGCCCGCATCTTCCGCATTGGCGTGCGCGTCTATGGCAATGATTCAGCGCTGAAGGCCGGCGAATACGAAGTCAAGCCGCGCGCCTCCATGCGCGACATCATGGAGCTTCTGAAGAGCGGCAAGTCGGTGATGTATTCGCTGACCATTCCCGAGGGCCTGACGGTCGAGCAGGCGCTGCAGCGCGTTGCCGAACAGGATGCGCTGACCGGGGACATGCCGGCGACCACGCCGGCCGAGGGCAGCCTTGCCACCGATACGTTGCGCTTCACCCGCGGCGCCACGCGCCAGCAGATGGTCGACAAGCTGCTCGCCGACCAGAAGAAGCTGGTCGACGAGGTCTGGCAGCGCCGCGCGCCCGACCTGCCTCTGGCCAATGTCGACGACTTCGTCACCTTGGCCTCGATCGTCGAAAAGGAAACCGGCCGGGGCGACGAGCGCTCGCGCGTTGCCGCCGTCTTCCTCAACCGTCTGGCCAAGGGCATGCGGCTGCAATCCGATCCGACCATCATTTACGGCCTGTTCGGTGGCAAGGGCAAACCCGCCGACCGGCCGATCTATCAGTCGGACATCGAGAAGCAGACGCCTTACAACACCTACCTGATCAACGGTCTGCCGCCGACGCCGATCGCCAATCCCGGCCGGGCCGCGCTCGAAGCCGTCGCCAACCCGTCGAAGACCGACGATCTCTATTTCGTCGCCGACGGCACCGGTGGCCATGTCTTTGCCACAACGCTTGCCGAGCACAATGAGAACGTTGCCCGCTACCGGGCGCTGCAGAAAAAGCAGGCTGAAGCTGCCGCAAAGGGCGCCAAGACCCCGGGCCAGACCGATGCGCCGGCGGATGGCGATGACAGCGGTGACGCCAGTGGCGATGCCGGCGGCGACAGCGGGGACGCCGGCGGCGATGCGGGTGCCGCCCAGTAGCAGACCGGCGCTTTTTGGCGGAGTGACCTTGCGCCTTGCGGACATGGGCGACGCGCTGGTGCTTTGAGCGCCCAGCGCGGTTCGAAGCGTCTTTGGCCTTGCTCTGATGGCTCTGCAGATTTCAGTACTGCGAGATCAAAACGATACCGGAAATCAACACCTTGCCGGTATTCCGATTCTGACATTCGCGCTCCCCGTGATATCGAACGCGAGCGGGATTTCAGAATTGGAACATCAGGAGACACGAGCCGCATCATGAATTTGCAGAGCATGACCGGATTTGCACGCGCCGTCGGCGAGCACGACGGCGCCTCGATCGCCTGGGAGGTCAAGTCGGTCAACGGCAAGAGCGTCGAGGTCAGGCTGCGGCTGCCGCAAGGTTTTGAGCGGCTCGAGCCGGCGGTCCGGCAGACGCTGCAGAAGCGCTTTTCGCGCGGCAATTTCCAGGCGACCCTGACCGTCGGCCGTGCCGCCGGCCAGCAGGTGCAGCCGGTGGTCAACGAAGTCTTCCTCCGGGATCTGGCCGGATTGGCCAAGCGGCTGCAGGACCAGTTCGGTGTTGCCCCGGCGACCGCCGACGGCCTGCTTTCCCTGCGCGGCGTGCTGGACATCCCCGAAAGCAACGAAACCGAGGAGGTGCGGGCAGCGCTCGACGCGGCAATCCTGTCAGCGCTCGAAACCGCACTTACCGGTCTCGAGCAGGCGCGCCAAAGCGAAGGTGAAGCGCTGCGCTCGCTGCTTTCCGGTCACATCGACGCCATCGAGGCGCTGACGCGCAAGGCCGAGGCCGACCCGTCGCGTGAACCGGCGGCAATCCGCGAGCGGATCGCCGAACAGGTGCGGCTGCTGATGGATGCGTCGGCCAATCTCGATGCCGTTCGGCTGCACATGGAAGCGGCGTTCCTGGCCACCAAGGCCGATATTCGCGAAGAAATCGACCGGCTGAAGACACATGTGGCGTCGGGCCGGGTGCTGCTGGCAAATGGCGGCGCCATCGGCCGCAAGCTCGATTTTCTGGCGCAGGAATTCAACCGCGAATCGAATACGCTGTGTTCGAAGTCGAACGCCGCCACTGTCACCGCCATCGGGCTGGAGCTCAAGGCGGTGGTCGACCAATTTCGCGAACAGGTCCAGAATCTGGAGTAGCCCAAAATGGGTGCCAAGGAGCCGATGGTTGCCAGGGATCTGGGGTCCCGCATTCGCCGACGCGGGCTGATGCTCGTCCTGTCGTCGCCGTCCGGCGCAGGCAAGTCGACGATCGCGCGCAACCTGCTGGAAAGCGACGGCAGCCTGGAACTGTCGGTCTCGGTCACCACCAGGCCACGCCGCGGCTCGGAGATCGAAGGCGTCCACTACCACTTCCGCACCATGCGCGAGTTCGAGCGGCTACGCGATTCCGACGCGCTGCTGGAATGGGCCGAGGTGCACGGCAATTGCTATGCGACACCGCGTGAGCCGGCCGAACTGGCGTTGGCGCAAGGACGCGACATGCTGTTCGACATCGACTGGCAAGGCGCCCAGCAGCTCAAGGAGAAGATGCGCGCCGACATCGTCTCGATCTTCATCCTGCCGCCGTCGATGAAGGAATTGAAGGCGCGGCTGAAGCGCCGCGCCGAGGACCAGGAACAGGTGATCGAGACCAGGCTGAAGAACGCCCGCAACGAGATCGAGCACTGGAAGGAATACGACTTCGTCATCGTCAACGACGATCTCGACCGCGCCTTCGCCGAAGTGCGCGGCATAGTCACTGCCGAGCGGCTGCGACGGGATAGGCGGCCGGGTTTGTTTGATTTCGTCTCGGGGCTGCTGGACGAGAAGACAGTGTGAGGGCAGAGCGCTGATCTCCCCCACGAGGGGGGAGATCAGCAGTATCTCAAACGGCGTTCGTCAACCGCACGAACTCCTCGACGCTGAGCGTCTCCGCCCGCCGGGTCGGATCGATGTTGGCGCGCATAAGCAGTGCCTCACCCCCCAGGCTCTTCACGCTCTGCCGCAGCATCTTCCGGCGCTGGCCGAAGGCGGCTTCGGTGACGCGGCCGAGTTTTTTCACGTCGGCCGCCAGCGGGCTGGCACGCGGCACCAGATGCACCACCGAGGAGGTCACCTTGGGAGGCGGCGTGAAAGCTTGCGGTGGCACGTCGAAGGCGATCCTCGCTTCAGTCCGCCAGCCCGCCAGAACGCCGAGCCGGCCATAGGCGTCGCTGCCGGCGCCGGCGACAATCCGCTCGGCCACCTCGCGCTGGAACATCAGCGTCATCGATTGATAGAAGGGCGGCCAGTCGGTGACGGTCAGCCAACGGATCAACAGCTCGGTGCCGATATTGTAGGGCAGGTTGGCGGCAATCCTCACCGGGCCGCCGCCTTGCGACGCGGCACTGGCAAGAGTGGCAAAATCCGTCTTCAGCGCGTCGCCGCTGATCACCTCAAGCCGGCCCGGATAGTGGTTGGAGACCTCGGCAAGCGCCGCCAGGCAGCGTTCGTCGCGTTCGATGGCGATAACGCGCCGGGCACCGGCAGAGAGCAGCGCCCTGGTCAGCCCGCCGGGGCCGGGGCCGACCTCGATCACCGTGCTGTCGCTAAGGTCACCGGCGGCGCGCGCGATCTTGCCGGTCAGATTGAGGTCGAGCAGGAAATTCTGGCCAAGCGCTTTCTTTGCCTGCAGCCCGTGGCGCTCGATCACCTCGCGCAGTGGCGGCAGCCCATCAATGCTCATGCGGCTGCGACCTTTATGCCGGTATCGGCCAGCCGGCGGGCCAGCTTCAGCGCCGCGATCAGGCTGTCGGGACGTGCGATGCCTTTGCCGGCGATGTCGAAGGCTGTGCCGTGATCGGGCGAAGTGCGAATGAACGGCAGGCCAAGCGTGACGTTGACCGCCTCGTCGAAGGCCAGCGCCTTGGCCGGGATCAACGCCTGGTCGTGATACATGCAGATCGCCACGTCGTAGCCGGCACGGGCGCGCGCATGAAACATCGTATCGGCCGGCAGCGGCCCGAAGGCGTCGATGCCTTGCGCGCGCAGGATCTCGACCGCCGGACGGATGATGCGCTCATCCTCCGTCCCCATGGTGCCGCTCTCGCCTGCATGCGGATTGAGGCCGGCAAGTGCGAGCCTCGGCCTGGCGATGCCGAAGCGGCTTGCAAGATCGGCGGCGGTGATGCGCGAGATCGCAACGATCAGCTCCGTCGTCAGCACCTTCGGCACCTCGGCCAGCGCAATGTGGATGGTGACCGGAACGGTGCGCAATTCGGGGCCCGCGAGCAGCATCACCGGGGTTACCGCGCCACCGGTGTGGAGAGAGGCCAGATGCGCCAGATATTCGGTGTGGCCGGGAAAGCCGAAGCCGGCATCGTAAAGCGGCTTCTTGGCAATCGGACAGGTGACGACCGCGGCCGCGTGGCCGGCAAGGCAGTCGGCGACGGCGCTGTCGATGGCCTCGATGGTGCCGGCGGCATTGGCCGCGTCAGGCCGGCCGGGATCGTCGGTGAAGCGGGCCGCCAGCGGCACCACGGGCAAAGCGTGTTGAAAGACATCAGCTGCTTGCGCCGGCACCGTCTCCGCGATTGCCACTTCGGCGCCGATCCGGCGCGCCCGCGCGGCGATCAGCGCCGGGTCGGCGAGAAGATAGAAGGGTGCCGCACCCGAATCGTGGGCGCTCTGCCACGCGGCAATGGCGATTTCCGGCCCGACGCCGGACGGATCGCCGACGCTCAGTGCAAGCGGAAGCTCTGTCTCACGCACGGCCAGGCCGGTTTCAGCGCGTGACGATCTTGGCTTTCGCCTTCAGCTCCTCGACATATTTGGCCGAGAGGTCGTCGGCGTTCTTGTCGCCGGTGCTTTCGCTCTGGAACACCATCTGGGCAGCCTTGTCGTCGGAGACCTCGCGCGACGAGCAGATGCCGATGAATTCGATGCCGCGATCGGTCTCGCGCACGGCCGTGGCGCCGCCCAGCTTGGTGGCCTTGATCTGCTCGGCCCAGTCCGGCGGCAGTTGCGGCGCCAGCACCCTGGGGAGATCGCGAACGGTGACGTCGATCAGGCCCTTGGCGAATTCGCGCGTGGTGGCGCAGCCGTTGAAGCGGGCGCGCATGGCCTCGGCCTCACGCTTGCGCTTGGCGAGTGTGGCGCTGCGCTCGGCCTTCGGCACCACGAAGATCACCTGCTGCAGCATGTACTCGGTGGCGCTCGGCTTGGCGCCGCCTTTTTCGAGCATGTGCTTGACCAGGTCCTGTTCGCTCATCTGTCCGCCGCCGCCGCTATAGCGTGCGCTCAGCGCCTGGTTCCACGCCATCTGGGCGCGGATGAATTCCTTGAAATGCTCCTTGGTAACGCCGGACTGCGTCATGACGCCGTCCAATTGCTTGAGCTGCATCTTGTTGGTCGAGGCAAAGCGCTGATAGGCGGCCTCGACCTGGGCGTCGGTGATGCGGATGCCGAGGCGCTTGGCCTCGGCCATGCGCAGCGTCTGGTCGATCATCTCCTTGCCTGCGTCGCCCTTCTTGCGCTGCAGTTTCAGGAAGGCAGCCCGGTGCGCAATGTCGCCGCTGGTGATCGGTATGTTGTTGACGACATACTTGATTTCACTGGCGAAGGCCGGCGGCGTCATCATGGTGACTGAGATCGAGGTCGCCGCTATCAGGAGCGCGAATCCTGCCGAAAACAGGTATTTCCTCATCGAAAGCATCCCAATTCTAAGCCCGGTTTTGGATGACCGAAACCCGTGCCCGCTTTATACGGCAAAACGATGTCGTCAGCCGGCTCTACTGGATGGTGTCGATCGAGTTTTGTGACGAGCCGAAATCGCCGAGCGTGCGGAACGACAGGTTGAAGCCGACATTCTGCGACACTTCCCTGGTGTTGATGTCGCGCGATTCCGAGAACGTCATCAGATAGGTGAAGCAGGAATCGTTGTAGGCAAAGCCGACGCCGTCCTTGACCAGCACGCTTTGCTGCAGGTCGTAGGTGCCTGTGCCGAAGACGCGCCAGTTTTCAGCCAGGTGCGTCGAGGCGCCGAGCGTGACTTCGTGGCGATCGGTGGTGAAACCGTAGAGCGGCTGCGCCTGGATGAAGGCGTATTTGGCGCTCAGCGAAACCGGCAGGCCGGAATAGGCGGCCTTCACCTCGGCGCGGCGAACTTCGAAGCTCTGCTCGTCGAAGCGGCCGCTGAACGAGCCTGAGAAGCCGCTCGGGCTGCTGAACCCGATAAGGCCGACATAATCGGAGGTCGAAGTCTCCAGGCCGGAATCGGCACCCGCATTGACCAGATCCGGTGAATCGAACGAATTGCGTCCGCCCAGCTGGTAGGACTGGCCAAAGATGGCGTTGGTGCCCCAGCCATTGTCATAGGCGCCCGAATAGCGAAACCCGACATTGGCGCGGCTGCCGCCTTCGACGCGGTCGTAGCCGGAGAACTTGTCGCGCTCGAACAGCGTCGTGGCGTCGAAGACGAAGCTCTGTGCATCCTCGTTGGGAACGGCCAGGCCGCCGACATACTGTTCGTTTGGGCGCATGAAGACCTGCGCCATCGGCTCGACGACATGGCTGGAGCCGGTCATCGAGAACAGCACCGGCCAGCGCATTTCAAGTCCGGCGGTCGCCATGTAACGGGCAAAGGAAGACCGCATGTCGGCGGTGGTGTCTATTCGAGGATCGGCGGCCATCGCATTAATGGCAGCGAGCGAACCTGAGGATGCATTGAGATAGTCGACGTCACCCTGCAGAGCCAAGAGAGGCGTCAGTTGCAATCCGCCGTCCGTGGTGAAGGTGCGCTTCCACTCTGCCTCGGCGGTGAAGCGGCCCGACTCGCCCTCTATGCCGCGCACGCGCTGGACGCCCGAGGCCGGCACGTAGGGGGTAAAATAGGCCTGATCGAGATCGTCACGGCGGATGACTCGCGCATTGACGTTGAACGACAGTTGGCCGCCGGCTACCGACATGTCGGGGATATAGGCATAGTCAAGCGACGGCAGCACCCAGGGCTGCTTGTCGCTGCGCGACGAGATGTTGCTGTCCAGCGCGTTTTCCTGAACCTGGAAGCGCATGGCGCGCACATCGAAATAATTGCGGCCGTTGAGGCCGGTCAGGTAGACCGACGATTGATGCACGGCGTCGTTGTAGCCGTCGATCGTATAGGTACGCGAGAAATTCTTGTCGCTCTGCAGCAGGATGTCCCAACCGAAGTCCCAGCGCGGATTGATGGCGAACTGGCCTTTGGTGCCCATCATGCCGCGAAACTTGTTGGGATCGCCGACATCGCCCGAATTGACATTGTGGCCAGCGCTAGTGGGGAAAGCGGAGCCATCGATGAAGGCGTTGGGGTCTTGCTGACGGATGCCGGCGATCTTCAGCGTGTACTGGCCATTGTTGAAGCGCTGGCGCCACTCGGCCTCGCCGAGGAAACCCTGCTTGGTATAGCCGCTGCCGGTGACGGTGAGATCGTAGGTCGGCGACAGTGCGAAATAGTAGGGGACTTTGACGCCGACGCCGAGTTCGTTGTTGAAGGCGATGCTGGGGATCAGGAAGCCGCTTTTGCGCTTGACCGTCGGGTCGGCGATCTCGAATGCCGGCAGATAGGCCAGCGGGAAGCCGAAGAATTCGAAATTCGCGTTCTCGAAGCGAACCGTCTTCTTTTCGCCGTTCCAGATGATCTTCCTGGCTTTGACCCGCCAGGTCGGCGCCTTGTCCGGCTTGTCCTCGCAAGGCTCGCAGGCGGTATAGACGCCGTTGTGGAACGTCGTCAGCACGCCGCCCATGCGTTCAGCGCTTTCGGCGGCGAAATAGGCCTTTTCGGGGGTTTCGACGCGCAGCGCGTTGACGAAACCGTCGGCGAAATCGTCGGTAATATCGATGTGCTGCGAGTTGATCTTGGTGCCATCGCTGTTGACGATCTCGACATTGCCGCTGGCGACGAGCCGCTTGGTGTTGCGATCATACACGACACGCTGGGCAACGAGCTTGTTGCCGCCATAGTCGATCTGGACGCCGCCGATGGCGGTGACCGTCTGGTTGTCGTTGTTATAGACGAGCGTGTCGGCCGCCAACAGCATCTGGCTGCCGGAGGGAACCTTCGTTGCCACGTCGGTGACATCCTGCGCCAGCGCAGGAGCCATCGGCACGCCGCAAGCGAGCAGACATGCCAAGGCGCTCGCCGAATAAAGGCGCGCCAAACCAGCCTGCCTATGGCTGCGCAAAGCCGCCTCCCTCACTAGCCGTCTTCCTTGTATAGCAGGAATGTCACCCCAAAGAACATAGCCACGACAACCGGAACCCATGCAGCCACGGCTGTGGGCACGAATCCCGCCACGCCGAATGCCTTGACCAATACCGAAACGACATAAAGCAGAAACCCGGCGAGGACGCCACCCAGAATCATCGTTGCCGACTGCCCCATCCTCGCAAATCGCATTGAAACTGTTGCCGCAATCAGCGTCATGGCCACAAGCAGGAACGGTAACGCCACCAGCGAATCGAACTGCATGGCGAAGGCATTTGCCTTGAGGCCGAAGGAGCGGGCAACCTCAATCTTGCCGGGAAGCTCGTAAAACGGAATGGTTTCGGGGCGCGCCAGCCTTTCCTGCACAAACTCCGGCTTGAGGTTGGTCGGCAACTGGTCCGTCGTTTCCGAGCGGATGTTGCCGTCCTTGAACACCTTGACGTCCTGCAATTCCCAGTAGCCGTCGCGCAGGAAAGCCCGCGCTGCGTCCTTGCGCTCGACGATATTGCCGTGCGGATCGAGAACGAAGAACACCGCGTCGGCCATTTCCAGGCCCTGGTTGAGGATGGCGCGGGCGCCGATGATGGTGTCACCGGTGGCGGTTTTCTGGCGGATCCACGGCGTGGCATCGGCCGCCACGGCGTTCGAATTGCCGGACCGCAGCTGGTTTTCCATCTGCTCCGACCAGGAAAAGCCGTGCGCGGCGATCGGATTGAGCACGCCGACCGACAGCCCGCCGAATAACAACGCACCGATGCAGCAGGGCAACAGGAACTGCCAGGCCGACACGCCGGCCGAACGCGCAATGACCAGCTCATACTTGCGGTTGAGCGACACCAGCGTCGCCATCGCCGAAAACAGGCCGACAAACGGCACCGTCTGCAGCATGATCATCGGCATCCTCAGCGCCGAGATGGCGACCGCCGTGCCGTAGGTAAAGCCCGGCAGGCCGGTGATGCGGCCGGACAGTTCGGTGAAGTCGATCAGGAACACCAGCGCCAGAAGGCCGATGAAGAACCAGATCGTGATCGACACGTAGCGAAAGAAGAAGTAGCGGCCCAAGGTCCAGCCCATCGTCAGGCTCCCTGGCCGGATGTGTAGCGCCGGGTGAGGCGCAGCTTCAGCGCCGTCCAGCCATCGGTGACGCGGCCGGCGAAATTCGTCAGCCAGTCGGCCCAGCTGCCGGGCAGTTCCATGCTTCGTGAGGTGACGATGAACCAGATGGCGATCGCCGAGGCGACGATCGGCACGCCATAGACCATGTAGGTATATTGCGGGATCTTGTCAGCTTTCCCGGCGGCAAAAAAGCCCAGCCAGCGCACGAACAGCGCAATGGCAATGGCTGTGATCAGCGGATGGATGCGCGCCTCGCGGTGTGAGCGCGCGTCGCCTGCCACGGCCAACGCGATCAGCGCGAAAACCAGCGAGTACGACCATTCGGAAAAGCGCTGGTCAAGCTCGGCCTTGTAGGCGCCGGGCCTGCGCTGGAAGATCTTGTCGTTGGCGTCCGGGTTGAGCAGATACTGCGTCGTTCGGTCCTTGGGCAGGAGCAGGATATCGTTCGCCGCCGACATGAAGGCGGACAGATCGAAGGCGTAGGAGGTGAAGCGGATGACCGACAGGTCACCGGTCAGCGTCTTGCGATGAATGACGCCGTCATTCATCATCAGCACCTTCTCGTCACCCTTTTCGACGACGCTGCCGCTCTTGGCATAATAGATCAGATTGGCGCCTTCCTCGCGCGAATCGGCGACGAAGATGCCGCCAAGCCGGTTGTCCGGCAGCCGCTCGCCGATCTGCAGGAACAGCCCGTCGTCGATCTTGCGGAATGTGCCTTCCTGGATGATCAGCGACAAAAGATCGGCGCGCGAGGATGCGATCAACTGGCGGTTCTTCTGCCTGGCGTAAGGCTCGACGCCATTGTCGACGGCGAAGGAAAGGACACTGGCCGCCAGAGCGATCAGCAGGACCGGCCGAACGATCGTCCAGCGCGAGGCGCCGGCGGCGTTGATGACGGCCAGCTCCGAATCGGAATTCATGACGCTGAGCGTCTGGGCGACCGCCACCACCAGGGCGAACGGCACCACGATCGGGATGATTGTGGGGATGATGAGGGCCGCGACCTCGAAAAAGGTCAGCGCCGACTGGCCGCTGTCGGTAACGAGATCGATCCGGGCGAGCACCTGCGTCGTCCAGACAATGGCCAGCGTCCAGATCAGCGCAGCGAGAAACACCGCCAGCGCGCGACGCATGATGTAGCGTTCAACGACCTTCATGTAAGGCTTTTCTCGATTTGCCGAACGGCATCATGCCCGCAGACAAGGTAGTCGTCCGGCTGCGCCTGTACAACAGGGTCTGTTAGGCCTTTCCATCTCAGCGGATCGATCCGATTCCCGTCCCACATCGCCCGTCCCGCGGGCCGGAGTGTCGGCGGCAATGGATAAGAAAGAGAGAACATCGATGGTTAACAACAGGTTGCGGCAGGAAAGCGGGGCCGTGCCGCGACGAATCGTCATCGATTCCACAGCGCGTATGGGCCCCGATTCCGGCAAAGTCTTGCCAAATGAAGGAAAACGACCAAATGTCGCGCATCTTCCCTGAAAACGCATTCTCCCTGAAAATCTGAGCCGTTTCCGAAAGCAGGACCTGATGACTTTGAGACCATTGATCGCCTTCGCCAAATTTGCCGCGCCTAAAAAGGGCAGCGTCTTCGTGCTGGCGGCCGACGATGGCGGTCTTGGCGAGCCGGCAAAGGCCTGCGATCCGGATGGAACGCTGGCGCGGGCGTTTCCGGTGGCGGACTTTTCCGGAAAATTTGCCGGTGTCGTCGAAGTGCTGGCGCCACAGGGGACATCGCTCGACCGGCTGGTGGCGATCGGCGCCGGCAAGGTTGCCGGTCTCGATGACTTTGCCTGGCTGAAGCTTGGCGGCACCATTGCGGCGTCCCTGCGCAAGGCGACCGAAGTGACCGTCATTCTCGATGTGCCGGGCGCAAAAATTGGCGGCAAGCAAGCGGCGAACCTGGCTGCCGGCATCGTCCTGCGCAGCTACGCCTTCGACAAATACAAGACCAGGAAGGACAAGGACGACGCCGAGCCGAAGAAACCGGTCAAGGTCACCATCCACACCGCCGATCCGGCCGCCGCGAAAAAGGCCTTCGCCGACGAAGTGGCGGTGATCGATGGCGTGCTTCTCGCGCGCGATCTGGTCAACGAACCCGCCAATGCACTCGGCCCGGTCGAATTCGCCGCCCGCGCCAAGGAACTGGAAGCCCTCGGCGTCGAGGTCGAGATCCTCACCGAGAAGGAAATGAAGAAGCTCGGTATGGGCTCGCTGCTCGGTGTCGCGCAAGGCTCGCCGCGCGGCGCCCGCATGGCTGTCATGCAATGGAAGGGCGGCAAGGCCAAGGATGCACCGGTCGCCTTCGTCGGCAAGGGCGTCACCTTCGACACCGGCGGCAATTCCATGAAGCCGGCTTCCGGCATGGAAGACATGAAAGGCGATATGGGCGGTGCTGCCGCAGTCACAGGGCTCATGCAGGCGTTGGCGGCGCGCAAGGCAAAGGCCAATGTCGTCGGCATCATCGGGCTGGTGGAGAATGCCGTCGACGGCCACGCCCAGCGCCCGGGCGACATCGTCACCTCGATGTCGGGCCAGACCATCGAGGTGCTCAACACCGATGCCGAAGGCCGCCTCGTGCTGGCCGATGCGCTGTGGTACTGCAACGACCGTTTCCAGCCGAAATTCATGGTCAATCTGGCGACGCTGACCGGCGCCATCATGGTCGCGCTTGGCCAGCACTATGCCGGCCTGTTCTCCAACAATGACGAACTGTCGGACAGGTTGACGACGGCCGGCCAGGCGACGCAGGAGCGGCTGTGGCGCATGCCGCTTGGGCCCGAATACGACAAGCTGATCGATTCCAAGAGCGCCGACATGAAGAACATTGGCGGCCGCTATGGCGGCGCCATCATAGCGGCGCAGTTCCTGCAGCGCTTCGTCAAGGAAACGCCGTGGGCGCATCTCGACATCGCCGGCACCGCGATGGGCTCGCCGCCGAACGAAATCAACCAGTCCTGGGGCTCGGGTTTCGGCGTCAGGCTGCTCGACCGCCTGGTGCGCGACAATTACGAGGGATAGGGCCGGATATGGCCGACGTCCTTTTCTACCACCTGACCGAATCGACGCTGGACGATGCGCTGCCCGGCCTGCTCGAGCGCAGCGTCGATCGCGGCTGGCGCGCCGTGGTGCAGACCGGCACAGAGGAGCGGCGCGACGCGCTCGACCAGCATCTGTGGACATTCAGGGACGATTCCTTCCTGGCCCATGCGACCGACCGCGAAGCCTATCCGGCCGAGCAGCCTATCCTCCTGACCACGAGCGAAGCCAATCCGAACCAGGCGCAGATCCGTTTCCTCGTCGATGGCGCGGCACCCGCCGATCTCGCCGGCTACGAACGCGCCGTGTTCCTGTTCGACGGCCATGACGCGGCCCAGGTCGAAGGCGCCCGCACGCATTGGAAGACGTTGAAAGAGGCCGGCCACGCCGTGACCTACTGGCAGCAGACGCCCGACCGGCGCTGGGAGCGCAAGGCTTAAGGCGCGTCAGCCGTCGCTGATAGTAACCTTGTTTATCTTCGCGCCCTGCGGGAGATCTTTCACCTGCCGATGGATTTGGCCGGCGATATGCACCTTCACAACGAAAAATGTCGTTTCCACCTCTCCCAGACTCATTTCGCCGCCAAGCACCGGCGGCTTCTTGAAATCATAGCATTGGCCGGCTGCCGGGATCAGTCCGTTCTTTCGGGCGGCAAGGACAAGACCCGCCAGCAGCAACTCGTCGCGGCGCGCTTCATTCTGCAAGTCGGCCTGAAATTCCGACCAGTCTCCAGCGATCCTGGCTAACTTTCCATCCAGCATATCAAGGTGATGAATCGACCCGTCGCCAGCGCGGAAAAATATGTCGCCGAAAGCTGAAACGGCAGCTGGTTCAAGGCCGTCCAGCCCGATCCACTTCCAGCCGTCCAACGCTTCCGCGACATCCTCAGCCTGCGGTTCGACAAAAAGGAACTGAAAGTCTCGGGGCCATTCGGCTCTGATCAAGCCCTCTATACCGGCTCTGTCGGCCCCGGCTTTTCTTTCCTGTTTGGCATTGGATGAGCCAAACATTGAAGAAATAAAGCGAGAAAAAGAATTAGCCATAACCGCCTCCAATACCGGCCTTTATACTTGCGAGAGATTCTAGGCGCAATCCAACTGAAGTCCCCACAGTTCCCACGCATTCGTGTTGATGATGGCCATCACACTAGATCCGTTTTATGGATTGAGTGGATGCAGGCTCATTTGGCGGGCTGAGAATGCGGGTCAAGATCATCGGAACCGGGCGAGCCGTGCCGGCTCAATGCGTGACGTCGCGCCGTCTCGACGCGCGGCTGGGGCTTGGCGATGGCCATCTCGAAGCTGCCACCGGCGTCATTGAGCGCTATGTCTGCGAGGCCGAATCGCAGGTCGATCTCGCCTGTGCGGCGGCGCGCCTCGCACTCACCGATGCTGGCATCGATGCCAGTAGCGTTGATCTGGTGATCGGCGGTTGCGGCGTGCCTTACCAGCCACTGCCGTCGACCGCGCCGCTGGTCATGCAGCGTCTCGGTCTGGCGGATGGATCGGCCGCCGCCTTCGACGTCAACAGCACCTGCCTCGGCTTCCTCACCGCATTCGAGACGGCGTCGCGGCTGATCGAGGCCGGGCAATGCCGCACCGCGCTGGTGTTTTCTTCCGAGATCGCCTCGCGCGCTCTGCCGTGGCAGGATCAGCCGGAAATCGCGGCCTTGTTTGGTGATGGCGCGGCGGCCGCGGTGGTGCAGCAGGCAGCGCCCGGCGAGGGCAGGGTGGCGGCCAATCTGATGCGTACCTATCCCTCAGCCTATGAAGCCTGCAGCATCGGCTCCGGCGGCACGCGTTTCGACTTTCACCGTCAGCCGGAGGAATTCGCCCACCACAGCCTCTTCCACATGGACGGCAAGGAACTGTTCCGCGTCACGTCGCGCCATTTTAACGGCTTCGTTGCCGAATTGCTCGATCGTGCCGGCTGGCAGAGCGACGATGTCGATGTCGTCGTGCCTCACCAGGCAAGCCCCTTCGCGCTCGCCCACATGGCACGCCAGACTGGCTTTGCGCCGGAGAAGCTGATCGATATCGCGGCGCTCTACGGCAACCAGATCGCCGCTTCCATTCCCTTCGCGCTCGATGTCGCGCGCCGTGAGCGGCGCATTGCGCCAGGCGCCAAAGTGCTGTTCCTCGGTACCTCGGCCGGCGTGTCGTTCGGCGGCATGGCGCTGGAAGCCTGACCATGGGGCGCGTGCTTGTCACCGGCGCCAGCGGTTTTCTCGGCGCCCATGTCATGGCGCGGCTCGCGGCATTAGGCACGCCGGCGCTCGGCATCGGCCGCGACACGCGACGCTGCGCTGCGCTCGAAGCCGCCGGCCATCCCGTGCTTCGCCTCGATCTGTCTCAACCATTCGCTACCGCCCGCGCGCTCGAGGGCCTCGATGCGATCGTCCATTGCGCTGCCCTTTCGGCGCCCTTCGGCAGGCTGGCGGATTTCGAGACGGCCAATGTCATGGCAACCCACAACCTCGTCGATTTTGCCCGCCGGCAAGGCGTACGCCGCTTCGTCCATATCTCCAGCCCGACGGTCTGTTTCGCCTATCGCGACCAGCTCGGTGTCCGCGAGGACACTGACCTGCCGCCGCCGGTCAATCACTATGCTCGCACCAAGCGACAGGCTGAGGAAATCGTTCTGGCGGCGCCCGAAACCGGCCCGGTGGTGCTGCGGCCGCGCGGCATCTATGGCGCCGGCGACCGCACGCTGCTGCCGCGCTTGCTGCAGGTGGCGCGGCAGCGCCCGCTACCGCTGTTTCGTGACGGCCAGGCGCGCATCGATCTCACTTACATCGATGACGTCGTCGATGCTGTGCTTGCTGCCCTGTCGGTTGGCAGCACTGCCGAGGGGCAGATCTTCAACGTTTCCAGCGGCGAGGTGGTGCCGGTGCGGCGTATTGCCGAGGCGGCCTGCGCCCGCGCTGGCGTGCAGCCGCGCTGGCGCAAGATGCCGCTTTGGCCCGCAATGCTGGCGGCCGGGTTGGCGGAGGCGGTGGCTGAACTTCTGCCCGGCCGGCCCGAGCCGCCGGTGACGCGCTACGGTCTTGGTCTGTTCGCCTACGCCCAGAGCCTCGACATTGCCAAGGCCCGCCGCATCCTCGGCTGGGCGCCGAAAGTGTCCTTCGAGGAAGGGCTCGATCACACCTTCGGCAAGGCGGCGGAAAATCGGGGGTCGGCGTGAAGATCGTCTTCGCCAACAGCGCCTCTGTCAGCGCGGCCGAGCGCCTGATTTTGCGCGGCGGCAGCTGGGCGAAGGTCAGGCTGCGTGTCCGCTACGGGCTGATCCTGCATCCGCAGTCGGGTCCGGTGCTGATCGACACCGGTTACACGCCGCACGTGACTCAAGGGAGCGAGCGCAGCACCGCGCTGCGTCTCTACAGTGCGATCCTTCGGCCCGAGCTCAACGAAGCCGAGCAGCCGCTGCCGCTGCTGGCGCGCTTCAGCCTGTCTTTGCAGGATGTGCGAACCGTCATTGTTACGCATTTCCATGCCGACCATATGTCGGGCCTGTCGCTGTTTCCCCATGCCCGCTTCATTGCCAATGACGCCGCCTGGGCGCGCGCCAAAGCCAGGACAGCTCGGCAGAATCTGCGCCACGGCGTTTTCAAGGAACTGTTTCCGCCGGATTTCGAGGCACGGCTCGACGGGCTGTCGTCGAAGCGGCAAATCGAGCCGCACGGCGGCGTGCCCGGCGGTGCCGACCTGTTCGGCGACGGCAGCGTCGTCGCCATCGATCTTCCCGGTCATGCCGATGGCCAGTTTGGCCTTTTGTTCCCCAATCTGGAGCGGCCGCTGCTCTACGCCGTCGATGTGCAATGGCTGATCGAAGCCCTTGTCGAAAACCGGACGCCCGGTCTGCCGGCAACCCTGCTGGCCGAGGACGCTGCCGCGCTCGATACGACCAGCGCGACGGTGCGCCGGTTTCTGGCAACTGGCGGCGAGGTCGTGCTTTGCCATGATCCGGCGTTGACGTCCCACGATCTTGCCGGAGAAGGCGCATGAACGGGCCGGCCGAAGCGGTTCGTGCGTTTGCGCTGACGCAATGGCTCTCGCGCAAGAGCCGCGGGAATTTCGAACGCTGGCAGGCGCATGCCTTGCGCCGCTTTCTCGACCGCGACCTGCCGCGCGCTCCGTTCTATGGCAAGCCACCGCGTCATCTCGGCGACCTGCCGGTGATCGACAAGGCGACGGTGATGGCCAATTTCGAGCGCTTCAATATCATTGGCGTCTCAGCCGCCGAAGCCTGGAAGGCGCAGGCCGGCGATGGCCGCATCGGTGAACTGACGGTCGGCGCCAGCACCGGCACGTCGGGTAATCGCGGTCTGTTCGTCATTTCCGAAGCGGAAAAATATCGGTGGCTGGGCACGATCCTGGCCAAGGCCGTGCCCGATCTCATCTGGCGCCGGCAGCGCGTGGCGGTGATCCTGCCACAAAACACCAGGCTCTACGAGAGCGCGCGCAAATCGCGGCGCGTCGATCTCGGCTTCTTCGACCTGACGCGCGGGCCGGAGAGCTGGCGCGCAGCGCTTGAGGATTTCGCACCGACGGTGATCATCGCGCCGCCAAAGATGCTGCGGCATTTCGCGGTCGAGGGCTTTCGGCTGGCGCCGCGGCGAATCTTCAGCGCCGCCGAGACACTCGATCCGGTCGACCGTCCTGTCATCGAAAAGTACTTCGAGCGCCCACTCGACCAGATCTACATGGCGACGGAAGGGCTGTTCGCCGTCACGTGCCGAAAGGGCGGGCTGCATCTGGCAGAGGATTCGGTGTACTTCGAGTTCGAGCCGACGGGCGACGGGCTGGTCATGCCGCTGGTCACCGCCTTTCGCCGCCAGACCCAGATCATGGCGCGCTACCGCATGAACGATCTGTTGCGGCTCTCCGAAACTCCATGCCGCTGCGGCTCGCCGCTGCGCACGGTGGAGGAGATCGTCGGCCGCATGGACGATGCTTTCCGGCTGGCGTCGCCGCATGGGCAGATTCTTGTGACGCCCGACATCCTGCGCAATGCCGTGCTCAAGGCCGACCGGCGCATCGACGATTTCCGCCTGGTCCAGACGGCTGCCGATGCGATCGAACTCAGCCTGGCGCCTGAGCTTGCCGACGAAGCGGCTACTGCCGCGTATGCGGCGGTGCGGACACTGCTGGCGGGGCGCAAGGCGATGGCGACGATCAGCCTGTTGCGAAAGAATTTGCCGTTGGAGACTGGCCGCAAACTGCGCCGCGTCGAATGTCGGTTGGGAGCGGGGCCGTGAACCGGCCTTCCGCGCTGGCGCTTGAGCAGGTCGACCGGGTTGAGAACAACCCGCGTGAGGTCGAGGCCTTCGTGCAGCTTTTCAACGACGTGCCGGTGCGCGACCTCGTCCGCAATCTGACGGTGGCCGTCGAGGCTTTCGAGATCGTCGGCCATTGCTTTCCGCTGACGCTGAACGACAGAAGCGAAGCGCCGAATTGCTATATCTGCTGCCCGTCCAGCGCCTATATCGGCTATGCCATCGACGAGACCCGCAATTTCGTCTCCTCGCCCTTGCTGCAAAAGGCGATCCGGATGCTGATCTGCCTGTGTGCGCCGCTGGTCAGGGCGAGTGGCCTCGACCATCAGGTGCAGGTCAACAACTGGCTCTATTCGACCAATCCGGTGCCGCTGCTCGACCGCAAGGCGATCGCGGCCATGCGCGACGATCTCACGGTGCGTTTTCCCGACCGCGCTGTTCTCATCCGCTCGCTGAACGAGATCGCCGATCCCTCGACCATTGCTGCGCTGAAGGCGGAAGGGTTCCGCATGCTGGCGGCGCGGCAGATTTACATCTTCGCCAACCGGGGTTCCGCCATGACCAATGACATGAAGCGCGACCGCAAGCGGCTGCGCACGACGCCTTTCGAGGAGGTCGGCGATGCCGATTTCATCGAGGCCGACTATGCCCGCTGCGAGGCGCTCTACCGGATGCTCTATCTCGACAAATACACGCCGCTCAACCCGCATTACACCGCACGCTATATCAGCGAGATGCACCGTCGCGGCATTCTTCGGCTGGCGGGCCTGCGCCGTCCCGGCGGTGAACTGGTCGCCGTTACCGCGCTGTCGAAAAACGGCAGAACACTGACGCAGCCTATCGTCGGCTACGACACCGGCCTGCCGGTGAGTGAGGGCCTCTACCGCATGATGATGGCGCTGGCGCAGGATCATGCCACGGCGCATGGCCTGTTCTTCAACATGAGCGCCGGTGCCGCCGCCTTCAAACGCTTGCGCGACGCCGTGGCGACGGTGGAATACAGCGCCGTCTATGCCGGCCATCTGCCGCGCCGCCAACGCATGGCAGTGCGGATCATGGAATTTGTGCTCGCGAAGATCGGCATTCCCCTGCTCAGGAGATTTGAACTTTGAGCGAAGCCCGGCTGCAAAATGACAAAGACTATTGGCAGGCGGTGATGCGGTCCGCCGATATCCAAGCCAAGCCGAAGCGCATCCTGTTTGACGGCGCGCCGCTGGTGCTGTTCCGCTCGGCGCAAGGGATCACTGCCCTGTTCGACCGCTGTGCTCACCGCCTGGTCGAACTGTCGACCGGCAAGGTCATTGGCGGTGAGATCGAATGCCCCTACCATGGCTGGCGCTACAATGGGGAAGGGCGATGCACCGGCATTCCCGGCCATGTCGGTGACATGCCGCACTACCGCGTCCGCCGCTACGCCGCGATCGAACGCGACGGCGTCGTCTTCGTCTCGTCAGGCACGCCCGAAGTCGAGCCCTATCTCCACTGCATGCAGGGCAAGGATGTCGTGGTGAAGCGGGTGCGCAGTTCGGCGCAATCGACGGTGCTCGACGCGGCCGAGAACATTCTCGACGCCACCCACACCCACTTCACCCACAAAGGCGTGCTGCGCGGTCTCACCGCAAAGCGCCATCTCGTGCGCGTCGAGGTGACCGGCGGCGAGGGCTGGGTCGAAAGCTGTTACACCGGCGAGGACCGCCAGCAGGGGCTGGTCAGCCGGCTGCTGGAAGGCGAGCGCGCCAGGACCATCGGCCGCTACCGTCATCCAGGCATCGTCGAGCTGGAATATTGGGGCAAGGGCGGTCTGGCGCTGGCGACGACCTTCCACTTGCGCCAGGCTGACGAACGGACCGTCGAAGGCGTCGGCTGGCTTATCGGCCCACGCCAGGGCCTGTTCGGAGAGCTCAAGGCGCTTGCCTTCCGGCCGCTCTTTGCCTTCGCGCTGCAGCAGGATCGCCGGGTGCTGAAATCGGCCAGCGACAACGCCCGCATCCCGCCACAAGTCCAGCCGGCGATCGGCCCGCTGGACTTCCTGCGCCGCGACATAGCGGCGATCATGGACGGCAAGATGCCGCCGGCGGCGGCGGAGCCGCGGGTGTATCAGATCGAGCTTTAGTGCAGGCTCGGCTTAGGTTCGCGCTGCCCCTCATTGCCCTGCCGGGCATTTCTCCCCGTATAGTGACGGGGAGAAAAAAGGCCATCACCGCCGCTTTCGCCAATCATCAACGTTGCAAAGGGAGCGCCGGGGTCGCGGTAGCTTCCTTCTCCCCGTCACTATACGGGGAGAAGGTGCCGGCAGGCGGATGAGGGGCAGCGCCAACTCAACGAGAGTTTGGCCCGTTCCACTCGATATCCCGTGTCGAGGCGGCTTGCAGACTGATGCGCTGGCGCAGTGCGGTGCCGGCAATCTCGGCCAGCGCGCGCCATTGCGCTTTTCTGGGCGCGGGATCGCCCGGCCAATCGAGCAGCTCATCGGCCTCGCGCATAGTTTGGCGGAAGCGACCGATCCCGCCGGAGCGCAGCGCCGCCGGCAACCCGTAGATCCACATCGCCAGCCGCACCGTCTGCAGCCTGGCAACATCAGGCTTCACCTCCGGACCGTCGTCCAGCACAGCGTCGGCAAAGCGCTGCGGATCGCGAAAGAAATGCAGGCCGCTCACGGCGCGCGGATTGCACTCCAGCGGCATCACCGTGCCGTCCTTCTCGCGCATCAGGTCGAAGGAGATCTGGCCTGTCCAGCCGGTGCCGGCGACGAAGATTTCGACAAAGCGCCGGGCAGCCGCATCCTCGACCGGCTCGAAGCAGATACCGGCGCCTTTGCCGGCGCGATAGAGTGACCGGTAGAGCGCCAGCGCCTTGAGCTTGCCCTCAGTCGCCACCGCATAGGCACTGATCTCGTCGCCGGCGATGAAGCGCTGCGCCACCCACGGGGCGGCGGGCGAGGGGCGGACGGCGTCGAGTTCGCCCGGCGATGGCCGCAGCAGCACGTCACGGGCGAAGCGCGACCACACCGGCTTGAACACCAGCTCGCGCGAATGGCCGCGCACGCTTTCGAGATCGGCATCGCTTTGCAGCAGCGCTGTATCCGGTACGTCGAGGCCGAGGCTTTGCACCAGCCGGATGAAGGCATGCTTGTCGTGGACGCGGGAAAGCATCGCCATGTCGGGCGCGAACAGGCGGACCGGCATGGCGCGGTCCTGCCACAGGCGGCCGAGATAGAAGACCTCCTCGCAGGTCGGGATGACCAGTTCCACACCTTCGGTACGGACGAGAGATGCGACGGCCTCTGCATAGGCATCAGTGGCAAAGCGCGGCGGCGGCAGGCGATGGTAGGCGGCGCATGCCGTGCTCGCCGCAGCGATCGGCCGGGCCGGACTGTCGGCCATGATCACCCGGCGCCCGGCGCCGTGCAGCAGCCGCGCCAGATGCAGCGCCACCGGCGCGCGGGCGCCGGTGACCAGCACGGTGCTACCTGCCATCGAAAACCTGCATCAAGCCCGCCCGCCCATCGCCACTCTCTCAATCAGGCTTGCGCGAAATCGGCGGTGTTGACAACGTCCCGATGCTACCGCACTCAGTGCTTCGACAAGGTAACGTTCTTGCGATCGACAACGCGTGCCTGTCAGTCCCACACCAACAACAACTTGCGCCAGAAAGCGTTGGACGGCATCGGCTTCGAGCCACGTGGCAGCCGGATTGCCAGATAGATCGTCAGCCACTTGCGATCGATCTCGCGGATCGAAATTTTCAAGTCATGCAGTTCGAAAGGTCTCGAGACGCGCGTCCATCCGGAGAATGACAAGGCGCCGACAGGAGCGTCGTGTTTCCACACGAGTTTTTCTTCCTGCCTGCCCAGCGCCATGGCGAACTCGAATGGGGATGCGTCATCGTGAGCGATCTCCACCGTCGCGATGACACTTCTGGCAAAGGCCGGAAAGGCCGAATTGAGGGCGGCAACAACCGGGCCATGCGTGTTCGGCCGCAGGAATATGCCGCCATTGTCACCGGCGATGAGCAGCGTCGGCAGCTCGGACGGATAGTCCGTCACAAGCGTCGCACGCTTCATCTCATCATTGGTCATTCGACGCATGCGTTGGTGCTGTTGCGGTGCGTTGAGGCGCGGGCGCCGCGCGTCGGTCGAAACGACATGGCGGATCTGGACGCTCGAAAAGCCGCCGAGTACGCGTGCGTCCGGGCGGCTGCCGCCGCATTTGACTGCAAACAGCAAATCGCGTCGGCCGGTTGCCGGCGAACTGACGGTCGCCCGTATCTCACGCGCCTCGTGCTGTCGGCTGACATCGGCCCAACCGCTCCCGCTCTCATCCTCAAGCAGCTGGGCGAGATTGCTGAAGGTCTGGTTTTCTGCGTCCACGATCGCGAGCTGAAACTGCGCAGAGCCCGTCAGCTCCTCGTCGAGGTAAACCCAACAACTCGCGCCTATGGCGCCCGGCGGGCAGACGCCTTTCAGCAAAGCCATGGTGACATTGCTGCCCTTGGCTTCGAGGAACAACTGGTCCGGCGATTGTTCGACATAGCTCAGCAGGTCCGGATCGGCATCCGGATACGAACTGACATGAGCCAGGCGCATGGGCTCGGCGGAAAGATGCTGCTCGCGGTAAAGTGAGGAATGCAACTCCGGCACGGTCTCTTCGGTCGCCGCGTTGAGTATTTCAGCCACACCAAGGGCGAAGTCGGTTCGCCCCGCATGGGCGAGAAGCGAAATTGCGGTATCCGCCCTGCCTTCGCGTGCCGCGATCTCGGCCAGCAACTGCATTGCGTCCGCGGTATTGGCGGAACCCGTACTCAATCTGAGATACCGCTCGTCGTTGACGCGCAGCTCCAAATTCCAGAGGTTGAGCTCCTTCTCATGATTGTCGGTGTTCGAGCTGATGCCGAGTTGCACGAACATGTCCGTTTTCGCGAATCTGTGCTTTCGAAAGACAGCGATGATCGGCTTGCGATTCCTCAGCCACTCGGCATTTCGATTCATGCCCGTCGGTGCCGACCGGTACCAATAGAGCGGCTCCGGGACGGGGACGATCTCCAGACCTGCCAGGTTCGCGCGAAGGAAAAACTCCCAATCGCTTGCGGAAAACCCCCGCTCTTCGTTCAGGTAACCTATCTTGTCGAACACCTCACGCCGGAACATCGCATTGGCGTCGCCATACGGATTGTTGAGCAAGGCGATGTCCGTGGGTCCGCCGACCGGGAAGTAAAGCATGTAGCCGCTCTTGGTGTCCGGCGGCACAAAGGGCTCGTTGAGCCACTTGGCGAAGGTCGTGCAGATATCGGCGCCGGACTTTTGCATGCCGGCGACGAACGTACTGACGGCGTTCGGGAACAGCACGTTGTCGTCGTCCAGGAACAGGATCAGTGAACCCTTGGCGGCGCGGATTCCCGTGTTGCGCGCCTTGCCGAGAAAGCCGTTCTTCTGCCGGATGATCCGCCAGCCTCGCTGCTCGAACTCCGGTTCGACCTCCGCCAACAATTGGATTGCATCTGGATCGGTGCTGCCGTCATCGACGACGATCAATTCGATGTTGGGATAGTCCTGGCGTCGAACCGAGGCAATCGCCTGGGGCAACAGGCGCGCCCGGTTGTAGTGCGCCGTTATGATCGAAACGAGCGGTGGCCGGCTCCGGCTGCGACTGGAGACCTTATCGGGTTCACGGGAGAATTTTGCATGCAGCCTGCTCCAGGCTTTCTCGCGCGCGTCCCGTTTTTGCAGGGGCTTTGCCGGACCAAACGATGGGATTTCCAGCACAGACGCAATTTTGGCCGCGACGGCGGAAGCGGACGCCTCCATCATGACGGCGTCAGCCGACTTCGGATGGAGCACGTCACGTATGCTGCCGACATCTGTCGCGACGAACGGAATCTCGTCGTCGAGGCACGTCATCACTTCCAGCGGAAGCTGAGCCGCTGAGTGTGTCATCGCTACCAGCGCATGACTCTGCCGCAGGTATCTGTAGATATCAGGCTCATCGCGAATGGGCAGGAGCTTCAATTTGAACGGCCATTGCCGCGCACGCCGAACGATCATGCCGCCCGAATGCTCGCCCAGGACATGACCGAACGCGCCGACAACCGTCACTGTCAGATCGGTGACGCCGCTGTCGGCCAGACGATCGAGCGCATCGCAGAACAGCGTCAGTCCATCACGCGCCTCTGTGCCTGAGAAATGAACCACTTCGGCGGCGGGCCGCTCTCGCGGCCTGTAGTGATCGACTGCGAAGTTCGAACGCCACTCCTCCGGCTCGAGAGGCGCAGCAATGTGACGGCTGGCGGGCAGCTTCCATGCCGCCTTGGCCATCCAGTCGAGCAGCGACTGGCCAGCGATGACAAGATGGTCGCACATTTCGGCCGACATCTTTTCCATGTGCGCGACGGTCATCTGCTCCTTTCGTTCGACCGCCCTGGAATTGGCTTCCAGCTTCCACATAAGCGGCTCATGCGCGAGCACGACGATCGCGGGAGGGTCGGGAAAGACGCCTGTGCGCTTCGCAAGGTTGGAGAAATGCGCCAGTCCGCCTTCAAGCGCAAAATAGACGACGTCGAATGCATTCTGCTTGAGGTAGTGGTAGACAGCCAATGAGTTCTTGTCGCTGGAATCCATGCCGCGCAGCAACTCCGGCGACGGCGGCAGCAATTCGAGCCGTACCAGGAAATTGTCGAAGCACCATTTGCGTAGTCTGGCGATTTCCTGATCATCGGGCTGGCTGCCGAGCGGGCTCGGCGCCCAAAGCAGCGTCACGGTGTCACCGGTTCCCGCCAGATGCTGCGCCAGCGCGTAAGTCACCGACCCGTGATCGCCAGTCACCGTCGAGCCGAACTCAACCTCCGAAACGACACACACATTGCGAGGCTTCTGGCTTGCCTGTCGCTTGCCCTTGGGCATAGCGCCTGCCTTGGAACCAACGCTCAATGAGTCCCCCTTGTCAGCCCGCTTCGCTCGAAACAGTCTTGCCAACAGTTGGATAATACTTTGATAATCGTCTCGCGGGGCTCACCTTACCGCACCTGCCTTTCGCGTAAACAGGTTTGATGACGTTCGGATGGTTGAACTTCGATCCCCAAAACATCTCGCGCGACTGGACGATCGGCCGATTGACGTGACCGATGGTGAGATCTTGTGCTTTGTCGGACTGCGCAACGAAGCGACTCTGCTGCCGCAACTTCTCGACCATTACCGCGGCCTCGGCGTCGATCGGTTCTTCTTCCTGGACAATGGTTCCACGGACGGGACGCGTGAACTGATCCTGGAGCAGCCGGACAGCCACTGCTTCCACACGGAAGGATCGCATTTCTCTGAAAACATCGATCCGCCGCGATGGATCAACACGCTCATGAATGTGTTCGGCACCGGCCATTGGTGCCTTTCGATCGACGCTGACGAGCTTCTCGTCTATCCCGATTTTGAGCGAGCGAACCTGCGGCAGCTTTGCAGCTATCTCAATTCGACCGGCGCGGACGCTGTGATAGGCTCCATGATCGACATGTATGCCGACGGTCCGTTGGCCGAATACAGCTATGATGGCACGATCCCGCTTGTTGAAGCTTCACCCTACTTTGACCCGGAGCCAGGATGGCTGCGCGCCCGCGACGGTATGTATCCACCGGAGCAGATGTTCGGTGGCGTGAGGGAACGGGTCTTCTGGCACGGCCGGTTCAAGCAAACCTTTCCCCCGTGCCTGACAAAGGTGCCGATCGTAAAATGGGGGCGGGGCACGCATTATCACGTCGCACAGCACACGATCAGCAAGGTCCGATTCAGCGAACTGCGCGTCGCATTGCTGCACTTCAAATTCGTCTGGGGATTTCGCCAGAAATCAGCGTCGTCTCTGAATGAAAATGCGCAACTCAAGGAAAAAACACTTGAGGAGCGCGCTGCCTACATGGAGGCGCTGGAGCGCAATCCGAAACTCGCGCTCCGTGACCAAAGGTCTGTCCGCTATCGCGGCGACGCCGCGCAACTCGTGGACCTCGGCTGGATGAGAACCTCGGATCGCTATGCCGAATTCGTTTCTACCCTGGACACCGCAACATCGCGGTGACGCAGCCACCTGAAATGGCGAACTATTGAATGAGGAAAACCGGCTGACGCTTATCCGCCGTAGCGTTGGCCACCATCACCATGGTTTCCGTCCCCACCTTCCGGCCCAAACTGGGACAGACTGTTGAGAGCAAGCGCCTTGCAGGCTGACGGAGCATTCGGGTAACGGTGAAGATAGTCCTCAAGCGCCTCGATGGTGCCGGTTTTGAGGGCCTGCTCGCAGGCAAGCTCGGCTTCCTGGACGCCAACGTCGGTCCTGGCCTGCGCCGCGCCGGTGAAAGCGACGCTCAACCCCAGCAGACTAAGTCCACCCAAAAGTAGCGAATGAATCCTACGCATAACACACCCCACATACTTCAACCCACTGAAATATTAGCATATGTTAACGTTTTGTCAACCATTCTGGGAAGGTTCCACCAACGTGGTTAACGCGCGCGATTGATGAACGGGCCTCGCTTGCGCTCGGATCTCCCTTGCCTGGTTGGATCGACGTTTAGTTGCTGAACAGTGTCAGCTTGCGGAAGAACGCATTGGTGGGAAAACCATTGGACGTTGCGGTGAAACGAACGGCGAGAACGATTGAAAGCGGGGTCTTCCGTCGTGCGCGAAGCGCTGCCACCAAGGGATGACGCACGAATCTGTCTTCGATGCTCATCCAGCCTGAAAAGGCGATCGTTTGCGCGCCGATGTCCTGTTGCCAATCTATGGTTTGATCGGGTCGAGCAAGGGCGAGAGCAAAATCTATCGCCGGCGCGTCGGCATGAGCGATTTCAACGATTGCTTCCACCTTCCGGAAGAAGGCTGGAAATTGATGGTCAAGCAATGCAGCGACCGCGCCATCCAGATGCGGACGCAAGAACAACCCGCCGTCATCCGGTGCGACAAGCAGCAGCGGGAGAGCCGAGACGCGCGGTGTAAGCAACAGTGCGCTCCTCAGTATGTCGTAGTCGAGGATGATCGTATTGCCGCCGACATCAGGACTGTACGGGGCATTGTGGTGCGTGGCGGCGGGGCGTCCAAGCAAGGTGGCAGCCGTATCGGGGCGACCGATCGACCCAGCAATGCTCGCAAGCTTCTCTATGGCTGCATCGCTGTTCGGTTCGATGTCGCACAGCTCCAGATATTTTCGATTGCGGGGGATATATTTCAGGTTTTCGCGGGCGCTTTCAATTTCGGACCGGTGCGTGTTCTGGGCGACGGCCAAATGATGCAGCAGGCGGACGTCATCAGGTTGGCTCGACCTGAACGCCTCCAGGACGGGAAGCCGGTTGTCGTACCAGTTCGACGTCCGAAACATTCCATCCGGTTTCGAGCGATACCAGTATAGCGGCTTTGGAATCGTCCTGATCTTGAGACCTGCGAGAGAGGCTCGCGCAAAGAACTCCCAGTCGTGCATGGCGTAGCCGGGCTTTTCGATCAGGAACCCGATCCGCGAGAACACAGATCGGCGCATCATCGCATTCGCGTCACCGTAGACGTTGTGGATCAGGCCGAGCGCGTCGGGACCACCCAGTGGCAGGTACTGGATCAGCCCGTCGGCGCGATGCTCAGGCACCAAATCCTCGTAGAAGATCAGTTGGAACGCAGTGCAGATGTCAGCGCCCGATGTTGCCATCGCACGCACGAAATGATCGACGGCCTCCGCAAACAGCGCGTTGTCATCGTCGACGAACAGGATCAGCTCGCCTTGCGAAGCGCGGATGCCGGCGTTTCGCGCCGCGCCGAGATGCTCGTGCGGTCGGCGCAGGATCTTCCATCCGCGCTGACGGAAGGTCGGTTCCAGCGTATCCAGCAATCGCCTGGCTTCGTCCAGGTCGCTTCCGTCGTCCACCAGAACCAGTTCCAGGTGATCGTAGGTTTGCGCCTCGATCGCCGCGATTGCCTGTTTCAGATAGAGCGGCCGGTTGCGATGGGCCATGACGATAGAGACCAGGGGTGACGACCCGACACTTTTGTCGACGCGCCTGCGCTTGGCCGGTGTCGGCAAATTGCGCGTATCCAGCCAGGATTGCCGAGATTGGCGCAGGCTGTCGACAGGCAGTGGGCGAGGCGGGTCATCGAGCGCCGCCGAAATCGCCTGCGCCAACGCGGCAGCGTCAGGATCGACCAGCCGCGGTTGCCTCGCCTGCGCATTCCAGCTCTCGGCGTTCGCGTCGACATTGGTCGCAACAAAGGGCAGTCCCGCCTCGATACAAGCGGCGACGGCGACGCCCGTCGATGCGGCGTGGGCGGGGATGACGGCAAGCGCGCCGGTCCGCGCGACGTAGTCGAGCTTTGCGGCGGGGCTTGCGTGCGCCAACAGGTTGAGCTTGAACGGCCACCGCTCGGCGCGTCTCAGAAGCAGTCCACCGCTGTGCTCGCCCATGATCTTTCCGAATGGGCCGAATGCGGTGACCGCCAGCCCTTCTGGTGCTGTTGGCGCGATGATGTCGAGCGCGTCGCAAAGCAGCGTCAGGCCATCCCGGAAGCGCCACCCGGCCAAGACGGCAAGTTCTCTGGCGCTTGTCGTCACAACGGACGGCCGCGCTCCGGCTGGACCGAGACGATCCTGCAACGGCAACATCGGCGTCACGATCGCCTTCTTCACCTTCCAGCCCTTCGACAACATCCACTGTCGCAAGGCTGCCGACACACAGATCGTCCTGTTCGCCATCTCGGCGCAGTATTTCTCCATATAGGCGACGGCAATCGCCTCGGTGCTGTCCATGAACGCCTTGTCGGCTTCACGTCCCCATTCTTCCGGAGCGTGGGCGACGACCACGATCGGCGGCGCGGCAAAGGCCGCAGTCTCGACCGCCAGCAGCGTGTAGTAAGGCAAGCCGCCCTCAAGCGGCGCGTAGACCAGATCGTGGCCGGACCGTTCGAGATAATGCAGCACAGCGGCGGACCGGCTCTCGGGCGTCGTCAGCGAAGGAAGCAACTGATCGGATTTGTCGAGAATTTCCAGTCGCACCGAGGCCGCCTCCAGGTCGCGGTGGCGCGCTGCCTCCTCCGCTGGGGCATCCCTGCCTGGAACCCACAGCAGGGTGACGTCGTCGCCATCTTCGGCGAAAAGCCTGGCCAGCTCGACCATGGCGCCGCCTTCGCCCCCATGATCGATTGCATTTGTCACGACGCAGACGCGGCGAGGCTTGCCTTCCTTTGACGGCCTCCGCTCCTTGCCACCAACGGCCATCCGACTTCCTCTGATCCAAATCCGCCGAGTGCGCTCCGCAGCACAGTCGATCTGCAATGATGCCCGCGACGGGTTTACGTTTCAGTGATCATCCTTCTGCGCCATTCGTAAATCAAATCGTCAATCAGGTCCTAAAACGGCTGCACAATCAATCAACTGATACAACTTTAGCGACACGGAATATTCAATCTTTACACCTCCCAGCTAGTCATTGACGGCATAGCAGGAGGCGCAAATGAAAACGATAATGAAGTTTCTCGGTGCGCTCGTTCTGATGGGCGCACTGATCTCAACAAGCTCCGCGGGAGAATTGCTGCGACCGCGCATCAGTGTTGGCACGGCCAACGTCAAGACGATCAGTGGCGATCGCGGTGGCTATGTGATCGACTATGCCATCCGTGCGCTGAAAATGCGCCGCAGCGGCACCTTTGTGCGGTTCAATGGTTCGTGTGACTCGGCCTGCACGCTTTATCTGTCGATGCCCAAGAGCAAGGTGTGCATCACGCAGAATGCTTCGTTCGGCTTTCACCTGCCATATGGCGTTTCTGCGCGGGGCAATCAGGTGGCCGCTAATTTCATGATGAAAAACTACCCTGGCTGGGTTCGCGGTTGGATCGCCAAGCGTGGTGGGCTGAAGAGTTCCATCGCGAAGATGACATACGCGGATGCGAGCCGCTTTCTGCCGACGTGTCCTTCCCAACAGCGGGGCATGACAGTCGCGAGCCTGAGCCCGACGCGTCTGCGTGGCGGCTGATTGCTGACGCAGTACTGAAACATCGCGACGGCGGGTGCTCGACAGCGCCCGCCGTCGCCGATTCATACAGCGGGGTGCACAGTTGGTTGAACAACTCACTTGGCCAAAACGCATCGCCGTTCAACGCGTTCGGTTAACCAGTTCCCAAGAGACTTGGTTAACCCAAACTTGATTTTGTTGACTCTTTTTTAGCGCAAGTCGATTCTGCGGATGGGGGTTTGAAGGCTGGCGGCCGTGGTGTGGGCCGAAGCGCAGACTGGCGGCGGGTAGTTGTATGAGCATCGGCGGCGGTACGGGGTCGGCGAGCCGACCTGAGAGCAGCCTTATGGAATCGAAGGCGGGGGCGGCTTCGTCGAAGGACATGCGCTTCCGGCGCATGAGCCAGCGGATCATTTGCACGGGCCTGTTGTCCTGGCTGCTTTTGGGTGTCTACCGCAGCGCAATCGTTGATCCGCAAACCACGTTTCCAGGCCTTTTAGGGGCCATCCCCAAGGGATTGGCATCGAGCTACTACGATCTGATTGTCGTTACGTCCCTGACCGTGGTGACCCTGATCCTGCTGTTCCTGGCAAAGGCCAGCCGTCTCGGCTCAGTAATCGTCGTCTTCCTCTTCTATGTTGCTGTCGTGGTCTCTCTGGGCTGGGGATTTGCCAACATCAACCTCGTCAAGATGCTGGGCGAACCGTTCACGTTCCAGTGGCTGGTCTATGGCGACTTCCTGCAGAATGCCGATGCCAGGAACGCGATGGGCGACGCGCTCAACATAAAGGACTTCGCGACCCTTTCCGGGTCCGTCATTCTGGTGCTCATCCTTGGCTATGCCGCGGCCAGCTTGTGCCAGGGGCTGAGCGCCGCTGGCTACGGGGCCTTTCTGGGCGTGCTCGTTGTGTGTGTCGGCACGGCTCTCGCCGGAACTGGATACCACGTGCGTGCGGAGGCGCTGCCGGCGGCCAAGATCGACAATCCAATCCTGTATTTTGTTGAATCGGCCGTGTTCAGTCCAACGCCGGTCGTGCTGGCAATGAATGCCAACACCAATGACCCGGATGTCGCGAGCGTCGGCGAGCGTCCGCCCGAGACGTCGGCCTTCAAGGCGCCGGCACCAAACCCGATCAAGAACGTGCTGATTTTCATTATGGAGTCGGTGCCGTCCAAATACATCGAGACGTATGGCGGCAAGTATCCGATCACACCAAATATCAAGAGCTACGCAAAGGACTCCATACGATTCGACAACATATATGCGCACGCACCTTCCACGCATTACTCGGTGTTTTCTCTGCTCACCTCTATGTACAACGATATTTCATACTATGGCATGACCACCAGGTATCCATATCTGCCTCTGGACACGATCTCCAACACCCTGTCCAAGAACAATTTCCGCACAGGGTTTTTCTGGAGCGCGGATTCCCGGTTCCAACGGGTCGATGAGTTTCTGCTCAACAAGGGGCTGGATGTGATCCAGGACTACCGGGGGCAGAAATGCAGTACCCCGACTTTCAAGCTCAGCTCCGAGCAGTGGAAGAACATGGACTACAACAGCGATCTTTGCACGGCGCAATCGATCATCGACTGGATGAACAAGGACGCGGGAAAACCCTTCTTCGGCATAATGTTCACGGCGATGACCCATTATCCCTACATCACCGACAGCTCGATGTTTTCGAAGATGGCGCCTTCCTCCGACGGCGACACGCTGGTCCACTACTCGGATGATCAGAAATTCAATGCTTATCTCAACGCCCTGAAGGTCGGCGATACGGCGCTTGGCGAGATCCTTGAATCGCTCAAGCAGTCCGGCAAGCTCGATTCGACGCTCGTGGTCATATTGGGCGATCATGGCGAGGCGTTCGGGGAGCATGGCGACTACATTCATGCCAGCGCGATCTACGAGGAAAACATCCACATCCCGCTCATCATGATCAACAAGCATCTCTTCCATGACGAGGTTGCGCACCCGGTCGGCGGCATCGTCGATATCGCCCCGACGATCTTCGACATACTCGGGCTTCCGCTGCCGAAACAGTGGCAGGGGCGCAGCCTGTTCAGCGAGCAACGGCCAAACAAGACCTTCTTCTTCAATCCCTGGGCCGGTTTCCTGTTCGGCTATCGCGAGAACGATCGGAAGGTCATCTTCAACGCGACCACCGGCAAGGTGGAGGAATACGACCTCAAGGCCGATTCCGGTGAACGAACCAACCTCTTCACTGCCGACACCGGCGACCGAAACGCGCTGCTGCAGCCCATCGCCGGATGGGTGCAATCGCAGAGGCAGCGCGTGGCCGACCTGGTGGCCGCCGCGGCGAAAGACACAGGACGTTGCTCCATCACCAGTCTGGAGGTCGACGCTGCCGGCATTAATCTCCAAGGCGCGCCTCGGTTCGACGTCGTGGTCGACGGAAAGACCGTCGCCGAGATCGACGTCCCGGGCAAGGAAAGCGTTGCATCGACGCCCGAAGCCGCCGTGGCGGAGCTAATGCAGGCGTCAACCGAGGCCAAGCCGTTCCACATCGATCTCAGCAGCGTTCCGAACCCGAAGACGATCGAGCTTCGCTATGTCAACGACCTGTGGGGCGGAGAGGGCAAGCCAGGTGATCGCAACCTGTTCATCAAGAGCATCAAGGTGAATGGTCAGCTGGTGCCAACCACCAGGCTGCATGTCGACGAGCAGTCTCACGGCTACACCGACGACAACGGGACCGCCATGTACAGCAACGGCTCGCTATGGGTTAGCGGCCCCTTCGTCGAGGGATGTGTATAATGTCCCGCGTGCCTGACCGTCGCCCTCGATTTGCAGCCCGTGCGCGCTCCGACAGATACTGTCGGCCCTCCCGGTTGACATCTTCGCGCGGCAGTCAATAGCATGCGAAATACTGATGGTTGTGGCGTGGAGCCATCAGCGCGGGACGGACCGGGCCGTTCTTGCGGTATGCTCGGCTGGTCGATGCCCGCTTGGGAAGCAAACATCGAATGCGATCGCTCGGCATGACGACCCAGACCGGATTGCCATCTGAATCGGCGAGCGGGGCGAGGCGCCATCGACTTGCCATGAGTGTCTCCCTGGCGCCCCTCCTGGCCATTTGGTGCCAGATGGCGCTTTGCGGAGCCGCGCACGCAGCTGCTGCTAAAGACAGCGGACCTGCAGATGCCGTTACCGTCCCGACGGCTTTCGAACTTCAGCTTGTTTATGCCGACCGCACGTGGATATGGGATAACGGAGCGGCCTATTTCGGACAGAAGGATAGACCGGTCCGGGCCTGGACCTCCGAGCAGGACACGGTTTCTGTCGGCGAAGGCAGATGGCATCTAAGCAACGATGGCAAGATGTGCATGGATCTCATCTGGCGGTCCAAGACCTACGCCGCAGCCCCGATTCGCACGTGTTTCAGCCACCGCATCCGGGGTGGGACCCTCGAGCAGCGCAAGGATCCGGACGGTCTCTGGTACAGTTTCAGGCACTCTCTGGAAGACCCTTCCGACGAGCAACGGAGATTCGAGGAAGGCGATACAAAGGGCGCGCAGTTTGACAAGGTCCGTAGCCTGATCGATTCCAAGAGTTGATGCATGCGGCCCAAGTGCGCATGCGATTTTGGGACACGGCATGCATGAAGACAAGGATAAGCGCGTTGACGCGCTCTGTCGTAAGAGCGCTCCACGATTTCCAGGGCCGGCTTTATCAAAGGCTCGCTGAGAAGCCCTCACCCACCTCAGCGAGCCCACGTCCCGACACACAACAAACGGGACGACTACCAGCTTTGCGAGCTGGTATTGCTTTCCGATGCATTTGACATGTCTGGCGCAGTTGACCGGCTGCGCTTCGCCGTCGGCATCGGAATTGTGGACGCGGCGGCCTCCAGTCCGAAGAATGGGGCGGCTGTCCTGACGATCGTATCGATGTCGGAAAGTTCCGGCATGAAACCCAGGTGTTCGCGTGCGCCGGCCGGGTCGGCGTAAAGCTCTGCCGGGTCTCCCGGGCGCCGGGGCCTGAAGACCGCGGGAACCGATTTTGACGTCATCCGGGTGACCGCCTGGAGAATCTCCTTGATCGAAACCCCGCGTCCGGTGCCGAGATTGACAGACAGGCTTTCGCCACCCGCCTCAAGATGCATGAGAGCCCTCAGATGCGCGCGGGCCAGATCGCTGACATGAATGTAGTCGCGCACGCAGGTGCCATCCGACGTGTCGTAGTCCGCGCCGAAAATCTCGATCTCGTCGATCGTGCCGGATGCGGCCATGAGCACTCGCGGGATCAGGTGCGTTTCCGGCGTATGCCATTCGCCGAGCTCGCCCTCCGGATCGGCGCCGCAAGCGTTGAAGTAGCGCAGGATCGCATATTTCATTCCGTAGGCGGAGGCATAGTCCCTGATGATCTGCTCGCCCATCAGCTTGGTCCGCCCATAAGGGCTGATTGGATTTTGCGCCGAGGTCTCTCGAATGGGCAATGTTTCGGGCACGCCGTAGGTTGCGCAGCTGCTTGAGAAGATGATGTTTTCGATCGAGCTTGCGCGCGCCGCATCCAGCACCGCGATGGTGCCCGACACATTGGTCGAATAATATTCCGCGGGCTCATGAACAAACTCGCCGACATAGGCCAGCGCTGCAAAGTGGATTATCGCCTTCGGCTGATAGGTCCTGATCGCCTGCTGCAGCACTGTCCGGTCCCGGATATTGCCGACGACAAGCGGCCCCCAGGCAACCGATCTCTCGTTGCCGCGGCTTAGATTGTCGAAAACGACGGGCAGGTAGCCGGCAGCCGACAACAGCTTGCAGGTGTGGCTGCCGATGTAACCGGCCCCACCCGTTACCAGGATTGCCGGGCGGCTCATTTACATCGCTGCTTCTTTGACGGGCCGGCTCGAGTAGAGCAGGGCGTCAAAATACGCCGTAGTATGCGCGAGCCCCTGGCTCAGGCTGATCTTTGGCTCCCAGCCAAGTTTTTCCCGGGCAAAGGAGATGTCCGGCTTGCGCTGTTTGGGATCGTCGACGGGCAGCGGCCGATGCACGATCTTCGACCGCGAGTTGGTGTATTCGATCACCTGCGTCGCCAGTTCCAGAATGGTGAATTCGGCAGGGTTGCCGAGATTGACCGGGTGCTGCGGCGCGCTCGGTGCGTTCATCAGCCGGATGAAGCCTTCGATCAGGTCGTCCGCGTAGCAGAATGAACGTGTCTGCTGGCCGCTGCCGTAGACGGTCAGGTCGTCACCGTGCAAAGCCTGGACGATGAAGTTCGATACGACGCGGCCATCGTCCGGCTGCATGCGGCGGCCATAGGTGTTGAAGATCCGCGCGACGCGGATATCGAGGCCGTACATTCTCGAATAATCGAAGAATAGCGTCTCGGCCGAACGCTTGCCCTCGTCATAGCAGGATCGCGGACCGTGCGGATTGACGTTGCCGAAGTAGGCTTCCGGCTGCGGATGCACCAAGGGGTCGCCATAGACCTCGGACGTCGAAGCCTGAAATATCTTGGCATTGTTCCGCCGCGCGAGTTCGAGCAGGTTCAGCGAACCAAGCACGCTTGTCTTGAACGTATGGATCGGATCAGCCTGGTAATGCGGCGGGGAGGCCGGGCAGGCGAGGTTGTAGATTTCATCGACCTGAAGATCCGAAGGCAGTACGTCGACAATGTCGTGCTCGATGCACGTAAATCGCGGATTGCGCAGGATGGCATTGAGATTGTACCTTTTGCCGGTGTGGAAATTGTCCAGCACGACAACGTCGTATCCATCCAGCAAAAGACGCTCGCACAGATGCGAACCCAGAAATCCTGCCCCGCCGGCAACCAGGGCGCGGCCCCGATTGGAGTTGGCGCGCCTTCGGCTGTTCCCGGATTCGAGTTTCAGAACATTGACAGTCCTACGCATACTCCACCCCTTCGCCCTTACGCACTGCGCACGCTACCGCCCGGACATAGCGTTGCCCGGCCACGCCCCTGCGGACGTCGCAAACCCTCCGCTTCTGCGGAATCGTCACTCCTGATGTCTGTTGACTGCTTTCTGAGTTCGCTGGGCGACGCTATGCGGCTATTGGTTGCCGTTCAGCATTCGATTACGCCCCGAAATCGCGGTTACGCGTCTGGTGCCACCATCGCCCATTGCTCGCCCAAATTGCATATCCCAACGTATCAAAAATATACCTGTGGAAATCATAGTCAACTAAATTAGCAAATCCTTAACCGTAATCGTTGGGGAGTGGTTAATCATGAGGTCGGCAGCGTCTGCCGCTTCAACTCGAGCCATGATCGAAAAAGGGCAATATACCGGGTAGAAAATAATAATATTAATGGGATTTTGTGATAGAAAAAGTGCAAAATATGACCAAGAAATGGTCAGATATAGATCCAAGACACCCAGTCGAAAGCTCGCACTGGCCCTATATATCGCATCGTATATTTGAAAATATTTCAATTTATGAAATATCAAAAATATGGTGACACTACGCTTCGTCCGCAAATTCTTGGAAAAAAATGCGACCGGCGCCCGAAACGGCTCGGGCCAGAAATGCTCGTGGCGTTCCCAATGTAGGGTTTAGGTTCACCCCGTCGGTTCGGATAAGGCACGTTCTCTCTCTTTATTTCATGGCCAGATATTCAGATTACCCGAGGGGTATTCTATGATACAGTGAGCGACAAACAGTACTGACTCGTTAATTGCGGAGGTTTTGTGTTCGACTATAGTTATAATGAAACTAATTTATGTGACTCTATGCACGAATGTTTATATCAAAGACATTTCGGATTGAAATATGCGCCATCTTGCTTCTTGTAGATTTTTGGGATAGAAACCCCCTCGGGCACAGTATGCCTCTCAATAATCAAAATCGTGGAAGGTCCTGGCACCATCTATTTATATAGATATTAGCGAGTGCTTATGAGCGCATAGGTAGAAATCCTTTAGTGTTACGACGCGGCCATGACGCCGATGCAATTGGACGGCGGGCAACTCGCTTGGCCAAATCCGCGCAAACATTCATTTGGCTATTATCTTGGTCTTGGACGGACGAGGCTCGCTGCGCAGGCCATCGCCTTTTGATCCCTAGGGCGCTATTGGCAAGCTGGTCGAACACTCGGGTTATTCTCAATGCGCTTTCTGTTTGTCCTGATCCTGCTCGCCGGTATCGCCGTCGGCGTCGTCTATCCCTGGGCGATGACGAATTTCTCCGGCCATGAGGTCGGCAGCTACAGGGTCTACGAGCAGGGCCGCTTCAAGCCGGTGACGGTGGCGCTCTCGTCAAGCGACGCGCCGGTCAGGGTGCTGGTCGACCTGACAGCGCGGGCCGAGCGCATCGTCTCGCAGCAGCGCACTATCTTGACGTTGACCGCGGCTACCGGTGGCAAGACGGTGCTCGCCTCGACGCTGCAGTTCAACCACTCAGACAATCCGCGCCAGGTCAGCCCGCAACTGCCCGACAAGATCTTTCGCGACGAGGCCGGCGTGATCGCGACCGTCAGCCCCGGCTCCTATCTCTTCACCGTCGGCCCGGGCGATGCCGATGATATCCCGATGCGGGCGGTGGACCTGGTGCTGCGCGCCGGTACCGGCGAGATCGACGGCCGCGCCCGGCCGGTCGGCTATGGGTTGATTGCCGTCGGCCTGATCGGCTTCCTGCTATCGTTGCGTTTCGGCGGCAGCCGGCCGGACAACCCCAACTCGAAGCCGCCGCCGCCGCGCTGGGGCAGGGGCTCCTCGAAATGAGCGCGGCATGAATTACCGTCACGCCTATCACGCCGGAAATTTCGCCGATGTCGTCAAGCATGTCGTGCTCAGCCTTCTGCTCGACTATCTAAAGCAGAAGGACAAGGCGTTCCGTGTCATCGACACTCATGCCGGCATTGGCCGTTATGATCTGTCGTCGACGGAAGCGCAAAAGACCGGCGAATGGCAGGGCGGCATCGGCCGCCTGATCGACGCCCCGTTGGACAAATCGGCGGCTGCGCTGCTTGCCCCCTATCTCGAAGCCGTGCGTTCGCTCAATCCCGATGGTGGCGTGAGGAAATATCCGGGCTCACCACTCATCGCCCGCCATCTCATGCGCAAGCAGGATCGGCTGTCGGCAATCGAACTGCATGGCGATGATGCCGCCAGGCTGAAGACCTTGTTTGCCGGCGATTTCCAGACAAGGGTGATCGAACTCGACGGCTGGCTGGCCCTCGGCGCGCATCTGCCGCCGAAGGAAAAGCGTGGGCTGGTCCTTATCGATCCGCCCTTCGAGGAAGCCGGCGAATTCGACCGCCTCGTCGACGGGATGCAAAGAGCGCACAAGCGCTGGCCGGGTGGCATCTATGCGCTGTGGTATCCGATCAAGGACCGCAAGGCGATTATCGCCTTCCGCAAGGCTCTCAAGCAATCCGGCGTCGCGAAGCTGCTCGACATCGAGTTCGAGATCCGGCCTGCGTCGCGGGAGCCGAGCCTCGACGGCAGCGGCATGGTGGTGGTCAACCCACCCTTCACGCTGGAGCGCGACCTGCGCATCGTGCTGCCGGCTCTGCACAGACTGCTGGCGGTCGAAAAGCCGGCGCACTGGTCGCTGGAATGGCTGGCCGGGGAATAGCAACGCTTCGCTGCGAGCGCCGCATGCGCCCGCAACCTCCAGCGAAGTCATGCTTGCCGTGTCCTGCGACAGCCGCGCGGCGGTCGATGCGATGAACGAGGCGGCGGCGAAACATGGCGGCACGGCCGACATCAATGCCCAGCAGGATTATGGCTTCATGTTCAATCGCAGCCTGGCCGACCCTGACGGTCACATCTTGGGAGGCGATGTGGATGGACCCGGCCGCGGTGCCGCAGGGCGACGCGAAGCAGGGCTGAAGCGGGACAGAGCGCCGGCCATGGCGGCCCGCTTCCCAGATATAGGGAAGGCGGGTTCTTCAAAGGCTCAGGGCGAAGGTTTCTCAGCTTCGCACCGGCAAAACCAGCCGCGAAGCCGCAAACCATCGTCCGCACGACCGCTTGACCGCGCGCCGCCGAATCCGCACAGTGCGTGCAATCGACCTTTGAGAGGCTGCCATGACTCGCTTTGCCAAATCCGCTCTTGCTGTCCTGATTTCGCTTTGCACGCCGCTGGCCGCACCCCTTGGCATCACCAAGGCGGCGCAGGCCGCCGATCTTTCCGTCTATTCCGACGAGGACAGCGGCGTCTGTGGGCAGGCCTGGGTGCTGAACAAGATCTCCAGCCGCTTCTCTTATCAGGTGCATCACGTGCCGCATCTGCCTGATGTCTCGATCACCGATTTCCAGCGCATTCACCAGCATCGCTATCTGCCGGCAAGCGAAGAATGGCCGATCGGCCGCCGCTATTGCGGCGCCACCGTCAACCTCTCCGATGGCCGTGCCCGCACCATCTGGTACCTGATCGAGGAAGGCCAGGGTTTTGCCTCGATCGGCGACAATGTCGAATTCTGCGTTTCGGGCTTCGACCGCTGGATGGTCTACAACGGTCGCTGCCGCGTCCTGCGCTGAGAGCAGTACCTTTCTCCACCTTTACGCCTGCGGCGAGATCGGCCGCAGGCGTTTTCGTTTGGCGTGTTGACAGCCGGCTTGATCGGTCTCATAAATACGAGACAGACCTGTCTCATCACTGGTGGAAGACCATGACGCCATCGCCTGCGATCGACAAACGCCAGCACGTCGTCGAAACAGCCTACAGCCTGTTCAAGCGCGCCGGCTTCCATGCCACCGGCATCGACCGCATCATTGCCGAGGCCGATGTGGCGAAGATGACGATGTATCGCCACTTTCCGAGCAAGGACGAACTGATCGTCGAGGTGCTCGACTATCGCGCCCGGCGTTTCGAGCGTCAGCTCGACCAGCTTGCGCAAGAGGTCGCCACGCCGGAGCGCAAGATCGCCAAAATCTTCGACTGGCATGAGCGCTGGTTCAGCAGCGCGGATTTCCACGGCTGCCTGTTCGCGCATGCACTGGCCGAGTTCGGCGATCCCACCCATCCGGTGTTCCAGGCCGTTGCCAGGCAGAAGAACGGCCTCAAGCGGCGCATGCAGGCGATCCTCGAGGCGGTGATGCCGTCAAAGCGGGCCGAGGGCGCTGCGGCGGCGCTGCTGATGCTGATCGAGGGCGCGACGCTGATGGCGCAGATGGGCGAGGCCGACGCCATCGATAGCGCCCGCAAGGCGGCCGATGCCGTCATCGCCAGCGCGCGCACAGCGCAATGAGCGCGACGGTCATTGCGCTCGCGCTGTTCGCGGCCATTCTGCACGCCGGCTGGAACGCCTTCCTGCGGACCGGAGCCGACAGGCTATGGACGGTCACCGTCATGAGCTTTTCGAGCACGCTCATCGCCATTCCAATGACGCTTTACCATGCGCTTCCCGCGACCGGCGCCTGGCCCTATGTCGCGCTCTCGGCCGGCCTCCAAGTCGGCTACAGCGTGTTCCTGGTCGCCGCCTACCGCTATGGCGAACTGGGGCAGGTCTATCCGATCGTGCGCGGCAGCGTGCCGTTGCTGGTTACACTCGGCGGTTTCGTGCTGGCCGGCCAGCAGCTCACAAGGCCCGAGATCGTCGGCGTCACGCTGGTCGCCTGCGGCATCATGGGCCTCTCGCTCGGCAGGGGCAGGGCATCGACGACCTCGATCCTTTGCGCACTGGCGACCGGCGCGATCATCGCGGCCTACGCGACGGTCGACGCCATCGGCGTGCGCGTGGCGGGCGACAGCGGCGCCTACACCGCCTGGGTACTGCTGATCTACGGCGCCTTGCTGCCGGTGACCTTCATCGTCCTGCGCGGCAGGCTCGTCGTCAACTTCAGCGCGCCCGAAACCCGTAAGGCTCTCGCCGGTGGCTTGTTCGCGCTGCTTGCTTATGCCGTCGTGGTCGCCGCTTTTGCACTCGGCCCGGCCGGCCCCATCACCGCCATCCGCGAAACCAGTGTTGTCTTTGCCGCCTTCATCGGTCGGCTCTTCCTCGGCGAGCAACTGACACCGCGGCGCATCAGTGCCTGCGCCGTCGTCGCGCTTGGCGCCATCTGCCTCGGCTATCAGGCGTGAGCGGTGAGGGATCTCGATCGCGCTATTCTGTTCATGCGCTGCGGCCGGAACCCGACACATAAGCGCAGATCAGCTCGACGAGTTGCTTCTGCAGGTCCGGCGCATCGAGCATGTCGCGCCGCGCGGCATTGTGGATGACGCCCTCGACCGCCGAGGAGAGCACGCGGGCCACGGTCTCATTGTCCTTCCTGCGCCGGCGATACTGCGCTACCGCCGCACTATAGTGGTCGAGATAGCGCGACTGGAACGAGGCATGGGCGGCGCGTGAGCCGCGATCGCCTGGCGCCTCGTCGAGCAGCACCTGATGCAGCGTCGGATGGATGCTGTGCGCCTCGATCATGCCGCGTACCAGCTCCTGCGCGAATCGCTTGAGCGGCTTGTCGCCTTCGGCTGATTCGGCGATCACCGACAACACTTGGTCAAAATGTCGCCGGCGAATTGCCTCGACCAGCGACAGCTTGTCGGGAAAATATTGATAGAGCGAGCCGATGCTGACACCGGCGGCTTCGGCCACCTTGTTGGTGGTGAAGCCGGCCCAGCCGAGCGCGCTCAGAACATGAGCACCGGCTTCGATGATCGCTTCGACAGTTGCGCGCGAACGCGCCTGGCGCGGCTGCTTGCGCATGCGCGAGCGCGGCTTTGCAATGCGAGTAGACATGTCCGCTCCATCAGCCAAGAATATGGACAACATACTCACATTTTTTGGAAAGGATACGATCCATGAGCGCGCTGGATCTGCTTCGCAGTCTCTTCGTCTATCAAGCCTGGGCCAATGGCGAGTTGCTTGAGAAGCTCGCGAGCCTGGATCAGCAGAAGCATGCGAAGGAACGTCATGCTGCGATCCGTCTGCTCAACCACAATCTCGTCGTGTCGAGAATATTTTCGGCGCATCTTTCCGGCACGCGTCATGGCTACGCGTCCGACAACACCGAGACCACGCCGTCGCTCGATGAACTCGGCGCCGATATCGCTGCGATGGACCGCTGGTATCTCGACTATCTGGACGCTGTGCCGACAGAACTTCTGTCGCAGCCTGTGCCCTTTGTCTTCACCGACGGCGACAGGGCGATGATGTCGCGCGAGGAAATGCTGACCCATGTCGTCACCCATGGCGGCTACCATCGCGGTGAGATCGGGCGGATCCTGGTGCAGATTGGCGTCACACCGCCATGGGATACGTTTGCCGTCCACCTCCACCAGACAGAGCCCTCGCGGCGGTTGCAGGTGATACGTGAGCCCGTTGGGGTGTAGGGCCTGAAAGCCTTACAATCCAAGGGAAGTGCGGCTACGCCGGACAGACGTAGTGATCGGCCACACCCCCCTCTGGCCTGCCTGCCATCTCCCACGCAAGGGGGGAGATCAGCAACCTCGGCGCCTCGCTCATTCTTGCGACGCAGGTTGATTGGCGAAGGCCGACATGACATCCAATCTCCTCCTTGCGGGGGAGATGCCCGGCAGGGCAGAGGGGGGTGCTGTCCCGCCGGCTTCAGGTTTCCGCTTCGTCACGGATCCGAATCGTTCGCCGGTTCAGGTGTCCACATCTCGCTCAAAATAAATGCGAGCAAGAAGCTCACATATAGTTTCGTGCTGTTTTTGTTGTCGCCTTGATCAAGCAAGATCAGTCGAGGGAATGCGATGGTTTTTCGCAACCCGACAAGCCGCTGATGACCACGCGCGATCGACGCCGCCGCAAGAGACTGTGAGCTTGACGAGAAGATCGCATGAGTCGCAACGCTCAGAAATTCTTCTGCAAAAGTTCGCTGTGACGCGCGAAGAATCTTTGCCACTTTCGCTGTCGATCATCGCGGACATGCTCTCGGTGTAACCGAAATTTAATCTGCGTAATGCTTCGCTGGCTAGACACGCGCGAGTCAGATATGCATAGGCTCGCCGGGTCACTAACGGCCAACGGCACAAACGCAAGGGGCATCGCATGGCTAAGACGTCATCCAAAGCGCCGGCATCCAAGGCACCGGCAAAGAAAGCACCAGTAAAGGCAGTGGCGGCGAAAGCGGCAACTGCAGTGAAGAAGGCAGCACCTGCTGCCAAGCCGAAGGCGGCAGCGCCCAAGGCAAAAGCGGCACCGGCTAAGAAGCCGGCTGCGAAGGCTGCGGCGAAGCCCGCAGTGAAGAAGGCAGCACCGGCCAAGGCCAAGGCTGCACCGGCAAAGAAGGCGGCACCTGCCAAGAAGCCGGCTGCCAAGGCTGTGGCGAAACCCGCCGCGAAGAAGGCACCTGCCAAGGCTCCGGCCAAGGCCGCTGCTGCGAAGTCTACCGCAGCCGTGAAGAAAGCAGCGCCTGCCAAGAAGGCAGCGCCTGCGAAGGCCGCGAAAAAGTAATCGCGTTTCTTCGCGCGCCGGGGACGATGCCGGGACATATGAGGGCGGGCGCCTTGGATACGCCGCGCCCTCCGTCCTGGTGTTAAGGCGCACGAACAGAGGGGCGAACGTACTCTATCTTTCGCAGCTCCCAGGACTTCGCCTCACGGCGAAGTCCGGTGGGGCTTTTTTGTTGCCCTGAGCAGACCACACTGTCGATAACTGTTCCTCTGGAGGCCAGTTTTTCTTCCGCTGGCATTTGCCTGTAGACGTCGATCGGTAGAAACTCACTGTCTGCAAAAACAGGGAACCGATCATGCCGAAGCTGCTCTACGCGTCCTCATCCCCTTACAGCTCCAAGGTGCGCATGGCGGCACTCTATGCCGGCATCGCTGTTGACCTGGTGCCAATCAAGACCGAGGACAAGCCGGCCGAATTGATATCGGCCAATCCGCTCGGCAAGATTCCGGTGCTGGTGCTCGACGACGGCCGCTCGATCCACGACAGCCGCGCCATCACCCAGCACCTCAACCGCGCATCGAAGAATCTGTTGTTGCCGCGCAATGCCGACAAGCGGCTCGAAGCCGAAGTGCTGGAAGCGCTGGCCGACGGTATCTGCGACTGCGCGCTGTCGATGGTTTATGAGCGGCGCACGCGGCCCGACGAGATGGTCTATCAGCCCTGGCTCGATCGCCAGTGGACGAAGATCACCGCCGCACTCGACCTCCTCAACGCCAATCCGCCGAAACTGCCGAAGAAGATCACGCTCGGCCAGCTGGCGCTGCGCGCCTGCCTTGGCTATCTCTCGCTGCGCTTCGCCGGCAAATGGGAAAAGGGCCGCGGCCGGCTGACCCGCTGGGCAGCGCGTTTCGACGACAAGTTTCCGGAGCTGAGGGTGGCTGTGCCGGCGTGACTGGCGAAACAAAAAAAGCCGGGCGCGAGGCCCGGCTTTCTTGTGTCGTGGCTTGAACGACAGTTAGAACTTCATACCGACGCCGAAGGTGACGCGGTTGTCGCTTTCCTTGACCTTGGTGCCGACACTGTCGAAGCTCTTGGAACCGAAGTCGGTGTAGCGGTACTCGACACGGCCGAACACATTGTCGGTGATCTTGATGTCGGTGCCAACGCCGGCCGTCCAGCCGAGCATGGTGTTGTCGTCGCTGCCCAGGGGGCTCGAGACCTTCTGGTTCTTCAGGGCGCCACCGCCGGTGCCGTAGAGCAGGATTTCTGGGGTCACAGCGTAGCCGAGACGGGCGCGCAGCGAGCCTTCGAAGCCGCCCTTGGAATTGACGCCGCCGCTGTCACCTTTGACGCCGTTGTAGCCGAGATCGGCTTCAGCACCGTACACGAAGTTTTCCTGCTGCCACTGATAGCCGCCGAAAACGCCGCCGACAAAGCCCTTGGTCTTGATGTCGGGGCCGCCGTCGTGGACCTTGGCATGACCGCTGAAACCGTAGCCGGCGCTGATACCGGCGTAGGGGCCGGCCCAGGAAGCGACGGGAAGTTCGGCGATCGGGGCAGGTGCCGGGGGCTCTTCCGAGACGACGTCAGCGGCAAAAGCAGTGCCGCTGAGGGCGAAGAGCCCGAGCGCGACCGCGATTGGCGCGAATTTGAGATTGGCTTGCATTGTTGTTTACTCCTTAAGCCACAAGACACGTAGGCTTGTTTGTCTTGAACGCCATCAACCCGTCCGGGGGATGAAACGGATCTGGCACTCAACGGTTCCGAATGTCGTGTCAAAATGCGGCGGCAGCGAACCTGAAAATGGGTCATTCCCCGGCGCGAATGAGGCTGAAGCTTGACGTTGCATCTTCGCAACAGCGAAATGTCAGCACGCTTGCGATGCTGCACTGCACTCGGCTTGGTGCAAGGAGTCCAGCGTCCTATATTGCGGTCCTGCCGGCCCGAATCCGGACGGGTCCCGGCGCTGAAAATGCCGTTTCGCCACATTCCTGCCCCAGGTGGAAACGGCATTTAACCCCTGGACGCGTCACAATGTGCCGGCTAGCGGAATTGGGGCGCAGATTGAGGATTGACAGATGATCGAAGCCACAGGTGTGGCACTGGTGACGGGTGGGGCAAAGCGGATCGGCAAGGCGATCGTTGAGGATCTGGCCGCGCATGGCTTTGCCGTCGCCATCCATGCCAACCGATCGGGCGCCGAGGCTGACGCGCTGGCGGCGCGCATCAGGGGCGAGGGCGGCCGCGCCGCCGTGGTTGCCGCCGATCTGACCGACATGGCCGCCGTCGGCGATCTCGTCGGCCGCGCCGAGGCCGCGCTCGGTCCGGTCACGCTTCTGGTCAACAATGCCTCGCTCTTCGTTGACGACAGCGTCGAAGATTTCGATTGGGTGGCATGGGACCGCCACTTCGCCATCCATGTGAAGACGCCGGCGCTGCTGGCACAGAACTTCGCCCGTGCCTTGCCGCATGGGCAGGAGGGGCTGATCGTCAACATCATCGACCAGCGCGTCTGGCGGCCGACGCCGCGCTATTTCTCCTACGCGCTGTCGAAGTCGGCTCTGTGGACGCAGACCGAGATGCTGGCGCAGGCGCTCGGTCCGCGCATCCGCGTCAACGCCATCGGCCCCGGTCCGACGCTGAAGAATGTGCGCCAGGAAGATCACGATTTCGACAAGCAGGTCGACGGCCTGATCCTGAAGCGCGGCCCGCAATTGGCCGAATTCGGCGCCACCATCCGCTATCTCTGGGAGGCGCGCTCGGTGACCGGCCAGATGATCGCGCTCGACGGCGGCCAGCATCTTGCATGGCAGACGCCGGATGTGACAGGCATGGTGGAATGAGTCCCGCAGACCAGAAACACAAGACGCGCGCCGGCGCCGCTGACGATATGCCGCCCGACATCGACCTTGAGGACGAGGCGGCCGAGGAGATCGTCGAGCCCGAGGCCGCCGGCCCCGATGTCGCCTTCACCGCGATAGACTGGGCGCCGCATGCCGGCGACGCCGACGGCATGGTCGGCGCCGAGGTCATCCAGACGCTGGTCAAGCGGCTGCCCAATGCGCCCGGCGTCTACCGCATGATGAACGCCGCCGGCGACGTGCTTTATGTCGGCAAGGCGCGCAGCCTGAAGAAGCGGGTGACCAACTACGCGCAAGGCCGATTCCACACCGCCCGCATCGGCCGCATGGTGCGCGAAACGGCGACGATGGAGTTCGTCGTCACCCGCACCGAGATCGAAGCGCTGCTGCTCGAAGCCAATCTTATCAAGCGCTTGCGGCCGCGATTCAATGTGTTGATGCGGGACGACAAATCGTTCCCTTACATCCTGTTGACCGGCGATCATGTCTCGCCCGGTATCTACAAGCATCGCGGTGCGCGCTCGCGCAAGGGCGACTATTTCGGCCCGTTTGCCTCCGCCGGCGCCGTCGGACGCACCATCAATTCGCTGCAGCGCGCTTTCCTGCTCCGGAGTTGCACCAACTCCTTCTACGAGAACCGCACCCGGCCGTGCCTGCTCTACCAGATCAAGCGCTGCGCCGGTCCTTGCACCGGCGAGATATCGCACAGTGACTATGCCGAGCTTGTCGCCGAGGCGAAGGATTTTCTGTCCGGCCGCAGCCAGAAGGTGAAGACCGAGATCTCTGAAGCCATGCAACAGGCGTCGCAGGAGCTCGATTTCGAGCGCGCCGCCATCTATCGCGACCGGCTAGCGGCGCTGTCGCATGTGCAGAGTCATCAGGGCATCAACCCGGCAACGGTCGACGAGGCCGATGTCTTCGCCATCCACCAGGAGGGCGGCCAGGTCTGCATCCAGGTGTTCTTCTTCCGCACCGGCCAGAACTGGGGCAATCGCGCCTATTTCCCCAAGGCCGATCCGGCGCTGGAGGGGGCGGAAGTGCTGGGCTCGTTCCTTGCGCAGTTCTATGACGACAAGCCGACGCCGCGGAACATTCTTCTGTCGCGAGCCGTCCAGGACCAGGACCTGCTGGCCGAGGCGCTTTCCACCCGCGCCGGCCGCAAAGTGTCGATCTCGGTGCCGCAGCGCGGCGAGAAGAGGGATTTGACCGACAACGCGCTGCAAAATGCCCGCGAGGCGCTCGGCCGCCGCTTGGCCGAAACCTCGACGCAAGGCCGGCTGCTCGCCGGCTTTGCCGAGACCTTCGGCTTGGCGAAGCCGCCCGTACGCATCGAGGTCTACGACAATTCGCACATTATGGGCACCAACGCCGTCGGCGCCATGGTCGTGGCCGGACCGGAAGGCTTCGTGAAGAACCAGTACCGAAAATTCAACATCCGCTCGACCGAGATCACGCCCGGCGACGACTTCGGCATGATGCGCGAGGTGATGGAGCGGCGTTTTTCAAGGCTGCTGAAGGAGCATGGCGATGTCGCCGTGGCCGACGATGCGGCTGCCGGCGAAGCAGGCGACGACATCGAGGAAGATATCTCCGGCAGCTTTCCGGCCTGGCCCGACGTCATCCTGATCGACGGCGGCCAGGGCCAGATGAGTGCGGTGCGCAAGATCCTCGCCGATCTCGGCATCGAGGACCGCGTCGTGGCAATCGGCATCGCCAAGGGGCAGGACCGCGATGCCGGCCGCGAGCGTTTCTTCGTCAAGGGCAGGGACTCGTTTTCGCTCCCGGTGCGTGACCCCGTGCTCTATTTCGTCCAGCGGCTGCGCGACGAGGTCCACCGCTTTGCCATCGGTTCGCACCGCGCGCGGCGCAAGAAGGAATTGGTCAAGAGCCCGCTGGACGAGATCGCCGGCATCGGTCCCGGCCGCAAGCGCGCCTTGCTGCTGGCCTTCGGCACCGCCAAGGCGGTCAGCCGCGCGGCAGTCGAGGATCTGGTCAAGGTCGACGGGATTTCCGAGCAGGTGGCGAAACTGGTCTACAATCATTTCCACGAGAGCTGACCGCCGGTAACGTTGGGCATACTCTCCTCGATTTCGGATGGCGGCTTCTGCTCCCTTCCAAGGTGACCCCACTCGAATCCCGACAATCGCGCGCTATTTTCGTCTGGCCAATCGAATCTCGGCTGTTGACCCCCTACATCCGGTTCTGATTTGAGTACGCAGGCAGAAAGAGTCCTCCCGATATGGCCAAGCGCGCGTTCAACCTGCCCAACATGCTCACCTACGCCCGCATCGTCGCGGTGCCGCTGGTGGTGCTGTGCTTTTTTCTCGAAGGGCATCTGAAATCGAGCGACTTCGCCCGCTGGTCGGCGCTGATCATCTTCCTGCTGGCCTCGATCACCGATTATCTCGACGGCTATCTGGCGCGCGCCTGGCAGCAGACCTCCAACATCGGCAAGATGCTCGATCCGATAGCCGACAAACTGCTGGTCGCCACCTGCCTGCTGCTCCTGGCCGCCGACACTGACCGCCACGCCGGCATCGCCGGCTGGTCGCTGTGGGCGGCGATCATCATCCTGTGCCGCGAGATCCTGGTCTCGGGCCTGCGCGAATATCTGGCGGCGCTGAAGGTCTCGGTGCCGGTGACCCAGCTCGCCAAATGGAAGACCGCCATCCAGATGGTCGCCATCGCCTTCCTGCTTGCCGGACCTGCCGGCGACAAGATCTTCCCTCTGACCACGCAGACCGGGCTGGTGCTGCTGTGGATCGCCGCACTGGTCACGCTCTACACCGGCTACGACTATTTCCGCGCCGGCCTCAAACACATTATGGACGAGTGAGATGACCACGCGGCTCATCTATTTTGCCTGGGTGCGCGAACGGATCGGCAAGCCTGAGGAAGACGTCGAATTGCCCGCCGGTATCGAGACGGTGGCCGACCTCTTGCGCTGGCTGAAATCCCGTGGCGAGGAGTATGAGCACGCGCTGCAATATCCCGACGTGATCCGCGTCGCCATCAACCAGGAACATGTAGAGCATCGGGAAAAGGTCGCCGGCGCGCGCGAGATCGCGCTGTTTCCGCCGATGACCGGGGGCTGATATGCCGGCCGCGGTGGTCCCTGTCGTGCGCATTCAGGCCCAGGATTTCGATATCGCCGCCGAGATCGCGAGACTGACCGAGGGTCGCGCCGACATCGGCGCCGTGGTGTCTTTCCAAGGCCTCTGCCGTGACGAGCAGGGCCAGCTGTCGGCACTCGAGCTCGAACATTATCCCGGCATGGCCGAAGCCGAGATCGGCCGCATCGCCGCCGAAGCCATAGCACGCTGGCCATTGCAAGGGCTCACCGTCATCCATCGCCACGGCAAAATAACGCCCGGCGAAAACATCGTGCTGGTGGTGGCGGCCTCCGCGCACCGGCAGGCGGCGTTCGAAGCGGCGAATTTCCTGATGGATTTCCTGAAATCGCGCGCGCCGTTCTGGAAGAAGGAACATCGCCTAGACGGCACCAACGGCGGCTGGGTCGAGGCCAAGGACGCCGACGACCAGGCTGCTGCCCGCTGGAGACAGTCGCCGCCGGACTGATCCGCAGCCGGAATAATTTCATGCAGCCGCCTTCCATTGACCGCATTCGCCTAGCCAAATCGCATCTGGCAAAAGGGAGCAAGGGCATGCTGGACAGGATCGCTGAATTCTTCGTCTTCGGTTTTGTGCCGCTGGTCGTCGGCATGCTGGCCGTTCCCGAAATGTCTGTCGCCGCCGAGAAAACCCTGAAGGGCGAGGTGATGTATCGCGAGCGCATCGCGCTGCCGCCCAACGCCGTACTTTCGGTACAGCTGGCCGATGTGTCTTTGGCCGATGCGCCGGCCGCCATTGTCGGCGAACGCAAGGTGGCGCCGGCCGGCCAGGTGCCGATCAAGTTCGAGATCAGCTTCGATCCAACGGTGATCCGGCCCAACATGACCTACGCGCTGCAGGCGCGCATCACCGCTGACGACAAGCTGCTGTTCATCACGGACACACGCCATCAGGTCGATCCGCTGAGCGATGCGCCGCAGACGATCGTGTTGAAAATGGTGGCGCCGAGCGACACGCCGACCTCGGCCTCGCTGTTCGATCAGAGCTGGCTGGTCGAATATATCGACGGTATCGGTGTGATCGCGCAACCGAAGGCGACGTTCAGGGTCAGTGAAGCCGGCAAGGCCGGCGGCAGCGGCCCTTGCAACGCCTATTTCGCCACCGCCAAGGTCGAGGGCTCGACGATCGCCGTCAGCGACATCGGCTCGACCTACAAGGCCTGCGCGCCGGAAGTGATGGCCGAGGAAAAGGCGCTGTTCGAGGCGTTGGTCAAGGCGGCGTCGTACCATATCGATGCTGGCAAGCTCACCATCGCCGACAAGGACGGCCGCGAGATTCTGCGCTTCAACGCGGCAAGCTGACGTCGACGGACCGGGCGTGGCGGCGGCGCGGGAATCGTCTTCGCGGCTTTTCCGACCCGGATTACGCGACAGCCGGGAATAGTCCGGCCGCGCGAAGCGTTCACTCCCCATATGGCGGGTAGGCAAAAGGGACATGTCCCTTCACTGAAGCCGCCAGACCGAATGCGGCTCGATCTGGCCACTCAAAAAGGAGTCCAGACATGAAAAAGCACGCGCTTATCCTTGCCGCCACAGGCGTATCGCTGATTACCTTCGCCGGCTTTGCCAGGGCCGACGACCATTTGTTCAATGCACTTCAGCATGGTCTCAGTCCTGACAGCCAACCCTTCCAGACCAACGAGGCCGGCCATAGTGGCGACCTGGCGCCTGGGCAGGGCAGTCCGTTTGTCGGCGCCGACACCAAGACACCGGCCACCGACACCGAAGCGGCGAACGATCATGCAAATGTGAAAGAGCGCCAAGCGAAGTGACAGGAAACCCGCCGCGAGGGGCGGCGGGAACTCTTGTTCGTCCAATACGCTGCGCCGCCAGTTGACCACTTTGGAGAGCATCACGCCTGCGGTGGCGGCGGTGCCGGCGTCAGGCCGAACCGGCGCATCAGGTCCATGAGCCTGGCGCGGTCGGGCGGGCCGCCGGCGCCAAAGATGGCGAAGGCCTCGCGGAAATAGTCCGGACCGATCGCCGCCGGCGTCACCACGCAAAGCACCTTGGCGTTCTCGGCGGTGTCGTTGTCGAAGCGGTGAACCGCGCCGCGCGGAATGCACAGTGCCTGGCCGGGCCCGATATCGTGCCGGTGTCCGTCGACGGTCAGCGTCAGCATGCCTTCGATCCCGTACATCGTCTCTTCATAGTGGTCGTGGCTGTGTGCCGGGGCGGGCAGGCGCTGCGAGCCGGCGACCGTCAGTTCGAAGGCGGCGATGCTGCCGTTCGATTGGTCGCCGGTCAGCAGGAAGCGGACGGCAAGGCCGCCATGGCTGATTGTCTCCTCCGCAGGATTGACGCGAACCTGGCCGGCTTTGTCTAGCATTCCATCCTCCTATGTGGTAAATCGAATTTACCGAAATGAGTAAACTCAATTTACCCGGGTGTCAATGCCGTCATCCACGGAAGATCTGCCAAGGAAGCCACCGTTGATCGGTGCGCTACTGCGCGTGCCGGCCATGGCCATTCACCGCAAGCTGATTAGGGATCTCAGGGCATCGGGTTTCGAGGACCTGAGCCCGCCGCATATGGCAGTGATCCAATATCCCGGCCCTGATGGCCTTCGGCCGAGCGCGCTTGCCGAGCGCGCCGGGATGAGCAAGCAGGCTATGAACCAGCTGCTGAAGACACTGGAAGCGATGGGTTACATCATCCGCTCGGCGGCACCCGACGAGAGCGGCGGGACCATTGTCCATTTCACCGACCGCGGGCGCGCCGCCTACCAGAAAATGGCCGACATCTTGCTGGACGTCGAGCGCGAATGGGCCGAGGAGCTTGGGCAGAAGCGTTTCACGGAACTGAAAACGCTGCTCGGCGACCTCTGGGACACGCCGCTCATTCGTTGAGCTCAGACCGGCTTCGCCTTCTCGAACCGCGCCCCATAGTGATAGGGCGGCACCTCGACCAGTTTAACAAGCTTCAGGCCGCCGGCTTCGACATCCGCGCTGGTCTGTCGCGGCGACAGCCTGAGTTCGGTTCGCGGGCCGCGCGGCTCGCCCAGCACCGTGGTCGTCTCGCGCGCGTGCTGGTGCCAGTTGACGATGGCAAAATGTCCGCCGGGGGCGAGCGCTTCGCGCACGGCACGTGCCAGCCGCGGCCGGTCGGGCACGCCGTGGAAGGCGTTTGCCATGAAGACGAAGTCGACTGGCCGGGACACCAGGCTCGCGAGTTCGTAGGCGTCGCCGGCAACGAATTCGCAATTGGTCACGCCGGCGCCGATCAGCCGTCGTTGCGCGGCCTGCAGCAGGTCGGCATCGATATCGATGGCGATGACACGGCGGGCGACGGCGGCGATCGGCAACGTGAACCAGCCGTCGCCGCAGCAGAGGTCGACCACCTCCATGCCCGGCTTCAGCCCGGTTGCCGCAAGCACGCCGGCGGGATCAGGCCACAGCGCCTCCCACCAGCCGCTCGATGGCATCTCGGTACCCTGGAAAAAACCGGGGATGGCACTGGTCATGGTCGGGTCGGATCCGCTGGTGCGCGATCCGACCTTAGCGCAGGTCGATCTTCGGGGGCAGTGCAGCGAGGTCCGACGCCAAAGAAAAAGGCCGGCGAAACGCCGGCCTTTTGCATGCATTCCGTTCGCGTCGGCTCAGCCGACGATCTCGGTGTCGGAGAACCAGTACTTGATCTCCTGTGCGGCGGTTTCCGGCGCATCGGAGCCGTGCACCGAATTCTCGCCGATCGACAGGGCGTGGACCTTGCGGATGGTGCCCTCGGCGGCGTTGGCCGGGTTGGTGGCGCCCATCACTTCGCGGTTCCTGGCAATGGCGTTTTCGCCTTCCAGCACCTGCACAATGGTCGGCGCCGACGACATGAATTCCACCAGCTCGCCAAAGAACGGGCGATCCTTGTGGACGGCGTAAAAGCCTTCGGCCTCACGGCGGCTCATCCACACGCGACGCGAGGCGATGACGCGCAGGCCGGCCTCTTCCAGCATCCTGGTGATGGCGCCGGTGAGGTTGCGCCGCGTCGCGTCCGGCTTGATCATGGAAAAGGTGCGTTCGATCGCCATTGGTCGTCCTTGTGATGAAGAGAGGAATTGGGTGATGAAGAGTGGAATTGGGAGTGGCGGGCTCTATACAAGCCGCCCGGCCCATTGCCAAGGGGAGGTGCTCGACCCGTGCTATTGCGCCGCGACCGGCGCCCTGGCGGCGCCGACGTCGCGCAGCGGCGGCAGGCCGTGGAGCCGGCTGTATTCGCGGCTGAACTGATCGGGTCGCCCCATCTCCTGGTGCGGTGTCGCCGTCGAAGGGCGACAGATCGTCCGGGGCGAAGATGGACGGGTCGCAGGGGCGGGGGTATCATCTCCAGGGAAATCAGTTGGATGGGAAGCCGGATAGGACCTTCGGCGAGATGAACTGGCACGATCTGAGACCCGGCGATATCAAGGGGATCCTGCTGATGGTTGCCCTCTTCGGCGGTCTGGTCGTTGCCATGCTGCTCGGGCTCGGGAAGAATACCAACTTCGGTTTCGGCCCGGAATGGCAATGTACGCCGATGCCGAAGGGCGACCCGATCTGCGTCAGGCTCATCGCCAAGGATGAGGTGAAGTGACTTATCGCCAAAGAAAATGATCGGCCCTATCGCCTGATCAGCACGGGCGGCTGCCGGCGCTCCCAGCCTTCGCGCTCCAGCGTTGGCACATCGTGCTCCTCGCTGGGATAGCCAAGGCAGAAATAGCCGATCAGCGTCCATTCGGGCGGTGTGTCGAGGATCTTGGCCATCTCGGCCGCGTCGAGGATCGACACCCAGCCCATGCCGATGCCTTCTGCCCGCGCCGCCAGCCACAGAGTATGCACCGCCATGACGGCCGAATAGGCGATGGTCGCCGGCATTGTCATGCGGCCGAGCCCGTGGCCCTGTTGCGTTGCGCGGTCGGCGAAAACCGCGAACTGGCAGGGTGCTTCGTTGAGACCGGCAAGCTTCAGCCGGGCATAGAGCGCTGCGCGCTCGCCCGAAAAGCATGTGAGCGCCTCGGCATTGCAGCGCTCGAAAGAGCCTCTCACGGCCGCGCGCCGTTCGGCGCTGTCGACGACCACGAAGCGCCATGGCTGGCTGAGCCCGACGGACGGCGCGATGCTGGCAAGCTCCAGCAGCCGTTCCAGCGTCCCCTCGGGCAAAGCCGTCCGTTCGAAGCGCCGCACATCCCGGCGCCAGCGTAGCAGCGTAACGAGCCCGGCGCGAAAGTCGGCGGTGAAATCGGGGGATGGTGGCATCGGGATCTCGTCAGGGGATAGGCAGTAGGGCTTAGGCAATAGGCAGCAGGGGTGTACAGCGTGTACGAACTATTTCCTACTGCCTAAGCCCTACTGCCTTCTCCCTCATGCTGCTGCCGCGACCATACGGCCGAGGCCGTCATGAAGGTCGAGGCAGCGTTCGAACCATTGCGCAACGAGGTCGCTTTCGTCGAGCAAGCGATAGGGCGAGGTAATGCGCGCCCACTGCAGCGCGCCGAAGACGATGTAATCGGCAAAGAGCGGCAAGGCGCCGCCGATGAACGGCTGATAGCTGAGCATCGAACGCAGCGGCTCCAGCGCGGCACGGAAGCCGGCGAGCCCGGCATCGCGGGCGGCCGTCACCGCTTCCAGCGGCTTGCCGAAACGCTGCTCGCGGCTGGAGCGGAAATAGGCGGCGTTCTCGTCGTCCTGCATGGCGTGGATGTCGAGCAGCGCGGCCGTGGTGACATAGGGATGGATGGTGAGTTGCGACCAGCGCTCGATGAAACGCGCCATTGCCTTGCCGCCGTCGCCGGCAAACAGCGTCGGCCGCTCGGGGTAGGTCTCGTCCAGATAAAGCGCGATGGCGAAGGAATCGGCCACCACGCGCTCGCCGTCGCGGATCACCGGCACGGTCTTCGAGACACCGCCCTCGACCTTGGGCACGTCGAGAAAGCGGGTCGGCAGGCTGGATCTGTCCAGACCTTTATGTGCAAGCGCCATGGCAACCTTCCAGCAATGCGGGCTGAACGGACGGGTCGTGTCGCGTCCGACGAGTTCATAGAACAGAATGGTCATTGGCGGCTGCGTCCTCGCGGTCTAATTAGGCGCCTGCGGCTGAAGCGGAACTCGTCGGCGGGAAGAAAAGATGAAACAGCATTTCATGATGTTTGCGGCCTACAATCAATGGGCCAATGGCCGCATCTACGGTGCCGTCGCCGATCTCGTGGACGAAGAATTCGAAAGAGACGTCGGCGCCTTCTTCGGCTCGATGGCCGGCACGCTCAATCATCTGCTGGCCGCGGACCGCGTCTGGATGAAGCGCTTCACCGGCACGGGCGACGCACCGTCGCGAACCGACGCCATCCTCCACCGTGCTTTGCCTGTCCTGTGGCAGGCGCGCGAGGCGGAGGACAAGAGGATCATCGGCTGGATCGACGGCATGAGCGACAAGGCGCTTGCCGGCCGCTTCTCCTACATGACGCTTTCCGATATGCGCACCGTTTCGCAGCGACTGGCGCCGGCGCTCAGCCACTTCTTCAACCATCAGACCCATCATCGCGGCCATGCCCACATGATCCTGACCGTGCTTGGCCGGCCATCCGTGCCGCTCGATCTGGTGCTGTTCCAGCGCAGCGAGGAAGGCCGCGCCTACGCCTGATGCACCTTCCAGCAATCCGAGTGGTAGATTCCTCAAATTTAAAAGTTTGAGCAAGTTCGTCTAAATTCTTCTTGCCGCAGCGTAGAGATTAAAAACCACGACTCTTCATATGCACAAAAGCTAAAGAAACCAAAACACCGCTCTCCGCGTATCTTATCGAAAAAGGACGAGTGCGTTTAAATCTGTGAGTGCTGAAATGCGAAAATAGAAAACCACACAGGAGAGTGTTATGGCTAGTATCGTAAAGAGAATCGCCAGTACATTGGCGAGTGGTGCAATCATCGTTATTCTCGCCATGCCTGCGAACGCCCAAAGCGTCGGGCTTGGTGGATTTGGCGGCGTATCCGTCGGCGGAAACAGAGCCGACGCCAATGCGGGCGGGCCAAATGGAGCTGACGCAAATGCATCTTTCGGCGGTAGCAGAACCAGTGCCAACGTTTCGATCGGCGGCACAAATGGCGCCGATGGGACTGCCACCATCGGCGGCAGCAGTTCCACAGGTACCGCATCCATCGGTGGCACCAACGGCGCTGGAGCAAATGCAACTTTGGGCAACGGCACCAACAGCGCGGTCGGCGTGACACTCGGCGGCACGAGCGCCAATGTTGGAGTTGGAACGCCAGAGGTTCCTGGCACCCTCGGCACTGCGGCAACTGCCACCACGCCGGCTATGCCGGGCGTCGTCGCCAGCATGTCGAGCAGCCAGCTGACACGCATGAAGAAGCGCTGCATCGATGTGCTCAGCAGCGAGGGCACCTACGACCGCGACCTGCGGCAGCTCTGCCTGATGATCTCCCGTCGCTGAGACGGGTTTCGCCGGAGTGTCGAACCAGCCGTGAGGCTTTACGGCACTCTCCTACTGCATGCCCCGGACTTCCCGAGGACATGCGCTGACGAGAAGCCTCCGGCCAGTCGGAAAGCCCGCCACGCGAGTGGCGGGCTTTTTGTGACCGCCGGCATCTGCAAGGCGATGGCCGTGCTTTCGACGGGCTGTTAACCACATTACAATTGAAGGCGAGGTTTTAGGGTTTCATTTGTGTTCCTACTGCTAAATGGTGGACACGGTGGGAGAATGGCATGCGGATCGATCTGTCGCCCACGAGTTGGGGCAGGGTCATAGCGGTCACAGTTGTCGGCACGGCGATCTGTATCGCGGCTGCCTTCTTCGTCGATTCCTACAATTTTTCGTCGCTGTCGCCTGATGCGTTGCGCTGGGCGCAACTCACCGACCTGTTGCTGCCGCTTGTGCTGGGTGGATCGTTCTTCTCTTTCCTGATGTACAAGATGCGTCAGCTGGCCATCGCCCAGAAAGAGCTGAGCATCGTCGCGGCGACCGACAGCCTGACAGCGGTGTTCAACCGCGGCGCGTTTTCAATGCTGGTCGAAGCCTATCTCGACCAGGCGCGCAGCCAGGCCGTGGTCAATGCCGGCGCTTTGCTGATCGTCGACGCCGATCATTTCAAGACCATCAACGATCGGCTGGGTCACGATTGCGGCGATCAGGCGCTGAAGCTGATCGCCGAGACGATCAAGGCCCAGCTGCGCGGCGCCGACATTGTCGGACGCATCGGCGGCGAGGAGTTCGCAGTTTTCCTGCCCGGCGCCGACCCGTCGCAGTCATGGCTGGTTGCCGAGGGAATCCGGCGGCGCATCCGCGAGGTCGAATTTGCCCCGGGTGGACGACCTTGTCCGCTCTCGGTGAGCATCGGCGGCGTCGCCTTCAGTGGGCCGACAACCTATGCCGACATGTTCCTGACGGCCGACCGGCACCTTTACAAGGCCAAGTCGAACGGGCGCGACCAAGTCAGTTTTGAGACAACCGGGCCGCGCGGCCTGCTGACCGGCGATCCGGCAACGTTCCATTGAGACTGAGCGATAGCGTCGGAACAGGCCTGATCAGGCGGATCGCTGCAACGCCGACCTGACAAAGCGCAGTGGAGCTGTAACCGTCCACGATGTCGACTGCAGCAGGCCTCATTCCTTGTCGTGAGCGTCTGAATCTGCCGGTTCACGGCGCGGCCCGTCAACAATCCGTTCATCCCTTGGCCATTAATCTCTGGCGAGCCGATCTCCGGCTGCAGCGAGGGCAGGGGTGTCCGATCTCGTAGACCTCAAGGCGGTGCTGGTCATCGCGCTTATCTTCATTCCGCTGGAGCGGCTGTTGCCGCTGCATACGGAGCAATCATCGACGCGCCGGCATTGGCTGAACGACGTCGTCTACCTCCTGTTTAACGGCATCATCATCAAGATCGGCCTGCTCATCGTGATCGGCACAGCCATGCTGGTGCTCCACCAGTTTGTTCCGGCCGGGCTTACGCAGGCGGTGCAGTCGCAACCGGTCTGGCTGCAGGCGGTGGAGGTTCTGGTGCTGGCCGATACCGGCTTCTACCTCGCGCATCGCGCCTTTCACGCCGTCCCGTTCCTGTGGCGCTTCCATTCGATCCACCACAGCATCGAGGAGATGGATTGGCTGGCCGCGCACCGCGTCCATCCTGTCGACCAGATCCTGACAAAATCGGCCTCGTTCGTGCCGGTTTTCGCGCTCGATTTTTCGAGCACCGCCATACTGATCTTCACACTGATCTATCAGTGGCAGTCGCTGTTCATCCATTCCAATACACGTATCAAGGTCGGACCGTTGAAATGGCTTCTGGCGTCACCGCAGTTTCATCATTGGCATCATGCCAATGAGCGTGAAGCCTGGGACAAGAATTTCGCCGGGCAGCTGCCTTTACTCGACATGCTGGGAGGCACGTTGTTCATGCCCGACAGGATGCCGCAGAAATACGGCACCGATGATCCGGTCCCGCCGCTCTATCATCAGCAGCTTGCCCATCCGTTTGTCGGCAGCACCGAACAGCTCGCGCAAGCTGCAAGGCTGGCCGAAGCCTCACCGACGTCGGCCGGCAAGTCCGATTGATCTTTCGGCAGCCAGGTTTGATCCGCCGTCTCAGGCAGCGTAGCCGCCATAGCCACGCGCCACTGGCTTGACCGAGATGATCGGCTGGACAGGTGGCCAGAGGATGCCGGCCGTCACCGCAAAGGTGATCAGCGCATCGCGCGCGGCCTCAGTCGAGATTTCGCCGGCGCGTGCCGCCTCGCAGGCCTTCACCGCAGCGCCATAGCTCACGCGTCGGCGCGACGGCGGAAATTCGGTCAGGAAATCATGCATTTCGAACAGCGAAGCGAGCATGCGTTTGTGGCCGGCGCCAACGGTGACTGCAACCGGGGTGAAGAATATCGCGTCGTGCATTCTGGCCTCTCTGGATGGGCGGAAGGGCGACGGTAGCCGCTCTCCGATCAAGGGTTGGACGCCGAAAAACGCGGCTGGCGGCCCGAGGTTCCCTGAGAGATGCCATGACAGAGAATTTTGCTTTTTGACGTCGCTTCCGAGGGCCGCATCCGCGGTTGCGGCTGGCGGCTATTTCCACATGCCGCGCATGCGGGCGCCGAGGTCGACCCTGACTTCAGGTCTGTGGCGCGGATCGTCCTTTGCGTGGACGCTCGCCCACGAGGTCTGCTCGAAGGCGCCGAGGATCGAGGCCGGGATGAAGCGGCTGCGTGAGGCATAAACGTTGCGGTCGCCGCGCGCCGGCTGGTTGTGCGGATAAAAGCGCTGCGGCGTCACCAGGTGCAGGCCGTCCTTGGCCCGCGTCATCGCGACGTAAAGCAGCCGGCGCTCCTCCTCGATGTCTTCCTTTGTGCCGACGCCGAGATCGGCCGGGATGCAGCCATCGACGGTGTTGAGCACGAAGACGTTCTTCCATTCCTGGCCCTTGGCCGAATGGATGGTCGACAAGATCAGATAGTCCTCGTCGCGATGCGGCGGCCCGGCCTGGTCGCTGGTCGCATCCGGTGGATCAAGCGTCAGTTCGGTCAGGAAGCGCTCGCGCGAGGCGTAGCCGGAGGCGATTTGCTCGAGCTGCACGAGGTCGGCTCGCCGCGTCGTTGCATCCTCATGCATGCGCTCAAGATGCGGCTCGTACCACAGCCTGACCTGTTCGAGATCGGTCGGCCATTTGCCTGACCTGGCGCGCAGGCCGGAAAACAGGGAAACGAAAGCTGGCCAGTCCTCCGCAGCGCGTTGCGGCGGCCGGTAGCGGGCCAGCCCCATCGCTTCATCGAGCGATGTCGCCATGGTTTCGACGACGGCGCTGGCCGCCGAAGGGCCGATGCCAGGCAGAAGCTGCAGCACGCGAAAGCCGGCGACACGGTCGCGCGGGTTCTCGGCAAAGCGCAGCACCGCCAGCACGTCCTTGACGTGGGCAGCGTCGAGGAATTTCAGCCCGCCGAACTTGACGAACGGGATGTTGCGGCGCGTCAGCTCGATCTCCAGCGGCCCGCTGTGATGCGAGGCGCGAAACAGCACCGCTTGCGATTTGAGCACCGTGCCGGCCTCGCGCTCGGCAAGGATCGCCTGGCAGACATAATTTGCCTGTTCGGCCTCGTCGCGCACGCTGACCAGTTTCGGCTTTTGTGAGGATTTGCGCTCCGACCACAGATTCTTGGTGAAGCGCTCCGACGCCTCGGAAATCACCGCATTGGCCGCCGCCAAAATGGTTTCGGTCGAGCGGTAGTTGCGCTCCAGCATGATGACGTCTGCGGCTCGCGCGAATTGCTGGGGGAAATCCAGGATGTTGCGCACCTCGGCGGCGCGGAACGAATAGATCGACTGCGCGTCGTCGCCGACCACCGTCAGTCCGGCGCCGTCCGGCTTCAGCGCTGAAAGGATCGAGGCCTGCAGCCGGTTGGTGTCCTGGTATTCGTCGACCAGCACATGATCAAAACGGGAAGAAAGATGCGTGGCGATTTCAGGCTCGACCGCCATCTGCGCCCAGTAGAGCAGGAGGTCGTCGTAATCGAGCACGTTCTGCGCCTGCTTGGCCTCGACATATCCGGCGAACAGCTCTTTTAGCTGTTCGGCCCACCCCGAACACCAGGGGAACGCCGCGCCCAGCACCTCGCCGAGCGGCGCCTGCGCGTTGACAGTGCGCGAATAGATCGCCAGGCACGTGCCCTTGGTCGGAAAACGGCTTTCGGTCTTCGAAAAGCCGAGCTCATGGCGGGCAAGATTCATCAGGTCGGCGGAATCCTCCCGGTCGTGGATGGTAAAGGCCGGATCGAGGCCGATCGTCAGCGCATAGTCGCGCAGCAACCGGGCGCCGATGCCGTGAAACGTGCCCGCCCAGGCCAGCGCGTCGGCGATGACGGACGCGTCGCGGCCCAGCACCTCGCCGGCAATGCGTTCGACCCGCCTGGCCATTTCGGTGGCGGCGCGGCGCGAGAACGTCATCAGCAGGATGCGCCTCGGATCGGCGCCCTTGACGATCAGGTGCGCAACCCGGTGGGCCAGCGTGTTGGTCTTGCCGGAGCCGGCGCCCGCGATCACCAGCAACGGTCCCGCGATCTGGCCGTCGCCATGTTCGACGGCCAGCCGCTGCTCGGCGTTGAGCTTGGCGAGATAGGCGGGTTGCAAGGTCGAATCATTGATGGCGATGGTCATCGCTCATCAAGCATCGTTTCTGCTTTGTTCGCAACGGGCTAGCGCAGCCCGGCCTCTACCGGGCCTTTATCCCTGTGGGGATGGCTGGCCTACCTCCGCGGAGCGACTCCCATTGCCGCCGACTGGCGTCGCAAGGTGCGTTCATCGCCGGGCATCGGCAGCGGATCGAAATCGTCAGGCACCTCGTCGATGACTTTTCTGGCGGCACGATAGGCCGCATAGGCGACAAGGCCGGTTATGAGCAGACGGATCATGGCGCGATCTCCTTCGGGCAACCAACCCCGGGGGCGGCATTTGGTTCCAGCCGGCGGGAGGCGTCGCCTGCGGGCGTGCAACCAAAGCCGAACCACCTCGTTGCCTTTACGAAGGAGAGGGCAGACCTAGGAGGTTGCCATGAAGAGGCTTCTGATTCTGTTTGCCGCAGGCTTGGCGCTCGCGGCCTGCGACAGCGACATCCAGCCAACCAAAGCGCCGGTGCTCGATCAAACGCCACAGACGGATTCGGCGCCAAAGCCGGCAACTGGTGGCGAACAACCGTCACCGGCGCAATAGATCGGGTCATCGCGGCCAGGATGAACCTTTACCGCCCCAGCAGATTTCGGGCGGCGTGAAGCAGGGTGGACCAGCGCGATACGGCCTTGTCCAGTTCGAACACGAGATAACGCGCGGGTTCGGCGCCTATGGACTTCAGCCCATGCATTGCACCAGCAGGGTGGTAGAGCAACGCAGGAGCTGAAATCCTCTTGCCCAGCGTCTCAATCGCACCGGAAAACAGGACAATGCCCACGTCATAACGGTCGGCATGGGGCGCGTAGCCGACGCCAGGCATCGCGATCGAGACATGACAGTGCAGTCGATCGAGCCATCTGGTTCTCGCGTTGAGGATCGTTCCCCGGTTGCGCTTGCCGAGATCCGCCGCGGCAAACAGCGTGTCTGAGCCCCGCACGAAGGCCAGCCTCGACGCCTCGCCCGGCGCATGGCCTCGCTCGTTGCGCCATTTCAGCATCGTGTAGAGCACTGGTTTGTCGCTGGCATTGACCAGCGTGTGCGGCTGGAAGGCGGGGTAATAGGCGAAATCGCCTGCGTTCATCGTCTCGCGTCGAACGCTTTCAGACCCGACATCGTCGGCGGTTATCAACGCTGCTTGTCCCGAAATGACGATGAGGATCTCTTCTTCCATATGAGCGTGCAGCGGATGCGGCGTGGCGCCGGGCGCCAGTACTGATGAGTGCGCGTCCATGAATTCGATCTTAGCCGTGCGGCCGCGAAAGTGTGGCATCGAGGCGAAATGTGCCACCGGCTTGGCCGGCAGTTCGGGCAGATCGAACGCGGCGTTCGGTATTGCGGCAAGCCTGCGCGCGCCGGGCGGTCTGGCGATCTGGTTGACACCGATCGGCGAGCGGCCGGAAACGACCAGTACCGGCGGCCGTGGCTCCGTCTTGAAACGAAACGGCCATTCGAAGGCTTCAGGAATGAAGACCGGGCGGTCGGCGCGGGCATATTGCAGCAGCAAGGCGACGCGAGTGGTCGTCGACGGATTGTGCGAGCCATGCCAGGCTCTGCCGTCAAAGACCAGCGCGGCACCGTCGCAAACGTCGGGCTGAACGATTGTTGCGTCTTGAGCAAAAGTCCGCGCTGCATCCAGCACAGCCGCATCGGAATTTTCCGTCGCATTCATTCCAAGCCTGGCTTTGATCTCCTGAACCGTTGCGCCATAGCGGTGCGAGCCCCTGACGAATTTGAGGCCCGACGCGGAATTTGTGTTCTCCAGCCCGAGCCACACGGTCAGGAAGCCGCCATCGGCCGATGACGATTCGACATCGCAGTGAAACGGATGCTCCGTGTCCGGATGCCTGATGACGAGATGCGCGGCCCACAGAATGATGTCTTCGCCGAGGACCGGGCGTACCAGCTCAAGGATGCGCGGGTCGCTGGCGATCTTGTAGTAGTGATGATTGGAGACAGCGGACGCCTTGCTCCAAACCTTCTTTTTCTGGCGTTCCTTGATCAGCTTGGGCAGAAGGCGGCCACGTTCCTTTCGGCTTAGAACCGGAAACGGGCCAGCAAAACCGTCGCGCTCAATGTCGTCGATCATCAATCAGCTCGCTTCAGGTGAACCCAATCGGAACCGATTGCCTGAGCCGAGAGTACGACAGGCGCGCATCGCAAAACAAGAGCGGGGAAGAAGGCCGGCGCCGCTTGGGAGGAAGCTGAAAGCGCCGGCCAAGCGGGAAAACAGGCCCGCCGCGTGACCGAAGATAGCTGAGTCTTTCCTTTGCGTCATGAGGTGGGCCGCATCGACTGCTTCATGACGGCCGCTTCTACACAAAATCAACGGAAAAACCCTGGAATCCTGCAGCATCTTGCCACAACTGGTCCGCTCCGCGCGGTTACTGCCGGAAAGATGAAAAAGTTTCTGTCCGGTGCCCTCATATTGGCCACGATCACAATCGCGGCGCTAGTCTTGTGGACTGTGGTCTACAACTATCGGGAACGGCTCAGCGATCGTCGGCTCATCGCGATGGCGGTTGCCAATGCTGTAAAATCTGCACATGGCCCGATCATATACAGTTTTGCCAACGAGCTGATGAGGCTCAATCCGGGATGCTGCATTGTCCGGCATTTGGGCCATGAATGGTTGAGGTTCCCGGCAAGGCTGTACGAGGACGGCCTCTCGGTGGTGCAGATGAGCTACATGATCGGCGGAATATCCCAGGCGTATTATTTGGAAGAATTCGCAATCGACGCCGATGGCAAAATACTGGAGACCAGGGGCATTGAGGAAAATACCCGAAGCCGCTGGTAGGCAACTACGGTGACGTGCGAAAGATAGCAGCGCTGGGCAAGAACTCTCAGTAGGAGCGACCTCAGGCCATAGCCTGCCGCAGCACCGGGCCGCTGGCGATCTCGGCGTCCAGCTGGCACTGCGTCAGCGCCGCCTCGGCCATGATCCACTGCTTGAACAGTTCCACTTTGCGCGCATAGGGCGCGGTGACCGGGCTGACGAAATACCAGCCGGCGCTGTTGGGGTGATGTACGGCAAACGGCGCCACCAGCCGCTCGGCGCGGATGTCACTGGCCATATAGGCGCGGTTGGCGACTGCAAAGCCCATGCCGGCATTGGCCGCCTCATAGGACATCATGCAGGAATCGAAATAGATGCTCTTGGCCTCGCCGAGCACGGAACTCGCGCCGGCAAAACCCAGCCACGACTGCCAGTTCTGCGTGCAGGTGTCGGAATGCAGCAGGGTGAAATACCTGAGGTCGTCCGGCGTCACCTTTGACAGCGGCCTGTCGCCGAGAATCTCGTGGAACAGCCTCCTGCTGCATACCGGCGTCAAATCCTCCTTGAACAAGAGATCCGCCGCCAGGTCCGGAAAGTTCCCGTCTCCATAGCGGATCTCAAGGTCGAACTCGGAAGTGGCGAACTCATTGGTGGCGTAGGAGGTCGAGACCCGCATCTCTATTTCGGGATATTGCCGCTGGAACAGCGGCAGCCGCGGAAACAGCCAACGCGCGGCGAAAGTCGGCAGCACCGAAATCTTCAGCACGTGCGCCTGCGACTGTCCGGTCGCTTCCATGCTGGCCGCCACGATCCGCTCCAATGCCTCGCGAACGCGCGACACATAGGTCTCGCCCTCGGGCGTCAGCGAAACCGCATTGCCGCCACGCTGGAAGATCTTGAAGCGCAGCTGGTCCTCGAGGCTTTTGACGCGCTGGCTGACCGCGGAAGCAGTAATAAACTGCTCTTCGCCGGCGCGCGTAAAGTTACGGTGCCGGGCGGCACTTTCGACAATCTTCAGCGAATTGAGGTTGACCTGACTGAGCAGACGCACGGGTTTCGACCTTAAGCTGGGCTTACACTAGCACCAGCATTCCTAATTTTACAGGGGTGGGCGAATTAATCGACTGTTTACCAAGTGATGCCCCCACCCTGGAGAAGTAGAATGAACGCCCATACCATTCCCGATTTGCGCTGTGCGATGAGCCGTGAAGCCATTATCGGTCACGAAACAGCCTGGAAAGTGTCGAGTTTTGGCGTTGCGCAGTATCTGCACGGCTACGACCCGGCGTTGCTGGCGGCGATCGAGGAGGCGGCGTTGAAGCTCAAGTCCAGCCACGCCGTGCACAAGCATCTCGATCTGACCTTCATCACCGGCGCCGATCGCTTCATCCCGGAGATCAAAGAACTGCTGCATGACAAGCTGCGCCTGGAACGGCTGTCCGACATGATGGGCACAAAGCTCGAGCCTTACCCGCTGTCGATCGTCGGCTCAACCGTCACCTTCATGAATCCCAAGGACGGCGCGGTCGACTGGCATTGCGACGGTGTTCCGGTCACCGAACTCATTCCGCTGTCGATCAGCAATCCGCTGGTTGGCGGCCATCTCGAAATCTACTGCGACGATTCCGAGACCGGTCGCGCCGTCCTCGAATCCGGCCGCGAGATCCCGCGCAACCGGATCATGCGCATCGACCATAAGATGAACTACGCGACGCTCGGGCAGTTTCTTGGCGTTCTGCACCGGACGGCACCGATCCAGTTCGGTGAGCGCGTCACGCTGGTGCTCAACCAGCGCTCGGTGGCCAAGCCCTATGTCGATGACAACCGCATGTTCTATCTCGCAGCCGACAATGATCATGATCGCGAATGGGTCAACGAACTGGCCGAAGACGTCTGGACAAACCAGCTGCCGGCCTATCGCCGCTTCGAGGAAGAGCGTCTGGTTGCGGTGGCGGCCGATGCGCCGTTCCCGGGCGGCTCAAGGGAATCATGGTAGCCAGAGCATAGAAGTGGACACCGGTTTGACCGTCGGTTCGGAAGAAATCATGGTCGGCGATAGGGGCAGGGCACCATCCCGGCGGTTCCGGGATGGATCGGGCTCGCCATCGGCCCTGGTCTTCGCTGCCGGCGCGGTCGCGCTGTGGTCGACAAACGCACTGGTCGGCAAATCCCTGCTGGCCAGCCACCCGGTGTCGCTGGTGCAGTTGCTGCAGTTTTGCGGAGCGGCGCTGGTGTTCGCCGTCATCCATCTGGCGAGCCGCAAGGAGGCAGTGCCGGAAAACGCAGCCACGGGTGCGCGGGCGGTCGCGGTCGGCATCATCGGTCTGGTCGGCACCATGGTACTGCAATACATCGCCTTTGCCTCCATGCCCGTGATCGAGGCCAATCTCGTCGCCTACACCTGGCCGCTGATGGTTGCGGCGGCGGTCATCGTGCTGGGCAAGCCGCAGCGCCCCGTGCTTCTTGGCTTGACTGCCGTGCTCGGCTTTGTCGGCGTGGCGCTGGTGATCTCGGGTGGCCGCGGCCAGCCTTTTCTCCAGGGCAGCATCGTCGGCTATCTCGCCGCCTTCGGTTCAGCACTGTGCATGGCGTTCTATTCGATCGCGGTCGCTCGCCTGGCCACACCGTCGGAACGTTTGCTCTTGCCTTCGGCACTGGTCGGTGTCGGCCTGACCTTGCTGTGGTGTGTTCACGACGGCGCGGCCTGGCCATCTGGCGCGGACGTCCTGCTTGGCCTCTATCTCGGCGCCGGTCCGATGGGGCTTGGCTATTATTTCTGGTCGCGCGCCTTGAAGCTCGAAGGCGGCGGCAAGGTTGCGGTTGTCGCCTATTTGACGCCGATCGCCTCGACGCTGCTGCTGACGCTGTCCGGTGAGAGCCTGACGCTGACCGCGATTGCCGGTGCGGTCCTCGTCATCGGCAGTTGCATTGCGGTGGGCATAGAACGCTCGGAGGCTGGAAGCCATGCTTGACGACGATGAACGCCTCGCCAGACAGGAAGCATACTGGCTGATCAAGGAGTTCGGCGCCGAGGCGCCGCTCTATGCCGCGATGAAAGCCGAAAAGGCGATCGAGCAAAAGGATTTCGGGCGGTGCGCCCGCTGGAAACGTATTCTAGAGATATTGGCCGACTCCACACCCGTCAGCTCCGCAACGGCGAAATCGGCCGCGTCGAAGTATTAGATTTTCTAATTTGCAACGTTGCAACTGGATGTGGAAACATCCTCCTGTACCGATTCTTGATGATTTACTCACGCTTAACGACCCGCTGGGGGGGTGCTGTTAAGTGGATACATCGAGAACACTCTTCAAAAAAAAGCCGGCAACTGCATCACCGGCGGGAGAAAAACAAATTGCAAACTCTCGACAACAAGACTGCTATTGAACTGACCGCCGACATTGTATCGGCCTATGTCGGCAACAATCCACTGCCAGCTTCTAGTCTACCGGACTTGATCGCAAGCGTCAGCGCTTCGGTTCGTAAGTTGGGCAGTGCCGCCGCCGTGGAGAGCCCTGTGCTTAACCCGGCCGTCAATCCGAAGCGTTCGGTGTTTCCCGACCACATCGTCTGCCTCGAGGACGGCAAGAAATTCAAGTCGCTGAAGCGCCACTTGATGACCGATCATGGCCTCAGCCCGGACGAGTATCGCACCAAATGGAGCTTGCCGCCGGACTATCCGATGGTGGCGCCGAACTATTCCGCGACCCGTTCGGCATTGGCCAAATCCTCGGGCCTCGGCCGCAAGCCGGCCGTTCCGGCCGCCACGGCCAAGGTGACGAAGCGCAAGACGAAGGCCTGACCTAGGTCGTCTCTGAAAGTTAGCAGTTTGCAGTCATGGACGGCGCGCTTCAGGCGCGCCGTTTTCATGCCTTATGCCCCCGCCGGCCCTCCAAGCCCTTGCGAAGCGCCGCCCTCCCGTGCAAAAGCCCCGGCATGCTTATCATCAACGACCTTTCGCTCCGCATGGCCGGACGCTTGCTTCTCGACCATGCCTCGCTGACCTTGCCGGCCGGCACCAAGGCCGGCCTCGTCGGCCGCAACGGCACCGGCAAGACGACCTTGTTCAAGGCGATCACGGGCGATTTCCCCTCCGAGACCGGCTCGATCAGCCTGCCGAAGAACACCCGCATCGGCCAGGTGGCGCAGGAAGCGCCGGGCACCGAGGAGCCGCTGATCGAGATCGTGCTCAAGGCCGACCTCGAGCGCAGCGCATTGCTCGAGGAAGAAAAGACCGCCACCGACGCGCACCGCATCGCCGACATCCACATGCGGCTGGCCGATATCGACGCGCACTCGGCCGAGTCGCGCGCGGCCACCATCCTTGCTGGCCTCGGCTTCGATGATGCGGCGCAGCGCCGCCCGGCCTCGTCCTTCTCCGGCGGCTGGCGCATGCGCGTGGCGCTCGCCGCCGTGCTGTTTGCCGAGCCCGACCTTCTGCTGCTCGACGAGCCGACCAACTATCTCGATCTCGAAGGCACGTTGTGGCTGGAAAACTATGTGTCGAAGTATCCGCACACGGTGCTTCTGATCTCGCACGACCGCGACCTGCTTAACCGCGCCGTCAATTCCATCGTCCATCTCGACCAGAAGAAGCTGACCTTCTGGCGCGGCGGCTACGACCAGTTCGAGCGCCAGTACACCGAGCAGAAGGAGTTGCAGGAGAAGGGCCGCGTCAAGCAGGAAGCCGCGCGCAAGCATATGGAATCCTTCGTCGAGCGCTTCCGCGCCAAGGCTTCCAAGGCCAGGCAGGCGCAGTCGCGCATCAAGGCGCTGGAGAAGATGAAGCCGATCGCGGCCATCGTGAACGACACGGTGCGGCCGTTCTCCTTCCCCGAGCCGGTCAAGACGGTGGCGTCGCCGATCGTGGCGCTCAACAACGTCAATGTCGGCTACACCGAAGGCCAGCCGATCCTCAAGAAGATGACGCTGCGCATCGACGCCGACGATCGTATCGCGCTGCTCGGCGCCAATGGTAACGGCAAGTCGACCTTCGCCAAGCTTTTGTCGGGCCGGCTGAAGCAGGAAACCGGCACCATGACGGTTGCGCCCGGACTGAAAGTGGCGATCTTCGCCCAGCATCAGCTCGACGATCTCAGGCCGGAGGAAAACGCCTACGAGCATGTCCGCCGGCTGATGCCGGAAGCACCGGAATCCAAGGTGCGCGGCCGCGTCGCCCGGTTCGGTCTCACCACCGAAAAGATGAATACGGCGGCCAAGGACCTGTCCGGCGGCGAGAAGGCGCGGCTCCTGATGGGCCTGTCAGCTTTCGAGGGGCCGAACCTGTTCATCCTCGACGAGCCGACCAACCATCTCGACATCGACAGCCGTGAATCCTTGATCCATGCGCTGAACGAGTTTCCCGGCGCCGTCATCCTGATCTCGCACGACCGCCATCTCTTGGAGGCGACGGCAGACCGGCTGTGGCTGGTCAAGGATGGTGCGGTCAATCCGTATGATGGCGACCTGGAGGACTACAAGACTTTGGTTACCGGCGTGTCCGGCGACCGTCGCGGCAAGCGCGAGGCCGAGAAGGCATCAAAGGCCGACCGCCGCCGCGATGCGGCCGCGCGCCGTGCCGCCTTCGAGCCGCTGGCCAAGGAAATCCGCGCCACCGAGGCGCTGATGGACCGTATCCGCAAGCGCATCGACCTGATCGAGGACGAACTCGCCAATCCGGCCGTCTACGAAAAGGATCCGTCGACGGCGACCAGGCTCGCCAAGGAGCGCTCGCAACTGGCACAACAGTTGGCTGGCCACGAGGAAAAGTGGCTGACCATGTCGGCCGAGTATGAGGAAGGCACGGCGGAGTGAGTGGCTAATCTCCCCCCTTGTGGGGGAGATGCCCGGCAGGGCAGAGGGGGGCGCTATCCCGCCGGCTATCGGCTATTCGCAATCGGCCGACCGTAGGATTTTGGTCAGAGCAGGTTCATACCAAAGGTTGGCGATCCTTCGCGCCCCCCTCTGTCCTGCCGGACATCTCCCCCACTTGGGGGGAGATTGGCTAATCATCTGGCCCTACACGCCGCGTCCGGAACCGGCTAAGCAGGCGCCATGAATCAGCACGCCAAGCTCCGCATCGGCCATTCGGCCTGTCCGCATGATTGCCCGTCGACCTGCGCACTCGAGGTCGAACTGCTCGACGGCAACCGCATCGGCCGCGTCCATGGCGCCAAGGCCAATACCTACACATCCGGCGTCGTCTGCGCCAAGGTCGCGCGCTATGCCGACCGCGTCCACCATCCGGACCGGCTGCTGAAGCCGCTGGTGCGGGCCGGTGCCAAGGGCGACGGCCTCTGGAAGGAATCCAGCTGGGAGGCGGCGCTCGACCTCGTCGCCGAAAAATTCATCGCAGCCGAGGAAAAATACGGCTCGGAGACTGTTTGGCCCTACTACTATGCCGGCACGATGGGACTGGTGCAGCGCGACGGCATTGACCGGTTGCGCCATGCGAAAAAGTATTCCGGCTTCTTCGGCTCGATCTGCACCAATCTGGCCTGGACCGGCTGGATGATGGGGGCGGGCGCCTTGCGCGGTCCCGATCCGCGCGAAATGGCCAAATCCGACTGCGTGGTGATCTGGGGCACCAATGCCGTGGTCACGCAGGTCAATGTCATGACCCACGCCATCAAGGCGCGCAAGGAACGTTCAGCCAAGATCGTCGTCATCGACGTCTACGAGAACGCGACGATGAAGCAGGCCGATATGGGCCTGGTGCTGAAGCCGGGCACCGACGGCGCGCTGGCCTGTGCGGTCATGCATGTGCTGTTCAGGGAAGGCATGGCCGACCGCGCCTATCTCGAAAAATACACTGACGATCCCAAGGGGCTGGAAGCGCATCTGGAGACGCGCACGCCGGAATGGGCCTCCGCCATCACCGGCCTTGCCGTCGCCGAGATCGAGGCCTTCGCCCGCCTCGTCGGCACGACGAAGAAAACCTATTTCCGCCTCGGCTATGGCTTTGCCCGCCAGCGCAACGGCTCGGTCAACATGCACGCGGCGTCCTGCATCGCCGCCGTCACCGGCGCCTGGCAATATGAGGGCGGGGGCGCCTTCCATTCCAACTCCGGCATCTTCAAGCTCAACCAGGATGTGCTGGAAGGCACCGCGATGCGCGATCCCAACATCCGCTATCTCGACCAGTCGCGCACTGGCCCGGTGCTGACCGGTGCGGCGGACGCACTCTATGGCGGCCCGCCGGTGACGGCGATGCTGATCCAGAACACCAATCCGGTGAATGTCGCGCCCGAGCAGCGACTGGTGAAGCAGGGTTTCCTGCGCGACGATTTGTTCACCTGCGTGCACGAGCAGTTCATGACCGACACCGCAAAACTTGCCGACGTCGTTTTGCCGGCAACGATGTTCCTCGAGCATGACGATGTCTACAAGGGCGGCGGCAACCAGCACATCACGCTCGGCCCCAAGCTGATCGAGCCGCCGGAAGGGCCGCGCACCAACCATTTCGTGATCGAGCAACTGGCCGAGCGCCTCGGCGTTGCTGACCGCCCGGGCTTCGGCCTGACCGAGCAGCAGCATATCGACATCATCCTGGGCAAGCGCGGGCTGGGCAGTTTCGCCAGCCTGAAGGAAGACAAGTGGGTCGACCTGCAGCCTGATTTCGAAGCCGCGCATTTCATCGAGGGCTTCGGTCACGCCGACAAGAAATTCCACTTCCGCGCCAACTGGAGCGGGCAGGCGGCGCCCAACCGGCCCCCGAAAAGCATGGGCCTGTTCGGGCCGGTGTCAGAACTGCCGGAATTCCCCGACCATGTCGACCTGATCGAGGTCGCGGACGCCGAGCATCCGTTCCGGCTGACGACATCGCCGGCGCGCAACTTCCTCAACTCGACCTTCTCGGAAACGCCGGTGTCGAGGGCCAAGGAGGGTCGGCCAGAGCTCCTGCTGCACCCGGACGATGCCGCTTCCCTCGGACTGGCCGACGGCGATCGTATCGAGGTCGGCAACCGGCGTGGCGAGGTGGTGCTGCACGCAAAACTGTTCGAAGGCATCAAGCGCGGCGTGGTGATCGCCGAGGGCATCTGGCCGAACGGCGCCCATGAGCGCGGCGAAGGGATCAATGTCTTGACCGGCGCCGATGCGCCTGCACCCTATGGCGGTGCGGCCTTCCACGACAACAAGGTCTGGCTGCGACCGGTCGGCTGATATCGGTTATCCCGGCAAAGGCACGGTCAACCCGACTTTGACCCGGTCCATGGCAACGAAGGTGCGGAATTTTCGCACATTCTTGCTGTCGAAGAACAGTTTGCGCGTCAGCGCCTCATAGGCGCCCATGTCTGCCACGGTGATGACCAGGATGAAGTCGGCCTCGCCGGTGACGTAGTAGCATTGCTGCACTTCGGGCGCCGCCGAGAATTGCCGCTTGGCCGCATCGATCAGGTCAGAGCGTTCGCTCTCCAGCTCGACCTCGACGAAGATGGTGATGGGCTGGCCGACCGCCGCCGGCTCGACGACAGCGACATTGCCGGCAATCACCCCCGTTTGCTCCATGCGCTTGATGCGCCGCTGCACCGCCGGCGCCGACAGATTGACGGCTTCGCCGATCAGCCGCTGCGGCGTCGTGTTATCTAGCTGCAGGATGTCAAGGATAGCGAGGTCGAAACTGTCGAGTGAAGGCGATGTAGGCAAAGGCGCTGTCCCGGCGAAACAAACTTGCATTCTAAAGCGCCAATTACAGCGCTCTTTGCGCCTCTACTGCAATATGATTTCGTCTGACCCTCAAGGAGGCCATCCGTGTTCTTGCTCAACAGCAATACCTTGCACCGCGAACCGCTCGAACCGCTCGATGCCGAAACGCTGGGGGTTGCCGGCGCCGACACGGTCGAGCGCTTTCTGGCCCATCGCAACAATCACCAGGTAACGCCGCTGCATGCCTTGCCGGCGTTGGCCGGCGAACTCGGTCTCAGCACCATCCACATCAAGAATGAAGGCCTTCGCCTCGGCCTCGGCAGCTTCAAGGCGCTGGGCGGCGCCTATGCCGTCTTCCGCCTTGTGCTGGAGGAGGCAAGCCGGTCGCTCGGCCGGCCCGTCGACGTAGCCGATCTCAACTGGCCCGACGTCCGGGCGATCGCTGCCGGCATGACGGTGGCCTGTGCCACCGACGGCAATCACGGCCGCTCGGTTGCGCAAGGGGCGCAACTCGTCGGCGCCAAGGCTGCAATCTTCGTTCATGCCGGCGTCAGCGAGGAGCGGATTGCGGCCATCGCCCGCTATGGCGCCGAGATGATCCGCGTCGACGGCAATTATGACGACTCGGTGAGGCAGGCCGCCGAGGTGTCCGCCGACAAGGGCTGGACGGTGGTGTCCGACACCTCCTGGCCCGGCTACGAACGCATTCCCGGTCTGGTTATGCAGGGCTATACGGCGATTGTGCGCGAAGCGTTGCACCAGTTGCCGCAGCCGCCAACCCATGTCTTCGTGCAGGCCGGTGTCGGCGGCATTGCCGCAGCGGTGGCCGGTCATCTCGCCATCGTGCTCGGCGATGTCAGGCCAATCTTCATCGTGGTCGAACCCGCTCGCGCGGCTTGCGTTGTCGCGGCCGCCCAGGCGGGTCGCGTGGTCAAGGTCGCGCACGACCAGCCAACCGTGATGGCGATGCTGGAATGCTACGAGGCCTCGGCAGTCGCCTGGCGTGTGCTGGCGCGGGTTGCCGATGCCTTCATGACGGTGGAGGAGGACGAGGCCGTTGCGGTGATGCGGCGGCTTGCCCGGCCGGTTGGCGGCGATCCGGCGATCGTGTCAGGCGAAAGCGGCGGCGTCGGCCTTGCCGGACTGATCCGGGCGGTTACCGACAACAAGGCCGCACTAGGGCTCGATAGCCAATCCCGCGCGCTGCTGATCAATACCGAAGGCGCTACCGACCCGCATCGCTATGCCGAACTGGTCGGCATGACACCGGCCGATGTGCTGGCCGGCAAGATGGCAGCCGAGGCAGCATCATGATCGCCATCGATGCGAAGCGCCTGCTAGGCCGCATCCGTGAACTCGGCGCCGTCGGTCGTGACAATGACGGCAGGCTGATCCGGCTCGCCGCGTCCGATACCGACAGGCAAGGCCGCGACCTCTTCGTCGGCTGGCTCAACCAGGCCGGGCTCGATGTCGCGATCGACCGGGTCGGCAATATCTTCGGCATCTGGCAAAGCCCCGATAGTGCCGGGCAGGCGCCCCTGCTGATCGGTTCGCACATCGACACCGTCATCGATGCCGGCATCTATGATGGCTGCTATGGCGTGCTTGCCGGGCTGGAGGTGATCGAGACGCTGAAGGCCTCGGGCTTCTCGCCCTCACGTCCGGTCGCGGTCGCCGCTTTCACCAATGAGGAGGGTGTGCGCTACACGCCCGACATGATGGGCTCGCTGGTCCATGCCGGTGGCGCCGGCGCGGACGCGATGTTGGCCGCCATCGGCACGGATGGCAGCGTGCTCGGCCAGGAACTCGCCCGCATCGGCTATGCCGGCGACCGCGAACCCGGCTTCCTCAAGCCGCACGCCTATCTCGAACTGCATATCGAGCAGGGGCCGGTGCTGGAGCGCGAAGGCGTGCCGATCGGCGCCGTGGAAAATCTGCAAGGCATCTCATGGCAGCGCATCACCATCGACGGCGCGGCCAATCATGCCGGCACCACGCCGATGTCGATGCGCAGCGATGCCGGCCACGCCGCCGCCCGCGTCATCACCTTCCTGCACGATCGAGCCAAGGTTTCGAACACGCCGACGGTCGTCACCGTCGGCACGATGCGCTTCGAGCCGAATGCCATCAATGTCATTCCCGGGCGCGCCGTCTTCACTATCGACCTGCGCGATCCCGATGAACAGCGCCTGCAGGCACATGAGGCGGCGCTTGCCGCATACCTCGAAGAGCTTGCTGTGGTCGAGAACGTGTCGATTTCTGCGGAGCAACTGGCCCGCTTCGAGCCGGTCCTGTTCGATATCGGCATCGTCGAACTGATCGAGGCCGCCGCGAAAAATCGCGATCTCGGCGTCACGCGCATGACATCGGGCGCCGGCCATGATGCCCAGATGATGGCCCGCATCGCACCGGCGGCGATGATCTTCGTGCCGAGTGCCGGCGGCATCAGCCACAGTCCGCGCGAACATACCGACGATGCCGAGCTTGTCGCCGGCGCCAACATCCTGCTTGATGTCGCCACCCAGCTTGCAAAATAGGTCGGGGAGAAAAATGGCTGAACTCGATCGTGGTGCGCTGAGACGGGAGATGACGGGCTGGCGGCGCGATCTGCACGCGCATCCTGAGTTCGGCTTTGAGGAAGAGCGCACCGCTGCCTTCGTCGCCGCCAAGCTGCGTGAATTCGGGTTGGACGATGTCACCGAGGGTGTCGGCGGCACCGGTGTGGTCGGCACGCTGAAGCGCGGCAGCGGCAACCGGGCGATTGCGCTGAGGGCCGACATGGACGCGCTGCGCATCACCGAGCAGTCGACGGCCGCCTATCGCTCGCAAAACCCCGGCTTCATGCATGCTTGCGGCCATGACGGCCACACCACCATGCTGCTCGGCGCAGCAAAACTGCTGGCTACCGAGGGCGGGTTCGATGGCACTGTGCGCTTCATCTTCCAGCCGGCCGAGGAGTGGGGCAAGGGCGCGCTGGCGATGCTCGACGACGGCCTGATGCATCGCTTTCCCTTCGACGAGATTTTCGGCCTGCACAACATGCCTGGCCTGCCCATCGGGCATTTCGAAACCCGCGCCGGCCCGATCATGTCGGCCGAGGATAATTTCGAGATCGTGCTTAAGGGCATCGGCGGCCATGCCGCGCGGCCGCATTCCGGCAATGAAACCCTGGTTGCCGCCTGCGCGCTGGTCACCAATCTGCAGACCATCGTCTCGCGCCGGCTGAGCCCCGCCGATATTGCGGTGGTTTCGGTGACCGAACTGATCACCGATGGCACGCGCAATGCATTGCCCGGCCTTGCCCGCATCCTGGGTGACGCCCGCAGTTTTCGGCCGGAGGTCAGCGCCGAGATCGAGCGGCAGATGCGCATCATCGCCGAGGGTACGGCCGCCGCCTACAATGTCTCCGCCGAGGTCACCTACACCAGGGAATTCGTGCCGCTGCAAAATGATGCCGAACTCGTAGACGAAGCCTTTGTCGCCGCGAGACGCGTGCTGGCCGACGTTGGCGTCGCGGCGGAGCCGATGACCGGTTCGGAGGATTTCGCCCGCTTCCTCGACCACGTACCCGGCTGTTTCGTTTTCCTTGGCAATGGCGAGGCTTCGGCGCCGCTGCACAATTCCAGTTACGACTTCAACGATGACGGGCTGCTGCACGGCACAAATTTCCACGCCGCGATCGTCAGGCAAAGACTGGGCGGCGAGGCCGGCAAATGACGACGGCTTGATTGCCGGTTCGCCTTCGCTGCTGGCCCAAGCGGCTGCGCTGGTCCCAGCCAGCTCCCGGGTTTAGTCACAGGCCTGTAGCCGGAGATCGTACGCCAATGGCCAGGGTTTCGCTTCTGGGAATACCGCATGACGAGAACTCGTCCTATCTCAAAGGCGCGGCCGCAGCGCCGGCCCTGATCCGGCGCGAGCTCAAAAGCGACGCCCACAGCTCGTGGAGCGAAACCGGGTTCGATGTGGCGGACAGTTTTCTCGACCATGGCGACATCGACTTCTCAGGCGGCGGTGATCCATGGGAACGGATCGAAAGTGAGGTCGGCCGCGCGCTGGACGACGGCCATCCGCTGATCAGCCTCGGCGGCGACCACGCGATCGCATGGCCGCTGCTGCGCGCCGTGCGGCGCCGCCACCCCAGCCTGACGATCGTCCAGATCGATGCCCATCCCGACATCTACGATGCCTATCAGGGCAACAAACGCTCGCACACCTCGTCCTTCGCACGCATCCTGGAGGAAGGGCTGGCCGACCGGCTGGTCCAGATCGGCTTGCGCACGCTCAACGACGAGCTTCGTGACCAGCTCACACACTTCGGCGTCGAGGTGATCGAGGCGCGCCATTTCAGCGAGGATCTGCGGTTCGACCTCAAGACGCCGGTTTACCTCTCGGTCGATCTAGATGGCCTCGATCCGGCCTGTGCGCCCGGTGTGTCGCACCGCGAACCCGGTGGTCTTACAACCCGGCAAGTGATCGGCCTGATCCAGGGGATCGACCAGCTCATCGTCGGCGCCGATGTCGTCGAATACAATGCAAGCCAGGATGTCTCCAACCTGACAGCGCTTGTCGCCGCCAAGCTGGTCAAAGAGATCGCCGGCATGATGATCAAGACGAATGGCGCTTCCGCCGGATGATTCAATTTGGCAAGGCGACGTATTAGATGATTGTTCTGACTCGCCTTTCGACGGGACCGCGATGCTGCAGCCGCTCAAGATAGCCATAGCCGGCGTGCTTGGTCGTATGGGTAGGGAAATGGCCGAAGCCATTGCAGCCGATCCGCGACTGCGGCTCGTCGCGCGATTCCACCGGCCTGGCGGCGCCGGCGGGGGCCTGGTCGAACGCGACGAGGCGCTGGCGATTGCCGATGTCGTCATCGACTTCACCACGCCGGCGGCCTCCGTCGAACTGGCAAAGGCCTGCGCGGCCCGCGGCGGCCCGGCACTGGTCATCGGCTCGACCGGATTCAATGCCTCTGAACTTGCAGCCATCGCCGAGGCGGCGAAGTCTATCGCGATCGTGCGCTCGGGCAGCTACTCGCTCGGCCTCAACATGCTGGCGGGGCTGGTCGAACAGGCGGCGCGGGCGCTTGGCCCCGACGCCGACATCGAGATCCTGGAGGCGCATCACCGTCTGAAGGTCGACGCGCCGTCCGGCACGGCGCTGATGCTTGGCGAAGCGGCCGCGAGGGGGCGCGGCGTCGGCCTCGACGATGTGGCGAGACGCGGTCGCGACGGCGTCACCGGTCCTCGCCCTGCCGGTGAGATCGGCTTTGCCGTGCTGCGCGGCGGCAGCATCGTCGGCGAGCACAGTGCGAGTTTCCTCAGCCAAGGCGAGACGCTCACGCTCTCGCATTCAGCCGGCGACCGCTCGATGTTTGCGCGGGGCGCGATTGCAGCGGCACTTTGGCTGGTGGAACGCCCGCCCGGCGAATACGACATGCGCGACGTGCTGGGTTTTACCGCCTTTTGAGATGCAATGGTAACGGCAGCGAGGGGCGGTTGCGATGGTCCTTGAGCCGCTTAGTCAGTCGAGATACTAAAGAAGCCGAACCGTTCGGTTCGATTCACATTGACGCACTGTATCGTGATCGATGAACGTCGACTCAACGAGTCGGCCGCGCATTATAGCAAGTGCTATAACTTAACTATTTGATATCACTGTAGAAAATTGCAACCGCCGCGTCATTCGGTGGATTTCAAGATCGAACTGAACGGTTCGGTTCACACATTTTAGTGATTGGAAATGGCAGCAAGACAGACCCATCTCGGGGTGGTCCGAGCGACGCGAATACCTCCCAAGGCACGCCACTAGACGGACAGGACCAGATATCTGGAGTACTTAAAATGACCAAGATCGCTCTTACCGCTGCTGCTCTCCTCGTTGCCACCGGCACCGCTTTCGCAGGTAGCGACCACTACGGCTCTGACGGTGTCAACCAGCCTGCTGTGACCGCGTCGACCGGCAATATTGACCACAGCTATGGCAATATCGACCACAGCTATACGGCCTCGATCAGCAAGCCCGTCAGCCTCGGCGGCTTCACGATCAAGGGCGACTCTAACCAGCCGCAATCCGGCCAGGGCATCTGGGGCCGCTAAGCCGGCTCCATCCGAATCGATCATCGTCTCAAATCAGGGGTATTTAAAATGACCAAGATCGCTCTTACCGCCGCCGCCATTCTCGTCGCCACGGGTTCCGCTTTCGCGGGCAGCGACCACTATGGCTCGAACAACGCCTACCAGCCGGTTGCCAGCCAGTCGACTTCCGTCGACCACATGTTCACCGGCTCGATCCTGAAGTCCGAAAAGGCACAGGCTGACGCCAATGCCAAGGTTCCCGGTGAATCCGGCCAGGGCATCTGGGGTCGTTAATTTCCAGCGAGATTTACGACCACAAAGAGCGGTGGGCTTGGCCCGCCGCTCTTGTTTTTTTGTGCAGCCGGCTGGGTTCCGCGAGGTAATCCGTTTCGCCCGGGAATAAAACCCGACCGTTCCGGGTCTTGTTGACAGCGGACCATCCTCCCAAGGCGCCCGCGCAATGAAACGACAGACAAGGAACACTGAAATGACCAGGATTGCATTCGTCGCGGCCGCGATGCTCGTCGCTGTCATGGGCAGCGCCTCTGCCGGCAGCGATCACTATGGCGCCGACAACGCTAACCAGCCGACCTCTGGCGTCGACCGCGGCTTCACCGCCTCGATCCGCAAGCACAGGATGACCAAGCCTGCGGCTAACGTCGATACGACGACAACGGGATCGGCAGGATCGAAAGCCTCGCCGGATCCTGGCCAGGGCATCTGGGGCAATTGATCATTTGCACCAAAAGCGGGGGGCTGAGCCCGTCGCCTTTTTTGGGTAGCGTCAGTCCAAATCCTTCGGCCTGATGCAATGCGTCAGCCGGGCTGTGCCGAAGGCGAGGTCCGCCCAGTTATCGTCGACGACAAAGCGGGCAAGGGCGCCAGTCGGGAATCTCTCTTCAAGCTTCCTCAGAGTTCCGGAATCCGATCGCGGACCGGCAAGCCTGCGCGCAAAATCCTCCAGGCCGGGATTATGGCCAAGCACCAGGAGACAGCCGGCCGATGCGATTGCCTGTTGCACCTCGGCCAGAATGTCGCCGGCTGTGGCGTCGAATAGCCCCTCGGCAAACTCCACCGGCACTCTCGCCGGCAGTTCTGCCGAGACCAGCCGCCATGTCTCGCGCGTGCGCAGTGCCGGTGACACCAGTGCCAGGTCAGGCAGCCAGTCGCGCCTGGCCAGTTCGCGCCCCATCATCGGCGCTGCCTTCAGTCCGCGCGGGGCAAGCGGCCGGTCGAAATCGGCAAGCGCCGGATCGTCCCAGCTCGACTTGGCGTGGCGCAGCAGGAGCAGTTGTTTCATAGGTTCGGCTCGTTGTGGGTCTAGGCCCTCAAGGCGTGATCCGCGCCAGATGCTCGAGATCGCGCTCTTCGCGCAACGGGTCAGGCGCCATCACAACCGAACTTGCATTGTCGGCGTCGTCGGCGAAATGGGCGAGAACCGTGCGGCCGCCTTCCATGCGCGCCTTGCCGTCGGCGACGAGGCCGAGCGCCAGCGCATAGAGCCGGTGTTCGGCCTTCAGCACGCGCGCGGCCAGCGTGTCCTCATTGTCGCCGACCATCACCGGCACCGCGGCTTGCGCTATGATCGGGCCGTCATCCATCTCGGGCGTGACGAAATGCACCGTGCAGCCATGGATGCGCATGCCGGCCCGCAGCGCGCGCGCATGCGTGTCGAGCCCCTTGAAGGCCGGTAGCAGGGCAGGGTGGATGTTGAGCATGCGCCCTTGCCACTTCTCGACCAGGCCGCGGGAAAGGATGCGCAAATAGCCGGCCAGCGCCACGATCTCGGCGTTGAACGCAACCAGTGCGGCGTCGATAGCCGCATCATGGGCGTCCTTGCTGGCATGGTCGGAGCGCACGATGACCTTGGTCGGGATGCCGCGCGCGGCTGCGATGCCGAGGCCGGCGGCGTTCACCCGGTCGGAAATGACGCCGACGATTTCGGCGGGATAGGCCGGATCGCTCGCCGCCGCGATCAGCGCCGTCATGTTGGAGCCGCGTCCCGAGATCAAGACAACCGTGCGTTTCCTGCTCATAGGCCGATCGAGCCCCGATAAATGACGCCGGCGTCGCGGCGCGGTACGATGCGGCCGATCGGCGTCACCGTCTCGCCAGCCTCCTGCAGCACGGCGGCGACCTGCGCGGCCTGGCCGGAGGCGACGACGAGGATCATGCCGATGCCGCAATTGAAGGTGCGCATCATCTCTTCCGGCGCCACGCCGCCGGTTTTCGCAAGCCAGGAAAAGACCGGCGGCACATCGATGGCATTGAGGTCGAGCTCGGCGGAGAAATCCTTCGGCAGCACGCGCGGGATGTTTTCGGGGAAGCCGCCGCCGGTGATATGGGCGAGCGCCTTGATGCCGTGCGTGTTGCGGATCGCCTTCAGGATCGACTTCACATAGATGCGCGTCGGCTCCAGCAGCGCCTCGGCCAGCGTCGCCTCATCGTTGAACGGCGCCGGATCGCTCCAGGCAAGCCCACTGACGCCAACGATGCGGCGCACCAGCGAAAAGCCGTTGGAATGCAGGCCGGATGAAGAAAGGCCGAGTAGCACATCGCCCTCGACAATGTCGTCGGTGGGCAAGAGCTGGCCGCGTTCGGCCGCTCCCACGGCGAAACCGGCAAGGTCATAGTCCTTGTCGTGATACATACCGGGCATTTCGGCCGTCTCGCCGCCGATCAGCGCGCAACCGGCCTGCCGGCAGCCCGTTGCGATGCCGCCGACGATCGCCGCTCCCTGGTCGGGGTCGAGCTTGCCGGTGGCGAAATAGTCGAGGAAGAACAGCGGCTCCGCCCCTTGTACGACAATGTCGTTGACGCACATGGCGACGAGGTCGATGCCGATCGTGTCATGCTTGCCGGCATCGATGGCGATCTTCAGCTTGGTGCCGACGCCGTCATTGGCGGCAACCAACACCGGGTCTGTAAAGCCCGCGGCCTTCAGGTCGAATAGGCCGCCAAAGCCGCCGATCTCGCCATCGGCGCCCGGCCGGCGCGTCGCTCGCACCAGCGGCTTGATCTTTTCGACCATGAGGTTGCCGGCATCGATGTCGACACCCGCCTCGGCATAGGTGAGCCCGTTCTTGCGCTTGGCCCGGTCGCCCTTGCTCATCGTCGGCGCATCCCTGTTTCCTTTGCGGGCTCTTCGCATGAATGGTTTCGGGGGGCAAGGAGGGTGACAGCCAATCTCCCCCACAAGGGGCCACAAGGGGGGAGATCAGATGCTTCGCCGCCTCGCGACTTGCGCCCACCCGCCATCTCCCTCATCTATCTCCCAACAAGCAAAGCGGGACATGCCTTTGACCATTCCCAACCTGATCACCATCATGCGCTTCGTGCTGGTTCCGGCCGTGGTGCTGGCAATGCTGAACATGCGCTGGGACTGGGCCTTTGCCGGCTTTCTCGTCGCCGGCATTTCCGATGGCGTCGATGGCTTCATCGCCCGCCGTTTCAACCAGCATTCGAAACTCGGCGCCTATCTCGATCCGATGGCCGACAAGGTGCTCCTGGTCTCGGTGTTCGTGGTCATGGGATTCATTGGCGAACTGCCGCTGTGGCTGGTCGTCACCATGGTCTCACGCGATGCGCTGATCATCTGCGCCGTGCTGTTGTCCACCGTCATGGCGCATCCGGTCGAGATGAAACCGCTCTACGTGTCGAAGGCCAACACCGCCGCCCAGATCGTGCTGGCGGCGGTGGTGCTGGGCGAACTGGCGCTTGGCCTCCACCTTGACCCGCTCAGGCCCGCCCTCATATTGCTGTCCGGGGTCTTGACCGTGGCTTCGGCCGCGGCCTATCTCGTGGCTTGGCTGAGGCATATGAGCGGCTATGGCGAAGGCTCCACCCCGGGCACCTGATCGAGAATCCATCGAAGTTGCGGCCGAGGCAGCGGCCGCCGGCGAAACTGCGTCCCTGGCGTTCCGCCGCCAGATCTTTTTCTGGCTGGGCACGGCCGTATTCTTGGCGCTGTTCCTCTACATCTTCTCCGGCATCCTCTTACCCTTCGTCGCCGGCATGGTGCTGGCCTATTTCCTCGATCCGGTCGCCGACCGGCTGCAGCGCCTCGGGCTCTCGCGGCTGATGGCGACGGTGGTCATCCTCATTACCTTCATCGTCTTGCTGGTGCTGGCCTTCGTCATCCTGGTTCCGGTGCTGGCGACGCAGATGGCCGACTTCGCCGGCAAGCTGCCGGAATATCTGACCCGGCTGCAGTCGTTGATCACCAGCTTCGACCCGAAATGGCTGGAGCAGAAATTCGGCGTCAACGCCAATGGCCTGCGCGATGGTCTGAATTCGTTGCTCACGTCAGGCTTCGGCCTGCTGAGCACCGTTTTTACCTCGATCTGGAGTTCCGGCGTGGCGCTGGTTTCGGTGGTCAGCCTATTCGTGGTCACCCCGGTCGTTGCCTTCTACATGCTGCTCGACTGGGACCGCATGGTGGCGGTAGTCGACAGCTGGGTGCCACGCGATTATGTCGGGACGGTCAGGGCGATCTTCAGGGACATCAACACCGCGACCGCCGGCTTCGTGCGCGGCCAGGGCACGCTGTGCCTGGTGCTTGGCGGCATGTACGCCACCGGCCTGACGCTGACCGGGTTGAATTTCGGCATCCTCATCGGCTTGTTCGCCGGGCTGATCTCCTTCATCCCCTATGTCGGCTCGCTGACCGGCCTGGTGCTGGCCGTCGGCGTCGCCTTCGTCCAGTTCTGGCCGGACTGGACCATGGTGGCGTTGGTCGCCGGCGTGTTCTTCGTCGGCCAGTTCATCGAAGGCAACATCCTGCAGCCCAGGCTGGTCGGAAAAAGCGTCGGCCTGCATCCGGTCTGGCTGATGTTCGCGCTGTTTGCCTTCGGCGCCCTGTTCGGCTTCGTTGGGCTGCTGATTGCCGTGCCGGCCTCAGCGGCGGTTGCCGTGCTGGTGCGCTTTGCGATCGCCCGCTATCTCGAATCGCCGCTCTACAAGGGCCACGCCACTGAGCCCGTCCCGCCGCTCCCCGCCGATCGCGGCGGGGGCCACCGCTCGCCACGCAGCTGAACGTGGCTGATCAAAAGACCGAACCGCCACGCCAGCTGCCGCTCGATCTCGGCCACGGCACCGGCTATTCGCGCGACGAGTTGGTGGTGTCGGCCACCAACCGTGAGGCGGCGGCCCTGGTCGACCGCTGGCCGGATTGGCCCTCGCCGGTGATCGTGCTGGCCGGCCCGGCCGGTTCCGGCAAGACGCATCTCGGCTCGATCTGGCAGGCGCGGGCCAACGCTGTGGCGGTCGATGCCCTGCGCATCGGCAATGCCATCGCCGGGCTCGGCGGCAGGCCGGCGCTGATCGACGATGTCGACAAGACAGCCATCGACGAGGCGGGCCTGTTCCACCTCATCAATGACGTGCGCGGCGCCGGGTCCACCTTGCTGTTGACGGCGCGGCGCTTCCCCGCCGCCTGGGGGGTGACGCTGCCCGATCTCACCTCGCGCCTGAAAGCAGCGGCGACGGTCGAAATCCACGAACCGGACGACCTGCTTCTGGCCGGCGTCATTACCAAACTGTTCGCCGACCGCCAGGTCGAGGTCGAACAGCATGTCGTGCAATATCTCGTGCGCCGCATCGAGCGCTCGCTGGCCACCGCCATGCGGGTGGTCGAACGGCTGGATCGCACCGCGCTCGAACGCAAGACGCCGATTACAAGGGCACTCGCCGCCGAGATCGTCAGTGCGATGGATGAAGGTCAGGGGGAGTTCGAAATTTAGGCAGTGGAAGGAGAAGACTCCGCTCCTGTCCCATTTCGAGAAAAAACCTCTGGCATCCATCTTGCAGCATTACGCCTGCCGGCTGACCCCGGTCCTGATCGCGTTCCTGATCGGGTTGTAGGCTCGCCGGGAGTGATGATTGGGGTTCTCGCCCGGCGAGCTTACCTTCAGGCAGAATGGTCGCCAGAGTGCCCAGTAAAGTTCGCCCGCTCCTGTCACGCCCACAACGGGGCCAGATACCGAACCAGCAGGTAGACCGCCGTATGCGCTGCCACGTAGCAGGCGGCAACGACGACAAAGAATGTCAGGCTGGCTGGCCATGAGCGGGGAGCACGCTGCCTCTTGCTCGGCCGGTTGTTCCAGATCCATAGAGCAGCACAAATAATGGCCCAGACGACCACGAACGGAATCGCGATGCCGATATAGGCGAAGTAGGCAGGGCCTATCAGCGACAGCCATGCCTCAAGACCAAGCATCCGGAATCTCCCCTTTGCCAAAGTCTAGACCGATGGCAGCGATGGGATTATCCGAGCGGAGCGCTTTGCGTCAAATCTTCAGCGCCACCCGGCCGAACGGGCGGTGAGCAGCAAAAACCCTTTGATGCCAGTGCGGCGTTCAAAATCTTACGCCGATGCCGTCCGTGACGGCGCCATGGCCTTCGCTGATACGATTGGACCCCTCTGCCCAAATGCGGATGCTCGACGGCTTCAGGATCGCATTCTCGGGAAATGGCAAGCGGACGATCAAGGGCGCACCAGCCTTGGCGAAGGTGGTGCGGCCCTCATTGCCGGCGCCTAGGTCAGCCTGGCGTTCCGGCCGGCAACCGACCGGAGCGTGTCTGCGACAATCGGATCAACCGCAGACCCTGACCTGCTCGATGACTCTGCGGTGATGGCGCCAGTGCTTGACCAGTTCGATATGGCAGCGGTGGTGGCGGTGGTGGCGGCGCCACTGACCGTAATTGCCCTGATTGTCGCTATATTCATCGTCGTCGTAGACTCTTTGGCGTTCGTGATAACGGCGAATTTGTATTTGATCATTGTCGGGTGAATATTGATCGCCGTCATCCGACTGGATGATCACGCTGGCGGCTTGCGCCGGTGCAATCAAAACTGACGTTCCAGCAACAGCGATCATGGAAGCGATTATCAGGGTTTTCATTATATTTCTCCTTGGGTCGAATAATACTCAACTCGCGGGAGAGGTTCGCGTTCCAATGCAAATTGCAGGGTAACCGATGCAGGCCTGCGGGGTGCGAACGCGCACCGCCATGCGCCGGCGGCGAGGCAGCCGTTGGCGACCTTTGACCACAAACAAACTTTGCAGGGAGAAAAATGGTCGGAGTGGAGAGATTCGAACTCCCGACCCTCTGGTCCCAAACCAGATGCGCTACCAGGCTGCGCTACACTCCGAGGCCCTGCGGCGTATAAGGTTCCGGGCCCTGCCGCGCAACCCCTAAAACGTCAAACCGGTATCGGCGGTTTGCGCTCCCGCGCAATCCTGGCAGCGATCGCCTTGGCCTGGATGCGGGCGTTGGCGAAGCAGCCGCGGATGCTCGGCCGCATGCCGGTGAACCACAGGCCCGGCAGTTTCGGGTCGCTGTCGGCGCCGTTGAACAGCGGCACGCCCTTTTTGTCGAGCACGCCGAGCTTGCCCAACATGGCCTCGAGACCGGTGCGGTAGCCGGTCGCGGCGATGACGATATCGGGCTGGATCGTCACGCCATTGTCGAAAATGACCGTGTCGCGGGTGAATTCCCGCACCGTCGGCACGACGATGATCCGGCGGTCCTTGATGGCGTCGACGGCGCCGTCATCGGCGGCGATGGCGGTATAATCCGACGCCAGCCGGCTTGCCCCGCCCGAGGGCGTCGGCGGCAGGCCGAAGGCGGTGAGGTCACCGAAGACCAGCCGCTGCGTTGCTGCCATCACCGCATCGGCAAGCTTGAACGGCAGCCGCGCCAGAATCGGCGAAAAGCGGTGGACAGCGATCTGGCCGATGCGCTTGGGCAGCAGCGCCGGGCCGTTTCGCGCTGATAGCCAGATCTGCGCCGTATCCACCCGCGCCAGATGGTTGAGCGCGTCGAAACCGGAATTGCCGGCGCCGACCACCAGTATCTTTCGGCCGGCATAGTCATTGGCGTCGCCGAACTCGGCCGAATGGATGACGCGCCCGGCAAAGGCCTTCATACCTTTCCAGGCCGGAATGACGGGCTGCCGGTCGCGCCCGGTGGCGATGATGACATGGCGCGCCAATCGCGGCCCGACGCTTGTCTGCACAAGCCAGTGGTCACCGTCGAAGGCGATCTCATCGACCGAGACGCCGAACTCGACCGGCAGCCGGTGCATGGCGCGGAATTCGTTGAGATGGCGGATGATTGCGCTTCGGTGCGGAAAGGCAGGGGTGCCGGCGGGAAACGCGACGCCCGGAAGTGCCGAGAGATCGCGATGCGTGTTGAGGTGAAGCTGTGGGTGGCGCCGGTGCCATGGCTCGGCCAGCCGGGCCTCCTTTTCCAACACCATCACTTGTACGCCGGCCTTGAGCAGCGCATGGGCTGCGGTCAGCCCGGCCCCGCCGGCGCCGATGACGATCACGCCGTTGAAAATCGCTTGCTGGCCGGCCTCGGCGTGCAAAATCCCTGCGTCCATGCCTCTATGCGTCGCCATCATGACCATGACTTTTGATGCCACGCCAGTGTATCGGGCCTATGCCGCTTCCGAAGCGGCGCGGTTGCAAGCCGCTTCGGCCTTGCCGTCGGCAGTGTTGCACAGTATTGACTGAAATAAGGCGGCGCTACCGCCAACGCAGCCACGAGGTGCCCATGTCCGCGCGTATTTTCAGCCCAGCCAAAACCGCGATGCAGTCCGGCAAGGCCAAGACCGGCCATTGGGTGCTGGAATTCGATCCCGCCCAGCGTAAGAAGATCGACCCGCTGATGGGCTACACCACATCGGGCGACATGCTGAGCCAGATCCGGCTCACCTTCGACACCAGGGACGAGGCGGTGGCTTATGCCGAAAAGCAGGGGCTGACCTTCCGCGTCGAGGAGCCGAAGGAGACCAAGCGCCGGCAGATTTCCTATGCGGAAAATTTCCGCTATGACCGCAGGATACCCTGGACGCATTGACCGGCATCGCCGGGCAGCGTCCGGCACATAGACATCAGCCGGCCAAGATATCAAATGGCTTGTCCGGCCAGCGGTCCCGTAGCTCAGCTGGATAGAGCACCGGCCTTCTAAGCCGATGGTCACAGGTTCGAATCCTGTCGGGATCGCCAATAATTCAACGGTTTAGCTCAGGCGCTGCTCCAAAGTTCCAACATCTCACCCTGTTTCCGCGGGGCGAGAAGTGGACGTCAGCGCCATCTCTGCGTGCTGCCTGAAAGCAGGTCGCCGGCAGATATCGTTATGGTCTTGTAGAAAGAGCGCAGCGCTGATAGTCTTTGGTCTGACATTGGCTAGGACTTTGGTCTGATGATTCTGACTGGAGTCTTGGTTTATGCCGACTGGAACTTGGCGCTGGTTTTCGCCGCATAGGTCGCCTCGGTTGGCGAAATGCGACGAAATCATCGCAACGGTGTATCCAAAGGTCGCGTTTGGCACGGCGCCGGGTGAGCGCGAAAGTAAAAGATCTGGAATCGATGATTTCGAGAACACTTGCCGCCAATGCAGAAACTGTCGCCGCGTTTCTCAACTTGATGGGAAATGAGAAGCGGCTTTTGATCATGAACCACCTGGCCGGCGGCGAACTTTCGGTCGGTGTTCTTGCCGAGAAAGTTCTGCTCAGCCAATCGGCCCTGTCGCAGCATCTTGCCAAGCTCCGCGCCTTCGGCCTTGTTGACACCCGTCGCGACGGCCAGATGGTCTACTATTTCTGCTCGTCCGGTGCGGCGCGCGAACTGCTTTCCATGCTGGATGGCTTCCTGGCGACCGAAAGACCGCTCACGGGGCCAGGCCCGCATTACGTCGCCGAAAGGCTGCGCCGGGCGCGAGCAGCCTGAGGGCAGGCATCGGCCTGGATTGGTTGACCCTTAGGCCGGACTTCATTGTCGCTAACGCGAAGTCGATGTCGGCGCCATCCCGGCGCTGATCGCCGGTATTTTCAACGTTTCTGCGCCTCTCCAGCGTTGGGTCGTCCATGCCGGCCAGACCGCACGTTGTTGGGCGCCAACATGGGCGCAGCACCGGTCCGTGCAAAACTTGCGCGATTTCTAATATAAGAGCACAGTTCGAAGCGTTGGGGGGAGAACGGCTCACAAACAAAAAATCGGGAGGAAACCATGAACAGCATGAGCCTCACCACGCTTGAACGCGGCAAGACGACCGTCGACGCTGCGGTCCTTGAAGCGCTTTCGGCACAATTGCGCGGCACACTGCTTCAGGTGGGCGACGCCGCCTACGACGAAGCGCGCACCGTCTGGAATGCCACGGTCGACCGGCGCCCCGGTCTCATTGTGTGTTGCGTCGGCGCCTCCGACGTCATCAGTGCCGTGAATTTCGCCCGGGAAAACAGGCTTCTCGTCTCCGTGCGCGGCGGCGGCCACAACATTGCTGGCAGTGCCGTCTGCGATGGCGGCCTGATGATCGATCTATCGGCGATGAAATCGGTGCGGGTCGATGTCGCGGCGCGGCGGGCATGGGTCGGGCCCGGCGCCACGCTCGTCGATGTCGACCGGGAAACACAGGCTTTTGGCCTGGTGGTGCCGACGGGTATCAACTCGACCACCGGCATATCAGGCTTGACGCTGGGCGGCGGCTTCGGCTGGATCACCCGCAAATTTGGCCTGACCATCGACAATCTTGTTTCAGCCGATGTGGTCACCGCCGATGGCAAGTTGCTGCGCGCCAGCCAGAAGGACAATCCGGACCTGTTCTGGGCGCTGCGTGGCGGCGGCGGCAATTTCGGTGTCGTCACGGCGTTCGAGTTCCAACTCCACCAGATGGGTCCGCAGGTTCTGTCGGGGCTCGTCGTCCATCCCTTCGCCGATGCCGAAAAGGTGCTGCGGGACTATCGCAAGGCGCTCGAAACCGCGCCCGACGAACTGACCTGCTGGGTGGTCATGCGGCAGGCACCGCCGCTACCGTTCCTGCCGACCGAATGGCATGGCAAGGAGGTGCTGGTTTTGGCCATGTGCTATTGCGGCGACATTCAGGCGGGCGAAAATGCCACGCAGAAGCTTCGCGCCATCGGCACACCGATTGCCGATGTCGTCGGCCCCAGCCCGTTCACCGGCTGGCAGCAGGCCTTCGACCCGCTGCTGGCGCCCGGCGCCCGCAACTATTGGAAGAGCCATGACCTGACCGGGCTTTCGGACGGCGCGATTGGTGCCACCACTGCGGCGATTACCAGGCTTCCCGGCCCCGAATGTGAAATTTTCTTCGGTCATGTCGGTGGCGTGGCGGGCCGTGTGGCGGCAGATGAAACGGCGTTCCCGCAGCGCAACTCGCATTTCGTCATGAACGTTCACGCCCGCTGGCGCGAACCGGCAATGGACAAGGCCTGCATCGATTGGGCTCGTGGTATCTACGAGGCGACTAAGCCCTATGCCGCCGGCACGGCTTACGTGAACTTTATGCCGGAGGACGAAGTCGACCGGGTCGAAGCGGCCTATGGCGGCAACTATCGCCGGCTTCTGGAAATCAAGCAGCGCTACGACCCGCTGAATCTGTTCCGCATGAACCAGAATCTGCGGCCGAAAGAAAGCCAGCGCGCCGCTTGAGGCGGCAGCGCGTGATCCCGAACCGGAGATCCGTGCGTGCGAATGTCGGAATCGATTTTGCTGCATTGACCTTCGGTTCGGAGCGGGTTGAGGCCTGGTTGTCGTCTATGGCGCCGGCCTGGACGGCCGAACTCAAGGCCCGGGTCTCAATACCCCTGAGGCAAGCTGATTGTCACAAGTTCAATCCTGTCAGGATCGCCTTTTTTCCTGCGGCCCTTTTGTCATGAGCTTCAGCTGACCGCTGGAACGTGACTCGCGCTCAGGTGTTTATGGGAGATGGCACCGAACACTCCGACAATCGCCCGCATCTGGCGCGGCAGGACTTTGCCCGACAGAGCAGACGCCTACGAGCGCTACAATTACGAGGTCGGCATCAAGCCGCTGATCGAGAAAGCGCTCGGCGTGCAGACCTTTCGCGAGGACGCGCCGACGCATTCGGAATTCGTCACCATCTCCTATTGGGAGAGCGTCGAGGCGATGGCGGCCTTTACTGGCGGCGATCCGAAAAGCATCCACCATCTCGACCGCGACAAGGAGCTCCTGATCGAATTGCCGGCGGATGTGCAAGTGCTTCGCATCCGCTCCAACCACGGCGCGGTCGGGCAGCAGGATTGAAGGCACCTGATGTTTACAGGTTTTGATGCCAGAACCGTGGAGGTGGAGGAGACATCGATCTTCGTCAGGGTTGGTGGAGAAGGTCCGCCGCTGCTGCTTCTGCATGGCTTTCCCCAAACGCATGTGATGTGGCGCGACATCGCCGTGGCATTGGCGTCACGCTTCACCGTGGTCGCCGCCGATCTCAGGGGTTACGGCCGGAGCGGTTGTCCAGCCTCCGACATCGATCATGCGGCCTATTCCAAACGCACCATGGCGCGCGACATGGTGCAGGTCATGGGCGTACTCGGCTTCGAGCGTTTCATCGTTGCCGGCCATGATCGCGGCGGCCGCGTCGCCTATCGGCTGGCGCTCGACCATTCCGACGCCGTGTCGAAACTCGCCGTCCTCGACGTCATCCCCACTGCCGCCGCCTGGGATCGCGCCGATGCCAGGCTGGCGCTTGCCTTCTGGCCATGGAGCCTGCTTGCCCAGCCCGAGCCGCTGCCGGAGCGTCTGCTGGCCGCTGCGCCTGACGCCATCGTCGACAATGCGATCAGGCAGTGGGGATCGGCTGGGAACGCCTTCCCCGAGGAAGTCAGAGCCGCCTATATCGATGCGCTGCGCGACGCCGCTCATATTCACGCCATCTGCGAGGAGTATCGCGCCGCCGCCGGCGTTGACCGCGAGCACGATGCGGCGGATCAAGCCGTCGGCCGTCGCATAGCATCCCCGGTGCTTGCGCTGTGGAGCGGCGAAGGCGGCCTGGAAAACTGGTATGCGCACGAGGGCGGCCCGCTGGCGATCTGGCGGCAATGGGCCGACAGCGTCGAGGGGGGCGCTGTCGAGGGCGGGCACTTTTTCCCGGAGGAAAACCCCGAGGGGACGGCGAAAATTCTGTTGAATTCCTTCGCTGGGTGAGGCCCGGTTGGGCGAAGCGGCGACCAGGCCGACGGTTGCAGGTTCGAATCTGCCAGGATCGCCTGTGCTGCCCGAGGGGTTATTCCGGCCACATTTGAAGGTCAGTATTCGCCATGCCTTCACGGCTCCCGCCCGCCCGCCCGCTCGTCCGATCCGATCGCGACCGCAGCCGGGCTCGGCTGCGGCATCGTCCGCGTCGAACCGTCGGAGCCTTAGCTGCCGCAGACCACAGCTCGGCGGCCGGCCTCGAAGGCAGATGGCGGCCTGAAGTCGCAATGAGAGACGTGACCCGTCTCCTGAAGGAAAAGCGCAGCTTTTCCCTGGGAAACTCGTCGGGCACTTGGAGAGGGGGCGGGCCCATGGGGCGGGCTGTCGCCGAAACCGAAGCAAGATGCGAGGTCGAATACGATGCAGTCGAACGGAACTCCGGTATCCATCATCATCCCGAATTACAATTACGCGCGCTTCCTCAACCGCAGCATCGACAGCGCCCTGGAACAGGACTACGGCGACGTCGAGGTCATCGTCGTCGACGATGCATCGCAGGACAATTCCACGACCATTATGGAATCCTATGGCGACAGGATCGTCGCCTGCCCGCGAGCGCAAAACGGCGGACATGCGGCGGCGTTCAACACCGGTTTTGCCGCAAGCTCGGGCAGGATTGTCCTGTTCCTCGACGCCGACGACTATCTCTATCCGCCTGCTGTCTCCAAAATCGTCGACACTTGGGATCCGGCAACCGCCCAAGTGCAATCCAGGCTGCATGTCGTCGACGAACAACAGCGCATCAAGGACGTCTTTCCGCCACCCGAACTGCCCTTCGACAGCGGCGACGTCAAGCCGAAACTCCTGCACAAGGGGCGCTACCAGACGACCGTGACCAGCGGGCTGGCTTTTGACCGTGAGACCCTGGAAACGATCATGCCGATTCCCGAGCCGGATTTCCGCCAGGGCGCCGATGGCTATCTGGCAACGTTGGCACCCTTCCACGGATACGTCCAATCCATCGACGAATGCCTCGGCGCCTACCGGATTCACGGCGCAAACCATTCGATATTCGGCGAGCAACTCGCCGAGCGGGCGCGTTGGCGCGTAAGGCACGATTTCCGCCGCCTGGAGGCGTTGTCGGAGCAGGTCTCCGGGACCGGCCTGACGGTTGTCCCGTCGGATGCCGTCCGCCGCGATCCGATCCATCTGGAGGAGCGGCTGGCCTCACTCTGCGCGGACAGCCACCAGCACCCGGTGGCCGACGATTCGCGGCTGGCGCTGGCGGCGGCGGGTGCCGTCGCCAGCCTGGAGATGACTGCATCCTTGCGGCGGCGTGCCGTCCTTGCCGCCTGGTTCCTGTCGGTAGGCATGTTGCCGCCCAAAATGGCCATGGCCGTGCTGTCGTGGAAACTCGACGCCTCATCCCGGCCGGCATTTCTTACCCGCCTGTCCAAGACCATCCGCAACGCAATGGGGTAGCATCTGGCGGCGCTGCGCACCGCCAGCACGGTGATGACGATCGGGACCACCGAAAGGGCGGCGCTCGCCGGTGCGCAGGCTCGTCGGTATTTGCCGGCACGCGCCTCAGAGATGCCCGAGCGACTGCAGGATCAAAGTGCTCGAAAGACCAAGCAGGGCGATGCCATACAGGCGGTCGATCCAGACGGCGTTTGGCCCAGCCAAAAGCGTCGTCGCCCGCGAGCCAAGCATCGCGTAAAGCATCAGCATGAGGACATCGGCAAGCGCGGCGATAGTGGCCAGGATCGCATATTGGATTGCGATCGGCTCATCTGCTCGGACAAAGTGCGGTAGGATTGCGGGAAACAGCAGCCAGGCCGCCGGATTTGTGACCGCCACCAGAAAGCAGCGCCCAATGAGGGCCTTGGCTGAATGGTGTGTTTCGGGAGGGTTCGAATTGAACGCAGGTCGAGATGCGTTGCGCAGGGTGCCGGTGGCGACGACGAGCAGATAGAAGGCGCCGAACATCCTGAGTACCGAGAGATAGAATTCCGAGGCCAGCAGAAGGGCGCCGAAGCCGAGCGCGACGATGCTGATGAGGACAAAATCCGACAGCACAACGCCGGCAATGCCGAGAAATGCGTGTCGAGCCCCGTAGCGGGACCCGTTGGTGATGGCGAGCACAACGTCCGGTCCCGGAACCGCCATCCCGAGCACCGATACGAAGGCGAATGTCACCAGCGGCAGGTTTCCCATGCCGCCGCGTAATGTGCCCCGCGCTCTCCGTCGGTAACGTCGTTCACACAGCTGTTGTTGCTACTTGGCTTGGTGCCCGCCGCGTACCTTGACCACAACGCTGCGCACCGCCAGCACCAGCACAGTGATGATGATCAGGATCACCGAAAGGGCGGCGATCGCTGGGTCGATGTTGTCGCGCAGGCCCATCCACATCAGCCTGGGCAGCGTGATGGCGTTGACCGAGGTGATGAACAAAGTGACGCCGATTTCTTCCCAGGACAGCACGAAGGAGAGCAGGGCAGCGGTGACGATGCCGAACTTGATGTTGGGCATGATGATACGCGTCGCGCGCTCCCACACGCTGGCGCCGAGGCCGCGCGCGGCAAGGTCGATGCGGCGGTCGAGCTGGCTGAGCGAGACCAGGATCAGCACCGTGGCGAAGGGCACCGTCATCACCGAATGCGCCATGGCGACACCCAGCCAGGTGTCGTAGCCGAAGAACGAACTCATGCCGGAGATCGAGGTCAGCAGGAAGTAGAGTGTGATCGCCGACACCACCGGCGGCACCACCATCGGCAACAGCACGAAGCCAACGAGCGCAGCGGTAAAGCGCGGCTGGAACATCCAGACGCCAAGGCTGAAGCAGAGCGCCAGCACGGTGGAGATGACGCTGCTGACGATGCCGATGCGGATCGACAGCAGGATGGCGTCGAGCCAGCGCGGATCCTCGATCAGCGAGCGGTAGTGGCGCAGCGACAGCTCGCCCGTCGGCATCGCCAGCATGCGGCTTGGCGTGAGCGACACCGGAATGACCGCGAGCAGCGGCAGCAGCAGGAACAGCGCCACCAGCACGGCGAGGATCAGCGAGACGGGACCGGGGCGATAGGTCGGCATCAGATCAGCTGCTTCGGTCTGACATAGCGGAACAAGAGCGCCATCAGCGCGCCGACGAACAGCACCAGCACGACGCTGATCGCCGCGCCCAGCCCCCAGTCGGGGCTCTGGAAGATCCTGAGATAGATCAGTTCGGCGATCATCACGCTGCGGCCGCCGCCGAGGATCGCCGGCGTGACGAAGAAGCCGAGCGAGAAGACGAAGACGATCATCGCCGAACCGATGATGCCCGAGCGCGTCATCGGCACGAACACGGTCCAGAAGGTGCGCATGCGGCTGGAGCCGAGCCCGCGCGCGGCAAGCAGCACGCGCTCGTCGAGGCTGCGCATGGCCGACGCCAGCGGAAACACCGCGAAGGGGATCAAAAAATGCGTCATGCCGATGATGACGCCGAATTCGTTGCGCACCAGCGCCAGCGGTTCGGAGATGAAGCCGATCGATTGCAGCCAGGTGTTGATCAGGCCGCGGTTGGAGAGCAGCGCCACCCAGCCGAAGGCGCGCGTCAGCACCGAGATCCAGAAGGGGACGAGAATGCAGAATTCAGCGACTATGCGCTGCGCCGGGCTGCCGCGCACCCACACCATGGTGATTGCATAGGCCGCCGCGACAGACACGAAGGTGACGATCAGCGCAATGCGCAGCGTGCGGATGAACACCGACTGCACCAGCGCGTCGGTGGCGAGCGCGCCATACTGGCCGAGCCCCGGCGTCGGCAGCGTGACGCTCCATTTGACGACGCCGAGGAACGGCCAGGCGTACGCCAGCACAAGGAACAGGAGCAGCGGCGCCATCAACAGCGCCGCGCCCATCCTGTCGGAGAGGGTGCCTCTCATCTGAGGGTCACACCCGGCTTAGTCAGGCCGAGATGATCTTGGTGTACTCGTCGAGCGCCGGCCCGTAGTTCTTGGCGTACCAGTCCATGTCGAGCGCGATCTGCTTCTTCATGTTTTCGGGATCGACCGGGTTGATACGCTTCTTGTCGGCGGGGATCAGCGCATCGGCGGCCGGATTGGCCGGGCCCTGTCCAAGCTTGTCGAACATCACCAGCTGCTTTTGCGGGTCCTGAGCGCTGGCGATGAATTTCATCGCCGCGTCCTTGCCGCCAGGGTTGCCCTTGAGCACGGCGAGCGCGCCGGGCGAGATCAGGCCCTGGTCCCAGATGAACTTGATCTTGCCGCCCGAGTCCTGCTCGATCAGCGAGGCACGTGTGGACCAGACGATCGCCATCGAGGCTTCGCCGTTGAGCAGCACGCTCTGGCTCTCGGCGCCGCCGCCCCAATAGGCCACGACGTTTTCCTTGAAGGCGGCGATCTTGTCATGCGCGCGCTTCAAATCGAGCGGATAGAGCGAGGCCGGCGCGATGCCGTCGGCGAGCAGAGCGGCTTCCCAGCTCGACACGCCCCATTTGTAGAGCGAGCGTTTGCCCGGGAATTTCTTCACGTCGAAGAAATCGGCCATGCCGGTCGGCGCGTCCTTGCCGTATTTCTCGGAGTCATAGGCGATGACATAGGAGAAGAAATAGGTCGATGCCGCGTATTCCCAGCCGAAGCCCTCACGCATCTTCTTCTTGTCGACGATGGTGTAGTCGATCGGCTCGAGCGCGCCCTGGGCGCCGAGCGTGATGGCCGAGAACGGGTCGACGTCGACGAGGTCCCAGGTCGGGGCGCCGCTCTTGAACTGCGCGGCAATCGCGCCCTCTGTCGGGCCCGAGCCGTCCATCTTGACGGTGATGCCGGTCTCCTTGGTGAAGGCCTGGCCATAGGCGGCATCGTAAGCCGTGATGGCATCGCCGCCCCAGTTCACCAGCACCAGCTCCTTAGCCGCGGCAAAGGCACCGGTCGAGCGCAACAGCATCGGCGTGCCGGCCAGCACAAGAGCGGCAAGCTGCGTGAATTGCCGGCGCGAAATCTCGCCGCGCGCTGCCCTGGCGGACAGGCCGTCCATGGCTTGTTTCTTGGTTTCGTTTGTCATGTCGGTTCCCCTTTTTTCGTTGATAGTTCCGGTGGTTGTGGCGCGCCCCAGATTCTTTGCTGGAAGACTTCGCCGGTTTGGTCGTCATCCTCCGTCCGGAAGGAGGAAACCTTTTTCCGCTGGCCAGGTCAGCCAGACGGAGTTGCCTTTGCTCAGCGCCGCTGCCGCGACCTCGTTTGGCACCGACACCGTCACCTTGGCGCCCTGGCGCGTTGTCAGGTCGAGCTTGGTCGCAGCGCCGAGATAGGTCGAGGCGATAGCGGTCGCGGCAACGCCGTTCTCGCCCAACGCCGCTTCGCGCGCGATCGACATGTATTCGGGGCGGATCGCCAGGATGGCGTCGCCACGAACTTTCTCGGCCTTGCAGTGCATGCTGACCGCGCGGTCTTCGCACAGGCCCGTCGAGCCATTGTCGGCAGGCCTGACGCCCTTCAGCGGCAGCATGTTGATCTCGCCGAGGAACTCGGCGACGAAGCGGTTGTCCGGCCGGTCGTAGACCTCGTCAGGCGCGCCGACCTGCAGCAATTTGCCGTGGTTGAAGATGGCGACGCGCGACGACAGCGCCAGCGCCTCGCTCTGGTCGTGGGTGACGAAAACGAAGGTGGTGCCGGTCTCCTTGTGCAGCCGCTTCATCTCGGCCTGCATCTGTCCGCGCAGGCTCTTGTCCAGCGCCGAGAACGGCTCATCGAGGAGCAGCACGCCGGGTTCGAACACCAAAGCGCGGGCCAGCGCCACGCGCTGCTGCTGGCCGCCGGAAAGCTGTGCCGGCAGTTTCTTCTCGTGGCCCTTTAACCCGACGCGCTCGATGATCTCGCCAACGCGGCGCTTGATCTCGGCGGCGGATTTCTTGCGCACCTTGAGCGGGAAGGCGATGTTGGCCTCGACCGACATATGTGGAAACAGCGCGTAGCCCTGGAACACCATGCCGGCGGCGCGCTGCTCGGCCGGCCGCTCGGTGATGTCGACGCCATCGCTGAAAAGCTTGCCAACGGTCGGCTGCACGAAGCCGGCCAGGATCATCAGGAAGGTGGTCTTGCCGGAACCGGAGGGACCGAGCAGGGTCAGGAACTCACCGCGGCCGATATTGAGCGACAGATCGTCCAGTGCACGGAACGAGCCGAAGCTCTTGCCGATCCCGATTGCCTTGATCTCTGCGGCCCGGCCGGGTTGCTGCATCCTGCCTCTTCCTTGGTCGTACCTTGAGCGTAGGGCAGGGCGCCGGCTCACCGCAACCGAATAGTTTTCGCCTGATCGGCAAATTTGATTCACGGATGGCGCCAAATCTCCCCCCCTTGAGGGGGAGATGGCAGCGAAGCGGCCAGAGGGGGGCGGTTCGACAGGGCTCGGCCTGTTACGGACGGAGGCTGGCGCTTCACGCGCGGCGACCCCTCTGTCGCCTTTGGCGACATCTCCCCCTCGAGGGGGGAGATTAGCTAATCTCCGACAACTTCGCTTTTAGCCACCTCGCAAACGCCTCCAGTACCGGGTGGCTGGCCTTGGCATGTTCCGACACCAGGAAATACGAGCGCGGCGAGCTGATTGCTATGTCGAAGGGGCGCACCAGACGGCCTTCGCTCAGCGCCCGGCGGCTGGTCAGCTCGTCACCCAGGGCGATGCCCTGGCCGGCGATCGCCGCCGAGAAGACGAGGTTCATGTCGGAAAAGAAGATGCCGCCTTCGGTGTCGGGGTTTTCCACCTTCGTCAACGTCAGCCAGCGCGCCCAGTCCTCGGTGTCGCCGAGATGCAGAAGATTGGCGCGCAGCACATCGGCCGGCTTGGAAAAGCCGCCGACCTTGTTGAGCAAGGTCGGGCTGCAGAGCGGTGTGAACGAGATTTCGCACAACAGTTCTGCCGCCCGGTTCGGCCAGTTACCGACGCCGAAGGCGATGAAGGCGTCGGCGTCTGGATTGCTGACATCGTCCAGCCGCCTTGGCGTCAGGATCGACAGCGCCACATCGGGATACATCTGCCGGAATTCGCCGATATGGGTGCATAAAAACAGCGAGGCGAAGCCCGGCGTGCAGGAGACGGCGAACGAGCCGCCGAGGCCGGTGCCGGCCTGGCGTGTCACCGCGTCGCCAAGCACGGTCAGCGCCTTGCGCACGTCAGCGGCATAGCGCTGGCCGCGTGGCGTCAGCGCGACGCCCTTGCCGATGCGCTCAAGCAGGTCGAAGCCGAGGTCGCGTTCGAGCAGCCGCAACTGATGGCTGACCGCGCTGCGGGTCAAGTGCAGTTCGTCGGCGGCGCGCCAGACGCTGCCGTGGCGGGCAAAGCTATCAAGGGCGCGCAGCGCCTGTGTGGAGGGTATTCGCAAGAGGCCTCAGGTGAACCGAATTTGCACGAACCGGGAAAACATATCACTTTTTGGAAAGCCGCTTCACTGCTTTCTTGGGCTGCATGGAGAAACCGGTGACGACCTCGGCGCAAGCCACCGCGCTTGCCTGTCTCGATGGCATCCAGCCATCGCTGTCGGCGTGGACGCGCATCATTTTCGATTTCGGCGAGACCGCCTGGCGCGAATACCAGTCGGCCGCCTGGTATGTCGCGCGTCTGAGGCATGAGGGCTTTTCGGTCGAAGAAGGCTCGGCCGGCATGCCGACCGCCTTTTGCGCTCATTGGACGAATGGCCCGGGGCCGACCATCGGCATGTACGCTGAATACGACGCCGTGCCCGGCAATTGCCAGGATGCGGCAACGGTGAAGCGGCCGCGCCCGGGTCTTGGCAGCGAGGCCGGCGGCCATACCGATCCGCATTCCGGACTTGGCGTCGCCAGCCTCGGCGGGCTTCTGGCGACCAAAGCAGCAATGCAGCGCCACGGCATCGAGGGCACGCTGCGCTTTACCGGTGAGCCGGCCGAAAAGGTGAGGGGCTCAAAGCCGGTCCATGCGGCCAAAGGTTATTATGATGGCCTTGCCGGGATGATCTCCTTCCACCCCTTCTACATGCTGCCGCTCTGCAACACGGCGCGCTGGGACACGCATTGCGGTGCCGCTTATGCGATGATCTATCGTTTCGTTTGCGACGAACCCGAAAACTGGGTGCGCGCGGGTGATGGCGCGCCGATCCCACAGGCGCATTCGGCCGTGCGGGCGCCCGGCGCCAACGACGCGCTGATGACGATGTACATGGCCTCCAAGGCGCTGCGCGATTCCATGCTGCCGCACCAGGGCGGCTGGTCGATCAGCGAGGCGATCCTCACCGCAGGACAGGCGACGGCCGACAATCTGCCGGCGGGGCTCTCCGAGATCCAGTACATGATCCGCGTGCCGACCATTGCCATGGCCGAACAGGTTACCGCCGTGCTCGACCGCAACGCGCAAGCCGCCGCTACGATCAGCGGCTGCCGCTACGAGCGCCATTGGGTGTCGAAGTCGCGGCCGGGGCTCGCCAATCACGCGATGGCCGGGATCGCCTACGAAGCGCTGTCCACGGTCGGCGCGCCGCACTGGGATGAGGCAGCGAAGACGGTCGCCCGCGAGGTGCAGGTCAATGCCGGCGGCACCGCGACCGAAAACCCGTTCATCGACGAGATGGAACGACTAGTCGCGCCGCAAGAGGCCGAGGCCATCCTGCGCCGCGATTTGCCCCCGTCGCAGATCAACTCTACCTCCGACGATTACACCGACATGTCGTGGCACGCCCCGACGGCCCGCTTCTATGTCGCCCGCCCGGCGCTGCGCTCGGCGAACGGCCACGCCTATCCGTCCTGGGCGATGAATGCGCTGGGTGGCATATCGGCCACCATCGATCCGATGGTCATTTGTGCCGCCAAGACGGTTGCGCTTGCAGCCCTCCGCTTGCTTGAAGACAAGACCGCGCGCGATGCGGCGATGGGTGAATTTACCACCCGCACCGGCGGCGGCATCGGCGGCTCGAACTGGATCGCGCCGCTTTGCGACTACGACCCGCCGATCAATTTCCGCTGGCCGGAATATGTCACCACCGCGCGCGGGCTCGACTGGTGGATTCCGTCCGCCGGCACCGCATGATCGACCACCGATATCACCAAGAGGAGAACCCCATGACCGTCCATGACCGCATCGTCGCCGAACCGTTCTCGCTGCAGCGCCGCAATCCCGCCGGCGGCACCAAGCCGCTCACCGCCTGGGGTTTTGCCAACGAGACCGATGTCTTGACCGACGTGCTGCTTGGCTCGCCGAATTTCCTGCGCCATCTGTCGACCAGCTCGCTGTCGCGCAAACATCTGCGCGAGGCGCCCTGTAACGTCCAGATCGCGCAGGCGCAGCACAAGGACCTTGTCGCCGCCTACGAGCATTTTGGCGTCAACATCCACTGGCACGAGCCGACGCCGGAACTGCCGATGCAGGTCTATTCCCGTGATTCCAGCGTCATGACACCTTATGGCGCCTTCATCACCGCTATGGCCAACTGGTGGCGTCGCGGCGAGAATTATGCTGCCATCCGCACCTATGAAAAGCTCGGCATCCCGATCTACGACATGGTCACATCAGGTACCTTCGAGGGCGGCGACTTCAACGTCATCGAGGAGGGCGTGGTGCTGATCGGCTGCGGCGGCGCCCGTACGCAGGAAGAGGGCGCCCGTCAGGTGCAGTCCTGGTTCGACAAGGAGGGCTGGGAGACACGGCTAGCCTTCATCGACGAATACTACGTCCATATCGACCTGATGGTGGTTCCGATCGCCGAAAAGCTCACCGCCGTCTGCCTCGCCTGCACCGAGCCGGGCATCGTCGACTGGCTGAAGGGCAAGGGCCACGAAATCATCGACGTGCCGTTCCAGGATACGATGGCGCTCGGCTGCAACTTCATGTCGCTCGGCAAGGACAGGGTCATCGCCCCGACATCGAGCCAGTCGCTGATCGGCCAGCTCAAGGCGCGCGGTTTTGAGGTCGCGGCGATAGACATGAGCGAAATCTCCAAGACCGGCGGCGGCATCCACTGCATGGCGCAGGCGTTGAAGCGCGAGCCGGCGTAAGGGCGGGGGTTGCTGCCGGGGCCTGTGATGTACTGCTGTCGCATTTGACAAGACGGGCCGGCAGGGGAAACATATGCCGTCATCCGAGGAGGGATTCTGTGAAAAAAGCTTATGAAAAGCCGAGCCTGGCCAAAGCAGGCAAGCTCGGATCGGTGGTGGCTTCAATCTCGTCGAAGCCCGCCCCCTGAGCGCTTGCGGCCGCCGCAGGCCGACATTCGGTTGTCGTGGCTAGCGACAATCGGATCGAACTGTATGATTGATGCCGCCCGCCGGCTCGAAACCGGCGTGCTGCCGGGTATGAAAGCGGCCTTCCGGGTCATCGGTGTCGATTGCGGCCCAACCCGCGCACCGATGGCGCCAGCCGTCAAGGACGCCGAGGATCGGATGCGCGCCGTTCTCGCCCGCCCGGCGATCAGGGAGTGGCTGGCGTGAGATGGCCGCGCTGACGACGGAACGCGGTCGCCTCGTCTGGCCCGGCCGGACTCGCGACGGCGTGCAACCGCCCGTCCGGCCGGAATCCCATCTGCTATGCAGGTATCAATACGGCGATGCGATGCACGCCGACCTCCTTGCTTGTATTCGTCAATTCGTCGGTCTTGCCCTTGGCGCACGTGTACATGTCGCCCACCTTGAGCTTGAATTCCCTGTCGGCTTTCTTGATCGTGAATGCACCTGAGGTGATGGTGCACACCATGTCGTTGTCCATCACCGACTGAGGCGCGTGTGCTCCGGGCTGAAACACCACGTCGACAATTGCGATGCTCTTATAGGCGGGAATGTCTGCATTGCCGGTGCCGACCTCAACCATCCTGACACCGGGCGCAATCTCCTTGCCCTCTTTCGGGCCGTATTTCTTGATTTTTGCAGAGGCCGCCAGGGTGAACAAAGGCGTTACCGCGGCGGTCGCCAGACCGAGGCCAATTGCAGACCTACGATTCATGGTTTTCATCGCATCCTCCCGATGCTCGTCATGCATGGATATGCACGACCGAGAATATATTAGCACAAACGAATTTATCTGTATGCAAAGCGCCTGTGGCGCGGGTCAGCAAAGAGGGATTGCTCCGCCGGGCAAGGTTGTCTCACTGGACCTTTTGCCGGAACTTCGAATGACAGTTCGAGCAATCCTGCAGGATGAGGTGCAGGATATGTTCCGCCGGTAGTTTGGCCGGATCGGCTTCCGCCGGGATCGCGCGTTTGACGAGCAGGCTGCCGCCGCCCATTGCCAGACCGGCCCCCATGCGCATGTCGTCGGTAATGCGGTCGGGCGCGTGCTCGGCCTTGGCGGCCAGCGCGTCGGCCAGCGTCCCGATGTGATTTGCCAGCGCCTCGAATTCCGCCCGCGACTGATCGATCTCCAGCCTGGCCTGCGAAGGTGGCCCCAGCGAGGCGCTCGGAAACTCGGCAATCAGGGCAGGGCCGGTGCGCGCGCGAAGGGATTGCGCCGCTGCCTTGAAGGTCGCGGCGTCGTAGGCTTGTCTGCCGTCGAACATGCCGGCGATGGTTTTCGCCGCCGCCGCCATCTCCTTCATCGACGCCTGCCGTGCCGTCACGATCGGTCCATCGCCGGCAGAGGCGGCCATCGTGAGGGCGCAGACGAGCCACAGCAGCGCCGCTTTCACAGTCCATCTCACGGCGCAATGTCCTCGCCGCCCCATCCAACCGTGATAAGCCAGCCGCGGCAGGGGTTCGACTTCAGGTCGGATTCTTCTGTCGTGGTGCCGATACTCATCGGTAAATATCCGTGGTCGGAGGCCTCTGTCTCTGAGGCGGATAGACCTTCCAGCCACGGGAAGGTCAACTGCTTGAAACAGCCGATCGGCGGGCAATCAGCCGGGCTTGCAGAGACCTGACGCAGCGTTTCCTTGACTTGGATCGCAAAAACGGGCAGCAAAGCACAGGTGAGGGAGAGCATTTCTACCGTGGCGCAGACCATGGAGGGCTCTTTTTTCGTATCGACCGCCGCACAATGTGCGAACGGTGGAGGGATTGGTTAACCAACTTTGTCCATCTTTTGATTCAATCGGCAACAGACGCGAAAGGTGCAGGGGGCACCAGCGAACTGTGGATGTCACGGATGCGAGGGTCGCAAGCCTGCATGCCGATTGAGAGTGGTTGTATGGCGTTTTTGCGTTTGAAAGACCGGGGCGACAATCCTGAACGGGATTTGACTTCGAAGAGATCCGGCCAGCGCTGGGTGGTGGTGCCGGTTATCGGCGCGGCCCTTGCGCTGTGGTCGGTGGCGACCATGGCCGGCCTCTATTCGCTGGGAACGTCGCTCACCGCCGCCTCCAACACCTTGCCGCAAAGCCTGCTTCTGCCAAACGCCGCGCTGGCCGATTCGCGCCGCAGCCTCGCCAATTCGTGGGCGCCGCGGCTTTCGGCGCAAAAATTACAGGCCTCGCTGCTCAGCCAATGCGACGCCGGCTGCAGGCGCGCCGCCGCCAGCTTCGCGCATGACGGCAAGACGGCGCGACTGAAGCCGGCCGCGCATCCCATCGCGCCGAACGCGGTCGCCGCAAGCACCAACGCCCAGCCCAACACCAGCATTGCACTTGTCACCCCGCGCGACGCGCGCTTCGACGGCGTGGTGGCCAAGGCAAAGCTGTCGCCGCAAAAGCTGGCTGCCGCCTTCGCCAAGGCCTCGAATGCGCCCTTCATGCTTGCCAGCCTTCCGGCCGCTGCCCGTTTCGCCGAAGTTCGCATGCCCGACCAGCGTGGCCCGGCCTCGGAGCGCTTTGGGCCGGAAGTGGCCGAGATCGAACGCTCGTCCCGCCTTGCGCTGGCGCTGGCCAACACCTTGCCGGATCAGGGCGCCGACATGCTGGCGCCGCCGCCGGCCGTCGCGGCAATCGTCGGAGCGCAAGATCCTGAGCAGGCCGAGGTTCAGGTCGCCTCGTTGCCGCCGCAGGATGATCTGCCGGGCAGCATTGCACTGCCGGGTCGGCGTCCGCGCGCCGAAACCGCTCAGCCTGCCGAGGCGCCCAGCAAACCCAAGGCGCAAGCGGCCAAGCCTCAGGCGGCCAAGCCACAGACCGACAGGGCGGCCGGGACCGCGGCACCCCAGTCGCCAGGCTTTGTGTCGCCGCGCTCGCCGCGCAATTCCCAGGACGTCGCCGCACTGCCGGGCGTGCCAGGCAGCGAGACCATTCGCACCAAGCCGGGCAAGCGCGTGAAGGCGCAAGCCGGTGAGATGCTGGCCTATGCCAAGCCGGATGTCCCGGCTGGTGGTGTCGGCCGTGCCTTCAAGGATCTGTTCGCTACGCCCGGAATGGGCGGTGGCGTCGCCGTTTACGACATCTCGGCCAAGACCGTCTACATGCCGGACGGCTCACGGCTCGAGGCGCATTCGGGAATTGGCTCGATGGCCGACCAGCCGCGCTACGCCAACCGCAAGAATGTCGGCCCGACACCGCCCGGCACCTATGACTTGAAGCTGCGCGAATCGCGATTCTACGGCGTCGAGGCGATACGTCTCACCCCAACCAGCGGCAACAACAACCATGGCCGGGACGGCCTGCTCGCCCACTCCTACCTGCTGCGCGGCGGCCGTGCGGAATCCCATGGCTGCGTGGCCTTCAAGGACTATGCGCGCTTCCTAGCCGCCTACAAGAAGGGCAAGATCAAGCGCCTCGTGGTGGTGCCGCGCATATCGAAAACGCTGAAGCAAGTCGCCTCGGATGGCAGCCGCGCCTGAATCGTTTTAGCAGGATGAGCCGCTATCATCCTGTTTAAAATGGTATTTTTCGCACGGCTACTCCGAGATCGATGATCTCGACGTTCCCCGTAATTGTCAGCAGCCGGCATTGAAAGCGTTTTCAATTCCGGCTGGGGATACTATGAGTGGACTGCGGCGGCTCCAGCTTCAAACAATCAAGAGGACATCATGACAATACGCGCTGTCGTTTGGGGCGAGAACATCCATGAGCGGACCAATGAGGTGGTCGCCGCCCTCTATCCCGAGGGCATGCACACGACCATCGCCAAGGCGCTGAACGCCGATAAGGCGATCTCCGCCTCGACCGCCACGCTCGAACAGCCCGAGCATGGCCTGCCTGCCGACCGTCTGGCCGAGACCGACGTGCTGGTCTGGTGGGGTCACAAGGACCATGGGGCCGTTGCCGATGAAGTGGTCGAGCGCGTCGCCCGCCGGGTGTGGGAAGGCATGGGGTTGATCGTGCTTCACTCCGGCCATTTCTCGAAAATCTTCAAGCGGCTGATGGGCACGCCCTGCACGCTGAAATGGCGCGAGGCGGGTGAGCGCGAGCGGCTCTGGGTGACCAGCCCCAGCCATCCGATCGCCGAAGGCATCAGTGAGTACTTCGAGCTCGAGAATGAAGAAATGTATGGCGAACAGTTCGCCGTGCCGGAGCCGCTGGAAACGGTCTTCATCTCCTGGTTCCAGGGTGGCGAGGTGTTCCGCTCGGGGCTGACCTACCGGCGCGGCGCCGGGAACGTCTTCTACTTCCGCCCGGGCCATGAGACCTATCCGACCTATCACGATGCCGCAGTGCACAAGGTGCTGCGCAACGCGGTGAAGTGGGCGCACAACCCGCAAGGCACGAAATCGGCTATTCTGGATGCGCCGAACGTGCCGGTCGACAAGGCGCTGGAGCCGATCGTCGAGCGCGGCGGCAAGCTCCATGCCTCGGGCGAGGCTGGTTTCCGCTAAAACAAAATCCAAGAAAAAGGCGTAGCGGCTTGCGTACAGAGTCGCCTAGGCCGCATTCGTCCCATATGATTGAATCGAACCAATTTCGCTCGGAGTGCAAAAATGCGGCTTTTGATATTGGGTACCGGCTGGATGGCGCAGGAGCATGCCCGCCGCTTTGGCGCCATCGACGGCGTCGAGATCGTTGGCGCTGTCGATGTCGATGAGAAGCGCGTCGGCGAATTCGCCGACGGCTTCAAGATCCCGAAGCGCTTCACCTCACTGGAGGCAGCGCTCGACTGGGGCGGCTTCGATGCGGTGGCCAACGTCACGCCGGACCGTATCCACCATCCGACGACCATGGCGCTGATCGCGGCCGGCAAGCCGGTGCTGTGCGAAAAGCCGCTCGCCGAAAACTTCGGCAAGGCGAGCGAGATGGCTGACGCGGCGCAAGCCGCTGGCATCGTCAACATGGTCAACCTCACCTATCGCAACGTTGCTCCCTTGCAAAAGGCGCGGCAGATGGTGCTGGCCGGCGAGGTCGGCACCGTCCGCCACGTCGAGGCCTCCTATCTGCAGAGCTGGCTGGTGTCGAAATTCTGGGGCGACTGGCGCACCGATCCGAAATGGCTGTGGCGGCTATCGCGCGGCCACGGCTCCAACGGCGTGCTCGGCGATGTCGGCATCCATATCCTCGACTTCGCCAGCTATGGCGCCGCACTCGACATCGACCACGTCTTCTGCCGGCTGCGCGCCTTCGACAAGGCACCGGGCAACCGCATCGGCGAATACGACCTCGACGCCAATGACAGTTTCGCCATGACGCTGGATTTTTCCAACGGCGCCTTTGGCGTCGTGCATTCCAGCCGCTGGGCGACCGGCCATATGAACGAACTGCGCCTGCGCATCTACGGCGACAAGGGCGGCATCGAGGTCGTGCACAATCTCGAGGGCTCGGAGCTGAAGGCGTGCATCGGCGAGGATATCGAGACCGCCAAATGGCAGGTGATCGACGCCGGCACGGTGCCGACCAACTACCAGCGTTTCGTCGATGCGGTCGCAAGCGGCGTGCAGACCGAACCGTCATTCCATCATGCCGCCGAACTGCAAAAGGTGCTGGATCTGGCTGTCGTGTCGGACGAGAAGCGTACGGAGTTGAGGGCCAGCGCCGACACGCAGTAACGTGTCTCAGCAGCATGATCCCGAAAAGTGGAATCCGGTTTTCGGAGAAGCATGCTCAAAAAGAAGATAGAGCCCCATCCCGATCCATCGGGATGGAACAGGCTCGGTAGGAGCAGCCATGGTCACGCGCCGCGCGCAATGTCTCTGCGGCCAGTTGTCAGTCGTCTGTGCGGGCGAGCCGGTGCGCATCTCGGTCTGTCATTGCCTGGACTGCAAGCGCCGCACCGGCAGCGCCTTCAGCTACAATGTCCGGTTTGCGGAAGGCGATGTATCGATCGAGGGGCGGGCGAAGCAGTTCACCCGTACCGGCGACCAGGGTGGCCGCGTCATCTACAATTTCTGCCCGGAGTGTGGCGCCAGCGTCCATTACCGCATCGACACGCAACCTGGCGTCATCGCCATTCCCGTCGGCGCCTTCGCCGACCCATCCTTCCCGCCGCCCTTCCAGTCCTTCTACCACGACAGCCGGCGCTGCGACTGGGTGGAGATCAAAGCCGAGCCGCTGGCGACGTTCGACTGAAGGCCGCTTTCGACATGAAGCGGAACCGTCCGCACGCTCCGCGCATTTCGGAGCATGGACAAGACGATTTCCAACACCGATCGGGGCAGGTCGGGCTGGACGATCAAGCTCGGAGACGGTCCTGTCGTCGGTACTGCCATCCATAGCGGCACCGATGTGGACAGCGCTTCTCGATCGCTCATGTGTCTCTCTGATCCCGACCGGCTTCGAGAAGAAGACCCGTTCACCGAGCGCTTCATCGCCGATTTCCCGACCCGGATCATCGTTCATCGGTCGCGCTTCCAGGTCGATCTGAACCGCGCGCGCGACGCTGCCGTCTACTTGTCGCCGGACCAGTCCTGGGGGCTCAAAGTCTGGCGGGAGTTGCCGGCCGAGGCCATCGTGGAGGAGTCTCTGTCCTTTCACGACGCCTTCTACAGTGAGCTGAAGCGCGTCCTCGCCGATATCGAGAAGCGCTATGGCCGGTTCGTTCTCGTCGACGTCCACAGCTACAATCACCGCCGCGATGGGCCGCATTCTGTGCCGACATCTCGCGACCTCGCGCCCGACATCAACATCGGGACGTCTTCCATGGACCGCGAGCGCTGGGCGCCTATCGTCGACGCGTTCACCGAGACGCTTCGCGGCCACCATATCAATGGCGAGCCAATCGATGTGCGCGAGAACGTGTCCTTCCAGGGCAAGGGCGAACAGACGCGTTTCGTCCACACCAATTTTCCGGAAACCGGCTGCGCCATCGCGGTAGAGTTCAAGAAAATCTTCATGGACGAATGGAGCGGCGAACCCGACTGGGCAGCAATCGATCAGCTACGCGCCATACTAGCGTCGACTGTGCCTGTCCTGGCAAAGGCGCTGCAGGCCATGCGATGAAGCCCAAGCTTGTCGAACCCCCATCTCCACTGGTGCAAATCGAAGCGGACCTTGACGCGCTTTTCCACGACGGCAAGCCGATCCGCCGCGAGTTCGGCAACGGCAACCGTTTGCACATCGATCGGCCGCTGCCCTTTCTGTGTGTCCATGTCGGGTCGCATCAGGATGTGGCATTCCATGCCGTCTCCGCCAACGCTTCCTATCTGATCGCCGCCGACATCGAGTTCGCCGGCGAGGTCGCGCGGCTGGTGGCGCGAAGGATACGCGATCACTGCGGCGCATTCCTCTTGCTGGACATCGGAGAGTTGGCCGAAGACCGGTTCCTGACCGACGATGTTCCGTTCCTGCCGCCTTTCGAGATTGCTTTGGCTTGCGGCAACACCGCGGCGGAGAAGGCGGCACGCAAGCGCTTCGCTGATGCTGCATCCGCGCGCGAAGCCAAATATCGCACGCCCCGCGTCGACGAGCTCAGTCCCACCACACGTGCCGAAGCACGGCTCTGGGATGATCCCGGTGATGTGGCGTGCCTGACGGTGCGCTTCGCACCGATCTACAGAGTGGCCGGCACCAAGCGCGTCTACCCCGAACTCCACGACCTCGTGGTCGCCAACATGGTCGATTCCGCGCTTCAGGCCGTCAGTGCCTTCCTGAAGGCATCGAGCCTGGAACAGCCGGCGACCCATCGTTCCCTCGGTCGCCGCGCCTATATCGACGCTGTCGTGCGCGCTGACCGTGCGATCGACAATGTCGCGTCGACCTTCGATTTTCTGCTTGCCGTCACACCGATCAATGCCGAACCCGCCTGGCGGGAATTCCAGGCAGGCGCTTTCGAGCGTGTGCCCGCACTGCTTTACCGGCCGCTCGAGCTCGAGGTCGCCGACCAGAAGCGGAGGCTCTATTCGATCTCGCTCGATCATCTGGAAGATACGCTCCTGACCAGGCTGCTCTCCGAAAAGCAGCAGGAGCTCGATCTCCAGCTGTCGATGCTTGCGGCACGCGAAACGCCGCGCTTCGTCGAACTTGGGCGAGCCCTTTATGGCAGCGTCGAGCCGAGCCTGGCGGCGAGGGCGCGCACCATTCTCGAAAGGCTGCCGCGGAGTGCCTCGGAGACCCGGCGCAAGGGCCTCGATGCCGACGCCGTGGCCGCCGCCGCGCGCCACATGATCGCCGGATACCGCGCCGCCTATCCCGATTTCGATGCTTCCGTCGAAATCCGCGGCGACCTGCCGGCCGGCCTGCTGGTCTCGCGAAGCCGATTGCTGGTGTCGCGCGACACCAACCTTCCACCGGAACGTCTGACGGCGCTGCTCAGCCACGAGATCGGTGTTCATCTGCTGACGTATTTCAATGGTGCCGCGCAGGGGCTCGCCATCTTCTGTTGCGGGCTCGCCGGCTATGAAGGCATGCAGGAGGGACTGGCCGTGCTGGCGGAGTATCTGGTCGGGGGGATGACCGCAGCGCGTTTGCGGCTGATCGCGGCAAGAGTGATCGCCTGTCAGGCGATGCTCGACCGCGCAACGTTCGAGGAAACCTTCCGCATTCTTCGCAGGGATCTTGATGATCGCGAGGCCTTCAATGTCGTGCTACGCGTCTATCGAGGCGGCGGCCTTGCCAAGGACGCCATCTATCTGCGCGGCCTGTTGCAGATCCTCGATCACTTGAGGAATGGCGGCAGCCTCACGCCGTTCTGGATCGGCAAGATATCCGCCGCACATTTCGGCGCGATCCAGGAACTGAACGCGCGCGGCCTGCTGCGGGCGCCGCGCCTCGAACCTGCGTTTCTTTCTTCCGACGCGGCGCGTCCGCGCCTCAGGAAAGCGATGGCGGGAATCGATCCGATCGATATGGTTGAAAGCTGAGGGGCTCCACAATGCGCATTGCGTTCTTCGTCAATTCCATTGAAACCGAGACGCCGGGATACACGACGACGGCATTGGCGCTGGCGGCCGTCCAGCGCGGTCATTCCGTCGTCTATGTCGAGCCGGGCGATTTCATCCTGCGCCCTAACGATGATCTGGCCGTCAGCGTGACGGCTCTGCCCGATGCTGCCTACAAGACTTCAGGCAAGCTTCATGCTGCCCTGCAGGATGCCGCGAAGCAGAAGAAGACCGTCGCCATGAGCGACATCGACATATTGTTTCTGCGTAACGACCCGTCGCTGGATGGCGCCGGTCGGCCATGGGCGGCCAATGCCGGCATCATGTTCGGTCGGCTCGCAGCCGAACGCGGCACCATCGTCGTCAACGATCCGGGCGGTCTGGCGCAGGCACGGAGCAAGCTCTATTTGCAGTCTTTCCCCGAGGCGGTCAGGCCGGCGAGCCTGATATCGCGCAGCATTGCCGAGATCCGCGCCTTCATCGACAAACAGCCGAAGGGCTGTATCGTCAAACCGCTGCAAGGTTCGGGTGGCAAGAACGTTTTCCATATTGCCAAGCCCACCGATTCCAACCTCAACCAGATTTTCGAGGCGGCCAGCGGTGACGGCTATCTTGTCGCACAGGTCTACCTTCCGGAAGCCAAGGCCGGTGACGTGCGTCTGTTTCTGATGAACGGCCTGCCGCTGGTGCGCGACGGCAAACACGCAGCCTTTCGCCGCGTTCCGGCCAAGGGCGACGTCCGCTCCAACATCCATGCCGCCGGAACGGCTCGCAAGGTCAAGGTAACGGCCACGATGCTGGGCATTGCCGAAATGGTGCGCCCCAAACTGATCGGCGACGGCATGTTCCTGGTCGGTCTCGACATCGTCGGCGACAAACTTCTGGAGATCAACGTCTTCACGCCAGGCGGGCTGACCCGACTGGCCGACATGTACGCGACGGATTTTGCCGCAAGCGTCATCGCTGCGCTGGAGGAGAAGCGGACGCTGCGGCAAGCCTATGGAAAGACCATGACAAATTCGCGGTTGGCGACGCTTTGAGGAGCGAGGCAGTCGCGACCTTTCAAAGGTGAAGGCGCGCGTATAACTGCTTTACGCCGCGTGCCGGCCACACAAATAGCCTTCGCGCATTCTGGACGCTGACAGGCGGTCACGCTGGAGGTCGTTGTTCCGCCAAATCGGCTAGATGATCTTGCGAACATCCTGTTCGAAGCTGAGGACGTGATGCAGCGCGATGCGCTCGGCCGTTTCGCCATCTCCCCTGCAAACCGCCTCGAGCATAAGGGTTTGCTCCTGCAGGACCTTGTCGAGCCCCGACATGAGCTCCGGAAACCGGCGTGTCGCCACATGCAAGATCCTGAGTGACAGGTTGTGGTAGTGGTCGAGCGTGTCGAACAAATAGGGGTTCTTGGCGGCGCGGTAGATGAAGCGGTGGATGCGCCGGTCGAGCGCAAGCAGGGGGTCGAGTTCCGGAGGGTTTGTAAAGGCGGCCAGTTCGCTGATCAGCGCGCGCGCTTCCCGACGCTCAGGCTCCCGCAGACGTTCGGCGGCCAGTCGCGTCGCCCAGGATTCAATTCTCGCCCTGGCCTCATAGATCGCCGATAGATCGCTGATGTCGATCGTGCTGACCGAGGTGCCGCGGCGGCCGTTGACGTCGACGAAGCCATCGCGTTGCAGCCGCAACAACGCCTCGCGCACCGGCGTGCGACCGACGTCCAGCCGCCGCATGAGATCGGTTTCGCGAAGCAGGGTGCCGGGCGCCAGCTTAACCGTGATGATGTCCTCCCTCAGCTGCAGATAGGTGCGCTCGGCCAATGTCGAGCCAGCCTCGACATTGTCGGCATCGTCTTCCGGCATCCGCGCATCCATCCAACTTACCTCACAGGGATCGAATTCGATCGCCAAGGAATCACTTGACAACGGATTCATATAATATACTGATCAATATATCACAAATATATTGATCCGGTGACAGGGAGATATCGGGGATGGAAAAGGGTGTTTTGTCTCGCTCGCGATTCAAGGTCGGCATTGCCGCCTTGCTAGGGGTTGGAATTGGATTGCTGGCCACGGTGGCGCATGCGGACGGGCTTGAGACGCTGAAGCCGGGCGTCCTGCAGGTCACGATCGAACCCTATATGCCCTACACGGCGATGAAGGACGAGAAGCTCGTCGGGCTGGACAGCGATATCCTCGCCGCGGTCGCCGACAAGTTGGGTCTCAAGATGGAAGTCAGCGTCACTGATTTTCCCGGTATGCTGGCATCGGTCCAATCTCGCCGTGCCGATATTACGATCGGCGGCATCGCCTGGTCGGATGCGCGCCAGAAGGTCGGCCTCTTCACCGACCCGCCCTACTATTCGCCCCCGGCGATGGCTGTGCAGGGCGCTGCCGACTATCCCGACGTCAAGAGCCTGGAAGGCAAGGATCTCGGAACCGTCACCGGCTATGTCTGGGCGAAATCGATAGCGCAGGTGCCCGATGCCACTCCGCACACTTATCCGTCGGCCGACAGTGTCTTTCAGGACCTGTCATCAGGCAGGCTGGATGTCGGCTTTCTCGACCCGCTGCTGATCATCTATCAGCAGAAGGAGCGGCCGGACATGAAGTTCCGCGTCGCATATCTGGCGCCGCCAACCGCCGACGAGATCAAAGCCCATCCCGACTATCAGTATTTTCAGCCCTACATGACCGGATTTTACCTGCCAAAAGAGGCACCGAAGCTCGCGACAGCTGTCTCGGACCAGATCGATGCAATGTACAAGGACGGCTCGCTTGCCGCGCTCGTCACCAAATGGGGCGGCGATCCGAAACAGTTCCTGGTTCCTTCGCCGGAGATGGCGGCTCAGCGCCGGGGCGTGGATCGCCCCGCGGATTGGTCGCCGCCCTCAATCGCGCCTTGAGCGTCGGGGCAAGCACATGTCCCTTTTCCACACGCTGACCGGGTTTTTTCAGGTTCCCTGGAGCGACTACGCAAGCAATCTCGGCTGGGGTCTCCTCAGGACCCTGACCTACACGATCGTCAGCTTTGTCGGTGCCGCTGTCCTCGGCCTCGTGCTGGCGCTGATGCGCCTCAATCGCTTGCGTCTGGTGCGTCTGCCTGCCGCCATCTACACGGAGATATTCAAGAACGTCCCGTTGCTCGCGATTATCTTCGTCACCTATTTCGGCCTGCCGTCGGTCGGCATCAAGCTCAGCGTCTTCGTCGCCGGCGTGCTGAGCCTCATGTTGTTCTATGCCGCCTATCTCTCGGAGATTTTCCGCGCGGCGATCGCCGGCATCCATTCCGGTCAGAACGAGGCTGCGCAGGCGCTGGGCCTTGGCCGCGGCACCACCTTTAGCCACGTCATTCTACCTCAGGCGTTGAGGCTGGCATTGCCCGGCACCAACACCATGTTCGTCGACCTTCTGAAATCGACGTCGCTTCTGGTGACGATCTCTGCCGTTGAACTGATGACCCAGGCGCAGCTGATCGCCTCCGAAACGTTTCGGGCACTCGAAGTCTATCTGGTGATTGCGTCTATCTATTTCGCCGTCTGCTATCCGATTTCGCAATGCCTGCTCTGGCTGGAGCGGACCATTCAGGCTGGCGTACCGCTGTCGCTGGGGCGCCGGCGGCGGCTGAAGCTGGCGAAGACGCTGCTCGCGGGCGGAGCCTAGACCGATGGCACACGAGACACTCAATAGGGAGCTTGGCAAGACGGCTTCCGGCCCGGCAGTCACCATCCGTGGCTTGCGGAAGTCCTTCGACGGCAGGCAGGTGCTCGGCGGCATAGATCTCGACGTGCCGGCTGGTCGGATCATCAGCATCATCGGCCAAAGCGGCGGCGGCAAGACGACGCTGATGCGCTGCGTCAACCTGCTCGAGCAGCCCGACGACGGCGTCATCGAGGTAAATGGCGAGACGATCTGCGACAAGGGTGCGGTGACGTGCAGGAACCTCGCCAAGCTGCGCCAGCGCGTCGGCATGGTGTTTCAGCGCTTCAACCTGTTCCCGCATCTGACAGCGGTGGAAAATGTCGTTCTCGCCCAGATGCATGCCGCCGCAATTGGGGAGCGCGAAGCGGTCGAGCGCGCGGTGCGCCTGCTCACGCGCGTCGGTCTCGCGCATCGGGCAACAGCCTATCCGGAACGCATGTCTGGCGGCGAGCAGCAGCGCGTCGCGATCGCGCGCGCCCTGGCCCTCGGCCCGACTGTGCTTCTGTTCGACGAACCGACCTCCGCGCTCGATCCAGAATCGACCGGTGAGGTGCTGCGTGTGATGCGAGAACTGGCAAAGGACGGCATGACCATGATCCTCGTCACCCACGAATTACCTTTCGCCCGCGAAGTCTCGGACTGGGTCGTCTTCATTGACGGCGGCCGGATCATCGAGCAGGGAACGGCGGCCGACGTGCTCGACAACCCGCGTGAAGCACGAACGGCTGCCTATGTCGCGCGCTACGCCGCGCCTGCCTGAACGCCAGCCAGCAAACAGTCCTGACAGAACCCATTGGCGCATGTGCGATTCGGGCACGGCACTGCCATCGCCGTTTCGCAGGGTCTCGGGCGCCAGCCACCGTCTTTGCCTCAACGCATGTGGACCAGATGAGCAGGATTTCGACCGACATCGCCGTCATCGGCGGTGGCGTCATAGGTTTGGCGATTGCACTTCGGCTTCGCGCTGACGGACGCGAGGTTGTCGTGATCGAACCGAACGAACCGGGCAGTGGCGCATCTTACGGAAACGCCGGGACCATCGCGGACTATGCGGTAATCCCTGTCGGGACGCCGGCGGTTCTGAGGAATCTGCCTTCCCTGCTGCTCAACGCGCGCAGTCCGTTGTCGATCCGCGCTTCCGCCTTGCCGACCCTCTTCCCTTGGCTGGCGAGGTTCGCATACGAATCTCTGCCGCACCGATTCAGGGAAAACACCCGCCGGATCGCCGAACTCGTATCGGACGCATCGGCGGCTTGGGAGGAGTTCGCAGCGGAAATTGGGGCATCGGACCTGCTCTCCGCCAAGGGCTGTCTCTATCTCTACGAAACGCCCAAGGCCTTCAAGGCGGCCGCCACCGATATCGATCTGCGCCGCTTCCATGGCGTTGGTCAGGAACTGCTTTCGGCCGACGAAGTGCATCGGCTCGAACCTCGGCTACCGCCCTTCGAAGGTGGCGGGCTGTTTTTTCCGGGCGCGCTCAATCTCAGTGATCCGGGCGAAGCGATGCATCGGTTGACCGCAACAGTCCGGTGGGCGGGTGTGCAATTCGTCAAGGCCTCTGCACAAACGATCGCCCGGGAAGCGAATGGGATCCGGATCATCGCGGGGCCCTTCGACATCCGCGCCCAGACCGCTATCATCTCCGCCGGTGCCCACTCGCAAAGGCTCGCCGCCCAAATCGATGATCCGGTCAGCCTCGATACCGAACGTGGCTATCACATTGAATTTGACATGACCCACCCACCGATTGAACGGCCGGTCTGCCCGACAGCGCTCGGCTTCTATCTTTGCCCGATGCGAGGCCGGTTGCGCGTTGCAGGCCTTGTAGAACTCGGTGGATTGGGGGTTCCCGCCAATCAGCGGTTGCTGGCGGCGCTGGTGGAGAATTCGCGTCGGGTTTTTCCAGACCTGGGGGAGCCGAGCCGCACATGGCTCGGATTCCGGCCTTCAATGCCCAATTCCGTGCCTGTTATCAGGCCATCGAGAGGTGGGCGGGATGTGATCCTTGCCTTCGGCCACGGACACATAGGGCTGACGCTCGCGCCGCGCACCGCCCGACTGGTAAGTGCGATCCTTGATGCATAGTCGCAGATCGAAGTTCCATCTCGGGCCGACGGCGGCCAGCTGTTCGAGAGCCGACCTAGTGTCTGAGGATCTTGCTCAGGAAAGCCCGGCTGCGATCCGTCTTCGGGGCAGAGAAAAACTCCTCCGGCGTGCCGCTTTCGACGATGGCGCCGGCATCCATGAAGACGACGCGCTGAGCAACCTTGCGGGCGAAGCCCATTTCGTGCGTCACCACCATCATGGTCATGCCTTCTTCAGCCACCGCGACCATCACGTCGAGCACTTCGGAAATCATCTCGGGGTCGAGCGCCGAGGTCGGCTCGTCGAACAGCATGATCTTCGGCCGCATGCCGAGGCAGCGGGCAATCGCCACGCGCTGCTGCTGGCCGCCGGAGAGCTGTGAGGGATAGGCGTTGATCTTGTCGGCGAGGCCGACCTTGGCCAGCAAGTCGCGACCGGCCTGCTCGGCCTCGGCGCGCGGGATCTTGCGCACATGGATCGGCGCTAGCGTGACGTTTTCCAGCGCGGTCTTGTGCGGGTAGAGATTGAACGACTGGAAGACGAAGCCGATCTCGGTGCGCAGCAGCGTCATGTTGGTGGCGGGGTCGCCGAGGCGCTGGCCGTCGACGATCAGGTCGCCGTCCTTGATCGTCTCCAGGCCGTTGATGCAGCGGATCAGCGTGCTCTTGCCCGAACCGCTGGGGCCGCAGACGACGACGACCTCGCGCGGCTCGACGCTGAGTGTGATGTCTTTCAGCACATTGAGCGCGCCGAACCATTTGTTGACGCCGCGAAAGTCGATCATGCCGGTTTTGGTCTGGCTTGGCGTGCTCATATTCGTGCGCCCTTTGGGGTTCGATGTCACAGCTGCACCTCGCCATGCGCCGCACCCATGCGGCGCTCCAGCCGGCGGGCCAGCATGATCAGCGGGTAGCAGACGATGAAATAGCCGACACCGACGAGGAAGAAGACGAGCAGGCCGTTGGGCACACGCTGCACCACCAGCCAGCCGACCCGGGTGAGGTCGGTCAGCCCGATGGCCGAGACGACGGAAGAATCCTTGATCAAGAGCACATATTGCCCGACCAGCGGCGGCAGCACGATGCGCATCGCTTGCGGCAGCACCACCTGGCGCATGCGCTGCCAGCGTGACAGGCCGGACGCGAGCGCCGCCTCGACCTGGCCGGTCGGCACCGAGCGGATGCCGGCGGCGACGATCTCGCAGATGAAGCAGGCGGCCAGATTGGTCAGCGCGATGATCCCTGCGGTGAAGGCATCGAGCTCGATGCCGAATTCCGGCAGGATAAAGAAGATCAGGAAGATCTGCACCAGGAACGGCGTGCCGCGGATCAGGTCGACCCAGGCGCCGATGACGCTTGAGATCACCCGGTTGCCGCCGGTGCGCAGTATGCCGAGGCCGAAGCCGAGAGCCGTGCCCAGCACCAGGCTGATCAGAGACAGCACCACTGTCATGCCGAGGCCACGCAAGGCGAGGGGATAGCTACCGGCCAGGCTTTGCAGCTGCTGCCAGATCATGTGCTGCTCCTTGCCGGCTGCAAGCCGAGCCAGCGACTGGACAGCCCCGCCAATCCTTTGAGGCAATAGTAGAGCAGGAGATAAAAAGCGGCGATGGTGATGAAACCTTCCGCCGGCATGAAGCGGTCGGACGCCAGCAACTGGCCGGCGCGCGTCAGTTCGGGCACCGAGATCAGCGACAAAAGCGCCGAATCCTTGACCAGCACGATCGCCTGGCCAAGCAGCGGCGGGATCGTCACTTTGAAGGCTTGCGGCAGGATGACCAGGCGCATGCGCTGGACATAGGTCATCCCCGAAGCGACGCCGGCTTCGACCTGGCCGCGCGGGATCGACAGGATGCCGGCGCGAATGATTTCAGCGATATAGGCGCCGCTGTTCAGCGACAGAGCGAGGATGCCGACGACGAGTTCCGGCAGCACGAAGCCGAGACGCGGCAAGCCGAAATAGAGGAAGTAGAGTTGCGCCAGCAAGGGCGTGGCGCGTACGGCATCGATATAGGCCTTGGCCGGGATGCGAAACAGCTGGCCGCGCTGCAGGTTCATGGCGGCGAGCACGATGCCGACCGCGAGCGCGCCGGCAAAGGACAGCGCCGACAGCCACACAGTCGTGATCAGACCCTGCCCGAACAGCGGCAGATATTCGACGATGGTGCGGAAGCTGAAATATTCGAGCATCGCTGGGTGGATTCCTCGAGCGAAGTTCTACCGGCGGCAAAGTGCAGGCCGGAACCGCGCCGATTGAGTCTGGCGCGGTCCCGTCCGAATTCTAACGCTGCTTAGTGATCCTTCTTCCAGGCGTCGGAATTGACCCAGTAGTCGAGGTTCTTCTGCAGGCGGCCATCAATCGTGACCTGGTTGAGGAACAGGTTCATCCAGATCAACAGGTCCGGCTCGTCATAGCGGGTGGCGAAGGCAAGCGGCTCCTTCGACAACAGCTCCGGCATGATGGTGAAGGTGCCGGCGGGATAAGCGGTCGACTGACCCGTGACCGCCGAGACGTCGTTGACGCCGCAATCGGCCTGGCCGTTGTTGACCGCGTCGAGCAGCAATGGACCGCCGCCCTTGTAGCTTTTGATGTCGGCATCCGGGAAGGCGTTCTTGGCTTCCTTTTCGCCGGTGGCGCCCAACAGAACGGCGATCTTGGTGCCCTTGGCCTTGCAGTCCTCGGTGGTCTTGAACTTGCTGTCGGCCTTGGTGAAGACGGTGCTGCCCGTGTACATGTAGGGCGTGGTGAAGGCGACCTTCATACCGCGCGCCAGCGTCGGCGTCATGTCGGCGACCAGAAGGTCCGCCTTGCCGGACAGCAGCGCCGGGATCAGCCCGTCCCAGTCATAGTCGAGGAAGGTGACCTTCACGCCCATTTCCTTGGCCATCAGCTCGGCGAGTTCGACCGAACTGCCGGTGCGTTCGCCATTGGCGCCGACCAGCGAGAAGGGCGGTCCTTGCGTCTGCACCGCGACGCGCAATTCGCCGCGCTTGGTGATCTCGTCGAGCGTTCCGGCACTGGCAGCAGCGGTGAGACCCGCAAGCGCAAGTCCGGCGATGAAAAGCTTGGCAATCTTCATTTGGCATTCCTCCCTGTTTTGGTTGTCATTTTTGCCCGCGGAGTCCCGTGGGCATTTTTTGAGCGGCGGCACCGTTGCCGGCGGCAGCCACCGTTCGAAAATCCTCAGTCCCAGGCCACCGTCTCGGCAACCGTGATGCCGCGCCTGGCCAGTTCGTCGAAGAACGGTCCGTCGGGCACATGCTGCAGCGGGTTCAAAAGCCCTGGCGTGGTGATCTCGCGCCGCGCCAGCATCTGCGCCACGATGCTGGCGGGATAGCCGACGCCGAGGCTCATGCCGAACAGGCCGGAGCCGAGGTCGCGCTCAATGATCAGGTCCGATGTCACCGTTTTGGCGCGACCGCCTTCGAGACCGGAAAAGACGTTGCGCATAACGCAAAGGTCCTTCTCGTCGGCGCCGTACTGCAGTTGCGGGCCGAGCAGCCGGCCGAGAAATTCGCGTGGGCTGGCGCTTGTGCCGGGCACCTTGTCTTCGGAGAGGAAGCCGAGTTCCTTCAGCGGCGCCCAGAACGCCGACCAGCCGGGCCAGCGCAGCGTATAGCGGCCCGAGCGTTGCAGCCCCTTGGCGCCGTCGAGCATCTCGACATAGTGCAGTGCGTCGCCATTGGGAAAGGCTTCCAGCCGGCCGAGTCCCGCAACCTCGATCTCGTGGATGAAGCGGTTGTCGTGCTGTCGGCCGGCCGAGACTTCGACGCGCTTGCCGTCCTCGATCATCACGCTGTCGCGGTTCTGGCTGACCAGAACCATGTCGAAATTCCAGCTCACCTTGTAGCAGAGGGGCTTGGCCATCGCCTTCGGTTCAGGGATGCCGCCACAGTAGGAATCGATCGAGGAGATCGTAGAGAATTGCTTTGCGGCGCGCGCGTAAAGCACGAGGTCGATGCCGGGGTCGAGCCCGCATTCGGACATGATCGAAACGCCGGCCTTTTCTGCCTCCGACGCCAGATCGGCAATCGCCTTGCCGTAATTGGTGGTGACCAGCGGCGTGCGCGTCGCGATCGCCGCCTGCACCGCCTCGCGCATCAGTGGCTGCGGCAGGAGATCGATGACGGCGTCGACATCGGCCAACACAGTGGCGAGTGCCGGACCGATCGCGCCTTCGGGCACCACGAAACGCACGCGAGAAAGGTCGGTCAGGCCGGCAAGCCGGGCAGGGCCATCAGCTGCTGTATCGACACAGACGATTTCCTCGACACCGGCGCTGGCGACGAGATCGGCGATGGCCGCACGGCCCTGCAGGCCGAGACCGCCGAGAACTGCGATCTTCATGCCGGCTCCTTGCGGGCCGGTGTTTCTTCCGACCAGCAGCCTTCGGGAAGGCTGACCCATTTGTTGCACGAGGCCATGACGACGAAGGTCTCGCTGCGCACCACTTCGCCGGGAATGCCGGCGCCGGGGATCAGCTCGCTGGTGATGCGGTAGAGATCGGCGACATCGCCGGCGACGGTGACGTCGACGATGATGTCGAAGCGCCCGGTGACCACCGAGGCCGAGTTGACGAAAGGCAGTTCCGAGATTCGCTGCGCCAGTTCGCGGGCGCGGCCTCGGCCCTGCGCGTTGATGCCGACAATGGCCGAGATCAACTCCGGGCGCTCGGTCAGATTGAGCAGCCCGACGATCTTCAGCAAATTGCGGTCGAGCAGATTGCGCAGCCTTGAACGCACCGTCGGCACCGAGATCGCCATCGTCTCGGCGAGCCGGTTGATGCCGGGCTGGGCATCCTGTGACAACAGCTTGACCAGCCGTCGATCGGTTTGATCGAGATGCTCACGCAAAGCCTAGGCTTTCATAAAGGAGAAAAATGAGGGGCAATTTCTTCCAGATATGAAAACAACCTATGAGAAATTTCTAATAACAGCAAGAGGGGAGTTGCGGCTCGCTGTTGTGCCAGCTTCGGGAGATGGCGATCTCCCCGCGAGGGCGAGATCACCTATCCATCGACGCATTCGTCAGCCGCTACGCTGATCGGCCAGTCCGGAAAATCGCCACCGCAGCAGCCACCAACGCCGCATTGCAGGAGGCTTCAGTGCCATCCGGCAGGTCCTTGCCGTCTTCCAGTCCGACGCGTGTCGACCAGTTGCGCTGCGCGGCGCGGCGCACGAACGGCCAGACCGTGGCGTCGGCGCCATGCAGCAGGATTGCGCGCCGTATCCCGGCACGCCCCAGCACCTTTTCGATGCCTTCCGACACGGCAAAGGCCGCGTCCAGCGTCTGTTCGGAGATCTCGATCAGGATGCGCAGCACGCGTCCGCCATGGTCGAGGCTGACGAGACGCTCGGCGTCGGCGACTGAAGCCAGACCGGCTTCGATGCCGATGCCGCGCTGACGCAGGCTTTCCATGACGAGGGGTGCTGCCGTCTCACTGAGATTGACCGAGGCATAGTCCGGCAATTCGCGCCAGCCGGCGATGGCGACCAGCGTGCTGACATCGTCGTTCTCGATCCAGGCGCCGGTGGAGACGCCGATCAGCGTACCGGGGCAGGCGCGGCGCAGCGCCGCGATCGTCGGACCCATCGCTGCCGGCGAAAGGCTCTCTCTCTTGTCGGCTCCGCGCGCATGGACATGCAGCTCCGCCGCGCCGGCGGCAATCGAAGCAGCACCGTCGCGCGCCATGGCTTCGGCGTCGAGTGGGAGGGCAGGGTGGAAATCGGCGGGACGCGCGCCGTTGATGCAGGCCTGGACGATCATGATTTCGCGCTCCTGTTGCGGATGGCGCGAGCCTAGCAAAGGGCAGGGCGGAGAGGGAGCGGGCGTGGTGAAGACTGCTGACAGGCGGATGCGACCCGGCCTGAATCAGACTGGCAGGATGCGCCGCTATCGCCTTGTTCGAAAAAGGTCTTCAGCGAGATCGGTGGCGGCATGGCAAATGGCTAGTGACGAACGCTTGCCGAAGAACTTACTCTTCCTCGGTCCAGATCAGGCGCAGCAGGCGCAGCAGCGTTGCCCGTTCCTTTTTCGTCAGCTGCTGCAGGAACCGGTCCTCGTGCCGGCGCACCTGCCGGCGCCATGCCGGCATGGCCGCTTTGGCTGCCTTGGTCAAGGCGAGCACCTGTACGCGCTTGTCCCGCGCATGGTCGTCGCGTTCGACCAGGCCGCGTTCCTCGAGTTCGGCAAGCAGCGGCGCCATGTTGGCGCTCTTCATGCCCAGCAGGCGGCAGAGTTCGGCCGCACGAATGCCGGGCCTTTCGTCGATCAGCGCCAGCATGCCGTAAGTGACCGGCCGCAGCGCCGCGTCGGCCATCTCGACAGCGAAATCATTGAGCGCCAGAGCCGAAGCGCGCCGCAGATTGTAGCCGATCTGCGCGTCGAGCGTGTCTTCCGGCGCTATCCTGGCCTTGCGGGGTTTGCTGCGGATTGTGGCCTCGTCCATGCTGCAAGCGATCACCGCGATCAAGGCCCTTGTCAAGCAGAAAATACTATGCGACATAGCAATTATGAAGGCTATGTAGCATAGCGATTAATGCAAGGCAGGTTTGGAGCGCGGCTCTTCGCTTGCCATGCACGCAAGCAGGAGGAGAATTGCCATGACCGAAGAGACCGTGGCCTTCGACGTCGAGAACGGCATCGCCTGGGTGCGCTTCAACCGACCCGAAAAACGCAACTGCATGAACCCGGCGCTCAACCGGCGCATGATGGAAGTGCTGGATGGGCTGGAATACCGCGACGATGTCGGGGTGCTGGTACTGTCGGGCGAGGGCAGCGCCTGGTCGGCGGGCATGGACCTCAAGGAGTATTTTCGCGAGACCGAGGCCAAGGGGCTAGGCGCCGTCCGCAAGGCTCAAGGCGAAGCCTATGGCTGGTGGCGGCGGTTGCGCTGGTACCGCAAGCCGACCATCGCCATGGTCAATGGCTGGTGCTTTGGCGGCGGCTATGGCCCGCTGTTTGCCTGCGATCTGGCTTTCGCGGCCGACGAGGCGCAGTTCGCGCTGTCCGAGATCAACTGGGGCATCCTGCCCGGCGGCGGCGCCACCAAGGTGGTGGTCGACCTGCTGTCGATGCGCGACGCGATGTATCATGCGCTGACCGGCGAACTCATCGACGGCAGGAAGGCGGCGGCCTGGAAGCTGGTCAATGAAAGCCTGCCATTGGAGAAGCTGAAGGCGCGCGTCACCGAGGTGGCGAATATTTTGCTGAAGAAAAATCCGGTCGCGCTGAAGGCGACCAAGGACGCCATCCGCCGCGTCGCCGAGATGACCTACGACAATGCCGAGGATTATCTGGTGCGGGCGCAAGAGGCGGCCAACTCCTACGACAATGACGGCCGCAAGGAAGGCATCCGCCAGTTCATTGATGAGAAGAGCTACAAGCCCGGCCTCGGCGCCTACGACAAGGCAAGGTGATCAGCCAACATCCGATCTGGGAGGAGATGCGAGATGCCGGTCTGGACGACGCCCGATCCCGTGGCCCTGCATGCCGCGACGCAGCCAGAGCGTCTCGCTTGCGTCGACCTCGCTTCCGCGCGGCGCTGGACCTACAGCAGGCTCGACGAAGCCATCCAGCGCGCTTTCGCCGTGCTCGAAAGCGGCTACGGCATCGAGCCGGGGCAGCGCATCGCCACCGTCGCCCGCAACAGCGCCGACCTCCTGATCCTGCAACAGGCCGCCATGCGCTTCGGCGCCGTCTTCGTGCCGGTGAACTGGCGCCTCGCTGCGCCAGAGCAGCAGGCTATCCTCGCCGATTGCGATCCCGCACTGCTGCTGCACGATGCCGCGTTTGATACAGCGCCGCCCAAGAGCTGCATGATGGTCGAGGTCGCTGCCTTCGTGGCGGCGATGGCAGCGCAGGCGCCGGCGACGCGCCGGCCCTTGCCGCCGGCCGATCAGCCGTCGATCATCCTCTACACCTCCGGTACGTCGGGTCGCCCCAAGGGCGTCATCATCACCGAGGCCAACGCCTTCGCCACTGCGGTCAATTTCGGCGTGCTGGGGCGGGTCGGCAATGCAAGCGTCTTCCTCTGCGATGCGCCGATGTTCCATGTCATCGGCCTCATCACCAGCCTGCGTCCGCCCTTGCTGCAAGGCGGCACCGTGCTGATCTCGCCCGGCTTCGAGGCCGGTCTCACCAACCGGCGGCTGGCCGATGCCGAACTCGGCGTCACCCACTATTTCTGCGTGCCGCAGATGGCAAGAATGCTGCGCGACGGCGTGGGGTTCGACCCGGCGAACTGGACCACGCTCACCGCTATCTTCACCGGCGGCGCTCCCAATCCCGCCGCCGACATCCGCTGGTGGCTGGAGCAGGGCGTGCGCATGGTCGACGGCTTCGGCATGACCGAGGCCGGCACCGTGCTCGGCATGCCGCTCGAGGCCGGCCAGATCGCCCGCAAGGCAGGTTCCGCCGGCCTGCCGGGACCTTCGGTTTGCCTGCGCATCGTCGATGATGACGGCAACGACGTCGCCCCGGGCGAGGCCGGTGAGATCTGGCTCGGCGGCCCCAACATCACGCCCGGCTACTGGAACCGGCCGGACGAGACGGCGCAGGCCTTCACATCCGATGGATGGTTCCGCACCGGCGACATTGCACGCCGGGACGAAGACGGCTTTGTCACCCTGGTCGACCGCCGCAAGGACATGTTCATCTCTGGCGGCGAAAACGTCTATCCGGCCGAGGTCGAAATGGCGTTGCTCGAACATCCCGACATTGCCGAAGCGGCCGTCATCGGCATCGCCGATGAGCGCTGGGGCGAGGTCGGACGGGCTTTCGTTGTCGCAAAGCCCGGTCGCGCGCCCGACCTTTCGGCGCTGGCCGCCCACTGCGCGGACCGTATCGCCCGCTACAAGGTGCCGAAGGAATTCCTGCTCGCCGACGCGTTGCCGCGCACCGCCTCCGGCAAGATCCAGAAACACATTTTGCGTGGCTGGCCGGCGCCGGGATTGAGGTAGCGAGTGCATCGTGGCTGCCAAACCGGTTAGGGGCCCCTGCTACTCGATCAGCAGCAACCCGCGCTTTTTGTCGCCATCGCTGTCGATTGTGTCCATGGCCGAGAACAGGCGTTCACGCTCGATCAGCCAAGGCTTGTAGCGCTCGTTGACGTCGAGAACGAAAACCAAGTCCTCGGCCTCCAGATAGCCGCCGATCGGTGAAAAATGACCACTGCCGGCGCCGAAGATTTTCTCGCGGGTGAAATTGATGATGTAGCGGCGGCCGGGGTCGTTGGCGTGCTTCATGTGCTCGCGGAACTCGTCGGCGCTCAGATTCCGAAGCACGGAGACTTTGCGCCCGGTTTTCGCCTGAGCGACGTCGGCAAGCTCGTCCAGCGTCAGACCGATGATGCAAAAGCCGGTCCAGCACTTTCCGGTTCCCGCGAGCACTTCGGCTTCGGTCGTCTCCTCTTCGCCGATGGAGCGGAAGGTGTTTGCGACACTGGCCGGACCGCACCGTGAGCTGTTCGTTTGCCAGTCAAGGTTGGCATTGAAGGTAGCAGCCACGGGCAACTCCCAGGCGCTGTCGATCAATGCCGGGGTACGAACAACCGACGACTGGATGGCGTCTGGCGAGACTGGGGACGGACCGACAATCAAAAAGGCGGCACCGCAGAGCAGGCCAACGCCGGCAATCACAGCCAAAATGAAACTGCGCTTCATTGCTGAACCTCGAAGCAGACGATTTTGTTGGTCGGTCGATGTTGCGATGTCGGCCTCGAGACTACCATATACCGGCATTGCGTGGCAGGGCTCGCCGCCAGGGCGGCTGCGCCTTGCATTTTGCCCGGCCCCGAAAGGATAGTTGAATGGCAGAACTCAAGGTCAGGACCCGAGAAACCGGCGCGCTGGCCGTGATGCCGCCGGGCGGCTTGCCGGTCGTGACAACACCGACCGGCGGCAGCGTCGATGTGGTGACCGGGGTCAATGCTCAGGGCTTCAATCCGCTCGACCTGCTCTATGCCTCCGTCGCCGCCTGCATGGTGCTGAGCGCCCGCATCGCCGCCACGCGCCTCGGGGTTGCCGCCGAGCTTGGCGAGGTGCGAGCCGAGGTTAGCGGCGAGAAGGCCAAGGACGAGCCGTCGCGTGTCGAAAAATTCAATATCAGGCTCGACATTGCGGGCGATCTCGACGTGGCGACCAAGCAGCGGATTGTCGAGGACGCCGAGGCGATCTGCACGGTGTCCAACACCCTGCGCGGCGCGCCGGAACTGCATACGACGCTTGGATGAGGGATGTCGCAGAACACCACCAACCAAGGACCATCGCATGGCCATGATCCCGCCGATCGACTACCCGACGGCGTCTGAGGACATCCGCGCCGAGCATGACAGGGAGCTCAGCCTGCGCGGCCGGATGACCAACATGAAGCGCATTCTGCTGCATTCGCCGGTGGCGCATCGCATCTATGCCGAATGGTTCACCTTGCGGGACCTGCTGCGGCCCGCGCTCGACGACCGCGCCATCTGGCTCTTGTCGCTGGCGATCTCGCAAGTCTGCCGTGCCGAGATCCCGGTCACCTTCTTCCGCCGCGCGCTGATCGATAGCGGCCTTGATCCGGAAGCGATCGAGCCGAGCAAGGATGAAGCGCTGCTGATCGCTTTCGGTAAGGCGGTCGCCGCCAACGCCAATGCGGTCCCGGACAACATCTGGGCGGCACTCAAGGCCCGCTACGCCGACACGCTGCTGGTCAATCTTGTCGCCTTCGCCGGCATCATGGTGGCGACCTGCGTGTTCACCAACGCGGTGCGGGTCGATCTCGATCCGGAGTTGGAGGGGTATCGCAAGCGGTGACGTACGGTTTTCCCTTCTCCCGTTGTGGGAGAAGGTGGCCGAGCGAAGCTCGGTCGGATGAGGGGTGTTCCAGGGAACGCCAACGCCTCACTCCGCTGGAACACCCCTCAACCGTCTCGGCGCTGCGCGCCGATCCACCTTCTCCCACAAGGGAGAAGGAAGAGCGCGCACCTCCGCAGGAATCGGGTGGTTCGCACCTCTCATCCGCCCCACTTTGATCGTATCAAAGGAGGCATCCATGACTATCCATTCGATAAGCACCAAACGTGCAACCCGTTCGGCCGAAGCGCGTGTCGCCGCGCAGGACTGGGGCGCCTTGGTCGGCGACCTGAATAGCTATGGCTGCACTGTCATGCCGGCTCTGCTCTCACCCGAGGAATGCGCCGAAATCGCCGCGCTCTATCCGCATGAGGAACATTTCCGCAGCCATGTGGTGATGGCCCGTCACGGCTTCGGCAAGGGCGAGTATCGCTATTTCCGCTACCCGCTGCCGGATCTCATCGGCGGCCTGCGCACCGCGCTCTACCCCAGGCTGGCCGCCGTCGCCAACGACTGGAACGAGCGCATGGGCATTGCCCAGCGCTATCCCGAGGATCACGCCGCCTTCCTCCAGCTTTGCCACGAAAACGGTCAGACGCGGCCGACGCCGCTTCTCCTCCAGTACGGTCCCGGCGACTTCAACTGCTTGCACCAGGACCTCTATGGCGACCTCGCCTTTCCGTTGCAGGTGGCGATCCTGCTCTCCCAGCCGGGCGAGGATTTCACCGGCGGCGAGTTCGTGCTCACCGAACAGCGCCCGCGTATGCAAAGCCGCGCCGAGGTGGTGCCGCTCAGGCGCGGCGATGCGGTGATCTTCGCCGTGCACAATCGCCCGGTGCACGGCACCAAGGGCCACTACCGCGTCAATCTCAGGCACGGCGTCAGCCGCCTGCGCTCGGGACGGCGGCATACGGTGGGGATCATCTTCCACGACGCGAAGTAACGTCGTCCGCTTCGGCGCGGCTCCTTCGTTCCGCTGGCTGTCCGAGACCGGCGAAGGCTCACACTTCGTCGACGTCGAACAGCAGCATCGTCAAGTCGTCGTCTCCTGGCGCGAGTATCCGCCGGTCAGCGGCGCAGGCAATGCCGATTTCGGTGGCAAATGCGCTCTGCATATCGGCGAGGCTGTCGAAATAGAGCGTCCCCACCAGATACGGCATCTCGCCCGCCGAGCGCTTGATGATGGGCCGCCTGCTGATGTCGTAGCGCCGCAGGCCGGGAAGCTTCTTGGCCAGCGGCACATGAACCTCGAAATAGTGCCGGTCGAATGCCTCCGGATCGGCCGGAGTTTTGTAGATCACGAGCATCTTGGCCATCGTCGTATTCCTGCCCTGTCGGTGTCGCTGTTCGGCGGCCATGCAGGCCGCCGCGCCAATGTCGTTCCGCGACGGCGGTTTTCGACAATCCCTGGATTTTTGGTTTCGTGCGCGATGACGGGGTCCTCGCCACCATCTGCGGCGCTTCTGCCTCTTCCCTCCTTGCGCTCATTCGCGTATGGCCCCGGGCAAATCCCTCAACTTTGCACCAGCTCCCCCGGACAGCCCCATGATCCGTCTTGAAAGCATCGGCAAGCAGAACGGCCGCCAGATCGTCTTCATCGAGGCCTCGGCCGCCTTGCAGAAGGGCGAGAAGGTTGGCCTTGTCGGGCCGAACGGCGCCGGCAAGACGACTTTGTTTCGCATGATCACCGGCCAGGAGCAGCCCGACGAGGGCCAGGTGCAGGTCGATCGCGGCGTCACCATCGGCTATTTCAGCCAGGATGTCGGCGACATGGCGGGCCACAGTGCGGTCGCCGAAGTGATGAACGGGGCCGGGCCGGTCAGCGACGTGGCGGCCGAAATGGCCGAACTCGAGGCGGCCATGGCCGATCCCGACCGGGCCGACCGGATGGATGAGATCATCGAACAATATGGCGAGGCGCAGCATCGCTTCGAGGAACTCGACGGCTATGCGCTCGACGGCCGCGCCCGCGAGGTGCTCGACGGCCTCGGCTTCAGCCAAGAGATGATGGACGGCGATGTCGGAAAACTGTCCGGCGGCTGGAAGATGCGCGTCGCGCTGGCCCGCATCCTGTTGATGCGGCCCGACGTCATGCTGCTCGACGAGCCGTCGAACCATCTCGATCTCGAAAGCCTGATCTGGCTGGAGCAGTTTTTGAAGGGCTATGAGGGTGCGCTGCTGATGACCTCGCACGACCGCGAGTTCATGAACCGCATCGTCAACAAGGTCGTCGAGATCGATGCCGGTTCGCTCACCGCCTATTCCGGCAATTACGAATTCTACCAGCAGCAGCGGGCGATCGCCGACAAGCAGCAGCAGGCGCAGTTCGAGCGCCAGCAGGCGATGCTGGCCAAGGAGATCGCCTTCATCGAACGCTTCAAGGCCCGTGCTTCGCATGCTGCACAGGTGCAGAGCCGGGTGAAGAAGCTCGACAAGATCGACCGCGTCGAGCCGCCCAAGCGCCGCCAGACCGTGAATTTCGACTTCCAGCCGGCGCCGCGCTGCGGCGAGGATGTCGTGACGCTGAAGAACGTCCACAAGGGGTATGGCAGCCGCAGCATCTATGAGGGGCTCGACTTCCAGGTACGCCGCCGCGAGCGCTGGTGCATCATGGGCGTCAACGGCGCCGGCAAGTCGACGTTGCTGAAGCTGGTCGCTGGCGCCTCCGACCCCGATGCCGGCACGGTCGCGCGTGGGCCGAGTGTGAAAATGGGCTATTTCGCCCAGCACGCCATGGAGGTGCTGGAAGGCGAGCGCACCGTGTTCCAGACGCTGGAGGACGCGTTTCCGCAGGCCGGACAGGCGCCGCTGCGGGCGCTCGCCGGCTGCTTCGGCTTTTCCGGCGACGAGATCGAGAAGAAATGCCGCGTGCTGTCGGGCGGCGAGAAGGCGCGGCTGGTGATGGCGCTGATGCTGTTCGATCCGCCCAATCTTCTGGTGCTGGACGAGCCGACCAACCATCTCGACATCGCCACCAAGGAGATGCTGATCACGGCGCTGTCGCAGTACGAAGGCACCATGCTGTTCGTCTCGCATGACCGTCATTTCCTGGCCGCACTCTCCAACCGCGTGCTGGAACTGACGCCGGAAGGCATCCACACCTATGGCGGCGGCTACACCGAATATGTCGAGCGCACAGGGCAGGAAGCGCCGGGACTGCGGAGCTAAGAGCGCCGGGCCAACCCTTTCTGCTTTACGGCCGAGCAAGCATTGGCCTACCCAGAGCCGGCGTGTACTATGGCCAGGCGAATACAGGGGAGGAGGCGCGAGCGTGCGGCTGGATCGGAATCTCTGCCATTGGAGGATTTGGGCCTTCTTCGCCGTAGTAGTGCTTTGGCCGCATGCGGCGGCGGCCGACACAATCACGCCCGAGCGCATCACCGCCGCCATGTCGAAGCTCGAAGCGCTCGCCGAAGGTGCCGTCGCGGACGGTGCCGTACCTGGTCTCGCCATCGGGATCGTGCATGGCGACGAGGTGATCTTCCTGAAAGGGTTCGGGCATTGCGATGCCGGCAAGCCGGAGGCGGTCGACGCCGACACGGTGTTCCAGATCGCCTCCCTGTCCAAGCCGGTCTCCGCCACGGTGGTGGCGGCACTGGTCAGCGACGGGATTGTGTCTTGGGATTCGAAGGTCGCCGACCTCGATCCGGCCTTCCGGCTGGCCGAGCCCTATCCGACCAGCGAACTCACGGTGCGCGACCTGTTTTCGCACCGCAGCGGCCTTCCGGGCACCGCCGGAGACGACCTCGAGGATATCGGTTACGACCGCGCCGAGATCCTGCATCGCCTGCGCTTCGTGCCGCCATCGTCGAGCTTTCGCGCCGGCTACTCCTACTCCAATTTCGGACTGACCGAGGGCGCCATTGCTGCCGTCAAGCAGACAGGCAAATCCTGGGAGGATGTCGCCGAGGAGAAGCTCTACCGTCGGCTTGGAATGGCCTCGACCAGCTCGCGCCATGCGGATTTCGCCAAACATGCCAACCGCGCCGCGCTGCACGTCAAGGTCGATGGCGTCTGGGCCGCGAAGGTAAGGCGCGATCCGGATGCGCAGGCACCCGCCGGCGGCGTCAGCTCCACCGCGCGCGATCTCTCGCAATGGGTGCGCCTCATAGTCGGCAACGGGGTCTATGACGGCAAGACGCTGATTGCCGCCGATGCGCTGGACCAGACGCATGTTCCCCTGATGGCGCGCGGCAAAAACCCCGTCTCGGGCGGCGCGTCATTCTACGGCCTCGGATGGAATGTGGAATTCGGTCGCCACGGCCTTAGCTGGGGTCATGCCGGCGCCTTCAGCGTCGGCGCCCGAACCCTGGTGACAATTTTCCCCGAGGAGAGGCTTGGCATCGTCATCATCGCCAACGCCTTTCCGACAGGGTTGCCGGAGGGCCTGTCCGACAGCTTCGCCGATCTCGTCTTCGAGGGTTCTGTCGAGAAGGACTGGATCAAGGCATGGGACGGGATCTACGCCAGTCTGTTCGGTCCGGCGGTCGAGGCGGCCAAGGCCACTTATGCCGCGCCGCCGTCCCCGGCAAGGCCGGCCGCACCGGTCAGCGCCTATGCCGGCCGTTACGCCAACGACTTCATCGGCGATGCTGTCGTGGTGAGCGCGGGAGACGGCCTTGTGCTCAAGGTCGGCCCGGCTGGCGCCCGGTCCTATTCCTTGACGCATTACGACGGCGACCTGTTCCTGACCTTCCCCGATACCGAGACGCCGGATCGGCCCACCGGCGTGAGCTTCGTCGTCGGCCCCGACGGCAAGGCGTCGGCCATGACCATAGGTTTTCTCAACGACAATCATCTCGGCACGCTGCGGCGGGTGGGTGACTAGCCACCAGGTACGGGGCCGTACTGGAGCAGTGTGAAGCAATCGCCGCTGCCCGACTTTGACTGCGTCAGCAGTGGTTTCGACCGCTCGATCCATTCCTGGTGCGACTTGGTATCGGCTTCAATCTCGTCGGCCGGTCGAAGGGTGACGAAGCTCTTCCCCTTGCTGAACAGCCAGCACGCGCGGCCGAGAAATCGCCTGCTGCGCTGGCGCAGCAGGTCGGCATCATAGAAGATGTCGAGCACCTCGTGCTTGATCCGGCGCTCCTTTTCAGAATTGGCGACCGCAACCTCAATCGACTCGCCGCCGATCGCATCCTGCAGGTCCTTGTAATCGAGGGCGAGCTGGGTGGTGGCATATTTGATCTCGCTCTCGTCGCGCACGATGTTGAACCACAGCGTCGGATCGAGCTCGTTGACGACGAACGAGGATTCGAAATCGCGCGACAGGTTAAGGAGATCGAAGTCGCGCACGTCGACATCGCGCTCGACCAGAAGTATCTCGCCGACCTGCTTGCCGAGCTCGGTTCCCTGGGCGCTGACCGCGGCGTTCGCTCCCCCAAGCACCGGACTGACATAGGGCCCGCCTTGATCCAGAAATTCGTCGAATTCGCCAAGCGAGCCGACGACAGGGGCGCCGCGAGCAATGCGTGCCGCCAGCTTTGCCATGACCTGCTGCAGTTCCGTCTCGCGCCTGCGCTGGTCCTGATAATTCTGCTGGAAAAAGAAGATGAACAAGGAAACGCCGATGCCGATCAGGATCACGCCGAGCTGCGAAAAGATGTTGCGATAGTATTCCAGGAGCTTTTCACGATGGCGCACGTCGTCGCGCACGCTGTGTGCCACGCGAAGATTGACGATCAGCGACAGGATCAGCAGCCCGGCGCCGACCAGGATGAGACCGCCGATGAGGAGGTAGCCATGGCCTGTGCCGAAATCCATTCCTTTGCCCCAAGAACCCGTACTGCGCAGATTAATACCAATTTGCTCAAACACCTATGTTTCCCGACACGCCGCTGGTCGATCGGGGGCCAGCCTGCGAGAAGCCGCATTTCCAATGCGAAAACTCGCCGGTGCCGCGTAGAGCAATTCCAGGAAAAGTGTGAAGCGGTTTTCCGTCCGGAATTGCGTCAAAACAAGGAGATAGAGCGGTTCTGCGTTTCCGTGAAACGATGAACCGCTCTAGGGTTGCTCCTCACACGCAGCAAGTGCTTTGGCGACGCCGGCAACGAGATGTTCCACATCACTTGCATGTTCGTACGCAATCCCGGTTTGCGCAAACTGCATCGGCGAAAAGTCAGGTGCTATCCGCTTGACCTCTGCCATGATGCGCTGAGCTTCCTTCAGTTCGCCGAGTTGCGCGTGGCACCCCGCCAGCCTTGTCAGTCGCCAGGGGGACTTCGAGGGGACCTTGGACATGCTGACAAGCGCGGCCTTGTAATCTCCAGCCGAGTATTGCGCGATGGCGCGATCATAGTGGTACCAATCAGGATGGATCGGGTTGATCCGTATCGCACTGTCAAGCGCCGCGAGTGCTTCAAGAGGCCTGCCTCTCATCGAGAGCAAGAACCCCATTTGCGCAATCGTATCGGCGTCATAGGGATTGAGGTCGAGCGCGCGCTGAAGGTGATGTTCGGCCGCTTCGAACTGACGGGCATAGATCAAAGCCTGGGCGAGCACGCGATGGCAGCGCGGCTCTTCCGGCGCCAGGGTCACCGCACACTCCGCGCGCTCGATCAGTGAACCAAGCAATTCCGGGGACGCCTCGGCATAGCCGCCGATAATGAGATCGGCGAGCGCGATGTAGGAATGCGCCAAGGCATAGGTCGGGTCCTTTTCGACCGCAGCCTGGAAAAGATCGCGCGCAGCCTTGTTGTCATCATCACCGTAACCGCGCAGCCGGGCCAGTCCACGCAGGAGAAGCTCGTATGCGGCCAGGCTGTCGGGAGGCTTCGGGGTTGCCTGCTTGATACCTGCGTCGTCGAGCCGAGCGACCAGCCGATTCACCACACGGCAGGCGATTTCTTCCTGCATGTCGAAGATCTGGCCGCCGGACGCAGAAAAAGTTTCGCTCCAGAGGACTCCACCCGTCGAAGCAGTCATGAGACTGACGGTGACCCGCATGCCGTCTGCGCGAGTCGTCGCCCTGCCGCGGACCAGATAGGTTGCGCCAAGGCTGTCGCCAACGGCACGCCAATCGGAAGCGGAATCCGAGGTAAAGGCAAATCCGGAATTGCGTGCCAGCACGTCGACCCTTCCGAAGCGAGCCAACGCATTGACAATGTCCTCGGCAAAACCGTCGATCAAAGGGGTGTCTTCCGGCGCACCTTCATTGCTGAAACGCAGTACCGCAACGCTCGGTTGTCCGGAGCGCTCTTGCTTTGGCGCCTCGAGAAGAGACAGCACGTAGCCGCGTTTGGCGACCGTACGGATGATAGTTTGGCTTTCGTCCTGCAGCGCTTTTCGCAACTCCCTGACCGCCTGCGTCAGTGAGTCCTCGGTCACAAAAACGTCTGGCCACACCGCTGACATCAGTTCAGACTTGGTCGCGACACGCCCGACATTCCTACTGAGATAGGTCAACAGGTCAAACGCCTTGGAGCGCAGAGCGACAGGTTTCCCGTCGCACAACAGTAGCCCGCGGGCAAGATCAAGCTCGCAACTGCCAAGTGCCAGTGGTACGTTCCCTGGGTTTTCTCGCGACATTGAATGCCGATCTGACCAGCTCGACCAAACGCTGCCTGATTGGGGTCCCAATCGGCGCGGACGTCAAGGGATCAGGAGAATTTGATCCGCCTTCACCTTGGCTGGGAGCCATCCGCCTCTCCATGGCGATGATCTCAAGCATTTCGAACATTGTTCCAGGCATGGGCGCACAAGGGGACGCAGCCATGACGGTGGAAGCATATTCCAGCAGTTCCTGCCGGGCGGCTTGGCGCGTGCTCTCATTCACTGACATGTTCGACCTCCTCCAGTTTGTTCAGGAGAACAATGAAGCCAAGGAACGGGCGCGTACCGGAAGATTTCTGAAATTCTGCTGAATCTTTCTGTCGATCCATATGTCGAGCGGACGGGGCAGAAGCGCCGGGACTGCGCAGCTAGGCCATTTCAGGAAACGGTTCTTCCGTCCGCAATTGCGTCAAGCAGGGTTTGTCAGCTCGCCGCCAGCCATTTGCGGGACTGGGCGAACGCCTTGAAGGCTTTAGCGTCCATCGGGTAGCCGAACAGGAAGCCTTGCAGGATATCGCAGCCAAGCTCTTTCAGGATCTGCGCGTGCTCCATCGTCTCGACACCCTCGGCGATCACTTCGATACCGAGCGACTTTCCGATGTCGATGATGGACGACACCAGCTGCCGCTGCGCGGTTGAGCTGGTGATGGGTGTGACCAGCTGGCGATCGATCTTGAGGCGACGCGGCCGCAACTTCAGGAGCGAGACGATCGAGGCATGTCCGGTGCCGAAATCGTCGATCTCGATGTCGATACCGAGCCCCTTTATGTGCTCGATGTTCCAGGTGACCAGTTCGTCGTTTTCGTCGAGGAAAATGGACTCCACCAGTTCGAACGACACGGTCCCTTTCTTGATGGCAAGCTTGCGCAAACCCTTGATCAGGTCCTTGTCCTCCAGGCGCCTGGCGGAGACGTTGACCGACACGCGCGGGATGTTGAGGTGGCTACGCGACCAGCGCTCGAAATTATCAAGCGCCTGCGTCAGGACAGTGCGGTCGATAAGCGCCACGACATTGAGTTCTTCAGCCACCTTGATGTAGGCGTCGGGGGTCAGCATGCCGCGTTGCGGATGGTCCCAACGCGACAGCGCCTCGACGCCGACGATCTCCAGCGTCCTGGCGTCGAACTGCGGCTGGTAGTAGACGACGAATTCGTTCCGCTCGAGTCCGCCCAGAATCTCGTCGGCGGTTTGCTTGGTCCGAACGATCTCGCTCTGCAGCTCTTCGTTGAAAAACTCGTAGCGGTTGCGGCCACGGCCTTTCGCCCGGTACAGGGCGAGATCGGTATTGACGAGCAATTGCTTGGCGTCGACGCCGCTGTTGGCTGCAATGCCGATGCTTACGCCGAACCGGCACTGGTGACCCAGATAGTCGATCGGCTGGCGCATGGCGTCGATGATGTGGTCGGCAAGCGCGGCGAGCTCCTTGTCGTCGCGTCCATGGCTCAGCACGACAAACTCGTCGCCGCCTATGCGCGCAACGAAATCGGCGCTGCCGACGCTGGCCTTGATGACTTTCGCAGCATGCACCAGCAATGCATCGCCGGCTGCGTGGCCGAGCGTGTCGTTGATCTGCTTGAAGCGGTCAAGGTCGAGATGCAGCAATGCTGCGCGGCCCTCGGCTTGGTGGTTTTCGGCAAGCATCTCATCCAGATACCGACGGTTGGGCAGGCCGGTCAGCGAATCGTGCAGCGCGACATGCTCGATGCGGGCCTTGGCCATATTGAGTTCGGCATTCTTCGATTCTGAAAGGCGACGTTCGCGCACGAGATTCTCGTTGAGCAGCACGTCCCAGGTCACGTCCCATTCGGCGCCGATCATTTTTGATCCGCCGTTGATGTCCTGGAAGAAACTGGCGCGTGCGCGGACATGGCGAATGCTGCCGTCCGGGCGCAGGAGCCGATACTGCGAAGAGTAGGGGCCTTTTGTCGCGGCGGCCGAATCGAAGTCCGCTTTCGCCCGCTCGAAGTCTTCAGGGTGGATCGCCAGCGCCCAGTCGTCATAGCCGCGGGTCTTGCCGTCGGTGGGTTTGCCATAGATTTCGTTGATGCGGTCGTCCCATACGAGCTCGTTGCTGACGAGGTCGTGCTCCCACACGCCTATCCCCGAGGCCTCCAATGCCAGTTCCAGACGCCTGGACAGGCGCCTCAACTCGGCGTCATTTTTCTGTCGTTCACCGAAAAGACGTCCGGCCACGAGGATCGGCAGCACCACCAGCGCGCCGGCGAGCCCCATGAGCGTCCACAGCAGCCACTCATTTTTCGGACCGGTCGGCCAGCCGCCCCTCGGTATGGCCGAAATCTGCCAGGAGCCTGAAGGCAGTTGCACCTCCGCCGTCACCGGATTGCCGGCTACGACATTGTCGCCGCCGAAGAACAGTTCGCCGCCACCCCCCAGCGCATCCTTGCCGATGAGCGCCACATCGATATCCAGGTCAGGGTCGGTCAGTCCGCTCGCGCTGTAGAGCCGATCGATATCGATCACGGCCGAGACAATTCCCCAAAAACGGTCACCGCCACCCACCGTCGGCACGAAGACAGGGATACGGCCGATGAAGCCACGTCCGCCTTGCGCCAATTTGACCGGCCCGGCGAGCACCAGTGCGCGCTGGTCGCGGGCCCGAAGCGCAGCCATGCGTTGCGCTTCGGTCTTGCGGTAGTCCAGCCCGATGGCTTTCTCATTGCCCTCCAGCGGGTATATCAGAGTGATGACGAGATCGGGCGCGCCGGCAATATCGCGCAGTTGCGATTTCTGCTCAAACAAATTGCGGGCGAGTGCAGCAAATCTCTGCTGGCCCATATAGGGCTCGGTAACGATCGCCGAAACGAGGCCCTGAACCAGCTGGAGATTGCCGGTGATGTTGCCTTCGAGCTTGGCGCGTATGATGTTGACCTTGGCCAGGACGTCAGCGCGCGCCAGCTGATCGGAGACCTCTCTGTTCCTCTGGTCGGCAACCAGGGCACAGACGAGAAGCACAACAAAGGCAATCGCCGCCGGCAAGTTGGCGGAAGAAAAAATGGCCTGTTTCAACCGGCCGGGATTGGGTGTCTCTCCTGCCAATTCGATCCGAATACCTTTCCAGGGCAGTAGTCCGTCGATCCACTATAGTAGCTAAAGTTTAAATTTGAACTTCAAGGCGGTTCTGAGAATAAACGTTGAGATCTTGGTTGTCAGCATAGGGGGCGAAAGCTGAGTGCCTTGCGACTAAAGCAAAGGCGTAGAGCGGTTCCCTGAACAATGAATTGCGCAAGCGGCATCGGGCGGCCGCTCGGAACCTTCGCATCCGAAATCGAGAAAAAGCCGACTGATCTCGCCGCGAGGCTCTTCCGGGAGCCTTACTTTCCCGCCATCTGATCGGCCAGCGCCTGCACCTGGGTGAGCAGCGCCGGGAAAGCCGGGTCTGCCGGCAGATGCTGGCCCATGCAGGCGCGATAGTCGCTGTCGCCCTTGTCCCAGGCGGCGTTGGAGGCATCGAACGCTTTTTCGTCCTTGAGGTCCGAAGCCTGGTAGGCCTCCTGGAATTTCTGCGCGGCGGCATCCGCAGCCGCCCAGACGGCGTCGCAGGCGGCGATCTTCGGGACGGCAGGGGCCGCCGGCGCCGCCGTGATCATGACGCTCTTGCCTTTGACGAGCGTAACGATGACGTCCTGCTCGTAGATCGGTCCGACGTCCTGCGTCTTGCCGCCGAGCCGTGCGAAGGCAATGTCGGCGCCTTGAGGCATCTTCAGCGGAAAGTCGAGCGTTCCCTCGAAGGCGGCGTCGCTGTTGATCGCATGGGTATAGAAAGCATCGAGCTTCAGCGCTGCATCGATGCTTGCAGGCAGTTTGAAACTCTCGTCGGTCTCGGCGGCTTTGGCCTGGAGCCAGCGCTCCAGCAGCCCTCGCGTCGTTGCCACCAGGGTGGGGCCGTCGTCGCCTTTGGTGTATCGCAGCCCATCGAGCATGCCGTAGCCGATGTCGGAGTCGCTGAGGCTTTCGATATTGATCGTGCCGGTTGCCGGAAAATCCTTGACCGCCAAGGGGCCGATGATGCCGGAAAGACGCTGTTGCAGGTCGGCCCGCGCCTTCTCGTTCTGGGCGTCGATGGTTTCGATCGCCGTGTTCGCGCTGTTCAGCGCCGCGATGGCCGCAATCGCCTTGTCGCGCGCGGCGATATAGTCATCCTCCGGCGAGGCCGCGAAGCAGTACTACTCGCCAGCGCGAACACAATCGTCCAGACCATCCGCATGACGCAGCCCCCTTCATTGGTGATCGACAGGCCTGAGAGCCTCCGGGGACTTCGCGGCTATTGCGTGGCGGAAATCAACGAGAAGCGGCTTCGGCGCTTGAAGATCGAAGGCTTCAGCCTGCCTTGCGCTTCTCCACTTCCGCCTTCCTCAGCAAAAACCGCTGGATCTTGCCGCTTGGGGTCTTCGGCAGTTCGGTGACGAACTCGACCTCGCGCGGATAGGAATGCGCCGAGAGCCGCTTCTTGACGTGTTGGGCAAGCTCTTCGGCGAGCTTCGGGTTGCCCTTGTAGGCCGGTGACAGCACCACGAAGGCCTTGACGATCTCGGTGCGCTGCGGATCGGGCACGCCGATGACGGCCGCCTCGTTGACCGCCGGATGCTCGATCAGTGCGCTTTCGACATCGAACGGCCCGATGCGGTAGCCGGCCGAGGTGATGACATCGTCGGCCCGGCCGATGAAGGACACCGAACCGTCCGGCTCATACTCCACCGTGTCGCCGGTGCGGTAGTAGCCGCCTGATATCGCCGGCGTCTCGGCCTGATGATAACCCTCGAACCAGCGCAGCGGCGATCTGCCAATGTCGACGGCAAGGATACCGGGCTGGTTGGGGCCGAGCTCGTTGCCTGCCTCGTCGAGCACCACCATGCGGTAGCCGGGCATGGCGAAGCCGGCCGAGCCCGCACGTACGACATGCGCCAGGCCATGATGGTTGTTCACCATCATGCCGTTTTCGGTCTGGCCGTAATGGTCATGGATGGGGGCGGCGAGATTTGCGTCGAACCAGCGGATCACTTCCGGATTGAGCGGTTCGCCGGCGCTGCTCACCACGCGCAGTTTGCCTTTTACATGAGCGGCGGCCTCAGGCCCTTCCGCCATAAGCAGGCGATAGGCGGTCGGCGAGTCGGCGAGGCTGGTGACGCCGAGCCGCTCGATGATGTCGTAGGTGCTTTTGGCGTTGAAGGCGCCTTCATAGAAGGTCGTGGCGATGCCGAGCTGCAAAGGCCCGGTGATGGCGTAATAGAGGCCGTAGGCCCAGCCGGGATCGGCGATGTTCCAGAAGATGTCGTCGGCCCGCAGCCCGATCGCATCGCGCATATAGGCGCCGAAGGCCAGCAGGGCGCGCAGCGGCACCGGCACGCCCTTGGGCAGGCCTGTCGTGCCGGAGGTTGACATCATCATGAACAGGTCGTCGCCCTTGCGCATCACCGGCTGGCAGTCGGGCGAGGCGGCCGCAACGGCGGCGCGGAAATCGATGTCGCCTTCCGGCAGCGCCTCGCCGGGGCCAAGAATGGTCGCGATTTGCGCTGGTGTCTCGACCTCGTCGAGCTTGCCGCGATTGGCCGGGTTGGTCACCACGATCTTCGCACCGCTATAGCCGAGACGGTGCTCGATGGCCTTCGGGCCGAAGGCGGTGAACAGCGGCTGGTAGACCGCGCCAATGCGCCATGTGCCGAGGATCAGCGCCACCAGTTCGGGGATGCGCGGCAGCATGCCGGCGACGACATCGCCGGCACCGACGCCGGCAGCCTTGAGCACACTGGCGGCGCGACCCGACATGTCGGCGAGATCGTCGAAGCTGAATTCTCGCAATTCGCCGCCGGCCGAGATCGCGCGCAGCGCCAGCCGGTTTTCACCGGTGTAGCGGCCGCAGCATTCGACATAGGCATTGATGCCGGTTTCAGGGTTGCCATGCAACCGGGCGATCTCATCCTCAATGCGAAAGCGCTGAACGGCATCCTCATAGCGCGGTCTTTTGCTCATGGCGGTCCTCCCTGTCAGCGCCCATCTCCCCCTTGGCGCGCCCGTCAGATTGCCCGAAATCGTTCCGCTGGTCGATTGCGGCGAAAGTCGGGATTAGCCACTTTCTCCCCGTTTTACGGGGAGAAATGCCCGGCAGGGCAATGAGGGGCAGCGTCAGCCTCTGAGGTCGGCGGGAACTCTACGGATCAACGTCGGCGGCAACAGACGGTTGACCAACTGCGCCATCCGACCGATAGCTCCGCCCAAATTGCTGCTCCGAGACCTCCAATGACCACAGACACCAATCTCAAAGCCGCCAATGCCGACACCGTCTGGCAGGACGACGTCCGCGCCGGCGTCCGCCATGTCCGCGATCTCGCCTCGCTGCCGCTGTCGCCGGCCGAGCGCGCGGCGGCGCAGGAGGCGGCTGTGCGTCACAAGGTGCGTGCGCCAAAAACCTATCTCGACCTGATCGACTGGAACGATCCCGCCGATCCTATCCGCGCGCAAATCATCCCGTCGCCAGATGAGCTGGTGGAAACCGAGGGCGAGCTCGACGATCCGATCGCCGACCATGCCTTCAGCCCGGTGCCGCGGCTGACGCACCGCCACGCCGACCGTGTGCTGTTGTTCCCGACCTATCAATGCGCGGTCTATTGCCGCTTCTGCTTCCGCAAGGAGTCGCTGACGTCGATCGGCCGCGGATACACGCGAGAGGCTCTGGAAGAGGCTTTTGCCTATATCGAAGCTCATCCCGAAATCCGCGAGGTGATCCTGACCGGCGGCGATCCGCTGTCGCTGCCGGACAAGGCGCTGGCAGAAATCCGCGCCCGCATCGAGACGATCGCGCATGTGCGGCTGCTTCGCATCCACACCCGCGTGCCCGTCGTGCTGCCGGCGCGGATCACGCCGGGGCTGGTCGGCGCCTTGCAGGGCCGGCTGATGGTCACCATCGTCACCCATTTCAACCACGCGCGGGAGATCACGCCAGCCACCGAACAGGCCTGTCGCACCATGCGCCAGGCGGGCTTCGTGCTGCTCAACCAGAGCGTCCTGCTCAAGGGCGTCAACGACACGGTCGAGGTGCTGGAAGAACTCTGCCGCGAGCTGATGTATCGCCTGGGGGTGAAGCCCTATTACTTGCACCATGGCGACCTCGCGCGCGGCATGGCGCATCGGCGCACCACCATTGCCGAGGGACAGGCGCTGGCCGGCGCGCTGCGCGCCCGCCTGTCGGGCATCTGCAATCCCGTCTATGTGCTGGACCTGCCGGAAGGCGGCGGCAAGGTGCCGCTTGGGCCATGCCATATTGAGGGGCGGGACGGGCAGGACTGGCGCATTCGCGGCCAGGATGGCGAGGTGAGAGTGTATCGGGACGTGGTGGGCGAATAGGAAGGCGTAGCCCTAGTTTGCTGTCGACGCCGTCAGGCTGTGACATCCCGTATATTGACATAAAGATATCCTTATGTGATGGTTGTCGCCTCAAGGATAAAAAATGTCGCAGAATTCTGCATCGCTGGACGATTTGTTCGGCCCCGTCGCGACAATGCCCGACGGTTCGGAAGTGCTTGCGGCGCTCACCGCGGCCGCGCGCGAATGCATCCTCATCCTCGACGGCGCCATGGGCACGCAGATCCAGGGCCTGGGCTTCGACGAGGAGTATTTTCGCGGCGAGGCCTTCGCCGGCTGCGCCTGCCACCAGCAGGGCAACAACGACCTCCTGATCCTGACCCAGCCCGCAGCGATCGAGGAGATCCACTATCAGTACGCCATCGCCGGCGCCGACATCCTCGAGACCAACACCTTCTCCTCGACCTCGATCGCCCAGGCCGATTACGGCATGGAGGATGCGGTCTACGCGCTGAACCGCGACGGCGCGCGGCTGGTGCGGCGCGCCGCCATTCGCGCCGAGCAGGAAGACGGCAAGCGCCGCTTCGTCGCCGGCGCGCTCGGGCCGACCAACCGCACCGCCTCGATGTCGCCCGACGTCAACAATCCCGGTTATCGCGCCGTGACCTTCGACGATCTGCGCCTGGCCTATGGCGAGCAGCTGCGCGGCCTGATCGACGGCGGCGCCGACATTATCCTGATCGAGACCATCTTCGACACGCTGAACGCCAAGGCGGCGATCTTCGCCTGCAACGAGATTTTTCTCGAGAAGGGCGTGCGCCTGCCGGTGATGATTTCGGGCACCATCACCGATCTCTCCGGCCGAACCCTGTCGGGCCAGACGCCGACCGCGTTCTGGCATTCGGTGCGCCACGCCAGCCCGTTCACCGTCGGCCTCAACTGTGCGCTCGGCGCCAACGCCATGCGCGCGCATCTGGCCGAAATATCGGGCGCCGCCGACACCTTCGTCTGCGCCTATCCGAATGCCGGCCTGCCCAACGAATTCGGTAGGTATGACGAGAGCCCGGACTTCATGGCCGCGCAGATCGAGGACTTTGCCAGGGAAGGGCTGGTCAATGTCGTCGGCGGCTGCTGCGGCTCGACGCCGGAGCACATCCGGGCGATTGCCGAAGCGGTCAAAAAGTACCCGCCGCGCCCCATTCCCGAGACCGAGCGCAAGATGCGCCTGTCCGGGCTGGAGCCATTCACGCTGACCGACGAGATTCCCTTCGTCAATGTCGGCGAGCGCACCAACGTCACCGGCTCCGCCAAGTTCCGAAAACTGATCACGGCGGGCGACTATGTTCCCGCGCTCGACGTGGCGCGCGATCAAGTCGCCAATGGCGCCCAGATCATCGACATCAACATGGATGAAGGCCTGATCGATTCGAAGAAGGCGATGGTCGAGTATCTCAACCTGATCGCCGCTGAGCCTGATATCGCCCGCGTCCCGGTGATGGTCGACAGTTCGAAATGGGAGATCATCGAGGCCGGCTTGAAATGCGTGCAGGGCAAGCCGCTGGTCAACTCCATCTCGATGAAGGAAGGCGAAGAAGCGTTCCTGCATCATGCCAGGCTGGTGCGCGCCTATGGCGCGGCGGTGGTCGTCATGGCCTTCGACGAGGCCGGCCAGGCCGACACCAAGGCGCGCAAGGTCGAAATCTGCACCCGCGCCTACAAACTTCTCACCGAGCAGGCCGGCTTCCCGCCTGAAGACATCGTCTTCGACCCCAATGTCTTCGCGGTCGCCACCGGCATCGAGGAGCACGACAATTACGGCGTCGACTTCATCGAGGCCACCGGCGAGATCACCGACACCTTGCCGCATGTCCATATCTCCGGCGGCGTGTCGAACCTGTCCTTCTCGTTCCGCGGCAACGAGCCGGTGCGCGAGGCCATGCACGCGGTGTTCCTCTACCACGCCATCCAGCGCGGTATGGATATGGGCATCGTCAATGCCGGCCAGCTCGCTGTCTACGACACGATCGAGCCGGAGCTGCGCGAGGCCTGCGAGGATGTCGTGCTCAACCGCGCACCCAGGGCCGGCGGCACCGCCACCGAGCGCATGCTGGAGATCGCCGAGCGCTTCAAGGGCACGGCCGGCAAGGAGGGCAAGGAGCGCGATCTTGCCTGGCGCGAGCTGCCGGTCGAAGGGCGCATTTCCCATGCGCTGGTCAACGGCATCACCGAATTCATCGACGCCGACACCGAGGAAGCGCGGCTCGCCGCCGAGCGGCCGCTGCATGTCATCGAAGGCCCGCTCATGGCTGGCATGAATGTCGTCGGCGACCTGTTTGGCGCGGGAAAAATGTTCCTGCCGCAAGTGGTGAAGTCGGCGCGGGTGATGAAGCAGGCGGTGGCCGGATTGCTGCCGCACATGGAGGCGGAGAAACTGACCAACGCCGCCAACGGCATCGACAATGGCGAGCGCCAGACGGCGGGCAAAATCCTGATGGCGACGGTGAAGGGCGATGTCCACGACATCGGCAAGAACATCGTCGGCGTGGTTCTGGCCTGCAACAATTACGAGATCATCGATCTCGGCGTCATGGTACCGGCGGCGAAGATCCTGCAGACGGCGCGCGAGCAAAATGTCGACATCATCGGCCTCTCCGGCCTGATCACACCATCGCTGGACGAGATGGTGCACATGGCGGCCGAGATGGAGCGCGAAGGCTTTGACATTCCGCTGCTGATCGGCGGCGCGACGACCAGCCGCGTGCACACGGCGGTGAAGATCCACCCGCGCTATTCCAAGGGGCAGACGGTCTATGTAACCGACGCCAGCCGGGCCGTCGGCGTGGTCTCGTCGCTGCTCTCGAACGACGGCAAGGCCGATTATGTCGACACGGTGCGGGCCGAATACAAAAAAGTCGCCGAAGCGCATGCCCGCTCCGAGGCCGACAAGCAGCGGCTGCCGCTGGCCAAAGCAAGGGCCAATGCGCACAAGGTCGACTGGTCGGCCTATGAGCCGCCGAGGCCGTCCTTCACGGGCGTGAAGGTTTTCGACAATTGGGACCTGACCGAGCTCGCGCGTTATATCGACTGGACGCCGTTCTTCCAGACCTGGGAGCTGAAGGGGCGTTACCCCAAAATCCTCGAGGACGAGGCGCAGGGCCCTGCCGCGCGCCAGCTTTTCGAGGATGCGCAGGCGATGCTGAAGAAGATCATCGCGGAAAAATGGTTCGCGCCGCGCGGCGTCATCGGTTTCTGGCCGGCCAATACCGTCGGCGACGACATCAGGCTGTTTACCGACGAGGCGCGCTCGCAGGAACTGGCGACCTTCTTCACGCTGCGCCAGCAACTGACCAAGCGCGACGGCAAGGCCAATGTCGCGCTGTCGGATTTCGTCGCGCCTGCCGACATCGGCAAGCCGGACTATATCGGCGGCTTCATCGTCACCGCCGGCATCGAGGAGGTGGCGATCGCCGAGCGCTTCGAGCGGGCCAATGACGATTACTCCTCGATCATGGTCAAGGCGCTGGCCGACCGTTTCGCCGAAGCTTTCGCCGAGCGCATGCACGAGAAGGTGCGCAAGGACTTCTGGGGCTATGCGACCGACGAGGCGCTCGCGCCGGACGATCTGATCGGCGAGCCCTATCGCGGCATCCGCCCGGCGCCCGGCTATCCCGCGCAGCCCGACCATACCGAAAAGGCAACGCTATTCCGGTTGCTCGACGGCGAGCGTAATGCCGGCGTCAGCCTGACTGAGAGCTATGCGATGTGGCCGGGGTCTTCGGTGTCCGGCCTCTATCTCGCGCATCCCGAAAGCTACTATTTCGGCGTCGCCAAGGTCGAACGCGACCAGGTCGAGGACTATGCCCGCCGCAAGGACATGCCCTCGGCCGAGGTCGAACGCTGGCTCGGCCCGATCCTCAACTATGTGCCCGTGGATTACGCAGAGGCGGCGGAGTAGCGCTTACGCTCGGAATTTTCCCAAGTTGGGAAAATTCCGCTTGTTCCCAATACGGGAATATCTTATATCAAACCATGCAGATAATTGCCAAGAAGGCACTGAGGGACTTCTGGGCCAAACACAATCAGGCCGAGGCGCCTTTGACTGCGTGGTACGTGACTGTCGGTAGGGCCGACTGGAAGACTCCCGCCGACATCAAGGACGCGTTCGGTGCAACAGTTGATTTTGTCGGCGACAATCGCGTCATTTTCGACATTGGTGGCAACAAATACCGCTTGATCGTCCACGTCGCCTACAAGTTTCACCGTGTCCTGATCAAATTCGTCGGGACGCACAAGGACTATGACAAGATTGATCCGGAGAAGGTGTGATGGAAAACATTCGCCCCATTAAAACCGAAGCCGACTACGATTGGGCGATTGCCGAGATCACCAGATATTTTGAGAATGAGCCCGAGGTGGGCTCTGCCGACGGTGATCGCTTTGACGTTCTTGCAACCCTGATCGAGGCCTACGAGGACAAGCACTATCCAATTGAAGCCCCGGATCCTGTTGAGGCCATTCGGTCTCATATGGAACTGTTCAAGCTCTCGCGTAAGGCTTTGGCCGATGTAATCGGGTCATCGCCTCGTGCAACCGAGGTGCTGAGCCGAAAGCGCGCGCTCACCATGGATATGGTCTTCAAGCTCAACAAGGAATGGCACATTCCGGCAGAAGTTCTTGTGCGGCCTTACCACCTTGCAAAAGACAAGGAACGCAAGCGCGCCTAGCGCATCTTACCGCCCTAAGTCAGTCGCCTGATCGCGAGCGAACGGGGCGGAAACAGGTTCAAGAGCGACGCCAGACGGGCTGGCGCCATCGGTGGATCGAGGCCACCGGGCAAGTCCTGCCAGGTCGCTCTTTGTTGATTTCGGCCCTTCCAAAAAAATCTCACCGCACCGGGGAATAAAGCGCGGCCCTTCCGGGTCTTGTTGTCAGCGGGGCCATTCCAGCCCGCGACCCAAAGAAACGAAACAAGGAATTTTGGACATGACCAAGCTCGCTTTCAGCGTGGCTGCGATGCTGCTTGCCTCGAGCGCTGCCTTTGCCGGCAGCGACCACTTCACCAACAAGGCCGGCCAGGCTTCCGTGGACACCAATGCCACGGCGTCAATTCCCTACACAGCACACCAGGACGGCGTCGACGCCAAGGTGACGACCGGGCCGAGCCAGGGCTCGGTGCAGGACATCATTGACCGGCACAACCGCGACAGCATCTGGGGCCGCTGAGTCATGGGCGCCGGATCCGCGCCGCCGCCTCAACCGATCAGGACGGGTAGCCAGCGCTCTCCGTCATCTCTCTTCCGCGACTTCGGACACCACTCACAAGAGGAAATCACCATGTTCAGCATGACACGTCGCACATTGCTTGGAACCACGCTCACTGCTGCCGCCTTCGGTCTTGCCGGCAAGCTCGAATTCACCAGACCAGCATTCGCCGAAACACCGGTGGAGCCCGCGGTCGGCTTTTACAAATACAAGGTCGGCGATATCGAGGTCACCGCCATCTATGACGGCATCTGGCGCAAGCCCCACGATCCGGCCTTCATCAAGGATGTCTCGGTCGACGACACCAAGGCAGCGCTCGCCAAGGCTGGCCTGACCACCGACTTCATACCGATCCCGCTCACCGTCGTCGTGCTCAAGATGAACGGCAAGCTCATCATGATGGATGCCGGCTCAGGCGTCGGCCAGTGGCAGACCAATGCCACGCATCTGCCGGCCAACATGGCCGCCGCCGGCATCGACTACAAGGCGATCGACACCATCATGATCTCGCATTTCCATCCCGACCATGTCTGGGGCCTGATGGAAAAGGGCACCAACGCGCCGGTGTTCCCCAATGCCGAACTGATCGTCAACGCCACCGAATATAACTGGTGGACCGACCCGAGCCGGCTGGCAAAGCTGCCTGAGGGACGCAAGCCGGCAGGCAAGCGCATCGCCGAAAATTTCCCGAAATGGAAGAACTGGAAGCTGGTTCAGGATGGCGCCGAAGTGGTGCCCGGCATCCAGATCATCGCCGCCCCGGGCCACACGCCGGGCCACTCGGTCTACCTCGCCAATTCCGGCAAGGAGCAGCTGATGATTTCGGCCGACACCATGTATGTGCCGGCCCTTCTGGCGCCGCATCCGGAGTGGCAGGGCAGCTACGACCAGGACGGACCGACGGCGATCACTACCCGCCACAAGATCATCGATCGGGTGATCGCGGACAACATCCGCATTTCCGGGTCGCACTTCCCGTTCCCGGGCACCGGCGTCTTCGTCAAGGACGGCAATGCGTACGGCTTCTCTCCCGTTCAACTTTGAACGGGTAACTCAAACCCAAGCGAGAAAGACAATGAGAAAATCCTGTCTGGGCAGAAACGCCCTGTTCGGCCTGCTCGGCGCCATTGCGGTGCTGACCGTGGTTCCCGCAGCGACCGTCATGCCGGCCTATGCGGTGGACGACATCGAGGGCACTGACGCGCCCGACCTCACCGCCGTCCAGGCCAAGATCGCCGTCAAGGACTACAAAGGCGCGCTGGCAGACCTGCGTGATCTCGCGCAGGACAACCAGCAGGCCGACGTCTACAATCTGCTCGGCTTCACGCTGCGCAAGACCGGCGATTTCACCACCGCGCTGACCTACTACAACAAGGCGCTGGAGCTGAAGCCCGGCCACAAGGCCGCCCGCGAATATCTCGGCGAGCTCTACGTCGAAACCGGCGACATGGCCAAGGCCAACGAGCAGCTGGCGTCCCTGCAGAAACTGTGCCCCGCCGGCTGCGAGGAACTCGAGGATTTGCAAAAGGCGATCAACACCAAGGTGACGCAGTAAGCCGCAGCCTAGAAGAGCTTGGGTTCCTCGCCCCCACAAAGTGGGGGAGAGGTGGCTCGGCGAAGCCGAGACGGAGAGGGGGCCCTGGCGCCGACCTCAACCCCAACCCACCCCAGTTTGGGCGCCCGTGGCCGGCGCCCAAAAAGCCAGAGCCGGCTGCTTCCCTCAGGCTGGCTCCGGCCCCTCGCACATCACCCGTCTAGCGCCATCCACGCGCGCCCACCGGGCGCGCGGCGCCTGCCCATTGCCAAGACCCGGAGCCAGATCATGACACCCACCGACCACGCCGCGACGCTTCGCCTACTCGCCGCAAAATACCACCTCAAGGACATCACACTGCTCGCCGCCCGCCTGCTCTTATCCGTGCTCTTCCTGCACGAGGGCCTGACGCTGGCCACCCATTTCGACGCCGCCGCCAAGGCGATGGCCGCCCAAGGCATCGGCCTGCCGCTGTTCATCGCCACGCTCGCGCTGCAGCTCGGGGCAGGGCTCTCCATTGCCTCCGGCCTGCTCACCCGCCTCGGCGCCATCGGCCTTGGCCTGTTTTGCCTGGCAACCGCCACGCTGTTCCACACCAACCTCGCCAGCCAGAACGAGCTGCTGCATTTCGAAAAGGATCTGGCAATCGCCGGCGGCATGTTCGTGCTGGCCATTGCAGGCGCCGGCGCGTTTTCGCTGGACTGGCTGGTGACGTGCTATCTGCAGCAGCGCCAGCGCGACAAGGACATGGTGGCCGCGCTGCTGGCGGCGGAGAATGACTTCACAGTGGATGTGCGGCTTCCGGTTTGAGGCACCGAGGCCCTCCAGTTGCCGACCCTTGCCAAATGCTTGCTTGCTGGAACCAGTCCCGATGCTCGGCATTCTATTAGCTGTGGATCAAGGAGTGTGTGATGAAAGCGGTTTTGGCACTGATAGCTGGCTTCGTTCTGACCCTTGCGGTCTTTGCCAGCGGGCTGGCTTTCGCCGCCTGGTTGATCGTCGCCAAGCCCGTGCAGCAGGCCAGGCCCGCCGACAGCGTCTCGCAATTGTGGACCAAGGACGCACAGAAGGTGGACAAGGCCGCGCCAGGGCTGGAGCGCGTGGCCGCCGCGCAGCCCGCGGCACCCGACGCCTCCGCCAGGAGGCAGTCGTCGGACCCGATCAGCACAGGCGCGGTGGCGCCCGATGCGGGCGAGCAGCAGGCCAGGCTGCCGGCTGCCCATGTCAGCTGGTGCGCGGACCGCTACCGCTCCTACAATCCTGACGACAACAGCTACATGTCCTACAGCGGACAGCAGCGCCCCTGCGTCTCGCCCTATCTTGAAACCAGTGCCGCCGCCGACCAGGCCGCGCAGCAACCCGCCGAAGTCAGCTATGTTGGCGCCGGCCCTCTGGTGGCAACAGCGGACCTTTCGGACGATCACGTCGAATCCTGCTTCAGCCGCTACCGCTCCTACCGTCCCGAGGACAACAGCTACCAGCCCTATTCCGGCGGGCCAAGGCGCCAGTGCGAGTAGGGTTGCTTGAATCGTGCGATCCTTGGCCATTTCTATCATGCAAATTCTTTGGATCAATCTCATCATCGCGGCGTTCTTCCCTGATACCGAGTCGAGGAGGAACGACGATGGGTGACGAACGGCACGAGAAGATCCAGAAGCGCGCTTACCAGATCTGGCAGCGCGAAGGCGGTGGTGATCCCGAGCATCACTGGCACCGGGCCGAGGCCGAGACAGACAGGGAAGCCGCCTTGCCGCTGACGGCCGACGACGCCCTGCCGCAAACCCGTGAGATCGCCAGCACCGACGTCCTGACGGTCGAGGAACTGGCCGTGCGCACCGGCATATCGGGCGACGAAGCGCAGGACCTGATCGATCGCCTGGGCACCGACCGCGCCGCGGTTGAGCAGGCAGCGCGGAGCCTCAAGGGGAAAGGGCGGCGCACGTCTTGATCGGGGGCCTCACGGTGCCAGAGCTTGCCGAAGGCATGGATGGCGCGCCATTGATCACGGGGCCGGATCTACTGCGGCGCCCGCGCACTCTGCCAAAGCCAGATTGCGAGCGAGCTGGATCGCCCACGGATCTGGGTCTCCACAGGTCCTCTTAAAGCACCGGATTTGAACAACGCGCAGTCGCGACCGGCGACCTCAAGCATTTCGTAACTCACCGCCACTTCGGCATTCTGGTCGGCAGCGATTTCCATCAAGCGACTTGCAACGTTGACGGTGTCGCCGATGGCCGCGATGTGCTGACGCCCTTCGCCGCCGAGTCGAGAGGCCACGATCGGTCCGTGATGCGCTCCAATCTTGAAGCCGATCCGGGATGCGGTCGACGCAGGCAACGAGGCAAGCCAATCGTTGGTGCGGCTGGAGAGCCCGACGCAACAGCGGGCGGCATTGAAGGCATCGTCTGTCGCCGGTTCCGGCAGGCCGAACAGGATCATGGCGCCGTCACCCATGAACTCGTGACAACGCCACCGCAGCTTGTCACTTCTTCGTCCACCAACGCGTGAAAATTGTTCAGGAGTTCGCGTGTGGCGCTCGGTCCCAATGTTTCACTCAGTCCGGTGAAGCCGGACAGGTCGATGAACAGGATGGCGGCTTGCGTCCGGACGGGTTCCGAGAGGAAGTCGCCATGCTTGGCGAGCCATGCCCCCAGTCCCGGGGCTTCAACGCGTTGAAGCAATTGGCTCTGCGTGGCGAAATATTGGGCCCGGCTCCTGCCCAGCCAAAGCTGCGCTGCCCCAAAAAGGATTGCCGGCGGAATGGCAGCGGTCATCGGCAGCGCGGCGCTCAGCCAGATATGGTGCAGGAAAGCCGTCATGTTGACCACCAACCAGATCAGGACCACGCCGGCGACCGCCGCGAGGCCGATGGCGCTTCGGCGCCACGCCAACAGGCCGACAAGAAGCATGGGCAGCGCCACTGCAAAGCCCGCGTCTGCAAGGCGAACAGTCTGGTCGCGCACGATTCCGTCGCCCGTCATCAGATGGGCAATCGCCGTCGACATCACCTCGACGCCCGGCAGTATGGGATCGAACGGTGTCGGGAAGACATCGCCGGTGCCGGTTGCGGTCGCTCCGATCAAGACAATTCGACCCCGGATAGCGCCGGGATCGAATTGGCCCGCCAGCACCGTCGCGGCGCTGATCGTGCGGATCGTGCCGCGCGGGCCATAGAATGTCAGAGGCAGGATGTGACCAATGTCCGTACGGATCGACCGTCCGTCCAGCGATAGATCATCGGGCGCAATTCCAGGGTCCTCTCCCGCCGCCATGGCGGCAACACGCAAGGAGAAGGACGCTTGCAACTGATCTCCGGCCCGAAACAGCAGCGGCACGAACCGGGGCGTTCCTGTCCTGTCGGTGACCACGTTCACGACGCCGACAGCGGCGGCGTCCGAAAACGCTTTCAAGGGCCACAGAAACCGCTCGGCATTCGGCACGCGGGCGAGGGGTCCTTCGCCCACGGCCAGCGTCCATTGTTTGCCTCCGGGGTAGATCGCCGCTGCAGCGATTACGCTTCTACTCCTGCTCAGCGAACGCGCGAGCGCCTCGTCAGTGTCTTTTGCCCCGGGGTCGACCAGCAGCAGGTCGAGCGCAATGGCTTTCGGCCCGAGCGGCTCTATCGTATCGATGATCCGGGCAAGCGTGGCGCGGCTGAGGGGATAGCTGCCCTCGCGCCGCACCGTTTCATCGTCTATTGCGACAATGGTGATCAGCTCCGGCGGCTTTGCCGTTCCTCGAACAAGCGTTCGAAGATCGGTCATCGTTGCCTCGACGCGATCGAGAAACCAGAAATTGCCGTGCCAGTGCGCGAAGCCCAGGCCGGCGCCCCAAAGACCCGCCAGAATGACCGCGATCAGCGTCGGAAGCCCTCGTCGGCTCATTGCAAGCTCATTGCGCAAGCTCACCGGGCAAGCTCACTGGCCGAAACGGGCCAGCAATGCGGAAACGCGCTTGGCGGGCCAGCGCTTGACGATGAGTTTGCCTGTCCCGGCCTCGACGTCCACGCCATCGCCCGGTGCGAGGACCACGACAGCAGAGGATGCCGGTCTTTGCACGGCGACGCGACCTCTAAGGACGAAAACAGACGTCTTGCCATTGCCAACGTCGACTGCCCATTTTGTGCCGCGCACCGCGGCGATCGCCTGCGGGGTGATAACCGCGAAGCCACCCTGGACCGCGCCGGCAGGAGCATCGAGCAGCAGCGCTTTGCGCCGCAACCTGACCGCGTCGGGACTGCCGTTTCGATCGCGATCCTCCAGTGTAAAACGAGCGCCACCTTCCACAATGACGGCAAGGCCTTCCCGACATCTCAGAATCTGTCGGGATGTACCGGCCACCGGCTCGAGCGTACACCCCGCATCCTGCGCATGGGCGGCATCCACCCGGAAGACACCGGCAAACAGGACAGCCATCAGGCTACGGAAAAATCGGCCCCTTGCGCGCATCAACGTCTCCTCGCTTTGCGAAACTCTGCGGCAGGAAAATCTTCTGCCGTCAGCTCGCCCGCATGTTTGGTTCACGAGCCGGCACTTGCAGCCGCGTTGGCTTGAGGATGCCGACGGGCAATCGTAACACGACAAGCTGCTCCGGCGTTAAGCATGTTGCGGCGGGTCGTGTTCGCCGGGCAGGTGAGGGTGGCGCCATGCCGACCATGAGCGCCATGGGCACCAGGCCGCGTTCGAGATCGACAGGAAGCCGCCCTGCTGCTGACGGCCGACGAAGCCCTGCCGCAAACAAGGAGATTACCGGCACCGACGCTCTAACAGTCGAGGAACTGGCCGTGCGCACCGGCATATCGGGGGACGAAGCGCGGGGTCTGGTCGACCCGCCTGGGCACCGACAGCGCCGCTATCGGACAAAAAAGCCTGGGAAGAGGCGCAATCTCGGCGCGTTTGATAACCGTGAAGCGGCGGAGAAGCATGAGGGACGTACGAAACGCGTGTTCGTGACGGTCGCACCGAAAGTCGTGGCACGTGGCAGCACAAAGATGCCTAGAGCGGAGATTGCTGCCAAATCTAAGATTATCGGGACCGAAGATATTGGGCGTTTCCCAAAGCGACAACATCCCTAGTCGAGTTCGATGATGCTGCAGCCATAGGCCGGGAGCGACAGCTTACCGCCGCGTACTTTGCCATCGCCTAGCAAATCCTTGCCCGCGGGGACATTGCCGATGCTTGCCAACTCGCCCAACGTGTTGAGGATGAACAGCAGGCGGCGGTCCTTGCTCTCGCGGATGGTCGCCTCGACGCCGGCCGGCATGTCGGCGATGAGCGGCACAATGCCGGCGGGCGCCAACACCTGATCGGCCAGCACCCCGACCAGAGCATCGCTGAGGTACGTGCCGAGGTAGATCACTTTGCCCTTGCCGACTTTGCGCGAAGTCATCGCGGCTTGGCCCTCGGCGAAGCGGCTGGCCCAGCTGCCGATAACCTCCGTGCCGGGCGCGATGTTGAGCAGCTCATAAAGATGCGCCGCCGTCACCTGCGCATTCCCGATCTTGAGCTCGTATTGGCGGCTCGCCGACGTCGCCGGCAGCTTCTTGCGCACCGTGTTGGCGCCGAAGCGGCCGCCATGCTCGAACATGCCGTCGCCGCCGATCGGCGGCAGCAACCCGAACTCCTCGACCGTGATCCCGGCCAGCGCCGAGAGCCTCTTGCCCGGCGAGGTGTGGCGGATGACGTGGTTGTTAACGTCGCGTGATCCGGTGCGGCCGCCCAGGATAACCGTTCCACCCGCCTTGGCGAAGGCCTCGATCCGCGCCGTCCACGCATCGGTCCATTTCAGCCAATGCGGCACATAGAGCGCCTTGAGCTTGCTGATATCATCCTCGGGATGGATGAAGCCGCAGGCGATGTTGTGGCGGTAGCAATAGCGGTGTAGCAGCGCCGCATCGTCCTGCGGGCTCGGCATGCCGATGGGGCAGGAGCGGTGCATCTCCTGATTGTCGAAATCTGATCCGGCGATGCCCAAATCCATGCGCACATGGGTGCCGAGGATCTTGTCCTTGAGCGCCGTAACCTCACCCGCAAACTGCTTGGCCTCGTCATAGCGCCGCCGCGGGATGTCGTCGTGATCGATAATGCCCATCCAATAGATCTCGGCGCCGAAATGCGCCGGCCGCCAGCGGAAGAACATCACGCCATCGGCGCCGCGCGCCACTGACGTATAGGCCATGCGGCGCATCTCTCCGGGTTCGGGCGTCAGCGTCGAGAAGTTCGGCTGCGCACCGAAGCCCGATTGCTGCTCGGGCACGATGAAGTTGCCGGTGAAGCCGCGGCAGATGTCGAGATGCAGCGCCTGCGCCTCACCGACGCCCCCAAGGCGCTGCATCTCGTCATAGAGGTGCGGATAGATGTCGAAGCCGAGAAAATCGAGATCGGTCGAGAACTCGCCGCGGAAGTCGATGTCGTCGATCCGCCCCAGATTGTGGAAGACGAACCAGTCTGGATTGGTGGCGCGCAGGATCAGCACCTGATCGTGCTGGAACCGCGCGGTGACGAAGGCGAGGAAGCGGTGATAGTCGACCACATGGGTCGGCCCGACCGGGGCCGGGGCGTAGTCGAGGGGCAGCACCACTTGATCGAAATCGTCGTAGGCGGTGGCCCAGAAATGCCCGCCCCACGCATCGTTGAGCGCGGCGATGGTCTTGTACTTGTCCTTGAGGAACGCCTGGAACTCGGCCAGAGTCACCGGACCGTAGGACAGCGATCCAGAGGTATTGAGCTCATTGTCCGTCTGCCAGCCGATGATGTGCGAATTGCCGCGATAATGCTCGGCCATCGCTTTAGTGATGCGCTTCGAATGCTCGCGGAACACTCCGCTCGCAAGATTGGCGTGCTGGCGCGAGCCATGGCTCATGGCGCGGCCATTGGCATCGACGCGCAACACTTCGGGATAACGCACCGTCAGCCAACGCGGCGGCGTCGCCGTCGGCGTGCACATGATGGTCTTGATGTCAGCCTTGCCCAGCACATCTATGGCGCGGTCGAACAAATCGAAGTCGAACGTCCCCTCATGCGGCTCGATAATATGCCAGGCGAATTCCGCAAGTCGCACCGCGTTGAAGCCCGCGGCTGCCATGCGGTCGGCGTCGCGCTGCCAATAGCTCTCATCGACATGCTCCGGGTAATGCGGGGTACCGACGAGGAAAGTGTCGGTTGCGATCGGCCGCCAGACAGAGAGCGGCGCTGATTTCGAGGCAGTCGTCATAGTCGGAAAACTCCAGGCGATAGTCTATTTGATGGCGCCGGCGGTGAGGCCGCCCTGCCAGAACCGCTGCAGCAGCAGGAACACCACGATGACCGGGATGATGCTGACTAGCGCGCCGGTGATGATAATCGAGAAGAGCACCTGTCCGCCGCCACCGCCCTGCTGCGCGAGCTGATACCAGGTCGCAAGGCCGACCGTGATCGGCTGATACTCCGGCGTGCGCAGCACGATCAGCGGCAGGAAGTAATTGTTCCAGGTCCCGACGAACGAGAGCAGCGCCACGGTCACCATGCCCGGCGCCACCAGCCGCAGCACGATGGCGCGGAAGATCACGAACTCGCCGGCGCCATCCAGACGCGCTGCGTCGAGCAGTTCGTCGTCGACGCCCTGCTCGATATAGACGCGCATCAGATAGACGCCGATCGGCGAGATCATCGAGGGCAGGATCACGCCCAGCGGATTGTCGCTGAGTCCCGAAAGCGCCAGCAGCAGGAAGGTCGGCACGACGAGGGCCGTCTGCGGGATCATCACAGCGCCCAAGACCAGTGCAAACAGCAGATTGCGGCCGACGAATTTGAATTTGGCTAACGCATACCCTGCCGCGGTAGCCAAGATCGCGGCGCCGAGCCCGGCGACGGTCGAATAGAGCAGGCTGTTGAACATCCAGCGCATGAAGACCCCGTTGTCGCGCGCCAGAAGATCGCTCAGATTCTGCCAGAGGTTGAACTCGGTGCCGAAGCCGAAGCCGAACGTGGTGAACAGGTCGCCATTCGTCTTCGTTGCCGATAGGACCAGATAGACCAGCGGCATGAAGCTGTAGAGGAGGAACAGTGACAGCAGCAGCGTGAGCATGATCCGCGAGCGCCGCTGCTCGCCGGGTCGGCGCCTGGCAGCTTCGAAAGTAGCGATGTCGGTGGTCGCAGTCATCATTGCTCCGGCCGACGGCGGTTGGCGATCAGGGTGAAGATGTAGGAGGCCCCGGCGATCACGATGCCAAGCACGAACGAGACGGCGGCCGCATAGCCATACTGCTGGTTCGAAGTCGCCAGCGAATAGGCATAGAGGTTCGGCGTGTAGCTCGAATTGATGGTGTTTCTGGCGAGCGCGCGCATCAAATACGGCTCATTGAACAGCTGCAGTGTGCCGTTGATTGAAAAGATGATGGTAAGCAGGATCGCCGGCCACAGCAGCGGCAGCTGGATCATCCGCGCAAATTGCCAGGGCGAGGCGCCATCGACCCGCGCGGCCTCGGCGAGGTCCGAAGGGATCGCCTTGAGCGCGGCGTAGTAGATCACCATATTGTAGCCGACATATTCCCACGTCACGATATTGGCCAATGAGAAGATCATCACGCCCGGCGACAGGAAGTCCGGCGGCGGCAGGTTGAAAGCCTTGGCCATCTGCGTGAACGGGCCGAAGGTGGGGCCGTAGAGATAACCCCAGATGATCGTCGCGATCACGCTCGGCACGGCGTAGGGGAGGAAGAAGCCGAGCCGGAAGAGGCCCTTGGCATAGACCTGGCCACGATCGAGCACGATGGCGAACAACAGCGCCAGGCCCAGCATGATCGGCACCTGCACGATGCCGAACAAAACGAGGTTCCACACGCCGCCCCAGAATTTGGCGTCTCCCATGACCTTGATGTAGCTTGCTGCACCCGCGAATTGCCGTCCGCCCACCAGCGTGTCGCGGTAGAGGCTCATGTAGAACGCATAAACCAGCGGCGCGACGATGAAGGCGATAAACAGCAGCACGAAGGGCGCCAGGAACAGATAGGGCGTGAGCTTTCGTGACGTGAAACCGCCCGATCGCGCTGGGCGCGTCGCTGCGGCTGGCGAATTCGACAATGCCATGGTCCCCCGTCCGGCAAGATGAAGAGATCGGGCGCGCCGGTCAAGCGCGCCCGGCCGTTGCCCGGGAGGAGTCAGGCTACGGTGAAGCCTTGTTCTTTCGCGTATGTGACCACGGCGTCCTGGATGCGGTCGAACGCGTCCGACAGCGTGCCCTTGCCGCCGATCGAGGCGCCGAATTCATCGGTCATCGACTGGTACAAGAAGCCCTGGAACGGGCTCCACTCAAATGGCGTCACAGCGTTCGCCGATTTGGCGAACACTTCGTTCACCGCCTGGCCGCCGTAGAAATCCATCTTGTTGCCCGCCCATTCCGGGCTCGACAGCAGCGCGGAGGTACAGGGGAAGAAGAATTGCTTGGTGGTGTAGAGCATTGTGGCTTCGGGATTCGTTGTCAGCCAAATCGCGACTTCGGCGGCCTCGGCGAGATGTTGGGTCGCTTTCATCACGGCCAGTGATGAGCCACCCCAACTGCCGGTCGCGAACTTGTTCGCGTCCCACTGCGGCAGATCGGCGGCACGCCACTGGCCCGCGCTGGTCTTGGCGAACGAGGTCAGGAACACCGGACCCCAGCCCGCAGTGAGCCAGCTGGCATAGCGGCCCGTGTCGAGGCCGGTGTACCACTCATTGTTGAACCCCGGCTTGGTCTCGATGACACCCGCGGTAATAAGGTCCTGCCAATAGGCGGCGAAGTCCTTGGAAATCTTGTCGTTGATTCTAATTACGAGCTTGTCGCCATCGCGGCTGACCGGCTTCCAGCCCATCGGCCACAGCAGAGCAGTGACCCAGTCGCCTGAGCTGAACAGCGCGTCGGTGATGAACACATTCGGATCGGCCGCATGGATCTTCTTGGCCGCATCGGCAAACTCGGTCCAGGTGGTGGGCGGCGTGATCCCCTGCTTGTCGAAGATGTCCTTGCGATAGAGCATCGCCATCGGACCGGTATCCTGCGGCATGGCGTTGACCACATCGCCCTTGGCGACCTGTTTCCACGTGGCTTCGGGGAACACGCCCTTATGGGCATTGGCGTACTGGCCGATGTCGGCGAAGGCGTCGACCTGGCGGAAGCTCTCGAGGTGCTGGTATTCGATTTGGACGACGTCGGGCAGGCCGCTGCCCGCCTGCAGGCCAGCACGGACCGCCTGATACTCCGGCTCGCCCTGGCCGGCATTCACGAGTTCGATCCGGATGCCCGGATGCGCGGCGTTGAACATGTCTACCTCAAGCTGGAGATTCGGCACCCACGACCACACAAGCACCTTGACAGGCTCGGCACCGCGAACTGCCGCAGGCAGAGCCCCTACCGCAACGCTCGCACCCGCAACTTTCAAGAAGTCACGACGCTGCATCGTCCGCCCAAGCGGATTGAAAATCTTCGTCATTGAAGTCCTCCCACGAAAGATACGCTCCCACACGACGCAGGACGCGGTTTTTCTTTCAGTCAGAAACTTAATGCCGACATACAGTCGCTGTCAATTACGGTCGATTGATCTTTGTTCGCCCATCACGAGGCTGTCGCCAGGGTTGAGGGTCGTCGCATCGAGCACCAGACGCACCGCGCCCAGGACGATATCGCGGTGGCCCAGCGCGCCCATCACGAGGCGCGGCGGGTCATACACATTGCCCCTGAGGCGATGCCGCAGCACATCGAGCACCAGATCACCGCCGCTGACGATTCGGCCCGCCAGTACGATGATTTCCGGGTTCATGAAGGCAGCAACACTGGCCACCGCCATCGTCGCATAGTCGAGCAACTCGGTGACAACAGGCGCGATTTTGTCCGCCTGCCGGTCGGTGACGGCGGCCAGGGTGAGCTTTCCCGCCGCATACTGGGTGTTGGCCTCTTCGAGCATCTTGGTCGCTTGTTCGGGGATGCCGAAAAAGCGCAGCGATTGCTTGTCGCCCAGATGTTCGAACGGCCGCCCGGTGAGGAGGGGGTCGTCGAGATACCAGCCGAGTTCGCCCGCCGCATGCGAGTGCCCGCCATAGAGCTTGCCGTCGATCACGACGCCCGCGCCGGCGCCGGGCCCGATCGAGAGGCTCACGACGCTGTCGGCGCCACGCCCGGCTCCGAATCCCCATTCGCCCACGGCGGCGAGGTTGCGCCCGTTTTCGACGACGATGGGCATCTGAAAATGCTCGCTGAGCCGCGCCTTCAACGGCATGTCGCGCCAGCCGAGCCCGAGCGTCAGCACCACTTCGCCCTCCGGCTGCCTGACGATCGAGGGCAGGCCAATGCCGATGCCGCGAATGGTCTGGCCGCGCGGGCGGGGGGCCGCCATCAGCCGGCGGATCAGGCCGACCAGCTTCTCGAAATTGCGCTCGCCATCATCGTCGGCGGTCTCGTGCATTTCGGTCTGCACGACGCCCTCGAGATTGGCCACGGCGCCATAGAACTCGCCCTTGCCGGCTTCGATGCCGATGATCGCATGCGCCGCGCCGCGGAACTTGATGCGTGCCCGGGGACGGCCCCGAACATTGGACTCGTCAAACCCGTCATACGCCACCAAATCCTCGGCAATCAGATCCTCGATCACCCGCATCACCGTCGGCAGACTGATGTTCAGCCGCCCGGCGAGGCTCGAAGGTGATGCCACTCCTTCGGTGCGGATCAAATCCACCACGGCCGAACGATTGAGTCGGCGTAACAGGCTCGACGTCGTGGGCTGGCGCTTCATTCATGGACCAGTTGCAAAAGGCCGGCGGACCGGCAACGAGCGTCGGCATAGACCAGAACCGTGCCAGAGTCCGCCTTTTTCTGATGACGCCGAACGTCAGTTGTCGCTCCGCAGTGAAAGCTACCGCGGTAGCCCGTTCGATGATAACGGCGATCCGTGGCGGGCGCCCAAGCCCTCCGGAGTCACTGCGCTTACTCGGGGCAAATAACTGACTCCGGTTGCTTAAATCGGTTACGAGCTCGTCCGCCTCTGGCGCGGAACCAACATCAATGACCGCTTTTGGCGCAAAGCGGTCCGCACTACGCTGGACGCAACGGTCGGCCTTCTTGCCAGTCATCCTGAAAGCTGCCAGGCCGTTAACGTGAAGAGTTTCGGGCGCCGGCAGGCGTACGAAAGTCCCCGAGGAAGGAACCCGTGGGCCACAGTCGATGGCTATGGGGATTTCGATTTGCGGCTGGTGTCGGCGACGGCGCGACCGCCGCCGGCAAGCGTCGGTTTTGATGTGGACGGACCGCTTCGCCTTTCAGCCACGCGGTATTGTCGGCTCGGCGCGCGGCCGGACGCGACCCGTTCGGCGTCGATGATCACCATGGACACGCGTGGGTCCGTTGCCGGAGGCTGGGCGCCTGCGGCTGAACGCTGGAGCATGCCATGCCGGGTCATGGAGAGTTCTCCCGGTTCGTCGCGGTGGTGTCCGGCGGTCCGCGCGGCTGTCGCCACCGTTCGAACGTCTCGATGATGATCATGCTTCCGCCGCAGCATCGGCATGGCGGACGGAAGTCAGTCGGTTCTACCGAGTTGTCGTCCTCCGACGGCGCAGCAACGTTCAGCAGTTCGCGGGCGCGTGCGAGGCTGCCTTTGCGGGAGCCGCCGGCGAGCAGGCCGTAGTGACGGATGCGGTGGAAGCCGCGCGGCAGGATGTGGAGCAGGAATCGGCGGATGAACTCGTCGGTGGCGAGTGTCATGACCTGCTGCCGATCGGTGCCGTCACGACGATAGTCCTTGTAGCGGAACGTGACCCCTGCTTCATCGAACCGGATGAGGCGGCGGTTCGAGATCGCAACCCGGTGGGTATAGCGGGACAGATAGGCGAGCACTGCCTCCGGCCCGGCGAACGGCGCCTTGGCGTACACCACCCAGCGCTTCTTGCGGACCGGCGACAGGTGCCGCACGAATGCCTGCCGCGCGGACAGGTGCGCCATAAATCCGAAGAAGGCGAGCCGTCCTGCGTCGTGCAGAGCGACCAGCCGGGTGAGGAAGAGCCGTCGGAACAGCTTGCCGAGTACGCGCACCGGAAGCAGGAAGGCCGGCCGAGAAGATATCCAGCGGCTTCCGTCCGGCGCGATGCCGCCGCCCGGCACGATCATGTGGACATGCGGATGGAGCGTCATCGCCGAGCCCCAAGTGTGAAGGACGGCGGTGATGCCGATGCGCGCGCCGAGATGCTTTGGATCCGCCGCGATCGTCAGCATCGCCTCCGCTGCCGCCTTGAACAGCAGGTCGTAGACGAGCGCCTTGTTCTGGAACGCGATGTCGGCGACCTCGGCGGGCAGCGTGAACACGACATGGAAGTAGCCGACCGGCAGCAGGTCGGCCTCGCGCTCGGCCAGCCACGTCCGCGCCGCCGCGCCCTGGCACTTCGGGCAGTGCCGGTTGCGGCAGGAGTTGTAGGCGATCCGCCATTGGCCGCAGTCCTCGCAAGCCTCGACGTGACCGCCAAGGGCTGCGGTGCGGCAATACTCGATCGCCGACATGACCTTGAGCTGCTGCAGGCTCAGATGACCTGCGTGGGCGGCCCGGTAAGCGGGTCCGGCAGCACGGAAGACGTCGGCAACCTCGATCGAGGCGCGCACGCTCAGCCGTCGGATGAGATCTCTTCCGGCTTGAACAGGCCAAGCTTGTCGAGCGGGCTCGTGACCGTGCGCACCGTTCGGGTCGCCACCTTCGCGTAAAGGGCGGTGTTGTTGAGCTTGGCATGCCCGAGCAGGACCTGGATGATCCGGATGTCGGTGCCGTCCTCCAGCAGGTGGGTGGCGAAGCTGTGGCGCAGCGTGTGCGGCCCGACCCGCTTGGCGATGTCGGCGGCCTGGGCCGCCTCGACGACGATGCGATAGAGCTGCCGCGTGCTGATCGGCTTCATCGCGTGCTGTCCGGGGAACAGCCAGCCGTCACGGTGCATCACGCCCTGCTGACGTCCGACCTTCCACCACTCACGCAGAAGCGTGAGCAGGTCCTCCGAGAGCATGGCATTGCGATAGCGCCCGCCCTTGCCACGCTCGACGCGCAGCAGCATGCGCTCGCTGTCGACGTCGGCAACCTTCAGCATCGACACCTCGGCGACACGCAGGCCCGCGCCATAGGCGACTGACAATGCGGCCTGGTGCTTGAGACACGTGGTGGCGTTGAGCAGCCGGGCCACCTCGTCGCGGCTGAGCACCACGGGCAGGTTGCGCGGATGCGCCAGCCGGATAAGCCTGCGCGCCAGGTCCGGGCGGTCGAGCGTGTGGGTGAAGAAGAAGCGCAGTGCCGACACGATGCTGTTCATCGTTGGCACGGGAACGCCGTCCTCCTGCTGCTCGATCTGGAACCGGCGCAGGTCGTCGGCGGTAGCGGTGTCTGGTGAACGCCCGAGGAATGTCGCCAGGCGTCCGATGTCGCGGAGATAGTTGCGCTGCGTCTCGCGTGAGAAGCGCCGCATGTTCATGTCGTCGATCAGCCGCTGGCGCAGCGGGCTGACGGGTGCATCGAGAACGGGATGGTGCATGGTCAGGCTCCTTGTTGAAGAAGCCCGCCATGCTCTGCCGCTGCCGAACCACCCTCAATGCGAGCGCGACGTCCGGGTCGTGATCGCTACCTCACCCCACGCGCCCATCCCGCGCAGCGGGTTCGTTCCTCGGCCCTATCAAGACGTACAATGTGTCGCCGGTTGGCGTCCGAAACTGGCGTCTAGCCAACCTTCCGATTTCACGCGGGCTCCCTCTCCCATTAACCTTTCATTAACCATACCACGGCTAGCGTTTACCTCTCAGTAAGGAATCGCCCGCCGTGACCTTTGCCGCTCCCCTCGAGGCCAAATCCATTCGCTTTCGCGCCCGCTCCTTCGTCGCTTTCACGCTGACGCCGGAGGCGCCTTTGGATGTGTGGCTGGAGAGCCTGGATCGCTGGATCGGTAACTCGCCGGGCTATTTTTCCGGCCGCCCGGTGGTGCTCGATCTGAACACGCTGAAGCCAGATGTCGTCGCCATCGAAGCGCTGATCGGCGTGCTCGGCCAGCGCGGCATCCGCGTCTACGCCATGGAGCTCGACGGCGGCGCCGAGCTTGGCGCGCATCTGCCGCCGGTGCTGGTCGGCGCCAAGGAGGCGACCACCGACGGGCTGCTGCAGCCGAGCCGCAAGGCGGGCAGGGCGGAGGAGGCGGCTAGCGATATGAAGCCGGCAAGTGATGCGAAGGCCGATCTGAAGGCAGGCGATAAGGCTTCGGGCGATTTGAAGCCGGCAGGTGAGGCCAGGCCGCTGCCACAGGACGCCAAAACTGCCGCGCCGGACGCCGGCACATTGATGATCCGCTCGCCGATCCGTTCGGGTCAGCTCATCTTCCATCCGCATGGCGATGTCATCGTGCTGGGCTCGGTTGCTTCCGGCTCCGAGATCGTCGCCACCGGCTCCATCCATGTCTACGGCACGCTGCGCGGCCGCGCTTCGGCGGGCGCGCAGGGCAACACGGCCGCCCAGGTCTTCTGCCGCCGGAACGAGGCCGAGCTTCTGTCGGTGGACGGCTGGTATTGCACGGCCGAGGAGATGGACCCGTCAGTCCGGGGCAAGCCTGTGCAGGCATTTCTCGACAACGGCATGCTGCGCATCGCCCCTTTCAGCTAATGCGGCGGGCGCGGCTCGCGCCCGACCAACGACATAACGACAACAACGGAGGCTTTATTGATGGGCAAGGTAGTGGTGGTCACCTCGGGCAAGGGGGGCGTCGGCAAGACGACCTCGACCGCGGCTCTGGGGGCGGCGGTCGCCAAGACCGGCAAGAAGGTGGCGCTGGTCGACTTCGATGTCGGCTTGCGCAACCTCGATTTGATCATGGGCGCCGAACGGCGCGTCGTGTTCGACCTCGTCAACGTCATCCAGGGCTCGGCAAAGCTGTCGCAGGCGCTGATCCGCGACAAGCGGGTCGAGACGCTGTTCCTGCTGCCGGCCTCGCAGACGCGCGACAAGGATGCGCTGACCGAGGAGGGCGTCGCCGAGGTCATCGGCAAGCTGCGCTCGGTCTTCGACTATGTCTTCTGCGACAGCCCGGCCGGCATCGAGCGGGGCGCGCAGCTTGCCATGCGCTTTGCCGATGAGGCGGTCATCGTCACCAATCCTGAGGTGTCGTCGGTGCGCGATTCCGATCGCATCATCGGCCTGCTCGACGCCCGCACCTTGCGCGCCGAACAGGGCGAGCAGATCGCCAAGCATGTGCTTGTGACGCGTTATGATGCCGCCCGCGCGGCTCGCGGTGAAATGCTGTCGATCGACGATGTGCTGGAGATCCTGTCGACGCCACTGCTCGGCATCATCCCGGAGAGCCAGGATGTGCTCAGGGCCTCCAATCTTGGTTCGCCGGTGACGCTGTCGGAGCCGCTCAACGCCGCAGCCAAGGCTTACATCGATGCCGCAAAGCGGCTCGAGGGCGAACAGCTGCCGGTCATTGTGCCCTTCGAACGCAAGGGCTTCCTCGATCGTCTTTTGGGAAGGAGGGCGGCATGAACCTGCTCGACATCTTCAAGCGGCGCACCAGCGCGCCGGTGGCGCGCGAACGGCTGCAAGTGCTGCTCGCCTATGAGCGCCGCAACCGCAGCCAGCCAGACCTCGTCTCCATCCTGCGCGAGGAGATCATGGCGGTCATCGCCAAGCATGTGCAGATCGACCAGGACTATCTGCAGGTCTCGATGGACCGCGGCGAGACCATGTCGACGCTGGAGATCGACATCCAGATCCCCAACAAGAGCCCGGTGCCGCTGGCGATGGCAGGGTGAGAGAAACTGCTAATCTCCCCCCTTCTGGGGGTTGAGGAATGGTCCGCGAAGCGGATGGAAAGCCAATTGCTTGGCTTTCCGAATGACGAAAGCCGGCAGGCCAGAGGGGGGCGCTGTCCCGCCGGCCTGTCAATCACATGTGGCACCCGGCCTTGCCGAAGACATGGGTAGCTGAGACGTAGCGATCCTACGCGCCCCCCTCTGTCCTTCCGGACATCTCCCCCACGAGGGGGGAGATTGCTCTCATCCCCCGCGGTCTGCGCCAAGCACCCCCACCCGGACCTGCGGTCCTCTGCCGGATCCCCGCTGCTTTGCAGCGTCCCGGCGTTCGCCGCCTTTCATCGTGCCACTGGCACGATGAATTCGCTCCGCGAACCGGCGTCACCCCACAAGGGGGGTAGGGGCGGCGGCGCTTATTCAAAAAAACATTCAACCAAACGGTTGACTATCAAAAAGTGTGCATCTATATTCAACTACATGGTTGAATTAGAGACGCCCCAGATGGACCAGGTTTTTCACGCCCTTAGCGACGCCACGCGCCGCAACATGCTCAACAGCCTCGCCGGCGGCGAGCGCACGGTGAGCCAGCTGGCCGAACCTTTTGCCATGTCGCTGGCCGCCGCCTCCAAGCACATCAAGGCGCTGGAGCATGCCGGGCTGATCCGGCGCGAAGTGCGCGGCCGCACCCATGTCTGCCGCCTCGAGGCCCACCCGCTAGCCACCGCCTATCAGTGGCTCGCCCAATACTCGCGTTTCTGGAACAGCCGCCTCGATGTTCTCGAACAGCTTTTGCGCGAGGAGCGCAAAACGCCGATAGCGCAGACGACGCCGGCACCGGCAAAGCCAGAATCATCCAAGCCAGAATCATCCGGGCCAACATCGCCCAGGCCAACATCATCCGAGGGAGAAGACCAATGAACCAGATGAACAGCTTCGACGGCTACGCCGAGTTGATCCAGCCCGCCACCTTGAGGATCGAACGGCTTTTGCCCGGAACCAGGGAGCGCGTCTGGGAATATCTGACCCAGAGCGATCTGCGTCGCCAGTGGCTGGCGGCCGGCGACATGGATATGGAGGAAGGCTCTTCCTTCGAGCTGGTCTGGCGCAACGACGAATTGACCGACCCGCCCGGCCAGAGGCCGGCCAGCTTCGCTGGCGGTGAGCAGCGGATGCACAACCAGATCGTCGAATGCGATCCGCCGCGCAAGCTCACCATCACCTGGAACGGCAGCGGCAATGTCACGTTCGAATTGGCGCAGCGCGGCGACGACGTCCTGCTCACCCTGGTCCACCGCCGCCTGCCCAACCGCTCGAGCCTCATGATGCATGCCGCCGGCTGGCACATGCATCTCGACATCCTGGCCGCCCGCGTGACGGGCGAAAAGCCGGAACCGTTTTGGGACGGCTGGAGCCGCCTCATGACGGACTACGACCAGCGCCTGCCGGCCTGACCTGACGCAGGACCTGACCTAACGCATCGTCCGGTCCAACCGGGCGGGGCACCATCGATCCCTTGCGCCGTATGCCGGCGCAAGGGCCGGCGAAACACGCGCCTTCGCCAGCCATCGAGGCGCACACGCAAACAGGTGAAACCAAGCAACGTGCTTGCATCCCGCAAGCCTGAAGGAGGAAGTCATGCGTAAATTGATCACTGGAATGAAGATCTCCATCGACGGCAAGATGGAAGGACCCGAAGGGTTCGCCGACTGGGTCGACAACTGGTCGGAGGAATACGGCCTGATGCCTGAGATCGACGCCTGCCTGCTCGGCGGCGTCATGTATGCCGGCTATGAGCGCTACTGGAGCGCGATCCTTGAGAACGAGCCGGACCAGCCGCTGCCGATGACCGGCAAGCTGGTCGACCCGGCCGAGCTCGAATGGTCGCGCTTTGCCGCGAAAACCCCGCACTATGTGTTGTCCAACACCATGACTTCGGCAGCCTGGCCGTCGACGCGCTTCCTGCGCAGTCTCGACGACATCGCCGCGCTGAAGCGCGAGCCAGGCAAAGACATCTACCTCATGGGCGGCGCCCGCATCACCGCCAGCCTCATCGAGGCTGGGCTGGTCGATGAAATGCGGCTGATCGTCTATCCGCTGCTCGCCGGCGACGGCAAGGCGCTGTTCGGCACAGTGCACGCCCGGCACAGACTGGAGCTGCGCAAGGTCGAGCCGCTTTCGGACGGACGGGTGAGCCTTGTGTATGGGGTGGTGAACTAGCGTCTTTCCTCTCCCCCGATCGACGGGGGAGAGGAAATAGCGTTGTGCCCCATCAACGACCCGGCCGTGCCACACGACAGCCAGGCCCGTTGCTCCTATCCCGAGCCTGCGCTGCGGCCCACTGGTCGCGCCGTCGCGGAGGAGACTGAAATTGACGTCGACGCCAATCGCCAGAGCCGAAGCGAAAGCCTTGCCGATTGGCGCGCTGCTCGGCGCCATGGTGTCGATCCAGATCGGCGCCACCTTCGCCAAGAGCCTGTTTCCGCTGATCGGCGCCAATGGCACCACGGCGCTGCGGCTGGCCGTGGGCGCGCTGATGCTGGCGGCGGTGCTGAGACCCTGGCGGGTGCGGCCGTCGCGCGCCGTGCTGCCCTGGCTCATCGCCTATGGTGTGAACCTCGCGGCGCTGAACCTTTTGTTTTATGCGGCGCTCGCCAGAATCCCGCTCGGCATTACTGTGGCGCTGGAATTCTCCGGTCCGCTTTTGGTGGCGACGCTGTCGTCGCGGCGCGCTACTGATTTCGTGTGGGTGGCGCTGGCCATCGCCGGCATATTGCTGTTGTCGCCCTTCATCCACTCCGGCAGCACGCTTGACCCGATCGGCGTGATGCTGGCGCTTGCCGCCGGCGGCTGCTGGGCGCTCTACATCGTCTTTGCGCAAAAGGCAGGCGCCGAGCTTGGCAGCCAGACCACGGCTTACGGGCTGATCATCGCCGCCGCTGTCGCCCTGCCGTTCGGCATCGCCGAGGCGGGTTCCGGCCTGGTCGCACCGGCGATCCTGGTCAGTGCGCTGCTGGTCGGCCTGTTCTCCAGCGCCTTGCCGTTCTGGCTGGAGATGGTGGCGCTGACCCGCATGCCGGCCAGGCTCTACGGCACGTTGACCTGCCTGGAGCCGGCGCTGGGCGCGCTGGCCGGTTTCCTGTTCCTGCATGAAATCCTGAGCCCGCTGCAATGCGCGGGCATCGCCGCCGTGGTCGTTGCCGCCTTCGGCGCCGCGCTGACGACGAAGCCGCCTGTGCCGTCGCCGGAATAGCCGCCGGTCGGCGCGTGAACTGTCTTTCGAAATGTAATACCCTGGCACCCGGGCGAGGAGTGGGACATGTCGATTGCGCGGCGATGGTTGTTTTACAAAGCCTTTCTGGAGACGGAGTTTTCCAGTTCAGCCCCGACCCTCCGTTGGCGGCTTCGTAGCCTGCCCAAGGGGCATCCCTCAAAAAGCCTGGTGATGCTGGAGGACAGGGCTTACCGCGAGCATGACTATTTCAACTTCACCTTGGAGCGGCGGCGCAAGGCGATCTACAATCTCCGCCTTGACCAAGCACTGCACAACAAACTGGATCAGAAGCTCTGGCTCGATTGCGTCATGCCATCCGTGGCGCCGCCGGCCAGCCACTATATTGCAGGCCGAAAGCTCATAAGCCTGGCTGGCGATGACAAGATCCTCGAACTGGATGGGCTGCTTCAGCTGCTCGCCGAAAAAGGCGAGCTGTTCCTGAAGCCCGCCGGCGAGGGTAAGGGCAAGGGCGCCATGAGGCTGGCCCAGTTGCCCGACGGCATCCTGCTAAACGGCAATCGCATCGCGGCGCGACATTTTCTGGACAGTTTTTCCAACACGTCGTCCACCGGCTACATCGTGTGCGATATCATCCGGCAGGGGCCGTGGAGCGAAGCCTTCTTCCCGGCGACGTTGAATACGTTGCGCGTGCTGACCGGCACGCATTTTTCGGATCACCGGCCGATCCTGCTGGCGGCGACGATGAAAATGGGCCGGCCTGCGACCTATCCCACCGACAATTGGCAGTCGGGCAAAGGCGGTATCGCCGCCAGGGTGGATGTCGACACTGGCGTCCTGGCCGCCGGGCTGTTCTACAATGCCGAGCTCAAGAAGCGTGAATTACGGGAAACGCACCCCGAAAGCGGTGTCCAGATTCGCGGCGCCGCCGTGCCCGGCTGGCAGGCCGTCAAATCGACCATGCTTCAACTTGCGAGCCTGTTGCCTTATCCCGGCCTCGTCGGATGGGATGTCGCGCTGATGCCAACCGGCATCGTCATCGTCGAGGCCAACACCAGCGCCGGGCTGGATATCCACCAATGTCACGGCAGTCTTAAACAGACGCCGGATCAGCAAAGCTTCTGGGCTGAAATGCGGATGTAGGTCGCACGCACGGTTCCCCGGCCGCGGTGTCCGGTTGCTCTGGATACTGCGGCATCGGTATATGGCTCATTGCGGAGATCCCATGGCGTGGCGAAGGCTGACAGTGGTGCTTGAATCCTCTTTGCTCAAAGCGGCATTCCTCCTGGGGCTTGCCCTTGTCGTTGCGGCGCTCGCCTGGCGGCAGGTGCGGTCCCGCCGCAAGGTCCGGCTGCGGGAAAATCCGGCAAATGACTACCTCGTGCGACGCGACTGGTCGGACAGCCGCGGCGACCTCAACTATTCGTCCTTTGTCTATTTCGACGCCGATCGGGACGGTCGCTATGGGTTGGGCGACCGGCCGATGGCCGGCATCATGGTCAGGTTGCATGACGGCGACGGCCGTTTCGTTGCAGCGGCGCGGAGCAATCGTGGTGGCTTTGCCAATTTCAAGATGTCGACGAAACGCCGGGCCGCACCCATCCATGTGCCGGGCACCTACCGGTTCACGGTTTCGCCGCCACCCGGCTGGCGTTCGAACAGCGCCAACGAGATCCAGTCGCAGCACTTCCGGTCTCTGCCGGGATCACCGACCGGGCTGGTTTCGGAAGCGATGCTGCAACCGGTCGGGCTGTTCCCTGTCCGCTGGCTCAGCGGCCACGTAGCCGACAAGGTCTCGGCGAGCGTCTCGGTGATGCGAAACGGGCAGGTGTTGGCGATGCATCCGCTTGGCGCCGGCGCCGGCTTTCGCGTCGATCTGCCCGATGACGCCGACGCGGTCGAAATCACCGACGGTGGCGTGGTGCGCCGGCTGGCCTTGTCGGCCTATCCAACCGAGCTTGGCCTGCTGTCGCCTGAAAATGTCGCCATAGACAGCGCCGCGTCCTTGCAGACCATCGGTTTCGATGATGTCACCGGGCGCGGCTTGCGCAAAGTGCCGTCCGGCTATGCCGGGTTCACCTGGTTCAATTTAAACGCGATGGCGCGTGATAACACCGAAGGCAGCGAAGGCTATGTCAACGGCAATATCTCGGGAGACCATGTCTGCTATACGAGCAGCGGACATCCGGCGGAATTCTCAAGCGAAAAACCGTTCGGCTTCCACTCGGTGATGCTGACTGCGGCGTGGTTGAGGTCCGAAGGCGAAACCGCCCTGATCGAGAGCTGGCTCGGCGACCGGCTGGTCGCCAGTGACACCGTCACCCTGTCGGCGCTGGCACCCGTACACTACGTGCCGATGTTGGCAGCGGTGACGCGCGTGCGTTTTTCCACACGCCACTACTGGCAGCTCGTGCTTGAAGATATGGTGGTTGCACGCTGAGTTGGTCCCGAGACCTGCGGTTCGGGAAAACATCATGCCCTAAAAACAATCAAGCCGCCCGACGCTGTCAGGATGGCCTCGATCAATCCGGGTGAAAGGCTCAGCCCGGGATAATGCTGGAAGCACCGTTCGCGGTGACCTGCGAGAGCTTGCCCTTCTTGAGCAACACCGGCTTTGAATAGGTCTTCTTCATATTTCCCATCTCCAATTGTTTATACTGAAAACCTGCGCCTCGCCCCCGAGGACGATCCGACCCTTATGTGGTGGGCCCGGAACCGGCGCCATTGGTGACGGCTGTAACCTGCGAGAGCTTGCCTTTTTTGACCAGCACCGGCTTCAAATAGGTTTTCTTCATAGTGCATCCTCCAGGATGACGCGATAATGCCTGACAGATTGGCACTGTCAACCTTTGCGGTACCGTCATCCCGTCTCGACTTTTCTTGTCGCCGATGCGCTAACCCGCAAATCCACCTTCGTCTAAAAACCATTGTTCTTGGCTTTGCATGGCGCGGCCGAGGATCGGGTTGCGGTGCGGAAAGCGTCAACAGCATCGTGCCGAAAGTCGCGTTGATGGATGCGGGCCTGGCCCGGCTGGTCGGTCTGCTCAAACAGACCGGATGCAGCTAGAGGTTGCAAAATATCGGACTTAAGTCTGACAATTTTACAAAAAAGGTCTGTATTTGCCGAGACAAGGGTCGTAAGCCGCTTTCGCAAGGCCGTCGATTTGTGGATGCTGTTTTGGTAACAACGCCATTCCGGTTGTGGACAGATCGGATTGGTCTTCGCTGACCGTCAGGGGAAGAACAGATTACGCGATTGCGCCAACTCTGCTGGCTTTCCTTGCGGGCGTCCACAACGCTCGCCCTGATTCTTGTGCCCTACCACCTCAGCTTTGACGGCGTCGCCAAGATTGCCGCCAGCAATGCCTTCGCCAAGGATGGCGGCAATGGCGGTGGCGGCGGCAATGGCGGCGGCAATGGGGGTGGCGGCGGCAACAGTGGCGGCAACGGCAACAGCGGTGGAAACGGTAACAGCAACAGCGGCGGTAACGGCAAGGGCAAGGGTAATTCCGGCGCCGGCAAGGCCAGCCATGTGAATTCTGCAACCGGCGACCAGGTCGAGGTCGACGCCACCGGCATCACGGTCACCCATCCCAACGGCATGAAGGAACGGATCCAAAATGGTCGGTTCACGATGAAGGATGCGCTCGACCGCACCATTATCGAGCGCGCGGCGACCCCCGCCGATGTGGCACGTTTGAAAAGTTTGTGAGAGTAGCCGTTTTAGGCGGATGTGTTTTTTGCCTCAGTGCCTGGGGCGGATGGGCGTCGTCCGTGCGCCGCGCGTCAACTCGCGCGCTCCCGCGCCTCGCGCATCAGCAGCGCCGCCTCGGTGCGGTTGCGGACATTGAGCTTGGCCAGAACCCGCGTCATGTGATGCTTGACTGTCTTCTCCTGCAGCGAAAGCCGTGCGGCGACTTCCTTGTTGCTCAAGCCTTCCGCCACCAGGCGCAGAATATCGGTCTCGCGGCCGGTGAGCTGCTGGAGAGGTTCGGCCTTGCGGTTCGCCGGCTGCAACAGGTCCGACAGAAGCCGGGCCGACAGTGTCGGCGAGACATAGCTTTCGCCAGCCGCGACATTGCTGAGGATTTCAGCCAGCGCCTTCGAACCGACGCCTTTCAGCACATAGCCGCGCGCGCCGGCATTGAGCGCCTGGGCAACGTCGGCATTGGCTTCCGACACGGTCAGCATGACGATTTTCTGGCCGGGGTGCCCGGTCATGATGCTTGCCGCGGCGGCGAGCCCGCCGCCCGGCATGCTGATGTCGAGCAGCACGATGTCGGGCCGCATGGTCGCGACCAGCCTTTCGGCATCCTCGGCGCTGGCGCCTTCGCCGACCACTTCGAAACCACCGATCTCGCCGAGGCTGCGCGCTACGCCCTCGCGAAACAACGGATGGTCGTCGACAATGGCAATGCGGATGGCTTGGGTCACGATTGCTCCTCAATGGACAATGTTATCACCAGTCGTGTGCCTTGTGGGCCAGATACAGTTTCAAACTGGCCGCCGATGCTCTCGATACGCTCCCTGAGACCGGCAAGCCCAAGGCCCTCGCTTCTTGCCGGGTCGAATCCGGGACCGCCGTCGAGGACCTCGACGAACAGCTTGCCGCCTTTCATTGCCGCTTTCACCGCCTGATCCCTGCCTTTCCCGTGGCGATAGGCATTGTTCAAGCCTTCCTGGACAAAACGATAGATGCTGATCTTCTCGGAAGGGCCGGGTTCGCGCAAGCGCTTTGGCAGCGTCAGCGAAACCGAGGTTCCGGTCCGCCGTTGGTGTTCGGTGACCGCCAGCCGCAATATGTCGAGCACCGCCGCCGTCTCGATCTGCGGCAGGACGAGACCGTTGCAGATGCCGCGTATCTCGCGGATCGCTTCATCAAGCGTTTTGTGGATGTCGGCGATCTCGGCTTCGCGCAGCGCGGTGGGGGCGCCGGGATCAAGCAAGATCGGGCTGTCCATCCTGAGTGCCGCCAGCGCCACGAGCTGGGCCGGCCCGTCGTGAAGATCGGCGCCGATGCGCCTGAGATAGCGTTCGTTGAGCGCAGTGGCGCGGCGCGAGGCGTGCTGCACGCGCTCGCGCAGAGATGAGTTCTGCGACAGCAGCGCCCGCAATTCGGCGATCTTGGCCTCGAGTGCCTCCCGCTGGGTTTGGATAGTGCGGCTGCCGCGAAAGACGATGCCCGACAGCAGCGCCAATGCTGCCGCGGTGGCGCCGGCCACGACCAGCCAGCTTTGCCACAAAGCGACGTTCAGCGTCGACTCGAAGCCGTCGGCAACCTCGTAGAACTCCGAAACGGCGACGACTTCGCCCGACCAGGGTTCGCGTACCGGATTGTAGATTTCCAGCAGCGGCCCAGCTTCAGTCTTTTTCTCGTGTTGGCTCTCGGCATCGTCGTCGAGGTCGTTGTACTCGGCCACGACATTGCCGCTGAAGGCGGCGACCAGGTTGGCGTTGGGCTCGAACACCTTGCCGATCAGCGTCGTATCCTTGGCGTAGAGGATCGTGCCGTCGCGCCGCCACAGCTTGAACGACGCTAGCCGCTGGCCGAGTGCACCCTGGTCGAGCGTCTCGTCGAGCGCCCGCTTGACGGTATCGTCGAGCTCGCGGCTTTTGCGCATGTCGGGCAATAGCGGCGCGATCACGCTGTCGACATAGAGCGCCGTGGTCGCGGCGGAATTGCGCATGACGCCTTGCCGGATTTGCGAGGTCACCCACAGGCCGACCACCAGCATCACCACCAGCAGCCCGATACCGCCGGCAATGAGGAACTGCAGGGCCAGCGACAATCTGCCCCAACGCTGCAAGAACTCTCCCAGGAAACCCCCAAGCAATCGCACGTCCTGCCTTTCTCGACCCAAACCTGTTATAGAGGCAGCGCAGCGTTTGCGACATTGCCTGCGCAACTTTTTGCGCCCATGGAAGGTTTGGCTGCCAAGGATGATGCTCCTGCCGTTCCTGCGTTGGCCAATGCATCGCCGCCACGGCAGGTCGGGCAGGTTGAGATGGCTGGCCATGCTGGCCCCATTCATCCTGTTGTTCGGCTACATCGTTTCCGGCTTCCTGGGCGTCCGGTTCGACTCGCCTTGGGCCGTGCTCAGGCACCTTGCGGCATTTCCGAACTGTAGCGTTGCCCGTGCCGTCGGCCTGGCCCCTGCGCGTTTGGGAGAACCGGGCTACTGGCCGACGCACGACGCCGACCATGACGGCATAGCTTGCGAGCCCTGGAATGGGAGAAATGCAAGCGGCGTCAAGGTGCATCGCTATTGGCGCACCGGCCGATAGTTTTCACAGCTCCTTTTCCGCCAGTTCGCGGAAGGCGTCGGGGACCGAGCGCCGGGCTTCCAGCGCCACCGCGCCATAGCCGACCGCCTCTCTGCCAAAGCGCTGGCGGATCTTGTCGATGGCACGGTCGGCGCCAAAGCGCGCCAGGCCCTTTTTGCTGCCGGGCCGCTGCTTCTCGTCATCGAGGCCGAGCGGCAGCTCGAGCTGCAGCTCGGCACTTTCTTCCAACTGCGACACCGAGATCGCCAGCAGCGAGATGGTCTTCTCCCGAGGGTTGGCGGCCAGCACGCCGCGCACCAGCTCCTCGGCGATTTCGGCCAGCATCGCCGTCGCCGAAATCGGCTGATCGAGCGTCACCGAGCGCGTGACCGCGTGCAGATCGGCGAAACGCACCCGCACCGTCACCGCGCGGCCGGGCCGCGATTTTGCCCTGAGCCGGCTGGCGACCCGGTCTGCCAGATGCAGAAGAACAGGTCCGAACACATGGGCCTCGGCCGGCCGCTTGCCGAGCGCCGATTGGGCGCCGGCCGAATGCGCCCGCCGGTGCGTCTCGAGTTTTCGCGGATCTCGGTTCCACGCCAGCGATGCCAGCTTCTCGCCGGCGGCGGGGCCGAGCAGCCGGCGCAACGCGCCGCTGTGGGTCTTGGCCAACTGGCCGATGGTCTCGATGCCGATCTCGGCCAGCCGCGCTTTGGTCGCCGGGCCGACGCCCCACATCAACCCGACCGGCAGGTCGTGCAGGAAGGCGAGTTCCGTTGCCGGATCGACCACCACCAGCCCGTCGGGCTTCGCCACTTGCGAGGCGATCTTGGCCAGATGCTTGGTGCGCGCCACGCCGATCGAGATCGGGAGGCCGAGCTCGGCCCGTACACGTCGCCGCACCGTGGCGGCGATCTCGGCCGGCGACCCGAACAGATGCGTGCAGCCGGCGACATCGGCAAAGGCCTCGTCGATGGAAATCCGCTCGACCAGCGGCGTGAAATCGTCGAGCACTTTTATCGCGGCGTCGCCCAGTCTCTGGTACTCGCCGAAATTTCCGCCGACAAAGATCAACTGCGGGCAAAGCTCCCGAGCGCGCCGTCCCGGCATCCCGCCGCGCACGCCAAAAACCCTGGCCTCGTAGGAAGCGGCCAGCACGACGCCGCCACCGACGGCAATCGGCTTGCCCCTGAGCGACGGGTCGAGCAGCTGCTCGACGGAGGCATAGAAGGCATCGAGATCCGCATGCAGGATGGTGGGTTCCATCCCGGCCGTTCCTTTGGGCGTTGCAGCATTAGCCGCGTCTGTTGCTAGGGTGGTTTTGACGAACAAATAGAGAACAAACAGGGTCCGCTGTCAAGCGAGGCGCTTACCTCCAGTGAATTCGCTGGAGAACCGGCCGTCGATTGAGCCGCCTTCCCGCCGGGCGCAGGGAACATTGTCTCTCGCCACGGCGTTCATGGTCTCGTTGGGACACTGTTTCGTGGAGGCTGGTATGGGCCAGTTCGAGATGATCGACCTCGTCAGGGTCGTTGACGCCTGCGCGAGCGATCGCGTTGCCGGGCACTGCGTGTCTATGGCCAAGGCGGTGGAAGAATTGCGGGTGCTGACTGGCGATTTCGTGTCGCCGGACGAGGCGGTGGCCAACGCCCTGTCTGCGGTGGCGCTGAGGCGCGGCTGCGCCGTGCTGTTCGATGAACAGCCGGGCGCCGATATCCTGCTGATGCCATAGAGCCCAATGCCGCAAACGCCTGAAAGGCAATGCCTTCGGGGCGACAATCGACCATCACCGATGCTCCGAACGCGTGGGTGCCGGCCCTCAATCCATCCGCGTCGAAAGCGGGCTCTGCAGGTGCTCGCTCATGTCGAATCCGTATTCGACACCTGTTCGGCAAATCACGCGACGACGGTCTTGGTTGCGACCTAAGTATCGCAGCAATTAGGCCTAAGGTCTGATCAGTATAGGGCGTCAGTCGCGCAAAGGGCCGATCCGCTCGGCGGTGTTCATATTTATCTTTATATATCAATTATTTACAAGATTTTGTCCAACCTTTTGCCGGTCGATTATCGCGTATCGCAACCACATTTATCTAAAGTTTACTCCGTCGAATTAGCAAATTCTCATATGGCGCTGCTATAGCGAGTCGGCGGAGGTGGGCTATCCCCCGAGGAGGTATTATGACATCCCGAAAAACTCTTTTGGCGGCGCTTGCCGCGTTTGCGCTTCTGGCCTCTCCGGCCCTGGCTGGTGCTGGTGGCAACGGTAACGGTGGTGGCCACGGCCATGGTGGTGGCAACGGCGGCGGCAACGGCAATGGCGGCGGCAACGGCAATAGCGGCAGCGGCAAATCCGGCAACAGCGCTTCGCATGGCAAATCGGCATCGGCTCACGCCGGCAAGAAGGCCTCGACCGAAGACCAGGCTGTCGATGACGTCGAAGTCGCCGCGACGCCCAAGGAAAAGAACATCCACGCCAAGCTTGGCCGGCTGAACTCGCTGCAACGCAACATCAACGCCTATGTGAACTCCAAGAGCAAGAAGTTCGCCGGCGTTCAGGCTTATGTGACGGCGTCGGCAGTTGCCAAGAACGCCCAAGCCGCGGTTGACGAGGCCAATGCGGCGGTGACGGAGGCTCAGGCCGCGGTGGCCGCCCAGCAGGCGGCCTTCGACGCGGCGCATGTGGTTACGCCTCCAACGCCCGAGGAGCAGGCGGCCCAGGACGCAACGATGACGGATCTGGAGGCCGCGGTCACGGATGCTGAAGCGGCGGCTGCCGCGGCGCAGACGGCTGCCGATACGGCTACCGGCAACATCCCATCGCTCGATGACGCACTCGCCGATATGGCCAACAAGCCGGTCGACGCCGAGGTCACCGACTGGGCCAACGGCGTGCTTGCCGACAAGATCGACCAGATGGCCGCCAAGCTGGCTCCGGCAACGCCGTAAAGCCTCGCGGCTGAAACGGCCCAATAGAACGACCATGCCGCCGGGGTTCGCCCCGGCGGCTTTTTGACGGGCCGAGGGAACTGCCGGTCCTAGGGGAAAAGCGTTACTAACCCCAAGTACGGTATGGAAAATCTTCACTCCTAAGTGTAGCCTTCGCAATACTGGGGTAAACGGCATCGGGGGAGAACGACATGCCTAAGGTTTCAGAGCTCTTTTTCAAAACCGCCATCGTGTTCCTCATATTGGGAATTGCGGCCGGCCTGCAGATGGCCATCTCAGGCGATCACAGCGCCTTCCCGGCGCATGCGCATATCAACCTGCTGGGCTGGGTGACGAGCGCCATCTTCGGCGGGTACTACGCGCTCAATCCGCAAAAGGCGGCGCGCCGCATCGCCATGATTCACTACTGGCTCTATACGGTTGGCGTGGTGATCATGCTGCCGGCCCTCTACGTGATGTTGCAGGGAAACCCGGCGCTTGAGCCTGTCGTTGCCGGCGGCTCGTTGATCGTCGCCGGTGCCGTTCTGATCTTCGCTTTCGTGGTTTTCTCGCCTGAAACCGCGCGCTCGGTCTCTGGCGTGCCGTCGCCCTCTCGCTGACCGATCGCGCAACGCGATTGCAGTCCGACCTGCGTCGCTAACGGCGACGCGGGGATGGCGTGGCTTGACGGCCGCAGCCCCTGGTTGCGGCGCCAGTCACCGGTTCTAGACTCCCGGCCCTCCCGTATTATTTCGTGACCATTTTATGCTGGAACCTTCCCTGGTACCGCGCGTTGCCGCGACTGTATTCATGCTGCCTTATAAATAGGCAGCTCTGGGTACAGCTAAGCGAGCAGAGGCAAAACCAAGCATGGGTTGGGGGAGGAGCACGACGCCATGTCGAAAAGAGAAATCGGAACGTCCGCCTCACTGGGCCGACGCGTTGCCGATCTGAAGGCCAGGATGCAAAATGCCAGGATTACCGAATACGAGATGCAGACCTTCCAGAAGGTCGCAGCCATTATGGGGGGTAGCGAAGGCTCCCTACGCCTCGACGCCGACGACCTGATCGCCGCGTCCTTCCTCACCGAAGCGCTAGGCGATTCCGCGTCGAACTGAAGGCCGCTCGCGCGCCCGTCGGCCTCAAGCGCCGACGGCTGCCCGGCGCCGGCCGCCGTCGGTGCCGGAGCGTGCACGCAGCACACGCTCAGCGTCGGGCCATTGCCTGCGCGCTGAAGAGGTCGGGGAGCGATCTCAATGGCGCTTGAAATACTGGACTTCGCGTTCGTGTTTTTCGGCCGCCTCGCGGCTGTCGAAGGTGCCGAGGTTGCGTCGTCGTCCAGTCTTTTCATCGACCTTGCGCGAATAGAGGCGGTATTTCCCTGATTTGAGTTTTCTGATCATCGGTCTCTCCTGATCACCAGAGCGCCGCTGAAGCCAAACCGCCAGGGCGCACCTGGCGTGCCGAACGAAGGGCCCGGCGGCAGCCGGACCCTTCGAAAAATATCAGTCGCGATGCTCCGGCATCGCCTTGAGCTGGTCCTTGGTCCAGCTGGTGACGGCGTGGACGTCGCCATCCTCGTCGCGCATGAAATCAAGCTGGCTGGTGGTGACCGCCACCGGCTTGGCGCCGATGCCAAGAAAGCCACCGACGTCGATGACGACCTGACTGCCATGCAGATGATCGACAGAACCGATCTTCTCGTCGTCAGGGCCGTAGATGGTCGCGCCTTCGAGTATGTCGGGCGTCAGTTCCGTGCTGGCAAGTCGTGCGTGACCGGTGTGATCCATGACCGGTCTCCTCTGGGTTGGACAATTTCCTAACCAGCGAACAAACGAAGAGTTCCGGTAAAACGCCACGAAAGTCCGGCGCAGACTGCTTCGAGCCTACACCTCGTCGAAAGGACCACCACGCCGCGCGGGGTCGCGACCAATGGCGGCTTCCTCGGCATCGTCAGGCAAGGCATCGTCACTATCCTGATAGGGGTTGTCGTCGTCTTCCTCGGGCAGGTCGCCTTCCTTCTCGACACCGGTGGTGTCCGGCAGGCTTTCTTCATCTGCCCCGTCGGGCAGGATCCTTGCGCCACGCAACGCATCCCAGTCCTGCTGGCGCGGCGTCGGGGCTTCCACTTCGTCGCTTGGTTTTCTACGCGGGTCCATAATTTTCTCCCTGGTCGGTGCCTGCATCGAGAAGGTGGAACTCGCCGCCGGCACGCAGGTTCCCGAAACCGGTCCACCTTGCTTGGGAACCACTTGGGGAACCAATTGCCGCTGGGCTGCATTTGCCAAAAGAAGACGATTCCAGACGGAGACCGGACAATGAAGATCTTTGTTTTCTTGCCGTGCGCGCTGCTGGCACTTGCCGGCCCTGCCGCCGCGCAAGACAACGGCGAGGGTGCTCCTCCCGTGCCTTGCCAGGCGCAGCCACAGGATGGCGGCCAGCAGCCGCCTCCCGCCGATGCCGGCAATGGCAATTCGACCGCCGATCTTGGTTCTTGCGGCGGCGTGCTGCAGCCGCCGCCCAGCGGTGACCAGGGCATGACGCAGCCGCCGCCGGACGAGGGCAAAACACCGGTTATCAAGCCCGGCGAGGTGCCTGTGCAGCCACCGAAGCAATGATCTCGCTTGAGGTCTCTACAGTGTGGACCGGGGCGGGCCAGGTCCAGCCTTGGCCAGGCGCAGCGCGGTCACCGGATCAATGCCGGTCCAGGCAATGCCGGCCGCCTCGGTAAAGGCTGCGAAAGCCCGCCGCGCCTGGTCCTTGGTCACGTGTCCAGCCCTGGCCATTTCGCAGGCCCTCAGCGCCGTTTCGTAAATCTTGCCGCGCCTGGCGTGCGGCCATTCCCGAAGAAAATTCTGCATCTCGGCCAGCGTGGTGATGTCGCGTCGGAAGCCGGCGCCGACGGCAATTGCCACGGGACTTTGCAGCCGCATATCGTCCATTTTGAAAGTCTCCTGAGGGATCGTCCTTCAATGCGAATCATGCCGGTGCGGTTCCGGCAATAATGGCTGGTCGGGCCGATCAATTAGTCTCCACTTACGGAACAAGACCGTACGAGAGGCGTTTGCCTCCCGGAGCCCGCCATCGCGATTTGTGCTGTTTTCGCCTCGTGCGGGAACGAGGGTGGAGCTCGCAAACAACGACAGGAGACGAAGATGAAAACCGTCCTTATTCCAGCAGTCGCCGGGCTCGCCATGATCGCAGGTCTTGGTGTTGCCGCGGCCGACGAAGTCATTGTTACGCAGCCGGCGCAGCAGCAGGTGATCATCACCCCCGAACAGCGCACGGTCGTGCACCAATACGTAAAAAAACATCCGCTCGCCTCGGTCAGCCTGCTTGGGGTCGAATTGAATGTCGGCTCCGCCTTGCCCGACACTGTCGAGCTGCAGGAGGTTCCTGACGTTCAGTACAGATACGCTGTAGTCGACAACCATACAGTGTTGGTCGATCCCAGCACGCGCAGGATCGTTGAGGTGGTCGAATAACGCTGGCCACAACTGACCGAACCACCAATACGGCTCCCTGTCGTTCATCCCAATAAGGGGCGGCAGGGCCGAATGATGAAAGGAGCATTGCCCATGTTGCCGCATGTCGAGACCAACGTGGCGGCGTGTTGCGACAAGCTGTTGGCTGAGCGCAGCACCGCGCTGTTGTCGATGAAGGAAGCGATTGCGCTCTTGCGGGAGCGCACCGGCACGGATCGGTCGGATGCCGACCTCGCCGGGCTGATCACTAAGAAAGCGGCGCTGCTCGGCGTTGCGGTCGTTTCCGATCCGCATTGAAAGCAGCTCGTCCCTCAAGACGCGGGCTCAAATTTCGGCTAATGTTTTCGTGGAATCTGGACCTAACCATCGGACCCAACCACGGAGGCTTAAGTGACGGACGACAGACAGGACCGCATTCGCCAGCGCGCACATGAGATTTGGGAACAGGCCGGCCGCCCAGAAGGCGCGCATCAGGAGCACTGGGAACAGGCTACGGCCGAAGTAGATGGTGTGGCCGCCAAACCGAAGAAGACGGCGAAGAAGGCTGCTGCGAAGCCCGTCAAGCCCGACGCCAAGCCCAAGGCTGCAAAGCCGGCGGCCGCAAAGTCCGGCAAGGCCAAGTCGAAATAGGCAAGGGCAGAATTCGCCCGGGCGGCCCCGTTCTGGGCGTCGCCGTTCGGCCCGCCAGTGTCTCTTAACCCGACGAATTGCGCCTCCACGGGGAGCGCAATTCATTGCGCATGAAGATCGCGCGATGCCCTATGCCTCCCAGGCATAACTCGACAGGGCAAAGCGGATACCGGCAGCTGTCATGACCAGTTCGCATTCGGTGATCTGGCGCAAGTGGCGCCGATAGCGCGCCACCGTCTGGGGCAGCCAGCCGGCGCAGGCTTCGACATAGGCGTGGCTGTGAACGAGCGTGCCGGTCGACAGCCTCTCGTCCTTCTCGGCAATCACTTTCAAATATTGGCGGATGAAACGAATATCGTCGGCGATGTCCTGGCTGGCCATTCGCCATGCTCCGGCAACGCGTTCGCGCTGGTCGAACGACAGGGGCGGCAGCAGCGGCAGTGACAACAGCGGGCGGGAGAGGTCGGCGAAGGCGGCATGGTTCGCTGTGCTCACGGAATTCCCCTTGTTCAAAGGAAATATCGTACTTTATGTACGATATTTCGTCAAGGACGATGCGTACAATTTGAACGAATTCAACTTTCAAAATGATGCGGATTTCCTGAAGCCAAGAAACCTGGCCCAATACACTTCGCGATGACAGTCGAAAAATACTCTTCCCCAATGCCTCGAACAGTGCTTTAACCCGCCCATCCACAGGGGTGCTCCGTACGGTCGGGGCTGAGATGAGGGCGGCAAGCCTTCGGACCCTAAAGCTGATCTGGATAATACCAGCGGAGCGAGGCGGGCGATGTTTTCCGGTGCACAGATTTCCCTTTATCCCATGACCGACGATTTCGTCGGCGTCATCCTTGGCGCGCTCGGCGCGCTCGATCCCTGGCGTGAACGGCTGAGGATCGAAACCGACGACATCTCGACGCTTCTGGTCGGGCCGCCCGAGGTGTTGTTTCCAGCCATGCGCGACCTGTTCGTGGCGGCCGCCAAAAGCGGCAAACATTGCGTGCTTTCGGCTGCGGTTTCGCGCGGTTGCCCGGGCGAGCCCGACGATCCGATCTGCCGCTCCGACGAGACCGGCGGACCCGCCATTGCGCTGGACGAGCGCAAGGTCGCCGCGATCCGCGCCGTCCAGGCCACGCCATCGACCGACCAGCCGGTGGCGGCGCAGTTCTCGCTCTATGTGATGGGTACGGGCGACCATATGGACGAGATCTATGGCTGCATCGATTTCCTGAAGCAGTCCGGCGTCTTTGAACGCTCGAAGAACTTCTGCACCAAACTGCGTGGCGATGCCGGCGCGGTGTTTGCGACGCTGGGTGAAGCCTTCTGCCGCTTCGGCCCGGGCGCCGGCCACGTCACCCTCGACATCACGATTTCTGCGAACAGCCCGAGCGCCGTCTGAGCCGCGGCTCAGGCGTCGTTCATCGAGGATATTGCCGTGGCTGTTTTGTCCAACTCATCGCGTGGGGGAGATGCCCCCGACCCCTCAGTACAAAGAGGAGGGGAGCCATTGGCAATTGGCGAAGACCGCGATGCAAGTGAATCTCCCCCCTTGAGGGGGAGATGGCCGGCAGGCCAGAGGGGGTTCCAGCGCGTGGAGCGCCGACGCTCTTTTCGCATCGGCAAGGCGTGGGCGCTCTATGGCCGGCGACCCCCTCTGTCGCCTTCGGCGACATCTCCCCCTCGAGGGGGGAGATCAGCCCCCGCCATCGCCAAGGCCATCCCCGCCGCCATCTCCTTGACCCTGCTCCTCGCGGCCTGGGAGCTCTACGCCCGCTATGGCGGCGTCACGCACGGCATGCTGCCGGCGCCGTCGCGCGTGTTGCTGCAGGCCTGGGAGAACCGCGCTGCCCTTGCCGACAATACGCTTCCCACCATCCGCGCCACGCTTGCCGGCTTCGCCTGCTCGTTGATTGCCGCCTTCGTGCTTTCGGCGCTGGTCGATTTTTTGACCCCGCTGCGCCGCGCGCTCTTCCCGCTGCTGATCGTCAGCCAGACCTTGCCGCTGGTCGCCATCGCGCCGCTCATCGTGCTGTGGTTCGGCTTCGGGCTGATGCCGAAAATCCTGCTCGTCGCACTGGTCACTTTCTTCCCGATGATGGTGGCGTTGGTCGAAGGCTACGCTGCAACGAGCAAGGAGATTGCCCAGATGCTCGCCGCCATGGGGGCAGGGCGCCGGCGCATCTTCTGGCTGGCGCGGCTGCCTTCGGCGCTGCCGTACTTCTTCGCCGGGCTGCGCATCTCCATCACCTACGCCGTGGTCGGCGCGATCTTCGCCGAATATGCGGGGGCGGCGAAGGGATTGGGCATCTACATGCTCAACGCCAAGAACAATTTCCGCCCCGATCTGGTGCTCGCCGCGGTCGCCGTCAGCGCGGCGCTCACGCTTGCTTTGTTCGGCCTTGCGGTGCTCATCCAGCGCCTCGCCATGCCTTGGGAAAATGCGGGGAGCGAGAGCCGCGGCGGCAAGCCTTCGGGAGAGAGCTCCCAATGACACGGCTCGAACTCCGCGATATCAGCAAAAGCTTCGGCGCGCTGGAGGTGCTCGCGGGCATTTCGCTTCATGTCGCGGCCGGCGAGTTCGTGTCCATCCTCGGCCCCTCCGGCGCCGGCAAGTCGACACTGTTCCAGCTGCTGACGGGTGCGCTGAAAGGCGAGGGCGACATGCGCTTCGACGGTGCGCCACTCGATGACCATGGTCGCCATTTCGCCTTCATGCCGCAGCGCGACGCGCTGATGCCATGGCGCCGCGTCATCGACAATGTGACGCTGGGGCTGGAGGTGCAGGGCATGAAGCGCCGCGAGGCGCGCGAGCAAGTCGCGCCGCTGTTCGCTGAATTCGGCCTTGCCGGTTTCGAGCGCGCCTGGCCGGCGGAACTCTCCGGCGGCATGCGCCAGCGCGCCGCGCTTTTGCGCACAGTGGTGCAGCAACGCGACATGCTGCTGCTCGACGAGCCCTTTGGCGCGCTGGATGCGCTGACACGCGCGGCCATGCAGCGCTGGCTGGAAGGCACGTGGCAGCGTCATCGCTGGACGGCGCTGCTGATCACCCATGACGTGCGTGAAGCGGTGTACCTGTCGGACCGCATTTATCTCCTGTCGTCACGGCCCGCCCGCATCATCAGCGAGATTACCGTGCCGCTGCCGCGCCCGCGTGCCGCCGGCAGCGATGCCGCGCGCCAGGCCGCTGTGCTCGAAGCCGAAATCCTCGACACGCTGCTCAATCCCGGGGCTGACCGAGCCTCGTTCCCGCAGACCGCTCAAAGGAGATCATCATGACCGAATTCACCCGCCGGCAAGCGCTGCTTTTGACGCTGGCTGCCGGACTGCCGCTGGCCTCGCGCGCTCATGCGGCTGCGCAAAAAGTCGCCGTCGCGCTCGACTGGACGGTCAACACCAACCATATCGGCCTGTTCGTTGCTCGCGACAAAGGTTTTTACGACGAGGCCGGGCTCACCGTCGACATCCTGCCTTATGGCGATACCGGCGCCGGCACGCTGGTCGCCAACCGCATCGCCGATTTCGGCATTGCCGGCGTCGGCCTGTTCACCCAGCGTGCCGCAGGCGCCGACCTCAAGGCAGTCTACGCCGTGGTGCAGCAGGAGACGGGACGGCTGGTCTTCAACGCGGATCGCGGCGAGATCAAGAGCCCGAAGAATCTCGACGGCCTGACCTATGGCGGCTTCGGCAGCGCCTGGGAAAACACGCTGATCTCGACCATCATCCGCCACGATGGCGGCAAGGGCAGTTTCGAGACGGTGACGCTCGGCACCTCGGCCTATGAGGCGCTGGCCAACGGCTCGGTCGATTTCACGCTGGAAGTCTCGACCTGGGAAGGCGTCGATGCCGAGCTGAAAGGCATCAGGCAGCGCGGCTTCCGCTACGCCGACTACGGCGTGCCCGACGAGCACACCACCGTCATCGCCTCCAGCGATGCCTATCTCCAGGCAAACCCAAAAACGGCTTCCGCCTTCGTCGAGGCAACGCGGCGCGGCTATCAGTTTGCCGTCGATCATCCGCAAGAAGCCGGCGACCTGCTGATCGCGTCCAACAAGGACGCACTCACCAACCCGGCGCTGATCCACGCCTCGCTGAAGATGCTGGTCGACGGGCACTTTTTGCGCAGCCAGGACGGCGTCATCGGCACCATCGACAAGGCCAAGGTCGAGGCGATGGGCGGCTACCTCTTCAACGCCGGAATATTGCTCGATGGTGATGGCAAGGTGCTGAAAGAAAGGCCGGATTTTGGAGTGTATTTCAGCAATGAGTTTTTAGGGTAGGGGTTCGAACTGCTGATCTCCCCCCTTGCGGGGGAGATGCCCGGCAGGGCAGAGGGGGGTGTGAGGGATCGCCAGCCTCGGTGCGAAGACCCTCGACTCGGGCGGCGAAAGCGACGGTGATCTGCAGAGAGGCTGGCGGGACAGCACCCCCCTCTGGCCTGCCGGCCATCTCCCCCGCAAGGGGGGAGATTAGCTGTATGGCCGCCGGCGCCCGCGCCTCACATATCGATCATCGAGCGCTTCACCCGGCCGATGATGGTGATGGCGCCTTCGAGCGCTGGCGGCGGGATGTCCATGTAGGAGGCCGGCTGGAAGGGCGGGTTCTCGTTGGGGCGATAGCGCTTGTAGGTGGCTTGGCCGCTTTCGTCGGAAATGACGTAGCAGCCATTGGTCACCAGCCGCTTGTCGCGCAGGTTGACGAAGATGATCGAATCCGGCGGCGAGATCTTGTTCATCGACGGGCCATCGACGCGCAGCGCAATCCACTGGCCCTGCTCGAGATCGGTGGTGGGGATGGTCGGATAATCGCTGAGATTGACCACCATGTCCTGGCTGCCGAGTTCGCCGGCGCTGATCCACGAGACGATGGGCACGTCGACCGTAGCCAGCGACGGCATCGGGATCTGCCGGCCCGCCTCGTCAAAGCCGAAATGGCCGCCCGCAAGGCTGCCGCCCTCACCGTTGAACAGCAGCCAACCGGGGTCGACGCCGAACAAGCGGCCGTATTTCTCCGCCGCCTTGCGCGACAGCGGCCGGTTGCCGTTCTCGTGGCTGATCAGCGTGTTCTTGTTGATGTCGCGCAATGCCCGCGCGGCGTCGCTCGGCGAGGCATAACCCGCCTCCGCCCGTGCCTGCTGCAATCTGTGCCTCGGTTCCTGCATCGTACAAATTGCCTGAAATTTATCGTCCAATACGTACGATTTCGCTTGCGTACGTTTCGTACATATCGTACGCTTAGCGCATGATCAAACAAACCGCAAGCGTTTCCGCAGGCATCGTCAGCTTTCTCCAATCGTCCGGGCCGTCCTCCTCCCCGGTCCGGACGCCAACCGGGGCTTTTGCCCCGGATCCGGTCGGCCTCCCCCTGTCGATCGGAACGGCCGGAGCCGCTCCTCTCCCGGCTCCGGCCACCTTTTTGCCCGATGGCGGGCAGGGCATCTCCTGTATCCGCACGGAAGACGGCACTGTCATCCTGTTTGACCGGCTGACGGGGAGGGCGGTTTCCGCCCTCACCAAAGCGGCAGCGGAAGCTGCATTGCGGCATCTCGTAGGCTCCCTGCCGGCTGCCAGCACCGCCTGACAATACCAAACCCGACGTTCTGAACTTTTGCCTTGGCCCTCAGGCCGAGCGCCTGCCTTTGCGCGCAAATCAATGGATCCGACATGACTGCCTATACCGAGACCGAATTGCAGGAGATTGCCGTCTGGCTCAGGGATGGCCTGTCGGCGGCCAGGATCGCCATCCGCTTCACGGCGCTGCGCGGCAGCCCGGTCTCGCGCAACGCCATCATCGGCATCGTCCACCGCAACAGCGCGCTGAAGACCATCGGCTTTGCCAATCCCCAGGGCGGCCGGTCCGGCGGCCGACCCAGGAAGAATGCGGCAAGGGCGAGTGCGGCCAACGAGAACACCGCGGGGAAGAATGCGCCGGTGCAGCCGAACAAGCCCGTAAGGCAGCCCGACGTTTCGAAGCAGGCAGCACCAACCGCGCCGGTCGCCAAACCGGCCCGTCAGTCACCGGCCAAGCCACTGTCGCCGCCTCGGCCGGCACGCTCGATCCCGGGCGAGGGGCGACTGGTGGTCGACGGCGAAATCTACCGCTTCAAGATGCCGGCGCCGCGCCCCGCCACCATCGGTCGCCAGCCGCATGTCGCCGCCATGCGCTTCATCGATTGTCTGTTCGACCGCTGCCGCGCGCCGCTCGACCTGATGCTGGAGGAAGACCCCGAAAATGATGAGCCAGGCAGCCGGCCGGGACCGGACATGCTGTGCTGCGGCCTGCGCACAAGGGCGCTGAAAAGCTATTGCACCTATCACCAGGCGCGCTTCCACCGGCCTGTGGTGGAGGTGGTGTAGGCACCAGTTTCGGCGAGGGCTGATCGCCAGGCATCGGCTCCGGTGCGCTGGCGAAGCGATGAGCAGTGACACGTCGGCGGGACAGAGAGGGGGCGCGAAGGAACGCCAACCTTTCCAGCTCAACAATCCACCCCACAAGGATCACCCGATGAGCAAAAAAACCGCGCAGAAAGCAAAGCCGCCAAAACTGCCCAAAGACGAAGCCGAGCAGGTGCGCATTCGTCGCGAGATCGGCCATGATTTCGCGCTGAAGGATGATCGCTTCGGCCGCAAGCGGCTCAGCGTCGGTACCGAGGAGGCGCGGCGCGTCTACGAGGTTTCCAATGGCGGGTACACCGCGACCGGCGGCGTCGTGCGGCTGCGCAATGTCGATCCGCTCGTCGGCATCACCTCGCTGACGCGCCAGCAGCGCGAGGCCGGCCAGCGCTTTCGCGATGATTTCGAGCGCGCCTCACGCGACGGGCTGCGGCCGATGCCTTGGGAAGAACGCGTCGACGGCGGGCGCATCAATAGCGGCATGCCCGACCGCGTTCTCAACGCTGGCCGCGCCCATGCTGGCGCCAATGCCGCATTGGCGCATTGGGAACTGGCCGACGCCGTGCGCCAGATCTGCCTCGAAGGCCAGTCGGTGAAGGCGCTTGCCGAGCGTACCGGCGAGGGACGCGATGTGGTGGTGAAGCTGCTGAAGGTCGGGCTGGATCTGCTGGCGGTGCACTACGGGATCATGCTGATGCGGAAGCCGCGATAAGGCGGGCAGTTCCCGGGGAGGCAAAAGCGGCCGGCCGACAGATGCCGGCCGGACCGGTTCACGCTACCAGGGTCACCATTCGCAAACGCGAATTTCCTCAACGATCCTGTGGTGATGGCGCCAATGCTTGACCAGCTCTATGTGGCAGCGGCGATGATGCCTGTGGTACCTGTGATACCGGTGATACCTGTAGCTGTTATCGTAGGCATCATACTGATAGTAGGGCCGAGGTGCGTAGCGATCGCGGTAATAGTCGCGATATCCGTCATTGTAGTAATCGTCATAGTGGCCGTTACCGATGCCGATCACGACGCGCCCGCCGGCATTCGCCGGGGCAATCATCGCTGCCGCTGCGGAGATGGCGATAATCGAAGCAAGCAGGAGCTTTCTCATGGCTGCCTCCTGTTCAAGGTTGATCTAATATAACCCCCGGAGCGCGACCTCGTTCCATAGTTTTTACGAGGGTAAGCCAGCGTCACCGCCTGTCAGCCATCATCCTCCCTTTTTTGATCCGTTCGCCACGCCTGTTGAAGGGCGCAGCGTGAAGGGTATGAAAACAGGCGCTTGGAGCAATTCAGTGGATCAAGTCCTGAGCCGGAAGGTGCCTACAGGAGCATTTACACAAGGGTAGCGCCGCCCCTCATCCGCCTGCCGGCACCTTCTCCCCGTATAGTGACGGGGAGAAGGGAACAGCCGCGACCTCGGCGCCCTTTCTGCGAAGTTGGCGATTGGCGAAAGCGGCGAGGACGGCATCTTTCTCCCCGTCACTATACGCGGAGTTGAGGAATGGTCCGCGAAGCGGACGAAAAGCCAATTGCTTGGCTTTTCGAATGACGAACGTCCGACAGGACAATGAGGGGCGGCGCTGACAGACGATCCTTATCAATGCGCCAGGCCGATTCAGCGTGCGTGCTAGGCACCCTTCTTCAGCGGCTTCCGCACTTCACCATCCTCCGGCGCCTTCTCCCACCCGAACACACTGCGCCCGCCAAGCAGATGCGACTGGTCGAACTCGCCGGCGACGATCTCCTTCAGGCTCGGCCCGGTGACGTAGCGCTCCAGCCGCCGCGCTTCGCCATCCAGCCGCTGCAGCGCGCCGAGCTCTTCCTCGCGGCCGAGCTTTGCCTTGCCGACGGCCGATTTCAGCACCGCGATCGTCTCGTCATAGACTTTCAGCGGTACCGGGAAGGGGTGGCGGTCCTTGCCGCCATGGGCGAGCGAGAAGCGCGCCGGATCGGAGAAGCGGCAAGGCGCGCCGTGCACCACCTCCGCCACCATGGCCAGCGCCCGCACGGTGCGCGCGCCGACGCCGGGCACCAGCAGCAGTTCGGGGAAATCCGCCGGCCCGCTTTCGATGGCGGCGGAAATGTTGCCGTGCAGCCGGTGCATGACGATGTCGCTCTCGCGTACGTCGTGATGCGCCGGCATCACCAGATTGGGCAGCATCGGCTGCGCGCCTGGTTTTGCGGGCGGCGCGTTCGACGGCGGCTCCAGCACGGCAAGCTTGTCAAGGATCCGCTCCGGGCTCATGGTCTTCAACAGGTCGAGCTGCCCGGTCCGCGACGGCTCGGCGCGATGGTCGGTGAGGTTGACGATCTCGCCTTGCGTCTCGCCCTCGATCGCCGCATGCGGCTGGTCGACGAAGCTGGTCAGCCCTTCCGACAGCCAGTGGTAGCGGCGCGCCTGGCGGCTGTCGCCATTCATGCCTTGCTGCACCACCACCCAGCGGCTGTCGTCGGTGACGATGAAGCCGTGCAGATAGAGGTCGAAGCCGTCCTGAACGGCCGCACTGTCCACCTTGGCGACCAGGCGGCTGGCGGTGGCGAGCGCCGCGCCATCGATGCCGACGCGCTCGCCGATCGCGGTCAGCTCCTGTGGCGTCTTGCGCGAATGCGCGCCGCGCCCGCCGCAGACATGAATGCCGAGCTCACGCGACATCGGGTTCAGCCCGCGCTTCAGCGCGCCGACGACCGAGGTGGTGATGCCCGAGGAGTGCCAGTCCATGCCCATGACGGCGCCGAAGGACTGGAACCAGAAGGGATGCGCCAGCCGCCGCAACAGCTCGTCGCGGCCATAGTGATGGATGATCGCCTCGCACAGCACAGCACCCAGCCGCATCATGCGCTCGCCCAGCCATTTCGGCACCCGCCCGCCATGCAGCGGCAGGTCCGCACTGCCGCTTCGCTGAGTCAAGTTTCGCCTCCGTGGATGTCGGCGCACCGGCGGTGCGCCTGTGATCTAGATGGCATCTGGGTGGAGATTTGCAAGCGTGGTGGGCGCAGCACCCGTCGCCGCTCGGCTAAGCGCAAGCCTGGGTGAGAACTCGGCTTCGACTACGGCAAATTCGATTTCGTCATCCACCAGGGCCAGCCGGTGCTGCTCGACGCCAACCCGACACCCGGCCGCCCGAGAAGCGTGCGCTCCATGCTGGTGGAGGCGGCGGCGAATCTGGCTGATGGGTTTGAGGGGATGATGGGCCGTTGTGTTGTCCCATGGCGCGGATGAGACGACCCGCCGTTTACCGCAGCACTTGAGACAGCTTGCGAAACGGGCGACCTGCAGATGCTTTTTCGTGTTATGATGCGCTTGCAGTGCACGCAATCTCGACCTCGGCAAAATGGCAGAGGTCGAAAGCTATTTTTGTCTTGGCGCCCCGGCACGGGCTCAACTCCGAAACGCTGGGTGTGCTTATCCGGGGCGAGGAGGTTGTCCATGTCCACGAGTAGTGTCGACCGCCCACTGCAGCCGGGCGACCGGGCGCCGAATATTGTGCTCGATGCGATCTCCCGCGAAGGCAAAATCGCGCTGGACGATTTTCGAGGCCGAAGCCCGTTGTTGATCGGTTTGTTTCGAGGCCTGCACTGTGCCTTCTGTCGCCGCAATGTCGCGGCAATGGCGCAACTCGAGCCGGCCCTGCGTGAGAGAGGCGTCGAATGCCTGGCGGTGGTCAATACGCCGGTCGAGCGGGCGCGGCTCTATTTCCGTTACCATCCGGCACCCGATCTTCTCGCCGCGTCCGACCCGGAGCGGGCCTCACACCGTGCTTTCGGCTTGCGCGAGGTCGGAATGGACAAGGTCATGGGGCTCCGGATCCATCTCCCAGGCGAGTTGCCCGAGCCTATGGACCCCATGGCAATGGATGAGTTTCTCAACAAGAAGGAGGGGTATGAGATTACGGAAGCCGATCAGCAAATGATGGCTTCCGCTAAGGAGCTGCTTGTCGGTCAGTTCCTAATCGACCGAGGGGGCATTGTACGCTGGAGCTTCACTGAAGGTCTGGAGGATGGCCCCGATATTACGTTCAAGACACCGAACCCCGAGGAACTGATGTCGGCGGCTTCCCAAGTTGCACATTAACAGGCTGTCAGAGGCTGACGTTCGCGCCTTAGGAACGGCGCCTGCGCCATCCGATCGCGCGAGGGTCGCCTGCGCGAAAACACTCCGCGCATGCCCCCAAACATGCCCCATCGGATGCACATCGAAAACACGATATGATCGCGCCGCAGGTGAATTTGCCGACGGACGCCGATGCCCATCTTCTCAGTCAAGCACACGACCGTCTATCGCTATCGCCAGCCCGTGAGCTTTGGCGAGCATCGGGTGATGTGTCGGCCGCGCGACAGTTTCGATCAGCGGCTGCTGGACCATGCTTTGTCCGTGGACCCCGAACCGAAGGCGGTTGGCTGGATCCATGACGTTTTTGGCAATTGCGTTGCGGTGATCGATTTCGAGGGTTCGGCCAAGGAACTCCGTTTCGCCACAGACATCCGGCTCGATCACACGCCGCAGCATGCGCCCGATTTCCGCATCGATGAGACCGCGCTGATTTATCCATTCTCCTACGATCCCGACGAGGCGGCCGACCTTGCTCAGACCATGGAGCGCCATCATCTCGACGACGGCGACGAGGTCGGCAAATGGGCGCGACAGTTCGTCAGTGCTACGGGACACACCGAGACCGGCAAATTGCTGATGACGCTCTGCTACGCCATCCACGAGAGCTTCGTCTATTCCCGGCGGGTCGAAACCGGGACGCAGCCGCCGCTGATGACCTTGCATCTGCGCAAAGGCACATGCCGGGACTTTGCGCTTTTCATGATGGAGGCGGTTCGCTCGCTCGGCTTTGCTGCCCGCTTCGTGACCGGCTACGTCTATGTGCCGAGCCGCGACAGTATCGAAATCCGCGGCGGAGGATCGACGCATGCCTGGTGCCAGGTCTACCTGCCTGGCGCCGGCTGGGTCGAGTTCGATCCCACCAATGGCATTGTCGGCAACCGGGATTTGATCAGGGTGGCCGTGGCCAGGCATCCTCAACAAGCCATACCGCTTTCTGGAAGCTACTCCGGCAGTGCCTCGAGTTTCCTGGGGATGACCGTTGAGGTGAAGGTGACGAAGGAAACCGGCACATAGGCTCCCTCGGCATGGGTTTCTCCAGCATGGCGTTCGGCCGCCGACAGGCGGGAGCCGGGTGAAAGGTGCTCCAGCCTGGAAGCACCTCTCACCCGCATTTGCCCCGATCCGGGAGGGGACGGATCGGAGCAATGTGACCTCTCCCTTATGCAGAAAGGTCAGGCCGCCAGCGCCCCCGCTGTTCCCATCTAACCCCCCTAAAACAGCGCCTTCTCCACCACCGGCTCCAGCGATTCCGCAAACGGTGTCGCCAGATGGTGGCGGTCGCGGTAGGCGAGTTTGCCGTTGATGAAGGCGTGGCAGGTGTTCTGGTCGCAGAACTGGTTGGTCAGGTCGATGTAGCTGGCGCCGGGCACGGCGCGCACGATGTCGCGCTCTATCGCCGCGCCGGCATCGTTGGCGGCCTCGGCCCGTTTCTGGTCGCACAGCGACGGCGTCTGCCCGCGCCACAGGGCGCGCGCCACGCAGGTGTCGACATGGTCGTCGTTGAACGGCACGTCGCGGATGAAGGCGACCTTCAGTCCGGCCCGGCTGAATGCGGTGAGCGTCGCGCGCAGGCCGGCGCGCGCATCGGCATCCCGGCTTTCGGGCATCTGCATGCCGACCGACATCTTGCGCAAACTCGACTGCGCGATCTCCGAGATCACCACCAGGCTCGGCCGCGCGGCGATGATCTGCCTGATCGATCGCTCGCGCCACTGATCGCACTCGGTGTAGTCGCGTTTCAGCTTGCTCACCCAGACCGTCATCCGCGAGGCCCGGCAGGACGATTTGAGCCAGGTGACGACCTTGGTGTCGTTTTTCTCGGCCGCCTCGATCAGCGGCGTCGACCAGTGGTCGGCATGCGAGTCGCCGAACAGCGCGATGGTGCGCCCGGCGGTCCTGGTCCCGAACATGCAAGGTTTTGGCGTCACCGTCTCATAGCTGAGAACGCAGCCGGCCTCGCGGGCAGTGGAGGGGCGCGCCGCGCTGGCGGCGATGCTGCGCTGCTGCGGATCGAGATCGTGGACGACCAGCCTGGCATTGGCGTAGGCGGCTGCGACGCCGGTGCCGGTGAGGAGGACAGCCGGCACCAGCGCCCGCGCCGCATTGGCCATCAGCCAGCCGTTGCGGCGGATCGGGTTTTCGATGACATGGTAGGTAAACAGCGACAGCGCCAGCGTCAGCGCCATGCAGCCGAGCCGCTGCAGCAGTGAAAGCTCGGGCACCAGCGTCGCGGCAAAGACGATCACCGGCCAGTGCCAGAGATAGAGCGAGTAGGAGAGCTTGCCGACCCACTGCAGGGGCGGCAGCGCCAGGACGGCACTGGGGCCATTCCTGACGCCGGCCGCTCCCGCCAGCAGCAACAGCACGGTTCCGGCTACCGGCATCAGCGCCATGAAGCCGGGGAAGGGGGCGTCCTCGTTAAAGCTGAGATAGGCGCCGCCGATGAACGCCAGGCCGAGCCATGCCAGCGGCGCGGCGAGAAGCGGGCGGTCCTGCCAGAATTTTTGCGGCACCATGGTCGCCAACCCGCCGGCGGCGAATTCCCAGGCGCGCAGTGGCGAGAAATAGAAGGCCCAGGGCTGCGCCATGGTGGTGAGCCAGGCACAGACGGCGAACGAGATGAGGCCGGCAATGCCGATCACCAGGATTGCGCCGCGCTTGCCGGGGCGCAGCCATGCCGCCAGCACAAGCAGCGCCGGCCAGGCGAGATAGAATTGTTCCTCCACCGACAGCGACCAGAAATGGATGAACGGGTTGCTGGTCGCATCCGCCGCGAAATAGTCGAACGACCAGCGGATCAGCCAAAGATTGATCATGTAGGCCGAGGCGTACATGGCGCCCTTGGAATAGAGCGACTGTTCCTCCGGCGCCAGGATGAAGGCGCCGGCCACCAGCGTGGCAAGGATGACGAACAGCGACGCCGGCAAAAGCCGCCTGGCGCGCCTGGCGTAGAAGCGCCACAGGTCCAGCCGTCCGGTCTCGGCGATTTCTGCGAGCAGATGGCGGGTGATCAGATAGCCCGAGATGACGAAGAAGATGTCGACGCCCGCAAAACCGCCGGGCAGGCCGGTGAGGCCGAAATGGAAGGCGATGACACCGGCAACCGCCAGTGCGCGCAATCCTTCGATATCGGGCCGGAACGATGCTGGCACGGTGAAACCTCGTCCTGTCGCATGATCCCGGAGCAAAGTCCGCCTGGCCGAGATGCCGGTAACATCTCGCCGGGGATCACACGTGCTGCAGCGTCCCTGCGCGCCGGGATGGACGCGTGGGGCCGTAGCCGTTGACAGCCCGCCCGATGCAAAGACTCGACCCTGCAGGCCGATATCGCAATGCAACAAATCTAACGCAGTGCAACATAAGTGGAGGTTAACTCTCTTCTCCCGTTCACGCGGAGAGGGGACGCTCTTACCCCACTTCTCCAATCTCCGACATTCGGGGTCGGCACCCGCCTCGCCTCTGCCTTGCAATCACGCCTTCTTCAAAAACTCCGTTTTCAGCACCAGGCCCTTGACCTGCCTGGTGTTGCATTCGATCTCACCAGGATTGCCGGTGAGGCGGACGTTCTTCACCAGCGTGCCGCGCTTGATCGTCTCCGATGTGCCCTTCACCTTGAGATCCTTGATCAGGGTGACGGAATCGCCCTCGTTCAACTGGGTGCCGTTGCTGTCTCTAACGATCGCGTCTGTCATGGTGAGCCTTTCCTGCTGCTGGTTTTCGCGCAGCCGCACGCTTCGCCTATCCCGCCGATGCCGGCCCGGTCAAGCGTGGCAGGCTATGGCCGCGCCGGCGCCCACCGCAACCGCCCCCGCGTTGCCCTTGTCATGCGCATCGGCTATTTCACCGCCAGCCAATGCAGGCGCAAACGGAGCCCGACCATGACCAACACCACCATCCTCAAATTCGGCGCTGTCGAGCATTCCGATGGCGAAGACTTGCCGGGCTGGATCGTGGTCGAGGGCAGGCCGACCATGCAGACCGCCGTCCAGCACACCACCGCCGACGGCAAGGTGATGTCGGGCACCTGGCGGGCCTCGCCCGGCACCTACCACGCCACCTATACCGACTACGAGTTCGTGCACATGATCGCCGGCCGCATCATCATCACGCCGGATGGCGGCACGCCGGTCGAGGTGGGTCCGGGCGATGCGTTTGTGGTCGAAGCCGATTTCAAGGGCACCTGGCAGATCCTCGAGCCGGTGACCAAGCACTTCGTCGTCAGGGCTTCCTGATCGACCGTCGTCAGGGCTTCCTGATCGACTCGTCGTCAAGCTTGCTTGATCGACGTCGTCAGGGGTTGCCTGATCGACGCCAATATCACAGATCGGCGCGCTTCATCGCGCCGGTTTGTCGCGCGTCCTCTGCGGAATGCATTGCGGCGCCGATCTGCCGATGATCCTGTTGATTATGGCTTCATCGGCGTCTTCATTGCCGGTGAGTTCGCGCAGCAGATCCCTTGCATGCTGGATCCAATACCGCTCGACGATCAGCCCTTCGGCGACCGAGAGCCTGAACGCACTTCTGACAATGTCGAAGTCGTGCGCGGATATGAAGGGTGCGGTGTTGTCTTCCATCGTATGGCTCCCGCAGGGCGGGAGTACGATGTACACTCTCAAGCACCGGTGCCCGTGACATGGCCGGCGACCCCGGTGTTATACGCTCTGGCAAAACATTAGCGAGTCATTCCGCTCGCGGTGGAACCGATCACCATCCCCGACGGTTGTCTCGCAGGAAGGCGGCCCCATGCCCCTCACGGTTCGAGCCACACTCTGCGAAATCCGCGACGACCTCCATGCCTTGCGCAAGACGGTGGCCGCGCGCGGCCAGATCGAACCCATCCAAGCCATCGATGCGCTGATCGGCGTTGCCGAAGGGGAAGCGATCCGGGCCATCCGGCGCATCGATCTCGGAGCCTGATTTTCAACGCACACATTTCAACGCACACGATTATCGACGGGAAGAACAAATGGATATCAGGGAGATGACGCAGCAGGAATGCACCACCATGCTGAAGTCGGCCAGGCTCGGCCGCCGGCCTGCGTCCACGAAAACAGGCCTTACGTGGTGCCGATCCACTTTGCCTTCGGCGACAATTTCATCTTCAGCTTCTCGCTGCCGGGCAAGAAGGTCGAATGGATGCGAGAGAACCCGAATGTTTGCCTGCAGGTCGACGATGTCGGCGGCGTCCACGGCTGGAAGAGCGTTGTCGTCGACGGCCTGTTCGAGGACCTGCCCAAGGCGCCCGCGCTCGACGCCACGATCCCCGCCAGGGATCAGCAGACACCTGCATCCAATCACGACCGGGAGTTTGCCTGGTCGCTGCTGCAGAAGCACTCCAATTGGTGGGAGCCGGGCGCGTTGAAACCCGGCGAGCAGGCCGGTTCGGGCAGCCATCTGTTCTACCAGATCAGGATCGAGGCGATATCGGGGCGACAGGCGTATCGCTAGGCGCGCCGCCCGACAGGGACGGGGGCACCAGTCGCCGGCGAGGCCATTGCAGGATTGGAACGTCTTGGTGCTCGAGCGCGTTTATGTCCATCAGGGAGTATCAAAAACAAATGGCCATTCACACGGATTACCGAACGAATAGAGCCGACTATGCGATTGCAGCAAAGCCGAAGCTGACTGGCACTGCTGTTGCGGCTGAGGCGAAAAAGAAGGCGGTGCGACTTAACGATCAGCTTAACGATCAGCGTTCCGCCAGGCTGTCAGCAAATCCATCGGATACATCGGACAAGCCAAAACCCAGATCGCGCGGGTAGGTTTGGTCGCCAACGCTACGCCGCGCGCGGTATCCGCGACGTGAACGTCGCCCTGGTCACTGACACGCTGGTGCCGTTGGAGTCGCTGATGACATCCACCCGCGCTTCCAGCTGTTTGACCAGCGCTTCGACGATGGCTGTTCCGAGGCCGGTAGTCGGCGCGGCGCCGGTCGGCTTGCCGATGCCATTGTCCGAGACCGTCAGCTTCCAGTCGCTGCCATTGGTCTCGTAGGACACGTGGATCAGCGCTGCAGCCTTCTCCCGGGGGAAGGCATATTTGATCGCGTTGAGCACCAGTTCGGTGACGATCAGCCCGAGGCTGACTGCCTTTTGCGAGTCCATCCTGCCGCCTTGAGCGGTGACCTTGACGGCGATCGGCTGGGCGTCGCCGACCATCGATGAAGCGAGACTACTGCACAGTTTCGGCAGATAGGAGCCGACATCGATTTCGTCGAGACCGGCCTCGGTGTGGAGATGACGCTGCACTTCGGCGACCGACAGCACGCGCTGATGGGCGTCCCTGAGGTGCTGGCGGGTTTCCTCGGAGGTGACGGATCGCGCCTTCAGCAACAGGATGCTGGCGATGATCTGCAGGCTGTTGGCAACCCGGTGCTCCATCTCGCGCAGCAGCACATCCTTCTGCCGCAGCAATTCTTCGGTGCGGCCGAGAAGCTCGGCTTTTTCCTTCTCGATGACGCGGCGCGCCGTTATGTCGTTGAAGGCAAGCAGGATGGTGATGGCCGAACTGTGGTCGTAGAGGACTTTCCGCGCGTTGAGCAGCATCGTGCGCCGGCCGATATTGGGGAAATCATAATCGACCTCGAAGCCGTCCATGGCGGTCTTCTCGGGAATGATCGTCTCCAGCAACAGACGCAGGGCGGGAATATCCCATTGGCCGTCGCCGAGCGCATAAAGCAAGGCGCCGTGCGTCTGTTCTGGGTCGACCTTGAAGGTCTGATAGAAGGAGCGGCTGGCCGCCAGCACATGAAACTTTTCGTCGAGCACGAGGAAGGGTTCGACAATCGTATTGACGATCGCCTGCGCCAGCGTCTGCGCGTCCTCGATATTCGCGATGGGGTGGAACAAGGCTCAAAGCCGATCTGGAGGCGCACCGCCTCCGCTCAACTTCATCTTCTACATCATTGCCGGCCTGGAGTCGCGAACTGAATCGATGTGGCTCCCGCCGCCTTGCGCAGTCGCCAGCGCCCCCCTCATCCCGTCGGGAAGAGGAGGACGTAGCAAAGCGAATATCGGTTAAGGGGGCGTCACCTCGTTCGCTTCGAACCGATGCGGATCGGAAAGCTGAGACGATGGCGTTTTGCGATGCCTGGGTCGAGAGAACGCAGGCCAGGACTGCTGTCGGGTCGCCGGCGCGTTAGCCAAGAGCGAGCGGCGCACTCCGAGAGTGCATGCCGCCCGTCCGGCGCCGGGCCGTCATTGCTGTTGTAACGAAACCCCCCAGCCCCGTCTCAACCGCCACGGCCATGGCGTGACCCATGGCTTGGTATACGCATGCACCCCCGCGGTCTGTCAACGCCCGTCCAGAGGGATGCCTGGAGGTCGATTTTGTGCCTCCCGGCTGGCTTTCCGGCCAACTGCCCGGAGGCCATCTGTCACGGCAAAAATCGTTGTAAGTGGCGGTTTTCCGGGCTTTCCCGCGGCTCGGGAGCGGCGCCGCCGGCGTCACTTCCGTCGCGATCTAGGCGCTTGAATCGATTTGCCTTTCCCGGCTGAAACGTTTCAGGAGGCTGGTTTTCAATCTGACTTTTTTTGGGTGTAATTCCCCAACGTCCGTTTTGGGCTTGCTAGTCGGTCTGGCCGATCCGCCGCCCGGCATTGCAATCAGGGATTGCCGTCGGCCAATCGCGCCTCCGGTGCTGCCGTCGAGCGCCGCGCCATGCCGCTGATGACATAGGCGGCAGCGCCCAGCGCCGTGATCCAGAAGCTGGTCGGCCAGTCGGTCAGGAAGGCGAGCGACAGGCTGATCCACGCAATGACGACGGCAAGCGCGATCGAGGCCAGCACGCCGGCGGCGACGCCGCTGGTCAGCCTGAGCGCGGTGGCGGCGGGCGCCACCATCAGCGCGAAGACCAGCAGCACACCGACGATCTGCACCGCCTCGGAGGTGGCGACGGCGACCAGCACCATGAACAGGGTCGAGACCAGGGTGATCGGCACGCCGCGCGCTTCGGCGAGTTCCGGCTGCAGGCTGGCGAACAGCAGCGGCCGGGCGATCAGCACCAAAGCGGCGAGGATCGCCACCGCCAGCACCGCCAGCACGATGACGGTGCGCAGGCTGATGCCCAGCACATTGCCGAACAGCACGTTGGTCGCCTGCGAGGCGAAGGCGGTGTAGAAATGCAGAAACAGCAAGCCGAGACCCAGCGACAGCGTCAAAACGATGCCGATGGCGACGTCGCGATGCGCGCGTTCGCCGAGCAGTCCGATACCGATGCCGGCAGCGATCGTGAACACGGTGAGCCCCAGAAACGGCGACAGTCCGATCAGACCAGCACCGGTGGCGCCGGGAAAGCCGACATGGGAGAGCGCATGGCCGGCGAAGGTCTGGCCCCTGAGCACGAGGAAATAGCCGACTGCGCCCGAAACGATGCCGACAATGGTGCAGGCATAGAAGGCGTTGCGCATGAATTCATAGTCAAAGATCGTGGACATGCGCCCCGCTTTCCAGTTCGACATCGTCGGCCATGACGAAGATGCGGCCGGCGACGCGCACCACATTGATGTGGGTACCGTAGAGCTTCGACAGCACCGGTCCGCTGATAACCTCGTCGACGGAGCCGATCGCGGCCTTGCCATTGCCGAGATAGAGCACGCGGTCGACGGCGCGCAGCAGCGGGTTGATCTCGTGCGAGCAGAACAGCACGGCGATGCCGAGCCGCTCGCCGATCTCGTGCACCAGCTCGATGATCGCGCGCTGATGCGCCGCGTCGAGGCTGATCAGCGGCTCGTCGAGCAGAAGCAGTTGCGGATCGCCGATCAGCGATTGCGCGATCAGGATGCGCTGGCGCTCGCCGCCGGAAAGTTCGGCCAGCGGCCGCCGCGCGAGATCGGTTGCGCCGATCGCTTCGAGCGCCTTCCAGGCGGCTTCCTTCTCGGCGCTGGACGGGATCGGCCAGCCCCAGCGATGCCCGCCGGCAGCACTCAGCACGAAGTCGAGGCCGCTGATGCCGACATCGCCAAGCGCGCGCCGCGCCTGCGGCATATAGCCGATTGCGGCATTGCCGCGCGTCGGCGGTTTGCCGAGCACCGAGATGGCACCGCCGGCCGGCTTTATCAGGCCGAGTATGGCGCGCAGCATCGTTGTCTTGCCGGCGCCATTGGCGCCGAGCAGGCCGATAAAAGCGCCTTGCGGAATCGAAAAGGAGACGTCGGATAAAACCCGGCGTCCCCCATAGGTCAGCGTGACCTTGTCGAATTCAATTGCGTTCATTTAGTCACGTTTATTGGCAGTCATGTTCATTGTGTGCGGGCTGCGAGCGCCTTCTGGACCGCGTCGATCTGGCCGCCGAACCAGGTCTGGATCGTCTGTCCCGCCGGTTCCGTCTCGGTGACGCCGATGACGGTGACCTTGTTCTGTTTTGCGATGTCGAGCAACCTTGTCGTGGCCTCGTCGGTCACCTGCGAATTGTAGAACAGGATCTTGGCCGAGCCGTCCTTCAGGCTGTTCTCGAATGCCGCCACCTGGGTGGCGCTCGGCTCCGCGTCGTTCATCAAGGCCACCTGGAAATCGTAGTTCAGCATCTTGAGGCCGAGCGCTTCCGCCATGTAGCCGAACACCGGCTCGGTGGCGGTCACCTCGGTGCCGGCATAGGTCTTCTTGACGTAGGCGATTTCCTTGTCAATGGCCTGGAGCGAGGTCTGGAATGCCTTCAGGTTCGCCTCGTAATGCACGGCATTGGTCGGATCGCGCTTGGCAAGATCGGCGCTCAGCGCCTTGGCGATGGCCGGCAGCGTGGCCGGGTTGTACCAAAGATGCGGATTATCGCCTGACTTCTTGCCGATCAGGTCGGCGGCAACGATGGTCGTGCGGTCTTTGCTGGTCGAGGCTGACAGCAGCTTGTCCATCCATGGATCGTAGTCGGCGCCGTTGTAGATGACGATCTTGGCGTCGGCGATGGTGCGCGCCGTCGACGGGCTGGTCTCGAACAGATGCGGATCGTCATCAGGATTGGCCAGGATGCTGGTGACCGTGACATTGCTGCCGCCGATCTGGCGGGCGAGGTCGCCATAGAAATTCTCGGCCGCCACGATGGTCAGCTTGTCTTCAGCGCGGGCGGCCGTGCCGGTCAGCAGCGGCACCGCAACCAGCAGCGCGGCGAGAAAGGGAATGGGGCGCATCCTTGGTCTCCTTGCAGTCTGGAAGGCACGTCGCCGGAGGCGGCGCCGTGTAACTGTATAACAGTAACAATATAACGTTTGCGTCAAAAATACGGCCGATGTCAATGGGCTTTTTCAGCGGCGCACTTTTTCGCGCGCACAAAAGCGTGAGCGGCCCGCGCCGATCTGGCGGGGCTCATGCTTGTCGCGATATGCAAAAGGGCAGGGCGATCGCCGCGAGGCCGCGAGCACGCCGGTCGCGGCGGTATTCCTGATGAATTCGCGGCTGGTAAGTTCCTTGTTGCCGTCAGTTTTGCGGACGCCTTCCCTCCCACGCGTCCTGCAAAAGGGCGCGGATTGCGGCGCGGTCGAAAGGCCGCGGATTCCAGTATGGATTCTTCGTCGCGATCTCGGCGGCGCGGTCGAGATCGTCCTGTTTGAGGCCGAGCTCTTTCAGCGTCAGCGGCGCGCCGACCGACTTGGCGAAATCATGCAAGCCGCCACCGGCACTGCCGCCAAAAATGTCGGCGACTGGCTTTAGCAGGTCGGGCACGGCAACAGCGTTGAAGCCGATCGTGTGCGGCAGCATCACCGCATGGGTCTCGGCATGCGGCATGTCGAAGGAGCCGCCCAGCGTGTGGCAGATCTTGTGATGCAGCGCCATGCCAACGGTGCCAAGCACCGTGCCGCACAGCCATGCGCCATAGAGCGCGTCGCCACGTGCGTCGAGATTTCTAGGCTCCTTGATCAACACCGGCAGTGCCGTCTTCATAGCGCGCAATCCTTCGGTCGCCATCAGCGTGGAAATCGGATTACGGTCCTGCGCGTAGAGCGCTTCGGCCGCATGCGCCATGGCGTTAAATCCGGAGGTGACGCTCATCGCTACCGGCAGGCCGACCGTCAGCTCCGGATCGTAGATCACCACTTCCGGCAAGATCTTTGCGTCACGCATTGTGGTCTTTTCGCCATTCTCGGTCTGGCCGAGGATCGGCGTCACCTCCGAGCCGGCATAGGTGGTCGGGATGACGATTTGCGGCAGGTCGGTGCGCCAGGCGATCGCCTTGCCGAGTCCGGTTGTCGAACCGCCGCCAAGCGCGACAACGCAGTCGGCGTTGACCTCCGTTGCCTTGGCCATTGCCGCCTCGGTTACCTCGACCGGCGTGTGCATGGTGGCGTCCGAAAAGGTGCCCGCCGCCAGCGCGCCGAGCGACTTGGCAAGCGCCTCGCCATCGGCAGCCCGATGCGGCGTCGACAGCACCAGCGCGCGCTTGCAGCCGAGCTTTTCGATCCAGGTGCCGACCTCGGAGGACGCGCCATTGCCGAAGACGATATGCGCCGGGCTGCCGGAATAGGTGAATGCTCGTGTCATGCCGCCCGGCTCCCCTTGCGCGCCATCGCCAGAACGAAGGCGAAATCGAGCGACCAGCTTTCGCCGGCACGTTTGAAATCGCCGACCAGTTCCGGCTTGACGCCGAAGAGTGCGTCTTCGCTGAGATGCGGATCGCTACTCTCGAAGACCTGTGTGGTCAATGTCTCGAAGCCATCGGCGCGGATGATGAAGTGGGTGTGCGCCGGCCGGCTGAGCGGATAGTTCAACTGCCCGAGCATCTGATCAAGCGCAATGAGCAAGCGGTGATCTGGGGGGCTTAGGCGCGGCTGGCTCTCACGCCAATTTCGGCCGAATTTCAGCCTGCGGTCAGGACGGTTGACCGGGATCCAGGCACCATGGCTGCATTCCACGTGGCTGAAGGATACGCCATGACGCCCGCCGAAATCGTCCTTGCCGCATTCACGGTCTTCAAGCACTGCAGATCGTGTCCTACATCCCGCAGATCGTCTGTGTCGTACGCGATCGCCATGGCGCCTCGGCTATCGACCTGGATCATCCGGCTCGCCGGCAGTGCTGCGACCACGGCATATGCGTTCGTCAACGTATGGGACATCTGGCTTGCCGCTGTGAACGCCGTGTACACGCTTTGCTGTCTCGCCTTCATACTCCTCACCGCGTGGAAACGGGCGCGGCATCGTGATCTCGAATGGACATCGTCGGCGCCCGGCCCCTCTTTGGCCCCGCTGTAGGAAAGCAGCAGGCAGAACCACAGACTTGAAACGGGAACAAAACCGCCATGGCAGACGCGCACATCAAACACTGGGACGAGAACCATTCCCGCGGCTTCCTGGACAACGGGCGCTATTTCGTGCCGGAACGCGAGCGCCAGATCGAGATCATCGCCGACCTCATTCCGCAACCCGCGCCGGGCGGCCTGCTGGTGGAGCTGTGCTCGGGCGAAGGGCTGCTCAGCCGCGCGCTGCTGGAGCGCTTTGCCGACTGCCATGTCCTGGCGCTCGACGGCTCGGCCGAAATGCTGGAGCAGACGCGGCAAACCTGCCGCGACCATGCCGGCCGCCTGACCGCGGCCGAGTTCGAGCTGGCGGAGCGCGACTGGCGAGGTTTTGCCGAGCCGCCGCATGCCATCGTCTCCTCGCTCGCCATCCATCATCTCGACGGCCGCGAGAAGCGGACATTGTTTGCCGACCTTGCGGCGGCGCTTAGCCCCGGCGGGGTACTTATTGTGGCCGACATCGTGCGCCCGCCAAGCGCCAGCGGCCTCGCCATCGCCGCGCGGCAATGGGACGAGGCGGTGCGCGCCCGGGCGCTGGCGATCGACGGCGATCTCGCCGCCTTCGCCGAGTTCAATCGGCTGGGCTGGAATTACTTCCGCAACCCCGACGGCGAACCGATCGACAAGCCGTCCTCGCTGGCCGAGCAACTCACCTGGCTTGCGCAAGCGGGCTTCACTGAAGTCGACTGCGCCTGGCTGTTCGCCGGCCACGCCATCTTTAGCGGGCGAAAGCCTTGATGTCTTGGGGCGGGCGTGATGTCTTCGAGCATGCGACGGCCGTGACAGACTCCTAGCCGTCGCGCGGATCGAATTGGTTGACGTCTCCTCGAGGGGCGACATGACGACGTTCGAATTCTCCGGCCACAGGCTCGATCTGCACAGGGGCAGGCTGCAGAGGGGCGGGCACGACGTCGACCTGCGCGCCAAGTCGCTCTCGTTGCTCGTCTACCTCCTGGAAAATGCCGGCCGCGTCATCGGCAAGGACGAGTTGGTCAATGCGGTCTGGCCGAACATCGCCGTTTCCGACGATTCGCTTACCCAATGCATGAAGGACATCCGCAAGGCGCTCGGCGCCGAGGCCGATGGCCTGATCCGCACCGTGCTGCGGCGGGGCTATGTGATCGACGAGGAGCGCGTGCGCCGCCTCGAGGATCGGGTCGCGACCGGGAGCGGGGAGGGCAGCGCCGACGACAGGCCGTCGATCGCGGTGCTGCCTTTTGAGAATCTCAGCGGCGACCCGGCGCAGGACTATTTCGCTGACGGCATGGTCGACGAGATCACCACGGCACTGTCGCGCATGCGCTGGCTGTTCGTCATCGCCCGCAATTCGAGCTTCGCCTACAAGGGCGAGGCCGACGGCGTGAAACGGGCTGGAGCCGAACTCGGTGTGCGCTACGTGCTGACCGGCAGCGTCCGCAAGGCCGGCGATCACATCCGCCTCACCGGACAGCTCATCGACTCCGCTTCCGGCAAGACGATCTGGGCCGACCGCTACGACGGCATCATGGCCGATGTGTTCGACCTGCAGGACCGGCTTTCGGAGAGTGTCGTCGGCGCCATCCAGCCGTCCATCCTGTCGGCCGAGATCGAGCGTTCGCGGCGCAAGCGGCCGGAAAGCCTCGCCGCCTACGACTACGTGCTGCGCGCCTTTCCGCTCACCTGGTCGCTCGAGCGCGCGCAGAACGAGGAGGCCGGCACGCTGCTTGAACGTGCGATCGCGATCGAGCCGGATTATCCGCTGGCGCTTTCGCTGCTGGCCTGGTGCCATCTGCAGCGCGCGGGCTACCGCTGGACCGAAACGCCGGCCGCTTCCCGGGAGGAGGGCCTGCGCCTGGCGCAGAAGGGCGCGGCGCTCTCCGGCGACGACCCGATGGTGCTTGCCGTACTCGGCGCGGCGCATTCCTTTGCCCGCGAGTACGATGTCGCCGACATATATCTGGCGCGGGCGCGAGCGCTCGATCCGAATTCCGCCTGGGCCTGGCTGCGCAGCGCCTGGCTCGATGTCTATCGCGAGCGGCCCGAGGCGGCGATCGAGAAGTTCGAGCATTTCGAACGGCTGAGCCCGCGCGACCCGATGGGCTACATGGCCGAGATCGGCATCGGCGCCGCGCATTTCGTCGCCGCGCGCTATGACGAGGCGGTGGCGCTGACGCAGCGCGGCCTTAGTCACCAGCCGGGCGCCTGGTGGGGACTGCGCCTGCTGGTCACGGCGCTGGTTCATGCCGGTCGCAAGGACGAGGCACGGCACGCTTGCCGCAGGCTCATGGAAACCTACCCGGGCCTCACCATTGCCAGGGTTGGCGACGCCTCGCCCTTCGACGCGGGCACGAGCGAACGCATCGCCGCCGGCCTGCGCGAGGCCGGCCTGCCGGACTGACCATGATCCGGAACCAGATCCGGTGCGGGGCTTGCGCCGGTGCTCAGCATTCGCGGCAATGGCGGCGATCATCTACTATCTGCGCAAGCACCTCGGTGGGGTCGCGCTCGACCGGCAGGGTGAGCGCGTTTTCAATGTCGAAGGCGGTCAGGCCGATGTCGCGGCGCTCGCATTCACTCATAGCGGCAAGCACGGCCAGCTCGCCGCGCGCCTTCCAGAAGCGCGGCAGCCATAACAGCGTCCATTTCGCCGCCGCGTACAGCCGGAAAAACAGGGAGAAGGAAGGGCGCCGCCCGTAGCCGGTTTCGGCACCGATGAAATGATCGATCGTCGTCATGGGGTTTGTCTCCGTGCTGGACATGGTTGCCTCCTGTTGTGATCTCCGGCATTCGGCGCAGCCTTGGCCTGTGCGTCGGTTGCAGTGATCTCGCCCACGCGTTGCGGCTTCGGTTTTCTTGCCACCTTCATCGTTGAGTGCGAGATTGCGCTCGTCCGAGATGCATGTCCGGAAAGCGGTCTGAAAGAGTACTGACGAAGCCCTGAAAATTGCGAGGAGCAGACAGTCGCGATGAACGCCGAGCCGCAGCCGATCTATCGCTTCGCCGGCTTCAGCCTCGACACGCGCGCCGGAGTGTTGCGCGACGGTTCGGGCGAGATCGCGCTGCGCCCGAAATCGCTCGACCTGCTGATTTTTCTTATCCGCAACGCCGGCCGGCTGGTCTCGAAGGACGAGCTGCTGCATGCGGTGTGGAGCGACGTGATCGTCACCGAAGATTCGCTCACCCAATGCATCAGCGACATCCGCCGCGCCCTGGGCGACAAAGCGCAGACGCTGGTCCGCACCATGCCACGCCGTGGCTACATGTTCCCCGGCGAAGTGCTGGAGCGACCGCCAGCTGTCGATGCGCGTCCGTCGCCTCAGCTCCCCGACAAGCCGTCGCTCGTCGTGCTTCCGTTCGAGAACCTGTCGTCGGACCCGGAGCAATCCTACCTCGCCGACGGCACGGTAGAGGAGATCACGGCGGCGCTGGCGCGCATTCGCGGCCTGTTCGTCATGTCGCGCAACTCGGCCTTTGCCTACCGCGGCCAGGCGCTCGACCTGCCGCGCATCGGCCGCGAGCTCGGTGTCCGCTACGTGCTGGAAGGAAGCGTGCGTCGGCATCTCGATCAGCTCCGCATCTCGGCCAGGCTGATCGAGGCCGAGACCGGCAGCCTGATCTGGGCGGAAGGCTTCAAGGGTGACATCGCGGATACGTTTGCGCTGCAGGATAATGTGACGGCGGGTGTCGCAGGCGCCATCCTGCCGTCGATCCAGATGGCGGAAATCGAGCGTGCGCGCCGCAAGCGGCCGGGCGACCTGCAAACCTACGATCTGGTGATGCGCAGTCTGCCGCATGTCTGGGCGCTCGGCCGCCAGGACAATGCGATCGCCATCGAGACGCTGGAGAAGGCTTTGCTGGGCGATCCCGACTATCCGCTGGCCCTGTCGCTGCTGTCCTGGTGCCATGCGCAGCGCAGCGTCTACAATTGGTCAACCTCGCCTGAGGCCGACCGGCGCCGTGCGCTGGGGCTGGCGGAGCGATCTGCCGAACTCAACGGTGACGATCCATTTTCCCTGGCCGTGCTCGGCGCTGCCCACACGGTGTCGAGCAATTTCGTCACTGCAGCCGCGTTGCTTGAAAAGGCGTGTTCGATCGATCCCAATTCGGCCTTCGCCTGGAACAGGAGCGGCTGGGTTGCAGCCTACAGAGACGAGGTCGAGCGGGCGGTCGAATGCTTCGAGCGGTCGTTGCGACTGGGGCCGTTCGATCCCATGGTTTATACCTGTCATTTGGGTCTGGCTGTCGTGCATTTCAGCGCAGGGCGACCCGGCCAGGCGGCGGATCTGTATCTGCGTGTCCTGGCGGAGCATCCGAACGCCTTGTGGATCCTGCGTACGCTCATCCCGGCCCTGGTCGAAGCGGGACGCCTCGACGAAGCCCGGCAGCATATGGCGCGTTGTCAGCGCGAATATCCGGAGCTCACCTTGCGGGCGGTTCGCGACTCGATGCCCTTTAGAGTTGAAATTCTCGACCGACACGAAAACGCGCTGAGAAGCCTTGGAGTGCCGGAGTAGAGGACCATTTGCCGGATTGGCATTCGGACATGGATTCGGCGACCGGAGCCTCGCCTTCGGTTCCAAAGACGATCCGTCGCTTGCAGGCAGCCGGATTGCCGCACCCGCAACCGCTCTACCTCGACCACAAAACGTCAAAAAAGTATCAGTCATGTGGACAGACCGTGGTGGCGGCTGCAACAATTGCCGCCTAAGCTTTGATCACTGCAGAGAGCGGCATACGCGGCCTGCGGGACAAGGCACTGCAACTGGTCGCACGACCGGACCGGCGCCGGGAGGAACCGACATGAATCCGGACTTGGAAGTCGTCCAGATCAGACGTGGCGAGTCGTTCAAGGCCTGGGCCCACGGCTACCCCTTCCACACCGTGCGCTGGCACTTCCATCCCGAATACGAAATCCATCATGTCGTCGCGACGTCAGGCCGCTATTTCGTCGGTGACTTCATCGGCGAGTTCGAGCCCGGCAACCTCGTGCTGACCGGCCCCAACCTGCCGCACAATTGGGTCAGCGACGTGCCGGCCGGCGCCGTGGTGCCGCTGCGCGGCCGCGTCGTCCAGTTCTCGCAGGAGTTCATTGCCGACGCCACGACAGCACTTCCCGAGCTTGCCGGCTGCGCGCCCATCCTCGAGCTCAGCCGCCGCGGCGCTTTGTTCTCCACTGCCACCGCCAAGCTTGCCGCACCTGTGCTGGCCGAACTGGTCGAAGCGCAAGGCGTGCGCCGAATCGCTTTGTTCATGGAGCTCATTGACATTCTGAGCCGCGCCACGGATGTGCGGACGCTGACCAGCGCCAGCTATCTGCCCGATCCCTCCGGCTTCATGTCGGCCGGCGTCAACAAGGCGCTTGCCTATATCAATGCCAATCTGACCGAGCCGTTCAGCGAGAGCGATCTGGCGGCGATTGCCGGGCGCAGCCCGAGCGCGTTTTCGCGCAGCTTCCGCCGCCACACCGGCATGGCGCTGGTGCAATATGTCAACCGGCTGCGCATCAACCTCGCCTGTCAGTTGCTGATGAGCGAGGGCGACATGCCGATCACCGAGATCTGCTACGCCGCCGGCTACAACAACATCTCGAATTTCAACCGCCAGTTCCTGACGCAGAAAGGCATGTCGCCTTCGCGCTTCAGGGCCTTGCTGGCGGAAAACATCAGTGCGGAGATTGCCGCCTAACAGGGAGGACCGGGAGGAGCTTTAGACATTTTGGGAAGAAAGGACGCGGGGCGTGCGTTGGAGGTGCCCCGTGCTGGAGATCGCTTGTCCTGAAATCCAGCGATATCAAGAGGATGCGCAGCACAGATCAAGTGCGTCGTCATTCCTCGCAACAGTTCGACTTGCAGTCAAGGCCCGGCGCGCCATGTGGTGACAGGGCTTCGTGAAACAATTGAAACGGAGATATCAGAATGACCAGATTTGCTTCGACGGGAGCCATTGCGCTCACGCTTTCTCTCCTCAGCGGCACCGCCGCCTTTGCAGCCCCTGTCACCGATGCCACGGTCGCCTTCCTGATGCCCGACCAGGCTTCGACGCGCTACGAGCAGCACGACTACCCCGGCTTTGCCGCCGAGATGAAAAAGCTCTGCCCCGGCTGCAAGGTGATCTACCAGAACGCCGATGCCGACGCCTCACGCCAGCAGCAGCAGTTCAACTCGGTGATCTCGCAAGGCGCCAAGGCGATCGTGCTCGACCCGGTCGACTCGACCGCCGCCGCTTCGCTGGTCAAGCTGGCGCAAAGCCAGGGCGTCAAGGTCATCGCCTATGACCGGCCGATCCCGACGGCACCGGCCGACTTCTATGTCTCGTTCAACAATGAAGGCATCGGCAAGGCCATCGCCGACTCGCTGGTAGAACACCTCAAGGCGCTGAAGGTCGATCCGGCCAGCGGCGGCCTGTTGCAGATCAACGGTTCGCCGACCGACGCGGCCGCCGGCCTGATCAAGAAGGGCATTCACTCGAGCCTCGACAACAGCGGCTACAAGATTCTTGCCGAATACGACACGCCGGAATGGGCGCCGCCGAAGGCGCAGCAATGGGCAAGCGGCCAGATCACCCGCTTCTCCACCCAGATCGTCGGCGTCGTCGCCGCCAATGACGGGACCGGCGGTGGCGCCATCGCCGCCTTCAAGGCAGCAGGCGTCGATCCGGTGCCGCCGGTCACCGGCAATGACGCGACCATCGCCGCCCTGCAGCTGATCATCGCCGGCGACCAGTACAACACCATCTCCAAGCCCAGCGAGATCGTGGCCGCTGCTGCCGCCAACGTCGCCATCCAGCTACTATCGGGCGAGACGCCGAAGGCCGAAATGACCCTCTACGACACCCCTTCGCAGCTGTTCACGCCGGCGGTGGTGACGCAGGAAAACCTCAAGGCCGAGATCATCGACAAGAAGATCAACACCGCCGAAGAGCTCTGCGTCGACCGTTACGCCGAAGGCTGCAAGAAGCTCGGCATCATCAACTGATCGGATTATCCTGATCCTGACTTCCGGCTGCCTTTGCGGCGGCCGGAAGTCTGCAGTCACTCTTGACCGGTCATCCGGAAAGGTTTGCCACTATGTCTGACATCTCTGACGGACCGGTTTCGGCGGGTGAGCTGGTGCTCAGCCTGCGCGGCATTTCGAAGAATTTCGGCGCTGTATCAGCGCTCACCGATATCGATCTCGACGTCCATGCCGGCGAGGTGGTGGCGCTGGTCGGCGACAATGGCGCCGGCAAGTCGACGCTGGTCAAGATCCTGGCCGGCGTCCATCAGCCGACCTCGGGCACCATCAATTTCCGCGGCAAGCAAGTCACCATGCCCGATCCGAGCGCCGCGCTGACGCTCGGCATCGCCACCGTCTTCCAGGATCTGGCGCTGTGCGAAAACCTCGATGTCGTCGCCAACATTTTTCTCGGCAAGGAGCTCAACCCGCTGCGGCTTGACGAGGTGGCGATGGAAATCCGCGCCTGGACGCTGCTCAACGAATTGTCGGCGCGCATTCCAAGCGTGCGCGAGGCGGTCGCCTCGCTGTCCGGCGGCCAGCGCCAGACTGTGGCGATCGCCCGCTCGCTGCTGCTCGACCCCAAGGTCATCCTGCTCGACGAGCCGACCGCCGCGCTCGGCGTCGCCCAGACGGCGGAGGTGCTGAACCTCATCGACCGGGTGCGTGAACGCGGCCTCGGTGTGCTGATGATCAGCCACAATATGGAAGATGTCCGCGCTGTCGCCGACCGCATTGTCGTGCTCAGGCTCGGCCGCAACAACGGCGTCTTCGAACCGGACGCCTCCAACCAGGAACTGGTCAGCGCCATCACCGGCGCCGCCAACAACGCGGTGTCGCGCCGCGCCGAACGGCGCAAGGCAGCCGAACAAGCGCACAATCAGGAGCAGCGGCCATGAGCGCGGAGCCCAAGCAGGACATCTCCTCGTCGACGGCACTCGACCGCAGCGACGTGCGCGTCAAGCACCAGGCCGGCGTCGGTGGCGCGATCAGCGCCTTCTTCGACCGCGTCCGCTCCGGCGACCTCGGCTCGCTGCCGGTGATCGTCGGCCTGGTCATCATCTGGAGCGTGTTCACCGCTCTCAACCCGGTCTTCGTCTCGTCGAGCAACCTCGTTAATCTCCTGTTCGACTGCTCGACCGTCGGCGTCATCGCGCTCGGCATCGTCTGCGTGCTGATGGTCGGCGAGATCGACCTGTCGGTCGGCTCGATCAGCGGCTTTGCCTCGGCCATGGTCGGCACGCTGTGGGTCAACCAGGGCTGGCCAGTGGCGCTCGCGATTGTCGCTGCACTCGCTGTCGGCGGCTTCATCGGCGCGCTCTATGCCTTGCTGTTCAACCGGCTCGGCATGCCGAGCTTCGTCTCGACGCTCGCCGGCCTGCTCGCCGTGCTCGGCCTGCAGCTCTACATCCTGGGCTCCACCGGCTCGATCAATCTGCCCTATGGCTCGAACCTGGTGAATTTCGGCCAGTTGCTGGTCATGCCGGATTGGCTCTCCTATGCGCTGGCGGCCGTTCCCGGCATCGTCATGCTGATCACCGGCCTGCGCACCGTCAGCCGCCGTCGCGCCGTGAACCTGTCGGCGCCGTCGGTCGGCGGCCTCATCGTGCGGGTCGCCGCCTTGACCATCCTGCTCGAGCTGATTGTCGGCTATCTCAACCAGGCGCGCGGCATACCGTGGATGTTCGGCCTGTTCGTCGGTCTGGTGGTGGCGATGAACTATGCGCTGACCCGCACCCAATGGGGCCGCTCGATGACCGCCGTCGGTGGCAACCGCGAAGCAGCGCGCCGCGCCGGCATCAAGGTGCGCTCCATATATCTTAGCGCCTTCGTCATGTGCTCGATGTTTGCCGCCCTTGGCGGGGTGCTGTCGGCGGCGCGGCTGGCCTCGGCCAGCCAGCAGGCCGGCACCGGCGACGTCAATCTCAACGCCATCGCGGCGGCGGTCATCGGCGGCACCAGCCTGTTCGGCGGCCGCGGCAGTGCCTACTCCGCGCTGCTCGGCATCATCGTCATCCAGTCGATCGCCAGCGGGCTGACCTTGCTCGATCTGTCGTCGTCGCTTCGCTACATGATCACCGGCGCCGTTCTGGCGATCGCGGTTATCGTCGACTCCCTGGCACGCCGCTCGCGGGTTTCCCACGGCCGCGCCTGAACGCAATCATAACTCGAGGATAAAATGGCTCAGGATTTGAGTGGAAAAGTCGCGGCGATCACCGGCGCCGCCTCGGGCATCGGGCTGGAATGCGCCAGGGCGCTGATTGCCGCCGGTGTGCGCGTCGTGCTCGTCGACCGCGCCGAGGACGCCTTGAAGAACGTCTGCGCCGAACTCGGCCCCAACGCGATCCCGCTGGTGATCGATCTGATGAAGCCGGCCAGCGTCGCGACGATGATGCCGCAGATCCTGGAGAAGGCCGGCCAGCTCGACATCTTCCACGCCAATGCCGGCGCCTATGTCGGCGGTCCGGTGCTCGACGGCGATCCCGATACGTGGGACCGCGTGCTGAACCTCAACATCAACGCAGTGTTCCGTTCCGTCCATGCCGTGTTGCCACATATGGTCGAGCGCAAGACCGGCGACATCATCGTCACCTCTTCGATCGCCGGACTGGTGCCGGTCGTCTGGGAGCCGATCTACACCGCCTCCAAGCATGCCGTGCAGGCCTTCGTCCACACCGTGCGCCGGCAGGTCGCCCCGCACGGCCTGCGCGTCGGCGCGGTACAGCCGGGGCCAGTGGTGACGGCGCTGATTAGCGATTGGCCGAAGGACAAGCTTGATGATGAACTGGCCAAGGGCGGCCTGATTCAACCCGTCGAGGTCGCCGAAGCCGTGATGTTCATGCTGACGCGGCCAAGGAACGTCACCATTCGGGATCTGGTGATCCTGCCGCAGAGCAATGATCTTTGAGGGAGTAGGGCAGTAGGGCAGTAAGGCAGTAGGTGAGGGACCTTTGCCCTTGCGGCCGACCGTTCACGACTGACAATCTCCCTACTGCCCTACTGCCCTACTGCCCTACTGCCCTACTCACTCGAGGTCCCCCCATGTCCCACTTCCTCGGCATCGACGTCGGCACCGGCAGCGCCAGGGCAGGGGTGTTCGATAGCAAGGGCACCATGCTCGCCTCGGCCAAGCGCGACATTGCTCTGTTCATCGAACCCGGCGAAGTCGCCGAGCAGTCGAGCGAGGACATCTGGCGCGCAGTCTGTGCCAGCGTGCGCGAGGCGGTGACGAAGTCGGGGCTCGCCGGGCGCGACATTGCCGGCATCGGCTTCGACGCCACCTGCTCGCTGGTTGTGGTCGGCAAGGGCGGTGCGCCGTTGCCGGTCGGCCGGTCCGGCGATAACGAACGCAACATCATTGTCTGGATGGATCACCGCGCGCTCGACCAGGCGCAGCGCATCAATGCCGGCAAGCATGCGGTGCTCGACTATGTCGGCGGTACCATCTCGCCGGAGATGGAAACGCCTAAGCTGTTGTGGCTGCGCGAGAACCTGCCCGCCACCTTCGATGCAGCGGAGCATTTCTTCGACCTCACGGACTATCTGACCTGGCGCTCGACCGGCAGCCTGGAACGCTCGATCTGCACGTTGACCTGCAAATGGACCTATCTCGGCCATGAGCGGCGCTGGGACGACGCGTATTTCCGTGCCATCGGTCTGGGTGCGCTCGCCGACGAAGGCTTCGGGCGCATCGGCACCGAAGTGGTCGAAGGCGGCACCGCGCTGGCTCAGGGCCTCACCGAGGCGGCGGCCGTCGATCTCGGCCTGCTGCCGGGAACGCCGGTCGCAGCCGGCCTGATCGATGCGCATGCCGGCGGTGTCGGCACGGTTGGCGGCACCGGTTCGGTCGGCACGCTGCAGTCGCGCATGGCCTATGTTTTCGGCACGTCGGCCTGCACCATGGCCAGCACCAGCGAGCCGGCCTTCGTGCCGGGCGTCTGGGGGCCGTATTTCTCCTCGATGGTGCCGGGCCTGTGGCTCAACGAAGGCGGACAGTCGGCGGCGGGTGCGGCGATCGATCATCTCGTCGCTTTCCACCCAGCCTCGGCGGAAGCATCCGCAAAAGCCAGGGCGGAAGGTCTCAGCCTGACGGCCTGGCTTGGCCGGCGGGCGACGACGAAGTCCGCTGATCTGTCCGCAGTGGCGCGCCTTGCCGAAGGGCTGCATGTCGTGCCGGAATTCCTCGGCAACCGCTCACCCTTCGCCGATCCTGAATCCAAGGCGCTGATCGCCGGGCTCGGGATGGATACGTCTCTCGACGGCCTGGTCGCGCTCTATGTCGCCGGCCTGCTGGGCATCGGCTATGGCGTGCGCCAGATCGTGGCGGCGATGGCCAACAAGGGCATCGCCATCGACACCATCGTCGTCAGCGGCGGCGCCGCGCAAAGCGACCTGGTGCGCCAGCTGCTGGCCGACACAACAGGGCTGACCGTCGCCGGATCGACCTCGCCGGAGCCCGTGCTGCTCGGCTCGGCCATACTGGCTGCGGTGGCGGCGCAAAAATATCCCGACGTGATTGCAGCGATGACCGGCATGTCGCGCATCGGCGAGATCTATCGCCCGGCCGGCGGCGATCTCGTGCCCTGGCACGACAAGCGCTTCGCCGCTTTCGAGATGCTGCAGCAGGCGGGACGCGCGATCCGCGAGTGAAGGAGCGTGCTTCCGCTCAGACCGTCCAGAAATAGCGGACGATGTGAAAGAACACCGGAGCGGCGAAGACCAGGCTGTCGGCACGGTCCATCATGCCGCCATGGCCTTCGATGAGGTGGCCCCAGTCCTTGACGCCCTGGTCGCGCTTGATGGCCGACGCGACCAGACCGCCGAGAAATCCCATCAGGCAGGCGATGAAGGCGACGCCTGCCGCTGCCAGCGGCGAGAACGGCGTGAGGAACGACAACAGCGCGCCGAGCAGGCTCGACGCCACCAGCCCACCGACCAACCCTTCCCAGGTCTTTGACGGTGAGACGGAGGGCGACAGCAGATGCCGGCCGAACAGCTTGCCGAAAATATACTGGAAGACGTCGCTGCCTTGCACGGTGATGATCAGGAAGGCGATGAGCAACAGGTTGCGGCCCTCGAAGCCGGGCACGTTGAGCGTCAGCAGCGCCGGCACGTGGCTGACGCAGTAGACCGAAATCATGACCGCCCATTGTTGCGCCGACACGCGCTCGAGGAAGCGCTCGGTGTCGCCGTTGAGCGCGGTGATCGCCGGCATCAAGAGGAAGCAGTAGACCGGGATGAAGATGGTGAAGAGCCCGTACCAGGCGGTCCACACCAGCCAGTACTGGTAGGGGATGATGATGCCGAACATGCCGAGCAGCACCCAGTGATCGCTGCGCCGGCTGTGGGTCAGCGTCACGAATTCGCGCAGCGCCGCAAATGAGATCAGCGCAAACAGGATGGTCATGCCGGTGCGGCCGAAGAAGAAGGCAACGGTGATCGCCAACACCATCACCCACCAGGCGTTGATGCGCTGGTTGAGGTTGACGAGCGTCGACGGCAGCGGCTTCGGCGCCCGCCACGACAGGATGCCGGCAACGATGCTGGCTGTTGTCAGCACGCAGACCAGGCCGACCAGCAGAATGACGGTTTCATGCATTGGCGGCAGTGTCATGCGACGTCTCTGATCATGGCTAGTCGTCCCGATCGGGGCGCGGGTCGAGCGATAGCAGCGTCTGGCGCGCGCGCTCGAGGAAGGCGCGGCGTTCCTCGCCGGGTTCGATCGCCACCGGCGGACCGAAGACGACGCGGCACAGAAGCGGCACCGGCAGGAACTGGCCCTTGGGCAGCACGCGCGACATGTTCTCGATCCAGCACGGGATGAGTTCGACGTCGGGTCGCGCCATCGACAGATTGTAGAGGCCGGAGCGGAACGGCAGCAGATCTTCTTCCGACGTGTTGCGGGTGCCCTCAGGAAACAGGATCAGCGAATGTCCCTGGTCGAGCACCGACAGCATGATCGAGATCGGATGCTGCGTTTCGTCGGTCCAGTGCCGGTGGATGAGCACGGAAGACAGCATGTCCTCGGCAATGAAGCGGCGCAGCCGCGACTTGCCCCAATATTCGGCCGCCGCCACCGCATGCGTGCGGGCGCGCACCTTTTCGCTGAGGCAGGCCGACAAAAGGATGAAGTCGCCATGGCTGGCATGGTTGGCGAAGTAGATGCGCTGCCGCTCCGACGGCTGGCTGCCGTTCCAGATTGGCCGCACGCCAGTCACCACCCAGGCCAGCGCCGACAGGCCGACCGAGGTCACCGTCTGCAGCAAGGTGAAAGTGTTGGCGCGAAGGTGAAGCTTGGTCATGGCTCAAACAAACGCCGCGACGAGGCATGCCGCCGCAAACACCGCGAGCGCCATGCGCTGTCTTGTCAGCAGGCGTCGCGTGCCTGTCATGCGATGATCGAGCGAGCGGTCGCCGGCAGCGGCGGGTTTCAGGCGCATGCGCGCCAGCACATCGTCGACCACGGCGCCGCCGGCGGCCTCGGTGGCGTGGCTCGCCATCAGCCGGAACAGCAGCGCGTCGAACAAAAGCAAGGCCGAAAGAGCCAGCGTGGCCACGGCACTCGCCGCCGCGGCCAGCCAGGCGGCCGCAGACAGCGCTGTCGTCTGCGGTCCGGCCACCAGGCCGATAACCGGCGCTGCCATAGCGGCGGCCACCACCAGCAGGATCGGCCATGCGGCCTGCACCATCAGCCGGGCGGCAAAGACCTCGGCCTTCTCGGGAAAATTCTCGCCATTCATGCCGCTTCGCCCGCCTCGCTGTGGAGATGCACGGGCCGGCCCGATGCGGCGAGTTTCTTGCGCGCCTGTGCGGCTGTGTGCGCGCGCCCGGTCACCACCAGCCAGTCGGCGACGATCGCCGCACTGCGCTGGAAGCCGAGCGCGCAGCAGACCAGCACGGTGCCACGCCGGCGCGCCAGCTCGATCGCCGCCACCGCCCGCTCCAGCCTGTCATGCGGCGGCGCCACGAGGTCGAGCATGGCATAGCTGATCCAGCGGCAGGTCACCCCGCGCGGCCGTTCCAGTTCGCCGGCTAGGTCGATCACCGTGCCGAAGCGATTGGCCTCGTCGGCGGTCGGAAAGCGGCCGAAGAAAACGCTATCGGTGATCTCGGGCTGCGGCGCCAGCTCGCGGGTCCATGCCCAGACATTAACCCGGGCGCCAAGCCGGTAGGGCAGGAGCAGGAGGCGGCTGGCCAGCGAGACGCTGCCGTCGGCCGCCTTCTGGAACACCTTCGCGCCGGCCCCGGCATAGCCGAAGGCGACGATGGCCAGCGCCAGTGCAGGCCACAGCAGGATGAGCGAGACGGCCGAGACAAAGGCGCCCCCGGCAGCGCCGGCAAAGGCAAGGACCGCGCCCAGCGCATAGTAGCTCGCCAGTCGCCGCGCCTTCGGGTCGTCGGTCGGTCGGAAGCCCCAGAAAGGCAATTCGCCTTTGGCAGGAAACAGCCACAGCGCAAAGAAGCCGAGCAGCGCGCCGGTCGGAATGTCGATGAAATGATGCTGCCAGGTCGTCAGCACCGAAGCGGCGATCAGAAAGCACCAGACATGCCAGACCGGTCTCAGAATGGTGCCGAGACGGTGACGTGCCAGAACGTGACGCCAATGATCCCATATGATCACCAGGAGTGCGACGTGCAGGGATGGCGCCTGGTTGAACGGTTTATCGAAACCGCCAAGCACCGCAAACAGGAAGCCTGGCAAGCCGCTGGTTGCCGGCCTCACGAAGGTCGCCGTCAGCGGAAACAGGATGAAGCAGGCGACGGCAACGACCTGCGCCGTCAGATAGCGGCCGGCGAGCCGGTCGACGCCGCGTCTGGTCGTGTTGAGCAGCAGCGACAGGCCGTAGAACAGATTGATCGACCAGTAGGGCACGATCGTCCAGGCAACGAACGGGATGGCGTGTTCCCAGGCATAGACGATGCTGCCGACATGGTCGCGCCGCGACGCCAGCCAGTTGGCGAAGCCATAGGTCGAGTAGAAGAACGGCGCCAGCAGCGCCAGCCAAAGGGCGGCCCGCAGCACGATGCCGAAATAGGGTTCCCGCGCCGGGGCGGGAGCAGGGTCGGTCACAGGCGCGGCCATGGTCTCAGACGCGCCGCGCGACGGAAACGGTGAAGATGCCCCATTGGTCGATGCGCTGGTCGATCTTCTCGAAACCGGCCGCCGTCACCAACTGGTCCATCTCGCCTTGCGTGCGCCGCCGCATCACCCAGGCCTGGCCACCGCGATGCGAGGTCAGGCTGCGCGCAATCATTTCCAGCTGCGGATGCCAGGGCTGGTTGGTGTAGATGAGCAGGCTGCCGGGCTGCATGGCGCTGGCCAGCCCGCCGAGCGAACGGGAAATCATCTGGTTGTCGGCGAACAATTCGTAAAGCCCGGAGACGATGGCGAGGTCCGGCGCCGGCTTTTGCCCGGCCAGAATTCCGGCATCGAAAGCGTCGGCCTGATGAAAGGTGACGCTGGTCGGCAGATGCCGTTCGGCGATCAGCTTCGAGCCGAGCCCGACATTGAGCCCGGAATAGTCCTGCAGCCGCACGCTGGCCGGCGGCTCGGCGCATTTGGCGACGGCATCAAGCACATAGCGGCCATGGCCGGCGGCGATGTCGAGCATGTGGACGGGACGGCCGGCCGCCTTCAGGCTGGCGACGGCATTGCCGATCAGCTCTTCCAGATGCAGCTTGCGCTGGCGGATGCCGCGCCAGCCGATGGCGTCGAGGAAGGTGCGGTCGATCATGCGGCCGATGAAGCCGGTACCACGCGCCTCGTTCTCGTAGACATAGTCGAGCGTCGAGCCGGAATCGAAGCCGGTGGCAATGCCCGTCTTCATGCCCGACGACAGCCAGGCGCCCATGCGGATCGAGGCCCGGCTCATCGCCCAGTAGAGGCCCTTGGGCGACATCAGCGCCAGCGGCGAGGCCAGTCGGTCGGCTTCGTCGCGGGTATAGCCGGAGCGATCGGCTGAGGTCAGGTCGATCGTCTTTTCCGGTGCGGCGAACTGCTTTTCGAGGAACGGTCGGATAAGGTCCAGCGCCTGGCTGCGGTCGCGTTCGCCCAGCGTATCGTGGAAAAAGCCGGGCAGCACATGCCGCTCCTTGGCGCTGCTGCCGAGATTGACGAAGAATTCGTGCTGCGGTGCATGCCGCACCACCCAGTCGCTGCCCGAGATCAACAGCTGCGTCGGCACGGTGATGGCACGGGCGTCCGAGACGATGCGGGCGGCATGGTCGTAGAGTTCGACCAGGATGTTGGAAGCGATCGGCCGCGTGATCAGCGGATCGGCATCGAAGGAGGCGATGCGCTCGGCGTCATGCGTCAGAAACTTCGCCTTGACGTAGGAATTGACAAAGAAGCGGCCCTTGAGCTTCTGCCACAGCGCAATGCCCTCCTTGGCGAAGGGCACGTAGAGCTTTACAGAAAAGGCCGGCGAGGCCACCACCAGTGCACGGATGTCGGGCGCATAATCATGCACCCAGGCGGCGGCAAGGACGGCGCCGAAGGATTGCGCGATCAGCGCGATGTCGCGCTGGCCAAAACCATCGCGGCCGATCTCGCGCACCAGGCAGTCGATGTCACGCACCAGCGCGGCAAAGGACGGCGCATAGCCGCGCTCGCCGGCCGAGCGGCCATTGCCGCGCGCGTCCCAGGCATAGAAGGCATGGTCGGGCATGGCCAGTTCGTCGACCAGATGCGCCATGCGGCCGCCATGCTCATGGCCGCGATGGAACAAAAGGATCGCGCCTTTGGGCGTCTGCCCGACCGCCGGCCAGTAGCGGTAAAAAATCTCGGTGCCGTCATGGCTTTTGAAGGTGCGCTCCTGCGCCACGCGGTCGAGGCTTGCCGGTGCTGCAGCGGCGGCGATGGTCTGGTGGATCATGGTTCCCCTCTGGCGGCCGGGTCCCTGACGCTTCGGCATCAGGCGTCGCCCGCTCTAAGGCCGCTGCGTATCCGGTTGATGGCGGTTACGAGAGACAGTGTAGCCATGACCGGAAACACAAAGGGCGTGATCGTCTCGACCCACAGGCCGCAGGCGATGAGGAAGCCGATGACGCCAAGCGCCAGCGCCCGGTCGCTCTTGCCGAACGGCCCGGCATAGTTGCGCCCGCTGCCGGCAGCGACGCCGAGCACGCCTGCGAACTCGACAAGCACGGCGGCGATGGCGAAGGCCACGACGCCCCAGGCCGGGAACAAAGTGGCGAAGGCCAGGATCAGCGCCAGGTCGGAGACGACGTCGCAGAGTTCGTTGAGATACATGCCGAGTTTCGAGGCCTGCCCGTGTTCCCTGGCCAGCATCCCATCAATGGCGTTGAGCGCCATGCGCACGAACAGCACCACCGGCATCAAAAGGAAAACCAAGGGATAGCCTGCAAGGATGGCAACCACCAAGCCGGTGGCGATGGAGAGCGCGGCGGCAAGAAGCGTGATCTGGTTGGCGGTGACGCCGGCGCCGGCCAGCCGGTCGGCCAGCGGCCGCAACCTGGCCTGAAAGGCCGGTTTCAGTGCATAGAGCGTTGGCATATGCGATCCCCCCGACCGCGGCTCATGACAGTGTCGACAAGATTGGTCAATCGCGGGGCGAGACGCAAGGGGTGGGCCTCTTCACCGGCAAACAAAATGGCGGGCTCAAAGCCCGCCATCTCCATGCAGTAATTCGGTCAGGGCTATGGCCTCAGTCAGCGTCGCCAGCTGAACCCTTGCCGCACTGCGCCATCACCTTGCCGATGGCAGCGCTCGACCCCGTCAACGGAAAGCTGTTCTCGCCATATTTGTCGGCCGTAACCGTGACGTCACCCTTGCCGCGCAACAATGCGAGCAGCGGGTCGGTCGCGCCTGACAATTCCAGCGTGAAATAATTATACATCGCCTCGAGCTGGAGCGTCTTCGTCACGCTCTTGTCACCGCCCTTGAAGGTGAAGGAAGCGCTGATGCCGGGCTCCAGCTGCTGGCCCGCGGCGCCGAGATCATAGCTCAGCACCGGCTTGTCGAAACAGACCAGCATCAGATGCGCATCGGCCTTCGGTCCGCCGCACACCGAGGCCGTCAGCACGCTGCCGCCCTCGTCTTCCTCCATCGTCGCGGTCCAGCCGCACGGTGCCGCAAACACCGGCTGCGCGGCCTGGAGTGTGGCCGCGACGGCCACGATGAATTTCACCAATCCCCTTCTCATGGTCTCCCCCAGGCCACCCAGGCATCCGCGGCCCGGACCACAGAGAATAACTGAAGTCGGGCGTTACGCCGATAGTTGGCGAAAACGGCTGCGGGCGCAATCTCCCCCTGAGATTGCGCGCTCAGCCGCGTTCGCCAATCATCGGCACCACTCCCCATGGACTTCGCCAAAATACAACCCATATTGAATCTATGGAGCTTTGAGCGTGACCTTCGCGCGGGTGGCCCTTTTTGCTGCGGCCTTCGTTGTCGCGGCTGTCGTTTCTCCCTTCTCATCAGCCGAGAGCGAGAAGGTCGCGCTGAGCGTCGCCATCGACGGCGCCATCGGGCCGGCAAGTACCAGGCAACTCAAGGAAGCGCTTGATGTTGCCGCCAGGCGGGACGCCGAAGTCCTCATCCTTCAGCTCGACACGCCTGGCGGGCTGGTCACGTCGATGCGCGAGATGATCGCCGACATCCTGGCTTCGCCGGTGCCTGTCATCGGCTATGTCGCGCCGGCCGGCGGCCATGCGGCGAGTGCCGGCACCTATATCCTCTATGCCACCCATGTGGCTGCGATGGCGCCCGGCACCAATCTGGGCGCGGCGACGCCGGTCGAGATGGGCGGGCTGCCGTCGCTTCCCGGCGGCGACAAGAACAAGGGCGAGGAGAAGGACGCCACCGGGCGGCCGGCGGGCGACGCCATGATGGCCAAGGTAACCAATGATGCGGTCGCCTTGATCCGCTCGCTCGCCGAACTGCGCGGGCGCAATGGCGACTGGGGCGAAAAGGCCGTGCGCGAGGCGGCGAGCCTGTCGGCCAACGCCGCGCTGCAGGAGCATGTCATCGACTTTGTGGCCCGCGACACCACCGAGCTCCTGCAATTGGCCGATGGGCGCACGGTCGATGTGGCCGGCAAGAAACAGGTGCTGGCGACCAAGGGCCTGCCGGTCGAAACGCTGGAGCCCGGCTGGTTCATCCGGCTGCTCTCCGTCATCACCGATCCGAACATCGCCATCATCCTGATGCTGGTCGGCGTCTATGGCATCATCTTCGAGTTCACCAGCCCAGGTGCGGTGGCGCCCGGCGTCATCGGCACCATCTGCCTCGTGCTCGGCCTCTATGCGCTCAACCTCCTGCCGATCAACTATACCGGCCTTGCCCTGATGCTGCTCGGCATCGCCTTCCTCGTCGTCGAGGCCTTCAATCCCACCGTCGTGCTCGGGCTCGGCGGCGTGGCCGCCTTTCTGTTCGGCGCCGCCATGCTGCTCAAGACTCAGGGGCCGGGCTTCGCCATGTCATGGGCCGTCATCGGCCCCGCCGCGGCGCTGACGCTGGGGCTGGCGCTGCTGACCGGCACCTTTGTCTGGGCGGCGCGCAAGAACCCGCCGCGCGTCGGCGGCGAGGCCATGCGCGGCCAGCCCGCCGAGATCCTCGACTGGCAGGGCGGCGAGGGCCATGTGCTGGCTTTGGGAGAGCGCTGGCGGGCGAAAGCCGACGAACCCGTCGCACCCGGCGACAGCGTCGAGGTGACCGACGTCAGCGACCTCGTGCTGACGGTGCGGCGCAGCAGAGCCGCAAGGAATGGAGCGATAAAATGATGATTGGTTACGTGGCCTATCTGATCCTCGCGCTGGTCGTGATCATGTTCCTGTCCGCGGCCATCCGTATCCTCAGGGAATATGAGCGCGGCGTGGTCTTCACGCTCGGCCGCTTCACCGGGGTCAAGGGTCCCGGCCTCATCCTCCTCGTGCCCTTCATCCAGCAGATGGTGCGGGTCGATCTGCGCGTGGTGGTGCAAGACGTGCCGCCGCAGGACGTCATCTCGCGCGACAACGTCTCGGTAAAGGTCAACGCGGTGCTCTATTTCCGCATCGTCGACGCCGAGCGGGCGATTATCCAGGTCGAGGATTTCATGGCCGCCACCAACCAGCTGGCGCAGACCACGCTGCGCTCGGTGCTCGGCAAGCACGAACTCGACGAGATGCTGGCCGAGCGCGACAAGCTCAACAGCGACATCCAGGAGATCCTCGATCAGCGCACCGATGCCTGGGGCATCAAGGTGTCCAATGTCGAGATCAAGCACGTCGACTTGAACGAAAGCATGATCCGCGCCATCGCCAAGCAGGCCGAAGCCGAGCGACTGCGGCGCGCCAAGGTGATCAATGCCGATGGCGAGCAGCAGGCGGCGGCAAAACTCGTCGAGGCCGGCAAGATGCTGGCGGCCGAGCCGCAGGCCATGCAGCTGCGCTATTTCGAGGCTTTGCACGACATCGCCGGCGAGCGCTCGTCCACCGTGGTGTTCCCGCTACCGGTGGATCTGCTCAGCCAGTTCCTGAAGCAGCAGGGGAAGTGAGCGAAGGCCTGAGTCGGCGCGACGGGCGAGGAAACCAAGCTGGAATGAAAGCCGCTTTCCTTCGCACCCACCTTATGGTCTGCCGGCCATCTCTCCGCAAAAGGGGAGACTGGCAAGCCTCACCGCCGCCAGGGCGGCTCCGGGGCGAAGCGCTTGCCGATCCAGTCGGCGAAGGCTCGCGTCTTGGCGGCTTGTCCCTTGGCTGAGGGCGTGACGACATAGATCGCGCCTTCGTCGGCCAGCGTCCAGTCTTCCAGGATTGGCACCAGCCGTCCGTCGGCGAGTTCGCGGCCGACCAACCAGTCGGTGCTCATCATCAGGCCGACGCCTTGCACGGCGGCCTCGACCAGCACCTCGGCATCATCGGTGACCAACGGCCCGGAGACTTCGACGCGCACGCTCCGGCCCTCCCGGTCGGTCATCTCCCAGGCGGGAAAGGTCTGGAAACCGCTGAAGCCCAGGCAGGAATGTTCGAGCAGCGCCCGCGGTGTCTCCGGCCAGCCCCTTCGGGCGAGATATGAGGGGGCGGCGCAGAGCAGCCGCCGCCGCGTCGCCACCTTGCGCGCCACCAGGCGCGAATCCTCCAGTGCGCCGAGCCGCACGGCGACGTCGAAATTCTCGGCGACCAGATCGGCGAAACGGTTGGAGAATTCAGCCTCGATGCGGACATCGGGAAATTCGGCAAGGAATTGCGGCAGCAGCGGGCCGATCCACATGCGCCCGAACGTGCCGGGCAGCGCCAGCCTGAGCAGGCCGCGCGGGCCGCCACCGGCATGCGCCGACGCGGCCGCCTCGGCCTCGTCCACGGAGGCGAGGATAGCGCGCACGCGCACCAGGAATTCGGCACCCGCTTCGGTTAGCGACACGCTGCGCGTCGTGCGATGGAGCAGCCTGACGCCCAGCCGCTCCTCCAGCGATTGCAGGCGCCGCGACAGGATGGTCGCGTCGCGCCCGACACGCGCCGCCGCCTTGGTGAAGGACCGCGCCTCGGCGATGGCCGCGAAGGCCGCCATTTCGGCAAGGGTCATCGGCTCATGAGATTGCTGCATAAGTCACATTATTGAAATGTAAAAGGCAAGGATTATCCAGACATATCGCAGCAGCTAGCTTCACTCAACCCATCAATCGTCCCACCGGAGTGAAACCATGAAAGCCATCGAACTGAGCCAACCCAGGCTGGACGCCTTCCGCGCCGCCACCATTGCCATCCCCGAACCGCAGCGCGGTGAGGTGCTGATCCGCCAGCGTGCGGCGAGCCTCAACTTTGTCGATGTCGCGGTGGCGAGCGGCAATTATCCCGGACCGAGCTTTCCGCTCGTCCCCGTCGCCGACGGCGCCGGCGAGATCGTCGCGCTGGGCGAGGGGGTTACGGAATTCGCCGTCGGCGATCGCGTTGTCGCCCATGCCAAGCCGCGCTGGATCGGTGGCCGGCCGCGGCCTTATGAGATGACGCAGATGCGCGGCGTTTCGCTGCCGGGATCGCTGGCCGAATATGTCGCGCTGCCGGCCAACTCGGTGGTGCCGGTGCCGGCGCATCTCTCCTTCGAGGCGGCGTCGACGCTGCCGATCGCCGGCACCACCGCCTGGAACGCCATCCGCGCCGCCGATGTCGGGCCGGGCTCGGTCGTCGTGCTGCTCGGCACCGGCGGCGTCTCGATCTTCACCTTGCAGCTTGCGAAAGCCGCCGGCGCCACCGTCATCATCACTTCCTCGTCGGACGAGAAGCTGGAGCGGGCGAAGGCACTGGGCGCCGATCATCTCATCAACTATCGCGCGACGCCCGACTGGGACGGCAAGGTGCTGGAACTGACCGGCGGCCTCGGCGCCGACCTCGTCGTCGAAACCGGCGGCACCGCCACCTTCGCCCGCGCCGTCAACGCCACCGCTCCCGGCGGCACGCTATTCACCATCGGCTTCGTCACCGGTGCCGAGGCCACGGTCAACCTGCTGCCGATCATCATCAAGGCGTTGAAGGTGGTGGGCAACAACACCGGATCGGTATCCGACCTTCGCGACGCCGCCCGCGCCATCGCCGCCGCCCGCATCGATCCGGTCGTCGACAAGGTGTTTAGCCAGGACCAGGCCGCCGAAGCCTACGCGCACATGGCGGCAGGCGGGCAGCATTTCGGCAAGCTTGCGTTCAAGCTTGACTGGTAGGGAAGGGCTGACGCCGGGGATTGGCGAGGCGGTCGAACTGCCAATCTCCCCCCTTGAGGGGGAGATGCCCGGCAGGGCAGAGGGGGGTGCCCTCGCGCCTACCTCAAATCAGTTTCTCCAGCGTGATCGGCAGGTCATGCACTCTTTTGCCCGTGGCGTGAAACACAGCATTGGCGATCGCCGGCGCTACGCCGACGATGGCCAGTTCGCCCACGCCCTTGCCGCCGAGCACCGAGGAATGCAGGTCGGGAATGCCGACCGAGATCACTTCGATATCGGGGATGTCGGCATTGGTCGGCACCAGATAGTCGGCGAGGTTGTTGTTGACGATCCGACCATGCCTGCGGTCGACGATGCCTTCTTCCAGCAGCGCCTGGCCGATGCCCATGATGATGCCGCCCTTCCACTGGCTTTCGGCCAGTTTCGGATTGTAGAGCCGGCCGGAATCCAGCGCCGACACCACGCGCGACACGCGCACCGTGCCGAAATCCTCGTCGACCCGCACTTCGATGAAATGCGCGCACCAGGAGTGGCGCGAGTAGTCGCCTTCAGTGTGCGGCACCGACGTCGCGATGGTGGTGTAGTTCTTGTAGCGATCCTCGGCGCTCGAATTCGCCGGCATGGTGTCGCCGGTGGCTTCGATATGGCTGCGGCCGACACTGCTGAGCAGGTCCGCAACGGAGACATCGGGACCGTCGCCGCGCGGCGCGGTGATGCGGCCATTGGCGACGACCAGCGTGTTGGCCTGCAGCGCGTGGAAGGGCGAGCGCGGATCGCTGATCGCCAGCCCGACCAATTGGTCGAGCGCCGATGTCGCCGCCTTGTAGACCGCGCCGGTCATCACGCCGGCCAGCCGCGACCCGCCGGCGACGCCGGCGCGGGGAAAGCGCGAGTCGCCGAGCTTGACCACGACATCGTCGGCCGGCACGCCGACCGTCTCGGCCGCTGTCTGCGCCAGGATGGTGTAGGTGCCCTGGCCCATGTCGATCGAGGAGCTTTCGACCTCGACGGAGCCGTCGGACAGGATGCGCACGATGGCCTCGCCATAGGCGCGCCGCACCGGATAGGTGCCGGCGGCGACGCCCCAGCCGATCAGCTGGTGGCCGTCGCGCATCGAACGCGGCTTCGGCGTGCGCTTCGACCAGCCGAAGCGTTCCGCACCGGCGGCAAAAGCCTCGCGCAACTGCCGGGTCGACCAAGCTTTTTTCGCTTCCGGATCTTGTTCGGCATAGTTCCTGAGCCGGATCTCCAGCGGGTCGATGCCGACCTCATAGGCGAGCTCGTCAATGGCGCATTCGATGCCGAAGGCGCTGGGGTTTTCGCCAGGCGCCCGCTTGGCGCCGGGCACCACCGTGTTCACCCGCACAACATTCTGCTTCGAGGAGAAGTTGGGCGTGGCGTACATGATCGAGGTGACCGAAGCCAGCGGCTCGACCCACATGCCGTCGACCGCGGTCTCGTTGACGCCGCGATGCACGATCGACTGGATCTTGCCGTCACGGCCGGCGCCGATCGTCACCGTCTGGCGGGTCGCGGCGCGGCCGCCATAGGAGGTGAAGTTCTGCGGCCTTGTCAGCACCAGCTTCACCGGTCGTCCGAGCATTTTCGCCGAGGCCGCCGCCACCGCGCTGTGGGCGAGCGCCAGCGCCTTCGAGCCGAAGCCGCCGCCAATATAGGGCGAGACCAGCCGCACATTTTCGAACGGCACGCCGAACCATTCAGCATAGGTGCGCGCCATGCCGTCCAGCCACTGGCTGGGCTCCCAGATGGTGAGCTCTTCGCCCTGCCAGCGCGCGATCAGCCCATGCGGCTCCATCGCCGCCTGATATTCGCGCTGCGTGTTGTAGGCGGCGCAGATGCGCACCGGTGCGGCGGCGAACGCCGCTTCGGCGTCGCCCCATTCCTTGGTCATGGCATCGATCGGGATGCCGTCGCCGGCCTTGGCATCGCTGAGGTCGACGATGGCCGGCGTCTCGTCATAGCTGACCTCGACCAGGGCCGCCGCGGCGACCGCCTGCTCGAAGGTCTCGGCCACGACGGCAGCTATATGCTGGCCGGAATACGTGACCGTGCGGGCGAGCGGTGCGTATGTCTTCTGCGTTGGCGGATTGCCCAGCCAGTCCGACGCGCCTTTGATCTCCATGATGGTGTCGGGCGTCAGCACCAGAAGCACGCCCGGCGCGGTCTCCGCGGCCCGCGTGTCGATCGCGCGCACCGTGCCGGCGGCGATGGTGGCCTCGACCATCACCGCATGCGCCAGCCCGTCGAGCTGCTGCTCGACGGCGTATTTGGCAGCACCGGTGATCTTGGCCGGGCCATCGACGCGCGACAGCCGTCCGCCGACCGCGCCGTCGGAGGCGTCGCCATGTCTCGAATCGGCATGTGTTGTATTGGCATGTCTGATGTTGTGAACGGTCATGCCGTCTCTCCCAGTTTGAGGATGGCGCGCGCGACCACGCGCGGCGCGAGCTCGATCTTGTAGTGGTTGGCGCCATGGTCGACGGCGCCTTCCATGGCGAGCCCGCTCGCCTTGCGCACGGCGTCTTCGTCCAGGACCTTGCCTTTCAGCGCCTCTTCCACGGCGCGCGCCCGCCACGGTTTTGTGGCGACGCCGCCGAGCGCGACGCGCAGGTCACGGATGGTGCGGCCATCGGCTTCCAGCTCCAGTCCGACCGCGGCACTTGCCGCGGCGAACTCGTAGGACTGGCGGTCACGCACCTTGAGATAGGTCGAGCGCCGCGCGGCGGCCGAGCCGGGGATCTCGATCGCGGTGATCATCTCGCCGGCGCGAATGTCATGCTCGCGCTCAGGCGTGTCGCCCGGCAGCAGGAAGAAATCGTCGACCTTGAGCACGCGCTGGCTGAGATGGACCGTCGCATCGAAGGCGACAAGCGCGGTGGCTAGGTCGCCCGGATACATGGCGATGCATGCCTGGCTGGTGCCGAGCACGGCGTGGCCCCGCGTCACGCCGCCGATCGCCGAGCAGCCGCTGCCGGGCTCACGCTTGTTGCAGGCGGAAAAGTTCGAGGGATCGCGGAAATAAGGGCAGCGCGTGCGCTGCATCAGATTGCCGCCGACGGTCGCCATGTTGCGCAGCTGCGCCGAGGCGGCCTGCCACAGCGCTTCCGAGACAGCGGGAAAATGGCTCTTGATCCCGGCATGGTCGGCGACATGGCTCATTTTCGCCAGCGCGCCGAGCGTGGCGTGGCTTGCATCGACGCTGATCGTGTCCAGCCCCTTGAGATGGGTGATGTCGACCACGGTCTCAGGCTGGGCGACGCCGCATTTGGCGAGGTCCACCAGCGTCGTGCCGCCAGCAAGCAGCATGGCGCCGGGAAGCGCCGTCGCCTTGCGCGCGGCCTCGATGCTGTCGGCGCGAACGTAGGAAAAATCCCTCATGATGCCACCTCCAGGGCCGCCTGGCGCACGGCGGCGACGATGTTCGGATAGGCGCCGCAGCGGCAGAGATTGCCGGCCATGTATTCGCGGATCTCCTCGTCCGAGCCGGCATGGCCCTCGCGGATGCAGGCCACCGCCGACATGATCTGTCCGGGCGTGCAGTAGCCGCATTGGAAGGCGTCCTGCTCGAGGAAGGCCGCCTGCACGGCGTCCAGCGTGCCGTCGGCTCCGGCGAGCCCCTCGATGGTGGTGATTTTGCGGCCTTCGACCTGCGCGGCCAGGGTCAGGCAGGCAAGCACGCGCTCGCCGTCGACATGCACAGTGCAAGCACCGCACTGGCCGTGGTCGCAGCCCTTCTTGGTGCCGGTCAGGTCGAGGCGATCACGCAGCGCGTCGAGCAGCGTCACGCGCGGCTCGACCTGCAGTTCATGGGAATGGCCGTTGATGGTGAGGTGGATCGGGATGGTGGTGGAGGTGGTTTGGTCGATCATGAGGCGTCTGGCTCCAGTTGCTTGACGCTAGGGGATTGAAATGGGGCTTGGGTGGGGGAGGGCAAGGGCGGCGGAGAGCGTGATCTCCCCCACGAGGGGGGAGATTGGCAGCTTTGCCGCCCCGACTCTCCAGCGGGCAGGGGATGCTTCAGTCTTCACACTCTCAGCACGTGACATACCGGCTCCCCTGATTATATGATAAGACTGCTCCACTAAAACGGAGGCGCCTCCGTTTATCTAGGTGGGGGCTTACCCCTCGGGGTTCAAGCCCCCATATGTCGACAGTGGAGAAAAAATTGGACGACCAGCAGACAACAACCGCCCAAGGTGCGCGCGAAGCCGCAGCGCCGAAGCCGCTGCGCGCCGACGCGCAGCGCAACCGCGACCGGCTGGTCGAGGTGGCGGCGACGGCTTTTGCCGAGCAGGGCGTCGATGCTTCGCTGGAGGAGATCGCGCGCCAGGCGGGCGTCGGCATCGGCACGCTCTACCGGCATTTTCCGACCCGCGAGCATCTTGTCGAGGTGGTCTACAGGCGCGAAGTCGAGGCGCTCTGCGCGGCTGCCGATGACCTCGCCAGCCACCATTCGGCCGATATGGCGCTGGAACAGTGGATGCAGCGCTTCGTCGATTACATCGCCACCAAGCGTGGCCTAGCGGCCAGCCTGCGCATCCTGTTCAACACCAATTCCGCCGTGTTTTCCGACTTGTCGGGCCGGGTATCGCTGGCCTTGCGGCAGCTGGTCGAGGCGGCCGCGGCCGAAGGCTCGATCCGCGCCGACGTCGACGCCTCCGATGTGCTGCATGCGCTCGGCGGCATCTACTCGGCCCCCGACACCAAGGACTGGCGCGACCGCTCACGCCGGCTGGTCAAGCTGCTGATGGACGGGTTGCGCTTTGGGGCTGCCAAGGGCGCGGTGAGGTAAATTTCATATCGGCAGCGGACAACCAAGCCCAACCACATTTTGAGGGATACAGGATGTATGTAGGCCGCTCCTACAAGGTGATCGATTTTGCACTGTGGTCGCGGCGCAGTGTCATCTACATGGTGGTGGTAAGCGCACTTGCCGTGGTGGCTTACCGTCTGCCGGCCATTGCCGGGTTCTCGGTGCCGTGGTCGGTGGTGCTCGTGCTTGGAACCACCGTCTCGCTGGTCGCCGGGTTCAAGAATTCGCAGGTTTTCACCCGCAGCGGCGAAGCGCTGCAGGCCTTTGCGCAAATCACGGCGAGCAGCCGGATGTGGTCCAATTTCTGCAGGGACTTCACCGATGCGCCGGCGGCAAATGAGCTCATCTATCGCCATATCGCCTGGATGACAGCGCTGCGCTTTTCCCTGCGGCGACCGATGCCGTGGGAATCCATGGCGCGGGCCGCCAATATCGAGTACCGGCGGCGCTACCGCATCCAAGAGGACACCGGCTCGGTCGCCGACGAATTGCGCCCGCTGCTAGGCGAACGGGCCGAGAGCGTGTTGAAGTCGCCGCGGCCGGCGATAGCCCTGCTCGAAATGCAATCGGCCCAGGTCAACGGCTTGTTCAAGGACGCAAAGATCCCTGCGCAGATCTATGCCGAGATGACGAAACTGATCCGCGACTTCCATGACCAGCAAGCGCGCTGCGACCGCATCAAGAACAATCCGTATCCCCGCCAATATGCCATCGTCAGCTCCATGTTCGTCATGATCTTCTGCACGCTGTTGCCGTTCGGTGTGGTTCCGGTTTTTGCGGATATGGGCAAACTGGGCGGCGCGCTCAGCCCGATCGCGATCTGGCTGACGATCCCGTTCAGCACGCTGTTGGGCTGGGCTTACATGTCTCTCGATCAGGTTGGCGAGAGCAGCGCCAACCCTTTCGAGGGCAACGCCAACGACGTTCCGATCTCGCAGATCTGCCGCGACATCGAGATCGAACTGCGCGCCGGGCTTGGCGAAGCCAATCTTCCCAAGCCATTGTTGCCGGTCAACGATATCGCGACCTGACTTGGCGAGCATCCGTCCCTGCAAAGCACTTTCGGGAAACCGGCTTCAGCCCGATCACGCCGGCCACAATGAGAACGCTCCAGAAAATTTCTCGTCGCCGCCTCTGGCGCTTGAAGCCAAAATCCGGTCCCGCCGGTTTCCGCAGGTCAGTGGTTATCCCTTCGTCTCGACCAGGATCACCAGCGACTCCGGCACCACGCCATCGTGAGCCATCGCATCCGCGGCCGCCTTGCTTTGCATCATGGCCGCGAGCTTATCCATGTCCGGAACATCCATCATGATCGCGACCCGTTTCGGGTTCTGCGGATCGACGAAGGTGCGGACGTTAGTGATCCCGAGCGAACCGAAAAGCTCCTTGCGCTTCGGTGACGAGAGCCAGTGCTTGGTATCTTTCGAGATGTTGTGATGGCCAATAACGGTCGGCATGGCATCCTCCCAAGGTGCCGCTGCGGTCGCAATCGCCCGCTTGCTGCGGTCTACCTGCGCCCGCCAGTCAGCGCCGTTTCTCCTGGGCTGCCAATTAGCCGCTTCTAATGTGCAGTCTCCGGTCGATGGCGGTTGGCGAGGACAGAAGCGCCTCCCCCGTAGCTGACGACTTTCGGCTCCTGCGATCGGTGGAACCTCAAGCACCGGCGAGCGTCGCTGTTCCCACACTTCAGCGCTCAAACCGAACCATCCACCGAATAGAACGGAAACGCGCCGGGCAGCTCGGCTGCCGCCATTTCGCCACGCTCATCGAACAGCAGGCCGGACCCGACCACGAGATCGCGCACCGTCCGTGACGCGATGATTTCGCCCGGCCGCGCATGACCCAGCAGCCGCAATGACAGCTCGATCGCCGCGCCGGAAAATTGATTGCCGCGCTGCTCGCACTCGCCGATATGCACCGCCGAGCGGACCTCGACACCGGATCGCCGCAAGCGATCGCGAATGGCGATCGCGCACTGGATCGACCGCGTTGGCCGCTGGAACACCGCGAGCACCTTGCCGTCCGCTCGGCTGATCTCTATGCCTTCTGCCGCGAGGAGTTCACCACGGAGCGCCTCGGCGTGCCGCTCGGCCGGCTCGATGCCGAAAGGCGAGCCCGTCATATCGACCGACAGCACCGACACCAGCAGCCGTTCGCCTGGAACCGCCGGCAAGGCGCTGGTTACGAAAGCCTGGATCTCGTCGACAAGCCGATCGGAATTCTCGCCCCAGATCACGTGGTCGCGGCCGGCGAACTCGATATGTTTGGCGCCTTCGATACTCGCTGCCAGGAAGCGCCCTTCTTCCGCGTTCACCCAGCGGTCGCTTGTCGCCTGCGCTACCAGTGTGGGCACGTGAATGACAGGCAGAATGTCGCGGACATCGATTTCGGTACCCCAGCGCCAGAGCGCGATCGCCTCTGCCGGTGAGGCCGAATTCCTGAGATAGGCGGCGAACCATTCCCGTTCGAGCGGATCGTTCATCAGGCTGGGTGCGGCATTGCTCATGTCCGCTGGCTCTCCCCACTGTCTTTCGATGGCGGCGAGGTCTTCCTCCACTTCTTCCCCCGTCCTTCCCCACGGATAGTCCGGCAACCGTCTGCCGCTGGCATAGGTTCCGTTGAGCACAAGTGCGGCGGTGCGCTCGGGGTAAGTCGCCGCGAACAGCATGCACATCGGGCCGCCCTCGGAACTGCCGAACAGAACCGTGCGCTTGGAACCGACCGCATCGAGCACCGCCCGCATGTCTTCCATGCGTTCTTCCAGCGTCGGCAAGCCGACATTGCGGTCGGACAAACCAGTGCCGCGTTTGTCCATGCGGATCAGGCGCGAAAAGCTGCCGAGACGCGTGAGCACATGCGCAAGCCGAGGCGAGTCCCAGGCAAGGTCGAGGTTGGACACCCATCCCGAGACATAGATCAGGTCGATCGGGCCGTCGCCGGTGACCTGATAGGCAATGTTGACCCCTGCCGATTTGACGTAGCGGGTCTGCGGCCGCGCGACTTGGTGGCTGAAGCCGGTGGCGTGATCCGCATCGGTCGTGGGTGGCCGTGCCGGCGCTATCGTGCGGCGTGTCCGCAGCGTCTCGAACAATTGCCGCGTCTCCGGCTCCGGCTGCAGCTTGAGATCGCGTTGAAGCGCAGTGCGGCAGTGCTCATATTGCTTCAGCGCGAGATTGGTCCTGCCTTGCGCCGCATAGGCGCGCATCAAGGCACGGTGGACGTCCTCCCTCAGCGGCTCCATGGCCAGCAGGCGCGTCGCCGCGCGCACGCACGCGGCAGGATCGTTCGTCGCGGCATAGTGCGCGACGAGCCTGTCAAGCGCGGCGACGGCCAAAGCCCGCAGCCGCTCGCGCTCGATCCTCAGCCAGTCCTCGAATGGCTCCTCCTTCAGGCCGAAGCCGTCGAGCAGGTCGCCACGGTAGACATTGAGCGCCAGTTCGAGGTCTTCGGGTGCCGGGCTGGCGACCAGCGCCTCGAACCGCGCGACATCGAAATCAAGGTCGTCGAGATGCAGAGCGACGCTGTCGCCGTCGGTAAGGAAGCGGCCGCCGCCGCATGCCTGCATGGCCTTCCTGACGGACGATACCGCTTGCCGCAGGCTCATTCGCGCCTGCGCCTCGCTGTTGATGCCCCAGAGCAGGGTCGCCAGCTTCTCGCGCGACTGCGAATGCCCCGACTGTAGTGCGAGATAGGCGACCATCGCACGCGCCTTGCGGCTGATGGCGGGAACCGCGGCCCCGGCAAAGTCGAAACCACCCAGCAGGTGAAGATAAGGTCCGGTCATCGGATCCAGCCACGGTCACAGCATGACGACGATCCGCTCAAGCTCACTCCATTTCAACACTTATTCCGCCGCCGAGGCGCTTTTCACGATTCCATCACGCCGGTTCCCACGCGTTTCTCACGACGCTTGAGGAGATTGTTCGCACTGGATCTCTTTCGCAGGAGGACACCGTGCAACATCCTGGCTCGACCGAGTGGCCCATTTGGCATGACTACCCCGGCAGCGACCGGCAGGAGCTTGGTGCGCCATCGCGTCACGACATTGCGCTGGCTCGCTACCTCGAAGCGCAACAGGCCCATCGGGAATTGATGGCGCGCCGGCCCGATCCGGCGGCGGTCACAGCCTTTGCACTGGCAGCGCTCGTCGGCCGCGTTTTCCGTGCAGCGCTGCGCCCAAATGTCCGCGGCCCGGCCAATGCCGTGGCTTGGATGGACGGCGTCGGCTTGACGCTGTCAAAGGCTCATGCGGAATTCAGCAAAACCCTTTGGGGCCGCTGAGCGCGGCGCCTTGGGTGACGATCTCATCCCCAGCCGCCGCCTCCTCCGCCTCCGCTGCCGCCGAGGGCAGGAACCACGGGCGGCTTTTGGGGGGTCTCCTCGGCCGGCTTGATCACTTTGCCGGTGGTCGCCTTCTTGTATCGGACCACCTTCGGCTGGGGCGCCACGCGAACCACCTTGCGATGCTCCACCGGCGGCGCCGGTTCAAACATCGGCGCCACCGAAGTGCAGCCCATGAGCCCGGCCAGAACGCCGGAGAAAATTGTCCCGATGAATACCTGCTTCAATGCCTTGCCCACCATGGCCTCCATTGTTCAGAACAAGTCCCGACGCGGATTGGCTTCTTCCCAGACCCCTCGGGCCGCGTTGACCAGTTGCGTGTCCAGCGAACCGGACGGGGGGATCTTCGACTTGAGCTCTTGACGGAGTGCGTCCAAGGCTGCCGTTTTCGGCTTCGTGCCGAACTGCGCCAGGCCTTTCTTTGCGTCCGGAAGCTCCTTGCGCAGGTCCAGCGCGACGGCGAATGCCAGGAAACGCACCGCGACAGCCTGATCGGCCGTGTCGCCTTTCGCCATTTCGAGTGCGGCGCGATCATAGGCGCTGGACGGATCGCCGCGCGTGGTCGCCAGTTCGAACAGTCTTTGCGCTTCCGCCGGATCCTGGCGCACGCCGACGCCATCCCTGTACATGCGGGCGAGGCTGCCCGGAGCGTAGGGCTGGCCAAGATCGGTCGCCTGCTGGAACAACGCCTGCGCCGTCTTCGGATCCTTGTCGATGCCCTGGCCGGCGAGGTAATTGCGGCCGAGCAGGTTCATCGAATACATGTCCTGGCGCTGCACGCCCGCCTGCAGGAAGGCGACGGCCCGAGCAGGGTCGGCAGGCACGCCGTTGCGGCCCTCGGTGAAGATCGCGGCCAGATCGTTCATGGCATAGGTGTGCCCCATGGCCGCCGCCTTGAGCAGCAGGTCCAGGCCCTTGGCCGTATCGCGGTTGACGCCGTAGCCGTTGAACAAAGCGCGGCCCCACGAGGTCATTCCGTAGGGATCGCCCTTGTCGGCCGCAGCCTTGTAGAGAGCGTTGGCCTGGGTGCGGTCGATGGGCGTTCCGGTTCCTGTTGCGTTGAGATAGCCGAGTTCGAAGACAGCGCGCACATGCCCCTTCTTGGCGGCGTCCTCGATGGCTGCCTTAGCCTCGCTGACCTTGCCCGTCGCAAGCAGCGCGCGGCCGAGCTCGTAGCGGAAGCGGGGAACATCGGGATAGGTTTTCACCGCGGCCTCGCAGGCTGCCACCGCACCGGCGCCGATCTCGTTCGGCAGCAGGCCGGGCACCACCCCTTGCAGGTCGAGAGGCTCGCCGGCGGCGGTATCGCAGGCATCGACCGTCGGCGACAGCTTCATCGTTGCTGGCTTGGACGAGTTGCTGTCGGCGCGGATTTCGAAGCCGACCTCGACCGGCGCGCCGGCGCCGATCTGCGGCTCGTAGCGAAGATGGTCGACTTCACCGGCCAACAAGCTCGATTGTGGCGAGAGCGTCCGATCCGGCAGCGACAGCGTTCCCGTTGCCGGATATCCCGAAACCTTCAGGCTCACCGCCGGATCGTCGGTCGGGAAATCCAGATTGAGCGCGACCGGGCCGACACCGACAGGAATATCAAGTTTGCGCTTCTCGATCGCTTCGGCGGCACCGGTGATGTGGATGCCGCGCTCCAGCACCTGCTGCTTCTGCTCGGCCTCGAGCGAAGCCATGATCTGCTGGCCCGCGGCACCTTCGCCGCTCTTGACGCGAAACACCAATATGCCCTGGCTTCCGCCGCCCCAACTGTCATGCGTGGCATAGGCGAGCATATCCACCTCGTCCTGCGTGGCGGCCCCCTTGGGGACATCCATCTGCAGGCGCGGCAGATCCTTGCCCGCGATCGGTTCGCCCACCGCGACATCTTTGCCGTCCAGCATAAGACGGCCCATTGCCGGTGGCCTTTCGATGCTGACGCTGATAGCGCCGCCATCGACATCGACCGGCTCCGGCAGGCCAAGCGCCACAGGACCGACCCCCGACAGCACCACCTTCTCCAGCACCGGCGGCAGCGAAGGCCGGTTGCTGCGGCGCACCAGCACCACGTCGTCGATCAGCGAGGAATTTTCCCAAGGCACCTGCATGCCGTTGGTGGCCTGCACGACATCGCGGCGCACCGCCGACATGACCGTGCGGATCTCCTGGTTCGGCGCCAGCGCGCGGCGCGAAAATGCCGATGAAAACGGGCTGAGGTCGCCGCTGCCGTCATAGGCGACGGCGCCCGGTTCGGTGGCGAAGGCAATCAGCGTGTTGAGCGAGCTGCGCACCTGCGCCAGCCCCGTATTGCCGGCGGTGACAAGCTGGTCACGCAGCCAGTAATTGTTGCGCGGGAAGGGGTTGTTGCGGCAGGCATCGAGGATGATCACCTGGATCTTCGACTTCGAGCGCATCTGCTCCAGCACATCGTTGAGCTTGATGGCCTGTACCTCGATATCGGCGGCTTTCTTCAGCGAGGCGTCGACCGGTATCAGGAAATTCTCACCACCGATCTGAAAGCCATGCCCGGAATAGTAGACGACGGCGAGATCGGCGCCGTCGACGGCGGCCAGATAGTCCCGGAACTGGCCTTCGAATTGCTGCTTGGTGAGGTTCTCTGCGACGAAAACCTCGAAGCCCGCCAGCCGGAACGTGGCCGACACATCCTCGGCATCCTTGGCCGGGTTCTTCAGCGCCAGGATGTTTCGGTAGTCGGAATTGCCGATGACGAGAGCGACCCTTCGATCGGCGCAAGCCTCAAAGGTTGTGAGGCTAACGAGGATGAAGGCCGCGATAAATCCGCAAAGTCGGAGCATGGCAAAACCCCTGGCCGCTGCCTGACGCCGACGAGAACACCGCTTGCGGCATCAAGGCCCGTTGACAGTATGCAACCTGCCACAGGATAAAGTGAAAGGCCCGCCACCGCCAGACCATGGCAGGCGATTTCTTTCGGCGCCGACGGACCATGGTGGCAGTAGCACGCGCTTCAAGAGCGGGTATGTGACAAGTCTCACAGTTCGCATGGACGTGCTGAATGCGCCGTTCGACACCAGGGACTGGTGGGCTGCGGCCAGGATGCGTTCAAACTTCGAGGCAAACCTTGCCGAAATGCTGTTGCGTCTCGTAGTGGCTGAAGGCGGCGGCGATGTCGTGCAGTGGAAAGCTGCTGTCGATGACAGGTTTCAAACGGTTGACCTCTATCGCCCGGATCATGTCTTCCTGGTCGGCCCTGCTGCCGATGGAAATCCCGCTGATGCGGATCTGGTTCGAAAACAGCGCCGGGATCGAAACCTCGGCCGCAAAGCCGGTCAGCACGCCGACGAGCGCGATGTGCCCGCCCGTCCGACAGGCCGCGATCGACTGCGCCAGCGTCGCGGGTCCGCCAACCTCGATCACGTGGTCGACGCCGCGTCCCTTCGTCAGCTCCCTGGCCTTGCCGCCCCAGTCCGGTACGGCCTTGTAGTTGATGACGCTGTCGGCGCCGAGGCGTCTCAGCTTCTCCAGCTTTTCTTCGCTGGACGAGGTGGCGATGACCCGGGCGCCGGCGGCCTTGGCAAATTGCAGCGCAAACAGCGACACGGTGCCGAGGATCAGCACCGTGTCGCCGGGCTTCACCTTGCCGCACGTCACCAGGCCTCGCCAGGCGGTGACGCCGGTGCAGGTGAGCGTTGCCGCCTCGAGATGCGTATAGCCCGCCGGCGCCTTGGTGAAAGCCTGCGCCGGCATGCACACATATTCGCTTGCGAAGCCGTCGTAACTGTCTCCCGGAATGTCGCGTCCTGTGTCCGATGTCATGTCGCCGCCCAGCCACCCGGGGTAGAAAACACCGACGACGCTGTCGCCCAGCTTGAACGCATAGACATCGCCGCCGACGGCAATCACCTCGCCGGCGCCGTCCGACAGCGGCACGCGGCCATCTGCGAGCGGCACCTTGCCTTGCACGGCGAAATCGTCGCGCATGTTGAGCGAGCAGGCGCGGATCTTGACCAGCATTTCGCCCGGCCCAGGCCGCGGATGATCCTCCTCGACCAGGTCGAGCTTGTCCAACCCGCCCGGCGCTTTCAGCCTGACCAGCCTCATTGTGTCTCTCCGGCGTACGGGGTGTTGGATGGCGAGCCGGACTATTGCCGGACCGGCCGGCCGGAAATCACACGCAACCATGGCGCCAGATGAAAGGCGCTCATCAAGAGATACATCACCGGCATGCTGGTGAGCAGGGAGGCATCGGTGCCCAGGCACGACATGACGCCGTCGCCAGTGTGAATGCAAGTGAGCAGCGCCATCGCAGCGAAAGTCGGCGCCGCGGCGAGGCACAGCCAGTCGACGATGCCGAGAGGGGCCGCGCGGGTAGTTTGGGGGATTTCGCTGCCGGTGCCAATGCCGATATCGCTCATGGTTCTAATCCCTTGATGAAGGCCTCGGGCTTGGTTTCTCGCCCCTGCCGAAGGTGGGGGAGAGATAGCTGCGAAGCGGCCGGAGAGGGGCTTTCGTAGGGCGCAGGCCCCTCTCCGTCTCGGCTTCGCCGAGCCACCTCTCCCCACTTCGTGGGGCGAGGAAACCCAAGCTGGATATCTACTTGCCGTCCTTGTCGCGGAACGCGGCTTCGCCGGCGGCGGCCACCGCTTCCCATGTCTTGTCGGGCGCGGCGTCGTAATTGTCGTGCCAGTTCCACCAGCTGTAGAGCTCGGTCTGGGGATAGCCTTCGGGCGAGTCCTCCCAGACCTCCTGGCGGCCGAGCGGCGTGGCGTCGAGATAGCTCCAGACCGTGCCCATCTGCTCGTCGCCGCGGCTGTTGATGAAGTAGGTGCGATACACCTTCTTGCCGTCCTGGATGAACACGTTGTGGCCGTGCCATTCGTCGACGCCGAAGTCCTTGTCGAAGCCGTCGGTGATTGTGTACCAGGGCATCTCCCAGCCCATCCGCTGCTTCAGGCTGACAATGTCGGCCTGCGGCGCGCGCGAGGCGTAGGCAAGCGTGGTGTTGCGGGCGTTGAGATGGGCGAGATGGCCGACCTGGTCGGCGCCGAGCGAACAGCCGCGGCAGGCGTGTTCCGGCCAGCCGTAGACGCCGGGCTCATAGAAGGCGCGGTAGACGATCAGCTGGCGGCGGCCCTCGAACAGGTCGAGCAGGCTTGCCTTGCCGTTGGGGCATTCGAACACATAGGCCTTGTCCACCTCCATCCACGGCATCCGCCGGCGTTCGGCCGAGAGCGCATCCCTGGCGCGCATCGTCGCCTTTTCCTTCACCAGCATCTTTTCGCGCTCGGCTTCCCATTCCTGCCTTGAAACGATTGGCGGGGTCTTCATTGCCACGTGCTTGGTCATTGCTCGTCTCCTTTGCCAGTCATTACGCCGTTGCGGCCTGTCGTTGCCTTCTGATCGTGAGGTAGGGTAGGGCCGAGAGGCGGCGAGGGCGGAGTTACAAATGTGACGGGATTTGACGGAGGCCCACCGCAGCAGGGGTGGCGGGGCCGCGCAGTGTGCTCAAGATCCTCGGAAGCAGGCATTGTCAGTTATCTCCAATGAGAAGCTTAAAAATACCATCTGAGATGCTCAGGCTAGCGACTGCCGATATTGCCGTCAACGCCGCCCGAGGTGTCTCCTGCCAGCCCAGATGGCCAGGTTGCCGCCCCGGCTTGCTGCTTGGCGGCGGTGATTTAAGTTAGGGCCATGACCGGCGGAGGTGGGAGTTACAAGTGTGACGGGATTTGAATGGACTCGCTGATCACCGCGGCAGGGCTGGCGCTGGCGGCGGGTGATCCGCTTGCCGCGCTCGATCGCGTGGCCTTGCGCGAGGATGCGCCGGCGCTGGCGCTGCGCGGCATTGCCATGGCGCAGCTCGGCGATCTCGATCGCGCCAAGCTGCTGCTGCGTCGGGCCGGCCGCGCCTTCGGTCCGAAGGAGGCGGTGGCGCGCGCCAGATGCGTCGTCGCCGAAGCCGAGATCGCGCTGGTCTCACGTGACCTCGGCTGGCCGGCCAAGGCGCTCGATGCGGCGCGGGCGACATTGGAAAGGCACGCCGACCGGCTGAACGCCGCGCATGCCGGCCATCTCAAAGTGCGCCGCCTGCTGCTCATCGGCCGTCTCGACGAGGCTGAAGACGTGCTGGCCGGGCTCGACCCGGCGCCGCTGCCACCCGCCTCACGCGCCGCGCATGAACTCGCCGTTGCCGGCATCGCCATGCGCCGTCTCAAGACGAAAGCCGCGCGCGCAGCCCTTGAATGGGCGCGCCACGCCGCCCGCCGGGCCGGCATTCCGGGCCTTATGGCCGAGGTCGACAGCGCCTTCCTGTCACTCGACACGCCGGCGGCCCGGCTGATCGCCAATGGCGAAGAGCGACCGGTTCTGCTCGAAGAGGTTGAGGCGCTGCAGGCGTCGTCGGCGCTGGTCGTCGATACGTTCCGCTATGTCGTGCGCAAGCAGGAAACCACGGTCTCGCTGGCAACGCGCCCGGTGCTGTTTGCACTCGTGCGAACACTTGCTGAAGCCTGGCCGGCGGATGTGCCGAGAGCGACGCTGATTGCCCGCGCCTTTGGCGGCAGGCACGCCGATGAATCACATCGTGCCAGGCTGCGGGTCGAGATCGGCCGGCTGCGCGCCGAATTGCGGCCGCTGGCCGGCATCGGCGCGACCAGCCAAGGCTTTGCGCTGGCGCCGCGTCAGGCCGTCGCGGTCGTGGTGCTGGCGCGGCCGATCGAGGAGCGGCACGCGGTGATGCTGGCCTTCCTGGCCGATGGTGAAGCCTGGGCAAGCTCGGCGCTCGCGCTCGCGCTCGGCGCCGGCCAGCGCAGCGTACAACGGGCGCTCGAGAAACTGGCCGAGGCCGGCAAGGTGCAGTCGTTCGGCCACGGCCGGGCGCGCCGCTGGATGACGCCGCCTGTGGCCGGTTTCACGACCACCTTGTTACTCCCGGCACCGCTGCCAAACGGCTAGGAAGGTTCCGTGACCATGATCGAGGACCAGGACATGAAACATTCAGCCGCCGAAATCCTGCGCGAATACGGGCCATTTCCTGATGTCGACATCGTGCATGGCGTGAGCTTTGACGGGCAAAATGTCTGGTTTGCCACGGGAGAGAAGCTGACCGCCTTCGATCCGGCAAACGGTGAAACAAAACGCTCGATCGATGTCGCGGCCCATGCCGGCACCGCCTATGACGGCCGGCATCTGTTCCAGCTCGCCGGCGACCGCATCCAGAAGATCGATCCGGATACGGGGCAGGTGCTGGCCACCATCCCGGCGCCCGGCGGCGGTCGCGATTCAGGCATGACCTGGGCCGAAGGCACGCTGTGGGTCGGGCAGAACCGGGAGCGCAAGATCCACCAGATCGATCCCGAGACCGGGAAAATCCTGCGCACCATCGAATCCAACCGCTTCGTCACCGGGGTGACCTGGGTGGATGGCGAACTATGGCACGGCACCTGGGAAGGCGACCACAGTGACGTCCGGCGCGTCGACCCGCAGACTGGAAAGGTGCTGGAGCGGCTCGACATGCCGGCGGGGAAGGGCGTGTCTGGGCTCGAATCCGACGGCGGCGACCGCTTCTTCTGCGGCGGCGGCCCCGGCGGCATGGTGCGAGCGGTACGCCGGCCGAGATAGGCAGCTTGTCTTATGCTGCGGAACGTTCGGCCGAGATCATATCCCGGAGCCGTCGAGCTGCTGGGCGTCCTCGCCGGCCCAGGGCGCCGGCATGGAAGCCCGGCTCAGATTGGCCGTCGGCAGCGGCATCCAGCATTTCAACTCGGGTTCAGGATATTCGATCACCCGTCCCGGAGACGAATCGGAAGAGCGCCAGCCTTCTGAACCGAACTGGTCGGCGCGCGACCAGTAGGCGAGGTCGACCTCGGCCGGCCCCTGTTCCGACGGCCTCACGGTGACCAGGATGCGGCTGCCGTCCTTGGGGGCGCTCGCCATATGCCGCCAGCGATCGGGTTCGTCCATCTCATGTCCTCCTGCACGTTGCAGGGATAGTCGCCGCGCGCCCCACGGCGGTCAACCTGAACTTTGCGCAAGAAAGAGATATCGTGGGCGCACGCATGTCGGACAGGCGCCCGACGCCGACACCTTGTACGCCGTGCGGCGAGACGACTGCCTGAGAGCGTGACGTCTTGCGCGGATGATCGTGACGTGTTCACGATAGCGCGGCGGGGTGCGCAACAAGCATCGCAACCGACGAGGGAGTGGCGTTGCCGAGCGAGCCGAAAGTCCGTAGCGACCGGTTGGCGGCCGATGTGGTAGCAGCCATCCGGCAACTGGTTTCCGATGGCGTTGTCGTCGAAGGCGGCGACCTCGACATCGCCGACCAGGACTTTCTGGTCGCGGAAGAGCAATCCCTGGGCGATATCGTGCCGACGCGCCGTCGTGAGTTTCGCGCCGGACGCATCTACGCAAGGCAGGCTTTACAAGCTTTGGGTATTCCCGCCCACAGCATACCGGTGGGGCCTGATCGGGTCCCGGTCTGGCCGACAGGGGTTGTCGGCTCGATCTCCCATACACCCAGCCTGTGCGCTGTCGCCGTCGGCCTTTCCGCCGACTGGCCCGGGATTGGCATCGACATCGAGGACGATTCTCCGTTGTCGGATGAGTTGACGAAGCTGGTGTCGCACGCCTCGGAGCTGGAACAGCGGCAAGCGATTGAAAAGCAGCTGGGCTACGACCTGCCAAAGCTTCTGTTCGTGATCAAGGAAGCCTTCTACAAAATGCATTTTCCGCTCCATCGACAATTTTTGACGTTTCAGGACGTTTGTGTCGGACTGGATGTGAACAAGCGCGCCGCCCAAGCCAGGACCGTCCCATCAGGCCGCCTTGCGCTGGCCGGCAATGGTTGTTTCGAAGGCCGCTTCGACAGTGTTCACGGGACGTTGTTCTCATGTTTCGAGATCGCCGCGCATTGACAGCCATTCTGTCAGCAAGCACTAGGGAATCGGCATGAGTTTTTGGGCTGAAGGGGTGGCTTTATTTCTGAGCAAAATCGATCTCGGGGCCGGGACCTGATCGACACGATCCGTGGCCATGTGAACCGGCATGCACGATCGCAGCAGGTGGCGCTGGTGGCCGCAGGCAGTGCGCCTCTCACCTATGAAGGGCTGGGGCGCCAGATCCGCTATGTCGGCGAAAGGCTGGCGCTGGAAGGCGTCGCGCCGTCAGACCGCGTCGCCTTGCTGCTGCCCGAGGGCGCGCAAGCCGCAGTGGCGATCGTGGCGGTCGCCGCCAATGCGGCATGCGCTCCTCTTAACCCCGGATGGCCCGTCTATGAGCTTGAAGCACAGCTGGCCGCACTGCGCGCCAGAGTGCTGATCGTGCCGGATGGCTGGCAATCGCCGCTGCTTGACGTCGCGGCGTCGCTGAACATGCGCATCCTGCACCTGCTTGCCGAGCCCGGCTTGGTGGCCGGGCTTTTCTCGCTGCAGGGCGGGGACGGGGCGCATGGCGATGACCGGCCGCTGGCAGTACAACAGGATGCCGCAACGCCGGACGATACCGCGCTGCTGCTGTTCACGTCGGGCACGTCGGCGCGCCCCAAGCTGGTGCCGCTGAGCCAGCGAAACCTCTGCGTTTCGGCACAGGACATCGCCGGGGCGCTGGATCTTGGGCATGCCGACCGCTGCCTGGGCGTGATGCCGCTCTTTCACATTCATGGCATCAGCTGCCTTTTGGCGTCGCTGGTTTCAGGCGGCTGCTACATCAGCATGGCCGGCTTCTCTACCGACAGCTTCTTTGGTTGTCTTGGCGAGTTCAGGCCAAGCTGGTATTCGGCATCGCCGACCATTCATCGCGCGGTCCTCGATCAGATCCATCTGTGTCGCGCCGACCCACGCCAAAGCGGCTTGCGCTTCATTCGCTCGGCTTCGGCGCCAATGCCGTCGCAGTTGATCGCGGATATCGAAACTGTGTTCAACGCGCCGTTCATCGAGGCCTACGGGATGACCGAGGCGGCGCCGCAGATTGCGAGCAACCGCCGTCCTCCCTTCGAACGCAAGCCTGGCTCCGTTGGCAAGGCCGCGGGTCCCGCAATCGCCATCATGGATGAGGCCGGGCATCTCCTGCCGCCCGGGGCCACTGGCGAGGTGGTCATTCGCGGCGCCAATGTCATGCACGGCTACGATGGCGACCCAGCCGCCAACGAAGCCGCGTTTGTCGATGGCTGGCTGCGGACAGGCGATGTGGGTCATCTTGATGCCGAAGCCTATCTGTTCGTCACCGGCCGGCTGAAGGACACCATCAATCGCGGCGGCGAAAAGATATCACCGGCGCTGGTGGAGCAGGTCCTGCTCGACCATCCGGCGATCGAACAGGCGGTTGTTTTCGGCGTTCCGCATCCGGTGCTCGGCGAGATCGTAGAAGCGGCAGTCGTGCTCAGGCCGGGGCACGGGCCGTCGGCTCAGCAGATACGTGGCTTTGTCGCCAAGCGGCTGGCGGGCTCGAAGGTGCCGCAGCGGATCGTTCTGGTCAATGAACTGCCTGTCGATGCCAACGGAAAGCTCAATCGGCGGCATCTGGTCCTGGCGCTCGCCCCGCAACGACAGAATGGTCAACACGATCAGTCGCAAGCCGGCGAGCCAGTTGCTCCCCGCACCGCCACCGAGCGCCGGGTGGCCGCGGTTCTGGCCGAAGTGCTGGGAAACGAACCGCCTGGCATCCATGACGACTTCTTCGATCTCGGCGGCCATTCGTTGACTGCGATGCAGGTTCTCGCCCGGCTGCGGTCGATCTTCCAGGTCGAATTGCCGGTTGATTGCATGTTTGACAGCCCGACGATCGCGCGGCTGTCGCAGCGCATCGGCGAAGAGATGGCCAATCTCGTTGCCGACGGCGCGGCGCGGCTGGAGCAAGGACCGGTGTCTGCATCCGGGCAAGGCGCGCGCATTCCCCACCGGCCGGATGGGGCATCCGCACCGCTCTCGTCCGCGCAGCAACGCGTCTATTTTCTCGACCGGATGGGCGCCGGCGGCGCCTACAACATGTCGGTTTCACTGTGGCTGACAGGGGCGCTCGACCAGCGCGCACTGGCGTTGGCGCTCGATGAAATTTGCCGACGGCACGACATCTTGCGCACCACCTTTCACATGCGCGACGGCGAGCCGGCGCAACTTGTTTCCGAATTTCGGCAAGCCAACCTGGCGATGATCGACCTGGCCGGCCTCGGGGTGAATGCGGCCACCACCGAGGCAATTCGCCTGGCCGCCCAGGATGGCGCCGAACCATTCGATCTGGCGCAAGGCCCACTGTTTCGCGCCAGCCTGATCCGGCTGGCGCCCGAGGAACATGCGCTGCTTCTGACGATGCATCACATCATCTTCGATGGCTGGTCGACCGGCGTCCTGCATGCCGAACTGAAGCAGCTCTACGAAGCATTTTGTGACGAGCGGGTATCGCCGCTGGAGGACCTGCCGCTTCAATACGGCGACTTCGCCGCCTGGCAGCAACGCAGCGCCGAGACGGCCGAGATCGAGCGTCAGACCAGTTACTGGACCCGTCGGCTCGAGGGACTGCCACCGGCCTGCACGCTGCCGGGCGACCGACCCCGTCCGGCGACCCAATCCTATCGCGGCGGCACGCTGAACATGCAGATCGACCGCCAAACGACAGACCGGTTGAAGGCCCTCGGCCGCAGCCATGATGCGACCGCCTTCATGGTTTTTCTGGCGGCGTTCAAGACATTGCTCTTTCGTCACAACGACCAGGATGATTGCATCATCGGCGTGCCGATCGCCAATCGTCCGAGGAGGGAACTGGAACAGCTGATCGGGCTTTTCGCCAACACGCTGGTTTTGCGCACGACGCTTGCCGGCGACCCCTCCTTCGTTGAATTGCTCGGCCGCATCCGATCGACGGCACTCGACGCCTACGCGCACCAGGATGTCGCGCTCGAGCGCATCGTCGAGCAACTGAAGATCCGGCGCGATCCCGGCCACACGCCGGTGTTCCAGATCATGTTCGCGTTTCAGAATGTTCCGGACGCGTCAGGTCAGCCTGTTGATGACTTGATCGGATCTGCCTTCGATCTCGCGCCGGGCCTATTGGCGCGGCCGCTGCACATCGACAAGACGACGGCGAAATTCGACCTCACTCTTTACCTGTCGGAAACCCCGCAAGGGATGGCCGCGACGTGGCAATTCAACGCCGATCTGTACGAGCCGGCCACGATCGATCGGCTGTCGCGGCAGTTCCAGACTTTGCTCGAAGGCATAGCGAGCGATCCTGCGCAAAAAGTGTCGCAACTGCCGCTGTTGCCAGAGATCGACCGTCGCCAGATCGTCATTGATTGGAACCGCACCGAAGCAGGCGAGCTGCTGGGGCAGGACTATATCAGGCTGTTCGAGGTGCAGGTCGAACGGACACCCGGCTCCGTCGCCGTGCTGGACCAGGCCCGGCAGTTTACCTACCGCGAGCTCAATGAGCGGTCCAACCGGTTCGCCCGTTATTTTCGCGGCTGTGGCGTTGTCGGCGAAACATTGACTGCTATCTGCCTGCCGAGATCTGCCGAGATGCTGGCAGTGCTGCTGGGTGTGTGGAAGGCCGGCGGTGCATTTCTGCCGCTCGACCCTGACCATCCGCCGGAACGCATCGCCTTTATGCTGCGCGATGCGGGGGCTACGCTGCTCATTACGGAAACGGCGCTGCTGCCGACATTCAGCGCGGCCACGGTGCGGACCATCTGCATCGACGCCTGCCAGCCGTCCGTCGCCGTGCAGGACCCCGGCAATCCCGGTATCAGCCCGGCCGCGGATGCGCTGGCCTACGTGATCTATACGTCGGGCTCTACCGGCAAGCCAAAAGGCGCGATGATCACACAGGCCAATGTCGGCCATTATGCTCAGGCGATGGTTCGCGCCGTCGCCATTCGTCCGGACGACATCTATCTGCACACCGCCACTTTTTCATTTTCCTCATCGATACGGCAGTTTGCCGTCCCCCTGTCATGCGGCGCGGCAGTGTCCATCGCCTCGCCCCAGGAGACAGCTGACCCACACTTGCTGTTCGAGACTGTGCGCCGCCAGGGCGTGACGGTGCTGGATCTTGTTCCATCCTTCTCGGCTGGCTGCCTGCGGGTCTTGATGTCGCTCGACCAATCCGTGCGGGTAAGGCTGCTCGACAGTCAGCTGCGGCTGATGCTGTGGGCCAGCGAGCCTTTGTCCAGCGCCCTGGTCGAAAAATGGCGGCGCCTCTGCAAGCCGGGGACGGAATTCATCAACATGTTCGGGCAGACCGAAACGACGGGGATCGTGACGATCCATCCTATTCCGGTCGAGGGCGAGACGGCGGCGATGGTGCCGATCGGCCGGCCGATCGCCAACACCCAGGCCTATGTGCTGGACGCGTCCCGCAGCCCGGTTCCGATTGGCATCAGCGGTGAGCTGTATGTCGGCGGCGCCAGCGTCGGCCGCGGCTACATCAATCATCTCGAGGCCAGCAATTTCGTGCCGAACCCGTTCAGCGCGAACGATGGCGAGCGATTGCAGCGGACCGGCGATCTGGCGCGTTATCGGCCTGACGGGACAATCGAAATTACCGGACGCGCCGACGAACAGGTCAAAATTCGCGGCTACCGCATCGAGCCGGGGGAGATCGAGGCTGCGATCCATGCGCATCCTGAGGTGCGCGAGTGTCTTGTCGGTGTTGTCGAAGAAGATGACGATGTGGGCGATGGCAAACGCCTGGTCGCTTTCGTTGCGGTCAACGAGCCTGATGATGCGCAAACGCCTGCCCTGTTCCGGCGGCTGCGCGAATTTTTGCGCCAGCAGCTGCCGCACTACATGCTGCCTCAGCGCATTGTCGTTGTGGACCGCTTGCCGCGCCTGCCGAACGGCAAGATCGACCGGCGGGTGGTGATCGCCAGGCAAATGGAGGTGCTGGCCCGGTCGAGTGCAGGCATGGTCCCGGCGAGCCGGGCCGAGCCGAGCGGAGTGGGGCAGGCCGGCGCCGAGGCAATCCTGGCGCAGGTCTGGAAAAAAGTCCTGCGGCTGGATGAGGTTGGGCTGCACGACAACTTCTTCGACCTTGGCGGTAATTCCATCCTCAGCATCAACATTGTTGTCGAAGCCGGCAAAGCCGGACTGGCTGTCGAGTTGCGTCAGCTCTACCAGCACCAGACAATCGCCGATCTGGCACGCGCCATTGCTCGGACGAGCCCGGGAAAGACAGCCGCGACGCTCTCGGCAACGGGCACAAATCCGGCGAAAATCCTTGTGACCATCGAAAGCCTTCGCGCCTACGGCCGCGAAGCGCTGACACGGGCCGGATTGACCCCGAAGGGTGCGGAGATCGTCACCGAAGTGCAGCTCGAGGCAAGCCTGCGCGGACAGCCGACGCACGACATGGTCAGCATCCCGCGTTATGCCTCGCGGATTGCTGCGGGCAAGATCAACCCACGGCCGCAAATCCGTATAGAGCACGAGAGCACCACCATCGCGCGCATCGATGGCGACAATGGTCCGGGCCAGTGGGTCAGCACGGTGGCGATGGACCTCGCCATCGAAAAGGCAAGCAGGGACGGCATCGGCATTGTCGCTGTGCGCCGCTCAAACCATTTCGGCGCCGCCGGCCACTATGTCTGGCAAGCGGCCAGGAGAGGCCTGATCGGTTTGTGCACAACCAATGGACCGCTGATCCTGGCGCCGACGGGCGGCGTCACGCCGACATTCGGCAACAATCCGCTCGGGGTCGGCATTCCGGCAGGGCGGCATTTCCCGATCCTTCTCGATGTCGCCATGAGCGTCGCGCCGCGCGGCAAGATCGGCCTGTCGGTTGCCGAAGGCAGTCCGTTGCCCGTGGGCTGGATTCTCGACCGCCTCGGACGCCCTTCGACGGACCTCGGCGATCTCGCCGCCGGGCTCGGTGTGCCGATCGGCGGTCACAAGGGGTATGGCCTGGCCCTGGTCATGGAAGTTCTTGCCGGCGTGCTCAGTGGCGCCGGTTTTGGCGCCGACCACCATCACGACAGGCTGCGTGAGGGCGCCCCCGACTACGGCCATTTCTTCATGGCGCTCGATCCCGAGCGGTTCATGCCGGCATTGGACTTCACCCGGCGCGTCGATCGGCTGATCGAGCAGACCAGCAACGGCGAACGCGCCGAAGACGCCAGCGAAATCCTGGTTCCCGGCGAGATGGAATTGCGCACCCGGCAGCAGAGCCTGAGCGAAGGTGTGCGATTGCGTCCATCGACCTACAGGGCGCTCGTCGCCTATGCACGCAAGGCCGGGCTCGACGCCGAACTGGATGTCGTCAGCGAAAAGCAACTCGCCGAGAGCCATGGTTGAGCCGGCGATGTCGTTCGACCGGGCCGAGCTGGACGAGAGCATCCCGGCGCGCTTCGACAAAGTGGTGCGCAAACACACCGGGCACGTCGCGATCGGCGGCGCCCGGCCATGGACATATGGCGATGTTGAACGGCGCACCAATCAATTGGCCCGGGCGATCCTCGATCGCACGCAGCCTGGGCGCGGATGCGTCGCCTATCTCGTTGACCATTCGCCTGACATGGTGATCTGTGCGCTGGCGGCACTGAAGGCGGCAAAGGCATTCCTTTGCATCCATCCGGGAATGCCGCCAAAAGCCCAGCATGACATCGTCAGCGATGCAGCACCTGATCTGCTGCTTGCCGACGCGGCGCATGCAACGGCGGCGCGCGGGCTGGTCGATGACAGCAGGCGGGTTCTGCTGCTCGATGACATCGACGCGGGCTACTCCGCGGATGCACTGCATGTGGCAGTCGACCCCAGCGATCCGGCCGCGATCTTTTACACCTCTGGAAGTACCGGGCGGCCAAAGGGAGTGGTGAAGAGCCATCGCGCAGTGTTGCATCGGGCCTGGCTCTGCGCTCGATATGACGGAGTGAACGCGGCGGACCGGCAGTCGCTTCTGACCTATAGCAGTTTCGCCTCATCGGAGGCCGATGTCTTCGGAGCTCTGCTCAACGGCGCTACGCTGGAACTCTACGATGCCGCATCGCGTGGCCTTGGCGACCTCGGGGCGTGGATCGATGCGCGTCGCATCACGCTGCTGCACCCGCCCGTCATGCTGTTTCGCAAATGTCTTGAGATGATCGAGGGCAGCGGCCTGCATCCCTCGGTTCGGCTGGTGGCATTGGCGGGCCAAACGGTGATTGGCTCCGATATCGAGCAATGGCGCAGTCGCTTCGCCAAATCCTGCGCCTTGCGTCATCGCTTCTCTTCCACCGAAGCCGGCCACATCGCCGTGGCGTCGGTGGCTCCGGGCGAGACGCTTGCGCCGGGCACCGTACCACCACCGCGCGCGGTCACCGACAAGTCCCTCCTGATCGTCGATGAAGACGGTCAACCGGTCGAGCAGGGAGGCGCCGGCGAACTCGTCGTTCGCAGCGCGTTTCTGGCCGACGGCTATTGGCGGCAGGAGTCCGAAACGGCGAAGTATTTCCACGACGACCCCGATTTTCCGGACCAGCGCCTGTTTTACACCGGCGACATCGGACGTTTGTCGGGTGATGGCAGTTTCGAATTCATCGGGCGCCGAGACGACCAGGTGAAGGTGCGCGGCTACCGCGTCGAAACACGGGAAATCGAGCAGGCCTTGATGCTGCTTCCAACTGTCAGCGAAGCCGCTGTCGTCACTGAGCTTCGCCAGGACGCACACCAGCTTGCTGCCTTCGTGGTGATGAAGCCGGGCGCATTGTTTCAAGCCGAAAGCTTGCGGGCCGGGTTGCGGCCGATCCTGCCGAAATGGAAGATTCCAGCTCGTATCCACGCGATCGAAACATTGCCGTTGACGCCGACCGGCAAGATAGACCGGCCGCTGCTCCAGCAGTATTTGCAAGCCCGCAGACTTGCCGAAACCGGCGATGACGCGCCTGATAGGAATGCGGACGGGCTGACTGCAAGACTGATCAAGATATGGCAAGGGCTTTTCGGCCGCCCGCGCAACTGGTGACATCGGGCTCCGGGCAGCCCCTCCGATCTCAAGAGGAAACCGCTTACGGTTATGGCCATGGACAAATGACCGACCTCGGCCGGTTCGAACCCGGAAGGAAAATATGTCGATCAAGGTGATCGGGACGGGCTTTGGCCGCACCGGAACGGATTCGATGCGCGAAGCGCTGACGATACTCGGCCTAGGCCCCTGTCATCACATGTCCGAAGTCATCGCCAACGAGGAGCAGAAGCGGCTCTGGCGTGCACTGGCGAAGGGGGCTGCGCCTGATTGGAGCGAGCTGTTTGCCGGCTATGCCTCCTGCATGGACTGGCCATCGGCGCATTATTGGCGCCAGCTGATCGAGGTCTATCCCGATGCCTCGGTCATCCTCACCTGGCGCTCGCCGGAAAGCTGGTGGCAGAGCTTCGAGAAGACCATCCTGGCCGGCATCAGCCAGCTCCAGGATCAGGAGGCGCTGGGCATTTCCCTGATCGCCAAGCAGGTCTTCGGCGGCAAGGCGCATGATCGCGCGACCGCGATCGCCCTCTATGAAGCCAACGTCGCCGCGGTCATGGCGACAGTTCCGCCGGAGCGGCTGCTGGTCCATAAACTGGGCGACGGCTGGGAGACCCTGTGCGCGCATCTGCGCGTTCCAGTGCCCGACCGGCCCTATCCCAACCGCAACGATACCAGGGAATTTCAGGCGCAGTTCGGGCTGAACCGGCGGTGCTGAGCAAGGTCGGCGGCTTCGCCAAATCCGCTGCACGACCGGTGATGCCGACCGCCTGCGAAACAATTGCATCCAAAACCCGATTGCGCTTTCGGGGACAATGTTCAGACATGCACGGTGCCATGCGACAGTTCGCCCTCGTCGCTCGAGATGAGGAAAGCGGCGGCAAGCATGCCGACATAGAGCAACCCGACCATGCACACCACATAGATGCCCGGAACAGCGCCGAGCTGCGCCACGCGCGCGGCATCGAGGAACGACGCGCCGAAACCGATCGGCGATCCTTCGCGTTGCAGGCTGGGCGTCGTGATCTTCAGCACCCAGGCCAGCGTCAGGATCGTGTACATGAAGATGTAGTTGCGGCGCAGCCGGCGCACCAAAGCCGCGCGCTGCGAAATCAAGAAGCGCGGCGAACGCAGGCCCTCGCCAACGATGGCCAGCCAGTTGGAGGCGTAGTCCGGCTGCGGCGAGAAGATCTGTGCGAAGTAATAGCGCTCGAACTGGCGCACCCTGGCCCGGTAGACGTCGAAGAAGCGGTAACGCCGCGCCTCGATCCACAACAGCAGTGTGATCAAAAGCATGGCGAACAGCAGCACGCCGTGATGGGCGCTGGGTGTCGACAGAGAGACAGAGAGCATTGCGGCGACGACGGTGATCGCCCAGTTGCTGGTGCGGTCCAGACGGTCGCGCCAGCCGGCCATGCGGGCTATCTCGGCGCGATGGAAATGTGACATGGTGGTCGCGAGTTCCGATGAGGTGAGCTTCAGCGCGAACGCATCCGACACCCGCGGCGCTGCTGCCGCCTCGGCTGGCTTCACAGTCTGGACCTGGGACATCCCTTTGCCATGCGCCTCCCAACGCCATGGCCGGCCGAAACGACGCCGGCCACCCCCAAAATCCACAACGCGCGGTCGGCTGAAACGTTCCAGCCTCTTTCCATGGAGGGGTTTATGCGCTCAGCCATACCCGCTCGGCTACGCGATCGAATACGGTGCGCTAATGCCCGCTTCCCGCGACCTTTTGCCGGCGAGACCTGACGGCTCCCAGCAGTTCGCGCTCGCTGGTGTGAGCATTTCGAAAAATGGCCACAACCATCACCGCCAGGATTTCGGCGTCCGGGTCCAAGGGGTTGAGATGTTCATCCGCGCAGACCTGATCGAACACGTGTTCGCAAACAGCCAGATCGTGGGGGCTGAGGCAGGTGCGGTTGAAGCGCTCACGCGGCATTTTGGTGCGAACCTTTCAGGGCCCGCTGCCCGACGAGTCGCTGAGGCGATGGAATGCTCCAGCGATAATATCGTCGACAGTGTATTGCGGTGAGTTTACTCGTTTCCTGACGATTGAACGGTCAGCAATCCCAAAATTTCCGCGCACTCACGAGCTTTATACTGACCAATGTTCATCAACTGGTAGTAATCATGGCGCTTGTTTTCCGGGATATGAAAGCCGCGCCTAAAATCGGCCGCCTCCTTCGGAGTTCGAGTGCAGCCGATTTTACTGGCTGTGACTTTCAAACTTGCCAGTGAGCATCCGATCCTAGCCGCAATATCCTTCAACGGCTCGTTGTTAACGTATCCGTCAAGAATTATCTTGCGACGAGCTTCGCTGTTGAGCTTTGCGTTCATTTATAGGGTCTCCCCAACTACGCTTCCACAATGCTCAACTCTATATGCGGCGGGCTGAAGAGTGTCGTTAGCGTCGCATCCAGAAACTTATCTCGGAATGCATTTCTTGCTGTTACTCAGCGTTATCGCCGGCTCTGTCGACGCGAATTCCGCTGTAGTTGGCAGGGTTGCGGCTGTGGTCATCGAACGGCTTGATCTGGCTGATCTGTCGATATCGGCCTCAAAGTCTTGCCAGATGCCCGAAGTACACCACATGATTGAGAGGGGCATGGGGCATACCCGAATCGGATATGGCACCACGCGATGGACGCAAAAAAGCCAGACGAGGCACCTGCGAGGCGGCCGCCGGAGCGTGATCGACGTCGTTGGCCGCGCGAAGCTCAACCTCACAACGAGTCAGCTTCGCCACTCGCGCCGGCCCTCGAGCCTTTGTCCTTTTCAACGCTCGAACTGGCGCCAGAGGATCAATTAGCCGCCTGGCAAGCGCATATGGCTCCGCTTGTCGAGGTCAAGTTGCCGGATGACAAATCGCCGGACGATGGCTTTCCCGCCGACCACAGGGCCTGGAACCTCGGTGGCATGCTGATCGTTCAGCAGCACGCTCCGGCACACAGTTACATCCGTTCTGCCGCCAAGCTTCGGTCCAGTTCGATCGATCACTGGTATATCGCCTTGCCACGTACTGGCCGGTCGTGGACGGAGGTCGATCGCCGCGTTGCAGAAGGCCAACCGGGCGAATTGGAGATCAGGTCGCTTGGCTATCCGTTTCGCGGGAGGACAACGGACTCCGAAAGTCTCCTTCTGTATATGCCGCGTGATTTGTTCTCTGATGTGGCCGCAACCCTCGACGCGAAGAACAATTCAATTCTGTTCGGCAACGTTGCCGGCCTCTTGGTTGACTACGTCAACAGCATCGAAGCAAGACTGCGCAGTCTCACGGCCGAAGATCTGCCCCGCATCGTGCACGCAACACGCAGCATGATCATTGCCTGCCTCGCGCCGCCGGCGGAGCATGCTGCCGCCGCCGAACAATTGGCGGGTGTCGCGCTGATGGAGCGAGCGCGCCGATACGTCCAAAACAATCTGGATACGCCTCATCTGACACCGGATTCAATGTGCCGGGCGCTCGGCGTATCGCGCTCTCGTCTCTATCAGTTGTTCGAACCTAGCGGTGGTGTTCTCCATTACATACAAAGCCGCCGGCTTCTGGCAGCCCATATTGCGCTTAGCGATCCGGCGGACAGCCGGCGCATCGTTGAAATTGCCGAAGCCTTCGGGTTTAGTTCAGCCGCTAATTTCAGCCGGGCATTCAGCAAGGAATTCGGTTACAGCCCCCGCGAAGGCCGCGGGACGGTGGTGTTGCCGCGCCCGGCCCACTCTGCTTCGCTTGCCGAACACCAGAAGGCCTCTTCCTTTGAAGGTTGGCTCAAAGCGCTGGGAAGCTGAAACAGGATCGGCGATTTTTGGACGGACCGGGCTCAAAAAGGTTGCCGGGCGGGGAAGGCCACACCGCCTCATGGACCACAATATTTTCGTGTCGCGTCCACCGCGCCATCAATCATATGGCTAATTCCCACCACTTGCCGATTTATTGACGAACTGTGACTGGTCATCATTATCGACAATTTGCCGCCAATCACTGCCGGGCATACATTGCAACTACGCAGCACGCGGAACTTGTTAAGACTGCCAGTTGAAAGTTTGCCAAGCCTGACAGTTATGCTATTTCTGGACTGGGGGAGGCGAATTTGCACCGCCTATGGAGGTGGCTCTTGCACCCAGAGGCATCAGGCGTCGGCACGGAGAGTGAGGAGCACTCCTCAAGCGATGTTCCACGCGCCGGCGAAGCGCTTCTCGCTGACCTTTTGGCAAACACGACCGAACTTTTGTCGTTCTATGACCGCGACTTCTGCCTGACGCACTACGCAACCAAGCTCAAAGGCGTGTACGGAGGCGCGGTAGCGCCGGGTGCCGCCGTTTGGGAGATCTACCCGAGCTTCCTCGATGCGGGGTACCGCGACGAATTTCTTCGTGTGTTCCACGGCGGCACTCCGGCAAGCATCGACTTGCCGCGATCATCGGACGAAGCGCCCCGTTCCGTTTTCGTCTTCGCCGCCGCGAATGGTGTGGGAATCATCGAGACAAGGGGGCACGGCGAGCGGAGCGCGGCGGAGGAGCAGGAGCATGTAATTCTGCTCCATCAGGCGACGCACGACGTGCTGACCGGACTGCAGAATCGGCGGCGGTTCGGCGAGCGGCTACAGCAGGCGCTCGCGGCCATCGGCGGAGCAAAGCCGAAAGCCGCCCTGCTGCAAATCGACCTCGACGATTTCAAAGCGGTCAACGACACGCTCGGTCATGGAGCCGGCGACACGCTTCTTCAACTCGCAGCGGGTCGAATCCGCGACGCGCTGCAGGACGGCGAATCCGCGTACCGGTATGCCGGCGATGAGTTCGCCGTCATCCAATTGGGAAAGGATCAGCCTGCGGAAGCCGAGCGCCTCGCAGGATCGCTGGTCGACGCGTTCAAGGAGCCGTTCGTCATCAACGGCATTCCCGTCTTCGTCGGCTCGAGTATCGGAATTGCTTTCGGGCCGGAGCACGGTACCGATGGCGAGCAGTTGATGAAAGCCGCGGACATTGCTCTTTACGCAGCCAAGACGGATGGACGCGGTTGCGCTCGAACGTTCAACCGTTCGATGCTGCTCTTGCTCGAGCAACGCGAGAATCTGAGGCGCAACCTTCGAACCGCGCTGGAGCGGGGCGAGCTTTATTTGGAGTATCAGCCGCTCATTCGGTCTCCCGCATCGGTGATCGGTTTCGAAGCGCTACTACGGTGGCGGCACCCCGAGATCGGAATCATTCCACCCGGCGTGTTCATACCGATCGCCGAGGCGGACGGTCTGATGGACGAGATTGGACGATGGGTGCTTGAGGAGGCCTGTCGCCAGGCATTGACGTGGCCCTCCTCGCTGACGATCGCAGTGAACCTGTCGCCTGCTCAGTTCCTTAGCGGATCGCTGACTGACACCGTGGCTCAGGTCATCGACGCAGTTGGAATCCGGGCCGACCGACTTGAACTCGAGATAACCGAAACGGTTCTTCTCGAGAAGACGATCGACAATATCGACACGTTAAACACTCTGAACGTCTTGGGAATACGAATATCGCTCGACGATTTTGGAACATACTACTCATCGTTGAGCTATCTTAAGAACTTTCCCTTCGACACGTTGAAGATAGATCAGTACTTCATTGCGGACTTGGGGACCGATCTCAAAAGCCAGACCATCGTGCGATCGATCATAAATCTGGCGCACGGCCTGGGAATAAGCGTCACCGCCGAGGGGGTCGAGACGTCGGCACAGGCGCGGTGGCTGATCAAGGAGAATTGCGATTGCCTGCAGGGCAATTTCCTGGGACGCCCACTCGGAGCCGATGCAATTGGCAATTTCATCAGACGATCCCAGCTGAGGGTGGTGCGAGCGATGGAGGAATCAAATCGGGCGGTTTAGAGCGGTTTGATAGAACCACTGATCCTAAGTATTTGTTTTTACACAAATCCGGACGGAAAACCGCTACGCATGTTTCCTGGAATTGCTTTGCACCTTGCACCCTTTGTTAACGGTGAAGTGGAGATTTGTGGAAACGATCGAGGCAGATACCGCTCAATTCTTCGAGTCGGTGCAAGAGTGACTCATCACGGCGCGGGGTGAAATTTTTCGTCGCGGAGACTATCGCCTTACCAGGGCTCAATGCTGATGGAACAAGGGAGGATGCCTATGGGACCTGTTCATCATAAGCTGGCTGGCGAGCCGACTTTTGCGCCCATGATCCAGATCGACATGGAAATCAAAGCTTTCGTCTCCGCCTGGAGACACTGCGATTATGCCTCGACATACATGGCCCGGATGATCAGTCAAAACAGATCAGACTCGGTCCGGCATTCAAATCTCTTTTCCTCTGCCCTCAATGAATTGCTGGAAGTCGCCTTTCGTACGCGCCATGCCGGTGGTGAACTGGCATGCAGGGTGTCCCGCCACGGCGCGACGGACAGGATCGAACTGACGTTCCCATGCGTGCCAGAGGAGCGCGAATTCTATGAAGAAGCCGTGTCACGCGTCGCAGGAACAGAGGCCAGGGAGCGATACCTCAATTCGGTGTCTGGGGATCTCGCGCCCAGCCGGGAGGTCGTGCTCCTGGAACTGGCTGTCGACTACAACGCGGCACTCAGGGTGGAGGAAGCCGATGGTGATGCAATCAAGCTTGTCGTGGATCTCCCGCTTGAGGGCCTGCAACATTGAGCCCTTACGACCTCCTCCCACGCTTCAAGGCGCAATATGACGCCAACAGCCAGGAGTTCTCCATATCCGGGGTGGTCCGGCCTCAGGCAATCGATGAGCTTGGGCCCAGCATAGCATTGCTCCGCGATGCGATCGGCCGTGTGCGCGGCGTTCTCTACGTCAATGTCAGACGCCTGACGCAGATGAACAACGCCGCGTTTCACGCCTTTTCGAGGATCCTCATCGACGCCTGCCGCGCTCGGCCCGATCTCAAATTCGTCGTCATCACGTCAAGCGTCGTCGGATGGACCTCGCGAAAATTCGGTCGCTTGAGCGGAATCGAGCCGAACATCACGGTCGAGGAGTATGACAGCGAATTCTATCCGGGACAGGGCTTCCTCGAGGAAGGCGGGTTCGTTCCGATCCTGCGTTCACAGACGAAGATGACCTGGCGCCACGAGCGCGCAATCTTGCCGCGACACGGCATGAGGCAGGGGATCGTCATGGCCGACATCTGTTGCGGGATCGGCGATTTCGCCGTGCTCGTGCAGAAGGAGTTCCAGCCATCGCGGATCGTCGCCCTCGACCACTCCATATCGAGCCTGAACTATGCTCGACAGGTGATGCGGGAGTTCGATATCCGGGGCATCGAATATACCTATGGCGATGCGTCGGAGATGCTGCTCGACGAAGCGCAGTTCGACCTGGTGACCTGCCGGCATTCCCTTCAGATATTCAATCGGCCTGAACTCATCCTCAAGGAGCTCTACCGCATATGCAAGCCGGGCGGGCGGGTCTACATCACCAACGAGAAGAATTCGCATTGCCTCGGCGAGCCGCGCGCCGAAAGCATCCGCTGGACCTATAACGAGGTGGCGAAGCTGTTCGGACATTTCGAGATGGACGTCGAGCTTGGACCCAAGAGCCGGCGATATCTGATGGAAGCAGGATTCGAAGACATCCGTGTGGAGACCTTCATGGTCACTAACCTGGACGGCGATCCGCAGGACTTCGCCGATGTCATTGCGGCATGGGCGGATGTCTATGCAGGCGAGATGGCGACCAGGCGCGGCGATGGACCTGAGTTCGTCTCACAGTTCCGGCAGGGTTTCGAGGACCACATTTTCGCTGCGCTCCACCCCAAAGGTTATGCGGGTTGGCCGATCTGGGTCGCATCGGGGCGACGGCCGCAATGAAAGCCGACAATGAGCCTACACCGCGCTTCGGCCTGCGCTCCTTTCGAGCGAAATTCGTGTTGGTCGTTGGCGGCGCCGTCCTGTTCGACCTCCTGCTGAGCGGTGGCCTGGCCCTTTGGAACGTTCAGAAGCTGTCGCGGGACGCAACATCGGAAGTCGGTGAGGGCCTGACGACCGCAAACCAGGAATACATTCGTTCCTATGCCGAATCGACAGCGTTGAGCGTCGATCTGCTGCTCGATCGGGTTCACGGCGACGTCAAGGCGCTGGCTGGCGTACTGCAGGCCCAGATCAACGAACCGACGAGGCAGCAAGAGGTCGGAGCGACGCTTTCGCATGAAGCGCCCGGCTCCGTGAAGGTCGTCTACGACGCGCAGGGCGATTGGGCGCAGAACCTGCCCGGCGCGCCTTCCGTGGTCAGTGTCTGGGGCTACCTGCTGGGCGCCGACCACGCTCCGCTGCCGGGCGTTCAGAAGGAAATAGATGACAGTACCGTGATCGATCTCGTCGCGCCGACTCTCATGGCCAGCGGATCGTCCAAACTGCAAATGTACTATATTGGTCCAAAAGAACGGCCGATCTTCAGGACGGTGCCGTATACGGACCAGGCGCAGACCTTCGACAAGCTTTATCCGGGCCACAACAAGGCGGAGTTCTGGGAGTTCTTCTTTCCGGGAATCTATGGTTCATGGCAGCAATGGGCCAGGGATCCGGGGTCGCGTCCGGTCCCTGACGACATCACCCAGACAGCGCCTTACACCGATGCAATCACGGGAAAGCTGATCGTCAGCTTTTTCCACCCGCTGTGGACGCGCGATCGCACCGGTATCGCAGGTACGGCCGGGGCCGACATCACTCTCGATCAGCTCGCGGAAGTCGTCGAAAGGGTGAAGATCGCTGAAACCGGGTTCGGCTTCCTCACCATGTCGACTGGCAATGTGGTGGCGATCAATCCGTCGGGCCAGGCGATCATCGGCCTGACCTCATCGAGCGACGCGGGCACGCAGGGCGTCACCGGCCTGGAGCGGTCCCTGCGGGGAAGTACGCAGCCGGCTATCGCGTCGCTGCCTCTCGGCCAGAACAATGACGGTGTCATTCAGCATATCATGCTCGACAACAAGGGCGAACGCGTACCCTACATTGTTGTCCTCAAGCGACTGAAGCCGACCAATCTGTGGAGTTCGGGACCGATCAAGTCCGAAACGATGTCAGTCGGGATCGTCGTTCCCGAACGGGAGATCTATGCGTCCCTGTTTGCCGCGCAGAAGAGTATTTCGCGCGCAACCAATCGTATCCTGCTCTTTCAGATCGGTGCGATCATCGTTTCGCTTCTGATTGTTTTCGCAGCCGTGCTCGGAATTTCGAAGCGGATCACCGCGGGCCTCAGGGCGCTTGCCAGTGCCGCCCAGCGGCTCCAGACCAAGGACTATTCAGTCCGCGTCAGCATTCCGACGCGCGACGAGGTTGGTGCCGCTGGCATCGCGTTCAACCGCATGGCCGAGCAGATCAGCTTCCACACGGAAAACCTCGAGCAACTCGTCGACGAACGAACCAGAGAGCTCGGCGACGCCAATCAGGAGATTTCCGCTCTCAACGAAAAGCTGCAGGACGAGAACGTCCGCCTCGGCGCCGAGCTCGCGGTTGCCAAGCAGATCCAGTTGATGGTCCTGCCGAAACCATTCGAACTCGAAGCGATTCCGGGGCTGGAGATCGCAGCCTACATGCGGCCGGCCGACGAGGTCGGCGGTGACTACTACGACGTCCTGCAGAACGGATCACGGATCAAGATCGGCATCGGCGACGTGACCGGTCATGGTCTCGAGAGCGGCGTGCTGATGCTGATGGTCCAATCCGTCGCACGCGCGCTGCAGGAGACCGACGAAGCGGATCCGCACCAGTTTCTGGATCGGCTGAACAGAGCGATCTACAAGAACATCGAGCGGACGAACACCGGCAAGCATCTCTCGCTGGCCTTTCTTGACTTCGAGGATGAGCGGGTAACGCTATCCGGCCAGCATGAGGACGTTCTCGTCGTGCGTGCGGACGGGGAGGTCGAACGCATCGATACGCTTGATCTGGGTATGCCGGTTGGTCTGGAGAATGACATCTCGAAGTTTATCGACACGCGTGACATCCAGTTCGAGAGTGGCGACGTGATCGTGCTGCACACCGACGGTGTGACCGAGGCGGAGGATCAGGACAAAAGGCTATTCGGGTTCGAGCGCCTCTGCCAGAGCGCAAAAAAACGTTACGGCGGGAGCGCCGAGGACATCAAGACCGGGATCATCGAGGATCTGATGGCCCATATCGGAGTCCAGAAGATCCATGACGACATCACCCTCGTGATCATAAGGCACACATAGCAATGACAACGCTGTTCGGTACCCCTGACATTGCAATCGGGATGAAGGAGAGCGTCAGTCGCGTTCGGCTGTTCGACGGACCTCTCGACTTGAGTTGGCGTCATTGTGCCACGACCTCGGACTTCATCGCCGATCTTTTCGCGTTGCGCTTCCGGTCGTCCCGCAATGACTACATCGAAGTGCGGCACAGCATCGGATATCTGGTCAACGAGCTCATCGAGAACGCCGTCAAGTTTCGCGCACCGGGCGAGATTGTGATCGAGGCGTCGATGGATTCGGAGTGCTTCAAGCTCAAGGTGTCGAATGACGTCGATGGTAAAAACGCCTCCGAGTTCAAAAACCTCTTGGCGGACATCACGGTTGGCGACCCCAGAGACCTGCTGATACAGCGAATTGAAGCGAATGCCGCGAGCCCCGACGTGTCACGCTCCGGACTCGGATTGCTGACGTTGATGAGCGACTATGGCGCACGCCTGGCCTGGATATTCAGCTCCGCCGACGAAAGCGATCGGATTTGCCTGGAAACCTACGCCTCCATTCCGATCTCGCAAACGCACAACTAGAAGAAACGAAGCCAGGTCATGGAAATCAAGACAGACGACTACCGAGTGTGGAACGAAGGAAGCGATATTTTCTTCGACGGCGCTATGCGGCTTGCCAGTTCCGAGGCCGGTGCGCCCATCATGGCTCTGGCGACCAGTGTTCTTGCCTCAAATCCCGCTTCCATTACACTCAATCTGAAGGACCTTCACTTTCTCAACTCTTCTGGCATCAACCTGCTGGCGAAATTTACCATCGAGGTACGCAAGCATCCCGATGTTCGACTCGTCGTGCGTGGAACGCCCGACATACCCTGGCAATCGAAATCACTGCCGAACCTGAAGAAGCTGCATCCCACCCTGGTGCTTTTGATGGACTAAGGCTTGTTGGTCTTCAGGCCTGAAGACCAACAGGCCTAACTGGGTCGTCTAAATTGGCCAAGGGACTGCGTGAGCCAGCGGCAATCCCGGGTAGCATCGACCAGTCGGTGCGAGAGCGCCGCACCGAGAGCGAGATATGTACGCCAGGATAAGTATCTGGATGCGAAGCTAACGACATTCCGGCCTCATCCGTAGATGTTCGCGATAGTCCGGCGGGGGCTCGGCACAGGCGGCAGGCGTCCAGATAGCTGGGGTGTCGCTGCCTGTGCCGACGACGCCCCCCGCTACGCGGTCAAAGGTGTCCGTCTTGAGTAAGCGTAGCAAGGTCAGCGGCCGCCGGCTGGAGTTCATTCCGCCGCAAATCCCGACTCTGGTCAAGCAACCGCCCGAAGATGAGGGATGGGTTCACGAGGTCAAGTTCGACGGCTACAGGACGCAGCTCATCATCGATCAAGGTGGCGTGCGTCTTTTCAGTAAGAACGGCCATGACTGGACGGCAAAATACTGGCCCATCGCGCTGGCAGTCGAGCTGCCATGCAGGGCTGCCATTCTCGACGGCGAGGTCATTGTAGCCGGTGGGCAAGGCGCTCCCGATTACCCTGCGCTGGAAGCCGCGATCTGGAATGAGCCGAGCCGGCTGGTGTTCGTGGCGTTCGACATCCTCCATCTCGATGGTCGCAATCTTGCCCCCTTGCCCCTGCTGCAGCGCAAGCACGCGCTGTGGCAACTGGTTGAGCCTGGCGCCGGCAAGATCCGGTACAGCGAGCATTTCGACGGCGATGCGCTGGCGATCCTTCGCGCCATCGACAAGATGGGGCTTGAGGGCATCATCTCGAAGCGCGCCGACGGCCGCTACCGGAGCGGACCGTCGACCACATGGCTGAAGGCTAGATATTTCGAGGAAGGCGATTTCCGAATTGCCGGACGTCATTCACCAGCCTGGCACGGCTCCAATGGCCCTGATGGCCACGCGTGACGGCGAGAGATGGTAAATCGGCAGCGCTGATTGCAGCTCGGACCGCCGGTTAGCCCTTATTGTCCACAGTCGCTTTCGCGGCGGCCGATACCAGCTGGATCGCGGGCCGCTCGCCGGGAGCTCCGCTCTTGGCGACGACGACGCGGTCGCGTCCTTCGCCTTTGGCATCGTAGAGCGCGTGGTCGGCGGCATTGGTGATTTCTGCCCAACCCGACCCATGCTCGGGGTAGGCGGCGACACCGAACGAGACCGTCACGGTGCCCAGCGTGCGGCCGCGATGCGTCAGGTGAAGCTGCCTGATTGCCTGGCGCAGTGCTTCCGCCCGCTCGGCGCCTTCCTCGAGCGAGCATCCCGGCATGACGATAGCGAATTCCTCCCCGCCGTAGCGCGACACCACGTCGCTTTCGCGCGCGTGCTCGATCAATGTGGCGGCGACTTGCTTCAAGACGAGGTCGCCCGCTTCGTGACCGAACGTGTCGTTGAACTGCTTGAAATGATCGACGTCGAGCATGAGGATCGTCAGCGGCTGGGCCGAGCGCTCCATCCTGCGCAGCTCACGGCTGCTCGTTTCCTCGAGATAGCGCCGGTTGAACAGGCCGGTGTTCGGATCGCGGATCGATTGCTGCCGCAAGGTCTCACGCAGGCGCAGATTGGCCAGCGCCAATGCCAGCGTGTCGACGACGCCGCGCAGGATCTGCTGCCTTTCAGCCAGCCATTGCGGCCTCTCGACCGCGTTCGGTTCGCACAGATGCAGGATGCCGAGCGTCTCGCCTTGCGCCGCCAGCGGCATGCAGACATAGCCCTTCTTGCCATTCTCGGTAATATGGGCGCAGCGCGGCGTCAGCATGCCCGGGCCGGCGACATGCTCCTGGCCGCGCCGCAGCGCCCAGCAGTCTTCCGGCGCAAATTGCGTGGCGCTCGACCGCACGTCGCCCCAATGCGCCATCTCCTCGACCAGATTGCGCGAGGCGCTGGTCAAATGCACGGTTCCGCTCAAGCCGCCGAGGAACTCGGTCATGGCCGTGCCGACCACTGAAAAAGCTTCGGGGAAGGTCACGCAGGCCTGCAGCAGCTCGCCAAGCTTGACCAGGCGGGTGGTGGTCTCCGACTTCTCGTGCAGTTCGCGGTTAAGCACCGCCAGCTGATCGGCACGCTCGTTGACGACCCCTTCGGCGCGGCGCAGCTCGCTGATGTCGTTGAGGGTGAGGACCAGACCGCCGTCGGATCGGCTGAGCGGACTGCAGCTGGCGATAACCGGCAGATGAGATCCATCGGATTTGGTCAGACGCACCTCGCCCTGGTGCTGGCGGCCGGTGGCCAAGGCCATTTCGATCGGTGAAGCGCCGGCTGCGAACGCACCGCCTCTCGGGTCGCGCACCGTCAGCACAGCATCCCATTGCTGCCCGACGATCTTGTCGGCGCGGCGCCCGATCATCGTTGCGGCCGCCGGATTGGCGCTGGCGATGTGGCCGTCGCTGTCCAGCACCGCGATGCCTTCGGCCGCCGTCTCGACGATATCCTCGACATGCGCCCGCGCCGATGCAAGCTGGTCCGCCATGATGTTGAACCCGTCGGCCAGCTGTCCGAACTCATCCTTGCGGGCATGGCTGATGCGGGTCATGGCATTGCCCTTCGCCAGCGCTTCCATGCCGCCCATCATATCCTTGAGGCCGGAGCCGAAACGGCTGAGCAGCATCCATGCAAACCCCACCGCGACCAGCACGGCCGCCGCGGCGCTGAGACCAACCAGCCAGAGCAGGCTGTTGGTGCGCTGTTCGGCTGCATGCAGAACGGGATCATATTCTAGCAGCACGGCGCCGATGATCGTATCCTCGGGATATTCGATCGGCACGGCGAGTATGGCGTTGACTTCCTCCGGGTCGACGAATTTGCGCGGGACGCCGTCTTCCAGCGTCTGTCCGATCTCGTTGCCGGGATCGTGATCGAACTTGTCGCCGACTTGGTGCTCTTCGTCGGCCGCATGGGCGACGACAGTCTTGTTGCGGTCGAGGACCAGGAAATCCCGGTGCATGCGGCGGTGCTGGTGCTCCATGAATTGCTTGAGCGCATCAGGCCGCTCGAAAAGCGAAGGCGTCCCGTCGGAAGGCTTGAAGACAATGGTGTCGGCCAGTTCGCGCGCGACCTTGGTCGCTTCGGTAAGTCCAAGATATTTGGTCGCGGCGATCTGCGTGAAGATGGCAACGCCGCCAACCAGCCCGATCAAGGCCGCGGCGCTCACCATGCTGAGGATGATCTGGCTTCTAATGCGCATGACACGAATCCGCCGAGGATACCGGCACCCTATACGCTGGATCGAGCCTGTATTTCATCGCCTGTCTTTTATTACCAAATGCTTATCAACGTGCTAACGGCGAGCCCGAACCTTGTCTCGTCGAACGCGATCAAAGACGGGCGATTGCCGGCTCGTCAGCCGATGGCATGCCGAGGCCGCTCCTACCCGAAGCGGCCTCTTCGTGGGACTACCGCAGCCTTGCCGACCGTGGAAAATTCACCACCTCCGCCATAGGCCGTGTGTACTGGGCCGCAACGATCGCTTCGATCAGCAGGTCGAGCGCCGCAAGGGCCTCGCTGCTCGTTTCGTCGTCGCCGCGCAGATAGTGGCCGGCCCGCTCCAGATGCAGCCGGGCGGCGGCAAAGTCGCTTTTCATTAGCTTCTCCTTATTGCCCGCCGTGCGCCGAACATGTGCGACTCGCTTTACCCGAAAGCAAACATCCACAGCCGCCTTTGAATCGAATTGTCCTGATCTCGCCGGATGTGCTGGATGGGAGCGGCACCCGTGCAACCGATGTCGCATGCAACCGTTATTTCGGGCAGAATGAGGGGTGCATGTCTTTATCGTTCCCGCACAAATGGCGCTGGCTTGTCGCGACCGCGGCGGCGACCCTGTTGCTCACCCCGGGCGCTGCCTTGCCGGCTGAAAAGACCGGCATGTCCAGCGAAGGCATTTTCGTTCTGGAAATCATCCTGCTGCTGGTCGTCGGGCGCGGCCTCGGCGAGCTGCTCGAACGCATCGGCCAACCGGCCGTCATGGGTCAGCTCATCGGCGGCATCCTGCTCGGACCCTCGCTGCTCGGCTGGCTTTGGCCTGAGGCGGAGCGTCTGGTTTTCTCCGGCGACGCCTCGCAAAAGATCATGATCAACGCCATCGCCCAGCTCGGCGTGCTGATGCTGCTCCTGCTCACCGGCATGGAGACCGACCTCAGACTGGTGCGCAGGGTCGGCCGCGCCTGCTTCTCCATCTCCGCCGCCGGCGTCGCGATTCCCTTCGTGCTCGGCTTCGCGGCGGCGCAGGCCATGCCTGCGTCGCTGCTCGCCGAGGGCAGCGAGCGCGTCGTCGCCGGCCTCGTCCTCGGCACCGCGCTGTCGATCTCCTCGGTCAAGATCGTCGCAATGGTGGTGCGCGAGATGAACTTCATGCGCCGCGACCTCGGCCAGATCATCGTCTCCTCGGCGATCATCGAGGACACGATCGGCTGGGTGATCATCGCCATCACAATCGGCATCGCGACCAAGGGCCGCATCGACCTCGGCAGCCTTGCCTTCACGCTTGCGGGCGTCGCCGCCTTCATGGCCTTTTCCTTCACCCTCGGCCGCCGCATCGTCTTCGACGCCATCCGCTGGACCAACGACAGTTTCAGCAGCGAATATGCCGTCGTCACCGTCATCCTCGCCATCATGGGCGTAATGGCTTTGATCACCGAGCTGATCGGCGTCCACACCGTGCTCGGTGCCTTCGTTGCCGGCATCCTTGTGGGCGAGTCGCCGATCCTGTCGCGCCACATCGAGAGCCAGTTGCGCGGCGTCATCACGGCGCTGTTCATGCCGGTGTTCTTCGGTGTCGCTGGTCTCTCGGCGGACCTCACCGTGCTCCTTGATCCGCAACTTGCGCTGCTCACCGTGGCGCTGGTTGCCATCGCCAGCTTCGGCAAGTTCGCCGGCGCCTTCACCGGCGCGGAGTTGGCCGGCATGAGCCGCCGCGAGGGCATCGCGGTCGGCTGCGGCATGAACGCGCGCGGCTCGACCGAGGTCATCGTCGCCTCGATCGGCCTTTCGATCGGCGTGCTTTCGCACAACCTCTTCACCATGATCGTCACCATGGCCGTCATCACCACGCTAGCGATGCCGCCGACGCTGCGCTGGGCACTTGGTCGCCTGACACTCGGCGAGGCCGAAAAGAAGCGGCTGGAGCGCGAGGAGGTCGACCAGCGCGGCTTCGTCGCCAATCTGGAGCGGCTGCTGGTGGTGGCCGACGAAGGCGTCGTCGGCCGCTTCGCCGCCTACATGGCCGGCGTGATCGGCGCCGGCAAGCCGATGACAGTGCTGCATGCCGGCGGCGAGAACGAAGCCGAGCCGGGAGTGGAACCGAAGCTGGAGGAGATCGAGAAGGGGGCCGAGCACAACCGCGAGGCGGCGAAGGAGGCCGACGAGCAGCCCGCCGCCAAGGCTCCCGTCACCCGCAGGCACGGCAGGCACGTATCGGCCGAGACCGTGGCGAAGGAGGCGCGCAAGGGTTACGGCATGCTGATTGTCGGGCTCGGTCGCGCGCTTACCGCCAAGGGCGGCTTCAGCCGCCGCCTCGACGAGATCGCCGGTGCCTTCGACGGTCCGCTTTGCCTGGTGCTGAAACCCGCCACCGCCGGCCGGCAGATGCCGAGGCTCGGTCCCGAGTCGGGCCGGATCCTGGTGCCGGTCAACGGCACGTCGGTCGCCCGCCGGGGCGCCGAGCTGGCGCTTGCCATTGCCAGCGTCACCGGCGCGCCGGTCAAGATGCTCTATGTTGCGCGGGTCGGCCGCGACGAGCCGCGCGACACCGTCTCGCATCGCCGCAGGGAGGCGGTGCTGAAGGACATTGTCGCGCTTGCCGACCGCTACGGTGTCGAAGTCGAGACCGCCATCCGCAGCAGGGCCGCCGCCGCCGATGCCATTGCCCGCCAGGCTGGCAGGGGGGTGGCGTTGATCGTCATGGGCGTGGCGCGGCGCCCGGGCGAGGAACTGATGTTCGGCGAGACGACGAGCGATGTGCTGCAGCGCTGCCGCTGCCCGGTGGTGCTGGTTTCCGACGAGCGGCTGCCTCGCGAAGACACCCGCGTGGCCTCGCGCTCCAGCACCGGTTGACAGGGCAGGGCGGCGATCCGATTGTCGGCGCCTCCATTCCGCATCTGGTCATCGAAAGGCAGACAAGAATGACTTTGTCGGGTTTTGCCGCCTATTCCGGCGCACTGGCGATCGCCGCCATCATTCCCGGTCCACAGATCGTCGCCATCGTCGCGCAGGCGCTGAAAAGCGGCTACCGGCAGGCGGCCTGGATGACCGCCGGCATGGTGCTGGGCGACGTGCTTTACCTCGCCGCCGTGCTTGCCGGCCTGGCCTTCATCGCCGAGACCTTCAGCTTTCTCCTGATCGCCATCAAATGGGCAGGTGTCGTCTATCTCTGCTATCTGGCGGTGCAGTTCTGGACTTCGGGCGAGACCTTCAATGTGGCTGAGACGGGCAAGGCCGGCGGCGGCAGAAGCGCGTTCGTTTCCGGTGTCCTGGTCACGCTCGGCAATCCCAAATCGGTGCTGTTCTACATCTCCATCCTGCCGACGGTGGTCGATATCGGCGCGCTGTCGCCGCTCGACGTGCCTGTCCTGCTAGCCATCACCGCGATCATCCTGACGGCGGTGCAATTCCCGTTCGCTATTGCCGGGGCGAGGACCCGCCACACCCTGCAGTCGCCGCGTGCCACGCGCCTGTTCAACCGCGGCGCCGCGGTCTGCATGGGCGGCGCAGCGGCGACGATTGCGCTCAGGAACTGATCGTCCGGCCTCAAAGTCGGACCAGATCGGCTATTCCTTAGCGGCGCGGAAGGCGCTCGGTCGCAGGCGCCTTCCTGCACAATGGCACGCTGGCCATGTTCGAACGCCAGGGCTTTCAACGCAGCCGCCAGATCGGCAAGCATCGCTGGGTGGTCGCAAGGACGGTGGAGGCCGGCGGCGCCTGATAGCTTGGTTCACCAAGCCGTCTCCTCGGATGCGCTTAATATGATTTGATACTAATATGATTGCCGCATCAGCAGATTTCGACGACTTCGGCGGGCGCCGATGCCGTTGCTGATGATGTGCAAGGCAATTTGAGAAGGGACGATTGGCAAACAGGGAGGAGACACGGGATGGCGGCCTATCTTATTGCCGATGTCGATATCACCGACGCGGCCGTATTCGATCAATACAGGCGTGAGGTTCCGGCCACCGAGGAGCGCTACGGCGGCCGCTATCTCGCGCGCGGCGGTGCGACCAAGGTGTTCGAGGGCGACTGGCACCCGCACCGCCTCGTCATCATCGAATTTCCCGACATGGCATCGCTTTCGGCCTGGTATGACTCGCCGGAATACGAGCGTTTGAAGGAGATCCGCTTTCGCAGCGCCAGGACACGCATCCTGGCTGTCGAAGGGATCGCGTTGTCGCCGACCTAGGCCGTGATCTGTCGCGCTGGGAGAAATGTGGCGGAGCGATCTGTCGCGCTTACTTGCCTTCGAAGAAGGCGTGGATCGCTGCTTCCAGCGTCTCGATAAGCTCGGCATTGCGGGTGCTGCCGGCCCAGATCAAGGCGTTGAGCCGCATGTCCTTGTTGAGGAAGTTCACCTTCCTCGTTTCCAGCAGATATTGCACCACGTCATAGTGCCGCCCCTTGATCGCCTCGATAAGCGCGCTGTTGCGGCCGGTCTTGTCGGCCGCATTGACATCGGCGCCGTGTTCGACGAGCAGCCTGACGATCCCCAGATGCCCGGTCCTTGCCGCTTCGATCAGCGCCGTGCGGCCATAATAGTCGGCGCGCGCGTCGATATCGATGTCGGGATGCTTGATCAGCGCCGTTATGGTGGCGTGGTGTCCCTTGGCCGCGGCGAGGCTGAGCGGCGTGCTCTTCCATTTGTTCCTGGAATTCACGTCGATCTGCGGATGCGAAATCAGCGCTTCGAGCACCGGGCCGCGGCCGTTGTGGGCCGCCAGATGCAACGCCGACCAGCCGCCTTCATCCGTCTGGTTGATATCAGCCCCCGCCGCCAGCTCGGCGCGGAGGGTCGCGATGTCGCCTTTCTCCGCCGCCCCCAACAGGGTCGACCAGCCTCTCGCGTCCTCGGCTTCCAGGCCCACTGCAACTGCCTCCCTGAACAGACTTGGCAAGGATGCACGCCGGCCTGGCCGGCGTGCGGTATCTTCGGCCGGAAGCCTTTCATAATCGCATGCATGGGGCAAACAGATTTCCGCGCCGGACGGGAACCAGGGATTTCAAGCCACTTGCAGCCGCTCCCGGCCGGGCTGTGGCGGGAAGGCGATGGCGATGCCGGCCGCACCCAGGCCAACTAGCGCCGAGCCGATGAACAGCCAGGAATAGCTGGCATAGGCGTCGAAGATCATGCCGCCGGCGAGCGGCCCGAACGACATGCCGAGGCTGGACAGCAGCGTGGCGGCGCCAAGCACCGTGCCGATGATGCGCGGCCCGAAATAGTCGCGCGCCAGCACGGCATAGAGCGGCATGACGCCGCCATAGGTGGCGCCGAAGATGATCGCCAGGAGATAGAACTGCTCGAGATTGCCAATGGCGAGATAGGCGGCAATCACCACCGCCTGGATGGCGAGGCCCACGATCAGTACAGGCTTGGCGCCCAGCCTGTCGCCGAGCACGCCGTAGAGCACGCGCCCGCCAAGGCCGGCAAGGCCCTCGACGCTGTAGATCGACACGGCGGCCATGGGTGCTACGCCGCACGACATGGCATAGCTCACCATGTGGAAGATCGGTCCCGAATGCGCAGCACAGCAGGCGAAGAAGGTCATGCCCAGAACCAGGAATTGCGGCGAGCGCAGCGCCTGGCCGACGCTAAAGCCGGGATCGTCCGCGACAGGCGCGGGCGCACTGCCATCCGATGCCGCGACCGCCATCGATGGCTGGCGCACCAGGAAGACGGCCGGCAGCAAAAGCACCCAGGCCATGATGCCGATGTCGAACATGGCCGTGCGCCAGTCATAGGCGGTGATCAGCCAGCGCGCGAAGGGCGAGATGGTCATCGGCGCCACGCCCATGCCGGCCGAGACCAGCGACACGGCAAGGCTGCGATGAGTGTCGAACCAGGCGGTGGTCAGCGCGATCATCGGCGCGAAGAACGCGCTCGCCGCCAGCCCGACGATGACGCCGTAGCTCAGCTGGAAGACGATGAGCGAATTGGCGCGGCTAGCCACCACCAGCGACAGACCGAGCAGCACCGCGCCGGCAAAGACGACGGGGCGGGCGCCGACGCGGTCATAGATGGCGCCCCAGGCGAAACCACCGGCGCCCATCACCAGAAAGTTCAGCGTCATGGCGCTGGAAATGCCGGTGCGCGACCAGTTGGTGTCGAGCGCCATCGGCTCGAGAAAGATCGCCAGCGAAAACATCGCGCCGAGCGCCACACAGGTCATCAACGCGCCCGCCGCGACGATCACCCAACGATAGGAATTGTTCATGGTCTTCTCCCGAAATCGGTTCGATGCAGCGCCAGCTCCATTGCGCCGCTTGCGTCCGAAGGACGTTGGTGGGATTTCGAATCCGACAATCCGGTTGCATTTTTTATCCGGTTTGCGCGGAAGTCCATCCGGACATGGCAAAGGCAGGCGGCGCGAGCGGCAAAAATGCGCTGCCGAATTGACGACCCGCTCTGCGGCGCTAGGTTTGTGGTCTCGTGAACCGGAGATATCGCTCATGGAGCTGCATCGCGGCCGCCTCATCGACCACATCCAGCTCGTGGTCAGGGATCTCAAGGCCAGCCGGCGTTTCTACGAAGCAGTGTTCAAGGTGCTTGGTGTTCCGATCGGTGGCGAGGCCGAGGACTATTTCTGGGCCGACGAATTGTTCATCTCCAGTCTCGACAGCCGGGCGGCGAGGGGGCAACTGACCGGGCGTCACCATCTGGCCTTCCAGGCCAGGGACAATGCCATGGTCGATGCCTTCTACAAAGCTGGCCTCGATGCCGGCGGCACCGACAATGGTGCGCCAGGCGAGCGGCCGTACCATCCCGGCTACTACGCCACCTTCCTGCTCGACCCCGACGGCAACAACATCGAAGCAGTGTTTCACGGGCCGGCGAAGCGTAGCGCCGCTTCGGTCGAGATCAATTTCTAGAGCAGTTCCAGGAAATCTCCCAGCGGTCTTCTGCCCGGAATTCTCTTGAAAACAGGGAGTTGCAGCGGTTTACCGATTTAGGGATTGAACCAGATCAAACCGGGGCGTAGCGGTTGACCACCATGCCGCAGGCATAGGCTTTCGAGCCGAGCAGGCGCAGTTTTCTGAAGCCGCCGCGGTCGAAAATCCGCTCGCCATCGCCAAGCGCCGCCGGATTGATGAACAGCTGGAACTCATCGACCAGCCCCGCCGCAATCAGCGCCGAGGCAAAGCCGGCGCCGCCGAACACCGCCATGTCGCCACCGCCCTCGGCTTTCAGCGCCTTGACCTCGCGCGGCAGGTCGCCGCTGGCGAGCACGGTGCGCTCCCACCGCGATGACGCGAGCTTGTCGCTCAGCACCACCTTGCGTGCCTCGACGATGCGCTGCGCAAAGGCGTAGAAGGGATCGCGCGGATAGTTTTTCGCCGCATTGCCCCAGTGGGTGAGGTAACCCTCTTCGGCCATCTTGCGGCTGAGCAGGATGGTGTCGATACCGGCGAATACGGCGTTGAAATCCTGCTTCAATTCCTCGTCCCACGGGCAGTAGCCGCCCCATTCCCAGAGCTGCCAATGCTCGTCGCCGGCCGCGCCGACAAAACCGTCGACCGACATCTGCATTTGCAGGATCAGCTTTCTCATCGTCGTTCTCCTCATTCGACCTGAGTGTCGTCCAGGTGGAAAATGGTTTACTTCTAAAATCATTGACGCAAGGGGAAAATGATGTCAATAGTAAAGTGATTTAAAAACGGAACCATAGAAATGTCAACCAGGGAAAGATCCGGTTGCCCCATCAGCCTCTCGCTCGAACTGCTTGGCGACCGCTGGACGCTGCTGATCATCCGCGACCTGGTTTTCGCCGGAAAGACGCACTTCCGGGAGTTCCTGCTATCCGACGAGGGCATCTCATCGCGCACGCTGGCCGAACGGCTGCAGACCTTGCAGGATGAGGGCATCGTCACCAAGAGCGACGACCCCACACACAAACTCAAGGCGATCTACCGGCTGACCGAGGCCGGCATTGACCTGCTGCCGGTGCTGGCGACGCTTGGTGCCTGGGGCAGCAAATACCGCAACGCCGATAACGAACTGGCCAGGATCGCCGACGAACTGGCCGCAGGCGGGGAGGTTGCCCTTGAGCAGATGAAGAAGAAGCTGCGCGCCGTGCATCTCGGCTAGGGCGCAACGCTGGCTTCCTCTTCGCGATGATGGCCGGGCTACATCGACACGACGTCGCCCAGCCTCATCCTTCCCATCACGCAAATCGCTGTGGCCTGAGCCATGTCTGCTTCGGATTGCCGTCGCCCGAAAGCACTGCGTCTGCCAGCCAGCGCGCTGTGGCGGGGGCGGCATGCATATATTCGCGCAAGCTCATGTTTGTTGTGTAAGGTGGTCGTCGTCGGCGTCGTTTACCGTCCTTTGAAGAACAGGGGAGTGAGCGCCGGGGCAGCAGCTTTGGCCTTCTCTCCGTCACAATCTCGGAGTGTACGCGTACGGATGAAGAGCCAATGGCAGCGCCCATGACGTAGGCGGCAGGAGCCGCTGAAGCAGCTGGCAGGAGGGGCTCGTATGGTTGGATTTGCCGAAGTGCAGCGGCCGCAGACGGTGGCCGAACAGGTCGCCAATGTGCTGCGCGAGGCGATCGCCGACGGCAGCCTGGCGGACGGCACGGCGCTGCGCCAGGACGATCTTGCGCTGCGCTTCGGCTTCAGCCGCATGCCGATCCGCGACGCGTTGCGCCAGCTAGAGGCCGAAGGGATCGTCCAGATACACCCGACCAAGGGCGCGCATGTCGCCCGTATGGACGCCACCGAGATCAGGGAGATTTTTGCGTTGCGCGACCTGCTTGAAAGCGAGGCGCTCAACCTGTCTGTCCCAAAGCTTGGCAGTGAAAAGCTCGACGAGGCAGCGCAGGTGCTCGCCCGCATCGACGCCGAGCCCGATGTCGCCCGTTGGGGTGCGCTGAACCGGACCTTCCACCTGGCGCTCTACAGCGCCTGCGGCAACGCCCGGCTGCTCGGCCTGATCGAAGCGCACCATAATGCCGCCGACCGTTATGTCCGCATGCTCCTGTCCAGCCTCGACTATCGCGGCGTCTCGAAGGCCGAACACCGCGAACTGCTCGCCGCCTGCCGCAAGCGCGACGCGGCGGAAGCCGTGCGCGTGCTGAAGAAACATCTCTGCGATGGCCTGGAGACGCTGGCCAAGGCGGGGATATTGCGGAACAGGTGACTTGTCCGGCCTGTGCCTCTGCGCATAGCCTCAGCCAGGCTGGCGGGAGGAGAATCGCTTGGACACGACTGTCGTTATTGTCGGTGCCGGCCCCGCCGGCATGGCGGTCGGCGCCTGCCTGAAGCGGGCAGGGGTGGATTTCGTTATCCTCGAAAAAGCCGGGGAGGTGGCGCCCGCCTGGCGGCGTCACTATCGGCGGCTGCATCTGCATACGGTCAAGTCGTTCTCCTCGCTGCCGTTCTTGCCGTTCCCGAAGCACTATCCGCGCTACGTGCCGCGCGAACTGGTGGTTCGTTATCTCGACGACTACACCAAAAAATTCGACCTCCGCCCGCGCTTCGGCGTGACGGTGAAAGCCATTCGTCGCGGCGACAGCGGTTTTCTGGTCGAGACGGGATCGGAGAGCCTGACAGCGCGCCATGTCGTCATCGCCAGCGGCAACAATGCCGAGCCGATCGTTCCCCGGCTCCCCGCCATCGAGGCCTTCAAGGGCGAGGTGCTGCACAGCGCCGATTATACCGAGGCCGCGCCCTTTGCCGGCCGCTCGGTGCTGATCGTCGGCATGGGCAACACCGGCGCCGAGATCGCGCTGGACCTTGCCGAAGGTGGCGCCAAGCCCACCATTTCGGTGCGCAAGGGCGTCCATATCGTGCCGCGCCAGCTGTTCGGCGTACCGATTCAGATGGTCGGCATCGCCAGTCGGCCAATGCCGCAGGCGCTGAACGACTGGATGTTCCCGATCATTCTCGATTTCGCACTGGGCAAGCTCGAAAAATACGGCATCGTCCGACCCAAGCAGGGCATCCTGCAGCAGATCGACGAGGTCGGCCGCATTCCGGTGATCGATGTCGGCACGGTCGACGCCATCACCAAAGGCGCCATCAAGATTGCGCCCGACATAGCGCGCTTCACCGAGCACGGCGCCGCGTTCGCCGACGGCAGGCAGGAAACATTCGACGCCGTCATCCTCGCCACCGGCTACTGCCCCGGCTACGAGAAATTCGTTCCGGCGGAACTGCAGCCGGAACGCAGCGGCGTCAGCGCCCGCTCTTCGCAGCTCGGCCTCTATCTCGTTGGCTTCTACAATCCGGTCACCGGCCTGCTCCGGGAAATCGGCAAGGAGGCGAAGGCGGTGGCGGCTGACATTGCGCGGCGAGGGTAAAGAGACGCTGTCAGCGAAGCTGCCAATCTCCCTCCTTGCAGGGGAGATGCCCGGCAGGGCAGAGGGGGTGCTGTCCCTCTGGCCTGTCAAACTATCGGTCAGCCCCTGGATTCGGGGGTAGGAACGGACGACGTCGATCGTTGGCGTTCCTTCACACCCCCTCTGTCCTGCCGGACATCTCCCCCGCAAGGGGGGAGATCAGCTATCCTCCACCCCCGCCTCATCCAGCAGCCACTGTCGCACGGCTTGCGTCGGCTCGGGGTGCCGTTGCTTGCGCGGCACCACCACATAGAAATCCTGCGTCCCACGCATCCCAGCGTTGATCGGCTGCACCAGCCGGCCGGCGGCGAGGTCGGCGGCGACCAGGAAGCGACTGGCGAGCGCGATGCCCTGGCCGGCAATGGCGGCGTCGATCGCCAGTCCGGTCTGGTTGAAGCGCATTCGTTTTGCCTCTGGGGCCATCTTCAGGCTGAGCGCCTTTTCCATGAATTCGGGCCACAGATTGTGCGTGTCGTGCAGCAGGACATGATGCTGGATATCCGTCGGCGCAATCTGCTTCGCGCCGGCCGGCAAAAGGGCGGGGCTGCAGATGGCGACGATCTGCTGTGGAAACAAAAGATCCACCATCAATCCGGGGCCGAAGGGCGAACGCCCTTGCCTGACCGCAATGTCGACGCCGTCGGCCTGAAAACTCGACAGGCTTTCGCTGGCCAGAATGCGCAGATCGACCAGCGGATTGTGCGCCACGAACTCCGGCAGTTTCGGGATCAGCCATTTGGTGGCGAAACTTGGGGTAACGCTGATCGTCAGTCGTGCCGGTTCGGGCCGCAGCAGCAAGGTCGCCTCCGAGATCAGCTCGAAGGCACGGCGGATGTTGGGCACATAGGCGCGGCCCTCGTCGGTCAGCGCCAGGCCGCGGGGCAGCCGCTCGAACAGTTTTGCGCCGAGGTCGGCTTCCAGCCCGCGTATGTGCTGCGCCACCGCCCCTTGCGTCACGTTCAGCTCCTGCGCGGCGATGCGGAAGTTGAGATGACGCGCGGCGGCCTCGAAGGCGCGCAGCGCATTCAACGGCGGCAGGCTGAGGAAGGCTTCGGGCATGCAGGAGTTTTTCTACAGCTTGATTTCAGGCTTTCTGGTTCGAAACAGCGGCGGACTCCAGCTATATCACCTTTTGAATGCGCAACGCATGCGCCGAAAGACCTCAAGGAGAGAAGATGAGTGTAGAAAAAGTGGCTGTTGTCGTCGCCGGTGGCAGCGGCATGGGCGCGGCGGCGGCGAAACGCCTGGCGGCGGACGGCTTCAAACTCGCGATCCTGTCGTCCTCCGGCAAGGGCGAGGCGCTGGCAAAGGAGCTAGGCGGTCTCGGCGTTACCGGCTCCAACCAGTCGAATGACGATTTGCAGCGGCTCGCCGACCTGACGCTGGAGCGCTTCGGTCGCATCGACGTGCTGGTCAACAGCGGCGGCCACGGGCCGCGCGCGCCGATCCTCGAAATATCGGACGAGCAATGGCACACCGGCATGGACGTCTATCTGCTCAACGTCATTAGGCCGGTGCGCATCGTGGCGCCGCAGATGGTCAAGCAGAAGGCCGGCGCCATCATCAACATCTCGACGGCGTGGGTTGTCGAGCCGAGCCCGATGTTCCCGACATCCGCCGTGTTCCGCGCCGGTCTTGCCGCCTACACCAAGATCTTCGCCAACACCTATGCCGCGGACAATGTGCGCATGAACAACGTGCTGCCCGGCTGGATTGACAGCCTGCCGGCCACCGAGGAGCGCCGCGACAGCGTGCCGATGCAGCGTTACGGTACGTCGGAGGAGATCGCCGCCACCATCGCCTTCCTCGCTTCCGAAGGTGCGGGCTACATCACCGGCCAGAACATCCGCGTGGACGGCGGCATCATCCGCGCGATTTGATGCATCGCGGCCTGCATGAGCCGGCGCGTTATTCCTTCACCGCGCCGGTCATCGAGGAGACGTAGTGCTCGACAAAGAAGGAATAGAGCACGACCACCGGAAGCGAGCCGATCAATGCTCCCGCCATCAGAGCCCCCCATTCATAGACGTCGGAGCGCACCAGTTCGGTCAGCACGCCAACCGGCACGGTCTTGTTTTCCGAAGATTGGATGAATGTCAGGGCATAGATGAACTCGTTCCATGACAGGGTGAAGGCGAATATGCCGGCCGAGATCAGGCCGGGCACCGACAGCGGCAGCACGATCTTGGTGAGAATCTGCCACCGGCTCGCCCCGTCTATCAGCGCGCATTCCTCCAACTCGAACGGGATCGAGCGGAAGTAACCCATCAAAAGCCACGTGCAGAACGGTACCAGGAAGGTCGGATAGGTAAGGATCAGCGCGAAGGGCGTGTCGTAAAGCCCAAGGTTGAACACCATCACCGACAGCGGAATGAACAGGATCGAGGGCGGCACGAGATAAGCGAGGAAGATGCCGAGGCCGACCTGCCGCGCCCCGGAAAACCGCAGCCGCTCGATCGCATAAGCTGCGAAGACCGACGCCAGCAGCGACAGGAAGGTAGCGGCGGTCGAGATCATGATCGTGTTGAGCAGCCAGCCCGGATAGGATGTCTCGAACAAGAGATAACGGATGTGCTCCAACGTCGGATGCACGACCCAGAACGGATTGAACTGCGCATAGTCGGTCATCTCGAGATTGGGTTTAACCGCCGTGATCGTCATCCAGTAAAAAGGAAACAACAGCACGATGACGAACACCAGCAACGGCAGATAGACCGTTACCACGCGGCGCGGCAGGCTCTGCAGGTAGCCCATGCCGCCTTCGTCGATGTCCGGACGTTTGGTCTTCTTGGTCGCGGCCGTCTTGATCATGACCATGTCAGTCTCTTCCACCTTGTTGCCATTTGCGGCGTTGCAGGCCGAAATAGCTGAACAGGATCGCCGCCAGCAGGAACGGGATCATGGCCACCGCGATGGCCGCGCCTTCGCCAAGCTGGCCGCCGGAAATGCCGCGCTGGAACGACAATGTCGCCATCAGATGCGTGGCATTCACTGGCCCGCCACGGGTCAGCACATAGATCAGCTGGAAATCGGTGAAGGTGAACAGCACCGAGAACGTCATGGTGATGGCGATGATCGGCGTCAGCAGCGGCAGCGTCACATAGCGAAACAATTGCCAGCGCGTGGCGCCGTCGAGCGTGGCGGCCTCGTAAAGCGACTGCGGGATCGTCTGCAGGCCGGCAAGCAGTGTGATGGCGACGAAAGGAATGCCGCGCCAGACATTGGCCGCGATGACCGAGGCGCGCGCGTTTGTCGGATCGCCGAGGAAATTGATGCGGTGGTCGATCAGGCCCATCTGCTGCAGCGCCCAGGACAGGATCGAGAACTGCGAATCGTAGATCCACCAGAAGGCGATGGCCGAGAGCACGGTTGGCACCACCCATGGCAGCAGGACTACCGCGCGGAAGAACGATTTGAAGGGCAGGTTTTCATTGAGGATAAGCGCCAGCCAGAGGCCGAGCGCGAACTTCAGGATCGAAGCGCTGATCGTATACAGCAGCGTGTTGAAGACCGAGAGCCAGAAGACGTTGTCATTCCACAGATATTGGTAGTTCTCGGTGCCGATGAAGATGCCGGAGCGGCCGATGCGGGCGTCGGTGAAGCCGAGCCAGACGCCGAGCCCGAGCGGATAGGTCAGGAAAACCAGGAGCAGCACCGCGGCCGGCAGCATGAATCCGAAGCCAAGGGCATTGCGGCTCTCGGACAGGCGCGAAAGCAGCGACGGACGCGGCTGGGCGGCAACGGACGACACGGCCATGAACAGCTCCTTAGAGCAATTCCAGGAAAAGTGTGTAGCGGCTTTCCGTCCGGAATTGCGTAAAAACGAACACTCAGATCAGGGCAGCGGTTCTATCGAAAGCCGAACTGCTCTAGCAGGTCTCCTGGTCGGCCCGCACGGTCACCAGGCGATTTCAGGAACCGGACCGGGCAGCACGGCTGCCCGGTCCGGCTGTGCTCCTAGACGCGGTAGTACCGGTTGGCGCGCTTCTCCGCCTCTTCCATCGCCTCCTGCGGCGTCGCCTGGCCGGTTACGGCCTTGGCGAACATGTCGACCAGCACATAGTCGGCCATGGTGGCCGCCGAGGCATAGCCGAGCGGCCCGGCATAGCCGTTGGGACGCAGCGTCGCCGAGGCCTTGGCATAGGCGGCATTGTTCGGATCGGCCGTCCACACCGGATTGCTGTCGAAAGCCTTGAGCGTCTGGCAGCAATAGCCGGCCGAGGAAGTGATCCAGTCCGACATTTGCGGATCCTCGAACATGAACTGCAGATAGGCCTTGGCGGCATTGGGGTAGGGCGTGTAGTCGAAGATGACAGCCGTGGTCACCTGGAACAGTTCAACCGATTTTCCGACGGGACCGATCGGCAGGTTGGTCGTGCGGATGTCCTTGGCGATTTCGGCCAGTTTCGGATCGTTGTCCTTGTTGGTCTTGGCCGTGTAATAGGCGGAAATGCCGTTGGCTATGACGCCGAGTTCGCCGGCCAGGAAGGCGCGGTTGTTGTTGACGTCGAGCCAGCTTTCGGTGCCGGGAATGAAGGTCTTGTAGAGCGCCTGCGCGTACTCGATCGCCTTCAGCGTCTCGGGACTGTTGATGGTCACCTTGCCGCTCTCGTCGACCATCTGGCCGCCATGACTCCACAACAGCCAGTGAGCATAGTTGTTGCCGTCGCCGACGCCGTGGCCATGCGTGAAGCCGGCCGGATGTCCCTTTGCCTGCAACGCCTTGCAAAGCTCGAGGAAGCCCTTCGTGTCCTTCGGAAACTCCGAGAAGCCAGCCTCCTTCACCCAGCTTTCGCGGTAGACGATGGCATTGCCGATCGTGGCCAGAGGCAGGCCGATAAATTTGCCGTCCCGGGTCGCATATTGCTTGGGCCCGTCGTGCCAGCCGCCGTATTTCGAACCCAGATACTCACCCAGTTCCGTCACGTCGTGCAGCTTGTCGGGATATTGATGCGGGTCGTCGAACCAGACGAGCATGAGGTCCGGGCCGGAGCCGACATTGGCGGCAACCGCCGCCTTGGGGCGGATGTCCTCCCAGCTTTCCTTGTCGACGCGAACCTCGACACCCGTCGCCTCGGTGAAGCGCTTGGTGTTGGCCAGCCATTGAGTCTCATCGCCCGAGACGAAAGGCGACCAGCGAAGCAGCCGCAGCTTCGCGCCATCCTCAGGCTTGTACTTCAATCCCTCCTGGGCAAAAGCGGGCGAACCGACGAAGCGGCTTCCCAAGGCTCCCGCCGCAACACCTGCGGTCGTGCGGATTACATCCCGTCTCGTGAATTTCATAGTAGTCTCCTCCGGTTTGTTTTCCTTGCTGTGCGGTCCTTACAATCCAGTGCGCGTTTCGAATCGTGTTCCTGTTTTGCCGTCAAACAGATGGATCAAACCAGGTTCGGACGAGAGCCGTATGGTTTCGCCCGGCGTGAACGAATGGCGTTCCCGGAAATTCGCGACGATCTCGTCGCCGCCGGCGGTCCGACCGATGAGCTGCACCTCCGACCCGGTCGGTTCCACCACCACGACGGTGACCGGAATGCCCTGGTCGGACGACAGGCGCAGATGCTCGGGCCGTATTCCCAGCACCACCGGATCGCCATTGCCGACGGCAGGCGCCGCGGCCAACGGAAGGGAAATCCCCCCGGCGCCGCGAAAGGACGGGGAGCCGTCGGTTGCGATTTCACCCTTGATCAGGTTCATGGCCGGCGAGCCGATGAAGCTTGCAACGAAGAGATTGTTCGGCTTGTCGTAGAGTTCCAGCGGCGGCCCGATCTGCTCGACGATGCCGTCGTGCATGACGACGATCTTGTCGGCCATGGTCATGGCCTCGATCTGATCGTGAGTGACATAGACTGTCGTGGTCTTGAGACGCTGGTGCAATTCCTTGATCTCGGCGCGCATCTGCACCCTGAGCTTGGCGTCGAGATTGGACAGCGGTTCGTCGAACAGGAAAACCTGCGGATCGCGTACGATCGCCCTGCCCATGGCGACGCGCTGGCGCTGGCCGCCGGAAAGCTGACGAGGATAGCGCGTCAGCAGGGGCAGCAGCCCCAGAATTTCGGCCGCGCGCTGAACGCCGGCATCGCTTTGTGCTTTCGATACACCCTTGAGCATGAGCGAGAACGCCATGTTCTCGGCCACGGTCATATGCGGGTAGAGCGCATAGTTCTGGAAGACCATGGCGACGTCGCGTTCTTTTGGCGCAACGTTGTTGACGACACGCCCGCCGATCGCGATCTGGCCGCGCGAAATCTTTTCCAGGCCGGCGATCATCCTGAGAAGGGTCGATTTCCCGCAACCCGACGGCCCGACCAGCGTGACGAACTCGCCGTCATTAATGTCCACACTGACGCCATGCAGAACCTCGACGGTCCCGAACGATTTGTAAACGTCGCCGATCGCGACAGACGCCATCGATTTCCTCCCGAACAGCTTCTTGCGACGCCCCGAAGGAAACCGCTCCTCTCCCGCCTCGCGACCGTCTCCCATTCCCACAATAGGTCGCGCGACGATCAGACGGTAGCGCTACCAAGCCTGCCTGTAAAGCGGCCACGCGGCCGGTGCTCTTGTCGTTCGAAGGCCCGGCGCAACGACTGGCAGCTCGGCAAACTACCCTCCATTCACAAAAGCCAGCACCAGCTTCTGCAAATTGCCACCAGGACCGAATTCGACCTTGTCGAAGTCGCGGCTGGCCTGCCGCTGTGCCAGTGAGATCTGGGCAAGCTGCCGGGTCAACTCGGTCCTGATCTTTGTGCAGCCGGGGTCGTCGGCGACGGTCATGCCGACGCTGATCGCCTCGATCTTGCGCACCATCTCGACGATGGCTGCGCCATGCACCTTTTCATGGGCGGCGAGCCCGGCGGCGAAAATCTCCCAGCTCTTCTGCACGGCGGGAGACAGCGGCGCGGCCGGCTTTGGCAAGGTGTAGGTTATGATGAGTTTCGGCCGCGCCGATCGCAGCACGCAGGCGCCGCCTTGCGGCTTGTAGTCCCGGGTCCAGGTCAGCTTGAAATTGGTGTGTGCAATGACGCGGCCTTTGCCCAGCAAGGGGCCCGCTTCGCCGATCGAGGCATAGAGCTCGGGGCCGCTTTGTCCCGTAATGGCGTAGGTCTCGACCTTCTCGACCGGCTTCCAGTCGGCGCGTGCGGGCGCAGCAAGGAGCAAGGCCGCCAGCAACGCGAACAGAACGACTGATTTCATGCAGATATCGAGGAGGCTGCCACGGATGTCATGCCTTTCGCTCTAGCATCGCGCGCGCCGGCTGACAAAGTGGCTTCGGGTTCTTAGTGCCTGCCGCCCCGGCAAGCAGCATCGTAGTCTGCCAGCGCCTGGCCGATCGCCGCGTGGAAAATCGCCTCGGGATTGCCGGCTGATCCAAGCCCGGCCGGCAGTGTCGGCAGGAATTGCCGCATCAGCGTTTCGGGAATGGCCACGCCGGTGAGCGCCTTGCGCAGGCGGTCGACGGCGGCGATGGCGGTGGGGTTGCTCCAGTAGTAGCGGATCCGGTCGCTGTAGCTGTAGTGCCGCTGCAGATAGAGGTCCGCTTCGCTGCCATGATAGTGGCTGTGCCAATGGCCGGGTGCTGCCAGCATCACGCGCTCCATCGTGTGGGCGAGTGGCCTCTCGCCATAGTCGGCGACCATTTCGGAGGCGATCAGGTCGAGACCGTAAAACGCCTCGCGCAGGGCAAATGTCAGGCCGGGGCCGACCTTGAGGATCGGAAAGCCGTTTGCGACGAGAGCTGTCAGCGCCGTGCGGCTCTGATAGTCGGTGGAATGCGCCTCGTAGACGAGCGAGGGTTGCTCATCGAGCAATCCGGTCAGGCCTCTCGACCTTTCGGGCGCGTAGGCGACGACATTCTGGCTGCCGAATTCCACGCCCGGCTGCACCACCACGGCGATGACGCGGCCAAAGGCGTCCGTCAGGCCTTCGCGGGCGAAGATGTCGCGATGAATCTCGATCGTGCGCCGCGCCGCTGCCGCTTCAGTGGGCTTCAACTCGCTTATCGCGTGATCGACGCCGCCCGGAGCGGGAACCTCGGTGCCAATGATGTAGACCGGCAATGTGCCACCGCGCGCGAGCGCTGCCTTTTCAGCCGCCTTGGCCAACCGCGCCGCCCGGGTCGCGATGGTCTCGTCGTCCGGGGCCGCCGGCTCGCCGGCGCAGCCCATCGAGGCGTCGAGATGGATCTTGCTGAAGCCGGCCCAGACGTAAGCCGTGACCATGGCTTCGGCCTTGCTCATCGCCTTTGCGGCCGGCTCCGCACGCCACGGGTTCGGTCCGAGATGGTCACCGCCAAAGATGATGCGCCGGGGGTCGAGACCTTCCCTGCTTGCGATCTCCAGGACGAAAGCGACGAACAGGTCCGGGGTCATCCCGGTGTAGCCGCCGAACTGGTTGACCTGATTGCAGGTTGCCTCGATCAGCAGGGTGGCTTCCTTGTCCGCGACGGCGTGCCTGATCGCCGTCTGGATCACCAGCGGATGCGCCGAGCAGATCGAGGTGATGCCGTAAGGTGTTCCGTTGCGGCGGGCAGCGGCGAGACCGGCAAGGGGATTGGCCATCATGTCCGCCTCACTGTTCCCTTGATGAAATCGTCGAGCCCGTCGAAGCCGGCAACGCCTTCCATCGGGCCTTGCCGCGTGACGTTGCGGGCGCCGGCGGCATTGGCATAAAGCAGCGCCTTGCCGGGCTCCATTCCCTTGCGCCGGCAACTCAGGTAGGTGGCGCCAAAGCAATCGCCGGCGCCGGTCGGGTCGACTTCCTCGACAAGGAAACCGGCGCAGTCGATCCGGGAGCCGTCGGCGCCGAACCAGGACGAGCCGGCCGCCCCGCGCTTCAGCACGATCTCGCCGACGCCCCGGGCAAACAGTGCCGCCACCGCCTGGCGCTCATCATCGACGCCGGCCGCGGCCAGCAATTCGTCGCCGGACGGCAGCAAAAGATCGGCATCGTCGACCAGCGCCGAAAACAGCGCGCCGTCGGCGCCGTCGATCAACTCCTTGCGCATGTTCGGGTCGAACGAGGTCGAGCCGCCGCGGGCACGAACCGCCTGCACGGCGTAAGTGACAATTTCCCTCAGCCCGGCCACCGACAGCGTCGATCCCATAATGTGCAGATGGCCGGCTCTATCCGCCAGCAGACGTGCAGCGGCGGTAAGGCGGATCTGCCCGGCGGCGGATTCGGCGATGTTGTAGACGAAGTCGCGGCCGCCATCGGGCCGATAGCGCACGAAGGCGCATCCGGTCGGGAAACGGTCGCTGACATCGACGGCAGAGATGTCGACGCCGTCGCGCTTCAGTCTTTCCAGGTTGAGCGTGCCGAAATCGTCACGCCCGATGCAGCCGATGATACCGGCACCGCCGCCCAGCCTGCCGACCTGGTCGATGAAAATCGCCGGCGCGCCGCTCGGGAATGGCCCTGTCAGCGTCTGCGGTTCGAGGAAGCCAAAACCCCGTTCCGTCGCCATGATCTCGACCAGGATCTCGCCGGCGACAATCGTTGGCCCCGCGGCCTCGGCGGCGATCTCGCTGCGGCGCGAAAGGCTCATGCTTGCAAATCCTTCTCTTCCCAGCCGGACCGCGCGCGGATCGTGGCGGCGTGTACCGGCTATAGTCGAGGTAAATCGCCGGGAGAGTGAAGTCAACACAAACTGAACGTGCGTACATTTATTTTCATTCGCGTGCGGCCTTATTGGAGTGCTTCGCCGCCTCGCAACCAATGCGGCAAGCGACCCTTGCGCCAAAAAATCGCCTAGTGCCGAGCTTGACTCGCCTGTCTCCAAGCGCAATAAAATATATACGCATGTTCACTTACACATGCGCATTCGTAAAGGAGGAGACGAAATGCCAATTGGTAAGCGTATTGGAATTTTCGCCGCGTCGGTCGCTGCGTCGGCACTGGCGACGGGTGCCGCCCTGTCCGAGGAAATCACGGTGGCGACGGTCAACAATGGCGACATGATCATCATGCAGAAGCTGTCGCCGGAATGGGAGAAGGCGACCGGCAACAAGGTCAATTGGGTGGTGCTCGAGGAAAACGTTCTGCGCGAGCGGGTCACCACCGACATCGCCACCAAGGGCGGCCAGTTCGACGTTCTGACCATCGGCGGTTACGAGACACCGATCTGGGGCAAGAGCGGCTGGCTGACATCGCTCAACGATCTCGGCGACGACTACGACTATGACGATCTGATCGCACCGGTCCGCAGTGGCCTGACCGTCGACGGCAAGCTCTACGCCGTGCCGTTTTATGCCGAAAGCTCGTTCACCCTCTACCGCAAGGATCTGTTCGACGCCGCCGGCCTGAAGATGCCGGAGCAGCCAACCTATGACCAGATCACGGAATTCGCCGACAAGCTCACCGACAAGTCGAAGGAACAGTATGGTCTGTGCCTGCGCGGCAAGCCGGGCTGGGGCGAGAACATGGCCTTCCTCGGCACCCTGATAAACACATTCGGCGGCCGCTGGTTCGACATGGACTGGAAGCCGCAGCTCAATTCGCCCGAGTGGAAGAAGGCGATCGGCTGGTATGTCGACACGATGAAGAAGGATGGACCTCCGGGAATAAGCTCCAACGGTTTCAACGAGAACCAGACCTTGTTCGCCTCCGGCCACTGCGCCATGTGGATCGACGCCACGTCGGCGGCGGGTCGCGTCTATGATCCGAAGCAAAGCCAGGTTGCCGACAAGGTTGCCTTCGCCAAGGCGCCGGTGGCGGTCACCCCGAACGGTTCGGCCTGGGGCTGGGCATGGAGCCTCGCTATCCCGACTTCGACCAAGAAGGCAGATACCGCAAAGTCCTTCGTCAAATGGGCAACTTCGAAAGCCTATGTCCAGCGCGTCGGCGAGACCGAAGGCTGGGTCGCGGCGCCTCCTGGAACGCGCAAGTCCACCTATGCCAGCGCCGACTACCAGAAGGCGGCGCCCTTCGCCGCAACGGTGCTTTCGGCGATCGAATCCGCCGATCCAACCAAGCAGACCAAGGATCCGGTTCCCTATACCGGCATCCAGTTCGTCGCCATTCCTGAGTTCCAGGGCATCGGCACCGAGGTCGGTCAGGCGATTGCCGCAGCGGTCACCGGCCAGCAGTCGGTCGATGATGTGCTGAGCGGCGCCCAGGCCTCGGTGGAAAAGACGATGACGGAGGCGGGTTACATCAAATAGGCGCGTTCACGGTGCGTGTGCCGTCCCCGGCGATCCGGGCCTGGAAAAGCCTCCCATTGCAGCAGGCCCGGAGGATGCACGGACCCGTCCCACAGCGGGTCCGTGTTTTCCTTGCAGGCGGCGAAGGCCGGGCCATGCTTGCCTTGACGACGCGCCGGCCGCCTATTGGCGGCACATCTTTTCGAGAACTCGGGAAAAAATTGAAAATGAGACTGAAAAACAAGATTGCCCTCATAACCGGCGGTGCGCGCGGCATTGGCCTCGGCTTTGCGCAAGCCTATGCGCGCGAAGGTGCCACCGTTGTGATTGCCGATATCGACGTCGAGCGTGCGACGCGGGCGGCCGCGGCGATCGGTCCTTCGGCCAGCGCCGTCAAGCTCGACGTCACCGATCTCGAAGCGATTGACAGGGTGGTCGCCGAAGTCGACCGCGATTTCGGCGGCATCGACATTCTCGTCAACAATGCGGCCATCTTCGACATGGCGCCGATCACCGAGATCACCGAAGCCAGCTACGATCGCGTCTTCGCCATTAATCTCAAGGGGCCGCTGTTCATGATGAAGGCGGTAGCCAATGTGATGATCGCGGGTGGCCGCGGCGGCAAGATCATCAACATGGCGAGCCAGGCCGGTCGCCGTGGCGAGGCACTGGTGACGCTTTACTGCGCCTCCAAGGCGGCGATCATCTCGGCGACGCAGTCGGCGGCGTTGGCGCTGGTCAAGCACGGCATCAACGTCAATGCCATCGCGCCCGGCGTCGTCGACGGCGAACATTGGGATGTCGTCGATGCCCATTTCGCCCGCTGGGAGGGCCTGAAGCCGGGAGAGAAGAAGGCGGCCGTGGCGAAGTCGGTCCCGATCGGCCGCTTTGCTCAGCCCGAGGACATTGCCGGGCTCGCCGTCTTCCTGGCCTCGTCCGACAGCGACTACATTCTGGCGCAGACCTACAATGTCGACGGCGGCAACTGGATGAGCTGAGCGCTCTCCAAGCCGCATCGCCAAGGGAGACTGACATGAAGGCCATCCGATTTACCGCCGCAGGCGTTGCCGGCATGGCGGAGCTGGACCTGCCAAAGGTCAAGCCGGGCCACGCTCTGGTGCGGGTCCGCGCCGCAGGGCTTTGCCACACCGACATCGAGGTCCTGCATGGCCGCTACGGGGAGGGCGCGTTTCCGCTGGTTCCCGGTCATGAATATGCCGGCACGGTGGAGGCGGTCGCCAGCGATGTCACCACCGTCAAGCCCGGCGACCGGGTCGCCGTCGATCCCAACATCCCGTGCGGGCATTGCCCCGCCTGCAGCAAGGGCCTCACCAATCTGTGCGCCAGCCTGAAAGCCTATGGCGTCACCGCGGATGGCGGCTTCGCCGAGTTCAGCCTGGTTGCCGTCGACCATCTGCATGGCATCGGCGACCTCGGTTTCGCCACCGCAGCCCTTGCCGAGCCGCTCGCCTGTGTTCTCAACGGTCTCGGTGCCGCCGGGCTCGGGGCCGGCACGAATACGCCAGGCACCGCGCTGGTCTTCGGCGCCGGGCCGATCGGCCTGCTGCTGGCCCTCTCGCTCCGGGCCAAGGGCGTGAAAAGCGTGGCCGTCGCCGACATCAGCGAACAACGCCTCGCCTTTGCAGAGGCGCTCGGGCTGGAGCCTTTGGTATCCGGATCGCAGGAACTCTCGGCGCGGGCGCGCGGCTTCGATTTCGTCGCCGACGCCACCGGTGTCGCCAGGGTGGTCGAGGGCATGATCGGCTTCACCGCCGATGGCGGCACGGCGCTTGTCTTCGGCGTTTGCGCGCCCGACGCCAGGATTTCGGTTGCCCCATTCGAGATTTTCCGCCGCCAGATCAGATTGGCAGGATCGCATTCGCTCAACCGCAACATCCCTCAGGCGCTCGACATCCTAAGCCAAGACGACGGCACGATGGCGCGGCTGCCACCAGCTGCCGCTTGCCGAGCTGCTGCCGTTCTTCGCCAAGGGCGGCAGTGATCCGGCAACAATGAAGGTACAATTCTCCGCGGAACAGTAGAATCCGCATGGCCGCTGCCAAGGGCAGGCAGGCTGCGGCCATGCGGGAATGACTGTTGGCTTCGCCTTTCCGAAAAAACGTGACTCATCTATCAAGATGGCAGTCCGGACAGGGAGCGTGTGAATGGCAAAGACGATCAGGACGATGGAGGACTTCTCCGACTTCGTCGGTCTGTCGCGCACCACCGTCTCCAAATATTTCAACGACCCCAATTCGGTCCGCAAGAACACCCGCAGCGCCATCGAGGCAGCGCTGAAGAAATCCGACTTCCGGCCGAGCATGTTCGCCGTCAACCTCAACCGCCGCCGCAGCAACATTTTGGGCGTCATCATTCCGAACTCGACCGATCCGTTCTACATGGCGCTGACGCGCCGCATCGAGCTGATCGCCAACGAAGCAGGCTTCCTGGCGTTTGTCCTTTCCTCCGACGGACGGGCCGAGATGGAGGACCAGGCGATCCAGACGTTCAGGTCGATGAACATCGCCGGCGCCATCATCGCGCCGCTCGGCGTGCGGTCGCACCACCGGATCCTGGCCGAGCTCGGATCGAGCATTCCGCTGATCTACGTCGACTCGCCGCTCGACGAGACCTCCTCCTTCGTCGGCACCGACAACAGGCAGAGTTTCAGGCTGATCGTCGACTATCTCTGCCGCTCCGGCGAGCCGCCCTGCTACTTCGCCATGCCGCTGGTCAACAACAACGCCTCGGCGCGGCAGGATGCCTATGTCGAGGCCATGCAGCAGTTCAAAATGACGCCTGAAATCGTGCCCGTCACTGATGCGCGGTCGTGGGATTTCGAGAAATTCGGCTTTGACGAAGCGCTGCGTGTCCTGAAGTCACAAGGCTTTCCGACCAAAACGGTCCTTTGCGCCAACGACCGTGTTGCCTTCGGCGTGCTCGCCGCCGCCTATCAATTAGGCCTGAAGGTGGGCCATGGCGCGGACTGCGACCTCAGGGTCGCCGGGCACGACGACCATCCGCTGTCGCGCTACGCCTGCCCACCGATCACGACGGTGGCGCAGAACTACAACGAGATCGGCCGCCTGGCGATCGAACTTCTGCTGCAGAGGCTGGATGAAAAATCGCCGGCCGCCAAACCCGGCAGCGGCCGTATCCTGCTCAACGCCGAGCTGATGCTGCGCAGCTCAGCCTGAGGCGAGGCAGCAGGAATCGGGTGGCGAGTATCGCGGCGGCGCGCAAACTGATGCCGCTCGCACCAGAGGGACAGCCATGCTTAAGCTTTATGACTATCTGCCGTCGCAAAATGGCTGGAAGGCGAGGGTCGTGCTCGGGCTGCTCGCCATTCCCTATGAGAGCCGCCTTGTCTCGATCTTCGAGGGCGAGAGCCACACAGAGGCCTTCCTGAAGCTCAACCCGGCCGGTGCCGTTCCCGTGCTCGAGCTCGAGGATGGCCGCGCGATTGCTGAATCGAATGCCATCCTGATCTATCTCGCCGAAGGCACGCCGTTTCTGCCCGCTGACCGCTACGCCAACGCCAAGATCATGCAGTGGCTGTTCTTCGAACAGTACCATGTCGAGCCGGTCATCGGCTCGCTGCGTTTCTGGATGCTGACCGGAAGGTTGGAGCGCAACCAGGCTATGGTCACGGCCAAGCGCGAGGCCGGCGCCCGCACGCTCGCCGCGCTGGAGCGCAGCCTGACCGGCACGCCGTTCCTTGTCGGCGACACGCTCACCATCGCCGACATCGCCGTCTATGCCTACGGCCATCTGGCCGAAGACTGCGGCTATGCGCTGGCGGATTTTCCGGCGGTCCTCGCTTGGATGGACCGGGTGCGCAACGCGATCGGTCCCGGCTATCCCGTTCATGTCTACGGCATCGATCCGCATTCGGGTACCTGACGGCAAAAGCCGCGCGTTCACCTTGTCTGGTCGAAAACAAGACCCAGATTCTGCTTTGTCGGCGGTTTTCGAGCTCGCAATCCGCCGGCTGGATGCCGGATCCCGGCGTCATCTCGACGACAGGCCGGCACCTTGCATGGAGGTGACCATGACACGCGACGACATCATTTCGGTGTTAGGCCCAGTAGACGAGGCGGTCATCGCCGACATCGCGCTGACCGGCGCCAGCCTTGGCGAACTGCGCGAGGCCTTCGCCTGGCTCGGTGCCGACGAGGCCCTGGTCAACGAAGGCCGCCCCTTGCCGGGAACACGGGTAGCGCGGCTGATCGAGATCCTCGACGTGCCCGAGGACGAGGATGGGCCGGTGGCACCAGCGATGGGGTTTCAGTAGGGCCTTCACGCCCTCGACAGCAGCCTGCGCATGATCACCGAGGCGTGGTCGGCGACGCCGTGCGCGGCCGGCCGGCGCTCGACCATCTCGAAACCGTGCTTGCGGTAGAAGGCGATCGCCCGGTCGTTGCCTTCGATCACCTCCAGCGCAATGCTGGGAATCCCGGCGTGGGCGGCGAGTACTGCGTGCAGCAGGTCGGTGGCGAGCCCGCTGCCGAATTCGGTCTTGTCGATATGCAGCCGGTCGAGCAGGACGTCGCCGCGATCGTCCATCGCCGCCATCGCATAGCCGGCGATCGAACCGTCCGGCCGTTCGGCCACGAATGACATCTTGTTGTCATCCAGCAATTCAGCGGCCAACCGCGCGGGCGCATGCTTGTCGTCCGAGAGCCGCGCGGTGGTCTCGGGCCCCATGATCGGTGAATAGGTGCGTCGCCAGGATTCGCCCAACAACCGTGACACCGACGGCACGTCTCTTGCGGTCATGGTTCTGATCTGGGTCATTGCGATGATCATGCCAAGATCGCGCCGGCAATCAAGGGCCGCGCATGGGTGCGAAAGAAGGCGCCCTACCGATCGATCGTCGTCATCACCCGCTCATTGTAGCGCGGGCCCGAGACCTTGTCGGGTGCCAGCGCCGCGTCGAGAGCGGCCATTTCGGCCGCGTCGAGCGTGATTGCCGCCGCGGCGACATTTTCTTCGAGATACTTGCGCCGCTTGGTGCCGGGGATCGGCACGATGTCGATGCCGAAACCGTCGCTCTTGCCGAGCACCCAGGCCAGCGCGATCTGCGCGGGCTTTACTCCCTTGGCACTGGCCACCTCCTGCACCGCGGCGGCCGCCGCGACGTTGGCGTCGAAATTGGCACCCTGGTAGCGCGGGTCGCCGCGGCGGAAATCGCCTTCCGGATAATCCTCGGCGCGCTTGACGTCGCCGGCGAGGAAACCGCGGCCGAGCGGCGCGAACGGCACCAGGCCGATGCCGAGCTTCTTGAGCAGCGGGATGATCTCCGGCTCCAGGTTGCGCTCCCACAGCGAATATTCGCTCTGCAGCGCCGATACCGGATGCACGGCATGCGCGCGGCCGATGTTGGCGGCACCTGCCTCCGACAGGCCGAAGAAGCGCACCTTGCCCTCGGAAACCAGCCGGCCGATCGTGCCGGCAACGTCTTCCATCGGTACCGCAGGGTCGACGCGGTGCTGGTAGTAGAGGTCGACATGATCGGTGCCGAGCCGCTTCAGCGAGCCCTCCAGCGCCTCACGGATATGCGCCGGCCGGCTGTCGCGCTCGGTGCCGACCTGTCTGCCGTTTTCGATGCGGAAACCGAACTTGGTGGCAAGCGTCACCGCATCGCGCCGGCCCTTCAGCGCCCGCCCAAGCAATTCTTCATTGGCATAGGCGCCGTAGACTTCCGCCGTGTCGAGGAAGGTACAGCCGAGTTCGATGGCGCGGTGCAAGGTGGCGATCGATTCCGCCTCGTCGGCCGGCCCGTAGGACTGGCTCATGCCCATGCAGCCGAGGCCGATAGCGGACACCTGCAGCCCTTGGCTGCCGAGTTTGCGGGTTCTCAAGGTCATTGTCTGTGATCTCCGGGAGGATAGATGGAGTTATAGGAGCCGCTCGCTCAATTTCCATAGACACTCGGCGGTTTCTAGCTCGATCGCATAGGGCATTCACGCCAGCGAGCCTGGCCGCGCCTGGCAGCTTGGCGAACTGGCTGCCGCCGCCGCCATGTCGCGCACCAGCTTCGCGCTGCATTTCAACGCGGTGGCCGGCGTGGCGCCGCTCGCCTATCTCACGCAATGGCGCATGCGGCTGGCCGAACGGGCGCTGCGCGAGGATAATATCGCTGTCTCCAGCATCGCCCGCCGGCTCGGCTACACCTCCGACAGCGCCTTTTCCAACGCCTTCAAGCGTATCACCGGCAGGGCGCCGAAGATCTATCGCAGTAGGGTGAGAGCGCGGCGCGAGTTGGCGGCGGAATTGAGGTAGTGTCTCAGGTTGAAATTGGAGCAAACGCCCTAATTCCCTGGTCGAGTTGTGCAAAAGCCCTATATGCGTGGCGGAAAGCATAGGAGATGACATGATCGCCAATCGCACGACCGCCGAAGAGATGGCTCGAACTGTAGGTGTTGACCCGGACACATTCCGCGCAGCGTTGCGGCGCGTGAAGCACCCCCGGAAACGCAACACAGATTGGGAAGTGAAAATTGGCGGCCCTTCGTATTCGGGAATGCGCACCGTTCTGGCCAGTCTGATACAGCGGAAGGCTGCCTGACGCCGACAAGCAGTCAAAATTGACAGAGCACCTGATCTCCAGCATCCTTAGGTAGCCGTTATGTCCTGCGGCTGTTGTGTATGAGCGTCGGATGGTCAGTCCTACTTCCAGCCAGAATTCCAAGCGCGCCGCCGTGCGCAAGGCGCTCGATCGCCACAAGGTGTATGTCACCGCGCAAAGCTTTTCCGGCGGCGTCTACTCTGCCCGCGTGCTGGTCGATGGCGAAGCCTACTGGGTCGACGAGTTCCGGCTGAGCCAGCTTCAGGGCGGTCTTTCCCCGGCAGAGCTCGACCTGACGCCGGCCACCGACGATTGAGCTGCCATCGATTGAGCACCGACCGCATCCCGCCTAGCATGCGGACATGACCGCCCCGCCCAAGCTCAGAGCCTATCGCGCCAAGCGCGAATTTTCGAAAACGCCGGAACCGGCGGGCGGGCTGGTTTCAGGCGATGGCAACCGCTTCGTCGTGCACAAGCATCACGCCACCGCCGACCATTACGATTTGCGCCTGCAGGTCGGCGGCGTGCTGAAAAGCTGGGCGGTGCCGCGCGGGCCCTCGCTCAACCCGGCCGACAAAAGGCTCGCGGTCGAGACCGAGGACCATCCGCTCGAATATATCGACTTCGAAGGCGTCATTCCCGAAGGCGAATATGGCGGCGGGCCGATGATCGTCTGGGACACCGGCACCTGGGCGCCGATGGACGATGTCGAGAAAAGCCTGCGCACCGGCGCGTTCAAGTTCCGGCTGGCCGGCGAGAAACTCAACGGCGGCTGGATGCTGACCCGGCTGAAGCCAAAGCCCGGCGAGGACGAGAACAAGAAGAACTGGCTGCTGTTCAAGGAGCGTGACCTTGCCGCCGATACCAGCATCGATATCCTGGAAGCTCGGCCGGAGAGCGTGAAATCCGGCAAGCGCATCGAGGAACTGGTGGCGCCGCCGAAGAAGCCGGCGCGCCTGCCGCCCAGTCCCGGCTCGCTGAAACCCGGCGCGCTGCCCGGCGCGGTGAAAGGCGATCCGCCTTCGCGCATCGAACCGCAACTCGCAACCCAGGTGCCGAAGCCACCGGGCGGACCGTTGGAGGATACGGGCGAGCTCTGGCTGCACGAAATAAAGTTCGACGGCTATCGCACCATGGCGCATATCGTCGATGGCGAGGTCCGGCTGATCACGCGCGGCGGCATCGACTGGACGAAACGCTATGGCGACCTGCCGCAAGCCTTCTCGCGCCTGCCGCTCAGCCAGGCAATCATCGACGGCGAGATCATGGTGCTGGACGAGAAGGGCATTTCGCGTTTCGCGTTGCTGCAGGATGCGCTGTCGGCGGGTGCGGGCAGCAAATTGCATTTCTACGCCTTCGACCTGCTGCATCTCGACGGCTGGGATCTGCGCAAGGCACCGCTCGCAAGGCGCAAGGCGTTGCTCGCGGAGCTGCTCGCAGGGATGGGCGCCAACTCCGCCATCCAGCTGAGCGATCATGTCGAGGGCGACGGGCAGGGGCTTTACGATCAGGCGACCGAACACGGGCTGGAAGGTATCGTCTCCAAGCGCGCCAACGCGACCTACCAGAGCGGCCGCACCAAGAGCTGGACCAAGGTCAAGGCGCTGCAGAAGGGCGATTTCGTCATCGCCGGCTATACCATCTCCGACGCGGCCGAAGGGCTGGCCGCGCTCGGCATGGCCGAATTCGAGGATGGCGAATTGCACTATCTCGGCAAGGTCGGCACCGGCTTCGATGCCCCGACGGCTGCCGAATTGCTGGCCCGGCTGGAGCCGCTGCGCGATGGCGCGACGCCGCCCGAGGGCGTGCCGCGCGAGATCATGCGCGAGATGAAATGGGTGCGGCCAATGCTGTCGGCCCGCATCCACTATGCCAACCGCACGGCGGACAATTCCCTGCGCCACGGTGTGTTTCGTGGCTTGCGCGATGTCGGCCTGTCGACGCCGGTCTCACCCAAGCGCAAGCGGCTGATCGCCGAGGCCGATCTCGCCACCATCTGGGTGACCAATCCGGAGCGCCGGCTGTTCGGCAAGACCGGACCGACCAAGCTCGACATCGCCGTCTATTACGCGCTGGTCGGCGATTTCATGCTGCCGCACATTATGGGTCGCCCGGTGTCGCTGGTGCGCTGCCCGACCGGCCTGCCGAAGGACTGCTTCTTCCAGCGTCACGCCTTCACCGGAATGCCACCCTCGGTGGTGACGTTCGATACTGTCAATTCCGAAGGCGAGACCAAATCCTTCCTGTCGGTCGAGGGCGCCAAGGGCTATCTGGCGCTGGCGCAGTTCGGCGTCGTCGAGTTCCACACCTGGGGCACGCACCGCACCAGCCTCGACAAGCCCGACCTGATCGTCTTCGACCTCGATCCGGGCGAGGGCATTGCCTGGCGCGAAGTGGTCGAGGCCGCCGTCCACATCAAGGGCCAGTTGGAAGGGCTCGGCCTTGTACCGTTCGCCAAAACATCAGGCGGCAGCGGCATCCATATCACGGTGCCGGTCACGCAAAAGCAGAATTGGAAAAAGCTGCATCAGGCGACCAGCGCCATCTCCACCCATCTGGCGGCCACCGCGCCCGACACTTTCACCACCACCATGGGCAAGGAAAACCGCAAGCGGCGTATCTTCATCGACTACCACCGCAACGCGCGCGGCCACACCTCCGCCGCCCCTTATTCGCTGCGCGCCCGTACCAACCTGCCGGCGTCGACGCCGGTGAGCTGGAGCGACCTGGAGACGATCGATGCGCCGCAGGATCTGAACTACTCCTCGCTGCCGGGGCTGTTGGCGACGTCGGGCGACCCCTGGGCGGACATGGAGGATTTCGCCCGGGATTTGCCGGCTTTCAAAATCTAGGTTCCTCTCCCACCAAAGCGGTGGCGAGGAACCCAAATCCATCGACGCTTCGGACAATTTGAATTATTCTCGACCTTGGACCTCCAAGGCGGCTGGAAGATTTCGCTAGGAATTTGCCTGTATCGTGCGGGGTCGGTGTAGGATTTTCTCGGCGCTAATCGTCCTACGGACGAAAAGCGCTGCAGTTTGTTGTCAGTGCGTGGCCGCGTAGGAGAGAGTTCATGGCGCCCAGGGCAAGTTGGAAAGGTTACCTCAAGCTCAGCCTCGTCAGCTGTCCGGTCCGGCTCTATCCGGCAACGACGACCAGCGAGCGCATCACGTTCAATCAGCTGCACAAGAAGACCCACAACCGTATCAACATGAAGCCGGTCGACCCTGAGCTGGGCTTGGTCGAGCGTTCGGATCTGGTCAAGGGCTACGAGTACGAGGACAAGCAGTACATCATCATCGATGATGCCGACCTCGAAGCGGTGCGCATAGAATCCAACCACACGATGAACATCGAGGCTTTCGTCGACGAAGACGAGGTCGACGTTATCTATCAGGACGCGCCCTATTACATGGCGCCGGACGGCGCCATGGCCGAGGAGACCTTCGCCGTGCTGCGCGAAGCCATGCGCAAGTCCGGCAAGCTCGCCATCGCCCGCCTGGTCCTGTCCAGCCGCGAGCGCGTGGTGACGATCGGCGCGCGCGAGAACGGCATGTTCGTCTGCACCTTGAGAAATCCGAACGAAGTGCGTGGTACGGCTGAATATTTCGGCAACATCCCGGCCGGCAAGCCCGACCCCGAAATGCTGCAATTGGCCGAAGCGCTGATCAAGCAGAAGGAAACCACCTTCGACCCGAAGAACTATGAGGACCGCTACGAGATCGCGCTGATGACGATGATCCGCGAGAAGCTCAAAGGCCACAAGCCGATCATTGCGGCTGCACCCGAGCGCGGCAATGTCATCAACCTGATGGATGCGCTGAAGGCGAGCCTGTCGCAGTCGGCCAAGCCGCCGGCCAAGTCGAAGAGCAAGGCCGACGAAGCTGAGAAGCCAGCCGCCAAGGCAAAGGCCGGTGCCAAGGAAAACCCGTTGAAGGCCAACCTGCTCAAGGCCGTCGGCAAGAGCAAAGGGTGACGGCGCCTACCGGCATAATCCCCGGCGCCGTTTTCGGCAGCATCGGCGCCTTGGCGGCGTTTCCGCTGCGGCTGGCCGCGCGCGAGGTCGAGCGCCGGCACGGCCAGTTGCGGCGCGGCGTCACCAGGCGCACCAGCCATATCGTGTTCGGGCGCACGCTGCTCGCCAAGGCGGGTATGGCAAAGGGTGGCGATACCGAAATCGAGCGCCGTGTCGCGGCCGAACGCGCCGCCGGCCGCACACTCCTCAGCGAGAACGGCTTCCTGCGCCTGCTCGGCCTGATGAAGGCGCCCGAGGCGTCGTCGCTGTCCAGGCAATCTCTCATCGACCAGTCGAAACTGTCGGGCGCCGATCTCGACCTGCTCAGCCTGTTCGACGCTTTCGAGCATGATGGCGAACCCTATTCCTTCCGCGACCTGATCCTCGCCCGCAAATATGCCGGGCTGGTCGCCGGCGGCGCGTCATGGGGCGCGATTGCGCGCTCTGTGCACCGCTCCGGCCCGGTCGCCTCGCTCACCGCCAAATCGCTCAATGTCGGCTCGCAACATGGCCGGCCCGATGCGATCTATCTCGAAGGCGGCCAAAGCGAACTCGACGGCCAGCTGCTGTTCGACCTCGGCAGCGCAGCCGGCGACGACACGTTGGAGGACTTGTTCGCCGAGGCTGAAAGCGCGGAAGAGGAGGGCCGGCACGACGCCGCCGCGACCCTTTACCAGCGCTGCCTCAGCATCGATCCGAGCGACGCCATCGCCGCTTTCAACCGCGCCAACTGCCTGCGCGGCGCCGGCCGTGTCAGCGAGGCCGCTCATGACTATGCCCGCGCCATCAAACTCGATCCTGCCTTCGTCGAGGCGTGGTTCAACCTCGCCGGGCTGATGAGCGATCAGGGCAAGGTAGCGTCGGCGCGCCGGCATTTGCAAAAGGCGATTACCCTCGACAAGGGCTATGCCGATCCGGTGTTCAACCTCGCAAGGCTCGAATTCGACGCCGGCAATCTGGCAGAGGCACGGCGGAACTGGGTGCGCTACCTCGAACTCGATGCGGAAAGCGAATGGTCCCGCACGGCGCAAAAGGGGATACAGTTCGTAGATCTGCAACTGGCGCGCACGGCGGGGTGAGATGTTAGCGCGTGAACACCCCCCTCTGTCCTGCCGGACATCTCCCCCGCAAGGGGGGAGATTAAGCGCTCACCCGCTTTCGCCAATCTTCAACGATGCAAGAAAAGGCTGGGCGCATGAGCTGCTGATCTCCCCCCTTGCGGGGGAGATGGCCGGCAGGCCAGAGGGGGGTGGGTGGGAACTCGACCTCTCCAACAAGGCCGCCCCATGACCACCTTCCTCTTCGACGGCTTCGACACCGCTCCCGTCACCATCTTGCTAGCCCATGGCGCCGGCGCGTCGATGGACTCGCCTTCGATGACCGCCACGGCCAAGGCACTGGCCACCGCCGGCTTCCAGGTCGCGCGCTTCGAATTCCACTATATGGCGGCGCGCCGCTACGGCCACCGTAAGCCGCCGCCGCGCGCCGAGACGGTGAACCCGGAATACATCAAGGCAATCGCCGATCTCAGGGCGCGGGGCGTGACCGGTCCGCTCATCATCGGCGGCAAGTCGATGGGTGGGCGCGTCGCCTCGATGGTCGCCGACGAGATGTTTGCCAAAGGCGAGATTTCAGGCCTCGTCTGCCTCGGCTATCCCTTCCATCCGCCGGCCAAGCCGGAGCAACTCAGGACCAAACATCTCGCCGCTCTCAAGACGCCGACGCTGATCTTCCAGGGCACGCGCGACGAGTTCGGCACGAAGGAAGAGGTCGCGACCTACGGCCTTTCCCACGCAATCGAGGTGATCTGGCTGGAGGACGGCGACCACGATCTGAAGCCGCGCAAGGCGATTTCCGGCTTCTCAACGGCGGATCATCTGAAGACGCTGGCCGAGACGGTGAAGGCGTGGGCGGGGCGGATCGTCTTCTGATCGCCAAATGAAACTGGCCTCCTTCAACGTCAACAACATCAACAGCCGGCTGCAAAACCTGCTGGCATGGCTGGCGTCAGCCAAACCCGATGTCGTCTGCCTGCAAGAGCTGAAGGCGCGCGACACGCAGTTTCCGCGCACGGCGCTGGCAGACGCCGGCTATGGCGCGGTGTGGAAGGGCGAGCCGACCTGGAACGGCGTTGCCATACTGGCGCGAGGATCCGAGCCGGTGCTGACCGCGGACGCGCTGCCCGGCGATGACTCCGACAGGCAGAGCCGCTACATCGAGGCGGCGGTGTCGGGTGTCGTCATCGCCTGCCTCTATGCGCCCAACGGCAACCCGCAGCCGGGGCCGAAATTCCAGTACAAGCTGGCCTGGCATGAAAGGCTGGAGGCGCATGCCGAACAGCTGTTCGATACCGGCCTGCCGGTGGCGCTGGTCGGCGACTACAACATCGTGCCCGAGCCGCGCGACATCTACGCCACCCGCTCCTATGACGACAACGCGCTGGTGCAGCCCGAAAGCCGCGCATCCTTCCAGCGCCTGCTCGACCAGGGCTGGACGGATGCGTTGCGCAAGAAACATCCGAACGAGACGCTCTACACATTCTGGGACTACCGCCGCAACCGCTGGCCGCGTGACGCCGGCTTGAGGCTCGACCACATTTTGCTATCGAAGAAACTGGCGCGCCGCCTCACTGCTGCCGGCATCGATCGCGATGTTCGCGGGCAGGACGGCGCCAGCGACCACGCGCCGGTATGGGTGGAATTGAAGTAGCAGCGTGATGTCAGCCACATTCATACTTGGCATTTTGCGTTACGCGTTTCGTTGCTAGTTTCGTGACAGGGCGGCCGCACAGCACGCGGCTTGGGGAAGAGAGCCAATGAACAGGGGTGCCGACAGGCTGCTCGCGCTGGTCTTGCTGGTTATCGGCGTCGGTTGCTTCGCCATGCTGCGCCTGGCGCAGGGCGACGCAAGCATCGCGACATCCCTCGCGTCCATGCGCTCCGTGGCCCTTTTCGTGGCAGGCGTGGCCTGCGTGATCGGGGCGCTGTTGTTCTTTGCCGGGCTGTTGCCGCGCGGTTCGGCCCACCTGTCCGGAGCACCGCTGTTCGGCCGGGCCGCTGAGGTACAAAATCCCGGCAGACCGAGGCTGCGGCAAGTTTTCCTGGTTCTGCCGGCGCTTGTCGTTCTGGCGTTGCTGGCCGATCGATTCGGCCCATGGTTGGTTCATCGCTCCGCTCCGGGCGGCGAGGTGGCCGCCCCGAAGGAACCCAAGGCCGAGCCGAAGGGTCAGGATATCGCCGGCGTTCCGCCGGACCTGGCGGCGCCGCCAACTCCGCCGAGTTCGCCGCCGATCGCTATCCCGCCTGAGCCAACTCCGCCCGTGCAGGCAGCCAAACCGCCGGAGCCGGCGCCGCCTGCGCCGCCACGGCCACCTGACGTCGCACTTGCTCCGGCAACCCCGCCACCGGAAGCGGCCCCGCCGCCGGCTCCAGCCACACCGCCACAAGCCGCACTTCCAACACCGCCGGAAACGGTCGCGCCCTTGCCGCCGGCCGAACCACCACTGCCGACCGAGCCCGACGGTCACCGCGACGCCGTCGTCTGGCTCGCCGTGTCAGCCGATGGCCGCGACATCATGAGCGCCAGCACCGATCGCATGATCAAGCTCTGGGACATCGCCGGCAAGCGGCTGATCCGCAATCTCGGCGAACACAAGGACATGGCGCGCACGGCGCTGTTCATGCCCGACGGCGCCACCGCGCTGACCGCCGGCGATGACGGCGAAGTCGTGCTGCGAAAGCTCGCCGACGGCACTGTGCTGCATGTGTTCTCGTCGGGGCAGAATGGCGGTGTGCGCAAGCTGGCGATCAGCCAGGACGGAAAGCGTGCCGTCAGCGGTCACGACACCGGCAACGTCATCGTCTGGGACCTCGTCAACAAATCCGCGCTGCATGTGATGACCGGGCACGACTGGCCGATCAGCACGGTCGCCATCTCGCCCGACGGCACGCGCGCGCTGAGCGGCTCCATCGACGGCACGCTGAAATTCTGGGACGTCGAAAGCGGCAAGCAATTGCGCAGCTGGCACGGCCACGAGCAGGGCACCTACGGCGCCGTCTTCACCGCCGACGGCCATCACGTCATCACCGGCAGCGGCGACTACACGATCAAGCTCTGGGACCTCGACACGTTTAGGGAACTGCGCCGCTTCGAAGGCCACGAAGGCACCGTCTACACGCTGACGCTATCGTACGACGGCAAGCGACTGGCCTCCGGCTCACTCGACGGCACGGCGCGGCTGTGGGACGTCGACACCGGCAACCAGATCGCCATGTTCGACAGCCGCACCGGCCCGATCTACGCCGTCGCCTTCGCGCCCGACGGAACGCTGCTGACCGGCGGCGACGACCGCACCATCAGGGACTGGCCGGCCACCGGCGACGGCGAAATCCTGTTCGCCGGCGCGCCGCAGTGAGGACGCTGATTGGGTCGCATATTCCCCGCACGGAAATATGGCCGGCAGGCCAGCGATGCGCCCATCGGAGCTTCGTTCAATCCCGATTCTCAACCGGCTTCGGATGACGCAGAAATGTGAGCGGCCCGGGAGAGGTTTTGTCATATAACGGACATCGGCAACGACTACCAAAAACTGCCTTTTATCAGTCAATTTTGGAGGTCACTTATGCTTCGCCCCCTCATCGCACTTGCCGTTACGACAAGTCTTGCCAGCGCTGCTGGTGCTGCCACGATCTATCCTCTCGACCGCGCCACGATCCTCGCCCAGTCTCCTTTCGACCTGAAGGTCGAATTCGACAAGGTCGTCAGCCCCGACCAGGTCACGGTGACGATCAACGGCAAGCCGGCCGACGAGGTCCTCGGCAAGAAGGTCGAGTTCGTTGAGAAGGAAGAGGGGGTCGATGCCTCCGCCATTTTGATCCGCGCTGCCAGCATCGCCCAGCCCGGCACCTATGAGATCGAAGCCAAGGCTGGCGACGAGACCAAGTCCGTCAATTGGGAGGTGTTCGGAACCTCGGCGACCCCGCGCGCCAAGAACGTCATCTTCCTGCTTGGCGACGGCCTCTCTGTTGCGCATCGGACCGGTGCGCGGATCATGTCCAAGGGCATGACCGAAGGCAAGGCGAACGGCCGGCTCAACATGGACGATCTCGACTATATGGCCTTTATCGGCACGTCGTCGACCAACGCGATCGCCACCGACAGCGCCAACACCATGTCGGCCTATATGACCGGCCACAAGACGGCGGTGAACGCGCTCGGCGTCTATGCCGACCGCACCAAGCCGAGCCAGGATGACCCGAAGGTCGAGACCATCGCCGAGGCTCTGCGGCGCACCGGCAAGAAGTCGATCGGCGTCGTCTCGACGGCCGAGATCGAGGACGCCACGCCGGCAGCCGTCGTCTCCCATACCCGCAGCCGCAGCGACAAGGCCGACATCGTCGGCATGTTCTACCAGACGCAGCCCGACGTCATCCTCGGCGGCGGCTCCGCCTATTTCCTGCCGCAGAGCACGGCCGGCTCCAAGCGCAAGGATGACACTGACTACATCGCGAAATTCCGCGATGCCGGATACGCCCTTGCCACCGACAAGACCGAACTCGAGGCTGCAGCCAAGACCAACACCGGCAAGTTCCTCGGCCTGTTCCATACCGGCAACATGGACGTCACGCTGGACCGCGACTTCCTCAAGAAGGGCACCGTGGAAACCTTCCCCAATCAGCCGGGTCTCGTCCAAATGACCAATGTTGCACTTGGTGAGCTGTCGAAGAACCCCGAAGGCTTCTTCCTGATGGTCGAAGGTGCCTCGGTCGACAAGATGTCGCATCCGATGGACTGGGAGCGCTCCATGATCGAGGTCATCGAATTCGACAAGGCGGTCGGCGTTGCGATGGAATTCGCCAAGACCCATCCCGACACGATGATCGTGATGACCGGCGACCACACCCACAGCGTTTCAATCATCGGCACCATCGACGACAGCAAGCCGGGCCCCGACATGCGCGACAAGGTCGGTGTCTATGCCGATGCCGGCTTCCCGAACTACGAGGACAAGAACAACGACGGTTATCCCGACAGCGTCGATGTCTCGCGCCGTCTGGCCATCTTCGGCGCCAACTTCCCCGACTATTACGAGACGTTCCGCCCGAAGCTCGACGGCCCGTTCGTGCCGGCGGTGCAGAACGAGAGCAAGCAGTATGTCGCCAACGAGAAGTACAAGGACGTGCCCGGCGCCGTGCTGCGCATCGGCAATCTGCCGAAGTCGGCCGATACAGCGGTCCATGCCGTCGATGACGTCGTGCTGCAGGCCAGCGGTCCGGGTGCGGAAGGCTTCAAGGGCTACATGGAGGAGAGCGACGTCTATAAAGTCCTCGCCGACGCGCTCGGACTGGCGCCGGCGACGAACTGAGCCGCACGGCCTATGATGATCCCGGCCGCTCCATCCGGCGCTTGCGGATGGAGCGGCCAGGGACGACGGTTCGGGCGCTGACGGCGCCCGCGCCAATCGACAAGGGAATAGCAATCATGGAGTGCAGACCGATCACCCGTCGCGACATGCTGCTCGGTTCGGCTACGGTCTGTCTTTCCCAGGCTTTGCGCCGCTTGGCGATGCGCTGGTCGGCGCCGTGCCCAAAAGCGTCGGTGCCTGCTTTCATCCCGCGCACGGCCAGCTGCATGCGGCGACTGAAATCCACAATGATTTCACCTATACGATTGTCGGGCGCCTCAGCCCTACTGGCACAGCCTGGAACCGGGCGATCATCGTGCCGATCGAGGCGGTCTGGCATGTTCATAAGCACGAGAATGGACGCGCCGGAATAGCAGCACTGGTCGAGCAGCTTGACGCAAAAGACGGTGCCGAACCGCACGGTTTCGAAGCGCCGATCAACCCCGATGCCGTTCTCGATCCCTCGGCGCCCGGCCTGCCCGCCGTCCTGGTAAAACCGCACACCATCGCCGACGCCTACAAGCTGCGCCAGCAATACCGCAGCGACCGCAAGCTGGCGGTCTTCCCCGGCGAAGTGCTGACCCGGCTTTACGGAACTCTTGGCGATGCAAGGCGCATCCTTTCCGTGGTGGCGGCCGGGGCGCAGTTGCTCGTCGCGGCGGCAATCCTTTTGGTCGTTATCGTCCATGTTCTCCAGCGAAGGCATCAGATCGGCGCCCTGCGCGCCTTCGGAGCGCCCCGCGCGGTGGTGTTCGGGATCGTCTGGGTGGAAACCTTTGTCATCGTCGGCGCCGGTGTCCTGCTCGGTTTCCTCTTCGGCTATCTCGCCGCCCGAACCATCGCGCATACGATGGGCGAGGCGAGCGGTTTTTCCATGCCTGTAACATTCCGCATCGAGGATATGCGCTCAGTGCTGATCCTGCTTGTCGTGGCGGGCCTTGCCGCGGTGGTGCCGTCGATCCTCGCCTATCGGCAATCGCCCGCGCAGGCGCTGAGGAACTGAAGCTGGGCGAAGGGACAGCGATCTCCCCCCCCTCGAGGGGGAGATGACCGGCAGGCCAGAGGGGGGCGCGAAGGATCGCGACCTCTGATTGGTTTCGCACTACCGACATCCAATATTCGATGGGACGTTATCCGGTTTCATCGAGAGGCTGGCGGGACAGCGCCCCCCTCTGGCCTGCCGGCCATCTCCCCCACGAGGGGGGAGATCAGCAGCGTCGCCGACCATGCCTATCCGTTTGAGGCGTGACACTTGCATCGCCCGATGCCAAGAGTCTTTGCCTGCTGCATCTTGAGAATCCCATGCCCGACCTCAACCTCGTCGAAGCCTCGATCGCCGACCTGCGCCATGCGCTGGAAGACGGCACCGTCACCAGCGTCGAACTGGTCGGCGCCTACCTCAGCCGCATCGCGCACTACGACCGCCATGGCATCGCGCTGAATGCGGTCCCGGTGCTCAACCCCGCAATGTTCGAGGAGGCAGCGGCCTCCGATCTGCGGCGCCGCAACGGCGCCACCCTTGGTCCGCTCGACGGCATCCCCTACACCGCCAAGGACAGCTACAAGGTGAAAGGCCTGACGGCGGCGGCCGGTTCGCCTGCTTTCGAGCATCTCGTCGCCAATGAGGACGCCTTCACCATTGCCAGGCTGCGAGCCGGCGGCGCGGTGCTGATCGGGCTGACCAACATGCCGCCAATGGCCAATGGCGGCATGCAGCGCGGCGTCTATGGCCGCGCCGAAAGCCCATACAATGTCGGCTACCTGACCGCCGCCTTCGCCTCCGGCTCGTCCAACGGTTCGGGCACGGCCACAGCCGCCAGCTTTGCCGCCTTCGGGCTCGGCGAGGAGACATGGTCGTCGGGCCGCGCGCCGGCTTCCAACAATGCGCTGGTCGCCTATACGCCGTCGCGCGGCATCATCTCGGTCCGGGGCAACTGGCCGCTGGTGCCGACCATGGATGTGGTGGTGCCGCATACGCGTGGCATGGCCGACATGCTGGAACTGCTCGACGTGATCGTCGCCGACGATCCGGAGACGCGCGGCGATTTCTGGCGCGCGCAGCCCTGGGTGACGATTCCGAAAAGTGCCGATCTCAGGCCACCAAGCTACACGGCGCTCAATCTGGAAGGCTCGCTGAAAGGCAAGCGCCTCGGGGTGCCGAAAATGTATATCGGCAAGGATGCCGATGCCACGCGGCCGATCGAGACCCGCGCTTCGGTGCTCGACCTCTGGCAGCAAGCGGCGCGCGATCTTGAACGGCTCGGCGCCGAAGTGGTCGAGGTCGATTTCCCCGTCGTCTCCAACTACGAGCGCGACCGTCCGGGCGCGCAAACCATGGTCGAGCGCGGACTGGTGCCGGAAGCCTTCGCCGAGCGCGAAATCTGGGATCTGTGCATCTGGGGCTGGGACGATTTTTTGCGCGCCAATGCCGATCCCGCCATCCCCGATCTGGCTTCGGTCGACGGCCCCAAAATCTTCCCGCAGCCGCCGGGCACGCTGCCGGATCGCTATGGCGACGACGGGTTCGATCTGGCCGACTATGTCACTCGCGCCAGGCAAGGTGTGACGCCGCTCCGGGACATCCCCACGCTGGCCGATGGGCTCAAGGGGCTGGAAGCGACGCGGCGCATCGATTTCGAGGACTGGCTCGATGAGCATAAGCTCGACGCGGTGGTGCTGCCGGCGGTCGCCGATGTCGGGCCGGCCGATGCCGACGTCAACGAAGCCTCGGCAGACCTTGCCTGGCGCAACGGCACCTGGGTCGCCAACGGCAATCTGGTCTGGCGCCATCTCGGCATCCCGACCGTCACCGTGCCGATGGGCACGATGACCGATATCGGCATGCCGGTCGGGCTGACTTTCGCGGGCAAGGCCTATGACGATGTCAGGCTGCTGCAATTCGCCGGCGATTTCGAACGCTCCACCAAACGCCGCACCGCCCCGCCGCGTACGCCGACGCTTACGGACGATGTGTTTGAGGGGCGCGGCGGTTTGCCGGTTAGCGATGCGCGGCCGACGTTCAGGCTAACCGCCGAGACGAGACAGCAGGGAGACCAGGCCGAGATCGCTGTAGCGGTCGAGCTCGATGCCAATGACGCGGAGACCGCAGGCGTCAAAGTCCACGTCAATGGCGAGCCCGTCGCCATGCAGCGAAGCGGCGCAAGTTTCCATGGTCGCATCGTGGTGCCAGCTGTTGAGCATGAGCGGACGCACAGTGTCTGGCGAGGCGCTTACGGTTCGATCGTCACAGCGATCGTGCGGCTGGAGGACGGACGCACCGCCGGCGCTTATACGGTCACGGGCGGGATCGGGTGAGGGTAGTTGATCTCCCCCCTCGTGGGGGAGATGCCCGGCAGGGCAGAGGGGGGCGCGAAGGATCGCGACATAGCGTATTTTCGTTCCGGAAACTGTCGGCGTAGCAGCTTTGGCTGACTGAGAAGCCGGCGGGACAGCGCCCCCCTCTGGCCTGCCGGCCATCTCCCCCACGAGGGGGGAGATTAGCAGCCTCTCCTTGACCCGCACACCTCCCGCGCTATCTTCGCGCCATGTCAAAACTCGCTCCCCTCATCGTCATCGATCTCCAGACCAACATGTTCGACGGGCGCGTCGAGCCGCCGATCCACGATGCGCCGGGCATTGCCCAGCGCACCCGCTCCCTGATCGACTGGGCGCGGCGCGAGGGCCGCAAGGTCGCTTTCATCAGGCATGACGGGCCGGCCGGCGATCCGCTGGCGCCGGGCGAGCCGGGCTGGCCGGTATGGCCGGAACTCGGCCAGGCCAAGGACGAGCCGACCTTCTCCAAGACCGTCCGCAACGCCTTTTCCAATCCCGAGCTTGGCGCATGGGTGGCCGGGCAGGGTGCTGATGAAGTCGTGCTCGCCGGCGCGCAGACCGATTTCTGCATCGCCGGCACCGTCAAGGGCGCTTTGGCCGAAGGCCTTGCCGTCACCGTCGTGTCCGATGCCCATTCCACTCTGGACACGCCCGACGCAACCGCTGCCGAGATTATCGCCCGGTACAATGCCGACTTCACCGATGCCGGCGCCACGCTGGTGACGACCAAGGCGCTGACCGGCAGCTGAAGCGCACGAATCTCGACGAAGACAGGAGGCTGCCTTGCCAACCCTGACCTTGCCGGCCGAAGGCGGCTGCCGCTGCGGACGTGTGCGGCTGAAAATTTCCGCAAAGCCGCTTTTGACGATGGCCTGCCATTGCCGCCATGGGCTATCAGCCCAACGAGCTGGCGCGGTCGCTGAAAGCCTCGACCACCAACAGCGTCGGCCTGGCGATCTCGGCGATTTCCAATCCCTATTTCACCGACATCATCTGCGCGGTCGAGGCCGAATGCGCGCGCCTCGGCTTGATGGTGTTTCTCTCCGACACGCAGGAAGACCCGGACCGCGAGCTGCAAGTGGTGCGCGCCTTCCACCAGCGCCGCGTCGACGGCGTCATCCTGGCGCCGTCGGGTTCGCCGCAGCGCGCCATCGACTATCTCGCCGACAAGAAAGTGCCGTGCGTGTTGATCGACCGCTTCGCCGACGACCGCTTCGATCAGATCGGCGTCGAGAACGACACGGCGATGCGCGCGCTGATCGACCATGTCGCCTCCTTCGGCCACAAGCGCATCGGCTACATCGCCGGCCAGCCCGGGCTGGCGACGACGCGCGAGCGCATCGAGGCATTCCAGGCTTCGCTCGCCGCCAATGGACTTGAAAGCGTGCCGCACTATGTCTCGCCGGAGAATGTCGACACGGCGGCGGCGACCGCATCGACGCATGCGATCCTGTCGCTGCCCACGCCGCCCACCGCATTGGTCACCGGCAACAACATGACGACGATCGGGGCAGTCCGCGCCATCCGCGAAAAGGGTCTTTCGATCCCGCGCGATCTGTCGCTGGTCGGCTTCGACGATTTCGAATGGGCCGACTGTTTCGAACCCAGGCTGACACTGATCGAGCAGCCCTGCACCGAGATTGGTCGGCAGGCGGCGGCGCTGCTCAGCGCCCGCATCGCGGCGACCGGCTCCGCGCCGCGCTCGGTGCGGCTGCAAGCGACGCTGCAGGCGCGCGAATCCTGCGGGAGGCCGAAATGACTGCGCCGCTTCTGGTGATGACCGGCGCCGTCAAACGCTTCGGCGGCGTGCAGGCGCTGCGCGGCGTCGACTTCGACCTCAAGGCGGGCGAGATCCATGCGCTGCTCGGCGAAAACGGCGCCGGCAAATCGACCCTGATGAACCTTCTCTCAGGCGTCTACACGCCGGACGAAGGCACCATCGAGATCGACGGCAAACCCGTGCGCTTCAACAATCCGCGCGAGGCGCAAGCGGCGGGCATCGCCACCATTTTTCAGGAGCTCGATCTGGTGCCGTCGCTCGATGTCGCGGCCAATCTGTTCCTCGGCCGCGAACTGATGCGCCCGGGCGGCTTCCTCGACGTGCCGGCGATGCGCCGCGAGGCGAAGAAGCGGCTGGAAGCGATCGAGATCGCCATCGATCCAGGGGCGATGGTCGCCGACCTCTCAATCGGCCAGCGCCAGGTGGTGGCGATCGTCAAGGCGCTGTCCTACGCCTCGCGCGTGTTGATCATGGACGAGCCGACGGCGGCCCTCACCGTAGGCGAGGTCGAGCGGCTATTCGGCATCATGCGCAAGCTCGCCGCCACCGGCGTCGGCATCGTCTACATCTCGCATCGTCTGGAGGAAGTGCCCGGCATTGCCGACCGGGTAACGGTGATGCGCGACGGCCGTGTCGCCGGCATCACCGAGCCGCACGCGCCGCAGGCCGAACTGGTGCGGCTGCTGGTCGGCCGTCCGCTCAACGAGCTCTATCCGCAGCGCGCCAAAGCGGCGGGCAAACCACTGCTCAGCCTGCGCGATGCAAGCTTCCGGCTCGCCCGCGACAGCGCCGGCTGGCAGGCGCCGCAAGGCGTGTCCCTCGATGTCCATGAAGGCGAGATCGTCGGCCTTGCCGGCATTATGGGGGCAGGGCGCACCGAACTCTTGTCCGCGCTCTATGGCGCCGGCCTGTCCGGCCGCTGGGAAGGCGAGGTCGCCATATCGGGCCGGCCGGTAAGACTGGATTCGATCAGCGCGGCCCGCGCTGCGGGCATCGCCTTCGTCACCGACGACCGCCGGGGCTCAGGCCTGATGCTGCGCATGGCGGTCGGCCTCAACCTCGTGATGTCGGTCATCCGTCGCATTTCGCCAGCCGGCCTGATGTCGCCAAGCCGTCAGGCGGAAGCGGTGAAACAATCCTTCGGCCAGTTCGACATCCGGCCGAAGAACCCGGACATCGCTGTCGGCGCGCTTTCCGGCGGCAACCAGCAGAAGGTGGTGCTGGCGAAGGAAATCCTCGGGAACCCCAGGCTCCTTCTGCTCGACGAGCCGACGCGCGGCGTCGATGTGGGCGCCAAGGGCGAGATCTACGCGCGGCTGCGGGCGCTTGCGGCGCAGGGGCTCGGCATTCTGGTCGCCTCCAGCGAAATGCCGGAGCTGATCGGTCTTTGCGACCGCATCGTGGTGCTGCGCCAGGGGCGCAATGTGGCGGAATTCATGGGCGGCGTCGACGAGCACACGGTGCTGGCCGCGGCAAGCGGCAGGGAGGCCTGATGTCTGACGAGAAGATTTCGGCGGCAGGCGCACCCGTGACGGCGGCGCCTCAAAAACATCGCGATCCGCTGGCGCTGATCGTGCGCTTCCAGAGCCTGATCGGCCTGGTGCTGGTGGCGATCGGCGGCATCATCTTCTCGCCGCGCCGCCACGGCGAAATCCTGTTCCTCAACCCCGACAACATCGCCAACATCGTGCGCGCCGTGTCGGAGACCGGCATCATCGCCATCGGCATGACCTTCGTCATCATCACCGCCGGCATCGACCTGTCGGTCGGCGCGGTGCTGGGCCTGTCCAGCGTCGTCACCGCATCCATGATGATCTCCGGCGGCTTCGGCCTGATCCCCACTATCCTTGCCGTGCTCATCATGGGCATCGTCTTCGGCGCCATCCAGGGCACCATCTCCACCCGCTTTAGGCTGGAACCCTTCATCGTCACGCTGGCCGGCCTGCAGGCCGCGCGCGGCCTCGCGCTCGTCGTGTCGGGCAACCAGTACATCAACATATCCTATGGCGACGGGCCGGGCCTGGCGCCGCCTGTGTTCGCCGTGCTTGGCGAGCGTCTGTTCAACAACACCGTGCCGGTGGCCACCCTGGTCTTCATCGTCTTTGCCGCCATCGCCACCATCGTGCTCAACACCACGCGCTTCGGCCGCTATGTCTTTGCCGTCGGCGGCAATGAGCGCGCCGCGCGCATTTCCGGCGTGCCGGTGTCGATGGTGAAAATCTCGGTCTATGCCATCACCGGTTTTGCCGCAGCCCTTGCCGGCATCGTCCATGCCGGCCAGTTCAATTTCGGCAGCGCCAATGACGGCATGGGCTATGAGCTGACGGCGATTGCCGCTGTGGTCATCGGCGGCACCAGCCTGTTCGGCGGTGCCGGCTCGATGGTCGGCACCGTCGCCGGCACCATCATGCTGGGCGCACTCGCCAACATTTTGCAGCTCAACAACATCACCCCCGCCATGCAGCTGCTCGCGACCGCCGCGATCATCGTTCTGGCGGCAGTGCTTCAATCCCTCGTTCGCCGCCGCGAGGGTTTGGGTCGTTAATGCATGTCGCGCAAAAGTGAAATCGGTTTTGCGACAACGACATGCATCAACAAACAAGGAGGAGACGGCGAAACGTCAAACCAAGGTCTGGCCCCCCGGCCCGACGAGGAGGAGAGTGAGTTATGAGAACCATTGCAAGAGCATCGACCCTCAAGGCCGTGCTTCTGGCCGGCGCCGGCCTGTGCATTGCCGGCACCGCCTATGCCGCCGAGCCGCTGGTGAAAGCCTGCGCCAAGGACGGCCAATTCATCATCGGTTTTTCGCAGGCCAACAATGCCGAGCCCTACCGCCAGCACGTCAATGACGAGCTGGAGGTGGCGGCCAAGGAAGTGCCTGGCTTCACGCTGCAGATCGCCGACGGCGCCGGCAACGTCAACACGCAGACCTCGCAGGTCGACAATTTCATCACCCAGAAGGTCGACATCCTGCTGATCTCGCCCTTCGAGGCGGCGCCGCTGACGCCGGCGGTGAAGCGCGCCATGGATGCCGGCATCCCGGTCATCGAGCTCGACCGCAAGACGGTCGGCGACCCCGGCAAGGACTACACCGCCTTCATCGGCGGCGACAATTACAAGATCGCGCTCGAGGCCGGCAAATACACCGCCAAGACGCTGCTGCCAGATGGCGGCGAGACGGCGGTGCTGGAAGGCCTGCCGAGCTCGACGCCGGCAGTGGAGCGCCTCAACGGCTTCAAGGACGGCGTGAAGGAAAACGCCAAGATCCAGGTGGTGGCCGAGCAGGCCGCCGACTGGGTACCGGACAAAGCGCAAGTCGCCTTCGCCGCCATGCTGCAGGCGCACCCCGACATCAAGGTGCTCTACGCCTCCAACGACATGATGGCCGCCGGCGCGCTGCTCGCCGCCAAGGGCGCGGGCAAGGACGTCAAGATCATCGGCACAGACGGCCTGCCGGGTCCAGCCGGCGGCATCGAGGCGGTCGCCAAGGGCGACTGGGCCGCGACCTTCACCTACCCGACGGGTGCCAAGGAAGCGATCGAGATGTCGAAGAAGATCCTGCTGGATTGCGCAACAGAGGTTGAGCCGACGGTGACGGTGGAGACCACTGCGATCACGGCCGAGAATGCCAAGCAGTTGATGGGGAAGTAGGGCTGGCGATCATCTTGCAGGAATCAGTGGCAAGGTCCCCTCGCGGGGCCCTTGCTGCGTTTGTTCCGCCGCTGCCGCTCACAAAGCCATCCTCAAGCTCAACTTGACCAATCGCAAGGCCGACGACATTGTGGACCGCGAGTTGCAATTCGTAGCCAAGTGGTCGTGTGGCAATGGATTTTCGCGACGCCATCGATAGAGCGCTGGCCTGGGCCGGCGGATGGTTCGACTATGCCGCCGCGCCCTGGTTCGTCTATCAGATCGGCATCATTGCCGCGCTCTTTGCGATGGCGAAGCTGGCGGCGCTGCGGGTCGAGCCTCTCATCGAGAACCAGGCACGCCAGATCAAGGGCCATCCCGGACTCTTAAGGGTCGTCATCGCGCTGTTGCGTCGCACCGACTGGATCCTGTTCAATATCTTCCTGTTTGCCGCGCTCAACCTGTTGCTCGCCATCACCTGGCCGAGCCGCACCCATCTCCTGCTCGTCGCGCTGTTGCTCTCGCTGGCGTGGCTGTTTGCGACCGTGCTGTCGCGCATCATCCGCAACCGCCTCGTCGCGCGCACGCTGGGTTGGCTGGCCTGGATCTACGCGGCCCTTGTCATACTGGGCGTCAGTAACGAGGCGGCCGCCTTCCTCGACAGCCTGGCAATCCCTCTGGGCGCGGTTCGCATTTCGGCCCTTATGGTGCTGAAGGCGGCGCTGCTCCTGATCGCCACGGTCTGGCTTGCGGTGGTCACTGGCAATTACATCGATGAGCGCGTCCGCCTCTCCGAGGAGCTGACACCGTCGATCCGCGTCCTCGTCGGCAAGGTCGCCAAGATCGGCCTCGTGCTGGTGGCCGGCGCCGTGGCACTTTCGGCCGTCGGCCTCGACCTGACGGCGCTGACGGTGTTTTCCGGCGCCGTTGGTGTCGGTCTCGCTTTCGGTCTGCAGAAGGTCGTCTCGAATTTCGTCTCCGGCGTGATCATCCTGCTCGACAAGTCGATCAAGCCGGGCCCACCATTTCGCTCGAAGGCACCTTCGGCTGGATCCGCGAATTGCGGGCGCGCTTCGTCTCGGTGGTGACGCGCGACGGCCGCGAATTCCTGATCCCCAACGAGGACTTCATCACCCAGAGGGTCATCAACTGGTCGTTCAGCGACAACCTCGTGCGCCTCGACGTGAACTTCGGCGTCTCCTACGACGCCGATCCGCATAAGGTCAGCGAACTGGCGATAGAGGCCGCAATCAGCGTCGGCCGGGTCGAGGCCGACCGGCGACCGGTCTGCTGGCTGACCGACTTCGGTGACTCCTCGCTGAACTTCGTCCTGCGCTTCTGGATCCGAGACCCGCAGCAAGGCCTGACCAACGTGCGCGGCAAAGTGCTGCTGGCGCTGTGGGACACGTTCAAGGCAAACGGCATAAGCATCCCTTATCCGCATCGCGAGATCATCATGAAACAGGCTGGGCCGGTCAGACCAGGGCACGACGACCAGTGATCTTCTCGATGTTGATGCGGAAGAAGAGGTGAGGCGGACTGGCCACCTTGTCCTCGGCGTAAGGTGTCTCGCTGCCAGGTTCCCACCAGTTGGGGCGCGCTTTCTGCAACAGCGACCAGGCATGGTCGCGCTCATTCTGCCGAGGGCCCGCTTCGGCCAGTTCTTCGTAGAGGCCGAAAGCAACGACACTCCACCAGCTGCGAGGGTTGGCAATCTCGTCGACTTCGAAGCAGACCTGAGGATGTTCGCGCATCGCCCGGACCTTCTGGCCGATCAGGGAGAAGCTGTAGATGTGGCCGTTCTCGTATACGAAGCTGATCGGTACGACGTACGGCATCCCGTCCCTTATGCACGCGAGGTGCCCGACCCTGCTGTCGGCCAGGTGCATCCTGCATTCTTGGGCGGTCATCTCAGTGACGGTCACGGGACTCCCCAGGTGAAAGGGCCAGCTTCACTTTGTGCATCTCGATGCAGGCTGCGCCGGACTCAGGCACCTCCTTGTTTGGCCGTCTCGAGAAATCGATCGGCGAAGTCGGCGAGTGCGTTCCAGTCAGTGAATTCGTGATCGCGCTCGGGGCTCGGGCCGACGCTCTTCATGACGACGAATTTGACGAACTGCTCCTGGAAGTAATCGTACTTGGTGAAGCGCAATGCGCCCCCGAGAAGAAGGGTCATGCGTGGTTGCCACCCTGTCACGGAGACGAAGCGATCCACATACTTTTGAGCCTCCGACTTTTGGTCTTCCAGCGCCGCCGACAGACTGACGGATATGAGGGCCGAGGGCCTGGTGCTCAGCGCCTCGTGATGCGCAAATACGAAGTTCGTGACGGTTTCCTGGTGGTGCTCCTGGTGGACCGACGCGGCAATGACGAACGCGTCGAAGTGTCCGAGCTTCAAATCGGATGCGAGCGCTGTGCTATCCAGCAGCTCGACCTGGTGCCCGCGCTCGCGAATACGCGTTGCCGCCCGTGCGGAAATCTTCTCCGTCTGCCCTTCGGTCGTTCCATAGACAATCAGGACGTTCACGATGTCCCTCCGACAGCAGAAGCGACATTCACAAGGACGATCGATACGAGCCAGCCCGGCATCCCGGTACCTCAATGCTGCGCGCATTATAGCCCATGGAACGGGCTGCACGAACTGCTTTTCTCAGCGGCACGAAGAACCCGATCAGAGCCATGATCAGCACCATAAGCCATCCGATTATGACCATCCGCCACGGGGGCGGGCGCGCTGCGATTGAGGCGCTCTATTGCGTCGGGACCCGGGCGGGGCACTGACAGACAACGGGCAGGCCGACCATCCGACGCTGTGCCCAATCCGGACAAGGCGACCCTCGCGAACGGCGACATCAACAAAGTGCCCCGCGTACCCGATGGTGACCTTGGCCTGAAATCCCGGCTTGGCTAGAGTTCGTAGCATGCTGAACGCCATTCACCACGTCGCGCTCATCTGCACCGACTACGACCGGTCGCGACGGTTCTACGTCGAACTCCTCGGCCTCGAACTGATCCGGGAGGTCTATCGGGAAGAGCGGCAGTCATGGAAGGCGGATCTGCAGATCGGGTCCGTCCAACTGGAATTGTTCTCCTTCCCTGCACCAGTGATGCGGCCGTCCCATCCAGAGGCGACAGGCTTGAGACATCTGGCATTTGCCGTGGCGAATCTTGATCCCGTAATTATGCGCCTGGAAGCCGCCGGCGTTGCCGTTGAGCCAATCCGGATCGACCCATATACAGACCAACGGTTTACCTTTTTCAGAGACCCAGATGGATTGCCGCTGGAACTCTACGAAGCCCCATAGAGAACGGTTAGCTTTCGCGACCACGTCATCGGAGGTGGGAACGCCACTGCCAGGGATTTAGCGAGCCGCCGCCTGCCTACGTTGCGTTCAGCTCTGCCAGGTAAGCATTCGGTCCCTGGGAGCCGCACGCCAACGCTAGACAACTACAGTCTGGTCCGCTTTGGCGCACCCCTCGGCACGCCAGAACCCGGGCCGGTTCACGGCGTGGCCGTAAACCCGCACTGCTTCTCCAGGAGTATGGTGGCCTGAAGGGCGACCCGAGAACACCAGGATTGGGGTCTTGAGATCAACGCAGCTTAACAAATTGGCAGTTCGATTGTCGCCGCCGGGCCATCGTCACTGCTAGTGCGTGCGGCGGTAACGGACGAAATAACCCTCCTTTTCGAGATCAATCCGCGTCAACCTATCGACCAACGAACGGAATCGGTTGTCCGTTTCTTGGCCGTCTAACGACGCTTTCTTCTCGATCAGCGCAGTGAGCAACTCTGCCAACTCATTCCGCAAGACAAGCTCCTCCTCGAAACCGGGCTCCGGCAACTTTGGCTCAGTGCAAAGCATCTCGTATAGTTTTTGCCGCCTCCATGGCAGGTTCCATTCGCGGAGCGCCGGAGAGGGGTGCCCATCTTGGTCGATATGAACGAAACCGAGGCTGTTGGGCCACCTAATCTCCCTACCGGCGACGTGCCCCACCGTCTTGCCGTTCGAGAACGCGTGGCACCCCCCGCATGTGATCGCTCCCGCCCTTGCCAGGGCCTCGTTTGATGAGACGCCTTTCGATAAGAGGTCCAACTGGGAAAGTGCTGCATCAATTCTCGGCTTGAGCCCTGAGGCCTCAAGCTCAGGATCGTCCTCAGAGTTCGAAGATATGTTCTGAAATTCGTTGAACCGGTTGTCGATGTCGGCACCGAACTCGTTCAACAGACTAAGCATGTAGGCCGCTATCGCTGGATCGTCGCCTGGCACAGGCGATGATGTAAGCTCGGGACTGAAAAGTTGAGGCAGGTACTGATCAACAAAGGCCTGCTGATAGGCTATGCGTTGCTGGTCCTGCGCTTTCCCGTCTATCGCGCCTTTACTGTCGTCGCGGTAAAATTCTGCCAAGGCATTTTTCTTCACGGTCTCGATTCGGAAGGCCGCGTCAGAGGTTTTCGAAGGAGGCACAATCTTCCATTCACGCAACTGCCAGTGCTCTGGGCCGTTAAGCGTAGCATTGCCGCGAACTTGCCCGTCCGGTATGCCGTAGTTCTTGGCCAGCACCGCTGCGACAAACCCTGAACCTAAGCCTTTGTAGTAAAATGTTTCAAGATCCGCCGCCATTTGCTGCTCGGCTTTTCCAGACAGACCGCTCCAGAATTCGGCAACCGGCATACAGCCGGCGATCCCGCGCTCGCGTTCAGGATTGGGTAGCACTGCCTCAAAGTTGAGGAAGAAGCGCCCCTCTCCCCCTGTCTGCAACCGGTACTTCATCGCGTATACGATCCGGTATTCGCCGCAGTTCGCCCCGTCGCGCGGGGCGCGGTCGAGGCGATTGACCAGAGCAACGGGTCGTAGCCCAGAATGGGCATCCAAGAGCATGTCAGCGCTTGGGATATTGTTATCCCGCTGCTTCTCGATGGCTATGGGCAGCATACTGTGGGGATCGGGATTGTTCTGCCGGTCAATGTCGTAAGTGTCGAGGAGAGTTTGCACGAGGCCGATGCGATTGGCATCTGGGTCAACTTCGAGGCTCGCTAGAATGGCATCGATGGTGCGCGCGAAGCTAAAATCTGCCTTCGAGAAGAAGGTTGGCCAATCTTCCAATGTCACGATCAAGGACTGTTTGATAACGACTTGATCGAGGCTCGCAGTGCATTGTCTTGCGCGAGCAACCGTTTCACAAGAGACACTGCCGAACAAAAGCGCGGCCAATGTGCCGGCAATACTACTCCGCCCTCTCATCGCCCCACCTTCGATGACCGGGTCAAAGGCTCCGCAACGGCGGAAGTTGCAGTGTGCCGCTTCCAGCGCTGGCGCACGTGCTATCTGCAACGTGTGAGAAGCATCAGCCCGAAAAGGAAGTTTCTTGCCTTGACTGGATCTTTCTCGTCCTTCACGATCTCAACAATCGCAGTGACGTATTTATCCAGATAGGCGATGTCTGGTACCTCTTTCCCGCTTGTCCATTGCTTGGGCAATGAAATGTTGTGCTTCGAACTTGAAGTCTTCTTCTGCAAGTCTTCCTTTATCTCAACCAGACAATTTCTATGGTTGATAGATTCCTCGCCTCCATCAATCAATAGGTGAGTAACATCGCATTTTCGACCCTTCGAATCTGTTCCCGCATGTTCCTGCACCAGATCAGCCCGGTCGTCGTCTTGAGCGCCGACGAACGCCTTAAAGTTTCCATTGTTTAAGATCGCCTTCAGGGCGAAATTGGAATATCCACATTTGCTCGGGCGCGTTGGATCGTCGTTGTCCTTAATGTATAGCCGTGCCATGAACGTGCCTCCCAGCCTGCCTCCCATTCTATGCGCCAGATCAACGGATCTCACAAGTGAGACGATGTGGAGTGAACCCCTTGGGCTGGACCACGAGGACTTAAAAAAACTGATACGCTCGATGGGGCAGCTATCCGCTAAACGCGTTCTGATAGCGGACCGACGGCTTCCGGCCCAAAATGCGAGATTCAGCTCTCGGTTCCGTGATGTCCGCTCGTGGCGCCGCTGACGCCTGTAGGCACGTTCTTGTTTTCTCGCCCGCCATCATGCCCGCCACCCGCCCGGGCGCGCCCCACCGCCCCCTCATTCACGGTGTGGTCGTGAACCCGCACTGCTTCTGTTCCATCTCGATCTGCTTGGTGATGCGGATGGAGTTCTGGGCCTCCGTCACCGAGCCGCTGTTGACGGTCTTGTCCTTCAGCGGCCTGACGGCTGCGCAGAGGTGGAAAACATGCTCCGTGTCGGACGTCGCGGCGCTCCGGCGCGATCCAGTACACGACATCCTGACCGGCGGGGTGTCCTTCGTCGCCTCAGCCGCCGTGGTGGAGTCGGTGGCGATCGCCTGCGCCTGGGCGGCGACTTCAGGCGAAAGATAGGCTGCAATGCCGAAAGAATCCCGCACACGGCTGGCGACGGGATGGATAGGCCCACCGAGCGTACCAGCGGTATCGGCGCGACTAGAGCGTTTCACCCGTTTCACGGAAACGGCGAACCGCTCTATCTCTTTGTTTTTGCGCAATTCCGGACGGAAAACCGATCACACTTTTCCTGGAATTGCTCTAGCCGCCTTAGCTGGATGGAACCACCATCGGTTGTGGGAGGCGGCTGATCCGATGGTATGTCCAAAGGAGGAAAGGGCAAAGGAGGAGTGCAGCAGCGCCGAAATCGAGCGCGCCCGTCGCGGTGCCGGCCCAAACAGCAAGTTTGCCGCCAATCGCCGGCCCCGCCAGCATGCCGGCATAGTAGACAGTGTAGAACACCCCCATCCCGATCGATCGAGTCCTCTGATCGAGCAGCCGCGCGGGCAAGCTCATAGTCGCGCCGGCAGGCAGGCCGCATACGACCCCCATGGCAATGATGAGGGGCAGCACTGGTCCGCTTCGCGACAGAACGAGCATCAGGAGTGCAAAGCCGACACAGCCCAGGGCGAGAACCGCGCCGCCGCGCTTGGTGCGATCGGTCAGGAAGCCACCCAGGGGGACCGAAAGGGTGGCCAGCCAAAGCACGATGCTGATCGTCGATCCCGCCGCAGAGTTGGACCAGCCACGCTCAACGAGCATCGACGGACCGAAGCTGAAAACCATTGCGAAGCCGACATTGTAAAGGCACCAGATCAGGCCGGCGGCAATGAGGGCATAGGTTGTCCCTGCCGAAATGCCGGAGCGTTCGATTCCGCCGGCGGGCCGCACCTCCGGCGTACGATAGACGAAGGTCATCAGGCCGATGCTGGCGATGACGAGCAGCGAAACGGCAACGCCCACGGCGGTCATCCCGAACGTCGTTCCGATTGCCGGCAGCAGGACCAGAGCGATGGCGATGCCTGCTGGCCACGAGTTGATGTAGATAGCCATGGCGGTTGCGATTTCCCGGCCGGTAAACCAGTCGGCGACCATCTTGGTCATCAGGACGTTCAGGAGGACACCGCCAGTGCCACCGATCAGCCGGCCGCCGACCTGCAGGTTCCAGGATGTCGACGTCGTCATCAGCATTTCACCCGCCAGCATCATCAGGAGGCCGGCGAGAACAGTTGCCTTGTCGCCATAGCGCCGGCCGATGGTCGCGCCGGGCAGGGCCAACGCCACTCCCGGCGCAAGATAGAGACCGATCAGAACGCCGATGTCGGCAAGGCTCGCACTGAGGCTGTCGCTGACCAGGGGCGCGACGGCGCCGACGCTCTGGAACTGAAACGCCATTGCGGTGCGGGCGACAAACAGGACAGCAAGGATCGTCCAGCGACTGCGCACGGTTCCCCCACGGATATTGCCAACTATTCGGGCCTGATATTCTGGTTCAGTCGGAAGAAATTGGTCGGGTCGTATTGCTTCTTGATGGCGGCGAGGCGCGCATAATTGGCGCCGTAGGCATCACGCACGCGCTCGTCACCCTCGTCACCGAGATTGTTGGCATAGACGCCGCCGGTTGAGAATGGTCTGACCGCATTCCACAGGTCGCGCGCCCAGCGGATATTTGTGTCGTCATCTGCCGGATCGTCCCAGATGGCGATCGGGAAGCAGTCAAGCGCCGCATCGCGGTTGGCATAGGGCGAGTGCGATGCCGGCACGCGAGCGATCGCGCCGCCGACCTGCTGGAAAACCAGCAGTGAGGAGTGATTGGGAGCCCTCGCGTAAGTGTCGAGCAGCGCCGCGATCACACCATCGCTGATCTCGCGCAGGAACTGCGCTTTCCAGTAATAGCGTCGCCCGCGTGGAAAGAGGCCATCGCCCGCCGATTGAATCTGGAGGTAAGGAATGGCCTGAAGCCGACTGTCGATGGGGGATCCGAATTTCATCAGCGGCGCAATGACAGGTCCGCCAGTTTCGGGTGGCCCGACATAGCAAGCCGAGATGCTGAAGGCTCGGTCGCCCGATGGCAGCGTTACGAGCGCGGCATCGACGCTCACCTCGTCCGGGGCGTCGCGGGAGAATTTGTCGTAAAACCGCATAGCCTGGCGCGCCTGATTGTAATCGTGAAGAACCGAGCCCACGAGAAGCGCCGGGCCGAGCGGGTGCAGCCGGTATTCGAACGCCGTCACGATGCCGAAATTGCCGCCGCCACCTCGCAAGGCCCAGAACAGGTCGGGATGCTCGCTGGCGCTTGTCCGCAACAGCCGTCCCTCGGCGGTGACGATTTCAGCCGCGATCAAATTATCGCAGCTCAGTCCGTGCTTTCGCCCGAGCTTGCCGAAGCCACCACCCAGCGTCAGGCCGGCAATACCGGTGTCGCCGTTCACGCCCATGGTTGTTGCGAGGCCGTACGCCTGTGTGGCTGCGTCGAACTCGCCGAGGGTCAGGCCGGCTTCGGCCCTGGCGATGCGGCGCACGGGATCGACGCCGATTTTCTTCATGCGTGATAGATCGATCACCATCCCATCGTCACAGACCGACAGGCCGGCGACGTTATGGCCGCCGCTGCGAACGGCCACGAGGCAGCCTTGCGACCTGGCATAGGTCACGGCATGCACGACGTCATCGGGATTGGCGCAAAAGACGATTGCCGCAGGGCGTTTGTCGATCGCCCCGTTCCAGACCCTGCGCGCCTGGTCGTAGCCTGCGTCCGTCGGCAGTACCACTTCGCCCCATAAGCGCTGCCGGAGCTGTTCGATCGCCGTGCCCGAAGAATGGGATCGGCCCATTAGAGTATCGCTCTGTCGGGGAAGCTCCATCGATATCGCCCTCGGTTCCGGCAGGACGATCGTCTCACAGGAAAGCAACCTTCTGCAAAAGCGAAATTCTTAGCTACTGGATGAGCAGAATTCATCTACACTGCCGGCATGAAGAACAGTCCGCCGCTTCGCGCCTTGCACGCCTTCGAGGCCGCGGCCCGGCATGGCAGCTTCAAGGTCGCGGCGGCGGAGCTAGGTGTGACACCGACAGCGATCAGCCACCAGGTCCGCCTTCTGGAAGAGATATGCGGTCGCAAGCTGTTCCAGCGCCGGCCGCGCCCGCTTGTGCTTACGAGCGCGGGAGCGCGGCTGTTTCCTATTCTGCGTAATGGCTTCGATCTTCTCGCCGGCTCCCTTGCTGCGGTCGCCGAGCCGGATGTCCAAGCGCCATTGCGGGTGACAAGCCCGAACGCTTTCGCCAGCCGATGGCTGGTGCCTCGCTTGCCGAACTGGCGAGAGGCCAATCCGGCCGTGCCGCTGGAAATCATCGGGACGGACGCGTTGCTCGATCTGCGCGCCGGCGCCGCGGACTTGGCGATCCGCTACACACGTCGCCCGCCTGTGGGCTTTGCGGGGCAAGAGCTGTGCCGCGATTCCTTCTTTCCCATTTGCAGTCCGCGATTGCTGGCCAGCGATGGGCGGGCGATCGAGCGCGCCGCCGATCTCCTGCGCTATCCGTGGATCCATTTCGACTGGATGAACCGAGATCCGGACGCTCCCACCTGGCGCCGATGGTTGGCGACGGCCCGCTCGATCGATCCGGACCTGATCCCGGACAAAGCCTGGGATTTGAGCTTCCGCGAGGAACTGCATGCGATCGATGCGGTTGTCGCCGGGCAAGGTATCGCGATCTTGAGTGACGTCGTGGTCGGCCGCGAGCTGGAAAACGGCTCGCTCGTCAAAGCGCATCCGTTGTCGTTGCCGGGCTACAGCTTCTATGTCGTGTGGATGCAGCACAGTCTGCGATCGGCGGTGATGGAGTCCTTCCTGGCGTGGATGAGGATCGTATTGTGAGACTGTCGGACGTCCGGAAGGCAGGTCCTTGTTTTCTCGCCCGCCTTCAGGCCTGCCACCGGCCGCGCCAGCCCACAGCCCCATTCACGGCGTCGTAGCCGTGAACCCGCACTGCTTCTGTTCCATCTCGATCTGCTTGGTGATGCGGATGGCGTTCTGGGCGTAGGCTTCCGTCACGGTGCCGCTGTTCACGGTCTTGTCCTTCAGCGGGCTGACGGCAGCGCACAGGTGGAAGACATGCTCCGTGTCGGACTTCGTGGCGCCGTTTTCCGGCGCGATCCAGTACACGATATCCTGGCCGTTGGGGTGGGCCGCGTCCTTCGTCGCCGCGGCCACCGTGGTGGAGTCGGTGGCGATCGCCTGCGCCTGGGCGGCGACCTCGGGCGAACAGGCTGTGGTCGGCTGTCCCGCCTTGATCTGGGCCGCGCACTGGTTCATGTCCTGCGTGTACTGCTCGACCGATGGGGGCTGGTAGCTGACCCCGATCAGCGTCGCCAGCACGGCGAGCACAGCGCCGACCCCGCCGGCAATTTTCTTGCTCTTCGGATCCATGTTCTTGTCGTTGAGGATCAAGAGAACCAGCGGCAGGAAGGCAATCAGCGTGATGATCGCGCCGAGCTGGTTCTGGACGAAGAACCTGAATGTGTCGGATTCGCGGGCCGGGTCCTTCCTGTTGGCCGCCTTCCAGAGCAGGCTGCCGGCGATGGCAAAAATCGCGATCCCGACCAGGATGCCGATCAGCAGCGGCAGGTTGCCTTGGTCGAACTTGTGCCGGTAGAGCAAGACAATGCCGGCGATCTCGCCGCCAATGGCAATGATCCACGACAGCGCGGCGAAAAGCCGGAGGCGCGTGGCGCCGGCCTTCTGGCCCTGCGATGCTTGCCAATCCTTGGTAACGTCTGCGGCCGGCTTGTTGTCGTCAGTCATGACCAGGTCCCCCGATATCGACGCTTTTGCCGGGCGGCGTCATATCGAAAGGCGCCCGGCGCAGCGTCATTGAACGAACGTCGCCTGCCTCAGCGCGAAAGCGCCACGGCAGATCGTATCCCAATCCTTATTGCGCATGAGGGGATTCGTCCATAGCCACGGGGGCAGGGGCGGCGATGGTAGTGTTCCACGCGCTCGATGGGTCGCCCGGCAGCCGGCAGGGCAAACGCATATGGGTTTTTGTGAAGAGGACCCCCACCCTAACCCTCCCCACAAGTGGGAGGGAACGCTGCCGCATGCCCGCCCTTTTGGCGTCGAACCCAAGCGATTTGCGGAGATCAGCGCCGACCAGGTCTCCCTCCCCCTTGTGGGGAGGGATTAAGGGTGGGGGTACGTGCCGGGCAAACCTTCGGGACGTTTCATATGTGAGGTATTCGCAGGGCGCCGCTCAGATTGCGATTGCCCTGCGGCAGCCGCACCGCGCCACTCACCCCGGAAAGATCGTAAACCCGCCGTCGACGCGGATGACCTGCCCGTTGATGAAGCGCGCGCGGGGGCCGGCGAGGAAGGCCACCGCCTCGGCGATCTCTTCCGGCTCCGCATAGCGGTTCAGCGATTTCTTAGCTGAATCCATGCGCTCCGGATCGACCGTGCGGGTCGCCTGGAAGCGTGCCGTCTTGGTGGCGCCGGGGCTGACCGCATTGATGCGCACGCCGTCGTCGATCAGTTCCTTGGCGAGGCAGCGGGTATAATGCACGACCGCGGCCTTCAAGGTGGAGTAGACGACCTCGGGCGAGCAGCCGAGATGCGCCGCCGCCGAGGCGATGTTGATGACCGAGCCGCCGCCGCGCTGCTTCATGGGCGGCACGAAAGCCTGGCAGACCAGCATCGTGCCGATCAGATTGTTCTCGGTCAGCACGCGTATGTCGGCCAGTTCGATGTCGAGGGCGTTGTTGGGGTTCGGCTTGCCGCCCTTGGCGCCGATGTCGCCGCCGGCGCAATTGACCAGCACATGCACGTCGCCGAGATCGGCCTCGATCTTGCGCTTCATCTCGGCCACCGCCTTCTGGTCGCCAATGTTGCCGGTCACCGAGGTGATCTTCGTGCCATGCCGCTTCAGCCGCTCGACCACCTCGCCGAGATTGGCGAACTCGCCATATTTGGCCGGCGCTGTCTCGTCCATGTCGTGGATCGCGACATTAGCGCCGAGTTCCGCCAGCCGCTCGGCCATCACGCGGCCCAGACCTCGGCCGGAGCCGGTCACGAAGGCGGTCAATCCATCGAGTTCACGTGCCGTCATCAGATCTTCTCCATCAAACCAAGGTTGCGCATGTTGGCGGCGCTGCGCCGGATCATGTCGAGCTCATAGGAAACCAGTGAAACGTCGTCTTCGCGCTCCCAGGGGGTGCGGTAGTCGGCATCGTCGGGCAGCCGGTTGCGCTGCGCTGCCGCCAGGCAGGCGGCAAATTCGCGCGCCGTCTTCGGCGGGTAGCCGTGCCACCAGTCGTCGCTGAGGAAGCGGACGTGCCGCGCCTCCAACGCGCCGGGTTCCAGAACGGCGGTCATGCGATCGTGGTGCTGGCCGAGAATGGCAAACAACTCGGCAAACGGAACCGCCCCATCGCCGATGGCGCAGCGGATCAGCCGGTAGCCTTCGGTCGTGAACTGAACGCGGTAATCCTTGAGGTGGACATGGCGGACATAAGGGGCGATCCGCCGCGTGAAATCGAGCGGCGCTTCGCCGACCGGGAAGGTGTTGCCGGTGTCGAAGGTGACGCCGACGCCTTCGCCGCCAAGGGCGCAGAAATCGACGATTTCCCTACTGGTGAAATCCTGGTGGTTCTCGATCGCGAGGACATAGCCTTCGGCATTCGCGCGGGACCCCCATTCCTGCAACCTGTCTCGAATGATGCCGGCGAACTCGCTCCATTTCTCGCCGGCGGCGTTGCGGTCGCCGCATAGAACCGGCGTCAGCGCCGTTCGGATGATCTTGGCCCTGAGCAGGCGTGCGGCCCGAAACGCGTCGTCGAGCGGTTCGCCCACCAGCAGGCCCCCGCTGACGATCGGCGTGATGCCAAGGCTGGCGAGCCGTTCGCGCAGCGCGATCACCGCGTCGTCGGAAAGCTCGCTCAGCCATGGCACCCAGATCTCCAGCACTCGCGCGCCGAGTTCGCTCGCCAGCGCGATGAACCCTTCGAGCCCGGCGGGCCTGGGATTGGCGCGTGGCGTGCCGCGACCCTGGAGGCCGAGATGATAGGTCAGGCCGTAGGGGTTCAGGCCGACCTCGAGCATGAAGCGATCCTTTGGTTGGGTCATCGCAGGCCGGCATCCACGGTGATCGACTGCTTGGTGATCATGCGGCTGTCGTCGGCGGCGAGGAACAGCACGGTGCGCGCGATCTCGTCGCCGAGCAGAACCCTGCGGATCATCTGGCGCTGCACGACCTGGTCGACCGACGCCTGCGTCTTGAACCAGAGCTGCCGTTGCCGGTCGGTGATGACGGCGCCCGGCTCGATGGCGTTGACGCGGATGTTGTCGGGGCCAAACGCCTGCGCCAGCGCGAAGGTCAAGCCGACCACCGCGGCCTTGGCCGCCGCATAGGGCGCCATCTGTGCCGCGCCGGAACGCCAGGCGATCGAGGAAAAATTGACGATCGAACCAAAGCCCAATTCCTTCATATGCGGATGCACGGCCTGGGCGGCAAAGAACTGGTGCCTGAGGTTCACGTCCTGGGCGTGGTCCCAGGTTGCCTGCGTGATGTCGGTGACCGTTTGGCGATTGTCGTCGGCGGCGTTGTTGACCAGCACCGCGACAGGTCCTAGGCGCTCGCGCACCGTGCCGATCGAGGCCTGGAGGGCAGGGATGTCGGTCACATCGCAGCGCATGAACAGCGGCGCGTGCGGCGCCGTGGCGGCGAGTTCCCGCGCCAGCGCCTCGCCGGCCTCGTGCTGCAGGTCGAGAAACGCGACGCGTGCGCCATTGGCGGCGAAGGCGCGGACCGTGTCGGCGCCGATGCCTGAAGCGCCGCCGGTGATCAGCACGACACGATCGGCCAAGCTCGGATAGGTGGCGAAGGACAAGGAGGAACTCATTTCAGGTCAGGTCAGATCAGGCGTTGGGTCGTCGGGTCGAACAGGCAGGCCCGCGCCATGTCGATGCCCAGCGTCACCGTCTCGCCCATCCGTGGCGTGCCGTCGGGGTCGAAGCGACCGGTGATCTCCTTGCCGCCCAGGCGCAGAACGGCCATGGTCTCGGCACCCGTCGGCTCGACCAGTTCGACCACGGCATCGATTTGCGCGATGCCTGGCTTGCGGCGCGCAAGATCGGGATCGAACCGGTAGATGTGCTCCGGCCGGATGCCGAGTATGAGCTGTCGCGGCGTATCGGATGGGAGCGCCTGGACGATCGGCAGGCTGGCCGTCTTGCCGTCGGCGGTCTGCAAGGCAACAGCGGGGGGGCCGCCTTCTTCGCTCAGTTCGGCCGGCAGAAAATTCATGGCCGGCGACCCCATGAAGCCGGCGACGAACATGTTGGCCGGACGGTTGTAGATCGTGGCCGGCTCATCGAATTGCTGGACCTCGCCCTGATGCATCACGGCGATGCGCGATGCCAGCGTCATCGCCTCGACCTGATCGTGGGTGACGTAGACCGTCGTCTTGCCGACGCGGTGATGCAGCTTCTTGATTTCGGTACGCATGTCGACGCGCAGCTTGGCGTCGAGATTGGAAAGCGGCTCGTCGAACAGGAACAGTTTCGGATCACGCACCAGCGCCCGGCCCATCGCGACGCGCTGGCGCTGGCCGCCTGAGAGCTGTCCGGGCTTGCGCCCAAGCAGCGGTTCGATCTGCAGGAAGGCGGCAACTCGCTTGACGGCCTCGTCCTGCTGCGGCTTCGGCACGCGGCGGCTTTCCATGCCGAAGGTGATGTTCTCGCGCACCGTCATCGTCGGGTAAAGCGCGTAGGACTGGAACACCATGGCGATGTCGCGGTCCTTCGGCGCAACCGAATTGACCAGCCTTCCGTCAATGCGGATCTCGCCGGAGGTAACAGATTCCAGCCCGGCGATCATGGCCAGCAGGGTGGACTTGCCGCAGCCGGACGGTCCGACCAGCGCGATGAACTCGCCGTTCTGCGCCTCGAGATCGATGCCCTTCAGCACCTCGACCGCGCCGAAGTTCTTGCGCAGGGATCGGATGGTCAATGTCGACATGCGATGGCCTTCTTCCGGGACGGGACGATCGGCGATAGGAGACGGGCTCCGCTCACTTGATCGCGCCTCACTTGATTGCGGCTCATTTGATCGCACCCTGGGTCAGACCGCGGACGAAATACTTGCCGCCGAAGAGATAGATCAGCAGCGGCGGCAGCGCGCCGATCAGCACGGCGGCGCTCATGACATCGTAGGCGCGTACATTGGTGCCGCTTGCCGTCAGCGCCACGAGCGCGGCGGTGATCGGCTGTTGCTGCCCGGAGGTGAAGACGACACCGAACAGATATTCGTTCCAGATGCCGGTGAACTGCCAGATCACCGTGACGATCAGGATCGGTGAGGAGAGCGGCAGAATGATCTTGCGGAAGATGCGCCAGAAGCCGGCGCCGTCGATGCGTGCCGCCTTGATGAGATCGTCGGGGATACTGACGTAGTAGTTGCGGCAAAACAGGGTGGTGAACGAAATGCCCTGGATGACGTGGATGAGGACGAGCCCGTAGACCGAATTGCTGAGCCCCAGATTGCCGAGGATGAACGCCCACGGCATCAGTGAAATCTGGCCCGGAATGAAGACGCCGAGCAGCATGCAGGTGAACAGCGCTTCCGAACCCCTGAAACGCCATTTCGACAGGATGTAGCCGTTCATCGCGCCGACCGCTGTCGAGATGATCGTCGCCGGGATCGTCATTTTCAGAGAGTTGTAGAAGTTGCGCTGCATGCCCTCGCAGGTGCCGCCGATGCAATAGGTGCTCCAGGCCTGGCCCCAGGCGTCGAGGCGGAAGCTGCGTGGCAGCGAGATCAGCCCGTTGCGCGCGATCTCTTGCTGATCGCGAAATGAATTCAGCACCACGACCAGCAACGGGATCAGGTAGATCGCCGCGAAGATAACCAGCAGCCCATAGACGACGAGGCGGGTGAGGAAATGCCTCCGCGCCGCAACCGTGGCGGCGCGATGATCGAGCGACTGGTCCAGTGAGACGTCAGCCATGGCCGGCTTCCTTGCGCCGGCGCCAGACCACCCAGAACGAATAGGGCACCAGCACCACGGCAACAGCGGCAAGCATCATGATGGCGGCGGCCGCGCCTTCGCCGATCTGGCCGCGTTGGAACATCAGGTCATAGACGTAGATGGCGGGGAAGGTGGTCGAGATTCCCGGGCCGCCTTTGGTGAGGGCCGCCACCAGGTCGAAGGTCTTGATGGCGAACTGGATCTGGATGACGGCGACCGCCAGGAAGATCGGCGCAATCGTCGGCAGAAGCACTTTGCGATAGATGCGGAAGGTCGATGCGCCGTCGATCTGCGCCGCCTTGACGAGATCCTGATCCACCGAGCGCAGACCGGCCAGGAAGAGCGCCATGGCAAAGCCCGAGGCTTGCCAGACGCCGGTGATGATCACCGCGTAGATCGCATAGTGCCGGTCGCTGGCGAGTGCGAAACTGAAGCTCGTCCAGCCGAAACCACGCACCATCGCCTGGATGCCATCGACCGGGTTGTAGAGCCAGCTCCAGACCGTGCCGGTGACGATGAAGGAGACGGCCAGCGGATAGAGGAAGATCGTGCGCCAAGCCGCTTCGCCGCGCACACGCTGGTCGATCAGGATCGCCAGCAGCAATCCCACGGCCATAGAGCCGACAATGTAGAAACCGCTGAACAAGAACAGGTTGTTGTAGGCGATGTTCCAGCGCCGGTTCGCCCACAGCGACGCGTAATTGTCCAGGCCGACGAAGCCGTAGGTCGGCAGCAGCGAGGAGTTCGAGAGCGAGATGTAGAGCGTCCAGCCGGTGAAGACGAAGACGTAGACGAAGCTCGCCACCAGCGAGGGGCCAAGCACCAGCAAGGGCATCGCGGAGCCCAGCCGCTCCCGCCAGGGGCGGGCGGGCGCAGGGACCGACAGGATCAGGTCGTGATTTGACATTCAGAGTATGGGACTGGCAGGGCGCGGGACTGGGATGGCGGATGGCCGGGTGCGGATAGACATTGCGCCCGGCCGTTTCCCGTCTATTTCTGTGCTTCGGCCGCGTCGGCCATCGCATTGGCGCCGTCCTCGGCTGACATGTCGGGCGTCGCCACGAACTCGGTGATGGAGTCCATGATCGCGCCGCGCATCTTCTGCGGGATGGTCATGTTGTGGGCCATCGAGCGCACTAGCGTGCCGTCCTTGATCGACGCCTGCAGATCCTTCTGCGACAGCTGCTGGCACGGATTGAAGCCCTTCGACAGATCGATATCCAGGCGTGCGGGGATCGAGCCCTTGGCCTGGTTGAAGACCGTCTGGAAGTCGGGCGACAGGATCAGGCTGGCAAGCAGCTTCTGGCCGTCGATGTAATCCTGGTCCTTCTGCTTGAAGAACACCACCGAGTCCGAGTTGAGGATGAAGCCGGGTTTGCCCCAGTCGGTCGGCGCCTGGGCGCAGACATAGTCGGTGCCTTCCTTGAAGCCGGCCGCGGTCAAAAGGCCGATGGTCCAGTCGCCCATGATGTGGAACGCCGCGTCGCCCTTGCCGACGAGCGCCGACATCGAATCCCAGTCGCGGCCGACCATGCCCGGATCCATGTACTTGCTCGTCATCAGGCGCATCTGCTCGAAGGCCTTGACCATCCCCGGGCTGCGCATGGCTTCGACATCGCCTTCGACGAAGGCCTTGCGATAGAGATCGATATCCTGGCCGTAGAGCACGACCTCGAACACCGTCGAATCCGTCCAGTCGGCGGTCGAATGCGAGATGCAGATCTTGCCTGAGGCGACGATCTTGTCACAGGCCGCATTGAACTCGGCCCAGGTCTTGGGCATTTCCGCCACGCCCGCGGCCTGCATGACCTTGGGCGAGGCCCAGAGCCAGTTGATGCGGTGGATGTTCATGGGAGCGGCGACCCATTTGCCGGTCGGCTTCATCACCGGCAGCAATTCCGGCGCGACCACTTTCTCCCATCCTTCAGAGGCCGCCAGCTCGTCGAGATCGGCGGTCATGCCGGTCTCGTTCCACTCGGCGATTTCCGGGCCTTTGAGCTGCACGGCAGGCGGGGCATTGCCGGCGATCACGTCGGCACGCAGCTTGGCCAGCGTATTGGCCGTATGACCGGCGATCGAGGTCTGTTCCCATTTACCGCCCTTGGCGGTGAACATCTCGCCGAGCTTGGCGATCGCCTGCGCGTCCGATCCGGTCGCCCATTGGTGCAAAAGGTTCGTCTTGGGCTCGGCGAAGGCTGCCCCGGCGACAAAGGTGCACGCAGCTGCAGCGACCGCGAAGGCGGTCATAACGGATTTCATGGTTTCACTCCCACATATGGTTGCACGGTTCGTATCGACCGCTTATGGCCGCGGCTTGAGGCCGCTGCCGGCGAGATGCGTTAATCTCGAGTTCTTTCCAAGATGACATATTGGAGCTATCAGTCAACGATGTTTATGTTGATCCATGACAAAACCTTCGCTTAGAACCTGGCTGATCGACCGACCGTCCGCGTCGCCGGAGAGCATGATCGTGCGCTGCCTGAGCGAGCGCGGCGTACTCTCGGCGTCGCAGATCGCACGCGTCACCGGTCTGGCGCGCTCAACGGTCTCAACCGCGCTCAACGGCTTGAGAAAGTCGGGGATGGTGATCGAAGCTCCGACCAGCAGCGCTGGCATCAGAGGTATCGGCAGGCCAGCCGCGGCCGTTACGCTCAATCCGACAGCAGGCACCTGCGTCGGAATTCACCTGGCTCTTCAGCAGATACGGCTCATCGTCGCTGATGTCTCGCATTCCGTCATTGCCGAACAAACTATAGCAATGGATCTCGACTACCAGCCGCAACAGGCGGCCCAGATGGTCAAATCGGCAATTGCCCAATCTTACAAGGAAAACGGTCTGCCAGTGGCTGGGCTCCTGGGGGTTGGGGTTTCCGTCTCCGGCCCTGTCAGCCGCGATGGAGTGGTGCTGCGCGCGAGCATGGTTCCAACATGGGCCGGCGTCAACATACGGGATGTGTTCGGACCCGTCCTGGAACAGCCGATCTTCGCCGACAATGAGAGCAACTGCTCGGCCATTGCGGAGCTGATGTGGGGCGCGGCCGTCGGCCAGGACGATTTCGTGCTGTTCAAGATCGATCTGGGTGTCGGCGGCGCAATTGTACAGCATGGCCGGCTGGTGACGGGCATCGCCGGCGGCGCCGGCGAATTCGGGCACATCAGCATCGATCCCGGCGGCGATCTTTGCCGGTGCGGCAATCGCGGATGCCTGGAGCTCTATGCGAGTTTTGCGCGGCCGCTGGAACAGATTTCGCGTGTCGTGGGGCGGCAAGTCACAATGGACGATGTCATCACCATGGCCGAAGAGGGCGACGTCAGGGCGTTGCGGATGATCGAGGATACCGCCGAGATCGCCGGCCGGGGTCTCGGCCTGATCGGCTCGGTGCTCAATCCGCCGCTTATCATCATCGGCGGCCACATGGCTTTAGCGGGCGACATTCTGTTGACGCCGCTTATCGCCTCCTATGAACGCCACACGCTCATCAAGTCCCGCGATATCGCCCCGGCCCTGCGCACGCGCATCATCGTTGGCAAGCACACCGAAAACGATTCACTGCTGGGCGCGGTCGGCCTCGTGCTGCGACACCAGACGAAGGAACTGTCGCTCGGTTGATCGCAGCCTCAGGCCAGGGTCGCGTGCTCGTTCAAATCAATTGCACCTATCCGCAGCCTTGAGCGCTTCGGCACGGGACGATTTGGGCAAATCCGCGATCCGTCGAACAGCGGCGTAAAACCTTGGATAATCGCCCGAACACAAGTCGAACAAGCGAAGAAAGGCCGGAACCTGTTCACCGTAGACAGACGTCGCGGCGAGCTTTGCGTTGTTGATCGGGGCAGCGAACCAGGCGTCGTATCCCCGGTATCCGGCCCAGTCTTTGTCGCGCATCTGCCGGTAGCGCATCCGCAGCCTGTCGATCGTGGCTGTTTTGGCTGCCGCCATCTGCTCCGGCGTGCGGGGACTTGCATAGACCTGCCTTAACTCGTCGCGCGTTTTCGACACCAGTGCGAGAAAATCGGCGCTGCGCTTGCGATCGGCTTCGTAGCGGCGCAATCCGGCCCGATCGCCGGCGGCGCGGAGCCACTTCCTGACGCCGGTGGTTTCGACGGCAACGGCGAAAGCCTCGTTGAATGCGGAATCGCCATCCACATAGAGGCGCTGATGCGCCAGTTCATGAAAAACAAGGCTTGCCAGATAGGTGTCGTCCTGACGCAGCATGGTGCTCAGCAGCGGGTCACTGGACCAGCCCAGCGTGGAATAGGCGGTGACGCCCGTGACATAGACGTCCAGCCCCTGTCCATGAAGCTCGACAGCGCTCTCGGTCGCCGATTTCCGGGAGAAGTAACCCCGGTATGGAACGCAGCCGAAAACCGGAAAGCACCATGTTTGTGGCGCGAGCGAGAATTGCGGCGCGGCAAAAACCGCCCAGGTCACCGCATCCCGGTGGATGTCGACATAGCTGCGGTAGCTGCTGTTGTCGGGCAGCGCCAGCTCATCTGTCGCAAACCGTCTTATGGCGCGCGCCGACGTCAGCTTGGCGCGCAAGGCGACAGGCGTCGAAGGATCATGAATGAGTTTCCCGACATTCCTGCGCGCGGCCATGATCTGTACATGGCCCTCCAGCGACTGCGCGTAATAGGAAATGCTTGTGCAGCCGGTCACCCCGGACGCCATGATCGCCGCGGCAAGCATCCGAAGAACGCGCTTCACAGTTTGCCCACCCTTGCTCGTCGCCCCATGCAGCGATGTCTCGATCCTCCGCTCTGAAACAGGCGCACCGATTTTCGTCAAGCTCTACAGGGGCAGCGGGTCGGACTTTCGACTTTGGTTGGGTTGGCAATGCGGCCATTCGCCTTCGATGGACGCAAGTCCACCGGTATCGGCGGAGCCGCGAATCTGTGTTAAGCCGCGCTCAACCAACCAAAGGACGACAGCTGTGAGCGAACCCAGCGTGGCCCAGGCGACCGAGAGCATCTATGCCTCGCTTCGGGCGGACAATGCCGACATCGACGCCCATATCGCGACGCTCAAGGCTGCGCTGGCTCGAGAAGGAATAAAACAGGCGGTGTTCGATCCAACCAAATTGGCGCAGAACAACCGCCAGGGCCGCAAGTTGATGCAGGCTTATTTTCGGCAGCGCGGCGTGAGCGTAAGTTTTTCGGACTAGCAGAGTCGCGCGCGTCGACTAGCTGCCGACCATAGTTCAGACCGGAAACGCCCGCAGTATTGCCTTGTAATTGGTGAAGCGCTCCTTATCGAATAATATTGAGCGCAATATTGCAGTTGCCGCCGCCGCCATTTGAAATGGCCTGGCCCCAAACGTCCATTGCTGAATCGGCGCGCGGCAATCGGCTGCCTCACGAATCAACTTAAGTCAAGAGATACCGACTTGCGAGCCGGGTATTTTGCTGACATGCTCTGTTTTTTATGGGGTTTTGCACCTTGGCAGGTGCTCAAATGGAAGGGCAAAAGCATGGCAAAGGAATCTACGAATACCGTTTCTTCGGAAAAGAAGGCGGACGCAAATCTGATAGGTAACGCAGAAGGAAACGGGCTGAACTTCCTGGGAGTCCAGGCTCGCGAGAACGGGGCCCCCGGCGACGCTGTAGGTGTCGACAAGATACGCGATCTGCTGTTCGGCAACCAGATGCAGGACTATGACCGCCGCTTTTCCAAGCTTGAAGAACGAGTCTTGCAGCGCTTCAAGGATGTCGAATCCGAGGCCAAGCGCAATCTCGAAATGTACGAGTCGAATGCAAAGAAGCAGATAGATTCGCTTGCGGGGCAATTGCGGAGCGAAAAAGACTCACGAGCCGATGCCGACAAGGAGATCGATCGGAATCTTCGCGAGCAAAATCAGGCCCTTGAAAAGCAGGTGCGCACTTTGTCGGATCAATTGAGCGCACTTGAGCGCGACGTTTCGGACCGGATCAATCGAAACGATCATTTGCTGCGTGAGGAAATCAAGCAGAAGAATGAAGGCGTTCAGATGCTGATCGAGAAGATGTTTGCCGATCTCAGCAACGTCAAGACCGACCGAAATCTTTTGGCCGGCCTGTTTGTCGAGGTTGCAAAATGTCTGAATCAGGATCCTGTCGGGAGCAAGAGCAACTCGGACCGTAGCTGGAAAGTGAGTTGATGGGACCTTGACGTCAACCGTCGACCCAGTCAGCCTTCCGAAAAGAACAGCCTCGAACGATACAGAGATTGATCGCGAGGCTCTGGCTCGTCTTTTGATCGAAATTGCCCGGAACGTTGATCCGGACTACCGTGTGCGTTTCGAGGCAGTTCCAACCGCCGATCCTCGCATGGAAACGCTGCGCCAGTTGCTGGTCGGCCGCGAGATTTCGGAGCTTTCACGCGTTACGCAGCTGCTCGGCGAACCCGAGCAGCTTGCTGCAGCCGTGGGCGATGTTCTTCCCAATGCGGCCGCGCGAGCGTCTCATGCGCAACTCGGCGAGGCGCTTGCGCCGGCTGTCGAACGGGCTGTGCAGCGGTCGATCCAGAGAAGCCCGCGCACGCTGACGGATATATTGTATCCGGTGTTTCTGCCGGCAATTCGCAAGTCGATCGGGGAAAAGATCGACCAGACCTTCCAGTCGCTGAATGAAACTTTAAGGCATATATTTACCTGGCATGGGCTCAAGTGGAGATTTGAAGCTTGGAGAACAGGTGCAAGCTTCTCTCAAGTTGTTCTCAAGCACTCACTTGTTTATCGTATAGAGCATGCCTTTCTCATTCATCGCAATTCTGGGCTTTTGATAGCGCATGTAACGGCCGATAATGCAACGAGCGAAGATCCTCAGCTCATCTCTTCGATGCTGAGTGCAATTCAGGATTTTGTGAAGGACTCATTTAACGAGAAAGAGCAGAGCGGCCTGGACACTATTCGTTTCGGCGACCTTCGTCTCTGGTCGGAAGTTGGACCGTTTGCGACCCTGGTTTCGGTGATCCGGGGAAATCCGCCAGAGGAACTGCACGACATAGTTCGCGATGTATTGCTTCGCATCCATGAGGAATCCTCACAGGCTTTAGAGCAGTTTGACGGCGACGGTTCGCAGTTGGCCTCCGTAGAGGCGCAGCTGCAGACCTGCGTCGAGCTGAAGCAGGATGAATCACACGAGGGATTTCCCTGGCTGGTGGCGGCAGTGGCCTTGCTGCTTTTGAGTCTGGCAGGCGGTTGGTACTTTCTTTCCTGGCAATCAGCGCAGCGCTGGCAAGCTTATGTATCGCGCTGGCAGGGTTACGTATCGCGACTGGAGGCCCAGCCGGGCATCATCGTTGCCGAACAACAGGTACGCGATGGCCAATTCTATATTGCCGGTCTGAGAGACCCGCTTGCCGCCGACCCGCAGTCGCTGTTGTCCGGAACTGAGGTCGATCCCGCCCAGGTTCATTCGCAGTGGCAATTCTATCAGAGCCTTGAGCCGGAGTTCGTGTTGAAGCGGCTGACGGCGTCGCTGGCTCCGCCGGATTCAGTACGACTTTCGATCGTCAATGATCGCATCGTTGCCGAGGGTGAGGCTCCCGATACGTGGATCAACCGGGCGCGCGCAGCGGCCCAGCAGCTTTCGGCAGGCGGGCCGGTCTTCGATATCTCGGGGGTTCGTGACGTAAGCCCCGAAGTACGCGAGGCGGAGCGCTGGCAGGCCTATGTGTCTCGACTGGAAACGCAGCCGGGCATCATCGTTGCAGAGCAAAAGATACGCGATGGCCAATTCTACATTGCCGGCCTGAGAGACCCGCTTGGCGCCGACCCGCAGTCGCTTTTGTCCGGAACGCAGGTCGATCCGACCCGTGTTCATTCGCAGTGGCAATTCTATGAGAGCCTTGAGCCGGAGTTCGTGTTGAAGCGGCTGACGGCGTCGCTGTATCCGCCCGATACAGTGCGACTTTCGATCGTCAACGATCGCATCGTTGCCGAGGGTGAGGCTCCCGACACCTGGATTGATCGGGCGCGCGCAGCGGGCCGACAGCTTTCGGCAGGCGGGCCGGAATTCGACATCTCCAAGGTTCGTGATGTGAGCCCCGACGCACGCGCGGCGGAGCACTGGCAGTACTATGTGTCGCGGCTTGAGGCCCAACCGGGAATCATCGTCGCCCAACAAACGGCGAGGGGCGGACATTTCTACATTTCCGGCCTGAGAGACCCGCTCGCCGCCGACCCGCAGGCTCTGCTGTCTGGAACGGAAGTTGATCCCGCCCGCGTTCATTCACAGTGGCAATTCTATCAGAGCCTTGATCCGAAGTTCGTGGTGAAGCGGCTGACGGCGTCGCTGAGCCCGCCGAAATCGGTTCAGCTTTCGATCGTCCAGGGTCGCATCGTTGCCGCGGGTGAGGCTCCTGCCGGCTGGATCAGCCGGGCGCAGGCCGCCGCCGACCAGCTTTCGGCGGATGGAGTGGTTCTGGATGTCTCGCAGCTGAGTGAGATGAACCTTGCAGAACTTAATTATTTGCGAGAGGCCATCCAGACGACCGATATCTTCTTCTCTTCCGGCAAAGTTGTGCCGGGACCGGAGCAGACGCCGGTCCTCGACCGATTGGCGGATCAAATAAAGGAATTCGCCGAAAAAGCCCGCAGGTCAGGCGTAACAGCGCGGTTCATGTTGACCGGCCATTCGGACACCACGGGCCGTGAGACGGCCAACGCTTCGATCAGCGCCGCCCGCGCCGAGACAGTTCGTGCGCTTCTCAACAAGCGCGGCGTCTCTCCGGAACTGCTGCTGGTTCGGGGCGCGGGCACCTTTGAGCCGCTGGTGCCTGAAAATAGTCAAGCTGGGAGCTCCACCAATCGCCGGGTTTCGATTACCGTAAACCTGGACTAGCGGAGCCCAAAATGTTGCAAAAAAAGATCTGTATGCTCGGCGGGTTCGCTGTCGGAAAGACGAGTCTGGTTCGCAGGTTTGTGCAAAGCATCTTTTCAGAAACCTACTTGACCACGGTGGGAGTGAAAATCGACAAGAAGAGTGTCGAACTCCCGGGCAAAACCGTGGATCTGATTTTGTGGGACTTGGCCGGCGAAGACGATATCGGCTCATTCCGCGTCAGCTATGTCCGAGGTGCAACCGGGCTCGTGCTCGTCGTCGATGGAACCCGCGCCGCAACCCTTGCCGTGGCGCTCACGCTGCGCGAACGGGTCGAGGCCGAATTCGGCGCTATGCCGTTTATATTGCTGATCAACAAATCCGATCTGGCCGATCGGTGGGCAATATCGGATAGTGAGATTGACGAACTGAGGCAGCGTGGATGGCAAATCTATCTGACAAGTGCGCTCACGGGTGAGCATGTTGATGATGCGTTTCATCAACTTGCCTTGATGGTCACAAAATAGACCATGCATGGATTGCCAAAAGAGGTCAGAAGTTGGATTTTCAACTTCTTCTCCAATGGGCACGCTGTCGCATATGTAAAAATCGACGTCCAGCTTTGCGTAGCTGCGAAGGGCGGTAATGTTGAACATCACGGACTCTCATCTCTTCGCATCGGCGAGCCTGTTGCCGAGCAGCTTGAATTCATGGAAGGGCTGCTGCCTTGCCCGGAGCTTCCGTTTCATATTCCCATGGTCGAACTGCCCAGCGGGCGTGTCGCGGACCTTCATTTTTTTGCTGACGATGACTGCGTGTGGCTGGTCTTTCTTGACGCCTCCGCCGAACGCGCCAACAGGCAGCGGCTTCAGCAGAAGGCTTATGAAATGACGCTCCTGCAAGAGAGGGAGCGTGAACTCAACGAGAAACTGCAGGCGGCGAACGAGGCTTTGAGGAAGAGCCAGGAGGGATTGGCGCGTGAATACCAGCGCGCCGAAGCCTTGCTCCTCAACATTCTTCCGGCGTCGATCGCGGAACGGTTGAAAGCACACAAGAAAATTGCTGACAACCACGCAGAGGTGAGTGTGCTCTTTGCCGACATCGTCGGCTTTACGGAACGAGCGCGGACCGTCGGTGCCGTGACGACGCTCGCTATTTTGAATTACTTCTTCAAGGCGGCGGATAGGCTCTCGGAACGACACGGCTGCGAAAAGATCAAGACAATCGGCGATTGTGTGATGGTCGTCGCTGGCCTGCCCACCGCGCGATCCGATCATGCAAAAGCTCTCGCGCAGTATGCCGTTGAGCTGCGCAAGGCGGTTAAGCGCGAACGCTTCGCGGGAGAACCGATAAGGCTCAGGATTGGAATTCACTCGGGCCCAATCGTCGCCGGCGTCATAGGCAAGAGGCGGTTCGCCTATGACCTGTGGGGTGAGACCGTTAATCTCGCCTCACGCATTCAAACGTCCGCGGAGCCCGATGAAATCCGTATTTCGGACGCAACGCATCAACTGCTCGGACCAAAGTTTGCTTGCGACCCACTCGAGGAAACGGAATTGCGTGGTGCAGGTCGTGTGCAAATGTGGCGGCTCCCGGCCTGATCTTGCCGCTTGGCAGTGACGACCCTGGAGCGCATTGCGTCTCAAGCCAGCCAGCCCGACCGCGCCGTCCGCCAGCATCTGCCCCGATAAGTCCAACGCAGCTTGTATGATTCCAGGCTAATATATGCTACCGCTACGTCATGCGCGGACTGCTGGCACTTGGTATGCTGGTATTGGCGGCTACAACTGCAGCCGCAGGTGAGCAATTGTTCGACTTCATCGCCGCCGGCGACAAGGGTGCCGTAGAGCAAGCCCTGGCAGGCGGTGCCGACGTCGACAGCCGGGCGCGCGACCAGGCAACACTCCTCATCGCTGCAGCGCTCGACAACCAGCCGGAAATCGCCGAATTGCTGCTGGGCAAGGGTGCCGACGTCATGGCGCGTAACTCGGGCGGCTTTACCCCGCTTCATGCGGCGGCCTTCTCGGGCAGCCTGCCAATCGCCAAGCTGCTGCTGGAAAAAGGCGCGGTGCTCGACGATGCCGCCAACAAGGCGGGCGCTACGCCGTTGTTGGTGGCCGGCGAGGAAAACCACCTTGAACTGGCCGAATTTCTTATCGCGAAAGGTGCGGATGTGAACCATCCCGAGGGTCATGGCTACATGCCGACAACGCGCGCATTCTGGAAGGGCAACACGGAAATCTTACGACTGTTCAAACGCCATGGTGGTACCTGCCAAGCCAAAATCCTTGGCGAGGCGAACGCGGCGAAGTGCGCAGAAATCCACGATTGAAGGAGGATGCAGATGAGCACGATGATCAAGTCACGACTGGTTCGGAATTTGGGGGCGGCCGCCCTGGTCGCGGTCGCTGCGGTCGCCGGCGCGGGATCGGCCCGGGCCGACGATTCGGTAAACACCGGTTATTTCGGCGGTGTGGCGATCATGGGCTACGACACGGTCGCTTACTTCACCGACGGCAAGGCCGTGAAGGGCTCCGAGGAATTCACTTATGAATGGCTGGGGACACCCTGGCATTTCGCCAGCAAGAAACACCAGGAAATGTTCATGAGCGAACCGGTCAAGTACGCTCCTCAATATGGTGGCTACTGTGCTGGCGAAGTTGTGGGCGGTGGGGTCACGGTCAATGTCGATCCCGAAGCATTCAAGATTATCGATGGCAAGCTCTACCTGATCTACGACGTCGACAACGCGGATGATTTCGCCGCGCATGCGGCTGAAAACATACCGAAAGCCGATGCCAACTGGCCGCAGGTCGCGGCCAATTTGGAGCTCGACAAGTATCACTGAGCCCAGGTTCGCCTACTGGACGACCGTGAAGTGAAACACCTTGCTTGTGTTGGCATAGGAGTAGCCTTTGCCGGCTTCGTCGTTGCGTCTGTAGACGGGACCGCAGTCGGGGCGCCCGAACAGGTTCTCGCTCTGCTCGCACAAGAGGTCGCCATCGACGTAGACGGTTTCGGTGACCAACCGCGTCGTCGTGCGGAAGGCCGCCTTACCGTCGCTCCCGATCTGAAGGAAGGCTGGTTGGAGACCGGGTTCGATCTGGCCTTGCAATGTATGGCCAATGACGAGGGACGCGATCTCAGCGCCCTTCAACTGGTCGTGCTCGTCCGGGGTAAAGCCGTAGCGCCATTGGGGTAGGCCTGCCTGGCGCAGTGCGTTGACGAGGATCGCCAGATCCTGCGGATTCCGGAAATGTGCATGAGTCATCTGCCACCCAGCCAGGGAGTCCACGTAGCTGGACCCTGCTACGAGGTGGAGCCCAGCTGCGATTTCGGCTTTCGCATCCGGCAGACGGCCGCCGCGGACATACGCCGCAGCGAGTGTAAACCGAAAGTTGCCAACCGTGGACGCATCGTCGCGGGTGCGTTCGAGAGTCTCGATCGCTTTATCGATATTCCCCTGAAGAAGAAAAACCAGCCCTGCAGTTTCCCTGTTGATGGGTGAAAGGTTGGGGTCGAGTCTGAGCGCTGTCTCGACCGCCGCGGCTGCCTCGGCATAATTGCCGGCGCATAACTGAATATATCCAAGGGCTGCTTGCGCCTCTGCATCGCCCGGACCGATTGAAACAGCCTTCTTGGCAGAGGCAATCGCATCTTCGTAGCGGCGATTCACGACCTGCATGATACCGAGAATTGCATAGGGCGATGAAAGGTCCGGTTCGAGTTCCAAAGCTCGGCTCGCCTTCTCATAGGCTCGCTTGCGCGCGGGCGCGCTCTGCATGATGTCGTTGACGGCCTCGCGCCAGATATAGACTGTCGTGCGCGCGTCGGCCGCAAAGGCTTCCGCGAAGGCTGGGTCGAGCCCTTCCGCCTTTTCATAGAGCGCAAGCGCCTTCCGCAGCCCGGCCAGCAGGACGTTGCGTGACGCCGTCTCGGCTTGGAGATAGTAGTCGTAGGCCTCGAGATTGTTCGTCGGCGGGCGTGCCATGCGCTCGCTTTCCGCTGCCGAAGGTTGCATGCCAAGCGCCTTGGCGATCTCTCCGCTCATCTCTTCCTGGACGGCAAACACGCCAGCCATGCCGCGGTCGAACCGGTTGGCCCACAGATTGTCGCCGCTTGCCGTATCGATGAGCTGGGCATTGAGGCGAATCTGCTCGCCGGTGCGGCGGACGCTGCCCTCGACAACGTAGCGGACGCCAAGGTCGCGCGCGACATCGGCCAGCGCTGCAGGCTTGTTCTTGTAGGTGAACACCGAGTTGCGCGCGATGACGTCCAGACCGGAAAGCTTGGTGAGGTCGGTGATCAAATCCTCGGTGATGCCGTCCACAAAATAGTCCTGGCTCGGATCACCCCCGAGGTTTGTAAACGGCAGCACGGCAACCGATGGTCGGTCGGCCAGGGAAGATGTCCCCGATTGCCACGCAAACAATCCTGCAAGGAGCACGACGAGCAGGACCGCGATTCCTGCCATCCCGATCGCCCGGGGGGATACCGGCCGGCGAACCGCCACCTTGATCTTCCCTGCGGCTGCAGGATCCAGCAGCAGCCGATAGGCGCGAACCGGATCGGCGATGTTCTTGAGGCGCTGCTCGCCAAGACTGGCAAAGCCGACATCAACCTTGTGCAGCGTATGATCGAACGCCGTGCCCGAGATGCATACACCCCCCGGCTCGGCCATCGACTCCAGTCGCGCGGCGATGTTGACGCCATCGCCATAGATGTCATTTTCCTCGACGATGACGTCGCCGAGATTGACGCCGATGCGAAACCGGATCTGCCGGGCATCGGCGGTGCCATTGTTGCGATCGGCCATCCGGCGTTGGATCATGGCAGCGCACTGGACGGCATCGACGACGCTGGCGAACTCGACCAGCGCGCCGTCGCCCATGAGCTTGATAATGCGCCCGTGGAATTCCTTGATCGCAGGGTCGACCAGTTCGCGACGGCAACTTTTCAACCGCTCGAGCGTGCCGACCTCGTCCTCGCCCATGAGGCGGCTGTAGCCAACCACATCGGCAGCAAGGATTGCGGTGAGCCGTCGCTCCATACCTGCCTGCGCCCTCCCGTCCGATCACGCGGCTTCGTTGCAGCCTATTCCAGTCCCGGGTCGGACGCGAGCGTAAGCAGCCGCTTTCACCGAGACGCGTGCATCTACTGAATCACCACGAAGTGGAACACCTTGCTTGTATTGGCATAGGAGTAGCCTTTGCCGGCTTCGTCATTGCGTCTGTAGACAGGTCCGCAGTCCGGGCGCCCGAACATATTCTCGCTCAGCTCGCACAACAGGTCGCCATCGACACGGACGGTCTCGGTGACCAGCCGCGTCGTGGAGCGGAAGGCCGCCTTGCCGTCGCTCCCGATCTGAAGGAAGGCTGGTTGGAGGCCGGGTTCAAGCTGGCCCTGCAGCGTATGGCCCAGCACCAGCGAGGCGATCTCCTCGCCCTTCAAGCGGTTGTGCTCGTCGCCGGTGAAGCCGAACGGCCATTCGGGCAAGCCGGCCTGCTGCAACGCGTCGATGATGAGAGCCAAATCGCGCGGGTTACGATATTGGGCACCGTTGAGCCGATATGCAGACAATGAATCGGACCCAGCTGTCGACGTGGAACGTAGTCCCTCGGCGACCGCCGCTCTTGCATCGGGCAAACGGCCGGCGCGGGCGTAGGCCGCAGCGAGGTCAATCCTGAAATCTCCAACTGACGGCGCCTCGTCGCGGGCGCGTTCGAGCGCCTCGATCGCCTTGTCGGTGTTGCCTTGAATGAGAAAGACCAGACCGGCAATTTGCCGGTTGATGGGGGAAAGGTTGGGATCGAGCCTGAGCGCTGTCTCGACCGCTGCCGCTGCCTCGGCATGATTACCGGCGAACAGTTGCACGTATCCTAGAGCTATTTGCGTCTCCGCATCGCCCGGACCGATTGAAACAGCCTTCTTGGCCGAAGCGATGGCTTCCTCGTAGCGGCGATCCACGACCTGCATGATGCCAACAATCGCATAAGGCGACGAAAGATCCGTGTCGAGTTGCAGCGCGCGGCTTGCCTTCTCATAGGCTCGCTTGCGCGCCGGCGCGCTCTGAATGATTTCGTTGAACGATTCGCGCCAGATATAGACTGTCGTGCTTGCATCCGCAGCGAAAGCTTCGGCAAAAGCGGGGTCGAGCTCTTCCGCCTTGTCGTAGAGCGCAAGCGCCTCCCGCAGCCCGCCGCGCCGGCCGGTTCGTGCTGTTTGCTCGGCCCGAAGGTAGAAGTCGTAGGCTTCGAGGTTTTCGGTCGGCGGGCGCGCCATGCGCTCGCTTTCCGCTGCCGAAGCCCGGATGCCGAGCGCTTTGGCGATCTCCCCGCTCATCTCGTCCTGGACGGCAAACACGCCGGCCATGCCACGGTCGAACCGGTTGGCCCACAGATTGTCGCCCGTTGCTGTATCGATGAGCTGGGCATTGAGGCGGATCTGCTCGCCGGTACGGCGGACGCTGCCCTCGACAACGAAGCGGACGCCAAGGTCGCGCGCGACGTCCGCCAGCGCTGCAGGCTTGTTCTTGTAGGCGAAGACGGAATTGCGGGCGATGACATCGAGACCGGAAAGCTTGGTGAGGTCGGTGATCAAATCCTCGGTGATGCCGTCAGCGAAATAGTCCTGGCTCGGATCGCCGCCGAGATTTGCAAACGGCAGCACGGCAACCGATGGCCGCGATGGCATCGAGAACTTCTGCCATGCGAAAAAGCCGGCAAGCACGGCGAATGCCAGAGCCGCGACACTCGCCAGGATCATGACGCGCGATCCCGGGCGATGTGGCGCGGCTGTGATCTTTCCCGATGCCGCGGGATCCAGCAGCAGCCGATAGGCGCGAACCGGATCGGCAATGTTCTTGAGGCGCTGCTCGCCAAGACTGGCAAAGCCGACATCAACCTTGTGCAGTGCGTGATCGAACGCCGTGCCCGAGATACATACACCCCCTGGCTCGGCCATAGCCTCGAGGCGCGCGGCGATGTTGACGCCATCGCCGTAGATGTCATTTTCCTCGACAATGACGTCGCCAAGATTGACGCCGATGCGAAACTGGATCTGCCGGGCATCGGCGGTGCCATTGTTGCGATCGGCCATCCGGCGTTGGATCATGGCAGCGCACTGGACGGCATCGACGACGCTGGCGAACTCGACCAGCGCCCCGTCGCCCATGAGTTTGACCATGCGGCCGTGGAATTCCTTGATCGCAGGGTCGACCAGTTCGCGACGGCAACTTTTCAACCGCTCGAGCGTGCCGACCTCGTCCTCGCCCATGAGGCGGCTGTAGCCAACCACATCGGCAGCAAGGATTGCGGTAAGCCTTCGCTCCATGTGCAGGTGTCTTGCCCCTAGGTCAACGCTTCGCTGACGAGCGTATTCTAGTACTACCTTGATTGCGAGCGTGCTCGGCCCCCTTGGGGCAGCGGTCAATGCAACCACCACCCCCTGGCCACTTACTTTACGTTCAGCTCCATCATGTAAGGCTTCGCACTCCCGGGGCCCGTACGCCAATGCTAGACAATTACGAGGTGGACCGGTTTGGCGTAATCCACCAGATCGACGTCACGCCGATCAAATATGACAAGCAATATATGTCCTACTACGAGGACCTGAGCGACCGCACCATCAAGCTCGGCTATCAGCGGCTTGGCTGGGTGCTGGGGATCACTGGTGAGATACCGCGGTCGGTGCTCGAGATCGGCTATGGCACTGGCACGTTTATCGAGGCGGCCAAGATTACCGGGGTTGCCGACTGCGCCGGCTGCGACATCACCAGGTTTCCGCTGCCCAAGGGTGTGCGCTTTGTCGATTGGGATGAGGCGCTCGCCGGCGCGTGGGATCTCGTGGCGATGTTCGACGTGCTCGAGCACATCCCTGACTTAAGTTTTCTCGCTCGCCTTCAGACCCGCCATCTGGCCATTGCCGTGCCCTATTGCCGCTGGCGTGAACTCGGCGCCGATGGCGACGCGTGGTTTGAAACGTGGCGCATGCGTCTGCCCAACGAGCATTTGCACCATTTCGACCGGGACTCGCTGGTAGCGCTGCTGGCGCATCACGGCTTCGAATGCGTGACGCTGAATGGCTTCGAGGACGGCATCAGGCTGCGGCCGGGCGAAGCGGGTCCGAATATTCTGTCCGGCTTTTTCAGAAAAGCCTCATCCGAAGATTCGCAGGCTCCGGAATAAGGGCTTAGCCGACGGCGGCTGAATCGACACTTCAGGCCAGCAGGCCAAGTGTCTGACATCGTTGCACGCGTGTACTCTTGCGCGGCCCTTCGTGCGCTTCGTCAATCCCCTAAACTGATTTGCATGCAAATGTTTCTGACTGGCATCGCTATGTGAACCGCTTCACCGTTGCCGCGCAATCGATCGGTTACAGGGGCCGTGCAAGAGCGGGCCCGAGGCAGCGCTCTGCTGCATGGAGGTTACCGATGTTTGAAAGTCTCACCAGAATTCGCGCCGCCTTGGCGCGCGCCAGCAGGCACAGGAAGACCGTGCGGGCACTGAATGCGTTGCCGACGGAGATCCAGAAGGACATTGGCTGGACGGAGTCGAAGGCGATCGATGAGATACGGCTGCCGTTCTAGGCGCAGCAGCGGTCGCGGCGCCGAAATCGCACGCGCGAGGCGCGGCGACTGCTGAGGCAAGCCGGTCGCCCAACTCCCAAAGTGGAGGCAGGCATCTTGCTCTCCTTGCCTACCCCAGCCACCACCACAGCGCCGCCAACACAAGCACGATCGCCGCGACCGACAGCCCCAGCATGATGTAGCTGCCCTTGATGATGTCGCGGATGATCTTCTTGACGCTTTCGCGGTCGTTGAGGTTGGGGAAGGGCTCGTTGGGCAGCGCGACGCCGAGAAAGGCGCAGAGCGGAGCCCAGCCGTCCGTTACCTTGAACACCAGCAGCTTTTCCGGCGGCACCGCCGCCTTCACCTCCTCGGTATAGGCGTTGTAGCGTGCGATCGCCTTGGCGCGGTCGTCCATCACCCCGGCCAGCGTGCGGCCCCAGACCAGTTTGCTCGACATGTCGCCGAATTTCCGGCCGAACGGCGTCAGCCACTCCAGGATCTTGAACTGCCAGACATTCTTGGTGAAGTAGATCGTGTCGATGGTGCTGTCGTACCAGGCTTCGGCGCCGCGCGGGTGCAGGGTGAGCAGCACCTTGGCGTCGGGATAGGCGGCCATCAATTCGCGCCACACGCAGCAGCCGGGGTTGTCGACCGTCGCCTTGTAGTTGGCAAAGACCCGGTTCCAGTCGTGCTGCGTGCCGGGCGGGCTGTTCGCCACCTTGCGCCAGAAGTCGAGATGGCCCTTGTTGGCCTTGTTGAGGATGACTTCCTGCATGTGGTAGCTGGGAAGGCCCAGCCTGTTCAGCGCGGCAAAGGTCGACCATGTGCCGGTGCGGCCGAATCCGGCCCCGATGAGCTCGAGCGTCATTCTATCCCCTGCTTGAGACCACTTTTCTTTTTATGCCGGTGGGCTCGGAACGAGGTTGCATCCACGCCTTCGGGCGCGCAACAATTTTCCACGTTGAGCGGTAAAAATGTGTTTGCTTTTGCGCCTGGGCCACGCGGAATGGCATTCTGGCTATTCCAGCAGGCGAGGGAGCCTGATAATAGGTCAGCTAGATTGACCTAAATTTGCATGGTCGGAACGATCATGCTTGACCAGATGCCGTATCCCGGGAGGTGGGCTGATGAGTTTGATGGACCTGTTGGCGTCGCGCGCCTCGCGCATGAAGGCGTCGGAAATCCGCGAACTGCTGAAACTGCTCGACCAGCCCGACATCATCTCGTTTGCCGGCGGCATCCCCGATCCGGCTTTGTTTCCCTCGCAAGCCATCGCCGATGCCTATGCCTCGGTGCTCGGCGGCCCGGACGCGGGCACGGCGCTGCAATACCAGGTCTCGGAAGGCTATCTGCCGCTGCGGCGCTGGCTGGCCGGCCAGATGGGCAAGCTCGGCATCGCTTGCGATGAGCACAACATCTTCATCACCTCCGGCTCGCAGCAGGCGCTGGATTATCTCGGCAAGCTGTTCCTGTCGCCCGGCGACACCGCACTGGTGACGTGGCCGACCTATCTCGGCGCGCTGCAGGCCTTCAACGCTTATGAGCCGCGCTATGACCGGCTGACCCCGGATGGCGGCAACATGACGCCGGCCGCCTACCAGCAGGCGGCCGCTGCCGCTGGCGGCAAGGTGAAATTCGCCTATCTGGTGCCCGATTTCGCCAACCCGACCGGCGAGACGCTGAACCGCGCGCAACGCGAGGCGGTGCTCGACCTCGCCAGCGAACTCGACATCGCCGTCATCGAGGACGCCGCCTACCGCGCGCTGCGCTATGACGGCGAGGGCGAGCCGCCGATCCTGGCACTCGACTGCGAACGCTCCGGTGGTATCGACAATGCGCGCACGCTCTATTGCGGCTCGTTCTCGAAGATCCTGTCGCCGGGCATGCGCGTCGGCTGGGTCTGCGCGCCGCGCCGCGTGGTCGAGCGCCTGGTGCTGATGAAGCAAGCCTCGGACCTGCACAGCCCGTCGATCAACCAGTTGGTCATGCACCGCGTCTCCGAGGCCGTGTTCGACCGCCAGGTGGAAAAGCTGATCGACGCCTATCGCGGTCGCCGCGATGCTCTGCTTGCCGCGCTCGAGGCTGAAATGCCCGACGGTGTGAGCTGGAGCCGCCCCGAGGGCGGCATGTTCGTCTGGCTGACGCTGCCCGAGGGCTCGGATGCCACAGCGCTGCTCGCCCGCTCGGTCAAGGAGGCCCGCGTGGCGTTCGTACCAGGCAATGCGTTTCATGCCGATGGAACGGGGCGCAACACGATGCGGATGAGCTTTACCCTGGCCGATGACCGCGCTGTGGGTGAGGGCGTGCCGAGGTTGGCGAAGTTGATGAAGAGCTAATCTCCCCCCTTGTGGGGGAGATGCCCGGCAGGGCAGAGGGGGGCGCTGTCCCGCCGGCGTTGCCAGATTTCTATTGCCTTTGCACCCTGCACCGACAGATCAAGGAAAGATCGTGTTCCTTCGCGCCCCCCTCTGGCCTGCCGGCCATCTCCCCCACGAGGGGGGAGATCAGCAGCTCCTGCGCTTCACTCCGCCGCCACCAGCTTATCCTGCGTCTTGGTCTCAAAATCGCCGGCGTCGTGACGTTCGTGCAACTGCATGGCCGGATCGCCAAAGGCGCGGTTGACCATGCGGCCGCGCTGCACCGTCGGGCGGGCGTCGATCGCCTTGGCCCAGCGCTGCACGTGCTCATAGTCCTGCACCGACAGGAACTCGGCGGAATCATTGTACATGCGGCCGAGCGCCAGGCCGCCATACCAGGGCCACACCGCCATGTCGGCGATCGAATAGCCGGCGCCGCCGAGATATTCGGTCTCCGCCAGCCGGCGGTCGAGCACGTCGAGCTGGCGCTTGGTCTCCATGGCGAAGCGGTCGATGGCGTATTCGAATTTCTCCGGCGCGTAGGCATAGAAATGGCCGAAGCCGCCGCCGAGATAGGGCGCCGACCCCATCTGCCAGAACAGCCAGGACAAGGTCTCCGCGCGCGCCGGCTGTTCGGTCGGCAGGAATTCACCGAATTTTTCCGCGAGATAAAGCAGGATCGAGCCGGACTCGAAGACGCGAACCGGCGTCTTGCCGCTGCGGTCGAGCAGCGCCGGGATCTTGGAATTGGGATTGACGTCGACGAAGCCCGAACCGAACTGGTCGCCATCGTTGATACGGATCAGCCAGGCATCGTATTCGGCGCCCTTGTGACCGAGCGCCAGAAGCTCCTCCAGCATGACGGTCACCTTGACGCCGTTCGGCGTCGCCAGCGAATAAAGCTGCAGCGGATGCTTGCCCACCGGCAGCACCTTTTCATGCGTCGGCCCGGCAATCGGCCGGTTAATGTTGGCGAACGTGCCGCCATTGGCTTTCTTCCAGCTCCATACTTTCGGCGGGGTGTATTCGGTCATGCGAGAAATTCCTTGGATTTAGCGGGCGGAAACGGCTTGCGCGACGGCGCGAGACTGATGGCGGAAAAGTCGGCGGAACGTAGATACTGATAGAGATAGGTGCAATTCAGAAAGGTTCAACTTCCGTTGAACTATTATCAATATCCGCGCCTTTTCCCTTCTCCCCGTTGACGGGGAGAAGGTGCCCGAAGGGCGGATGAGGGGCAGCGCGAGGCCGAAGGTTGTCCCGGCCCTTCGCATGGCTCAGGGCGTTCGAAGCTCGAAAAGCCAAGCAATTGGCTTTTCGTCTGCTGCGCAGATCACTTCTCACCCTTGCGTCTCGTGCAGCGCGGCATACCTATAGAGGATACTGCCCACGCATATCTGCCAGGATGAGAGCATGCCCATAGATCCCCTGTCCCCGCTCTTGCGTTCCGTCGTCGCCGTGCGCGCCACGGTTCCCGACGACGCCTTTACGGCGAACGCCCTGGGCACGCGCCGGGAAGGCAGTGGCGTCGTTATCCGCGCTGACGGGCTCGTGCTCACTATCGGCTATCTGATCACCGAGGCGGAAGAGGTCTGGCTGACCGATCAGGACGGCCGCGTGGTGCCGGCGCATGCGCTGGCCTACGACCAGGAAACCGGCTTCGGCCTGGTGCAGGCGCTGGCGCCGCTCGGCCTGCCGGCGGTGGCCTTGGGTGATGCCGAGAAAGCCAAGGTCGGCGACCCCGTGGTGTTTGCCGACGGCACCGGCCGCTCGGTCAAGGCGCACATCGTCACCAAGCAGGAATTCGCCGGCTATTGGGAATATCTGCTCGACGAGGCGATCTTCATCGCGCCGGCGCACCCGTCCTGGGGCGGCGCGGCGTTGATCGGCCAGGACGGCAGCCTGCTCGGCATCGGCTCCCTGCTCCTGCAGATGAGCCGCAATGGCGAGGTCGCCGACATCAACATGGTCGTGCCGATCAACCTTCTGACGCCGATCCTCGACGACCTGCTGACACGCGGCCAGGTGGCGAAGCCGCCACGGCCGTGGCTCGGCGCCTTCTCGGCGGAGTCGAACGGCGCCGTGATTGTGATGAGTGTCGCCGAAGGCGGCCCCGCCGCCAAGGCCGGCCTGCGCCAGGGCGACATCATCTCCGACGTGCGCGACGGCGAGGTCGACGGTCTCGCCGATTTCTACCGCAAGCTATGGCAGAACCCCGCCGGCTCCGAGATTCCACTCAGGGTGGTACGCGACGGCCGCGAAACCTGGCTCAGGGTAAAGTCGGCTGACCGCAACAGCTTTCTGAAGAAGCCGCATTTGCAGTGAAGCTGCTAATCTCCCCCCAAGTGGGGGAGATGCCCGGCAGGGCAGAGGGGGGCGCGAAGGAACGCGACCCTCCCGACCTATTTTCTGACGAGAAACACGACTTGGGCGTCGCCAATTCTGGCGTTCGGCTCGGCGAGCGCCGCGGTCGGCAGCAGAAGGATGAGGCCGAGTAACATAGCTCGCATGGCATTTCCCCCTGATTGCAGTCTGCCTTGCCCAGCTCGGCCCGCCGGGAAACTGCCATGGGCGCCGTCTGAGGCGCAAGCCAACTTCGAAATAGGCTAAGGGTTATCGACGCTGCTGACGGAAACTGGCATCGACAGCCGATATAGCCGGTCCGGCAACAAACGAGGTGATGATGGCGCCGATCAAGGTCGATCCGGAAAAAGTTCGCGAATTCCCAGATCCCGAAAGTTTTTACGCTTGGCTGCGGGAGAACCACGCCGGCGAGACCGAGGTCTGGATCAAGGTGCACAAGGTCGGCTCCGGCCTCGCCTCGATCACGCCCAAGCAGGCCATCGACGTGGTGCTGTGCTTCGGCTGGATCGATGCCGTGCGCAAGTCGCTCGATGACAAGAGCTTTCTGCAGCGCTACACGCCGCGCGGCAAAAAGAGCATCTGGAGCAAGATCAACATCGACAATGTCGCCCGCCTGGTCGAGGACGGCCGGATGACCGAGCACGGGTTGCGACAGGTCGAGGCGGCCAAGGCAGACGGCCGCTGGGACCGCGCCTATGCCAGTGGCAAGGACATGAAGATCCCCGACGATCTGCAGGCCGCCATCGATGCCGAACCTGAGGCGAGAGCGATGCTGGCAAAACTCTCCGCCCAGAACCGTTTCGCGCTCGCCTTCCGCACCCACAACATGAAGACCGAAGCCGGGCGCAGGAAGAAGATCGAGGCCTTCGTCGATATGCTGAAGCGTGGCGAGACGATCTATCCGCAGAGGCGGTGAGGGCGGGCGTTGGCCATCCAGTTTTGATAGGCTAGCACTTGGACACCCCCCTCTGGCCTGCCGGCCATCTCCCCCGCAAGGGGGGAGATCAGATGTCACCGATGCTTTCGCCAATCACCAACTTCGCCGGAGAAGCGCCGTCCATGGAACTGCCAATCTCCCCCCTTGCGGGGGAGATGTCCGGCAGGACAGAGGGGGGTGTGAAGGAACTCGGCCTTGCGCATCGGCCTTCGCCACTGATGCACCCCATCGCACAGCGATTGTCGTCTCCACGCCCTAATCATTCGATCCCACCTATGCGATCTTTCGTGCACTATTCATGCGGCACAGGTCCCCGCCAATGACCACCACCACACCCCATTCAGGCAAGGTCGCGCTCGTCACCGGCAGCAATCGCGGCATTGGCCTGGAGACCGGCCGCCAACTGGCGGCGCTCGGTTTCACCGTGCTGCTCGGCACGCGCGATCTCGCCAAGGGCGAGGCGGCCGCGAGGCAACTCGGCGGCAAGGTGGAGGCCATCGCTCTGGATGTCGCGGCACCCGACGCGGCGGCCCTTGCCGCGGCCGAAATCGAGCGCCGCTTCGGCCGCCTCGACGTGCTCGTCAACAACGCCGCCATCCACTACGACCCGCGTGCGCGGGCGCTAAAACCCGACTGGACGGTGATCCGCGAAGCCTTCGAGACCAATGTCTTCGGCGCCTGGCGCATAGCTGCCGCCTGCGCGCCGCTCCTCAGCACCTCCGGCCATGGCCGACTGGTCAACGTCTCCTCCGAGGGCGGTTCGCTCGCCTCGATGGGCGCCGGCGCGCCGGCTTATTCGACGACCAAGGCGACGCTCAACGCGCTGACCTGCATCCTGGCGGCCGAATTGCGCGGCGCCGGCGTGCTGGTCAACGCCATCTGCCCCGGCTGGGTCGCGACCGACATGGGCGGTCCGGGCGGGCGCCCGGTGGCGCAAGGGGCGGCCGGCATCGTCTGGGCCGCGACCTTGCCGGACGACGGCCCGACCGGCGGCTTCTTCCGCGATGGCAAAAGGCTGCCGTGGTGAATGAAGCCGAGATTTGCAAGGTAAGCCGCTGAAAAACATGGGTTTTCCACTCGATCGACGTGAAATCGAGATAAGAGTGGAAAAATCAGCCGGGTCATTGCCTTAGCCAGCAAGCAGCCGAAACCCAGCTCGTTGGGTCTGGAAGCCGCCGAGATGCCCGCACGCCATGCTACGAAAATAGCATTCTCGCCTTGCGAAATGTGATGCTACGTTCCCGGCGCACCCAGGGCGGAGGGGCGCAAGAAGAGGAGTGGCGGGCGCGACGGCCCGAATTTTTAGCGAAAACCGGACGGAACTGTTGAACCATTGCAAGGCCGCCGCGTTTCCCGGCGTCGGCCACAAGGGAGGAACTACCTGTGAAAGCATCCTATCTCGTCTCCGCCGCGCTTCTTGCGGCGACCGCCATGCCCGCGGCAGCGGCTGAAATTTCCGACGGCAAGGTCAAGATCGGAATCCTCAACGACCAGTCGGGCGTCTATGCCGATTTCGGCGGCAAATGGTCGGTCGAGGCCGCCAAGATGGCGGTCGAGGATTTTGGCGGCAAGGTCCAGGGCGCGCCGATCGAGATCGTCAACGCCGACCACCAGAACAAGCCCGACATCGCCTCCAATATCGCCCGCCAGTGGTATGACACCGAGCAAGTCGACGCGATCATGGAACTGACGACATCCTCGGTGGCGCTCGCCGTCCAGGGGCTTTCCAAGGAAAAGAAGAAGATCGACATCGTCACCGGCGCCGCTTCGACCGAGCTGACCGGCAAGCAATGCTCGCCCTATGGCTTCCATTGGGCCTACGACACGCATTCGCAGGCGGTCGGCACCGGCGGCGACCTCGTCAAGCAGGGCGGCGACAGCTGGTATTTCATCACCGTCGACTATGCCTTCGGCTATTCGCTGAAGGACCAGACCGCCAAGCTGGTGGAAGCCAGCGGCGGCAAGGTGCTCGGCGAGGTGCGCTATCCGCTGGGGTCCACGGACTATTCCTCCTTCCTGCTGCAGGCGCAGTCCTCCGGCGCCAAGGTCATCGGCCTTGCCAATGCCGGCCTCGACACCTCCAACTCGATCAAGCAGGCGGCCGAGTTCGGCATCGTCGCCGGCGGCCAGCGGCTGGCGGCACTTCTCTTCACCCTTGCCGAAGTGCACGGCCTCGGCCTGCAGGCGGCGCAGGGCGTGGTGCTGACCGAAGGCTATTACTGGGACCGTGACGACGAGAGCCGCAAATTCGCCGACCGCTTCTTCAAGCGCACCAACCGCATGCCCAACATGGTCCAGGCCGGCACCTATTCGGCGGTGACCCAGTATCTGAAGGCCATCGACAAGGCCGGCACCGACGAGACCGAGGCGGTGGCCAAGCAGCTGCATGAGATGCCCGTCAACGACGTCTTCACCGCCAACGGCAAGGTGCAGGCCGACGGCTCGATGGTGCACGACATGTATCTCTATCAGGTCAAGAAGCCCGAGGAGAGCAAGAAGGACTGGGACTACTACACCTATCTGGCGACCATTCCCGGCGACAAGGCCTTCACCAAGGCCGAAGACAGCGGCTGCCCGCTCGTCACCAAGTGACAGCGGCGCAAGCTGTGGCCGGCCAGTCGGGCGGCGCAAAGGACACGCCGCGGGTGGTGCTTTCCGCCCGCGGCCTCAGGCGTGATTTCGCCGGTTTCGTTGCCGTCAACAATGTCGACCTCGACGTCCACCACGGCCAGATCCATGCGCTGATCGGACCGAACGGCGCCGGCAAGACGACGATCTTCAACCTGCTGACCAAATTCCTGCAGCCGACCAGCGGCAGGATCGAATTGTTGGGCAACGACATCACCCGCACCGCGCCGGCCAGGGTGGCGCGCATGGGTCTCGTCCGCTCGTTCCAGATCTCGGCGATCTTTCCGCATCTGAGTGTGCTGGACAATGTCCGCGTCGCCCTGCAGCGGCCGAGCGGGCTGGGCTTCCAGTTCTGGCGCTCGCTGGCCGCACTCGACCAGCTGACACCGAGGGCACGCGAGCTTCTCGCCATCGTCGGCCTCGACGATGTCGCGCATCGTCTGGCCGGCGATCTCTCCTATGGCAGGAAGCGCGTGCTCGAGATCGCCACCACGCTGGCGCTCGATCCGAAGGTGCTGCTGCTCGACGAGCCGATGGCTGGCATGGGGCACGAGGATGTCGGCGCCATTTCCGGCATCATCCGTTCGCTGGCCAGAGACCGCGCCGTGCTGATGGTCGAGCACAACCTCACCGTCGTCGCCGATCTTTGCGACTGGATCACCGTCATGCAACGCGGCCAGGTGCTCGCCGCCGGCGACTACGCAACAGTGAGCACGGACGAGCGTGTCCGCGTCGCTTACATGGGGACCGAGCATGAGTGAGCCGCTGCTTGCCGTGCGCGATCTGCATGCCTGGTATGGCGAGGGCCATGCGCTGCATGGCGTCAACCTCGACGTCTTTCGCGGTGAGACCGTGACCTTGCTTGGCCGCAACGGCGTCGGCAAGACCACCACGCTGCGCGCCATTATGGGGCTGGTTCGCAAGCGCAGCGGCAGCGTCACTTTCGACGGCGGCGATCTGATGCGTCTGCCGCTGCACCGCGTCGCCCATCGCGGCATCGGCTTCGTGCCGGAGGAACGCGGCATCTTCGCCACGCTCACCGTCGACGAGAACCTGATCCTGCCGCCGGTGGTGGCCGAGGGCGGCATGAGCGTCGAGGAAATCTTCGATCTCTTCCCCAATCTGAAGGAGCGCCGCAACAGCCCCGGCACAAAACTTTCCGGCGGCGAACAGCAGATGCTGGCCATCGCCCGCATCCTGCGCACGGGCGTGCAGATGCTGCTGCTCGACGAACCGACCGAGGGCCTGGCGCCGGTCATCGTCCAGCGCATCGGCGAATTGCTGGCGACCCTGAAAAAGCGCGGCATGACCATCCTGCTGGTCGAGCAGAATTTCCGCTTTGCCGCCCGCATTGCCGACCGCTTCTATCTGATGGAGCACGGCAAGGTGGTGGAGGGTTTTGCCGTAAGCGAGCTTTCTGCTCACACCGACCAGCTGCACGAGGTGCTTGGGGTATGATGTCAGTAATCGATGGGAGGGCTGTCATCTTTTGGGCGTCGGCGCTGCCCCTCATCTGGCTGCCGCCATCTTCTCCCCGTAAACGGCAGGGCTGTCCGGGGAAAGTTTTGAGTGAATCGAAATGCCGCATGTGCATGCCCCGTAAAACGGGGTTTGTCCGTCTTCTCTCTGGTTGTCGAGACTCAGAAAAGGAACGGGGCATGCGCTTTGCACCTAGCATCTTCGGGCAGCTTCTTGAAGCCATGGATCGCCGTCAATTCCAAGCCATTGTGGATCGTCACGACGGCGATGCCTACGACAAATCGTTCAGGAGTTGGGATCATCTGGTGGCGTTGATCTATGCCCAGTTCTGCGGCAGCGACAGCCTGCGTGGCCTGGAAGCCGGTTGGAACGCCAACAGCCAGCATCATTACCACCTGGGCAGCGGTCCGCTGATGCGTTCGACCTTGTCGGACGCCAACGCACGGCGCCCGGTCGCCATTTTTGCCGAGGCCTTCAGCCTGGTGGCGGGTCTGCTCGACCGGCAGACGCGGCAAGAGGGTAAAGAAATGCTGCGGCTGATCGACTCGACCCCCATTCCACTGGGCAAGCTGTGCGAGTGGGCCAAGTCGAACGGACGCATCCGCGGCATGAAAGTCCATGTCGTCTATGACCCGAAGGCCGACCATCCGCGCGTCCTCGACATCACCGACGCCAACGTCAACGACGCCCAGATCGGCCGCCGGATCACCATCGAGCCCGCGGCGACCTATGTGTTCGACAAGGGCTATTGCCACTATGGCTGGTGGACGGCGATCGCCGAGGCCGGGTCGGTCTTCGTAACGCGGCCCAAGACCAACATGGGGCTGGCGCAGCTGTGCAACCGCCCCGTGGCCGAGCCGCAGGGCGACGGCTTCCTGATCCTGGAAGACAGTGAGGTGAACCTGGTCAGCAAGGGCGCTTGCAAGCTGCCGATACGCCTGCGGCGCCTGCGCATCCAGCGCCAGGAAGGCGACACCATCATGCTTTTGACCAACGACATGGCGCGCTCCGCAGTCGAGATCGGGCAGCTCTACAAAGGCCGCTGGCAAATCGAGCTTCTGTTCCGCTGGATCAAGCAGCACCTCAAGATCGGCAAGTTCCTGGGCAACAACGGCAATGCAATCCGCCTGCAGCTCTTCGCGGCAATGATCGCCTATGCACTGCTGCGCATCGTCGCGCGCACCCGAGGTGTCGCCATTCCAATCCTGCGGTTCACAGAGCTGGTCGCCCAATACTTGTTCGGGCGGCGAAAAATAAACGCCATCGACAAGCCGCCGCCGGTCAATCCGAGCCGACCAAGAGACCGATCCTCCCTCAATCAGATGGCCTTCATATATGAATAACTTTCCCCGGACAGTCCTGCGTAAACGGGGAGAAGGGACGCTGGCGCCGACGATTTCGCCAATCGCAAACGTCAGAGGAAGCGAGCCGGCATCGCGTTCAGCCTCTTTCTCCCCGTTTACGGGGAGAAATGCCCGGCAGGGCAATGAGGGGCAGCGCCAATGTTGGCAATTGGCCGTGCCTCCTTCAGCACATGTTTCAGCGGTGACGCCATGACGATGATCTTCGGCATCCCTGTCCAGGCCTTGCTCGGGCAGATGCTGGTCGGGCTGATCAACGGCTCCTTCTATGCCATGCTCAGCCTCGGGCTAGCCGTCATCTTCGGCCTGCTTCGCATCATCAATTTCGCCCATGGCGCGCTCTACATGTTCGGCGCCTTCATCGGCTACCTGATGCTCGTCCATCTCGGCATCGGCTACTGGCCGGCGCTGGTCCTGGTGCCGCTCGTCGTCGGCGTGTTCGGCATGGCGGTCGAGCGCCTGGCGCTGTCCAGGCTCTACCGCCTCGATCCGCTCTACGGCCTGCTCTTCACCTTCGGCCTGGCGCTGGTCATCGAAGGCGTGTTCCGTTTCTATTACGGTGTCTCGGGCAATCCCTACGCCGTGCCGTCGCAACTCGCCGGCGGCACCAATCTCGGCTTCATGTTTCTGCCCAACTATCGCGGCTGGGTGGTGGTGGCGTCGCTCATCGTCTGCATCGGCACCTGGCTCTTGATCGAAAAGACCAGGCTCGGCTCCTACCTGCGCGCCGCGACCGAAAATCCCGAGCTGGTCCAGGCCTTCGGCGTCAACGTGCCGCTGCTGCTCACGCTCACCTACGGGCTGGGCGCGGCCCTTGCGGGGCTCGCCGGTATCCTCGCGGCACCCGTCTACCAGGTCAGCCCGTTGATGGGCTCGGATCTGATCATCGTCGTCTTCGCCGTCGTCGTGGTCGGCGGCATGGGCTCGATCCTCGGCGCCATCGTCACCGGCTACATGCTCGGTCTCGCCGAGGGCCTGACCAAGGTGTTTTATCCCGAGGCATCGAACCTCGTCGTCTTCGTCATCATGGCGATCGTGCTGCTCTTGCGCCCTGCCGGCCTGTTTGGAAGGGATGCCTGAGATGAGCGAGGCGACCCTTCACGAACAGCGTACCGCCGCTTCCGTTCGGCTTGAGCGGGTGCTGATAGCATTGGCCATACTGGCGCTCATCGCCGCGCCCTTCTTCGTCTACCCGATCTTCCTGATGAAGATGCTGTGCTTCGCGCTGTTTGCCTGCGCCTTCAACCTGCTGCTCGGCTACACCGGGCTGTTATCCTTCGGCCATGCCACCTTCTACGGCGCCGCCGCCTATTTCTGTGCCTACGCCGTCAAGGACTGGGGCTGGCCGCCGGAAGCCGGCATCCTGCTCGGCACCGCCGGCGCGGCCGTGCTCGGACTGGTCATGGGCTTCCTCGCCATTCGAAGACAAGGCATCTATTTCTCGATGATCACACTGGCGCTCGCGCAGATGTTCTACTTTTTCTGCGTCCAGGCACCGTTCACCGAAGGCGAGGACGGCATCCAGGGCGTGCCGCGCGGGCATCTGTTCGGCGTCGTCGATCTCAACGTCACCCTCAACATGTATTTTTTCGTGCTCGCCGTTTTCCTCATCGGCGTCTTCGCCGTCTGGCGCATCGTCAATTCGCCCTTCGGCATGATCCTGCGTTCGATCCGCGAGAACGAGAACCGCGCCATTTCGCTGGGCTATTCGGTCGGCCGCTACAAGCTCGCCGCTTTCGTCATGTCGGCAGCGCTCGCCGGCCTTGCCGGCGCCACCAAGGCGATCGTCTTCCAGTTCGCCACGCTCACCGACGTCACCTGGCAGATGTCGGGCGAGGTGATCCTGATGACGCTGCTCGGCGGCATCGGCACCATGGTCGGCCCGGTCGTCGGCGCCGGCCTCGTCGTCGGCCTGGAAAACACCCTCGCCACCTCGGGCTTCCCGGTGACCATCGCCACCGGGCTGATCTTCATGATCTGCGTGCTCGTCTTCCGCCGCGGCATCGTCGGCGAGATCTACGCGCGGTGGCTGGCGCCCGCTGACGGCGGCCGCGATCAATAGGTGATGGTCACCACCACCGTATCGGTATAGACGCCGGCCGAGGGCGTGGTCTGCGGCGGCACGCGGCCGTAGACGGTGAGCGGTTGCGCCGCGCCGGTCCCGATGCCGGCGACCGTGCTTCCCGGTGTCCCGGCGTCACCCCAGGGCTGCGTGCGCGCATTGTCCTTGTAGAGACCGTAGGTGACCCGCTCGGCACCCTTCGACATCTTGCGGTTGGTCGGTGTGCCGCCTGTCGTGCCGCCATTCAGCGACACCGTATAGGCGGTCGACGGCGTGCAGGTGACCGTGACCTGGCCGGTGGCGTCGACATTGGCGTCGAGCACGCCCTTGGGGCCGAAATCGATGTTCTGGGTGGTGACCAGGCAGTTGGCCGCAATCGTGGCGTTGATGGTGAAGGTCGGAGAGGCGGCCAGGGTGCCCAGGCCGGTGTCGCAATTGCTGCCCAGCAGGTTTGTCCGGTAGCGGAACTCGACATGCCCCCCCGAAAACGTCGACAGATAGGTGCCGGGCGGAACGGTCGCCTGGCCGCCGGGAACCCGGCCATAGAGCGTCAAGGTGCCGGATGAGTTGCCCAGGATACTGGGGCTCAGCTGCAGCGGCGGCGGGCGCGAGGCATAGGCCCAGGCATAGGAGCCCCAGACGACACTCATCGCCGGGTCCGAATAGATCTGGTAGTCGAGGCTGTTGGCGCCGCTCAGCATCTGCCTGGCTGCCGCCGAGGTTGCGCCGCCGGTGCCGGCGGCGAGATGCGGACAGACCAGAATGGGCAGCAGCAACGGCAAACTGCCGCTGCAGGTCACGTTGAGGGTGGCCGTCGATGTCGCCGCGCTGCCCGACAGCGTGTCGACGGCGCCGAAATTCATGTTGGTGACGGTAAAGCTGCAGCTTTGCGCCAGGGCGATCGATGGCAACATCGCCACCAGGATTGCAACGATTGCGGCGCGCAGCATCCGGCCTGGCATTGTCATTGGCACACCACATTCTTGATCGTCACTTGCTGCCCGCGCGCCGCTTCGAAGGGGAAACTTGCCCGGCACGAACTGCCGTCCGCCAGGCCGACTGCCACTGCATTCTGCTTGCCGAGGCCCTTGATGTAGGCCTCCCCGTCATAGCCAACGACGAAGTCTTCCGTGCCGCCGTCGACACGCCCCGACAGTCCGGCCTCGAGCGGCGTTCCGCTCGCATCGACCAGCGTCACCAGCGCTGCCTGCGCCGCCTCCGATACGCCGAACTTCAGCACCACGCCGTTGCGGTCGGCCGGAACGACGGTCTCCTTGGTGGTCGGGACATCGGCATCGACGGGCAGGTTCTTCGGATCGATGGAGACCGTGTTCAGCTCATAGGAGTTGAGCCCGGTGACCAGGATGCGGCCTTTGCTGTCGGTCTTTCCGACCGGCCTGTTCTGATGCAGCACCTCGACGTCAGGCGTGCCGACGTCGACGACGGCAAAGGCATCGTCGATGCGGTTGGTGGCGAACACGCCGCCGCCCGCCATCGCGATGGCCCCGTCCATCTGCCCGGTCACGCGAAAATCCTTGTCGAATTGCTGGGCGCCGGCCTGGAAACGCGCAAACGGCGCGCGATAGCTGACAGCGGCCGAGCGGTTGGGGACCTCGCCCTCCGACGTGCGCAGCTGCCAGCCGATGCTGAAGTCCTCCGCCCGTTCCGACTTGGCGAGGTCGGCAACGACATTGAGGCCGTCAGCCCCTTGCTCGACCCCTGTCGAGGCTGTGATGTCGTCGTTGAACGGGATCGAAAGCCCGGCGAACACGCCATAGCTGCTGTCGTCGTCGAGATCGGCGAAGGCGGTGGCATAGAGCGTGCCGCGGCTGAAGATCGCCTGGCTGTAGGAGAGGCCGACGATCTGGCTGGTATCGCCCTCGGCCCTTTTCAGATGGGTGTAGGAGAGGTTGAGGCTGGAGAAATCGAGCGGCATCGGCACGCTGAGCGTCACCTGATCGACTGCGCGTGGCACGCCGGCGCTGAAACGGGTGAAGTCGTCGGGGTCGAGAATCGGCTGCGCCGTCACCGAGGCGATGTCTTCATAGCCGCCGAAGGCCCGCTGCATGTGCGCGTTGATCGCCCAGCCATCATAGCCGAATTCGACACTGGCATCGACCAGCGCGCCAGCGCGCCCGTCATGGCGGCTGCCCGCCACTGCCGCCGACGCCGCACCGTAAGGCCCGAGCGGAAAGGCAGCGCCGACGCCGCCATTGATCAGGTCGGCGCCACCCTCGGCATGGGCTTCCAGCGTCAGCCGGTCGCTCAGGCCATAGCGTGCCGTGGCGACGCCCATGGCGCGGCCGTCATAGTCGTCGGAGGAGATACCGAAATTGCGCCGCGCCATGCCCGCCTCGACGGAGAAATCGAGCAGTCCCTGACGCAACAGCATGTTCGAGGCGTAGAACGGCAAGGTGGCGGTGGTCTCGCGCCCGAGGCTGTCGCGCAGCACCACCTGCGCTTGCCCGGCGCCGGTGAACACCGGCAGATTGGTGACCTGGAACGGCCCGGGCTGGATGTCGCCGGAATAGGTGCGGACGTTTTGCGTATAAACTTCGAGTGTCGACGGCACCGCCGCCGTGCCGCCGAAGGAGGGCAGGGGCAAGGTCACCAGATCCGAGCGCAGGCGGAAATTGCGCTGCGCCTGGAGGCCGCCGAGATAGACGGGCCGCGTCCACGACAGTCCGCCGGAGACGAAGTCGCCGGCGCGGTAGGTCATCAGCCGGTCGGGGTCGGAATAGCTCCAGGTCGTGTTGAGCCGCGTGAAGCCGCCGAGCCTGCCGTCGGAATAGCCGGCGATGAACGACTGGCTAAGCGTTCCATAGGGGCTGAACACACGCGTGTCGAAGCCGCCCGAAATGCCCTGGAACAGTTCGTTGTCGCCGTCGAACAATGTGTTGGAACTGGCAAACAGCGAGTAGTTGAGCACCGCGCCGTAGCCCGATTGCGGCGCCGGCCGGTCCTGCAGGCGCAGGCCGAGATCGACGATGCGCGGCTCGCGGCTGTCATTGGCGGCGGTGACGTAGAGCCGTTGCGCCGCCTCGTCGATCTGAAACGACACGTCCGCCAGTTGGTCGAGCCTGACCAGGCCGCCAGCACCTTCGGCACCCTCCGGCGGTTTCAGCCCGACGTCCTTCAGCTCTTGCGGCGTCGCCGCCAGGCCGCCATCCGGCATTTCGGTGAAATTGCCGATCAGTTTCGTAGAGGTGTCGTTGATGAACACCTCCAGATAGAGGCTGCGGCGGGCCGGCAAAACGGGATCAGGCGCTTCAGTGTTCGTCACGGCCGGCGGCTCTTGCGAGTTCACTGCCGGGCAAGGTGTGAAAGTCGCGAGCGCGACGACAATCGCGGTGCTAGCGGCCCTTGACGGCAACTTTGGCATCGAAGGGTCCAAGATCGCTCTGTGCCTTCAAAAGCACGGAGCCCGCGGACAGTGATTTGCTGCTGCCGATCGGCCACTGCATGGTCGCGCCGCCCAGCACATAGCCGACGAGCCCGTTTCGGTTGCTGAGCTTCTTGCCGCCCTGGGTCAGCGTCAGGTTGGACAGGCGAAAGCGGCTCTGGCCGCTGTTGCTGGCGGTGAGCATCAGGCTGCCGCCATTGCGCGAAAGGCTCCACGCGATCGCCGGCGCGGCTGCGTCGGCGTTGCGAAAAAACACCGGCACCGAATAGCGCAGCGCAAGCGCAACCGTACCGGCCTTCTTGCGCGAGGGGTCGGGCAGTTCGTCGACGATGACGCGATAACTCTCTTCGGCCCGCACCGGCGCCTTCGAGACGCGCACGACGCGAACCACGTATTGGGCGTTGGGTCCGAGCTTGGTCGATGGCGGGCTGGCGACGACATCCGTGGTTGGCGTCAGCGTCTCGATGCCGCCGGACTGGCTCCAGGCGAAGACCCTGATCTGCACATTGATCGCCCGCTTGGCGTCGTCGTTGCTGAGGTTGAGGACCGCCGAGGCGTCGGGCGCGATCAGCTCGAGACCTGTCGGCGCCACCCTGAGCGAAGCGGCGTGTGAGAGACCGGCGCACAGCAACAGAACAGCCGTCGCGCCGATGCATGAAAGCATGGATCGCATGATCGTCCTCGTGTTGGTATCGATGGTCAGTACGTTATGGTGATCGAAACGGTGTCGGTGTAGAGGCCCGCCGGCGGTGTCGTCTGCGGCGGAACGCGCCCGTAGACCGTCAGCGGCTGGATGGCGCCATTGCCGGTTCCGCCGACCGTGTCGGTGGGGATCGTGGTGCCCCAAAGCTGCGTCCGGGTGCTTTCCCTGTAGATGGTGTAGTCGATCGTCGCCGCCAGTGGCCCGGTCATCTTGCGAACCGCAACCGTTGCGCCCGAGCCCGCTCCGGCGCTCAGACCTACATTGTAGGATTTGCCGGTCGTGCATTGCACGTTGATGGTGCTGGTCTGGTCGACATTCGCATCGATGACGCCGTGCGAGCCGAAATCAAGATCGCTTGCCGTCTGTACCTTGCATTCGTCGGTAATGGTGATGCGGACATTCATGCTGCCCGTCGCGGTCGCGGCGATCGCGGGCAAGGTTGGGAGCAGCGACGCTCCCGCCAGCAGCGCATATTTCAGCCATCTCATGCGTATGTTCCTCCGTCGGGCAGACCGTTCCTCGCGAACAGTCCTTACCCGGATTTCAACCCTGCAGCCCCTCCCGCTATGCGCCTCGCAAAGACATCAACGATATCGGCAATGTCAAAAGCGATCAGCGCAATGATTATTACAACTTAGATTCGAATTATAACAGATGAATAGCTTTCAATTGTATCGGATAATTTTAGTTAAGATTTGGTTAATTTGGGAAAAATAGACATTTTTTTGAAAGTGATAGTTTCGTCATTCGACAATTTATTTTATAAACTTTGCTAAAAAGGCGAATATTCAGGCCAAATCATCTTGATTTGATAGACTCTGGGCTGTCGCCTCCTATTGTCGATTATTTCGCCGGGTATGCCGGGCGCCAAGCGGCCATCGCCGTCGCCGCTGGTCCGCACAGCCCAAAACGCTGTCCCGGTCTGCCAAGCCTGGCAATCGTGCTGTCAGGGCCGCATTCCCCAAAACCGTGTTCCGCCCAGCCCAAGCATGGTCGTGCCGGCTGAGATAAATCCACCGTCGTCGGATCGCGGGAAACATTTGGGGAATCATTGTTGCCACGCTCACCCCGATTTCCGACGGCCGCGCATCGGCCGGACGGGAGATGCGCCTGTTGTCCCTTCGAGCCATGATCGCACACCGGTAGCCGCGCGGACCGGCTGCAGACGTCAAGAAAAGGAAGAACGATGAAGAAGACATACGAGAAACCAAGGCTTCAGAAGCGCGAAAAACTGACCCGCGTCACGGCAGTGATCATCCTGTCGGGCCCCGTCGAAAACGGCAGCTGACGCCTTCGATCGGCTTCGGACCTAACTGCAGACAAGGAGAACGGCCATGGATCAGCATGCGAACCCGTCGCCCGGCTTTCGGCGCAATCCGGGCAAGGTGATCACCATCGAGCCCTTCAAGGGGCGTGTCGTCGTGTTTGCCAATGGCGCCATCATCGCCTCGTCGGCGAAAGCCAAAATAGTGACCGAGCCGCCTCATCCCTTCTCCTTCTACATCCCGTTCGAGGACATCGACTTTCGCAAGCTCAAGAAGACGGCGCTGTCGACGCTGTGCCCCTACAAGGGCGACGCCAGCTACTGGGACGTGCTGCCGGCGGGTGGAGCCGGCAAGGACGCGATGTGGGCTTATGAGCAGCCATTCGATGAGGCGGCGGGGATTCGCGACCACGGCGCCTTCTATCCCGACAGGGTCACCATCGACGCCACGCCGCGCTGAACGCGGGTAGCGATTTTCATGCCGGCCAAAGCTGCCCTCGGGCTCGACCCGAGGGCAGCGGTTTTGCATCGGCGACAAGCCGACAACGAAGACAACAAGGTCGGTCATGGACGAAAAGCAGAGAGCCATCCTCGACGAAATCCCGCGTCTACGGCGCTATGCGCGCTCCCTGCTGCGCGACCGCGATTCCGCAGACGATCTCGTCCAGGACTGTCTCGAACGGGCGCTGCTGCGGCTGGACAACTGGCAGACGGGAGAGAGCCCGCGAAAATGGCTGTTCACGATCATGCATCATCTGTTCATCGACCAGATGCGCAAGGTGAACCGGCGTGGCGAGGCCTCGATGCTGCCGCTGGAAGCCGGCGAGGTGCAGGCCTCTCCCGCCGACCAGCTGGGGAACGTCGCGGCGCGCGAGATCATCGACGCGCTGCAGGCGATCAGCCCCGACCGCCGCGCTGCCCTGACCATGGTCGCCATCGAGGGTTTTTCCTACGCCGAGGCCGCCGAGATCCTCGGCGTGCCGGCCGGCACGCTGATGTCGCGCATTGCGCGTGGCCGCGAGGAATTGCGCGGCCTGCTCGAAGACGCCGCGCGCCGCAGCTCGATAAGGATCGTCGAAACCGAAACGGCGGCAAGCCGCAAGAATCCGAATGCAATCAGGGCGCCGATGTCATGATAAAGCTCCACACGATGCGGCCCGGTTGCAGGCTTTGTCCCGCGCATCCGCGCGGCGCGCCCGGTAACGGTTTCTTGTCTGCTTGCGTGCATGGTGGCGGCGACGCGGTGGACGAAACCAGAGCATGCCCGACGAGAAAATACGCAATGGAAAGTTCTGGGCGCTTGCGCTCGAACGCGCTCATCTGGGCGTATGGGACTGGGATATTTTGAGCGGCGACTGTTTCTATTCGCCGACCTGGTCGCACATGCTGGGCTATGAGGATGGCGAGCTTGCCAACACCGGCGACCTCTGGCTGCAACTGACGCATCCCGACGACCGCGAGCGGGCGCTGGCCAGCGGCGAGCGGCACATTGCCGGCCTCACCACCTTGATCGAGACCGAGCTGCGCCTGAGACACAAGGACGGTCATTGGATCTGGGTGCTCGACCGCGGCGGCATTGTCGAGCGCGACGAGACAGGCCGGCCGGTCAGGTTGATGGGCGTCCAGACCGATATCAGCCGGCAGAAAGAGGCCGAAGCCGAACTGGAGCGGGTCAATGTGCGCTTCCGCCTGGCGCTGGCGGCCAGCGGCACCGGCATCTGGCATCACGATATCGACGCCAACAAGAGTTTTTGGGATGCCCGCACCAGGGAGATCTTCGGCCTGGTCGCAGACACTGACGAGGTGGCCGCCGACCTCTGGCACACCTATCTCCACCCCGACGACAAGGACACCACCGAGCGCGCCCATCTGGCCCCGCTTGCGACCGACGCAGTCGTTGCCTCGCAATACCGCATCATCCGGCGAGACGGCGAAATCCGTCATGTCGAATCGCTGGTGCGCTTCATCGCAGCTCCGGACTCTGCGGGCCAGATTCTCGGCACCGTGCGCGACATCACCGAGGACAAGAAGCGCGAGCAAGAACTCGCCTACGCCGCGCACCACGATGCGCTGACCGGTTTGCTGAACCGCGCTGCATTCGACCGGCTGCTGGCCGTCCACATCGCCACCGCGCGGCTTCTGCCGCTGGCGGTGTTTTATGTCGATCTTGACTACTTCAAGGCGCTCAACGACTTTGCCGGCCACGCCGCCGGCGACCTGGCGCTGAAGGGTGTCGCTGGCGGCATATTGGGCTGCCTGCCGTTATCGGCGCGCGCCGCGCGCCTGGGCGGCGACGAGTTCGCGCTGCTCGTTCCCAATTGCCAGCCGGCCGCGGCCGAGACACTGGCCGGCGCAATCCTTGCGGCGGTGCGCGACGCCGACCTCGGCCTGCCGGCCACGTCGCGCAAGCTTGCGGCCAGCATCGGCATCGCCTTTGTCGACGACACCACCACGACGGTGGCCGATGCGCTGGCCTGCGCCGACGACGCCTGCTATGCGGCCAAGGCTGCAGGGCGCAACCGCTTTGCTGTGTTTTCGGCTGACTCGGCCTCGGGCTCCGGCGGCCTCAACGCGGCGCGTGTCGCCGCCGACACCGTCGATGCCATGGACGACGGTCGGTTGAAACTGTTCGGCCAGGAGATTCATCTGCTTGGGAAACCTTGGCGCGAAAGCCGTCATGTCGAAGTGCTGGCGCGGCTTGCCGGACGCAATGGCAAGCTTATCCCGCCGGGCGAGTTCATTCCGGTCGCTGAGCGCTTCGGCATTGCCTCGCGGCTCGACCGCTGGATCATCAGGACCGCACTGTCGCAGCATGGCCCGGCCATGAAATCGGGCGCCATCACGCTCGGCTTCAACCTGTCGGCGCAGACACTGAGCGACCCGCTGCTGTGGGATTTCGTCGACGCCGTCATCGCCGAAACCGGCGCGCCGCATTCCGGCATCGGCTTCGAGATCACCGAGACCGCCGCCGTCACCAATTTCGACGCCGCGGAACAGTTCGTGCGCAAGGCGCGCGAGCGGCAATGCCGCGTCAGTCTCGACGATTTCGGCGCCGGCATGAGCTCGTTCGAATATCTCAGGCGCTTTCCTGTCGATCAGATCAAGATCGACGGCTCGTTCATCGAAAACATCGCGCAAAGCCGGTTCGACCGAGAGATCGTTTCAGCCATTACGGGCATCGCCAAAAGCCTCGGCTGCGCGGTGGTGGCCGAAAAGATCGAAGAGCAGGCCGCGCTCGACATTTTACGCGACATGGGCGTCGCCTACGGCCAGGGTTTTCTGCTGCACCGGCCGGAGCCGCTGGAGGCGATCGTGGCAAGAGCGAGCGCCGAGGCGCCGCGCAAGCGGTTCGGTTGAAACGGCCGAACCGCGCCGGGAGGTGCGGTCCGCTCAACCGGCGTCGGCCTTTTCCTGCTTGCGCTGCGCGGCCTCCTTCTTGCGGCGCAACACCTCGTCGGTGCCGACAAGATCCTTCGACCCGCCGGAGATCGAGGTTGAGACAACGGCCGGCGGATCACTTGCCGGAAAACTATCCTCGAGCCCGGATTGGAGCTGTTCTTCAAGCGTGTCGGGATTCTCCGAGCGGCCCTCCGCGCGGCGCTCGCCGACGGCCTCGACGTCACTCTTGCTGTCGGGTTGGGCGCGGGCCTCCGATATCGTCGACACCACCAACTCGATGGCAAACTCTTTCATCGCCTCGGCTTGCGGCTCATTGACGTCAGAGTTTTCGATCAGGCGGATCAGTGACTTCTCCAGATCGCTGAGTTCCTTGGCTCCCTGGCAGCGCGCCAGTCGCTTGGTCAGCGAACCGATGAGCACCGGGGCAAAGGTCGAATAGGCATGGTCGCGTGTCGCGTCGACCTGCTCGGGATGAAGCTTTTGCAAGGACATTGGTCGTGCCTCCAATCAATCAGCTGGGCCAGCAGCTCCTGCCGCTAGGCCTCCCTTAGGAAACAGAGGGGAGGGCAAGAGGTTCCATGCCGTGGTCGACAGGGCGGCCGACGCTCAACTCCACAACGACGCCATGGTCAGCGACGCTTCGAAGATCTGCTCCCTGTTCTGGTTCAGCATCTTGACGGTGATCTGCCGGTGCTCGCCCTCCGGCATCTCGTCGCGCGCGACATCGTGCAATATGCGCAGCGCCTCGGCTCCCGCACGCTCGCGGCTTGGGAACAGCTGCCCCTCTTCATCGATCTGGTTTTCGGTGTTGTAGAGATCGAAGTAGAACCGTTCCATGGCGTAAGCATCCTGCATGAGACGCTAAACCCCTATCCGCAGCCATGGTTCCATCCGGCTGATCCCAAACAGATTTCTCGCCATCACCACTTGGGGCGGGGTGCCGCCGTCCCGGCTGAGTGCAACCGCGCCCGATCTGCGGCGTTGAGCTATGCCCACCAGTGTCGGCCCACCAATCGCGGACGGAAGACCCCTCAATGCTGGAATCTCTTTATCTGAACCTTGGTCAGCACGACGCCCTCTCCGAAGAGGAAAAGGGGCTGCTGGCCGGCGCCATGACGGTCGAGATGAACTTTGCCACCGGCCAGGACATCGTTTCGGAGGGATCGAGACCCGGCTACAGCACGCTCATCATCGAAGGTCTGGCGGCGCGCTACAAGGTGCTGGAGGATGGCGGCCGGCAGTTCACCTCGCTGCAGGTGCCGGGTGATTTCGTCGACCTGCACGCCTTTCTGCTCAAGACCATGGACCATGGCATCATCGCGCTCTCGCCATGCCGGGTCATCGCCGCCGACCACAGCCGGCTGCGCGCCATCACCGAACAGGCGCCGCATCTCACCCGGTTGCTATGGCTGGACACACTCGTCGACGGCGCCATCCACCGTGAATGGATCGTGGCCATGGGCAGGCGATCCAAGACCTCGCATCTGGCGCATCTGGTGTGCGAGCTGTTCGTCCGGCTTCAAGTGGTCAAGCAGACCAATGGCATGAGTTTCCGTTTGCCTTTGTCGCAGGCCGAACTGGCCGACGTGCTGGGGCTGTCGATCGTTCACATGAACCGGGTCATCGGCGCGCTGCGCAGGCTCGGCGTCATCGGCTGGGCAAACCACATGGTGACGATCCTGGACTGGCAGCGGCTGGTGGAAATCGCCGAGTTCGATCCGACCTATCTCAGCATGAACCGCGAGCCGAGGTAGGTCATCGGCGTTCCGAAGGGACGCGACTTCGCCTCAGCCTGCCTTTGAATGATGTCCGTTCAGCGACGCCAATTCGTCGAGCATGGCAAGGGCGGCACTTGGCTTCGCCGGCTTCAGCAAGCCCTGTTGATCGGCGGCATTCTTGAAAGCGGCAAAGGCAATGGCCGGGCGGCAAATTCCGTTCAGCGCATCATCGACCAGCCTGACGGCCGCCTTGTAGGCCTGAGCGTCCTTGTTCTTCCACTTTCCGTCCAGGGCCCTGTTGGCGTCGGCGATCGACGACACCGTCATCGTACTGCCGTCCACGAATTTGATCGTCAGGGGAAGAAATCGGCTCATGAGAAATTCACCATCCGAACCATTCCCGCGTCCGCCACAAAAGCCCGGCGAAAGGCGCGACCAGGAAGGCAGCGGCGCCCAGAACCAGGACGGGGTTGTTTGTTGGTATCGATTTCATGGATCGCCTCCGTGAATCGGGATCGCCATAAACGAGGAAATCGCGAAGTGGTTGCAGCTTGCGAAGGCTACATGTTGCTGGCCGGCCGGATCGGTTGGCGTGGCCGGTAGGGCGGTCGCGACTGCGACTTCAAGGGGATGTCGGCGAGCGAGTTGCGGATTGGTCTGAACAGTATTGGCGGCGATGCGGCGCGCCGGCGCAGCAGTGCGGCCGACAGTTTGGCAACCAGATTTCGAACCTCCATGGACTCCTCCCTAGAGTTTTACAGTCCCCCCTTTTTCACTCACCTACCACCAGACGCCTGTGCCTCGCATTTAACTTTGATGTAGTCCGGACGAATGCGACCGCTTGTGCGCAATGCCTGCCGTCAACCTTTTTGCCCGGCCAACCTTTTTGCTCGGAGCGCGTTGTCCTCCGACACGGAAGGAGGATGCCATGCTGACCAAAACCTCGAAGGCGGTGCGCAAGCAGCGCAGCGTGCAACGCAAGGTCGACGCCGACGACCGCAACAAGGCAAAAGCCAAACCTGACGCCGCCATGCAGGCCGGCGCCCGGCTCTATCCCGAGCCGCCTTTTCCGAAGCAGCACCATCCCAAGCCCGGCGAGGAAGGCGAGATCAAGCCGGCGCCGCTTTATGATGCGCCGTTCTGGCAGGGCTCCAGGAAACTGGACGGCAAGGTGGCGCTGATCACCGGAGGCGATTCCGGCATCGGCCGCGCCGTGGCCGTGCTGTTTGCACGCGAGGGCGCCGACATTGCCATCGTCTATCTCAGCGAAGAGAGGGATGCCGAAGTGACCAGGCAGGCGGTCGAGGCCGAGGGCCGGCGCTGCCTGGCGCTGCGCGGCGATGTCGCCAGCCGCGCCTTCTGCCGCCGCGCGGTGGAACGCACGGTCAAGCAACTCGGCAAGCTGGACGTGCTGGTCAACAACGCCGCCTTCCAGGTCCACTCGGCCGATTTCGCCGACCTCACCGAGGAGCATTTCGACACCACGCTGAAGACCAACCTCTACGGCTATTTCCACATGGCTCAGGAGGCGGTGGCGCATATGAAGCCGGGCTCGGCCATCGTCAACACCGGTTCGGTCACCGGCATAGACGGCTCGAAGGAACTGGTCGACTATTCGATGACCAAGGGCGGCATCCACGCCTTCACCCGCGCGCTGTCTGGCAATCTGATCGGCAAGGGCATCCGCGTCAACGCGGTGGCGCCGGGGCCGGTGTGGACGCCGCTCAACCCGTCCGACAAACAGGCGGCCGATGTTTCGCAGTTCGGCGCCAAGACGCCGATGAAGCGCCCGGCCCAGCCCGAAGAGATCGCGCCCGCCTATGTGTTCCTGGCCTCGCCGCAATGCTCGAGCTACATCACCGGCGAAATCCTGCCGATCGTCGGCGGCTATTGAAGGGCAGCGCTGGCCCGGCTCTTTCGGAGCGCAAGACACGCGTCTGAGCAGCGCCGTCGCAGACGCTGCTGCAACCGGATGGGTTTTCGTGCATTCTTGTGCATGGCCACAACGCTTCGCTCCGACACCCCGGCAAAATGCTGCTCCTATTGCGGTTCGCGCGACCACGACTACGAGGATTGCCCGAAGCGCAAGGCCGACGCCGAGCGGCAGAACGAAAGGCCCGCCGACCCGGAGCGTGACAAGGATCGGACCCGGCAACTCCGCGCGCCTGTCTGAGCCGCTCCGCCGATAGCCCGCGCCCAAGGCGGGGCGACCGCCGAACCCATCAAGGCCGTGCCGCGGCCCTCGTAACAATCCGCTGATCGAACTGACCAGGGCCGAGAAGTGCGACGGGCAATTGCCGACATCGATGATCCCGGGATCGGCGGTGCCGTTCCTGGAGCTCAGCGCGCCGGCGGCCGCGCCAAAGTGAGGCTCGCGACCTACCTGGGCTCGAACAACTCAACGACGTTGCCGGACGGATCTTCACAAAGAATCTGTCGCCCGCCCGGACCTTCGACGATGTCGTTGCGGAACCGCACGCCGGCCTCGCGCATCTCAGTGACGATAGCCGGCAATTCCTGGACTTCGAGCACAATGCGGTTCCATCCGCCCGGCTCGGGTGTCCGGCCATCCGGCATCGGCCTGGCTGCCGACGCCATGGGGCCGGCGAGCCAGAATGAGAGGCCGCCGCGCGTCAGGATGGCCATCGCCGGACCGAATTGCTGCTTCAGCGCGAAGCCCAGATGGCTCGTATAAAACGCGATGGACGCTTCGACATCGCGGACCAGATACCGGACGGACACCATACGCAGGCTCCCTCACAAACGCCCCTCGCGAGAGATAGCTGGCACGACAAGTCGCGGCAAGGCCCCGGCGCCCGGTTCGGGCGCCTACCGTGCGATCGCGGGTTCCTGGCCGGCGGCCTGTATCCCTCTCTCGAAAGCCATCAGCAGCTCCATTCCCGCAGGCCAGTCGCCCAGCCCGCTGTCGCTGTTGATGTGGCCGAGCGGCCCGGCGATGTGCAGCGCGCTGCCCCATTGCCCGGCCTTCGCCACGGCATAGCCATACGGGTCGTAAGGATCATCGGTGCTGGCGACGATCAGCGAGGGAAAGCGGAACGGGTCGCGCGGCGTGTCGGCGAAGGGAATTGCGTAAGCGGGATAGACTGGCGATGCCGGATCGGGAACCGCAACCAGGAACGCACCACCGATCTGGCGGCTTGACGCTGCCTGCCAATGCGCCACCAGCAGGCAGCTGAGGCTGTGGGCGACGAGGATTGGTGGCGACTTTGCCTGTGACACCGCGGTCTCCAGCGCTGCCACCCAGTCGTCGAAATCCGGCAGATCCCAGCTCGCCGGGCTGAAGCGGCGCATCGCCGGGTTGGCCTGCTGCCAGCGTGTCTGCCAATGGGCCTCGGCCGATCCGCCGCTGCCCGGCAAGATGATGAAGTCGGTCATGGAATGTCCTGTCTCCTCGTGAACGATGGCGTCAATTCTAGGTCTTCTCCTCGTCCACGGAATGAGAGATCATCGGAAAGCGGCGAAGAATTCCGATGGATTGAAGGTGCTCATGGCAAACGGCGATTACCGGCCACGGCTCGACCCCACCGACATGGCGATCATCGAGATCATGCAGGAGGACGGCCGCATCGGCATTTCCGAACTCGGCCGCCGCGTCGGCCTGTCCCAGCCCGCGACGTCGGAGCGGGTGAAGCGGCTGGAGGAGCGCGGCATCATCGCCGGCTACCGGGCGGCGATCGATCCCGCCGCCCTCGGTCTCGGCACCATGGCCATGATCCGCCTGCGCACCACGCATGAGCACATCCAGACCTGCCTGAAGAAATTTGCAGCCATGCCGGAGGTGGTCGAGGTGCTGCGGGTGACCGGGGAGGACTGTTTTCTGGTCAAGGTCGTCGTCCCGTCGCCGCCCGACCTCGAAAGCATCGTCGACGCCATCGGCCGCTACGGCGCGGTGACGACCAATGTGGTGCTGCGCGCCGAGCCGCCGAAGCGGTTGGGACGGGAGCTGATGGCGAAGCTCTGAGCGGGATTCCCAGGCGCCGCCAAGACGTCCCGCTTTGCCAGCCAAGAATTTTTGCCGGATGATGTCGGATCGGCGGCGTGCCGCCCGTCCTTGGAGCGAAACGCCTAGCAATCCCAGGAGGACATTATGGAAACCGTTCAATCGCCGTGGCAGACCGCGGCCATTCTCATCGCCCGCTTGATCCTGGCCGCCATGTTCGCGATGGGGGCGGCTTTCAAGTTCATGGACATGGGCATGACCGCCGGCTACATCGCCGCCGCCGGTTTCCCGTTCCCGTTGTTTCTGGCCTGGTGCGCCGCGATCCTAGAAACGCTGCTGGTGATCGCCCTCCTGGCCGGCGCGTTCTTCACGCCGGCGGCCCTGGTCGCTGCCGTCTATGTGGTCTTCCTCGGCTTTGCCTTCCACGGTCCGTCGCACTGGGCCGGCAACCAGGCCGAGTTCGGCGCCTTCATGTCGCATTTCCCGTTCGCCGCCGGCTTGCTGTTTGCCGCCGTGCATGGACCGGGCAGCGTGCTGGCCTCCAAGCGCGGCCGGTGGTGAGGCCGGCAAGTCTCACATCTGGTCGTTGTAGGGTTCCTTCATCTGGCCGACCATGCGCGCCAGTTTCGAGAAGGAAGGCATGTCCGTCTCCGGCTGGCACTGATTGGCCAGTTGCAGCAACCGGATCGGGAAGTTGACGGCGTCGCGGCTGGACTCCGACATGCCGCCGGAACGCTCCTCGCCGGTTTCGATGGCCTCGGCCTTGCGCAAGGCGATGTCGATGTCCTCGACCGACAGCACGCCCTTGCGGACTAGAACCTGGTTGATCGAGGCGACGGCCATCAGCAGGCCTTCGAGTTGCAGGTTGGCGACATTCATGGCGTTTGCTCCCATTGGCTAAAGCAATTCCAGGAAAAGTGCGAGGCGGTTTTCCGTCCGGAATTGCGTAAACAAAACTCCAGCGTCAACGCATGAGCGCCTGTTCCGATCCAGAGGGAGGCGTAGTCCGGTCCTACTCTTCCATCCAGCGACGGCCGTATTCGGCCCACAGCGCCTTGACCTCCCTGCTGCCGAGGCGCGGGGCCGAGCCGTCGCCATAGGCGACCGAAACGGCGCTGATGTCGTAATGGGGATGGGCGTCGATGACGAAGCGGATCGCTTCGCCGAGCGGCCTCCTGCCGATGACCGGATCGGCCTGGCCCCGGCCGACGCTGCGGACGCCCGAAACAGTGGCTGGCGCATGCCTCATCCTGAACACGGATGCCATGGCTGGTTTGTCCATGCTGCATTCTCCCCGAGTCGGAGCAGAATGATTCCATAAGCGCCGGCTAATGGCCAGTCGGTCGATGCCTGGGTAGTGTCTCAGTTTGAAATTTGAAATATGCGAAAGCGCCTTTATGCTTAGCGGAAAGCATGAGGAGGCGCGCGTGCCGGAAGCGTCGGGATTTTTCCTTGTAGGCGAGGGCAAGACCTACCAGTTGGGGCAAGTCAGAATGACCTTCAAGCCCACTCTTGGCGGGGATTACAGCCTCTGCGAGACGAGCAGTGTTCCCGGTTCAGGTGCGGGCCTTCACCGTCACGCCTTTGATGAATGGCACGTGGTCATCGAAGGTCGCTACGAGGGTCGCGTTGGCGACGATGTTCGCACGCTTGGTCCGGGGGATACGATGTTTGCCCCCGGAGGAACTCCGCACGGTGTTAAGAACCTTGGTCCAGGTGTCGGACGACAGTTGGGGATCACCTCACCGTCCGGTCTGTTTGAGGCATTTGTTGCAGAAGTCGTCGAATCCCAGATTGATAGCGGTAGCGCCTCAAGACAGGGCGCGACAGAGCTCAGGGACATTGCAGCAAAGCACGGAATCGAGTTCATCGATGCCGACCGGACCTAAAGGCCAGAAGCGCCGCGCCGACGTGATCGGCAATGCCGTCCGCGTCATGCGCATTGCCACAGGCGAGGAAGCCGACGCGAAGCCGGGCAAGTGCGGGTCGTACAGAAAGCGAACTTAGTCGTTTTGTGCTAACCTGTCAGACTTCTCAACCCGTGGGAGGATGGCAGATGGCGGCCTATCTTGTAGCCGAACATCAGATTACCGACCCGACTGTGTATGCGGAGTATCGGAGCAAGGCTTTGGCTGCCGTAGATCGCTATGGTGGCAAGCTTTTCTTAGGCGCTCGTAGCATTGAGGTGCTCGCAGGCTCGTGGCGACCAGATAGATTCGTTGTCTTGGAATTTGCCGATATGGCGGCCCTCAAGGCCATGTACGAGTCGCCTGACTACCAATCCCTGATTGGCATTCGCGAAGGAGCGGCAACGAACGTGTTGCTCGCTATCGAGGCATAGCATTTCAAACTGAGACACTACCGATGCCTGCAAGGCTTGCGGTCCGCGGCGATTGCCGGCTGAAGGCAGTTATGCTATGATTGTCTATGGTGCTGATTTGCGCCAGCGACCCGCCGCCAAGGCGGGTTTTTTGTTTCGGGCGATATCCCGCGGTTGAAGGTCAGTCAGGCCAGCGGATCCTCCGCCGGCGGCTTGGCGGGCAGGCCGAGCCTTGTCCTCTCGCCATCGGCAAAATCCTCGGCTGCTTCCTGGGCTTCGAACAGGCGCTGGGTCACCGTGCCGTTCTTGGCAACCAGCACCGCCCATTGGCGGCGACCGACGCGTTCGACACGAACGTCATTGGGCTCGTCGGCCACCATGATCGACCTCCCGGACGGCGCAGGGGCGTCGCGTTACGCCTTGGTCTTGCGCTTGGCCGGCGCCTTGGCGGCGGCCGCCTCTGTCCTGATGCCGAGCCCAAACTCCTTTGCCAGCTCAGAACGCTTGGCGGCGTAGCTGGGCGCCGTCATCGGATAGTCTCCGGGCAAATCCCATTTGGTGCGATAAGCCTCCGGCGTCATGCCATGGGCGGAGCCAAGGTGGCGCCGCAGCGACCTGAATTTTTTGCCGTCCTCGAGGCAGTAAATGAAATTCGGCGTCACCGAGCGCTTGCGATTGACGGCAGGCTCCGGTGCCGGTTGCGGCGGAGCAACGGGATTGTCCACGGCCGCGAGCGCCGAGTTGACGCTCTCGATCAACGCCGGCAAGCCTTCCGGAGGCACCGAATTGTTGCGCACGAAGGCCGCGACGATGTCGGCGGTCAAATTTATATTTCGGATTTTGTCGTCAGACATGGCTTCTCGTGCCCCCTTGATGCCAAAGTACAAATTATCAGACAAACTTACCCAGCGGCATCGCACTTTAGCACATATGCATATGACTTGACGATAAATATGGTAGCGCTAACACCGCTGAGTCCTTGACCGATATAGGAATTGTTTCTTATTTCCTATTGACGGATGAGGGCAGCTATCGTATCATTTCTCCATGGTGCTGATTTGCGCCAGCAACCCGCCGCCGAGGCGGGTTTTGTTTTTCTGATGCCCACAAGGTTCCGATATCGAATGTCGGCGGGACAGAGCGGGGCGCGAAGGAACGCTGTCCTCGGTTCATTCTGCAATATCCGCGAGAAGCCCATGTCCAACCGCTATGCCACCATCATCATCGACGATGACGGCCGCGAGCTCGTCAGCGCCATCGGCCTGTTCGAAGGCACTGCCCCGCAGGCGCGTGTCGGCCGCGCCGAGCCGGTCGTGCCGGGCGTGCTGATCGGCATGATCCGCGGCGGTCCCGTCGATGCGATCGGCGGCTTCGGCTTTCCGCGCGGCACGCACGACGGAAGCGCGATCGGCCTTGTCAGGGCAAGCCTGAAAGGTGCGCCTGCCGAAAGGGGCGAAGCGCCGGCCGATGCCGCTGATGCGGCCAACCGCAAGACCACCCGGAAACCGGCGAAGGCAAAACGGCGCAAGGCCGGCAAAATCAAGCGGGCGAGACCGGCAAAGCAGGTTGCCGCCAGCAAGGCCGAGCCCGCCGGGATTCCGGATCATGGCTGACCGGACGGCGCCGCGTGCGCGCCCTGGCCGCAAGGCGCCAGCCGGCACAACGAAGCGGACGAAGAAGACGCTTGGCGACGATTTCCTCAACGCCGTGCGCGCCGATTTTCGTGCCCACGGCGCCGGTGTGATTGCCGCGGTCAGGGCCGACAAGCCCGACCAGTATCTGAAGATCGTGCAATCGGTGCTTCCCAAGGATTTACATGTCTCCCTCGACCATCTGGAAACCCTGAGCGATGACGAGATCCGCCGCCGTATCCGCGGCCTCGAAGCCGTCCTCGGTCCGTTCGGCGACCAGCCGGGTGGCACGCCGCCACTATCTGGCGCTGCTGCAGGAGCTGGACCGAAGACGCAGGACTAATCTGCTTTCATCTTACACGCCGTATGAACGCCAGGCCGAGTTTCACGCCGCGGGTGCTACCAATCGCGAGCGGTTGTTCATGGCCGGCAACCAGCTCGGCAAGACCAGGGCCGGCGGCGCCGAATGGGCCATGCATCTCACCGGCCGTTATCCCTCGTGGTGGCAAGGCAAGACCTTCGACACCGGCGTGCGGCTATGGGCGGCCGGCGTGACCGGCGAGGGCACGCGCGACAACCCGCAGCGCGTGCTGGTCGGCCCGCCGCAGCAGCAGGCCGCCTGGGGCACCGGCATGATCCCCGCCGACGCCATTTTGCACACTACCATGGGCCGTGGCGCGCCGGGCGCGCTCGACAGCATCGTGGTGCGCTGGGGCGGCGGCGGCGACGTGCAGGCCGATGAATCGGTCCTGTCGTTCAAGAGCTTTGAGAAAGGCCGCGAAAAGTGGCAGGGCGAAACGCTGCACGGCGTCTGGTTCGACGAAGAGCCGCCGCTCGACATCTATTCCGAAGGGCTGACCCGCACCAACGCCACGGGCGGCATCACCATCGTCACCTTCACGCCGCTCTTGGGCATGTCGGATGTGGTGCTGCGGTTTTTGTCGGCGCAGGAGGTGGAGGGCGGGGGAGTGACGTAGAGCCTCCCGCAGGGGGAAGGCGCCGGTGCTGCCGCAGCGACGCCCGGTATCTACCTCAACGCGGAAGAAGTAGAGAGATCTTTACACGAGGTGCAAAGAAGCAACGCAAATACAGCTGATTGGTTATGATGTAGGTACCTTCGCAGATATGGTATTGGCCGTCTGGGGATTCCTGCACGCGGTCCGGCGGGATGATGAAATTATCCGGCAAATAGATATAGCCACCGTCGATCCTGGACCGCACCGAAGACTGAGGTATGGCGCGGCAATCAGAACCACCGCAACACCTGAATTTCGTCTGTGGGTCAACCCTGTCTTCGTACCAATCGTGGGCACTAGCGGCCGTCGCGGCAGCGATAAACATCGCCGTGAAGATGAATCTTCGCATGGCATTCCTCAAGCATCCGGCAGGCGCTGCTTGCTGGAGCGTCTATGTATATTAGCGTCCCATTGAGAATACCATTGGCCGCCGGCTGACAGACGCAGATCCGGCAAGATTGGTTTGAACGAGGAGCCGCCGCTCGACATCTCTTCCGAAGGGGTAGCCCGCACCAATGCCACGGGCGGCATCACCATCGCCACCTTTACACTGCTGCTTGGGATGTCGGATGTGGTGCTGCGGTTTTTGTCTGCAGACAAGGTCAATTCAATGGACGAAGGCAAAGGCCTGGCAAGCAGCTGTTTGCGCTCTCATTGTAGAGCTTCAACGTATTGGATGATGCTCTGATTCTGCACGTTTTCGACCAATTCATCCGCTCGAGACAAAAGCCTGCGGAGCAGGGGAGAGGAATTTGCATCGTTGTATCCCAAAGTGAGATCCACTGTCGGAGGCTCACCCTCGAGCGCTCTGGCAACAACGTTTGGCGCCAGCATGTTTTGCGCATAAAGCGGGACAAGAGTAACTCCGCCCGTGGACGCAACGAGCGACATTGCCGACGATATGTTCTCGCCTTCGTATTTTGCCTTGAGCGTGATCCCAGTTCTCAATGCGTAATCCTGGATTACAGATTGCAGGACCGGAGACGTTCTCGCCGAGCTGACGTAAATTTCGCGGGCAAGATCCTGCGGCCGAATCTTTTTGTGCGATGCCAAGTGATGGCCTGCCGGCAACACGGCGATCAGAGGCTCCTTCGCTAATAATTTGAAGGATAGGCCCAAGCTCTGTTTCTCGGGGCGAAGGAAGGCTACGTCCAACCTCCCGCGCATTAGCGCGAGAGCGAGTTCCGGGGAGGACTGACTACACAGCGTGACTTCGATCTCCGGTGCTTCCTCGCGAATCATGCGCAATAGGTGAGGCAGCCATGTGACCTCAAGCCCAACGAGAAACCCCATGGCAAGTACGGGGGTTTTAGGCTGCGCTGTCCGCCGGGCACCTTCGGCCGCAGCCTCGACCTGGAGAAGTGCCAGCCGAGCGTGATCCAGAAAAACGCGCCCCGCAGCGGTCAGTACAACGCCGCGAGCCTGCCGCTCCAGCAGTTGTACGCCGACTTCAGTTTCGAGATCGCGGATCTGCCGGCTCAACGACGGCTGCGAGGTGTTCAGTCGCCGCTGTGCGGCGGTCAACAAGCTGCCTTCATCGGCAACTGCAATGAAGTAGCGTAAATGGCGAAGTTCCATCGGGTCCCCGCTATACCTCCAAGGCATAGGTCGAACGTACAAGGTCTTTGTCACCGATAAAAGGTCCATCTACCTTCGCGCTGAAGTCAACGAAGGAGAAAGAAATATGACTACAGCACCCAAGCCAACCATCGTGTTCTGCCACGGCGTCTGGGCCGATGGTTCGTGCTTCAGCAAGGTGATCCCGGCATTACAGGCGGACGGACATGAAGTGATTGCTGTCCAATATGGTCTGGATTCATTCGAAGAGGATGTGGCGACGGTCAAACGCACGCTCAACCGCGTCGGCGGTCCGGGCATCCTCGTCGGCCATTCCTACGGGGGCGCCACCATCACAGCTGCGGGCGTCGATGAGCGTGTGATCGGCCTGGTTTACGTCGCCGCCGTCGCCCCGGATGTCGGCGAGACTGTGCAAGACCAGCTCGACAAGTATCCGTCGGACATCTTCTCTCGCGTCGAGGTCGCGGATGGCCGTGCCTGGATGCTTCCGAGCGGAACGGAGTTCTTTGCCGGTGACCTCTCCGCGGAAGAGCAGAAGCTCGTCTGGGCTACGCATTATGCACCCGTCTTCGATCTGTTCCACCAGCAGAAGCTGAGCGCCGATCGCATTGCGTGGAAGTCGAAGCCGAGCTGGTATGTGCTGGCGACGAACGACCACACCGTGCATCCCGATCTCCAGCGCTGGGTTTCGAAGCGCATGGGAGCGACCGTCACCGAGGTGGCAAGCAGCCATGTACCGATGCTCTCTCAGCCTGCCGTCGTCATCGACGTAATCCGGAAAGCTGTGGGTGCTGTTCAAAACGGTTGAGAGCAGCCGCTGATGACCCGCCACGTGATGCGCCCGCCATTTTTCCGTAAGCGCCGCCCCTCATTGCCCTGCCGGGCATTTCTCCCCGTAAACGGGGCGAAAGAGGCTGAGCCCGCCGCCGCGCCATCTCTTTAACGTTGGCGATTGGCTAAACAATCGGCGAGAGCGCCCTTCTCCCCGTTCACGGGGAGAAGATGGCGGCAGCCAGATGAGGGGCGGTGCCGACGCTGGTTTGCGAGCCGTAAAGCCGGTTCAAAACAACATCATACGACCACACCCTGAATCAATCCGGCAGGCCCCATGTCCCGACACGTCACCTTCATGACCATCGACGATGCCGAACACTATTCGCCGGACGAGCGCGCCGCGATCATTGCCGCCTATCCCGAGCATGAGCGTGAGGCGCGTGCGCGCGGCATTCCAGTGCTCGGCTCCGGCCGCATCTTTCCGCTTGCCGAGGAGCTGATCGCCTGCGAGCCGTTCCGGCTGCCGCGCTACTGGCCGCGGATCGGCGCGCTCGATTTCGGCTGGGACCATCCGTCGGCCGCCGTTGAGCTCGCCTGGGATACGGAGGCCGATGTCGTGTATGTCACCAAGGCGGCGCGGGCCTCGCAGCAGACGCCGGCGATGCAGGTGCTGGCGCTGAAGCCGTGGGGCGAATGGCTGCCCTGGGCCTGGCCGCGCGACGGCCGCCGCGAGACGCTGGAAGGGGCGGGCACGGCGCTCGCCAAACAATATGCCGCACACGGGCTGAACATGCTCACCGGTCACGCCCGCTTCGCCGACGGCTCGGTCTCGGTCGAGGCCGGGCTGATGGAGATGCTCGACCGCATGCAATCCGGCCGCTTCAAGGTGTTTTCGACGCTGCTGTCCTGGTTTGAGGAATTCCGCCTCTACCACCGCAAGGATGGCCAGGTGGTCAAACTGCGCGACGACCTGATGGCCGCAACGCGCTACGGCGTGATGATGCTGCGGGAAGCGGTGGTCGATCCGGCGGAGTTCAAGGCTGGACGCAAACGTTCGGCGGGGCAGAGCGATCCGCTGGGGGCGTTTCGGTAGGCGAATGGGTGCATCGCCGGCGACGAACCAGTTCATCAATATTGCAAGCTCGAGGCTTGCCTTTATGCGTGCCCGGCGGCAATAGAGGACATCACGGCATCAATAATTCGGGGGTATTATGGAATCGGGAAATTCACTGTTCGGTTACTTCATTTCCTGGTTGCCATACCTGCTTTATCTCGCAATCCAAATTTGGCTCACATTCAAAATCATCCGCGTTCTGCAGGCGATGGTGCGAGCGCAGGAAGGAATATTGGCCAAGCTGACCGACATGGACAACCGTCTGACGGCGAAGCCGAGCCGGGACTGACCATATCACTCGGGGTCGCGCGACCCCTCGCGTTTCGTTATCCTCGGGCTTGACCCGAGGATCCATGCCGTAACGGTCGCCGAGGAACGCGGCGCATCGGAATTCTGGACCGCTGCGGCGCTCTGATGTCACGGAATGGATCCCAGGGTCTGCGCCGCGTCGCTTCGCTCCTTGCTCCGCCCTGGGATGACGAAGGATGCGCATGCCCCCGCATCATCCCGCCACCCTGCGCGATCCCAGAACATGGCTGCCAGTCTTGCCGGATCTCGCGAATTGGCGCTACGGAGCCAGCTTCTACTCCACGATCTTCCAGTAAGAATCCTTGCGGATCACCTTGCCGTCGCGGAACGTGTAGAAGTCGCAACCTCGGACCACCTTTTTCACGCCCTCGCGGGTGGTGCCGGTGAGGATCCATTTCGACATGCCGGTATCGGCAGCCGCATCGACGAAATGCTCGCCGTCGCCATAGTGGACATCGGGCAGGCCTTCGAAGCGTGTCGCCAGCGCGTCGCGCACGTTCCGCTTGCCCTCGAAGCGCGAGCCCCAGGGGTTGCTTCCCCTCGGCATCTCCAGGACGCATTCGTCGACAAAGAACGCCATGATGCGATCGAGGTCGTGCGCGTTGAAGGCGTCGCATAGCTCCGTCAGTGTCGATCGAATGTCCATTCGCCCGTCTCCTGGATAACCGATAGCGTGCGGGTCCGAAGTAGGTCACTGGCAACGGGGCCGGTCAAGTGCGCAGGCCTTTGAGGGCAATCGCTTCGGACAATGACGGGTTGCACTTGTGACGAGCCAATCGTCGAAGTTGGCACCGCCCCTCATCGCCCTGCCGGGCACTTCTCCCCGTATAGTGACGGGGAGAAGGGGCTGGCCGCAACGTCGGCGTCCTTCTTGCAACGCTGGTGATTGGCGAAACCGGCGATGAGAGTGTCCCTCTCCCCGTCACTATACGGGGAGAGGATGCCGGCAGGCAGGTGAGGGGCAGCGCAAACGCCCAAGGTGACGGGCCATTCAAACTGAAGCGAATGCCCTGCCTTCGATACGCCCGAAACGGGAAGTGTACCCATGGCCTGCTCATGACCCTCCGCATCATCCCCGCCACGCTGCGCGATCTCTCCTACATCGCCGCCAATCTGCGCCCGCAGGACCGGGCCGAGATCAACTGCCAGCTTGACCACTGGTCGCCGGCGCTGCTGGCGCTCACCGCGCTGCAGGGCTTTGCCTTTGTCGCCGAACTCGACGGCAATCCGGAGGCGGGCTTCGGCGCCGCCGAGCAACGCAGCGGGCTGTGGATCGCCTGGAGCTGGGGCACGCGCCGCATGAAGCGCTGCGTGCCTGGCATCACCGCACATTTTCATGCCGTGCTCGGGCCGGAGGTGGCGGCGCGGGGCGCCTGGCGGGTCGAGGCGCGGGCGTTGGCCGACAATCATCTCGCGCTGCGCTGGCTCGGCCGGCTCGGCGCCACGCAACGCTGCCTGCTGCCGGCCTACGGCCGCAACGGCCAAGACTTTTTCCTCTACGACTGGACAAGGGAAGGCTGGAACCATGTGTCTCTTTCAAAAGCCGCCGGCGCTGAAGCCACTGCCACCGACGCCGACCATCGCCGACAAGGACGTGCAGGCGCGAGAGGCAGCCTTGCGGGCTGAACTCGAACAGCGCCAGGGCACGGCGGCAACGGTCAAAACCGACCTCGCGCCCGGCGACCTCACCGGCCAGCGCCGCGTGCTTTTGGGGGTATGACCATGACTGCGATGAAACGCAGTTTCCGAAGGCGCGTGCTGGCGTGGTGGTATTGGCGACGGCATGCGAGGTTGCTGAGAAGGCGGTGACGCCTCTTACCCTCCCCCTTGTGGGGAGGGTCGCTGATTGAACCGCACGGCACGTGCGGTTCAATCAGCGGGGTCTGCGCCGCACCCTCACCCCGTCTCCCTCGCTTTGCTTTGCAAAGCGAACTCGCCGACCCTCCCCACAAGGGGGAGGGTAAGGCGCCGAGGGGGGAGATTGGCACTTCGGCGCTGGCGCCTTCGCCCCTCAAACCTCCGTTCGTGTTGCACTGCGTTAGATTTGTTGCATTGCGATATGCGGCCGGTAGACCGAAACTCTCCGTGGGCGGGTTCTCGACCTTGCACGAGGATTTATCGTGGCAGCACCCCTCCCGCGCACCGCTCCGCGTCGCAGCCGTATCGCCGGCGCTCCTGCTATCTCTCGGCCCAGCATCATCAGGTCGTCGCGCATCGAATGCCTGGACGGGCTCCGCGCGCTTGCGGCGATCTGGGTGCTTGTCGGGCACTGCCTGCTTTTGACCGGCTGGCAAATTCCGATCGTCGGCGAGCCGGATCTCGGCGTCGACCTGTTCATCATGCTGTCCGGTTTCCTGATGGTGTTCCACTATCAGCTGCGCCAGGACAAGGAACCCTGGCAAAGACCGCAAACCTGGTTGAAATTCTGGACGCGCCGCTATTTCCGGATCGCGCCACTGTTCTACGTCATGCTTTTCGCGGCTTTGGCGCTTGGCCCCTATCTCTACGATTGCCGGATCATCATCGACGATTTCCTGTCGCGATCGCACCAGGCGCCCGAACGCTACCTTGACGGCGGCCTGAAAAACATCGTTGCCCATCTCACCTTCCTGTTCGGACTGGTGCCGAACCTCGCCTACCGCACGCCGCTGCCTGACTGGAGCCTGGGGCTGGAAATGCAGTTTTACGCCGTGTTCCCGGCCGTCATGTTGCTGGTGCGCAGGCTGGACTGGATCAGGAGCGCCATCCTGGTCGCGGCCGTCGGCTGCGCCATTGTGTTTGCGATGCGGCTGCTGTCCATCCATTTTCCGATGCCGTCCTTTCTGCCGCTGAAGATGCAGATATTTCTGTGCGGGATGCTGCTTGCCGGTATCGTGCATCAGACCCAGCCACGGCCGATCCTGTACCTGGCGCTGGCGCTGCTGTTGGCGGCGCTGCCCTTTGGCGGCGACTACGGGCTGGGCAAGCTTCTGGTGCGTGAAGCACTGGTGGCGGGCTTCTTTGCGCTGGTTCTCTACCGCATGCTGCCGGGAAGGGCGGGAACGCTGGCGAGGGCTATCGCCGTGACGCTCAGCAACCGGTTCTTCCATCTCATGGGAGAGCTTTCCTTCAGCATCTACCTGATCCATCTGCTGGTGCTGCAGCCCGTCGCGGCGTTTGTCATCAGCCAATACGGAAACGAGCTGGCGGCGCCGTTGCGCTTCGCGATCGTCGTTGCTGTGGTGCTGCCGACGGTGACGTTGCTGTCCTGGATCACCTACAACCTGATCGAGGTCCCCGGCCAGAAGGCTGGTCGCTTCGTCGTCCAGCGCTTTGGCCGCAAGGGCGGCGCGGCGGCGCTGGAGAGGACACCGGCGGAGTAGGGCGCGAAGCCAGCCGGTCTCCTCGAACTGAATCCACCCTAGAGCCGGATGATTTCAGGTCGAGTCGACCTGAAATCTGAATCCGGCTCTAAATCAAAGAGATAGAGCATGATGTTGTCCGAAAACCGCTTCACACTTTTCGGCATCATGCTCTAGAACTGGGTCACGCCCTCGCGTGCGCGGCGAAGTGAGAGCCAATACCGCAGCAGGGCGCGGATATTCTTGTCGTAGACATAATGCGCGAATGCCGAGACCGTGATGATCAGGGTGGATGTCACCAGGATGAACGGCAGGCCGTGCTCGTTCCATGAAATATCGGTCACAGCTTCGACCGCGGCGTTCGAAAGGCGGATGAGCGGCGTGTGAAGGACATAGATGGCGTAGGAGATGTTGCCGGAGAAGAGCGCAATCCAGCGCCAGAAACCGGAAAGCCGCAAGCGCGACGCCACGAGAACGAGCCAGGGCCAGATCAGGACGATAACCACCAGACTGTACAACTGGACATGTTCGGCCGGATCGAAGCACATCAGCGCTCCGCATAGCGCCAGCAGGACCAGCATATAGAGATTGCCGTCCCGGCTGTCCCCGGTCGCATACCGGTTGAGAAAGACCCCGAGAAAGAACGAGAAGGTGATCCGGGCGGGAGCCGCGATCGTGTTGTCCCAGTAGGCGCCGCCGCCAAGCACGACACCATGCCAGGCCATCAGCACCAGGGCCAGCAAGCCGACGCCGACAATGACAGCCAGCGAACGCGCAACCAGCCTTGTCGCCAACGCGGCAAAAAAGGCATTGGCGACGAGTTCATAAAACAGCGACCATGCCGGACCATCAAGCGGGAAAAGCAGGTCGGGAGCCGTCGAGAGCGCCGGCGGCGTGGGCAGGAAAAGAACGGAAAACCCGAGGGTTACAAACAAATCCAGCCGCGAATACGCACCGATCCCTTGTGTCGCGATGATTGCACCGACGCCGATCATGGCCAGGCCGAGGGCGGCGAAGTAGAGCGGGTAGAGCCTGAGAAGACGGGTCTCCGCGAAGCCCCAGAATGACATGCCTTTTCGGAACTTGTCGTCGTAGGCGTGGGCGATCACGAAGCCGCTCAGCAGAAAAAACAGGTCCACGGCGAGGAACCCTGAAGGCGCCAGATCATATCGCCGGCCCGTGTATTCGCTGAAGTGGCCGAGCATCACCAAGACAGCAGCAATGCCCCTAAGTCCATGCAGCGCGTCGAAGTGGGCCGTCCTTGAATCCCGCGTCTCGGTCATCCCGTTTCCGTCAGTTTTACCTTGCCTATCTACACACTGATTGCTGCGATGCACAAGAAAGTTTTGCGGCGCACACTCAACTCATACCCAGGAGCCTCACATGGCCAATGCAGAAGGCTCGACCAGCCGCGCCCGCGATATCCTGTCCCGCCAGTCCGAGCTCGAAACCGAGCGCGGCCAGTATGAGGCGGTGTGGGAGCAGGTCGCGGAATTCTGCGATCCCGACGCGCCCGATGTCTGGAGCGGCCGGCGAACCGGCGGTCCGGACTCGCAGGCCGAGCGGCAGGAGCGGCGTGGCGCGCGTGTCTATGCCAACACCATCAACTCGGCCGCCAACCGGCTGGCCGCGGGGCTCGAAAGCCTGATCATCCCGCAGTCGGAAAAATGGCACGGGCTGACCACTGCCGAAATGAACGACGAGGAGACCGACGAGGAGAAGGAGTGGGCGGAAAACCTGCGCGATTTCCTGTTTGCGTTGCGCTATTCCGCCAACTCCAACTTCGTGCCGGCGACGCAGGCCTGCCTGCGCAATGTCGTGCGCTATGGCCCGGCCTATCTCTATGCCGAGGAAGGCTTTGGCGGCACACTGATCCGCTATGCCTCGATCCCCGTGGTCGAGGGTTATCTCGCCCGCAACCGCTGGGGCCAGGTCGATATTTTCCACCGCCGCTACGAGCGCACGGCACGGCAGGCGGCGCAGCTGCTCGGCTACGACAAACTGCCGGCGCGGATCAAAATGCTGGTCGACGATCCCGCCAAATGCGAGACGAAAATCTCGCTGATCCAGTGCATCCAGCCGCGCGACGAGCGCAAGATGTACCGGCTGTCGGGCGACTACCAGTATCTCGACACCGCTTTCGCCTCCTATCACGTCATCGAGGACGAGGAAGAGATCGTCAGGGAAAGCGGCTTCCGCTCCTTCCCGGTGTCGACCTTCAACTGGCGCCGCTACGAGGGCGATCCCTACGGCATTTCGCCGACCATCGAGGCACTGACCACGGTGCGCGAGGAAAACGCCGTGCGCCGCTCCGGCTTGCGCGCGCTGCAGCAGATCACCGATCCGGCCACGGCCTCGAAAGCCAGGCTCGACTATGTGCCGGTGCTCAACCCCGGCGAGAATTATCCCGGCCTCATCGACGACAATGGAAGGCCGCTGATCCAGCCGATCGCGACCGGACAGAACCCGACCTACGCCTTCAACTATGCGGCAACCCGGGCGGAAGAAATCCGCGACATGATGTTCGTCAATCTGTTCCAGACGCTGGTGCAGAACCCGCAGATGACGGCGACCGAAGCGCTGATCCGGCAGGAGGAAAAGGGCGCGCTGCTCGGCCCATCGGGTTCGATCATCCAGGCTGGGTTTGCCTCGAACCTCGACCGCGAACTCGGCATTCTCGAGGACAAGGGCCTCTATGACGAGGACAGCCGCTTCGCGCCGCCGGACAGCCTCGCTGGCAAGGCGGTGCGCCCGACCTTTACCGGCCCGCTCGATGTGCTCAGGCGTTCGGCTGAAGCGCGCGACACCATCCAGGTGGTGACGACGGCCATGCAGATGGCGCAGTTCGATCCCGGCATCATGGACAATATCGACGGCGACGAGGCGCTGAAGATCGTGCAGAGCGCCGGCCGCAGCCCGCAGCGCATCTTTCGCCGCAAGGAGGAGGTGGAGGGGATGCGCGGAGCCAGGGCGCAAGCCCAGCAGGCGCAGGACGGCATGGCGGCGATCGCCACCGCCGGCAAGGTCGCCAAGGATGCGGTGCCGGCGGCCGTCCAGGCGCGCGACAGCGGGTTGCTCGACGCGTTGATGCAGCAGGCAGGCGGCGGCGGAGAGGCGACGGCCGGATCGGCCGCGCCGGAGCGGGGCGCATGAGCGCCAAACGCTTCGCCCGGTCGGGACAAGCCGGCGGCCCCGCCAAGGCGCGCGACGCGCTGACCAAGGCCTATCTCAGGGTCTTCTCCGGCGAGGACGGCGAAATGGTGCTGGCCGATCTCGCGGCAACCGTCGGCTACTACCGCCGCCCATCCTATGGCGAGTGGATGGCCAGGACCAGGACGCCCAACGGCTTCGAGCTGCACAGTGCCTTGAGCAATGCGCGAGCCGAGGTGGTGCAGCACATTATGGGGTTCCTGACGCTGGACGCTGCGCAGCTGGCCGAGCTGGAGAAGGCGGCGAGGGCGGAGGAGGGGTGAGGCGCTGAAGCTTTCTTCCTCGCCCCGTTTACGGGGAGAGGATGCCGGCAGGCAGGTGAGGGGCGGCGCCGGCTCCTCAGACGTCTGCGCTGCCCCTCATCCGCCCTTCGGGCACCTTCTCCCCGTGAACGGGGAGAAGGGCTAGCGCTCCGGCCGTCGCGCCTTCGATCCAGATGCGGTCGTAGCGGTCCCGACAGCGGCTAGGTCCCGCCCACCCGCAGCATCTGACTCCACGGCCTCTCCAAGCCGCCAATCCGACAAAACCCGCAAACGCGACAGCCAACGTGCGTGCGCCATGGCCGTGCCGTGACCGCTGCCGTGCGCGCTTTTGTTCAAAGCCGGGTGCGCAGGGAACAGACAATGGTACACATCATCCCACTCTCCGTTGCGCAGCGCCGGCTCGATACCGGGAGCGCCGTGCAATACCCGCAGGGCTCGCCGATCGGCGGCGCCATGCAGGGGCTCGGTGACGAGCTTTCCGCTCTCGCCGAGCACTACCAGAAGATGAAGGACCAGCAGGACGCGTTCGACGTCGAAATCGCGCGTCGCAGCTTCAATGCGCAGATAGCGCAGGCGGAAGATGAGGCGACGGCCAACGCGCCCGCCGATGGCAGCGGCCTGCATGACAAGATGTACGGCCAGGTCGACCCCTTCAATGGCATGGTGGTGAAAACGGGCCTGTTCGACCAGCTGTTCGATGCCTTCCTGCCGAGCATGCCCGCCAGTCAGCGCGCCTCTTTCATCAGAGAGAAGCCAACGATGCGCGAGGTGGGCGCCATGCGCATGGCGGGGCGACAGTTGCAGCGCCGCAAGGACTACGAGAAGGCTGCCGTAGACACGACGCTGACGACCAACGCCATCGCGATAGGCAAAGCCGACCCCGACGACCTCGTCACCTTCGAAGCGGCCCGCCAGCAAGGGCTCGACCTGATCGACAAGATGGGGGTCGATCCCGGCATCAGGAAGCAAATGGCCAAGGACTGGTACAGCACCGCCGCCAAGGCGCGGTTCGAGGCGCTGATCACCAGGGATCCGAAGCGCGCGCTGGAAATATTCGGCACGTCGGCCGCGGGCGGCGGGGCTACGGGCGACAGCGCGCAAGCTGAGGGCAATTCCTATGCGGACGGCCCAAAGATGGTGCCGGGGAAAGAAGGCCGCGTCGGCGCCGAGACTCCGGACGAACGCATCGCGCGGACATTCAGGGACGATCTTCCGCAGCAGGAACAGGATGCGCTGGCCTTAAAGGCGAAGCTGGCCAAGTTCGCGCAGGACATCCAGACGCGCGTCGCGATCGGTCGCGCCGAGGCGGAAGCGCCGGACGAGATCGCACGCACCGGCGCCTTCCCCGGCAGCATGCCCAGCAAGGATGCCTACAGGATCATCTACGGCCTCGATGAGGGCGACAGGCGCCGGCAGGTTTTCGAATGGCGGGCCGATGTCGGGAAGAAGATTTTCGACATGGGGACCATGTCGAACCATGCGATCAACGCCGCCATTGTCAATGCCGAGCCGGGACCGAACGCTTCACCAGCGGATCAGGCGAACCATGAGACAACCACGGTCGCGGCAAATCTGGTTCTGGAGAAGCGACGGGTCTTTGCCGGTGACTACGTCAGCGGATTGTCTCCAAAGATCTCCGAAGGCTGGGAAGCCGTGTTTGGCAATGGGCCTTCGAATCCGCGGAGCTACGATCCTGACATTTACGATCAGACGATAGCCTTGTCCGTCGCCCAACAAAAAGCACTGGGCATCGAAGATGAAAATCTTCGGCCCATACCGTTTTCCAACCTGCTCAAGCTTGCCGAACAGCGCGACAGCGGAAGCGCGTACTTCATGGACAACTACGCCAAGGCAAGCGAGTTGTTCGCGCGCACGAAAGATCCAGTCTCGCGGGCAGCTCTGGTCCGGGAATTGGATGATGCCGGCCTGGGCGGGATACTCCCCGGCGGCAAGCCAGGCCTTTCTGCGGCCGAGGTGTTTCGGGCGGACGTCAACGCCCTTGGCAAGAAGATAGCCAATGCCGGGATCGGCGCGGCCGAATTCGCGGCCAAAGTCGGTACTTTGGCTGCCGACGGCAATACCCAGGCGACACTAAGCCCTCCCGATTTCTCGGGTTTCTACTACGAGCCTGCAAACCCTACCGAGAAGGTGATGATGCGTCAGGGAGGGGACGCATTCGGCTGGGCGATACCGGTGCCAGGATTTGGTCGCGCCGCCGAGAAAGGCATACCGCGAGCAGTTGAGTCGATGAGTGCCATCGCAGCGGAGCGTGCCGAAGGCCTCGTCGCCAAGCGGCCCGGCGAGCTCGCCGATCTCCCCTCAGGCAGCTTCTCGATCTCAGATTGGACAGGCTATCCGACGCTAATTCCGAGGCCAGAACACAGTGCTGCTAGAATCGCTGCCGACAAGGCCAACCGCATCATTCGCCGAAAGCAAGGGCTTGTTGGCCAGTCCGTGGATGTGCATGAAATCAATCCAGTGAAGTTTGGCGGTAGTCCGATTGACCCAGCCAACAAGATCGTCCTGCCTCGCGATGTCCATCGGCAACAAGTTACGCCATGGTGGAATCAGTTGCTTAAAGACTTGGGAGGATATCAGTGAGATATATCTTAACCGAGGGACAGTTTGACGGGCCGGCCGAATCCGAGGTCGTCGATGGGCTGTCTGCACGCTTGGGAGTCGAGCTGCCCAAGGATTATGCCGCCTTTCTCAAAGAGCATAATGGGGGCGAAGGTTTTGTCCACGACAACTACATTATCTTCTTTAAAGCTGAAGAATTGGCCGACTTCAATCGAGAATATGAAGTCGAAAAATATGCACCAGGCATCCTCCTGTTCGCATCGAACGGAGGAGGTGAAGGCTATGGCTTTGACACTGAAGATCCAGCCAAGCCAATCGTACGCATCCCATTCATAGGTATGAATCGGCAATCCGCTGAGATAATAGCGCGTGACCTTGCCGATCTATTCTCTAGGTTGGGGGATGAAAATGAGTGATCAAAATGGAAGTTCGCGTCCCAAGGGCATGGAACTGTTTGAGATTACACCCGTGATCGTTGGTGGTGATCCAGTCAGTCTGGAGAATAAGATTTGGTTGACCAGGCAAGAGCATTTTGAATTGGTGCGTTACTGGAATCGAGTTATCGAGATTCAGCGTAGGGCGGCGCTGGATCGGCCATTGGCTGATTGATGGAATATTTTTACATCAAGCCCGATGTTGCAGGCGGAATAGGCCGCGGCACTGTCATGGACACAAGCGTTCACCCGCCTGTTGTGAGCAAACTTATCTATCAGATGGAAGGATGGTTCGGTGATGTTATGGTAACAGCATTCCCGTGCTTTCTCGTTGTTGCTGAAGTTAAGCAGGCTTTGCAGAATATCGGCTTCTCGGGTGCAAGCTTCGCTGACGTCGAAATCAAGAAGTCTGATGATTTTCTTGAGTTGCAACCGCACGTGGAGCTCCGGCAGTTCGTGTGGCTGAAAGTGAATGGAAAGGCAGGTCATGATGATTTCGGCATTGCGGGCGATCTGCGTCTTGTCGTATCGCAGCGTATACTGGATATACTCGACGCCTTTGGTATCCCGTCCGCGACGGTTGAGCCCTACGATGGACGGTAGGGGCGATCTCGCCTAATTCGCGCACTGAAAGCAGCGACGCTTTCGGCGCTAGTTTCGGATGCATTAGCGACGACTTTGAATAGAACTGTGGTGACAGTGCACTGTCGTGCCGGTCCATGTGACTGAAGTGGCTTCTCAGCCTGACACAAAATAGTGCGCTGTCACCGTAATCCTCCAATAGGTGAGTGATGCAATATTTTAAGATACGACCGAACGTGGCTGGTGGGCTTGGCGAAAACACAGTTCTCGACCGGAGCGTCCATCCGCCGTTCGTCACCAACCTTCACTACGAGGTAGAGGGCTGGTTTGGTGATGTGATCGCTGCGACATTCCCCTGTTTCCTCGTCACTGAAGAAACCCAGCGCGTACTGCAGAAGATGGGCTTTTCAGGTGCGACGTTCGCCGATGCCGAGGTGACTACCTCGGAGGAGTGTCAAGAGGATCAACCCGGGTTGGAGCTACCACCTTTCGTCTGGCTGAAAGTAAATGGGAAGGCTGGCCGCGACGATTTCGGGATCGCAATACCCTTCCGCCTCGTCATCTCGAAGCGCATTCTCGATTTGTTGGAATCATTAGGCATTCCGTTTGCGGTGGTCGAGGCTTACGACGGCGAATAATCGGAGTTGCGGTGGCAGTGCACTCATTCTCTGATGCGACTTCTTGAAGTCCGCCATTGTTTTGGGTCGACCGAACAGAAATAGTGCACTGTCACCGTAATTCGTTCAACCGTCCAATAGGCGGATAATGCAGTATTTCTATATCAGACCCGATGTGGCCGGTGGGCTTGGCAAACACACCGTTTTGGACCCGAGTGTCCATCCTCCGATTGTGACCAAGCTCCACTACGTGGTTGAGGGGTGGACAGGTGATGTGCTCGTTACGACGTTCCCGTGTTACCTCGTCACCGAAGAAACCCAGCGCGCATTGCAGCAGATAGGCTTTTCAGGTGCGACGTTCGCTGAAGTCGAAGTGACGACATCCGAAGAGTTTCATGAATATCAACCTGGGCAGGAACTTCCACCTTTCGTCTGGTTGAAAGTGAATGGGAAGGTCGGCCGCGACGACTTCGGGATCGCAGCAAACTATCGCCTCGTCATCTCGAAACGCATTCTTGATTTGTTGGAATCGTTGGGAATACCGTTTGCAGTGGTCGAACCTTACGAACAGTAACGGGATCGCGCCTTTTATTGTCGCGGCGATGGACAATGGCATGACGCAACAGCCCAATCTATCCACATGCCTGACAAGATGCCGGAGGCAATCCGGGATATGTGGGCAAAGAACCAAAAGATCGCCCGCGACCACAATGTAACGCTTAAACCCCAGCAATTTGCCGAGATGTTCGCGGACAACAATTTTGCGGGTTGAGCGTTCGGCAGCGCCAGCTTTTCAGAGCCTGGCGCTGCCCCTCATCCACCCTTCGGGCACCTTCTCCCCGTGAACGGGGAGAAGGGAAGATTCAGAGCCGAGCCAGCCCTCAATAATCGCCGTTGTAATACCGGTCGTCGCAGGGCGCGGTGTAAATCCGGCCGTAGCGGTCCTGGTAGCGGCAGAGCTGTTCGCCGCGGCGCTGCGGCGTGGTGGCCTGGCCAATGACGGCGCCAAGCAGGGCGCCGCCGGCGGCGCCGATCACCGTGCTCTTGGTGTTGCCGCCCAGCGCCTGGCCGGCAAGCGCGCCGGCGCCGCCGCCGATGAGTGCGCCGGTGGTTGCCCGCTGCTGCTGTTCGGTCTGGGTCGCGCAGCCTGCCAGAGCGGCAGTCATGAGCACGGCGGCTAGGGCTTGTCTGATCATCATCTTGGAACTCCTTTGAAGCCCCAAACGCGGATTGGAGCGAATGGTTGCCAGTTGCTGGCGCATTGCGGCCAAACGGCGGCACGCGCGCTCACGAAATGCGACATGGTTTCTCAGGCCTTGAATATGAGGGTCGCCAAAGCGGAAACGGCTTGCGCGAACAAAACGATAGCGCCTCGGCTTGAATCGAATTTCGAGGCCGCTGTGCCGCCTGACTGCTGGATACCAGCGGTAGACTGATCCGGCCCTTCGCTGCCGCTTCGGGCGTTCGTCGTTCGCAAAGCCAAGCAATTGGCTTTGCGTGCGCTGTGCGCACCACTTCTCACCCCACTAAGAATGGAGATATCAATGACCCGAGGTCTTCCCCGGACGCTGTCGCGTGCCGCGGCGCGCGAAGCCGGACTTGCCCCACCCAAATTCGGCCTCAAGGCCGTCACCACGGGGCAGGGCGGAGCGTACCGCACCGTCTTCACCCTTGCCGGCATGCAGGTGCCGGTCGCCGATGCGCTGGCCTATGCCAGCCAGAAACTGTTCGACTTTGCCGACGGCAAGGTGCGCATCAAGGGCGGCACGGCACGGCTGCAGTTCGCGGTGCCGACCCCGCGCGCGTCGACCATCAATGACAATGCGGCGCTGACCTGGTCGCTGGGCTCGGCAGCGGCGTCGAGCGCCACGCTGGCCGGGACCATGGTCAATGTGCTGGCCTCGACGGCGCGCACGCTGGATGGCGCCGGTGCCGCGCTGTCGACTGCCTCGGCCGCCGATATCGCTGCCGCCGTGACTCTGGATGGCACGGCGACGCCGGTCGACCTCTATCTCAACCTCGCCTTTGCCACCGGCACGGATATCGATGCCGACGGCACGCTGGCAATCACCGGCACGATCACGCTGCTGTGGGAGAACTGGGGCGACAACGCGTAGGCGGCGACGTTCTTCGCTTCTCCCCTTGTGGGAGAAGGTGGCCTCGCGAAGCGAGGTCGGATGAGGGGTGCTCCAGCTTGGCGCACACCTTCGTCCAAGTCACCACGCCTCATTTCTTCCAACACCCCTCAACCGTCTCGGCGCTGCGCGCCGATCCACCTTCTCCCACAAGGGGAGAAGGAGAAGAAAGGACATCACATGACAGATCTGGCAGACGCCGGGTCCGTGGCGGCGCGTGCGCAGCCGGCGGGCAACCTGGCAACGCCTCCGGCCGGCGGGGACAACGGGTCCGCCCCGCCGGCCGGCAAAAGTTGGTTTGACGGTCTTTCCGAAGGCAACCGCAAGCTCGCTGAAGCCAAGGGCTGGACCAAGGCCGAAAACCTCGATCGGGTTTTCACATCCTATGCGGAGCTGGAGCGGCAGCAAGGTGAAAGCCTGCGCGTTCCCGCCGCGGACGCATCCCCGGAAGACTGGCAGAAGTTTCATGCCCGGCTGCCCGAGACCATGCGTCCGCTGACATCGCCCGACAAGGTCGAGTACAGGCGGCCCGACGGTCTGCCTGAAAACTTCGCCTATTCGGACGAGCTTGCCCAGGCCTCCAAGGCCTGGGCGGTCGAGGCCGGCGCGACGCCCAAGGTGGCGCAGGCCTATCACGACCGCTTCGTCGGCTACATGGCCGAGCAGGCCGCGCGCCAGCAAGTCGCGCTTGCCCGCTCGGTCGAGGCAACGCACGACGACCTCGTGCGTGACTGGGGCCCGACCGACAGCGATGGCTTTCGCCAAAAACTCGAGGTCGCCAACCGGGCGATGAAGAAGCTCGGCCTGGTCGACGCCTACAAGGCGAAGGGCATCCTTCTGCCTGACGGGGCACTGACCGATCCGCAAATCGCCAAGGCGTTCCACGCCGTCGGCGAGGCGATGTTCAGGGAAGACACGATCGACGGCGGTACCGGCCGCAGCGGCGGCAACCCGTTCAAGCGCAATGCCGCCGGCGACCGCAACATTTCGGCGATTTCAGCCCTTGTCAAAAGCGACCCCGCCCGCGCCCGGCGGCTGGCACGCGAGGCCGGCGAAAACCCGGACCTTTGGATGCCCAACAACCCGCTGTAGCCGATTTGGAAACTCTACTCCGGCGGCCATCTGGCGGCGTTTTCTGCGCTTCCGGTGCTCACGGACCTGAATGTCCGCTGCGCTCCGGTTCTCGAAACCCCCACCAACTGGCTCTCCGGAGCGAGTTTCGAAACGGCCTCCAAGGTCAACAGCCACATCAACCTCAAAGGAAGTGAAAAATGGCAGACGCCTATACCCGTATCGCGGACGCGATCGTTCCGTCCGTTTATGCCCAGTACTCGTTCGAGGAGCACGTCCAGTCGCTGGAAATCTTCCAGGCCGGCATCCTGTTCAACGACCCGGCCATCACCGCAAAGCTCTCGATGGGCGGCCGCTCCGTCGACATGCCCGGCTGGAAGGATCTCGGCAACGATCCTTCCGAGCCGGTCAATGACGATCCGGCGGATTCCATCGAGATGAAGAAGATCAGCGCCCGCCGCGAGGTCGCCGCCCGCAATGTCCGCGCCCAGGCCTGGGGCGTTCCGGACCTGACCTCGATCCTGGCCGGCGACGATCCGCAAAAGCTGATCGTCAAGCGTCAGACCGAATACTGGCAGCGCGCCAACAAGCTGACCCTGCTCGGCATCCTGAAAGGGGTCGTGGCCGACAACATCGCCAATGACGGCAGCGACCTGGTGCGCGTCACCGGCGCCTCCATCGTCGACACCGACATCATCGAGGCCGCGTACTTGATGGGTGATCGCGCCGACAAGTTCAAGACGATCTGGATGCACTCCAAGCAGATGAAGGCGCTGAAGCTCGCCGACCTCATCGATTATGTGCCGTCGTCTGAGCAGGGCGGGCCGCTCATCCCCTATTACATGGGGCTGCGCTGCGTGGTCGATGACGACATCCCGGTCGCGGCCGGCGTCTACACCGCCTTCATGTTCAAGGACAAGGCGATCCTGTGGAACGAGCTGCCTGTCAACACCGAGGGCGGGCCGCTGGAGTTCGACCGCAAGCCGCGCCAGGGCCATGGCGGCGGCGTCACCGAAATGGTCGGCCGCCGCCATTTCGTTCCGCATGTGCCCGGCACCCGCTTCCTCGACGCGTCGTCGGCCGGCGAATTCGCCACCGATGCCGAACTGGCGCTGGCCGCAAACTGGGACCGCACGGCGTCGAGCGTCAAGAACATGACGTTCATCGCGCTGAAGACCACCGAGGCGTAAGCCCATGAGAGCGCCCCTCTCCCCGTTCACGGGGAGAGGATGCCGGCAGGCAGGTGAGGGGCGGCGCTAGCGTCTGAAATTTGGCGATAACTGCCTGTGCCAGCGCTGCCCCTCATTGCCCTGCCGGGCATTTCTCCCCGTGAACGGGGAGAAAGACGCACTTCACCCAACCACACCACGAGGCGCTGATCCATGGCCATCACCCCGCTCGACATCGCCAACATGGCGCTCGCCGTCCTTGACGAGGCGCCGATCGACAGTCTCGACCAGGACGTCAAGGCGGCGCGTCTCTTGAATCTGCATTTCGACCTGACGCGGGAAGCGGAACTCACCAGGCACGCCTGGGTGTTCGCGATCCTCGCCGCCAGCGTTGCCGGCGCCGACACCGGCAGCGGCGATTGCACCTTGAACTTCGCCTATGAACTGCCTGCCGATTGCCTGCGGCCGCTGCCGCTGACCGCAAATGGCGAGCCGGACGGCGTGCCGATCTCCTGGCGCCAGGAGGCCGGGCTCATCTACAGCGACCGGTCTGGTCCGCTGATCATCCGCTACATCGCCAATCTCACCGACCCCAATGACTGGGACGCGCTGTTCACCGAAGTGCTGGTGGCCGCCCTTGCCATCAAGATCGCACATCCCTTGACCCACAAGGCCGGCATGATCGATATCGCCCGCTCGGCGTATGACCGCGCGCTCGACGCGGCTTTCAGCGCCAACGCCGTCCAGCGTGGCGGCCGGCTCTACACCGGCTCGTGGGCGCAGCAGCACGGCGACTTCAGGGTGTCCGGCCGATGACCGCGCTCTATCCCGTCCAGGACGTCTTCACGCGTGGCGAGATCTCGCCCAGGCTGCACGCGCGCGCTTCGCTCGATTTCTATCGCGCCGCGCTGGCGAAATGCGAGAACTTCGTCACTTTGCCGCATGGCGGCATCCGCGCCCGCGGCGGCAGCTATTTCGTCGGCGAGGTGAAGAGTTCGGCCAAGAAGACGCGCGCCATTCCCTTCATCTTTTCCTCCGAGCAGGCCTACTGCCTGGAATTCGGCGACCTCTACATCCGCGTCTATGCCTATGGCGCCCGTGTCGGCACGGTAGAGGTGGCATCGCCCTATCTGGAGGCCGATTTGTTCGACCTCGCCTATGTCCAGTCCGCGGACCAGATGTGGATCACCCACAAGAACTATCCGCCCAAGGTGCTGACGCGCACCGCGCACACGACATGGACGCTGACAGATTTCGAATTTCTCGACGGTCCCTATGACGACATCAACACCACCTCAACTACGCTGACGCCGGCCGACACCGGTCACCTCACGCCTGATATGACCAGCAACACCACGCCCTCAGGCACCGCTTCGGATGGCGGCGGCAGCGCCAATGCCTGGGCGATTTTCGACCGCGACAAGACCCAGAATATCCTGATCTCCAGCGGGGGCGACGGCTATGTCCGCATTCGCAATGCCGGCGGCGCACAGCGCGTGGTCGATGCCTACTGGGTGACGGCCGCCAACCAGGCGACCCGCGCCTTCGATTACGCGACCGCGTGGGAAATCCAGGGCTCGAACGACGGCATCAACTGGGTGACGCTCGACACCAGGACCGGCGAGGCCGGCTGGGGCAATGGCGAAACCCGCTTCTACGAGTTCACCAACGCCAACGCCTACGAATACCACCAGTTTGTCTTTTCCGGCGGCGGCGGCGACGATGCCAGCAACACCTATCTCGCCGAAATCGCCTTCCACATTGCCGCTACCGATCAGACGCCGTTCGATCTGACGGCGTCCTCGGCCGTCGGCATCAATGGCGGCGCCGGCTTTCAGCCCACCGATGTCGGCCGCGCCGTGCGCCTGCTTGGCGCCGATGGCCTGTGGCGCTGGGCGAAGATCACCAGCCGCACCAGCACCACCGTGGTCAAGATCATCCTCTACGGCCACGCTCTGCCCAACACCAATCCGGTCACGCGCTGGCGGCTCGGCACCTTCGTGCCCGGCAAATATGTCGAGTCCGGCTCGCTCTATGAGGAGCGGCTTGCCTTCAGCCGGCGCTTCTCGGTCTATGCATCCGCGACCGGCGACTTCGACAATTTTGCGCTGGGTGAGAAGGATGACGACGCGCTGGAGTTCATCCAGGCCGGTGGCGGCCAGGCCAATAACATCGTCTGGATCGCCGATTCCGACGGCGCGCTTCTGATCGGCACGTCGGGCGGCATCCGCGCGCTGTCCGGCTCCGGCATCGACGAGGCGCTCACCCCGTCCTCGTTCAAGAACCGGCGTTCGCGCACCTTCGGCTGTGCCCGCATCCGCCCGGTCGATGCCGGGCAATCCTTCCTCTATGTCACCCGCTCACGCAAATCGATCGCCGAGCTGACGCAGACCTCGACAAGCAAATTCACCTCCGACGACATCGGCCAGATCTCCGAACACATACCCAAGCAGGGCGTGGTCGAATTGGCTTTCCAGACCGATCCCGACCCGATGTTGTGGTTTCCGCTCGAGAATGGCGAGCTCGGTGGCTACACCCATCAGCCGAGCCAGGAGGTGCGTGGCATGCACCGCCATCGCTTCGGCGGCAGCTTTGCCGGGTCTGAGTGGTCGATCGTCGAAAGTGCGGTGGTGACGCCCGGCCAGAACGGCGTCGACGACATCTGGCTGATCGTCAAGCGCACCATTGGCGGGGTCACCAGGCGCTACATCGAAATCATGACCACGCCGTTCGAGTACGGCCTGCTGGAGGATGCTTTTCAGGTCGATTGCGGGCTGACCTATTCGGGTGCACCCGTCAACGTCGTCTCCGGGCTCGGCCATCTCAACGGCCAACTGGTCGACGTGCTGGCCGGCGGCAAAGTCTATCGCGGCCTGCCCGTCGCGTCCGGCCAAGTAACGCTGCCCGGCGGCGCCACGGCAGCGAAATGGCAGGTTGGGCTGCCCTTCCAATCCGAGGCCAACACGCTGGAGCTCGACGTCGGCGGCCAGGACGGCTCGATCGTAGGCCGCCGCAAGAAGGTGGCCAAGATCATCCTGTCGCTGCTCGAGACCGACATTACCGGGCTGCAAGTGCAGTCCTTCCTCCGCGGCCGCTGGGAATCTGTGCGCATGCCGAGCATCGTTGCACCCGACGGCACGGCAAAACTTTACACCGGCAATGTCGATGTGCCGATCGACGACAGCTGGGAAGGGCAGGGCAGGGTCAGGATCCGTCACGTCAACCCGACGCCCTGCACGATACGAGCGTTTACGCCGGTGTTTGATGCCGAGCCATAGGGGAAGCTGCCAATCTCCCCCCAAGTGGGGGAGATGGCCGGCAGGCCAGAGGGGGGCGCTGTCCTGCCGGCGTCTCCGAGGATCGAAACCTCTCCGGCAGGTCTTCGGTACATCTGAGTTAACTCCAGCGTAGCGATCCTTCGCGCCCCCCTCTGCCCTGCCGGGCATCTCCCCCACACGGGGGGAGATTGGCTCTTCGCCGCCTCGCTCATCCCCATCTCACCAAGGAACCCATCCCATGACCCCCCATACCGAAGCCCTCGGCAAGGCGCGGACGGCTGCCGATTTTGCAGCTGTCATCGCCTTGCTCGACACCGACCTCAACGACGCCGCCGCCCGCAGACGCGAGCTGGAACAGGCCGAGGACCGGGCCGTGTTCGGCGACGGCGATCTTGCCGCTGCGCGCGCCGCGCTCGATGCCTGCAACGACGCCATCACCGTGCTGGAAAAGACCATCTGCATCGCCGACACACGCCGCATCGAAGCCGCCGAGAGCGAAGCTCGCGCCGACATTGCCGCCCTCGGCGACGAGATCGCGGCCAAAACCGCCACCCTGACCGAGCGCTGGCGAAGTGCGCGCCGGCTGGTCGAGCAGCTTCGCCAGGAACTGTTCGAAGCCGATGCGCTTGTGCGCGCCATCGCCACCGCCAACGGCCTGTTCGATGCCGCCGGCGTCACCGAGCTGAAGGTCAACCTCACCGCCGCCCGCCGGGCCGCCATGGCCGGCGCGCGGGCCGCAGCACCTTCACGCCTCAGTCGCGCCGGCTTGCAGGCCGACCGGCTGCTTTTGTCCCTGCTCGCCACCGGCGGCGCGCTCGACCCGCGTCCGCAGCTCGGCGCGCCGGTCGCCGGGCTCAAAACCAAATTCATTCCCGCGAGCAAACCCCTGGGCGAACGAGGCTGAACCATGTGCACACTTGCCCTTCTCGGACTGGCAGGCACCGCCCTGTCTGTCGGCGGCGCGCTGGTCGAAGGCCAGCAATCGAAGCAGATGGCCAACTATCAGGCCAAGGCCTATGAGCAGCAGGCGCAGGCGGATGCCCAACAAGCCGCCTTCGACCAGACCCAGGAGCGCCACAAGCAGGACCTGCTGCAGGCACAGGCGCGCGCCCAGGCTGGCGCCTCCGGCGTCGGCATAGCCGGCTCGCCGACGGAAGTGCTGGCGGCCAATGCCAGGCAGGGCCAGCTCGAGCTCAAGACGATCCAGTATGGCTCTCAGCTGCGTCAGAACAATCTGAACACGCAAGCCGCTATCTCACGCTTCCAAGGCAAGCAGGCAGTGACGGCGTCGATCTTCAAGGCAGGGGAACGCCTCTCGGTCCGACTGCAGCTCCCAGCACAAACACCAACCAATTGGCAACTACGGCTTTCGTCCTCGCGAACGCTGCATTCACCAAATTCTATGAGAGCGCCCCACAAACCATTACATCGGCGGGCGCACTGACACTGGCACATGGGTTGGGCGTTAAGCCGAAGATGTATCAAGCATTCCTGCAATGTACGACCCCTACGCAGGGTTATTTGATTGGTGATGAAGTTTGGATACCAGCCGGTGGCACACAGGACAGCGGCCGAGACCTAGGCGTCTCTATAGTTCCCGATGCAACTAATCTTAATGTGAGGTTCGGAGCCGATGCACAGCCGTTCATCGTTCTAAACAAGGGTACTGGCGTTCGAAACCAGATTGTTGTTGCGAGCTGGCGTTTCGTCCTCAGGGCGTGGGCGTGAATGACGCGCGACGAAAATCTCTATCGAACCGGCTAGCATATCTGCTTCAGCCTTGATCTTCCCGTCGTCCCATTCCCACCACCGAATCGTCAGCAATTCCGCAATGACGTCCTCTGAAAAGCGATAGCGGATCAGCTTGGCCGGTAGCCCGCCGACTATGGCATATGGTGGCACATCCCTAGTTGCAACGGCACCAGTACCAACAACAGCACCGTCACCAACAGTTACTCCAGGCATAATCGTGGCACCTCGACCGATCCAGACGTCATTTCCGATCGTTACCCCCAATGGGCCAATTTCGGGATTTTCAACGTGTAGCAAGCGACTATGAACCGGAAAGGTGGTTGCTGATCTTGTTGGGTGCTGCCCCGAACACATGAAGCAGACCTCCTCAGCAATCGAGCAGAACGCCCCGATCTTCAAGGGGGCGTCTTTCGAAGCGGTGGCAACGCTCTTGCGGACGAGTCCATAGGTATGCCGCCCAACCGACACGCCCGGTGGAAGCTTTCGGAGGGGAGCAGTTCCCCGCAGCCATCTACTGAATGTCGACATTCCAGGCGTGCAACCGCGGCCTAATTGATCAATGCAACAGCTAGGCAGAGATAATCAACATGACAAAATATTTCGTCCACATCAATGACGCGCACCTCGGCGGGTATGGGGTGCGATCCCAGCAACGGTTCCGATGAGCGTTTCGGCAAGGCAGTTCAAACTTCAGTTGCTGGCGTCGGATCTTTTACCGCAAGTGGAGGCTTTCATCGCTTCGCAAGGCCAAGCCGTCAAGATCGCCTATGGGAACAGCGATTCATTCGTCCGCACAGAACCGATGATAGCGGCCGGCTTCACAGGTCTCGGTTTCAACGCTCAGCAGGTCGACACGTTCTTCGTGGCCGCTGCCAAGCCCTAACCCTAATTGGGCCTACACCAACTTTCCTTGCGCTACGCGACCAAGCAACCCCCAATTAAGCGCTGGCGGCGCCCAACTCTGTCACTCGGGCGCTCCGGTTGGTTATATTCGCAGAAATCAACAAATTGCGCGTGAAAGGCGGCGATGTCGCCGCGCGACAGTCTCCCCATAACTCAAGAGGCACTCCCATGGACCGCAATTTCGCGCGGGCGCTTGCGCTCGTCCTCAAATCGGAAGGCGGCTGGTCCGACAATCCGGCCGATCCGGGCGGCGCCACCATGAAGGGTGCGACGCTGGCCAACTTCCGCCGCTATGTGAAGGCGGATGCCGGCAAGGCCGATCTGCGGGAGATCAGCGACGAGCAGGTGGCGACCGTCTATCGCCGCTTCTATTGGGACGCGGTGGCAGGCGCCGAGCTTCCCGGCGGGGTCGACTATGCCGTGTTCGACTTTGCCGTGAACAGCGGGCCGGGCAGGGCGGCGAAATATCTGCAGGCGGCGGTGGGCGCGGTGCAGGACGGCAGGATCGGCCCGGCCACGCTGAGCGCCGTCGGCGCCAGGCCATCGGGCGCCGTCATCGACGACCTCTGCGACGCCCGCCTGGCATTCCTGCGACGGCTTCCGACCTGGCCGGTTTTCGGCAAGGGCTGGAGCGACCGCGTCCGGTCGGTCCGTTCCCAGGCGCTGTTGATGTCTGCCGTACCGTCGTCGGATCCACGGGGGCCACAACATCCGCCCGGCCCATCCACCGCACCCGGCTCTACGCCATCGCCTGCGCCGGCCGGGGCTCCCATTGCACCTCCCGTCGTACGCCTGCCGTTCTGGGCTGCGCTGCTTCAGATCCTGAAATCCATTTTCGCAAGGAGTTCGACATGATCGCCGTCTTCATCCGCATTGGCCTGCGTTACGGCGCTGGCGTTCTGGTCGCGCGCGGCCTGCTCGGCGCCGACGACGCTGCAGCGTTTTCCTCCGATCCCGACATCCAGGCGGGACTGGAGGTCGCCGCCGGTCTTGCCATAGCCTCGGTCACCGAGACCTGGCACTGGCTTTCCCGCAAATTCGCCTGGGCGCACTGACATGGAAGGGTTTCAACAACTGCTCATCGCCTATCTCGAAGCCGCCAAACCCTATGCCATCGGCTTTGCGGCCGGGCTCATCGCCGGGTGGCTGCTGTGAGCGCGCTCCTTGCCGTCCTGCTCGGCAACAAGGCGCTGCTGGGCTTCCTGGCATCGGTCATCGCCGCCCTTTGCTGGGGCTTTCACCAGCGCCTGGCTGGGGCCAGAGCCGAGCGCGGCAAACAGGCGGCCGCTGAAGCCGCGGCACGCGCGGTGGCCGACCAGGTGCAGAACGATATCGGCGCACTGCCGGCGGACGCTGTTCGAAAGGAGCTGAAATCATGGGCAAGGGACTGATGCTTGCGCTGCTCGTGGCGCTGGCCGGTTGCACGACGGCTTCTGGCGGCTTCTGCGCGGTTTCGAGCCCGCTGCGCCTGTCGGCCAAAGCCGTCGATGCGCTGTCGGACGCCGAGGCGAGAGCGCTTTTGACGCACAACCGCAAGGGACAAAAGCTTTGCGGGTGGAGGCCTTAAGCCGATGCACGACCTCTTCGACATGCTTGGCATCAAGGGCCCCGTCGTCGCCGCCGGACTGGCCGGCGGCGTGCTGCGGGCGCTGTCGCGCCATCGCTACAAGCTGCGCGAGATGATCGCCTCGCCGATCTGCGGGGCACTCGCCGCCGCCTATCTGACGCTGCCCGCCGTTGCCTGGTTCAAGGCGACGGGGATGCCTATTCCAGATCCCGCCGACGACACCACGACACTTGCCGCCGCTTTCCTTATCGGCGTCTCGGCCATGTGGATTTCCGACATTGTCTTCGAGGTGATCGTGCGGCGGTTCAGGCCGGTTGGCGACAAGTGACGCACTTGAGGTGCTGGAAGAAGCCAGCGACAATGCCTACTTAAGGAGCAATCCAAAGGAGGTATGATATGGCGACGTCCACCGAACGTGCAGTGCTTGCCGGCGGTTGTTTCTGGGGCATGCAGGATCTGATCCGGCGCTATCCCGGGGTGATCTCGACCCGTGTCGGCTATAGCGGCGGCGATGTGCCCAATGCCACCTACCGCAACCACGGCACCCATGCCGAAGCCATCGAGATCATTTTCGATCCGGCCAGGATCAGCTTTCGCACGTTGCTCGAATCCTTTTTCCAGATCCACGATCCGACCACCAGGAACCGGCAGGGCAACGATGTCGGAATGAGCTACCGCTCGGCGATCTTCTACACCAGTGACGAGCAGAAGCGCGTCGCCGAAGACACCATTGCCGATGTCGATGCCTCGGGGCTCTGGCCCGGCAAGGTCGTCACCGAACTTGCTCCGGTGGGCGATTTCTGGGAGGCCGAGCCCGAACATCAGGACTATCTCGAGAAATATCCCAACGGCTACACCTGCCACTTCGTCAGGCCGGGCTGGAAGCTTCCGGTTCGCGAAAAGGCCGTTTCGTAACACAGTCATAACCGGCCGATATCGGTATCGGTTCAGAGCGCCGCACCCGAAAGCGTGTGGCGTTTTTTGCGTTTGTTCGCGGCGTTTCCGCCGCGAGCGTATCCGGAGAGGATTGGCCTAGAAGCCGAAGAATTGCCGGCCGATCATGTATCCAAGCGCGACGACGACCAGCGGAAACAGGGCAGGCGCCAGCCGATCAATAGCGGACCTCTTTGGCTGTTGCCTGGGGATGGTCCTGGATGTATTGCCGAGATTCTTGGTCATTCGGCATAGTAGCAAGCGCTGATTAACGATTCCGTAACCCGGTGATAGAGGCGCAACACTGACAATGGGCGCGGCTTTTCGCGATTCCGGCGTGACCTTGACAATGCCAAGCCCGTGACGCAACTGAACCGTCTTTGAGAGGACTGTGAGGCAAGATCAATGCGGGTAACGCTCGTTTTGAAGGGCGTAATACCCTGCCGGGGTTACGGTGGGATTCAGCGTCAGGTCGAATGGCTGGCAACGGAGATGGTTCGTCTCGGCCACCATGTCGTGGTGGTCGCCGGTCCTGGCTCCAGCCATCCGCACTTCGAAGTCCGGCACGCTTCGACCGATGCCGAATGCCGGGCGGCCATTCCGCGCGACACGCAAATCGTCCACACGCACAGCTGGCCCGTTGAAGTGCCATTTCCAACGCTGAATACGCAGCGCGGCTTTATGCCGGACCAGCCCATGCCGGTTGCGAACTGGAGCTTTATCAGCGCCAATCATGCCCGCCAGCATGGGCGCAAGACCTTCGTCTACAATGGCTTTCCGGTAGACGACTATCGTTTGTCGGCGGCAAAGGGCGACCGCCTGCTGTTTCTCGCAGGCATTGCGCGATCGAGCAAAGGCCTCAACCGCGCCGTCGATCTCGCCAAAAAGTTCGATTTCGGTCTCGATATCGCCGGTGGTTCGCGTTGGAAGCTGCTGGGCCGAAGTCAGACGCGCCGCGAAGGTTTGTTTTTCAAGAGCCTTGGCAGCCGATACCGTTTCCACGGCATCGTTGACGGCGAGCCCAAGCTTCGCCTTCTCGGGGAGGCGCGAGCCTTCCTCAATCCGATCGCCTGGGAGGAGCCGTTCGGCAACGCACCGGTCGAAGCCATGCTGTGCGGCACTCCGGTTCTGACGACTCCGCGAGGCGCGTTGCCCGAGACCGTCGATGCCGACAGCGGCCGCTTCTTCGAGAGCGATGAAGAATTTGCGGCCGCTTTCGAAGCCGTCGCCGACCTTACGCCTCAGCAATGCCGCGAATCGGCTGCGACGCGATTTCCGATTCAGAAAGCGGCGCGTAGCTATCTGGATCTCTATGCCCGCATCCTTGACGGCGAAGCGCTTCCTTGACGACCACCAATCCAATCCTCTTCGTCGGCTTTCCGGCAGTCGGCGACTTCGTCCGTTGCCACTCCGCCATCCAGATCATTGCCGAGCGATTTCCCGGTCGCGCCATCGATGTCGTCACCTCGCCGGTCGCGGCACCATTGGCGCGCTTGATGCCGCATGTCAGGAAAGGCTGGTCGCTCGCCAAGCGTCATCAGCGACCCGGTTTTGCAGAGCGCGGCCGCCTTGTCGGCGAGTTGCGAAAGGAGAACTACGGGACGGCCTATCTGATGACCAGCAGCACCAAGGCGGCGCTGATGGCGTTTATGGCCGGCATTGAGGAGCGCATCGGCTATCCGCAGGAGTTGCAATTCGGCCTCCTCAATCGCTTCCCCGCCGGCTGGCTGGCACATCTATGGGCTTTCGGCCCGCGCAAGACGCGGCTCTTCGAGGAGGTCTGCTCGATTGCCTCTCTTGGCGAAAAGCCGGCTGCGGGGACAGAATGGCCGGCGCCCCGGCTTGTGGTCGATCCGGCCGAGTTGGGCGAATGGCGCCAACGCCACAAGATCGATGCCGGCCGGCCCGCGCTGGCGCTCTATACGGCAGACATCGAAAATTTCCGCTCGTGGCCCATAGAGCGCTTCATCTCGGTGGCCAGAGACCACCATGATCGCGGCTGGGCAATCTGGATTGTCGGCGGACCGCGCGAGCGCGCCGGTGCTGTAAAAATCCGCGCCGCCATTCCTGAGGCAATCGACTTCACCTCGACCCCATCGATTGCTGATGCGATGTGCCAGATCGCTGCGTCGACCATGTTCCTGGGGGTTGACGGCGGCATTTCGCACGCCGCCGCTGCCCTGAACGTCCCATGTGCGCTCATCTACGGGCTAAATCGCCCCTACGTGCACGGTCCGGTAAACAGCCATGTTCGCTTTATCGAGCCGCCGCTCTCGACGCCCAGCTGGGTCAAGGATACGCGCGGGATCAGCGAAACCCGGGTGAGGGAGGTGCTGGCTGGCCTTTCAGCCGGTATTCACAACTGACGGTGGTCTGGATGGCCTCCGGCGCCTGATCCAAAACGCGCCCGTGAGCGCGCCGCCATCGCTCCGTTTCGGCTTTACCCCTTGGCCCTGCGGCTTTCGGGCTCGTGATTGCCGACCCAATGCGCGCGAATGCGATCACTGGCTTCAAGGTAAGCCATGTCGATGAGATAGGTCAGAAGCTTCTCGCCGTCGGCTTCGGCTTTCTGCCGAAGTTCCCGCAGTATCCCTTGCGCGAACTGCAGGTTCTCCATCTTGCTCGGCTGGTTCATCGGTGCCCCCAATGTCTGCGCATGAACTGTGCGCCGACTATGCTTGCATGAAGATTGCGGTGAAGCTCACGGTGGAGCTGTATCAGGTTGTATTAGCGCTTGATCAACGACCCTATTGCACTTTTTGCGAAAATGTCGATATTTTACGCCGCCAATCGGACCGCGACGATGCACGAAGACGAGGGCAGTTCCCCCGACAAGTTGCAGGCCATGATGGATGTCATCGCCGGCAGCGTGTCGTCCAGCCGGGACGGACACGCCGACCTTGGCCGGCTCAGGGTCGACGCCGCCAGCGCAGCGACGGTGTTGGTCGAGTTTTACGGCGACGCTGCTCTTGAGCGCGCCAGCTTGCTGGAGCGCCGCTCGCCTCAAAGCCATTTTGCTCGCATGGTGACGGCTGAAGTCCGCGGTCGCGGCAAAATTGCCCGAAAAAGCTAACAAGGTCTGCTCCAAGCCGATTTGCGCCTCATCGTCCTGCCGTCAAGGCGTTGCTGCGCCTCTTCCTGGGCATTTTCGAGAAGATAGAACAACAGGTCCTGTCCTATCGACTGCGAGATCTCCTTAGCCTGTTCGATATGGCGGTGGACCTCGCGAAGTGCTGTCTCGCCCGAATCGACATTGCGGGTCAGATCGATGAACCAGCCGGGGTACAAGGCCGCTTCTCCCTGACCGTCCACATAGCATTGGCCAACCGCCAGTATCCGGCGAAGCCCCATCTTGTCTGAGCGGACCTGATAGATCTCCCTGAACCCCGCTCTCCGCTCCACCGCCTTGCGGATCGCGATGTGCACCCGCAGCCGATCTTCGGCGTCGATGCTCTGCATGCATCTTTCCATGGATACGCCGTGCGAGAACTCTTCGAGCGTCAGCCCGAAATAGTCAGAAAGATTGGCGTCGCCGTAAACGCGGTCACGCTTGATGTCCCAGGTCCAGAATCCATCAATCGGTGGATATTGCACGTGCGGACTGCGACCCTGCCCATGCGCTGACTGCATGAAAACCGCCTCATTCGGCTTCAAGATTCGCCACACTATGTAACAAAAAAGGAAACAAACAAGTTGTCCTTTTGTACGAGCTGGCAAGATTTCTTCATGTCACGCTAAAACATACTTGGACAGCATAGTTGGCGTAACGATATTACGTGGTCTTAAGCTCTAGGTTTTAAATAAACCAGCGCCGCTCTGCAACCGTAAGACGAATTCCAACTGACCCGCTGCCCGGTAAATCGATTGCCGGTTACAAAAAGACAGTGAGCGTCGAGCCCGCCTTTGGCTCGAGGCAAGGCGGCCTTTTTGCGCTTCGACTGGCTAGGCTCTGCGATGCGTACACTACGCAGATAACGGCGTTTCAGCGCCTTCAGAAACCGGTTCAGCTGTCAGGCCATCATTTGTCGACCCGTCTTCCACCCGGTCATGCTCGAACTGCCGGGCGCCGGGCAATGGTTGCAACCAGTGTTCGCGGCGGTTGATCCACAGCTCATAGCTGGGCTCCAGTCCTTCGGTGGGGACCTCATCGAGGCTGCCAATTGTCACCTCCACCTCGTTCTCACGAACCAGCGGGACCCGGCCGCCGCAGGTTGGACAAAAGCTTCTGTCGCCATAGCTGCTGACGAGACCCGTCGTTTCAAACGCCTCGAGCGGCCACACCGCGAACGCCGAAAAAGTCGACCCACTGGCCTTGCGGCAGTCCTTGCAATGGCAAAGGCCAATCCGAAAGGGATCTCCCGTCACCGAAAACTGGATGCCGCCGCAAAGGCAGCTGCCGCTTCGCCTTGTATCATTGGGCATGACCGCTCCTCCGTCTTGTTGGGCATCACACCGCTACACCTCGCAGCGCCATGCGCAGAATCAATTCACGCGGAGCGCAAGGGTTCCGCGTTGCCTCGCGCAGTGCATTTGCTGGTGCGCGCAGTTGCTGGCGCGCGCAGTTGGCTCCGTCAGTTCGGGAAGTCGTACACCGGCTCCCGGCACCAATAGACGCGGCATTGTCCATCACGTGTTGGAGCGGAGGCGGCAACCGGCACCTCCGGCCAGTCGCAGTCGTTGCCAAATTGACGAACGTAGCGATCGTAAGTGTTGCGGCCTGTCGTCAGCACGGCCGAGTGATGGCTCTGGATCAGGCGCTGTGTCTCCTCGCAGGTCATCGTTCGCGTGTCCGGTCGAGCGTAGGCCGTGGTTGTTGCGACACACAACGCTGTTCCGACGATCCATACGAGCCTTTGGAATCTCATAGCGGTCCTTATTCTAGAACACCGCCAGATATTTCAGCAACGAAATGATGCCGATGATGATGACAACGATCTGCGCGATCTGTCTCGTGCGGCCGTCGAGCGGCAGGCGCTGAACGAGATAGAGCACCAGGATGATCACCAGAAAGGTGATCAGGATGCCGATAAGTACCGATGAAGCCATGTCCCTCACTCCGTTTGGCCAGGTCTGAAAATGAAAAAAGTACGCAGCGGCAAACGCTCGGGCCGTTGATTGGTTCCTGTCAGTGCGAACTGACCGGTTAACAGCAAGGCCGCGAATTCCGTTCCGCGGCCTATGAAGCTGGATGCCGATTGCGACTTACTTGCCGCAATGGTTGTCGTTCACCGTTGGCGACACAGTTCCAGGCGACTTGGTGCTGGCGTCAGGCTGTGCGCCCTGCGGGCTGGCGGCACAGTTTTCATCGGCATTCGAGTTTCGCGCGCCGTTCATGCCGTTGGTGCTGTAGGTTGCGCTCGGATCAACGGCGTTGGGATCGGCCGGATCGGGCGTGACCACAACCGATTTGCCGCTGCCACCGCCGTCAGCGCTCTGCGCCATCGCCGAGGTCGCCAGACCGACGGTAAGGGCTGAAGCTGCAAGGATTTTCATAAACATGGTGTTTCTCCATTTTTCGAAACTCGTCGCATTGCGACCTAGGGGGGAACCGCTCGGGTTGACGAAGGTTCCGACAAAGTTGACCTGGGTTGCGCTTGGTGGTCGGCATTTTGCGCGAGCCCCGAAATCGACGCCGCCGCGTTAGGAAATCGCCCTTCCGCAGGAGAACGACGGTCGCTCTAAGGGCGCGTCGGGAACCGAAACCTCGCGCGTGCATTTCAGCTGTGGCAGCAAGCTGCAAAAATCGAGCGTGTAGGGGAATTCGTGGCAGGGGAATATGCTGATGTCGTCCAACAGCTGGAGCCTGGAATTCCAGGAGTCTCCTCTGCTCATTTGATGGAGGCGTTGCCCGTTGCCGTCTACACGATCGACAGACAAGGCCGTATCACATTCTTCAACGAGGCCGCGGCTGATCTGTGGGGGCACAGTCCTGTAATAGGCAGAGACCTTTGGTGCGGCTCCTGGAAGCTGCGACATCTCGATGGCCGGCCGATGGCGCACGGCGAGTGCCCAATGGCAATCTCCATGCTTGAAGGACGCGATATCCCGTGGGACCAGGCGATTGCCGAGCGGCCGGACGGCGAACTCATTCCGTTCAGAGCGCACCCACGCCTGCTTCGCGACGAATCGGGCAACATTATCGGCGCCATCAACACGTTGCTCGATCTGCGCACGCAGACGCAGGCCGACGAGGCCCGCATGCGACTTGCCGCAATTGTCGAGTCGTCCATGGATGCGATCGTTTCGAAAGACATCAACGGCATCATCACCAGCTGGAACGATGCCGCCGAACATCTGTTCGGCTATACCCCGGCCGAGGCGATCGGCCAGCCGGTAACGATGCTCATTCCGTTCGATCGCCTCGGCGAGGAGGCCTCGATCATCTCCCGCATACGCGCCGGCGAGCGCGTGCCATCATATGAAACCGTGCGCATGCGCAAGAGCGGCAGCCTCGTCCCGGTATCGCTGACCATCTCGCCGATCCGCGACGGAATCGGGCGGATCATCGGAGCTTCCAAGATCGCGCGCGACATCAGTTCCCACAAGGAGAGCGAGGGACGCATCCGTCTGCTTATGCGCGAAGTCAACCATCGCGTGAAGAACCAATACTCGGTGATCATTTCGATGATCCGCGAAACCAGCAAATCGGCGAGCACGCCGGCAGCTTTCCTCGAACAGGTGCGAGAGCGCATCACGGCGCTTTCGCAATCCCATGATCTCCTGGTCGACGCCGAATGGCGGGGCGCCACGGTCGGCGACCTGATCCAGGCACAGCTCAAGGCGTTCGCGGAGCCCGATCGTCTGTCGGTGGCAGGACCGGCGATCACACTTCAACCAAATGCCGTCCAGTATCTGGGCATCGCCTTCCATGAGCTGGCCACCAACTCGGCAAAGCACGGAGCGCTGTCGCGCCACGGCGGACGTGTCGAAATCGAATGGAGTGCGACACCGGGAGCCAACGGCACCGATATCTTTCGCCTGATATGGCGTGAGCTTGACGGGCCGAGCCTGGGGGGGACCACGCACCGCGGTTTTGGATCTGTCGTCCTCAAGCGGGTTGCACCACAGGCGCTCGGCGGCACCGGACTGATGGAGTTCAGGGAAGAAGGTTTTGTCTGGACGCTCGAAGCACCGCTACGCTCCGTTCAAGCCTCTCTCGCCGACATCGTACTCGATTGACAAAGATGCGTGGGTCGCGTCGGCGGCCAAGCCTTGTCCCTGTAACAGGGCAGGCGGCGCGATGCGGTTATCCAAGACTGTCGATGGCAGACAGTTCGCGCCGAATGTCGGGAAGCGATGTAAATCGCGCTGCCTCGACGGCGGCCAGGCCATCGAGTTCCATCGCTGCGCCGTAAAGTTGGGCCACCTGCATCACAAGCAGCTCGACGTCTTCGAGAGCGAGGTTCTCGTCAAGATTGCGCAATCGCACTTCTTCGGCAACCACGGCGATATTGACCATTCCATGGGAGCGTAGGGCGGCCAGAACCCGTGAATTGAGGTCCTCTCTTAATTGGGCCGAATATCCGTAACGCATGGAAGCCTCCTTTCCAGGAGTGGCTGTCCCTCACGAAACAAGATGCGCCTGGTATTTTCAAATGACAAGGAAAATCTTGAAAATCACCATACAAATCAATAAGTTAGTATAGAACGTTGGTTGCACAATCGACGCTTCATTATCATAGCACGTCTTGTGTGTGACCTGCCTATCTGTCGCTCTTGACGCGCTATGCGGGGACCCCTAACTGTACTGTTAGTGAGACATATACTAACTCATGGTATTTCTGGTCCAAGCGGTTGGAGGCGCGAATGGCCGAGTTGGAACGACCCGAGCGACTGCAGATCATGCTGACGGCAGAGGAATTGTCTGCCTTGGAAAATTGGCGCTTTGAAAAGCGTATGCCAAGCCGTTCGGCCGCGGTGCGGGAATTGCTGCGGCGCGGTCTCGACGCGGACGGATTCCTGACAGCCGGGCAAGGAGCGAAGTCGCAGGACTTTGGAATTCTACGCAGTGCGAATGGGGACGGATCGTCGGGCGAACAACCTGGCGACTAACAACCAGTCGCTTCATCTGAAACTGCCACTATCATGGTTGCAAGCCCGCTCCGGTTTTGCCGGGGCGGGCTTTTTGCGTTTCCGGGACTTTTGAATAGGAATATCTGGGGGTCCCTGGGGGTTGACCGTTCCGCTCAAAATTCCCCTTCACCGCACTCCAGGCATACGACACTGTGGCCCGGGCAGCTGAGCCGGTGGGTTCCCCCGGGGCAGCAATGGCCGTTCGAACTCATCCATCTTGCGCAGACAAAGATCTTGCGGGCGCCGCGGCAGAGCGGACATTCCATCGGGCGGGCCAGCAGGTTTTCCCTCTCCGAAGCGCGGCACTCTCTCTCAAGACTTTGGCCCATCTGGAAACCCCCAGGCCGAAATACGGCTACGCCACCTATATCCGAAAAGCCTGAATTAGAATTTAACCATATAAGTCACGAACGGGGCGACGGGGGAATTTCGCTATGGCCTGTCAGGTGCGCGGACTCGCTACATGATGGCTCGCTCCCTTTGCTCTCCGCACCACGATTTGCCCGCCAATTTTCACGCTCGGATCTCCATGGGCGCTTTCGCTTTTCCGGGGCGACGCTAAAAGCTGCATGGCTGAAGACCTGAGCGGGAAGGATCCGTTCCGGTCTCGGTTTATTTGAACAGGATGATTTGCCAATGACATTGATGGGCGCAGCGGCATTGCTGATCCTCATCCTGACATATGCAGGCGTCGCCATCGGCCGCATCCCGGGCCTGCGTCTCGACCGGGCAGGGATCGCCTTGCTCGGTGGTGCTGCGATGATCGCCATCGGCGCGCTCAGCATGGAAGATGCCTATCGCGCCATCAATTTCGACACCATCACGCTGCTGCTCGGCATGATGATCGTCGTTGCGCACCTGAAAGTCTCGGGCGCCTTCCGGGCGCTCGGCGCCTACGCCATCGAGAACGCGCACGCGCCTTTAATGCTCCTGGTGATGGTGACGCTGCTGACCGGCGTGCTGTCGGCCTTCCTGGTCAATGACGCGATCTGCCTGGTGATGGCGCCGATCGTCGTCCACGTCACCCGCGTCATCAACCGCAATCCCATCCCCTATCTGATCGCCACGGCCACCGCATCCAACTGCGGCAGCGTCGCCACCATCACCGGCAATCCACAGAACATGGTCATCGGCGCGCTGTCGGGGATTTCCTATCCAGCCTTTTCAGCCGCTCTTGCGCCGGTTGCATTGTTTGGGCTTGTTGCAGTCATCGTCATCGTGCGCATCGTCTACCGGGCCGAATTCGCGCGCAGTGCCGAACTCAGCCCGGAAGTCTATCGCGGCCGCATGCTGCCCGGACAGGTGCTGAAAGCGGTGGTCGTCTGCATTGGCCTGGCTGTCGCCTTTTTCGCCGGCGTTCCGGTGGCCAAGGCAGCACTCATCGGCGGTGCCATCCTGCTGCTGACCCGCGCCATCAAGCCCGCACGCATCTACCGCGAGATCGACGGGCCGTTGCTGTTCATGTTCGCCGGCCTGTTCATTGTCGTCGCCGGCACCGAGAAAACACTGCTGACGCCTGATATCATTGCTTCCGCCAAGAACCTTGGCCTGGATGATGTCTGGCGGCTGTCCGGCTTCACCGCTGTGCTTTCCAACATCATGAGCAATGTTCCGGCGGTGCTGGCGTTGAGGCCGTTCATACCAGGCCTTGAAAACCCGGAGCGTGCCTGGCTGGTGGTGGCGATGAGCTCGACACTGGCCGGCAATTTCACCTTGCTCGGCTCGGTCGCCAATTTGATCGTCGCCGAGCAGGCGCGGGCCGCCGGCAAACAGCTGTCCTTCTCAGCTTTCTTCAAGGTCGGCGTGCCGCTAACGCTGCTGACCCTCGCTGCCGGCACGGCCTGGCTGGCTGTTGGTTTCTAGGAGATGGTCGCTGACACCAACCGTGCCCGAACCAGCGTTGCAGCGGCATGCCCGGCCGCCTTGATATAATCGGGGTTGTGGTGGATCAGCATGCTGGAGAAGGCGCCGTCCATCAGCAGCACGATCTCGCGCGCCAGCATATGTGGCGCTGCGACGCTGCGGGCCGACAGTTCCGCCGCCAGCCATTTTTCGAAATTTGCCTTGTGTCGCGACCCCGCCTTGACCGCCGGGTGTCCAGGCATCGAGGCAAGCTCCGCGGCCGTGCGCAGGAATCCGCATCCTTTCCACTTGGGATGGCGCGCCACCCGCGCCAGATTGGTGAAGATCGCTTCGACCTTGCGGTCGGCACCGCCTTCGGCCGTCTCGAACCAGCCGGCCATCTGCTTCAGATTGGGCTGGTCGCGGCCATCGAGATAGGCGGCGATCAGATCGTCCTTGCTCTTGAAATGATAGTAGAGCGTCCGTTTAGTCAGCCCCGCTTTTTCGGCGATGGCATCGACGCTGACGCGGCCGATACCTTCCGCATAGAAGAGCTTCGTCGCGGCATCGACAATGCGTTTGCGGGTCGGGCTTTCAGCTTCAGGCATGACACTATGTATACCGACTAGTGAATATACATGCAATCGAAAACCTGATCCACTTCGGTCGGCAAACGACGGGAAGGGAACAGACATGACCGAGCTTGTGCTCGCCGAGGCCCGCAATGGGATCGCCATCCTCACACTCAATCGCCCCGAAAAGCTGAACGCCTTGAATTATGCGCTGATCGATCGTTTGCTTGCGGTCCTCGATGCGGCCGAGACCGACGATGACATCCGTGCCATCATACTCACCGGGGCAGGGGAGCGCGCCTTCTCCGCCGGCGGCGACATCCATGAATTCTCAGGCAGCGTGGCCAACGGCGCCGACGTCGCGCTGCGCGATTTCGTCATGCGCGGCCAGCGTTTGACCGCGCGGCTGGAGGCCTTCCGCAAGCCGGTCATCGCCGCCGTCAACGGCATCGCCTTCGGCGGCGGCTGCGAGATCACCGAAGCCGTGCCGCTTGCGATCGCCAGCGACCGCGCCTTGTTCGCCAAGCCTGAGATCAACCTCGCAATGCCACCTGCTTTCGGCGGCACGCAACGGCTTCCGAGACTGGCCGGGCGCAAGCGAGCGCTCGAGCTGCTGTTGACCGGCGATTGGTTCCCGCCGCCGCGCGCCCTCGAACTCGGCCTCGTCAACCAGGTGGTACCGCATGACGAGTTGATGCCGGCAGCCTTTGACCTCGCCCGGCGTATTTCCAGGCATTCACAACTGGCCGTTGCCAGCATCCTCACCGCAGTGGCGCGCGGCCTCAACCAGAGCATCGCGGAAGGCTTGGCTGTCGAGGCCGAGCAGTTCGCCCGCATGGTGCCGACCGCTGATCTGCACGATGGGCTGGATGCCTGGATCGCGCGCCGCCAGCCGGGCTGTGACGGCTCGTGGAAGCACATCACCCGGCCGGAGGAAGCCGAGCGAGCCTCAACGCAGCAGGACCGGCTAGCCGAACGGGATCAAGGCGCCGTCACCGCCAGATGACCTTTCATGTTGGGGTGGAAGCGGCAGAAATAGTCGACCGCTTCCGCCTTCTGCAGGGTCAGGCTCGCTGTTGCCTTCGGCGGGATCATCACTTCCCAGCCATCCTTGACGGTAGCGGTGTGGGCGAACACGTCCTTGTTCACCCACTTGATCGTGTCGCCGACCTTCGCCTCGACGATGGCTGGCGAAAAGACGAGCTTGTCGATGGTGACCTGAATGGTTTCGGCCTGAACGGGTGAGGTCCCGAAGACCAGCACCAGTGCAATCCACAGCTGCAGTTTCGACATGGACTTGTCCTTACTTCAACATACCTGCAACATGCTCGGCGTGCTGTTCATGGCCCTGAAAAATCTTCAGGCCCGTCTCCAGCAGGCTCTTCAACTCGGCATTGCTGGCCGATGGGATCAAAAGGGTTTCAAGCGCGCCGTTGACCTGCTTGTGGTAGGCGACTTCGTTCTCGACATAGGCTTTGTCGAAGGCTGCGCCGTCGAGCTTGGCGAGCTTCGTCCGTTCCTCGGCCGCAGCCTTGGTCAGCGCCTGGCTGGTGGCGTTGTCTTCCGGCGTCACCTTCAGCTTCTTGACCAGTTCCAGCGCCTGCGCGTTGACCGCTTCGTGGTCGCGCACCATGTCGTTGGCAAAGTCCACGACTTCCTTGGTCTTCGATTTTTTGATCGCCTGCTTGGCGGCTTCCACATCGATGACGCCTGCCGTGTAGGCGATGTGGGCGATCTGCGGATCGGTAGGCTTGTCCGCAGCCTGCGCCAGTGGGGCCGTGCCCATCAGCAGCACGGTGGCGAGCGCGGCTATGTGTCGAGTAAACATGGCATCTCCTTTGCCCGACCGCGAAGGCGGCGGGCTTCATCTGGGTTGACGCGTATTGGATGCGGGAGGGGAAGAAACGTTCCCTAGGAATCGGCGAAGGCCGAAGATCAGCCTTGCAAGCCGAGCCGCTTCATGACCGCTTCGGTCAATCGCTCGCAACGCCGGCCAGCGAAGGGAAAGGCATCGAGCAGCACCGGGCCGATTTCGTCATCCAGCGCCTTGCGCACCAGGGCACGCGCCCGGTGCAATCTGGTCTTGACGGTCTCGGGTCGCACGCCAAGCAGATCAGCCGTTTCCTCGATGTTCAGGCCTTCGATAACGCGGGCGATGAAGACTGTCCGATAGACGTCTGGAAGGTTGTCGGTCGCTCGCTCGACCAGCCTGAGGATCTGCCGCTGCGCCATCGTCCGCTCCGGATCGTCACTTGGATTGAGGGGGAACTGGATGATTTGCGCTTCCTGGCTTGCAGGCATCGCCACGGTGCGCCGCCTCTTGCGCAAGCGGCCGAGCGCTTCGTTGATGACGATGCGCGACAGCCAGGTCGCCAGGGAAGAATCGCCACGAAACGTCGCCAGAGCGGCAAAGGCCCGGACATAGGCCTCCTGGACGATGTCCTCGGCCTCGCTGTCGTTGCGCACGACGCCGCGCGCGATGCGGTAGAGCCGCTGGTTGTGGGTCTTGATGATGGCGCGGAAGGCATCCGCCTCGTGCGCCATCGCGCGGTGGACAAGCAGCATGTCGCCGGGCGCGGAAACCGCGACAGTTTGTATTGCTGACTTCCTGGTCACGACCGCTCTCCCTGGCCAGACGCTTGATCGGGACATTGGATGCTGCCGCAGACAAAAGGTTCCCGACCTTTCTGCACCTGGGCGATCTATCCTACAGCTTCTGGCCGCGCCTTGTCTGCCGTCTGTATCCGGGCGGCTGCCGCCAGGAGATCGGTCTGCGTGATCAGGCCGAGGATGCGGCGCTCGCTGTCAATGATCACCACTGCATGGCTGCGCCCGTCGGTGAGCACGGGAAGCAGGCTCATTGCCGGTGTGTCGGGGGAGGCGGTGCCGGCGTTCGACATCACGCCTTTCACCGTTTCGGTAGCCCGTGTCAGCTCGCGCAGGCCGACGGCGCCGACCAGCCTTGCCTCCGCGTCGACCACCGGCAAGGTGCGGATGTTGTGGTCGAGGAGTTGCTGCCGCGCCTGATCGGGCGAGGCGTGCTCAGGCACCGACACCACGTCGCGGGACATAATGTCGGCGCACAGCAACGTCCGGTGCGAGCGAACCATGGCCTGCAGTTCGACCTGGCGCAGCAGCAATTCGAGATCGCTGCGATCGATATCGAAAGTCTCGTCCAATGCACCAAGCGCGGCATCGATATCCTCGGGCCGGAAGCCGACGCGCTGCACGGCCGGCGGATCTGCCGTTCCATGGCTGTTGGCGGCAGGGGCGGGCCGGTGCGGGTAGCTGCGTCGCGACAGCCTGTGGAAAGCATAGCCGAGTGCGACCAGAATGATGGAATTCAGCGCCACCGGCACGAAGGGAAACAGGAAGCCGGCGCTGGTCACCGCCGGTCCGCCGAGGACGGCGGTCAACGCGGCGGCTCCGCCCGGCGGATGCAGGCAGCGCGTGAACGACATGGCGGCGATCGCCAGCGCCACGGCCATGCCCGTGGCGAGAGCCGGCTCGTGCACGAAATGCGCAACGATAACGCCGATCAGCGCGGATATCATGTTGCCGCCGACGATCGACCATGGCTGCGCCAGCGGGCTCGCAGGCACCGCGAACAGCAACACCGCCGACGCGCCCATCGGCGCCACAAGCAGCGGCACATGCGGGCCGTTGCCGAGCACCAGCGCGCCGATCGCCCCGGTCAGCGCAATGCCGACCATCGCGCCGATACAGGCGATGAGGCGCTCACGCAGCGTCGCGCCGGCGAGAATGGGGACGAAGAGACGAAAGGCCATGGCAAGCTCAGTCTGGCTGGAATTTGCGGCTCGAAGCGCCTTTCAATGGGAGCTGACTGCCAGCTTTGAAAGTCAAACCAATCCGGAAAAGCGCACGCTGGGGAAATAACATTGCGCACGGCCGAGCAATGAGCGGCTTTGCGACGCCGATCACGATGCGAAAGCCGCCGGGCCAGTCCTTTCAACACGTTGGGCGGGTTTGCGGACTCAGCGTCGCAGGTCAGCTTGTGTCATGCCGCGGCGGCCGCAGCGGCCAGTCCGCGCAGGATGTCGGCCTTGAGGTCCTCGACATCCTCGAGCCCGATCTGCAGGCGGATGAGCGGGCCGTCATAGGGACCCTTGGCGACGATGCGGTCGCCAAGGAAGACCGGCACGGCAAGGCTTTCATAGCCGCCCCAGGAATAGCCGAGGCCGAAGATCTTCAGCGCATCGAGGAAGGCGTGCTGCTGTTTCTGGCCACCGCCCTTGAGCACAATGGAAAAGATGCCGCTCGAGCCGGAAAAATCGCGCTTCCACAGCGCGTGATCGGGATAGCTGGGCAGCGCCGGGTGCAGCACGCGTGCCACGCCGGGCTGCCCTTCGAGCCAGGCGGCAATGGCGAGCGCGCTCTTTTGATGGTGATCCAGCCGCACGCCCATCGTGCGCAGGCCGCGCAGCACCTGGTAGACGTCGTCGGGGCCGGCGCAGCAGCCCATTGTGTAGAACGTCTCGCAAAGCTGCTTCCAGCAGTCCGCATTGGCCGACACCGTTCCCAGCAGCACATCGGAATGGCCGGCGGGATATTTCGTCGCCGCATGGATCGAGATATCGACGCCGTGGTCGAGCGGGCGGAAATAGAGCGGCGTCGCCCAGGTGTTGTCCATCATGACGATGGCGCCGGCCGCATGCGCCGCCTTGACGATGGCCGGGACGTCCTGCACCTCGAAAGTATTTGAGGCCGGCGATTCCGTGAACACGACCTTGGTGTTGGGCTTGATCAGCTTGGCGATGCCGGCCCCGGCATGCGGGTCGTAATACTCGACCTCGACGCCCAGCCGCTTCAGCATCGTGTCGGCGAAATTGCGGGTCGGATGATAGACGGAATTGACGATCAAAACGTGATCGCCCGCCGACAGGAAAGCCAGCAGCGGAATAGTCACCGCCGCCAGGCCCGACGGCACGATTATCGTGCCGGCCGAGCCTTCCAGAGCGTCGATCGCATGCGCCAGCGCGTCGGTGGTCGGCGTACCGCGCGTGCCGTAGGTGTATTTCTGGCTGCGCGCGGCCATCGTCGCGGCATTGGGGTAGAGCACGGTCGAGGCATGCACGACCGGCGGATTGACGAAGCCGAAATAGTCGTGCGGGTTGTTGCCGGAATGGGCAAGCCGCGTGTTGATGCCCCGTTCGCTGCCGTCTGTCGCCATGGTTCGCCGCCTGTCAAAGGATGTCAGGAGATCAGCCATAAAGCGGTGGCAAAGCCCGCGCAACAGCCGTGGACCCGCCAAGCGGTGGGGTTTACATGGGCCAATCCATCGCGGTTCGCGCTTCCAACAAAGCATCGCTATAGTGACGGCGGAGTCTGTCGCGAGCTATAGACTTGTGCGGCTGCTTCTTTGACTGATTTGTTTGCACGGGTTGCCGATTTCCTGGTGCTCTTGTGCGCATTTCAGGCATTCGCGGCAATTGGTTTTCAAAGCTGTCGTGAATCGGTCATTTCCCTTGACCTCACAGGAATAATCGCCTTCGATGCAGTTCGTGAATGGGAGGAGCCGGGCGTCGGTTACGACGCGGGGTTCCGGGAATGAGCCGGATGGGAGCCGGGTTCACGCGGGAAAAAGATCAGGATTTGCCTGAGGATCAGGGTTTACCTGAAAAACAGAAAAGGGTCTGTGGGTTATGAAACACATTGCAATTGGCATTCTCGGCGCCGCTGCGCTTGGATGGATGGCTTCGGCCGCGTCGGCGACCACGCTCGACGACGTCAAGGCGAAGGGCTTCATCCAGTGCGGTGTCTCGACTGGTCTGGCCGGTTTCTCGGCGCCTGACGACAAGGGCGACTGGAAAGGCATCGATGCTGATTTCTGCCGCGCTGTCGCGGCTGCCGTCTTCGGCGACGGCACCAAGGTCAAGTTCACCCCGCTTAGCGCCAAGGAGCGCTTCACTGCGCTGCAGTCGGGCGAGATCGATATCCTGTCGCGCAACACCACCTGGACCATCAATCGCGATACGGCGCTCGGCCTGAACTTCATCGGCGTCACCTACTATGACGGCCAGGGCTTCATGATCAACGCCAAGAAGCTGCCGGGCGTCAATTCCGCGCTGCAGCTTTCGGGCGCGGCGGTCTGCGTGCAGAGCGGCACCACGACCGAGCTCAACCTCGCCGACTACTTCAAGGCGAACAAGATGGAGTACAATCCGGTCGTCTTCGAAAAGCTGGAAGAGGTCAACGCTGCCTATGACGCCGGCCGCTGCGACGTCTACACCACCGACCAGTCGGGTCTCTACGGCATCCGCCTGACGCTGAGCGCGCCAGCCGATCATGTCGTGCTGCCCGAGATCATCTCCAAGGAGCCGCTCGGTCCGGCCGTGCGCCAGGGTGACGACCAATGGTACCACATCGTCAAGTGGACCTACTTCGCGCTGTTGCAGGCCGAAGAACTCGGTATCACCCAGGCCAATGTCGAGGAGCTGAAGACCTCGGATAATCCGGAGATCAAGCGCGTGCTCGGTCAGGAAGCCGAAACCAAGATCGGCACCGACCTCGGCGTGAGCAATGACTGGGTCGTCAACATCGTCAAGGCCGTGGGCAATTACGGCGAGATGTTCGAGCGCAATGTCGGCACCGGCAGCCCGCTGAAGATCGCGCGCGGCATCAATGCGCTGTGGACCAAGGGCGGCCTGCAATACGCGCCACCGATCCGCTGATCGAAATGTGATCCGGAAGGCAGATCGTCTGCCTTCCGGTTTCTCTTTCCAGGGATGGTCCAATGGCGTCGCAGGAAGTTCTTCGCGAGGAGCCGAGCCGAGGTTCCTTCATCAACGATCCAAAAGTCCGCGGGATTTTTTTCCAGGCGGTGGTTGTCATCTTGCTGGTGGCGGGCGTCTGGTGGATCGTCCACAACGTTATCGAGAATCTGCAGCGCCTGCATATCGCTTCCGGGTTCAGCTTCCTGAAAAACCGTGCCGGGTTCGACATCCCAGTCAGGCCCATCGCTTATACTTCGGACTCGACCTATGGCGATGCCATTATTGTCGGGCTGATCAACACCCTCATCGTTGCCGGTGCCGGCATCATCACCGCGACCATCATCGGCTTTGTCGTCGGTATCGGCCGCTTGTCGCGAAACTGGCTGATTCGCAAGATCTGCACCGTTTATGTTGAGGTGTTCCGCAATATCCCGCCGCTGCTGGTGATCTTCTTCTGGTATTCAGGCGTGCTGGCGGTGCTGCCGGCGCCTCGCGACAGCTTCAATTTGCCGTTCGGCTCTTTCCTCAACCAGCGCGGCTTCTATTTTCCACGGGCTATCTGGGGCGAGGGCTCCTGGCTGATCTTCGTCGCTTTGCTTGTCGGCATCGCCATGGCGTGGTTCGTAGCCCGCACGGCGCGCAAGCGGCAAATGGCGACCGGCCAGCAATTTCCGGTGTTGTGGACTTCGCTGGCGCTGATCGTCGGCCTGCCATTGCTGGCCTACGCGCTGAGCGGCTTTCCGCTGAGCTTCGATTTTCCCAAACAATCGACCTTCAACCTGACCGGCGGCTTCCAGATCGGACCCGAGTTCCTGTCGCTCTATCTGGCGCTGTCATTCTACACGGCTTCCTTCATTGCCGAGATCGTGCGCGCCGGCATTCTCGGCGTCAGCAAGGGCCAGACCGAGGCGGCTGGCGCGCTTGGGCTGCGGCCGGGATCGATCCTGCGGCTTGTCGTCGTTCCTCAGGCCATGCGCATCGTCATCCCGCCGCTGACCAGTCAGTATCTCAATCTGACCAAGAACTCGTCGCTGGCCATTGCCATCGGCTACCCGGACCTGACGGCAATCGCCGGCACTGTGCTGAACCAGACCGGCCAGGCGGTCGAGGGCGTGCTGATCATGATGGTCGTCTACCTCATAATCAGCCTGGTGACCTCGGCAGTCATGAATGTGGTCAACGCCAGGATGGCGCTGGTGGAGAGGTAAGGCCATGCAGGAACATGATACCTCCTGGGTACGCACCGAAATGGCACTGGCGCAACAGGCGCCGGCAGGCGTGCGGGGGCCTTTGGCATGGGTTCGCAAGAACCTGGTCGGTTCGGTGGGCGACGTCATACTGACTGTACTGGCTATTGCGCTGGTGGTGATGATCGTGCCGCCCATCATCAACTGGGCCTTCATCAACGCCCAATGGGTGGGGCCGGATCGCACGGTATGCGCCACGGCAGCGCAAGGCGGCATCCAGCCGGACGGCTGGTCCGGCGCCTGCTGGGCCTTCGTCAACGCCAAGTTCGGTCAGTTGATGCTTGGCCGTTATCCGATCGAAGAACGCTGGCGGCCGATCCTGGTCGCCATCCTGTTCGTGGCGCTGCTGGTGCCGCTGCTGATCCCACGCGTGCCGCGCAAGGGATTGAACGCCATTCTTCTGTTCCTGGTGCTGCCGATCGTCGCCTTCGTGCTGCTGGTTGGCGGTATGTTTGGCCTGCCCCACGTCGAGACGCAGCTGTGGGGTGGGTTGCTGGTGACGCTCAGCCTGTCCTTTGTCGGTATTGCCGTGTCGCTGCCGATGGGGATCGTGCTGGCGCTCGGCCGACGCTCCAAGATGCCGATCGTCAAGACGCTGTGCGTGATCTTCATCGAGTTCGTTCGCGGCATCCCACTGATCACGGTTCTATTCTTCGCCAGCGTCATGCTGCCGCTGTTCCTGCCTGCGGGCGTTTCCTTCGACAAATACCTCAGGGCGTTGATCGGTGTGTCGTTGTTCGCCGCTGCCTACATGGCCGAAGTGATACGCGGTGGTCTGCAGGCGATCCCCAAGGGTCAGTACGAGGGCGCGGATTCACTTGGCCTCGGCTACTGGCAGAAGATGACGCTGATCGTACTGCCGCAAGCGCTGAAGCTGGTCATTCCCGGCATCGTCAACACCTTCATAGGCATGTTCAAGGACACCAGCCTGGTGATCATCATCTCGATGTTCGACCTGCTTGGCGTCGTCAAGCAGAACTTCGCGGACGCCAATTGGGCGACGCCGCAGACCGCGAGATCTGGCCTCATCTTCGCAGCCTTCGTCTTCTGGCTGTTCTGCTTCGGCATGTCGCGCTATTCGATGTACACGGAACGCCGGCTCGACACCGGCCACAAACGCTAAGAACAAAAAGGGGAACCTGCCATGGTCATAGAGAACGCCGTCAGCGCCGAAGAGATCAAGGTCGATGCCAAGAAGATGCACATCTCGACCACCGATGTCGCCATCGACATCATCGGCATGCACAAATGGTATGGCGAGTTCCACGTGCTGAAGGACATCAATCTGAAGGTGATGCGCGGCGAGCGCATCGTCATCTGCGGTCCTTCGGGTTCCGGCAAGTCGACCATGATCCGCTGCATCAACCGGCTGGAAGAGCACCAGAAGGGCAAGATCATCGTCGACGGCAAGGAACTCACCAACGATCTGAAGAAGATCGACGAGGTGCGCCGTGAGGTCGGCATGGTGTTCCAGCACTTCAACCTGTTCCCGCATCTGACCATCCTGGAGAACTGCACGCTGGCGCCGATCTGGGTGCGCAAGACGCCGAAGAAGCAGGCCGAGGAAATCGCCATGCACTTCTTGAAGCGCGTGAAAATCCCGGAACAGGCCAACAAATATCCGGGCCAATTGTCCGGCGGCCAGCAGCAGCGCGTGGCGATCGCCCGCTCGCTGTGCATGAACCCGCGCATTATGCTGTTCGATGAGCCGACCTCGGCGCTCGACCCTGAAATGATCAAGGAAGTGCTGGAGACGATGGTGGGCCTGGCCGAAGAAGGCATGACCATGCTGTGCGTCACCCACGAAATGGGCTTTGCCCGCAAGGTCGCCAACCGGGTGATCTTCATGGATCAGGGCCAGATCGTCGAACAGAACACGCCGGCCGAGTTCTTCGACCATCCGCGCCACGAGCGCACGAAGCTCTTCCTGTCGCAGATCCTGCACTGAGCATTTTCATCCAAACCAGAAGAGCCCGGCCGCAATGCGGCCGGGCTTTTTTGCTGTCTGGGGCCGGACGATGACGTTGGGAGACTGCAAAGCCGCCGCCGCATGAGAAAAGCCCTGCGTTTTCTGGCCATGCTGATTGTCGCGGTCGCGCTTGCCGCCACGCTCGGCACGCTGGTTCCGCGCCCGCTCTGGCCGGCATCAGCGGCGGGTGAGGGCACGCGCCATATTCTTGTGCTGAAGAATCCGATCCACACCGACATCGCCATTCCGGTCGATGATGCCGTGCGCCAGCGTTTTCGTTTCTTGGTCGATGCCGGCATCCCCGTGGATGCTCCCGAGGTGCGCTACATCGTCTTTGGTTGGGGTGGCCGCGCCTTCTACCTGGAGACGCCGACCTGGTCTGAGCTGAAACCAGTGCCTGTGCTCAAGGCGCTGACGCTGGACGCCTCGGTCATGCATGTCGACATCGCCGGCGCCGTCGCCGAGCCGCATCCTGGCGTCACCGGCTTCGACATCGATGAGCAGCGTTTTGCAGCATTGCTCGATTATATCGACGCGAGCTTCCAGCAAGGGCCGAACGGTCCGCTCGTCATCGAGAATGCGGCCTATTCCCGCTTCGACCGCTTCTTCGAGGCGAACGGCCATTTCAATGCGCTGGTCGGTTGCAACACCTGGACGGCGGCGGGCCTGCGCACCGCCGGTCTGCGCACCGGCTGGTGGAACCCGCTGCCGGCCTCGCTCGGCCTGTCGATGCGGCTGTACAACTAGCGGAAAACGGTAGGCATCCCGGCGACGTCTAGCGCCGGATGATTTTCTGCGGCTCCCAGCCGTAGAGCCAGTCGAGATCGGCGGCGAGCTTGTCGGGCGAGCGCATGGCCAGGAACAGGTTGCGGGCGACAGCCACCGGGCCGGCGGCATGCCAAGCCAACCGGTTGACGGCGCCGCGACGTGCGGCTTTGGCGACCCGCGGCCGCCGCAGGTTTTCCCAGATATGAAGACTTCCCGCCGGATCGGCAGGGAAGTCGGAGACGACGGCGGCGAGCGTAAACGCATCTTCGATCGCCATGGCCGCGCCTTGCGCCGCAAACGGCGTCATCGCATGCGCGGCGTCGCCAATCAGGGCGATGCCTTGCGGGCTTGTCCACCGCTGCTGGACGACCGTATGGATCGGAAAGGCCGTCCAGGGGCCGGCCAGCGCCACAAGCTGCGCCAGGCCCGGCGCTGTGTCGCGGGTGGCGCCGTCGAGAACAGCTGGGTCGGCATGGCCCGACCAGCCTTCGGCTATGCGCTCGCCCTTGGTGAAGGCGGCGAGATTGAAGGCGCGGCCGTTGCTGACGGGATATGCGACCATGTGGAAGCCGGGATGCAGGAACGTGGTGACACAGTCGGCGGCGCCGATCGCGGTAAAGGCTTCTCCGGCGGCGCTCTCAACCGCGACCGTTGCCCGCCAGGCGAGTTCACCCGAAAAACGGCTTTTGCCGAAGCCTGCGAGTTGCGCCCGGACCGACGACCAGACGCCGTCGGCGCCGACCAGGAGGCGGCCGCTTGCCTCGATCGCGCGGCCATCCGCTTCGGCGGTCACGGCAACATCTTGCGGGTTGATGGCGACGCCGGTCACCCGGGCGCCGGTGACGAGCTCAATTCCCGGCCGCTCAGCCACCTGCGCCAGCAGTGCCGTCTGCAGATCGGCGCGGTGGGCGACGAGATAGGGCGCCTGCCAGCGCGCTTCGGCGGCTTGCCCGAGCGGCACCCGCGCCAGTTCGCGCAGCGTCGCCGCGTCCTTCAGCACCACCGCTTCCGGCCGCAAGGCCGCCGGCACCAGGCGCTTAAGCACGCCGAGCTTTCGAAGAATGCGTGTTGCGTTGGGCGAAAGCTGGATGCCGGCGCCGGCGGCTTCGAGGCGCGACGCCTGTTCGAACAGCCTTACCGCATATCCGCGTTCGGCAAAGGCAAGGGCAGCCGTCAACCCGGCGACGCCAGCCCCGGCGATTATGACCTGCCGGGACCTGATGTCTTCCATCGGGCTTGCCGCGACAGGATCAGGCGGCCTGGTCGATGTAAATGCAGCCGGCCGGCACCGTTTCCGTCGCCTTCAGCTTCGCCGAATAGCGGTAGAGCGTCGAGCAATAGGGGCAGACCTTTTCATTGTCGTCGCCCATGTCGAGGAAGACATGCGGATGATCGAAGGGCGGGTTGGCGCCGGTGCACATGAATTCCCTGACACCGATGTCGATCGCCGGATGGCCGGCATCGTTCTGGAAATGGGGAATGGAACCGCCTGCCATCGTCGTCTCCTTAACGCAGTCTCGTCTGCATCTGGATCATAACAGCTCTCTTTGCAAGATCGATGAAATGAAACTGTCGCAAAAGGCTGGCAGAGGATAAGTTGAGCCGGTTAAGCGCATGACCGGGAAGCCCAGCGATTCCGCGACGGATCATGCGTCACAAAGACATGGTAGAGCGTCCATGGCCATCTCGGCATTTGCGGCGCTTCAAAAGGAACGGTTGCGGGCAGGAAACCATGAATGAACTGAAGCCGGTGCTGAACGAATTCATCAATATCGAGGCGGCAAGCCCCGAGGGCGGCAATCCCGACCGTTTCGTCAACCGTGAATTCTCCTGGCTGCAGTTCAACCGGCGCGTTCTCGAGGAATCGCAGAACGAACACCACCCGCTGCTCGAACGGGTCCGTTTCCTGTCGATCTCGGCCGCCAATCTCGATGAATTCTTCATGGTCCGCGTCGCCGGTCTTGCCGGCCAGGTTCGCGAAGGCATCGCGCTCAAGAGCCCCGACGGGCGCACGCCCGAGCAGCAACTCGAACAGCTTTTGCGCGAGGTCGAGCGGCTGCAGGAGGACCAGCAGAACAGCCTGTCGGCGCTGATGCTGCTGCTCAACAAGGAAGGTATTGAGAGCATCACCCGCGATGCATTGACCAAGGATGAGAAGGTCTGGCTGGAAGATCATTTCCAGGATCAGGTCTTCCCGGTGCTGACCCCGCTGTCGATCGACCCGGCGCATCCGTTTCCGTTCATTCCCAACCTCGGCTTCTCCATGGCGCTGCAATTGCGCCATCGCAAGAACGGCGAGGAGATGAGTGCGCTTCTGCGCCTGCCGGTGGCGCTGAAGCGCTTCATCCGTCTGCCGGACCGCAAGCAGCATGTTCGCTTCATTCCGCTCGAGGAGGCGGTCGGCCTCTATATCGGCAAGCTGTTCCCCGGCTATGAGGTCAAGGGCTCCGGCACCTTCCGCATCATCCGCGACAGCGATATCGAGGTCGAGGAGGAGTCGGAGGATCTTGTGCGCCTGTTCGAGACGGCGCTGAAGCGCCGCCGCCGCGGTTCGGTCATCCGCATCGAATTCGACAAGTTGATGCCCGGCGAATTGCGCGAGTTCGTTGCCGGCGAGCTTGGCGTCTCTTCGAGCCGCATCAGCGTTCTGACCGGCCCGCTGGCGCTCAGCCAGATTTCGGAGATCGTCTCCGTACCGCGCGACGACCTCAAATTCAGGCCCTACAATCCGCGCTTTCCCGAGCGAATCCGCGAACATGGCGGCGATTGTTTCGCGGCCATCCGCGAGAAGGACATCGTCGTCCACCACCCCTATGAATCCTTCGACGTGGTGGTGCAGTTCCTGCGCCAGGCGATGGCCGACCCGGAAGTGGTGGCAATCAAGCAGACACTCTATCGCACCTCCAACGACAGCCCGATCGTGCGTGCGCTGGTCGATGCGGCCGAGGCCGGCAAGTCGGTGACCGCTCTGGTCGAGCTCAAGGCGCGCTTCGACGAGGAAGCCAACATCCGCTGGGCGCGCGACCTCGAACGCGCCGGCGTCCAGGTCGTGTTCGGCTTCCTCGAGTTGAAGACCCATGCGAAAATGTCGCTGGTGGTGCGGCGCGAGGACGGCAAGCTGCGCAACTATGTGCATCTGGGCACCGGCAATTACCATCCGGTGACCGCGCGCATCTACACCGACCTGTCCTTCTTCACCACCGATCCGACGATCGCGCGCGATGTCGCGCAGCTCTTCAACTTCATCACCGGCTATGCCGAGCCGACCGATGAGATGCGGATCGCCATCTCGCCATTTACGCTGCGCAGCCGCATCCTGAAGCACATCACCGACGAGATCGGCCATGCGCTGGCTGGCCGGCCGGCGCGCATCTGGATGAAGATGAACGCGCTGGTCGATCCGAACATCATCGACGCGCTTTATGACGCCAGCCGCGCCGGCGTCGAGATCGACCTCGTCGTGCGCGGCATTTGCTGCCTGAGGCCGCAGGTGCCGGGCCTGTCAGAAAACATCAGGGTCAAGTCGATAGTCGGCCGCTTCCTCGAACACAGCCGCATCTACTGCTTCGGCAACGGCCATGGCCTGCCCTCGGACGAGGCGATCGTCTACATCTCCTCGGCTGACTTGATGCCGCGCAATCTCGACCGCCGCGTCGAGACCATGGTGCCGATCACCAATCCAACTGTGCATGAACAGATACTTGGCCAGATCATGCTGGGCAACATCATGGACAACCAGCAAAGTTTCGACGTATTGGCTGACGGAACCTCCCGGCGCGTGGCGCTGGAGGAGGGTGAGGAACCGTTCAACGCGCAGGAATATTTCATGACCAATCCTAGCCTGTCCGGACGGGGCGATGCGCTGAAGTCGCATGCGCCCAAGCGCATCGCGCAGTTCAAGCGCCGCAAGAAAAACGCTGCAGCGTCCGGCTGATGATTTCAACTTCCCAGGGCCGGCTGCAGGATCGCCGACCGCTGTCTATCATCGACATCGGCTCGAACTCGATCCGCCTTGTCATCTATGAAGGGCTGGCGCGCTCGCCGACCCTGCTGTTCAACGAAAAGATGCTGGCCGGCCTCGGCCGCGGCATTGTGTCGACAGGCAAGCTCGATCCCGAGGGCGTGACCCGCTCGATGGAAGAGTTTCGCCGCTTCCGCGCGCTGTCCAACCAGGCCGGTGCCGAGCACATGTATGTGCTGGCGACCGCCGCTGCTCGCGAGGCGATCAACGGCCCCGATTTCATCCATCGCGCCGAGGATGTACTCAAGACCGAGATCCGCGTGCTGACCGGCCGGCAGGAGGCGCATTATTCGGCGCTCGGCGTCATCTCCGGCTTCCACCCGGCCAACGGCATTGCCGGCGACCTTGGCGGCGGCAGCCTGGAGCTCATCGACATCAATGGCGAGGCGATCGGCGACGGCATCACGCTGCCGCTGGGCGGCCTACGGCTGCAGGACATGGCGAAGAATTCGCTCGCCCAGGCGGCCAAGATCACGCGCGAGCAACTGGCGCGGGCCAAGCTTCTGAAGGGCGGGCAGGGCAGGCCCTTCTATACCGTCGGCGGCACCTGGCGAAACCTCGCCCGGTTGCACATGGAAATGAGCAACTATCCGCTCGGCGTCATGCACCATTATGAGATATCGACCGAAAGTGCTTTGAGTTTCCTCAAGCAGGTGGCGCGGCCCGAGATCGAGAAGGTCCGCGGTATCGAAGGCGTCTCCAAGAATCGCCGCTCGCTGCTGCCCTATGGCGCGGTCGTGCTGCGGGAGATCATGGCGGCGATGCAGCCGTCGAAGATCATCGTCTCGGCGCTTGGCGTGCGCGAAGGGTTCCTTTATTCGCTGCTCGACCAGGCCGAGCAGAAGACCGATCCGCTGGTCTCCGCCTCGGAGGAACTGGCCCGGCTGCGCTCGCGTTCCGTCACCCATGCGCATGAGCTTGTCGAATGGACGGGCAAGACCTTTGCCGCCTTCGGCATCGACGAGACCGAGGATGAGGCGCGCTACCGCCACGCCGCCTGTCTGCTGGCCGATATAGGCTGGCGCGCACACCCGGAATATCGCGGCAAGCAGTCGCTCAACATCATCGCCCACGCCTCCTTCATCGGCGTCGACCATCCCGGCCGTGCCTTCCTGGCGCTGGTCAGCCTGTTCCGCCATGAGGGTGTGTTCAACGATGCCGCGCCGGAAATTCGTGGGCTGGCGACGCCGCGCTATCTCGAGCGCGCCCGCATCCTGGCGGCGGTGCTGCGCGTCGTCTATCTGCTGACGGCGGCGATGCCCGGCGTCATGCCAAGACTGAAATGGGAAAACCGCGGCAATGGCACGCTGGCGCTGGTGCTGCCGGCTTCGCTCTCGGACCTCTACGGCGAGCGCCCGGCCGGCCGTCTGGCGCAGTTAGCGCGGATCACCAACCGCCGGCTGGTGCTGGCGGTCGAAGGCGGACAGAGCGTTTCGGTGAAGTAGTCCGACGCGCTCAGCCGCGGCCAGCAGCGATCCGCCCATCGATCGACCAGGCGCCTGCACCAGCCATGGCCAGCGCCAGGAAGCCGCCGGCGATGGCAATGTCCTTCATCAGCATCTGCTGGTGCATGAAGGCCAGCATTGGATCGTCGCCGCCCTGGCCGTAGTGGCCAATTGCGCCCGCGACGATGCAGAAGGCGGCAAGCAGCAGCGCGACCAGCGGTGTCTGGAAGCCGACCAGGATCAACAGCCCGGCTATCAGCTCGAACAGGCCCGTTCCCCAGGCCGCAAGCGTCGGCAGCGGCATGCCGAGGCCCGCGAAATAGCCTGACGTGCCGGCAATGTCGGCGAGTGCGTGATAGCCGGAGGGAACGAACAGGGCGGCGAGCAGCAGCCGGGAAAGCAGAAGCAGTGCGTCGCGGGGCATGGTCGTCTCCGTTGTCTGTCCGCCGGCTCGGAGCCCGATCCTAGCAGGGATGGGACGCGGACGCTCTTAGACGGACAACGAAAAAGCGGCGCGGAAAAATTCCGCGCCGCTTTTTTCAGGCTTGGGAGGAAATTCAGCCGCGCCTGGCGTCGATCGAGTAGGCACCGGGGCCGGAGGAAGCCAGCACAAGGAAACCGCCGGTGATGGCGACGTTCTTCAGGAAATGGATCATCTGGTTCTGGTCGGCCCAGCCGGTATGGGCCACAAGAGCCGTTGCGATGGTGAAGATAGCGAGCACCCAGGCGGCGATACGGGTCTGGAAACCAACGAGGATGGCAATGCCGCCGAGCAGTTCGATCAGGCCGACGACAATGGCCGTTACGGTCGGCACCGGCAGACCCATAGCGCCGAAGTAGCCGGCGGTGCCGGAAATGGCCGTGAGCTTGCCGAAACCGGAAAGCAGGAAGATGGCGGCGAGCAGGATGCGGCCGAGCAGGATGGTGGTGGAGCTGTTGGACGCGGTGCCGGCGCCGGCGGTGGAAGTGTTGATGGACATGGTGGCTCTCCGAAAAAGGGTTGATGCCCTGTCAGATAGACCAAGCCGACTGTTCACCAAAGCCGCTAGTTCGGCGACGCATTGTTCACAGAGTGTACATTTCAGTGATCGGACGAAGGACGCAAAATTCGTGTCGGATCAGCCTTTGACGGCAGTAAATTTTCCCGCCGCCAAATTCCTGACGGCTAGTCGACGCAATTCCCCAGGGAATTGCCACGCGACTGGAACTGCTTATCCCGGATGCGTCATGTCCTCGGGCCGCACCAGCCGGTCATAGTCGGCGGCGCTGACCAGCCCGGTGGCCAGCGCTTCCTCGCGCAAGGTCGTGCCTTTCTTGTGCGCGGTCTTGGCGATCTTGGCGGCATTGTCGTAGCCGATTGTGGGCGCAAGTGCCGTCACCAGCATCAGCGAACGGTCGAGCGCCGCCTTGATGTTGTCCTCGCGCGCCTCGATGCCGACGACGCAATTGTCGGTGAAGGAGATGGAGGCATCCGCCAGCAGCTGCACCGACTGCAGGAAGTTGTAGGCCATCAGCGGGTTGTAGACGTTGAGCTCGAAATGTCCCTGGCTGCCGGCGAAGGTCAGCGAGGCGTTGTTGCCGAACACCTGCACGCAGACTTGCGTCATCGCCTCGCACTGCGTCGGGTTGACCTTGCCCGGCATGATCGAGGAGCCCGGTTCGTTTTCCGGCAGCGACAGTTCGCCAAGGCCCGAGCGCGGCCCAGAACCGAGGAAGCGGATGTCGTTGGCGATCTTGAACAGCGCCGCGGCGGCCGCGTTGATGGCGCCATGCGAGAACACCATGGAATCGTGGGCGGCGAGTGCCTCGAACTTGTTCGGCGCGGTGACGAAGGCGATGCCGGTGATGGCGGCGATGCGGTCCGCCACTTTCTCGGCAAAGCCGACCGGCGCGTTGAGGCCGGTGCCGACGGCGGTGCCGCCCTGCGCCAGTTCCTGCAGGCCGGGCAGCGTCATCTCGATGCGCTTAATCGAGGAGGCGACCTGCGCGGCATAGCCCGAAAATTCCTGGCCAAGCGTGAGGGGCGTGGCGTCCTGCGTGTGGGTGCGGCCGATCTTGATGATGTGGGCGAAGGCCTTGGTCTTGGCCTCGAGCGCGGCGTGCAGATGCGTCAGCGCCGGCAACAGGTCATGCACGATACGCTCGGCGCAGGCGATATGCATGGCCGTCGGATAGGTGTCGTTCGACGACTGGCTCATATTGACGTGGTCGTTGGGATGCACCGGCTTCTTCGAGCCCATGACGCCGCCCAGAAGTTCGATCGCCCGATTGGAGATCACCTCGTTGGCGTTCATGTTGGACTGCGTGCCCGAGCCGGTCTGCCACACCACCAGTGGGAAATGGTCGTTGAGCTTGCCGTCGATGACCTCTTGCGCCGCGTCGATGATCGCCTTGCCGATGGCCGGATCGAGCCGCTTCAGCTCCATATTGGCTTCCGCCGCCGCCCGCTTGACGATGCCCAGCGCACGCACGATCGAGGCCGGCTGCTTTTCCCAGCCGATCTTGAAATTGCCGAGCGAACGCTGCGCCTGCGCGCCCCAATAGCGGTCGGCGGCGACCTCGATGGGGCCGAACGTGTCGGTTTCGGTTCTGGTCTTGGCAGCGGTCACTTGTCTCTCCGACGATCGAATTCGGCAACGGCGTATCGCGTTGCACAAATCGCTTCAAGCGGAGATTGCGAAGGGCGAGGATGCGAATCGGTTGAAGGGCGCAGCTAATCTCCCCCCTCGAGGGGGAGATGTCGCCAAAGGCGACAGAGGGGGGGCGGTACGTCCCCTGATGCGACCTTCTATCATCGACAGAGGAGGCTAGCGCTCCGTGCGCGGCGACCCCCTCTGGCCCGCCGGCCATCTCCCCCTCGAGGGGGGAGATAAGCAGCTCCACTCACCCCGCCGTATACCCGCCATCGATCGCAAAAATGCTACCGCTGGTCCATGCGGCCTCGTCGCTCGCGAGATAGACGGCGATGCCGGCAAGATCCCTGGTCTGGCCGATGCGGCCGAGTGGATAGCTTCGCTCGACATAGGCCTTGAGGTCGGCTTGCGCTGCCGCCGGCAGGTTTTCGATCGACTTGCGCCGCATGGCGGTGTCGACCGTGCCGGGTGCGATCGCATTGACCCTGATGCCGCGCGGGCCAAGCTCGAAGGCCAGCGACTTGGTCAGTGAGTTCAGCGCGCCCTTGGATAGGGAATACAGGCTCGACGGCCGCTTTGGGATCATCTTGCTGGCGAAGTAGGACGAGATGTTGATCACCGAGGCGCCCGCGCCGAACTGCGGCAGTAGCCGCTGGGTAAGGAAGAACGCCGCCGTCACATTGAGCGCGAAGGATTGCTGGAACTGGTCTTCGGTGACGGTCTCGAACGGCACCAGAAAGGCGACGCCGGCATTGTTGACGAGGATGTCGAGCGGGCCGGTTGCTTTCGCGCGCTCGACCACGGCATCGATGCCGGAAGAGGTTGAAAGATCGGCCGACTGGGTCTCCACGCTGCCTGCGGCCGTCAGTTTCTGGCGTGCCGCTTCGAGCTTTTTGGTGTCGCGGCCAACGATCAGTACTTCGGCGCCTTCACGCAAAAAGGCTTCCGATATGGCTAGGCCGATGCCATCCGAACCGCCGGTGACCAGTGCCCGTTTGCCAGAAAGTCTCATTGAAGGCCAAGTCGCATCGGATGCTCTCGCTGTTCCAGGTCAGGAAAGCAATGCCGATCGGCGATTGCGGTCAAGCCGCCGGCCTATCGCTCAGTATGAACTTCGGTAGGTCCCGTCCCGATCCAGTTACCGCAGCAGCGATTGCGACGTCGGCGACAGGCGCAAAGTTTCAGTCGGCCTAGTCGTATCGGCCGCTTGCTGAAACGACTGCCACCATGGCGAGGCGGCAAGCGCTGCGTCATGGCGACCATGCGCTTCGACGCTGTCGAAAGCCGTGACGGCGATGAAGACGTTTTCGCCCAGGCGCACCGGCAAGCGGGGAAAGCTGTTTTCGGCATGTTCTGTGATGAAGGCGCCGAGCAACCGCCCGCCGGCGGCGGCAAGGATCGGAACGGTATCCGTTTCGAAATTGCCGGCGAAATCGGCCTTGGCGCCAGGCCGCAGATGATGAATCCGGATGACAACAATACCGGTCAAGCGATTGTCTGCGCTCGACTTTCCATGCTCCGGCAAAGCGTCCCGCTGTGCGCCCGACCGGTCGAACCCGGCGCCTGGCCAAGCCGGCTTCAAGAGCAGCACATCGTCGGAATCGATCATCGTCGCATTGGCGGCGTCACGGTGCGCCGCCCATACCGGCCCGTCATAGAAGGCGGTCAGCGCGTCCTTCCGCACTTCCATGTCGCCAAAACCGCGCAGCCAGACGAACATGTCAGGCCGGTCGAGGTCGCGAAACTGGCCGATGATGGTCATCCCGGCGTCTTCCTGGCCTTCGATGAACTGGCTGTCGAAGATGTCGATCAGAGTCTCGCGCCGGCCGGGTTTTAGCGTGTATTGCCGCAACTCGACGACCGGTGAGGCGAGAAGACTGGCCGTTGCAGGTACATTCAGGGGCACGGTCATTGTGTCGTCTCCAAAACAGGATGATCATCCGGTTTACAAAACAGACCGGTTGTCCTGTTTTGTCAATCTGTTATCGTTCGCAAATGTCAGCAGAGATTGCTCAGGTCCAAAAAGGGACGCCGCGAAAACGCATCAACGATCCCGAAGGCCTGCGCAACAAGGTGCTCGATGTCGCCGAAGCGTCGTTCCAGGCGCGCGGCTATCATGCCTCCGCCCTTGGCGAGCTGATGGCTACCGCCGGTGTCACCGGCGGCGCCCTGCATCACCATTTCCCCACCAAGAAGGCGCTCGCCTTGGCGGTGATCGAGGAGCGGGTGGCTGCCGCCCTGGAGGAGACCTGGATCGGTCCGGTAAGGGCGGCTGATGCGGCGCGCGAAGGCGTGCGCGCAGTCTTCGAGGCGGTGGCGGCTGAATTGGAGCAGCAGGGCTTCGTTCGCGGCTGTCCGCTCAACAATCTGGCGCATGAATTGTCGCTCGCCGATTCGGATTTCCGTGCCGCCCTTGCACGAATCTTCGCCGAATGGCGTCAGGCGATCGCCGACAAGATCAGGGCCGATCAGCAGGCGGGGAGGGAGCAAGGCACCGATCCCGAACGCTTTGCGGCCCTCGCCATCGCCGCCTATTCCGGCGCAATGTCGATGGCCAAGACGGCGCAGGATGCTTCCGTATTGCGCGATTGCCTGGCCGAACTTGAGGGCAGCCCAACGCCGCCATTCCCGAGCAGAGCGAAGCGGCGTCGCAGGATCCTGCTGCGGCCGGGAAAACCTTGAGCCCAGAACAGCGCCGTTCTAGTTGGCAAGCGGCTTGATCGTCGTGTAGCCGTTCACCGATTCCGCGCTGGTGCCTTCATCGTAGCGCCTAGCGAGAGCCGCCTGCAGATCGGGCGCATAAAGCGCAGTGAATGTGTCCAGCGTCTCGCCGGCTCCGTTCTTGAAGGTCTCCTTGACGGCCAGCACGTTGTATTTGCAGCCGCCGACGCTGAACGTCTCCTTGCCCTTGACGACCAGGCTCAGCGTCTTGGTGCTCTTCGGCTGCTTGTTGGGCGACAGCTCGACGAATGCTATCGTGCTCTTGGCCCCCGTCTTCAGCGGAAACAGTTTTCGCAGATCGGAAAACGGGATCATGGCCACCCGACCGGTGTCGCTGTCGCGAAACACCTCGACCAGGCCGCCGAACAGGAACTGTGTCTGTGGCGACTGCGATTTATAGGTGTTGGCGACGGAGACCATGCCGCCAGCCACCGGCCGAAACTCGCTACGGATGCCAGGCATTTCCAGAACGAAGCCGGCTTTGGCCGATTTTGCGTCCACGCAATCGGCGGCATACACCACTCCTGGCGGCAGCAACCCAGCCAGCACCATGCCTATCGAAGCAACTTTCATGAAATCCTCCTCTGCCCGCGCACTGGGCACCGGGACAGAAAAAATGCCAGAGCCACAGTGCTGTGTCGACCTGCCACGCGTGACAACTGGACGGCAGGGCGCCGGCTGTGCTGAAACTCAGACCATGAATCGCATCTCGACCCGGCGCAAATTCCTCGCACAGGCAGCCGGCCTTGCCATGGCTGGCATGCTGCCGCGCGCCGCTCTCGGCCAGACCGGAAAGCGTATCCAGCCGATCGACGCCACCTTCTTGTTCATCGCCGATGTCCATGCCTGTCGCATGGCGAGCGGCCTGAGCCCCAATTGCCTGCAGGAAGGCAAGACCGATGCCGCGCTGTTGCGCAATGTCGCGGCCCTCAATGGCTTGGCCGACCGGCAATGGCCGGCCGAGATCGATGGTGTTGCGACCGGCCTGCGTTCGGCCGGCAGCCGCATCGGCGCGCCACTCGGCCTCGTCGTCGGCGGCGACATCACCGACGATGGCGGCGGCCAGATCACCGAACCCAGCGAAGGCACGCAGCTCTTGCAGTTCAGCCAGCGCTACAGCCAGGGCATCGGCCCGGACCGTGTGCACATGCCGGTCTATGTCGGGCTGGGCAACCACGATCTCGACCAGAACGGCTCGCCGCCGCATGTCGACTGGTACCGGCGTGAATTGCGCGACTATGTCGAGGTCAACCACCGCCCGGGCGTGTTCTTCAAACCGCCAGTGCCGGCCACCGAATACGATGTCGACACCGACTGCTATTCCTGGGACTGGGGCGGCCTGCATCTGGTCCAGACGCATCGATTTGCCGGCGACACCGGCCACGGCGCGGTGAGCAGCCTGCCATGGCTGAAGCAGGATCTGGCAACCTACGCCGCGGACGGCCGTCCCGTCATCCTGTTCCAGCACTATGGCTGGGATACTTTTTCGGTCGAGCGCTGGGACCCGGCCAAGCGCACCTATGACGATGACGGCTCAGGCGCGCCGCATTGGTGGAGCGAGGCCGACCGGCAGGCGTTGCTTGCAGCGCTGAAAGGCTACAACGTCATCGCCATCTTCCATGGCCACCAGCACGAAGTGCCGATGATCTACAACAGCGACGGTCTCGACCTGTTCAAGCCGAAGGCCGCCTATATGGGTGGCTTTGCGCTGGCGAAAGTAACCGGCGAGGCCATGGATGTGGTGCTGGGCGGGGCCACCGGCGACCATGGCGAGGTCAAGTTCACCAACGCCTTCAGCAAGAAACTGACCTTCTGACAGCGCGCACGAAAAAGGCGGCCTTGAGCCGCCTTCTTCATTGCCTGCAAAGATCGGATCAGAACGCCTTCTTGACCTTTTCCTTCACGTCGCCATAGGCCTTCTGCACCTTGCCGGCGATCTTGTCGGCCGTGCCTTCGGCCTCGGTCTGCCTGTTGCCAGTCGCCTTGCCGGCAGCCTGCTTGACGGAACCTTTGACCTGTTTGACCACGCCGGCAACCTGATCCTTGTTCACCATCTTTGCATCTCCTGGGATTTCATTTGCAAGGGGCAAACGGGCGCGCGTGGCTTAGGTTCCCTGTGCAGCCGATCATCGTCGCATTGGTCGCTTATATGGTCGCCGAAACGCTTTGCCCCCGTCGTATCGTGTGGCTAGTGTGACGAAAATTTTGGGGAGATCGTCTTGGCCGAATTCACGCTCATCATCGCCAACAAATGTTTTTCGTCCTGGTCGCTGAGGCCATGGGTGGCGATGAAGCATCTGGAGATCCCGTTCGAGGAAGGGTTTGTGCGCCTGCGCACGCCCGAGACTTTTGCCAATCTGGCGAAAGTGTCGCCGACTGGCCTGGTGCCGATCCTGAATCACAATGGCAGGATCGTCTGGGAAACCCTTGCCATCCTTGAATATCTGGCCGACCTCTTTCCGCAGAAAAAGCTCTGGCCCGATGACATCGGCGCCCGTGCGCTGGCCCGCTCGGTGGCGACAGAGATGCATTCCGGCTTTCGCGAGGTGCGCTATGGCTGGCCGATGAATTTGCGCCGGTCAAAGGGGCACAAGCCGCTCGACGCCGAAGGCGAGCTGCAGCGGGCGCGGATCGAAACGATCTGGCGCCAGTGCCGGGAACAACATGGCAAGGGCGGCCCGTTCCTGTTCGGCCATTTCACCGCGGCCGATGCCATGTACGCGCCGGTCGTCACCCGCTTCGACACCTATGGCGGCGAGCTTGCGACCGACACACGCTCCTATGTCGATGCGGTGCTGGCAACGCCGGCAATGCGGCACTGGTATGCGGAAGCGGCGAAGGAGACGTGGCCGGAACCCGGCCCGGACGAATAGGTCGACGGATGGTCGACTGAGACATCCCTGATCCGGGAGAGAGTCTAAATAGGGCGGTCGAACGCCGAAAAAGCCCGGCACATACAAAGAACGCCTCTCGCACCGTTTAATGTGCGGGAGGCGTCCTGTTGCCAGCATTCTGAGATTGCTCTCTGTAGTGCTGACACGATAAAAATGCGCCGGCTTGGGATTGGTTCCGGCTTTGGTGCATTTTTTTTACGCCCGCCTTACCCTGGCTCGCCAGTTGAGGCGTCACGGCTCGGCATCCCCAGGTTGAATTCTGGCCGCAGGAAAACCAGAAATTGACTCGGTGCCAAAAGAAGTCTACAAGACATATGTCGATATTTGTTTGACCGACTTTTGTTATCCGCGCACGCACGCGCGCCTTTGACGAACTTCCCCATCAAAAATCGAGACAAACGCTGTTGTGCAGTCGCACAACGGTGAACGAATATTTGCCAGGGAAAGGGTTCTTCATGGCCACCGGCACAGTGAAATGGTTCAACGCCACCAAAGGTTTTGGTTTTATTCAGCCTGACGACGGCTCCGCCGACGTTTTCGTCCACATCTCGGCCGTAGAGCGCGCCGGTATGCGTGACATCGTCGAGGGTCAGAAGCTCGGCTACGAGATGACCCGCGACAACAAGTCGGGCAAGATGTCCGCCGACCAGTTGAAGGCGGCCTGATAAGGAATTCGGCCTTCCGGTGACCACGGATGTACTGGCACCGGTGAAAGGCTGAAAGGAGTGCCTTGCGCATCCAATTGGATGCGCGGCGCTTCCATGGAAGGTCAGGCGGTGCCTGGCCTTTTTCATTTTGCGTGTCATGCCGCTAAAAGTGCGCTGCACGCCGGCCGGAACGTGCTAAGGGACGCTCCAGCAATCTGAACCGCCCGTATTGCCCCGATGCCGTACTGCTTTGGTCGTGACCGAAGACCGGTCTCGCTCTATCGGCATCAGGCTCCCGACAGGAGAAAGTTTTGACCACTCAATCGAAGACCGCCGACCAGGCCGGCTCGCTGTTCAGCAAGACGCAAACCCAGTCGATGTCGCTCAACCGCATCCTGTCCGAGCGTGATGCAGTCAGCGAGGCACGCGAAGCCAAGACCGCACGCTTGCGCGAATTGCGCAAGGAAAAGGAAGCCGACGAAATGGCAGCGGCCGCCGCCCTTGCGGCGCTGCCGAAGCGGGCAGGCAAACGCTGATGGCTACCAAGCGCGTACCGCCTACACCGATCGATGCCGATTCGACCATTGCGTCCATGGTCGAAGGCCTGGACAAGCCGGTCGAATATGTTCGCCGCGTGCTGGAAAAACTCGAGCGCTGCAAGCGCGCACATGGCGATGCCCAGGTGCGCGTCGGCGTGCGCGGCCGCGCCGAAGCCCCGAACTACCTGATCGAATATGTCCGCGAGGACAAAAAGACCCTGGAGCGGGTGACCTACCAGGATGCCGCCTACAGCGGCAGCACGCATCGCGAGCTGGCGGCACACCACATCGCGGAGACCAGGAACTGGTCGCCCGAGGAAATGAACATCACGGCGGTCTCGGCGCTGATCGGCCGCTTGCGCAATCCGCGCGCACCATCATCGCGTTTTTCCGACGAGGACTGACATGGCCATAAAATTCTCTGCCAAGGACCAGCCGGCAGCGACGGCTGCCGCTGCAAAGCCGGCCAAGCCCGCTGCTGCGCCGAAGGCCGCTGAGGCCACGGAGGCCGCGACCGACCTGTTCAAGTCGCCGGCGGACGCGCCGAAGGGCAAGGCAGGCAAGAAGAAATAGCGCCTTGCCGCAAGCTGCCGGTCATCCCGCCATCGCGCCCGCCGACCTGGCTGACGCACCAGACTTTTTGTCTGGCGATGAGGGCGCGGTCGTAATCTTCGACTGTCAGAGCTGCGGCGCCTGCTGTTCCTACTCCGCCGAATGGCCACGCTTCTCGATGGAAGACGATGCGCAGCTCGACCGGATCCCGGAAAAATTCGTGGCGGCTGACCTGTCCGGCATGCGTTGCGAGGGCGTGCGCTGTACGGCGCTGACCGGCGAGGTCGGCAAGCACACAGCCTGCGGCATTTACGAGATCCGCCCTGATGTCTGCCGCGCCTGCATGCCCGGCGGCGACGATTGCCTGATGGCAAGAGCCGCGCATGGGATGCCGACAATCTAGCCAATCGCCCAGCTTGCCCTGTCTCACGCCACCCGATAGCCTCCACGCCGGGCAGGGCGTTGGAGGATCCATGAGCATCGAATTCCTGTTGACGTCGCTGATCGTCGTGGCTTCGCCCGGCACCGGCGTTCTCTACACGCTGAGCGCCGGGCTTTCGCGCGGCGTGCGCGCCTCGATCATTGCCGCGTTCGGCTGCACGCTCGGCATCATCCCGCACATGGCCGCCGCCATCACCGGCCTGGCGGCGTTGCTGCACACAAGTGCTGTCGCCTTCGAGACGCTGAAATATCTCGGCGTCGCCTATCTCCTCTACATGGCCTGGAACACGTTGAAGGAGAAGGGCGGCTTGAGCGTCGATGAAAACGCAGCACCCCGCTCGGCCGCCAAGGTCATCACCTCCGGCATTCTGATCAACATCCTCAACCCGAAACTGTCGATCTTCTTCTTTGCCTTCCTGCCGCAATTCGTCAGTACGACCGAACCAAACGCATTCTCGAAGATGCTGGAACTAAGCAGCGTCTTCATGTTTTTGACCTTCGTCGTGTTTGTCGCTTACGGCATCTTCGCCGCCTCGATCCGCAGCCACGTCGTGTCGCGGCCGAAGGTGCTGACCTGGATGCGCCGCACCTTCGCCGGCGCCTTCGTCATGCTCGGCGCCAAGCTGGCGCTGGCCGACCGGTAGAGCTGGAACTGCCAGCCCCTCGGCCTAAAGCACCTCGTCGCTTTCGGACCGGGTCCGGATGCCGAGGCGCCAGGCCGAGGGTGGAACACCGATCATCTTCTTGAAGGCGCGGCTGAACGCCGCCTCGGATTCGTAGCCGATTTCGGCCGCTATGCTGGCCATGTTGCTGTTGCCGGCGCTGAGCAGTTCAGAGGCGATCTGCATGCGCCATTTGGCGAGATAGTGCATCGGCGGCATGCCGACCAGCCTGGTGAAGCGTTCGGCGAGAACCGTGCGCGACAGCGCGCAGTCCTTCGCCAGCGCCTCCACCGTCCAGTTGTGCGCCGGCCGGTCGTGGATCAGCGCCAGCGCCTTCGCCAGATGCGGATCGCGCAGGCCCGCCAGCCAGCCTGTGTGCTGCGGCGGCAGCGATTCCACATAACGGCGCAGCACGTCGACGAACATCAGTTCGCTGAGCTTGGTCAGCATCGTTTCACTGCCGGCGCGCTTTTCCGCCACTTCCGTGACAGCTAGCTTGATGAACTGGCCGAGCCAGCCGCCATCGCCTTTCGCGTCTCCGGCCTTGATCACCGGCGGCAATACCTCGAGCAGGGGATTGAACGGCTGCGCGTCGCAGGCGAGGTAGCCGCAGACCAGCCTGGCCGACATCGCGCCGTCCCCGGCGCAATTGATGTAAAACGGCATCCGGCCGGCGGTCGCGATGTCGAGCACGTCGGCCGTCGGCGGATCGGCACGCAGCGCCGGATTGCTCGACATGATGTGCGGGTCGCTCCGGGTGAAGACCACGACCTCGCCGGCCTCCAGCGCGATCGCTTCCTGGCCGACGATGCGGGCGAAGCAGCGGCCGGCGGTCACCACATGGTAGGAGATCAGATGGTCCGCGCCGGGCAGAATCTTCGGCAAGATCGATGATGGCGCCGGCGAGCAGACGGCCCACGGCTCGTGGCCTTCAATGTCGAAAAAGGTCGCGCCGGTAAGACGTACCGTCCTCAACAGGTCAGACAGAGCATCCCCGGCCATTCCGTTTCGTCCCGCACCCATCCGGCAAGCCGGCCGGACATCCCTTTCCAGTTCCGGACGCGCTGTCAAGCAAGGCGGACGCCGCATCATTCAGTTCACAGGCGAAACTCCTAAACCTCCGCCGGTGCTCAAGCGCTGCCGAAAGCAGGCGCTGAGCGCTGTCGAAACCAACCAAGGACAAAAGTCATGACGGTACATAGAGGCGGGTGTTTTTGCGGCGCCGTGGAGATCGAAGTGCACGGAACCGCCGAGGCAATGGGCTATTGCCACTGCAGTTCCTGCCGATCCTGGTCGGCATCTCCGGTGAATGCCTTCACGCTGTGGAAGCCGGGGAACGTCAAGGTCACCAAGGGCGCGGAGTTCCTGTCCGGCTTCGAGAAAACCGAAATGAGCGATCGCCAGTTCTGCACGAAATGCGGAGGCCACCTGATGACCGCCCATCCGCCGCTCGGCCTCGTCGACGTCTATGCGGCGACCATTCCCGGCGTGAAATTCACGCCTGGGCTTCACGTCAACTATGCCGAGACCGTGCTGCCGATGAAGGACGGTTTGCCCAAGCTGCGAGATTTTCCGGCGGACCTCGGCGGCTCCGGCATCGCCGTGCCGGAGTAAGGCCACCGCGGTTCGCCATTTTGACAACGACTATTCAAGACAGGAGATAATCCATGGAAATCGCAACATTTCGCGCCACGCAGGAGCCGATCAAGGATCTCTACCACAGGGATGCGCAGGCCGCGTTTCTCACCTTGAAGGCCAAGGGCGTCGCCGACGCATCCACCGTGACTTGCAAGGTCGAGACCGGGCGTGGGCTGGCACTTGCCGGCATCCATCCGATGGCCGGTGGCAGCGGCCAGGAACTCTGCTCCGGCGACATGCTGCTGGAGGCGCTGATCGCCTGCGCCGGCGTCTCGATGCGGGCGGCCGCAGCCGTGCTCGACATTCCGATCAGGTCGGCTGAGGTCTCCGCGGAAGGCGACGTCGATCTTCGCGGTACGCTGGGTGTCACCGAAGGCGTGCCGGTCGGCTTCAAGGAGATACGCCTGCGGTTCGATATCGACACCGAGGCTTCGCAGAACCAGCTTGACCAGCTGCTTGAACTCACCGACCGCTACTGCGTGATCTTCCAGACCATCCAGAACAGCCCAAAGACCACGGTGAAGCTGCACAGGGCAGGGCATTAGACTAACCGGCACTGGCCCGGAATCTCGGATGCGAGGTTCCGGGTTCTGGTCTGAGCAGCTTCGAAGGCTTGGCCTCTATACTTTCATCGCGTCGACAACCGCACGCAGTCCCGCCGACATGTGTCGCCGGCTGGGGTAGTAGAGATGAAACCAATCCTCCGGAGGACACCATTCGTCCAGGCAGCGTACCAGCCTGCCGTCGAGAATGTCGCGCTGGGCGCGGTTCTCCCAGACATAGGCCAGCGCGACGCCCGATAGTGCGGCGTGCACCATCAACTCATGGTCGTCGAGCGCAATCGGGCCGCTCGGATGGAAGGCGATGGCCTCGCCCTCCAGTTCGAATTCCCAGGGGTAGCGCATGCCGTTTGGATACATGTTCTGCACACAGACATGGCCGCCGAGGTCGCGTGGCGTCGTTGGGATTTCGTGGTTGCGGAAATAGCCCGGCGAGCCGATGACCGCAAAGCGCATACGCGGTTTGATATTCACGGCGATCATACCGTCCCTTAGGCTTTCGCCAAGCCGGATGCCGGCGTCAAAACCTTCCTCGACGATATCGACCAGCCTGTCGGTCGCCACGATTTCGACTTCGAGGTTGGGGTTATTCGTGATGAGCGGGCCGATAATGTGCCCCAACACGAAAGGCGCGATCGAGTTTGGGACGTTGATGCGCACTTTGCCAAATGGCGTGTCGCGAAACTGGTTGAGAGCATCGAGTGCCGCGCCAATGTCGCCGAAGGCCGGCGCCAGCCGGGCCTGCAACATTGCCCCCGCATCGGTCAGCGACACGCTGCGCGTCGTGCGGTTGAGCAGGCGCAGCCCAACGCGTTCCTCGAGATTGCTCACGGCATGACTGATCGCCGACGCGGTCACGCCACGCTCTTCTGCCGCGCGGCGAAAGCTGCTGTGCCGCGCCACCGCATCGAAGGCGGCAAGTTCAGAGAGATCGGTTGCGCGCATTGATGATTTTTGCTCACGAGTGTCAAGACAATTGCCACTCTAATAGAGCTAATCGATTTGCGCCATCTTCTCCGCGTCGCCGCAAGAAACCATTGAGCGGCTCACGGTCCAAAGGAGAGATAAAATGGCTGACTTCCCGATCCCCGCCAAAAACACAGTGTCGGCTTTCGCCAATATGCGCGGCCATCACGTGGCGCTGCGCGTCGCCGACTATGAGGTTGCCAAGAGCTGGTATGTTGACAAGCTCGACTTCCGCGTGGTTCACGAATGGCCGTTCGCCGACGAGCAACTCGCCTATCTCGCGCCGGCCAATGACGACCATTTCATGATCGAACTGCTGGGCGGCGGCGATCCGCTGCCGATCGATGCGCCGACCTACACCGATCTTGGCGATAGCCTGCGCTATGCCGGCTACCACCATTTCTGCATCAGCGTGGCCGACATCGAAGCGACCGTGGCCGAACTGCGCAAGCGCGGCGTCGCCATCGTCACCGAGCCGTTCAAGCTCGACGACATCAGCCGCAAGCTGGCCTTCTTCGCCGACCCCTTCGGCAATCTGATCGAACTCGCTGAGGTCGTCTGAGGCACTCTGCCAACCAGAAAGAAAAAGGGCGCCTTTCGGCGCCCTTTCCGTATCTGAAGGCTGATAGGGTTTGGATTAGAAATCCATGCCGCCCATGCCGCCCATGCCGCCGCCGCCCATGCCGCCGGGCATGCCGCCGCCAGCCGACTCCTTCTTAGGAGCCTCCGCGATCATGGCTTCGGTGGTGACGAGCAGGCCGGCGACCGAGGCCGCGTCCTGGAGAGCCGTGCGAACGACCTTGACCGGGTCGACGATGCCCATGGCGATCATGTCGCCATACTCGCCGGTCTGGGCGTTGTAGCCGTAGGTCGCGCCCTTGTTGTCCAGGATCTTGCCGGCAACGATCGAAGCTTCCGCACCGGCGTTCGAGGCGATCTGGCGGGCCGGAGCCTGCAGCGCACGACGAACGATGTTGATGCCGGCAGCCTGGTCGGCATTGGCGCCGGCAGCCTTGATGTTGGCCGAAGCGCGCAGCAGGGCGACGCCACCACCAGCAACGATGCCTTCTTCCACGGCCGCGCGGGTCGCGTTGAGGGCGTCATCGACGCGGTCCTTCTTTTCCTTGACTTCGACTTCCGTCGCGCCGCCGACGCGGATCACCGCAACGCCGCCCGCCAGCTTGGCGAGACGTTCCTGCAGCTTCTCCTTGTCGTAGTCCGACGTGGTCTCTTCGATCTGCTGCTTGATCTGGGCAACGCGGCCCTGGATCTCGGCCTTCTTGCCGGCGCCGTCGACGATGGTGGTGTTCTCCTTGGAGATCGACACCTTCTTGGCGCGGCCGAGCATGTTGAGGCCGACGTTCTCGAGCTTGATGCCGAGGTCTTCCGAGATGACCTGGCCACCGGTGAGGATGGCGATGTCTTCCAGCATGGCCTTGCGGCGATCACCGAAGCCCGGCGCCTTGACGGCGGCGATCTTCAGGCCACCGCGCAGCTTGTTGACGACCAGCGTGGCCAGAGCCTCGCCTTCGACGTCTTCCGAGATGATGAGCAGCGGCTTGGAAGTCTGCACGACGGCTTCGAGAACCGGCAGCATGGCCTGGAGGTTGGAGAGCTTCTTCTCGTGCAGGAGGATGTAGACGTCCTCGAGCTCGGCAACCATCTTGTCGGCGTTGGTGACGAAGTAGGGCGAGAGGTAGCCGCGGTCGAACTGCATGCCTTCGACGACTTCCAGCTCGGTCTCGGCGGTCTTGGCTTCCTCAACCGTGATGACGCCTTCGTTGCCGACCTTCTGCATCGCTTCGGCGATCATGGCGCCGACCGACTCGTCGCCATTGGCCGAGATCGTGCCGACCTGGGCAACTTCCTCGGACGTCTTGATCTTCTTGGCAGCCTTGCCGAGAGCCGCGACGACTTCGGTCACGGCCAGATCGATGCCGCGCTTCAGGTCCATCGGGTTCATGCCGGCGGCAACCGCCTTGTGGCCTTCCTGGACGATCGACTGCGCCAGAACGGTCGCGGTCGTGGTGCCGTCGCCGGCGATGTCGTTGGTCTTCGAAGCAACTTCGCGGACCATCTGTGCGCCCATGTTTTCGAACTTGTCCTCAAGCTCGATTTCCTTGGCGACGGTGACGCCGTCCTTGGTGATGCGCGGGGCGCCGAACGACTTGTCGATGACGACGTTGCGGCCCTTGGGGCCGAGCGTGACCTTCACCGCGTCGGCAAGGATGTTGACGCCGCGCAGCATGCGCTCACGGGCATCGCGGGAGAATTTTACGTCTTTAGCAGCCATGTTTTAGCTCCTGGCAGGGGCTTGCGATCAAGCCCGAAATTCAGTTGACGGTGAGGCCGATAATCAGCCGATGATGCCCATAATGTCGGATTCCTTCATGATCAGAAGGTCTTCGCCATTGAGCTTGACTTCGGTGCCCGACCACTTGCCGAACAGGATGCGGTCGCCAGCCTTGACGTCCAGGGGAACCAGCTTGCCAGCTTCGTCACGAGCGCCGGAGCCGACGGCGATGATCTCGCCTTCCTGCGGCTTTTCCTTTGCCGTATCCGGGATGATGATCCCGCCGGCGGTCTTGGATTCGGATTCGACCCGGCGAACGACCACGCGGTCATGAAGCGGGCGGAACTTCGACTTTGCCATTTTTTCTTCCTCGAATGAGAACGGTGAGAACAGTTCCTCCATCCGGCGATGCCGGACATGCGTTAGCACTCACCAAGGGAGAGTGCTAACGTGGCGCTGAAATAGGCGAGTGGCTTTCGAGAGTCAAGGCGAACGGTGGGCTCAATTTGCTCTAGTTTGAGCCCTGCCGTGGTCTGACGGGAAGCCTAGCGACGCCTCGGCGATCCAAGCACCAGCAGAGGGCATCGTTCCGCCAGCGGATAGGAACCGCTCGACTCGACGCGCACGTCGCCAAACCACCCACTCGCCTCATCGACGAGCACGGCCAGCGTCGCGAAGCTGTAGCTTACGTCGGAGCCGGCATAGACGTCGATCGTGTTGATCGAGGCGATGCTCCATCCCGTCCGCGCGGCAAGGGCCTCGCGGTCGGGGAACAGGCCGTCGAATGTATCGCGGATTGTCCGCACCTTGATGGCGAAATCCTGACTGCCCGTGGTGCACGCCATCGCGATCCGCCATTTGAGCGCGTGGAAATTCTCGATCGCGCCGGCCAGCACCTGGGCTTCAATGCTGGCCAGATCCTCGGTCGTTTCCGGGGCGGCGAAAACGCGGATCGCGGCACGCCCGCCGGGTCTCAGGACCCTGGCGATTTCGCCGTGCAGGCGATTGCGCGCCGCCTTCGAGGCGACGGCGGACAGGCATCCGTCGCCAATGACTGCCTCGGTGCTGGCCCCGGCAACCGGCAGATCCAGCCAGTTTCCAGCCATCGCGCTGCGCGAGGCATTGTCGCCTGCCCATACACCCGAGATCATGGCCGCCGATTGGTCGATTGCCAGCATCGATCTGCCGAGCACTGCAAGTTCCGGCGTCACCCCCAGGAGCAGGACATCGGCATTTGCCAGGCTGACTTCACGCTCGAATATACCAACGGTTTCCGGCGTCGGCCGAAGCGGCGCGTCCAGCAGCCTCCAGTGACGGTGATAATTGTCCCAATGATTTGTCATGCTGCCTTTGCAGAGTCCGAGACGTCTGGCTTTTGGTGTTCACAGTCGCCTATTAGAAAATTGCAGGAAATCAAAAGGCTGTCTGTGGCACGAATTGTCGTCGTAACGCATGAGCACGATCGGTTCCAGAGCGGCCGCAACCTCTTACTGCGCAGGTCGAGCCCCTATATGCTTTTCGATGTTCTCGAAGAACTGAAAAGGCGCGGCCATTCGGTCCGGATCCAGCAAGGCCCGGCCATGACGCACAGTGCCGACATCGCAATTCTACATGTCGATGCAACCGTCACACCGGCGGATTATCTCGACTATGCGCGGGGTTTTCCATTCTGCCTCAATCTCGCAACGGCCGACATCTCCAAGCGACGGGTCAGCGGCGCGTTGCTAAAGCACGACGACGCCTGGCAAGGCCCGGTCATCGTCAAAACCAATCTCAACAATCAGGGCATTCCGGAGACGTTCCTCAACCGGCGATCCAGGCGCGCGGGCAAGCAGCCACCTTTTCCCGATGTGCAGGGGCAGCAGCCCTACGAGATCTACGAGTCTCTTGGCGACGTCCCGGATGGCGTCTTCGGCGACGACGATCTGGTCGTGGAAAAGTTCATTGCCGAACGGGAACCCGATGGCTTCGCAATGCGGTTCTGGGTGTTTTGCGGAGAGAGCGAGCGTTGCACCCGCTACGTGTCACCAAACGGCCTCGTCAAGGCATCTGAAACGATCCGACGTGAGCCTGTTCCTGTTCCTGACGAGATCCGCGAGCGGCGACGAGAACTCGGCTTCGACTACGGCAAATTCGATTTCGTCATGCATGAGGGCAGGGCGATCTTGCTCGATGCCAACAAGACGCCGGGCCGTCCCAAAAACCTGGTGAACATGTTTGCGGCCGGCGCCGCCCATCTGGCCGACGGCTTCGAGGGCCTCATGCACCGGGCGCGATAGGCCTTCTCGCCTAAAGAAACTGGCGCAACTGCGTATGGATGATCGACCGGTAGTCCTCGATGGTATGGCGGCTTTCCGTTTCGTCCTGGGTCAGCGCCATGCGCACGACGCCTCCGGCAAGCTGGAAGATCAGGAAGACCATGCGCCCGAACTCCTGGCGCCGTTCGGCCGCGAGAAACGGACCGACATGATCGCAGAACATCGCCGCCTGGCGCCGGGTTTCGGCGATATCTAGATTTTGCAGCGCCTTGTCGGCCTGGATGGCGTTCTGCAGGTCCTGGATGGCCGGGTCACCGGCGACACGTTCATAGTAATCGTCGAGCAGTCGGTCGGCGGCGGCGATGACGTCGCTCTGTCCGCCAATGTCGGCAACGATCACGGCAAGCCGGGCGCGGCTCACTTCCGAGAAACGCTCGTAGAGCATCGCCAGGATCGCCGACTTGTTTGGGAAGTAATGATAGACGGTGGCGATCGGCCCGCCGGCCAGCGCGCCGACTTCCTTCATGGTGACGGCGTCGATGCCCTTTTCGCCGATCAGCCGCATGGTGGTCGACAGGATGGCGTCGATGCGCTCGCGGCTGCGCTCCTGCTTGGGCCTGCGCCTCGGTTCGGTCGCCGTTCTCACTGCTTCGTTCATGCCGCCACCCTCTCGATCGCCAAGTCCATTCGATCCCCAGCCTTGCTGATGCCGCGCCTCACCAATGATTGACAAACGAATATGATCGAGTATCAGTTTCTAAATACTGACAGATTGTCAGTTTTTGTGCCGTCAGGCAAGGACGTTTGGGAGACGCCCGTGACTTCTGTTCGTAACGCCGATGCCGGAAACGGAGACTGGCTGGTCGGCAATCCGACCGCCGCGCAGCTGGCCTCGGCGCTGTGGATCGGTTCGGTCGGCCTGCTCATCCTCGGCCTGCAGCCGGTGTTGCTCGGCGCGCTCTACACCGAGGGCCATGTCAGCGGCGACGAACTCGCTCTGGTCGCCACGGCGGAGATGATCGCCATCGGCATTGGGTCAGCCGTTGTCGCGATGCTGCTGCCCGCCCGCAACATGCGTTGGAAGAGTGCGATCCTGCTGGTCCTGCTGGCGCTGGCGAACTGGGCAACCGCCTATGCGGTCAACCCGAATTCGCTGATTGGCGCCCGCACTGTCGCCGGTCTCGCCGAAGGTGGCCTGGTGGCGGTCGCCACCGAACTGATCGCCCGATCGCGCCGGGCCGAGCGCATCGGCGGCTATTTCGTCACCATCCAGACCCTGGCGCAATGCGCGCTGGCGCTCTTGCTGGCGCTTTACGTCATCCCGGCTGCCGGATCGGCGGGCGGCTTCATCGTTCTTGCCGTCGTCTGCATCGCCTCGCTGGCGGTCGCCTTCATCGTCCCGGACAACTATGCCGACCTGCCGAAGGAGGAGAATTTCGGCAATGTGCTGACCGTGCCTTCGATCACCGCTCTGCTGTGCGTCTTCTGCTACTTCATGTTCTTCGGCTCGGTCTGGGCCTTTCTCGAGCCGCTCGGCGCGCAATACGGCATTGACGGGCGCACCGTCGGCCTGATCGTCTCCGCCAGCCTTGCGATCCAGGTGCTGGGCGCGATGACGGCGACCGTCTTCGAAGCGCGCATCGACTACCGCTTCGCCATAGTGGCGATCGGCGTGGTCGCTGTCGCCTGTTCCGCGGTGCTGGCCAGTAGTCCAAGCCTGACGATATTCTGGGCCGCCGCGCTGGTCATGGGCTTCATTCTTCTGTTCATCGTGCCTTATCAGATCCGGCTGGCGATCACCGCCGACGAGACGCGCACGGCCGTGCTCCTGGTGCCGGCTGCCCAACTTTTCGGTCTGGCCATCGGGCCGATCGCGGCATCGCTGCTGATCGACGGCAAGGATTTTCGGCCGGTGCCGGAATTCGCCGCCGCGAGTGCCGCGGCCAGCGTCGTAATGCTTAGTCTGTTCATACTGGTCGCGCGCCGCCGCCGCGCCATCGCCTGACCGAAACCATTCGTTCCCGAAGACACGATGGCGTGAGCGTTCAGTCACGATACTTGACTAAGTCAAATAAATGATCGATCGTTCTGGGGCAGGAGGCTGGCCCATGACGATCCATCATCAACCCGGCAAGGAACGCATCGACGCGGTGCGGGCTTTCAACCGCTTCTACACCCGCCAGATTGGTCTGCTCGACGAAGGCCTGCTGAAAAGTGCCTTCTCGTTGACCGAAGCGCGGGTGCTTTACGAACTGGCGCATCGCGACGGCCTGACGGCCACTGATCTCATTCGCGATCTCGGCCTCGACGCCGGCTATGTCAGCCGGCTCCTGAAGAAGTTCGAGCGCTTGCAGCTGATTTCGCGCACGGCGCTGGCGTCGGATGCGCGGCAATCGTCGATCACGCTGACGCCGGCGGGGCGGCAGGCTTTCGCACCGCTGAACCGGGGTTCGCACGACCAGGTCGCGGCCTTGCTGGGGCGGCTCCCGGCTGCCGAACAGGACCGGCTGGTCAAGGCCATGCAGACGGTGCAGCAGCTCTTGGGCGAGAGCCCGGAGCCCAAAGTCCCCTATATGCTGCGACCCTTGCAGGTCGGCGACATAGGCTGGATTGTCCGCCGTCAGGGCCAGATCTACGCGCAGGACTATGGCTGGGACGAAACCTATGAGGCGCTGGTCGCCGAAATCCTCGGCGCGTTCGTCAAATCCTTCGATGCAAAATGGGAGCGCAGCTGGATCGCCGAGCGGCAAGGCGAGGTGGTCGGCTCGGTCTTCGTCGTGCGCAAGTCGGACGAAGTGGCAAAGCTGCGCCTGCTCTATGTCGAGCCTTCGGCGCGTGGCCTCGGCACCGGCAAACGGCTGGTCGAGGAGTGCATCGGCTTTGCCCGCGCCAAGGGGTACAAGACGCTCACTCTGTGGACCAACGACATTCTCATCGCCGCCCGCCACATCTATAAGAGTGCCGGCTTCAAGCTGGTCGACGAAGAGCGCCACCACGCCTTCGGCAAGGATCTGGTCGGCCAGAACTGGAATCTGGAGCTTTAGCGCCTCACGCGCGAACCGGGATCCAGATCTCCAGCCCGCCATTGCCGCTGCGTGGATCGAACTCCGGCCCGTAGCGTTCGAATTCGGGGCCGTCGGCTATCTCGTGCCCGGAGGCCGGCAGCCATTTGTTCCAGATCGTGTTGACGGTGCGGCGGATGGTCGAGATGTGCTCGGCATGGGTGAAGACGGCGTATTTCTGTGCCGGCACCCGCACCCGGGAAAGCTCTTTCGGCAGGTCGGAGAAATCCAGGACTTCGACGCCGGCGATGTAGTCGAAATTGCCGGCGTCGTCGCCGTTGACGCAGACGCCATAGGCGACATCGCCGGTCTCGCCCGGAATGTTGCCGATATAGGGACCGAAGCGCTGCCACTGCATTGGAATGGCGGCGCTGGATTCGCAGCTGTAGCGCTCGCCGAGGCCGGCGATGAGGAAGGGCCGACCGGTCTCGAAGCGCGGCGGCTTCAGCGTGGCGAGGAAGGATTGGTCCATCAGGATCGGCTCCACGAGTTCGAGATTTTTGAGGCTCCCCTGCGCGCGCACCAGTTCTGGCGTCGTGCCGAACTGGTCGCGGAAGGCACGGGTGAAGGCCTCATGCGAGGCGTAGCCGGCATCGAGCGCGACCGCGAGAATGTCGGGCGCGCCGGCGGCCAGCTTGCGCGCCGCTTCGGTCAGCCGGCGCGCGCGCATATAGCCCATCACCGAACGGCCGGTGGCGGCGCCAAACGCCCGCGTCACATGAAAGCGCGACACGCCGCTGCTGTGCGCGACATCGTCGAGCGAGATCGCTTCCGGCAGATGGCTTTCGACGAACCACAGCGCTTTCTCGGTCGGGTTCATGGCTCCTCGCATCGGCGGCACTATGTTGCCGTTTTTTGCCGGACCAGTTTGATCGAAATTGCGTCTGTCGTAAAATCGAACGGTTCGGTTCCCCCGTGGCTTCAGGCCCGCTGTGGAAAGCCGCTGCTCAGCAGGCCGCTGCCGAAACGTCTGCCTTGCAGACTCGCATGGACCCGTTCTTGGGAAGAGCGGAACACGGTTTTGGGGAAATAGGCACCTTTGCCGCCTGACGAGCGGCGTGGCTGCCATCCCTGTTTGGCAGCTCTGGCGCAATGCAGCGACTTGAATAGTAAGCACGCTTATTATATATACCGCTCATGGTTTCCGACGGCATAGATAGACTGGGCTTTTTGATCCACGACGTACAGCGCCTGCTGCGCAAGCGCTTCGAGACGCGCGCCAGCGGGCTTGGCCTGTCCTCGGCGCAATGGCGGCTGATGGTCCGCGTCGCCAAGGAAGAGGGCATCAGTCAGGCGCGCCTTGCCGAACTGCTCGAAATCGAGCCGATCAGCGTTTCGCGTCTGGTCGATCGTATGGAAGAGGGCGGCTGGATCGAACGCCGCTCCGATGCCACCGATCGCCGCGTGCGCATGATCTTCCCGACCGCCAAGGCGAGCGCCGCCTATGCCGAGGTCAAGAGCCTGGCTGGCGAGGTCTATGAGGAATCGCTGGTCGGCGTTTCGCCGGAAGATCGCCGCGTCCTGATCCGGGCGCTGGACGCCATCGTGCAGAACCTTGCGGACGGCGAGACGTCGTCTCTGAAGAGTACGGAAGGGGCAGCGGCATGAACGCGGCAGCCAAGATAGACGACAATGTCACCAAGCTCGATGTTGAAGCGCCGGCACAGCCGGCCGCCGCTCCTGTCGCGGTGGCCTCGCCGGTGCAGCCCGCGCCGGCCCCGAAAAAGCCGCGCCGCCTCGGCCGCTTGCTTCTAATGGTCGTCCTGCCGGCGGCACTGGCCATTGGCGGCGGCTATGTCTGGGTGACCGGCGGCCGCTATCAGGAGACTGAGAACGCCAATTTACAGCAGGCCAAGGTGTCGATCGCCTCGGATACGGCCGGGCGCATCGTTCAGGTCGACATTTCAGACAACCAGCTGGTCAAGCAGGGTGATGTGCTGTTTGCCATCGATCCCGAGCCCTACCGGATCGCGTTGGCCCAGGCCGATGCGGCGGTTGCGGTCGCACGCGTGGGCATCGAACAGTTGCGCGCTGCCTACAGCCAGGCGATGGCGCAGGAGAAGTCCGACGCCAGCGAAGTCGACTACGCGCAGTCGCAGTATGACCGCGCGGCAGACCTGGCCCAGAAGGGCATCAACGCCAAATCCTCGCTGGATCAGGCCAAGAACGATCTCGACAAGGCCAGGCAGCAGCTGGCGGTGGCTGAGCAGGGCATCATCAGCGCCAAGGCCGCTCTCGCCGGCAATCCCGATATCGAGACCGACAAGCATCCGACGGTGATGGCCGCACTCGCCGCGCGCGACAAGGCCGCCTACGATCTGGCGCAGACCACGGTCAAGGCGCCGGCTGATGGTGTCATCAGCCAGGCCTCGTCTTTCAAGGTCGGTCAGTATGTCGGTTCCGGCACGCCATTGTTTGCGCTGGTCGAGACCGGCGACACCTGGATCGATGCCAATTTCAAGGAAACCCAGCTTACCCACATGAAAACCGGCCAGAAGGCCGAGATCGTGGTCGACACCTATCCGGGCCGCACGTTCGAAGCCACCGTCAAGGCAATCGGCGCCGGCACTGGCGCGGAGTTTTCGCTGTTGCCGGCCCAGAATGCCACCGGCAACTGGGTCAAGGTCACCCAGCGCATTCCCGTGCGCCTGGAACTCACCGATGCCGATGCCAAGATGGCGTTGCGCACCGGCATGAGCGCCTCGGTTACGGTAGACACCGGCGTTGCCCGCGGGTTGCCGGCCATCTTCGGCCACGCCAAGGCGGGCGAGGCACAATAGACTGTGAATGGACCGTGATCCTGAAAAGCAGGATCACGGCCGGGCAGAATGCTCGCTCAGGCGAGTTGAGGTGACAGGATTGGTCCGATGGCAGGTTGCGCGACGGGTGGGGTTGGACCGGGCCGCATCGCGGCCTGACCAACGCCTGGCCATCTCGACGCCGATCCTTCGGTCCTTGGATTTCCGGGCGGCAAGCGCCTGATGTGTTGAGACCTTCGGTCGATGTACCCCCACATCGATAGATCGCGTCCCACCGCGATGAGGGTCTCTTCACCAGAGAAGGCCTCGCCGCCCGGAAGCCTAGTGTACACGTTTTTGTTACCTGTCGGAAGTTCCGTATCATGAGCACGCCAGAGCCGTTCAAGGAAGTGCCGCATCGCGGCCTGATCACCGTGGCGTTGATGCTGGCCACGATTATGCAGGCGCTCGACACGACTATCGCCAATGTCGCGCTGCCGACCATGACCGGTGATCTCGGCGCCTCGCCCGACAACATCAACTGGGTGCTGACCTCCTACATCGTTGCCGCCGCCATCATGACGCCGGTCACCGGCTGGCTGGCCGACCGCTTCGGCCGCAAGGAACTGTTCCTGGCGGCGGTGGTCGGCTTCACCGTGTTCTCGATGCTGTGCGGCATCGCCTGGAGCCTGGAGAGCATAGTGTTCTTCCGGCTGATGCAGGGCGTGTTCGGCGCTGCCATCGTGCCGCTATCGCAGACCTTCCTGCTCGATATCAATCCCAGGGAACGCCACGGCCAGGCAATGGCCATCTGGGGCGCCGGCATCATGCTGGGGCCGATCCTCGGCCCGACGCTGGGCGGCTGGCTGACCGAGAATTTCAACTGGCGCTGGGTGTTCTTCATTAACTTGCCGGTCGGCATCATCGCCTTTCTCGGCATGGCCGCCTATCTGCCGGTCGTTGCCCAGCGGGTGCGCAGCTTCGATTTCTTCGGTTTCGCCATGATCTCGCTCGGCGTCGGCGCGCTGCAACTGCTGCTCGACCGCGGCGGCGAGGTCGACTGGTTTTCCTCGGTCGAAATCTGGATCGAGCTTGCTCTTTCGATCACCGGATTCTGGGTGTTCATCATTCACACGGTGACGGCGGAACGTCCTTTCATCGACCCCAAGATTTTCCTCGACCAAAATTTCGTCACCGGGTTGGCGTTCATCTTCGTCATGGGCGTTCTGATCCTGGCTTCGATGTCGCTGTTGCCGCCGATGCTGTCGACCATCTTCGGCTACCCGACCATCACCATCGGTATCGTCTTGGGCCCGCGCGGTGTCGGCACGATGATTTCGATGCTTGTCGTCGGGCGGCTCATGAGCAAGATCGACGCCAGGATTCTCGTCGTCATCGGCTTTCTGCTCACGGCCCAGTCGCTCTACACCATGGCCGGCTTTACACCGCAGATGGACAATTGGCTGATCCTCAGCTCCGGCGTCATCCAGGGGCTGGGCATGGGCATGGTGTTCGTGCCGTTGTCAACGGTGGCCTTCGCCACGCTCGACGTGCGCTTCCGCACCGACGCCACGGCGCTGTTCAGCCTGGTGCGCAATCTGGGTTCCTCGATCGGCGTGTCAGCGGTGACGGTTCTCCTGGTGCGCAACACGCAGGTCAATCACACCGAGCTGTCGGCCTTCATCAACCCGTTCAACCCCAATCTGTGGGCGCTTTCGCCGGCGGCAGCTGGTGGCGACCCGATGGCGCTTTCGCAGATGGATCGCATGGTCAACATCCAGTCGATGATGATCTCCTACGTCAACGACTTCAAAATACTGATGATGATGACGCTGATCGCCATCCCGTTTGTGTTTCTGCTGCGCAAGCCGAAGACGGCCCCGGTTGCTGGCGCGGCGCCGGCAGCACATATGGATTGAGGCGCGCGTCGATATTTGTCGATATCAGATGACGTTGTCGCGGACGCGCCCGCGAATACGCAAGGTCGGGCGAATGCCGAGATGATCGCAAAACTCTCCAGGCATTGGAGAATGTCGATTTTGTAGCGCCGATGGCGATTTGAAAATGGCGTTTAAGCTTCAGGTAACCAGAAACCTTCGCGTCTGATTTCGGTTCGGTTTATATGCTGCTAGTACATATCCAACACGATCAACAGACTGTCGCATGGCACATAAATGATTTTTGCGTTCTTTCAGACCCAGCTGGGAGAAGGTCTGTTTGGTTACGAAATCATCCAGGAAATCCGCCGAAACGACTGAGCCTGCCGGCTTGGCCGCGTTGGCAAAACTGGCCGACGTTTCCTACGGGTCGCTGGAGCACGAGCTGCGGGCGACGATCACGGCACTTGAAGGGCAGGCACTGCGCTTCGAGACGGTGATCGAAAACGTTTCGCAAGGCATCTGCTTTTTCGACCGCGATGAGCGGCTGATCCTGAGCAATCGCCGTTATGCGGAAATCTACCGGCTCGCACCCGAGCAGTTGCGGCCAGGTCTGACGCTGAGCGAGATCGTCGAGCGCCGCGCCGCTGCCGGTACGGCGGCGCTGGCTACCGACGCCTATCTGGCGATGGCGAGATCGGTCAATTCAGACAAGAGTCCAAGGACCTGGACCGCCAAACTCCCCGACGGCCGGACCATCCAGATTTATAACCAGTCAATGCCCGACGGCAGCTGGCTAGCCACGCATGAGGACATTACCGATCTCACCGCCAATCGACAGATCGTCGACGAGCGCATCTCATTGCAGGCCCTGATCGACTGGGTGCCCAATTATCTCTGGGTCAAGGATACGCAAAGCCGCTTCATCGTCGTCAACAGCGCACTTGCGACTGACAGCGGCCGCGACAACACCGCCGACATGATCGGCTTGACCGATTTCGATATCCATCCCCCGGAGGTTGCGCGGAAGTTTCGGCAAGTCGAACAATCGGTGCTCGAAAGCGGACAACCCTTGATCGACGCGGAAGAGTTCGTCGTCAACGCGTCGGGCACCGTAAAATGGCTCTCGTCGACCAAGGTGCCGTTGCGCAATGCTCAAAACGAAATTTTCGGTCTGGTCGGCATCGCCCGCGACATTACGGCCCGCAAGCAGGCCGATGTCCTGCGTAGCGGACAGGCAAACATCCTGGAGATGATTGCGACGAGCGCTCCGCTCGAGAACGTGCTCGACAGCCTCATGCGGCTGGTCGAGTCGCAACTGAAGGGGATTTTCGGTTCCGTCCTGCTGCTCGACAAGGATGGCATCCATTTGCGGCACGGTGCGGCGCCGAGCCTGGCCAAAGCCTATATGAGCGCCATCGATGGATCTGCCATCGGCCCCAAGACAGGGTCGTGCGGAACCGCCGCCTACCGGCGCGAACCGGTCATCGTCGCCGACATCCTGCAGGATCCGCTCTGGGAGGATTACCGCGACCTCGCGGCGCCCTATGGCTACCGTTCGTGCTGGTCGACCCCGATCCTGTCGCATCAGGGCGTCGTGCTGGGCGTCTTTGCCATGTATTCGATGAGTGTGCGCGAGCCGACCGAGGCCGAGACTCGCCTGATCGAATTCACCACCCACATTGCCGGTATCGCGATCGAGCGCAAACGGGCTGAAGACCAGATTCACTTCATGGCCAACCATGACGCGCTGACCGGGCTGCCCAATCGCGCTTTGCTGGAGGATCGGCTTTCCCAGGCGGTCCTGTACGCGCAGCGGTACAATCGCTGGGTGGCGGTGGTGTTCATCGATCTCGACAATTTCAAACTGGTGAACGATACGTTGGGCCACAATGCCGGCGACGAGCTGCTCAAGACTGTCGCGAGCCGTTTGGTTGGATGCGTGAAGGCGACCGACACCGTCGTGCGGGTAGGCGGCGACGAATTTGTCATCGTCCTGTTCGATCAACCCACCAATGTCGATGTCATTTCGGAAACCCTGCAGACGATCAGGGATGCGATTGCCGAGCCGGTTCTTGTCGCCGAGCACCGCCTGCGATTAACGGCCAGCATCGGTATCGCAAATTACCCGAAGGATGGGACGAGCCCGGACAAGCTGTTGGCCAATGCCGATGCCGCCAAGTCTCGCGCCAAGGAATTCGGCCGCGACAATTTCCAGTTCTATGCTCCCGAGTTCAACTCAAGCGCACACGAAAAATTCCTGCTTCAGGGGGAATTGCGAAACGCGCTCGCCCGTTCGGAATTCGCGCTGCTCTACCAGCCGCAGGTCGATCTGCGGTCGGGTCAGATCCTGGCCGTCGAAGCGTTGGTACGCTGGAACCACCCGGCGCGAGGCCTGGTGTCGCCGATGATGTTCATCCCGACCGCCGAGGAGACCGGGCTGATCGTGCCGATCGGCGACTGGATCCTGCATGAAGCCTGCCGGCAAAACAAAGCCTGGCAGCGCGCCGGTCTGCCGCCCGTCACCGTCTGCGTCAACGTGTCGGCGCGGCAGTTCAGGGAGAAGAACCTGATCGACCGCGTCGTCAACGCATTGAAGGAAAGTGGCCTGGAGGCCAGGTATCTCGAGCTCGAGGTGACCGAAAGCCTGATCATGCAGGATTTCGAGTTGGCGGTCGCAACGATGAACGGGCTGCAAGGGCTCGGCGTGCAGATATCGATCGACGATTTCGGAACCGGCTATTCCAGCCTCAGCGCGCTCAAGACCTTTCCTGTGCAGCGGCTGAAGATCGACAAGTCCTTTATCGACGACCTCGCGACCGACGAGAACGATCAGGCGGTTACCAATGCCGTCATCTCATTGGGTCAAAAGCTGAACCTGAGGGTGCTTGCCGAAGGCGTCGAGACGGATGACCAGGTTGCCTTCCTGCGCAAGAACAATTGCGACGAAATGCAGGGCAATTATTTCAGCAAACCGCTGTCGGCCGGGGATATCGGCAAGCTCATCGCGAAAGGCTGACGATGGGTTGGCGTCGCTAACCGCAGGCGCTTACCTTCCCAGCACCAGGCTCCAGTAACGGACAGCGCCGTCGCGTCCGTCGCGCACATAGGCAAGGCCGAAGCGGCTGAAATCCGGATCAAGCATGTTGTGGCGGTGGCCAGCCGAATGCATCCAGATGTCGAACAGTTTCTGCTGGTCGAACCGGCCCTCCGCGATGTTCTCGGCAGCGGCGCCCCGCACGCCATTGCCCTTCATCCGCGACGCGAAATCCTTGCCCCAGCCTGTCGTGTGGCTCATGCGTTCGCGGGTGGCCATATAGCCGGCCTGCTGGAGTGCGGCCTGCTCGAGTTGTGCGTCCGGCACCAGCGCCGGCAGCCCGGCCGAGGCGCGGATGCCGGCCAGCGTCGTGGTGGCGGAGGACGAGACACCGGCGCCTTCACCGGTCGGCACCGAAACGGTGCTGCAAGCGGCGAGCGCGGCCATAGCCGCGAGGCCGATCAGCAGCATGCGCCGGTTTGGTTTTTGCCTGATCTCGCAGGAACGGGATTGCGAGAGCGCATGATTGGCGGTGTCGATTGATGTCATGCCTGCCTGACTTAGCGGCGATCATGGCTTTTGCCGGGCAGGGCGAGCAAAAACCTGGGTGCTTGGCGAATCCGCCGGTTGCGCCAGGTTGAGTGAAAGCATGTCCCGGATCGTCCGGACCGCTAAAAGGCCGCGTGAGCCGAGGAACCCGATGCCAGCATCTGCCCGTGTCTTTCCGGTTTTATCCACCAGCCGCCTGCTGTTGCGCGCGGCCTCCGCCAAGGACGCCGAGGCCTTCGGAGACATCCTGTCGATCCCGGATGTCTCCCGCTATTCGAATTGGCCGGATGCGCCGACCAAGGCGCAATTGAAACGGTTATGAACTGGATGACCAAGGCGCATCCCACCGGCAAGGGGTGCGGCTGGATCATGGAGGATATCGCTTCGAAGCGGGTGGTCGGCGCAATCCGCTACAATTGGTTCGCCAGGAAATCCAAATGTGGCGAGATTGGCTATGAGCTGCATCCGGATTTCTGGGGGAAAGGCCTGATGACCGAGGCAGTTATTGCCGTCGCGACATGCGGTTACCAGCTTTTCGGCCTCAATCGCATTGAGGCCTGGACCCTTCCTGGCAACAGCGGATCGGACCGGGTTCTGGAAAAAGCGGGCTTCCGCTATGAGGGGACGCTGCGCCAGAAGGGCTGGTTCAAGGGCAGTTACCACGATTTCCGCATGTTTGGCCGGCTGGCCGACGATCGGCCCCGCGAAAATTCGCGTCTGCCGGCCGAGCAATGAAAATCGCGTGAAGACGAAGGAAATGCCGTCGGCACGGCGACTTTTCCCCAGATATCGGCTATGATGCGGGCGTTCTTGAAGTGGCAGCTGCGGGCGGCCATCCAGGCGATGACCGCCCCCGACACACGGGAGGAAGGTATGGCCGGCTTTCATGTCATGGCGGGCGCGCAAGGACTGCACGTGCAGCCAACGGTGCGCCGTATCACCACCGCAGACCTCTGGGATGCGTTCAAGCTCGGTCTCGACGACTTCTGGGCCAAGCCGTCGCACTACGTGTTCCTCTGCGTGATCTATCCCGTCGTCGGCCTGATCCTGACACGGTGGACCTCCGGCTCCAACGCCATCCAGCTCATCTATCCGCTGATGTCGGGCTTCGCCTTGGTCGGCCCGTTCGCGGCGATCGGCCTCTACGAAATCAGCCGCCGGCGCGAACTCGGCATGAACACCTCTTGGCGGCATGCGCTTGACGTGCGCCGCTCGCCGGCGCTGCCGTCGATCGCGGTCATCGGCTTCATGCTGCTGGTGCTGTTCCTGTTGTGGATGTTCACCGCACAGTCGATCTACACCAGCCTGTTCGGCGATCAGCCGCCGGCTTCGATCGCTGGATTTCTGAGCGAGGTGCTGACGACCAGCAAAGGCTGGACGCTGATCGTGTTCGGCAATGCCGCCGGTTTCATCTTTGCGGTGATCGTGCTGGCGACGACGGTGGTTGCCTTTCCGTTGCTGCTCGACCGCGACGTCGGCGCGGTAGCGGCGATCGAGACCTCGGCGCGCGCGGTGATGGCAAATCCGCTGCAGATGCTGCTGTGGGGGCTGCTCGTCGCAGTGTTGCTGGTGATCGGCTCGATCCCGCTGTTTGCCGGGCTCGCCGTGGTCATGCCGGTGCTTGGCCATGCCACCTGGCACCTCTATCGCAAGGTGGTGGAGCCGGAGCGCGCGCAGCAGACACGGCGGCCGATGTAGGAGCGTCAACCTCGGCCGGTGCAGCCGGCCAAAGAAGTCAAGAGAGAGACCCATGATGAGCAGATTCCTGGAATTGCTCAGAGGTATCGGCTTTGCCGCTTGCTTCTGCCTAACCAGCCATGTTCACGCCGCGTCTGCAAGCGCCGACCAGCCGGTGCAATTCGAAAGCGCCGCCATGAAGCCGACGCCGTTTCAGCAGCGCATTGCGCAACAGAACGGACAGGTACTAAAGACAGCTCCCGGCACGCCATTAAACGGCTATCTGACGCGACCGCCGGGCGACGGGCCGTTCCCGGCTGTCGTGGTTCTCCACGGATGTTCAGGTCTATTCCCAAGTTTGAGGAAATCCGGGTCCGAGCTGCTGTCTTCCTGGGGGTACGTCGTCCTCGTTGTCGACAGCTTCACCACGCGCGGCATAAAGGAGACCTGTGATGGCCTCCACTCTGTTGATCGCGTCTATGACGCCTACGGTGCCTTGGAGTTCCTGTCGAAATACAGTTTTGTCGACCGGCAGCGCATTGCGTTGATGGGGTTCTCCGCTGGTGGGATCGCAACACTCGACGCCGTGCAATTGGGTGGCGCCGAGCGGCTGGTCGAGGGCAAGTTCAAGGCAGCGATCGCCTACTATCCGGATTGTTCGGCGACAAATGGCGACGTGACGGTCCCAACCTTGATCCTGATCGGCGACCTTGACGATTGGACCCCTGCCAAAAAATGCCAGGAGATGATGGCGCAGCGCAGTGGCAAGGGAAGTGCTGTTCAGCTTGAGGTCTTCAAGGGCGCTCGGCACGCATTCACATCCCGAGGATTGAAGGCCGGCACTGAGGAGTATGGTCACCGGATAGAGTACAATGCGGCTGCGACCGAGCAATCCGAGAAGGATGTCCGCGCGTTTCTGAAGCAAGCCTTCAGCGGATAGGAGCTCACTGTTCACTTTTGAGCGGGGGGTCTCCGACCTCAGCGCTGCGCTTCCGTGGCCATCTTCAGGGCGAGCGCCGTCAGCACCGTGCCCATCATCCAACGCTGGATGACCATCCATAGCGGCCGTCCGGCGAGGAAGGTGGCGATTGAACCGGCCGTCACCGCGATGATCGCATTGACGGTCAGGCTGATTGAAATCTGCGTGGCGCCGAGCACCAGAAGCTGCGACAGCACATGGCCCTTGCCCAGCGAGATGAACTGCGGCAGCAGCGACAGATAGAGCACCGCCACCTTGGGGTTGAGGAGATTGGTCATCAGGCCCATAGCGAACAGCTTGCGCGGCCTGTCCTTCGGCAGTTCGCGCACCTGGAACGGCGAGCGCCCGCCGGGCCGCACCGCTTGCCAGGCGAGCCACAACAGATAGAGCGCGCCGGCAATACGCAGCGCGTCATAGGCGAACGGCACGGCAAGCAGCAGTGCGGTGATGCCCAGCGCAGCCGATACGACATAGAACAAAAAGCCGACCGCCACGCCGCCGAGCGAGATCAGCCCGGCCTTCGGGCCCTGCGACAGTGAGCGCGAGATCAGGTAGATCATGTTCGGCCCGGGCGTCAGCACCATGCCAAGGCAGACCAGCGCGAAGGCGAGATGGTTGGCGGTTTCGGGCATGTGTGTCTCCGGGAAGCGGTGACGATACTCATCATGCGCCTTCACTCACCGCAAGGGCATGATGGTGGTAGCCTTTGCGCCAGCGTTGAAAATTGCAGAGGGCGGCGACGCTGTTGATCTCCCTCCTTGAGGGGGAGATGAGCAGCTTCTGCCTCAGCTCACCACGCGCAGGTTCGACAGTTCGTTGGCGATTTCCTTGAAATTGTCCGACAGCGTAGCGCCCGTCGCATTCCAGAACAGTTTCGCAGGCTTGCTCGGGTCGGTCGGATCCTTGCGGAAGCGTGAGTCGGACGAACACGTCTTCAGCGCGTCCATCGCGCTCTTGTCGCCGGCGTCGGTCGTCGACATGTCGAGCGCCACCGTCATCACCATGATGTTGGCCGCCTTGGCGTTGTTGCACAACGTCGCCATCTGCTCGTTGAGCGCGGCGGTGTAGTTGCTCGACGAATAGTTGAGCTGGCCGATGGCGCTCGACGTGCCGCCGAACAGGCGGGTGACCGAGGTGCCGTTGTAGCCGACGCCGGTATAGCCATAGCCGGCATAGGTCGACTTGTTGCCGGCCGGGTCGGAGCTCACCGTCGAATAGGTGTTCTCGCCGTCGGTAAGCACGATGACCACCTTGTCGTTGCCGCGCTCGGTCTCCGGCCGTCCTTCGGTGAAGGGCTCGGTGCTGGAGACGGTGCGCCAGCCCCACGCCATGCCTTCCGGCACATTGGTGTTGCCGTTGGGTGCCATCAGGTCGATCGCAGCCTTGATCTTGGCCAGCCCGTCGGCGTTGGTGACATCGGTCAGCGGGGTGATGGGCGTCGTGGTGCAGCTGTAATTAGGCCCGGCGCCTTTCGACAGCACCGGCGCATTGATCGGCCGCGGCTGGAAATACTTGGCCATGTTGGACTGTCTGGTCTTGCCGGTGGTGCTCGACGGATCGTCGTTCCACCAGCTGTTGACCGCGCCATAGGTCACCGGCTTCGGCTCATCCGGATCCTGCGTGATATACCAGTGGTTGCCCGGCTCGTCGGGCGCAAACATCGGCACGAACATGGTCGCGGGGTCGCCGACGCCGGTGCCGGTGTTGTTCGGCCCGCCGGAGGCCGGCGCGTCGTTGACATTATAGGGATAGGGACGGACTTCGACGCAGCCCTGCCAACTGGCGAACGGTCCGTATGTGTCGGTGTAGTCGTATTCGTCGTGGCTGTCCGAGCATGTATGATTGGCACGGTATTTGTCGCAGACCACGCGTTTGCTGCCGACGATGCGCTCGTGGCTGGTGACCACCTTCATGTCACGGTAGAGCGAGAAGCGGGTCAGCATCTGGCCTTCCTGCTCGCCCCAGCCGGTGCCTTTCTTGTACCAGATGCCACCGATCTTCTGGGCATATTTTTCGGCGGCATTCAGCGTCGACCAGTCGAAGTTCTCATTGTGGATGGGCGACAGCCCATAGGCGTCGATCCATGACGCATTGTCGTTGCTGGCGCCGACATTGACCGATGCGGCGAACGGCACCAGGCTGAACTGGACAGGCTTGTCGATCTGCTTGATCATCGCCGCCTGCGAGGCAAGCGTGTCGACCAGTTGCTTTGCGGCCTGCTTGAGCAGGTCGATGCGCTTTTGTCCGGAGCCGGTGCCGGGTGTCGACATCGAGCCCGAATTGTCGAGCACCATGGCCACTTCCAGCGTGTTCTTCAACCGCACCTGCGAGCACACGGAGTAGTCGATGTCGCCTGACGTCCTGCCGATCAACATCGAAGCTGCCGGCAGGAAATAGGGCTTGTAGACCAGGGTTGCACAAAGCTTGACGATGCCGCCGCCGGTCGTGCTGCTGGGCAGCGTGACGTCGAGCGTCGTGTTGGCGGGGTCGACGTTGTTGAGATTTGCCTTGAAGAAGTCGAGCGCATAGGCGCGCAACTGGTCGTCGGTGGCGCCTTCCACCAGCCGGCGCGCTGTGGCGAAGTTGGCGGCATCGAGCGCGTTGACCACTCTCTGCTTCTCGCTGACCATGCCGCTGAAGTCGACCGCCATCGCCACGCCGCCCATTAGGGGCACCATGGCCAGAACGGTCATGAGAGCATAATTGCCGCGCCGGTCGCGCCAGAAGTCACGCCAGAATTTGCGCATGTGATGTAAGCGGCCCCGCCTGCGGATTCTTCAATGCCGCCACACTTTCATAAAACGCTGAAGGACGGGTTTGGGAAACCGCTCGATTGCGCGCCGAACGCTTCACCAAGCGCTAACCAAATGTGCTGGCCAACTGACTCTGATGGCCTAACTGAAGACGTTTGCGCACAGTCAGAATCGTGGCAGTAGAGTAGCCCCGTGGTCGCGTCGTCCGCCTGAACTTGCGGACAGGTCAGTGCGATGCGTGCGGCAGCACTCTACTGCGTCAGCACTGTGTCAGACGGCCGCTGGTTGTAGTCGCACTTGCCCTGCACTGTGTAGAAGAAGTCGGCGTTGGTGACCGGCGCCGGCACGGTGTTGCCGCCGTCCTCCCAGGCCTGGTAGCCCGTCTGGCCGCACGGCACGGCGGTGAAGATGTCGACGGTCGTTCCGGTAGCCACCTCTGGCATATTGGTTGTGCTCGGGCCGACATAGAGCCGGTTCGACGTCGTCGGATCGTTCGATTTCAGCACCTTCGGTTTGCCCGATGGGACATCCATCTGCAGATAAAGCGAGCTCATCAGGCTGACGTCGATTACCGCGCCCGTGCCATTGGCGGGGAACATGGTGTCAACGCAGGTCGTCACATACTTCTTGCTGCCGCTGGTCTGGGTGATCGCCCCGGTCGGCAGATTGTTGAAGTTGTTCACGGTGGCAGTCGTGCACACCTGCTTCTGCACCGTGGTGGATATGTCGGCGCCACCATTGTTGGTGATGGTGTTGACGGTGGTCGTGCCGTAGCCTTTCGGGTCGCCATAGTTGTTGTAGGCATAGGTGATCGTCATCAGCGGCTTGGCGGTCGTGGCGCCGAACTTGGTGCCGTAGAGCGTCATCGTCTTGCCCCAGTAGCCCGACACCTTGCTCACCTTGAAGGTCGTCTGCACGAGCGCCGGCGTCTTGCGCACCGCCGAGACCACGCCGACCTGCACCGTCTTGATCCCGGCGATCGACATGAAATCGGTCGGCATCGGATAGCTGGCCGATGCGGTGAAGCTGGCGGTGCCGAAGGCATCGACCGTCACGGTGTTGAGTGTTGCGGTGCCGAGGCCGCCATTGGCCGTATAGGATTGCTGCAGCAACACCTGGCGGTCGGCCTTCGATGTGTCGGTCGGCATCGTCGTGATCGTCAATATGCCCGCGTCAAGCGCGTTGCGCATGCCGTCCCTGGTGTTGACGGCCGACGTGTAGTCGACCGAAAAGCCGATGACGGTGATCAGCGGGATGGTCATTATCACGACCAAAGGCATCAGTGAGCCGTCGCTGGAGCGAAGGAATTGTCCGGTTGTTCTGGCAATCCCGGCCTGGCGAAATCTTCTGGTGGATATGAACGCAATTGAAGGCGGTCGAAACCGCTGCAACCTTGTCGTCGCTATGCCAGCGGCGACGCACGCCACGCCGCCCATTAGTGAAATCAAGGCATAGTTGCCGCGTCTGTCGCGTAGAAATCTGCGGATCATGCCTTCAGCACCCCTGCCAGGATCCAAATATCGAATATCGGCGCGAAGATGCCCACAAATCGTTAAATTTCAGGTTGCTGAAATGCGTTCAAGATCGGCCCATCCTTTCAAGGCTCGTTAACCACTCGGCCCTGGTGATCGGAGACGCGACATTTTTCGATCGACCGAAGCTCGGGGAAGGGGCGCTTGCATCGAGATGCAATCGCCATCAGGCCGTGGCGCGATGGCGTCGAAAACGCCGAAAGCTGGTGACAGGATGAAACGCTTCGGTTAATGCGGGGCCGGTTGCGGCGGACCGTCGGCTGCAGCTCTTGCAACGATCGTCACATCAGGAAAACGGCATGGCGGATTCGCCTGACATCATCGGCTCGCTCGCGGATTTGTCGGGAGCCTACTCGGCCATCCTGTGCGATGTCTGGGGCGTGATCCACAACGGCGAATGGCATTTCCCGGCGGCCGCCGAGGCGCTTGCCGCTGCGCGTTCTGCGAAGGTTCCGGTTGTCCTGATCACCAATTCACCACGCCGCAATGCCGATGTGGTGGCGCAGATGAATGCGATCGGCGTCCCCGCCGCTGCCTACGACCGTGTCGTCACCTCCGGTGATGTGACCCGCGACCTCATCGCCGAAGGCCCGCGAAAAATCTTCCACATCGGCGCCGACCGCGACTTCACCCTCTATGACGGTCTCGACGTCGATCTCGTCGAGGAGTTCGAGGCCTCCGGCGTCGTCTGCACCGGCCTGTTCGACGACGAGGTGGAAACACCTGAGGATTATGCCGAGCTGCTGCGCCGGCTACGCGCCAGGAACCTGCCTTTCATCTGCGCCAACCCCGACATCGTGGTCGAGCGCGGCGAGCGCATGATCTGGTGCGCCGGGGCATTGGCCCGCGACTATGCCCAGCTCGGCGGCCGCACGCTGATTGCCGGAAAACCCTATGCGCCGGTCTATGACGCAGCAATGCGGGAGCTCGCCTTGCTTCTTGGCCGTGACGTCGAGCGCTCGGAGGTGCTGGCCATCGGCGACGGCATGCTGACCGACGTCAAGGGCGCCGCCGACAACGGGATCGACGTGCTTTACGTGTCGGGCGGCATTCACGCGCGCGACTATGGCGATCCCATGCAGCCGGACCCTGCCAGGCTTGCAGCCTTTCTGCAAAAGCACGGCTACCGGCCGGTCGCCGTCATTCCGACACTGCGGTAGGGTCGCTTCCATGAGCGCAGCCTTCGACCATATTTCCGCGACCGCGCCGCTGCCGGCGCACTTGCGTGGCGGGGTGGTGGCGATCGGCAATTTCGACGGCCTTCACCGCGGCCACCAGGCCGTGCTCGAACGCGCGCTCGCCGAAGCCGGGCGGCGCGGCGTGCCGGCGCTGGTGCTGACCTTCGAACCGCATCCGCGCAAGGTGTTCAGACCCGATATGCCGCTGTTCGTGTTGACGCCGCCGCCGATGAAGGCGCGGCTGTTGTCGCATCTGGGCTTTGCAGCACTCGTCGAACAGCCATTCACGCGCGCCTTTGCCGGCCTGTCGGCCGAGGCTTTCGTGACCGATGTGCTGGAAAGGAACCTCGGCATCACCCATGCCGTCACCGGCTTCGATTTCCATTTCGGCAAGGACCGGCAAGGCGGCCCGGCCTTTCTGATGGCGGCAGGCAAGCGCCACGGTTTCGGCGTCACTTTGGTCGACGCTTTTCGCGACGAAGGAGCCGAGGTGGTGTCGTCGAGCCGCATCCGCGCATTGTTGTGCGAGGGCGAAGTCGCCGAGGCCGCCGGCCTGCTCGGCTACCGCTTCACCGTCGAAAGCGAAGTCATCGGCGGCCAGCGGCTCGGCCGCACGCTAGGCTTCCCGACAGCCAACATGAGGCTTTCTTCGGAAGCTGAACTGAAGGAAGGGATTTATGCCGTCCGCTTCCGCCGCGCCGACGGCACGCTTTACAACGGTGTGGCCAGCTTCGGCCGCCGCCCGACCGTCGACGACAATGGCGCGCCGCTGCTCGAAACCTTCGTCTTCGACTTTTCCGGCGATCTCTATGGCGAGATCTGCGAAGTCTCGTTCTTCGGCTTCCTGCGCCCCGAGGTGAAGTTCGACGGGCTCGATGCGCTTGTAGCGCAAATCAAGCGTGACGAGGCGGAGGCGCGCGCGCTGCTAGCCGACGTCAGGCCGCTGTCGCAACTGGACAGCGCGATCGCTTTTTGAGCTTCCGGCCGCTTACCTCTTCAAGGCAAGTCCGAGGGCGATGAAGCTCCAGCCCTGGAAGATCAGGTCGATGGCCAGGAACAGGCCGAGCACCCACAGGCTGTTGACTGGCCAGCCCATGGCGATGGTCAGGCCCGCCAGCACGCTGATCAGGCCCGCCGCGACGACCCAGCCCCAGCCATTTTCGGGCCGGTGGCTGTAGCCGACCCAGGCCCTGAGCGCGCCTGAGGCGACCAGCGCCACCGCAAGCAACAAGGTCAACACCGTCGATGCCAGCAGCGGATTGTCGAAGGCAAAAAAGCCGGCAACCGCATAGAGCAGGCCGCTGAGCAGCCAATAGAAGAAGCGGCTCCAGCTCTTCACCCCGAAGGCATGCACGATCTCGATGATGCCGGCCATCAGCATCAGCCAGCCAACGACATAGACCGAGGCGACGGTGGCGATAAACAGATTGCCGAAGGCAATGCCGCCGAAAATGAGCAACAGCACGCCGAGCGCGACGAACCACCCCCATTTGTCTCGTGTCCGGCCGATCGCGTCTTTCAGGGTGTCACCGTGCAGGGTCATAGCCGCATCTCCTCGGAATTCGACGAGTGTCAAACCGCATTGCGGAGGTTAACGCCAACGATCTTGGCCGTCCAGCGAGTGGCCGACTACCTGACCTTGAGTGTCTCCAGCCATCCGGCGACACGCTCGATGGTCTGGCGTTCTTGCGGAGCCTGCATCGAAAACCCTTCCATCAGGCGCGCTCGAGGGGCGTGGCTGGCCAGAACGGCCTGGCTGTTGCCGAGGCCGAACCCGCCATGCGTGATGAACGGAATGATAGTCTTGCCCGCCAAGTCGTGGACCGTGAGGAAAGTGCGGATCAAGGGCGGCGCGGTTTCACCCCAGATTGGGAAGCCCAGAAACACCGTCGCATAGGATGCGGTGCTCGGAAGCAGCGCTTTGAGCGGCGGCCGGTCGTTTCGATCCCGCTCCTGCCGCGCTTGCTCGACGGTTTGGAAATAGTCGGCCGGGTAAGGTGTCGCTGGCGCGATCTCGAAGAGATCGGCCGGCAGCGTCCGGCTAAGCTGTCCGGCGATGACGCGGGTGTTGCCGCTCCGCGAAAAGAACGCAACCAGCGACTTGCCGTCCGAGCGGGGTGCGGTTTCGGTCTGCGCCGCCGATGCACTCCCGGCCGCGAGCGGCAGCAACAGGGATGACATGAGAATCTTCCGCCTGGTTGGCTTTTGGTCATCGGTCACGGTGCAGATCCCGATCAGAGCCCGGTCATCTTGAGCGCGGCTTCGGGCAGACGTTCGCCCTGGACTTCGATCTTCGCCAGCGCGTCGGCGAGTTCCTGCAGATCTTGCAGGGTCAGCCTCACGTCGACCGCCCCAAGGTTCTCCTCAAGACGGTGACGTTTGGTGGTGCCCGGGATCGGCACGATCCAGGGCTTCTGGGCGAGCAGCCAAGCGAGCGCGACCGGGGCTGGCGATGCGCCTTTGCGCTCGGCCACGCTCCTCACGACATCGATCAGAGCCGTGTTGGCCTTGCGCGCCTCCGGCGAGAAGCGAGGCACATTGTTGCGGAAGTCGGTCGGGTCGAATTTGGTATTCTCGTCGATCTTTCCGGTCAGGAACCCCGCGCCCAATGGGCTGAACGGCACGAAACCGATGCCGAGCTCGTCGCAGACCGGCAACAATTCCGCTTCGACGCCCCGATAGAACAGCGAGTACTCGTTCTGCACCGCGGTGACCGGCTGGACTGCGTGCGCGCGGCGGATGGTCTGGACGCCCGCCTCCGAAAGCCCCCAATGGCTGACCTTACCCTGGGCGATTAGGTCCTTGATGGCGCCGGCGACGTCCTCGATCGGAACGTTCGGATCGACCCTGTGCTGGTAGAACAGGTCGATGCGGTCGGTTTTCAGGCGCTTGAGGCTCGCGTCCGCGACACGCTTGATGTGCTCGGGCCGGCTGTTGGTGCCGCCGCTGCGGGCACCGGTCTCAAGATCGATATCAAAGCCGAATTTGGTGGCAATGACGACCTGATCGCGGATCGGCGCGAGGGCCTCGCCGAGGAGCTCCTCGTTGGCGAAAGGCCCATAGGCCTCGGCGGTGTCGAAGAGCGTCACGCCCAGCTCGTGCGCGAGGCGGATCAGCCCGACCATTTCCGACTTGTTGGCTGGCGGCCCGTAAGCGGAGGTCATGCTCATACAACCCAGGCCGAGGGCAGAGACTCGAAGGGTGCCAAGTGTTCTGCTTTTCATTACGAACTCCTGTGCGACTGTTGTGTGGAACTACCGGCTCAGCTCTTTTCCGGCGCTTCGACGCCGGAGTAGGCGAGCACGGCGTCGGGCAGGCGCGCGCCCTGCACCTTGATTGTGCCGACCGCGGCATTGAGTTCCGCAAGTTCCTCCGGCGTGAACCGGACTGAATCCGCGCCGATGTTTTCAAGCAGATGCGGCATCTGCGTCGTCCCTGGTATGGGAACGATCCACGGCTTCTGCGCCATCAGCCACGCGAGCGCGATCTGCGCCGGGGTAGCTTGCTTGTGCTTGGCCCAGCTCTTGATCAGCTCGACGAGCGCCAGATTGTGCGGCAGGTTCTCCGCCGAGAACCGGCCCTCGATCTTGCGGATGTCGCCGTCGGCGAACCGCGTTCTGGCGTCGATGGCGCCGGTCAGGAAGCTCACGCCGAGCGGGCTCCACGGGACGAAGCCAATGTCGAGTTCCTCGCAAAGCGGAAGCACTTCGCTTTCAGGCCCGCGCCATAGCATGGAGTATTCACTCTGGACGGCGGTGACCGGCAGCGCGGAGTGAGCGCGGCGGAGGGTGCTCAGGCCCATCTCGGACAGTCCCCAATGCAGAACCTTGCCCTGGTCCATAAGACTCTTCACGGCGCCGGCAACATCCTCGATCGGCACGTCCGGGTCGACCCGATGCTGGTAGAGCAGATCAACGCGATCAGTGCGCAGGCGCTTGAGCATGCCCTCGACCGCCAGCTTGATGTGGTCCGGGCGGCTGTTCAGCCCCGGATGCCGCTCGCCTGTCTCCAGGTCGATGTTCCAGCCAAACTTCGAGGTGATCACCACGCGGTCTCGAAACGGCGCGACACCCTCGCCAAGGATCCGCTCGACTTCATGCGGGCCGTAGGCCTCGGCAGCGTCGTAGAACGTGACACCGCGATCGAACGCGGTCCGGATAATGTTGATCATCTCGGGGCGGGTCGGGATTGTCGTCTGATAGGTCCGGCTCATGTTTTGGACGCCAATACCGAGGCTGGAGACTTCCAGCGAGGCCAGCTTCCGCCGCCCGCTGAGTGCAGCAGTGCTGTTGACGGCTGTCGGTTGAGCCGTCTCCTGGGCTGGCGCCTGGGAACCGGCAGCCAAAAGAAGCGGCGTCGCTGCGAGACTTCCTGCTGCGCTCAAAAACCCGCGGCGTCCCATCCTGAACATTCGCTCGTTTTCCATGCCTGATCTCCTTCTCTGTTGCTGCTGCCAAGAAGATAGGGTCTGTGACATCATGCGAAAACCTGCTATAATGCGCATGAGCCTGTTAGCTGGACTAACAAATACATCATGCAGAATTTCAACGACCTTGCCGCATTCGCGATGGTCGCACGGGAACGGAGCTTCACCCGCGCGGCAGCCAAACTAGGGGTATCGCCTTCGGCGCTCAGTCAGACCGTCCGCAACCTTGAGGAGCGGATCGGGCTCAGGCTTCTGACGCGGACCACACGGAGTGTCGCACCGACGGAAGCCGGTGGCCGCCTTTTGCGCACGTTGAGCCCAAGGTTCGAGGAGATCGAGGCAGAACTGGCCACCTTGAACGAGCTGCGTGAGAAACCGGCCGGAACGGTCCGCATCACCACTGGTGAGCACCCGGCTATCTCCGTGCTGCAGCCAGCGCTCAAGCGGTTCCTGCCGGACTATCCCGATGTCCAGGTTGAGATCATCATCGACTACGGCCTGACGGATATTGTCGCCGAGGGTTATGACGCCGGCGTCCGCATGGGCGAGCAGGTGGCGAAGGATATGGTGGCTGTCCGTATCGGGCCGGACATCCGCATGGCCGTGGTCGGTTCGCCGAAATATTTTGAGCGCTTTCCGGTCCCGCAAACCCCGCAGGACCTGACCGCGCACAAATGCATCAATATGCGGCTGCCGACTTATGGCGGGCTGTTTCCGTGGGGGCTCGAAAAGGACGGCCGCGAGGTGAAGGTGCGTGGCGTAGGCCAACTGGTCTTTAACAATCTTGGCATGCGGCTGAGTTCAGCGCTGGACGGGTTGGGGGTCGCCTATATGCCTGAGGATCAAGTGATTGCGCACATTGCCGAAGGACGGCTTATCCGGGTGCTGGAGGAATGGTGCCCGTACTTTCCAGGTTATCATCTGTACTACCCAAGCCGGCGTCACACTTCGCCGGCTCTTTCCCTGCTGATAGACGTTCTGCGTCAACGGGGCAGTTGAGCAAGCGGGCCGGACGGTGGCTTGTCCGCCTGCTGCGATTACCGCACATCGTTCGCTGCCTATCAAAGCAGTCCGGCAGCGATGTTACAGATTTTAAGTCAAATTTTACCGAACACGAGCCATGGCTTTTGGCGCTGCCCGGTGTTCTCTCCGTTTTGTTTCGCGTATGGGGTGATGATGCGTATTGTCAGGACGATTCCGCTGCTTCTCGTCTCCGGGCTGCTGACCGTGTCCACAGCCAACGCGGGCGAGGGCACCTTCGGCTGGCTGTCGGGCGACTGGTATCTGACGCTTGGCGCCACCGGCATGGTCGCGCCGAAATTCGAGGGCTCCAACAGTCTTCTGCTCAGCGCCACGCCGATCATCTCACTGGGCAAGGTCGGCCCCGCCGCCCGCTTCACCTCGCGCAATGACAATATTTCGCTGGCATTGGTCGACGATGGCGGCGTCCGCGCCGGCCTGACCGGAAAGTTCCTGTTTTCGCGCAGCAGCAAGGATGAGCTGAAAGGCCTCGACCCGGTGCGCTGGGGCGGCGAGGTCGGCGGTTTCTTCGAATTCTACCCGACGGACTGGCTGCGCGCCCGCGCCGAACTGCGCCACGGCATCCGTGCCCATGACGGCTTTGTCGCCGACATCGCCGCCGATGCGTTTTACGATGTGACGCCGACGGTCAGGATTTCGGGCGGCCCGCGCGTGTCGTTCGCCTCGTCGGGCTATTTCGACTCCTATTACGGCGTCAACGCCAAGGAGGCCGCGGCATCGGGCCTCAGCGAATACCATCCCGGCGGCGGCCTGAAATCAACCGGCCTCGGCGGTGCCATCACCTGGAAGGTGACGGAGCCGATGACCGCCAGCCTGTTCGGCGAATATGCGCACCTGAGGGGCCCTGCCGCCGATTCCAGCCTGGTCAAGGAGCGCGGCCAGCGCGACCAGTTCACCGTCGGTGTCTCGACCACCTACCGTTTCAACTTTTCAATGTAGGCGATTTCCGCGCTTTATTCCTGCCGTGGCTTCGGCTAAAAGCCCAGCCATGACCAGCTTTTCGCGCCTTTTCGCGATCGCGATACGAATTACAGGCCCGGTGTTCCGGGTGGCCTGAGCGCCGCCGGAGCCGCCGGGAGTTTCTGCGCGCCCCCTCGCGCTTTTTCCAGAACATCAACGCATATCGCCCAAAAGTGGGTCCGGTTTTTGGGAAAATGATATGCGTCAACCGAAGACTTCACGCCCGAGCTTCGATGCCGCCGGGCAATGCACATGGCAGACCAAATGACAGACACCGTTGAAACGATCGACTATTCCAAGACGCTTTATCTGCCGCAGACGGATTTCCCGATGCGCGCCGGCTTGCCGGAGAAAGAGCCGCTGCTGGTCAAGCGCTGGCAGGACATGGACCTTTATCGCAAGCTGCGCGAGAAGGCCGCCGGCCGCGAAAAATACGTGCTGCATGACGGTCCGCCCTACGCCAACGGCAACATCCATATCGGCCATGCGCTGAACAAGATCCTGAAGGACGTCATCACCCGCTCGTTCCAGATGCGTGGCTACGACGCCAACTATGTGCCGGGCTGGGACTGCCACGGCCTGCCGATCGAATGGAAGATCGAGGAGCAGTACCGCGCCAAGGGCAAGAACAAGGACGAGGTGCCGGTCAATGAATTCCGCAAGGAATGCCGCGACTTCGCCGCGCACTGGATCTCGGTCCAGGGCGGCGAGTTCCAGCGCCTCGGCGTCGTCGGCGACTTCAAGAACCCCTATACGACGATGGCTTTCCACGCGGAGTCGCGCATCGCCGGCGAGCTGTTGAAATTCGCAATGTCGGGCCAGCTCTATCGCGGCTCCAAGCCGGTGATGTGGAGTGTGGTCGAGCGCACCGCTCTGGCCGAGGCCGAGGTCGAATACCAGGACTATGAGAGCGATACGATCTGGGTGAAATTCCCGGTCGCCAGCCTTGCTCGCCCGGTCACCGGCACCGAGGACGCGCAGGCAGCGGCGCTGTCGGAATCCTCGCTTGACCTGCTCGAGGCCCATGTCGTCATCTGGACAACGACGCCCTGGACGCTGCCCGGCAACCGCGCCGTCAGCTATTCGCCGCGCGTCGCCTATGGCCTCTACACGGTGACGGCGGCCGAGAATGCCTTCGGCCCGCAGCCCGGCGAGAAGCTGATCTTCGCCGATGCGCTGGCCGAGGACGCGGCGGCAAAAGCCAAGGTCACGTTGACTCGGCTTCACAGCGTCTCAAGCGAACAGTTTGCAAGCCTTACGCTTTCGCATCCTTTCAGGGGGCTGGGCGGCGGCTATGAATTCCCCGTGCCAATGATCGCCGGCGACCATGTCACCGACGACGCCGGCACGGGTTTCGTCCACACCGCGCCCAGCCACGGCCGAGAGGACTTCGACGCCTGGACGGATGCGGTGGCCGAGCTGCTCAAGCGCGGTATCGACACCGCGATCCCGTTTCCCGTCGACGATGGCGGCTTCTTCACCAAGGACGCGCCGGGCTTCGGCCCGGACCGCGAGGGCGGCGCCGCGCGCGTCCTCGACGACAACGGCAAGAAGGGCAATGCCAACCAGGCGGTCATCGACGAGTTGATCAAGCGCAACGCGCTGTTCGCGCGAGGCCGGCTCAAGCACTCCTATCCGCATTCCTGGCGTTCGAAGAAGCCGATCATCTTCCGCAACACGCCGCAATGGTTCGTCTACATGGACAAGGACCTCGGCGACGGCACGACGCTGCGCAGCCGGGCGCTGAAGGCCATAGACGACACGCGCTTCGTGCCGGCGGCCGGCCAGAACCGCATCCGCGCCATGATCGAGGAGCGCCCCGACTGGGTGCTGTCGCGCCAGCGCGCCTGGGGCGTGCCCATCGCCGTCTTTGCCGACGAGGACGGTAACGTGCTGAAGGACGAAGCGGTCAACCAGCGCATCATGTATGCTTTCGAACAGGAAGGCGCCGACGCCTGGTTCGCGGCCGGCGCCAAGGAGCGCTTCCTCGGTAATCACGATGCCTCCAAATGGAAGCAGGTGATGGACATCCTCGACGTCTGGTTCGATTCGGGCTCGACGCATGTCTTCACGCTGGAGGACCGTCCGGACCTGAAATGGCCGGCCGACGTCTATCTCGAAGGCTCCGACCAGCATCGCGGCTGGTTCCACTCCTCGCTGCTCGAAAGCTGCGGCACCAGGGGCAGGGCGCCCTACGACACCGTCGTCACCCATGGCTTCACCATGGATGAGGAGGGCCGCAAGATGTCGAAGTCCCTCGGCAACACCGTCGTGCCGCAGGACGTCATCAAGCAGTCCGGCGCCGATATCCTGCGGCTGTGGGTGGTGACGACAGACTATTGGGAAGACCAGCGGCTCGGCAAGAACGTGCTGCAGACCAACATCGACGCCTACCGCAAGCTCCGCAACACCATCCGCTGGATGCTGGGTACGCTGGCCCATGACGATGGCGAGGAGGTGCCGCTGGAAAAGATGCCGGAACTGGAGCGGCTGATGCTGCACCGGCTGGCTGAGCTGGATGAGGTCGTGCGCTCGGGCTACGACGCGTTCGAGTTCAAGCGCATAACCCGCACTTTGCTCGACTTCATGGTGGTCGAGCTGTCGGCCTTCTATTTCGACATCAGGAAGGACGCACTCTATTGCGACGGACCTGCCAGCGTGAAGCGCAAGGCCTCGGTGCAGGTGGTGCGCCACCTCTTCGACTGCCTGGTGAAATGGCTGGCGCCGATGCTGCCTTTCACCATGGAAGAAGCCTGGCTCGACCGTCATCCCGATGCCGTTTCGTTGCATCTCGACCAGTTCCCTGAGATTCCGGCCAACTGGAAGAACGAGGCGCTGGCGGAGAAATGGCGCAAGGTGCGGCAGGTCCGCCGTGTCGTCACCGGCGCCCTCGAGATCGCCAGGGCCCAGAAGGTCATCGGCTCATCGCTGGAAGCGGTACCGGTCGTGACTCTCGACGATGCCGCGCTTGAAGCTGCAATCGCCGATGTCGACATGGCCGAAATGGCGATTACCAGCGATCTCGTCATCGCCCATGGCAAGGCGCCGGAAGGCGCCTTTGCGCTCGACGATGTCAAAGGTGTCGCCGTCGTGGTCGAAAAGGCCGAGGACCGCGGCTTGGTCAAATGCGCGCGCTCGTGGCGCTATACGGCCGATGTCGGGCAGGATGCCGAATTCCCCGACGTTTCGGCCCGCGATGCCGCGGTGCTGCACGAGCTGCAGGCTCTGGGACGTTTGTGAGTCCATAAGCCGGTGCACAAAGGCCACGCCGGGTGGGCGAAAACCGCCCGCGCGTTGCCCTTAACGAGTGGTTGAGGTAAACACGCGAAACTCCGGAAGACAAATTGTCGCCGGATTTCCGTCGCAAGAGCGTGGACGATGGGGACCGGACCTTTGGCCGGTGACGATCGAGAGGCTGTCTAGAGTGGGACTTTTTGGCATGACCGACAGAACTTCCGTGCGCGTTGCGCTGCTGGCGCCGCTTGTCGCGTCCGGCCTCGCTCTGTCCGGCTGCATGGGTTCGCCCACCTACGGCACCGACAAGACGGCTGGCGAGCAGCTTGCGGGCGACCTTTCGGGTGCCTTTTCAATCTCGCCGAAGCGCAAGCAACAGATCGACTACAAGCCGCGCCCGGAGCTGGTGAAGCCCGCGCCGGGGCAAAAGGAAGCGCTGCCGGCGCCGCAGGAAAGCATCGAGACGGCGAGCACTGATTGGCCCGAATCGCCCGAGCAGCGCCGCGCCCGCCTGCGTGCCGACGCCACCGCCCACCAGGATGATCCGTCCTATCAGTCGCAGATTGTCGATGATGTGCAGACCGATCCGGCTTCTGTAAAGAAGGCGATGGCGGATTCGGCCTCGAGCCACCCGCCGCGCTGGTCGCCGGCGGATTCGGACAAGGGCCGCGCCGCCGAAATCCAGCGCCGTACGGCAGAGGGCAAGCAGGGCGATCCCACCACGCGCAAATATCTGAGCGAGCCGCCTCTGGCCTACCGCGCCGCCGCCGACACCGCGCCGCAGGGCGAACTCGGCGAGGATGAATACAAGAAGGAACGCCGCCTCAAGAAAGAGGCAGCCGCCAAGAGCAAGAGCGGCGGGCTCTTCGACTGGCTGCCCTCCTGGTAAGAAGCGTCGCCTTCCCAGTTGAAGGCTCTACGGTTCGCGCCTTTCCCGAAAGAATTCCTTGAGCAGCAAGGCCGCATCGGCTTCGGCCATGCCCGGATAGATATCGGGCGTATGGTGGCAGGTGGGTGAGGCGAAGAAGCGCACGCCGTTGACCACCGCGCCGCCCTTCTCGTCGGCCGCGCCGAAATAGAGCCGGCGCAGCCTGGCGAAGGAAATGGCGCCGGCGCACATGGCGCAGGGCTCCAGCGTCACATAGAGGTCGTGCCCGGTCAGCCGCTCGCTGGAGAGCTTCTGGCAGGCCGTGCGGATCGCCAGCATTTCGGCATGCGCCGTCGGATCGGCAAGTTCACGGGTACGGTTGCCGGCGGATGCCACCACGGTGTCGCCGCTGACGATGACGGCGCCGACGGGAACTTCGCCGCGCAAGGCGGCGGCTTGCGCCTCTTTCAGCGCCAGCGCCATGAAATCCGGCCGCTTCACGCGGTTTGCATCCTGATTATCTCCTCGCCACTTAGCTGTGATCCTGTTATGGAGCGCGTCAACCCGAACATCGGAACAGATTTTCGGAAATGATCATGCGCCACATCAAAGTGCTATAGCGTTCGTTGCGCGCCCCAAAGGATGCGCCACGCTGTAGCAGCGCAAACGGACAAAGGCCACATGGACGACAACGACAAGAAATCCCCGCGCCACAAAGGCCCGGGCAAAAGCGGTCCGAGAGCCGCGGGGCCGCGCCGTGATGGCGCCGCCAGCAAAGGCGGCAAGCCTTCCTTCGGGGCCAAGAAACCTTATGCGCCACGTGGTGCCCGGCCGGCAGCGGCTGAAGGCGAGCGGCCGAAGCGCGACTTCAAGAGCGGCGACCGGCCATTCAGCAAGGGGCCGCGTCCCGAAGGCAAGTCGTTCGAAAAGCGCGAAGGTCCGCGCAAACCTTACGCACCGCGCGGCGACCGGCCGATGGCAGCCGATGGCGAGCGGCCGAAGCGGGATTTCAAGAGCGGCGACCGGCCGTTCAGCAAGGGTCCGCGCCCGGAAGGCAGGCCTTTCGAAAAGCGCGAAGGGCCGCGCAAGCCCTATGCGCCGCGTGGCGACCGGCCGATGGCGGCCGATGGCGAGCGGCCGAAGCGCGACTTCAAGAGCGGCGACCGGCCGTTCAGCAAGGGGCCGCGTCCCGAAGGCAAGCCCTATGAAAAGCGCGAAGGTCCGCGCAAGCCCTACGCGCCGCGCGGTGATCGGCCTGCTGCCGCCGAAGGCGAAAACCGTTTCGACCGGCCAAAGCGCGATTTCGGCGATCGTCCGCAGCGCGACGCCGGAGATCGGCCCAAGCGTGATTTCGTGGATCGCCCCAAGCGCGATTTCGGTGGTGACCGGCCGCAAGGCGCATCCGGCAGCGGCTTCAAGCCGAGACCGCGCGCCGTGGAGACGGAAGAAGCCGGCGAGCGCATCGCCAAGCGGCTGGCCCGCGCCGGACTGGCTTCGCGACGCGATGCCGAGGATCTGATCGCGGCCGGCCGCGTCAAGGTCAACAACCGGGCTTTGACCTCGCCGGCCTTCAACGTCATGCCCGGCGACATCATCCATCTCGACGGCATGGAAATCCCGCCGATCGAGCGCACAAGGCTGTTCCTGTTTCACAAGCCGGCCGGGGTCGTCACCACCAACCGCGACCCCGAGGGACGCAAGACCGTGTTCGACGTGCTGCCGGCCGAATTGCCGCGGCTGATGACCATCGGCCGGCTCGACATCAACACCGAAGGCCTGCTGCTGCTCACCAATGATGGCGGTCTGTCGCGCGTGCTCGAACTGCCTGCCACCGGCTGGCTGCGCCGTTACCGCGTGCGTGTTCATGGCAAGGTCGAGGAAAGCATGCTGGCGGGGCTGCGTGAAGGCATTGCCGTCGACGGCGTCTTCTACGGCGCCATCGAGGCGACGCTCGACCGTGAGCAAGGCACCAATGCCTGGCTGACGATCGGCCTGCGCGAAGGCAAGAATCGGGAAGTGAAGAACATCCTTGGTTCGCTCGGCCTCGACGTGACGCGGCTGATCCGCATCTCCTACGGGCCGTTCCAGCTCGACGACCTCGCCGAAGGCCATGTGCTGGAGATCAAGGGCCGCGTCTTGCGTGACCAGCTCGGCGAACGCCTGATCGAGGATTCCGGCGCCAATTTCGACGCCGAGATCACCAAGCCGTTCTCCAACCAGCCGGTGCGGCGTGAGCGCGAAGTGGAGCCCGAACGGCCGAAATTCACCCGCGAGGGCGACCGCCGGCCGATCGGCGAGGGCGGTCTGATCAAGAACCGCAAGCGCCGCGAGGGCAGCCGCGACGAGGCGCTGGGCAAGCTGTCGACCAGCCCCGAAAGAGGCGCTGCGCCAGCAAAGAGCTTTGGCGAACGAGGCGCGCGGCCCGAGCGCAGCGAGTTTCGCGAAAAGCCACGTGGCGATTTCGGCGACAAACCGCGCAGTGGCTTCGGTGACAAACCCCGTGGCGCCTTTGGTGACAAACCGCGTGGCGGCAAAAAACCTGAGCGCGAGCAGCGGCCGATCGAGCCGCCGGGCCAGCGCAAGGCCAATGTCTGGATGGCGCCGGGCGCGCGCCCGATCGGCAAGGGCAGGGCGGAAGCCGATGCCGCCAAGGCGGCCGACGCCAAAGCGCGCAAGGCCTCGTTCAAGCCGGCCTATGGCAAGCCGGCCTATGGCAAGCCGGGTGGCGGCAAGCCGCGCGGCGAGCGTCCGGATGGCGGTCGCGGCGGTGAGCGGCCGCGCAATGGTCCCAAGGGTCCCCGGACCAGATGAGAGCCGGACTTAAATGAGGATCGTCGGCGGCCAATTTCGCGGGCGTCCGTTGGCGACGCCGCGCGACCATGCCATCCGCCCGACCACCGACCGCGCCCGCGAGGCCGTGTTCAACGTATTGGCGCACCGCTTCGCCGACAAGCTCGAGGGCGCGCGTGTGCTCGATCTGTTCGCCGGCACGGGCGCGCTCGGCCTCGAAGCGCTGTCGCGCGGCGCCTCCTATGGCGTCTTCATCGAGGAATCGGCCGAAGGGCGCGGCCTGATTCGCACCAATGTCGAAGCCTTTGGCCTCACCGGCCGCACCAAGATCTTTCGCCGCGACGCGACTGCCTTGGGCGAGGCCGGCACGCTTGCCGCCTTTGGCCTGATCTTCGCCGATCCGCCCTATGGCAAAGGTCTCGGCGCACGCGCGCTACGTTCGGCCAGGGATGGCGGCTGGCTGCTGCCCGGCGCGCTTTGCGTGGTCGAGGAAGCCGCCTCGGCGCCCTTCGAGGTCGGGCCCGAATTCTCGGTGGTTGATGAGCGCAACTACGGCGAGACGGTGATCCGGTTCATCGAGGCTGGGTGATTAGGCTCCCCCTTCGCCCCTTGTGGGAGAAGGTGGCCGAGCGAAGCTCGGTCGGATGAGGGGTGTTGGAAGGATCGCTGCTTTGGAGGTTAAGTGTTGAAAATCGCTTACATTTTCCTTGGTTGAGTTTCTTCCGGCGCCCCTCATCCGTCTCGGCGCTGCGCGCCGATCCACCTTTTCCCACAAGGGGAGAAGGAAGAAACAGCGCCTTCAAAATGACGCACAATTCACTTTGCCTCGGTGGCTAACCTTGCCTATCGTCGCGCGATAACAAACCGGAGCCATTGATGACACCTCATACTGAATGGCTGCGGAGAGTGTTGCTCGCCACCGCGCTGACCGTGGCCGGCCCGGCCCTGGCCGGGGACGACGGCAAGGTGGCGAACTTCCTGCTCGACAACGGCATGGAAGTGGTGGTCATCCCCGATCACCGCGCCCCGATCGTCACCCATATGGTGTGGTACAAGATCGGCAGCGCCGACGAGCCGCCAGGCAAGTCCGGCATCGCGCATTTCTTCGAACACCTGATGTTCAAGGCCACGACCAACCATGCCGCGGGCGAGTTCGACCGCGCCATTTCGGACATAGGCGGCTCCAACAACGCCTTCACTTCCTATGACTACACCGCCTTTCACGAGACGGTGACGCCCTCGGCGCTCGAACTGATGATGCGCTTCGAGGCCGACCGCATGCGCAACCTCATCTTGACCGACGAGGTCATCAAGACCGAGCGCGACGTGATCCTGGAAGAGCGCCGCTCGCGCATCGACAGCGACCCCGAGGCCGTGCTCGACGAGGAGGTCGACGCGACACTCTGGCAGAACCAGCCCTACCGCATTCCTGTCATCGGCTGGATGCAGGAGATGGAACAGCTGAACCGCACCGATGCGGTTGCCTTCTATGACAAGTATTACCGCCCCAACAATGCCGTGCTGATCGTTGCCGGCGATGTCGAGCCGGACGCGGTGAAGGCGCTGGCCGAAAAGACCTATGGCAAGGTCGCGCGCGGCCCGGACCTGCCGCCGCGCATCCGCCCGGTCGAGCCCGAGCAGAACACCAGGCGCACGGTGACGCTCACCGATGGACGCGTTTCGGTGCCGAGCTTTTCGACGCAATGGGTGGTTCCGTCCTACCACACCGCAAAACCCGGCGAGGCCGAGGCGCTCGACCTGTTGGGAGAGATCCTTGGCGGCGGCAGCCGCAGCCGGCTCTACCAGCAGCTTGTGGTCAAGCAGGGCATCGCATCGGGGACCGGCGCCTTCTTCCAGGGAACCATGCTCGACGCTACCAATTTCACCGTCTATGGCGCGCCGCGCGGCGACGCCAAGCTGAGCGACGTCGAGGCGGCCGTCGACGCCGAGATCGCCCGCATCATCAAGGACGGCGTCACCGCCGACGAGTTGGAGAAGGCCAAGGCCCGCTACATCAGGGCCCTGATCTTCGCCCGCGACAAGCAGGACGAGATGGCCAATCTCTACGGCGCCGAGCTCGCCACCGGCGGTAATGTGAAGGACATCGAGGAATGGCCGGACCGCATTCGCAAGGTCACCGCCGACGAGATCAAGGCGGTCGCCGCCCGCTATTTGCTGCTCGACCGTTCGACCACCGGCTATCTCTTACCGCAGCAACAGGCGGGGAATTGATGATGAGCCTGCATAGCGCTGTGTTGCCTTCCCGCCTTATGCGCCACTTACCTTCTCCCACAAGGGGAGAAGGGGGAGCCTGGCGGGGAGAAGGTAAGGCGCTCCGTACCTTCACCACCCTGTTCCTCGCCATCCTCTTCCTCGTCCTGCCGGCGCTTGCCGCGCGCGCGATGGACATCCAGCAGGTGACCTCGTCAAAGGGCATCAACGCCTGGCTGGTCGAGGATCACTCCATTCCGATCATCGCCATTCGCTTCGTCTTCGATGGCGGCTCGACGCAGGATCCGGCCGGCAAGGAAGGGCTGGTCAATCTGATGACCGGCCTGTTCGACGAGGGCGCCGGCGACCTCGACAGCGAGGCCTTTCAGACCAGGCTTGACGATGCCGGCGCCGAAATGGGCTTCGACGCGGCGCGCGACGGCACCTATGGCACGATGCGCATGCTGGCCGAGCAGAAGGATGCGGCCTTCGATCTGCTCAGGCTGGCGGTCAACAACCCGCGCTTCGACCAGGCGCCGATCGACCGCATCCGCTCCCAGATATTGTCCGGCATCATCGCCAGTGAGCGCGACCCCAACACCGTCGCCCAGACCAAATGGCTGCGCGCCATCTATGGCGACCATCCCTATTCGCGGCCCGACCAGGGCACCAAAGACAGTATCGCCACCATCACCGCGGCGGATCTGGCGGCCTTCCACAAGGCCAATTTCGCCCGTAATGGCCTGCATGTCGCGGTGGTCGGCGACATCGACGCCGCGACGCTGAAACAGAAGCTCGATGACGTGTTCGGCGACCTGCCGGAAAAGCAGCTGCTGCGGCCGGTAGCCGATACCGAGCTGAAGCTCGGCCAGCAGCTTGAGGTCGATTACGACCTGCCGCAGACCTCGCTGCAGTTCGCCTATCCCGGCGTGAAGCGCGATGCGCCGGATTTCTTCCCGGCGGTGCTGATGAACCAGATTCTCGGTGGCGGCACCTTCACCTCGCGCCTCTATGACGAGGTGCGCGAAAAGCGCGGCCTGGCCTATAGCGTCGATTCCAACCTGGTCGATCACCAGCATTCCAATGCGCTGATCATCACCACGGCGACGCGTTCGGACCGCGCGGCCGAGACGCTCGGCATCGTCAAGGACGTGGTCAGGAAGATGGCCGAGGAGGGGCCGACAGAGGCCGAACTGGACGCGACCAAGAAATACATGGTCGGCTCCTACGCCATCAGCAATCTGGATTCTTCCAGCGCCATTGCATCGACGCTGGTGGAATTGCAGCTCGACAATCTCGGCATCGATTACGTGCAGCGCCGTTCAGCGCTCATCAACGGCGTGACGCTCGATCAGGTCAAGGCGGCGGCCAAGAAGCTGCTGACGGCGGCCCCTGCGATCATGAGCATCGGCCCGAAGCTGGAGGCCAAATGACAGGTCCCACTTTCGGCATCGCCTTTGGCGGCGGCGGCGCTCGCGGCTTGGCTCACATCCACATCGTCGAGGCGCTGGACGAGCTCGGCATCAAGCCGGTGGCAATCGCCGGCTCCTCGATCGGCGCCATCATGGGCGCCGGCATGGCCTCTGGCATGAGCGGCAAGGAAATCGAGGATTATGCCCGTTCGATCCTGAGCCGCCGTGCCGAGGTCGCAGCGCGCATGTGGCGCTCGCGGCCGGGCACCATCGCCGAGGCCATGCAGGGCGGCATCCGCGTCAGCCAGTTCAACATCGAGCGCATCCTGAAGGCCTTCCTGCCCGAAGCCATTCCCGAAACCTTCGCCGAGCTGAAGATCCCGCTCAAGGTGACGGCGACCGACTATTTCGGCCACAAGCTGGCCGTCTTCGACGATGGCGACCTGCATTCGGCCTTGGCGGCTTCGGCTGCCATCCCCGCCGTGTTCCGCCCGGTGACGCGCGACGACCGTGTGCTGATCGACGGCGGCATCTACAACCCGGTGCCGTTCGACCTGATCGAAAACGCCGCCGACATCATCATCGCCATCGATGTCGTCGGCGCGCCGAGCGAGGCCGAGCGCAAGCACCCGACCACCGTCGACCTGATGTACGGCGCCACGCAATTGATGATGCAGTCGATCATCGCCCACAAGCTGAAGCAGGGGCCGCCCGACATCCTGATCCGCCCCAACGTGTCGAAGTACCGCGTGCTCGATTTCATGAAGATCGACGCGCTGATGGCCGAGACGCAGGAGATCAAGGACGAGCTGAAGCGCGAGGTGGAAAGGGTGGTCGAGGCGCGCGCCAAGGGCAAGCGAGGGAAGAAGGCCGGTTGAACTGCTAATCTCCCCCCTTGAGGGGGAGATGGCCGGCAGGCCAGAGGGGGGTCGGTTCGACTGGATACGACCTCCTTGCGACAGATGAGGTGGGCGCTTTACGCGCAGCGACCCCCTCTGTCGCCTTCGGCGACATCTCCCCCTCAAGGGGGGAGATTAACCTCACGTCCCCGCCGCATATTCCAGCGCCACCACGCCATTGCTGAACGTCATGGCCGAGATCGGCTCCAGCGCCACAGGCATATCGGTCGGAAACAGCTTCTTGCCCTCGCCAACAGTGCCGGGGTAGCTCAGCAGCCTGACGCGGTCGACCAGGCCGTGGCGCAGCAATTCCTGCGCGACGCTGAGGCTGCCATGCACATAGATGTTGCCGCCGCTGCCTTGCTTCAGCTTGCTCACCGCTTCCGGCAAGGAACCCGTAAGCAATTCCGCCGGCGTCCAGTCCAACGCCTTCAGGCTGGTCGAGGCGACATATTTCGGCAACGCGTTGAAGCGGTCGGCGAAATCTCCCGTTTCGCTCGGCCATGAGCCTGCAAAGATCGCATAGGTCGTGCGCCCCAGGAGCATGGCGCCGCTGTCGGCAAGCTCATCCTCCTTGAACCTTTGCATCTCGTCGTTCCAGGTCACTTTGGGCAGCTTCTCGACTTCGGCAATGCCGTCGACGCTGATGAATTCGGTGACGATCAATTTCCTCATGGCGTTCTCCTTTCTTGGCCAGAGGACGGATGGCGGAGACTTGATGCTACACGCAACGAGGGGAAAATTCTTCCGGCCTGGAATAAACTCCCGAGATCGGATTTTGGTGTTACATCGCAGGCAGATATTCCCCAGGAACGGATTGCAGGACGATCATGGGATTCGGAGTCTTCATTCACCGATGGGATTCGAGATACAACGATCGCCCTACAGAGCAATACCAGTTTCCTCGCCCGTATCTCAGCCGCGTCGAAGCATGCGTCGCAGAGCGTCCCACCTGATCGGAGAAAGAGGTTGTCAGTCTGAAGGTGGCGGTGATGCGGCGTCGAATTCCGGGTGTTCGATTTGATGATGAAATCAAGGACGCTGAAGCGGATCTTGAGAAGGCGGTGGAGGTGCTGGGCGGCGAGGGCGCGGGGGTGGAACGGCCGCTGACGATCCAAAGCGGACTCCCAGAGGCGAAGGCGCATGACCGCTTTGCGCCGCATGTCGGCCGTAGAGGTCGGCTTTCGCAGCTTCCTGAAAGCCGATCTTGCCGGCCATCAAGCTGGAGGTAGTGGTTGCGCCAATTGTCGACGTTTGCAGTTATGCCAACAACGTCGCGACTACTCGGCAAGCAGACTTACGGCCTTGCGGCATTTGGGAGTTCACTTGACGACCGAAAACTCGAACTGGTCCCCGCGGTAAACGGCCTTGTATTCGTCGTCGCGCCCCGGCGTCCTGAACACATTGCGAAAAATCGCCCCACAGCTTGTCAGTTCTCTGGGAAAGGCGTTGCACAAGAAATCGCCTTGCACCCACGAGGTTCCTACGCGGCTCCTCTGGCCAACGGTCTCGCTGACGGCGCCGTCGACCGAGGTTGTGCGCTGCATCGGCAGGAACGTGGGCGTTACCAATTTTCCGCGCGTTTCGTGCCCGAACATGAGAGACTTTATTTCCGCCCCTGTGAGCCGGTCCTTCGGATTCATGCCTGCCTTTGCCAATGCCGACAGCTCTGGCACACCTGCCTTGGTCAGCCCGGCCAAAAGGCGTTCGATATCGGCCGTATTCTTGAACACCATGGAATCCTGGGTCATCAACTGGCTCGGCTCCCATTCCCACCTCCGCGCAACAACCTTCCTAAGCGTTTCCAAAGCCGCCGCGGCCTGGTCTGTGCGCCCAAGATGCCCATAAGCCGAAATAAGGACCTGCAGGGCATAAAATTTCGCCCGTGGATCGGCGGATATAAGGTCCATCTTCTCGATAGAGCGAACCGCGTCCTCAAACTTCTCCTGGCCGAACTCGGCCAGTCCGGCTTGGTAGCGCCTGTAGTCCATCCACGAGTTTGGGTCGACGCGCGCAGCCGCATCGAGATAGCTAAGCACTTCCTTCGGCCTGCCGTTGAAATTCAGAGCATTGGCCAGCGAGAGATAATTCCAAGTATCGCTGGGATCGAGCGCCACCGACTTCAGAAGAACGGTAACTGCGTCGTCCGAGTCGTGCTCGCGGACCATCAACTCGGCGACGAGCTGATAGTAGCCCGGCGAAGGATCCCTGGCCGCCGCTTCCAGGGTTTCATAGATCTTGCCCTGGGCCACGTCGGTCGTAAGCCCCATTACTACGACCCGAGCGACATCCGCGTCCCAGTAGGCCCAGGCGAGCTGGGCGTACGCCGCGCCGAAATCGGGGTCGAGTTGCACGGCTTGCTGGAAATACTTCACAGCCTGCGCAAACTCCTCGGGCGTGTTGATACGGTTGTAGATGTCCATCCCCTTGAGATAGGCCTCATAGGCCTCGGGATTACTGGTGCCTCCGGCCCGGGTAGCCGGCGCGCCGCTCACCAGGCGGAGCTGGAGCGCACCCGCGATGCTGCTGACAACCCTGTCCTGCAGCGCGAATACGTCCGCCCACCGGCCGTCGAAACGCTCCGCCCAGAGATGTCTGGAAGTCGAGCCATCGATCAGCTGCGCATTGATGCGCATGTCGTCGCCGACGCGGCGAATCGAGCCTTTCAGCAGGTAGCGGACGCCCAATGCCGCCGCAATCTCCGCCGGCTTCGGGTCCTTGTCCTTGTAAGCGGAGGCCGCGTTGGGGGAGAAGACGAAAAGACCCGGCACACGCGCCAGTGCGGTCGTCAGATCCTCGGTGAAGCCGTTGGCGAGATATTCTTGTTCCTTGTCGTCGCTGAGATTGTCGAAGGGCAGGACGACTAGCGAGGGCCGGGTGTCGGCTGCCTCGCTGACGGTCGGAACGGCAAGCTGTGCAGGCCTCTCCCACGGCTGCCACCATGCTACTGCAAGGCCGAGAGCCAGGACGAGAACACCCGCCGCGACTGGAAGACGCCAGGCGCGCGGCTGGCGGCGAACATGAAGGGTCTTGCCCGCTGCCGCTGGATCAAGCAGTACGCGATACGCCCGAACTGGTTCGGTGATGTTCTTAACCCTCTGTTCGCCCATTGACTCAAATGTGAACGCTAGCTTCCTCTCGACCTCCTTGGCCACTTTTCCCGAGGCACAGATGCCGCCTGGCTCTGCCAGCTGCTGAAGCCTGGCCGCGACATTGACCCCTTCGCCATACCGGTCCTCGCCGTCAACGATCACCTCGCCGAGGTTGATACCGATCCGCACCAGGATCTGTTCCGACTCGGGAAGCGAGGCGTTGCGCTCGGACAGGCCGCGCTGCAGCGACACCGCACATTCGACGGCATCGACGACACTGCCGAATTCGGCCAGCATCCCATCGCCCATCAGCTTGAAAATATGGCCGTGGTGGCGAGCGATTTCGGGTTCGAACAGTTCTTTGCGTCCGGCACGAAGGCGCTCGAATGTACCGGCCTCGTCGCGCTCCATCAGAGACGAATAGCCCACTACATCTGCGGCTAAAATCGCGGAAAGCTTGCGATCCATTGTCGGCCTGGCCCCAGCGGATCATAGTATCGGTTGTTCTGAAAGGAAACCGACCTCACCAGCAAATCCCTTCTTCCGCACGTTTGATGGACCGCTGATACGGCGAGGTGTAACCAATGTCGTAGTCACCACATTCGAGACATTAGTGCTTGCCTGCCGGAATGGCTCGTTTGGGTCAGATCACGTCGACGCCTGCGGCTACCGGGAGTGTCCGCTTCTCAAAGTCCGAACCTCGAAGCTGCCAGTCCGCATGCGTGAAGAGTTTCGGGCGCCGGCAGGCGTACGAAAGTCCCCGAGGAAGGAACCCGTGGGCCACAGTCGATGGCTATGGGGATTTCGATTTGCGGCTGGTGTCGGCGACGGCGCGACCGCCGCCGGCAAGCGTCGGTTTTGATGTGGACGGACCGCTTCGCCTTTCAGCCACGCGGTATTGTCGGCTCGGCGCGCGGCCGGACGCGACCCGTTCGGCGTCGATGATCACCATGGACACGCGTGGGTCCGTTGCCGGAGGCTGGGCGCCTGCGGCTGAACGCTGGAGCATGCCATGCCGGGTCATGGAGAGTTCTCCCGGTTCGTCGCGGTGGTGTCCGGCGGTCCGCGCGGCTGTCGCCACCGTTCGAACGTCTCGATGATGATCATGCTTCCGCCGCAGCATCGGCATGGCGGACGGAAGTCAGTCGGTTCTACCGAGTTGTCGTCCTCCGACGGCGCAGCAACGTTCAGCAGTTCGCGGGCGCGTGCGAGGCTGCCTTTGCGGGAGCCGCCGGCGAGCAGGCCGTAGTGACGGATGCGGTGGAAGCCGCGCGGCAGGATGTGGAGCAGGAATCGGCGGATGAACTCGTCGGTGGCGAGTGTCATGACCTGCTGCCGATCGGTGCCGTCACGACGATAGTCCTTGTAGCGGAACGTGACCCCTGCTTCATCGAACCGGATGAGGCGGCGGTTCGAGATCGCAACCCGGTGGGTATAGCGGGACAGATAGGCGAGCACTGCCTCCGGCCCGGCGAACGGCGCCTTGGCGTACACCACCCAGCGCTTCTTGCGGACCGGCGACAGGTGCCGCACGAATGCCTGCCGCGCGGACAGGTGCGCCATAAATCCGAAGAAGGCGAGCCGTCCTGCGTCGTGCAGAGCGACCAGCCGGGTGAGGAAGAGCCGTCGGAACAGCTTGCCGAGTACGCGCACCGGAAGCAGGAAGGCCGGCCGAGAAGATATCCAGCGGCTTCCGTCCGGCGCGATGCCGCCGCCCGGCACGATCATGTGGACATGCGGATGGAGCGTCATCGCCGAGCCCCAAGTGTGAAGGACGGCGGTGATGCCGATGCGCGCGCCGAGATGCTTTGGATCCGCCGCGATCGTCAGCATCGCCTCCGCTGCCGCCTTGAACAGCAGGTCGTAGACGAGCGCCTTGTTCTGGAACGCGATGTCGGCGACCTCGGCGGGCAGCGTGAACACGACATGGAAGTAGCCGACCGGCAGCAGGTCGGCCTCGCGCTCGGCCAGCCACGTCCGCGCCGCCGCGCCCTGGCACTTCGGGCAGTGCCGGTTGCGGCAGGAGTTGTAGGCGATCCGCCATTGGCCGCAGTCCTCGCAAGCCTCGACGTGACCGCCAAGGGCTGCGGTGCGGCAATACTCGATCGCCGACATGACCTTGAGCTGCTGCAGGCTCAGATGACCTGCGTGGGCGGCCCGGTAAGCGGGTCCGGCAGCACGGAAGACGTCGGCAACCTCGATCGAGGCGCGCACGCTCAGCCGTCGGATGAGATCTCTTCCGGCTTGAACAGGCCAAGCTTGTCGAGCGGGCTCGTGACCGTGCGCACCGTTCGGGTCGCCACCTTCGCGTAAAGGGCGGTGTTGTTGAGCTTGGCATGCCCGAGCAGGACCTGGATGATCCGGATGTCGGTGCCGTCCTCCAGCAGGTGGGTGGCGAAGCTGTGGCGCAGCGTGTGCGGCCCGACCCGCTTGGCGATGTCGGCGGCCTGGGCCGCCTCGACGACGATGCGATAGAGCTGCCGCGTGCTGATCGGCTTCATCGCGTGCTGTCCGGGGAACAGCCAGCCGTCACGGTGCATCACGCCCTGCTGACGTCCGACCTTCCACCACTCACGCAGAAGCGTGAGCAGGTCCTCCGAGAGCATGGCATTGCGATAGCGCCCGCCCTTGCCACGCTCGACGCGCAGCAGCATGCGCTCGCTGTCGACGTCGGCAACCTTCAGCATCGACACCTCGGCGACACGCAGGCCCGCGCCATAGGCGACTGACAATGCGGCCTGGTGCTTGAGACACGTGGTGGCGTTGAGCAGCCGGGCCACCTCGTCGCGGCTGAGCACCACGGGCAGGTTGCGCGGATGCGCCAGCCGGACAAGCCTGCGCGCCAGGTCCGGGCGGTCGAGCGTGTGGGTGAAGAAGAAGCGCAGTGCCGACACGATGCTGTTCATCGTTGGCACGGGAACGCCGTCCTCCTGCTGCTCGATCTGGAACCGGCGCAGGTCGTCGGCGGTAGCGGTGTCTGGTGAACGCCCGAGGAATGTCGCCAGGCGTCCGATGTCGCGGAGATAGTTGCGCTGCGTCTCGCGTGAGAAGCGCCGCATGTTCATGTCGTCGATCAGCCGCTGGCGCAGCGGGCTGACGGGTGCATCGAGAACGGGATGGTGCATGGTCAGGCTCCTTGTTGAAGAAGCCCGCCATGCTCTGCCGCTGCCGAACCACCCTCAATGCGAGCGCGACGTCCGGGTCGTGATCGCTACCTCACCCCACGCGCCCATCCCGCGCAGCGGGTTCGTTCCTCGGCCCCAAAGGCGACATCGGAAGATCTGCTCGTCAATGGTCACTTCTGACGCAAATCGGTCGCAACGAACAGCTGCGTCGATCGCGTCGCCACTCGCCGCACCCCCTTGCCATCCCCGAATTCTCATCCTAGTCTCCCGTTGAGAAAACCTTTTCCCAAGTTCCGTGGCGTCCGCCGATCCCCAACATCGCCAGGGCACGGGCCAGCAAGAGAAAACCTTTTCCCAAACCGAGGACCAACACCTAAGCAATGGCATCCGACGCGCCACCACCTGTCTCCGCCAAGACCCCCGTCACCCTGCGTGAAGTCGCGGCGATGGCCGGCGTCAGCGTGGCGACGGCTTCGAAGGCACTGAACGGGCAGGGGCGGATGACGGCACAGACGCGCGAGCGCATTCGTGAGACGGCGCAGCGGCTCGGGTTCCGGCCGAACAGCCTGGCACAGAGCCTGTTGCGCAAGCGCTCCTTCACCGTCGGGCTGCTGACCAATGATACCTATGGACGCTTCTCGCTGCCGCTGATGGCCGGCGTGTCCGATGCTTTGGTCGATGCCGGCGTCTCGGTGTTCCTGTGCAATGTCGAGGACGACCAGCGGCTCGGCCAGCTGCATGTCGAGGCGATGCTCGACAAGCGCGTCGACGGCATCATCGCCACCGGCAAGCGCATCGACCGCCACCTGCCGGTCGACCTCGCCAATCTGCGCATCCCGGTGATCTACGCCTTTACCCAGCCCGATCCCGACGCCATCGGCTTCGTCTCCGACGACGCCGGCGGCGCGCGGCTGGCGGTCGAGCATTTTTGCGCGCAGGGGCGCCGGCGCATCGCCCATGTCAGCGGTCCCGCGAGCTTCGGCGTGGTGCATGAGCGCGCCCGGGCCTACCGCGAGGTGCTGACCGAGCATGGCCTGCCGGTTGCCGAGCCGCTGCTCGGGCATTGGTCGGAGGCCTGGGGGCACGAGGCGGTCGCAAGACTGTTCGACGGCAAGTCGGGCAGGGGGGAGAAACCCGACGCCGTCTTCTGCGGCAACGACCAGATCGCGCGCGGCGTCATCGATGCGCTGCGCGAGCGCGGGGTCAGTGTGCCCGGCGATGTCGGCGTCATCGGTTTCGACAATTGGGAGATCGTGGCGGAAGCGACGCGGCCGCCGCTGACCTCGGTCGACATGAACCTCTCAGCGCTTGGCCGCGAGGCCGGGCTTGCGCTGCTTTCGCTCGTCGGCGGCCAACCGGCCGCGCCGGGCATCCGAAAACTGCCGTGCCGGCTGGTGGTGCGTCAGTCATGCGGCCGTCCACCAGGCGGCTAGTAGAACGCGCGGCGCGATCTGGGAGAGCGCCGCAATAGGGAGGAGAACAGAACCATGAGGAGGAAAACCATGAAGACCATGATTGCCGGGCTTGCCCTTGCCGCGAGTATTTTCGCCATGCCCGCCATGGCCGCCGACACGGCCAATATCTGGGTGCGTGCCGATGGCTCGAATTTCATGCCGCGCATCGTCGATGCCTTCAACAAGGCACATGAGAACCAGATCAAGCTCGACATTATCCCCAATGCCGAGATCATTCCGAAATATGGCGCCGCGGCCGCCGGCGGCACTGCGCCCGACGCGTTGTCACTCGACCTGATCTACACACCGGCCTTTTCCGCCGCCGGCCAGCTGGAAGACATCACCGACTGGGCGAAGTCGCTGCCCTATTTCGCCAGCCTGTCGCCGGCGCACGTCAAGACCGGCACCTACAAGGGCCGCATCTACGGCCTGCCGTTCTCGGCCGATAGCTCGGTGCTGATCTGGAACAAGAAGCTGTTCAAGCAGGCCGGGCTCGACCCTGAAAAAGGCCCGACCAACTGGGCCGAAATCGAAGCCGACGCCGAGAAGATCAACGCCCTCGGCGGCGACATCAAGGGCTTCTATTTCTCCGGCAATTGCGGCGGCTGCAACATCTTCACCTTCACGCCGCTGGTCTGGGCTTCGGGCGGCGACATCCTCTCCGAGGACGGCTCCAAGGCGACGCTGGACAGTCCGCAATTGCGCGGCGCCATCGACCTCTACCGCTCGATGGTCAAGAAGGACCTGGTGCCGGCCGGCGCGCAGACCGACACGGGGTCCAATTTCTTTGCCGCCTTTGCCGCCGGCAATATCGGCATCTCGCCCTCCGGCGCCTTCGCCATCGGCGCGCTCAACACGCAGTATCCTAATGTCGATTACGGTGTCACCTTCCTGCCGGGCAAGGATGGCGCCTGGTCATCCTTCGCCGGCGGCGACAATTTCGTCGTCACCAAGGGCACCACAAAGCTCGCCGTGGTGAAGGAGTTTCTCGACTTCGCCTATTCGCTCGAGGGCCAGACCATCCTCGCCAAATACGGCAGCCTGCCGGTGCGCGGCGACATCGCCAAGGAGGCGCTGAAGGATCTCGACCCGCGCTACCAGATCGCCGCCGAGGCGATGGCCAAGGGCCGCACACCCTATTCGGTGGTGTTCAACGATTTGATCAACTCCGCCAACGGCCCGTGGACGCAGATGGTCAACGAGGTCTTCTTCGGCGACGATGTCGACGGCGCGATCGCGAACGCCCAGGAGACCATGCAGTCGATCATCGACCAGGCGCCGCAGAAATAGCGCCGCCCTCAACCTCCCCCTTGAGGGGAGGTCGGACCCGAAGGGTCCGGGTGGGGTCGCCTGCGAAGTGCCCGGCCTTTCTGTCGGCGCACTGCGCAGAGGACCCCACCCCCGGCCTTCGGCCGGACCCTCCCCTCGAGGGGGAGGGGGACGCCGCAACTGGAGCATCGCATGACCACCATCGCAGCAACCTCCGCCTCGGCGCGCCCGCGAAAACTGGTCGGCGCCGGGCGCCGGCAGTGGATCGGCTTGCTCTATGTCGCGCCGGCCGTGGCGCTGGTCGTCGTGTTCTTCATCATCCCGCTCGGCATGACGGCGTGGATGTCGTTGCACAACTGGCCGCTGATGGGCGAGCACAGCTACATCGGCCTCGATAATTATTGGGCGATCCTGCGCGACACCAGGTTCTGGAATGCGCTGCGCTTCACCGGCCTCTACACGGTGGTGGTGACGATCGCGATCTTCGCCGTCGCCTTTCCGCTGGCGCTGTTCATCGAGCGTCCCCGGCGGCTCACCGGCTTCTACCGCACGTCCTTCTTCATGCCGGCTGTTATCGGCTTCGCTTCGGCGAGCCTACTCTGGTCGTGGCTTTTGAATGTCGATTCCGGCCTGTTCAGCCCGGCCGCCTTCGACCTCGGCCTGACCGGGAAGAAATTCAACCTTCTGGCCACCTTCCAGCCGGCCTTCTGGTCGATCATCGCCATGGTCGTGTGGAAGGTGGCGGGCTTCACCATGATCATCCTGATGACCGGCCTGCAGTCGATCCCGACCGACCTGCAGGAGGCGGCGATGATCGATGGGGCAGGACCGTTCGCGCGCTTTCGCGCCATCACGCTGCCCTTGATGCGCCGCACGCTGGCGCTGGCGCTGATCCTGTCGGTCGCGGGCTCGATCCTCGCCTTCGACCAGTTCTACATCATCCTGCGCGGTGGCCCGCGCAATCAGACGCTGACCGCCGTCTACTGGATATTCAACCAGTCCTTCGTGTCGTTCAAGCTCGGCTATGGCGCCGCACTGTCGATGATCCTGCTCGCCATCCTGGTCGCGCTCAGCACGTTCCAGCTCTGGCTACTGCGCAAGCCTGAGGGGGTCGACTGATGGCGCAGGCAAGAAGCCGCAACAGCCGCTTGCGCCTCGGCATCGCCGAGCACGCGACCGGCATGATCGCCTCGGTCCTGTTCCTGGCGCCGATCGTCTGGACGGTGCTGTCGGCCTTCAAGCCGTCGCAGGAGGCGCGCCTGCCGCCGCTGCCGCCTTGGCCGACCACCGGTTTTTCGGTCGAAAATTACGGCACGCTCAACACTTTCGGCGACGGGCTGTGGCTGCCGGCGCAAAACAGCCTCTATGTCTCCGTCATGACGGTGGTGTTTTCCGTCATCGTCAGCGTGCTTGCCGGCTACGGCTTCTCGCGCTTCCGCTTTCCGTTCAAGGACCTGCTCTTCGTCGTCATCCTGTCGACGATCATGATCCCGTTCCAGTCGATCCTGACGCCGATCTTCCTGGTGCTGACCAAGGTCGGCCTGCACAACACGCTGACCGGGCTGGTCTTTGTCTACGTCACGCTGCAGCTGCCGTTCTCGATCTTCATGATGCGCAACGCCTTCGACGCGGTGCCGCGCGAGATCGAGGAGGCCGCCCGCATGGACGGCGCCAACAATCTCACCATGCTGCTGAAGGTGATGCTGCCTTTGGTCTGGCCCGGCATCGTCACCATCGCGCTGTTCGCCTTCCTCGGCGCCTGGAACGAGTTCCTGGCCGCCCTGGTGCTGATGACCGACCAGTCCAAATTCACGCTGCCGATCATGATGACCGCACTTCAGTCCGGCCGCTTCGGCGCCATCGACTGGGGCGCCGTGCAGGCCGGTGTCACCGTGATGATGGTGCCTTGCCTGATCCTCTTCCTGTTGCTGCAGCGCTTCTACATACGCGGCCTGATGGCCGGCGCCGTGAAATGACCCGCAGTGAAATGACAATGACGAAATCGAACGGAGCCAGCCGATGACCGCACACAGATCCGCCGCCCGAAAGACCGGCAAACTGAGCCTCGCCTTCCGCCCACTGCCGGTGCCGCAGGTCGACGTGCGCGGCTTCTGGGGCGACCGCGTCGATGCGGTGGCGTCGCGCACCGCCGACATCCTCTACGAGCGCTGCGTCGAAGCCCGCATGCTGGAGCAGATCGATCCGGACCGGCCGTCGCCCGGCCTCGTCATCCCCTTCCATTCGCCGTCGCCCGACGAGGCAGCCACGCCCGGCTTCACCGGCTCGACGGTGACGACGCAGATGTTCTGGGATTCCGACTGGGGCAAGACCATCGAGACCGCCGCCTATTCGCTCTACCGCCGCCGCAACGAACGGCTGGAGAAAAACATCGACGCCGTCATCGACATGTACGAAAAGCTGCAGCAGCCCGACGGCTATCTGTCCTCCTGGTACCAGCGCATCCAGCCCGGCCTGCGCTGGACCAATCTGCGCGACTGCCACGAGCTCTACTGCGCCGGCCATCTGATCGAGGGCGCGGTCGCCTATTTCCAGGCCACCGGCAAGCGCAAGCTGCTGGACATCCTATGCCGCTATGCCGACCATATCGCCGACACGTTCGGCCCAGAGCCCGGCAAGCAGAAGGGCTATTGCGGCCATGAGGAGATCGAGTTGGCGCTGGTCAAGCTGGCGCGAGCGACCGGCCAGCGGAAATACATGGAGCTGGCGAAATACTTCATCGACCAGCGCGGCGTTGAGCCGCATTATTTCGACGAGGAGGCGCGCGCCCGCGGCGCCGACCCGAAGGCCTATCATTTCAAGACCTACGAATACAATCAGTCGCACAGGCCGGTGCGCGAGCAGGACAAGGTCGTCGGTCATGCGGTCAGGGCGATGTACCTCTATTCCGGCATGGCCGACATCGCCACGGAATATGGCGACGATACGCTGCGGGTAGCGCTCGACCGGCTCTGGGACGATCTAACCACCAAGAGCCTCTACGTCACCGGCGGCATCGGGCCGTCGGCCCACAATGAAGGCTTCACCAGCGATTACGACCTGCCCAACGAAACCGCCTATGCCGAGACCTGTGCCTCGGTCGGGCTGGTGTTCTGGGCCAGCCGCATGCTCGGCATGGGTCCCGACGCCCGCTACGCCGACATGATGGAGCGGGCGCTCTACAACGGCTCGATCTCCGGCCTGTCGCTCGACGGCTCGCTGTTCTTCTACGAGAACCCGCTGGAAAGCCGGGGCAAGCACAATCGCTGGAAATGGCACCGCTGCCCCTGCTGCCCGCCCAATATCGGCCGCATGGTGGCGTCGATCGGCAGCTATTTCTACAGCCTGGCCGACGATGCGCTGGCCGTCCACCTCTATGGCGACTCGACGGCGCGTTTCGACATCGCGGGCACGCCCGTCAGCCTCGTCCAGACCAGCGACTATCCCTGGGACGGCGCGGTCTCGATCCGGGTCGAGCCGGATGCGCCCGTTGAGTTCACGCTGCATCTGCGCGTGCCGTCCTGGTGCCGCAAGGCGACGCTGAAGGTCAACGGTGCGTCTGTCGACCTCGATGCCGCGTCGAACGACGGCTACGCTGCGATCCGGCGCGAGTGGCAAAAGGGCGACCGCGTTGAGCTTGACCTCGACATGTCGATCTCGCGCCTGTTCGCCAACCCGCAGGTGCGCCAGGATATCGGCCGCGTAGCACTTGCGCGCGGCCCGTTGATCTACTGCGTCGAAGAGACCGACAATGCCGGCCAACTGCACCGCATCACCTTGCCGCGTACGGCTGAGATCGAGGCGCATCCCGAGCCGAACCTCCTCGGCGGTGTCGTCACCCTCTCGGCCACCGGCAGCCGGGAAACGGCGGAAAATTGGGACAACGGCCTCTATCGCACCGAGGCGCCGGCCGTCGAGCAGGCGAAGCTCAAGGCCGTCCCCTATTACACCTGGGACAATCGTGACCCCGGCGAGATGGTGGTGTGGTTGCGGGACGGGTGAGTTACAAGCTCACAAAAGCAGTCAGCGGCAGGTGATCTGACGCTACCCGCGACAGCGGCGTGTCGTGGGCTTCGACCGACGAGACCATGCCGTGCCGGTTGGCCATGATGCGGTCGAGCGCGAGCACCGGCAGGCCGGATGGGAAAGTCGGCACCGCCGGCGGCGTGGCAAAGGTGGTGTGCAGCGTCTTCAGCGCCGAGCGGTTGCCCAGCCGCCATTCGTTGAGGTCGCCGAGCAGCAAGGTCGGCCTTTCATCCTGGCTGCTCATAATGTCGAGCACGACGCGGGCCTGCTCGGAGCGCGAGCGGCGCAGCAGGCCGAGATGCGCAGCAATGACGCGCAGCGTGCGTGTTTCGTCGAGGTCGATCTCGGCCACCAGCGCGCCGCGCGGCTCCAGCCCCGGCAGCTTGATCTGATGCACGTTGCGCACCGTGCCGCGCTTGAACAACAGAACGTTGCCGCGCCAGCCATGGCCCTTGCCGTTTCCCGAAATCGGCACCGGCACCAGCCCGGTTTCGTGTTCGATCCGGGCAAGATCGAGCAGCCCGGCGCGATCGCCAAACCGGTTGTCGGCCTCTTGCAAAGCAATGACGTCGGGGCCGATCTCGCGGATGACGCGGGCGGTCCGCTCGGGGTCGAACCGGCGGTCGGTGCCAATGCATTTGTGAACATTGTAGGAGGCGACCACCATCTCAGCGCCATCAACCCGCTTGCGCGGCGTCGCATTCGCCTTGCGCGCTTTCCTGCCGCGGATCGACAGGAGCACGGTTTCAGGGAGGCTGCGTCCGTTTATGTCCATAGGCCTGCTGTTCAATCTGTACTGATTCTACAGATAGGGCGATCCCAGCCATAGCAACCGGTCAAAGACACGGATGACAAATGGCCGCGCTTTCAAGGTTGCGAGTGTGACGGGTTTGGCGGAAGCGATTGCCGATCCGATGCGCGCTTCGATCTCGGCGGCAAAGCCGGCATCCAACACCTCCAGATCGATCTCGAAATTCAGCCGCAGCGACCGGGCATCGAGGTTGGAGGAGCCGACATAGGCCCACACGCCATCGACCGACAGCAGCTTCGAATGGTCGAACGATCCTTCATGGCGCCAGACACGGCAATAATGCTTCAGCACCTGGTCGTATTGCGCAGTCATGGCGCGGCCGACCAGGAAGAGATTGCTGACCGCCGGCACGACGATGTCGATCTCGACGCCGCGCCGGGCCGCCGTGGTCAGCGCGCTGATGAATTCCCGGTCCGGCAGGAAATAGGGCGACATGATGCGGATCGATTTGCGGGCGACGGAAAATACGCCCATCAGCAATTTGTGGTTGGTTTCGATGCTGGCGTCCGGCCCCGACGCCACGGCCCGCACCAGGATCGGCTGACCGGGCGGCGGCGAGGGTTTTTCGACGTGCCAGACCTCGTCCTTGAGGGCCTCGTTGCCTGCAAAGCGCCAGTCCTCGGCGGCAACCGCAAACAGGTCGGCCACGACCGGTCCAGTGACCTGGAAATGCGTATCCGCCGAACTGGCGGTTCCCGCGAATTCGGCCGAGAATCCCTTGCGAATGTTCATGCCCCCTGTGAATGCCACCGCACCGTCGACGACCAGGATCTTCCTGTGGGTTCTCAAATTCGCATAGGGAAGTCTCAGGCCCATGACGATGTTGCCGTTGAAGAGGTCGACGGTGACGCCGGCTTCCCGGAGAGTCGTGAGAATGCTGGGCACGGAATAGCGCACGCCGACGGCATCGATCAGCACGCGCACGGTGACGCCGCGCCGAACCGCGCCGGCAAGCGATTCGACGAAACGCTGCCCGACCTCGTCATTGTCGAAGATGTAGGTCTCGAGCAGGACGCTGCGCTGTGCGCCGTCGATCGCCCCGCGCATGGCCGCGTAAGCGTCGTCGCCCGTCCTCAGCATGGTGATTGCGTTGCCCGAAAGCAGGCCGCGTCGCGCTACCCGGTCGCCCAAGGTCTTCAGGCCGGCAAAGCGTTGGCCGAATTCGGCTGAGATCAGCGCTTCGAGCGCAATGTCGCGGTCGTGTTTGGCCGTCTCGGCTTCGCCCGCCACGGGCCTCATGGCGCTGATCGTGGCGCGGCGGATGCGGTTGATGCCCGCGATGGCGTAGATGATGGCGCCCAGGAACGGCGACAAAATCATCACGCCCACCCAGCCAGTGGCGGCGCGGACGTCTTCCTTCGTCATGATGGCGTGGACGATGCCGATAGCGGCCATCAGCATCGGAATGATCACGAGGATCAGAGGCCAGTAGGTCACAAAGGTCTGCCACATCGGCAGGACTATCGAGCCAGCCGCCGCAGAAGGCAATGCAAGGGATTAACGAGGACTGGGGGTTGGCGCTTCAGTCCTTCGCCCGCTCCACATAGGAGCCGTCCGCCGTCATCACCACCACGCGGGTGCCGGCGCTGATGTGCGGGGGGACTGCGGTGCGCACGCCGTTGGACAGCACGGCCGGCTTGTAGGACGACGAGGCCGTCTGGCCCTTGGTCACCGGCTCGGTCTCGACCACCTCGAAGGTGGCACGCTGCGGCAGCACGAGGGCAATGGCGATGCCGTTGAATTGCGAGATCTGCACTGCCATGCCTTCGAGCAGATAGGGCGCCATGTCGCCGACCACGCTTTCCGACACCGCGACCTGGTCGTAGCTTTCCGGATTCATGAAATGATAGCCTTCGCTATCGGCGTAGAGGAAGGTGTGCTCGCGGTCCTCGACATAGGCGCGCTCGACCTGCTCGGTGGTGCGGTAGCGCTCCGAAACCTTCACCCCGTCGGAGATGCGGCGCATGTCGAGCTGTGTGACCGGCGTGCCCTTGCCAGGGTGGATGTTTTCGGCAAAGAGGATCACGTAAAGCTTGCCGTCCTTGTCGACGACGTTGCCCTTACGCAGGGAACTGGCGATGACCTTCACCACGGTTTTCAATCCTAGACTTCGTTGGCCTGAAACGATTGTTCGGCGCAAATCGGCTGCGAGAGCCGTCGCCGTAGCGCATCTTGGCGCGAACCGCCAGCCCTGTCAGCAATTCCATTGCCCCCCAACACCGGCAAATCCATGACCGAGGCCTCGCCCTGGTGGACACCGGACGTTCACGCCGACCGCCGGCCGCGGCTGGTCGCCCGCAACGCCATCGCGGCCGCCATGCGTAACTGGTTTGGTGAGCGCGATTTCATCGAGGTCGAGACGGCGGCCCTGCAGATATCGCCCGGCAATGAGGCGCATCTTTCGGCTTTCGCCACCGAGGCAATTGGTTCTGACGGGGAGCGCCGGCCGCTTTATCTCCACACATCGCCGGAATTCGCTTGCAAGAAGCTGCTGGCCGCCGGCGAAAGGCGCATCTTCAGCCTGGGTGCCGTCTGGCGCAACCGCGAGCGCGGCCCCTTGCACCATCCGGAATTCACCATGCTCGAGTGGTATCGGGTCGGCGAAACCTATGAGAGCCTGATGGCCGATTGCGCCGAACTGCTCAAGCTGGCGGCCGAGCGCGCAGGCGCCAAAACCGTCCGCTTTCGCGGCCGCGAGGCCGATCCATTTGCCGAGCCCGAACGGCTGAGCGTTGCCGAAGCTTTTCAGCGCCATGCCGGCATCGATCTTCTCGCCACGGTGGCGGCTGATGGCAGCACCGACCGTGACGCGCTCCATCAAGCCCTGGTCGAGGCCGGCCTGCGTACGGCGCAGGATGACAATTGGGCGGACCTGTTCAGTCGAGTGATGGTCGAAAAGGTCGAGCCGATACTGGGGCAGGGGCGCGCCACCATCCTATACGGCTATCCGATCTCGGAGGCAGCCCTTGCCCGGCGGAGCGCCGAGGACCCGCGCGTTGCCGAACGCTTCGAGCTCTATTGCTGTGGCGTCGAGCTCGCCAACGCTTTCGGCGAGCTGACCGATGCTGCCGAGCAGCGACGGCGCTTCGCCGCCGAAATGGACGAGAAGGAGCGCGTCTATGGCGAGCGCTATCCGCTGGACGAGGATTTTCTCGCGGCGCTGGCCACCATGCCGCAGGCCAGCGGCTCGGCGCTCGGCTTCGACCGGCTGGTGATGCTGGCGACGGGGGCGGCCAGAATAGACAACGTGATCTGGACGCCGGTCGCCTGAAGAACGGGCAGGGCGGCTGTGCGCCTCCGCGGCCGCTTCTGGCTGCCGTCGCGCCAGTAGATTGCGACGAAAAGCGGGGCTATCGGATCTCCACAGTTCGTTCTGAAATGGATGCGATCCGGCCGCGCTGGAATCCGTGCGCAACTTGATCTCTTAAAGCTGCGTTCTGTGGAAAGGGCTGCTGTTCGAGAAAGTTCGGAGCCTTGCCTCCGCGCGGCCGGCTTACCATCACCATCGCCTTGGCCCGGGCTACGAGCGCGGCGATGAAGATGGGCTTTGCGTTCTGCTCGGGCGCTATGCCGCAGCGGCGCAATTGCCCGTGCGCCATTGCACAAGCCGCAGCGGGACAATAGATGGTGCAGCAGCCGCTACCGCCCGGCGCGGCTTGAAGCCAGGACCATGCGCATGACGAATACATCAGAGGCAGCGAAACTGACCGACCGCGTCGCGGCTCTGGTCGAGGCTGCCAAGCGGGCCGGCGCCGACGCCGCAGATGCGGTTGCCGTGCGCGGCCGCTCGACCGGCGTGTCGGTGCGGCTGGGCAAGGTCGAGAGCACCGAGGCCTCCGAGGGCGACGATGTCTCGTTGCGCGTCTTCGTCGGCAACCGGGTGGCGAGCGTATCGGCGACGGCGGCATCGGACCCCAAGGCGTTGGCCGAGCGCGCCGTGGCGATGGCGAAAGTCTCGCCGGAGGATCCCTACCAGGGTCTTGCCGATCCGGCTTTGCTCGTTGGCAAGGTGCGCGACCTCGATTTGTTCGACGCCACCGAGGTTTCGGCCGATCAGTTGAAGGAAGCGGCCCTGGCTGCCGAGGAAGCAGCCCTTGCCGTCAAGGGCGTCACCAATTCGGCCGGCAGCGGCGCCAGCGCCGGGCTGGGCGGGCTGGTGCTGGCGACGTCGAACGGCTTCGTTGGCCACTATGTCGCCTCGCGCTTTTCGCGCTCGGCCAGCGTCATTGCGGGCGAGGGCACCGGAATGGAGCGCGACTACGAATATTCCTCGCACCAGCATTTTTCCGATCTCGATGCGCCCGAACTGATCGGCCGCAAGGCCGGTGAACGCGCCGTGCGCCGCCTCGGTGCCCGCAAGGCGGCGACCGGTCCGGTCAACGTGGTGTTCGATCCGCGCGTCGCGCGCGGCATTGCCGGCCACCTTGCCGGCGCCATCAACGGCGGCTCGGTGGCGCGCAAGACCAGTTTTTTGCGCGAGATGATGGGCAAGCAGGTCGCCTCGGCTGACATCACCGTCACCGATGAGCCGCTGCGGCGCCGCGGCCAGGCCTCGCGTCCCTTCGATGGCGAAGGCGTTGAGGGTGAAAAGCTGCTGATGGTCGAAAACGGCGTGCTGAAGCACTGGTTCCTGTCAACGTCCGCCGCGCGGGAACTGGGACTGACCACCAACGGACGCGGTGCGCGCAGCGGCTCCTCGGTGTCGCCGTCATCGACCAATCTCGCCATCGAGCCGGGCGACAGGACGCCGGAAGATCTGATCAAGTCGCTGAAATCAGGCTTTTACGTCACCGAAGTGTTCGGCCAGGGCGTCGACATGGTCACAGGCGAATACAGCCGCGGCGCGTCCGGCTTCTGGATCGACAATGGCGAGCTTGCCTATCCGGTGGCCGAGGTGACTATCGCCTCCAATCTGAAGACGATGTTCCTCAACATGGTGCCGGCTAGCGATCTCGACCGCAATTTCGGCACCGCCGCACCGACGCTGCTGATCGAAGGCATGACCCTTGCCGGCGCGTGATCCGGTCATATCGGCTGCAGAAGACCTTGAGCTTTTGCGCGACGCCGCCCGCGAGGCCGGTGCGATCGCCATGCGTTATTTCGGTAAAAACCCGCAAGTGTGGATGAAGGGCGGCACCTCGCCGGTCAGCGAGGCCGATCACGCGGCTGATGCCTATTTGCGTGAGACCCTGCTCGCGGCGAGACCGGACTATGGCTGGCTGTCGGAGGAAACGACCGACGATCCGGCGCGGCTTCTGGCGCGCCGCACCTTTGTCGTCGATCCCATCGACGGGACCCGTGGCTTCCTTGAAGGCCTGCGCTCCTGGTGCGTCAGCGTCGCCGTGGTCGAGGATGGCCGCACGCTCACCGGCGTGCTCGAATGCCCGGCCAAGGACGAAACCTATTGGGCGCTGCCCGGACAGGGCGCATTCCTTAATGGCAAGCCCATTGCCGTGCGTCGCTTGGGCGAGACGGTCGAAATCGGCGGGCTGAAGCAGCTGATCGACCGGATGCCGGCGGAGTGGCAGAGCCGGGTGCATCGCGCGGCGCACATTCCCTCGCTCGCCTATCGGCTGGCGATGGTCGCCAACGGCACGCTCGACGCCACCTTCGTCAAGCCCAACGCGCATGACTGGGATATTGCCGCCGCCGATCTCATTCTGCGCGAAGCCGGCGGCGCCGTGCTCGACGGGCATCGCCGCGCGCCGCTTTACGCCGGCGAGGTGATCCGTCACGGAGCCTTGGTCGCCGGCAGCGGGAAGCTGCTCACCGTGCTTGCCGGCGTCATTGCCGGTATGGAAGCGTGATCGAAGGTTCCAAAGTCGACAGCTTTGGTCTAGACCTGTCACAAACTCACAATATGTGAAGGACCGAAATGCCCGCGGAAGACGGAAAGAAACAGCTTTTGCACCTGGTGTTTGGCGGCGAGCTGAAGAAGCTGGGTGGCACTGAGTTCCGCGATCTCGACGCGCTCGACATCGTCGGCGTCTATCCGGACTACCAAACCGCGCACAGCGCGTGGAAAGCCAAGGCGCAAGCCAGCGTGGACAATGCCCATATGCGTTATTTCGTCGTTCATCTGCATCGGCTGCTCGACCCTGAAAGCAAGGCCGGCAGTTGACAGCGATGGAGCATGAAGCGGTGAAAGGGCAGCCCACCGGCGCCGCGGTCAGAAGAAGACGCGGCGGCAGCACGAAGACGTTCTGGCGCAAGATCCGCGAGCCATTGGCGCAGTCGCGAATCGTCAAGAGCATCATCGTCAGCCTGCTCGCCTGGTTTGTCCGCCTGGTGCGCCTGACCAACCGCATGGTCGAAGGCTCGGCGCAGTTTTCCGGCGGCGCCTACGCCAAGTTCGAGCCTGGCATCATCGCGCTCTGGCATGGCCAGCATCTGCTCACCCCGGCCTATTATCCCAAGGGACGGCCGCTGGTCGCCATGGTCTCGCGCAGTGCAGATGCCGAACTCAACGCGCTGATGATCGAGAAATTCGGCATCGAGGCGGTGCGCGGCTCCGGCGGCCGCGAAAGCTCGAAGCACCTCGACAAGGGCGGCGCCAAGGCGCTCATTGCCCTGAAAAAGTCACTCGTCGCCGGCAAGAACGTCGCCATGATCGCCGACATTCCCCACGGCACGCCGCGCGACGCGGGGCTGGGCATCGTTCTCCTGGCGCGGCTTTCGGGCCGGCCGATCATGCCTGCCGCCATCGCTACCAGCCGCCGCAAGGTGCTGGAACGGAGCTGGGACAAGACCACCATCAACCTGCCGTTCGGCCGCTCCTCGATCGTCATTGGAACGCCGGTGTTTGTGCCGGCCAATGCCGACGAGGCCGAAATGGAGCGCAAGCGCCAGGAAGTCACGGCCGCGCTCAATGCCGCAACCGCCGAGGCCTATCGCCTCGTGGACGGCAATCCATGAGCGAGCGCTGGGCGCGCGCCTTCCTGACGGCGTATCGCTTCGCCGGCGCGGCCGCCTATCCGCTGATAGGCCCCTATGTCGCCTGGCGGACGTCGCAGGGCAAGGAAGATCGTAGTCGCAGTCGCGAGCGCTACGGCGTCGCCGGGCGGCCGCGTCCCGAAGGCCCGGTGATCTGGATCCATGCCGCAAGCGTCGGCGAGACCATCGCTGTCGTGCCGCTGGTCCAAAGCATCCTCGATTACGGCGTCAACATCGTGCTGACGACGGGCACGGTGACCTCGGCGCAGGTCGCCGACGAACGGCTCGGCGACCGCATCATCCATCAATATGTGCCGCTCGACCTCAAGCCGGCGGTAAGCCGCTTCCTCGATCACTGGCGCCCGGACCTGGCGATCATCGCCGAATCCGAGATCTGGCCGATGACCATCCTCGAACTCGGCGCACGTCGCGTGCCGCAGGTGCTGGTCAATGGCCGGCTGTCCGACCGCTCGTTCAAATCCTGGAAGAAGCGCGCCAACATCGCCGAGGCGCTGTTCGAGAACCTCGCCCATGTCGTTGCCCAGTCTGATGTTGATGGCGAACGGTTTCGCGCGCTTGGCGCCCGGCCGGTCACCGTGTCCGGCAACCTCAAGGTCGACACCTTGCCGCCGCCGGTCGACGAAAGGACTCTGGCGACGCTGAAGCGCCAGATCGCCGGCCGCCCGACCTGGGCGGCGATCTCGACCCATGACGGCGAAGAGGTGGTCGCCGCCGAGGTCCACGCTATGCTCTACAAGCGCCACCATGGCCTGCTGACGATCATCGTTCCGCGCCACCCCGACCGCGCCGAAGCGCTTGCCGCGCAGATTTCCGGCATGGGCCTGAAGCTGGCGCGGCGCAGCAAGGGCGACCGGATCACCGCCGACACCGATATCCTGCTCGGCGATACGATCGGCGAGATGGGGCTTTATCTCCGGCTGACGGAAATCGCCTTTGTCGGCCGCTCGCTGACCTCGGAAGGCGGCCAGAACCCGCTGGAGCCGGCCATGCTAGACACCGCTGTGCTTGCCGGCCGCAACGTCCAGAATTTCCGCGAAGCCTATCAGCGTCTGCTCGACAGTGGCGGCGCCAAGCTGGTGCGCGACCGCGACATGCTGGCCGGCGCCGTCAATTTCCTGCTGAGTAATGAAGTCGCCCGCCATGAGATGATGGCGGCCGGTGCCGCCACCGTCGACCAGATGCGCGGTGCGCTGGCGCACACGCTGAAGTCGCTCGAGCCTTATATCCAGCCGCTGATCGTCAAGTCGCGCCTGAAGGGCGCCGACGGGCGCTAGGGTGGCGTCGGAAGCACCACCTTTCTGGTGGGAAGCGCCGGACTGGCGGGTCTTCGCGCTGTCGCCGCTGTCAGCGGTCTACGGCATGGTCGCCGGCCGCCGCATGCGCCGCGCGCCCCGCGAAAAGATCGATGCGCCAGTGCTTTGCGTCGGCAATTTCACCGTCGGCGGCAGCGGCAAGACGCCGGTGGCCATCGCGCTGGCAAAGCAGGCCAGGCGCATGCAGCTCAATCCCGGCTTCCTGTCGCGCGGCCATGGCGGCTCGTTCGCGCAGCCGCATGTCGTCGATGTCAATCACGACGCAGCCAAGCACGTCGGCGACGAGCCGCTGCTGTTGGCCGAGCATGCGCCTGTTGCGGTGAGCCCCAACCGCGCCGCCGGCGCCAAACTGCTCCTGAAAGCCCATGGCTGCGATTTCCTGATCATGGATGACGGCTTTCAGAGCGCGCGCATCCATATCGATTATGCGCTGGTCGTCGTCGACGCCCGCTACGGCATCGGCAATGGCCGCGTTATTCCGGGTGGGCCGCTGCGCGCCAACATCGTCGATCAGCTGGTCTTCACCGACGGGCTGCTGAGGATGGGCGAGGGCACCGCCGCCGACCAGGTCGTGCGCCAGGCCGCCCGTGCCGGCCGGCCGATCTTCGAGGCGCATGCCGAGCCCGGCGGCAAGCAACGCTTCGCCGGTCGGCGTTTCCTCGCCTTTGCCGGGATCGGTCATCCCGAAAAATTCTTCGACACGCTGCGCGACACAGGCGCTGAGGTGGCGCTGACCCGGTCGTTTCCGGACCATCATTTCTATGCCCCTGACGAGCTCACTGAGCTGGCGGCAACCGCGCGCCGCGAGGGACTGGGCCTCGTCACCACTGCCAAGGACGCCGCCCGGCTGCGCCATGGTGCAGCCTCGGCCGAATTCCTTGGTCAGCTCGACGTGCTGGAGATCGACGCCATGTTCGAGCTCGACAACGTGCCCGAACGCATCATCGACGAGACGCTGGACGCGTGGAGGCAGCGCAAGCTGCGGGGCTAAGTTCGGTCCGGCCCGGCAGGAGGAGCTGGCGTCAGCGCCGGCTGCGCAGTTCCGGATGCGTTTCGATCTCGCGGCGCAGCGAGGCGGCGGCGCTGACATAGGGTTCTTGCCTGGCGACGCTCCAATATTTCAGCTCGTCCAGCGGGATGCTCTCGCCGGTCACCGCGCAGCGCACGAATGCGCCGGGGCTGGTGACCTGGAAATCGCCGTCGAGATAGCGGATCCGGGCTTCCTTGCCGCCAGGGCCTTCGAAACGGTTCATCATCGGGTGGTGCCAGAGTTCATGCTGATTTCATCGCCATAAATTGCCGGCAAGGTCAAGCTTGACGCAATGCTGAGGCTCTATTGTCGCGCCGCAAACCATTCTCGTGGGACCGGCATGGACATTTCATCGGCCCGTCTGACCGCTCTGCTGCGTGAAGCCATGGTATTGGCGGCGGTGCCGTCGGCGAACACCGACCCGGCGAAGGCAGCACTTGTCAAGGCGCTGGCGCAGCCGCCGGCGCCATCCGGTGCTCCATTGCAGCCGGCGGCGGTGCCAGCGCTGCAGGCCCAGTTGTCCGTCACCCCTGCCAAGGCGCAGCAGACAGGATCTGCCGAAATCCTGCATGCCTATCTGGCAATTGCCGAACCAGGCGCCGGGGCGCCAGATGCTGCGGGGCGGCCGATACAGGCCGTGGCGGCAGCACCGGCAAACGACGACGCACAGCACGGTTTGCCGGTGTTGCCGCCAAGGACCGACGATGGCACTGCTGCGAAACCCGCAGGCCTGCCATGGCTTGCCTTTCTCGTCCCTGAAGTTTCGTCGCAGTCTCGTGCCTCCGCAACCAATGCAGCGGCGAAACGAGGGCAGGCGACGCCTCGATCGAATGGCGCAGTCCAGCCCGAAAGCCAGCAAGAGATGCGTATCGGGCTGATGGCGGTGGGGACCGGGTTTTTGGCTGTCGCGATTATCGGGTTCGTCCTGCTGGTGCTTCGCTGAGCATCGAACGATCGTCGCTAGCGTTCGGCTTCGAGGAACGCTTCCATCTTTTCCATCGCCAGCCCCGCCTCGACTGCAATGCGGCGGGAAAGTTCGGCGGCAGCCGCGCGCGGCCGCCCCAGCGGCCGGTCGAGCCAGTATGATACGGGGTTCAGCGCGGTGCGCTCGTCGACGGCGACGATGCGGCCCGCCTCCAGCTGTTGCCCGGTCAACGGCGGCCGTGCCAGCGCGACGCCGAGCCCATAAGCGGCGGCATCCAGCACCAGATTGTAGTCTTCGAAACGGCGGTCCTGCGGGCGCGGGCGGTAATCCATGCCTTGCGCGGCAAACCATGCGCGCCAGCCCGATGCGTCGGAATCGTTGATCAGCGGAAATTTGAGCAGACGGGCAGGGTCGCCGCGGCCGATCTCGCGGGCAAGGCCAGGTGCGGCGACGGGAAAGACATATTCCTCGAACAGCTGCACCGAGATCCGGCCCGGAATGCCGCCGCGCCCGCAGCGAATCGACAGGTCGATGCCTTCGTCGGCAAGGTCGGCCTGGCGGATGTCGACGTCGAGCACAATACGCAGCTTGCTGGGATTGTTCTCAAGCGCCGCCATGCGCGGCATCAGCCACAGGCCGCTGACCGAGGGGATCGAGGTCAGCCGCACCACGGCGGTGCCGCGTGGCTCGACCCAACGGTCGGAATGGCTGGAGATCAGCGCAAAGGCTTCCGCCGTGCGCAGATGCAGACGGTTGCCCTCGATGGTCAGCGAGACGCCGCGCGCGCCGCGGTCGAACACTTTCAGGCCCAGCCAGTTCTCCAGCTTGGCGATCTGCCGGCTGACGGCGCCATGGGTGATGTTGAGCTTCTCGGCGGCGGCCGAAAAGCTCCCGGTGCGCGCCGCCGCATCGAAGGCGCGCAGAGTCTCGAGCGGCACCATTGTGTCTGAGCTGTGATCCATAGTCACAGGTGATCCTCGATTTGATCGTTTGTCAACGGCGTCGAAAAGGCGCTTTCTGGCTTTCGAGACCCAAGAACACGAAGGACAGTGAGATGAGCGCAACGACCAGCACGTCGAATCCGACACAGCGGATAGACGCCACGGCAGCCATCGCCGTGGCGCTGACGGTGGTCGGCTGGGCGTCCGCCTTTCCCGCGATCCGCGCCGGCCTCGCCGCCTTCGGGCCGCTGGAACTCGGTGCGCTGCGCTTTGCCATCGCCGCGGTACCGGCGGCGATCTTCCTTGCCGTCAAGCGCCCGGCGCTGCCGCGGCTCGACGAAGTGTGGCGGCTCGCCTTTGGCGGCGCGATTTTCGTCGCGCTCTACACGGTCATGCTCAACTACGGCGAACTGACCGTATCGGCGGGGGCTGCCGGCTTCATCATCAATGTCAGCCCGATCTTTACCGCCATCATGGCAATGGCATTGCTGGGCGAACGCTTCTCAGGGTGGGCCTGGTTCGGCACGGCGATTTCTTTCGCCGGTATCGGCATCATCGCCGTGGCCGACGGGAATGGCTTGCATTTCGACACCGGTGCGCTGCTGGTTCTTGGTTCCGCGCTGTGCTCGGCCGTCAACACGATCGTTCAGAAGCCGCTTTTTGCCCGCCATCACCCGCTAACCATCTCGGCCTCGAACATGATCCTTGGCGCACTTTGTTTAGCGCCCTTTCTGCCAAGTGGCTTTGCGCAGGCGGCGGTCGCCAACACAGCCGGGATCGGCGCCGTGATCTTTCTTGGCATCGTGCCGAGCCTGATTGCCTATGCCGCCTGGGCAACCGCTCTTTCGCGTCTGCCTGCGGCGCGCGCTTCAAACTTCCTCTATCTGGTTTCGCCCATGTCGGCCCTGATCGGCTTCTTCTGGCTGGGCGAAGTGCCGACGCTGCTCGGCATCCTCGGCGGCGCGTTGGCGCTCGGCGGCGTCATCGTGGTGAATTTGAAGCGTTAGATCAAAGCGTTGGACAACTTTCCCCAATCATAGTGAGAGCCGCGCCGGAATTTCACAGTCCACGAGACAGCCGACTGCTTCTGCCGTGCAGACACGACCCCACCGGGTGGCTATGGTGAGTTGAAATTCACCGGGGGTCGGGATGGTAAGGCAGCTTGTATCGGCCGTGTTTTGCTTGCTGCTGCTAAGCGGCAAGGCCACGGCTGGTTGGTATCACGTGGAAAACTACGAAGGGTCCATCGGTCCCGATCCCGTCCATCTCTCCTTGCAGACCTATAGTTTCGGTAGCGGCATCACTGTCCAGGGCAGCTACTTCTACGACGCGAAGCAAAGTCCGATCGCGCTCTACGGCAAAGCCAGTGGCACCAGCCTCGCGCTTTGCGCGATTGCCGATGACGAGGAGTTTGAGCGCGTCATCGTCATGGGCAAGAAAACGGGCCTCGACACCTCCGGATGCCCGTTTTCCCTGGAGCTTGGTGACGGTGTCTTGACGGGCAGCTGGAGCAAGGGCGCGGACAAATTCCCGGTCAGTCTCAGGAAGGTCGCGAGCCTGGACGACACCGGGGAGGGCAAGGTCGAGGGTACCGTCGAGATTCCCTTCTGGGCGCAGACGGCCACAGACCGGTTTGCGGGGATTTACGAGAAAACCGACGACGGAATCTGCATGACGAAGATGCAGATCATCAACAAGAAGCGGAAGAAGGCCGTACAGACCATCAAATTCGGCGGCGACCTTTGCAATGCGGGTATGCTGATGACACCCATCTACTGGAATGTGCAGAAGCAGACAGAACGGGGCAAGGACATCATATCCGTGAATTTCTACGATGGTCGCGCCGGGTATGAGGAGGTTTATGCGTTTGACCGCAAGAGCAAGAAGTACCGCAAGAGGAAGTGAGCCTCTCGAGACAATAGCCAACGGGCCGTGTCTTATCGTCCGCGAAGGCTTATCGCGATGAGAGCGGAAATCGAATCGCCAGCCGTCAGATTGCACTTGCGCCGGACGGCATCCTTCAGGGGCAGAAGGTAGCTCCCGTCCTTGGGAAACAGCGATGTGCCGAACATGAAGCCGTCAATGGTCGCCTCGACAGGTATCACCCCCCAGCCATAGGTCGCGAACTTCGCGACCTTTTTGATCTCTTCGCCATACTGCTCGGGGATTGGCGCGAAGAAGTATGGCGAAGGACCCCGCCAGTGGATCACCTCGGCTTCGAACTGGAACCGGAGCGTCGTCTCGCCACTCACGGGCCTATCGCCGCCCGAAGAGCCGCTCGATATCGGCGAGCTTGAGCTCGATATAGGTCGGGCGGCCGTGGTTGCAGGTGCCGGATCCCGGCGTCGCCTCCATCTGGCGCAGCAGCGCGTTCATCTCCTCGGGCTTGAGCAGCCGGCCGGAGCGGACCGAGCCGTGGCAGGCCATGGTCGCGGCGATCTTGTCCAGACGCTCCTTCAGCGTCTCGACCGTGTCATTGTCGGCGATCTCGTCCGCGAGGTCGCGCACCAGTTGCTGGACATTGGTTTCGCCCAGCATGGACGGAGTCTCGCGCACCGCCACCGCACCGGGGCCGAAGCGCTCTATGCCGAGGCCAAAGCGGGCCAGCGTCTCGGAATGCAGGGCCAGGCGCTCGGCGTCCTCTTCCGGCAGGTCGACGATTTCAGGCAAGAGCAGCATTTGCGAGGGCACAGCGCGCGAGTGCAGCGCATTCTTCAGCGCCTCGTAGACCAGCCGCTCATGCGCCGCATGCTGATCGACGATGACAAGCGAATCCCTGGTTTGCGCGACGATGTAGTTCTCATGCACCTGCGCGCGGGCAGCGCCAAGTGCGGTGCCAAGCAGCGTCTCGGCCGCCTCGGCTGTGCCGGCACGCGCGTCGGCGCTGGCAAGCGGGCCGGCATCAAACGCTGCCTGCTCGTCTTCTCGGAAGCCGGCGCCATCAAAGCCCATATCCAGCGGACGCTGCGGCGAGCGATCGAACCCGGCAAAGCCCGACGCGCGGTACGCCGCGTCATAGCTGCGATGGCCGTTGGCCGGACCGGCATGGGCGTAGGACGCAGCACCCGGCCGGAACGCTGCCATCATCCCGGCAGCGCCGCTGGTGGCTGCGCGAATGCCGGCATTGGCCAGCGCCTCGCGGATGGCGCCGACGATCAGCCCGCGCACCAGGCCTGGGTCGCGGAAGCGCACATCGGCCTTGGCCGGGTGGACGTTGACATCGACGGTCGCCGGATCGAGCGTCAGGAACAGCACGGTCACCGCATGCCGGTCGCGCGGCAGCACATCGGCAAAGGCGCCGCGGATCGCGCCGGCAATCAGCTTGTCGCGCACAGGCCGGCCGTTGACATAGGCATATTGCTGCAGCGCGTTGGCGCGGGTGAAGGACGGGATCGAGACATGGCCGGTCAGATGCACGCCGTCACGGCTGGCATCGATGGCAATGGAATTGTCTGGGAACTCGGCGCCCATCACCTGGGCAACGCGGCGCAGGCTGCCTTCCGCGCTGTCGTCGGTGGCTGGCAATTCCAGCGCCGAGCGGTCGGAGCCGGCGAGCGTGAAGCGCACGGCGGGGAAAGCGATGGCAATGCGCTTGACCACGTCGCTGGTGGCCGAGCTTTCCGCCCGCTCGCCCTTCATGAATTTCAGCCGGGCGGGCGTGGCGAAGAACAGGTCGCGCACCTCGACGGTGGTGCCTCGGTTGGCCGCCGCCGGTTTGACCGCCGAAACCCGGCCGCCTTCGATGCCGATCTCGGCGGCAGCGTCGCCGGTGGCCGTGCGCGAGCGGATCGATAGCCGCGCCACCGAGCCGATCGACGGCAGCGCCTCACCGCGAAAACCAAGCGAGCGGATGTCGTGGATGTTGTCGGCTAGCTTGGAGGTGCAATGGCGCGCGATCGCCAGCGACAGCTCCGGTTGGGGGATGCCTGAGCCGTCGTCGGTGACGCGGATCAGGTTGAGCCCGCCACCGGCGGTGACAACCTCGACTCGCGTGGCGCCGGCATCGAGCGCGTTCTCGACCAGCTCCTTCACCACGCTCGCCGGACGCTCGATGACTTCGCCGGCGGCGATCTGGTTGATCATCGTTTCGGAAAGCTGGCGAATGGGCATGAGGGCATCTTACACGGATTCGTGCCGACGCATGCAAGGACTGGATACGGATTCGACGGCTCATTCCCGCCAGGCGAGCACTCCGTCAATCAGCCGGTCCATGACAGCCGGGCCTTCAGTGAGCACATGTCGTCGCCAAGTAATGTCGCGCGGACAACAGACGTTCATGTAATCCTCGCGGAGCAGGTCATGATCCGGATCGTCACGGCCTTCCGAACGCAGCCAGCGGTCCAGGCGGTCGGCCCGGAACAGCGCATATTCGTCCACGGTTCCGAACTCGATGACGGCACCGGCGATCCTCGACGCCGGCAATTCCTGACGGATCGCCTTGCAGAGAAGGCCTTCATATCTGGGCACGGTACCAGCATTGAAGGCATGTCTGTCTCCTTCGCCGCGACTCCACCAGCCGGCAGCAGCCTTGTGTTCCGGAGTGCCTTCTTCGTCGAAGATCAGATAGACGATCTCGCCGAAACGTCCGACGCAGGTGTGCCAGTCGATGAACCCGATCGTTTTAGAGGCGCCGAGGTGTTCGTTGACGATCCCGCGGAAGATGCGGTTAGCCCATTCCGGCTCGTGTCCAGTGTAGCAGATGCCGTCCGGGCGGTGGCCCTGGCCGGCCCACGCCTCGTTCTCGATGTGCCAGCCGTGCTTATCGAGAAAGCTTTTGTAGGCCAGATGCGCGGCGAGTTCGTCGCGGGCATGGAGTCGATCGGCATGCAGGAAAGGAACCAGCTTGTCGTAGGAAGGGTTCTGGCTACCGTAGGTCGAATCGGCCGGCAGAAAATTTCGGTTGAGGTCGACATTGTTTTCGGTCGCCCGGGTTTTATGGGAGAACGCCCAGGGATTAATGGCATGTACGAGCACGATCTTGAGGTCTTTCAGATCAAGGTCGGCAGCTCGCGACGCCAGCCAACGATGCAGGATGGCGGAGGCACAGTAGCCTTCGGCACCGTGGGTCCCAGTGATGATGATCGCCGCGCGTTCGGCGTCGTCGGCGCCGAGCACGGCGACATCGCAGACGAGACGCTCGCCATCCTTTCCCTTGAGATCGTCGCGCCCATAGCTGTGGATGTGCGCTTCCGCATCGCGAGCGGCGGCAAGAAACTTGTCCCGTGCTTCGGCATAGCTGTAGGAAAAGCTGTCGAACATGATTGGTATGCGCCCTCACTCACGTCGCCAGCCTCTCCCCAAGCGGCATTACAAAACTCTCCGCGGGTGGAGTGTTTCAACCGGCGACATCAGAGACTATGAAATGAAGAAACTATGCCTTCATTCTATTCTTCTGAAAAGAGCGACGCCGGCATGTCAGCACGCGAATGGGCGAAACCGCCTCAAGCCTGCGCGGCCAGCCAATCCCTGACCTTGCGCGCATTCTCGCTCAACTCACGGTTCTTCGGCCAAACCACATAGAACGCCTTGCCGGTCCTCAGCACATGATCCGTCACCGGCACCAGCAGCCCCGTTGCCAGCAGCCGTTCGGCGAGATGCCGCCAGCCGAGTGCGATGCCTTGGCCCTCCATGACGCCCTGGATCACCAGGCCGTAATCGTTGATGCGCAGGCCGCGCGCGGTGTTGTCGAGGCTGCCTCCGGCCGACTGGAACCATTCGTCCCAGCTCGCCGCCTCGCGATAGGGCTCTTCGAGATGGATCAGCCGATGCGTGGCCAGCTCCGCGACAGTCTTCGGCATGCCGAATTTCGCGAGATAGCTGGCGCCCACCACCGGGAAAATCTCCTCGTCGGCCAGCGGCAGCGAATGATAGTCGGCCCATTCGCGCGGTTCGCCGCCGCGCACGGCCAGCGGAATGCCTTCGGCGATGATGTCGAGGTCGCGGTCGGCGGTCTGGATTCTGAGATCGATGCCCGGCAGCTCGTCGCGGAACTGCTGCAGGCGCGGCATCATCCAGAACGAGCCGAAGGCGGTCGAGGCCGCCAGCGTGACATGGCCGCCGGTCGCCTGCAGGCGCAGGTCCTCCGCCGATTTGCGGATATGCGAGAGGCCGAGCGAGACGTCGGCATGGAAACGCTCGCCGGCCTCGGTCAAAATCACCTGGCGGTGGCGGCGCTGGAAGAGCTGCGCGCCGAGCTGTTCTTCTAGCCCGCGCACCGCATAGGAGACGGCGGCCTGCGTCATGCCGAGCTCACGCCCGGCGGCGGTGAAGCTCGACAGCCGGCCCGCCGCTTCGAAGACGATCAGGCTGCCGGCCGAAGGCAGGAGATGACGCAGGCTTCGCATAAGCTGAGCTTATACAAGAGATCAGGATTTTCCAGCGTCACATCCATATTTCGTCTCGCTAACTTGGCTGGAACGGAATGAGGAGGCTCCATGAACGCACCGGCCGCTGAATTGACCGAGCAAACCCACCGCCGTGGCGGCGGTCGCCTTGGACGCAAGGCGCTGAGGAGTGCGCCTGTCACCTCGTTCCCGACCCTGGTCCGCGAGATCCCCACCTATCAGATGGTCCCGGACGAGGCGGTGGAGCTGATCCACCAGGAGTCGCTCGCCATCCTCGAAGAGGTCGGTTGCGAATTCCGCGACGACGAGGCGATCGCCATGTGGAAGGCGGCGGGCGGGGACGTGTCCGAGACACGCGTCCGCATTGATCGCGCCCTCCTGATGGATCTGGTCTCGAAGGTTCCTTCCGAATTCACCCTCAATGCGCGCAATCCTGAGCGTACAGTGCGCGTCGGCGGCAAGAACTCGGTCTTCGTCCCGATGTATGGCGCGCCCTATGTGCGCGACCTCGACAACAACCGGCGCTACGGCTCGCTCAACGACCTCAACAATTTCCACAAGCTCGCCTACATGGCGCCGGCGCTGCACTCGTCGAGCTCGATCATCTGCGAGCCGATGGAAATCGCGGTTCCGAAGCGGCATTTGCACATCATCCACTCGGCGCTGAAGCACTCCGACAAGCCGTTCATGGGCATCGTCACCTCGAAGGAACGGGCCGAGGACACGATGGCAATGGCCGGCATCGTCTTTGGCGAAGAGTTCGTGCGCGAAAATCCGGTGCTGGTGTCGATCACCAACTGCAACTCGCCGCTGGTGTGGGACGCCACCATGCTGGACGCGATGAAAGTCTATGCGCGCCACAACCAGCCGCTGATCCTCGCGCCCTTCGCGCTCTGCGGTGCCTCGACCTCGGCCTCCGCCGTCGGCGCGGTGGCGCAGGTCAATGCCGAGGCACTGGCCGGTGTCGCCTTCACCCAGCTGCTGCGGCCGGGCTCGCCGCAGATCTACGGCCAGTTCATGGTGACCGTCGACATGAAGACCGGCGCCCCGATGGGCGGCACGCCGGAAGCGGCACAGATGATGTATCTGATGGGCGCGCTGGCGCGGAAATACAAATTGCCCTGGCGCACCTCCGGCTTCCATGTCGGCTCGAAACTCAACGACGCTCAGGCAGGCTACGAATCCAACATGCTGATGCATGCCGCGATCCTCGCCGGCGCCAATTACATCTGGCATTCCGCCGGCTGGCTCGAAGCCGGGCTCACCTGCGGCTATTCGAAATTCGCCACCGACTGCGAGCAACTTGTCGGCTGGTACAAATATGCCGGCGGCTTGGCGTTCGACGATTTCAAGGAGGCGATGGCTGCGATCCGTGAGGTCGGGCCGCAGGGTCATTTCCTTGGCACCCAACATACGCTCGAGCATTTCGAGTCCGCCTTCTTCATGCCCACCATCATGGACTTCAACTCCTACGAGCAGTGGAAGGCCGAAGGCGCGAAGGACCACGACACGCGCGGCCGCGAGAAAGCCCGCAACATGCTTGCCGACTATGAGGAACCGAAGCTGGATGAGGGCATCGCCGAGGGCCTCAAGGATTTCATCGCGCAGCGCGAAGGGAGTCTGCCCGACAGCGTCAGCTGACAGGAACACCAGCGTGAGTTGACAACGGGCAAAGACCCGACGGGAACCGCAAGGGAGGAAGACATGACACTGTTCAGAAGCAACGGCGATCACGTGCCTGATCCCATCGAGACGATGGCGCAAGAGACGCGTGCGGGCCGTGTGGACCGGCGCGAATTCCTGGCGCTGGCAAGTGCGTTCGGCGCCTCGACGGCGCTGGCCTACGGCATGATCGGCCTCGCCGCGCCGGGACAGACCTTTGCCGAGGAACCGAAGAAGGGCGGAACGCTGCATATATCGATGTCGGTCAAGGCGCAGAAGGATCCCCGCACCTATGACTGGGTGGAGCTCGCCAATATTTCGCGCTGCTGGCTGGAGCCGCTGGTCCGCTACACCAGGGAATTCACCTTCGAGCCGGTGTTGCTCGAAAGCTGGGACGTCAATGACGACGCCACCGAATACACGCTGCATGTGCGCAAAGGCGTCACCTGGAACAATGGCGATGCCTTCAACGCCGATGACGTGGTCTTCAACGTGACCCGCTGGTGCGAGAAGGCCGTCGCCGGCAATTCCATGGCCGCGCGCGTCGGCGGGCTGATCGATGAAAAGTCGGGCAAGGCGAGGGACGGCGCAATCACCAAGGTCGACGACTTCTCGGTCAAGCTGACGCTCGCAGCGCCCGACATTTCGCTGATCCCCAACCTCACCGACTATCCCGCGCTCGTCGTCCACCGCAATTTCGATGCCGACGGCGCCGACCCGATCAAGAAGCCGATCGGCACCGGACCCTTCGAACTGGTCTCTTACGATGTCGGCCAGAAGGCGGTGGTCAAGCGTCGTGAAAACGGCAAGTGGTGGGGCGGCGAACCGCCGCTCGACAGCGTCGAATTCATTGACTACGGCACCGACTTCAATGCTTCGGTGAACGCCTTCGATTCCGGCGAGATCGACCTCAATTTCGAAACGCCGTCCGATTTCATCGACATCCTCGACAAGATGGGTTTGCAGAAGTCGGAAGTCGCGACTGCGACCACGCTGGTTGCGCGCACCAACATCACCCACAAGCCCTATGACGACCAGCGCGTGCGCAATGCGCTGCAGATGGCGGTGGACAACAATACGGTCTTGCAACTCGGCTATAACGGCCGTGGGACGGTCGGCGAAAACCACCATGTCAGCCCCATCCATCCGGAATATTTTGCGCTGCCCAAGAAGACGCGCGATGCCGCCGGCGCCAAGAAACTGATGGCGGATGCCGGACAGGCCGATTTCGAGCACGAGCTGATCACCGTCGAGGACGATTGGCAGAAGAACACTGGCGACGCGATTGCCGGACAGCTGCGCGATGCCGGCATCAAGGTGAAGCGCACCGTGCTGCCGGGCTCGACCTTCTGGAACGACTGGACGAAGTATCCCTATTCGATGACCATCTGGTACATGCGCCCGCTCGGCGTCCAGGTGCTGGCGCTGGGCTACCGCACCGGCGAGGCTTGGAATGAATCGGCCTATTCCAACCCGGAGTTCGACGCCAAGCTGAAGCAGGCGCTGTCGCTGATCGATGTCGAGAAACGGCGCGAGGTGATGAAGGATGTCGAGCAGATCTTGCAGGATTCCGGTGTGATCATTCAGCCGTACTGGCAGAAGCTCTACAGCCACATGAACAAGAAGGTGAAGAACTACGGCGTTCACCAGACCTTCGAGATGGATCTGCAGAACGTCTGGCTCGACGGCTGAAACGGCGCACCTCGGGACTTCATGAGCCGCAAAAAAGCCGATATGCAGGATGTGTGGTATTACCACCTTGCCGCCAAACATCCGGAGATTCCTGCATGAGACCGATAGTGCTGGCCGCTGCCCTTTCGATTGCCTTGCCCGCCGCAGCACTGGCCGGGCCGGCTTCGAACGCCGTGAAGTTCTTTTATGTGCCTGAAGTGAAATTCGAAGGGGACGCCAAATACCGCGACCGCTTCACCGAGCCGGTGACGAAACTCTTCGATCTCAACGACCAGGCGCAGAAGAACAAGCCCGACGAGGTCGCCTGCCTCGACTTCGATCCCGGCCTTGACGCCCAGGATTTCGACCAGAAGACGATTGCCAAGACATTGAAGCTGGCAGAGTCCGTCAACGGCGATACAGCCGAGGTGACGGCGACGTTCAGCCTTTTTGCGGAAGGCGATGAGTCCAAACGCGAAATGCTGTGGTCGTTGAAGAAAATCGACGGCAAATGGAAGATCGCCGACATCACTTCGAAGACCAGCAACTGGACGCTGAGCGCGCTCGAATGCATGCCCGACAAAGCGCCGGAGTGATCCAGTGTTCCGCCGTCTCGCCCTGGCGCTGCCTACTCTGTGCCTGCTGGCGGTGGGTATGAGCGGCGCCGCCGCTCAAGGGCTGCTGGGTCCGCCACCCGCAAATGCCCCGGCTGAGACAGTGCCGGGCGGCGCACCGCCTGCAAATCCACCCGGGGTTGCGGTGGAGCCGACAACGCCACCCCTGGCATGGCCGCCATCCGAGCCAGCAGCGCCCGTCCTGCCGGGCTCGCCGACGGCAGTCGTCAAGCCGTTCTACGAACATCTCGGGCTGGAGCTCGATCCGAGCCAGCGCAAGAACTTCGTCGATCCGGCCAAGACCGTGCTCGACAAGAGCGATGCGGTGCGGGCGTCGGGGCAGGGCGAATGTCTCGACCCCAACATGGCGCTCGACAATGCCGATTACGACAAGCTTGCAATCGACAAGAGCCTGAAGAGCATCGAGGCCGTCAATGGTGATCAGGCCAAGGTGGTGGTCGCCTTCGTCGTCGAAGGCAATCAGCATCGGCTGGAGTGGAAACTGAAGAAGGTCGACGGCGCCTGGAAGATATCCGACCTGCTCTCGGTGACCGGCGAATGGGCGCTCAGCCAGTATCAGTGCGAATGAGCCGGGGTGAGCGGCAATGACGCTTCGCGTTTTGCTCGCGATCGTGCTGGTCGGGCTCGGCGCTGCCGCCTGCTCCGTCTACTGGCACATCGGCACCATGCTGATCGCCCGCGAGCCCCGGCAAGCTCTGGCGGAGCCGGGTGACCTGCCGGTTGCGCGCGTCGTGCTCGACCAAGCCGGCGCGCCCGAGCTTGTCGGCTGGGTGGCAGATCGAAAAGGCAGTTGCGGCTCGATCGTCCTGCTGCATGGGCGCGGCGCCAACAGGCTGGCCCTGGTTCAACGAGCGAAACTATTGTTCGATGCCGGCTATTCCATCGTCCTGTTCGACCTGTCGGGGCACGGCGAGAGCCGCGGCGCCATCCAGGGCTTTGGCTACACAGAAGGGCAGGACGCCGCCCGCATCATTGCCTTTGCCAGGCAACGTTTTCCCGGCGAGAGGCTTGGCGCTGTCGGCTCGTCACTGGGCGCCGCTGCCTTTGTCTTCGCAGCACAGCAAGCGCCTGCCGATGCCTATGTGCTGGAGCAGCTCTATGCGAGTTTGCGCGAGACAACGGCATGGCGCATGCCTTTCCACTTCTGGCGCGGGTTCCAGGCCGATGTGCTTTTGGCGCAGATGCCGCTCCGTCTCGGCTTGAGCGCCGACAACGCCAAGCCGGTCGACCGCCTCGGCAAGATCGGTGAACCGCTGATGTTGCTCGCCGGCAGCATCGATCCCTTCATCGATCGCGGGCAGGTGCTGGCGCTGCAGAATGCCGCCGTCGGCTCGCAACTGGTCTGGTTCGAAGGGGCAGGCCATGTCGACCTCTTGCGCTACGACCAGCCGCGCTATCGCGATGCGGTCCTTCCGTTCCTCGCAACGAAGCTGTGCCGGACCGGCGCCGCCAATGGCTGACGCCCGTTCAGCCTCGGCCGCGATAGGGGGCAACACCGGTGTCGGGCAGCCAGGCGCCTTCAGGCGGCGCCCCCGTCTGCCAGAAGACATCGATCGGAATGCCGCCGCGCGGATACCAATAGCCGCCTATGCGCAACCACAGCGGCTTGGTCGCCGCCACAATGCGGCGGCCGATCATCACCGTGCAGTCTTCATGGAAAGCGCCATGGTTGCGAAACGAGGTCATGAACAGTTTGAGCGACTTCGATTCCACAAGGGCGGCGTCGGGTGCGTAGTCGATGACGATATGGGCAAAGTCCGGCTGGCCGGTGACCGGGCAGAGCGAGGTGAATTCCGGACAGGTGAAGCGCACGATCGCCGGCGGCCCGTCGCCGCGCTGGAACGGCACGGTCTCCAGGACCGCAGCTTCTGGGCTCTGTGGCGTCTCGACGTGCGCGCCGAGCTGGGTAAGGGTTTTTGTATCGATCATAAGCGGTTGTCCTTGGATTTTCCGCGCTCATTAGCATCAGACCGAAAAATGTGCAGCGGTTTTCGGATAGATCCGATGCTTAAATAAGAGCTGGAGCAGCGCATGCTGCTCCGACACAAAATGAAAATGCAGGAAGACGATGACCTCCAACGATCCGCTTCTCCAGCCCTATCAGCTCAAGCACCTGACGCTGAAGAACCGGGTGATGTCGACCAGCCATGAGCCGGCCTATTCCGAGGACGGCATGCCGAAACAGCGCTATCGGCTCTACCATGCCGAAAAGGCCAAGGGCGGCATGGCGCTGACCATGACCGCCGGCTCGGCCATCGTCTCGCGCGACAGCCCGGCCGCCTTCGGCAATTTGCATGTCTATGACGACCGCATCGTGCCGTGGCTGGCCGAACTGGCGGACGCATGCCACGAGCATGATTGCAAGGTGATGATCCAGATCACCCACCTTGGCCGCCGCACCGGCTGGAACAAGGCCGACTGGCTGCCGGTGCTGTCGGCCTCGCCGGTGCGCGAGCCTGCGCACCGCGCCTTTCCCAAAACCATCGAGGACTGGGACATCGAGCGCATCGTCGCCGACTATGCGTCGGCCGCGCAGCGCTGCCAGGCCGCCGGCCTAGACGGCATCGAGTTCGAATCCTACGGCCATCTGATGGACGGTTTCTGGTCGCCGGCCACCAACCACCGCGACGACGAGTTCGGCGGTTCGCTCGACAACCGGCTGCGCTTCACCGACATGGTGCTGGATGCCGTGCGGGCGGCGGTCGGAGAAAAATTCGTCGTCGGCATCCGCATGGTCGCCGACGAGGATTTTGAAAAGGGCCTGTCGAAAGCGGAGGGCGTCGAGATTGCCAAGCGGCTCGCTGGCTCCGGCAAAGTCGACTTCCTCAACATCATCCGCGGCTCGATCGAGACCGACGCAGCATTGACCAAGGTCATCCCGGTGACCGGCATGCGGTCTTCGCCGCACCTCGATTTCGCCGGCGAGGTGAGGGCGGCGACGAAATTCCCGACCTTCCACGCGGCGCGCATTTCCGATGTCGCCACCGCGCGCCATGCCATCGCGACGGGAAAACTCGACATGGTAGGCATGACCCGCGCCCACATCGCCGATCCGCACATCATCAAGAAGGTCATGGAAGGCCGCGAGCACGAGATCCGCCCTTGCGTCGGCGCCACCTATTGCCTCGACCGCATCTATGAAGGCGGCGAGGCGCTGTGCATCCACAATGCGGCGACCGGCCGCGAGGCCGAAATTCCACACACCATCGTCAAGACCGAAGGTCCCAGGCGGAAAGTCGTCGTCGTTGGCGCGGGGGCAGGTGGGCTGGAGGCTGCCCGCGTCATGGCCGAACGCGGCCATGACGTCACGGTGCTCGAAGCCTCCGGCCAGGCCGGCGGCCAGGTTCGGCTGGCGACGCAGAACCCGCGCCGCAAGGAGTTGATCGGCATCATCGACTGGCGGCTGGCCGAACTCGACCGGCTCGGCGTCGAGATCCGCTACGATACATGGGCCGAGCAGGACGATGTGCTGGCGCTGTCGCCCGACGTGGTGGTAATTGCCACCGGCGGCCTGCCGCAAAACCCGCCGCTGACAGCGGGCGACAATCTCGTCACGTCGAGCTGGGACATCATGGCCGGCAGCGTCAAGCCGGCGGAGAACGTGCTGCTCTTTGACGACAATGGCGGCCACCAGGGCATGGGCGCGGCGGAGCTGATCGCCAATGCCGGGTCAAAGCTGGAACTGGTTTCGCCGGAACGCTTCTTCGCTCCGGAAATGGGCGGCATGAACCACGTTCCCTACATGCGCGCCTTCCAGGAAAAGGGCGTCACCATCACCATCAACACCAGGCTGCGCTCGGTGCGGCGCGAGGGCAACCAGCTGGTCGCCGAATTGGCCTCCGATTTTGCCGATGGCTGGCGCGGCGAAAGGCGGGTCGACCAGGTCGTGGTCGAGCATGGCACCGCCCCCCTCGACGATCTCTATCTCGCGCTGAAGCCGCTGTCGAAAAACGGTGGCGCGATCGACTACGAGCGGCTCGTCGGCGGCGGCGACATTTTTCCGCAGCGCAACCCGCAGGGCAGCTTCGTGCTGTTGCGCATCGGCGATGCCGTCGCCTCGCGCAACATCCACGCCGCCATCTATGACGGCATCAGGTTCGGCTTGCGGATCTGAGCCCATTCCCGGCCCGGCTGTTGGCGCGCAGTCGAGCCTCTGTGCGGAGAGCCACCTTGCACATCGGTTCGATCTGCGCGCCGCGCACGTCGCCGGCCTGGAGCCAAGCGACATGCGATGCGGAAAGCTTCAAGCTGACGTGGCGCGGCAGCGCTCAAATCATCCTGGCGGTGGCCATGCACAGGACGGTGAGCACCAGCAGCCACGCGGCGACCCGCTCGCCGCCAGCCATTTTGGCGCGCAGCGCCGTTTCCGTGGCGGCGTCCGCCCCGGCAAGCTGCCGGCTGGTCTTGTGAACCACAGCGCTGAGAACGCCGGCTGCGGCAAAGGCGGCCAGGATGCCCAGCGCCAGCACCATTTCCATCGAGCCGAAATAGGCGCCATGGAAGAAATACCAGAGCAGCGCGCCGGTCAGGAACACCACGCCCGCCGAGCCCAGTTGCGGCTGGATGAAACGCTCGGCCTTGATTTCGGGATCGCGGGCCAGCGTGATGGTGGTGCCGGCCCAGAACACGCCGGCCATCACATGAAGGCCGATAACGACGATGTAGACATATTGCATGGTTCCTCCTTGCCCCACCGCCAATGAACGTCGCCAAAACTGGCCCTCGGTCCGGCTCAAGGCAACGCGGATAACGTTAGCAACGACAGGTGATATAGTTAGACATCGAATGATTCGATGTCAATGAATAATGCTGCGTTCCCTCGCTCGGTCCCTTGTTCTACTGTCGGCTCATGACTCCCTTTGACCGCCCGCCCGTCGGCATGAATCTCGCGCGTACCTCCAAGCTGGTGGCGCAGGCTTTTGACGCCGCTTTGGTCGAGGCCGGCGGCACGCTGCCGGTGTGGCTGACCCTGCTTTCGGTCAAGTCGAGCGAGCTCGCCAATCAGCGCGAGCTTGCCGGCATGATCGGCATCCAGGGCGCCACGCTCACCCACCATCTCAACACCATGGAGGCGCAAGGCCTACTGACGCGCCGCCGCGATCCCGATAACCGCCGGGTTCATCTGGTCGAACTGACCGCAGCAGGCGAGGCAATGTTCGTGAAACTGCGCGCGGCGGCTCTCGTTTTCGACAAGCGGCTGCGCACCGGATTACCGGACGACCGGCTGGCGGAGTTCGCCGAGGTGCTGGCGGTGTTGCGGGCCAATGCCGCGCCCGCCAAATGACCGGCACCGGTGTGGCAATAGTCTAGGCTAAATTGCCCTGCAACACCTTGAGCTTGGCTTTCTTCGGGCTGCGCGCCAGCAGCCATTCGCGTGCCTTGTCCTGCGGCATCGGGAAGGCGATGGAATAGCCCTGCACCTGGTCGCAGCCAATCGCCATCAGCGAATCGAGCTCGGCCTCGGTTTCCGCACCCTCGGCGACGATCGAGATGCCGAGGCCGCGCGCCAGTTCGGTGATGGCGCGCACGATCTTGGTGTTGTCGCCATTCTCGTTGATGTTCTGGACGAAGCGGCGATCGATCTTCAACCGGTCGATCTCGTTCGGATTGACGTGGCTGAGCGAGGCATAGCCGGTGCCGAAATCGTCGAGTTCGAGATGAATGCCGGCGGCTCGGATGTGGCGCAGCTTGGCCGCGATGCCGGTCTTCTCGTCGTCGAGAATGACGGATTCGACGATCTCCAGCGACAGTTTGTCGGGCGACAGCCCAGCCTTCTCCAGCGTCGCGAACAGGAAGCGGTCGAAATCGGGTTCGCGCAGTTCAGTGCCCGACACGTTGACGGCAAGCCGCCCGAAGGCAATGCCGGCGCGGTCCCATTCGGCTGCCTGCTCGATCGCCTTGGCAAAGACGATGCGGCCGATCTCGGGCATGAAGCCGCATTTTTCGGCGACGGGAATGAACTCGCCTGGCGAGATCATGCCGCGCTCGGCATGTTTCCAGCGCACCAGCGCCTCGATGCCGCTGATGGCGCCATTGGTCAGCGACACCTGCGGCTGGAAATAGACCTGGAAGGCATTCTCAGAGATGGCGACCCTGATGTCGTGCTCGAGCTGCTTGCGGTAATCGAGCTCGCGCCTGAGTTCCTCGGAGAAGAACGAGAAGCTGCCGCCGCCAAGCTTCTTGGCGGAATAGAGCGCGAGGTCGGCATGGACGAGCAGATCCGCCGCATTGTCGGCGTCGATGGGATAGACGGCAATGCCGGCGCTGGCGCCCGGAAGGACGGTCGTGCCCTGGAACATGATCGGCTCGTTGATCTGCTCGAGGATGCGCCTGGCCAGCATGTTGATGTCCTCGGTGCCGCCGGCGCCGTTGAGGATCATCACGAATTCGTCGCCGCCAAGACGCGCGCACAGATCCGAGGCGCGACAGGAATCGCGCATGCGTTGCGCGGTGACCACTAGCACATAGTCGCCGGCGGCGTGGCCGAGCGTGTCGTTGATCTGCTTGAACCGGTCGAGATCGAGCTGGATCACCGCCAGCCTTTCGCGCCGGCGATGCGCGCCCTTGATCAGCGTTTCGAAGTGATCGGTCAGGAAGGTGCGGTTGTGCAGGCCGGTCAGCCCGTCATGCACGGCGATGAAGGCCATCGAATTGCGGGCGTCGACAAGCTCATGCGTCTTGCGCAGGATCGCCTTCGACATTGGCCGAAAGATGAAAAGTGCGACCAGAACGATGACGCCGATGGTGGCGTAGAACAATGTGCGGTGCAGATCGAGCAACTTTTCCGACCGTTCGTCGGCGAAGGCGTTGATGCGCTGACCAAGGGCTGCATAGCCCGACAGCGTCGCATTGGCGACCGAGGCGTCGAGGTTAACGCGCTCGCCGCCGCCCTTGTAGGCGGCGTTGCCGGAGAGCTGGGACTCGAAGGACGAGATCAGCCGTTGGCCGTTAGCGATCAGCCCGACCGAGAAATAGTCGAGGTGGAACGGCTTGGCGAACAACACGTTCTCGATCGATTTCGGATCGGACCGCGCCGGTGACAGGGGATCGGCCCCGGTCTGCTCGAGCAGTAGGTCGTAATTTGTCTCGAATTCGGTGGTCGCCTGCTTCAGCGCTGCAACCAGGGCCGGCTGCTTGTCGCGTGAAGCAGGACCGGTTGCACTGGCCAGGAACACGATACGCTGCGACAGCGCCTTCTGGGTGCTGACGATATCGAGCAGAGTATGGTTGTGCTGTTGCGCCGCCATCATCTGCTGCAGTAGGATGAAGGAGGCCATCACCATGGCTGCGATGATCAGCAGCGCCAGCCAGTAGCCGGTCTTGATCAGCAGGATGAGTTTCCCCGAGATGGTTTGCACCGGCTGCTGCGACATATTCTAGGTGACCCCTCGGTCGAACGGATTTCCGCCACGGATTCATGGCGAGAAGACCATTGGCTTGAAAGGGTTAACAGGTCTCGAAGCCGGCGGGATTGTTGCTTCAGCAGTCAATGAAAGCTGCCGAAATGGTTATCATGTTCTTTCGCGGCATGGCCATATTTGCACACCTGCTACTCCAACATGCTGGTTTTGCGATCGGATCGCGCCAAGGTTGAGCTTGCCGCGCCACCGAAGTGGTCGCATTTACGGTGGATTTTTCATTCAGGGGGCGCGACAGTCGCCGCCAATCTCAATAGGGCCTGATCATGAGCGCGGCATTCCTCTCCCATATCGACAATGAACTGCAAGGGTTGAAATCGGCCGGGCTCTACAAATCCGAGCGGGTGATCACCTCGACGCAGTCGGCCGAGATCGAGGTCGGCGGCGACAAGGTGCTGAACTTCTGCGCCAACAACTATCTCGGCCTCGCCGACAGCGCCGAATTGCGCACGGCAGCCAAAGGCGCGCTCGACCGCTATGGCTACGGCATGGCTTCGGTGCGCTTTATCTGCGGCACGCAGGAAGAGCACAAGCAGCTTGAGGCGACGATTTCTTCCTTCCTCGGCCTGGACGACACCATCCTTTACGGCTCGTGCTTCGACGCCAATGGCGGCCTGTTCGAAACGCTGCTCGGCGAGGAGGATGCGATCATCTCCGATGCGCTCAACCATGCCTCGATCATCGACGGTGTGCGGCTGTCGAAGGCAAAGCGCTTCCGCTACGCCAACAACGACATGGCCGACCTCGAAGCGCGGCTGAAGGAAGCGAAGGACTGCCGCTTCCGGCTGATCGCCACCGACGGCGTGTTTTCCATGGACGGCATCATCGCCAATCTGAGGGGCGTCTGCGATCTCGCGGAAAAGTACGACGCCATGGTTATGGTCGATGATAGCCATGCGGTCGGCTTCGTCGGCAAAAACGGCCGCGGCTCGGCCGAATATTGCGGCGTCGAGGGCAGGGTGGACATCATCACCGGCACGCTCGGCAAGGCGCTCGGCGGTGCCTCCGGTGGCTACACCTCCGGCAAAAGCCAGGTGGTCGACTGGCTGCGCCAGCGTTCGCGGCCCTATCTCTTTTCCAACACGCTGATGCCGGCGATCGCCGGCGCTTCGATCAAGGTGTTCGAGCTGATCCGCAATGGCGACGCCTTGCGCGAGCGCCTATATGCCAATGCGGCGCGGTTCAGGTCCGAAATGGGCAAGCTCGGCTTCACGCTTGCCGGTGCTGATCATCCTATCATCCCGGTGATGCTGGGCGATGCCAGCCTGGCGCAGGAGATGGCACAGCGCATGCTGAAGCGTGGCATCTATGTCATCGGCTTTTCCTTCCCGGTAGTGCCGAAAGGCCAGGCGCGCATCCGCACGCAAATGTCGGCGGCGCATTCCAGCGCTGATATCGACCGCGCCGTGGCGGCATTCGCGGCGGTCGGCCGGGAACTGGGCGTCATCGGCTGAGAGTTTTACCCTCCCCCTCGTGGGGAGGGTCGACTTTCGACCGCTTGCGAAAGCAAGCGGGCGGGAGGCGGGGTGGGGGTCTGCAGGGTCACGACCTCCCCCAGTTGTTTGACCCCCATCCGGCCCTTCGGGCCACCCTCCCCACAAGGGGGAGGGTAAGGAGCTAGACGATGTCGAACATGATGAAGGCGCTGGTGAAGGCCAAGGCCGAACCGGGCATCTGGATGGAAGAGGTGCCGGTGCCGGAGATCGGCCCGAATGATGTGCTGATCAAGGTCAAGAAGACGGCGATCTGTGGCACCGACGTCCACATCTACAATTGGGACCAGTGGGCGCAGAAGACCGTGCCGGTGCCGATGGTCACCGGCCATGAATTTGTCGGCACGGTTGCCGATTTCGGCGCCGCGGTCACCGAATACAAGGTCGGCCAGCGCGTGTCCGGCGAAGGCCACATCGTCTGCGGCCATTGCCGCAACTGCCGGGCGGGCAGGGGGCATCTCTGCCGCAACACGCTCGGTGTCGGCGTCAACCGTCCCGGCGCCTTCGGCGAATATCTGGCAATTCCGCAGCACAATGTCGTGCCCATCCCCGACGATGTGCCCGACGAGATCGCCGCCATCTTCGATCCACTGGGCAATGCCGTGCATACCGCATTGTCTTTCGATCTGGTCGGCGAGGATGTTCTGGTCACCGGCGCCGGGCCGATCGGCATCATGGGCGCGCTGGTGGCGCAATGCGTCGGTGCCAGAAAAGTCGTCATCACCGACATCAATCCGGTCCGGCTGGCGCTGGCCAAAAAGCTCGGCGTCCAACATGTCGTCGACGCCTCCGAGGAAAAGCTTAGGGATGTCATGCCCGCGCTCGGCATGACCGAGGGGTTTGACGTCGGTCTCGAAATGTCGGGCGCCGCGCCCGCCTTCCGCGACATGATCGACACCATGAACAATGGCGGCAAGATCGCCATTCTGGGCATCGCGCCGACCGGCTTCGAGATCGACTGGAACAAGGTCATCTTCAAGATGCTGCACCTCAAGGGCATCTACGGCCGCGAGATGTTCGAGACCTGGTACAAGATGATCGCCTTGGTGCAGGGCCCGTTGGACGTGTCGGGCCTGATCACGCACCGCATCGGCATTGATGATTTCCAGACAGGGTTTGACGCGATGAGGAGCGGCAGTTCGGGCAAGGTGGTGATGGATTGGTAGGCGGGCAGAGTCGCGCCCCCTATTGGAGACGATGGAGGGACGGCACCCCCCTCTGGCCTGCCGGCCATCTCCCCCGCAAGGAGGGAGATTAGCAGCTTCGTCGTCTTGTTGATTTCTGCTACGTCCGAGATTGGCGAAAGCCTTCGTGACATCTGATCTCCCCCTGGCGGGGGAGATGTCCGGCAGGACAGAGGGGGGTGTGAAGGATCGCTACGGAACGGACAACGCCGTCTCCAGCGCCGCCACCCCGTTCACAATCGCCGCTCGTTCCGCCGCGCTGAGCCTAGCCAAAAGCTCGCGTTCAAACGCCTTCGCCAGCGGCACCATCTCGCGATAGGCGGCCAGCCCCGTTTTAGTCAGCGTCAGATACTCCACGCGTCTATCATTCTCGTCCGGCGTGCGTGTCAGCCAGCGCCTTCGCTCAAGCTCGGCCACCGCTCGCGAAACCTTGGTCTTGTGCATGGCCGATTGTTCGCCGAGCGCTGTCGCCGTCATCGTGCCGCGCTGGCCCAGCCCCGAAAGCGTGCGCCATTCCGGCCGCGTCAGGCCGTGACGGTCGCGGTAGATACTAGAGAATTCGCGGCTGACGGCGTCCGCTAGCCGGTAAAGCCGATAGGGCAGGAAGCGTTCAAGCTCTAAGACTTCAGGTTCCATCTGCGCACCGTGGAAGCGGCGTTTGCCGTTGATAGTTACATTTTCAATGGTTACAAATGAAACCAGTTTGGTCAACAGTGCCGGCAAGCAGCGTTTCGCGAGGCCGGGATCAGGGAGGATCGGATGGCCTTTTCCTACATGCCGGGCTTCGGCAATGATTTTGAGACCGAGACCTTGCCCGGCTCGCTGCCGCAGGGGCGCAATTCCCCGCAGCGGCCGGCTTACGGCCTCTACGCCGAACAGCTTTCCGGCTCGCCCTTCACAGCGCCGCGCGGCACCAATGAGCGTTCCTGGCTCTACCGCATCCGGCCGAGCGTCAAGCACACCGGGCGTTTCAAAGCGGCGAGCTATCCCCTGTGGAAGACCGCTCCCAATGTCGGCGACCACGAGCTGGCGCTCGGCCAGTACCGCTGGAACCCGGTGCCGATGCCGAAGGAGCCGACCGATTTCATTCAGGGCATGCGCACCATCACCACGGCCGGCGACGTGCTGGGGCAGAGCGGCATGGCGGCGCATGTCTACGTCGCCAACCGTTCAATGGTCGACGACCATTTTTTCAACGCCGACGGCGAGTTGCTTGTCGTGCCGCAGGTCGGCGCCTTGCGCTTCGTCACCGAGATGGGCGTCATCGAGCTTCGGCCCGGCGAGATCGCCGTGCTGCCGCGCGGGCTGGTCTTCAAGGTCGAACTCGTCGATGCCGAAGTGCGCGGCTATGTTTGCGAGAATTATGGCGCCAAGCTCACAATGCCCGACCGTGGCCCGATCGGCGCCAATTGCCTGGCAAATCCGCGCGACTTCAAGACGCCCTGCGCCTGGTTCGAGGAGAAGGAGACACCGTGCCGGCTGACGGTGAAATGGTGCGGCAATTTCCATGTCACCGAGATCGGCCATTCGCCGCTCGACGTCGTCGCCTGGCACGGCAATTACGCGCCCTATAAATATGATCTGGCGATGTTTTCGCCTGTCGGCGCCATCCTGTTCGACCACCCGGATCCGTCCATCTTCACCGTGCTGACGGCGCCGAGCGGCGAGGAGGGCACCGCCAACATCGACTTCGTCATCTTCCCGCCGCGCTGGCTGGTGGCGGAGGACACGTTCCGGCCGCCCTGGTATCACCGCAACATTATGAGCGAGTTCATGGGCCTGATCCACGGCCAGTACGACGCCAAGGAGGAAGGTTTCGTGCCCGGCGGCATCAGCCTGCACAATCTGATGCTGGCCCACGGCCCGGACGCGCCTGGCTTCGAAAAGGCCTCGCGTGTCGAACTGAAACCGGTCAAGCTCGACAACACCATGGCGTTCATGTTCGAGACCCGATTCCCGCAGATGCTGACCCGCTACGGCGCCGAGCTGGAAACAAGACAGGACAATTACATCGACTGCTGGTCCGATCTGAAGAAGCGTTTCAACGGCACGCCGGAGGGCGACTGGTCTTGAGGCTCGCCCTATGAGCGACCGGTTGGTGCTCCTCGGTTCCAAGGGCGGCCCGGCGCTGCGGCCGGGCGGGCCATGGCCGAGCTCGTCGCTGCTGGAACTCGGCGGGCGAACCATCGTCGTCGATTGCGGACTCGGCGTCACGCGTGGCCTTGTCGATGCCGGCATCGGCCTGAAGGCTCTCGAACTCATCTTCGTCACCCATCTGCATTCCGACCATGTGCTGGAACTGGGGCCGCTGCTGCACACCGCCTGGACGGCCGGTCTAGCCAGTCCGGTGACGCTGTTTGGTCCGCCCGGCACCGGCCATTACTGGCGGCGCTTCTGCCAGGCGATGGAGTTCGACATCGAAATCCGCATCGTCGATGAAGGCAGGCCGGACATCCGTGAACTGGTTTCGATCGTCGAATTCGGCGAGGGCGAGATTTTCGAACAGCGCGGCCTGAAGGTCTCGGCGCTGCGCGTCAACCACCCGCCGGTGACCGATTGTTTCGCCCTGCGCTTCGACCATGATGGCAAAAGCGTCGTGTTCTCGGCCGACACTGCCTTCTTTCCGCCGCTCGCCGGTTTTGCCAAAAATGCCGACATCCTCATCCATGAAGCCATGCTCGAGGAGGGCATCGAGCGGCTGGTCGCCAGGACTGGCAACGGCGTGCGGCTCAGGGAACACCTGCTTGCCAGCCACTCCTTTGCCGAGGAAGCCGGGCGCATCGCCACTGAAGCTGCGGTAAAAAGGCTGGTGCTCAATCACCTCATTCCGGCCGACGATCCCGCGATCGTGGAGATCGATTGGGAGGCCGCTGTCAGGAAATCGTGGGCAGGTGACTTGACGATTGCCCGCGACGGCCTTGTTGTGAACGTAGACGGCGCCAAAGCCGCATCAGGAGAGGAAACCGCATGAAGCTTGCCACATTGAAGGACGGGACGCGCGACGGAAAGCTCGTCGTCGTCTCGCGCGACCTGACGCGCTTCACCGACGCCTCGTTCCTGGCGCGAACGCTGCAGGCCGCGCTCGACGACTGGCAGCGGATTTCGCCGCATCTGGCGACCATCGCTGAATCGCTGGAAAACAATGCGGTGCCGTCGGCACGCTTTCATGAGCATGACGCGCATTCACCGCTGCCACGCGCCTATCAATGGGCCGACGGTTCGGCCTATGTGAACCATGTCGAGCTGGTGCGCAAAGCCCGTGGCGCCGAGATGCCGGCCAGTTTCTGGACCGATCCGCTGATCTATCAGGGCGGCTCGGATTCCTTCATCGCGCCGCGCGAGCCGATCCGCATGGCCGATGAGGCCTTCGGCATCGATATGGAGGCGGAGGTCGCCGTCATCGTCGACGACGTGCCGATGGGCGCCAGTCTCGACCGGGCGCGCGCCGCGATCCGGCTGGTCATGCTGGTCAACGATGTGACGCTGCGCGCGCTCACCGGTCCCGAACTCGCAAAAGGGTTCGGCTTCTTCCGGTCAAAGCCGTCCTCGGCATTTTCGCCGGTCGCGGTAACGCCGGACGAGCTCGGCGACGCCTGGGATGGCGGCAAAGTCAGCCTGCCGCTGCTCGCCGATCTCAACGGCAAGCCGTTCGGCCGCGCCAATGCCGGCGTCGACATGACCTTCGATTTCCCGGCTTTGATCGCTCATGCCGCGAAAACACGGCCACTGGTTGCAGGCACCATCATCGGCTCCGGCACCGTCTCCAACAAGCTCGATGGCGGGCCGGGCAGGCCGGTGGCGGCGGGCGGGGCCGGCTATTCCTGCATCGCCGAACTGCGCATGATCGAGACTATTGAATCAGGCGAGCCCAAAACGCCATTCCTGCGTTTCGGCGACACGGTGCGCATCGAAATGAAGAACAGAAGCGGAAACTCGATCTTCGGCGCCATCGAGCAGAAGGTCGAGAAATATGAGCAATAGCGGGGGTATGGAATGACGGGGGAGGCGTTCTATCTGCTGGCCGGCGTCTGGGCGCTTGGAATTCTGGTGGTGTTCATTCAGGCGATCCGGCTGAGCTACCGCATCGAGGCGCGCTCGCCCGATCTGACCAACCGCAGCGGCTACCCGCGCAGGGCGATGATGTTCCACACCATCACCAACACCAATGTGGCGCGTGACGAGGAAACGCAGGCCATGCGCCGGCGCATGAACCGGCTGTTGCTGATCGTTGTCGCCGGCTTCGCGGTCATGGCGGCAGGCATTGGCCTGGTCAGACGAATGAACTCGTGACCTTGCTCGATCATCTGCGCCGCATGGCTGGCAACAATCTCTGGTCGAACGATCGACTCTACCGCGCCGTGCTTGCGCTGAAGCCCGGCGAATTCGAAGCCGAACGCACCAGCTTTTTTCCGTCGATCAAGGCGACGCTCAACCACATACTTGCGGTCGACTATCTCTATCTCGATTTCCTGGAAGAGGGCGGCGTCGGTGCTGCCGCACATGACGATTACGTGCCGTTCGATGAGCCGCAGGCGCTGTTTGCCGCCCAGACCGCGGCCGACCGGCGGCTAATCGCTTTTTGCGGCAAGCTGTCGACGGACGATCTCGACCGCCGCGTCATCACCGACCGGCGCGAGGACGGCATGATCCCCGAAAAGATCGGCGATATCCTCGCCCATGTCTTCCTGCACGACATCCACCATCGCGGCCAGGTGCATGCGATGCTCTCCGGCACCTCGGTCGCGCCGCCGCAATTGGACGAATTCCTGCTCGATTACGATTTGAAGGTGAGGAAGGAAGAGGTCGAGCGGCTGGGATTGTGATCGAACAAATTCGCGATGCAGGCGCCGCCCCTCATTGCCCTGCCGGGCATTTCTCCCCGTAAACGGGGAGAAAGAGGCTGGCCGCAATGCCGGCGCCATCTTCTGAGACGGTGGTAGTTGGCGAAATCACCGATGGCAGCGTCCCTCGCCCCGTTTACGGGGAGAGGATGCCGGCAGGCAGGTGAGGGGCAGCTCGACGCTGATAATTCGGTTGTTAAGCCGCTTTGCCGTCCACCTTGATCACCCCGCGCTTGATCTGGTCCTGCTCGATCGACTCGAACAGCGCGCGGAAATTGCCTTCGCCAAAGCCTTCGTCGCCCTTCCTCTGGATGAATTCGAAGAAGATCGGCCCGATCACGGTTTTGGAGAAAATCTGCAGCAGGATCTTGGTCGTGCCGCCATCGACCACGCCTTCGCCATCGATCAGGATGCCGTGTTTCTTCATCCGCTCGATCGGCTCGTCATGGCCGTTCACGCGGGCATACGACATGTCGTAATAGGTCTCCGGCGGGCCGGGCATGAATTTCAGACCGTTGGCCGCCAGTTTGTCCGTGGCAGCGTAGATTTCATCGGTGCCGACGGCGATGTGCTGGATGCCTTCGCCATTGTACTTCTTGAGATACTCGGCGATCTGGCTGGTCTCGTCCTTGGATTCGTTCAAAGGAATGCGGATCTTGCCGCAGGGCGAGGTGATGGCGCGGCTGACCAGGCCGGTGATCTTGCCGTCAATGTCAAAGAAATGGATCTGCTTGAAGCCGAACAGTTCGCGGTAAAAGTCCCACCATTTGTCCATCTGGCCGCGATAGACATTGTGGGTGAGGTGATCGAGGAAATAGAAGCCGACACCTTGCGGCCTCGGGTCGCGTTCGCCCAGCCACTCGAATTCGGCATCATAGGCCGAGCCCTTCTTGCCATAGGCGTCGATGAAATAGAGCAGCGAGCCGCCAATGCCGACGATCGCCGGCACATCGAGCGCCTTGTCATCGCCTTCGTAAGGCGTGGCGCCTTTCGACACTGCATGGTCGAAAGCATGTTTGGCATCGACCACACGCCAGGCCATCGAGGCGGCGCACGGGCCGTGCTTGTCGACGAATTTCATCGCATGCGAACCCGGCTCGGCATTGACGACATAGTTGATGTCGCCCTGGCGCCAGACGGTGATGTCTTTTGTGCGGTGCTTGGCCACCGCGACATAGCCCATGCGGGTGAACAGTTCTGCGAGCTTCTGCGGCTCCGGATGCGCGAACTCGACAAACTCGAAACCGTCGGTGCCGGCCGGGTTTTCCTTGCTGATCTTGGCGGGCGGGGCGTCGTGCGGGAAGGGACCCATGGCATTCCTCCAAACGGATGGTGGCCGCATCGGACCACGAGATGACAAATGATAGCGCGAAGTGGCCGCACGGTGCTTGCATTCAAACGCTTGAAATGATCATCTCGTGCGTAATTCATGCATGAATGGAGATAAATACATGGATGATGCGCGCATCGACCAATTTGACCGCAAGATAATGGCTCTTCTGCAGGGCGACGCGCGGCTCACCAACAACGACCTCTCGGAACGCGTGAACCTGTCGGCATCGCAATGCTCGCGCCGCCGCCAACGGCTGGAGGAGGACGGCTACATCAAGGGCTATCGCGCCGTGCTCGACCGCGACAAACTCGGCTTCTCGCTGGTCAACGTCATCTCGGTGACCTTGGCCACCCACAACCGCGACAATGCCAGGCGCTTTGGCGAATTGCTGGCGCGGCTGCCGGAGGTGCAGGAGGCGCATGCGCTGACCGGTGAGATGGATTATATCTTGAAGGTGGTAACGCCCGATCTGAAATCTCTGTCGGAGTTCGTCAACGGCGTGCTCCTGCCGCATGAATCCGTCCAGCATGTGAAAACGGCGATCGTGCTGGAGACGCTCAAGGAAACCGGTGCGCTGCCGATTTAAGGTGTGTTGATATTCAGGTGATGCCGGTCTGCAATCGGCGGCTTCCTGCGCTTCCGGTGCTCACGTACTTAAGTACGCTCCGCTCCGGTTCTCGTAAGCCACCGTTTTCGACTCGGCCTGACCTGAATCTCAGCACACCTTGCGCGGGGAATCTTCAACCCTTCGACTGCTGGATCAGCCCATAAAGATTGGTGCACCGCGCACCAGACCGGCAATAGGCGAAGACCGGCCCTTCGAGCGCGTCGAGCGCCTCGGCCTGGTCCTCGACATTCTCGGCGGTGATCTGGCCGCTGATCACCGGGATGTAGCGGAAGGCCAGCCCGGCGGCTTCGACCGCCGCCTTGACGCTGTCGGCCGAGGGTTGGCCGGGCTGTTCGTCATCCGGCCGGTTGCAGATCACGCTCTTGAAGCCGGCTTCCTTGATGGCGGCGGCGTCTTCGGGCTGGATCTGGCCCGAGACCGAATAGTCCTCGCTGATTTCGCGATATTCCATGGCTCTCATCCTCGCAATCTGGTTTGGCCGGAGTCTTGCCACTCTCGCACGAGATCGGCAATCCGCGCCGGAAAGAAATCCCTCCGCGCAGATAGACATTTGCGGCCTAAGATCCAACCAGGCTCAAGAGGTTTCGCGCTGTTGGCCTTGCCCGGAGCCAGCGCCAACTCTAAACAGGCCCCCTCCGACAACAGGAAGGAACCTCCCATGAGCATTCGTCGCATTGATGTTGGCCCGCGCATGAGCCAGATCGTCATCCACGGCAACACCGTCTATCTGGCCGGCCAGGTTGGGACGCCTGGCGCCAGCGTCGGCGAACAGACCAAGTCGATCTTGGCCACCATCGACGAATTGCTGGCCAAGGCCGGCACCGACAAGACCAAGATACTGCAGGCGATCATCTGGCTGGCCGACATGGGCACCTTTGCCGAGATGAACAAGGAATGGGACAAGTGGGTGCCGCAAGGCAACACGCCCGCCCGCGCCACGGGTGAGGCCAAGCTGGCAGGGCCGGAATACACGGTCGAGATTATTATTACGGCTGCGATCTAGGGTTTACCTCCCCCCTTGTGGGGAGGTCGGACCGAAAGGTCCGGGTGGGGGTGCGGCGCCGACCCCCACCCCGCTGCTCCGCAGCGACCCTCCCCACAAGGGGGAGGGTAGAAAGCGCTACCCCTGCGAAGGCCTAAACCTTGCCACCAGCGTGTGGCTCTTCGCGGCGTAGGTGAACCTCACCTGCGTCACCGGGTGTTCCGCACTCCAGGTGCGGCGCTCGACCACCAGGCACGGCGCGCCGGCTGCGATGTCGAGCGCTTCGGCGATGTGCTTGTCCGCCGCCACGGCGCGGATGCGGTGTTCGGCTTCGCTCCATGGCACGCGGCCGATCAGCCAGGGGCCGGGCGCGATGTCGAGAAACTCTTCTTCACCGGCTTCCGCGACAGCGGCGAGATTGATCAGCCGCTGTTCGTGCGCGAAGGGCCGCTTGCCGGCAAAATGCCGGCATTCGAGCGCCAGCACCGAGCCGGCGGCGTCCAGTTCCAGCAAGCCACGATCCTCGGCGTTGCTGCGTCTCTTCTGCCGCGCCACGCGCTCGTAGCGATAGGGCAGCCCCAGCGCCTCGACCTCGATCCTGATGTCGTGGATTTCCAGCACCGCCGCCTGCGATTGCGGCTGGCGCACGAAACTGCCCGAACGGCGGCGGCGCTCGATCAGCCCGGCCTTGGCCAGCTGCGACAGCGCCTTGTTCACCGTCATGCGCGAGCAATTGTAATCGGCCGTCAATTCGTGCTCGAACGGGATGCGGAAGCCCGGCGCCCAGACGCCGGACATTATTTTTTCGCTGATATCAGACAGGATGCGTTGGTGCAGCGAACCGCCGCCTTCCACCGCAGCTGTCTCGATCATGCTCATGCCGAAAGCGCCGTCATCACCTGGCCAAAGCGCTCGGCGATCGCCTCACGCCTGGCATGCCGGCCGCCGCTGACCTGCTTTTTACCATGCACCCAGACGCAATCGACCTTGCTGCCATTGGCAAAAATCCAGGCATCGAGAATGGCATCGCCGCTCTTGCCGGCAAGCGAGGGATGGTTCTGGTCGAGCGAGACGAAATCGGCCGGACCGCCGGCGGCGATCCGCGACGGACCGGCGCCCAGCGCCACGCTGCCGCCGTCGAGGGCTGCGTCGAACAGAGCGCGCCCGGTCGAGCCGCCAGCCACCGCCAGAACATTGCGGGCGCGATGCGCAAGGCGCTGCGAATATTCGAGCTGGCGCAATTCGTCCGGCAGGCCGATCAGCACATTGGAATCGGAGCCGACGCCGAAGCGGCCGCCCTGTTCGGTGAACAGCGGCGCGGCGAAAGTGCCGTCGCCGAGATTGGCCTCGGTGATCGGGCACAGGCCGGCAATGGCGCCGCTTTTCGCCATGCCGATGATCTCAGTCTCGGTCATATGGGTGGCATGGATCAGGCACCAGCTTTTGTCGATCTCGGCATTGGCGAGCAGCCATTCGACCGGCCGCGCGCCGGACCAGGCGAGGCAGTCCTCGACTTCCTTCACCTGCTCGGCGACGTGGATGTGGATCGGCCCGTTCGGCGCTAGGGCTGTAACTGCGGTGAGCTCCTCCGGCGTCGCGGCGCGCAGGCTGTGCGGGGCAACGCCGACGACGGCCTGATTCAATGCGCGAACGGATTCGCGGCTTTTCTCAAGCAAGCGCCCGAAGCGATTCACATCGTTGATGAATCGCCGCTGGCCTTCATTGGGCGCAACGCCGCCAAAAGAAGAATGCGCATAAAACACCGGCAGCAGCGTCAGGCCGATACCCGTCTCGGCGGATGCAGCAGCAATGCGCTCGGCCATCTCGGCGAGGTTGGCGTAGGGCTTTCCGTCGCGGTCGTGATGGAGATAGTGGAACTCGCCGACGCGCGAGAACCCGGCCTCCAGCATCTCGACATAGAGCTGTGCGGCAACCGCCTCGACCTGGTCCGGCGTCATCGACAGCGCGAAGCGATACATTACTTCGCGCCAGCTCCAGAAACTGTCGGCGGAGGGGCCGCGCAGTTCGGCAAGGCCGGCCATGCCGCGTTGGAAGGCATGACTGTGCAAGTTCGGCATGCCGGGCAGCAGAATGGCGTGACGTTCGTCGCCGGCCTGCGGTGAAGAACCCGGCTCGACCGTCGTGATCTCACCGCCGCTCAGCGAGATCCGCACTCTGTCATGCCAGCCATCGGCCAGCAGCGCCTGTTCCGCAAAGATCGCCGTCACGTTTTTCTCCGAATCCGAATTTCCGATGACAATAGCACTTGCAGTGCGTTCCAATATGTATATACATAATCGCCATCCAATCAAACGGAAAAAGATGATGGCGGCACAGAACAAAAGCCGGGCAGGGGACCTTCACCTTTGGCGCAATGCGCGCCTGGCGACCATGGCCGAAGCCGGACTGGGTATCGTCGAGAAGGGCGCGATCGCAACCCGCGACGGCGTTATCGTCTATGCCGGACCGGAAGCCGACATGCCGTCAGCCTTGAGTCAGGGTGCTGAGGTCACCGACTGCGAAGGCCGCTGGATCACGCCTGGGCTGATCGACTGCCACACCCATCTCGTCCATGCCGGCAACCGCGCCAACGAGTTCGAGATGCGGCTGGCCGGCGCCACCTATGAAGAGGTCGCCAGGGCTGGCGGCGGCATCGTTTCCTCCGTCAAATCCTTGCGCGCTGCCAGCGAAGACGAGTTGGTTGCGCAGACGCTGCCGCGCCTCGATGCGCTGATGGCAGAGGGCGTCACGACGGTGGAGGTAAAGTCGGGCTACGGGCTCGATCTCGAAAATGAACAGAAGTCGCTGCGCGCGGCCCGGCGTCTCGATAAGGAGCGGCCGGTGACGGTTCGCACCACCTTCCTCGGCGCGCATGCGCTGCCGCCGGAAGCCAAGGGCGACAAGGACGCTTTCGTCGATCTGGTCGCCAACACCATCCTGCCGGCCATCGCCGCCGAGGGCCTGGCCGACGCCGTCGACGGTTTCTGCGAAGGCATCGCCTTTTCGCCGGGGCAGATTGCCCGCGTCTTCGACAAAGCCAGGGCACTCGGCTTGCCGGTCAAACTCCATGCCGACCAACTGTCCAACCTTCACGGTGCCGAACTCGCCGCCCGCTATGGCGCGCTGTCGTCCGACCATCTCGAATACACCGACGAGGCCGGCGCCGTGGCGATGGCGAAAGCCGGCACCGTGGCGACGATCCTGCCCGGCGCCTACTATTTCATTCGCGAAACCAAGAAGCCGCCGATCGGCCTGTTTCGCCAGCACGGCGTCAAGATGGCCGTCGCCACCGACAACAATCCCGGCACCTCGCCGCTGACCTCGCTGCTCTTGACCATGAACATGGCTGCGACCTTGTTCGGCCTGACCGTCGAGGAATGCCTGGCCGGCACCACCCGCGAGGCCGCCCGCGCGCTCGGACTGCTCGGCCAGACCGGCACGCTCGAGGCAGGCAAATCCGGCGACCTGGCGATCTGGAACATCGAGCGCCCGGCCGAACTCGTCTACCGCATGGGCTTCAACCCGCTTCATGCCCGCATCTGGAGAGGACAATGACCGAACTCAACCTGAAGCCCGGCAATGCGGCGCTGGCCGACTGGCGCGCGATCTACCGTGGCGCCGTGCCGAAGCTCGACGCTGCCTGTCGCCCGAAGATCAAGGCCAGCGCCGAGGCAGTCGCCCGCATCGTCGCCAAGGGTGAGCCGGTCTATGGCATCAACACCGGCTTCGGCAAACTGGCCAGCGTCCGTATTCCGGCCGCCGACCTTGAAACGCTGCAGCGCAACATCGTTCTGTCGCATGCCGCCGGCGTCGGCGAGCCGATGCCGGTCGCGGTGGTCCGGCTGATGATGGCGCTAAAACTCGCCAGCCTGGCGCAGGGGGCTTCCGGCGTGCGGCCGCAAACCATCGAATTGCTGGAAGCAATGCTCGCCAACGACGTCATCCCCGTGGTGCCGGCGCAAGGCTCGGTCGGCGCCTCCGGCGACCTTGCGCCGCTGTCGCACATGACGGCGGTGATGATCGGCGTCGGCGAATGCTTTACCCCGCATGGCCGCTTTCCGGCCAAGGTTGCTTTCGTCTCGCACGGCCTGGAGCCGGTGACGCTCGGCGCCAAGGAGGGTCTTGCACTGCTCAACGGCACTCAATTCTCGACCGCCTATGCGCTAGCCGCTTTGTTCGAGGCCGAGGTGCTTTACCAGTCGGCGCTGGTCGCCGGTGCGCTGTCGACCGACGCCGCCAAGGGTTCGGACGCGCCCTTCGATCCGCGCATCCATCTCCTGAGAAAGCACCCCGGCCAGATCGAGACGGCTGCGGCGCTGCGCAATCTCATGACCGGCAGCGCCATCCGTGAATCGCACCGCGTTGGCGACGAGCGCGTGCAGGACCCGTACTGCCTACGCTGCCAGCCGCAGGTGATGGGTGCAGCCCTCAGCGTGTTGCGTCAGGCCGCCGATACGCTCGGCACCGAAGCCAATGGCGTCACCGACAATCCGTTGATCTTCGCCGAGGACGATACGGCGCTTTCCGGCGGCAATTTCCACGCCGAGCCGGTGGCTTTCGCCGCCGACATGATCGCACTCGCGGTCTGCGAGATCGGTTCGCTGTCGGAACGCCGCATCGCCATGCTGGTCGATCCGGCGCTCTCCGGCATGCCGGCCTTTTTGACGCCGAAGCCCGGCTTGAACTCCGGTTTCATGATCCCGCAGGTGACGGCGGCAGCTCTCGTCTCCGAAAACAAGCAGAAGGCCTATCCGGCGAGTGTCGATTCCATCCCGACCTCGGCCAACCAGGAAGATCATGTCTCGATGGCCGCGCACGGTGCGCGCCGGCTGATCGGCATGGTGGAAAATGCCACTGCCGTCATCGGCATCGAACTGTTGGCTGCCGCGCAAGGCTGCGATTTCCATGCACCGTTGGCGTCGAGCGCGGCCCTTGAAGCCGTGCGCAAGCTGGTCCGCTCCGAGGTGCCGCATCTCGACACCGACCGGCATTTCCACCCGGACATGGAAAAGGCCATCGCCATGGTGCGCAGCGGCGCCACCATCAAGGCGGCCGGCGCGGTAACACTGCCTTCGATTTCGGGAGCCTGACATGACCGACTGGCTGACAGTCACGGAAGGCACCGCACCTCTTCTGGTGTCGATCCCGCACACCGGCATCGATCTCGCCGGCATCGACAACCGGCTGATCTCGCCCTGGCTCGGCCGCCGCGATTGCGACTGGTGGATCGACAATCTCTATGATTTTGCCGCCGGCCTCGGTGCGACGGTTGTGCATACGTCGATCTCGCGCACCGTCATCGACGTCAACCGCGATCCCTCCGGCGCCTCGCTCTATCCCGGGCAGACGACGACCACGCTTTGCCCCACCGAGACCTTCGACGGCGATCCACTCTATTTGCCCGGCGCGGAACCGACGCCGTCGGAGATAGACCAGCGCCGCATGGAGTATTTCGTGCCCTACCATGAAATGCTGGCGGCCCAGGCCGTCAGGCTGCGCGGCCTGCACGAAAAAATTGTCATCTACGATTGCCACTCGATCCGCTCGGTGCTGCCGCGCCTGTTCTATGGCACGCTGCCGGTCTTTAATCTCGGCACCAATGATGGCCAGACCGCCGACCCGGCGCTGCAGGCGCTGGTCGGCCAGATCATGGCCGAAAGCGGTGAAAGCAATGTCATCAACGGCCGTTTCAAGGGTGGCTGGATCACGCGCTATTTCGGCAATCCGCAAGGCGGCTACCATGCATTGCAGATGGAGCTTGCCGATCGCGGCTATTTGCGCGAGCCGGAGGGTAAGGGTGAACCGGACAATTGGCCGGTGCCTTACGATGCCGCGTTCGCTGCACCGATGCGCGCCACGCTGACGAAAATCCTCCAATCCGCCATTGACTGGGCCGGGCGCTGAGACGCCGCCTTACTCGAAAGGGACAATGATGAACAATCCTCGCCACAACATCCGCGAAGTGCGCAGCCCCCGCGGCGACAAGCTCAACGCCAAATACTGGACGACCGAAGCGCCGCTGCGCATGCTGATGAACAACCTCGATCCGGACGTCGCCGAAAACCCCAACGAGCTCGTCGTCTATGGCGGCATCGGCCGCGCCGCGCGCACCTGGAACGATTTCGACAGCATCGTCGCCTCGCTGAAGACCCTCAATGAAGACGAGACGCTGCTGGTGCAATCCGGCAAGCCGGTCGGCGTCTTCCGCACCCATGCCGACGCGCCGCGCGTGCTCATCGCCAACTCCAACATCGTGCCGCACTGGGCGACCTGGGACAAATTCAACGAACTCGATAAGAAGGGCCTGATGATGTACGGCCAGATGACGGCCGGCTCCTGGATCTACATCGGCACGCAAGGCATCGTGCAGGGCACCTACGAGACCTTCGTCGAGGCCGGCCGCCAGCACTACAACGGCAATCTCAAGGGCAAGTGGATCCTGACCGCCGGTCTCGGTGGCATGGGCGGCGCCCAGCCTCTGGCGGCCGTCATGGCCGGCGCCTGCTGTCTCGCCATCGAATGCAATCCTGACTCGATCGATTTCCGCTTGCGCACCCGCTATGTCGACGAGAAGGCCGAGACGCTCGACGAAGCCATGGAAATGATCGAGCGCTGGACCAAGGCCGGCGAGGCGAAGTCGGTCGGCCTGCTCGGCAATGCGGCCGAGATCGTGCCGGAAATGTTCCGCCGCGGCATTCGCCCCGACATGGTCACCGACCAGACCTCGGCGCATGACCCCATCAACGGCTATCTGCCCAAGGGCTGGACGATGGCCGAATGGCGCGAAAAGCGCGTCTCGGATCCCAAGGCTGTCGAAAAGGCGGCCCGCGCGTCGATGCGCGAGCATGTCGAGGCGATGGTGGCCTTCTGGAACGCCGGCGTGCCGACGCTCGACTATGGCAACAACATCCGCCAGGTCGCCAAGGACGAAGGGTTTGAAAACGCCTTCGCTTTCCCGGGCTTCGTGCCGGCCTATATCAGGCCGCTGTTCTGCCGCGGCATCGGTCCGTTCCGCTGGGCAGCCCTTTCGGGTGATCCCGAGGATATCTACAAGACCGACGCCAAGGTGCGCGAACTGACCCCCGGCAACACCCATCTGCACAATTGGCTGGACATGGCGCGTGAGCGCATCGCGTTCCAGGGCCTGCCGGCGCGCATCTGCTGGGTTGGCCTCGGCGACCGCCATAGGCTCGGCCTCGCCTTCAACGAGATGGTGGCCAAGGGCGAACTGAAGGCGCCCGTCGTCATCGGCCGCGACCACCTTGATTCGGGCTCGGTCGCGTCGCCGAACCGCGAGACGGAAGCGATGAAGGACGGCTCGGACGCCGTTTCCGACTGGCCGCTGCTCAATGCACTGCTCAACACCGCGTCGGGCGCCACCTGGGTGTCGCTGCATCATGGTGGTGGCGTCGGCATGGGCTTTTCGCAGCACTCCGGCATGGTCATCGTCGCCGACGGCACGCCGGACGCCGCAAGGCGCCTGGAGCGCGTGCTGTGGAACGATCCGGCGACCGGCGTCATGCGCCACGCCGATGCCGGCTACGACATCGCCATTGCCTGCGCCAAGGAGCACCAGCTCAATCTGCCCGGCATTCTCGGCTGATTGGCGATGCGCATCCTTCGTGCCGCCGACTACCGCACCATGCCGTGGAAGAATGGCGGCGGCACGACCACCGAAATCACCGTTTCGCCTGACGGTGCCGGGCTCGACGGTTTCGACTGGCGCGTCTCGATGGCGCGTGTCGAAGGCGGCGGCCCGTTCTCCGGCTTTGCCGGCGTCGACCGCACGCTTGCCGTGCTGGAAGGCGAGGGCATCATCCTCGACATTGCCGGCCGGCCGCCTGCCGAGGTGACCGGAGCCTCCGCCCCGCTGTCCTTCCCCGCCGATGTGGCGACCACGGCTGCGCTGATCTCTGGCCCGATCACCGACCTCAACGTCATGACCCGCCGCGGGCGGGCGACCCATACGGTCGAGCGCCTCATGGTTTCAGCCCCGACCGATATCTGTCCGACGACCGCAACGACGCTTATCCTGCCCCTCGACGGCGAGGTCGGCGTGACCGACCCGACACCGTCCCGGCTTGGACCTCGTGACACGCTCGTGATCGGCCCAGACGTCGCCCAATTGCACGTGGAACCGGTGCGGCCGACGACCGTGTTCGTGATTCGGATCGCCAGCCTGGGCTAGCTGCGCCGCCAGCAACGATTAACGCCTGTTGCCAAACATGATCGCACGCCGGAGAAATCTGGCGTAAGCTGTTGCCTGGATCACGAAAAAGCCTGAATCCTTCCGTCGTTCCAAGGCGGACGGGAGGGCAGGGGTGCTCGTCCTTTAGTTGTCGAAAGCCCCTCCTTGAAATGTCGAAGGGATAAACGCTCCTGGCGTGGTGCGAAGCAAAACTTTCGGCCAGTGTAATCATGCAACCAATTGCATTTGAATCGGTTTTAGGGACATTGCCGTGGCGGTGACGCCGCATCGCGTCCCCCATGCGGAATTTTCAATGAATATCCAGACAAATCCTGCCCAGATCGAAAAGACCAGCGCCAGCTTCCCGGCCGTCACCGAAGAGCCGATACGCTCCAATTTCCTGCCAGACGAGCGTCTGCGCGTGCTGGGCGACAGCCTCGCCAAGGGCGACGTCAAGGACCTGTTCGGCCTGACGCCGTTCGATTTCCAGGCCCGCATCCGCGACAGTGCCAAGAAAATCCTCGAAGTCTACCGCTCGACCAATGCCGCCCAGGCCAAGGGCGAAACCATTACGCCTGCCGCACAATGGCTACTCGACAACAATTATCTGGTCGAGGAGACCATCTTTCAGGTCAAGCGCGACCTGCCGCGCCGTTTCTACCGGCAGTTGCCGACCCTGAAACTGTCCGATGGCGAGGCCGTGCCGCGCGCGCTGGCCTTGGCCTGGAGCTATGTCGCCCATTCCGACAGTTCGGTCTCGGCGACCATGTTCAAGGCCATCGTCGAAGGTTTTCAGTCGGTCGAGCCGCTGAAGATCGGCGAACTCTGGGCGCTGCCGTCGCTGCTGCGCTTCGTGCTGATCGAAAACCTGCGCCGCATCGCCGTGCGCGTCGACCGCACCAGGCAGATGCGCCACATCGCCAACGAGGTCGCCGACCGGGTTCTGGCGACCGACGACAATGCCGACCGGCAGAAGATCCTGTCGAGCTATGGCGCCCATGCCCAGGACACCACCTTTGCCACGCAGTTGCTCTACCGCCTGCGCGACGGCTCGCAAAATGCCGGCAGGGCGCTGGAATGGCTGGAGGTCGAGCTCGAGAAGACCGGCTCCGACGCCGAGGAAATCATCATTTCCGAGCATCGCACGCTGTCCAGCGGCAATGTCACCACCGGCAACATCATCCGCGGCCTGCGGCTTATCAACGACGTCGACTGGACGGTCTGGTTCGAAGGCGTCAGCCGCATCGACACGCTGCTGCGCGAGCGCACCGATTTCGCCGCGCTCGATTTCTTTTCGCGTGACCAGTACCGCACGTCGATCGAGCAACTGGCGCGCCGCTCGGATCTCTCCGAATTCCGCGTCGCCGAAAAGGCGATCGAGCTTGCCGGCCATGTCCCCGGCGTCACCGATGCCTCCGGCGTGCCGGATGCATCAGCCGATCCGACCATGCATACCGATGTCGGCTTCTTTCTGGTCGGCCCGCGCCGGCCGGATCTGGAAAAGGCGATCGGCTACCGGCCGCCTTTCTATGTGACTGTCAAGCGCACCTTCACCAGCACCGGCTGGCTGGGCATCGTGGTGCCCGTCTTCCTGCTGACGGTGCTGCTGCTGGTTGTCTCAGGCAATGCGCTTGCCCATCTGGGGCTCTCGGTTCCCTCGATCACGTTGATGCTGGCGCTGTTTGCTGTGCCGGCCAGCGAAGGTGCGCTCGCCTTTTTCAACACTGTCGTTTCGCTGTTCCTGAAGCCGACGCGGCTGGTTGGTTATGACTACAAGCACGGCATCCCGGCCGCCTCACGCACGCTGGTCGTGGTTCCGTCGCTGATCGGCTCGCGCGACGATGTCGAGGAAAACATCCGCAACATCGAGGTGCATCACCTCGCCAATACCGCGGACGAAATCCATTTCGCGCTGCTATCCGATTGGCCGGATTCCAAGACCGAGATCGATGCCGCCGACATCGAGATCCTGCAATATGCGCGCGACGAGATCGCCAGGCTCAATGCCCGCTACCCCTCCGAAGGCGCACCGCGTTTTTATATCCTGCATCGCCGCCGGCTCTACAACCAGGCGCAGGGCGCCTGGATGGGCTGGGAGCGCAAGCGCGGCAAGCTGCACGAGCTGAACCTTCTCTTGCGCGGCGACAGCGACACCACCTTCCTGCCGCTCGACGTGCCGCTGCCGGAAAAGGTCGTCTATGTGATGACGCTCGACGCCGACACGCGCACCACGCGTGACGCGGTATCGTCGCTGGTCGGCAAGCTCGCCCATCCGCTCAACCGCCCGCATTTCGACGCGGCAAAGCGTGTCGTCACCGCCGGCTACACCATTCTGCAGCCGCGCATCACGGCCTCGCTTACCAGCGGCGACGACGCTTCCTTCTTCCAGCGCGTCTTTTCGGCCAACAGCGGTCTCGACCCGTATGTCTTTGCCGTGTCGGATCTCTACCAGGACGTCTTCAGCGACGGCTCCTTCACCGGCAAGGGCCTCTATCACGTCGACGCTTTCGAGGCGGCGCTGAAGGGCCGCATCGAGGAAAACACCATCCTCAGCCACGACCTGCTCGAAGGCGCGCTGGCGCGCGCCGCACTCGTCACCGATGTCGAACTGGTCGAGGACTATCCGACCCGCTATTCGGTCGACGCCTCGCGTCATCACCGCTGGGCGCGTGGCGACTGGCAGTTGCTGCGCTTCATCTTCAGCCCGCGTTCCGGGGTGCCGGCGCTGTCGCGCTGGAAGATGATCGACAATCTGCGCCGTTCGCTGACCCCGATCTTCTGGGTGATGGCGGCGATCGCCGGCTGGACGCTGCTGCCCTTCACGCAGGCCGCGCAATGGCAGGCGCTGCTCATCCTCTCGCTGTTCATGGCGCCGACTTTCGATGTCATCAACGCCATCTTGCCCAAGAGCGGCGACCAGACGCCGCGCGGCCATTTCTCGGCGCTGGCGCGTGACACCGTCTTCGGCACGGCGTTGGTGGCGCTGAAAGTGCTTTTGATGGCGCACAATGCCTGGATGATGGGCGACGCCATCGTGCGCACGCTCTACCGCCTGTTCGTCAGCCGCCAGAACCTTTTGGAATGGCGCACGGCGTCGCAGGCGCACAAGGGCGGCGACAACGACCTCGGCTCCTATTACAGCATGATGTATGGCGCCGTGATCATCGGCGTCGTCGGTCTCGCTATCCCCGTGCTGGCCGATTCCACCGGCGCCTTTGTCGCCTTCTTCTTCGCTCTGTTCTGGATCGGCTCGCCGGCCGTTGCCTGCTGGATCAGCCGCTCGGCCGAGACCGAGGACCGCCTGCGCATATCGCAGGCCGATATCCATGCGCTGCGCACCGTGGCGCGCCGCACCTGGCACTATTTCGAAACCTTCGTCACCGCCGAGCATCACAACCTGCCGCCCGACAATTTCCAGGAAAGCCCGGCGCCAGTGGTGGCGCCGCGCACGTCACCGACCAATATCGGCGTCTATCTGCTGTCGGTGGTGTCGGCACGCGATTTCGGCTGGATTGCGCTCTCCGACGCCATCACCCGCATCGACGCGACGATGACGACCATCGAGAGCATGCCGCGCAACCGCGGTCACCTCTTCAACTGGTACGACACCACGACGCTGAAGCCGCTTTATCCGCTCTACATCTCGGCGGTCGACAGCGGCAATCTCGCGGGGCATCTGGTGGCGGTGGCGGCTGCTTGCGCCGAGTGGGCGGAAGCTCCGTCCGTCCACCTGCAGGGCGATTTTGAAGGCGTCCTCGACACGGTGACCATCCTCGACGAGAGCCTCGAGGACCTGCCCGATGACCGCCGCCAGCTCCGCCCGCTGCGCCAGCGGCTCGCCGACCGCCTCGACGGCATGCGGCGCGCCGTCATGACCATCAAGGCGCAGCCGGAGATGGCTTCGATCCGGACCATCAATCTGGCCGTGCTGGCCGGCGAGATCCGCAAGCTTGCCACCGCCATCCACACTGAGGCTGGGTCGCAGCGCAGCGACGTCATCGCCGACTGGGCAGCTAGACTGGAAGCGACATGCGAGGCGCATGTGCATGACTCGCACAGCGACGAGAACGCCGTTGAGGCCTTGCGCGCCAAGCTCTTGGCGCTGCGCGAGCGCTGCCGCCGCTATGCCTTCGAGATGGATTTCTCCTTCCTGATGCGGCAGGAAAGAAAACTGCTCTCGATCGGCTACCGGGTCGAGGAACACCAGCTCGACGAAAGCTGCTACGACCTGCTCGCCTCCGAAGCACGGTTGACCAGCCTGTTTGCCATCGCCAAGGGCGATCTGCCGACCGAGCACTGGTTCCGGCTCGGACGACCGATTGTCGAAATAGGCTTCCAGGGCGCGCTGATGTCCTGGTCGGGCTCGATGTTCGAGTATTTGATGCCGCCGCTGGTGATGAAGGAGCCGCAGGGCTCGATCCTCAACCAGACCAGCAAGCTTATCATCAAGCGCCAGATCCAGTATGCGCGCTCGAAGAACGTGCCGTGGGGCATTTCGGAAGCGGCCTACAACGCCCGCGACCGCGAACTGACCTACCAGTACACCAATTTCGGCGTACCCGGACTTGGCCTCAAGCGCGGTCTGGGCCAGAACACGGTGATCGCGCCCTACGCCACGATCCTTGCAGCGCAGTTCACGCCGCGCGAATCCGTCCAGAATCTCGCCAGGCTGCGCTCCATCGGCGCGATGGGCCGGCACGGCTATTATGACGCCGTCGATTTCACGCCGCAGCGCGTGCCGGAAGGCACCGACCACGCCGTCGTGCTGAACTACATGGCCCACCATTCCGGCATGTCGATCGCCGCCGTTGCCGACGCCATCTTCGAAGGCCGGCTGCGTGACCGCTTCCACAGCGATCCGGTGATCGAGTCTGCCGAACTCCTGCTGCAGGAGAGGGCGCCGCGCGACATCCCGACCGCCACTGTCAGGACAGAAGCCGACGAGCGCTCGAAGGACGAGACCGAGGTCGAGAGCCCGGATTCCCGCATTGTCCTCGACCCGCTGAAGGCGCTGCGCGCCACCAGCGTCATGTCCAACGGCCGTTACTCCGTCATGGTCTCGGCAACCGGCTCCGGCTACAGCCGCTGGGGCGAACTCGCCGTCACCCGCTGGCAGCCCGATCCGACCGAAGACCGGCTCGGTTCCTACATCTTCCTTAGGGATGCCGGCACAGGCGACTGGTGGTCGGCCACCGCCGAGCCGAGGCAGGCGACCGGCGAGAGAGTGCAGACGTTGTTTTCCGACGACAAGGCGAGCTTCGTCAAAACGGTCGGCTCGTTGCGTTCGGAGGTCGAGTGCATCGTCATCTCGGAAGGCAATGGCGAAGGACGGCGCGTCACCCTTTACAATGACGGCGCTACCGACCGGCATATCGAGGTGACCTCCTTTGCCGAACTGGTGCTCGGCAACGAAGCTTCGGACAACGCCCATCCGGCATTCTCGAAAATGTTCATCGAGACCGAGATCGCTGCCAACAACGGCGCCATCTTCGCCACCAGGCGCAAGCGCGACAAGAACGAGCCCGACCTCACCATGGTGCATTTCGTCACCGATCCGTCGGGATCGGCACGCGATGCCGAGGCCGAGACCGACCGCCGCGCCTTTATCGGCCGTGGCCGCACCATCGCCGAGGCCGCCGCTTTCGATCCGGGCGCCAAACTTGGCGGCCATCATGGCTTCACGCTCGATCCGGTCGCGGCGCTGCGCCGCCAGGTGCGGGTGCCGGCCAACAAGAAGATCTCGCTGACCTTCTGGACCGCCGTTGGTGCCAACCGCGCCGAACTCGACGAAGCCATCGCCAGGCTCGACCATCCCGAAAGCTTCGCTCGCCAGGCGATGCTCGCCTGGACGCGTTCGCAGGTGCAGACCCGCCACCTTGGCCTCAGCCTGACCGACGCCGCCAATGTGCAGAAGCTGGCACGCTATCTGATCTATCCCGATCCGTTCCTGCGCCTGCCGGCCGAATCCATTGCTTCGGGGCTGGGCAAGCAGTCCAGCCTGTGGCCGACCAGCATCTCCGGCGATTTCCCGATCTTCCTGGTCCGCATCGGCGACGTCGCCGACCTCGAAATCGTCGCCCAGGCGCTGCGCTTCCAGGAGTATATGCGCGCCCGCGGCATGATGATCGACTTCGTCGTCGTCAATGAGCAGGCCTCGTCCTATGTGCAGGACCTGCAGCGCGCGGTCGAGACGCTGTGCGAAAACAGCCGCTTGCGCGGCAAGGAGCTCGGGCCGCGCCAGCATATCTTCGCGGTGCGCCGCGACCTGATGGACGAAGCGACCTACAAGACGTTGCTGGCCGTCGCCCGCGTCGTGCTGCACACCCGTAATGGCACCATCTTCGACCAGATCGAGCGCGCGGAGGCGGCAGCCTTGCAGGCCCGCGATGCCTTGCAACCGGCGGGTGCTGCGACCCTTCGCGAAACGGCTCTGCCAGTGCCGGTGGCGCCTGCATACCATGCTGCGTCTGACGCCAGTGCCGACGGCAGCGGCCTCAGCCAATGGAACGGCTTCGGCGGTTTCGAAGGCGATGGCCGCCACTACGTCACCCGCCTTGCCGGCCGGCGCACGACGCCGCAGCCGTGGATCAACGTCGTCTCCAACGCCTCGTTCGGCTTCCATGTCTCGGCTGAGGGGGCCGCCTTCACCTGGAGCCGCAACAGCCGCGACTACCAGCTGACGCCGTGGTCGAACGATCCGGTCACCAATCGACCGGGCGAGGGCGTCTACATCTACGACTATGCAAGCGCCAAGGTGTTCTCGCCGCTTGCCGCAGTAGTGCGCGATCCCTCGATGACTTACGAGACATGGCACGGCCAGGGCTTTTCGACCTTCCGGTCGAAGCGCGGCCCGCTGTCGATGGATCTGACGCATGTGGTCGATCCCACCGATCCGGTGAAGATCACGCGGCTGCGCATCCAGAACTCGGGCTCGGCACCGGCGCGGCTGCGCGTCTATGCCTATGCCGAATGGGTTCTCGGCAGCCATCGTTCGAGCACGGCGGCCACCATCATCCCGTCGAGGGATTCGGCGACCGGCGCGCTCTTGGCGCAAAACCCGTACGGGCTCGATTTCGGCGACCGGGTGGCCTTCCTGGCCGCTGCCGGGCCGGTGCATTCGGTGACAGCCGATCGCGGCGAGTTCATCGGCAGGCAGGGCACCAGCGCCTTCCCGCACGCCGTGGTCAGCGGCGCCGGCCTGTCGGGCCGCGTCGAGGCAGGCGATGATCCTTGCGCGGCTGTCGCCAGCGACGTCGACATCCCCGCCGGCGGCGACGTCACGCTTGTCTGGCTGCTCGGCGATGCCGCCAATCCGGCCGAAGCGAGCGCGCTGGTGCAGACCCATTCGGGCAAGGATTTTGATCAGCGGCTTGCCGACAATGAACGCGTCTGGCGCGGCTTCCTCGACACCATCCAGGTCGAGACGCCGGACAAGGCGCTCGACGCCATGGTCAACCACTGGCTGCCGTATCAGAGCCTGGCCTGCCGCATCCGCGCCCGCTCGGCCTTCTACCAGGCGAGCGGCGCCTTCGGCTTCCGCGACCAGCTGCAGGACACGCTGGCCCTGCTGGCGCATGATCCGAAGCTCGCGCGCGACCAGATCCTCAACGCGGCGCGCCGGCAGTTCCCCGAAGGCGACGTCCAGCATTGGTGGCTGCCGCGCACCGACGCCGGCGTGCGCACCCTGATCTCGGACGACGTGGTCTGGCTGGCGCACGCCACCAACAGGTATATCGAGGTGACTGGCGATACAGGGATACTCGAGGAGCAACTGCCCTTCATCGACGGGCAGGTTGTGGGCGAGGGCGAGCATGATGCTTTCTTCACCCCCGAGATCTCCAAGACGCATGCCTCGCTCTACGACCATTGCGCGCGGGCGCTCGACCTTGCGGTCAAGCGCAGCAGTCCGGCCGGGCTGCCGCTGATCCTCGGCGGCGACTGGAACGACGGCATGAACCGCGTCGGCGAGCAAGGCAAAGGCGAGAGCGTGTGGCTTGGCTGGTTCCTGCTGAAGACGCTCGGCGACTTTGCCGCTGTCGCCAAGGGGCAAAGCGACACCAAGCGGGCGCAGGCCTGGACAAAACACGCCGACGTGCTGAAGCGAGCACTGGAAAGCACCGCCTGGGACGGCCAATGGTACCGGCGCGGCAGCTACGATGACGGCACGCCGCTCGGCTCGCACAATTCGGACGAGTGCAAGATCAACTCGATCGCGCAGTCGTGGAGCGTGCTCTCCGGCGAGGGCGACCCGGCGCGCTCGACCACGGCGATGCAGCAGGCGACGAACTTGCTGGTCGACGACAAGCTCAAGATCGTCAAGCTGTTCACCCCGGCCTTCCAGAACACGCAAAAGGACCCCGGCTACATCAAGAGCTACCCGCCTGGCGTGCGCGAGAACGGCGGCCAGTACACCCATGCAGCGACCTGGTTCGTCATCGCGCTCGCCGAAATGGGCCGCACCGACGATGCCTATCGCTGCTTCTCGATGCTGAACCCGGTCAACCATGCGCTCGACGATGCGTCGGCCGAGCACTACCGGGTCGAGCCCTACGTCGTCGCCGCCGACATCTATTCGGGTGAAGGCAAGGGAGGTCGGGGTGGCTGGACCTGGTACACGGGCTCAGCCGGATGGCTCTACCGTGCCGCCGTCGAAGGCATTCTGGGCATCGAGCGGCGCGGCAAGCAGATCACGTTCCGGCCCAAACTGCCCAGCCACTGGGACGGTTACTCGGCAACGCTCAAGATGCTGGGGGCCGAGGTCCAAGTTCGCGTCATCCGCGACAAAAAGGCCAAGACCATCTCGCTCGAAGTCAATGGAACCAAGACAAAGTCTTCCGGCTTTGAGCCGAAAGCCGGTGACAAGACCGAGGTGGTCGTCAAGATACCCGCGTAAAATCAAAGGCTTGAACCAATTTTTGCGCGCCTTTCAGGGCGCGCGTTTCTATTTGGTCATGCGCATGGTGCAAGGCAGCCCTGCTTCTTATGTTTGGCGCTGCCGGGCGTGGGTGATTAAAAATGTGGCAGCCTTGGGCACGTGCCACGATTTTGCCGCAAGACTGACATTTCACCTTTTATCTCAAACCGTTAGGTGATCACGGCAGATTTCGCAGCGTCGTCATCTTTTGTTCGCAGAATGGGAACGGAAGAGGTAGACGGGCATTGTTTTGCGACCCGTTAACCGATACGTGTCAAGAAATGGTGCAGTGCACAATGAATGTTTGGGCGGAGTAGCTGAAGTGTCACTTCTGCAAATCTACTGGAGAGCGCTGGGTTATCTCGCAGCCGACAGGAAACGCGTTGCGTTGATCTGCGGTGCGAATGTCGCGCTTGCCATCATCGCCATCCTCGAGCCGATCATGTTCGGTCGGGTGATCGACGCCATCTCCGATAAGGGTTCGGTGTTTTCGACGCTGGCTCTCTGGGCCGGCCTCGGCGCCTTCAACATCATTGCCTTCGTGCTGGTGGCGCGTGGCGCTGACCGTTTTGCCCACAAGCGCCGCAGCGAAGTGCTGTGCCAGTCGTTCGAGCGCGTGATCACCATGCCGCTTGCCTGGCACCATCAACGCGGCACCTCCAACGCGCTGCACACGCTGCTGCGCGCTGTCGAGACGCTGTTCAGCCTGTGGCTTGAATTCATGCGCCAGCATCTGTCGACGGCCGTTGCGCTTGCTCTTCTGATCCCCACCGCGATCAGCATGGATCTGCGCATGTCCATGGTGCTGATGGGCCTTGGCGTTCTCTATGTCGGTATCGGCCGCCTGGTGATGAAGCGCACCAAGGCAGGCCAGGCCGCCGTCGAGCGCCACTATCACAAGGTGTTTGCGCATGTGACCGACTCGGTCAGCAACGTCGCCGTGCTGCAGAGCTACAACCGTCTCGGCCATGAGGCCGATACGCTGCGCCGCTACGTCAAGAACCTGCTCGATGCGCAGAACCCCGTGCTTGACTGGTGGGCGATGGCCAATGCGCTGCACCGCCTGTCGTCGACCATTTCGATGATGATCGTGCTGCTGATCGGCGCTTATCTCGTCACCCATGGCCAGCTCAAGATCGGCGACGTCATCGCCTTCACCGGCTTTGCCACGCTGCTGATCGCTCGTCTCGACCAGATGTCGGCTTTCGCCAACCAGATTTCGGAAGCTCGCGCCAAGCTCGAGGACTTCTACCATCTCGAGGATTCGGCCGCCGACGCCGCCGAGCCGGATGGCCTCCGCGATCTCGCCAATGTCACCGGCCATATCCGCTTCGAGAATGTCGGCTTCGAGTTCGGCAATTCGGGGCAGGGCATCGATGACGTCTCGTTCGAGGTCCAGGCTGGCCAGACCGTTGCCATCGTCGGCCCGACCGGCGCCGGCAAGACGACGCTGATCAATCTGTTGCAGCGCGTTTTCTCGCCGTCCCACGGCCGTATCCTGATCGACGGCATCGACACCCGCACGGTGACCCGCAAGTCATTGCGCCACTCGATCGCCACCGTGTTCCAGGATGCCGGCCTGCTCAACCGCTCGATCGAGGACAACATCCGTGTCGGCCGCGCCGAGGCGACCTATGACGAAGTCCATGCCGCCGCCGATGCTGCCGCTGCCCAGGATTTCATTCTGGCCAAGAGCGCCGGCTACGACACCGTCGTCGGCGAGCGTGGCGGCCAGCTTTCGGGCGGCGAGCGTCAGCGTATCGCCATTGCCCGCGCCGTGCTGAAGGACGCCCCGATCCTGGTGCTCGACGAGGCGACCAGCGCGCTCGACGTCGAGACCGAGGACCGCGTCAAGGAAGCGATCGACGAATTGAGGCGCAACCGCACCACCTTCATCATCGCCCATCGCCTGACCACCGTCCGCGACGCCGATCTGGTCGTGTTCATGGACAAGGGCAAGGTGGTCGAGATGGGCGGCTTCGCCGAACTGTCGCTGCGTAACGGCCGTTTCGCCAGCCTGCTGCGCGCCGGCGGCCTGCTCAACGACGAGGAAGTCCGCCGCCTCAGCCGCACGGTGAATATCGAAGCGGCTTAACCTTTTCTACCTCCCCCTTGTGGGGTGAGCAGCCGGTTCGCGTAAGCGAATTCATCGTGCCAGTGGCACGATGAAAGGCCGGCGAACGCCGGGACGCTGCGGAGCAGCGGGGACCCGGCCGGGAGGATCGGCAGCCCCCGCCCGGCCCTTCGCAGGCTCAGGGCGTTCGAAGCTCGAAAAGCCAAGCAGTTGGCCTTTCGTCCGCTAACGCGGACCGCTTCTCACCCCTGCGACACTCCCTCGATTGCCCCAAGCGCCCCGTCGGTCTATTTAGGTCCGCATGAGCGACACGACTTCACGCCTTGCAGGCTGGATGGATCTTGCCAACCCGACGCGCTTTGTCGGGCTGGCCGACAGGCTGGTGCCGTGGCTGGCGTCGATCGCCGCGATCCTGCTCGCCGTTGGCCTCTATATGAGCTTTGCCGCGCCTGAGGATTTCCAGCAGGGCATCACGGTGCGCATCATGTACATCCACGTGCCTTTCGCCTGGCTCGCCATGATGTGCTACACGGTCATGGCGGTCGCCGCGCTCGGCACGCTGGTCTGGCGCCATCCGCTGGCCGACGTCGCGCTGAAATCGGCAGCCCCGATCGGCGCCACTTTCACCGCGCTTGCGCTCATCACCGGCTCCATCTGGGGCAAGCCGATGTGGGGCACCTGGTGGGTGTGGGACGCGCGCTTGACGTCTGTGTTCGTCCTCTTTCTGATGTATCTCGGCATCATCGCGCTGACGCGCGCGCTGGATGACGCCAGCCGCGCCGCCTGGGCTGCCGCCATCATCACTCTGGTCGGCTTCATCAACATCCCGATCATCAAATTCTCGGTCGACTGGTGGAACACGCTGCACCAGCCGGCTTCAGTGTTCCGGCTTGGCGGGCCGACCATCGATCCCAGTCTGCTGTGGCCGCTGCTGGTGATGGCGCTCGGCTTCACCGTGCTGTTCTTCGCCCTGCATTTGACGGCGATGCGCACCGAAATCCGCCGCCGCCGGGTGATCGCCATGCGCAGGGTAGCGGCGCGGCAGGCAAACTGAGCTCCCCCTTCTCCCACAAGGGGGAAGGGAAGCGCCATTCACCCCATCCGCCCACGCGCCACGACAGGCAGCGTCTCCAGCACCTTGTCGCCGTCGATGAGATGCACCTGGTCGAACAGGTTCGTCACCACGCAGCAATGGTCCGGCACCACGCGCACGCGCTCGCCGATGCGAAGGCTCGCGCCATTTCCAAGCGTGACCGTGCCGTGCTCTTCGCTTAAGCCAGTGACGCGGGCGCCGGGCATGCCGAGCAACTCGCCAAACTCAGGCAATCCCAGCGTGTCACTGGACAGCGCCTTGCTGCCGCTGTCCAGAATGGCGCGGGCCGGCGTCGGGTGGCTGACCACCGTGGCGAGCACTGTCAGCGCGCAATCGTCCAAGGTGCCGACGCCTTTGGCGACCTGGTATCGGTCGAGATAGATGTAGGTGCCGGGGCGATATTCGGTGACGACGTCCTCGCCCGAACGCCACATGTCCGGCGTGCCGCCGCTGGAGATGCGCAGGCATTCGAGACCCGACGCCGCGAGTGCCTGCTTGGCGTCTCTCAACCATGCCTCGGCCTCGGCGGCGCGGCCGGCCGCCGGATAGGTCATCAGTCCGCCGAAGGTAAGCCCCTTGGCCTGGTCGATCACTTTCGCCAGCGCCAGGGCCTCGGCGGCGCTCTGCACACCGCAACGGCGCATGCCGGTGTCGCATTCGACCAGGACGGGCAGGGGATGCCCGGCATCGGTGAAGGTGGCGGCGAGCCCTTCCAGCGTTTCATGGCTGTCGGAAGTCACCGAAAGCGTCACGCGGCCATGCAGCGCCTTGAGGCGCTCAAGCTTGGCGCGACCTAAAATGTTGTAGGGCAGAAAAATATCGGATAGCCCGGCATCGGCCATCACCTCAGCCTCGCCGATCTTCTGGCAGGTGATGCCGACGGCTCCCGCCGCCACCTGCTTCTTCGCCCAATAGGGCAGCTTGTGCGTCTTGATGTGGGGCCTGAGCTTCAGCCCATGGCGATCGGCATGCGCCTGCGCTCGTGCGATGTTGGCTTCGGCGCGGGTCGCATCGATCAGGATCGCCGGCGTATCGAGGTCGTCTATGCCTTGCATGAATGTCACCTTGGGAAATTTGGCTGGACTTATGGCCCCGATCGACCCGGATGTCATGAGGCCAGCATGCAGTTTGCGTCGACACCGCAACGCTGTTCGGCTATGCGCTTTAGGCAGGAACGCGACGCCAAGGGATCACGACCATGAAACGCTCCACCGTCAACGACATCATCCGCGATGCCGACGCCTTCATCCGCTCGTTCGGCTACATCATGCCGCCCTTCGCCTACTGGTCGCCGGAGGAGATGAAGGTGCGCAAGGCTGACTCCGCGGCTATTTTCACCTCGCGGCTGGGCTGGGACATCACCGATTACGGCCAGGAGAAATTCGACGAGCTCGGCCTGTTCCTGTTCACCGTGCGCAACGGTGTCTATGCCGACATGAAGAAGGGCATGGGCATGCTCTATGCCGAGAAGATCATGATCTCGCGCAAGGACCAGCTGTCGCCGATGCATCGCCACAACATCAAGGCCGAGGACATCATCAACCGCGGCGGCGGCAAGCTGGTGCTCGAACTGTTCATGCATGATCGCGACGGCGGCATCGATCCGAAGGCCGAAGTGTCGGTGCCTGTCGACGGCACCATCCACAGGCTGCCGGCGGGCGGGCTGTTGAAGCTCGATCCCGGCCAGAGCGTGACGCTGATGCCCGGCGTTTGGCACGCCTTCTGGGCCGAGGGCAAGGATGTGCTGATCGGCGAGGTCTCGACCGTCAACGACGATTTGACCGACAACGTCTTCCGCGAGCCGATCGGCCGCTTCTCCAACATCGACGAGGACGTTGCGCCGGTGCATCTGCTGGTGTCAGACTATGAGAAGTGGGTGGGGTAGGCGAGAGGCACTCCATTTCATCGGCTGGTGCTGCCCCTCATTGCCCTGCCGGGCATTTCTCCCCGTATAGCGACGGGGAGAAAGATGCTGTCGCGGATGGTTTCGCCAATATCCAGCTGTGCAGAATAGGCGCGGCGCTGCGGCCAGCTCTCTTCTCCCCGTCACTATACGGGGAGAAGGTGCCGGCAGGCGGATGAGGGGCAGCGCTGGCGTTCTGTGATTGTTACCAGGCGCTTAGAGTGCCTTCCTACCGCTGATACTTGTCCGCCTTGCGTGTCCCCAGCAAAAGCTTGCGTTCGAGCTGTGCCCGCAGCTCGCCGTAATAGGCGGTGAGGAAAGCCCGGGAATCTCCCGGCTCCACCGTCATGCCGATCTTGCGCCCGATCGTCTCCGCCACGGCTTTCAGCGCGAAATAGTCGTCACGGCGCAGCACCTCTTCCAGCTTGTGCAGTTCGGCGATGCCATAGGCATCGAGCTGCACCTGGGTGAAGCGGAAGGCACGTGCGTTCTGGCGTTGCGACAGGTCCTCGACCAGCGCCAGCTTCGGCGCCTCGACCACCCAGGTTCCGGCCAGCAGATCGCCGATGCGCATGCGGTCGCGGTTGAACAGCGGGAAGAGCGCAAACAGCAGCGCCCACACCAGTCCGGAGATCGTCGACAGCGTGTCGGCGAGCCCCATCTCGCTGCGGCCGAGGATAATCGACAGCGGCAGGAAGATCTCGATCTCGCGCATCAGATTGCGGGCGATGACCTGATCGACCGAAAGGCCGGCGCCGCTGCGCGACGCCACCCGGATGCCGAGCATCCGCTTGCCGGGCGTAGCGGCGCGGCGGCCAGCCTCGAAGACGATGAAATAGGCGTTGCGCAGGAAGAAGATCAGGATGATCCAGACGATGAACAGTGGCTGCGCCCCTTCGCCGTTGAGGCCGGCCAGCCCGAACAGCGCGACGATCGTGATCACGATGGCGGTGACGATGATGATGACAAAGTCGAGCAGGAAGGCAGCGGCGCGTGTGCCGGCATCGGCGAGCTTGATCTGGAGATCGACGCCTTCCGGCGTGATCAGCGGCCGTATCGTCGAGACGGCAGCGCGCCTAGCGGTCGCCATGCCGCACTACCCTGAACAAATAGAAATAGCAAAGCCACAAGGTCAGCATGCCGCCGCCGATGGCATAGCGCGTCACGTCGCTGGTGATGACCTGCCTGCCGATGCCTTCGAGCAGGCCGGCACACAAAAGCATGATCGTCACCCCGACCATGGTGGTTGCCGCCACGCGCCCGGCATCGGCCGCGGCCGTCATCCGGGTCAGTTCGCCGGGGAAGGCGATGCGCGTGCCGATGCGCATGCCGGCAGCGCCCGCGAGCGCGATCGCAAACATCTCGGTGGTGCCGTGGATGGACAGCCACCCGCCCAGTTCTATGCCAAGCCCCTTGGCGACGTAGATCTGGAACATCGCGCCGAGCAGGCAGCCATTCATCAGGATCAAGAGCACGCTCGGCACCGCAAAGGCAAAGCCGAGCGCGAAGGCCAGGATCGCCACCTGAACATTGTGCGTGAACAGATAGGCGGCGAAGCCCGACAGGAAGTTGCTGTCGGCGCCATCGTAGAGCACCTGGCGCAGCACTTCGACTGAGGCGTCCGGGTTGCGCCCGCCGGCGAGACTCGGCGGAATGATGGCGTCGTACCAGCCCTTGTCTTTCGTCACCAGCCAGTAGCCGGCGCCGAAGCCGACAAAGGTCAAGACGACCGACAGCAAGGTTTCGCGCCACAAATCGCGAATGGCATGCGGCCAATCATGCAGGAAGAAATCGCCGATACGCTGCCGCAAGCTGCGGCGCGCGCCATAGAGGTAGAAGTACCCGCGCAGGCACAGCGCTTCGAGATAGCCGACCAGCGCATTGTCGAGCGACGTCGCCCGCGCCACCGAGAGCGAGGACAGCGCCGAGCGGTAGAGCAGCGGCAGCGACAAAAGCTCGTCTTCCGACAGCGTACGCGGAGCGCGTTTCTCGACCCGGGCAAGCAGCGCCTCGAACGCCTTCCAGTCGGCCTCGCGTTCCGAACGGAAGCTCGCCAGCGACTGGCGCACGGCATCCTTGCCGACCAGCGCGTTCACAACAGATCCTCCTGCTTGAGCTCGAGATAGCGCTCGACCAGCGCCGGCCCCAGCCTTTGATGGTCGGCCTCGATGACATGCGCGCCGAGCAACCGCAGTCTTCCGATGACGACCTGCCTTTCGCGCAGCAGCCCGCCGGCGACGACCGAGCGCGCTACATCCTCTGGTGTGTCCGGTGGCATGTCGGCCAGTGTCTCCAGCTCGACATCCTTCATCATCATGAACAGCACCAGATGCCGTTCGGTGAGCCGGCCGACGGTGCGCAGCATCAGTTCGGCGCTGATCGGATCGACGAAATCGGTGAAGATGATCACCAGCGAACGCCGGTCGAGCCGCGCCGCAAGCGTGGTCAGCGCCAAAGTGAAATTGGTCTCTTCGGTGGAATAGTCGATCTCGGCCGCGCGCTTCTGGATCATGGCGAAGCTGGCCGAGCCGCGCACGGCGCCGCTGGAAACGCGCGGCCGCGCATCGAAGCCGAACAGGCTGATCATGTCGCCGCCCTTCAGCGCAATGAACGCCGTCAGCAAGGCGGCGGTGACGGCTCGGTCGACCTTCGGCACGCCGTCGACGGGCTCGCACATCAGCCGGCCGCTATCGATGGCGAGCACAATGTTGTTGTTCTCCTCGATGCGGAACTCGCGCGCCAGAAGCCTGCCGTGGCGGGCGCTGCGCTTCCAGTCGATCATGCGCCGGCCCATACCGGGCTGGTAATCTTTCAGCGCCTCGAATTCGCGGCCCTGGCCGGCGCGGCGTTGCGCATGGCCGTCGGGCAGCGACTGGCGCTGCAGAAGCGTGATCGCCTCGTCGCGGGCGCTGCGGATGTCAGGCAGCACCGCGACCTTGTTGTCCATCGGCAGGACGACCTGATTCCAGACCAGACCGAACGGCCCGCGCCAGCGCACCCACAGGCGATCGAGCCTGGCTATGCCGCGCCGCAGCGCCTGGAATTTGAGGTCGAGCGATGCGCTGCCGGCCTCAGCAGTCAATGCGCCGCCGGTGCCGCCCAGCGGCTCCAGCCGCTCATCATGGCCGAGACGCGCCTGCACCGCGCGCGGACGTCCGCTGAGCCTGGCGGTGACATTGACGGTGAACTGGCCGCCGACGCTGACTTGCGGCGGTGCATGGATGGTGGCGTCCAGGGAAGCGCGTCCGCGCCCGGCGGCCGCGTCCACAGCCAGGAAAGCAAGCAGCACGCAGATCCACAGCAGGCCGAGATACCACAGCGACGGCAGCGCGAGCGCGATCAGGAAGGCCGGTATTGCCCCTGCCGCACCTGCCCAGACTGCCCGGCCGCTTGGATAGATCAACGTGGCGCTTCCGTCTGGTCGACAAGGTCGGTGACGATCTGCTCGACCAGGCGGCCGTCGATCTGCGCCGCCGGCGACAGGATCACGCGATGGCGCAGCGCCGGCACGGCAAGCGCCTTGACGTCGTCGGGGATGACATAGGCACGGCCGTCGAGCGCTGCCCGGGCGCGTGCGGCTCTCGCCAGCATGGCGCCCGCGCGCGGGCTGGCGCCAACCTCCAGATCGGGGCTGGCGCGCGTCGCCCGCACCAGCCTGGCGATATAATCGACGACATCGTCGACCAGCGTGACCTCGCCGACCGTCGCCAGTGCCTTTTCCAGCGTCTTGCGGTCGGCCTGGGCGGTGATGCCGTACTGCTTGATATCGTGCGAGGCGGTGCCGCCGCCGTGATGGATGATGATCGCCTTTTCCTCTTGCGCGTCGGGGTAGCTCACCCGGTGCTTGAACAGGAAGCGGTCGAGCTGGGCCTCGGGCAGGGGATAGACGCCCTGGTGTTCGATCGGGTTCTGCGTCGCCACCACCATGAAATTCTGGCCGAGCGAATGGGTGGTGCCGTCAAAGGTGACGGCATGCTCCTGCATCGCCTCCAGAAGGGCGGCCTGGGTCTTTGGCGGTGTGCGGTTGATTTCGTCTGCAAGCAGCAGGTCACAGAAGATTGGACCGTGCGTCAGCGTGAATTGCCCGGTCTGGAAATTGTAGATGTTGGAGCCGACGATGTCGCCGGGCATCAGGTCTGGCGTGAACTGGATGCGGCCATAGGCGACGCCCAGCGCCTGGGCAAAGCAGCGCGCCGTCATCGTCTTGGCCGTGCCCGGTGGTCCCTCGAGCAATATATGCCCGCCGGCGAACAATGCCGTCAGCATTAGATCGACCGTATCGTGTTGCCCGGTGATGGCCTTGGCCACCTCTTCCCTGATCTGTGTCGCCAGGGCCTTTACATCATCGACGTTCACCGAGCCTCCTTGCCGTCCAGTCGTGCAGCTTTTCGGCTGCCTCATGCATTTGTGTCAGGGTTTTCGCGGCGTCGGCGGCTTGCAGGCGGGTCGTGAAACCGCCGGTTTCGTCCTTATCGCGGGAATCGAGCCAGCGGTCGAGCGCTTCGCCCTGCAAACCATGCGGCGCGCCGAGCAGTGCGCCGGCGCGCACCCGCGCCAGCGCGCCATAGCGATCGCCCAGTTCTTCCAGCCGGCCGGCGCGGCGCAACAGCATCGCCGTTGTGTCGACCAGCGCGCGCTTGCCGAAGGCGATGGCGCGCTGATCGGCCCGCGGCGGCCCGAACCGGCCAAGGCCATGCAGGAACGCCAGTGCCGCCGCCGCCAGAATGGTCAGCGTCAGCGCCAGGAATGGCGGCTCGACCAGAAGCTTGGCGAGATCGTATTTTCGCCCGAAACCGTGCAGCGTCAGGTCGAACATCACCGGACCCTCTTCAGACTGCAGGAACTCGATCAGCTTCAGCGCCGCCGCTGCCTTGTCGGGATCCTTGAGCGCGGCATTGTTGATCAGGTCGGGGTCGGTCAGGATGTAGAACCGCTCGTCTTCCACCTCGGTCAGCACCGCCTTGCCATTGCCGGCGGCAATCAGCGGGTGTTCGTCTGCTACCCACTGCAACTGGTCGGGAACGTTGACCGTCTGCCCTGAGACGTCGATTTGTTTGACCGTGATCTCGCCCCCGCCGAGCTTGGCCTTGGCGATGCGGCCGAGCCAGTCGTTCACCACGACGGCCGGCAGCCGCTCGATCTTCATCTCCCAGCCCTCATGCTGGAACAGCGGCAAGGTCGCCCATTTGGGCAGCACGAACAGCGTATCCATACCCTTGCGAAGCTTGATGATGTTGGCGAGCGCATCCGGATCGCTGTCGGGTGAGATGGTGACGACCAGCAGCATTTCGGTCTCAAGATCGCTGTCGGACCGTGCCATATCGGGCGCTTCGCCAGTCAGCTTCAGCCATTCCGCCAGGCCAGCATAGCCGATGCCGCTCTTCGACAGTGGCGTCGCGCCGCCGACGCTGGGCTGACGGAAGTCGGGGGCATAGGTGGACAGCAGGAAGAAGCCCGCCGCCGCGAGCAAGCTGGCAAAAATGCCCCAGAACAGCGTTCTGCGGCTGAACGGTTCCTGCTCGGCGATGTCGGCGGTCGAAGCACTCACACCCAGGCATCCCTGAAGACAAATCGCTCATAGGCGCCGCGCGCCTCCTGCCAGCCCTCGGGGCCGACCGGCCGGCGCGCGAACAGCGCCGCCTCGACGATGCGCGCGATCTGAGTAAAGGCGCCGCGCGCCCGTGTCGGGATCGACGCCGCGCTGGCGATGTCGCGCGCGGTCAGCGACGGGCGCAGGAAGTCGGGCAGGCGCCCGGCAATGTCGGCGACACTGCGGCGAAGCAAAAGATGCACCGCCTCGTCATACTCGCCGCGGGCAGCCAGCGCATCGGCTTCCGACAACAGGATCTGGGCCGCGCCGACGTCGGGACGCCACGTCGCCTCAGCCTCGGTCACGCTCTTCTTGCGCCGCCACGGCAGGCGCCAGGCAACGCCTTTCACCTCGAGCAAAATCAGCAACAGGATGATCGCGGCACCTGTGATCACGGCGCCCCAGAACAGGTAGATCATGTAGGGGCCAAGCCATTTCAGGAACTCGCCAAACGGCTTCAGCCACTCGGGGGGCTGGGGCTGCACATAGGCCGGCAGGTCGAACTGGATCGAATCGTCCGACAGCAACTGCTTGTGCAGTTTGGTCAGCCATTCGGCTTGCGCAGCGTCCGGCTGTGCAGCAGTCACCTTTTCGCCCCCATGCAACCTGCGGTTCGCGGGCCGACACTGACAATGCAGCGCAACATTTGCAAGTGGGCTAGACGGCGCTCACCAATCTTGGCAAATTTACTGCTGCGATCGCCGGACAATATTCGGCGGCGAAACAGGGGGCGCATCATGACTTCGGCAACATTTGCACGGCCTGAGAAATTTCAGATCGGCAGGGTATTCAACAACAGCTTCTCCGTCATCGGCCGAAATATCGTCCTGACTGTCGGACTGGCATTGCTGTTTTCAGGGTTGCCGACGGTCTTGATGCAGTTGTGGACTGAATCGCGCATGCAAGCCATCCTGGCGGTCGATCCAGGCGCCGCGGCCGATCCCGCCTTCGCGTTTCGCAATTCCTGGATCTCGTTTGTCGCCATTTTCATAAGCTCCATTTTTGCGCTGCTGCTTCAGTCTGCGCTTGTGCGGGCCACGATCGAGGATTTGAACGGAAAGCGTCCGACCTTTGGCGACAGCCTGCAGATCGCCATTCGTTTTTTGCTGCCGACCCTGGGGATAGGTTTCCTCGTTGCTTTGGGATCGGGCCTGGCCATGATCGCCTTGATCGTGCCCGGCATCATCCTTTGGCTCGGCTGGTCGGTTTCGGTGCCGGTTCTGATCCAGGAGCGGCTTGGCGTGTTTGGTTCAATGTCGCGCAGCCGCGCCCTGACCAAGGGCAGCCGCTGGTCGCTGTTCGGCCTGTTCCTGGTCCTGATCATCATCGCGATGGTCATCCAGGGGGCGGTTGGCGTGGTCGTCTACCTGTTTCACGGCGTTGTCGCGGCCATCGTGGCGGGGCTGGTGCAAAGCGTGATGTCGATGCTGCTGTCGGTCGCCGCCGCGGTCAGCTATGTCGAGCTGCGCCAGGTCAAGGAAGGCACCAGCGTCGACGAGCTGGCGGAAATCTTCTCGTAAGGCGACGCCGCTGCGGTCGGCTGGGCTTCAATGGCAACAGCTATGGTCCGCTTGCACACTCGTCCGGCACAGGCATGACGAGGTGATCGCCACATCCGCCTTCGCCAGCGCGGCGGCAAGCTTCGCCTGCAACTCCGGCATCTCCACGCTCTCGCCGCGCCGTTTCAGGCACTCGACCAGCCCGTGCAGCGCCCAGACATTATCGGGATGCTGGGCGCAGCGTTGCACCCTGCCGCTCAAGCCCAGATCGTCGCGATAGACCTGCTCGGCCTCTTCAGCGTGGCCCTGGTCGAGCAGCAGGGCGGCCAGCGCATGGCGGGGAGGGTGCATCCAGGCCCATGGCTCGGTGTAGGACAGATTGTCGTCGAGCTCGACTGCGTGGCGCAGGTGATCGTAGGCCTCGTCATGCCGGCCCTGGTGATAGGCGAGCTCGCCATCGAGAAGGGCTGCACCGACAGCCAGCGAGGCCCGTGTCGGATTGCTGAGGAAGCGCCGCTCGGCGGGAATGGCCTCGACATGCCTGCGGAAGTTCTCGCGTTCGCGCTCGGCCGCCGAAAATTGCTTGAGCGTGGCATGCGCGACGCCCTTGGCGTAGTGCTGCATGGCTGATGTCAGCACGTAGAGTTCCGGCTCCGCCACCATCGGCTCGTCGATGATCTCCTGCCAGCGGCCGAAGCGCACCTGCACATGCGCGCGCATGGCGTGATAGCCTTCAACCGTCTGCGTCAGCTTCGGCCGGTCCTGGATGGCGACCACGTCGCGCGCGACCAGGCTGCGCACCTTGTCGGCCGCCCACAGCGCCGGCTCGTATTGGCCAAGGAACATGCAGGTGAACATCATCAGATGCAGATCGTGGCAGCAGCCGAGCAGATAGTAAGTCGGCTCACTGGCATAGGCGAGGTAGAGGTCGTTGGCGCGCACCGCCTTTTCGCTGGCGAGCTTCGCCTTCTCGTATTCGCCGCACAGCACATGGATATGCCCAGGCATGTGGTTCATGTGGCCGGCATCGGGACACATCGTGCCGAGCCGGTCGGCCGAGCGAATGCCGCGCTCCGGCTGCGTCGACATTTCCAGGAGATGGATGTGCAGATGCAGGATCGCCGGGTGCGGCGCAGTGCCGGCTTCGTCCGACAGCCGGATCGAACGCTCACAGACTTCCAGTGCTTCCAGCACATCCGAATTGGGCGCCGGTCTCCCTGTTTTCAGATCCCATAGCCGCCGAACGGTGCGCATCATCAGCGCCTCGACGGTGAGCGCCATTACATCATGGTCGTCGGGAAAGTCGCGATAGACCTGCCGCATCGCGGCGGCATAGGCATTGTCCCATTGTTCGAATTCCACGGGCGTGACGTCATGCGGCTGCTGGAAACGGGTTGCCAGCGCCTCTATCAGCTGCTGCTCCACCGCGCTGGCTTTTGCCGCATGGGCGCGTGCCAACTGCACATGGTCGAAGCAGCGCTTGGCTGCACGGTTTGCCTCGTCCTTGCCGTGCTCCTTCCAGGTCAGGTTATAAAAAGGCCCGGCGGCATAGGCGATGCCCCAATGCACGAAGGCGCAATCAGGGTCGGTCTCCAACGCCTTCTCGAAGCACTTTATGCCTTCCTCATGGTTGAAGCCGTAACACCAGTTCAGCCCGATATCGAACCAGCGCTGCGTATCGGCCGAGGATGTGGAGATGGGGCGGCGATAGGTGCCGAGGTCGAAGTGATCCATGCCTGATTCGCTCTGAGCCGAAAGTCGGTCAGGCGCAATCTGTGCCAAAAATCATGCGCATGGCAAACGGCATTCGGCCGGCGCGGCTCATTCGAACCGCGCCGGCCCAACAGTCCTGGGAGGGATCAGCTTTCCAGCCACACCTTCTCAAAGTGCTGCTCGAGCGACTGGTGCTGTTCGCAGCCTTGCACGCCCTTGCGATAGGTGCGGTAGACCGAGCGCCAGTAGGGCTGGATGATGATGCCGGCATTGCGCAGATTCTGCTCGATCTTGGCCATGATCTCCTTGCGCTGGGCGGCGTCCGGCGTTGCCAGCGCCGTGTCGAGAAGCTCGTCGAACTCTTTGTTGGCGTACGCGCTTTCGTTCCAGGCAGCACCCGATTTATAGGCGAGCGCCAGCACCTGGACCCCAAGCGGGCGGCCGAGCCATTCGGTGGTGGAGAAGGGGTATTTGCTCCAATCGTTCCAGAAGGTCGCCGCCGGCAACACCGTGCGCTTGATCTTCAGGCCGGCCTCGCGCATCTGCGCTGCGATCGCGTCGCCAGTGCTCTTTTGCCATTCGACATCGACGGAGATCAGGTCGAATTCGTGGTCGGCTTTGCCGGCCTCGGCAAGCAGTTTCTTCGCCTGATCCACGTCACGCTTGGCCGGGCCGATATCGGCAAACTCAGGATGCATCGGGCCGACATGATGGTTGTCGGCGGGCTTGCCGCGACCACCGAGGCCAAGCGCCAGCACGGCCGAATTGTCGACCGAAAGCTGGGCAGCGCGGCGCACCTTGACGTCGTCATAGGGTGCATTGCCGACATTGAAGCGGGCGACGATGGTCGAGCCGGTGGCGATCTCGGAATTTAGCAGGCCCATCTGCTCGGTCTGCGACACGGCGTCGGAGGCGGTTTCGTGGTCGGTGTCGATCTCGCCGGATTCGAAGGCCGACAGCATGGCATTGGGGTCCGAGCCGTAATCGACCCATTTGATGCCATCGAGGTAGAAGTCGCCCTTCCACCAGGGCTTGTCCTTGCGCTTCACCTCCGCGCTTGTCTCGGCATTCCAACTGACCAGCTCGCAGGGACCAGTGGTGATCGCCAGCGCCTTCATCGGGTCGTCGCCGCCTTCGTAGGAGCGGTGCATGATCAGTGCCGGATAGTCGGCCATGCCGGCGATCAGCGAAATGTCAGGCTTCGGCAGATTGAGTTTGACGGTGAAGTCGTCGACCTTCTCGATGCCGCCGTCGACCGGCTTCTTGGTGTCGGCATTGACCAGCGCACCCATGCGCGCGGCGACCGAATTGCCGGCGACGGAAGCATCGCACCAGCGTGTGAGATTGTGGATGACATCGTCGGCGTTGAAGGTGTCGCCGTTCGACCAGGCGATGCCCTTGCGCACATGCAGGGTGATTGTTTTCGCATCGTCGCTGGTTTCCCAGCTTTCGAGCAGCCACGGCTCGAAGGTGAAGTCGCGGTTCCAGCGCACCAGATATTCGTTGCAGTGGCGCGCGACGTTCGACATCTCGACGCCGTCGAAGGTGCGCGGATCCTTGAAGCCCTTGACGTTCATGGCGACGCGCAAGGTGCCGCCGCGCTTCGGCTCCTCGGCCCGGGCGGGCGAGGGGGCAAGACCGCCCAGCGCCAGCGCGCCAGCCGCGCTGACTCCGAAGCCAGCCATGATGGCGAGATATTCGCGCCGGTTGACGCCGCCCTTCCTGAAATCGTCGGCAACGGGTTTCGCCTTCGGATGCAATCTTCTGTCGGTCAGCATGAATTTCATCGTCGTTCCCTCTTTGTTGAGCGGCCCGACGGATCGCCTCCGCTGGGGGCGGATGCGACCGCCGGGGGGCCATTACCTGAGCGTCGATGATAGGGCGGGCTGACGCAGGGAAATGTTCGCTTTTCCGCAATTCTTGTGCGCTGTTCCGCAGGGGTGTGCCGCCAATCTCCCCCCTTGTGGGGGAGATGTCCGGTCCACCCTCCGCAGATGCGGCGCAGCTGCTGCGGAGGACGGGCAGGACACAGGGGGGTGCTTTCCGCCGGCCCCTTCTGTCGGCTGGAGTGTCTTCGCAGACAATCGTTGCGTTAGAATATTGAAGGGCCGCGATCCTTCGCGCCCCCTCTGGCCTGCCGGCTTTCGTCGTTCGGAAAGCCAAGCAATTGGCTTTCCACCCGCTATGCGGACCACTCCTCAACCCCCACGAGGGGGGAGATCAGCGTTTCGTCGTTCTTGCCGAGCACGGCGACGGCGGCGATGGCCGCCAGGATGCACAGGAAAGCCTCGCCGGCGCGCCCTACATTCTTGCGGGCACGCAAGAAACTGTGCACCAGCCGCGGCTCCTCGTACCACCAGGCGCGGCCGCCGGCGGCAACGATACGGTCGCGATAGGTTTCGCCGTCCGACGACAGCGGATCGCATTCGGCAGTCACGATGACCGTCGGCGGCAGGCCGGAGAAATCGCTGTCTTTAAGCGGCGAGAATGTCGGGTCGTCGGGCGTGTGCGCCGGGCCTGAGCGGATGGCGCGGTAGGTCTCGATGTCGCGCAGCGTCAGCAGCGGCGCTTGTGCGTGCTCGACATAGGAGCCGGCGTTTTCGTCGCCGCCGAGGCCGGGATAGATCAGCACCTGGCCGACGGCGTGGCGCGGGTGGCGGCGCGACGCATGCGCGACCGCGGCGGCAAGGTTGCCGCCGGCACTCTCGCCGACGAGCACGATTGGCAGGTCGGTCGTCTGCGCCGCCCATTCGAAGGCGGCAAGCGCATCCTCGAAGGCAGCCGGATGCGGATGTTCCGGCGCCAGCCGGTAGTCGGCGGAGACGACGTCGAAGCCGGTGCCGGCGCAGATTTCGGCGCAGATGTCGTCATGACTGTCGAGCCCGCCCAGCACAAACCCGCCGCCATGATAATAGACGACGAGTGCGCGTAACGGCTTGCCCGCAATACGGTAGTGGCGGATGGGAATGGCGTGCCCTTTATCGCCGGCAATGATGCCATCGTTTGCGGTGACGCCTTTGGGATAACCCTGATGGAAGGCGCGGCACATCGCGTCGTACACTGACCTCTGCTCGGCAATCGGCAGTTCGGCGATTTCGGGCGGGAACCAGTCGTTGACCAGGTCGATGTAATCCCACAGCGCCGGGTCGAGCATGGTGGCGTATTTTCCCCGCCCTGCTGTCTTGAGCTGGTGGAGTGTGCCCATCCTGTGCCTCAGAGTTCGCCGTAGAGCCGGCCGGCGTTGTCAAAGGTGAAGCGCAGCGGCACCGAGCCCTCGACCTGCCATGCGCTGACGGTATCGCCCGCCATCAGCCGGCAGGCGTCGATGGTGTTGGTGACGGCGCCGCCATAGAGCCGGTTGGCGAGGTTGAGGATGGCGGTCTGGTGCATGGCGGCACTGCCGCTGCCACAGGCATCCTTGACCAAAAGTACACGAAAGCCGGATGCCACCGCATCCTTCACGGTGGCATCGATACAGGCCTCGGTCCACACGCCGGCGACGATCAGCCATTCGATGCCGCCGGATTTGAGGTCGCGCGCCGCCGGCCCCGAACGGAAGGCGCTGGCCTCCGCCTTGATCAGCAACGCTTCGCCATTGGCCGGCGCCACCTCATGACAGATTTCCGTCAGCGGATCGCTCTTGTCGGAAAAGGCCGACTTGCCGTCGGCATCGAGCGGATGGAACGGCCGCGCCTTGGCGGTATCGACAACATAGGCCCAGTGGTAGAGCGGCACGAAGTTGCGCCGCGCCGCCGCCTGCAGGCGCTGGACGTTGGCCAGCACCTCGCCATAGCCTTCGACCAGATAGCGCTTGTCCTGCCGATGCTCCTCCTGGAGGTCGATGAACACCGCCGCCACCGCGCCGCGTTTGATCGAGATCGGGCTTTTCATGCGGCTGCGCCTGGGTTCGCGACCAACGCCATTCCATTCATTAAACTGGCGCAAACGGTGGTGATTGGCCGGTGCCTCCCAACCTTCGTCATCCACGGGCGAAGCAGGAGCGAAGCTCCGTCGCGGAGACCCGAGGATCCATGCCGTGACATCGGCCAAGGAACACGGCGGAGCAGAATTCGCACCGGTGCGGCGCTCGGGAGTCCCGGCATGGATCCTAGGGTCTGCGCCGCGTCGCTGCGCTCCTTGCTTCGCCCTAGGATGACGAAGGCATGGGTGCCTCGGCTATTCCCGAAGGTTTGCGATACCGCGCTAACATCAGTAGGGGGCATTGGGATCAAATCTGTTTCTCCAGAAACTCGTCCTCATAGGGAAAGCGCGACAGAAGCTCGGTGCCGGTGTCGGTGATCAGGATCTCGTCCTCCAGCTTGACGCCCTCGCGGCCGCCTTTCTCGCCGATATAGCTTTCCACGCTCACCACCATGCCGGGCACGATGACCCCGTCGCGGCCGTAGGTCTCATAGTCCATGGCATGCGCAATGAACGGCGTCTCGCCATGCATGCCGACGCCGTGCATCACTGAGGTATAGCGCTGGTCGACAAAACGGTCCGGGATTTTCCACGCTTTTTCGGCGATCTCGCGAAAGGCCATGCCCGGCTTGACGATCGAAATATTGTGCTGAACCTGGTCGTGCGCCATGCGGTAGAGCGATTTCTGGTAGTCGGTCGGCTTGCCCGGGCCGCAGCGGAAGGTGCGGGAAAAATCGGAATAGTAGCCATAGCAACCGATCGTGTCGGTATCGAGCGCCAGCAATTCGCCCGGCCGGATCTTGCGGCCGCTGGCTTCGTTGAACCAAGGATTGGTGCGCTGTCCCGAGGTGAGCAATCGTGTCTCGATAAACTCGCCGCCTTGGCGGATCACCTCGCCATACATGATGGCGAACAGCTCGTTTTCGGAGACGCCGGGCTTGATCGCCTCACGCACGGCGTAGACAGCCGCCTCTGCGCCGGCCATCGAAACCTGCAGGCATTTGACTTCCTCAGGCGTCTTGACGGCGCGCACAGCCAGGATTTCCCCCTGGCAGTCCCTGACATCGCAGCCGCGCTTTTCCAGCGCCAGCGCCTGCAGATGGCTGCAGCGGTCGAGCCCGAGCTTCATCGAGCCGCCGCCATGCTTCTTCAAAAGCTCGGTGATCTCGTCGGCAAACGGGCCGGCGGTCTCGTCGTCGCGGCCCGACACCGAAGACCACACCAGTTTGGAAGGACGCGCCTCGTCGATCGTGTCGAGCACCATCGAAACATGGTAGCTCTGCGGATATTCGAACAGCACGATCGGCCCTTCGGTCGGAATGAAGAAATAGCGCGTCGAGTTGCGCAGGAAATAGCCGAACATGTTGCGCGAGCCGGTGGCGTAGCGCTGGTTGTACGGGTCGAATAGCACTATGCCGCCATAGCCGGCCTCGCGCATCCATTGGCGCAGCTTCGCAAGCCGTCCTTTGCGCAAGGCGTCGGCATCGATGAAGGACGGCTCGGTATCCGAAAGCCACATGCCGCCGGCAGAGTCGGCCGCGACCGGGTGGCGCATACGGTCCTTGAAGTCCACATCCTCGGTGCTGTCGGGGTCGAAAACGACGATGCTCATGGGTGCGCCTCCTGAAGGCTCGAACATAGCTCGGCGTTGAGCAAAGGCTGTGCGCAATCCCGCAAATGTCGTGCGAAATGCCGCAAGCGCAGCCGCGCTCAATCCCTAATGCCGTCGCATCGCCTTCGGCGCATGTCCGTGCTCCTCGCGGAAAGCCCTCGCAAAGCTCGACATCGACGCAAACCCGCAGGCCAGCGCAACATCTCGCACCATCAGCGTCGAATGCGCCAGAAGGTCAGCCGCGCGCCGTAGCCTGAGGCGCCGGTAGTAGCCGTTGGGCGAGATGCTGAGCTCGCTGCGGAAATTGCGCTCCAGCTTGTCGGAGGAGACGCCGAGCCTTGCCGCCAGTTCCGTCATGCCGAGCCGCTCCTCGACCGCATCCTCCATGATGGCGATGGCCGACAGCACCAGTTCGTTCTGGACGCCGGTGCGCAGCCTGAGCGGCATCAGCTTGCGGTCGACGCTGGAACGCAACGGGCTGTGCACGAACCATTCGGCGACACCGGCCGCGAGCTCGCCGCCATAGTCGTTGGTGATGATCTCCAGCATCATGTCGAGGCTGCCGACGCCGCCCGCCGAGGTGAAGCGCTTGCGATCGATGACATAGAGGTCGCGCCGAAGCTCGATGTCCGGGAATGCCTCGGTGAAGGCCGCCTGGCTGGTCCAGTGCAAGGTGCAGGCATGGCCGTCCAGCAAGCCGGCCCTGGCGAGGAAGAACGCCGCATCGGCCACCGCGCCGATATGGGCGCCGCCCCGCAGGCTCTTGCGCATCCAGGCAACCGCATCGTCGGCGACAAGCAAGTCCGCATTGCCGCCCGAGCAGACGACAATGCGGTCGACCTTCGGCGCGCCAGAGGCTGAGAATCCCGGTTGTATGACAACCCCATTGGACGCCTCGACCGTGCCCTGGTCGGCGCCGACGATCACCCAGCGATAACAATCCCGTTTGGCCAGCACATTGGCGGCGCGCAGCGGCTCGATCACCGAACTGAACGCCATCATCGGAAAGCCGGGAAAGACCAGCACGGCGAAGGTGAGAGGGCCTTCGCTCGCTGCCGGCTGCACCCGATCCTGTCTTCTGCTGGCATGGACGGTATTCACAATTGTGTATTTCCCGGGCGCGTCATTGGTGGCAGACAGGGATATAGCGGGCATCTTGGCTCGCCGGCAACGGAGACCAACCATGTTTGCGGCTCAGACCATCGACAGCACCGACAAGCCAGCCTTCTACCGCGAACTGGTAGCCCAGTTGAAGGCGCTGCTGGAGGGCGAGAGCGATTCGGTCGCCAATGCCGCCAACACATCGGCGCTGATCTTCCAGATGGTGCCCGACCTCAATTGGGCCGGTTTCTATTTCCTGGCCTCCGACGAGGAGCTGGTGCTCGGACCCTTCCAGGGCAAGCCGGCCTGCGTGCGCATCGCCGTCGGCAAGGGCGTGTGCGGCACCGCGATCGATCTCGAAATGTCGATGCTGGTCAAGGATGTGCACGAGTTTGCCGGCCACATCGCCTGCGACGCCGCCTCGCGTTCGGAACTGGTCGTGCTGCTCCGGGACAATGACGGCGTCTTCGGTCTGATCGACCTCGACAGCCCGACACCCGGCCGCTTCGACAAGGACGACCAGGCCGGCATCGAGGCGCTGGCCGCGATCTATGTCGCGGCAAGTTCTTTCGTGGATTGAGCGGCTTTAAGCGAACTTCACCAGCATCAGGCTGAAGCAGCCGATGAACATGAAGGCCGAGAAGGCGAGTGCCAGCGGCCGCAGGCCGCGCGAGCGCAGCTGCGAAATGTTGGCTTGCAGGCCCATGGCGGCGAGCCCCATGGTCAGCATGATGGTGGTGCCGAGCGCCATTGCCGACTTCACTTCCGCCGGCACGGTGATCAGGCTGTTCAGCGCCACGACGGCGACGAAAGCGGCGACGAACCACGGCATGGGCGGCCGTGCCGCCGATTGATCGCCTGACCGGTCGCTGCTCGTCTTGCGGCGCGCCATCAGGCCGAGCGCGATGACCATCGGGGCCAGCATGGAAACACGGGTCAGCTTGGCGACGGTGGCAATCTCGCCGGACTGGGCGCCGTTCTGGAAGCCCGCGCCGATGACCTGCGCAACCTCGTGGATCGAGGCGCCTGCCCACAGACCGAATGCGTGCTGGTCGAGGCCGAGCACCGGCGCCAGCAGCGGGTAGCCGAGCATGGCGACGGTGCCGAACAGCGTGATCGAGGCGACGGCGTAGGTGACGTCCTCGTCGCGCGCGTCGGTGACGATGTTGGTGGCGACGATCGCCGAGGCGCCGCAGATCGAGGTGCCGGCGGCAATCAGTTGCGCCAGCTTGGCGTCGACGCCGAGCAGCCGGCCGAGCGTGATGGTGAAGACGAAGGTCGCGCCAAGGGTAGCCGCAACAATGCCGACGCCACTGACCCCGATGGAGACGACCTGGCCGAGCGTCAGCTGGAAGCCGAGCAGCACGATGGCAAAGCGCAGCAGGCGCTTTTGCGAAAAGGCGATGCCGGCCTTGGCGTGGGCGGGGGTGCCGAGCACGTTGGAATAGATCATGCCGGCGACGACAGCGAGGATCATCGGGCTGAACAGCGCGAAGCCGGAGACGTTATGGGCCGAGAAGGCCACAGCCGTGATCATCGCCACCAGCACGACGCCGGGGATAACGCCGTTCCACGCCGAATCGAGCCGCTTGCGGCCCGCCGCCAGATCGGCAGAAATCGTGTTTTTCGGAATATCGTTCGCGATGTGGGTGGCGGAAGACAATGAAATTCTCCAAGCGACTACGCCGGAGGAATGCCATTCCTGAACCAATCTTTCCAACGAATTGTTTTGGTTAGAATGATCTGGTTTTACGAACGATCGGTTCTGACCTGACGAGGGAGCATCCCTGAATTCTACAGGCTGGGCCAATCTCAAAATCTTGACGGGCTGCGCTTCCTGTTCCAGCGTGGCGCCATGTCCGTTTTCTCGCTCGCCATCACCAAGCGACGTCGCCTCTGCACGATGCGGAGCGGCAAGCTGATTGCGCGACGACAAAGACCGGCACGATAGATCTCGGTTCGTTCGTTTCCAGCCCCGCCCGCAATATCAGCCGGCGGGGTTTTCATGTCTGGAGCTTGTTATGACCAATTCTTCCATCCGGTTTCGGCCGGCCGAACGCGCTGACGCCGCCGCGATCCGGGACATTGTGCGCGCCGCCTATGCCAAATGGGTGCCGGTGATCGGCCGCGAGCCGCTGCCGATGCGCGCCGACTATGACAAGGCGGTTGCCGAGCATCCCTTCGATCTCGCCATCGAGGGCGACCGCATTGTCGGCATGCTCGAAACCACGCTGGAGGACGATCATCTCTGGATCGAGAATGTCTGCGTCGCACCGCAGGCACAGGGCAGGGGGATTGGCCGGCTGTTGCTGGAGCGGGCCGAAGAGAAGGCACGCGCGGCTGGGCGCCGCGAATTGCGCCTGCTGACAAACGGCGCGTTCGAAGCCAATGTGTCGCTCTACAGGAAGCACGGCTACACGATCGACCGCGAAGAGCCATTCATGAACGGCACGACGGTCTATATGAGCAAGAGGCTGGCGTGATGGCCAACAAACGGGGAGGATCGGATGGCAGTCAGGGTCCGGTTGAAGCCGCTCTCGGGGCGGTACGCAGTTTCGCGCCTCGAAGCAAAAGAGAGCATTCCCGGCTGGGCCGACGGGCCAGGCTTCGTCAGCATCACCCGGACCGAGGACGAGCTTTCGGTCGTCTGCCTGCAGGATCGGGTCCCGGACGGCGTGAAGCACGACAGGGACTGGGTCGGCCTGAAGCTCCAGGGTCCCTTTGCCTTCGACGAAACAGGCATCGTGCTGTCGGTGATAAAGCCGTTGTCGGAAAACGAACTCGGCATTTTTCTGGTATCTACTTTCGATGGCGACCATCTGCTCGTCAAAGTGAAGGATGAAGCTGCGGCAAGGGGGCTTCTGGTCGCGGCGGGGCACACGCTTCTGTAGCCGTCTGGCTCAATCGCGAGCCCTTGCGTTTGACATCGCTCTTGCCACATCGTTATCTCTGAACCGATACGACGATCCGCCGATCCCCCCCAATCACATCAGAAATCCCCCAGGGAGAAAAACCCATGTCCCACAATCTGCAGTTCTATATCGATGGCGCCTGGGTCAACCCGGTCGTGCCCAACAGTTTCGACGTCATCGACCCGTCCAACGAAGACGCCTTCGCCCAGATTTCGCTCGGCTCCAAGGCCGATGTCGACAAGGCGGTGGCCGCGGCCAAGCGCGCCTTCGACACGTTCGGTACTTCGGCCGAGGAACGCCTCGATATCCTCAACCGCGTCATCGAGATCTACAAGAAGCGCAGCGGCGATCTGGCTCTGGCCGTGTCGCGCGAAATGGGCGCGCCGCGCCGGATGGCGCTCGACAGCCAGGTCGGCGTTGGCCTTGCGCATCTGCAGAAGATGGCCGAGGTGCTGAAGTCGTTCGAATTCCGCCACGTCAAGGGCTCGTCCCTGATCGTCAAGGAACCGATCGGCGTTGTCGGCCTGATCACGCCGTGGAACTGGCCGCTGAACCAGATCACCTGCAAGGTCGGTCCCGCCCTTGCCGCCGGCTGCACCATGGTGCTGAAGCCGTCTGAGATCGCGCCGCTCGACGCCATCATCTTCGCCGAAATCATCGACGAGGCCGGCGTGCCGAAGGGCGTCTTCAACCTCGTCAATGGCGACGGCCCGGGCGTCGGCCAGGCGCTGTCCAGCCACCCCGACATCGACATGATGTCGTTCACCGGTTCGACCCGCGCCGGGATACTGGTCGCCAAGGCGGCCGCCGACACGGTCAAGCGCGTGCATCAGGAGCTCGGCGGCAAGTCGGCCAACATCTTGTTTCCCGATGTCGACCTGGAAAAGGCCGTCGCCAAGGGCGTCGCCGGCTGCTTCAGCAACTCAGGCCAGTCCTGCAACGCGCCGACGCGCATGTTCGTGCCGCGCGACCGCCATGACGAGGCTGCCGGCTATGCCAAGACGGCGGCGGAAAAGTTCACCGTCGGCCCGGCAGATGCGGCCGGCTCCAAGCTCGGCCCGGTGGTCAGCCAGATCCAGTTCGACAAGATCCAGGACCTGATCCAGGCCGGCATAGACGAGGGTGCGACGCTGGTGGCGGGCGGACCAGGCCGTCCGGCCGAGCTCAACCGTGGCTACTATGTCAGGCCGACCGTGTTCGCCGATGTCACCCCCGACATGCGCATCGCGCGCGAGGAAATCTTCGGGCCGGTGCTGGCGATCATGCCTTACGACACCGTCGAAGAGGCGATCGGCACCGCCAACGACACCGTCTATGGTCTGGCGTCCTACATCCAGGCCAAGGACATCCAGAAGGCCCGCGAAGTCGCCGCCCGCATGCGCACCGGCAATGTCTACATCAACTATCCCCAGTGGGACGCCGGCCTGCCTTTCGGCGGCTACAAGCAATCCGGCAACGGCCGTGAATACGCCGAATACGGGCTCGAGGATTTCCTCGAGATCAAGGGCATCGCGGGCTACGAGGCGGCGGAGTAGGGCAGGGAGACAAGGCCCTCGCTAGCTCCAATGCAATCGAAGGGGCGCGGTCTCGGCCGCGCCCTCGCTGGTCTCGTCAACCGGGTCACCGCCCGGAGACGGACCGCCGCTTGTCATAGCCGCGGTTTGTCTCGATGATCCCAACCATGGCGCGGGTGAATTCGACCATGCTGTTTGCCGTGATGGCTGCATCGTCGGGACTCTGGCCGACATGCTCGGCGGCTCCGCAACATGACCGGCGGATGCTGTCGTAGTGCGTAACTCTCTCATCATCAGGCAACGCCGCCAAATTGAGGGCGCGGCCGTGGATCATGCGCAATAGCTGCGCCAGTGCGGTTTCGACACTCATGCGTTTTACTCCGCATCGGTCGAGCGTCACGGCACACAAATAGTGCCGGATCGTCGATCGGGAATTGGTCCCGATACGCAAAGGCTCGATCATACTTATTAATATATCGTTGAATGCTAATATGTATGGCCGTACCGATTGAGCGCGGAGACGTTGCGGGCAGATCGGCACCGCCAACGACACCGTCTATGGGCTAGCCTCCTACATCCAGACCAAGGACATGAACAAGGCCCGCGAAATCGCCGCCCGCATGCGCACCGCCAACGCCTACATCAACTACCCCACCCCGGACGCTGGCCTGCCGTTCTGCGGCTACAATGCCGAATACGGGCTGGAGGATTTCCTCGAGATCAAGGGCATCGCCGGCTACGAGGCGGCGGAGTAGGGGCTACCCCTTCGGGATCGGCAGCCAGCCGGTCTGGATGCTTCAGCTCTCAAAGGTGCGGCTTCATTCTTCGCGGAAAGCTTTCTGGATCTGATCCGACAGCGGCTTCACCAGATAGGAAAGCATCGTCCGGTCGCCCGTCGGGAAGAACACTTCGGCCGGCATGCCCGGCGCCAGCGCCAGCCCGCGCAGCTTGGCGACCTCGGTTTTCGGCAGCGTCACCCGCGCGACATAGAAGGCTGCTCCGGTGCGCTCCTCGGTGGTGAGATCCGCCGAAATCCGCGACAGCGTCCCGGTCAGTTCCGGCGTGGTTTGCCGATTGAAGGCCGACAGGCGCAAAATCGCATTCTGGCCCATCGTCACCTGGTCGATATCCTGCGGTGCAATATGCGCTTCAACGGTCAGGTCGTCCGTTACCGGTACGATCTGCATCACCTGTTCGCCGGGGGTGATGACCCCGCCGATCGTATGCACGGCCAGTTGCAGCACCACGCCATCCTGCGGGCTGCGCAGATCGATGCGCTTCAGCTGGTCCTCGGCCGCTACCTTGCGTTCGACGAACTCGGAGATCTTTCCTTGCGTCTCGCGTAAATCGGTCGCGACCTCGCTGCGAAGATCCTGGTCGATCTGGATGATCTGCAGTTCGATCTCGGAGGCCTTGCCTTTCACCTGGGCTATTCCCGCGGTCAGCTGCCCATGCTCGCCTTCGAGCCGCACCGCGTCCCGTTCCAGCGACGTCATGCGCTCGATTCCTATCAGCTTGCGATGCCACAGGGACCGCACGCCTTCCAGCTCGATCTGGATCAGCTCGATCTCGCGGCGTTTGGCCTGCAGCTGCTCGGTCAGACCGGCGGTCTCCTGCGTCAACTGGGCGATCCGTTCGCGCAATTGCGATCGCTGGCCAGATCGCGCCTGGCGCCGGAAATCGAACAGCGATTGTTCTCCGGCCATCGATGCGGCGACGCCAGCCTCGCCGCGCCGCGATGTCAAAACCTCCGGGAAGCTGATCGTGTCCTTGCCGTCACGCTCTGCCTCCAGGCGCGCCAGCCGTGCATAAAACTCATCCAGACCTTTTGAGACGATCGCCAGGTTGGCGCGCGTTGTCGTCTCATCCAGGCGCACCAGAATATCGCCCGCTTTGACCCGGTCGCCTTCACGCACCCTGATCTCGCCGATCACGCCGCCGGTCGGGTGCTGAACCTTCTTTACATTAGAATCGACCACCAGCCGGCCAGCTGCGATCACCGCACCCGACATTTTGGTCACTGCCGCCAGGCCGCCGACACCGCCGACGAGCAGCAGACAGGTAGCAACCCCAGCCACGAGATAGCGGTGGACCTGCCTATGATGCAACGCGGCTCTGTCCTCGCTCATGCCGGAACCCCTCGCTCCGTGGCGGCAACGACCTTGAGCGGTGCTGCCGTTCGGAAAACCTTGTTCAGCACCTCATCCTTCGGACCGAAGGCCTGCACATGCCCATTGGCCATCACCAGCACCGTATCGACATTGGCCAGGACAGTGGATCGGTGCGCGACGACGATGACGATGCCGCCGCGATCCCTGATGCCCTGAATGGCGGCGGACAAGGCCACTTCACCGTCTGCATCGAGATTGGAATTCGGCTCGTCCAGGATGACCATGAACGGATCGCCATAGAGAGAGCGCGCCAGGGCGATACGCTGCCGTTGCCCCGCCGACAGCGAGGCGCCGGCTTCGCCAACCCGTGTGTCGTAACCGTCGGCCAGATGCACGACGAGATCATGCACGCCGGCGGCCTTGGCCGCCGCAAGCACCATGTCGGATGACGCATCCGGGTCGAAGCGGGCGATGTTCTGCGCAATCGTTCCATCAAACAGCTGCACATCCTGCGGCAGATAGCCGATATGTTTGCCCAGCTCGTCGGTCGGCCACTGGTCAAGCGTCGCGCCGTCCAGCCGCACGGCGCCCCGCGCCGGCAGCCAGACACCCGCAAGCGCCCGCACCAGCGACGATTTACCGGAAGCGCTCGGGCCGATGACCCCCAGGCCAGATCCCCTGGCCAGTGAAAAACTAGCATCCCACACCACCGGCGTCCGTTCGCCCGGCGGCGCGACACTGACATTCTCAACCGCCAACGCGCTGACCGGCGCAGGCAGGGTTACGCCGGTTGCACCATCCGGCAGCGCGGACAACAGCTGCTTCAGGCGTGCCCAGCTTTGCCGCGCCGCAATGAAACCCTTCCAATGCGCTATCGCCAGTTCGATCGGAGCCAGCGCCCTGCCCATCATGATCGAGCTTGCGATCATGATGCCGCCGGTCGCCTCTTGCTGGATGACCAGATAAGCGCCGATCGCCAGCATTGCCGATTGCAGCATCAATCGCAGGATCTTGGAAATCGTTCCAAGCGTTCCCGCCACATCGCTGGCAGCCGCATGGGCATTCAGGTACTCGGCATTGACGGCATGCCATCGCTCGGCGATACGCCCGCCAAAACCCATGGCCTGCATGGCCTCGGCATTGCGCCTTGTCGCCTCGGCCAATGTGCTGCGGACGGCTGCGTGCTGTCCGGCGATCCTTGTCGGGCCGCGGGTCCGGAATTCGGCCAGAAGCGTCAGGGCAAACAGGACAACAGCGCCGGCAAGCGCGGTGACGCCGATCCAGAAATGAAAAATGAAACAGATGCCGATATAGAGCGGCATCCATGGCAGGTCGAACAGCGCGGTCGGCCCGGGACTGCCGATAAAGGCGCGAACCTGATCCAGATCCCGCAAGGGCTGCAGTCCGTCACCGGAAGGCTTGGCGCGCAGCGGCAGGCGCATCAGCGCCGAATAGACCGACGGGCTCAGCTTTGCGTCCAACCCCTGTCCCAGCCGCACCATGAGGCGAGAGCGGATCAGCTCCAGCACCCCCTGAAACACGAACAGTGTTCCCGCAAGCACCGCCAGGCCGACCAGCGTCGGCACGCTGCGACCCGGAACGACCCGGTCATAGACTTGCAACATGAAGAACGAGCCGGTCAGGGTCAGCACGTTGACCACCCCGCTCATCAGGACAATGCCCGAAAAAGCACGTCGAAACGACGCCAGAATTCCAACCAGCGTAAGCGGCGGCGATGGCGTCAGCTGCATGCAGGCTCGCAATCGGAATATGGCATCGCGTCCCTCAATACGTAACTGCCTTGAGCGTGACATGGACGGGCAAGCCCGCCTCGAACTGAGCGCTGCCCCGCGCGACCAGCCAGCCGTCCGCACGCTCCAGGCGCGCAACGACCTGCAGCGTTGGTGAAGCAACCGAGCTTGCGGGCAGGGGCAAGGAAAATTCTATCGTCTTTGAGCCGCCCTCGCTTTTGAGGCTGGTTTTCGCAGCGCGACGTCGCGCACTGTCCTGAATGGCGGGGTCTTCGAGATAGATCTCCAGATGACCTTCCGGGATGACCTTGCCGCCCACGAACGTGACTGAGCCGCGAATATCCGTCGATTGCGCAGCCGCTGCCCCGGTGGCCGCGGCGACAGCCGCAACTCCTGCGGCTATCAATACTGTGCGGCGGTCGGTCATTGCGTCCTCTCCCTTTTCGCTGCGGCGACGCGCTTCAGGAGGGAAGCCTGAAAGCCCCCCTCCTGGTAACGCGTTAGATGACAATGAAGTCTGCAGCCGAAAGATCCAGATTTGTGTTCAGGTGCGCAAATTGAATGGCTGCTTCTTGTCCAGAACCATCGGCGTCGTAAGACAATATTCCATTGTCGGAATCGTAGATGATGCGGTCGTCGGCATCATGAGCAGCACCCGCTGCGCTCTTGTAGAATGAGCCCAGGGCGAGGGCGCCGTCGCCGCCAACGCTGGCAAAGATGAGGTTGTCCAGCAAGATCGTATCGTCGGCGACCTTGAAGTCCTTGATCCAATCGATATTGCCGTTCCCGAGTTCTGTCGAGAAGCGGAAATAGTCCTCGCCCGCGCCGCCGGTCAGCGTGTCGGCAGCCAGCCCGCCATCCAGCAGATCGTTGCCGCCGCCGCCGTTGAGCGTATCGGCGCCCGCAACGCCCGGCTGGGCCGGCGCGGGCGGGAATTCGACCGATACGTTCAGTTTATATGTCGAGCCCTCGGGCACGGATTCCACCCAGCCATCGCCGGGAGCCGATGCCGACCATTCGCCTTCCAGAATATAGTAGGTTCCGGTTTCCTGAACGATGAAGCTCGTGCTCGAATCCCGGCCGTTTGTGGAGCCGGGGTCGTCGCCGCCGTCGTCGTTCTGGGCGACGACATTGCCATCGCTGTCCAGCAGCCTGACGATGCTGTCATGGACATTGGGGTCGGCAATTCCATCGATGTCGATGGTGATGATCGTGCCGGCCGCCAGGTTGAGGCTATAATATCCGCCCAGGCCGTTTCCGGTGGCGTTGACGGTGGTGTGAAGCGTGGTCGTCGAATCGAAGATGTCGGGGTCGGCGGCCAGCGAGAAGTTGTTCGAGATGTCGAAGGCGGTCGAGATCGAATTGTTCGTCGCCTCCGGTCCGAGCGTGGCGTAGCCGGTGCCCATGCCCGGGCGTGACGGAGCATCGCCCTGATAGGCGAAATCGCCGAGCAGAGTGTCGTCGCCGCCGCCGCCGTCGATCTTGTCGGCGCCGCCCTGGCCGGTCAGCACATTGGCCGCACTGTTGCCCGTCAGCTGATCGTTGAAGCCCGAACCGGCCAGATTTTCGATCGAGATATAGGTGTCGCCGCCGGATTTGCCGCCACCCAGTTTGAGGCTGAGCCCGCCGGTCGCGTCGGCGTAGTCCGCCGTGTCGCTGCCGGCGCCGCCATTCAATGTGTCGGCGCCGCCGCCGCCAGTCAGTGTGTCGTTGCCCGCGCCGCCGGAAAGTTTGTTGGCCTGGGCATTGCCGATGAGATGGTCGTCGAAGAATGAACCGACGGCGTTTTCGAAACCGACGAGGATATCGTGCCGGATAACGGTGCCGCGCCCGACGATCTGCACCGGGCCATCGCCGTCACCGCCATTGGCCGTGCCATTGGCGAGGTCGATCGTCACACCCGAGGAGCTGCCTTCGTAGACGACCGTATCGATACCGGCGCCGCCATCCAGATAGTCCTGGCCGGCGCCGCCGATGATGGTGTCGTTGCCGGCTTCACCGTACAGGATGTCGCCGTCATTGCCGCCATCCAGTATGTCATTGCCGCCGCCGCCGTTGAAATAGTCGCCGCCGCCCCGGCCCCAGAAATGATTTGCCGCCGACGTACCGATGAAACGGTCGATGCGGTCATCGGACCCGATCAGGTTCTCGATGCTGTAGAAGGTGTCGCCCGTGCCGGTGCCGCCATTGGCAACGTTGGTGGCGAGGTTGACGAGCAGTTGGAAGGGGCTTTCCTTGCTGAAGTCGACTGTGTCGACGCCCGCGCCGCCCCTGAATATGTCGACGCCATCCTGGCCGCTCAGCGTATCGTCGCCGGCGCCGCCGTCGAGAATATCGTTGCCCTGGCCGCCGAGGATCGTATCGTTGCCGCCGCCGCCATAGAGCGTGTCATTGCCGTCGTCGCTCTCGGTCTGGTCTTCAAGGTCGGCGACATCGATGGTGTTGTTGATGTCGCGGCTGGCGAGCGAGTCGCGGCCGCCGATGATGAGGTCATCGCCGCCCTGACCGAAGATCGTGTCGTTGCCGGCGCCGCCGTCGAGCGTATTGTTCCCATTGTCGCCGAAGATGATACTGGTCATCGTGTTGTCGCCGATGATCGGTGGTGGGGTTTCGGTGCCACCGCCTCCAGGCTGCAGTGTCGACTCGTCGGCGTAGATGATGTGTTCGACGTTGGCGATTTTCCGGATGTTTAAGTTCCGGGACAGCAGAACGACCGTGTCGCTCCCGCCATTGGCTTCCTCACGCACGATGTCGTCAAGGGAGTCGACGAAGTAGGTGTCGTCGCCGCCATTGCCGGCCATTCGGTCGCCGCCGCCGCGGCCATCCAGCACGTTGTTTCCGTCATTGCCGATCAGGACGTCGTCATGGCTGCTGCCGATGCCGTTCTCGATGTAATAGTCGGTCCCATCGGCGTTGTGCCCGGCAAAGATCGACACATTGTTGCTGTGGCCGTTGACGCTGGAGAACTGTCCGGCGCGCAGGTCAAGGATCGTGCCCGCTGTCGAGCCGGAGAAGTCGATCGTATCGGTTCCGCCGGTGTCATGGATGACAAAACCGATATCGTGCTGCATGCCCGAGGAGGTCAGCCGGTAGCCATCCACAGTACTGCCGAAGCCGTAGACGTTGTCGCCCGTGTTGAGGTCGATATGCTGATAGGTGCGCACCCCGTTCTCGTCGACGGTCGAGAAAAAGCGGCGGATGACAGCCTCGATGTCGGCCATCATCGGCGTTGATGCTGACCAGCGGGTGGGTTCACCGACATCGATCCCGTCGAAATAGGACATGACGCTGTATTGCTGGCGGTCGTAGGTCCAGGTCGCATTGTTCAGATAATTGATCTGCACGCCGCCGGGACCGCTGTAATTGTAGAGGCCGGGATGGTTCAGGCCGAACTCATGACCGAATTCATGGATGAAGGAATCGAACACATAGCCGCCAATATCCGTCTTGTTGTGCTCGGTGTCGTGGAAACGCTGACCTATGCTGACATAGCGGTCGTTGGAATAGGCGCTGCCGTCGTCCTCCTCGCCCAGTTCGGGGCTGACAACCTGCATCCAGTCGGTCGCGCTGTTGTATGGTGCATTGTCGACGATTTCGAACTTCAGAGGCGTGACACTGGCCCACATCTGCAAGGCGCCGATTGCCGCGGCCTTGTATTCGGGATGGTCATTGAGCTCGGAGACATTGATCCGTAGCGTGCCCGCCGCGATAGCCGGCGTCAGCGACCGGTCCAGCGCTCCAAGGTAGTCGAGGAAGGCGCCGTAATCTTCGCTTTTGCCATAGGGGTTATCCGGCGTCTGGTCGTTGATCCACCATTGATCGCTGGCCTGGCTTGGGTTCGGCATCGTTGGGACTCCTTGTCTTACAACCGTGGCAATTACGGCTGTACGGTTTAGCTGTTGCCAACCACCGACAAGCATCGTTAGCGCTTGCCGGTCGAGCCCCGTCCCAGTGCCAACAATGCTATTGGAAATCTTCGCTTGTCTACCCGCTATTCGCGCTCAATACATAAGAGATTATTGGCGCGTTTGTCGCGGCGGATTTGAGATACTGGCTTGGCGTTGTTTAAGCTCGCGCTAATCTATGTTAGCACCTGCCCGACCTTAGCCAGCCTGCAAGGCCAAGGTGCTGGGACACTAGATGCCCGGCTGATGCCAGAAGCTGGCAGCAAAAAGCGCAGGCGTGCTTCAGGAACCCGTCCGCCGCGCAAAATGTTCATACGTCACGCGCCAGGGGTCGCTCTCCGCGCGTCTCTCCTCGCCGATCCAGTGAAAGCTGTCGGCGGTGATCTCGGTGAACCGCCACCGGGCCTGCAGGCCGCGCGAGTCAGCGCCGATCTGGACAATACCTTGCCCTCGGCCCGCCCGATCTGGCGCGAATAATCCTGGTTGAGCGGATCGCTCCAGATGATGTGCCAGCCACCGATCCCGGGGTCGAAGACGCGCAAGGTTGTGCCGTACATGGTGGACGGGGAAGGGCGCCTGGGCCTGATCCAGATGTCCTGAATGGCGCGGCCTTCCAGCACCCAGCCAAAGTGACATTCGCCGTCCATTTTCTGAACTGTGCCGTCGTTGCGGCGGTGGACCGTCGCCATGTCCCAACTGCCAATCAACCATCCATACAGATCCATGTCTTTCGCCCGGTCGGCTGGAGGACCTTCAGAGCCGAGAGCGGTGAGAAACGTCGTCATGATTGTCTCCAGGGCAAGCCGCGCCAAGACGCTGGGGTCACAACCATTGCAGCGTTGAGGGTTCCGGGTCTTGGGAAAAATTGCTGTAGTGCCGCGGCTGCCAGCCTTCCGCGTTCGCGCCATTCCAGGTCAATGCACGAATGCTAATTTAGCGACGGCGGGTACCCCAATGCCCGCCTGGCCGGCGCCTCCTCGGGCAATCTCGTGGATGAGCGGCGCCGGCCGCCGGCTTGGGCGGCGACCAAATTCCTGACGTAGGAATATCAAGTCAAGCAGGTGGTTATTGCTGGGCAGTTTTGGTAGGCATTCCAATATCGGTCTGTATCCCCAGAACGTCCGCTGCCCAATCGCGCAGTTCCGGAGAAGCATCGCCCGATTTCATGATCGACACGGCTAGTGCTGCCATGTCTGCGGGCGGCTTTTTGCTGGAGGTCGCAAAGGCGAAATAGCCGGCCATGATGGCGCATCCCACCGAAATGACCGGTGGGGCGATCTGGAGGGTCGTCAAAGCTATTACGCGCCAGCGTCCGGATCGGCCGGGTGCTGGAACTTCATCCTCATCCACAAGGTCGACCATGCTGCTCTGTCCAAAAGCCGCGAGACACAATCCGTAAGGATGATCTACATTAGTTAAAATGCAGATAAATCCTATTACTGATTAGTAGCTGTCCTAGTCGGTCTCTCCGGACAGCGCGGCATTTTCCCAGCCGGCCAGCTCCGGCAGGTCGTCAAGCCAGCTCTTTTCCGTCATCGACGCTTGGCCGGCCTGCGGTGCGGCCTCTGTGGCGTTTTGAATGAGCCAGTCCATCCACTTGCGATAGGCGGCAGGAGCCAGCTCGGGCGGCAGCACCTTGGCCTTGGCCAGCATACGTTTGCGGAAGCTGACTTGCCTGCGCAGTTTGGTCGTCGTGAACTTGATGACCTTGCCCTGGTATTCAACCGTCCAGCGCCCATCGCCGTGGCTGGCGAGCCTGTCGATGGCGAAACCGGCATCGACCGGCCTGTCGCGCCACGGAAGCTCGATGGCATTTCTCCTCAGATCGAGTGCCCATCGCCTGTAGTCAGCCCCTGCGCGCTGCGGCGGCAGCACGCCGGCTTGTTCAAGAATTTTTCTGCGGAAGGTCGGCTGCTTCTTGATCTGGCCGGTGGTCAGCTCGATGCGATGCCCACGCAATTCGACGTGCCAGCGGATCCTGCCATTGCCGACATACTTCACCAGCCTGTCGATGACGAACTCGTCCTCGGAGAGCGTCACGCCGCCTTGGCGGATGCGTTCGAGAATGAACTGGCTGTCAGTGGGCATGACGCGGCCTTGGGCAAGAACCTTTGACGAAGCTTAGGCAGTACCACAAACCAGCCGTCGCCAATCTTTTTCGCTCCGGGAATCTCGCCCCGAGCCGCCGGCTTGCGGCTGCCCGTCTGTGACACACGTCATTGACGCACCGTTTCGCCCGGTGCTGTAATCGGGCACGAACAGCCTTGATCGCGACCCCATGAACGACACCAGCGCGAACAGCAAAGAGGTCGACGCCACCGCGACGCGGGCCTTCGGCATTGAAAAATATCTGTTCAAGAAGATCCCCTGGGCGCTGGGTTTCATGGCTCTTGCCATCCTGGTCCTGTTTCTCGCGCGCGGCGGCGACAGCAGCGATGACAGCGAGGCGAGAGTGGTCGCATTGTTCATCATTTTTGCCAGCCTCGCCTACATCGGCTTCGCCTTTCATCGTCGCAACAGCCCGCGAAAGCCGATGCTCGAGCTGTCTCCCTCCGGCATCCTGTTCCGTATCGCGAAGAACAAGGAACTCCGCATTCCGTGGAGCGAGATCCACGGTCTCGAACTGATAGACATCAGGGGGGCGAAGGGTCATATCTTCCGCGACGTGACGGCCGCGCTTGTGTCGCGGGAATTTTTCGACGCCAACAATCCGGTCAAATCGTGGTGGGGGCGGGGTCCCGGTTGGGACGTCCACTTCGTTCCCAGGGACGAGATGGTGCAAGTCGCCTTCCACCACGACCTGCTGACCGTACCCGCCGACGAGTTGTGGCAGGAAATAGAGACGCGCTGGCGCGTATTCAGCGGCAGCCCGTCCGCGCCGCTGCTGGCGACGCCGCGCGTGGTCAGGGAGCGCGGCTGGATTTTCGGCTGGAAGCCGACACCGCCGCAGCAGCGCGCCGGTGCCGCCATGCTGGCCGTCGCTGCCGTGGCCATGATCTATTTCTGGCAATATCTGCACGCCTGGATCACCTTTCCCGATTTCAACGGGAATACCGGCACGTATTATCTGAGCCAGGCATTCGATCAAACGGGCGTTTATGCACGCCTCCCCGGCAAGGGCGTGGTTGTCCTGCGCCGTAGCGATTTTTCCGGGATCGGCGTGACGCGCTGCCGCAGCGATGTCGAGCGCGATGCGGCCCGCAGCGGCCTGACGCCAGCCTACACCGCGTTCGCCATATGCTCGACGGAAATGCCGCACGTGTCAGGCATAGCGGTTCGAGCCATCTTCAAGCTCGCCGGGCGGACGTTCACTTCGAAGGACTGGCAGGACAAGCCGGTCGAATACAGGGCGATCTCGCCGGTGGAAATGAACGTCGAGGAGGCCGACGCCAGGCTTTGCGAGCTCGGCGTCTGCGCAGACGCTTGATCGCCGCAAAACGCGCTGGCGTAGGGTTTTGACCACGTTGATAGGCAGGGTGTGGAAGGGCGGCAACGCTTGAAGCTTACCGGTACTAATGACTCGATAGGCTATGATCCCAGGAGCCGAATGCTGGTGTCGCGACGCAGTTCGGAATCGGCGCGGTCGACGCCTTCAACCGTGATCGCGATTGTCCCGTTCTCAATTCTTGCGATCCACCCCTTCGCCTTCATGTACCAGAGATGGAATTCGAGATGCTCTCGCGGACAGCCCAATAACCGTTCGATTTCGACGTCGCCAATCCCGGGGTTGCTGACATCCTGGCGGCGCTTCACATAGAGCAGAGAAAGCAGTTTGGCCTGGACCACAGCGTCCTTCTGAATGCCTTTGCCGTCGCTTGCTTCCTCGGCCAATTGAAGGCGCAGACCGGCATGCTCTCGATAGGAGATGTCGTATTGGGCGCGCTTGACCGGATCTTTCAGGACGTTGTGTGCTTCCACTATTTCACTGAAGCGGGCTTCATCTCCGGTTTGCTGATTGTCGGGATGATAGCGCATCGCAAAATAGCGAAATATTCGCTCCAGCGTCTCCGAGTTGGCGTTGGGACTGATCTCCAAGAGTTCGTAGTAATCGACGAACAATGCGCTGCTCCCTCAAACATCGCCTCCGAAAAGCCGAGAGCCTGGGCCGCCTTGTCTGTCGCGATCCAGGCCCTCAGCCGTCGGGTTCTCAGCGATATTGCGCTTGCTTAAGGCCATTCACAAGCCGGACTTTGGTCCCGGCCTAGTGCCGATACCGGCAAAGCAATAAACGCACTCGATGCAACATCCTGTTCCCAAGTGGGGCGAACTCAAATGGAGATCGCCATGGGCAGAACCAAACCTTCCAAACAGCTTTCACAGGCGGAAATTGAGCGCTTCTGGCGGCAGCGGAAGCGATGCACAAGAGCATTGTCGGCCCGCTGCTAGATTACACTGCGAGCACTACTGCGCCCTGCGTGAGGTTCATGAACCGCTATTGAAATCGATTGAAAAGATCACCGGTGAGAGAGCGCGGTTCATCCAGTGTAACAGGACAGGCCCGGCTCAGCTGGCGGCGACGGCGAAAGGTTCTTGTGGGGACGATCCGTGAGAACGAGCGCTTTGACTAATATTTCAAAATTTGCAACAGTTCTGAAATATAATCTATTGGGGGGAGCTATGTTAGATGAAAATGTCGCCAAGATTGTTTTTGCGATCGGAAAAGTTGAAGCGAGTGGCCTAACGCCACTGGGCACTGCTTTTGCAATCAGTCCGAGACTTATGGCGACCGCCGCCCACGTTGTCGGAGTGGAAGCAACAAAAATTGTTGCTGTAATGTCGACGGCTCAGACATTGTCTACATACCAAGACACAACAGTGAATCAATTCCAGAACTTTCCGGTTAACGTTGTGGAGCATGACGCTGTTCGCGATATATCTATTTTAGAAACTCATGAGGGGCTAACTCTTCCCTATATAAATAACGCTTTGAGAGGTACGGATTTGCTGAGTGTGAATTCGTCGATTATCAGTCTAGGGTTTCCGCATTTGGATTTTGGCCGGCTGGTCCTGACCGCTCATCAATCGAATGTCGGAGGGAGAGTGTTGCTTGGTGCCGGTGGTATAAAAACTAAGCACGCGATTCTAAACACTCAGACGCGGCCTGGGCAATCTGGTGGACCTGTTTTCCGGACTGGCACGACGGAGATCGTCGCCATGATTATTGGAAGCTACGTTCCAGCGGTGGAGGGCTTCGCAATAGTTGGCGGAATAAATCCCCAGACGCTTCACCAAACCACACATGCCATCTCTGCTGAATATATTTCGGATATGATCAAATGACTGACTTCGCGGAGATTGACAGCGACCCTTCTTGGATTTCGAGTCTTAAACCCTATCAAGCCGCTCCAATCCTGGACATGGAGTCCCAAGGCGCCGGCCTTGAGGAAATTGCGGTGCGACTCTTGTCCAAGACTGGATCGGAAAATACAGCTCCATTTGGAGCTGGCGGTGCTCCAAAGAATTACTATGAATCTTTGAAAAATGAATTCAAGGAATTCATGTGCGGCGGTAGTCGCTATGAGCCCCTCAGAAAAGATATCTCTAAGAAATGGGATAAGGGTAAGCTGCATGTGATGACGCTAATTGCCGGTGCCATTGGCAGCTATCTGGGCCTTGGGTCCGCTATTATCCTTCCAATTATCGCTATTCTTTTGACCATTGTGTCAAAGGTGGGGAAAAACGCATGGTGTGAGGCCTACGCGAGCAAATAGCCGACTGTCTGCTTAGTTATCCGTTCGCAATTCGAAGTGCAGCCCGCTGGTCAACGGCGAAGCCAAAACCGCGGCGCCTGAACGCGCTGTAGAGGCCATCCGCCATGGCGGCCTCATCCTCATAGAGGTGTGGGCATAGGATAGGCCGGCCATCATCGCCATAAGCTCGCGGGCATGTGGGTTGTCGGCAAGGCATCGGTCGACATGGGCATCCAGGATCGACTTCCAGTTCTCGATGCCGATGGCGACGGCGTCGCTGGCCTCGCGCCGAAGCCGGCGAAGATGGTCCGGATATCGAGCTCGCGCACCGCATCCGAATAGCCAAGGCCGCGCCGGCCGGCATCCATCATGAACCGTTCGAAAGGGGCTTGATCGTCGCCGGTGACGGCGTCGATCATGTCGGGCAACTTCGAAAGGATCATGCCGACACCGCCAGAACCAGGGTCGGCATGAGCGGCGGAATGAATTTGAGATGCATGCGATGACTCACGAAACCGCGATTCAAGCCCGAGGCTTAAGATCGGTTCCGCATAGTTTAGCAAAAATGGATATGACAATGTTTTATGGTACGATTTGAGACATGTTAATCGCGCGAGAGGGGCGGAATATGCCGAGGCGGCGTGACTGGATTTCCGATTTTCAGACTAACGTCTATGCGTTGCACAGGTTTCCTACCGGCGACCGCTTGCCCCTGATCCAGATAAGCCTCCTTTTTCGCGTGCTGGACAGGGGGCCGGTCCGCTATCAGCGCAACCTTTATCGAATTCATCAAGCAGATACTTTGAGAGATTACCTCCATGATCTGGCGACAGCCGGGCATCAATGGGTGTTCGAGGATGGTTCGGCTCACAGCGGGGATATCAGAAGAGACCCGAGCACAGTTGCGCCCTACCCATATTTCAAGGCTTGGGAATCGATTGGCCGGTATTAACGATCAGCCAGAAAATCGTAATGCTGCCAGCTGGTCCACAGAAAGACCGCCACGGCGGCGCTGGAACTCGATGTACAGGCCGTCGACCATGCGGGCCTCACGTTCGTAGAGAGTATGCCCGTAGGATAGTCCCTTCATCATCGCCTTAAGCTCGCGATCATGTTGCGGATTGTCAGCAAGGCATTTCTGGACGGCGGCCTCCAGCAGGGGTTGCCAGTTCTTGATATTGATGGCGACGGCGCCGCTAGCCTCACGGCGAAGCCGCGCGAAGATAGTCCTGATATCGAGTTCGCGCATGGAATCCGAGTAGCTGAGACCGCGCCGGCCGGCATCCATCATGAACCGTTCGAAATCGCTCTGGCCCGGCGTCCCTTGGATCGCGTCCAGGAGATCGGGAAGCTTGGCCAGCGCCATGCCGGCGACGCCAAGGATCACAGGGGAGAATAAAAGCAGGTCAGACCATACCATGAGGATGCCCTTTCATGTCGGGTCCATGTCGCGTCGAGTTGCCGGGAACGTTTTGGAACCGTTGGAAATCAAGGGGGACGTGTCGCAACGTGTCGCGGCACGAAATCGCCGAAACGGAAAATCCCCCGCCGGACTAAGGTGTTGAATTCGTTTGGAAAACTGTTGGCTGGGGAACCTGGATTCGAACCAGGACTAACGGAGTCAGAGTCCGTGGGTCTACCGTTAACCTATTCCCCAGCAGGCGCTCTCGCGCTGGTGGGCCGCCGAAGCAGCCGCGCGTGCCTTGTAGCCGCCGCCGGAAAATAGTCAAGCCTGCGCTGCGTTTCAATCGCGGGCTTTTGGTTTGTGCGTCCATGCGGGCGGGCAGGGCGCTACGTCTCGCCGCGGCTGTATTGCGAATGCTCGAAGAACAGCACCACGCCAAGCGCGATCAGCAGCGGGATGATCAGGTAGAACAGGCGGAACACCAGAAGCGCCGCCAGCACGCCGACCGGGTCCATCTGCGACAGGCCGGCCAGGAACACGACCTCGAACACGCCGAGCCCGCCCGGCGCGTGCGAGATCTGCGCTACCGAGAACGACACCAGGAACACGCCGAGGATGACGAAATAGCCGGGATTGCCGGCCACGGGCAGGGCAAAGAAGATGATTGCCGCCGCCGCCAGCAGCTCGATCGGGCCGATCAGCAATTGCCGCGCCACGATCGGCAGCGCCGGGTAATGCAGCTGGAAGCCGGCGATTTTCAATGGCTTCAGATGCAGCCAGCTGCCGAAGATATAGGCGCCGACCAGAATGAGCAAAGCGATGCCGGCGGCGATCGCCAGCCCGCGGTGGGGTGCGCCGGAGAAGCGGCCGATGATCTGCGGCTCGAACACCAGCACCAGGCCGCCGACCAGCAGGCTGGAGAGCACGAAAGTGATCCAGCAGATCGCCACCAATATGCCGACATCCTGGCCGGTGAGCCCTCGGGTGCCATAGGCGCGGTAGCGGATCACGGCGCCCGAAAGCACCGAGCCGCCAATGTTGTGCGACAGCGCATAGGTGGTGAAGGAGCAAAAGGTGACGAACAGCCACGACACTTTTTTGCCGATATGCAACAGCGCGATGTGGTCGTAGCCGGCGAGCGAGGCGTAGGCGACCACCGAACTCAGCGCCGCCAGCACCCAGCCGCGCGTCGGGATGGCGACGATGCCGTCCCAGACGTCGTCGAGCGAGATGCCGCGCAGCTCATGCCACAGCAACAGCAGCGAGGCGATGACCGCCGCAATGCCGATGACCGGCCACAGATAGCGCCTCCAGTTCATGGAGTTCTCGTCATGCGTTGCTGCCCATCGCCCCGGCGGGCGTGAAAAAATCCGCGATTCACCAATATTGCCCCTCATTTCAGAAATGCCTCATTGAAGCCGGCTATTCAACCGGACAAGCCCCGCTATTCAACGCTGCAAGCATTGCCGCTGCATGATGCCGGCAAAATTTGACCCGCTGCTCTTGGTGATCCGGTCCCGCACTGCTACTCTGGCGGCAACTTAAAACATTTAGGTGCCTGCTGCGTCCGGTTTCCGGTTCGCGCGGCGCCGGAAGGACCCGAAGTGGAAGACCACGACACCGGCGCAGGCGCGCCGGAAGTGGGCGTGTCCAGGGCTTCGCCGCCGTCAGGCGGGCCAAGCCCATCCGCCGGGCGGCCCCGCCAGGCGGGGCCCCAGTCCGGTGACGGACAGGCCGGCGACGCCCAGCCTCAGCGAGGCAAAGCGAGAAAGCGGCGCAAGCGCCGGCGTGGACGCAAGGTTTTTGCACGCGATGGGCTGGCGGTATCAGCGCACCTCGTTGCAGCCGGCCCGCCGGCCGTCAGCATCGCTGCCCCGAGCCCTCTAGTTGCACCTCCGGCTCCGCAGCCCAGGCCTGAACAGCCTATACAGCGGCCGCCGATGCAGGAATTGCCGGTGTTTGCCGCGCTCGATCTCGGCACCAACAATTGCCGGCTTTTGGTCGCGGTGCCGCAGCGCCATGGCCAGTTCCGCGTCATCGACGCGTTCTCGCGCATCGTCAGGTTGGGCGAGGGGCTGACCGCCAACGGGCATCTGAGCCAGGCGGCGATGGACCGCGCCGTCGAGGCGCTGAAAATCTGCGGCGACAAACTGCGCAACCGCAAGATCAAGAAGGCGCGGCTGATCGCCACCGAAGCCTGCCGCACCGCCGACAATGGCGTCGAATTCCTGCAGCGTGTCGAGCGCGAGGCCGGTCTGAAACTCGAGATCATCGACCGCCAGACCGAGGCCCGCCTTGCGGTGTCGGGCTGCGGCTCGCTAGTCGAGCGCGACACGCAAGGCGTAGTGCTGTTCGACATTGGCGGCGGCTCGTCCGAAATCGCGCTGATCGACCTCACCGGCCAGCGCTCGCCGCGGCTTGCCAACCACATCGTGTCATGGACGTCGCTGCCGGTCGGCGTCGTCTCGCTCGCCGAGCGTTTTGGCGGCCGCACGGTGACGCGCGAGATCTTTGCCGCCATGGTCGAGGATGTCGCCGTGCGGCTGAGGTCCTTCGACGGCCGCGACCGGCTGAGCCATGTGCTGGCCAGCCCGAAATTCCATCTGCTGGGCACATCCGGAACGGTGACGACTCTGGCCGGGGTCCATCTCGACCTCGAACGCTACGACCGCCGCCGTGTCGACGGGTTGTGGATGGACCGCGACAGCGTCGACCGCATGGTCGAAAAGCTGGTCGGCTGGGATTTCCAGCAGCGCTGCGCCAACCCTTGCATCGGCGCCGACCGCGCCGACCTGGTGCTGGCCGGCTGCGCTATCCTCGAAGCCATCCGCGCGGTGTGGCCGTCGGAGCGGCTGCGCGTCGCCGACCGCGGCCTGCGCGAAGGCATTTTGAGCGAGCTGATGGCCGATGACGGCGTCTGGCGCAACAGTGGGCGAGGCCGAGCATGATCGTGAAAAGCGGCTGCGTTGCCTTGGTGAACAGTCGACCCCGTCGAGCTTCGCTCGACACCTCTCCTCCGATCGACGGGGGAGAGGAAGGGCGTGAGCTTAGGCTGGCCGGCTCCCTTCCTCCGGAGGGAGGAGCGGTGGCGCCGCGAAGCGGCGACGGAGTGGGGGAAGCCCTTCGCGAAACGCGAAGCCGCCGAAAAACGGCCGCAACGCGGCGAGTGCAAAAACTCAAACAAGAAATACCGTTATGACCAAGAAGCCAGAAAAGCCGGGCTCCGCAAGCATCCGCGTGCTGAAGACGCGGATCAAGAAAAAGAGCGGCCTGAAGGAATTGTCGCGCCGCTGGCTGCAGCGCCACATCAACGACCCCTATGTCCAGCGCTCCAAGGCCGACGGCTACCGCTCGCGCGCGGCCTACAAGCTGATCGAGATCGACGACAAGCATCATCTCTTGAAGCCCGGCATGAAGGTCATCGACCTCGGGGCTGCGCCCGGCGGCTGGTGCCAGGTGGCGGCCGCGAGGACGAAATCGACGGCGGACAATCCGCATGTCATCGGCATCGACTATCTCGAAATGGATGCCGTGCCCGGCGCTCCCGTGCTGCTGATGGATTTCCTCGATCCCGAAGCGCCGCAAAAGCTGGCCGAAGCGCTGGGCGGCGACCCTGATGTCGTGCTGTCCGACATGGCGGCGCCGACCACCGGCCACAAGCGAACCGACCATATCCGCACCATGCATCTGTGCGAGGTCGCCGCCGATTTCGCGCTGTCGGTGCTGAAGCCGGGCGGGCATTTTCTGGCCAAGACCTTCCAGGGCGGCGCCGAAAACGAGCTGCTCTCCATGCTCAAGAAGAACTTTCGCTCGGTTCACCACGTGAAGCCGCCGGCGTCGCGGGACGAGTCGGTGGAGCTGTATCTGCTGGCGAAGGATTTCAAAGGGCGAGAGGCCGGTCCACCGTCAGGTGGATCGGAACGTCCAGTGGACGTTCCGAAGGGCTCGAGCGCCCGGAGCCACGGCGGAGGGCCGGGGGACGCCGAGGCCTGATGGCCCTACTTCCCCGCCGTGCTCACTGGCTCCAGCGTCTTCGGCGTCGTCAACCGGCCATGACCCGACACGGCGTTGCCGGCATCCGGCGCCAGCCGCATGAACGATATTGACGCCGCCGCCGACACCGCCGCCACGATGAAAAACGCGATGTGGAAATCGTCAAGCGTCAGCGGGCCGCCATGGATCGAGGTCGAGACTTCCAGGATGCCGCCGGCCAGCGCCACGCCGAGCGCGATCGACAGCTGCTGGAACACCGCCGTGATCGGCGTCGCCTTGCTGGTGTCTTCCGCCGACACCTCGGCATAGGAAAGCGCGTTGACGCCGGTGAAGAACATCGAGCGGATGAAGCCGCCGACCAGCAAGATGGCCAGCATCAGCGCGTAAGGCGTCTCCGGCGTGAACAGGCCGTATATGGCGATCGATGCGGCGGCGATCAGCGAGCCCCAGATCAAAACGCGGCGGAAGCCGGCCAGCCGGAAGATCAGCGCCGTGACGAACTTCATGCCGATGGCGCCGATGGCCGAGACGAAGGTGATCATGCCCGACTGGAACGGCGTTAGCCCGAAGCCGATCTGGAACATCAGCGGCAACAGGAACGGCACCGCGCCAATGCCGATGCGAAACAGCGAGCCGCCGAGCACCGAGGAGCGGAACACCTGGTTGCGGAACAGTTCCAGCGCCAGCAGAGGGTTTTTGGCGCGCCGCGCATGCAGGAGGTAGAGTGCGCCGGAAATCAGCCCGACCGCCACGGTGATGAAGCCGATCGCCGGCGGCAGATAGGGCAGGCTGACCACGGACAGGCCGAAGACAACGCCCGATGCGGCGAGCCCGCTTAGCACGAAGCCGGGAAAATCGAGCGGCGGCGTTTCTGCGGCATCGGTTTGCGGCAGGAAGCGCGTCGCCAGCCAGATGCCGATCAGCCCGATCGGCACGTTGATCAGGAAAATCCAGTGCCAGGTGAAATAGGTGGTGATGAAGCCGCCGATCGGTGGTCCCACAAGCGGCCCGACCAGCGCCGGCACAGTCAACCACGACATGGCGGCGACCAACTCGCTTTTCGGCGTCGCGCGCACCAGCACCAGGCGGCCGACCGGCGTCATCATGGCCCCGCCTATGCCTTGCAGGAAGCGCGAGACGACAAAGGCCGGCAGCGAATTGGAGATGGCGCAGGCGACCGAGCCCAGGATGAACACACCGATCGCGGCCCGAAACACGTTCTTGGCGCCAAACCGGTCGGCCATCCAGCCGCTGATCGGGATGAAGATCGCCAGCGACACCAGATAGGCGGTCAGCGCCAGCTTGAGCGCGATCGGGCTGGTGTGGATGTCGACGGCGATCGCCGGCAGCGATGTCGCGATGACGGTCGAATCCATGTTTTCCATGAACAGAGCGACCGCCAGTATGAGCGGAACGATGCGGTTCAACGAACGCGTCCGAACTGGCAAAAGGTGCGTGCCGACCGGGGCAAGCCGACACGAAAAGGCGGTTATCACGCCCTTACCCGGATGTCGCATTAATTTGCTGTCACTTTTGTGCGACCGCAACCCGTGGTGGCGGCTATCGGGCCAGGCTCAACACTTTGCGGTGACATGCAATCACCCGGCTTTTCAACCGCGCCGCGACGTGTTACCAGCCAGCGCCAATCCTGAAAGGGAAGAAACGAGTCGGCGCTGTCCATTGCGGTCCAGCGCTTTTTTGTATTCTCCCAGCACTTTTTCGTATTCGAAGGACTGGCCATGGCAAAAATCATCGAAACGTCCACCGGCGCGCTGGCGCTGACCTTTGACGACGTGCTGTTGCAGCCCGGCCATTCCGAGGTCATGCCCGGCGAGACCGATATCCGCACCCGCATCGCCACCGACATCGACCTCAACGTGCCGATCCTGTCGGCCGCCATGGACACCGTCACCGAGGCGAGGCTTGCCATCGCCATGGCGCAGGCCGGCGGCATCGGCGTCATCCACCGCAATTTCTCGCCGGCCGAACAGGCCGAGCAGGTGCGCCAGGTCAAGAAATTCGAATCAGGCATGGTCATCAATCCGGTCACCATCGGCCCCGACGCCACGCTTGCCGACGCGCTGGCGCTGATGCGCACCTATTCCATCTCGGGCATTCCGGTGGTCGAGAATGGCGGCACCGGTGGCCAGAAGATCGGCCGCCTGGTCGGCATTCTGACCAACCGCGACGTGCGCTTCGCCTCGGATCCGGGGCAAAAAGTCTACGAATTGATGACCCGTGAGAACCTGATCACGGTCAAGGAGAATGTCGACCAGGACGAAGCCAAGCGGCTGCTGCACCAGCACCGCATCGAAAAGCTCGTCGTCGTCGACAAAACGGGCAATTGCGTCGGCCTGATCACCGTCAAGGACATCGAGAAGTCGCAGCTCAACCCGCACGCCACCAAGGATGCGCAGGGGCGGCTGCGCGCCGCCGCCGCCACCAGCGTCGGCGATGACGGCTTCGAGCGCGCCGAGCGGTTGATCGACGCTGGCGTCGACCTGCTGGTCATCGACACCGCGCATGGCCATTCGCAGCGCGTGCTGGATGCCGTGACCCGGGCCAAGAAGCTTTCGAATTCCGTGCGCATCCTGGCGGGCAACGTTGCCACCGCCGAAGGCACGCAGGCGCTCATCGATGCCGGCGCCGACGCGGTCAAGGTCGGCATCGGCCCGGGTTCGATCTGCACCACCCGCATCGTCGCCGGCGTCGGCGTGCCGCAGCTTTCGGCGATCATGTCGGCGGTCGAGACGGCGCACAAATCCGGCGTGTCGGTCATTGCAGACGGCGGCATCAAATATTCGGGCGACCTGGCCAAGGCGCTCGCCGCCGGCGCCAGTGCGGCCATGATCGGCTCGCTGCTGGCCGGCACCGACGAAAGCCCGGGCGAGGTCTATCTGCACCAGGGCCGCTCCTTCAAGGCCTATCGCGGCATGGGTTCGGTCGGCGCCATGGCGCGCGGCTCGGCCGATCGCTACTTCCAGGCCGAGGTGCGTGACACGCTGAAACTGGTCCCGGAAGGCATTGAAGGGCAGGTGCCTTACAAAGGACCTGTGTCCGGCGTGCTGCACCAGCTTGCAGGCGGGCTAAAAGCCGCTATGGGTTATGTCGGTGGCCGCGACCTTGCCGATTTCCGCGAGCGCGCCACTTTTGTGCGCATATCCAACGCCGGACTTCGTGAAAGCCACGCCCATGACGTCACGATTACCCGCGAAAGCCCGAATTATCCCGGCGGAGCCTGACCAGCAGCCAGAGCGGAACGTGCTCTGGCGCAATCAGGCGGCGATCGTGCTGCGGCTGGCGCGCCATGCCGGCGCGCTGTGTGTTGCCTCCGCGGCGGTTTTCATCGCGATGACGTTGCTGGAATTCTTCTATTTCCGCCAGTTGAGCGGCGGCCTGTCGTCGCTCGATGTGCGCTTTGGCGGTTTCACCCCGGATGAGGGCATGGCCTGGCTGACGGCACTCGGCCGGCGCGGCAGCGAGATCATCCTCGTCTGGCACTATTTGACCTTCGACCTTCTGTTCCCGGCGCTGCTGTCACTGACCATGGTCAGCCTGATCCTTGCCACAGGGCGGCGGCTGAAGCTCTTTCGCACCCTGCCGGTGCAGCTTCAGTCGCTGTTGGCGCTGGTTGTCGTACTGCCCTACACCTGCGCCGATTATGCCCAGAACATTGCGGTGGCGCGGCTTTTGTCCGATGCGCTGTCGGCCAATCCGGATTCGCTGTCCTTCGCCTCGTCGCTGATCGTCACCAAATTCGCGCTTCTGGCGATACCGGTCGCCGTCATCGCGGCTTTCATCGTCGCCAGCCAGCGGCGCCCGCAGGCATGAACAACCATGCGGGGGCAACGCCATGAGCCAGACCGCAATCTTCTGGCCGATGCTGGCGCAGGTGCTGCTGGTCTATATCGTCTATGTGGTAATGGGCCGGCGCCGCTACGGTGCGGTCAAATCAGGCGAAGCCAAGGTCGGTCAATACAAGATGCGCACGACCGAGCCTGCGTCCAGCATAACCGTCGCCAACAATCTCATCAACCAGTTCGAACTGCCGGTACTTTTCTACGTGCTGTGCCTGGCGCTGCACGCGACCAATGGCGTCAATTATCTGACCTTGGCCTTGATGTGGATTTTCGTGATTTCCCGCTATGGCCACGCCTGGGTCCACCTGACCAGCAACAATTTACGGTTTCGCAGCCGCGCCTTCTACATGGGCGCGATCATTCTCTTGCTGGCATGGATCTGGTTCGCGCTGCACCTGCTCGGCCTGGTTTGAGCAGGCCAGCAAGTCTCTCGAGCAATTCCAGGAAAAGTGTGAAGCGGTTTTCCCGGGAAAAGCGCGCAGCGCTTTCCCTTGGGAATTGCGTAATAACAAAACGCTAGAGGTCGAACACCGCGATCTTGCGCTTGTCGAACTTGATGCCGATTTCGCCGCGCACCAGCTTCAATGCAGCCTCGCCGAACACGGCGCGCCGCCATCCCTGCAGCGCCGGCACGTCGGCGGCTTCGCCTTCGGCAGCGATGCGGTCGATGTCGTCGCTGGACGCCAGCACTTTCGAGGCGACGCCTTCCTTCTCGGCTACGATTCGCAACAGCACTTTCAGCAGCTCTGCAGCCGCGCTCGAACCCTCGGGAGGCTGAAAGCTCTTGGGCAGCTTCGGCATCTCTTCCCGGGGCAGAGCGAGCGCCGTGTTGACCGCGCCGAGCAATGCGGTTGCCGTCGATGATCGTTCCCAACCTTTCGGCGTGGTGCGCAGCTTGCTCAACGCGGCCGCATCGCGCGGCGCCTGCTGGGCGACCTCGTATATGGCGTCATCCTTGAGCACCCTGCCGCGCGGCACGTCTCGCTCGCGCGCCTCGCGCTCACGCCATGCCGCCACCGTCTGCACGATCGCCAGCTCCTGCGGCTTGCGCAGCCGCATCTTCAACCGCTTCCAGGCATCCTCGGGGTGCGGATCGTAGGTCTCGCGCGAGGTCAGCACCTCCATTTCCTCGTTCAGCCAATGGGCGCGGTTTTCTCGCTCCAGTTCAGCGCTGAGATGCTTGTAGACATCGATCAGATGAGTAACGTCGGCTAGCGCATAGTCGAGCTGCTTGTCGGATAGCGGCCGGTGGCGCCAGTCGGTGAAACGCGATGATTTGTCGAGCCGGGCGCCGGTGATGCGCTGCACCAGCTGGTCGTAGGAGACGCTGTCGCCGAAGCCGCAGACCATGGCCGCGACCTGGGTGTCGAACACCGGATGCGGCACCAGATCGCCGAGATGAACGATGATTTCGATGTCCTGGCGCGCGGCGTGGAACACCTTGACCACCGCCTCGTTGGCCATCAGCCGGAAGAACGGGGCGAGGTTGATGTCGGGCGATAGCGGGTCGATCAGCGCGGTGACGCCGGGCGCCGCCATCTGGATCAGGCACAGAATCGGCCAGAACGTCGTTTCGCGGATGAATTCGGTGTCGACGGTGACGAAATCCGACTTTTCAAAAGCGGCGAGAACGGACTCGAGCTCATTTTGGGTGGTGATGACGTGCATCAAATCGCTTTTTAGTAACAGGTAAGGTTCTCTTTCAATTTCAGCCGTGGGCGCTTTCGTCAAGCCGCCCTTCGGTCAAGTATCCGTCGATCCGTCGGAATCGCCATTCCTGCGCGCCAGCCGCGCGAAGACAGTCGATGTTCGCAGCAGCGCCGTGAAGCGGCTGCGCTTGCCCGCCGGCACGCTGCCACGCACCTGCATGCGGTAGAGGATGACGGCGATGAGGGTAGCATAGACCGCAGCACTGAATACAAACAGGGCGCCCGGTCCGAAATACTGCATCACCGTCGAGGCCGCGAAGGGGCCGCCAATGGCGCCGAACGAATAGAACAGCATCAAAGCGGCGTTGATCAGCACGAACTCTCCCTTGTCGGCGCGGTCGTTGGAATGCGCCGCCGACAACGAATAGAGCGGCATGGCAAAGCTGCCGAAGATGAAGACGATGATCAGGTTGAGGGTCGGATTGGCTCCGGCGATGAAAGCCAGCGCCAGCGCCGCCAGCAGGGCGCCGCATGTCGTGGCCAGCAGCACCGCGCGCCGGTCCCAGCGGTCGGAGAGATAGCCCACCGGATACTGGATAAGGGCACCGCCAAAGATACCGACGCTGACGAAGGTGACGACATCGGCCACCGACATGCCGATCTGCTCGGCATAGACCGGCGACAGCGTGCGGAAGGCGCTGTTGGTGACGCCGACGCAGATGCAGCCGAAGCAGCCGAGCGGCGAGATCCGCCAGACGCGCGCCAGATCCAGCTTGACGTCTTCCGGCGGCGTCGGGTTGGAGCGGTCGCCGAGCGACACCGGCACCAGCGACAGCGTGATCATCATCGACATGATGGCGAAGATGGCAAAGCCGCCGGGGCCGAAGATCGGGATCAGGAACTGCGCGCCGGTCACCGAGCCGATATCGACCATGCGGTAGATCGCAAGCACCCGCGCACGATCCTTGTTTTCGACGCCGGAATTCAGCCAGGCTTCCATGACGGTGAACAGGCCGGCAAAGCAGAAGCCGCCGGCAAAGCGCACCGCGCACCACATCACCGGATCGATCACCAGCACCAGAAGCAGCGTGCCGGCCGAGGCGGTGGCGGCGAGCGCCGAAAACGTCCGGACATGGCCGACCGCCTTCAGGATGCGGGTGACGGCGAGGCATCCCAACAGAAAGCCTGCGAAATAGAACGTGCCCATCAGGCCGATGTCGGAGGCGGAAAACCCTTCCTGCGCGCCGCGCAGCGCAATCAGCGTACCCTGCAGCCCGTTGCCGCCAAGCAGAATGCCGGCGGCGATGAGGAGCGGGATCAGCGGGCGGATGGAGGACATGAAGGAAATCGCTTGGTCGGCTTCCTTCTTGAACCATCATATCAGCCAATGCCAGCGGCAATTCTGCTAGCCAACAGGCGCGTGCCCTCCAAGGTCGCCGTTCAAGCTTCGTGAGCCCTCGCCAATGCTTCGCCCGCCGTCGGCGCGACAGGGCTGGCCGCCCTTCGGCCAAGCGAGCCGGCGGTCAGCAGGCTGAGGATGATAAACGGGATGCCGATGCCGAAGGCCGAACGGATGCCCCAATGGTCGGAGACAAAGCCGAGCAGCGGCGGGCCGAGCAGGAAGGCGACGAAGGAGATCTGCGACAGCGCCGCGACATTGATTGCCGCGGAGCGGTCCGTTCGCTGGGCGGCCGCCGAGATCGCCAGCGGAAAGATCGCACTGCTGCCGATGCCCAGCAGGGCAAAGCCCAGCATCGACACGAGCGGGGCAGGCGAGAAGAAGACCAGCAGCACACCTACCGCCATCGTTGCCAGCAGCACTCGCGCCACGCCGCTTGGCGAGTGGCGGTCGACAAAGCTGTCGGCGAAGAAGCGCGTGCTTGCTTGCGAGAATGCAAACAGCGCCACCGTGAAGCCGGCGACGAACGGGCCTGCATCGAACACGGTGCGCATGTAGATCGCCGACCAGTCGATGCTGGCGCCTTCCATCAGCATCGCCGACAGCGTCACCGCGACGAGGACGAGGATCGGCAGCGTCGGCCGCGCCAGCCTTGGCGCCGTCTCGTCATTGCCGGCGAAGCGGCTCGGCGCCGGTTCGTAGCCGCCGAGAAACAGTGCTATTCCTATCGCCACAATCGGTACGACGATGGCTAGGTGCAGTTGCGGCGATATGCCGAGATGCGCAAGTGCTGCGCCGAACAGGCCGGCGCCGAAAAAGCCTATGCTCCAGAACGAATGCGCGCGGTTCATGATCCGGCGCTTGAGCAGGAATTCGGTTCTGTCGGCCTCGACATTGAGGATGATCTCGACGCTGCCGATCATCAGGCCGACTGGAATGAGCATCAGGAACAGCGCCAGCGGCCCAGACGCGTGCACGGCAAGGGCATAGGCTACCGACAAAAGCGGAACCAGCCCGAGCAAGGCGCGGCGAAAGCCGACGCGCTCCAGGATTGGCGCCGCTAGCGTCAGCGCGGTCAAGGTGCCGATCGGCGTCCCGATCAGGCTGAGCCCGAGCGTGCCGTCCTCGATGCCCATGGCATGCTTGATGTCGGGCAGCCGCGGAAAGATGTTGCCCATGCCGAACGAGTAGATCGCAAAACCGGCATAGACCCGGTGTTGCGGAGCAAGGCGGAGGCCAAAGGTCATGACGATGCTTTCGAGGGAGAGAGCCGGCGGTTGTCGCCGCCTAGTATACTCCATATCTTGCACAAACATGCAAATCGTGCAAGAACGTGCATAAAGAAAACAGGATCATGCAATGCTGACCGATGAGCGGCATCAAATCATCCGCGATCGCCTGGCCGTTGAGGGAAGGGTGCTGGCCGGCGAGCTGGCAAGCCGCTTCGGCGTTTCGGAAGACACGGTTCGCCGCGACCTCAGGGAACTCGCCAAGGCTGGGCAATGCCGTCGCGTCTATGGCGGCGCGGTCGCGCCCGCACCTTTCGCGTCCGCACCAGTCGGCCTGCGCGCCGGCCATGCGGTCGAAGAGAAGACGCGGCTGGCCCGCGCGACCGTGGCATTGCTGTCGCGCGGACAGACTTTGTTCATCGACAGCGGCTCGACCAATGCCGCGATCGCCCGGGCCATCCCGCGCGACCTCGATCTGACCGTCGCCACCAATTCGCTCGAAATTGCCTCGGCGCTCTCCGACCACGCCTTGATCGAGCTGATTGTGCTGGGGGGGCGGTTCGACCGCCACCTCGGCGCCTGCGTCGGCGCCGACACGCTTGCCGCCGTCGCGCAGCTTGGCGCGGACCTGTTTGTTCTCGGCTCCTGCGGTCTCGATGCCTCGCGCGGCGTGACGGCCTTCGATTCGGCGGAGGCCGAGGTGAAGCGGGCCATGGCCAAGAACAGCACAGGCATCGTCATCGCTGTCACCAATGACAAGTTGGCCACCGCCGCACCCTACCGGGTCGCCAGGCCCGAGGCGATCCGCCACCTTGTGGTCGAAAAGACCGCGCCGTCCGCGATCCTCGCCGATTTCGAGCGTCAGGGCGCTGAGATCCATTTGGCTTAAAGGGTGCGCTGGCTGTTCACTCGAGCGGCTTGACCGTCACAGGCCGAATCTTCTGGTGGCTCCCGAAGCGATCGCTATTCCGGCCAGCACCGCCGCGAGCCCGACGAGCAGGTTGGCGCTAACCTGTTCGCCCAGCAAGACGACGCCGAAGATCGACGCCGTTACCGGATTGACCGCAACCGAGACGGCAACCAGTGTCGGCACGGCGCGCCTCATCGCGAATGCCCAGAGAAAGAAAATGAACGCGCCGCAGACGATGGCCAGATAGCCGCTCGCAATCCACTGCGGTGCATTCAGCGTCGCAAGTCGTGCGAGGCCGCCGTTTGAAGCCGCAAGGGCCGACAGGCAGACCGCACCGACGCCCATGCCAAACGCCACGAACGGGATCGGCGCGGTGCGCGACAGGAATGGTCGGGACCACACGCTGTAGAGCGCCATGCAGAACGCCGCCGTGACCATGATGAGGTCGCCGCGCCACGCACTTGCGGGAGCCGTCGCCAGGCTCGTGCCGAGTGCTGCGGCCACCCCCGCCATGGCGATCAGGACGCCGGCGATCTTGCGCATCGTCGGCGGCTCTATCCGCAGCACCGCTCCGGCAAGCATGGTCAGCAGCGGCAGTGTCGAAAGCGCCAGCGCACCACGCGCCGCCGTCGTGTAGAGAAGGGCTCCATTGAAGAGCACCGGAAACAGACCGAAGAACAGCAGGCCCAAGGCGCCGGCACCAAGCCAATCGCTCTTCGGCGGCCATGTGTCCCGCCGCCAGAGCGCCACTGCGACCAAGACCAGAAAGCCACCACTGAACCGCACCGCGCCGATGGTCAGCGGATCAAGCGTGCCGGCGAGATATCGTGTTGCGCCGACGGCAGTACCGCCGAGAGCGCTGGACAGAATCGCCGCGAGCACGCCCAGAATTTCCATTGTTTCCCGACCTTGCCAGTTCAGCGCCAGCGATATCGGGCAGGCTGGTCGAAAGGAATCGAATAAGCGCAATGAGTTTGATAATGCTTGGCTATGAATACTCGAGGCCTCGACCCCGAACTGCTGCGCGCCTTCGTCGTCGTTGCCGACCGGCTGTCGTTCACGCGCGCCGCCGAGCAGCTCAATCGAACCCAGGCCGCCGTCAGCTTGCAGGTGAAACGTCTCGAGGAGCGCCTCGACACCGCCCTGTTTCGGCGCTCGACCGCTCGCGTCGAACTGACGGCCGCCGGGGAGGGCTTTCTGACCGATGCGCGCCGCATCCTCGCCCTCAACGAGCAGGCAATTGCGCGTGTTTCCAATCAGCGTGTGGCCGGGCACGTTCGCATCGGGGTGATGGAAGACTATGGCACCAGGATCCTGCCAAGCCTGCTTGCCGACATCGCCGAGCGATTTCCGCTCGTGCAGGTCGACATGGAGATCGGTCTCACCGCCTTGCTGCTCAAACGCCTCGGCTCATCCTTTGACGTGGTCATCGCAATGCATCCGGAGGGCACGACCGAGGGTGACCTGATATGCCGCGAAAGAGCGATCTGGGCGGCAGCGTCCACCCGTGCCGTCGAGGAGCTCGATCCGCTGCCCGTCGCTCTGTCCTATCCCGATTGCCTGTTTCGCGCCTGGGCCATCGAGGCGCTCGACAAAGCAGGCCGGCCATGGCGACTGGCCTATGTCAGCCCGAGCCTCGCCGCCACGGAGGCAATCGTCGAGCAGGGCCTGGCGATCACCGTAGTCAAAGGCAGCATGCTGGCGCCTGGCCTGCGCGGTATCAATCCCTGCCGTTATGTGCCGCCATTGCCCGGGGCGGAGATACGCCTTCATCGCGCCGCAACGTCTTCCGCCAGCGCGGCATTGGTCGTCGATCATCTTGCACACCGCCTCAGGCAATCGGCTCTGGGCTCATAGGCCTGTGAGGGGGAAAGCCGAAAGACGACCAAGATACCAGCCGAGGCCGGCTTGCCTTGACAAATCAGACCTCCCATGCGCTTTTCGCGCAAATTTTTGAGGCCGGCCTCGGCCCGCAACATCCGGACTTTACCCATGACAATGCATCGTTACCGCAGCCACACCTGTGCCCAGTTGAGAAAGAGCGACGTCGGCTCTTCGGTTCGCCTGTCGGGCTGGGTTCATCGCGTGCGCGACCATGGCGGCCTGCTGTTTATCGATCTGCGTGACCATTACGGCCTGACCCAGATTGTCGCCGATCCGGATTCGCCCGCCTTCAAGGTCGCCGAGACGGTGCGCGGCGAATGGGTGATCCGTGTCGACGGCGAGGTCAAGGCGCGCCTGCCGGACACCACAAATGCCAACCTGCCGACCGGCGAGATCGAAATTTTTGCCCGCGAGATCGAAGTGCTGTCGGCGGCCAAGGAATTGCCGCTGCCGGTGTTCGGCGAGCCGGACTATCCCGAGGATATCCGCCTGAAATACCGCTTCCTCGACCTGCGTCGCGAGACGCTGCACAGGAACATCGTGGCGCGTACCAAGATCATCGCCGAGATGCGCAAGCGCATGACCGATGTCGGCTTCACCGAATTCTCGACGCCGATCTTGACGGCCTCGTCGCCGGAAGGCGCGCGCGACTTCCTGGTGCCGTCGCGCATCCATCCCGGCACCTTCTATGCGCTGCCGCAGGCGCCGCAGCAGTACAAGCAGCTGATCATGGTCTCCGGCTTCGACCGCTATTTCCAGATCGCGCCCTGCTTCCGCGACGAGGATCCGCGCGCCGACCGGCTACCCGGCGAATTCTACCAGCTCGACCTCGAAATGAGCTTCGTCGAGCAGGACGACGTGCTGTCGACCATGGAACCGGTAATGCGGGGCGTCTTCGAGACCTTCGCCAACGGCAAGCCGGTGACGCAGAAATTCCAGCGCATTCCCTATGACGTCGCGATGCGCAAATACGGTTCCGACAAGCCGGACCTGCGCAACCCGATCGAGATGCAGGCCGTCTCCGATCATTTCCGCGACTCTGGCTTCAAGGTTTTCGCCAACATCCTGGCCAACGATCCAAAGGCCGAAGTGTGGGGCATTCCGGCAAAGACCGGCGGCAGCCGCGCCTTTTGCGACCGCATGAACTCCTGGGCGCAAGGTGAGGGCCAGCCGGGGCTGGGTTACATCTTCTGGCGCAAGGAAGGCGACAAGCTTGAAGGCGCCGGTCCACTGGCCAAGAACATTGGTGAGGAGCGCACCGAGGCGATCCGTCAGCAGCTTGGCCTTGCCGATGGCGACGCCGCCTTCTTCGTCGCCGGCGATCCGAAGAAGTTCGTTACCTTCGCGGGTGCCGCGCGCACGCGGGCCGGCGAGGAGCTGAACCTCGTCGACCGCGAGCGCTTCGAACTCTGCTGGATCGTCGACTTCCCGTTCTTCGAATGGAACGAGGAGGAGAAGAAGATCGATTTCGCCCACAATCCGTTCTCGATGCCGCAGGGCGGTATCGAGGCGCTCGGTGGCGACGACCTGCTCGGCATCAAGGCCTTCCAGTACGACATGGTCTGCAACGGTTTCGAGATCGCCTCGGGCGGTATCCGCAACCATCTGCCCGAAACCATGGTCAAGGCGTTCGAGACGGTCGGGCTGGATCGCGCCACGGTCGAGGAGCGCTTCGGCGGCCTCTATCGCGCCTTCCAGTATGGCGCCCCGCCGCATGGCGGCATGGCGGCCGGCGTCGACCGTGTCGTCATGCTTCTGGTGGGCGCCAAGAACCTGCGCGAGATCACCATGTTCCCGATGAACCAGCAGGCCTACGACCTGTTGATGAACGCACCTTCGGAAGCCAGTCCCCAGCAGCTGCGCGAGCTCTCTCTGCGCGTTGCGGCTGTGAAGAAGGACTGACGGCAGCGTTGCAACTGCCCTTTCTCCCCGTCTCTATGCGGGGGAGAAATGTCCGGCAGGACAATGAGGGGCGGCGCTGATTCAGGCGATTGGCGAACGGCCTTAGCAATTGGCGCCTTCTGACAATCGGTTCAGCATCGAACTACAATTTGCTGGCGTTGGCGCCGCCCCTCATCCGCCTGCCGGCACCTTCTCCCCGTATAGTGACGGGGAGAAGGGAGCTAACTTCGATCAGTCTTCGTTGGCCGTCACATGGACGCCGAGCGTCTTCGGCAGGTCGAGCGGGTTGGACATCGCACCCGCCATGATCAGCGCGAACGGCACCGCTGCCGGCGGCTCTGCCGAAATCTCCAGGCTCTTCGGGTCGTCGAGGTATTTGCTCACAGCGGCCGTCACTTCGGCGGTCAATTCGGGATTGTTGAGCTGTGCCATGCCGAACGGGACGATCGCCTTGGCCTGGTTGGCGATGTCCTTGCCCGACATGCCCTGCTGCTTGCCGACATACTCAAGCACCTTGCCGGTCAGCGAATCGTCGTCGAAGCGGACCGAGGCGCCGTTGAAGGAAAGCTGCTGCAACAGGCCGAGCAACGCCATGCCTTGCGCCGAGTTGTCGGCCCCTTCGGGCTGCGCCGCCATCTTCTTCTGCATCTCCTGCATCGACTTGACGAAGTCGACCGTGTAGCCGCCGAGGCCGAAGGTCATGCCGAGCGTGCCGGCATTCTCGACCGAGATGTCGTATTTCGACAGGTCCATCTTGCCGTCGCTCGGCTGCCAGGTGCCGCCGATTTCGATGTTGCCCGATATGTTCTGGTAGCCCAAGGCGTTGATTGCTTCCTTGGACTTTGCATCGTCAACCAGGGTCAGGTCGGCGTTGAACTTTTCCGTGGTTGCGGAAAATTCCATCGCCTTGCCGTCGGCCGGGGGCGTGATCTGGACAGAAACGCCATCCACCGAGAAGGCGGTCTTGTCGGCAACCTTGACCGTCAGGTTTTCGAGTTCGGCCGACTTGTAGATCATCATCGAGCCGAGCGGGCCCGTAGCGCCCTCGGCCGGGATGTTGGCGTCATGAATCACGAAAGGAGTGAGGTTAAGCGTTACACCGTCCTTGCTGTGCTCGAAGGCCGAAGTCGTGATGGTCGCGACATCAAAACCGCCATTGGCCTCGGTCACGCCTTCAAGCTTGACGTCGCCGATCGGCAGCGCTTCCTTTTCGGCCGCCGGTTTGACCGACACGCCCTGCAGCACCATGCTGGAATTGTCGCCGGTAACCCCGGTCCAGGTGATATCGACGCCCTGGACGGCAAGTGCGGCCTTCAGCCGGTCGGCAATCGCCGCGTCCTGCGCAAAGGCGGCATTGAGCGGCAGAGTCAGCAAGAAGGTCGAAAAAGCGAGTTTCTTGAGTGTCGAGCGTTGGATTGTCATCGCGAGTTCCCTGAGAGAGTCCTGAAAAGTGTTTTCTTGAGTTCTGCGCCATCACCATTCCGTGACGAACTGGACGGGAAAAAGGCGCTTTCCCGCAGATTTGTCGAAAATCACGGCGAAAGGCAAACCGGAGCGGGAGCCTTCGCTCGATGCGGTGAATATGTCATGAAGGTCGGGCTCCCCTGAATACTGTCTCCTGCCTTAGAGAGGGCGTGTAACAGATTGATGTTGGTTGGCAACAGCACTGCTACCGGTGCTGTTGCACAGGGACGGCAAGCTGGAACATGAAATCCGTCACACCCGTCGTCGGATACTGAGCCGCCTTTCAGCCCGGAGGCCGCAAATTGCGGATTTCCGCAGCTCCGCCTTGCCGCGAATCACCCGCTCGGCTAGTCCACCCGCATGGGAAAAAGGCTTTTGCCGCCTGAAGATGGCGGCGGTGACCATATCGAACCGGTCGATCTGAAGAAGGCGCTGGAAGAGCGTTATCTCGCCTATGCGCTGTCGACCATCATGCACCGGGCGCTGCCGGATGTGCGCGACGGGCTGAAGCCCGTGCATCGCCGCATCATGCACGCCATGCGGCTGCTCAGGCTCAACCCCGACCAGGGCTTTGCCAAATGCGCCCGCATCGTCGGCGAGGTGATGGGCAAGTTCCACCCGCATGGCGACCAGTCGATCTACGACGCGCTGGTGCGCCTGGCGCAGGACTTTTCCATGCGCTATCCGCTGGTCGACGGGCAGGGCAATTTCGGCAATATCGACGGCGATAACGCCGCCGCCATGCGCTACACCGAAGCGCGCATGACCGACGTGGCGACGGAACTGCTTTCCGGCATCACCGAGGACGCGGTCGACTATCGGCCGACCTACAATGAGGAGGACGAGGAGCCGGTCGTGCTGCCCGGCGCCTTCCCGAACCTGCTCGCCAATGGCTCGTCCGGCATTGCGGTCGGCATGGCCACCTCGATCCCGCCGCACAATGCCGCCGAGCTTTGCGATGCGGCCCTGCACCTGATCGAGGATCCGAGCGCGCCGGTGGCGAAGCTGATGGACTTCGTCCAGGGTCCGGATTTCCCGACCGGAGGCATCATCGTCGACAGCCGCGCCTCGATCCTCGAAGCCTACGAGACGGGCCGCGGCGGTTTCCGCGTCCGGGCCAAATGGGGCCAGGAAGACCAGGGCAGGGGCACCTGGAGCATCGTCGTCACCGAAATCCCCTATGGCGTGCAGAAGGCGCGGTTGATCGAGAAGATCGCCGAGCTTCTGATCGCGCGCAAATTGCCGTTGCTCGAAGATATCAGGGACGAAAGCGCCGAGGACATCCGCGTCGTGCTGGTGCCGAAGAGCCGTTCGGTCGATCCCGGCATCCTGATGGAATCGCTGTTCAAACTGACCGAGCTCGAAAGCCGGTTCCCGCTCAACATGAACGTGCTGTCGCGCGGCAAGGTGCCCAACGTGCTGTCGCTGAAAGGCGTGCTGCAGGAGTGGCTGGAGCACCGGCGCGATGTGCTGATCCGCCGCTCGAAGCATCGCCTGGGCGAGATCGAAAGGCGCCTCGAGATCCTCGCCGGCTACCTGATCGCCTACCTCAACATCGACGAGGTGATCAAGATCATCCGCGAGGAGGACGAGCCCAAGCAGGTGATGATGGCCCGCTGGTCGCTCACCGACACCCAGGCCGAAGCCATCCTCAACATGCGGCTGCGCGCTCTGCGCAAGCTGGAAGAGTTCGAGATCCGCAAGGAGTTCGACGGCCTCACCACCGAGAAGAAGCAGATCGAGGCGCTGCTGGCGTCGAATGCCAAGCAATGGTCGACGATCAAGTGGGAAGTCGCCAGCATCCGCGACAAGTTCGGCCCCGAGACCGAACTCGGCAAGCGCCGCACCCAGTTCGCCGACGCGCCGGAACACGATTTGACTGACATTGCCCATGCCATGATCGAGCGCGAGCCGGTCACCGTGGTGGTCTCGGAAAAGGGCTGGCTGCGGGCCATGAAAGGCCATCTGGCCGACCATTCGACCTTGACCTTCAAGGAGGGCGACAGCCTCAAGCTCGCCTTCCATGCCCAGACCACCGACAAGATCCTGGTCTTCACCACCGGCGGCAAATTCTACACGATCGGCGCCGACCGGCTGCCGGGCGGCCGCGGTCATGGCGAACCGATCCGCATCATCGTCGACATGGACAACGACCAGGACATCGTCACCGCCTTCGTCCACGACCCCAAGCGCAAGCTGCTGCTCGTCTCCTATGATGCCAACGGCTTCATCGTGCCGGAGGAAGAGGTCGTCGCCAACACCCGCAAGGGCAAGCAGGTGATGAACGTCAAGGCGCCCGACGAGGCCAAGGCATGCGTGCCGGTTTCGGGCGATCACCTCGCCATTGTCGGGGAGAACCGCAAGATGCTGGTGTTTGCGCTGTCCGAAATCCCCGAAATGGGCCGTGGCAAGGGCGTTCGCCTACAGAAATACAAGGATGGCGGTCTGCTCGACCTCAAACCCTTCACGCTGGCGAGCGGCCTGTCATGGCAGGATTCGGCCGACCGTACGTTTACCCGGTCGCGCGAGGAGTTGGCGGAGTGGATTGGTGCAAGAGCATCGGCGGGACGGATGGTGCCGAAGGGATTTCCGCGGACGGGGAAGTTTGGGTAGCTAATCTCCCCCCTTAAGGGGGGAGATGTCGCCGGAGGCGACAGAGGGGGGCGGTTCGACTGGACGCGACCTCCTATTTGGGACCGAACAAGGCTAGCGCTTCACGCGAGGCGACCCCTCTGGCCTGCCGGCCATCTCCCCTCGAGGGGGAGATTCCCAACCATTTGGACTATCGTCACGATTGCGGCACTATAACAGTGCATAAACGCTTGGTAGGCCGGGAGAAATGGGCGTTTGAAGGAAGCGAAGATCCAGAAGCCGGAGCGTCAGCAGCGCCTGTTCGGCCTGTCGACGCCGTTGAGGGCCGCCGTCATTCCGCCGCTATCGGCGGCGCGCTGGCTGCTGGTGCTGATCGTCGCCGCCGGTGTCTATTTCTTCCACGGCTTTCTGTTTCCGGTGCTGGCAGCGCTTGTCATCGCCTTCGCCAGTTGGCCGCTCTATCGCCGGCTGCTTGCGGGCGTCGGCGGCAACCGCACGATTGCCGCGACCTTTGCCATCCTGTTCATCCTCACCTTCCTGGTGGTGCCGATCGCGCTCGCCGGCACCTACGCCATCAACGAAGTCCGCGAATGGGTCGGCTGGGCGATCGAGACCAACCGGCATGGCGCCGTCACACCGCACTGGATCACGACGCTGCCGGTGATCGGCGAGTGGCTGAACGAACAGTGGGTCGACAATTTCGGTCACCCTGGCGGCATCGGCGAGCTCATCCAGCTGGTCAGCGGCGCCAATATAGGCAGCATCTATCGCGGCGTGCTGGCGGCTGGCGGCAGCGCCTTCGGCCTGCTTTTGACACTGCTGTTCATGATGATCGCCCTGTTCTTCGCCTACCGCGACGGCGAGCAGTTCGCGGCCCAGATCGACCGTCTCGGCGAACGCATCCTGCCGACGCGCTGGGAGCGGATTTCGCGAGTCGTGCCGGCAACCATCTCGTCCACCGTCACCGGCATGACCGTGATCGCCATCGGCGAGGGGCTGGTGCTGGGCGTCGCCTACTGGCTGGCCGGCGTGCCGTCGCCGGTGACGCTCGGCGCACTCACCGGCGTGATGGCGCTGATCCCCGGCGGCGCACCGCTGTCCTTTACCCTGGTGTCGATCTACCTCGCCGCCAGCGGTTCGCCGATGGCGGGGCTGGCGCTGTTCATCTGGGGCGCGGTGGAGTTGTTCATCGTCGACAAGACCTTGCGCCCGAAACTGGTCGGCGGACCGATCAAGCTGCCTTTCCTGCCGACCTTTTTCGGCCTGATCGGCGGCGTCAAGACCATGGGCTTTCTCGGCCTGTTCATCGGCCCCGTGCTGATGGCGCTGTTGGTGGCGATCTGGCGCGAATGGCTGCGCGAGGTGGAACTGGCCGAGGATGCCGTTCCCGAGGCCGTGGCAGAGCTCGAAGGCGGACCGCCACAGATCGAGATTGTCGCCGGTCCGGCGAAGAAAAGTCAGACCGGATAGGCAACCGCGAGCGCTGCCCGACGCTTGCGCCCCTCATGCAACTGCCACAGCGAATGCGCGACCAGCGTGACGATGAGGATGGCGCCGCCGATCAGGCTGTTGCGCGACGGCGTCTCGGCAAAGATCATCCACACCCAGACCGGCGCCAGCACGGTTTCCAGGAGATAGAACATCGCCACTTCCGGACCTGAAATGTATTTCGGCCCGTTAGCGAGGCAGAAGAAGGCGAACGGCATGACGACGGCGCCGTTGAGGATGATCCACCATGGCGCCTCCACTTGAAAACCGGTCCTGGAGACCATGAACACCGCCAACGCAAAAGGCAGGAGGACACCGGTCAATGCGGTGAAACCCATATCCTTGCCGCTGGCGCGCGATATGGTGATGGCGCAGGCAATCGCGAAGGCCGAACACAACGCCATCACGTCGCCGAACAGGTGTCCGGTGCCGATGGAATCGCCGACGATGATGGCGATGCCGACGATCATCAGCGCCATTGCCGCAAGCGTCAGCGGCCGCGGCCGCTCGTTCAAAAAGAGCCATGACAGCAGCGCCGAAAACATGGTGGAGAAGGCCAGGATGAAAACCAGATTGGCGGTCGAGGTGTTGTAGACGCCGGTGATGAAGGCGACCGCGCCGAGCCCGTAGATCACGGCGACAATCAGCCCCGACCAGCCGGGTATGAGCTGCGGCGCATTCTTGCTGAACGAGCGCCAGACGGCCCATACGATCAGCGCCGCCACGAAGGTGCAGCCGGTGCGCAGCAAAAGGATCGTCCACGCTTCGCCACGAGCGAGCCGGATCAGCGGGATGTCGACGGTCAGCATCAGCCCGCCAAGCGCGGTGAGCAGGAGTCCTTTGGTGTGAGCGTTGTGAGATGACATGCAATGACTTTCGCAATGGACGGGAGGCAGGATGACCGGTCGGCGCAATCGCGCACTCTCCGCCAACAGCGAAAAGACCGGCATCGTCCCCGTTGAAAATGTTCATGCCCGGATTTGGGAAATAAGAAAGATCAGCGCGTGACCGCTTCGTGGTCGTAGCGTTCCCAGCCCTTCGGGCCGAGATGCTCCTGCGGCATGAAGCGCATCTTATAGTTCATCTTGCGCGAGCCGTTGACCCAGTAGCCGAGATAGACATGGGGCAGGCCCATGGCTCTGGCGCGGGCGATATGGTCGAGGATCATGAAGGTGCCAAGCGAACGGTCCTCGAACTCAGGATTGAAGTAGGAATAGACCATCGACAGGCCGTCGGCCATCTTGTCGGTCAGCGCCACGGCGATCAGCTCGCCCTGGCCCTTGCCGGTGATGAAAGTGTCGGGGCCGCGGCGCCGGTACTCGATGACCTTGGTGTCGACATGGGTGTCCTCGACCATCATGGCGTAGTCGAGCACCGTCATGTCTGACATGCCGCCGCGACGGTGGCGGGCGTCGAGATAGCCGCGGAAGAGCGAATACTGCTCGGTTGACGGCTGCGCGTCGTGCATGGCGCCGATGAGATCGGAATTGCGCTGGATCACCCGCTTCATGTTGCGGCTGGCGGTGAATTCCTGCGCCAGGATGCGCACCGAGACGCAGGCGCGACAGGTCTCGCAGGCAGGCCGGTAGGCAATGTTCTGCGAGCGCCGGAAGCCGCCTTGCGTCAACAGGTCGTTCATTTCCGGCGCCTTGTCGCCGACCAGATGCGTAAACACCTTGCGTTCGAACTGGCCCTCAAGATACGGGCACGGCGATGGCGCGGTCAGGAAGAACTGCGGCGACTGGGTCGGATGCTGCGTCATCGAACCTTGGGAACACTCCTGCGAATCGCTCTACCTTTGGCCTGGCTGGCGAAAAATTCAACAGGATTGTGAAGGCACGGGTGAACGAACGCCTTCAATTTTGCGCACAAATGCTTGCTGGGGTCGTTCGAACGCCGGTTCAACGGTCGCTGCGGCTGACAACAGTGCCAAGCAGCAGATCGTGCAGCGTGCGCTTGCGATCGGAAAACAGCGTCACCAGGAGGACGAGCGGCGTCAGGATGACAGTGCTCGCCCAAAACTGCACCGAATGGACAACAGCGGTGAGCCCGTCGATCCGGCTGCCGTCGAGACGATCCAGCCGAATGCCCATCATCCTCATGCCCGAAGTGGCCTGGTTGCGACCGCCCAGCGTGTTCCAGATGTAGAGAATGGCGACCGCCGGCACGAGGATGGAATACAGCGCCCAGCCGAGACCGAAGGTCAAAAGGCCAAGCACGGCCACCAGGATCGCGAACGGAAGGGTGAGCAACGCCACGATGCAATAGTCGATGATGAAGGCGAGGATGCGCCGCGTGCGCACACCGTCATAGGCCCTGACGTCGTCGAGCCTGCTGGTGATGATTTCGCCGTCAAATACGCGCGCGTTCATGTCATGTCCTCGTAACAGGCGCCACGCTAGGGTGCGCCGCCACCTGAAATGGTGAATACCGCAGGCGGAATCAAGATCGCTTCGTTCATCGGTCCGGCTCGACGGTGTGACGCGGTTGAGCCGATTGAATTTGGTGGACGGATGGCGTTAGCTTGCTGCGGCGCAACAAGACGCCGAGGGGATCGGGGAAATATGGATTACGACATGCTGGTCATCGGCAGCGGCCCTTCCGGCCGCCGCGCCGCGGTGCAATCGGCCAAGCTCGGCAAATCGGTGCTGGTGGTCGACAGGGGCCGGCGGCTCGGCGGCGTCTCGGTGCACACCGGCACCATCCCGTCGAAGACGCTGCGCGAGACGGTGCTCAACCTCTCCGGTTGGCGCGAGCGCGGCTTTTACGGCCGCGGCTACCGGGTCAAGCAGGATATTTCGATCGGCGATCTGGTCGATCGCCTGCACAAGACGCTCGACCACGAGGTCGAGGTGCTGCAGCACCAGTTCATGCGCAATGCGGTCAAGAGCGCACGCGCCACGGCGAAATTTCTCGGTTCCAACAAGATCAGCCTGACCGCCGACAATGGCGACTATTCGGAGGTCGGCTTCGCCAATGCGCTGATCGCCGTCGGCACCAGGCCGCATCGGCCGCGCGACGTGCCCTTCGACAAGGTCCGCGTCTTCGACAGCGACGAGATGCTGGAACTCGACCGCCTGCCGCGCACGCTGACGGTCATCGGCGCCGGCGTCATCGGCGTCGAATATGCCACCATCTTTTCGGCCCTCGACGTGCCGGTGACGCTGGTCGAGCCGCGCAACACCATTCTCGATTTCGTCGACCGCGAGATCGTCGACGACTTCATCCACCAGATGCGCGACCGCGGCATGACCATCCGCCTCGGCAGTACGGTCAAGGAAATCGTCTCCAAGCCGGACTATGCCGAAGTGACGCTTGCCGATGGCCGCACCATCCGTTCCGAGGTCGTGCTCTATGCCGCCGGCCGCAGCGGCAATCTCGGCAGCCTTGGCCTCGACGTGGTCGGCATCGATGCCGACTCCAGGGGCCGCATCAAGGTTGATCCGCAGACGTTCCAGACCGCCGTGCCCAACATCTATGCCACCGGCGACGTCATCGGCTTTCCGAGCCTTGCCTCGACTTCGATGGAGCAGGGCAGGGTGGCCGCGTGCCATGCTTTTGGCGTGCAGCTGCCGCCGCCGCCGGAAACGTTCCCCTATGGCATCTACGCTGTGCCGGAAATCTCCACCGTCGGCCAGTCGGAGGAACAGGTGCGCGAGAGCGGCGCTGCCTATGAGGTCGGCGTGGCGCGGTTTCGCGAAGCCTCGCGCGGCCACATTATGGGGGTCAACACCGGCTTCCTGAAGCTGCTGTTCTCGGTCGAGACGCGCCGCCTGCTTGGCGCCCACATCGTCGGCGAGGGCGCCACCGAACTGATCCATATCGGCCAGGCGGTGATCAATCTCGGCGGCACGGTCGACTTCTTCGTCAACAACACCTTCAACTACCCGACGCTGGCCGAAGCCTACAAGATCGCCGGGCTCGATGCCTGGAACCGAATGGGGCAGGGGTAGGGCGCCTCAGCTCAGCCTTCCATCTGGGCGAGCAGCGCCAGCATGACGTCGGCCGAAGGCATCGGCAGCACCGCCTCGATTTCCGCCGGGCGCACGCCGGCAATCGCGTCGGTGCCGGCGGCGACGGTGCCCAGCGGTCCGCGGAAGCCATGCTTCGACCAGGCGAGTTCCTGCAGCTTCGGGCTGGTCAGCGCGTCGAGCCGTCTAGCCGCATCTGCGATTCGCCCGCATCCACATCTTTCAGACGGCTTACTGTTTTCAGTGGCTCGCTGGGGCGCTATGTGAGTTGGTGGGTCGTGGACGGGCGCGACGGGAGATCGACATGCTGGGCTGGTTCCGCAAGCTGCTGCCGCGCGAAGATCGCTTCTTCGATCTGTTTGAACGGCATTCCCGTACCGTAGTCGGTGGCGCCGAGGCGCTGCAGCAGCTTCTCCAGGGCAAGGATATCGAGCGCTGGTGCCAGAAAATCATCGATCTCGAGGACGAGGCCGATCATATCACGGCCGAAGTCCTGCTGGCGGTGCGGCGCTCCTTCATCACGCCCTTCGATCGCGGCGACATCAAGGATCTTATTCAGTCGATGGATGATGCCATCGACATGATGCACAAGACCGTCAAGACGGTGAAGCTGTTCGAAAAGAAGGAATTCGACCCGCTGATGCAGGAAATGGGTGGCGTCATCGTTGCCGCTTCCAGGCTGGTTGCCGAGGCGATCCCGCTGCTCAGCAAAGTCGGCACCCACACGGTGCGCCTCAACGCCATCGCAGAAGAAGTCATGCGCGTCGAAAGCCGCGCCGACGATCTGCATGAGCAAGGGTTGAAGGACCTGTTCAAGCGACATGGCCGCAGCGATCCGATGGCCTACCTGATCGGCAGCGAGATCTATGGCCAGCTGGAGAAAGTGGTCGACCGCTTCGAGGACGTCGCCAACGAGATCAGCGGCATCGTCATCGAGAACGTTTAGGCAATGGAAGCCACCATCGCCTTTCCCGTGCTGGCCGGCCTTGTCGCCGTCGCGCTGTTTTTCGATTTTCTCAATGGCCTGCATGACGCCGCCAACTCCATTGCCACCATCGTCTCCACCCGCGTGCTGAGGCCTCAGTATGCGGTGCTATGGGCGGCCTTCTTCAATTTCATTGCTTTCATGTTCTTTGGCCTCCATGTCGCCGAGACCGTGGGAAAAGGCATCGTCGACGTCACCATTGTCACGCCGGCGGTGATCTTTTCGGCGCTTGTCGGCGCTATCGTCTGGAACATTGTCACCTGGATTGCCGGTATCCCATCGAGCAGCTCGCATGCGCTGATCGGCGGGTTGGTCGGCGCGGGTATTGCCAAGGCCGGCGTTGGCGCCATCGTCTGGACCGGACTCGGCAAGACGATCGCCGCGATCGTCCTGTCGCCGGCGACCGGTTTTGTGCTGGCGCTTATCCTGGTTCTCATCGTTTCCTGGCTGTTCGTGCGGCAGACGCCGTTCGCCGTCGATAGCACCTTCCGCGTCATGCAGTTCTTTTCCGCCTCGCTCTATTCGCTTGGGCACGGTGGCAACGACGCCCAGAAAACCATGGGCATCATCGCCGTACTGCTCTATTCGCAAGGCATGCTCGGCGCCAATTTCTACGTGCCGCTATGGGTCGTCCTCACCTGTCAGTCGGCGCTGGCTCTGGGCACGTTGCTCGGCGGCTGGCGCATCGTTCACACAATGGGCTCGAAAATCACCCGACTGAACCCGATGCAGGGCTTCTGCGCCGAAACCGGTGGCGCCATCACTCTGTTCGCGGCCACTTGGCTCGGCGTTCCCGTGTCTACCACCCACACGATCACCGGAGCCATCATCGGCGTCGGCGCTGCCCGCCGCGTCTCGGCCGTGCGCTGGGGCATTGCCGGCAACATCGTCATCGCGTGGATTGTCACCTTGCCGGCCACGGCGGCAATTTCGGCACTCACCTATTTTGTCACGCGCCTTGGCGGCTGACGCGGAGCGGGCGCCAAAATCTGATTATGGGCGATGAAGCGTCCATACAGATCTGACGCAAAGCCTAAGCCTGAAGCGTGGTTTGCATGGAGGGTTTTGAGCGCTTCCTCTTTGGTGAGGCCGAACTTGCGGGCAAAGTAGGCGGCTTCGATCGCCATTTCGCGGTCTGCCTGCGGTTCAGCTTTCTGCTTGGCCTTCTTGCCCACGACACGAATCACAGCACATTCCGCTAGATAGGCCGAAAGAAGCTCGTCCACCGCGATGGAGTGTCACCCGCGTTTTTGCGGTCTTTGTAAGGTGGTCGGGGGCTATCTGGCCTTGTCCTTGCGGACTATGGAAAGTTTCGGCCCGTGAGCTTCCCGGATGATCGTGAGAGCCTCGTCTCTGGTGATGCCGACCTTGCGGGCATAGTAGGCGGCTTCCGCTTCAAGCCTGCCGTCTATTGGTTCTGCAATCGCCTGCTTGGCCTTCCGCTTCGCCTTCTTCCCCATGTGTCGAATCATAGCACATTGCGCGACTTGGCTGAATGTCCGCGTCTGGTTAAAATTTCAAACTGACCTACTACCGAAGCTAGGAGCGGCTCGGTGATCGCGCGGGCGGCGCTGGTCGCTGTCCTAGTCGGCGTCGTTGCCTATCTCACGGTATCTGGCCTTTTCGGCGAAGAGGATATGCCGGGTTTCGGTCGGAGGGGGATTTCCCGCATTCTCTTCGTCAAATTCTAGATTGCGGCTATCGATAGCGTATCTATGGCAGAATCGAGTGAAACGGCGCTCGTCGAAGCCGTCAAAGTAATAGACCACCCCCAAATGTAGACGTATCCTGGCCCACTTTCGGACAGATGGCCACGATTGCCGGCTCGATGCGGCAAGTGATGATTTGCTATGCAGCAGCCGGCGCCGCCATCCACTGCCGGACGATGGCGACATCAGGGTCGCCGATTTCATGGCCGGACGCCACGATGCGGGCATCGACCTCGGCGCCGTGTTTGTGGAGCAGCGTCACCAGCGCCGGCACAAACGGTCCGTAGGTTTCGTCGGCGGCGCCGGCGATGATCAGCACGCGCGTTCCGCTGAGGTCGGCTGACGGCGCATCGTCAAGCACCGGCATCGCTCTCAGCAGCGCCGCTTTTCGGACGAGGCCTGCGTTCAGCAGCATCAGGCTGGAGACCAGATTTGCCCCGTTCGAATAGCCGAGGAATGTAGCCCGTGTGAGATCGAGCCGATGGCGCTTTGCGGCCTCGCTTGCGAATGCGGCAAAGGCTGATGTCTCGGCACGGATGCTTGCTTGCTCGAACCGGGTCGGGGTGATCCGCTCGAACCAGCGGAAACCGTCATCCTGCGGGATGCGGCCGCGCACCGCGACCAGCGTGGCGTCGGGTGCGATCTGGCTCGCAATCGGCAGCATTGTCGTTTCGTCGACACCCGATCCATGCAGCAAAAACAGGCATTCGCCGTTTGCATTTGCCGGCTTGAGGAGGCGGTAAGGGAAGGCCAGATCCTGGTGCAGAACGTCATGCTTTTCGGTATATTCAGGCACGCTCATATCTCTTTGATTTCGTGATTGTTTTGTTCGTTTGCCGGCTTCAAAACGGAATATTTTCACGCTCCGCGAAATGTGATTGAACCAGGCTCATTTCAGACCGTTTCTGCGCCGATATGCTTCCCGCGGGAGGAATCGAAGCGGTGTGCGCCGATGGTCGCATCCCGGCATGAACAACACGAGCACCCTTGCTCTCGCTTTGAGGCCTTTTGTCGATGACTACGCAACTCCCGCCGGATCGCGCCGAACGCGACACCCGCATTGACGTGTTCCGCGCGCTCGCTCTGTTGACCATCTATATCGACCATGTGCCGGGCACCGTCTTCGAAACGCTGACCTACAAGAATTTCGGATTCTCGGACGCGGCGGAGGCCTTTGTGCTGATCTCCGGCATGTCCGTGGCGCTCGCCTACGGGAGCAAGTTCCAGACCGGTGGTCGGCTATTGGCGACGTTGAAGATGTGGCGCCGCGCCGGCGTCCTCTACACCGCCCACATCGTCACCACCATCGTGGTGATGGCGATGTTCTGCGCGGCGGCGGTGTTCGCCCACCGGCCTGAGCTGCTGAAACTGATCAACATCGAACCGTTGATGAAGAACACGCCCGAGGTGATGGTCGGCATCGTCACGCTCGGCCACCAGCTCGGCTACAACAACATCCTGCCAGTCTATGCGGCGCTGCTGTTGATGGCGCCGCTCTTCCTGCTCTTCATCAGCTACAGGCCGCTGCCGACACTGGTCTTTTCCGGTGCCTTGTGGCTCGTCGCCGGCATCTGGCAGATCGCGCCACCGAACTATCCCGAACCCGGCTTCTGGTTCCTCAACCCGCTGTCCTGGCAGTTCCTGTTCAACATTGGCCTGGCCGGCATGCTGCATGTCCGGCGCGGCGGTACGATTCCCATCAATCGCTGGCTGGTGGGCGCAGCGGCGACCTATGTCGCGGCAGCGCTGGTCTGGGTGCACAGCCCGCTCTGGGGCCAGATCACCTGGTTCGATCTGCCTGTGGTGATCGGCGGCTTCGACAAGACCTTCCTGTCGCTGCCGCGGTTGCTGCACATTCTGGCGGTGAGCTATCTGATCGTCGCCTTGCCGGAAGTCTCGAACCTGTTCCGCCTCAGCCGCGACCATCCGCTCGCTCTGCTCGGCAAGCGCTCGCTGCCGGTGTTCCTTGCCGGCACGGTGATCGCCATGGTGGCGCAGGTAATGAGGCTGATCAATCCGGGCGGCTTTGCCTATGACGCCCTGCTGATATCCGCCGGCATCGCCATGCAGTTCGCGCTCGCCTTCTATCTCGAATGGTTGTGGGGAATCGGCTGGTCGGGCAAGAAACCGGTACGCACCGAAGCCCCGGCCGCTCGCCAGCCTTTCGGCATGGCGCCCGTGGTGGCAAGGCTGAGCCGATGAAGGCTAGGCACGAGAGGGGCCCGATGAGGCTCTGATCACCAGATCGACCGGCAGCACTTGCCGGCTGAGCGAGCCATCGTTCTCCAGGATCGCCTTGACGGCGAGCCGGCCCATCTCTGCAATCGGCTGGGCGACGGTGGTCAGCGGCGGCTTGGAAACAGCACCTTCCGGCACACCGTCGAAGCCGACGACGGACACGTCGCCCGGTACAGCGATGTCATGTTGGCGCAGCCAGTCGAGCGCATGCAGCGCCATTCTGTCCGACATAGCCAGGATCGCCGTCGGCTTTTCCGGCAGCGCGAAAATATGCTCGAGGCCGGCCCGCACGGTCTCTTCGTTGTTGAGGGTTTCGTAGATCGGCACCTGCGAGACGTCGATGCCGAAGCGGGAGAGTTCGGTGAAATAGCCACGCAAACGGTCGCGCGTGCCGGAATAGAGTGCCGACGTCTCGACCTGCTCCTGCGTGACCGGACCAAAGCCGGCGTCGGCAGATTCCAGGGCGAGTATGGCAAAGCGGCGATGGCCGAGCTCGGCCAGATGGCGCGCGGCCAGGCTGGCGCCGGCGATGTTGTCGATGCCGATCGCCGCAACTGTCTCATCCTCCGAATCGAGGTCGAGCGCCACGAAAGGCAGTTTGCGCTCACGCGCCAGTTCGACCGCCCGTGAACCGCCCTCGATGCAAAACACAATGAAGCCGTCGACAAGGGCGCTCTGGATGTTCCAGGCGAGCTGTTCGTTGTTGGCGGCGGAGACCAGTGAAATCCCCGCACCGGTGGCATCGCAGGCCTGTGAGATGCTGGCCATCATGACGCGGGCGAACGGATCGTCGAAGAAATACGACAAGGGTTCGGCCGTGGCGACGCCGATAGCGTTGACCTTGCCGGCGCGCAGCAGCCGGCCCTTGGGGTCGGGGCCGGCATAGCCCATTGCCTCAGCTGCCGCCTTGACGCGCTCGCGCACCTCCTCACGCACGATCTCGGGTCGGGCGAAGACATTGGACGCCGTGCCGTGCGAGACGCCGGCTGCCTTGGCAATGTCGGCCAGCCGCACTGGTCTCGTCTTCCCGGAAGTCAATGCCGTCATCTTCGTCTCCTCAACCGGCTCTATCTAACACTTTCGTTGGATCGGTTCAAATTTTCCCTTGATCAGAGGGCGGGGAGGGTCTATGTTTGAATCGATCCAAGGCAATTCAGTGCCATACGATTGGATCGGTTCAAGAGGAGGGTGCGATGCATCCCATGAATTATCTGTTCGAAGACATCTACGGCAACTGGGGCATCGCCTCGGATGCCGCCACCCGCAAGCGCCGTGGCCGGACTGGCCCGTGGAAGCGCGACCTGTACTTCCTCGTGGAACGCAAGCGCAGCTGATCGGCAAGGCATTTTCGTGCCGGCTGATTGGATCGATTCAAATTCTAAGAGGAGACCGAACCATGCATCCCGTGAAGCATCTGTTCGAAGACATCTATCGCAACTATTGGGGCATCTCGCCAGCTACCGAACACCCGGAACGGCAGCGGCAGACCAAGCCTGCCAAGCGCAAGCGCGACCTGCTACCGGAACGCCGACAGGGTTGAGCCTCGTGTGAAAAATATCGGCCGGGGCAGGGTCTCTTGCCCCGCCGATTCAAGAACGCTGGCGCACCAGCGCCGAGGCCGCGATCGCCATCCAGCCGGCGATCAGCAAGCTGCCCCCGATCGGCGCCGACATCGGGAAAAGCCGCGATCCCACGAAATCCCGGGCCAGCAGATCGCCGCAGAACAGCACCAGCCCGACGAGTAGCACCAGGCTGCCGATCCGCAGGATCCGGTTTGCACCGGCAAGGCCGACGGCCAGAAACACCGGCGCGTGCATGATCAGGAATGATGCGGCGGTGCCGACGAAAGCGCCGCCCAGATGCGCGGCCGCAGCCGACAGTGCCACGCCCGCCGCGCCGCACAGGCCGCCGGCGAAGACGAGGATGCGGGCGCTGCCTGTTGCCGGATGGTCGGCGATGCTCATGTCTCAGGCTCCTGTGATTGGCGATAGGCGGCGCAACCTGTCAGGATTTGCCTGATACCGCCAGCATGTCACGCGTGCGGCGTGACTGGACCAGCCAGTTGTAGACAGCGCCGCCGGCCATCAACACGGATGTGCCGAGAAACACCGCGCGCATGCCGAAATGACCGCCGACGAAGCCGCCCATCACCGGCCCCGCGACCTGGCCGACATATTGCGCCGAGATCGCCAGGCCCAGCACATTGCCGCCGACGCCATCGGGAACATTGTGGCGGATGACGCTGGTGATGCAGGGCAAGAGCCCGCCCAACACAAGACCCATCAGGAACCGCAGGCCGACCAGTTGCCAGCTTTCGGTGACGAAGGCTTGCGGTATCAGCAGCATTGCCGAAACGGCAAGCGAAGCGACGATGACGTTCCAGTGGCCGATGCGGTCGGCGAGCTTGCCCAGTCGTGACGCCGACAGGATGGCGCCGAGTGCGGCCGCCGACATGACGACGCCGGAGGTCAGTGTCACTCGACTGGCGTCCGCGACCAGTTGCTGGACATAGACGGTGATGATCGGCTCGATCGACATGTTGGCGAAGGTGAACAGCATGCCGGTTGCCAGCATGGCGGCGACAGGCCGCTTGTCAGGGATCTGCGCCCAGCCGCCCTTCGGCTTCTCCTTGGGTTTGGCTAGCGCTGTCGGGCGAGGCATCTCCTTGATCAGGAATGTCGTCGCCAGCGCCGCCAGGAAAATGACGCCGCCGGCTATGAGGAAGGTAGCGCGGATGCCGATCAGCGGCGGCAGCGCGCCGCCGAGCAGCGGGCCGACCAGGGAGCCTGCGGTGATGCCGGCCGACAGCACGCCGAGCGCCCAACCGGAGCGTTCCTTCGGCGTCTGCATGGCGACCAAAATGGTCGAGCCCGAGGAATAGCCGCCGGCAAAGCCGATCAGCAGGCGCAGCAGCACCAACTGCCAGACGGTCTGCACCATGCCCGTCAGCGACATGCAGATCGCCATGCCGAAACTGGCGCGCACCAGCATTACCTTGCGGCCGTAGCGGTCGCCCAGCCGCCCCCACAGCGGCGCGACGAGGGCCGCGGCAAAGAAGGTTGCGCCGAAAGCGATGCCCGACCATTGCACGATCGCCGCGTGGCCCACGGCGCCCAGCTGCTCGACATAGAGCGGCAGGAACGGCAAGAGCAGCGTCATCGCCACAAGCGTGCTGAAGGATCCGGCAAAACACACGAACAGATTGCGCCGCCAATGCACATTGTAGGCGGAGGGCGTGTCGGTCGCTTGCGCTGCACTGTCCTGCGGCATTTCATGTCCTGTCCGCTTGCTGCGGATACCATTTTGGGATACCAAGTTGGTATCCGTCTTGAACGCAAGCTTTGCCGCTGTCAATGCGGCGCTCTCAAACGTGATCGGCCAGACCTCAATGCGAGGCCGATCGCCAGCAACGGAACCAAAGATGTCGCAGATGCAGACCGTCGAAAAAGCGCTTCGCGAGATGATCCTAGGCCTTGAGGTCGGGCCTGGTGAACGGCTGACGGAACGCTGGATCGAGAGCCGCTTCGGGGCCTCTCGCACGCCGGTCAGGGCAGCGCTGCTGCGGCTTGAGACGGAAGGCCTGATCTGCCGCGACGGGCGCGGCTGGACGGTATCGCCGATCAACCTTGCCGAACTGGAACAGATCGCGGTCTATCGCGAGGCGGTCGAGGTTGCGGCCGTCAGGCTGACTTCGGCGCTGGCCGACAGAAGCGCCATAGAAATCATCGAGGCGATGCTGGACTCCTGCGATGCCGCTACCCCGCGCGAGGAATGGCATCGCGTCGGCATGGATTTCCACATCGAACTGGCGCGGCTCTCCGGCAACGAGTTCCTGTTCAGGGCGGTGCGCGATGCCATGACGCGGCTGTCGCGGGCGCGCTGGCTGGAGGTGCGTGACGAGGCAGCACTCGGCCGCGCCTGGAGCGAACATCACGCCATCCTGGCGGCGGTGCGGGCAGGCGACGCCGACGCGGCGGCAGCGCGGCTTTCCGCTCATATTGTCGGCAGCCGCGACCGCCTGGTGACGTCGCTGCATAATGACCGGCGCGGTCTGCGCGCCAGGGGATTTGCCGTCGTCGCCGCTTGATATCGGTCACGAAGGTGACAGATGTCAGGCGCCATCCGCTTTCGGCCTCGCTTCATGAGCGCCGATGGCGTAAGGAGCGGCCATGGAAAACAACCGATTTGAAACACCCGTGACCGTCAAGGCAGCCGCGGGGGGAGAAAACCAGCTCCTGCGCACGGCCCGCGAGGCCTCCGATTACCTGCTCAACAACTGGCCCGGCAAGCGCAGCCCCAAGCATCGCGAAGCGCTGCAGGCCTGTCATGATGCGCTGGCCGGCGACAAGCCGGCGATGATTGCAAGGCGTGCCTTCATTGCCGCGGCACGCGAAGTCAACGTCTTCGTCAGCGATAAAGCGACGGCCTGATTCACAACAGCATCGCCGGAGTCCGGTCCGTGAAGCGGGCCGGACATCGTGCAATCCTGTCTTGCCTATTTTGCCGTCTCGGTCTCGGTTTCGGAACCGGCCTCGTTTTCAGGCTCGGAGCGCTCCTTGGCCGCGACCTTGGCGGCCAGCTTCTCCGCCTTCTTGGCGGCCTTCTGCCGGTCGCGCTCCTTGCGTTCCTGACCGTAGTTCGGTGGTCGCGCCATATCGTTTCCTTTCGCTGTGCCTGATCCTGCCTAGAAGCATTGGCGGGCAAACACAACAGCGCGGGGAGGGCAGATGCCAGCGGTTCTGGACTTGCGTGATGGCTAACACAATGGTTTAGAAAAGGCTGCGGGACAGTTACTGGAGCCGCCGCCGACCGATTTCGAATCAAAACGACCGATGGCCACGCTTCAAAGAAACGCACAGAAGCTCGTCTATTATGCGCGCAACGCCATGCGCGACATCGCGCCGCCGGTCCTTTTCCGGCGCCAGCTCGGCCGTCTGCTCGCTCAGGCCAGGCTTTCCGACGCATCGGTCCGTGAGCGGCTCAATTACTACAACACGCTGCGGGAGCCCTTTACACCAAGCCCCGAGGCCGTGCCGGTCAGTCGGCTGCCGACGGACCGCAGCATGTACTATTACGATCTGAAGGAGTTCACCCGCTATTTCGATCCGGGTCTGCGCATCGACCTGGAATTCGGCGATGTCATCGAGGTGCCGAAGATGCCGTCGATCGTCAAGGACCGGCCGATCATCGGCGACAACGGCAACGGCGTCCTGTTCAAGCTGAACAAGTTCCGTCATTTCCACATGCCGGCCGACGATGTTGCCTTCGCCGACAAGCATCCGCTCGTCGTCTGGCGCGGCGAGCTCAACAATCCGATCCGCACCTTGCTGCTGGAGGCGGCCCGCGACCTGCCGATCTGCGATGTCGGCACGCCAAGGGCAACGGCGCCGGCGGAATATCGAAAACCCTATCTCACCATCGATCAGCAGCGGCGCTACCGCTACATCATTTCCCTCGAAGGCAACGATGTCGCGACCAATCTGAAATGGATCATGAGCTCGAATTCATTGTGCCTCATGCCGCCTCCGACTTACGAGACCTGGTTCGCCGAGGGGCAGCTCGAGCCAGATGTCCATTATGTGCCGCTGGCAGCCGATTTCAGCGATCTGGCCGAGCGGGTGCACCACCTCGAGAAGCATCCGGCCGAAGCCCAGCGCATCGTCGCGGCGGCCAACGCCTATTGCCGCAAATTCACCAACGAGCAGGCCGAGCAGGCGATCAGCCTGCTCGTGCTCTACAAATATTTCGTGCTCAGCGGCCAGATCGAGCCTGATCCCGAAGTCTGGCGCTATATTCAGGGCTAATCGTCCGCGGTCCCGGTACCCTACTTCTTTGCGCAGAGCCTCCACTCTACTTCTGAAGCGTCCCAGCAATAACCGTTGGCCTTCAACTGAAATCCGAGGGCGTCAAGGATGATGCAAAAGCGATCACTCTCCGCCTTGGAAATCGGTTGGCCGTCAAGCTCTGCCTGGCGGCAAGCTGGTCTGACATCGCTGTAGACCGAAGCCACCTTTTGACCATCAAAGTCTCCACACACTGCCGCTGTGGTCGACGAAAGAATGACGACGGCGCAAAAGTATGCGGTTGCTCTAGCGCATCGGACTGCATGCATTGGCGACATCGGCGAAGCATCGCCCATAGGCACTATGGACGCAACCATTCAGCGAGGCGACTGCGTGACATCGCTGGTCAGATGACACTGCGGTCGAGAACCAGATCGGCCGGGCCGAACCGGTCCTTCGCCGTGAACTGCTGGTGCCAGTAGGGGTAGAGCACCGGCGGCCGGCTGACGGCATCGAGACGGTCGCGTTCCTCAGCGGTGAGGGCGAGTGCCGCCGCGGCAAGATTGTCCTTAAGCTGGGTCTCGTTGCGCGCGCCGATCACCAGCGAACTGACGGCCGGCCGGCCGAGCAGCCAGGCAAGCGCCACCTGCGCCGCCGAGACGCCACGGACCGCACCGATGTCAACAAGCACATCGACGATCCGCCACAGCCGGTCTTCATCGCGGATCGGCGGTTCCGACCAGCCGGCGAGCTGGCGCGCGGTCGGGCTGTCGCGGCGGTATTTGCCCGACAAGAGGCCGCCGGCAAGCGGGCTCCACACCAGCACGCCAAGGCCCTGGTCGACCGAGATCGGCAAGAGTTCGTATTCAGCCTCGCGCGCTTCCAGCGTGTAATGGATCTGCTGAGTGATGAAGCGCGGCTGGTGCTGGCTGTCGCTGATGCCGAGCGCCTTCATCACCTGCCAGCCGGAATAGTTGGAGCAGCCGACATAGCGGATCTTGCCCTGTGCAACCAGCGTGTCGAGCGCCGCCATGGTCTCCTCGAGCGGCGTCGTGCCGTCCCATTCGTGCAGGAAATAGATATCGATGACATCGGTCCTGAGGCGCTTCAGGCTCTTCTCGCATTCGCGGATCAGATGATGGCGCGACAGGCCTTCGTCATTGGGACCTTTGCCGATCCGCATGCGCGCCTTGGAGGCGATCAGCACATCGTTCTTGCGCTTGCCGCCGAGCGCCTCGCCGATGATCTCTTCCGACAGGCCGTTCGAATAGACATTGGCGGTGTCGATGAGATTGATGCCGGCATCGATGCAGGTGTCGATGATGCGTGATGCCTCAGCGAGATCGGAATTGCCGACGGCGGCGAAAGGTCCGCTGCCGCCGAAGGTCATGGTGCCCAGCGTCAGCGTCGAAACTTTCAAGCCTGAACGGCCAAGCGTGCGGTATTCCATGTCAGATCCTCGCAATTTTGGTGGGGTGGGGCGGTTTTGGTCGAGAAGGGCGCGGGCCGCCCGAATGGGTCAGCCATTTGTAGGACAATTTAAGCGGTTTGTCGCCATGCCACGGCAATGGATCGACCATGCCCCGCCGATTTGGGCTGTGATCGGCTGGCCGGCGGCTTGCAATAAAACCGTCATTGCCGGCCTATATCAAGTCGGCTCAGGGTTTCATGTCAGCCGGTAAGCGGAGCAGTAGAAATGACTGAGTTAAAGCAGAATTCTCCGGCCAGGGATTGGCTTGAGGCCGAACTCGCCGACACGCTCGACGAAGACTATGAGCTGGAAATGTCGGAGCCGGCGCTGTCGCTGGAGATTGCCAAGATCTACAAGAACGCCCATCCGCCATCGATCGATCGCATGCAGTATTTTCGCGATCTGATCAGCTTGCAGTCGGAACTGATCAAGCTGCAGTCCTGGGTCGCCTACCACAAGAAAAAGCTGGTGGTGATTTTCGAGGGCCGCGATTCCGCCGGCAAGGGCGGCGTCATCAAGCGCATCACCCAGCGCCTCAACCCGCGCATCGCTCGTGTCGTGGCGCTGCCGGCGCCGACCGAGCGTGAGAAATCGCAATGGTATTTCCAGCGTTATGTGCCGCATCTGCCCGCCGGCGGCGAGATCGTGCTGTTCGACCGCTCCTGGTACAACCGCTCCGGCGTCGAGCGCGTGATGGGCTTTGCCGACCAGGATCAGGTCGAGCAATTCTTCCACGACGTGCCGGAGTTCGAGCGCATGCTGGTTCGCTCCGGCGTCACGCTGGTCAAATACTGGTTCTCGATCACCGACGAGGAACAGCAGATGCGCTTCCTGATGCGCATCCACGATCCGATGAAACAGTGGAAACTGTCGCCGATGGATCTGCAGTCGCGCGTGCGCTGGGAGCAGTACACCAAGGCCAAGGAAGAGACGTTTGCCCGCACCAACATTCCCGAGGCGCCGTGGTACATCGTCGAAGGCAACGACAAGAAGCGGGCGCGGCTGAACTGCATCGACCATCTGCTCAAGCAGATGCCCTATGAGGAAGTGCCGCACGAAGAGATCACGCTGCCCGAGCGGGTGTTCAATCCGGAGTACGAACGGCAGGTGTTGCCGCGGGAGCTTTACGTGCCGGAGAAGTATTAGCTCCCTTCTCCCCGTCACTATACGGGGAGAAGGTGCCGGCAGGCGGATGAGGGGCGGAGCTAACCTCGATAGTTGGCCGCTCAAGTGGCTCATACGGGATGATTTATTTCAACGCCATAACGCCATCGGCGGTTGGGTTCGGTGGTGAAATCCTTCGACCGTTTGCGCCGCCCCTCATTGCCCTGCCGGGCATTTCTCCCCGTAGAACGGGGAGAAAGGAGCCTGCGCCGAGGGGTTCGCTACCTACCCCGCTTGATCGTCACATGCGTCGCAATCGCCGTCGCCACCTGGTCGGTGCACTGATAGCCGAGCTTGAGCATATCCAGGCCGGCAAACAGATTCTCACCCTTGCCCAGCAGCACCGGCGACACCGCCAGATGCAACTCGTCGATGAGCTTCTCCTTGAGATACTGCCGGATGGTGGAGACGCCGCCGCCGACGCGGACATCCTTGCCACCGGCCGCGGCTTTCGCCTGGTCGAGTGCCTCATGGATGCCGCCGGTGACGAAGTGGAAAGTGGTGCCGCCTTCCATTTCGATCGGATCGCGCTTGTAGTGCGTCAGCACGAAGACCGGCACATGGTAGGGCGGATTGGTGCCCCACCAGCCCTTCCAGCTGTCGTCCGGCCACTCGCCGCGGATTGGCCCGAACATGTTGCGGCCGAGGATCCATGCGCCGACATTGTCGAAACTGCGGACGGCGAAGTCATCGTCGGTGTCGGTGGTGCCGCCTTCCTTGCCCATCACCATCTTGCGAAAGGTGCGGGTGCCGATCATCCATTTATGCAGATCTTCGCCACCAACGCCCAGCGGGTTTTGCAGGGTCTGGTCAGGACCGGCGCCGAAACCGTCGAGCGACAGGGTGAATGCATTGACACGCAGCTTGGACATGAAAGCCTCCGAGGTAACCGGTTGTAATTTGCAAGTGGTTGTCTTGTAGCAAACCGATTGCGAATTGCAAGTGGTTTTTCTAAAATCACAAAGAGTTAGTATATTCTAATACTTGACGGAAAAAGCCGCCGCGTTACCTTCGGGAGGCCCTGAGTCGGGAGCGCACGAGATGAAGGCATATCGCGTCGAGAGGATGGACGGAGAGGTCGTCCAGGAGAGTCAGGAGACCCAGGCCAGTACACCGTTTGGAGCAGCCGAAAAGGTGATCGGCCGGAAGGTCACCTTGCGAGGCGACGCATGCAAATGGATCCGCGTGGTTGACCTGACAGACAAGGTCCCGACGCGGCGCCGCCCCAGCACCTACGAGTATAGAGCACTGGCGGGATAGGTCAGCAAATTTGCGGCGCCTATGACGGCAACTGGCCTCAAGCCGCGGCGCGCTTCGGCATCACCGCAAACGGGCTGAGGCCAAGCCAGGCCTGCATCTTGCCGGCGACGTCGAGATCGCCGGTCAGGCTGATCTTGTCGCGTTCCTTGTGAACCGTGGTCAGCCCCATCCAGATCGACGTCATGGTGCAGAGGTCCGTCGAGACATAGAGATCGACGTCAAAGCCCGGATCGTACCAGCACAGATCGACATCACCCTGTTTCTCGACGATCAGCCACCACGAGCGTTTTGACGCCGGCAGGTCATGGTACAGGAATTGTATCACGGTGCGCCCGTCGGGCAGGGGGCTGGGGTTCAGATTGCGCCGCATGTCCCACATCAGCAGCGACGGATCGAGGTTCTTAAGCGAGAGCCTTGCCTCCACCCATTTCTGACCCCAAAAACCCATCGCCTCGACCACCGGGCGCAAATCCCGGCCGGCCTCGGTCAGCCGGTATTCGAACACGCCCTTTTCGGATTCGATCTCGGTGCGCTCGACAATGCCGCCCGCTTCGAGATCCCTAAGCCGTTGCGACAGAAGGGTTGGCGACATTTTCGGCACGCCGCGGCGCAAATCGTTGAAGCGGGTTGAGCCCGCCACCAGTTCGCGCAGCAGTACCATGGTCCAGCGTGTGCACAACAGCTCCGCCGCCATGGAGAGCGGGCAGAACTGCTTATATCCGGGTTGTGTCATGTGGCGATCTCCAAAAGAAGTTGCCGAACCTTATTCAGAAAACCTGATATCAGCCAGTACAGAAGCTGTACTGGCCCCCCTGGTACAGTTTGGTGACTGGAGGCGTCCGGGGCCGTCATGCGAGGCAGCGGTCCCGTCGCCGGGCAGTCCGGCGCCGATCGATGAGGAGTAAGACAATGACCGCTTACGTGATCGCAGACATCAAGGTGAAGGACGACAAATGGGTGCCGGCCTATGCCGCTTCGGTGCACGACCTCGTGCACAAGCATGGCGGCAAGTATCTCGCCCGCAGCGGCAACGTGAAGACACTCGAGGGCAAGCCGCTCGACACCAGCCTGATCGCCATCATGGCGTTTCCGTCGGCAAAGGCAGCCGAAGCCTTCACCAGCGATCCGCAATACGCCCCGTTTGTGGCGGAGCGCCAGAAGGGCAGCGACAGCCGCTTCCAGCTGATCGACGATACCGACCTGGCCGGAACGATCCCTTATCTGCCGAAGGCGTGAGGAAAAGCCGGAACCCGGTACGTTCGGGTTCCGGCTATCTCTTCAGCCTCCCTGTGGGCAAAACCTATTCCATCGACAGGATGAGATTGCGCACGGCCGGATAGATTTCGCGCTCCCAGCGCTTGCCGTTGAAGACACCGTAATGGCCGACATTGGCCTGCAAATGATGGCGCTTCAGATGCGGACGCAGCGACCGGCACAATTCATGCGCGGCCGAGGTCTGACCGAGGGCGCAGATGTCGTCGCGCCCGCCCTCGACGGTCAGCAGCGCCGTGTTGCGGATCGCGCCCGGATCGACCGGGCTGCCGCGGAACGTGAACGTACCGGTGGCGAGCTCCGCCTTCTGGAACACGCGGTCGATGGTTTCGAGATAGAATTCTTCGGTGAGGTCGAGCACCGCCAGATACTCGTCGTAGAAGGTTTTTATCTTCTCGGCCTCGGCAGTCTCGCCAGTCGCCAGATGGTCATGCAGTTTTTGGTGGGCCTTGTTATGGCGGTCCATGTTCATGGCCATGAACGCGGCAAGCTGCAGAAAGCCCGGATAGACGCGGCGTCCGCCGCCGGCATGGCGCCACGGCACGCGCGAAATGACGGAACTCTGGAACCACGCCAGCGACTTGCTGACGGCGAACTCGTTGACCTTGGTCGGACTCTCGCGCGGATCGATCGGCCCCGCCATCAGCGTCATCGAGCGCGGTGTCGCAGGATGCTTGTCCTCGGACATCACGGCGACTGCGGCAAGCGCCTGGACGCAGGGCTGGCAGACCGCCAGCAAGTGCGCGCCCGGGCCAATCGCTTCGAGAAAGCGGATGATGTAGTCGACATGGTCATCCACGCCGAAGCGGCCGGCGACGAGCGGTACGTCACGGGCATTGGCCCAGTCGGTAATGTAGACCTCGTGGTCTGCCAGCAGCGTCTCCACCGTACCGCGCAGCAGCGTCGAGAAATGACCCGACAAAGGGGCGATCACCATCACCTTGGGCTGGCGCGTATCCATGTCCTTGGCGAAGCGCAGCAGCGTCCCGAACGGCAGCTCGAGTGCTGTCTCGACGGTGACCGGCACGTCGCGATTGCCGACTCTGACGGATCTGATGTCGAAATCCGGCCGCGTATGGGTGAGCTTGAAGCGGCCGATCATCTCCAGCCCGGCGGCAAGGCGCTGCTTTACGCTGTCGCCTGAAACCATGCTGCTCATCGCGGAGCGCAAGAGATCGGCGAAAAAACGCGACGGGGCGATGAGGTCGTCCTGAAGCTGGTAGGCCTGGTACAGCATCGAGATGCATCCCGTTCCGAAGCCGCCATGTGGCAGTGCAAAAAAATCTAGTGCAAAATTTTGTGCATTGCGAGAGGATTGTTGCCGGCAAAGGGGCTCGGAGGGCCGACGGCATGACCAAGGCGACGTTGACCATCTCGTCGAAGAACTATTCTTCCTGGTCCTTGCGTGGCTGGCTGCTCTGCCGCATGGCCGGGCTGGAGTTCGAGGAGAAGCGCATCGACATCGATGACCCCGAACAACGGCAGGAATTGCTGCTCCTGTCGCCATCGGTGCTGGTGCCGCGGCTGACCCATGACGGGGTGACGGTGTGGGACACGCTGGCGATCGCCGAATATCTGGCCGAGACCATGCCGGATGCCGGTCTGCTACCTTCCGACCGCGTGGCGCGCGCGCATTGCCGTGCGGTATCAGGCGAGATGCATTCAGGCTTTCACAATTTGCGCTCGGCGCTGCCGATGAGCCTGAAAGCCCGGCACAAGAGCTTCAAGATATTTTCCGGCGCGCGCCCGGACGTGGAGCGGATCAAGACGATCTGGTCCGAATGCCTGGCAGCCTATGGCGGGCCGTTTATGTTCGGTTCCTCGCCGACCGTGGCCGACGCGATGTATGCGCCGGTCTGCACCCGTTTCCGCACCTATGCGGTTGAGCTCGAAGCGCCACACGCGGGCTATTGCGAGGTGATCCTCGACTGGTCGCTGATGCAGGAGTGGACGCGGGACGCGCTTGCCGAGCCCGAGGACATTATCGAACTCGACGTGGAATTTTAGGAAGATGAGCAGGGTGGCCGCGGCGCGGCTATCCCTTCAGCATCTGCGCCACTTCAGGCGCGAAATAAGTGAGAATGCCGTCGCAGCCGGCGCGCTTGAAGGCAAGCAGGCTCTCCAGCATCGCCTTTTCGCCGTCGATCCAGCCATTGGCCGCGGCCGCCTTGATCATCGAATATTCGCCCGACACCTGGTAGGCGAAGGTCGGCATCTGGAACTCGTCCTTCAGCCGGCGGATGATGTCGAGATAGGGCAGGCCGGGCTTGACCATCAGCATGTCTGCGCCCTCGGCGATGTCCTGCTCGGCCTCGCGCACCGCTTCGTCGGAATTGGCGTGATCGAGGTAGTAGGTCTTCTTGTCGCCCTTGAGCAGGCCGGCGGTGCCGACTGCCTCGCGATAGGGGCCGTAGAAGGCGGAAGCGAATTTCGTCGCGTAGGACATGATCGCCACGTCGGAAAACCCGTTGGCATCGAGCGCGTCGCGGATGGCCCCGATGCGGCCGTCCATCATGTCCGACGGCGCAATGATGTCGGCGCCGGCCGCCGCCTGGATGACGGCCGCCGCGGTCACCTGTTCCACCGTCTCGTCATTGACTATGATGCCGTCGCGCAAAATGCCGTCATGGCCGTGGCTGGTGAACGGATCGAGCGCGGCATCGGTGATGATGCCGATCTCCGGCACCGCGTCCTTGATGGCGCGGGTGGCGCGGTTGATGATGTTTTCCGGGTCGAGAATGTGCGATCCCGTCTGGTCACGCAGCGCAAGCTCGACATTGGGGAAGGTGGCGATCGCCGGTATGCCGAGCTTGGCGGCGCGCTCGGCCTCCTTGACGGCGAGGTCGAGCGACAAGCGGAAGACGCCGGGCATGGCGGCGATCGGCTCGCGCGTGTTCTTGCCGTCGATGACGAAGATCGGCCAGATCAGGTCGTCGACCGACAACCGGTTTTCCTGCACCAGGCGGCGCGACCAGTCGGCCTTGCGCATGCGCCGCAAGCGGCGGCTGCCGGTGATCTCGTCGACGCTGCGCGCGCCGGCGGGCTTTGCGGGGGTGAATTTGTTCATCGCCATAACTCCGGATCGCGCGGCTTTTACCACGAGCCCCGCCGCTATTTCGAGGCGGCTTTTACCACGAGCCCTTGCCGCTGACCAATGCGACACGATTGTGCCAGCCGATCTCGCCGCTATGCCTTCGGCGGCCATGCCAACTCCGGCCCGGTTTTGAAGAACGACACATTGTTGGTGAAGATGCTCTCCGGTGCGAGTCGGATCAGGCGCCCGTTCGGATGGTCGATATCGGCCACGGTGTCGATGAACCAGCGGTTCCAGGTCGCCTCGGGACCCAGATATTTATGCAGCAGTCGTTTGAAGCGGTCGGGCGACATCGGCTCGACGCTGGCCGCGCCGCGCAGGCCGAGATGCAGCAGGATGCCGGCCTCATTGTCGAAATGGACGATCTCCACCGCGCAGCGAGGGTCGCGTTCGAGGTGTTTGACAGCACTTGCCTCGGTTGAGCCGAGCAGCCAGATCGCATCGTCCTCCCAGATGAACCACATCGGCGCGTTGCGCGGCGCGCCGTCCGCGGTAACCGTTGCCAGATTGGCCATCAGCGGCCGGCTGAGCACATCGTCCGGGTCGAACTTTTTCGGCATTTCCCAGCCATAGCCCCGCGCTTCGGTTTCAAGCGTCATCGTTTCACCCTGGGTCACAAACAGGCTGGTGCTGAGGTGGTGTTTCGCGGGCAATTTTGCCCGCATTTTGCCCGACGATAATGCACCGTCGCGTTCCGCAGCGGAGATCGAAACCACCTCCGCCGGTTGACGCACCCATGCGCCACCTTTAGCACTTCAGTCCCGCAGGCGCGGGGAGGGAATCTCTGACGATGGATTTTGGCGGCGGCGACGAGATCCGCTTCGAACGGTTGGGCAAGGCAGGCGTCGTCACGCTGACGCGGCCGCAGGCGCTCAATGCGCTGACGCATCGCATGATCAAGGCGCTGGACAAGGCGCTGGACGCTTTTGAGCACGATGCCGGCTTCGATGTCGTCGTCGTCAAGGCCGAGGGCAGGGCGTTCTCCGCCGGCGGCGACATCATGCACGTCTATGAGGCCCGCGCCGGAAAGCCGCCAGTCGACTTCTTCGCCGACGAATACCGGCTCAACGCCCGCATTAACAGCTTCAAAAAGCCCTATGTCGCGCTGATCGACGGCATCGTCATGGGCGGCGGCGTCGGCATCTCGTTCCACGGTTCGCAGCGCGTGCTGACCGAGAATGCCCAGTTCGCAATGCCCGAAGTCGGCATCGGCTTTTTCCCCGATGTCGGCGGCAGCCATCTGCTGCCGGACCTCGGCGGCAGCTTCGGCATGTATCTGGCGCTGACTGGCAACCGCATCCGCTATGGCGATGCGCTGTGGTCGGGCCTGGCCACCCACACCATCAAGGCGGCCGACCAGTCTGCCTTTCTCGACCGACTCTGCGCCAACGGCGACCCGGAATCGGTGCTGCGCGGCTTTTTCGTGCCGGCCAAGCGCGAGACCGGCCAGCCGGTGCTGGAAGCGATCGCCCGCCATTTCGCCCAACCTTCGCTTGCCGATATCGTCGCCAGCCTGGAGCGGGCGGCCGACGCCGACGAATTCGCCGCCAAAACGCTGGCCACGATCCGCTCGCGTTCGCCGACCAGCCTCAATGTCGCCTGGCGCCAGATCAGCGCCGGGCTGACCTTGTCGATGGAGGCCTGCATGAAGATGGAATTCCGCATCCTCAACCGCATGCTCACCGGCCACGACTTCTATGAAGGCATCCGCGCCGTCATCGTCGACAAGGGCTCAACGCCTCAGTGGCGGCCGGCAAGCCTCGCCGAAGTCGACGCGGCTTCGGTCGACGCCTATTTCGCGCCACTCGAACGGGAGCTCGAGCTTTGAGCGAGGTCACGTCACGGCGCATCGTGCTGCAGCCCTCGGGCGTCGAAATCATCTTCGCCTGGTTCCAGCGCGTCATAGCAGGCTACTGCCTTTTGTTCGGCATCCTGTACTGGATCCGGCTGATCGGCTTTTATCCCGGCCCGCTCTGGCGCTTCGACCTGATGCCCGTGCACTGGCAGGTGGCGGCGGTGATGCTGGCCGTGTTCTTTCCCTTCGCGGCCGCCGGTCTGTGGATGCTGGCCTCCTGGGGCCCGGTTATCTGGTTCATCTGCGCTGTCACCGAGATCATCATGTATGCCGGCTTTCCCGATCTGTTCGGCCACCGGCCGCTGATCCTGTTTTCGCACTTCGCAGTGGCGCTGCTTTATGTCGTCTTTCGCGTCGTGATCTGGATGCAGAAGCGCCCCGCGCGCGCCTGAAGCGCCGCCCCGCCGCCATTGGCTAAATCTTTAGGTTAATTATCCTTGCTCGGGTGACCGTTCGTTAAGCGTCTTCCGAAACCTATTACCGGTAAGCTCTTGTTAGCCCTAGCGTTTAAGTCGAATTTTATGAGTATTCGATAGTGTCGCGATCAAGGTGAAAAACAAAAAATCACCAGGGCGACAAACGAGAGGCAAAGACAATGATCAATTCGCGTCCGGCGGCGAAGACCGCCAACGTATCCGACGATCGCCGCGAGGCTATCCGTACGCTTTACATGGAATCGCTGCAGCTGGTGGAGCGTCTGCATCGCCGTCTGCTTGACGTGATCAAGGACGAGTTCGACCGCAACGGCCGTTCCGACATCAATGCCATCCAGGCGTTGCTGCTGTTCAACATCGGCAATTCCGAGCTGACCGCCGGCGAGCTGCGCTCGCGCGGCTACTACCTCGGCTCGAACGTCTCCTACAATCTGAAGAAGCTGGTCGATCTCGGCTTCATCAACCACCAGCGCTCGCGCATCGATCGCCGTTCGGTCCGCGTCTCGCTGACGCCGAAGGGCAACGAAGTGGCCGACGTCGTCGCCGGTCTCTATGAGCGCCATGTCGGCTCGATCGAACAGGTCGGCGGCATCAACAGCGAAGAGTTCAAGCAGATGAACCGCGCGCTGCAGCGGCTGGATCGGTTCTGGAACGACACCATCGCCTATCGGATGTAATCCGGACATCGAATCGTGAGCCGCGCCATAAGAAGCGCGGCCGGGGGAAAGCAAATGAAGGACCGGCGCCGGGGGGCGTCGGTCCTTTTTGCGATCATGGCCGTGACACCATTTGACCATGCCGCCGCGCCTTGCTGCGGTTTGCTTTCGCCTCCGCAATGCCTAATCTCACCGCCCGGAGGGGACAGCATGCGTTTAGGCAACAATCTCAAAATCTATCCGGTCGCAATGATGCTCTTGGCCGCGCCGCAAATGGCGTTTGCGCAGGAGTGGTGGCAAGGCGCCTTCGCCAGCGAAGGCTCAAGCCCGTGCGACAACAATGACTCCATCGTGACGTTCACCGACAAATCGGCCGACATGTGGGAAGTCGGCTGTAGCGTCCAAAAAGTCCAGAAACTGAAAGGCCTGGACGCCATCATTCTCGACATGACCTGCTCGGACGATGAGCAAAGCGTCGACAAAAGACGAACGCTGTTGCTCAAGCTCGATGACAACAAGATGCTGCGCTATCCGGAAAACCAGGTGCTGCAGCGCTGTTCGGAGCTGGAAGGCAACCCCAGGAACTGAGCCGGGCCAGCGAGCCTCGGCCTTGAAGGAACAGTCAGGGAACGGTGCCGAAAAGCACCGGTCATTCCATTTCAGATCGCCGGCGTGTCCAAATTCGGCGCGAAGCCACGTTGCCGCCATATTCGCGGTGGAAGCGAGGATGCGGGTGATGCAGCGGCGAAAGCCATTGGCGCGCCTGTAAGGTCGCATCGCGGTTCGCTTTTCACGGCTAAGTGATGCAGGTCATGGTTGGCTAATTGTTAACAGTGCCAACTTTAGAGTGCGGGCGATATCGCCCAATGATCGTGCAAGTAGCCGAAGCCAAACGCTACAAGCCAAGTGCTACAAGAATGTCTGGAACGTCCATGAGAACAAGCCGCCGCTTTTTCCTATCCGGAGCCTCCGCGCTCGCCGTCGCCATGGTCGCCAATGCAGCCAGTGCGCAGGATGTCATCGACGATATCCTGAAATCCTCAGCCCGTGGCAATTGGGACGACCAGTTCGACGCCCGCGCCTCGGAAGGCGGCAAGGTCGCCTCGACGCTGCCGATCTTCAGCCTGCAGACGGTTGCCTTCACGGAGCAGGCCGTGGCGCAGTACCAGAACATTGTCGCCCAAGGCGGTTGGGAAGAGGTACCGGCGACCAAGAAGCTGCAACTTGGCGTCGACGATCCGGATGTCGTACCGCTGCGCAAGCGGCTTATAATTTCGGGCGACCTGGCGCAGAGCGCCGGCATTTCGACGTCGTTCGATTCCTATGTCGACGCCGCGGTCAAGCGCTTCCAGGCGCGCCATGGCCTGCCGGCAGACGGCGCCATGGGCAAATACACTTATGCCGCGATGAACGTTTCGGCGCAGATCCGGCTCGGCCAGCTGCAGACCAATCTGGAGCGGCTGCGCGAAAAGGCCGGCACGCTGGGCAGCCGTTATGTGCTGGTCGATATTCCGGCGGCACAGATCGAGGCGGTCGAGAACGACCGCGTGGTGCTGCGCCACACCGCAATCGTCGGCAAGATCGACCGCCAGACCCCGGTGGTCAATTCCAAGATCAACGAGATCATCGTCAATCCCTATTGGAACGCGCCTGTCTCGATCGTGCGCAAGGATATCATTCCGCTGATGCGGAAGAACCCCGACTATCTCAAGGACAGCCACATCCGCCTGTTTGCGCCGGATGGCAGCGAAGTCGACCCGATGACTGTCGACTGGTCGACGGACGATGCTGAAAAGTACCGCTTCCGCCAGGATCCGGGCTCCGGCAATGCCATGGCCTCGGTCAAGATCAACTTCCCGAGCCCGGACGGCGTCTATATGCACGACACGCCGCAGCAGAGCCTGTTCGGCAAGATGATGCGTTTCGATTCCTCGGGCTGCGTGCGCGTGCAGAACGTGCGCGACCTCGTCACTTGGATCCTGCGCGACACGCCCGGTTGGGACCGCCAGCATTTCGAGGCGACCATCAAGACCGGTGAGAACACGCCTGTGCAGGTCGTCAACCCGGTACCGGTGCACTTCCTCTATCTGTCGGCGTGGTCGACGGGTCCGGGCGTTGTGCAGTTCCGCGACGACGTCTACGCACTCGATGGCGCCCAAGAACTTCAGATCACGTCTGCGCTCTAAGCGGCTGATCTCGTTTGGAAAAAAGCCGCCGCCAAGGCGGCTTTTTTGTTCCGGCACTGGTCGCGGGCCCGGATCAGTCTTGGAAGTTGCAGGAACGGCAGCGTCGCGTATCCCGGAACGGCTCCAAGGCGAGCTATCCAGGAGATATGCGGCGCCGGCGCCTCACTCAAGTCTTGAAACGACGGGCGGCTTGAGCTCGAAATGCGGCTTGCTGGCATCGAAGCCGAGCGCACCGCCGTGCGCGACATGTTCCGCAGCGGCGTTATCAACGACCATACGCACGATCACTGTTTACCGAGATCACGCTTACTGAAGCCTTGCTCCAGGGGCGGCACGAGCGGAAATAGCGACCTGGGGTCCGCTCTGGCGCAATCCGGCCAGCAAATTTCGCGCCGCAAACGTGGCGAGGCCAAAACAACTGTGTTAATGGCGCGGCAATGCGTGTCGCCCAGAACTGCGCAGCGGTTTTGGGGCAGCGATATGCATAGGTAAATTGCCCCGAACCGGAGGATTTCAGGCCATGGCAACTGCAGCGGCAGCGTCGAACAAATTCGAGTCTTTCTTCGAAACCACGCTTGCCGATGCCGATCCGGATATTTTCGGCGCCATCCGCAATGAACTTGGCCGCCAGCGCCATGAGATCGAGCTGATCGCCTCGGAAAACATCGTTTCCCGCGCCGTGCTTGAGGCGCAGGGGTCGATCATGACCAACAAATATGCCGAGGGCTATCCGGGCAAGCGCTACTATGGCGGCTGCCAGTTCGTCGATGTCGCCGAAGAACTCGCCATCGAGCGTGCCAAAAAGCTGTTCGGCTGCAACTTCGCTAACGTCCAGCCGAATTCCGGCAGCCAGATGAACCAGGCGGTCTTCCTGGCGTTGCTGCAGCCCGGCGACACCTTCATGGGCCTCGATTTGAATTCCGGCGGCCATTTGACCCACGGCTCGCCCGTCAACATGAGCGGCAAATGGTTCAAGGTCGTGTCCTACGGCGTGCGCAAGGACGACCATCTGCTCGACATGGATGCGATCGAGAAGACCGCGCATGAGACCAAGCCGAAGCTGATCCTGGCCGGCGGCACCGCCTATTCGCGCATCTGGGACTGGAAGCGCTTTCGCGAGATCGCCGACGCGGTCGGCGCTTATCTGATGGTCGACATGGCCCATATCGCCGGCCTCGTCGCCGGCGGCGTGCATCCCTCACCGCTCCCGCATGCCCATGTCGTCACGACCACCACGCACAAGTCGCTGCGCGGCCCGCGCGGCGGCATGATCTTGTGCAATGACGAGGACGTCGCCAAGAAGATGAACTCGGCCGTTTTCCCCGGCCTGCAGGGTGGTCCGCTCATGCATGTCATCGCAGCCAAGGCGGTCGCCTTCGGCGAAGCGCTGAAGCCGAGCTTCAAGGTGTACGCCGAGAGCGTTGCCGCCAACGCCAAGGCGCTGGCGTCGAGCCTCCAGGAAACCGGCCTCGATATCGTTTCCGGCGGTACCGACAATCATCTGATGCTGGTCGACCTCAGGCCCAAGAACGCCACCGGCAAGCGCGCCGAGGCGGCGCTCGGCCGCGCCAACATCACCTGCAACAAGAACGGCATCCCCTTCGATCCGGAAAAGCCTTTCGTCACCTCGGGCGTTCGCCTTGGCACGCCGGCCGGCACCACGCGCGGCTTCGGCCAGGCCGAGTTCCGCGAGATCGGCAAGCTGATCGCCGAGGTGCTGGACGGGCTGAAGGTTGCCAATTCCGACGAAGGCAATGCCGCGGTCGAGGCGGCGGTGAAGGCCAAGGTCATGGCGCTGACCGATCGTTTCCCGCTCTATCCCTATCTCGGTTGACCACACGCCGCGCGTCGTCTTTTATCCCGCGCTCCGCGCCGCTCCTGTTCGGGTGGCGCGGCCTACTGGAGATTTGATGATGCGTGTGTACCGTCCTGCTATTCTGGCTCTCTTCGGCTCGCTTGCCGCTTTCACTGTGTCGGGCGCGGTTGCCCAGGAGCAGACGCAGCCGAGCACGGACATGCCGACGACCACCACCTTTGGCAGGTGGACCACCATCATCGATGCGCTCGATACCGGCCAGGATTCGCACAAGACCTGCGCCGCCTCCACCGCCTTTCTCGATGGCAGCGGCAATGCGGGCACGCTGACGCTTTCGATCTCGACCGGCGACGCCCTGCCGCCCGACGCCTATCCGGCCATCATGATCACGGTCGCCAACAAGGAGCTACCGACGGGCAAGAAGATCGCGGCGACATTCGGCGACCCCGGCGTCAAGGTTTCCGCGACGGTCTATTCCAATGATGCCGCCGGCCGCCCGAGCTGGACAGTCGACAACCAGGCCAAGACCAGCCTCGCGCTGCTGCGTGCCATGCGCCAGGTCATCTCGCTCGATGTGACGTTCGGCAAGCAAACTGTCGCCAGCATCCCGATGGATGGTTTCACCAAGGCTTACCGCAACCTCGGAACGTCCTGCGGCTTCCCGACCAAGGACGTCGCGCCCTGACGTATCTGGCGCGGCTGGCAATTTTCCTCGCGCCTCGCTATCTCTGAGGGAGCGAGCGGCCTTTGCCGAACCTTTGCCCGTCCCGGCAAAAACCTCTAAGCCTCTCGTCTAAAGCATGATCCCGAAAAGTGGGAACCGGTTTTCGGAAAAGATCATGCTCAACAAAGAGATAGATCAGGATACCGATTCGGTCATTCAACCAAACGTCATCCTGATCTAGCCAGAATCGCCAACCCGAAGGCTCTCCATGCGCTGTCCCTATTGCCAGTCCGAAGATACGCAGGTGAAGGATTCGCGCCCCGCCGAGGATGGCGCGGCGATCCGCCGGCGGCGCGTCTGCCCCGATTGCGGTGGCCGTTTCACCACCTTCGAACGCGTCCAGTTGCGCGACCTCGTGGTGGTGAAGAAGTCCGGCCGCAAAGTGCCGTTCGACCGCGACAAGCTGCTGCGCTCGGTCGAGATTGCGGTGCGCAAGCGCAATGTCGATCCCGAACGCATCGACCGCGCAGTGACCGGCATCGTGCGCCAGCTCGAAAGCTCCGGCGAGACGGAAATCGCCTCGGGCGAGGTCGGCCGTCTCGTCATGGAGGCGCTGAAGTCGCTCGATGACGTCGCCTATGTCCGCTTCGCCTCGGTCTATCGCAATTTCCGCGAGGCCAAGGATTTCCATGACGTGCTGGGGGAACTCAAAGGTGACGAGCTCAAGGGCGACGAGCTGAAGAGCGAAGAGGACGCCGGCTGAGCATGGCAGCGCCTGGCAAAGCTGAACAGGAAGCTCTCGATCGTCGTTTCATGGCGGCAGCGCTGCGGCTGTCGCGCAGAAATGCCGGCCGCACCTCGACCAACCCTTCGGTCGGCACGATCATCGTTCGCGATGACGGCGCCGGGCCGATGATCGTCGGCACCGGCGTCACCGCCGTCGGCGGCCGGCCGCATGCCGAGACCGAGGCGCTGGCTGAGGCGGGTGAGCTCGCGCGTGGCGCCACGGCTTACGTCACTCTCGAGCCCTGCGCCCATCATGGCCGCACCCCGCCTTGCGCCAATGCGCTGGTCAATGCCGGCGTGGCGCGGGTGGTGGGCGCTGCCAGCGATCCCGATCCGCGCGTTTCCGGCAAGGGCTACGCCATCCTGCGCGCCGCGGGTATCGAGGTGGTCGAAAAGGTGCTGGCCGCGCAAGCCGCCGAGCAGATGGCCGGCTATCTCACTCGATCGCTGAAAAAGCGTCCGGAAGTGATTCTGAAGCTTGCGCTTTCCAGCGACGGCAAGATTGGCATGCATGGCGCCGGCCAGGTTACGATCACCGGCGATATTGCACGCCGCGAAGTCTATCTGATGCGGGCAGAGGCCGACGCCATACTGGTAGGCATCGGCACGGCGCTGGAGGATGATCCGGCGCTTACCGTGCGGCTGCCGGGGCTGGAGAACCGCTCGCCGGCGCGCATCGTACTCGATCGCCAGATCCGGCTTCCGGAAGCCTCGAAGCTGGTCTCCGGCATCGACCGGGTGCCGCTCTATATCGCCGCCTGCCTGGAGGCCGACCCGTTGCGGCGGTCGGTGCTGGAGCGTGCCGGCGTGCGCTTCATCGGCACCGAAACCCATGAAGGCGGCGTGGCCCTGCCGGAACTGCTTGAGGATCTCGGCGCGCTCGGCATGGCCAGCGTTCTGGTCGAAGGCGGCGCCAAAGTGGCCAGCGCCTTTCTCGCCGAGGGACTGGTCGACCGCATCGTGCTGTTCCAGGGGCCGGAGGCGATCGGCGAGGACGGCATTGCATCGCCCATCGACGCCAACCATATCCCGGCAGGCTTTCGCAAATTGCGCGAGATGCGCTTCGGCGAAGACGGCTATGCCGAATGGATACGACCATGATCCCAAAAAGTGGGAACCGGGTTTTGGGAAAGATCATGGTCAAAGTGAAAGATAGAGATTTCTGATGTTTACCGGAATTGTTACGGATGTCGGCACCGTCGCCTCGGTGCGGCCGCTTAGGGAAGGGGTGGGCCTGCGCATCGACACCGCATACGACCCGCAAGGCATCGCCATCGGCGCGTCGATCTCCTGCGGCGGTGTCTGCCTGACGGTGACGGCGCTGCCCGACAGCGGCTCGAATGCGCGCTGGTTCGAGGTCGAGGCCTGGGAAGAGGCGCTTCGGCTGACGACAGCAATGGGCTGGAAATCCGGTACCCGGATCAATCTGGAGCGGGCGCTGAAGATCGGCGACGAACTCGGCGGTCACATCGTCTCCGGCCATGTCGATGGCATGGCCGAGATCGTCGAGCGCAAGGACGAGGGCGACGCCGTGCGCTTTACGCTCGAGGCGCCGCGCACACTGGCCAAATTCATAGCGCCCAAAGGCTCTGTCGCGCTCGACGGCACCTCGCTCACCGTCAACAAGGTCGAGGGCACCCGCTTCGACGTGTTGTTGATCGACCATTCGCTGACCGTCACCACCTGGGGCGAGCGCAAGGTCGGCGACCGCGTCAATCTCGAGATCGACACCATGGCCCGCTACGCGGCGCGCCTGGTCCAGGCGGCGAAAGAGGGTTTGTAACCTTCAGGTGGCTTCAACGCGCTGACGGGGCGTTGACCGCAAATTGCGCGGCGAAAGCCCTGATATAAGCGGGCCGGGCTTCTCCGCGCGCGACATAGGCAGCCAGGTTTTGATATTCGTCCAGGATGCCTGACATTCTCAGCCGCAGCAGCACGGATACCATCAGCAAATCGCCCGCGCTGAACGCACCATCGAGCCAGTCGGCGGCGCCCAAATGAGCCGAAAGCTTGTCCAGCGGGGCGCGAACACGGTCCTTTACCAGGGGTAAGCGCTCCTTGCTCCAGGGCTTGTCGGCTTCGAATATCCTTGCCGTCGTCAGTTCGAGGATCGGCGGCTCGACAGTGTTGAGGGCGGCAAACATCCACGTGATGGCGCGCGCCCGCGCATCGCGATCCCCAGGCAGCAGCCCCGCATGCTGCTCGGCAAGATGAAAGACGATCGAGCCGGTCTCGAACAGGCGGAGGGAACCTTCCTCATAGGTGGGGATCTGGCCGAAGGGATGGATGGCCAGATGGTCAGGCGCCTTCATCCCCGCGAAGGACACGAGACGAACCTCATAGGGCTGGCCCACTTCTTCGAGCGCCCAGCGAACGCGTGTATCGCGCGCCAGTCCCTTGCCGCCATCGGGCGATCGCTCAAAGGCAGTGATGGTGATTGTCATCGCATTCGTTTCCTTGCCTGGGCGAATTTCTTCCGCCTCCTATCACAAGACGAATGTATCTCCCGAAAGTCGACATCGGTCCTGAACTATTTTCATTGCCGGGCGCAGTTCGCGAATGCCCGCTCCCGAGGTCGAGGTAGCACGGAAATTGGTCTGGCCCTTCGGACAAAGCTTGCGAATGCGGCCGCTTCGGCCTAAGTCACCGGCGACCCCCGGAGACATTTATGGCTGGCACATCCCAACACGGCAAAGCGTTCATCCGCCCGAAGAAGAAGGCCCACCTTCTGATCATCGAGGCACGTTTCCATGATGATCTTGCCGACGCGCTGCTCGACGGCGCGACAAACGCACTCGACGAAGCCGGCGCGACCTATGACGTCGTCACCGTTCCCGGTTCGCTGGAAATTCCAGCCGTGATCACGTTTGCGCTCGACGGCATGGGCGAAGGCGGCAAGGACTATGACGGTTTTGTCGCGCTCGGCACCATCATCCGCGGCGACACCTATCACTTCGATATCGTTGCTAATGAATCGAGCCGTGCGCTGATGGATCTGTCCGTGCAGGAAGCGATCCCGATCGGCAACGGCATCCTGACGACCGAGAACGATGTGCAGGCCTGGACGCGCGCCAAGCGCACGGAAGGCGACAAGGGCGGCTTTGCCGCGCGCGCGGCACTCACCATGATCGCGCTCAAAGAGCAACTGGGAGCGCAATCGTGAGCGAACCCGCTTCGCCCGGTCCGCGCCATGCCAACAAGCGTGGCGCTGCCCGTCTGGCCGCCGTGCAGGCGCTTTACCAGATGGACGTGGCCGGCAGCGGCGTCTTCGAGATCACGGCGGAATACGAGGCGTTCCGGCTTGGCAAGGAAGTCGACGGCGCGCTTTATCGCGAGGCCGACGCGCAATGGTTTCGCGCCATCCTGACCGGCGTCGTCGAGAACCAGAAGACCATCGATCCGATCATTCGCCAGGCGCTGACCGAGGACTGGCCGTTGTCGCGGCTGGATTCGACGCTGCGCGCCATCCTGCGCGCCGGCGTCTATGAGCTAATGAAGCGCGACGACGTGCCGGTGGCCGTCATCGTTTCGGAATATGTCGACATCGCCAAGGCCTTCTACGAGGAAGACGAGCCGAAGCTGACCAATGCCGTGCTCGATCGCGTGTCGCGCCGCGTGCGCGGTGAGGGGCGCGGCAAGGACGCGTCGTGACCGACGCGGTCGCCGGGGCAGCAAGGGAAGCGCGCCGCACGGCGATCATCCTGGCAGCGTCGCAGGCGATCATCGGCTCTGCCGCCCCGATCGCCATTTCCATGGGCGGACTGGCCGGGCAATATCTGCTCGGCCCCGACAAGTCGCTGGCGACCGCGCCGATCACTGGCTTCAATATCGGCGTGGCGCTCGGCGCGTTGCCGGCCGCCGCCATCATCCGCTGGCTCGGCCAGCGCGGCGGCTTCATGACCGGTACCATCGTCACTGCACTCGGCGGAGTTGTCTCCACGCTGGCGCTGTATCAGGCCAGCTTCTGGCTGTTCGCTTTCGCCCTGCTGGTGATCGGCGTCGGGGGCGCGTTCGTCCAGCAATTCCGCTTCGCCGCCGCCGATAACGCACCGCCCGAATTCAAGGCGCGCGCCATTTCCTTCGTTCTGGCCGGCGGCATCATCACCGCCATACTCGGGCCGCAGATCGTCATCTTCACCCGCGAATTGCTGGCGCCCGTGATGTTTGCCGGATCCTTCGTGGCCATCCCGGTGCTGGCTGCGGTCGGCGCCATTATCCTGTCGTTCCTTCGCATCCCGGCCAAGGCCGCCGGCCACACCGAAGTTGCGTACAGCGACGCCCGGCCGCTATCCGACATCGTCACCCGGCCGCGTTTCGTCGCGGCGCTGTTCTGCGCCGTCGGCAGCTACGCGCTGATGAGCTTCGTCATGACCGGCGCGCCTCTGGCCATGGTCGGCTGCGGCCTGTCGACGGATGACGCCACGCTTGGCATTTCCTGGCACGTGATGGCGATGTTTGCGCCGAGCTTCTTCACCGGCTCGCTGATCCATCGCTTCGGCGCCGAACGCGTCGTTGCCACCGGCCTGGTGCTGCTCGTCGGTTGCGCCGCGGTAGCGCTGTCAGGCCTGCATCTATGGCAGTTCTGGACGGCGCTGATCCTGCTTGGCCTCGGCTGGAATTTCGCCTTCATCGGCGCCACTTCAATGGTCGCCGACAGCTACCACCCCTCCGAAAAAAGCAAGGTGCAGGGCTTCCACGATTTCGTCCTGTTCGGCTCCGTCGCTTTCGCCTCGCTGATGTCGGGCGCGGTCTACAATGCCTGGGGCTGGGAGATGCTGAACTGGCTCGTCTTCCCGGTCGTCGCACTGTGCTTCGTGGCGCTGGGTGCGCTCAAGCTGACCGGATTGCGCAAAGCCGGCGCCCCAGATCATCTTGCTTGACACGGCCTGTCAGCATGGCGCTGGCCGAAATCGCGGCGACGGCACAAAATTATTGCGCCTGCGCCACTTGTTATGAAACCGTGTGCCCCGACGGGGCGTTGAAGCCATGCTCATATGCGGCCGCCGCATTCCGGTTCAAAGCAAGAGGTTTTCATAATGTTCTCAGTCAAGGTTCTGGCTAGCGCGGCATTGGCGCTTGGCATCACCGCGGCTTCCGCCAATGCCCAGGTGGTCGTCTCCTCGAAGATCGACACCGAGGGTGGCGTGCTTGGCAACATCATCCAACTGGTGCTGAACGCCAACAACATCAAGACCACCGACCGCATCCAGCTCGGCGGAACGCCGGTTGTGCGCAAGGCGATCACCGCCGGCGAGATCGACATCTATCCCGAATACACCGGCAACGCCGCCTTCTTCTTCGAGAAGGCCGACGATCCGGTCTGGAAGGATGCCGCAAAGGCCTATGAGACCGCCAAGAATCTCGACTACGACGCCAACAAGATCGTCTGGCTGTCGCCGTCGCCGGCCAACAACACCTGGGCGATCGCGCTGCGCAAGGAGGTTGCCGAGACCAACAAGCTGGCGACGCTCTCCGATTTCGGCAAATACGTCGCGGGTGGGGGCAAGGTGGTTTTGGCCGCCTCGGCCGAATTCGTCAATTCGGCGGCAGCCCTGCCGGCCTTCCAGACCACGTATGGCTTCACGCTCAAGCCCGACCAGTTGATCACGCTGTCGGGCGGCGACACCGCGGCGACCATTGGCGCGGCCGCCAACCAGACCAACGGCGCCAACGCCGCCATGGTCTACGGCACCGATGGCGGTATCGCGCCGTCCGGCCTGGTCGTGCTCGACGACGACAAGGGCGTGCAGCCGGTCTACCAGCCGGCGCCGATCATCCGTGAAGCCGTGCTGAAGGAGCACCCCGAGATCGAGACGCTGCTCAAACCGGTCTTCGCCAAGCTCGACCTCGTCACGCTGCAGGATCTCAACGGCCGCGTCCAGGTCGGCGGCGAGCCGGTCAAGGGCGTTGCCGAGGACTTCCTGAAGAAGAACGGCTTCCTGAAGTAAGGCGATTCCGGCGCGCTGCTTGCGCGGTGCGCCGGATCGACTGACGGGGGAGGGCGTGAATATCCGTTTGGACAAGCTCGGCATCGTCATCGCGGCGATCGTTGCCTATGCAGCGTTCTTCGCCTCGTTCGCCGCCTTCCGCGCCAACCGCATCGTGCCGGGCGAGGCGCGTTCGATGCTGGAGGCGTTGCCTCCGGTCATCGGTCCGCTGCTGCTGGCGATCGTCGTCGTGGCCGCGATCATTGCCTTGCTGAAGACTCCTCTTGTGCTGCGCTTGGCCGCCAGCGTGGTGGCGCTCGCAGCTCTTGCGATTCTGATCGGCGTTGCCGGCACCTTCCTGACGCCGGCAGGAAACACCTTCGCCCGCATCTCGCCGGCCTCCGGCTTCTGGCTGCTGATCTTCGCCTTCACGCTGCTTTTGGCCGATGTGCTGACAAGGCTCAACCTGTCGCCCCTGGCCCGCGTCGGTGTGCTCGTCATCGCGGCGCTCGCCATCGGCTCGTTGCTGACATCGGGGCAGTGGGATAGCCTGTCGATCCTCAAGGAATATGCCAACCGCACCGACAGTTTCTGGGCCGAAGGCTCCAAGCACATCACGCTGGCGCTGGGCTCGCTGGCGGCGGCGGTGATCGTCGGCCTGCCGCTCGGCATTCTGTGCCATCGCGTCGAACGGTTGCGCGCCGGCGTGCTCAATGTGCTCAACATCGTCCAGACTATACCCTCGATTGCGCTGTTCGGCCTGCTGATCGCGCCGCTCGGCTGGGTGGCCGCGCATGTTCCAGGTGCTGCGGCGCTCGGTATCAGAGGCATCGGCACCGCGCCGGCTTTCGTCGCTCTGTTCCTCTATTCGCTGCTGCCGGTGGTGGCCAACACGGTGGTCGGCCTTGCCGGTGTACCCCGCGCGGCCAACGATGCCGCGCGCGGCATGGGCATGACCGACCGCCAGCGCCTGTTCGGCGTCGAGTTCCCGCTGGCCTTTCCGGTCATCCTCACCGGCATCCGCATCGTGCTGGTGCAGAACATCGGCCTGGCCACCATCGCCGCCCTGATTGGCGGCGGCGGCTTCGGCGTGTTCGTGTTCCAGGGCGTCGGCCAGACGGCGATGGATTTGGTGCTGCTCGGCGCCGTGCCGACGGTGGCGCTGGCCTTCGCCGCGGCTATCATCCTCGACGCAGTGATCGAAATGACCGCCACCAAGCGCAGGGTTGAAACGGCATGATCGAGATCGAAGGCATTACCAAGCGCTATGACGCCACGACTGTGGTCGACGACGTCTCGATGGTCATCGAACCGCGCACGGTCTGCGTCATCGTCGGCACCTCCGGTTCCGGCAAGACGACGCTGCTGCGAATGATCAACCGGCTGGTCGAGCCGACCGCTGGTGTGATCAAGCTCGACGGCAACGACAACCGCTCGCTGCCGGGCTATGAGCTGCGCCGCAGCATCGGCTATGCCATCCAGGGCCACGGCCTGTTCCCGCACCGAACGGTGGCGCAGAACATCGCCACCGTGCCAGTGCTGCTAGGCTGGGACAAGGACCGCATCAAGGCTCGCGTCGACGAGCTGATGACGCTCTACCAGCTCGACCCTCAGGCCTATGGCCCACGCTACCCGCACGAACTGTCCGGCGGCCAGCAGCAGCGCGTCGGCGTCGCCCGTGCGCTTGCTGCCGAACCCAATGTGCTGTTGATGGACGAGCCGTTCGGCGCGCTCGACCCGATCATTCGCACCAAGGCGCAGGAAGATTTGCTGGCGATCCAGAAACGCTTCGGCACCACCATCATCCTCGTCACCCACGACATGGAAGAGGCGGTGCATATGGGCGACAAGATCGCCGTCATGGATGCCGGCAAGCTGGTGCAATACGCCAAGCCGGAAGAGATCCTGGCCAAGCCCGCCAGTGCCTTCGTTGAAACCCTGGTCGGAGCCAGCGAAAAGCCGTTCCGGCTGTTGTCGCTTGGCCGTGTGCGCGATGCGGTGGAGCAGGGGACGGCCGAAGGCGAGGCGATCCCCGGTGACGCCAGCCAGCGCGACGCGCTGGCGGAGCTTCTGTGGTCGGGCCGACCGGCGCTGCCGGTCAAGGGCGACGACGGCAAGCCGCTCGGCCGCGTCACCGTCGACGGGCTGGTCAAGCGCGCGGCGAGGCCGGCATGAAAGCCTGGCTGCCTTCACTGCTCAGGCTTGCCCTGGGGGTGCTGCTTGTTGCCTTCGTCACCAATCCCGGCTGGTTCGAGCCGCTGCTGAAGCCGCTGACCGAAAACAACGCGCCGGCGATCTACAATCAGGGCAGCCTGCTGACGCTGACGCTGCTGCATCTCAGGACCGTGCTGATCGCTACTGTAGCCGCCACCATCGTCGCCGTTGCGCTTGCCATCCTCGTCACCCGGCCAGCCGGCGCCGAGTTCCTGCCGCTGTCGCGCAGCCTGGTCAATATCGGCCAGACCTTCCCGCCAGTGGCGGTGCTGGCGCTGGCGGTGCCCGCCGTCGGCTTCGGCGAGAAGCCGACGCTGATCGCACTGTTCCTCTACGGCCTGCTGCCGATCTTCGAGAACGCGCTGACCGGGCTGACGACGCTGCCGGGCAATGTCATGGAGGCTGCGCGCGGCGCCGGCATGACCGGCTGGCAAAGGCTGATCAAGGTCGAACTGCCGCTCAGCGCTCCGATCATTCTGGGTGGTATCAGACTGTCGGTGGTGATCAGCCTGGCCACCGCGACGATCGGCTCGACGGTTGCCGCCAAGACGCTGGGCGAGGTGATCATCGCCGGCCTGTTGTCCAACAACCTCGCCTTCGTCCTGCAAGGCGGCCTGATCGTCGCTGCCCTTGCAGTGCTGATCTATGACGGCCTGTCGGCGATCGAGCGCTACACCGCGCGCCGCATGGGGCAAGAGACCGGCGAGTGATGTGCGGCCAGGCCGCACGCCACGGTTGACTGACGCCGCGTCATTTCAATCGATCTAATAGCAAGGCATCAGCGGCGGGAATGTTCTGGCCTAACCCTTTTGGCTGAAAGCCGGGCAAAAACCGAACAATATCTTGACGTTCCGAGCCCTGTTTCGCATACACCGCTGCGAAGGACGGATTCCGCCTAGGCTTTATCCGCTCCCCGCACCAACGGCCCAGGGAGGGGTTCTTTTGGGCCACCAATCGAGGAAAATTCGGCAATGACCATCCTATACGCCGTCATCGCCTGCGGTTTGCTTTCAGTGCTCTACGCCATCTGGGCGACACGATCGGTCCTCGCGTCCGATCAGGGCAACGCACGCATGCAGGAAATCTCCGCCGCCATCCGCGAAGGCGCGCAGGCCTATCTGGCGCGCCAATACACCACCATCGCCATTGTCGGCGTGGTCGTGCTCATTCTCGCCTGGTGGCTGCTTTCGATCACCGCAGCGGTCGGCTTCCTGATCGGCGCCGTGCTTTCGGGCGCCGCCGGCTTCATCGGCATGCACGTCTCGGTGCGCGCCAATGTGCGTACCGCGCAGGCAGCGTCCAACAGCCTTGCCGCCGGCCTCGACATCGCCTTCAAGTCGGGCGCCATCACCGGCATGCTGGTGGCCGGCCTCGCGCTGCTCGGCGTCTCGATCTACTACTTGATCCTGACCGGCCCCATGGGCCTGCAGCCCAATGACCGCATCGTCATCGACTCGCTGGTTTCGCTCGGCTTCGGCGCTTCGCTGATCTCGATCTTCGCCCGTCTCGGCGGCGGCATCTTCACCAAGGGCGCCGACGTCGGCGGCGATCTCGTCGGCAAGGTCGAAGCCGGTATTCCCGAAGACGATCCGCGCAACCCGGCCACCATCGCCGACAATGTCGGCGACAATGTCGGTGACTGCGCCGGCATGGCCGCCGACCTGTTCGAAACCTATGCGGTGACGGTCGTCGCCACCATGGTTCTCAGCGCCATCTTCTTCGGCGGCACGGCGGTTCTCGGTGCTACGATGCTTTATCCGCTGGCCATCTGCGGCGCCTGCATCCTGACCTCGATCGTCGGCACCTTCTTCGTCAAGCTAGGTTCCAACGGCTCGATCATGGGCGCGCTCTACAAGGGCCTGATCGTCACCGGCCTGCTGTCGATCGCCGGCCTCGCCGTTGCCACTTCGGTATGCCTCGGCTGGGGCGAGATCGGCACCGTTGCCGGCATGGCCATCACCGGCAAGAACCTGTTCATCTGCGGCCTGATCGGCCTCGTGGTGACCGGCCTCATCGTGGTGATCACCGAATACTACACCGGGACCAACAAGCGCCCGGTGAACTCGATCGCCCAGGCTTCGGTGACCGGTCACGGCACCAACGTCATCCAGGGCCTCGCGGTCTCGCTGGAATCGACCGCGCTGCCGGCCATCGTCATCGTCGGCGGCATCATCTCGACCTACCAGCTTGCCGGCCTCTACGGCACGGCGATCGCGGTTACCACCATGCTCGGCCTTGCCGGCATGATTGTCGCGCTCGACGCTTTCGGCCCGGTCACCGACAATGCCGGCGGCATTGCCGAAATGGCCGGCCTGCCCAAGGAAGTGCGCCACTCCACCGACGCGCTCGACGCGGTCGGCAACACCACCAAGGCGGTGACCAAGGGTTACGCTATCGGTTCGGCCGGTCTCGGCGCGCTGGTGCTGTTTGCCGCCTATTCGAACGATTTGAAGTTCTTTGCCGCCAATGGCGACAAATATCCCTACTTCCAGGGCATGGGCGACATCTCCTTCGACCTATCAAACCCCTACGTCGTCGCCGGCCTGATCTTCGGCGGCCTGATCCCCTATCTGTTCGGCGGCATCGCCATGACGGCCGTCGGCCGCGCGGCGGGCGCTATCGTCGAGGAGGTGCGCAAGCAGTTCCGCGAGGATCCGGGCATCATGGCCGGCACCTCCAAGCCGAACTATGCGCGTGCCGTCGACCTTTTGACCAAGGCGGCGATCCGGGAAATGATCATCCCGTCGCTGCTGCCGGTGCTGGCGCCGCTCGTCGTCTATTTCGGTGTGCTGTTGATCTCGGGCTCGAAGGCATCCGCCTTTGCCGCCCTCGGCGCCTCGCTGCTCGGCGTCATCGTCAACGGCCTGTTCGTCGCCATCTCGATGACCTCGGGCGGCGGCGCCTGGGACAACGCGAAAAAATCGTTCGAAGACGGTTTTGTCGACAAGGACGGCGTCAAGCACCTCAAGGGTTCTGAAGCGCACAAGGCTTCGGTCACCGGCGACACCGTCGGCGATCCCTACAAGGACACCGCCGGTCCGGCGGTCAACCCGGCGATCAAGATCACCAACATCGTCGCGCTGTTGCTGCTGGCCGTGCTCGCGCACGGCTGAGGCAACGCCAGTGCTTTAGGAAAAAACCCGCGGGAGCGATCCCGCGGGTTTTTGTTTGAGAGTGCTGGACGGACGCGGGAAAGCTTTCCTAGCTCTCATCGGCTCGGCATCGCCTCGCTTGCTGTAGCGATCGAGCAATTCGCTTACGCCAGGCTCGCGCTCAGGCATCGGCGCCAGGCCACGCAGGCGCCGCAGATCGGCAACGAAGGCACCTTGCTTGTGCTTGCGGCGGAAGGCCCGAGCGCGGGGATGGATGCCGAACGCCGCCATCAGCCTGCGCCGGCGACCCCTCGACCTTCAACCATGCTTTTCGCAGGCATTTCGGTATGACGCCTTCGGAGGCGCGGCAAAGCGCGACGGGCGAGGCGGCGACGTGACCTCAAAACAAAAGCCCGCAGGATTGCTCCCGCGGGCTTTTGGTCGCCTGAGATGATGTTGCTTCGAGGGAAGCAAAAAAGCGAGAAAATCTTGGAGAAAGCGGCCGCTTCTTAGGCGCCGCCGCCGCCGGGGATGCCGGGCGCGAGCTTGCTGGCGCCATTAATGATCTGGCTGAGGAAGTTCTGGTCCTTGCCGCCGGTCGGCGTGGTGCGCGAAACGAAGTCGAAGATCTTGCCGTCCTTCAGGCCGTAATTGGCGATCTGGGTGACACGCCCGTCATCGCCGAAATAGACCGCCAGCACTTTCTGGTCGACCAGGTGCGGCTTGTCGAAGGCGACATAGCGCTTGCGCGTCTGCGAGATGTAATAGAAGGCCTCATTGTCGAAAGTTGCCGTCGTCGACGGCGTTCCGAGCGCCAGAAGCACCTGTTCACGGCTGGAGCCTACCGGCACCGAGTCTACCGCCTGCTGGTCGATGACATAGCCCTGCGTCAGCGTCTCGCCCGGGGTAAGGTCGCCGAACATTTTGGATGAATTGCAGCCTGACAGCGCGGAAGCCACCAACACCAGCGAAACCGCCGCGGTAGCTCCGGGCAGCAAAGTCGACTTGAATTTCAGCGCGCGCAACAACAACTCCATTAGCTGACCGCAACTTGCGCTGGGCGGCAAAACCGGTAAACCAGCTTGCTTGCCGATGCAACAAGGCCAATTCAAACAAACGGTCCCCAGGAGACCACCCTCAATGTTCCAGCGCCTTTTTGGCCGCGAACGCAACGCCAACCGCGCTATCACCGAGGCGCTTTACGCACAAATCGTGGCAGCGGCGCGGCAGATTGTGTTTTATTCCGACTGGAATGTGCCGGACACGCCGCTCGGCCGTTTCGAGATGCTGTCGCTGCACATGTTCCTGTTTCAGCACAGGCTGCGCGGCGAAGAGGGTGTCGCGCTAGAGGTCGCACAGGTGCTGATCGACGAGTTCTTTCTCGATGTCGAGCATTCGCTGCGGGAACTGGGCGTTGGCGATGTCGGGGTGCCAAAGCGCATGAAGAGGCTGGCGAAAATGTTCTACGGCCGTACCGCCGCCTATGACGATGCGCTGGAACGCAGTGATGGCGATGCGCTTGCTGCCGCCCTGGCGCGCAATGTCAGGCCCGACGCCGGCGCTTGGCCGCAGGCGCTGCCGCTGGCGTCCTATGTGATCGATGCCGCAAGGCAGCTTGAGGCACAGCCGTCCGAGTCGATCCTCTCCGGCACGGTGGCGTTTCCCGTGGCCAAGGCGCAATGAAGGAAATCAAAAGGGAGGCTGAGATGAAACATGCGGACACATCGAGCCCGGTGTCATTCAAGGCGAACGTCGGTCGCCTGCCGCACAAAGGCCTTCCGGTGGTGATCGATGCCGACGCCGCGCAGCGGGCGGCGCTTGCGCAGGAGCACGAGTTGCTTTCGGTCGAAAACTACCGTGCTGAGCTTTTGGTGGCGCCGTGGAAGCGCAACGGCGTCAAGGTCAGTGGCCGCGTCGAGGCTGATATCACCCAGGCCTGCATCGTCACCCTCGAGCCGGTCGCGGCCCATATCGACGAGGAGGTCGAGGCGCTGTTCCTGCCGGAACAATCCAAGCTCGGGCGCCAAGGGTTCGAAGGCGGCGGCGAGATACTGATCGATGCGGATGGGCCCGACAGCCCGGAAACCTTCTCCGGCGACACAATCGACGTCGGCGCGCTCGCCGAACAGTTCTTCGGGTTGGCGATCGATCCCTATCCGCGCAAGTCCGGCGCCTCGCTCGAGGCGGCTGGCCCGGACGAGCCGGTCGAGAACGAATTCCAGCAAAAGCTGCGATCCTTGCTTGGAAAATCCTAAAACAGGATGCGATCCGAGAAAAGTCGGTTGTGCGGCAGCCCAAAACCGCTATTTTCCCCGAACCTTCGCGAGCCCCCTTATTTCGCGAGTTTCGTATTTCGCGGGCCATGCGCCCTGGCCCAAGCTAGTGAGATAAAGACCGCGTGATCAGGATTTCCATCGATGCCATGGGTGGCGATCACGGGCCAAACGTGGTCATCCCGGCACTCATGACGGTCGCTGTCAGGCGTCCCGACATCCGCTTCATTATCTATGGGCGCGAAGAGATGGTGCGCCCCGAGCTCGCCAAATTCCCCAAACTGGCCGAGGTCAGCGAGTTCCACCATTGCGAGATCGCGGTCAGGATGGACGATAAGCCAAGCCAGGCGCTGCGCCACGGCCGCTGGAAGTCGTCGATGTGGAAGGCGGTCGAAGCCGTCAAATCTGGCAGCGCGCAGGCCTGCATTTCGGCCGGCAATACCGGCGCGCTGATGGCGATGTCGAAATTCTGCCTGCGCACCATGGCCACCATCGACCGCCCGGCGATCGCGGCGATCTGGCCGACGCTACGCGGCGAGAGCGTGGTGCTGGACGTCGGCGCCACGATCGGCGCCGATGCGCATCAGCTGATCGATTTTGCCATTCTCGGCACCGGCATGGCGCGTTCGGTGTTCGGCATCGACCGGCCGAAAGTCGGCCTGCTCAATGTCGGCGTCGAGGAGATAAAGGGCCAGGAAGAGGTCAAGGAAGCCGGGCGCATGCTGCGCGAGGCCAATATGGCTTCGATGAATTATCACGGCTTCGTCGAGGGTGACGACATCGGCAAGGGCACGGTCGATGTGGTCGTCACCGAAGGATTTGCCGGCAACATCGCGCTCAAGACGGCGGAAGGCACGGTGCGCCAGATCTCAGGCTATCTGCGCGCCGCGATGAGTCGCACGCTGATGGCCAGGATCGGCTATGTCTTCGCCAAGGGCGCATTTGACCGTTTGCGTGAAAAGCTCGATCCGGGCCGCTCCAATGGCGGTGTCTTCCTGGGTCTGAACGGCATCGTGGTAAAAAGCCATGGCGGCGCCGATTCGGATGGTTTTGCGGCAGCGATCGAGCTTGGCTACGATATGGTGCGCAACAATCTGATTGACCGCATCGAGGCCGATCTCGATCTGTTCCATGCGCGCAATCCGCATGCCCAGGCAAACAGGAAAGCCGACGCCGCCGTCGACGCAAAGGAATAGGAAAGACACTTTGATCAGATCAGTCGTGCGCGGCACCGGTGCCGCGCTGCCCCGCCGCATCATGAAGAATGCCGATTTCGAAGGCATGGTCGAGACCTCCGACGAGTGGATCGCCCAGCGCACCGGTATCCGCCAACGCCATATCGCCGCCGATGACGAAACGACGGCATCGCTCGGCGAGGCGGCCGCGCGCGCAGCACTCGACAGCGCCGGCCTGACGCCCGCAGACATCGACCTGATCGTGCTGGCGACCTCGACGCCCAACAACACCTTTCCGGCGACCGCCGTCGATATCCAGAACCGGCTCGGCATGCATCATGGCTTTGCCTTCGACATGCAGGCGGTGTGCTCGGGCTTCGTCTATGCGGTGACCACCGCCGACCTCTATATCAGAGGCGGTCTGGCCAAACGCGTGCTGGTGATCGGCGCCGAAACCTTTTCCCGTATCCTCGACTGGAGCGATCGCTCGACCTGCGTCCTGTTCGGCGACGGCGCCGGCGCTTTGGTGCTGGAAGCGGATGAAGGCACCGGCGGCATTGCCGACCGTGGCGTACTGGCGATGAGCCTGCGCTCCGACGGCGTCCACAAGGACAAGCTTTTCGTCGATGGCGGCCCGTCGACCACCGGCACGGTCGGCCATCTCAGGATGGAGGGCCGCGAAGTGTTCAAGCACGCCGTCGGCATGATCACCGACGTCATCGAGGCAACGTTTTCGCAGGCCGGCATCACCGCCGCCGACCTCGACTGGTTCGTGCCGCACCAGGCCAATAAACGCATTATTGACGCTTCGGCCAAGAAGCTCGGGATTGCTGAACAAAAGGTGGTGGTCACCGTCGACTTGCACGGTAACACCTCGGCTGCTTCCGTGCCGCTGGCGCTTTCGGTGGCCGTCGCCGACGGCCGTATCAAGAAGGGTGACCTCGTGCTGCTGGAAGCGATGGGCGGCGGTTTCACCTGGGGCGCGGTTCTGGTTCGCTGGTAAGTGCCGAACGGTCCGGTTCGGTCCTTGACCTTGCCGGATCAATTACTTAGGCTCTGCCTTTGCTTGTATCGATTTATGTTTTTGAACTGATGGGACGGTCGCATGGGGGGAAAGACACTTACGCGCGCCGACCTTGCCGAAGCTGTTTATCGTAAGGTCGGCTTGTCGCGCACTGAATCGGCAGAACTCGTCGAGGCGGTGCTGGACGAAATCTGCGAAGCCATCGTGCGCGGCGAGACGGTGAAGCTGTCGTCCTTCGCCACCTTCCATGTCCGTTCCAAGAACGAACGCATCGGCCGCAATCCCAAGACCGGCGAGGAAGTGCCGATCCTGCCGCGCCGGGTGATGACCTTCAAGTCGTCGAACGTGCTGAAGAGTCGTATCTTGCGCTCGCACCAGAACAGCAAGGCCAAGGGCGGCAAATAGGTTTCTGCAGCAATTCCAGGAAAAGTGTGAAGCGGTTTTCCCGGGAAAGCGCGTAGCGCTTCGCTAGGGAATTGCGTCAAGGATACACAAAGCTTCGGTTGAAAACGGCCGCCGGTTTGACGCCGGGCTTGAATATTGTTTCATAAACCGCTGAAATAATACCCGATTCGGCAAACTGGGCCGGATCGCCGTCCAGCGTGAGGATTTCGCCCATGGACAAGAGCCCCGACGCTTTCCGCACCATCAGTGAGGTCGCGGAGGATCTCGATCTGCCGCAGCACGTGCTGCGCTTCTGGGAAACCCGTTTCAACCAGATCAAGCCGATGAAGCGTGGCGGCGGCCGCCGCTATTACCGGCCGCAGGATGTAGAACTGATCAAAGGCATCCGCCACATGCTTTATGACCAGGGTTACACGATCAAGGGCGTGCAGAAGCTGCTGCGCGAGAACGGCAACCATTTCCTGGTCGCCATCGGCAATGGCGACATGGCTGCCGTCGAGGCGATCTCGCAGCGCAGGCAGGCCGATCAGGTGCCGCTGACGCCGGCGGCGCAGCCGCGAGGCCTGGATGACGAGATGCTTGTCGGCCAGCCCAAGGTAAAACCCAGCCGCCGCTTTTTCGGCCTGGGCAAGACCGAGGAGGAAGGTCCCGTCCAGCCCGGCGCGTCGAAACTGTCGCGCGACAACCGCGCCTTGCTGCAGGAGGCGCTGTTCGACCTCTTGGAGTGCAAGCGTCTGCTCGATCAGGTGCGCTAGACCTCTCGGTCAATTGCCTGAGGCAAGCAAAATCGGAACCGGTTCCGCAGCCATGCGTTTGGCCTTCTCTTGAACGAAGGAAAAACAATCATGGCATCGCTTTCGACCCTCTCCGATCTCGATCTTGAAAAGCAGGTCGCGACCCTTTCCAAGGAACTTGCTGCTTTGAGGAAAGCTGTAGCCAAACGCGGCGGCGCTTACTACGAGGACGGGCGCGATGCTGCCTCCGACTACTATGCGCAGCTTGCCGACCGCATCAGCGATGCCATGCCCGCAATCAGGAAGCAGGGCAGGGCGATTGAAAAGACGGCGCGCGATCATCCGGCGACGGCGGCTGCCGTGGGTCTGGTCGTAGTCGGCCTTGTCGCCAGCCTGTTGCTCAGCCGGCGCTAGAGCAATTCCAGGAAAAGTGTGAACGGTTTTCCCGGGAAAAGCGCGTAGCGCTTTCCCTTGGGAATAGCGTAAAAACAAAAAGGCCTCGCACAAAAGAAAATGGCGGCTGTCCCGTGGACGGCCGCCATTTCCTTGATCAGGGACCGATTACTTGGCGAGCTTGATCTTGCCCTGCGGCGAAACCTGCGCGGTCTGGCTGCACTTGCCATAGACCGTGCCATTCTTGTCAGTGGCATCGGTATAGGTGCCCTTGCACTCGATCGAGAGCACCAGGCAATGGCCGGCGCCCTTGCAAACCGCGCCGCCGTCGCCAGTGGGATGCGTGCCGCCGGCGAAAGCCGAGGTCGAAACCGAAGCCGAACCGAGAGCCGAGACGACGAAAGCCGCGGCGAGCGTGATGCGCTTGAAGTTGGTCATTGGAGCGTTTCCTTCTCTGGATCGAGGATCGCCATCATGGCGTCCTTCTGGGTTGGGATCGCCTTCTTGGCGTCCATGCCGGGTTAGTGCGGCTCCCAGAGGAAAGGTTCATGCGTGGTTCGAATTTTCTTCGTGTTTTTTCGCGAAGGCGATTTTTAGCCTTCATCAACAGCCGGCGCCTGGCGGGAACGGCCGGCATCGATCAAGCATTTGGCGTGGAGTGCGCTGGCATGGACGCGCCGCATGCCACGCGAAGGTCGCACGGTGGTGTGCCGAAAATGGCCGGCCAAGAACCGAGTCCGCCCCGGCTCATGTCAGGTGGCGGCAGCAGTCATTGTCGCCATCTTGGCACCGCGCTTTCTGCCCCAACCGGCTGCGGCTATAACGCCAATCCAAAGATACCGGCGGAGGAGGCGGGGCGTGGTCGCAAATTACATCGACGAGTTCATCATGTTCTGCGTTGGGCTGTGGGTGACAGGCGTTGGCTTTGGGCTGCTCCAAAGTCCTTTTCAGGCTCGGTCAGGTCAGCAGCCGTGGTTGCTGCAGGTCGCGAGGCACTTCAAATGGATGGGACCGCTGTTGATTTTGATCGCGATAGTGCTCGCGTTCGCGGCGCCATCCTAGCGGGTTTTCGGCAACGCACTGAGACACATCTCGATGTCCTGCAGCATGCCTCGCAACCGCTGTGCTCCTCGGCCTTGCGCCTGATACCTTCGTTGGCTGCTCGCCTTCTGGCGCATGGGCGCCATCGAATCCTGTCCTCATCTCGCCACGTCTCGCCTGGCAAAACCCAATGGGAAGGCGGCCTTGGCGAGGACTCCAAAGCCAACCTTCCCATCGGGCAAGTCAGCCGGCTCAGGCCTTCTTGGCTTCCACCTTCTTGTGGTGATGGTGGTGATGATGGCGGTGATGCTTCTTGTGGTGCTTGTGGTAATGATGATGATGATGATGGTGGTGATGCTTCTTCGCCACCGGAGCTGCGTCCGCGCTGCTGGCGCCGATGATCGGCAGCGAGACAGCAAGGGCGAAAGCCAGCCCGAGAGCCGACAGGAGGGACTTCTTCATGACTTCGTTTCCTTTTCTGCGCGGGCTGAATTTGACCGCCACCGAGCAAGATCGGTGACGTGAACCCCGCAGCCATGACTATCGCCTCCGAATTTTTCGACAGTTTTTCCCGACTGTAGAATTTTGTTTCTGGATTGTGTCCGGCGCCTTCGCAGGGGCAGCAACCGCTTTCACATCGGCGGAACGACGCCGTTGTTGCCAACCACGACCCGGCCTGCGGTCAGCGTTCCGTCGCTGCCACGCTCGGCGTTGACGAACACCACGGTACCGGGCTTAAGGTCGGCCGGTGTGGCCGGCGCGAAGGTCACCACCGGTGTCGTCTGCGGGATCGCGATCTGCTTTTTCTGGCCATTGTCGTAGGTGAGTGTCACCGTCCGGCCCGCAATCTCGGTGACATCGGCAACCGTGCCGTTGGTCATCCGGCTGTTGGGCTCGAGATCCCACGGACGGTCGCCTTCGCCGGTGCCTTTGAGCGCAGCCGGGAAGATCACCACCTCCAGCGCGCCGCTGCCGCCATCGGCCTTTGAAACCGAGGCAATTCCGAGGAAATCGCCTTGCTTGATATCCCCGGCCTCGGCCTTGGCGACACCGGAAATCTTCCAGCCGTCAGCCAGCGCGATGGCGTCGGTGGCGCCTTCACGGGTCTTCACCGTCAGCGTCGATCCGGCAAAAGCGGCAACGGTGCCGCGAATGCGCACCGCGTCGGCGGCTTGTGCCTCGACCAGGCTGGCGCCGGCGAGGCCTGAGATCGTGGCGAGCACGAGGGCTGATGTCTTCAATGTCATGGGTCTGATCCTCTTGGGGAAAGCTGGTCCGATGCGTTGCCAGCGACATCATGCCAACGCGCCAGCGGCCCTAAACCGCTGAACACTTCGGCGTGCGGTCCTTCAAAAGAACTTGATCCGACGTGCCCGACGGCAGGCGGTTTTTGGCGCCGGTTCACGATGCCGTGACGGTCGGTTTGGGTCTTGGCAAATCGCGCTTGAGCGGGCATTGTCCCGGCTCTCAGGCAACACCCTATCATTTGATCCAAAACTCTTTAGCCCATGGAGTTGCCAATGCCCCAAAATGCAAAACACGGACCCTTCTCCAGGCTGGCGGCCGATGTTGCGCTTGAGCACCCAGGCCTTAAAGCCATCCGGGAAACAAAGGGATACAGTATTGAAGAGCTTTCCCTGACCTGCGGTCTGTCGACCAGCGAGATTGGCGACATAGAGAGCGGCAAGGACACCGATCCGTCGAAACTTCGCCGGATCGCCGCAGCATTGCAACTGCCGGAAACGGCCCTGATCGATGCCCCGGCGCCAACAGCGCCTGTAGAAAATCGGTCCGTTTCATAAACGACGACGCCAAAGCGTCTCTCAACAAGCTCGCCATGGTTTGCCCTGGCGAGCTTTTTCATGTTCGAGTGGCCAGAGTAATTCCAGGAAACCAGGGCAATTCCAGGAAAAGTGTGAGCGGATTCCCGGGAAAAGCGCGTAGCGCTTTCCCTTGGGAATTGCGAAAAACAAGTGTCTGTTGCCCGCCGGATCGAATGGAGGAGAAACACCGGAATGAGCCTTGAGTCCGTGCGTGCTTTTCTGGCTGCCCGTGCGCCCGATGTCGAAGTTGTAGTCACCGATGCCAGTTCGGCGACGGTGGCGCTGGCAGCAGCAGCGCATGGCGTGGAACCGGCGCAGATCGCCAAGACCATCTGCCTGCGCGTCGGCGAGCAGACCATGCTGATCGTGGCCGGCGGCATGTCGAGGCTCGACAACCGCAAATTCAAGGACCGCTTCGGCGGCAAGCCGCGCATGCTTGACGCCAATGAGGTTGTCGCCGCCACAAGCCATCCTGTCGGCGGCGTCTGTCCATTCGGCCTGCCGGCGCCGCTGCCGGTCTATGCCGACGTCTCGCTGCGTGCCTTCGATGAAGTCGTCCCCGCGGCCGGCGCCACCAACGCCGCCGTACGGCTCAGCCCGCAGCGCATGGCCGAGATCGTCAACGCCGAATGGGTCGATGTGTGCCAGTAGCGGCTGAGCGGCTGGTAGAAGATTGGGCGACTCACTATACGTGATCGAATGAACGACGTTTTTGGTTACATCGCCTATGGTGAGAACGAGCTTTACCATCGCGGTGCGCTACTCAGCGCGCTCAAGCTTTTGCACCACTGCCCGACCGCTAGAATAGTCGTCGCAACGGACAGGACTGAACTCTTTCGCGCTTATCCTGTTGAGACAATGCTCATAACGGCTGAGCAGAAACAGCAATGGTCTTTCGGAGGAAGCTACCATTTCGGCATCAAGGCCGGTGCTATGCGTGAGCTTTTGCAGCGAGCAAATCGGCTCCTTTTCATGGACACCGACATGTACCCGGTGGGGGACCCGTCGAAAGGCTTCCGCTCGATCTCCGCGACCCATTCCTTTATGCGCCTGTGCGAAGGGCCGCATCGCATCTATCAGAGCGCGCTGCCGGGCAAGAACATCAGCATCGGTGGCCAGATCCTGAGCGGCCAGGAACCGATGTGGAACAGTGGAATCGTAGGAATCCACCGCGACAACCTCAGTGCCATGGTGGACGCCTTCGCAGCTATCAAGGCCGTTTATGAGGTGACCGACACGTGGGCGCCGGAACAGTTCTGCCTCGGGGTAGCTCTTTCTCAAAACGGCCGAACCATCAGCCCTCATGGCCTGCCGATCCGACACTACAACACTCGAGGCAAAAAGCAGTTTGCTGAGCCGCGTGTTCATGCGTTCTTTAACGCTTATGGCAAGGTGCCAGTCGGCCAGCAGATTGCAAAAGCCGGTCGATATCGTCTGTGGCGAACTCCCGCGGATCTCTTGCGCCAGAAGCTCAGGAGATCACCGTGACGGGGTGGCTCCGCATGAAGAATCCGTTTCGATCCAAGCTGCCCTCAAGCGTGACCCTCGGACGTCACACCTATGGAGTGAGCCGGAAGAAGGTGCTTGGAGCGTCTGACGCCACTCCGTTGACCATCGGGGCGTTCTGTTCGGTCGCCGGCAACGTCAGCTTTGAATGTTCCGGGGGAAGCCACGTGCCTTGGGCTGCAACCACTTTTCCGATCCACAGCCGCATGATGGACTCGACCGATCCCAATGCGCATGGCGGCAAACCCGTCGGCATTACCATCGCCAACGATGTCTGGATCGGCCGTCATGCGATGATCATGCCAGGCGTCCACATTGCCGATGGCGCCATCGTTGCGGCCGGCGCCGTTGTCACCAAGGATGTGCCGCCATATGCGATCGTCGGCGGGGTTCCGGCCAGGCTTATCCGCTATCGGTTTTCGGAGGACGTCATTGCGAAATTGCTGGCGATCCGGTGGTGGGAATGGAGCGACGAGAAGATCAAGCAGGAGGCTGCTCTTCTTACAGGCCCCATCGAGCCTTTCCTGGAGCGACACGCGGCGTGACGCCCTAGGAAACGCATTTTGCGAGTGGCTGTAATGCGGCTGAGAAATCGCGTGGCCACTTGGGGGAAGCAGCTAAACGCCTGTGTTGTTTGGTCGGAGTGGCCGGATTCGAACCGACGACCCCTTGACCCCCAGTCAAGTGCGCTACCGGGCTGCGCTACACTCCGGACCGCGCAAAGCCATATATTTTCAAGGGTTATGGTGCAAGCGCTAAAACGGCGCGTTGGACCGGAAAAGTCGCCAGGCATCCGGCCTTGTCGGCGCTACGCCAAGGCGATATGGCTCGCCCATATCGATTAGAAGGATTGCGCGTGGCGAATTCCTGTTTTTTTCTAGCGGCTGACGCCAACTATTTTCCGTATGCATGCTTGGCGGCTCGCAGAATTCTGGACGTTTCGGGAGACGCAACGCCAGGCTTCATCCTGCATGTCGGTGCACGCGATACCGATATGCGCGTTGCTGATCGCCTGCTGAAGAACAGCCTTCGCATAATGGACGTCTCGGCCTTGTTTGCGCAGGCCGGCCATACGTTCCGGCCGAGCAATGTCGGCACTTTTGTGCGGCTTTTCGCCGACCAATTGCCTCAGTTCACGGACTACGACCGAATCGCCCATGTCGATTGTGATGTTCTGTTCAATCGGGATATCGGTGACCTGGTGGGCCAGACTTTGAATGCGCCGTTGTTGGCCGCCCATGACGATTATATGTATTTCCGCCCTGGCTACCGGCAGAAGTTGTCGATGCAGCCGGGAGCGCCTTACTTCAATGCCGGTATCATCGTCTTCAATATGCCGTTGGTGCGTGAACAGGGCCTCTTGCACCGCGCCAGGGACGTGGCCGTCGCAGGGCAGATGAACGACCAGAACGCGCTGAACATCGTCTTCGAGGGCAAGTGGCAGACGATGCATCCGAACTGGAATTTGATGTCCAACGATACGAAGGAATTTCGGTTCGCCCAAGCCTATGCACGGCATTTCGCCGGCGGCAAGCCCTGGGGGAGCCAGGTCGACGTGGAGCCCGAGGCGCTTGCCGTCTGGCGCGGTCTGGCAAGGGATACGCCCTGGCTTCAGCCCTTTATGCAGCGCATTCCCTTCGAGCGGGGCGTCATGAGGCGCTTCGCCCGCAGGTTCGACGGCATCATGGGGATGCTTCCGAACAAGGATCGGTATCGGCGGCGCGCACGGTATGACGGCAGCAAGGTCCATAAGATGTATGCCGAGCATGCCCTTGCCGGTGCGATGGCCGTGCAATTTCCCGAAGTACTCGGCGGTTTCGCTTGAGATATCCGCGACTTCAATCCGTAAGGCGCAGGGCAGGAGAATTAGACTGTGTCGCAAACGTCATGCTTCTTTTTCGCCGCCGATCAAAGGTATTTTCCGTACACCTGCTTGGCAGCGCGTCGTGTGTTGGATCTATCCGGCCCAGTCGACGGCTTTATTTTGCACACCGGCATCATTCCCATCGAAGACCGGTCCGCCGGCGAGCGTTTGCTCGGTGGGAGGATCAGCATCATCGACGTAACGAAGTTCATGGAGGCGACGAACTTCAATCGTGGAACGCATCCCACCCTTGCGACCTACATCAGGCTGTTCGCGGATAAATTGCCTGAATTCGAGCCATACGACCGCATCGCCTATTCCGACGCCGACGTGCTCTTCAACCGATCGATAGCCGATCTCTGCAACACACCGCTCAACGCGCCGTTGCTGGCCGCTCACGACGAGCAGACCTACTTCGACGCGAAGTACAGGCAACATCTGCCGATGCAGCCCGGTGCGCCGAAATTCAATGCTGGCGTTCTTCTCTTCAACATGCCGCTACTTAGGGCTGAGGGGCTCCTGGAGCGTACGCGGCAGCTGGCGTCGGAACATGTCTACGGAATGGATCAAGGCGCGTTGAACGTGGCCTTCGAAGGCCGGTGGCAGACGATGCATCCGTTCTGGAACGTGATGACCAACTACAGCAGCCAGATCCCGTTCAGCAGGTCCTACGCCCGTCACTTCGCCTGGGGCAAACCTTGGGAGCCTCGCCCGGTCGGTGTCGAGGTCGACGCCATGGCGATCTACCGCGATCTGGCGAAAGGCACGCCCTGGGCCGGCCGCTTCAGCCGCAGTTGGCCGATCAAGCGAGGCATCATGAAGAACCTCGGACGCAAGTTCGACGCCATCAGCGGCATTTTGCTAAACGACGAGAAGCGCAAACGCAGGGCGAGGTTCGACGCGGAAAAGGTCAGTGCAATCTTTGCCAGCCACGCCGACAATTCGATGCTGGCCGTGCAATACCCCGAACGGGTCGCCGGCATCGCGAGATAGGTGAAATATCTCTGCGATCCGTCAGCAGGGCGGAGTCATCCGAACTCGGCGGCTTTCCCATCGGTTCGGATTGCCGCCCCCGCCCTCAATTCCCTCTGATGCCTGTATTCCAGCGCAATCGCGCCCCAGATCAGGCCGAGCAGCAGGTAGACATGGCGCCAGTGGTCGATGTCGATGAAGGTGCCGAGCCCGATATTGCCGATGAAGGCGACATAGGCGCACAGCAGATAGGGCTGCCAGGGCCGGTCGCGCAAGAGGATGCGGAAGCCGGCGGCTATCGTCCACAGCGTCAGCGACAGGAATGAGACGAAGCCGAGCCAGCCATAGTCCATCAGCGTCTTCAGCCAGATGTCGTGCGTGTCTTCGCCAAAAATGGTGCCGAACACCAGCGGTCCGATGCCGAGCGGATGCTCGAGCGCCATCTGGAAGCCGATGCTGTAGCGGGCGAAACGGCCAAGCCGCGCCGTGTCATAGCTCTGTTCCAGCTGGGCGCGGCTGGAAAACATCTCGCTGACGCCCGGCAGTTGCAGGATGACGATCATCGCGACCACCAGCAGCGTGACGGCCGCAATGGTCATGATGACGACGCGCAGCCGGAACTTGCCGCTGTTGCTCTGCAGGAACAGGGCGCCGGTGAGCAGGATCGCCGAAACGGCGAACATCCCCCAGGCGCCGCGCGAAAACGAAAAGAAGATGCCGGCGGTGATGATCAGCAGCGGCACCGCCAAAAGCGGCATGCGCGCGATCGACCCGGTCAACATGAGATAGAGCAGATAGATGCCGGGCAGCACCAGGAACGGGCCGAACACGTTCGGATCCTGGAAGGCGCCCTGGGCGCGGTCGTATCTGGTGAAGATGTCGGCGCCGGGGAAGGCGTGGAAATAGCCGGCAATACCAAGCAGCGCTGTCGCCACGGCGGAGAAGACATAGGCGATGAAGATCAGCCGGTAGAGACTAGGCTGCACTGCCGTCACCGAAGAGAAGAACACCGCGGTGAAGGCGAGGAACAGCGAGACGGCGAGATAGAGCGGCGTGTTGGCGAGATCGGCCATCTGCGTCATGGCGATCATGCCGCCGATGTTCATCGTGATCAGCAGCACCAGCAGCGGCACGGCAGCGCGCGATATACGCAGGCCAAACAGCGCCCACACCCCGATCAGGCCGACCATGAAGAGATCGTAAGGCGCCGGTTCGTCGATGACGAAGCCCGAGAGGAAGACGCCAAAAAACACCGCGCCCGAGGATATCAGCGCGATCAGCTTGGCGTTGACCGCCGATGGCGGCAATGTGTTGACCGCCGAAGGCGGCAACGTGTTGACCGCAGCCTGCGGCACATCATGGGAAATCGCGCTCAATAGGCGTTTTCCGTGTTGAGCAGCCGCAGCGGCGTCAGGAGCAGGATGCGCAAGTCGAACAGCATCGACCAATTCTCGATGTAATAGAGGTCGTACTCCGTGCGCATGCGGATCTTTTCATTGGTGTCCATCTCGCCGCGCCAGCCATTGATCTGTGCCCAGCCGGTGACGCCTGGCTTGACCTTGTGGCGGGCGAAATAGCCGTCGACCACCTCGTTGTAGAGCAAATTGTGCGATTGCGCGGCGATCGCGTGCGGGCGCGGACCGACCAGCGACAGCGAGCCGGACAGCGAGTTGAAGAACTGCGGCAGTTCGTCGATCGAGCTCTTGCGGATGAAGCGGCCAACCCGGGTGACGCGCGGATCGTTCTTGGTCACCGTCTGCTTGGCGCTCGGGTCCGAGCGGTCGGTGTACATGGAGCGGAATTTATAGACTTCGACGATCTCGTTGTTGAAGCCGTGCCGCTTCTGCTTGAACAGCACCGGCCCCTTGCTGTCGAGCTTGATGGCGAGGGCCGTCACCAGCATCACCGGTGAAAACAGGATGATGCCGATCAGCGAAAAGACGATATCGAAAGCGCGCTTGGCGACCGAATCCCAGTCGTTGATCGGCCTGTCGAAGATATCGAGCATCGGCACCGAGCCGATGTAGGAATAGGCACGCGGGCGAAACTGCAGCGCGTTCGAATGCGCCGAGAGCCGGATGTCGACCGGCAGCACCCAGAGTTTTTTCAACAGCTGCAGCACGCGCGTTTCAGCGGTCAGCGGCAGTGACACGATCAGCATGTCGATGCGCGCGATGCGGGCGAATTCCATCAGCTCCGAAATGGTACCGAGCTTGGGGTAGCCTGCCACGATCGGTGGCGAGCGCTTGTCGCCGCGATCGTCGAAGATGCCGCAGATGCGGATGTCGTTGTAGGGCTGCTTTTCGACCGAGCGGATCAGCATCTCGGCCGCCTTGCCGCCGCCGACGATGACGGCGCGGCGTTCCATGCGGCCGTCGCGCGCCCAGCGCCGGATCAGCTTCGACATCACCAGGCGCAGGACAAACAGCAGAAGCAGGCCGATGACGAACCAGGTGCCGAACAGCAGGCGCGAATAATCCTCCGACATCTTCATGATGAAGGCCGTCAGCGCCATCAGCGCGAAGGTGCCGGCCCAGACCGCCAGCACGCGGCCGAGGTTGGAGATCGGCCGCATCAAGGCGGAGATCTGGTAGCAATCGCTGACATCGAGCAACACGACGGCCAGGAACGAGGCCGCGGCGATGGTCAGCGGATATTGCCAGGCGAGGTAAGTGAAGAAGCCGACAAAATGAAAGTAGAGCACGAGCCCCGACAGGAACAGCAAGGCGAATTCGACGATGCGCAGCACGCCGCTGACCATGACCGGCGACATCGTATCGCGCCGGTATTGCGAGGCAACCTGGCGGGCAACACTGTTCATGCCGCCGGGCGTGGGGCTCTCGGCAGGACCGTCGAATTTGCGCACCGCATCGGCCGAAAAGCGGCGCGTGGGGTCGGTCTCGTTCATCGGGTTTCCCACTAGCTTCCGCCATGACCATAGCAGAAGAGAGCTAAAAAAACCTTGAGACAACCTGTGGTTTTGGGAGGTAGCCTATTTGCTGAGCGCGGCGAAATAGGCCTTTTCAATTTCGGCGGCCATCACATCGGCGCCGAAGCGCGCCTTGAGGCTGGCGGTGTCGGGCATGGCGCGCCGATATGCGTCGAGATCGCCTAGCGCCTCGCCCATCTTGTCGCCGAGGTCGCGCGAATCGGGACGGATCAGGGCAGGGGATCCCTCACCGAAGATTTCGGGTATGCCGCCGACGGCGGTGGCGATCATCGGCCTGCCGGCGGCCAGGGTCTCCAGCACGATATAGGGCATGGCTTCCGCGCGCGACGGCACGACCACGAGGTCGGCCAGTGCAAAGGCGTCCCTGGCCGGCATTGGCGGCACGAAGCGAACCTGTTTTTCGAGCCCCAGCCGTTTCACCTGGGTGTGGTAGCGTGGCAGGTCGTCGCCGTCGCCAACCATGACTGCGGTCAAGCGACGCTCGAGCTGCGTGCCGGCCAACGCCAGCGCGTCGATGAAGATGTCCGGGCCTTTGAGGTCACGCATCATGCCGATGTAGAGCAGGTCAGCGGCATCAGGCGCGGTTACCACCGGCTCGAACTCCGCAGCGCGCAGGCCGTTGTAGACCAGTGTGTTCGGGATCGGCGGCTCGCCGACCTTCCGCCGGTAGGTGCGCCGCTCATAGTCGGAGACGAACAGCAGGCAGTCGGTGAAGCGCGCCATGAAGCGCTCCAGCGCGAAGAACAGCTTTCCGGTCGTCGTCGTTTCGTCATAGTGGAGGGAGCCACCATGCGGCGAATAAAGGCGGGCTACGCGAGACCTTGATACCCGCAACAATGAGCCGAACAGACGGGCATAGGCGCCACCTTTGGCGCCGTGCCCGTGCAACACGTCCGGCCGCAATTCCTTGATGATTCGATAGGTACGCCAGGCCGAGGCGAGGTCGCCCGGTCCGACATGGCGCTGCATTGGTGTGCGATGGATACCCAGCGCCAGGCTGTCCTTCATCTGGTCGAACAGGTGTTCCTCGTATTCGCCGCCTGTGGTCGAATCACAGACGATGCCGACAACGTGTCCGGCGGCGAGTTGTGCCTCCGTCAGGTCGCGCACATGCCGGAAAATCCCGCCGACGGGTGAGCGAAAGCAGTGGACGATCCTGAGCTGGTCCGCCACGTTGATGTCAGAACAGGCGTTCGCGAACGTAAACGGTATCGCCAGGCAGCAACGGGTCGGAGGTGACCACCCTGCCGGTCATCACCTTGCCGTTGATGTCGCGGGTGATGTCGACGCTTTCCTGGTTGGCGCGCGGCGAGAAACCGCCAGCAATCGCAATCGCCTTCTGCACGGTAAGCCCCGGCACATAGGAATACTGGCCGGCAGCACCCACTTCGCCCATGACGAAGATCGGCCGGTAGCGGTCGATCTCGACCGACACATCGGGGTCACGCAGATAGCCCTGGCGCAGTTTGTCGGCGATCTCTTTTTCCAGCTGCTGGGCCGTGTGGCCACGTGCCGGCACGGCGCCGACCAGCGGAAAGGACATGTAGCCGGACTGGTCGACGCTGTAGGTGTTGGTCAACCCGTCCTGCTCGAACACGGTGACGCGGACACGGTCGCCGGCGCCGAGCCGGTAGGGCTGGTCGAGGACTTCGTGGAAGGCCGCCGGCGTCGGCCGGTAGCTGGAGCAGCCGGCGAGCATCGACACGGCCAGCAGAGCGCGAAACAGACCAGCAGCGCTTTTCATGATCGGACACACACCTTCGTCGCTGTGGCCGCCATGATGCGGCGGCAAACCTTAAGGATCTGAGTTTGTTATCATCCTGTTAGGGTTAATGGCCGGTAAAGGGATGCGGCCGATTTGGCGGCAAATCGACAAAAGCCGAGTAGTTTCCCGGCCTTTGTTTACCCGCTGGTAGCAAACCCCAACGGCTGCTTACCGCCATCTTAACGCCTGAGTTACCATAGTTGTTTACGGTACTTCCTAGACTCATGTTCCGGAGCAGGAATGCATGTCCGTTCAGTCCGCGGCCGCAGATGTCGATGTCGACCTGAGACAGCTCTTCGCCAGCCTGGCGAGGAATTGGCTGCGCATCCTTGTGGTTACGCTGGTGGTGACAGGGTTGGCGTTCGCCTTTGCCTCGCTGGCAACCCGGCACTACAAGGCCCAGACGCAGGTGGAGATCGTTCCGCGTGAATCCGTTTATACGCGGCCGCCCAGCAACAACGACACCGACAAGCCAATTCTCGATGAACAAGGCGTCGCCACTCAGGTCCAGATTATTTCCTCCAACGAGATCCTGAAGCAGGTCGCTGAAAAGCTTGGTCTGGAAAAACTCCCCGAGTTCGACGATGCGCTCGACATGTCGCCGTTGAGTCGGGCTCTGGTCCTCTTCGGCTTGAAAAGCGACCCAATGGAAATTCCGGCGGAAGAGCGTGTCCTCAAGAAAATGCACGAGAAGCTCAACGTCTATGGTGTCGAGAAGACGCGCATCATTGCCATTGAGTTCTCATCGGAAAACCGCAAGCTCGCGGCCGAAATACCAGATGCCATTGCCGCCGCCTACATCGCTGGGCAAGGGGCGGCCAAACGCGAGTCGAACAACGCCGCCGCCGATTTTCTGGCACCGGAGATCGCAGACCTGCAACAGCAGGTCAGGGTTGCCGAGGACAAGGTCGCTGACTACCGCGCCCAGTCCGATCTTCTGATGGGCGGCAACAATTCGGTGCTGGCGACGCAACAGCTGTCCGAACTGTCGAGTGAACTGATGCGCGTGCGCGCCAACCGCGCTTCGGCGCAAGCGACCGCCGACAGCGTGCGCAAGGCATTGCAGGGCGGCGGCTCGCTGGATGCGGTGCCGGAGGTGCTATCGTCCGATCTGATCCAGCGCCTGCGCGAGCGCCAGGTCGAGTTGAAGACCAACATCGCTGACCTCTCCACCACCTTGCTCGACAATCATCCGCGCATCCGTGCGCTGAAATCGCAGCTCGCCGATCTCGACGGCCAGATCCGCAACGAAGCGCAAAAAATCATGAAGGGGCTTCTGACGCAGGCGCAGACCGCGCAAGCTCGCGAAAACCAGCTCATATCAGATCTCAATACGCTGAAGGCCGCATCGGCGCGCGCCGGGAAGGAGCAGGTCGAACTCGACGCGCTGCAGCGCGATGCAGCCGCTAAACGTCAGCAACTTGAACTGTACCTGACCAACTACCGTGAGGCGGCTTCGCGCCAGGATCGCAAATATCTGCCGGTTGACGCTCGGATAGCCTCAAAGGCCTCGGTGCCATCGGAACCCTATTTCCCCAAACTCGTCCCAATCGTCGGCGCCGCTTTCGTCGGCTCGCTGCTGCTGATGTCGATCATCACGCTTCTGCAGGAGCTGTTTTCGGGCCGCGCCATGCGTCCGGCCCCCGGCGCCCGATATGAGCGCGTCGAACAGGTGGCAATGCCAGTCGCGTCGGTGCCGGTCGTCGAGCCGGAACCGGTGGCAGCTAAGACCGGGGAGGCCGAAGACCGGCCGGCGGACATGGAGCATGAACTGGAGCCGAAGGCGGTTCCCGAGTCTGCCCTCGCAGCGCTGGAAGAAGCAGCGGCCGCAGACGCGGAACCCGAACCGGTGCGCTCCAGCCTTGGCGAGATCGATGTCGAGAAGGCGGCGGAAAAGCTGATCGCCAGCGGTGCTGCGCGCGCCATCTTCGTCTCGCCTGAAGGCGATGAGGCCGCGGCCTCGGCTGTGCTGGTGGCACGCGAAGTCTCCGACGCAGGCCTGCGCGTGCTGCTGCTGGACCTAACTGCATCGGGTGCGGCCTCGCGGCCGATGCTGGACAGCGGACTGTTCCCCGGCATTACAAATTTGCTCGCTTCCGAAGCGCAGTTCAGCGACGTCATCCACGCCGACCTTTATTCCGACTGCCATGTCATTCCCGTCGGCACCGCCGACCCGGTCCGCGCCATGCGCGCCGCCGATCGGCTGCCGATCATCATGCAGTCGCTGACCACCGCCTATGATCTGGTCATTGTCGAATGCGGACCGGCCGACGCGCACAGCATCAGCCGACTGGTTGGCGACAGCACCGAGGTCTTCCTCTCCATGCTGCAAGCGGACGATGAGGTGGCGCAGGCCGCCGTCAAGCTGATCGAGAGCGGCTATCCCGACCTCACTCTGGTGACGCCGATTGGCCATGAGACGCCGGGACACCCCGTGCCGGGACGACGTAGCGCCGCCTGAGACATCAGACACTTCTACTTAGGCGGCGCTTCTACAGATTGGATCGTCCATCGCGCGCCGGTCCCCAAAAACCAAAGCCGTCAGCCGCGCCTCGCCAAGCCTGTCAGGCTGCGCCTGGATCTACCCTAACTCCAGGGTCGTCACGCCAAATATTCGGCGCGAGTCGACCTTCGGAGGCGTGCCTTTGTACATGCGGGTGGTGGTGAAGGTCGGCCTGAAACCAATCGCTGCAAGCGCCGTAGTGAAATCGATATTGTCGGCTGGAACGTCGATATGCAGGTCGCCGCCTTCGCATGCACCAGCCAGACTGCCCAACAGTTGCATCGCTGTCTCGGTGTCGTCGGCAAACAGCGGGCCGACCTTGTAACCCGAACGGCAGGGACGAGCCACGGCGTAGCCTATGGTGCCGAGCGAACTGATCGCGGCGAACCCGACATGCGGTGGTTGCGACCAACGGTGCAGGAAGGCTCGCCGAGGTGCGGGGAAACAGCGGGCGTCATAGGCGATGATGTCGGGCACGAGTTGCGTGCTTATCGCGCGCACCCCATCGCTTCGGACGGACGGTATCGCGGTACGGCCGCTGAAGCGGATCGTTTCGTAAGCTGGCCTGAATCCCTTACGCCGATAGTTGGCCAACTGTGCTGCGACGCCGTCGAGGCCGACTGTTCGGCCGGCCAGCCTGGCCATGCCGGCGCTCCAGACCGCTTTGCCGTGGCCTTGGCCGCGCATATCTGGTCGGCAGATGTAGAGACCGATGAAACCGAAATTGCCGCCATAGGCGACAGCCGAGATGGCGGCCACCAACTCGTTGCCGACGAAGGCGCCGATGAAGCCTTCGGGGTCGGTTGGCTGAAACGCGGCGGCATCGTCAAGGCCAGGGTTCCAGCCTTCGGCGGCCGCCCAGTCGATAAGAACGGCCAGTTCTTGCAGCGACAGCGCACGGATGGTCGGCTTCATGGCTCACTCCGCGGCGATAGTTCCGGGCGAGAAGGATTTCAGCACGCCGCGATAGGACTTGGCCAGCGGGCTGGCATAGGCACCGCGCTTCGAGGTCGAAAGGCCCAATGCGATCAGCGCCTCGGCCTGCTTGACCGCCGCGCCGACGCCGTCGATGACCGGCAGGTCGAACTCGTCCTGCAACTGGTGGGCCAGGTCGGCCATGCCGGCGCAGCCGAGCACGATGGCTTCGGCGCGATCTTCCTCAATGGCGCGTGCGATCTCTGCGCGAAGTTTCTCGACCGCGCCGGATGTAGTGTCTTCGAGGGAGAGCACGGGAATGTCAGCGGCGCGCACGCGGGCACGCCCGGCCATGCCGTAGCGCTGCACCAGGCCCTCGACAGGGACACGCGAGCGTTCGGTGGTCGTTACGACTGTGAAGCGCTGGGCAATGTACGAGGCGACACTGAGTGCGGCCTCACAGATGCCGATGACCGGAATGGAGGCCATGGCACGTGCCGCGTCCAGGCCCGTATCGTCGAAACAGGCAATGATGGCGGCCTGCGCCCCGGCACGTTCGCCGGCGGCGATCTCCATCAAAAGGCCGGGCACGGCGAGCGCCTCGTCGTAATAGCCCTCGATCGACGCTGGGCCCATGGAGGAGGTGACGGCCACCACCTCTGTCCAGGCGCCGGCGACGGCTCGCGCCGCTGCCGCGATCGTCTCGGTCATGCTCGCCGTCGTGTTGGGGTTCACCACCAGTATCTGCACCATCACGTTCTCGCCCGGCGGCGGCCGACATAGAGGATAGCGCCCAGCGTCGCCAGGATCACCAGGAAGGAGAACACGGTGGTCACCGTGCCCAGTGCGTAGAGCACCGGCGTCGTGACATTGGTGGTCATGCCGTAGATCTCGAGCGGCAGCGTGTTGAAGGTGCCCGACGTCATCAGCGTGCGGGCGAACTCGTCATAGGACAGCGTGAAACCGAACAGGCCGACGCCGATCAGGCTCGGCGCAATCATCGGCAGCACGACATGGGCAAAGGTCTGCCAGGAGGTGGCGCCAAGGTCACGCGCGGCTTCCTCATAGGCGGGCGAGAAGCGGTTGAAGACGGCGAACATGATGAGCACGCCGAAGGGCAAGGTCCAGGTCAGGTGCGCGCCGAAGGCCGACGTGTACCAGGCGGGGCGAAAACCGACCTGCTGGAAGACGACGCCGATGCCCAGCGAGATGATGATCGAAGGTACGACGAGGCTGGCGACCGCCAGGTAGAACAATGCGGTGGCGCCGCGAAATTTCTGTCGGAAGGCGAGCCCTGCCAGCAGCGACACGACGACGGTGACGATCATCACCATCAGACCGAGCACGAGCGAGCGCTTGAAGCTGCCGCCGAAATCGCCGACCGCCTGGCGCTCGAACAGATTGGCGAACCAGTGCAGCGACACGCCATTGAGCGGGAAGGTGAGGCCGCCGGTCTCGCCCTGGAAAGAAAGGATCAGGATCGCCGACAGCGGACCATAGAGGAACAGGACGAACAGAGTGAAGAAGGCCGCAAGCACATAGAATTCGAGGGTGCGTTTTTCGTGGCTCACCTCAAAGCTCCTTGCGGATGTCGACGATGCGCAGGATGCCGGCAACCATCAACAGCACCAGCACCAGCAACACCACGGCATTGGCGGCGGCGGCAGGATATTGCAGCAGCGACATCTGGTTCTTCATCATCAGTGCGACCGACGCGCTCTGGCCGCCCGACATCACCTGCACGGTGGAGAAATCGGCCATCACCAGTGTGACGACGAAGATGGTGCCGATCGCCATGCCGGGCTTGGCCAGCGGAATGATCACGTTCCACAACACCTGCCAGCCGGACGCGCCGGCATCACGCGCGGCCTCGAACAGCGAACGATCGATCCGCATCAGCGTGTTGAAAATCGGCGTTACCATGAACAGCGTATAGAGATGCACCATCGCCAGCACGACGGCGAATTCGGAATAGAGCAGCCATTCTATGGGTTTTGGCACCAGCCCCAGTTGCACCAGCGTCGAGTTGATCAAGCCGTTGCGGCCAAGAACCGGGATCCACGAGATCATGCGGATGATGTTGGAGGTCAGGAACGGTACGGTGCAAACCAGGAACAGCACCATCTGCATGGCCGTGGTGCGGATGTGGAAGGCAAGGAAATAGGCCACCCAGAAGCCGATGAACAAGGTCAGCGCCCAGACGATGGCAGCGAATTTGATGGTGTTGAGATAGGTCTTCCAGGTGACCCAGGAGCCAAGCACGTCTGAATAGTTCGTCGTCAGGAAATCCGGATACATGGCGGCGAAGTCGTAATCCCAGAAGGATACGACGGCGATCATGATGATTGGCAGCAGCAGGAACGCGCCGAGGATGAGTGCCAGCGGTGCCGACTGCAAATAGGGCGTGACGGCACTGAGCGAGAAGCGGCCGCGCCTGGCGGGCTTGGCGGCGGCGGTTGCGGGACGTTCGAGCGCGACTGTCATCAATGCTCCCGGTGCAGGTTCGCGGTACGGGCGGAGCGGCCTTTCCTTCTCCCCTTGTGGGAGAAGGTGGCCGAGCGAAGCTCGGTCGGATGAGGGGTGTTCCATCTTGGCAATGACGGCACTCCGTCCAACACCCCTCATCCGTCTTGGCGCTGCGCGCCAATCCACCTTCTCCCGCAAGGGGAGAAGGTGGCGGCGCCGGCTCTTCCTTACGCCGCGATGAACTCGTTCCAGCGCTTCACCATGTAGCGGTCCTCGTCCATGACCGAGTTCCAGCAGGCGACCTTCCCCATGCGTTCCTCGAACGAGCCGCCGTCGCGCACGGCGCCGGCCTTTTCCATGACTGTGCCGTCCGGCGCCTTGATCTCGCCCTTGGCGGGCTTGCCCTCGATCCAGTAGCCCCATTCGTCCTCGGACATGAACTTCTTGGCCGAGACCATGTTGGCGGAATAGTAGCCCTGACGATTGAGATAGCCGCCGACCCAGCCCGACGTGTACCAGTTGATGTATTCGTAGGCCGCGTCGAGCTCGGCGCCCTTGAGATGGGCGGCAAGGCCAAGGCCGCCGCCCCAGGAGCGGTAGCCTTCCTTGAGCGGCTGGAAGCGGCAGGCGATGCCCTTGGAGCGCACCGCGGCGACGGCCGGTGACCACATGGACTGGATGACCACTTCGCCCGATGCCATCAGGTTGACGCTCTCGTCAAACGACTTCCAGAAGGCGCGGAACTGGCCGGCCTGCTTGGCTTTGATCAGGAAGTCGATCGTCTTGTCGATCTCTTCCTTGGTCATGTTGCCCTTGTCGGCATATTTGATGTTGCCGGTGGCCTCCATGATCATGGCCGCATCCATGATGCCGATGGACGGGATGTTGAGGATCGCGGTCTTGCCCTTGAAGGCGGGGTCCATGATATCGGCCCAGGTGGTGATGTCGCGACCGACGAGGTCGGGCCGGATGCCCAGCGTGTCGGCGTTATAGATCGTCGGCACCATGGTGAACCAGTTGGTCGGCGCCTTGGCGAAGGTCTTTGAGTCCTGCGCCTCGACATAGCCGACCGTGTGCGGCGCGGTGCCCTGAGCGATGACGCTGTCGGGGGTCAGTTTGCCGGTTTTGAACAGCGGCACCAGCTCGTCGTAGTATTTCAGCTTGCTGACATCCATCGGCTGCAGCACGCCGCTCGGGAATACCTTCTTGCAGATCCAGTATTCGATGTCGGCAATGTCGTAGCTGTCGGGCTGGGTAACGGCGCGCTGGGCGGCGGCGTCGGAATCGGTCGCCGTCATCTCAAGCGTGATGCCGAGGTCGGCCTTGCACTTGTCGGCGATGGCGTTGAGGTTCGAGACGCCGGTGCCGAACTGGCGCAGCGTGATGTTGGACTGCGCCCAGATGGTCGGGAACCCGGTGATGACGCCGGAGCCTGCGGCGAGGCCGACGGCGGCGGCACCGGTCTTGAGCAGCGAGCGGCGCGAAATGCCAGTCTTGGTTTGCGGTGTGTTTGTCATGCTTATTCCCCTGTTTTGTTTTGCTTCGTTGAATTCATGAATGAAGGCGCCCGAGGACAATCGCATCCTCGGAATCCCAGGCGAGCGGTACGGCGTCGCCAATGGCGACGGGTTTGGCGAAAAAGTCGGAATCGTCGACGATGACCGTGAAATCGTCGATGCCGGCACCGGTCACCGACAGCTTCACCGTGGCGCCGCGATATTCGATGTTGGAGACGATGCCGTTGAAGCCGAGGCCGGGCGAGGGTGGCTCGCCGATGCGCACATGGTCGGTGCGGATCGCGATTTCGATTGAGGCTCCCGCTTCCTGGCCTTGTCCGCAGGCAGCGAGCGAGCCGCCGCCATTGACGTCGAAAACGACCATGCCGTCGCGCGCGCCGCTGACCCGGCCGGAGATGACATTGTGGTCACCCATGAAGCGCGCGACAAAGGCCGTGGCCGGGCGTTCGAACACATTGCGCGGAGGTGCCGCCTGTTCGATGCGGCCGTCATTCATCACCACGATCAGGTCCGCCAAGGCCATGGCCTCCTCCTGGCTGTGGGTGACGTGGACGAAGGTGATGCCGAGCGAAGTCTGCAGCTTCTTCAACTCGGCGCGCATGCGGATTTTCAGGAACGGGTCGAGCGCCGACAGCGGCTCGTCGAGCAGCAGCGCCTCCGGGTCGGTGATCAACGCGCGGGCGAGTGCGACGCGCTGCTGCTGGCCGCCGGAAAGCTGCGCGGGGCGGCGCGTCGCATAGGCTTCCATCTGCATCAGCTTGAGCATGTCGAGCGCCTTGGCACGGCGCTTTTCCTTGTCGACGCCTTTCATCTTCAGGCTGAAAGCGACATTGTCGATAAGGTCGAGATGCGGGAACAGCGCATAGGACTGGAACATCATCGCCGTGCCTCGCTTGGCGGGCGGCAGATCGGTGACGACGGTGTTGCCAAGTCGGACATCGCCCGACGAAATGCTTTCGTGGCCGGCGATCATGCGCAGCGTCGAGGTCTTGCCGCAGCCGGAGGGGCCTAGCAGGCAGCAATAGGTGCCTGCCGGTATTTTCAGGCTGATGGCCTCGACGGCAGTCGTCGTTCCGTAGACTTTCGAAACGGACACGATGTCGATCTCGGCGGCTTTGGACATTCAGGCTTCCCCGTTTGGTCGCATTAACCAAAGCATCATGCGTGCCAATTTGCGGGCCAGCGGCCAAGCGATTGAATTGGCTGAAAAATCAGGCTTCGGCAGTGCTGCCTATCTGGCAAGCTGCCTTGTGCATTGCACAAATTATGGGCGATTGTGCGCGATTTGCACAGGAATCGTATGCAATCTTTTTTAGCTTCGTGTCCACTTTGCCTCTCGTGTGCAGACGATGAGTCGCGCTAGAAGGGGGCGGGAACCATCATCGCCATGAACATTGCCGATCAGATCTATTCCGCAGCCGACAGCGCCAATCAGGATCGCGCCCAGGCGATCCGCGACAATCTGCGGGACGCCATCGTCGACCGACGGCTGGCGCCGGGCACCAAGCTGTCGGAAGGCGAGGTCGGCACGCTGTTCGACGTCTCGCGCACTGTCGCGCGCGCGGCGCTGCAGATGCTGTCCTTCGAGGGGTTGGTGCGTACCGAGCGAAACCGCGGCGCCTTCGTTGCCAACCCGTCGCCCGAGGAAGCGCGCCAGGTGTTCGCCTCCCGCCGGCTGATCGAGCCGGGCCTTGCCACCGCCGCCTGCGGGCGGGTCACAGCCACCGATATCGCCGCGTTCCGCGCCCAACTCGATGAGGAAGGCCGCTTCATCGCCGAACGCGGTCCGACCGCGCGGCGCTCCGAAATCAAGGCGTCAGGTGATTTCCATCTGCTGCTGGCCTCGGTCGCCGGCAACGCCATCCTGCAGCGCTTTATGGAGGAATTGGTTGCGCGCTCCTCACTCGTTATCGCCCTTTACGGCCGCTCTGGCGTGTCAGCCTGCGGGCATAGCGAGCACACGGGGATTGTCGGTGCGCTGGAGAGCGGCGATTGCGGGTTGGTGAGCCGTTTGATGCTGCATCACATCGACCACATCGAGGCTGATCTCGATCTGCGTGTCAGGGCCGGTCCCGCGCTGCGCGAAGCTCTCAATTTCTGACGGCTAGTTTTCGTCTTCCGTGGTGGCGGGCGCCGCCTGTCCGGCCGCCTTGCGGCGCAGCATCTTGGTCAGTTTCCAGATCGTCGGGCTGTTCTTGATGAAGGCTTTCGCCCGCGCGCCTTGCCGCAGCGCCGACGCGAGGGTGCGTCCCTTCAGTGTCAAGGGCACCAGCACCTCGAAATGCTGGGTCTCGATATCGCACCAGAGGCGCTTATAGGGCTCGTCGCCGACCGAGAAATCATAGACTTCGAAACCCGTCTCGCAGGCTTCCTGGATGTTGTCGAAGAACAGGAAGTCGCCGGGGCTGGTGTGGCCGAGATCGTCCTCGGCGATGGCTCCGAATTCGCAGATCAGGCGCTTGCCCGAGCGGCTCGAGCCGGTGATGGCGCGCAGCTTGCCGGCCACTTCCAGCCCATGCAGCACAAAGGCCGGTTTCTCCTCGGCCAGCGCGCCGGCGAACAAAGCGCGGAAGAAGGCGCGCACCTCCGGTTCGCCGAAGACATTGGCGATGCCCATCTTGGCGAAGCGGAATTCCTTCATCTCGAAGAAAGCATCGAGCAGCCTGTTCACCTCTTCCGTCGTCTGCGCTTCGATGCGGCGATGACTGCCGACAGCCTCGAACTTGCGCGTCTGCGAACGGTGCTTCTTGCGTTTGCGCTTGCCGCTCGCGCGGGAGAGCAAAGCATCGAAACCACCATCGAGGTCGACGGCGAGCGACAAATTGGGGCTGGGGAAATGCGCCAATGCCACCAGCGGATTGGCAACGCCATCGAGATCGGGCAGCAGCCTTTCCAGCGCAACGACGTCGATGTCGGAACGCGCCTTGCCGATCGCCGTCACCAGACTGCGGACCGCCCCGGCATCGGTCTTTGCCAGCCAGGCCTCATCGGCGGCGGCGAAATTGCCGTTGGCATGACGTCCGCCCATGAAGCGGGCGACGCGGAGTGGACCAGTTCGCGTGATTTCCAGTGCGAGCGAGAAGACCGGCCGGTCCCCGATTTTCAGCGTGGCGACGACGGCATCCGGATTGGCCTGCGTCGTCCAGGCGCGGGCCCAGGCGGCGCTCTGCGCCGGCGCAAACAGCGCGGAACGGCAGAATTCCCCGTAAGAGGCGAGCGCGGCAGCGTCGGCGATCGACACCGACAGGCTGGTCTGGTCGGCAGCCGTTGCGCGCGCGGACGCCTTGCTAGCGGCGAGCCGATTGCCGTCAAATGACGCGGTGGCGTCAACCATACCTCAATCCTTAAGGCGTATTCGTCGCGATCAGGGAGTTCGCGTCGGCGCGTTCCGTGCTTGGATTGAGCCTAGGCGCAAAAGGTGAATGAATGATCGACGGCGGGGAGGCAGTTCGGAAACTGGCGCTTAACATCGCCCGCTTTACCGGCCTTGCACCGCTGGCCAAGCCCTTCGTCGGCGGCATCGGCGCCATCCTGATGTTGCACCGGGTCACCGCCACGCCGGAGAAGCCCGACGGCGTCAACCGCCACCTCAACATCGCCCCGCGTTTCCTCGACACTCTTGTCGCCGACATGAAGGCGAGGGGCTATGCCTTCGTCACGCTCGACGAGGCGATCGAGCGCATCAAGGCCGGTGGCAAGGACGGCCAGTTCGCCACCATCACCGCCGACGACGCCTATCGCGACAACATGACCGAAGCGCTGCCGGTGCTGGAAAAGCACGACGCGCCGATCACCATCTATGTCGCGCCGGGCCTGATCGACGGCAGCGCCGACCTGTGGTGGGACGTGGTCGAGGACATCGTCAACTCGCGCGACCGGCTGACGCTGGCGACGCCGAAGGGGCCGGTGACGATCGACTGCTCTACCCACGGCAGAAAACTCCAGGCCAATGCGCGCCTGCACGCCTATCTGACGCTGGAAGTGCGCGAGGAGGACCAGCGCGCTGTGCTGCGCGACCTCGCGCGCTCGAACGGCATCGAACTCGATGGCTTGCGCTCAAGCACACTGATGACCTGGGACGATATCCGCGCCATGGCCGGGCACAGGTTGGTGACGATCGGCGCGCACACGGTCAACCATCGCAATCTGAAGCGGCTCGACGAAGCCGATGCGCGTCATGAGATCGGCGACGTCAGGCGCCAGCTGCAGGCGCAGCTCGGCGAAGAGCCGCGCCATCTCGCTTACCCCTATGGCTATGCAAGCGCTGTCGGCTGCCGCGAAGTCGACTTTGCCCGCGACGCCGGCTACGCCTCGGCGGTGACGACCCGCCACGGCGTGCTGCATGCCGAGCATGCCGGCTTCCTGCACGCGCTGCCGCGCATCTCGGTCAATGGCCGCTACCAGAGCGTCGCCCATATCCGCACCATGCTGTCGGGGGTGACGACGCCGCTGGCCAATGCCGGCAAGATGGTGGTGACCATCTGAGACGGTTGTGACGATCTAGGGTGCGTCGATATTCAGCTGGCTGCAAATGGCCCGCTTCAGCCCTTCGGCCGCGGCTCCAGGATCAGCCATTTGATGATGCCCATCGCCGGCAGCACCCAGAACAGGCCGCTGAACAGGAAGAACAGGAAATGCACCAGCGGGCCGGATTCCGACAGCTGCGCAACCGCTATGATCGACGCGACCAGCGCGTAGATGATGACCAGCGCCACCAGCAGGAAGGTTCCGATCAGCTTTTTCAGGCGGATGGGCATGAGGCGTTCTCGTTGATCGCCTTCGCTTAGGCCCAACGGGGCGCCTGTGCAACCCGCCAGAGCAATTCCAGGAAAAGTGTGAAACGGTTTTCCGTCCGGAATTGCGCCGAAAAACCAAAAGATAGAGCGGTTCGCCGTTTCCGTGAAACGGTGAAATGCTCCGCTTGCGGCGCGACGGCGTGCCGCGCCGTTCGGTCTTGTCAGCCGGGTTGCGATGGTTCACCAATCCGCCACTTGCAACCTGCCGGGACAAACACATGGCCGCCATATCAGCTGCCGCGCCGTACACGGCCCGCGACCGCGACCTAAACAACCGGGCGCTGGTGCGCGGCTGGCTCTATGTCGTGCTTTTGGTGCTGTTTGCGCTGGTGCTGATCGGCGGCGCCACAAGGCTCACCGAGTCCGGCCTGTCGATCACTGAATGGAAGCCAATCCACGGCGTGATACCGCCGCTCAACGACGCGGAGTGGCAGGAGGAATTCCAGCTCTACCAAAAAATCCCGCAGTATGCCGAACTCAACAAGGGCATGAGCCTGGACGCCTTCAAGTCGATCTTCTGGTGGGAATGGGCGCACCGTATCCTGGCGCGCAGCGTCGGCCTGGTCTTCGGCCTGCCGCTGCTGGTCTTCTGGGCGACGCGCCGCATCGAGCGCGGCCTTGGGCCAAAGCTGCTCGGCATTCTGCTGCTCGGCGGACTGCAAGGCGCCATCGGCTGGTGGATGGTGGCCTCCGGCCTTGTCGACCGCGTCTCCGTCAGCCAGTACCGGTTGGCGACGCATCTGACGCTTGCCGCACTGATCTTCACCGCCACCATGGTGGTCGCGCGTGGGCTGGCGCCGCATTCCGAGCCCGCCGCCGACCGGTCGACGCAAAGATTGGCCGGTTTCATCGTGCTCCTGGCTCTCATCCAGATCTATCTCGGCGGCCTGGTCGCCGGGCTCGATGCCGGCCTGAGCTACAACACCTGGCCGCTGATGGACGGCAAGATCATCCCCAGCGACCTGCTGCTGCTCGAACCGGCCTGGCGCAATTTCTTCGAGAACCCGAAGACGGTGCAGTTCGTTCACCGGCTGGGCGCCTATACCGTCTTTGTCGTGGCACTCTGGCACATGATCGCGACACGGATGCGCCAGCCGGGAACGACGCATGCGCGACGCGCGACGCTGCTGTTTCTGCTGGTGCTGGTCCAGGGTTCGATCGGCATCGGTACGCTGTTGATGCAGGTGCCGTTGCACATGGCGCTGACCCATCAGGCCTTCGCGCTTATCCTGCTGGGGTTTGCCGCCGCGCACTGGCGCGGCACAAAGGGCGCCTATCCGCTGCCGCACGAGATAGAAGTCAGAAGCTGAGCCGCACCTTCCGGATCCCTTCGGCTACCGACAACTCGCGGTTTTCATCGACCGCATTCTCGTCTTCGTGGTGCCACGCGGCCGACAGGCAACCCCAGGCGATTGCGTGGTCCAGAATGGCGGGCGGCGCCTGGCCAAGCGTTGCGGTGAAGACTTCCGCCATATGCGCGATGCGCTCCGGATCGAGGCAGAGATCGTCGCGCTCGAGTGGGTTGTAGAACAGGTTGGCGGCGTCGAAGCCTGGATCGCCGAGCACGCCCTTCGGGTCGATCGCCAGCCAGCCGCGCGGTCCCTGCAGGATGTTGTCGTGGTGCAGATCGCCATGCAGCGGCCTGACCGCATGCGGGGCATCGAGCAGTCGGTCCGCGATTTCGGCGGCCTCGAGATAAAGGCTCGGTTTCCCCGCGTCGCGATCGGTTTTGGCCTTTTTGAACAGGCTGGCAAACCGTGTCCGCAGCGGCTGCAGGTCCAGTGGGGCAGGGTGCTTTGACGGCGAGAACAGCCTTGCCATCACTTCGGCTGCGATTGCGGTGGCGGCGTTGTCGCCCTCTTTGTCGAGAACCTCGGCAAGCAAGGTGTCGCCGGCATATTCAAGCAGCATGCGGTGGCCGTCGCGGCCAAGCAGCCGCACCGCGCCTTCGCCGCGCCGCCAGGCGAGATAGTGTTCGCCGCGCAGTTCGTCCTCGACATCGTCGAAGGGTTTTAATGCCTTGACGATCGCCGGCGAGCCATCCTCGCGGACAACCTTCCAGATACGGCTCGAAAACGTCTCGGCAATAAGCTCGGGCGCGCTGACCTTCCAGCGCTTTGGAAATGCCGGCGCGTCCATTAGAGCAATTCCAGAAAAAGTGTGAGCGGTTTTTCCGGGAAAAGCGCGTAGCGCTTTCCCTGGGGAATTTCTCCAAACAAAGAGATAGAGCGGTTCGCCGTTTCCACGAAACGGTGAAAGGCTCTAGAGGCCGAGCATCAGGTCCATGTTCTGCACGGCCGCACCTGAAGCGCCCTTGCCGAGATTGTCGTAGACGGCAATCAGCAGCGCCTGTGCCCTGTCGTCATTGGCAAAGACGTACACCTTCATGCGGTTGGTGCCGTTATACACCTCCGGATTGATCTCCGGCATGCGCTCCATATGCACATAGGGCGCCACCTCGACCACGCCGCCCTTGATGGTGGCAAAATGGTCGGCGATCGCGGCGTGCAGTTCGGCACCGGTCGGCACGTGGTCGAGGCCGCCGAGTTGCAGCGGCACCACGGTGATCATGCCCTGGGCGAAATTGCCGACCGCCGGCTGCATGATCGGATCATGCGACAGCTTCGCATAGGTGCGCAGTTCCGGCACATGCTTGTGCTGCAGAGTCAGCCCATAGGGCAGGAATTCCGAGGCATCCTCGCCCTGGGCGACATACTCCTCGATCATCGGCCGGCCGCCGCCCGAATAGCCCGAAATGCCATTGACCGTAACCGGGAAGTCCGGCGGCAACAGGCCCGCCGCCACCAGCGGCCGCAGCGTCGCGATCGGCCCTTGCGGCCAGCAGCCGGGGTTGGCGACGCGCTTGGCGTTGGCGATGGTCTTGGCCTGGCCCTTGTCCAGTTCGGCAAAACCGTATTCCCAGCCGGGCGCGACGCGATGCGCCGTCGAGGCGTCGATCACCTTGGTGGTGTCGTTGGCAATCAGCGACACGCTTTCCTTGGCGGCCGCATCCGGCAGGCACAGGATGGCGACATCGGCGGCATTGAGGAATTCGGCGCGCGCCGCCGTTTCCTTGCGGCGCTCGGTCGGGATCGAGATGATCTCCAGGTCACCGCGCTCGGCCAGCAGCGCCCTGATCTGCAGGCCGGTGGTGCCGTGTTCGCCGTCGATGAAGATTTTCGGTTTCATATCCCTGCAAATTCCGTTCTAATTCAAACCTATATGCCTTGGCCGTGGTTCGTAGCGCCATGGTTGCCGTTGTTCAACTCCTCGGCGCGCGCCTTTCGTTCGGCCACCAGGCCGAGATAGTGCATAGCCACCATCGAACCGGCGATCGCCGTTATATCGGCGTGATCATAGGCCGGCGCAACCTCGACAACGTCGGCGCCGACAATATCGATCTGGCCGAGCTGGCGCAGCGTTGAGAGGATTTTCGCCGAGGACGGTCCGCCGGCGACCGGCGTGCCGGTGCCGGGCGCAAACGCCGGGTCGAGGCAGTCGATGTCGAAGGTGAGATAGGTCTTCCTGCCGCCGGTGCGGTCGACGATGGCATAGGCGATGTCGGAAGCCCGCATCTCCTCGATCTCGTGGCCGTAGAGGATCTTGATGCCGAACGTATCGGGCGCATGGGTGCGGATGCCGATCTGGATCGAACGATCAGGGTCGATGATGCCTTCATTGACGGCCCGGCCGACGAACGAACCGTGGTCGATGCGCTTGCCGTCGTCCGGCCATGTGTCCTGGTGGGCGTCGAACTGCACCAGCGCCAGCGGCCCATGGATGGCGGCATGCGCCTTGAGCAGCGGCCAGGTGACGAAATGGTCGCCGCCGAGCGAGAGCAGGAAGGCGCCCGATTTCAGGATCTTCGCCGCTTCGCGCTCGATCGTGCCGGGCGTCTTCTGGTGATTGCCCGAATCGAGCAGGCAGTCGCCATAGTCGACGACCGAGAGATGCTCGAACAGGTCGCGCGAGAACGGATATTGCGGGTCGTTGTCGAGGATCGCCGAAGCGCGGCGGATCGCCTGCGGCCCAAAGCGCGCGCCCGGCCGGTTGGTCACGGCGGCATCGAAAGGAATGCCCCATACGACCGCGTCCGCGCCCTTTACATCCTTGGTGTATTTGCGCCGCATGAACGACAGCGCGCCGGCATAGGTCGGCTCGAAGGATGCCCCCGTCTTGGAGCGGGCGGTGAAGGCGTTGTCGATGGTCTGGTTCGCCATTACGGGTCCTCTTTGTTCATCGGGCTGCCACAACTACAGAACCGGTACGCAAGATGCCAGTCACAGCTTGGCGAAACGACATGGCGCGCTTCTCTTATGCCGCTGCGCAGCAGGCATCCCGCCATTGCACAAGGGTTTCAGCACGACTTCATTGCAGCAGCACGACGGGCTGCTCCCTGGCTCCCAAGGCAGCCGATAGCCGGCTTCGTTCACCGGCCTGTCACTGACGTCGCCTATCCCCGGGTCGACCCGGCAAGGAGCGATTCTCGATGCGGACCATATGCCTTCTGTTTTGCGCAGCACTTGCCGCCTTCACCGGCGAGGCCCAGGCAAGCGAAACCCGCGCCAGGCAGATCCTCGACCGTTTCGAGCATGCCAACCAGTGGCGCGACCATGTCATTGTCGCCGCGCATCGCGCCGGCAGCATGCAGGCCGGCAAGACGCTCTATGCCGAAAACTCGCTCGTCGCCGTCGAAGGCGCGATCGCCATCGGCGCCGAGATCGTCGAGGTCGACATCAGGCGCTCGAAGGATGGTGAATTCGTCGTCATGCATGACAGCTGGCTCGACCGCACCACGACTTGCAAGGGCGAGGTGTTCAACTACACGCTGGCAAAGCTCAAGCGTTGCAAGCTGGTGGTCGAAGGCACCGGCGCCGTCACCGGGGAAAGTGTTTCCACGCTGCGCGAAATGCTGCTGGCGACCAGGGATCGGATCCTGATCAATCTCGACAACAAGCTCGATGTCCAGGCGCTGCCCGGGATGATCGCGGTTGCCCGCGATCTCGGCATGGCCGAACAGGTGATCGTCAAGGAAAACCTCTGGAACCAGCAGCGGATCGACACCGTCAAGGCGACGCTCGACACCGCCGGCGGCGGTTTCCAGTTCATGCCGATCATCGCTGACGACGCCGTGCATGACGCTGCCTTTGCCGAGCAGGTCGGCAAGGCATTTACGCCCGGCGCGATCGAGGCGCAAACGCTAACTGAGACCGGCGGTCCGCTGTTCAGCACTCGCATGCGGGCAGTGTCGGTGCGGGGCGGCTGGCACATCTGGGCTGACACCTACGCCATCGTCAACAAACCGGGCGGCTTCCTCTCAGGCGGCCGCGGCCAGCCTGCCGGCCGAGACCTACGGTTTCTGGGCCGAACGCGGCGCCACCATCATCCAGACCGACGAACCGAAGGTTGCGATTGCGTGGCTGGCGGCGAATGGGTTTCGCGTGCCTTATGCGGATGATGCAAAGCCGGCCGAGCCGGCGAGTACGGCGAGTATCAATTAGAAATTCAACGCCGGCGCTTCACCCCACCCGGCGCTGCGCGCCGACCTCCCCATCGAGGGGAGGTAGGGCGTTGGCGCTTATGTCCTGACCATTGCAATGATCGCAGGGCAGGGAAGCTGCCGCAGCCTCCTACCTCCCCTCGATGGGGAGGTCGCGCCGAAGGCGCGGGTGGGGTGATAGCGCAACCCGCAAAGGTCTCACGCCGCCTTCGCGACCCCATCCAACTCGCTCAGCACATCAACCGACAGCTCCAGCTCCGCCGCCGCCAAATTCTCCCTCAAATGCCCAACCGACGATGTCCCCGGAATCAGCAGGATATTCGGCGAGCGCTCGAGCAGCCAGGCCAGCGCCACCTGCATCGGCGTGGCGCCGAGCCGCGCCGCCACCTCCGACAAGGTCGACGATTGCAGCGGGCTGAAGCCGCCGAGCGGGAAAAATGGAGTGTAGGCGATACCGGCGCGCGCCAACTCGTCGATCAATCCGTCGTCGTGTCTGTGCGCCAGATTGTACATGTTCTGCACGCAGACGATCTCGGCAATCCCCCGGCCTTCCGCGACCTGCGCAGGAGTGACGTTGCTCAGGCCGATATGGCGCACCAGCCCCTTGCGCTGCAATTCGGCAAGCGCTGTCAACTGCCCTTCGATCGAGCCTTCGGACGGCCCCATCGTCCCGAACATGGAGCGCAGATTGACGACGTCCAGAACCTCAAGGCCGAGGTTCCTCAGATTGTCGTGCACAGCTTGCTCAAGCTCCTTGGGCGAATTGGCAGGCAGCCAGGAGGCATCGCTGCCGCGCCGCGCGCCGATCTTAGTGACGATGACGAGGTCTTGAGGATAGGGCGCCAGCGCTTCGCGGATCAGCTGGTTGGTGACATACGGGCCGTAATAGTCCGAGGTGTCGATGTGGTTGACCCCGGACGCCACCGCCTCGCGCAACACGGCAATGGCCGCGTCCCGATCCTTCGGCGGACCGAAAACGTGGGGGCCGGCAAGTTGCATGGCGCCGTAGCCGAGCCGCTTCACGGTGTGGCTGCCGAGGGTGAATATGCCGGACTTTTGGATAGTGGACATGCTCGATCTCCTTTGAGGAGGCGAAGATAGACGCTGCTCAACCTCGGGATAATAAGGTACAATCCGCACAGCTTGTGCGGAATGGCGAACAATGATGGACCTTGGCGATCTGAACTCATTCGTGGCGGTGGCGCGTGCCGGCGGTTTTCGCGAAGGGGCTCGCGCCAGTGGCGGCAGCGCGTCGGGCTTGAGCGAGGCGGTGCGCCGGCTGGAGACGCAGCTTGGGGTCAGGCTGTTCAACCGCACGACGCGCAGCGTTGTCCCGACCGAGGCCGGCCTCAGCCTCTTGGGACGGCTTGGCCCGGCACTGTCGGAGGTGGAGGCGGCGCTCGACGTGGTCAATGGGTTTCGCGACAGGCCGGCCGGTTCGCTGCGTCTCAACGTGCCGGTCAGCGCCGCGCGGCTGATATTGCCCGACATCATTCCGGGCTTCCTCGCCGCTTATCCCGGCATCCGGCTCGAGGTGATCGCCGATGAGAACTTTGTCGACGTTCTGGCGGCCGGCTGCGATGCCGGCATCCGCTACGACGAGCGGCTGGAGCAGGACATGATCGCGGTGCCGATCGGACCGCGCGTGCAGCATTTCGCCACGGCTGCCAGCCCTGCCTATCTGGATCTTCATGGACGGCCGCAACATCCGAGCGACCTGCTTGGCCACTCCTGCCTGCGCGGCCGCTTTGCCAGCGGTGCGATGCTGCCGTGGGAATTTGAGCGCGACGGCGAAGTGGTGCGGGTCGACACGACGGGGCCGTTGATCGTGCGGATCGGCGGCGCGAGCGACCTTGCCGTCCATGCGGCGATTGCCGGCAGCGGCATCGTCGCGCTCTTCGAGGGCTGGCTTCGCCCTCACTTCGAGAGCGGCGCCCTCGAGCCCGTCCTCGAACCGTGGTGGCAGAGCTTTTCCGGACCGTTTCTCTATTATCCGGGACGGCGCTTGGTGCCGGCGCCGCTGCGGGCGTTTATCGATTTCGTCAAGGCCGGCAAGTTCTGAGACTTGAACTGAAGCCGGCGCCGTCACCCCACCCGCCGCTGCGCGCCGACCTCCCCATCGAGGGGAGGTAGGGCGTCACGCCCCTTGCACTGTCGTTCCGTGCCCTGCCACCTTATTGAATGGCGTCGGGCGAAACTGCCGCGACCTTCTACCTCCCCTCGATGGGGAGGTCGCGCCGAAGGCGCGGGAGGGGTGACTGCCGAGACCCAAAACAAAAAGGCCACCCGGAGGCGGCCTTTTCGACATGGAAGCTCGATACGCTTAGCGCTTCGAGAACTGGAAGCTGCGGCGGGCCTTCGCCTTGCCGTACTTCTTGCGCTCGACGACGCGGCTGTCGCGGGTCAGGAAGCCACCCTTCTTCAGCACGGCGCGCAGTGCCGGCTCGTAGTAGGTCAACGCCTTGGAGATGCCGTGACGAACCGCACCGGCCTGGCCGGACAGGCCACCGCCGACGACAGTGGCGACGATGTCGTACTGGCCGGCGCGGTTGGAGGCGATGATCGGCTGGTTGAGGATCATCTGCAGGACCGGACGCGCGAAATAGGTCGCGAATTCCTTGTCATTGACGACGATCTTGCCGGAACCCGGCTTCACCCAGACGCGCGCAATAGCGTTCTTGCGCTTGCCGGTGGCATAGGCGCGGCCCGACTTGTCGAGCTTCTGGACATGGACGGGAGCAGCCGGCTGCGTGTTGGTGTTGCCGGTAGCCGTTCCGAGTTCTGCGAGCGAGGAAAGCTCAGCCATCTTACGAAGCCTTCTTGTTCTTGGCGTTCAGCGCGCCGACGTCGAGGGTGACGGGCTGCTGGGCGACATGCGGATGTTCCGTGCCTGCATAGACGCGGAGGTTCTTCATCTGGCGACGGCCGAGGGGCCCGCGCGGGATCATGCGTTCGACGGCCTTCTCAACGACACGCTCGGGGAAACGGCCCTCGAGCAGCTGGCGCGCGGTGCGCTCCTTGATGCCGCCGGGGTGACCGGTGTGCCAGTAATAGACCTTGTCGGTGAACTTCTTGCCGGTGAACACCACCTTATCGGCATTGATGACGATGACGTTGTCGCCGTCGTCGACATGCGGGGTGAAGGTGGGCTTGTGCTTGCCGCGAAGATGATTGGCGATGACAGTGGCGAGACGGCCGACGACGAGACCCTCGGCGTCGATCAGCACCCACTTCTTCACCACATCCGCAGGCTTCTGCGAAAAGGTTGCCATGGATTTCTGCTTTCGGTTAGGACCTACCCAAACGATCGGGAAGGCGTTTCTTGTTGCTTGGATTGGTGACAAGACGCTTGTCCGCCGCCAATAACAAAACGGCGGCCTTTGCGGGCCGCTGCTTCGGGAGGGCTTATAGGCGAGGGGGCTTTGCGCGTCAAGGCGCAGGAAACGCCCGTCATCGCCAAAAATATAGTAAAAACAACTACTTGAGTAAAAGGTATTATTTTACCACATCATTTATCCGCTTCGGCGGGATCGAATAGGTGCCCGTTGCATGCGCCACCGTGTGTCCGTCTGGTCCGGCAACGATGTCGATGTCGAACACCATAAGGCTCTTGCCCAGCTTCAGGATGCGGCAATGGCCGTCGATCGGCCCGGCCTCGGCCTTGCGGACAAAGTTGATGTTGAGGTTGACGGTCACCGATAGCGCGTCCTGTCCGGCATGGCTGAGCACGCAGACATAGCCGCCAATATCGGCCAGCGTGAACAGCGACGGACCCGACACCGTGCCGCCGGGCCGCAAATGCCGCTCGTCGGCATTGAGCCGCACCGTGCAGCCGCCAGGAAACACTTCAAGTGCTTCGTATGAAGCGAATTCGTCGTTGAGCTGCGGGTAGACGCTGGCCATCAGCGCATTGACTTCAGCCGCATTCAGCACCGGCTTGAGATTGTCCTGGGCGGGCATGTCGGTTTCCCCCTTGGCACCTGCGCCTGTATGAACGTGGTCCGGTCCCTGTTGCAACCGTCGCCGATGGCGTCAGGTCGGTTCGTCGCTTGTGCCAGCGTCGGTTTCAAGGTGTTGGACGAAGCAAGATCGCATACTAGATTGTAGTCATCCAACTCGACTGGGGAGAAGCGGCTCATGGCCGAAATAGTCGCGATCAAGCCGCCCGAAGGTCCGGTCATCGCCAGGCTGGACAAGGGCGTGCTGCGTCTGACGCTCGCCAACCTGCCTGCCAATGCCTTGTCGCTTGCCGCCATGGCGGCGCTGAGTGCCGAGTTCGACCATGCAAAAGCCAACAAATCCGTCCGCGTCATCGTCCTGGCGGCGGCCGGAAAGGTTTTCTGTGCGGGTCACGACCTCAAGGAAATGACCGCGCGCCGCGCCGACGCGGACAAGGGCAAGGTGTTCTTCGAGCAGACATTTTCGGCTTGTGCTGCCCTGATGCAGGCGATCGTGCGCCATCCGCTGCCGATAATCGCCGAGGTCGATGGCCTTGCCACCGCCGCCGGACTGCAGCTGGTGGCCAGCTGCGACCTCGCGATTGCTTCGCACGAAGCGACCTTCTGCACGCCCGGCGTCAATATCGGCCTGTTCTGTTCGACGCCGATGGTGGCGCTGTCGCGCAATGTCTCGCGCAAGCAGGCGATGGAGATGCTGCTCACGGGCGAGACCATTGATGCCGCGACGGCCAAGGAGTTCGGCCTTATCAACCGCGTCGTGCCGCGCGAATACCTTAATCAGATCGTCACCAAATACGCGCAAACCATTGCTTCCAAATCATCTTTGGTGGTCAAGACCGGCAAGGAAGCCTTTTACGCGCAGGCCGAAATGGGGCTGGCCGACGCCTATGCCTATACAGGCCGCGTCATGGTCGAGAACATGCTGGCACGCGATGCGGAAGAAGGCATCGGCGCCTTCATCGGCAAGCGCAAGCCGGAATGGACGGACGACTAAAACATGGAACCGCGCATCTCGATCATCACCGTCGCCACCGACGATCTCGACCGCGCCGTGCGCTTCTATGAGGCAATGGGCCTGAAGCGTCACGCCGGCATCACCGACGGCGTCGCCTTCTTCCAGATGGGCGGCGTCATTCTCGGCCTGTTTCCACGCCAAAGCGCCGAAGAAGATTCAGGCGTCACCTTCGCCAGGGCGCCGTCGGCGGTCTACCTCGCCTACAACACCCGCTCCGATGCCGAAGTCGACGAGGTGCTCGCCATGGCGGAGAAAGCCGGCGGCAGGATCGTCAAGCCGGCCGGCCGCGCCTTCTGGGGCGGCTGGTACGGCTATTTCGCCGATGCCGACGGCCATGTCTGGGAAGTCGCCCACAATCCGGCCTTCCCGATCGCGGAAGACGGCACCATTTCGCTGCCGGACTGATCGCCGGGGATGGCCTACCGCAAGCAGTTGACGCGGCTGAAGGCGCCTTACCTCAAGCGCATCCTGCTCGATCCCGAGCGGGTGGCCGACTGGGAAAAATACCCGTGGAACCTGCCGCTGTTTCGCGGCCAGGAATTCTCGCTCGAATTCAACACGCCGATCACCATCATCGTCGGTGAAAATGGCACAGGCAAATCGACGCTGCTGGAAGCCATCGGCGCGCTGGCCGGTTACGACGAAGCAGGTGGCGGCAAGGGCTACATGCCGGTCGACCATTCTCATGCCATCGACAAGAGCGGTGCTGGGCTTGCCAACAGCTTTCGTTGCCATTGGCTGCCGAAGGTTACAGCCGGTTGGTTCTTTCGCGCCGAATCCTTCTATTCTGTAGCCCGTTACCTCGACGAGGCGGCCAGAGAATCCGGCGGGACGCCGCCGGATTTCCTGTCCTGGTCACATGGCGAGGGCTTCATCCGCTTCTTCGAGGAGCGCTGCCGCCGGCAAGGCATCTACATCCTCGACGAGCCCGAAAGCGCGTTGTCGCCATCGCGGCAGATCGAACTCTTGAAGATGCTGCGGCGCATGGACCAGTCGGGGACCGCGCAAGTGATCATGGCCACGCATTCGCCGCTGTTGATGGCCTGTCCGGGCGCTAGGCTGTTCCGCATCAGCCGTTTCGGCCTCGACCCGACCGATTTCAGCGACACCGACCATTTTCGCATGATGCGCGACTTCTGCACCGACCCGCAGGCGTTTATGGAAGAGGCGCTGCAGGAAGACAACGAGTGACGGTGCGGGCATGAGCGACGATCTCAACTGGCAGAGCGAACAGGCTTGCCGCGAAGCCTGGCCGGCAGCGGTAGAGACGGTTTTCGACGGCTGGCTTCTCAGGCGCTCCGGCGGCCGGATCCGGCGCAGCAATTCGGTAAATCCCTTGCGGGGCAAGCGCGGAACGCCTGAAAGCGTGCTCGATGTTGCCGAGGCATTCTATCTCGATCATGGCCAGACGCCGCTGTTCCGGGTTCCCGACATCGCCGCCGAAATGGACACGCTGCTCGGCCGCCGCGGCTACGATTTCGAAGGCGGAACCATCCATCTCTATGGCGGGATCGAGGAACTGGTCGATGTCAGCGATGAGTACGTCACCGTGTCGCCGACGCCCAGCGAGGACTGGTTCGCCGCGCGGTTCCGCATGGGTGCCTATGACGACACCGATCGCCGCGTCTTTCGCGAGATGCCCGGGCTGATCACCGGCGACAAGGCGTTCGTGTCCTGCGAGCGCGACAGCGAAATTGCCGCTTTGGCCTATGGCGTCATCCGCAATGGGCTGCTTGTGGTGGAGTCGGTCGAGACCGACAGCCGGTTTCGGCAGCAAGGCCTCGGCCGAAGGACGGTCGGCAGCCTGATCGGCTGGGCGCGGCGTGCAGGGGTCTCGGCGGCCTGCCTGCAGGTCGTCGCCGACAATGCGCCGGGCCGCGCGCTCTATGCTTCGCTTGGGTTCACCAAAGAACTCTACCGCTATCACTACCGCAGGAAGGCAATTGCCGGATGAACCACGATACCTACGACAATGCCTATATCGGCGGCATCCTCAATTCGGTGAAAACCATCGCCATGGTCGGCGCGTCGGCCAATGACGTCAGGCCGAGCTTTTTCGTGCTGAAATATCTGCTGGCCAAGGGTTTTTTGGTCTTCCCGATCAATCCCGGACAGGCCGGCAAGGAAATCCTCGGCCGCACAGTCTATGCCAGCCTGGCCGATCTGCCGGGTCCCGTCGATATGGTCGACATTTTTCGGGCCTCCACTGCAGTGCCCGGCATTCTCGATCAGGTGCTGAAGCTCAATCCCTTGCCGAAGGTGATCTGGATGCAGCTTGGCGTGCGCAATGACGAGGCGGCGGCGCGCGCCGAAGCGGCCGGCATCAAGGTGGTGATGAACCGCTGCCCCAAGATCGAATATGGCAAGCTGTCGGGCGAGATCGGCTGGACCGGTGTTAACTCGGGTGTGCTGTCATCTAAGAAGCCGCTGATGCGGTCGGGATTCCAGAGTTTTGGCGTGCGCCAGAAATAGACCGCGATCCCGAAAGCCATGCTCGGTTCCCAGGCGAGCAAAATATTCCGGGAAGCGATGAAGTTCCCCGCGCGTTCATCGTAGATCGCTTGCCGAAAGGTATTTTCTTCTTTGCATTCGTGGCTGCGGTTCGCCAAGAATGCCCACGATTTTCAGAAGGTTCAGGAGAGGGAGGTTTCGATGACCCGTACGCCCGGTTTCAACACGCTCGCCGTCCATGCCGGCGCCAAGCCCGACCCGGCGACCGGCGCACGCGCCACGCCGATCTATCAGACGACCTCCTTCGTCTTCGACGATGCCGACCATGCCGCGTCGCTGTTCGGGCTGAAGGCCTTCGGCAACATCTACACCCGCATCATGAACCCGACCCAGGCGGTGCTGGAGGAACGCATCGCCGCGCTTGAAGGCGGCACCGCGGCGCTGGCCGTTGCCTCCGGCCACGCCGCGCAGGTCCTGGTGTTCCACAATCTGATGCGCCCCGGTGACAATTTCGTCGCTGCGACAAGGCTTTACGGCGGCTCGATCAACCAGTTCGGCCATGCCTTCAAGAATTACGGCTGGGAAGTGCGCTGGGCCGACACCAACGACATCTCCACCTTCGAGAGCCAGATCGACGACAAGACCAAGGCGATCTTCATCGAAAGCCTGGCCAATCCGGGCGGCACTTTCGTCGATATCGAAAAGATCGGCGACATCGCCCGCAAGCACGGCCTGCCGCTGATCGTCGACAACACGCTGGCCTCGCCCTATCTGGTGCGGCCGATCGAGCATGGCGCCGACATCGTTGTCCATTCGCTGACCAAATTCATCGGCGGTCACGGCAATTCGATCGGCGGCGCCATTGTCGACGGCGGCACCTTCGACTGGTCGAAATCGGGCAAGTACCCGATGCTGTCGGAGCCGCGCCCCGAATATGGCGGCATCGTCCTGCACGAAACCTTCGGCAATTTCGCTTTCGCCATTGCCGCGCGCGTGCTTGGCCTGCGCGACCTCGGCCCGGCGATCTCGCCCTTCAACGCCTTCCTGATCCTGACTGGGCTGGAGACCTTGCCGCTCAGGATGCAGCGCCATTGCGACAATGCGGTCACCGTCGCCGGCTGGCTGTCCAACCACCCCAAGGTCGCCTGGGTGAACTATCCCGGCCTGCCAAGTGACAAGAACAACGCGCTGCAGAAGAAATACTCGCCCCTCGGCGCCGGCGCAGTGTTTACCTTCGGCCTGAAGGGTGGCTACGAGGCGGGCGTCAAATTCGTCGAGGCGCTCGAACTGTTCTCGCATCTGGCCAATGTTGGCGACACCAAATCGCTGGTCATCCACCCGGCCTCGACCACGCACCGCCAGCTGTCCGACGAGCAGAAGGTCAAGGCCGGCGCGGGACCGGACACGGTCCGGCTTTCCATCGGCATCGAGGATGTCAACGACATCGTCGCCGATCTGGAACAGGCTCTGGCCAAGGTTTGATCTTTACCCTCCCCCTTGTGGGGAGGGTCGGCGCGCAGCGCCGGGGTGGGGGCAAGCCGGCGCAAGCCGGCTCTTTCATGGAGGCAATTCTTGTCCACGCATTACCTGACGATATCGACCGACAGCGTCGACGCCGAGCATGGCGCGCCGGCACCGGATCGCCTGATTGCGGGCGATCCGAAATTCCGCACATGGAACGTCGAGGAGCGCGACGGCGGCCTATACGCCGGGATATGGGAAGCCACGCCCGGCAAGTGGCGCATCGTCTATGACGAATGGGAGTTCTGCCACATCCTGTCCGGCGTTTCGGTGATAGCTGAGGACGGCGGCGAGGCGCGCACCGTGCGTGCCGGCAACAGTTTCGTGCTCAGGCCGGGCTTCAAGGGCAGCTGGGAAGTGCTTGAAACGACTCGCAAGGAGTACGTGATCAAGCTCTGAACGACTACTTCGGAAACGAACTGAGGCACCCTTCCGACGCCTTGTCGTGCATCGCCAGCGCATCCTCGGCCTCGGCATCGCTGTCCGATATTTCGTCGCGGTAGTAGCGTGTCACCAGGTCGAGCCCGGCTTGCGTTATTCCTTGCGTCGGCATTTCGCGGGCAAGGCAGCCGCACAGGCCGAGCGCCCGGTCCCGTGTGCCGAACTTGCGGTTGCCCAGGATGAAATCCTTGGCCGGACAGGCGGCGATGAAGTCACTGAAATCTTGCGTCTGGTCGCCATGGTTGAAGTAGGCCGGCTGCCACTGGCTCTTGCCGCCGATGATGTCGCAACCGGTTGCGGTGTCGCTTGCGCTGGTGGCGATGGCCTGCCAGGCCTTCTCCTTGTCGCCCGTCGGATAGTCGAATTTCTCGCCCAGAGAGGCGGCATATTGATCGAGGTCGGCCTGTGTGAAACCGATCGCCTGAAAGCGATTGAACTGGCACTGACATTCGCCGGCGACCCTTTCGGCCTCGCCCTCTTCGGGCTGCTCGTTTGACCCCGGCCTCGCGTCAGAACCCGACGACGAGCCTTTCCAGCCCATGGAAGTGATAAGTGTCGCGGAAGCACGGCTCCTCGGCAAGATGGAGCTGCGGCCGCCGCTCGAACAGCGTTTTCAGCGATACCTGCAATTCCAGCCGCGCCAGCGGCGCGCCGATGCAGAAATGAATGCCGGCGCCGAACGAGACGTTCTTCTGGTCGGCGCGGCCGGGCCGGAAGACCTCGGGTTCGGCAAAGGCAAGCGAGTCATGGTTGGCCATGCCGAGCAGCAGGCCGATCGTCTCGCCCGGTTGTACGACAACCCCTGATGTCACCTCGATCTCATGATAGGCGTAGCGGGTGAACATGTGCAGCGGCGCGTCGAAGCGCAGGCATTCCTCGACGGTAGCCGCGGTAGCCTCCGGCGAGGTGAAGAAACGGCCGGGATCGCCGCCTTGCGCCAGCAATGAGCGCACGGCGTTGCCGGTCTGGTGGACCGTTGCTTCGTGGCCGGCATTGAGCAAAAGGATGGCGGATGAGACCAGTTCGTCCTCCGAGAGTTTCTGGCCATCCTCCTGCGCCGCGATCAGCAACGACAACAGATCGTCGCCTGGCTGCTTGCGCCGCTTGGCGACATAGCCGCGCAAAAAGTCGGAAAAATCGCGCGCGGCGCGATTGGCCGTTTCCTCGATCTCGCGTGTGCGGCTGTGCATGTACATGGCCACCATCTGGTGCGACCAGTCGAGCAGTTGCGGCCCCATTTCGACCGGCACGCCAAGCATTTCGGCGATGATGGTGATCGGCAAGGGTGAGGCGAAGGCAGGCAGCAGATCGACCTGGCCCGGTTCGAACCGGTCGATAAGCTCATTTGCGAGCGCTTCGACGCGGGGTCTCAACCGCTCAACCTGGCGCGAGACGAAGGCGCGGTTGACCAGCGTCCTCAGCCTGGTGTGCACCGGCGGTTCCAGCTCCAGCATCGAATTGGTCTCGATGCCGTCGAAGGCGGCAAGATGCGAGCGATCCATGCCGACGCCGCGCCTGTCCGGAACGCCGGTCGGACTCTGCCGGCCGAAGCGGCGGTCGCGCAGCAGCCGGTTGACGTCGTCGAAGCCGCCAAAACACCAGAAGCCGAATTCTTCCCAGAAGAAGGCGTTCGATGCGCCATGCAGGAAGGCGTAGGCGTCGTAAGGGTTCTGGAAAAACGCCGGCTCATGCGGATCGAGCCGAAGACGGCGCGCGGCTGGATCAAAGGAGAGGTAGGGCGGCATGGATTTGGTCATGCCAGACCATTAGCGCGGCTTGCCAGCTTGGTGCCAGACCGTATGTTGCCCACCGACGGGCCTATGGATTGAGCCAGCCGGGACGGCTCTCAACGACGTGCCGAACTCTAATCCTGGCAATGGCGCGCAATATGCACGCGGCGCCAGCTGGTCGAGCCTTCCTGCACCACCACCCGGCGCGCCACCCGCTGGTATGACGGCGCAATCTCGGTGATGTGCCGCCGCTCGGGCCGCACCAGCACTTCATGCGCGACGCTCTCATATTCGGCCGGCAGCACGACCCGGCGGGTACGCGCGGGTTCAATCTCTACCGTTTCGGCGACACGCGCATAGCGCGCCTTGCGCCAGATCTTGCACAGCACCCGGCGGCCATGGATGACGCGCCACTCCCAGGCATAGCCGCCATCGTCGACCTTGACCGTGTGATAGACGGTGCGGGTGATGGCCGGCACGACCTCATAGGTGACGCGGGGCGGCGCGATCTGCTCGACGCGCTCCATCGTGCCGTAGATCGGGGGGTCGTAATCGACCAGCTGCCCGCCGGGGCTGACCATGACGTCTTCATAGACCGTGTCATAGAGCGCCGGCCTGTGCACCGGCTCGTAGCATTCGGCGGCGCGGCCGCCGGCGACCGCTTCAGACACCATGCCGAGACCGGCCAGGCCGGCAATGGCGAGGCAAGCTGTTTTCCTGATCATGGCACTCCCCCTGTTTGAACGCGAAAACGCAAGTTCAACGTTGAATTGTAGGGTATGGTTCTCTAGGGGAAAGCGGTTTCGCCGCATTTCGTTAAGCGATGCGGTTAAGGAATTGCTACACTCAACGGGGCCAGCCGCGTCCTGGCTTCCCCTTGCGCGGAAACCTTGATTCGACTTAACCAGATGGCTAGGAGAAGGCGGCCTTGCGCTAGGGTGAGCCGGCATCCTATTTACATCCTAACCGTCCAGAACCGATTCTGCCCGATTGCTCATATTCCCGGCGCCGGAATCCCCATCTCCAAAAAGGGATAGTCCATGAAGAACCCCGTCGAAACCTACATGAACCTCGTTCCGATGGTGGTCGAGCAGACCAATCGCGGCGAGCGGGCCTACGACATTTTCTCGCGCCTGCTGAAAGAGCGCATCATTTTCATCACCGGCCCGGTCGAAGACGGCATGGCGACGCTGGTTTGTGCGCAGCTTTTGTTCCTCGAGGCCGAAAATCCGAAGAAAGAGATCAACCTCTACATCAACTCGCCGGGCGGCGTGGTGACCTCGGGCATGGCGATCTACGACACCATGCAGTTCATCAAGCCGGCGGTGTCAACGCTGTGCATCGGCCAGGCGGCGTCGATGGGCTCGCTGCTTCTGACCGCCGGCCACAAGGATATGCGTTTTGCCACGCCGAATGCCCGCATCATGGTGCACCAGCCTTCCGGCGGCTTCCAGGGCCAGGCGTCCGACATCGAGCGCCACGCCCAGGACATCATCAAGCTGAAGCGCCGCCTCAACGAGGTCTATGTCAAGCACACCGGCAAGAGCTACGAAGAGATCGAAAAGACGCTTGACCGCGACCATTTCATGACCGCCGACGAAGCCAGGGATTTCGGCCTCATCGACAAGGTCATTTCGTCGCGCGAGCCGGTCGAAGGCGTCGCCGCATAAGGCTGCATGGCCGTTGGATGGCGGGATAACACGCTTTTGCTGGGATTTGCGGCATTTCGGCCACAATTGGCTGTTCCCTCGGCGGATGGGATTGCCTACGTTAATGCTATGTTGATTTTCGACGGCTTAGCTTTGGGTGGGGTTGTCGCGAATCATTGCTACGTTTTCTGATTTGTGTTTCGTAAGGATTGCGTTGCGGGAGCCGGGACACTGGCGGCGGCGAATTCCCGCGATAGATAGAATATGCGCCGTTTCAGCCAGACCATCGGCGGGCGGCGATGAAAGGACAGGAAAATGAGCAAGGTCGGCAACAACAGCGGTGATTCCAAGAACACGCTTTATTGCTCGTTTTGCGGCAAAAGCCAGCACGAGGTGCGCAAGCTGATCGCCGGCCCGACGGTGTTCATCTGCGACGAGTGCGTCGAGCTGTGCATGGACATCATCCGCGAGGAGAACAAGACCTCGATGGTGAAGTCGCGCGAGGGCGTGCCGACACCGCAGGAGATCCTCAAGGTCCTCGACGACTATGTCATCGGCCAGCCCTACGCCAAGCGCGTGCTGTCGGTGGCCGTGCACAACCACTACAAGCGCCTGGCGCATGCCGGCAAGAACAACGACGTCGAACTGGCGAAGTCCAACATCCTGCTGATCGGCCCGACCGGCTGCGGCAAGACGCTACTTGCGCAGACGCTGGCCCGCATCATCGACGTTCCCTTCACCATGGCCGACGCCACGACCCTGACCGAAGCCGGTTATGTCGGTGAGGACGTCGAAAACATCATCCTGAAGCTCTTGCAGTCGGCCGACTACAATGTCGAGCGCGCCCAGCGCGGCATCGTCTACATCGACGAAATCGACAAGATTTCGCGCAAGTCGGACAACCCCTCGATCACCCGCGACGTGTCGGGCGAGGGCGTGCAGCAGGCGCTTCTGAAGATCATGGAAGGCACCGTCGCCTCCGTGCCGCCGCAGGGCGGCAGGAAGCATCCGCAGCAGGAGTTCCTGCAGGTCGACACTGCCAACATCCTGTTCATCTGCGGCGGCGCCTTCGCCGGGCTGGACAAGATCATCTCGGATCGCGGCAGGAAAACCTCGATCGGCTTCGGCGCCATCGTCGCTTCGCCCGAGGATCGTCGCACCGGCGACGTCTTCCGCCTGGTCGAGCCCGAGGATCTCCTGAAGTTTGGCCTGATCCCTGAGTTTGTCGGCCGTCTGCCTGTCCTGGCGACGCTGGAAGACCTCGACGAGCCGGCGCTGATCCAGATCCTGACCGAGCCGAAGAACGCGCTGGTCAAGCAGTATCAGCGGCTGTTCGAGATGGAGAGTGTCGACCTGACCTTCCACGAAAATGCGCTGTCGGCGATCGCCAAGCGCGCCATTGAGCGCAAGACCGGCGCCCGCGGCCTGCGCTCGATCATGGAAGCGATCCTGCTCGACACCATGTTCGAACTGCCCGCGCTGGAAGGCGTGCGCGAAGTGGTGATTTCGGAAGAAGTGGTGACCGGCAGCGCCCGGCCGCTCTACATCTATTCCGAGCAGAAAGAAAAGAAGGGCAACGTCAGCGCCTGACATGGCATCTGGCCCAACCTTTTTATGGAACGGCGCCCCTTGGGCGCCGTTTTGCTGTGGTGAGGTATCAAGCCTAGTGCTGGAGTGGACGAACGGCCCGTGTTGACCCTTGATCTTTGCCCCTTGTGCATCCAACTAACACTGGAAGGCCGTGGTGCCGAATTCTGTGCTGTAAAACTCCCGTCACAAACGGTGGTAGGCGGAACGACCCACGGTCGTTAATATGAGATTCGCGGTTGGCTCAATTAGCGGCCGCGACATGAAAGGTTGGACAATGGCCAAAATATCCAAGGCTCCCAGCGACGGCGTCTTCGCAGTCCTCCCACTGCGCGACATCGTGGTGTTCCCGCACATGATCGTTCCGCTCTTTGTCGGGCGTGAAAAGTCGATCAAGGCGCTGGAAGAGGTTATGGGTCAGGAAAAGCAGATCCTGCTTGCCACCCAGATGAATGCCGCCGATGACGATCCCGAGCCCGATGCGATCTTCGACATCGGCACGCTCGCCAATGTGCTGCAATTGCTGAAGCTGCCCGACGGCACCGTCAAGGTGCTGGTCGAAGGCGCTTCGCGCGCCAAAATCGTCTCGTTCACCGACCGTCCGGACTTCCACGAAGCCCGCGCTGCGGCGCTGGTCGAGCCGGAAGAGGAAGAGGTTGAGGTCGAGGCGCTCGCGCGTTCGGTCGTCACCGACTTCGAGAACTACGTCAAGCTGAACAAGAAGATCTCGCCCGAAGTGGTGGGCGCTGCCAGCCAGATCGACGACTATTCCAAGCTCGCCGATACGGTCGCTTCGCATCTCGCCATCAAGATCCCTGAAAAGCAGGAGATGCTGGCCACGCTTTCCGTCAAGGAGCGGCTGGAAAAGGCGATGGGCTTCATGGAAGCCGAAATCTCCGTCCTGCAGGTGGAGAAGCGCATCCGCTCGCGCGTCAAGCGCCAGATGGAGAAGACGCAGCGCGAATACTACCTCAACGAGCAGATGAAGGCGATCCAGAAGGAGCTCGGCGAAGGCGAGGACGGCCGCGACGAAGCCGCCGAGATCGAGGCGCGCATCAAGAAGACCAAGCTCTCCAAGGAGGCCCGCGAAAAGGCGGAAGCCGAGTTGAAGAAGCTGCGGACGATGTCGCCGATGTCGGCTGAATCAACCGTCGTGCGCAACTATCTCGACTGGATCCTGTCGATCCCGTGGGGCAAGAACTCCAAGGTCAAGCAGGACCTGGCGTTTGCGCAGAACGTGCTCGACACCGATCATTTCGGCCTCGACAAGGTCAAGGACCGCATCGTCGAGTATCTCGCCGTGCAGAGCCGCCAGAAGAAGCTGAAGGGGCCGATCCTGTGCCTCGTCGGCCCTCCCGGCGTCGGCAAGACCTCGCTCGGCAAGTCGATCGCCAAGGCGACCGGCCGCGAGTTCATCCGCATGGCGCTTGGCGGCGTGCGTGACGAAGCTGAGATCCGTGGTCACCGCCGCACCTATATCGGTTCGATGCCCGGCAAGGTCATCCAGTCGATGAAGAAGGCCAAGAAGTCCAACCCGCTCTTCCTGCTCGACGAGATCGACAAGATGGGCCAGGACTTCCGCGGCGATCCGTCATCGGCCTTGCTCGAGGTGCTCGATCCCGAGCAGAACTCGACGTTCATGGACCATTACCTCGAGGTCGAATACGACCTTTCGAGCGTGATGTTCGTGACGACGGCGAACACGCTGAACATCCCTGCGCCCTTGATGGACCGCATGGAGATCATCCGTATCGCCGGCTACACCGAGGACGAGAAGATCGAGATCGCCAAGCGTCACCTGATGCCCAAGGTGGTTCGCGACCACGCGCTGCAGCCGAAGGAATTTTCGGTCAGCGAGGACGCGATCCGCGGCATCATCCAGACCTACACCCGTGAAGCGGGTGTCAGAAGCCTGGAGCGCGAGCTGATGAAGCTCGGGCGCAAGGCGGTGACCGAGATCCTGAAGACCAAGAAGAAGACGGTGAGCATCACGGCGGCGAACCTCGCCGACTACCTCGGTGTTCAGCGCTTCCGCTTCGGTCAGGTCGAGGCTGACGATCAGGTCGGTGTCGTCACCGGTCTTGCCTGGACGGAAGTCGGCGGCGAGCTGCTGACGGTCGAAGGCGTCATGATGCCCGGCAAGGGCCGCATGACAGTGACCGGCAATCTGCGCGACGTGATGAAGGAATTGATTTCGGCGGCGGCCTCCTATGTCCGCTCAAGAGCCGTCGATTTCGGCATCGAGCCGCCGCTGTTCGACAAGCGCGATATCCACGTGCACTTGCCGGAGGGCGCTACGCCGAAGGACGGACCGTCCGCAGGTGCCGCCATGGCGACAGCCATTGTGTCGATACTGACGGGTATTCCGGTCAGGGCCGATGTGGCGATGACTGGCGAGATAACGCTTCGCGGCCGCATCTTGCCGATCGGCGGCCTCAAGGAGAAGCTGCTCGCCGCACTGCGCGGCGGCATCAAGAAGGTGCTGATCCCGGAAGACAACGCCAAGGATCTGGCGGAGATTCCGGACAACGTGAAGAACGGGATGGAGATCATTCCGGTCTCACGCGTCGGCGAGGTTCTGAGGCATGCGCTGGTGCGCATGCCGGAGCCGATCGAGTGGGTCGAGCCGGTCAATCCGCCGGCCACGACCGATAGCGCCGACGATGCTGGAAAGTCGCTTGCACATTAGTTTTTGCTAAGTGTGCAGTGCACAAATGGAAAGCCGGGCCTTGAGCCCGGCTTTTTCATGTGAAAAACCCACCTTTTCCGGGCTTTTTCGAACTTTTTCCGCGCTTTTCGACTTGGTTGCGGGAGCGCTTCTTTCTAAAGTCCGTTTCCTGCCGGATGAGTCGAAGAGTTCCGGTTTTTCTCATGGAAGGGAATTTTTATGAACAAGAACGAACTGGTTTCCGCTGTCGCTGAATCCGCGAGCATTTCGAAGGGTGACGCACAGTCGGCGGTCGATGCGGTGTTCTCCGTCATCACTGGCGAACTGAAGAAGGGCGGCGATGTACGGCTCGTCGGCTTCGGAAATTTCACCGTCTCCAAGCGCGCGGCGTCGACTGGCCGCAACCCGCAGACTGGCGCGGAAGTGAAGATTCCGGCGCGTACCGTGCCGAAGTTCTCGGCCGGCAAAGGCCTCAAGGACGCGGTCAACTAAGACCATTTTTTCTTTTCAGAGAATCTTGAAAAGCCGGGTTCGCCCGGCTTTTCTTTTGCCTCGACGGCAAAGCGACACGGCAGGCCGTCAGCCCGCTGAGGCGAGCCTTCAGCCCACCGGCGCGTCGGGCCTCATCAGGCCTTCCTGCTTGAGATCGGCCCAAAGTGCTGCGGGCAGCTTGGCGTCGAGCAGTGCGCGGTTGCTTTCAACCTCGGCCGGCCGCTGGCCGCCGGGGATGACCGACACCACGGACGGGTGCAGCAGCGGGAACTGCAGCGCAGCCTCGATCAGCCTGATGCCATGGCGCTTGCAGACCCCCTCGATGCGCCCGACACGATCCATGATGTCGTGTGGCGCCTCGGAGTAATTGTAATAGGCGCCTGGCTTCGGCCCGGTCGCCAGTATGCCGGAATTGTAGGGGCCACCGAGCACGATGCCGATGCCGCGCTTCTCACAGAGCGGCAGGAAGGTGGCAAGCGCTTCCTGCTCGAGCAGCGTGTAGCGCCCGGCCAGTAGGAACAGGTCGAAATCGCCGCGCTCGGCCAGCGTCTGGCAGACCTCCCATTCGTTGATGCCGCCGCCGAACGCCTTGATCACACCCTGGTCGCGCAGCGCAAGCAGTCCGTTGTAGCCCGAGGCCATGAACTCCTCGATACGCTGGTCGGACGCTTCCTTGCTGCCATGGGTGAAGATGTCGAGGTCATGGACGAAAAGGATGTCGATGCGGTCGACGCCGAGCCGTTCCAGCGATGCCTCGAACGAGCGCATGACGCCGTCATAGCTGTAGTCGTAGATTTCGCGGCGCGTCGGCGTGTCGAAGAACTTGCCGATGCCGGTGCGCTCTTCCGGCGAACAAACGCGTAGCAGGCGGCCGACCTTGCTCGACAGCACATAGTCGTCACGGCTTTTGCCGCGCAGGAAGGCATTGAGGCGTGTTTCGGCGAGACCTAAGCCATAGAGCGGCGCGGTGTCGTAGTAGCGGCAGCCGGTCGCCCACGCCGCCTCCAGCGTGGCATTGGCATCCTCGTCGGGGACGGCGCGGTAGAGGTTGCCGAGCGGCGCGCTGCCGAAGCCGAGTTCGGTGAAGTCGATGCCGCCATTGCCGATGCGGTCGAAATGCCGTGTCTTCATGTCGCTTGAGATTTCCTGGATTGATTTGTCTGACATGACACTATCACGCCGGTGGCACAGCAAAAGCCGCGGCGGCTGTTGGACACGCATTTTCGCGGTGATAGCATGAACAAAAACAAGCCTTTCCCGGCAAATGCGCAACCGGAAATCCCGGCCACAACCCTGGCGGAACCCTGATGACGAATGCCGGCTCGGATATGTTCGCGACCGCCCTGCAAGAGCTGGGCGCCGTGCTGGCGCGCGTCGACGAAGCCGGCATCGACACTGCTTGCGCAACGCTTGCCCGCGCGCAAAAAATCGTCGTCTATGGCTGCGGCCGCGAGGCCTTGCAGCTCAAGGGCCTCGCCATGCGGCTCTATCACCTTGGGCTCGACGTGTCGGTGGTCGGCGACATGAACACGCCACCTCTTGGCACGGGCGATGTCTTCCTGGTCAGTTCCGGTCCGGGCGAGACCACGACGGTGCTGACCTTGATGCGGGTCGCCCGTGGCGCCGGCGCGACGGTGCTGCTGCTCACCGCCGAGGCCGGGGGCAGTGCGACCGCACTCGCCGACTTCACCTTGCTGATCCCGGCGCAGACCATGGCCCGCGACCAGGGGCCGCAAAAGACATCGCTGCTGCCGATGGGCTCGGTCTTCGAAGGCGCTTTGTTCCTGCTGTTCGAGGTGATGGTGCTGAAGCTCAAGGGGCTGACCGGCCAGTCGTCCGAGGCCATGCGCGCGCGCCACACCAACTTGGAGTAGGCGCGATGCGCTACGAATTGATGCTGCCGCACCAGATCCGCAAGGCGATCGCCGAGAACTGGCCGGTCGCCCTCCCGCTCGGCGTGCTCGAATATCACGGCGAGCACATGGCCGTCGGCATGGACACGCTGGCCGTCATCAAGACGCTGGAGCTCTACGAAAAGGAAGCCGACATCGTCATCCTGCCGTCCTTCTACTACGGCGCGGCGAGCTATGTGGTGGCAGCACCCGAAGGCAGCGGTTCGGTGCAGGTCGGGGGCAATCAGCTGGCGCCGTTTGGCGAAGAGCTGTTCTACAGCCTGCTACGCATCGGCTTTCGCAACATCCACGCGATCATCCACCACCAGACCGAGAATTTCGCGGCGGGGATGCCGACCGATCTCGCCTTCAAGATTGCCGGCCGCCAGGCGATCTTCCGCTTCCTCGAGAAGCAGCGCGGCGAGGGCTGGTGGGGCTCGAACGAGATGGCCGACTATTATGCCGAGCACGCCGCCGGCGAAAATTTCTTCAACTGGGTGCAGGTGCACCCGCTGATGTCGGCCGCCATGAACGGCAAGTACCCGTTCGACCATGCCGGCATCGGCGAGACCTCCTTGATGCTGGCGCTGTGCCCGGAAGCAGTCGATGCCGGACATTTCGCAGACAACACAAGCTGGTTCACGGCAAGTGCGCCGGAGGCGTCCGCCGAACTCGGGCAAAAGGGTGTCGCCATGATCCTCGATCACCTGCGAGCCATTTTGAAGCCCTGACCAATAGCCGGGCGTGCAGGCTTAGCATCGTTACGGCTTTTTCACCTTCCGCCACCATCGTCGGCTTGGAGGCATGGCATGGACGAGATCAGCAGGGACGGGCGGTTGCGGCATGACATTCCGATGCATGTCGCCAAGCGCCTGTTTCTCGGGCTTGCCGGCCTGTTCTGCATTGTCATGCCGACATGGGAGCTCTATCGCGGCGTCTGGCCGTTGAGCGTCGCCAGCCCGTTCTTTCTCTTCATTATTTTCGGCGCCTATGCCGTCGGCATTCCGCTTGTATACGCGGCCGTCTTCAGCCCAGCGGTGCGCTGGATCGTCCGCCGCGGGCGTATCGACATCGTGCTGCGCAACCCGATCTTTCTGCGCCGGCATCATGTGCTGCCGGGCGACATAGCCAGCTTCAGTCTGCGGACAATCGAATGGGACAGTGGAGGTCCAAGCTACACGGTCGTTTTGACGACGGTGAACGGCGAGCGATTTGAGACGCGAGACTTCAGCACCGCCAAGACCGCGGAGATGTTCCGCGACCGGATAAAATCGGTGCTCATGGGGGCATAAGCGGCCTTGCCGCGCTGCCCTGTATTGGATCCTATTTTACCGCCCCAGCCGTCATGCCCATGATAAGATACCGCTCCAGCGCAATTCCGATCACCGCCAGCGGCGCGATCGCGGCGGTGGCGAGCGCCGCCATCGACCACCAGTTGATGCCTTGCGAGCCGGTCTGGCTCGCCACCATGACCGGGATGGTCTTGGCATCGGTCGAGGTCAGCAGCGCGGCGAAAAAGTACTCGTTCCAGCACAGCACCATTGCCAGGATGAAGGCGGCGACCATGCCGGGGAGCGCAATCGGCATGACTATGCGGAAAAAGGCGCCCCAGATCGACAGCCCATCGACCAAGGCGGCTTCCTCGAGCTCGACGGGGATCGAGTTGAACTGGTCGCGCATGATCCAGATGACGATCGGCAGCACCATCAGCGTGTAGAGCAGGATCAGCCCGATGCGGGTGTCGAGCAGGCCGACTTCGCGGTAGAGCACCAGGAAGGGCAGGGCCAGCACCACCGGCGGCAGGATCAGCTGCGACAGGAAGAAGAACGAGATGTCCTCGTTCTTGAACCAGGCGAACTGGTAGCGGTAACGGGTCAGCCCATAGGCGGCGAGGCTGCCGATGATGATGGCCAGGCTCGACGCCCCGACCGAGGTGATGACCGAATTCATGAAGCGCTTGAGGAACTCGTCGCGCACCGTCGAGGTCCGGAAGATCGAGTCCGGCGACAAGCCAAGCGAGCGCCAGCCTTTCCAGTCCGGCTGGAAATCGACGAACGGGATCAGATGCCCTTGCGTGACGTCGACCGCCGTCTTGAACGAGGTGGTGATCGTCCAGTAGATTGGGAACAGGCAGATGAAAGCCCAGAACGCCAGCGCGCCATAGATGAACACGCGATTGGCCAAAAAGCCCACCGGCGAGCGGATTTCCGAAGCGACATAGTCGGTGGTCTGGACGCTCATATTCCCCTGTCAGTTCACGTTGCGCACGAAGCGGTTGGCGAATTTCAAAAGCCAGGTCACGAACACCACGATGATGACGAGATAGGCCATCGCCAGCATGGTGCCGTAGCCGACATTCGAACGGTCGCGGTATTCGCGGTAGATGAAGCTCGACACCGAATCCGTGGCGCCGCCAGGGCCGCCGGAGGTGACGGTGATGATGATGTCGGCCAACTTCAGCTTGAAGATGATGCGCAGGATCACCGCCGTTACTGACACCGGCAGCATCAGCGGGAAGGTGACTTGCCAGAAGGTCTGCCATGTCGTGGCGCCGTCGACGCGTGCCGCCTCCAGCACCTCGCGCGACATCGCCTGCAGGCCGGCAAGCAGCATGATCATCATGAACGGGATGAAGGTCCAGGCGTCGAGCACCATGATCGAGATGCGGGCGGTGATCGGGTCCGAGAAGAAGGCCGGGTTTTCCCAGCCGAGATAGCGTGCCAGCGTCGCTGCCGGCCCGAACCGGTATTCCATGATCGATTTGCCGACCATCCACGACACCGCGACCGGCGACAGCATCAACGGCATCAGGAAGACGACGCGGAAGAATTTGCGTGCCCGGATCTGCGCGTTGAGCAGCAGCGCCAGGCCAAAGGCGATCGCATATTCGACCAGCACCGCGAGCACGTAGAGCACCATGTTGAACAGCGCGTTGCGGTAATACGGGTCGGCCAGCATCTGCCAGAAATTGTCGAGCCCATTGAATTTCCGGCCGGTGATGGAACTGAGGTTCCAGTCGGTCAGCGCGATGTAGAAGCCGAACAGCGTCGGAAAGATCACCATGGCGATGGTGAACAAGAGCGCCGGCAGCAGGAACAGCGCGCGCTGGCCATCTTCGCCGCGCGTCAGCACCTGGCCGGCGCCGAGCGCCACACCCCACAGCACATAGGCGTAGACGATGGGGCGCCAGGTCTCGAAACCGAGCGTAGTGATTTCACTCTTGTAGAGGATTTCCAGCGCGATCACCGCCAGAAGGCCAAGCGTGGCGGCGGCCATCAGGGCAAAACCCGCCCGCTTGCGGCTTGGCGAGATCAGATCGGCTGGACCGGCGTTTGCCGGCCATGCATTGGTGGTCTGGTCAGCCACGCGTCCCGTCCGTTCAAAACTATGCCTGCGACCGGCCCGAGCCGGTCAGGTCCGGCGGGTTGTGCACCGCCGGACCCTTGTTCACCATACGATCAGCCTACACGCCAAGCGAGGCCTTGTAGAGCTTGATCTGGTTCTCGCGGCCGAGTTGATCGGTCAGCTTCTCCCAGGCGGCGGCAATGGCGTCAGCGCCTTCCTGCGCCTTCATCTTGCCGGCAAAGGTGTTGGCCAAAATGTCCTCGGCAGCGCTGTAATACTGGAAGATGCCGGGGATGCGCGGCTCGATCGCCGCGTTCGGATGGTTGTAGCTGTCGGCTTCCGACTTGAGATACGAGGTGATGAACGCCTCGTCGTAGCCGGCCGCCACCCATTCCGGAATGTTGAAATGGCTTTTGCGGTAGGGCTGGAAGCCCGACGGATACGCCGCGCACCAAAGCGACAGGTCCTTGCCGCCGAGATGTGCAGCGGCCGACCAGGCCGCCTTTTTCTTCTTTTCGTCGCTGTCGACGCGGGCCATGACGTAGACGCCCCAGCCGAGATAGGCGCAGTTCGGTGAAAAGTTCGGGCCGCTCGCCAGCGTGTCCCACTTGCCGGTCTTGGAATTGTAGACATCGTCCGAGCCGGGCAGGATCGAGAAGCCGACCGTGTCGCCGATGACCGAGGAATCGTTGGTCTTGGCGTTGGAGCCGATGTCGCCCCACCACGGGATCATCGAGCCGGTACCGGCGAGGAACTGACTGAAGCCTGTGGTGTTGGGATCGGCGTTGATCTGGTCGGCCGGTTCGAAAGGTAGCGCGTCGATCACATCCTGGATGGCACGCACCCAGGCCGGATTGTTGATGCGCGGCTTCATCGTGTCGGAGTCGAACAGCCAGGCCTTGTCGTCGGGGTGCTTGGCATAGGCGCTGGCGCGGCTGCCAAGGAAGTAGAAGCCGAACCCGCCCCAAGCCTTGGGCGCGTCGAGATAGCCGTAGACGTCCTGGCCGTTGAACTTCTGGCCTTTGAGGAATTTGGTCACGGCCTGCACCTGCTGCCAGGTGGTCGGCACGCCCCACGGCGTTGCGTTGCCGGCGGCTTTCCAGGCGTCGGCGAGACCCTTGTCGGAGAAGACATCGGTGCGATAGTTGAAGTTGTGCGCGTCGCCGTCCACGGTCACGCGATACTGCTTGCCGTCCCATGTGCCGACAGGCGGCTTCAGATAGTTGACCAGGTCGTCCATGTCGATTTGCGTCTTGACCCAGTCCGGCATCTCGGAGGCCAGCCCCTTGCCGCAGACGTCGCCTTCGAAGGGCGCACCCATCTCGATGACGTCGAAGTCGACGGTACCGGTGGCGATCGACTGTTGCAGACGAGCGCCGTAATCGGCCTGTGCCAGATCGATCCAGGTGAACTTGGCCCCGGTATAGTCTTCCCACGCCTTCAAGAAGCCGCGGTACAGCACATTGTGCAGGTTCTGGTTGTTGAGGCCCATGAAGGTGAGTTCGACACCGGCGAACTCGCCTTGCTTGACACTGGCCTTGGTGGCGCCAAGGCACATCTCGCCGACCTTCTGGAAGTCGGCGTCGGTTGGTTGACCCTTGCCGACGCCAGGGACCTGCAGGATCTGCGCGCGCAGATCATCGGCGGCGAAAGCTGGACGCGTCAATGCGCCGAGACCCGCGCCGGACGCAGCAGAGAGCGCGGCCATGCTGGCCGCTCCCTTAAGGATATCACGCCGGGTCGCACCCGCGCGGACGAGTTTTTCGTACAGACCGACTCTCATCTATTCCTCCCAGAACACAGTCGTGAATTGAAATGCCAATCTCTCGGGCGCCGAAAACGTCGGCAGTTCTCCTTATCACACGGGGACGTGGGACCCCAGCCTGCGTCGCCTGGAGCTCCGATTTTCGGGAAAAATTCCGACTGTCGGATTGGCACTCGCCACTATTCGCGTAATCGATTACCTTGTCAACACGAATGACTTTTTATCTATAAGATACTGACTTGCCCTTGCCGTTGGCAATGGCTAGCTTCACCGCAAACGATAAAGGGGGGACGATGGCTCAAGTCGCGATCACCAATGTGGCCAAGGCGTTCGGAACCGTCAAGGTCCTGCACGAGGTCAGCGTCGAAATAGCTGATGGCCAGTTCGTGGTGCTGGTCGGCCCGTCGGGCTGCGGCAAGTCCACGCTGCTCAGAATGGTGGCCGGGCTGGAAACCGTCTCCGGCGGCACGATCGCCATCGGCGAGCGCATCGTCAACAATCTGCCGCCGGCCAAGCGCGACATCGCCATGGTGTTCCAGAACTACGCGCTCTATCCGCACAAGACGGTGGAGCAGAACATGGCGTTTGCGCTGAAGCTGCGCGGCACCGACCCGGCCGTGGTCGCCGAGCGGGTCAAGCGCGCCGCCGACATCCTCGACCTCAATCCCTACCTGAAGCGCTATCCGCGCCAGCTCTCCGGCGGCCAGCGCCAGCGCGTCGCCATGGGCCGCGCCATCGTGCGCAACCCGCAAGTGTTCCTTTTCGATGAGCCGCTCTCCAATCTCGACGCCAAATTGCGCGTGCAGATGCGCACCGAGATCAAGGAACTGCACCAGCGGCTGAAGACCACCACCATCTACGTCACCCACGACCAGATCGAGGCCATGACCATGGCCGACAAGATCGTGGTGATGCGCGATGGCCGCATCGAGCAGGTTGGGGCGCCATTGGAATTGTTCGACCGGCCGGCCAATCTGTTTGTCGCCGGCTTCATCGGCTCGCCGTCGATGAACCTGCTCAAGGGTGTGGTGAGGAAGGGCGACAAGGTCGAGATAGCGGGCACGCTGTTCCCGATCGCAGCCGGCAGCGCCGCCAAGGAGGGCCAGTCCGTGGTCTATGGCGTGCGGCCCGAACATCTCGAAATCCATGCCGACGGCGTGCCGGCGAAGATCTCGGTGGTCGAGCCGACCGGCTCCGAAACGCTGGTCTTCCTGCGCTTCGGCGACGGCGAGATGGTGGCGCTGTTTCGCGAACGCCACGACTTCAAGCCCGGCGACATGCTCAATCTCAAGCCACGCCTCGACCAGGTCCATCTCTTCGACGCAGAGACCGGCAACCGGCTCTGATTTCCAATCAACTTTTGACCAACCTGTTGACGAGGACTGCCATGCTCAAAGGGATCAACCCATTGCTCAATGCCGATGTGCTTCAGGCGCTGCGGGCAATGGGGCACGGCGACGATCTGATCATCGCCGACACCAATTTCCCCGCCGATTCGGTGGCGCGCCAGACCGTGCTCGGCAAGCTGCTGCACATCGATGCGGCGGCGGCCGATGTGGTCAAGGCGGTGCTGTCGCTCTATCCGCTGGACACTTTCGTCGACGACGCGGCCGCCCGCATGGAGATCGTCGGCAACCCCAACGAGATCCCTCCGGTGCAAAAAGAGGTGCAAAAAGAGATCGACAAGGCCGAGGGCAAAGCCTGGCCGATGATTTCGGTCGAGCGCTACGCCTTCTATGAACGCGCCAAGAAGGCTTATTGCGTCATCCAGACCGGCGAGCGCCGCTTCTATGGCTGCTTTGCCTTCCGCAAGGGCGTCGTGCCGCCGGATGCGGAGTAGCACAATGGCGTCCGGCAAGCCTGTCGTCATACTGGGCGTCTTCGTCGCCGATACCGCCTACCGCGCCGATCGCCAGCCGCGCATGGGCGAGACCATTCTTGGCAATTCCTTCAAGCTGGGGCCTGGCGGCAAGGGCTCGAACCAGGCGGTGGCAGCCGGCAAGCTCGGCGCCGACATCACCTTCCTGACCCGGCTCGGCGTTGATGCTTTCGCCGACATGGCCAAGGCGACCTGGAAAGATGCCGGCGTGAAATCCGCCGTCATCGACACGCCGCAAAACTATACCGGTGCCGCCTATATCTTCATCGAGGAAACCACCGGCAACAACGCCATCATCGTCAGTCCCGGTGCGGCGATGCTGATCTCGCCTGAAGACATCGAGGCCAATGCCGGCCTAATTGGCGGGGCCGGTGTCTTCGTCACCCAGCTCGAGCAACCGATCGACGCTGCACTGCGCGCCCTCGAAATCGCGCGCGGGGCAGGGGTGACCACCATCCTGAACCCGGCGCCGGCGGCAAAACTGCCGGATCGCATCTACACGCTGTGCGACTACGTCACCCCCAACGAGACCGAGGCCGAGGAACTGACCGGCATCAGGGTCGCCTCCATCGACGACGCGCGCCGCGCCGCCGACAGCCTGCTCCAAAAGGGCGTCGGCTCGGTCATAATCACGCTCGGCGAAAAAGGCGCGCTGCTGCACACAGCGAACCGTTCCGACCACGTCCCCGTGGTCAGCGCCGGCCCTGTGGTCGAAACCACGGGTGCGGGCGATGCCTTCAATGGCGGACTGGCCGCGGCGCTTGCCAAAGGCGTGGAACCGCTGCAAGCGGTCCGCTTTGCCTGCGCCGTCGCCGGCATTTCGGTGACGCGGCCAGGCACGGCGCCATCCATGCCGACGTTGCAGGAGGTCGAGGCGCTGCTGGGGAAGGTTTGATCTCGACCACGTCCCATATAGGGCCTTACCAGTCTGGATCGTCGTCGAGCCAATAGGCATCAAGACAGCCGAATTGGCGCGGCATGCCAAGACGCCGTTTGGCGTCAAAAGCCATCTCCGAACGAGTCCACTGTGAATTGCTCTCTGTCACATCGGGCACGATTGTGTACCCATCCGCGATCAACCGCAGCCTCATTTCCTCGAAGTGCCTTTTGAAACCATTGTTGATGCGGCTTTGCGGGTAGCGCCGTCCCTGCATGCATTCCTGGCTCAGGATGCCGGAATACATCTGGGCGCTGATCGTTCTCAATGCGTCTTCGGAGATTTGCCTGGAGGTGTCGTTGGACCAGCATCGGCCTGCCGACGCCACCAGCGTCGCTGCCAACAAGCCTGCCAGAAACCGCGCCACCTTGGTCCCTTCGGGTCAGGGTGGCATATTAGCCACAGATAATGTTAATCGGCAATCCGGTCTTGCGCCATTGGCATAGATGTCCGGTAATGGGTCACCGTGTCTGGCACCGCAATTGCACTGTCAGCAACGCCGGGGGCATCCATCGCTCCTGGCAAGCCGGGGGGCGATTGGGGCCCGCTGCTTCTCAAAATGAAGCGGCGGGCTCTTAGGTGCCGATTTAAAAAGCCGCCTAAATCGCCGAAACCCTGGATCGCCGAAACATTGGGTGCTGGGCCATTATGTATTTTCCGCAATTTCTGGTGGGCATGTTCGCAACGTCGTTCGTCGTTGCGATCTGGGCCGACATGGCAACTGGCTCCGTCTGGAAGGCGCTCGGCTGGGCTGTTCTTGCAATGGTTATTCTTCAGCTTGGATACATCGGTCTCGTCGTCCGCCGGATCTACAGGCGGGAATCGGAAGTCGTCGAGGGAAATGGTGCGAGCGGGGCCCGTGCCCGCGACCTCCAGCGTGACAGGCCGGCACTCTGAGTTGCACCGGGCGCTGCCATTGATCGCTGCAAGGCGATCGATCTGAATTAATGCATCCAAGGAGACATTTTTGACATCAACGTCGACATTTCTCCGGCACCAAGGATCGTGACCCTTGAAGAGAAATGGCGCGAGTGACGGGGCTCGAACCCGCGACCTCCGGCGTGACAGGCCGGCACTCTAACCAACTGAGCTACACCCGCGCATGGACGAGCACGTGTCAGCCGTGTTCGTCGTTGGGGCGGTGGATAAGGGGTTCGCCACCGGGTGTCAAGCGCACCTGGACAGCATAACAGAAAACAGGAGAAGGTTTTTTTACAGGCGGCACTTTGCCCGGGAAAACCGCTATGCAGCTAAGCTCACGCCTGCTCATTTGGCCTTGCGAAGCCGGGTCTGACCGCTTAAAGGTCCGGCCCGGAGCGGGCGATTAGCTCAGTTGGTAGAGCGCTTCGTTTACACCGAAGATGTCGGCGGTTCGAGCCCGTCATCGCCCACCACTAACCTGTTAATTTTATTATACTTTTTGATCGGTATACCTTGTTTTACGAAGTGCTCTGTTGGTTCACTGAACCTAGAGCTCCAGCGAAGCAGTCAATTTTCGCAGGTATTCTGGGCTGTAGCGGGCATAAACCCGGTACGTCATTGCGGTGTTGGAGTGGCCCAGGAACTGGGCAACAGCCTCCATTGAATGGCCATCTTCGACGAGCCAGACGGCAGCCGAATGCCTCAGCATGTGGGGCGAAGCATCGGGCCTTCCGATCTTGGTTCCGGCCGTCTTGATGCCCTTCTTGATCGAAAGGATCTTGTCGCCGGCCCACTCCAGAACGTATGGGGTCAAGGCGCCTTCCTGTGCCTCTTTCAAGGCAGCGAGCAAGCCATCATTGATCGGCACGGTGGCGCGCCCCTTGCGGTGTGCCTTGTCGAATGGATTGCGCAGCTGGATCATGCGTCGGTCGAAGTCGACGCGATCCCAGGTCAGCTGTAGGGCAGCACCCACTCTGGCTCCGGTGGCGATCATCAGCTGGATGGCAAGCTTGACGTGCACAGCGTTTGCAGCGGCCAGGAGCTGAGCGACCTCGGGCCGGGTGAGATAGCCCTCCTTTGGATCGGGCTTGGCCGGACGCTCGATATCGGGCGCAAACATGATAAGCCGCTGCTTGCGCGCCCAGACCAGGACCGAGCGAAGGTGGCCCAGCTCCGTATGGATCGAGCCGTCTTTCTTGTTGTCCTTACGACGTGCCGCGGTATAGGCGCGGCAGTCGGCGAGCGTCACCGCTTCGCCTTCCTTCTCGGCAAAGAACGGAGCCAGGGCCTTCCAAGTGTAGCGCATGGTCGTGACGACTGATCGGCCTGCCTTGTCTAGGCAGTAGGCTGCCCAGAGATCCTTGACCGTGGAGCCTTTCGGACGTGTCAGTTCCGCATATCGAGCCGGGGCGCGGCGGGCCGCCTCCTTCGGATCGTTGGTTCCAAGTCGATAACGTCGGCGGATGTCGCCTTCGTACCAAGAGATGCAAAGCTCTCCTCTGAGCTTTGTGATTGTCCATTCGGGTTCGTTTGACATTCGAAGTTCTCCACGTCCTCCCCTCTGATGCGCAATAGCTTGCCGGCCAATCTAAAGGCGGGCAGTTCGCCCGACGCAATCATATTGCGAACATGGCGCTCCGAACATGCCCACCGATCGGCGAGCATCGCTGGCGTATAGACCTTGGGAAAGTTCATGGGTTCCCCCGCTTTCATTCATCTCTATCCGGTCAATGACGGCATCAGCGAGCCCTTGATCGCTCGCAGATAGTGCTTTCGAGGACCGGTCAATCCTTCGAGCTGCAGTAAGCTTTTGATAGACGCTAGAACCAAGTCGCCCTTGCCTCCGATCTATTCTGTCCTGCAGCTCCGTCGGGTTTTCTTATGTAAAATCTAGTCCTGTAACATTTGGCAGGCAAGATGCTTTTGATTTCCGTCTAACACAATATATTGTGGGATCTTAGCGCTATTAACTTTGGTATTATTAAGAGATAATCATTGGAAAATCGCAAAATATATTATCGATTAATTGGGAAGGCCTCTCTGCGCTAAACGCCAACATTGGCTGGGCGCGGCCGTCTGCCGCCTGCCGGTGGCGAAAGTTGGCCGTTACCCTTTAGACGCTCTATCGTCTTTTGAGGTGGGAAGTCGAAAATAGCATTTAGAGGGTTCAAGCCCGATGTCGCGGTGGGGCTCAACTTTTCCAACGTCCAATCGACCGTAACGGACGGGTTGCGAAGGCCAGTTCCTATGCTCGATTCGAAGGCGGGCGAGGTAAGGGTCCTCGCCCGCCTTCACCTCCAGCTCACGCTTCGGCGTAGCGCTGTGGAAGATATATGCCGGCTCCATCGGACTTTAATGGAAGAGGGACGCGGTTGCCGGTAGAGCTGCCAGCTCGGTAACGACGCAATTGGCGCCGCTAGTGCCGTCCGCGAGCTATGGTCGTGGAGTTGGTGCCGACGGCTCCATCCAGGCAGACCTAATTGCAACTATCTTCTGAGTTTGCGTCTGGCGCCACCCACTCCAAGCAAGCGCGGTACTGATCCATGAAGTGGTCGGACAGCGGCTCGCCATAGATACGCTTCAAGGGTTGGCCGCGGCGCCGGAAATAGTAGCGAAGGGTCCCGTCGGAATTCTTACGGACGGTCAGATGCTCAAGATTAATCAGCATGGAGGCTCTCACATTTTGGATTGGATAGTTCAGCGGCACCAAGGTTCTGCTTGTTGCCATGCGATTGGGACCGTCCCTGGTCTCGAGGGGCGATGATGGAAGCCTTCAAGATCGGGCAGGTGAGGTTCGAACGAAGGCTGCCGTGGAGGTCGTTGCCAGAGGTACTCTGGTCCGCACGACCCTTCAGACGGATGTCGACGGTAAGCCGGTTGCAAGATGGCTGCTCTAATTGGGGTACTCACTTCCGCGAACCAAAAGCTCGGCAAGAGACTGCCTAGTTCACAAGGAGAGGCTGTTGCGCGGATACGTTGCCAACCGACGATGGCATGACCGCAAGGGTCGGTCAGATGCCTTCGATCATCGGGGCTAAGTACCCGTGCCGCCACGTGGACGCAGCTCGTTACTTTTTAGGCTCCCTCACGCCGGCTCCGTCGGAAAAGTTCGCAACACAATTTAGAAAGTTGGAACCGAGGTTGAATTGAGTTCAACTTTTGGCGGCTGCTCGGCGTATTCCATCGTGCTAGCAGAAAAGGGTGAGCAGGAGGTTGTACCTCTTCTGGATCTTAGCCTTCGGAATGGCTAGGAATCCGATGCGGTCACTTCTTCGGATACAGAAGAGGCAACGCGGTGCCTTCCGGTGAGCATTGTTACGAAGCCTAAGCGTATCCGTTGAGACCCTGCTGTTGGGTGACGTGGCGCAAGCTTGCGCCGCAGAGTTTTGGTCCGCTTCCGAGAGCGGCTGAAGTCTCGGATCGAGATCCTCATGCGGCATCCGACCCTTCGAGCGCTTGCTTCACCGTTGCTAGGTCGGAGAGCCGACCGCCCACTCTTTGGGCGATTTATCGGGTCAAAGGGTGGCCAGACCGATGGGTTTTGGGAACTCTCGACGCCCTCGTTGTCGACCGCCAAGCGTTCGGCCGGTTGCCTGCTGAGAAGCAAGTACCACAACGTGATCCGCGGCCAACTGACCCTGGAACCAGGTTCGATGAATTGGGAACGTGCGACGATTCTCACAGCGTAGACTCCGATGGTTTATTGTTGCTGATTTTGCTCTGCGCCTGAGTGAATCCCAAGCCAAAGAAAGCAATGGGATTTTCAACAGCTCACCAGGCCGCAGCCTTCCAGCGGGAGCATCGTGTCGGTTCTCGATCGCGTGGAAGAAGCCTTCGACCAGGATTGCAACAGGCAACGGCCGTTCTTCGGATGGAGCGTCTAAGAAAAAGTCGACCTGGCTCACATACAAGAGACGCCAGGGCGGATCCCAGAGCCTTTAGAAGGGGTTTAGGTGGGTGGATATTCCGGCTGGGTTACGGTTCGGCTGGAAAGTTGAAGATATCCAGCAATGGCTTGAACGGACCAGGCACTGAACTCTCTCAGTGGGGCGCGTGGCGCATAAAGTAGTGGGGACCCTTAAAACTCTAGCAGTATGATTATGATTCAAACTCAACATTTTAAATGCGCGATGCTTCTATGCCCTCGGGAAACGCGGAGAGGGCACTGTGGCAGAAAGAATGTTGATCGAGCCCGTCAAGCTCTATTTCGATGGTCGAGATGCAGACGAACATCGAATGGATGCGCTGCTTCTCGGACAGTCACTTTCCGGGATAGCTCGCATCTACAATTCGGTCGGACATTTCTATTTCCACGGCCAGTTTCGCACATCCGAGCATACCGACATAAGAGTGCAGGTAGGGCCTCCAAAGCCGGGCAGCATTTTCTACCTCATCTACATGCTGCTGATTTACGGCAAGCTTGCTGTGTACCCGGAATTGCTTTTCGAACTGGCTGAACTTGCGGTGCCAGAATTTATCAAAGCCATGATCGCCAAAAAGACCGGGCAACCTGAAATGCTGGGCAAGGCTTTAGACGTTATCGATCGGCAGAATGAGCGCTACCACGAGATGGTTCGCGTGGGCCAGGATAACGGTATGAGAACCCAGGAGCAGCTCGTCGAAGTTATTCAACATTTGGTCTCGCAGAACCGTGGCCCGATGTCGGATATGGCAGCACCAGTCGGAAAGACCGTAAATGAGATTCGCCAAATTCCCCCGAAATCGGATCCGATCTTGATTGATGCGCCGACAGCGGAATCGCTTCGTTCGCCAGAAGAGGTCACCGTGGGGGATTTGCAGCAATTTAGGGGCGTTGTGGTGGCGTTGGACACCCGAACCGGCACGCTCAAGTTTGAAGAGCAGAAAACTGGACGAGAGTATCGCGGAAGGATCACCGACCCTTCGCTAATGGTCCCGCAGAACGTCTACTCGCACGCGTTAGACACCAAGTTGCCGATAACGATAACGGCTAAACCCACCATCAAAGAGGATGGCGAGATCCATAAACTGTTCGTCAGCGATGCTCGCAACGATTGAACCAAATGAAATCGGTGCCGTATGCGGAGCTATAGCTCCCTTCTCGGCGGCTGAGGCTTGGATTGCCTCTGCGGTGCCTGCGAGGCCTGACAAGCGGCGTTACGGCTTTGATTTAATCGCGAGTCGTTGACCGTGCTTCGGCTATTTGAACGAGCTGTCAGAATCCGGCGTATTCCCCGGTGGTTCTGATTGCAGGTTCAGCGCGTTGCCGAGCCAGATAGAGCGAGCCGGGGTCGCTAGGGATATACCCGCTCGAAGGATGATTTCCATCCCCACCCCAAGGTGCTTGAAGGCGTCAACCGACTTGCTTGGCCATTGACGCCCGGGCGTGAGAGCGAGGTTGGGCGAGTACCTTCGTCTTGGGCCAGGAAGATGGATCTCTTGAGGGTGTGCGGCATTGGTAGGGGTCTTGTCGTCTTCTCAGCCGACCACCAAGTGTACAGGTCTACAAGAGGTTTACTGCGGCAGGGCCGGACGACCCCTGCAATCCTGGCGCCTTCATGCGTGGTCGAGCGCTCTGTCGACAGACTATCTAGGCATTTGAAGGCGAGGGAGGGACTATCGACCCATTCCGTGCGTCACCAAAGCGGCGGCAGGGATCGCCGCCGTTGTGCTGGCATTGTCCGTGTTGGCTTGTCTCGATGGTTCCTGGTCTCGCCGAGGCTGACTCGAAGCGACCGCTAACAGCAGATTGGTTGCAGCCATGATCGTGCCTCCATCGGTTTATGTCAGCTTGATCCAAGATCCCGAAAGGCGCGGAGCGCCTGAACCCTGGAGAAGAACCCGATACCCTGGAACCAGAAAGAAGACGGGGGGAGGTGTGATGGTGTGACGAGGCACACCCGGGGGGGTAGTTTTGAACCAGGGGATGGAACCCTGGTGTGATATGGGGGCGAACCTAGCTATCAATAATCTCGTATTGCGATTTATGTGGGGGGAAGCCTCCCCCTCTCGGAGCCATGGAAAGAAGAATCCTGGGTGCCGCGCTCGCTTGGCCAACCGAGCGGAGCTCGGTTGGCTAAGCGTTTTCAAGGAGCGCACTGTGAACTGCGGCTCGAGCCGAGAAGCAGGCAACTTGGACACTCGTGGGCAGGTGGTGGTCGCTTTCGTCGAATTGGCTGTCAAAGCGACGTTGTTCGCTGCGATTGAGTGCTTTCATGTCGAGCCTTCGATCCAGCTTCGTCCAGCGAAGCCTCTTCCTCCGGAGTCAGTGGGAAGAGTCCCAAGCGAGCCAGATGAGCTGGGAGCATCCCGAGGAGCGCAGCGCAGCGAGCACCGCAGGAAGATGCGTAAGGCTCATCCTGGCGAGCATATTGAAGATATTAAGCCAGAGAAAATGCACATAATATATTCTTTGAAATGCCGGGATAACACCTTAAAATGGAACCAAGGAAAATAGCCCAATAATCAGCGTAACGATTTTGAAAATAATCGCAGTAAAAAATATTGTGGGGATCTTCCCATTATGATTTTCCGAGTAGTTAAATCGGTTATTGCAAAATAATCAGATAATATTTTCCACATAATGATTATCTAGATAATGCACGACATAATCGTGTCTATCGTTATCTTAATAATGCGGCGAAAGCCTTCCCCGCCCGAACCAGGGGAAAGGGCTCAAGCGAGCCAGGTGAGCCGGAAGCATCCCGAGGAGCGCAGCGACGAGGGTAATGCTGTGAGGCGAGTCCTGGTGAGCATTATTAAGGATAATGGAACCAAGATAATGAACCAGATAAAGCAATTAATGATTATCTATTAAGTCTTGCTATAAAATAGCACGAGGATTTTGATATAGGGTTTTCAAGATATCGTGGTATGATTATCTCTTTAATGAACCAGAGTCCTCAGGTCCACTGTGGGGTCACCCACATATAGCTTCGCCCGTCCGTATCTCTCTCTTTCTTTTTCTTTCTTAGAAAGAAAAGCGGTGGAGAAATGCAGAGGTAGGCTTGTGGCGTGCCGTAAAGAGCAAAGGCTCTTTAACAAAGGGAAGGGGCGTCTGTAAAGCCCCTCCCTCGCTTTTTCGAGTGATGTCTATCATTTTTTAATGCAGCAGAGGACAAACCCAGGATCCTTCCGCCACGTCGATCTCGTACCCAGCCGAGATGCCTGTCGCCGGCCAGAGGGTCACCGCACCGATCTCAAGCTCGGTCGGGTTGCCGTCCTTGTACATCATCATCGTCAGGGGGAGAGTGACGAGCTCGCTGCAGTCTACACGGCGAGGCGAGGTAGTGTACTGGTGCTCTGACGTCCAAACCTGTCTAAGAAGGCCCTCCCATCTGGAACCAATGGAACGAACTCCGCAACCTCAGAGTCCATGCTGGCCAGGTGAGCCGGAAGTATCCGGAGTGTAACGCAGGGAGCAGAGGATGCGGTGAGGGGCGGGCTCGCATTATCAGGATAATGAGCCAGTGATTATCCTGAAATGCCCTTTGAAAATGAATGGGCTCCCGGCCTAGTCGAAAATCAGTCGCGAGGGTGGCGATTTGGACGTGTCTTCGGCGTCGTCGAAAATCAATCGCGCTGTTGCCAATTCCGACGCGTCTTCGGCGCCGTCGAAAATCAGTCGCGAGGTTGGCAATTCCGACGAGGCCACGGCGAGGTCGAGTCCGACATAGACGGTCGAGGTCAGAGGCCCGCCGCCATAAGCCATGCCTTGGGTAACGATCTCGAATACGAGCGGCACCTTCCCGATAGGATCTAGGTGCTCCGCCAGGATATTGAAGTCGTCCAGTTCGTCCTCATCCTCGCCGGCTGCGAGGAGATCGTGCCGAGCTTGGTCGATCTTGGCCTGAAGGTCGGGTCGCACGAACTCAAAGCCGCCCTCGTCAGTGTGGTGGAAGAGGACCGTTGGAATCTCGCCCCATTTCGGCTCTTCGTCGTAGGTGAACTCTCCGGTGGCAGGATCGTATCCGGCGGCGACGATGGCGCCGGTAACGGGGCACCGGATGGCACGGGGGTCGGCATCTTCCCAATCGATGGTGATGAGGGCTTTCGAAAATGCAGAGTCGGTCACGGTTGGGTTCCTTGCTTGAGTCGGCTTGGCACGACTGGCGAACCGCTATCGTGGTGATGACCCACAAGCAACCGGGAAATACGGCTCCTGGGAGCGCTTTCCTGCGACGCTGCGTAACGGCAGCAGCGTTGGTGGAGGGGACGTCAATCCACCGGCTCGACAGTAACGCGGAAGGGACTGCTGGCGACCGTAGGAATCAGAGTAAGCATGAGCATTAATATAATATTATATCCGTAATCGGGCTGATAATTATTCACATCTGGAACCAGAGTTAATGGTGGAGATAATACCCTATATTGGTACCAAGATAATGAGCAGATAATCTATACAATAATTTTGCATATAATCTGGCTAAAAAATGGTGCGAGGGTTTTACCATAATGGTTCTCTAGTTGCGGTGGTATTGATTATCTTAATAATGGATCGAGTCCCCGTCAGGGGTGGGGTTCCCTGTGGCAGCTCGCCTATAGCTTCGCCCGTCCGTAGAAGAAAAGGGGAGGAGAAATTCACAGAGGTAGGCCGAAGCGGACGCGAGTGTTGAAGGCTGAAGCTAACGCGAAGCGCACGCCATTGGACGAGTATCTTCTCGGCGGAAAAGGCGCGGCGGTGCGCCGTTGAGGTTTCTGAGGCCGACGCGCTTGCCTTTCACGCTCTGCAAAGCAGCGCGGGGGGGGAAGGGGGGCTATGCCTTGGTGGCGATCTTTTCCAGAGCCTGACGGATCGCCGTCATCTCAAAGCGAATCCGTACCAGTTCCGCAGCGGTGTCCATGATGGCATTAATCTGCACGATCTCGTCGCGGGCATTACCGATGTTCCTAAAACTTAACAGGCTCAAAATCGCTCGTTGAGCCGCCTCTTGCACGCGATCCATGTCTGCCATGGCACGGTTTTCTCCTCGCTTGTTCAGGAGAGATCAATATCACAATTACGGATTTGTAAGATATAGTCGCCGAGTAGGACGTGACTAAGGCGGATGCGAGCATCGTTGGATCTTGCGTGCGATGCGCCAAACCTCAATAATTATCCGAAATCGACCTCGCGAAGCGAGAGGCCTGATCACGAACGTGCTCTGCGCGAAGTATTTTTGGTTCGTTAAAGCCTGGTATCTTTGCAGCGGTTTCCGAAATATCACGTCGTATGTCCTCGGCAGTTCGACTACTGCTATATGATTTTCTTTCTTCAATATACAGTAACTCAGCCCGCAGTTCCTGCAGTCTAAATTTTGCATCGTAAATTGGATCTATAGTATCTCGCAATTCAACTTCGATCCGATCAAGGTGTTTATTGGTATCATCAATTTCTTTTATTACGTCGTCTTCCTCTGGGCTTTTGTGTTCTTGATAGTACGCAAGATCCTGTACCAAGCTATTTATCCTAAGTTGCTGTACGTATTTAGCTGATCGCGCCCGCGCGGCTGGGTCTGAGCCAAACGGCTTGTCATTCAATACTAATCTGGCGGCCTCCCTCAGGATCATTGTGGCGAAATCCCAAGGTCTTTCTGGCCTGACACTTTCTGCAGCGTTAGCAGCCGCCTCAAAAGCTTCTGGATGCACTTCAAGCCCATATTTCCATTGGGCGAGCCCAGCGACTAGTGATTCGTGCGTGGGGGCTACCATTTTGATAAGTTCGATATTTTGCGTCCAGCCATCTTGCCGAACCATCTCCTGGATTTCTTTGTCCTCACCGATGAATATCACAGGGATCGGAAGCCCATATTCGATTGCGTTGAGCGTCACTTCGACAGGCCTGACTGGAGGATAGTCGAACTCAAACACGAAGCCACCCACGTTGTCTACAATCAGGAATGCTGGCTTATCTTGTTCATAAATCGCCGCTCGGACGCGCTCCACCGCGAGATGATAAGCTTGCTTGATCGTCTGAGAACTCAGAAAAGCACTCGAACCGACATTGTAGAACGATGCATTTCTGTTCTCCAATACGAAACGCTCAAGTATGCATCGCCGACCAGAGCCGCGCCCGCCTACGAACGCAACTGACGTATCTGCACCGAACGTCGTGATCGAATCGAGCTTCTCCCGGTAGCTCAGAACGAGCGGCCAAGGTTTGTCCAGGTAATCAGTGCGAACCGTCTGTCCGTAGTCAACAACTAGGTCGTGCAAAGGAACTGAGACTTCCATATCATTCTCCCTCAAGAGCGCGTTCGCATAGACAGTCCGCTTGTGCCGTTTCGCGCTAGTCTCCGAACAACCTGGATGCAATAACAAAACACGGATCTAGGTCTTCAAGCAAATCGCGAGTTTTTCGCTTTCCGACTCTAGGTTTACTTCGCTTTCACGCAGCCCGCTTCGCCATCTCCCATTATGAAAGACCTCCTTGCCAAGGTCGATGCAGATCGTCGGCGGGGCTCGCGTGCCCCGCACAACCAGTTACGGCCGGATCAGGGCTTATCCGTGGGCGAGACGGAAATCTTTACGCCCGAAGCCAGAAAGGCTCCGCCATAGAGCGTGAGTTTTGCGCGGGCTTCAGGCGGCCTAGGGCTACCCGATGCAGATATGGAACCGTCGGTTGTGAACACAATCTTGATGTCTTCGGTCTCAAAATCGGAGTCAGCTAATGCCGTCAGTGTCCCTGCTAAAGGACCAGCATCCCCCTCTGTCAGCTTGATGGTGAATGTCGCCCGTTCTCCTATTCGAGCAGCACTCACCCAAAGTAGGCCGCGGCCGGTCGGCGATTGAACGGAAAGGTGCACCATGCCCGTGCATTCCTCTTTGGACGCCAACTTCTCCGGTTTTTCGGGGAAAGGCGACTTTCCGTCGCGCTTCCGCAGGGCAGTGAGTTTGAGTTCCAATTTCGTGCCAGACCAGCTGGGCAAATAGTGAGCGTGGTATGAGGAGGTAAAGGCTAGGCGTGGTCGTACAATGATTGCGTTGTCGACAGCCTTGCCGTCGTCATCTTGTGCGAACGACCAGCAGGCGAGTAACGTAGCCTCTTCCAAGGCCTTAACCGAGTTGGTGGCCCTACTCCCCTCATTCAGAGCAAGATAGGCCCGCGCCCATTTCAGGCCCGCCTCCGTCTGCCATCGCCCCCCACTCAGTGCGAAGTATGGGTGCTGCATTGGATGACCTGCCGCCAAAAACAACCGCGCGACCCCCTTTTCACCGAATTCCGAATCCCCGATTGCCGCTTGGAGCACTTCCTCGCTCCTACTCTTGTTAAGGACCAGAATCGACGACACTGCACCCGCGACAAGAAGGAAAGCCGAGACAAGGAGCAGCGCGATGCCGCCGACCTCGACCCCAATCAGAAGGGCGACAAGTTCCAGCATGGACACCGCGGTTTCGCCGCCGGTGATGGTGGCATCAACGTATCGGCGCTGCTCAATCTGGCGATACATCGTGAGCACACCGAACACCGCTGCGATCCCCTGCAGCTGGCCAGCGATACGCTGCGCGGAGCGCAGCCGGGTGATGTTCCCCTTCAAGAGTCTCTCAAACTTTGTGTGCTTCACGCCCATTTTCTTCAGGGCTGCCAAAAGCTGCTCCGGGCTATCGAGAAGGGTCGCGAGAAGTGACAGGCTTTCCGAGATGCCTTTCCCCAGCTCATCCAACTCAGCCATGGTGTCGGGCGTCAAGCCGGCCTTGCCGAAATGTTCAGCCATCGCGAAGCACCTAAGGGGCAAAAGTAGAGAATCCATAGACTTGAGCGCCTTGAACTCCGCTAGGCGCTCATGCTTTTCGACAAGCTCTTTGAAAGTTTTGCTGCGTTTGGTTCTGTAAGTCTTGTAGTCCTCAACGAACTGCTCCAGGGCCGGCATCTTTTGCAGGTTCAGCGCGCCCTGTGGGGTTTTTGGCTTGAGGTAGAACAGATCCTTCTTGAAGTGCGCGAGCCACTCGAAATCCACATTCCCTGTGCGACAAAGGCTGCGGCCGAAAATGTCGCACGTATCCGTGACGAGCTTGCTGATCTTGTCGGTATGCGACTTGAATTTCAGTGCCCCTTCGACTTTCTCGGTCCATGTCAGGGGATGGACCTGAACCAGGGTCTTGATCTCCGCAAAAAGGTGCGCGCTTGTGGAGGCTCCGCCGAGGCCTTCGCGAAAGGTCTTCTCGATGCCATCGAGCCACGCCCCCCACTCGGCGAGATCATTTCTCGCTCTCGGAAATCGGTTCAGGTAGGCCTCGACCTCGAGATTTACCGAAGTGTCGAGGCCAACAAGCGTCTCGTGGGCGCGGATGGCCGCGATGATGGCACGCAGCGGGGCCGTGTCGGCGGGTCGTTGGAGGAGCGCCTCGATCCATGCGAGCACAGTTTCAGGCACTAGCGCGGGAATGGGTTCCGCGGAACCGGCCTTCTGCCCGAGCCAGGCAAGGCTCGGCCGGTGGACGCCGAACCTGCGTGTCTGCAGCAGCCGCCAATGTTCCTCCTCGAACTTTGCTATGAAGCTGTCCGGGGAGCCGGTGGTGAGCATATCTCGAACCCTGTCTGCCTCCACCATGATCCCGGCGACCCGATCGATCATGTCCAACTCATGCGCCCGCAAAAAGACTTCGTCCGCCGGGACCAACTCGCCTTCGGGGATCTCCGCATCTTGCAATTTATGCGGATCCCGCGCTTCATCCGGATCCGTCGCTCCATACGAATCCGGCGCTCTAGCCGGCGCTTGCATCAGTCTACCGATGGACCGTCGCTTCAGATCCTCAGCGCGATCCATGAGCTGTTCGATCCGTTGGCCGTGCAGCAAAGAAGCCAGCACGAGACGACTGGCGCGGACGTTGATGGCGTCGTCAAAACTCTTCAGCACCTCTTCCAGACGCTGGGTCCGGTAGGCAAGAGCAAGCACCCTCGGAAAGCTCAGCTCCAGCTTCAGCTCGATCTCAGCATCGCGGGTGAGTTCGACCGGCTGGGGCACATAGACTGAGCTCCATTCTGCGAGTTTGCGATCGTCATCGGGCTGACAGTTGAGAATGGCGGCAAGCCTCCAGTCTGCTCCCCCGCGACCACCTACCTCGAGAATCTGACCGTAAGTTCCGGCCCAGCGCAGCTCGCTCGGGGCGCCTTTCGGCGCCTCCTCAAACTCCTGCGGTTTCGGTGATCTTGCGAGAAACGGTAGACCGACTTGGACGCAGTGTATATGGGTCTCGTGTCCGACGCTCTCGAAGGTCCCGGCGACAAACTCGGTCGGAGTTCCCCACTCTAGTTCGCCGATCGGGACTTTGACGATCTGGCCACGACCGAGATCGGGAATGTCGGGGACAATGGTATCGTTAGGTAGCGGCTCATATGGAACAGGCACGGGACCGAACGTGTGGATCGCCAAGCTTTCAGTCAGCACTGGACGGCCATTGACCATCTGCGCAAACCGCAGGCCGATCGTTACGCCCCTTGGGAACAGTTCGAGTAGCATCTGAGGGGTCAGTATGTCACTTGGGACGGTGACTTGCAGCCGAACATCGAAGGATTCGCCGCTAGTCTGGGTGCCGCCTTGCGAGACGGCGGCGGAACCGGATGTTCCCGTCGGTTGAGGCTTGAAGCGCCCCCCTCCGAGCGCCGACTCCGTGTGGGTCGTGACCTCTTGCGCCGCATCGATCACCTCCCAGCTCGCAATGAGGGGACCGGAGTGAGGGGCGCCCGATTCCGTATTGTAGGCTGGTGAGCCGGCCGTTGCGAGGAGTGTGCCCTTCGTGCCGATTGCCGTAAGCGTCGTGCCGGAGAATGAGATCGGACCAGCCAGCCCACCGTCGATACGAGCCTCAAGACTGCCGATGGCGCCCTCGCCAGTAAATCCCGGCGCCACGTAGGGCTTGCCGTTTAGTTCCTTGCTTATGGAGTCGAGCAGGTCTGTCGTGGTCACGCCAGCTACGCCGCCGGCGCTGAGCCCGCTTGCCGTACCCTCGATCGGAATTTGGCCCGGTTTGCTGCTCCAGCTGGGACCCCAACTCCAGTTCGAACCGAGTGGCTTAACCTCGACGATGGCGCCCGATACGGCGATCTTGGGCATAGGCTTGCGGCTCACAATCAAAAGCGGAATCTGCGATCGGGACTTGACCCAGGCCTTGGAGGTGAGCCACCAAGACGCCACCGAGGCAAACGACAGGCATCTTCTTGAGGTGAATCACACTAGTCAAGCGGAAGCGACCTGTTATGCTGCACTGAGACCCTGATGTCCTACGCCGTGTGAGGTCTCTCCTGTGACTCGCTATCCCGAACTATCGGCTGTGCCAGTCTTCAAGGACAGAGAAGTTCTGTATGCCAAGCAACTCAATGATGCCTTTGCGGCGTCGCGCGCCTATTCTGAGTTTTTTGGCCTGCGTGCGGGTTCTGCGGGCTTGTTTCAACCTGCAGCCGCCGGATTCAATAAATTAGATCTGCGCCCCACAACTGGGGAGTTGACCGTTCAAAATCTTTGCGGGGTCGACGAACGCGGCCGTTTCTTCTTTCTCGCCGAGGGTGGCTTGAAGCCGAAGAGAGGCACCATGGGGATCGCAGTGCGCTTCGACGGTGAGACGCCGACCCTCTCCGTAGAGATGGACGACGGTTTTCCGGTAGCACGCCGACGGGGGAATACCTGGCAGCTCGAGGCGCGCCTTTCCGCTCTTTCGGCGGTACCCGCCGTCCAGGAAGCGTTCGACGCCGCTGCTTCGGCCGCCAATGATTGGAGGAAGCGTCTGCTCGATCCCACGCGCATTTCCGATCGAACCGAGGGCCAAGCGGCCGCTATCGTGGTGATGTCCATTGATGTCGCCTTCGCGCCGGACGCTTGCGTCATCGGGTGCGCGGCGGCACTAACTCGCCTGGCGACGCTTGCGACAGTAGCCGATCAGGCGCTCGGTGCCGACGCTGGCGCGCTTGCCCCGCTGATGCGAGCGCCCGGTCCATTTGTTGCGGAGGCCGTCGATTGGCTCAAATTGTGGACGGACGCTTTCGAGCTGACAGGGCTCATGGGCAGGCTTCTGTCGCCAAAGCGCGCCTTGCCTACCCGGGTGGATGCCAGCCGGCGCGGGCCGCGTGGGCAGGTAACGACGATAGTTGATTTGAGCGGTACAGAGGCAACCTCGGTTTTAGTCAATTTCGGAGCCCGGCCGGACGCCGCGCATTATGGCGTCGTTATAGGGACCGAGGAACCGCGTCTCCGGGTCCTTCCGGGCGGGAACCGGGTGGCGGGGGCCCCCGGGGAGTGGAAGTATCGTATTGATCTCACCGATCCCAAAGAAAAGAAAAGGGCTCGCGAGCTACAGATCTTCGGTCCGGAGGGTGTGCGGGCGACGGTAATCGACACATAGGGGCGCGTTAGTGGGGGGCGAAATGCTTGCAGATGTACAATCAGATGCTTCCGGCGCTCGTGAGAACTACGCTGCGCGCTTGGCCGCGGTTGGCCAGGAGATCAAGCCGTTTCGCGATTTGCTGAGCTCGCTGGCAAGTATCGATGCCAAGACCGAGTACGGAGCGCGCTCGCAAGTTGAGACCGCGATCAAGACCGAATTTCGGAAATTGGTTGCGCGCTTGCCCAACCTTTCCTCCAACAACCAACTTCAGGCGCAGGGCGACCTGCCGATCGAAACTCACTACCACCTTTGGGCGGAGCTTTTGTCTAGACCGGTGCAAACCGGCATGAATGAGGCACTTGGGCGTGGCTTGGTGCTCGATCTTTGGGACATCTGGGTAGCCGGCGCAGTCGGAGAGGACCTGGCCGAGGACGGAGGCCAGGACCAGGGCGCGCCGGAGATCATCCGTCCCTCGGTCATTCGTGACCTCCTTGGTACGGCTGGTTCGGTTTTCGCCGACCTCCTGGGTGACACCCAAGGATTTCCAATCGCGACGGTGGAAAAGGCTGCACTGGAGATTGCAAAACTCACTTCGGGACAGAGGGTCTACCAAGCAAGTGCATTCGATCTCCGAGCCGTCCTCTATGCACTGCTGAGGCTTGAGCGCCAGGGCTTCCGACCCGAGGCTCAGGGCAAGGGGGCCAAGGCGATCCTCGACGCCGCGGCAAATCTCAAGGCATTCGAGGCAAGCCTTGGTGAACACTTTGCGCCGCCGGACTATTCGGCGGTGCTCGCTGGCATCGAGGTCGGGCAGGACGGCCCAGCGCTTTCATCGGAAGCCTATTCGATACTCCTTTTCCTCTCGGGCCATGCGGCATCGATCAGTGGAGAATACGGCATTTCGACGATGGACGGGCTCGTCGCCAGGCTCGTTCAGGCCGAGGATTCCGGGACGCGAGAGAGCGTCGACAACTTGCTGGCCTACTGGGCCGCGTGTCACCCCATTTTCGGGCACGCACTGACCGATCTGTTTGGTCATGCGTTCTGGAAGCCACAAAAGGAAGAGGGCCCCCAGCCCGACTTCCCTTCCCCGTCCATCTGCGACCTCTGGGTCACGGTGCTGGGTCCACGGCAAGTCGGCAAGACGTCGTTCATGTACGCAACTCGAGCTGCACTCAATGAACCCTCGCCTGATACCGCGGGCCTAGTCGCGACGATCAACCCGTTCGAGATCGAGATGGCGGCGGTCGACACCCTGCGCGACGTCATCATGGACAATCAGAGGAAGTGGACCGCGAACAAGAAAATCGAGCCCACTCACTCCGCGAACAACGTCGTGGGAACCATCGACACGCCGTCCTTTTGCAGGCTCCAGTTCTTCGACGTTGCCGGAGAGTTGCTCTGGGAGCCGAAGGACCAGGCGCCCAAGCCGGAATTGGTTGGACACGTCCAGGATCGTCACCCCCGAGCGATCATCTTTTTTGACGCCAACGACAGCGACGATCTCGGTGCGAAATACGAGAAGATCATTCAGGCCGTTTTTGTCGAGAACGAGGGGGCAGGGCCGCGGCCTCCGGTCTACATAATCGTCAACAAGAGCGACGCTATTCTAGACCTCTACCCAGAGGCACAGCGGGATCTTCTCTACGAAGCACTGAACTGCGACGCCGCTGACCTGCAGGACGTTCGACGTGCGACGGGAACCGGCAGCCTTCCCTTCTTCAGCATGCGGAGTTTCGATTTCGCATCGGGTGGTCAGGCGGGTCCCATTGCCAAGACAACCGACGGCATTGTCGCTAGTCTGCATCAATATCGCGGAATTGCTAGGCGCCCCTTGTTCCGGCACCGCCTGGCGTTGGATTTGCGACGGCTAGAGGGCGTGATCAATGCGTTCCTCACAACGGACCACGAGGACATCTCGCTGGTCTATGCATGCTCGCTCTCAAAGAGCAGGGGAAGCGATCACCTGCATCCTGTCCGGGCACTTTGGATGGATCTGACTCGACGTCTCGTTGCGGGAACGGCGGCTAGCCGCAACAGCGGCCTCAAGGAACTTCTGGACGGCAGGATCGAAAAGAATCTTAAAAAAACGGACGCCACTTTCGACCAGCTTCGGCAGCTGTCGCAGGACAGCAGGAGACTAGACCTCGACACGACCAAAGAACTCAATGGAGAGGACCCCGAGGTCACCCCGCCCGAAAACACGTGGGCCTCCGTCGTGAGCAAGGTCAAACAGATCAACGAGACCCACTACATGGCCGGGATGTGGGACGGGATCAGTCACGCAGTGCGTAACGCTCGGCGTTTCCGCAAGCCACTTAGAACGGCGACCCTGGAACTCGTCGGCGAGGCCGGAATCGATCTGAACGCCCACATGGGCGAAATCGTGAATGCGTTGCCGAAATTCGAGAGAGTGGAGCAAACGGTGGCCGACGAGCACGTGAAGGACGTGATGGATGGCCTAAAGCGACTGGCGGAGGGCCCCCATCCAAAACTGCGCGTCGACAAGTTCCCCGAGATCGAGGCCGAACTCAAACGGATCATGAGGCATGTCCTCGCAAAGCCTATAGGAGTGGCCGCCGCCGCGCCGATCGAGCAGACCCTTCCGGATCAGCAGCCCTTCGTTCGGCGCTATTCAGTGACCACAGGCGTCGAAGCTGGCACCGAGTCACTCGTTTGGGAGAAGCGAGTTCGCCCTTTCGCCGAAGCGGCAATAGGCGCGGCTGCCGAAGGGTCGACGATCAAGGAGTTCCTCGGGTGGCGGTCGGAGGATGGCGCCGACCTTGAAACACCGCCCGACCGTCGGCGTGATCTGGTCAACGCGCTCTACGGCGTAAGCCTCGGAACGGATGTCCGATATCCAGAGCAATGGTTGCGGCAGGGGTCCAAGGACATCTACCAGTTCAAAGTCCTCACTGGCACCCAGCGATCGGCGCGGACTGCCTATCGCAACAAGGTCCTGGAGATTCTCGGCCAGCTTCTCGAGACGCGCGAAACCCTTTCCAAGTTCGATTTCGGCCGTTTCGTCGACGTAAAGATGGTCAGCGCGATCATCACCTATCTTTCTGCGAGCACAGGCGACCTGTCCGCATTGATCGCCGCTTTCGCCAGCCCCGAGAGCGAGGACTCGAAGCAGACAATCCAGCAGTCTCCGCTCAACACCATTCGTGAGCAGCTCAGTAAACTGGCGACGGCAATCTCGGCTTTCGACAGCGTCCACGACCAGACTCTCAAATCGGGAAACCGTCGTTCGGACGGCTGGTTGGATAACCTGTTTGAATTGGGTGGCTCGAATGCCCGACTGGTCAAATCACTCAACGAGTTTCAGACGATACTGTCTGCTACGCCGATGACCAATGAGGTGCTGACGACAGCCCGGGAGCAACTCTCCAATTCTCCTTGGACCCAGGACAGACTTCAAGCCGAGAGAAACAAGCTGCCCGACATAGTGAAGGCCATCGACGACGTCCAAGAAGAGACGCAGAGTTCGCACCTTCTCGTGGAAGCCGCATTTGAGGCGTTCGAGCGCATCGGCAAGAATGATCAGCTCGCCGAGCAACTTGCGCGGTTCCGGTCCGAGTTCGGAGCTGGCTTGGGTGGCGTTGTTCGTACCGAGCAGTTTGCCGCCGACATCGAGGAACTGCGCCGCCGGCGCCGATACTTGACGCTTGCCTACGCGGCCCAATATGTCGTCGAGAGCGCCTGGATCGAGGGCGCAGCCAGCGCCAGATTGCCTGATGCAAATCTTAAGGCCACCAGTACCAGTGCTGGCGATCTGCAAAAGAGCGTCTCGGGAAAGATCTTCGGCGACCCCGCCAAGCAGACGGTGAGTGACAAAGAGGTCGATCTTATTACTGCGGACCTGCGTTTGCTGTGCAACATGATGAGCGAAGGCGGCCGCCAGCCCCCGTCGGCCAATGACTAATGAGTTGGTTCGTCTACAAGCATAGTGCCGACAAGGGCTACCGTGTGGTGGGTGCCGCCGACGCGGCACGGCGTGGCGCAGAGAAGCTGTTCGCGGAGTGGCTGCCGTACAATGCTGTACCGGAGTCAGCGGCGATCGTCGGGCACCAGCGTTTTGCCGACGATCTGTGGTACATCATAGCCAAGCCCGCGGGCACAAGGTCGATCCACTGCCTACTCATTGACCTGGCGAGCTACCGAGGCCTTGAGTTTTCTCCATTTTCGGCGGCTCTTGGCGCCCCATGCGGGCCGAAGCTACCTTATGAGGCGGTGCCCGCTCCCGCGCTGCGTTGGGCGGGTGCCCTTGACGAGCGCCTCGCTGCGGCGGACGACTCGTATCTCGACCTTGCCCAGCGGCTATTTCTCGGGCTCAGCGAGTCCGACCGCATGCGGGACTACGTCTCGGCTTTACCGGTGCGCGGCGTCGCGACACTATCCGTGTTCTCGCGGTTCGAGCTCAGGGACGGTGCGGTGCTGGACCGTGCTCGGGTTGCCGCCCTCGTCCGTCCGATGCAGCGCCAGCACGAAGCGATCGGCTCGCTTTCTGCCGACTTGGCGACCTTTCGGCGCGACGTTGAAGTAAGGTTCGATGCGTTGGCCGAGAGGGCCGTGCCTCCACCTTCGCCAACTGAGAATCCGGCACTCGCTGAGCGGGCTGAAGACCTCGAAAGTCGGGTGGCGATCCTTGAGACGAGCCGCCCGGCTCAAGCAACGCCTCAGTCTCGGACGGTTCTGCAGACATCCTCGAGCGTGGGGCTTGCCGAGTGGCTGCTCGGGGGAGCATTTGCGATCATGCTTCTGCTGGCAGCGGGTCAATACTTTCTCATCAGCGGGCCGCTCGCGAAAAGGCTCGATGCGTTGACCAAAGGGGCTCCGGACATCACACTCGCATCGCTTACAGCAGACGCGTCCGACGTGGCGGGCCAGCTCCAATCCCTAAACAATAGCTTGGCTACGATGGGCAACGTCCGCGTGGACCTTGATGCGCTTGGCGCACGTGTTAGCGGCCTAACTCTCGGCGCGCCGCAGGGCGTTTCTATTCGGGCCTTGCTCGATCAGTTGACGGGCATCGAGACGCGTCTGGGCAAACTCGAATCGCTGCAGACGAATGTTTCGACACTCACCACCCGGATCGATTGCCTCGAGGAACGGCTGGACGCCATTGGATCGCGCGACTTCGTTTTCTCTCCTGAGTGTGAGCCCAAATCGGCGCCAACGCCACAGGGTGACCGATGAGCAAGCGGTTCCTATTCCTCGGCTGGATCGAGTCTCTGGAGAGGGAATTCGAGACGTGGGTCGCCGTCATCTATCGCTACTTCAGCACAGACGAGCTCAATCGGGCTACACCAAGGGGTGCTTGCAGTCTTACTCTATGCAAGCCTGCCATTCACAGCGCCGAATGGTCCGTCGACCTCCGCGGCAAGACTGTCGCCAGCGTCGCGCGTCTGTTCAGCGATGGCGCCGGTCGCAACACGATCATCGTCGAGGGAGTGCCCGGTCTTGCCAGCTTCTGCCTGAGAAGCCCGGACGGCATCGAAGCCTACTTCAAGGCCTCGACGCAAATCGCGTCGTTGGCGGATGGTTCGGTCTATGGCCTGAGCGGCTATCAGCAGATACCTCGGCCCGATGTCGTAGAGATGGACAAGTTCCCCGACATGCACCTGGTCGCCAATGTTCCGGCGGAGGGGGGTACACGGTACACGGCGCACCTCAACCCACTGATCGTCGAACTGGCGGACGACGCAAGTTGGCCGCTCATCAAGAATCCGGGTAGGGGCCGGGATTCCGCTGTCCTGCGGGCTCTCCGAGACTCCGCCGATACGTGGCTCCTGGTGCCCCTGCTCGATGCTGCCGAAGCATGCCGTGCGTCGACGCTCTCCATCCTTAATCAGCGGCTGGGTGCGGCGCCCCGCTCAGCGTACGGCCTGTTGACCTGTGGCCAGGCCGCCGATGGCGGCACAGTGCCGGCAGCTTTCGATTTCGCGGCGCTCGATTCAATGCGCGGGACCTTTGTGTTTCCGGCCGATAGCCGGAAATGGAAATGGATCCCGCCTGATGATTTCGACAAAGACAACGTTGCAGGTATCCACGCCGCAAGAACGCTTGACCGACTGGGGATCGAAATCCTTACGGATGCGGTGGCGCAATGGGATTTGGTGATCCCGACCCAGCCACCGCTTGCCGGCGGAGGGCTAGTGATCTCCGTCAATGAGGGCCAGACCACATTTGCCGCATTGGTGGACTGCCGGGACCAATCGCAGGAGCGCCATCGCGATCTAGACTTCGCGACAGAGACCTTGGCCCGCCTCCGCGCCTGTTTCGGGAAATCGAGCCACAGGTTTCTCAACGATGAGGCCAACCAGCAGTTCGACGTCGACTTCGCGCTGGCAAGCTTCGTCCAGGAATTTGTTCAGCCGAGATCCCCGGTTCGGGCATCACTGCCGGACCTCGCCAAGTTCGGACCCGCGAACGTCGATGAGGCGACACTTGCCGCACATAGAAAGTTTGAGCTGCCATACGTCCTCGACCTTGTGAGGACCTTCGAGGACGATCGGCAGTTGCTCGACATGCTGTCCCGCGCTCACAGAGCCCAGCCCCCACAACCAATACCCTATGGTTCCGGCTGGTGGTACAACTACCTCAGGCAGCTCTTCCTCAGTGACGCTGCTTCACCGCCGCAGCTAGTTCCCGGCAAGACGAACTTCCTGCTTGGCCGCGCGAAGCTCAGTGACGAGGCGCTTGGCGAGTCGGATGGCCGGTGGAAGCCGAGAGCGCCATTGGTCCCGGCGTGATGTTGGCGGAGAGATGGGCTTAAGTCATGCAGAGGGAAGCTCTCGAAAAGACTATCATCGATCTCGGCGTCCATGCCACGAAGTCCGGGCAGGTTCTTGGACCGCAGCAACTCTTCATCCATTGCATCGATCAGCGTCGAACGCGCCAGCCTGCCCCTGCTCTCGATGCGGCGCGCGACGCGATCACCACTCATCTTCTTCGCTTCGTCGACAAGAAAGATCCGCAGAATCAGGAAACGGTGGCGACGTTCGAACCTGAGACCGCCGTCGCCAGCTGTCTCGCTTTCCTCGCCGACAAACCGCTGCTCAGCGATCACGACTGTCTGCTTTGGTGGCTGCTTGACGACGATTTCGACGATAGGTTCGGCTGGTTCAAAGCCTGTCGTCGACTTTGCCTCGCGAACCGCCTCACACCTTCGATTTTTGTTGGCGCGGACGGCGTGCCGGTTGTCTCGGCCGAGCTAGGGTTCGGCCATTTCATTGAGCAGGGCGGTGCTCCAGCCGAAGCGCTGGTAGGCCGCGAGTTGGATATCGAGCGCCACCTTAGTTTGCTGCGGATGGCCTTGCTGCGTGACCGACACTACCTGATCACCGGGGAGCATGGTGTTGGCAAGACGGTATTCCTGATGGCTTTGCTGCAGCGAGCTCTGAGCCGTTTTTCTGCCGAGGCCGATGGGCGCCTTAGTCAGCGACGGTTTCTCCTCATTCGCGCGGTTGATCTGATGTCGGACGGAGCTCGTATAGAGCGTCGCATGCAGACGCTCTTTGATCTGCTCAGGCGCGATCCATCGATCGTGGTTGCGTTCGATGATGTCAATACTTGCCTTGAGCCGGCGCTGCCTGGTTCGACGGCCTTCCGGGACGCAATCGGCTACTATTTGATGCAGCCGCAACGGAGCTTTGTCCTTGTGAGCAGTGTCGTCGCGGCGCGGAAGCATGATATGCTTCGAAACCTCCAGACACACCCCTTGCCGGCGCTCGACGTGGATTCGACGGCGTTGCTCACCACGAGGCACCTCGAGGCGCTACGTCGCGAGATGTCGACGCCCTTGGCCTTCGATCCGAGCGCCGAGGCGCTTGCCGCCGAGATCGTCGCGACTGCGCGCGAGCACTATTCGGGACGGTACTTTCCTGAGGTCGCACTGCATCTCGCCGCAGGCACCGTTGAGCGAGCGGAGGGCCGCGTGACCTATTTCAGGCGGGCCCCAGTCGATCGCATTACTCTCGACGACCTCAGGATGCTGGTCAGTGAGGAACTCGGGATCGCACCGGAAATTCTCGGCAAAGATCCAGAGGCGTTCTACGCTGAGCTCGGAAACAAGCTCGCCGCGAAGGTCATCGGCCAGGATCATGCGGTGCAACTGGTGACGAAGGTTCTGGCGGTGGAGCGGCGTGTCGGGTCGGCCAGTGTTCCGCGCGGACGCTTCCTATTCCTCGGCCCGCCCGGTGTCGGCAAGACGTACCTCGCGCGTTCGCTGGCGCAGGGCCTCGGATATGACCAGGACTCGTTCTTTGCGCTGAACATGGGCGAGTATTCCACCGATGGCTCGCGAACCCGCTTCATCGGCGCCGACCCAGGCTACATCGGCTACAACACATCGCATACCATCTACGAAGTGGTCCGCAGCCGCCCCAGCAGCGTGATCCTTCTCGACGAAATCGACCGAGCCCACCCAACGATACAGGACATATTGCTGTCGGTTCTGGAGGGACGTGGCAACAATGCCAGCGGCGAGGAGGTTCAGTTCTCGCAGACGATCTTCATCCTGACCACCAATCTTGGGCAGGAGCAAGTGGAAGCTGCCTATCGCGACATGCGCGGCCAAGAATCCAGCCGGCCCGAGATTGCCAGCAAACTGGATGACGAGCAGTTGCGCAACCTAATCCTAGCTGGTGCGGTCGATCAATTCGAACTTGATATGATGCGGCAGATCGATCTCGAGATTGACGCGATCCGCGGCACTCCCGGTGGTGGCGAGGTACTACTGGAGCGCTATCTCACTCTAAAGGATCGACGGCGGGCGCTCGAGCTCGTTCGCCGGCATGCCGGTCTTGATCGGGCCTTCCTTGACCGCATCGATTTCGTCGTTCCGTTCTTTCCGATCGACGATCCCGCCGATTTGGCCCGTGTCGTCCGCTTGAAGCTCGAGGCGATGGGATGGTCAGATTGTCCTGCACCGGTGCAGCACGCGATTGTGACGGAGGTCGCCGCTGGCGGGTCCATCCGGATGATCGATCGGTTGATCAAGAAATGGCGGCTAGACGCGTAGTTACCGCCACAATAGTTTGACGTGCTTGCCGACATCACGACGAAATGGAGGGTGCGATGGTTCTTAAGAAACAACAGATTAATCGGCTCAAGGACTACAACCGAACCATCATGGTGATCGGCAAATTTAACAGCCTGGCGAAGGAGGATGAGGAAAAGCGCTCCATCTTCGACACCGCGAGCCCAACCTATCCCGACCTTAAGCCAGTCGCGGTGCCCAGCGTCGACGAGGTCTTTAAGCATGTGAATCCACAAATCCTCCGCCTCGAGGGGATGGCGCTGCGGATCGGCGACACCGACTACGAGAGCTACAGATTGGTGGCGCCTTACGCCGACACCGGGGGTGCCAAGACCATCCCTACGCCGTTGCTTCCGGACGATGCGTTGTTCGACGCCATCTCGGAAAGCAAACCCCGTTCAAATGACGTGCTGCGCGCGCAGGAGATCGGCGGCAAGCTCTTCAAGCGTCTGATTGCAAACCTCGATGTACTGGCGCGCTTCATGGGTGGCCGGTTTACCAAGGCAATGTTGACGATGGCAGACGGGTACGCCTCTGCAAAAGCGGTGCAAATCTTTCTCAAAGTGCGGGAGAACGTGGACTTTAGTCCGGGCAGGATTTCCGAGGCGCATTTCCAGAATCCAATCGTCGCCGCCGCAGTGCTGAAGTATCTGCTGGCGGCGCCCGCAGATGCGCTAAGGGCCCTCAAGCAGCTTACTGCGGCCTACTCCGAGTTTGCCTTCTTCAACGACGCCGGCCTTCAGAGGGATGCCGTGAACTCGATCGTGGGAGCCATGCAGCATCTCCGCGAGGTAGTCCTGGAGCGCAAGGCACCTGACGCTGTCTGGGAGGAGATGAAGACGCGCGATCCGTTTACGAGCGACTGGCTTGACAACAACGCCCTCGATCCCCGTTTCAATCTGGGCGTCGACGATATCGTCGGGAACGGCCGCTTCATCGAAATCTACCTGGCCTTCCGCCAGCGATCGGACGCAGTCCATGCTTTCGCGCGGTCGTTGCCGCACCAGTCATTCTTCTTCGCTTGGCTGATGAGCAAGTATGAGAGCTACAACAGCGCCGATGCTACGCTGCAGAAAGTCGGCCTCAAGGTCTTCAACAAAACAATGAAGGGGAAGGCAGGCGTGCGCTTCGGCGTCGGGCCAGCGGATTTTCAAAGGAACGTCGAAATCATCGGCAAGGCGGGGAACGAGGGCCTCACCGACTACCTGAACGCGTTCCAGGACAAGTCGCTCAAGGGGGCGCTAAAAGGCATCCTCGAGAGTTTCAGCGATGTCCTCATCGCGCCGATCTCCAACAAGACAGCGTTCACTCGCGACAAGCTCAACGAGAACATCGATGCGCTGTTCATTTCGCTTGCGTTCCGGATCGGCGGCCCGGCATCTGAAGCTCTCGCTTCCGCTCAGGAGTATGCCAACCGAATAGCCGAAGTTTATCATGAGGTATTGCGGGCCGCCGGCGAGGGCGAAACTGAAAAGGCTAAATTCGAGAATGTGATTGCCGCGATGGCCGCCAGGCCAAGTGATCACGTGGATGTCGCCAAGCTTCGCGCCGACGTGCTTGCAGGCCTCAAAAAGGCCAAGCTCGGCGATGCCGAGCGCGCGGTACGCAAGGCACTCGATGTCACCGTCAAGAGCTACGCGACGGCCGCGCAATCCTTCCTTCGCGGCCGGCTGAAAGCGGTCGAGGAGCAGCTGGGCATGCAGGCGCACACCATGCGTGGCCTGCTCGCGCTGCGCCGGATGATGGACGTGACGCCATCCCAGACCAAGACGGCGTTGGTCATCCGCATGGTGACCGATCACGAACTCAAGCAGCTGGTCGACGACATCGGCCTCTCCCACTTGGGCGAGGAGGCTGCTGCGGCCCAGAAGAAAGCCGTCAATGAGGCGTACGCGGAAATGGCGAGCGGACGACCGATTACGGCGCCATTACCCGCTGATGTTGCCTCCAAGATCCAGGCCTGGAGCAGCAATTCAACCGATCCCGTTCCGAACGTGCTGACCGGCAAGGTCAAGGTGAAGAACAAGGAGGTGAGCGAGTTCACGATCGACCGGGAGAAGAAGATTTTCCAGATGTCGGTCGCAGACCCGGGCATTCTGGCGACACCCGTTGAAGAGATGCAGGGCGAAATCTCGCGATTGCCCGGCACCGACACACTACCTCTCAATCCCAGCGATATCGACGCTGACAAACTGCTGAGCAGTGCGATGCAGGACGCGGTGAGGCGGGAGGCATCGAAGCCGAACAAAGAAGACCTCGAAAAGTACGGAGAGTTGTCTGCCTTCATGGATCAGGTCGCCGACGCCTATGCCAACAAGGGGACGATGAGCGGTGAGTTGCACGAGCGGCTGAGAAACGAAGTCCGCTCGTTCGTGCTCGGCGAGTACCTGGCGGCTGCGCCGGAGGACCAGTCTCCGCTCGGCAAGGCTGATCTCAGTCAGGGCAGCGCGTTTGCGATGGATGCCGTGCGTGAGATCGGCACCACGAGCCTGCCGGGGACGCTGATTGCCAACAATCCTGACGACGGATCGGCGGCCGGCCTCAACCGCATCCCCTTCGATCAATACTATCCAGTGCCCAACGACGCAAAGGCAGGTCCACAACAGATCGCAAATGTAATTAGGTTCCATTTGAACCTTGCGCAGGGCGTCATCGCCATCGCAGACTATCTTCGTGACGTGCTTGATCTCCGCAGGCTGGTCGCGGCGCTGCCGAACGGGGCCCGCCTGTCGGTAATCAACATGACGCTTGCCGAGTTCAACGTCGCTCTCGCCAACGACAGCCTTCAGCACTTCGAGGAAGAGTCTCCGGGCTTCATCTATCTGCCAACCGCAGCACAAGCCAACCAGGCGGAAGTTCAAAAGCTTTCCCAGCGCTATAGCGGAAGCGCAGTCGATGGGACCCGCAGACCGGAGACCGGAGCACTCATCCCGATCATCATCAGCGCGACAAAGCTTGCCGGCGACGGATTGCAGCTGCCGGCCTTGTGGCCAGGCGATCCGGAGACCTCGTCGCCCGGCAATCCGGAGATGTTCGAGGCACGCCACACTGCCGGCACGGAAGCAAGCGAATGGAAGAACGCTCCATCCCTGATCTGGACTACGTACAAAGGCCGAGGCTCGGTGTCGCCCATGATGGCGTTGCTCATCGGTGCGACGGCGGACGACGAGCGCGTGCTCGGAGACATCGCCAAGGGAAAAAGCGGCGACGAGTTCGTCAGCTGGGTAGCGAAAACCTACGATGTGGAGTTCGACAAGGGCGAGCCGCTCGTCGCATTTCTGCGACGCATTTGGCTGAACCAGCGAAAGCCGAACGACAAGCCGGGCACCGGTGGCACGGATGGCCCCGCATCTCGGCTGCTCGACACGCTGGTCGCCGTGCGTCTGATCAATCTCGCAATCCTCGAGCGAACCGCGCGGGGCGGCGGAAACCGCAAGGACTTCGGCCTTTTCCTGGACGTACTCGGCGACATGACAGATGGAACCTCGCCCGCACTGGCCGCGGCCTTCAGCCTGCCATTGTTCAAATCGCTGACGCTAAAGAACCTGTTGGTGATGAGCGCTAATACGACGGACATGGCGCTCACCGAGGCAATGGCTACCCTGCAGCTGGCGAACAAGCAGGGGACTTGGCTTTGCGCCGACATTTCTGAGTTTGGCCGACGCATCAATCTGGGCGCCGCGCGATTGGATTGGCTTAACAGCTTCAACGCGCTGTGAGCCTGATATCAATTCTGGTGGGAGGCAACGATGTACAGCTTGGTCAGTGAGAATCAGGACACTATTTCAGAACGAGTGTCGAGTTTTTGGGTGCATCTGCACTTCACGATCCAGAACCGAAACGCCCCGGTAAGGCTGGATGCCGCGCACGTTGCGGTCTATCTGACCTACGACTTTTCCGAACCGGAGCTAAAAAAAAGGCACGGACACGTGCCGTTTCCCGGTAATGCCGCACCTATGGTTCGGCTCGATATCATTGGGGACCAGCCCACCACCACTCTCGGTATCACCCGCGCGAGCCTCGTGAGGAAGATCACTATCCGCCGCAGCAACGAAGTTGGCGAGTTGCTCTTCTTCAAGATCGCAGACCCGGGTGGGGCAGTGTCCTGGCTGGAAACGGAAAACTGGGGTCCTGACATCGACGATCCACAAGAAAACGAAGATAACAGTCAGTTCCTTCCCCTGCGTATCACCTTAGGCGACGCCGAAAACGGCGGCATCGCAAACCGCTTTGTTCACGAGTTGGCCATGGACACGAGCAATGCCGGGCTGAAGCGCCTCGCCGTCGTCGTCGATATGCTGGGCAAGCCGCTGCTGGCGCAGGTGACTGCGGCGGCGCTGGCTGGCGCGACGTTCCCGAATTTCTCAATCATCCCCGTCAACGCCAATCTTACCGAGGTGATCGGTGCGAAGATCCGCACGAGCACTGGCTACGCTATGGGGGCAGTTGGTGCGTTCGCCCACATCGATGCCGATATCCTGCTGAGCGACTGGAACACGAATAATCCAGACGTATTGCTGGACAAGCTTTCGCGAGTGCTGTTTGCGCCCGGAAATGTCGCGGGGCCAGGGCCAGATGACCCCGCGGGGCCAGATCGCCTCGTTCGCAAGCTGCATAATGTCGGTGACACGTCGCGCAGCGATAGCCAATATCTCAGGCACATCGAGAACGTGCGCGAGGTCCTGTACATCGAAGCGGCGGGAAACGGCCGGATCGCCAACGAGATCCAACTGGGCTAACGGGCGAACGGAGTAGTGGCGATGCCGCGACCCGCACTCACGATCGGAGGAACAACCTACACTGTAGTCGGCCTCACCGCTTGGCTTGGCTTGGGTGATGGCCCTGTTCTGGCGGCGGCGATCAAACTGCCACGCAAGTTTGATCGCCCGGCGGCACTTCGCACTCTCCTGGCCGCAGAGTTCAAATGGAACGGCTTTAGCCGACCCTTCGAGCTGCTGGGTTTCACCAGGAGTGCTGATGGGGCAGTCTTTGCGATAGGACGATGCCTGACCGGTCCAATGCGGGACTGGTTGGGCCGGCTGTCCGAGATCTCGCGGGACCCATCGACCACGAAGCTTGTCTACCAGCGCGGCGAGCAACAGTCGGCGGCCAAGTTTTTCGAGGCGGTCTTCGATAACCGGCTCAACACCGACGTGGGCGATTTTGTGCTGCTCGACCGCGCGCCGGAGGCCCTAGGCTGTATCGTACGCAGCGCGGCGATCGACAATCGCGCACATCTCGACCGCGTATGCCAGGAGGTCCGTGGCGATACCTCGGCATTGCTCGGCTGGTGGGCCACCGCAGAGGAGCAAAAGGCTCTGCGCTTCGTGTTTGCCGGGGCTGCACCGGCTCTACCGCTCGATGGAGGATGGCCGGGCCGCGGTTGGTCGGAAAGTATCGGCGGTTACGATCCCGACATCATGTCGGTTCGCCCAATCGTCCTGCAGCGGGACTTCGGCGTGACCGCGCCGGCGGATTTTCTTGAGGACCTGCTGACCCTGGGAAATCAGAGTCTCTCCGGGCAGCTTCGCGGCGTTAGTGAGCCTGAGCAGGTCCCGCTGGCGCCCGGCGTCTTCAAATTTGGCGAGCGCGAGTGGATTTGCCCACGAATATGTTTCGACTTCAGTTTGGCTGACATGCCGGCGAACTTCCAGCGGGTTTCTGGAGGGCCGCAAGGTGACCATGTCACCGCAACGGTGACTCTGACAGAGCGGCGCCAACCACCTGCACCGCAATCGGCCGTCTGCCTTTTCGAAGGCGAAGTCAGCGGTTGGTCAGAAAATCATCAGTGGCTCGCATTGGAGCCCGCCGAAGGCGCCGACTGGAAAATGGTCAGACTTGATGGTGACGGCGATCCACCACCGTTTTGGTGCGCCGCTCATTCCATCAGCGGCTTCTCGCAGGAGCGGGGGCATGCCGGGCTCTATGTGCGCCACCTCGCCGGCGATCAACTCATCGCCGTTGTCGCGGACAGAAAGGCGCCGCGCAGCCTCGGAGGTCGTCAGGTCCGCATCGAGCAGATGGAGGCGGCCAAAATCGACCTCGGGCTGGGTGCGAACTCCGTTGCCATCATGACAGGAGGCTCCGGCGTCTCGCCCGAGCAAAGCCCCCGCATACATCTCGCTGGGCCCGACGCGATCATCTCAGGTGAAACCTTGAAGATCTTCGATCGAACATTGTCAGTCACCAGCGGCTCGATCGACGCACAAGCGACCACAACAATCAAAGGTACGCTGGACGTCAGCAAATAGTTTGTCGCTTGATTGGATCAGAGGCATTTGGCTCCATTGTTCCTCTCAGGGTCGAGCGTTCGCGCATGAGGCGCTCGCACCTGTGAGACGCCATCGTTAATCTCTCAAATCCTCGCAGCGCTTTGTGGCATGGGATGCTCCGTGGCTCGGTCTTGGTCGACCACAGGGAAGTACTCCTTCCGTTCATTACACAGAGACTCCTGCGTTACCGCCCGCAAGGCAACATCGACATTTGCCGGGCCAAAGGTTAGGTTGGAACTCATGTCGCGTGGCTTTATTCTAGACCGGCAGATCGTCTAGGATGCAAGAAGGCGCGACAACATCCTCGGGGAGGCGGCATGGCCGAGCTGGCGCACTATGCCCGCGCGGACAAAGCGAACCGGACTGAATGACGGCATTCCATTATTAGCAAGAGCTATTGATCCATGGATACCTCAATTATCCTCTCATTTCTTCTGGCAACCGGGGTAGTTGGTATTTTTTCTGCGTACTTCGATTTGAAGCGACAAAAAAAGATAAAGGCGGAGAGTGGCCAGCGAGAAGAAGAGTTACGCGAAGAAGCGAGGTCCCGGCGGAAGGAAGCAGAGGGGTTGAGGCAAGAGCTTCATTCGAGTTCGGCAGCCCTTCATGAGTTTGAAAGGCAAATCCATGAATTAACCCAGACGTTATCTGACCCAGCTCAGGTCTTTTTGGATCACTTAAAGGATGTTCGAGAGCGCGGCGAGCATTTGAGCCGTGCGCTTGCGACGGCCGTAAGCCGCGCGAATTTAGAGGTCGAGAATTTGGTCCAGAAGCGGCGTAGGCTGAACCGAGATCTTGATCCCCCCTTGGGCATGGACGGTTTAGTAAATCTTGTTCGTCAAGCAAGCCTTACACTGGAAAATCATGCGCAGCAGATCGCCGAAAGAAGGGGTCGCATTGAGGGACTCCGCCAAGAAGTTGATGGGTCTCGTTTGCATTATAATCTTCAATTAATAAATCAGAATATGAGCACTTTCGATGACCTCATGGCTCTCATGGACTCGCTTTGTGCGCCTCTAACGAGCGACGAAAAGGTAGGACGATGGGTGAAGGAATTTTCTCACGCTCCTCACTTAACATTTGATGGTCAGCGTGCCCTCGCCGAGCGCAGGAGGGCCGATGCTGAGAATCCGAAGCCCGCTTTCGAAAGATGGAGAGATCCGCCGCTGACTCCTCTTGATAAATTCAATCGAATCAAGAAGGCGTTCGGACAGAGCGATGGCTTCGGATAATCGCCGGCAGGGATGAGCTCTTCCCCTAAGGTTGACAGATTATGACCGCGATGAACTTGCAGGGTGAACGATAACCGAGTGCTGTGTGGAGGTTAAGGCCGTTGTGGTCGGGAAGACCTCCAAGGTTCGGCTGCATCACTGTGGAACCCTAGCGCGCGATCCGTCGCGGGTTATGACGATCATGTCGGGCGACGAGTGCTGCCCTCATTCTCCCCGTGGCAATAATGCGGACACGATCAATCTCTCTATGGGGGATGTCAAAGCCATTTCAGCTCGGCAGGTTGACTGTGCAAGACCGCGCCGATGCCCTTAGCGATCCCATAGCGGATGTCCATGACGTGCCGAAACCACTCTTAGTTGCAGTTCTTCGCTTGAGATGCCTGAAATGTTCGAAGCGAATTGGTACACGTGAGATCGCTCCATTTCCGTTTTGCCTTCAAGAACGCAGAGCTGCGTGGCTCCGGCAACAATCTTGAACGCCTTCTCGGGGTTCCAGATGCCAATCTCTATCGAACTGGATAGGTGTCCTATTTCCACAATGAGATCAGCGTTTACGTAGACGTCGTGTTCATTGTTAACCGACTGTTGGAACAGTAAATTTACTACAGACTCAGTATCCATTTCTTTTAAAAAAATTCTGCGAAAAAACACTTGATCAATAAGGGTCCTATGATTTTTTTCCAAGGAGGCGTGGCATCCTTCGTTACATGTGCCGAGAAAGGAGTGATGCGTTCTCTTGGCCGAACTTCTGAGGTAGTACGCCAACTGCCCCTGTGTCCTGTCGATCAATGAACACAAATGGGGAAGAATGAACATCGTGGTCGCGTCAAAGCCATCTACTACTGATTCAAAATTATCCATCGATTGGATTTTGTCGGTGTTTATGAGTATCGCTCGTCCAAATCGCTCGGGCTCGAAAAAATTCTTTATCATCTGATAGACCACAGACATCTTTCCAGACCTGTCTGGGCCGACGACGAGCGGATTCCTTAGAAAATCCTCTGACCCCTGCAACGATATGTAGAGGTGCAGGGATTCCTCAATTCTCCCGACGACAGCCGGTAGTTCGTCACGACGTGCCAGTTCGACTAGATCGGAAAAAAAATCGTTGTCAGACATTCTGTTGCCTTTTGAATAACTGGCTAGCCAAGAAAACACAGTGTGAGCCGTTTTCACCTTCATGCACAAGGTATTGGTGTCCGAGCTAGCTTCACCAGACTGCGTCGGTGTGCGCTTGCTGACTTCAAGACACGTTCTTGGAGCCGAAACCCTTGTTGTGTTCCGCCTACAGGTCAAACAACCCGGTGCCAGACTGCCCACACTGATCGGGCAGGTTACACATTTCGGCTGAACCAGCGGCTACTTAACCTTAGGCCTTGAAACCTCCGGGTCCGTCAAATAGTCGATGACACCCGGCAGATTCTCGTGGGTCTTACCGTGTCGCTGGGGCTCGGTTGCAAGCCACAAGAATCCGGCTGCGATCAACTAGAGGCAGTAGGGAGCGCGGCCTACGGTTCTTGCCGCCGCGATTAGGCAACTTGAACTGCGAAAGGCGTGCTTTGTGCTCGGGCGGCATTAGTCGCTATTGGTTTCGTTGGCCGCGTAACGGAGTTGCCTATCCACTCTGAACTGTGAAACATTTCACTCACGCGGTCGCTGTCGAATTGCGTGACAGCGAAGAGGCTCTGGGCCATTTGGTAAAGACACATGAATATCCCTTCATCCCCTTCGAATGCCATTTCTGCGGGAGCGCACCTCACGACGCAGCCCGAGTTTGAAACTCGCACGGACGTTGTTCCTGAGCTGTGGCAGTTCATTAACGGGCTTCGGTCTGATGATCTTGTCGCGGAACTGATCCAGAATGAAATCGATGCGGGATCCACTCACACGGTCCTCACATTCGAGGAGGATCGCTTCCTCTGTAGCGGAAACGGGAATCCCGTTGACGAAGATGGGTGGGAGCGGCTGAAATATCTCCGCGGTGCTGGCGATCTCGTGCCTCGTAAGCGCAGCATGATTGGCGTCAAGAACCATGGCTTGAAGGCCTGTTTCAAGATCGGGGATGACATTTTTATCCGATCGAATGGTCGCTATGCTCATCAAACGCTCTACAAAAACGGGCACGATAAACCAGCGATACCGGCTGCTAGCCAAAACTATATGGCGGATCCGACAGCACCTGCGGGCCGTGGTGCCGTGATCGAAGTCCGCTATCGACTGCGTAAGATAGAAGTTCAGCAGGGTGAGCCAATCATACTGGATATCTGCAGTCCTGAATTGTTAGCGAATATTTTCGTGGCGGCGGCCTCAGATATCCCAGCTCGTTTCATGGGAACGACCGTCCCTGGGTTACGTCCCAAATATACGCTCGACCTCGTTCACCACGCGTTTGGGAGAGTGCAGTTCACTTTCCAGGCCGGACGGCCGACCGCTAGGCGTGGGCTGAAGATCTATAAACGTACATGCAATATAAAATCTGACGCGCCGATGGTGGCGAGCAGATCATTCCACGAAAGGGTAGTCTCGACTGAGTTGCCGGTTCCAAAGTCCGGCGGCGACTTTCCGGACTTTTATCGGGAAGGAAAACGAATTCGAATAGAGGTTGCTTGGCAAGAAGGTTCCGCAGGGAGGCCGGTTCCCGCGCAAGGGCATTTCCGATATCCGATAGCCTATGCCGATACTGGCGCTTCTGCGTTTACTGGGATCGGTGCGCACTATTCGGCGCCCTTTGTTTCCGACACGGAGCGGCACGGCCTCGCTGAAGGCGCGGCCAAGCGAAATGGCGATCTCGTCGATGCCTGTGACCGGCTGTTAATCCGCGCGATCCGTGAAACTCTTCCGAAGGCAGGACCTCGATCCCTTGACCTGTTGATCGACCCCGCTCATCTCTCATTGGAGCGGACTTCTATCCTGGTCGCCCTGGCGCTCGAGGAAAAAGCGTTCCCGACCTTGGGAAGGGCCGGCCCGCGACATCGGAAGCCGACGCCTCTTCAGCTCGTGGTGCCGATTGTCACCAGCGACGTCCTTGTCATCGACAAGGATTTGGCGAGCATCGTTCCTCGGGAATTCGAACAGCTCTCACCAGGGGTACATCCGGACATTGTAGGCCTTCTCACTTCGCGCACCATGAGCGGATATGGCGAGACACACATCGTTTTTGATGAGATGGACGCCTTGCTGCGCCTGCGAACCCAATTGGATGCGAATCCGCGATTCCCCTGGGCGGACAAAGCCGCGTATGAGAAGGCAATTGGGAACCCGACCGTTGCTAAGATACACTTGGACGTCATATGGAAGCCTGTGGCGGCGAAACGAAAAGCCACGAAGACCAAGGTGCAGGTACCGAAGCTTCCCGACACGCTAGCGTTGCCGGGTGCGGACGGAAATATCTACCCGGCCAATTCGATGTTCATTGGCTCCGATGTTCCCACTCGCCTCCCGGGAAACTTGGTACCTCGACTCGTCGATCCGGCCCTGGCTGCACACCCTTTACTTGGACGAAACGGTTGGAACCAGCCAACGTTCACGTTTGATGAATTCCTGCTTAGGTTCTCGGGTGCGGACCGTCCCGCTGCCACACGTTTAGCGATGTTTGTGTGGGTTTGTCAGAACCTGAAGAAATTACAGTCAAGCACATGGCCGGCCATTCGAAAGCTAGCAATCTGGCCCGACGCTAATGAAACACCTCTCAGGCTCGAAGATCTCTGTCTACCTGTCGACAGGGCTGTGGACAGCGTCCTAGGCGGTGCAATCCGGAGGCCTTCCAAGAGCCTTCTAAGTTTCGCCTCGGCCGTAAAGAAACGGAAACTCGGTTTCTCGTTCCGACAGCACCCTACACCTGAGGAGGTCGGGGTTTGGATTGACGAAAAGATTCAAGATCTGCCCAGGGATCGTCCTCTCAATCCAGCCGAGCGAACCAAGTTCCGCAACTTTGAGGACGACCTGGTCCACCTTCTGAGCAGCGCCAACATCGCTGACAGCTTCCGTCGAGTGGCCGATCTGGTTCCCGCTTTGAACATGGACGGGAATCTGGCTCGATGCTCTGAACTTGTCCGCGATCATGGCAGCGTCACATCTCTGAAGCTGCAGGCTTGCCACCTTATAGATCGCAAGCAGGTCGGCTTGGACAAGTACCTCCCGCCTTTGGACGGGCCCAATTCGGAGATGGTTAGGCTCGCACTCGATAACGACCCACATAATTCCACCGCGCTCATCCCACGGCTTCGGATTCTGGGTGAAGGCGGGCAGCCTGACCTCTGTGTCAGCCATCTGCAGTGTATCCCAGTCCATGGTGAATTCCGGCGACCGAATGAGTTGGCGTTCAAGGGCAACAAGGGAAACTTCTGGGGCGATTGGCGAGATCAGATTGGCGGCACCGGTCTGTCCGATGTCGACCAGCGTCTCTATAGACGCGCTGGAGTGATTTCATCGGAGCCGACTCCAGATACCTCCTTGGCGTTTTTTCGTTGGTTGGCAATGGATCCGTCCCGGGCGGCTCCGCACCTGCCTCAAATCATCAGACATTTTGGCAGCGAGAGTGGGCCTCGAGCATGGTGGGAGATCAATGATGGAGTACCGTGCCTGCCGGTTTCCGGTCCTAGCGGGTATCGGCTGGTCGGCTACGGGGAGGCCACAAAAAAGAACTCGCTGTGTTTCGTCGACGACTTCCCTGAGCTGGGGGAGGCGCTTCAGCTAGGAAAGACTGCGGTCGACTTGGTCGTGACACAGAGCGAGGGAGTTCGCATGTCGATTGCCGAGCACCTCCTCCAAGCGGGTGTAAAATCTCTGAGAGCCGCAGTAGGTCAGCCGAAATCGGTCAGGGGTTCCGAGTCGAGAGCTGCTCCTGATTGGGCAATGGACATCTTGAGGGAGTACCAGTCGCGTCGTGTAGCCGAAGATCTACAGAAGGCGTTGGTCGGGCTGGGCGTATCCTCTAGTCTCATCAACACTCGCTGGTACGGCCATATAGGATCAGTGAAGCAGGTACTCGGCGCCACGGAAGTCATCGCCACATACAAGTTTGGCAGGATCAACGCCTTTGCCCCAGTCCGACATGCATTCGACCCGGATTCAGGTACGCTTTGGCTCGCTGAGCGCGACGAGATCGAAATGGAGGACGCTTTCTTCGATGCCCTTGCGGAGCGAATATTCGTCCCGAACGCACCAGGTTACTGCGCTACCACATTGGAGCGTGCTCTTCGCGCAAGAATACGGCAAGCCGAACGTCTGCAAAGGCCTTCGTCAGCAGGAGAAGACGATGGCGACCCCGTAGAGCAAGATGACGAAGAGGTGGGCGAGGCCCCCTCGGCTCACTACGACTGGAGACCTGACCCATCCAAGAATATTCCCAAACCAGGACCAATTTCCAAAAATCCCGGAAAACCACAAGCCAGCACGAATCCCTCTTTGGGGCGGAGGTCCAAGAGGGCGCCGGTTCCTAATGAGGCGGAGCAGATCCAGCAGCTTAAGGAACAGTATGCGTGGCACTGCCAGGCGGCGCTGGCAACTAAGACGCCGGCTGCTCTCGCACCCGCCGGAAGCTACGTGGAGTATCAGGAAAACCGGAAACGCTTGATCGATGCGCACCATCCAGATCTGGTCGAAGCCGGCGGGGTTAGGCACGCGGGAAACATCATTGTTCTGTCCCATATGACTCACCATCGATACGGGCGCCATCTCAGTCGTCAGAAAATCACGGATGCCTTGAAGGCGGGAGGAGAACCTAGGCAAATCAAATTCGGATCTGGCAAGGATGTTGCGACCGTAAATGGCGTGGTTATCAGCATGAATCTGGCGGCGACAAACTCATCTTTGTCCCTATATTTCACTGATTGGCACCGCAAATACTGGCTCGAAAATGCTTGAAGCTTGGTGAGCGTTAGACCAATGCGCTGGCTGCACTCTGTCCCTCAAATGGATCTGCAGAACGTCCGGTTCTGGCGCAACGCGCTCGTTCTTACAGTTGATCGGAACGGTCAAGGGCGACAGCCTTTCGGTGCCTTTCGACTGTCGCGTTTTTGCGAGATGCGCAGATTGAGCATTGCGCATTATATCTGCCTAAAACTTCAGCCTACCCAACCTCTTGGCCACTGTGACCATCTGGCCGTCGTCGCTCATTACAAGATAGGTGTTCAACCGATCAGCAAGCTGCGCGTATTGTCTTCCAAGATCATCCTGAGCGCGAGCGCGAGACCGGCTGTCCATAAAATAAACATCTGCCCCATGCCGACGACAGCGCCGGCCGTAAGCCAGGATCGCGTCCACTACTTCAGGTCTTATACCTCTCTGTTGGCATCGAGCTTCGGCATGACGGGTGTACATTTGGTCCTCCTCATTCAGCGATATCTGAAGGATAAGAGGGGGAGGCGACAGAACCTGTCATGCAGCAGCCTCACCAGGCGCGAGCAATGCGTTGAGTGTGCCTCCAGCCGACGGTCCAAATGCATCAAGCGCGCAGAGGGTGTTAACTAAACGCATGTCGCTCACACTTGTGCATGGCACTTCCAGAAGCTTGGGGCTGGCGAAGACCAGCGCAAGAATTTGAGCTCGCGAGACAGCGACGTTGATCCGGTTCAGGCTGAACAGAAAGTCGACTCCGCGCGGAATGTCGTCGGCAGAAGAGGTTGTCATCGACACCATGCATACCGGCGCTTCCTGGCCCTGAAACTTGTCTACCGTCCCAATTCGCGCTCCGTTTGGAAGCGCAGCCTTGAGCGCGTTCACCTGGGCGTTGTAAGGCGCCACGATCAGGATGTCCTGAAGGGTCAGAGATCGTTCGTTACCGTCCCGATCGGCGAACTTCTCACCTAGCAGGCGCGTCATCTCGTTGTGAATGGCAATGATTTCCTCGCGCGAGGATTGGCGGTTTCCCGCGTGAGTAACTTTGACCAGATGCACACCTGACGCACGTGCCGAGTCAGCTAGAAGGAGTCGCTGCCGAGCTGCGCCTTCATCTGACGTCAGGCGGCTTTCATAGACATAGTCCGAGATGAACCGGCAAACCTCGGGGTGCATTCTGCGCGACACCGGAAGAAAGATGCCCCTGTCAGGTGGAACGGTGTTGTAGCCTGCGAGAAGATATTCGAGCGCCGACAGACCACTTTCACCAGGATGTGCGCCTTGTATCGGCTGCGGCAATTGCATGGGATCGCCGACCAGGACTATGTTCTTCGCGCAGGTTCCCATCGCTACAACGTTCGCAATTGAAACCTGGCCCGCTTCGTCAACGAAGAGGTACTCGAAACTCTGCTCGAAGTCGGTGCGGGCAAACAGCCAAGCGGTACCGCCGACGACCGACGCCGAAAATAGCTCGGCGTCATCGTTCTTGGATGTGTGGTGAATTGCAGATTGATACTCTGCGCTGAAGCCCTCCCCGCCCTTCTTGGCCACGCTTACTGACCTGCCGGCTTCCTTCGCTCGGTCCAGAACGGCGCAAAGAAGATTGTCAACCGCTTTATGGCTATTGGAGGCCACAGCAACACGCTTCCCACGGATCACAAGATCGAGGATTGCGCATGAGCTGACATAGGTCTTGCCGGTACCCGGCGGGCCTTGAATGGCCAAACTAGTACGATCCAAGTCACGTATCGCGGACACGACTTCGGATACCACCTCAAGGGTGGGATCAATTATGCTGGCCTGCCTGCCGTTACCCAGGAAATGGGGCTTCGAGCGGTTGAGAAAATCTGAAATCGCGGGATAGCGCCTATTATTGGAAATAACGGAGTCGACGACACGGCGGATAGCCCCCTCGATCACGCGCGTGTCCAGTGGCCCGGACGGCAACAGCGAAGTTGTCGCGGGAGCAACGTCAAACTTGGTCTTCGAGAATTTTACCTGTGCCGTTCTCGCAGCCCGATCCAGATCAACCAGCGAAACGGATACCGGATATCCCTCCACTTCGACGTGACAGCCACCCAGGTCCAGCTTCGTCTCTTGTTCTGGGAACGAATAGGTGCGCTGCCAATGGTTTCCATCGTCGATTGTGGCCGAAACTGCTGTGAGCGCCCCGATGCATTCGAGGTCCTCAATAAGTTCCTCGGGGTCCTTGCCCATCTTGTCAAAGATCGACCACCAGGCAGGTTTTTTCTCTCGCGGGTGGAAGTAGCTCAAATCGAAGAGCAGGTCGGCGAGCCTGTCACCGCATCGGTCGCGCCCCGCATCCAACCTTCGGTGGAGTTCATCAGCTTGGGTTTGTTCTGCAGCGACACCCTCGAGATTGAAACCGGAGCTTGCATCTGCGGTCCCGAGCGGTCGCCAGGGCATGTCTGATGGTCGCACGGTCGAGACCAGCCAGTCGCGCAACATCTGCGTGGAGATACAGTCGATCCGGTTGTAGTCTCGGATTTCTTCAAGGATCTTCGGGTCGTTGGTTTCCCGCCATGCTTCATAGGCAACCACGCTGCCGCCGGCGGTCTTCACCTCGCCGGTGCGTGCTTCCATGTAGAACACTTCCAGGTTCTTGAGCGAGTAGCGCGGTTCCGACGCAATCAATCCGCCAGACACCACGCTGTAGAGATCAACGAACCTGCTCTCCCTAAGCATCTGATCCAGCAGCGCTTCCCCTACGCCGTGACTGCTCGTGAGCTGACGCAGGGCAGAAACCTCGTACGCGGCGTAGTGATAGATGTGGGCGTTTGGAAAATGCTTTAGACGGTGCTCGAAGAACGCCATCAACTGCCGCAGGGCCACTTTCTCTTCGGTTCGATCGTGCGCCCAAAAATCTCTGAACTCCGCTATGCCTTCGTTGTCGAGCCAGATGCCGTGGAGATATTCCAATCCGCCCTCGTAGAAGGGGTCGCCTTCGATGTCATAGAACAGATCGCCAGGATCCGGCTTTGGAAGCAGAGCTAGACCCCGACTCGGGTCCAACTGCTTGAGCTCAAAGGAGGGTGGACCTCCAGCCCGCCGCGCCGTCTGCAGTCTCGCCTGGGTTGTCAGCCTGCTTAGTGTGGTTTCCGCCAGCTTCGGCACCCGTTCTTCACGCTGCCCAAGCGCCGCCATAGTGAGAACACCCGCATCAATCAGCTTGCTCCGCTGACTCCTGGAAATACCGGCTACAAGAGCAAGGCTGTCAGCCTCCTCCCAGTACGATTGGCAAACCTCGCGCCAGCGGCACAGGCCACACATCTTCACTGGATCGGGAGATGTTTCGTGCGGGTCGGCGACAAATCGTTCCAGCCGGTCCCGCGCATGGCGGGCATAGGCGGCGTAGTCCTTGAGCCTGAAGGAGAAGCGATCACCATTGCCCAACTGGATATGCGCGAATTCAGGCTCGATGCCTTGGGCTTCTGACAGAAGGTCCGAATACAGAACAAGCTGGAGGATGTGCTTCGAGTCGGGCTTCCGCTTCAGCTTGGTGTCCACGACTTCATACGAGAACGGACCGAGCAGCGACGGCTTGTCGATTTTTATAAGGAAGTCAGACCAACCACCCCACGGGGGAGAGAAGAATGCGCCTTGGAACAGGACATCAGCACCCTCGTAGAGGGCCGCCTGCGTCGCCTTCGCCGCAAATGATAAGTCCATGTCGCGACTGAATTCGATAATGCGTAGGCCTTCGCCACGGAGCTTCGAAAGATAATCCGCTTCGTGTGCATCACCGTAGCGCTGGAGTATCTTTGCGTCTTCGGTGTCCTCTGCCGGCGCGAACGGCTCGCCCCGCAAGTAGCGCAGGTCCATCGCCGTCGCATGGTTACAACCCATGAACCGCATCAGGTCCGATGCGGAAAGCAAAACCTCCGAGCCTTCCGGTTTCATTTTCTACCTCCCGCCCAATCCTAATAAAACCGTAAGCACTGATCGTGACAATAGCTGTCACCTGGATCGGTGAAGATCGATGTCATTTGAAAAGGCACAGCAGTTGATTGAGCTCGCAACGTTTGTTGCGGCTCGCAGAATGGGCGTGACACTTGATGATGTCGGCGAGCGGTTCCGCGTCTCCAAGCGGACCGCGCAGCGGATGCTGCACACCCTGGAATTTCAGTTTCCTGACACTCGACCCAGCGTAGATGAAAATGGGCGTAAACGCTGGCGATTGCAGACAGGGGCGTTGCGCGACCTGCTTACGCTAACTCCCGATGAACTGGCGGCGATGGACCTATCGATCGAGACCCTGGAACGGAATGCTCAAGGGCTGGAGGCAGACCACCTTCGTTCTCTGCGAGAGAAAATATTGGCGCTGGTGCCGGACAACCGGATCGCCCGCTTGGAAACTGACTATGAAGCGTTGCTTGAGGCCCAAGGTCTCGCAGCGCGCCCGGGACCTACGACAAGACTGGCGCCGGGAGTAGGGTCCACCATAGCTACGGCGCTAAAAGGATCGCAGCGGCTAAAGATCGTCTACCAATCCCGCGGGTCGGCCGCGTCAAGCAAGCGAGTGGTTGAGCCTTACGGAGTCCTGATCGGAATTCGGCGGTACCTAGTGGCGAAGCCAACGACCGATCCCGCGGGAACGCTCCGGCATTATGTGGCTGAGAAGATCGAAAGTGCGGAACTGACAGGGGAGGTCTTTGAACGCGACCCCGGCTTCGACATCCACGCGCATGCAAAGAAGGCGTTCGGGGCTTTCCAGAACGACAGTGAATTTGGGGAAGTTGTCTGGAGGTTCAAACCTGACGCAGCACCGCACGCGCGAAGTTTCCTGTTCCATCCGGGTCAGAGCCTTGAGGACGAACCTGATGGGTCTCTGATCGTACGTTTTTGGGCGTCGGGACACATGGAGATGTGCTGGCATCTCTATATGTGGGGAGACAAGGTCGAGGTAGTTGCGCCCGATGTGCTTCGCCAAATGGTCAAGAGGCACCAACGCGCGGACTTTCCTTCGCTTCCGTAGCCAGTTGTTCCTAAACTCCCGAATCATGCACCGGCCGATCGGTGAGGGGATGACAGCTTCTGTCACCGCCCTATTGGATATTCGTTGCAAACAGGAGTCGATGGATGAACAGGCTGCAGGAAAATGACGGTCATGGTCTTTTCGCCATAGTAGCTCGGGGAGCGAATTCAGGCGTGAAGCTCTTCCCCCACAAGCACGCCGACGGTTCCTTTGTCGTGAGCGCGACTCGTTTTCAAAAAGACTACATCCGGGTCCCGCGGCTGGGCGATTTACCTGCGTGGCTGCACAAAGGCTTTGCACTACGAATGTCAAATCCTTCTGCGGGAGTTATCGTACCCAGCCTTATTAGCGCTGCTTCTGTGCGGGGCTGGGGCAACCAAGAGCATGCCCGCGATTGATTGGGGTTTGTGGGTGACAGCTTCTGACATCGGCCTGTGGATATCTATCCAGGCAGCAGCCGCAGGACAGGCCGCTGTTTATCTGGGAACAAAAGCCTTCTGTCTGAAGGCGAAGGGTGAGGGCATGGCTTTTCGATTCGTTCATACGGCTGACATCCATCTAGATTCACCTCTCCGATCCCTGGCGCTGCGCAACCCAGAACTAGGCGAACTAATTGGTAACGCCACTAGGCGTGCGTTCGTCAATGTTGTCGATCTCTGCTTGTCCGAGCAAGTTGATGCCCTGCTTCTCGCAGGCGATCTCTACGACGGCGACCAAACATCAATGAAAACTGCTCGGTTTCTCGCCGAGCAAATCCGTCGACTAGACCAAGCCGGAATTCGGGTATTCATCATTCGGGGCAACCACGATGCGTTATCGAAGATCACCAGAGAACTGACATACCCTGAAACTGTGAAGGTCTACGGTGGGCGCGCCGAGGCGATCTCAATTGATTTGGGAGATCGGGCGACCCCCGTGGTCATTCACGGACTGAGCTTTGCACAGGCACAGTGCCCCGAAAGCCTGGTCGGAAAGTTCAAGACACGGGTCGATGGCGCTGTAAATATAGCGCTGCTCCACACCAGTCTGGCGGGGACGCCTGGGCACGATTCTTATGCGCCCTGCAACGTGTCGGACTTGGAGGCGGCAGAATTCGACTACTGGGCGCTTGGGCACATTCACAAACGTTTCGTCAGTACAGGACGCTGCACCATTGTAATGCCCGGCATGCCCCAGGGCCGCGACATCAACGAATCCGGTCCGAAATCCGTGAGTCTGGTCACGATAGCTGACGATCGTACAGTTCATGTGGAGGAGAAGTTCACCGGCATCGCTCAGTTCGAGCGTGTCGTAGTTGACCTCAGTGGCATCGAGAATTGGCGGGACATGGCGACCGCAGCGACACGGAAATTGGAGGCTGCGCGGGAAGCTGCCAGTTCCGAACATCTTGTCATCCGGCTTTCCTTCACCGGCCCAACAGCACTTGCTTGGCAACTCCGGCACGACGCTGATCTCGTCAAGACCCAGGCCGAAGACAGGGCATCCGTTATTGGTCGCACCTGGATAGAAAAGATCGAGATGCAGTGCACCAACCTCGTTTCCGGGGATAGCGTCGCTGGTGATCCCCTGGTCGAACTTCGGGCGCTCGTCGGCAGCGAGATAATAGATTCCGAATTTTATGACACTGCGCTCATCGAAATTGGCGAGGAGCTTCGGGGTCACCTGCCACCTGAAAGCAGAAGTATTTTAGGGGCTGACCAGGAAGAGTTTCGGGCCACGTTGCGCCTGCTCGCGCGCGAGGGCGTGGAAGACGTGCTTGCGTGGCTCCATCGCCGAAAACAGGATGAGGTAGCGTGATGCGCATCAACCGGCTCGATCTTACCCGCTACGGAAAATTCACTGACAAGCTAATTGACTTCGGCTTAACGGAGCCGGGTCGACCAGATTTGCATATCATTTACGGTCCGAACGAAGCGGGAAAATCGACCGCCTTATGTGCGTTCCTCGACCTGCTCTTTGGCATCGAATCTCGCAGCCGCTATGATTTCCTCCACCCATATTCAACGATGCGCATCGGGGCGGCGTTGGACATCGGCGGCGTTGCCCGGGAGCTTGTCCGGATCAAAAAGCCACAGAACAGTTTGCTCGGACCGGGTGATCAGCCGATCGGCGAACATTTGATACATGGTGAGCTCGGTGGAGTTAGCCGGGACGTCTATTGCGCAATGTTTTCGCTCGACGATGATACCCTTGAGGAAGGCGGCGAGAGCATCCTGGCCAGCAAAGGTGATCTGGGTCAGCTGCTGTTTTCGGCGAGCACAGGATTGGCCGCACTAAGTCGGACACTTGTTGATTTGCGCTCACAGGCTGACGGCCTTTTCAAACTGCGTTCCCGCGGCAGTGAGATCAGTGATCTGAAAACTCGTCTTTCCGACTTGAAGGGGCGTAAAGAGCAGATTGACACGCTCGCTACCCAATACGGCCAGCTGGTAGATACGAGGGATCGCTCCCTTGAGCTTTACGACCGGGCCATGGCTGAACGAACAGGTACTCAAGTACGGCTGGATGAGATCAAGAACCTGCTAGCCGCTCTGCCACGATTGACGGAATTGCGCGAGGTTCGGTCCAATCTCGCTGGGTTGCAGGATCTTCCCGAGGCGCCGCCCTCGTGGGCCGACGAACTCCCATTACTTCATCAAGAGCATATCCAGCTTGCCGTGAAGAGCGAGACTTCGAAGAGGGTGACAGCGGAGCTTGAGAACCAGCTGGAGGTAATGGCTGTAGATGAATCCGCTCTTGCGCTGGGGCAGAGAATGGACGCGCTCGGCGAGTTGCATGCTCGCTATGTGACGGCCGCGAGGGATTTGCCAGACCGTCGTTTGCAATTGAAAGAGGTTGGCCGGGAGATCGCAACTATTCTGCGGCTTCTCGAACGCCCTGAAGACGACGACCTGAGCAGCCTATTGCTTGGAAGCCGAGTTTCCGGGGCCATCAGAGATCTTATGGAACGCCGATCAGGCATTGATGCAACGCTTACAAGCGCGAAGCGTGAATCCGAAGAGGCGACACGCCGCCTCATCGAGTTGCAAGGCAAATTATCGAGCGAGACCGCCGCCTCGAAAAACAGTGCAGCCATTGCGGCGCTGGCGAGAGAGCTATCGGCTCTTCGAGAGAACGACCATGCAGCCCGCCGCCGTCTCGCGGAGCGCTCCCGCACCGATTACGAAGAAACACTGGCACGGCAGATGTCGGAGTTCCGCCCATGGGCTGAAAGCGTTGACGAGCTAGTGCAAATGCGAGTGCCGGCTCCTTCGGAACTTCAAGTGTGGAAATCAGCGCTGTCTAGGGCGGAGGCCGACATCGACCGTCACAGCAGCGAAAGCGAGCGCCTAACCAGCGAGCAGCGGCGTTTACGGGCCGAACTAGGCGCACTGAAGGACCTCACCGGTCTTGCGGGAGATCACGACGCAGCGTCGTCCCGCTCGGCGCGTGAAGCGGCTTGGGCCGTACATCGCGACGCACTCGATGAATCGACCGCTGTGGCGTTTGAGATCGAACTGCGAAAGGATGACCTGATCACCGGCGCAAGGCTTGGGCACATGAGCGACCTTGCGAAGCTTAATCATGCATATCAGGCGCTCGCCATCGTGGAAGCGGATTTGGAACGCGCAGCGGAGCTGTTGAGCGCTGCGAAAACGAAGCGGGAAGCCGTCAAAGCCGATATTCTGCGTTTCGTACGCAAAATGGGTTTGACTGTCTCTGACGACCTCACGTTAACCGGGCTTGAGACATGGCTGCAGTGTCGCGAAACAGTCGTTGCGACGGTAGAGTCGCTCAGAAAGGCAGAGGGAGACTTACGCCAGGCCGAATCGGACGCCTCGGCTGCGCGCAACCGTCTCTCCGCGGCGTTGTCGGCGGCACTCGTACCCCAAGATTGTTCTGACTCTTTTGAAGGCCTTGCGGCAGCCGCCCAATCCGCCATTGATCTAGAAGTCGAACACAGGAACCTGAGGGAGCAACTTGAACGCTGCGGAAGCGAGGAGCGTTCCCGAAGGGCAGCCCTCGAAACGGCATCTGGCGACGACGATCGATGGAACGCATCATGGGCTGAAATCTGCAAGAGCTGTTGGCTTGGCATAGGGGGAACTATCCCCAGCCTCACCACCGTCAAGGAGGTCATGGACAGACTTGCCGAACTTGGCCCGGCCGGCCAGCGGCGAGCTGGCCTGGCTGATCGGATCGCAAAGATGGAGGAAGATCAAACTGCCTTCTCTTGCGAGCTCACGGTCATGGCCACGGAACTCGGAGTGAATCAATCATCAGAGAGTGCGTTGGACCTGTGGGCGCTGTTGTCTGCCAGAGTGGAAGAGGCCAGGTCCAGCAAGGCAGAAAGGCAATCTAAGAACCAGGCTCTTGAGGATCAAATCCTGAAGAACCGAGACCTGGCGGCCGAAATCGCCATTTGTGAGCGACGCAAATCTGAAATGACACAGCTATTCAATGTCTCTTCCTTGCAGGAGGTCGGCCAACAGCTACAGTTGTTGGAGCAGCGAAAGGATCTGCGACGCCGGGCAGATACCATCGAACGCGAAGTTAAAGAGGCGCTGTCCGTTCGAGAAATTGCTGACGCCGAACTCACCCTCGACGCCATGGATCGACAAGCTCTTGACGCAGAGCACATTGAACTCAAGGCCCGATTTGATGATCAGGATCGGCGCGTGCGAGAGTTGCATACCGTATACAGCAAGGCGTCCGACCAGGTAGAAGCTGTCGACGGCGATAGCGCGGTAGCTGATCTCGAAGAGCAACGACGCACGGTTCTGCTGGAAATAGAAGACAAGGCGTTTAACTATTTCCGATTGAGGGCGGGCATCGTCGCCGCCGAACAGGCCCTGCGTCTCTATCGCGACAAGCATCGCAGCTCGATGATGGTTCGCGCCTCGAAAGCTTTTCAGGTAATCAGCCGAGGCGCTTATCGTGGCCTCGCGACTCAGCCCGACAAGGATGCCGAAGTTCTTATCGGCATTGGAGCTGATGGAAGTTCGAAGGTTGCGCAGGAAATGTCAAAGGGAACGCGCTTCCAACTCTATCTTGCACTTAGAGTGGCCGGTTATCACGAGTTCGCTCAATCTCACACGCCCGTTCCATTTATAGCCGACGACATCATGGAAACGTTCGACGACTTTCGTGCCGAGGAAGCGTTCCGGCTATTCGCCGACATGGCAAAGGTGGGTCAGGTAATCTACCTGACGCACCATAAGCACCTTTGCGAAATCGCCCGGCGGGTTTGTCCGAATGCTCGGATACACGAGTTGGCGGCGCCGATCGCGCTCGAAAGCGTTGCGGCGTAAGTGTTAGAAGCGCGAGGAGGGAATTCGCACAGTATCGAGCCTATTGCGGGCAGGTGCATTATTTCATCCGTTCCCTCCTTGTTGCAGTCGGTCAGGGAAAGGTCTGGATACCGTTCAATGGGCCAATCGACATAGTGACGAGGCGCGAGCTGATCTGCGCACCAGATTAAGCATGGACCCTCTTAAAGGGCGAGAATTTTGAGGGACCGTGGTCGATGGTAGTCTAGGCGGCTGACATATGCAATTGCTTTCGTTATTGCCGCGATCCTGACAAATGTTAAAACTGTATTGGGTAACTTTCTTGTCATTGAGTTTGAAGTCTCCGGCGCTTTATCCATGCATTAGCGAAGCCAGGGTGAACGATGTATTCGCCTCCAGACCGAGAATACCAACCGTCTACTGGCACATGTCCTTTGCCGTGAACCGCAACTGTCACATGGCCCAATATTGTACCAAGCGCATCTGGCGAGGGCGCGATCCCTAACAGATCCTGTTGCGATGCCCGCCTCTCGAGGCAAAGATAATCGATAATTTCTAGCATCATCTGCTCTGGGAAGGTCCGTTTTCGCTCCCCGATACGCGTTCGAGCATCCGCTGCTGCTGCATCCCAATCCATTGCAGTCCTCCTCTAGGTGATTGGGTCTGAACCGAACTGTGCCGACCCCTCCTGGAGAGATCGAAGTCCCGTACTAGACGATTAGCTGGAAACCGGATGAGAGGGGCTGTTGCCCGGCTTCGCGCATGCGGCTCTTAATCTCCTCGCCCAATGCACGCGCGGCCTTCTGTGACCATCCTCGGGAGAGATGTTTGACGGGAATAACATGTGCGGGGGGTGCAAGGCTCAATATTTCACGGATAGCGTCTTCACCGTGCGCGACAATGACCGAAGGCTTGATGCATTCCAGAAGAAAGGTAAACGACGTAGTATCACGTGCCTCCTGACGCAGCCCGTTCTTATCGTCAGAGGGCAGGGAGTAAATATTCGTTTCGAGGCAGTCGTATGGTGATGCAGCTTCCGTAATCCAATCGAGCACACGGCGCGTGTTGCTCACTGAATTGCGCCGTGTTTTGCCAGGCTTGAGCGGGCGCGCCGCCCTGTCTTTTTTGTATTCTTCAAACCACGCTTTTTTGTCAAAACCACATCCTGACTGCCAGAAATCCCAGAAGCTTGCCGTCATCGTGGTGGCGGGATTGAACCCAACGATGAAGACGTGACATTTAAGCGGGGAACCATCGCACACGAACGGTCGCATGTCGGTCGATCGTCCGACACAGTCTTCCAATCCTTGTTCAAAATCTTTCAGGTTCTTCAATCAGCCCTCCCAGCTAGAATTGTCCTCTGTGTCCGACCGACACGCCATTCGCAAAAAAAATAGAAAGCAACGATCACTTGCTTCCGTCTCAGACTTTTCGAATGACACAGACTATCCCGATCCCGTCGCTTGAATTGTAAGGCAGCCAAGCCAAGTCTATCAAGCTCTCTTTCATGTTCATGCATCCGAACGACGAGCTAACTCAGTCGCCCGCCTCGAACCAAATGAGCCCCCGATGACGCTTTACGACCGGATTTATGGCTGTCTCTTGGGCGGCGCGTGTGGCGATGCCCTTGGTGCTCCAGTAGAATTCCTCAAGCTCGAGGAAATCACCTCCCGCTATGGCCCTGAAGGCATCACCGGCTTTGACGCCGCTTATGGAACACTCGGCGCAATCACGGACGACACGCAGATGACGCTCTTCACGGTGGAAGGGCTGATCAGGGCGGCGGTGCGTTTTGCCGAGAGAGGCATCTGTCATCCTCCTGGAGTCGTTCATCATGCCTACCGGCGTTGGCTGATGACCCAGGACCAGCCTTTCGAGTATCTCAAATCGCACGGCGATCTTGACGGCTGGCTGATCCATGAGAAACGCCTGTGGGCCCGCAGGGCCCCGGGCAATACCTGCTTGTCCGCGCTTCGCGCGGGCGGCCCGTTTCGCGAGACAGCCGCAAATAACAGCAAGGGCTGCGGAACAGTGATGCGGGACGCCCCCTTCGGTTTCGTCGACCTTCATAATCCCTGGCGCGTCTTCACCCTCGCGGCCGAGACAGCAAGAACTACCCACGGGCATCCCTCGGCTTCATTATCGTCGGGCGCATTGGCCACTATTATCGCGTTCCTGGCGCAAGGCAGGGCACTGCTGGAAGCCGTTGAGCAAACTTTGTCGTTGCTCAAGACCAGCCCGGGCGCCCACGAAGTTGAGAATGCGCTGCGGCTTGCACTCCGATTGAGTGAGGCAGCTGATTGGCGCGAACGTCTGCATGATCTCGGTGGGGGCTGGGTGGCGGAAGAAGCACTCGCTATATCCGTACTTTGCGCGTTGGCAACCGACAATTCTCGCGAAGCGATCATCTCGGCCGTCAACCACAGCGGCGACTCCGACTCTACGGGCTCCATCACGGGCAATCTCGTGGGTGCCTGGTATGGGCCGGCGGCACTGCCGAATGAGTGGGTCGATCAGGTGGAACTGCGCGATGTAATAGAAATCTTGGGGCGAGATCTTGCGACCGTTTTGGAAGGGGAGTTTGATTCAGACATGCTCTGGGAGCGATATCCAGGCTGGTAGCCCCAGCATAGGAAGCGATATTGATGCGGTCCCGCCGCCGTTACTTTGGCTGATATCCGGCGTCGCGCAAACGGCGCTCGGCAGTGCGGATCGCCGCGCTATCATTGCTGCTGTGGCTTAGATTATACCGCTCTACGAGACTATGAGGTACAGGTACGAACTCGATACACGACTGCACAATCGTCAGCTATGACAGGTTCTGTCACCAATCTGTGTCACACCAATCGTTAGGGAGAGTTACTGCGCGCCACGTGAACCCTAATCCAGCAATACAGTTTCCCAGAATCGCTGGTTGGAACGGATTCGCGAGCGGCAGGCACGTAATAGTAAAACATGGCGTCTGTGGTTAGTTTGTGTACAGGGCGCCTCAGAAACGGGGATTAGAGGGTGATGAACTTGGATGAACGTGTCCGCCGCGATGAAGCGGCGGCGAGAACCGTTTCGGTTTCGGCAGATCAGGCGCTTGACGAACGCAGAGGCTCGATAGAGCCATTCGATACCAGGGATAGACCGACCGATGCGCAACTTAAACGTCAAGCTTGGGACAAAGACCATCGGGGAAGCGTCGAGACCATTGCGGTCCACGCGTTTCACGCGATGGTTGAAGTGGTGACTGAAGTTCGCGGAAGGAATGGTGAGTACGAAGAGAAATCACAGCTCTGGTACGCAAGCGAAAGCAGCGCAACTAACGAAGTATTTGGCGCAGGCGAGTCCCGTATAAGCGTTCTTTCGTGGAGTCATCCCGGATTACAGTTGGCCCTTAGCGGCGAGCTTAACGAGTATTATGACATCAAGGCCAATGGCTACCGTCTATCGGGCCTGGAGACCACCGCACGGGCTCGATTTGATGCCGTCTTACCCGAAATATCGGGTTTATACGAGCCGGGAGGGCCGGTGCGGGCTGCTACGAAGACGGTCCCCAAGGTTGGCCTAAAGGCTGTCAAGTTGGCTATGACGGCGGATCAGGTGGCTGCATTCGTCAGCAGAATGACAGGGTTGATGGTGGTCACGGGCGCTCCGGGGAGCGGCAAGACCACTGTCGCCTTCCAGCGGATTCGTTTTCTCTTCGACCAGCAATCCGAACGGTTGAATTCAGCGCGAACTGTTCCATTCACCGTCGATCGCACCCGTATCTTTTTGGCAAACCCGAACCTGGTTGCCTACTCACGCAAGATGCTGGTCGAACAGCTCGAAATACCTTCGCAGGTAGTCGAACTGGTTGATCCGTTCATTAGCGATCTCCTCGATGGCTACTGGGCTTTCACCCATGGGGCGCGGCCGCGTCAGCGCCATCTTACAGCACTTGAGGAGCGTGCAAGGCGGGCCTATTTCGGGCTGTGTCGCGCGGACATGTTGGGTAAGCTTTGGCTCACATATGAACGTCAGATCGGCGAGCGATTGGCGCAGGTCTCAGAAGCCCTTTGGGCTGATGTCAAGATGGATGCTGCCTCACGCCCCTTGAGCGCAACCTTGGCTCGCTCGCTTGCCGCCTGCGCACGTCGCGCGGGCGACAACAGTGCTCCGCTTTCTTCCGCCGTCCGACTTGACGGGGTCTTCAGCCAGGTCGCCCGTCCGTATGAGACTTTCCGACAGGAACTCACGCCAGCAGCCCGTGACGTGTTCGACGAGGCGTTCCAGCGGGCACTTTTCCACATCTATGACCCTCTCGATGCTCTTGCCGCGGCTTTCGCTACTGGGCGAATGGAAGGCGGCGGGCGCATCGCTCGCGGAACTGGGCACCAGGCTCGTGAGCCAGAGGTGCTAGATGCCCTGGCCGCCGATTGGGTCGAACGCCGATACGGGCCGGAAGAGGAACCCTGGCTGGCATGGCTGCTGCGATTTGCACTATCGGAGGTCGAAGATCCGCAAGGGCATGGCCGTTTCCGGCTCATGCCTGGCGCATTGGATGCCGTCGGTGGTCAGCAGGAACGCTGGACGCATATCGCCCTGGACGAAGCTCAGGATTTGAGTGTGGTTGAAGCATCGTTGCTGACTTCTTTCGTGCATCCAGAAGGAGCAGTTACGGTCTCGGCTGATTTTCGGCAGGCAGTTACACCTACAAAAGGAATGGAGGACGCTGGAGCGCTGAGCGTTGGTTCGCCGTTGCGCGACAAACAAGCCAAGACGACTTTCCGCTTTGGCCGCAACATGCGCCAAAGCAAACAGATCGGCAGGTTCCTCCAAGAGTTCCACGAAGCCGCATTCGGCGAATTGCCTTCATTCGATGTGAACCCCAACTTGAATGGCGCCAAGCCTCGCTTGATCCTTGCTCCTCCGGTCGAGCAACCTCGCCGCATCGCGCAGCTATTAAATGTGCTGGGCCGCTCGGCGGACATGAAATCCATCGCCATCCTCCAGATCAACGAACAGGAGGAGGTGCTAATGCGCCTACGCGCAGCGCTAGAGGAGTTCGGAATCGCGCTTGCGCCACCATTCGAAGCAGTGGGGCAAAAAGGCGTTATCACCACTAGCGTCGAACGTATCAAGGGGCTGGAGTTCGATGCTTGCATCGTGCTTGGCTTGGAGGAAGCCGAGCGTGCCACTTTAAACTTCACTCTGAATCGCGCCTATGTCGCTCTGTCGCGACCCGCGCGAAGACTTGCCATGGTTTGCGAACACACACCCTCGCTCTTGCAGAGAATGGACGGCGGGCTGTACGACGTAGCGGCGCTATAATGCGCCAAGATACGGGCGGTCCAATGACAGACGAAACCTTGCCGGCGACGGCTCCAATGTTTCCCGCGTTCGAGGCATACGCGGAACACAACCTCCGCGGTAAGGTATCTGGGGCATTGTCTGCAAAGCTGCCGCGCATTCTCGGGCAGGGGCGCACGCGAGCCGAGGGCCTCGATCTTCCGCCCGCGCCGATCGAGCGACGCCAAACCTTGGCTGGGCTAGACCTTCCGGCTGTATATAGCTTGCCGCCCGAAGTGGAGGCCGAAATCCGCGCGGCCAAACGTGACGTCGATCGCGAACTGGAGGAGATGAAGAGGCCCGACGCGAGCAAACGGCTCGCAGTCAGCGTCATCAGGCAACTGCAAGTGACGCTTGGCACCGATGCAGCAGGGCAGAAGGACGGGCAATACTTTGCCGGACGTTTCGTACTGGTCTCTGACAAGGCTGGCGCTAACTGGTCATGGCGCCTAACCAAGCACTATCCGATAATCTCTAGGATACCGCCTGATGCTGACTATCTCGTTCGGGCCCATGCCGCAGCCGAGGCAGCTGCACTGGCGTTAGTGCTGGCGCCGGACGTGTTTGAGCAACGGCTGGCGCTCAGTCATGCAATGGCGAGAGTGTTCAGCGCCGGCGAGGACGTGCTTATCCAGGACGTGGCACGGATGTACAAGATCGCCGGCCAAAGCGAAAAATTCCTGAACAACCCTGCCAAGAAGCACTTCGAGGATATGCCTGACGGCGCGCTTGTCGCCAACATTAGCGCTTGGCGCCGCAGCCGGCCTGATAGTGGCTTCAACTTCGTGGCCGCAACCCTGAACCAGTCCATGGGAGCGAACGCCAAGGCGTTCTACTTGCCTATGAATCCAGAGGGCACCATGACTAGGCCCGTTATCTACCTACGTCGGGAGACAACCCGCGCCCCAAGAGCCTGAAGCCAAATTCATAAGGAATCGTCCGCCAATGAGCACCGAGTTTTCCGCGCCTGAAGCTATCGTGATCTTGGAGAAACTTAGCAATGCGCCGACGGCGCCGGGCGGATATGCGCATTTTATCAATGTCGGAACCGACCCGCTGCTCGACATTCTTGAACAGCGATATTTTCGTGATCAGCTGAACAGAGGGCTGGGCACCTTCAAATATCTGCAGGCCGGCTATGGCGGCGGCAAGACGCAGTTCATTCTGAGTTTGGCGGAGCGGGCTCAACGCAACCAAGTTGTCACATGTCGGGTGGACGTCGGCACGGATTGTCCGTTTAACTCCAAGTTAGCGATTTTCAAATCCGTACTGGGCTCATTCCTGCCGCTGGGAGATGCACTCGTCATTGACGATGATGACCGCGGAATTGTGGTTCTGATCGAGAAATGGATCGAACGGAGGCTCAAAGAGTACGGGGTGGACAGGGGTGACGAGGTACCAGACGCGGTTCGCGCGGAACTGAGCCGCACCTTCACGCCTTTGATGAACGGCGCGGCAGACCACCAGATGGGTGCGGCTCTCCGAAAGCTCGGACAACGTTTGCTGGAGCACGCCTGCGGTGCCACGCCAACGACCGAGGATGACAACCTGATTAGTTGGGTTCGCGGTGACAAAGTGACCTCGACAAACTTGAAGAGCCTCGGACTATCTGAGCCAGCCAAGGACGAGAACGCCTTCAACCGCCTGAACACTGCTCTCAAGTTCTTGCGTACGCGCTTGGGCTATCGTGGGTTCTTGATTGCCTTTGATGAAGGCTCAAGAGCGATGTCGTTCCGGCGCGGATCGATCAAACAAAAGCAACTTGTAGAAAACCTGCTAGATTTCATCAACAAGACGGGCGACCAGCAGTTTGGGGGCGTAATGTTTCTCTATGCCGCTAATGATGAGTTCCGTGCTGACCTAATCTCCAAATACGAGGCGCTGGAGAATCGAATTGGCAGTGTCTCGATGTCGGCAGGCAGTCCGATGGTGCCATTTATCGACCTAGATGCGGCAAACACCCCCGAAGTACTCCAGCAGCTTGGCGAGCGGCTGATGGATATCTTTGATACGGCCAAAGGCATTTCGTTGGACCGAGACGTTCAGCGCCAGAATTTCGATACGCTGAAAGCTGCCTATACCCTGGACCTCCGACTGTCGCCGCGTACCTTTGTGGCTCTGATCGTCAGGTTTCTGCCCCGGCAGGCTGCCGATCAGCGGCTGATAGGTGTGGCCGAGGCCGAGGCGTTCGTCAACGACAACGATCCGGATCGCGATATCACGTTGGATGGGACCGTCTGACAATGCTGGCGCGGGGGGCTCAGGTCGAACACGCCGATTTTGGGAGGGGAGCGGTCGTTTCCGTGCTCGGTGCGGAGGCCGAAGTCGACTTTTTCGGGGAAGTCATGGCGGTCAAGACGGCCGAACTGACTCCGATCGCCACATCCAAGCCCAAGGCGGTTGTCAAGGCGGAGGCAATGAGCGACAGCGCACTAGCGTTTCGCAAGGCGTTTGAGGCTGTTAATCTCGGCGTGACTCCGTCAGCGCCTGAGCAGTTGATCGGGCTGACAATCGATGGAGCCAAGGAAGAGCGGAGAATCGTGCGCTGGCTGGAGCGCGCGCCCACCGAAGGCCTTTGCAAGGTGTTTTTCGGCGGCTACGGCACGGGAAAGAGCCATCATCTGCAGCTGGTGAAGGCGACGGCCCTTCGCGACGGGTGGGTCACCGCCTTCGTGGAGTTCGATCCGAAAGCAGCGGACCCCGCCAAGCCTCAGCTGGTCTATCGCGAATTGATGCTCGGTCTGGAGTTTCCCACACGCGTGGACGGTTCTCAGGTTCGTGATTTCTTCGGGCTGGTTAAGGAGGTACGCGATCACTGGGCTGAAGTCCGTTCGGGAAAGCTCCTCAAGAGCTCGCCGTGGTTCTCGGAAACTTTCCGCATCCTGCAGAACTTCGCTCATAGCGAGGATGATGAATACCGCCAGGCCATGGGTTGGTTGCCTGCATTCAGCAGGGACGCTTCGGCACTCAAACGGTTTGCGAGAAGCTCCGGCATCAGTCCAAAAGTCTTGCCGAAAATGCCAATCTCCAAGGAGACGGCGGAGATTTATGTTTTTCACCTGGTCGTCTTGAATGAGGTATGCCGATCCTTGGGCTACAAAGGTCTGGCGCTAATCCTGGATGAGGCGGAGCATGTGCGCGGCTACAACGTTCGGCGGAAGGAGCGGGCCAATAATCTTTTCGATCTGCTTGCTCGAGCTGCCCACGCTCCGGTTCCACGCGACGCCCCACCGGCACGTAATGATCATGAGCTCAGAATACCTGAGTTCTGGAAAACGGGGCCGCATTTCGCCCTATTTGTCGGTTTGACAGAGGGCGACACATTCGTTGACCCAGACCTGCCGTTGCGGGACGCCTGTGTGTTTCTCCACGACGACAATGATCGCATAATGTTGAAGCCGCCACAGCCAGCCGCCTATCGAGGTTGGTGCGACGAGTTTTTCCAGCAGTGCGCGCGTCATTTGGGACCTTTGCCAGTACTGGGTGAGCCCGATGAGCGCGCGCGGATCGTCGCGGTGTTGGGCGATGCATTTTCTGAACTGGCGCCGGCCGAAAGAGTGTTACGAATCTGGATCAAATTGGCCACGCTTGCACCTGCGATTTTGATGTGTGGCCGGGTGGTCGCCGTCGATGTTCTAGTGGCCGAGCTGAAGGCAGCTTGCGACGCTGCGACCGGACTTCACTTTCCTTGGGATAGTTGAGGACGCGATGATCCAGCCCGAGCAGGAGCTTCCTTCAGACGAGGTACTCCGTGGCATGATGCCGGATGCGTATCCGTTGTTCTTCGCCGGGCGTATGCCTTGGCCAGCGCAGCGTTTGGTGATGCCGCCAGTGGTGAAAGGCCGATCGACACTGTTGGCGGCGCCGACGGCGTCAGGAAAGACCGAGGCCGCCATCGCCCCACTCTATCAGCGGCATATATCATTTCGACGTCCTCATCTTTCGACCTTGTACATCGCGCCCACCAAGGCTTTGGCCAATGACATTTTCGAACGGCTGGACAACTACCTGGGCGTCCGCTCGCCGGGATGCGTTACGCGCTACACCGGCGACCGTCACGAGTTCCAAAACGCAGAGGGGCTGTTCTGCCTCATCGTCACGCCGGAGGCGCTCGATTCGCTGCAGCTGACGCGGCCGGCGGAATTGGCCAGTGTGCGGGCTGTCGTGATCGATGAGATTCACCTGCTGCACGGCGCACCCCGGGGACAGCAACTGCGTTTTGTCCTTGATCGCGTTCGCGCTGCGGCTATTCGGCCCCGCCACCCTGACGACACTTTTCATATCGTTGGGATGACAGCGACTATCGATCGCTTGGAGGAAGTACGCGACATATGGTTGGGGTCGGAGGGGACACTGGTTCGGCATGGCGCCGCGCGCGAAATCGCCCTTGAGCTGCTGGATATAGACCTTGTTGCCGAGCCTGGCGACGATATCGCGGCAAAAAGCGCCCGTGCGCTCGCGAGATGGCTCAAGCGCAGCGGAACGCCCAAAGTCCTTGTTTTCGACAATACCCGCAATGGTGCCCATGCGCTCGCGGCAGCTTTGGATGGGGAACTCCGTGCGGCGTTCGGCGCTGCTGAACCGCCGCCTCTACATCTGCACATGGGCGTTCTTTCAGCTACCGAGCGCGAGCGCGTCGAGACCGCAATGAAGACCGAGCGCAAGGGGGTCTGTGTGGCGACGTCGACGCTGGAGATTGGCATCGACATTGGTGACGTGGACGCGATCGTGCTGGCGACACCGCCTCGAGATGTGGGGAGCTATTTACAGCGAATCGGGCGCGGCAATCGGCGGAGCGGGACTTGTCACGTGTTGGCGCTGCACGCTGGTGCGGAAGGCGCTGCCATGCAAAATGCATTGCTGGATTGCGCGCAACGTGGGGATCTCGACGACGTCCACGAGTATGATCGTCCCTCAGTGCGCTTCCAGCAAGTGCTGAGCCATGCATGGCACGCCACCCGCAACGAGGACGGGTTGGAACCGAAAGAGCTTGTTCGCCGCACTGGTGGGCATGATCATGCAGATATCGTTGCAGACATGGTTTCAACGGGCGCGTTGAATCGCCGACGTGGAATCGTCTTCCCGAACGACGCATTGATAGAGGAAGGAGACGAGCGTCGCATCCATAGCGTGATCATGGGTGGCAGTGGTTTGCCCGTTCTGGACGCGCGCACCGGAGAAGCAATGACACAGGTATCCGATCGTGGACAGGCCGGAGGACGAATGTTCGTCGGCGGTGGTTTTCGCAAATTGAACGACGCCCGAGAAGGGCCGATGCACCTGGAGAGCCACTCCGCAGATAGAAATGCGCGGCTAGCGCTTCTGCCCAAAACGCGTGGTGCGCGGGGCCTCAGTCGACCGGTGGTCTGGGCGCTGGCCCGTCAGCGCGGCTTGGATCCCCAGTCTTGGACATGGCGCGGCGGGCGCTGGAGCACCTATGGCGGCGGCGCCTTTAATTCGTTGTTGGCCGCTGTATTGGCGCACCGATTCGCTCCCGACATTTGGCGGGCGGACGATTTCGGGGTCGACGGTCCAGATCCGGGTGCTTTGCGCCCGCCGCCGCTCACCTTGGCCGAGATGCTGGAAGCGACTCACGCTGCTGCGGCAGATAAGAACGCGCTGACAGTGGTGGCGAAAAAGTCTGTTCAACCCTCACGCTATCGCAGCCGGCTTTCGCCTGGGTTGCAGTCTGTCGAGGCGAAAGCGTCGATACCGCTGCCCGCTTTTGTCCGCTGGCTGACCGCGTGCCGATTTTAGATCGCGCTATTTTGCGGCCGCCGCGCGATTGACGGCCTCTGATGCGCAAGCGCGAAACATATCACAATCCTTCCGGGAACAGTGGCGTGCTCCGACAAGATGAAACTCCTGCGTTCAGATTCGTAGGCATTTTGCAGCCCCCCGCACGGGGTAGAGCAAACTCAAGAAGATAATGGTGCCATAGCCCAGCGGGGATCGGACATAGCTGCGTCTAGCTCGCGTCCGGTCAGTCTGGTTTTGATCTGGTTCGCAGTAAGTGTGGCCCGGAAATCCCGCAGTTCTGCAACATGGGTGTCGTGCCATTCAGGATAGCCACCGAGTCGGCGAAACACGCTCTGAAGCCGCTCAGCCGTTGCTGTGGGCTCGCTTGCCAGGCGATGGAATTTGCCATTAAGGTCTTCGATATTCGGCTCGAAACAAACCAATGTTCGTCCGAGTTCTTCGACCAAGCGGAGCCGAGCCGCCTCGACCTGTGCCGCCCTGCTTGTATCCACAACGGCGGCGCACCGCTTAGCGAGTTCAGTCACCTTCTGCCGAGCAGCGCCCGTCAATTGTATGCGCGCCGTCTGCCAAGCGCCATTCGGCGTTTCTCGACCGTCCCACTCTTCCACGAGAATCCGTAGGTCCGCAAAGGAATGGATTTCGCGAACGCCGTCGGCTGAGGCCCAACCACAAACGACCACACGGAATGCGCCATCCTCCGCTGATGCGAGGATAAGAGGCAGGCGCTCCCCCGGTTCCTGCAATTTCCGAAGCATTTGCCACTGCCGGACGTCCAATCCATCCACACAGCTGGCTTCGGGATGCTCAACAATTGCTGACAGACGTGTCGCGATGCGCAAAGGTCCGGAGCCGATCAGGCGGAGGGCATCCGACTCTGCTTTTACCTCTATGCCCGTGCCGTCCAGTGCCGCAAGCAGCGTCTCCACCTGATCCGGACCAATCAGCAGGGCGTCTGTTTCGAGGACTATCGGTTCTTCTTCTGCAAATGCCTGCGTGAGAGCAGGATTCGCGTTGATTTCATCAGCTACCCTGGCGAGCGCATCCTCATCTACAGTTTCTCTTCCTATTAGCATGCGAAGTGCGCGCGAAAGCACAGGCTGCATAGGACCAACGAACGTCTCGAACAAGCCACAACGCAGAGCTAGCGCCCGATATACGCGCTCGTCCACGCTGTCTTGAAGGTAGAGATTCACGATGGGAATTACGGATAGGTCTTGACCAATGCGATCCACGCGCCCGATTCGCTGCTCTACTTTCGACGGGTTCCACGGCAAGTCAAAGTTCACGAGTGCGCCGGCTGCCTGCAGGTTGAGACCCTCACTTGCGGCATCAGTGCAAACCAGAACCTTTATCGTGCCTGCGCGTAGAGCGGCCGTCACGGCTTCCTTCGAAGCTTTCATCCAACCTTGGCCCGAACGCAGCGCTCCCCCTTCACCAGAGTAGGATGCAACTGTGGCTCCAAAGGCACTGATCAGAGCATCGCGAAGATAACCCATTGTATCGGAGTATCCCGTGAAGACGAGTATGCCGCGGCCGTCCTCGGTCAGCTTCTTCGCCCGGGCAACCAATCGGTCGCGCTTGGTGTCGAGCGCGCCCAAAGCGTCAATGCGTGACAGAAGCTCCTCTACCTCGCCTAACTCCAGATATGCTTCCTGTGGTGTCTCTGGCAGAGCGGACGTCAGCTTCACACTGAGCAAGTCTTCAAGTTCCTGCGCGTCCTCTAGGTCCAAGACCGTATCGTCGTAAGCGCGCTGGGCAATGACCGCTTTCAGGCCCATGGCGCGGCGCTCCAGACTCTTTCGCAATGCCACCGGGGAACTCGCTGCCCGGCGCCGGTAAATGGTCATCACGAAGCCCTTGCCGGGCTTTTGGCCTTCAAGTTCTTCGAAACGGCGGTCGATGTAGCGTGTGACGGCCTCGTAGACTTCGCGCTCTTCTTCCGTCTCGAAATCAAACGACTCCTCGCGCACCTCACGCTTCGGGGGTGCACGCTCCAGCATGCCCATCTCATAATATTTCTGGAGCGTCTGCCGCGTGTTGCGGTGCATCCGCTGCGTTAGCGGCGAACACTTTCGTAGCCATCGCACCGCGCGTTCGCGTGCGTCTCCGGGAAGGAACCTGAGCGACTTGGCGAAAGCCTCCGGGTCATCCAAAGGCGGAACCTGTAGATCATCAGGCAGCGGCGGAAGGCTTGGAGTGGCAGTGAGTGTCCGGGCTAAAGCGACCGCGTCTCGCTGGAGTAACTGCCCGCGTTCCAGATTTGCTAATGCCTCGTAGAAGTGTGAGACGATGTAAAAACCGGACAGCCACAGCCCGCCTTCGCCCAGAACCTGAAGCAAGTCCCAGGGTTCCCAAGGGTGTGTCTGCATCGGCGTAGCCGACAGAATCATGAGGCTGCGAGCCTGGCCGGTCGCCTGCAATTGCCGAAGGAGTCCTAGAAGCAAGGTGGGCGTATTGAACTCGCCCTCAATCTGGCTGGCGCGCCTTGCGGCATGGCCTTCGTCAAGCAATACGAGGTCCCAGGGCCGCGCAGCCAGTAGGATCGGGAGGTTCCCTTCGGTGCGTGCCGTCTCACGGCTGACCAGCAGCAGGTCCTGCTCCAGCGCCTCAGTAAGCCCCGAGACGGTCTGCTTTGTGCCGTCGGGCCAGACCAAGGTGCGTGGGCCTTCCAATCGCGGCACGCGGAGGCCGCCCTTCTCGCGCAATTCACCTTGCCACTGCGGTAGGAGGTTGGCGGGCGGCAAAAGAAGGGCTCGCTTTGCCCCGCGCCCGGCCAACAGGCGGCGGAGGGCCAGGATCGCCTCCACGGTCTTGCCCATGCCTACCTCATCGCAGAGGAGCCGCCCCGCCGGCCACGCAGAAGCCGTCTCGGCAACCACCCAGCGTTGGTGTGGCCACAACGTGACCGGCGCCATCGCGTCGCAAGTGGCCGGCCCGCCTTCCAGCATGTAAGGCGCGGAAAGGGCATAGCCCCAAAGCATCGCGGCGCGCTGGCGCCGCAGGTTGTCCAGATTATCCTCCGTGTCCGGAGCCTCTTCGGGTGCAAATTTGATCAGCGCATCGCGGACCGCATTCGGCAACGAAACAGTGGCGACTGCCGGATCCGTACCGGACCACAATGCCTCGAACTCTTCGCGGAAATGGACGTGTCGCTCGACATCGCCCCAACTCCAGCTAATTTCGAGCTTCTCGTAATTTCCCCGAATGCCGTTGGCGCTCTCATTACCGCTGCCGGCGAAAACGACGGCGTCTTCTTGTGCGTCTACAAACAGCCCGAACTTCGCGTGAAGGATGCCATCGGACTGGCGCATAACGCCGACTTTCATCTCGAGCCAGTGCTCACGCGCCAGCCACGCCAGCATCGCCAACCGTCGCTTCTGCAATGCTGTTTCTGGACTGCCGAGTTGAGCCAGGAGCACCTTGATCAAGGGTTCTTCCTCTCCCCCATCCAGCAGCGCCTTCACATCGTGTTCGGACAGTTCTTCGTTCACAAGAAGCCGGATGGCTGGCTTGATGGTGACCTCGCCATCCAGCACTCGCTGGATGAATGCGCCGAAGCCCGAGGCCGCCGCGGACAGGACCGAGGAAGAGAAGTAAGCGCAACACCTGTCGTATCGGATAGCCCGACGAAGGCCAGGCTCGTACAGGCTGGCAACCAACTGCCCGTCAGGAGCACGGAGCCAACGGGGCCATTCAACCTGACGAAGTGAGGCGCTCATCTCTCCTCCTCTTCGTCCTCCGCAACGTCATCTTCGTCGACCTCCTCGACCTCCTCGACCTCCGTCTCTTTCTCATCGTCGGCCGATACGGCCGGACGTGAGAGGAGGTCCAGCATGAATTGGTCTGGTCCCTTCTCAGACCAATCGGGTGGCGTGATGCCGAACAAAGGCAGCAGCATCGTGTGCCAGGCGCGGAACTCCGCGAACTGGGTCGCCACCGCTGTCTTCTCGCGCCTGACGGCCGGAGGCACGGCCCCAAGCAAAGCTTCGATCAATCGAACGGTGGGATCGCCCGCCTTGATGCCATGCTTGAGGGCGAAGGACTTCGCAGCGCCGATGCCAGCAGCCCCGCCGCCCGCATCCGAATAGGCGAGCGCGAGCGCCTGCGCCTTGTCGAGGATGGTGCGGAACGCCGGATCGCGAGGATGGATTTTCAGTGCGTCGGTCTTCTTCAGGCGTTTGCCATCACCGTGGGTCCAGCCAAACAACAGCTGCTGCGCTTCATCTTCACTCAGCGGCGCATCCCGCCGACGTTCCGAAGCGGAGAGGATATTGACGTTGTCCGCCTTAACGGCGATCAATCCTGCCTGCTGCAGAGACGAAACGTCCATCCCGACGGCGTGGCCCAGGAGCTTCGCCTCGTTGAAGCGAAACTGGGCTGCGCGGAGGGTGGCCCAACAGAGCAGCGCGAACTGTGCCTCGGCCTCTACACCTTGCAGCCCGCCCTTGGCTAACTGCCTGATGCGCCAACTTGCGACCGCATCTGCGGCGATGTCGATTGCGGCACCGACGCTGACGGGGTCACCTGTGTCGGTCCGTACCTTATCGTAGGCACTGAACACCTCCATGGCAGGGCCGAAGCTGCCAACGAGTTGGTCCACGGGGTTCAAGCCCTCGGCCGAGAGTCGCTCTGCAGTTGCCTCAGCAACCGCGCGGATGCGCGCCTTCATTGCAGCGTCGAAGTATCCGATACCTGCCTTCGCGGTCCTCACTCGCGCGACAAGGATGACGGTGGATTGGGCTGCGTTCTTCTTCGCCTGATGGAGGCTGTGAGCACCCTCCGTCATGACAGGCCATGTGGCGGTGATTGTGAAGCCGGCATCGATCAGCGATGCAAACAGCGCTTCCCATGCCTCCTGCTTCTTATGGGTGAACATCACGGTCAACACGCCTTCGGACCGTAACACACGGTGTGCTTCCGCGAAGACCTGCGTCATCAGGTGCTGGTAGTGGGCTTGGGCAGCCGTGGCCGCTGCCTTCGCAGTCTTGAGACCTGCGCGGAAGCGGGTATCGTTCTTCACCGCCTCCTCTGCATTCTCGCAGAGCAGGGAAGAGAACCATTCGGGTCGGCGGTGGCCCTGGCTGCGCTTCAGCCAGACATAGAAGAAATCCGCTAGCTCACTGTATTGCACATTGTCGGAATACGGCGGATCGACCACGATTGCGTCTAGGGAATGGTCGGCCAGTTGGATCAGCGATGCAGCCGAGCCCTGAGACAGCTGAACAGACGGTGGCATCTCAGCCCTTGGGAGCTTCGCTACCTCCTCGAAGGCAGAACAGGCGCTGTCCAACGCCCAGGCAAGACCGCCACTAGCGGCGACTGGCGCCATCTCTGAGAAGGTAAACTTGAATGAAAAATCGTGGCGATCGAACAAAGATCGAACTGTCTGAGCACCAACGTTCCAGGACGAAAGGATGCAGTTCCAGTTGGCGAACTTGTCGATCACAAAGGCTAACAGATGTGCAATCGCGTCCCCGGTCTCTTCACCCTCCTCGGCGATGATGGTGGGGCGCAGCGCGTGGAGTTCCTCCATGAGAACGCCGAAGCCGAGTAATTGCCGCGAGCTGAACATGTCGGCCCAAGTGGTCAATCCGTAAACGAAACTACGGTCGCATGCCCCTTTGACCCGATTTTCAGTCGGGATTAGGTTCCGAGCCTCCCAGTCCCCGCGCCATTGTGCCAATTGCGCTTTCGCCGCTTCCAGCGCCTCGAAGTCCCCCGGGAGTGGCGGGCGAAACTTCAGTCCTTGGGGCGTTTTGATTGCAACAGCATAGAGTGCGCTGCCCATGTTTCCCAGCTGCGCTTGTGCCTTAATCCAGTCACCGGGAATGCTCTCCCGGGTGTAAAGGCTGATGCCCTTGCCCCTGCTGTAGGTGCGGGGCGGCGCGGCCGACACGTCGCCCGCGTCGTCTCCGATTTTGCGAATTTCGGTCGTCCAGGTACCTGCAACCTTATCCACCACTGGTACCGCCACGACTGCCACGCCCCCTTTGGGCTTTGAGAGATGCCAATCGGGGACGAGCGGTGTCGGGTGCTCGGTCGTTGGGCAAGGGACAGTACGAGCGAAGATGTAAGCATGAACGTTCGCCCCCATCTCTTTTGGAAAAAAGCGGCTGAGCCGCTCCGCCACCCGCTTCTCCCAAGCCCGCCCCCAATGTCTCGCCCTGTCGGCTAGACGAGGGCCAAAGCGGAATGGGTAGTCGAGTGTCGCTTCCAAGACACTGCAGGCGACGGGGTTGTACTCATTCGCGAGTGTGGGGAAGCCAAGCCGCGCGCTTTCGAGCGGGATTGAGCCCCCGCCCGACATCGGGTCCATCACAGTTGGCAGGTGCCCCCACAAGCGCGACGCCGCGGTATGCGCCGCTCCAATATCCTTTTCGCGAAGGGGAGCCTTGAACGCACGCAGCGCTCCGAAACCGCCATCGACCCGCACTCCCGTGTTCATAAGTTCGCGGATTGCGACGAGTTCCTGGCTGGAACGGCCGAAACCCAACAACCGCTCGAAGGTCTCGCGTGGGAAATCTGCCGGCAGCAGGCTCGCCAACACTGCCGCTCGGCTCGCAACCAATGGACGCCGTGCCCACCATACGTGAAAACGCTTATCAGGCGGCTGTTGACCGGTACTCCGTTCCCGAATGCACTCTACGCCAATTGCAGCCGCCGGCAGCCAGTCTTCGATCAGCAAACGCGGCCTTCTCGCCCCCGTCATTTCTGGCATTTTCTTACCCCACCGCTTCTGTAATAATCCTGAGTGCGCGCACCCAACGCAGCCCGCGCCCGTCCTGCATCCGACCGAACCATGACGCAGCCTCTACGGCATCGGCGGCGCGGAAATGCTCGGCCGATCTCGACAGGCGCCGGGGGTTCCGGAGGCCACGTGCCACCAGGGCGAAACCTGCAACCCGTGCACCCCAATCCGAGTCCAACGGCAGAAAGGGGCCGGGCTCAAGCTTGGCCGGTCCACCACCAGCGCGCACCGCCGCGCGCAGCAAACCGCTCGCCGCGGTCAGTGCAAGCGGGGAAAGTGCCGCAACCCTGTCGAAGCGCTCCTCCATGCGGTCGTTGACGCGGCGGCGATAGATGATCGCCGCCACCCCATCACCCCGCTGCACGACTCGTAAGGCAAATGGTGCAGCCCGAGTCGCCTGCTTCTTGGCACTCGACATTGCTTTTATACTCGACATCGTGTGCCTCAGCCCCCCGCTAGTGCGGAGCTACCAGCAGCGACATCGGAGAGCGGAGCGAAGCGAGCCTCCATTGTTGCACCCTCAGGAAACTGCATCGCCAAGGTGCGGAGCAGTGCACCGAGGTCCGATTTGCCTTCCGGACCGAAGCCCAGAACGACCGTTACACGGATGCTGCTGCCCGGTGCGAGTGCGTTGCCCAGTGTTTGCGCCATGGTCAGTGGTTTGATGGCGGCCGAGACTTTCGCGTCCGCCACGCTGAATGATAGCTTGCCACCGTCTTTCAATTCTCCCGCCAGCTCGGCTTCGATAATTGTGGTGGAGGCGCCAAGTGGCGCGGCAGCGCCCAGCGCCTTTTGGGCGTCGGCAGCTGACAGGCAACTAATCCTCAGGGAAAGCAGCCTTCGCTTGTCGGCGAACTGTCCCGCAACCACAATGTCGGTCGTTGTTGCTGGACCTGAGCCCTTTGGGGGTGGCGGGGGCATAGGCAGTTGGTAGTCGGACTTTGGCTCGCCAAAGCCGCTTTCTGATGTCTTCAGCCAGCCCGCCGCAATTGCGCTTCCCGCTTCAGCCACCAGAGTAGCCTCGTCCATGGGCAGGGTGGTCAGCTTCCGCCCCTTATCGCGCTGACGGACATTGTTGCTAGTGTAGACGGCACCTTCGTTGTCAAAGGCCGATCCATCCTCCTGGTGAACTACGAGCTTACCTTCAGTCACTGCTCGTAGGATCGAAGCTCGAATTACACTTGGGTCGCCTACCAGCTTAAGACCCTGCGCGCCGAGAAAGCGCTTCTGCAAACTCGCGGTGGTTCTGGCATCTGGAGAGTTGCCGACTGGCACGGCACCGCTGAACACACGCTCAATGAAATAGTCCTGATGCAGGCTATCCTGGGCGCCGTAAATCAGCTTACGGTCATCGAGGAAGGCCCGCACGGCATCCTGCCCAGATGGCAGCTGTAGGGGCGAGGTGTCCGGCGGCGCGATGAACCGCTCATCGATCGTCAAAATGCTGCCGTCTGCAATAGCAAGACGGTTGAAAGCTCGTGCCGCTTCAAGCCGCGCAGCTTTGATCAGTTCGGGCTTCTGCTTCTTGAGTAGCTCGCGCGCCAGTTTGCCGGCCTCAGTCGCCGGCGTCTCGGCCTCGATGTCTTCGGCTGCCTTCAGGCGCTGGATGCGCTGGATCGCCTTCTCAAGCCCCGCCACGTCCGGCGCAATAGCGACGATCGCATTGCGGTAGGTCCGAACGTTCTGCGCCCCCGGCGTATCGTCGCTGTAGGATACAACTGATTTCGCTGTCTCTTCGCTCTCGCAGAGGGCCAGTTGCAACTCCGCGCGCTCGGGCACCGCCTTTGCGTTCGGCGGCCAAGGCAGCAGGCGAGCAAACGCTCCCTGAAATGACTTCTGAACATCAGTTTTGAGGCGATCAAGTGCATCTGCACGGGCAACTTGGCCCATGCGCTCTTCGATTTGCTTGAGTATGTTCGGCTCATAGCGGAACTGCCAGGCATTGGCCGAGCCACTCATTGGGTAGAGATGCCAGCACGAGCCTGAGAGCCGATCGAGCGCTTCGGCCGGCTCGATGCCAGCTTCATCGGTGCGGAGCACGGCCAGTGTCAGGTCAGCGGGACCCAGCCCGCTGTTGCCTTCCAGCGGCAGGCTTTCCAACAGGAGTGCTGAGGCTACGCGGCGATGGGAACCCCACTCGGCATTGTCGAGTTCCCCGGCATGGCCCAAGACATCCGCCGCGACGGCCGCGCGGAACTTTTCGCGATCTAGCCGTTCGAGAAGGTCTGCCTGGATAGGCTGGCTGGACCAATCAATCTCGCCCGCTGTGATGATTTCGGGATCGCGTCCGGGGTCGTCCCAGATACTTCGGATCACTCGGGCGAAAAGACGCAGTGTTCCGCGAGAAAGATTGTAGTCTGGCAGAACGCGAAGCCGCTCCTCCGCAGTCTTCAGCAAACGTGGATGAAGAGGATAACATGTGCGAATGCGCGCCGCATATTTCGGAGTAAGCGCCTCCTCGGGTATTAGGTCAGAGTGTTCCTCGGCCACTCGCTGGTATAGCGCGTGATAGTCCGCCGAGGTCTTAGCAGCTGCAGCCGGGTCCACGGAGTCGAACAGGCGGCGAATGATCACTTGCGCCGTTTCGTCTCCAATCGGTTCGATAACAGTCGCCTGCCGGCCCGTCTGCTGCTCGATGACCCGAGCCAGATGTTCGAGCTTTGCCGCATTCTCTGAGTCAGCGGGCTGATCCTTGGGATCGGTAATAACGAGAACGGCCTGCTTCCGCGTTGCGATCGCAGTCATTAGCGTGCGCAAAAATCCGACAAGATTGCCGACCTCCTGCGTCGTGAGTTTGGCCATATAGAGGACGAGCTCATCCAGCAGGATCAGAATCGGCTCATTCGGTAGCATTGCCTCGACGGTTGCTGCATCAGGCGACGCTGCTGCTGAATTTGCCGGGCCAAATGCGTTCAGAGCACTGGCACCGCCAAACTGAAAGGCCAGTTCGGCCGCGAGGCTGCGTGCTTCCTGATCCCCGTGGCGGGCGAAGATAGGGTAGCCGGCGCCTTCGGCATCTATGCCAACGACGCGCACGCTCTTCGGCCGACCTGCGGGAGCCAAGAGATCGATGCCCATCGTGGGGTCGCCGATGTTCTGGGCAAGGTGCCATAAGGTCATCAGGGCGTGAGTTTTGCCGCCGCCGAAACCAGTGGAGAGTCGCAGAACGGCGCCTGCCTCGGTCGGAGACGCGTGGCGATCGAAAACGTCACGGCAAAGCCGCGACAGCGCTGCAGTTGGATGGGTATTCTGGAAGAATCGATCGGGCTTCCGATAAATGTCAGGACCTTCGTCGCGGATCAGTTTCCCGAAGCTGGCGGCAAAAATCGCGTCATCAAGTTCCCCATGCAGAACATCAGAACGAGGCCTACTGCCCGACTTTACGCCCATATCTCGTAAATCCCACCTTCGCTTGTCGCGACTGCTTAGAGCCTTCACGGCGTTCGCGCAATCCGATTGCGAACTCGTGAGCCTTCGAAACGAAGTTACGGGTCTTGGGTCCTGGCCGGGGTGCGGGGCTGCACTTAGGCATCAAAGTCGGTTGCCAAGTTTGCTGACAGTTTCGTCGAATTCCCTGGCCAGGCGTCACTGAACATTACACCGGCACCCAAAGCCCGCTACCTCACAGTGGTTAACCTCCTCAGTGTTATCGCTTATGGCATTTCTTCGCGCTTTGCGGATCGTCCCATCCACCTGTCAGTGCTTTTATTCTGGCAGCGCGCGCAGGATGCGAGAAACTTGGACGCTTATCTAGAAATTGGAACCACAGCAAAACATCGCTCAAAGGGTAACCGGCTGCTCGGATGGTGGCTCCTGCGAATCTGTCCGCTTCGAGTTCTGAAGTTGGGGGGTAGTGTCTCAATTTGAAATTCAGAAAATCGTCGGTCGCGTTTGAAGCCCTAGGCGAAACCGCCTATGGTTAGCGGAAAGCATGGGGGCATTCGCGTGGAAACACTGACATTCAATACGAGCGCAGAGTTCTTGCAATGGGCTAAGCGGATCGTGAAATACAAGTATCACAATTATGATCGCATGCCGGTCGGCAAGCAGACATGGGCCTACGGAGACGGCCACCTAGCCGAGACCGAATGGGGTAAAAAAAGGGGCACAGTCCTCGTTAATCTCGGTTTCATGATAAACATTGCGGCCGGCGGTCTTGATCAGCAGTGGGACAAGCGTCTTATCGAGGATGTCGACGCCCATAATGGTGTAACCATCACAATACATTGGAACGAATAGATGCCGACCCGACCTAAAGGCCAGAAGCGCCCCGCTGACGTGATCGGCAATGCCGTCCGCGTCATGCGCATTGCTACCGGAGAAGCAGCAGAGACGTTATTGACGACGGCAAAGACCCTGCCGCGAAGGCTCTGGGTGCGAAGGGCGGAAAGAAGCGCGCCGAAACGCGGCTGACCAATGCGTTGTCAAAGAAGTTCGAAAACCACGTCCACACGGTCGCGATCTACACGGTTTGGTACAATTTCATCAAAATGCACAAGACGCTGAAAATGACGCTGGCAATGGCCGGTGGCGTTTCGCAGACGCTTTGGTCGATCGACGATCTTTGCGAGAAGATGGACGCTGTTGCGCCTAAGCCGGGCAAGCGTGGGTCCTACAAGAAACGGTACGCCTAACGCATGTTGAAGGCATCGCGGATGCGAAGCACCGCGTCATCCGAAATTATCTGCGCAATTATTTCTACAGTAGCGAACTCGCCAGAACCCCGTTGTTCATATAAGAAATAGCCGCTTGGGTCATTTATTTCTTGTCCTGACATGGATAAGCGGCGGTCCGTTAGGGGTGCCAAGCACAGCGTTCTTTCGCCATCGAGGTCAACGCTAAAGTATAATTCATCCATCATAGACCCCCGGGGGACACTCATGCCGGAACAGAAGACTCATCGCCTTGTGCCGAAGCCACAAATCTCAGCCCGCTTTCTCGCGGACTACATGTCAGGGTCGGCGCTCAAGCGACGGTCCATCCTGATCGGATGCAAATACCAATCACTTGCCCGCGTTGTACAGCACGACGAGGCAAAGCAGAATGTATCGAAATTTCTCCGCTCCGAGAATCCCCAAATTCTTGTACTTAAAGATGCGGCTGCCAAGCTCCGCGCGCGCATGGCCGACGATGAGTTTGACCGCGATCTTTATGACCACAATGCCGACTACATAGACCGCTTTGCTAAAGTCACCGAAGAAATTGACCTGCCCGACGCGGAAAAGTTGATACCCGGAAAGAGCCTGGCAATCATGCTGGGCAACGTGAAGGTGAAGCCCGATATCCAACTGCGATTCCGCCGTCTGACAAAAACGAACAAGGTGAAGATCGGCGCGGCAACCTTGCGCTACGCCAAGGGCAAGCCCCTAAAGCCCGACACTGGCGCATGGCAATCTGCTTTCTTATTTGGATATCTGGCCCTCACCGATAACGAAGAAGCGGCAGATCCTGAGCACAAGCTCTGTATTACAATCGACGCATATTCTGGCACTTGCTTTCCTGCGCCGACAGACAGCGTTTCAAAGTTCAAGAATATGGAAGCCGAATGCGCCGGCATTGCAGAGCGATGGGATAATTTGCCTCCACCACCAAAGGCAGTTTTTTAGAGCGGGGGTCTGTCAATGAATTGGACGTGGCATTGGTGGCTATTCGCTTTGGCGGTAGTCGTTTTCACGCTGATGAGCCAGTTCCATCGCGGTGCAATGAACGATAGAAACATCGCGCGATACGGCGAGCGAGCGGATTATCACAAGGACTTGGGCGGCGCGTTTGTGGGCTCGCTTTTGGTTGGCGTGCTTTATGCGGCAATAGCGACCGCCGTCGCCGGCTTCATTTTCTAATTTCATACTGAGACACTACCCGAACGCCGCATTCATATGGCCGGGCGTCGCTATGATCACGGCGCCGGCGCCAATGAAAACAGAATTCCCAAATGCGGGCGCACTTTTCCATGACAGCTACTTGCCTTCGATCAGCCTCTCTCTTGAAGTGACCAGACCGCAATTTTCAGACATGCTTCCGCGCGAAGAAGCGCGACGGCCAAGGCATTTTCATTTCGCCCTGGAAGAGAAGACAGAAAGCTTCTAGCCCGTGCGAGGTTGGGGCAGGGAGCACAGACGTTACAATGTCAGAGGCACTTAGGTAGTCCGAAATCGGCTCTGAGACTGATGTGTGCTTTTTTGTGCGTAGATATCCAGAAAAAGCAATTTTCCAATAGGATCAATGACTAGTGGTGGAAAAAGCGTCCCATTTCCCCTAGCGCTATTCTTCGGCGGGGTCGGTCGTTTGTAAGCTTACTCCCTGGATCCAGCGTGCGCGTTTACTCCGGCGTTCATGTATCGCCAAGAACAGCGATCGTCCGCTGCTCACCAAGGCGAGCGCGTCGCTTGCAAAAAGCGGTGACACCCGAAGCCACGCTGTCCAGCGTAGCTCGCCCCGTATCTTCTCTATGAGTCCCATGCCCGAAGGGGGATTGTAGATAGGGATCTGCCTGCGGCGGAATGAACGAAACTTTAGCGAGCCACGTTCGTCGCGCGCCTGCACATCCTTGACGGTTGCCTTGATGCGCCGCGAATCCGAATGCGATCCATAGATCGTCAACTCATAGACTTCGCCCGCCCGTCCTTCCGGATACGTCGCCACGCCGGCGAATGTCAGTTGGGTTGTAATCCGATAAAAAGGGGCGTCATCATCCAAATCCCAAGCATATTGAGGCTGATATATACCAGGTTCGATACGAGTTTCGACGCTCGCCTCGCAGTGCTCCACTTTGATGGCGAGATGCGTATGTTCCTCTTCAGGTGGGTGCTTCATCCTGCGGGGCACCGGCTCGTTCACCTTGCGAATGAGGTCACGCGTTTCGATCTTAATCCCGATACGGTCCTTCTGAGGGCAAAAGTTCGTACGGCGGATTTACCGTGTAGCTTCTTTCGCGTGCCGGGCCCGCACGATTTCGTCGAGACGTCGTCGCCGCAACATTCAGGGAATATCTTCCGTCTTTGTTGATCCGAATTCCCGAGCCTCGATTACCCAATGATGCGGCCGAATCGGACGCCATGTCCGCTGTCTCGCAGTCTGAATGATCTGGGTGACTTGCTTGCGAAGGGCGGAAATCGACAAAATGCGGGAGACGGGTCACGAGCTGATGTTCGATAGCAGATGAGCTACATCGTCAAGCTCGAAGAATACATCTTGCATGTTGTCGAGATGCTCTCTGCCCGTGCTGCCCCGTGACCGGCCGCCCTGGAAATCCCAAATGTCATGCCAAAGTTCCTCAAGCTCCCACGTCAGCCTGAACCATTCGCCCCGAACCCGGTCCTTGGCAAAGCGGTCGTGGACCATTTTTTTGGCTTCGAAATAGGAGCGGAACACCTCTTGAACGGACAGCTTGTTGACGTTCCCGCTGTTGAGCGCGGCGATCCGGTCATAGACATTTGTGGCGAAGCCGACCTTCACGAGTTTGCCGCACATTGCAAAGTAGATATACCCGCGCCGAGTGCCAGCAACCGGCTCCGGCGAGGCTGGCCGCCACTCCTTAGCCTTCGGATCGAAAACTGCTGATTTGGTCGATTTGATTACCTTGGGCGTTGACCTAATTTCAGTCATTCGCTGTTTAAAATATCGGCTCATATCTAACCCCATTTACGAAGTGCTCTTCGGTTCAATGAACCTGAAAAGTCGAACACAGGCAGAACAACGTGCCTAAAACGGCATATTGCGAAGTGCTCTTTTCCCGGATTTCCAAGGGCTTCAGTGGGGAGCCGGCTGTTTACACCGAAGATGTCGGCGGTTCGAGCCCGTCATCGCCCACCATATCCCGCACGCCGGTCCATGCCTCGACGTCCATTGCCTTCATGCTCGCAAGTCAGCCGCGTATGATCGGTAACGAGGGGGCGGCCATGACCGGCCGCACCCGCCTTTCATGTCCGCACCAGTCTACTGCCTGATGTAGCAGGTCTTCTTCGCCCGGGGAGCGGGATCCTCGTCAAAGGCGTCATTGCTGCAGCGCACGCCGTTCCTGAAAACGCCTTGCGTGAACTGACCGCGCGCGCCGTAGCGGACCAGTTTGCGGCCACGGAAATCGCAGTACTGATTCTCCCTGGCGCAGGCCACCCATCTGCCGCGGCCCTGGCCGTAGTCGTCGCCGCCGTAATTGTCGTCGTCATTGTCGCCATAATCGTTACCGCCGCCGCGCCTCACGATGTAGCAGGCCTTGTCGCGGCCGGGCGCGGGATCGCCAAAGACGCGGTTTGAACAGGGCACGGCAGGGCGGTCGAAAAAGCGGGAGGTGGTCTGGCCGCGCGCGCCATAGACCACTTCGGCTGGATAGGGTAGGCGGCAGATGCCACCCTCGTCAGCGCATCGCTGCATGCGCTGGGCCGATGCGGTGGCCGGGAAAAGAATAGAGGCGGCCGAGACAAGGCCAACCAGGCAAATGAATGTGAACGCCATCCGGATCAGGGCGCTGGAGGTTTTTGACACGATTTGTCTCCCTTTTTGATTCACGCGCCATCTTACAGCAGCCTTGCCAAACGCAAGATGAACGAAAGCCATTGCCAACAGCCAGCATGAGCTGATTTCCCGTTTTCTGGGCAGGGAGCTGCCGCCATCATTCCGGATTTGATAAGGGTCCTGGTCAGCAATCGATTGGCTGTTCGGAGAGGCAGGACAATGATCGACCATCCCGGGCGCCTGCTGCTTCAGCTGATGATCGTGTTGGCAATTTGTGGCACCGGGCGCCTCGCATATGCGACAGAGGCCGGCGACGGTGTGGACCAGCCCGCGGCCAAAGCGGCCTTGCTCAAGGCCTATCCCGGACTTTTCACCATCTCGGGCAATGTCCTGACCTGGACCGACGGCACCGCGATGGTGTGGGACGACGGCAAGGCGCGCGACGCCGAAGCGCTGCTGGAGAGCCCTGACATCGAAGACATGTTTCGCTACGTCTATCCGACGGCAGCTGAGGGCGCGCTGGTCCCGGCGGAGGATTTCGATCCCGGTCGTATCCGCAACGAAGCCTTCTTCGAGAAGCTTTACGGGGCAAGTGCCGCGGAGGTTGGCAAGCACATCGCCAACGTCAAATGGCTGCCGAAACTCGGCAAGAAAACCGTGCAGGTCACCAGGATTTTCGGCATCAACGACCGGCTGGGCAAGGTCTCCGATGCCCTGGAGGCGACGCCCGCTGAACTGAGACGTTACGGGCTCAAGCCCGGCGGCGGCTTTGTCTGGCGGCCCATCGCCGGCACCGACCGGTTGAGCGTCCACTCCTTCGGTGCAGCCTTCGACATCAATGTCGGTTTCTCCGACTACTGGTACAACAACAGAAGCAAAGCCGACCCGAAGGCGCACATTCCGTTCAAGAACCGGATTCCGCTGCAAATCGTGGAACTGTTTGAGAAAAACGGCTTCATCTGGGGTGGGCGCTGGTATCACTATGACACCATGCATTTCGAGTACCGGCCCGAATTGCTGCTGTACAAGAAACCCGGCTGATCGCGCTGGCAGTCAGCCGTAAGAGCATGCGCCGGGCCGAAACCCGCCGATGTCGCCTTTATGCGCGTCAATAACGAAGTCCCAGGTTCGTGGCGACTTACCGGCCGTTGGCGGTCGCGGCACTGCAAACCCGGCGAAGATCGGCACGGATGTTTTCGGAGTTCAGCAACTCGGCGGCATCCGGAAAGCCCTCGGCCAGCAACGTGGCAACAATCTCGGCCGGCGACTGGTGGAAACCATCCTCAGCCAAAGCATGCGCCCGCTGGTAGATATGGCTGGTTCTGGTCTTGTCTGCCATTCACAAGTACCTCCTTTGATCGGCACTTGATGAACAACTTTCGAGAAGTATTCGGGTTCCATGCAACTTAGAAGGGAAGTTGGATCGCCGACGCAGGGAACGCGTATCTTTCGTTGAAATGACCTCTTGTCGTCAGGAGCGCTGCCCGGTCCGTTGTGCGTCAATGCAAAGATCAAGGCGGCAGCAGCCGGAAATCCTTGCCCTCGGGCAGCAACTGGCCGCCGTCGACGACGATGGTCGTTCCGGTGATGTAGCTGGCATCGTCGGAGGCGAGGAACAGGAAGGCGTTGGCCACGTCGCGCGGGCTGCCGAGGCGGCCGAGCGGGATCGAGTCTTCCATGTTCTTGATGTAGGCAGCACCCCGATGCAGCTCGATCGCCTCGGTCAGGATGTTACCGGGCTCGACGCCGTTGACCGTGATGCCGTAGCCGGAAAATTCCAGCGCCGCCGAGCGGATGAAGCCGTTGATGCCGGCCTTGCTGGCGGCGTAATGGCCGTGGCCGGGGCTGGTGACATGCGGGCCGGTGATCGACGAGGTGTAGAGCATGCGTCCAAAGCCTTGCGCTTTCATCGGCGCCAGCGCCGCCAGCGTGGCGTTGAAGGTGCCGCGCAGATTGACCGCCATCACCCGGTCCCAATCGTCCGGGCTGGTGTTTTCGATGAGCTGCCAGGGATAGATGCCGGCATTCTGCACGACGATGTCGAGGCGATCGTGATGGCTCAGCGCCAGCGCTACCGCGGCTTCGGCATCGGCCATCAGCGAGATGTCGGTGCGAATGAAGGCAGCGCCGAGCTCGTCGGCGGTCGCCTGGCCTGCCTCGGCCTCGCTGTCGGCCAGGATCAGCCTTGCGCCTTCCTCTGCAAAGCGCTGCGCAATGCCTTTGCCGATGCCGCGCGCGCTGCCGATGATCAGCGCGACCTTGTCTTGCAACCGTCCGCTCATGCGAGCCGTCCTTTCATGCGAGTCTTTGGCGAATGGTTTGCTTGAAGGCGTCGAGCAGCACGGCGGCGAGCACCAGCAAGCCGTGGATCACCTGGGTAAAATTGGCCGGCAGGCCCATCAGGTTGATCGCTGTGTTGATCGAGGACAGCAAAAGCACGCCGGCATAGACACCGGGCAGAGTGCCGACGCCGCCTTTCAGGCTGACGCCGCCAATGACGACGGCGGCAAAGGCGTTGAACAACAGCCCGGTGCCGAGATTGGCGGTGGCGCCGGAAGTGCGGATGGCGAGCAGCCAGCCGGCGAGGCCGGCAATGGCGCCGGCAAGCACGAAGGCGATGACCAAATTGCGGTTGACGCGGATTCCGGCACGGAAGGTTGCGGTCTCATTGCCGCCAATCATGATCAGGTGGCGGCCGAACGGCGTCTTGGCCATGATCAGTGAGAAGAGAACGAAACAGGCGACGGCGATCCAGGCCGTCAGCGGCAGGCCAGCGAGGCGCTGGATGGCGAACCAGCGTATGGCCGGCGCCAGATCCTGTGCCGAGCGGCCGCCGGAGATGACCAGCACAAGGCCGCGCACCCAAATGTAGGATGCCAGCGTGATGATGAAGGCGCTCATCTTCACCTTGACCACGAGATAGCCGTTGAAGGCGCCGATGATGCCGCCGACGACCAGTGCAATGAGCAGCGAAACCGGAACCATCAGCCATTGCGGACTGAGCTGTATGCCCATGCCGATGCCCGACGAGCAGAACAGGATGCCGACAGTCATGGCGCTGAGCGCCGCCACCGATTCCACCGACAGGTCCATGTGGCCCGCAATGATGACAAGCGACAGGCCGATCGACATCACGCCGAGCACGCTCGAAGCCTCGATGATGTTGGCGAAGATGCCGAGCTGGAAATAGTTCGGGACGAAGATGGAAAAGACGATCAACACAAAGACCAGCATGAACCAGACGAGGTTGTCGAGGACGAACTCCAGGGCTTTGCGGCTGCGCGGGTTCATGGGCTGATCCGGTTGGCGCCTCCCCCAAGAAAATCAAGTTGGGAAATCAAATTGATTTTGTCGGGCTAGGGCGCGGCTTCAAATTCGCCACAGCGTCCTTGTCAGACGCGGCGTTGTGAAAGGGCAGGCTCCGGGCGGCCTGAGCGGCCCGGAGCGCTTGGCAAGCGACTATTCGACCGGCTTGATGGTTTCCGTAGGCGGCTTCTGGTTGCCCCAGAAGGCCGGATTGTCGACGTTTTCCTTGGTGATGGCGGCGCCCGGGATCTTGATGTTCGGGCCCCAGGCTTCCTTGGTCACGGTCGACTTCAAGCCGAGCACGTCATACTCGCCGGGCTTGATTTCCTGCTTGCCGGCGATCTTGTCCATGAACATGGCGACGGCAGCAGCCTGCGCGTAGAGCGGTTGCTCGACTTCGACATTGAGCCAGCCCTTGCGGATCAGGTCGAGGCCGACCGGAGCGCCGTTGGAGCTCATCAGCATGACATCGCCCGGCTTCTTGCCGGCGGCCTCGAGCGAGGCGACGGCAGCCACCGAGAGATGCGCGGCATGGCTGAAGATCAGGTCGATGTCGGGGTTGGCCAGCATCTGGTCGGCAACGATGGTGCCGGCGTTGCTGGCTTCCCACTGCATAGCGGGCAGCGAGATGATCTTGACGTCCGGGAACGCCTTCATCTTCTCCTCAAAGCCTTTCTGGATGTCGAGCGTGTAGGGGTCACCGGGATCGCCGAGCACCTGCAACACCTTGCCCTTCACCGAACCGTTCTTGGCTTTCAGAAGCTTTTCAGCCTGCTCGGCTGCGACGTAGCCGATCTCCACGGTGCCAGCCACCGAGGTGAAGTCGGACGGGGTCGAGGTGATCTGGCGGTCGAACTCGACCACCGGGATGCCGGCGGCACGGGCTGCTTCGATGGACGGCTTCAGCGCATTGAAATCGACGGCGGCCAGGATGATCGCCGCAGGCTTCAGCGCAATGACGTCGTTCATCTGGGATTGCTGCGCGTCGGTCTTGTTGTCGGCGTTGAGTGTTTTCACCTCATAGCCGACCTGCTTGAGGAACAGCTCCAGGGCGCTCACCGAGCCGGTCTGGAATTCATCGAGCAGGGTCGGAACCATATAGTAGACGGTGCCCTTGGTCTGGGACATTGCCGGCGTGAGCGAGGCAAGAGCCAGTACCAGGATACCGAAGACAAGAACCAATATTCGCTTCATGTCGTTCGCTCCTCTTTTATACCGGACCCCTCTTTGTCCCTCAACTTGCCGGTCCGGCACCGGCAAGCGTCTCACCGGTGATCATGTTGATCACCGCATCGGGACTTGTTTTGTTGCGTGCGACATCGCCGGCCACGACGCCTTGCCGGATCACCACGATCCGGTCGGCGACCTGGAAGGCCTGCTGCATGATATGGGTGATGATGACGACGCCGATGCCCTGCTTGGCCACCTGGCGGATCATCTCGAGGCCGCGCCTGGTCTGTTCTACGCCGAGGGCCGCGAACGGCTCGTCTAGCAGCACGAGCTTGCCGCCCCAATGCACGAAGCGGTTGAGCTCGATCGCCTGGCGCTGGCCGCCCGAGAGGTGCTCGACATTGGTGCGTAGCGACGGAATGCGGGTGCCCGCACTGGCAAGTGCCTTGCCGACGACGGCTTCCATGGCGCGCTCGTCGAGGATCGGAATGCCGAGCACCTTGCGCGTGATCTCGCGGCCCATGAAGAAATTGGCGACGACATCGACATTGGTGCAGAGCGAAAGGTCCTGGTAGACGGTCTCGATGCCGGCAGCCTTGGCCTCGGCCGGCGTTTTCGCCAGAAATTCCTTGCCCTCGAACAGCATGCGGCCGGAGCTCGGCTCGAGGCCGCCGGCGATGATCTTGACCAGCGTCGACTTGCCGGCACCATTGTCGCCGAGCAGTGCCACGACCTCGCCCTTGCCGATCGAGAAGCTGATGCCTCTCAGCGCCTGGATGGCGCCGTAATTCTTGGTGACGTTTTCGAGTACCAGCAGCGGTTCGGTCATGCCGCAACTCCCTTGCTGTGCAACAGGTCTGACCGGCGCTCGCGCTCGGCGATGAACATCTGGCCAAACCGCGGCGACAACACACCGGAGACCGCCAATGCGGCAGCGCCCCGCAGCACCGAATGCTGGCCGCCGGTGGCGACCATGACGCGCGGCGTCTTGCGGTCGCGCCGCGCCGAGACCGAGTTGGGAAGCTGCGCTGCCGCACCGACCAGTTTTTCCAAGAGGTCGGTGTGGGCGAGCCCGCCGAGGATGACTGTCTCGGGGTCGAACAGGTTTTCGATGGTGGCGATGGCGTTGCGGAAGATGGGCGCGACTTCGGCCACCCAGGCGGCTTCGCCGATGTTGCGGCGGCGCAGCGCTTCGAGCGAGAGGTAACGTTCGAGGCAGCCATGGTTGCCGCAGGGGCAGAGTTCGCCGCCGGGAACGGCGGGGATGTGTCCGATTTCGCCCGCATTGCCCCAGGCGCCGCGCATCACCGCGCCGTCATGGACGATGACGCCGCCAAGGCCGACGCCGAAATAGAGGTAGTAATATTCGGAATAGCCGGCGCCGAGGCCGTAGAGGCGCTCGCCCATGGCAGCTGCCGCCATGTCGGTCTCGAAGAAGGCCGGCAGCCCGGTCGATGCCGCCAGCCGCTCCGGCAGCGCGACATCCTTCCAGCCGGCCATGGTCGTGGGGCCGACGAAGCTCATCGATTCCACGCCGAAAGGCCCGGGCAGCGCCATGCCGATGCCAAGCACGCGGCCGCCGGGCCGCAATGCGGTCAGTTCGGGCACCATGGCGCCGATCAGGTCGAAGGCATGGTCGGGCGTTGCATGCGGCGCCTCGCGATGCGTGCTTTCGATGACATCGCCGCTGAGATTGATCAGCGCAGCGTCGATGCCGAGCGGGGTGAGGTGGATGCCGACGGCATAGCCGCCCTCGGGGTTGATACGGAGCGTAGCCGGCGGCAGTCCGCGCCCGCGCGGCTCTTCGCGCAGCGACAGCACATAGCCGTGCTCTTCGAGCTCGCGAACGATGGTCGATACGGTCTGGACGGTGAGGCCGACGCGGCTGGCAATGTCGCCGCGGGCAATGGGGCCGTGCAGACGGATGGACTCCAGCACGATGCGCCGGTTGTAGGGCCGTCCGAACTCCTGGTTGGTCCCCCGCAGTGCCATGTCCCGCGCTCCTCAAGAAGGTCAAGACTTGCACAGGTAATTTATTCAGTCAAATGGAATTCAAAAATAATTTGTGACGGTTCCGGACGCGGTGCAGGACCTGTCCCAGGCGCTGCGCTGGCCGATTGCAGCCGGGTTAAAACCACCGCAATGGTGAATGACGTCAGGCGGGCGCAGGGCTTCGCCCGGCCGATGACCCAGCAGGGAAAACCGATGATTGAATTGCCTTTTGCGCGCGACGAGTACCAGCAGCGGCTCAAAAAAATCCGCGCCGAGATGGCCAAGCGCAGGATCGAACTGCTTATCGTCAACGACGTCGCCAACCAGCATTACATCACCGCCTATGACGGCTGGTCGTTCTACACGCCGCAAGTGGTTCTGGTTCCGATCGATGAGGAGGCCGAGCCGGTCTGGATCGGCCGCGCCATGGATGCGGCCGGCGGCCTGCTGACGGTCTGGATGAAGCCTGAGAATGTGGTTGGCTTTCCCGAAGACCATGTCCAGCGAGCCGATCGTCATCCGATGGACTGGATCGCTGCCTGGATTGTCGCCAAGGGCTGGGGTGGCAGACACATCGGCATCGAGCTCGAAGCTTACTATTTCTCGCCGAAGGCCCATGCCCGGCTCGTCGCCGGATTGCCAAACGCGAAATGGCAGGACGCCGATCTCCTGGTGAACTGGATCCGTGCGGTCAAATCGGCGCCCGAGATCGCTTATCTGCGCAAGGCGTCGACGCTGGCCGAAGCAGCGGTCGCACGAGCCTTCGAAGTGATCGTGCCAGGCGTGCGCGAATGCGATGCGATCGCCGCCATCCAGGCAGCGCAGATTGCCGGCAGTCCTGACTTTGCCGGCGACATCACGGCACTGCCGCCGACGATCCTCGGCGGCGAAAATGCTTCGGCGCCGCACATCATGTGGAGCGACAGGCGGTTCGGGAAGAACGAGACGATCGCGCTGGAACTCGCCGGCGTCTGCCGCCGTTACGCCGCCGGGCTCGCCAGGACGATGCAGCTCGGCAAGACGCCGACGCGTGTCGCCGACACCGCAAAGGCGGTGATCGAAGGTATGGATGCGGTGCTCGATGCTGTGAAGCCAGGCACATCGGCCGAAGCGGTCGAATCCGCATGGCGCAAGGTCATCCAGCGCTACGGGCTGAAGAAGGAATCGCGCATCGGCTACTCTATCGGCGTCGCCTATCCGCCGGATTGGGGCGAGCACACGATCAGCCTTCGGCCCGGCGACAAGACGGTGCTGCTATCAGGCAATGTCGTGCATTCCATTCTCGGCATGTGGATGGATGGCTGGGGCATCGAGGTCAGCGAGACCATTCTGGTGACCGAGACCGGCAACGAAACGCTGACGAAATTCCCGCGGGACATCCATGTCAAATCCTGACCAGCCGGCTGTGATGGGCGGCACCGCGATCCCGCCTGACGGGCGATCAGTATTTGATCGCCCGGCGCTCGATCAGCACCACGAGGCAGAACAGCACGATCGACAGGCCCGAGGACAGCACGATCGCCGCATAGAGGCGGTCCGACTGGTAATTGAAGGATGCCTGGATGATCAGTGCGCCGAGCCCTTTGTCGGAGCCGATCCATTCGCCGACAATGGCGCCGATCACGGCGGTGGCCGAGGCTATCCTGAGCGATGAGAACAGCATCGGCAGCGCGCGCGGCAGGCGCAGGCTCCAGAAGACTTCCCAGCGTGTCGCCGACAGCACGCGGAACAGCTCGTGCTCGCTGCTGCTTGCTGAATCTAGGCCGCGGATCATGTTGACCAGCGTCGGGAAGAAGCAGATCACCGCCGCAATGACGATCTTCGGCGTCATGCCCAGCCCGAAGATCAGCATGATGATCGGCGACAGCGCCAGGATCGGAATGGTGTTGAAGAACAGCACGATCGGAAAATAGGCGGCCTGCAGCACGCGGTTGTGTACGAACAGCACCGCCAGCAGCACGCCGGCGAGATTGCCGATGGCAAATCCGGCCAGCGCCTCGATCAGCGTCGGCCAGAGATTGCCGAGCAGCAGGGAAAAGCTCTTCTGGAAGACGCCGAGTATGGCTGTCGGCGTCGGTACGATATAGGCCGGAACGCCGAGCCAGGGCAGCAGGAACTGCCATGTGAACAGAATGGAGGCGGCGCCCAGGACGGGCAGCGCAATCGCCAGCGCGGGTGGCAAAGGCTCCTGTCTCATGAGGCCAGTTCCAGGGCTTTGCGCAGGTCCGCCATGGCGGCGACGATTGCCGGATCCTCGCGCGAGCAGCGGTTGCCGTCTTGCTTGAACGGCCGCATGTCGAGATCCTTGACCAGACGTCCGGGATTGGCGGCCAGCACGATCACCCGCTCGCCGAGATAGGCGGCCTCGGCAATCGAATGGGTGACGAACAGGATGGTCGTGCCGCTGCGCCGCCACAGCGCCAGCAGCTCGTCATTGAGGCGGTCGCGGGTGATTTCGTCGAGCGCGCCGAACGGCTCATCCATCAACAGCAGTTTCGGCTGTCCGAGCAGGGCGCGGGCGATCGCGACACGCTGCCGCTGGCCGCCGGAAAGCTGGTGCGGCAGGCGCTCGCCAAAACCGCCAAGCCCCATCAGCTCCAGCAACTCCTCTGAGCGATCTTCGATCTGGCGGGTCAGGCTGCCTTGCCCGACGCCCAGCGGCAAACGCACATTGTCGCGCACGCTGCGCCAGGGCAGCAGTGTCGAATCCTGGAAGACGAAGCCGACATCCCGGCGCGAGCGGACCGCATGCGGCGTGTCGCCAAGCACGCTGATCGTGCCGCCAAGTGGGTCGAGCAAATCGGCAACGACCCTGAGCAAGGTCGACTTGCCGCAGCCCGATGGTCCGAGGATCGACAGGAATGAGCCGGCCGCAACCGTGAGGTCGAGGCCGGAGAGCACTTTGACGGCCGAATGCCGGCCGCCATAGCCGACATCCAGCTTCTCTGCCTCGATCGCGTTTGCCATCAGGCGGCGGGCGCGTCGAGCTTGGGCCGCTCTGCGACCGACATTTCGAGGATTTTTGTGGTGTAGACATCGGCTGCGGCCGGGCGTCCGTTGGGGTACTGGCCGACCTTGTCCAGCAGCGCCAGCTGCTCCTCGATCGAGGCCGGGTCGAAAGTTCCCCAGCCATCCTTGGCCGTCGCGCCATCGAAAGAAAGCTTCAGCACCAGATTGACGGTCTTTTCTTCCCAGCCGAGATCCATTTCCGGATAGGCGGCGACCATTTTCTTCACCGCTTCCTGCGGATTGGCATGCACCCAGCCCCAGCCCTTGCCGACGGCGCCGATGAACTTGGCCAGCGTCTCGGGATCCTTTTCGATCGCCGCGTCGGTGGCGAAATAGACGTCGGCGTAGGAACTCAAGCCAAGATCGCGAACCAGAAGGTCGATGCGGTCGTCGCCGACGACGCTCAGCGCCTGCGTGTTGGTGATCCAGCCGCCGATGGCGTCGACATCGCCGCGCACCAGCGGCGCCTTGTCGAAGCCGACATTGACGACCGTGACGTCAGCGGGGTTGATGCCGTTCTTGGCCAGGATCTCGTCGATGACGAAACGCGCCGTCGGCTGGATGCCGATTTTCTTGCCCTTGAGGTCGGCGACGCCACGGATCGGCTTGGCCGGCTTCGAAGTGAAGGCATAGGGGCCGGTGCGGAAGCCGCAGGCGATGATCTTGACCGGCACACCGCTGGCGCGCGCGGCAAAGAGTTGCGGCGTTTCGGAGAACTGGCCGAGCTGGGCCGAACCCGAGACGACCGGCGGCACGGTCGCGGAGTTCGGTCCGCCGGGGCTGAACTCAACATCCAGGCCGGCGTCTTTGAAATAGCCGTTGGCGACGGCGGCGATGTCGCCGATCTGTCCGTTCGACACCAGCCAGTCATACTGGATGACGACCTTGCCGGCCGCCTTGGCGCCCGGCGTCAGCACCAGCTGCATCCCGGCCGATGCGGCTGCCACGGCGGCGATGCCGGATGTCACGAAGCTGCGGCGGTTCATGTTGTATCGCTTGTTCCCACTCATTTTTCGCTCCTGTTGCAAGCGTTGCTCTGTTCATTGCGCACCGCTCCCACGGCGCGCTGTCGTCTACGGCTGTTCGTCGTGGTAGTCGCCGGGGCCGCCGTCGAGCCAGGCGTATAGTTCCCAGAGTGTGTCGTCCGGGTCGGTGAAATAGGCGCAGCGCGCGTTCCAGACATAGTTTTCCGGCGGGCCGTGGAACGGCACGCCCCTAGCGTTGAGCTCGCCGTGCAAACGGTCGATATCGGCAGGCGTATCGAGCTTGACCGCCACGCAAACCTTGTGCGCATGACGTGGCGATCTGAGCTTCGACACGCCGGTATGCTGGCTGATGTGGTCGATCTCCCACGCCGCGAGCGTGACGCCCTCGCCATGAAAATCGGCAAAGCCTTCGGCGCGGCGGCGCAGCCGGAAGCCGAGTTTGTCGACATAGAAATCCACGGTCCGGCCGATGTCCTCGACCAGCAGGCAGACATCCGAAATCGCGTAAGCGCCTCCGAGCGGCATGGCTAAATTCCTTTGCTGGCGGGCAGGCGCCGTGCGGCCGGCAACTTGACGCCGACGCGCTCAGCCGCGCCGATGATGTGGGCGCGCATGGCCGCTTCCGCCGCTGCGGGATCGCCGGCAACCAGCGCCTCGTAGATGCGCACATGCTCGCCGACATTGATCTCGACCAGATCGTGCAGCGGGTTGGTCTGCCGCGCGTAGTAGATCGAGCGGCGGATCTGTTCGCAGACGAAGGAAATGAAGGTGTGGATGTAGTTGTTTCCGGTGGCGCGCGCGATCTCACGGTGGAATAGAAGATCGGCGTCGATGCTGCCTTCTTCCCAGCGTTCCTCGCCGCTCATGCGGTCGAGCGCCGCCTTGATGGCGTCGAGATGCTCCTGGCCACGCCGTTCGGCGGCAAGCGCTGCGGATTCGGCTTCGAGGATGCAACGCAGCTCGAACAGCCGCTCCATGTTCTGGCCTTCTTTGAGCGCCTCGCCGTCGATGCGGATCGACGCCCGCTGCTCCGGCGCCAACACGAAGGCGCCGATGCCTTGCCGCGCCTCGATCATGCCGTCGGCCCTGAGCTGCGCGATCGCTTCGCGCACGACATTGCGGCTGACGCCGAATTTCTCCGAAAGCTCCTGTTCCGTCGGCAGCCGTGTGCCCGGACTGAGGTCACCCGATTCGATCTCGCGGCCGAGGAATGTCGCGACGCGATGCGGCAGCGTCTCGACGGTGCCGATGGCAGCCAGTCTTTGCTTCATGGAGCGGTCTCCGTTGCCGGCAGAAGGCAGCCGGGATTCATCAGGCCCTGGGGGTCGAGGGCGTTCTTCAACGTGCCGATGAGCCGGCGATGGGCAGGCGCAAGGCCTGCCATGAAGGTGCGGTGGCGGGTGCGGCCGATGCCATGCTCGGCGCTGATCGAGCCGCCGAGCGAATTGGCGATCCGGTAGAGCCCGGCGGTGATGTCAGTGCCTCGGGCGCGGGCCTCGCGCTCGTCGAGGCCTTCCGGCGGCAACACGTTGAAATGGATGTTGCCGTCGCCGGCATGGCCATAGGCCAGCGGTACCCAGCCGCGATGGTCCTCAGCAACGAAGCGGCGGGCCTGGTCGATGAGGGCAGGGATGTCCGAGATCCGCACCGAAAGATCGGTGCGCACATGATAGCCACGCTTGGCCTGCCCCTCGACCAGCCCTTCGCGGATTGCCCAGAAGGATTTTGCCTGGGCGCTGCTTTCAGCAAGCACGGCATCGATGACCTGGCCACTATCCATGGCTTCAGTCAGGAAATCGACCAGCAGCGTGCGCAGGTCGATCGCCGCACTGGCCGACAGTTCGATCAGCACATGCACGGGCGCTTCGACCGGCGACACCATGTTGACGTCGATCAGGCGCGCCAGCGCGATGCATTCCGAACCGATGATCTCGAACGCCGACATCAGATCGGCCGAGGCGCGGCGGGCCTGCCGAAACAGCGCGATTGCCGCTTCGAACGAGGCAAGGCCGAGATAGGCGGTCTCGGTCCGGACCGGTTTTGGAAACAGTTTCAGTTCGACGCCGGTGATGATGCCGAGCGTCCCTTCCGAGCCGATGAACAGCTGCTTCAGATCATAGCCGGTGTTGTTCTTGCGCAGGCCGGAAGAGCCGTTCCACAACTCGCCGTCCGGCAGCACCACTTCAAGGCCGAGGATGAGATCGCGCGCCATGCCGTAGCGCAGCACGTTGATGCCGCCAGCGTTGCTGGCCGCATTGCCGCCGATCTGGCAACTGCCCTGGGCGCCAAGCGCCAGCGGAAACAGGCAGTCCTGTTCGTCGGCAGCGTCCTTCACGGTCTGCAGGATGCAGCCGGCATCGGCCTGCAGCACGAAATTGTCGGCATCGACACAGCGGATGGCGTTCAGCCGCTCCAGGCTGACGACCACCGAGCCGGCGGTCTCGATATCGATCGCGCCCGCCACCAGGCCGGTATTGCCGCCTTGTGGGATGATGCCGAGCCCGAGCGAGGCGCAGAGCCGCACCACCGCCTGGACCTCGGCCACCGAAGCCGGCCGCAGCACGGCAAGTGCTTCGCCATGATGATCGCCCGACCAGTCGCCGAGATATTTCGCCATGCCCGCGGCATCGACGGTCATGCCGTTCGGCCCGACAGCGTCCCGCAGGGCACCGAGAAGGTCTGGCGAAAGGGCATGCATTGTCATGAAGTGCCTGTCTGGATATGGGGTGATACATATCATCCTACAACTTTGAGTCAATGCGCTCCTTGTTCTCACCCTGGCGTATAAACGTGTAGCGGTGGCCATAGCGCGCATACGCTAGGCCACAAATTTCTGGCGTCTGGTCGGAATTTATCCTACCTTGTGGAGTGGAAATTTAGGGAGCCCCTAATCATGAACAACGCCGAAAAAGTCAGCGTTACTATGGCTCGTGAGCAGATGCAGGCTATCCGAGAGAGTGTGGAGGCTGGCGAATTTGCCACCACCAGCGAGGCTATGCGTGATGCCGTGCGGGTGTGGCAGCGGCAACGCATAGAGGACGCCGAGCGCCTGGAGGCTATGCGCGCCCGAATCCGTCGCTCTATCGATGATCCACGCCCCAGCCTGACTTTGGAGGAGGCCGAGGCCGAGATGGCCCGCTTCATGGAAAGCGAGGCCGCTGGCTCCCCTAATGCGACGCGCTAAGGTCACGTTGCGGCCCGAAGCACTCGCCGACCTAAAGGCAATCTATCGCTCCATAGCGCTTGCCAGCCAAAGCCATGCTGTTGCCTCCGGCTTTATCGGCAGAATTCTCGGCCGGTGCCGCAGGATTGGCGATGTACCGCACGGCGGCCGGCCGCGTGACGACCTTCAGCCGGGGTTGCGTACGGTGCCCTTTGAGCGCAGCGCCGTAATCGTCTATCGAGTCGGAAAAACCGTGGAAATCGTCAATGTGTTCTACGGCGGCCGTGACTATGAGGCAGCATACCGGCGCCATGACGAAAGCACCGAGGATTAGCCTGGCGCATAAGTATAGTGCCAAGTCGCGCTGACGCGAATGAATTGACCCTTAAAGATATTGCTCGACCTTCTTGCCCACGGTCAGGAAGCGGAGCGGGTCGATGGCCTCGCCATTGTGGCGGACCTCGTAGTGCAGATGCGGGCCGGTGGAGCGGCCGCTGCTGCCGGTCTTGCCGACAATGTCGCCGGCGGCGAGCTTCTGACCGACGGCCACATCGATTTCGCTCAAATGCCCATAGCGGGTGGCAAAGCCATTGCCATGGTCGACCTCGACCATGCGGCCATAGCCGCCGTTCCAGCCTGCTTTGGTGACGACGCCGGCCGCCGTGACCTTGGCCGCCATGCCGATCGGTGCGCGGAAATCCATGCCCGAATGCAGGGCCGCGGTGCCGAGGATGGGGTCGGTGCGCACGCCGAACGGGCTGGTGACGGAATGGCCGGGCGCGGGGTTGGCGAGCGGCAGCCGCCGCGCCTCTTTCTTCAACTGGTCGAGCGTATCCAGCGCCTCGTCGAGTTCCTTGACCTTGCTGTCGAACATCATCGAGGAGTCCAGCGGGATCAACGGTCCGCCGACATCGCTTTCGTTTTTGCCGAAATCGCTGTCGACCGGCAGGCCGGCCGCCTCGAGCGCCTGGGTGATGGCATCCGCGTTCTTGTAGGCATTGTCGGCAAGCGTGGCGATACGGGTGAGCTGCTGGCTCTCGATGGCCTTGAGCGATTCGTTGATCGAGACGAACAGTTTGTCGGCACGGTCCGCCGCCGTTTCGCTGGGCAGCGGATCGGAGCGGGTCGACCACAAAGAGAACGGCCTGGTATCGCCCGAGCCGAGGCTGGCGACCGAATAGGCCAGGGGCTCGCCGCCGGTCAGTTCGGCATGCTCGTCGGGCTTGGCGGCCGCATCCGCGACGGGCGGCGTTCCGACTTCATTTTCCGCCCGTTCGAGAATCGGCCCGAGGCGACCATGGCGTTGGCTGAGCTGGCTCTGCCGATCGAGCAGTTCGCTGACCTTGGTTTCCATCAGTTTCTGGTCGAGAAGCTGGCGGCTGGTGATGCGGTCGACCTGGGCGCGCAATGCCGAGATGCGATCCTCATAAGCCTGCTGCATGCGCGCCTGCCGCGCCGTGGTGGCGCCGATCAGATCGTCGCGCAGCACCAGATAGGAGGTTGCCAGCAGATAGCCGATGGCGATTGCCGCCAGTGCCGAGCCAAGAAAGGCGACGAGCCACGGCCGAATGGTGAAATGTCGGATTTCATTGCCCCGCGCAATGATGACCGTATGGGGCTCCTTGCGCCTGCCGAAGACCGCTGACTGACCGGTTGGGTTCACGGGACCAAGCTTTCGTTACGACACCAACGAAGCCTGATTACACATTATTAGGGTTAACAAAGCTTTGCTGTGGTGCCGGCCGGCAAGGATTGCGCGCAAAACGAGTGGCGGGTTGCGGGCAGGGTGGTGACATCGGCGGCGTGTCAGAGCGCGCGCACCGCCTCCAGCACCGCTTCGGCATGACCTTTTACTCGGACCTTGCGCCAGATGCCGGCGATCCGGCCGTCCTTGCCGATCAGGAACGTCGCTCGTTCGACGCCCATATAGTTGCGGCCATACATCGTCTTTTCGACCCACAGATTGTAGGCCTCGATCACTTTGCGCTCCTCGTCGGCAACCAGGTCGACGGTGAGATCGTATTTGGTTTTGAATTTGTCGTGCTTCTTTACGCTGTCAGGCGATAGGCCGATCACGACGGCGCCGGCCTTTTCGAACTCCGGCTTCAGCTGGGAAAAGCTGATCGCCTCATTGGTGCAACTTGTGGTGTCGTCCTGCGGATAGAAGTAAAGTACGACGGGTTTTCCCCGCAACGCGGCAAGGCTGAGCGAGCCGCCGCCATCGCGCGGCAGGTCGAATTGCGGAGCAGCGTCGCCAATGTCGAGATCAGCCATATCGATGCCCTTGTTTGAGGTTACGCGCCAGGCTGCATCGTTATAGTGTCGAGCGGGGATTCGTCCACGATCGAATTCGTACAACGGAAAATTGCGTGGATCAGGAAGAACCGCAGCCCGAGAAAATCCGGTTCAGGCGTGACGAGATCACCGACCTGGGGACTTTCCCGTCTGCCTGCAGCGTGCCGCCGCTCGGCAAGGCGCGGATCGGCCGTGGGTTTCGCATCCTTGCCCGCCTGTTTGCCGGCGTCGCAGCCTTGGTGCTGCTGGCCGCCGCCGTCGTCTATGTCATCGGCGCCACCGGAATCGGCAGCGAGCGGCTGCGGGCGGAAGCCGAAGCGGCGATCGAGAAACTCGCCGGTTTCGACGTCAATGTAGCCGTCGGCCCGGCCCGGCTGACACTGGACGGATCGAGCTTCATTGCGCTGCAGGTCAAGGACGTCAGCGTCAAGACCGCAGACGGCAAGCCGATGGCCGACGCCGGGCGTGTGCGTTTCGGCATCCGGCTGATACCGCTGCTCTCGGGCGAGGTGCGGCTGACCAGCGCCAGGATTTCCGACGCCCACATTGTCACCGCGGCAATGCCGTCGGGCGGCGACTGGACAGCCGAGCTGCGCAATCAAGACGGCCTCATCGATCCGGAAAAGCTGGCCGCCGCTGTCTTCGGTCACGTCAACCATGCGCTCGATGCCGTGCGCGAGGATTCGATGCGCCGGATCGATCTCAAGAATGTCGAGTTCGAACTGCCCGAGGCCGGCTCGGTCAAGCTGGTCAACATCGCCAATGCCACCGTGCTGCAGTCGGGCCCGGGCAGCATGGAGTTCTCTTCCGAGGCGGATATCGATGGCCGGGCGCTCACGGTCACCGCTGCCGCCACCCGCGATACGACCTCCCTGCGGGTCACTGCGTTGAATGCTGCCATCGACATGGCGGCCATTCCACAGACAACGCCAGAGGCAGGTGGGAAAACCGGCGCGATCGCTTTGAAGCTGACGGGGACCGAAGGCTCGGGCGAAAGCGATTCCCGGCTGACGGCCTCGCTGTCGCTAACCGGCTCGGTGCTCGACCTCGGCACACGCGGGCTGTTGCCGGCCGATGTCGATGTCGACGCCACGCTTGTCTCCGGATCCAACAAGATCGATGTCGGCAGGCTGGTTTTGAAGACCGGCCGTTCGACTTTCAATTTCGCCGGTTCGATCGGGCCCAAGCCGGCGACCGGCGCGGCCGGTGAGGAGCCTTCCTATCGCTACGACCTGACCAGCGATGGCTCGACGCTGGCGCCGGCGGAATCGCCCGAGCCGGCGCTGAATTTCTTTGCCCGCATTGCCGGCGTCTATCAGATCAAAAGCCGCAAGCTCGTCGCCGAGCAGATCGGCATCAGGTCGGGATCGGGCAGCGAGGTGCTGGGCACAGCCGCACTTGCCTTCATCGACAACGGGCCGCCAGGCATTTCGCTGTCGCTCAACGTCCACGACATGCCGGTCTCGCACGTCAAGCAATTGTGGCCCTGGTTTTCCGCCAAGAATGCCCGGCTGTGGGTGCTGCAGAATCTGTTTGGCGGCCGTGTCGTCGACGCCAGCCTGCAGTTCCAGGTCGTGCCGGGGCGGCTCGGCAACGGCGTGCCGCTTTCGGCTGACGAGGTGTTCGGCCGGTTCCAGGTCGAGGGCTCGCGCTTCGACACCGCCGGCCGCATCCCGCCGATCCGCGATGCCATTGGCGTAGTTTCCTTCCACGGCAACGATGTCGACATAGCCCTGTCTTCGGGCAGCGTCTATATGCCGAGTGGCCGCGCCGTGGCGGCAAGCAATGGCACGCTGTCGGTGAAGGCGGCGAACCACCCGCCGGTGATCGGCGCGCTCGACATCGACGTCGCCGGAGAGGCGCCGGCCATCGCCGAACTCGCTTCCTACGAACCGATCAACGCAATGCGACATGTCGGTATTGCGCCGGACGACCTGTCCGGCACGGTGACCGGTCACGTCAAGGCCGACATTCCGCTGCAGTCCGGTGTCGACACCTCGAAGCTCGATTGGCTGGTGACGCTCGACTACAAGGACCTGTCGCTCGCCAAGCCGTTCGAAGACCAGACGATAACCGAGGCCGATGGTTCGATCGAGGTCGGGCCCGACAAGGCGGTGATCTCGGCCGACGCGAAGCTGAACGGCATTCCGGCTGAACTCGATCTGATCGAGCCGCTCGGGGATGACGGACCGCCGCGCAGCCGCAAGGTGGCGCTTGTGCTCGACGACAAGACACGCGCCACCACCATGCCTGGCCTGTCGCCGCTGATTTCGGGAACCATCAAGGTGGCGATCGACAAGAGCGGCGACGGCAGCCAGAACGTCGCGGTCGACCTGACCAGCGCCAGGCTGGATATTCCCTGGGCAGGCTGGAGCAAGGGGCCGGGCATTCCCGCCAATGCCACTTTCACCATGGCGAAGTCGAGCGACACGACAACGCTGTCCGATTTCGACCTTGATGGAAAGAGCTTTTCGGTGAACGGCGATGTCGTCCTGGTCAAGGGCGCGCTGTCTTCGGCCCGCTTCAGCAAAGTCGCTTTGAACAGGGGTGACGACGTCGCGGTGACGGTGAAGCGGTCGGGCAAGGGCTTTGCCGTTGACGTCAGCGGCAATGCGCTCGACGCCCGCTCGCTGATCAAGCAGTTCACCTCCGACGTCGATACCGCCACCAAGACCACCGGCACGGATGCGGTTTCGGTCAGCGCCGATGTCACTTCGCTGACCGGGTTCCACGACGAGGTCCTGTCCAATCTGAAGCTCGACTACAGCGCCGCCGGCTCCAAGGTGAACGGGCTTAAGGTCAGCGCCACGGCAAGTTCAGGCGCCGCCATCACCATCAGCAACACCGCAGGCAATGGCGCGCGCGCGCTCAACATGAAGTCGGCCGACGCCGGCGCCATATTGCGCTTCCTCAACATCTACGAGCACATGGAAGGCGGCTCGATCACGCTGGCGCTCAGCGGCGCGGCCGACGGGCCGATGCGAGGCCAGGTCGACTCAAGCAATTTCTTCATCGTCAATGAACCGAAGCTCGCTTCGATCGTATCGACCACGCCGGCGGGCGACAGCCGCAGCCTGAACGAAGCGGTCAAAGGCAAGATCGACACTTCGCGGGTAAAGTTCGAGCGCGGCTATTCCGAGATCGACAAGGGTTCAGGCTATCTGAAGCTGGCCAATGGCGTGCTGCGCGGCCCGCGCATCGGCACCACCTTCCAGGGCACGCTCTACGACCAGAACAACAATATGGACATGACCGGCACATTCATGCCGGCCTATGGCCTTAACCGCATCTTCGGTGAATTGCCGCTGGTCGGCGCGCTGCTCGGCAACGGTCGCGACCGCGGCCTGATCGGCGTCACCTACCGGCTCAAGGGCAACGCCAACAAACCGGTGCTGGACATAAACCCGCTATCGGTGATCGCGCCAGGCATTTTCCGGTCGATCTTCGAATACCGCTAGCACGAACAGTCGCCGAAAGGCCGAATTCGATTCTAGGCGGGTGCACGTTCGCCCTGACCACGTTCACGCCCAAGGCCTGGTGCGGATTTTCGCGCAGTCATCCGTCCGTCTATCGGGCGACGTTCCAGGATCACCAGTTGCTGCATCGGTCGCCGCTTGAAGAAGGAGATGATGCGCGCCATGCTTCCCATCAGATGGTTGCGCCGTACTTTCGCTGGGGCCGCCCGTACCTGGATTTGCTCGAAGCCCCATCGTGAATAGGCGTTGGCGTTCGGCACGGCCGTGGCCAATTGATGCCCGTTGGGTTCAGACGCTCAGAACGCACCAATGCGCGAATTGCCTGGTGGTCCCGCTCCGTCGCGCGACGAACGACAACAGCCAATTGATCCATGGGATTCGCCTCCTGTACCGCGCTCCGGTCGCGCTCGGCGGCAGGAAGTAGCAAGAGGTGTGTTTCAGCCGAATGTCGTTACGGCCGCGCTTGTGTTTCCTCCTGATGCCGTCCGGTCACACCGGCCGCACCAGAACGTGTTTTTTCTTGCCCAATGAAAGCTTTGCGACGTTTTCCGGACTGAGATCCCGAGGTGTCACCATCCTGCGGTCATCCGATATTGGCTGGTCGTTGAGGCGCACGGCGCCGCCGTGAATGTGACGCCGGGCCTCGCCGTTGGACCCGGCGAGGCCCGCGGTGACCAACAGCGACAGGATGCCGATGCCGGCTTCGAGCGCTGCGCCGTCGACCTCGACGGTCGGCAGCGTTTCGGCAGTCACGCCTTCCTCAAAAGTCTTGCGGGCCGTCTCGCTGACCTTTTCCGCCGCCTCACGGCCGTGCAGCATGGCGGTGATCTCGGTGGCGAGCACTTTCTTCGCCTCGTTGATCTCGGAACCACCCAGCGCTGCCAGGCGCGCGACCTCATCTAGGGCCAGCGTCGTGTACAGCTTGAGGAAGCGGCCGACATCGGCGTCCTCGGTGTTGCGCCAGTATTGCCAGAATTCGTAGGGGCTCAGCATCTCGGCATCGAGCCAGACCGCGCCTGACGCCGATTTGCCCATCTTGGCGCCGGACGAGGTGGTGAGCAGCGGCGTGGTCAGCGCGTAAAGCTGCGCATTTTCCATGCGATGGCCAAGATCGATGCCGTTGACGATGTTGCCCCACTGGTCGGAGCCGCCCATCTGCAGCCGGCAGCCCTGACGCTTGTAGAGCTCGACGAAGTCGTAGGCCTGCAGGATCATGTAGTTGAATTCGAGGAACGACAGCGACTGCTCGCGGTCGAGCCTGAGCTTGACCGAATCGAAGGCGAGCATGCGGTTGACGGAAAAATGCCGGCCGACATTGCGCAGGAAGTTGACGTAGTTGATCTCCATCAGCCAGTCGGCGTTGTTGACCATGATGGCGTCGTTGGGTCCGCTGCCGAATGTGAGGTAAGGCGCAAAGTTGCGGCGGATGCCGGCCAGATTGTCCTCGATATCCGCTGGCGTCAGCAGCTTGCGCGCCTCGTCCTTGAAGGACGGATCGCCGATCATCGAAGTGCCGCCGCCCATCAGCGCGATCGGCCGGTGGCCGGTCTGCTGCAGCCAGTGCAACATCATGATCTGGATCAGCGACCCGGCATGCAGGCTTTTGGCGGTTGCGTCGAAGCCGATATAGGCGGTCACCGTTTCCTTCGCGAAAAGTTGATCCAGCCCGGTCTCATCCGAGATCTGATGGATGAAACCGCGCTCGCTCATGACGCGCAGGAAATCGGATTTGAAGGCAGACATTGTTTCTTCCTGAAAGCGCCGGACCCCAACTGCCCGGCGTGATACGAACGCGGGCGTTTAGCATCCAAGCGGCCGAAGCAAAAGTGGTTTCCGGTTTGCGTCCGCAGAGACGGCATATGCTGCGCTGCCGCGCGCTTGCTTCATCGTGCCGGCTGGCGTAATGAGGCGCCGCGCCAACGGGTTCATGCAACCTTCGATCCGCTGGAACGGCACCGCACGGCATCCGCCAAAATGCCATATCCTGTGACAGAGCCCGACGCGACATATGCCGGACGCATTGATATCCATCGTCATTCCCTGCCGCAACGAGGCGGCGAACCTGCCGCTTCTGATCGATGAGATCGAGGCCGCGATGACCGGGCGCGACTTCGAAATCATCGTCGTCAATGACGGTTCGACCGACGATACGGCTTCCGTGCTTGCCGCCGAGGCGGCCAAACGCCCGTTTCCGCTTCGTCAACTGCGCCACGAAAAATCCGCCGGCCAGTCGCTTTCGGTGCGCTCCGGCGCCTGGGCGGCGCGCGGCGCCATCGTCGCCACCATCGATGGCGACGGCCAGAACAACCCCCAATATATCCCCGTGCTGGTCGACGCGCTGCGCCAAGCCGGGCCGGATTTCGGCGCCGCGCAAGGGCAGCGGCTGAAGCGCCGCGACAGCAAGATCAAGCAATTGGCGTCGCGTTTCGCCAACTGGCTGCGTGGCGCGATCCTGCATGACGACACCCGCGACACCGGCTGCGGCCTGAAGGCGATCCACACCGATATCCTGCGCAAACTGCCATTCTTCGACGGCACGCATCGTTTTGTTCCGGCGCTGGTCATCCAGGAAGGCTACCGCGTCGTGCACTGCGACGTCGTCGACCGCTCGCGGCGCCACGGCAACTCGAATTACGGCATCTTCGACCGCGGCCTGCAGGGCGTGCTCGATCTCGCCGGCGTCTGGTGGCTTCGGCGCCGGCGCCGCAGGATGCCAAAGGTAGAGGAAATCACGCATGGCTAACGTGTTTCAGGAACTGGCGACCTGGCTGCATCAGGTTTTCATCAAGCAGTTCGACGCCTGGATCCTGCTCGGCTTCGTCGCCCAGTTCTTCTTCACCATGCGTTTCGTCGTGCAGTGGCTCGCTTCGGAAAAGGCCAAGCGCAGCGTCGTGCCGGTCGCTTTCTGGTTCTTTTCGCTGTTCGGCGGCGGCCTGCTGCTGATCTATGCCATTGTGCGCCAGGACCCGGTGTTCATCGCCGGCCAGGCGATGGGCATGTTCATCTATGTCAGAAATCTCTGGCTCATCGCCAATGAGCGCAAGGCGGCGGCGATGACAAAGGTCGATTGAAGAAAGTCTGGGGTCGACTGAAGAAAGTCTGGTCAAGGCAGGATCCGGTGGTTGCAATGAACAGGAACTACGTCCTGCTTTTCCTGTTCAGCCTGCTGCTGACGGCCAGTGGGCTGGCTTCGCTGCCGCCGATCGACCGCGATGAATCGCGTTTCGTCCAGGCCACCAAGCAGATGGTCGAAACCGGCGATTATGTCGACATCCGCTTCCAGGACATGTCGCGCTATCAGAAGCCGGTCGGCATCTACTGGCTCCAATCGGCGTCCGTGGCGCTGAGCGGCGAGGGGGCTGCAGCGCCGATCTGGGTCTATCGCCTGGTCTCGGCGCTGGGCATCGCCATTGCCGTCGTGGCGATCGCCTGGACAGGCGCCAGTCTTTTCGGCGCCAACGCCGGCCTCGCGGCCGGACTGATCATGGCAGCGATCTTCGCCACCGCCTTCGAAGGCCGCGACGCCAAGACGGACGCCATGCTTCTGGCCTGCTGCGTTGCGGCGCAAGGCGCCCTGGCGCGGATCTACACCGCCTCGCGCCGCAACGAACCGGTGGCCGCCCATCTCTGGTGGATATTCTGGGTGGCGCAAGGCATTGCGATCCTGATCAAGGGACCGATTGCGCCTCTGTTGTCGGCGCTGACAGTTGCCGCGCTGTTCGCTTTCGAGCGCGATGGGCGCTGGTTGAAAAACCTGAAAGTCGGCCGCGGCCTTTTGACCGTGCTGTTAATCGCACTGCCCTGGCTCGCGCTGATCACCTGGAAGAGCCATGGCGCCTTCCTGCAGCAAGCGGTCGGCAAGGACATGCTGGGCAAGGTTGCCTCAGGCGAGGAATCGCACGGCATTCCGCCCGGCTTCTATGTGCTGACCTATTCGCTGTTCATGTGGCCGTTCGGGCTGATCGCCGTCGGCGCCGGGCTGCAGGCGCTCAACCGCCTGCGCGACGATCCGCGCCTGCGCTTTTGCCTTGCCTGGTACATCCCGTTCTGGCTGGTGTTCGAGCTGATCCCGACCAAGCTGCCGCATTATGTGATGCCGGCCTATCCCGGCATGGCGCTGCTGGTCGGCTGGCTTCTGACCCTGCAGCCGGAGGACGCCAATGCGCCGCTCAAGCGCTGGCAGTCATGGCTTTGGTGGTCGACCGCCTTCGGTCTTGGCCTGGTCAGCATCGGCCTGGCCGTTGTCTCGGTTGGCGCGCCGATCTATCTCGCCAAGGCCTTCTCGTGGTGGAGCATTCCGGCCGCGCTTGCCGCGCTCGTCACCGGCTATCTCGCCTTCCCCCGCCGTTTGCAGGTGCCCCTCCCCCGCATCGGCGCGATCGCGGCCGGCGCCGGCGTCACCCTTGGCTTGCTGTTCGGGATGATTGCCCCGTCGCTGAAGCCGATCTGGCTGAGCCCGGCGATCAAGGCCGCGGTCGACGCGAACCGTCCCTGCGACACGACCGTGCTTGCCTCGGCACCATATCACGAACCGAGCCTTGTCTTCCTGGTCGGAACCAAGACGATCCTGACCGATGTCGACGGCGTCGCCGGACACCTGCTCGGCGATCCGGCTTGCGCGCTCGGGCTGGCGCCTGTCGCCGACGAGAAGAAGCTGAGCGACATGCTGGCCGCGCAAGGCAAGACGGCCAACCGCCTGGCCGAGATCGACGGCCTCAATTATTCCTCGGGCGACAGGCTGTCGCTTGGCCTCTACCGGGTGGCCAAGTGAAAACCCCCGTGGCGCCATCTATGGTGTTTCGTCGGTCGCGCGACAATCTCCTCGACACGATGCGCATCGTGCGGCTGCGCCTGGCGACGCGCCCGGCCCGCTACCCGAAAATCCTGTGGTCGGTCTGGGCTGTGGCCTGGCTTTTGCTGACGATCGCGGTCTCGATCCGTTTTGACGACGCAGCAGGGGCGATGGTGAGGCAGTGGTCGCCCGGCTTCAAACGCTTCACAGAATTTTTCACCGTCTTCGGCCTGGGCGGCTGGTATCTCATCCCGTCGGCACTGGTGCTGCTTGCCGCGAATCTGACGGATTGGCGCAGTCTTTCCAGGCGCGCGCGGATGACCCTCTACAACTGGACCTCTTTTGCTTTCATAGTGGTGGGTTCGATCGCGGCGTCCGCTCTGGTCGTCAATGTGCTGAAATATGGCATCGGACGCGCCAGGCCGATGAATTTCAGCAAGCTCGGCGATCTGTCGCTGCATCCTTTGGCCATGGAGGCGAGCTTTGCCAGTTTCCCGTCGGGCCATGCCACGACGATGGGCGTTATTTTCGGACTGGCGTTGCTGATGTTACCACAGCGCAAATGGATGCTGCTGGCCGTGACCCTGGCCATCGCGTCGACCCGGATTTTTGTCGGCGCACACTATCCGAGCGACACCGTCGCCGGCTTCGGTCTCGGTTGTGCCGTTGCCATCGCTAGCGCGCTGGTCTTTACACGGCTGGGGTTTATCTTCCGCCACACGACAAACGGATTGCCGGTCCCTAAAACGACGTTCCGGCTGTTCCGGCGGGCTCGCAAACCAGACCGCAACGGTGCATCGCGGCAAACGAATCTCGGCATTGGGGCAACCCGGGCAAACCCCTGAATTGCCTGCGCCCTTGCATCCAGCGATATATAGCCGCTGCGGCTATTGGCTGTCGATGCCGCCCCAGCTCCGCACCAGCCGGGCCATGTCGGGCGCGCCGGCGGCTTCCTTCTCCAGCCCTTCGGCGACACCGACGCGATCGGCGACAGGGCGGTTCTGGCTGACCTTCCACTTGCCGCTGATCTCGGCGATCTCGATCTCCATCCCGATAATGCCCTTGATCTGCGACTGGATGTAGCTTGGCGGCGCATCGGTCACCGCCCAGGGTGTCTCACGCGCGCCTTCCTGCGACAGCGTCAGATCGGAAATCTGCTGCGCGATCCACTGCGCATCGTCGATCACTCTGACCATCCCGCGCACCTGGACGATGGCATAGTTCCAGGTCGGCACGACCTTGCCGGTCTCGCGCTTGGTCTCATACCAGGACGGCGTCACATAGGCGTCGGCGCCCTGGAACACCACCAGCACGGGCGATGCCGGATTGTCGGCCAGCAGGCGCCATTGCGGGTTGGCCTTGGCAAGGTGCGCGCGCAGCTTGCCGTTCGGCCCGGCCTCGGTATCAAGCAGGAACGGGATGGCGTTGGCGATGGGGCCGTCCTGTCCATTTGAAATCAGCAGGCCAAGCGGGTGCGAACGGATGAGCCCGTGCAGGACGTCTTGGCGCGTCTCTACGAAATGAGGAGGTTGGTACATGATCGGTCACGCCCTCTTCGGTTTCCACAACCTGGCATTCTGCACCGTTCAGGCAGGCCGTGCTACATGTCAGGCGTGCCAGACCATATGGATCAGCGTAAAACGGCATCCGTGCCCGTCACGGACACGAATGTGAACGATGCCGGATCCGGGGACCTTAGCGCAGCCGCTTCGGCCGCGGATCCGACAATTCGCCGGCCAGGCGCCGGTCGAGATAGTCGGCGCACTCCTCGAGCAGCAGCTCGGAATCGTTGGCGAAGAAATGGTTGGCGCCGGGCAAGGTCTTCTGCGTGATGGTGATGCCCTTTTGCGTGTGCAGCTTGTCGACCAGGCCCTGCACATCCTTGGGCGGCGCCACCTTGTCGGCATCGCCATGGATGATCAGGCCCGATGACGGGCAGGGCGCCAGGAACGAGAAATCATAAGTGTTGGGCTGCGGCGCGATCGAGATGAAGCCTTCGATCTCGGGACGGCGCATCAGAAGCTGCATCCCGATCCACGAGCCGAAGGAATAGCCGGCGACCCAGCAGCTCTTGGAATCCGGATGCAGCGATTGCACCCAGTCGAGCGCTGCGGCCGCATCCGACAATTCGCCGGTGCCGTGGTCGAATTCGCCCTGGCTGCGGCCGATGCCGCGGAAATTGAAGCGAAGCGTGGTGAAATCGCGCTTCTGGAACATGTAGAAGAGGTCATAGACGATCTTGTTGTTCATCGTGCCGCCGAACTGCGGGTGCGGATGCAGCACGATGGCGATCGGCGCGCTCTTTTCCTTGGAAGGCTGGTAGCGGCCCTCCAGGCGGCCGGCCGGACCGGTGAAAATGACCTCAGGCATAAAATACTCCACGTGGCATAAGAATGCGCGGCGCCCGGAACAACTCTTTCCTCTGGCCTTGACGCAGGGCGAGCGTCTTCTTAGAAGCTAGTTTAGAATTGTTCAAAACTGGATAGCCAGCCGTAACGGCCCGGCCATCCCCGCCGCAAGCCGCGTAAATAGGACGTCTTGCCTTGCAATTTCAAGGAAATAACGCGCTATCCCTGCGGAATGGGTTTTGACGGGATCGATTGAGCGAAAATGGCCGCAGCACGCGCCTATCTCGACTACAATGCCAGCGCGCCGCTCATCACCGAGGCGCGTGAGGCGATGATTGCGGCGCTCGATCTCGTCGCCAATCCGTCGTCGGTGCATGCCGAGGGCCGCGCGGCGCGCCGGCTGATCGAGAATGCCAGGCGCGACGTGGCCGTGCTGGTCAATGCGAAACCCGAACATGTCGTGTTCACGTCCGGCGCGACCGAGGCTGCCTCGACGCTTTTGACGCCGGATTGGCAGATGGGCCGCGGCACTGTGCGCATGAGCCGGCTCTATGTCTGCGAAGCCGATCACCCTTGCCTGCTCAATGGCGGCCGTTTCCCGGCGACGCAGGTGACGCGGATCGGTGTCGATGCCAACGGCATCGCCAATCTCGCTCAACTGACAGCCGCTCTGGCCACGCATGACAAGGCCGACGGCCTGCCGCTGGTTGCCCTCCATGCCGCCAACAATGAGACCGGCGTTATCCAGCCGATCGAGGCCATCGCTGCAATCGTCAAGGCAGCGGGCGGAATTCTGGTGGTCGATGCGGTGCAGGCTGCAGGCCGTGTTTCCATCGATATGTCAGCTGGTTATGCAGATTACTTGATTCTGTCTTCGCACAAGATCGGCGGCCCCAAGGGGGTTGGCGCCATGGTTGCCGCGGCTGACCTGATGATGCCGAAGGCGCTGATCAATGGCGGCGGCCAGGAAAAGGGCCATCGCGGTGGCACCGAAAACCTGGCGGCCATCGCCGGCTTTGGCGCCGCTGCACGGCAGGCTCTGGCCGGATTGCAGACCATGGACGGGGTGCGGGTTCGCCGCGACGAGATCGAAACCATCATCAAAACACTGGTGCCGGACACAGAAATCTTCGGAACCGGTGCGCCAAGGCTTGCCAACACGACATTCTTCGCTATTCCCGGCATCAAGGCCGAGACGGCGCAGATCGCTTTCGATCTGGCCGGCGTTGCGCTGTCGGCGGGATCGGCCTGTTCGTCGGGCAAGGTCGGGCCGAGCCATGTGCTGAAGGCCATGGGTTACGGTGACAGCCTCGGTGCTTTGCGCGTGTCCATCGGCCACGCAACGAGTGCCGGCGATATCGAACTGTTCCGGGCTGCGCTGGCGGGAATAGCCCAGCGCCGGGCGGGCAGGGAACAAGCTGCCTGAGGCGGCGAAAAGAAATTCAGGCCTCGCGGCCTGGTAGAGCCGTGCGTTGAGAAGTGGCCGGGTGAATTCCGGGTCGAAACGCACTATATGGAACTTACGCCGCTTCCGGTGCCTCCAGGGGCAGCCGTTGGCGATGCCATAGTTTGAAAACTGTCGGGCCTTGACCCCGGCGTGGATGGAGAACGCTTATGCCTGCTGTGCAGGACACGATCGATCGGGTCCGAAAGATCGACGTCGACCAATATAAATACGGATTCCAGACAGAGATCGCGATGGACAAGGCCCCCAAGGGCCTGAGCGAAGATATTATTCGCTTCATCTCGGCCAAGAAGGATGAACCGTCCTGGATGCTCGAATGGCGTCTGGAAGCCTATCGGCGCTGGCTGACGCTGGAAGAGCCGACCTGGGCGCGCGTCCACTATCCGAAGATCGACTTCCAGGACCTCTATTACTACGCGGCGCCCAAGAGCACGCCCGGCCCGACGTCGCTCAGCGACGTCGATCCCGAACTGCTGAAGGTCTACGAAAAGCTCGGCATTCCGCTGCGGGAGCAGGAAATCCTGGCCGGCGTGCAGAAGACCGACGCGTCCGAACTCGAGGAGCCCAGCGACAACGTCTACAAATCGGGCCGTGTCGCCGTTGACGCGGTGTTCGATTCCGTCTCCGTCGTCACCACATTCAAGAAGGAACTGGCGCAGGCCGGCGTCATCTTCTGCTCGATCTCGGAAGCCATCCGCGAGCATCCGGAACTGGTACAGAAGTATCTGGGCTCGGTCGTGCCGACCTCCGACAATTTCTACGCCACGCTGAATTCGGCTGTGTTCACCGACGGTTCCTTCGTCTTCGTGCCCAAGGGCGTGCGCTGCCCGATGGAGCTGTCGACCTATTTCCGCATGAACGAGAAGAACACCGGCCAGTTCGAGCGCACGCTGATCATCGCCGAGGAGGGGGCTTACGTCTCCTATCTCGAAGGCTGCACGGCACCGCAGCGCGACGAGAACCAGTTGCATGCCGCCGTCGTCGAACTGGTGGCGCTCGACGATGCCGAGATCAAATATTCGACGGTGCAGAACTGGTACCCCGGCGACGCCGAGGGCAAGGGCGGCATCTACAATTTCGTCACCAAGCGCGGCGACTGCCGCGGCGACCGTTCGAAGATCTCGTGGACGCAGGTCGAGACCGGCTCGGCGATCACCTGGAAATATCCAAGCTGCATCCTGCGCGGCGACGATTCCTCGGGCGAGTTCTATTCGATCGCCGTGTCGAACGGCTACCAGCAGGTCGATAGCGGCACCAAGATGATCCATCTCGGCAAGAACACGTCGAGCCGCATCATCTCCAAGGGCATCGCCGCCGGTTTCTCGCAGAACACCTATCGCGGCCAGGTTTCGGCGCATCGCAAGGCGACCAACGCCCGCAACTTCACCAATTGCGATAGTCTCCTGATCGGCAACCAGTGCGGCGCGCACACCGTGCCTTACATGGAAGCCAAGAACTCGACGGCGCAGTTCGAGCATGAGGCGACGACGTCGAAGATATCCGAAGACCAGAAGTTTTACGTCATGCAGCGCGGCATTCCTGAAGAGGAAGCGATCGCGCTGATCGTCAACGGCTTCGTCAAGGATGTCATTCAGCAGCTGCCGATGGAGTTCGCGGTCGAAGCGCAGAAGCTGATCGGCATCAGCCTCGAGGGCTCGGTCGGCTGACCGGAGAGATATTCAGGAAAGAAAAGAATGCTTGAGATCAAGAACCTGCATGCCCGCATCGTCGATGACGGTACCGAGATCATCCGCGGCCTGAGCCTGACGGTGAAAGCCGGCGAGGTTGCCGCCATTATGGGCCCGAACGGCTCGGGCAAATCGACGCTGTCCTATATCCTTGCCGGCCGCGAGGACTATGAAGTCACCGAAGGCGACATCCTCTATAACGGCCAATCGATCCTCGAAATGGATCCGGCCGAGCGCGCTACCGCAGGCATCTTCCTCGCCTTCCAGTATCCGATGGAGATACCGGGAGTGGCGACTATGGAATTCCTGAAAGTCGCGATGAACGAGCAGCGTAAGGCGCGCGGCGAGGAACCGCTGAAAATCCCGGAATTTTTGAAGCGGGTGAAGGACGCCGCGGCCTCGCTTAACATGGACATGGCGATGCTGAAGCGGCCGCTCAATGTCGGCTTCTCCGGCGGCGAGAAGAAGCGCGCCGAAATCCTGCAGATGAAGCTCCTGGAGCCGAGACTCTGCGTGCTCGACGAGACCGATTCCGGCCTCGACATTGATGCGCTGAAGATCGTCTCGGACGGCGTCAACGCGCTGCGTTCGCCGGACCGCGCCATCATCGTCATCACCCACTACCAGCGCCTGCTCGAGCACATCGTGCCGGATAGCGTGCACGTCCTCTACAAAGGTCAGGTGATCAAGTCCGGCGACAAGTCGCTGGCGCTCGATCTCGAAGCCAATGGCTATGCCGGCGTGATCGGCGAAGCCGCGTGAGATGCCAGAGGCGAAGCTGATGAACATGCACTCGACACCCCAGCGTACCCAGGCCGAGACGGCACTGATCGACGCTTTCGGCGAGCGGCTGTCGCTGCTGCCCGGCGACGGCGCGGTGACGCTGAAGCGCGACGACGCCATCGAGGCGATCAAGCACGGCTTGCCGACCCGGCGCATCGAATCCTGGCACTATACGGATCTGCGCCGCCTGCTGACGTCGGTGCCAGCATTCGATTCCACGGCCGCCACCAAAGCGTTGCCGCCCATCGTCGAAGGCTCCGCTATCCTGGCCGTCCTGAACGGCGTCTCGAACGCAAAGTTCCCCGCGATCGAAGGCGTGACCGTCCAGCGCCTGTCGGAAAAGCTGACCGACGGCTCGATCGCGCCGGGCCTCGACCCCTATGGCAGCGATGACGCCATCGGTGCGCTGAACACCGCCTTTGTCGCAGACGGCTATTTCGTCGACATCGCCGATGGCGTAGCGCTGGAAAAGCCGATCGAATTGCAGAATTTGCAGGCCGGCGGCCAGGTGCATGTGCGCTTTCCCGTGCGTGTCGGCGCCGGCGCCAAAGCGGCTATCGTCGAGCGTCAGGCCGGCGAGGGCGCGGCACTGGGCAGCTCGGTCAGCCAGTTGGTGCTGGGCGAGGGTGCCGAGGTGACCTGGCTGATCGTCCAGGAACAGCCGGAAACGGCCACGCATCTTGCGCAGTTCAAGGCGCATCTCGGCAAGAATTCGAAGCTGACCGTGTTCTTCATGAATGCCGGCGGCAAGCTGGTGCGTCAGGAAATCGTGGTCAGGACGACGGGCGAAGGCGCTGACTTCAAGCTGCGCGGCATCAACCTGCTCGCCGGGGATACCCATACCGACGTGACCATGGTGCTCGACCATGCCGTGCCGCACACGACCTCGACGGAAGTGATCCGCAATGTCGTGACCGGCAAGGCGCGCGGCGTCTTCCAGGGCCGCATCAACGTCCATCAATATGCGCAGAAGACCAACGCCAAGATGGCCTGCAACACGCTGCTTCTGTCGGATGACGGCGAGTTCTCGACCAAGCCGGAGCTGGAAATCTTCGCCGACGACGTCATCTGCGGCCACGGCGCGACCGTCACCGAGATCGACCACAACCATCTGTTCTATCTGATGGCACGCGGCATCGACGAGAAGAGCGCACGCGGCCTGCTGGTGAAAGCCTTTGTTGCAGAGGTGATCGAGGAATTGGACGACGAAACAATTGTCGAAGCCCTGGAAACACGGCTGGACGAGTGGTTCTTGGCGCATGGATAGCGCACGACCTTCTCCCCTTGTGGGAGAAGGTGGATCGGCGCGCAGCGCCGAGACGGATGAGGGGTGCGTGACGAAGTGAGGCGGTGCCTCAAGTGAGCTTGTAATGGACCAGAAAATCGAAACCACCCCTTACGACGTCGAGGCGATCCGCCGCGACTTCCCGATCCTGTCGCGCGAAGTCTATGCCAAACCGCTGGTCTATCTCGACAATGGCGCCTCGGCGCAGAAGCCGCAGGTGGTGCTAGACACGATCCAGCACGCCTATTCCCAGGAATACGCCAACGTCCACCGTGGCCTGCATTTCCTGTCCAACGCCGCGACCGATGCCTATGAGAAGGCGCGGGAGACGGTGCGCCGCTTCCTCAACGCGCCGAGCACCGACAACATCGTTTTCACCTCCAACACCACAGCCGCCATCAACACCGTCGCCTATGGCTACGGCATGCCCAACATCGGTGAGGGCGACGAGATCGTGCTGTCGATCATGGAACACCACTCCAACATCGTGCCGTGGCATTTCATCCGCGAACGCCAGGGCGCCAAGCTGGTCTGGGTGCCGGTCGACGATCTCGGCGTCTTCCACATCGAGGAATTCGAAAAGCGCCTGACCGACCGCACCAAGCTTGTCGCGATCACCCAGATGTCGAATGCGCTGGGCACGGTGACGCCGATCAAGGAGATCGTGCGCATCGCGCATGCCCGCGGCATTCCGGTGCTGGTCGACGGCAGCCAGAGCGCCGTGCATATGCCGATCGACGTCCAGGATCTCGACTGCGATTTCTTCGTCTTCACCGGCCACAAGGTCTACGGTCCCTCCGGCATCGGCGTGCTCTACGGCAAGAAGGACATTCTGCAGGGCATGCGCCCCTTCATGGGCGGCGGCGAGATGATCGAGGAGGTGACGGAAGACATCGTCACCTACAACGAGCCGCCGCATCGCTTCGAGGCCGGCACGCCGCCGATCGTGCAGGCGATTGGCCTCGGTGCAGCACTGGAGTACATGGAAAAAATCGGCCGCGAGCGCATTGCCGCCCACGAGGCCGATCTCAAGACCTATGCGCATGAGCGGCTGCGCGCCATCAATTCGCTGCGCATCTTCGGCGATGCTCCCGGCAAGGGCGCCATCATCTCGTTCGAATTGCAGGGCATTCATGCCCATGACGTGTCGATGGTGATAGACAGGCAAGGCGTGGCGGTCCGTGCCGGCACCCATTGCGCCCAGCCGCTGTTGAAACGCTTTGGCGTAACCTCCACATGCAGGGCATCGTTCGGCATGTATAATACAAGGGCCGAAGTCGACGCTTTGGCCGAAGCGCTTGAAAAAGCGCGCAAGTTCTTTGGATGACGACCATGGATGATGCGAGCCACACCACAGAGACCGCGCCGGAAGCAGCCATCAATCCGCTGGTTTCAGCTTCGACCATTCCGGCCGATGAACTGGCGCGGCTGACCGACGATATCGTCTCGGCGCTGAAGACGGTCTACGACCCGGAAATCCCGGCCGACATCTACGAGCTCGGCCTGATCTACAGGATCGACATCGAGGACGACCGCTCGGTCAAGATCGACATGACGCTCACCGCGCCCGGCTGCCCGGTGGCCGGCGAAATGCCGGGCTGGGTCGAAAACGCCGTCGGCGCCGTCGAAGGCGTCTCCGGCGTCGAGGTCAACATGACCTTCGACCCGCCCTGGTCGCCCGACCGCATGTCGGAAGAGGCGCAGGTCGCGGTCGGTTGGTACTAGGCTGGCGGAGGCTGGCGTACTTGCGCCATTGGTAAAACTTCACCATTTTAGGTGAGGAATCATTCGGCGGGCCTTGAACCTGCATGGAATGGAAGAGGAAAAAGAATGGGACGCTTTGCCGTCATCACGATGACCGAAAAGGCAGCCGACCGGGTGCGCGAGATTGTCGCCACGCGTGACAATGCGCATGGCATTCGCCTTGGCATCAAGAAGGGCGGCTGCGCCGGCATGGAATACACGGTCGACCTGGTGACCGAGCCGAACACCAAGGACGACCACATCGAGCGTGATGGCGCCCATGTCTATGTCGCGCCTGAAGCAGCCCTTTTCCTGTTCGGCACCGAGATGGATTTCGAGCAGACGACGCTGCGCACCGGTTTCACCTTCCACAACCCGAACCAGAGTTCGGCCTGCGGCTGCGGCGAATCCGTCGAGCTGAAGCCGGCAGATCTGAAGGCGCTGGCCGAAGCACGCGCATCGGCCTGAAACCTCTTCCTTCGCCCCGTTCACGGGGAGAAGGTGTCACGAAGTGACGGATGAGGGGCAGCGCCAGCTTATCCGAGGTCGCATCACGCCTTCCATAGCTAGCGCCGCCCCTCATCTGCCTGCCGGCATCTTCTCCCCGTAGAACGGGGAGAAGAAATCCTACTTCACCCACATCCCTGTCCGCTTGTGCCAGTCGGCGATCGATTCCTCGGGATAGACGTCGAAGACCTTGTCTTGTCTGCCGATCTCCGGCTCGACCCAGCTCGCCTTGTATTTCAGCATCAAATGCACCTTTTCCGGCGGCTTCGGCAGCTCGCTGTCGATCGCCGAGGCAAAGGGATGCACCAGATCCGGCCATGTCGGATCGTAGAGCCACAGCGCCGATCCGCATTTCTTGCAGAAATTTCGCTCGCCCGACGAAATTTCGCACTTTGGATGCTCGTCGTCCTCGATCTCGGCACGAAAGACGCCGAGGCTGCGCTTGCCCCTGATCTTCAGCGTCTCGTAGTTCGCGCCGAGATTGATGGCGAAACCGCCGCCGCCCTGCTGCTTGCGGCAGATCGAGCAGTAGCACAGCATGAACGGCACCGGCGTGTGGCTTTCCACCTCGAAATGGACAGCATCGCAGCGGCAGGACCCTTTGAGCAGAAGCGGCATGGCAAAACTCCGACGGATGGCTCTCAACTTGTCAGCATGGTTTTGGTTGCGGCAATGACAAGGCAAGATCGCGATGACATGATCGCGGCATGGACAATGAACGCATCGCCGAACTGTTCGAAGGCCTCGGCCCAGTCTCGATCCGAAAACTGTTCGGCGGCAAGGGCATCTATTTCGACGGCGTCATCGTCGCCATCGTGTTGCGCGGCGAATTGCTGCTCAAGGCCGACGAACAAAGCGCGCCCGACTTCGAAGCCGCCGGCTGCAAGCAATGGACCTACACCGGCTCGCGCCACGGCAAACTGGTTGCCATGCCTTACTGGAGCATTCCGGACAGCGCGTTTGATGATCCCGACGAGATGCGGGTGTGGGCGCAGCGGGCTTATGAGGCGGGACGAAGGGCGGGGAAGTAGACGATCTTCGGGACGCTGGCGGGACAGCACCCCCCCTCTGGCCTGCCGGCCATCTCCCCCTCAAGGGGGGAGATTAGCAGCTTCATCGGCGCCGAGATTCTTTCAACGTCTACCGTTGGCGAAGGCCGATGTGACATCCGATCTCCCCCCTTGAGGCCCTGTTGCACAGTTACGGGAGAAAGGCGTGCGGAGCGGTTTGACCGTGATGTCTCGCTCGGCTTTGCCTTTTGGGGTGGAGTTTGATGGTGGCGGAGGCCCTCAGGCCGACGCAGGGCGCACCTATCCCGTGATGGCCGCCCATCGGCGCATGTTGAAGGCGATGGCCGCCATCGTCACTTGAGCGGTAGCCTTGGCCAGTCCGATGTAGCGGATCGTGGTCAGCTTCATGCGGTTCTTGAGCGTGGCGAAGGTGGTTTCCACCGCCGCTCGCCGTCTGGCGATCAGGCGATTGTAGCGCTTGAGCCGTGCCGGCAGCGCATGATGCTTGTTGGGACGGCGCGCAATGCGCACCTTCTTGCCCTGTGCCTTCAATCGGGCACGGCGGGCATGGGTGTCATAGGCGGCATCCGCCCACACCGTCTTCTCGTCGCCGCAGATCAAGGCATCGGCCATCACCGTGTCGTTGACGTTGGCCGGTGTGGTGATCACCGTGCGGATCAGGCCCGAACCCTCATCCACCCCGACATGAGCCTTGTAGCCAAAGGTAAAGCCATCCTTGCCCTTGCGCATGGTGGGGCGGGCGTCTGCGTCCTTCGACGGCCGCTCGGGTGTCGGCGGTGCCGAGACCGCATCGATCAGCGTGGCGTCCAGCATCGTCCCACGCTTCAGGATCACACCGGCCTTCTCCAGCTGCCGGTCCAGTTCGCCAAACAGCCTCTCCATCAGCCCTTCGCCGACAAGCAGATTGCGAAAGCGCGACAGAACCGTGTGATCGGGGACCGTGTCGTCTAGGCCAAGCCCGGCAAAGCGCCGGAACGACAGCCGGTCGCCGAGTGCTTCCTCCAACTCGCGATCAGACAAGCCATAGAGCGATTGCAACAAAAGCGCCTTGAACAGCACCAGTGGCGGCCAGGCTGCCCGACCCGGCCCGCCATCCCGCAGCCGGTTGAGCAGCTTCTCGAACCGGTACCACTTCACCAGACCTGACAGACGGTCGAGCGGCGAAGAACCGCCCGCAAGCTTGTCGCCCAGAAATGCCTCCACCAGGCTCAACTGACCCGTCCGCTTAACCGCCATTGCGACTCTCCCGGCTTTCGCCTTCAGAGAATCACAACCAGCCAATTACGCAACAGGCCCCTTGAGGGGGAGATGTCCGGCAGGACAGAGGGGGGTGTGACGGAACGCGACAGTTGCGCTTAGCGATGCATTGCGGACGCTTATCCTACAGCGCCTTCGCAATCCTCGCCGCCAGCCGTGCGTTGTTCTCCACCAGCGCAATATTCGTCTTCAAGCTCCGGCCGCCGGTCAGCTCAAGGATTTTTCCCAGCAGGAACGGCGTCACCGCCTTTCCGGTCACGTTCTGCGCCTCCGCCGCCTTCTGCGCGGCCTCGATGTAGCCGGCCATCTCGTCGGCCGGGATTTCGTCATCCGGCGGCACCGGATTGGCGATCAGCATGCCGCCGCCGAGCCCCAGCGCAGCCCGGGTCTTGTAGAAATGCGCAATCTCTTCCGGCCTGTGCAGGGTCAGCGGCGCGCGGAAGCGCGACTGGCGCGACCAGAAGGCGGGCATGGTTTCGCAGCCATGGCCGATCACCGGCACGCCGCGCGTCTCCAGCACTTCGAGCGTCTTTTCGATGTCGAGGATGGCCTTGGCGCCGGCCGAGACGACGATGACCGGCGTGCGCGCCAGTTCGTCGAGGTCGGCCGAGATGTCGAAGCTCTTTTCCGCGCCCTTGTGGACGCCGCCAATGCCGCCGGTGGCGAACACTTTGATGCCGACCATATTGGCCGCGATCATGGTGGCGGCGACGGTGGTGCCGCCGGTGCGTCCCTCAGCAACCGCAAAGCCGAGATCGGCGCGCGAGAGCTTCATGGCGTCGCCGGTCATGGCCAGCGATTCGCGCTCGCCGTCCGACAGCCCGATCTTGATGCGGCCGGCGACCACGGCGATCGTCGCCGGCACCGCACCATTGTCCAAAATGATCTTTTCGACATTGGCGGCCATGGCGCCATTGTCGGGGTAGGGCATGCCATGGGTGATGATGGTGCTTTCCAGCGCCACCACGGGGCGCCCGGCGGCGAGCGCCTCGGCCACCGGCGGGTGGATGTCGATGAAGGGGCGGGCGCTTTGCGGGGTCATGACGGTCTCCGGTCCGAAGTGCTGCGCGTCCCCGTGGACGGCGCGCTCCGGCAATGGCAATTCGCCGCCTTCATGCCATTTCCTGCGCGTCGGGCACAAGGGCCAGCGCCTCGTTGAAGGTGGCGGCGGTGAAGGCCGGAACGGCGTCAGCGCTTTCGATGGCGAGCGTTGCCGCGGCCACGCCTTCGCGCAGGGCCTGGCGCAATGCCAGGCCGCGCAGCAGGGCAGCGATGGAAGCACCGGCCAGCGCGTCGCCGGCGCCGGTGACGTCGGCGACCTTTCTGGGCGCCGGCGGCAGGATCGAAAAGGCGCCGGCTTCGTCGAAACCCAGCACCGGGCCATCGCCCGCCGTCACCACGCCACTCCTGAGGCCGCTGCAGCGCAAACCGTCGACGGTCTCTCGCTCGGTGGCATTCGCGCCGACACCGGCCAGCACCATGGCCTCGCGCCGGTTCATGAAGACCTGCGCGAGCTCCTTCAGCACCGGGATCAGCCGCACCACCTTGGCCGGCGAAATGGCGATGGCATAGACCGGCTTGCCGGCGGCTAGGCCCACCAGCCGCTCCAGCGCCGATGACGGCAGATTGGCGTCGCACAGCACCGCGTCGGCCTCGGCGACCACCTCGCGCACCTTGGAGCGGCGGATCTGCTTGGGGAACGCCAGATCATAGAGCGCCATGTCGGCAAAGCCGGTGATCAGCTCGCCGTCACGGTCGATCAGCGCCGTATAGCTTGGCGTGGTGCGGTCGAGGAACACCGCCGACAGATCGGCAATGCCGGCCTCAGCGATGGCGCGCGCAACCGTCTCGCCTGCTGCATCGCCGCCGCGCATCGACATGAGCGAGGCCGAAACACCACGCCGCACTAGGCTGCGCAGCGCGTTGAAGACGCCGCCGCCGACATCCTCGCGCATCGTCCCGGGGTTGGACGCTGCCGGCACGTAGGCGCCGGACACCTGGCCGCGCCGGTCGATATGGGCGCCGCCCACCGCCAGGATTCTTGCTGATTTCACCATGCCGGCGATATGACCTTTGTTATTTGAGCCGCACAAGCGCTACGCTGTGTGGCGGAGCTTCGCAGGCAAGCCAGCGATTCGGGCGGAGCCAAACCGCCGGACCGTCTGGCCCAATGCGGAAAGCGTCCGAAAACAAAACCACGAGACAAAAAAAGAACAAATCAGGATAAAGATTGTTTTTCAGATATTTGACCCCTCTTGCCAAACGAGAACAAAAAAGGTACAAACTGGGCAGGGATTACGGATTGTCCGGCCTTCATTGACGACCAAGGGGTGATGTATCATGGCTCAGAATTCTTTGCGGCTTGTAGAGGACAAAGCGGTGGACAAATCAAAGGCTCTGGACGCGGCGCTGTCGCAAATCGAGCGCGCCTTCGGCAAGGGCTCGATCATGCGGCTGGGTGCCAATGAGCAGGTCGTCGAGATCGAAACCGTGCCGACCGGATCGCTTGGCCTCGACATCGCGCTTGGCGTCGGCGGCCTGCCGCGGGGCCGCATCGTCGAGATCTATGGGCCGGAAAGCTCGGGCAAGACCACGCTGGCGTTGCACACAGTTGCCGAAGCCCAGAAGAAGGGCGGCATCTGCGCCTTTGTCGATGCCGAACACGCGCTCGACCCGGTCTATGCCCGCAAGCTCGGCGTCGACCTGGAGAACCTCCTGATCTCGCAGCCCGACACCGGCGAGCAGGCGCTGGAGATCTGCGACACGCTGGTCCGCTCCGGCGCCATCGACGTGCTGGTGGTCGATTCGGTTGCGGCACTGACGCCGCGCGCTGAAATCGAGGGCGAAATGGGCGATTCGCTCCCCGGACTGCAGGCGCGTTTGATGAGCCAGGCGCTGCGCAAGCTGACCGCCTCGATCTCGCGCTCCAACACCATGGTCATCTTCATCAACCAGATCCGCATGAAGATCGGCGTCATGTTCGGTTCGCCAGAAACCACCACCGGCGGCAATGCGCTGAAATTCTACGCTTCGGTGCGCCTCGACATCCGCCGCATCGGCTCGGTCAAGGACCGCGACGAGGTCGTCGGCAACCAGACCCGCGTCAAGGTGGTCAAGAACAAGCTGGCGCCGCCCTTCAAGGTGGTCGAGTTCGACATCATGTATGGCGAGGGCGTGTCCAAGACCGGCGAACTGGTCGACCTCGGCGTCAAGGCCGGCGTGGTCGAGAAGTCGGGCGCCTGGTTCTCCTACAATTCGCAGCGCCTCGGCCAGGGCCGCGAGAACGCCAAACTGTTCCTGCGCGACAATCCCGACACGGCGCGCGAGATCGAACTGGCGCTCAGGCAGAATGCCGGGCTGATTGCAGAAAAGTTCCTCGAGAATGGCGGCCCCGAGCGCGGCGAAGACGACGGCTTCGAGGAAGAATCCGGCGCCATGTAAGGCAGCTGCCAGAGTTCGGCCATAAATCCAGTCCATTATCTGATGCTTAAGTAACAGAGTTCCTTAGTATCGTGTTCCAAACCGCCGGCCTTCGCGCCGGCGGTTTTCGTTTTTGGGCAGGCGTGGAGCCGGCCTGGCAGCTGCAGGATTGGCCCAATTCCGTGTTTCTGGACAGGGTGAAGCCTGCCCGCTAAAAGGCCAAGTCGATCTTCTAAAAGCAGAGACCAGTTTCCGCCGGCCGTGCCGGCGGTTTTCGCGAAAAGGCAGCAGTGATGAGTGGCGTGAACGAGATCCGGTCGACATTCCTCGACTATTTCCGCAAGGAGGGCCACGAGGTCGTCGCCTCAAGCCCGCTGGTGCCGCGTAACGACCCGACATTGATGTTCACCAATGCCGGCATGGTGCAGTTCAAGAACGTCTTCACCGGCCTGGAGAAGCGGCCCTATTCGCGCGCCACGACCGCGCAGAAGAGCGTGCGCGCCGGCGGCAAGCACAACGACCTCGACAATGTCGGCTACACCGCACGCCATTTGACCTTCTTCGAGATGCTCGGCAACTTCTCCTTCGGCGACTATTTCAAGGAGCGCGCCATCGAGCTTGCCTGGAACCTGATCACGAAAGAATTCGGGCTGAACAAGGACAAGCTGCTGGTCACGGTCTATCACACCGATGATGAGGCAGCCGGCTTCTGGAAAAAGATCGCTGGCTTTTCCGACGACCGCATCATCCGCATCCCGACGTCCGACAATTTCTGGGCGATGGGCGACACCGGGCCATGCGGTCCTTGCTCGGAGATTTTCATCGACCGCGGCGAGCACATTTGGGGCGGCCCTCCCGGCAGCCCGGAAGAGGATGGTGATCGCTTCCTCGAATTCTGGAACCTGGTGTTCATGCAGTATGAGCAGGTCACCAAGGAAGAGCGCATCGACCTGCCGCGGCCGTCGATCGACACCGGCATGGGCCTGGAGCGCATGGCCTCGATTCTGCAAGGCGTGGAAAGCGTCTTTGAAACCGATCTGTTCCGCCATCTGATCGATGCCGCGTCGTCCGCGCTCGGCCATGGGCCCGACAAGGAGACGGTCGCCTCCTTCCGCGTCATTGCCGACCATCTGCGCTCGTCCTCCTTCCTGGTCGCCGACGGCGTGCTCCCGTCGAATGAAGGCCGCGGCTATGTGCTGCGCCGCATCATGCGCCGCGCCATGCGCCATGCGCAGCTGCTCGGCGCCAAGGAACCGTTGATGTGGAAGCTGGTGCCGGCGCTGGTGCGCGAGATGGGCCAGGCCTATCCCGAACTGCTGCGCGGTGAACAGCTGATCACCGAGACGCTGAAGCTCGAGGAGACCAGGTTCCGCAAGACGCTGGTGCGCGGTCTCGGCCTGCTCTCGGAGGCAACCGAAACGCTGCATGCCGGCGACATGCTGGACGGCGAGACGGCGTTTAAGCTCTACGACACTTACGGCTTCCCGCTCGATTTGACGCAGGATGCGCTGCGCCAGCGCAGCATCTCGGTCGATCTTGCCGGCTTCACCCATGCGATGGAGCAGCAGAAGGCGGAGGCGCGCAAGCACTGGGCTGGTTCCGGCGACGCGGCCACCGAGACTATCTGGTTTTCGGTGCGCGAGCAGGCGGGCGCCACCGAATTCCTCGGCTACGAGACTGAAGCTGCGGAAGGCCTCATCCAGGCGCTGGTCAAGGACGGCAAGACCGTCGACAGCGCCGGCAAGGGCGATGCGGTGGCGGTGGTCGTCAACCAGACGCCGTTCTATGGCGAGTCCGGTGGCCAGATGGGCGACACCGGCATCATCTCCGGCGAGGGGTTCTCGATTGAGATCACCGACACGCAAAAGAAGGCCGATGGCCTGTTCGTGCATCTCGGCAAGGTGGCGAGCGGCACGGTCAAGACAGGTGCGGCCGTCGAGCTGAAGGTCGATCATGCGCGCCGCACCAGGCTGCGCGCCAACCATTCCGCGACGCATCTGATCCACGAGGCTTTGCGCGAGGTGCTGGGCACCCATGTCGCGCAGAAAGGCTCGCTGGTCGCGCCGGAGCGGCTGCGTTTCGACATCTCGCACAACAAGCCGATCTCGGCTGAGGAGCTCGAAGAGGTCGAGCGCATGGCCAACGAAATCGCTGTCCAGAACAGCCCGGTGACGACCCGCCTGATGTCGGTCGACGACGCCATTGCCGAAGGCGCCATGGCGCTGTTCGGCGAAAAATACGGTGACGAGGTGCGTGTCGTGTCGATGGGCACTGGCCTGCACGGCGCCAAGGCTAACCGGCCCTATTCGGTCGAGCTCTGCGGCGGCACCCATGTTCGGGCAACCGGCGATATCGGTCTGATCCGCGTCGTCTCCGACAGCGCGGTCGCCGCCGGCGTGCGCCGCATCGAGGCGCTGACCGGCGAAGCCGCGCGCAAACATCTCGACGAGCAGGACAGGCGGTTGAAGGCCGTCGCCTCGACATTGAAGATCTCGCCGGCCGACGTGCCGGCGCGTGTCGAGACGCTGCTTGAAGAGCGCAAGAAGCTCGAGAAGGAGCTGAGCGAAGCGCGCAAGAAGCTGGCGCTGGGCGGCGGCGCCGCGGCCGGCGCGCCCTCAGAGAACGAGACCGTCGCCGGTGTCGGCTTCCTCGGCAAGGCCGTTTCCGGCGTGTCGCCGAAGGATTTGAAGCCGCTGGCCGATGCGGGAAAAACCTCGCTCGGCTCCGGCGTTGTCGTCTTCGTCGGCGCCGGCGAGGACAACAAGGCAAGCGTCGTTGTCGCCGTCACCGACGACCTCGTCGGCCGCTTCAGCGCCGTCGATCTGGTTCGTGTGGCTTCGGCAGCGCTCGGCGGGCAGGGCGGCGGCGGCCGGCCCGACATGGCGCAAGCCGGCGGCCCGGATGCGTCCAAGGCCAATGATGCGATCGCCGCGGTCAAGGCGGCGCTGGAGGCAGCCTGAAAGCCATCCTATGCCCGATAGCCCCGGCAAGAAGGTGCTCGTCCTCGGCGGCTATGGACTGATCGGCGAAGCCGTCGTCGGCCGCCTGCTTGGCGACGGGCATCGGGTGGTCGGCCTCGGCCGCGACATCAGGGATGCCGAGCGGCGCTGGCCGGCTGTGCAGTGGATTGCGGCCGACATGGCGCTGCTGCTTGCCCCTGAAGACTGGCTGCCGATGGTCGCCGGCATGGATGCGGTGATCAATGCGGCGGGCGCTTTGCAGGATGGCCCGCGCGACCGCCTCGACGCCATCCATCGCGGCGCGGTCGTGGCGCTGGTCGCCGCCTGCGAACAGGCCGGTATCAGCCGTTTCGTACAGATCTCCGCCATCGGTGCCGATCCCACCTCATCAGATGTTTTCTTCAGCACCAAAGGTGAGGGCGACAAGGCCGTCACAAATTCATCGCTCGAATGGACGATCCTGCGCCCGGGCCTGGTGATCGCGCCTGCCGCCTATGGCGGGACGGCACTTTTGCGCGCGCTTGCCGCCTTTCCCGGTTTCATCCCTGCCGTGATGGCGCGCCGGCCCATCCAGACCGTGGCGGTCACGGACGTCACTGAGGCAGTGTCGCGTGCGGTTGCCGGATCCCTGCCGCCGCGTCTTTCCGTCGATCTCGTCGAAGCCGAGCCGCGCCCGCTCGCCGATGTGCTGCTTGCCTTCCGGGCATGGCTTGGACTGCCGCCGACCCGCCTGGTGCCGATGCCGGCGTTTCTTGGTGGGATCGCGGCTGTTGTTGCCGATGGTCTCGGCCGGCTTGGCTGGCGCTCGCCTCTGCGCAGCGCAGCCCTTGCCGCACTGGCGCGCGGCGTGACCGGCAACGCCGCGTCCTGGAGCGAGATTTCAGATCACAAATTGCAGCCGCTGGAAGCAACGCTGGCCGCCATGCCCGCCCATGTTCAGGAGCGGTGGTTCGCCCGGCTCTGGTTGCTGAAACCGGTCGTATTCGGGGTGCTGTCGCTGTTCTGGCTGGTGTCCGGAATTGTCGGCTTTATCAAACAGGATGTGGCCGCCGACATCCTGGTCTCGCATGGCCTGTCGCCGGCGCTCGCGCTCGGGATGGTCCTTGCCGGGAGCGTGGCTGACATCGCTGTCGGGGCCGCTGTTCTCGTGCGGTCCTTGGCGCGCCTCGCACTGATGGGGATGATTGCCATCACGCTGGTCTATCTTGGCGCAGCAACCGCGCTTGCGCCCGATCTGTGGCTCGATCCTTTGGGAGCAATCGTGAAGGCTGTTCCCGCACTGTGCCTTGCCTTGGTGGCCTTGGCGATTTTGGACGAGCGATGAACCTCTGGGTCGACCTCCTGCGCTGGCTGCATATCATCGGCGCCACGGTGTTGTTCGGCACCGGCGCTGGAATCGCCTTCTTCATGCTGATGGCGCAGCGCACCGGCCGCGCCGAACTCGTTGCCCATGTCGCGGACACCGTCGTCATCGCCGACACGATTTTCACCGCGACCGCCGTCATCGTGCAGCCGATCACCGGCGTGCTGCTGGCGCACGCCGTGGGCTGGCCGCTTTCCGAAGGCTGGATCGTGCTGTCCCTGCTGCTTTATGTCGTGACCGGTCTGTTCTGGCTACCGGTGGTCTGGATCCAGATCCGCATCCGCAACCTGGCGCGACAGGCGGTCATCGAAAACGCGCCGCTGCCGCCTGAGCAAAAGCGTCTGTTTCGCATCTGGTTTGCGTGCGGCTTTCCGGCCTTCGCCGCCGTGCTCTGGCTGATGGTCACAAGGCCCGAGATCGGGTTTTAGACCGTCGCCCTCTGCAGCCGCTCAATCGGCCTTTTCGGTCACGGCAAAGGCGTTCCGGCAGGCGATTCCGTCCCACCAGGCCTGGATAGCGGCGAAGTCAGCAAGCAGCTTTTGCCCCTCGGGGACCTTGAGGAAATAAGCGATGATGGCTGCCGCATGCAGGTCGGCCAGCGTCAGCTGATCGCCGAGCAGCCACGGCCCGGGCGCTTTGAGGGCGGTCAGTACCCTGAGCACCGTTTCGGCCTGGCGCAGTCCGTTGGCGATCAGCGCCTCGTCGGGCGCCTCCTTCTCCAGCCGCTCGACAGCGACGTCCCAGACCATCGACCTGTAGGCATAGGCGTCGAGCATGCCGATGATCTGGTTCATCCGCGCACGGCCGTGCGGGTCTTTCGGCTGCAGCGCCGGGCCGTCGAACGCCTCATCGACATAGCGGGCGATCGCGCTGGTCTCGAACAGGCGAAAGCCGTCATGCTCGAAGGCCGGAATGCGGCCGAACGGGTGATGCTCCAGATACCAGGCCGGAACGCCCTCGGCAGCGAAGATGTCGAGAGGCACCAACTCATAGCCGACGCCTTTTTCCGCGAGCGTCAGCCGCGCGATGCGGACATAGACGCTGTAATCAGCGCCGTAGAGGATCGGCTTGCTCATCGATCAGCCCTTCGCTGCTGCTCGCATTCTCGCCCAAAAATGAAGGCTCCTGTCGGAGCCTTCATTGTCGGCTTATGCCATCGCCTTCTGCAGGTTCTCGTCGATCTTGTCGAGGAAGCCGGTGGTCGACAGCCAGGGCTGGTCGGGGCCGATCAGCAGCGACAGATCCTTGGTCATGAAGCCGCTCTCGACAGTCTGGATACAGACCTTCTCCAGCGTGTCGGCAAACCGCTTCAATTCGGCATTGTCATCGAGCTTCGCGCGGTGCGCGAGGCCACGCGTCCAGGCGAAGATCGAAGCGATCGAATTGGTCGAGGTTTCCTCGCCCTTCTGGTGCTGGCGATAGTGCCGGGTGACGGTGCCGTGCGCGGCTTCGGCTTCCACCGTCTTGCCGTCCGGCGTCATCAGCACCGAGGTCATCAAGCCGAGCGAACCAAAGCCTTGCGCCACCGTGTCGGACTGCACGTCGCCATCATAGTTCTTGCAGGCCCAGACATAGCCGCCAGACCATTTCAGGGCGGAGGCCACCATGTCGTCGATCAGGCGGTGCTCGTACCACAGCTTCTTGGCCTTGAACTCGGCTTCGAATTCCTGCTCGTAGACTTCCTGGAAAATGTCCTTGAAGCGGCCGTCATAGGCTTTGAGGATGGTGTTCTTGGTCGAGAGATAGACCGGATAATTGCGCAGCAGGCCGTAATTCAGCGAGGCGCGGGCGAATTCGCGGATCGAATCGTCGAGATTGTACATCGCCATGGCGACGCCGGCGCCAGGCGCGTCGTACACGTCATGCTCGATCACCTTGCCGTCCTCGCCGACGAACTTGATGGTCAGCTTGCCCTTGCCGGGGAAGCGGAAATCGGTGGCGCGGTACTGGTCGCCGAAGGCGTGGCGGCCGACGATGATCGGCTTGGTCCAGCCCGGAACCAGCCGCGGCACGTTCTTCATGATGATCGGCTCGCGGAAGATGGTGCCGCCGAGGATGTTGCGGATGGTGCCGTTCGGCGACTTCCACATCTTCTTCAGCTTGAACTCCTCGACGCGCTGCTCGTCGGGGGTGATCGTCGCGCATTTCACGCCGACGCCCCATTTCTTGATGGCGTTGGCCGAATCGATGGTCACCTGGTCGTTGGTGGCGTCGCGGTGCTCGATGCCGAGGTCGTAATATTCGAGCTTCAGGTCGAGATAAGGGTGGATCAGCTTGTCCTTGATGAACTGCCAGATGATGCGGGTCATCTCGTCGCCGTCGAGTTCGACGACCGGGTTCGCCACCTTGATCTTCGCCATGGAAAGAATGCCTCGCTTTTGGGGGGACAAAACGGCCTTGCCCGCATGGCTTTCGGCCGGGGATGCGGCCCGTATATCAAAGCCTATTTGGCGGCGCAAACGCCGATCGGCGCTGAATGGGCCGTCCGCGCGGCGACCTGGTGTTTTTGCAAACGCTTCATTTTGGCGGGCGGATGTGGCAGGGAACGCTGAAAATGCCGCAAACAGCAGTTCATTGAGATCATGTCCGCCGCGCAACCTCCTGAAAACGTCTCCGCCGCCGGCCCGGCGATCATCCTCGTCGAGCCGCAGCTTGGCGAGAATATCGGCATGGTCGCGCGCGCCATGGCCAATTTCGGTCTGTCGGAACTCAGGCTCGTCAATCCGCGCGATGGCTGGCCAAGCGAGAAGGCGCGCGCTGCCGCCAGCCGCGCCGACCATGTCATCGATGCCGTCACCGTGTTTGGCGATCTGGCGTCCGCGGTGGCGGATCTCAATTTCGTCTTCGCCACCACGGCGCGTGAGCGCGACGGCTTCAAGCCGGTGCGCGGACCGGTCGAGGCGGGCAGGGCGCTGAGGGCTCGTCAGATAGCTGGCCAGCGCACCGGCATCCTGTTCGGCCGCGAGCGGTTCGGCCTCTACAATGATGAGGTCGGGCTCGCCGACGAGATCGTCACTTTTCCAGTCGATCCCGGCTTTTCGTCGCTGAACATCGCCCAGGCCGTGCTGTTGATGTCCTATGAGTGGATGAAGTCGGGCCTGGAGGATGAGACGACGACCAATTTCTCCAGCCCGGAAATGAAGCCGGCGAGCAAGGAAGAGTTGCACGGCCTGTTTGCCTATCTCGAAGGCGCGCTCGAAGCGCGCGGCTATTTCCGCCCGGCGCCGAAGAAGCCGAAGATGGTCGACAACCTGCGCGCTGTCCTGACGCGCGCCGGGTTTGCCGAGCCGGAACTGAAGGTGCTGCGCGGCATCATTTCGTCGCTGGACCGGTTTTCGCCGGCCATGCCGCGCGGCGACGGCTCACCCGGAGACGATCCGAGACGGCTTCCGGCCGCCGCGCGAAACCGGAAGACAGACCAAGAAGGTTAAGCTCTGTAAGCTTCGAACGTCCGGCGTAACTGAATATTATCTGGTGCTGATCTATTGTTGTGAAAACGGTGGGTCGCTCATGTTCACCTCCAATATCGGCCGCATGCGCTTCTTCTTCTATTCCCTTGGGGTAGCTTTCCTCGAGGCCATGGCTGCTCTGGTGTGCATTGTCGGCACGATGGGCTTTGGGGGCTTCATCAACTCCGCGCCTGGTCCGTCGCGGCAAGGAATGGCCGGCGCGGTCCTCGTCGTTTCGCTGCTGGCTGTGGTTATGCGCGGCAACATCGCCTGGCGGCGCAGCCGCGACGCCAACGGGAAGGGCTGGATCCTGTGGTCCTACATCGTGTTCTGCGCCATCTACGCCTTCCTGCAGGCCGGCACGCTGCTGGTCATCGATTTCAACAATCCGGAAAGCACGCCCAGTGGTTTGAATCTGCTTGCGCTGTCGATCTTCGGCCTTTGGTGCACGATCCTGGTGGCGAAGCCGGTGGCGGGCAGCAATATCGATGAGCTGACATCGGTTTTCGATTTCGAGGGCGCTGTTCCGTCGGCCAGCGGCCGGATGGCCAACAGCGCTGCGCCATCCACTGCGCGCGCCGCAGCACCGGCCACACGCTCGGTGCCATCCGTCCAACCGGTGGGTCGGCCAAAGCCCGCGGGCTTCGGCAAGCGTGGGCTGTAGAGCAATCGGAAAGCGGTCTTCGCCGGCTTTGCGCAAAACTTGGGTGAATTCGCCACTTCAAGACCATGATCGTTGCGGATAGAACGGCATCGGCCACATCACTGGCCAGCCCTCCAGCCTCTTTCCATGGTCCGACATCAATGAGCGATCGATCAAGCCACAGCCCGATCCTGATGTTCGATTCCGGCGTTGGCGGATTGACGGTGCTGCGCGAAGCCCGCGTGCTGATGCCCGACCGGCGCTTCGTCTACGTCGCCGATGACAAGGCCTTTCCTTATGGCGCCTGGGAAGAGCCGGCGCTGCAGGCTCACATACTCGATCTCTTCGCCAAGCTGCTCGACCGTTTTCGGCCGGCGATTTCGGTCATCGCCTGCAACACCGCCTCGACGCTGGTGATCGACGCGCTGCGCGAAACATTCCCCGGCCATCCCTTTGTCGGCACGGTGCCGGCGATCAAGCCGGCAGCCGAGCGCACCCGCTCCGGGCTGGTCTCGGTGCTGGCGACGCCGGGCACGGTGAAGCGCCAGTACACGCGCGACCTGATCGGCAAATGGGCGCAGAAATGCCATGTCCGCCTGGTCGGCAGCAACAATCTGGCCGGACTGGCCGAGGCCTACATGCGCGAGGGCTTTGTCGACGAAGAGGCCGTGCGCGCCGAGATCGCACCGTGCTTCGTCCAGCATGACGATTTGCGCACCGATATCGTCGTGCTCGCCTGCACGCACTACCCGTTCCTGGCCAACCGCATGCGCAAGACAGCACCCTGGCCGGTCGACTGGATCGATCCGGCCGAGGCGATTGCCCGCCGTGCCTTGTCGCTGCTTCCGGCCGTCGACGGGGCGTTGCCGCAAGGCGAGCCCGACATCGCCGTCTTTACCTCGGGAAAGCCGGATTTCGCCATCGGCCGGCTGATGCAGGGTTTTGGATTGAGCGCACGCTAGGCAGGTTGGAAGACAATGCTGCGTTGATCCGGATCGGCCGAAACAAGCCTTAGCGTCAGGCTGTCGCCCTGCCTGAACCCGGAGGCCTTCACATTCGCAACGACAGGCATGTTCGAGAGCTGTACGCGCATACGCTGGTCGGCGACGTCGGTGACGACGGCCTTGAACATTTCACCCTGGCGTCCCTTCAGCATCACCGCCTCGGCAAGGTCGATGGCCGCGTGGTTGATCTGCGAGGCGCGGGCATCCGCCCGCCCCATCACCTTCGGCAGCCTGGTGAACGCATCGCTAACGGCCTGCGGCACCGGCTGGCCGTTGGCGATTGCCAGCGCGCAACGCACGACATAGCGGTCTGCAAGCCGCCTCAGCGGCGCGGTGGCATGGGCATAGGTCGCAGCCATGGCCTCGTGCCACGGGACGACGCCTTCCTCATAGGGCTGGTAGGACGCACCGGAACCGGCACGGCGGATTTCCAGCATCAGCGCTGCCTGTTGCCTGTCGCCCGGATTAAGGGTTCGCTGATAGTCGCGCAGACTGGTCGAAGCCGGCCAGGACAGGCCGAGAGCCAGTGCCGCGTTGCGCAGTCTTTGCACCTTGGACGCATCCGGCGGCGCCATCACCCGGAACAGTCCGGTCCGGTGTGCCAGCATGGCGTCGGCAATCGCCATGTTGGCAGCGAGCGAAAGCGCGGCGTTGTCTTGTTCGGATTGCAGCAGCGGTCTGAACGAAAGCTGGAATGTGCCGTCGGCAAGCTGTTCCACCTCCTGCTCGGGCGGGTCGACGCGGGAAGCGCCACGACGCTCTTCGTTTGCCGCCATGCGCCGCGCAATTTCGGCGAAGCCGGCCGGAACGTCGGAGGCTCGCACGCTGTCGTAAGCGAGCTTGGCGCGGCTCTGGATGATGGCCCGCTCCGCGCCATCCAGTCTTACCGCGCCGTCCGCGGCGATCCGAATCGTGAAGACAACTGCCGGACGCGGCCCGCTGGGCAGCAAGCTCGCGGCACCCTCGGCAAGCACCTGGGGATAGAGCCCGGCCTTGCCGTCTGGCAAGTACAGGGTCTCGCCCCGCGCCCAGGCTTCGACATCCACCGCGTCTCCGTCCTCGACGAACCAGGCTACGTCGGCAATGGCATAGTGCAGCAGGAGGTCGCTGCCGCTCGCCTCGATCGAAAACGCCTGATCAAGATCGGTGGAAGTTGCCGGATCGAGTGTCACGAAGGGCCTCGCCGTCCGGTCGGCATGCTGGCTGGGCTCCCGTCTGGCCGCCGTCTGCGCCAGGGCAATCACATCAGGAGGAAACCCGTCCGGCACATGGAATTCGGTTCGGATTTTCGCGAGGCCGGTGGCGAGGGCTTGCGAGGGATCGGTCAATGATTTCATGGCGCTGTCCTACACTGGCGTTCCGGACACGGGAAGGCCGGCTGCTGGGCCGGACAGACACGAGTGCGGACCGGGAGTTGCCCGCCGGCGCTGGAACCGTCGCCGAAGCGCAACGTTTCTCCTTCTGGCAGCAAAGGAGGAACCGATATGCCTGCAAAATCACAAGCCCAGCAAAAGGCCGCCGGCGCCGCGCTTTCGGCCAAACGCGGCGAAACCAAGAAAGGCGAACTCATAGGCGCTGCACGCGAAATGTATGAATCGATGAGCGAAAAGCAGCTTGAGGAATTCGCCGAGACCAAGCGCAAGGGGCTGCCCGAGAAGAAATCGGTGGACTGAGGCCCGGATACTGTGCCGTCAAAAACAAAAGCCCGCGGCCCAGACCGCGGGCTCTTCACTTCAGGCCGAAGCCGAAACTACCAGCGCCACCAGCAGCGCTTCACCTTGTAGCGGATGACCTTCTTGTGGCCGTGCCGCCAGACGACCTTCTTCTTCACCACGATGCGGCAGACCTGATGGTGCCTGTGACCGTGCCAATGCCTGGCCATCGCCGGCTCGGGGACGGCAATCGACATCGATCCTGCCAGGACGGCTGCACTTACCAACGAAAGGAAGAATTTTTTCATACGACTTCTGGCTCCTCTAGCTCCAGTCCCTTCCTAATGCCGTTGGCAACGACCCCGCCACATCCGGCACCGCACTTAACACCAGAAATGCTATATGGATGCCGCTACCGCCGCCAGCAGCGAGCTTGACACCGGTTAAATCTCCGTTTAACGAGCCCACCAACACCGGGCCGCAATGCCCGGTGGTTTCTTTTGCATGGCAAGAACCCAGGGAAAACAGGTTTATCGTTTCCTTGGCCTTGTTAAACTGACGTGTCCCGTGGGTTTTCCATCGCATTGCGTGGAAAACCCTGTCAGGTCTCGAAAACGGAGGCCAGAGGAGGGCGCGTTTCCTTCACCCGGACCATGAGGTTCCGGGTGGTTTGTTTTGAAAGGGAATGCGATGAGCAAGCGCGAATCCGCGAAGTACAAGATCGACCGCCGTCTCGGCGAAAACATCTGGGGCCGCCCGAAGTCCCCGGTCAACAAGCGTGAATACGGCCCCGGCCAGCACGGCCAGCGCCGCAAGGGCAAGCTTTCCGACTTCGGCCTGCAGCTGCGTGCGAAGCAGAAGCTGAAGGGTCACTATGGCGACGTTTCGGAAAAGCAGTTCCGCAAGGTCTATGAAGAGGCTGACCGCCGCAAGGGCGACACCTCGGAGAACCTGATCGGCCTGCTCGAGTCGCGTCTGGACGCGGTCGTCTACCGCTCCAAGTTCGTGCCGACCATTTTCGCCGCCCGCCAGTTCGTCAACCACGGCCACGTCAACGTCAACGGCAAGCGCGTGAACATCGGCTCGTACCGCTGCAAGCCGGGCGACGTCATCGAAGTGCGCGAAAAGTCGAAGCAGCTGGTGATCGTTCTGGAATCGGTCGGTCTCGCCGAACGCGACGTCCCGGACTACATCGAAGCCGATCACAACAAGATGGTCGCGACCTTCTCGCGCATCCCCGGCCTGGCGGACGTTCCGTTCGCCGTGCAGATGGAACCGAACCTGGTCGTCGAATTCTATTCGCGCTGATCGGCCTCTTTGCCGCAGATATCGAAGGCCGCCTTTCGAGGCGGCCTTTTTCTTTGTGCATCGCGCTTTGCGAAGCATCGACCAAAAACCGATTTCGATTTTCGAGCCAATGCGCTAATCCGGGCGCAACAGGGATTTGGGCCGACGCGCCATGAACATGTTGCCAAACGCCGATCTGCTTGAACCGGTTGCCGATGCCGAAGGCGGCTTCCATCCGCTGTTCGCCGACGTGCCGTCTTCCGTCGAGTTCAACAAGCTGCGCAAGCGGCTGCTGCGGCTGACCCGCCAGGCGATAGAGGATTTCGCCATGGTCAGGCCCGGCGACCGCTGGCTGGTGGCGCTCTCCGGCGGCAAGGATTCCTACGGACTGCTCGCCGTGCTGCTCGATCTCAAATGGCGCGGTCTGCTGCCGGTCGAGCTGCTCGCCTGCAATCTCGACCAGGGCCAGCCGAATTTCCCGAAACACATCTTGCCGGATTATCTCGACGCGCACGGCATTTCCCATCGCATCGAGTACCAGGACACCTATTCGGTGGTCACCGACAAGCTGCCGCAGGGCAGCACCTATTGTTCGCTGTGCTCGCGGCTGCGGCGCGGCCATCTCTACCGCATCGCGCGTGAAGAGGGCTGTTCGGCTCTGGTGCTCGGCCACCACCGCGAAGACATTCTTGAAACCTTCTTCATGAACCTGTTCCATGGCGGCCGCCTTGCGGCCATGCCGGCAAAGCTGCTCAACGATGACGGCGACGTCATGGTGCTGAGGCCGCTGAGCTACTGCGCCGAGGCGGATCTGGAGAAATTCGCCGCCGCGATGAAATTCCCGATCATTCCCTGCGATCTCTGCGGCAGCCAGGAAGGCCTGCAGCGCAACGCCATGAAGGCAATGCTGGACGATCTGGAAAAGCGCATGCCCGGCCGCAAGGATACGATGCTGCGCGCGCTGTCCAACACCAGGCCTTCGCATCTGCTCGACCGCAAACTGTTCGATTTCACAGCCCTCAACGGCAGCCTTACCGCAGGACAAGACGTTTCCGATGACATTTGACGACCGTGCGATCGACTGGCTGGCCGAACTTCTCGCCGATGCAGCCAGGGCCGAGATCATGCCGCGCTTTCGCCGGCTGGGCGAGGGCGACGTCCGCCAGAAGACTTCGGCCGCCGACCTGGTGACCGAGGCCGACGTCAATGCCGAACGGCTGATCACGGCAAGGCTGCGCGAGCGCTACCCCCAGGCGATGATCGTTGGCGAGGAGGCTTGTTCCGACAATCCGGCGCTGCTCCAGGGGCTGGGCGATGCCGATCTGGCGTTTGTCATCGACCCGGTTGACGGCACCTTCAACTTCGCCTCCGGCGTGCCGCTGTTCGGCGTCATGCAGAGCGTCGTGGTCAAGGGCGAGACCGTGGCCGGCATCATCCATGATCCCGTAGGCAAGGACTGGCTGATCGGCGTCAAGGGCGCTGGAGCCCACATACGTCACGCGCATGGCGCGTTGGAGAAGGTGCACGTCGCGGATGCCGTGCCCGTCTCGCAGATGACCGGTTCGGTTTCCTGGCAATATCTGACTGAGCCGCAGCGGTCGCTTCTGGCCCGCAACCAGACCAAGACGCTGTCGCAGTTCGGCTATCGCTGCGCCGCGCATGAATACCGGCTGCTGGCCAGCGGCCATGCGCATTTCGTCGTCTACAACAAGCTGATGCCGTGGGACCATCTGGCCGGCGTGCTGATCCATGCCGAGGCCGGCGGCTACACCGCGCGCATCGACGGCAGCGCCTATTTGCCGTCGCATGTCGACGGCGGCATCCTGGTCGCGCCCGACAGGGAAAGCTGGCAGGAATTGCGCCGCGAACTATGGGCCGAGTAGGCTCAGTTCCTGCTCTGGCGTTTAAGTCGCCAGGCGTCCGGTCTCCAGACCAAAATTAATGCAGGTCGGTGACGTGTCCTGAAATGGGTGGGTTGTGCGGCTGGAACATCTTGCCGCGCTCGGCGATCAGGATCATCAGCAGCGCCGCGACCGAGACGCTGCAGAAACCGGCGGCCAGCGGCGTCACCGTGCCGTTGAAGGCCTGGCCGATCAGCGTGCCGAGAATGCCGCCGAGAAACGTCTGCATGAAGCCCAGGATCGACGACGCCGTGCCGGCCAGTTGCCCGAGCGGCTCCATCGCAAGCGCGTTGAAATTGGCGCCCAGCGCGCCGAACGGGATCATCGCGCCGGCGAAGAAGGTGATGAACAGCCAGAGCGGCATGTTCATCTCCAGCGAAACGGTGAGCCAGGCAAGGCTGATCACCAGGAACAGCAGCAGCGCGCTCTGCGATAGACGGCGCATGCCAATGCGGCCGACCAGGCGCGAGTTGAGGTAATTCGAAAAAGCAAGAACGCCGGCGACACCGGCGAAGATGACCGGAAACATCTCGCCGACATGAAAAATGTCGACATAGATCTGCTGCGCCGAGGCAATGAAGCCGAACATGGCGGCGAAAATGAAGGTGCTGGCGAAGGCGTAGCAAAGCGCAATGCGGTTGGTGAGCACGATGCGGAAACCGCCGAGGACGGATGAGACTGTCAACGGCCGGCGATATTCCGGGTGCAGCGTTTCCGGCAGCCGCAGCAGCGACCAGGCCGACACGATCAGCGCTCCGACCGCCATGGTGACGAAGATCCAGTGCCAGCTTGCGAACAGCATGATGAACTGGCCGATCCCCGGAGCAATCACCGGGATGGCCATGAACACCATGAAGATCAGCGACATTACCTCGGCCATGCGCCGGCCGTCGAACGTGTCGCGCACGATCGAGACGGCGATGACGCGCGTGGCCGCAGCACCGATGCCTTGCACAAGCCGGCACAGCAGCAGGATGGCGAATGAGGGGGCGATGGCGGCAGCCGCCGCCGCCACGACGTAGATCGCCAGCCCGACGACCAGCGGCGCGCGGCGCCCGAACCGGTCCGAGATCGGCCCGAAGAAAAGCTGTCCGCCGCCGAAGCCCAAGATGTAGGCGGTGATTACATATTGGCGGTGGTTTTCATTTTCGACGCCGAGCGTGGCGCCGATCTGCTGCAGCGCGGGCAGCATGATGTCGATGGCCAGCGAGTTCAACGCCATCAACGCCGCGCACAGCGCGATGAATTCCCAGCGCGGAATAGGCAAGTTGCTTGCCTGTTGCGGCGCTTGTGACTGCTGGTCCACGGCGAGTCCGATCTTCAAAACGAATATGCGCCGGCATGCCGGCGCATCCATTCGTCCTCACCCCGAAAGGGAGGTAACATTTTGCCGGGGCGGGGCTGCCCCGGTCTCAAACCAGAATCAGGCGCCCCAGAATCAGGCGGGAGCTTTGACGCTGACGCCCTTTTCGACGAGGAACGTCTGCAACTCGCCCGCCTGGAACATTTCGCGGATGATGTCGCAACCACCGACGAATTCGCCCTTGACGTAGAGCTGCGGGATCGTCGGCCAGTTCGAGTATTCCTTGATGCCTTGGCGCAGTTCGGCCGAGGTCAGCACGTCGACGCCCTTATAGTCGGCGCCGATGTAATCGAGGATCTGCACCACCTGGCCGGAAAACCCGCACTGCGGAAAACCGGGCGTGCCCTTCATGAAAAGGACGACGTCATTGCCCTTCACTTCGCTGTCGATGTAGTCGTTGATGCCGCTCATGGAATATCCTTTCACGCCTGTGGGAGTCAGGCTCGAAGCATAGCCATCAAATAAACCCATAGATGGGCCGAAACAAGATGTTTGCGCCGCTGCCGCGGAAATGGCGCAAAGGATCGCCTGTCTTGGGCCAAGCATCCCGCCCGATTGCAGCCTTCGGAAGATGATGAAAAAACGACATGGCGCCGCCCTTCTGATCGCAATCCTGGTGGCGGCGACAGCCATTATCTGGTGGCCGAGACGCCCGGAGCCGCCGCCACCGCTGGTTGTCGGCGGCGAATTGCCCGCACCCTGTCGGAATGTCGCTTTCGAGGCAGTGACCTATGTCGTCTGCGAGATCGATCTTCGAGCCGACAGCATCGGAGTTTTCCATGCCGGTGCCGACGGCAAGCCCTTCGGCTCGCTGGAAGCCTTTGACAAGGCGGTTGCCGGCGAGGGCAGGCCGGTGCTGCTCGCCATGAATGGCGGCATGTATCACCAGGATTTGTCGCCGGTCGGCCTGCTGGTCGAGAACGGCAGCGAAAAATCGCCGCTCAACAGTGCCGACGGCGAAGGCAATTTCTTCCTGAAGCCGAACGGCGTCTTTCTGGTTGGCAAGGACGGCAAGGCCGCTGTCATGGAAAGCAGCGCCTATGTCGCGGCGAAACCCGATGTCGCCTTCGCCACGCAGTCGGGCCCGATGCTGGTGATCGACGGTCAGATTCACCCGCGCTTCGAGCCGAACGGCACCTCGCGCTACATCAGGAACGGCGTCGGCGTGCGCGATGAATACACCGTCGTGCTGGCGATCTCACGTTCGGAGGTGAGTTTCGGCAGCTTCGCCCGGTTGTTCCGCGACGCGCTTGGCTGCCGCAACGCGTTGTTCCTCGACGGCGCGGTCTCGGCGATGTCGGATGGAAAGAGAATGATCGTCGGCGGTAAGTATCCGGCCGGGCCGATCATTGCCGTTTCGGCCAGGCAGCCGCTGACGCAGTAGGCGAGCCTGGCTTCAGTCCGGCACGCTGGTCTGCAGGGCCAGCGCGTGCAGCACGCCGCCCATATTGCCCTTCAGTGCGTCATAGACCATCTGGTGCTGCTGGACGCGGCTCTTTCCCCGGAAGCTCTCGGCCACCACCTCGGCCGCATAGTGATCGCCGTCGCCGGCGAGGTCGCGGATCGTCACCTTGGCGTCCGGAATGCCGGCCTTGATCAGTTTTTCGATGTCGTGGGCATCCATTGCCATGGCAAAATCCTGTTCTGGGCGGCGGCTAGGCAGCTTGTACGATGTGACTCGGGCGTAAGCCTAAAGCCTTTCCGGCTCGGATTGAAGCCGTCCTGTCCATCAACACAGGACCTACGGGCCATCCTGCCGAGGGTGGACCACACCATCCTCGGTGATGTCGTCGCGGGTCGAGAACCCTCGGCCAAGGCTGAAGGTCAGGACATAGAGCGGAATGTTGATCACCAGGCTGACGAGGGGGAGATAGCTGGTCATCTGCCACAATGGCGAGAAGAATGGCTGGCCGTAGCCGTCGCAGGCCAGCGACGAGCCATATTCCCACAGCGCCCCTATGACCACTGCAACAATAAAAAGCTTGATGCAGGTGACGACATGTCTTGCTCGCGCCGGGTCCGGCAAAAGCCGGATCCAAAGCACCAGGCAGATGATCGGAGCCGCATAAAGGAGGTTCTGCAGGACCAGCATCGGAAGCGCGCCGTTGGCCGCCTCAAGGAATTGCTCGCGCCTTTCCAGCAGCGGACAGACCTCGCTTGAGGTCGTCGACAGCAGGAAAAAGACGAACGGGCCGAGGAACCAGAAGAAGAACAGCGACGGCCAGAAGACGACAGCGATCAGCGTCCGGGCAGCCAGTCTGCTCAACTGGCCTTGTCCATGAAGCGCGGGAACCAGCCTTCATGGGCGGCGGTCAATTCGCTGACCGGGATCGCCCTGGCATCGCCGAGTTTCAGCTCGCGCCCGCCGGTCGAGCCGATCCATGGCGCAAAAATGCCGAGCTTGCTCTGCTCCTCGCGGATGGCGTCCCATTCCTTGCTCTGCGGATCGACCGACAGCGTCAGGAGGTAGCGGCCCTGGTCTTCGCCGAACCAGACCGGAATCGGGTCGGTGCCGGCAAGGCCCGGAATGGTGGCGCCGATGCCGGATGCCATCGCCATTTCGGCCAGCGCCACGGCAAGGCCGCCATCGGAAAGGTCATGCGCGGCAGTCACCACGCCCGACGCGATCAGGGCGCGCACATGGTCGCCGACGCGCTTCTCATGTGCGAGGTCGACCGGTGGCGGTGGGCCGTCGGTACGGCCATGAATGTCTCTGAAATAGGCGGACTGGCCGAGATGGCTGCCCCATGTCGCCGGCGCGCCGACCAGCAGGATCATCTGGCCCTCGGCGGCAAAGCCGATGCGCGTCATCTTCGACCAGTCGGCGATCAGCCCGACGCCGCCTATGGTCGGCGTCGGCAGGATGCCCTGGCCGTTGGTCTCGTTGTAGAGCGAGACATTGCCGGACACGATCGGGAAGTCGAGCGCGCGGCAGGCATCGCCAATGCCTTTCACCGCGCCGACCAGCTGGCCCATGATCTCGGGCCGCTCCGGATTACCGAAATTGAGGTTGTCGGTGGCCGCCAAGGGCAGCGCGCCGGTTGCGGTCAGATTGCGCCAGCATTCGGCCACCGCCTGCTTGCCACCCTCATAGGGGTCGGCCTCGCAATAGCGCGGCGTCACGTCGGAGGAGAAGGCGAGCGCCTTGGTCGGATGGCCTTCGACGCGCACCACGCCGGCGTCGCCGCCCGGCAGTTGCAGTGAATTGCCCTGGATCAACGTGTCATACTGCTCCCACACCCAGCGCCGCGATGACAAATCCGGTCCGCCGAGCAGCTTCAGCAGCGCGTCGGCGACATCGGCCTTCGGCGCATCGCCGGCCGCCAATGCCGCCGGCTTCTTCGGCTCGACCCAGGGGCGGTCATATTCCGGCGCCTTGTCGCCAAGGTCCTTGATCGGCAGATTGGCGACCTCGTCGCCCTGATGGATGACGCGAAAACGCAGATCGTCGGTGGTCTTGCCGACGATCGCGAAGTCGAGGCCCCATTTGTGGAAGATCGCCTCGGCTTCCTTTTCCTTCTCGGGGCGCAGCACCATCAGCATGCGCTCCTGGCTTTCCGAGAGCATCATCTCATAGGCGCTCATGCGCTCTTCGCGCACCGGCACCTGGTCGAGCTGAAGTTCGATGCCGAGGTCGCCCTTGGCGCCCATCTCGACCGCCGAGCAGGTGAGGCCGGCCGCACCCATGTCCTGGATGGCGATGACGGCACCCGATGCCATCAGCTCCAGGCAGGCCTCGAGCAGGCATTTTTCGGTGAAGGGATCGCCGACCTGCACGGTCGGGCGCTTCTCGTCGATCTTGTCGTCGAACTCGGCCGACGCCATGGTGGCGCCGCCGACGCCATCGCGTCCGGTCTTCGCGCCGAGATAGACGACCGGCAGGCCGACGCCCTTGGCTTCCGACAGGAAGATCGCATCGGTCTTGGCGAGACCGGCGGCAAAGGCGTTGACCAGGATGTTGCCGTTGTAGCGAGCGTCGAAATTGACCTCGCCGCCAACCGTCGGGACGCCGAAGGCATTGCCGTAGCCGCCGACGCCGGAAACCACGCCGGAGACCAGATGTCGTGTCTTGGGATGGTCTGGCGCGCCGAAGCGCAGTGCGTTCATCACCGCGATCGGCCGCGCGCCCATGGTGAAGACGTCGCGCAGAATGCCGCCGACGCCGGTCGCCGCACCCTGATAGGGCTCGATGTAGGAGGGGTGGTTATGGCTCTCCATCTTGAAGACGACGCAGTCGCCGTCGCCGATATCGACTACGCCGGCATTCTCGCCCGGACCCTGGATGACCTGCGGCCCGGTGGTGGGCAGCGTTCGCAGCCATTTCTTCGAGGATTTATAGGAGCAGTGTTCGTTCCACATCGCCGAGAAGATGCCGAGTTCGGTAAAGCTCGGCTCGCGCCCGACCAGATCGAGGATGCGCTGGTATTCGTCGGGCTTCAGCCCGTGCGCGGCAATGAGTTCCGGAGTGATCGGCACGGAATTGGAAATGGTCATGGGCAGCGATTGGTATCCATGGGAGAGGGGGATTTCTGAGTCCCCTCTTATCGCAAGCTTTGGCGTGATACACCCCATCCGCTGACGAAAAAACGCCGGAAAGCCACAAGGCGAGGGGGCAGTGGAGCCCGTCGGGGAACGCTATGGCATTCCGGCCGTTAGGTCTCCAATCAATCAGGAGATCTGGATATGGCCACCAAGCAAGGCAAGAAAGACAATCGCCTCTCGGACAAGGAAGCTATGCATCTTGCCGATATCACCGACGTTTCGCCGCAGCAAGCCAAGGACCTTGCCGAGAAGCACGGCAAGGAAAAGGGCGCGAAGGAAGCCAAAAACTTCAAGGCAGAGGGCTGACCGAGGCCAGGGCCGCGAGCACCAGTTAAGCCTCAACGGGTCAGGAAGACCTGTCGTAGCCGGCGCGGCCTTCCTCCAGCAGCCGCCGGATCACCGCGACGCCTCCGGCAATATCCTCGCGCCGCCTTGGCTGCGAAACGCCGAAACGAACACCGTGGAAAACCTGCTCGGAGCGCCCCGCCTTGAACTCGTCCTCGTCGTCGAGGAGCACTCCATTTTCGAGGCATGCACTACGGAAGGTGCCGGACAGCCAGGGGTCGGGCAAGGTGAGCCAGACGAAGGGCACGCTGTCGTGTGACTTGAAGGCGAAGCCGGCCAGAGTCTCGCGCACGATGGCGATGCGGGCGGCGATTTCGGCGATGCTGCGCCGGCGGATATCGCCGGCCTGCCCGGACAGCACCAGCCGCGCGTTCACCTCCGCCAGCAGGAACGGCATGCCGCCGGTCATCATCTTGTGGGCGACGCGGATGCGATGGCGATAGGCGGGCGGGCAGGAGAGCCAGCCGCCGCGGACGCCGGCGGCGACCGATTTCGACAGGCCACCGGCAACGATGGTGCGCTCGGGCGCATATTCAACGATGAGCGGCGTCGGGTCCTCGGTCAGACCGCCATAGAGATCGTCCTCGATGAGGATGACATTGTACTCGCGCGCGACGCGCGCGATCGCCTCGCGACGCGAAACCGACAGGATCGCCAGCGTCGGGTTCTGCACCGTCGGCATCAGGAAGATCATTTTCGGGTGCTTTTGCGCGCAGACGCGCTCAAAATCCTCGGGATCGAGACCTTCCTCGTCCGATGCCACCAGTGCAATGCGCCGCCCGATCAGCCCGGCGCTGCGGGCGATCTGCGAATAGGTCAGGTGCTCGAAGGCGACATAGTCGCCAGGCGTGGTCAGCGCCGCGATCGCCGCCATGACAGCGGCATGGGTACCGAGCGTGGGAACGATGGTCTCGGCCGCCGGGCGGAACGAATTGCGCGATAGCCAGCGGGCGCCGGCCTCGAACCAGCGCTCTGGAAAATCCCTAGTGTAGCTGGAAATCTCATGCGGGTGATCTTGCACCGTGCGCTGCAGCATGTCGGCGACAATGGCGCCCTGGCCGATGTCGGGCGCGGCCGTGCTGTCGAAGCGCAATTTGCCGGGCGGCGCATCGACATAGCGCGTCCCTTGCACGGCGGGCTCGGCGAATTCGGGGCTCGCCGCTTCCGATTGCTGGGCCAGCACATAGGTTCCGCGTCCGACCTCGCCGCTCACCAGCCCTCGTTCGCGCAGCAACTGATAGGCCCGGCCGATCGTGCCGACCGTGGTGCCGATGTCATAGGCGAGATCGCGCTGCGGCGGCAATTTTGCCCCGGCGTCGATGATGCCCTTGTCGATATCGGCCTCAATGCTATCGGCAAGGCGCTGATAGAGCGGGCCGGAACCGGTGGTGAGGTCAGGAAGCCAATTTGTCATGGTGACAATTTTGTATATTGCACCGAATTAGGAGTCAATACATATCAGCACCGTATCAAAATGGGTACAATTTGCAACCTTGGCAGAAAGACAATGGATACATCAGAGACAATCCGCTGCGCGGGCATTGAACTGGTCGGGCCGCGCCCGTCGGGCCGGCGAGGCTTTGTCAGCCGCATCGTGCAGGTGGTCAGGTCGCTGGCGCAGCAGATCGACGCGCTGATCGAGCGCCGTCGCGGCCGCTTGGTCCTGCTGGAAATGACCGACGAGCAGCTTAAGGATATCGGTGTGTCGCGTTCCGACGCCTACCGCGAAGGGATCCGGCGCTTCTGGGACTGACCCGGAACCGTTCCAGTCAGCGACGGACACCCGGTGTCCTGAGGCGTGAGACGCCCTTGTCGGCAAGCACGGCGAGGATGCACAGCACCAGAAAAACCCCGGTGACGGCCAGCGCCGCAAGCGCGACGCTGGCCGCGCCGTTTTTCGCAACGTCCAGGAACGGGTAGGGCACTTCGCCTGCGATCGGCGCCCGCGCCAGCGCATAGGCGAGATAGGCGATCGGATAGGTCATCCACCAGGAGATGTCGCTCCAGCGTGTCCTGCCGTCGGCGCCTGCCACCAGCCACCACAGCACGAACAGCACCGGCGTCACATAGTGCAGCAGCACGTCGCAGAATAGAAACAGGCCCTGCGGCTGCCAGAGCTGTGCCAGAACCGTGGCATAGACAATGAAGACCAGCGCGATGGAAACCGCGACGCCTGCGCGCATCCGCGGTCCGGCAAAGGCGGGCAGCCAGGCGTAGCCGCTGGGTGACAGCAGCGAGGTGTGGACCAGCACTGCGCCGATGTTGGTCAGGATGGTGAAGAAGCTGAACAGAAAGATGATCGAGCCGAGAAAACTGCGGCCAGCTTCCATCGACGCCGGGATGGTGATGCAGGCTTGCAGGACAAGCCCGGCCAGACCAATGACCAATCCCGCAATCTGCAGGAAGCGGGCCATGGCGTCAGGCGGCCGCGTTACACGAGGGATTGCCCGTCTGCCAGCGCGCAATGTCGGAGCCGATGCGAGCGCCGAGCGGATCGTCCATCAGCGGACCGAACACGTCGATGCGGCTGGAATTGCCTTGCGCCTGGACGACCAGCAAGGGCTTGCCGCCATAATGCTTGGCAGGAACCAGCAGGAAGCGCGGCGTGCCGCTGAACGAATTCAGCTCATTGGCCATCTGGTACGACTTGAACGCGGGATCCTTGCTGGCGATCCAGCATTTGTGGGCTGATATCGCCACCTGTTCCATGGCCAGCAGCGAAGCGCTCTTGCCCGCAGGCGCCGGCGCGCTCTTCGGGCTGGACTGGCAGGACGCCAACGCCAAGCCGGCGGCGGTCAGGAGAGCCATCCGGGCAATCGTCAGTCTCATGGTCAGCCGCCCCCGCGCTTTGAAAGGAATTTCGAAAAAGGATATCAGGCGGCGATGCCGAGCGCGCCTTCGAACAGCGCCCGCCCGTCGCTGCCGCCATGCGCGGCCTCGATCAGGTTCTCCGGATGCGGCATCAGGCCGAGTACATTGCCTTTTTCGCTGATGATGCCGGCAATGTCGTTGATCGAGCCATTGGGATTGGTGCCCTCGGCATAGCGAAACACCACCTGTCCTTCGCCTTCGAGGCGGGCAAGCGTGTCGGCATCGGCAAAATAGTTGCCGTCATGATGCGCCACCGGCGTGCGGATGATCTGGCCCGGCTGGTAGCGGCGGGTGAACATGGTGTTGGCGTTCGCGATTTCGAGCTTCACCTGCCGGCAGACGAATTTCAGCGACGCATTGCGCATCAGCGCACCGGGCAGCAGGCCGGCCTCGACCAGGATCTGGAACCCGTTGCACACACCGATGACCATGACGCCCTTGGCCGCCTTTTCCGCCACCGCCCGCATGACAGGCATGCGCGCGGCAATGGCGCCGCAGCGCAGATAGTCGCCGAAAGAGAAGCCGCCGGGAATGGCGATCAGATCGACATCGGGGATTTCGGTGTCAGTCTGCCAGACGGTGGCCGGCGCCTGTCCCGAAATCTTGGTCAATGCGGCGATCATGTCGCGGTCGCGATTGAGGCCGGGGAGAAGAACGACAGCTGATTTCATTTCGGTTCGTAAGGCCTCTGATTTTCGGCTAGCTCTCGCAAATCGAGGCGTTGCTCAATCCGTTCAAGACGTTGATCGATGCGACCGGTTATCGCGTAGATGTTGCTGCCATCCGTTTGCGTGCTCAAAGCCTGCAGCCGGACCGCAACAATCTCTTGCTTAACTTCGCCTAGACCATTCTCAAGCCGATCCATCGTTGAATGGATTTTCTTGAGAAATTCGTACATCAGCTCATTCGTGACTTCTGCCATCAGCCGCTCCGGTACAACCTCAGGTAAGCGTCACACTATAGTTCTCAATCACCGTATTCGCCAGCAGCTTGTCGCACATGGCTTTGAGATCTGCTTCTGCCTTGGCCTTGTCGGTCTCGGCAAGCTCGAGGTCGAACACCTTGCCCTGTCGCACCTGCCCGACACCGCCAAAGCCCAGGCCGGACAAAGCGTGCTCGATGGCTTTGCCCTGCGGGTCGAGCACGCCGTTCTTGAGGGTGACGGTGATGCGGGCCTTGATCATGCTAGACGGGTTCCTGTTCGAATGGTTTGCATGGCGCGGCTTAGTGCGGCTTGCCTTTGATGCCTTCGGTCGAGGCGACAAGCACCGGGCCGGTCGGGCGCGGCGGCTCGTTCTCGTTCATGATGCCGAGGCGGCGGGCGACTTCCTGATAGGCTTCGACGAGGCCACCCATATCGCGGCGGAAACGGTCCTTGTCGAGCTTGTCCTGCGTTGCCACGTCCCACAGCCGGCACGAATCCGGCGAAATCTCGTCGGCAACGACGATGCGCATCATGTCGCCTTCGAACAGTCGGCCGCATTCGATCTTGAAGTCGACGAGCTGGATGCCGACACCCATGAACAGGCCGGAGAGGAAGTCGTTGACGCGGATGGCCAGCGCCATGACGTCGTCGATCTCCTGCGGGCTCGCCCAGCCGAAGGCGGTAATGTGCTCTTCCGACACCATCGGGTCGTCGAGTGCATCGGCCTTGTAATAGAATTCGATGATCGAGCGCGGCAGAACGGTGCCTTCCTCGATGCCGAGGCGCTTGGACAGCGAACCGGCGGCGACATTGCGCACCACCACTTCGAGCGGAATGATCTCGACTTCCTTGATCAACTGCTCGCGCATGTTGAGCCGGCGGATGAAGTGGGTCGGAATGCCCATGCGGTTCAGATGATTGAAGATGTACTCGGAAATGCGGTTGTTGAGCACGCCCTTGCCATCGATGACCTCGTGTTTCTTCTTGTTGAACGCGGTCGCATCATCCTTGAAGAACTGGATCAGCGTGCCCGGTTCTGGTCCCTCATAGAGGATCTTGGCCTTGCCTTCATAAATGCGGCGGCGATTTTTCATCTGATTTTTTCTCTGGATTTGCGGGCAGGCGGCAAGCGACCAGTTCCTGTCCGTCTGCCTAAATTAGTGCGGCGACGGGTGGGTTCAATGCCGGGTCTATCCCAATCACAGCGTTTGCTCAATCGGCAAATCCTTCTCGTTGACCGCTTTCAGGAATGAAATGCCGCAGCGCAGCAAGTGATGTAGCATATTGACCGACCCGCGCCCTTTTGGTTTGTGCTGCGGCAACACACATATCCACCGCCAACGCGAATCGATTTCACCGGAGGGAAGCCATGAGCAGCATGAAAGACCGCGAAGAGGGTTTTGAGCGCAAATTCGCCTTCGACGAAGAACTTCGCTTCAAGGCCTCCGCACGCCGCAACAAGGCGCTTGGCCTGTGGGCCGCCGAAAAGCTGGGCAAGTCCGGCGCTGACGCTGACGCCTATGCCAAGGAAGTGGTTGTTTCCGACATTGAGGAAGCCGGCGACCACGACGTGTTCCGCAAGATCCGCAAGGATTTCGACGCCGCCGGCGTCGACCAGTCCGACCATCAGATCCGCCGCACCATGGACGAATTGATGGCGGAGGCGATCGAGCAGATCAAGAACACCTGATTGCAGCCACTTCTGGACCAATCGACCGCCCGGCCCAACCGGGCGGTTTTTCTTTGCCTTTTCAGCCTTTTCCGGCTGAAACTGCGCGCAGGCCCTGCTGAAGGGCCCGTGCCAACAAGGAAAAGCGCCGATGTCCCTGAAATCACGCCTGGCGGCGGATGAAACGCTGTTCACCGCCTGGTCCGGGGTTCCGGACGCCTTGACGGTCGAAATCATCGCCAAGCAGGGTTTTGACGCCGTCACACTCGACATGCAGCATGGCGGGCACCATGAAGACTCGGTCTTGCGCGGTCTCGTGCCGGTGCTCGCCGCCAACAAGCCGGCGTTGGTGCGCATTCCGGTAGGCCGCTTCGACATGGCCAGCCGCGCGCTCGATTTCGGCGCCGAGGCAGTGATTGCGCCAATGGTCAACTCGGTGGCCGATGCAAAACTCTTTGCCGCCGCCATGAAGTACCCGCCGCTCGGCGAGCGCTCCTGGGGCCCGACCTATGCCTTTCCGCGCCACGGCAAGGGCGACCATGCCGAGTGGCTGCGCGACACCAATCAGCGCACCATGGCCTTTGCCATGGTCGAAACGCGCGCCGCGCTCGATGCGCTGGACGGCATTCTCGATACGCCCGGCATTGACGGCATCTTCCTCGGTCCATCGGATTTCTCGATCGCCTGGTCGAACGGCGCCACCATCAACTCGACGCTGGAAAGCATGATGGAAACCGTCGCCTCCATCGCCGAGCGGACACGCAAGGCTGGCAAGCATGCCGCCATCTACGTCGTCGAGCCGGCGATAGCCGGCCGCGTCGTGGCAATGGGCTACCGGCTGCTGGCGATGGGCTCGGACCACGCGCTGATTTCACTCGGCGCAAAAACCCTGATCAAGAGCATGAACGATTCGATCAAGGGCTAAGGCGCGACGCCTTCCCCCGGTCAGGCCTTGAGGTCGGTCAGGAACTTGGCAAAGGTCATCGATCCCTCGGGCCACGGGCCGAAGCCGGCGTCCTCATTGAGGTGACCGGTTTCGCCGGCATCGATGAACAGCGAACCCCAGGCGCCGGCAATGTCCTCGGCAACCTCGAAGGCGCAGAACGGATCGTTGCGGCTGGCGATCACGATGGACGGGAAGGGCAGCGGCTCGCGCGAATAGGGGCCGAAGGTCATCAGGTGCCTCGGCCTTATCTCCGGGTTGGCGACATCGGGAGGCGCGACAAAAAACGCGCCGGCGACCGGCTTCTTGAATTGCGGTATGGCCTGCACCGCGGCTGCCACGCCCAGCGAATGGGCAACGATCACCACCGGCCGCTCCGCTACGTTGACGGCGTTCGCCACGCTCGCTGTCCAGTCCTCGCGCACCGGCTTCGACCATTCGGCCTGCTCGACTCGGCGCGCCGTCGACAGTTTGGCCTGCCAGCGTGTCTGCCAGTGTTCCGGGCCTGAATTGGTGTAGCCCGGCACGATCAAGATATCTGCGTCTTTGACTTTCATGCCGCTGAGATAGCGAGCAGCTCTGTCTCGTGCAACCATGCTGATGCACGCAATGCATCACAATTGTGAACAACCTGTTCGATTCTTTCCGTCTTGTGTGAACGATCGGGATAGACGATCTGAGATGTCACATTGGGACCATCGACAGAATTGCTGGGGCGCCTCGGACGGTGCGCCGAATGGAGAGTTTTATGAGCGAACTGCCTTTTGCCGCGACTACCCCAGTCAGTGTGTCACGCGTTGGCCTGAAGGCGCGCGATGCCGAGAGCCTCGCGGCCTATTACCGTGCCGTTGTCGGCCTGCAGGAATTGAGCCGCGCCGACGGCGCGATCACGCTGGGCGCCGCCGATCGCCCGTTGCTGGTCATCGAGCCGGATGCGGCGGCAAAGGCGGACGATCCGCGCAGCGCCGGCCTGTTCCACACCGCTTTCCTGCTGCCCAGCCGCGCCGATCTCGGCCGCTGGATCAACCATGCCGCCGCCAACAAGATCCGCATCGAGGGCGCCTCCGACCATCTGGTCAGCGAGGCGCTGTACCTGACTGACCCCGAAGGCAACGGCATTGAAATCTATCGAGACCGCCTGCCGGAGGAGTGGAAGTGGAACGGCGACAAGATCGCCATGGCGACCGAGCGGCTGAACCTGGCTGCCGTGGCAGCCAGCGTGCCGGCCGGTGACGCCGGCTGGCAGGGCGCCCCGGAAAACAGCATTGTGGGCCATGTCCACCTGCGCGTCGGCCGGCCGGAGGACGCCGAAGCCTGGTGGCACCAGGAGTTCGGCTTCGACACGGTGGCCAAATATGGCGGCCAGGCGGTGTTCCTGTCGTCCGGCGGTTATCATCACCATATCGGTGGTAATTCGTGGCATAGTGCCGGCGCTGGCCGCCGCGACCCGTCTCGCACCGGCCTTGCCTGGGTCGAGATGCGGTCGGACAATGTGACCAAGGAAACGAGCCGCGAGGATCCGTGGGGCACGGTGATCAGGACGGTTCCCGGCAAGGCGTAATTAGACAACGTTGGCGGTTGGCGAAAGCGGCGGCGAAATCGTCTTTCTCCCCGTCACTATACGGGGAGAAATGCCCGGCAGGGCAATGAGGGGCAGCGCAAGCGTTCTGAGATTGTCACGCGTGAGCGGTTTCGATCATCGCAAAAGTTCGCGCCGCCCCTCATCCGCCTGCCGGCACCTTCTCCCCGTATAGTGACGGGGAGAAGGAAGCTAAGCTTCCCCAAAAACCCGCTTGAAGATCGTGTCGACATGTTTGGTGTGATAGCCAAGGTCGAATTTCTCGCGGATCTCGACTTCGGGCAGCGCTGCGGTGACCTCCTTGTCGGCCAACAGTTCCTCAAGGAAATCAGCGCCTTGTTCCCACACCTTCATGGCGTTGCGCTGTACCAGACGGTAGGCGTCCTCGCGTGATACGCCGGCCTGCGTCAGCGCCAAAAGCACGCGCTGCGAATGCACCAGGCCGCGGAACTTGTTCATGTTCTTCAGCATGTTGTCGGGATAGACCAGCAATTTGTCGACGACGCCGGTCAGCCGCGACAGCGCGAAATCCAGCGTCACGGTGGCGTCCGGTCCGATCATGCGCTCGACCGACGAGTGCGAGATATCACGCTCGTGCCAGAGCGCCACATTCTCCATCGCCGGCAGCGCCATGGAGCGCACCATGCGGGCAAGGCCGGTGAGGTTTTCGGTCAACACCGGGTTGCGCTTGTGCGGCATCGCCGACGAGCCCTTTTGCCCCGGCGAGAAATACTCCTCAGCTTCCAGAACCTCGGTGCGCTGCAGATGACGGATCTCGGTTGCCAGCCGCTCGACCGACGAGGCGATGACACCGAGCGTGGCGAAGAACATGGCGTGGCGGTCGCGCGGGATGACCTGCGTCGACACCGGTTCCGGCTTCAGTCCAAGCTTTTTCGCCACGTGCTCTTCGACATAGGGGTCGATATTGGCGAAGGTGCCGATGGCGCCTGATATGGCGCAGGTGGCGATGTCTTCCCGCGCGTGCACCAGCCGCTCGCGGCAGCGCGAAAACTCGGCATAGGCCTGCGCCAGCTTGACGCCGAAGGTGGTCGGCTCGGCATGAATGCCGTGGCTGCGGCCGATGGTGACGGTGTCCTTGTGCTCGAAGGCGCGGCGCTTGAGAGCGGCCAGCAGCCCGTCGAGATCGGCGAGCAACAGATCGCTGGCGCGGCTGAGCTGCACCGCAAGGCAGGTGTCGAGGACGTCCGACGAGGTCATGCCCTGATGGATGAAACGCGCATCCGGCCCGACGAATTCGGCGAGATGGGTCAGGAAGGCAATGACGTCATGCTTGGTGACGGCTTCGATCTCGTCGATCTTGCCGACATCGAATTTGGCAGCGTTGCCCTTTTCCCAGATGGTTTTGGCCGCTTCCTTAGGGATGACGCCAAGCTCGGCCAGCGCATCGCAGGCATGGGCCTCGATTTCGAACCAGATGCGGAAGCGGGTTTCCGGCGACCAGATGGCGACCATTTCCGGCCGGGAATAGCGAGGGATCATCCGTCAGTCCTGATGTGTCGGTGGATAAGTCCGCCTCCTATCAGAGGTGGACCAAATGCTCAACGCTGCTGGCGCGCAAACCACAGGCTGGCGCAGGCAAGCGCGATGAATCCGATCGGGAAATAGAGCCTGATACCCAGCACCACGAACTGGTAGAGCGCCGTCAGCGAGGTGAACACCAGTTCGAATGCCCAGCGGACGGTGAAGGCCTCGGCATGCCATTCGGCGTAGTAGGAGCGGTATTGCAGGGCAAACAGCCCGCCGGTGAAGGCAAGCGTTGCGGCAAGCAGGCAGATGAAGGCGGCGGCAAACGCCACTTCCGCCTGCCGGTCGAGCGAGATCAGCCGCGCCGCGAACAGGCCGACGGGGAAGGCGATTGCCGCACCCATGGCATAGAGCAGGACGACGAAGCGGATCTTTTCCGGCGTCTCCCAATTGTCGAGCCAAAGACAGAGCAGCGCACTGGCGCCCATGGCCATCGCCCACAGCAGGGCGCCGAGAAGAGCCGCGACGGGCGACGGCACGGCGCGGCGGACGCGATTGCCAGCGCGCTGGCGCCAGCCGGGTTGATCGAGCGCTGTCACAGGCGGCCGGTCACTGCGATCCAGCGGAAATCCGGCCCTTCGAAGCCGTATTGGCGCACCGCGATCAGCACCGCGTAAGCGCTAACGCTGTCCATCGAGAACGTCTGCACCGCGCCGATCCGGTAGCCGTTCGGGCAGCCGCGGCTTTTCGGGATCGATTTGTCCTCATGCAAGAGATGGGTCTGGCCGCCATCCCTGGCTTCGATGCGCAGCAGCCGAAAACCGTTGATCTCGCCCTGGCTCTCACAGCTTGCCGTATTGTTCATGCCGATCTCATCGAGCCGGAATTCCAGCGGCGGGTCGACCGGCGAAAAGATCGGCCGCGGGTTGACCACCATGCGGAACGGGTCGGCCGACAATTCGGTCACCGGATTGAAGCCGGCGGTGATGCCGCGGTTGGCGGCAAGCTCGGCCTGGGCAATGATGACTTCGCCTTTTTGCCTTGCCTGCAGGCGGGCCGCGTCCAGCGAGGCGTTCTCGTCCTCCAGCCGGACCCGGATCGGCGTGCCTTTCAGGAAGGTGTCGTCGGCGGTGTCGATGTAGTAGCGGTTGGCATAGGGAAAGCCCGATCCATCCGCGACGCCGTATTCCTCGAAGGCGAAGACACCGCCATCCTTGGTAAAACCGAGGATCTCGAGCTCGGCGACATCGCCCGCCCGGGCGGCGATGCCGGATGCCAGCTGCACCAGCAGGCAAACGCCAATCAGGACAAGATTTCGCATCGGTGTTCCCGCTCCGGCCGCCATGGTTCGATCGTTCCCTATCATGAGACAGTCAAAACATCGTGCTGTCCAAAAGCCGATGCATCCAATTGCGCCTCTGTTTGTTATCGTCGATCGTCTTCAAAAGGAGAACACCCCATGACCGAGGCCAGCAAGATTCGCGAACATATGGAAGTGGTCGGCGCCGACGGCGTTCACATCGGCACTGTCGACAAGGTCGATGGCGACCGGATCAAGCTGACCAAGGCCGATAGCGGCATGGGTGGGCACAAAGGCCATCACCACTACATTCCCCTGAGCCTGCTCGCCGAGGTCGATGGCAAGAAAGTCTGGCTGTCGGCGAATTCGGATGTGGCGGTCAGCTTCGAGGAAGAAAAGTCCGACCCAACCTGATCACCCCACCTGATCGTCCTTCAGCGCGACGACCACACCGGAAACAGATCGCCTTCATCAGCCGTCGCGGCATGGATGCCGCGGCTGATGGCGCGCGCCATGGTGGCACCGGCGGCGGCAAAGAAGTCGACGGCATCGTCGGCGTTAAGCTCGATGCCGCTCTTGCCGGTCGCAAGCGCGAACACCAGGTCGCCATCGGCCGGCGTGTGCACCGGCCAGATGGCACGCACGAAGCCATCATGCGCCGATATGGCCAGCCGTTTGGCCGCCGCCTTGGTCAGCACGGCGTCGGTGGCAATGACGGCGATGGTGGTGTTGCCGCCGGCCTCGCCCGTCCCACCCACACGCCTGTCGCGGTATTTCAAAAGGATCCGCCTGGCGTCGTCCGGCATTGGCGAGGGATAGCCAAGTCCGCCGAACTCATCGCCGATCTCGAACGGTGCGGCCCAGAAATAACGCGTCCGCGCTATCGTCACCGAGCCGGTCGGGTTCGCGGCGGCCAGCGCGCCGATGGTGACGCCGCTGTCGAGCACGGTCGAGGCCGAGCCGAGGCCGCCCTTCAGCCCGGAACTGAGCGCGCCGGTGCCGGCGCCGATTGTGCCGAGCGGAAAGTCGATCGCAGCGGTTTGCGCGGCTTCGTAGCCGAGGTCACGGTAGGGCGGATAACGGCCCCAATCCTTGTCGCCGCCATTGCGCAGGTCGAACAGGATCGCCGCCGGGACGATCGGCACGCGGAAGCCGCCGACATCGACGCCGATGCCCTTTTCGCGCAACGCCGCCTGCACGCCCGAGGCGGCGTCAAGGCCGAAGGCCGAGCCACCCGAAAGCACCACGGCATGAACCGCTTCGATGGAATTGTGCGGTTCGAGCAGGTCGGTTTCACGCGTGCCTGGCGCGCCGCCCAGGATCTGCACCCCACCGACCGCCGGTTCGTCGCACAGCACCGCCGTCACCCCGGATTTCAGCCTGGCATCGCCGGCGTTGCCGACGCGCAGGCCGGCGACATCGGTGATCAAATTGCGCGGCCCGATGCGGAACATCAGTTCGTCTCCGCCGGCACGAAACGCGTCCCGTCGAAGCGGAAGGCGCGATAGAGGTTTTGGGTCAGATCGCCTTTGTCGTCGAACCGCAGTGGGCCGATCGCTGTGGTGAAATCATGCGCGGTGAGCGCGTCGGCCAGCGGCTTGCCAGAGGTCTCGGCTGCCGCAGAGGCCGCCTTGGCTATTTCCACCGCGGCATAGGCCGGCAATGTGTAGCCGTCCGGCGTGATGTTTTTGGCCGCAAATGCCTCTGTTACCTTGGGATCGGCGACATCGGCCCATTCCGGCGGCGCGATCATCAGCGTGCCGACGGCGTAAGGCACGTCACCGGGTGGCGTGCGCAAGTTCTCGCCGCCGGCAAAGGTGATGCCGGCCTCGAGCTGGCTGGCGTCACGGCCCATAATCGCGATGTCGTCGCCGTCGCCGCCGGCAAAGACATGCGTCGCGCCGGCCTTCTTCAGCCGCCCGATCAGCCCGATCTGGTTGTCGAGCTGCGGCCGGAACGTGTCGGTGAAGACCGGCCTCAGCGCCGCCTGCTCGGCGGCTGCCCGCAATGTCTCGGCGATTTCGCGGCCATAGATGGTGCCATCGTCGACGATGGCGAACAGTTCGTTCTGCCACAGCCGGGTGAGGATGGCGGCCACCGCATTGCGTTCGTCGTCGCCCCGCGGCCCCAGCCGATAGACCGGCCAGCCGGTCTTGGCGCGGCGATCGGTCAGGCTTTCGGTGCGCACGCCGACAGTGACGACCGGTATGTTGGCGTCCTTCAGGATCGGCAGCGCCGCCTGGATTGCCTCGGTGCAGAGGAAGCCGACGACGATGTTGACCTTCGCAGCGGCGAATTCCCTGGCGGCGGCAGCGCCGCCATCGGCGGTGCAGGCATCGTCGACCGTCTTGATCTCGGCGCCGTTGGCTTCCGCTGCCAAGGCAGCGCCGGCCTCGATCTGCTTGCCGAGGATCGCCGACGGGCCGGACAGGGGGGCTGCGACGCCGACCCGCAGCGTCTGAGCGCCGGCGCTTGCCGGCAACAGCCAGAGCAGTGCCGCTATTACAGCTGTTAGGGGTCGCATTCTGACGAAGAATTCCTCCGTGCCGGTCGCATGCTTCCAGCGTCTCTTGCGCCAAGACCTAAAGGCTGCCTGCCCCAGGCGCAACACGCGAATTTGCGGATTGGCGTCAAGCACTTCGCTTGTGGCCTATTGTGTGCCGCCATATATAACGCTTGGATTCCCGCTTATGGAAAATCATCGGTGCTGAAGTTGAACGACATAGGGCCGCAGGCCTATCGCGATGCGATGGCGCATTTTGCCGGCCACGTCCATGTGGTGACCACCGACGGTCCCGCCGGCAAACGCGGCACGACGGTGATCGCCGCCTGTTCGGTGTCGGACACGCCGCCGACGGTTCTCGTCTGTCTCAACCGCGAAAATGCCAAGAACGAACTGTTCGTGCAAAACGGCCGGTTTGCGCTGAACACATTGGCTTCGCACCAGCAGCCGCTATCGGTGGCGTTTTCAGGCCTGACCGGCCTGTCGTCCGATGCGCGTTTCGCGCTCGGCGAGTGGGATGTCATATCGACAGGCGCCCCGACGCTTAAAGGCGCTCTCGCCGTTTTCGACTGCGAATTGATCGACACTAAGGATCTCGCCACCCATCGTGTGCTTTTTGGCAAGGTGACAGGTCTGCGCATGGGCGATAATTTGCGGCCGCTGATCTACCACGCCCGCGACTACCACGTGCTGGAAAGCGGAGCAGAGGCGTCAACGGAGAAAGAATGACCGAGCTGAAACCGCGCCCCGCGCCGCGGACGATCGACGAAACGCTCGATCTCCTGACCGGCGCGGACTATGTCGCGGACCGCTCGCTGGCAACGGTGCTCTTCCTTTCGCTGCGCATGCAGCGGCCGTTGTTCCTCGAAGGTGAGGCCGGCGTCGGCAAGACCGAGATCGCCAAGGTGCTGGCGCAGGCGCTCGGCCGCCGGCTGATCCGCCTGCAGTGCTATGAAGGCCTCGACGTCTCCTCCGCCGTCTATGAGTGGAACTATGCCGCGCAGATGATCGAGATCCGCATGGAGGAGGCGGCAGGCTCGGTCGACCGCTCCGATATGGAGCGCAATGTCTTCTCCGAAAAATACCTGATCCGCCGCCCGGTGCTCGATGCGCTGACCGGCAAGGCCGGTGCTGCCCCGGTGTTCCTGATCGACGAGCTCGACCGCACCGACGAGGCTTTCGAGGCGTTCCTGCTCGAGATCCTGTCCGACTTCCAGGTGACGGTGCCCGAGCTCGGCACGATCAAGGCGGAGGAGCCGCCGATCGTCATCATCACCACCAACCGCACCCGCGAAATCCATGACGCGCTGAAGCGGCGCTGCCTCTATCATTGGGTCGACTATCCCAACGCCGAGCGCGAGCTGGAGATCGTGCGCCGCAAGGTGCCGCAAGCCAACAGCCGGCTTTCAGCCGAAGTGGTGTCGTTCATCCAGAAATTGCGCCAGGTCGAGCTGTTCAAGGCGCCGGGTGTTGCCGAAACCATCGACTGGGCCGGCGCGCTGACCGAACTCGACAAGGTGGCGCTCGACCCCGAGACCGTATCCGACACAATCGGCGTTTTGCTGAAATACCAGGACGACATTGCCCGCATCGGCGCGGGCGAGGGCCGGCGCATCCTCGACGAGGTCAAGGCCGAGCTTGCGGCGGCGGAGTAGGATAGTGAAGGCGCCGAGTGCCTACCCCAAAGTGCCCGACCCCAGAGAAGCGACGGAAGACGGGCGCATAGCCGACAACATCGTCTATTTCGCCCGCACCTTGCGCAAATCAGGCATGCGCGTCGGGCCGGCCTCGGTCAAGGATGCGATCGAGGCGGTGCTCGCCGCCGGCATCGGCTCTCGCGACGATTTCTACTGGACGCTGCATGCCGTGCTGGTGTCCAGGCACGAGGATCATCCTGTCTTCGACGAAGCCTTCCGGCTGTTCTGGAAATCGCGCGAACTGATTGAAAAGCTGCTGGCGATGTTTTCGCCGGTGGCGCCCGACACCAGGGAGAAGCAAAAACCCCGCGCGGCCGAGAACCGCGTCAGCCAGGCGATGTTCGAAGGCCATCATAAGAACCAGCCGGTCAAGGAAATCCCTGAGTTCGAAGTCGACGCTCGCTTCAGCTTCTCCGGCAACGAGGTGCTGCGCGGCAAGGACTTTGCCCAGATGGACGCCGCCGAGATGGCTGAAGCCAAGAAGGCTATCGCCCAGCTGCGACTGCCCTTCGACATGGTGCGGACGCGGCGGTTCAAGGCCGACCCGCATGGCCGCCGCATCGATCCGCGCGCCATGATGCGGTCGGCCGCGCGCACCGGTGGCGACTTGATCCTGCCGAAATTCCGCTCGGCCCGTGAGGTGCATCCGCCGCTGGTCGTGCTCGCCGATATTTCCGGGTCGATGAGCCAGTACACGCGCATCTTCCTGCATTTCCTGCATGCGCTGACCGACAAGCGCCGGCGCGTGCACACCTTCGTCTTCGGCACGCGGCTTACCAATCTGACCAGGCAGATGCGACATCGCGACCCCGATGCCGCCCTTGCCGACTGCTCGGCAGCGGTCAAGGATTGGTCCGGCGGCACCCGCATCGGCGACACGCTGGCCGAGTTCAACAAGCAGTGGTCGCGCCGTGTGCTGGGGCAGGGCGCGGTGGTGCTTTTGATCACCGACGGGCTGGAGCGCGACGATGTCACCGGCCTGTCGGAAGAGATGGAGCGACTGCACAAATCCTGCCGGCGGCTGATCTGGCTGAACCCCTTGCTGCGCTTCGAAGGTTTCGAGGCGCGCGCCCGGGGCGTCAAGGCGATGCTGCCGCATGTCGATGAGTTCCGCTCGGTGCACAATCTCGATGCGCTGGCCGACCTCTGCGCCTCGCTGGACAAGAAATCGGCTGCATCGGTCGATCCGCGCCGCTGGCTGGAAGCTGGCATCAGGCGCGCAGCATAGCCATATGTTTACTTCTGCAAAAACAGACTCTGAGAGAAGCGATCATGGACAACAGCATCTATCTCGATGAGGCCCGCGACCCGCTGATCATCGCGGAAGGCTGGATGAAGGATGGCAAAGATGTCGCCATTGCCACAGTGGTCGAGACCTGGGGTTCGGCGCCGAGGCCTGTCGGCAGCCATCTGGTCATCGATGCCGAAGGCAATTTCCACGGCTCGGTCTCCGGCGGCTGCGTCGAGGGTGCCGTGGTGAGCGAGGCGATCGACGTCATCGATTCCGGCAAAGCCAGGATGTTGGAATTCGGCGTTGCCGACGAAACCGCCTGGCAGGTCGGCCTGTCTTGTGGCGGCCGCATCAAGGTCTATGTGGAAAGACTGGGCTGACCGCTGATGGATCCCTACACCCTCAAAACACTGAATGCAGAACGCCGCGCCCGCCGCGCCGCGATCCTGGTCACCGATCTCGGCGACGGCCGCGACCGGCTCGTGCGTGAGGGCAATTCGGTCGCCGGCGAACTCGGGAAAGCGATCGCCAAGGCGTTTCGGTCGGGCAATTCGGGTTCGGTCGAGGCAGAAGGGCGCACCTTCTTCCTCAACGCGCATCTGCCGCAGCCGCGCCTGGTGGTGATCGGCGCCGTCCATATCAGCCAGGCGCTGGCGCCCATGGCAAAGATCGCCGGCTATCCCCTCGAAATCGTCGATCCGCGTACCGCCTTTGCCACGCCGGACCGATTTCCCGATGTCGCGCTGCATGCCGAATGGCCCGAGGATGTGCTGAAGCGCCAACCGCTCGACAGCTACACGGCGCTCGCCGCCGTTACCCATGATCCGAAGATCGACGATTTCGCGCTGAAGGCGGCACTCGATGCCAATTGCTTCTATATCGGCGCGCTCGGCAGCCGCAAAACCCACGCCAAGCGCGTCGAGCGCCTGCTGGCGCTGGGCGCCAGCGCCGACCAGATCGGCCGCATTCACGCGCCGATCGGCCTCGACATCGGTGCCGCCAGCCCGGCTGAAATTGCTGTTGCCGTGCTGGCGCAGACCATCCACGCCTTTCGCTCACGCGGTCTCGAAGCGAAAGGCGCTGCGGCGTGAAATTCGGGCCGGTTCCGATCGACCAGGCCGAAGGCGCGGTGCTCGCGCATGCCACCACGGCCGGCGAGCGACGTTTCCGCAAGGCGCACAGGCTGAGCGCCGAGGACGTCTCGGCGCTGAAAGCAGCCGGCATTGCCGAGATCGTCGCGGCGGTGCTTGCAGCCGATGATCTCAGCGAGGATGCGGCGGCCGAGAAGATCGCCGCAAGCATGGCCCACCGCAACATCGAGGCGAAACCGGCTGCAACCGGCCGAGTCAACCTCCATGCCAAGGCGGCCGGTGTCTTCACCGTCGATGCCACGATGATCGACGCCATCAATGCGGTCGACCCGACCATTACCATCGCCACGCTGGCGCAGCATGCGCCGGTCGAGAAGGGCCAGATGGTGGCGACGGTCAAGATCATCCCGTTCGCCGTTGCCTCGGCCCTGGTCGATGCGGTGGTAAAAATCTGCGCCGGCGGCGAGATCTTCGCCGTCAATGCCTACCAGCCGGTGCGCATCGGCGTCATCCAGACGGTGCTGCCGGGCATCAAGGCCAGCGTGCTCGACAAGACGCTGCGCGTCACCGAGGCGCGGCTGGCGCGCTCCGGCGCCCGGCTGACCGCCGAGCGCCGCACGCCGCACGAGGTTGCGCCCGTCGCCGAGGCCGCGGCCGCGTTGGCGCGCGACAACGACATGGTGGTGATCTTCGGCGCCTCGGCGATGAGCGATTTCAGCGATGTCGTTCCGGCGGCGATCGAGAAGGCTGGCGGCACGGTCATCCGCGCGGGCATGCCGGTCGATCCCGGCAATCTGCTGGTGCTCGGCACGCTCGATGGCAAGCGCGTCATCGGCGCGCCGGGCTGTGCCCGCAGCCCCAAGGAGAACGGCTTCGACTGGGTGCTCGACCGGCTGATCGCCGGTCTTGACGTGACAGCCAAGGACATCGCCGGCATGGGCGTCGGCGGGCTTCTGATGGAGATCCCGACCCGCCCGCAGCCGCGCGAGCTGCTGCCCACGAGAGCCGGGTTGAAGGTCGAGATCGTGCTTCTGGCCGCAGGCCGTTCCAGCCGCATGGGCGGGCCCAACAAGTTGCTCGCGCTGTTCGACGGCAAGCCGCTGGTGCGCCGCACCGCCGAACGCGCGCTTGGTTCGAAGGCATCCAGCACCGTCGTTGTCACCGGCCATCAGCGCGAGCGGGTGGGCCAGGTCCTGGCTGGCCTGGACGTGATCTTCGCCGACAATCCGGATTTCGCCGACGGCCTCTCCTCGTCGCTCAAAGCCGGCATCGCCCGGGTTGGAGCCGATGCCGCCGGTGCGATGATCGTCCTCGGCGACATGCCGGGCATCTCCTCGGCCGATCTCGACAGGCTGATCGAGGCCTTCCGTAGGGACGGCGGCCATTCGGTGGTGCGCGCCGCGCATGACGGCCGCCGCGGCAATCCGGTGCTGTTGCCGCGCGCGCTGTTTCCAGCCATCGCCCATCTCGAAGGCGACACCGGCGCCCGCCATCTGGTCGAAGCCGAAGGGCTTGATGTCATCGACGTCGAGATTGGTGACGGTGCATCGATCGATGTCGACACCCGCGAGGCGCTGGAAGACGCCGGCGGCGTGCTGCAGGATTGACAAACCGAAGCTGAAAAACGCATGGCTGAGGGATGGCTCTTCGCTTCCAACTCTCCCGCGCGCTGCTGAGCGCAATCGCGCTTTCGCTGTCCGCAGCCAACGCCGATGCCCTCGAATTAAAACCCTACAAGGACGACCTCTTCGCCTATCCGGCGACGCTCTCGTCCACGGACAAGGGCGCCTACACGGTCATCGACTACCGCGAGATGCGCGACATCAATGCCCGCGACGAGGTGCCGGAAAAGCGCGTGCACGCGCAGTATACCGACACCGGCGTGCGCAAGGTGCAGCAGGATTTGATGCTGAAGACCGATGCCGGCGATGTCAGGCATGTCGCCGTCGGCAGGACCGAGGGCGCCGGCATCATCGTGCTCTACCTGCACGGGCAGGGCGGCAGCCGCAAGCAGGGCGTCGACGACTTCACCTTCGGCGGCAATTTCAACCGCATCAAGAACCTGATGGCCGGCAATGGCGGCCTCTATCTCAGCCCTGATTTTACAGATTTCGGCGACAAAGGCGCAGCCCAGGTCGCCGCACTGATCGCCCATTATGCCGAGGCCTCGCCGGACGCAAAAATCTTCGTCGCCTGCGGCTCGATGGGCGGCGCGCTGTGCTGGAAGCTGGCCGGCCGCAACGATACGGGACGGCGCATAAACGGGCTGCTGCTGCTCGGCTCGCTATGGGATGAAAGTTTCCTGTCGAGCCCGGCCTACAGGCGCCATGTACCGGTCTTTTTCGGCCAGGGCAGCAAGGACCCGGTCTTTCCCGTGGAGAAGCAGGAAGCCTTCTTTCGCTCCATCATCGCGAACTCGAAAGCCTATCCCTATCCGACACACTTCGTCCGTTTTGAAACGGGCACCCACGGCACGCCGATCCGCATGGTCGACTGGCGCGAAACGCTGAACTGGATGCTGTCGAGAGCGCCCTGAGCCGATGGCAATCGATCAAGGCGCGGTGTTGTAGTCGACCACCGTCTGCGGGTTTTCCTCGCCGTCATAGGACGCGTCCACGTCGTACTGGACCAGCGAAAAATCACCGTTGCGGAACAGATAGGTGCCGCTGTCGGAGGCATCGCCGACACCACGCCATTTGTTGAACGTGCGGATCGTCCTGGTTTCTTCGTCATATTCGGGATTGGTCGCCCAGCCGGTCGTATGGAAGCCGGTGACGGTCACACCGAGCAGTTTGCCGTCGCTGTCGTTGTTCTCGTAACGGATATCCAGTTCCGGCTCGGCGAACTGCAGCTGCAGCACGCCGCCAAGCGCGTCGGTCATGTAGTAGACCGAGGCGGTATTGTAGGCAGCGGCAGAACAGGAGAATTCGAAAAGCCGTGTCTCCTTGTCGGGATCGCCTTCAGCCGCATCCTTCTCCTTGTATTTGATCGAAAAAGCGTTCGGCTCCTCGCCGAGAAATTGCTTGTCGCACTGGTCGCCATAAGTCGCCAGGAAAGCTTTCTTGGCCTGTTCGAGCACGGTGTCCTTTCTCGGCGGCGGCGGTCCGTCGCCGCAGCTTGCCGGCAGCGCCTCCTCGAAATCGGCCTTGGACGGCTTCAGCGCGCCCTTGTCGATGAAGATCGGCCGGAACGGCGGGGCCTGAATGTCTGCACTGACCTGGCGCAGCGTGTAGCAGCCGGCGAACACCGCCTCGTTGCCGTCTTTGTCGGTGGCACGAATGGCGACAGGGACGCTGTAATAGATGCTGCCGGCCGCGCCCTCATCGGAAACGTCGCCGGTTTCGACATCGACCTTTTCGGTGCCGTCATAGCCCTTGACGAAGGCGTCAAAATCCTTTGCCGGCTTTGTATCGCCGTAATAGCCCCAGGCGCGGGCGAATTCGTGCCGGTTGATGGCGCTGTAAAGCGAACGGACGACGGCATCGGCGCTTGATCGGTCGTCGACGTAGGGCACTTCGGGTGTGTCTTCGGCAGCCAGCGCGGCTTGGCGTATCGTGGCAAGGGAGAAGAGTGCAACTGCTGCGAGAAAGATGCGCTTCATCGGGAATCTCCGCATGGTAACGAAGATTCTACCACACTGATTGCGGCGGCGCGGTGACGCGTGGCTGCAGTGGCTTGAACAATCGTCGGCGAAAGCGCTAGGTCGCGCCTTCGGCGCTCGGGCCGCAGGGAGAATCAAGATGACGATATCGATGTACGAGGCCTCGGTGCCGGTGTTTTCGGCCAGGCTGAAGGCGCTCTCAACCGTGCTGTCGACTGCCGAACAGAACGCGGCCGACCGCAAGATCGACCCGCAGGTGTTTTTGACCGCAAGGCTGGCGCCCGACATGTACGCGCTGGTGCGGCAGGTGCAGGTCGCCACCGACCATGCCAAGGGCGCGCCGTCGCGGTTGGCCCGCCGCGAAGTGCCGAAATATGAGGACAATGAAGCGACCTTCGCCGAGCTTCAGGCGCGCCTCGCCAAGACGCTCGAGCTTCTGGCGTCGTTCTCGGCCGCCGAATTCGATGGCTCGGATGACAGGATCGTCGAACTGAAATTTGGCCAGCGCGAGGTCTCGATGCCCGGGCTGCAGTATTTGCTGCACGTCGCCATGCCCAACTTCTATTTCCACGTCACCACGGCTTACGACATCCTTCGCCACAACGGCGTGCCGCTGACCAAGGGTGCCTATCTCGGGAATCGTTGAGGAATTCGGCGTTCCGAGGTTTCCCGGTCGCTGCCGGGGAAACCTCGTCTTGCGCTGGTTCAGCGCATCGACATTTCGCGCGCGATGCGCGGGAAATCGGCCGGCTTGATGCCGACGTCGGCGCGGTCGGCGTTGCTCATCGAATGCAGCAATGCCAGTGCCGAGCGGTAACGCTGATGCTCCTGCGGACGCGGACGAGCAAACATTTCAGTGAAGAACCCCATGATTCGGCCCCTTAGTTGATCCTCCACAACACCGAATATAGGGAAAATATGAAGATTGTGCAGTGCAGCATTTGCATGGCAGCCATGCCGGGCGATTTCTTTTCGGCACAATCAACTCATTGGCTGAAACTTTTGGCGAATGCGGACCGTATGCATAGACGCTGGCACATGGCCGGCTTTTCCTCGCCACTCCTGGCGAATTTTCCGGGCTGCATGAAAGTGCAGTCCGGCTTTTTGTTGAACTTCCCGCACTATCAAGCCGCCTGCGCAAGTCTGGCGAACGCCTAAACTGGTTAAGATCAGTGGCATTCATTTTTAACGAGCCGGTTCTATGGTGCGGCTGGCTCTATTCACATGCTCACGGTTAAAACGAGGGGGAGGCTGACATCGGCGCCAAGCGGGATTTCGCTTCCTTGCTCGACGATCTCTTCGTCGCCTCCGACAAGGACGAGGCTGGTGAGGAGACAGGCGCGCGGCCGTCGATCCCGTTCGACTATCTGTCCGTGGCCGACGAGCTTCATTCCGGCCGCATCAAGGTCTCCGGCGAAACCTTCACCGCCGAATATCGCGAGTCTGGGTCCGATCTTGCCGCCGAATTTGCCGCACTTCTCGACCAGGCCAAGCTGGCACTGGCCGGCGAGGAAACAAAGCCCGAGGAAAGACTGCCGCCGATCGATCCCGAGGCGATCGCCGTCGAGCTCGGTCTCGATCATCCCGTCAAGAACGCCGATCTCGGCCGCATGCGCCGCAGCTTTGCCTTTGCCAATCATCCTGATCGCGTCGCGCCGCATCTGCGCCAGCGCGCCATGATCCGCATGCAGGTCGCCAACATGCTGATCGACGAAGCCAAGCGGCGCACGGTGGCCGGCGCCCGGCGCTAACTTTTTCAGCTTCGCGTAAAAGTCGGCATGCCAAGGCTTGGAGAGCGCCTCTGCTTTCCCTATAGATGCGGCTTCATTTCCCGCGCAGCCGCGCAAAAATTCCCGCCGGAGAAATTCCATGCACAAACGCCGTCTCGGTCGGACCGATCTTCTTGTTACCCAGATCTGCCTGGGGTCGATGACCTGGGGCCAGCAGAACACCGAGGCCGAAGGGCATGCGCAGATGGATCTGGCCTTTGAGCGCGGCGTGAATTTCATCGACACCGCCGAGCTCTACCCGATCCCGCCCAAAGAGGAGACGCAGGGGCGGACGGAGAGGTTCATCGGCAGCTGGATGAAGGCCAAGGGCAATCGCGACAAGGTCATCCTCGCCTCGAAAGTGGTCGGCCGCACCGCCAACCGCTGGTTTCGCGGCGACCGGCCGTCAAAACTGGTGCGCGCCGACATCTTTGACGCCATCGACAAATCGCTGGCCAAGCTCGGCACCGACTATCTCGATCTCTACCAGATCCACTGGCCGGAACGCGACATCCCCTGGGGCGCCAACCCGACCCGCGTCGGCGCCACGCCGCGCCGTGCCGACGCCGTTGGCGCGCCGGCCGGCGAGACGCCGATCGCCGAGACACTGGCCGTCTTCGAGGATCTGGTGAAGGCGGGAAAGATCCGCCATCTCGGCCTGTCGAACGAAAGCTCCTGGGGCGTCATGCGCTTCATCGCCGAGGCCGACAAGGGCCTCGGTCCGCGCGTCGTCTCGCTGCAGAACGCCTACAATCTCGTCAACCGCACCTTTGAGGTGAACCTCGCCGAGGTCTGCGAACGCGAAGAGGTTGGCTTTCTCGCCTATTCGCCGCTGGCGCAAGGCTATCTCACCGGCAAATACGACCATGGCGCGCGCCCGCAAGGCTCGCGCTCACAGCTGTTCAACCGCGGCCAGCGTTACGAGACGCCGAATGCCGCCGAGGCGCAGCTCGAATACAATGAGCTGGCGCGCTCCTTCGGCCTCGAGCCGGCGCTGTTTGCCAATGCCTATGTCGCCAGCCGGCCATTTGTTACCTCCAGCATCATTGGCGCGACGACGATTGCGCAGCTCGAGATGGCGCTGTCTTCGGCGGACGTGACCTGGACCGAGGAGATGCAGAAGGGCGTCGACGCGATCCACCAGCGCGTCGGCAATCCGTGCCCGTAAGGCGGCCATTCGGCAAAAATTGCCGAGCAAAGACAAGGGGAAGGGGACAGCAATGGATTTTCCGATCGAGACCGTCAGAGGGAAATTTCCGGCGCTGGACCTGACCGACAAAGGCCGCCGGCGCATCTATCTCGACAATCCGGCCGGCACGCAGGTGCCGCAAGCGGTTGCCGATGCGGTGGCGCGCTGCCTCTTGACCACCAACGCTAATCTCGGCGGCTATTTCGAGACCACGCTTGCCGCGCAAAAGGTGGTTGACGACGCGCATGCGGCGATGGCCGATTTCCTGGGTGCGGCGAGCGCTGAGGAAATCATCATCGGCGCCAATATGACGACGCTGACCTGTCACATGTCGCGCACGCTTGGCCGCGGCTTCAAGCCGGGCGACGAGATCATCGTCACCCGCATGGACCATGAGGGCAATGTCTCGCCTTGGTTGCAACTGGCTGAAGACCTTGGTCTCGTCCTGCGTTTTCTGCCGTTCGACGAAAAGAGCTGGCAGGTCGAGGAGGCGGCGCTGAGCGCTCTGCTCTCCGACAAGACGCGGCTGGTTGCGCTCAACTATGCCTCGAACCTCACTGGCTCGATCAACCGGGTCAAGGCGCTGACGGCAATCGCCAAACAGGCCGGCGCCCTGGTCTATGTCGACGCCGTGCAGTTCGCGCCCCATGGGCTGGTCGACGTACAGGACCTCGGCTGCGATTTCCTGGTCTGCTCGGCCTACAAATTCTTCGGCCCGCATATGGGCATCCTTTGGGGCCGCCGCGACGTCATCGACGCACTGAAACCCTACAAATGCCGCTGCTCGTCCAACGGCCTGCCGGAGCGTTTCGAACTCGGCACGCCGCAGATCGAACTGATGGCCGGGCTGACCGCCGCGGTCGACTATTTCGCCGATCTCGGTGCGGCCGCCGGTGAGAGCGGTTCGCGCAGACGCAAGATTGCCAAGGCATTCGAAGTCTCGATCGCCCATGAAAACCCGCTGGCGCTAAGGCTGATTGAAGGCCTGTCCGATATCGAGGGCCTGACCATTCGCGGCATCACCGATCCCAAACGTGTAAGCGAGCGCGTGCCGACGGTGTCCTTCACGGTCGACGGCATCGTGCCGGAGACGATCGTGCGGCAGCTGAATGCCGAAAACATCTTCCTGTGGTCGGGCCACAACTACGCCTGGGAGATCGTCCATCAGCTCGGCATTCCGGCCGAGCAAGGCGTCGTGCGTATCGGCATCGCGCATTACAACTCGGCAGCGGAGATCGACGAAACGCTGGAAAGCGTGCATCGCGTCATCGCAATGCTGAGGCAACAGCGCTAGTCCGCTATCGCTGCTTGCCGCCGAAACCCGTGAGGAAGGCGGTGAGATTGTCGCCAAGCGCATCGCAGAGATAGCCGCCTTCCTGCACGATCACCGTCGGCAGGCCGAGTTTTGCAATCGCCTCGCCAATGCGCGAAAAACCGGGCGTGGTCACGGAAAGCCCGCCGAACGGGTCGCCCTCGAACGCGTCGAGACCAAGTGCTACGACCAGCGCGTCCGGAGAGAAGGCGCGGATACGCTGGAATGCCGCTTGAAGCGCTTCGAGAAAGGCCGCGTCGGCGGATTTGCGCGGCAGCGGCAGGTTGAAATTATAGCCGAGGCCTGGCCCCTCGCCGCGCTCGTCGGCATGGCCCCAGAAGAACGGATAGAAGCGCACCGGGTCGGCATGCAGCGATACCGTCAGCACATCGGGCCGCGCATAAAAAATGCCTTGCGTGCCGTTGCCGTGATGCAGGTCGACATCGAGGATCGCCACCCGCGCGGCCTGCTTGCGCAACACTTGCGCCGCGACCGCCGAATTGTTGATGAAGCAGAAGCCGCCGGCGACATCGGCAAAGGCATGATGGCCGGGTGGCCGGCAGAGCGCGTAAGCGGCGGGCGCGCCAGCCATGACGGTTTCGGCTGCCTCGACCGCACTCCAGGCGCTCCACAGCGCGCTCTGCCAGGTCTCGGCCGAGATTGGGCAAGCGGTGTCGGCCATGTGGTAACCGGCCTGGCCGACCGCCGAGGCGGGATAGGACCCTGTGCGGGCAATCGGGTGGATGTTGGGGATCACTTCCGCCGAAGCGCCTTCAATGCGCTGCCAGCGCGCAAAAATGTGTTCGAGGAAGGCTAGATACTCTGGCGTATGCACTGCCGCCACCGGGCCGAGGCCATGATCCCTGGGCTTTTCAACCGTCAATCCGGCAGATCTTGCGCCGGCTAACAAACGCTCTGCGCGCGCGGGCTGTTCGGGGTTTGGCTGCGGTGCGCCGCTGGACAGAAAGGCCTTCGGGTCGTGGCGTTTCTGCTCCTCGGCAAAGAAGGCTTTCATTCCGTTTCCCCGTCCTGCACGGCATCGGCAAAGGCAAAAAACGCCTCGCCGACGATTTTTTGCGTCTGCTCATAATGCGCCCAGCCGATGCCGAGCTTTTCATAAAAGGCCTTGGCGCCGTCATTGTCGGTGTCGACCGACAGCCTGAGATAGACGCCGCCATCCCTGCGGCAGTCGCGCGCGACCCGGCGCAGCAGCTTTTCGCCGATCTTGCGGCCGCGAAAGCGATCCTCGACATAGAGGTCCTGGATATAGACGCCGGGCCGACCCATCCAGGTCGAGAAGATCGGAAAATGCAGGCACAGCCCGGCAAACTCGCCGCCGACTTCGGCGATCAGGGTGGAGAAGGCGGGTTTGTCGCCAAAGCCATAGCGGCGGAAATCCTCGGCGGTGGAGGTGATCTGCTGATGCCCGCCGGTATGGGCGCCGAAGCGAAGAAGCGCGGCGTGGATGGTGTCGACGTCGTCGATGGTGCCGGGGCGGAGGGTGGTATCGCCGGTCCTGGTCTGGATCTTCTCTGCCATGGATCAGGCCGCGGTTCCGGCTGCGCCGTTCAGGAGATCGTCCAGTTCGCCGATATTGTCTTCCGAAAAGACGCGAATGCCGTTGGCTTCCAGGAGTGCTGTGGTCGTGCCGTGACCGGCCACACGCTTGCCGGAAAAACTGCCGTCATAGACGAAGCTTGAACCGCAGGACGGGCTGCCGTCGGTGAGAACCGCATAGCGACATCCGGTTTCCCGGGCGAGTTCGAGAGCAAGCTGTCCGGCTTCGAGATAGAGTGCGGTCACATCGTTTCCCGTCTGCTCGACCACATGACCCTGGCCGTGCAGCACAGCGCCGGCTGCGCCGAGAATTTCTGCCGGGGGACGCGGCGTGGAGAAACCTGCGGCGACCTCGGGGCAAATCTGCACGACCCGACCCTCCGCCTGCCACCGCGTCAGCACCGGATGGTTGTTGAGACGGTAGGAGCCGTTGTAGCGGACGTGGCTGCCGAGCAGGCAGGCTGAGACGAGAATCTTTTCCATGTCAGCCTCCTTTTACCACGCGATCGCATGCAAGCTCTAGAATGCCACCCGATCGCCGCCCTTCAGCGCCAGCATTTCCCTTGCCTCCGCCGGCGTGGCGACGTCCAGCGACAGCCCGTCGAGAATGGCTCGGATGCGGCGCACCTGGTCGGCGTTGGATTTCGCCAGCTGGCGGCCGTCATAGAGACTGTCCTCCAGCCCGACGCGGACATTCCCGCCCATCGCAGCCGCGATCGAGATCAGCGGCATCTGGTTGCGGCCGGCGGCGAGCACCGAGAACTGGTAGCTGTCGCCGAACAATTTGTCGGCGATTCGCTTCATGTGGACGAGATTATCCGGGTCGGCGCCGATGCCGCCCAGAATGCCAAGCACGAACTGGATGAACAGCGGTCCGGACACCAGCCCGCGGTCGCGGAAATGCGCCAGCGAATAAAGATGGCCGACATCGTAGCATTCGAATTCGAAGCGCGTACCGCAGCCCTTACCGAGCTTTTCAAGCACGCCTTCCATATCGGCAAAAGTGTTCTTGAAGATCGTGTCGCGCGTGGCCTCGAGCAGCTTCGGCTCCCACTCGTGCTGCCATTCCCTCGGCTTGTCGAGCATCGGGAACAGCGCGAAATTCATCGATCCCATGTTGAGAGAGCACATTTCAGGCTCGGCCCTGAGCGGCGCCGCCAGCCGCTGGTCCAGCGTCATCAGCGACGAGCCACCGGTGGTGATGTTGATCACCGCATCGGTGGCCTGCTTGATGCGCGGCAGGAACTGCATGAAGACCTCAGGATCGGCCGTCGGGCGACCGTCCTTGGGGTCGCGGGCGTGCAGATGCAGGATCGAGGCGCCGGCTTCCGCCGCGGCGATGGCGTCCGTGGTGATCTGGTCCGGCGTCAGCGGCAGATAGGGCGACATCGATGGCGTGTGCACCGAGCCGGTGACCGCACAGGTGATGATGACTTTTCGCGGCGCCATGCTTCTTACCCTTCGACCGGCAGGTCGAGTTCGCCGGCCAGCACCTCGAGCGAGTCGCCGATGATGGAAATGATCTCGCCGATCTGCTCAGCCGTGACGATCATCGGCGGCGCAACCATGAAATTGTCGCCGTCGACGCCGCCCTTGACCCTGCGGCCATAGATGATCAGCCCGCGTTCATAGGCAAGGTCGAGCAGGCGCTGCGTGGCTTTCTTGCCCTGCTCGATCGGCCGCAGCGTCTCGGGGTCGGCAACCATCTCGGCGCCGGTGAGCAGGCCCTTGCCGCGCACGTCGGCGATGAACGGAAAACGTTTCGCCAGCCCTTTCAGCCCATCCATCAACACGTCGCCCATGGCGGCGGCGTTGGCGATCAGGTCGAGCCGGTCCATCTCGCCGAGCACGGCGAGCCCGGCGGCGCAGGCGAGCGGATTGCCGGCATAAGTGTGGCCATGCTGGAAGCCGCCCGACGCCAGCAGCGGCTCGACCAGCCGCATCGGGGCGGCAAGCGCGCCGAGAGGCGCGTAACCCGAGCCCAGCCCCTTGGACAGCGCGACGAGGTCGGGCTTGCAGTTCCAGTGGTCGCCGCCGAGGAATTTGCCGGTGCGCCCGGCGCCGCTCATCACTTCGTCATGGATGAGCAGGATGCCGTAGCGGTCGCAGATCTCGCGGATGCGCGCATAGTAGCTGTCCGGTGCCACCAGGGCGGAAGTCGCCGCGCCGCCGATCGGCTCCATGATGAAGGCGACGACGCTTTCCGGCCCTTCGGCCTGGATCTTCTCCTCCAGCATGTCGGCATAGCGGATGCCGCGCTGTTCCATGGAAAGATTATCGCGGTCGCGCCAGGCGGTCGGCGCCGGCACGGTCGGCATCACCCGCATCATCGGCGTGAAGGTTTCGGCCAGCGCATCGTCGCCGGTGATCGAAAGGGAACCCAGCGTGCCGCCGTGATAGGAGGGGAAGCGGGTGATCACCTTCCAGCGCTTCGGCTGGCCGGCGGCAACAGCCCATTGCCGCGCCAGCTTGATGCAGGACTCCGTCGCTTCCGAACCGCCCGAGACGAAGAAGATGCGGTCCATGCCTTCAGGCAGTTTGCCCGCCAGTTCCCGCGCCAGTTCCTCGGCCGGTTCGTTTTCGAAATGCAGCCGGTAGGCGAAGGTGGCGCGGTCCATCTGACGCTTCATGGCGTCCAGCACATTGCGATTGGAATGGCCGATATTGGCGACCATCGGACCGCTCGATCCGTCGATGAAGCGGCGGCCATCCTGCGTCCACATGTAGATGCCTTCGGCGCGGTCGATCAGCGGCCGGCGCAGGCTGGAGAGGTAGAACAGATGCGACGCGCGGCCGGCTTCGGGTGCGGCAGGTTTTTGCATGTCAGGACTTTCCGAGATAGCGGTCGATTACATTCCTGGTCACGCGCTCGACCATCGGATCTTGCCTCAGCAGGCCGGCGACCCATTCGCAACTTCCGGCGTGAAAGACCTCGCCCTTGCCGCGCGGGAAATTGACGATCATGCCGTTGCCGCGTTTGACTTTTTCCAGATTGGCGTCGCTCGGCTCGCCGAACAGCGTCTCGGCGGTGAAGCGGCCATCCTCGTCGGTCAAAAACTGGTCTTCGATCGGGATGTCGGCGCTTTCCTCGACCTGGCTGGCCATGCCGACCGCCAGCACCTGCAGGCCGTCGGGCGCGCCACTGTCCGATGTCGGGTAGGGCAGACCGCCGCGGATCTCGAAATCGAGCCCGTCGACCTCATAGCCATAGACATGGCTGTCGGCGCCGAGCAGGTCGCCATAATAGATGCCGGTGCCGGCAAAGGCCCAATGCTCCGGACGGTAGACTGGAAAGCCGCGTACGCCGCGCGGCGCGCAGCCGCCCCAGCCGGCATAGACGCCGCGTGTGGCGTTGAGCCCGAAGGTGGCGCTGCCGGGACGGCCGATCTCCGGCGCTTCCCACGAGTTGGTGGCGCGGGTAACGTCACCACCGCTGTAGGCGGGATCTTCGGCCCGTGCGCGGTATTTGTAGCAGACCTGCCGGCGGCCTTCGTCCTCCAGCCTGGTCTGCCACATGAAATTGCCGGCAAAGCGCGCCGCGTGGCCGCCGCCTGTCACATAGGCATCGACCGCGTCGCGCATTTCCCAGGTCCAGTATTCGTCATGGCCGACGAAAACGACGCAGTCATAGCCATCGAGAATTTCGGGCGAAAAATGCAGATCATGCTGGCTGGCGAGATCGACGCCGTAGCCGGCGCGCTCGGCAAAGCGGAAGAAGTGGCTGTCATAGCTTGCCCAGCCGGATGACGTGTATTTCTTCGAATGGCCGGTGGCATAGGCCCATTCCATATGGGGATAACGCGGCACGGTCTTGGGCGGCACCGCGACCTCCAGCGGCACCCGCGGCGCATCCTTCGGCAATACGACGAAGCCACGGCACCACGGCCGCTGTGTCGACACCATACGCGCATACTGATCGCGGCCCGGCCCGGTGATGCCCTGATAGGCGTTCGAGCCGCCCCAGGTGTTGTAGGAGAGCCATGTGCCGGTCGCCGCCACCTGCAGCACGCGGCCATGTTTTTTGCCGGGGGAAGGAGCGACGATGATGAGATGGTGGCATTGGATAGGCTTGCCGTCGCGGCCGTCTGCCGTCAGCGTCAGCCGGTAAGCGCCGGACGGCCAGTCGTCACTAACGCGGAAGTCGAACGATGCTTCCCAGCTGCAGCCTTCCACCGAGCACTGGTCGGGCGTGTCCTGCCAGCGCGCCGACAGGCCGGTCTGCTCAAAGACCTTTGTCTCGGTGCCGCCATCGCGGACAATCGTCAGGTTGAAGCGTGAAGCCGTCGAACTGACGTGGAGCGTTACAATCTCTCCGGCGCGGTAGGAGAAGCGGTCCGAATAGCACCAGATCTCGCCGCGCGCGCCATCCATCCCCGGCCATTCGTAGTAATGGCCGCGCACCGCCTCGCGGCGCTGCTCGGGCGTCAGTCCGAAATCGGGAAACTCAGTCGGCAGATGGGTCATGGACACCGGAAACGTGACAGGCCGCCATTTCGGCTATCTCCCGGCCAAGCGTCAAATGGAAACGATCGGGCCAGCAATTGCTTAGCCGCTCTTGGCCGCACCCGGCAAAGCGACTATCTCAGGCAAGGCGGTATTGTCCGCCTCGGGAGCCCGCATGCTGAGAGTGCAGAAGGTCAAGGTCGACGACATCTACGTGCCGACGGCGCGCAAAAAGACGCTGCATCCCGAAACGGTCCGCCATCTGGCCGAAGACATACTGGAAAACGGCATGAAGACGCCGATCCAGGTCCGCCACGACGGCAAGCGTCATATCCTGGTCGAGGGTCTGCATCGGCTGGAAGCCGCCAAATGGCTCGGCGAGACAGAAATCGACGCCTATCTGGTGCAAGCCAAGCGCCACTGAGGCGCACCCTCCGACCGATCAACAACAGCCGATCATCGCTCCGCAGATTTTTTCGCGGACCGTGTCGGCTTGTGGAGTGCTCGCTCGTCCTTGGGGCAGACCCTGAGGAGACTGACACATGTCCAGATCGATTTTTTTCGCCATGCTTGCCTCGGTTGCGGCCTTGTTCGCGGCACCCGGCCTGACCAATGCAGAGGAGACAAAGACCGCCATGACGACCGAGACCAATGCCATGCCGACGCCGGAAAGGTCCGGCCTGCTGCCTATCAATGGGTTGTTTTATTATTACGCCGTCTACGGCAAGGGCGAACCGTTGCTTCTGCTGCATGGCGGCCTCGGCACGTCGAATATGTTCGCCCCTCTGCTGCCGAAGCTGGCGGAGCATCGCACCGTCATCGCCGTCGACCTGCAGGGCCACGGCCGCACCGCGCTCGGCGAGCGGCCATTCAGCCTGGAGGCGATCGGCGACGACATGGCTGCCATCGTCAAGGCGCTCGGCTATGATAAGGTCGACGTGCTCGGCTATTCGCTGGGCGGCGGCGTCGCCTTCCGCATGGCCGTCCAGCACCCCGAGACAATACGCAGGCTTGTCCTGGTGTCGACCGGCTACGCCGCCGATGGCTTCTACGACGAAATGCGTCCGCAACAGGCTCAGGTGAGCGCCGCTGCCGCGCCGTTCATGAAGGACACCCCGATGTACAAGTCCTACGTTGCAGTGGCGCCGTATCCGGACGATTTCCCGAAACTGCTCGACGCGCTCGGCAATTTCATGCGCAAGGATTACGACTATTCCGCCGATGTGGCGAAGCTGAAGATGCCGGTCATGCTCGCCTATGGCGACAGCGACATGTACAAGCCCGAGCACGAGATCAAGTTCTACCAGATGCTCGGCGGCGGATTGAAGGATGCCGGCTGGATGCGCGAGAACCTGTCGCAGAACCGGCTGGCCATCATTCCCAACCGCACCCACTACGACGTCTTCTTTGCGCCGGAACTGACGGCCGCGGCGCTGCCGTTCCTCAACGGCGAAACCAAGGTAAAGACCTGGGACGAAGTCGTCACCGAAACCGAGTAGGTCTGCCGGAAGTTGAAACCGGCCGTCTCCAGTGAGACGGCCGGTTTTTGTGTCTGCGAAACTACGAAGCCTTGGCGCGGCGCGGCTCGCGCAAATGCTTGACGCCGCTCATCTCGATGAAATTCGTCGCCGACTCCCAGAGATAATCGCCATAGAGGAACGGTTCGAAGGGCGCCGCACCTGCCGGCGGCAGCGGCGCGATCTCCGCATCGACGCGCGGTTCGTAGAAGAACGGGATCGAATAGCGCGCCGTCTTCGGCGCGATCACCCGGTGCAGCGTCGCCCGCACCCGGCCGCCGGTCCAGCGCTCGAGCAATTGGCCGAAATTGACCGCCAGCGTGCCGTCGGCGGGCGGCACGTCGATCCATTCGCCGGCAAGGTTCTTCGCCTGCAGGCCCTCGACGCCATCCTGCGCCAGCAGCGTGACGAAGCCGGAATCGGCATGTTCGCGGCCGATGATGGTGCGCGTCTCGCCTTTGTGGCGACCGAGAATTCCGGCCCGCTCAGATCGACGCCGCTGTTGGCATCGCGCAAGGGATAGCGGATCAACCGCAGCGTCGAGATGCCGCCGTCGAAATCGGCATCGAAGATTGTCTCCGGCAGGCCGAGGCCGCGCGCGATCGAGCGCATCAGTGGGTTGCCGAGCGCTTCCATGGCCAGGTAGTAGTTTGCGGCAGCGTCGCGCCAGCCAGGCAGCACTGCTTCAGCTGGTAATGGCGTCGGCTCGCGCAACGGGTCGTCCGCGTCGAAGCCGGCGGTTAGCGCATGCGCAATGTCCGGCCCCATGTCGATGCCTTCCTTGTAGGAGACGGCGGTCGGCTGCAGCGGGAACCAGCCGCGATAGACGTTCTTCTTGGTGCGGTCGAAATTCCAGCGCAGCAGCTTTGCCTTTTCGGCCTCGGGCAAGGCGAAGATGTTGAGCAGCAGCAATCGCTTGTCCCGCGTCAGCCATTCGTCGCCCGGAAAATCCCGGATTGCCATGAAGCCGATGCCGGAGGCCGCGGCCAGGATCCGCGCGTCGGTGCGCTCGCGGCCGGACGAGGGCGGCCCGAACAGATCCGCGACGGCAATGGTTTCGATGTCCTGCGCCATGGTTTCCTCCCGGTCGGCCCAAGGCAAGCAGGCGCGGCGGTTGGCCGGCTGTCAATGCTTCGCCGCCGCCTCGGGTTGGGCCAGCGGCAGGCCATCGGTCGTATCAGCGCAATCGATAGCGCCATCAGGGCTTTTCAATTGACTGAAAGCTGCCTGTCGATACTTTCAAAGACCTTCGGGGGTTCAGATGATGGCGAAATATCAGGGTGGGTGCCTGTGCGGGGCAGTGCGCTACGGCACCGAAGCGGAGCCGCTCAACCAGCGCGTCTGCCATTGCCGGCGCTGCCAGAAGGTGATCGGCGCGGCCTTCAACGCGCGTCTGCTGTTTCGCATCGATGATGTCACGGTCGAGGGGCAGGTGGCGACGGTCAACACCTCTCCGGACCTCAAGCGCGGCTTTTGCGCCGCCTGCGGCACGACGCTGTTTTCCCGGCGCGATTCCGCGGGCATCGTCGGCATCACCACCGGCTCGCTCGACGATCCCTCGCTGTTCAAGCCGGAAATGCATATGTGGACTGCCTCGAAGCAGCCCTGGCTGCGGCTCGATGATGGCCTGCCACACTATGAAGGTGCGCCGCCTCCGAACTGATGCCGGCCTTACCAGAAAGTAATCCCGAAAACACGACATAGCCGGCAAAACGTCATTGGCGGGCCATGATTGCCTGCCTATCTATCGGCCGCGGGTCTGGTATTGGAGGAGACGACCGATGAGCGACAGAATCAACACCCTGGACGAGCTTTTGAGCGATCCGCTGGTCCTGCTCGTGATGGAGCGCGACCGCGTACGCCCCGAACAGGTTCGCCTGCTGCTCGAACGAGCGCGTCGCCCTGCTGTTGACGCCGTGCCCCCCGCGCATGTGGTGGCCAAAAGCTGTATGCAGCAATGGCTGGGCAGGTAGGGGCTTCCCCTTCTCCCCTTGTGGGAGAAGGTGGCCGAGCGAAGCTCGGTCGGATGAGGGGTGCTCCAGGGAACGCCAACGCCTCACTCCGCTGGAACACCCCTCAACCGTCTCGGCGCTATCGCGCCGATCCACCTTCTCCCACAAGGGGAGAAGGGAAAACGGTCAAAATTATACCTAACAACTCGATTCAAACTTTATTGGTAATTTATCGTTAGTAATCGAAGCCGGTTTGTCCGGCGGCGTCTGTTTGCCATCGGTCTGTTGTGTTTTGCGTACAGGTCCAGATGCGGATTTCAGGCGTCGTCAGTTTTATGGTGGCATCGCTGTGCCTTGCCGGCTGCTCGTCCACGGCGGGCGTCGATGCCTTGCAGCCGTCGAACGAGACGACCAGTTCGGTCGTGCGGCCAAGAGCGCCGGTGGCAGCGGCTCCGGTGGAGACCGCCGACCTTGCGCCGATGCGGTCCGCCCCTATGGCCGACGATGCCGTGACCGACAATGCCGTGGCCGACAATGCGCCTCCATTCTCCATGGTCGAGGAAGAGGAGGCCATTGTCGCGGACACGCCTTCGGCCGATGGGAACGCCAGCCCGCAGCTCGAGCCGGTTGCGCTGATGTCGCCGCCGAAGCGGCTGACGCGCGCGGCGCCGGCCATGCTGGCCTCGCCGGTCACTCGCTACGGCTTTCGCGATGCCAAGCCAATTAATTTCGGCAAGGCCTCGCCGCGCTACCTCGCTGTGCATGGCGTCGACGTCTCGCGTTGGCAGGGCAACGTCAACTGGGGCAAGCTGCGCGCCCAGGGCGCCAACTTCGCCTACATCAAGGCGACCGATGGCGGCGACCATCTCGACCCGATGTTCATGAAGAACTGGCGCAATGCCGACGCCGCCGGGCTGAAGCGCGGCGCCTATCATTTCTTCTACTGGTGCCGCACCGCCGGCGAGCAGGCCGACTGGTTCATCCGCAATGTGCCGAAGATGGACGGCGCGCTGCCGCCGGTGATCGATGTCGAATGGAACGGCGAATCCTCCTGCAGGCGGCGGCCTTCGCGCGCCACGGTGTTGGAGAAGATGCAGGTGTTCATGGACAAGCTCGAGCGCCATTACGGCCAGCGGCCCATCATCTACACCAGCCCCGATTTCTACCGCGACAATCTCAAGGGCGCCTTTCCAGACTATCCGTTCTGGCTGCGCGCTGTGGCGCGGCATCCCTCAAAAGTCTATCCCGGCCGCAAATGGCTGTTCTGGCAGTATTCCGGTTCCGGCCTGTCGCATGGCGTGACCGGTCGCATCGACCTCAACGTCTTCCATGGCGACGAGCGCGCCTGGCGGGCATGGGCGGGCGGACAGACTACCGTCGCCGACGCCAACTGACGCTTCGCAGGGCTGGCGACAATGCCGCTGGAACCTGCGCCTGCGGCCATTGCGATGCCTTGGCTTGAATTTTCAGCGTCTCGCTAACGATCCGCTCACTCTGTCCTTTAGCGGTATCGCAACAGCCTTCCGGTAACGTGCCCGTGATCGGGTTTCGGAGGGGTCCATGCGCAATCCAATTGTGGCCATCGCTGTTGTCGCCGCTGTCGGCTACGGCTTTTTCAATTCGCTCGGGCATATGCGGGGTAGCGGCGACTCGCTGGCGGAGTCGAAGCAAAACGTCGTTTCCTATTCCACCGTGGACAAGGCGATGCAGGCTGCCAAGGACAGCGGCCGCTCTACCCTCAAGCGCTTCCACGAACTGATGGCCGCCGGCACGCCCGGCACCTACACGGTAAAATTCCCGCTGACCCAGAACGGCGCCACCGAGCACATCTGGCTGCAGCTGGTCGGCTACAGCGACGGCTCCTATATCGGCCTGCTCGCCGACGTGCCGGTCAACGGCAACAAGTACAAGATGGGCGACAGGATGACCGTGACTGAGGCCGACGTCGAGGACTGGATGATCAAGAACGGCAAGGTGATCTACGGCGGCTACACCACGCGCCAGGCGCTTGCGGATATGCCGAAGGAACAGGTCGCAAAATACGGGCTGACCTTCAAGGACTGAGGACCTAGGCGCGGGCGAGCTCTATCGCCGCGCTTTGAGGGACATCGCGCCGTTCGTGCTCGCGTATCTCTGCCGTTTGCGCCAGCACCCAGTCGCGAAACACCTTGATCTTGGGGGTGTTTCGCCGGCTCTCCAGGTGCACCAACCAATAGCCGTCGCCATCGGATCCAAGCACGTTGAATGGCTGTATCAACTGGCCCTTTGCCAAAAGGGCGCTGTAGAGGTTTTTGGTGAGGATCGCGGCGCCCTTGTCGGTCAGTGCCGCCATCGCATCATAGGCCTGCGTACCCAGCTTCGGGCCGGCCATGATGCGATCGGGCTCGAACGGCACGCCGGCCGCTTCGAACCAGATTTTCCACCACGGATCGTCGGCGCAGCATAGCGGCACCTTGTAGAGATCTTCGGGGCGGTGGATGCCGCCGACGCTCTCGGCGAGCTTCGGACTGAGCATTGGCGTGTAGTCGGCCTTGAACAGATAATGCGCCGTCAGGCCGGGCCATTTTCCGCTGCCGGTGCGAATGCCGACATCCATGTCGCCGCGCGCAAAATCGACAAGCCCCTGCGATGTATTGACCTTCACGGCCAAGTCGGGATGCATCAGCTGGAATGTTCCGAGCCATACGGCGAGCCAGTTCGTTGCGAAGGTCTCCATGGTTGTCACCGACAGTACGCCGGTCGCTCCACCCTTGGTGGCGACCCATGCATCGGCCAGCGCCGAGAACGCGCCGGATGCGTGCGGCGCCAGCTGTTGTCCAGCCTCGGTTAAGGCGATCTGCCTTGTTTTTCTTATAAAAAGCGGCGTTCCGGCGCGTTCTTCCAGCACCTTGATCTGATAGGAGGCGGCTGACTGGGTCATGCCGAGTTCCTCGGCAGCCTTGGTGAAACTGCCAAGCCGCGCGGCGGCTTCAAACACCCGGATGGCTCCTAATGGCGGTAGTTCCCAGCTCATGACGCATCAATCCTCCTGATGCATACTACGCGACGTTCGATTGGAAACCAAGCCCGGAAAACGGCATGTTGTGTCCATCAGATCAAACCCTGGAGGACACGGAAATGACCACCACAATCGCTCTCTACAACACGCTTCGCCGCCCGGTGCTCGACCTCTTCACCGCGCCGTTCAGACCCCGCAAGCGCGGCCTGCTCGACCACCGCTCGCTGTCGGATCATTTCCTTAGGGATATCGGTATGCTTGATGGACGCGTGCCTCCCGGCACCATTCGCTAAGCAAGCTGTTTTGACCTAAAGGATGCGAGGGAGGGAAAGATGACTGTGCTGTCCGAGGATCTGGCGAAGAGCCGCAAAACCATCAACGCCTACGAGGACTATGCCGAACGCTACGACGCACTGGTCAGGCATGTTCCCAACCAGAGAGAACAGAAATGGCTGAAGCGGCTTGTCGCGATCACCGGCAAAGGTGGCCGGATTCTGGAAGTCGGGTCTGGGCCGGGATACGATGCGGACTTTGTCGAGGGGCTCGGCGTCAAGGTTCGGCGCACCGACGCGACAAAGCGGTTTCTCGAGCTGCAGGCCGCACGCGGCAAGCACGGTGAATTTCTCGATCTCATCACCGACGATCTCGGCGGCCCCTATGACGCGGTGCTCGCTTTGTGCGTCCTGATCCATGTGCCGCGCGAACAGACCGACCAGGTTCTTGCGAAGATAGCAGGGTCCCTGCGGCCGGGCGGCGCCTTCCTCGTATCGATGCGTATTGGCGATGGCGAGAAGAGCGGCGAATATCATACCGTCTACTGGCGCAGGGACGATTTTGCGGCCCGTCTCGAAAGCGCCGGGCTGGTCCTTGTCGGGGACGAATTCAACGTCGGCCGCGATCGCGAAGAATGGACCACCTTCCTGGCTGTGAGGCCCTCATGACTCGCCGCGGACTGCTGCTGTTTGCGCTGCTCAGCCTTTTGTGGGGCATTCCCTATCTGTTGATCAAGCTGGCGGTCGCCGAAGTGTCGGTGCCCTTCCTGGTCTTTGCCCGGACAGCCGTCGGCGCTCTGGTGCTGTTGCCCTTCGCCCTTGCCCAAGGCAGTTTCGAATGGCTGAAGACACAATGGCTTGCGGTCGCGGCATTCTGTGTGGTCGAGATGGTCTTGCCATGGGGGCTGATAGCGCATGGCGAAGTCAGCATCGACAGTTCCACCGCCGGGCTGCTGATTGCCATGACGCCGGCCGTAACCGTCGCCCTCTCCAAGCTGATGGGCTCGGATGAGCGGCTTGGCATACGCCGCTGGCTCGGTCTTTTCCTCGGCTTTGCCGGTGTCTTTGTGCTGGCGTTGCCGACACTGGGTGGCGGTCTTCTCACGGTCATCGAAATTCTTATCGCCGCGGCCTGTTATGCCTTGGGTTCGATCATCGCGTCGCGCTGGCTGAACGATGTGCCGGCCAGCGCGCTGACAGCTGTCTGTCTGATCGGGGCCGCCGTGATCTATGCCGTGGCATCGCAGGCCTGGCCGACGGTCATGCCGTCGATGACGGCGGTGAGCGCGATCGTCGGTCTTGGCGTGTTTTGCACGGCGATTGCCTTCGCCACCTACTTCCTGCTTGTGCGGGAGATCGGCCCGGAGCGGGCAGTCGTCATCACCTATGTGGCGCCCGCCGTCTCGGTGGCAGCCGGCGTGCTCGTCCTCTCGGAGCCGCTCGATATCGGCATTCTGATGGCTTTCGCGCTCATCCTGTGCGGGTCGTATCTCGGAACGTGGCGCGCTCCGCAAGAACCGTCCGTGTCCGCGACCTCGGCAAGCTGATCAGCGGCAACCAGCCGCTGTCAGAAGTATGGCTTGAGGTTCTCGCGAATACGGTCCAGCACCGTCTTTCCCGAAGTATCGGCGACGAAGGTTTTGCCGGTGATGGTTTCATAGGCCTGGGTATAAACCCGCGACGTCTGCTCGATGAGTTCGGCCGGGATTTTCGGAATACGATCCTTGTAGGGATCGCAACGCGCCGTGACCCAGGCGCGGATAAAATCCTTGTCGAAACTCTGTGGCCGCTCGCCAGCCTCGAAACGCTGCTTGTAGCTTTCCGCGAGCCAGTAGCGGCTTGAGTCAGGCGTATGGATTTCATCGGCAAGGATGATGCTGCCATCCTTGTTCGTGCCGAATTCGTATTTGGTGTCGACCAGGATCAGGCCGCGTTTGGCGGCCAGCGCCTTGCCGCGCGCAAACAGCGCCAGCGCATAGCGCGAGACGGTGTCCCACTGCTCTTCCGACAACAGGCCGCGCGTCAGGATATCGTCGCGCGTCAGGGGCTCGTCATGACCGCCATCGAGCGCCTTGCTGGTCGGCGTGATGATGGTCTGAGGCAGCTTCTCATTGTCGCGCAACCCGTCCGGCAGGCGGATGCCGTACATGTCGCGCTCACCGTTCTTGTATTTCGTCAGCACCGAAGTGCTGGTGGTGCCGGCGAGATAGTCGCGAACGACGATTTCCACCGGCAATATGTCGAGCCTCGTGCCTACAACGACATTGGGGTCGGGATAGTCGAGCACGTGGTTCGGGCAGATGTCAGCGGTTTCCTCGAACCAGTAGCGCGCCGTTTGCGTCAGCAGTTCACCCTTCAACGGGATCGCGGTCAGGATCACATCGAAGGCGCTCAGCCGATCGGTGGCGATGATGATGCGGCGGCCATCCGGCAGATCGTAATTCTCGCGGACCTTGCCTTTGTAGTGGTTCGGCAATTCCGGGATGAAGGCATCGGAGAGAACGCGCAGTGCTGTCATTCGGTGTCGTGGCTCCCAACGACGTGAGTTTCCGGGGCGACTATTAACAAAGTCGATGGCGCTTCGATACCGAACAGACGGCAATCGCCTGTAGAAAAGCCCGCCAGCCCCTACGCCATCAATCGATCGGCCTGGCATGCCGCCATCCCGAACGTGCCGGATTTTGCGAATAAACAAGACATTGCCGTCGCTGTGCTGTCTATTTGAAGCTTCCTGCAATTCTGGGGGAGCGGGGACGCGGTGGAACTGCAATTTCTGATCGTCGGGTTTGTCTGCGTGGTCGCGGCCGCGCTGTCGCTCATCACTTTCGTCAAATGGCGCGAGGTGCAGGCGATGAGCCACTGGCTGCCGACGCCGGGCAAGATCATCTCGTCGCGCGTCGAGGCGCGCAAGGTGAAGGTGTCGGGCGTCGGCGCCGACAGCGAGAAGGTCAGCGAAGTCAGGAATTTTCCCGCCATCACCTTCGAATACAAAGTGGCTGGCAAGAAATATCGCGGCTCGCGCTACAGCGTGAAGGAAAATCTCGGCAATTTCGAAGTCGATGAAACCCTGGCGCAGTTTCCGACAGGCGCCGAGGTGACGGTGTTTTATAACCCGGCCGACCCCAGCAAGGCGGTGATCGAGCGCACCTTGCCGGACGGCGCCTTCAAATTCATGGTCGAGCTGTCTGCGGGGCTGGTGATCGGTTCCGCGGTGCTGGTGTTTTCCACCGGTGGTGTTCTGAAGGCGATCAGGCCGTTCCTGCCCAAGCCGGAAAGCCTCGGCATCGCGATGGTTCTGTTTTTCATGGGCCTGTTCATCCTGCTCATGGGAATAGCCCAGAAGGTGCTTGCAAGGCGGGCGACAAAATGGCCGGTTGCCGCCGGCCGCATCGATGCTTCGGGACTTGAGACGGTCCGGATCGATGCCGGCTACCAACGCTGGCGCCGCGCCTTCCGGTCCCGCATCATCTACAGCTATGAGGTTGCCGGTCGGCGTTACAGCTCCAGCCACGTCACCTTCGGCGCTGCGGTCGCCGCCTCGCTGGCTGCCCTGGTTCGAGGCCAGTCGCAACGTTATGCCGAGGGCAGCAAGGTTGACGTGCACTACGACCCCGCCAACCCAGCCTCCGCCGTGCTCGAATGCAGGGTGCGCGGACTGTGGGTGCTGTGGGTCTGTTCGATTGGTTTTATTGGTGCTGCAGCCTGGTTGGTCGGGCTGGCGCCTACTCTTTAACAGGTCGCAATGATGAATAACTTTATGAGACCGATCGTCTTGGCCGGCGGTCTGTTTGCCTCCATTGCGCTATCTGCTGCAGCACGTGCGGATGAGCCGGCGCCATCGCGCCCGCCGATCGACAAATGCGTTTGGGAAAAACTGACCGACAAGACGATCAGGCTGACCGCCTGGGCGCAGCGCTGCGACTTCGGCTTCCGCCAGATCCATTTCGAATTCGTCGGCAACGCGCTCGCCATCAAATACAGCGATGGCGGCGCGCCCGATCCTCTGGTCGAGCTGTTCGACATCAAATCAGGCGAAACCGCCGAGGCTGCAGTGCTACGCCTGTTGCTGGAAAGAACCGACAGGTCCGTCAGCGCCCGCTGCGTGCTGGCGCCCTACACCGAGGGTGCCGTGCCCGCCGGCGTCAAACGCTACACATTCAGCCCCGACGCAGCCTACGCCAAGGAATTGAAGGCACTCGCCAATGATGAGGTTCCGCAGCCGCCCTGCGGCGAGTGGGGCGAAATGCCCGACGGCATCCAGTATTTCGAGGTGCCGGCGGGTGAGGGGCGCAGGGCGTTGTTCGTCCGGGTGGGGCAGGACGAGCCGTTGTTTGACGAGCAGACGCTGCGGGTGTTGCCCAAGGGGTAGCGCCGGGGCCTCACGGACAGCTCTCTCTGAGGCTGGAGGTCAGAGAACTGTCTTCAAGGGTTCGGGAATGTAGCGGAAGCCTTCGCCGTGCTTCACGACATGGCCAAGGCCAGGCCAGGGAAAATGGTATCCCATCATCCGCGTACGGTCAGATGTCAGCATGTCGAGCATTCGAATGCGCGTTGCGGCTGCCTGCTTGGCGTCCGTATCAAAGACGAATGTCCCGCGAGGATCTTCTAGCAGCAGAACTGAGTGATGCGCGAGATCGGCGGCGTAGCAGAAGGTTTCGGAGCCGGAGGTAATCATGAACATGGAATGTCCTACAGTGTGCCCCGGCGCCGCAAGTGCCTGGACGCCAGGCAGGAATTCCTGGCCATCCTTGTAAAAGGCGATCCGGTCGCGCAAAGGCAATAGGTTTCGGCGGGCAGTTTCGATAAGCGGCTTGAGTTGAGAGCCGAGCTTCACTTCGTCGGTCCAGAAGTCCAGGTCGGCTGAGCTGATATAAATTTGGGCGTTCGAAAACACCGCCTGCCCATTGATGTCGACGAGACCACCGCAATGGTCGGGGTGAGCGTGGCTGATCACCACGGCATCGATATCGCTGGGCGCGATGCCAGCCTTCACCAACGTTGAGCCTAACTTGCCGGGAAGCGGCCCAAAGCTTTTAGAAGCTCCGACCCCGGTATCAAAGACGATGAGTTTGTCTCCTGTGTTGAGAACGAGGACGTTCTGCTCGAGGACGATGTCATCGAACGGCAAGAAATTACTCTGCAGGAGCTTGGTGATCTCTCCCGGTGGAAACCCGTTGAAGCTGGCTGCGGGTTTACCCATCGGTAGAGGTCCATCTGAGACGACCGTCGCCTCGATCGCGCCAATCATGAAACGATGGAAGGCCGGTGCTTGGGTGCCGAGAAGAGGCGCCCGTGCAGCAGCGCGGTTCGTGAGCAATGCACTGCCGATTCCCGCCGCACCCAGCCTCAAAAGTGATCGTCTATCCAATGTCGACATCTCAGGTCTCCGATTTCGTTGTTCTATTTGAGTGTGACCGGCCTGATATCGGTTGGAACGTTTTGTCAGGCGCGGATCCGCCTGAATATTGATCCGATAGTGTTTTGGAGATAAATAGCACAATACGCCACTTACTCGTAACGAATGGTTTGCAATGGATCGCTTGTCCAGCATGGCTGTTTTCGTAAAGGCCGTCGAAGCCGGCTCGTTCGCCGCGGCAGCTGACGCACTCGACCTATCTGCCCCTATGGTCGGAAAACATGTCAAAATGCTCGAGGACCATCTGGGCGTCCGTCTTATTAACCGTACGACGCGCCGTCAGAGTCTCACCGAAACCGGGCAGTGCTTCTACGAGCGTTGCAAGACAGTGTTGATGGAGGTCGAAGCCGCAGAGGCATGCGCGGCAGAAAGCCGTGCGATGCCGCGCGGCCGGCTGCGTGTGAATGCACCCGTGACTTTCGGCGCTCATTGTCTCGCGCCAATCCTGCCTGAGTATCTGCGCGCCTATCCCGAGGTGTCGGTCGATCTCAGCTTGAACGATCGCATCGTGGACCTTGTCGAGGAGGGCTACGATGCGGTCATCAGGGTCGGGGTCTTGTCGGACTCGACTTTGATCGCGCGTCCTCTGGCGCCTTATCGCTTGGTCGCTTGCGCCGCGCCGAGCTATCTGACTGAACGCGGCACGCCATCGTCACCCATGGATCTTAGTGATCACGAATGCCTTGGATTCGTTCATTGGGCGCCGCGCGGTTCTTGGGAATTCAAAGATGCAAATGGTGCCACGAAAACGGCAGCGATTGCTGCCCGATTGACCACAAACAGCGGTCAAGCCCTCCGCGCGGCGGCACTTGCGGGCTTTGGGATTATCCTGCAGCCATTCGCGCTGGTGGCTGCGGACCTCGAAGCCGGACGGCTGGTCCAACTGCTGCGCGACTACGACCCGCCGTCGCGGCCCATGCATATTCTATTTGCGCCCGACGAGCGGCCTGGCCCAAAGCTCCGCAGCTTTGTCGATTTTATGGTGCAGCGCTTCGGATGAAATGACGAAGGCATCAACCAGCCGCTGCGGCGGCTGAAATCCAAACGGAAGGGCGGGCCTTTTAACACGTCAATCCGATCTCACCCTTCTGCGACCCTCACGATCATATTCGTCCCGCTTGATCGCGACCCTCAAAACATTTCGGCCCGATCTTGCGACCGGGCCGATGTTTCAGAATTTCTCAGCTGCACCCGCTCGTCGCGCCGCAAGTATCGCACTTCTCGCACGTCCCGTTCCGCACCATGGTAAAGTTCTGGCACTCGGAGCAGGAATTGCCGGTGTAGCCCTGGAGCAGCGACTTGGCGCGGCGGTCGGCGGCGAGCTTTTTCGCCTCGGCCGCTTCATTGGCTGCGGCGTCGGTGAAGAGTGCTGTGGTGGCATCGATGGAAGCCGCGTCCTCCTCGAAGGCGATGTCCTCGGCCAATTCCTTGGCCCGCTCCTCATAGTCGCGCTTGTAGGCGACGGCCTCGTCGCTGGCAGGCTTCAGCGCCAGCACGTTGGAGCCGGAGAAGGCGGTGGGTGCCGAGCGGGCAGGGGTGCCGGCGCCGGCAAAGCCCTTCGGCTCGCTGCCGGTCACCCGTGACACCAGCTTCACCGGCGAGGCGCCACGGGTCAGGCCCTTGGAGACCGCGTCCGTCTTGCCTTCGCTGATGCCGCGCCCCAATGCCGTGTTGGAAAAGTCCGACTGGTCGACATGGGCGAGGTCGTTGCGGCCGAGATAGGAGATGGCGAGCTCGCGGAACACATAGTCGAGAATCGACGTCGCGCTCTTGATGGCGTCGTTGCCCTGCACCATGCCGGCCGGCTCGAACTTGGTGAAGGTGAAGGCATGCACATACTCGTCGAGCGGCACGCCGTACTGCAGGCCGAGCGAGATGGCGATGGCGAAGTTGTTGAGCAGGCCGCGCAGCGTTGCGCCTTCCTTGTTCATGTCGATGAAGATCTCGCCGAGGCGGCCATCGTCATATTCGCCGGTGCGCAGGAAGATGGTGTTGCCACCGATCTTGGCCTTCTGCGTGTAGCCTTTGCGGCGTCCAGGCAGCTTCTCCTGCTCGCGCGACACGCGCTCGATGATGCGCTCGACGATCCGCTCGGTGATCTGCGCCGCGCGCGCCGCCGCCGGTGCCGCGATCAGCTGCTCGACCGCATCGTCCTCGTCATCCTCGCCATCGGCGAGCAGCGAAGAGTTCAGCGGCTGCGACAGCTTCGAGCCGTCGCGATAGAGCGCGTTGGCCTTCAGCGCCAGCTTCCACGACAGCATGTAGGCGCCCTTGGCGTCTTCCACCGTCGCATCGTTGGGCATGTTGATGGTCTTGGAGATGGCGCCGGAGATGAAGGGCTGAGCGGCCGCCATCATCTGGATGTGGCTGTTGATCGAAAGCGAACGCTTGCCGATCTTGCCGCACGGGCTGGCGCAGTCGAACACTGCGAGGTGCTCGGCCTTGAGGAAGGGGGCGCCTTCCAGCGTCATCGCACCGCAGACATGGATGTTGGCGGCTTCGATGTCCTTCCTGGAGAAGCCCAGCGCCGGCAGCATCTCGAACGAGAAGTCGTTGAGCTGCTCGTCGGTGAAGCCAAAGGTCTCCTTCACCCAGTCGGCGCCGAGCGTCCACTGGTTGAAGACGAACTTGATGTCGAAGGCCGACTTCAGCGCCGCATTGAGCGCGGCGATCTTGTCGTCGGTAAAGCCCTTCGCCTTGAGCGAGCCGGGGTTGACCGCCGGCGCCTGGTTCATGTTGCCGTGACCGACCGCATAGGCCTCGATCTCGGCGATCTGGCTCTCGGAGTAGCCCAGCGTGCGCAGCGCTTCCGGCACGGCGCGGTTGATGATCTTGAAATAGCCGCCGCCGGCGAGCTTCTTGAACTTCACCAGCGCGAAGTCGGGCTCGATGCCGGTGGTGTCGCAATCCATGACCAGACCGATCGTGCCGGTCGGCGCAATCACGGTTGCCTGCGCATTGCGGTAGCCATGCTCCTCGCCGAGCTCGATGGCACGGTCCCAGGCGGCCTTGGCATGCGTGGCCAGATCCTGCTGCTTGAGGTCGGAAGCGACCAGCGGCACCGGATTGACGGCGAGCTTCTCATAGCCGCCCTTTTCGCCGTAGGCGGCGCGGCGATGGTTGCGCATGACGCGCAGCATGTTCTGGGCGTTGCGGTCGTAGTCGGCAAAGGCGCCGAGTTCACCGGCCATCTCGGCCGAGGTGGCATAGGCGACGCCGGTCATGATGGCGGTGAGCGCGGCGCAAATGGCGCGGCCCTCGTCCGAGTCATAGGGAATGCCAGACGTCATCAGCAGGCCGCCAATGTTGGCGTAGCCGAGGCCGAGCGTGCGGTATTCGTAGGACTGCTTGGCGATCTCCTTCGACGGGAACTGTGCCATCATGACCGAGATTTCAAGAACGACGGTCCACAGCCGCACCGTGTGCTCGTAGGCAGCGATGTCGATCGTGCCGTCGGCATTGCGGTAAGGGAGCAGATTGATCGAGGCGAGGTTACAGGCCGTGTCGTCGAGGAACATGTATTCCGAGCACGGGTTGGAGGCCCGGATCGCACCGGCGGAAGCGCAGGTGTGCCAGTCATTCATCGTCGTGTTGAAATGCAGGCCCGGGTCAGCCGACGCCCAGGCGGCGTAGCCGATCTTTTCCCAGAGGTCGCGTGCCTTGAGCGTCTTCAAGACCTTGCCGTCCTTGCGGGCGGTCAGGTGCCAGTCGGCATCGTCCTCGACGGCGCGCAGGAAATTGTCCTTCAGTGACACCGAATTGTTGGAGTTCTGGCCGGAGACGGTCAGGTAGGCATCCGAATCCCAGTCGGTGTCGTAGGTCTTGAACGACATCGACGTGTAGCCCTGCTTGGCGAACTGGATGACGCGGTAGATGTAGTTCTCCGGCACCGCAGACTTCTTGGCCGCCTTGATCTCGCGCTTCAGCGCGGAGTTGAGCGCCGGGTCGAAGCAATCGTCGGCATTGCCTTCGCAATTGATGCAAGCTTTCATGATCGCTTCGAGATGCTTCTTGACGATCTTGGAGCCGGTCACCAGCGAGGCGACCTTCTGCTCTTCATTGACCTTCCAGTCGATGAATTCCTCGATATCGGGGTGGTCGGCGTCGACGATGACCATTTTTGCGGCGCGACGCGTCGTGCCGCCCGACTTGATGGCGCCCGCCGCGCGGTCGCCGATCTTGAGGAAACTCATCAGGCCGGACGAGCGGCCGCCGCCAGACAGCTTTTCGCCTTCGCCGCGCAGCAGCGAGAAGTTCGAGCCGGTGCCCGAGCCATATTTGAACAGGCGCGCTTCACGCACCCACAGGTCCATGATGCCGCCCTCGTTGACGAGATCGTCCTGCACGCCCTGGATGAAGCAGGCATGCGGCTGCGGATGCTCGTAGGAGGATTTCGACTTGGTCAGCTTGCCGGTGAACGGGTCGACATAATAGTGGCCCTGGCTCGGACCATCGATGCCGTACGCCCAGTGCAGGCCGGTGTTGAACCATTGCGGCGAGTTCGGCGCCACGCGCTGGGTGGCCAGCATGTAGGCAAGCTCGTCGCGGAAGGCGAGAGCGTCGTCTTCCGACTTGAAGTAGCCGCCCTTGTAGCCCCAGTAGGTCCAGGTGCCGGCCAGCCGGTCAAAGACCTGGCGGGCGTCGATCTCGGAACCGTAGCGCTCGGCTTCCGGCAGCTTCGCCAGTTCGGCCTCATCGGCGACAGAGCGCCACAGGAAGGAGGGGACGTCGTTCTCCTCGACCTTCTTCAGGCGCGCAGGCACGCCGGCCTTGCGGAAATACTTCTGCGCCAGAATGTCGGCGGCAACCTGCGAGAACTGCGCCGGCACATCGATATTGTCCAAGCGGAACACCACCGAGCCATCCGGATTCTTGATCTCCGAAAGCGCCTTGCGGAATTCGATCTCCGAGTAGGCTGATTGTCCTGGCTTGGTGAAGCGACGCTCGATGCGCATTGGTCCGGTCCCTTTGTGTCTATATATAGCGCTTTTCCCCAGGGATTTCTGCCCCACAAGCCGAAAAACGCAGTCCGCCATTTGCCGGCATTGCGAGCAACGCCGGCACTCTCCTTTTCGCAAGTGCCGGCATGCAGACAGCAATACGCCTTCCCCAGCGTATGCCCGGGCTGCAGACCGACCCTTGCGGGTCCTCAACTGAAACTTTGATCGATTCCCTCGTTCGAGGGAGGTTCACACTATCTAGCGTCGAGACTGCCTGCAAACACTAAATATAGTGTTAACAGATGATTTTTTCCAGTCCGACAATTCTCCCTTTCGTCACCCCAAGCCCCACGGTCCCAACGCTTCCGCCAGCCTCGTAAACAGGCGGAAATCTGGGCAAAAACGCACAAAATCCGGGAAAAAAGACCGGGCTCGAAACTCTCCGGTCGCGCCCTCAACAAGAGCACATGGCACATAAAAGGCGACTCGGTTTGCGTCGTCAAGGATTCGTTTACGTAGCTTTTGTGACCCCAACATCTTGTGTGTCACATATGTGGATAACGGGGACAGAAAACCGCACGGGCAGAATTCGCTTGGCGACGATCTCGATCGTCGTGCCCGGCCTGAAGCTCAGGCAGAAAGACCCCGATCTGACCGCTCTGGTCAGGCAAAGCGCCAGCCGCATCGAGACGCGCCTGGGCTGGCGTCGCGGCGAGGGGTAAGCGCCGGGGTTCTTAGCCTTTTCATTTTAGCTGGCGTGCATTATGTCTTGCGCGTCGCGCGGGGGCGCGTCTTGTCAATTCTGAGAGCATCCGTTACGCCCCGCCCATGACAGTTACCGTCCGTTTTGCCCCCTCACCAACCGGCCGCATTCATATCGGCAACGCCCGCACCGCCTTGTTCAACTGGCTGTTTGCCATGAACAACAAGGGCCGTTTCATCCAGCGCTTCGACGACACCGACATTGCCCGCTCGAAGCAGGAATTTTCAGACGCCATCCTCTACGACCTGCACTGGCTGGGGATTTTCCCCGACGCCACCGAGTACCAGTCGCGACGCTTCGAGGCATATGATGCGGCGGTTGAACGGCTGCAGGCGGACGGCGTGCTTTATCCCTGCTACGAAACCCCTGAGGAGCTCGACCTGCGCCGCAAGGTGCGCCGCACGCGCGGCCTGCCGCCGGTCTATGGCCGCGAGGCGCTGACGCTTTCACAGCAACAGATCGCCGAGTATCGGTCGGATGGCCGCCGGCCGCACTGGCGCTTCCTGCTGCCCAACTTCACCAGCGACCCGCTGCAGCCGGAACGCACCGAAGTGCACTGGAACGATCTGGTGCGCGGTGAGGAGACCGTTGATCTGGCCTCGCTGTCCGATCCGGTACTGCGGCGCGAGGACGGCACCTATCTCTACACGCTGCCTTCGGTTGTCGACGACATCGAGATGGGCGTCAGCCACGTCATCCGCGGCGACGACCACGTCACCAATACCGGCGTGCAGATCGCGCTGTTCAAGGCGCTGGGCGCCGAGCCGCCGGTCTTCGGCCACCACAATCTGTTGACCACGGCATCGGGCGAGGGTCTGTCGAAGCGCAGCGGTGCGCTGTCGATCGAAAGCCTGCGCGAAGACGGCATTGAACCCATGGCGGTCGCTTCGCTCGCCGTGCTTGTCGGCACGTCGGAAAATGTTGCGGCCATGCACGACATGCCGGCACTGGCCGAGCGCTTCGACCCTGCCGCAACGTCGAAATCGGCCGCAAAATTCGATCCGGACGAGCTGTTCGTGCTCAATCGCGCGCTCATGCACCACATGCCATTCGCCGAGGCGCAGGACCGGCTGATGGTGCTCGGTATCTCCGGCGACAAGGCCGAGCCATTCTGGCTGGCTGTGCGCGGCAATATCGACCGGCTGAGCGATGCGGTCGGCTGGTGGCGTATCCTTGCCGACGGACCGCAGCCCGCGCCGGAGTTTTCCGACGAGGATCGCGACTTCCTGCAGCAGGCCTTCGACCTCTTGCCGGAAGAGCCATGGACCGGCGCGGTGTGGAAGGACTGGACGGCCAGGATCAGGGAAGCCAGCGGCCGCAAGGGCAAGGCGCTGTTCATGCCGCTGAGGCTAGCGCTTACCGGACTTGCTTCCGGGCCGGAGCTTGCAGATCTATTGCCGCTGCTGGGTCGGGAAGGAACGCTGGCCCGACGACCCTGACCTTGCGCTGGTCCGGCGGGATCAGCGATACCGGCGACACCACGGGCTTGACGGCAAGGCGCTTGATGGCGTCGCGGTCGAGCCCGCCTTGCATGTTGGCCAGTGTCTCCGGATCCGCGCCCGGATCGGGCTTTGCCGCCGGCAGCGGAATGAAGGGCGTCGTCTCAACATCAGGCTGCGATTGCTCGGGCGGTGGCGGGTTGCCGCCGATGATCTCGAAATTTCCAGCCTGCGCATTGCAGCCGCAGGCCGGCGGCCGCGACATGTTGGGCTGTTTGTAGAGATAGGCCGTTGGCAATTCGCTGTAGGGCCTGCCGGTTACCGACGACGTCATATTGGCCGAATCGTCATCCATGCCGCTTGAATAGAACACCTGCATCTCGGTGCCGGGGCAGCTCGATTCGCAGTTCTTCTGGTCGCGCTCGAAATCGCCGAGCGAGGCCGAATTCGACATCGGGAAGAAATAGCCGTCGCAGGTGCGCACGCAGCTCGTATGGAACTCGCCGCCGACCGCCGGGAAATCCGGAACGCCGGGCTGGTTGAGCACGCGGCGCACATTGCGCTCCTCGCCGGGATCGTCGGGCTCGTCGAGTGTGTCGACCTGCCGGTTGCCGCCGAAAAGCTGGTCGAACAGGTTGCCGTCGTCCGGTTCGCGGCTGGCTTCCTGCACCGGCTCCTGCCGTCGCGGCGCAACCGGCTCGTCGCGGCAGCCATTGGCGTCGAGCGCGGCCAGGATGCGGCCGCGGTCGCGCCTCGAGTCGCCGCTGGCAAGCTGAGCGCGCTTGGCTTGCAGCGCGTCGAGATTGGCGTTCATGCGATCGATGGATCTGTTCAGCGCAGCACATTGGCTAACGTTGCGTGAAAACAACGAAAACCCGCAATTCGCATCGCTCGCACGACTGCGCACCTTTGACAGTTGTTCGAGCTGGCGGGCGATGGCATTGTCATATTTCCGCACCATGCCGGACTTGCCGCCGCCATTCGATGAAGAAGCAAGCTCAGCTTCCAACTGCCGGCAGACGCGCGAAGAAGCGGCTTGCGGTTCAGTGGTGGCGACGGCCGACAGCACAAGCGCGCCAAGCAGCGCAGCCAAATGCATCAGCTTCCACCGTCCGCCCGTCATTGCCCGAAACCCCGCTTGCCTGCCTGTCGCGATGCTACTGGATTCGCGGTTAACCGTTCCCTCAATCTACAGCCAAAGATGGTCTTAGCCCATAGACGCGGTGCAAGAGGCGTTTGGATAAGGCGGCAACTGGGCGATCTCCGTCGCTGCATGAAAAAGGCGCAATCGACCGGAAAATAGGCTTCAATCAAGCACTGCCCGGGGACCTGGCATGACCGCGATTAGCCGTCGAACCGCACTGCAGTTCGGTCTGTTGTGCATGGCGGCGCCCGCCTTGGTGCAGGAGGCATCGGCCGCGCCGGACTGGCGCAGCAGATTGGTCGAAGCCGCGCGCAAGCAGATCGGCGTCACCACCTTCTACGACCCGACCTATGTCCGCCTCGACTATCCCGGCGGCGATGTCGCGCCGGATCGGGGCGTGTGCACCGATGTCATCGTGCGCGCCTATCGCCGCGCCTTCGGGCTCGACCTGCAGAAATTGGTGCACGAGGATATGGCCGCAAATTTCTCTGCCTATCCCAAAACCTGGGGCCTGAAAGCGACCGACCGCAACATCGACCACCGCCGGGTCGGCAACCTTGCCGCCTTTTTCGCGCGCAGGGGCGTTTCCTTGCCCGCCAGCGAGGACCTTGACGACTTTCAACCGGGCGATCTCGTCACCCAGATGCTGCCCGGCAACCTGCCGCACATCGTCATTGTCTCATCCGACCGTTCTGCGGACGTGCCGGAAAGGCCGATGGTCATCCACAATATCGGAGCGGGCGCCCGGCAGGAGGACACGCTGTTCGCCTTCAGGCAGACCGGGCATTACCGCTTTGCGCCTGCCTGAGGGGCTCAGCTGAAATCAACCACCGCCTGCGCCTTGTGCGCCGCCTCGACCACCGCCAGCGCCGTCATGTTGACGACGCCGCGCGAGGTCACCGACGGCGTCAGAATATGCGCCGGCTTGTCGGTGCCGAGCAGGATTGGGCCGACATGCAGCGCATCCATCATCGTCCTCAGCGCGCTGAGCGTGATGTTGGCGGAATCGAGGTTTGGGAACACCAGCAGATTGGCCTCGCCTTTCAGACGCGAATGCGGATAGACGCGCTGGCGCAGATGCTCCGACAGAGCGGTGTCGGCATGCATTTCGCCGTCGCATTGCAGGTCGGGCGCAACGCGCGCCAGGATTGCCGCCGCCTGCCGCATCTTCAGCGCGCTGGGTGAATCGCGCGAGCCGAAATCCGAATGCGACAACAGCGCTGCCTTGGGCTCGATGCCGAAGCGCTGGATTTCCTCCGCCGCCAGAATGGTCATTTCGGCGATCTCTTCCGCCGTCGGGTCGACCGAGACATGGGTGTCGGTCAGGAAGATGATGCCGCGCTGCGAGATCAGCATCGACAGCGTCGACAGATCGCGGTCCTTGACGCCGGGGCGCGCGCCGATGACCAGCGTCACATTGCGCAGATGCCGCTCGAAACGGCCTTCGAGACCGCAGACCATGGCATCGGCATCGCCGCGCTTCAGCGCCAGTGCCGCGATCACCGTATTGTCGGTGCGCACCATGGTGCGCGCGGCCTCCGTCGTCACCCCGCGGCGGCCGGCAAGTTCGATCAAAAGATCGACATAGTGGCGGTAGCGCGGATCGTCCTCCGGGTTGATCAGGCCGAAATCGACGCCCGGCTTGATGCGCAGGCCATAGCGCTTCAGCCTGACCTCGATGACATGCGGGCGGCCGATCAGGATCGGTTCGGCGATGCCTTCCTCCAGCACCACCTGGGCTGCACGAAGCACGCGCTCATCTTCGCCATCGGCGTAGATGACGCGCTTGGCGGTCGACGCCTTGGCCGAGGAAAACACCGGCTTCATCACCAAGCCGGAGCGGAAGACGAAGCGGTTGAGCTGGTCGATATAGGCGGCGAAGTCGGTGATCGGCCTTGTCGCGACGCCGGTATCGCAGGCGGCTTTTGCCACTGCCGGCGCGATGCGCAGGATCAGGCGCGGGTCGAAGGGCGAGGGGATCAGGAAATCCGGCCCGAAGATCGGCGTCTCGCCGGAGTAGGCGCGCGCCGCAACGTCGGACGGCTCTTCGCGGGCAAGCGCGGCGATCGCCCTGACCGCTGCCATTTTCATCTCCTCGTTGATGGCGCTGGCGCCGCAGTCCAGCGCGCCGCGGAAGATGTAAGGAAAGCACAGTACGTTGTTGACCTGATTGGGAAAATCGGAGCGGCCGGTGCAGATCATCGCGTCCGGCCGGGCCGCGCGCGCCGCCTCCGGCATGATCTCGGGATTGGGGTTGGCCAGCGCCAGGATCAGCGGCTTCGGCGCCATATGTGCAAGCAGTTCCGGCTTCAGCACGCCGGCGGCCGACAGGCCGAGGAAGACGTCAGCGCCCGGGATCACGTCCGCCAGCGTGCGCGCCTCGGTATCCTTCACATAGGGGTCTTTCCAGCGGTCCATCTCGTCGGTGCGGCCCTTGTAGGCGACGCCGAAACGGTCGGTGACCCAGATGTTTTCGACCTTGGCGCCGAGCGAGACCAGAAGGTTGAGGCAGGCGAGCGCCGCAGCACCCGCGCCGGAGGTGACGATCTTGATGTCCGAAATGGTCTTGCCGGCGAACTCCAGCCCGTTGAGCACGGCGGCGGCGACGATGATGGCGGTGCCATGCTGGTCGTCGTGGAACACCGGTATGCCCATGCGGGCCTTCAGCTGCGCCTCGACCTCAAAACATTCCGGCGCCTTGATGTCCTCGAGGTTGATGCCGCCGAAGGTCGGTTCCAGCGCCGAGATCGTCTCGACCATGCGCTCGATGCCGGGCGCGTCGATCTCGATGTCGAAGACGTCGATCCCGGCGAATTTCTTGAACAGCACCGCCTTGCCTTCCATTACCGGCTTGGAGGCCAGCGGGCCGATATTGCCGAGGCCGAGCACGGCCGAGCCGTTGGAGACAACGCCGACCAGATTGGCGCGCGCCGTATAGTCGGCGGCGGTCGCCGGATTGTCGCGGATTTCAAGGCAGGGCGCGGCGACACCCGGTGAATAGGCCAGCGCCAGGTCGCGCTGGTTGCCGAGCGGCTTGGTTGCCTGGATTTCGAGCTTTCCCGGTCTTGGATGCTTGTGGAAGTAGAGGGCGGCTTCGTCGAGGTCCGAACGTGCCGTTTTCTTGTTCTCGCCTTCCATGCGGCCGCTCCCTCGAAACTGCTTTGACGAGTCTTTTAGCATGCGGCCAAGGTTTGTCGCGACGCTAAATGACGCGTCGTCAGCTTTCTGCCGCGGCGCGTCGAAAGTCCCGTTGCATCAGATGCTTATGCCGATTTCATCGCGAATGACTCCTGCTGTTTCGCAGGCGCGTCGATCAAAAGGCGCTGACATAGAGGCCGCCATCGACCGGGATGTTCTGGCCGGTGAGATAGCCGGCATGAACCGAGCACAGGAAGGCGCAGATCTGGCCGAACTCTTCCGGCGTGCCGAGCCGCTTGGCCGGGACGTCGGCGCTGATGCGGGTCTTGCGCGCCGCGGCAGCGGCCGGGTCTTCCGTCGTGCCGGCTTCGTGCGGGTCACGCAGCCGGTCGGTGTCGTGCTTGCCCGGCAGCAAATTGTTGATCGTCACGTTGCGGTCGACCACCGTCCTCGCCACGCCGGCAAGGAACGAGGTCAGACCGGCGCGCGCGCCGGACGACAGATCAAGGCCGGGGATCGGCACATAGACCGACAGCGAGGTGATGTTGACGACGCGGCCGAAGCCACGCGCTGCCATTCCGTCGATGACTGCCTGGACCAGTTCGACCGGTGTCACCATGTTCTGGGTGACGCCTTCGAGGATCTTCTCGCGGTCGAGTTCGCGGAAATCGCGACGCGGCGGACCGCCATTGTTGTTGACCAGGATGTCCGGGTTGGGGCAGGCGGCAAGCAACGCCTTCTGCACCTCCGGCTTCGACACGTCGCCGACGATTTCGGTCACCTTGACCCCGAATCTTTCGCGCAGCTCGGCCGCGGTCCTGGCCAGTTGTTCGGCATTGCGGCCGTTGACGACGAGATCGCAACCGGCCTCGGCCAGCGCCATGGCGCAGCCACGGCCAAGCCCCTTGCTCGATGCGCAGACAATGGCCTTCTTGCCCCTGATACCGAGATCCATGCCGATTTCTCCGTTGATTGGCGCGGCAGGCTAGTACTTTGGCTGGCCCAATCGCAACCGTCATACGGTTGTTGCATGAATCGGGGCATAGCCTGCGCGAAAGCAACGGTAACGATCTGATGTCCAGCACAGAAACCCGCACTTTCCGCAGTATGTTCATTTCCGACCTGCATCTCGGATCGAAGGCGGCCAAGGCCGAGTTCCTGATCGATTTCCTGCGGTATCACGACGCCGATATCATCTATCTCGTCGGCGACATCGTCGACGGCTGGAGGCTGCGGCGCAGCTGGCATTGGCCGCAAAGCCACAATGACGTTATCCAGAAACTGCTGCGCAAGGCGCGCAAGGGCACCTCGATCACTTACATCGCCGGCAATCACGACGAGTTCGCGCGCCAATTCCAGGGCGTGCATTTCGGCGGCATCGTCGTTGCCGACCGCGCCATCCACGAAACCGCCGACGGCCGGCGTCTGCTGGTCATCCATGGCGACCAGTTCGACACCGTCGTCCACAATCAGCGCTGGCTGGCCTATCTCGGCGACTACGCCTATGACGCGGCCATGATGGTCAATCGCGTGGTGACCAAGCTTCGCCATCTGCTCGGCCTTCCCTACTGGTCGTTCTCGTCCTGGGCAAAGGGAAGGGTCAAGAGGGCGGTCAATTTCATCGGCTCGTTCCAGACCGTGCTCTCCGACGAGGCGCGCCGCTCGCATGTCGACGGCGTCATCTGCGGTCACATCCATCATGCCGTAATCGAGAATTACGGCGATGTGCAGTACATCAACACCGGCGACTGGGTGGAGAGCTGCACGGCTGTGGTCGAGCATTTCGATGGCCGGATGGAGATCATCAACTGGGCGAAAATCCTGCCCGAAGCGCCGGACGAGCCCTTCATCCCGATGCTGATCGACGACAGGGTCGTCGAAGCGGCGTGAACCCCTGTTAATCGGTTAGTCCAGGCAGTTTCGACTCGCATTGCCTCATGTTAAGGGATCGATCTGCGTTGCAGCCCTTTGTGCAGCGTAATTGGATCGATTCATGTCGCTGCCGCCACTGTCTCCCGAACAACTCGTCAAGCCGCGCCATTTCGAACTGCGCATGAGCCTGATCTTCGCGACACTCTTCGTGTCGCTGGGAACGCATCTGCCGTATTTCCCGCTCTGGCTGCAGGCTCAGGGTTTTCATGCCGAGCAGATCGCCATCATCCTGGCGGCGCCGATGTTTTTGCGCGTCGTGACGACGCCGCTGCTCACCGCGCTTGCCGACCGCGCGAAGGACAGGGCCGATGTCTATATCGCGCTGGTGGCCGCGACCATGGTGCTCTCCGCTGGCTATTTCCTTAAGCCGACCTACGCCATGGTGCTGGCCGTTTCGCTTGCGCTGACGGTGGTGTGGACGCCGCATTCGCCAATTGCCGATTCATTGGCGCTGTCGGGCGTGCGCCGCTTCGGCTCCAACTACACCGCCATGCGCAAATGGGGCTCGATCTCCTATCTCTGCGCCAATGCCGCGGGCGGTTTCATCCTGTACTGGACAAGTGTGCAGGCCGTGCCAGTGATCATTTTCGTCTCGCTTGCGGCCGCACTCGTCGCCGGGCTGCTGGCACCCCGCCTTGGCCGCCCACGCCGGGCCTCGCCGCTGTCCGCCACCGACATCCAGCATTCGGCGCCCAGCCTTCTCAATCCGTACTTCCTCTATTTCACCCTCGGTGTCGGCATCATCACCGCCAGCCATGCCTTCCTCTACGGCTTTGTCTCCATCTACTGGAAGTCGATCGGCATCAGCGGCTCCGTCATTGGCCTGCTGTGGGCCTGGGGCGTCGTAGCCGAAGTCTGCATGTTTTTGTTTTTCAATCGTATTTTCGCCTCCGTATCGGTCGTCAAGGTGATGCTGATTGCCGGCATCGGCTCCATCGTGCGCTGGATCGCCTTTCCGCTGATCTGGCCGCTCGGGCTTGGCGTTATTGGCTTCTTCGGCGTCCAGACCTTGCATTCGGTGTCGGTGGCGATGGTGCTGATCGGCCTGCAGAAGATGATCGGCGAGACCGTTTCGGAAGAGCGCACGGGCGCCGCGCAGGGCATCGCCTATTTCTTCAACGGCTTCTTCATGGCAGCGGTGACGCTGGCTTCCGGCCCGCTTTACGAGCGCTACGGCGTTGACGGCTTCCTGGCGATGATCCCGATCGCCATCATCGGCCTGGCGCTGATCGGGCTCGCCGCGCGTTCAGCCCCACAGCATCCTGTCAGGCGGTAAGACGAGCGACCCCTCGTAGACGAGCCCGGGCTGCCGGTCGCGCGCCAAAAGCAGCGGACCGTCGAGATCGACGAACTCGGCGCCTTGCGCCAAAAGCACCGCCGGGGCCATCGCTAGCGAGGTGCCGACCATGCAGCCGACCATCACCTCAAAACCCAGTTCGCGAGCGCGGTCGCGCAGGGTAAGCGCAGCAGTCAGGCCGCCGGATTTGTCGAGCTTGATGTTGACGGCGTCATAGAGGCCGACAAGGGCTTCGAGGTCCTTCGCCTCGTGCACGCTTTCATCTGCGCAGATCGGCACGGGATGCGCGATGTGGCGCAGGCGTGCGTCACGCCCGGCCGGCAGCGGTTGCTCGATCAACGCGATGCCATGCTCGGCCGCAAAAGCGAAATTCGCGACGATGTTATCATCGGTCCAGCCTTCATTGGCGTCGAGGATGATGCGGCTGTCGGGCGCCGCTTCGGTCACGGCGCGGATGCGGGCCATGTCGTTGTCGCCGCCAATCTTGACCTTGAGCAGCGGCCGCCCGGCATTGGCGCGGGCTTGCGCGGCCATCGCCTCCGGCTCGCCCAAAGACAGCGTGTAGGCTGTTTCCAGCGCCGACAAAGGCCCAGCGTGGATGGCGTCCGCCACCGCCATGCCGCTCATCTTCGCCTCCAGGTCCCACAAGGCGCAGTCGATGGCGTTGCGGGCAGCACCCGCCGGCATCACATCAAGCAACGCGGTCCGGCTGATGCCGTCTTCTATCTGCCGGCGCATCGCCTGGATGGCGTCGCGCACGCCATCCATGGTCTCGCCATAGCGCTTGTAGGGGACGCATTCGCCCCATCCGCGATTGTCTCCATCGCTGATAGTGCAGGTGATGACTTCGGCTTCGGTCTTCGATCCGCGTGAGATGGTGAAGGTGCCGGCGATGGGAAAACGCTCGGCCTCAACCGAAATGACACGCGTCATAATTTTCTGCTCCGGCTATGCAACATCAGCCTGTCGGCAAATCGACAGGTACGACCCGTCAGGCTAAACAGGACGCCATGTTGACCATCGGCAAACGCGACGCAAGCGGCAACGCCGCCAAGGAGGCCGACCACCAGCCCCGCGTCGCGGTCGGCGAGGAGGGCGGCGTCCTCGGTTGCGCTTTCTCCGGAATTTGGACGACATCGACAGTGGCGCTGATCGACGCCGAGATGCGCAAGATCGAACAGCGCAAGGGCTTTCAGACGCTGGCGTTGGACCTTTCTCATATCGAGAAGATAGATACGGCCGGGGCCTGGCTGATCGACCGCTTGGTCAGCGTCTTCGAGAAGAAGGGCGTCGAGATCAAGATGCAGGGGCAAAGCGATGTCGCCTCGATCCTGCTCGGCGCCGTCGGCGAAGCCGTCCGGCGCGAGCCCGAATCGGGTCGTATCCGGCGCCCTAACATCATCCTCCGCGGGCTGGAAGCAGTCGGCCGCCGCGTCTATGAGATGCGCGACGATTTCCTCGCCTCGATGAACATCCTGGGCGCCACCATCGGCGGCGCGCAGATGAAGCTCGGGCGCGGCCATGCCATCAACCCGGCGGCGATCTTCAACCAGATCGATCGCATGGGTGTCGGCGCCATACCGGTGGTGGTGCTGATGTCGGCCATTGTCGGCGCCATCGTCGCCCAGCAGGGCGCCTACCAGCTCAACTATTTCGGCGCAAACATCTTCGTTGTCGACCTGGTCGGCGTGCTGATCCTGCGCGAACTCGGCGTGCTGATGACCGCAATCATGATCGCCGGCCGCTCCGGCAGCGCCATCACCGCCGAGATCGGCTCGATGAAGATGCGCGAGGAGGTCGACGCGCTGAAGGTCATCGGTCTCAATCCGATCGGCGTGCTGGTGTTTCCGCGCCTGGTGGCGCTGGTGATCGCGCTGCCCTGTCTCACCATTATCGCCAATTTTGCAGCCCTTGGCGGCGGCATCATCGCTGCCTGGCTCTATTCCGGCATTGCGCCATCCGCTTTCATCGACCGGCTGCGCGGCGCGATCGATATCAGCACCATATTCGCCGGCCTGATCAAGGCGCCGTTCATGGCCATGATCATCGGCACCATTGCGTCCGTCGAAGGCATGAAAGTCGGCGGCAGCGCCGAATCGCTGGGGCTGCACGTCACCGCCTCGGTGGTGAAGTCGATCTTCGTCGTCATCATCCTCGATGGCCTTTTTGCCATCTTCTACGCCTCGATCGAGTTCTGACATGAAGAACTCAAAGGCGATCAAGGCTGCGCAAAGAACGGACGAGGGCGATATCGTGCTCTCCGTTCGTGACATCACGGTTTCCCTGGACGACAAACTGATCCTCGACAAACTGGCGCTCGACATCAAGCGCGGCGAGATCCTCGGTTTCGTCGGCGCCTCGGGCGCCGGCAAATCGGTGCTGCTGCGCACCATTCTCGGCCTGCTGCACAAGCAGGCTGGCACGATCAAGCTGTTTGGTCTCGACCTCGACAAGGCCAGCGACATCGAGCGGTTGCGCATCGACATGCGGCTTGGCGTGCTTTTCCAGCATGGAGCGCTGTTTTCGGCGCTCACAGTGCAGGAAAACGTGCAGGTGCCGATGCGTGAATATCTCGATTTGCCGAAGAAGCTGATGGACGAGCTGGCCTTGCTCAAGATCGAACTGGTCGGCCTGCCGCCGGACGCGGCGCAAAAATTTCCCTCGGAGCTTTCGGGCGGCATGATCAAGCGCGCCGCCCTGGCGCGTGCACTGGCGCTCGACCCCGACATCGTCTTCCTCGACGAGCCGACGTCCGGCCTTGACCCGATCAGCGCGTCCGAGTTCGACGAATTGGTGGTCAAGCTGCGCGATACGATGGACCTGACGGTCTACATGGTGACACACGATCTCGACACGCTGTTTACCGCTTGCGATCGGGTGGCGGTGCTCGGCAACAAGAAAATCCTGGTCGAAGGCACGATCGATGACATGCTGAAGAGCGAGGAGCCGTGGGTAAAATCCTATTTCCGCGGAAAACGCGCCCGGCAACTTGATCTTGCGGCGCGCGCATAGCCATAAGTGGGGCAATGGAAACCAGAGCCAACTACGTAATTGTCGGCGTTTTTACCCTGGCTGCGATCCTGGCGGCCTTCGCGTTCGTCTATTGGACCGCTCAGATCGGCGATCGGGGCGAGACGGCGCAGTTGCGCGTGCGCATTCAGGGTTCGGCCTCAGGCCTCGGCCCCGGCAGTCTGGTGTTGTTCAACGGCGTCAAGGTCGGTGTGGTCAAGCGTGTCTATTTCGACCGCAATGACCCGAATGCCGCTATTGCCACGACTGAGATCGACAAGACAACGCCGCTTACCAAATCGACGCAGGCCGATATCGGCATCGCCAGCCTTGCCGGCCAGGTCAACATCGAATTGAAGGGCGCCAACCCCAAGGAACCGAACCTGCTTGAAGAGGCGGAAAAGGAAGGCAGAACCGCTGAGATCGTCGCTAACCCCTCTGCCGTCAACAATCTTTTGCAGACGGCGCAGAACATCTTCAGCCGTGCCGATAGGGTGCTTTCGGATCTCGAAGGTTTCACCAAGGATGTGCGCGGGCCGCTGACACAGACCGTCAAGAACGCCCAGACATTCTCCGATGCGCTGGCCAAGAATGCCGACGGCATCGACAAGTTCCTGACCGCCGTCAGCGCGCTGTCGGACGAGTTGAAGGATGTTTCCGGCAAGCTCGACGGCACGCTGAAGGCCGCCGAAGGCCTGCTCAATGCCGTCGACAAGGACAAGATCAAGAGCATCGTCGCCAATGTGGACACTGTGACGGGCAACCTTAAGGAAACGTCGAAGCAGCTCGACGGCGTGATCAGGAACGTCGATACCGCTGTCGGCTCGGTCAACGATTTCGCCAAGCGGACGCAAGGCACGCTGGCCAAGGTGGACAATGTGCTCGACGGCATCGATCCGGCGCAGGTGCGCGTAGCACTGGCCAACATCCAGAAGGCCAGCGAAAATGCCAACCAGGCCGCCGCCGACATCGCCAAGGTGACTGACAAGTTCGCCGACCGGGCCGACGACATCGACGAGACGATCAAGGACGCCAAACAGCTTGCGTCGCGCCTCAACGATGCCTCGGTGCGCGTTGACGGCATCCTGAAAAGGGTCGACACGCTGCTCGGTTCGGGCCAGGCCGACGGCGTGATGGCCGATGCCAGGGACACGCTGAAATCGTTCAAGCAGGTCGCCGACACGCTGAACGCGCGGCTTGGCACCATCACCGACAATCTGGCGCGATTCTCCGGCCAGGGCCTGTCGAATGTCGAAGCGCTGGTCCAGGACAGCCGGCGTTCGATCAGCCGCATCGAAGAGGCGGTGACCGATCTTAGCCGCAATCCGCAGCGCATCCTGACGGGTGGCGACGGCGAGGTTCGGCAGTTCGATGGCAGGGCGCGGCGTTGACTTCCGTGCCCGCCCACCGCAAGAAGTTGAACCGCGAATGCGGGTTGGTCTTACGGTCCGGGGACAACGGGGATCGCGCGTGACGTTCAGCTTGGGTGGGTATAAATCTGCTGTCGTGTTGCTTGGTTTGACCCTTGCTGGTTGCGCGGCATTGGGAGGCAAGCCGGCGCCGCTCGATACGTTCGAGCTTTCCGCTCCGTCGATCGACGCGCATGGCCACAGCCGCCGCCAGATCCTGATTGCCCAGCCGTCCGCGCTCAAGGCGCTGGACAGCCAGAACATCGTCATCAAGCCGTCCGACCGCTCGATCCAGTATCTGAAGGGCGCGCAATGGGCCGACCGGCTGCCGCTGATCGTGCAGGCAAGGCTCGCCGAAACCTTCCAGCGCTCCGGCAGTTTTGCCGGCGTCGGCAAGCCGGGCGAGGGGCTGGCGATCGACTATCAGGTGATGGTCGAGATCCGCTCCTTCGAAGTCCGCGTCAATGGCGGCGAGCATGCCGAGGTCAACCTCTTCGTGCGCATCCTGAACGACCGCAACGGCGAGGTGCGCGCCTCAAAAAGCTTCACCGCATCCGCTCCGGTCTCGGGCAGCGGCAACCCAGCCTATGTCAGCGCGCTCGACAGCGCCTTCGGCGAGGCGGCGAAGGATATCGTGCGCTGGACGGATTCGGTGATCTGAACCAGCCTAGGCTTCAAAGCGATCGTGCGCGCAATCAGTTAGACAAAGCATCGACTTAAAGATCGTCGGTCTGCGCTGCCCCTCATTGCCCTGCCGGACGTTCGTCATTCGAAAAGCCAAGCAGTTGGCTTTTCGTCCGCTTCGCGGACCATTCCTCAACTCCCCGTATAGTGACGGGGAGAAAGACGCCATCATGGCCGCCTTCGCCAACTTTCAACGTTGCAAGAAGTAGCGGCATGGTCGCGGCCACCTCCTTCTCCCCGTCACTATACGGGGAGAAGGTGCCGGCAGGCGGATGAGGGGCAGCGCCGACAGATTGTGACCTTTTCCTGCAGTGACACGAACCTGGGCCTGAACGAAAAAGGCGGGCCGTGGCCCGCCTTGGTTAAGTTGATCGTCGCACCAATCAGTGCAACCGGCCGCTGGCGTGGGCCAGCATGGTGTAGACCTTGCCGGTGTCCGACGTCAGATAGGTCTGCGCCATGATGTTGTCGCGGTCGTTGCGCGAGACGTCCTTGAGCAGCTTTTCGAAGTCGTCGCAGTATCGGTCGACGGCGGCGCGGAACTCCGCCTCTCCCTGATATTTGCGGCGGATTTCATCGAAAGTCTGCTGGCCCTTCAGTGTGTAGAGGCGGCGTGTGAACACGTCACGCTCGCCGCGCCGGTAGCGGTTCCACAGCTCGATCGAGGCGTCATGGTCGATCGCCCGCGCAATATCGACCGACAGCGAGTTGAGCGACTCCATGACATGCAGCGGCGAGCGCTGGGCGGGAACCGCGCGCGGTGCTTCCGCGGGGGCTGCCGGCCTGGCGACTTCCTCCTCGCGCGACGCCCCGGTCAGGAGGTCGCGCACCCAGCCGCCTTGCGGCGTGCGGGCATTGGCGTCGCGCTGGCGCGGTGCTTCGGCAGGACGTTCGATATCGAGCGTGCCGCGCAGGCCGCCGAGCGGCGCCTGCGGAGCCGGACGCTCGGCCTGCGGTGCCGGCGGCGGGCGGCGTACAGGCTCGGCCGGGCGCTGCGCTGGCGCCTGGGGAGCCGGGCGCAAATTACGGGGCTCGGAATTGTCGCCACCACCGCGGCCCGATTTCGCAACGATATCCGAAAGTTCCTTGAGCGCGTTGATCTGCTCGGAAACAGCGCGGCGGATCGCCGAAGTCGATTCCTTGGCCTCTTCCGGCATCTCGATGACGCCCTTCTTGAGCTCGGCACGGGTGAGGTCGAGCTCGCTCTTGATCGAGCTCGCGGTGCGCCGCATCTCCTCGGTCGCATCGGCAAACCGGTTGGTTGCCGAATCGACCACTTCCGCAATGGCAATGCGGATCTTGTCGGCCGATGCCAGCGTCCTGCCTTCGGCATTCTGCATCGTCTGGCCGACAAGGCTCTCGAAGGAACGCATAACCTTTTCGAGGTCTTCCGACTTCTTGACCAGGCCGACGGCGAGATCTTCCAGTGACGACTGCCTCTCCAGCGTGTGTTCCAGATTGCTCTGCGCCGAGCTCAGCAGATCGGAAGCCGAGGACAGCAGACGGCTGTGCTCGTCGAACTTGGTGGCGATCGAGGCGACTTCGCGCAAGGTCGAAGACGACAGTTCGGTAAGCCGTGTCGTGTTCGAATCGACCAGGCGGGCCGAGCTGGCGAAAGTCTGCGCCGCTTTTTCGGTGGTCGCGGCGAAGCTTTGCGTGCTGCCGCTGAGACGTTCGTCGACCTGGCCGAGATTGACTGCCGCCTGCTCGATCAGCTCACCGAGCTGCGAGCTGGAGACGCTCATGCGGCCGATGAGATCGGCGACACTGTCGGCGAGCGACGAGCGCGCGCCTTCGACGGCCGACAGCGTTTCGGCCGTGCGGCTGGCGAGCGCATTGACGAGGGCGGCGTTCTCGCCGCGCAGCTTCTCGGTCGCGCGTTCGGTGACCTCTTCCATGCTTTTTTGCAGTTCCGAGCCGCCCTGGGCGAAGCGCTCGACCAGCGGCCGTGCGGTTTCGTCGAGGATCTTCGACAGTTCGGCCGAACGTGCCGCCAGCATCGTGTTGAGCTCGCGGGTGTTTGTGCCGATGGTCTTGGCCGCGTCGTTGGTGCTCTGGCCGATATGCTGGCCAACAGCGGTGAAGGTCTCCGCAATCGTGTTGGCGCGCGAGATCAGTTGAGCCTCGGCGCTCGACACCTGCTCGTTGAGCTTCTGGCCCATCGTCTCGGTGGTGTAGGCGAGGCGGTTTTCGACACTCGCGACCTGTTCCTCGACGCGGGTGGTTGCGGCAGCAACACTCGCGGCCAGCCGCTCGTCGGCGCCGGCCAGAGCCTGCTCCATTTCGCGGGCGTGGACGGCAAGTTCCTCGCCGGTCTGGCGTGCGCGTTCGGCAACCCGCTGCTCGGTGCTGGCGAAGGCACCGACGATGTTGTCGGCATGTTCGCCGATCGTCGACGTGGAGTCGGCGATGCGCGACACCAGGCGGTGATCGGCCTCGTCGAAGATGCGGCTGATCTCGGTGGCGCGGGCCGACAACGCGTCTGAACCCTCGGCAATGCGCGAGATCAGCTGCTGGTCGGCGGCGTCGAAGATGCGGCCGAGGTCGGAGGCGCGGGCGGCCAACGCTTCGGCGGATTCGCCAATGCGCATGCTCATCCGCTGGTCGGCACCCTCGAAGTTGCGCAGGATGTCGCCGGCGCGGTCGGCGAGCGACTGCGCCGTCTCGACCGCACGGGCGACAAGCTTCTGGTCGGCGGCGTCGAACGTGCCGGCAATTTCGCCGGCGCGGGCAGCCAGCCGTTCGGCCGTTTCCTCGGCGCGCGCGAGCAGCGAGTTTGAAGTCTCGTCATGCCGGGCAAGCAGCGCGCTCGTCGTGTCCTCGGCGCGTGCGTGCAGTCGGCGATCGGCGTCCTCGAAGGTGCGAGCGATGTCTTCTGCCCGTGCCAGCAGGGCGGCCGAGGTCTGCTCGGCGCGCTCGGCGATCTTGCGGTCGGCATCGCTGAAGGCAGCACCCGCCTGTTCGTGCAGGGCGCTGGTGACTTCCATCACCTTCTCGCGAAGTGCGCCGGCAACAAAGACGGCGCTCTTTTCGAGCACGTTGCGGACATTGTCGACACCCACCGACAGCGCGCGCTCCATGGTTCCGGCGCGCTCCTCGATGATGCCGGTCTGCTTGCTGAAGGCCTGCTCGATCTTCTCGACGTCGGCTGCGATAGCTGCGGAAATGTCGGTGCTTCTGGCGGCGATCTGGTCGATATGGCCCGACAGCGAGCGGTCGACATCCTTGCGGGTGTCGGCGAGCTTTGCCAGATCGTCTTCCAGCGCCTGTGTCAGCATGTTGCGGCCTTCGGCCAGCTTGCCGACATGGCCGGCGATGATGTCGTCGACCTCGCCGCGGCTTGCCGACAGCTTCTGCAGGTCGGCCTCCAGCGCGCGCTTGAGGATGTCGCGGCCTTCGGCCAGCTTCTCGACCTGGCCGGCGACCAGTCCGTCGATGCTCGACCGGCTCTCGGCCAGCTTGGCGAGGTCGTCCTCAAGAGCCTTCGACAGCGTCGCGCGATCCTGGGCGAGCTTGTCGCTGTGATCCTGGAGCAGGCTGTTGACATTTTCCAGATCGGCTTCCAGCACCCGTGCGAATTCTCCACGGTTTTCAGTCAGCTTCTGCGACTGGTCGACAATGGCGCTCCTGATCGTGTTGAGATCGGCTTCGAGCGCCCGCTTGAGAATGTCGCGGCCCTCGGCGAGCTTCTCGACCTGTCCGGCGACCAGCCCATCGATGCTGGAGCGGCTCTCCGCCAGCTTGGCGATGTCGTCTTCCAATGCCTTTGAGAGGGCCGAACGGTCCTGGACGAGCCTGTTTTGATGATCGGCCATGATGCCGCTCACATTGTGCAGATCGTCCTGAAGCGCCTGGGATAGTGTCGAACGATCCTGGACAAGCCGGCTCGTGTGGTCGGCGATTAGGCTGTTCACATTCTGCAGATCGGCTTCCAGTGCCTTCGAAAGCTGGCTGCGCTCTTCCGCCACCCTGTCGGAATGACCCGCGATGGCACCCTTGATGGTATTGATGTCGGCTTCGAGCGCGCGCTTGAGAATGTCACGGCCTTCGGCCAGCTTCTCGACCTGGCCGGCGACCAGCCCGTCGATGCTCGACCGGCTTTCCGCCAACTTGGCAAGGTCGGCCTCGAGCGTTTGGGACAAGAGGCCACGATCGTCGGCGAGCCGGTTCGAATGGTCGGAGAGCAGGCCCCTGATGCTGGACAGGTCGTTCTCCAGCGCCTTGCTGAGTTCGGTCCGGTCCTCGGCCAGTTTGGCCGAGTGGTTCTCGATCACGCCCTTGATGCCGGTAATGTCGTTTTCGAGCGCCTTGGTGAGCACGGCGCGGCCTTCGGCGATCTTTTCGACCTGGCCGGCGACCAGCCCGTCAATCGAGGCGCGGCTGTCGGCCAGCTTGCCGAGGTCGGCTTCCAGGGCGCGCGACAGAATGTTGCGGCCTTCAGCCAGTTTCCCGACATGTCCAGCGACCATTTCATCAATGATCGTACGGGCTTGCACGAGCTTTCCGGAGTCCTCATGCAGGGCCTGATTAAGCCGGTTGCGGCCTTCTTCGAGGCGCTCGAGATGGCTGCCGACCGACGCGTCGATGGCGGCGCGCGACTCGTTGACCTTGCGCAGATCCTCTTCCAAAGCGCGCGAAATCAGGTTGCGGCCTTCGGCCAGCTTCTGCACCTGGTTGGTGACGGCTGCGTCGATGCCGGCGCGGCCCTCGGCGAATTTCGCCAAATCCGCCTCCATGGCCGCTGCCATGCGCTCGCGGCTTTCGGACAGCTTGCGGCTGTGGTTTTCGACCGCTTCCTCGATGCCGACGCGGGCGTCGGCAAGGCGCTGGATGTCGGTGTCGAAGGAGCGCGACACGACGTGGCGGGCCGCTTCCATGCGGCCGGCAAAGTCGCTGGCGCGGGCTTCGAGCATTGACGAGGTCGACGAAACGATGTCGGCCATGTCGGCGCCGATCTGGGTCTTGCCCTGATCGATCATCGCCGACAAATGATCCTTGCTCTCGGCAAAGGTGTGGGCGATCTCGCGAGCGCGTTCGACCAGCGTCTCGTTGATCTGGCGGGCACGTGCCTCGAGCGCGGCGTTGAGCTTCTGCGTGCCGGTGTCAAGCGCTTCGGCGCGGGTCTGGAATTCGCTGATCAACGCCTGGCCACGCTCGGCCAGCGTGCGCTCGATGCCGTTGAGGCTGGATTCGAATTCAGAGCTCAAGGTGCGCGCAGCACCCCCAAGCAGCGACACCATGCCGGTGGTGCGGTCGTCGAGCAGGTCGGTCAGCGACCGGGTCAAGCCGTCGGTGGTGTCCGTCAGCTTGGCGATGCGGGTGTCGAGCAGCGAAGCGAAGGCTTCGCCCGAGGTCGACAGCCTGTCGGTGATCGTATCGAGCCGGCCTTCCACCTGATCGAAGATCGACATCGAGCTTTCATTGATGCGGTCGATCAGCGTGTCGCCGGAATTGGTGATCGTCATCGACAGCTTGGTCGACGCGTTGAGGATGGAGTCGCGAATGATGTCGCTGGCAGCGCCGATTTCGTCCTTCAGCGTCTCATGCGCGCCGGTGATCGAGGCGCGCACGCGCTCGGCATGGGTGACGACGGCTTCGCGTTCGCTGCCCAGCCCGTCGACCAACGAACGGATGCGGGATTCATTCTCCGAATAGGAGCGTTCGATCTGGTTGACCTCGCTGTGAACCAGCGTTTCGAGTTCGACGGCGCGCGCCAGCGTGCGCTCGATGCCTTCGCCCATGGCCGCCACCTCGCGGCGAACGGCCTGGCCGATCATCATGACGCGGTCCTGGGCGAGGTTTTCCGGCTCCGCCAGGCGGAAAGCCACTTCCGTCATCGACTGGGCGGCGATGCGCATTTCCTGCGCGCGGCGGATCATTGCCGCGAAAGCCCAAAACAGGACGACCGGTATGATTGCCGCGATTGCGAGGCCGATCAGTTCGGGGCGGGCCAGGAGTTGGTCGAATGTACGAATTTTCCAGATGCTGGGGCCAAAAAGCAGATTGGCAAGGCCGCCGGCGCCGGCAATCCAGGCCAGCGACACGAACGCCACGACCCAATAGATCGTGCTCGACGCGCGCCGGTTGAGGCTGTGCAGCAACGTCTTGTAGTCTTTCTGGCGGTCATCGTTTGCCGGCTTGAAACCGGCAGGCTGGGCGCTGTTGCGCGACTCAACCGGGCGCAGCTCTGCGGGCTTGGCAGCCGGCGTCGCGCTTTGATTCTGTTGGACGGGTGCGCTTTGAGCGGGGGCGGGTTTCTGGGTACGGCCTTCGCGCGCCAGTTCGTCCGCGGCCTGCGAAATCTGCGCTTCCAGATCTTCCATCGACGCCGCAATATCGAGATCGCCGCTGCCGTCTCCGCTAAGGTCGAGGTCTAGTGCCTTTTCGAGTTCCCTGGCTACGTCGTTGTCGAGAGTTCTGGTCGTCGTTGGTTTCTTCGCCATGCCTTCGCTACCCTGTACTAGCTGCCGAGGGACTTTATGATTTTGGCCTGATTCTGGCTTGTCTTATCCCACGCAGGAGGCTGAAAATGGACCCTCGTATCGTAATGACACACAGGGGTAAAGAAAACCTGCATTCCGCGAGATACGTAAAACTTTAAATATAAGGTTAACGTGAACGTGATTTCGCCGCCTCTGCGGCAACAATTTTCCAGCCCATTCATTAACGCGTTGGCGACGGAAATCGCCTAAGTTTTTTTGGCGAGCGGGACAAAGGAGTTTCAAATTGGTACGCGGTGAAAGCGGCATTGCCTTCTCAATGCCGGGCGGCGATGCGTCGGGTCCAGCCCGTTCGCGGCCGGTGGATCTGGCCCATCTGGCACGCCAGACAATGGGCGATCGCGCCCTCGAACAAGAGGTGTTGGCACTGTTCGTACAGCAGGCGCTTTCCGTCCGCGACAAGATCATCGATGCCGATGTCAGGGAGAGGCTGCTCCTGGCGCATGGGCTGAAAGGTTCGGCGCGCGGCGTCGGCGCCTTTGCTATCGCCGACTGTGCCTCATCAATCGAACAGCAGCCGGAAGACGCACGCAGCCTCAAGCGCCTCGGCGTCCTGATCGAGGAAGTGCGCGATTTCATCGCCGCCATCAGCCGGTAATGGCTGCCGCTTGGCGGCGGCCACCGGCATGAATCGGCCGGGCCAGGGCGCGCTTTAGCCAGCTTTCCGAAAAAACGTCACAAAGCGGCGCTTTCGCGCCGCAGTTGACTTGTCTGGCGGAGTGATTATCTCGGCTGAGACTCCCTTCAGGTGACAAATGACCAAGCTGACCTTCATCGCCCATGACGGCACTCCTTTCGATGTCGAGGCCGAAAACGGCTCGACCGTCATGGAGAATGCGATCCGCAACGCCGTGCCGGGCATCGAGGCCGAATGCGGCGGCGCCTGCGCCTGCGCAACCTGCCATGTCTATGTCGACGAAGCCTGGACGGCCGAGGTCGGCGAGCCGGAGGCGATGGAAGAAGACATGCTGGACTTCGCCTATGAGGTCCAGCCGAACTCGCGCCTGTCCTGCCAGATCAAGGTGCGCGACGCCCTTGACGGCCTCGTCGTGCGCGTGCCCGCCCGCCAGGGCTGAACCAACTTCTTTCGGATTTTTACCGCCGACGCTTGGCAGCAAGCCAATGCTCATGCAGTCTCGCGCCAGTTTGGCCCAGTTTTGGCAATGAGGCTCGCCTGGCATGACCGATGTAATCAAGACCGACGCACTCATTGTCGGGGCAGGGCCGGTCGGCCTGTTCGCCGTGTTCGAACTCGGCCTCCTCGACATGAAGTGCCATCTGATCGACATCCTCGACCGGCCCGGTGGCCAGTGCGCCGAACTCTATCCGGAAAAGCCGATCTACGACATTCCGGGCTGGCCCTTGATCTCGGCGCAAGGGCTGGTCGACAGGCTGATCGAGCAGATCCATCCGTTCAAGCCTGACTTCACCTATAACCGCATGGTCTCCAGCCTGGAGAAGCTGGAGGATGGCTCCTTTCGGGTCGCCACCGACGAGAACGAGGTGTTCGAGGCCAAGGTGGTGGTGATCGCCGCCGGTGGCGGCTCTTTCCAGCCCAAGCGGCCGCCCATTCCCGGCATCGAAGCCTATGAAGGCAAGAGCGTCTTCTATTCGGTGCGCCGCATGGAAGATTTCCGCGGCCACGATCTCGTCATCGTCGGCGGCGGCGATTCCGCGCTCGACTGGACGCTTAACCTGCAGCCGGTGGCAAAAAGCGTGACGCTGGTCCACCGCCGCCCGGAATTCCGCGCGGCGCCCGACAGCGTCAACAAGATGTACGCCATGCAGGAGATGAAACAGCTGGGGTTCCGCGTCGGCCAGGTGAGCGGCCTGACCGGCGCCGACGGCCAGCTGGCGTCCGCGACCATCAAGGGCGGCCCTGACGGCGACATCGAGGTGCCGTGCACGCGCATGCTGCCGTTCTTCGGCCTGACCATGAAGCTCGGCCCGATCGCCGAATGGGGGCTCAACCTTCACGAGAACCTGATCCCGGTCGACACCGAAAAGTTCCAGAGCTCGGTGCCCGGCATCTTCGCCGTCGGCGACATCAACTGGTACCCCGGCAAGCTGAAGCTGATCCTGTCGGGTTTTCACGAGGTGGCGCTGATGGCGCAGGCGGCCAAGCGCATCATCAGCCCTGGCGAGCGCATCGTCTTCCAGTACACGACGTCGTCGACAAGCCTGCAGAAAAAGCTCGGCGTCGTGGAATAGGCGTTCAGGGCTTTTGCCGGATCACTCCACCAGGACGACTGGCGCCTCGGCCTCATCGCGGCCGCGCAACGACTTCTCCGGCATCAGCGCCAGCGTGATCAGCGCCAGCACGAGCGTGATGGCCGCGGCAAGGAAGATCATCATGAAGGGCGTCGCTGAGACGATCTGTCCGGCAGCCGGCACGCCTTCGCCGGCAAGCGGCAGGCCATAGCCGAGCGCGACGGCGCCGAGCATGGCGACGCCGAGTGCGCTGCCCAGCGAGCGCAGGAAGGTCAGCACGCCGGTGGCGACGCCGAGATGCGCGCGGTCGACGGCGTTCTGCACCGACACGGTGGCGACCGGGAAAGTGGTGCCGCTTCCAAGCCCAATACAGATCGTCAGCAGCTCGACCACCAGCAGCGAGGCGCGGCCGGCGACCAGGCTGAGCACGCCAAGACAGATGATGGCGAAGAGAACGCCGACCATGGCGATGCGCTTGTAGTGGAAGAAGCGCGGTATCGTGCGGCCGCTGAACGTCGCGCCGGCGACCGTGCCGAGCAGCAGGCCGAGCATGGCAAGGCCTGACTGGCTGACCGACAGGCCGATGATCGACTGCAGATAGACCGGCAGGTACACTGACAGGCCGATATTGGCGGCCTGCAGCAGGAACATCGACGCCGTGCCGGCAAGCACGATCGGATTGCTCAGCACTTCAAGCGAAATCAGCGGCTCGGCCGCCCGCATCAGCCGCAGTGCAAACGCGCCCCAGAAGGCCGCCGAACAGGCGAGCAGGCCGAGGATTTCACGCGAGGCCCATGGATAGGCGCTGCCGCCCCAGTTGAGCGCCAAAAGCAGCAGTGCCGTCGCCACCACCAGAAGCAATGCTCCCAGGGCGTCGATGCGATGCCGCTTTGCGGCGACCGGCAGTTTGCGCAGCGGCTTGTTGATGATCGCCATGGCCACCAGGCCAAGCGGGATGTTGATCCAGAAGATCAGCGACCAATGCAGATGTTCGGCAAATCCGCCGCCGAGCAACGGTCCGGCGATGCTGGCGACAGCCCATGTGCCCGAAATCCAGGCGGCATAGCGCGCCCGTTCGCGTGGCGGCACGAGGTCGCCGATGACGATCTGCGCCAGGGCGAAAAGGCCGCCACCGCCGGCACCCTGGATTGCCCGGCCGATGACCAGCACGAACATGTTGGGGGCCATGGCGCTGACCAGCGATCCCGCGAGGAAGATCAGGATCGCCGCATAGACGGTCGGCCGGCGGCCATAAACGTCGGAGATCTTGCCGTAGAGCGGCGCCATGGCGGTCGCCGTCAGGAGATAGCCGGTCACGATCCACGGCAGATAGTCGGCATGGCCGAGCGAACGGCCGATGGTCGGCATGGCCGGCGCGACGATGGTCTGGTCAAGCGCCGCCAGGAGCATCGACAGCAAGATGCCGGCGATGATGACGTTCTTTTCGCTCTCCGTCAGCGGCGCGGCGGGCGTCGCCATCACCGGCTTGTCGACAGCCTGGTCCATGTCAGTTCATCCACAATGCTTGGCGAGCGATTGCGCGGCGCCAAATGGCCGCTCCGCTATACGCCGACTCAATTGGTCTTGATCTCGCGTTCCGAAGCTCGCGCCTTGCGAGCCTGACATATGTCGGTCGGTATAGGCCGATTTCGACCTTTGCCCGAAAGTTTTCTGGGGCTGGCCTCATGTTTCGGCAGGGTTGGCTTGGTATCAGTCCTGTGTTTCAGCCGGGCGGAAGCTGGCCGTTCTCGACGCGCTGCATGCGGTAGCGCAGCAGCCGCAGGATGCGGCTTTCGAAGTTGACGCCTTCGACGCGGTCGAAGCGCAGCTGGTCCTGGTCGTGCCTGGCGAGTTCGGCCGCGGTGATCTCAGCCGCCTTGGCCTTGGCCTCGGCGCAGGTCTTTTGCGGGTAGCTGGCGTTCAGCGCGTCCTCAAGGAGACGGCCGTGGTTCTTGGCTATCTCGACATGGCGCTCCTCGTGGCGCTTGATGTCGGCCGACAGCGTGTCCCAGAACAGCCTGACATCGGCGTCGGCCTTGCGCGGCCTGCGCCACTGCGGAAGGATGACCTTGACCTTGACGGTGACGGCGGCCTTGGCGATGCGGCAGGTATCGGCGGTTTGCGCGTAGCTGATGCGGGTGGTGAAGGCCATCTGGGTGGCGCCCGGATGCCGCATCCCGGTGCTTTTCACCTCGGGTCCATGTGTCGACAATTGCGTCTCGATGGCATCGAGCGTGCTGCCGCCGATGCCAAAATAGCTGTAGGTCTTCACCAGATTGGCCGCGCTCGCCGGCAAAACGGTCAAAGCCAGCATCAGGGCGCAGAGCAGGGGTCGCTTCATCATGTTGCCTCTTCACTCACCTTGCTTTACGGCCGTTGCCGGCGCAACGGAATTGATCTTCCACCGATCACGCATCGTTGATGGATTGCAAGCGCCCGATGAGCCACATGGTTGAAGGACAATGACGACAAGGCGATGGCAACTGGCGCATGGACGCCATCTCGACCTTGGCGAGAGGGCCATAGTGGTCGGCATTCTCAACGTCACGCCGGACAGTTTTTCCGATGGCGGACTGTTCATCACGCCTGACCAGGCGGTGGCGCAGGCGCGCCGCATGGTGGAAGAGGGGGCTGTCGTGATCGATATCGGCGGAGAATCCACGCGCCCGGGCGCCTCTCCCGTCACCCCTGAGGAAGAGCAGGCCCGCATCCTGCCGGTGATCGCCGCACTCGCCGGGACCAATGAAGCCCTGATTTCGGTCGATACCTATCGCGAGCAAACCGCTCGCCTTGCGGTTGCCGCCGGGGCGCATATCGTCAACGATGTCTGGGGCCTGCAGCGTGAACCCGGCATTGCCCGCGTCGCCGCGGAGACCGGCGCCGGGCTGGTCATCATGCATACCGGGCGCGAGCGGCAAAAGCTGCCCGATGTCATCGACGACCAGTTGTTCTTCCTCAAGGCATCGCTGGAAATCGCGAAGCGCAATGGCGTCCAGGATGACCATATCGTGCTCGATGCCGGCTTCGGCTTCGCCAAGGAGACGGCGGAGGAAAACCTCGACCTGATGGCGCGGTTTTCCGAACTGACGGCGCTGGGCTTTCCCCTGATGGCCGGCACGTCCAGGAAACGCTTCGTCGGCACCGTCACCGGCCGCGAGGCCGCCGAGCGCGGCGCCGGTACCGCAGCCACCAGCGTCATCCTCAGGCTCAAGGGCGCCGATCTGTTTCGCGTCCACGATGTCGCAATCAACGTGGACGCACTGGCCATGGCGGATGCTATGCTGGCGCGTGAAAAGCCGGGACGCTGAGCCCAGGAAGCCAAGAAATGTACGTCATCCGCATGAAGAACTGCGCCTTCTTTGCCCGGCACGGCGTGCTGGACGAGGAGGAGGCGCTTGGCCAGCGTTTCTATGTCGATGCCGAGTTGACGGTCGAGCCCAGCCGCCCGCTGGAGGATGATTCCATCGAGGACACCGTCAATTACGGCATCGCCTTCACGGTGATTGAAAAGATCGTCACCGGACATCGCCGGTTCCTGATCGAGGCGCTGGCGCTCGAAGTGGCGAAGGCGCTGACGGCGCGGTTCCCGCAGATCAGGAGGGCCGAGATCACCGTGCGCAAACCGAACGCGCCGGTGCCCGGCGTGCTCGATTATGTCGAGGTGACCGTTGTCTGGCCCGAATAACACGGTCTATCTCAGCCTTGGCGGCAATCTCGGCGATCCGGCGGCGTCGATGGCCACGGCGCTGCGCCTGCTCGACGCCGACGATAACACGCGCGTCATCGCCGTCTCCTCGCTCTACCGCACACCGCCCTGGGGCAAGCTCGACCAGCCGGATTTCTTGAATGCCGCCGCCGAAATCTCGACCGCGCTGGCGCCAAGGGCGCTGCTCGATCTCTGCCTCGAGGCCGAGCGCAAGCTGAAGCGGGTGCGCGAGGAGCGCTGGGGGCCGCGCCTGATCGACATCGACATATTGGTGTTCGGCGACCGCATCATCCACGAGACCGGGTTGGAAGTGCCGCATCCCAGGATGCTGGAGCGCGCCTTCGTGCTGGCGCCCCTGGCCGAGATCGCGCCGGAACTGGCGGTTGGCGGCCGCAGCGTGAGCGAGCGGCTCAGCGCCGTCGATACGGCAGGCATAGAGCGGCTGGCGTCCGGCCGCGACTGGTGGCTGGGTTAGCCGGAGAATCCGCCGCCATCGAGAAATGCCTGTTCGTCCACCGTCGTCTCGCGACCAAGCATGCGATTGCGATGCGGGAAGCGGCCGAAACGCTCGATGATGTCGCGGTGCTCGACCGCGTATTTGATATACTCCGGCGCCCTGGCAGTGGTGAGCTCAACCGACCTGTCCTGGTCGGCGGGCAGTTCCGAATGTTCGTAGGGCAGGTAGAGGAAGACGCGCAGGTCTTCTTCCAGCGCCAGGTCATGGCCGGCGGCGATCGCCTTGGCGGCAAAGTGCCTTGCCAGCGGATCGGTGGCGTACATGTGGCCGGAGCCGCGAAAGCAGTTGCGCGGAAACTGGTCGAGCAGGATCATCAGCGCCAGCGAGCCCTCGGCATGCTCCGACCAGGCGTCGCACTCGCGCCGCGCGGCCGCATAATGCAGGTCGAGAAATCGGCTGCGAAAATCCGCATCGAAAGCGTCGTTCTTTTCGAACCAGGCGTCTTCGCCGGCCTCGCGCCAGAATTTTGTCACGGCGAGCGCTCGCTCATCCAATGCGGTCATCTGCCTTCCTCTGGCTGGGCGGGTTCGGATTTGTTCAACACACCGGCGGTTTCTTCATTCAGCGCCTGGCCGGGTCGACGTGGCGGGGCGAGCGGCGTCGGAATCGGCGTGCCGATATTGCCCCTGAGGAAGCGCCGGCCAGCCCGTATGCCTTCCGCCAACTGCGTCTCGAAGCGGTCGTTGTCGCGGCGCCGTACATCCTCGATGACGTCGGCGACGTCTTCCGGTTCGACGCCAAGCGCTTCGAGCGCCGACCCACCGAAGACGAGGGCCGATTCGAAGGTTTCGCGCAGCTGGAAATCCACGCCGACGCGAATGAGCGACAGCGCTGTGCCGCGATCGAAGGCGCGAGCCAGAACCGTCAGCAACGGAAACTCCGCCTTGATCAGTTCGGCAATGCGAACGGCAGCGTCGGGCTTGTCGACACAGATCAGCACGGCGCGCGCACGACCAGCGCCAGCGGCGCGCAGAATGTCGAGCCGCGTGCCGTCGCCATAATAGACCTTGAAGCCGAAATCGGCGGCAGCCTGGATCATTTCGACATCATTGTCGATGATCGACACGTCGATGCCGCGCAACAAAAGCGGCTGGCTGGCGATCTGGCCGAAGCGGCCGAAGCCGATGACCAGAACACTGCCGGTCAGCCCTTCGGCGATATCGACGCCTTCGAGCGACTGCTCGTCGCGCGGCGTCAGATATTTGAGCACGATGATCGCCAGCGGCGTTAGCACCATGGAGATGATGATGATCGCGGTCAGCGTGGCGTTGGCCCGGCTGTCGATGATGCCGACTGCCGCGGCCGCGGAGTAAAGCACGAAGGCGAATTCGCCGCCTTGCGCCATGAACACGGCGCGCTCCAGCGCTTCGCGGTGGCCGCTCTTCAGCACGCGGGCGACGAGATAGATGCCGAGCGCCTTCATCACCATGTAGGCGACGACATAGATGGCGACGAGCTGCCAGTTGTCGACCACCACATGCAGGTCGAGCGACATGCCGACGGCGAGGAAGAACAGGCCGAGCAGGATGCCGCGGAACGGTTCGATGTCGGCTTCTAGCTGGTGGCGGAAGGTCGATTCGGACAGGAGCACGCCGGCGAGGAACGCGCCCATCGCCATCGACAGGCCGGACAGCTGCATGACCAGCGCTGACCCCAGCACGACCAGAAGTGCGGCCGCCGTCATCACTTCGCGCGCCTTGGCGTCGGCCAGGATGCGGAAGAACGGATTGAGCAGATAGCGGCCGGCCACCACCAGCCCGACAATGGCGCCAAGGCCGATGCCGATCTCGGTCAGCCTTTGCTGCAGGGTCATCTCGGCGCCGCCCGGCGCCAGGAAGGCGACCAGCGCCAAAAGCGGCACGATCGCCAGATCCTCAAGCAGCAGGATGGACACGATGCGCTGTCCTTTGGGGCTGGCCATCTCGCCGCGTTCTTCCAGCAGCTGCATGACGATCGCCGTCGAGGTCAGCACGAAGCCGGCGCCGGCAACGAAGGATTGCGCGATCGGAAAGCCGCCCGCTAATCCGACAAGAGTCAGAAGCACCACGCAGACGCCGACCTGCAGGGCGCCGAGTCCGAAAATTTCGCGCCGCAGCCCCCATAGCCGCGACGGCTGCATCTCCAGCCCAATGATGAACAGGAACATGACGACGCCGAGTTCGGCGACGTGCAGGATGGCTTCCGATTCGGAAAAGATTCGGATGCCGAACGGGCCGATAACCACGCCGGCGGCGAGATAGCCGAGGATCGAGCCCAGCCCCATGCGTTTGAAGATCGGAACGGCGACGACGCCGGCGGCAAGCAGCGCCACCACCTGAATAAGATCGCTGCCCGACGCTTCCGCTGCCATGCCTCTTGTCCCCGTGTTCAGCAGCACTCCTTGCATGCAGTTGGAGCTAGAGGCAAGGGTGGGAAGCCTGCCAGGACGGGTAGGTGCCGTTGAAGCGATTCCCCCGGTGAAACAATGGTCGCCGCTTGCCTGCCGGACGTTCGGCATCTATATCAGCTCAATGCTTGACCATTCGTCCCGACCGTCTTCGCCGTCCCATATCCCGATGGATGCGCTCAGTGAAGTTCTGCAGGACTTTCGCTTGAGCGGCGTCAACTATGGCCGCTGCGAGCTCCGGCATCCATGGAGCATAGACTTTCCGCAGCAACCGCTGCTTCGGTTCCATTTTGTCGGCCATGGGCCATGCTGGATTCATACCGAAGCGCAAGGCTGGCAGGAGTTGCGCGATGGCGATCTGGTGCTGCTGCCGCAAGGCATCGCCCATCGGCTGGCTAGCGCGCCGGACGTTGAGGTCGACTCGCTCGAGGGCTGCCAGGTGATCAAGTTCGGCGGCAACGTCTGCGAAGTGGTACGGCAGGGAACGGGCGCGACGAGCACCCTTTTCTGCGGCTCGATGGCCTTGGGTTCCTGTGCGCTCAACCCATTGATCACGTTGATGCCGCCTGTCATCAAGGGTTGCGACGTGGCCGGCAATGACCCTGTCGTCGGTCCTTTGCTGGCGGCTATGACGGTGGAGGCCGCACACCCGCAGATGGGCAGCGCCACCATTTTGTCGCGTATGGCGGATTTGCTGACAGCCCGGCTCATCCGCTGCTGGGTCAATTGCAATGGCGCTTCGACCACCGGTTGGCTCGCAGCCATCCGCGACCCCCATATTGGCCGCGCTCTGGCAGCCATGCACCGAAACCCCGGCCACAACTGGACGCTGGGAAGCCTGGCCGGCGTGGCAGGCCAATCGCGGTCGATTTTCGCCGAGCGCTTCAGCGCTGTCTTGGGCGAGGGTGCTGCACGCTATCTCGCCCGCCTGCGGATGCAGCTTGCCCGTGAGTTGCTGGGGCAGAACGGCTTGTCGGTTGCCGAAGTGGCTACCCGTTTGGGCTATGATTCCGAGGCATCCTTCGCGCGCGCGTTCAAGCGCATCACCAATGTTTCGCCAGGTGTTGTGCGCCGCACAATTCCCGGACGAATAGATATGAATTTCGGATTCTAGGATACATATCATCCGAACGGACTCGTCTATAGAAGATCTCCAAACTTTGGAGATCCTTCCGTGACTGACACAACATTACAGCTTGAAGACGCCGCGATTGGCCTTGACGCCGATGCGCCAACCGCATGGAGCGCAGCCACCTGGTTCGCGGTCATTTCATTGGCGGCCACCAGCTTTGCCCTGGTGTCCGCCGAATTCCTGCCGGCAGGTCTGTTGACGCCGATGGCGCGCGATCTCGGCATCAGCGAGGGAACAGCCGGACAGGTCGTCACCGCCACCGCTTCGGTCGGCGCCGTGACGGCGATGTTGAGCAATGTTCTCATCGGCCGGTTGAACCGCAAGACGGTGCTGGTTGGTCTCATGGCCCTGGCGGTCGCTTCCAATATTCTTGCAGCGCTGGCGCCCAATTTCTGGCTGCTGTTGCTGGGCCGGGCCGGGCTGGGAATCGCGCTCAGCGCTTTCTGGGCACTTTCGGTTGCCGTCGTAGCGAGGCTGGTCGGCGCCAATGCGACAGGTCGGGGCATGGCCATCGTCACCCTGGGCGTCTCGCTCGCCACCATTGCCGCGCCGTCGATGGGCGCGTTGATCAGCGACTGGCTGGGGTGGCGCAGCGCCATGGCCATGACAGCGGGGCTGGCCCTGGTTGCCATGCTACTGCAGTTTCTCAGCCTGCCGACCTTGCCTGCAACCGCAAGCAACAGCCTTGCCGACGTGTTTCGGCTGACGCGGCGGCGTGGCATTCAGCTCGGCATGCTTGCCATTGTTTTGCTGATGACCGGGCATTTCGCCGGCTCCGTCTATGTGCGCTCCTTCCTCGAACATGTGACGCTGCTTGCAACCGGGCCGATTGCGCTGGCTCTGCTCGGATTTGGCATCGCCGCCGTGGTCGGCAACATTGTCGGCGGCCGCTTGGCCGACGCCAATATCCGCATGGCGCTCGTGGTGACCGCCGTCTTGATGGCGTTTGCGGCGCTGGCATTGGTGCTTTGGGGCGTGCACGTCGGCGCTGCCTTCGCGCTCGTAACGCTTTGGGGCTTGGCCTTCGGCATGGGGCCGGTGGTGCTGCCGACCAATCTGTCCCGTGCGGCACCTGACGCACTGGAAGCGGCGGGCAGCCTGATGGTCGTCTCTTTCCAGGTTGCCATCACCATCGGCGCGGTTGTCGGCGGCTATGTCGTGGACAATTACGGCGCCACGGCGCCTTTGACTCTCACCGCCGTCCTTGCCGCATCGACAGCTTTGCTGGCGCTGCTACAGCCTCGCAGCTAACCCTACTTCAACTGCCCTAAAGCGCGTCGCGCCTGAACGGCCCTGTGCGACGCGCTTTAAGTTTTTGTTTTTATGCATGTCGTTATCCCAAAACCGCTGCGCACTTTTGGGCGACATGCATTAGTCTAGACGGCCTGACTCCGGGCCGCCGCGATGTTGCAGCCGCGTTACACAAGTTTATGCGGCACACGCGTTGCGTTTTGCCGCAATCGGCGGCTAAGGGACGCTCGGCTTCGGCCATTTGAAGGCAGCGACGATCAAGTTCTGCCTTTGTGAGGAGATGACTGACATGAAGAAGTTTTTGCTCGTCGGCGTGGGTGTCGCCATGCTTGCCGCATCGGCCTGTTCGAAGGCGCCTGAATGCACGCAGGAGATTGCGGCCAAGAAGGCCCAGGAGATGACCGCCGCGCTGCAGGAGGCGATCACCAAGGATCCGTCCAAGGCGGCTGACCTGACGGCCAAGGTGCAGGCGGTGACGACCAAATACCAGGGCGCCACGACGCTGGACGAAGCCTGCAAGGCCTATGACGAACTGACGGCCGCCATCAAGGGCTGATTTTCGTTCGGGGAATTGAAGAAGGCGGTGGCTCGGGGAGCCACCGCCTTTTTTGCTGGTGTTCTAAGGGATAGCCATCGTCCGTTTGTGATCGTCGATCTCGGCGAGCAGCCAGTCCTGGAACAGGCCTGTGCCCGGCTTGTTGCCGATGCTGCGACGCTGATGCAGATAGATGCCGGCCGGATAGGTGTGGCGGGCTCGGAACGGGGCGATCAGTTTTCCCTGCTGCAGAAGATCCTGCGCCATCATCGTGTCGGCCAGCGCTATACCCGCGCCGTTTATCGCCTCGCGCATGATCAAGGTGCAGTCATCGAGGGTCGTGCTCGATTTCGGCGTGGTGTCCAACACGCCTTCCTGCTCCAGCCATCGCTTCCATCGCATGGTCTCGCATTCATGGATCAGGTGGTGATTGACCAGATCGGCGGGCGACCGCAGCGGCACCGGCCCTTCCAGCAGCGAGGGCGCGCAAACCGGGGTCAGCAACAGCGGGATCAACAGCGTTAGCGCCGGGCCGGCCTTGTAGACGAACTCGTCGACAATGGCCAAATCGAAGTTGGCCCGCTTGCCGGACGTGGAAATCTCCAGATCCACGGATGGATGCAGCCGGCGAAAGTTTGGCAACCGGTCCGCCAGCCAAAGGTTCAGAACCGCCGGTACGCACAAGACCCTGACACGTTGGGCCTTGCTGTGGCTTGGGCCGTCGGAGACGCTGACATCGTCGGTGGCGCGCCAGATCGCCTCGAACGCTTCGGAGAGGCCGCGCGCATAGTAGGACCCCCTGATGGTCGGCGTTATCTGGCGAAAGCCACGCTCGAACAGATCCTGGCCGAGATTTCGTTCAAGCGCACGGATGTGGCGGCTTACGGCCGACGGTGTCAGGTGCAATTCCTCCGCTGCATCCTTGATGCTGCCGAGGCGTGCGGCAGCCTCGAAAGCGCGCATGCCGTTGAGTGAGGGTAGCGCCATCGCCCGATCATGAATTGTCAGTTGAGTTTTTGTCAATCGACTTGGGCAAAATTGGCGTTTGATCACCTGGCCGGTTCGGGGATACGCAAGAGACAAGAGCGACCAAGTCGCCATCAGAAAACGATTATTTGGGGCCTCCGGCACCATTCCACCAACGGCAGAGACCGGCCTGATCGGTTCCACCGCTGGCGGGCGAAGCTTTGCGCAAAGCTGCGCTAAGGCCGGGGAAAAATGGGAGAATGACTGCTTATGCCTCAATCGCCAGTGCCGGTGTTTGAAGCGGCCGACGAGATTTCCGCGGAAACCTCTGTCGTCGTGATCCTGCAAACTGCCCAGACAGGCTTTGGCCCACGGGCAGCGGCACTGGATGTTGAGCTGAGCGGGATTTTGTCCCGTGCCTGCTCCGATACGGACGCTCTGGCCGAATCCGGCACCTGCATCGATGTGATCGCTCCCCAGGCCGTATCGACCCGGCGCGTCATCGTTCTCGCCCTAGGCAAGGCTGAGGCCATTACGACACTCTCACTGGCACGCGCCGGCGGTCTGCTTGCCGCGCATCTTGAGGGCAAGAGCGAGTGCGCCGCCACCCTGGTCCTGGACCCGACCGCCGGCGTCGATATGCCCGGCGCGGAAATCCTGGCGCGCGTGGCGCTCGGCATGCGGCTTCGGCGCTATCGTTTCGACATGCGCAACCAACGCCAGGGAGCAGGCGCGGATCGAACCTTGCGGGTACAACTGGTCGGCGCAAGCGGCGCGGAGCTCGCCCCGGCGCTGGCGCGGACCAATGCCATCGCCGACGGCGTCGAATATGCGCGCACCCTGGTCAACCTGCCGCCGAACCATCTCCATCCCGACAATTTCCACGATCACCTCGAGCCGCTGCGCGAAGCCGGCATCGACGTCGAGATCCTCGACATGGCGAAGCTTAGGGAACTCGGAATGAATGCCATCCTGGCCGTCGGGTCAGGTTCAGTGCGGCCGCCGCGCGTTGCGGTCCTGCGCTATCGCGGCAAGGGTGCTCCCGCACAGCCGATGGCTTTCGTAGGCAAGGGTGTCTGCTTTGACTCCGGCGGCCTCTGCATCAAGCGCGGCGAGCAGATGTTCGACATGAAGGCCGACATGGGTGGCGCGGCGGCAGTGGTTGGCCTGCTGATCGCGCTTGCCCGGCAAGGCAGTCCGGTGCATGCCGTCGGCGTTCTGGGCATCGCCGAGAACATGCCGTCCGGCACCGCGCTCAAGCCGCGCGACATCATCACCACGGCCTCCGGACAGACCGTGGAAGTGTTCGACACCGACGCGGAAGGACGGCTGATCCTAGCCGACTGCCTTTACTATGCAGCTACGCGCTTCAACCCCTCCGTGATCGTCGATCTGGCGACGCTGACCTATTCGGTGATGCGTGGCCTCGGATCGATATTCGCCGGCCTGTTCAGCACCGACAACGCCACCGCGACGCAGATGATCGCGGCAGGAGAAACGGTCGGTGAGCGGTTCTGGCAGTTGCCGCTCGACCGCGCTTACGATGAGGGCTTGCAATCGCCATTCGCCGATATCCGGCACCACGCCAAGGACATGGAAGATGGCGACGCGCCCTATGCGGCGGCGTTCCTGCGCCACTTCACCGAGGATCGGCCCTGGGTGCATCTCGACATAGCCGGCAAGGAAATGGCCGACAAGGATCAGCCGCTCGGCCGGGAAGGCGCCACGGCGTTCGGCGTGCAGATGCTGGAAGAATGGGTGCAAACCAGCCGCAAGGTGAACTAGGCCCAACAACACGATGCCTTCAAACATGCAAGGGAGCCGGGATGTCGTCTGAGATCAGTGGTAGGCAGAGGCGGGCCGCCTTCGGCAACTACGAAACCTGGTATCGTATCTCCGGCGACCTCGACGCCGACAAAGCCCCGGTGGTGATCCTGCATGGTGGGCCGGGCGCCGCCCACAATTATGTCGATGCCTACAAGCTTCTTGCCCGCCGCGGCCGCGCCGTCATCCACTACGACCAGTTGGGCTGCGGCAACTCCACCTTGCTGCCGCAGAAGGGCGCCGATTTCTGGACGCCTAAGCTCTTCATCGACGAGCTTGAAAACCTTGTCGACCATCTCGGCATCCGGTCCGGCTTCCATGTCCTCGGTCAGAGCTGGGGCGGCATGCTAGGCGCCGAATATGGGGTAACGCGACCGAAAGGCCTGAAGTCGTTGACCATCGCCAACTCGCCGGCTTCCATGAAGCTGTGGGTTGAAGAAGCCAACCGGCTGCGCGCCGACCTGCCCGTGGATGTCCAGGAGACGCTGACCCGCCACGAGCAGGCCGGCACGACGGACGATCCGGCCTACCAGGAAGCGACGATGCGGTTCTACGAACGGCATGTCTGCCGCGTGCCTTTTCCGCCCGAAGTGACGGAGACCTTCGCCCAGATCGCACGCAATCCGACCGTCTATCATGTCATGAACGGGCCAAACGAGTTTCACGTCATCGGAACGCTGAAGAACTGGAGCATCGTCGATCGACTGCCGGCCATCGATGTTCCGACGTTGATCATATCAGGTCGCTATGACGAGGCCACGCCAGCGACCGTGCAGCCCTTCAAGGACGGCATCAAAGGATCGCACTGGGAGATATTCGAGCATTCCAGCCACATGCCGCATGTCGAGGAGCAAGAGGCGTGCATGCGGGTGGTGGGAGACTTTCTGGACGACAACGACAACTGAGAAAAAAGGGGAATAAAACATGAAGAAACTGTTTTTTGCGGCGTCAGCCGCTTCATTGCTGGCCGGCACATGGCTGGCCCCGGCGCAGGCCGAATATCTCAAGGAGCATAGAGGCGGCACCATCCGCCTTCTCGCCCGCTCGGCGGCGGGAACGCTCGATCCGCACATCAATTACACCGACCAGGGTTGGCAGATGTACCAGCCGATCTATGACGGCCTGGTGGCCTTCCGCAAAGCCGAAGGCATGGGCGGCTTCACCATCGTCCCCGATCTGGCCGAGGCGCTGCCTGTGGTTACGAATGACGGCAAGACCTTCACCTTCAAGCTGCGCAAGGGCATTAAGTTCTCCGGCGGCCAGGATCTTGGCATCAAGGACGTCGTTGCCTCCTTCCAGCGCATCTTCAAGATTTCCGGACCGACCTCAGGCACCTTCTATGCCGGCATCGTCGGCGCCGACAAATGCCTGGCCGACACCAAGAGCTGCACGCTGGAAGGCGGCGTTGTCGGTGACGAAGCCGCCGGTACCATCACCATCAACATCACCAAGCCGGATGCCGAGCTGCTCTACAAGCTCGCTTTGCCTCACGCAGTGGTTCTGCCGGCCGACACGCCCGCCGAAGACATGGGCTCCAAGCCTATCCCCAGCACCGGTGCGTATATGATCTCCGCCTTCGACCCCAACAAGGGCATGACGGTGTCGCGCAATCCCAATTTTAAGCAGTGGAGCGAGGAAGCCCAGCCCGACGGTTACCCGGATGTCGTACAATATGATTTCGGCCTGTCCGAGGAAGCAGCGGTCTCGGCGATCCAGAACGGCGAGGCGGACTGGATGTTCGACGCGCTGCCGAGCGATCGCCTGGGCGAACTTGGCAGCAAATCCATGGACCAGTTGCACATCTCGCCGCTGTCAGCATGGTGGTATGCGCCGTTGAACAACCGACTGGCACCCTTCGACAACGAAAAAGCGCGCCAGGCGGTTGCCTATGCAGTCGACCGCAACACGCTGGTCAAGCTGTTCGGCGGCAAGGTGCTGGCCTCGCCGGTCTGCCAGGTCCTGCCGCCGGATTTCCCCGGCCATGAGGATTATTGCCCCTTCACCAAGAACCCCGGCGCCAAATGGTCGGCGCCCGATCTCGACAAGGCAAAGCAGCTCGTCGAGGAATCCGGCACCAAGGGCCAGAAGGTAACCATCATCGCCGAGGACACTGCCATCTCACGCTCCATCGGTGTCTATCTGCAGAGCGCGCTGACCAGCATCGGCTATGTCGCCGACGTCAAGCCGATCTCGTCCAACATCCAGTTCACCTACATCCAGAACACTAACAACAAGGTGCAGATGTCCATCACCCAGTGGTACAAGGACTATCCCGCGGCTTCCGACTTCCTGAACATCTTGTTCTCCTGCGCTTCCTTCCGTGAAGGGTCGGACGCTTCAATCAACATCGCCGGCTTCTGCGACAAGGATATCGACACCAAGATGCAGAAGGCGCTTGATCTCGGTGTGACCGATCAGAAGGCTGCCGACAAATTGTGGGCCGAAATCGACCGGGAGGTCACCGATAAGGCGCCGGCCGTTGGCCTCTTCACGCCGAAGCGACTTGACTTCGTCAGCAAACGGGTTGGCAATTTCAAGTTCAACCGGCAGTTCAACTGGATGATCACCCAATCCTGGGTGCAGTAACGAACTGCGGAGAGGCACGGCCGTGTCGAACCAAGCCATCGCCATGCCGCGCAAGACGCGAGGGCCCTGGGCCGTCGCGTTTGCAAAGCTGGCAACGGACAGGGCTGCGATGGCATCCCTGGCCGTATTCCTCCTCATCGTCCTTGCCTGCCTCAGCGCGCCTCTCTATGCGAAATGGGCGGGCACGGACCCCTTCGCCTCGACGCTCGACACCGTCATCCAGATCGACGGCGTCGACGTCCCCGTGATGGAGCAGTCGACGGAGGGGCTTGGTCTTGGCTACACGCCGATCGGTCCGACCTGGCGGCTCGGCAACTATTTCCTTGGCGCCGACAGCCAGGGCCGCGATGTCATGGCCCGTATGCTCTATGGCGGGCTGAGTTCGCTGCTGATCTCCGGCGCAGCCACCATCTTCACGCTGATCATCGGCACGCTGGCAGGGCTGATGGCCGGCTATTTCGGCGGCATCACCGACACCGTGCTGTCGCGCTTTCTGGATGTGCTTTGGGCATTTCCGATCTATCTGCTGGCGATATCGCTTTCCATCGTCACCATCGCGCAGGGCATCTCGATCGGGCCGATCGAGATCGAGTCCGGCAGTCTGTGGCTGCCGGTCATCATCATCGGCATTGTCTACGTGCCCTATGTGGCGCGCCCCATACGCGGCCAGGTTCTGTCGCTTCGACACAGCGAATTCGTGTTCGCCGCGATTAATCTGGGTGTGCCGGGATGGCGCATCCTGTGGCGCGACATCCTGCCCAACATCACCACCACGCTGATCGTCTTCGTGCCACTGATGATGGCGCTGAACATGCTGACGGAATCGGCGCTCTCCTTCCTGTCGATCGGTGTCCAGCCGCCGGCCGCAAGCTGGGGCACCATCATCCAGGACGGACAGGCGCTGCTTTACACCCGCCCGCTCGTGGCGCTGGTGCCGGGCCTGGCAATCGCGGTGTCCGTCATGGTGCTGAACGTCTTCGGCGACGGCCTGCGCGACGCGCTCGACCCGCGCTCCAAGGTACGGCTGGGGCGCGATTGATGATCTACGCCATCCTGCGCCGCTTCGGTCAGATGCTGTTCGTGATGTTCGGCATCTCGGTCATCGTCTTCCTGATTTTCTTTGCCACGCCGGGCGCCGACCCGGCGGCGCGCATTGCCGGCCGTAATGCATCGCCCGAGGTGCTGGAAGCGGTGCGGCACAGCTTCGGCTTCGACCAGCCGCTCTACGTCCAATATGTGAAGATGATGGAGAAGATCTTCGTCACCGGCGACCTGACCTCCTTCGTCAACCGCGGCTGGAGGGTGGTGCCGGCGGTCATGGATTCTATTCCCGTCACGCTCTCGCTGGTGTTTGGGGCGGCGATCCTGTGGGTGGTTGTCTCCATCATCATCGGAATCGTTGCCGCCGCCACCCGCGGCAGCTGGCTGGACAAGCTTCTGATGGCGCTGGGGCTTCTCGGCATTTCCATGCCAGTCTACTGGCTGGGCGAGGTGATGAACCTGATCACCCAGAGCCGCTATCACGACAACTGGGCGTTCTCCTGGGTGCCGCCGCTCGGCTACAAGAATTTCTCCGACGATCCGAAGGGCTGGTTCCTGACCCTGGTCATTCCCTGGATCACGTTGGCCATCCTCTACATCGGCATTTACGGGCGCGTCCTGCGCGCGGCCATCATCGAATCCATGCAGGAAGACTATATCCGCACCGCCCGTGCCAAGGGCCTGTCGGAAACGCGCATCTTGCTGCGCCATGCCTTGCGCACCTCGCTGATTGCCTTCGTCACCCTGTTCGGCCTGGATTTCGGCGCGCTGGTGGGCGGTTCCGCGTTGCTGACGGAGGTGGTGTTCGGACTGCATGGCATCGGCAAGCTCACCTATGACGCGCTGCAGAACCTTGATCTACCGATGATCATGGCAACGGTGATGTATGCCTCCATGTTCGTTGTCATCGCCAACGCGGTCGTCGATTTCGTCTACATCCTTCTCGATCCGCGCCTGAGGACATCATGATACTGTCGGTGCGCGACCTCAGAGTATCCTTCCGCACCAATGACGGCCTGGTGCGCGCCATCGATGGCGTTTCCTTCGACCTCGAAGAGAGCGAGATCCTCGGCGTCGTCGGCGAATCCGGTTCGGGCAAGACGGTGTCGCTGCTGGCGGTGATGGGCCTCATCACCGACCCCAACGCCATCATCGAGGGGTCTATCCGCTACAAGGGCCGCGAACTGGTGGGACTGCCGGCGCGCGAACTCAGGCGCCTGCGCGGCAACGAGATCGCGATGATCTTCCAGGACCCGATGACGGCGCTGACGCCGGTCTACACGATCGGCTGGCAGATCGCCGAGCAGATCCGGGCGCATCAAAATATCAGCAAATCCAAGGCGATGGCGCGCGTCGAGGAACTGCTGGCCGAGGTGAATTTTCCCAACCCGCACGAGGCCATGTCGCGCTATCCGCACCAGCTTTCCGGCGGCATGCGCCAGCGGGCGGTGATCGCCATGGCGCTGTCCTGCAACCCGGCGCTGCTAGTCGCGGACGAGCCGACCACGGCGCTCGACGTGACGGTACAGGCCGGCATTCTTGACCTCGTGCGCAAGCTGCGCGCGACGCACAAATCGGCGGTTGTCTTCATCACCCATGACATGGGCGTGGTCTCCGAACTCGCCGACCGGGTGATGGTCATGTATGCCGGCCGGGTGGTGGAGCGCGGCAGCCGCATGGAGCTGTTCTCCGACCCGCGACACCCCTATACGCGCGCGCTGCTCGGTTCGATCCCGCCGCTGACCGGCGAGAAGCCACGCCGCCTGCCGGCCATTCCGGGCTCGCCGCCATCGCTGCTGCGCTTGCCGCAAGGCTGCGCTTTCGGCCCGCGTTGCCCGGTTCAGTATGAGCCCTGTATGTCCGGCAAGCCCGACCTTGGCGCCAGCACCCATGCCGCGGCGTGCTTCCGGGTGGCGCAGGCATGAGCGGACCTATGACCAGCAAAGACCTTCCGATCCTCGAGACGCGTTCGCTCGGCAAGCGTTTTGCGATCGGCACTCGTTTTTCCGCGGAGGGCAAGCGAACCGTCCATGCCGTCGACAATGTTTCGCTGACGGTGTGGCGCGGCGAGACAGTCGGGTTGGTCGGCGAATCCGGATGTGGCAAGTCCACGCTGGCGCGCTGTCTGGTGAGGCTCTACGACATATCGGACGGCAAGCTTCTCTTCGAAGGCGACGACATCACCACAAAGTCGCTGTCCGAACTCAGGCCGCTGCGGCGCCGTCTGCAAATGGTTTTTCAGGATCCATCGGCCTCGCTCAATCCGCGCCGGCGCGTTGGCGACCTGGTGGCCGAGCCGCTGCGTATCCACGGCAAGCTTTCGTCACGCGAAATCACCCAGCGCGTCGCGGAACTGTTCGACCTCGTCGGACTGCTGCCGGATCATGTCATGCGCTATCCCCACGAATTCTCCGGTGGACAGCGCCAGCGTCTCGGCATTGCGCGCGCCATTGCCCTCAATCCCGATCTGGTCGTGCTGGACGAACCCGTCTCGGCGCTCGACGTGTCGGTGCAGGCGCAGATCGTCAACCTGCTTGCCGACCTCCAGGAGAAGCTGAAGCTCACCTATATCTTCATCGCTCACGACCTGTCAGTGGTGCGTCAGGTCTCGACCCGCATCGCGGTCATGTATCTTGGTTCGATCGTCGAGGAAGGACCGGCGGAAGAATTGTTTGCGACACCATCCCACCCTTACAGCCAGGCGCTGATCTCGGCGGTCCCCGTCGTTGAGACGACGCCGAGCGGGACGAGCAAGCGCGTTATCCTGACTGGCGATGTGCCGAGCCCGCTCAACCCGCCACCCGGATGCCGCTTCCATCCTAGATGTCCGATAGCGGTGGAAAGGTGCCGCACCGAACGACCCGTGCTCAACGAGCGTAAACCCGGCCGCAAGGTGGCCTGTCACTTCCCGACATTGATCTGAGCGTGACTCGCAAAGCTATCGCGGGGCGTAAAACTGTCCGTTGCTTTCCGGGAACCGCTTGAAGGTCAGTTCTTGGCGATGGAGCCGACTTCGACGGCATCGACGCGCTTGAGGCTCATGCCGATCACCGGCACCAGTTGCTGGTCGACGCGCACGGCGATGGTCACCGTCATCGAATTGTCGTCGGGAATGCGGGCCTGCATGACGCCGCGCAACTGGTTGCGGTTGATGGTGAAGACCACCTTGCGGGGATCGACGACATTGCCGCCGATAATGTCGAGGCCCGAACCCGCGGCGCCGCCCATGAAGTTGCCCTTGTAGTCGCGTCCCTTGCGCTCGACGGTCGCCGACATTTTCTGGGTGAAGACACCGACCCGGCAGTCGCCGTCGAGCGACATGCCCGTCTTGTTGTCAGGCGTCGAGCCGTCGAAGCTGCAGGTGAATTTCGTGCCCTTGTATTTGCCGGCGACGATCTCGCCCGGGCCGACCCATTTGCCTTCGACGGTGCGGAAGAACTGCTTGTCGGGTTCGGCTGCAGAGGCTTTCCCGGCCAGGCCCAGAGGTGCAGCAAGCGCGACCAGGGGCAGGACGCAGGACAAGATTACGCTTTTCATAGACGACACCCGGCAACAAGGAGGCTGTTGTTGGACGACCATGAACAAGATTGGTTAATGCTTGGTGACCGCGAGAGGACGTTCACTTGTCGGGAGCAGGCGTTTCACTCTCTTTTTTGGTCGCGAACGAGGTCAGCGCCGACAGGAAATCGCCCATGCCCGGCCGCCTGGCGGCAATGAAGGGCAGGGGCCGCGCCGTCTCCATCGCGGCGATGCCGATGCGCGCCGTCATCATGCCGTTGACGACACCTTCGCCGAGTTTCGCCGAAAGTCGCGCGGCAAGGCCATGGCCGACGATCTGCTGGACAAAGCTGTCGCCGACGGCGATCGAGCCGGTCACCGCCAGGTGGGCGAGAACGCTGCGCGCCAGCCGGAAAAAGCCCAGCGTGCCGGGCCGGCCGCCGTAAAGCTCGGACAAGCGGCGAATGAGGCGCCCGGCCTCAAAGACGACATAGGCAACGTCGACCAGGGCACGCGGGCTGACCGCCGTCACCAGTGACACACGCTTGGCCGCTTCCAGGATCATCACCTTTGCCCTGGCGTCGAGCGGCGCCAGAATCTCGGTTTCGGCCAGCCGCACCAGATTGCCGCCATCGATGATCTCGCCACGTAGTTCGGCCAGCGATCGCCTGCCGGCCGCCGTTTCTGGTTTCGCCGCGACAAAGGCCGAGAGTTCTTCGACGACGGCCCTTGCGGCCTTCGGATCGTCGCGCGCCACGGCATCGAGAGCCCGTTTTTGCAGCTTTTCGACCTCGGCCAGCCGGGCGATGGCCAGGAATTCGCGCACCAGCACCACCACGAGCGCCAGCATGGCGATTGCGGCCATGGCAGCCGCCAACCAGCCCAGCCACTCCGCGCGCTCGAACAGATCGCGAATGAGCTGGTCGGTCCACAGGCCGACGGCCAGCGAAACCAGCACGCCGACCGCGCCGAAAAACAGGCTGGCAAACAGCGAGCGCTTGCGCGGCGCGGTCGCCGGCGGCGGTTCGGCGGCGACGATGTCAGGCTCGTCGAAGACGTCGATCTCGGCCGGTACGACAACGGCCCGCGGCTTGCGCGTCGGTAGCGGCTCGGCATGGCTGCGGGCCTGCTTCGATTCGGCCTCCGGCTCGATACGGAAAGCTGCCGGTCTGCGGGGCGCGGTCATGCCAGATGGTCTCCGATCAGGAACTGCAAGGCGCGGTCGAGCCTGATATGCGGCAACGACAGCGTGACGCCTTCGGCGGTGCGTTCAAGCTTTGGCGGCCGAAAGCGCACGAAACGGATCGCCGGGTCGTCGCCGCTCTGTCTGTGGTCAGCTTCAGAAACATCGAAAACCGCTTCAATTTTCTCCGGCAAGTCACCGGGAAATATGGCGGTCTCGGCTTTGCCGTCGAAGGTTTCGCTGTTGATCCTCTCGCCCTTCAGCGGCGTTCCGATGATCACCGGCAGCGTCTCGCGTCCCTGCTTGACCGTGCCTTCGCGTGTCGCGCGCACCGCCGCCATGGCGACCACGTCGACATCGGCACCGGTAAAATTCGCCCGCGCCACGGCCCGGTCGGCAAGCCGCCGCACGATCGCCTGCAGCCGGTCATGGCTTTCGTGATGCAGATGGTCGGCCTTGGTCGCAGCGACCAGGATGCGGTCGATGCGGCGCGAAAACAAATCGGTGAGGAAATTGCCGCGGCCGGGGCGGAAACAGGAGAGGATCTCGGTCACCGCGCGTTCGAGGTCGGCCATCGCGCCGGGGCCGGCGTTCAGCGCCTGCATGGCGTCGATCAGCACGATCTGGCGGTCGAGGCGGGTGATGTGTTCGCGGAAGAACGGCTTCACCACATGCGTCTTGTAGGCCTCGTAGCGGCGCTCCATCATTGCCTGCAGCGAACCGGAGCGTGGCCGCCGCTCGCCTTGGAGCAGCAAGGGCGCGAAGGTCAGCGCCGGCGAACCCTCGAGGTCGCCAGGCATGAGGAAACGGCCGGGCGGCAAGGTCGAGAGCGCCCGCTCGTCGAGCTTGCAGGCCTTGAGATAAGCGGCAAAGCCTTCGGCCAGCCGGCGCGCCGTCATTTCGTCAGCGTCGGCATTGGGGTCGATCGTCGCCGACAGGGCCCTCCACTCCTGCGACAGGTCGTGACGCGCCGGCAGCATCGCCATTTCGAAGGCTTCGCGCGAGAAATCGGCGAAGGATTTGCCGAGCAGCGGCAGGTCGAGCAGCCATTCGCCGGGGTAGTCGACAATGTCGACCGACAACCGCCCGCTGGAAAACATGCGGTTCCAGCCGGAGGCCGATTCATATTCGATGGTGAGCCTGAGTTCGGAAATGGCGCGCGTCGAGTCCGGCCAGACGCGATCGTTGACCAGGGCGGCGATATGGTCCTCGTACTGGAAGCGCGGCACGGCGTCATCCGGCTGTTCCTCGAGGAAGGCGCGCGCGATGCGTCCAGACTTCTGCGCCTCGAACAGGGGCAGGCGTCCACCATGGATCAGATTGTGGACAAGAGCCGAGATGAACACCGTCTTACCGGCGCGGGAAAGGCCGGTGACGCCGAGCCGCAGCGATGGCGAAAACAGCCCGCTTGCCCGCCCCGACAGCGTATCCAGGGCAATTCTCGCTTCGTCTGTGAAGGTGGTAAGCGATGATGCCAAAATCTGTTCTCTCGGGCCTCGGTCCGCCCCGATATAGGCTTTGCATCCGCAGTTTGAAATGGCGTCCGGACCTGGCCGGCTCCGCTCAGAGATCGGCGGGCGTCAGGAAGGCTTCGAGATAGCCGGCACCTCGCGCGGCCTCGGTGAGGGTGCCCTCGAAGCGCACGACCGCCAGGCCGGAGGTCGGGAAACCATGGTTCATGATGGCCCGCGCCGCTTCGTCGCCGTCGCCCGAGACCGCCATGGCAAGGTCTTCCGTCATTGGATTGTGGCCGATGACCAGCAGCGAGCCCGGCCCGCCATTGCCGCGGATGATGGCGAGATAGCCGGCGGCATCCTCGCTGTAGAGCGTGTCGAAGAACAGCACCCGGCCGGTGTCGGTGTGGCCGGCTATGCCCTCCAGCGTCTGGCGCGCCCGCTTGGCGTTGGAGCAGAGCGTGATATCGGGAATGTAGTTGCGGGCACGCATCGCCGTGCCCATCGTTTCGGCATCGGCAATGCCGGATGCGTCGAGCGGGCGGTCGAAGTCGCGCACGCCGGGCAGGGCCCAACCAGCCTTGGCATGCCTCAATAGATACAGTCTGCTCACCGGACCCCCATGGTGTGCTTCCTATCAAAATGACACAATTGGATTAGCCACGAGAACGGCCTGCCACACAATGGGCGGCGGCGCCCAAGCGCAACGAATCATATGCGAATTCGCCCGCGCCTTGCTGTGGACGGCTTTGCCGCCGGTCGCTGCATACGGCATTAACAATTGCGTGAAACGCGCGCCGATTACGCTTGTGCAGCCTTCACTGCGCGAATATATAAGCGCGAAATTTGGGGTTGTTGGGTGAGTCGAATGAACGATATCTCTACCGCCGATTACGTACCCTCCGAAGACGAGCCGTTCATGAACGAACGGCAGAAATCATACTTCCGCCTGAAGCTCGTCACTTGGAAGAACGACATACTGCGCGAAGCGCGCGAAACTCTCGAAATCCTGCAGCAGGAAAACGCCAACCACCCCGATCTCGCCGATCGGGCTTCTTCTGAAACCGACCGCGCCATCGAACTTCGCGCCCGCGACCGCCAGCGCAAGCTCATTTCAAAGATCGATTCGGCGCTGCAGCGCATCGATGAAGGCACTTACGGCTATTGCGAGGAAACCGGCGAACCGATCGCTCTGAAGCGTCTCGACGCACGTCCGATCGCGACCCTGTCGATCGAAGCGCAGGAGCGCCACGAGCGCCGCGAGAAAGTCTATCGCGACGATTGAGCCGCAGCTATCAAGTAGAACTGTTCATCAGAAATGGCCGGGTTTCCCGGCCATTTCTTTTTTTGCGCGTAGCTTCCGGGTTTTTGCCGCGCTAGGCCTCGGTTCGAAGAGATCATACGCAAGAATGGTATAGATCCACACTCCGGTCAGGACCGGCCGGTTTCCGGTAGGATTTATCGCTTCTGACTGGCGAGTTCGCCGAGCAGCTTGGTCATCTCGTCATCGAGTGAAGCCGGCGCTTTCGCCGCCGGCTTGCTGGCGTGCGAATCATCGAGCGAGACCTCAAGTTCCCGCATCAGCGTGTCGTCGATGGACTCGCGCTTCGGTGGCGGCGGGGCCTGCCGGGCGGTGTTGGCGGCCGCGCCATAGGCCGGCAGCGGTGTCACATTGCTCGCCTGGTAGATTTGGGTTGGTTTTGGCGCCGGTGCGGCTTGGCGTGGCGGAACGGCGGCAGGGGCCGCCCTTGCCGGTTGCGGCGGTGGCACCTGCCTTGCAGGTGCGGCGGGGGCGGGTTGTGCTGCGCGCGGACGCGGCGCCTGCTGCTGCAGGCCACCACCGCCGCCATCGCCGGTCAAAGCCGGACGGCGTGGCGCCGCCAGCCTGATATCGCGCTCGACGACGACGTCGGTCGGGCCGCCGATCAAAATCAGGTGTTCGATATCGTCGCGCCGGATGAGCACCAGCCGGCGGTGGCTGTCGACCGCGGTGGCGTCCATGACCGCCAGCCGCGTCTTGCGGTTCCTGCCGCCGGCAACGAAGGTGCCGAAAGTCAGGTTGCGGACCAGCCTGATGATGACAAGCACGATGACCAGCAGGACAAGAGCGGCAAACGTCCACAGCAGCGCTGCGGCATATCCAGGACCCGCCACGCTATCCAGCCACTGCATCGGTGCCCCCAAATCGGTTTTTGAAGTGGAAATGACACTAGACCGTTGCGACCGGGCACCGCAAGTTGCCTTCACGCCTCATGAACAGCTTGAAACACCGGCGCGTCATTTTTATCAGACATTTGCCGGCAAGGCCTTTTCCGGACTAGGAGAATGTGATTCAACCGGCCGGGGGCGATGTCGGACAAACTCACGAGCAGGGGGCATATGGCCAGGGAAACGCGCGGCGATTTCTATCCGGTACCGATCGTCGACCAGAACACGCGGCCAGGCGCGGTTACCCGGCTCATCGTCTTCATCATCGTCCTGACCGGGGCCGCGATCGTTTTCGGCATTTTCCGCGAGCGTCTTGGCGATCCCTTCCTGCTCGGCATGCTGGGCGTGCTTGCCATGATCGGCGTCGGCTTCCTGTTCGCCACGGCCATCGGCTTCGTGCAGATCGCGCCGCGTTCGACCGGGGATGAACTGTCGAAGGCCTTCGTCGATTCGATGTCGCAGGGCCTGATCGTCACCGACACCAAGGGCCGCGTCGTCTACGCCAATCGGGCCTATGCCGAGATGACCGGTGCCGCGTCGGCAGCCGACCTGAAGACGGTCGAAGGCCTGCTTTCCGATGTTCCCGAAGCCTCGGTGACCATATACCGGTTGGCCTCGGGCCTGCGCGACGGCCAGGCCGGCGACGGCGAATTCCGGCTGGCGCAGTCGATCCGGCCCGGCGCCGAGCCAGGCGCGCGCTGGTACCGCGCGCGGGCCCGCACCTTCAGCGTTCCCGGCCAACGTTTGCCCATGCTCGCCTGGCAGCTCGCCGATATCTCGCAGGAACGGGCAGAGCAGGAGCGTTTCTTCCTCGACCTGCAGAAGGCCATCGACCATCTCGACCACGCGCCGGCCGGCTTCTTCTCGGCCGACCAGGAGGGCCGCGTCACCTACATCAACGCCACGCTCGCCGAATGGCTGGGCATTGACCTCGCGAGCTTCACGCCTGGCGCGGTCACGCTGCCGGAAATCGTCGCCGGCGACGGCATGGCCCTGGTGCGCTCGGTCAAGGCCGATCCTGGCACCACCCGCAACGCGGTCATCGACCTCGATCTGACGACGACGACCGGCGAAGCGCTGCCGGTGCGCTTCATGCACCGCGTCTCGGCCAGCCGCGAGGGGACCAACGGCCCGACCCGCACAATCGTGCTCAACCGCACCCAGGGTGAGGACGCGTCCGCCGACCTTCGCGCGTCGGAAGTGCGCTTCACCCGCTTCTTCAACTCGACGCCGATGGCGATTGCCGGCGTCGACGCCAGCGGCCGCATCCTGCGCACCAACGCGCCGTTCCTGTCGCTGTTTTCCTCCGTCGTCGATCGCGATGCCGTCGACCGCCGCGTGCGGCTGGATACGGTCATCCACGAGCGCGACCGCCCGGCCTTTGCCGCCGCCTTCGAAAAGGCGCGGCTCAGGCAGGCCGACATCGAGCCCATCGACACACTGCTGCCCGGCAATGAGGAGCGCCACATCCGCTTCTACGTCAACGCGGTCGCCGATGGCACCGGCGGCGAGGGGGCTGAGGAATCGGCCATCGTCTATGCCGTCGACACCACCGAGCAGAAGGCGCTCGAGGGCCAGATGGCGCAGAGCCAGAAAATGCAGGCTGTGGGACAGCTCGCCGGCGGCATCGCCCACGACTTCAACAATGTGCTGACTGCCATCATCATGGCGTCGGACCTTCTGCTGACCAATCACCGGCCGTCGGACCCGTCCTTCCCCGACATCATGAACATCAAGCAGAACGCCAATCGGGCGGCCTCGCTGGTGCGGCAACTGCTCGCCTTCTCACGCAAGCAGACGCTGCGGCCGGAAGTGCTGAACCTGACCGACGTGCTTGCCGACCTCAGGATGCTGCTTGCCCGCCTGGTCGGTAACGACATCAAGCTGAAGGTCGACCACGGCCGCGACCTGTGGCCAGTCAAGGTCGACATCGGCCAGTTCGAGCAGGTGGTGGTCAATCTCGCGGTCAATGCGCGCGACGCCATGCCGGCCGGCGGCGATCTCACCGTGCGCACCCGAAATGTTACCGCCGAAGAATGCAAGAGCTTTTCCTACCGCGAACTCACCCCGGCCGACTATGTCGTGGTCGAGGTCGAGGATAGCGGCTCCGGCATTGCGCCGGACGTGCTGAAGAAGATCTTCGAGCCGTTCTTCACCACCAAGGAAGTTGGCAAGGGCACCGGTCTTGGCCTGTCGATGGTCTACGGCATCATCAAGCAGACCGGCGGCTTCATCTTCTGCGATTCCGAAGTCGGCAAGGGCTCGACGTTCCGCATCTTCCTGCCGCGCCATATAGCGGAGGCGAAGAAGCCGGGTGAAGTCGGCGAAGCGCCGGCAGCCCCGGTGAAAGCCGCCGACCCCGGCAAGGACCTGTCGGGCTCGGCCACGGTGTTGCTGGTCGAGGATGAGGACGCCGTGCGCATGGGCGGCTCGCGGGCGCTGACCTCGCGCGGCTACACCGTGCACGAGGCGTCCTCGGGCGTCGAGGCGCTGGAAGTCTTCGAAGCGCTCGGCGGCAAGGTCGATATCGTCGTGTCTGACGTGGTGATGCCGGAGATGGACGGACCGACGCTGCTTGGCGAATTGCGCAAGCGCCAGCCCGACATCAAGTTTGTCTTCGTGTCCGGCTATGCCGAAGATGCCTTCGCCCGGAACCTGCCGCCCGACGCGCAATTCGGTTTCCTGCCGAAGCCGTTCTCGCTCAAACAACTGGCCACTGTCGTCAAGGACGTGCTTGAATCCTGATGCATGTCGCTCAAAAGTGGCCCCGGTTTTGAGAAAACGACATGCATAAAACAAAAGCCTAAAGTGCGTCGCAAGCGACGCGCTTTAGATCTCCCTAATTCACCGCTTGCGCAATGACGTGACGCTGGCATGATTGCAGGCGAACGGGGCGGCGGGTTTTGGGGAGCATGTCGTGACGCCGCACAACGAGGCAGCCAAGGGTGACTATGCCGCAACGGTGCTGTTGCCGGGCGATCCGCAGCGCGCCGAGTGGATGGCGAAGACGTTTCTGGAGGCGCCGCGCTGCGTCAACCGTCGCCGGGGCGCGCTGGGCTTTACCGGCCTCTATCGCGGTCGTCCCGTCAGCATCCAGGCCACCGGCATCGGTGTCCCGTCCTTCCTGGTCTATGTGCATGAGCTCCTGGATTTCCACGGCGTCAAGACGCTGATCCGCACCGGCACCTGCGGTGGTCTGACCCCCAACGTCCCGCTGCGTTCCGTGGTGATCTCGCAATCGGTGCGCGCCGAAAGCGAGCGAAGCGGCCAGGTCTTCGGCCTCTACGATGCTGCTGCCGGGCCTGATCCCGGCCTGTACGCCCACGCCTTGGCCCGCGCCGCTCAACTCGGCATCGACCATCAGGCAGGGCTGACCATCTGCAGCGATGTATTCTATCACCCGGAAGGGCGCGCTCGATTCGCTGAAGCACAGACGCTTGGCGCGCTCGCCGTCGACATGGAAACCAGCGCGCTCTACCGCCTCGCGGCGCATTTCGGCGCCCGCGCCCTGTCGCTGCTGACCGTCGTCGACAATATCGTGACCGACGAGCTAACCGCCTATTCCGAACGTCAGGCTTTGTTCACCGACATGGCGCGGCTCGGGCTCGAGGTTGCGGCCGAGGGATAAGCTTCAGGCGGCTTGGCGCTTCGGCGTCAGCTCATCCATGTCAGGCCGGTGACCGCGCAGATAGAGCGCACAGGTGGTGCGGAGCATCGAGGCGAAGTTGGGAATGGCGCCGTTGATCTCGATCGCCTCGTCATAGAGTTTCGAGATGAATTTCGGCGTCGTCAGGCCCTGGCTGTCGGCAATCTCGTCCAGCAATGCCCAGAATGTCGCTTCAAGCTGGATGCTGGTCGAGTGTCCGTCGATGCGTATCGACCTGTTGATCTGTCGGTAGCCCTCCGGATCCTGCCCGGCAAAAACCCTGCACATTCCTACCTCCCGATATTGTTGGTTTTGGGCGCAGTGAGTCGCGCCTTCAAGCATATATTTGTGCGAGCCATTTTCTGCCGGAAAGCCGCAAACGGCAATCGGACTTTCGTCTTTAGGCCCCAGGCATAGCAGTGATTGCAAAATTAGCCGTGGTAACCGGCTGCCACCACCTTTCGCGCATGCCGCCCATAATCGCCTCCTACATGCAGCGACGGAGACTGATTTGGCGAAAGCGATCCATTCCATGATCCGGGTCCTCGAGGAGGCCCGATCCGTCGATTTCTACAGAAACGCTTTCGGGCTCGATATCGCCGACAGGCTGGATTTCGAGACATTCACGCTGATTTACCTCGCCAGCGCCGAAACCGGGTTCGAGCTCGAACTCACCGTGAACAAGGGCCGCACCGAGCCTTATGGGCTTGGTGACGGTTACGGTCACCTGGCGGTCTCGGTCGCCGATCTCGACAGCGAGCACGACCGCATCGGCGCGCTCGGCCTCAACCCCAAGAAGATCGTCGAGTTCAACCGCGATGGGTCGCTCATCGCCCGCTTTTTCTTCATCGAGGACCCCGACGGCTACAAGATCGAGGTTCTGCAGCGTGGAGGGCGCTTCCAGTAGGGGATTATTCCGCCGCGTTTAGCCGCGCGACGCCAGCAACGGTGCTCTTCAAGGGCGCAAATAGCAAGCAGGGAGGAACAAAATGGTCACGATCTATGACGGGAAGCCTGGGCTCTCACGTCGTGAACTTCTCAAGCGCGGTGGCATCGGCGCGCTGCTCGTCATTTCCGGCAGTGCGGTCATCAGCCCCGAAAATGCCTGGGGGCTCGAGACATCGGCACTAAAGCCCGAAACCATGGCGACGCTGATCCAGATGGCGCGCGACATCTATCCGCACGATCAGGTGCCCGACAAATACTACGCCATCGCCGTGAAGGGCCATGACGAGCAGGCCGGCAAGGACGCCGCCTACAAGACGATGATCGAAGACGGCATTGCCGACCTCGACAAGAAGTCGGGCGAGGGCGGCTATCGCGGCCTCGGCTGGGAGGAGCAGCGCGTCGCCGTGCTGCAGCAGATCGAGGCGACGCCGTTCTTCCAGTCGATTCGCGGCGGCCTCGTCGTCAGCCTCTACAACCAGCAAGAGGTGTGGCCGATCTTCGGCTACGAGGGCGAGTCCTACTCCAAGGGCGGCTACATCGCGCGCGGTTTCGACGACATCGAGTGGCTCTAGAGCCCCTGTCGTTTTGAACCCTCGCAAACAGGAATTCATGGGAGGAAACCATGGCAGCTTCATTTGATCTCAAGAACGACAATGTCGTCGTCATCATCGGCTCCGGCGCCGGCGGTGGCACGCTCGGCAACGAACTCGCCCAGAAGGGCGTCGATGTCGTCATCCTCGAGGCCGGCGCCCGCCACGAATATGAGGACTTCATCAACGACGAATGGGGCTCCTTCAGCCAGCTTGCCTGGACGGACAAGCGCACGACGTCCGGCGACTGGCGGGTGTCGAAGGATTTCCCCAATTTGCCGGCCTGGATCGTCAAATCGGTCGGCGGCTCGACCACGCACTGGGCCGGCGCCTCGCTGCGCTTCCAGGAGCATGAGTTCAAGACGCTCTCGACCTATGGAAAGGTGGAAGGCGCCAACCTGCTGGATTGGCCGGTCACGCTGGCCGAGATGGAGCCCTACTACGCCAAGGCCGAAGCCAAGATGGGTGTCACCGGTACCAATAACTGGCCGCGGCTGCCCGGCAACAACAATTTCAAGGTGCTGAAGGCCGGCGCCGACAAGCTCGGCTACAAGGAATGTCATACCGGCAACATGGCCATCAACTCCGTCGAGCGCGACGACCGCAACTCCTGCCAGCAGACCGGTTTCTGCTTCCAGGGCTGCAAATGGGGCGCCAAATGGTCGACGCTCTACACCGAGATCCCCAAGGGTGAGGCGACAGGTCATCTCGAAGTCAGGCCGAATGCCATGGCGATCAAGATCAACCACGACGCTTCAGGCAAGGTGACCGGCGTCGTCTACGCCGACAAGGACGGCAAGCTGCAGGAGCAGAAGGCCCGCATCGTCGCCGTCGCCGGCAATTCGATCGAAAGCCCGCGCCTGCTGCTGAACTCCGAGTCAGCGAAATTCCCCCACGGGCTTGCCAATTCGTCGGGACAGGTCGGCAAGAACTACATGCGCCACACCACCGGCTCGGTCTACGCCATCTTCGACAGGCCGGTGCACATGTATCGCGGCACCACCATGGCCGGCATCATCCGCGACGAGGCGCGCCATGACCCGTCGCGCGGTTTCGTCGGCGGCTACGAGTTCGAGACGCTGTCGCTCGGTCTGCCCTTCATGGCCGCGTTCCTCAATCCCGGCGGCTGGGGTCGTTCCTTCACCACCGCGCTCGACCATTATGATCATATGGCCGGCCTGTGGATCGTCGGCGAGGACATGCCGCGCGCGGAAAACCGCATCACGCTGCACAAGGACGAGAAGGATGCGCACGGCATGCCGATCGCCGACGTGCATTTCGATGACCATCCCAACGACACGGCGATGCGCAACCACGCCTACAAGCAGGCTACAGCGCTTTACGATGCGGTTGGCGCGACGCGCTCGTTCCCGACGCCGCCCTATCCCTCGACCCACAATCTCGGCACCAACCGGATGAGCGAGAAGGCGGAAGACGGTGTCGTCAACCAGCACGGCCAGGCGCACGACATCAAGAACCTGTTCGTGTCGGACGGCAGCCAGTTCACCACCGGTGCGGCCGAAAACCCGACGCTGACGATCGTGTCGCTGGCGATCCGCCAGGCCGAATACATAGCGTCGCAAATGTCGGCCAAGACGATCTGAGCCGTCCTCCCGGACCGCTACGCGGAACGCGCATGGGCGCGTTCCGCACTATCTCCCGAGATTGACTAGGCGCCGACCGGCTGCCCGTCCTTGCGGCGGATGGCGACGACGGACGGCCGCGGCAACTGGCCGTCTTTGAAATCGGGCCACAGCGTCTGCACCTTGTCGAGCGTCTCGGCGTCTTCCGCAGGGTGCTGTACCGACAGGAACAGCGTGGTGCCGTCCGGCGTGAAGCACGGGCCGGTTGCTTCCGCGCCATGCGGGCAAGTGAACAGCAGTTTCGGCAGGCCGCGCGCGGCACCCTCGGTGTCGACGCCATAGACGCCGTCCGGCAGGTCGAAATCATTGGCGCCGTCGGTCGCCACCCACAGCCGCCCGGCCGGATCGAAGGTGATGTTGTCGGGGCAGACGAACCAGCCATTGTCCGACGTATCGGGATGGAAGGTCGCGCCGACCTTGGCATCCCTGGGATTGCCACAGAGCACGAACAGATCCCAGGCATACTTTTCCGCCGTGTGGTCGGCATCCGCGCCGCGGCCGCCGGGCGGGATCAGCTCGACAATATGGCCCCAGAGGTTTTCCGGCCGCGTGTTGGCCGGATTGACCTTGGACTGGTCGCGCTTCTTGTTCTTGGTCATCACCGCATAGACGCGGCCGGTCACCGGATTGGTCTCGATGTCCTCGGGCCGGTCCATCGGCGTGGCGCCCAGCGCGTCGGCCGCAAAACGCGTCTTCAACAGCACTTCGGCCTGGTCGGCAAAACCGTTCTCGGCAGTGAGCTTCCCCTGGCCATGCACCAACGGCAGCCATGTCATCGAGCCGTCGGTATCGAAGCGGGCGACCGACAGCACGCCCTCGTCGAGCAGATCAGCGCCTGAGGCCGGGTTGGCCTTGTCGTAGGCTTTTGCCGAGACGAAGCGGTACATGTATTCGAAATAGTCGTCGTCACCCATATAGACGACGACGCGGCCGTCCTTGTTAAGGACCACGGTCGACGCCTCATGCGACATACGTCCGAGTGCAGTGCGCTTTACCGGCTTGGACTGCGGGTCGTAAGGGTCGATCTCGACCACCCAGTCGAAGCGGTTGGCCTCGTTCGGCTCCTTGTCGAGGTTGAAGCGGTCGTGGAAGCGGCCGCGGCCATAGATGTCGGAGCCGTCAAAGCCGTAACGGTCGAGCAGTTCGGCGGTCGGCGCCGTCTTCGGGTCGCCGCCGAAAATGTCCGACACGCCTTCCTCGCAGGTCAGCACCGTGCCCCAGGGGGTGAAGCCGCCGCTGCAGTTGTAGCTGGTGCCGAGCACCTTGGTGCCGGTGGCGTCGGCTGAAGTCATCATCAAGGCATGGCCGGCGGCCGGCCCGGAAACGGTCATTTCGGTGTTGGCGGTGATGCGGCGGTTGAGCGGGCTGTCAGCGACGGTTGCCCACTTGCCGTCCTTCAGTTGCACTTCGACGATCGAATGGCCCATCGCGGCCATGCCGAGATCGACCTGTTCCTTGGTCATCGTCTTGCCGGCGTCGTCCTCGGTCATCCCGGAAAACATCACATTGGGCGAGATGTATTCGTTGTTGACGCAGAGCAGACCGTGGTCGGAGTTCACCGTGCCCTTGGGGAGCGGCATGAAGGCGATGTAGTCGCAATTGTAACCGAAGCGTTTCTCCTGCTCGTCGGCGGCGACCTTGTTGCCGTCGAACTCGGCGAGGCCGGCTGCAAGCGGATCGCCCCAGCGCGCGACGATGGTCGTCTCATAGCCATCAGCGACGGCATGGGTTTTGTCGTAGACCCGCTTCAGCTCGGGAAAGCCGAGCGTCGACTGCGCTGCCGCGGCATGCGTTTCGCCGGCAAACAAGGAGCCGACAAAGCTGCCGCCGGCAATCAAAGCGCCGGAGGCAAGGCTGCCCTTCAAAAGAGACCGGCGCGAGACGCGCTCGGCAATGACGTCGCGGATGACGGGGGAGGATGAAGACGGTGCGTTGGCCATGGTGTCTGCCTCTCGGGGTGGATGTTACGGCGCACCCGCTGCCCTAGTCTGCTTCGGCAACATCCGCATGACATGAGGGAGAACAGTTTCGAGACCGCAGAAATGGCGACCTAAGGCGGGCAGCTTCTTTCAACTGCAATCACCGCGGTGCGGCCGCCAAAGGTACGATGTTCTGGTTGAGGCGGAACCGATTGGTTGGATCAAGACGGGATTTCAAGCGCCTCAGTCGATCATATTTGACGGCCCCATAAGCGCCCGACGCGATGGCGGTATCGGCCTGTTCGTTGATATAGTTGGCCTGTATCGACGGATCGGCCATTTGCTCGGCGGCAGCCCTTCCCCATGCAATACAGCGCTCGTCGTCTGCCGGATTGTCCCATACGGGCTCCGCAATCCAATAATACCCAGCCTGCCTACCGGAGTAGGCCGTGGCGTCTTCCGGCACATCCGAAACAGCGCCTCCAAGTTGCGTCACATAGAGTTCAGAATCCGGTGTCGGCGCCGTGGTGATCTGCTGGACCATGGCGTCCACCGCCTCTCCGCTGATATCCCGCCAAAATCCACCCTTTGCGTAATACCGGCGCGACCAGGCGAAATGAACGTCGTTGCGGCTTTGCAGCTCAATGAACGGCATGGCGCCCATCGTTCCTTCTCCCGCGCCTGCAAGCTCGCCGAAAGGTGAGAGCATCCGCTCCGCATGCCTGCTGTCGCCGACCCAGACGGCCGTCATGCCCAGACTCAGTGAGGCCAGTGTGAAGGCAACAGAGAACTCTCGCGGGCGTTGTTGAGCCAATTCGCCCAGGACGGCAATCGCTCGCCGCGCGCTGGCGACTGGGTAGCTCCACTGGCCAACCGACACCAGGCCAAGCTGATGCAGTTTGAACTTGAAGCGAGTAACGACACCGAAATTCCCGCCACCACCTCGGATGCCCCAGAAAAGTTCAGGATCCGAGTCCGCATCTATCCAGGTGACACTGCCGATGGCGGTCACGATCTCGGCCCCAATCAGGCTGTCGATCGTCAGTCCGTAGGCGCGGCTGACACGACCCATGCCGCCGCCAAGGGTGAGGCCTGCGACCCCGGTGTGAGAAATGACGCCCGCCGGAACCACATACCCCTTTGAAACTGTCGCTCCATCGAGATCTCGCAGCATGGCTCCGCCGCCGGCCTCGACTGTTCCGGCGCTTGTGTTCAGGCGGGTGGAATTGAGTTGCGACAGATCGAGCAGAAGCCCGGCGTCACAAGTCGATAGACCTGGGAAACTGTGTCCGCCTGCCCGGATCGCAAGGACCGCATCGCAACTGGCCGCGATGTCGATCGCCTTTCGAACGTCATCGACATTTTCTGCGTATAGTACAGCCGCCGGCTTCCGATCGACGACGCCGTTCCACACCCTTCGGGCACGATCATAGTCCCGATCACCAGGCATGATCAGGGGCCCGCGACATTTGGCCAAGGCGAGCTTTCTTCGCAGCACGTCGGACATTCGAGCCCCCACTCCAAGCGACCCGCAAACGGTATCACGCGTTTGACGGACGAGAAATAGTCAGTGCAAGCGACGTCATCAGTACTGCTTCCGAGGGCGGCCGATCGGCTTACTGGGCCTTGGTGCAGGTCGAGGCGGTGAAGGCACCGTCGGGCTGCTTCAGGATGATGTCGAAGGACGGGGTGGTCTCGCCGTCCAGCGTCGCCTGCGTCATCGAGACGGAGTTGCCGCCGGTGGTGTAGCCGCCCAGCGGGCCTAGCCAGGTGATCTCGCCATTGGCGTTCATCTGGTAGTTATAGCCTTGCAGCGCGGTGCCGAACGTCACCGGGCCGGAATAGACATTGCCCTTGATGGTGATGTCACCGAGGTTGAGGAAGGCGCCAAGCAGATAGACTTCGCAGTGATAGGTGCCGTCCGGCAGCTTGCCATCGCTGAAATCGGCGCGCGCGCCGTCGCTCGTTGCCATCAGCAGCAGGATGCCGGAAATGCATGAGATGCGGGATGTCATCGGGTCACTCGTTTGCGGAGTGAGCTTGCCCCATTTTTGCGCCGTGCCGCAATATTGTTCGTCCGCATGCCGCTGGCTGAGTTCAAAATCTAGGCACTTGTCATAATTGGGCGAAAATTAGGCAAAAGCCTTGTGCGCTGCGCAAATTTCCCTCAATCAATTTTTAACCGGCTGCCTTTGTTTTCTTTAGGCTAATATAATAATCGGCTGATAACGTTAGATTATTTCCCATTTCCGAGGGCCGCATTTGCGTTTGGCACGGCTGTTGCATTGGATGGTTGCGCTGCAATCAACCAGCTTGGGAGTATTCGGTATGAGGGGTAATTTCGCGACAATAACAAAAATGTTTTCGGCCGGCGTAGTCGCTGCCGGCCTGTCGATGTCGTCTCCGGCCAAGGCCGCCGAAGACACGATCAAGGTCGGCATTCTGCATTCGCTGTCGGGGACCATGGCGATTTCGGAGACGACGCTGAAAGACGCCATGCTGATGCTCATCGAAGAGCAGAACGCCAAGGGCGGCCTGCTCGGCAAGAAGCTGGAAGCGGTCGTCGTCGATCCGGCGTCCAACTGGCCGCTGTTCGCCGAAAAGGCGCGCGAGCTGATCTCCAAGGACAAGGTCGCCGCCGTGTTCGGCTGCTGGACATCGGTGTCGCGCAAATCGGTGCTGCCGGTGTTTTCCGAGCTCGACAACATCCTGTTCTATCCCGTCCAGTATGAGGGCGAGGAAAGCGAGCGCAACGTGTTCTACACCGGCGCCGCACCAAACCAGCAGGCGATCCCCGCCGTCGACTACCTCATGAGTGAGGATGGCGGCTCGGTGAAGCGCTGGGTGCTGGAAGGCACCGACTATGTCTATCCTCGCACCACCAACAAGATCCTCGAGGCCTATCTGAAGGCCAAGGGCGTCGCCGCCGAAGACATCATGGTCAACTACACGCCGTTCGGCTTCTCCGACTGGCAGACCGAAGTCTCGGCGATCAAGAAGTTCGGTTCGGCCGGCAAGAAGACCGCCGTCGTCTCGACCGTCAATGGCGACGCCAACGTTCCCTTCTACAAGGAGCTCGGCAACCAGGGCATCAAGGCCGAGGACATCCCGGTCATGGCCTTTTCGGTCGGCGAGGAAGAACTAGCCGGTCTCGACACCGCGCCGCTGGTCGGCCATCTCGCCGCCTGGAACTATTTCGAGAGCGTCGACACGCCGGAAAACAAGAAGTTCATCGCTGACTGGCACAAGTTCATCAAGAACGACAAGCGCACCACCAATGACCCGATGGAAGCCCACTATATCGGCTTCAACATGTGGGTGAAGGCGGTCGAGAAGGCCGGCACCACCGGTCCGGACAAGGTCATCGACGCCATGGTCGGCGTGTCCGTGCCGAACCTGACCGGCGGCTATTCTACGATGATGCCGAACCATCACATCACCAAGCCGGTGCTGATCGGCGAGATCCAGGCCGACGGCCAGTTCGAGACCGTGTCGCAGACGCCCGGCCTCGTGATGGGCGACGAGTGGTCCGACTATCTGCCTGACTCCAAGGACCTGATCTCGGATTGGCGTGCGCCTCTGTCCTGCGGCAACTTCAACGTTGCCACCGGCAGGTGTGGCGGCAAGGGCACGAACTGATCCCTCCCGGGACTGGCCGGTTCCACGGCCAGAGACCGCAAGGCGTCCGGGCGCTTCAGCCCGCCCGGACGCCAAATTCCACCTCCCGGAAAAGTATCTGAACGGATGATCCTGTTGCGCGCTCTCGGCCTCATGCTGGTGTTTCTGATGGCAAGCTTGTTGCCGTCAAACGCAGCCGAAGCCGATTTGCGCGCCATCATCGCCAAATTCGCCACCGGCACGGGATTTGCGGCCACCGAGACCGTGGTGCGTGAGCTCGCCGCCACCGGCGATCCGCTGGTCGAACGTCCGCTTGCAGCGCTCGCCGAAGGCAATCTTTACATCCGCAAAGCTGATTCAGCCGTCTTCGTCGGCAATGAGGCCGGCGACAGTGTCTCGCTGCTCGACCCGCTGAGTGGCGAGAGCGCCGGCGAGGCCGCCAAGGCCGATATCACCAAGATCAAGGTCAACAACACGCTGCGCCGCGTCATCCGCGATGCGCTGGGCACGCTGACGTTGCGTGCGAAAGATCCGGCTGTCCGCATTGCTGCCGCCGACACAATGTTCAAGACGCCCGATGCCGCCAACATCGAGCCGCTCGACGCGGCCATTGCCGCCGAGACCGACGCCAAGGTCAAGGCGCTGTTCGAGCAGGCGCGCGCTGCGTCGGTTCTGGTCTCCGACAAGCCCGAGGCCGACAAGCTTGCAGCCATTGCGCTCATCGGCGCGCGCGGCGACCGCGACGCGCTGTCGCTGCTCACGTCGGTCGAGGCCAACGCGCAAGGCGCGGTCAAGGACGCGGCGAGCGCTGCGATCGCCAGCATCAATTCGAGCCTGGCGCTGTGGGATGCCGGTCAGAACATCTGGTACGGCATATCGCTCGGCTCGGTGCTGCTGCTGGCGGCCATCGGCCTTGCCATCACCTTTGGCGTCATGGGCGTCATCAACATGGCGCATGGCGAGATGGTCATGCTCGGTGCCTACACCACTTTCGTCGTCCAGCAGGTGATCCGAACCTCATTCCCTGGCCTGTTCGACTGGTCGCTGGTCATTGCGTTGCCGCTCGCCTTCCTGGTTGCCGCCTCTATCGGCCTGGTCATCGAGCGCGGCGTCATCCGCTTCCTCTACGGCCGGCCGCTGGAAACGCTGCTCGCGACCTGGGGCGTCTCACTGGTCCTGCAGCAGGCAGTGCGCTCGATCTTCGGGCCGACCAACCAGGAGGTCGGCAATCCCTCCTGGATGTCGGGCTCCTTCGATGTCGGCCAGCTCGCCATCACCTGGAACAGGCTGTGGATTCTGGTCTTCGCGCTCACCGTCTTCGGCGTGCTGCTCTATGTCATGAAGCGCACGCCCTGGGGCCTGCAGATGCGCGCCGTCACCGCCAACCGCCGTATGGCCGCCTCCATGGGCATCCGCACGCCCTGGGTCGACGCGCTGACCTTTGCGCTGGGCTCCGGCATTGCCGGCATCGCCGGTGTCGCGCTCAGCCAGATCGACAATGTCTCGCCCAATCTCGGCCGCGGCTACATCATCGACAGTTTCATGGTCGTCGTCTTCGGCGGCGTCGGCAATTTGTGGGGCACGCTGGTCGGCGCCTTCTCGCTCGGCATCGTCAACAAGGTTTTGGAGCCCTATGCCGGCGCCGTGCTCGGCAAGATCGTCGTGCTGGTCCTCATCATCCTGTTCATCCAGAAACGCCCGCGCGGCCTGTTCGCGCTCAAGGGCAGGGCGGTGGAAGCATGATCACAGGACGCTTCTTCGCTGCCGGCGCGGACCGCCGCATCGCCATCACCATCTTCATCCTGTTGGCCGCCGCCATCATCGTGCCGCTGCTCAATCTTGCGGTGTCGCCGACCAGCGCGTTCTACATCCCGCCCTATATCGTAGCGCTGACCGGCAAATATCTCTGCTACGCATTGCTTGCCTTGGCGCTCGATCTCGTCTGGGGCTATTGCGGCATCCTCTCGCTCGGTCACGGCGCCTTCTTCGCGCTCGGTGGCTATGCGATGGGTATGTATCTGATGCGCCAGATAGGCTCGCGCGGCGTCTACGGCAACTCGATCCTGCCCGATTTCATGGTGTTCCTGAACTACAAGGAATTGCCGTGGTTCTGGTATGGCTTCGATCATTTCTGGTTCGCCGCCGTCATGGTTCTGGCCGTACCTGGCCTGCTAGCCTTCGTCTTCGGCTGGTTCGCCTTCCGCAGCCGCGTCACCGGCGTCTACCTCTCCATCATCACCCAGGCGATGACATACGCGCTGCTGCTCGCCTTCTTCCGCAACGATATGGGTTTTGGCGGCAACAACGGCCTGACCGATTTCAAGGACATTCTGGGCTTCAACGTGCAGGCCGATGCCACCCGCTCGGCACTGTTTGCCGCCAGCGCGGTGATGCTGGCGCTCGCCGTCTTCATCACCTGGGCGATCGTCGGCTCCAAATACGGCAAGCTCTTGATGGCTGTGCGCGATGCTGAAAGCCGCACGCGCTTCCTCGGCTGGCGGGCGGAAAATGTAAAACTGTTTGCCTTCACCGTCTCGGCTGTCATGGCGGGCATTGCCGGCGCGCTTTACGTGCCGCAGGTCGGCATCATCAATCCCGGCGAGTTCGAACCATCCAACTCGATCGAGGTTGTGATCTGGGCGGCCGTCGGCGGGCGCGGCACCATCGTTGGCCCGATCGTCGGCGCGCTGCTCGTCAATGCCGGCAAATCCTGGTTCACCGGCGTCCTGCCCGAATTCTGGCTGTTTGCGCTGGGTGGGCTCTTCGTCGCCGTCACCCTGTTCCTGCCCAAGGGCATCATCGGCATGTGGGATTCCTGGCGCGGCAACGCCAAGGCGATGCGGGCAGCCGCGATCGCTGAGGAGGCTGGCACCGATCCTGAGGCCCCGCCGCTTGCTAAGATCGTCCGCGCCGCAGCGACAAGGCCGGGCGACTGGTCTACGTCCGGCCCCGAACCGCAGCCGGCGGAGTAGGGCGATGTCGAAGTCCAACACCATCCTTTATCTCGACGGCGTCTCGGTCTCCTTTGACGGTTTCCGCGCCATCAACAATCTCTCGCTTGTGCTCGACAAGGGCGAGATGCGCGCCATCATCGGCCCCAACGGCGCCGGCAAGACGACGATGATGGACATTGTTACCGGCAAGACGCGGCCTGACGAGGGCGAAGTGTTTTTCGACGGCCAGGTCGATCTGACCCGGCACGATGAGGCTGAGATCGCCATGATGGGCATCGGCCGCAAATTCCAGAAGCCGACCGTGTTCGAAAGCCACAGCGTCGAAGACAATCTGATGCTGGCGCTGAAGGGGCCACGCTCGATCTTCCCGGCGCTGTTCCATCGCCGCTCGGCCGCCGAGGCGCGGCAGATCGATGACATACTTGGCGTCATCCGGCTCGGCGACAAGCGCCACGATCTGGCGGCCAATCTCAGCCACGGCCAGAAACAGTGGCTGGAGATCGGCATGCTCTTGGCTCAGGACCCGAAGCTGCTTTTGGTCGACGAGCCGGTCGCCGGCATGACCGATGCCGAGACCGAGGAAACAGCGCGCTTGCTCAAAGACATAGCGCGTGACCATTCGGTCATCGTCGTCGAGCACGACATGCATTTCGTGCGAGAACTCGGCGTCAAGGTCACCTGCCTGCATGAGGGCTCGGTGCTGTCGGAAGGGACGCTTGATTTCGTCTCGGCCGACGAGCGGGTCGTCGAAGTCTATCTGGGGAGATGAGCATGGTGTGGCGGGTGCAATTCCATCGCTTCGACCTGTCTTTCCTTCGCTTCTGGAAAAGGCGCTGACATGCTCGAAGTTTCCAACGCCACGCTCCACTACGGCGCCGCCCAGGCGCTGCGCGGCGTGTCGCTGAAGGCGGGTGCCGGCAAGATCACTTGCGTGCTCGGCCGCAACGGCGTCGGCAAGACCAGTTTGATGAGATCGATCGTCGGCCACCACCGGCTGACGAGCGGAAGTGTTGCCTTCGAGGGGAAGGCGCTCGACCGGAGCGCGGCGTACGATCGCGCCCGGTCGGGCATCGCATTCGTGCCGCAGGGCAGGGAGATCTTTCCCTTGCTGACGGTACGCGAGAACCTGGAGTCCGGTTTTGCGCCCTTGAAGCGCGCCGACCGCAATGTGCCTGGGCATGTCTTCGAACTGTTCCCGGTGTTGAAGCAGATGCTCGGCCGCCGCGGCGGCGATCTCTCCGGCGGCCAGCAGCAGCAGCTCGCCATCGGCCGGGCGCTGGTGATGCGGCCGAAACTGCTGGTGCTGGACGAGCCAACCGAAGGCATCCAGCCCTCGATCATCAAGGACATCGGCCGCGCCATCCGCTATCTGCGCGATCAGGCCGGCATCGCAGTGCTTCTGGTCGAGCAATATCTCGATTTCTGCCGCGAGCTCGCCGACGAGGTCAACATCATGGACCGGGGCCAGATCGTCCATACCGGCCCGGCCGAAGATCTCGACAGGGCGGACGTCAGGAAGTTTCTGACGGTGTAGCCGGACAGCGATCCAGAACGGTAGACGTCGGCGGGACAGCGCCCCCCTCTGTCCTGCCGGACATCTCCCCACAAGGAGGGAGATTACCAGCTTCTATACCTCGCCCACCCCTGCAGCGTCTGAGATTGGCGAAAGCCGCGGTTCCGACTGATCTCCCCCCAAGTGGGGGAGATGTCCGGCAGGACAGAGGGGGGCGTGAAGGATCGCCACCGAAGAGCTTCATCCTGCGCAAACGGTGGACTCTACCCTCCGTGCGAAGTGACCAAATCGTCTTGGTCTTTCTCGAGCAAGGCGTCGCGCACCCTCTGGCACCCGCAATACTGCATGCTAGTCTTTGTCGGGCCCCGGTGAGTTGGCCGCTTCCGTATCAGTCTGTAGCAGATGGAGGGAATGCGCTGGCTCAGCCTGCAAGTTCCACGCAAGCAAGCCACCCTAGCTTTCCCTCGCAGTTCTGATTGTCGGTCAATGCGTCCAGATAATCTTGCCAGGAGAATAGGCTATGGAACGGTTCGTCGAGGACCACCAGAAACGACGGCTGACAGAGCGCGTCGACATCATCACCGCCATCAACATTCTGCGCTCGCAAGGCTACCAGCAGGATGAACTGATTGGCGAAATCACCAAGGTTTTCTACGTCGATCTCGATACCTATAACGAGATCGTCCTGGCGGCCTGAACCGAATAGCCGCCTCTACCCGGCGCGCCGGAATGCGAGCACCCGGTTGCGGCCGCTGCGCTTGGCCCCGTAGAGCGCCTTGTCGGCGGCGCTGAGCACCTTGTCGAACTTGGTGCCGCCTTCGCTGCCGAAGGCGTAGCCGGCGCTGACCGTGCAGGCCAGCAGGCGGGTCTCGGTATCGATCCGGCGCGAGGCAAAACTGGCCCGGATGCGCTCGGCTATGAATTCCACCTTCTCAGGCAAGATGCGATCGAGGACCAGCGCAAATTCCTCTCCGCCCATGCGCGCGGCGACGTCGCCCGGCTGGAGATTGGCGGTCAAATCCTTGGCGAACAGTTTCAGCACTTCGTCTCCGGTGGCATGGCCGAACTCGTCGTTGATGGCTTTGAAGCCGTCGAGATCGAACACGATCACGGCGGTGAAGGCCTCGACCGGCGTTTTGCCATGCAGGTCGAACAAAGCGCGTCGGTTGAGCAGGCCGGTAAGCGGATCGGTCAGCGCTTCGCGGCGGTGATGCTGCGCCAGGCGCCCCTGGTTGAGCGCCAGCGACAAGGCGCCGATACCGGTCATGCAGGCAATGACGACGATCAGGCTGAGATCCTCGGCCCAGTTGCTCGGCGCATGGCCGAGCACCAGCCTGCCATCCCAGACGAGCACCCCGGAGCACAGCACGAAGGATATGGCAGTGGCTGTGTAAAGCCCGGCAATGCCGATGATCGGGGCCGGAAATTCGGTGCGCCCCTTCCAGTACTCATAGGCCGTCGCAAACAAGAGCAGCGCGGCAAAGGCATTTTCCAGCATGAAGCCCAGCCCGTCATAGCCAAGCGCCATTGGCGGCAAGGCGATCGCCAGCGAGACGCCGGCGCCGATGACGATGCGCGGCAGCGGCGAGGCGCCGGTAGTGAATTGGTGGGCCGCGCCCAGCATGGTCGCGAAGCCGAGCAGCAGAAAGGTAAAGCTGGCGAGGCCGAGCAGGCGTCCCGGAGTGTCGATATAGGCCTGGTAGGCGAAGACGTCGGCGACGATCAGAAGCACGCTGACCGCCCATGTCAGCAGGAATTTTTCCGAGCGCGCGGTCAGCCAGATGCCGAACAAAGTCATTCCGAGGCAAGCGGCGGAAAAACCGACAGCCAGCAGAAGGGAATTGTAGTCGAGCGACATGCCCTCGTCCTTGCCCGCGGCGACCTGGCTCTTGCAACCGGGCCCGACCGGATTCATGCAGCAAGGAGGTATCGATAAGGTTACGATGGCGGGGAAGATACCACGTTTCGCTTGATTTAGAGCAATTCTGGGTTGAAACACTCTTTCGCGTCCAAGCGTCCGGAATCGCGTCAAACCAGAGAGTTAGGGCGGTTAGCCGTTTCCGCGAACTGCTAGGTCTGTACGTCAGTTCACCCGCTTCATCAGAGCCATGGCGCCGAACGGTGCGCGCACCTTGCCCTCGGTGATGAAGTAGGCGAACACGTCGCGCGGCTTCACTGGCGCGTCGACGGACGGATCGGCGCGCCGCAGATCGGCCGGCTGCTTGCCTTCCGCCCAGGTTTTTACCCGCGCCGCCCACTCGTCCAGACCCTTGGGCGTGTAGCAGTCCGGGTTGTCGTCCGAGCCGGCCTGCAGCCGCGCATAGATGAAATCGCCGGTAATGTCGGCAATGTCAGGGTATTTGGCATGGTCAGCATAGACGATCGCCGCCTTGTATTTGCGAGCGAGTGCGGCGAATTCCGGCACGATGAAACTGTCGTTGCGCACTTCGAGCGCATGGCGCAGCGCCACCCCATCCTGCTTTTCCGGCAGCAGTTTCAGAAAAGCCTCGAAATCGTCGGCGTCAAACTTTTTCGTCGGTGCGAACTGCCACAGAATCGGCCCGAGCTTTTCGCCGAGCGCCGCGACGCCGGAGCTAAGGAAGCGCGTCACGGATTCGCCGGCTTCACCGAGCACGCGGCGGTTGGTGACGAAGCGGTTGCCTTTCAGCGAATAGACGAAGCCGTCCGGCGCTTCGCTTGCCCATTTGACGAAGGTCGGTTCCTTGAAGCTGGAATAGTAGGTGCCGTTGACTTCGATGGTCGGCACCTGGCGGCTGGCATAGTGCAGCTGCTTGGCCTTCGACAGTTTGTCCGGATAGAAGGAGGTATCCCAGGGTTCGAAAGTCCAGCCACCCATGCCTGAGCGGATTGTCCCGGATTTGCTCATGTTGTCCTCCCTAATTCAGAAAAATCAGGCCGTTGTGCTCGCGCCGACAGGTTTTGCCATGTCGACCACCGTCCATCCCGGCCGGTGGGGATTGGCCCGGCGACCCGTTTCGCTGAAACCATAGGCCGTGTAGATCGCGATGTTCCGCTCCATACGCGAATTGGTGTAGAGCCGAACCTCCGGAACGCCCCACGACCGCGCCTGTTCCTCGGCGAAGTCGAGCAGCGTGGTGCCGAGTTTCTTGCCTTGGAAAGCGGGAGAGACCGCAACGCTGAAGATCATCGCATGATCGGGATGCCGCTCGATGACGGTCAGCCCGGCAAGATCCGCGCCGCTCTCCAAGAGCCAGACCTCACCGCGCTCGATGCGTGGCGTGTAATCCTCGGTGACCGGAATAGGTGGTGCGCCTAACAGCGGCGTGTAGTGCTCATAGGCGGCCTGCGTCAGCGAGACGACTGCGTCGAGATCACCGGCAAGCGCCTGTCGGAATGTCATTCAAAACTCTCCAGGCGCTCGACCGGTCTGCCTACTATTCCGCCGCTTCGCGCTTCCCCCCGGGGCGCCGCTCCAAAAGCTCCTTGAGGAACTGGCCGGTATAGCTGCGCTTTTCGCGCACGATGGCTTCCGGCGTACCCTGTGCCACCAGTTCGCCGCCGCCGTCCCCGCCTTCGGGGCCGAGGTCGAGCACCCAGTCGGCGGTCTTGATCACTTCGAGATTGTGCTCGATGACCACCACCGTGTTGCCCTGGTCGACCAGTTCGTGCAGCACTTCCAGAAGCTTGGCGACGTCGTGGAAATGCAGGCCGGTTGTCGGCTCGTCCAGGATGTAGAGCGTCTTGCCGGTCGCCTTGCGCGACAGTTCCTTGGCGAGCTTGATGCGCTGCGCCTCACCGCCCGAGAGCGTCGTCGCCTGCTGGCCGATATGGATGTAGCCGAGGCCGACCTGCTTCAGCGTGTCGAGCTTGTCGCGCACGCCGGGCACGGCGGCGAAGAAATCGACGCCTTCCTCGACCGTCATGTCCAAAACGTCGGCGATCGACTTGCCCTTGAATACGACATCGAGCGTCTCGCGGTTGTAGCGCTTGCCATGGCAGACATCGCAGGTGACGTAGACGTCGGGCAGGAAGTGCATCTCGATCTTGATGACGCCGTCGCCCTGGCAGGCCTCGCAGCGGCCGCCCTTGACGTTGAACGAGAAACGGCCGGGCTGGTAGCCGCGCGCCTTGGCCTCGGGCAAGCCGGCGAACCAGTCGCGGATCGGCGTGAAGGCGCCGGTATACGTGGCGGGGTTCGAACGCGGGGTGCGGCCGATGGGCGACTGATCGATGTCGATGACCTTGTCGAGGAATTCCAGCCCCTCGATGCGGTCATGGTCGGCCGGATGCTCGCGCGAGCCCATGATGCGCCGCGAGGCCGCCTTGAACAAAGTCTCGATCAGGAAGGTCGACTTGCCGCCGCCCGACACGCCGGTGACGGCAGTGAAAGTGCCGAGCGGGATTTCGGCAGTGACGTTCTTCAGATTGTTGCCGCGCGCGCCGACGATCTTCAGCCGGCGGCCCTTCTTGGGCTCGCGCCTGATACCAGGTGTGGCCACTTCAAGCGCGCCCGACAGATATTTGCCGGTGATCGAATTCGGGTTGGCCATCACCTGCTGCGGCGTGCCCTGTGCGATGATCTCGCCGCCATGGATGCCGGCGGCCGGGCCCATGTCGACGACATAGTCGGCATGCAGGATGGCGTCCTCGTCGTGCTCGACAACGATCACCGTGTTGCCGATGTCGCGCAAATGCTTCAGCGTGTCGAGCAGGCGCGCATTGTCGCGCTGGTGCAGGCCGATCGACGGCTCGTCCAGCACGTAGAGCACGCCGGTGAGGCCGGAGCCGATCTGCGAGGCCAGGCGGATGCGCTGGCTCTCGCCGCCCGACAGCGTGCCGGAATTGCGCGACAGCGTCAGATAGTCGAGGCCGACATCGTTGAGGAAGCGCAGCCGGTCGCGGATCTCCTTGAGCACCCTGACGGCGATCTCGTTCTGCTTGTCGTTGAGCTGCGCCGGCAGGTCGGTGAACCATTTGTCGGCGTTGCGGATCGACTGCTCGGTGACCTCGCCGATGTGCTTTCCGGCGATTTTCACCGCCAGCGCTTCCGGCTTCAGCCGGTAGCCCTTGCAGACCGGGCAGGGCGTTGCCGACATGAAGCGCTCGATCTCCTCGCGCATCCAGGCAGATTCGGTTTCCTTCCAGCGCCGCTCCAGATTGGGAATGACGCCTTCGAACGTCTTGGTCGTCTTGTAGGAGCGCAGGCCGTCATCATACTGGAAGGTGACCTCGCGCTCGCCGGTGCCGCGCAGGACGGCTTCCTTGGCCTCTTCGGTCAGGTCCTTGAATTTGTCGCCGAGTTTGAAGCCGTATGCCTTGCCCAGCGCTTCCAGCGTTTGCGCGTAATAGGGCGAGGTCGATTTCGCCCACGGGCTGACGGCGCCATCGCGCAGCGAGACGTTTTCGTCCGGCACGATCAGGCTGGCGTCGATGGCACGCTGGCTGCCGAGACCGTCGCAGGTCGGGCAGGCGCCGAACGGGTTGTTGAACGAGAACAGCCTGGGCTCGATCTCCGGAATGGTGAAGCCGGACACCGGGCAGGCGAATTTTTCGGAAAACAGGATGCGCTCATGCGTCTCGTTCTTCGACTTGTTGACCGAGTCTTCGCCAGTCTGGCTGGCGTCGAGCGGCCGGTCGGCAAACTCGGCCACCGCCAGCCCTTCGGCGAGCTTCAGAGCCGTTTCGATGGAATCGGCCAGTCGTGTCGCCAGGTCGCCGCGCACGACGATGCGGTCGACGACGACGTCGATGTCGTGCTTGTACTTCTTGTCCAGCGCCGGCACGTCGGCAATCTCGTAGAAGACGCCGTCGACCTTGACGCGCTGAAAGCCCTTTTTCTGCAACTCCAGCAGTTCCTTGCGGTACTCGCCCTTGCGGCCGCGCACGATCGGCGCCAGCAGGAACAGGCGCGTGCCTTCCTCGACCGCCAGCACCCGGTCGACCATCTGGCTGACCGTCTGGCTCTCGATCGGCAGGCCGGTGGCCGGCGAATAGGGGATGCCGACGCGCGCGAACAGCAAGCGCATATAGTCGTAGATCTCGGTGACGGTGCCGACCGTCGAGCGCGGGTTCTTCGACGTCGTCTTCTGCTCGATGGAGATGGCAGGTGACAGGCCGTCGATCTGGTCGACGTCCGGCTTCTGCATCATTTCGAGGAACTGGCGCGCATAAGCCGACAGGCTCTCGACATAGCGGCGCTGGCCCTCGGCATAGATGGTGTCGAAGGCAAGCGACGATTTGCCGGAGCCCGACAGGCCGGTCATGACGATCAGGCTGTCACGCGGCAGGTCGAGATCGACATTCTTCAGATTGTGTTCGCGTGCACCGCGAATGGAAAGGTATTTATGGTCGGCCATCGCCGGTCGCCGCCTCAGATCTGGTATCAGTGGGATCGGCGGGGTTTTCCCGGCCATCCCCTATGTAGGTATTTTTGCCGCCACGTCGAGAGACGCCATACTTCTCGACCAAAGTCGTTTAACCGTCTTTCGCGTGAAGGGGCAAGCGGAAAGAACAAAGGCCGAACACGCTCCTGACAAAGCTGTGCAGAAACCTGACAAAGCTGTTTCAGAAACTGACCCTGACGTAAGCTCCCGGCGATCACATTTTTCGGTAACCGGCTATTCAAGGTTGACGCCGCCAACTCAGGGGCGCAGTCTCTAAGGTCAACGAAGCCGGCCGTCTTTCGATGGCCTCGCCGCCCATAGGTGGCCTGCGAGACGCCGCAGGTTTTTGCGATTTGTGCTTCGGACGACAACAAGCGCAACGGACATAGGAGCGGAGCATGACGCCACCGGATAGTCCTTTGAGGCTCCACATCTCGTTGGAGCCGCGGCGGGCATAAGTGCCAGGGTAGTTTCAAGCCATAAGAGTGTATGCGTCCAAAAGAACGCATTGCTTCAATGCATAACCACCCGACAAACCGTGACCTGCCGAATCCCACAAAAATCAGAGACGGATAGTCGGATCGTCGGCTGAATGCCGCGAAGCATCCGAGATAAAAGTCGGTATAACACTACCGGCAAGTTGGATCTGGAATCCAAAAAAAGCCCCGACCGTTTGCGGAAGCAACGGCGGGGCTGCTCTTTTGTGTGGGGATATCGGGGCGAAGCGCCCGCTCGCCCGATCGTACGAAGAGTCATAGCTACCGGTGTTGGCGATGCCCCTCATTGCCCTGCCAGGCATTTCTCCCCGTGAACGGGGAGAAAGAGGCAGCTGCGGCTGCGGTCGATCGGGAGCGTCCCTCGCCCCGTTTACGGGGAGAGGATGCCGGCAGGCAGGTGAGGGGCGGTGCCAACGCTCGCAGGAAGCACGTATCGCCCGGCTCAGTGATTTGGAGGTCTGATCCCGCCTGTAGCCATATCGATGGAAATGCTGCCGGAAACCCGGACATCCGTATTGCCGATCTTGAATGTGCCGTTCTCGCCGGCAGGCAGTGCGTCGTCGGGTTCGGGCTGCGGCGCCGGCTGGGCGATGCGGTAGTCGCTCGTCACACCGGGCAGGGCGGCCTTTTGCGACGATGTCGCGGTGTCGCCGGCGAAAGCTGTGCTGGAGGTTACGGCTGTGACCGCAACGGCTGTTATCAGTCTGGTCAGGCGGTGGTGCATGGCAACATTATAGTGCTGCGCTCAAGGCGGAACCAGACTGGGGCGTCGAAATTGATAGGCCGGCCGGCATTCGATCTGCCGCCCCCGTCAGGCCGCCGCCTGCTTGCGGGTATCAAACACATGGTCGACGAGGCCCCAGTCCTTGGCTTCCTTCGCGGTCATGAAGAAATCGCGGTCGAGCGTGCGTTCGACGTCTTCATAGGTGCGGCCGCAATGCTGCGCATAGAGCTCGGTCATCTGCCGCTTGGTGCGCAAAATGCCTTCGGCATGGCGCTGGATGTCGGAGGCCTGGCCCTGGAACCCACCCAGCGGCTGATGCAACACGATGCTGGCATTGGGCAGCGCAATGCGACGTCCCGGCGTTCCCGCCATCAGAAGGAACGAGGCCATCGAAGCGGCAAAGCCCATGCACACCGTCGACACCGGACAGCTGACATATTGCATCGTGTCGTAGATGGCGAAGCCACTGGTCACCACGCCGCCCGGCGAGTTGATGTAGAGCGAGATCTCCTTGTCGGGATTGTCCGATTCCAGCGACAGAAGCTGGGCGCAGACCAGCGCCGACATGCCGTCATTGATCTCGCCATTGATGAAGATGATGCGCTCGCGCAGCAGCCGCGAGAAAATGTCGAAGGCGCGTTCGCCGCGGCTCGATTGCTCGATCACCATCGGCACCAGATTGGCAAAGCCGCTCATCTCATTGTCTCCGTTTGATTTTCTTCGGCTCAGGCCGCGCGCATCAATAGATATGGCGCGTTGGCGGCGATCAGCGGTTTGGGCTTGTATGCCCTGAGCGAAAGCCGGCAACCGGCGCTCGCCATCGCCATCGCCACTGCGGGCGTTGCCGCCTGCACAAACCCGTCATGGACGATGCGCAGATGCGTACCGCCTGAAACGGTGCGGGCGAGCGTGAAGGTGACGATGCTGTCCAGCCCGTTGGCATCGCCGGTCTGCGACCGCTCGCGCCAGGAATAGCGCAACAAGCGCCCGGGTTCGGCATCGAGCACTTCGCACTCGATTGGCGCCTCCGGTCCGGCAAAGGCAAAGTGGCTGCCGGTTTCCGGTGTGATGTCGTTCGGCATCATCCACGCCGTCAAGAGCTCCGGTACGGTCAATGCCCGCCACACCTTTTCCGGTGCGTCCGGCAGGTCGCATTCGAAGGCGAGTGTATCCTTGGCGGCCGGAGCCAGCTTTTCATCGGTCATTGGTCCATGTCCTTCAAAACGGCCTTTAGTCTTTCGATGCGCTCCGGCCAGAATGCGCGGTAGCGTTCGATCCAGCCGAGCAGCGGCTCGAGCCCTTGCGGATCGGCGCGATAATAGGCGTTGCGGCCGGCCCGCCTTTCGCTGACCAGACCGGCGCCGCGCAGCACGGCGAGGTGTTGCGACACCGCCGGCTGCGACACGCTCATGCCGGTGCGCAGTTCCGACACGCTCATCTCGCCTCCGGCCAGCCGCTCGTAGACGGCGCGGCGCGTCGGGTCGGCAAGGGCGCGAAAAATCTCTGCTTCGATCATGACAAAAGCATAAGTCGATACTTATTGATTTGGCAAGCGGTCTTTTATGGCGCTGCCGGAAGCCAGCGCCTCACCGGCTCGGCGGCCCCTTCGAAAGTCGCCTCGAAGATCGGCGACGCCAGCACGGCCTGGATGTAAAGCGTTTCGGTGCCAACGTTTCTAAACCCATGTTTTTGTTGGGCAGGAATGAGAAGCGATTGTCCGGCAATCAGTGTCAGACGTCCTTCGTCGATCCACATTTCAGCGATCCCGGCGATGACGGTCAGCACTTCCTCGACCGGGTGTTGGTGTGTCGGAGCCCCGACGCCGGGCTGAACCCATTGTTCGAACAGGCAAAGCTGGCTCGCTCCGTTGCCGGCGGAAACTTGCATGGGGTTTCCACGCCCGCTCGCCATTGCTCTCGCGGCTGGTCCAGATGCGCAATGACTTTCATTCGCCTCCGCCTTTCGATCCCGGCATAGTCGCAATTTCAGACGCACACCCTACCTCTTGCTGACATTCTTGACAGCCGGGGCAGACAAGAATAGAACAAAAAAAGAACAAAAACCTTGTGGGAAAAGCCAGCCGCGGCAAGCGAGGATCGCATGCAGGCTGTAAGGTGAGCGACTTAAAATTTGTTTCGGATGAGCGCGGAGAAGTGTCATGGCGGGTAGCGTCAACAAGGTCATTCTGGTCGGAAACCTCGGCGCGGACCCTGAAATCCGCCGCCTGAATTCCGGTGACCCGGTCGTCAACATCCGCATCGCCACGTCGGAAAGCTGGCGCGACAAGAATTCCGGCGAGCGCAAGGAAAAGACCGAGTGGCACAACGTCGTCATTTTCAATGACCAGATCGCCAAGGTCGCCGAGCAATATCTGAAGAAAGGCATGAAGGTTTACGTCGAAGGCCAGCTGCAGACACGCAAATGGCAGGACCAGACCGGCGCCGACAAATACACGACGGAAGTCGTGCTGCAGAAATTCCGCGGCGAGCTGCAGATGCTCGATTCACGCGGCGAGGGCGGCGGCCAGGTCGGCAACTATGCCGGTGGTGGCGGTGCGAGCCGTGGCTCGGATTTCGGCCAGTCGAGCCCCAATGAAAGCTTCAACCGTGGCGGTGGCGGCGGTTCCAAGGGCGGTGGTGGCGGCGGTTCGTCGCGCGAACTGGACGACGAAATCCCGTTCTGAGCAGTGAGCGATAGCATCTAGGAGAGGGCGCGATGTCGCTCGGACCGCTTCTATCGGCGCCCCCTCCCATTCCATGGCACGCCTTCGCGGCCCTAGCCGCGCTGGCCATGGGCGGCGCCCAACTGGCGCTGCCGAAAGGCACGACGCGCCACCGTGTGATGGGCTATGCTTGGGCGGCGCTGATGCTGGTCATCGCCATTTCCAGTTTCTGGATCCAGCAGATCCGCCTCATCGGCCCGTTCAGCCCGATCCATATCTTGTCGATCATAGTGTTGATCACCGTTCCGCTTGCGGTCTGGCACGCGCATAGGCATCGCGTAGCCAAACATCGCAGGGTCATGATTTCGCTGTATGTTTTTGCGCTGATCGGCGCCGGCGTGTTCACGCTGCTGCCCGGCCGCGTCATGCATGCGGTCGTGTTCGGCCAGTGATACATCTCTGAAAGGAAGATTGCCGTGAAAGCACGGATCAAATGGGTCGAAGAGCGCACTTTCGTCGGCGAGTCCGGCAGTGGCCACAAACTCGTGCTGGGAACCGCCTCCGGTCCTGAAGGCAAGACGCCAGGCCCGAGCCCGATGGAGTTGGTGCTGATCGGCACAGGCGGTTGTTCGGCCTATGATGTCGTCCACATCCTGGAAAAAGGCCGCGAGGCGATCGAGGATTGCACCGTCGAACTCGACGCCGACCGGGCCGAAACCGACCCAAAAGTCTTCACCCGCATCCATATGCATTTCATCGTCACGGGCCGCGCCCTGTCGCACGACAAGGTCCAGCGTGCGATCAACCTCTCGATCGAAAAATACTGCTCGGCCTCCGCCATGCTGGCTAAGACCGCTGTGATCACCCACGATTTCGAGGTTGTTGATACGGCTGGGCAGTAGGCGCTGTCGTTCACCCCGCCATCAGCGCCTTGATGCCATCGGCCACGAACTGCACCGCAAGCGCTGCCAGAATGACGCCGAGCAGGCGGGTCAGGATCGAGCGGCCGGTCTGGCCGAGGATGCGGTCGATGCGTTCCGACAGCACGAACACCAGATAGGTGATGGCCAGGCAGACGAAGATGATGCCGACCAGCGCAGCCTGTGCGGTAAAACCCTGGAACGAGCCGGACAAAAGCACGGTTGCCGAAATCGCACCGGGGCCGGCGATAAGCGGGATCGCCAGCGGGAAGGCGGCGATGTTGTGGATCATGTCCTTGGTGATGGCGACATCGCCGATCTTCTCCTTGCGGTCCTGGCGGCGCTCGAACACCATTTCGAAGGCGATGAAGAACAGCAGGAACCCGCCGGCGACGCGGAAGGCCGGCAGCGTGATGCCGAACACCGACAGGATCGAGGCGCCGGCCACCGCAAACAGCGCCATCACCAGGAAGCCGATGATCGAGGCGCGCACCGAAACCTGCTGACGCTCCTCGCGGTTCATGCCGCGTGTCACCGCCAGGAAGAGCGGCGCGAGACCGGGCGGGTCGATAGTCACCAGGATGGTGACGAAGGCGTTGAACAGGCTGTCGAAACTCGGCATCGCTGACCCCTCCCGCCGGGCCGAGCCCCGCACCACCCTATTGGTAGAGCAAAGCCCGGCCGGTGGGAACCGTCAGGAATTTGGAAGCCGGCAGGTTAGCCGGCAGCGCTGCAATAGGCCTCCAGACGATAGCCGTCGGGATCGATGACGAAGGCGGCGTAGTAGTTTTCGCCGTAGTCGGCACGCAGGCCCGGCGCACCATTGCTGTTGCCGCCTGCACGCAAGGCGCCGGCGTGAAAGGCGTCGACGCTCGACCTCGTCGGTGCCGCAAAGCAGAAATGCAGGCCGGTTTTTTCGTCAGCCGGCACCGGCCGCGCCGCATCGTTCACCCAAAATGCTGCCGCCTGCGCGCCATAGCCCAGCGAGCCCGGCGACTGGCTGAGGCAGGAATAGCCGAGCGGCTTCAGCGCGGCATCGTAGAAAGGCTTTGACACGGCGGTGTCGCGGACACCGATCGAAACGTGGTCAAGCATGGTTTTCTCCTTGTTGCAGGTGTGTTGCGCCATCAGCCCTGGGCGACGCGGCGCGCCAGGAACTCGACTTCGAGGCGCCATGTCGCCCCATTGTCGTGCGAACGCTCGCCCAGCCAGCGGAAGCTGTCCTTGGTGATCCGCGAAAAGCTCCAGCGGACCGAGGAACCAGTACCGTCGGCGCCGACTTGCACGATCGTGTCGCCTTCGGCGTGACCAAGCTGGCGGCTGTAATACTGGTTGCGCGGATCGCTCCAGAAGATGTGCCAGGCATCCGCGCCGGGATCATAGGCCCGCAGCGTTGTGCCATAGAAAGTCCATTTGCCGAGCGAAGGCGAGGGGCCGGTATCGTGCGCGGGCAGGATCCATACATCCTGGATCGCCTTGCCTTCCAGGACCCAGCCAAAATGCACCTCACCGCGCCCGGTCAAGACCGTGCCGTCCTCGAGGTGGCGCGTGGCATCGAATGTCCAGGCGCCGACGAAACGGCCGTAGAGATCGAGCTTCTCAGCCAGATCGGGATTGGGGCCATCGCTGTGCAGCGCTTGGCTGAAAGAAAATGAATTGGTCATATTGCTGCCTTCGTGGTGTCAGGAGGCTGCAAGCGATAGGCCGGGCGGGGTGTTGCGCTTGGGAAAAATTGCTATCTTTCAAGCCATGACGACGAGCGAGCAGAAACTGGCTTCAGGGCCGGACTGGTACGTGTCCGACGTGGTGTGCACAGCAGGCGCCGGCGATCGCCCGTTCGAAGAAGAGCACCGCAGTGTCTGCATTGCCGCAGTCACCAGCGGCAGCTTCCGCTACCGCACCAGCCAGGGCACCGCCATGCTGGCGCCAGGTGCCGTCCTGCTCGGCAATGTCGGTGCCTGCTATGAATGCGGGCATGAGCATGGCGCCGGCGACCGCTGCCTGTCCTTCCATTTCACTCCCGCCTATCTCGACCGGATTGCCAACGACGTGCCGGGCGCAGGCAAGCTGGCGTTTGGAGTGCCGCATCTGCCGCCCTTGCCGGCCCTTACCTCGCTTCTGGCCGAGGCCGAAGCGGCACGCGAGACGGCCGACATCGATGCCTTCGAGGAGCTTGGCCTGCGCATTGCCGCCGCGGCTCTTGCCGTCGGCGGCGCAGCCCTTGCTGTCGCCGGCGAGGCCGCGCCTGCCGCTCGCACACCGAGCCGGCGCGACCAGAAACGGGTTGCCGAGGCAGTGCGACAGATCGAGTTCAATGCCGACCGGCCGGTCTCGCTTTCCGAACTCGCCGGCTCGACGGCGACCAGCCCCTATCACTTCCTGCGCACCTTCCGGCAGGTCGCCGGCATGACGCCTTACCAGTTTCTGCTCAGAACCCGGCTGCACCGTGCGGCGGTACGGCTGCGCATGTCGGATGAGCCCATCTCGGCAATTGCCTTCGAGGCCGGCTTTAACGACCTGTCGACCTTCAATCGCCGTTTCCGGCGCGTCATGGGCGAGACGCCGGGAGACTATCGCGCGCGCCGGTCAGGCAGCGCCTCGCCGTCACCGTCGGCGTTCGCAGCCTTCTGACCTCAGTCCGAGGTCGGGCCGCACCAGCCCGGCAGATAGTCCGCGTCCTTGCCCTTGGCCAGGATCAGCGCTTGCTTCATCGCCTTGTCGAAGTTTTTCGCCACGGCGTTCCGGTCAATCCGCCGGCGCAGAAAATCCGCCCACAAAAATTCGCTGAACGGCGTCGTGTCCTTGGCGAAGCCGCCTTGCCGGCGCAAATTCGCCGGCGATGCTGCGGTAGGGATCATCGACCAGTTCGACCATGGTCTTCGGGATGGCGTCGTAGTCCCTCCGCCGCCCGTTTTCATCGAACGGATGCATCCAGCCTCTGTTGTCGAGCACGACGAAAAAAGCGTCCTTGTCGAGCCCGGACAGGTCGCTGATCACGGTGACGAAGACATCTTTGACATCTTCCTCGAGCAAGGCGCGGGCGAGATGGTGGTGATCGGTGACATAGTTGCGCTTCTTCGGGCCAAGCACCACCGGCACCATATGGCGGCCGAGGAAAATGCCTGTCTTCTCAGGGCTTTGCGCTCGGATCATCTGACGTTTCAGCGCCACCTCGCGCATCCCAACGGTGATCTGCGTCGGCCGCAACTCCTCCACGGCGACAGGCTTCAGCAAGGGTTCCCGCTCGGTGGTCATGGCGCCTTGTCCTGTTGTCCTACAAGTTTCTTGTCCGGCGATAGCGCCTTGATGGCGGCGTCGACGCTGCGGAAGATTCTGTGCGGACCGACGAGGTCGGCAATGCCGAAACGCGCCAGTGCCGCCTGGGCGCGCACGGATTCCAGCCGCGCAATGGCAAAGATCGCGCCGGCCTTGCGGCAATGGGCGATGGTGTCGATCAGCGCTTGCGCCGCGGTATAATCGATCTCGGCGATATTGCTGGCTTCCAACACCACCAGTTTGATGGTTTCGGCCCTCGCATCGATCAGCTCGCAGACGCCGCGCTTGAAGCTTTCGGCATTGACGAAGGAGAGCGGCGCCTGGAAAGCCGCAACCAGCACGCCAGGGAGCTGCTCGCCCGCCGTTGGCGTGCTCGGCGGCCACCACACCGAGGTGCCTGGAACCTGTTCCAACTCGATCGCCTGCGTGCGTGTCGCGCTCCACAGCCCGTGGAGCAGCGACAGGCCGATGCCGACCGCCACGCCGGTCTCGATCGGCAGCACGACAATGGCCGTCATGGTGACCAGGATCAGCATGAATTCGACCGGCGCCTGCCGGTAGACACTGGCAAACACCTTCCAGCGCAAAATATGCTGAGCAACGAACATCAGAACGCCGGCAAGGGCTGCCTGCGGGACATCGGCAAGCAGGCCGCCGCCAAACGCGCCGAGCGCCAGCACGATTGCCGCGGCTATCAGGCCTGAAAACTGCGAACGCCCGCCCGACTGGGCGACGATTGCGGTGCGCGGCGGGCTGGCATTGACCGCGAAGGCGCCGAACAGGCCGGACAGGATGCTGCCGGCGCCGACACCGACAAAGTCGCGGTTGATGTCGTCGCCAGCAAAGGAGCGGCTGGTGGCCGCCGTCTGCACCATGACCACGATGGCGATCAGCAAGGCCAGCGGTAACACCGCCTGCGCATCGCTGAGGCTGACCGTCGGCAGGCCGGCCTGCGGCAGGCCGTTGGGCAAGGCACCGAGCACCTCGACGCCGCGCGCCTTCAGGCCGAAGATCGCAACCGCCAGCGTGGCCAGCACCATGCCGATCAAGGCGCCGGGGATGCGGGCGCTGATGCGCTCGGCGGTGAATACAATGGCAAACACGCCAAGGCCGAGCGCCAAGCTCCACGGGTTGATGAGGTGGAGATTTGCGGCGATCTCACCGACGCGGCGCAGCGTTTCGCCGCTTTCGGGCGGCAGCCCGAGCAATCCGGGCAGTTGCGAAACGATGATATGGGCCGCGATGCCGGCCAGAAAGCCGGTGGTGACTGGGACAGACAGAAGGTCGGCGATCCAGCCGAGCCGGAAGATGCCACTCAAACCCACCAGTAGCCCGACCATCAGCGCCAGCATCGCCGCCAGCGCCAGATAATGCGCCGAGCCGGCAACGGCGATGAGCGCGAGGTCGCCGGTAAACAGCGGTGTGATGGTCGAATCCGCCCCGGACGACAGATGGCGATTGGCGCCGAACAGGGCAAAGGCCACCGATCCCGCGACAAAGGCGAAGAAGCCGATCTCGGGCGCAAAGCCGCCAAGCCGCGCCGTCGCCATCTGTTCGGGAATGGCGATTGCCGCCAGCGTCAGCCCGGCGGCCAGATCGCCATTGAGATCCCCGGGCCGCCAACCGCTCAGCGCTCGCAACGGCAGCCACCGGGTCAAGTTCATCGTGCTTATGGCTCCCGGCCGGGGAAAACGGTCGATCGCAGGCTTTTGCCTGGCGGCGGCGAAATACGCTTTTGCCAAATCGTCGCAATCAGCGGTATCCATTTGAAATTACCACCGAAATTGTCTTTGGAAAAGTGCCGGGAACATTGGAGTTTCGAGCGGGCTTCCTATATAAGCGGTCAGTGATTCCTGATTAGATTGTGATCCAATTTGACCGACCAAAAGACACCGCGCGGCGCCGACGGCGGCCCCACCGGCATCGAGCCGATCTCCATCATCGAGGAGATGCAGAGCTCCTACCTCTCTTACGCCATGAGCGTGATCGTCAGCCGTGCGCTGCCGGACGTCCGCGACGGCCTGAAGCCGGTGCATCGCCGCATTCTCTATGCGGCGCATGAGAGCGGCTACCACTGGAACCGCAAATATGTGAAATCGGCCCGCCCGGTCGCCGACGTGATGGGTAAATACCATCCGCATGGCGACGCCTCGATCTATGACGCCTTGGTGCGCATGGCGCAGGACTGGTCACTGCGGGTGCCGCTGATCGACGGGCAAGGCAATTTCGGCTCGATCGACGGCGATCCGCCGGCGGCCATGCGCTACACCGAGTCGCGCCTGACCAAGGTCGCGCATGAGCTGCTCGAGGACATCGACAAGGAAACCGTCGATTTCCAGGAGACCTATGATGCCTCCGACACCGAACCGAAGGTGTTGCCGGCTCGCTTCCCCAACCTTCTGGTCAACGGTTCCGGCGGCATTGCCGTCGGCATGGCCACCAACATTCCGCCGCACAATCTGGCCGAAGTCTGCAACGGCGCCATCGCCATCATCGACAATCCGGCGATCGACCTGCCGGCGCTGATGGAGATCATTCCGGGTCCCGATTTCCCGACCGGCGGCATCGTGCTTGGCCGTTCCGGCATTTACAGCGCCTATGCGACCGGCCGCGGCTCCATCGTCATGCGCGGCAAGGTCAATGTCGAACAGCGCGGCAACGACCGTGAATCGATCATCATCACCGAAGTCCCTTACCAGGTGAACAAGGCCTCGATGATCGAGAAAATGGCCGAACTGGTGCGCGACAAGCGCATCGAAGGCATTTCCGATATTCGCGACGAAAGCGACCGCCAGGGCTACCGGGTCGTCATCGAGCTGAAGCGCGACGCCGTCGCCGACGTCATCCTCAACCAGCTCTACCGCTTCACGCCGCTGCAGACGTCCTTCGGCGCCAATATGGTGGCGCTGAACGGCGGCAAGCCGGAAGTGATGACGCTGACCGACATGCTGAAGGCATTTGTCGGCTTCCGCGAAGAGGTGATCAGCCGGCGCACGAAATTCCTGCTGCGCAAGGCGCGCGACCGCGCCCATGTGCTGGTCGGTCTCGCCATCGCCGTCGCCAATATCGACGAAGTGATCAAGCTGATCCGCACCGCGCCCGATCCGCAGACGGCGCGCGAGCAGTTGATGGAGCGCCGCTGGCCCTCCGGTGACGTCGAATCGCTGATCCTTCTGATCGACGATCCGCGCCATCGCATCAACGAGGACGGCACCTACAATCTGTCCGAGGAACAGGCGCGCGCCATCCTCGAACTGCGCCTGCAGCGCCTGACCGCGCTCGGCCGCGACGAGATCGCCGACGAGTTGAACACGATCGGCGCCGAAATCGTTGATTACCTTGACATTTTGTCGTCCCGCGCGCGCATCCAGCAGATCGTCAAGGACGAGCTCGCCGCCGTGCGCGACGAGTTCGGCACGCCGCGCCGCACCGAGCTCACCGACGGCGGCGCCGACATGGAAGACGAGGACCTGATCCAGCGCGAGGACATGGTCGTCACCGTCAGCCATTCCGGCTACATCAAGCGCGTGCCGCTGTCGCTCTACAGGGCGCAGCGCCGCGGCGGCAAGGGCCGCTCCGGCATGTCGACGAAGGAAGAGGATTTCGTCACCCGGCTGTTCGTTGCCAACACCCACACGCCAGTGCTGTTCTTCTCCTCGCGCGGCATCGTCTACAAGGAAAAGGTCTGGCGGCTGCCGATCGGCAATCCGCAGTCGCGCGGCAAGGCGCTGATCAATATGCTGCCGCTCGAGCAGGGCGAGCGCATCACCACCATCATGCCGCTGCCCGAGGACGAGACCAGCTGGGGCGAGCTCGACGTGATGTTCGCCACCACGCGCGGCACCGTGCGCCGCAACAAGCTGTCCGACTTCGTCCAGGTCAACCGCAACGGCAAGATCGCCATGAAGCTGGAGGAGGAAGGCGACGAGATCCTCGGTGTCGAGACCTGCACCGACAATGACGACGTGCTTTTGACGGCGAACTCCGGCCAGTGCATCCGCTTCTCCGTTGGCGACGTGCGCGTCTTCCAGAGCCGCAATTCGGTCGGCGTGCGCGGCATAAGCATGGCCGAGACCGACCGCATCATCTCGATGTCGGTGATCGAGCATGTCGATGCCTCACCGGCTGAGCGCGCCGCTTACCTGAAGCGGGCGGCGGCGGAGCGGCGGCTCGAGACGGCCGGCGAGGAAGAAGAGATCGCGCTGACCAATGAGGAGATCGGCGAGGAGGCGGAGCTTTCCGACGACCGCTACGAATTCCTCAAGGCGCATGAGCAATATGTGCTGACGGTGACCGAGTATGGCTACGGCAAGCGCTCGTCGTCCTATGATTTCCGCCTGACCGGACGCGGCGGCAAGGGCATTCGCGCCACCGACGTTTCGAAGACGGCAGAGATCGGCCAGCTGGTGGCGACCTTCCCGGTCGGCAATGACGACCAGATCATGCTGGTTTCGGACGGCGGCACGGTCATCAGGGTGCCGGTCAACGGCATCCGTTTCGCCAGCCGCGCCACCAAGGGCGTTACCATCTTCAACACCGCCGAAGGCGAGAGAGTGGTCTCGGTCGAGCGGATCTCGGAGCCGCAATCGGACGAGGATGTCGAAGAGAGCGGCGAGGGGGCGGCCGAGGCCGGTCCGGACGCCGGGGATGCCGCACCGGGCAATGCCGAATAAGGGCCGGATAGGCTCAGACACAACAACGCCGGCCCGATGGGCCGGCGCGATCAAAACTTAGCCGGTAAGATTAGTGGTGACGGTGGGGCCAGCGAGCGCCAAAGCCTTCGAAGCGTTTGGTCCGGACACGGATACGCTCTGCTTCCTGATGCAGCCCGAATGCTGTAGCAATCAGCATGGCGACGGTCATTGCGGTGGCGAGCATGTAGATCAGCATTTGCGTGTTCTCCTGCGCCTTACAACGGTTAGATGGGGTTTTGGTTTCATCTTCTGAAGTGCAAACTAGTGAACGCTGCGTGAAGTCTTCGTGATCAAGGCATTCATCTGTCGTTCATGTCTGCGAAAAGGTTCACGCAGATGTTCCCAATCGCATTTGCCTTCCGTCCAATGCCCCGCTAGAAGCCTGCCATGACCGAACGCACCGCCCTTTATGCCGGCTCCTTCGACCCGCTGACCAACGGACATCTCGACGTCCTGAAGGCATCGCTGGCCGTTGCCGACACGGTTTATGCGGCGATCGGCACCCATCCCGGCAAGACGCCGCTGTTTTCCTTCGAGGAACGGGTGAAGCTGATCGAGGCGGCGACCAAGGCCGAATTCGGCCGTGACGGCGGCCGCATCAAGGTCGTCGCTTTCGACGGGCTGGTCATCGACGCGGCCCGCAAGCATGGCGCCTCGATCATGATCCGCGGCCTGCGCGACGGCACCGACCTCGACTACGAGATGCAGATGGCCGGTATGAACGAGACAATGGCGCCTGAATTGCAGACGGTTTTTCTGCCCGCCAGCCCGTCAGTCAGAACCATTACCGCCACACTTGTGCGCCAGATAGCTTCGATGGGCGGCGACATTCGCCCCTTCGTGCCGGCCGCCGTTGCCGGCGCGCTCACCGCCAAATTCGCGAAATAAGTTCCGGAGAAAGACTCAAATGCAGCTGAAGAAGCTCGCCTCGTTCCTCGTCGTGCTTGCCGGTCTCGTGACCGCATCCGTTTCGGCCTTCGCCGCCGATGCGGAAAACACCATGATCGTCACCTTGAAGGATGGCGACGTCACCATCGCGCTGCGGCCCGACCTGGCGCCCAAGCATGTCGCGCAGATCAAGAAGCTGGTGCGCGAAGGCGCCTATGACAATGTCGCCTTCCACCGCGTTATCGATGGCTTCATGGCGCAGTCCGGCGACGTCAAGTTCGGCAATATGAAGAAGGGCTTCAGCCCCGAGGCCGTCGGCACCGGCGGCTCCGATCTGCCTGATCTGCCGGCCGAATTCTCGCAGAGCGAGCATTATAAGCGTGGCACGCTCGGCATGGCCCGCTCGCAGGATCCGAACTCCGCCAATTCGCAGTTCTTCATCATGTTCGCGCCGGCGCCGAACCTCGACGGCCAGTACACTATCGTCGGCAATGTCGTCAGCGGCATGGAATTGGTCGATCACATCAAGAAGGGCGACGAGGCCGACAATGGAACGGTCAGCAACCCCGACCGCATGATCAAAGTGCGCATCGCCGCAGACAAGTAGTCTATCAAATCAATCTGTTTTTCTGAGATAAAGGATATCCGACATGGCTGAGATCAAGGACCGCGAAAACGCGCTCATCATGGAAACGACCAAGGGCAAGGTCGTCATCGAATTGTTTCCCGACCTGGCCCCCGGCCATGTCGCCCGCATCAAGGAACTGGCCCGTGAAGGCGCCTATGACGGCGTGGTCTTCCACCGCGTCATCGAAGGCTTCATGGCGCAGACCGGCGACGTCAAGTTCGGCAATTCGAGCAAGCCCTCGTTTGCCCCCTCCCGCGCCGGCATGGGTGGCTCGGAAAAGCCCGATCTGAAGGCTGAGTTTTCCAACGCCAACCACGGTCGCGGCACCTGCTCGATGGCTCGTTCGCAGAACCCGAATTCGGCCAATTCGCAGTTCTTCATCTGCTTCGACGATGCTGCTTTCCTCAACCGCCAATACACGGTCTGGGGCCAGGTCATCGAAGGCATGGACAATGTCGACAAGATCAAGCGCGGCGAGCCGGTGGTCGATCCCGACAAGATCGTGTCGCTGAAGGTCGCGGCCGACGTCAAGTAAGGACTGATATCGATGATGGGCGTCGTCTGGTCGCTGCTCGGCATCCTGTCCGGCGCCTTCATCGCCATACAGGCGCCGATCAATTCGCAGCTGGCACGCGGCCTGGGTCTCCCGGTCGCGGCGGCCGCGTTTTCGTTCCTGTCCGGCGCGATCGTGCTCGGCATCATCTCCGTCGCCGTGGTGAAGTTGAACGACATCCCACTCGACTGGAAGGCGCCGGCGCCGTGGCTGTTCATCGCCGGCGGCATGCTCGGCGGTTTCTACGTCACGCTGTCGACCATTTTGACGCCGCGCATCGGTGCGGCCGCCCTGATGGCGTTCCTGGTTGCCGGCCAGCTCTTGGCCGGCATGCTGATCGACCGCGTCGGCTTCCTCGGCGTGGCGGTGCGCGAGATCTCACTCGGCCGCGTCGCCGGCGCGGTGCTGCTCTTGGCCGGAGCGCTGCTCGTCCGGCTCTACTGATGCGCGTCGATCTCTTCGATTTCGACCTGCCGGAGGAACGCATCGCGCTTCGCCCGGCGGAACCGCGCGACAGCGCCAGGATGCTGGTGGTCAGGCCGGGCGAGGGCCTTTCGGACCGCATGGTGCGCGACCTGCCGTCCCTGCTCGGGGACGGCGACGTGCTGGTCTTCAACGACACCAAGGTCATCCCGGCGCAGCTGAGAGGCATCAGGCGGCGCGGCGAAGCGCAGGCGCAGGTCGAGGCGACGCTGCACATGCGCATGGCGGCGGACCGCTGGCTGGCCTTCATGCGGCCGGGCAAGCGCATCGCCGCCGGCGACCGCATCCATTTCGGCCATGACAGCAATTCCTGTTTCCTCGGCCAACTCGACGCCACGGTGATCGAGAAGGGCGAGGCTGGTGAGGCGCTGCTCGGCTTCGACCTGTCCGGCCCGTTTCTCGACGAGGCGCTGCGCGCCGTCGGCCACATCCCGCTGCCGCCCTACATCGCCTCCAAGCGTGACGATGACGCGCGCGACTTGACGGACTATCAGACCATCTATGCCAGGGAGGAGGGCGCGGTTGCTGCGCCAACCGCCGGCCTGCATTTCACGCCGGAGCTATTTGCCGCGCTGGACGCCAAAGGCATCGAACGCCGCTTCGTCACGCTTCATGTCGGCGCCGGCACCTTCCTGCCGGTCAAGGCCGACGACACCGCCGACCACAAGATGCATGCAGAGACCGGTTCAGTCAGCGAGGCGACCGCAGCGGCGCTCAATGCCGCGAAGGCGGGGGGCGGGCGCATCATCGCCGTCGGCACGACCTCGCTGCGCCTGCTGGAGAGCGCGGCAAAACCCGACGGTACGCTCGCCGCATGGTCAGGCCCGACCGACATTTTCATCACGCCCGGCTATCGGTTCAAGACTGCCGACCTGCTGATGACGAACTTCCATCTGCCGCGCTCGACGCTGTTCATGCTGGTTTCGGCCTTCAGTGGCCTCGACACGATGCGGGCCGCCTATGCGCATGCCATCGACACCAGCTACAGATTCTACTCCTACGGAGACGCAAGCCTGCTTTATCGAGCGGAGATGAGCGATGGACGATGATCTGCAAGCCTTTGACCGAGAAAGCCTGATTGCCGAAGTGAAGAAATTGCGCGCCGGCATCCGCGCGCACCGCGACACGACGGGCCATGATCTGTGCTGGCATCATCCCGATCTGTGGGATCTGTTGCCGGAAAAGACCGAGCCTTCGATCGCCGTGCCGCCGTGGCCAAAATTCATGCGCGGCTGCATCCAGTATCGCCAGTCGCTCGACAGGCAGGCGCCAGACGCACCTGTCCATGACAAGGAATTCAATGGCTAAGCCGTTTACTTTCAAGGTCCTCGCAACCGACGGCAAGGCACGGCGCGGTGTCATCGACATGCCGCGCGGCGAAATTCGCACGCCGGCCTTCATGCCGGTCGGCACCGGCGGCACGGTCAAGGCCATGTATATGGACCAGGTGCGCGGCGTCGGCGCCGACATCATCCTGGGCAACACCTACCATCTGATGCTGCGGCCCGGCGCCGAGCGCGTGGCGCGGCTCGGCGGCCTGCATGAGTTTGCCCGCTGGCCGCAGCCGATCCTGACCGACAGTGGCGGCTTTCAGGTGATGTCTCTGTCGAAGCTCAGGAAGCTGACCGAAAACGGCGTCACCTTCCGCTCGCATATTGACGGCGCGCCTTACGAGATGTCGCCGGAGCGCTCGATCGAGATCCAGGGGCTGCTCGATTCCGACATCCAGATGCAGCTCGACGAATGCACCGCGCTACCGGCCGATCTGAAGGAGATCGAGCGCGCGATGGAACTGTCGCTGCGCTGGGCGGAGCGCTGCAAGACCGCGTTCGGCGACCAGCCGGGCAAGGCGATGTTCGGCATCGTCCAGGGCGGCGATAATGCAGCGCTCAGGATGCGCTCGGCGCAGGCGCTGAGCGCCATGGATCTGAAGGGCTACGCCGTCGGCGGACTGGCCGTCGGCGAGCCGCAAGCGGTGATGCTGGAGATGCTCGACATCACCTGTCCGGAACTGCCAGACAACAAGCCTAGATATCTCATGGGCGTCGGCACGCCGGACGATATCGTCAAATCGGTGGCGCGCGGTATCGACATGTTCGACTGCGTGATGCCGACCCGCGCCGGCCGCCACGGTCTGGCCTACACAAGGCGCGGCAAGGTCAATCTGAGGAACGCCCGCCACGCCGACGATCCGCGCCCGCTCGACGAGGAGAGCGACTGCCCGGCCGCACGCGATTATTCACGCGCCTATCTGCATCATCTCGTGCGCTCGCAGGAGGCGCTGGGGGCGATGCTGCTGACCTGGAACAATCTGTCCTACTATCAGAAGCTGATGCAGGACATTCGCGGCGCGATCGAGGCCGGCGCCTTCGAGGCGCGCACAGCCGAGATTTCCGAGGGCTGGGCGAGGGGCGATATCCCTACCCTTTGAACAAATCAACGCCACCTGACGATGATTGACGGATCCATTGCCCGGGCGCAGATTCCGGTTGGGGTCAGGCCATGACTGTCACATATGAACTTGGCGGCAAGACCGCGATCGTGACTGGCGGCGCACGAGGCATCGGCAAGGCCATTGCGGCGCAGTTGTTGAACTCCGGGGCCGAAGTCTGGATATGGGATGCTGATCCGACACCTGTGGACGGCGCGCATTGCCAGACGGTCGATGTGACAAAGGCTCACCAGATCAAAGACGCCCTGGCTGAGGTCGTCGCAGACAACAGCCGGATTGACATCCTAATCAACAATGCAGGCTATTTAGGCGACTATCGTGGGTTCGAGGCATTCGATCCGATCGAGTGGCAACGCATCATCGGTGTCAACCTGATCGGCGTTTTCGAGGTTACGCATCAGGTTCTGCCGATCATGCGCAAGGCTGGTAGGGGCCGGATCATCAATATGGGATCCTTGGCAGGCAAGGAAGGGTTGCCGAATCTGGCCGCCTATTCAGCGGCAAGTGCAGGCGTCATTGCCTTTACGAAAGCCTTGTCGCGCGAGACCTGCGATACCGACATTCGGGTGAATTGCGTGGCACCGGGGCCGATCGATACCGAGTTGATCAGGCGCCTTGGAAACGATGTCGTAGACGACATGATAAATGCCAGCCCGCTCAAGCGCCTTGGCTCGGTGGATGAAGTGGCGGCACTGGTGCTTTGGCTTTGTTCCGACGCCAGCGCATTCAACACCGGAGCCGTGTTCGACATGTCGGGCGGCAGGGCACGCTACTGAGGCTTTGTGCGTCAGGTGCTCAGTGAATTCGACGCCCGCAGGCTGCAGCCGGTGATCTGGAAACTGCCGTCGGGCTGCTGCTGCAGCGTATAGACCGCCTCGTAGTCCTTGCCGTCGGGACCGACGATCAGCACCTGCTGGATGATCGAGCCTGGGCCCGTCTGCTCGACCTTGCCGAAGGAATAGCTTTGTGGCTGACGCACCGGCGCGTAGCCGTTGGTCACCATGTTCATGAAGGCGTCGACGGTCGGGAAAATCTGCTTCACGTTTGGAGCAGCGTAGCTGTAGGCCTTCGCGCCATCGTTTGCGATGAGCGCCTTCAGCTGACCATCGATGGCGGCTTGGCCGGCCTTGATTTCGGCATCGCCGGCAAGGGCTGCCGAGATGAACAGGGTAGACGCGAACAGCAATGAAACGACTGCGAATGCGATACGGCGCATGGCCTGTCTCCATTGTCTCCTGACAATCGCTGTCTGAAGACACATCATACCATACGCTTGGCGCTGCCTCACGGTTTCAGCAACCGCAGTAATTCGCCACGCAAGTGCCGCAAGATCATGCTTAAGCATCCTTTAAGGCGGGGCGCGCATTGTAGGGGACGGGTGGGACCCGTTCGCGCAACCAGGGACGAACCATGTCTAAGCAGCCGATCGACCGGCGCCTTTTGCTGAAGGGCGCGGCTAGCTTTGCAGTTCTGGCTCCCTTGCCCGCTTGGGCAGCCACCGGGCCGACCGTCACCGAAATCGCCTTCGATCCGGCCGTTTCAGCGCTCGGCAATCCGGATGGCGACGTCACCATCGCCGAATTCGTCGACTATCAGTGCCCGATCTGCAAGCTCGTCTTCGTCGAACTGAAGAAATTGATGGCAGAGGACAGCAGCATCCGCCTGGTGATGAAGGACTGGCCGATCTTCGGCGACGTCTCGCGCGACGCGGCGCGCGTGGCGCTTTTGACCGGCGAACACTATGCCGCAGCGGTCGATGCACTGATGACCAACCAGCGCGGCCTTTCGGAACGCCGCACCAACGATATCCTGGCTTCGGTCGGGGTCGATGTGGCGATGGTGCGTGCCGATCTCGCCATCCGTGAACCCGACATCGACGCTGCGCTTTTGCGCACCGACAGCCAGGCGACGGCCTTCAAGCTGCGCGGCACGCCGGCTCTGGTCATCGGCGGCAGCCTCTACCGGCGCGGCATGCCGGTGTCCGAGCTCAGGCAGGCTGTTGCCAAGGCACGTTCGGCCTGATGCTTGAAAGCCGGGCGGCAGTCTGCGAGAAGGGCCGCCATGGGCGCAAGAAGCGCGTTTCAACGTGGCAGGACCGGCAATGAAGACGTTTTTCGTGCAGATAAAGTGCGACCTGGGCAAGTCCTATGAGGTCGCCAGCGCGCTCGCCGACGCCGAGATCGCCTCGGAAATCTACTCGACCGCCGGCAACTACGACCTGCTCGCCAAATTCTATGTCGACGACGACGAAGATGTTGGCCACTTCGTCAACGAGAAGGTGCAGCATCTTCCCGGAATCAAGGACACCTTCACGGTCGTCACTTTCCGCGCTTTCTAAAGCAATTCCAGGAAAAGTGTGAAGCGGTTTTCCCGGGAAAAGCGCGTAGCGCTTTCCCTTGGGAATTGCGTCGAAACAAAGGATAGAGCGGTTCACCGTTTCCGTGAAACGATGAGCTGCTCTAGCGCCGCATCAGGCACTTGCCCGGCGACGAGGCAAAGCCTGATTACGCCCCTGTTACGACTGCCCTAATTTTGGGCAGTCGTAACATACTGATCGCCGATGTCCTCCAAATCACCGATTGCGCTTGATTTTCTCCTGCGACGCCAGTGAAATGGCGTCACAGGGGAGTATGCGATTGGCAGCGTTCGATGAAATGCTTCCGGAAGTTTCCGGATTGAGAAAACCGTATACGGCTTACGACCGCTGGCTGAAGGAGCAGGATCCGGCCAGGCTTACCGAAAAAATGCAGGACGCCGAGCGCGTCTTCCGCAAGACCGGCATCACCTTTGCCGTCTATGGCGAGCAGGAAGCCTCCGAGCGGCTGATCCCCTTCGATATCGTTCCGCGCATCATCTCGGGCAATGAGTGGCGAAGGCTGACGCAAGGCATCGAGCAGCGCGTGCAGGCGCTGAACGCTTTCCTCGATGACATCTACCATCGCCAGGAGATCCTGCGCGCCGGCCGTGTGCCGAGGGAGCTGATCGCCAGGAACGAGGCCTTCCTGCCGGAAATGATCGGCGTGCGGCCGCCGGCCGGCGTCTACACCCACATTATCGGCGTCGATATTGTCCGCATCTCTGAGAACGAGTTCTACGTGCTGGAGGACAATGCGCGCACGCCGTCGGGCGTCTCCTACATGCTGGAGAACCGCGAGACGATGATGCAGCTCTTCCCCGAGCTGTTCCAGCAGATCAAGGTGCGGCCGGTGGAGAACTACCCGCAGCTCCTGCGCCAGTCGCTGGCAGCGGTGCGGCCGCAAAGCACCAAGGGCGCGCCGACCATCGCCGTGCTGACGCCGGGCAGCTTCAACTCCGCCTATTTCGAGCACGCCTTCCTGGCCGACCAGATGGGCGTGCAACTGGTCGAAGGCCAGGATCTGCGTGTCGTCGACGGCCATGTCGCCATGCGCACGACCGAAGGCTACAAGCAGATCGACGTGCTGTACCGCCGTGTCGACGATTCGTTCCTCGATCCGCTGACCTTCCGGCCGGACTCGGCGCTCGGTGTACCCGGCATCATGGATGTCTACCGCGCCGGCAACATCACCATCGCCAACGCGCCGGGAACCGGCATCGCCGACGACAAGGCGATCTATTCCTACATGCCCGAGATCGTCGAGTTCTACACCGGCCGCAAGGCGATCCTCGGCAACATCCCGACCTGGCGCTGCTCGGAACCCGACAGCCTGAAGTATGTGCTCGAACACATCCACGAGCTGGTCATCAAGGAAGTGCACGGTTCCGGCGGCTACGGCATGCTGGTCGGACCGGCGGCGACCAAGAAGGAATGCCAGGACTTCGCCAAGAAGCTGCAGGCCAAACCGTCCAACTACATCGCCCAGCCGACGCTGGCGCTGTCGACCTGTCCGATCCTGACCGAAAAAGGCCTGTCGCCGCGGCACGTCGACTTGCGCCCCTACGTGCTGGTTTCCGACCGCATCCAGATCGTGCCCGGCGGATTGACGCGGGTGGCGCTGAAGGAGGGTTCGCTGGTGGTGAATTCTTCGCAGGGCGGTGGCACCAAAGACACCTGGGTGCTCGATGACTGATTTTCACCTGAAGGATTTTTGATGCTTTTAGGCCGCACCGCCAACGGGCTCTACTGGATGAACCGCTATATCGAGCGGGCGGAAAACATGGCACGCCTGGTCGATGCAGGCCTGCGCATGGCGCTGACCCGTACCCAGAGCGCCTCGGAAGAGTGGAATTCGGTGCTGCTCAGCGCCGGCTCCGACGTCACCTTTACACAGAAATACCAGGACTACACCGCCGCCAACGTTGCCGACTTCCTGCTGCGCGACACGTCGAACCCGTCGAGCACGATGTCGGCGATCGAGACCGCCCGCAACAATGCCCGCATGGTGCGTACCGCGCTGACGCGCGAAACCTGGGAGAGCATCAACGAGGCCTGGATGGCGCTGAAGCGCATGCTGGCCAAACCCATCGACGAGCGCGACCTGCCCAGCGTGCTCGATGCCATCAAGCGCGAGACGGCGCTGATCCGCGGTTCGTTCTACGGCACCATGCTGCGCAACGAGATCTTCGATTTCTCGCAGCTCGGCACCTATGTCGAGCGCGCCGACAACACGGCGCGCATCCTCGACGTGAAATATTATGTGCTGCTGCCGTCGATCTCCTGGGTCGGCTCGAGCCTCGACAATTACCAGTGGGAATCGATCCTGCGCTCGGTGTCGGCGCATCGCTCCTATCGCTGGGTCTACGAGGCCGACTACAAGCCGACCAACATCGCCGACTATCTGATCCTCAATGTCCGCATGCCGCGCTCGCTGACCTTCTGCTATCGTTTCCTGGCCGAGCACCTGAAATTCCTCGGCGACGATTATGGCGAACGCCATGCCTGCCACGCCACTGTCGACAGGACACAAGCAATGCTGCGGGCAGGGTCGATCAAGGACATATTCGACGCCGGCCTGCACGAATTCCTGGCCAGGTTCATCCAGGACAACACCAAGCTCGGCGACGAGATCGCACAAGATTACCGGTTCAACTGATATGCGGCTCAAGATCACCCACCGGACCGAGTACCGCTACGATGCGCCAGTGCATTATCTGCTGCAGCGGCTGCGGCTTTTGCCGGTCAGCGGCCCGACGCAGACCGTGCTTTCCTGGGCGCTGAAGATCGAGGGTGCGCGCGAGGAAGTGCGTTTCAGCGACCATTTCGGCAACGATAACAGGCTGTTGAGCGTCGAGGGCGAGCGCGACTTCATCACTGTCGAGGCCTCCGGCGAGGTTGTCACGCGCGACACAGCAGGCGTCTCGGGTCCGCATCACGGCTTTGCGCCGCTCTGGCTGTTCAGCCAGGAGACCGCTTTGACCATCCCTGGCGACGGCATCCGCGAGCTTGCCGCGGCGGTGGGCAAAGGCACCGACATAGAGAGGCTGCATCGCTTGATGGCGCTAATCGTCGAGCGCGTCGCCTATACGCCAGGCACCACCAGCGTGACGACGCCTGCCGAAGAAGCGTTGGCGCTGAAGACCGGCGTCTGCCAGGACCACAGCCATATCTTTGTCGCCGCGGCCCGCGCCATGGGCTTTCCGGCCCGTTATGTCAGCGGCTATCTGATGATGGACGCGGCCATCGAACAGGCGGCAAGCCATGCCTGGGCCGAAGTCCATGTCCAGGGTCTCGGCTGGGTCGCCTTCGACGCCGCCAATGGCATTTCTCCCGATGAGCGCTATGTCAGGGTGGCCACCGGCCGCGATTATCGCGATGCCTCGCCGGTGTCGGGAATTCGACTGGGACAGGCGGAGGAACAGCTTGCGGTCACCGTCACGGTAGAGCAGTAGTTCTCGGCAAGATTGCTGCCTGAAGAGATTCCATGACTTATTGCGTCGGCCTCAAGATCGATCGTGGGCTCGTGTTCATGTCGGACACGCGCACCAATGCCGGCATGGATTCGATCTCGACCTTCAAGAAGATGCATGTCTGGGAAGAGCCGGGCGAGCGCGTCATCGTGCTGATGTCGGCCGGTAATCTGGCCACGACGCAGGCTGTCATCAGCCTGCTCGACGAGCGCAACAAGGCGATCGGCGAACGCCATGCGACGCTGCTCGAAACCCCGTCCATGTACCAGACGGTGCGGCTGGTCGGCGACACCGTCAAGGAAGTCATCGCCCAGTCGTCACCGGCCGGCGAAAAGGCGGATTCCTATTTCAACGCCTCCTTCATCCTCGGCGGCCAGATCAAGGGCAGCGCGCCGCGCCTGTTCATGATCTACCCCGAGGGCAATTTCATCGAATTGACCGACGACACGCCGTTCTTCCAGATCGGCGAGACCAAATACGGCAAGCCGATCATCATCCGCGCCTATGAAAGGACGATGAGCCTGGCCGAAACCGTGAAGTTGCTTCTGGTCTCCTTCGATTCGACGCTGAAGTCGAACCTGTCCGTCGGCCTGCCGCTCGACCTGCTGTTCCTCGAGAAGGATGCTTTCAAGGTCGGGCTGAAGAAGCGGATAAGCCAGGACGACCAGTATTATCGCACCATCTCGGACGGCTGGTCGAACGCGCTGAAAACGGCCTTTGCCAGCCTGCCTGATTTCCCGGGTTAGATTGCCTTGCTGGCGCTGTTGAGTGGCGCTTGCCGCGGCGATCGACGCTGCTTGGCCCAGGTCTGGAGACCAGAATGAACAGTGATGATTTCCGGCAATGGTCGAGGCGCGCCGCCGATTGGGGAGTCGAATACCGCTCCTCGCTGCGCGAAAGGCCGGTGCGACCACTGGTCGAACCCGGCGACATCTTTCGCAGCATCGAGGCGTCGCCACCGGAAGCTGCTGAGCCGATGGAACGGATTTTCGCCGATTTCGAAGAGAAGATCGTGCCGGGGATGACGCACTGGCAGCATCCGCGTTTCTTCGCCTATTTCCCGGCCAATGCCGCACCGGTCTCGGTGGTGGCCGAATATCTGGTCTCGGCGATGGCCGCGCAATGCATGCTGTGGCAGACCTCGCCGGCCGCGACCGAACTCGAAACGCGTATTGTCGACTGGTTGCGCCAGGCGCTCGGCCTGCCCGAAGGATTTTCCGGCGTCATCCAGGATTCGGCCTCGTCGGCGACGCTGGCCGCCGTGCTGACCATGCGCGAACGCGCGCTCGATTGGCAGGGCAACAAGCAGGGCTTGGCTGGGCAGAGGCGGCCGCGCATCTATTCCTCCGATCAGGTCCACACCTCGATCGACCGCGCGATCTGGGTGTCGGGCATCGGCGAGGACAATCTGGTCCGCATTCCGGTCACCGGGCGCTTTCGCGCCATGGATACGGTTGCACTCGAGGCGGCGATCGCCGCCGACCGTGAGGCCGGCATGCTGCCCGCCGGCATCATCGCCAGCGTAGGCGGCACCAGCACCGGCGGCACCGACGATGTCGCCGCCGTCGCCGCAGTGGCCAGGCGCCACGGGCTCTATCTGCATGTCGATGCCGCCTGGGCCGGATCGGCAATGATCTGCCCGGAATTCCGCCATTTCTGGGCCGGCGCAGAGCTCGCCGATTCCATCGTCTTCAACCCGCATAAGTGGCTTGGCGCGCAATTTGACTGCTCGATGCAGTTCATCCGCCAGCCCGAGGATCTGGTCCGCACTTTGGCGATCAAGCCCGAGTTCCTGAAGACGCACGGCCGCGACGGCATCATCAATTATTCCGAATGGTCGGTGCCGCTCGGCAGGCGTTTTCGGGCGCTGAAATTGTGGTTCCTGCTGCGCGCGCACGGCCTGGAGGCGCTGCGCAGCATGATCCGCAACCATGTCGCCTGGAGCGAAGGGCTTGCCGCGCGGCTCAAGGGCGAGCCGGATTTCGAGATCGTCACCGAGCCGATGCTGTCGCTGTTTTCATTCCGTCACAAGGCCACCGGCGATGCCGATGACCACAATCTGCGCCTGGTCAATGCCATCAACGACGACGGCCGCCTTTATCTGACGCAGACGCGGGTCGATGGACGCGTCGCCATTCGTTTCCAGGTCGGACAGTTCGAGACGACTGCAGAAGACGTCGATACCGCCTTCACCGTCATTTGCGACTGTGCAAGATCCCTGAGTGATTGACAGGGATTGTCCGGGCGGTTTCCCGCCCCAGAGTAGCCAGCAAGGAATTGCGAGCAAGGGCATGGCCGGGCAGGGCGAAGAGACGAGCCAGAATCTGACGGGCGTCTGGAACGGGCGCTATTTCTATCCGCGCGAGCTGGCGCCGGTCTCGTTTGTCGCGACGCTGATCGAGACCGCTACCAGCTTGACGGGGGCGACCCACGAACCGGCCGGCCCGGCGACCGGCACAGTGAGATATGCAACCCTGCAGGGGCAGCGCGACGGCAACGCCGTCTCCTTCATCAAAACATATGACAATGCAGGATCGAACGTGGATCCGATCGACTACAGCGGCATTCTGAACGGCGATGCCACCGAGATCGTGGGCACCTGGCGCATCCTGGGAAGCTGGTCCGGCAAATTCCTGATGATCCGCTCGCCGGGCAAAGTCGCTTCCGTCGCCCGCAAGGTGGCGGAGCGGGTCTGAGCTGTATATGCCTGGTTCGCCTTTGCAATCATCGATATTTCATTAGCCGGCTTCTCCCTTTTCATTGCTTTCGTTTTGAGCTACAAACAAGAAAAACGAAAACGGGAGGTTCTCAGTGTATTTATCGCCGCGTCATGCCGAAATCATCCAGATGGCCAAAGACCATGGTCGCGTGCTGGTCGACGATCTGGCCACGCATTTCAACGTGACGCCGCAGACCATCCGCAAGGACCTCAACGATCTCTGCGACCAGCGGCTGCTGTCGCGCATCCATGGCGGGGCGTTGTTCCCGTCCGGCATCGAGAACATGGAGTACGAGGCGCGCCGCAAGATCGCCGCCGACGAGAAGGAGGCGATCGGCCGCGCGGCGGCCAGGCTCATCCCCGACAACGCCTCGTTGTTCATCAATATCGGCACCACGACCGAGTCGGTCAGCAAGGCGCTGCTCGATCACACCGGGCTCATGGTCATCACCAATAACATCAATGTTGCCAACAGGATGCGCATCTATCCTTCGATAGAGGTGGTGATCGCCGGCGGCGTCGTGCGCGGCTCCGATGGCGGTGTGGTCGGCGAGGCGGCGGTCGATTTCATCAGGCAGTTCAAGGTCGATTATGCGGTCATCGGCGCCTCGGCGATCGACCATGACGGCGCGTTGCTCGATTTCGACTTTCGCGAAGTGAAAGTGGCGCAAGCCATCATCGCCAATGCCAGGCATGTCATCCTGGTGTCCGACCAGACCAAGTTCGAACGCACCGCACCGGTTCGCATCGGCCATCTGTCGCAGGTCAACACCTTCATCACCGACCGTTGCGACATCCCTTCGGTGCGCAAGATCTGCGAGGAAGCGGAGGTTCAATTGATCGAAACGTCGCTCGGCTAGCGGCTTTCGGGGCCCCCATCACAGGCTTCTCACGTGGCCGTGATATTTCGTTTGACATTCGTTATCATTTCGAAATAATTCCGCCACGGTTTCGCAAAACACCAAAAATGCTGCAATGCGAAATCGGTGGAGGAATTCTTGGACGCATCTCCGATCCATGACATCTTTGTCATTGGCGGCGGTATCAACGGCTGCGGCATTGCCCGCGATGCGGTTGGCCGCGGCTTCTCGGTGTTTCTCGCCGAGATGAACGATCTCGCCAGCGGGACCTCCTCCGGTTCGACCAAGCTGATCCATGGCGGCTTGCGCTACCTCGAATTCTATGAGTTCCGCTTGGTGCGCGAGGCGCTGATGGAGCGCGAGATTCTGTGGAAGAACGCACCGCACATCATCTGGCCGATGCGGTTCGTGCTGCCCTATGCCAAGGGCCTGCGTCCGGCCTGGCTGATCCGGCTCGGCCTTTTCCTCTATGATCATATTGGCGGCCGCAAATTGCTGCCGGCGACCCGCACACTCGACATGGCCAAGGACCCGGCCGGCAAGCCGCTGAAGCCGCTGTTTCACAAGGCCTTCGAATATTCGGATGGCTGGGTCAACGATGCCCGCCTGGTGGCGTTGAACGCGCGTGATGCCGCCGACCGCGGCGCCACCATCCGCACCCGCACGAAAGTCGTTGCGGCGCGGCGCGAAGGCGATATCTGGGCAATCCGGCTGGAAGACGTCGCGACCGGAAAGGCCGAAGAGGTCAAGGCCCGGCTGCTGGTCAATGCCGCCGGTCCGTGGGTCGACCACGTCCTGTCGGCAACTGTCGGCCAGAACGACGTGCACAATGTCCGCCTGGTGCAGGGCAGCCATATCGTCATCAAGAAGAAGTTCGACGATCCGCGCGCGTACTTCTTCCAGAACAAGGACGGGCGCATCATCTTCGCCATTCCCTATGAGGAAGAGTTCACGCTGATCGGCACCACCGATCGCGATTATCCCGGCGATCCGCATGACGTGAAGATCAGCGACACCGAGATCGACTATCTCTGCGCGGCGGCGAGCGAATATTTTGCCCAGCCCGTGACGCGCGCCGACATTGTCTGGACCTATTCGGCGGTGCGTCCGCTCTACGACGACGGCGCCTCGAAGGCGCAGGAAGCGACCCGCGACTACGTGCTGAAGGCCGATGGCGGCGAGGGCAAGGCGCCGATCGTCAACGCCTTTGGCGGCAAGATCACCACCTATCGCCGGCTGTCGGAATCGATGCTGGAAAAGATCGAGGGATTTCTCGGCAAACGCGGGAAGCCATGGACGGCGAACGCGTCCTTGCCGGGCGGCGATTTCCCGGCCACCGGTTTCGACGCGCAGGTGGCGAAGCTCAAGAGCGCCTATCCCTTCCTCGACCAGCGCCTGGCGCGCCGGCTGACCAGGCTTTACGGCACGCGCGCGCAAGTGCTGCTCGGCCTTGCCAAGTCGAATGCCGATCTCGGCCGCAATTTCGGCGCCGATCTTTATGAGGCCGAGGTGCGCTACCTCTGCGAAAACGAATGGGCGCTGACCGCCGAAGATGTATTGTGGCGTCGCACCAAGCGCGGCCTGCATTTCAGCCGCGACCAGGTCTCGGCCCTCGACGAATTCATGCGCGGCATCAGCCAGCGCCATGTCGTTGCAGCGGAATAGGGAAGGCGATTGATGCACAAAGCCTGGGAGGAGGCATCATGCTGGAACTGAGAAACGTGACGAAGACGGTCGGTGCGGCTGAGCACATCCGCGACGTCTCGCTGACACTTCAGCATGGCTCGCTCAACGTCCTGCTCGGGCCGACGCTGTCCGGCAAGACCAGCCTGATGCGGCTGATGGCCGGGCTCGACGTACCGACCTCCGGTTCGGTCTGGTTCGACGGCCAGAATGTTACCGGCATGCCGGTGCAGCAGCGCAAGATCGCCATGGTCTACCAGCAGTTCATCAATTACCCCGCGATGACGGTGTATGAAAACATCGCCTCGCCTCTGCGTGTCGCCGGCACCGATCAGGCCAAGATCGACAAGGAAGTCCGCAACGCGGCAGCGCTCCTGAAGCTGACGCCCTATCTCGACCGCACACCGCTCAGCTTGTCGGGCGGCCAGCAGCAGCGCACCGCGCTCGCCCGGGCCATCGTCAAGAATGCCAGCCTGGTGCTGCTCGACGAGCCGCTCGCCAATCTCGATTACAAGCTGCGCGAGGAGTTGCGCGCCGAGCTGCCGAAGATCTTCGCCGCCGCCGGCACCATTTTCGTCTACGCCACGACCGAGCCGCACGAGGCGCTGCTGCTCGGCGGCAACACGGCAACGCTTTCGGAAGGGCGCATCACCCAGTTCGGCCCGACCATCGACGTCTTCCGCAAGCCGATCGACCTGGTGACGGCAAGGACCTTTGCCGATCCGCCGCTCAACACCATCGTGCTGGCCAAGAAGGGCCCGGATTTCCTGCTCGAGGGCGGCGTCAAGCTGCCGGTGCCGGCCGAGCTTTCCGGCATTGCCGACGCCAATTATACGATCGGCTTCCAGCCGCATCATCTCTCGCTCGAGCGGCCCAACGCCGCCGCCGTGCCGGTCCGCGCCAAGGTGACGATCACCGAGATCACCGGTTCGGAAAGCTTCATCCATCTCGATTTCGCCGACGCGCGCTGGGTCATGCTGACCCATGGCATCCGCGATTTCGAGCCCGACGCAGAGATCGAGGTGTTCATCGATCCGCGCCACATCATGGTCTTCGACAGCAACGGCAGCGCCGTCGCCGCATCGAAGCTGGCGGCTTGAGGGGGAAGCGATGGCGCGCATCGACGTCAACCATGTCCGGCACTCCTACCTGCCCAACCCGCAGAAGGATGCCGATTTCGCTCTGAGGGAAGTGCACCACACTTTCGAGGATGGCGGTGCCTATGCGCTGCTCGGGCCGTCCGGCTGCGGCAAGACCACGCTGCTCAACATCATTTCGGGGCTTTTGCACCCTTCGCACGGCGAGTTGCTGTTCAACGGCAAGGACGTCACCAATTTGTCGACGCAGGAGCGCAACATTGCGCAGGTGTTCCAGTTCCCGGTCATCTACGACACCATGACCGTCTACGACAATCTGGCCTTCCCGCTGCGCAACCGCGGCGTGCCGGAGGCCGATGTCGACCGAAAGGTGCGCGAGACGCTGGAGATGATCGATCTGGCGTCATGGGCGAAGAAGAAGGCGAGGGGCCTGACCGCCGACCAGAAGCAGAAGATTTCGCTCGGCCGCGGCCTGGTGCGCTCCGACGTCAACGCCATCCTGTTCGACGAGCCGCTGACCGTCATCGACCCGCATATGAAGTGGGTGCTGCGCTCGCAGTTGAAGCAGCTGCACCGCCGCTTCGGCTACACCATGGTCTATGTCACCCACGACCAGACCGAGGCGCTGACCTTCGCCGACCAGGTCGTCGTCATGTACGACGGCGGCATCGTCCAGATCGGCACGCCGGCCGAACTGTTCGAGCGGCCGCGCCACACCTTTGTCGGCTATTTCATCGGCTCGCCCGGCATGAACGTCATGCCGGTGGTGATCGAGGGCAAGACCGCGACCATCGGCAGCCAGCGCATCGACCTGCCCGGCGCGCCCAAGACTGCTGCTGGGAACACCGGCGCCATCGAACTCGGCATCCGCCCCGAATATGTCAGGCTAGGCCGCGACGGCATGGCGGTGAAAATCAGCAAGGTCGAGGATCTCGGCCGCCACAAGGTGGTGCGCGCCAGCCTCGAAGGCCGCGAGATCGCGGCCGTCATCGGTGAAGACGAGAGCGTGCCGGCCGAGCCGAAGGTGCGCTTCGACCCGGCAGGCATCAACATCTATGCCGATTCCTGGCGCGTCGAGATGGGGGCATAGAATGGAAAAGACCTGGAACAACAAGGCCTGGTTCATGGTGCTGCCGGTGCTCCTGCTGGTGGCGTTCTCGGCGGTGATCCCGCTGATGACGGTGGTCAACTATTCGGTTCAGGACACGTTCGGAAACAACGTTTTCTTTTGGAACGGCTCGGACTGGTTCACCGAAATCCTGGAGTCGGAACGTTTCTGGCTCTCGATGGTCCGCAACCTGATCTTCTCCTTCATCATCCTCGCCATCGAAGTGCCACTCGGCATCTTCATCGCACTCAACATGCCCAAGAAGGGCTGGGGCGTGCCGGTCTGCCTGGTGCTGATGGCGCTGCCGCTCTTGATCCCGTGGAACGTCGTCGGCACGATTTGGCAGGTATTCGGCCGCATCGACATCGGCCTGCTCGGCTACACGTTGTCGGCGCTCGGCTTCGACTACAATTACGTCAACGACCCGACCGACGCCTGGGTGACGGTCATCCTGATGGACGTATGGCACTGGACGAGCCTCGTCGTTCTGCTCTGCTACGCCGGCCTCGTCTCCATACCGGATGCTTATTATCAAGCCGCCAAGATCGATGGCGCCTCGCGCTGGGCGATCTTCCGCTACATCCAGTTGCCGAAGATGAACCGCGTGCTTTTGATCGCCGTGCTGCTGCGCTTCATGGATAGCTTCATGATCTACACCGAGCCCTTCGTCGTCACCGGCGGCGGCCCCGGCAATTCGACGACATTCCTGTCGATAGATCTGGTCAAGATCGCCATCGGCCAGTTCGACCTCGGGCCGGCGGCCGCCATGTCGATCATCTACTTCCTCATCATCCTGTTGCTGTCGTGGGTGTTCTACACCGTCATGACCAATGTCGATGCGGAGCGCTGAGATGAGCGGCGCCAACGAAAGAACGACGAGGCAGAACCGGGTGAACGAGGCGGCGGTTTCGGACGGGCTCGCCAGCACGCTGTCGCAGGACCAGATTGCGCGGCTGATGCGCCGGCGCGGCGAAGAATCCAGGTTCTGGTGGCTGGTGCCGACGATCTACATCATCGTTCTGATGCTGCCGATTTACTGGCTGGTCAATATGAGCTTCAAGACCAATCAGGAGATCCTGGGCGCCTTTTCGCTGTGGCCGAGGAACCCGACCATCGCCAACTACATGGTGATCTTCACCGACCCGTCCTGGTACAAGGGCTACATCAATTCGATCATCTATGTCGTGATGAATATGGTGATCTCGGTTTCGGTGGCGCTGCCTGCGGCCTACGCATTCTCGCGCTACCGCTTCCTCGGCGACAAGCATCTGTTCTTCTGGCTGCTGACCAACCGCATGGCGCCGCCGGCGGTGTTCGCGCTACCGTTCTTCCAGCTCTATTCGGCCTTCGGCCTGATCGACACGCACATCGCGGTGGCGCTGGCGCACTGTCTGTTCAACGTGCCGCTGGCGGTCTGGATTCTCGAAGGTTTCATGTCCGGCGTGCCGAAGGAGATTGACGAGACGGCCTATATTGACGGCTATTCATTCCCGCGCTTCTTCCTGAAGATATTCATGCCCCTGATCGCCAGTGGCGTCGGCGTGGCCTGCTTCTTCTGCTTTATGTTCTCATGGGTCGAACTGCTGATTGCCCGCACTTTGACCACGACCGCCGCCAAGCCGATCGCGGCGATCATGACGCGCACGGTCTCGGCATCCGGGCTCGACTGGGGGGTGCTCGCCGCCGCTGGCGTGCTCACCATCCTGCCAGGCGCACTCGTGATCTGGTTCGTCCGCAACTATATCGCCAAGGGCTTTGCCCTGGGGAGGGTATGACCATGAACCTCACCTGGATGGCATGGACGCTGCCGACGGCACTGTTTTTCATCACGATCCTTATTCTGCTGTGCGGCATGGCGTTCTGGGAGTTTGTCTCGCCTGGCGGCAATCCGCGTATCGGCGTGCTGCGCTTCGAGACGACGCGCGGCGACCGCCTCTTTGTTTCGCTGCTCGGCAGCGCCTTTATCCATCTCGCTTGGCTGGGTCTTGTCGGACCCAACCTGTGGTGGGCTCTCGCTCTCTCCGTAGTCTACGCCATTGGCGTGTTCCGCTACGTATAGAGGGGGAAACTGTTGGAGCGGCCGCGTGCCGGCGACCGCTCCAGATCGCACTTGAACCTGAAAGTGGAGGAAACGAAATGCGAAGGCAATTTTTAACATCAACGACTGCGCTTGTCCTGCTCTGGGGAGCAGGCCAGGCCTATGCCGGAATGGACGAAGCCAAAACCTTCCTCGATACCGAAATCAAGGACTTGTCGACGCTGGATCGCGGCGCCCAGGAAGCCGAAATGCAATGGTTCATCGATGCCGCGAAGCCTTTCGCCGGCATGGACATCAAGGTGGTCTCCGAGACCATCGATACGCATAGCTATGAGTCCAAGGTTTTGGCGCCCGCCTTCACCGCGATCACCGGCATCAAGATCACTCATGACCTGATCGGCGAAGGCGACGTCGTCGAAAAGCTGCAGACGCAGATGCAGTCGGGTGAGAATATCTACGACGCCTACGTCAACGACTCCGACCTGATCGGCACCCACTGGCGCTACCAGCAGGCACGCAGCCTGACCAAGTGGATGGCGAATGAGGGCAAGGATGTCACCAATCCGAACCTCGATCTCGCCGACTTCATCGGCACCAAGTTCACGACCGCTCCGGACGGCGACCTCTACCAGCTGCCCGACCAGCAGTTCGCGAACCTATACTGGTTCCGCTACGACTGGTTCAATGACGAGAAGAACAAGGCCGATTTCAAGGCAAAATACGGCTACGACCTCGGCGTTCCCGTCAACTGGTCGGCCTATGAGGACATCGCCGAATTCTTCACCGGCCGCGAGATCGACGGCAAGAAGGTCTATGGCCACATGGACTACGGCAAGAAGGACCCGTCGCTCGGCTGGCGGTTCACCGATGCCTGGCTCTCCATGGCCGGTAATGGCGACAAGGGCCTGCCGAACGGTCTTCCGGTCGACGAATGGGGCATCAAGGTCAACGAGAAGTCGCAGCCCGTCGGTTCGTGCGTCGCGCGCGGCGGCGACACCAACGGCCCGGCTTCCGTGTATTCGATCCAGAAGTACCTGGATTGGCTGAAAGCCTATGCGCCGCCGGAAGCCCAGGGCATGACGTTCGGCGAATCCGGCCCCGTCCCGTCGCAGGGCACGGTCGCGCAGCAGATGTTCACCTACACGGCCTTCACCGCCTCCTTCGTCAAGGAAGGGCTGCCGGTCGTGAACGCGGACGGCACCCCGAAATGGCGCTTTGCTCCGTCGCCGCATGGCGTGTACTGGAAGGATGGCATGAAGCTTGGCTACCAGGACGTCGGTTCCTGGACCCTGCTCAAGTCGACACCTGACGATCGCGCCAAGGCCGCCTGGCTCTACGCGCAGTTCGTCGTGTCGAAGACGGTCGACGTGAAGAAGAGCCATGTCGGCTTGACGCTCATCCGAGAGTCGACGATCCAGGACAAGAGCTTCACGGAACGTGCCCCGAAGCTCGGCGGCCTGATCGAGTTCTACCGCTCGCCGGCCCGCGTCCAGTGGTCGCCGACCGGCACCAACGTGCCTGACTATCCGAAGCTGGCACAGCTTTGGTGGCAGGCGATCGGTGATGCCTCGTCCGGCGCCAAGACGGCGCAGGAAGCCATGGACTCGCTTTGCGCCGAGCAGGAAAAGGTCATGGAACGCCTGGAGAAGGCAGGCATCCAGGGCGATATCGGCCCGAAGATGGCCGAAGAGCATGACCTCGCCTACTGGAACGCCGACGCGGTCAAGAAGGGCAATCTCGCGCCTCAGCTGAAGATCGAGAACGAGAAAGAAAAGCCGATCACCATCAACTACGACGAACTGGTGAAGAGCTGGCAGAAGTAATCTTGGCGTACGCGCCAGGATCATAGTGAACGGGGAGGCGGCATCGTGCCGTCTCCCCTGTTTGTATAAGCGAGCTTACCGGGAGGACTAATGACCGGATACATCCTTGCGATCGACCAGGGCACGACATCGACCAGGGCGATCCTGTTCGACGGTGAGATGAAGGTTGCCGGCAGCAAGCAGCAGGAATTCACCCAGCATTACCCGGCCTCCGGCTGGGTCGAGCACGACCCGGAGGACATCTGGGCAACCGTCGTCGCCACGGTCAAAGGCGCGCTGAAGGCCGCCGCCCGCGAGGCGTCCGATGTGGCGGCGATCGGCATCACCAACCAGCGCGAAACCGTCGTCATCTGGGACAAGGCGACCGGCAAGCCGATCCACAATGCCATCGTCTGGCAGGACAGGCGCACCGCGCCGCTCTGCCAGAAGCTGAAGAAGCAGGGGCTGGAAAAGACTTTCACCAAAAAAACCGGTCTGCTGCTCGATCCCTATTTCTCCGGCACCAAGATCGCCTGGATGCTGGACAAGGTGAAGGGCGCTAGAAAACGCGCCGAAAAGGGCGAATTGCTCGCCGGCACCATCGACAGTTTTTTGATCTGGCGGCTGACCGGCGGCAAGGTTCACGCAACCGACGCCACCAACGCCTCGCGCACGCTGGTCTACAACATCGAGAAAAATGTCTGGGACGACGAGCTGCTCTCCATCCTGCGCATCCCGGTCGCGATGCTGCCGCAGGTCAAGGATTGCGCCGACGACTACGGCGTGACGGAGAAAAGCCTGTTTGGCGCCGGGATAAAGATCCTCGGCGTGGCGGGTGACCAACACGCTGCGACCATCGGCCAGGCCTGTTTCGAGCCGGGCATGATGAAATCGACTTACGGCACCGGCTGTTTCGCTCTGCTCAACACCGGCGCCGATCTGGTGCGCTCGAAGAACCGGCTGTTGACCACCATCGCTTACCGGCTGAACGGCAAGACCACCTATGCGCTGGAAGGCTCGATCTTCATCGCCGGTGCTGCCGTGCAATGGCTGCGCGACGGCATCAAGGTAATCGGCAAGGCCGAGCACAGCGGCGTGCTGGCTGCCGAGGCGGATCCCACGCAGAATGTCTATCTGGTGCCGGCTTTCGTTGGGTTGGGCGCGCCGCATTGGGACGCCGAGGCGCGTGGCGCGATCTTCGGGCTGACCCGCAATTCAGGCCCGGCGGAGTTTGCCCGCGCCGCTCTCGAATCTGTCGCCTACCAGACGCGCGACCTGCTCGATGCGATGCGCAAGGACTGGAAGGGCGCTTCGGCGAAAACCGTGCTTCGCGTCGATGGCGGCATGGTGGCCTCCGACTGGACCATGCAGCGGCTGGCCGACATCCTCGATGCGCCGGTTGATCGCCCGACCATCTTGGAGACGACGGCGCTGGGTGCTGCATGGCTCGCCGGCTCCAAGGCGGGTGTGTGGCCAAAAGCGAAGGACTTTGCCAGGAGCTGGGCGCTCGAGCGTCGGTTCAAGCCGGACATGGATGCCAGTGCGCGTTCGGCAAAACTGGCGGGCTGGCGCGATGCGGTGCGCCGGACGCTAAGCGCGCAATAGATCGGCGAGCCGCGAACTGATTAGGTTTTGCTGAGCGAGGGGGCATGAGAAGTCCAGATTGGTATCCTGCTTGGCGCGAGGAGGCTGTCGACAAGCTGAACGCGAAGAACAAGCGACTCGAGGGCGACTTCAACCTGGGTAACTGGTCTCGCTACGACTACGATCTGACATCCGGAAAGCTTCTCTTTTCAGACCAGAACGTCGTCAGAGTTGTCGCCGAAATCCAGATTGCAGGTAGCACGAGCGCGAGGGCCAGCAACTGGCTTTGGGCCTGGTCGAACTCGAACCTGCCTAGCGAACTGCTTGTCGACGCAAAGCTGGTTCGATCGTTCGGAGAGAAGAACGGCATTGACGAACTGGCGCAGGCCTATGTGACGGATACGCAAGACGATCTGGAAGTGCTCGGTTGGGAATTGTCCGCGACCATGGTTCGAATTTGCGACGCTCTCGGAGTTTATCGGTCTCCACGCGGAGAAGGCGGTGGCCTCTATTTGGTCTTGAAGAGCATTGGTTGGGCGAGTTGAGCTGAACCGCCGGCTTGTGACAAGCCATACAGAAAACCCGCGCCATCTCGGCGCGGGTTTTTACTCATACTCGTCAGCTACTCATTCTTGGATCAGTACAGCGAATTGCACTGCTGTCTGCCGCCATAGTTCGGCTGGAAGGTGTTGTCCGAGGCGCGGTAGCTGCGATAGTGGTCGTAGCACCACTGCACATGGGCATTGCCTTCGTAGACGCGATTGTTCTCGCCGTTGACGATCGCGCCGGTGATCAAGGCGCCAGCGGCGAAGGCAGCCAGCGGAAACCAATAGTCGCCATGACGACGGTAGCCGCGGTGGTAGTCGCGATAGCCGCGATGGCCGTTCCAATAGGCCCCGCTATCATTGTTGCGGGCAAAATTGCGGTTGCCGTTGAAATGGCGCTTGCCAAGACGCCACTGTTCATACCGCTTAGGATGAGACTCGCCGACCTTCACGATATCGGACGACGTCGTCGTTGCCTGCGGGACGAACATCTGCGCGGCGTCAGCCGGCAGGATCGCCGCGGCCGCGAATGAAACTGATAGCGTGGTCGCCAGCAGACCCGTTGCGATCTTGTTCATGATCTTCTCCTGAAAGGGTGGTTGACGTCCCTTGTGGGGAGTGAACGGCTCGACGGTGCGATGGTTCCAGCCAAAACATTAAGTTGCTGATTTGTAATGTTTCTCCAATGAACCGGAGAAGAAAAGACCCATCTCACACGCCTGCAGATTTTGAAGCGGCGACCTCGTTGCGGGAGTGGCTCACCGGGCGTCCTGCCAAGGCAATTTGCAGGGCGTCAGGCGATGGCGGAAACCTCGGTGAAAGGCCATCTTTTTCCGGTTGACCGGTCGCGGCACTCTCCCTATGTTCCGCGCAATTTCGAGGGCGGCCTTTAGAGCCCGCGGGAGCGCGTAGCTCAGCCGGTAGAGCAACTGACTTTTAATCAGTAGGTCATGGGTTCGAATCCCATCGCGCTCACCAACAAAATGTAGATACACGCAAATCTGTGGCCGCACAGTGGCTTTCGCAGAGGAACGGAAGGCCGGAAAACTACGGCGCAAGCTCGCCCTTCACGCGATGAAACTCGGGCAAAACTGAAATCAGATCTGGACAGCAGTGCCTCTGCCGGTGCCCGTGTACATGGATATCAGTCCATCATTGACGAGACGCCACAATGCTCGCGCTGTTGGATATCGCGAGCAAAGCAGGAGCCCATGGCCGATCAAGCGAGCGGTGGCGTTTAAGTGGCCGTCAGTGTGGGTATGAGCTACCCCTTCAAGCCTTAAAAAAGCCCGCCACCGAAGCAGCGGGCCAGATTTAACAGCGTGATAAATTACAGGCCTTGCCGGCCCGTGATGGCGAACCAGTGTGGTCTGCTTATTTTGCCGGGGATTTGTAGGAAGAAGCGATTTTTCCGGCCTTCTCTTGGGCCGCCTTGAACTCTGCGCCCGTGTATGCTCGCACGGTTTTGACATTCGATACTGCTCCCGATGCGCCGACGACGAGAAGTGCGGGGATCAGGTCAGCACCGTCGCCGAATTCCGTGATTGCCATCCAGTCAGTTTCACCCGTCGTGACGTAGAAAGAATGCAGTTTCCCGCCCGCTGCTTCAAAGATGGCACGGGCCGCCTTTTCTCGGTTCGACGGATTGTCAATCATTCCACTCGCTGCCGTGGCTGAATAGGACCCTGTGACTATGAACGTTGGCATATGACATCCTCCCTCGATAATCGGCAGATCTGGCGATCTGCCGAATTTTCAATTTAATACAAGGGTCGGTTCCTTGCGGGAACATAGCCCGTTGCTGAACACTCAGTGCGGGCTTCTGCTGTTGGACTAAGGTCTGACGTTATCCTTTTGGTTCCGGAAGCGTCGATTGGACGTTCCGCATTTTAGCCAATCGACATGTGACGTTAATCTAAATCATTTTCGGCGCTACTCAGCCGCACCTCCTTCCATCGCCTCGATGCGATACCTACTCAGCATAGGTCCCCAGAAAGTAGAAATGGCCGGTGCGGGGGGTTGCTTGGGCAAGCGAGGCGCACCGGCCATTGCGGGCTTGGATTTCGGGGGTCCCCCGCACTGCCTAAGTTATAGGCATATTAGTGATGACTCAATTACGACTGAAGTCCCTGGGACTTGGCCCGCTCTACAAGCGGTTGCGCAACGCGCTTTCCTCGAAAATGACTGAGAGGTCTATCTCATCATGAAACTGGGCATGAGGGTCGAAAGCCAGCCAAGACGCATGAGATCGAAGCTCTCGCAGGCGTGCGTTCTTTGCGAGTCGCGCTTGGTGTTGTTCCTCCTCAAACGGAGAAACAGCGTTGTCACGAAGGTTCATGCGCACTCCCGATTGGCGCCATACCCTAGTTCAACGATTGAGTTCTGAATTGGTTTCCTGTGGCCCGCCAGAGCGCGCTGCCGTTGGCCGTTGCCTGGCACCCGTACGCCGCCCGTGCGTCGCCAGCCTTTCGTATCGTGGTCACCCGGACCTTGTCCAACCCTTGCCAGGGCGTTCAATAGGTTCGTTGTCACGCATTGGGGCGCGGCTAGTGCGGCAAGACGCTGAAGACGATGGCCGCCAGCGCCGCGGCGATCACTGCGACCACGATCGCCGCAATCCGAAGACGCTTCGCCCACACTTTGCGCCCAGGGCGCGCCACTGTCGCGGCATCGTAAGCGCTGTAAATGCGCCGACCATCCTCCTCGAAACGGTCGCTGTTGGGGTATGCCTTTTTGGGCTTTGGCCTAGGACGAAGAAAGCTCACTGATCCCTCCCAAGAAACCGCTTCCAGCCCGTGTCTATTAGCACATGCTTGTATTCCCCTTGAAGCGGGAGCATGCTTACAGACGCGCGGAGGAGGCCATCAGGTTAAGGGTGGAAAGGGGTAGTTCATGGAAACAGTTTGCTCCGTCCCCGGCGGGATTTGTCTCTTGTCGGTTTTCGTCGGTGTCACGATGGCGTTTATCGCCATGGCGCCATTCGCAGCCACGCGCCTGCTGGTGTTGAGGATGCGCGAGCGTTCGGTCGGACACCTTCAACCCGCCTGAATGTGTCGGCAGCGTCCCTCTCGTCTGCCGCGAGCCGCTTGAACCTTGCGTTTGCTCCCGGATTTCGTCATCGGCATCGGCCCCGTGGCTGGCGAGGGATAGCCTTGCCGCTCGCCGCGTCGAAGTCGTAGTGCTTGCATTCGTTTGGCGTTGAGGTGCTGACTTTCAACAGTAGGTCATGGGTTCGAATCCCATCGCGCTAACAGATGCCACTCGCAAAATGACAAGACGAACCTCGCGCCTGCATCGGCCCAGGGCGCAGCTTCCAATCTTGTCGCCACACTCGCCGCTGGCTAAACTCGACCTTCCCAGGGGAGGGTTCTCACATGACACTTCAGCTTTCGGCGGATGCCGTAGCTCCTAAGGCGGCGACACCTCAGAAGTATCTCTTCGGCCCGGTCGCCGATTTCCTCATGCTGGGCGGCAGCGCTTTTCTCATCCTGCCGGTGCTGTTTCTCGTTCCGCTCGAGTATGAGGGTCCGGTAGCCGCAACGATGGTCTTCGTGGCCTATCTCGTGAACTATCCCCACTTCGCCCACTCCTACCAGCTTTTCTATCGTAATTTCACGCGCAAGGTGTCCGGCGACGGCTACGACCGGAGCCTGCAACTCCGCTACATCTTTGCAGGCATTGTCGTGCCTCTGGTCATGGCCGGGTTCTTTGCCTATGGCGCTGCGGCGGCGAACACGCGGCTGCTCGGCTATGCAACCAACGCCATGTTCTTTTTTGTCGGCTGGCACTACGTCAAGCAGGGCTACGGAATGCTGATGGTGGATGCGGTGCTCAAGCGCAAATTCTTCGACGACCGCGACAAGAAGGTGCTGCTGGTCAACTCCTATGCCGTATGGATCCTGGCGTGGCTGCAGACCAACGCCGCGGTCACCCAGGGCAAATATTACGGGCTGGACTATTACACATTCGCCGCCCCTTCCTGGATTACCGACATTGCCCTGCTGGCGGCCGTAGCGTCGACGGCGGCCACGCTTTTGATGTTGGTCAATCGCTGGCGAAAGAACGGCGGCGGTCTGCCCTATAACGGCCTGGTGGCCTATGTCGCGTCGCTCTATCTCTGGATCCTGATTGCCAGAATAAACCCGCTCTGGCTGCTGATCGTGCCTGCGCTTCACTCGCTGCAGTATCTCGCCGTGGTCTGGCGCTACCAGACGAACGTCGAGCGTGACAGCTCCGATGCCGAAAGCGATCCGCAGCCGAAGGTCCTGTCCTTTCTCGGCCCTCTCTACAGGTTTCGGCTCCTCGGCTTTATCGTCGGCGGCACCGCCCTTGGCTATCTCGGTTTCTGGCTGATCCCGTCCGCGCTGACGGCTTTGATCCCCTATGACAGGCAAGTCCTGGGATCATCGCTGTTCTTCTTCATCGTGCTGATCTTCATCAACGTGCATCATTATTTTCTGGACAATGTGATGTGGCGCCGTGGCAATCCGGAGGTGTCGCGGTATCTGTTCCGGTAGCCGTCAGGAGCCGCCGAACACCAGCGAGACATTGCCGCCGACGTGGCGCTCGATGCGGCCGGCAAGGTCGAGTTCAAGCAGCACCATCGACACCTGGGCGGCGTTGAGGCCGGTGTGGCGGATGATTTCATCCACCGCCACCGGAGTCGGCCCCAACACTTCGAGCACGCCGCTGCGCTCGTCCTCGCCGGGCGGCGGCGTTGCCGAAAAGTCGGGCGCCTTTTCCGAGGACGCCGCCATGGGCGGCCGCGTGCCGGCCAAGGGCGCGATCGCGCCGGAAACATCGGATGCCTCGGTGACCAGGGTGGCGCCGTCCTTGAGCAGCCCGTTCGAGCCAGCGCAGCGTGGATCGAGCGGTGAACCCGGCACGGCAAAGACCAGCCGGCCCATTTCGCCGGCCAGGCGCGCGCTGATCAGCGAGCCGGAGCGTTGCGCCGCCTCAATCACCACCAGTCCGAGGGCCGCACCCGCGACAAGCCGGTTGCGGCGCGGAAAATCCTGCGCCCGCGGCTGCCAGCCGAACGGCATCTCCGAAATAACGGCACCGCCACGTTCGGCAATATCGTCGCACAAGCCGGCATTTTCGGGCGGGTAGGGGACGTCGAGCCCGCCGGCCAGCACCCCAATCGTGCCTGTTGAGAGACTGCCCTGATGTGCCGCCGTGTCGATGCCGCGCGCCAGGCCCGAGGCAATGGCATAGCCGTCGCGGCCAAGATCCGCCGCCAGCATGCGCGCCATCTTGATCCCGGCCAGCGAAGCGTTGCGGGCGCCGACAATGGCAACGGCCGGTAGGCGAAACACCGCGGCTTCGCCCTTCATGGCGATCAGCGGCGGCGGATTGTCCATGTTTTTCAGCATCGGCGGGTAGTCGGCCTCGCCGATGCCGACGAAGCGGGCGCCGTTCTCGCCGGCCGCCTCCAGTTCCGCTTCGGCCTCGGCGATGGAGGGAATGCGGACGATTTTTCTGGCGCCGCCCGAAATCATCAGCTCGGGCAGCATCTCAAGCGCTGTCTCGGCCGAGCCGAAGCGGTTGATCAATTCGCGAAACGAGGCCGGGCCGACATTTTGCGTGCGAATCAGCCGCAGCCAGCTCAGCCGCTGCCGGTCGCTGAGGCGCGGCCCGGCGGCAGGCTTGCTCATCCCTTGGCTCCAATCTTACCCTCGGTGCCGGCAAGCAGGCGCGAAATGTTGGCGCGGTGTTTTACAATGACGATCAGGCTCATGACCACGAACAGCCCAGCGACCTCAGGCGTGCTCCAGAAATAAAGCGCGATCGGCACGACGACCGCTGCCGTCAGCGCCGCCAGCGAGGAGTAGCGAAACAGGAAAGCCATCGCCAACCAGACGACGATGAAGATCAGTGCCACATGCCAGCCGAGCGCGATCAGCACGCCGAGATAGGTCGCCACGCCCTTGCCGCCCTTGAAACCAAGCCAGACGGGAAACAGATGGCCAAGGAAGGCACCAAGGCCTGCCCAGAGTCCAAGGCCGGCCCACGGTCCGAAGTCGTGCCCATAATGGCGCGCGATCATCACCGCCGCCGTGCCCTTCAGCGCGTCGAGCACCAGCGTCGCGGCGGCCAGGCCCTTATTGCCGGTGCGCAGCACATTGGTGGCGCCGATATTGCCGGAGCCGATCTTGCGCACGTCGCCGAGACCGGCGGCGCGGGTGATCAGCAGGCCAAAGGGAATCGAACCCAGGAGATAGCCGAACAGCAATGCCAGGATGACGTTGTAACTCATTGTTTCCCCCCGCATTTCCTGGCAGCAAATCGACGTGCAATGGGCCGCGATCGCCCTAGGCTGAAAACACTGTGCGGCCCGCCACCAGCGTTTGCAAGACCATGCCCTGCAGCCGCGCACCTTCGAAACAGGTGTTTTTCGAGCGCGAACGGATACCGCTTTCGCTGACGATCCAGGGTTCTTCCAGATCGACGACTGCAAGATCAGCCGGAGCGCCCGGCTTCAGCGTGCCGCCCGGCAGGCCAAACAGTTTGGCCGGTGCCGTGGACAGCGTCTCGATCAACCTGAGCAGCGGCACATCGCCATTGTGGTAGAGCCGCAGTGCTGCGCCTAGCAACGTCTCCAGCCCGATGGCGCCGGCAGCGGCATCGGCGAAGGGCAGGCGCTTGGTGTCGACATCCTGCGGGTCGTGCGAGGAGACGATGATGTCGATCGTGCCGTCCTTGACCGCTTCGATCATCGCCAGCCGGTCCTCCTCGGCGCGCAGCGGCGGCGTCAGCCGGAAGAAGGTGCGGTATTCCCCGACATCGTTCTCGTTGAGTGACAGGTTGTGGATTGCCACACCCGCCGTGACATTGGCTTGGTCGGCCTTCGCCCGCGTCACCGCTTGCGCTGATATCGCCGTCGAGATCTTTGCCGCGTGGTAGGCGCCGCGTGTCAACCGCGCCAACGCCAGGTCGCGCTCCAGCGGGATGGACTCGGCCTCGCGTGGAATGCCGGCTAGGCCAAGCCAGCTGGCATAGAGGCCTTCATTCATCACGCCTGCCGAGGCGAGATCGCCATCCTGCGTCTCATGAGCGATGACGCCGCCGAAGTCGCGGGCGTAGGTCAGTGCCCGGCGCATCACCAACGCGCTGGGTATGGTGTGGCGGCCGTCGGTGAAGGCGACCGCGCCGGCCTCGCGCAGCAGGCCGAACTCGGTCATTTCGCGACCGGCAAGGCCCTTGGTGATCGCCGCCGCCGGGAAGATATTGACGATTGCGGTGTCCCTGGCGGTGCGCAGCACGAATTCGACCAGCGCGACATTGTCGATCACCGGGTCGGTGTCGGGCATCATGATGACGGAGGTGACGCCGCCGGCCGCCGCCGCAACGCTTGCCGATGCGATCGTCTCGCGGTGTTCGCCACCGGGCTCGCCGATGAAGACGCGCGCATCGATCAGGCCGGGGATAATCGTCTTCCCGGCGCAGTCGACGACTGTGGCTCCCGCCGGCACCCCCTGGTTCAGGGCAGCCTTGCCGGCAGCAACGATCTTGCGGCCCTCGACGATGACGGTGCCGACTTCATCGATGCCCCGCGACGGGTCGACGATACGGGCGCGCTCAAAGACTGTCGTGCTCATGCGCCACGGGCCTCTGCGTTGCGGCGGGGATCAAGCAGCGCTTCCATCACCGCCATGCGTACGGCGACACCCATTTCGACCTGTTCCTGGATGACGCTTTGCGGGCCGTCAGCGATTTCGGACGCGATCTCGACGCCGCGGTTCATCGGGCCGGGATGCATGACCAGCGCGCCGTCCTTGGCTGCCTTCAGCTTCTCGGCGTCGAGGCCGAAATAGCGGAAATATTCGCGCACTGAAGGCACGAAGGCGCCTTCCATGCGTTCGCGCTGCAGGCGCAGCATCATCACCACGTCGGCCCCTTTCAGGCCTTCGGCCATGGACCGCGTCACGATCACGCCCATCCTCTCGATGCCCGACGGCAGCAGCGTCGAGGGCGCGACGACGCGCACCTGCGCGCCGAGCGCGTTCAAGAGCATGATGTTGGAGCGGGCGACGCGCGAATGCAGGATGTCGCCGCAGATCGCCACGATCAGCTTCGACAGCGGCCCCTTGGCGCGGCGGATGGTCAGCGCGTCGAGCAGCGCCTGCGTCGGATGCTCATGTGCGCCGTCGCCCGCATTGACCACCGAGCAGCCGACTTTCTGTGCCAGAAGCGCGGCGGCGCCCGCCGACTGGTGGCGGATGATGAGGATGTCGGGGCGCATGGCGTTCAGCGTCATCGCCGTGTCGATCAGCGTTTCGCCCTTCTTCACCGAAGAACTCGCCACCGACATGTTCATGACGTCGGCGCCAAGCCGCTTTCCGGCCAGCTCGAACGACGATTGCGTGCGCGTCGAGGCTTCGTAGAAGAGGTTGATCTGGGTGCGGCCGCGCAACGTCGAGGTCTTTTTCTCGGATTGCCGGGAAATGGCGACGGCGCGATCGGCCCGGTCGAGCAAAAGCGCGATATCGGCGGGGGAAAGATCGCGGATGCCCAGAAGATGGCGATGAGGATAAAGCGGCAGGGACGAAGCGTCGGTCATCTCAAGGCGCTGCTATAGGGGGGAGAATTCCTTGCCGCAAGCGCCAGCTTGGGATTGCGGCCTTTCTCCCCGGTATTTTCGTCGCGCGCTCCGGCAAGCTTGGGCTATATCTAGCCGATGGCTTCGGATTCGAAGCCTTCGTAACGTAAGGACTGTCCGTGACCGACGACGTGACCAACCAGCCGCCGCCGCTGACGGGCGGCAACGCCTGGCGGGGCGATCCGTTGCTGATCCAGCTTGCCGAACGCTTTTCCGATCCGGTGCGCAAGGATCTCGACGGGCTTGGCCGCTTCGTCCTGACGCAGGAAGCGCAGGAGCTGGCGCGTCTTGCCAATGTCGAGACGCCCAAGCTCCGCACGCATGACCGCCAGGGCCGGCGCATCGACCAGGTCGAGTTTCACCCGGCATATCATGCGCTGATGCGCCGCTCGGTCGCCGGCGGGCTGCATTCCTCGATCTGGGAAAACGGCGACAGCGAGATCGGCCGCCGCCATCAGGTCCGCGCCGCGCGTTTCTACCTGACAGCCGAGCTCGAAACCGGGCACCTGTGCCCCATCACCATGACCAGCGCTTCGCTGGCCGCGTTGATGGCCAGCCCAAAGCTGTTTCGCGAATGGGCGCCGCGCGTGACGACGCGCAAATACGACCAGAGCCAGAAGCCGCCGGTCGAAAAGACCGGGCTGACACTCGGCATGGGCATGACCGAAAAGCAGGGTGGCACCGACGTGCGCGCCAACACCACAAGGGCGGAGCGCGCCGGCAGTGGTTTTTATCGCCTCACCGGCCACAAATGGTTCATGTCGGCGCCGATGTCGGACGCTTTTCTCGTGCTTGGACAGGCGCCGGAAGGGCTTTCCTGCTTTCTCGTCCCGCGCATCCTCGGCGACGGCTCCGGCAACGGCTTCCGTTTCCAGCGGCTGAAGGACAAGCTCGGCAACCGCTCCAACGCCTCCTCGGAAGTGGAGTTCGTCAATGCCATCGGCGAGATGGTCGGCGAGCCCGGCGCCGGCGTGAAGACGATCATGGACATGGTCACCTTGACCCGGCTCGACTGTGCCGTCGCCTCGTCGGCGATCATGCGCGCCGGGCTGGCCGAGGCCGTCCATCATACCCGCCACCGCCAGGTGTTCGGTTCGACGCTGATCGAACAGCCGCTGATGCAGCGTGTGCTGGCCGACATGGCGCTCGATGTCGCCGCCGCCACAGCGCTCTCGTTCCGGCTAGCGCGTTCTTTCGACGAGGCGGCCAGCGACCGCGGCGAGGCGGCTTTTGCCCGCGCCATGACGCCGGTGGTCAAATACTGGGTCTGCAAGATCGCGCCGCCGCTGCTCTACGAGGCGATGGAATGCCTCGGCGGCAATGGCTATGTCGAGGAAGCGCCGCTCGCCCGCTACTATCGTGAAGCCCCGGTCAACGCGATCTGGGAGGGCTCCGGCAATGTCATGGCACTCGACGTACTGCGCGTGCTTGGCCGCGCGCCCGGCCTGTTCGAGGAGGTGCTGGCCGGCATCGATCGCGATCTCGGCGCCGGCGGACGCGGCACCATCGGCGTGCTCAAGGCCGCCATGCAGGTCGCAGGCACCGATGAGGGGTCGGCCCGCCTGCTCACCGAGCAGCTGGCGCTGTCGGCGGCAGCGGCGGAATTGCGCCGGCTGGGGGCAGGGCGGATTGCCGATGCCTTTGTCGAGACGCGGCTCGCCGGTCAATGGCGCAACACCTATGGCATGCTCGATTCACGCCATGACGCGCGCATGATCATCGACACGCTCTATCCGCCGGTCAATTGAGGCCGGCTGCACAGCCTGTCACCGCGAAATTACCGCGGCCTGTGGATGGACGTTAACCTTAACAAATGGTTTCCATTGCAGCGGCGGGCCGCAAAGCCCACTGTCTTTGTCACCAAAGCAGGAATGCCATGCGTGCCATTTTGACCTCTTTTCTGGCCTTGCACTGGGCAGTGGTTTTCGCCCTGCTGGCGTTCATCTGTATGGATGGAAACCGCGGCGTTGCGGGCGCTCTGGCGGTGCTCGGCGTCGTCGTGGAAAACACCCGTCTGGTCGATCTCGACAACGCTGCCGTCGTGGCGCCGCTGGCCATTGCACTGCTGGTCGTCGCGGTGTTGTTTTGCTGGGTCTTCGTCGAGAGTTTGGTTAACGCCTCAGCGAGCCCCGACGGAGCCGATAGCGTGGCGCGGACCGCCTTTATTTCCGCATCCGCCGTCCTGTCGCTGATCCTGATCGGAGGCGCCGCGCAAGGCATCAACGGCCTGTTCATGGTTGTGGCCGTGCAACTGGCGGCACTTCTGGCCTCTTACGTCGCCATGCATGCCGAGCGGAGGTCGGTTTTGGTCGTCGCAGTTTCGCGCGAGGCCGAGAGCCGCGCCACTGCGCACGCTATGGCACAAGGCGCCGCGCACGGCTCCTTGCTGTCGCGCATTTCCGGCCGGCCGGACATTGGTCTCAGGGATGGCGGTCACAGGGATGGCGGCCATAGAGGCGGCTCCAGCCGCAGGGACGGTCACTGATGCGCACGCTGTTCGCATTGTGGGCCGCCCCACTTGCTCTATTCTGGGGCTGGTTCTTCCTATCGCTCAACGACATCAATTTCGGCTACGTCATGCTCAGCCGGCAGCTGCACGACGTCGTGTTTCAGCTCTACGGCCAGATGCTGGGCATCGACCCGGCAATCATTCCGGGCATGGTGGCAAGAGCCTGCGTCTTTGACGGATTCCTGTTGATGGCATTGTGGGCGTTCCGGCGCCGCCGCAACATCGCCGCCTGGATCAGGCGCCAGACGGGAAGTCCGGTTCCGTCCGATCGGATGAGCCAAGCGACTGGAGTCGATCTAAAGCTCCCTGCAGAATAAAGGCGGCGGCCGCCGAATCGATCTTGCCGGCGCGCTTGGCGCGCGAGAAATCCATTTCGATCAACGTCCGCTCGGCGGCGACCGTCGACAGCCGCTCGTCCCACAGCACGAAGGGCAGGTCGGTCACGCCTGCCATGTTGCGCACGAAGGCGCGCGATTTCTGGGCGCGGGGACCTTCCGACCCGTCCATGTTGATGGGAAGGCCAAGCACGAACGCGCCGATATTGTCCTTCTGCAGTTGGGCAAGCAGCGCCGCCGCATCCAGCGAAAACTTCTTGCGCAGGATCACCGGGCGCGGATGGGCGAAGGACAGGCCCCGGTCGGAAACGGCGACGCCGATCGTCTTGTCGCCTAGATCCAGCCCGGCCAGAGTCCTGCCGCCTTCCAGGCGTGCCGGCAGATCCTCGATCGCTATGATGCCCAACGGCTTTCCCCAAACCAGTTTTACCGTGACAAAGCGCCTGACACGTTCTTTTGAACCAGGAGCACACTATGTCACTTTAATTTCGGAGCCGGCGTTCTATCTTCCGGCGCAACCAAAATCGAGGAAAACGATTGATGAAATTGACCTGGTACGGACATTCTGCCTTTCGCATCGAGACATCAGGTGCGACCATCCTGATCGACCCCTATCTCATCGGCAATCCGTCATGGACGGGCGGCTGGGAGGGGCCCGCGGAGGGTGTCACCCATGTGCTTTTGACCCACGGCCACAATGACCATGTCAACGGCGCGGTGGAGGTGCTGAAGAAGAGCGGCGCCCAGTTGGTCGCCAATTACGAGATCTGCATGTACCTGGTCGGCAAGGGCGTCGACGGCAACAAGATCAATCCCGGCAATCTCGGCGGCACCGTCGATTGTGGCGCGTTCACCACCACCTTCGTGCAGGCGCTGCATTCCTCGTCGTTTGGCCTCGATGGTGGCCAGAACGTCTATCTCGGCAATCCGGGCGGGCTGGTCCTGCATTTTCCGGAAGACAAGACGCTCTACCACATGGGCGACACCGACATCTTCTCCGACATGGCGCTGATCAACGAATTGCACGAGCCGAAGATCGGCATCGTGCCGGTCGGCGACCGCTTCACCATGGGCGGTGCGGTGGCGGCCCTTGCCTGCCGGCGCTTCTTCCACTTCGGCACGGTCGTGCCCTGTCACTTCGGCACGTTCCCGATCATCGACCCAACGGCGGAAAAGTTCGTTGCGGGCCTCGAAGGATCGGGTGTTGACGTGGCCTTGCCAGCAATCGGCCAAACGATCACACTGTAGAGCGATCGCTTGGACGATCCCTTGTCGCAAAAGGGAATGAAACCATGGGTTTGAGAAGGACTCTTTGCGTGTCGATGCTGGTTGCGGCGTCACCCGCATCGGCCGCCGAGGACTTCATCAAGGGCGTCTATCTCCAAACCCAGGAGCTTTGTACGCAAGCAAAAAAGGATACGCTGCAGACGCTGATCGACGCCGGCAATGTCATCCTGTCGGCGGACGGACTGCAAAGCGTCGAGTACAATTGCGAGTTCGTCCAGGTCACCAAGGCGACGCGCTCGCCGAGCTGGGCGGTCACCGCCATCTGCCAGGAGCCGGGCTTTCTTTTTCCCGACGTGCTTTCGATCACGCAGATGAACGCGACGCAAATCGACATCGTCTCGGTGCGCCCGACCGCCGACGAAGGCGAGCAGGCCGGCAATGGCGGCAGCTATTACCTGTGCGATGGCGTGTCCCTGCCTTAGAGCAATTCCAGGAAAAGTGTGGAGCGGTTCTCCATCGGAATTGCGTAAAACAAAAAGGCTGAAATTTGCTTCCGGCGAAATGATGCACCGCACACATCCGCATGCTAGCGTGACCCTATGGGGATGCTGAAACGGATGGGATTGCTTTTGCGGGGAGAGCAGCCGGTGTTCCGGAAGCTCGAACTGCATGTCGCACATGGCTGCAATCTGGCCTGCGAAAGCTGCTCGCACTATTCCAACCATGCCCATTCCGGCACGGTGTCGCTCAAGGATGCCGACCGCTGGATGGGGCTGTGGAGCCAGCGCGTGTCGGTGACGCGCTTTTCCCTGCTTGGTGGCGAACCCACCATCCATCCGCACTTGCCGCAATTTGTCGGTCTGGTGCGGCGGCATTGGCCGCACACCCAGATCGAGATCGTCTCGAACGGCTTCTTCCTGCATCGCCATCCGTCCTTGCCCACCGTCCTTGCGGCGGACCCGGACGCCCGCCTTGTCATATCCGTGCATCATGATTCCGAAGAGTACCGCGACCGGTTGAAACCGGTCTTCGCCTTGCTGGAGCAATGGCGGCAGGAACATGGATTCGTCGCCAGAGTGCGTCCAGCGCACAAGAACTGGACCCGGCGCTACGAAGGTTTTGGCGACACGATGCTGCCGTTCGAGGATGGCGACCCGCGCGCCAGCTGGGAGGCCTGTCCGGCTCGTCACTGCAAGCAGCTTCTCGATGGGCGCATCTGGAAATGTGCTCCCTTGGCCTATCTGCCGATGCAGAAGGCAAAATACCGGCTTTCCGACAAATGGGATGGCTATCTCGCCTATCGCCCGCTCGAACCGGATTGCTCCAACGCCGAGCTGAAAGACTTTGCCGCGCTCGAAGATGAGGCCGCCTGCGGTATGTGTCCGGCGAAGGAGCGGCTGTTCGAATTGCCGCTTCCGCTGCGTCAGAGGAAGGCCCGGGCCGGCACTGCAGCGCAGCCCTGAGCACGATCGATGTTGCGCGGCACGCGCCGCGCCGCTATAGCGCCATCTGGTTTTCCCAAAGGCTAAAGACATGTCCGTTGATCTGCAGACAGTGAAGCGCGTCGCGCGTCTCGCCCGCATTGCGGTGAGCGAGGAGGATGCCGAGCGCATGACCGGCGAGTTGAACGCCATTCTGGGCTTCGTCGAGCAGCTGAACGAGGTCGATGTCTCCGGCGTCGAGCCAATGACCTCGGTGACGCCGATGGAGATGAAGAAGCGCGAAGACATCGTCACCGACGGCAACAAAGCCGCCGACATCGTCGCCAACGCGCCGGCCACCGAAGAGAATTTCTTCCTCGTGCCGAAGGTCGTGGAGTAGGCGGCCGATGGCAATCGAGATCGCCATCGAAACGCCGTTGCAGGACGATGTCCGCGCTTTGGTCGAGGAGCTCAACGCGACGCTGCTCGAACTGACGCCGCCGGAACATTGCTATCATTTGACGGTCGAGCAGATGGCGGGTGACGACACCACGGTCTTCATCGCCCGCGACGACGGGCAGGCCATCGGCTGCGGCGCGCTGAAGCGTCATGATGCCAGCGTCGGCGAGGTCAAGCGCATGTACACGCGGCCTTCGCATCGCGGGAAGAAGATCGGCGCCAAAATCGTCGAGCGGGTCGAGACGCTGGCGCGTCAAGAAGGATTGAAGCGCCTGGTGCTGGAAACCGGCGACCGCCATCCCGCGGCCTGGACCGTCTATGAACGCGCCGGTTTCTCGCGCTGCGGGCCGGTGCTGGATTATCCCGATTCCGAGTGGTCGGTGTTTTACGAAAAGAGCCTTTGATGAGCGAACTGACCCATCTGACGATTTCGCAGGCCCGCGCTAAGCTGCGCGGCAAGGAGATCACCGCCGCCGAGATCACCGAGGCATATCTCTCGGCCATCGAGCGCGCCAATCCGGTGCTCAACGCCTACATCGTCGTCACCGGCGACAAGGCGCGCGATATGGCCAAGGCTTCCGACGCGAAGCTCGCCAAAGGCGAGAGCGGTGCGCTGGAAGGCATCCCCCTCGGCATCAAGGATCTGTTCGGCACCGAAGGTGTGCACACTCAGGCCTGCAGCCATGTGCTCGACGGTTTCAAGCCGCGCTATGAATCAACCGTCACCGCCAATCTGTGGGCCGACGGCGCCGTCATGCTGGGCAAGCTCAACATGGACGAGTTCGCGATGGGCTCGTCCAACGAGACCTCCTACTACGGCCCGGTTGTCAATCCGTGGCGGCGTTCGCGCCTCGACACGGTGGTGATGCCGACCACGCATCAGGGCGATGGCGGTTTTGTCTCGGCCGGCGGCACCAAGACTGCTCGCACGCTGGACAATGCACAGCTCGTTCCGGGCGGCTCGTCAGGCGGCTCAGCCTCCGCCGTCTCGGCCTTCCTGTGCGCCGGCGCCACCGCCACCGACACCGGCGGCTCGATCCGCCAGCCCGCCGCCTTCACCGGTACGGTCGGCATCAAGCCGACCTATGGCCGCTGCTCGCGCTGGGGCATCGTCGCTTTCGCCTCGTCGCTCGACCAGGCCGGCCCGATCGCTCGCGACGTGCGCGACGCCGCGATCCTGTTGAAGTCGATGGCCTCGGTCGATGCCAAGGATACCACTTCGGTCGACCGTCCGGTGCCGGATTACGAGGCGGCGATCGGCAAGCCGATCAAGGGCATGAAGGTCGGCATTCCCAGGGAATACCGCGTCGACGGCATGCCGGAAGAGATCGAGGCGCTGTGGCAGAAGGGCATTGCCTGGCTGAAGGATGCCGGCGCCGAGATCGTCGACATTTCACTGCCGCACACCAAATATGCTTTGCCGGCTTATTATATCGTCGCGCCGGCCGAAGCGTCGTCCAACCTCGCCCGCTATGACGGTGTCCGCTACGGCCTGCGCGTGCCGGGCAAGGACATCGTCGACATGTATGAAAAGACCCGCGCCGCCGGTTTCGGCCGCGAGGTCAAGCGCCGCATCATGATCGGCACCTATGTGCTGTCGGCCGGCTATTACGACGCATACTATTTGCAGGCGCAGAAGGTGCGCAATCTGATCAAGCGCGACTTCGAGACCGTCTTTGCCGCCGGCGTCGACGTTATCCTGACGCCAGCAACGCCGTCCGCCGCCTTTGGCATCGCCGACGAGGACATGGCCGCCGATCCGGTGAAGATGTATCTCAACGACATTTTCACGGTGACCGTGAACATGGCCGGCCTGCCGGGCATCGCGGTACCAGCCGGCCTCGACGCCAAGGGCCTGCCGCTCGGCTTGCAGCTGATCGGCCGTCCCTTCGATGAGGAAACCCTGTTCCAGACGGCTGCCGTCATCGAGCAGGCGGCGGGAACCTTCCAGCCGGAGAAGTGGTGGTAGCATGCCGCCCCCGTCTCGCATTTCCATCGTCGAGACGGGAGACGAATTGCTGATCACAAACCCACCACGCACCTCGGATTTCAGGACAGGCTTTGTCCTGATCGGGGCCGCGATCGTAGCCTACACCGGCTATATGGGATTGAGAGACACGTCGCCCGCAACGCTCACCAGCGGCACTCTCGGCCTGCTGTCGTTCGTGGCGATCATTGCCCTGTTCACCTATTTCCTCGGCAAGGATTTCATCTGGCTGGTCTTCGGCAAGGAAACGCTGCGGCTGACCGCCGCCGCCGCTGTACGCGACATCAGGGGGTCTCTAGGAAATCGTTCTTCATTGCCTTTGAAAGGGCACCTTAACGTCGAAATCCTCGATCATACCTATCCGACGGACGAAGTCGGGCTGTTGGAAGTCATCCGTTTGACCACCGCGAACGGCCCCCTTGTTTTCGGCAGGGAATTGAGCCGTGAGGAGGCGGAGGCTGTGGCGAATGCGATCCAGGACTTCATAAGCCGTCAAAAATTCAAGCTGGCGATAGGCAGGTAATGTTCTTCTATCTTTCCAAGATCTTCTGGTTCTTCGTCCAGCCGCTCAATCTGGCGATCTTCCTGCTGCTGGCTGGTTTGCTCGCGGCGGTGGTCGGCCGTCGGCGGTTGGCGGCGACAGGCAGTGTGTTCGCCTTCCTCATTCTCGCGCTTTCGACTTGGACCCCGCTCGGCGCCATGATGCTCAATCCGCTGGAGGAGCGTTTCCCAAGACCGCCGCTGCCGCAAAAGCTTGACGGTATCGTCGTGCTCGGCGGCAGTCTGGAGGGCGCCATAAATTTCGTGCGCGGTGGCTACGAGCTGAACGCCAGCGGCGACCGCATGGTCGAGGCGGCCGTGCTGGCGCGGCGTTTTCCGACAGCGAAAGTCGTCATTTCCGGCGGTCCCGTTGATTTGATGCGCGCAGGCGAGGGCGATGCAGAGACAGCGCCGCGCCTTCTCACGGCCCTTGGCGTGACAGCCGATCGGCTGATCCTCGAGAAAAAATCTCGCAACACCTACGAGAATGCCGTCTTCACCAGGGAGTTGGTGACGCCGAAGCCCGGTGAAACCTGGTTGCTGGTGACCTCGGCCTTCCACATGCCGCGCGCCAAGGCGCTGTTCGACAAGGCCGGCTTTGCGACGGTTCCCTGGCCGGTCGACTATCGCACCTCGGGCAAAGAAGGCATCGGGCCGTTCCGCAATCCCGGCGATGGGCTGGACGTGACCACCACGGCGATCCGCGAATGGATCGGGCTTGCCGCCTATTGGCTGTCGGGCCGGATCGACCAGCTTTTCCCTGGCCCGGGCGGCTGACCGATGACTGCTTGTCTGGCGGCCGAGAAGAACTGGCGCCGCACCAGAACCGCCAGAAGCAGCAGCGTTGACAAAACGAACACGACCGGGTCGACGAACCAGCCGAGATAGCCGATCGAGAAGAACACGGCGCGCAGGCCTGAGTTGAAATGCTTGCCGGCCAACATGTTCATGCGCGCCGCGCGCCACACCGCCGTTTCGCTGATCGGGTTGCGCGAGGCCTCGCCATGCGCGATCGGCACCGCGCCGATCAGGATCGTGCAGTAATTGAAGAGCCGGTAGGCCCAGCCGAACTTGAAGAAGGCGAAGGCCAGGATCAGCACCAGGCCGAAGACCTTGATCTGAAAGGCCGAGCGCGATGAGGTCGCGTTCAGCGGCAGGTCGTTCAGCACGGCAAGCACCTGGTCCGAGGCGCCGAGCAGCGCAAAGCAGCCGCCAAGCGCAATCAGCGAGCTCGAGGCGAAAAAGGCCGTGCCTTGCTGCAGGCCGCTCATGATGGCGGTGTCGACGATGCGGATCTCGCGCTCGGCCATGGTACGCATCCAGGCCTCGCGCTGCACATTCATCGCCATCGTCAGCGACACCCGGCTGACAAGCTTCCCGTCGGACGCCAGCGTATGCAGCACCCATGCAAGGAGGAAGAAGGCCAGCGCCGCGAGATCGGCCGTCGAAAGATGGAAGGAATCGCCCATGCAGTCCTTTTACCACAGGCTAGGCGTCCGTTTCGACGGTTGGCTCAGGCCGGCAAAGGCGCGGCGGCTTCCATGTACAACGCTTCGACGACGCTGTCAGTCCGGGTGATCCATCCGAAAGCGTGTTCGAAATTCCACAGCGTCGACTGGCGATTGAAATCGGGGCCCGAATGGTTCATCGCGTCCTCGACCAGAATCGGCCAGAATTCCAGCATGTAGGCGTCGCGCGCGGTGGCATCGACGCAGATGTTGGTGGCGACGCCGGTGAACAGCAGATTTCGGATCTTGCGGGCGCGCAGATAGGATTCCAGGCCGGTGTTGCCAAAACCGCTGTAGCGCGATTTGCGGATGATTTGGTCGCCCGGCTCGGGCTTCAACGCGTCGACGATCTGCCAATCCCAGCTGTTGTCGATCAACAGTCTGCCGGCAAGCTCGGGACGCTCGCGCATCATGACCATCCCCAGCTCCTTGTGATGGTTCGGGGACGATGGGTCTCCCGCATCGCTGAGATCGGGCTTGTACGACATCTGCAGGTAAATGACGCTGACGCCGGCCTCGCGTGCCGCCTTGAGCAGGCGCCTGTTGGCGTCGATTGCCGGTGCGGCGCCGGATATGTCGAAGCCGGCGAGGTCGAACATGCCCCCTTTCGAGACAAAGGCGTTCTGCATGTCCACCACGACGACGGCAGTCTCGGCAGGCGCGATGCGCACCGGCTGCGGCCTGGCATTCAACGTAAGCACGGTTCTCTCCCTCGGCAGACGAGAAACAAACGCTGCGGGCGCACCCCGGGGCGCGATGTTCAGAATAGCCGCGCCGTCATGGTCGAGCAATCAATGTCGCTGCCGGAGCAAACAAGGTCGGCAGGTGCAGCGCGGCATTTGTCAAAACAGCACAAACATCATGGAAAGTCCTATATGTAGGTCTTGATCCCATTCCCGGAGACGGCGCAGCGTGTTCCTTTCGGTTTTCGACCTGTTCAAGATCGGCATCGGGCCGTCGAGTTCGCACACGATGGGGCCGATGACGGCGGCGCGGCGGTTTCTCGACGAGATCGCCGGCGATGACTGGCCACGCCCGGCCGGCGTCAAGGTCGATCGGATCGGCGCCAGCCTGCATGGCTCGCTCGCCTATACCGGCATCGGCCATGGCTCGGACCGCGCTGTTGTTCTCGGCCTTGCCGGCCTGACGCCGCAGACAGTCGACCCCGATCAGGCCGAGGGCATCGCCACGCGCATCGCCGCCGAGAAGCGGATTTCGCCGCCCGGCCATCCCTCTTATCGCTTCGATCCGGCGACGGATCTGGTGCTCGACAGGAAGACGCCGCTCACCGGCCATGCCAACGGCATGGCGTTCTATGCCTACGATGCCGGCGACCGGTTGCTGCTCAAGCGCATCTATTATTCGATCGGCGGCGGGTTCGTGGTCTCGGAAGAAGAGCTGCAGCGGATGAAGGTGAAGGGCTCGGTGACGACCGAAGGCAAAAAGGTGCCTTACCCCTTCAAGAACGCTGTCGAGATGCTGAAGATGGCCGGCAAAAGCGGGCTGTCGATTGCCGATATGAAGCGCGTCAACGAAGAGGCGCATATGTCGCGCGAGGAGCTCGACAGCGGCCTAGACGCCATCTGGGGCGCCATGAAGGGCTGTATCGACCGCGGCCTGTCGCAGGACGGCATCATGCCGGGCGGCTTGAAAGTGCGCCGCCGCGCCCGCATGCTGCACGACAAGCTGCAGGAGCAGTGGCAGCAGAACAAGCCCAACCCGTTGCTTGCCAATGATTGGCTATCGATTTACGCCATGGCGGTGAACGAAGAAAACGCCGCCGGCGGCCGCGTCGTCACCGCGCCGACCAATGGCGCGGCCGGTACGCTGCCGGCCGTGCTGCGCTACTGGCTGCATTTCCATCCCGAGGCCGACCAGCCCAGCATCCGCGACTTCCTGCTGACCGCCGCAGCCGTCGGCGGCATCATCAAGACCAACGCTTCGATCTCCGGCGCTGAAGTCGGCTGCCAGGGCGAGGTGGGTTCGGCCTCGGCAATGGCCGCGGCTGGCCTCTGCGCCGTCATGGGCGGGACGCCCGAGCAGGTCGAGAACGCCGCCGAGATCGCGCTCGAACACCATCTCGGCATGACCTGCGATCCGGTCGGCGGCCTTGTGCAGGTGCCTTGCATTGAGCGCAATGCGCTTGGCGCTGTCAAAGCGGTGACGGCTGCCTCATTGGCCATCAAGGGCGACGGCATCCATTTCGTGCCGCTTGATGCGGCCATCGAAACCATGCGCCAGACCGGCCTCGACATGAACGAGAAGTACAAGGAAACCAGCCTCGGCGGTCTCGCGGTGAATGTGGTCGAGTGTTGAACGCTCACCGTCGCTGGCTCTGTGGAGAAGTCGGGCAGGGCCGTTGACGCAATCGCGCGTCGGACTAAACCTTAAGCGATGGCACTCAATCTCCTAAAACTGTGCGTCGGTTGCGACAGCGTCGAGGATCTCGAAGAGTGGATCGCCTTCCGTCTCGATGAGCGGCGGCGTGCCGGCGAGCCTGCCGAGCACTGGCACACGACCCGCATGGTGCCGACGCGCGGCGCCGAGGTCACAGATGGCGGTTCGCTTTATTGGGTGATCAAGGGCAGCGTCCAGTGCCGCCAGCTGATCAATGATATCAGGCCCTTCACCGATGACGAAGGCATTGGTCGCTGCCGCCTGATGCTCGATCTCGAAGTGGTGCGCACCGACTGGCAGCCGCGCCGAGCCTTCCAGGGCTGGCGCTACCTGAAACCGTCGGATGCGCCGGCCGACATCGGCAAGGGCAAGGCCGGAATGGTCGAGATGCCGCCGAAGCTGAAGCGCGAGCTCGCAGATCTCGGTCTGCTCTAGCGCCTGGGCCTGGCGTCCTGCCCACTGTGCGATCGCTGGCCCTTTATCTTGTCCGAGACTGGACTTGCAAGCGGCCCGGCAACGCCACATCTTGATTCTTATGAGCGACAAGAAGCAGCCAGTGCCCACAAAGGCCAGTTCTGCGCCGGTCAAGCCTCAATCCAATGCCGGCGAGATCGACGCCTTTATCCGTCAGGCGCGGTCGCTTGCCGCGTCCGCGACCGGCTCCGGGCGGCTGATCCTGGCGCTCGACGCGACGATGAGCCGCCAGCCGACCTGGGATCTCGCCACCAAGCTGCAAGGAGAAATGTTCGATGCAGTCGGCAAGGCCGGAACCCTCAGCGTCCAACTTGCCTATTTTCGCGGGCTGGGAGAATGCCGGTCATCGGCGTTCGTTGCCGATACCGATGCCTTGAAGATGCTGATGACGCGCATCGTGTGCCACAGCGGCACCACCCAGATCGGCAAGGTCCTCACCCATGCGCTGAAGGAGACGGCGAAGGCGAAGGTCAATGCGCTGGTCTATATCGGCGACGCCATGGAAGAGAATATCGACGACCTGGCGCAGAAGGCCGGCAGCCTAGGCCTGCACGGCGTTCCCGTCTTCGTCTTCCAGGAAGGTCATGATTCCGGCGCAGAAAAGGCGTTCAAGGAGATCGCGCGGCTGTCCAAAGGGGCCTGGTTCCGGTTCGACCGGCGGGCTGCCGCGACCCTGGCCGGACTGCTTTCAGCCGTCGCCGTCTATGCGACCGGCGGATTGAAGGCGCTCGAGGCAAGGGACCGGCCGGGAGACCGGCTGTTAATCGAGCATCTGCGGGGCGGCGGGAATTGATGGGCGCAATCATTGCACTTGTTGCACTGTTTCTGGTGCTGCTTGGCGCGGCGACGATCTTCGTCCGCGCCGATCCGCAAAAACTGGCGAGCGGCATGCGCACGCTCGGACCGGTGCTTCTGGCGCTGGTTGGCCTTGCCATGCTGGTGGTCGGCCGCGGTGGCATTGCCGGCCTCATCCTGGCCGTGGCCCTTGCCTGGTATGGTTCGGTGCGGATGAAGCGGCCCACGGTCAGGCCGGCGCCCGGCAAGCGCTCAACGGTGCGCACAGCGGCGCTGGAGATGGAACTTGATCACGATACGGGTGGGCTTGAAGGCCTGGTTCTGGCGGGCCGCCATGAAGGCAAGATGTTGGGCGCGATGGGCCTGCCCGAACTGCAGCAGCTTTACCGCGAGCTCCCCGGCGATCCGGAGAGCCGTCAGTTGCTAGAGACGTATCTTGACGGCCGTTTTCCCGTCTGGCGCAAAGACGCTGAGGCGAACGGTGGCGAAGGGCTGGGTGTTGCGCCAGGTGCGGGCGCCATGACTAAGGAGGAGGCCTACAAGGTCCTTGGTCTTGAAGCGGGGGCCGCCGCGGCGGATGTCCGCAAGGCGCACCGCCGCCTGATGCAGCGCCTGCACCCCGACATCGGCGGCACGTCTTTCCTGGCGGCGCGGATCAACGAAGCCAAGGACGTCTTGCTCTCCAATCACAACTAGTTCTCCTTCGACGCAGTAAATTTCCGGGAGATGGTCCTCGACGCCGCCCTACTGTTGGACGGCGTAGCAGGTAATTTTCTTCTTCTTCAAAGCGTTGCAGGCATTCCAGGCCGCATCCTTCGAACCGAAACCGCCGAAGCGGGCGCGGTAATAGGTCTCGCCATCTTTGTCGAAAGCGACCGTAAAACCGGAGGCAGATGCAAGGATCTTCGGCGCCTGCTTGGCGGTCTTGTCGAGGAAAGCCTGGGCTTCGGACTGTTTGGGCGAAGACGCCACCTGTACCGCCCAACCGGACGGCACCGAGGCGGTGTTGACCGGATCGACCGCCGGAGGCGATGCTGGCGTGGGCTCGGCGTAGGCCGCGACCATTTGTGCCGTTTCGACCTTGGGCGCCGTCACGATGACGGTCTTGACCTTCCTGGTCTTGACGACGGGTGCGGGTTCTTCGACCGCGGCCACCGTTTGTTCGTCAGCAGACTGCTCGTCAGCAGATGTCGGATCGTCGTTGGACGCCACGGCATCGTCTTCAACCATCGGCTTGTCGTCGGGCGTCGGCGCGTCATGCTTGGGCAACAGCACCTTGGCCAACGCTCTGATCGGATTGTCGCCACCAGCCTTGGCGATCAGGGCGCCGCCGCCGCGGGTGGAGGCGCGCGGCATATAGGCGTTGATCAGCCCGGCCATCTGGTTGTCGCGGCTGCGGCCCGAGGTCCCGCCCATGACGACGGCAACGAGGCGGCGGTTGCCGTCCGAAACCGACGAGACAAGGTTGAAGCCGGAGGCACGGGTATAGCCGGTCTTGATGCCGTCGACGCCCTTGATGCGGCCGAGCAGGCGGTTGTGGCCGTTGATGCGCTGCCGCCCATACAGAAAAGAGCGCTGCGAGAAATAGCCGTAATACTGCGGGTAATGTTCCCGGAGCGCGATGCCGAGCATCGCCATGTCGTGGGCGGTGGTGAACTGGCCGGGATCGGGCAGGCCGTTGGCATTGCGAAACACGGTGCCGTCCATGCCGAGCTGCCGCGCCTTGGCCGTCATCATGCGGGCGAAATTGCTCTCGCTGCCGCCGAGCAGTTCGCCGAGCGCGGTCGCCGAATCATTGGCCGACTTGGTCACCATCGACAGGATGGCGGTCTCGACCGAAACCGCTCCGCCGGCCTTGACGCCGAGCTTGGTCGGGGGCTCGGCCGCCGCTTTTGCCGAAAACGGCACCGGCGTATTCTTGCTGATCCGCCCCTTCGCCATGGCTTCGAAGGTCAGATAGAGCGTCATCATCTTGGTCAGCGACGCTGGGTAGCGTCGGCCGTTGGCATCTGACGAATAGAGCACCTTGCCGGTCTTGGCGTCGACGACGATCGCCGAAGACCTGGCGGCCATCGACGATGCGGTATCCGCAACGACGAATGACATCGCCAAGGCGAGGATCATGATCGTTTTGAGGGAAGATGCGGATTTTGAACCGAAGACCGACAACGCCTGACGCACTGATAGTTCCTTTGAAACTCATTGCCCTGGAGGCGGCAAAGGGATCCGACCTCACTTGCCGTCAAACTATCGCGGCCTGCGTTACCAATCCGTTTATGGTAACCGGCGCGTTCACCATTTTCCTCGGGCTTGAGCCTTTCTTTATTCGAATTTTAGCGGTTGCCGGCGCAGCGCGGCCCGATGCCGCGGAAATCTTGACTTTTGTGCAGCGCACAATATATTCTCCTGCATTGCACAACTGCGCTCAGGCAAGGGGCGCTTTAAAACCGCCAAGGGAGACGTGAAATGACCCAGACCTATGAGGACTTCTCGAAATACGGCAAAGAGTTTGCCGACACCGGATTGAAGAGCTTCGCTTCGCTCTCCAAGGGCGCTCAGGCGATCGCCACCGAAGCTGGCGAATACACCAAGAAGAGCTTCGAAGCTGGCAGCGCCGCGGTCGAAAAGCTGATCTCCGCCAAGTCGCTGGAAAAGGCGATCGAGATCCAGTCCGACTTCGCCAAGCAGAGCTATGAAAGCTTCGTTGCCGAAGCGACCAAGTTCGGCGATCTCTATGCCGAGCTCGCCAAGGAGGCCTACAAGCCCTTCGAATCGATTGTCGCCAAGGCGAAGTAATTTCGCTTCAAAATACCAGGCACGGCCTTTCGGGCTTGCAAAACAGACCCGGTCGCGGATGCGCGGCCGGGTTTTTTCATGCCGGTTTCAATTCCGGGGCTTTGGCGGTTCACGATTTTGAAAATCGCCTCGGTTTGCCCACCTAGCCATATTGTCAGCTAACAAGAAGGGCTTAAAATCGTCCATCGAACACCTACATGTCGAACTCGCATGGGGATTCGAAAGAGGCAGGATTACGTGACTTCAGGTTTGACTGCCACGACAAGCGTGGTGCGGATGCAAAGTGACGGCGACGGCAATGAGGCCGGTCGCGGCACGGCCGTTATTACGCGCACGAAAACCAAGACCAAGAAGCCTAGCCTTTATCGGGTCCTTATCCTCAACGACGACTACACGCCCATGGAGTTCGTGGTTCACGTCCTGGAGCGTTTTTTTCAAAAGGACCGCGAAGCCGCCACACGCATCATGCTTCATGTTCATAATCATGGAGTGGGCGAGTGCGGGGTCTATACATTCGAGGTGGCCGAGACCAAAGTGTCCCAGGTCATGGATTTCGCCCGACAGAATCAGCATCCGCTGCAATGCGTGATGGAGAAGAAGTGAGGTAACATGCCGGCTTTCTCCCAAGGCCTGGAAAAGGCGCTTCACCAGGCGCTGACGCTCGCCAATGAGCGGCACCATGAATATGCAACCCTTGAACATCTGCTGCTCGCGCTCATCGACGACACCGAGGCGGCCGCCGTCATGCGCGCCTGCAATGTCGATCTCGACGAGCTGAAGCACACCGTTCTCACCTATATCGACACCGAGCTCGACAACCTCGTCACTGGGTACGATGAGGATTCCAAGCCGACTGCCGGCTTCCAGCGCGTCATCCAGCGTGCGGTGATCCATGTGCAGTCATCCGGCCGCGAGGAAGTGTCCGGCGCCAACGTGCTCGTCGCCATCTTTGCCGAGCGCGAGAGCCATGCCGCCTATTTCCTGCAGGAACAGCAGATGACCCGCTACGACGCGGTCAACTACATCTCGCACGGCATCGCCAAGCGCCCGGGCGCATCGGAGACGCGCTCGCCGCGCGGCGCCGATGACGAGCAGGGCGGCCAGAACGGCGCCGAGCCGCAGGAGGAAGGCGGCAAGAAGAAGCAGCAGCAGGACGCGCTGACGGCTTATTGCGTCAACCTCAACAACAAGGCCAAGGCCGGCAAGATCGATCCGCTGATCGGCCGCGAGAGCGAGATCAACCGCACCATCCAGGTGCTGTGCCGCCGCTCCAAGAACAACCCGCTCTATGTCGGTGACCCCGGCGTCGGCAAGACGGCGATTGCCGAAGGTCTGGCCAAGCGCATCGTCGAAGGCGATGTGCCGGAAGTGCTGCAGGACGCCACCATCTTCGCGCTCGACATGGGCACGCTTTTGGCCGGCACCCGCTATCGCGGCGATTTCGAGGAGCGGCTGAAGCAGGTCGTCAAGGAGCTCGAGGATTATCCGGGCGCCGTGCTGTTCATCGACGAGATCCACACCGTGATCGGTGCCGGCGCTACCTCGGGCGGCGCCATGGATGCGTCGAACCTGTTGAAGCCGGCGCTGTCTTCGGGTGCGATCCGTTGCATCGGCTCGACCACCTACAAGGAGTTCCGCCAGTTCTTCGAGAAGGACCGCGCTCTGGTGCGGCGCTTCCAGAAGATCGACGTCAACGAGCCGACCATCGAGGACGCCATCGAAATCATGAAGGGCCTCAAGCCCTATTATGAGGAGTTCCACAAGGTGAAGTTCACCAACGAGGCGATCAAGGCTTCGGTGGAGCTGTCGGCGCGCTACATCAACGACCGCAAGCTGCCGGACAAGGCGATCGACGTGATCGACGAGACCGGCGCCTCGCAGATGCTGGTGCCGGAGGCCAAGCGCAAGAAGACGATTGGCATCAAGGAGATCGAAGCCACGATCGCCACCATGGCGCGCATCCCGCCGAAGACGGTCTCGGCCGACGACGAGAAGGTGCTGCAGGGTCTCGATATCGAGCTGAAGCGTGTCGTCTACGGTCAGGATACCGCGATCACCGCGCTGACCTCGGCGATCAAGCTGGCGCGTGCCGGCCTGCGCGAACCGGAAAAGCCGATCGGCTCTTACCTGTTCTCGGGTCCGACCGGCGTCGGCAAGACCGAAGTGGCCAAGCAGTTGGCTGCCTCGCTCGGCGTCGAACTGATCCGCTTCGACATGTCGGAATATATGGAACGCCACACCGTCTCACGGCTGATCGGCGCGCCTCCCGGCTATGTCGGCTTCGACCAGGGCGGCCTGTTGACCGACGGCGTCGACCAGCATCCGCACTGCGTGCTGCTGCTTGACGAGGTGGAGAAGGCGCATCCCGACCTGTTCAACATCCTTCTGCAGGTCATGGACCACGGCAAGCTGACCGACCACAACGGCAAGCAGATCGACTTCCGCAATGTCATCCTGATCATGACCACCAATGCCGGCGCATCCGATGCGCAGCGCGCGGCGATCGGTTTCGGTTCGACCAAGCGTGAAGGCGACGATGTCGAGGCGATCAACCGGCTGTTCACGCCGGAATTCCGCAACCGTCTCGATGCGATCATCCCGTTCGGCTCGCTGCCGGTCCCGGTCATCCATCAGGTGGTGCAGAAGTTCGTCATGCAGCTCGAGGCCCAGCTTTCCGAGCGTGGCGTCACCTTCGACCTGTCGCCCGACGCGATCGCCTGGCTCGCCGACAAGGGCTATGACGAGCGCATGGGTGCGCGGCCGCTCGGCCGGGTCATCCAGGAGCACATCAAGAAGCCGTTGGCCGACGAGGTGCTGTTCGGCAAGCTCAAGAAGGGCGGCACGGTGCGCGTCACCGTCGAGAAGAAGGAAACCGGCGAAACCGGCCTGAAGCTCGAATCGCTGGCCGACGAAGCCCCGGTGCAGCCGAAGCAGGAGCCGGAAGAGGCGCCGAAAGCCCGCAAGGCGGTGGCCAAGAAGCCCGTCGCCAAGAAGGCGGTGGCGCAAAAGCCCAAAGGCAAGGACGAGCCTGAGCCCAAGGGCAAGGACGGCGGCAAGCGCAGCCTGGTGCCGCAACTGCCACGCAAGGGCTAAAAAGTTCGCCAATGAAAAGGCCCCGGTGACGGGGCCTTTTTTCATGGCTGGCCGGTTTGCCGAAACAGCACCCCTGCTTTCAGGGTCAGATGCTGTCAGGTCAGGCGGCGACGCCGTCGGGTGCGAAGCGGGCCAGGAAATGACCGCACGCCTTCCAGATGGCGATCGAGATCAGCACGCTCGCATAGCCATCCACGGCATAGTGCCAGCCAAGGACAACCGAACCGACCATGATGATTGCGGCATATGCCCACATCAACAGGCCAACCAACCGTGAGCGGCGTGCTGCATAAAGAGCGAAAAGCACCGCCATCGCCACATGCATGGACGGGAAGGCGGATATGCCGAGACTGCCTGGGGTCGCCCCGATGTAGCCGCTCCACAAAATGTCCTGCGTGCTCAGCGCCCAGATCGGATAGATGCGATCGGCAGCAGCGAGCGCTTGCAGCAGGGGATGGTAGTCGCTGCCCAGCCCCAGTCGCTCGTAAAAGCACGGCCCTGCCGAAGACAGGCCCATTGCCAGGAAGACCCCCCCCAGTATCCATACGAGCATGTAGCTCATCAGGAACTGGTGGCGCAGCTTCGTGTCCTTGCGCGTGATGCAAGCGATGAAAACCGAGGCGATAAGGACGACGAACCAGGAATTGTAAGTCAGGTTGAACAGTCTTACGGCGAGCGGCGACTGGACGATAAACCACAGCCATTCATGGGGAGCTCGACCGAAATGCAGCGCCCGGTCGGCCTGGGCCAATGCGTGGTCCCATGCGAATGGCGAAAGGATCGCGACCGCGCCTTTCAAGACACCGAAAGCGGATATGAGCGCAATGCTCGCAGCCAAACCATTGAGGCTGTTGGCGTTGCGCTCGGCGTCGCCGAAGAAGCCACCCATCGATCTCAGAAAAGTGCCGAGCGGTTCAGTATCCCGCTTGATGAGCGCAAGGTGAAAAAAACTGCCGAGTGCGAAGGCACAGCCGCCCATCCAGAAAGCGAAGAGAAGATATAGGGCGTAGTCTTCCAGCACGCTGAAATCCGGCATGTTTCCGGTACGCAGGCCGACCGCGGCTGCCAAGAGCAAGGCAGCGATGGCCATCACGTGCAGCAGCCGGTGTCGCCGGTATGCGTCCGCCAAGATACTCAGAAAGACCCGCCCGGCACCTGCTTTTGCCAACGGTTCTGATGTCGCAACCGAATTTCCCACGATTTTTGAAAACCCAAACGGACCACGGTACGGCAAGTTACCATGGCGTGGTTTGATACTTTCCTAACCGACGCGGTGGAATTTGCCCAAGCGCATCGCCTTGAGGCACCCCGGCTTCAACCGTTCAGCACTGCCCGGATCTTGGCCGCGTTCTCAGCCAGCACTTCGGGCTTCTCCATCTGTCCCGTATGCGGCTTGAGCGCGATGCCTTCGAACCGCGGGATGACATGGACATGCAGGTGATAGACGGTCTGGCCAGAGGCCGGTTCGTTGAACTGCAGGACGGTGACGCCGTCGGCGCCGAATGCTTTTTTGACCGCCAGCGCCACCTGCTTAACGACCGTGAACAGCGGGCCGAGCGTCGACGGATCGGCATCGAGCAGATTGCGCGACGGCGCCTTCGGCACAACCAGCGTGTGCCCGAGCCCCTGCGGCATCACATCCATGAAGGCAACCACCGCGTCATCCTCGTAAACGCGATGCGAGGGGATTTCGCCGCGCAGGATCTTTGCGAAGATATTGCTGGGGTCGTAGCTGGCTTCAGCCATGGCGGTGCTCCGGAATTGTGCCTCCCCGTGTAGCGAAGCCTCCCCAAACCGGCAAGTCAGTCAGGTGAGATCGGCCATGCCGGCTTGGAACCGGCGCGCGACGGAAACGCCGTCCTTTGTCGACGCGATGTCGAAACAGGCGGCTGGATCGTCGTTGCGCAAGGCGGCACGGGTGGCGAGACCGGATTGAGACCGCTATTCCTCGAGGTCCTTGCGGAAAGGCGTGTGCTCTTCCAGAATTTCGCCCATTCGCTCGACCTCGCGCCGCTCACGCCGGAGGTAATCTGCCACCGCATTGCGCAGGCCGGGATGCGCAATGTAATGCGCCGAATGCATGGTCACGGGACGGTAGCCGCGGGCCAGCTTGTGCTCACCCTGCGCACCCGCCTCAACCACCTTCAGCTTGCGCTCAATGGCGAAGTCGATGGCCTGGTGGTAGCAGACCTCGAAATGCAGGAAGGGGTGGTCCTCGATGCAGCCCCAATTGCGCCCGTAGAGCGCATCGGAGCCGATGAAGTTGATGGCGCCGGCGATATAGCGGCCGTTGCGTTTGGCCATCACCAGCAGGATGTCGTCGGCCATGCGCTCGCCGATCAGCGAGAAGAACTTGCGGTTGAGATAGGGCCGGCCCCATTTGCGGCTGCCGGTATCCATGTAGAAGGCAAAGAAATCGTCCCAGGCCTTTTCGGTCAGGTCCTTGCCGGTCAGCCGGTCGATCGAGATGTCGTTGGCGAGCGCCTCGCGGCGCTCCTTCTTCATCGCCTTGCGCTTGCGCGATGCCAGCGTGGCAAGGAAGTCGTCATAGGTCGAAAAGCCCTCATTGAAGAAATGGAACTGCTGGTCGGTGCGGTGCAGGAAACCGGATGCTTCGAGGGTGGCGACGTCGCTTTCCTGCGCGAAGGTGACGTGCGCTGAGGACACACCGAGCTTTTCCGTCACCGCCTTCAGGCCTGCCGCGAGACCAGCTTTAACAGTCGCGCTATCCTCGCCCCTGCTGACCAGCAGGCGAGGGCCGGTGACAGGGGAGAACGGCACGGCGCACTGCAATTTTGGATAGTAGCGGCCCCCGGCGCGCTCGAATGCATCCGACCAGCCATGGTCGAAGACATATTCGCCCTGGCTGTGCGATTTGAGATAGCAAGGCACCGCGCCCAACAGCCGGCCTTGCGCATTTTCCAGCCTGAGATGATGGCCCTGCCAGCCGGTGCGCCGCACGGCGCAGCCTGAATCCTCAAGCGCGCTCAGAAAAGCGTATGAAATCAAAGGGTTATAGCCGTTTTCTGTGCCGCCGCGCGTGGTGCCGGCAAAGCCGTTCCACTCATCGCATGTGAAGGCATTAATTCCAGCGGCGATGCGGATGGAAAACTCCGCATTCGCCGTTTGTCCATCGCCTTCGTCACCCTGATCCATGAGACTTATTTAAGCTCTGTGCGGGCCGCTACAAGTCACGTTTGAGGCACTTGGCTCAAGCGACTTTGACCAGATCGGGTTCGAACCCTTCGAAGGTCATCTGGTCTGCGTATTTGAAGGTGAGATCGACCGCCGGCTGGTCATGCACCGTCCAGGTGATGACAGGCATTTTCAGCTTTTCGCGCACGAAGCTGACGAACGGGTTCGGCAAATCGCCCGCGGCATAGGAGGTGAAGGCAAGGTCGTGCGCCAGCATGGCGAAATGCGCCTCGATCAACCGGTTGTCCCTGCCATAGGCCGTGAGCCCGCCCGGAATGCCAGGCGCATCTTTGGGGAAATCGCGGACCAGCCAGTGGTCGAACGACATGATTGCCGCTTTGCCCTTGTAGCGCTTGAGCATCTCGCCGACGATCGCCACCAGGCCTTCGTCATAGCCGGGCACGCCCTTCAGTTCGACGACCAGAGGCACACGGCCGTCGACCAGGTCGAGCACTTCTTGCAACGTCGGCACATTGTCCTTGGTGCCGCCGATCATGAGTGCCGCCAGTTCCGCCGCCGTGCGTTGCCAGACGAAGCCGTCCTGACCGGTCAGCCGCTTCAGGTCGCCGTCATGCATGATGACGGGAACGCGGTCGGACGACAGGTGCACGTCGCATTCGATCGCATAACCGCGCTCGGCGGCTGCCGCGAAGGCCGACAGCGTGTTCTCCCAGCGCGTCTTGTTCATGTCGTGGAGGCCGCGATGCGCGACGGGGCGGGCGGTCAGCCAGGAAAGGTCGGTCATGGTCGTGGCTCTGCTCATGCGACTTCGAAGACGGCTTCGATTTCCACTGCGGCATTAAGCGGCAGCGAGGCGGTGCCGACGGCAGAGCGGGCATGCTTGCCGCGTTCGCCAAGGACGGCGACCAGGAAATCGGAGGCGCCGTTGGCGACCAGATGCTGCTCGACGAAATCCGGCACTGATGCGACGAAGACGGTGATCTTGACCAGACGCTGGATCTTTTCGAGATCGCCAAGCGCCGCCTTGGCCTGCGCCAAAATGTTGATTGCGCAGTATTTTGCGCCTTCCTTGCCGGCTGCCGTGTCGACGTCGCGGCCGAGCAGGCCGCTTGCCTGCAGCTTGCCATCCTTGAGCGGCAACTGCCCGGCGGTGAACAAGAGATTGCCAGACCTGCAATAGGGCACATAGTTCGCGGCGGGTGCTGCGGCGGCCGGTAACCTCACGCCGAGATCGCTTAGCCGCTTTTCGATTGTTTCACTCATCGTATTTCCCTATTGCTTGGAGACGCTGCGCTGGCCGGGGCCGAAATTGCTATTTTTGCCTCGCTTCCGCCACGACTTTTTTTAAGCTGGACCATCTTTCCCTGCGGCCTGCCACCAGCCGCGACGATCGGAGCCCCCTATGCGCGCAACGCGCCTTGCCTTCCACGCCGTTCTTGTCCCGGCGCTGTTCTCGATGGCTCCCGCCTTTGCCGTGCCGGCATTGCAGGCGCATCGCGCCGTCTACGATCTTACCCTCAGCAAGGCGTCGGACCGTTCGGGGATCACCGGCATCTCCGGCCGCATGGTCTATGAGTTCAACGGTTCGCCCTGCGAGGGCTATACGGTAAAATTCCGTTTCGTCACCCAGATCGTCACCGGCGACAACACCAGGCTGACCGACCAGCAGACGACCACTTTCGAGGACGCCGAAGGCAAGACCTTCTCGTTCGTGACCAAATCCTTCGTCGACCAGAATCTCGACAAGGAGGTCAAGGGCACCGCCACGAAAGAGACCAAGGGCCTCAAGGTCGACATCGACAAGCCCGAGAAGAGCAGCCTCGAACTCGCCGCCACCCAGTTCCCGACCCAGCATCTGGTCGAACTGATCGGCAAGGCCGAGAAGGGCGAGAATTTCTACGAAACCAGCCTGTTCGACGGTTCGGAAGACGCCAACAAGGTGATGACCACCACCGTCATCGTCGGCAAGAAAACCGAGGGCGACAAGGCCGATCCCGAAGCGCCGGCGCTGGCCAAGCTTGCGGGCGACAAATACTGGCCGGTCGACATCGCCTATTTCGACGAGACCGACAAATCCGGCGAAGAAGTGCCGGAATACCGCATCAGCTTCAAGCTGCATGAGAACGGCATCACCCGCGACCTCACCATGGACTATGGCGAGTTCTCGATGACCGGCAAGCTGGTCAACCTGTCGCTGTTCTCCCAGACAAAGCCTTGCCCGGTCTCGAAATAACAACAGTGCGGAGCTGTCCACGGCAGGCTTGATGGCGGTGTATGTCGATGCGGCGATCTGGAAGTGGGCCGGCCATCGCTGGTGCCACCTGATGGCAGACGATACCGACGAGCTGCATCGTTTCGCTGCCGTGCTTGGCGTCAAGCGTTCGTCCTACCAGGGTCCGCCCAAGACATCGGCGCCGCACTATGACATAACCGGCTTCGAGCGCGACCGCGCGGTGCGGCTCGGCGCCATCGAATGCAGCCGCGAGGAGATCGTCGCGATCTTCCGGCGCGTGCGGGTACCCAACGGAAAGGGCCGATCGTGACTTTAACGGTATTCCTGGCCTACTGCCTTGCCATCACGCTTGCCGCCGCAACGCCGGGTCCGGCGATGTTCACGGTTATCACCAACGGCGTTTCGCGTGGGTTCCTGCGGGCCTTCGTCGCCGGAGTTGGCATCGCTGCTGGGGACGCCGTGTTGGTCACCCTGGCCCTGCTCGGACTGGTGGCGCTGGCCCAGACTTTCGAATGGGTGTTTCTCGCCTTGAAATATGCCGGTGCGGCTTACTTGATCTTTCTCGGCCTCAAGATGTGGCGTGCCGCCGCCGCGCAATCGATCGCGCAGGGGATGCCTCAAACCAGATTGTCGCGGTCGTTCCTGCTCGGCGCCTCCGTGGCGCTCGGCAATCCGAAGGCGATTCTGTTCCATGCTTCGATCATGCCGCTGATGCTCAACCTCGACACCATGACATTTGCCGATGGCCTGCTGGTGGTGGCCGTCGTCGTCAGCGTCAACATCCTCACCATGGGCACCTACGCCGCGCTGGCGGGCAGGGCATCCGGTTGGTTCAGGACGCCCAAACGCATGCGGCTGATGAACCGGTTCGCCGGTAGCGCCATGATCGGCACCGGAGCACTGATTGCCGCACGCTGAGCGGTAAAGCGCCTCACCGCTTGCGTTTGTAGCACTTCCCCTCTATATGCGCGCTCATTCCACACACGGACTTTGGTGTCTGCCCGGGAGAAATCCCGCTGAAACCTCCGGTGGCGTTCGAGGACAAAGTCCAAAAATGCCTGTGTCCGTGGAGGCTAACCGGAAAGGAACTAAGAATGGCACTGCCTGATTTCAGCATGCGCCAGCTTTTGGAAGCTGGCATTCACTTCGGCCACCAGACCCACCGCTGGAACCCGAAAATGGCGCCCTACATCTACGGCGCCCGCAACAACATCCACATCATCGACCTCTCGCAGACGGTGCCTTTGCTGCACCAGGCGCTGAAGCAGGTTTCGGACACCGTCGCCAAGGGCGGCCGCGTGCTGTTCGTCGGCACCAAGCGCCAGGCGTCGGACATCGTCGCTGACGCGGCGCAGCGTTCGGCTCAGTACTACGTCAACTCGCGTTGGCTCGGCGGCATGCTGACCAACTGGAAGACGATCTCGAACTCGATCCAGCGCCTGCGCAAGCTCGACGAGATGCTGGCCGGCGAAGCTCAAGGCCTGACGAAGAAGGAGCGCCTCAACCTCGACCGCGAGCGCGAGAAGCTCGACAAGGCGCTGGGCGGCATCAAGGACATGGGCTCGACGCCCGACCTGATGTTCGTCATCGACACCAACAAGGAAGCGATCGCCATCCTCGAGGCCAAGCGCCTCGGCATCCCGGTCGTCGCCATCATCGACTCGAACTGCGATCCGGACAAGATCGACTTCCCGATCCCCGGCAATGACGACGCGGCGCGCGCCATCCAGCTCTATTGCGACCTGATCGCCAAGGCTGCCATCGACGGCATCGCTCGCCAGCAGGGCGCGCTCGGTGTCGACATCGGCGCCTCGGTCGAAGCTCCGGTCGAGCCGGCGCTCGATCCGACCCCGGCGGCCGAGACCCCGGAAGCCTGATAGCGGAGGCCGGTCCCGGCCTTCATCTTTCTAATATTTTGGCACGCTAAACGGACGCATCACCGAGTACCGGTGGTGCGTCGGTGCATTTAAAACAACGAGGCGACAATGAGCATTTCGGCTGCACAGGTCAAAGAACTCCGCGACTTGACGGGCGCGGGCATGATGGACTGCAAGGCGGCGTTGACCGAGACCAACGGCAACATGGAAGAGGCCGTCGACTGGCTGCGCAAGAAGGGCATCTCCAAGGCCGACAAGAAGGCCGGCCGTACTGCTGCCGAAGGCTTGATCGGCGTTGATGCCGGCGTGCGCGAGGCCGCGATCGTCGAGGTCAATTCCGAGACCGATTTTGTCGCCCGCAACGAGCAATTCCAGGAACTCGTCCGCAACATCGCCAAGGTGGCGCTTGCCTACGGCACGACAGAGGCGGTGGCTGCCGCCAAATATCCTGGTTCAGACAAGTCTGTCACCGAGGTGATCAAGGACGCTGTCGGGACCATCGGCGAGAATATCAGCTTCCGCCGCTCGGCGAAGCTCACGGTGCCGCATGGTGCCGTGGCGACCTATGTCCACAACGCGGTCGCCGACGGCCTTGGCAAGCTCGGCGTGCTGGTTGCGATCGAAACCACGGGCAATGAGCATGCCGCCAACGCCTTTGGCCGCCAGGTCGCCATGCATGTCGCCGCCACCAACCCAATGGCGCTGACGGCCGAGCAGATCGATCCGGCTGCGGTGGAACGCGAAAAGGCGATCTTCGCCGACCAGGCACGCCAGTCCGGCAAGCCGGAAGCGATTATCGAAAAGATGGTCGAGGGCCGCCTGCGCAAGTTCTACGAGGAAGTCGTGCTCTTGAAGCAGGCCTTCGTGCTCAATCCCGACATCACTGTCGAGAAGGCGCTCAAGGATGCCGAGAAGGAAATCGGCGCTCCGGCCAAGATCTCCGCCTATCTGCGCTTTGCGTTGGGCGAAGGCATCGAAAAGGAAGAGACCGATTTCGCGGCGGAAGTCGCGGCTGCGGTGAAGAAATAATCCTTGGAAATAGCCCCTGAAAAGGGGCTTCTCAGCTCAGGCAACTCGGCCGGGTGTCCGCAAGGATGCTCGGCCGATTTCTTGTGCGGTATCGATGAAGGCCCTGAGCTTCGGCGCCATCGACGCCCGGCGCGGGAAGTAAAGGAAGAGGCCGGGCTCTTCGATCGCCGTCTGCGGCAGGATCTGAACCAGGCGGCCGGCGGCCAATTCCGCGCGCACCAGCGGCTCGAACACATAGGTCAGCCCGACGCCGGCAAGCGCAAGGTCGATCGCGGCGAGCGAATCCGTAACGATGACATTGCCCTTCGTCTCAACCACGACATCCTTGCCGTCTTCAGTCAGGTCCCAGCGGTAGAGCGCGCCGGAGCGGACGAGCCGGTAGCCGATGCAATTGTGGTTGGCGAGATCGGCCACGCTGCGCGCGCGGCCATGCCGGCCGACATAGGCGGGAGAGGCAACGATGACGGCCTTGAATGGTGGCGTCAGCCGGACCGTGACCATGCCTTGCGCGATCATTTCGCCCAGCCGGATGCCGGCATCGAAACCTTCGCCGACAATGTCGATGAGGCCCTGGTCGGTAAGCAATTCGACCGTCACATCCGGATAGCGCTCCGCCATCGCCGCGACCACAGGCGTGACCGCCAGTGGAACAGCGATATTTGGAACGTTGAGCCTGAGCAGGCCTGAGGGCCGGCCCTTGATGGCGCGGATGCGGTCCATCCGTTCGGCAATGTCCTGAAGGGCAGGGGCCGCCGTCTCCACCAGCGCCTTGCCGGCTTCCGTCAATGAAACGCTGCGCGTCGTGCGTGCAAACAACGGCTGACCGATGCGCTCCTCCACGAGGCGCACGGCATGGCTGACCGCGGATGGGGACATGCCGAGTTCGGCCGCGGCAAGCGCGAAGCCGCCGCGCCGGGCAACGGCGACGATGACAGGCAGATGAGTGAGCAGGTCGCGGTCCATTCATGAATGATATCGCATAGTCCTTGCGAACAATTCAATCTTCTCGGTGTCGGCTGCACGGCCCACATTGTCGCCAACAGGTCGGCGGTGGCCGATACACCAAGGAGAAGAGACATGAATGCCCTGAAACACATGACCTTCGCCGCGGGCCTTGCTTTGGCGCCGGCCGATGCCGGCGACGCCGAGCCGTCCGGCTGGCGCGCGCTCGCCGACGAACGCGCCGTCATCCGCATCGCCGACGCCATTGATCGTGCCGTCGATGCGCAGGACTGGAAGCTTGCCCGTTCCTATTTCGCCGACCGCGTCACCGTCGACTTCAGCAGCCTGTCGGGGCAGCCCGCGGCCACCATCGCCTCCGACGATCTGATCGGCACCTGGGCCGGCAACCTCCGCGGCAGCAAGACCAGCCTGCATCTGCACACCAACCATCAGGTGGTTCTTGAGGCGGATGCGGCCACCGTCTCCTCCAACGGCTATGCCTGGAACCGGATGGAAGGCAATGGCGAACCTCTGTGGGAAGTCTGGGGCACCTACGAGCATCATCTGGTCCGCTCCGGCGCCGGCTGGAAAGTCGACGGCTTCATTTTCCGCGCCACGCATGAGCGCGGCAATCCCTGGGTCAAGGCAACCCCCGGCCAGTAAGTCGGCGTCATTCAGATCAGCATCGGAAGAAATATCATGACCATGACCTATTACACGCTCGGCAACAGCGGCCTGCGCGTCAGCCGACTGGCGCTGGGCACCATGACCTTCGGCACCGAATGGGGCTGGGGGGCGGACAGGGAAACGGCGCGCGCCATGATCGACGCCTATGTCGAGGCCGGCGGCAATTTCTTCGACACCGCCGACCTTTATACCGGGGGCACCGCCGAAACCTGGCTCGGTGAATTCATCGCCGAACGCGGCTTGCGCGACAGGGCGGTGATCGCCACAAAATTCACCTTCAACGCGGAACCCGGCAACCCGAACGCAGGCGGCAATGGGCGCAAGAACATTTTGCGCGCAGTCGATGCTTCGCTGAAGCGGCTCGGCACCGACTATATCGACCTTTATCTCATGCATGTCTGGGACGGCCTGACGCCGGCCGAAGAGGTCATGCGCACGATGGATGATCTCGTGCGCGCCGGCAAAATTCGCCATGTCGGCCTGTCCGATGTGCCGGCTTGGTATGCGGGTCGCGCGCAAACGATCGCCGAATGGCGCGGCTACGAACCGGTGTCGGCCCTGCAGCTCGAATATTCGCTGGCCGAGCGTTCGATCGAGCATGAATTCGTGCCCTTCGGCACTCGCCATGGCGCCGGCATCATGGTGTGGAGCCCGCTGGCCAGCGGCCTGCTCAGCGGCAAATACCGGCCGACGCAGGATGGCAATGCCGGCCGGCTCGACGGCTTTCGCAACACCACCCATCCGGGATTCCAGAAATTCACCGACCGCAATTGGGCGATCGTGGCGGAACTCGAAAAGGTCGCCGCCGAGCTCGGGCGCAGCATGCCCCAGGTCGCTGTCAACTGGGCGGCAACGCAACCGGGCATTGCCACCGTGATCCTTGGCGCCACCAAACTGGGGCAGTTGCAGGACAATCTGGCGGCGCTGGATTTCGAGATCCCCGCCGAGTTGCGCGCGCGGTTGGATCACGTCAGCAAGACACCGCCGCCATTCCCCTATTCCTTTTTCGGTTCCGAGGTTCAGGCCCGGGTTACCGGCGGCGCCGTGACCGGCGATAAGCCGTCCGGCTATGCGCCGCCGCTGGTGGTCGAAGGCGCCGCCGTCAGCATCACCAGCAACTGACAGGCCGCGACGATACAGGCGGAATTGGCGAGGGGCGCCGCGTGACATCGCGGCGCCCTTCGTGTATCGGAACTCGGCATCGCGCCAGCGGCGGCGCCCGTGCGAGGGCGGCCTGCCCAGGCGCGCCACACGCAATAATGACGAGGTCCAGATGACGGCAAAGCCCCTCTATCGACGTGTCTTGCTGAAAGCGTCGGGCGAAGCGTTGATGGGCGAGCAGCATTTCGGCATCGATGTCTCGGTCGTCGACCGAATCGCCGCCGATATCGCCGAAGCTCGCGCGCTCGGCATCGAGGTCGGCGTTGTGATCGGCGGCGGCAATATCTTTCGCGGTGTGGCGGTGGCGTCCAAGGGTGGCGACCGCGTTACCGGCGACCATATGGGCATGCTTGCCACGGTCATCAACTCGCTGGCGCTGCGCACCTCGCTGAACAAGATCGGCGTCGAAGCCGTCGTGCTGTCGGCGATCGCCATGCCCGAACTGTGCGAGAGTTTTTCCCAGCGCCAGGCCACCGCCTATATGAACCAGGGCAAGGTCGTCATTTTCGCCGGCGGTACCGGCAATCCGTTTTTCACCACCGATTCGGCCGCAGCCTTGCGCGCCGCCGAGATCGGCGCCGACGCTCTGTTCAAGGGCACCCAGGTCGACGGTGTTTATTCCGCCGATCCCAAGAAGGATCCGAATGCGACCCGCTTCGAGCGCATCAGCCACGCCGAAGTCATCAACAAGGGCCTTTCGATCATGGATACCGCCGCAATTGCACTTGCGCGCGAAAACAACATCCCGATAATCGTCTATTCGATCCACGAAAAAGGCGGTTTCGGCGATATTCTGAGGGGCGGCGGCCGTTGCACGATCGTCGCCGACGAGTGATCCGGGGTATACTCTCCGGAAAGGGGATCAGGTTTTCGAAAGCGGGCTATTCGGGCCCTAAGCAGTGAACCCGGGTCAAACGGGTCGAGGAGACTAAGATGAGTGGTGAGTTCGACGACCTCAAGCGGCGCATGGATGGCGCGATCGCAGCCTTCAAGCACGACCTGGCTTCGCTGCGCACCGGCCGCGCCTCCAGCAATCTGCTCGACGCCATCCAGGTCCAGGCCTATGGCACCACCATGCCGATCAACCAGGTGGCGAACGTGTCGGTGCCGGAGCCGCGCATGATTTCGGTCTCAGTCTGGGATAAGTCGATGGTCGGCGCCGTCGACCGAGCTATCAGAGAATCCAATCTCGGCTTCAATCCGATCGTCGATGGCACCAATCTCAGGATTCCGCTGCCCGAGCTCAACGAGCAGCGCCGCAAGGAACTGGTCAAGATTTCGCACGGCTACGCCGAGAACGCCCGCGTTGCGGCGCGCCATGTCCGCCGCGACGGCATGGACTTCTTGAAGAAGGCGGAAAAGGACGGCGATATCAGCGAGGACGATCAGCGCAAGCGCTCCGATCAGGTCCAGAAGCTGACCGACGAAACGATCAGCACCATCGATCACCTGCTTTCCGATAAGGAAGCTGAAATCATGCAGGTTTAGGGTCGGCCCACACCGGCCCGAAAGCGAGACCATGGCAACGCCCGCGCATGTCGCGATCATCATGGATGGAAATGGACGCTGGGCCAAGGCGCGCGGCATGCCGCGGCTTGCCGGCCATCGCGCCGGCGTCGAGGCGTTGCGCAAGACGGTGCGCGCTGCGCCCGGTCTCGGCATTTCCTTCCTGACCGTCTACGCCTTTTCGTCGGAGAACTGGTCGCGTCCAAAATCCGAAGTCAGCGACCTGATGGGGCTGTTGAAGCTGTTCATCCGCCGCGATCTGGCCGAACTGCACCAGAGCGGCGTGCGCGTCAGGATCATCGGCGACAGGGCAGGGCTGCAGCCGGACATCAGAGGCCTGCTCGAAGAGGCCGAATCGCTGACCGCCCGCAATGAAGCGCTGACGCTTATCATCGCCTTCAACTACGGCGGGCGCGACGAGATCGTGCGCACGGCGCGCAAGCTCGCAGCCGCCGTGGCGCGCGGCGAGATCGACAGCGAGGCGATCACGGCGGAATCTTTTGCCGGCGCCCTCGATACCGCGGGCATTCCCGACCCGGAGCTGGTCATCCGCACCAGCGGCGAGCTTCGGCTGTCGAACTTCCTTTTGTGGCAGGCAGCCTACAGCGAACTGGTCTTCCTGCCCTGCTACTGGCCCGATTTCAGCCGCGAACACCTGGCCGACGCACTGCGCGACTTCGCCGGCCGCGAGCGCCGCTTCGGCGGGCTCGCCGCCCAAGATGTCGCCGCCTCGTGACCGGCAGCGGGATGAACAATCTTCAGCTTCGCATCGTCTCGGCGCTGGTGCTGGCTGCAATAGCACTTGGCCTGACCTGGTTGGGCGGGCTGTGGTTCCGCCTGCTTTGCGCCGGCATGGCGGCGGTCATCTTCTATGAATGGGCGCGCATGTCGCGCCCTGCGGCCGGTGCGGCCCTCGGATTCGTTCCAGAGGCGTTGCTTCTGGTTTTCGTCGGCGCCCTGATCGCCGGCGTGCCGGCGTCATGGCTGCTGTCTCTTGTCCTGGCCATGGTTGTCGTTGCGGCGGTCGGCGCACGCATGCGCGGCGCTGCGCAATGGGATGCCGCCGGCCTTGCCTACGCAGCGCTGTCCGGCCTGTCGCTGGCGCTATTGCGCGACGGCGACCGTTCCGGCCTGGTCGCGATCCTGTTTTTGTTCGCCGTGGTCTGGGCGACCGACATCTTTGCGTATTTCGTCGGCCGCGCCGTCGGCGGGCCTAAGCTCGCGCCATCGATTTCACCCGGCAAGACGCAGAGCGGCGCGCTTGGCGGTGCTGTCGGCGGCGTGGTCGCCGGCGTGCTTCTGGCCGCCGCCGCCGGAGCCGGCAATCTTGGCGTCCTCGCTTTGGTCGCGTTGGTGTTGTCTATTGTCGCCCAGGCTGGCGACCTCTTCGAATCCTGGGTCAAGCGCCGGCACGGCCGCAAGGATTCCAGCGCGTTGATACCAGGGCACGGCGGCGTCATGGACAGGGTGGATGGGCTTGTCGCGGCGGCTTTTGCCCTATACGTCATCGGTTGGATTTCGGTGGGCGCCGATCATCCGGCGCAGGGGCTTTTTCCGGCTTGAGCGGCATTTGACGGCGTAGAAATGGCGCGTGCCACGGATTCGCCTGGATTGATGTCACAGTCGCGGCGTCACCTTTTCGCCGTGGGTGAATTTGAGGGCACGACTTGAACGAGATACTTCACGCGTTTTTCAGCACGCAAGGCTTTGTCCTCGGCACGCTGGTGCCGTTTCTGTTCGTGCTGACCGTCGTCGTCTTCGTTCATGAAATGGGCCACTACCTCGTCGGCCGCTGGTGCGGCATCGGCGTAAAAACCTTCTCGATCGGCTTCGGCCCCGAGCTTTTCGGCTTCAACGACAGCCACGGAACGCGCTGGAAGCTTTGCGCAATACCGCTTGGCGGCTATGTCAAATTCGTCGGTGACATGAGCGCCACATCGAGCCAGCCCGGCACGGAAGAGCTGGAGAAGCTGACCGATGCCGAACGCGAAGTTGCCTTCCACACACGGCCGATCTGGAAGCGCGCGGCCACGGTGGTTGCCGGGCCGCTGTTCAACTTCCTTTTGACCATCGCCGTCTTCACCGTGATGTTTTCCCTCTATGGCCGCCCGGTGCTGGAGCCGATGGTGGCTCAAGTCACCGCCGGTAGCCCGGCGGAAAAGGCCGGTATTTTGCCCGGCGACCAATTCGTCGCCGTCAACGGCAGCAAGGTTGAGACCTTCGCCGACGTCCAGCGCCTTGTGCAGGGTCGCGCCGGCGACTCGCTCACCTTTACGATGCTGCGCGATGGCAAGGAGATCACCGTCACCGCGACGCCGGAGTTGATGGAACAGCAGGACGCGCTGGGCAACAAAACCAAGGTGGCCGTCATCGGCGTCGTCAACAACAAGGAACTCGGTCAGCCGAGAGTGATCACCTACAGTCCGATTGGCGCGCTCGGAGCGGCGGTAGAGCAGACGGGGCAGGCCATTCAGGGCACTGGCAACTTCCTGCAACGTTTCGTTGTCGGCCGCGAGGACAAATGCCAGCTGGGCGGTCCAATCAAGATCGCCAAGATGTCTGGGCAGGCAGCCAAACTCGGCTTCGAATGGCTGGTGCAACTTGTTGCATTACTGTCAGTCGGGATCGGAATTCTGAACCTTTTGCCGATTCCCCCCCTCGACGGCGGCCATCTCCTGTTCTACGCCCTCGAAGCCGTTTTCCGACGTCCGGTATCGGAGCGGATGATGGAAATGGGGTACCGGGCCGGCCTCTTTCTGGTGTTGGGATTTATGGGCTTCGTTTTCTGGAACGATCTGTTTGGGTGCTGAAATCATGAAGAAATTCGGCTTCGGCACCAGCAATGTTGAGACGCCGTTTACCATGCACGGGGGTATGCGTGACGCGAAAGCCACGCATCAGGGTTAAGTAATTACAAATTAACCAGAAGCCTTGCGTGTAGGGAAAATCCGGTTAATACGGTAGGGGAAATTACCGCACGTCCGGTTTTCTCGCCGTGGGGACTTCGAGAAAAGGTACAAAAGCCCGATGAAGGCAGCATCCAAGTTTTTGAGCGCCGCGTCCGCGGTGGCTATGTCCGCCGCTCTGGTTGTGCCAGGCGCGCTCGCCGTGCAGTTCGTTGCCACATCTGCGGCGCAAGCGGCCGTTGTTTCGAGAGTCGAGGTCAGCGGCAACCAGCGTGTCGATGCCGACACCATCCGCAATTACATCTCGATCAAGCCCGGCAAGGCGTTTTCCAGCGCCGATATCGACGATGCGGTCAAGGCGCTGTTCGGCACCGGGCTGTTCTCGGACGTCCAGATCAACCAGGTCGGCTCGGCGCTGGTCGTCAAGGTGTCTGAATATCAGGTGGTCAACCAGGTCCTGTTCCAGGGCAACAAGAAGCTCAAGGACAACGCGCTGGCAATTGCGGTGCAGTTGAAGCCGCGCAGCACCTTCTCGCAGGCAACGCTGGATTCCGACGTCGAGGCGGTAAAGGCCGCCTACAGGCGCATCGGCCGTGACGATGCCGCCGTGACGACGCAGATCATGGATCTCGGCGACAACCGCGTGAACGTGGTCTTCAACATCAACGAAGGTGGCCGCACCAAGATCGCTGCGGTCAATTTCGTTGGCAACAGCGCCTATTCGAGCCGCCGCCTGTCCGACGTCATCGCCACCAAGCGCTCAAGCATCCTGTCCTTTGTGCTGCGCGACGACGTCTATGACGAGGACAAGCTGCGCGCCGACCAGGAGACGCTGCGTCGCTTCTACTACAATCACGGCTATGCCGACTTCCAGGTGGTTTCAGCTGTCGGTGAGCTCGACGACACCACCAACCAGTACACCGTTACCATCACCGTGCAGGAAGGCGATCGCTACACGTTCGGCGATGTCAGCGTCGAGAGCACCATTCCGGAAGTCGATTCGAAGTCGCTGGAATCGGTGGTTCAGACCCACAAGGGCGACGTCTACAACGCCAAGGATGTCGAGGACACGATCATCGCGCTGACCGAGAAGGTCGCGGGTTCGGGCTATGCCTTCGCCCAGGTCACGCCGCGCGGCGATCGCAACTTCGAGAACCACACCATTTCGGTCGTCTATACGATCGACCAGGGCACCAAGGCCTATATCGAGCGCATCGAGATCCGCGGCAACGATCGCACGCGTGACTATGTCATTCGCCGCGAATTCGACGTCAGCGAAGGCGACGCCTTCAATCAGGTCCTCATCCAGCGCGCGAAGAAGCGGCTGGAAGCGCTGGATTATTTTGAAAAAGTCGACATTTCGACTGTTCCGGGCTCCGAACCTGATCAGGTCGTGCTGGTGGTCGACGTGGTCGAGAAGTCGACCGGCGAGTTCTCGGTCGGCGCCGGTTATTCGACCGGTGGTGAGACTGCAGGCCCGTCCGTCGAAGGTTCGATCGCGGAGCGCAACTTCCTCGGTCGCGGCCAGTACATCAAGGTCTCGGCCGGTGGCGGCAAGAACTCGCGCGACTACAGCCTGTCCTTCACCGAGCCCTATTTCCTCGGGCGGCGCATAGCAGCGGGCTTCGATATCTACCAGCAGACCCGGAATTTCAGCAAATACGACAGCGAGACGCTGGGCGCGACAGTTCGGTTCGGTTTGCCGATCACCGACAATATCTCGACCCAGCTGGCGTACAATATCGCCCAGGAGAAGTACAAGCTCGACGACGGTTGCGATGACACGCCTCACGATGGCGTTCCCGACGCCGACTGCGACATATCTCCTGCGATCGTCGAGGGAATTGACGAAAGCCCGTGGATCAAGTCATCGGTTAGCCTTGGGCTGGTCTACAACACCATCGACGACATGAAGAGCCCGCATGAAGGTATCTACGCCACCACGACGGTGGAAGTGGCTGGCCTTGGTGGTGATGCCAAGTTCGTCAAGGTTACCGGTCGTGGCACTGTCTACCAAACCTTGTCCGAACAGTTGGATCTGGTCGGCCTGATCTCGGGCGGCGCTGGCCATATTGCGGGCTATGGCGATAACGGCCTGCGTATCTTCGATCAGTTCCAGAGCAGCGACCGCATGATCCGCGGCTTCGAGTATGGTGGTATTGGCCCTGCGGACATTAATACAGATGACCACCTCGGCGGCACTACTTATTTCAATGCCTCGGCCGAGATGCAGTTCCCGGTACCGGTCATTCCGGAAAGCTTTGGTTTGCGCGGCGCTGTGTTTGCAGATGCCGCTACACTATATGGCAGCGCGATTGACACCCCTGGTGTCAGCCAAGTCTCAACTGACATGAAGCTGCGCGCCTCGGTTGGTGTCGGCTTGTTGTGGTCATCGCCTTTCGGCCCGATCCGTATTGACTACGCGATGCCCGTCAAGAAAGAGTCGACCGACGACGTGCAGGAATTCAACTTCGGCATGTCGAGCCGCTTCTAATGCGCGGGTAACGATGCTTCCGGGCCGTTGGGGTTCGGAAGAGAATTGATCCGACCTAGCTGGATATTGCTTCTGGAATGACCGATCCGGTGTTCTTCGCGCCATCACGCCGGTATACGGCCGGCGAAGTCGCGAATCTGACCGGCGCGGCGCTAGTCGATTCCGACCTTGCCCACATATCGATCGACGCCTTGGCGCCAGCCAGTGAAGGTGGCGAGGGCGCGCTCGTCTTCGTCGACGGCAAGCGCAATTTCGCGCTGATGCAGTCGCTGAAGGCGGCGGCAGTGCTGTGTCCCACCGAATTCGCCGCCAAGGCGCCGGCTGGCATTGCGGTTCTGGTCCATCCGCGACCGCAACAGGCTTTCGCCATGGTCGGCCGGCTGCTGTTCCCGATGGCGGCTACACCTGGGCCGATGACCAGTGAAACCGGGGTCTCCCCGCAGGCTCATGTCGATGCCTCCGCGCACATTGAGGCCGGTGCCATCATCGAAGCCGGAGCGGTGATCGGCCCACGCGCTTCCATCGGCAGCGGAACGGTCATTGCGCCCCACGCAGTTATCGGCCCCTCCTGCCAGATCGGCCGCGATGGCTATATCGGTCCAAGCGTGAGCGTCCAGTATGCGCTGATCGGCAACCGCGTCATCATCCACGGTGGCGCCCGCATCGGCCAGGACGGGTTTGGCTTCGTCGGCGGCGCCAAAGGGCCCGAGCGTGTGCCGCAGATCGGCCGCGTCATCATCCAGGACGATGTTGAAATCGGCTCGAACACGACAGTCGATCGCGGCGCCATGTCAGATACAATCATCGGCCAGGGCACCAAGATCGACAATCTGGTGCAGATCGCCCATAACGTTCGCATCGGCCGCAATTGCATTATAGCCGGGCTTTCGGGTATCTCCGGCTCCGTCGTGGTCGGCGATGGTGTCACCATGGGCGGCGGCGTTGGCCTTGCCGATCATTTGACCATAGGATCGGGGGCCAAGCTTGCGGCGAGAAGCGGGTTCATGAGCAACGTGCCGGCGGGCGAGATCTGGGGAGGCTATCCGGCGCAGCCGATGGCGGAAGCCATGCGCGAGATCGCCATGCTGCGCAAGCTCGCCAGAACGCGCAAGCAGGGCGAGGGGGGAAGTAGCTGAGATGGTGCCGGCGACGCTCGAAGCGGTCGATATATTGGGGTTGATGAAGCTTTTGCCGCATCGCTATCCCTTCCTGATGATCGACCGCATTGTCGAGATCGATGGCAACGACTCGGCCATCGGTATCAAGAACGTGACCATCAATGAGCCGCATTTCCAGGGCCATTTCCCGGACCAGCCGGTGATGCCGGGCGTGCTGATCGTCGAGGCCATGGCACAGACGGCCGGCGCGATCTGCATTCGCAGCCTCAACACGGAAAAGCCGTCACTGGTCTATTTCCTGACCATCGACAACGCGAAATTCCGCAAACCGGTCGTTCCGGGCGACCAGCTGAAGATCCATGTCAAGAAAATCAAGATGCGCGGCAACCTGCTCAAATTCGCCTGCGAGGCCATGGTGGAAGGCGCAAAGGCCGCCGAAGCCGAGATCTCGGCAATGATGGTTACCGGCTGACGGTTCGAAATGCTTATGAAAATACAGACTTCAATCCATCCCTCGGCCGTTATCGAGGCCGGTGCCCAAATCGGCGAAGGCGCCTCCATCGGGCCTTTCTGCTATGTCGGCGCTGACGCCGTGATCGGTGACCGGGTCGAACTGGTCAGCCATGTCTCGGTGCTGGGTGCGACCACCATCGGCGCCGGGACCAAGGTCTATCCGATGGCGACACTGGGCGGGCCGCCACAAAACACCAAGCACAAGGGTGGCCGCACCACATTGGTTATCGGCCAGAACTGCACGGTCCGCGAAGGCGGTTCCATGCATCTCGGCACCGATTCCAGCCGTGGCGAGACGACCGTCGGCGACAATGGCAATTTCCTTGCCTATGCCCACATTGCCCATGACTGCGTCGTCGGCAACAACGCTACCTTCGCCAATGGGGCCACGCTGGGCGGCCATTGCGAGGTCGGCAACAATGTCTATATCGGCGGCCTGACGGCCGTTCATCAGTTTGTCCGTATCGGCGACAACGCCTTTCTCGGCGGCTGCTCGGCGATTGTCGGCGATGTCATCCCCTACGCCATTGCCGTCGGCAACCGCGCCAGCCTGCGCGGCCTCAACATCATCGGCCTGAAGCGCTCAGGCCTGTCGCGCGCCGAAATCCAGGTGCTGCGCAAGACTTACAAGACGATCTTCGACCGCTCCCGCACCGTCGGCGAAAACATTGAATTCGCCAAGGCCGAGTTCGCCTCGTCGCCGACAGCCATGAAAATCATCGATTTTATCACCAGTCGCGGCAAGCGGCACTATGCCGTCCCGTCGCTTAAAGGTGGCGCCGGCGACGATGCCGATGACGAAGACTGAGGCGAGCTCGACGGGCCTCGATCTCGCGCCGGACGCCAGGGTCGGCATCATTGCCGGCGGCGGCAGCCTGCCGGTCGAAGTTGCCGCCGGCCTGGCAGAGGCCGGACATCTACCCGTCATCATCCTGGTCGAGGGTCAGGCCGACCGTCAGTCCGAGCTTACCGTCTATGAGCATGAAAGCCTCACCCTGGAAGACATCGGCTCGCTGGTCGCGTTGCTGAGGCGGCGGCGGATCACCCACCTTGTGCTTGCCGGCGAGATCAGGCGCAGGCCGCGGCTGGTCGACATGCGGCCGAGCCTTGGGCTGCTGGCGCTGATACCCTCGGTCGCCATGGCGCTTGCGCGCGGCGATGACGGCCTGTTGAAGATATTGACCCGCGGCCTGGAATCCCGCGGCGTCAAAGTTGTCGGCGCGCATGAGGTCGTGCCCCGGCTTGTCGCGGCCGAAGGGCCGCTGACCAAGGCAGTGCCGCGAAAGTCTGACTGGCGCGATATCGAAGCGGCGCATGCGGCGGCAAAGGCGATCGGCGCGCTCGACATTGGTCAGGCGGCCATCGCCATCGGTGGTCGCACTATTGCCCTGGAAGGCGTCGAGGGTACTCACGGACTGCTCGAGCGGACGCAGCAGCTGCGCGGCCATGGCAGGCTCGCAGGCAAGACGCGCGGCGTTCTGGTAAAATGCGCCAAACCCGGCCAGGAACTGCGCGCCGATCTGCCGTCCATCGGCCCGCAGACGGTCGAGGCAGCACACGCCGCTGGGCTTGCCGGCATTGCCGTCGAGGCCGGCCGTTCGCTGATCCTCGAAGGTCCCGTCGTTCTCGCGCGCGCCAATGCGCTTGGGCTGTTCGTGTACGGCCTGCCGGCCGTGGAGCCTGGCCATGGCAGCTGAGAAGCCGCTGAAGATCGCCATCGTCGCAGGCGAAGAGTCCGGTGACTTGTTGGGCGCCGACATCGTCCAGTCGCTGAAACGCATGACCGGGCGCGATATCAGGCTGGTCGGCATTGGCGGGCGGCATCTGCAGGCGCTCGGGCTGGTGCCGTTGTTCGACGGGACCGAGATCGCGCTGATGGGGCTCAGCGCCATTCTACGCGACCTGCCGCGCCTGATGCGGCGCATCGGCCAGACGGCAAGTGCGGTCGCTGCTGAGAAACCTGACTGTCTGATCACCATCGACAGCCCTGACTTTTCTTTGCGAGTGGCCAAAAAGGTCCGCGCTGCCGATCCTTCCATCCCGATCGTCCATTATGTCTGCCCGAGTGTCTGGGCATGGCGGCCGGGCAGGGCGATGGTGATGAAGCCCTATGTTGACCACATACTGTGCATCCTGCCTTTCGAGGTGAAGGAACTGAGCCGTCTCGGCGGCCCGCCCGGCACCTATGTCGGACACCGCCTCACGCATGATCCGGGTGTGCTTAGCGCGGCAAGGGCGCAAGGCCAGCCGCGCGATCTGTCGGCGGACCGCGTCAAGACATTGCTTGTGCTGCCCGGATCGCGGCGCGGCGAGGTAAGCCGGCTTATCGATCCGTTCGGCCAGACAATCTCGGCGCTGCGCGCGCGCGGACACCGCCTGCGCCTGCTGTTGCCCACGGTACCGCATGTCGCCGACCTGGTCAAAACATCGGTCGCACGCTGGGATGAAAAGCCTGAGATCATCCTCGATGCCGAGCGCAAATGGCAGGCCTTCGGCAAGGCCGATGCGGCGCTGATTGCTTCGGGAACGGTATCGCTCGAACTGGCGCTGTCCGGTGTGCCGATGATCTCATGCTACCGGCTCGATCCGGTGATGCGCATGGTCCAGGGGCTGGTCACGGTGTGGAGCGCCGCCTTGCCCAATCTGATCGCCGACCAGGCGATCGTGCCGGAGCACTACAACCAATATGTGCGACCGCGCTATCTGGCGCGGCAGCTCGAGGCTCTGTTTTCAGACACTGCCTACCGCACCTGGCAAAAGGACGGCTTTGCCGAGGTTGCACGGCGGATGGCGACCGACAAGCCCTCCGGCGATATCGCGGCGGATGTCGTTCTTCGCCACATCAAGCTTCGTCACTCCAACTAAAAAGCGCCCTTGCGGGCGCTTTTTGCAGTGTCATGGCGAAGCCGCATGCGGCTTCGATTACCGCTTTGCGATCGGCACGTAGTCGCGTTCCGGGGCGCCGGTATAGAGCTGGCGCGGGCGGCCGATCTTCTGGTGCGGATCCTCGATCATTTCCTTCCACTGCGCGATCCAGCCGACGGTGCGGGCGACCGCGAACAGCACGGTGAACATGGTGGTGGGGAAGCCCAGCGCCTTCAGCGTGATGCCGGAATAGAAGTCGACGTTCGGATAGAGCTTCTTCTCGATGAAGTAGGAATCGGTCAGCGCGATCTTTTCCAGCTCCATGGCGATGTCGAGCAGCGGATCGTCCTTGATGCCGAGCTCGCCCAGCACTTCATGCGCCGTCTTCTGCATGATTTTCGCGCGAGGATCGTAGTTCTTGTAGACGCGGTGGCCAAAGCCCATCAGCCGGAACGGATCGTTCTTGTCCTTGGCGCGGGCGATGAATTCCGGGATGTGGTCGACATGGCCGATCTCGCCCAGCATGTTGAGGGCGGCCTCGTTGGCGCCGCCATGCGCAGGGCCCCACAGGCAGGCGATGCCGGCGGCGATGCAGGCGAACGGATTGGCACCAGACGAGCCGGCAAGACGCACCGTCGAGGTCGAGGCGTTCTGCTCGTGGTCGGCATGCAGGATGAAGATACGCTCCATGGCGCGCGCCAGCACCGGGTTGATCTTGTATTCCTCGCACGGCACGGCAAAGCACATGTGCAGGAAGTTGGCGGCGAAGTTCAGCTCGTTCTTCGGGTAAATGAAAGGCTGGCCGATATGGTATTTGTAGGCCATGGCCGCGATCGTCGGCATCTTGGCGATCAGCCGCATCGAGGCGACCATGCGCTGATACGGGTCCGAAATGTCGGTGGAGTCGTGATAGAAGGCTGACAGCGCGCCGACCACGCCGCACATCACAGCCATTGGGTGCGCGTCGCGGCGGAAGCCGGTGAAGAAGCGCGACATCTGCTCATGCACCATGGTGTGGCGCGTCACCCGGTAGTCGAAATCGTCCTTCTGCGCCTTGGTCGGCAGTTCACCGTAGAGCAGCAGGTAGCAGACTTCGAGGAAGTCGCCGTGCTCAGCCAGCTGGTCGATCGGATAGCCACGATGCAGCAGGATGCCGGCATCGCCATCGATGAAGGTGATCGCCGACTCGCAGCTCGCCGTCGAGGTAAAGCCGGGGTCGTAGGTAAAGGCGCCGGTGGTGTTGTAGAGCGCACCGATGTCGATGACGTCAGGCCCGACCGAGCCGCTTCGCACCTTGAATTCGTGCGTCTTGCCGGCCAGTTCGAGCGTGGCAGTCGACGGGTGCGTCGTCTTGCTGCCGGTTTCCAGTTTTGTCGCAGCTTCGCTCATTCTCAAACTCCTTCATGTTCCTCATGCCGGCAAGGCAATTCCTGCTAACGACACGTCGAAATCACCGGAATGCGCGAACTCGCCACCGCATTTTGGGAGGTGCGTGCCAGATTGGGCCAGGGCCTAATGTTGCACTGCGAAACGCGCCTTTCAATGCCAATCTTCTTGGGCCAGTTCGCTCCTAATCGATTTGATCCGCAATCCGCGCCAGGCTTTCGTCGCGGCCGAGCACGGCAAGCACGTCGAAAACGCCGGGCGAGGTGCTGCGGCCGGTAAGGGCTGCCCTCAGTGGCTGCGCCACGGCGCCGAGCTTGTGGCCGCCAGCCGTCGCGAACTCGCGCACCGCGGCTTCCGCCGCAGCGGCCGTCCATTCGCCCGAAACTGTCTGCAATGCCGCGTGTGCGCCACGCAGGATCGCCGGCGCGTCGGCGTTAAGCAGTGCGGCCGCCTTCTCGTCGATCGGCAGCGGCCGCTCGAGGAACAGGAAGCCGGCGCCGTCGGCCAGCTCGACCAGTGTCTTGGCGCGCTCCTTCAGGCCAGGCAGGGCGGCCAGCAGCTGCGCCTTCCTGGTGTCGTCGAGGCGGTCGGCGAGCGCCGGGCCGCCTTCGAGATAGGGAAGAGTGGCGACGAAGATGTCGAGCAGCGCGTTGTCATCCATCTTGCGCATGTGCACGCCGTTCAGCGCGTCGAGCTTGGCGAAGTCGAAGCGCGCCGCACCCTTGTTGACGTCGCCGATGTCGAACCATGAGATCATGTCCTTGATCGACATCACCTCGTCGTCGCCATGGCTCCAGCCGAGGCGGGCGAGATAATTGAGCAGCGCCTCGGGCAGATAACCCATGGCGCGGTAGGCCTCGACGCCGAGCGCGCCATGCCGCTTCGACAGCTTGGCGCCGTCGGCGCCATGGATCAGCGGGATGTGCGACATGGACGGCACCTCCCAGCCCATGGCGTTGTAGATCACCGTCTGGCGCGCGGCGTTGGTCAGATGGTCGTCGCCACGAATGATGTGGGTGACGCCCATGTCGTGGTCGTCGACGACGACGGCATGCATGTAGGTCGGGACACCATCCGAGCGCAGGATAATGAAATCGTCGAGATCCTTGTTGGGGAAGCGCACCTCGCCCTGCACGCGGTCATGCACCACGGTCTCGCCCTCGGTCGGCGCCTTGATGCGGATGGCGCCTTTGACTCCGGCGGGCGCCTCGGAGGGGTCGCGGTCGCGCCACGCACCATTATAGCGCGGCGGCAGGCTCTTGGCGCGCGCCGCCTCGCGCATCGCCTCTAGCTCAGCCGGTGTTTCGTAGGCGTAATAGGCCTTGCCCAGGCGCACCAACTTCTCGGCCACCTCGCGGTGGCGCGGCGCACGCTCGAACTGCGAGACGGCCCCGCCATCCCAGGACAGGCCGAGCCAGGTAAGCCCATCGAGAATGGCCTGGGTTGCCGCTTCCGTGGAACGCTCGCGATCGGTGTCCTCGATGCGCAGAAGCATCGTGCCGTCAGTGTGCTTGGCATACAGCCAGTTGAACAGCGCCGTGCGCGCGCCACCGATATGCAGGTAGCCGGTGGGCGAGGGGGCAAAACGGGTGACCACCCTGTTGGACATGGCAATTTTGTTGGACATTGCAATTCTCGGGCAAGGCTAGAAAACGGGGGGCGTGATCGCGCGGACTTTCGCGCTTTGCGCGTTCATGTAGCATAGGGGGTCTGGGGCGCAAGGGGCAGACCCGATGGCTGGACGTGGCCGGGGCGAGGATCAAGGCGAGGGCGCTGCGACAAGCGTCAACGAACGCTCCTTGTTTGCCGATAGTCCCAACGCCGAGCCGATGCCCGTCGCGCTGCCCGAGACGCGACCTGGCCTCCGGCCTTTGTCTCCGAATGACACTGCGTCGGTGCCGGTCGCTGTGCCCGGATCCGCCATCCGTTTGCGTAGGCTGCTGCGCCGTTCGACATGGCCAGCAATCCGTCGCAGCCTTGCCGTGGCCGCCGGCACCGAACTCGACCGCGGCGTCGCCTTCCTGCTTGTGCCGGTTTTCCTGGCGGCCGGCGTCATCATTTATTTCTCGCTGGCCAGCGAGCCGGGCTTTGCCCAACCAATCGCGATTGTGCTGCTCATGGCCTGTTGCGCAGCCGTCGCGCGGTCCTGGCCGAAGACGCATCTGCTCTGCGTGGCCGCGATGCTGTGCGCGCTCGGCGTCGTCGCCGCCAAGGTCGAGACCTGGCGCGCCGGAACGCAAATGCTGGGCTCCGAGATCCAGACACGGCTGACCGGACGCGTCGTCAGCCTTGAGGAGATGGAAAACGGCCGCGTCAGGCTGACGCTCGACATTATTTCCACCGCTCACCCCAAGCTGCGCTACGCGCCGGAGCGGGTCAGGCTCTCGGCGCGTGGGATTCCGGCCGATATGACCGCCGGCTCCCTCATCGCCGGCTATGCCAGGCTGTTGCCGCCGACGGGTCCGGTGCGACCGGAGAGCTATGATTTCTCCTTCGACAGCTATTTCGCCGGTATCGGCGGCAGCGGCTTCTTTCTCGGCAATCCGAAAACCATTGCTTCGCAGGGCCCGCCGCCGCTGACCGCACGGCTCTCTTCGGCAATCGAGAATGCGCGCGAAAACATTGCCGACCATATCAGGGGCAAAATCGGCGGCGCCGAAGGCGAGATTGCCGCGGCGCTCATAGTCGGCGTGCGCGCCGGCATTCCGGACGAGGTCAACGAGGCTATGCGGCGCACTGGCATCTACCACATCATCTCCATTTCCGGCCTGCACATGGCGCTGGTCGCCGGCACCATCATGGCATTGTTGCGCGGCGCCTTCGCGCTGTTTCCCGATTTCTCCTCGCGCCGGCCTGTCAAGAAATATGCCGCCGCAGCGGCACTTGTTTCCATCGCCGCCTATCTCGTCATTTCAGGCATCGTGGTTGCCGCCGAGCGCAGCTTCATCATGCTGGCGGTCATGCTTGTCGCGGTGCTGTTTGATCGCGCAGCGCTGACCATGCGCAATCTGGCGATCTCGGCCATCGCCGTCATCCTTGTGTCGCCGCATGAGGTTGTCGGCCCGAGTTTCCAGATGTCGTTTGCGGCCACCGCCGCCCTTGTCGGCGCCTATGCCGGCTGGGCCGACTACCGTGCCGACAAGGTGAGAACGCCGCCCGCAAGGCGCTCGTTCGTCGGCTTTCTGTCGCGAAGATTCCTGCTGGCCATGGGCGGCCTCGCCATGACCTCGATCATTGCCGGAAGTGCCACCGCGCTATTCGCCATCTGGCATTTCCAGCGCGTGTCGCCGCTCAGCCTGCTCGCAAATCTGGCCGTGATGCCGATTGTGTCGTTGATCGTCATGCCCTTCGCCGTGCTCAGCGCGCTGGCGATGCCGTTCGGCGCCGATGGACCGTTCCTTTATGTGATGGGCAAGGGCCTGGCGGCGATGATCGCCATCTCCGCCTGGATTTCTCAGCGCTCGCCGGTCGATGCCGTCGGCCTGATCTCTATCCGCTCGGTGCTGCTGGTGGCGGTCGCCCTCGTCATCGCCACCATGGCCACCACGTGGCTGAGGCTGGCGGCCGTGCCTTTCGCGCTGGCCGGCCTGTTGACTGTGCCACAGGTGCGCACGCCCTATGTGCTTATCTCGGAAGATGCGCATCTGGTGGCATTGCCGATCGGCGGCGGCGAACTCGCGCTCAACCGGGAACGCTGGAACGAATTCACCACCGATAATTGGAAACGGGCATTGAGAGCCGAAACCATTATCCCGCCTGAGATTTTCGAGGCAACGGACACGCGGTTCGATCTAGACCCGCTCGACCTGCCGCCAGGCTCGCCCTTCTATTGCACAGGCAATCTCTGCATTGCCCGGCATCCGGCCGGAGCCATCATCGCGCTGGCAAAAGACCGCAACACAGCGCGGCCAGCCTGCGCTTTCGCGAGCCTGATCGTCATCGACGACGCCACCGCCTACAATCCGTGCCGCGACCCGCTGGTGCTGGTCGTGACCAAGAAGCAACTTGCCCGCGATGGCAGTGCCGCCGTCTTCTTCGACCCACAATCGGCCGCGACAGCGCCAATGATCCGTTTCGCCGTCGACAAGCCCTATCGTCCCTGGCACGAGCAACGCCGCTTCTCACGCGAAGCACGCGGTCTGCCGCCTTACAAGCATCGCGAAAAGTAAGCCGGCTCAGTAGCGCCGGATCAGGCCGACCAGCTTGCCCTGCACCTTGACCCGGTCCGGCCCGAAGATGCGGGTTTCGTAGGCCGGGTTGGCGGCTTCCAGCGCGATCGAGGCGCCCTTGCGGCGGAAGCGCTTCAACGTCGCTTCCTCTTCATCGACCAGCGCCACCACGATCTCACCGGGGCTGGCCGTATCGGCATTGCGGATGATCACCGTATCGCCGTCGAAAATGCCGGCCTCGATCATCGAGTCACCCTTGACCTCGAGCGCGTAGTGTTCGCCGCCCATGATCATGTCGGGCGGCACCGAGATCGAATGCGTCTGGTGCTGGATGGCGTCGATCGGCACACCGGCGGCGATGCGGCCCATCACCGGGATCGACACCGCGGAAACGGCGTCGTCATTGCCGGCCGACATCGAACGAGACGAGGAGGCCGGCTTGATCTGGCGGCCGAGACCGCCTTGGCCCTGACCGCCTTGGCCGAGGCTGCCCTGGATGATGCTTGGCGAAAACCTCTTCGCCGCATTGAGGCCGGGTGCGATCGAGTCGGGCAGCCGCAGCACCTCGAGCGCGCGCGCCCGGTTCGGCAGCCGGCGAATGAAACCGCGCTCCTCCAGCGCCGTGATCAGGCGGTGAATGCCGGACTTGGACGCAAGGTCGAGCGCCTCCTTCATCTCGTCGAAAGACGGCGGGATTCCGCTCTCCTTCAGGCGTTCATGGATGAACATCAGAAGTTCATGTTGTTTGCGCGTCAGCATCGCGGCCCCCACGGGTTCTGAAACCAGAATCAGAAAAAACAAACCCAGAACAAACACTATCTGTTCCAGTTGTGTTCCGCAACCTTTTAAAGTTTAATGAATGTGTTGACGTTTTGTTCAGCGTAACATCAGGACGCTGCAGGCGGCACCCGCGGCGGCGGCCGGAGCGAAGGGCTCGCGCACGATCAAGCCGTTGGCGTCGGCCAGCATTCTCAGCATCGAGGAATCCTGGATGCCGAACGGCGTCGCCACCCTTGCGCCGGTTTCTTCGCTCACCACGGCGCGCACATAGTCTTGCCTCAGATCATTGGCCGGCATCGCGGCGCCAAGCTGCGCGGGGCGGATGTCCTGCCGGTGCGTGCGGCCGCCGAGCTGCGCCAAAAGCGGCTTCAAAAACAGCTGCGAGCAGACCAGGCTCGCCACCGGATTGCCGGGCAGGCCGATGCACCTGATGTCGCCGAGACGCCCGAACATCAGCGGCTTGCCCGGGCGCATGGCGAGCTTCCAGAAATCGAGCTTCATGCCTTCGCTGGTCAGTACATCGTGCACGAGGTCGTGGTCGCCGACCGAGGCGCCGCCGAGCGTGACGATGACGTCGGCTTTTGCCGCGACAGCCTTGCGCACCAGCGCCGCTATGTCGGCTTTGCGATCTGCCGCAATGCCGAGATCAAGCGCTTTGGCGCCGACAGACTGCGCGGCGGCCGCAACGCCGTAAGCGTTGGAAGAGATGATCTGATCCGGACCGGGGTCACGCCCCGGCGGCAGCAATTCGTCGCCGGTGGCAATGATCGCGACCAGAGGCCGGCGCACGACGTTGAGCATCGGATGATTGGCCGACGCCGCAAGCGACAATGCGGCCGGATCAAGCACGCGACCTTTTTGCAGGAGCAGGTCGCCTTGAGAGAAATCCAGTCCACGGCGGCGGATGTTACGGTCTTTCGCGGTCGGCTCGGTGACCTCGATATGGCCATTGCCAAGGTCGCGGACATTCTCCTGGATGACGATCGTGTCGGCACCTTCGGGCAGCGGGGCGCCGGTGAAAATGCGGACAGCCTCCGCCCTGCCGACCGAGCCGTCAAAGCCGCGTCCGGCCGGCGCCATGCCGATCACCGAAAGCCGCGCCGGGGCGGATGCCACATCCTGCGCCCGCGCGGCATAGCCGTCCATGGCGGACGCGTTGAAAGGCGGCTGAGTGCGCAGCGCCACGACAGGTTCCGCCAGCACCCGGCCGGCCGCATCCGCCAGGGCGATGCTTTCACCCGGCAGCGCCGCAGCGCCTTCCAGCAGGCGCTCCAGCGCCTCGGCCACCGGAACCAGCGCCATCAGGCGCCCGCCTTGTAGTCGCCGGACTTGCCGCCGGTCTTTTCAACCAGCCTTATGCCGGAAATCACTATGGCGCGGTCGGCCGCCTTGGCCATGTCGTAGATGGTCAGGCAGGCAACCGAGGCCGCGGTAAGCGCCTCCATTTCAACGCCGGTCTTGCCGGTGACACGGGCAAGCGCGGTGACCCTGAGGCCGGGCAGGACGGTGTCCGGCTCGATGTCGACCGACACCTTGGTCAACAGCAGCGGATGGCAGAGCGGGATCAGCTCATGCGTCTTCTTGGCTGCCATGATGCCGGCGATGCGCGCTGTGCCCAGCACATCACCCTTCTTGGCGTTGCCGTCGAGGATCATTTTCAGGGTTTCAGGCCGCATCGAGACAAAGCCCTCGGCGACTGCCGTGCGCGTCGTCTCCGCCTTGTCGCCGACATCGACCATATTGGCCTCGCCCTTGGCGCCGAGATGGGTGAGGGCGGCTGGCATCCTCAGACGGCCTCTGCCGGCGTCTTGCCCGTCAAAAGCAGGCGCGTTGCCGCCGCCACATCCTGTTGCCGCATCAGGCTCTCGCCGACAAGGAAGGTTTCGATGCCGGCCTTTTGCATCCTGAGGCAGTCGTCGTGGGTGAAAATGCCGCTCTCGCTGACCAGCAAGCGACTGCCCGGCACCATGGACGCCAGCCGCTCGGAGGTTTCAAGACTGGTCTCGAACGTCCTCAGATTGCGGTTGTTGATGCCAATCAGCCGCGACGAGAGTTTTACCGCGCGCTCAGTCTCGGCCTCGTCATGCACCTCGATCAGCGCATCCATGCCGAGTTCGAATGCGGTCGCTTCCAATTCGCTCGCCAGGGCATCGTCGACGCTGGCCATGATGATCAAGATGGCGTCGGCGCCCCAGGCGCGGGCCTCGTAGACCTGGTAGGGATCGAACAGGAAATCCTTGCGCAGCGCGGGCAGCGACACCGCCTTGCGGGCGTTGGTTAGAAATTCCGGCGCGCCCTGGAAGGATGGCGCATCGGTCAGCACCGAAAGACAGGCGGCGCCGCCTTTTTCATAGGCCTGCGCCAGCGTCGGCGGGTCGAAATCGGCACGGATCAACCCTTTGGAAGGGCTCGCCTTCTTGATCTCGGCGATCAGGGCAAAGTTGCCCGATCTGCGCTTCGCCTCGAGCGCCGCGAGAAAGCCGCGCGGCGCGGTGGCATCCTTCGCCCGTGCCTTGATCTCGGCCAGCGGTATCAGCGCCTTTGCCGCCGCGATCTCGTCGCGCTTGTAGGCCTCGATCTTGCGCAGAATGTCAGCCACGGCCCTATCCGTTCGAAATCTCGACCAGCCTGTCGAGCACGCCTAGCGCCCGGCCGCTGTCGATGGCTTGTGCCGCCGCCGCCATGCCGTCGGCAAGCGTTGATGCCTTGCCCGCCACCACCATGCCGGCGCCGGCATTCATCAGCACCGTGTCGCGATAGGCGCCGGCAGCGCCGCCCAGCATGTCGCGCAATGCCTGGGCGTTGTAGGCGGCGTCTCCGCCGCGCAACTCGTCCTTGGTATGGCGTTGCAAACCGACTGCTTCCGGGGTGAGCGTAAAGTGGCGGATCTCGCCACCGGCCAGTTCGGCAACCTGCGTTTCGCCGGTGGTGGTGATCTCGTCATAGCCGTCGCCATGGACGACCCAGGCATGCTCTGTACCCAGCGCCTTCAATGTCTCGGCCACCGGCACGATCCATTCCGGCAAGAACACGCCGACCATCTGGCGGCTTACGCCGGCCGGATTGGACAGCGGTCCGAGCAGGTTGAAGATGGTGCGGGTGCCGAGCTCGACGCGCGTCGGGCCGACATGCTTCATCGCCGGATGATGCGCCGGCGCGAACATGAAGCCGACGCCCGCCTCATGGATGCAGCGGCCGATCGTCTCCGGCGGGATATCGATCTTGACGCCGAGCGCAACCAGCACGTCGGCGGCGCCCGTCAGCGACGACAGGCCGCGATTGCCATGCTTTGCCACCGGCACGCCGCAACCGGCGATGACGAAGGCCGAAGCCGTCGAGATGTTGACCGAATGGGAGTTGTCGCCGCCAGTGCCGACGATGTCGATGGCGCCTTCAGGCGCTTCGACGCGCAGCATCTTGGCGCGCATGGTGGCAACGGCGCCGGAGATCTCGCTCACCGTCTCGCCGCGCACGCGCAGCGCCATCAGGAAGCCGCCGATCTGGCCCGGCGTCGCGTCGCCCGACATGATGATGTCGAAGGCTTCGCGCGCTTCCTCGAAGGTAAGCGCGGTCCCGGTGGCGACCTTGGCGATATGGATCTTGAGGGCGCTCATGGGGCCAAAACGTTCATTGGGCTACGGCTTGGGCAACGGCGGCCTGGTCGATGCTGACGGCGTATTGCGTCTGCAATTGCGCCACCAACTGGTCGAGCAGATCGTCGGACATGCCTTGCGTGAAGGATTTCTGCGCGTCGTCGGGCACCGAACTGGCGTCGGCTCCGGCCGGCTCGAACACTTCGGCCACCTTGAACAGAATCTGGCCTTCGCCGGTGGGTGAGGGGATCAGCCCGGTGCCGCCTTCGCCGACGCCGAACATCGCTGCAGCGCCGTCCTTGCCGAAATCGACGTCGTCGGCCTCGCGCTTCACGCCGCGCTTGGTCTGCTTTTCGAGCTTCAGTTCGCCGGCGATGACGTCGAGTGTGGTGCCGGCCTTGAGGCGTTTGTCGAGCTCGTCTGCCTTCGCGGTCAGCCGTTTGGTCGTTTCCTCGGTCGTCCAGTCGGCCACCACCCTCTGGCGAACCTCGTCGAGCGTGCGGTCGCGAGCCGGCGTGATCGATGTCAGCTCGTAGAATACGAAGCCATTGTTGGTCGTGGTCAGGGCTTCATTCTCGGTGTTGGGCTCAGCCTCGAACACCGCCTTGATCAGGTCGGGCGATGCCGGCAGGTCCTTGATGATGGTCCCGTCCGGCTTGAGGCCGGTGCGGTCGATGGCCTCGACGGTGACGTCCTTGAGCTTCAGTTTGGCGGCGGCTTCGGCGAGCGTGCTGCCTGCGGCGCGGGTGTCTTCGTAATTGTCGTGCACGTCGAGCAGGATGCGGCTTGCTTCGCCCAGCGCCAGATCCTTGCGGATCTGGTCAGACACTTCGGCCAGCGGCTTCACCACTTCCGGCTTGATCTCGGTGACGCGCAAAAGCACCGGGCCGAACGTGCCCTGGACGACCGGGCTGACTTCGTTGACGGCAAGCGCGAATGCGGCATCGGCGACCGCCTTGTCGCTGATCTTGTCCTTGGAGAGCGTGCCAAGCAGCGTATCGGCCTGGGTCTTTCCTTGCGCGGTGACGATCTTGTCGAAGGTGGCGCCCGTCTTCAGCGAATCGGACGCGGCTTTGGCGGCGTCCAGCGTCGGAAACACCAGCTGTTCGATGGTGCGCATTTCCGGCGTGGTGTAGCGCCCCTTGTTCTTGTTGTAGTCGTCGCTGACCTGCTGGTCGGTCACGGCGCTGATATCCATGATGTCTTCAGGCTCGAGCCGGACATAGGAGAATTTGCGGTATTCCGGCGCCGCGTAGGTTTTCTTGTTGGTCTCGAAATAGGCCTGAAGCACGCTGTCGGATGGTGCCTGGATCGGCTCGACCAGCGCCTTCGGCAAGGTCAAATAGTCGATGGTGCGGTCTTCGCCGCGATAGAGCGCGACCGCCTTGAAGAAGGTGTCCGGAGCCTTGAGGCCGTCCGAAACCGCCTCGACGATCTGCTGGCGCACCGCCACCTGAGCCCGGTTCTTCAAATAGTCCTCCGGCCGCATGCCGAGTTCGCGCAGCCGGGATTCGAACAGCCGGCGATCGAACTGGCCATTCGGGCCCTGGAAGGCAGGCTCCTGGCGCGTCAGTTCGGCCAGCCTGTCCTTGGAGAAGCCAAGTCCGAGCTTGCGCGCCTGTTCGTCGAGGACGGCGCCCGACACAAGCTGCGCCAGCACCTGGTTGTCGATGCCATAGGCCTTGGCCTGCTCGCGGCTGATGCGCTGGCCGATCTGCTGCTGCAGCATGTTGATCTGGCGATCGTAGGCGAGGCGGTATTCGGTGATCGACACGGTGGTGCTGCCGGCGGTTATGACCGCGTGATGGCCGGCCAGGAAGCCGCCCGCCAAGCGGGTGGTGACACCCCAGGCGGCAAAGCTCGCCACCAGCAGTAACAGCAGGGTCTTCGCGACCCAGGTCCCCGCCGCGCTTCTCAATATACCAAGCATTGTTACTTCCGATTTTTCCGCACTTTCGCGTGCGCCCGAGTCTGAAACAAGCGCAATAGCGCCCTTCCGGCTCACTGTCGATTGCTTTGTGGCCTGATTTTGATAGGGAGGGCGAGACCCCAATGTCGCCCGGAGAACCAGATCCCATGACGCCAGGAATTCGACCGCTCGTTGCCGGCAACTGGAAAATGAACGGCACCAGTGTCTCGCTGAACGAACTCAGGATGATCGGCAACGGCTTCATGAGCGGGCTCGATGCCGAGACCGAAGCATTGGTCTGCGTGCCGGCAACCTTGCTGTCGCGCGCGGCCGAAATCCTGTCGCGCACGCCGGTGCGGGCCGGTGGCGAGGATTGCCACATCAAGGAAAGCGGCGCCTTCACCGGCTGTGTCTCGGCCGAGATGCTGAAGGATGCCGGCGCCAGCCACGTCATCGTCGGCCACTCCGAGTGCCGGGAACAGCGTGGCGAGGACGATGCGACTGTCCAGGCGAAGGCGTCTGCCGCATGGCGCGCCGGGCTTGTGGCCATCATCTGCATCGGCGAGACCAAGGCCGAGCGCGAAGCGGGCGCCGCGCTCGACGTGCTGTCGCGCCAGGTCGCCGGCTCGGTGCCGCCAAGTGCAACGCCGGCCAATACCGTCATCGCCTATGAACCGGTATGGGCGATCGGCACCGGCCTGACGCCAACCGCCGACGACGTGGCCGAGGCGCATGCGCATATTCGCGAAAAATTGTCGGCGGGACTCGGGGCCTCAGCGGCCGGCAAGATCCGCATCCTCTATGGCGGCTCGGTCAAGCCGTCCAATGCGGTCGAACTGCTCGGCGTCAAAAACGTCGACGGCGCGCTCGTCGGCGGCGCAAGCCTGAAGGCGGCGGATTTTCTCGCCATCGCCGAAGCCTACCAGAATATCGCGTAGGCTCGGCCGCTTCCTCGCCGACTTATGAAACGCCGCGCCGCGGCCGAAATCGTTGCAAAGGGCGCATTGCTTCCCATATTCCGGCCACGGGCTTGGAAATGCCGTTAAAGCATTGTATGGAGCCGCCTCCAAATCACCGGCCCTGATCGCCAGGGAGCGGCAGGGCTTGCCAGGATAAAATATGGAAACCGTACTGATCGTCATCCACCTCATGGTCGTGCTCGCCCTTGTCGGCGTGGTGCTGCTGCAGCGCTCCGAAGGCGGTGGTCTCGGCATTGGCGGCGGTTCCGGTTTCATGACCGCGCGCGGTGCGGCCAATGCACTGACGCGGGCGACGGCGATCCTGGCCGCGGCTTTCTTCGTGACGTCGCTGACACTCTCGATCGTTGCCCGCTACGGCGAAAAGCCGATCGACATTCTCGACCGCGTGCCGGCCGACAGCGGCAACGGCGTGCTCAACCAGTTGCCCGGCACGACGGCGCCGACGCCACCTGCCGGCACCACCGCACCGGCTGCGCCTTCGGGCAATGGCGCCGCCACGACGCCGCCGGCGACCGCTCCTGCTACAGCCCCGGCGACGGCTCCGGCCCCAGCTCCGGCAACATCGCCTGCGACCGATTCGGCCACGCCGCCGGCTGCCAACGGCGTCACCTTGCCGGTCACGCCGCAGGTTCCAAACCAGTAGTCGGATAGGGTCAAGTGCCCGCGATCTGTTGTTGTTTCAACACAGTCGCGGCAAATGCACTTGATCACGAAGATTCGACCATGCGTTCCGCTTGAGGCCGCTCCGGCACTTCGATTATAGATTGCGCGCGGCACTTTCTGCGCCCTTGGGGGGCGCCGGGCGACGCCGTGGGCAACAAGCACTGAACGATCGGATCTTCGCTATGCAGCTTCGCAGCTTCATTTTCATGGGGTTTTGTGCCGTATTCGGCATGAGCTCCGCGGCCTTCGCCGGCACTCCGGCAATGACCTCACCGCAGGCGGTTGGCAACACCGCTGTCATCAACGTCGCCGCCAAAAGCGATGCGGCGCAGCTGAAGCTTCTCAAGAAGAAGAAAAACCCGAGCTCGGATGATCTGGCTCAGATCAGCAAGCTCGAAGACAAGATCGCGGCCGACAAGGCGGCAGCCGGCGCCAAGGCGCTCGAGGCCCGCAAGCTGGCCATGCGCGAGGCGGCGAAAGCCAAGGCCGACGCTCAGCGCCAGGCCTTCCTGGCCAGCAAGAGCAAGCCGGTCGTGGTCGCCGACGCCAAGCCGGCCAAGAAGACCACCAAGATCATCTCGCCAGTTGACCCGATTGCGTCGCTCGTGCCGATCGAGTCGGCCGAACCACTCCCGGCCGAAGCGATGAACGTCGCGCTGACCGGCAACAATGGCGAATTGCGCAGCGAGGCCCCGGGCCAGAAGCCGAGGAGCGGGGGACTCTTCGCCGGCCTGTTCGGCGGCACATCGTCTGCCTCCTCGATTGCCTATCTTCCCGAGACGCGGGCACTCGATCAGGCGCTCGCCAAGCGCGAAGCCAAGAAGCAGTTCAAGGTGAAGCCGGAATTCGTGCCGCAGGACGTCGAATTCACCGGTTATGAGCCGGGAACCATCGTCATCGATACCAGCGCACGCCGTCTCTACCTCGTCGAATCGGCTTTCACCGCCCGCCGCTATGCCATTGCGGTCGGCCGCGAAGGCCTGCAATTCAAGGGTACGGTTGCGGTTGGCGACAAGCAGGAATGGCCGCGCTGGATCCCGACCCTGGACATGCAGAAGCGCGAGCCCAAGCACTATGGCCAATACAAGGACGGCATGCCCGGCGGCGGTCAGAACCCGCTCGGCGCCCGCGCCATCTATCTCTATGACGGCAAGAAGGACACGCATCTGCGCATCCACGGCACCATCGCGCCGCAGTCGATCGGAACCAGCGCCTCCAATGGCTGCTTCCGGATGATCAACGAGCACGTCATGGACCTCTACAGCCGCGTCCGGGTCGGCACCAAGGTCGTCATCATCTGACGTTCTTCCAATTCTGCCGAAAGGGCCGGCTTCTGCCGGCCCTTTTGTTTTGACCAAGAACTACAGTCTCGAACCTCGGGACTATCGCGCCTTCTCTGGAAAAAGCCTCAGCGGCGGTTTTTTCTCTGGCGGAATCAATTCGGCCGCGTTAAGCGATGACTCCCATGGCGCGATATGTATTCATCACAGGCGGCGTGGTTTCCTCACTTGGAAAAGGCATTGCCGCAGCGGCCCTTGGGGCTCTCTTGCAGGCGCGGGGCTATCGCGCACGCATCAAAAAGCTCGATCCCTATCTCAATGTCGATCCCGGCACGATGTCGCCTTACCAACATGGCGAGGTCTTCGTCACCGATGACGGCGCCGAGACTGATCTCGATCTGGGCCATTACGAGCGTTTCACCGGCCGCTCGGCCAACCAGCAGGACAACATCACCACCGGCCGCATATACAAGAACATCATCGAGCGTGAGCGGCGCGGTGACTATCTCGGCGCGACCGTCCAGGTCATTCCGCACGTCACCGACGAGATCAAGCATTTCGTCCTCGACGGCAATGACGACTACGATTTCGTGCTGTGCGAGATCGGCGGCACGGTCGGCGACATCGAGGCGATGCCTTTCCTGGAGGCGATCCGCCAGCTCGGCAACGACCTGCCGCGTAACAACGCCGTCTATGTCCATCTGACCTTGATGCCCTACATCCCGACGGCCGGCGAACTGAAAACCAAGCCGACCCAGCATTCGGTCAAGGAACTGCGCGGCATCGGCATTGCGCCCGACATCCTGCTGGTCCGCGCCGACCGCGCCATCCCCAAGGAAGAGCGCAGAAAGCTGTCGCTGTTCTGCAATGTCCGGGAAAGCGCCGTCATCCAGGCGCTCGACGTGCCGCACATCTATGACGTGCCGATGGCCTATCACAAGGAAGGGCTCGATTCGGAAGTGCTGGCCGCCTTCGGCATCGACCCGGCGCCCAAGCCGCGCATGGAGCCCTGGCAGGCGGTGTCCAACCGCATCCACAATCCGGAAGGCGAGGTCACCATTGCCGTCGTCGGCAAATATACCGGCCTCAAGGACGCCTACAAATCGCTGATCGAGGCGCTGTCGCATGGCGGCATGGCCAACCGCGTCAAGGTCAAGCTCGACTGGATCGAAAGCGAGATCTTCGAAAAGGAAGACCCGACGCCGTGGCTGGAAAAGGTGCATGGCATCCTCGTGCCCGGCGGCTTCGGCGAGCGCGGCTCGGAAGGCAAGATCCTGGCGGCGAAATTCGCCCGCGAGCGCAAGGTGCCGTATTTCGGCATCTGCTTCGGCATGCAGATGGCCTGCATCGAGGCGGCGCGGTCGCTGGCCGGCGTCGAACATGCCTCGTCGACCGAATTCGGCCCGACCGACGAACCGGTGGTCGGCCTGATGACCGAATGGCTGAAAGGCAACATGCTGGAGAAGCGCCGGGAGACCGGCGATCTCGGCGGCACCATGCGGCTCGGCGCCTATCAGGCCGAGCTCACCAAGGGTTCGAAGATCGCCGAGATCTACGGTGACACCCAGATTTCCGAGCGCCACCGCCACCGCTACGAGGTCAATGTCGACTACAAGGAGCGGCTGGAAGATTGCGGCCTGGTGTTTGCCGGCATGTCGCCGGACGGCGTGCTGCCGGAGACGGTCGAATATCCCGATCACCCGTGGTTCATCGGTGTCCAGTATCATCCGGAACTGAAGAGCCGGCCGCTCGAGCCGCATCCGCTGTTCGCCAGCTTCATCGAAGCGGCTGTGGAACAGTCGCGGCTGGTTTAAGCCGGCGGTGAGGTTTCGCTGCTGATGCAGACCTATGTCGCGCTGCTCTACAGCATCATCCTCGGCGAAGGCCGCCGGGTCGTCATGTCCGACCTCAAGACGATGGCCGAAGGCCTCGGACTGAAGAACCCGCGCACACTGGTAGCGACGGGCAATCTGGTCTTCGAGGCGCGCGTGGCGGATATCACCAGGCTGGAACAGCGGCTCGAAACGGCCTTCGAAAAAACCTTCGGCCGCCATGTCGTCATCATCGTGCGCACTGCCGAGGACTGGCTGAAACTCGCCGCCGGCAATCCATTCCCGGCCGAGTCGGCCGAAACTGGCGATCAGGTGGCGGTGCGGGTGATGCGCAAGCCTGCGTCCGCCGATGGGGTCGCAGCGCTCCAGGCCTATGCCGCCGAGGATGAGAAGGTGGCTTCGGTCGACGGCGACATCTGGGTCGTCTTTTCGCGCGAGCGGCCAAGCTCGCGCCTGCTTGCGGCCATGAACCACAAACGTCTCGGCATCGGCACCGCGCGCAACTGGAACACGGTGTGGAGGTTGGCTGAGATGGTGGGAAGAATGGGCAGTAGGGCAGTAGGGCAGTAGGGCAGTAGGGCTCCTATTTCCCTACTCCCTTACTGCCCTACTGCCTTATTCCCTCCATTTCATGCCTTCGCCGTCTTCGCTCCAGCACCCAGTGCCATCGTGCGCAGCACGTAGTAGATGGCGCCGGCAATCGCCACGCCGAAGAACCAGCCATAGACGCCCCACCAGGCCGGCAGCCAGCTGGTGAAGTTGGGCAGGATCGACGAGAAGATGGCGCCGATGCCGGCGGCGATAAAGGCATTGACGTGCCAGCCGCCCTGGAAGCGGAACTCGCCGTCCTCTCGGTAGAGTGCCTCGACGTCGACCTCACCCTTCCGGATCAGATAGTAGTCGACCATCATCACCCCGAAGATCGGGCCCATCGTCGCGCCGATGATGTTGACGAAGGAGGCGGCGCTGCCTTCCCACGGCGCGAAGGGGTAGAGCACCAGCGCAATCAAGGCTGCGATGTAGCCGCCCTTCTTGAAGTCGATCTGCCGGGGAAAGACGTTGGAGAAGTCGAAGGCTGGGGAGACGAAGTTCGCCACCACATTGATGCCGAGCGTCGCCACCGCGAAGGTCAGCGCGGCAAGTGCGGCCAGGAACCAGCTGTCGAACTTGGCCGAGATCTGGTCGGGGTGCAGCAGCACTTCGTGATAGACGTCATAGGCGGCAATGGTGGTGACGCCGGCAACCAGCGAGAACAGGATCAAATTGACCGGCAGGCCCCAGATGTTGCCCTTGCGCAGGGACGCCTGGTCCGGCGCGTAGCGGGCGAAATCGCAGAAGTTGAGATAGAGCGCCGAGAAGTAGGTGACCCAGATCGCCGCCACAGCAAACAGCGCCGTCCACGAACCGGGCGTGCCCGGCACGCCGGCATCCTTGGTCTTTTCGAGCAGCACGTCCATCGGGATGTCGCTTGTGAAGGCAAATCTCCCGGATTTGACGCACAGATAGATCGCCAGGATCAACATCATCACCCACACCGCCGGGCCGGCCCAATCCTGGAAGCGGCGCACCGTCTCCATGCCGTTCTGGATGATCAGCAATTGCAGTGCCCAGATGACCACAAAACAGATCACCTCCAGGCCGGTATGGCCGAGGAAATGCGTGTTGGCGTTGAATTCGGCGAACCATTGCGAGCGGATCAAGAGCGCCACGATGGCGCCGGAAGCGGCGGCAGTCTGCGCGCCGTACCAGAAGCAGGCGACGATGGCGCGCACCAGCGCCGGAATGTTGGCGCCCCAGATACCGAACGAGGCGCGGGCCAGCACGGGGTAGGGCACGCCGGTCTTCACGCCGGCATAGCCGACCATGTTCATCAGCGCGTAGATGATCAGCGAACCGATGCCGATTGCGATGATGAAATTGACGAAGCCGCCGCAAAACAGGAACAGGCTGGCAGCGAGATAATAGCCCCACAGGCTGTGAACGTCCGACGTCCAGACATTGAAGATCGAGAATGGCCCCCAGTTCCGCACCTTTGCCGGAGCGAGGTCCTCATTGTAAAGGCCAGGCGATGCGCCTTGTATTGTCACGGTGTAATCCTCCCCTTTTACCGAACGCACCTCCATGCGTTGGCTGCGCAGGTTAGGCCTGACGCAGGGGAACCGGCAAGCAATCCATTTGCCGGCTTTGACCTTAAAGATATTCAATGAGAATCGCGCTTATCGGTCAGCGTTTGTCGGAGACGGGTCGCAATTCCAGCGGTCTTGATTCGATCCGCTGGCGCCAGCGATCAGGATGCTTTGCGGGCGAGGGCCGGTGACGCTTCGAAATTGGCGGCAAGCCAAGCTATCGCACGGGTGACGTCATCGAGCTGGTACTGAGCTACAGTGGGGCCGCGCGGCCTGACCCGGATCGAGATGCCGCCGGCTTCGTTGATCGCCTCGAAACCGTTTTCATCAGCGGTGTCGTCACCGAGGAAAACCGGCCGCCTTCCGGTAAAGGGCGAGATCGCCATGAAGCGCCGCACGGCAGCGCCCTTGGCCGCCTCGAGCGGCATCAGCTCGACACCGGCATTTCCCGGAATGACGCGGTAGCCCTTGGGGAGCTCGGCCAATGCCTGCTCGACAAGCTGGGTAGCCCTGGCCAGCAGATGCGGCGCCGCACGCGTATGAATGGCAAGGATCGGACCCTTGCGCTCGATATGAACCAGGCCGTCATCCAGTTCGGCTTCGATGGCGTCGGCAAGAGCAGCCATATCGGCGGGAGCGTCCGCGGCAACGACCGGGCCGTCCGGCGTCAGCCGGTGTTCAAGCCCATAGAGACCAGCAACGCGCAGCTTCAGCGGATGAAACAATCTGTCGGCGACTTCCACCGAGCGGCCGGTGATGAAGGCGACTGCGCCGCCCAGCCGTTGTTCGATGGCGCCGAGCAGACTGCGCAACTCGTCGCTGACGGACACCGCGTCCGGGTGGGCGGCGTGTTCGAGCAAGGTGCCGTCAATGTCGAGGAAAAGTGCCCATTGTCCTTCCGGCAGGTCGGGTGCTGCTGGCAGGCCCAATGCCTTCGGTAGACTATTCATGACGCCACCCTCCGCATGCGATCGAAAAGCGAGACGATGTTGCTGTCGGTGGTTGCAGGCCGTTCGGTGACACCTGTCGCCCGGTCGAGGTCGCTGCGTTTGCGCAGCCGCGCTGCGTCCAGCAGCATGCTGCCGGCCCAGCGATAGACATTGTTGTCGCGCACCATTTCGCGCATCGGGCGCATGCGCTCGCGCTGTTCGTCCGGCGACATGGTCAGCGCCTGCAGCAGCGCATCGCTCATCATCGCCGCATCGTAAGGATTGACGATCAGCGCCTCGAGCAGTTCGCGCGACGCACCGGCAAATGTGCTGAGCAACAGCACGCCCTGCTCGTCGTCGCGCGCGGCGACGAATTCCTTGGCGACGAGATTCATGCCGTCATGCAGGCTGGTGACCATGCAGATGTCGGCAGCGCGATAGATCTCGTAGACCTGTTCCTGCGAGTGATGTTCGGCCACCATGATGACCGGCTTGTAGCCGTCGCTGCTGCCATAGCGCTGATTGAGCTCGTCGGCATAGCGCATGCATTCGTCATGCAGTTGCTGGTAGGCCGGCAGCGTGCCGCGGCTGGGCGCCGCGAACTGCAGGAAGACCAGTCTGCCGATCCATTCGGGATGGCGCGTGAACAATTCGTCCAAAGCCTGAAAGCGGTCGAGAATGCCCTTGGTGTAGTCCAGTCGTTCGACGCCGATGCAGAGCTTGACGTCGGCCTTGAGGCCGAACCTGTCGCGCAGACGGGTTCGGCATTCCTCGACTGTGGGCAGCTTCGACAGAAGTTCGGCCGGCCATTCGATGGAGATGGGGTAGGCGTGCACCAGTGTCGTCTGGCCACCGTAGGAGATCGCCGCATCGGCGCGCTCGATACGGCTTTCCAGGAAGCGATCGACGCTTTCGGTAAAATTGTTGGCGTGGAACTGGGTGTGGAAGCCGATGATCGAGCTGCCGAGCAGCCCCTCCAGGATGCGTTCGCGCCATGGGCAGATGCTGAAGACTTCGGAGTTCGGCCAGGGGATATGCCAGAAGGTGATGACGATCGCCTCAGGCAGGCGCTCGCGGATCATGCGCGGCAGCAGCGCGAAATGGTAGTCCTGGACCAGCACGATCGGCCGCTCGTTGCGCGCCTCTGCCACAACCGTATCGGCGAACTTTCGGTTGACGGCCTCATAGGCTTCCCAGTCCGAGGCGCGGAAGATCGGCCGGGTGAAGGCGATATGGCAGAGCGGCCACAGGCCTTCATTGGCAAATCCGAGATAGTAGCCTTGATATTCCTCCTCGCTCAGCCATACGCGGCGCAGCGTGTAGGACGGCTTGTCCGGCGGCACTGGCACGCGGTCGTTGTCGTCCACAGTGAGGCGGTCCGCGCTACCGCCGCCATAGGCGATCCAGGTGCCGCCGCAGGCGCGTGTGATCGGCTCCAGCGCCGACACCAGCCCGCTGGCAGGCACGACAAGCTCGACGCCATTGTCCTTGACGTTGTGGATGTAAGGTTCGCGGTTGGAGACGACGATGACCTGGGCGTCCGGGAGGTCGTCGGCGAGGATCTTGCGCAAGGTCTCGGGTGACCATGTCACCAGTGCGGCATCGGCGGACTGGCCGTTCTTTTCGAACTCGCGCATGACCTTGCGCGCCGCTTCCGCCGCCACATCATTACCAGCCGCGCGGGCAACGGCCGGTGCGTGGCTGTCTCGGCGCCGGGATATCGAAAACAGGACGGCGAGGGCGGATAGGCCGAGGCTTGCCAGGATCACGATCCAGAGCATCTCGACGCCATAATTTGTCATTGAAGTGCCAATCTCCGCCTTCGGCGGTCATTCTTCTTGTTTCGAATTTGAACCTATCGCTGGCAGCCTGGTCGCCGGCAGCTGTCATTTTGCAACGCACAAAACTGCGATCGGTTCCAACAGAAGTGGCCAGATCAACTTCGCACGATCAGCGGAACCAACCCTTCATGGCGGTCGGCGAGAAAGGCGACGACGCGGTCGCCGACGCGCTGGAAAGTGAGATCGACTTTCTTTTCGCCCACGCCGAGATGCCTCAGCGTCAGCGTGTCGATGCCGATCGGCAGCCTTGGGCGGGTGACATGGATTTCGCCATTCCAGCCGTCGATTTCCAGACCGAGGCAAGCCTGCATCAGCATGAAGGCCGAACCCGCCGACCACGCCTGCGGCAGGCAGGCGACGGGATAGGCGATCGGCGCTTCGCCGACCGAGCGGGTAAAACCGCAGAACAATTCCGGCAGCCGCATGTTGAAATGCACGGCGGATTCAAACGTGCCGCTCATCAGCCGCACCACATTGTCACGCTCGCCAAACCGCGCCAGGCCGGCGCCGCAAATCGCCGTGTCGTGCGGCCAGATCGAACCGTTGTGGTATGACATCGGATTGAACAACACCGCATCGTCGGCAAGCGTCCTCACCCCCCAGCCCGACTGGAAGGACGCCGATAGCAGCTGGTCGGCGACCATCTGCGCCCGCGCCGGCTCGGGCAGCCCGACATAGAGCAGGTGACCGGCATTGGAGGTGCGCACCTTGCAGGGTTCGCCGGCGCCATCGATGGCGAGCGCATAGAAGCCGAGATCGTCGAGCCAGAAATCGCGCTCAACGGCGATCCGCATCTCTTCGGCGCGGTTTTCCCAGTGCTCGGCTTGCGCGAACTCGCCCCGTCGGCGGGCAAGAGCAGCCAGGCCCCTGAAGGCGGCAAAAACATAGCCCTGCACCTCGACCAGCGCGATCGGTCCTTTGGGGATGCGCCCGTCGGCGTGGAACACAGAGTCGAAACTGTCCTTCCAGCCCTGGTTGGCGAGGCCGGATTCAGCGGCGCGCTGATAGGTGACGAAGCCTGTCGCGCGGCTGGCTTCCTCGGTCCACTCGGCGGCGGCGCAGAGAGACGGCCACAGGCTGGCGATGAAGTCCATGTCACCGGTGCGCTCTGCATAGGCGCAGGCGAGGTGGATGTAGAGAGGCGTGGTGTCGACGCCACCGTAGTAGCGGCCGAAGGGAAGCTCCTGCAGCGCCACCATCTCGCCCTTGCGGGTCTCGTGCATGATCTTACCGGGTTGGGAGTCGCTGAACGGCGATGTCTCGGTCGCCTGATGCTGAGCGAGGAAGGAAAGCACGCCGCGCGCCAGGCCGGGATTGAGCCACAGCATTTGCAGCGCCGAGATGACCCCGTCGCGGCCGAATGCAGTCGAGAACCAGGGAATGCCAGCATAAGGGTAGGGGCCGGTCGAAAGCTCGGTGGTCAGCAAGGCCACATCGGCGCGGGCGCGTTCGACCCAGTCGTTGAAGACGCGGCCTGAACTGTGCACCGTCGCGCCATGACGGCGCTTGGCCCGCATGCCGAAGCGGGCACGAGCGGCCGCGGCGCGAAAACGGTCGCGGTCAGGCGGCTCGGCCTGTTCCGGGCCGACCTCGACATAGAACACCTTGCTGCTGCGCTTGGTCACCGCGATCAGGAAATCAGCACGCTCGGCGCTCAGCTGGTCCGGTGCCTGCGAAAACGAGATCGCTGACTGCCGCGCCAGACCGTCCAGTCCGTCGTAACGCAAGAGCACGGATGTCGCGTCGATTTCGGCCGCATGCGCCGTGCCGCGCTTTGGCCTGGTCGACCCGCGCACCTCGAACATGTCGCGGAAATCGGCGGCAAAGTGCAGCGAGATGCGGATTGCCGAATGCTCCTGGCTGTAGTTGGACAGGGTGATGCGTTCGAACAGCCGGTCCTGCCAAAGCAATCTGACGCGTTCGATGTGGATCGCGCCTTGCGGGATGTCGCGGCCGCCGACGCTTTGCATCGGCAGGTTGGTCAAATTGCTGGAGAACAGCACGTTGTCCTGACTGAGCGAGGCGCCGAGGAGCGATGTCTGCCGGCCGCCGACGGTCAGCCGGAACTCCGACAGCACACGCGTGTCGTCGCGAAAGAAGCCGTCACCGGCGCCTCGGATGTCGCCATAGGCATCGGCCACCACAAAACAGTCGCCTTGTTTCAGGGCGAACAGCCGGTGCGGCTCGCGCGGCGCGGTTTCGTCGAGGGAGGCAAGGGCCACGGCAGGGTCGAGCTTGCGCTCGTCAAGTTCAGTCATCAGTCACAGATCTCTGTTTTCGGGCTCGGAGCGTCCGCCGTCGTTCAAGACGCTTTCTTTTCCGCTGAATTGCCGGTCAGGCGCGCATAAGCAGAGAGATAGTCACGGGCCATCCTGTTGGCGGAGAACCGCTTTTCGAAGACGGCGCGCACCTTTCTCCGGTCGAGCTGCAGCAAGGCCGGCACGGCGGCGACTGCGTCGTCGAGCGAATCGATGATAAAGCCGGTAACGCCATGGTCGATGACCTCCGGCAACGCACCGCAGTTCCAGCCGATGGTTGGCGTACCGCACGCCATCGCCTCGATCGCGGCAAGACCGAACGGCTCGGGCCAGTCGATCGGAAACAGGAGCCCGGCGGCATTGCCGAGGAATTCAGCCTTTTCGTCCTCGGCGATCTCACCGACATAATCGATGCGGTCGCCGTCGATCAGTGGTTCGATCGTCTCGTGGAAATAGGCCCGGTCGTCATCGCCGATCTTGGCCGCCAGCTTGAGCTTCATGCCCGAGCGCAAGGCGATGTCGATCGCCCGGTCCGGCCGCTTGTCGCGCGACAGCCGGCCGAGAAAGGCAAGATATGGTTCGTCGGCCGGAGGCTCGAAGGTCGGCTGGTAGAGGCCGATTGGCAGTCCGTGATGGATGGTCGCCAGCCAATTGGCTTTGGCAAGCCCGCTTCTCTGGCTGCGCGAGATCGAAATCAGGGGAAAGCGTGGAAAGCGCTCATAGGCCGGCGCCAGATCGACATAGTCGAGCCGGCCGTGTGGCGTCGTCACCGTTTTGTCCGGCATATGGTCGAAGAACGAAAAATGCAGGAAGTGGCTGAGGTGAAAATGAATGATATCAAAGTCCTGAGCTCGGTTCCTCACTTCTGCCAACATCGCGAGATGCGCCGCGGTGTCCGACTTGAGCGGGCGCGGATCGAGGCGCAGCGCGCGTTCGCGCCCCGGAACCAGTCTGGCTGATGTGTGGCTGTCGCCGCTGGCGAACAAGGTCACCTCATGGCCGAGATCGACCAGCCCTTCGGTGAGATAGGAAACGATCCGCTCGGTGCCGCCATAGAGCCTTGGCGGCACGGATTCGTGCAGGGGGGCGACGTGGGCTATGCGCATGATTTGGACTGTCCCTCAAAGGCGAACACAGGAGCGAAATGCGTCAGCGGGCGTAACGTTCCGGATAAAATCCGGCCGCCAACAATCCCAAGCCAACCCGCGCAAATTTTTTTGCAAGAAGCGGGAACCAACTCGCTGTTCGCGAATTCTATAAGGTTGGTTCGCACTGCGGCCGACCAGGGAGAGAACAAAATGGACCGCTTGCATTTCTTTACGCCGGTGCGCATTGCGCGCGGGCAGGGACACCCCGTCGAGGAAGTCGATAGCGTTGCCGAAGCGATGGTCTTTCTGCAGAAATGGCCGTCGGGTCGGCGTGGGCCTGTGTATCAATGTGCCCTGAATTGCTGCTCCGCCGCCTTGTCGGGCCGGATGTCGCCTGAGGAGGCAAGGAAGGCCTTCACCGGTTTTGCCCGTATCACCCGCCTGCTCGACGACGACATGGCGCTGCCAATGGGTGGCGAAAGCATGGCCGAAGTCCACGCGCTGAGACGTTAGGGACCTGGTCCAGTCATTTTGTGATTGAACGCCTGCGCCGTAGTGGCTCGGGCCGCTGTTTCGCGCACCAGCCTATTCCCGCCCGGCCCTTCACCTCACGGGCTATACTGTGCTTTCATGCTGCGCGTGACCGGTGGTTGATGACCAATCCACGGACGGTCCGCACGTGGAGGGGCAGACATTGCCGAGACTGATCCTGGGAACACTCGGCGCTATCGTCATCGCCCTTGTCTGGGCGGTCCTCGCCAGTTTGATGGGCGCGCCGTCGATCGTGATCACGGTCGGTGCGGTCGCCATAGGGGCCGGCGTCTACACCTACGTCGACAGACGCTCGAATTGAGCTGTTCCTGTCTGTCGGGCGGCCTGATCACGGTCCGCACGGTCGCCTCGCGTCTACAGCTACCTCGACAAAGCTCGCGCTAATCCGGGCCTTAACCTGCCTGAGGCGGACGCGGCGTTGAGGGTAGGAAAACACCACGAAATCGCCTATGTGAGCGGCAAGTACGGCAAAGTCACCACGAATGCAAGATAACTACAAAAGCGTCCGGATTTCGGTCGCCCCCATGATGGACTGGACGGACCGGCATTGCCGGTTCTTCCATCGCCAGCTGACGCGTCGCGCGCTGCTTTACACCGAGATGGTGGTGGCGGATGCCGTTATCCATGGTGCACGCGAACGCCTGCTTGGCTTTGATGACGCCGAACATCCGGTGGCGCTGCAGCTCGGCGGCTCCGATCCGCAGAAGCTGGCCGAGGCGGCGCGCATCGGCGAGGCCTTCGGCTATGATGAGATCAATCTCAATGTCGGCTGCCCGTCGGACCGCGTCCAGTCGGGCACGTTCGGCGCTTGCCTGATGAAAGTGCCTGACCTTGTCGCCGATTGCGTGGCGGCGATGAAGGTGGCGGTGAAGATCCCGGTGACGGTGAAATGCCGCATCGGCGTCGATGAGCAGGATCCCGAGCCCGCGCTCAATGCGCTGGCCGACGGCGTCTTCGCGGCCGGCGCCGACGCGCTTTGGGTGCATGCCCGCAAGGCCTGGCTGGAGGGATTGAGCCCGAAGGAAAATCGTGATATCCCGCCGCTCGACTATGACAGGGTCTATCGCCTGAAGGCCGGAAAACCGAACAAATTCATCGGCATCAATGGCGGCATTCAATCGCTCGAAGAGGCTGCTCGCCACCTCGATCATGTCGATGGCGCCATGCTTGGCCGCGCCGCTTATCACACGCCGGGCATTCTGGCAGGCGTCGATGCTGCGTTTTATGGGGCTGAACCCGGCGCATTCGATTTTGCCGCCCTGATCGACACGATGGCGGACTACGCCGCGCGCCATATCGAGCAGGGTGGGCGGCTCGGCCATGTCACCCGCCACATGGTCGGCCTGTTCCACGGTCTGCCCGGCGCGCGCCGCTTCCGGCAGATCCTGTCGACCGATGCGACGAAGCCCGGCGCAGGGCCGGATGTGTTGAAGGTGGCGTTCGCTGCCGTCGATTTCGACCGCGCCGAACAGGCCGCCTAGACGGTTCAGTCGCGCAAAATCATCCGGTCGCCGCGCACGTCGAAGCCCGACAGCGAGCCAATAAAATTCATGCCGAGAAGGCTCTGGCTGAGTGCGCCGGGTGCGGCGACCATGACCTGCATGTTCTTGCGCACGATGCCGCCGATCGCCAGTTCGTCGGTCCTCACCGAAGCGGCGCGCGTCATGCCGTTGGCGGTCGAGACCGGGACGGTGAAGCTCAATGCAGCCGGATTGAAGCCGGCCGCTTGCGCGTCTTCGGCCGTCAGCACCGTGCTGGTCGCGCCGGTATCGACCACAGTGCGGATCGGCGCGCCGTTGATCGTGATGCGGGCCTCGAAATGGCCGCTGTCGGCCTTGTCCAGGGTCACCGTGGCGTGGCCATCCTCGACGCCGAGCGCCAGCGGGCTGCCGGGAATGAGGCCTGCCGTCACCCGGCTTGCGAAATCCTGCAACTCGTAGCGATACTGGTAGCCGGCGACGAGCGCCAGCACGATCGCGGCCCAGGTGCCGAGATTGCGGGCCATGGCGCCGAGCGGCCTGCCGGATCGGATCAGGCCGGCGCTGACCAGCAAGCCGATCGCGCCCAGCCAGACCAGCCGACTGAAATCGTAGTTCTCGATGCCGAACGTGCTGCCGCCGTCGTTGTTGATCATCAGCAGCACCAGCCCGACGCCGATTACCGCCATCACGATCCAGAACAGTCGGTTCATTGGGTCTGCCGTTTCACGAGAGGACGTCGCGCTCGCGCGCCATGCGGCTACGGCGTGTTTCCCGGCGCGGCCGGCGCTCGACCGTCTCCAGCCGGGCCGGCAATTCGGCCATGACGCTGCGGCGGTTTTCCGGCGTCATGCCCATCCAGGCGCCAATTTCATCGCGCGTGCGACCACACCCGAAACAGAAGCCGGTTTTCATGTCGATCGAACAGACCAGGATGCAGGGGGATTCGATGGCCGTCATGATGTTCTCGTGAGATCCCTTTGCGGAATCCTTTGTCCCGCTCCCACATGGTGCAACGGCAAAGCCAATGCAAGCCCTCCGGATTTCGCCGCCGGCAGCCGCTTTTGCGGCACGGCCCGGTGTTACGGCTTGATGGTTGTGCCGGCCGGGCAAGGCGGCTATGCCGCTTAGCAATCTTGGAGATGAGCACCGACGTCATGACCAGCGCACTGCCTTTCGACGATTTCCGCGATCTGCTGGCGAACCTGCCGCCGGCTGACGAGGCGGCCGAGGCGCGCGTGCGCACGCTGTTCACCAAAGCAGACAAGCCGAAAGCCTCGCTCGGCCGCATCGAGGACATCGCGGCCTGGCTTGCCGCCTGGAGCGGTCGCGCGCCGCCGGCGGTGAACCGGCCCCTGGTGGCGATTTTCGCCGGCAACCATGGCGTCACCCGTCACGGCATTTCGCCGCGCGCCGTCGCTGCGACCGCCAGTGCCGTCGAGTTTTGCGCTGCCGGTGGTGCCGCGATCAATCAGGTTTGCATCGCCAACGATCTTGGCCTCAAGGTGTTCGACCTGGCGCTGCACATTGCGACCGCCGATATCACCGAGGACGCAGCCCTCGACGAGCGCGGGTGCGCCGCCACCATGGCCTTTGGCATGGAAGCGATTGCCGGCGGCGCCGATCTGATCTGCCTCGGCGATCTCGGCGTCGGCAATTCCACTGTCGCGGCAGCCTTGTGCGCGGCCCTATTCGGCGGTAGCGGCGGCGACTGGGTCGGCCCAGGCTCGGGCGCCGACGCGGCGATGCAGGCGCGCAAGGCTGACGTGGTCGACGCCGCCCTTGCCTTTCACGGCGCTGCTCTCAGGGATCCGCTGGAGGCACTGCGCCGGGTCGGTGGCCGCGAATTCGCTGCCATCGCCGGCGCCATCATCGCTGCCCGGATGCAGAAGATCCCGGTGCTGCTCGATGGCTTTGCCGCGACCGCCGCGGCGGCCGTGCTGCACGCCGCCAATCCCGCGACGCTCGACCATTGTCTGTTGGCCAGCCTGTCGCCGGAGCCCGGCCAAAGGCTTGCCGCCGAGCGGCTCGGCCTCATTCCGCTGCTCGATCTCGGCGTCAGCCACGGCGAGGGGGTAGGGGCAGCCCTTGCCGCTGGCCTGGTCAAGGCCGCCGCGCTTACCAGTTCGGGCATGGCGGCTGCGGTCAAAGCATAGAACAGGCCGCTAGCGCCGCCGCGCCGCTACCGCCTTGGTCGGCAGCGCCGGCAATTCCTCCATCACCCGGCTGAGCGGGAAGATGGCGATCGCCTCGGTGCCTTCGCGCAATTTGGAAAGAAGTTCGAATTCACCGCCATGCATGGCGAGCAGGCCCTGCACAATTGGCAGCCCGAGCCCGGTGCCCTGTTCGGCGCTCTTGATGGCGATCGAGCCCTGGCCGAAGGCGGACAGCACGATCGGGATTTCGTCTTCCGGAATGCCCGGCCCGTTGTCCTTGACTGAGATGTATTGGCCGCCGCCCGCCGTCCAGCCGACACGCACACGAACTTCGCCGCCGGTGGCGGTGAACTTGATGGCATTTGACAAAAGGTTGAGGATGATCTGCCGCACCGCGCGCTCGTCGGCGAACAGGCGCGGCAAGGCAATTTCAAAATCCTGGACGATGCGGATGTCCTTGTTGCGCGCCTTCAACTCCATCATGTGGCAGCAATCTTCAGCGATGTGGAGCAGCATCAGCGGCTCCTCGTTGAGTTGGTAGCGGCCGGCCTCGATGCGCGACAGGTCGAGAATTTCGTTGATCAGGTCGAGCAGGTGCTGGCCGGAATCATGCACGTCGCGGGCGTAGTCGCGGTAGGTTGGGTTGCTCATAGGCCCCAGCACCTCATTGGCCATCACCTCGGAAAAACCGAGAATGGCGTTGAGCGGTGTTCTCAGCTCATGGCTCATCGAGGCGAGAAAGCGCGACTTCGCCAGGTTGGCGTCTTCGGCCCGCCGACGGGCTTCGTCCGACATCGATTTTGCCGTCTCTACTTCGGCGAGCAACGCATCCTTTTCGGAGCGGAACGACAGAAGCATCAGCGACGAGTGGTTGAGATGACGCGCGAAGTAGGCGAAGAACGGCAGAGCCGCGACCAGCAGTGCGACCATCATCGTCTCGACCGACATCCACAGTTTTGATTCGGCATAGGCATAGACCGCCACCGGAATGACGAAGGTGGCGAGCAGCGCGCTGCGCAAGGACGACGCGGTAATGGCGGTCGCTGCCATCGCCAGCAGCAGCACCATCGCCTTGATCACCGGGAAATAGTCGATCTGACAGGAGGCGCAGCCGAGCCAGGCGAACCAGGCCCAGCCGAGGCCGCACAGCGAATGGCCGATCAGAAAATCCCGGCGCGTCAAAATAGGGTCGAGTTCGGCCGCTTCGGTGCGTTCGACGCGCCGCGCCATGAAGGCAACGATCGAATAGCAGATGAGCGTGAACAGCGCCCAGATGCTGATCTGCTTGTCCATGCCCGCCAGAATCCCGGTCGCCGCGATCGCCAGCACCAAAAGCGGAACGACGGTCGCACCCCCCACCATGGCGCGGGCATGCAGCTTCAGGAGCTCGCGGTCGAAGTCGAGATTGCCGACCTGTTGCGAAAGACGGTCGCGCGTTCTGCGCACCGCGCGCGCCACATCGCTGTTGCGGTGCGGTCTCCTGCGGTCCACAATGAATTTATCCGCTGTGTTCGAGCGTAGCAGAGGCATGGAAACTTCAATTTATGCGCGCAGCGATCTCAATTCGTTAAGCTACGTTCGAATGATTAAGAGACTGTTTGCCATATGAGCCGTTCGTGGTCGCCAAGGCCGCGCCGGCGATACTATCCGCCGCAGGCGCGAAGCCTGTGGCGCAGATTGCTGGATTACGCGCTGACCGTTCTCGTGCTCGGCCTGCTGATCCTGCTCGCCGCGCGGCTCGACCGCTTCGAAACGCGCAAGGCGGAGGGCGCCGCGATCGTCAATGACGGCGATTCGCTGACCCTTGGCACTGAACGCATCCGTATGCGCGGCATCGATGCTCCGGAATACCAGCAGATCTGCCGCAAGGACAGCGCCGACTATGCCTGCGGCAGGCTGGCGCGGCAGGCGCTGGTGCGGCTGATATCAGGCAATCCGGTGACCTGCAGCGGCTGGCAGCGCGACCGTTACGGCCGCCTGCTCGGGGACTGCAAGGCCGGCGGCAAGGATTTGAACCGCGCCCAGGTTGAGGCCGGCTGGGCCATCGCCTATGGCGACTACGAAACCGAGCAGGCCGTTGCCCGCGCCGGCAAGGCCGGCATCTGGGCCGGCACGTTCGACCAGCCGCGGGACTGGCGCGAAAGCCACCACGAAGGCCCGGTCGAAAGACGGCACGGCACGTTGGCTTCGTTCGGTGACGCCTTGCGCGAAATCTTTCGCTTCCGGTGAGAGGCAGGCCGTGTCCTATAATTGCAAGCCCTGTGGTTGCGGGCAAAGATCGGGAGGATTGAGATGAAACTGTTCGACGGTGGCCGCGCCCCCAATCCGCGGCGTGTCCGGGTCTTCCTCGCCGAAAAAGGCATCGAAGTGCCACTGGTGCCGGTCGACATGGGTGCCATGGGGCACAAGCAGGAGCCGGTCAGCTCACGCAACCCGCTACAGCGGCTGCCGGTGCTTGAGCTCGACGACGGCAGCATCCTCACCGAATCCGTCGCCATCTGCCGCTATTTCGAGGAATTGCAGCCAGAGCCGGCGCTGTTCGGGCAAGGCGCGCTCGGCAAGGCCAAGGTCGAGATGTGGCAAAGGCGCATGGAGTTCAACCTGCTCAGCTGCGTCGCTCAGGCCTTTCGCCACATCCATCCGGCAATGAAGGAATGGGAAATTCCGCAAATCCCCGAATGGGGCGAAGCCAACAAGACGAAAGCGGTCGAATTCCTGAACCTGCTCGACACCGAACTGGCAAACCGGGAATTCGCCGCCGGCGATAGTTATTCGATCGCCGATATCACGGGGATGATCGCCATCGACTTCATGAAACCGGCACGCATCAAGGTACCGGACGAGTGCTCCAACGTGCTGCGCTGGTACAGCGCCGTCACCAGCCGGCCGAGCGCTTCCGCCTGAGATGGAGGCGGACCTCGAACGCCTGACGGTAAAGATCCGCGCCTGCCGCATCTGCGTCGACAATCCTGTGGGACGGCCGCTGCCGCATGAGCCGCGCCCGGTGCTGCTACCGTCATCCAGCGCCCGCATCCTGCTCGCCGGCCAGGCGCCGGGCACCAAGGTGCATTTTTCCGGCATGCCGTTCACCGACGCGTCCGGCGACCGCTTGCGAAGCTGGCTGGGTGTCAGCGCGGAGGAATTCTACGACACCGAGAAATTCGCCATCGTGCCGATGGGGTTCTGTTTTCCCGGCCAGGACGCCAAGGGCAGCGACCTGCCGCCGCGCCGCGAATGCGCGCCGGCCTGGCGCGCGCCGCTGATGGCGTTGATGCCGCAGATCGATCTGGTTCTGACGATCGGCTCCTACGCGCAGTCCTGGCATATGGGTGAAGCAAGGCGGCCTTCGCTGACCGAAACCGTGAAGGACTGGCGCACCATCTGGAATACGCCGGCCAGCCCGAAAGTGCTGCCGCTGCCGCATCCATCATGGCGCAATTCCGGCTGGCTGAAGCAGAATCCATGGTTTGAAATGGATTTGCTGCCCTTCCTGAGATCGGAAATCCGCTATCGCATTGCTTAAGCTTTAAGCAAGATATCACTCGCTTTTGTGCCATTCGGCAGAATTTCTTTCTTGTGAAAGGCCGAAATAAGAGGGAGTATAGCCAATCTATTCCCAAAGCGCGCCGCGGCCGAGGGAACGCGGCCTGCACCAGGGAGCATCTCAATGGATCGCCTCGACAGAAAAATTCTCCGCCTCCTGCAGGAGGACGCGACGCTCGCGGTTGCCGATGTTGCCAAGAAAGTCGGCCTGTCGACAACGCCGTGCTGGCGCCGTATCCAGAAGCTCGAGGAAGAGGGCGTCATCAAGCGGCGCGTCGCCATTCTCGATCACGAAAAGGTCAATGTGCGCGTCACCGTCTTCGTGTCGATCCGCACCAATTCGCATAGCCATGAATGGCTGCGGCGCTTCTCCGAAGTCATCCAGGAATTTCCCGAAGTGGTCGAATTCTACCGCATGAGCGGCGACGTCGATTATCTCCTGCGCGTGGTTGTGCCCGACATCGCCGCCTATGACGCCTTCTACAAACGGCTGATTGCCAAGATCGAGATCCGCGACGTGTCGTCGTCCTTCGCCATGGAGCAGATCAAGTACACGACCGAAATGCCGCTCGACTACATGGTTCTGGACAAGGAATCCGGGGCCAATGCGGCTTAAGGCTAAACCCGCTAGTTCTTCTTTTTGTTGAGAAAAGTCCAGGGCGAGTTGATCGGCAGCGTGATCGTATCCGGCACGTTGTCGACGGCCACCACCTCGGCTTTGCGCACGGTGTAGCCGGACTGGATGATCGAGACGCCGTCGAGAATGAACAGCTGGCTCTTCTCCATGCCGGGCTGCAAAGCGCCGGTCACGGCAACCGACTCATAGGCCTTCGACATCTTGTAGGGACGGGCCGGCGTGACCAGCACGATCTGGTTCGGCGGCGGCGTTGGCATGTGGCTGCAGGCGCCTGTCCACGGCACCAGCAGGAACTGGTAGACAAGGTCGCCGTCACGGTCGACCGGCAATGCATAGCCGGCTAATTGTACGGTCTTGTCCTGCAGGTTGAGCGACAGCGTCTCGCCATGATCGGGCAGTTTTGCCGCGATCATCGGCAGGCCGGCATCTTCGGCAACCGCCTGCGTCGCCGGCCGCAGATCCTTCCAAAAGATGTGCGCGGTCTGTGCCGAGGCATCAAAGGTAGTGGATGCCAGCAACGCGGCTGCAAGCGCCATGGTCGGTTTGAGATGTCTGCTCATCGGCCGCTTCCTTTGTGCTGGGAGTAAAGACGCCGTGGCCGATTGCGTCAACGCTCGAGCCGCATCACATGTCTGCGAGAGCCGGCCATGCCGATCTCGTGGAACCGGCGAGCGGCGAACATGTCGCGAAAACCCATGAAGGTATAGCTCGGCGATGCCTGGTCGACCGGATAGGCCTCGACGGCGCGCGCACCCTTGGCAAAGGCATGGTCGACGGCAGCGTCGAGCAGGGCAGCCGCCAGCCCGCCGCCGCGCAGCGCTCTCGGCACATAGAAGCAGACGATCGACCAGATATCCGTCTCGGCATCGTCCTGTTGCGGCGATAGCTTGCGGTAGGTCTGGCGCGGTGCGACCGAGCACCAGCCGACGGTCTTGCCATCAAGCTCGGCCAGAATACCGACCGGCGTGCCGGCCTCGATAGACGCCATCATCATGCGCTTCTTCTCATCATTCTCGACATGCTCGCGGCTGGAATGGCGCCAGGCCATGCACCAGCAATATTTGGGTCCGCCCGGCGCCTCGAACAGGTTTTCGAAATCGGCGCGGGTTCTCCGCGTCACGTCCGTGAACCGGAGTTTGCCCAGGTCAGGCTTTTCTGGCGGCGATCCGCTCGAGTGTCTTGGCATTGGTCAGCTCCCGAACTGCGTGCTTGCCATTCCAGCGAGCCGTCTTGTCCGTCGACTGCGCCAGGCGTTCGGCCACGACAAGGGCAGCGCCATGCATCTCCACCGATCGCTTGCCGATCGAACGAAGCGCCCAGTTTACCGCCTTCCTCACGAAGTTGCGGCTGTCGGTGGCATGCGCTTCAATGATCGGCAGGAAGCCGAGGAAGGCCGCTGCCGGCTCTTGCTTTCGGTGCACGACAGACCAGGCCATCATGGCAAAAGCCGTGCGCCGAACGAACCCCCGCTCGTCCGCCGCGAACTCCTCGATCAGTTCCTTCCAGGCGTCCGTGTCGACGAAGAGATCGGAGACGCCGTCAACGATATCCCAGGAATCGAAGGATGCCGCCCATTGCCTTGCATCCGCTGCGGAAAAGCGCTTCGGGTCGGCCGTGACGGATGCGATGAACTGCGCCTCCATGATGCCGGTCTGCCAAAGCTCGAAGGCTCGTTCATGGTTGCGCTTGATCTTCCTGGCGATCTGCCGCTGCATGCCATGCGAAATGCCGAGCGCCCGCTCGATCTTGATGCCGTAGCGCAGCATGCCGCGGCGATTTTCTTCCGAGCCGATCGACCGCAAATGCGCGACGATGTCGTCGGCGCTGGATTGGGGCGATAGCTCGGCCATCCCAGCCTATTTCTCCAGGCGCGCCAGCAGCGAAGACGTGTCCCAGCGCTTGCCGCCCATCGCCTGCACATCCTTGTAGAACTGGTCGACAAGCGCCGTCACCGGCAGTTTGGCGCCGTTGCGGTCGGCTTCATCAAGGCAGATGCCGAGATCCTTGCGCATCCAGTCGACGGCAAAACCGAAATCATATTTGCCGGCATTCATCGTCTTGTGGCGGTTCTCCATCTGCCAGGAACCGGCAGCACCCTTGGAGATCACCTCGATCACCTTTTCGATGTCGAGCCCGGCCTTCTTGCCAAAATGGATGCCTTCGGCCAGTCCCTGCACCAGCCCGGCAATGGTGATCTGGTTGATCATCTTGGTGAGCTGACCGGCGCCCGACGACCCCATCAGCCCTACCATGCGGGCGAAAGCGTCGATGACCGGCTTGGCCTTGTCGAAGGCAGCCTGGTCGCCGCCGACCATCACCGTCAACACACCGTTTTCGGCGCCCGCCTGGCCGCCGGAGACCGGCGCGTCGAGGAAGGAAAAGCCGGCCTTTTCAGCAGCTTCGGCCAGTTCGCGCGCGACCTCGGCCGAAGCGGTGGTGTTGTCGATGAAGATCGAATCTTTCTTCATCGCGGCGAAGGCGCCGTTGGCTCCGGTCGTCACCGAGCGCAGATCGTCGTCATTGCCGACGCAGGAAAAGACGAAATCCTGGCCCTCGGCTGCTTCGGCCGGCGTCAGGGCAAGCTTGCCGCCGTGCTGGGCCACCCATTGCTCGGCTTTTGCCGCGGTGCGGTTGTAGACGGTGACCTCGTGGCCGCCTTTGTTCCTGAGGTGCCCGGCCATGGGATAGCCCATCACGCCAAGACCGAGAAATGCCACAGATGCCATAGGTTTGCCCTTCAGATGGAAACGGAATTTGTTGGGAAAGCTCTCTAGGCCCCGCACTCAATTCGTCAAGACGCGCATGAGCCGATCGACTGGTGCAGCCGACCAGTCAACGCTTCAGATGTATGGTGATCCGGCGTTCGATCCATTCAACGCCATGGCGCAAGATCTCGACCATCACCAGGTAGACAAGAGCGACCCAGATATAGGCCTGGATGTCGAACGAATTGGCAAAGGCAAGCTTGGCCTGACCCATCAAATCGTAAACGGTGATGATGGCGACGATGGCCGAAGCCTTGACCATCAGGATCAACTCGTTGCCATAGGGACGCAAGGCGACGATCAACGCCTGCGGCAGGATGATCTTTCGCAGCGTCTGCAATTTGTGCAGCCCAAGCGAGGCCGCACCCTCCCACTGGCCTTTGGGTACGCTTTCGATGGCGCCGCGCAGGATTTCGGCCTGATAGGCGGCGGTGTTGAGTGCGAAGGCAAACACACCGCAATTGAAAGCGTCCTTGAAAAAATCCCAGAGGCCAACCGTTTGAAGCTCCGCCCTGAACGATCCCAGGCCGTAGTAGACCAGATAGGTCTGGACCAGCAGCGGCGTGCCGCGGAAGAAGTAGACATAGCAATAGGCGAGGCCGGACAGGATCCGGTTGCTGGACATGCGCCCATAAGCGACCGGCACCGACAGGATCGCTCCGAGCACCATCGATATGCAGACCAGCAGCAGCGTGGTTTGCAGGCCCTTCAGATAGGCCGGGGCGTATTTGGCGAAGAAGTCAGCGTTCCAGGCAAAGATCAGATAGCTGACGATGCCGAGGCCGAACAGGATCCAGAAACCGACCATCGCATAGCCGATGACACGGCTGTGCGGCCAGCCGCGCGCCCGCGGTGGCGGTCGTTCGACCATGGCGACGGTGACGCTCATCGTTGCGCCTCCCGCCGGCCGAGCGAGCGCAGGATCGCGCTGGTGGCAAAGGATGAAACGACGGCCAGACCAAGGAAGACCATGGCCGCAACGCCATAAAACAGAAAAGCGTGCTTGGTAACGCGGGCAGCTGTGTAGGCATTGCGCAGCGTCTCGGCGAGGCCGACGACCGACACCAGCGACGTATCCTTGAGCAGGCTCAGCCAGCAGTTCTCAAGTCCGGGAAACGCGATGCGAAGGAGTTGCGGCAAGATCACCTTGCGCATGGTCAGCCAATTCGACAGGCCGATCGCATAGCCGCCCTCATACTGACCTTTTGGAATGGCTCGAAAGGCTGAAAGAAACACCTCGCTGGCATAGGATGAAAAGATCAGCGACAGCACGATCATGCCGGCGACGAAGCTGTTGACGTCGATGGTCGCGTCTGGTCGGAAATATCGCACGAGGTGCTGCAACAGGATCGGCACGCCGAAGAAAAACAGGAACAGCGTCACCAGTTCCGGCAAGCCGCGGAAGACGGTGGTGTAGATGTTGGCGGCAAGCCGCAGCGACGGCTCTTCGGATTGTTTGGCCCAGGCGACGAAAAAGCCGATCGTCAGGCCAATGGGCAGTGTCGCCAGCGCAAGCGCGATGGTGACCAGTGCGCCATAGGCAATATCGTCAATCCAGCCATCGGGTCCCCAACTCAGAAGTATCCATATGTTCTGGCTTGGCATTGACGGGTCTTGTCTCCACTTCTGTCAGGCCAAGGCGGCAGGAGAAATCTCCCCTGCCGCCTTGTTTCAGGTGATCAGGACTCGGCGCCGAAGACGTCGAACTTGAAGTATTTGTCGTTGATTTCCTTGTACTTTCCGTTGGCGCGGATCGCGTCGATGGCGGCGTTCAACTTGTTGACCAGATCCGTCTCGCCCTTGCGCACGGCGATGCCGGCGCCCGGTCCAAAGATCTCGACCGGCTGCGGCGAGGGCTGGCCGAGAATCTTGCAGCAGGCGCCATCAGGCGAATCCAGGAACTGCTGCAACACGACGATATCGTCCTCGATCGCGTCGAGACGGCCATTGGCGAGATCGGCCTGCTCTTCGGGGCTGCTCGGATAACCCTTGATGGTGCTGTCGGTGTAGGTCTTCGAGGCATAATTGAAATGCGTCGTCGTCGTTGCCACGCCGATGGTCTTGCCGGCCAGGTCCTCCTTGGTCACGCCCTTGAGGGTCGAGTCCTTCGGCACGGCGATCGCCGAGGGGGTGTTGTAGTATTTGTTGGAGAAGTCGACCTTTTCCTTACGCTCCGCAGTGATCGACATCGAGGCGACGATGGCGTCGAACTTGCCGGCCTGCAGCGCCGGGATGATGCCGTCCCAATCCTGGGCGACGAAGGTGCATTTGACCTTCATCTCGTCGCAGAGCGCCTTGGCGATGTCGATGTCGAAGCCGACGAGCTGGCCATCGGCGGTCAAATTGTTGAAGGGGGGGTAGGCGCCTTCGGTGCCGATCCTCAGGGTTTCCTGAGCCTGGGCGACGCCGAGCGTCAGCAGCGCAGCCGATGCGGCGAGCGCGATACGCAGTGCAATACGCATGATAGTCCTCTCTTTATTGCTCCCGGCCGTCGTTCCGAAACGGCTCTGTGGGGCGGTGCTTTTGACCGCCCGCTGGCGCGATACTCCCACTGTTTTCGGGAGAAAAGCAACTGTAAAACCGTTGCTTGCGGGATTTGCAGGTCCAGCCAATGCTGACGCCGGGTTAGACAATGAAACAGCCGAGGAGAGCGGCTGAACCAGGCTCGGGCAGGGGCCTCAGGGTTTGAGGCCGGTGGCACGCTCGATGAAGTCGGCTATCGATCCGGTGTCGTCGAGATCGAATACCGGCAGGCTTTCGCCAGTGACCGCGAAGTCGGCGGCGATCGCCACGATATGCGCGTCATTTGCCGAGAGCGGCGAGCGGTCCTTGGCCTCCAGCCGCCGGGTCTCGATCTTGCTATGCGCCTCGCGCTTGTAGCCTTCGACCAGCACGATGTCGCACGGTGCCAGCCGCGACAGGATCGTCTCCAGCGTCGGCTCGTCCTCGCCGCGCAATTCGTGCATCAGCGCCCAGCGCACGCCCGACACCACCGCGACTTCCGTGGCCCCCGCCTGGCGGTGACGAAAGGAGTCGGCGCCCGGCTTGTCGATGTCGAACTCATGATGGGCGTGTTTGACCGTCGACACCGTCCAGCCGCGCCGGACGAGCTCGGTGACCAGTTTCTCGGTCAGTGTGGTCTTGCCGGAATTCTTCCAGCCGGTGATGCCGAAGATGTTCATGGCCCGATGCTCTGCAACAGACGTTCGGCCACCGCAAGGTCGTCTGGCGTGTTGATGTTGAAGAACGGGTCGATCTCACTGCCGCCAAGAGCGGACAAGGGAAACTCCACCTCGACAAAATCATGGTGCTCGACGAAGGCCGAGACGCGCCTGTTGTCCTCGTCGACCAGGAAATGGCGCAAGGCCTGACGCAGCCCGAGCGGCCACAGTGCGAAGGTCGGATGCCGCCTGCCGCTGGAGCTGGCAACCGCGATCGAGCCCGGCCGATCGGCTGCGGCGGAGGCCAGCATTGCGACCAGATCGGCCGGCAGGAACGGCGTGTCGCCGGCGGCGGTTACCAAGGATTTGCACGCGGTGTTTGCCGCCGCCCATTCGAGGCCGGCGAGGATCCCGGCCAGCGGTCCGGCATGGCCTTCGACCGTATCGGCGAGAACCGAAAGCCCGGACGCCGCAAAACGTGCCGGATCGCCATTAGCGCTCAGCGCCAGCGATCCGACCTGTGGCGCCAAACGGGCAACGACATGGCCGAGAAGCGGACGCCCGCCAAGGGCGAGCAAGGTCTTGTCGCCGCCGCCCATGCGCCGTGACAGGCCTCCGGCCAGGATGATCCCTGCAATGTCTCGGCTCATTTCCCTATATGCCGTCCGGCGCCATGTCGGGTCCAGCGCTTTCGGCCGCGGGCTTCTGCCGGCCGACGACCCGCTCGCGATAGAGCGCGTAAAGACCGGACCCGATGATGATGGCGGATCCGACGATCATCGGCAGGTCTGGGATGTCGCTGAAAATGCTGAGGCCAAGCAGGATCGACCACAACAACGCGGTGTAGCGGAACGGCGCAATGAAGGAGATGTCGCCGGCCCGCATCGCCATGATGATGAACTGGTAGCCGATCAGCACCAGCACCGCCGCCAGCGCCAGCAGCGCCGTGCCTTTGCCCGACATCGGCGTCCAGCCGCCCATCGGCGAAAGCAACACTGCGCCGACAACGGTCATGGCGATCGCGGTTGCCGTCGACACCAGCAAGGTCGGGATGGCCTGCGGTATGCGTTTGGTGGCGAGATCGCGAACCGCACAGCAGGCGACACTGACGAGTGCCCATAGCGAATAGACACTGAACCCTTCGAAGCCCGGTCGCACGATGATCAGCACGCCGCCGAAACCGACGGCGATCGCCAGCCAGCGCCGCCAGCCGACGCCTTCACCAAACACAAGGGCCGCGCCCATCGTCACCGCCAGCGGCAGCGCCTGCAGCACTGCCGACACATTGGCGATCGGCAAATGCGCCAACGCGACAAGGAAGGCGACGGTAGCGCCGGCCTCGCCGACGACGCGCAATGCCACCAGCGGCTGCAGCATCGAGCCCGGTCGTGCGAGCGCGCCTTGCTGCCAGGCGAGCAAGCCGACGAGCACCGACGCAAAGGCGCCGCGCACCAGCATGACCTGCGCCATGTTCATCGATTCCGACGAGAACTTGGTGATGGCGTCATTGAGGGTGAAGCCGATCATGGCCACCATCATGAACAGCGCACCGCGAAGATTTGGGGAAAGAGGCAAGGGCGTTACCGGTTTTGCAAAAGCAATTCCAGGAAAAGTGTGAAACGGTTTTCCGTCCGGAATTGCGTGAAAACAAAGAATAGAGCGGTTCGACGTTTCGGTGAAACGGTGAACCGCTCAAGCCTGTAGCAGTCGGCGGCAAGACAGCAACGTCAAAGAAATAGGCCACGGATTTGCACCCGTGGCCTGTAAAATCCCAGCGAGGGCCGATCCGATGATCGGGAGCCTCATTTCGGCGTCAGCACCTCGGTGCCGCTGCCGTTCTTGCCGGCGATCGTCCACAGGCCGTGCAGCGAGCCATCATCCTCCACCTTGTAGACGACGAGGCCGATCTCTTCGCCCATGACATAGCCCGCGGAGAAGGCACTGTCGTTGCGCATGCAGATGCCGTCCGAGGACGAGCCGCCGGTTTCCCAGTGGATGGTGCAGGTGGTCTCGCTTGTCAGCGTGATGGTTGCTTCGCCGCCATATTTCGAGCCGTCGAAATTGGTGCCGGCGACGGTGTACTTGCCGCCGATCGATTGTGCTGCTGCCGGCCCGGCTGCAAGCCCAACCACTGCAAGTGAAAGTAAGAGTTTGCGCATGTCGTATTCCCCCAGTGAACAAAGAACCGCTACAGGCGGGAAGCTAGGCCTGATCGCGCTTGCGGTAAATCCGCCGGCCGTTTTGCGCAGAAGACTTTCTGGGATGTGTCCGAAAATGCTCAACGGGCTTTGAGGCTGCCGACGATGGCGCCGACCAGCGGATCGTACTTCGCTTTCACCGCCGGCGGATAGTCGATCCATATGGTGTGAATGACGCCTTCCTTGCCGAACAGGCGCCGCTCGTAAAAGATCTTTCCATCCTTCAGCCCCGACAGCACCGCCCAGTTCTTGCCTGTCTTGGTGTAGCTGATCTCGTAGCCCGCCTCCTTGCTGGCCTTCTCCTCGGCAACGAAGGTTTTGGGAGTGTCCTCACTGACGTTGAAGATGCCGGAACAGATCAGGCTGGCGCCGTCGGCGCTGAGCCATTGCTGTCCGTCACCATTGTCCGGCTCGGGCTGGCGGTCTGTGAAGATTTCGTCGGGAAAGGTGCAGACGGTGCCGAAGCGCGCATTGGTGTAGGTGAACGGCGCGGCAGCGGCGCTGCTTGCCGCGATCAATGCTGCCGATACCAGACCTGAGAAAAAACGCTTCATGCCATGCCTCCCGTCAAAAAGTGGAGTCATCCTTCGCACGAGAACCCGGAAAAATCAGCCGCCGGTGACGCTCATATGCCTCGATACCGAGGGGCGGCTGGTGCGTCGGTCGATGATGAAATCATGGCCCTTTGGCTTGCGGCCGATCGCTTCGTCGATTGCGGTGGCGACCAGTTCGTTGCCTTCGGACGCACGCAACGGCGCGCGCAGGTCGGCTGCATCCTCCTGGCCGAGGCACATATAGAGCGTGCCGGTGCAGGTCAGCCGCACGCGGTTGCAGCTTTCGCAGAAATTATGCGTCATCGGCGTGATGAAGCCGAGCCGGCCGCCGGTCTCGGCGACATGGACGTAGCGGGCGGGGCCGCCGGTCTTGTAGGGGATGTCGCTCAGCGTGAACTGCCGCTCCAGCGAGGCGCGCAGCAGCGACAGCGGCAGATACTGGTCGGTGCGGTCGGCGTCGATCTCGCCCATCGGCATGGTTTCGATGACGGTGAGGTCCATGCCGCGGCCATGCGCCCAGCGCAGCATCTCAGGTATCTCGGCGTCGTTGAAATCCTTCAGCGCCACCGCGTTGAGCTTGACCTTCAGCCCCGCCGCCTGCGCGGCGTCGATGCCTTGCATGACCTTGTCGAGATGGCCCCAGCGGGTGATGGCGTGGAACTTGTCGGCGTCGAGCGTGTCCAGCGAGACATTGATGCGCTCGACGCCGCAATCGGCGAGCTCGGCGGCAAAACGCGACAGCTGCGAACCATTGGTGGTCAGCGTCAGTTCTTCCAGCGCGCCGCTCTTCAAATGCCGCGACAGCTGGCGCACCAGATGCATGATGTTCTTGCGCACCAACGGTTCGCCGCCGGTGAGGCGCAGTTTGCGCACACCCTTTTCGATGAAGACGGTGCAGAGCCGGTCAAGTTCCTCAAGCGACAACAGGTCCTTCTTGGGAAGGAACGCCATGTCCTCGGCCATGCAATAGGTACAGCGGAAATCGCAGCGGTCGGTGACCGACACGCGCAAGTAGCTGATCGTGCGACCGAAAGGATCGATCATGTCCATGCGTCAAGCGTTTCCAATGGCTGCTAGTGGCGCCGTTATATACAGCTATGTGATACGAACCAACTCGCCATTCAAGATAGCCGCTCTTGATCTTTGGTAACATTCCCTGGCCGACATCCGATGTCGGCAGGGTCTAAATGACCTTTTCCGGCTGAGCGAAGCAGCGTAGGGAAGAGCGGATTGATGCAGGGTGAACGACAATGACGGCACCGAAGGAACTCAGGGTCTCGAAGGACAGAAAACTGCTGTCCGTCACCTTTCCCGATCACCAACCGTTCGAACTGCCGGCCGAACTTTTGCGCGTTGCCTCGCCCTCGGCTGAAGTGCAGGGCCACTCGCCGGACCAGCGGGTGACGGTGCCGGGCAAGCGCAACGTCGCCATCCTCAAGATCGAGCCGGTCGGCAACTACGCCGTGCGCATCACCTTCGACGATTTCCACGACACCGGCATCTTCACCTGGAACTATCTGCACACGCTCGGCCACGAGAAGGACGAGCGCTGGAATGCCTATCTTGCGGAACTCCAGGAGAAGGGGCTGAGCCGCGACCGCTAGCTCGCCGGTGTCGTCAAAACGTCATTGATTGGGAGTAGCGCCGGCAAGGTTCGGAAACGGGAAAATGTCTGAGATCACATCGGTTGAACAGCTCGAAGCGCTCTATGGCCTGCCCGGCGAAGCGTCGACGGTCAAGGAACTCGATCATGTCATCCCCGAATATGCCGCCTTCATCGAGGCTTCGCCCTTTGTCGCTTTGGCAACGAGTGGGCCGGAGGGCTTAGACTGTTCACCGCGCGGCGATCTCGCCGGCTTCGTGCGCATCCGTGATCCGAAGACGCTGATGATGCCGGACCGGCGCGGCAACAACCGGGCCAATTCGCTGAAGAACATCATCCGGGATTCGCGCGTCGGGCTGCTGTTCCTGGTGCCGGGGTCTGGCACGACGCTGCGCGTCAATGGCCGCGCCCGCATCACCACCGACGCCGCGCTGTGCGCCTCCTTCACCGTCGAAGGCAAGCCGGCGCGCTCGGTCACCGTGGTCGATATCGATTCGGTCTATTTCCAGTGCGCCCGCGCCATCGTCCGTTCGGAGCTGTGGAACCCGGCAAAGCATGTCGATCCGAAATCGCTGCCGACACCGGGAAAAATACTGGAAGTCACCAGCCGCAAAAATATCGGCCGGAGCGGGCGAAGAAGACGATGTGGTAAGGTGGGAGGCGCGGATCGAACCGCTCAAGTATCCTTCAGCACATCGTAGATCTTGCGCATCTGTTCGCCTATCATGTCGCATTGTTCCGGTGTCGACTGGCTCATCGCCTTCTCGATCAGCGCCATATGCACCTTAAGCGCTTTCATAAGCAGCTCCGTGCCGGCCTCGGTAAGCGTCAGTCGCAGCACGCGCTTGTCCTTCTCGTCGCCTTCACGGACGAGCAGGCCGCGCGCCTCGAGTTGCGGCAACAGCATGGTGATGTTGGAGCGGCCGACCAGCAGTTTGCGGGCGAGATCGTGCTGCGACATGCCGGGGTGGCGATAGAGGTTCATCAGCACGTCGAGTTGCGCCGGCTTCAGGTCCAGCGGCGCCAGCTTCACCGCCAGCGCACGCTCCAGCACATGGCAGGCGCGCGCCACCGCGACCCAGTTGCGAAAGCGCGGGTTGTCCCAGGGCAGCTCTTGTTTAATGTTCATGTTTGAACTATTATGTTCATGCTTGAACGGAATGGATGGATCGCCACTATGGCATCATTTGGACTGAAGGTCATCCGGGGCGTGTTCGGCGCCGCCGAGCATGTGGCGCCGCGCCTGAGCGGCCGCGCCGCCTTTGAACTGTTCTGCCGCACGCCCAGCGTGAAGGCGCTGAGCGACGGCGAGCGGCGCGCCGTCGACCGTGCTGCCGGCTTCATGGCCGAGGCGCGCCACCACCGGCTGAAGACCAAGGCCGGCTGCGTCATGGTGCACGAATTCCGGCCGGAGCCGAGCAGGGCGTCCGCCGGCACAGTGCTGGTCATCCATGGTTGGCGCTCGCGCACCGAATATATGCGTGCGCTGATCGAAGGGTTTCGCAATGCCGACTACAGGGTCGCCTCGCTCGACCTGCCGGGCCACGGCCAGTCGCTGGGCCGTCGTCTCAACATGGTCAATGCGGTCGAGGCGGTCAGGGTGGCCGGCGACTGGTTCGGGCCGTTCAAGGCGATCGTCGGCCATTCCTTCGGCGGCGCCGTCGCCGCCAACGCCATTGCCGGTTCCATCAACGGCATCCAACCGGTGGCTGCCGAGCGGCTGGTGCTGGTCGCAGCACCCAGCTCCCTGCCGGCGATCTTCGCCGACTTCAGCCGCATGCTCAATGTCGGCCCGCGTTCGCAGGTATCCATGGCGAACCAGGTGAAGCGGCTGTCGGGCCGGCCGCTCAACGAATTCACCGGCGACCGTCAGCTGGCCGAAGCGCCGGTGCCGACACTGGTCATCCACGCGCCCGATGACCGCGAGGTTCCTGCTGACCATGCCAGGCGCTATGCCGGCGCCGGCAGCCATGTGCGGCTGCACTGGGCCGACGGGCTCGGCCACCGCCGCATTCTCGCCGACAAAGGCGTCGTCGAACGTGCAGTCGGCTTTGTGACCGGTCACCAGGACGCAGTATCGTTGCACTGACCTGACTGGTTATTTCTTCTTGCCGCCCGGTTCGACCGGCAGTCCCGCCGCCTTCCAGGCGGTGTAGCCGCCGAGGATGTGCTTGACCGGCGACAGCCCCATATCCTGCGCCGTCTTGGTGGCCAGCGCCGAGCGCCAGCCGCCGGCGCAGAAGAAGACGAAGCTCTTGCCCGAGGCGAAGAACGGCTTGTGGTATGGGCTTTCGGGATCGATCCAGAATTCCAGCATGCCGCGCGTGACATGCTTGGCGCCGGGAATCTGGCCGTCCCGCTCCACTTCGCGAGGATCGCGCAGATCGACAAAAATGGTGTCTTCGTCGTCGAGCAGCCCGGCCGCTTCCTCAGGCGACACCACCTCGATCTCGGCATTGGCCTCGTCGAGCAGCTCGCGATAGCCTTTTTTCATGGACAATCCCTCCCGGCGCGTTTCCGCCGCTCACCGGATTTCCAGCACAACGCCAGCGCTTTGTCACGCCGTTCCGGCAAGCCTCTGCCACGCCGCCATCGCTCCGGCCACGGTAGCCATCAGCGCGTCACACGAGGCGCCGTCGCGGGCCTGGATCGACATGCCATGCTGCACCGTCGCATAGAAGGTCGCCGCCGCATCGCTGTCGAAGCCTGGCGGCAATTCGCCTTCCGTCACACCGCGTTCCAGTCGTCTCAGCAAGAGGGTATGGTTTTCGGCGCGCCGGCGGCGCAGATCATCGCAGATCGCGCCGCTGCTTGAGTCCTTGTGCAACGCGCCAAGCGCGATCAGACAGCCCTGCGGTCGGTCGTTCTGCGAATAGGCCCTGGCTGTCTGGCGCAGGAAATTCTCGATCGCCTGGCATGCCGTCGGCGCTTCGCCCAGCGCGGTCCAGATCTCGGTGCCTTCGGTCCTTGTGTAGTAGTCGGTCGCTTCGAGAAACAGCGCCTCCTTGCTGCCGAAGGCGGCATAGAGGCTGGGTGAGCTGATCCCCATCGCCGCGGTCAACTCGGCGATCGAGGTGCCTTCATAGCCTTTGGCCCAAAACAGCTCCATCGCCTGCCGCAAGGCGGCGGTTCGATCGAAGGTGCGGGGACGGCCTCTTTCCGGCATGGCGCTCTTTTCTGTGTTGATCGATACATAATTCAGTTGACCTGGCCGGGCAAGGCTGCCAGGTATTTATGTATCGATCGTTACATAAAGGAGAATGACATGTCATCGAACGGATTGAACGGCAAGGCAGCGCTCGTCACCGGCGGCAGCCGTGGTATCGGTGCTGCGATTGCAAAGCGGCTTGCGGCCGATGGCGCCGATGTCGCCATCACCTACGTCAACAGCGAGGCGCCGGCCCAGGCGGTCGTTGCCGAGATCATTGCGGCAGGCGGCCGCGCCATCGCCATCCAGGCCGACAATCGTGATGCCGCCGCAATCGAAGGCTCGGTCACCGAGGCGGTGAATGCCTTCGGCCGGCTCGACATCCTAGTCAACAGCGCCGGCATCTGGCGTGCCGCACCCATCGAGCAAATGTCGTTGGCCGACTTCGATGAAACCATGGAGGTTAATCTCAGAGCCCCGTTCGTTGCCTCGAAAGCGGCTGCGGCCCATATGGGCGAGGGCGGCCGCATCATCTCGATCGGCAGCAATCTGGCGGAGCGCGTCACCGACACCAGCCTAAGCGCCTATTCGACCAGCAAGGCGGCTCTGGTTGGCCTGACCAAGGCGCTGGCGCGAGACCTCGGTTCGCGCGGCATCACCGCCAACGTCGTTCACCCCGGTTCGACCGACACCGACATGAACCCGGCCGAAGGCCCGCATGCCGAACACCAGCGGCAGAAGATGGCGACGCCCCGCTTCGGCAAGGCTGACGAGATCGCCGGCATGGTTGCCTGGCTGGCCGGTCCGGAAGGGCGATTCGTCACCGGCGCGGCGCTGACCATCGACGGCGGCGCCAACGCCTGAAGCAACAGCCCGCTTTGACCTGTTTGGGGCGGCGGCAGCGCCGCTCCAGCCGTCACGATGTTGTGAAACCGTTCTGCAACAGGCCCGTCGAAATTTATGGAAGCTTAACGAAATCAGTATGAATCAGTATAGTAGCGCCTTACATCCGCCATGCGGTTGGCAAGATCGTCTAGCGGCGCGGAACGGGAGCCGGCTTGCAGCCGGAGCGTGTGATTAATGAAATTCCTCGGATATAAAGCCACTGTGATGCCGCTTGCGGTTGCGGCAACGCTGGCCTTCGGTGTACCGCAGGCAGGCGCGCAGGGGCTGTTCGACATGCTGTTCGGCGGCGGCGTCAGGCACGATCCGCAGGGCGAGTTCCCACCACCGCCGAAGCGCAAGCCGAAGCCCGCAGTATCGGGCGGTGGTACCAAAATCAGCAGCCCGAGCTACTACTCCTACAAGGCCGACCGGCTGGTACGCGTCGACTTCACCACATTGGTGGCGGCACCGCCCCAGGTGGCCACAGCTCAGGACGCTGCCTTTGTGCCGTCAGCAACAAGCATCGCCTTCCGCGAAGCGGTTGCAGGCCTCAGCGACTACGAACTTTATGCCGAGCCGGACGTCGCCAAGGCGCTGATCGCTTACTACTCGGCCAATCCGGACTTCATCTGGGTAGCCGACGCAGGCCCCAATGCCCGCGCCAAGGATGCGGTACGGGTGCTGGGCGAGGCGGCGAGCTATGGCTTGACGCCTGCCGACTACACCGTCGAAGTTCCTGCTGCCAACGCATCGGCGGTCGATGCCGACGCGCATCTGAAGGAACTCGTGCGCTTCGAGATGGCGCTTTCGGCGCGCGTGCTGCGCTATGCCCATGACGCGCAGAGCGGCCGCGTCGATCCCAACCGCATCACCGGCTACTATGAATTTCCGCCGAAGCCGGTCGACATGGAAGGCGTGCTGAAGACGCTGGCGCACACCCAGGAAGTGCGCACCTATCTCGAGTCGCGGCATCCGCAGAACGCGGAATACCAGGCGTTGCGCGTCGAACTGGAATCGCTGCAGGCCAGCGCCGAAAACGAAATCGTCGTCGATCCCAAGCTGTTGCTGAAGCCCGGCGAGAACAGCGCCGAACTGCCGAAGCTGCTGACGCTGATCGCGCGCGATCTCGACGACGAAATGGGCGGCGCCTATGGCGAGATCCTGGCCCGGCTCGGCACCAGCGACATCTATGTTCCCGAACTGGTGCCGGTCATCAAGGCCGTGCAGGTGAAGGCCGGCATGAAGGGCGATGGCGTCATCGGCCCGCGCACCGTCGCCTCGCTCGCCGGCGCCTCCAAGACCGACCGGCTCCAGAAGGTGCAGGTAGCACTTGAAGAGCTGCGCTGGATGCCGTCCGATCTCGGCAGTCCGCGCGTCTTCATCAACCAGCCCGCCTTCACTGCCAGCTATATCGACAATGGCGAGGAGAAGCTGAAGACCCGTGTCGTCATCGGCCGGACCACCAACCAGACCGCCTTCTTCTTCAAGGAGATCAAGCAGGTCGATTTCCATCCCTATTGGGGCGTGCCACAGTCGATCATCGTCAATGAGATGCTGCCCAGGCTGCGCGGCGATCCGGGCTATCTCGACCGTGCCGGCTACGAGGTGACCGATTCGCGCGGCAGGCGGGTTCCCTCGTCCTCCGTCAATTGGGGCGCCTACGGTGCCAACATTCCCTACAGCGTGCGCCAGCAGCCGAGCGAAGCCAATGCGCTCGGCGAGTTGAAGATCCTCTTCCCCAACAAGCACGCCATCTACATGCACGACACACCGCAAAAATCGTTCTTCCAGCGCGACATGCGCGCGCTGAGCCACGGCTGTATTCGCCTGCAAGACCCGCGCGGCATGGCGGCGGCGGTGCTCGGCGTCTCGGTCGACGACATCGCCGAAAAGCTGAAGCACGGCCATGCTACCGAAGACGTGACGCGCAAGATTCCCGTCTACGTCGCGTACTTCACCGCCTGGCCGGATCTGTCCGGCAACGTCGAATATTTCAACGACGTCTACGACCGCGACACGCGGCTGATGCAGGCACTGGACGCGACCGAGGCGGTGCGTTCGCCGACGAGCTGATCCCACTATGGTTCCTCGTTCGTCCAAACGAGGAACCATTCCTATCTCTTTGGTTTCTTTAGGTTTTAGTAGATAGACGGTCGCGCGATTCGTGCGATCAGCGCTGGATGAGCGGACGCCGGAAGCCGGCGTCACGGCCGGCGATCAGCCAATAGACGAGACCCGCGACCAGGCCTGCGGCAGCGATGATGCCGATATCGGCCCAGCGTTGGGTGTCTTCTTCCGCACCCGGCCAGATCAGGAAGAAGCCGGCTGCGGCAGCGGCAGCGCCAAACAGCATGTGGACCAGGAAATTGCGCAGCGCGAAGAATTCGGCAACCAGCGCGAAGATCAGCGTCTGCAGACCGGTCAGGATGATCGTCAGGAAATAGACGAACATGCCGAGCGGCGGCCACAAAAGCACCACGACGGGTGTCACCCCCATGGCGCCGAAATAGTCTGGCGCGTTGGGCAACGCGGCGAGCGCGCTGTAGATCACCACCACCGCGATCAACCCGATCAGCACCGAAACGAAGAAGCCGGCTAACATCATCAGGATGCGCTTCAAAACGTGCTTTACCACCGCCATGCACCCCCGTGCCCTGCAATCGTTGCGCGCACTCAGCCATCAAAGGCCTATCGGCGCAAGAGTGCATCCAGCAGTGCTTTGCGGCAAATCCTCAGGCGCCGCCGCACATATGCTGCGAATCCGGCAGCGCCCACGTGCCCTTGAGGGTCAGGTCCACGCCGTAATAGACCCGGCCGCGGTCGTCGCCCTCCGGGCAGTCGCGCGGGATCGATATCAGGCACATCACGACCGGGTCGCCGACCTTCGAACTGGCGAGGCCAGGCTCACGCTCATAGGAGACGCCAGCACCATCATTGCTGAATCGCGCCAGACTGCCGGCTTCAGGACTGGCGGTTTCCAGCGGGTCGTCGCCGAGCCGCGTCGTCAGCGCCGTGATGTGGGTGAAGGCGCATTGCCGATCGACGAGGGCAGGGGCTGGTCGGGGCTGCCCGGATGGCGTGCAGCGATGTCGAGCGCCTCCTTGCCGATCAGCGCGATGTTGTAGTCCTGCACCCAGGATGGCGCATTGCCGTAGGTCTGCAGGGCGTTGTTCTGGGCGCTGACGATGCACGCGGCGTCCTGCCCGCAGGCATTCCTGTCGGCGATCAGCGCACGTGCGATCTCGCGCTTGTCGCCGCCAAAGGCCGGTTCGAAACCCGTAAAGGCCTTCGCGACCAGCGCGTCGATGGCGGAAAGCTGTGGATCGGCACAGATTGCCTTCTCCGCCGGCAGGCTGGCTTTGCGGCAATCGAAGGAAGGCCCCTCGGCACGTGCTGCGGTCCCGCAGATTATCGCGCAGGCCAAGGCAATGGCGGGCACGAGCCATTTGGAACCCCGGCTGGAAGAAAGCATGACCGCCCCCACTTTCACGCACCAGTTTGCCCATCACTCTAGGCAAAAAGTCCGCTGCAAGGAATTGCCGAAGTGGCAGCAGCGCTATTTTGGTTCGGCGGTCACCGGATCGAAGGTGATTTCGACTTTCGCCTTGTCGGCCGTGTAATAGGTGACGGTGTAGCCGTCCTTGTCCCAGTCGACTTCCTTGACATAGAGGAAGCCATCGCGCTGTTCGACCTTGGCGATGATTGCCGACAGTTTCTGGGCATTCTGCGGCGGCAATGGCCTGTCATCATCCGCGGCAAAGGCCGTTGAGCCGGCGAGAAGAAGTGCAGCGCCGGTCGCCAAAACAAGATATCGCATGATTGCCCTCATTTCATGTTGGCATGGATCGCACCGGAAACTCGCTCGCAGGCCAATTTGTTCCGCCCACGGCAAACGAGGTCAAAGGGGCGAATTCCCCCACGCATTTGCGGTAACCAGCGGCTAACCATGGCCGCTGCCGTGACCTGCGCCGGACAACCCGATGGTGGTAGAGCTTTCGCCTAGACCCTGCTAGACTTCTGGTCCTGGCAGGGTGGCATGGCGCGCCAGACCTGCCGGGATCTTCTTCTCTCAGCGCACGGCGAAGCGTTTCAGCAACGGGTCGTCGCCTGTGCTAGACCAGAACCAGAAGGGACCGGGGCTCCAACATGGCTGTACGGAACTACACCCGTCAGCTGGCGACAATCATTTCTATCGATGCCGTCGGGTTCTCGCGGCTGATGGGCATCGACGATGAGTCCGCTGTCGCGGCATTCGAGGAACGGCGCGACATCATCGCCGATAGTTGTGGCACGTTTGGCGGCCGCACGTTCGGCGACGCCGGCGACAGCATCATGGCCGAATTCGGCAACCCGATCGAGGCTTTGCGCGCGGCCTTCGATTTCCAGGGCCGCATCGTCGCGCTCAACGCTTCGGTCGCCGACGACATGCGCATGCCGTTTCGCGCCGGCATCAACACCGGCGACGTCATCGTGCGTGGCGGGCAACTGTACGGCGACGACGTCAACATCGCTGCTCGCATTCAGGAGTTCGCGCCGGGTGACGGTCTCGCCGTTTCGGAGACGACCTGGCACCACGTGAAGGACAAGACGGCGGCCGAATTCACCGATCTCGGCGAATTCATGCTGAAGAACATTGCCCTGCCGGTGCGCGTCCTGATCGCCGGGCGCAGTGGCAACGGATCCTCGCCGGCGGTATCGTTCGCAGCCATCCCTCAGGTCAACGCCCCGCAGAAACTGTCGTCCAAGGGCCCGCCGGCGATCGCTGTGCTGCCCTTTCAGGGCAATGGCGGCGAGCACGACATCGGCTATATGGCCGATGGCATTGCCGAGGACATCATCTACGGTCTTTCCAACACCAAGTGGCTCTCGGTCATCGCCAAGGGTTCCAGCTTCCAGTTTCGCGACGATACGCTGGGCACGCGGGTGATCGGCAACGCGCTCGGCGCGCGCTACATCGTCAGCGGCACGCTGATGCGCAATGGTGGCCAGATCCGCCTCAACACCTCACTGGCGGACGCGTCCAACGGGCGGCTGGTCTGGTCGCAGCGCTTCGATCGCGATCTGGTCGACATCTTCAACCTGCGCGACCAGATCGGCGCCGAGATCGTTTCGATCCTCGACAAGGAAGTCGACCGGGCGGAGCAAGCGCGCACTTTCCAGGTGCCCTGGGAAAGCCTGGAGACCTGGCAGTTGGTCCGGCGCGGACGCTGGCATATGAACCGGCGCACCCGCGGCGACACCGAAATGGCGCTGGAATTCTTCCAGAAGGCCTACCGCGAGGACCCCAATTCGAGCGCCGTGCTCAACGAACTGGCGTGGTGGTATTTCTGGCGGGCATGGCTGCGGTTCGGCGACAGCGACGATTTGAACAAAGTCGAGCAGTTTGCCCGCAAGGCCTTGCTGATGGACAGCCTGGATGCCCGTCCGCACGCCCATCTCGGCGCCGTCGACATTATGCGAGGCGAACCGCGATCGGCGGTCGACCATCTCGAGGAAGCGATCCACATCAATCCGAGCTTTGCCTTCGCACGCTCGGCCATGGGCAGCGCCCAGCTGCTGCTCGGCAATGCCGCGTCGGCGATTCCGTTCTTTCTCGACACCGAGCGACTGAGCCCGTTCGACCTCTACCGCTTCCACAATCTGGGGGAACTGACGGCAGCCTACAGTTTCGTCGAGAACTGGCCGGCGGCGATCGCCGCCGCCGACCGCTCGCTCAACCTGTCTCCGGGCTATTTCTATGCCAGGTTCCTGAAAATTGGGGCCTTGATGCGCAGCGGCCGGCCGGAACAGGCACGGCGCGAGATGGCCATTTTCGCCACCCGGCATCCCGATTTTTCCGAAGAGCGCGTGCGCTGGATACCCTTCACCGACAAGACCGCGAACGAGTTCCTCGTCGCCAATTTCCAACTGGCCAAATGAGCATGGCGTTCAATGCTGGCCGAACACGGATTAACTGTGAAAAAATTCACATACGTACAACCGATGCAAACCTAGGCGTTGAAGGGCCGGCATCGCAATAACGTGGACAGCCGGGGGGCTTGAACGCGCATGACCAAACTGAAGTATTTCGACGGCATTCGTGAGGCCCAGAAAAACCAGCGACCGCTATCGGAAATGCCGCCTTTCGATCTCGGCCGGATCCGCAAAACGGGCCTTTTGGCGCGCATCGCCGAATTTATCGTCGAAGATCATCCGCGCGTGTGGTTGGCGTTCTTGCGGCGCTTCCGCCCGACCGGCAAACTGTTCGGGGTTCTGCTCGTCACCAAGAACGCCGATGTCCGCGACATATTGGAGCGCGGCGACGAATTCCAGACCCCGTACGGGCCGGAAATGACCGAGTTCGCGCGAGGCTCCAATTTCATCCTCGGCATGCAGGACGGCGCCGACTACCGCCGCATGAAATCGTCGGTGCTGAGCGCCTTTCCGCCAGCCGAAGTCGAAGCCGTCGTCAGGCCGATCGCCGCGCGTCATTCGCAAGAGATAATGATGCGCGCCAGCCCCGGTTTCGATGCGATCTCCGGATTGCTGAAGCTCGTTCCGGTGCACATCTGCCGCGATTATTTCGGGATCGAGATCGACGACGAATCGGAATTCGCCGATTGGTCGATCGCGCTCAGCGCGCTGTTCTTTTCGGACCCGGGGGCGAGCCCCGTCATGCGCGAGCTCGCAGTGGTGGCGGGCGATCGTCTTCTCAAAGTCATCGACCGCTCCATCCAGTCGGTCAGGGACCGGGGCTTGAAGACCGAGCAGCCGCTGGCGAGGCTGGTTTCCCAGATGGACCAGGGCCGCTTGTCGCGGGACGACCTCAACTCGATCATGCTGGGCATGATCGCAGGCTTCGTCCCGACCAATGTTCTGGCCAGCGGCAATTGCCTCGACGTGATCCTGTCGCGGCCCGATGCACGGCAAGCCGTCGACGCCGCACTTGCCGAAAACGACACCGGCAAGCTCGACAAGGCCGTCCTTGAAGCCATGCGCTTCAAGCCGATCTGGATCGGCCCGTGGCGCTACACCGCACGCGACGCGATCATCGGCAAGGGCACGCGACGCGAGCGCCTCGTCAAGGCGGGCACCGTGGTGATGCCGGCTACGCTGTCGGCGATGTTCGATGCAGACGCCGTGCAGAACCCGGAGCAGTTCGATACATCGCGCCCGCATCGCGACTACATGGTCTTCGGCCACGGCATCCATCAGTGCATCGGCGCCGAGATCGCCAGGATCCAGATCGGCGAAAGCCTGCGCGCCTTGTTCCAGAAGCAGAACCTGCGCCGCATGTCGGGCAAGGCTGGGCGGATGACGCACATCGGCGCTTATCCCGAAACCCTCAAGGTCGATTTCGAACCGGCAGCACTCTGCCGCACGGTCACCCAGTCGATGGTGACGGTGGTCTGCCCGGTCACCGGGTCCGGATCGCTGGACGCTGTGCGCGACAAGGTTGCCAGCCTCGGCAATCCGGCCGGCGAAGAGATCCGCACCGCGCTCGACATTGTCGGCACCATCCATTTCACCAGCCTGGCGGTTGTCGGCACGGGCGAGATGGACGCTGATTCCGGCCAGGAAAAGGGAGCTCTGGTTCTCGAGATTTCCGGCGACGGCAGCATCGACGATGTCATCAATGCCGTGACGCACGCCATCGGGCACCGGCTGCGGCCAATCTTCAAGGACGTCTGCGACCTGCGCGATGGCGGTGCCTTGAACGATTTCCTGCGCAAGCACAATGTCGACATCTCGCCGTCCTTCGGCAGCAATGCCGGACTGGTGTTTTCGGGCACGCCCGGTCACTCGGTCCAGCGCATCATGGCCGAGGCAGAACTTTTCGAAGCCGTGCGCGGCATCGTGGAGCGGCCACGCAAAGGCACCGGCAACGCTCCCGCCGTGCTCGCTGAAGCGCGCCAGCATCTTCAGTCATTGGGGACGTTTGCCTGGGCGTTCGAGCCGGCCGAAAGCCTGCTGGAAAAGCCGACGGGCCATTGGGGCCGTGCCCTGATGACGACCTTGCTGGTACCGCCGGTCTTCGTCACAGTGGCGATCATCTGGGCTGCTTGCTGGTACATGACCTACAGTGTGGTGTTCGGCAGATCTATCGACATCAGTTCCCAGGAAATCTCCTTCACCGCCATAGCCGTAGCAATCACTTCACTTCTGTTGTCGGGACTTGGAGTGTTGGTGGCAGCGGCGCTGCTGGTGTTTTCGTGCTTGCTGGCGCTGCGACGGCGCGAGGACAGCGATCAGCCGGAAAGCACATCGATTGGCATATCTGAATTGAACGCGATAATCGTCAAGGAGGACCACGCAGCGCAGAACCATCTGACCGCGATTTCCACGATGAAGGCTGGCATTTTGCGGCGGCTCGCGCTCAGGTTTTCCTTCTACCTGATCTCGATAGCTGCCCAGAAGGTGTTCAAGCCAGGCTTCCTCAACACCATCAACACTATCCATTTTGCCCGCTGGATACTGCTGCCCGGCTCCAACCGATTGATGTTCTTCTCCAACTACGGGGGCAGCTGGGAAAGCTATCTTGAGGACTTCATCGCCAAGGCATCCGCTGGCCTGACCGGAGTGTGGAGCAACGCCGTAGGCTATCCACGTACACGATGGCTGTTCCTTGACGGCGCGCGCGACGGCGATCGCTTCAAGCGCTGGGCGCGGCGCCAGCAGGTGCCGACACTGTTCTGGTACTCCGCCTATCCCCAAATCAACACAACGCGCATCCGGATCAATTCCCGGATCAGGCGCGGCATTGCTTCCGCCGTCGGCAACGAGGCGCGCGACTGGCTGAGCTTGTTCGGTTCGCTACGGCGCCCGGCGAGCGAAACAACCACCGTTCAAAAGACCACCTCGCTGCTGGCCAATATCAGCTCTGCTTTTCCGGCACCTCTCGAGCAGCAGCTGGAAACCGGCGAGATCCAGTCCATCTTCTTCGGCCCGCTCGGCCCTCTCGGTTATTCGCATATGCTTGCGATCCGGGTGCCGGACAAGTTGCCGGCGCCCAAGCGCAGAGCCTGGCTCGATTTCGTTGTCGAGCAGACGAGTTTCGGCGAAGGCAGGCCCGCCGGGCGAGCCATGATAGTAGCCTTTGGTCCCGATGGCCTGCGGCAGCTTGGGCTCGACGAGAGTGTGGGGGACGATCCACTGGAGACATTTCCGATCGCCTTTCGCCATGGCATGGGCAATCCCGAGCGTGGGCGCATTCTGGACGACCGAGGCCGCGACGGCCCGGACGAATGGGAGTGGGGGTCGTTGGAGAACCCGGTGGACGTGGTCATCGTCTGCTATGCTGAAGAACCGGGAAGGTTGAAGACCGAGATTGCGAGCGTGAAACGAAAGACGACCGGTGCGGGCATGCAGGTCGTCGCCGAACTGCCGCTCGCCGTAAATCGGGGGCCGACCGACACGAATACGAAATCATCCGACCGGGCGGAACGTGGGCCAGCCTACGAGCATTTCGGTTTCGCGGACGGGATTTCGCAGCCGATTGTCCGCGGCACGACCCGCGCCAGCAGGGGCGCCGCGCCCATGCATCTGGTCGCGCCCGGCGAGTTCCTGTTCGGTTATCGTGACGAGCATGGGTTCTATCCAGCCTCGCCCTCGGTAAGCGCATCGCGCGATCGGACCGGAATCCTTTCGCAGGTGCGCCGTAGCCGGCTGATTCCGGGCCTGCCGCCACCGCCGCGCGATTTCGGCCGCAACGGCTCATTCCTGGTTATTCGCCAGTTCGAACAGCATGTCGACGTCTTCAACGACTACTGCAAAAAGGCTGCAGCCTTGGTGGCGAGCCAACTCGGCAACCAAGCCATCACTCAAGATTGGATTGCCGCCAAGATGCTCGGCCGCTGGCAGAACGGTAGCTCGCTGGTGCGCAACCCTGATCATCCGGGGCGCATCATCGACAACAACTTCGCCACTGGCGCGGAGGATCCGCAAGGCCATCGCTGCCCGCTTGGTGCCCACATACGCCGCTCCAACCCGCGCGATTCGCTGGGCGAGGACCGCGATACGCAGATCAATATCGGCAAGCGCCATCGTATCCTGCGGGTTGGCCGCACCTACCAGAAGCAGGACGGCAAGAATGGCAAGGTCGAAAAGGGATTGCTCTTCATGTGCCTTAACGCCGACATCGAGCGCCAGTACGAATTCATCCAGCAAACCTGGGTTTCGTCGGCCACGTTCCAAGGCCTCGTCGCTGAAAAAGACCCGACGATTGGGTCGCGCGACGGCGATGGCAGGTTCACCATTCCGTCATGGGAAAAAGTAACGACGCTCCGTGACATGCCGCAATTCGTCACCACCAAGGGGGGCGGGTATTTCTTCATGCCCAGCCGCTCGGCGTTGCGCTATCTGATTTCGCAGCTCTGATTCGACGTCAGTCGTTGTCCTGCGACTCGGCGATGTGGCGCAGCGCGCCGGTGTCGGTGATGCGCAGGCCGCCGCGCTTGATGGCGATGAACGACCGGCTGCGCCAGTCATTGAGGGTCTTGTTGACAGACTCGCGCGTGGCGCCCAGGAACTCTCCGAGTTCCGATTGCGAGATCGGTATCCAGCCGGCGCTATCGGCCATCACCTCGGCCAGGAAGACCAGGCGCTTGGCAAGCCTTGCCTCGATACCGAAAAAGGCCTGATCGCCGAGCTCGCCGCTGATCCAGCGCAGCCTGGCGCACAGAAGTTCGATCATCGCGCGTGCCAGTGGCGGATTTCTTTCAATGCGATCAAAGAGTTGTGTCCTGCTCAACGAGACCAGCTCGCACGCGGTAAGACAGATGGCGGTGGCGGTGCGGGGCCGTCCGTCGAGCGCGCCGATCTCGCCGACAAGACTGCGCGAAAGCTCGATATTGGCCACCAGCTTCTGGCCGCCGGGCGAATAGATCGAGATTTCCACCGTGCCGCTCATCACCCCATAGATGCGGTCGGCGGCATCTTCCTGGACGAACAGATGCTGGCCGGCGGCGTAGCGCTCGACCTTGCAACCGCTGAAAAGAATATCGAACAGCTTTGGATCGATGCGTGCCAGGCGCGGCAGATCGTTTCTGTCGTTCGCGCCGCCAAAAGCCATGTTGAACTTCCCAATTGCCGCAATCACCAAAGTTTACGGCAAGAGTGCATCGCATCAAAGCCCGGTGTTCATCTCTTTGCCATTACGCCTTCTAAAGGCGTTGAGCGGTTGTTGCGCCCAATGCTGGCTTGCGCCAGGCGGAAAGCCGTCTGCACGCCCGGCGGGAGGAGCCGGAGGCGTCCAGACGGCAACTGATGAAAAGAGTTAGGTGATGAAAATTCCTGGTGCCTGCTAATCCTTGCAGAACTGTCGAAACCGCGAAAAGGCGGCATGAGCCGCAATGCCTGTTTCCGCCGCTGCGATTGGTGGGCGCAAGCAGCGTGAGCGTCTGTGATCGAGATCACATACGGCGGGCCTAAAATAATGCGAGCGTCATGCATCGCGCGAGCGACTGCGGGCGAAGAGACATGCCAGCGTCACGCCTCAGTCATATTAGACGCGCGTTGATTTGTTTCCTTGCGTGCCAGCCAGAATTGCGCCAGTCTAAAATGGGGCAATACAGTTCTTTACTTTGGCAGAACCTTTGGGCGAGGGGCGACCATGCCGGTCAGCAGAGAGCAGCGTATCCGTCAATATCTCGATCTCGTCACCGGGGGCGAGGGGACTGAATCGGTCCTCGCCAACATGGAGACGATGGCCGGTGGCGCCTTGGAATCCCTTGCGCCCACGGACGGCGGCAGGACGGAAGCGGCGTTTGAATCTGCGCGCGCGGGTGCGGAGAATTTGGCGCGAGGGGCCGAAGTCGCGCCCGACCAGCTTGCCGATCTGGAAGCCATAATCATCCCGGAGCTGCGGCCGGTCTACGACATCAAGGATGGAACCTTCACGACGCTGACTTTCGACGGCGCTCCGACACCGGGCCATTCGCTGTGGACGAAGCTGACCAGCGAGGCCGCACTGAAGCAGCGCATCGAAGCCGCCCTGCCGGCGATCGGGCGCATCGAACTGTTGTGGAACACCAACATCCCCTATGGCGGCACCGGCTGTGTCGTCGGGCGCAACCTCTTGATGACCAACCGTCATGTTGCGCAGATCTTCGCCGCAGGCCTCGGTGACCGCAATCTGCAGTTCATCAACGGCCGTGCCGCCGGCATCGACTTCAAGCGCGATTCGGCCGCGGGAAATGTCTTCAAGATCCGCAATGTCCGGATGATCCATCCCTATTGGGACATGGCAATCCTCGAAGTCGATGGCCTGCCCGACAACGTCACGCCGCTGTCGCTCGCGGTCGCCGACGCGCGCGACATGCTGCGTCAGGAAGTTGTCGCCATCGGCTATCCGGCGTTCGACAACCGCAACGCGGTCGATGTCCAGAACGACCTCATGCGCAACCGCTTCCAGGTCAAGCGCCTGCAGCCGGGCATGCTGCAGGGCGGCCTCGGCACCGAGAGTTTCGGCAAGATCGTCAACGCGGCCACACATGATTGTTCGACGACTGGCGGCAACTCCGGTACCGCCATGATCAACCTCGCCACCGGCGAGGTCGTGGCGCTGCATTTCGCCGGCCGCTATCTCGAGCGCAACTACGCCGTGCCCACCGGCGCGCTGGCCAAGGACCAACGCGTCGTCGACCTCGGCCTCAACTTCGCCGGCGGCGCCAGCGGTGGCCCCAACGATTGGGGCGCCTGGTGGAACAAGGCCGACAGCGCCTCGCCGGCCGAGGGCGTAAACCTGGTCGAGGTCGGCGGCGTAAAGCGGATCCCGGGTGTCGTCACCCAGGCGCCGCCACCCACCGGCGGAGGCGTCGTCGTTTCGCCCGGCGGCAGTGTCACCTTCGAAGTGCCGTTGCGGATCACAATCTCGCTCGGCGCAACTCCTGGCCATGAAGCGGTTACGGAATCGGTAGAGCTCGAAGCGGCCAAACCGACGCCCCCCGGCGGCGCGTTCGTTCCCAAATCGGTCGCCGACTATGACGGCTACGAAGGCTACGACGAAAAATTCCTCTCCGGCGGCACCAAGCTCGCGCCGGTCGTGGTGCCGATGCCGGAGGCCACCGACCCGTCCGTTCTGGCGCCGCTCAAGGCCGGCGGCACGCGGCTCGACTACCAGAACTTCTCGCTCAATATGCACGCCAAGCGGCGGCTGGCCCTGTTCACCGCCTCCAACGTCACCGAGGAGAGCAATCTGCGCGAACCGGAAAAGGGCCGCAACTATTCGCGCGGCGGCCTGTTCAGCGAGCGCTGGTTCCCGGATCTGCGGCTCGACGACAAGTACCAGATCCCCGATGTCTTCTATGTCAAGGATCAGGGCGCCTTCGACAAGGGCCATATCGTCAGGCGTGATGATGTGGCCTGGGGCAGCACCTTCGAACTTCTGCTGAGGGGCAATGTCTGCTCCTTCCACGTCACCAACTGCTCGCCCCAGGTCGAAGGCTACAACCGCTCCGACAGCGGCGAGAAGAATTGGGGCGATCTCGAGAACCATGTCTTGTCCGAGGCGGCCAGCGAACGACTTTGCGTCTTCGCCGGCCCTGTCCTGGCCGAAGACGACCGGACCTTTGCCGGCAAGGGGCCCAGAGGCACCAGTCTTCGTGCGCTCGTGCCGCGCCGCTTTTGGAAGGTGGTCGTGGCCCGCGTCAGTGACGGGCTTGCCAGCTACGGCTTTGTGCTCGAACAGGACCTCACCGACACGGAGCTGGAGTTCACTGTCGCCGAAGAATTCATCGGCGCCATGTACCCGCTGACCGAAATCTCCGAAATGACCGGCGTCAGCTTCGACCAATCGCTGATCGACGCCGATCAGTACGACACGGTGCGCGGTGCCGAGATTGCCATGCGGGCCGGGTCGCGGAAGCGAAAGAAGAAGGGCTAGAGACGTCCAATGACCGAATGGACGCAATCCGAGCTGACCAGCCTCAACCGGATCCTCGCCAATCTCTACCCGATGATCGGCGACGGCGTGCGCGTTGCCAAAGGCGTTGGGCTGTCGACGGCCCAGATCGCCTTTGACAACAAGGCGATCAACAATTGGTTCGCCATTGTCCAGCGCGCAAAACAGGAGACCAAAGTCGACACTCTCATCGCCTTTGCGCTGGATGAGAATCCCGGCGACGAGGCATTGCTGCAGGCAAAGCAGCATGCCCCGCCGCCACCGGTCGAAGGGCCCGCTACCACCAAGTGGAGCGGCGCGCCGGGCCAACTCGAAAAGATCCTCGGTGACAAAAGCACGCTGGTGCCAATCAGTTATCTTGAACTCGGCGTTATCAGGGCGAAATCGGTGGTGCGCATCAAGCGTGCCGATGGCAGTTCCGGCACCGGCTTCATGACCGCCGGCGGGATCCTGATCACCAACAACCACGTGTTGCCCGACGATGCTTCCATGGTGGGCGCCGTGGTCCAGTTCAATTATCAGCGGACTGTCGCCGGGCTCGACGCGCCATTCGAGGAATTCAGCATCGACACCGCCGTGCCGCTTCGCACCTCCAAGGATAATGACTGGTCGGCCGTCCGCGTCAAGGGCGACGCCTCCAAATGGGGCGAGCTGGACATGAAGCCCATGACCGTCAAGGTCGGCGACCGTGTCAACATCATTCAGCACCCGGGCGGCGCGCAAAAACAGATTTCATTCGTGGCCAATGTCGTGGCCTTCGTCGGCGGCGGCCGCGTTCAATATCTCACCGACACGCTGCCGGGCTCGTCGGGCTCGCCAGTCTTCGACACCGACTGGAATCTGATTGCGCTGCATCACAGCGGCGGCTGGCTCACCGAGCCCAACGCGGCTACCAAGAGCACGTACTACCGCAACGAGGGCATCGCGATCGACACCATCATCCAGGACCTCGCGGCCAAGCCTGTTTAGATGGTGAGACCGATGGCGCAGCGCGATGCGCGGCGATTTGGGACTACGGCATGTAAATTCTTTCGGATGTGACGGTTTATAACGCCACCAAACACCACGGAGTTCAGAGATCAGCGCCTATTTCGACCTCAGGCTTCAACTGGCTGATCTCTACCCATTGCCTCCCGATTGGTTGCAGGTAACCAAGGACGCTGGGATCGTCGCTGGCGCCATCAATCTCCAGGGGGCTGCGCTTACAGTCTGGTTCAACATCCTTGACTATGCGTTGACCAACAAACTGTCGCAGGCGCTTATGACTGCCGTCGTGGCGCAAAATCCGCAGTGCGCGGCCCTGTTCAAGACCTATCTGGACGAACTCGCCGCAGGCCAGAAACCGACGGCCGAGTTGCCCGGCCTGACGACCGACGACCGGGTCAACACCGCGCTTGCAGGCTTCAACGCCGTCAACCAGCAGCCCAAGGACATTCAGGCGCAACTCGCCGCTGGCGATGGCCTCACCACCGTCACCAGCCAGATCGATGTCCTCAAGACCTACAAGAATCTGCATGACCACCTGCAGAGCTTCCAATATGGCATCGGCAGCTTCCAGACCCTGCTGATCGCCGCGCGCGACATGGGCGCCTCCCTCGAACAGGTCCGCGTCCTGCGCAACTTCCTCAAAATATTGAAGCTCTTTTGTGTCTCGATCGGAGAGTCGGTCACCGCTTTGCCGGCAGGGCCGGCGCTTCACGATATCGAGCAGGCATGGCTCGACGATTTGAAGGCGGCGGCGAGCAAGTTGCAGGGCGCAATCGATGACAAGTCCCCTGACGCCTACGACGCCCTGTTCGACGTACGCACCGTGCTGCGCGTCGTGCCTTCGCGGCTCAACCAGCAGATTTTCGTCACCGCGAAGAATTTGCCTTTCGGACTTCTGGCCACCGGTCTCGACACGATAGCCGGCAAACTTCCAGCAGGCGACCCGGATGTTCCTTTGATAAAGGCCGCGCATGACGCGATCATGGTGCTGTCGTCGACCATCTATGCGCGCGTCGTCGAGCATAAACTCTGGCAGGACGTCGACAACAAGCTGGCCAGCCTCACCGACATGATCGAGCCGATAGAAGGGGGCGCTGCGGCGGACAAGTCGCTGCCGTTCCAGTTTTCGCCGCTGTGGCGGAACCTGGAAGTGAAGGTCAAGGTTCTTGCCGATCTCGACCCGAACGGGCAGTGGCGAACGACGCTCGCCGACTACTCCACCGACGTCAACGACCAGCTGTCGCGCGAGACCGTCGACACCGCCTTCATCCTTGCCTTCGAAGCCTATCGGGACGAGGCCCAGCAACGCTTCGTTCAGGTCGATCTGGCGCTGAAAACGGAATGCGCCTCGATCGTCCGCGTCAGCACGCCTTTGCACAAGATCATTGAGGACCTTGGGTCATGAGCGAAGAAACAGTGGCAGGCACCGAAACCTCGGCCGAGTTTGTCTCGCTGAGCGACATCCGTATCGCGCATCTCGAGCTGATGCGCATCGCCAGCGCCAACGAAGCGGGCGATCCCTCAATGAAGCGCAGCGACAAGGCCGGCGCCGAAACGACGGAAGCCAGCATCGACAATACGGCTCCCGATGCCCGGACCATCCGCGACTTCCTGGCCAGGGCGCGGCGTGCGGGCAGCACCATTGCGCGCGAATCCGACCGCCGCGCGGCGCAGCGCATCCTCGACTATTGGTCGGCAGAATTGGTCACGCGCCCCGGCATCACCTCCGCCGATGTCAGTCCGGCGCGTCTCGCTGCCTTCGCAGGCGGCCTCGAAACGGCCGAACCGGTCGCCGTCGCAGTCGACTCCGAACCCGCATCGCGTGAAATCACCGATCTCGGAGCGGTCGCCATTGCCGTTCCTGAATCGGTGGGCGTCGCGACCAAGGACAGTGCCCAATCCGGCGACGGCTTCGCGTCCGACGACGAACTGAGTTCGGACGAGCTGACCGAGCGCTTTCGCATCCGCGTGGCCGCCCAGGCGCGGCAATGGAAGAACACCGGCTACGCCGGCTATCTCCTGCGTGGCGAAGCGCTGAAGGAGGCGTCGGAGCTGCCGCAGGGGCCCGACATTGCCGAGTTCGTCGAGGCAAGCGCCAAGGCCGAGACGGACAGCCAGGAGCGGCGCGATCGCATCCAGAACCGGCTGATCGCTCTGTTCGCCACCCTGACAATATTCCTCTCGGTAATGACCCCTGTCGCTTTTTACCAAAGGGAAGAAGCCTTCCTTGCGCGCGAGCAGGCCTTGCAGAAGGCGAACGAGATCAGGAGGCTCAACGATGATCTTAGCGCTGCCCTTAAAGAGGCAACAAGCGCACGCGACCAAGCCGTGCAAGCGCGCGACGCTGCCCTGGACAAAGCGAAAGACGCCGACAAAAGGCTCGCCGAGCTGCAAGCCACGCAGGTTATCTTGCGGTCCGCGATCGTGCTTGTGGTCGAACAACTCAAACTGGGCAATGTGTCCCTGGACAAGTTGTCGCAAGATTTGCAACAAGGGGTGCTGGTCGAACTGGCCGGCCAGGTCAAAAGCGGCGAGATCACTCTCGAGCAGTTGCCGCCGCCGCTACGGACAGCGCTTGAACCGCTGCTCGGCACAGATATCGACAAGCAGCCCAACGTTCTTTCGGGATACAAGGTCGATTTCATCGGGGCCACGATCGGCTTGCCCAGGATAACCGGCGAGCTGAGAAGCGACGCCGTGGCGCCGCCGCTGGACTACATCAACTACTCGCTGGTTATGGGCCGAAGTCACCGCATGGCCATCTATTCGGCGGTCAACCTGGATCGGCCGCAAAGGTTGCCCCTGCAAGTCACCGCCAGCAGACTGAAACCCGACAGCCGATTGCCGGTCGACTACCAGCCTCGTCCCAGCTGGTACTTTCGCGCGGACCGGCCCTGGCTAGCGGCGCGATTCGCAAGTGCCAGCGACATCGCCTGGGGTCCCGAGTTCGCCGGTGATTCGGCAACCGCGGCGCTCAAGCTAGCGCAGTATGCCTCTTTCCTGCCAAACACGATGCCGCAGCCGCGTGCTTTCTACGGCGGCCAGTGGCTGCCGCTCGAAAGCTGGGTGCGCTCGCAGCATAACCCACTGGCCAATCGTGTGACCATTTTCAGCGGTCCCGTTTTCCGACCCGCCGACCAGCCGGTCGACGGTGTGCCGGTCCCTTATGCCTATTGGAAACTCGCCGTCTCTTCCGTGCCGGCTGCCGTAAAGGGAGAAATCACAGAGCCGGAATTCGTCGTCGACGCGTTCTTCATTCCGGCCGACGCTACGGGCGCGTTCGATCCCGAGAGATACCGGCTCCCGGTTGCCGAGCTTGAAAAACGCACCAGCCTCAATTTCGGCACGCTCATCGAATGGACGGATTCGGTGAAGAATCCCGGCCCGAACGGAACTGCAGCAGACGCGTTGGCGGGGCGTGTCAAACTGCTCGACAGCGCCGACGGCGCCAGCGATGCGCTGCGCGGTGGACTGATTGCCGTCCTCGGCAATCCGGACCTGCCGGTGCCCGAACGGCGCAAGATCGTGGCGGCTCTCGTCGAGATGGCCGGCCTCCAAAGCATGACCGGACTGACGCCTGCCGGGCGCAGAAACGTGCTTGAAACCTTGCTCAGTGTTCCGCCGGACCTGTGGAACCGCCCGGACTGGCTGCCTGTGTTCGCCGCCGCGCGCCGCGCCGTCGCGGATCTCGATACATCCGCAGCCGACGGCCAGGCGATCATCGGCGACCAGGACCGTAACGCGCTCAACACATTGAAGGACCGGCTGCACATCCAGCGGCGCCCGCAGACGGTTTACGTCCAGTTCGCCGGCATGACGCGCGAAGACGCCCAGGCGCTCTCCGCCAAGATGCGCGCCTTGGGCTGGGGCATTCCGACGCCCGGAGAAGAGCGAGTGGCGGCTGCCGCCGGCAAGAACGAGGTTCGCTACAATCCCGACACCGAAGCCGACCGCCGTGCCGCCGAACTGCTGGCTGCCGACCTCACCGCCGCCGGCCAGACGGTAACCGCGCGTGCGGTGCCCGTCATCCGCGCCAACACGCTGGAAATCTGGATCAGCATATAGCGGCACCGAAAGCCGGCAGCCGAAAAAAAGCGGTTCGTCAAAAAGCCGATGCACCGCTTCAAAACAGCGGCGATACTACGGGCTGTTTTCACTCTGGGGTTTTCCATGCGCGCGCGCCACGCCGTCATGCTTGCACTTTCCGCGCTTTCCATTCCTGCCGTCTCCATCCCGCTTGAGAAGGCGCGCGCGCTGGAGTCTGAAAAATACACGGTCTATTGCGCCGACGACCGCATCGAGGTCTCGTTCTGGGATCTCGAACAGATGAAAGTGCGCCGCAGCTCCAATGTCTGCCAGTTCCAGAGCTATACGAGCTACTCAAGCGCCCTGAATTTCGCCCAGAAGAATCTTGGTGGCGAGGGGCGAGTTGTAGTTGCTGAGGCAGTCCAGACTCAAGCCTCGTGCCGCAGTGATAGATACCGCTTGCGGGATTTTCTCCGATGCTGGAGCGATGAGCCGAGTCACTCGACGCGAGCAGACGCCAGATCAAGTAAATACGACCTGATATTAAATTTCGAATATCGCTCGTCTTGTACGTCATAGTTAATGGACATGGACTTATTTAAGTGCTCAAATAGCTTTGTCATCAGCCATTGTACGGGCGCTGGTGCTTGAGAGAGCATAACATTCTCCCGCCCCAGCGGGAGCTATGCGGTGACAAACAGCCAGCCTAACATGTTTTCGGGGATCCCGATCGCGAACAGGGACGGCACGATCTCAGTCCTTGCTACGCTGCCTCAAATGGCCGACGCTTTGGCGAACGACTGGCCATCCGATGGCCCACTGTTTCTGGCCGCGCTTGCTGCCTTGGTGGGGGAACGGACGGGGTGCTGCAGCACAAGGGACGTTCACCGAGCCTTCATAGCAGCGGCACTTGAAGCCGAATGTCTTCCCGACAGCTACATGAAGAATTGAGCGCGAAATGCCTCTCACCCTCCGGACGACACTTTGCGAAACGAGAGATGCGCTGCACGTGCTGCGAAGGGCCCTGTTTGTCTGCGGCCATACTGCGGCGATGGAAGAGATCGATTCCCTCATCGGCGTCGCCCAAGATAAGGCGGTCCAGGCAATCGGAGCCATTGATCGGGCAGCGGTTCGAAGACCTATCCTCGTGGTGGTGGCAAATCCGGCGGACCCGGCAGCTATTGTTCTGTCGATCGCTCAGCCCGCAAAGCTTGGCGAGCTTCGCGATCAAGGCATGGGCCTCAGCGTATATTGCGGCAATCCCCGATGCGGTCATCTACGCTCGCTCGATCTCGATGGTCTAATCGAGACCTACGGCACGCACTACGATTTCATCACCGAAAAGCGGCTGGCGTCGAAGCTTGTCTGCAAACGCTGCCAGTATGTTGGAGGGAGGCTGGTCGTGGTATCCGACAAAAGGCCACGGTATTGAGTATCCGGTCCCGAGTGGCCGAAGCCGACAACCTCGCCGAAGAGCAAATATGATGGGATTTCCACGAAAAAATGGTGGGCGATGCAGGGATTGAACCTGCGACCCCACCCGTGTGAAGGGTGTGCTCTCCCGCTGAGCTAATCGCCCGCTCGTTGCCCGAAGGCCAAGCGAGCCGCGATATAAGGGAGGCAGGCCGTTGAAGTCAAGGCGATGCGCTGGCCTTCTATGCCGGAAATAGGCGAGGGCAGGGGCAGCCGCGCAATCGCCTGTTTCGCTCAGCCGCTTGCCGCTGCAATCAGCCGTTCCGCTAGGTCGAGCGTCAGCGCGTCGAAATGCGAAATGACAGCCGACGGCTCGAACTCTCTGACATGCCGGTCGGTATAGCCGAAATCGACGGCGACCACCGGAATGCCGGCGGCCTTGGCGGTGTCGATGTCGGTCTGCGAATCGCCGATCATCAGCGAGCGATGCGGATCGCCGCCGGCGAGCCGGATGGTTTCGGTTAGATGCCGGGGGTCGGGCTTGCGGAAGGCGAACGTGTCCTGGCCGGCAATCGCGGCGAAATGCTTTGTCAGGCCGAGCGCTTCGATCAGCGCTTTCGAATTGCCCTCATATTTGTTGGTGCAGATGGCGAGCAGATAGCCGGCCTTCTCGAAGCGGGCGATCGCTTCGACCACGCCGGGGTAGGGGCGCGATTTGCCGGGAATGTTGAGCGTGTAGTGGTCAAGGAACAGCTTCAGCAGCCGGTCGTGCTCTTCCACTGCCAGCGACTTCTGCTGCGCGGTATGCGCGCGCTCGATCATCACCCGCCCGCCATGGCCGACAAAGCGCCGGAAGCCGGCCTCGTCGACAGCGGCGAGCTCGCTGGCGGCAAGGCTGTGGTTGAGGCTGTCGAGCAGGTCCGGCGCCGTGTCGACCAGCGTCCCGTCGAGGTCGAACACGATGATCGGTCTGGTCATGGCCTGTCCTGTGGCGATTGTTTTGTCGGCAGGCGATAGCCGCTGCGGCGCGTCGAGGCAAGCGGGCTGGCAAGCACGTCGAGGCAAGCAGGCGTGGCGAGCCGCCAGAAATGAAAACCCGCCTCGGCGGCGGGTCGTGACGCAAATCAGCAGTCTGAACGGAAATGTAGCATACCTGCCGCCATCGGGCAACGGCATCCAAGAAAATATTCCTACTGAAGGCCCACGCATCTCACCCTGCGCATCGCCAGGCGTTCCGCTGCCGCCAAGGGCTTTGACCAGACTGGCAAAAATGTTAGGAGCCCGAGACACAAGGTTTCGGGGCAGCAGCATGGATGCGAGGCAGTTGAAGGTCGAGGCCGCGCGGGCAGCGCTTGCCCATGTCAGCGACGGCATGCGGCTCGGCATCGGCACCGGCACCACGGCGGAAGAGTTCGTGCGGCTGCTGGCCGAGAAGGTCGCCACGGGCATGACCGTCATCGGCGTACCGACGTCGGAGCGCACCGCGGCCCTCTGCCGCGAGCTCGGCGTGCCGCTGTCGTCGCTGGAGGAAACGCCCGAGCTCGACCTCACAGTGGACGGCGCCGACGAGGTCGATCCGGCGCTGACGCTGATCAAGGGCGGCGGCGGCGCGCTGCTGCGCGAGAAGATCGTCGCGGCGGCCTCCGGGCGCATGATCGTCATTGCCGACAAGTCGAAAATGGTCGAGACGCTCGGTCGGTTTCCGCTGCCCATCGAAGTCAACCAGTTCGGCCTGCGCGCCACCGAAATCGCAGTCGCGGCAGCGGCCAAAAGTCTCGGCCTTTCCGGGCCTATTACATTGAGGATGACGGGGGGCCAGCCTTTTGTTACAGACGGCGGCCATTTTATCCTCGATGCATCTTTTGGCCGCATTCCGGATACAAGAGCGCTTTCGAATGCTCTCCATGCCATCCCCGGCGTGGTCGAGCATGGTCTTTTCATCGGGCTGGCGTCAGCGGCCATCATCGCCGGTGGCGACGGCATCCAAACCGTCCATGCCGCCCGAAAACCAGGGAGTTCTACCGATCATGATGTTGCATAAACGGGTTCGCCAATTCTCCGCCATCGTGGCGGCTTCGGCTGTCCTGGCGTTCACCGCGCCGGCGTTTTCGCAGGACGTCACCGAATCGCATCTGAAAGCGGCGCGCGCCGCGGTCGCTGCCATCCACGCGACCGACCCGTTCGACAACATCCTTCCGCAGGCGGCTGCCGCGCTAGAGCAGCAGCTTATCCAGAAGAACCCCGACATGCAGGAGCTGATCGGCAAGACCATCAGCGAGAAGGCGCTAGCGCTGGCCTCACGCCGCGCCGATCTGGAGAAGGAAGCAGCACTGGCCTATGCCAAGGTGTTCTCCGAAAAGGACCTCACCGACATCGCTGCCTTCTACAATTCCGAAGCCGGCAAGAAGCTGCTCGACAGCGGCCCGACGGTGACGCGCGATTTGGTCAAGGCGGCCGACATCTGGCAGAACGGCCTGGCGCGCGATCTCGCCCAGCAGGTCGGCGAGACGCTGGCCGCGGCCGCGAAGGCCAAGGCTCCCGCGGCACCCGCCGATGGCGCTGCCCCGGCTGATGGTGCCGCCCCGGCTGATGGCGCCGCACCCGCTGACGGCGACCAGCCGGAAGCGCCGAAGAACTAACCGGCGTCCCTCGCCGCTGGACCAAGAAAGCCCGGAGCAAACCGGGCTTTTCTTTTGGCCTCATGCAGCCTACCTGTCTCAAACATTTCTGAGGCAAGGAGCGGCGGCATGGCCGGTTACGACTACGATCTCTTCGTCATCGGTGGCGGCTCCGGCGGGGTGAGGGCGGCGCGCGTGGCGGCGGCACTCGGCAAGCGCGTCGGCATCGCCGAGGAATACCGCTATGGCGGCACGTGCGTTATCCGCGGCTGCGTGCCGAAAAAGCTCTACGTCTACGCCTCGCAATTTCCCGAGCATTTCACTGATGCAGCCGGCTATGGCTGGACGGTGCCGGAAGCGAGCTTCGACTGGCCGACGCTGGTCGCCAACAAGGATCGCGAGATCGCCCGGCTGGAGGCTATCTACGAGAAGAACGTGCAGGGCGCCGGCGGCGAGACGTTCCACTCGCGCGCCATGCTGGTCGATCCGCATGTCGTGCACCTCTTGGGCGACGACCGCACCGTCACCGCCGACCAGATCCTGATCGCCACCGGCGGCCGGCCGGCGCCGCATCCAGCACTTCCCGGCCATGAGCATTGCATCTTTTCCAACGAGGTCTTCGACCTCAAGCGGCTGCCGAAGGCGATCATGATCGAGGGCGGTGGCTACATCGCCGTCGAATTCGCCAACATCTTCCATGGTTTGGGCGTCGACACCACGCTGGTCTACCGCGGCAAGGAGATCCTGTCGCGCTTCGACATGGACCTGCGGCGCATGCTGCACGAGACCATGGAAAAGAAGGGGATAAAGATTCTCTGCCACGCCGTGTCGGAATGGGTGCGCAAGCGGCCGGATGGGCGGCTGGACGCGCTGGTCACCGGCGGCAAGGTGTTGACGGTCGACCAGGTCATGCTCGCCATCGGCCGCATCCCCAACACCGAGAATATGGGCCTGGAAGGCGTCGGCGTCGAGCTCGGCAAGACCGGCGCCATCGTTGTCGACCAGTACTCCCGCACCAACATCGACAACATCTGGGCGATCGGCGACGTCACCAACCGTGTACAGTTAACGCCGGTGGCGATCCACGAAGCGATGTGCTTCATCGAGACCGCCTTCAAGGGAAATCCGACGGCGCCCGACCACGACACGATCCCGACCGCGGTGTTTTCACAGCCGGAGATCGGCACTGTCGGCCTGTCCGAGGACGATGCCGTCAAGCGCTACTCCGACATCGAGATCTACCGCGCGACGTTCCGGCCGATGCGGCATACGCTGTCGGGCCGCGACGAAAAGATGCTGACGAAGCTGGTGGTCGACGGCGCCACGCGAAAAGTGCTCGGCGCCCACATTCTGGGACCGGACGCCGGCGAGATGGCGCAGCTGCTCGGCATTCCGCTGAAGGCCGGCGTCACCAAGGACGATTTCGACCGCACCATGGCCGTCCACCCGACAGCGGCGGAAGAACTGGTCACCATGTACAAGCCGACCTACCGCGTGAAGGACGGCGTGCGCGTCGATTGACGCCCGTTATCATTCCTCGAGGAGCGATGAGGAGCGATCTATGCCCGTAACCGCCGCGCCGCTCGACGACAATTTTGGCCGGCGCGTCGATGAGGTCATCGACCGGGCTGTCGAGGAGGAGCGCGTTGTCGGCGCCGTGATCCTCGTCGCCCGGCGCGGTGAAGTCCTCTACAGCCGCGCCGCTGGTCTCGCCGACCGCGAAGCGAAAAAACCAATGACGGCTGACGTAATCTTCCGGCTGGCATCGGTGACCAAGCCGGTCGTCGCCGCCGCGGCCCTGGCGCTTGTCGAAGCCGGCGCGATCAGTCTTGCCGATCCGGTGACCAGATTCATCCCGGAATTCAGACCGAAGCTGGCGGACGGCGGCGAGCCCGTCATCACCATCCGCCAGCTGCTGACCCATACGGCCGGTCTCGACTACGGCTTCCGCCAGGCAACCGGCGGGCCTTATCACCGTGCCGGGATCTCCGACGGCCTCGACCAGCCCGGCCTGTCCATGGCCGAGAACCTCAGGCGCATCGCCTCGGTGCCGTTGTCCTACAAGCCGGGAACCAACTGGAGGTATTCGGTGGCGATGGATGTGCTGGGCGAGGCGCTGGCGAGGGCCACCGGCGCCACGCTGCCGGATCTTGTCGATCGCCTGGTGGTGCAGCCGCTCGGCATGCGCGACACGGCCTTTGGCGTCCGTGACCGGGCTCGGCTGGTGACGCCTTATGCGGACGGTCCCGGCAAGGCTGTCGCTATGGGCGAGCATCATCTGGTGCCCTTCGGCGACGGCGCCATCTCGTTCACGCCTGGCCGTACCTTCGATGCCGCATCGTTTGCCTCCGGCGGCACCGGCATGAACGGCACGGCCGGCGATGTTATGAAGCTGCTTGAAGCGCTGCGCAGCGGCGGCGGCATGGTGATCCGCCCCGAAACGGCCACGGCGATGAGGACCGACGCCATTGGCGGTCTCGAAACCACCATGCCCGGCTGGGGTTGGGGCCTCGGCTTCGGCGTCCTGCGCGATCCCGTGGCGGCAAACACGCCACAGACCGTCGGCACGTGGCGCTGGGGCGGCGTCTACGGTCATTCCTGGTTCGTCGACCCGACGCTGGACCTGACGGTGGTGGCGCTGACGAACACGGCCATTGCCGGGATGATGGGCGCTTTCCCCGACGCATTGCGCGACGCCATCTACAGCCGGCAGGCCTGAAGCCTGAGCAAGGCGAACCCGCCGCCGGTCATTGCCGGCGGCAGGATTTTTAGCGGCTGCTACAGCAGGGTGCCGCGCAGGATGACCAGCGCCACCGAGAAATAGATCACCAGGCCGGTCACATCGACCAGTGTCGCGACGAACGGCGCCGACGCGCTCGCCGGATCGAAGCCGATCCGTTTCAACGCGAACGGCAGCATCGAGCCCGACAGCGAACCGAAGGTGACGATGCCGACCAGCGCTGCTCCCACCGTCGTGGCGATCAGCGGCCAATGCGGCCCATAGTCGTAGAAGCCCATATATTGCCAGAGTGCGATGCGGCAGATGCCGACCACGCCAAGCATGCCGCCGAGCACGAGGCCGGTGGGCAGTTCGCGCAGCGCCACCCGCCACCAGTCGCCAAGACCGATCTCGCGCAATGCCAGCGCGCGGATGACGAGCGAGGTCGCCTGCGAGCCGGAATTGCCACCCGAGCTCATGATCAGCGGGATGAACAGAGTGAGCACGATCGCCTTTTCCAGTTCACCCTCATAGCTTTGCATGGCATTGGCGGTCAGCATCTCGGAGATGAACAGCGCGCACAGCCAGCCGCCGCGCTTCTTGATCATGGCGAGGAAGCTCATCTTCATGTAGGGCTCGTCCAGCGCCTCCATGCCGCCGAAACGGTGCACGTCCTCGGTCGTCTCCTTGATCATGGTGTCGATGATGTCGTCGATGGTGACAATGCCGAGGATCTTGCCGTGGTCGACGACGGGAACCGCGAGCAGATCGTATTTGGAGATCGTCTGCGCCAGGGTCTCGCGATCGGTCAGCGGCGTCACCGTCACCGGCACGCGGTCCGGCGCCACCGACAGGATCGGATCGTCCGGCTCGCCGGTGATCAGCCGGCGCAGCCCAGTCGAGCGCACCAGCACATGCGTGTCGGGATCAACGATGTAGATGGCGTAGACGGTCTCGCGCGTCCGCTCGACCTTGCGGATGTAGTCCAGCGTGCGGCCGACGGTCCAATCCGAAGGCACGCTGACGAACTCGGTCGTCATGATCGAGGCGGCGCTGCCTTCGGGGTAGCCGAGAATGGAAAGCAGCGTCGCCCGTAGCGGCGGCGCCAGCCTGCCGAGCAGCTCGGAACGCGCCGGCTCGTCCAGCTCGCGCAGGATATCGGCGGCGCGGTCGACCGACATGGCGGTGAGGAGCTTGCACGCCTTGGCGCGCGGCAGCGCCTCGGCCAGTTCGGACGCGCCGTCGAGTTCCGGTTGGTCGAAGATCTCAACCAGCCGCTCAAACGGCACTTCGCAAAGCAGTTCGATCGCGGTCTCGCGAGGTTCCCGGTTCAGGGCCTCGACGACATCGGCGACGTGATCATTGGCAAGGATACGGGCGATCGCGACGGCATCGTCGCCCGCTACGACGGGGGAAAATTCGTTCATGGCTCACTCCTTGCCGTCTGGCAGGACGTGAGCCATCAGGTCACGTCTAGGCGGACGGCGGCTGCGTTCGACTGTGACTGTCGCCAGGCATGGCGCGGTGACCTTTCTGCTTGCGGGTTCGATTTGGAATGCTGCAAGCCGGGCGCAACATAGGAGCGCATTTTGGCGAGTCAATCGCAGGAACGGCGGAAAACTGCCGGGAACAGGCCCAATCGCGAGACTGTGATCAACCGCCGTCGTTGCCGCAGTGTTGCGGCCCGGCAAGAGTTTGGTGTGGTTGCTATTTCTGCTTCAGCCGGCGCGAGAAGCGCAGCCATTTGTCTTCGACCGGTCGCGGCTGCGTAAGGATGGTGGTGAGTTCGCGCGGCAGGTTCGGAGCAAGCGGCTTCTTGGTGGCGACACCGTCGGCGATCGCAACCACGCTGTGGTAGAATTCCTCGCCCGTGGCTGATCGTGGCGCAATCGCCTCGTGCATGATGCTGATCACCGTGACATCGGGACAGTTGTCCTTGATCGCCTGGTGGAAAGCGATCTTGCCATCCGGATCGAGCGCGCCGGTGGCTTCGTCGAGGAACAGAAGCCCAGGCTGCTGCAGCACGATGCGAGCCACCACCAGCTTCTGCTTCTGGCCGCCGGAAAGCATCTGATCCCAGATCTTTCCCTCGCGGCTTTCGTCGGCCATGTGTTCGATGAAGTCGCCAAGGCCGGCCTTGTGCAGGGCAGACGCCACCTGCGCATCGCCATAGTCCTGCTCGGAGCCGGGCAGACACACCAGCTGCTTCAGTGACACCTGCTGCAGCTTGACCTCCTGGGCGGCATAGAAACTCTTCACGCCGTCGGGGAAGACGATGGTGCCACGGCCATAGGGCCACAGGCCGTTGATCGCCTTGATCAGCGAAGTCTTGCCGCAGCCGGACTCGCCCTTGAGGAACGTCCACTCGCCACGCCGGAAGCGCAGATTGGCAGCACTCAGGAACGGCGTGGCATCTTCGCCCTGATGCGCCAGTTCGAGCTTCTGGATAGTCAGGCCGAAGACCGGGTTCTGGCTGGCATAGTGGAAGTCGGAGCGGCCGGTCTGGCCGTAGAACTCCTGCGGCTGCTGGACGTTCTCGATGGCGTTCGCCAATTCGGTGACGCGCTGGCTGTTGGCGCGCAAGGTCGCGATGTCGGGCATCACGCGGATGAGCCAGGAACACTGGCCGATCAGCTGATTGATCATCTCGGCGCCGGTCACGTAGCCTTTGAGGTCGAGTTTGTTGTGAATAAAGGAAACCAGACCGGGCGCATAAGCGACGATGCGAAAGCCCATGAAATTGTGGACCGCCTCGAATGCGTCGTAAGATACGTTGACGATATTCAACCGTGCCCAGGTCCGATCGATGTCGCCATAGAGTCGGTTGTTCACCGTCTTCTGCACGTCTTCTGCGCCTGACGCGGCGACGTGGAAACTGCGGCGAAGAAAGGTCGTCAATTCGCCGCGATAGCTGCCCTCGGCCTGCTGCAGCCGCACATTTAGCCGCTCCAGCACTCTTCCAAGCCTTACCGCGATCCAGGTGTTGAACGGCACGTAGGTGGCGATGGCGAGCAGCGCGAGGACAGCGCTGCCATAGCTCCCGAGGAACTCCAGCCCCGCCACCTCCACGGAGGTTTCGATGAGGTTCTCGCCGATAAAATAGAGTGACGTGGCAACGCCAAGCACGCCCATGGCGAGGCCGATCGCGCCGCCTGTCATGCCTTTGATCGATTCCTGGATACGTTGGTCGATATTGTCCGGCGCGGGGCCCCCGCCGCCGGCCGAACCATGTTGGGCGTGGAAATGGCTATGATTGCCATCGAGCAGCGCTTGATTGAACTGGCTGTTCAACCAACCGCGCCATTTGCGGTGCAAAGTCTTTGAGACCAGGCTTCTCGCACCAACGAGGCCGGCATCCTTGAGCACAAACAGGACCACGACGAGCCCCGCATCAGTCAGCAGCGTCCTGAGTGGCGCGGTGTTGGCGGCGTCATGATAGTAATTGATCGAGTAGGTCAATTCCCCGATCATCAGGGCCAACCAGACCCCGGCTTTGCTGAGGAGTGTTGTGAGGGCTGCGATGACGATGGTGAGGGTCCAGGCTTCCTTCCACCGGTCCGAGAACCAGTAGGCCCGCATCAGTCCCCAGAAGGTCCGCATCGACGATACTGGCGTCAGGGGCGACGGGCCAGCGGCGGCGTCGCGGTTCCAAAGTGCCGATATTGAACGTCGCGGTCTGTCGACCTGAATCACAATCCCGCCCAAACCTTTTTTAGTTTTGTTACGGATAGTAACACCAATTGATCATTTTCTATTAATTTTATCGCGGCGAATGTGAGGCAGCCCACGTGCCGTTGCCCTGAGGCAACAGGTGGTGCGTGGAGACGGCTGTCTCCAGGCCAAATATCCCGTTTGGTTTCAATGTTTTGTGAGAACGCTGAGATGTGCGAAAAGCTTCCCCTGGGGAAACGGGATTCACGGTTTCGTGAACCGATCGACCTTGCCGATTGGCCGGTTTTCCTACCGCGGACTGACGGCAACACCGGAAATTTGCCGTCTGTGATCACTTCGGGTTTGCCCGAATCATCCTTTCCCGAAGCCGAGAAGTGCCCGGGAATGGTCCTGGCGGCGGCGTTGTAGCTGTCGATCACCGTTTCGCCGCTGGTGAAGCGGACATGCTCGACCAGGCGCGCTTTTAGCTGCCGCTTAACAAGATTTGACAATTCATACGCCGCCGGTTGAACCTTGCGCGGCACTGTCGGCACCCATGCATACCCGGTTCTCTAACAAGGAATCTCCCAATGCTTGCACGCGCAGCCGCCCCAGCAATCCTGTCGCTCTTTGCCTTTCTGTCTCTGGCGCATGCCGGCAACCAGACTATTCCCGCGAGCGCGGAGGGCCAAATCGAGTTCAACACGCCCTCCGGCAACATCGGCTGCATTTACACACCCAAGGGCGGCACCAGCACCTACCAGCCGCAGGATGGCGGTCCGGAACTGAGCTGTTCGCGCGTCGAGCCCAGCTACGTCACGGTGATCCTCGGGCCGAACGGGCCGGCGACATTGATCAAGAATCCGGGTGAGAAGGGCTGCTGCAGCGATGTCGCCAAGCTGGCCTATGGCAACAGCTGGAGCAAAGGGCCGTTTACCTGCCAGTCGTCAACCAAGGGACTGACCTGCACGTGCAGCAACGGCCATGGCTTCTTCGTCAGCAAGGCCAAGGTGAACGTAAAGTAGGCTTAGCCCACCTTTTCCAGCTCGCCCTTGGCCTTTGCGGCGGCGACCTGGCGGATGGCGTCGGCCAACGTGTCGGCGTCCTGCGCGCCCATGACGGCGTATTTGCCTTCAAGCAGGAAGCACGGCACGCCGGTGATACCCATTCGCGATGCCGTGGCGATTTCCGTGCGCACCGCCTCGACGTCGGCGTCGGTCGGCAACAGCGTTTCGACAACGGCAGCGTCCATGCCCGCCTCGCGGGCGGCTTCGATCAGCACCGCGTGATCGCCGACATTGGCGCCTTCCTCGAAATACAATTGGAACAGCTGGCGCACCAAGCGGTTCTGCACGGCTTCGCCGGCTGCCCCGGCCCAGCGGATGACGCGATGCGCGTCCAGTGTGTTGGCGGCGACCTTGATGGCGTCGAAGGCGAAGTTGATCCCCTCGGCTTCGCCGAGCGGCTCGATGCGCGCATGCATCTGGCGGATACGCTCCTCGCTGCCGAACTTGGCCAGCATGTATTCACGCCGATCCTTGCCGTCTGGCGGAATGGTCGGGTCGAGCTGGAACGGCCGCCAGCGCACATGCACCTCAATGTCGCCGGCAGCGGCGATCGCCTTGTCGAGCCGCTTCTGACCGATGAAGCACCAGGGGCAAACGGCATCGGAAACCACGTCGACGGTAATGGAATTGTCTTCGCTCATCTCGGATCTCCTGCCGCGAACACATCTTTGAGCATGATCTCTGGACAAAACGGCTTTCCGTTTGTCCTAGAAAACCGGTAACCACTTTTCGGGATCATGCTCAGTTCGCTTTGCGCCACCAGGTCGGCCATTGATAACCGAATATGGGCGTCTTTTTCGGATGGTCCAGATAATTCCAGTAAGCGAGCCATTGCTGCGCGTTGTACTGCATCGGCACCATATAGTTGCCGGAGATGAGCAATCGGTCGAGGACGCGCACCGCAGCGACGTAATCCTCCTTGGTCCGCGCTCTCAGCATCGCATCGATCGCAGCATCCACCGCCGGATCGGCGACGCCGGCCAGGTTGAACGAACCTTCCCTCTTGGCTTCTGAAGAACCCCAGCGAAAACTCTGCTCGATGCCGGGCGACAGCGAGTTGCTGAAACCGCTCGACCCGATCAGCACCTCGAAATCGAAACGCTGCTTGCGCGACTGGATCTGGTCGGCTTCGAGGCTGCGGATGGTCACCGTGATGCCGATCTTCTCCAGCGTGCGCTGATAGATGGCGGCAAAGCGTTCCTCGTCCTGCGAGGCGGTCAGGATTTCGAAACCGAAGGGGCTTCCTTTGGGATCCAGCAGGACGCCGTCCTTGACGGCGTAGCCCTGGCTCTTCAGCAGGTCGAAAGCCACCTTCAGCACCTTCCGGTCCTGGCCCGTGCCGTCATTCACCGGCGGTCGCCAGGTGCCGTCCATGACATCGGCCGGCACGCGTCCGGGGTAGGGCGCCAGCAGCGCCTTCTCCCTGTCGGAGGCGGGATGGCCGAGCGCGGACAGTTCGGAATTCTGCCAATAGCTCATCGTGCGTGTGTATTTGCCGCCAAACAGGTTCTTGTTGGCCCATTCGAAGTCGTAGAGCATGCCGAGCGCGCGCCGCACCACCGGATTGGAAAACTTCTCCAGCCTGGTGTTGAACAGGAACCCGGTCACCACTGGCGGTATGCCAGTGTCGAAGGTCTCGGTGATCACCTCGCCACGGTGGAAGGCGGGAAAATCGATATCACGCTCGCGCTTGACCGGATCGCCCTCATCATAGATGGCGCAGATGCCTTTCTTGAACGCTTCCGTCTTGGCATTGGCGTTGAGGAAGTACTCGATGGTGATCTGGTCGTAATTGTCGAAGCCGCGCTTGGAGGGGAGGTTCTTGCCCCAGTAATTCGGGTTGCGCTTGAAGACGATGCGCTGCCCCGGCTGCACCTTGTCGACGATGTAGGGCCCGCTGCCGATCACCGGCTTCAGCGTCGTCTTGTCGAACGTGTCCTTGTTGAAGGCATGCTTCGGGATGATCGGCGTCAGCGCGATAATCAGCGGCGTCTCGCGGTTGGCCTTGTCGTTGAAGGTAAAGCGCACGCTGTGATCGCCGGTCTTTTCGAGCTTGGCGATCAGGCTCATGCGATCCCTGTAAGGCGGGCGGCCCTTGTCGGTAAAGACATCGTAGGTGAACAGCACATCCTCCGGTGTCACCGGCTCGCCATCAGACCATTTTGCGTCAGGGTTGAGATGGAACTCTATCGACTTGCGCTCGGGATCCATGTCGGCGCTGTCGGCGAGCAGGCCATAGAGGCTGAAGGCCTCGTCATAATTGCGCGTCATCAACGGCTCGAAAACCAGGTTGCCGTAGTTGAGATCCATCATGCCGCGCGCGGTGGTGCGCAGGCTCTTCAGAATGAACGGGTTGAGATTGTCGAAGCTGCCGACGACGCAATAGGTGATGTTGCCGCCCTTCGGCGCATCGGGATTGGCGTAGTCGAAATGGGTGTAGTCGGCCGGCAGCGCCGGCTCGCCCTGCATGGCGATGGCATGTTTCGGCTCCGACATTGCGGGCTGAAGTGAAATGGCGAGAAACGAGATCGCGGCGATCAGCCAAACAAGAACGCGGCCCATGACCGTCTCCTTACTGGGCGGCTTGATGATTCGGAGTGCACCCTAGCATGGCCCCGCCGCGCTCCGGCCAGATACGTCAGCCCAAATCGCACGACCCAAATGGCACAGCCAAGAATCGCAGGCGCCGGGCTGGATTCGGCTGCGCATGCGGTGTAACACGCGCTCCGAAGTCATCCTGTTGCCTCAATTCGGCAACAGGTAGCTGGACCGCGCGGCGCGAAGAAGCCGGTTCCGGGATCATTTGAGAGGACGTACACGACATGACGAGCCTGAACAGCAACGCATACCGCCTTTCGGTCATTGCCGCGGGCGTGGTCGGCTTTCTGGGCGCCGGACTTCTCTCTGCTTCGGCACAACAGCAGCAGCAGATTCCGCAGGGCTGGTTCAAGGCCTGCACCAAGCAGGAAGACGTCGACATCTGCAATGTCCAGAACATCGTCACCGCCGGCAACGGCCAGCTGGTCACCGGCGTCAGCCTGATCGAGCTGAAGGGCAAGGTGAACCGCAAGGTGTTCCAGGTGACGGTTCCGACCGGACGTCTGGTGCCTCCCGGCATCGGCCTGCAGATCGACACCGGCAAGGCGCAGAAGCTCGATTATGTCATCTGCTTCCCTGATCGTTGCGTGGCCGAAGTGCCGCTGACCGACACGCTCGTCGCTTCCTTCAAGAAGGGCCAGGCGATCACGCTCACTTCGGTCAACTTCCAGAACCAGCCGAACCCGATCAAGGTTGCCTTGACCGGCTTCAGCGGCGCCTATGACGGCCCGCCGCTGCAGCAGTCCGATATCGAAGACCGGCAGAAGAAGCTTCAGGACTTCGTTGCCAAGAACAACCAGGATTTTGCCAAGAAGCTCAAGGACGAGCAGGACAAGGCCAAGGCCGCCAACTGATCTCGAGCGAATTCAAAAATACAAAAAGCGGGGCATTGCCCCGCTTTTTTGTTGCCCCGTTCAGGACGCGGTCAATGTCTCGACTGGCGCTTCGGCTCGTAGCGTCCGTCCGGCCGCTTGTCGAACATCTCGCGGATCTGCGGATGCCGGACCGGCTCGCCCGATTGGTCCTCGAGCAGGTTCTGTTCGGACACATAGGCGATGTATTCGGTTTCCGAATTCTCGGCGAGCAGATGATAGAACGGCTGGTCCTTGCGCGGCCGCACATCGGCCGGGATCGCCTCGTACCATTCGTCGGTGTTGGCGAATTGCGGATCGACATCGAAAATGATGCCGCGAAAAGGAAACAGCCTGTGGCGAACCACCTGTCCGATCGAGAATTTGGCTGTTTTCATCATACTCACCACTAAGCCCTAAAGCGCCCGGCGTCCCCTGGAATGAACGGCACGCGCTCTAAGGCTTTGAATTTACACACGCCGTCACCAAAAATCGAGCCCGACTTTAGGGCTGGTATCCGACACTATCTGGCGCAGACGGTGGTCCAGTTCAATGCCGAAGCGCTTGACGCCTTGTGAAGCTATGGGCTAGCCCGGTCCAGGGTTTTCGGGCCAGGGCAAAAATGTCTGACCGGCTGCTCTACATGATCCGGCACGGAATATTACCGCCGGACCTGTTTCCCTAGGCCAGTAAGTGCTGCAAAGCCGCTGCCCGGCCTCAAGCCCTCGCGCATGAAGAAGGCGCGCAGCGGCGCGAAACTGCCGAGCACATTGAGCCCGGCGCTGCGCGCCATCTGCGCCGGCAGCATGTCCGACAGCAGCGACATGTTGAGCAGATTGACCGCGCCGGAACGCGCCAGAATGTCGGGACGGCGCCGGGAATCATAGGCTGCGAGGGCCTTTGCGGCGCCAGGATCGCTGCGATTTTCACCAGCGATTCCAATCAGATCGTCGATGTCCCTGATGCCGAGGTTGAGGCCTTGGGCACCGATAGGCGGAAACACATGTGCCGCCTCGCCGACCAGCGCCACCCGGTTTTGTGCGAAGCGCCCCGGTGATGCCGCCGACAGCGGGTAGATCTGCCGGCCGGGCTCGACCGACACCCGGCCCAGCATCGACTGCATCTGCTGTTCGACACGCTCGGAAAGTGTCACGTCGTCGAGTGCGGCAAGGTCTTTTGCCGTTTCCGGTTTCACCACCCAGACAAGGCTGGAGCGGTTGCCGGGCAGTGGCACCTGGGTGAACGGACCGGTTTCGGTGTGGAATTCTGTCGAGGTGAAGCCGTGTTCGCTGCGGTGGCCGAAATTCAGCACCAGCGCCGCCTGCGGATAGGATCGCACCGACGCCGCTATGCCCGCCGCCTCGCGCGCCGGCGACAGGCGCCCATCGGCAGCGACCGCCAGCGATGCGGAAATTTCGCGGCCATCCGCCAGAACGGCATGTGCCTCGTCGGCGTCCAGACGCCAGCTCTCAACCATCACCTTCAGCCATTCGATGCCGGAATGCACGGCGACGGCCCTGGCCAGAGCAGGATTGAGCGCACTGTTGGGCACGTTGAGCCCGAACTGTTCCTCGCCGATCTCCGTGGCGCGAAAGGTGACCACCGGGCTGCGGATCAGCCGGCTTGTAGCATCGACGATGCGCATGACCTTCAGCGGCGCGGCTTTTGGCCTGATGTCGGCCAGCACGCCCAGCCGATCGAGAATCTTGAGGGCGGGGTTCATCAGCGCCGTCGTCCGGCCATCGGGGCCGCCCGCCTCGGGTCCGATGAGAGTCACGGGAAATCCCGCCTCGGCAAAACCGAGCGCCGCGATCAGCCCTGCAGGGCCGCTGCCGGCAACCAGTATCCGTGCTGTCTCGCGATGATCCAAATTGGACTTCCAGTTTGCGATGCAGGTCCATCCTGTCTGTCCATGGATATAGGTCAGACCATGCGGCTTGATCAACGCGGCGATTAGGCTCATTCGATTGCCATGACCGGCCAGCAGGACAATTTCAGCCATCTCGACCGCGCCGGCCGCGCCACGGCAGGCCTTGCCCGCCATCCCCGGCTGACTGTCAACATCGCCATCGGCGGCGGCATTCTGCTCGCATGGTTCATTCTCGGCGCCATGGCGATCCGCGGCGCCGAAGGCCGGCTTCCCGGCGCCGGCGCACCGGGTGATGTGGTGTTGCGCTATCTGCCGCAGCTGCCGCTGCCGGATTTTCTCGACCGCTTCTTCGGCCTGTGCTTGACGCCCGCACCGCTCGATGCCGGCAGCGGCGCACAATTTCTGGCACTGATCGCCATGTGGTTCCTGATGGCCGTGGCGGCGATGCTGCCGTCGGCAGCGCCTATGATCCGCACCTATTGCGAAATCGCCGACACCGCCCGCATCAAGGGCGAACCGGTGGCCCACCCGCTCGCCCTGGTTGCCGGCTACCTCTGTACATGGCTTGTCGCCTCGGCTGGTTTCGCAACGCTGACGCTGGCCGCCCACGCATTTGCGTCGTCGGGGCGATTGCTCGATCCGGTGACCGGCCTTGCCGCGGCTGCCGCTTTGCTGGTGGCCGGCCTCTACCAGTTCAGCAGCCTCAAGCAGGCCTGCCTGACAAAATGCCGGAATCCCTTCGCTACCCTGTTTTCCAACTGGAGCGCCAAGCCCAGCCGCATTTTCCGGCTCGGGCTGGAGCAGGGCCTGTGGTGCCTGGGCTGCTGCTGGGCGCTGATGCTGGTGATGTTTGCCGTCGGCACCATGAACGTGTTCTGGATGGCGCTGATCGGCCTGTTCACTTTGATCGAAAAACAGACCACCGGCAGGCTTCCTACCCGGGTGGCCGGTGCGATACTGCTTGTCTGGGCAGTCGCCCTGCTAGTAGTCTCGGCATGACGGGGGAAAATTCAATGGCAGAGCAAGGCTGGGCAATGAAAGGAGAGCTCGTACTCTCCTGTAATTGCACGGTTTTTTGCCCATGTGTGCTGTCGCTTGGCAGCCATCCGCCGACAGAGGGCTATTGCCAAACATGGGCGGGTTTTCGTATCGATGCCGGCCATTTCGGCGAGGTCGACCTGTCCGGTCTCAATCTCGGACTGGTCATGGAAATCCCCGGCTATATGAGCCGCGGCAACTGGACGGCGGGCCTGTTCATCGACAAGCGTGCGTCGGTCTACGCGGTGAAGGCGTTGACCAAAATCTTCACTGGCAACGCCGGCGGAACCACGTCGCTGCTGTCTATCCTTGTCGGCAAGTTCCTCGGCGTCGAGCAGGTGCCGATCACCTACGAGACGCGTGACAAGACCCGCATTTTCCAGATACCGAAGATCATCGACGGGGCGGTGACACCGATTCCCGGCAAGGATCGCGAGAAGGACACCGTGATCAGCAATTCGGAATACTGGATCGCGCCGGAGATCATCGTGGCCAGGTCCGACAAGAGCAAGATGCGTGCTTTCGGCCGCAACTGGAATTTCGCCGGCCGCTCGGCCGAAATCTGCAAGCTGGATTGGCGGGGCCCGTGAGCAAGAACACAACCGCCAGGAACGCCGCCAAAAAGATCACCGACCGGATTCCGAGGCCGAAGAAGAAGGTCACCTGGCCGCAGGCGCGTGCGTTCTCGGTGCATCTGCTCACCGCGTCGGGCTCGTTCCTGGCCTTCCTGTCGCTGGTGGCGGCAAGCGAGGAGCGCTGGACGGCTATGTTCTGGTGGCTAGGTCTGGCGCTGTTCGTCGACGGCATCGACGGCCCGATCGCCCGAAAACTCGAGGTCAAGGAGATCCTGCCGACCTGGTCGGGCGAACTCCTCGACAACATCATCGACTATGTCACCTATGTGCTGATCCCGGCCTTCGCGCTCTACCAGCGCGGCTTCATGGGGGAGCGGCTGTCGTTCCTGTCGGCGGCCATCATCGTCGTGTCCAGCGCCATCTATTATGCCGACACCGGCATGAAGACGAAGGAGAACTTCTTCAAAGGGTTTCCGGTGGTCTGGAACATGGTGGTGTTCACGCTGTTCGTCATCGAGCCAGGGCAATGGGTGTCCTTTGGCGTCGTCGTGGCGGCCGGCATCCTGACCTTCGTGCCGATCAATTTCATCCATCCGGTGCGGGTGGTGCGGCTGCGGCCAATCAATCTCGGCATGACGCTACTGTGGTGCGCTTTCGGCGCTCTGGCGCTGGCGCAGGCGGCCCTTGCCGCCTTCTACGACCAGATCGGCGTTCTGGGCGAACAGGTCAGTATCTTCACCAAGGTCGGCATTACCGTCACCGGGCTTTACCTCGCCTGCATCGGCGGTATCATGCAGTTCTTCCCAAAGCTCGGCGCCAAGCCGCCAACAAAAGCGACTGACAGCAAGAAAACCTGACCCCGCAGGAAAGCCCGAAAATGTCCAAAGCGATCCGTATCCACGCCCATGGCGGTCCGGAAGTCCTGACCTATGAGGATGCCGATCCGGGGCAGCCCGGCGCAGGGCAGATCCTGGTCAGGCACACGGCGATTGGCCTCAATTTCATCGATGTCTATCATCGCACCGGCCTCTATCCGCCACCCGGCGGCTTCCCGCTGATCCCGGGCGGCGAAGCGGCCGGCGTCGTGCTGGCGGTTGGCACTGGCGTCGACTGGCTGAAGCCGGGCGATCGCATCGCCTATGCCGTCAATGTCGGCGCCTATGCCGAACAGCGCGTCGTCGCCGCCGACCGCGTGGTCAAGGTGCCGGACGGCATCAGCGACGAGCAGGCCGCCGGCATGATGCTGAAAGGCATGACGGCGGAGTATCTCCTGCGTCGCACCTTCAAGGTGAAAGCGGGCGACACCATCCTGTTCCACGCCGCCGCCGGCGGCGTCGGCCTGATCCTGGGACAATGGGCGAAACATCTCTGCGCGACCGTCATCGGCACGGCAAGCTCGACCGACAAGATCGAACTCGCCAAGGCGCATGGCTTCGACCACGTCATCAACTACAAGGAGCAGGATTTCGTCGCCGGCGTCGCCGCAATCACCGGCGGCAAAAAATGCGACGTCGTCTACGATTCGGTCGGCAACGACACATTCCCCGCTTCGCTCGATTGTTTGCGGCCGCTCGGCATGTTCGTCGCGTTCGGCCAGTCCTCGGGGCCGATCCCGCCATTTTCAATGTCGCTCCTGGCGCAGAAGGGATCGCTGTTCGTCACCAGGCCGACGCTGTTCGTCTACAATGCAAAGCGCGAGGACCTCGAAGTTTCGGCTGCAGCACTCTTCGACGTGGTGCTGAGCGGCGCGGTCAAGATCCAGATCAACCAGCGCTATGCCCTGAAGGATGCCGGCAGGGCGCAGGCCGATCTCGAGGCCCGCAAGACGACGGGAACCACCATTCTGGTTCCCTAACGGGAATTTGCCCAGCTTTTCAGCGCTTTACCGAGGTGCCGGGCGCTGTTTGCACGAAAACCGGTCGGTCAGTTTGTTGTGCGAAGCAGGCTTATTTTTACCCCTTGAGTTTCCGCTGAAATTCTTGAAGCTCTTTCAAGGTGGGTGCTGCTTTCGCACGAGAGCAGCCAGCGCATACCATGCTTTCGGGAACACAGAACATATCCGGAAACCGGATGGGAGGCACTGTGAGTGCAGATCATGATGGAGCGAACCTGCTTGAGGTTCGTGGCCTGACCAAGATATTCGGCACGTTGACTGCGTGCGATCATATCGACCTCAACATCGCCAAAGGCGAGATCCACGCGCTGCTCGGCGAAAACGGCGCCGGCAAGTCGACGCTGGTCAAGATGCTGTTCGGCTCTCTGGAGCCGAATTCCGGCGAGATCTTCTGGAACGGCGAGGCGGTTCGTATCACCAGCCCGGGCTTGGCGAAGAAACTCGGCATCGGCATGGTGTTCCAGCACTTTTCGCTGTTCGAGGCACTGACCGCTGCCGAGAACATCGCGCTGTCGCTGGATGACGGTTCGCCGATCAGCTCGATCGCCGCCAAGGCGAGGGCGCTTTCCTTCAGCTACGGCCTGCCGCTCGATCCGGACTCGCTGGTCGGCGATCTCTCGGTCGGCGAACGCCAGCGCATCGAGATCATCCGCTGCCTGTTGCAGACGCCGCAGCTCATCATTCTCGACGAGCCGACCTCGGTGCTGACGCCGCAGGAAGCCGACAAACTGTTCGAGACGCTGGAACGCCTGCGCTCGGAGGGCAAATCCATCCTCTACATTTCGCACCGGCTGGAAGAGGTCAAACGCATCTGCGACCGCGCCACCGTGCTGCGTCACGGCAAGGTCGTCGGCCATTGCAATCCGCGCGAGGAAACCGCTTCGTCGCTGGCCCGCATGATGGTCGGCAACGAGGTGAAAGCCGTGGTGCGCGCGCCGGCCGAAGGCATCGAGACTGCCGCCCCGCTGCTCGAGATCCGCGCGCTTAGCCGCAAGCCGGCAACGCCGTTCTCGATCCCGCTGAAGAATATCAACCTCACTGTGCGCGCCGGCGAGGTGATCGGCATTGCCGGCGTCGCCGGCAACGGCCAGGGCGAGTTCTTCGAATCCGTTTCCGGCGAGGTACTGCAGCACGATGCTGCTTCGGTGCGCATTCGCGGCAAGGACGCCGGCGGCCTATCGATTACAGGCAGGCGGCTGATGGGTGCCGCTTTTGTGCCCGAAGAGCGTCTCGGCCATGGTGCGGCGCCGCGCATGAAGCTTTCGGAAAACCTGCTGCTGTCGCGCCACGCCACCGACGGCAAGGTTTTTGTCGGCACTGGCGGCGCAGTCAAAAGCGGTGCGGTCTATGCCGCCGCCCAACGCATCATCGTGGCGATGGACGTGCGCAAGAGCGCGCCCGATCCGGAAGCCGCAGCCCTTTCCGGCGGCAATCTGCAGAAATTCATCGTCGGCCGCGAGCTCGACCGCAGCCCGGCTGTCATGGTGGTCAACCAGCCGACATGGGGCGTCGACGCCGGTGCTGCCGCCCATATCCGCCAGGCGCTGATCGAACTTGCTCGCAGCGGCTCGGCGGTTCTGGTCATCAGCCAGGACCTCGATGAGCTGTTCGAGATTTCGGATGCGATCGCAGTCATGCACAATGGCGAGCTGTCGAAGCCGCTGCCGATTGCCGAGGCCACGTTCGAAAAGATTGGCCTTTTGATGGGCGGCGCCGAGCCCGGCCACGCCGAACACACGCTGGAGACGGCATGATGCGCCTCGAACTCGTCAAACGTCAGCAGCGCTCGATGCTGTTTTCGGCGCTGTCGCCCTTCATCGCCTTCGGCCTGACGATGATTGCCGGCGCGATTCTGTTCGCGCTGCTCGGCGTCAACCCGTTGACGGCATTCCGGATCTATTTCATCGAGCCGGTCAGCCAGGTCTGGCAGCTGCATGAGTTGGCGATCAAGGCCGCACCTTTGATCCTGATCGCGGTCGGCCTGTCGGTCTGCTACAAGGCCAACATCTGGAACATCGGCGCCGAAGGCCAGTTCATCCTCGGCGGCATCTTCGGCTCGGCCGTCCCGGTGCTGTTCCCTGGCTTCGAAGGCCCGCTTGTGCTGCCGCTGATGCTGGTGTTCGGCATGGTCGGCGGCGCTGCCTATGCAGCTATCCCGGCTCTGCTGAAGACGCGCTTCGGCACCAACGAGATCCTGACCAGCCTGATGCTGGTCTATGTCGCCCAGCTGTTCCTCGACTGGTTGGTGCGCGGTCCCTGGCGCGATCCGCAGGGCCACGGTTTCCCGCAGACGATCCAGTTCAACGACTCGGCCGTTTTGCCGGAGCTGATGCCGGATGCCGGCCGCGCCAATTGGGGTTTTGTCTTCGCGCTTGTCGCCGCCGTGCTGATCTGGGTGCTGATGAGCCGCCTGCTCAAGGGTTTTGAGGTCCGCGTGCTCGGCTCCAGCCCGCGGGCAGGGCGCTTCGCCGGCTTCGGCCTCAACCGCATGGTCTTCTTCGCCTTCTTGCTGTCAGGGGCGCTGGCGGGGCTTGCCGGCATCTCGGAAGTCTCCGGCGCCATCGGCCAGCTGCAGCCGGTGATTTCGCCCGGCTACGGCTTCACCGCCATCATCGTCGCCTTCCTTGGCCGGCTGAACCCACTCGGCATTGTTGCCGCCGGCCTAGTGCTGGCGCTGACCTATCTCGGCGGCGAGGCCGTGCAGAGCGCTCTCGGGATTTCCGACAAGGTGGCGCGCGTGTTCCAGGGCATGCTTTTGTTCTTCGTCCTCGGTTGCGACACCCTCATCCACTACCGCATTCGTCTCGTCGGCATGGCGCTGGCGAAGGGCGCTGCAAAACTCGATGCTGCGCCGAAGTTGAAGGAAGCCCGCTGATGGACATCACCGTCAACATCCTTTTGACCATCGCCACGGCGGCGACGCCGTTGCTGATCGCGGCCATCGGCGAACTGGTGGTCGAGCGCTCCGGCGTGCTCAACCTCGGCGTCGAAGGCATGATGATCATGGGCGCCGTCGGCGGCTTCGGCGCCGGCTATCTCACCGGATCGCCCTGGATCGGCCTGCTCGCGGCAATCGCCATGGGCGCAGTGTTCTCACTGCTGTTTGCGGTCATGACGCTGTCGCTCGCCACCAACCAGGTGGCGACGGGCCTGTCGCTGACGCTGCTTGGCCTCGGCCTGTCCGGCATGATGGGCACCAGTTTTGTCGGCCAGCCCGGCGAGCGGCTGCCAAATCTCTACGTTCCGGTCCTCACCGACATTCCTGTGGTCGGCAGGCTGCTGTTCGGCCAGGACCCGATCTTCTACATCTCGATCGCGCTCACCGCCGCTGTCATGTGGTTCCTGTTCAAGACCCGCACCGGGCTGACACTGCGCTCGATCGGCGACAGCCACACATCGGCGCATGCCCTCGGCATCAAGGTCATCCGCTACCGTTATCTCGCCGTCATCTTCGGCGGCGCCTGCGCCGGTCTTGCCGGCGGCCACCTGTCGCTGGTCTATACGCCGCAATGGGTGGAGAACATGACCGCCGGGCGCGGCTGGATCGCGCTGGCGCTGGTCGTGTTCGCCTCCTGGCGGCCGTGGCGGGTGCTGGCCGGTGCCTACATCTTCGGCGCGGTCTGGATCGGCCAGCTTCATGCACAGGCATTTGGCATTCCGGTGCCCTCGCAGCTGCTTTCTTCTCTGCCCTATCTGGCAACCGTCGTGGTTCTCGTTCTAATCTCGCGCAACAAGCGTCTGACGATGATGAACACGCCGGCTTCCTTGGGGCAGCCATTCGTTCCGGATCGTTGACAACAAAAACAAACGGGAAAGCTCCAAGGCTAAACTCAGAGAGGTAACACAATGAAAAAACTGCTTATTGCGTTGATGACCACGACCGCTGCCATGTCACTGGCGGCGTCGACACAGGCCGCCGACAAGCTGAAGGCGTGCTGGGTCTACACCGGCCCGATCGGCGATTTCGGCTATTCCTACCAGCACGACCAGGGCCGTCTCGAGGTGGAGAAGGCGCTCGGCGACAAGGTCGAGACCGCCTATCTCGAGAATGTCTCGGAAGGCCCCGATGCCGACCGCGCTTTCGAGCGTCTGGCCCGCGAAGGCTGCAAGATCATCTTCGGCACTTCCTTCGGCTTCATGGATCCCGAAGTGAAGGTCGCCAAGAAATTCCCGAAGGTGATGTTCGAGCACGCCACCGGCTACAAGACCGGTGACAATCTCGGAATCTACAATGCGCGCTTCTATGAAGGCCGCTATGTGCTCGGCCAGATCGCCGCCAAGGAATCGAAGGCAGGGGTTGCCGGCTACATTGTTTCCTTCCCGATCCCCGAAGTGGTGATGGGCATCAACTCCTTCATGCTCGGCGCCCAGTCGATCAACCCGAACTTCAAAGCCAAGATCGTTTGGGTGAACTCCTGGTTCGATCCGGGCAAGGAAGCAGATGCCGCCAAGGCGCTGTTCGATCAGGGCGCCGACATCGTCGTCCAGCACACCGATTCCACCGCTGCCTTGCAGGTGGCCGAGGAGCGCAAGCTGCACGGTTTCGGCCAGTCCTCCGACATGATCAAGTTCGCGCCGAACGCGCAGCTGACCTCGCTCACCGACGAATGGGGCCCGTACTACATCAGCCGCGTGCAGGCGGCGCTGGACGGCACCTGGAAGCCGGATAACGTCTGGCTTGGCATCAAGGACGGCGCCGTCAAGCTGGCGCCCTTCACCAACATGCCGGACGACGTGAAGGCAATGGCCGAGGCAACCACGAAGAAGATCTCCGAGGGATGGAACCCCTTCACCGGACCGATCGCCAAGCAGGACGGCACGCCATGGCTCAAGGACGGCGAGGTCGCAGACGACGGCACGCTGCTCGGCATGAATTTCTATGTGAAAGGCGTCGACGACAAGTTGCCGCAGTAAGCTCACGAAACGCAAAGCAAAAAGGGCGCCACATGGCGCCCTTTTTCATTCAGCGAGCTGTTGCGATATTGCCGCGAAACCGCGCCAGCGCGGCATCGAGCGCGCGGCTGAGCCAACTCTTGATCCTACGCTGGGTTGGCCGTTCGAAATACTTCCAGATCGCCCAGGAAATCAGAACCATGAGCGCGATACAGCCCAGGGCCGCAGCCCATTTGCCAGCTAAAGGTGCGGCGGCATTGATGGCGATATAGCCGATTTCCTGGTGCAGGAGATAAAGCGGATAGGTCAGCCCGCCCAGCGCCAGCGTCAGCGTGGACGGCACGACATAGCTGCGCAGCAGGATCGCGCCGATCAGCAGGGAATGCATGGCGACGTTGGCGATCACCAGATGCGGCTGCGAAACGGCAATGCCGTATTCGTTGATCATCCACTGCTGCGTCACCGACAACGTACTGCACGACAGAAGGAAGGCTGCACCAAGCAGCAGCAGGGCTGCCAAGGAGCGGCCATGTGCGTGGATATGGTGGACGAGCACGCCGGCGGCGAAGAAGGGGCCGAACTCGGTGATGAACAGCAGCCTTGCCGCACGGCTTTCGATGAAGAACTCGTTCGACGCCGAGATCGCCAGCCAGACGAAGATCAGCCCAAGCTTCCATTTCTGGAAAACGCCGCCGAGGAGCGCCAGCGTCACCCAGCCGTAGAAGACCAGCTCAAGCAGGATCGACCAGTAGACGCCGTCCATGAATGGCTGGCCGAGCGCCGGCGCAAACATCGACAGGTTGGCAGCGTATTGACCGAGAGAAGTTGAAAACAACGGTGCGCCGAAAGCCATGACGATGACGAAGGTGATCGTCATGCACAGGAGGTAGCCGGGGTAGAGGCGCACGAAACGTGCGATCGCAAACTCTTGCCAGAAGCGGCCTTCCGCCGACCAGGCAATGACGAAACCGCTGATCAGGAAGAACAGGTTGACGCCGAGATAGCCGTAGAGGGCGAACGGCGCCACGCTCGGATAGCCCTCGGCCAACGCGCCCTCGGCAGCCGCGCCGCGAAAGAAGTAATGGAAGAACACCACAGCCAACGCCGCCGCCAGCCTCAACAGGTCTAGCGTCGCGATATGATCCTGTCGGGCAGGTCTGGCATCCATGCGAAGTCTCGGCGTTTACGGCCCGGAAACCATAACGCAGATCTCGACGAAACAGGGTAAACAGCGGCAAATATCGCGAAATTTGGTAAATGGCGGCGGAAGCATCCGACGGGACACAATTGTCTGTGACACCGTTCCGTGACCCCCTTCACAGACGAAGTTGCTTTTTACTTGCATGCTCATCTTGCGGCCTGACGAAATCGGCCGACGTTACTAATTTGAGCAGGAGAATGTCTTATGCAATTGAGCAAAAAACTCTTAGCCATTATCGGTAAACGCATTCCAGCCATTTATGACGTCATCCCGCGCGGACCACAGGGGCGGCTGGCGCAAATCGCACTCAATCCTCAGCCGCTCCCGCCTCACGAACTGGGCGCCGCGATCGCGGACGAATTCGTCCGATCCGCCTGGTCCGCCGAGCGAGGCGGGCTCGATAGCAAGGCGTTGATGAGCGACCTCGACGATTGGTGCCCGACGCGACCGAAGATACCGAAGCTGCCCCCGTGGTGGCCGCCGATTCCGGAACCCGAGCCGCATCCCGAATGGTTCGTAGACTATCATCTGGGATTTGCTGCACGGTTGTCCGTGGTCGCGGCCGGCTCGGCGGGCACGCGGCTGGACAAGACCCTCAATCAGGCGATCGATCGGTCGCTGGCCGCAATGGAATCGGTCAAGCTCTGAAGAAAACGCAACACCGCCTTACCAGGGTGTGCCAAAATCCGAGGGCGCCGAGAGGCGCCCTTTCGGCGGTTTTCTAGACCGCTGAACCGTAAAGATCGTAGGCGTCGGCGCGGTCGATCTTGACGGTGACGATGTCGCCTTGGCGCAGCGGACGGCGCGACTGGATGTGCACCGAACCGTCGATCTCGGGCGCGTCGTATTTGGTGCGGCCCTTGGCCGAGGTGCCATGCGCCTCGTCGATCAACACCGGCAGGCGCTTGCCGACCTTCTTGGCCAGCTGCGTCGCCGAAATCTTCTGCTGGCGCTGCATGAAGCGGTGCCAGCGCGCTTCCTTGATCTCCTGCGGCACCTGTTCGAGGCCGAGATCATTGGAGCGGGCGCCCCGGACCGGCTCGTATTTGAAGCAGCCGGCGCGATCGATCTTGGCTTCGTCCAGCCAGTCGAGCAGCATCTCGAAATCCTCGTCGGTCTCGCCGGGAAAGCCGACAATGAAGGTCGAGCGTATCGCGAGGTCCGGGCACACGTCGCGCCAGCCGCGGATGCGCTCCAGCGTCTTTTCGCCATGCGCGGGCCGGCGCATGTTCTTCAAGACCTGCGGCGAGGCGTGCTGGAACGGGATGTCGAGATAGGGAAGGATCTTGCCCTCCGCCATCAGCGGGATGACGTCGGCGACATGCGGGTAGGGGTAGACATAGTGCATGCGCACCCAGATGCCGAGCTTGCCCAGTTCCTCCGACAGGTCGAGGAATTTCGCCCGCACCTCGCGGTCGCCGAACATTGACGTCTGATACTTGATGTCGATGCCGTAGGCGCTGGTGTCCTGCGAGATGACGAGCAGTTCCTTGACGCCGGCCTTGGCCAGTTTCTCGGCCTCGCGCAGCACGTCGGCCGCCGGCCGCGAAACGAGGTCGCCGCGCAATGCCGGAATGATGCAGAAGGTGCAGCGGTTGTTGCAGCCTTCGGAAATCTTCAGATAGGCGTAGTGGCGCGGCGTCAGCTTCACGCCCTGCGGCGGCAACAGGTCGATATAGGGATCGTGGCTCGGGGGTGCGGCCTCATGCACCGCCGCCATCACGCTTTCATAGGCCTGCGGTCCGGTGATGGCGAGCACATTGGGGTGCTTTTCGCGGATGACATCCGGCTCGGCGCCAAGGCAGCCGGTGACGATGACCCTACCGTTTTCCGAAAGCGCCGAACCGATGGCATTGAGCGACTCGTCGCGCGCCGAATCGAGGAACCCGCAGGTGTTGACGACGACAAGGTCGGCGCCGTCATGCTTGCGCGCGATCTCATAGCCTTCGGCGCGCAGGCGCGTGATGATGCGCTCGGAATCCACAAGGGCCTTCGGGCATCCAAGGCTGACGAAACTGACGCGAGGGGCAGACATGAAACAACTTCCGGGTTTTTCGGGATCGGCGGCCAGTACCACACTTATTGCGGCATTGGTATGGGCAGCGACTGCGGCGAACGCGACCTCCAGCTGACAACTCGGCAGTAACAGAAGCTATACGACCGGCAGCGTCAGCTCACCGCAGGACTGACATGCGGCCAGACCTCGACCACGCCGCGATAGACCATGTCGAGCGCGACATAGAGGATGATCAGCAGGCCGATATAGGCGATCCAGCGGTACCGATGCAGCAGCCTGGCAATGAAGCTCGCGGCAAGGCCCATCAGCGCAATCGACAGCACGAGGCCGATGACCAGAACCGGGAAATGATCGCGCGCCGCACCGGCGACCGCCAGCACATTGTCGAGCGACATCGAGACATCGGCGACGACGATCTGCAGCGCTGCCTGGCCGAGCGTCTTGCGCGCCTTGCCGGTCGCAACCGTCTTGTCGCCGTCGAGATCGGCATTGGCCAGCGCCTCGGTCGCCTCCTGCTCGTCGGCATGGGACGTCCGCAGCTCGCGCCACATCTTCCAGCACACCCATAACAAAAGGATGCCGCCGGCCAGCAGCAGGCCGACGATTGCCAACAGCTTGACGGTGACGGCGGCAAACAGGATGCGCAGCACTGTTGCCGCCAGGACGCCGATGAGGATGGCCTTCTTGCGCTGCTCGACCGGCAGGCCGGCTGCAGCCAAACCGATGACGATGGCGTTGTCACCGGCAAGCACCAGATCGATGGCGATGACCTGGAGGAGGGCTGTCATGCTTGCGGCGCTGAAAATGTCCATCGACCGGAGGCCCCTTTTTGTTCGCCGCGTGTTCGTCGTCGGATATGGCGACGCCCTAACGTGTATGCTTCCCACGCGTCAAGAGAACGCTACGGGCAAGGCCAAAAAACCACAGGGATAGCGAAAGCTCGTTCTGCCAGAGAGAATTCTGGTTTTGGAAAATTCAGTCGTAGAGATTGTATTTCGCCCAGTCGGCTTCCGGGATCTCGTCACCGATGCGGTAACGGAACTGCAGGACCTCCATATGGTCCGGCGCCGTCTCGCATTTGAACTTCAACCGGTACCATTGCCCCTTGCTGCGGAAGGCAGCGCCCGGGCTGCGGATGGCATCGGCTTTCATTTCCGGCGTCGCAAAGGCGTAGGCGACGACGCGGTCGGCCTTGTACTTGTGGTCGTCATGGCTGATGCGGTCGAGAACCTCTGCGTCGCATCGCTGTTCCAGCCGGGTCTGCGGATCGAGTTTCAGCAGGCCGGCGCGCAAAGCGGCGTCCATCGCATGGGCAGGCCAGGCCAGCGTCAGGGACGCCAGGGCCGCAAGGAATAGTTTTTTCATGGGCGGGAGAACCAGCATATTTCGGTTCAAAAATCAACCGGAGTGCCGACCCGGCCACGTCCAGCCGGACTGGCAATTGAAACCAGAAACGGCGCAACGGTGCGACGTTGAAGGCGTAATCTTCCGGCTGGAGCTGCGAGAACCAAGACAAAACGGCATCGCGTTACGGCCCTCGCGCAGACAGCCAGACAGACAGCAGTCCGGTGAGCGAGCCGATGATCCCGATGATCACGCCAGCCCAGGTAACATTTGGCGACATCACTCACTTCGCCAGCGCAGCACGCGCGGCGCATCCAATCGAGTTCGCCATTCTGAACGACATTTGCCGAGAGCGATTCCGGCCACAGCCCTAAACACCGCTATTATTGATCCGCTCTATCCCGTATATTTGACAGGATGGGTCGGGAGGGGCGTACGTGACAGCAATCCGTGCAGCATTGGTTGATGCTGTTGTTGCAGCCTTTCCGGTTGCGCTGGTTTATTTCAGTGGCTGGGCTTATCTGACATCATACCTAGGCGAATTCGGCATCGATGCGACCCAGATTGACATCAGTTTTACAACAGTTCTGGTTTATGCATTCGTTCCGCTACAATCTTCCAAAGTTTTGTGGATGATCGTAGCGGTGGTCGCCTCAGGTTTCGCGGCTTTCCTTATTGAGTTGCATTCAGACGACAAATCAAAAACCGGGCAGACGTGGGCATCCTTGTTTGTGGTTTTAACATTGATACTGTTGGTGTTCTTGCTATTCGTCATTAAGAATGCGGCGAGTACGGCAGGGCAGGAGATGGCTCACGGTGTGTGGAGAGGAAAGAAATCACAGAGTGCGATGACGCTAGTCGCGTCGAAGCCGGAGGACGACGCGAGCGTTCTCTACGAAGTCTGTCGGAAGGGGAGGCGATTGCGGCAGATTATTGGCCTACCTGACCAGATGTTTTTGATGTGTCGAAGCGAGGTTGATCCATGCAATCGGGGCACCTTGTTTGCGGTGAGCAAAGATGGTCGCATTGTCTATACAGCTGATAAGATTAGGGAAGATATCGATGTTATCAAGACGGTCTGCACTAATTAGTTTCATGTTTGCCGCAATTGTAGCCACGCCTGCACAATCGCAGGACCAAAGCGATGTCCTCAAAATGCTGTTGCTTGTTAAGAGCGCCGGACCTTACGAGATCAAAGGCGAAAGCGGAGTGATCGGGATGGTCGTAGCCAGAACTGGGAATCTGGTGACGTTCAAACCCTGCACGGGCGACTCGTTCGAGCTCGATAAGAGTAAGCTAATCTCTACAAACAACAAATGTGCCAATAGCCCATCGTCCGATGAAAATCCCCTCATTGCTAGCTGCGACACTGTACAAAAAGGCTGGGATGTCGCGCTATATGCGCAAGCAGTTAAGGATGACGGTCCGATTGGGACGACCTTTTTTCAAAAGCCTGGAGAGATGGTGTTGGCGTCTGCCACGCCCGATCCTAAGAAACTGGCCGCGACAGTCGATAGTGCAATGGAGTTGAAGGATTGTGGACCGACGCTTGGTTTTGTGGGTTTCGATAAGGACGGGCTTGCAAAGGTCAGCCTAATTCCATCAACCCAAGCGATCCAGCTAGATGATACGAAATAGCTGCTTGCCAGCCCTAATTGCCATCGCCCGGATTTGACGGATGGTTTCAGCATCGAGCCTACTAGGCGCGGCCGGCGAACATCATGTGATGTCGCAGCTTTTACGTCGTGGTTTCATAGCCGCATTGGCGCCTGACACCTGATTCACCCTTGGTTGTGTAGGCATTGTTCCAGTGGGCCTGTCGGTCGAGCAAGGTTCCGGTCATCGGCTATTTCTGCGCCTTCCAACGTGCGTACCCTGCGGGCGTTTAAACAAGCCGATCGGACGCCTTTCCACATTCCGACCGCGTCCAGCCAACCTGGCAATTGAAACCGAAAACAGCGCGCAACGGTGCGACGTTGAAGACGTAATCTTCCGGATGGAGCTGCGAGAACCAAGACAAAACAGCATCGCGTTACGGCCCTCGCACAGACAGCCAGACAGACAGCAGTCCGGTAAGCGAGCCGATGATCCCGATGATCACGCCAGCCCACGTAATGGCGGATTCACGCCGGTCTCTGCGCTCCAGCCGGATCGCTTTTCGAACTTCGGAATAACCGATCGTCGTCAGGTGCCAGGTGTGCAGCTGGCGCGACCGTTCCCAAATGGAGCTGGTCTCGCTCGGGTATTCATAAGGAACGTCAAGGCTATTCGCTTTGCGCAGGAGCCTCCGCGTCTTGATCGCCTCGATCGCGTCAACGTGTAACGACGTTTCCCAGTGACGACCGTTTTCAGCATTCTCGCGGTCGTTGGCCGTTTTGGCCTTTGCCAATTCGACATCGTAAGCGCGGTCGATGCGCCTGATAGCGCGCCGGCTTCGGGCGATTTCCACTGCCTCTTTGATCCGGAGTGGCATCCACATGGTTTGCCTCCTTGGAAGTTGTCAGCGTGAACTTTCTCGATAGGCGCCGCTCGAAGCTCTCGCCGGCAAGGTGGTTGGCGGAGGGAGTGGGATTCGAACCCACGGTGGGCTTGCACCCACGCCGGTTTTCAAGACCGGTGCCTTAAACCGCTCGGCCATCCCTCCGTCGTGATTTTTCAATCACTTAGGATCATCGCTGTCGGTCGATTTTGAGCGGCTGGCACCGGATTGGCACCGAAGGCGTTCCCGACCGGTTCGCGCTTCATTCCTGTAAAGCGGCATTGAGGGCCGCGTCAACCACCGCGGCGGCGCCTTCCTGCTGTCCTGGCAGCAAGTGCGCATAAATGTTCAGCGTGACCGACGGGTTCGCATGGCCAGCGCGTGCTGAGACGACATGCACAGGAACACCGCTGCGCAACAGGTGCGTGATGTGGGTATGCCGAAGGCCATGGAACGTCACCTGTGGAACGCCTGCGGTTTCCGCTTCTCGAGCGAACTCTTTCGAGAATGGGCGAGGGGTCCGAATGCGGCCGTCCCATGTCGGGAAAGCCAGATCCTTCTCATCCTTGCCCATGCCAAGCTTCAAGCGATGTTCTGCCAGTTCCTTGCGATGGCGACGGAGCTCGACCACCAGTCGCGCGGGCAGGGCGATTGTGCGGCGACTGCGGTCGGTCTTTGGCTCCTTGATGGCAAGGCCGGCCTTGGTCTCCTCGACCACTTGAACAACCTGCAGCGTGGCGCGATCGAGATCGATATCCTTCCACCGCAACGCCAGCACTTCGCCACGGCGCATTCCGGTTGACGCAGCCATCAGAACCGGCATGTAGATCGATCGGCCTTTGAGGTGGGCCAGGAGGGCCTTCAACTCGGCATCGTCCAGCACCTGGATTTCCTCGCGGCGCACCTTGGGCGTTGTCTGGACGGCTTCCATGGGCGATTGGCGCAGCTTCCTCGCCTTCACTGCCGATGAAAGGATCTGGGAAAGCAGCCGATGAACATGCTGGATGGTTTGCGGGGCCAAGCCACCCTTGCCATCGCGCCGGCCGGCAGTGCGCAGATGCTCATAGAACTGATCAATCCGCGTGCCGTCGAGTTTCTGCAGACCAACGGCGCCGATCTGCGGGATAATGTGCTGCTCGACAATCTCGCCATAGCGCTCCAGCGTCTTCGCTGACGTCTTGGACGGGGCGATCGCCTTCAACCAGTGCCGCGCATATTCGGCAACCGTGGACATTGACCGCTCTACGAACGTGCCTTCATCAATCTGAGTGAGGCGCTTGGAAAGCTCCGCCTCGGCCTCTTTCTTCGTGCCACGAACGGTCGCGAACTGCGTCAGCCGCTTCCCGGTGACCGGATCAGTTCCGAGATCGAACTTCAGGCGCCACGAGGCTTTCCCACGCCGCGTGATGTTACCGCGCATTGTCGTCGTCCTCCCCGAACTTGGCCTTGATCTCGATCCTCCCGGCGCTGGCCAGGTGGTTGATGAACCGGGCTTTCAGCGATTCTATGTATTGGGCCATGTCATCAATGCTGGATCCCGGCATGCTGGCCACGTCTTTGATGAGACTGTCGACAACATCGAAGGTTCCTTTCAGCCGACAGTCTGGATCGGCCATCCATTCCTTGTCGGACCATTCGGCGTGTCCTTTTTGCGCGGCACAAAATTGGCCTTCCTGAGCAAACCGGCCGGCTTTCATGATCGCCCAGAAACGCATTTCGGGGCTTGTGAATAGGCGCTCATCGCTGAATGACCGCTCAAGGCGATATTCGGCTTCTTGACTCTGAGACCGGCCATTTTCGGCGGCAGCACGATCAAGGCGCTCTTTCATGTCGGCAGTTACGCGGAGACCGAGCGAAACCCGCTCGCCTGGCGTCGGCGCTTTTGTGGGACGTCCACGCTTTTTCTCGGTTGTCATACTCGCTCGTCCTTTACTGTACCTATTTTCTATATGGGTACAGAAAAGGCTTGTAAAGGAGTCGCAAGGTTAATATTTTCTGCACGGGCACAGAAAAGGAGGCCCTGCGCATGAACGAGGAACAACAGACACGCGGCACCATCACCATCATTGAGGCCGCCCGTCGGCTGGGGATCGGCCGCAACCAAGCCTATGAAGCGGCGCACCGCGGCGAGATCCCGAGCATCAAGATCGGCAAGCGGCTGCTCGTCCCAAAGGCTGCGCTTGAAAAGATGTTGAGCGGGGAGGCCGCGGCATGAACAAGGGCCAGCAACATAGGATGCTGGTCGACGGCATCCTCAACACTCCGCAGCCTCTGAGAGGCAAGGGTGTAGAACCACTTATGCGGTACCTGGCCAAGATCGCGCCGCACGCAAATGGCGACGACCTCGGCAGGGCGATGGAAGATGCGGCCGGGATCATGGAGGATCGCGCCAAGGACTACCAGGCCGAGACCGATCTGATTTCCACACGCTACCTGCCTCTGTTTGAGGGAATGCCGGCTGATACTCCATTGATCGAGGCCGCTCGTCACAAGGCCATCTGTGGCGATCCACTCGGCATCGACGTTCTCAAAGAATTGGGGGAATCGTTATGAGCGCTGCTTTGACCCCTCCAGAACATTCGCATTCGGCCGCGATCGACCAAGCTGCCCAGTGGCTCGCCACCACGCCACCACGCCAGCGACCGGCGCCGCTCGTGCCTGCCATGCGGGAAATGTTCAATCTAACCCCGGTCGAAACTTGTGAGGCGATCCGGCAAAGCCATCTGATCAAAGCGAGGGCCGGATGAGCCGATATCGCAAGATCGACGTGCGGATCTGGAACGACGCGAAATTCCAGTCTCTAGACGATAAGGGCAAGCTGGCGTTTTTCATGTTGCTGACCCATCCAGGCATGACACCGTTGGGGGCCATGCGGGCAACTCCATCTGGTCTTGCGGAGGAACTCGGATGGAAGGTGGAAGACTTCCGGGAAGCATTCGCGAAGATATGCGGGAAGGGTATGGCAAAGCATGACGAAAGAGTTCACCTGATCGCCTTGCCCAACTTCATCAAGTACAACCCGCCGGTCTCGCCGAACGTCGTTCGTGCATGGGAGTCCAGCCTCGATATGCTCCCCGAGTGCGACCTGAAAAACGAGGTAATTCAAATAGGTAAAGCCTTTGCGGAAGGCATGTCGAAAGGCTTCGGCAAAGCCTTACCGGAAGGCTTCCGCAAAGGTGTGTCGAAGACTTTGCCTATACAGGAGCAGGAGCAGGAACAGGAACAGGACTTTCAAAGAGGCTCTGACGGGGAAGGACTAGTGCCTGCGCCCGCGCGAGAGACCTTCACCGATGAGCTTCCGCTCGACCCCCCGGCCTCTGTCGACGACGCTAGGGCATGGCTCGAGCGCGAAGGCGTTCCTGCCGAAAAGATCGAAGGCGCAGCCCATCTGGCAATGCGCGGAAAACTGCTGAGGTCCCAGGTTCTAAAGTTGAAGGACCGGGCAGCATGACGTCGCTACATCTGAGGGTCGGTGAGCCTATCGTTGGATTCCGACCTTACGGGCCCGCGGTAGCGCACCGGAGGCGCCGCGCCGATCAGGTCGCGAAGTGGCGGCTGCTCAACCTGGCGCACGTCCACGTCGTCGACCGACTTTCGCACAAGCCAGGTTGGAAGGAGTGAGTATCGATTTGAGGTGCTCCATCACAGCCCGTCGTGCCTAGTGTCGCTTGTCCGTAGCCGCATGGAGCAAATCCGCCAGCGCTTCCTCGACCTTGTCCGCCGCAGCCGCGGTCATATCCATGTGGAACAGCACTCGGTGCGTCAGCATCGCGATCTTGGCATCGCGAAACAACTTGGTGTGCCTGAGCGGCGCGGTGTCGAAATCTCCAACCAGCATGAGAGGGAAACATCTGCGCTGCTCGTTGGTTCCGACGCAACCCCGGCGGGGCGGTGCCGGTCATGAGCGCGGCCGAGCGGATGCGGAAAACGCGCCAGCGGCGGCATAAAGGCGTCATCCCGGTGTCGATCGACATCGACGATGTCAGGGTGCCGGCTCTCCTCGTCGCTGCCGGCTTCCTCGCTTCGAAAGATGCTGATGACCGCAAGGCCATCGGGGCGGCGCTCGAAAGCTACATCGCCGAAGCTTCCTCACCTACCGCATACGAAACTGTTGCGGCGCAACGCCGAGCCCTCCTGCTCGGTGCTACCAAGGAAGCATGACGACTGACGAACAGGCTTTGACTTGGACCACGGCGGCGACGGCGAAGTTCGTTCGCGTCAAGTTCCTCGACACGGAACAGCGCATCATCGAGGGCACGGCAAGCACCCCGGTGACCGATCGGCAGGGCGATATCGTCGAGCCGTTGGGTGCAACCTGGCAGCTGCCGATACCGCTGTTGCTAGACCATCGGACCGATCAGGCCGTCGGTGAGGTGTTCGAGGCCAACGCAACCGCAAAAGGAATTCGTTTCAAAGCTCGGATCACCAAGATCGAGCAGCCCGGCGCGGCGCAGGATCTCGTGAATTATGCCTGGGATCTGATCAAAAGCGGCCTACGAAAGACCGTCTCTATCGGCTTTCGCGGCATAGAGGCCGAACATATTCCCGGCGGAGGAATCAGGTTCAAGACATGGTCTTGGCTGGAGTTGAGCATGGTCTCGATCCCATCCAACCCACATGCGCTGATCGAGAGCATCAAGGGCTTGCCAGCTGGACCCCCGGCGACGTTTTCACCGATCGTCGTCTCGACGGATATCGAAATTCAGCGCATCCGCGCCCGCGTGCGCGAGATCGACCTGGCTCTGAAGGGGATCAAATCCGACGAATACTACCGCTTCAAGGACTTGGATTTCGTCAACTCGGCGAACGCTGCCAAAAGCAAGCTTGCCACGGAGCGCCGGCAACTCGTAGAGCGTGAAGTTGAGGTCAAGGCCGGTCTGATTGATTTGGCCAACGAAGCCACAGCCGAACAGACAAAGACCGCGGCGACCGCAAAGCCGCAGCAGCACCACGCGGCCCCGGCGTGGGAGATTCGCAATCTTCCAGAGCCGCGCCTGTCGGGCCTCAACGTCGACCAAGTGCTCGATAGTCACTCTGATCTGTTCGACCACTATGCCGACGTCGTTGCCAAGATGATGAGCGAGATCGGCCTCGCGCCGACGGCTTTGGTGACACACCAAGAGCAGGCGGTCACCGATGCCGCTTCGATGTCCTGCGTCGTCCAATTGCGAGCGATAGCGAGGCTGCTCGACAAGCGGATGACCGATCTCGAGCAGAACGCGACGGTCTTCCGTGGCGTCTTCCAGAGGAGCTTGCCTTACAGAAAGGGCAGCCTGGTCATCCATGGCGGCTCGCTTTGGTGTGCCCTCCGAAGCGTTGAAGAGGGCATCGTTCCAGACGGATCGTCCTCGGACGACTGGCAACTTTGCGTCAAGAAGGGCGAGTTCGGATGATCGCAAAAACGCTGAAAGGGCTGAGGACGATGCTCACGAAAACCGAGTTCCCCGACGTCGCTCATTTCCGGCAAGCATTGCAGATTCCGGAGCCGACCGCGGGACTGCTTGAAGCAGAGGTGAGCCAGCAGAAGGCAGCCGCCGACCTGGCGAGCGCATCCGCCCGACTGAAGGCGGCCGAGCAGGAGGTCGCATACGCCAAAGATATCGGCCGGCCAAGCAAGGTTTCGGCAGCGGAAGTGAGGGCGTTGGGTGTCGAAGTGGAACGTTTTTCCCGTCTCGAAGCTAAAGCGCAGGAGGCTTTGAGCCGCTTGCGCGCGGATCGCAGGACGGCCGTGCAAACTGAGATGGCCGATGCCGTGGAAGAGTTCGCTGAGGTCCTGAAGCGCAAGGTTGCCGAACTCGACACGCTGTTCGCACTGGGGGCAAGCGTCGGCGATTCCTACCATCGAAGCGGCCACCTCAAGACGCCGCAAATCTTCACGGTCAGTCCGTTGATGAGGAATTTCATGCGACCGCTTCGAGAAGCGATGGCGCGTGTGAGATGACGGAGGATGATCCGATGACACCCGAACAAGAGCGGATGCTCGCCGAAGCCAACGAGCGGCTTCTTGCCGCCGGCTTCGAGGCAGCAAATCAATATGCGGCCGAACTCCTCGCCAAAGGCAGGACGATCGATGAGATCAATGCGGCCCTCAAGACCTACCGCATCGAGCAACTCGAGCCGTGGCGGGTGAAATCCTATCGCCATATCCGGCGCTTCATCCTTGCGCCGACCGCACCAACACATCTCGTTCAGTGAGATGCCGATGCCTTCCACCCCGCACGCATCGACAATGCCGACGGCCACCTTGCAACCTCAATACAACCCCGGGGCGGGGGTCGCACTTCTGAGTTGCGGTTTACCTCTGGGACCGCCTCGGGGTCACGGAGACTCCAGGTGCGCGCGCCGGGTGAATCTCTAGAAATTCAGAAAGGGTGGAATTTCATGGCCAAAAGAGGCCGCCCAACCCGGGCCACGGCAACGGCAAAGGCGCTTCGGGGCGTCGACATCGATGCTGTCGACCCATTGACCGTTCTGAAGCAGATTGCGGCCGACCGGTCAGCGCCGGCGTCGGCACGGTTGGCGGCTGCCAGGGTGCTTTTGGCGCAGGGCGGACGGAAGAAAGATAACAGCGAGGGGGCAGAGCATGATCGCATCAGCGAACGGGCTCTGACGTTGCTGAAGGGCGGGCGGCGATGAGAGGTCAGGGCCGTATTCCGACAGTGGGGGAGTACCGCGGCATCGGCCTGCACGACCATCAGGATGAGGCGAGGCTTGTACTCGTGAGGCGCGAACTCGACACCGTGCTCGACCTTCATGACATCACCTTGCTGGTCGAGATTTGCGCGGATCCGACATGGAGCCCGGAAGCGCGGTTGCTTGCCGCGGCAAAACTGAGGGCACGGCATCAGCTTGCCGCCGAGGACAGGAGGTCGAGACCGCTATTCGACATGGCCTACATCACTGCCTGCGTCGGCAGCTTGGACAGCCAGTACTGGCGATCGCCGACGCATTACGGCTCGCTGCTCGAGCCCGGTCGCGGGCCGCATGAACCGGGCCCGGTGCCTCGCCCCGTGCCGCTAGTCGACGAGGAGCAATAGCAATGGCGATCAATTTCGCGGGCGGCACGGACCTCATCGACTACGGGAACGGAGGGTCCTCCTGGGTGACGGGCTGTTTCGCATTTTGGATGAAGACGACCCAGGCAACGGCAAACGCGCTTCCCGCAGCGCTGTGGGCGCGCGCCACAAGCCGGCACGGCTCCGGTTTCGTTCTCAACAACACGGCCGGCAAAATACTGGCTCAAGGGTACGATAGCTCGACGCCTAGAATGCTTGTTTCGAGTACGACCACGGTCAATGACGGCAATTGGCATCACGTCGCGCTCAATTTCGATACTCAAAATGGCGGGTCAAACACGCTGTTCATCGACGGCAGGCAGGAGGCGACCGCCAATTCGTCGGCGGCATGGCCGATTAACTTCACGGGTGAACTGTTCCTCGGGAGTGCTCCAACATTCTGGCCCAGCTATGTCGGCGACCTGGCCGAACTCGGGCTATGGTTCAACAGGAAATTGGACGCGGCCGAGATCGCTGCGCTTGCTAAGGCCTTTTCGCCCAGCAAGATCGCCCCGACCTCTCTAGGTTTCCACGCGCCGCTCGTGCGGTCGGCAAACAGCCGCGCTGGAGGCGTGACACCTACGATAACTGGGACGACCGAGTTGCAGTGGTCTAGCCGGCGATTGCCATCCCGATGCCGACGCCAAGGCCCATGGCGAGCCCACGAAACGCGAGCCCGGTTAACCAGCCTGAGCCAAACCAATATGAAATATACGCGCCTGTGCTAAAAATGCCCGCAATGCCGGGAAAAAGCCCGCGCTCGTTTTTGCCGGGGGGCAAAGAGCCGTGTTGATCAACTGTGCGCAATGCACGCAGGTAGTAGGCTCGGCCACTCCTAAGTGTCCGCGTTGCGGTCGTCATAACGCAATGGACCACCAAGCTGTCTCAGAGCCATTGTTTGGAAGCATTGAAAAACACAACCGGTCCGAAAACGTCGAGAGGGTGTTTCTGGCGACCTTCCTTGGCATCTTCGGCGCCGGGATGTTGACGGTTTTGATCTTGATCGTCCACCAGGTTACGACAGGTGTCGTCCTGCCTTAAGTGAACCGTGCGCGATCGTTGCGCGAATATCGGAAATCATGCAATTATCCGCGAATTCAGGACATCGAGGCGCGGGATGCTTGCTCGAACTCCCTTCACCGAAATCGAGATCGAGGGCGTTGGCACCTATCGGCTGCCAAATCAATGGCAGAGCCAGCGGCTGCGGCGCCTTCGTGGCGATCAGAGACATACCGCGGTGCTGGCGATCGGCTGCGGGATGACAGTGCGCCAGTTCAACAAGCTTCCGGCCGACAAACAGCATGAGGTCCACAAGGCCTACCTGGCGTTGATGTCGCCGAGCAATGTCGTGCCGCTGGCAGATCCCGAGCCGGCCGAGACGCGCGTCATCCCCCCCGGCCATCTGTCCGTCGAGCAGAAGCTCGCAATCGGCCGCTGGCTGCTGCACCACAAGGCGTCATTGCCGCACGGTCACTTCGGGCCATGGCTGGGCAGGCAGCAAGGGCTTTCCCGGCACATGGCTTCGCAATGCATGGCGCTGGCAACAGAAGCCGACCAGAAGGCGATCGAGGCGAGGGCGGCATAGGCGGCAACTAGCGCGCGGGCTGGCGGTGGGCTCGATTAGCTACTTGCTGCCGACGGCTTTGGTCAACCCCTTTTTCCGGAGGGACTCGACGACTTTTTGATAGGTTATTGCCCTCGGCTCCTTCTTTGCCTGCGCAATAGCGGCGATCATGCGCTTACCCGCAATAGGGAGGAGCATTTCGATCTGTGTGCCGCTAGGCTTCTTGGCCATCAGCTATCTCCATCTCCTTTAGCAATCGCGCAAGTTCGAACTCCTCCCGGGTGACCAAAGAGTCAACCGGCGGAGCAGAAAACGGCATTGCCGTCTTCCGGGATTGTACGACGAAATTGCCTTCATGTTTCCTAATCGGATTCGGCTTAAAAATCCTCGAAAAGCTACGCGGCGCAGCACCCTGGTATTGCAAGAACACGACCTTCCTGCCTTCGTCATTCTCGTTCGTCGATATGGCATCGTTATGAAGAGTGAGGGCCAAGCTTTTGGGATAAGGCTCGATATAGATGACCTTCTTAATGCCGGCGGCAACAATGTGACGCGCACAGTTATGGCACGGAAATGTCGTGGTGAAGAGCGTAGCGCCTCGAACGGGACCGAGCCCGTCTCGCGCTGCTGACACGATAGCCGCCATCTCAGCATGCACAGCTCGAGAAAACTCGATTAGTCCCTTGACCCGCGATTTTCTGACTTTTTTCAGGAAGTCGTCCACTTCCGCTTGGCTGCTTTCCTTGAAGCTTTCCCGAGCGAACTTCGCGATCTGTGCAAAGATCGCGTTCTTTTCCGCATCGTTGTGGCAGATCTTTCCTTTCCAATTATAGCAGCGATGGTCGTCAGCCAGAGGCAGATTGGACGAATAAAGGCCGCCGTCGAACATGGGGACATCATTCGCGCCCCGGCCTATCAGCTCTCCGCGCGCGGTCTGAATGACGGCGCCTACCTGGCGTGACAAACAGGCTGATTCCATAGCGACACTCGACGCTGCGAACATTGCAGTCTCGTCGGTCTTGGGCGTGCTGACGCCCACCTCAAAGATGCGATCCAGAAAGGACTGAAGCACCGAGTTGAGTTGAACGGTGTTCGAAGCGTCGTTTCTAATAAAGGTGTCGGCGACACTCATTGTGTCTTTGACGGATTGCCCGTGATCAGTCCCTTCGTCGTAGTCTTGATCGCTGATCTGTTGGATGTAGGCGTTATTCGGGCCAGCCGCCTTCAGCCTGGATACTCGTACATCTTCCGGTGCAAACACGCCCAATAGCCAAAATAGGTCGCCATAAACGGTGCGCAGCCGTTCCACCTCTCTCGGGTTCTTCAGCGAGTCTATGATGGTGCAATAACGACGAACCTTGTCGACCTCGCCTTCCTCGCGGCTTGCATGGATCTTTTCGATGCAGAAGTTTGCGAGAACGTCCTCGCCGAAGCGGCCGCGCAACGCGCTACCCGCTGTCTGCAATTTTGAGATACGGTGGTCGTCGGCTGCGTCTACCCGCTCCTGATGCACCAAGCCGGCTTTGTCGTTGATTATTTCGCTGACCTTTATGGTCTCGACAGTGTAGCCGAACTCCCCTTCGAGAATTTCGGCGAGAGCGATGGCAGTCGTCGTGACTCCTGAGCCAACCGGCCCGACTAATGCGATAACAAGCTCATCGGTACGTCGCTCCTCATTGGTGAGGGGCACTTCACCCGCAATTGGATCGTTGTCGGGCTTTGGCGCTTCACGCCTAGTCCGAACATCTCTTACTGCCGGAATCGCCATCTAGTAATCTCCCCCTCAGCGAAGATCAGCCAAAGTCAGAAGATCGTCAACCTTCTTTGGCGCCATAGTAACGAGAGTACCTTCACAGCCGACACTGCCGCGTTGCCGGGACCATCATGACGAGAGCCACAGGTGGGCGCCAGGACACGCAGCAAGCGTAGGCGGTATAGGGAGAGCGGCCGGCAAGAACGCGCGCTGGCGGGGCGGCTTAGCGATCTATCGTCCAATTCGTCTAAAATGTTCCGGAACTATTTAAGCGCATGCTAATTGAATCCCGTCGCTGGAGTGTGTGTGCATGCGTAGAAGTCCCAGCCTTGGGAGGCTGAAATTCGTCCCGCCGCAATTGCCGCGCCTGGTCGAGACGCCGCCCGAAAGCGATGATTGGATCCACGAAATCAAGTACGACGGGTATCGGACGCAGGTCATCATCGACTGGGACGGCGCGCGGGCCTACACGAAGACCGGGATTGACTGGACGTCGCGCTATTGGCCGATCGTGACGGCCGCTGAAGCGCTTGGTGCACGGTCGGCTATCATTGATGGCGAGGTCATTGCACCGACACCAAACGGCGCCCCGGATTTCCGTGCGCTGCGGTCGGCAATGGCCTGGAATGCCGAACGGTTGGCATTCGTAGCCTTTGACCTCCTGCACCTCGACGGTAAAGACCTTAGGGCGCTGCCGATCGTTGAGCGGCGGGCGATGCTTTGGGATCTGGTCAAGCCGGCAGACGGGATCATCCAATTCAGCGAGCATGTTGACGGCGGCGGCGCTGCATTCTTCCAAGGCGTTGAGAAGCTGGGCCTCGAAGGCATGGTGTCGAAGCGCCGCGGCGCGCCCTACAGGAGCGGCGAGTCCGACGCCTGGCTGAAGATCAAATGCTACGAATTCAGCGAACTCGACCTGCTTGGCGTCAAGCGTGAGCCGGGCAAGCCCGCCATGGCCTTGATGGGGCAAGGCGGCAAGTATGCTGGGTCGGCGTTCATCACGTTGCCGAACGATGTCCGCGAACGGCTTTGGAAAAGGGTACAGGCCGCGCGAGAGGCGCCGGTGGGTGTTCCCAAGTCGATGACCGGCGTCGAGTGGCTTAAGCCCGGTGTCAGGGCGAGAGTGAAGCATCTACGGGGCGAGGCGAAACTGCGACATGCATCGGTGAAGGGCATTGTCGACGAAGGAACCTAGAGGCGGGCCATGAGCAAACGCGGCACAGATTTTTTGGACAAATGGATTGGCGCCAACGTTCCCGCCACTGCCGACGTCATCTCAGCTGCCGAACTGACCCAAAAGCTATTCGAAGATGCCAAGTCGTTAGGAATCAGCAGCGTCGAGATCGAGGAAGACACCGGCAGCGTTTACGAGGCAATCCTCAACGCAATCTTGCACCGTGATGCCGGCGTGGCGGACTGACCGCAGCGGCGCTATATCGACGCCATGGCAAAGTGGACGATCCAAGGTCTCATTGATGAGAAGATGAAGCTGCATGCGTACTGCCATGCCAGCCTGTGCTTCCATAACCAGCCTATCGACCTTGAATCCCTGCAGGCGAAGCTCGGCCCGGATGCGCCGGCAATGGCGGATGACCTCATTCCGAAGATGCGCTGTGCCAAATGCGGCAGCAAGAAAGTCGGCCTGATCTATACGCCGGACACCAGCCCGGCCGGCTACGGCAAGCCAAAGAACAGCAGGTAGGCGCCCATGCCGGCCAGCAGCAGGCAGGCGGCCATGCCGATCATGTCGCGCTGCCGATAGCGCCAGATCGCGCTGGCGAGCATGGAGCGGTGATGGCGGCGATGTAGAGTGAGACTACCAAGCTACTACATCTTGGGTACGGCTTGGGAGCATAAGTCGCCCGTTTGGGAGAGCGCGCTGTCAAAATACGCCGCGCACCGAAATGTGACGCGCTGCTGGTTGCCTTCGCTTTCCCAGAATGAGATGACCGCCTGCCTACCGTCAGGCCACGATAAGCCCGCTGCCCCGGTCTGTTTCCATCCAGCTTGCGCGAGGCTCGCCGACGTCAGTCCCGGAACCGGTTGCCATTCTGCCTTTTCGCCGGCGCTGGCCGCAGTTATCGGCCCTAAGACTAAGAGCACCGCCAATCCTACCCTGATCATTTCCTTAGCCTCACACTCAGCCCGACTCTAGTTTGAGCGCGCAAGCTTCGCCCCCGCAAGGCGTTGCGGCTGGTCATTCGTCATCGTCAGCCTGTTTCTTAGGCTGATCGATCTGATGGAGGCTGAACCATCGCCATCGGCGGCCCCAGACCGGATCATCCTTGACGCCCTGGCCAATGTTATCGAACCCGCGCACCATGACGTATAAGCCCGCAGCATATTGGGCTAACGTAGACAGCAGAGGGAACGACCAGCCTGGCGGCGTACCGGGCGCCGAGCCTATCGAGTTGTAGGAGGCGATGACGACCAGTCCGATGGCAAAGATGACCTCATATAGGCCGTAGAGCCAGCGGCGATGTTCGCGGAGCCAGTAGGCCATGACGCAGAGCGTGATGAAGCTGGCAAGCACCCCGATCAGCACCAGCGCTACTGCCGCCATAAGAACGCCGAACGGCACCCTCTCGATCCCAATCCCCAACAGAACCTTTGAGACAATCGCGCCGCCTACAACCAGCGTGCCAGGAACCAAAAAGGCCGCTTTGCGCAGCCGTTTCTGGCTAGGCGTCAGGACTTCCAATTTGTCATATTGCATTTCGATCATACCCCGGTTGTTGCCAACATCGGGCAAGCCTTTCACCCGCGCAAGCCGGCTCCCTTTCGGGAGCGCTTGACGATTTCAGCGAATAGGAGCGGGCGAAAAGGCTACGTCAATTTGAGCAAGGCGACGACGACCTGTAGGGCTGCTCCAAGGGCTGCAAATGCAGCGCCAAATTTGTTATTCCTGGCCTGCGCGGCCAGCGGCGTTGTAAGCCAATCGAAATTGGTCATATCCGCTGTGAGACCCTTCGAGGCCGGAATATTCTCGACGGCCACCTTCCACCAAAAATAGGCTGCGAGTGCACCGAGGACGGCTGTCCCTAAATTCGCAACGTTCTCCAGTAATATCGCTATCATTTCCTCAGCCTCACGCCGGCGCCGCCGCCGTTCTCAGTGGTTCATGTAGTTGCCGTCAACGACGCCACCGAGGTTCTCGTCAAGGCTTCCCTTTATGATGGCTACGCCCTTGCCATGCGCGTCGGCGGCATCGCAATACGCAGCGATCGCGATGCTCATTTGCCCGTCGCGACCCGCGGCCCCCCACCTTTCGGTCGAGACGTGGACGAATATCCCAGGTCCGCTGAAACCGGTAGCATCGCTGCGCCTAATGCTGTCTATCGTGTTATCCCATGAAGCAAGCACGGCTTTCGCGTTGATCTTGGCGCAGCCTTCGTAGACCGCAGCATTGACGCCCGAAGCAGCAATGCTGTCCGCGGAACCGCCGTCGTCAGGGCCCTTGAAGATTCAAACATAGGCGATCACGACGACAGCGACGGCTGCAATCCTTGCCCTTTCGCCCATACTCAGTTCGTCTCGTCGACGATGCTGTCATAGTCGCGGCCAATCAGCAGCAGCACAAAGCCGCAAGGCAACGTAACGCAGGTGATGGCAATGAGGCCGAGCCACCCATAGTCTGGCTTCGCAAAATAGTAATACCAGCTGATCGCCTGCACCAACGGAGACAGGATCAACATCCAGGCACCCCATACGCCATCCGTGTTAAGCCGGCTCGTTGTGGTAGCACGATATCGGATCGCCATCGGTCCCCTCCCATTCCCCAGGGCAGCATCGCGCGCAAGCTTCGCGCCCGCAAGGGCGCAAATAACTATTCGGTGATTGTCGGGTGTGGCTTTCCGCTATCGCGAAGAACCTTTGCCAGCTTCTTGAACAGGTGCGGGTTGCCTCTCGCGCTGGCTGCATTTCCGTTCACGGTCGAAAGCCCCTGGCCCTCGATGCTCAGGTGGATGTCGCCGGCGTCGATGTCGAACCAGACCCCAATTTTTGGATATGCGGTCTTACCACTGCGCTCCGCCATGGCAACGTCTCCTTTCTCAAAACTCGTGTCGACAGAACCGGCAGATGCGTTGCGTCGGCTTTCACGACCTCGGCGCAGTCGGGGAGACGGCTCCCGCGGCTGCGCCGCCGGCTCGCATGGCAAGGGCGGCAGCTTTGATCAATCGATAGCCACCTTCGGCGCAAACGCAACCTTGATCGTAAAATCGTTCACTTCATTGCGAAGCGCGACTGAGACATCAAGGTCATGCTTCAGATTGGATTCTGTGTAGCGTATCCAAGCGCCATCAACGATCCTGATTAGATCCTTGGGGTAAGCATCGCAAACTTGCCATGCTGAGTGGACCAAGGTGTTCCGGGCCTTGGTTCGCGAGCGTATTTTCTTCACGAGGCCGCTAAATTCGTCTTGAATGTCCTTTTGCATCCGCAGCCGCATCACACTGGCGATCACCTCCGTGCGCACTTGGAACGAGACGAGGCTATCAAAAATTACTCCCGCCAGTTCGCTTTTGCTGCCACCAGATGGACTAGGCTTGGAAAGCGAGACAAAATTGAAGATTTCGCCTAGCATGGCATCGATCTCGCCCCACTCCGCGGCGATGGCGCCGATGAGCATCGCGAGGGCTGGGCGTTCCAGCACTATGCGTGGGCCACCCCTCGCTGCCAGCCCGACAGGGTTGTTGATGGGATGAGGCATTGCAGAATCTTCCATTAGCTTGACGATTTCTAAGAACGGGCGCAGCCTATGCGCACCGATCGGACGCGCAAACGTCCGACCGGCACTTGCCACCGGAAGCCTTGCAGGGCCTCGAAGTGACCGACACCAGATTTATCATTCCCGTCACGATTCGCTAGGCGTTGCCTGGCTTCCTCAACCATTGGAGAGGAAGTACCACAATGACCACGATCACACGTCGCCAGGCGATAACCGCCCTGGCCTCTATCCCGGCCATCGGCGCCGCTACAGAGGCCTTTCCGTCTACCGCACCAGAAACCATCAACGACCCGCTTCTCGACGCCATCTGGGCCTATCGCGCCGGCATGGCCGACTTTAACCTTAAGGCGCCGGCCGACGATGTAGCCAACGCCTATGCCGAGATTAGCTACGTGCCAGCGATGAATGCGCTGGAGGAATGGGAGCAGCCGGCAAAGACGCACAGGGGCGCCCTAGAAGCGCTCAGACTGATCGCCGAGGAGACTGGCCTATACGAGGCGAGCCCCCTCGTCAGCCCCCTCCTAGCCGCTGCGCTGGCATATTTCGAGGCGCAGTCATGAGCGGCCTATCCAAAGTCACAAACCTGCCCGCCTTCGAACCGGCACGTGGCCTTATCACCCACGATGATATTGATCGCGCCTATGACGCCTGCGCGATCATCAACGTTTGCGAACTGGCGATGGAGCAAATTCCAGGACTGGGTCAGGACGCTATGGTTCAACGAAGCCGTTGGCAGCGTCGTGAGGTTGTTGCGAATGGCGGGACAGATGACCGGCAAATCGCTCGATGTCTTGGAAGGGGCACAGGCGCGACTGTCCGCAACTGCCAACTGAAATCCGCCCTGGCGGTATTTTTGGCCCGCTGCCGCAGGGTGGCGGGCTTTTTCCTACAGGATGCCCTCAATGTCCCTGTAGATTTCTGCCGATTTGACCAAGTTCAATCTTGCGCCGCGCACACCTGTCAGCACGGGATAAGTCGAATACACGAGTTTGATGAACGGATCCCAGTGCAATCGTTTCGTCTGCTCGATGACATGATCGAGGATTTGCGCTTCGGCATTCGAAACCCGATCGTCAGCCTGCTTGTCAGCTAGGACGATAGTTTCTTTGGGTTTGCCAAACATGTTGTATTCAGATTTCACGGCGAAGGCTGGATCTTCCAGCGCAGTTTTATGAACGTCATCAACGTACGGCCCGAAATGATTGAATTGCCAAGCGATATCTGTCATCTGGTGCCGATGCTCGAGTGCAGATTTCCAGTCTGCCAAATAGATCATCTTGGTCAGGCGAGCTTTGGACAGTTCATGCTTGTGAGGATAGTTCCGCACCAGATATGTCATGACGTTTCGGAGGTCAGCCATCTCAAAAACCCATCGCGCGAGCGTATTCAAGGGATGGTTCACGAACCCGCAGAATCTCCAACAAGTGAACGATCTCCTTCCCGGAACTGCCGTTGACCCGCCTTTCCAGCGTCGTCGACGAGAATCGGTCTACTGCTGTGCTCTCAAACACAATTATAGCATTTCGGGACTTCTTGTGGGGATCCATCAACGAGTATGCCGCCACTGATCGAGGCTTCATGTTCATGTTTCGCACCACCTCGTTGGGAATTTGCCAGTGGTCTAGATTATGTTGCAGGTACCCATCCATGTCGGTGATCGGATCCGGAAGATCAGTGACGATGCATTTCCCGTCGCCCGATTTCCAAGCGGCTCCGATTACGCCTTCATTCGCGGGATAAACGCTGCGGCCAGGCTTATTGAGGTCTGGCAAAACTGAGAACCTCCCAACCATTGTGAATGCGTCATCGTCGAACCTGTAGACACTGATCCGATCCCTGGCGTCGAAATTTAGCTCCTCAGCCAAAACTTGCAGGCGCTTCGCCCAGATATCGAAATAGTCGCTGCCGAACCCGGAGATGATCTTTGCCATCTCGGTTTTTTCACCCTCGAGGGTGGTGACTTGACGCTCCAAGGATCCCTGGCGGAGCCCACTATAAACGAGCGCGAGCACTGTGATCACCAGTGCAGCCCAAGCCAAAGATCGCGTTAGCCACCCCTCAGTCGCATCCGTGGCGCCGGCCCAAAGGTTCGTTGCAAAAGTAAGGCCGACCGCTGACACGACAAGTGCCACGCTTAATAAGTGACGGTCAATTAATCGCCCAAGACGCTGAAATAAACCCAATCGCCGTAACCCCTGCGAATTGGCACCATACTTGGCACCGGACGCATAGGGAAGGGTGGGGAGCAGGGAGGATGACGGTTACAGGCGCCGAAGAAAAAGCCCGGGTTTCCGCGCTATTCGGGACCGCCAAAGACCAGTCGGGATGGCTTTCACCACGTTTCAAGACCGGTGCCTTAAACCGCTCGGCCATCCCTCCGTCGTGATTTTTCAATCACTTGCGCGCTCGTCCTGATCGCCGTTCCTAGCTGCCGGAAGCAGCAGCGAAAGGAGATCATGCGCGTTTCATTGCTCTAGTGCGCGCTGCAAAGGCCTGTCAACAGCGCAAAATTGTCGGCATCGAATATCTGCCGAAACATGACAGTGAGCCGCTTGTTCTGTCCCGAACGTTGACAATGCGGCGAAACACCGGCCAATCTGTGCTTGCCAAATACAGGAGCAGTGGGGAAACCATGAAAAAGACCTACGAGAAGCCGATCCTGGTAAAGCGCCAGAGGCTGTCGCATGTGACAGCGCAGGAAATCCCCTCCATCGAGCCGCAATGACGGATACGGCCTGACGTCGGCAGCGGTGCAGCCGCTGCCACAATCCTGCCCGGTTCCGGACACAATCGATTAATACGCTGATAAACAATTCCTGCGCAAAAAGGGGATGGGGATTGGCGCGTCGCAGGCATTGCTGCTCTGGCTCCGCCGAGATTCTAAAAACGGTGCCTGTGTCGATACGGTAGGGGACATCTGAAAACATGCAGACCACGACGCATCGGCGTCTTCGTCGCGCTCCTGCTTTGGTCTTGTGCGCTCTTTCGGCTGCGTTGCTGGCCGCCTGCGCGTCGCCGCAGTCCGAGTCGAAAGCGATGGTCTACAAGAAGCCTCGCTCGAAGGAATATTTTGCCGAGACCGAGTATGGCGTGAAGGCCAGCCCGCGCGTCCAATATATGCGGCGCGGCGGCGGCCGCGACCAATTGGGCAAGCCCTATCAGGTGCGCGGCAAGTGGTATTACCCCAAGGAAGACAAGCGCTACGCCAAGGTCGGTCTCGCCTCCTGGTATGGCGACGCCTTCCACGGCCGTCTCACCGCCAATGGCGAAGTGTACGACATGACGCATCTGACGGCAGCGCATCCGACCATGCCGCTGCCGAGCTATGCCCGCGTCACCAACCTCGAAACCGGCAGTTCGGTTATCGTGCGCGTGAACGACCGCGGCCCGTACCATGAAGGCCGCATCATCGACGTCTCGGAGCGTGCCGCGCAGATGCTCGACTACGCCAAGGTCGGCACCGCCAAGGTCAAGGTCGAATATGTCGGCCGCGCGCCGCTCGACGGCGACGATGACCAGTATCTGATGGCTTCCTACCATCCTGGCAACCGCATACCGGACCCGTCGGATGGTTTGCCGACCGGCGTCATGGTTGCCATGAACGGACCTTCGCCAAGCCTGCCAGTCGGCGCCGCCGCCGTGCCGTTCCCCGGCCAGCTGACCAATTCCGGCACCGAGGCGCAGCCCGTAATGTCGGTGCAGGCGCCGGCTTTCGGCGACATCACGCTGCCCGAATTCGGGCCGATCGTGCCTCAGCGACCCGAGTCGCCTTTTGCTGTGGCTTCGCTGTCCTATGCGGATGAACGCGTGCAGCGCGCCGACGTCTTTGCCGCACTCGATAACCAGGGCATGTCGCCGGCCGATATCCTGCAATCGTGGAAGAAATCCAACCCGCAGGCCGCACCGGCAACGTCCGATTATGTCGCCGCCGGCTCCTTCGACGACGCCGCCGAGGCGAGGCGGGTGGCTGAAGCCCTCAAACCCTTCGGCAGAACCGAAATCCAGAGCACCGAACTTGACGGCAATGACTGGTACGCGGTCAATCTCTATCCGGATGGCCACGGCAATGTCGACGACCTCTTGCGCGCGGCATGGTCGCATGGCGCGCCGGACGCACTGGCTGTGCGCGACTGATCAACAAGCTTTGCCATTGCGCGGTTGATCCGCCGGGAAGAAGCCTGATAGCCTTGCGGCACGTTTCCTGCAGGCCAACGGTCGAGCCTCTCATGCGATTTCGCCTTGTCCACCCTTTTGCCGGGCTTTTGGGTCTTGGCCTTTTGTTCGCCGCACTGGTTCCCGCCAACGCGCAGCTTTTTGAGACCAAGGCCACGCAGGCGTTCATGATCGATGCCGAAACCGGCACGGTGCTGTTTTCCAAGGATGCCGACCAACCGATCCCGCCGGCCTCGATGGCCAAACTGATGACCATGGAGATGGTCTTCAACGCCATCAAGTCGAAGCGCATGACCCTCGACGACACCTTCGTGGTCTCGGAGAATGCCTGGCGCAAGGGCGGCGCCCCGTCGGGAACGTCGACCATGTTCGCCAAGCTCAAATCGGCGGTCCGGGTCGAGGACCTGATCCAGGGCGTCACCATACAGGCCGCCAATGACGGCTGCATGGTGCTGGCCGAGGGCATGGCGGGCTCCGAAGAGAATTTCGCCGCGCAAATGAACGATCGCGCCCGCCAGATCGGGCTGGCGAAATCGACATTCGTCAATTCGACAGGCCTGCCGGCCGACGGACAGCAAACGACAGTGCGCGAACTGGCGCAGCTTGGCCTGCATCTGTGGCGCGAATACCCCGAGCTCTACCTCTATTATGGCCGAGCCGATTTCACCTGGAACAAGATCTCGCAAAGGAACCGCAACCCGCTGCTGGCCATGGGCATCGGCGCCGACGGGCTGGCGGTCGGTGCAAGCGAGGCGGGCGGTTTCGGCATTGTCGGCTCGGTCAGCCACGATGGGACACGGGTGATCGCGGCGATGAGTGGATTGGCGAACGATCGCGAGCGCGCCGAGGAAGCGCGAAAGCTGCTCGAATGGGGCGTCCGGTCCTTCGAGAAGACCGAGATATTCGCCAGCAACGAAGTGGTCGGCGAGGCCCAGGTGTTCGGCGGCGCCAAATCCGGCGTGGCGCTGAAAGCAAAGGCGCCGATCAACGTGCTGCTGCCGATCGCCAACCGCGACAAGCTGACCGCAAAGATCGTCTATCAGGGGCCAGTGTCAGCGCCGGTGGAGGAGGGCCAGCCAGTCGGTGTGCTACGCGTCTGGATCGGCGACACGCTGAGCCAGGAGACACCGCTTTTCGCCGCCGAATCGGTCGGCGTCGGCACGCTGCCGCAACGCGCGTTCGATGCCGCCAAGGAACTGGCCGTCGGCTGGTTGCGTTAAAGCAGCGTTAGAATCGTGGACCTTTGATAAGGTCCGGACTATGACGTCAGCGCAAAACAGGACAAAGGCCTTTCGGTTGGCGCGCGGATTTTTCATCACCTTCGAAGGCGGCGAGGGCGCAGGCAAGTCGACGCAGATCGAGCGGCTGGCCAGGAAGATGCGCGCCAAGAAATATGATGTTCTCGTCACCCGCGAACCCGGGGGATCACCCGGCGCCGAGGCGGTAAGACATGTCCTGCTTTCCGGCGCCGCCGAGCCATTCGGGCCGAAGATGGAGGCGCTGCTGTTCGCGGCCGCGCGTTCCGATCATGTCGAGCAGGTCATCCGGCCGGCGGTCGAGCGCGGCTCCATCGTGCTGTGTGACCGTTTCCTGGATTCGTCCCGCGTCTACCAGGGCGTCACCGGGGGCCTCGATCCGGCCTTCATGGAAGCGCTGGAAGAGGTCGCCATCAACGGCATGATGCCTGACATGACGCTGATCCTCGACATCGATCCCGCCGAAGGCTTGCGGCGCGCCACCGCGCGGCGTGGCGCCGGCGACGGCCCGGACCGCTTCGAAAAGGAGACGCTGGACATCCACCAGCACCGCCGCGACGCCTTCCTGGCGATTGCCGCCGCCGAGCCGGACCGCTGCATCGTCATCGACGCGTCGGCGCCTCCCGATACGGTGGAGGATGTCATCACCGCGGCCGTGTTCGCCGCACTCGAGGCGAGGGCGCCCGCGCGCAACAGACAGGCGGCGCCCGCATGATCTTCGAACGCATCGCTCCCGAACAGCACGACACGCTGGACGGCGTGCCGGAGCCATCCGAGACGCTGCGCCTGGTCGGCCATGAGCAGGCGGCCGCGATGCTCGCTGCCGCCTATCGCTCGGGAAAACTGCCGCATGCTCTGATCTTTGCCGGGCCGGTCGGCATCGGCAAGGCGACGCTCGCCTTTCACCTTGCGCATCATCTGTTGAAGCATCCGTCCTTCGAGACGGCGCCGGAAATATTTGCCGTTCCCGACCCGGCCTCATCGCTGTTTCGCCAGATCGCCACCGGGGCGCATCCCGGCGTGCTGCATCTGACGCGGCCGCTGAACGACAAGACCAAGAGCTTCAAGACGGTCGTCACCGTCGATGAAATCCGTAAGGTCAACCGCTTCTTGTCGCTGACCTCGCATGACGGCAGCTACCGGGTGGTAATCGTCGATCCGGCCGACGACATGAACACCAACGCCGCCAATGCCTTGCTGAAGAACCTCGAGGAGCCGCCGACCCGTACGCTGTTCATCCTCATCGTCCATGCGCCGGGCAGCCTGTTGCCGACGATCCGCTCGCGCTGCCAGATGGTGCGGTTGGCGCCACTCGATGCCGGCAGCCTGATGAGCGTTCTGGAAACTGTGGAGCCGCCGCCGCCAGCCGATCCGGCGGCGCGCGCGGCACTGGCCGAACGGGCAGGGGGCAGCGCCCGCAATGCGATCCTGTTGACACAATATGGCGGGCTTGAGATTGCAAGCACGCTCGACGCCCTGGTGACCGCAGGCAAGACCGACGTCGCCGGCGCCTATCGCCTTGCCGAGGCAGTCGCAGGCCGCGACCAGGCGATCCAGTTCGACATCTTCAACCGCCGCGCGCTGGATCTGCTCTCGGCGGGCGCCAGCGAAGCAGCGCTCGCCGGCGACCTCAAGCGGGCGAAAACCCTGTCGGACACTTGGCACGAGGCGCTGAACGCTATATCTGAGACCGACACCTACAATCTCGACAAGAAGCAGCACGCCTTGACCATGATCGACCGCCTGAATTCCGCAATGCGAATGTGACCGGATCCGGCTTCGGGTCGGGATGGCAATCGCCGTCTCGATGCGATATCCACCGCCTCACATTCAATTCGGACATCCATGACGGTTCATTCATGTCACGCGACACATTCTACATCACGACCGCGATTTCCTATCCGAACGGCAAGCCGCATATCGGCCATGCCTACGAGCTGATCGCCACCGACGCGCTCGCCCGCTTCCAGCGGCTCGACGGCAGAGAAGTTTTCTTCCTCACCGGCACTGACGAGCACGGCATCAAGATGCTGCAGACGGCCAGGCGCGAAGGTATTTCCGCGCGTGAGCTCGCCGACCGCAACGCGGCTGAATTCAGCAAGATGGCAACCGCGCTCAACGCCTCCAACGACGACTTCATCCGCACCACCGAAGAGCGGCATTACGCGTCCTCGCAGGCGATCTGGAAAGCGATGGACGCCAATGGCGACATCTACAAGGGCGGCTATGCCGGCTGGTACTCGGTGCGCGACGAAGCCTATTACGGCGAGGAGGAAACCGAAGTCCGCCCCGACGACATCCGCTACGGGCCGCAGGGAACGCCGGTCGAATGGGTCGAGGAGGAGAGCTATTTCTTCCGCCTCTCGGCCTATCAGGACAAGCTCATTGCGCTCTACGAAAGCCAGCCCGATTTCATCGGACCGGCCGAGCGGCGCAACGAGGTGATGAGCTTCGTCAAATCCGGGCTGAAGGATTTGTCGATCTCGCGCACCACCTTCGACTGGGGCGTGCCGGTGCCGGGCGACGAAAAGCATGTGATGTATGTCTGGGTCGACGCCCTGACCAATTACATCACCGGCGTCGGCTATCCCGATGAAAAGGATGAGAAATGGAAGTTTTGGCCGGCCGATACCCACATCATCGGCAAGGACATTGTGCGCTTCCACGCCATCTATTGGCCGGCCCTCCTGATGTCGGCGGGCATCCCGCTGCCGAAGCGCGTTTTCGGCCACGGCTTCCTGTTCAACCGCGGCGAGAAGATGTCGAAGTCGGTCGGCAACGTCGTCGACCCGTTCACCATGGTCGAGCATTACGGTGTCGACCAGGTGCGATATTTCTTCCTGCGCGAGGTGCCGTTCGGCCAGGACGGCAGCTACAGCCATGAAGCGATCGTCAACCGCACCAATGCCGATCTCGCCAATGGTCTCGGCAATCTGGCGCAGCGTTCGCTGTCGATGATCGCCAAGAACTGCGGCGGCGTGGTGCCGCAGCGGGGCGAGCTGACCGAAGCCGACAGCGCGATCCTCGACCAGGCGGTGGAAGCGCTGGGAACGGCGCGCAAGGCGATGGCGGAGCAGGGCATCCATCTGGCGCTGGCGGCGATCTTCGGCGTGGTCGCTGAAGCCGATCGTTACTTCGCCTCGCAGGCGCCATGGGCGCTGAAGAAGACCGATCCGGCGCGCATGGAAACGGTGCTGTGGACGACCGCCGAGATCGTGCGTCGCGTGGCACTTCTGAGCCAGCCCTACATTCCGGGTTCGGCGGCAAAGCTGCTCGACCTGCTGGCGGTGCCGGCAGACAATCGCGACTTTGCGCATGTCCATGCCGACTATGCCCTTGTGTCCGGCACGCCATTGCCCGCACCGGAAGGCGTGTTTCCGCGCTACGTCGAAAAGCCGGAGGCGAGCGCCTGATGCTCGTCGACAGCCATTGCCATCTCGATTTTCCGGACTTCGCCGAGGAGCGGGCGGCCATCGTCGCCCGCGCGAAGGCCGCCGGCATTGGCCGCATGGTGACCATCTCGACACGTGTGAAGCGGTTTCAGCAAGTGCTTGAGATCGCGGAGAGTTTCGAAGAGGTCTACTGCTCGGTCGGCACCCATCCGCACAATGCCGGCGAAGAGCTGGATGTGACGTCCGAGGAGCTTGTGCGCCTGTCCGCGCATCCCAAAGTGGTGGCGATCGGTGAGGCCGGGCTCGACTATTTCTACGACAAGGCGCCGCGCGATGCGCAAGCGCAGGGCTTTCGCACCCACATATCAGCCGCGCGCGAAACCGGCCTGCCGCTGGTCATCCATTCGCGCGATGCCGATAACGACATGGCAGCCATCCTCGAGGACGAAACAGGGAAGGGCGCCTTCCCCTTCATCCTGCATTGTTTTTCCTCCGGACGCCGACTGGCCGAAGTGGGCGTGGCGCTTGGCGGTTATGTATCCTTCTCGGGCATCCTGACCTTCAAGAACTCGGCCGAATTGCGCGCCATCGCGGCCGATGTGCCGCATGACCGGCTGCTGGTCGAAACCGACGCGCCCTATCTCGCGCCGGTGCCGTTTCGCGGCAAGCGCAACGAGCCGGCCTACGTCGAGCATACCGCCAAGGTGCTGGCCGAAACGATCGGCGTTGACGAGGCCGAGATCGCGACGCTGACGACCGCGAATTTCTTCCGGCTGTTCGGCAAGATGCCGCGGCCTGCCGGCCTCTGACGCATGAGCGACCGGCTGCGCCTCACCATTCTCGGATGCGGCTCGTCGCCCGGCACGCCGCGCATCACCGGCGACTGGGGCAAGTGCGACCCGGCCAATCCGAAGAACCGGCGCACACGCTCGGCGGCACTGGTCGAGCGAATTGCGGCAAATGGATCCAAAACCACCGTCGTCATCGACACCGGGCCTGATTTCCGTGAGCAGATGCTGATGGCGGCGGTCCGGCGCATCGACGCCGTCGTCTATACGCATCCGCACGCCGACCACATCCACGGCATCGACGATCTGCGCGGCTACGTGCTCGAACAGCGCCATCTGATCGATGTCCACGCTGACCAGCCGACGATGCTTAGGCTACGCGAGGCCTTCAGCTATTGCTTCGAGACGCCGCTGGGCAGTTCCTATCCGCCGATCGTCAGGCCTCACATCATCGATCATGCAAGACCGGTGACGGTCGAAGGCGAGGGCGGTGCCCTCACCCTTGAGCCGCTGCCGCAGATCCATGGCGACATTATTTCGCTCGGCTTTCGCATCGGCAAGCTCGCCTATTGCCCTGATATCAGCGACTTCCCCGACACTACCGCCGAGCGGCTGCGCGGCCTGGAGATGCTGGTCATCGATGCCTTGCAGTACAACACCCATCCCAGCCATTTGTCGCTTGGCCAGGCGCTCGGCTGGATCGAAAAACTGGCGCCGAAACAGGCCGTGCTGACGCATATGCATGTGCCGCTCGACTATGCCACGATGATGGCCGAGACGCCGGACACCGTAGTGCCGGCCTATGATGGCATGGTGATCGAAATTCCTTATGAATCAGCGTGATGCGAATAGCCGTTCATGAGGGCGTTCGGCTCTTTGGTCCGAATATCAGCAGCGTTCCAATCCGCTCATAGCCCATGCGGGGATAAAGCAGCGCTCCGGCATGCGTCGCCAACAGCGTCGAGCACCGCGATCCGCGCGCCCGGTCGTCATGCAGCATTTTTGACATCAGCGCCTGGCCAATGCCCCGGCGCCGGTGCGAGGGCTCGACATACATGGCCGCGCACCAGGTGGCGCCGACGGCGTCTATGCTGCGCACGCGCCCGACGATAGCGTCACCATCGAGCGCCACATATTGGCGGAACGGCGCGCTGTCGCCGAGCAGATCGGCCGCGATCGGCCGCCTGCGCACGATCTTTGCCAGCTGCGCCGCCCGTTCGACTGTCCGCACACGCTCGATCGAGATAGCGGCTGGCGGATCCGGGATCTGACGCAATGGCTGGACGAAGAAACCTTCCGTCCGCAGCAGCCGGTAGCCGAGAGCCTTGTACGCGGTTCGCACCGGCGGATCCGGTTCGTCACTGGCGATCACGACCGAAACAGCAAAGCTTGACCGCGCGTGCTGCCGCACGATCGCATCGGCTTCCTCGGCAGCGACATCATGGACGACCCATTCTTCGCCGCGACAGTCGCGAGGATTCTTGCGCTCGGCATCGCGCATCAGCCACAACGGTCCGACGCGGCTGGCCTCGTACGGAAAGCTGCCGCTTTTGTCGGTGCTGAAGCCATGCACGAACACTTCGATCGCCGCTACGATGTCACGCTTTGCTGTTGTCATCCATGCAGCGTAGCGTTGGCCATCAGCTCAAGGCAACACGGATCGATCGTGCCAAACCTATGAAAAACGGCAGCAATTCCCAGCTGCAGTCTACTGCACTAGTTCCATAATCTATCTTATGCGACTTTTATGGCTAAGCGCAACAGAGCCACAACAGCCGTCAGCCCGGTCTCATTGTAAGCGCGCAGCTCTCGGCGGCGCGCTCGATCCCATTTCAATTCGAGCAATCGAGCCAGAGCGCCGTCCTGCTCTAGTCAAGCACGACGACGGCCTCGACCTCGAACAGCATCGGGTCGATCGCAAGCTTGGGAACAGGAACCAGCGTCTGTGCCGGCAGCGCGTCGCCGAACATCTCCTTGACGTTGCTGGTCAGCACCTCGAGCTTGGACATGTCGTGATCGACAACGAAGACCGTGAGCTTGGCGACCTGATCGGGTTTCGCACCGATACCTTCGAGCGCGGCGCGCAAATTCGCATAGGCCTGCTTCACCTGGACAGCGAAGTCGGGCGACAAGCCTCCCGTGGCGTCCTGGCCGCCCTGCCCGGAAATGTAGGCCATGCGGGCTCCGGGCGGCGTGATCACCGCCGTGCTGTAGCCGTTCGGCGACGGGTCGTAGAGGGTCTGCGGATTGACGATGGTCAGCTTGTTCTCAGTCGCCGTCGTCGCTGCGGGCATGGATATGTTCATGGTGATTAGTCCTCCGATAAGCAGATGCTTGATTGTGCGTGACATTGATTTTCTCTGGCTCCGCGGGCTGCGAGCGATCCTCGCGACCGGCCTGATTGAACTTTAGCCATATCAGTCATACGATGACTCATACGATGTACGAGTCATCGTATGGTACAGTGTACCAGTCAAGTGGGCGGCATCGACATTCCTGACGGTGACTGCCAAATCGAAGTTCGGCGAGCGAGGAAGACAGATGGCAGCCAAACGCAGTGGCGCCCGGAGCAAACGGGCAAGGGAGCCGCTCCAGCCTTCGCAGGAGGCGCCCGGTGAACCGCCTCTCTCACGGGACCGTATTGTCGCGACCGCGGTCGAACTGCTGGACGCCGAAGGGCTCGACGGATTGACGATGCGCCGGCTGGCCGATCGCCTTGGCGCAGGCGCGATGAGCCTGTATTGGCACGTCGACAACAAAGAGGATGTCCTGGATCTGGCCCTCGACGCGGTGCTCGACTATCGCGGGCCGCCGCAGTCGGGCGAGCCTCAAGACTGGCGCGCGGAAGTCGTTCATATGCTTCAGGACTGGCGTGCCAGCATGCTCCTCCATCCCTGGTCGACATCGCTGTTGCCGCGCCGGGCGCTCGGCCAAAACATCCTCGGTCGCCTGGAACTCATGAGCAAGACCTTGTCCAGGGCCGGCGTAGCAGACACGGACCTGAACGCAGCGATATGGTCGCTCTGGAACTATGTGATGGGCGCCACCATCACCCGGGCAAGCTTCGATGTCTCTGACGAAGACAGGGCCGCCGCGCAGCAGCGCCTTGAGCATCTTAGCATGCCCTACCCGACCATCGGGCGCTCCCGCCTGCTGTTGGACGATGATTGGGACGGCACCTTCCGCAAAGGCCTCGGCTTCCTGCTCGACGGGCTCTCTCCGAAATAATCGGTCATCGCGAAGTTGGCGATTTCATCCCGAAAAACTCGCTAGAGCCCCGCTGAAGGCGGCTACAATTGCGACACCATGGAAGACGCCAAGGGCCAGCCACCTGAAGCGCTCGCCCCGAGCAACAAATGCCCCATAAGCAGGAAGCTGCAGCGCAGCCAATCCGATGGAAAGGCCGGTGATGGTTGTGTCGGTCAATAGCGTTGCCAGCATGGGAATCGGATAGAGAAGTCGCGCCAGCACATAGTCTCCATGCCCTGAGCCGGCTGAATAGAGTGCCAGGAAGAAGGCGAAGGGCGTGATGCCGAGGCCGACAAGAAACCCTGCCCGCGAGGAGAATTTCGGCAGCATTGTTCCTCCAGAAGGCAATGCAAGAGCCAAATGTGCACTGGCTAACTCATGTCCGCAATGGGCCGCCCTTCGCACCGAGGAAAGCGCGTAGATCAGTACGGCGTGACGGCCTCCGGCTCTCCGTTACCCGACAGGATCTGCAGCGTCCCGCGCACGGCGTTGCGGAACGCGTCGTCGAAGCTGACGCCGCGCACCTGCCAGCGGTATTCCTTGCCCTTGGAGGCAAGCCGCCAGTCGCCGACCCAACCCAGCGCTTCCGGGCGCCACGCCAAGGTGCCGGAAAGCAGAACATCGCCGCCCAAGGTCTCGGCTATATCGGCAAGCACGACGTCCTGCGGTTTGGGTAGCTCCAGCGGCAACCCGGCTCGCTGCGCGGCGGCCACCAGCGCGCCGCGCATATCCTGTGCAAGCTCGCCGCCACCGTCGCGCAGCAGCGTGAAGCCGTCGCCTTTCATCGGCTTTATATCGAACAGTGCGACGATTGCTGGCCGCGGCAGCGGCCACGGTTTGCGCCCGAGTGACGCCAGCAAGGCATCGATCTTGTCCGGAGCGAAGTCGGCGGTAATGTATTGCGGCCGGTCGTGCGTGCCCTGCTCGTCATGTGGGGGCCGATTGTTGAGCAGGTCGCGATAGCCGATTTCAGTGGCGTAGTCGGCTGCATGCCGGCTCATCTCCGCAACGCGCGGATCGCCGATCAGCCGCGGGTCGCCCGAAACCTTGACCAGCACTTCTTCAAGGCACGGCGCCAGGCCCCAGGCCCGGTTTTCCTCGCCGGTGCCGTTGGTCACCGATTGCGCGCGATAGAGGCTGGCCCGATCGATATCGGCGGCTGCGACCGGAAAGGCAATCAGCGTAGCCAGCACAGCTGCCACAACTCTGAATTTCAAGCATCCAGGCATCAGCCGCTCCTCCCGAACGCTCCAGAATATCCGTGGATACATATTCCGGATCATTTCAAGGAAATTCAAGCACCTGAAGGCGCAGCGTCAGTTCAGGTGGATGTCAGCTTTATCTGATAGCTCAGCACACGCTTCTCTCCGGGCGCGATCAGCATCACGCCCGGCTTGTCCGCGAACTCACCATCGAAATCGACGGGGCTCGCCAAGCCATGCCACGGTTCGATGCACAAGAAAGGCGCGCCGCCCGGCTTCGACCAGATGCCCAACTCCGTGAAGCCCTGCCACGACACCTCGATCGCCGGACCGCGCGCCGCGGCATAGCGCACGCTGCTGCTGGCCGGCCGGTCGAGGATGACGGCGTCTGCGTCGAACAGCCCTTCGGAGAGCGCCAGCGTTTTGCCTTCGATGGGCGTGGGTTGCGGTGCCGCCAGCACCAGGCCGTCCTTCAACCGGCGGATCGGCGCCGGCTCGTCGGCGGAAAAGGTCAGGCGGTAATCGGTCTTCGCGAGGCCCTGTTGCAGTGGCCAGTTGAAGGCAGGATGCGCCCCGACCGAGGCCGGAAGCGTCTCGTCGCCGGTGTTGGTGATGTCGAAGGAAATATCGAGCTGCTGGAGTTGCAGCGTGTAGGTGACCGCCAGGCGAAACGCGAAGGGATAGCGCGCGCGGGTGTCGGCATCGTCGGTCAGCACCAGCGTGCAAGATCGGGCGGTCGTCTCAGCCCACGCAAACAGCTTGTCGCGCGCGAATCCGTGCTGGGTCAGCGGATAGACCTGGCTGCGATGGCGCAACTGGTCGCCCTTCAACCGGCCGACGATCGGAAACAGCACCGGCGAATGCCGCCGCCATTCCGGCCCGGCCTGCCACAAAAACTCCAGGCCTTCAGCGTTGCGCAAGGAAACCAGTTCGGCCCCCTGCCCTACAATGGTCGCCGAAATGCCGTCGCCGTGAAGCGTCACTTGTTCCATGCGTCCTCGCGGAGAGCTGCGTGCGAGCGGCAGGTTAGCAAAAGCCCGCGTGGACTCAAGGCGGCAAGACACCGCTCACAGAGCCGCGAGAAAATGACCCCATGGCAAAAACAAGAGTGGCCGGAGGTTTCCCCGGCCACTGCGAGATCGAATTTGTTGCCTGCTACGGTTCGACTATTCGCGTTCGCCGGTGAAATTCAGCAACAGCTGGAAGATGTTGACGAAGTTCAGGTAGAGCGACAGCGCGCCAAAGACGGCGAGCTTCTGCTGCGATTCCGCGTCGAAATTCTCGGCATACTGTTCCTTGATCGTCTGCGTGTCCCAGGCGGTCAGGCCGACGAACACGGCGATGCCGATCACCGAGATGGCGAACTGCAGCGCGGTCGAGCCGAGGAAGATGTTGACGACGCTGGCGATCACCACGCCGATCAGGCCCATGATCAGGAACGACGAGAACTGGGTCAGGTCGCGCTTGGTCGTGTAGCCGTAAAGGCTGGTGGCGCCGAACATGGTGGCGGTGATGAAGAAGGTGCGCGCGATGCTGGTGCCGGTGAAGACCAGGAACACCGAAGCCAGCGACAGGCCCATCACCGCGCAGAAGGCCCAGAACATCGCCTGGGCGCTCGCCGCCGACATCGTCTGCATCTTGAACGAGAACAACAGCACGAAGCCAAGCGGCGCCAGCATCACCACCCATTTCAGCGGGCTGGAAAAGATCGGCACGTAGAGGGCCGGCGTCGAGGCGACTAGGTAGGCGATGACGCCGGTGACGACGAGGCCGATCCCCATATAGTTGTAGACGCGCAGCATGTGGCTGCGCAGGCCCTCGTCATAGACGGCGCCGGCACGGGCGCCAGCGCCCATGCGGTATCCAAGATCGGGGGTGTTCATGCGGTTCTCCTTGTGTGAGCGGTAATCAGTAAAGCGTTTTGGCGAGCGTCTCGGCGGCACGGTCGAGATCGTGGACATCGCTGCGCGCAACGACCGCGTAGGCGACCTCGCCGATCTGGAAATATGCCGAGGAAATATCGCCCGAGGGTGCTATTGCCGGCTTGACCACGTCGAACGTTCCCGGCCGGATCGCAAACAGCGAGACCAGCCCCATATCCTTCGTCTCCAGCGCCACCTCGACGCTCGGCCCGAAGCGCGACGGGTAAATCTGCACGTCGCGGACCTTCCAGTCCTTGGGCAGCGACGGCATGACGATGGCGGTCGCAGCGCGAATTTCATCGGCATTGTAGTTCGGCGCCTCGATCTGCGAGGGCATGGCCTCGCGCATGAGCGTCGTCCTGTGCGCCCGGATCGCTTCTTCGACATAGGCGGGCGGCGTCGGTGAGGCCACGACCTTGGTCACCAGCAATGGTCCAAAGAGGCCGTTCGCCAGCCAGCCGGCGCCGACAAAGACGGCGACAGCGGCCGCCCGCTGCAGCATGGCGAAGACGCGGCGACTGGCCAGCCCCCTGCCCAGCCGACGCGCGACTTCAGTCGTCGCCGGCCGCGCCATCCCTGTGGAAGCGGCCAGCGCGAGGCGCAACTCGTCGCGCGTCCTCAAATCGGACATCACCCGCGCCGCTGCCTCCGGACGAGCCGACAGAAACGCTTCGACCTCGATGCGGCGCGCGACATCCAGCTGGTCGTCGACATAGGCGTCGAGGTCGGTATCGGTCACCGGGTCCCGCAACAGTTCGGTCATGACGGGTCTCCCACGATCCTCAGATGGTTCTTGGCTGGCGAAGGGAGAGCGCTCTCCATCGAGCGCAGCGCCCCGCGCGCCCTGCCGATGCGCGACATCAGCGTGCCCAGCGGCACCCCGCTGGCGTCGGCAGCCTCCTGGTAGGAAAGGCCCTCGATGGCGACCAGATGCAGTGCCGAACGCTGCTCTTCCGGCAGGCTGAAAAAGGCCTCGCGCACCTGCGCCAGGCGCACGGAATGTTCCTGCGGCGCCGGCGTGCTGGCATCGGTGAGATAGCCGGCTTGCTCGACGCGCGCCGCTTCCGAACGGCGCGAGCGCATTTTGTCGATGAAGGCATTGTGGACGATCGACAGCAGCCATGCCCGCAGATTGCCGCCGGAACGGAACGTGCCGCGCCGCTCATAGGCGCGCACCAGCGCGTCATGCACCAGGTCCTCGGCGTCACTGCTGTCGCGCGTCAGCGAACGTGCATAGCGCCGCAGCGAACCCAGCTGTGCGACAATATCGAAGCGTGGCATCGACCGGTTCATGCACTGTTTACGGAACATGTGGGGATCTTAATCCCTCGCCCTCCAAATCTTTTTACGTCGTGGCTGTACGCCATGGCAGCTGACTCACATGAAAGCGCTGGCGAAGCCCGCCCGATTTGCGTATCACTCCGCCGCCACCGGAAACGCTCTCAATGTTCGAAACACTGCAGCCTGCTCCCGCCGACAAGATCATCGCCCTGATCGGCCTCTACCGCGCTGATCCGCGCCCCGGCAAGATCGACCTCGGCGTCGGCGTCTACAAGGACCGCGACGGCAAGACGCCGGTCATGCGCGCTTTGCGCGAAGCCGAGAAGCGGCTGTTGCAGGGCCAGGACACCAAGACCTATCTCGGTCTTCCCGGCGACACCGGCTTCAACACGGCGATGGTCAAGTTGGCCTTCGGCCCCGCAGCCGACATGACGCGCATTCGCGCGGCGCAGGCGCCGGGCGGCTCCGGCGCGCTACGGCTGGTGGCCGAGCTTTTGAAGCGGACCCGCTCCGACGCAACCGTCTGGCTGTCGGATCCGACCTGGCCAAACCATCCGCCGGTGATGCGCGGCGCCGGCCTCAAGGTGCGCGACTATCCCTATTTCGATGCGGCTTCCGGCGCGGTGCGTTTCGACGACATGCTGGCGGCGCTGGGTACAGCCGAGACCGGAGACATCGTGCTGCTGCACGGCTGCTGTCACAACCCGACCGGCGCCAATCTCGACGCCGCGCAATGGGCCAAGGTCACCGACCTTGTCGTCGAGCGCGGGCTGTTGCCCTTTGTCGACATTGCCTATCAGGGCTTTGGCGAGGGCCTCGATGCCGATGCCGCCGGTCTGCGCCTGCTGGCCTCGAAGGTGCCGGAAATGGTCGTTGCCTCGAGCTGCTCGAAGAACTTTGCCGTCTACCGTGACCGCGTCGGCGCGGCGATGATCCTGGCCAGGAACAGTGCCGAGGCCGATGTGGCGATGAGCCAGATGCTGGCGGCGGCGCGCGCCATGTATTCGATGCCGCCGGACCATGGCGCGGCGGCCGTGCGCATGGTTCTGGAAGACGATGGCATTCGCGCCGATTGGGAGGCGGAGCTCGAGGAAATGCGGCTGCGCATGCTGAGACTGCGCGTCCAGTTCGCCGACGCATTGCGCCGGCAATCCAATTCCGACCGCTTCGATTTCATCGCCAGCCATCGCGGCATGTTTTCAAGGCTTGGCCTCACCGAGGCGCAGGTCGAACGGCTGCGGGCCGAGTACGGCGTCTACATGGTCGGCGACAGCCGCATCAACGTCGCCGGCCTGCCCGAGGACGGTATGGACGATCTCGCCAAGGCGGTTGTCTCGGTGCTCGACTGATACGGCTCGGCTGTGGACAAGGCTAGGCTACCGGCTGACAGCGTTGGCCGAGCGACGGGGAGCGGGATAGCATTCGCCGCATGACGCCATCCAAAGACATTTCCCGGCTGATCGAGATCATGGCCGCGCTGCGAGCGCCGAAGACCGGCTGTCCCTGGGACATCGAGCAGGATTTCTCGACCATCGCGCCCTATACGATCGAGGAGGCCTACGAGGTCGCCGACGCCATTGCGCGCGGCGACCTCGACGATCTGCGCGATGAACTCGGCGATCTCCTGCTGCAGGTGGTCTACCACGCGCAGATGGCGCAGGAGACGGGCGACTTCGCCTTCGGCGACGTGGTTGAGGCCATCACCACCAAGATGATCCGCCGCCATCCGCACGTCTTCGGCGACGAAGAGGCGCGCAGCGCCGGCATGGCCAAGGGCATGTGGGAAAAGATCAAGGCTAAGGAGAAGGCTGAAAAGCGAAGCGCCCGGCTCGCCCGCGGCCTTGACCCGGAAGACAATGGCAAGGGGTTTCTGGACAGCGTGCCGGTCGCCCTGCCCGCCCTAACCCGGGCCCTGAAACTGCAGGAGAAGGCAGCCCGGGTCGGCTTCGACTGGAGCGAGGCGGCCCCGATCCTCGACAAGATCGAGGAAGAGATCGGCGAGTTGCGCGAGGCGCTGGCCAAGGGCGAAACGGCCGAGATCAAGGATGAATTCGGCGACATGCTGTTTGCCGTCGTCAATCTGGGCCGTCACCTCAAGCTAGATTCCGAAGCCGCACTCAGTGGCACCAATGAAAAATTCCGCTCGCGCTTCCACTATGTCGAGCGCGCGATCGATGCGTCGGGAAGCACGTTGGATAAAGCCACTCTGGACGAAATGGAAGCGCTCTGGCAGCAGGCCAAGGGCAAGACGTAAGCAGGCTTACGCTCCGTTTTTGCGGTGCAATCGGCTTTCGATCTCTTGCCGGGCTGTGTGCGTGGCCTTGAGCGCGATGGTCGCGCTGCCATCCTCATTGTCGATGCGCGAAACGATGTCGCCATTGCGGTAGAGCCAGTCGACGAGGCCGAACTGCGCCGGCTCGATCGTCACCGTCAGCGCTTCCAGCTCGCCCGACATCCTGGTCTCGATCAGTGCCTTCAGCGCATCGATGCCCTCACCGGTGATGGCCGAGATGGCGATCGGCGGCGCCTTGTTGGCATCAGTGCCATCGGCAAGCAGGCGCTCCCGGTTGCCGTCGTCGAGCAGGTCGACCTTGTTCCACACCTCGACGACGCGCTTGGTATCGCCGGCGTCGACGCCGAGATCGGCCAGGATGCGTTCGACGTCCTCGGCCTGCGCGGCGGTGTCCGGATCGGAGATATCGCGCAGATGGATGACCAGGTCAGCCTCGACTACCTCTTCCAACGTGGCGCGGAAGGCGGCGACCAGATGCGTCGGCAGGTCGGAAATGAAGCCGACCGTGTCCGACAGGATGATCGGCGTGCCGTGCGGCAGCCGCACGCGGCGCAGCGTCGGGTCGAGCGTGGCAAACAGCATGTCTTCGGCCAGAACGTCCGCTCCGGTCAGCCGGTTGAACAGCGTCGACTTGCCGGCATTGGTGTAGCCGACGATCGCCACAACCGGGAACAGCACCTTCTTGCGCTTGGCGCGGTGCAGGTCGCGGGTGCGGCGCACCGTTTCCAGCTCATGCTTGAGCTTGATGATCTTTTCCTGCAACTGCCGCCGGTCCGACTCGATCTGGGTTTCGCCGGGGCCGCCGAGGAAGCCGGCGCCGCCGCGCTGGCGTTCAAGGTGGGTCCAGCTCCGCACCAGGCGGCCCTTCTGGTAGTTGAGATGGGCAAGCTCGACCTGCAGCGTGCCTTCCTTGGTCCGCGCGCGTTCGCCAAAAATCTCTAGGATCAACCCGGTGCGGTCCAGCACCTTGGCGTTGAATTCCTTCTCGAGATTGCGCTGCTGCACAGGCGTCAGCGGATGGTCGACGATGACCACCTCCGCGTGACCCTCTTTGACGATCTCGGCGAACTCCGCGACCTTGCCGCTGCCGAGCAAGGTTGCCGGGCGTGGATCGTTGACGGTCACCACCGCCGTGTGGATCAGATCAAGGTTGATGGCGCGGGCAAGGCCGACAGCTTCGTCATGGCGGGCGTCCGCCGAACGCGTCAGCCGCGGACGGTTTGTTTCGTCATCGCTGCGCTGGTGCCGGGTAAGCACCGGCACAATGACAACCGCCCGGGTCGGACCATTGGCTTCCGTCCCGGGGTGATGCGCTGGTTTCCCGCGGACGCTGCGGTCCGCGTCTTTCTCACGTGCCAATCAGGCGCCCTGGCTTTCCTCGCCATCGAACATCTGAACCGGCTGGCTCGGCATGATCGTGGAAATGGCATGCTTGTAGACGAGCTGGGAGTGGCCGTCGCGGCGCAGCAGAACACAGAAATTGTCGAAGGAAGTGACCACGCCGGTCAGCTTGACGCCGTTGATGAGAAAGATGGTGAGTGGATTTTTGCTCTTGCGAACAGAATTCAGGAACAGGTCCTGAAGGTTTTGCGATCGTTCCGCCATTGTTCTTGTCTTTCGCCGATCCCCTTCGGTTTGCAGGCCAATGCGCCAAATTAACGGGCACATGTCAAGCTTGCAAACACCCCCTTGCCGTCAGTAACGACAACCAGAACGAGATATATTGATGTGCAGTCCGTCTGTGCGGTTATCAGGCTGGACTTTTTTCCGCAACGTCAAAAAAGGCTTGCCGCAATGAAAGTGTTATTGAGCCGGGATGGCCATTGGCGACCGCGGCGCCGTCGATTGCCACCACCGGCATGGCGATTGTCGTTGCCGAACTGATGAAAGCTTCGCGCGCCGCCTTGGCCTCAGCGACCGAAAACCCGCGCTCCTCGATCTTCAAACCAAGCTTGGCCGCCACCTCGAACATGGTGGTGCGGGTGATGCCGCGCAGGATGCCGTGCTCGGCCGGCCGGGTCACCAAAACGCCGTCCCGGGTCACGATCCAGGCATTCGACGAGCCGCCTTCCTTGACCTTGCCTTCTGTATCGACGAACCAGGCTTCCTGCGCGCCGGCCTCCTTGGCCTTCTGCTTGGCCAGCACATTGGGCAGCAGGCCCGTGCTCTTGATATCGACCCGGTCCCAGCGGTTTTCCGGCACAGTGATGACCTTGATGCCGGTCTCGGCCCGCTTTGCGGCCGCCGCCGGGTCGGCCTTTCTGGCCGTAATGACCAGCGACGACAGTGTATCGGCCGGGAAAACGAAGTCGCGGCTGGCGACGCCGCGCGTCACCTGGACATAGACCAGGCCGTTGACGACCTGATTGCGCCGCACGACTTCGCGCAGCAGAAGCGGCAGCACGCCCTTGGTAACCGGCCAGTCGATCGACAGTTCGCTGAGCGAGCGGTTCAGCCGTGCAAGATGGCGCGGCATGTCGACGATAAAGCCTTGAGCCACCTCGCAGACCTCGTAGACGCCGTCGGCGAATTGGTAGCCGCGATCCTCGATATGCACGGCAGCGTCGGCATGGGCGACATAGCGCCCGTTCACATAGGCAATGCGCGGCATTCAGTGATCCCTCAGAAAAGTCCCGGTATTTTTAGGCGATTCCGCCGCTGCCGTAACCGGCAATTGCATAGGCCACGGCGTGCTGGCCCAACAACAAATGGAGATCAGACCCCCAGCGACTTCAGCTTGCGGTGCAGCGCGGAGCGCTCCATGCCGATGAATTCCGCCGTCTTCGAGATGTTGCCGCCGAACCGGTTGATCTGGGCGATCAGATAGTCCTTCTCGAACTGTTCGCGGGCTTCGCGCAGCGGCAGCGCCATGATGTGCTGGTCGGACTGGTTCGGCGTACGCGGCATGACATCGCCGATCTCGGATGGCAGAAGGTCGGCGGTGATCGGTGAATCGACATCGTCGCCGCGCGCCAGGATCATCAGCCGTTCGACATTGTTGCGCAGCTGGCGGACATTGCCCGGCCAGTTGTGCGCCTGCAGCACGGCAAGCGCGTCGTCGCCGATTCGGCGCGGCTTGATGCCGGCCTGACGCGCAATCTGCTTCATGAAATTGTCGACCAGATAGGGAATGTCCTCACGCCGCTCGGCGAGGCCTGGCACCATGACCGGAACCACCGCCAGACGGTGATAGAGATCCTCGCGAAAACGACCGTCGGCGATCATCGCTTCCAGGTTCTGCGAGGTCGAGGAAATGATGCGCACATCGACCTTGACCCGCTTGGTGCCGCCGACCCGCTCGAACTGCTGCTCGACCAGCACGCGCAGGATCTTGTTTTGCGTCTCGCGCGGCATGTCGGCGACTTCATCGATGTAGAGAATGCCGCGGTGGGCCTCCTCCAGCGCGCCGACCTTGCGCTCGGTGCCGTTGGATTCGGTGCCGAACAGCTCGATCTCCATGCGTTCGGGCGTGATGTTGGCCGCACTCAGTGTCACGAACGGCGCGCCTTTGCGCGCCGACAGCGTGTGGATGGCGCGCGCGGCGAGCTCCTTGCCCGAACCGGACGGACCGATGATCATGACGCGGCTGTTGGTCGGCGCGACGCGCTCGATGGTCTGGCGCAACTGGCTCATCGCCGACGACATGCCGATTAGGTCGAAGGTTTCGCCGCTGCGCTGCTTGAGTTCTGAGACCTCGCGCCGCAATTTCGAGGTTTCCAGCGCGCGCTCGGCAATCAGGATCAGCCGGTCGGCCTTGAACGGCTTCTCGATGAAATCATAGGCGCCGCGGCGGATGGCCGACACTGCCGTCTCGATATTGCCGTGGCCGGAGATCATCACCACCGGCAGGCTCGGATGCATCGTCTTGATCTCGTCGAGCAGCGCCAGCCCGTCCAGGCGCGAGCCCTGCAGCCAGATGTCGAGGAAAATCAGCCGCGGCGCCCGGTCGGCTATTGCCGCCAGCGCACTGTCGGCATCGAATGCCGTGCGGGTTTCATGCCCCTCGTCGCTCAGTATGCCCGCGACGAGTTCACGGATGTCTTCCTCGTCATCGACGATGAGAATATCAGACGCCATTACCGACCTTTTCAGTTTCTCTTTCGAGTTCAGTTTCGCCTTGACCGCGTGGCGGCGCGGTTGCGGCAGCGGGTGGCAGGATGATCGAGATCATCGCGCCGCGTCCATCGTGGAAGTCCGCAGGCGCATCGTGCAGTTCGAGCCGCCCGCCATGGTCCTCCACGATCTTCTTGACGATGGCGAGGCCGAGCCCGGTGCCCTTCTCGCGCGTCGTCATATAGGGCTCGAGCAGCCTTTGGCGATTCTCGCGCGGCAGGCCTTTGCCATTATCGATGACGTCGATTCTGATCGCGCCATTCTGCCGGGCAGCTTGAATCCGGATTATGCCGTGCGAACCGTCCTTTTGTTCCAGTCCGTCAATCGCTTCGGCGGCGTTCTTGATGACGTTGCCGAAAGCTTGCGCCATCAGCCGGCTGTCGAAAGTGCCCTTCAACGGCTCGTTGCCGAAGACGCGTTCGAAAGCGATGTCCGCACGGCTGACCTCGACCAGGAACGACGCCTCGCGCAATGATTCGCGCAGATCGATGGCCTTCATCTCGGGCTTCGGCATGCGGGCGAAAGCGGAGAATTCGTCGACCATGCGGCCGATGTCCTCGACCTGGCGGATGATGGTGTCGGTGCACTGATCGAAAATCTCGCGGTCCTCGGTGATGACCTTGCCGAAACGGCGTTTGATGCGCTCGGCCGAGAGCTGGATTGGCGTCAGCGGGTTCTTGATTTCATGCGCAATGCGCCGTGCCACGTCCGCCCAGGCCGAGGAGCGCTGCGCCTGGACCAGATCGGTGATGTCGTCGACCGTCACCACGTAGGATTTCTCCTCCGAGCCGTTGTCGCCGGCCTCGATGGTGATCTGCACGTTGAAGGTCCGCTCGGCGCCGGCGCGATAGAAGGTGACCTGCTCGCGATAGACCGGCTTGCCGGATTTGCGGCCGATCTCGAAGACGCGGCCGACATGCGGCAGCACGGCCGACAGGTTCTGCCCGAGCGCTGCCGTCGCCGATATGGCCAACATCGTTTCGGCCGACTTGTTGACGATGGTGACGATGCCATAGGGATCGACGCCGATGACGCCGGCGGTGACGCCGGCCAGCACCGCTTCCGAAAAACGCCGCCGCTCGTCGATCAAATCCTTGGCCGACAGAATTTCGTTGCGCTGCGATTTCAGCTCCAGCAGCATCTTGTTGAACGTATCGCCAAGCGAGGCGACATCACCGTCGGAAGGCCGCACTTGCACGGCGACGTCGAGATTGCCGGTGGCAACCTCGTCGGCCGCGCCGATGAGCTGGCGGATGGGCCGCACCAGGCGGTCAGCCACCGCAATGCCGGTCCAGATGGCCGACAGGATGATGATCAGCGTCAGCGATAGATAGGGCAGCGCGAACGCCACCTGCGAGGTCCGCCTGTTCGCTTCCAGGCCACGATATTCCGCGGTGTTGGACTGCACGATCTGCCGCGCCTTGATCACCTCGGGATCGACGAGGCGAATGGTGTAGAGGTAGAGGCCTTCGATCTCGCGCAATTTGACGATCGCGCCCATAATGTTGCGCGTCTTCGGCTCGATCAGCACCGGTTTGCCGTCGGCCGCACTCGCCACGGCCCCTTCCGGCGGCTCCGGCATGGCGAAATTGGTGTCGGTCTTGGCGCTCATGACGAAGGAGCCATCCGGCTTGATCAGCGCCGCGTGCGCCAGGGTCCTGCCCACGGCTTCCTTGTTCATCAGGTCGAGAAAGCCGGTTCGATCGAGGCCGTAAAGCGTGCGTGACGCGTCGAGATCGTAGGCCATCGACAGCGTCGTGCCCTGAAGATTGCGAGCATTTTCCTGGACATAGGCATCGGCGATCGACAGCGACGAGTTGACGATCGTCTTGGTGCGGATCTCGAACCAGCGGTCGAGGCCTATATCGAGCGTGATCGAGGCAATGATGGCCACCATGATGGCGGGGATGGCGGCGACCAGCGCAAACATCGCCACGATGCGCACATGCAGCCGCGATGCCGCCTTGCCGTGCCGGCGCGCCATGACGATGCGATGCACCTCGCGGCCGACCAGGGCGATCAGCGCCAGCACGAACACGGCGTTGACCGCAATCAGCGTCAGCGTCGTGTTTGCGTCCGGCGTGATCGGCGTCGCGCCGACGAGGATCGCAAATGAGATTGCCGCCGTAACCAGCGCACCGGCGATTGCGACAACGCCGGGCAGCGCAAGCAACCGGCGTCCATCCCTTCCGCCGGGTCTGCTGAAAAGCGGTTCGTTTGATGTAAGAGCCTGCGAAGCCATGTCGCCGTCTAAGAGCCAGTGATTGCGTCGGATGTATGCAACGCATTGTGGCGATTATGCAACAAGTGTGGCCGCGAGGGAAACTTTCGGCCGCCGATCCCCTGAAAAGGGGATGACCACGCGTCACTTCGACCGGTACGCGCTCACGATCTCGAAGATTTGTAGACGTTGACCCCGAGTTCGCGAATCTTCTTGCGCAGCGTGTTGCGATTCAAGCCCAGCAATTCGGCCGCCTTGATCTGGTTGCCGCGCGTTGCCGTCATGGAAGCCAGCACCAACGGATATTCGACCTCGGAAAGGATGCGCTGATAGAGGCCGGCCGGTGGCAATTCGCCGGCGAAAGAGGCAAAATAGCGCTGCAGGAAGTGCTCCACCGCCTGGCCGATGGACAGATCGTCCGGGATCAGGTTGCCGCCGCCGGGAACGACCGGCCTTTCGCCTGTCTTCAGCTCGGCTTCGATGATCTCGGCGGATATTTCGTCCTGCGAGTAGAGCGCGGCAAGCCGGCGCACCAGGTTTTCCAATTCGCGCACATTGCCCGGCCAGGGATAGCGCTTCATCAATTCGATGCCGCCGGTCGAAATGCGCTTGGTCTGTAAGCCTTCGCTGGCGCCGATCTTGAAGAAATGCCGCACCAGATCGGGAATGTCCTCCGACCTCTCACGCAAGCCCGGCAGCCGCAGCGGCACGACGTTCAGGCGATAGAACAGATCCTCGCGGAAAAGCCCCTGGTTGATCAGCGTGCGCAGATCCTTGTTGGTGGCGGCGACGATACGCACGTCCGTCTTGATCGGCGTACGCCCGCCGACCGTGGTGTATTCGCCCTGCTGCAGCACGCGCAGCAGCCGCGTCTGCGCCTCCATCGGCATGTCGCCGATCTCGTCGAGGAACAGCGTGCCGCCCTCGGCCTGCTCGAAACGGCCGGTCGAGCGGTTCTGCGCGCCGGTGAAGGCGCCCTTCTCGTGACCGAACAGTTCCGATTCGATCAAATCGCGCGGGATCGCCGCCATGTTGATGGCGACGAACGGACCGCCGCGGCGACGGCCGTATTCATGCAGGGCGCGCGCCACCAGTTCCTTGCCGGTGCCGGACTCGCCCGAGATCATGACCGTCAAATCGGTCTGCATCATACGCGCCAGCATGCGGTAGATGTCCTGCATGGCGGCCGAGCGGCCGACCAGCGGCATGGCGTCAGGCTGTTCGTCCGGCCGCGTATCGATTTTCGGCCGCCGCGGCTCGGACAGCGCCCGGTTGACGATGCTGAGCAGCTCGGTCAGGTCGAACGGCTTCGGCAGGTACTCGTAAGCTCCTGTTTCGGAAGCTCGAATCGCGGTCATGAAGGTGTTCTGCGCGCTCATCACGATGACCGGAAGTTCCGGTCGCGCCTTCTTGATGCGCGGCAGCATGTCGAAGGCGTTTTCGTCCGGCATGACCACGTCGGTGATGACCAGATCGCCCTCGCCGGCCGCCACCCAGCGCCATAACGTCGAGGCGTTGGAGGTGACGCGCACCTCATGGCCGACGCGCGACAGCGCCTGGTTGAGCACGGTGCGGATGGCCGCATCGTCGTCGGCGACGAGAATATTGCCGCGAACCGTCATTTGCGGTCTCCTTCGCCTTCATCTGCAGTGTCGTTCGGTGCTTCTTTCCAGGCCGGCATCAGGATGCGGAAGGTGGTGCCGCGCGGCGTCGAATCGCATTCGATGATGCCGCCATGCTCGCCGACGATTTTCGCCACCAGCGCCAGCCCGAGCCCCGAGCCGTTCGGCTTGGTGGTGATGAACGGGTCGAATAGGATCGGCAGGATGTCTTCCGAAACACCCGACCCATTGTCGCGCACGCAGAACTCCAGCGGCAGCGAAACACGGTCCTGCGTTCCCGGGACGGAAACGCGAATGCCCGGCCTGAACGCGGTCGACAGCACGATCTCGCCCTGCGGGTCGCCGCCGATGGCCTCGGCAGCGTTCTTGACCAGGTTGAGAAACACCTGGATCAGCTGGTCGCGGTTGGCAAAAACCGGAGGCAATGATGGATCATAGTCCTCCAATATCCTGATTCTTTTGGCAAAACCGTTCTTGGCGATCGCCTTCACATGGTCCAGCACGACATGGATGTTGACGGGGTAGCGGTCGATCGGCCGCTCGTCGGAAAACACCTCCATGCGGTCGACCAGCGACACGATGCGGTCGGTCTCGTCGGTGATAAGCCGGGTCAGCGCGCGATCCTCGTCGGAAGCCGACAGTTCGAGCAGCTGCGCCGCACCGCGTATGCCCGATAGCGGATTCTTGATCTCGTGCGCCAGCATGGCGGCAAGGCCGGTGACCGAACGTGCAGCACCCCGATGCGTCATCTGCCGGTCGATCTTGTCGGCCATCGAGCGCTCCTGGAACATCACCACGATCGAGCCCGGGAATTCCGGCACCGGGGCAACGTAGAGATCGACGACCTTCTCGATGCCGAGACGTGGCGACGACACGTCGACACGGTATTCATTGACCGGCGCGCGGCGTTCGCGCACCTGGTCGACCAGTTGTAACAGCGGGCTGCCGAACGGGATGAGCTTGGACAGCGTGTTGCGCGCCAGCATGGTAGCGCTGGAGCGGAAGAAATCTTCCGCATCGGCATTGGCGTAGGTGATGAACCCGTCGGGATCGACCATGATCACCGGACGGCGGATGGTGTTGAGCACGATATGGGCGGCATCCGCCATCTCGGTGCCCGGTGCAGCAGGCGCGTTCATGCGGCTCTCCGCAGGGGCGCGGCTTCGCCTTCGCCGGAAAACACCTCACGCAGCAGGGCAATGACGCGGGCAGGCTCGAACGAGGTGAGGATGGCTTTGCGGCGGTCGTCAGTGACGCCGGCGGCGTGGCGGTCAAGATACCAGCCGAGATGCTTGCGCGCCTGGCGCAGGCCGCTTTCAACGCCGTAAAGCGTCAGCATGTCCTCGTAATGGGCGGCAATGTAGTCGGCCATGGCTTTCGGGCTTTCCGGCACGCCGGAGGGCGCGTCGCCCGCAGCCGTCGCCGCGATGCGGCCCGCCGTCCACGGCGCGCCGTAATGCGCCCGGCCGATCATCACCGCATCGGCGCCCGACTGTTCGAGGATTTCGGCAGCCTCTTCCGGCGAGCCGACATCGCCATTGGCGACGACTGGGATCGAAACGGCGTCCTTGATTCGGGCGATCGCACCCCAATCGGCCTTGCCTTGATAGAACTGGCAGCGCGTGCGGCCGTGCACCGTCACCATTTTGACGCCGGCCTCTTCAGCACGGCACGCCAGAGCCGGCGCGTTCAGCGCATTCTCGTCCCAGCCGAGCCGCATCTTGACCGTGACCGGCACCTGCACCGCGCCGACCACCGCCTCGATCAACGACAGCGCGTGGTCGAGATCGCGCATCAGCGCCGAACCGGCATAGCCTCCGGTCACCTTCTTGGCCGGGCAGCCCATATTGATGTCGATGATGTCGGCGCCCTCGCCGGCAGCGATGCGCGCCCCCTCGGCCATGTGCACAGCCTCGCGACCGGCAAGCTGAACCATATGGACAGGCAGCCCGGAATGACGGATGCGCAGGTCGCAGCCGGCCCTGCCCTTGGCAAGCTCGCCGCTCGCCACCATTTCCGACACGACCAGGCCTGCGCCATGCGCGTAGGCGCGCTGCCGGAACGGCTCGTCCGTTATTCCCGACATCGGCGCAAGGAACACGCGGTTGCGGATCGTCACGCCGCCGACATCGAGCGGCAAAGCCAATTTAGTTACTTCAGGCATGCACAAAAACCAAGCATATCGGATTGCTGCACATTCTCTAGCCATAAGAAAGGCATTGTGCAACGCGCAATGACGTCACATTGCGGCGCCTTTGGGAAAATGCTGGCCTTCGGCTTTTACCCCGACTACCACCAATCGCAATGACAGACACAAGTGAAAATCGGGCTCTGGGCGACGACGGCAAGGTCGGCGTGGTCATCGTCGCCGCCGGCCGCGGCGCGCGCGCCGGACAGGCCGACGGGCCGAAACAGTATCAGCGCATCGGCGGCCGCGCCGTCATCGCGCGCACGCTGGAGACATTCCTCGCACATCCGGCGATCGGCCCCGTCGTCGTCGCCATCCACGCCGATGACCGCGCGCTTTTCGACAAGGCAGCCGGCGCGCATGGCGAGCGGATCATCGCCGTAGTCGGCGGCGAGTCACGCCAAAGTTCGGTTCGGCTGGGACTGCTCGAACTGAGGGGCCACGCGCCCGGCCGTGTCCTGGTGCACGATGCAGTGCGGCCGTTTGTCGATGCGGCTCTCATCGACCGTACCATCGCGGCCATTGGCGAGCGCCAGGGTGCGCTGCCAGCGCTGCCCGTCGCCGATACGCTGAAGCGCGAATCGGCCACCGGTATGATCGAGGAGACGGTGCCGAGGGCGGGCCTTCATGCTGCACAAACGCCGCAAGGCTTTCCGTTCTGGCCGCTGCTCGCGGCGCACGAAAAGGCCCATCATCTCGGCAAGACGGATTTCACCGACGATGCCGCGATCGCCGAATGGGCGCATATTCCGGTCAAAATCGTCCAGGGGTCGCCGGACAATGTCAAACTCACCTGGGCAAGGGATATTGCGATGGCCGATCAGCGGCTTACCGGCGAACGTTTTCCCGACATCCGCACCGGCAACGGCTATGACGTGCATGCCTTCGAGCCTGGCGACCATGTCACCTTGTGCGGCGTCGCCATTCCGCACGGCAAAAAGCTGTCGGGACATTCGGATGCCGATGTCGGCCTGCACGCGCTGACCGACGCGCTGCTTGCCACCTGCGGCGCCGGCGACATCGGCACGCATTTCCCGCCCTCCGATCCGCAATGGAAGGGAGCGGCTTCAAAAATTTTCGTCGAACATGCGGCGAAACTGGTGCGCGCGCGCGGCGGCCGCATCGCCAATGCCGACATCACGCTGATCTGCGAAGCGCCGCGCGTCGGTCCGCATCGCGAGGCCATGACGAAAGCGCTGTCGGCAATGCTGGGCATTTCCGGCGATCGCATCTCGATCAAGGCGACCACCAACGAAAAACTCGGCTTCGTCGGCCGCGAGGAAGGCATTGCCGCCATCGCCACCGCCAGCGTCGTCTTCCCCGGGGACGTGCCGGCATGAGCAACAGCGATCTCGCCAACGCCCTGCTCCAGGCCTGCCAGCAGCGCGGCATCATGTTGGCGACCGCCGAAAGCTGCACCGGCGGCATGATCATTGCCGCCCTCACCGACATTGCCGGCTCGTCGGCCGTCGTCGACCGCGGCCTCATCACCTATTCCAACGAAGCCAAGATGGAGATGCTCGGCGTCTCGGCGGCCACACTTCAAGCGCACGGCGCCGTCTCGCGCGAAACGGTTCTGGAGATGACTGCGGGTGCGCTGGCGCGTTCGCGCGCCGGGCTGGCGCTTGCCGTCACGGGCATAGCCGGCCCGGGCGGCGGCTCGCCGGAAAAGCCGGTCGGTCTGGTCTGGTTCGGGGTGGCGCTCAGGGGTGGGCCGGTGGCTGCAGAGCTCAATATGTTTGCCGATAATGGCCGCGACTTCATCCGCCGCGAGACGGTCAGGCATGCGCTGGAGATCGGCCTGCGTGCGCTCGGCGACACTCACGAGATTGGCGTCGTTCCGTAGATGACGTCGGCGCGCTTCTCGAACGCTTCGGAAAACATGCGGAAGGCGCGGTCGAACATGGTACCCATCAGTGCACCGAGAATGCGGCTCTTGAACTCGTAGTCGATGAAGAAATGAACCTCGCAGCCGCCGTCGGCCGGATCGAAGCGCCAGAGATTGCTGAGATATTTGAACGGCCCATCGATGTATTTGACGTCGATGGTGTTCTCGTCCGGCTTCAACAGTACCTGCGTCGTAAAGGTCTCGCGGATCGCCTTGTAGCCGATGCTCATATCGGCAACGAGAATGGTGCGGCCGTCACGCTCCTTGCGTGAGCGCACCGTCAGCGCCTCGCACAGCGGCAGAAATTCAGGATAGGTCTCGATATCGGCGACCAGCGCAAACATCTGCTCCGGCGTGTGGGCAACGCGGCGAGTGGCTTCGAATTTCGGCATTAATGCATGTCGCTCAAAAGTGGCCCCGGTTTTGAGAAAACGACATGCATCACTTAAAGCAGGATTAGCTGGCTTTTTTGAGCTGCGCCTCGCGCGCCGCCCGCAACCTGGCGAAATCGTCGCCAGCGTGATGCGAGGAACGCGTCAGCGGGCTCGACGCCACCAGCAGGAAACCCTTGGTCTTGCCGATCGTCGCGAAGGAGTTGAACTCCTCCGGCGTGACGAAGCGGATCACCGGGTGGTGCTTCTTCGACGGTTGCAGATACTGGCCGATGGTCATGAAGTCGACATTGGCCGAGCGAAGATCGTCCATCAGCTGCAGGATCTCGTTCCGCTCCTCGCCAAGGCCAACCATGATGCCGGACTTGGTGAAGATCGACGGGTCGAGCTCCTTGACCCTCTGCAAGAGCCGGATCGAGTGGAAATAGCGGGCACCCGGCCGCACCGTCAGATAGTTCGACGGCACGGTTTCGAGATTGTGGTTGAAGACATCGGGCTTGGCCGCCACCACAATCTCTAGGGCGCCGTCCTTGCGAAGGAAGTCGGGCGTCAGGATTTCGATCGTGGTCAAGGGCGTTGCCGCGCGGATGGCGCGGATGACCTCGGCGAAATGCTGCGCGCCGCCATCGGCAAGATCGTCGCGGTCGACCGAGGTGATGACGACATGGGTCAGCCCCATCTGCTTGACGGCATGCGCGACGCGCGCCGGCTCATCAGCGTCGAGCGCGGTCGGAATGCCGGTGGCGACATTGCAGAAGGCACAGGCGCGCGTGCAGATCTCGCCCATGATCATGAAGGTGGCGTGCTTCTTTTCCCAGCACTCGCCGATATTGGGGCAGCCGGCCTCTTCGCACACCGTGACCAGCTTGTGCGACTTCACGATTTCGCGGGTTTCGGCATAGCCCTTGGACACCGGCGCCTTGACGCGGATCCAGTCGGGCTTGCGCAGCACCTCCTGGTCGGGCTTGTGCGCCTTTTCGGGATGCCGCAGGCGCGGCGCATTGGCGATCGTGTCGAGAACAGTGACCATCTCAAACCTGACTTGTTGGCGTCCGCCCGTCGGCAATCGCCTTTAGAACGTCATCTAAGGCTTTTCGGGGCAAAGAAAAAGGCCGCCGCAGCGCATGCCGCCACAGCCTTTTTCGCATAGCAGTTCTCTAGCGGCGAATGATCCGCCCGGCAAAGATCAGCAGGCAGGCGCCGATGAAGCCGGTGATCAGATAAGCGAGCCAGCCGACGCCGAAGGGCTCGATGTTGAGAGCCCTGAGAATGGCGTTGAGCACCACCGCGCCGACAATGCCCATAATGATGTTCATCAAGATGCCGGTGTTGCTCTTCATGACCATCTCGGCCAGCCACCCGGCCAGGCCGCCGATGATGATGGCTGCAACCCAGCCCACGCCATTCACGTCCATATGCCAACTCCTCCAGTGTCAGATGAAAATGCATCCGGAAACGAACTACCTTGCCGCAAGGTTCCTCCGGCGCATGCGTCTGAGTCTCGCGGCAGCAATTTATCATGCGTTGAGCGCGCGCCCATAGGCGTCGAGCACGCTTTCCTTCATCATTTCCGACAGCGTCGGATGCGGGAAGATGGTGTGCATCAGCTCTTCTTCCGTCGTTTCCAGGTTCATCGCCACGACAAAACCCTGGATCAGTTCGGTCACTTCGGCGCCCACCATATGCGCACCGAGCAACTGGCCAGTCTTCTTGTCGAAGATGGTTTTGATGAAACCCTGGTCCTCGCCAAGCGCGATCGCCTTGCCGTTGGCGCCGAACTGGAAGCGGCCGACACGGATGTCCTTGCCTTCGGCCTTGGCCTTCGCTTCGGTCAGACCGACCGAGGCGACCTGCGGGTTGCAGTAGGTGCAGCCCGGGATCTTCAGCTTGTCTGTCGCATGCACGCCAGGGAAGTTTGCGATCTTTTCGATGCAGACCACGCCTTCATGCTCGGCCTTGTGGGCAAGCATCGGCGGTCCGGCGACATCGCCGATGGCGTAAATCCCGGGAACATTGGTCTTGCCGTAACCGTCGACGACGACACAGCCGCGGTCAGTCTTCACACCGAGCGTCTCGAGCCCGAGATTCTCGATATTGCCCTGCACGCCGACGGCCGAGATCATGCGGTCGGCGGTGATCTTCTCGACCTTGCCGTCCTTCATCTCGACATGCGCGGTGACGGAGTTCGCACCTTTCTCGACCTTGGTCACCTTGGCTTCGAGGATGATCTTCATGCCTTGCTTCTCGAACTGCTTCTGCGCGAATTTCGAGACCTCGGCATCCTCGACCGGCATCACCGCCGGCAACAGCTCGACCACCGTCACCTCGGCGCCCATGGTGCGATAGAAGGAGGCGAATTCGATGCCGATGGCGCCGGAGCCCATCACCAGCAGCGACTTCGGCATTTCCTTCGGCACCATCGCCTCGAAATACGTCCAGATCAGTTTGCCGTCTGGCTCGATGCCGGGCAGCGCGCGCGGCCGGGCGCCGGTGGCGAGGATGATGTGCTTGGCGGTGTAGGTGCCCTCGCCTTTGACGCCCTTCGGCACCGGCGGCTGCGGCTCCATCGGCTTCTTGACCGTCTTGGAGACGACGATCTCGCCGGGCTTGGAGAGCTTTGCCTCGCCCCAGATGACGTCGACCTTGTTCTTCTTCATCAGGAAGGCGACGCCGCCATTCAGTCGCAGCGACACTTTGCGCGAACGGTCGACCACGGCCGCGGTATCGGCGCTGACCTTGCCGCCTTCGAGTTTCAGGCCGTAGTCCTTGAGATGGTCCGAATAGTGCATGATCTCGGCCGAACGCAGCAGCGCCTTGGTCGGGATACAGCCCCAGTTGAGGCAGATGCCGCCGAGATGCTCGCGCTCGACGATCGCCGTCTTGAAGCCGAGCTGGGCGGAACGCACCGCCGTGACATAGCCGCCGGGACCGGAGCCGATGATGATAACGTCGTAGGATTCTGCCACGGGGTTTCTCCCTGATTGTCTTTGTCTAGAGTTCCAGCATCACGCGCACCAATGGCGCCAATGCCTCACCTATTGCGCGTGTTTTCCGCATCGAGATGGACACCGTCGAGCGGCGTGGTCGTGGCCACGGTGCCGGCATCGAAAAAGCCGCAGCCGGCCTCGTCGGCAAGCGCGGAATATTGCGGCGCCAGCCGCTTCGAGGCCTCATCGCCCCCGGCAAACATTTCCTTGAATTCGGCATTGTCCGTGCGGCTGACCGCCGGCGGCGCCACGAGCAGGATCTGCGGCGCTGCCCAGTCGAACGGATAGTCATGGCCGCGCACGATGTCGATCAAGCGCTGCATGCCTTGCTTGGCCGCCACCGGATTGCCGTGGATCCAAGGCTTCATGTCATTGGCGCCGAGCATGATGACAATCAGGTCGATCGGCGCATGGCTGGTCAGTATTGTCGGCAAAAGCCTCGCGCCATTGCGGTCGGCTCCGGCCAGGTGGTCGTCGAAGGCTGTGGTGCGGCCGTTGAGGCCCTCGGCGATGACTTCGATATCATCGTCGTCCAGCACCGCCTTGAGCACGCTCGGCCAGCGGTCTTCCAGGGCATGGCGACCGAGGCTCGCCGCATCATAGCCCCAGGTCAGGGAATCGCCGTAGCAGAGGATCGTCTTCATGCACTTGCCTCCGCCTTAAGCCCGCGCCGCACGCGCCATCTCACGAACAACCACTGCACCAGCACGGTAGCGATGCCAGGCAAAACCAGGCCGGCGCCAAAGCGAAAATCGCCTGACCACTGGGCTTTTCCCGGCGGCTGCGAGAAGGTCCAGGCAATCAGGCCAATCCCGATGATCACGAAGAAGGCCACCGCAACAAGCGCCGTGAGATTTACCGCCCTTTGCGGATCCGACATGAACTGGGCGATCAAGAACACGACCGTCAGGACGATGGCGACCAGCGCCGACAGCATGAAGACAAGGATGTATTCCGAGTCCGCATTGGTGGCGATTGCGAGCCACATCGCCACCAGCCCGCCGGCCAGGCCGGAAAGGATCAGGGCAAAAAGGCTGGTGAAGAATTTCCGCACCGCCCTTTTCCCTTCCTAGACCAGCATGCCCATCGGGTTTTCGATCATGCGCTTGAAGGCGACCAGGAGTTCGGCGCCGAGCGCACCGTCGACGGCGCGGTGATCGGTCGATAGCGTCACCGACATGACGTTGGCGATCTTGATCTCGCCGTTCTTGACCACGGCGCGCTGCTCGCCGGCACCCACCGCCAGGATCGTCGCGTGCGGCGGGTTGATGACGGCGGCAAAGTCCTTGATGCCGAACATGCCGAGATTGGAGACAGCCGTGGTGCCGCCCTGATACTCCTCGGGCTTCAGCTTGCGGCTGCGCGCACGGCTCGCCAGATCCTTCATCTCGTTGGAGATGGTGGACAGCGTCTTTTCGTCGGCATGCCTGATGATCGGCGTGATCAGGCCGCCGGGGATCGACACGGCGACGCCGACATCGGCATGCTTGTGCTTGACCATGGCGGTATCGGTCCAGGATGCGTTCGCATCCGGCACCGCCATCAGCGCCATCGCCATCGCCTTGATCACCATGTCGTTAACCGAGAGCTTGTAGACAGGCGCCTCGCCCTTGTCGGTCTTCTTCGTCGGAGCAGCGGCATTCAACTGCGTGCGCAGCGCCAAGAGCGCATCAAGCTCGCAGTCGAGCGTCAGGTAGAAATGCGGAATGGTCGACTTGGCCTCGACCAGCCGGCGCGCGATGGTCTTGCGCATATTGTCGTGCGGGACGAGCTCGTATGAGCCTTCGGCGAACAGCTTCAGCACCTGCTCGTCCGACATCGCCTTGGGTGCGGCAGCAGGAGCGGCAGGCGCCGGAGCGCCGGCAGGTGCTGCTTTCGCGGCAGGTGCAGCCTTGGCGCCGCCACCGGCAATCGCTGCCTCGACATCGGCCTTGACGACGCGGCCATGCGGGCCGGTGCCGGTCACGGCGGACACATCGACGCCGGCATCCTTGGCGATGCGCCGAGCCAGCGGCGAGGCGAAAGTACGCTCGCCTGCGGCGTGACCGTTAGCAACTGGCGCGGCTTCTGCTTTCGTCGGCGCAGGCGCCGCGGCAGCGGCTGCCGGCTTCGGCACTTCGGCCTTTGGCGCATCGGCTTTCGGAGCCTCAGCCTTGGGCGCGGCATCGTCGCCACCCTTCGCCGCAGCCCCGGCATCCTCGCCTTCGCCGGCCAGAATGGCGATCAGCGCATTGACCTTGACGCCTTCGGTGCCGGCCGGAACGACTAGCTTGGCGACCGTGCCCTCGTCGACCGCCTCGACTTCCATCGTCGCCTTGTCGGTCTCGATCTCGGCGATCACGTCGCCCGGCGAAACCTTGTCGCCTTCCTTGACCAACCACTTGGAAAGATTGCCCTCTTCCATCGTGGGCGAGAGCGCCGGCATAGTGATGTTGATTGGCATGATGTCCTCCCGACCGGCTCAGCGATACGTGACGGCTTTGACCGCCTCGATGACCTCGCCGACATTGGGCAGGGCCAGCTTTTCGAGGTTCGCCGCATAGGGCATCGGCACGTCCTTGCCGGCGATGGTGATGACCGGCGCGTCGAGGAAATCGAAGGCGCGCTGCGACACCTGGTTGGCGATGTGGTCGCCGACCGAGCTCTGCGGGAAACCTTCTTCCACCACGATCAGGCGATTGGTCTTCTTCACCGAGGCGATCACGGTGTCGAGGTCAAGCGGACGGATGGACCTAAGATCGATGATCTCGGCATCGATGCCCATCCCGCGCAGTTCGGCTTCGGCCTTGATCGCGTAGGTCATGCCGATGCCGAACGACACGATGGTGACGTCCTTGCCCTGCTTGTGGATGCGCGCCTTGCCGATCGGCAGCACGAAATCGTCCAGCTTCGGAACGTCGAAGGACTGGCCGTAGAGGATTTCGTTTTCGAGGAAGATGACTGGGTTCGGATCGCGGATCGCCGCCTTGAGCAGGCCCTTGGCGTCCGCCGCCGTATACGGCATCACCACTTTCAGGCCGGGGATATGGCTGTACCAGGCGGCGTAGCACTGCGAGTGCTGGGCGCCGACGCGGGCGGCGGCCCCGTTCGGTCCGCGGAAGACAATCGGCGCGCCCATCTGGCCACCCGACATATAGAGCGTCTTGGCCGCGGAGTTGATGATCTGGTCGATCGCCTGCATGGCGAAGTTGAAGGTCATGAACTCGACGATCGGCTTCAGGCCGGCCATTGCCGCACCTACGCCGACGCCGGCAAAACCGTGTTCGGTGATCGGCGCGTCGACGACGCGGCGCGGCCCGAATTCCTGCAGCAGGCCTTGCGTGATCTTGTATGCGCCCTGGTATTCGGCGACCTCCTCGCCCATGACGAAGACATCACCGTCGCGGCGCATTTCTTCGGCCATGGCATCGCGCAAGGCTTCGCGCACCGTGGTCGAAACCATCTCGGTGCCCGCGGGAATATCCGGATCGGCGGCGACTTCTGTTTTCGGTGCCGCCGCGACAGGTGTCGCGGCCTCGCTCTTGGCCGCGGCAGGCGCCGGCGCGGGTGCGGCTACTTCAGCCTTGGCGGGCTCCTCGCCGATGCCTTCGCCGGCCGTGTCGACATCTTCGCCGTCGACCGCAAGCACGGCGATCACCGCGTTGACCTTGACGCCTTCGGTGCCGGCCGGAACCACGATCTTGGCCAGCGTGCCTTCGTCGACGGCCTCGACTTCCATCGTCGCCTTGTCGGTCTCGATCTCGGCGATGACGTCGCCGGCGACGACCTTGTCGCCCTCGTTCTTCAACCACTTGGAAAGATTGCCCTCTTCCATGGTCGGCGAGAGAGCGGGCATGAGAATTTCGATCGGCATGTCCTTGCCCTCCCGTTACAATACGATGTCAGTCCAGAGCTCGGACGGATCCGGCTCGGCGTCGTGCTGGGCGAATTCGGCGGCGTCGGCGACGATGTCGCGAACCTCCTTGTCGATATTCTTGAGCTCGTCCTCGCTTGCCCACTTCTTGGCCGTCAGCCGCGCCTTGACCTGCTCGATCGGATCATGATCCGAGCGCATCTTCTGCACTTCTTCCTTCGAGCGGTATTTTGCCGGGTCCGACATCGAGTGGCCGCGATAGCGATAGGTCTGCATTTCGAGGATGATCGGCCCGTTGCCGGCACGGCACCATTCGGTCGCCTGATCGCCGGCGGATTTGACCGCACGCACATCCATGCCGTCGACCTGAATGCCAGGGATCTTGAACGAGGCGCCGCGGTGCGAAAAATTGGTTTCGGCCGACGAGCGCGACACCGACGTGCCCATCGCGTAGCGATTGTTCTCGATGATGTAGATCACCGGCAGCTTCCACAGCGAGGCCATGTTGAAGCTTTCATAGACCTGGCCCTGGTTGGCCGCGCCGTCGCCGAAATAGGTCAGCGACACATTGTTGTTGTCGCGGTAGCGGTTGGCGAAGGCGAGGCCCGTGCCGAGCGACACCTGCGCGCCGACAATGCCGTGGCCGCCGTAAAAATGCTTCTCCTTGGAGAACATGTGCATGGAGCCGCCCTTGCCCCTCGACAGGCCGCCGCGGCGACCGGTCAGCTCGGCCATGACGCCGCGCGGCGAAAGCTCCATCGCCAGCATGTGGCCGTGGTCGCGATAGGCGGTGATCATCTGGTCGCCGTCGATCAGCGCCATCTTCATGCCGGTGACGACCGCTTCCTGACCGATATAGAGGTGACAGAAGCCGCCGATGAAGCCCATGCCGTAGAGCTGGCCGGCCTTTTCCTCGAAGCGGCGGATGAGCAGCATGTGCCGGTAGGCTGCAAGCTCCTCGTCCTTGGTGAATTCGGCTGGTTTGGGGGCGGAAAGCCCCGTGGATTTGGCGGATGTCGATTTGACGGATTTGGCAGGCGCTTTTTTGGCGGCGGTGGCCATGCATCACTCCCTGTTGGCGTCTCTTTGCGGACACGAGAGCAGCACGAAAATCTGCTCCGAGGGAGATCAGCTCTCCCCACCGATTTGAAAGAGGCTAACACGCGAGAAAGCGTTTCGCCATGCTGAAAAATGCATGGCTGTCATGCGTCTAAGCGATTAAAATCATTGGAAATAACAGTGATTAACTTAATTCAGGTTATTTCGAGTTAGTCGGCAGCATGATGGTAATTTCATCCGCCTGGGACAGATTGAGCGCCCTGCGCGCCTGCTCGTCAAGCATATCCTTCTCAAGCGTGCCCTCATGCATCAGCTGGACACGCCGCTCCAGATCGACCCGGCGCGCCTTGATGGCATCGTACTTGGCCTGCAATTCGACGGTCTGCGCTTCGAGCTGGTATTTGGAATAGATGCCGAACTCGCCATGATAGGCATGGAAGCCGAAATAGGTCAGGAACGCCACGCAAAGCGACGGGATGATCAGCCGGCCGGTGTTTCTCTGCTTGTGCTGGCGTGTCCACATGGTCGCAATCCTTTGACCTCCTTATCTCGCCCGATTGTGCTTAATGGACGGTTACGGACCCTGGGATTTTGCGAGCGGCAAATGACCCACCCGGCAGGTTGCGTCCACCTCGTCGATTTTTTCTTCTCCATCCTTTGCGGTCGCAGCTTGCATGCGCGAAAAGCAGTTGACGTTCTCCTGAAGTAATATATGCATACGCTATGCAATTGTTAGACGCCAACAAACTCGGCGCGCTCGGCGCCGTGATTCGCGACAGGACGGAAGCGTCCTTGAGAGAGCTTTCACCGAGCGCGGCGGCGGTGCTGTCGATGCTGCACTTCAAACCGGGGTTGACGACGACGGAACTCGCCGAGGTCGTCGGCGTCAGTCAACCGACTGCCGTGCGTTTGATCGACGGGCTGGAACGGCAGGCGCTGATAGGACGCGGCAAACCGGAGGGTCGTGTCACTCCGCTGACGCTGACGCAGACTGGCCACGCACAGGTAAGGGAAATGCAAGCTCTCCGGCTCGCCGCGCTCGACGGATTGCTGTCTGTGCTGCAACCGGGTGAGCGGCGGCGCTTTGTTTCCATGCTGGACGAGATTCTTGCGGGCGCGACTACTTCCCGTCGTTTCGCGAGAACAACCTGTCGCCTCTGCGAGCATGATCTTTGCGGACCCAAAATTTGCCCGATCGGCTGCCGAGCGGCTGAGATCGAGAGGAAGGAGAGCGAGCAATGATCATTTCCTATGCGGGGCATTCGCCCGCCATCGATCCCAATGCTTGGGCCGCTCCGGATGCCACAATATCCGGCGATGTCGTCATTGGCGCCGGCAGCCGGGTCATGCATGGCGCCCGCCTTGTGGCGGAGTCTGGCGGATCGATCCGCATTGGCCGCAACTGTATCGTGTTGGAAAATGCGGTGATCCGGGCCACGGCAAGTCATCCTTGTACTATCGGGAATTATTGCCTCGTAGGCCCCAACAGCCACATGGTTGGCGCAGAGGTCGGCGATGAAGTTTTTATCGCTACAGGTGCGGCGGTTTTCCATGGTGCGCACATAGGGCGCGGATCGGAAGTCCGCATCAATGGCATCGTTCACCTGCGCACCCGCCTCGAACCTGGCACGGTCGTACCGATCGGCTGGATTGCCGTGGGCGATCCTGCTCAGCTCCTGCCTCCGGACCAGCATGAGGCCATCTGGTCTCACCAGAAACCGCTCGATTTCCCAGGCTTCGTCTACGGTGTCGACCGAAACTTGCCGGATGTAATGCAGAAAATCACTGCAAATCTCTCGGTGGCGCTAGGCGTACATCGCACGGGAAACGCTTGAGCGCTTTCCGCCGCAGCAGAAAGCGTTCCGATTCAAGCTCACTGGTGCATGTCGCCCAAATCTTGCCCAAGGGCCTGACCGAGGACGCGCAGATCAGCTTTTCACCACCGACTTGCCGGCGTAACGCGCCTGCTTGCCGAGCTCTTCCTCGATACGGATCAGCTGGTTGTACTTGGCCATGCGGTCTGAGCGCGACAGCGAACCGGTCTTGATCTGCCCGCAATTGGTGGCGACGGCGAGATCGGCGATGGTCGAATCCTCGGTCTCACCCGAGCGATGCGACATCACAGCGGTATAGCCGGCCTTGTGCGCGGTCTCGACGGCGTCGAGCGTCTCGGTCAGCGAGCCGATCTGGTTGACCTTGACCAGGATCGAATTGGCAACGCCCATGCGGATGCCGTCGCGCAGACGCGCCGTGTTGGTGACGAACAAATCGTCGCCGACCAGCTGCGTCTTCTTGCCGATCAGATCGGTCAGATACTTCCAGCCTTCCCAGTCGTCCTCTGCCAGGCCGTCCTCGATCGAGATGATCGGATAGTCGGCGGCAAGCTTGGCCAGATACTTGGCCTGGGCCTTGGGATCGCGGGTCTTCTTCTCGCCTTCATAGACGTAATTGCCGTCCTTGAAGAATTCGGTCGCCGCGCAATCGAGGCCGAGCGCGATCTCTTCGCCCGGCTTGAAGCCGGCCTTCTCGATCGATTCCATGATGAAATCGAGCGCCACCGGCGCGCTCTTCAGGTTCGGGGCAAAACCGCCTTCGTCGCCCACATTGGTGTTGTGGCCGGCGTCCTTGAGCTTCTTCCTCAGCGTGTGGAAGATTTCTGAACCCCAGCGCACGCCTTCGCGCAGCGTCGGCGCGCCTACCGGCAGGATCATGAATTCCTGGAAATCGATCGGGTTGTCGGCATGCGCGCCGCCATTGATGATGTTCATCATCGGCACCGGCAGCAGATGGGCCTTGGTGCCGCCGACATAGCGGTAGAGCGGCAGGCCGGCGGCTTCCGCGGCCGCCTTGGCCACAGCCAGCGACACGCCAAGAATGGCGTTGGCGCCGAGCCGGCTCTTGTTGGGGGTGCCGTCAAGCTCGATCATGGTCTGGTCGATGTGGATCTGGTTTTCGGCTTCCATGCCGCCGATCGCCTCGAACAGCTCGCCATTGACGGCCTCGACTGCCTTGAGCACGCCCTTGCCGAGATAGCGGGCGCCGCCGTCGCGCAGTTCGACGGCTTCATGGGCGCCGGTCGAGGCGCCGGACGGCACTGCGGCGCGGCCCATCGAGCCGTCTTCGAGAACGACGTCGACCTCGACGGTCGGATTTCCACGGCTATCCAGGATTTCACGCCCGATAATGTCGATGATGGCGGTCATTGAGATGTCCCCGATTGATCGATAAAGCGTCGCGCCCCTCTTAGCCAAAGTGCCGCAAAAGGCAATCGGGGCGCTTGCAAATAGTGCCGCGTCAGCAATTCACGAAGCGCAAATTTCTGTCATCATAATTCATGCGTGGCGTGGCGGCTTCTGGTTTATGGTTACACCCGCGCGGGGCGAAACAGGAGGAGTTTCGCCATGTCTGAGTTGAGCGGTATCGTGAGTTTGTTCTTGATCGCGGCGGCGTTCCTGACGTCATGCGACAACCAGCAGCCGCCAAAGGCCGCAACGCAGTTGTCGACCCTTTACGCCGCAGAATAGGAACCCATCCCGTCCCATTGAAAAGGCCCCCGGTTTCGGGGGCCTTTTCACGTCAGGCGTCGGCGCGCCGGATCAATGCCAATAGGGCGTGACCTTGTAGTAGTCATAGGAAGCGTCACGTGCGGCCTCGCCATCGGCGCCGGCCAGTTCATTGATCGAATAGGACGGAGCCGCTTTCAGCTGGTCCTTGGAAAACGGCACGACATAGCCGCCCTTATCCTCGTCATAGTCGAGGCTTGCCCACGGAATGGCGTGATATTTCTCACCAATACCAAGAAAACCGCCGAAGCCAATCACCGCGAACATGATGCCGTTCGACGTCTTGTCGAGCATGACGTCCTGGATGCTGCCGATGCTCTTGCCTTCGGCGTTGTAGACCGACGTGCCGATGACGCGCGAAGCGGCGATGGCTTCGGTGTGGCCTGTCTGAGTGGTCATGTCTGATGCTCCTCTTTGTCGTTGGTCGTGCTTTGACAATGAGGGGCGCGGGCGAAAGTTCCCGACTTTTTTGAAACGTTGGACGGTCACTCCGCGAGGATGAACGTGACCTTCATGTTGACGCGATAGGCCGCGATCTTGCCGTCCTCGACGACGATCTTCTGGTCCTGGATCCAGGCGCCTTCGACGTTCTTCAGGGTCTTTGCGGCGCGCGCAATTCCCTTCTCGATGGCATCCTGAAAGCTCGTTTTCGAAGACGGTGTGATTTCGGTGACGCGGGCGACAGACATGGCTTCCTCCTGCCAAGGCGCTCATTTGCAAGGAGGAGCCTACAGCCGGCCTTTGTCGACTACAAGCTGGCCATCACGGTGGCCAGTCAGGCAGCGTTCTTGGCGATGCGGTCAAACGCCATCAGTCTTTCGAGCAAGGCCGGCATGTCCTTCAGCGGCAGCATGTTCGGACCGTCTGAGGAGGTCGAATTGTCCGGATCCTGGTGGGTCTCGATGAAGACGCCGGCGACGCCGACGGCAACGGCAGCGCGGGCAAGTGTTTCGACGAAGCGGCGCTCACCGCCGGAAGAACCGCCCTGCCCGCCCGGTTGCTGCACCGAATGGGTGGCGTCGAAAATCACCGGCGCGCCGATCTCGGCCATCACGGGCAAAGCCCGCATGTCCGACACCAGCGTGTTGTAGCCGAAGGAAGCGCCACGCTCGGTGGTGAGCACATTGGCGTTGCCGGAGCCGGTGATCTTGGCGACGACGTTCTTCATGTCCCAGGGCGCCAGGAACTGGCCCTTCTTGACGTTGATCACCTTGCCCGTCTTGGCGGCCGCCACCAGCATGTCGGTCTGGCGCGACAGGAAGGCCGGGATCTGCAGCACATCGACATGCGGCGCGACGATCGCGCACTGCTCCTCGGTGTGGACGTCGGTCAGGATGGGAAGCGAAAATTCCTTGCGCAACTCGTCGAAGACCGGAAGTGCGGCATCCATTCCTGCGCCGCGCGTTGCCGAGAGTGAGGTGCGGTTGGCCTTGTCGTAGCTGGTCTTGTAGACGAGGCCGATGCCGAGCTTGCCGGTCAGTTCCTTCAGCGCGCCGGCCATGTCAAAGGCGTGCTGGCGCGATTCGAATTGGCATGGGCCGGCAATCAGCGCCAGAGCCGCATTGTTGTCGAAGACGACGTTGCCGACGGTTACCGCCGAATTGGGCGCCAGGGGCTTGCTCATGTGATCTCCCGGAAGATGAAAGCCGCGCCCTGCCCGGATGCCGGCTGCACGACAATTTCGTTGCCCGCTATATCGTGCTCGATGGAGTTGTGTGCAAGCAGGCTTGCCGTGGCATCGGCACTGCGGACCGAAAAGACGATCGCCGCGAAGCGAAGATCGCTCGGCTCACCAACTGCAAGGCGGAAGCGCAAGGTAAAGGCTCGGGGGTCAAGCACCGTCAGGGTTGCATTCGGCAGGTCGAACGTTGCGCTCTGCTCCAAACCCGTCGCCGCCGAAATCAGGTTGCGCTGTTCGGACGGCGCGTCGCTGACGGCGACGATTTCGGGAATGCCGGTCACGCCATTGCCATGGGCTTGCAGCGCCCTGCGATCGATATCAGGCGCATTGATCCGCTCGACGGCAAACAGAAAAGCGTCCGTCGATCCAACGCTGGAAGCGAAAGCCAGCTTGAACGACGCCATATCGCTCTTCCCGGCGGCGTCGGTGAAGGCGCGGGAAAAACTCAACACGTCTCCGGCCGACAGGCCGGCTTTGACAAAGCGCGCATGATCCGCGTCGGCGTTGCCGGTGCCCAGCGCCACGGCGGAAAATCCCTCGTCGCCCAAGCTGGCACGGTAGAGGCGATCACGCGAGACAAAGACATTGCCGTCGGCAATCGCGCGCGCTGCCGTCTGTTCGTCGCCGATCGCCAGCGGTTCGAGATAGGTGCCGTCGGCGAAGAAGACGCAGCAATTTTCGGTGCCGAAGGGGTGTATGCCGGTTGGCGCGACGATGAAGCCAAGCGACGTCAGCCGCACCCGCGCCACGGCGAGGCTCGCCGTCGGCAGCACCAGATGGTCAAGCGGGTAGGTTGTACGGGTCATGCCGGCGCGGTGTGCATCATTCCGGAAATTGGTTCAAGCGTTTCCGCCGGTGGCGCCCGGATCGCGGCGGAGTCCGCCCATGATGAAACATGCGATTCGCACAGCCCAATGTATGAATTCCGCTTGTGAAAAACGGGTGAGGTTTCCTGCCGGACTGATCAGGCCACCGCCACGACATCGGCCGAATAGCGCAATTCGCGCAATGGTTTGACCCGGCTGGTTGTCTCCGCATAGAGCGGGTGCGCCTTGTAGGCGGCCAAGGCCGCCTCGTCCTCGAACTCGGCATAGACGACCACGTCGATCGCGTCCGACAGCGGGTCGACCTTGGTGTTGAGCGTCACCTCGAACAGGTTTGAATGCGGAATATTGCCCAGGTTGAGCAAGCCCTTGCGCACAGCCTCGACATCGTCCTTGCGCCGCGCGCTGAAGAAAACGATATGCCGGATCACGCCTGCCTCCACGTTCGATTTGCCGGCATGTTTTGTGTGAGCGGAACCGTCGCGTCAACCGCCACGATGTCGCGCCCGGCAGCGCCGGGAGGCGACTTTGCAGAGGCGCAAAACTAGCCCCCGCCGGTGACGTAGCGCACGATGCGCGACATCTCCCTGACCGTCGTGTCGAGATAGCGGCCCTGATTATAGAGGCCGTCCCAGATCAGGAAAAAGGCGATGGCCATGATGACGACGACGTAACGCATGACTGAAGCTAACGTATGTGGCTGTTCGGAACCATAGTGATTTAGCCGAGGGCCGCGCTCTCCCGCGGATTGTGGCCTCAGGCCGGCGACCTGGGTCAGTGCCGCGCAAAGCTTGCCTCTTGAAGTTTCGGCCAATGCCATGGAAGATTGTGGCGAAAATTCACGCAGGCAGCGGCGTCCGCGCCTGCGAATGAAATGTGGAGGATGTGGAGGCCGGCAGATCGTGCGCCGTCCCCGCGGAAGTCCAGGGGGATGTGGGATGGCTGCTAGGGAACACAAGGGCGTCGGCGACGCCATCAGACTGGACGAGCTCAACTTCGCCGAGATCGTCAAAGGCTTGCCGGCCAAGGCGCGCATGGTGCTGTCGGCGGCGATGAAACTGCCGCGCGGCTCGCTCAAGGTAAGGATGCCGGACGGCCGCGCCGTTCTTGTCGGTGGCAATGCGCCCGGCCCCGACGCCGAACTGGTGTTGAAGAACTGGCGCCTGCCCGGCCGCGCCTTTTCCGGGGGCACCATTGGCGTTGCCGAATCCTACATGGACGGCGACTGGGAAAGCCCTGACGTGACCAGCTTTCTCGAACTGTTCGTCGTCAACTCGGCCATCGGCGAACGCGTCGCCGGCGGCGCCAACTGGCTCATCAACACCGTCCAGCGCATCCGCCACTGGTTCAACGAAAACACCCGCACCGGATCGAAGCGCAACATTTCGGCGCATTACGATCTCGGCAATGCCTTCTACAAGCAATGGCTCGATCCCAGCATGACCTATTCGTCGGCGCTCTATGCCACCGGCGCCAACGATTTGGAAAGCGCGCAGGCCGCCAAATATCGCGCTTTGGCCAAGGACACCGGCATCGGCAAAAAGGACCATGTGCTGGAGATCGGCTGCGGCTGGGGCGGTTTTGCCGAATTTGCCGCGCGCGAGATCGGCTGTCGCGTCACCGGCTTGACCATCAGCCGCGAACAGCACGACTTTGCCAAGGAGCGCATCCAGAAGGCGGGACTGTCTGATAAGGTCGACATCAAGCTGCAGGATTACCGCGACGAAACAGGCACTTACGACCGCATCGCGTCGATCGAGATGTTCGAGGCGGTCGGTGAAAAATACTGGCCGGTGTTTTTCGGCAAGATGAAGGCCTGCCTGAGACCCGGCGGCACCGCCGGCCTGCAGATCATCACCATCAACGAGGCCGCCTACGACACCTATCGCGCGCGGCCGGATTTCATCCAGCGCTATGTTTTCCCGGGCGGCATGCTGCCGACGCCGTCGATCCTGAAGTCGCTGGGCAAAGACCATGGTCTCGCCCATCTGCGCGAGCGCGTCTTTCCGGACGACTATGCTCGCACGCTGGCCGAATGGCGCAACCGCTTCTGGCAGTCGTGGGAAAAGATCATCCCGCTCGGCTTCGACGACCGCTTCAAGAAGCTCTGGGAGTTTTATCTCCACTATTGCGAAGCCGGCTTCAGAGCCAGCTACATCGACGTGCGCCAGGTGGTCTACAGGGCGTAGTGCGAGCGGGTATTTGCCCGCCCGTTTCCTCAAAGCAGGATGCGATATTTCGCAAACCCGGCTTCGCCCTCGCCGACCGGCTCGATCTTGAGCGATTTCACCCCTGAAATAAAATCCTTCGCCTTGGGACCGGTCTCGAACAAGACGCTGGTTCCGGGCAGCGGCGTGAACGACCAATTGTCGTCGGCCGACGGATTGATCGTGCCCTCGCTGACGACATAGCGCACGATCACATCGCGGTTGGTGTCCGGCGCTTCGTAGATGATCTTCGAGGCGTTGATGTCTGGGAAATTGCCGCCACCGCCAGCGCGGTAATTGTTGGTGGCGACGACGAATTTCGCTGCTGGATCAATGGGCTTGCCATCGAAGCTGAGGTCGACGATGCGGCTGGAGCCGGCATTGGTGACGCCACCCTTGGCATCGTATTTCGGCGGCTGCGACAGGTCTATCTTATAGCTGACGCCGTCGATCACATCGAAATTGTAGGACGGGAATTCGGTGTCGATCAGCGCTTGGTCGGTCTTCCCGGCCTCTATCTTCTTGAAAATGCCGGCCGACATTTCCAGCCATTCCTTGACCTGCGCCCCGGTGATCTCAACCGCCCGCACCGTATTCGGATAGAGATAGAGATCGGCGACGTTCTTGATGGCGATGTCGCCCACCGGCACGTCGGTGTAGTAGTCGGCCCCGTTGCGCCCGCCGGCCTTGAAGGGCGCTGCCGCCGACAGCAGCGGCACATCCTTCCACTGCGTGCTCTTCAGAATGTCCTTGAGATACCAGCTCTGCGCCTGGTTGACGATCTGCACCGACGGATCGTCGGCCACCAGCGCGAAATAGGAATAGAGCGGCGCCGAGGTCTTGCCGACCGGACGGCGGACATAGGCAAGTGTCGCCTGATGGTCCGCCTTCAGCGCATCGACGATGCGCTGGTCGTCCGCGACCGTCGGCTTGTTCACCTTGTCGACGCGTTCGTAGATCGGCCGTGCCTCCGAGGTCGCCGAGACCACGCGCCATTTCGATCCGTCGCGTTCCAGAAGCAGGTCGATCAGGCCCATATGCGAACCCCAGAAGCCGCCCATCACCGCCGGTTTGCCTTGCAGCGTGCCCTTCTCCGTGTCGACCCCATCAAGCGCCTGAAAATCCTTCTTGCCGGGGAAGACGAGATGCTGATGGCCGGTGAACACGGCATCGATGCCCTCGACGCCGGCAACGAAGAACGAGGCGTTCTCCATTCCGTCGCCTTGCTTGATATCGATGCCGGAATGCGAGAGTGCAATCACAATGTCGGCGCCATCCTCCTTGATCTGCGGCACCCAGGCCTTGGCCGCCTCGACAATGTCGCGCGTCCGGACATTTCCTTCCAGGTTCTTCAGGTCCCAGACCATGATCTGCGGCGGCACGAAACCGATAATGCCTATTCTGATCGGCTGCTCTGCGCCCGACCCGTCCTTGATCTTCTTGTCCAGGATAACGTACGGCTTGAGATAGAGCTTGTCGTCGCGCGGGCTGGCGGCGAACTCGGTGCCGCGGATCAGATTGGCGCAGACGAACGGAAAATTGGCCCCGGCCAGAACCTTGTCGAGGAACGACAGGCCGTAATTGAACTCGTGGTTGCCGAGCGTCGAACATTCATAGCCTAGCAGGTTCATGCCCTTCATGATCGGATGCAGGTCGCCGTCCTTCAGTCCCGTCTCGTAGGCGATGTAGTCGCCCATCGGATTGCCCTGCAAAAGGTCGCCATTGTCGATCAGCATCGCATTGGTGGCTTCCCGGCGCACCGCAGCGATCAGCGAGGCCGTCCGCGACAGGCCCATCGTGTCGTTCGCTTTGTCGGCGTAGTAATCGTACGGCAAAACATTCACGTGGATGTCCGTCGTCTCCATGATCCTCAGATGCGCCTGATTGGCCTCAGCGCGGGCGGAAAACGGATGCAGCATGATCAGCGCTCCGCTGGCAGCGGCGCCGGCAAGAAAACCGCGACGGGAGACGGGGTGGAGTAAAGGCGACATTGGTTTTCCTTCCCAGCGACGTGAACATCCCAGCCCCGCCGAAACCTTCGCGCCGAAAACTGGCCATGTCCATCGGGAAGTCAGTCGATCAGCAAAAGGTGACGGCTGGATGAATTGCCGTGGCCGAAAGGAAGACCTCAGCCCTTGTCGTCGTCGCCCTGGGTGATCAGCCGCGCACTGCGCTGGCCGGTGAAATATATCCATAGCCAGCTAAGCGATACCGACAGCCGGTTTCGAAAGCCGATCAGGAAGTAGATGTGCGCCACACCCCACAGCCACCAGGCGAGCCAGCCGGTAAGCTTGATCCAGCCGAAATCGATCGCGGCTGCCCACTTGCCGATCGTCGCCAGGTCGCCGGCATGTTTGTAGCGGAAAGGACGCGGCGCGCTATCGCCTGCCAGCCGCGCCTTGATCGTCGCGGCGACATGTTTACCCTCCTGCTTGGCGGAGGGCGCCACGCCTGGCACCGGCTTGCCATCTGGTCGCAACACATGCGCGGTGTCGCCGATGACGAATATCTCCGGGCTATTCGGCACGGTCAGATCGGGTTCGACCATCACCCTGCCCGCCCGGTCGACCGGCACCCCCAGCCATTCTCCCGCGGGCGAAGCGGCAACGCCGGCGGCCCAGAGGATTGTCCGCGCCGGCAGATGCGTGTCTCCAAACACGACACCCTCGGCATCCAGCCGTGTGACGGCGCGGCCAAGCGCGACCGTGACGCCCCGCCGTTCCAGCGCCTTGCGGGCATAGTCCGACAGTTCCGGCGCGAAATTGGCCAGGATGCGGTCGCCGGCCTCGACCAGCACCACGCGCGCATCACGCGTGTCGATCTTGCGGAATTCGCCGCGCAGCGTCTCATGCGCGAGTTCGATAATGGTGCCGGCAAGCTCGACGCCGGTCGGGCCGCCGCCGACGATAACCAGCGTCAGCAGCGCCTGGCGCGTGGCCGGATCGGTCTCGCGCTCGGCCTGCTCGAAGGCAAGCAGGATGCGGCGGCGGATCGTGGTGGCGTCCTCAAGCGTCTTCAGCCCCGGCGCGAAGGGCTCCCATTCGTCATGGCCGAAATAAGCGTGGCGGGCGCCGGTGGCGAGCACCAGCGTGTCATAGGGGATCGAACTGCCGTCCTCGAGCAGCACGCGTTTGCCGGCGCGGTCGACGCCGGTGACATTACCCAGGAGCGTCGTCACGTCCTTGCGCTTGCGCAACAGATGACGGATCGGCCATGCAACTTCCGATGTCGCCAGCAATGTGGTTGCCACCTGGTAGAGCAGCGGCTGGAAAAGGTGGTGGTTGCGCTTGTCGATCATGGTGATGCGCACGGGCGCACCGGCCAATGCGCGGGTGAGTTCGAGACCGCCGAATCCCGCACCGACGACAACGACATGATGGCTCGTTTCGTTCATCGCACTCACCTCGTTTTCACCGTCCTTATCTAGTGATTTTTGTGCACCGCAACAATGTCGCGGCTCGCAAGACTGCCATGCATCAAGGCTGCCAAGGACTCGTCCCCACATGTCGCGAATGCCTATGTCGTCAGGCTGAGACGGGTATAGCCTTCCAGGGACAGGAACCACGGGAGTGAGGCATGGCCAACGACGATGACAGCGCCAAGGATGGCAAAGGTCCGGCGCAATATTCCTCGCCGCCCTGCTTCATGCATGAACTCGATCCGGAATTCCGGGCGCCGCTCTCCGACTGGACCGATGTCAGGCGCTGGCGCAAGGCGGAGCGCGAACGGCTGATCGGTGCGCGGCTGGCGGTTTCGGCCGATGCGCGGGCGGCGATGTCGCAGCGTATAGCTGAAGGTCTCGATGCCATGATCGGCGACATTGCCGGCCGCATGGTCAGCCTCTACTGGCCGTTTCGCGGCGAGCCCGACCTGCGGCCTTGGATGGCATCGGTCAACCAGCGAGGCGGCCGCACCGCCCTCCCCATCGTCATCGAGAAGGGACAGCCACTGATCTTCCGTGCCTATGCGCCTGGCGACCGGCTGGAAAAAGGCGTCTGGAATATCCCCATCCCCGCCGAGGGCGATCCGGTGCTGCCCGACATCGTCATTTCGCCGATCGTCGGTATCGATCCGCGCAATTACCGGCTGGGCTATGGCGGAGGCTTCTTCGACCGGACGCTGGCGGCTATGCCGTTCAAGCCTTTGGTCATCGGCGTCGGCTACGAGTTGCAAAACATCGCCACTATCTACCCGCAGCCGCACGACATCCCGATGGACCAGCTGGTGACCGAGGCTTGGGCCTAAGCCAATTCCGGCTTCATGCCCATGGCCGTGCGATCAACGATCTCGCGCAAGGCAAATGACGAGTTGATCTTGGTCACATGCGGCATCGCCGACAGCCATTCCTTATGGATGCGCTCATAGTCGACCAGGTCCTTGGCGGCGATGCGCAGGATGTAGTCGTATTCGCCTGACATCAGGTGGCAGGACAGTACATTCGGGCAGCGCTTGATCGCCGCCTCGAAATCCGACAGTGTCTTTTCGAATTGTCCCGACAGCGATATATGCACGATCGCCGTCATCTGGTGGCCGAGCGCGGCGTTCGAAAGCCGGGCGTGATAGCCGCGGATGGTGCCGGATTTCTCCAGATTGTCGAGGCGCCGCGAGCAGGCCGACTGCGAAAGGCCGACCCTCTCGGCGAGCGCCGCATTGGGTATGCGCCCATCCTTCTGCAGTGCCTCGAGAATGGCGATATCAATCCTGTCGAGCGGCATTTTTCGTGATTCCTGCGAAAATCCTGCGATTTCGCGCAACGATTATCGAAACGTGCAATCCCGCGCAAGCGCATTCGCAAACACCTGCGCAACGATTCGTGGTTCACTGTGTTCATACAGGGAACGAGCCCAAAGGGCCGGATCAGGAGAAGAAGAATGCGCGTCGGTTGCCCCAAGGAAATCAAGAACCACGAATACCGCGTCGGCCTGACGCCGGGCTCTGTCCGCGAATATGTCGCGCATGGCCATGAAGTGCTGGTCGAAACCGGCGCCGGCGCCGGCATCGGCGCCGATGACAATGCCTATCGCGCCGCCGGCGCCATCATTGCCAAGACCGCCGCAGATGTGTTCGCCAAGTCGGACATGATCGTCAAGGTCAAGGAGCCGCAGCCCAATGAATGGGTGCAGCTGCGCGATGGCCAGATCCTCTACACCTATCTTCACCTGGCTCCCGATCCCGAGCAGACCAAGGGCCTGCTCGCCTCCGGCGTCACGGCAATCGCCTATGAGACCGTGACCGACGACCGCGGCGGCCTGCCGCTCTTGGCGCCGATGTCGGAAGTCGCCGGCCGCCTGTCGATCCAGGCCGGCGCCACGGCGCTGCAGAAGGCCAATGGCGGCCGCGGCGTGCTGCTCGGCGGCGTGCCCGGCGTGCTGCCCGGTAAAGTCACAGTGCTCGGCGGCGGCGTCGTCGGCCTGCATGCGGCCCGCATGGCCGCCGGCCTTGGCGCCGACGTCACCATCATCGACCGTTCGATCCCGCGCCTGCGCCAGCTCGACGACCTCTTTGCCGGCCGTGTCCACACCCGTTATTCGACTGTCGAGGCGCTAGAAGAAGAATGCTTCTCCGCCGACATCGTCGTCGGCGCCGTGCTCATCCCGGGCGCGGCGGCACCGAAGCTGGTGACCCGTGAAATGCTGTCGGGCATGAAGAAGGGTTCGGTGCTGGTCGATGTCGCCATCGACCAGGGCGGCTGCTTCGAAACCTCGCATGCCACCACCCATGCCGATCCGACCTACGAAGTCGACGGTGTCATCCATTACTGCGTCGCCAACATGCCGGGCGCTGTGCCGGTCACCTCAGCGCACGCGCTCAACAACGCGACGCTGCATTATGGCCTGCAGTTGGCCGACAAGGGCCTGAAGGCGCTCGTTGACGACCATCATTTGCGCAACGGGTTGAATGTCCACAGGGGCAAGATCACCAACCGCGCTGTCGCCGAAGCGCTCGGCTACGAGCTGGTCGAACCGAAGGCGGTTCTGGCCGCCTGATTTCACCAAAAAGCGTTTCCTCCTGTCTCGCCCGCCGGTTCGCTCCGGCGGGTTTTTTCTTGGCAATTCAAGCAGTTCTATCCGATGGCTGAGAATTCCACCACTGCTCAAATCTCGACCAGTTTGCTCAAAACAAAAAAGCGGAGCCAAAGCCCCGCTTCCTCAGTCGTCAAGATTCCCGCCGGTTCATCCGCGGTCGGCAAATCCATCAACGTCTCCCTTTTAGCGTATGAATGCGACGGCAGTGCGACAGCTCTCAGCCAGCTCCGGCTACGCACCGCCATGTTCCGACGATCGCTGGGCGCTGTGTGAAGTGCTTCACATCAGGCAATCGAAAAACCTGCGCAGACAGATATCGCCAACTTGACGGCCCCAGCCGCCTCCCGAACGCCTGATGTCTCCTATGCAGGCCTCTTCGGCAGCAGCTCCGTCACACGGCTCCCAACTGCCCGCCAGACGACCGGCGGGCATTTTTTTGCGTCGCCGTCACGCGCGCTCGATGCGGCACTGATAGCAATTGTTGCGTGCAGAGCGGACATGGACATAGGCGATGTCATCGCGCTCAAACAGCGTCTTCGCCCGCGCCGCAATGGCGTCCGTCGGGATGACGCCGCCACTGCCATAGACGATGCGGTCATCGGCTCCATAGCCGCGCACGATATAGTCGCTGCCCTCGAGCATGTCGGGAAGCGCTTCCGTCTCGGCGGCGCGTTCGCACTCCTGCGCATGCAGGAAGATGGGTCCGGTCTCGGCATAGGGCTGCAACTCAGGAAACGGCCGGTAGGCCAGGATCAGATAGCCATCACCTTCGGCGACGTTTCTCAGGCAATGCCGGCAAGGCACGCCGTCACCATCGGAAATCCTGCGTTCGGGCGTCTGCCCATAGGCGTCCGGACCGCCGCGCTGCAGCGCTCTGACGTCTTCTGTCGGCAAGGCTTTGAACTGAACGGTCATGACGGTCATGGCTGAATCTCCGGTGTCTTTGACCCTGAGAATATGCCGCCACGCAGGTGCCTCCCACCCGATTCCTGCCAAGGCTGTGAGACGGCCAGCAGCCCGGCCATTTCAGGCCGGACTGCAGAAACATTGCTTCAGAAACCTGTCCTGGTCAGCGGATGAAATCGTCGAAGCGGCGCAGCGTCACACGGCGGTTGCGCCAGTTCTCGTCCTGGGTCTGCACCAGCAGGAATTCCTCGCCATAACCGACGGTTTCCAGCGCATGGCCCGGCACGCCGAATTCGCGCACCAGCGTGCGCTTCAGCGAGGCGGCGCGTTGCTCCGACAGGACCTGGTTCGACTGGAAGGAGCCGACCGCATCGGTGTGGCCTTCGATCAGCACGCGGGCGCGGGGATCGCGGCGCAGGATGCGCTCCAGCGCGTCGGCGATGTTCTCGATCTTGCCGTATTGCGAACTGGAAATGGCCGCCGAGCCAAAGGCGAAATTGATCGACTGGATGTCGATCGAGCGCGCCTGGCGCCTCAGATCCGGCCGCCGTTTGAATTCGCGGATGGTGACGCGCTGGTTCGGGCGCGGGGCGCCGCGTCGAGCTGTCGCTCGATCGTTGCCGCCGATGGCGTGGTCGCCTGTGCGGCGGCCAAGGTCGGCCCAAGGGTCGGCACGGCAAGCACTGCAATCAGCGCTGCGGCAAATGTACGTCGGCTCAGCATATCTTTCTCCTCGGCAACGGCCCCATCAGTGTTGACGCCACCATGGCAAAGGCAGCCTGAAGCGCCGATGAACGGCTGGTTCAGCTTTCGGAGAGACTAGGGCCGCATGACGCTGGCCGAGCGTTCGGCAAAAGGCAGCGGATGCACGGTCTCCTTCTTTTGCGCCACCGGCGCAAAGCCGAGCTTCTGGTAGAGCGGCAAGGCGGCCGGATGGTCGAGCGTGCAGGTCTGCACCGTCACCCGTTTCGGCCCGTAGGACCAGGCGGCGGCGATCGCCGCGCCAAGGAACCAGCGGCCGATGCCTTGCCCGGTCGCATGCTCCATCATGCCGAAATAAGCGAGCTCGACCTCTTCCGGCAGATGCGGCTTGAGGTCGAAGAACCCCGCCGGCGCGCCGTCGAGGTAAAGCACCCTGATGTCGCGGTCCTCGCGGTGAATGCCGGCCGCAAGCTCGTCATCGTCCAGCCGCAGCACATTGACCCAATGCCATTTGCGCCCCACCCGATCCATCAGGTAGCGGTAGAAATGCAGCGGAATGTCCTTGGTTTTCAACAGCGCGATCTGCTTGTTGTAGGGCACCGGCGGCGAATAGGCCGGTGGTACATGCATTTCCAGAAACGTCACCGTAACCTCGATGTCGTCCAACGCGCCGTTTTCCATCGCCATCATTCCTTGCCCGTTGCAACGGGCGTATCGGCCAGCCCGCCCCATTCGGTCCATGAGCCGTCGTAGAGCCTGTTATCGGTGTGGCCAAGCGTCTCCAGCGCCAGCGTGACGACAGCTGCGGTGATGCCAGAGCCACACGAGGTGACGACAGGCTTCGACAGATCGATGCCGGCATCCTCAACGGCCTTGCGCAGCCTATCCTTCGACAACAGCTCGCCATCTTGCGACAGCGCCGAATAAGGCAGGTTGCGCGCGCCAGGCATGTGACCGGAGCGGACACCGGCGCGCGGCTCGGGTTCGGTTCCGGTGAAGCGGCCGGCGCCACGGGCGTCCGCAATCTGACTCTCTTTCGTTTCGACGATGCGGCGCATGTCGGAGAGGCTGGCGACCCGGGCGGCATCGAAATCGGCATGAAACACATTCGGCGCGATCTTCGTCGGTTCCGCGGTCACCGGCCGGCCCGCCGCCTTCCAGCGGTCGAAGCCGCCGTCCAGCACATAGACCTGGAACACGCCCATGACGCGGAACATCCACCAGGCGCGCGGCGCCGAGAAGAAACCTGGGCCGTCATAGATGACGATGGTGTCGTCGGCCGAAATGCCCATCGTGCCGACATATTGCGCGAAATGCTGCGGCGACGGCAGCGTGTGTGGCAGCTTGGCATCCGGGTCCGAGGCCGCATCGTGATCGAAGAAGCGCGCGCCCGGAATATGCGCCGCCTCATACTCGGCGCGCGCATCGCGCTTTTGCGCCGGCAGATACCAGGACGCATCTACGATCGTCAGGCCGGGCTCGCCAAGCCGGCTCTGCAACCAGTCCGCATCGACGGTGAAAGGGCTGTCATCGGCCATTGTTTTTCTCCCGCCCCGCGCACGCGAAGCATCTTGGTTTCAAGCCACAGGCATCGGTCCGAAGCGAATGCGAAAACGCCGGTTCTCGCGGCCCTTCTTTTCGATCTTGCCGATGTGGATCTCGCCGATCTCGCGGGTGCTTTTGACGTGGGTGCCACCGCAGGGCTGGCTGTCGACCGAAGCGTTGTCGCCGATGCAGACCAGGCGGATCTTGCCGGTGCCGACCGGCGGGCGGACATTCTTGGATTTCACCAGGCCCGGATTGGCCGCCAGTTCCTCGTCGGTGATCAGCCTGATGAAGATCGGATGATCGGCAAGCACAAGCTCCATCAACCCGGCGGTAACATCTTCCTTGGTGAAGCCGGCCTCCGGAGCGTCGAAGTCGACACGGCTGTCATCCTCGGAAACCGCGGCACCGGTGATCGGAAACGGACAGACGACGGTGAGCAGGTGGCAGGCGGCGTGCATGCGCATCAGGAGATGGCGCCGCTCCCAGTCGATGGCGAGTTTCACCCGTTCGCCAATTTCGGGCACCGGCTGCTCCGGCGCCGGCACATGGATGATCTCGTCCTTGGTCTCGCCGGTGATGGTGGCGGCAATGGCAATGCGGCTGCCGTCGGCGCGCTCCAATGTGCCGGTGTCGCCGGGCTGGCCACCCGATGTCGCGTAGAAGATCGTCCGGTCGAGAATGATGCCGCCACGCTCGTTGATCGCGACCACCGTGGCTTCGGCCGTCTTCAAATAGGCGTCGTCGCGAAACAGCGCTTCGGACTTGTGCGCCATCAGGCGACCTTCTCGTACGGCACTGAAATTGTGCTGCGCTCGTCCATCCAGCCCGGTACCGGCAGGTGCTTCTCGCGCAGGAAGTCCGGGTTGAACAGCTTCGATTGGTAGCGCGTGCCGTAGTCGGCCAGGATGGTCACGATGGTGTGGCCCGGGCCAAGCTCGCGCGCCAGCCGGATCGCGCCGGCAATGTTGATACCGGTCGAACCGCCGACGCACAGGCCCTCTTCCTGGATCAGGTCGAAGACGATCGGCAGCGCTTCCTCATCCGGAACCTGGAACGAGAAGTCCGGCGTGAACCCTTCGAGATTGGCCGTGATGCGCCCCTGCCCTATGCCTTCGGTGATCGAGCTGCCTTCGGACTTCAATTCGCCACTGGTGTAGAAGGAGTAAAGCGCGGCGCCGAGCGGATCGGCGAGCGCGATCTTGATGTCCTTGCTTTTGGCCTTCAGCCCGAAGGCGACGCCGGCCAGCGTGCCGCCCGAACCCACAGCCGAGACGAAGCCGTCGACCTTGCCGCCTGTCTGCGTCCAGATTTCTTCCGCGGTGGTGCGGATATGGCCGTCGCGGTTGGCTACATTGTCGAACTGGTTGGCCCAGATCGCGCCGTTCGGCTCGGAACGCGCCATCTGCTCGGCCAGCCGCCCCGACAGTTTCACATAGTTGTTGGGGTTCTTGTAAGGCACCGCCGGCACCTCGATCAATTCCGCGCCAAGCAGCTTGATCGTGTCTTTCTTCTCCTGGCTCTGCGTGTCGGGAATGACGATCACGGTGCGATAGCCCAGCGCCTTGGCGACCAGCGTCAGGCCAATTCCGGTATTGCCGGCCGTACCTTCGACGATGACGCCGCCCGGCTTCAACAGCCCGCGCTGTTCGGCGTCGCGGATGATGAACAGGCCAGCGCGATCCTTGACAGATTGGCCCGGATTCATGAACTCGGCCTTGCCCAGGATCTCGCAGCCGGTCAGCTCCGAAGCCTTGTTGAGGCGGATCAGGGGCGTGTTGCCGATTGCTTCGATCACAGAACGGGGCATCCGGGATTCCTTCATGTAGCTGCGGCGAGACCCTAGAAACCCGAAGCTTGCGTTTCAAGGCAAGAATTCGCCTGGTCCAGTCGCATTTCGGGTACTGCAATCTCCTGCCGCCAGATGACGCGCGATGACGATCATTTCAACCTTGTGCGGAAAAGCGCTCTTTTCATTCGATTTTTTCACCGCTAGAGCACTAATGACAGATCGGCAGGGCGCAGAATGACACTTTACCGGGCCAACCCGAAGCACGGCGTCGCCTGGATCACCGGCGGCAGCAGCGGCATCGGCCGTGCTCTGGCCAAGGACCTTGCGGCAAAGGGCTTTGTCGTCGCGGTGAGCGCGCTTGACGAGCATCCGATCGACGCGCTCATCGTCGACACGGCACAGATGCCGGGACGCGTGGTTGCCTACCCTTGCGACGTCACCGACGAGCCGCGCATGGCAAGCACTGTGGCGGCGATCGAAAAGGATCTCGGCCCGATCGTGCTCGCTGTCTTCAACGCCGGCAACTACATCGCCACGCCCGGCGAAGACCTTAGGGTCCGCGACTTTCGCCAATCCTTCGAGGTCAACTATTTCGGCATCATCAATGGTCTCGTCCCGCTGATGGAGCGCATGCGTATCCGCGCGCGCGGCCATATCGTGCTTGTCGGCTCAGTGACCGCCTATTTCGGCTGGCCGACCACGGCGGCCTATGGCGGTTCGAAGGCGGCGATCAACATCCTGGCCGAGTCGCTGAAATACGATTTCGACAAGATGAATGTCCGCGTCCAGGTGATGAATCCGGGATTCATCGACACACCGCTGACCGAAAAGAACATGCTGCCGATGCCGGGACTGATGCCGGTCAACCGTGCCTCGCGGCGCATGCTGCGCGGCATCGAAAAGGGCGGCTTCGAGGTCACCTTCCCGCGCCGGCTGAGTTGGGGGCTGAAGCTGCTGGCGCTGCTGCCGAGGCCGGTCTGCCGCTGGTTCATTAGCACCGCGACCCGCTGGACAGGCCGGCCACTGAATTTCGATCGCAAGCCGCCGAACGAATAACTGTCCACAGGCCGGCTGTTGCTTGGGTGCAGCGGCCGCCATAGGTTGAGATTTGTTGCGTGGAGTCTGCGATGGGGCGACGGATCGTGCTGGCAGTGCTGGGCGTCGTCGTCATCCTCATCCTGGCCGTCCTGCTTGGTCCGCGCGTTGCCGTCGACACCACGATCCATTTCGATCCCAAAGTGATCGGCGATGATCCGCAGGCCTATCTGGCGCGTGAAGAGGCAGCCGTGCCCAACATCCGCGACGGGCTTGAGAAAGAAATCATCTGGGCCGACCCGATGGTTCACGCCAAGACGCCGTTGGCGATCGTCTATATCCACGGCTTTTCGGCATCGAAGGGCGAGGTTCGCCCGCTGGCCGACGAGGTCGCCGACCAGCTCGACGCCAACCTCTTTTACACCCGCCTCACCGGCCATGGGCAGGACGGCGCCGCAATGGCGCAAGGCAGCGTCAACGCCTGGATCAACGACTATGAGGAGGCGCTCGCCATCGGCCGGGCCATTGGCGACAAGGTGATCGTCATCGGTACCTCGACCGGCGGCTCGCTGGCGGCATGGGCAGCGACTGAGCCTGGCGCGTCGGACGGCGTCGCCGCAATCGCGTTCATCTCGCCGAATTTCGGCGTCAGGGCCTCGGGCGCCGAGCTGCTGACCATGCCCTGGGGTAGGCAGATCGCCGAACTCGTCGGCGGCAAGGAGCGCAGCTTTCCCACCCGCAATGCGCTGCACGAGAAACTCTGGACGCACACCTATCCGATGGCGGCCGTACTGCCGATGGCGGCACTGACCGAGCTCGCCTACGCAGCACCGGTGGAGAAGGCTGATATACCGGCCCTGTTCATCTTCTCGGATTCGGACAGTGTGGTGCGCGAAGACCGCACCCGCGAAATCGCCGGCCGCTGGGGCGCCGCGCACGAACTGGTGCCGGTCGACGACAATGGCGATCCGGACAACCACGTCATTGCCGGCGACGCGCTGTCGCCCTCGACCACGGCTTTTCTGGCGCAGCGGATTGTGGTCTGGGTGAAGGCAATTACCGAGTAGCCGCAAAACGAAAAGGACGGCCGGAGCGTTGCTCGGGCCGTCCTCATGTCTACAGTCAGTAATCAAGCCAGGGGCGACGCACCTGGTCGATGTGTCCGATCAGGCAGCCCGCGCCGCGGGGCGCTTGCCGTCGAAGCGGCGCTTGTTGTTGCCCTTGAAGGCCTTGGCGCCTTCCGGCTTGCGCTCGCCCGCACCTGCAAAGGCCGGCTTGTCGCCAAAGCGCTTCTTGCCGAAGCCGTTGTTCTGGCCACCGGGGCGCCTGCCGTCGCGACGGCCATTGCGGTCGTTGCGATCATTGGCCGGCTCGAAGCGCTCGTTCTTTTCGGCCGGATTGCGCACCGGATCGGGGCTGCCGAGATGATCGGCAACGATCGGCAGCTTGCTGCGGATGATGCGCTCTACCTGGCGCAGCTTGCTGTTTTCCGAAGGATCGCAAAGCGTGATCGCAATGCCGTCCATGCCGTTACGGCCGGTGCGGCCGATGCGGTGGACATAGCTTTCCGCTTCGTCCGGCAGGTCGAAATTCACCACATGGCTGATGCCGGGGACGTCGATGCCGCGGGCCGCGATGTCGGTCGCCACGAGAATGCGCACCGAACCTTCACGGAAATCGTTGAGCGCCTTCTGGCGGGCGTTCTGCGACTTGTTGCCGTGGATGACGGCAGCCTTGAAGCCGTCGCGCTCAAGGTCCTTGGTCACCCGGTCGGCGCCATGCTTGGTACGCGAAAAGATGATGACGGACTTCATCGCCGCGTCGGCGAGCATGGTCGACAGCACCTGGCGCTTCTGCTTGGTGCGGGCAAAGACGACGCCTTGCACGATCTCGGCCGCCGCGGTGCTTTGCGGCGCGACTTCGACACGGATCGGGTTCTTCAACAGGCCCTTCGCCAGCTCGGCGATTTCATTGGGCATGGTGGCCGAGAACAGGACGGTCTGACGGTCGGGCGCGGTCGCCTTGGCGATGCGCTTGACGTCGTTGATGAAGCCCATGTCGAGCATGCGGTCGCCCTCGTCCAGCACCAGCCATTTGGTGTCGGAGAGAATGAGGTCACCCTCGCGCACCAGGTCGGTCAGACGGCCGGGCGTGGCGATCAGGATGTCAACGCCGGGCGCAACCTTCTTCACCTGGCTGAAGCGCGAAACGCCGCCAAGCACCAGCGCGGTCGAGACATGCGCGCCCTTGGCGAGGATCTTGATGGTGTCCTCGATCTGCACGGCGAGCTCGCGCGTCGGCGCCAGGATCAGCGCACGGGTGGTCTTGGCCCGGCGCTTGGTGCCGAGCGCGATGATCTTCGACAGGATCGGCAGCGCGAAGGCCGCGGTCTTGCCGGAGCCTGTCTGGGCGATACCGAAAATGTCACGGCCTTCCATCTGCGGCGGGATCGCCTGCGTCTGGATCGGCTTCGGCTCGGTGAAGCCGGCGCCATGGGTCGCCTTGAGCAGCGCGCCGGTGATTCCAAGGGCTGCGAAACCGGTGAGTTCCGCAGTGTTGCCGGTCACTGTGTTGCTACCGGTCATAGTGTTTTCGTTGGTCAAAATAGTCTTCTTTCACGCGGCCTTAGCCGCAAACATCGATGCGGCAGGGCGCAACCTGCCGTCGAAAAATCTGATATGAAACGACAAGGCGGGCGGACGGAAACGTCCACTCGGCTGCGCTGTCGTGCCCGCAGGCATCATGCCACGGGGCTTTTCCGCCACCTTGCCGATCAACCGGAAAGAGGGAAAACAGACGCAACCAGTCTCATTTGTCGAGAAGGCCGGAATCTCCCGGCCCAAGCGCCTATGGGTTGCATATGGCTGAGTTCGGCCCGGAATGCAAGGGGCGTCATGTTGCAGCGCAGCAAAGGCGGCTAGAAAGCGGTTGGAAATGTCCGCTTAAACCTCATCGGGCCATTTCCTGGCGCCGTGTTGGACAAACAGGATTTCCATCTGAGTGTCCTTTACCCGATACGCGACAATATAAGGCGTGCCCGGAATCACCAACTCACGCGTGCCTTTGATCTCGCCAACTCGGCCGATAAACGGATTGGCAGACAACAGCCTGGCGGTCTTTGAATGAATCTCCTTGACCACCCGGGCAGCAGCCCGCGGATTATGTTGGCCGATGTAATCGCCGATTGACGCAAGCTCGATCAGATGGTGTCGGGTCCAGACAATTCGCACCGAGGCTCATGCCTGACTGTACTTGTTGAGAACGGTCGCGATCTCCTCTTCATTGGCGAAATCGCCGCGGTCGGCAGCCTCTATTCCCGCCTGAACGCCGGCAACCCACTTTTCCTGCCTCGCCAGCGAACGCCCATGGGACAGGGCGTCCTCAATGATCTGATCGCGCGTAAGTGTCGAGCGCGAGGTCAGCATTTCAATCCGGCGGTTCAGATCCTCGGATATTTCTACGTTGTTCTTCATAGGCTTATTCTGCCATATCTGGCGAATGCCTGCCAAGAAGTATCGCGCATGGGGGACCGAGCGATGAAGGACGTGCTGAAGGAACTCGAGCGCCGCCGCGACATCGCCCGCATGGGCGGCGGCAAGGCGCGCATCGACGCCCAGCACAAGAAGGGCAAGCTGACCGCGCGCGAACGCATCGAGGTGTTCCTCGACGAAGGCTCGTTCGAGGAGTTCGACATGTATGTCGAACACCGCTCGACCGACTTCGGCATGGAGAAGACCAAGATCGCCGGCGATGGCGTCGTCACCGGCTGGGGCACGGTCAATGGCCGCCCGGTCTATCTCTTCGCCAAGGATTTCACCGTGTTCGGCGGCTCGCTGTCGGAGGCGCATGCCGAGAAGGTCATCAAGGTGCAGGAGATGGCGCTGCGCAACCGGGCGCCGATCATCGGCCTCTACGATGCCGGCGGCGCCCGCATCCAGGAAGGCGTGGCGGCGCTTGGCGGCTATGCCGAGATTTTTCAGCGCAACGTGCTGGCCTCGGGCGTCATCCCGCAGATTTCCGTGATCATGGGCCCATGCGCCGGCGGCGACGTCTATTCGCCCGCCATGACCGACTTCATCTTCATGGTGCGCGATACCTCCTACATGTTCGTCACCGGGCCGGATGTGGTGAAGACCGTCACCAACGAGACGGTGACCGCCGAGAGCCTGGGCGGCGCCTCCGTGCACACGACAAAGTCATCGATTGCCGACGGCGCCTACGACAATGATGTCGAGGCGCTGTTGCAGATGCGCCGGCTGGTCGATCTGCTGCCGGCATCCAACACGTCCGAGCTTCCCGAGATCGAATGCTACCAGTCGGTCACCGACCACGATCTGTCGCTCGACCGGCTGATCCCGGACAACGCCAACAAACCTTACGACATCAAGGAGCTGATCCTCAAAGTTGCCGATGAAGGCGATTTCTTCGAGATCCAGCAGAGCTTTGCCAAGAACATCGTCACTGGTTTCGGCCGCGTCGAAGGCCGCACCGTCGGCTTCGTCGCCAACCAGCCGATGGTGCTGGCCGGCGTGCTCGATTCCGACGCCAGCCGCAAGGCGGCGCGCTTCGTGCGCTTCTGCGACTGTTTTTCCATTCCCATCGTCACTTTCGTCGATGTTCCGGGCTTCCTTCCCGGCACCGCGCAGGAATATGGCGGCCTGATCAAACACGGCGCCAAATTGCTGTTCGCCTATGCCGAGGCGACCGTCCCAAAAATCACCGTCATCACCCGCAAAGCCTATGGCGGCGCCTATGACGTGATGGCCTCAAAACATCTGCGCGGCGACATGAACTATGCCTGGCCGACGGCGCAGATCGCGGTGATGGGCGCGCGAGGCGCGGTCGAGATCATCTATCGCAAGGATATCGGCGACGCGGATAGGATCGCAGCCCATACAAAGGCTTACGAGGATCGCTTCCTGTCGCCCTTCGTCGCCGCCGAACGCGGCTATGTCGACGAGGTGATCATGCCGCACTCGACTCGCCGCCGCATTGCCCGCGCGCTCAGGATGCTGCGCAACAAGGACATGCAGAACCCCTGGAAGAAGCACGACAACATCCCGTTGTAATACTTCCAGACAACCCTTGAGAAACCCTACTCCTCTTCCGCAGCGCCGAACCCCGCATCCCTTGTGGCGGCGGTAGCGCTGACCCATGGTGTTGCGTGGTTGTCGATGCGCATCTGGAAGATGAAATAGGTTGGTGAGCAGAAGCCGATGCCCTTCACCTTGCCAGCACCCGGCGTGTCCGGCGGCAGCGACTGGCACATATAGTCCTCGCGGCAGAAATGATCGGCCGAGCAGGCGGGACGGTTGCCGCGATTGACCGCGCCGCCGAGGCACTGGTCGAAATTGTTGGTCGCCACGCAGGTGTCGAACTTCTTGCCGCCGACCATCCCGCAGATTTCATCGGGCATCGGCTTGCCCTTCTTGAAGGCGGCGAAGCTGCGGTCCTTGTCGTCGCAGGCGCGGTAGGCGATGCCTGCCGGCACGCCGATCTTCGGCGGCCGGCAGGTATACGCTGTTCGCGAAAAGGTCGGTGCGAAAGCGGCGAACTGGCCGGTGATCTTGTAGCGGTCGTTGAAAGGCTGCGACGGGTTGCTGGCGATCGACCCGGTCAGGCAGGGATGGCCGGAAAACATCTTTGGGCTGTCCTTGGGCAGCAGACATTGCGCCAGCGTGGTGCGAACGCCTGACGCGGTCGCTAGCGGCGTGCAGACCGTGCCGCCGCCGCATTGCCAGGTCGCGCCGAAGCGTTTTTCGTCGTCGGGCATCAGGCACGGCATAGCCATCTCGGCCGGCGCGTAATCGACATCGCCGGCATCGGTCCACGTCGCCGGCGGCGCGAAGGACAGCGGCCGGTATCGGTTCGGCTCCTTGCCCTCTGCCGCAGCGCGCAGCCAGGCCTGGCGTCGCGGAATCTCGGCATGGAGATGCGGCGAGATGCCGACTTCGATGCGGTTGAGCGGCGACGTCGTCTTGTCGTCGAGGCCGATGAAATGAAAGCCGGCGGTCGAACCCGCCTGGTGACAGCCCTGGCAGGCGCCATTGTCCAGCCGCTCGACCAGCGCCTCCGGCGTGCGCACCAGTTTCAGCGCCGCATAGTCGAGGCCGGCGAAATCCGCGGGCGCAAACAGTGGCGTGAACGGATGGTTGGCCTGCCTCGCGCTGCCGAAAGTCGACCACGAGATGACCTTCTTCGCCAGAAACTCGTCGGGGATTTCATAGACGCCGAGATCGACCGCCGCGACATTGGCGCTGACATAGTCGGCGAGCCTTTTCTTCAGCGCCGCATCGCCCGAAAGCCGCGCAGTGTCAGGCGTGTTCTCCAACGGCTTCTCGCTGACCGCAGCGCCATCGATGCCAAAAATCCGCATGAGGTAGGCCGCCTGCCCGCCGAACTCGGTCTCCTGTCCCGAGGGGAACCGCACCACTTGCGCGTTGAGCTCGAGCTGCTTGAACGTCAGTTCCTCCGGTGCCAGCGGCCCGCCGGCGAGCCAGCCGGCATCGACATTTTCGTCGAGCTGCGGTGTCCAGCGTCCGGCAACGCCGACGCAACCGCCATCGGCATCGGGCGCCACGCTGTAGACGGCGTTGAAGTTGAACGGCAGGCGCGAGGCAAGGACCTTGCCGTTCTTTTTGAAACTGTAGGCCAGGCGATAGATGAAGCGCACGTCGCCGCAGCTCTTGTCGCCTTGCAGCGCACCGAATTCGCGCCGGTCGAGCCGGTTGACGACGCCGACCAGGCGGAAGCGCGCCGCCTCGGTCTTCAGCCAGCGCATGTCCATGATGCGGCCGACATTGCCGTCGGTCACCTCATAGAGCGTGCGCCCGCCGGCCTTCATCTCGACCCGCAGCGTGGCAACATCGGCCGCCACCATGTCGGCAACGGCACGATAGGCTGGCGCCTCGCTGTAGAGCGTCTTCAGATCGTCCCCGCCATCGACGGCGAAAAGACCGGCGAAGCCAAAACCTTTGGCGTCGAGAGCAGCGAGCACCGCCGGATCGTCGACGATGGTCACCGGCTGCTCGGCGGCATTCGTCGACTGTGTCGCGAGTGCGGCCATGACCAGCGTGATGAAAAGGACAGCAAGACGTTTCATCGAAGGTCCGGTTGGCTTTCGATCAATTCTCGCAAAACTGGCACCAGAGCCAGCGGCAGATCCTCGGCGATCAGCCCCGGCCCAAAACGCCTGCCGGCTTCGGCGTGAATCCAGACAGCGGCACAGGCCGCTTGGTAGGACGCCATGCCCTGTGCCAGCAATCCGGCGACGATGCCTGCAAGGACATCGCCCGACCCGGCCGTAGCGAGCCATGGCGCACCATTGGCGTTGATTGCCGCCCTGCCGTCGGGCGCCGCGATCACCGTGTCGGTGCCCTTGTAGATGACAACTGCGTTCGCAAGCTTGGCAGCCGCTCGCGCCTTGGTCAGTTTGGAGCTTTTCTTGTCGCCGACGATGTCCGGGAACAATCGGCCAAACTCGCCTTCGTGCGGTGTGATGATCAATGGCGGTGCTCCGACACGGCCTGCCGCCTCGAACAATGCCGCAGGATCGTCGCGAAACGCCGTGATGCCATCGGCGTCCAGCACGATACCACCCAAATCGATTCTACGTTGCATGTCATAGACAGGTTCTTGGGCAAGCAACCGCAAGGTAAAATCGCGGGCCTTGTCGCCAAAGCCAAATCCGGGGCCGAGCACATATGCCGATGGCTGGCGTTCGCTCACAAACTCGTCGATGTCTGCAATTGTATCGGCCTTGCGCAACATGATCGATGTCAGATGCCCGGCGTTCACCTGCATGGAATTCCCGGGCGAAAGGACCGTTACTGCCCCCGCCCCGATTCGAGCTGCAGCAAGGGCCGACAACCTCGCAGCCCCGGTCGAGCTTGGCCCACCGGAGAAGACGGCGACATGGCCACGCTTGTATTTATGGGCATCGACAGCCGTTCTCGGGAAGTACCACCGCAGCCAAAGCTCCGGCGTGTTCTCGAATGCCTCGATCTTGAGTTGGTCGACGATCGCATCCGGAATGCCGATATCGGCGACGATGATCTCGCCACACACCCTGCGTCCCGGCATTAGAAGATGGCCGGGCTTTTTTCGCACGAAAGTCACTGTCACAGCGGCGTCGAAATACCCCCTCATCTGCCCAGTTTCGCCCGACACGCCTGACGGCAAATCGATTGAGACGACTGGCACTTTCTCCGCTGCGCTGATCCCTGAAGCCGCGTCAGCGTAAGGAGAAAGGTACTTCGATAGTCCGGCGCCATACAGAGCGTCGACGACAACCTCGCCTTCTGTGGTATCGAAATCATTCAGATGGTTGACCGGCAGATTGCAGGCCTCCGACGCCCGCGCAGCATCGCTCCCCGCTTTCTGTTTGCCTTCGGCCCAGACGGCGACATTCACACCTGCCTCCGCCAGCAACCGCGCCACGACATAACCATCGCCACCATTGTTGCCGGGGCCGCACAGCACATGCACGCGGCTTGCCGCGGGATAGCGCGCTAGAACCACGGCAGCGACGGCTTCGCCTGCACGCTGCATCAGGCCGTAGCCGTCGAGCGGACCGGCCGCGATTGCCAGCCGGTCGGCCTCGCCCATCTCGGCCGGCGACAAGACTTCATTGCTCATGGATTGCCGATCCGCATTCGCCTCTTTGTTCCGGTCAAGCATTGTCCAGTTTCGGGTTCGAAGCAAACGGCCAGCCGCCGAGATGGCGTGCGGCCAATCCTTTCGTAGGCTGGCGCCGCGGATCCGCGCGCGCCCGCAAAATGCGCGACCTGCCTAATTATCGTGCAGACGTCAGGAGCGGCAATGTGTAGGCTCCGAACACCCGCGCCGCTTCCGAAGCAGTGGATGACGCGAATGTGCATCCCGGCCCGGCGCGGCATTGGAATTGCGCGAAACCGCTTCTCGTGGGCTGAAATTGGCACAGTTCGTGCTTGATGGAGGCGCAAGCGGGGCGCACAACCCGTCTTTTTGGCAGTGGAGGCCACTTTTTACATGAAAAAGATCGAAGCGATCATCAAGCCGTTCAAGCTAGACGAAGTGAAGGAAGCGCTTCAGGAGGCCGGGCTGCAAGGCATCACCGTTACCGAAGCCAAGGGTTTCGGCCGCCAGAAAGGCCACACCGAACTCTATCGCGGCGCCGAATATGTCGTCGACTTCCTGCCCAAGGTGAAGATCGAAGTCGTGCTTGGCGACGATGCGGTTGAAGGCGCGATCGAAGCCATCCGCAAGGCGGCCCAGACCGGGCGCATCGGCGACGGCAAGATCTTCGTCTCCAACATCGAGGAAGTCGTTCGCATCCGTACTGGCGAAACGGGGATGGACGCCGTCTGAGGTTTCTGATTTCAGATATCTCGGTATCTGATTTCCGACAACTCCTCGAAACGTCATCAGACAGGGAAGAAATGACATGACGACAGCCAAAGACATCATGAAGCAGATCAAGGACAACGACGTGAAATTCGTCGACCTGCGCTTCACCGATCCGAAGGGCAAGCTGCAGCACGTGACGATGGATGTCATCGAGGTCGAGGAAGACATGTTCGCCGACGGTGTCATGTTCGACGGCTCCTCGATTGCCGGCTGGAAGGCGATCAACGAGTCCGACATGGTGCTTATGCCCGATCCCGACACCGTCCATATGGATCCGTTCTTCGCCCAGTCGACCATGGTCATCCTGTGCGACATCCTCGATCCGGTGTCCGGGGAATCCTACAACCGCGACCCGCGCGGCACCGCCAAGAAGGCCGAGGCCTACATGAAGGCCGAAGGCATCGGCGACACCATCTATGTCGGCCCGGAAGCCGAGTTCTTCGTCTTCGATGACGTGAAGTACAAGGCGGACCCCTACAACACCGGCTTCAAGCTGGACTCGACCGAACTGCCGTCGAACGACGACACCGATTACGAGACCGGCAACCTTGGCCACCGTCCGCGCATCAAGGGCGGCTATTTCCCGGTGCCGCCGATCGACAGCGCGCAGGACATGCGCTCCGAAATGCTGACCGTGCTCGCCGAAATGGGCGTGCGCGTCGAAAAGCACCACCATGAGGTGGCTGCCGCCCAGCACGAGCTCGGCATCAAGTTCGACACGCTGGTCCGCAACGCCGACAAGATGCTGATCTACAAGTACGTCGTGCACCAGGTTGCCAATGCCTATGGCAAGACGGCCACCTTCATGCCGAAGCCGATCTTCGGCGACAACGGCTCGGGCATGCACGTCCACCAGTCGATCTGGAAGGGCGGCAAGCCGACCTTCGCCGGCAACGAATATGCCGGCCTGTCGGAAAGCTGCCTGTTCTACATCGGCGGCATCATCAAGCACGCCAAGGCGATCAACGCCTTCACCAACCCGCTGACCAACTCCTACAAGCGCCTGGTGCCTGGCTATGAAGCGCCGGTGCTGCTCGCCTACTCCGCGCGCAATCGCTCGGCCTCGTGCCGCATCCCGTTCGGCTCATCGCCAAAGTCCAAGCGTGTCGAGGTCCGCTTCCCTGATCCGGGCGCGAACCCCTACCTCGCTTTCGCCGCCATGCTGATGGCCGGCCTCGACGGCATCAAGAACAAGATCCATCCGGGACAGCCGATGGACAAGGATCTCTACGACCTGCCGCCGAAGGAGTTGAAGAAGATCCCGACCGTCTGCGGTTCGCTGCGCGAAGCCCTGCAGAGCCTCGACAAGGACCGCGGCTTCCTGAAAGCTGGCGGCGTCTTCGACGACGACCAGATCGACAGCTACATCGAGCTGAAGATGGCCGAAGTGATGCGCTTCGAAATGACCCCGCACCCGGTCGAATACGACATGTACTACTCGGTCTGAGCGATCGGTTCAGAGACAAAGAAAAGCCCCGGCGGAGACGCCGGGGTTTTTTGTTTGACCAGACGACTGATGTCAGGCGTCAGATGTCGGAAGAACAGGCCGAGGCGGAGACCAAGTCTCCGCCTCAACGAATGCTCAAGCCGCCGCCGAAACCTGCGCGCTGGTCGAAACCTCCGCGATCGTCTTCAGGATCTGCGAGGCGATCTGGTAGGGGTCGCCCTGCGAGTTCGGGCGGCGGTCTTCCAGATAGCCCTTGTAGTCATTGTTGACGAAGGAATGCGGCACGCGGATCGAGGCGCCGCGGTCGGCGATGCCGTAGCTGAACCGGTTCCACGGTGCGGTCTCGTGCTTGCCGGTCAGGCGCTTGTCATTGTCCGGGCCGTAGACGGCGATGTGGTCCATCAGGTTCTTGTCGAAGGCAGCCATCAGCGCTTCGAAATAGGCCTTGCCGCCGACTTCGCGCATGTAGGCGGTCGAGAAGTTGGCGTGCATGCCCGAGCCGTTCCAGTCGGTGTCGCCGAGCGGCTTGCAGTGATACTCGATGTCGATCTCGTATTTTTCGGTCAGGCGCTGCAGGAGATAGCGGGCCATCCACATCTGGTCGGCGGCCTTCTTGGAACCCTTGCCGAAAATCTGGAATTCCCACTGGCCCTTGGCCACTTCGGCGTTGATGCCTTCATGGTTGATGCCGGCGGCGAGACACTGGTCGAGATGCTCCTCGACGATCTGGCGGGCGACCGGGCCGACATTGGAGTAGCCGACGCCGGTGTAGTACGGGCCTTGCGGGGCCGGGTAGCCGCTCTCGGGGAAGCCGAGAGGACGGCCGTCCTTATAGAAGAAATACTCCTGCTCGAAGCCGAACCAGGCGCCCTCGTCGTCGAGGATGGTGGCGCGCTTGTTGGAGGCATGCGGCGTCACGCCATCGGGCATCATCACTTCGCACATCACCAGCACGCCATTGGTGCGGGCCGGATCGGGGAACACGGCGACCGGCTTCAGCACGCAGTCGGAGCTGTGGCCTTCGGCCTGCTGTGTGGAGGAGCCGTCGAAGCCCCACAGCGGCAGCTGCTCGAGCGTCGGGAACTCGGCATATTCCTTGATCTGGGTCTTGCCGCGCAGATTGGGGACCGGGGTGTATCCATCGAGCCAGATGTACTCGAGCTTGTATTTCGTCATTCTAGAGCCTCTCGTTGCTTGATCACCGAAGCTGGATGACGCCGGCGCGCGCCGAGCCATCCGGCAGACCGGCTGCCGGTCGATAAAATGCAAGTCATGTGCCATTTCCGCTGTGCGGGGTGCGTCAAAATTGCCCTTTCATCGCGGCGATTCAGCCAAGCCGCCTAAGCAATGCGCCGGGATCAATCAAAAGTGGAATTTGCTTAAATTACAGGCAAATGCTGATCTTTCTTTGTGCATCTTGCCTAAACGGATTGCAGGACCTACTTTGATGGAAAGATGAATCGCCAAGCCTCTCCAGAAGAAAGGAGACCGACAATGGAAATCACGTCAGCCCGTCCGTCGGCAGAAATCCTGATGTTCCCGCTGGCAGCGCGTGCGGCTGCCTCAAATTTAGGCGTCAAGGCTAAGTTCGCGGCAGAGCTTGCCTCATTGCGCGATCACCCGCGCGACCATGGCGAGGCCTGGTATCATGAGGCCGCTATCGCGGAAGCCGGGCAGCCTCGCAAGAGCTAGCCGTTTCCGGGCCAACAGCTGAAAAGCAGGCCTGAACAAAAGAAAAACCCGGCGCGATCGCTCGCGCCGGGTTTTTTGTTGAACGCAGGAACAGCGCCTACTGCTTGGTGTGCAGGTCGGTTCCCAGCGTATCCCTGACGAAGATCATGCCGATGATCAGCGACATCGCCGCGATCACCACCGGATACCAGAGGCCATAATAGATATCGCCCTTGGAGGCGCTGAGCGCGAACACGATCGCCGGCAGCAGGCCACCGAACCAGCCATTGCCGATGTGATATGGCAGCGACATACCGGTGTAGCGGATGCGGGTCGGGAACATCTCGACCAGGATCGCCGCGATCGGCCCGTAGACCATGGTCACGTAGACGACCAGGATGAACAGGATGCCGATGACCTTTGCCCAGTTGACGGCTGCCGGGTCGGCAAACATCGAGAACGCACCGGCCGCCGGAACACTGTAGACCGTCACGTCGGTGGCGCCGGCGGCGTCATCCGCCGTCAGCAGCTTGTCCTTGACCGCCTGGGCGAGCGGGACAGTGGCTTTTTCACCGGCGCGAATGGCTGCCGCGTCGAGTTTCAGTTCGGGATTGGCCGCGACAAAGGCGTCGAGCTTTTGGTCGGCAACCTTGGCGGCAGCACGTTTCAGCGGATAGCCGCTGTCCTGAAGCGCTAGGTTGACCGCCTTCTTGAAGGCAGCGTCGTTTGAAGTCGCCTTGTCTGCGGCTGCCACGGCATCATAGGACGCCACCGTTTCGGTGCCAATCTTCACACTGGCCGCGGTTCCCGGTGCCGCCGTCGTAACGATGTCGTAGGGTACGGAGCTCTTGGCAAGGAAGTCCGTCGCAATATCGCACGAAGTGAGAGGCTTGCGTGTTCCGGTCGGATTGAACTGGAACTTGCAGTCTCCCGGTGCAGCGGTCACCGTGGCACGCGTGTTCTGCTGCGCGGTGGCGAGCGCCGGGTTGGCGGCCCAGGTCAGCGCCTTGAACAGCGGGAAGGTGGTGACGATCGCCAGGGCCAGACCGGCCATGATGATCGGCTTCCGGCCGACCTTGTCGGAGAGCCAGCCGAACACGACGAAGAAGATCGAGCCGAGCGCCAGCGCAATCGCGATCATGATGTTGACCGACTGCGGATCGACCTTGAGCACATTGGCCAGGAAGAACAGCGCATAGAACTGGCCGTTGTACCAGACCACGGCCTGGCCAGCGGTGAGGCCGAACAGCGCCAGAAGCGCGATCTTGGCGTTCTTCCACTGGCCGAAGGCTTCCGTGAGCGGCGCCTTGGAGCCCTTGCCCTCGTCCTTCATGCGCTGGAAGGTCGGCGATTCGGCAAGCGACAGGCGAATCCAGACCGATATGGCGAGCAGGATGGCCGAGACCAGGAATGGAATGCGCCAGCCCCAAGCCGTGAAATCCTCTTTGCTCAGCGAATTCTGTACGATCAGGATGATGATCAGCGACAGGAAAAGGCCAAGCGTGGCCGTCGTCTGGATCCACGACGTATAGAACCCTCGGCGGTCGTCGGGAGCGTGTTCGGCGACATAGGTCGCCGCACCACCGTACTCACCGCCAAGCGCCAGGCCCTGCAGCATGCGCAACCCAACCAGGATGATGGGCGCCGCAATGCCCCAGCTCGCCGAACCGGGAAGCAGGCCGACCAGGAAGGTCGACAGGCCCATGATCGTGATGGTGACAAGAAATGTGTATTTGCGGCCGACGAGATCGCCGATGCGGCCGAACACCAGCGCGCCGAACGGACGCACCAGGAAGCCGGCGGCGAAAACCAGCAATGTGAAGATGTTGCGCGTCGCCTCAGGATAAGTGGCGAAGAATGTGCTGCCGATCGCGGCCGCCAATGCGCCATAGAGATAGAAATCATACCATTCGAAAATCGTGCCGAGCGAGGAAGCGAAGATGACTTTCTTCTCTTCCCGTGTCATGCCGCGGCTGCTTCCGCCGGCGGTCGATGCCATTGCCATGGAAATGTCCTCCCGTGAGATCCCGTCTGTCTTCGATGCCACGCGTCACCGTCGGCGTTCCCTCTGAACGCGACTCAGCCCAGCCATCGGCGTAAAAAATGACAGAAAGCGGCAGTCGGAGGCAGAGAGACCTTGGGTTTATGACTTTCGTATTAGGTGCAGTGCGGCAAAGACTGGAGATCAGGCTTTGAGCGCTTCCAGCAGGCTGACGGCGGCCATCATGTCGCGCTTGCGGGCCGAGCGGCGTGCCACCGCCTCTGCATCCTGGCCCCAATGCTCGGCCTGCCAATCCTCATCGACATGGCCGGCGGCCCAAGCCGCATCGCCATCGAGCGCGCCATAGTCGACCGCAAGCGCCAGCAGCGCCGACCCGGTCAGCGACGTCATGACGTGGATTGCGGCTAGCCGCAGCGGCTCGGCGCGCTGGGCAAGATGGGCGCCGAGCACCGCAATGCTCTCGCGCGGCTGTTCGACATGGATAATGCCCTCGGCGAGGTTGAACCGAGCCCCTAATGTCGCCCTCACCCAGTCGAGGACCGGGTCCCAATGCTCGTTCTGGCGCTCGACCAGCCCCTGCGGCGCGTCGGCGCGGTAGCAGGTCAGATCGGACGAAGCGAAGCGCAAGACGTCCTCCAGCACCGCCTGCGGGTCGCTGGCGACGCCGTCAATGGCGGTGTTGACCAGACGCAGCACCGGCATCGTGACGGGATCGATGGTCTCGCCTTGCGCTGCGAATTCGCTGGCTACCAACTGTGCCGCCTTCTCCGTCGGCAACGCCAGCAACGCCTTGCTTGGCGTGCGCACCGGCTTGCCGTCGAGATGCACGGCAAAGCCGTCGTCCACCGGCACGACGGAAACGTCCTTGTAGAAGCGCTTCGGCAGATGCGTCTTCATCTGGATCTGGGCGCGGCGCACCGGATCCGGATCGGACAGCTGCTTGCCTGCTTCGAGGTCGTTGAGGATATCGCGCATGGTAGAACTTTCTATCCAGGTAGCTGCTTTGCCGGCCGGTTGACGATGATGAGACCGACGGCAATCAACCCAAGCGCCACAAAAATCCTGACTGTCGGCGCCTCGCCCAGAATAATAGCGCCACACAGGACGCCGAACACCGGCGACAGGAAGGCGAAGCTCGACAGGCCCGATGCCGGATACCGCCTGAGCAGCCAGAACCACAGCACATAGGTGAAGGCAACAATATAGAGCGACTGGAACAGCAGCGCCAATGTCGGCAAGGCAGTGACGTCGCGGATCGGCGGGCCGGCGAACGGCATCACCAGGACACCGACAATGGCTGCACCGGCAAGCTGATAAAGCAGCAGTTTTTCGGCGCTGGTCTCGACCAGTTTCGAGCGTTTGATGACGATGCTGGTCGCCGCCCACAGAATGCCGGAGCCGAGGCTGAGCAGATCGCCCATCAGAGTCACTTTGTTGCCGCCGACAATCCCGTCGGAGAACACCGCCACCAGGCCGCAAAAGGCGAGAACAAGCCCGCCAAGCTTCCTTGCATTGATGCGCTCGCCGAGCAGGAAATGGCCGCCGATCAGGACCCAGAACGGCATGGTGTTGACCAGCAGCGTGTTGCGGGCAACGGTCGTGTATTCCAGCCCGATATAGAGGCACAGGAACTCGACGCCGAAGAGCACGCCGACAATGATGCCTGCGACCAGCGACCCGTCGGCCACGAACAGCCTGATGCCGCGCAGCCAGCACCAGCCGAGGACACAAAGCCCGCCAATGATCGAGCGTGCGATCGAGACGAAAACAGGGTCGAAGCCGGCATAGGAAATCTTGGCGGCGACATAGTTCAGCCCCCAGGAAAAGGTCAGCCCGACCATGATTGCAGCAGCCGCCAAATCGACCGCGTCGCGGCGATCCAATGCAATTGAGGCGGTCATTGTTTCGGTTGACTGTCCAGCTTCGCCAACAGGGCTTTCCGCGCGTCGGTATTTTGCCTGACCGCTTCAGTGTTCTCGCGGCCGATCTCGGCCATCGATCTCTGCCGTCGGGCAGCGCCGCTGGTGAAAGCCAGCCAGACGACAAAAATCACAAAAAGTGGCAGCCAGTAGATGAACTGAGCAATGAACTCTCTCATTCAGTCCTCCGCACTGGCGTCGTCGAAGCCGATCAGGTTCCAGCTCTGGCGCATATGCGGCGGCATCGGCGCGGTGACGTCGATGACGCCCTTGTCCGGGTGCGGAATGACGATGCGGCGCGCGTGCAGATGCAGGCGGTTTTGAATGCCGCCCGGGAAATCCCAATTGGTGTCGGCCTCGAAATATTTGGGGTCGCCGATGATCGGGCAGCCAATATAGGCGGCATGAACGCGAAGCTGGTGGGTGCGGCCGGTGTAGGGCTCCATTTCCAGCCAGGTCATCGTCTGCGCCGCCTGCTCGATGATCCGGTAGTAGGACACGGCATGGTCGGCGCCTTTTTCACCATGGGCGGCCACACGCACGCGATCACCGTCCTCGGTCGGCTCCTTGATCAGCCAGGTCGAGATCTTGTCCTCGCGCTTGGGCGGCACGCCCTTGACCAGCGCCCAGTAGGTCTTCTTGGTCTCGCGTGCGCGAAAGGACTCGGAGAGCTTCATCGCCGCAAGCCTGGTGCGGGCAACCACCAGCACGCCCGACGTGTCGCGGTCGAGCCGGTGCACCAGGCGCGGCTTCTCGCCCTTCTGGCTGCGCCATGCCTCCAGCATGTCGTCGACATTGCGGGTAACGCCCGAACCGCCTTGCACGGCCAGGCCAGCCGGCTTGTTGAAGACGAAGACCTTCGGGTCTTCGTGGATCAGCATCTTGGCCAGCACATCGGCGTCGCCCTGGTTGCGGATCGAGTGACCGGTAAGCGCGCTCTCGCCCTTCTTGTCGACCTCGAGCGGCGGCACGCGCACCACCTGGCCGGGCTCGACACGGCTGTCGGCCTTGACCCGGCCGCCATCGACGCGGATCTGGCCGGAGCGCAGCAACTTCTGCAGATGGCCGAACCCGAGGCCGGGGAAATGGGTCTTGAACCAGCGATCGAGCCGCATGCCCGCCTCGCCGGCCTCTACTGTGATCTGTTCAACGCCTGCCATAATTCCAATCGCCGTTCCGCGGCATGCGACGGCATTCGCCGACACCCGCAACCTCATACTCGGTCATTCGTTGTCGGTTCCATATTGCAGAACCTGAACTTTCTCCAGCGTGATCAGACCGCTTGTCATGATTGTCTCAAGTATTGGCAGGAAAGCGGCTATCTTTTCCTCGCCATCGACGATCTCGATCACAAGGGGCAGATCCTCCGACAAACGGAGGATCTTCGTGGTATGAAGCCGGCTGGAATGGCCGAACCCCATCGCTCCGCGCAGGACGGTCGCGCCGGCAACCTGCATTTCGCGAGCCTTGAGCACGATTGTCTCATACAGCGGACGGCCGTCTGCCCTGTCGTTCTCGCCGATGAATATGCGCAGCAATTGCGCCTGTGTCGGTATTTTCATTGCCCGGACCCTCTCAGTCGGTTGAGGCGCATTGCACAGATGTGGCCAAGCCAGACGGCGGCAAGCCACGCCACCACGGAGATCGCGATATTGAGCCCCGCCGCCACAAGCTCCCCGCCTTGCGCGAGGATGAGCGTTTCAAGGCTGAACGCGGAAAAGGTCGTCAGGCCTCCACAGAAGCCGGCCATGAAGAACTGGCGCTGCAACGGGCTGGCGAAGACGCGGCCTTCCGGCCCCGTCAATGTAGCATAGAAGCCGATGAGGAATGAGCCGACAATGTTCACGAGGAGTGTGCCGAAGGGGAATCCACTGCCCCACAAGGCATCGCTCGCCAATGAGACAAGCGCCCGCAGCACGCCGCCGATCATGCTGCCGGCTGCCACGGTAGCATAGATCCGAACCGTTTCACTCGTTTTACGCCAGCCAATGAGGCGCGCCGCGTGCCCTGCCGCGGCAGCGTCCGTTCCGCCGGAGCGAAGCTTCCGCGGACTGCTCATGGCGCCCCGTTGCCGATCAGGAGACTTCCCGCGGCAAAGCCCAGCGTCACGCCGCCGAGGCTCAGAACAACCGAAAGCAGCACATTGCCGCCGGCGCGCAACCATTCACCCTCGCGCGCCAGCGCCAGCGTCTGCAGGCTGAAGGAAGAGACCGTGGTATAGCAGCCGAGGCAGCCGGTAACTGCAAAGGCCCAGATGCCGGGCATTCCGTCGCGCGCCACCGCATGCGCGATGACGCCGATCGCAAACGCCCCCGAGACGTTGACGACCATCGTACCCCACGGAAAGGTCTCGCCAACTCGGCGGGCGATGAAGCCGGACAGGAAGAAGCGGGCAATCGCGCCGATCGCGCCACCAAGACAGACAAGCAGCAGGTGATACATCGCGCTCCCTCTTGCCGGTCAAGACTACGCGTCAGGTTGTCTCGACCTTCTTTGCCTTGCTCGAGCCGATCATCTTCCAGTTCTTGTAGAACATGGAATTGATGCGCTCGACGGTGACCGAAACGATGGCGAGAAGGCCGGCGATGAAGCCAGGGAATGGCGACGGACGGATGATATCCATGAACACGCAGTAGCGGCGCCCGTCATACTCGTTGACCGACCGGTGCAGCAGCGTGTCGTCGAAAATATAGAGCGGGTTGTCGTGCCAGTAGTTCCTGGCGCCGTTGCACTCGACGAAAACCTCTGCCTTCACCGGCAGGAGATTGTAGAGGATGCGCAGGCTGAGCCGCAGCGGTCCGAAATGCCAGGAGGTCGATTCCTTGCCCCTGAAGACCGAGACGGCAATGGTCTTGATGTATTTGAAATCCTTGTTGAATTCGGCGACGTTGTCGATCTTGTGCTTGCCGTACCATTGATAGACATACATGCCGCGACGGCCGGTGCCGAAATTGGCGTCGATATCGGCGATGATCTCGTCCTTGCGCGCCTTGAAGACGTCGAGAACCTCGTTGACCTCGCGCTGATAGTCGGGGGGAAACTGCTCCAGCTTCCACACGCCCGGGTTCCGGTAGCAGAGCAGGTCGACCAGAAGGTTGAAGGGCGACAGCAGCCAGGTGAAAATGCCGTTGCCGAGGAAATAGCCGCGCAACAGCGACAGGTCCTTGTTGGCGTTGCGCAGCACATCGATCAGGCCGCAGACGATCCAGATCGTAGTCAGGATCGGGATGAAATAGAAGCCGAGCGCAAGCAGCGGCAGTGCAATCACAGCCTGGCGAAGGGATTTGCGAAGGGATTTTTTCATTTTTTTCTCGCGCCGTCGGGCGCGATTCCTGTTGCGACGACAATCGCCAAGCATCTTGGCGACGGCCACCCCCGAGGCCGTGCGCCTTGATAGGGTCTTTTGTCCCCACGCACAATGCCATCGCGCGGCGCTGAGGTGGGCGACAAACCACAGGCGCGCGCAAGCCTATTTTTCCCGCTCGCTGCGCAGTTTCGCCCAATAGTCCAGCCGTTTCCGGATGTCGCGCTCGAAGCCGCGCTCTGGCGGATCGTAAAAGGTCTGCCGGCCCATCTTTTCCGGAAAATAGTCCTGGCCGGAAAAGGCATCAGGCTGGTCATGGTCGTAGCGGTAGCCGGCGCCGTAATCCTCCTCTTTCATCAGCTTGGTCGGCGCGTTGAGGATGTGCTTGGGCGGCAGCAGCGAACCGAACTCCTTCGCCGCCCGCGTGGCCGCCTTGAAGGCGGTGTAGACGGCGTTGGATTTGGGCGCGGTGGCGAGATAGACGGTCGCCTCGGCGAAGGCGAGTTCGCCTTCGGGCGAGCCCAGATAGTCATAGGCGTCCTTGGCTGCGTTGGCCACGACCAGCGCCTGCGGGTCGGCCAGCCCGATATCCTCCATCGCCATGCGCACCAGCCGGCGGCCGAGATAGAGCGGATCCTCGCCGGCGTCGAACATGCGGGCAAGATAATAGAGGGCCGCGTCAGGATCGGACCCGCGCACCGATTTGTGCAGCGCCGAGATCAGATTGTAGTGGCCGTCCTGGCCCTTGTCGTAGATCGGCGCACGCCGCTGGACGATGCGCTGCAGCCCTTCGGGGTCGAAAACCTCGCCAGGTTTGGCGGCGCGCCAGACCTCTTCGGCCAAGGTCAGCGAGGCACGACCGTCGCCATCGCTCATGCGGATGAGCATCGCCAGCGCCTCATCGTCGAGCGGCAGCGCCCTGCCCTCGGTCTCCTCCGCCCGCGTGATCAGTTTGGCGATGCTCTCCTCGCCCAGCGAATGGAACACCAGCACCCGCGCCCGCGACAGAAGCGCGGCATTGAGCTCGAAGGAGGGATTCTCGGTGGTGGCGCCAACCAGCACGACCGTGCCGTCCTCCATGACCGGCAGGAAGGAATCCTGCTGGGCGCGGTTGAAGCGATGGATCTCGTCGACGAACAGCAGCGTCTGGCGGCCATTGGCGCGCCGCAGCTTTGCCGCCTCGAACACCTTCTTCAGGTCGGCGACGCCGGAAAACACCGCCGATATCTGCTCGAAGGCAAGACTGGTCTCGCCGGCCAGCAGCCGCGCAACGGTTGTTTTGCCGGTCCCCGGCGGCCCCCAAAAAATCATCGAGCCGAGCGAGCCGGAATTGATCAGCCGCGTCAGCGCGCCATCAGGCCCGGTCAGATGCTCCTGGCCAACGACCTCGCCGAGGTTTTTCGGGCGCAGCCGATCGGCGAGCGGCCGGCCGGGTGGCGCTCTTTCCGGTTCATCGACGCTGAACAGATCGGCCATGCAAGTCTTTTTGTTGGACGACCCTCAAGATGGGAAGAGCGCCTCAGTAACGCAACACCTGGCGCAGTATCTGCCCGCCACGCTCGACGGTAAAGCGCCACCAGCGCGTATCCTGCTGGGTAAGCTGCGCAAGCGTCGCCGCCGTATCGACCGTCGTGCCGTTCACTTCGCGCACGATGTCGCCCGGCAGGAAGCCGAAATCGGCCGCGGGCGAATCGCGGTTGATATCGACCACAGTGACACCCTTCATATCCGTGCGCAGCCCAAGTCTCTGGGCCAGCCGGGGCGATAGTTCCGCGACCTTGGCGCCGGAGAAAGGGCTGCGGCCATGCAGCGTCACTTCGGACGCCTTGGCGCCCTCGGGCGCACGCTCCAGCGCAATGTCCATCGTCGCCTGCTGGCCTTTGCTCAATACGGCGAAGCTGGCCTTGGTGCCGATCGACAGCGTCGCCATGCGGTAATCCAGCGCCTCGATGCCTTCAACGGTCGTACCGTTGAGCTGCAGCACGACGTCGCCAGGCTTCAGCCCTGCCTTGGCCGCCGGCCCGGCCTCTTCCACCGACGACACCAGCGCCCCGGTCGGCTTCTCCATGCCGAGCGATTCGGCGATCTGCGGTGTGACCGCCTCGAACTCGGCGCCGATATAGGGCCGCTCGAAGAAATCGAGCCCGGCCTTGGCCGCGTCGGCGAAAGCGCGCACCATGTTGGCGGGGATGGCAAAGCCAATGCCGATCGAGCCGCCGCTGCGGCTGTAAATCGCAGTGTTTATGCCGACCAGCTGACCGCCCATGTTGATCAGCGCGCCGCCGGAATTGCCGGGATTGATGGCAGCGTCGGTCTGGATGAAATAGCCAGAATCCGAAACGCCGATATGGCTGCGGGCAAGTGCCGAAACGATGCCGCTGGTGGTGGTCTGACCGACGCCGAACGGATTGCCGATCGCCAGCACCAGGTCGCCGACCTCGAGCGCGTCGGAATCGCCGATGGCAATCACCGGAAACGGCTTGTCGGCGGTGATCTTGAGCACGGCAAGGTCGAGCGTCTCGTCCTTGAGCATGACCTTCGAGGTGAATTCGCGCCCGTCGGCGGTCGCGACCTTGACCTCGTCGGCGTCCTTGATGACGTGGAAATTGGTGACGACCACGCCACTCGGGTCGACCAGCACGCCCGAGCCGAGCGAAGATTGCGCTCGCGGCTGCGCGCGACCGAAGAATTCCTCGAAGAAAGGATCGCCGTCGAACGGTGAGACCACCTTGGCCGTCTGCGAGGCATAAACATTGACCACCGCCGGCGCCGTCTGCTTGACCAGTGGCGCAAACGAAAGCTGCACCTCTTCGCGGCCGAACGGCACGCGCTTGTCAGGACCGGAGGTGCCGTTCTCGCCCTCGACGCCATGCAACAGATCGGTCAGCACATCGGAGAGCCCCGGATCGGCTGGCTTGGCGGCGTCCTCGGCCAGCGCCTGCCTCACGGCCGGTGCCACGGTAAAGGCGGCCAGCGCGCAAAGGGCAACAAGAAACAGCCGTTTGAAGTGCATTCCGAATCCTCCAGATCGGGCGTCATTGTCCCGACGATTGTGCAGAATGAAAGGCTAAGGCACCGAAATACGGCGATTGTCGTGCAAAAGCACTTGCCTGGACGGTAAAAAACGCTTGGCCAAGCATGACCTCGCGACAAAATAAAAGGGCCCGAAGGCCCCTTGAAGTCATTCCTGAAATACCGAGCCTTATGCGGCCGCGGCTTCCTCGTTGACACCTTCGGCCTCGAGGCGGGCGCGGTCGCCGGCGCCCTTGGCGTCGGGGTCGCGGTCGACGAACTCGATGACCGCCATGGCGGCATTGTCGCCGTGGCGGAAGCCCGCCTTCATGATGCGCAGATAGCCGCCATTGCGGTTGGCATAGCGCGGCGCAATCGTGTCGAACAGACGCTTTACGACGCCTTCATTGCCGATCTGGGCAATGACCTGGCGGCGCGCATGCAGGTCGCCGCGCTTGCCAAGCGTCACCAGCTTCTCGACGATCGGACGCAGATCCTTCGCCTTCGGCAGTGTGGTGACGATCTGCTCATGTTCGAGCAGCGACACGGCGAGGTTGGCGAACATCGACTTGCGATGGCTAATGCTTCGGGCGAAGCGGCGGCCTTTGAAACCGTGGCGCATGGCTCTTTTCCTTCTTCAGTTGTTCAAGAGGCCATGGCCCCTGATGGTTTTCCGCATGACCGTCGGATCGGGCGGCCCACGCCGCCGATCCTTGGAATTCATGCTCAATATTGATCTTCGTAACGCTTGGCGAGGTCTTCGATGTTTTCCGGCGGCCAGTCCGGCACTTCCATGCCGAGGTGCAGGCCCATCGCCGCGAGAACTTCCTTGATCTCGTTCAGCGACTTGCGGCCGAAGTTCGGGGTGCGCAGCATCTCGGCTTCGGTCTTCTGGATGAGATCGCCGATATAGACGATGTTGTCGTTCTTCAGGCAGTTGGCCGAACGCACCGAAAGCTCGAGTTCGTCGACCTTCTTGAGCAGCGCCGGGTTGAAGGCGAGCTCGGTGACGGCTTCGGTGGCGACTTCCTTCTGCGGCTCGTCGAAGTTGACGAACAGGCCAAGCTGGTCCTGCAGGATGCGGGCAGCGAATGCCACCGCGTCCTCGCCCGAGATCGAACCGTCGGTCTCGATGGTCATGGTCAGCTTGTCATAGTCGAGAACCTGGCCTTCGCGGGTGTTTTCGACCTTGTAGGAGACCTTCTTGACCGGCGAATACAGGCTGTCGACCGGGATAAGGCCGATCGGCGCGTCTTCGGCGCGGTTGCGGTCGGCCGGCACGTAACCCTTGCCGGTGTCGACGGTGAATTCCATGCGGATTTCAGCGCCCTCGTCCAGCGTGCAGATGACGTGGTCGGGGTTGAGGATCTCGACGTCGCCAACCGTCTGGATATCGCCAGCCAGAACCGCACCCGGGCCCTGCTTGCGAACGACCATGCGCTTGGGACCATCGCCTTCCATGCGGATGGCGATTTCCTTGATGTTGAGCACGATGTCGGTCACGTCTTCACGCACGCCGGCAATCGACGAGAATTCATGCAGAACGCCGTCGATCTGCACGGCGGTGACAGCCGCACCGCGCAGCGAAGACAGAAGCACGCGGCGCAGCGCGTTGCCGAGCGTCAGGCCAAAGCCACGCTCGAGCGGCTCGGCGACCAGCGTGGTCAGCGTCTTCTTCTTCGACGAGAACTCGATCTTGTTCGGCTTGATCAGTTCCTGCCAATTTTTCTGGATCATGATGCTTTCCTTCCGTTGACCCGCCACCATCCAATCGTGGCGGGCGACCTGGAGTGCCGTGGAGGAGCGCCTTGGGGCGCTCGCGCGGCGTTCGGTAATGTCTTAGACGCGGCGCTTCTTGCGCGGACGGCAGCCATTGTGCGGGATCGGCGTCACATCACGGATCGAGGTGATGGTGAAGCCGGCCGCCTGCAGGGCGCGAAGCGCCGATTCACGACCGGAGCCGGGTCCGCAGACCTCGACTTCGAGCATGCGCATGCCGTGTTCCTGGGCCTTCTTGGCGACGTCTTCGGCAGCCATCTGGGCGGCGAACGGGGTCGACTTGCGCGAACCCTTGAAGCCCTGGGCACCGGCCGACGACCAGGCAATCGAATTGCCCTGCGCGTCGGTGATGGTGATCATCGTGTTGTTAAAGGTCGAATTGACGTGGGCAACGCCCGACGAGATGTTCTTGCGTTCGCGACGGCGAACACGAGCGGCTTCCTTGGCCATGATAGTCCTTTCAGTTGATCTCTACACCGCCGTAATGCCAGCGGCTCCACCTAGGAGAAAGGCAGTAGGGGAATATGGCAGTAGGGCAGTATGTCTGCCGGTCCTATTGCCTTACTGCCCTACTCCCTTACTGCCCTAAATTACTTCTTCTTGCCGGCGATCGACTTGGCCGGGCCCTTGCGGGTGCGTGCATTGGTGTGCGTGCGCTGGCCGCGAACCGGCAGCGAGCGGCGGTGACGCAGGCCGCGGTAGCAGCCGAGGTCCATCAGACGCTTGATGTTCATCGACACTTCGCGGCGGAGGTCGCCTTCGACCTGGTAGTCGCGGTCGATGGTCTCGCGGATCTGCAGCACTTCCGCGTCGGTCAGCTGGTTGACGCGGCGTTCGGCCGGGATGCCGACCTTGTCGACGATCTCCTGGGCGAACTTCTTGCCGATGCCGTGAATGTACTGAAGCGCAATGACGACGCGCTTGTTGGTCGGAATGTTGACGCCGGCTATACGAGCCATATTCTTCTCTTCTCCATGTGGGCCGGCCAACCTTCAAAAGGCGGGCCGAGCGCTGTTCAAATTACCCCGCGTCCGGTGGAGGCCGGCCCTTGCGGGAGTTTCCCAGTTTCAATGCGGCTGCCTTGCCCTTGCGGACAAGCAAGCCTCATGCCTGATAGGAAGACGGGCCGCCATAACCCAGCGAACCGTTCCAGTCAAGCGCAATCTTTACTTTGCCGTAACGGTCTCCCGCGTCACCGCGGCGAGCAGAGCTTCGATCTCTCCCGTCACAGTGTCGATGCCGGCCATGCCGTCGACGCTCTTCAGCGTGCGTTTGGCATAGTAATAGCCGATCAGCGGGGCGGTCTTCTTGTAATATTCCCGCAGGCGCTCTTCGAACACCACCGGATTGTCGTCCTTGCGCACCGGCTGGCCGGCGGCCTTGGCGTCTTCGGCCCGCTTGACGATGCGGCCGACCAGCGCCTTGTCGTCGACGACGAACTCAATCACCGCGTCCAGTGCGATGCCACGCTCGGCAAGCATCGATTCAACCGCATCGGCCTGTACCAGCGTGCGCGGGTAGCCGTCGAGGATGAAACCGTTGGCGCAATCGCGCTGATCGATGCGCTCGGCCACGATGGCGTTGACGATGGCGTCGGAAACCAGCTCGCCGGCATCCATCACCGCCTTGGCGCGCTTGCCGACTTCGGTGCCGGCCTGCACGGCAGCCCGCAGCATGTCACCCGTCGACAGCTGCGGTATGCCGTATTTGTCTACCAGTCTTTGTGCTTGCGTCCCCTTGCCCGCCCCTGGCGGCCCAAGCAATATCAATCTCATCTGGCCTTCTTCCCCCCGCGCAACTTCGACTTCTTGATCAGGCCCTCATACTGGTGCGCGATCAGGTGACCCTGAATCTGCGCCACCGTATCGAGGGTTACACTGACCACGATCAGAAGCGATGTGCCACCGAGGTAGAAAGGTACGCCAGTTGCCGAAATCAGGAATTCGGGCAGCAGGCACACCAGCACCAGATAGATGGCGCCGACGACGGTGATGCGCGTCAGGACATAGTCGATGTAATCGGCGGTGCGCTCACCCGGACGGTAGCCCGGGATGAAGCCGGAATGCTTCTTGAGCTGGTCGGCGGTATCCTTCGGGTTGAACACGATGGCCGTGTAGAAGAAGGCGAAGAACACGATCATGCCTGCATAGAACAGCATGTAGAGCGGCTGCCCATGGCCGAGCGAGGCGAGCACGGTGCTTGCCCAGGCCGGCAGGTTCGTCGTCTGCGAGAAGCCGGCGACCGTTGCCGGCAACAGCAGCAGCGACGACGCGAAGATCGGCGGAATGACGCCCGACGTGTTGAGCTTCAGCGGCAGATGCGAGGTGTCGCCCTGGAACATGCGGTTGCCGACCTGGCGCTTCGGATACTGGATCAGCAGGCGGCGCTGCGCGCGCTCGAAGAACACGATGAGCGCGATGACGATGATCGCCAGCACGATGATCGCCAGGATCAACCCGGTCGACAAGGCGCCGGTGCGGCCGAGTTCCAGCGTGCCGGAGATGGCGCGTGGCAGGCCGGCGACGATGCCCGAGAAGATGATCAGCGAAATGCCGTTGCCGATGCCACGTGCGGTGATCTGCTCGCCCAGCCACATCAGGAACATGGTGCCGCCAACCAGCGTGACGACGGTCGAGATGCGGAAGAACATGCCGGGATCGTTGACGATGCCGTTGCCGCCTTCCAGGCCAACCGAAATGCCATAGGCCTGCACCAGCGCCAAAAGCACCGTGCCGTAGCGCGTGTACTGGTTGATGACCTTGCGGCCCTGCTCGCCTTCCTTCTTCAGCGCTTCCAGCGACGGAATGACCGAGGTCATCAGCTGCATGATGATGGAGGCCGAGATGTAAGGCATGATGCCAAGCGCGAAGATCGCCATGCGCTGCACGGCGCCGCCGGCAAACATGTTGAACATGCCGAGCACACCCTTGGCCTGCGAGGAGAAGGCCTGGGCGAACGCGTCCGGGTTGATGCCGGGCAGCGGGATATAGGTACCGAGACGATAGACGAGCAGCGCGCCGACGGTGAACCAGATTCGCTTCTTCAGGTCCTCCGCCTTGGCGAAGGCCGCAAAATTCAGATTCGAGGCTAGTTGTTCAGCAGCCGAAGCCATGCCTGATTCTCCGCTTGGTCACGCTCGATGCCCGCAGCTCAGGCGGCGCGTTTCACCGAAGCTCACGAGATAAGCTCCGGGCTCTCAACATGCAAGCGGCCGCGTTGACGCGGCCGCTCAATTGATCGGATCAAAGCGCAATCGTGGGCAAAAACGGAGGCCGTCCCTGCCAAGCGCGCTTCAAATTGCCGTTACTCGGCAGCAGCCTGCTCCGGCAGCTTGACCGAACCACCGGCCTTTTCGATCTTCTCGATCGCAGCCTTTGAGGCGCCGGCGACGTCGAAGGCAAGCTTTGCCTTGAGCTCGCCATCCGAAAGGATGCGCACGCCGTCCTTGACGCGGCGGATGACGCCGGCGGCAACGAGTGCCTCGGCCGTCACGGTCGCCTTGGCGTCGAGCTTCTTGGCGTCGAGCGCGGTCTGGATACGGGCCAGCGACACGACGACAAAGCTCTTGGCGAAGATGTTGTTGAAGCCACGCTTCGGCAGGCGCCGGTAGAGCGGCATCTGGCCACCCTCGAAGCCGTTGATGGCGACGCCGGAACGCGCCTTCTGGCCTTTGACGCCGCGACCGCCGGTCTTGCCCGAGCCCGAGCCGATGCCACGGCCGAGACGCTTCTTGGAGTGCGTCGCGCCGTCCTTGTCACGCAGATCGTTGAGTTTCATCTGGGTTCTCCTGCGCTTTTGCTCAGCCCTCGTCCACGACGCGGACGAGATGCTGGACGGCAGCGATCATGCCGCGCACCGACGGAGTGTCCTCCAGCGTGCGCTGCTTGTGCATCTTGTTGAGGCCGAGGCCGACCAGCGTTGCGCGCTGTTCCTTCGGGCGGCGGATCGGCGAACCGATCTGCTCAACGGTGATGGTCTTGGTTGCTTTCTTGGCCATGGTCAAAATCCCTGGTCAGATCGACTATTCTTCAGCCGCAACGGCGGTGCCGCGGCGGGCCTGAAGGGTCGAATACTTGATGCCGCGCGCAGCAGCCACATCCTTGGGATGCATCTGGCTCTTCAGCGCGTCGAACGTGGCGCGAACCATGTTGTAGGGGTTCGACGAACCCATCGACTTGGCAACCACGTCATGCATGCCGAGCGTCTCGAAGACAGCGCGCATCGGGCCGCCGGCGATGATGCCGGTACCCTGCTTGGCAGCGCGCAGCAGCACGCGGCCAGCGCCCCAACGTCCCTCGACGTCGTGGTGAAGCGTGCGGCCCGAGCGAAGCGGCACGAAGATCATGTCGCGCTTGGCCGATTCGGTTGCCTTGCGGATGGCTTCCGGCACTTCGCGCGCCTTGCCGTGACCGAAGCCAACGCGGCCCTTCTGGTCGCCGACGACGACGAGTGCTGCAAAACCGAAGCGACGGCCGCCCTTGACGACCTTGGCGACGCGGTTGATGTGGACGAGCTTGTCCACCATGCCGTCATCGCGCTCTTCACGATCGCGGCCGCGGCCGCCATCCCTACGTTCCTGTGCCATATCCTGTTCCTTGTTTTTTTCCGGAAGCACGGTTGCTGATAAGATCCGGTGCCTCTGTGGGTCACCGGGGGCGAAAATTGTTTAGAAGCTCAGGCCACCTTCACGGGCAGCCTCGGCCAGCGCCTTGACGCGGCCGTGATAGATGTAGGCGCCGCGGTCGAAGACGACTTCCTTGACGCCAGCCTTGGCGGCGCGCTCGGCGATCAGCTTGCCGATCGCGGCCGCAGCCGCGGTGTCGGCGCCGGTCTTGAGCGAACCCTTGAGGTCCTTCTCGAGCGTCGAAGCAGCGACAATGGTATGGCCCTTGGCGTCGTCGATAACCTGCACGTAGATGTTCTTCGACGTGCGGTGGACCGACAGACGCGGACGCTCGCCGGCGACCTTCTTGATCTGGCGGCGAACGCGCTGCGCACGGCGCTGCGTGGATTCCTTGGTACCCATGATGGTCTTCCTTGCCTTCAAAAAACGGGGGCCGCCTTGTGCGGTAGGCGAAAGCGCCTCCCGCGACCGCTCCCCGCGGCGTTAAACTTACTTCTTCTTGCCTTCCTTGCGGACGATCTTCTCGCCGGCATAGCGGACACCCTTGCCCTTGTAGGGCTCGGGACCGCGATACTCGCGGATCTCGGCGGCAACCTGGCCGACCTGCTGCTTGTCGATGCCGGTCACGGTGATTTCCGTCGGCTTCGGCACAGTGATCGTGATGCCGGCCGGCGTCTCGTAGACGACGTCATGGCTGAAGCCAAGAGCCAGCTGCAGGTTCTTGCCCTGAAGGGCGGCGCGATAGCCGACGCCGGTGATCTCGAGCTTCTTCTCGAAACCGTCCTTGACGCCCTGCAGGATGTTGACGATCTGCGTGCGCGACATGCCCCACTTGGAGCGGGCGGTCTTGGTCTGGTCGCGCGGCTGGACAGCGATCTCGCTGCCTTCCATCTTGACCAGCACTTCGTCGTTCACCACGAACTTCAGCTCGCCCTTGGGGCCCTTCGCCGTCACGGTCTGGCCGTTGACGGTCGCGGTCACGCCCTGCGGCAGCGAAACGGGTTTCTTTCCAATACGAGACATTTTGTTGTCCTCGTCACTTCTCTTGTTTCAGGTCTCTGTCTTCGGAACGATCCGAAGACCGGATTCCACTTTGCGGTCAGCTGCCAGATCAGAAGATCTGGCAGAGGATCTCGCCGCCGACATTCTGTTCGCGTGCTTCGTGATCGGCCATCACGCCCTTCGGCGTCGAAAGGATGGCGATGCCGAGGCCGTTGGCGACGTGCGGGATCGACTTGGCCGAGACGTAAACGCGGCGGCCAGGCTTCGAGACGCGGGCGATTTCACGCACGACCGGAGCACCGTCGAAATACTTCAGCTCGATTTCGATCTCGGACTTGCCGTTGTCGAAGTCGGTCTGGCTGTAGTCGCGGATATAGCCTTCAGCCTTCAGCACGTCGAGGACGCGGGTACGCAGGCGCGAAGCCGGCGTCGAGACGCTCGACTTCTTGCGGCCGTACGCGTTGCGGATGCGGGTCAGCATATCGCCGAGAGGATCGCTCAATGACATGTTATGTCCTTCCTTACCAGCTCGACTTGACCAGGCCCGGGATCTGGCCGTTATTGCCGAGATCACGAAGCGCGATGCGCGATACTTTGAGCTTGCGATAATAGGCGCGCGGACGGCCGGTAACTTCACAGCGGTTGCGGATGCGGATTTTGGCCGAGTTGCGCGGCAGGGCAGCAAGCTTCAGCTGAGCGCGGAAGCGCTCCTCCATCGGCTTGGACTGGTCCATGATGATCGCCTTCAGCGCAGCGCGCTTGGGACCGTACTGGTCGGCAAGCTTGCGGCGCCTGTTGTTCTTCTCGACTGAGCTGGTCTTTGCCATTTCAGATTTTTCCTTTTCTCGCTGCCGTTACTGGCGGAAGGGGAAGTTGAAGGCCTTGAGCAATGCCCTGGCTTCGTCGTCCGTCTTCGCAGTCGTACAAACGATGACGTCCATGCCCCAGATCTGATCAACCTTGTCGTAGTTGATCTCCGGGAACACGATGTGTTCCTTGATGCCCATGGCGTAGTTGCCACGGCCATCGAAGCTCTTCGGATTCAGTCCGCGAAAGTCGCGAACGCGCGGCAGTGCGATGTTCACGAGGCGGTCGAGGAACTCGTACATGCGTTCCTTGCGCAGCGTGACCTTGGCGCCGATCGGCATCTTCTCGCGGACCTTGAAGCCGGCGATGGAGTTGCGAGCGCGGGTGACGACGGCCTTCTGGCCGGCGATCATCGCCAGGTCTTCGGCCGCGATCGAAGGCTTCTTCGAATCCGCGGTCGCTTCGCCGACGCCCATGTTCAGCACGATCTTGTCGATGCGCGGAACCTGCATCTCGTTGTCGTAGCCGAACTGCTCCTGCAGCGCCTTGCGAATGGTCTCGTTGTAGACCTGCTTAAGACGCGGCGTGTTCTGGGCCTTGGACTGTTTGTTTTCAGCCTTGGGCTTCGTGGTTTGAGCCTTAGCCATTGATGACTTCTCCCGAGCGCTTGGCGACGCGCACCTTCTTGCCGTCCTTCTGGAAGATGAAGCCGACGCGGGTCGGCTTGCCATCCTTGGGGTCGGCCAGCGCGATGTTCGACAGCTGGATCGGCGCTTCCTTGGTGATGATCCCGCCCTCTTGGGACTGGGACTGCTTCTGGTGACGGCGGATCATGTTGACGCCGCGCACCAGCGCGGTGTCTTCCTTCGGCTGAACCGAGAGGACTTCGCCCGAACGGCCCTTGTCCTTGCCGGCCAGCACGACGACCTTGTCGCCTTTTCTAATCTTTTGCATTGGTCCGGCTCCTTACAGCACTTCAGGCGCGAGCGAGATGATCTTCATGTGGTTCTTGGCGCGAAGTTCGCGCGGAACCGGTCCGAAGATACGCGTGCCGATCGGCTCTTTCTTGTTGTCGACGAGAACGGCCGCGTTCTTGTCGAAACGGATCACGCTGCCGTCCGGGCGGCGGATGTCCTTGGCCGTGCGAACCACGACCGCCTTCATCACATCGCCCTTCTTAACGCGGCCGCGCGGAATGGCTTCCTTGATCGACACCACGATGATGTCGCCCACGGAAGCGTATTTCCGCTTCGAGCCGCCCAGCACCTTGATGCACATGACACGACGCGCGCCGGAATTATCCGCGACGTCGAGGTTTGTTTGCATCTGAATCATGACTGGCCGCCTTCTTCTTTTCTAACGGGACGGGCTCAAAGCCCCTCCCCGGTCTGTCCAAAATTCGTTGTTTACGCCTGATCCGAAGATACGACGATCCAGCGCTTGTCCTTGGAAATCGGCTTCGATTCCTGGATGAACACCTGATCGCCGACCTTGTGGGCGTTGTTCTCGTCGTGCGCCTTGTACTTCTTGGTCATGCGCACGGTCTTCTTCATCACGGGATGCGTGAAGCGCCGTTCGACCTTGACGACAACCGTCTTCTCGTTCTTGTCGCTGACGACGGTGCCCTGCAGAATGCGCTTTGGCATGGTTTTCGTCCTTAAGCCTTCTTGGCCGCGGACTTTTCCGCAGCGATGGTCTTGATACGCGCAATGTCCTTGCGGACCTGCCTCACGCGCGCGGTCTTCTCGAGCTGGCCGGTGGCCTTCTGGAAGCGCAGGTTGAACTGCTCCTTCTTCAGGCTGGCCAGATCGTCGGTCAGCTGGTCCTGGGTCTTGGTCCGGATGTCTTCGGCTTTCATGATCAGCCCGTCCTTATTCTGCGATGCGCTGTACGAAGCGCGTCCTGACCGAGAGCTTGGCCGCGCCGAGACGCAGCGCCTCACGGGCGGTTTCTTCGTTGACGCCGTCGATCTCGAACATGATGCGGCCCGGCTTGACGCGCGCCGCCCAGTAATCGACAGCGCCCTTGCCCTTGCCCATGCGCACTTCGGTCGGCTTCGACGTCACCGGCACGTCTGGGAAAATACGGATCCACACGCGGCCGGCACGCTTCATCTCACGAGTGATCGCGCGGCGGGCCGCCTCGATCTCACGCGCGGTGACGCGGTTCGGCTCAAGCGCCTTCAGCCCGAAACCACCGAAATCCAGGTTGGTGCCGCCCTTTGCGGTACCATGGATACGGCCCTTGAACTGCTTGCGGAACTTTGTGCGCTTTGGCTGCAGCATCGTTCTAACTCCAAATTCCTAAATAATCAGGCGTTTTCGCGACGACGACCGCGTTCGCGATCACCACCACCGCCATGCGCAGCATCACCCTCGGTCGCGCGACGCTCCGAAGCCATCGGATCGTGCTCGAGGATTTCGCCCTTGAACACCCAGACCTTGACGCCGCAGATGCCATAAGCCGTGTTCGCTTCGGCCGTGCCGTAATCGACATCGGCACGCAGCGTGTGCAGCGGCACGCGGCCTTCGCGGTACCATTCCATGCGCGCGATCTCGGCGCCGCCGAGACGGCCGGCGCAGTTGATGCGGATGCCTTCGGCACCAAGCCGCATCGCCGACTGAACGGCGCGCTTCATGGCGCGGCGGAACGCGATACGACGCTCGAGCTGCTGGGCGATCGACTGGGCGACCAGCGTCGCGTCGATTTCCGGCTTGCGCACTTCAACGATGTTGAGGTGCGTTTCGGACTTCGTCATCTCCATCAGCTTCTTGCGAAGCTTCTCGATGTCGGCGCCCTTCTTGCCGATGATCAGACCCGGGCGCGCCGCATGGATGGTGACGCGGCACTTCTTGTGCGGACGCTCGATCACGACCTTGGAGATCGCGGCCTGCTTGAGTTCCTTCTCAAGATACTTGCGGATCTTGATGTCCTCATGCAGCAGCTTGCCGTACTCGCCGGTGTTCGCGAACCAGCGCGAATCCCAGGTGCGGTTGATGCCGAGGCGCAGACCGATCGGATTGACTTTCTGGCCCATTATGCGGCCTCCCCTTTTTCTTCGACTTCACGAACGACGATCGTGAGGTGCGAGAACGGCTTCTCGATACGGCTGGCGCGACCGCGACCACGAGCGTGGAAACGCTTCATGACGATCGACTTGCCGACATAGGCTTCCGCCACGATCAGCGCATCGACATCGAGGTCGTGGTTGTTTTCCGCGTTGGCGATCGCCGATTCCAGCGTCTTCTTGACCGTGCCGGAAATCCGCTTGGCCGAGAATTCGAGATCGGAAAGCGCTGTCGCGACCTTCTTGCCGCGGATCAGCGCGGCAACCAGGTTCAGCTTCTGCGGGCTGATACGGATCGTGCGCAGAACGGCGCGCGCTTCGTTGTCAGCAAGCCTGCGCGGAGCTTTGGCCTTGCCCATGATTATTTCCTCTTCGCCTTCTTATCCGCGCCGTGACCGTAATAGGTCCGGGTCGGAGCGAATTCACCGAACTTGTGACCGACCATGTCCTCGTTCACCGAGACGGGAACATGCTTCTGGCCGTTGTAGACACCGAAGGTGAAGCCGACGAACTGCGGCAGGATGGTGGAGCGACGGCTCCACATCTTGATCACCTCATTGCGACCACCTTCACGAACCTTGTCCACCTTCTTGAGAAGGTAGCCGTCGATGAAGGGGCCTTTCCAAATAGAACGAGTCACTTGGCGTTACCTCTTCTTAGCTCTTGCGCTGATGGCGCGAGCGCAGGATGAACTTGTCGGTCGCCTTGTTGGACCGCGTCTTCTTGCCCTTGGTCGGCTTGCCCCACGGGCTGACCGGATGACGGCCACCGGAGGTGCGGCCTTCACCACCGCCATGCGGATGGTCGACTGGGTTCATGGTCACGCCGCGATTGTGCGGGCGCTTGCCGCGCCAGACCGTGCGGCCGGCCTTGCCGTCGTTAATGTTGCCGTGGTCGGGGTTCGACACGGCGCCGACGGTGGCCATGCAGGAGCCGTGAACGACACGCTGCTCGCCCGAGTTGAGGCGCAGGATCGCCATGCCCTGGTCGCGACCGACCAGCTGGCCGTAGCCGCCGGCCGAACGAGCAACCTGGGCGCCTTTGCCTGGCTTCAGCTCGATGTTGTGGACGATCGTGCCGACCGGCATCGAGGCCAGCGGCATCGCATTGCCCGGCTTCACGTCGACGGATTCACCGGCCACGATCTTGTCGCCGGCGGCAAGGCGCTGCGGGGCGATGATGTAGGACAGCTCGCCATCGTCGTACTTGATCAGCGCGATGAAGGCGGTGCGGTTCGGATCGTATTCAATGCGCTCGACCGTGCCGACGACGTCGAACTTGCGGCGCTTGAAGTCGATGATGCGGTAGGAACGCTTGTGACCGCCGCCGATGAAGCGGGCCGTGATGCGGCCGTGATTGTTGCGGCCGCCCGACTTGGTCAGACCTTCGGTCAGGCCCTTGACGGGCTTGCCCTTGTAGAGGCCCGAGCGGTCGACGATGACCAGCTGGCGGGTGCTCGGCGTTACCGGGTTGAATTTTTTAAGTGCCATTGTCCTGTCCTCGCGGCCTAGCTCAGAGACCCGTCGCGACGTCGATCGACTGGCCGTCGGCCAGCGTCACTACCGCCTTCTTGACGTCGCTCTGGCGGCCGATCGTGCCGCGGAAGCGCTTGATCTTGCCCTTGCGGACAAGCGTGTTCACGGCCGTAACCTTGACGCCAAACAGCGCTTCGACAGCGGCCTTGATTTCCGGCTTCGACGCCTTCTTGGCGACGTTGAAGACGACTTGGTTGTTCTCGGAAGCCATGGTCGACTTTTCGGTGATCGCCGGCGAGACGATCACGTCGTAATGACGAAGGTCGGTCATTTAAAGCGCTCCTCGAGAGCCTCGACGGCGGCCTTCGAAAGGACCAGCGTGCCGCGGCGAAGAATGTCGTAGACGTTGATGCCCTGGATGGGCAGCACGTCGATGTTCGGGATGTTGGTCGCTGCCAGCTTGAAGTTCTGGTCAAGCTCGGCACCGCCGATCACCAAAGCGTTGGTCAGGCCCAGCGTCGCGAAATTCGCGATCAGCGCCTTCGTCTTGGCCTCGGTCAGCTTCAGCTCGTCGATGATGATGATCGACGCGCTCTTGGCCTTGGCCGAGAGAGCATGGCGCAAGCCCAGGGCGCGAACCTTCTTCGGCAGATCGTGCTCGTGGCTGCGAACGACCGGGCCGTGGGCCTTGCCGCCGCCGCGGAACTGCGGAGCGCGTGCCGAATGGTGGCGGGCGCGGCCCGTACCCTTCTGCTTGTACATCTTGGCGCCGGTGCGCGCGATTTCGGCGCGGCCCTTGGCCTTGTGCGTGCCCTGTTGGCGCTTGGCCAGCTGCCAGCGCACGACGCGCTGCAGGATGTCCTCGCGCGGATCAAGGCCGAAAATCTCCTCGGAGAGTTTCACCTTGCCGGCGTCCTTGCCGCCAAGCGTTGTGATCTTGAGATCCATTATTCTGCTCCCTCTGCGGCCGGAGCCTCGTTCTTCGCGCCACTCTCGGCAGCAACGGCGCGGATCGCGGCAGGCTTCGGCGCATTGGCCGGCAGCGCCACCTTGGCCGCATCGCGGACCAGGATCCAGGCGCCCTTCGATCCGGGAACCGCACCGCGGATCAGGATCAGGCCGCGATCGGCGTCGGTCGAAACGATCTCGACATTCTGTGTGGTGACGCGGGTGTCGCCCATGTGGCCAGCCATATGCTTGCCCTTGAACACCTTGCCCGGGTCCTGACGCTGGCCGGTCGAACCGTGCGTACGGTGCGAAACCGAGTTACCGTGCGTCGCGCGGCCACCACCCATGTGGTGGCGCTTGATGACGCCCTGGAAACCCTTGCCGATCGTCGTGCCCGTCACATCGACCTTCTGGCCGGCGACGAAGTGCTCGACAGTGATCTCGGCGCCGACATCGATCATGTTGTCGGCGGAGACGCGGAACTCGGCGACCTTCGCCTTCGGCTCGACGGAAGCGGTCGCGAAATGGCCGCGCATCGCCTTCGACGTGTTCTTCACCTTGGCAAGGCCAACGCCGAGCTGGACGGCCGTATAGCCGTTCTTCTCCTGCGTGCGCTGAGCCACGACCTGGCAGTTCTCCATCTGGAGAACGGTGACGGGAACATGTTCCCCGGCATCATTATAGATGCGGGTCATTCCCACCTTCTTTGCAATCACACCTGAACGCATCGGTTCAATTCCTTTAGAGTTCCGGGCCAGGGGCACCGCCCCTTACCGCGCTCTCATTCCCTTAGAGCTTGATCTCGACGTCGACACCGGCGGCCAGATCGAGCTTCATCAAAGCATCGACCGTCTGCGGGGTCGGATCGACGATGTCGAGCAGACGCTTGTGCGTGCGCATCTCGAACTGCTCGCGGCTCTTCTTGTCGACGTGAGGCGACCGGTTGACCGTGAACTTTTCGATCCGCGTCGGCAGCGGAATGGGGCCGCGGACGTTTGCTCCGGTGCGCTTGGCCGTCGACACGATTTCTTTCGTCGAGGCGTCGAGCACCCGGTGATCAAACGCCTTCAGGCGGATGCGGATATTCTGTCCGTTCATGCGTCACTTCCTTGTTCTGGCGCGGCGCGGGCAACTCCGCGCCCGCGACAGATCGGTTTAAGTCTAATTATTCTTTGATGGTGACGACGATGCCGGCACCGACGGTGCGGCCGCCTTCACGGATGGCGAAGCGCAGCTTCTCTTCCATGGCGATCGGCACGATCAGCTCGACATCGACCGTGATGTTGTCGCCGGGCATCACCATTTCCGTGCCTTCCGGCAGCGACACGATGCCGGTCACGTCGGTCGTGCGGAAGTAGAACTGCGGACGGTAGTTGGTGAAGAACGGCGTGTGACGGCCACCTTCGTCCTTGGTCAGGATGTAGGCTTCGGCCACGAACTTCTTGTGCGGCTTCACCGTACCGGGCTTGGCCAGAACCTGGCCGCGCTCGACACCCTCACGGTCAACGCCGCGCAGCAGCGCGCCGATGTTGTCGCCAGCCTGGCCCTGGTCGAGCAGCTTGCGGAACATTTCAACGCCCGTGCAGGTCGTCTTGGTCGTCGGACGGATGCCGATGATTTCCAGTTCCTCGCCGACCTTGACCACGCCACGCTCGACGCGGCCGGTCACGACCGTGCCACGACCCGAGATCGAGAACACGTCTTCGATCGGCATCAGGAACGGCTTGTCCAGCGGACGAACCGGCGTCGGGATGTAGGCGTCGACCTGAGCCATCAGCTCGCGGATCGCGTCTTCGCCGATGGTCTTGTTCGAATCTTCCAGAGCAGCCAGAGCCGAGCCCTTGACGATCGGAATGTCGTCGCCGGGGAACTCGTTCTTCGACAGAAGCTCGCGAACCTCAAGCTCGACCAGTTCGAGCAGTTCCGCGTCGTCGACCTGGTCGACCTTGTTCAGGAACACAACGATCGACGGCACGCCGACCTGACGGGCAAGCAGGATGTGCTCGCGGGTCTGCGGCATCGGACCGTCGGCAGCCGAAACCACCAGGATCGCGCCGTCCATCTGCGCGGCACCGGTGATCATGTTCTTCACATAGTCGGCGTGTCCGGGGCAGTCGACGTGGGCGTAGTGGCGGTTGGCCGTCTCGTATTCGACGTGAGCCGTCGAAATGGTGATGCCACGGGCCTTCTCTTCGGGCGCCGCATCGATCTGGTCGTAGCGCTTGTATTCGCCAAAATACTTCGTGATCGCCGCCGTCAGCGACGTCTTGCCATGGTCAACGTGACCAATCGTGCCGATGTTCACATGAGGCTTAGTGCGCTCGAATTTACCTTTTGCCATGTGATGTCTCCAATCTGCTCGCCCATACGGGCCTTGAATTAAGTTACTGCTGCAACCCGCTGGGGTTACGCGTATTTCTTCTGGACTTCCTGGGCGACCGCGGTCGGCACAGGCTCATAGTGATCGAACTGCATCGTGTAGGCCGCGCGGCCCTGGCTCATCGAGCGCAGGTTGTCGACGTACTTGAACATGTTGGCCAGCGGTACCATCGCGTTGATGACGACAGCCACGCCACGCGCTTCCTGGCCCTGGATCTGGCCACGACGGCCGTTCAGGTCGCCGATGACGCTGCCGACATAGTCTTCCGGGGTCACGACTTCGACCTTCATGATCGGCTCGAGCAGCTGCACGCCAAGCTTGGGTGCGGCTTCACGGAAACAGGCGCGGCCGGCGATTTCGAAGGCGAGCACCGAGGAGTCGACATCGTGGTAAGCGCCGTCGATGAGCGTCGCCTTGACGCCGATCATCGGGAAGCCGGCGAACGGGCCCGACGTCATGACGCTGTTGATGCCCTTTTCGACACCCGGGATGTATTCCTTCGGAACCGCACCACCGACGATCTTCGACTCGAACTCGAACTCCGAGCTCTCCGGATTCGGCTCGAACAGCAGCTTGACGCGGGCGAACTGACCGGTACCGCCGGTCTGCTTCTTGTGCGTGTAGTCCTGCTCGTGCTTGCGGGTGATCGTCTCGCGATAGGCCACCTGCGGCGCGCCGACATTGGCCTCGACCTTGAACTCGCGACGCATGCGGTCGACGATGATGTCGAGGTGGAGCTCACCCATGCCCGAGATGATGGTCTGGCCGCTTTCCTCGTCGGTCTTGACGCGGAAGGACGGATCCTCGGCGGCCAGGCGGTGAAGGGCGAGGCCCATCTTTTCCTGGTCGTTCTTGGTCTTCGGCTCGATGGCGATCTGGATGACCGGATCGGGGAATTCCATGCGCTCGAGGATGACCGGGTGCAGCGGATCGCTAAGCGTATCGCCGGTGGTCGTGTCCTTCAGGCCAGCCAGGGCGACGATGTCGCCGGCAAAAGCCTCTTCGACGTCGGCGCGCGAATTCGCATGCATCTGCAGCATGCGGCCGATGCGCTCTTTCTTGCCCTTGACGGTGTTGTCGAGCGAGACGCCCTTGGTCAGCTTGCCCGAATAGATGCGAGCAAAGGTCAGCGAGCCGACGAACGGGTCGTTCATGATCTTGAAGGCCAGCATCGACAGCGGCTCGTTGTCGTCCGCATGACGCTCGATCTCGGCGTCGGTCTTGGCGTCGACACCCTTGATGGCAGGAACATCGGCCGGCGACGGCAGATATTCGACGACGGCGTCGAGCAGCGGCTGCACGCCCTTGTTCTTGAAAGCCGAGCCACAGAACATCGGGAAGAACTTGACCGCGATGGTACCCTTGCGGATCAGCGCGCGGATCTCGTCATTCGACGGCATCTTGCCTTCGAGGTAATTTTCAAGCGCCGTCTCGTCCATTTCGACGGCGGCTTCGATCATCTTCTCGCGGAATTCCTCGGCTCGAGCCTTGAGGTCGGCCGGGATCTCGACGACGTCCCAGGCAGCGCCCAGCGTCTCGTCGCGCCAGACCAGCGCGTTCATCTCGACGAGGTCGACGACACCCTTGAACTCGGTCTCGGCGCCGATCGGCAGCTGCATGACGACGGCATGCGCACCGAGGCGCGAACCGATCATCTCGACCGAGCGGTAGAAGTCGGCACCGATCTTGTCCATCTTGTTGCAGAAGATCATGCGCGGAACGCGATACTTGTCGGCCTGACGCCAGACAGTCTCGGTCTGCGGCTCGACACCGGCGTTGGCGTCGAGCAGCGCGATGGCGCCGTCGAGCACGCGCAGCGAACGCTCGACTTCGATGGTGAAGTCGACGTGTCCGGGGGTGTCGATGATGTTGAAGCGGTACATCTTGCCGTCACGGCCCTTCCAGAAGGTCGTGGTGGCGGCGGAGGTGATGGTGATGCCGCGTTCCTGCTCCTGCTCCATCCAGTCCATGGTGGCAGCGCCGTCGTGCACTTCGCCGATCTTGTGCGACTTGCCCGTGTAATAGAGGACGCGCTCGGTGGTCGTCGTCTTGCCGGCGTCGATATGCGCCATGATACCGAAATTGCGGTAGTCTTCGATTTTATATTCGCGGGCCATCGTGAATGCCTTCTCAGTCTCGTTCGCGCTTACCAGCGGTAGTGCGCGAATGCGCGGTTGGCTTCTGCCATCTTGTGGGTGTCTTCACGCTTCTTCACGGCCGTGCCGCGGTTGTTGGCCGCGTCCATCAGCTCGCCGGAGAGGCGGTCGACCATCGTGGTCTCGTTGCGGTTGCGCGCGGCTGCAATCAGCCAACGGATCGCCAGGGCCTGACGGCGCTCGGGGCGCACATCGACCGGAACCTGGTAGGTGGCGCCGCCGACGCGACGCGACCGGACTTCCACATGCGGCGCGACATTGTCGAGCGCCTGATGGAAGACGGTGACCGGTTCCTGCTTGGTCTTCGACTGAACCTGGTCGAGCGCGCCGTAGACGATGGTCTCGGCGACCGATTTCTTGCCGTCATACATGACGGCGTTCATGAACTTGGTAACGATCAGATCGCCGAACTTCGGATCCGGGTTGATCTCACGCTTTTCTGCACTGTGACGACGGGACATGGCTTTTGTCTCTCAATCTCTCATAGCCCGGCGCTGTCAAAAAAAGCGCCGAAGCCGGAAAACCTTACTTCGGACGCTTCGCACCGTATTTCGAACGGCGCTGCTTGCGGTTCTTCACGCCCTGCGTGTCGAGCACGCCGCGGATGATGTGGTAGCGCACGCCCGGAAGATCCTTGACGCGGCCGCCGCGGATCATGACCACGGAGTGTTCCTGAAGGTTGTGACCTTCGCCGGGGATGTAGCCGATCACTTCAAAGCCGTTGGTCAGGCGGATCTTGGCCACCTTGCGCAGTGCCGAGTTCGGCTTCTTCGGCGTCGTTGTATAGACGCGCGTGCAGACGCCCCGCTTCTGCGGGTTCTGCTGCATGGCCGGGACCTTGTTGCGCTTCACCGGCGCAATGCGCGGCTTGCGGATCAGCTGGTTGACGGTAGGCATTAAACCCTCTTGTCTCTCAATTCCGTGTCTCGCCCTGTCAGGGCCGCTCAAAGCGTCAATTCCATACGCAAATTCGGGCCATAAACCGCGCCTCGCGGTCCAGCCCGAACAAAATGCAGAGGAAGCGGAAACCGCCTCATGCGCGCCGGAAATGTCTTTTCGCTCGTAAAACGAACCCTGTTTGAGGCAAACTCCAAAGCGTGTCGCTTCGGAAGGGAGAGCCTCACATCGGTTCTGACTGGGCGGCTTCTACTCGCAAGACCGTGAACCGTCAACCCCGGCACGCCAAATATTGCGCGCTGACCAAGGCTTAGCAGCCATGCGAAAAACGCATGTAATTTTCTTTCTTAAGTTTGCAAGGGGAAGGAAGAAAGTGACCGGCTTGCGGCTGTCCTGCACCGCCGCTTCATGGCAAAAGGCGCCATGGACAGCCCCAAACCCCTTGCCCGCCCGAATCTCAAGAGGAATCAGCCCGTGAACGACAATGAGGAGCGCCCGGTCACCATCATCACCGGCCGCGTCTGGAAAAAGAAGGGCGGCAAGCCGGAAGGCGTCCATGTGATGCTGGTTGCCCCCGACGACGATTCGGCCGTGCGCCGTGCCCTCGAATCGCTCGCCGCCGAAGGCTATGCCGAGGCCGAGCTCGACCAGATCGGCGACATGGAGGGCGAGCCCAACGATGAGCCGCATCTGTCGGCCTTCCAGGGCGCACTCGAAGGCGAAGTATCGATCGTGACGTTCGAGGTCCCGCTGTAAGCCTGAGAATCGGGTTCGGCTCGCACTTGTCACCGCGCCGGCTTGCCCGGCACAGGTTCTCTGCTAAGAACCAAGGCGACTTAAGAACAGCCCAAATTCCAATCTGCGGAGTCCCCATGTCCTCCAACAATGGTCCCATCAAGCTCGGCATCGTCGGCGTGGGCAAGATCGTGCGCGACCAGCATCTGCCGGCGGTGGCCAAAGATGGGGATTACCGCCTGATCGCCGCCGCCAGCCGGCACGGCAAGGTCGATGATATCCCGAACTTCCCGACCATAGAGGCGATGCTCGACGCGGTGTCCGAACTCGAGGCCGTGTCGCTGTGCATGCCACCGCAGTATCGCTACGACGCTGCGCGCACGGCACTGATCGCGAAAAAGCATGTCTTCCTCGAAAAGCCGCCGGGCGCCACCGTCAGCGAGGTCGAGGATCTGAAGCGGCTGGCGCAAGCCAATGGGGTTACGCTGTTCGCCAGCTGGCATTCGCGCTACGCGCCGGCGGTGGAGGCCGCGCGGACATTTCTGAGCTCGGCCAAAATCAGCTCGGCGGCAATCGTCTGGAAGGAAGATGTCCGCCGCTGGCACCCGAACCAGGACTGGATCTGGGCTCCGGGCGGTTTCGGTGTTTTCGATCCCGGCATCAACGCGCTGTCGATCGCGACACACATCCTGCCGGCAATGTTCATCACCTCGGCGGTACTCGACTTTCCCGAAAACCGCGCCTCTCCGGTTGCCGCCCATGTCAATTTCCGCACCTCCGATGGGTTGCCGGTGACGATGGAACTCGACTGGCTGCAGACCGGCCCGCAGAGCTGGGACATCCTGGCAGACACCGACGAAGGCAAGATGGTGCTGTCCGGCGGCGGCACCAGGCTCGCCGTCGATGGCAAGGTGGTCCATGACGAGCCGGAGGCCGAATATCCCCAGCTCTATCGGCGCTTCGCCGAGATCGTGCGCGCCGGCGTCTCCGATGTCGACCTGGCGCCCCTCCAGCACGTCGCCGACGCCTTCATGCTCGGCAAGCGCAATGTGGTGGAAGCGTTCTTCGACTGAGCGGCGAGCTTGGCCGGACCGTAGCCCGGCCACTTCACTCGACGACAGCGATGGCAAATCCGTCATAGCCTTTGGCGCCGACGGTCTGGATGGCGGTGCCGTCCAGTCGCTTCTCGCCGCCGATGAAGGAGAACGCGGCGCGTGCGCCTTCGACATAGGCGTCACGGCCATCGTCGTTCAGCACCGTACCGTCACGGACGACGTTGTCGCAGATGATGACCGATCCCGGCCGTGACAGCCGCATCGCCCATGACAGATAGTTCGGGTTGTTCGGCTTGTCGGCGTCGATGAAGATCAGGTCGAACGGACCGGCATTTTCGCTGCCAAGCGTTGCGAGCGACTGCAGCGCCGGGCCGACGCGCAGGTCCACCTTGTCCGACATCCCTGCCCGCTCGAAATTCGAACGCGCGACTTCTGCGTGGTGCGGATCGAGTTCGAGCGTCACGACCGTGCCGTCGGCCGGCAATCCCCTTGCCATCCAGATGGTCGAGTAGCCACCGAGCGTGCCGACCTCCAGCACCTTCCTGGCACTGCTGATGCGCACCAGAAGCGACAGCAGCTTGCCTTGGGCGGCCGACACGTCGATCGCCGGCAGGCTCTGTTTGCGATTGGTTGCGATCACCGCGTCAAGCACGGGATCCGCTTCGAAAAGGGAGGAGACAATGTAGCCGTCGACAGCCGTCCAGGTCTTGTTGCTCATGGTGCTTCCTCGTTCGTAAGGCCAAAACGCGAAAAGGGGCCACTTGGGCCCCTTTCCTTCTTCTCGTCCGACCGCGCTTACTGCGCGGCGTTGACCATGTCGGTCAGCATCGGATCGGCGACTTCGACACCGGAGGCCTTGCGGCGCTCGTCGATGATCAGCTCGTCGCGCGAGGTGGCGATGCGCCGGATCTGGCTCATCGTGCCGCCGGTACCGGCCGGGATCAGCCGGCCGACAATGACGTTTTCCTTCAGGCCCTGCAGCATGTCGGTCTTGCCGGCAACCGCAGCTTCCGTCAGCACCCTGGTTGTCTCCTGGAAGGAGGCGGCCGAGATGAAGGACGGCGTCTGCAGCGACGCCTTGGTGATGCCGAGCAGCACCGGCTGGCCTTCGGCCGGCTTCTTGCCGTCCTCGATCAGGCGCTCGTTGACTTCTTCCAGTTCGATCACGTCCACGTGGTCGCCCGGAATGTAGGTCGAGTCGCCCTGCGTGGTGATCTCGACCTTCTGCAGCATCTGGCGAACGATCACTTCGATGTGCTTGTCGTTGATCGACACGCCCTGCAGGCGGTAGACTTCCTGGATTTCGTTCACGAGGTAGGAAGCAAGTGCCTCCACGCCCTTGATCGCGAGGATGTCGTGCGGCGCCGGATTGCCGTCGAGGATGTAGTCGCCCTTCTCGATGACGTCGCCGTCCTGGAGATGGAACGGCTTGCCCTTCGGGATCAGGTATTCGACCGGCTCAAGCGTCGAGTCATGCGGCTCGATGATGATGCGGCGCTTGTTCTTGTAGTCGCGGCCGAAGCGGATCGTGCCATCGATCTCGGCGATGATGGCGTGATCCTTGGGACGGCGTGCCTCGAACAATTCGGCAACACGCGGCAGACCGCCGGTGATGTCCTTGGTCTTGGCGCTTTCCATCGGGATACGCGCCAGCACGTCACCGGGGCGAACCTGCGAACCCGGCTCGACCGAGAGAATGGCCTCGACCGAGAGCAGGAAGCGGGCGTCGCCGCCCTTCGACAGCTTGCCGACCTTGCCCTTGCCGTCCAGGATGGCGATTGCCGGCTTGAGGTCGTTGCCGCGCGGCGTCGAGCGCCAGTCGATGACCTCACGCTTGGTGATGCCGGTTGACTCGTCGGCCGTTTCCTGAACGGAAATGCCGTCGACCAGATCCTCATACGCCACCTTGCCCTCGATTTCGGTGAGGACCGGGCGGGTATAGGGATCCCACTCGGCGATACGCTGGCCGCGCTTCACCTTGTCGCCATCGTCCACGAAGATACGCGAACCATAGGTGACGCGGTGCGTGGCGCGTTCCTTGCCGGCCTCATCGAGGATCAGCACCGCCATGTTGCGGCCCATGACCATCTGCTGGCCGTCCGAGTTGCGCACCACGTTGCGGTTGCGGATCTCGACCTTGCCCTCATACGAGGCTTCAAGGAACGAACTATCCACCACCTGCGCCGTACCGCCCATGTGGAAGGTACGCATGGTGAGCTGGGTGCCCGGCTCGCCGATCGACTGCGCCGCGATGACGCCGACGGCTTCGCCCTGGTTGACCGGGGTGCCGCGGGCCAGATCGCGTCCGTAGCAGACCGCGCAGACGCCGACCCTGACTTCGCAGGTCAGTGCCGAACGGATGCGGACCGACTGCACGCCGGCCTTTTCGATCTGCTCAACGTCACGCTCGTCCATCAGCGTTCCGGCCTTGACCAGAACCTCGCCCGACACCGGATGGTTGATGTCGTCGAGCGCGGTACGGCCCAGCACGCGCTGGCCGACCGAAGCGACGACCTGACCGGCATCGACGATCGGCTGCATGGTGAGGCCCTTGTCGGTGCCGCAATCCACGGAGTTGACGATGCAGTCCTGCGCCACGTCGACCAGACGACGGGTGAGGTAACCCGAGTTCGCCGTCTTCAAGGCGGTGTCGGCCAGACCCTTGCGGGCGCCGTGGGTCGAGTTGAAGTACTCGAGCACGGTCAGGCCTTCCTTGAAGTTCGAGATGATCGGCGTCTCGATGATTTCACCCGACGGCTTGGCCATCAGGCCACGCATGCCGGCGAGCTGGCGCATCTGGGTGGGCGAACCGCGCGCACCCGAATGCGACATCATGTAGATCGAGTTCATCGGCTTCTGACGGCCATTGTCCTCGAACTCGACCGCCTTGATGCGGGCCATCATTTCGTCGGCGACCTTTTCCGAGCACTTGGCCCAGGCGTCGACGACCTTGTTGTACTTCTCGCCCTGGGTGATCAGACCGTCATTGTACTGCTGCTCGTATTCCTTGGCCAAAGCCTCGGTGTCGGAGACCAGCTTGATCTTGGCGTCCGGGATCAACATGTCGTCCTTGCCGAACGAAATGCCGGCGCGGCAGGCATGGCCGAAGCCAAGCGCCATGATGCGGTCGCAGAAAATGACCGTCTCCTTCTGACCGCAATGGCGGTAGACGGTGTCGATCATCTTGGAGATGTTCTTCTTGGTCATCTCCTGGTTGGCGGTCTCGTAAGGCACGTTGACGTTCTTCGGCAGCAGTTCGCCGATGATCATGCGGCCGGGCGTGGTGTCGTAGATCTTCGACACGACCTTGCCTTCGGCGTCGACCGAACGGAAACGGCCCTTGATCTTGGCGTGCAGGGTGACAGCCTTGGTCTCGAGCGCATGCTGGAGCTCGCCCATGTCGGCAAACACCATGCCTTCGCCCGGCTCGTTCTGATTGACGATCGAGAGATAGTAGAGACCCAGAACCATGTCCTGCGACGGCACGATGATCGGCGCGCCGGAAGCCGGATGCAGGATGTTGTTGGTCGACATCATCAGCACGCGGGCTTCAAGCTGAGCCTCGAGGGACAGCGGCACGTGAACGGCCATCTGATCGCCGTCGAAGTCGGCGTTGAAGGCCGTGCAGACCAGCGGATGCAGCTGGATCGCCTTGCCTTCGATCAGGATCGGCTCGAACGCCTGGATGCCCAGGCGGTGCAGCGTCGGCGCGCGGTTCAACAGCACCGGATGCTCGCGGATGACCTCGTCGAGGATATCCCAGACTTCCGGACGCTCCTTCTCGACCAGCTTCTTGGCCTGCTTGACGGTCGAGGAGAACCCCTTGGCGTCGAGGCGGGCGTAGATGAAGGGCTTGAACAGTTCGAGCGCCATCTTCTTAGGCAGGCCGCACTGGTGCAGCTTGAGCTCCGGGCCGGTGACGATGACCGAACGGCCCGAATAGTCGACGCGCTTGCCGAGCAGGTTCTGGCGGAACCGGCCCTGCTTGCCCTTCAACATGTCGGACAGCGACTTCAGCGGACGCTTGTTGGCGCCGGTGATGACGCGGCCGCGGCGGCCGTTGTCGAACAGTGCGTCGACAGCTTCCTGCAGCATGCGCTTTTCATTGCGCACGATAATGCCGGGCGCGCGCAGCTCGATCAGCCGCTTCAGGCGGTTGTTGCGGTTGATGACGCGGCGATAGAGGTCGTTCAGGTCGGACGTCGCGAAACGGCCGCCGTCCAGCGGGACGAGCGGGCGCAGGTCCGGCGGGATCACCGGAACCACCTTCATGATCATCCATTCCGGACGGTTGCCGGATTCCATGAAGTTCTCGACGACCTTGAGCCGCTTCAGATACTTCTTCTGCTTCAGCTCGGACGTGGTCGAAGCCAGTTCCGAACGCAGGTCGCCGGCGATCTTCTCCAGGTCCATGCCGGCCAGAAGGTCATGAATGGCCTCGGCGCCGATCATCGCGGTGAAGGAATCCTCGCCATACTCGTCGACGGCGATCATGTACTCTTCCTCGCTGAGCAGCTGGTGCTCCTTCAGCGCGGTGAGGCCAGGCTCGGTGACGATGTAGTTCTCGAAGTAGAGGACGCGCTCGATATCCTTGAGCGTCATGTCGAGCAGCGTGCCGATGCGCGACGGCAGCGACTTCAGGAACCAGATGTGAGCGACCGGTGCTGCCAGCTCGATATGGCCCATGCGCTCGCGGCGAACGCGCGACAGCGTGACTTCGACGCCGCACTTCTCGCAGATGACGCCCTTGTACTTCATGCGCTTGTACTTGCCGCACAGGCATTCATAGTCCTTGATCGGGCCAAAAATACGCGCGCAGAACAGACCGTCACGCTCCGGCTTGAAGGTGCGGTAGTTGATGGTCTCCGGCTTCTTGATCTCGCCGAACGACCAGGACAGAATCTTCTCAGGGCTGGCGAGCGATATCCGGATGGAATCGAACACCTGCGCCGGCGCCTGCGGATTGAAGAGATTCATGACCTCTTGGTTCATGCCGTTCTCCTTTTCGGGGTCCTCGAAAACCCCTTGCATCTAACGCGGGCCAAATGCCCGCTGAGTGGTCGGCCCACCGGCCGTCGAATTTGGTGCATCCGGCCGCGGACTCCCGCGACCGGATGTCTTGCTTTTACTCGGCTGCGTCAGGCAGCCGGACAGGGTTGTCGTCAAGCTTGGTGTTCTCCAGCTCGACATTGAGGCCGAGAGACCGCATTTCCTTGACGAGCACGTTGAAGCTCTCCGGAATGCCGGCTTCGAACGTGTCGTCGCCGCGCACGATCGCCTCGTAGACCTTGGTGCGGCCGGCCACGTCGTCCGACTTCACCGTCAGCATTTCCTGCAGCGTGTAGGCGGCGCCGTAGGCTTCCAGCGCCCAGACCTCCATTTCGCCGAAGCGCTGGCCGCCGAACTGCGCCTTGCCGCCCAGCGGCTGCTGGGTAACGAGCGAGTACGGACCGATCGAACGCGCGTGGATCTTGTCGTCCACCAGGTGGTGAAGCTTGAGCATATAGATATAGCCCATCGTCACCTTGCGATCGAACGGCTCGCCGGTGCGTCCGTCATAGAGCTGCGACTGACCGCTGGTGTGCAGGCCCGCCTGCTCCAGCATGATGTTGATGTCGACCTCATGCGCGCCGTCGAACACCGGCGTCGCGATGGAGACGCCGCGGCGCATCTGTTCGCTGAGGCGAACGATGCTCTCGTCGTCATACTCGCGGACCGGCTCGTTGCGGTCGTTGGCAGGGATGAAGCTCTCGAGCGTCTTGCGCAGCGGCTTGATGTCTCCGGCCGTCTTGTACGCGTCGATCAGCTCGCCGATCTTCTTGCCCATGCCAGCACATGCCCAGCCCAGATGCGTTTCCAGGATCTGGCCGACATTCATGCGGCTCGGCACACCCAGCGGGTTGAGCACGATATCGGCATGCGTGCCGTCCTCGAGGAAAGGCATGTCCTCGACCGGAACGATGCGCGACACGACACCCTTGTTGCCGTGACGGCCGGCCATCTTGTCGCCCGGCTGCATCTTGCGCTTCACGGCCACGAAGACCTTGACCATCTTCATGACGCCCGGAGGCATTTCGTCGCCGCGCTGCACCTTCTCGACCTTGTCCATGAAGCGCTGCTCGAGCGCCTTCTTGGAGTCGTCGTACTGGCCACGCAGCGCTTCCAGTTCGCTCTGGAGCTTTTCGTTCTCCACCGCAAACTGCCACCACTGCGAACGCGGATACTCGTCCAGCGTGTCCTTCGACAGCTTCGAGCCCTTCTTGAAGCCCTTCGGTCCGGCAATCGCTTCCTTGCCGACGAGGACGTCGGAAAGGCGTGAATAGACGTTGCGGTCGAGGATCGCCTGCTCGTCGTCGCGGTCCTTGGCGAGGCGTTCGATCTCCTCGCGTTCGATCGCCATGGCGCGCTCGTCCTTCTCGACGCCGTGACGGTTGAACACGCGCACCTCGACGACGGTGCCGAAGGTGCCCGGAGGCATGCGCATCGAGGTGTCGCGAACGTCGGACGCCTTTTCACCGAAGATGGCGCGCAGGAGCTTTTCTTCCGGCGTCATCGGGCTTTCGCCCTTCGGCGTGATCTTGCCGACCAGGATGTCGCCCGGCTGCACTTCCGCACCGATGTAGACGATGCCGGCCTCGTCGAGGTTCTTCAGCGCTTCTTCCGAAACGTTCGGAATGTCGCGCGTGATTTCCTCCGGCCCGAGCTTGGTGTCGCGGGCCATGACTTCGAACTCCTCGATGTGGATCGAGGTGAAGACGTCGTCGGCCACGATGCGCTCGGAGAGCAGGATCGAGTCCTCGTAGTTGTAGCCGTTCCACGGCATGAACGCGACCAGCACGTTGCGGCCGAGCGCCAGATCGCCAAGCTCGGTCGACGGACCGTCGGCGATGATGTCGCCCTTGTTGACGCGGTCGCCCATGCGCACCAGCGGACGCTGGTTGATGCAGGTGTTCTGGTTCGAACGCTGGAACTTCATCAGCCGGTAGATGTCGACGCCCGACTTGCCGGGATCGAGATCTTCCGTGGCGCGGATAACGATACGCGTCGCGTCCACCTGGTCGACGATGCCGCCGCGGCGGGCGCCGATGGCAGCGCCCGAGTCACGGGCAACGATCGGCTCCATGCCGGTGCCGACAAACGGCGCTTCGGCGCGCACCAGCGGCACGGCCTGACGCTGCATGTTGGAACCCATCAGCGCGCGGTTGGCGTCGTCGTTCTCGAGGAACGGGATCAGCGCCGCGGCCACAGACACCATCTGCTTGGGCGACACGTCCATCAGATCGACGTTTTCGCGCGGCGCCATCATCACTTCGCCGGCGCTGCGGCAAATGACGAATTCGTCGACGAACCCGCCGTTCTTGTCGAGCTCGGCATTGGCCTGCGCAACGTGGTGCTTGGACTCTTCCATAGCGGAGAGATAGACGACCTCATTGGTCAGCTTGCCGTTGACGATCTTGCGGTACGGGCTTTCGATGAAGCCGTACTTGTTGACGCGCGCGAAGGTCGCCAGCGAGTTGATCAGACCGATATTCGGGCCTTCCGGCGTCTCGATGGGGCAGATGCGGCCGTAATGCGTCGGGTGCACGTCGCGCACCTCGAAGCCGGCGCGCTCGCGGGTCAGACCGCCCGGTCCAAGTGCCGACAGGCGGCGCTTGTGGGTGATCTCCGACAGCGGATTGGTCTGGTCCATGAACTGCGACAGCTGCGAGGAACCGAAGAACTCGCGCACGGCGGCAGCCGCCGGCTTGGCGTTGATCAGGTCCTGCGGCATCACCGTGTCGATCTCGATCGAGGACATACGTTCCTTGATCGCGCGCTCCATGCGCAGCAGGCCGACGCGGTACTGGTTCTCCATCAGCTCGCCGACAGAACGCACGCGGCGGTTGCCGAGATTGTCGATGTCGTCGATCTCGCCCTTGCCGTCGCGCAGTTCGACCAGCGTCTTGACCACGGCCAGGATGTCGTCCTTGCGCAGCACGCGCACGGTGTCCTCGGCCTTGAGTTCAAGGCGCATGTTCATCTTGACGCGGCCGACGGCCGACAGATCGTAGCGCTCGCTGTCGAAGAACAGCGAGTTGAACATGGCTTCGGCGGTTTCCAACGTCGGCGGCTCGCCCGGGCGCATGACACGATAGATATCGAACAGCGCGTCCTGGCGGCTCTCGTTCTTGTCGACGTTGAGCGTGTTGCGGATGTAGGCGCCGACATTGACGTGGTCGATGTCGAGAACCTTGATTTCCTGCTCGCCGGTGCCGAGCAGCACCTTCAGCGTCTTCTCGTCGATCTCGTCGCCGGCTTCGAGGAAGATTTCGCCGGTGCCGTAGTTGACGATGTCTTCGGCCAGGTAATTGCCGAGCAGATCCTCGTCGGTCGCCTTGATCGCCTTCAGACCCTTTTCGCCAAGCGCCCTTGCCTGGCGGGCGGTGATCTTCTTGCCCTGCTCGACGACGATCTCGCCGGTGTCGGCATCGACCAGGTCGCCGACAGCCTTGAGGCCGCGGAAACGCTCGACGTTGAACGGAATGCGCCAGTGATCGCCCGCGCGCTTGTAGGTGATCTTGTTGTAGAAGGTCGACAGGATCTCTTCGCCGTCCATGCCAAGCGCCATCAACAGCGACGTCACCGGAATCTTGCGGCGGCGGTCGATGCGGGCGTGCACGACGTCCTTGGAATCGAACTCGATGTCGAGCCACGAACCGCGATAGGGGATGACGCGCGCGGCAAACAAAAGCTTGCCCGACGAGTGCGACTTGCCCTTGTCATGGTCGAAGAAGACGCCCGGCGAACGGTGCATCTGCGAGACGATGACGCGCTCGGTGCCGTTGACGATGAAGGTGCCGTTCAAGGTCATGAGCGGCATGTCGCCCATGTAGACGTCCTGCTCCTTGATGTCCTTGATCGACTTGGCGCCAGTATCCTCATCAATATCGAACACGATGAGGCGCAGCGTCACCTTCAGCGGCGCCGCATAGGTCAGGTCGCGCTGACGGCATTCGTCAACGTCGAATTTCGGTCCTTCGAACTCGTACTTCACGAACTCCAGCATCGAGGAGCCGGAAAAATCGGAGATCGGGAAGACCGACTTGAAAACGGCCTGCAGCCCTTCGTCCGGACGGCCGCCCTTGGGCTCGTCCACCATCAGGAACTGGTCATAGGATGCCTTTTGAACCTCGATCAGGTTCGGCATCTCCGCAACTTCCGGGATCTTTCCGAAGAACTTGCGTACGCGTCTGCGGCCATTGAAAGTCTGGGTCTGGGCCATCGTCGCTCCTTAGCTATAAACTCGGGACGAGCCTCGCCGCGGCTCACCTTGCATGCGCGGCCACCTCGGTGGCGGCCCCTGATCTGTTTTCCCGCCGCCTGGCGGCGACGGCTAAAACGGGAGAAAACCCGTTTCCTGAAGGCCGGTTCCGGCCCTCAGGAAAGAGGTTCCCTTACATCTCGCGCTACGCATCCTCCCTTCCATGAAGGGAGTGGCGGACGGCGCGAGGCCGCCCGCCGCTTTACGCTTACTTCAGGTCGACCTTGGCGCCGGCTGCTTCCAGCTGGGCCTTGAACTTCTCAGCGTCGGCCTTGGAAACGCCTTCCTTGACCGGCTTCGGAGCTGCTTCGACCAGATCCTTGGCTTCCTTGAGGCCCAGGCCGGTGATGGCGCGGACTTCCTTGATGACGTTGATCTTCTGAGCGCCTGCCTCGGTGAGGACGACGTCGAATTCCGTCTTTTCCTCGGCCGGAGCAGCAGCAGCGGCAGCGCCGCCAGCAGCGGCAACCGCCACCGGAGCAGCAGCCGAAACGCCCCACTTTTCTTCAAGAAGCTTCGACAGCTCGGCCGCCTCGAGGACGGTCAGCTTCGAAAGGTCGTCTACGATCTTTGCCAGATCAGCCATTGTTGTATTCCTTCATCAGGTTCGAACGTGTGTTTGTGATAGCGAGGAACGGCCTCATGCCGCCTCGTCCTTCCGGGCGTAAGCGCCGATGACGCGCGCGACCGAAGCCGCTGGCGCATTGACGATCTGGGCGATCCGGGTTGCCGGCGTGGCGATCATGCCAACCAGCCTGGCGCGCAGCTCATCGAGCGACGGAAGTGTGGCGAGTGCCTTCACACCGTCGGCGTTGAGCGAGGTCGTGCCCATTGCGCCGCCGAGAATGACCAACTTGTCATTTCCCTTGGCGAAATCGGACGCGACCTTCGGCGCCGCAATCGGATCCTCCGAATAAGCGATCAGCGTCTGTCCCTTGAACAGGTCGATGATCGATGCGGAGTCCGTGCCCTGAAGAGCGATTTTGGCGAGACGGTTCTTCGCGACTTTGACGGTGCCACCGGCAGCGCGCATTTTCGACCGAAGGTCGTTCATTTGCGCGACGGTGATACCGGCGTAGTGGGCCACGACGACTGAACCAGCGCCTGCAAAAGCACCATTCAGGCCCGTGACGAGTTCGCGTTTTTCCGCTCTGTCCACTGCCTATCTCCAGTTGACCCCTGCCCCTCTAATAGGACAGGCGTCGGGTTGCCTTTTTGCCGGCCGGGCCATCCAGTAACGGATCTCCCGAACGACGCTCGAGGATCCTGCCCCCTTTCGCCACATCGACGGACAAGCCGGCGATGCGCAGACAAAAGGCAAACACGGTTCGAACCTTTCATTGGAGCTTGTCGCTCCGTTGTCAGGTTTTCACCCGTCTCATGCAGGCCCAATTGAATTAAGGCTTCTGGGCCGCCTGCAATCTCGGACAGGATGTCCGGAAACCTCTCGGCTTCCGGTACCGGGCCGCCGACAGGTCGGAGGCCCGGAATTCACTTGCGGATCAGCGCGTTAGCGGCCGATCCAGATGTTCGTATCAGGACGCTGCGAGCGTCGAGACGTCGAGCTTGAGGCCCGGGCCCATCGTCGAGGTGACAGACACCTTCTTGACGTAGTTGCCCTTGGCGCCAGCCGGCTTCGCCTTGGTGACCGCATCGGCGAAGGCGCGGATGTTTTCTTCCAGCGCCTTGACGTCGAACGAGACCTTGCCGACGCCGGCCTGAACGATGCCGGCCTTCTCGACGCGGAACTCGACAGCGCCGCCCTTCGATGCCTTGACGGCGGCAGCGACGTCGGTGGTGACGGTGCCGACCTTCGGGTTCGGCATCATGCCGCGCGGGCCGAGCACCTTGCCCAGACGGCCGACCAGCGGCATCATGTCCGGTGTGGCGATGCAGCGATCGAAGTCGATCGTGCCCTTCTGGACGATCTCGACCAGATCCTCGGCACCGACGATGTCGGCACCGGCGGCCTTGGCTTCCTCAGCCTTGTCGCCACGTGCGAACACGGCGACACGGACCGAGCGGCCGGTGCCGTTCGGCAGGTTGACCACGCCGCGGACCATCTGGTCGGCATGACGCGGGTCGACGCCGAGGTTCATCGCGACTTCGATGGTCTCGTCGAACTTCACCGTCGAACGGTCCTTGAGCAGCTTCAGCGCTTCACCCAAGGCATAAGCCTTGTTGGGATCGATGCCTTCGCGGGTCTTCGATACACGCTTTGCAATCTTTGCCATGATCTCAGCCCACCACTTCCAGACCCATCGAGCGGGCGGAGCCCTCGACCATACGCATGGCCGCTTCGACGTCGTTTGCGTTCAGATCCTTCATCTTCTGCTCGGCGATGGCGCGCACCTTGTCGCGGCCGATCGTGCCGACCTTGACCTTGCCCGGCTCCTTGGAGCCCGACTTCAGGTTCGCAGCCTTCTTCAGGAAGTAGCTCACCGGCGGCGTCTTCATGACGAAGGTGAACGACTTGTCCTGGTAGTAGGTGATGACGACCGGAATCGGCGATCCCTTTTCCATTTCCTGGGTCTGCGCGTTGAACGCCTTGCAGAATTCCATGATGTTGATGCCGCGCTGACCAAGCGCCGGGCCGATCGGGGGCGACGGCGTAGCCGAGCCCGCGGCAACCTGGAGCTTGAGCTGGCCTGCAATTTTCTTAGCCATCTCTTTCCTGCCTTTGTTTCATGCCGGTCCCATTGTCGGGAGCGCCGGCGGTTGCAGTCTGGTGGTGCGGTTCGCGCGGCCGGCTAAAGCCACATTCGCCTCCCACCCGTTCTAGCCGCGCATCTTTGCGCCGCCTCCCTTTGCCGGCGAACCGGCGCGGGGGTTTTCGGATCAGCCCTTTTCGACCTGTCCGAATTCCAGATCGACCGGCACGGCGCGCCCGAAGATCGAAACTTCCACCTTGAGCCGCGCCCGCTCCTCGTCCACTTCCTGGACGAAACCGTTGAACGAGGCGAATGGACCATCCGAAACGCGGATCGCCTCGCCGATCTCGAAGGTGACCGAGGGCTTGGGCCGCTCGACGCCTTCCTGGACCTGGTTCAGAATCCGCTGCGCCTCGGCTTCCGTGATCGGCACCGGCTTGGAGTCACCGAGGAAGCCGGTAACCTTCGGCGTATTCTTGACCAGCGAGAACACCGCGTCGGTCAGATTGGCCTTCAGCAGCACATAGCCCGGAAAGAACTTGCGCTCGGCATCGACCTTGCGGCCGCGGCGGATCTCGACGACCTTCTCGGTCGGCACCACGATCTGCTCGATATCGGCGGACAGGCCCTTCTGCTTGGCCTTGTTCTCGATGTCCTCGGCGACCTTTTTTTCAAAGTTCGAATAGGCGTGGACGATGTACCACCGCGCGGTCATTTCAAGACTTCTCCGTATTCGCCGAACTTAATGGCCGAGGCTCAGTAGCCGCTCGATCGCGTAGCCCATGGCCACGTCGGCGGTGAAGAAAAAGATCATCGCGATGACCGCAAACACGAGCACCATCACCGTCGAGATCATCGTCTCCCGGCGCGACGGCCAAGTCACCTTGGCGGTCTCCGCGCGGACCTGCTGGAGAAAGACGAAAGGATTTGTGGTTTTCGAAGCCATATGCCGCTCTGTCTTCAAGACCCGTTGGCCGGGTCTCCTGGATGATCCCGCTGGCCGGGACGTGCCGCCTGGGTTTCAAGTCAGCGCCGAATCAGCGCCAGTTCGCCCATGCAAATCGGACGCGTAAAGCCGGCTTCCCAGCTCCACGCGTCGCGTGTCTGTTGTGTCTACATAAAACCGATTCTTGATCCACGCAAGTGGCAAGTGTCCGCTTTATGACCAAACGCCGCCTCGGAACCATCCAGTCGTCCCGTCCCGGCTATGGGGGCCTTATGCCTCAGTTTCCCTAATATGGCAAGCCACCTGCCATTTTTCAATGCGGAGCACGGGACCGAGTTCGTTCGTTAAATCGCCATTTGAGAAATGGCACGGGCAGCAGGGCTCGAACCTACGACCTGCGGTTTTGGAGACCGCCGCTCTACCAACTGAGCTATGCCCGTACGCGCGTTTCGGCGCAGGCGCTTCCTAAAAGCTTCCGGGCGCGCTGTAAAGAGTGGTCTGACACGCTTTCATATCCTTCGCCAGAAATCCGGATAGGTGACGACTAGCCCCTGCCCGTCAACCTCGATTTCACGGCGAAAACCGCTGACCAGCAACTCGTAGAGATAGCGCCCGCCCTCCTCAAGACACGTGTAGCGCTGCCGGCTCCTGACGATGCTGAGCTCCGGAAGCTCTATGAAGGCTGCGGCAATCTCGGCGCTTTCGCCGCGTTTGAGCTGCAGACGCTGGATCGGCAGCGTGTTGGTGAACGGCGTGACGGTGAGGTCGGGATAGAGCGCGCCCTCCAATTCAGCGGCCGGAACGCCATCCTTCAACCAGTTGCCCAAGCCGTCCGTGGTGAGCCTAACACTTGTACCGCCGACAAGATCGACCTCGACCTCCCTTGCGAGCCAGTCCGGGCTGCAGGCGATGCGGTAGTGTACCGCGAAAGGCTTCGCATCCGCCGAGATGGCGACGGATTCAGCCGATATGCCGTCGGCGCCTTGCCGCAGCACCAGATGTTCGACGCCAGGACCTTGCCACTGCCGCCAGCGCACGATGCTGGTCGTCTCCTGCTTCGGCACGGCTCAGGATTTCCCAGCCGGCGGCTTGTACGGCCCGCCCGGCACGCCCCAGCCCCAGGCCGGCATCGGTTCGGTCTCCGGGTCGCAGGTCTCGCCGAGGGTGGAGTTCATCTTGGCCAGCCGCGATCCCCATTCGACATAGCCCATGAAGGCGGAGCGGAATTCGGGATCGTCCGGCAGCCCGACCGCGTCGGCGGCATCAACAAGCAGGCTGATCCAGCGGCGACGCTGTTCTTCCGTCAAATGCTTGCCGAGATGATGCATGACCATCTCGCGGTGGCCGCCATGCTTATCGCTATAAGTTTTCGGTCCACCGAAAACCTCGCCGATAAAGGCCGCGACATGCGCGGGATGGTCGGGCGACATGTGCTTGAACACCGGGCCGACCACCGAGTCGCGAGCCACCTTGTCGTAAAAAGTCGCCGTTAGCCGGTTGAGGGCCTCAATGCCGCCGGCCCATTCGTAAAGCGTCGGGATATCCTGACTCATGTCCGATCCTCCGCCAGCCCCCGGCGCCGGCAATGACGATAGCGGAAAAATCGCGCCTCACTCAACCTGCCTCGATGGCGAGTTCCCGAAACCGAGCGCCTACAATTTGGCCGGCGCTTCGGCCTGCGCGTTGGACGACGCCACCACGCGGCAATTCTCGGGTTTCGGCGCCGACTTGCAGATGCTGGAACCCGTCAGCGCATCCACCGACTGGCGCCCGGTCGTCAGGCCGACCTTCAGCATGATGTCAGGTTCGAGCTGTCGCTCGACCGAACTGCCCTGAAGCGCCTTGAACAGAGCCGGGCTTATCGCCATCTCGTCGAGATAGGCTTTTACCGTCTGTTTCTGCCCCATCAGATAGAGGCTGAGCCGCGCCTGGGGACCGACAAGCCGTCTGGCGCCACCGG